>OZ220672.1:0-4189098 GCA_965116315.1 Dehalococcoidia bacterium
GCCGTCCCAGGACTCCAGGAGCTCCAGGGCCTCCCGGGCATTCCCGCTCCCGGCGGGCACGGCCAGCACGGCGCCGCGCATCTCGCGCCAGGGCTCCGAGACCACGTCCTGGTGGAGGGCCATCGTGCCCGGCACGTCCCAGTCGTCGCGTTCGCCGAGCGCGCCGTATGCCCGGGCTGCGCGGTACCCGTCGAGCCAGTCTATGCCCAGGTAGGGGCCGCTTCCGCCCGTGGGGCTGTTGTTGGCCGTTGCGACTATCCCGGACGGCGGATTGTACGCGTGGGGAATCTCGTCGTGGGGGACGGGATCGTCCTCCCAGCCGGAGCCGGCCTCCCATCCCGGCATCGGTATGGCGCCCCAGCCCCTCTTGCGTACCGGCACGGTCCCCATGATCTGCAAGCCTATGTCGCCGGTAGCGTCCGCATAGACCATGTTCAGGGAGGAGAGGGGCCAGTCGCCGCAGTTTGTCCGGAATTCCTCGAAGGAGCGTGACTTGTGGACCGCCAGCATCCCCCTGACCGGCAGGGTGTCCAGCCATATGGCCCTCAGCGAGAGCGCCTCCCCGCCGGGCCCCTCCGCCACTATGGGACCCCTGGGAGTGACGACGACCCGCTCGGTCACGTCGTCGCGGCCCTTGACCCGGATCACCTCGTCGCGCACCTCGCACTGCGTGAAGCCGTCGCCCTCCCGGACGCTCCGTCCGTCATCGCCGAGCTGCTCGATGAACAGGTCGGTCGTGTCCACCAGGGCGGCGGTGACTCCCCATGCGGCGACGCCGTTGTGCCCGGCGGGAATTGCGGGCGCCCCGATGAAGGTGGCCCCGGCGGCGGCCCATTCGGGGGTGCGGATGTGCGCCAGGTACCAGTGGGGCGGCAGGGTGGGGCGGAGGTGAGGGTCGTTCGACAGGATGGGCCTTCCGGTGGCCGTCCTGCCGGGAGCGAGGGCCCAGTTGTTCGAGCCTCCCGCATACCCGGTGGCCTCCCGGAGCAGTGCCAGGTCTTCGGCCAGCCGGTCGGCCACGACTCCCTGCGCAGCCCCAGGCGGGACCGACACCGGATGGTCGATGGGATAGGTGGGGTCCAGGTCGGCCAAGGCCTCGGGGCCGTCGGTGAGGAGAATGTTGTAGCGGGCGAGCTCTATGTCCCAGTTGGAGGCGAGCACGAAGGCCTGCAGCTTGGCCGCCGCGACGATGTCTACGAGCGAGTAGGGGGTGGGCCGGCTCCGGAGCAACGTGAACTCGTGGGCACGGCGCCCGCTGCCCAATCGCACGCCGTCGTTGATCCCGCGGGCGAACGCCTCGATGTTCGCCTTTATGTCGGGTTCGATGAGCCTGGCCTGGCGTTCGGCGCCCTCGGCAAAGCCGAGCCTTCGTGCCAGCCGGTCGATGCCGAGGCCGGCCGGGCCGGATAGCTCGCTCACCGTACCCCGGGCCACTCGTAGGAGCATCTCGAGCTGGAACGCGCGGTCCTGGCCCTGGCAAAACCCCACGCCGTACCAGGCGCCCTCGTCGTTATCCGCCTCTATGTAGGGTATCCCGAAGCGGTCGCGCCCGATGGTGATGGGGGACTCGACCCCCGTCACCTCGATCTCGCCGGATATGGTCGGCAGCCGCCTGCCGAGAGCGAGCCTGAAGAGCCACGGCGGGATGTTCATGGCCGCCCGGGGCAGGCGATGCGATGGGCGCTGAGAGGCCCCGGCACGCCGGACATGGGCTCGAGCTTGACTCCAAAGACGCGCTCGAAACGGCCGGCAGCCGCCGAAGCCACGTCTGACACTCTCGCCGCGACTCCCTCGGACTCCATCGACGCGACCCGGCAGTCCCGGATGCCGCATGGGACGATGTGCTGGAAGTAGCCCAGGTCGGGCGACACGTTCAGGGCGAAACCGTGGGTCGTGACCCCCCGGCTGACCCGCACGCCGATGGCGCCGATCTTTGCCCCGCTCGTCCATACGCCGGTCGGGTGTCCATCCGACTCCGCGGCGATGCCGAAATCCGACAGCGTCTGTATGAGGAGCCGTTCCAGCGAGCGCACGTACTCCAGGGGCCGCATTCTGAGACGCCGCAGGTCGACTACAGGGTAGCCGACGAGCTGGCCGGGACCGTGGTACGTCACCTCGCCGCCCCGGTCGACGTGGTGCACCTCCACGCCGAGGGACGACAGGCGGTCCTCGGGGGCGAGGAGGTCGTCGAGCTTCCCCCGTCGCCCGAGCGTGTAGACGTGGGAGTGCTCCAGGAGCAGCAGCGCTCCGTCCATCTCGCCATTCAGGACGCGGGCGTGGAGCTCCCGCTGCAGGTCGAGGCCGGCGGCGTACCCGACGAGCCCGAGCTCCCGCTGCGCCAGCACAGCGCCATCCGGCTTAAGCATCTCAATACACGTCCAGGGTGAACCGCGACTCCTTGAAGTCCATCACCGCCTTGGCGAGGTGCTCTGCTGTGCCGGGGTCGAGCCGCAGGACCTCGACGCCTTCATACTCGACCACGTGGTCGCGGTCGCGTCCCGCGTCGATGACGATGCCGAAGTCTCCCAGGCCCTCCCAGACCGGTGGAGTGGCGAGGCGGAACCCCTGCCCTTCGTCGAAGTCGTAGCCTCCCATCATCCTGTGGAGCTCCGCCTTTGCGCTGTCGGTAATCTCGATCATGGGGTCCTCATTCGATCAGCATCTCTCTCAGGGCGTCGACCTGTCCTTCGGTCAGGCCGATGGCCCGCACGTAGGCCTCGATGCCCCCGTACCCGCGGTCCAGGTGGGCGAGCGTGCGCGCCATGCCGTCCCTGGGGCAATACTCGTCCGCGTACTCGCGAGGGGAGGAGACGGGCTTCTCCTCCGGCCGGGCCCCGCCAAGGAGCGCGCGCCTGTAGAGGAATTCCGATGTCAGGGTGTAGTCGTCGAGGATCACGTCCCGGGACACCCCGGCGATGCCCAGCAGGAGGGCGCTGATGACGCCGGTCCTGTCCTTGCCGCCGGCGCAGTGGTAGAGGGCGGGCCCGAAGCCCGGGTCCGCCAGCATGCCCAGCACCTCCGCGACCTGGGCCTTCCGGTAGTCCAGCCACCCGGTATACGAGCGCTCGATCCTGTCCGCGGGGAGCCCAAGCACGACCTCGTCGGTGAGAGGCGTGGGCGTGTCGCCCATGAGATCGCAGTGGACGTAGGCGACTTGGTCCGACTCCACGAAGACGTTCGGGGTCTCCCTGGTCTCGTACACGGTCCGCAGGTCGATGATGGACCGCACTCCGTAGTCCAGCAGCTTCGCCTGGTCCGCGGCGGTCAGCAGGTCCATCCTGTCGGAGCGCATGAACACCTTCCAGCGGGTCGAGCCGCCCCCTTCTATGGGATAGCCGCCTATGTCTCGTGCGTTGTAGTTGCCTTCCAGCAGTATGTGACGATCGGAGTCAATGGTGGTCATGAAATGTCCTTGGTTCGGAAGTGTCCTGCCTCAAAGGATATGCTGAACCGCCCCAAGCCTTCAAGAAGGGGACGCACGCGATGGGCTCTTCACACTGGTGATTTGCGGAACCTCCCCACAACCTGTCATTCCGAGGAGCGCAGCGACGAGGAATCTACGGGCCCTTGCATTCGGGGTCGGCCCATGCCTGAGGCCTTAGATTCCTCACTTTGCTCCGCTTCGTTCGGAATGACGTCGATCATGAACTCGCGCCTGGCGGGGCTGGACAGTTCGGGAAGCATCGCGAAGCTGGACTTGGCGCCCTGCGTAGGCTAATCTGCGCGGAGCAAATCGGACAGGAGCTGCAAGTGGAGCAAAGACCGCTGGGAAGGACGGGCCGGACGATCCCCGCCATCGCGCTCGGGTGCGTCACCTTCGGCCGCGAGATTGGTGAGGACGACTCGTACCGCGTTATGGACTACGCCATGGAGAAGGGGCTGAACTTCTTCGATACGGCTGAGGCCTACGGGGGCGGCAATTCGCAGCGCACCAGGCTCGAGACGATGGGCGTCGACGACCAGCGCGAGGTCACGACGGAGATGAGCTCGTCCGAGAACATCGTCGGCAGGTGGATGGAGAAGCGGGGCGTCAGGGACGACATCATCCTGATGACCAAGTTCAGCACGGGCGGGTCCGCCGACAACGTCCGCCGGGCCATGGCCGAGAGCCTGGAGAGGCTGAGGACCGACCACGTCGACATCTACAAGCTCCACCGGCCCTACCCGGACGTGCCGGTCGACGAGACCCTGGGAGCGCTGGCGGACGAGGTCGCCGCCAGCCGCGCCGAGGTCATCGGCTGCAGCCAGCACAGCGCCGAGCAGCTCCGGGAGGCGCTAGATACGAGCGCTGCGAAGGGGTATCCACGCTACGAGATCGCGCAGCCGGGCTACAACCTCGGTCTGCGGGACGACGAGGCCGAGTTCCTGCCCCTCTGCATCGAGGAGGAGATCTCGGTCACGCCCTTCAGCCCGATGGGCGCGGGCTTCTTCACGGGCAAGTACACGCCGGACCACGGGGACATACCGAAGGGCACGCGCTTCGACATCATGCCGGCGCACGCCGACCTCTACTTCAACGACCGCAACTTCCGGATCATCGAGCGGCTGAGGGAGAAGGCCGGCGAGATGGGCGTGCCCATGGTGAGGTTGGCAATGGCGTGGTCGATGACCCACCCGGCCATCACCGCCGTGCTGGTTGGGGCGAGGGAGACCGGGCACATCGACAACGCCCTGGCGGCGTTCGAGATGGGCCTCGACGCGGAGCTGAGGGCCGAGATGTCGTCCTGGGGCGACGACGTCTAGCCGGGGTTCGTTCTCCCTGAGCAGCGCTTATCGTCGTACGCGAGCCGCGCGAGGCGTGGGCAACTCGGGCCAAATCTTCCATTACGTGCTGGAGAAAAAGTACTCAGCCCATCCTGGTGTCGGATGGGCCGAATGAGACCGCTGGAACCGGCCCCTTCACTCAGTCAGACTGAGCACTACCTGCCACGGCAATTACCATACTAGCTGGGCCTCAAGGGTCTGTGCAAGGGCTTAGCCATACCCCCGGTGGCACTCGAACCCATCGATCTCACCGTGGCAAGATGCTGCGCCGAAGGGACCCCGCCCCAGGTCCCTCGTCGGGGACTCCTCGGGACGACAGGCCGCAGCTTGCGGGTCCCTGAAACCTTGCGGCGGGTGTTAGCGGCGTTGCTGGCGGGGGTCGAGGGCCTCGCGAATGCCGTCGCCGATGAAGTTCCATGACAGGACGATCAGGAATATGGCGAGGCCTGGGAACGTGGTGAGCCACCACGCTATTTCGATGAACTCCCGGCCCGCCACGAGCATGTAGCCCCATGACGGCGTGGGCGGCTGGATGCCCAGGCCCAGGAAGCTGAGGCTGGCCTCGATCAGAATCGCGTAGCTCATCACCAGGGACGCTTGCACGATGATCGGGGACATGGTGTTCGGCAGTATCGTCCTGAGCATGATTCGCCACGGGCCGGCGCCGAGAGCCCGAGAGCTCTCTACGAACTCCTTCTCGCGCAGGGACAGCGCGTTGGCGCGCGTGATTCGCGCAAACGACGGAATGAAGCCTATGCCTATGGCCAGCATCGCGTTCCGGAGCGACGGCCCCAGCACGGCAACCATGAGGATGGCCAGGAGGAGCCCGGGGAAGGCGAGAATCGCGTCCACGATGCGCATCAGTACGCTGTCGGTCAATCTGCCGAAGTAGCCCGAAGCGAGGCCCATGGTGATGCCGATGATGGCCGCAACGGCCGTGGCGAGCAGGCCCACCTGCAGGGACACCCTGCCGCCATAGATTACGCGGCTGAGGTTGTCCCGGCCCAGGGAGTCGGTCCCGATGGGATACGCAGCCGACGGGGGCTGCCTAAGTGCGTCGTAGTCCTGGTAGCACGGGGGAGCCAGCCACCCGGCGAGGTGGTGCCAGGGCCTGCTCGTGATCTTGCACATTGCCAGGCCGGAGCCTTCCTCGGTGACTATCGGAGCGGCTATCGCGGCCAGGGTGAAAACCGAGATGACCACCACTCCGAACAGCGCCGTCCTGTTGCGCAGGAAGCTGTCCACCATGACGCGAAGCAGCCCGGCCCGACGCCGCACCGCTGCCTCCTCGACCGCCAGCACTCCGGTACCTTGTTGTGTCGGCTCGCTCATTCGTAGCGTATCCTCGGGTCGAGATAGCCATACGCGATGTCAGCAAGCAGGTTGACCGTCACGTAGAAGACCGACGCGATCAGGACGACCATCTGCACGATCCCGTAGTCACGGCCATTGATCGACTCCACCAGCAGCAGTCCGACTCCGGGCCACCTGAAGACGGTCTCGGTGACCAGTGCCCCCGCCAGCAGGGATCCCATGTCGAGGGCTATGACTGTGACCACCGAGAGCATCGCGTTCTTCAGGGCGTGCCGCCCCACGATCGTCTTGTAGGCCAGCCCCTTGGCCCGCGCCGTGCGTATGTAGTCGGAGCTCATCACGTCCAGCATCCCTGAGCGCATGTACCTGGTCAGCGCGCCCATGTACTGGATGCCGAGGGTTATGGTCGGGAGGATGAAGTACTTCCAGTGGAAGCCCTCGCCAATGGGGCCGTAGCCCGACGTGGGCAGCCAGCCCAGCTGGACCGCGAAGAACAGTATCAGCATGAGGCCGATCCAGAAGCTGGGAGCAGCCACACCGAACAGCGAGACCGCGGAGATGACGTTGTCGAACCAAGTGAAGGGACGCAGGCCGGCGATTATGCCGATGGGCAGCGACAGGACGACGGCGAGAGTCAGCGCCGACACGGCGAGGGGGAGGGTGCGCTTGAGCTTCTCCCAGACCAACGAGGATACGGGGTGGTCGGCGCTGTATGACAGGGAGACACCCATGTCCCCCCGCAGCATCTTGCCCACCCAGATGACGTACTGGACGAGGAGGGGCCTGTTGAGGCCCAGCTCCTCCCGCTCCATTTCGAGGGCTTCGCGGGTGGCCTCCATGCCTAGCCTGGTAACCGCCGGGTCCCCAGGTGCGAAGCGTACGAGGGCAAATACCACAAACGAGAGGACGACGACAACATAGGCCGTCTGTAGGGTTCTGCGGGCTATGAAGGTCTGGATTTGACTGGCCTCCGGGCCCAGCTGAGTTGGCTCATTGCTGCATCAGGCCAGCAACCGATACGGCACTTGGGGTTGGTCCCAGGAGCGCATGTTCAGGGTCACGTTGTCTGACAATCTATGGGGCGCGGGGATAGTCGGTCCGACTTGTCCCCGCGCCCCATAACTATTCGAAGTCTTGTGCTGCTACTCCTGCCAGGTCCAGTCCTTGGCGTTCCAGTAGCCCTTCGGGTTCACGTATCCGCCCTGCACGTGCCTGTTGGCCGCGAAGAAGCGGGGCATGCTCTGCAGCTTGACGAACGGCACGTCCTGGGCCACGACTATGTCGACGATCTGGCGGTAGAGCTCTGCCCGGACAGCCCGGTCGGAAGTGCTCTTGGCCTCGTCGAACAGCCGCTCGATCTCAGGGTTGAAGTACCTCATGCCGTTGTTGCCCTTGAAGCCGCTCGTGTGGGAGTCGGCCCTGAAGAGGCTCTGCATCAGTCCGTCGGGGTCGGGCTCGCGGGTGTACCAGGCGTCACCCAGGTCGAATTCCTTGTGGGTGCCCGCCCAGCAGCGCGACTCCGGCCAGTCAGGGGTGTCGCAGTCCAGGCCGAACCAGACCTTGTCCAGCCAGGTCGGGCTGTCGACGATCACGATCTCCATCTCGATGCCCGCGTCGGCCAGGTTCTGCTGGATGACCTCGGCCATCTTCTGCGTCACCGGGATGTTCTCAGGCATGTACTTGATCTTGAGAGGGTTGTCGGGTCCGTATCCGGCTTCGGCCAGGAGCGCCTTCGCCTTCTCAACGTCCCTGGGCTCGCACTCATACGGCAGGTATGCCCAGTGGGACTCGAGGATCGGGTTGCAGCTTGGCACGCCAAGGCCGAAGTAGATGGCCCTGTTGATCGCGTCCCTGTCGACGGCCAGCGCGACGGCCTTCCTCACCCGCAGGTCGGCCATCGGCCCCTCGCGGTAGTTGAAGATGATCGTCATGTACGAGGCCGTGATGCCGTCCCTCTGCTGCAGGAGCTGCACGCCCTCAGTCGTGGCGATGCTGGCAACCTGCTCCAAGGGCACGTCTACGGCAAAGTCGATCTCACCCGCCCGGATCGCCGCCATGCGGGTCTGCGGGTCCTTGATCGGGATGATGATGACCCTCTCGGGCCTGATGTTCAGGATTTCCTTGTCGAAGTAGTCGTCGTTCTTCTCGAGCACCACCCTGTCGCCGGGGACCTGCTCGACGAACTTGTAGGGACCGGTCCCTACTGGGTTCGTGTCCTGCTTGTCGGTGCTGCCCTCGTCGACGATGGCCAGGGACCAGTGGGCCATCGATGCCAGGAACACGGGGCTGGGCTTGTCCAGCACAACGGTGAACTCATAATCGCCCGTCGCCTCGTAGGAGACCACGTCGTTCAGCTCGCCCCTGCACCGGCCCCTGTCGATGATCTCGAACTGGCACCGGTTCCAGCTGTAGACCACGTCGTGGGCGGTAACGCCCTTGCCGTTGTGGAACCTGACGTCCTCGCGGAGGGTGAACACGAAGGTCAAACCGTCGTCCGAAATCGTCCAGCTGGATGCGACGTCAGGCTTCGGGTCCATCATCGTGGCGTCGTACTGGAGCAGCCGGTTGTACATCATCTCCGAGAAGATGATGTCCGTGCCCGACTGGCTCTTGGCCGCGTCGAGGAACTGCACCTCGCCGGAGTTGCCGATGCGAAGCACGGAGTCCGAGGAGGGCGGCGCTACTGCCGGGGCCTGCGCGGCCGCCAGCGCCTTCTGCGCGTCCATCGCCGCGCCCTGGGCCGCGGAGGTCGCCTTCTGCGCGTCCATCGCTGCGCCCTCGGCTGCCGTGGTTGCCTTACCGGCCTCCATCGCTGCGCTCTCGGCCGCGGCGGTCGCCTTCTTGGACTCCTCGACTGCCACCATGACCGAGGCGTCGACGATCTTCTGCACGTCGGCTGCCGTCAGCTGGCTGCCCATCTGCTCGGTGATCGCCGCCTCGATGGAGTTCTCGAGGTCTCCGCGGGTCGGCACGTTGGCCGTCGCTCCGGAGACTGCGGCTTCGACGAGCTTGGAGATCTGCTCGGCGCTCACGCCCTCGGGGACGGACGCCGCGACCGCCTGCTCGACCAGCGGCCTCACAGCCGCCGCGTCGACCTGCGGCGCGGGCATGGCCGCTATGGCCGCCTCGACGACCGCCTTCACGTCGTCGGCGTTCATCTGGTCGCCCATCTGCTCGCTCATCTGGGCGGAGATCATCTGCTGGATCTCAGCAGCGCTTGCGCCGGTGTCCATGCCCATCATCGCCGAGTCGATCATCTTCTGGATGTCGTCGGCGCTCGCGCCCGTATCGGACGGCATGGCGCTCTTGACCGCGTCGCCGACCATCATCGCTATGGTCTCGGCGGAGACGGCGGTCGGCTGGGGCGCCGCGGCCGGCTCATCCGATCCGCAGGCGATGGCGCCAGCGACCAGGACCATGAGAAGCGCCGTCCACAGCACCCCTCTCCGTATAACTGCCAGTTTCATTTCAAGAGCCTCCTAAACGAAATTCGCAATATGTTAGCGCGAAATCGCCAGACGGGTCAAATCCGCGCTCACGGTTCCGATAGAATGTGCCGGTCGGCAGGAGATTCCCCACATGCGCATAAGCAACATCGAGACGTTCACCGTCGACGCGGGCTGGCGGCCCTGGATCTTCGTCAAGGTCGAGACGGACGAGGGCGTGACCGGCTACGGCGAGTGCAGCGACGGCCGCTCCCCGCAGGGCGTCGTGGGCACGATCGAGGACCTGAAGCCCGTGCTGCTCGGACAGGACCCCCGCGCATTCGAGATGCGCTTCTGGGACATGCTGCGCCGCACCCGCCAGAGCCCGGGAGGGATCGCCGCAAAGGCCATCGCGGGCGTCGAGCTTGCGCTGGTGGACATCAAGGCGAAGGCGCTGGGCATCTCGGTGGTCGAGCTGTTCGGCGGCCCGACCCGGGACAGCGTCCGCGTCTACTGGTCACACTGCGGCTCGTCCCGCGCCAGGTACCCGGAGATACTGGGGACGCCGCCGATCCGCACGATGGACGACATAGCCGACCTGGGCAGGGAAGTCGTGAGCCGCGGCTACACGGCGCTCAAGACCAACATCGTGCTGCCGGGCGACCCAGCCGAGGTCCACTTCGGGGGATTCGGCAGCGGCCCCGGCACGACCGATCAGGTGGTGTCGAGGGAGCTGCTGCGGCACGTCGAGACCCTCATCGGCACGTTCCGGGACGCCGTGGGGCCGGACGTGGATATCAACCTCGACCTGAATTTCAACTTCAAGCCGGAGGCGGCCAAGCGCATAGCAAGGGTCCTCGAGCAGTTCGACATCCTCTGGCTCGAGGTGGACATGTACGAGCCATCCGGTATCCGGGAGATCAAGGACTCGACGTCGACGCGCATCTGCACGGGCGAAAACCTCTTCTACATGCGCGAGTACCTGCCCTACTTCGAGCAGAGGGCGGCGGACGTGTTCATGGTCGACGTGCCGTGGAACGGCTTCAGCCAGTCGAAGAAGATCGGCGATCTGGCCGAGGCCTACCAGTTCAACGTCGCGCCCCACAACTACTACAGCCACCTGTCGACCTTCATCAGCGCCAGCCTGTGCGCCGTGCTGCCCAACGTGCGCATCATGGAGACCGACGTGGACGACGTGCCCTGGAAGGACGACCTGACGACGAGCGTCCCGGAGATCGTCGACGGCTACATGACCATCCCGACCGCGCCCGGATGGGGCGCCGACCTCGACGAGGACGTCGCCCGCGCCCACCCGTGGGAGAGCAACTCCAACTGGTAGTGGAGCCCGCTGTCGGCTATATTGGTGCCGTGGACGGACAACGCGAGAATAGCGGTGCCTGCTGCGGCCCGAGCGCGCCCCGCGCGAACACCGCCGCGGCCCGGCGCGAGACCATGCGAGCGGGCGGCTCGACCCGCGGCATGGTGGAGCTGCCCGGCGGCAGCTTCCTGATGGGCACCGAGGACGCGTCGGGCTTCCCCGCAGATGGCGAGGGGCCGATAAGAGAGGTGACCGTCGACCCGTTCCACGCCGACGCCACGGCGGTCACTAACAAGGACTTCACCCGTTTCGTGAAGTCTACCCGGTACGTCACCGAGGCCGAGCGGTTCGGCTGGTCCTTCGTATTCCACTTGCTCCTGACGCCGAGGGCGAGGCGCGCGGCCCAGCAGGCGGTGGCGGAGGCCCCCTGGTGGATTCGCGTCGATGGAGCGAGCTGGCGTCACCCCGACGGGCCCGGCTCCGACGTCAAGACCCGGATGGGCCACCCGGTCGTCCACGTCTCCAGGAACGACGCTATGGCCTACTGCGAGTGGGGAGGCAAGCGGCTGCCCACGGAGGCGGAGTGGGAGTACGCGGCGCGCGGCGGGCTGGAGCAGAGCATCTACCCCTGGGGCGACGACCTCACCCCCGGCGGCGAGCACCTCTGCAACATCTGGCAGGGTACGTTTCCTGACGTAAACACGGCCGACGACGGCTACGTGGGCACCGCCCCGGCCAGGGCATTCCCGCCCAACGGGTTCGGCCTGTATAACGTGGCGGGCAACGTGTGGGAGTGGACGGCGGACTGGTTCAGCCCGACCTACCACGTCGACGGGCCGCGCGACAACCCGACCGGCCCGGAGGTCGGCACGGCGGCGGTCACTCGGGGCGGCTCCTACCTGTGCCACGACTCGTACTGCAATCGCTACCGCGTCGCCGCCCGCACGGCCAACACCCCCGACAGCTCGACCGGCAACACCGGCTTCCGCTGCGTCGTAGACTGGCGGCGAACGACGAGGTGACGACGGCGGTCCTGCTCGGCGTCCTCCAGGGCGTCCTGGAGTGGCTGCCGGTCAGCTCCGAGGGCCTGGTCGCCGCCGCCTACTCGCTGCTGGAGGGGGAGAGCCTAGACGAGGCCGTGGGCTACGCTCTCTGGCTCCACGTGGGGACGATGCCCGCCGCCCTGGTGGTCCTCCGGCGGGATGTGGCCGCCCTCGCCCGCGAGGTGTGGCACCGGTCGAAGCGGCCCTCGTCCCTGCTCCTGTTCCTCGTGATTTCGACGGCGCTGAGCATGGCCGTCGCCCTCCCCCTCGTTCTTGCCCTGGGAGAGCTGTCCGGCGTCGTGGGTGCGTCCGCGATGGGGCTCGTCGGCGTCCTGATGCTGGCCACGGGGGCGCTGCAGCTGCGGCGGCCCAGGCAGGGCATCCGCGACAGGACGCGGCTGTCGCTGTACGACGCGCTCCTGGCCGGGTTCGCGCAGGGCATCTCGATCCTGCCCGGGTTCAGCCGCTCCGGCCTGACCGTCGCGGCGCTGCTGGGACGCGGCGTCGAGAAGCGCGAGGCGCTGGTCGTGAGCTTCCTGATGAGCATCCCGGCCAGCGCCGCAGCCTCCCTGTACGCCGCCCTGTATGGAGGGTTCGCACTGTCAGCTGAGGCGGTCGTCGCGGCGGGGGTGGCCTTCGCGGTAGGCCTCGGGGCGATCCGGGCCCTGCTGGCATTCGCCGAGCGGGTGAACCTCGGCCTGTTCGTAGTGCTGGTCGGCCTCGCGATGATCGCCGCCGCCTCATGGGAGGCCCTGGCCGCCTGAGAGGTTCACCCGCAAGGTTGAAACGCCGATTTCGCGCTGTTATCCTTCTCTGCCAGCTAGGGTGGGCCGCTTCCGGCACGCCTGTCCATCAGATACTTCGAGGAGGACCCGGCAATGACTCAGTCCAATGGGAATGCCGAAGTCAGCGAGGCCCAGATCGCCTCACACTGGCGCGAAGAGGAGCGCATCTATCCTGATACGGCGTTCATAGCGCAGGCCAACATGGCCGACCCCTCCGTGCACGACCGTTTCACGGCGGACAAGTTTCCCGACTACTATCGCGAGTACGCCGACCTGCTGACGTGGGACAAGTACTGGCACACGACGCTTGACACATCGAACCCGCCCTTCTGGAAGTGGTTTGTGGGCGGCAGGCTCAACGCCAGCTACAACTGCGTCGACCGGCACCTCGACGAGCACAAGAACAAGGCCGCGTTCATCTGGGTCTCGGAGCTCGAGGACGAGGAAGACCGGGTCATCACCTACCAGGAGCTCTTCGTCCGCGTCAACGAGTTCGCGGCCCTGCTCAGGGACTTCGCCGGCCTGAAGGCGGGCGACCGCGTCACCCTCCACATGCCGATGATGCCGGAGCTTCCGGTGACGATGCTCGCCTGCGCCCGGCTGGGTGTGGTCCACTCCCAGGTCTTCGGCGGCTTCAGCGGGAATGCGTGCGGCGACCGGATAGTCGACTCGGGCAGCAACGTCCTCATCACCATGGACGGCTACCACCGCAGCGGCGACATGCTCGACCACAAGGTCAAGGCCGACGAGGCCGTCGCCCAGGCCGAGGCGAACGGCCAGAAGGTCGACAAGGTCCTCGTGTGGCGGCGCTACAAGGGCCAATACCAGTCGGAGACGCCCATGGTCGAGGGCCGCGACTTCTTCGTCGACGAGCTTCTCGAGGACTACAAGGGCGCGCGCGTCGATCCTGTCTCCATGCCCGCGGAGGCGCCGCTGTTCCTGATGTACACGAGCGGCACGACCGCCAAGCCCAAGGGCGCGCAGCACAGCACCGGCGGCTACCTGTCCTACGTGGCGGGCACGTCCAAGTACTATCAGGACATCCACCCCGACGACGTCTACTGGTGCATGGCCGACATCGGCTGGATCACCGGCCACTCCTACATCGTCTACGGCCCGCTGTCGGTGGCCGCGACGAGCGTCATGTACGAGGGGGTGCCGAACTACCCGGACGCCGGCAGGGCGTGGCGCATAGCCGAGCGGCTGGACGTCAACATCTTCCACACCGCGCCGACGACTATCCGGATGCTGCGAAAGGTCGGTCCCGACGAGCCCAAGAAGTACAACTACCACTTCAAGCACATGACCACCGTCGGCGAGCCCATCGAGCCGGAGGTCTGGCGCTGGTACTACGAGGAGGTCGGCAAGAAGGAGGCGGTCGTCGTCGACACCTACTGGCAGACCGAGACCGGCGGCTTCCTCGGCGCAACGCTCCCCGCGCTCCAGGCCATGAAGCCCGGCAGCTGCGGCCCCGGGGCCCTAGGCATCGTGCCCGTCATCTACGACGAAGACCGCAACGAGATAGAGCCCGGGGCCGACAAGGCAGGGAACATCTGCATCACCAGGCCCTGGCCGGGCATGATGCAGACCGTCTGGGGCGACCCCGACCGGTTCGTCGAGACATACTTCAGAAAGTTCAACACGGACCCGGACAGCAAGGACTGGCGCGACTGGCCCTACTTCACAGGCGACGGCGCGACCCAGTCCGAGGACGGCTACTACCGTATCGTCGGCAGGGTCGACGACGTGATCAACGTCGCCGGGCACCGCCTGGGGACGAAGGAGCTGGAGTCGGCCGCGCTCACCGTCGAGGCCGTCAGCGAGGCCGCGGCGGTCCCAGCCGTCGACGAGCTTCGGGGCCGCGTGCCGGAGATGTACATCTCCCTGAAGCCGGGCTACGAGGCCGGCCAGGAGGTCGTCGATGAGGTCAAGGGCGCCATCGCCACGATAATCGGCCCGATCGCCCGCCCGGCCCACGTCTGGATCTCCGGCGACCTGCCGAAGACGCGCTCGGGCAAGATCATGAGGCGCGTCACGGCCGCAATCTCGAACTTCGTGGACGTGGGCGACACCACGACCCTGGCGAACCCCGAGGTGGTCGAGGAGATCCGCCAGGCCGTGCAGAGCGCCAAGGTCGCGGCGGGCCAGGTGCCGAAGGACATCCCCCAGGCCGTCATCGACGAGATCAACCGCTTCGGCGAGGAGTCCTAGCCGCCACTCCGCGAGGGGCAAGCCCCGCATACGCCATCAGCGCCCACCGGCCGAACGGAGCAGGGGCCTTGTACCTAGAGGGCCGTCTTGGGGCCTTGCGCTGAGCAAATGTGTGGCCGCCTGTAGGCCGTGCCGAGGTAGTCAGTGGCTGCCGCGCAGCCACTTCAAGAGACGTTCGGCCTGAGCTTGTCGAAAGCCTGCCCTGAGCCTGCCGAAGGGGCCAGTGCCGACCAGCACAACCATGATGCGGAGCGTCATTTGAATGGCTAAAGGGCGGTCACTAGCAGGTTGGGTATGGCTGTCGCAAGTTAGCAGTCCGATCACCCCTGTGGCTGCGGAATTGGGTCTTTAGTCGGGTAGGGCATATGCACTGGAAACCCGGCTCTCAGATAGTCCAATACGAGATGTTGGGCAAGGGAATCGGCCTCGCCCGGCCTGTCACGGTGGTTGACGATGGGCCGGGCCATGTCGCTTTCTACTCCCACCCCCTTACTCCGATGGTCACTCGCGGCGTAGACAACTACAGGTCGCTCGAACTGTCCGAGCGGATCGAACTGAGAAGGCGAATGCTCGACCCCCGTGTGGGGGAGTTCAGAGAGGCGACAACGCCAGACAACCACGTCCTGACCCTCACACCGCGGGATGCCTGGCACTCTGTGATGTTGTTCTGGACTTCGGGCTGGCAGTTCGAGATGTGGTACGTGAATCTCCAGTCGCCGATTCGTCGATTGCGTCACGGGGTCCAGTCTCACGACCTGGCGCTCGACATAGTCGTACGGCCTGACATGTCATGGTCGTGGAAGGACAAGGACGAGTTCGAGCTACTGGCCTCCAGAGGGCTCATCAGCGTCGACCACGTATCGGCGGTGCGGGCGGAGGCAGCCCGGATGGTCCGCAGGATCGAGAGCGTCAGGCCGCCGTTCTGCGACGGATGGGAGCACTGGCGGCCCGACCCGAGCTGGCCGATCCCACAGCTTCCGAATGGCTGGTCCGACCTGGGTCGGATAGAATCGGCTACATAGTGGGCCGCCTAACTGCACGGAATAGCCTCGGCGTCATTGGCTGGGCCGCGATGGCCATGCTGCTCATGGTTGCCTGTTCCGACGGGGCGCAGGGCCGGCAGACGGATGCAGACACGGGCCCCACAGCGACAATTGCTGCCGACTCGGTTTCGACACCCGCTAGTGAGGACGGGGCCTCAACGGAGCCAGCGCCGTCAGCCCCTCGGTCCGATGTCACGGCTACACCGCAGGCGTATCCGAGACCCGGCAACATCGCCGCTCCAACAATAGAGCTGCCGTTCGGGATCAACCTGAGGCGGGAGGTCCTCAGGACTGACCACGTCAAGTTCTACCTGGCGCCCGGCTCGGTGTCTAGGACCAGGCTTGTCGCGTACGCCTCGGCTATCGAGTCAGAGCTGGTGGAGATCACTGAGAAGCTCGGAATCGATCCTTCGATCGTCTTCCCCGGGGAGCTCATCATGACTTTCGTCTCGCCCAGGAGCGAACGTGTGGGCCCCGTGGAGCTGGGGCCTGGGCAGTGCCCCGTGCGCGGCCTGGCGATCACCGGGAGGGTGTCGGGCCCGTCCCAGGCTTGGGTAGTCGCCGACGACGAGACGCCGGCGGAGCAGGTCATCGCCGTCTCGGCACATGAAATCGCGCACCACGTTGGGTGGGCCAGATTCGGCGGCATAGGCGACAGCCTCCTTGTAGAAGGCTTCGCCACGTGGCTCGCCCAGGAGTCGTGGCTGAGGTGGCACGGGTGGGACTCGCTGGACGAGGCGGTCCGCGGCTTCCGCTCAGCCGGCACGTTTATCCCGTTCGACGACCGGGACGAACGGCTGGGTCGAGTATCCGACGAGGCGTGCCTGGCGAGGCGTGACACCCTGTACACGGAGTACGCATCGTTCGTGGGCTTCCTGATCGACACGTACGGGATGGAGCGGTTCGAGGAGCTGGCGGAAACTATAGCCACAGTAGCGGTAACGTTCAGTCCGGGACCTACAGCGCCGGCCTCCGCCCAGGCCCTCAGGCCACCCATGCCCGATTACAAGGCGGTCTACGGTCGAAGCCTCGAAGAGTTGGAGCAGGAGTGGCTGCGGATGCTCATCCCGCCAACTCAGGCGGCGCCTCCATGATTCGCAGGATCGAGAGCGTCGGGCCGCCGTTCTGCGACGGATGGGAGTTTTGGCGGCCCGACCCGAGCTGGCCCATCCCGCAGCTTCCGCATGATTGGTTCGATCTGGGTCTGATAGAATCGGCCACATAGTGGGCTGCCGGACTGTACAGAATAGCTTCGGCGTTATTGTCTGGGCCGCGGTGGCCGTCGTGGTTATCGCCGCCTGCTCCAGTGGCGAGCAGGATCGGCCGGGGGATGCCGGGCCGACCCGGTCTGAGACACAGTCCGGCAACACCGGGGCGACAACGGACCTGACCTTGGGGGAGAAGCTATTCTCAGAAGTAGTGGGGAACTGGGGTGGTGGGCTTGGTGGTCTGGACTACCGTGCGGACTCTGCCGAAATCCGTGCTGACGCTGTTCATGAGATCAACGTGCTGGAGACTATCGAAGGCATCACAGTCGCTGTGGACCGAGCTTACTTCTACAGCAACAAGGTGGGGATTGAGTACACGGTTACGGGCTTGCCACAATCTCCTTCCGAAGATACTCGCGAATACGAACCCTGGGCTGAGCTCAGGGACGACAGAGCGAACCGTATGTTTCCCATGGCCGGCGGCAGCGGAGTGAGGGCAGGCTCGCCACTCGATGGCATGGAGGTTCCCCCGGGCACCGTTAAGGAGGTCATCGCCGTCGACGTTGCCGATGTACAGGCGGACGCATCTGGCATGCGGCTGCGGTTTACTGTCAATGTGGACGAGTCCATGCGGGACGCCGACTCGCCGGAGCGCGTGATCGGGCCGTATGTCTTTAGACTAGAACTGCCCTTCGTCCCCAACACAGCGACGCAAGAGTCATCCAGATGAGTGGCACAGTCGAGGGCTTGAATTAGCGAGGGCGCGGTGAGCGTGCGATGAAGAGGCTCAGGGCGGCCGGAAGCATGGTGTTGACGCTCCTGGCAGTCCTGGTGATGGCGGGCGGCTGCGTCAATTCGATGGTCCGCGTCTTCCAGGCGATGGAGGCGGAGAGGCGGCCGAACGATGCCCTCATCGTGTTTGCGGTCGCCCTGGTCATCGGCGTCATCCTGATCGTGGCCGCGCGCCGCCTGTCAGACAAGTCCAACGAGTCGTAGTGTCCGCCCCGCGGCGCTGCGACCGTGCGCTGCCCGGGTTAGGTTTCTCCCTCCGACTCGCTGTCCAGTATCTGGTGAACGAACAGGCTCGTGTCGAAGGCGGGCATGCTCATCAGCTCCAGCGTGCCCCGCGACCCGAACTCTATCGATACCCGCGCTACGGTCTCGTTGTCGGGCGCCTGGATGACGGTCACGAAGTCGTAGGGGCCCATGGTGGCGTACTGCGCGATCACCTTCGCCCCGAACACCTCGACCTCGCGGTTCACCTCTTCGATCCGCATCGGTCGCTGCTTGACCGTCTTCCTGCCCTCGTCCGTCAGCTTGCCCAGCAGTATGTATGTTGCCATTGTGTCCTCCGCCGCCGATTCTAGCCGGGCCTCCGAGGGGGCGTCAACAAATCGCCCTTGGCCCTACGGCGCAAGTGGCCCGCAGCTGCGTGAACTTCGCTTCACAAGCTATGTTAAGGTATCGGCATGCTCGCTGGCCGTGCAATGCAGGGTGCTCTCGTATTGGCCGTGGCCGCGGCGCTGGCGGGGGCGGCATTCCTGACCTGGCGCGCGACCGTCGGTGAGAGCACCCCACTGGAGCTCGTGCTCGCTACTCCGGGCCCATCCTCGGCTGTGGAGGCGCCTGAGATCAAGGTATACGTCACCGGGGCAGTGGTCTTGCCGGGGGTGTACTCGCTGCGGGAGGGCGCTAGACTACACGAGCTTGTGGAGGCCGCAAGCGGGGCCAGATCGGACGCTGACCTCGACGCCATCAACCTGGCGGCCCGCGTCCTGGACGAGGACCACTGGCGCATACCCGCGAGAGGGGAAGCGCCGGCAGGTCCAGCGACGGCAGCACAGCCCGCAAGACAGGGCAGGATCGACCTGAACTCCGCCACCGTCGAACAGCTCCGCGGCCTGCCGAACATCGGGGAGGTGCGGGCGCAGGCCATAGTGAGCTTCCGGGAGGCGAGGGGCGCGTTCGTCAGCGTCGACGACCTCCTGCTCGTGTCGGGCATAGGCCCGGAAACCCTGGCAGCGGTGCGCGGCCTCGTCGAGGCCAGGTGAGGTCCGACCGCCCGTGACGCTGCTCCTCCTGGCGTCGTGTTTCGTCGCCGGGGTATTCGTAGGACTCCGGGCGGAAGCGCCGCCCCTGGCCGTCGTCCTAATGGTTGTCGCCTCGGTGCTGACCGCACTCCTCTCGAGGACTCTGCGGAGGAGCGTGTTTCCCTCCGTCCTGCTCCTTGCCGTCGTCGCCGGAATCTTGGTGTTCGAGTCGCTGCACACGCTGCCTGGAGACGAGCTTCGGGCCTACCACAATGTCCCCGCGGAGGTGGTCGGCATCGTGGCCGCGGACGCCGAGCCCGCCGGGTCGCTCACCAGGTTCCCGTTCGAGGTGGAGAGCGTCGACCCAGGCGGCGACCGGGCGGACGAGTCGGGCAGGGTGCTCGTGACGATGCGTCTGCCCGCCGGCCTCGTCGACGCGAGGAACGCGCCGCACGTCAGATACGGCGACCGGCTCCGGCTGACGGGGCGTCTGCTTCCGCCGCCGGAGCTCGACGGGTTCGACTACCCTGGCTACCTGGCCTCGCAGGGCATCGGCACTACGATGTGGCTGCCCGAGGTCGAGCTGATCGACGAGGGCAACGGCTCCCGCGCGATGGGCCTCGTGTACGCCCTGCGCCGGGAGCTTGCCGGGTCGCTGGCCCGGGTCGTATCCGAGCCGCAGGCCGCGCTTGGACAGGCGCTGCTCCTGGGCCAGCGGGACGGGCTGCCCGACGAGATGGTCGAGGAGTTTCGCGAGACGGGCACGTCGCACCTGCTCGCCATCTCCGGCATGCACGTCGGCATCCTGCTGGGCATAGCCCTGTCGGCGAGCCAGTGGCTGTTGGGCCGCCGCCGCCACTACTACCTGCTCGCCCCGCT
The DNA here is from genome assembly GCA_965116315.1 of Dehalococcoidia bacterium. Taxonomy (GTDB): domain Bacteria; phylum Chloroflexota; class Dehalococcoidia; order Lucifugimonadales; family CAJWER01. The sequence continues at coordinate 20,021 of OZ220672.1, forward strand.
CGCCCTCATATGGGCGTACGCCATGCTCTCCGGCATGTCGCCGTCCGCGGTGCGCGCCACCATCATGGGAACGGTGTACCTGGCGGCGCTGGCCCTCGGCAGGCCACGAGCGATCCTGCCCGCGCTTGGCCTTGCGGCGGCGGTCATGGTGGCCGTCGATCCCATCGTGCTCACGAGCGTAGCATTCCAGCTGAGCTTCGCGGCGATGGCGGGCATCGCAACCATCGCGCGGCCCCTGGGCGACCGCCTGATCGCCGTGATGCAACCGGGCGCCTCGAGCCGGGGCGGACCAAACCCCGTCGCCGGGTTCGCCGCACACTCGACCGCCATGACCGTGGCCGCGACGCTGGCCACGCTACCGCTGGTCGTCCACTACTTCGGGCGCGTGCCGCTGGTTGGCGTGCCCGCGACGATGCTGGCTCTGCCGGCCCTCCCGGCGGTGCTGGTCTCCCACGCCGCCGCGGCATTCGCAGGGTCCGTCGCCGGCTGGCTCGGCGTGCCCTTCGGATGGGCTGCCTGGCTCACGTCGTCATACGTGATCGCGGTCGTCGACGTCTTCGCTAGGCTCCCGTCCGCGTCCGTCGAGACGGGCAGGGCGAGCCCCTACCTGGCGGGGATAAGCTGCGCGGTCCTGGCGGCGGGCTACGTCCTTTCCCGGCGCCCAGAGTTGGTTTCGCGGCTGGCTCAAGCGCCCGGGACGGGCGTGAAGTGGGGTGTGGCCACTGCGGTGGTGGCCGCTGCCGTGGTGTGGGTCGTCGCGCTGGCGATGCCCGACGGGCGGATGCGGGTGATCTTCGCCGACGTGGGGCAGGGCGACGCCACCCTGATCATCACGCCCAACGCCCGGAGCGTGCTCGTCGACGGCGGGCCTGGGAGGGAGGCCGCGGCGAGGCTGGTGGGGGAGGCGCTTCCGTTCTGGGACAGGTCCTTGGACGCCGTCGTGCTGACCCATCCCCACGACGACCACGTACGCGGGCTCGTCGAGGTCATCGAACGGTACGACGTGGAGCACATCGTCCACCGCGACATACCGCACGATGGGGCCGCCTACGACGAGTGGCGGAGGCTGGCCGCACGGGAGGGAGCCGTGGAGGTCGAAGCCGTGCAGGGGCGGCGGTTCACCCTGGACGGCGTGCTGTTCGAGGTGCTGTGGCCGCCTCGCGAACTGCTCTCGGGCACCTCGTCCGACCTGAACAACGCCTCGGTCGTGCTCCGTGTATCCTACGGCGCGACTAGCTTCCTGCTCCCCGCCGACATACACTCCGAAGCCGAGGCCAGGCTGGTTGAGACGGCATCGATCGACAGCGACGTGCTCAAGGTGCCGCACCACGGCAGCAGGACGTCATCGTCGCCCGCGTTCCTAGACGCGGTCAGCCCGGCCGCCGCGGTAATCTCGGTAGATGCGGAGAGCCCGCACGGGCATCCCCACGCCGAGGTTGTCGACGCTCTGAGGTACAGGATGCCGGGAGATAGCGTTATCCTTACTAGCGAGAGCGGCACGGTCGTGTTCGTGAGCGACGGCCGCAGCCTGACGGTCCGCAAGGAGAGGTAGTCCCGACGTGAAGAGCGCCCTACACATAGTGCTGCTATGTGCGGTTGCCGCCGCCGCCGCAGGCTGCGTCCGGCACGGCGGGCAGATGGATGACGCCGATACTCCCATCGAGCCCCCGGCGACGGTCGCTCCGACAACCGTTGCTGCCACAGCTTCCCCGGCAGCCGTGCGGCCCAGGCCCACCCGGACTCCGCGGCCTATGTCTATCCAGACGCCGGTCCGCATGTTCGAGGTGAAGCCCTCGCCGACACCGGAGGTCGTGGTCGCGGACGACTCCTACGTGGAGGTGGCGAACGACGAGTACTACAACGCCTTCCCGGGGCTCGCCAGGCTGGATGACGGCACGCTCGTCACCGTGTACCGGAAGGGTGTGCTGCACTTCAGGGACCGGGGTTACATCGTGGCGAGGCGGAGCACGGACGACGGCAAGACCTGGTCGGATGAGATGACCGTCGCCGACAACCCCGGTCTGGACCTGCGGGACCCGAACATCGCGCTGCTTTCCGACGGCGCCCTCATCGTCAACTACTTCCAGTACGACCACGACCTGCCGGGGACGGTGCGGAACGGCCTCAGGGTCGTCCACTCGCACGACGGCGGCGAGACCTGGGGAGAGCCCGTGCTGGTCGGCACGGGCTCGTTCGTCGCCACGTCCGCGCCCGTCCTGCAGTTGCCCAACGGCGACGTGCTGCTCGCCTACTACGGCTCCCACGAGGGCGCGAAGTACTCCACCGCGTACGTCAATCGCTCCGACGACGGCGGGAATTGGTGGCTGGGCGAGGCCGTCATCGCCGCCGGGCCAGCCTACGGCAGGCCGTTCCAGGAGCCGAATCTGCTGCTCCTCGACAATGGCGACATCCTGGCGACCATCCGGTCCGACGGCGAGCGCCCGATCATCCACACCAGCGTCAGCAGGGACCAGGGCGAGACGTGGACCGAGCCCAAGGTCGCCTTCAAGGGGTCGGGCACCCCGAGCGTGACGAGGCTCGATTCGGGCGGCATCGTCATGATCTACAGGTCGAAGATCGGGCGAAACTTCGGTCTGCCCGCCCTCCGCGTGTCGAGCGACGGGGGCCAGACGTGGACCGCCGACCTCGGCGAGACGGTGATCGACAGGAAGGACGGAGCCATGATGTATGCGTCCGCCCTCCAAGTGCCCGACGGCCGCATCGCCGTCGTCTACGGCATGGAGGACGGCCCCCGCCGCTCCGAGATCCGCTTCAGGTACCTCCGCGACCTCCGCGAGTGATCCTGCGCTGCCCGCGGGTCGCCTAAACGGTCGTAGGGGCGGGTTTGAAACCCGCCCTCCCAGCCTGGCCGGTCCGTCCATTCATGGCCGCACACTGACGTCTTGGTATAGCATATCCGTACCCACATTCCATCCAGGAGAAGACCACTGACACGTTCCGACGGACGAAGACCAGACCAGCTTCGCGAGACGACCATCCAGACCGGCGCCCAGGCCTTCGCCGAGGGCTCGGTGATCATCGAGACGGGAAACACCCGCGTCCTGTGCGCCGCGTCGGTCGAGGACGGCGTGCCCCGCTTCCTGAGGGGCTCCGGCCAGGGGTGGATCACCGCCGAGTACTCGATGCTGCCCCGCTCGACCACGACCCGTACGCCCCGAGAGGGCGGGCGACCCCGGGGCCGCACCCAGGAGATACAGCGGCTCATCGGCAGGTCGCTCAGGGCGGCCGTCGACATGCCGAGCCTGGGAGAGCGGACGATCACAGTCGACTGCGACGTGCTCCAGGCCGACGGCGGCACGCGGACGGCGGCGATAACCGGCGCGTACGTGGCGCTGTACCAGGCCCTCGACGGCCTCGTGAACGCGGGCAGGCTCCGCGAGGTCCCGCTCAAGTGGGCCGTCGCGGCCACCAGCGTGGGGGTGATGGACGGCCAGCCGCTGCTCGACCTCGACTACGAGGAGGACTACCGCGCCGAGGTCGACTTCAACGTCGTCATGACCGACCGAGGCGACTTCGTGGAAGTGCAGGGGACAGCCGAGGAGGGCGCATTCCCCCGCCGGACCCTCGACGAGGTGCTATCACTCGCCGAGTCCGGCATCCGCTCCCTGTTCGAGGTCCAGCAGGAAGCCATCCGCCAGTTCACGCCCAGGCTACCGGGCAGCCAGTAGCAACCCGATGCCTAAGTTGACGGGCCCCGACTGCTCCCAGCGTGCGAGGGCGACTCGGCGGGTCGCCCCTACATGCGACGGGTTTCCCATTGAGTTGACCGGGGACGAGGCTAACGGGCTGTCGGAACATAGCTTCGATCGACAGTCCTTCGAGAGGGTCGTTGCTCGCCGGGCCCAACTGTTCGGCGGCAAGCCCCTGCCCGGGGACTCTGCTGACCTGATTAGAGAGGCCCGCGAGATCAGGGATGCTGAAACTGATCAATGGACATGAGCGACAGAACGCCGATGCCCATAGAGTACCGCCTGATATCCGCACATGAACTGAAGGCCGCGAGTGAGGTCCAGTCGTTCGCGTTTGGCGGCCACTTCGAGCCGTCTCGACTTCCGCAGGCACGCGAGTGGTTCAAGCTGGGGGACTACCTTGGGGCCTTCGACGGTCCCGATCTTGTCGGAGTGACCGAGCGCTTCCCCTTCGACATGACCGTCCCCGGCGGGTTCGTGACCACCGCTTGCATCGGCGGCGTGAGCGTCCTGCCGTCGCACCGCAGGCGTGGGCTCCTCACCGGGATGATGAAGCGCCACCTCGCCGCCGCCCATGAGCGAGGGCTCCCTGTGTCGGCGCTCGGCTCTTCAGAGGCGCCCATCTATGGCCGTTTCGGCTACGGCATCGCGGCGGAGCACGAGGACTGGGAGATCGACCGCCATCGAACGGCCTTCCGGCATGACTATCGGTGGGACGGCTCGCTGAGGATGGTCAAGACCGAGCGCGCCAGGGAGGTGTTCCCCGCGGTCTACCGGAGCGCGACGGCCAATAGGGCCGGCGTGATTCAGCCGCCCAAGCCCTGGTGGGATGACATCTTCGGAGTTTGGTCCGAGGATGAGAAGGGTAAGCCTGCCGACTTCTACGTCGAGTACAGGGAGGACGAGGTCGAGGGCTGCGCCATGTACCGCATCAAGGAGGAGACCGTCACCGTGCGGAGTCTCCTCGCCTCCACCCAGTCCGCTGCCGCGGCTCTCTGGAGGTACTGTTTCGACATCGACCTCATGAAGTCCGCCAAGGTCTGGTCACGGCCGGTCGATGACCCTCTCATCTGGATGCTCCACGATCCGCGGGCGTTGAAGCGCACGCCCCAGGACGCGACGTGGCTGCGGCTCGTAGATGTCCCCAAGGCCCTGTCTTCCAGGACGTATGCGTTTGAAGACGAGATCGTCTTCGAGGTGCGCGACGACTTCTGCCCGTGGAACGATGGGGTCTATGAGCTGACCGGCGGCCCGTCGGGCGCCGTCTGCAGACCGACGACGGAGACGCCGGACCTCGTGCTGTCGGTCGACGACCTGGCCGTACCCTATCTCGGAGGCGGCGCCCTCACGCCCCTCGCTCTCGCGGGCCGCGTCGAGGAACGTACCCCCGGCGCACTCTCACGCGCCGACGCCATGTTCGCCACCCAGTTCAAGCCCTGGTCGCTCATGATGACGTAGGGGCGGCGACCGCCCTCTCCAGGACGTCCCGATGGCGGTACAACCACGCTGCGGCCCGGGTCCGCCATGCCAGCCCCCAGATGATGGGGTAGCCGTCGGGCATCGGATCGACCGCTTCGGGTGTAACTCCAAAGGCGTCCGCCTGCTCAGCGGCGTCATGGATGGCGTATCCGATGATCAAGTCGACCATGTGGCCGCGTTGCGCGGGCGAGAGACCGTACGCATCAACGATCGCTCGAAGCTGGCGGGCACGGAATTCAAGCGATGGCAGGCCTTCACGTTCTGCGACATCGTCATCGAACAGCTTCGCGTTAAGCCAGCAGGCTTGGGCAAGCTCGACCATGGGGTCGACCGGACCGGCGGTCTCCCAGTCGATCAGCGCCACCGGAAGGCCGCCTCGCGCTACGATGTTCCAGGCCGCGACATCGCAGTGCCCGATGACCTTGCCTGGCCCACCAAGACGGCGGCCTAACCAAGGCGGCCACACTGCGTCGGGAGGCGGCCTGTAGGACGCGGTCGCCTCGTGCAGCTTTCGCAGGAGATGGCCAACGCCCGCCGCCCCATCGATGGTCCACGGCCCCGGGTGTATGAACTCGCCCTCGATATAGCTGAGCGTCTCCCGGCCGTCAGGAGCGAAACCCGAACCCACGACACGAGGGGCGCCGGAGAATCCTACCTCCTCCAGGTGCCGCAGCAGAGAGTGAACCGTTCGAGTCCAGGGGCGGGCGGGACGCAAGACGATGCTGCCCCGACGCTGCACCCCCGTGCTTCCCGCGCCACGAGCCCTGAGGATAGTCTCCTTCTCCCCTTCGGTCACGCTGCCCTCAGGCCTTGTAGCAGGCGGCTAGGCGGCCGCCGCCCTTGTCCTCTAGCGGCGGGTGGTCGTTGTCGCGGCAGAAGTCGTCGGCGATGGGGCAGCGGTCGTAGAACCTGCACCTCGGAGGCGGGTCGACCGGCACCGCTACGGACCCCCTGATGTCCACCTCGTCCCGGCTGGCCTGCGGGTCGGGCACCGGGACAGCCGACAGGAGCGCCTTCGTGTACGGGTGCGCCGGCTCCTGCAGGACCTGTTCCGTCTCTCCCATCTCGACGATCTTGCCCAGGTACATCACCGCGATCCGGCTGCACATGTACCGCGCGACCGCTAGGTCGTGGGTGATGTACAGGTAGCTGATTCCCAGCCGGTCCCCCAGCTCGTCCATGAGCTGCATGATGCCCGTCCTGATGGACACGTCCAGCATAGACGTGGGCTCGTCCGCGACCACGAACGCCGGGTTCATCACCAGCGCTCTGGCTATCGCGACCCGCTGCCGCTGGCCGCCCGACAGCTCGTGGGGAAACCTGAACAGGAACGTCGATGGCGGCGTGAGGCCGACCAGCCCCAGGGTGTCCGAGACCCGCTCAATTTGCTCCAGCGGCCCGCCCATCTTCTGCACCTTGAGCGGCTCGGCGACCGTATCGAATATCGTCCGGCGGGGGTTCATCGACTCGTACGGGTCCTGGAACACCATCTGGGCCCTGCGCCTGAACGCCTTCAGCGGCTTCCCCTGGAGGTGTGCGATGTCCTCCAGGCCGCCCGATCCGTCGTCGAACAGCACCTGCCCGTCCGTCGGCTCGGCAAGGCGCACCAGCATCCTGCCCGTCGTCGTCTTGCCGCAGCCCGACTCGCCCACCAGCCCGAGAGTCTCGCCGGCCATCAGGTCGAAGGACACCCCGTCCACGGCATGGACGAAGCTCCGGCTCCGCTGCAGCCACCCGGACGACAGCGGGAAGTGCTTGTGCAGGTCGACCGCCCGCACCAGCGCGCGGCTCGAGGACACGTCTGCGCTCGTGGCGTCGTTCACGGCATCACCCGCCCGGTGGGTTCCAGCAGACCGCCCAGTGGTCGCCGCGCCGTACGACCGGCGGCTCGGACGTGCGGCACTCTTCCGTCGCGTACTCGCACCGCGGGTTGAACCGGCACCCGGCCGGCGGATCGAGCAGGTCGGGCGGCTCCCCAGGCAGCGTTGCCAGGTCGTGCTTCTCGCCCCGCACGCTCGGGAACGCCGACATCAGCGCCCGCGTATATGGGTGGATGGGGTTGCCGTACACCTCGGCGGTCGGCCCGAACTCCACCAGCTTTCCCGCGTACATCACCCCGACAACGTCGCAGACCTCGGCGATCACCGCCATGTCGTGGGAGATGTAGATCATGCTCATGTCCAGGGACCGCTGGATGGCCTGCATCTCGCGGAGTATCCGGTCCTGCACGATCACGTCCAGCGCCGTGGTCGGCTCGTCGGCGATCATGATGTCCGGCTCGCAAGCCAGCGCCATCGCGATGATCGCCCGCTGCCTCATGCCCCCGCTGTACTCGTGCGGGTACCGCATGATGAAGCTGGGGTCCAGGCTCACCAGGTCGAACAGCTCGCGCACGCGCTCCATCGCGTCCCGCTCTGCCGTCGCGGCGTGAGCCTCCAGCGCTTCGATGATCTGGTCGCCCACCCGGTAGACCGGGTCCAGGGAGTTCATCGCCGCCTGGAACACCATCGAAATCCTGTCCCACCGGTGGGCCCTCATTTCGTCCTCGCCCAGGGACGCGAGGTCCACGCCATTGAGCGAGATGCTGCCCGACACTAGCCTGGCGTTGTCCGGCAGCAGCTTCAGCAGGGTCATGGCGATGGACGACTTGCCGCAGCCCGACTCCCCCACCAGCCCCAGCGACTGCCCCCGCTCCACCGAGAACGACACGCCGTCGACCGCACGCACGGCCCCGGCCCGGGTCGCGTAGTGCATCCTCAGGTCTTCGACGGCGAGAACCGGCCCGGCGCTCATCGGCTCCTCAGCCTGGGGTTCACCACCTCGTCAAGCGATCGCCCCACCAGGTAGAACGACGAACACAGTAGCGTGATCGACAGGCTGGCCGGGAATATCAGCCACCAGTACTCGCCCACCTGCAGCAGGTAGCCGGCCGACTCCGTTGTGTGGATCATCAGCCCCCAGCTCATCCGCACGTCCAGCAGCCCGAGGAAGCTCAGCACCGCCTCGGAGAAGATCGCGCTGGTCACGGTGAACATCATGTACAGGAACGAGAGCGGGAGCAGGTTAGGCACCACGTGCACGGCGATGATGTGGAAGGGCCCCCCGCCGGCGTTCCTGGCCGCGTCGATGTAGGGCTTCACCACCACCGACAGGGCCTGCGACTTGAGCACCACGCCGGTGCCCCCGAACCCGGACAGGATGCCTATGATCAGGGCAAGCTCCAGGTGCTCGACGCCGATGAGCGCGCTCAGGACGATGAGCACGCTGATGCCGGGCATCATGATCATGATGTCCGCCAGCCTCATCAGGATGGCGTCCACGACTCCGCCGAAGTACGCTGAGACCGCGCCCACCGTCGTGCCGATGACGACCGTGACCGTCGCGGCGAGCAGGCCGAGCAGGAACTCCGACCTGGCGCTGAACATGAGCTGGCTGAGGATGTCCCGGCCCAGCGGGTCGGTCCCCAGCGGATGGCTCAGGCTCGGCGGCGCAGGCTGCCGCGTCTCGTCGAAGGCGTACCCGACGACCGGGTCGTAGATGCGGGGCTCCCACACCGTGTTCATCAAGATGGGGTGCGCCGCGGCCAGCAGGGCATACAGCCCGATTATCACCAGGCCGATCAATCCTATCCTGGTCCTTACGAATAGCGACCAGTTCTCCCCCAGGCTCCGGGACGCCAGCCTGAACCGGACACGCCAGAGGGCGTTTGGCCCTGCCTGCTGGATATACTCGGGCGTCATCAGTAGCGAATCCTGGGGTCGAGATAGGCGTAGAGGATGTCCGCAACCAGGTGGGCCACCAGCACGAACATCCCCACGAACACGAAGGCGCCTACCGCCAGGGGCAGGTCCTCCGACAGCGTGGCCGACACCAGCGTCTGCCCCATGCCGGGCCACGAGAATATCGACTCGATGATGACCCCGCCGTCCACCGCGAACGCGAGGCTGAATATGAAACTGGTGACGACCGGCAGCAGCGCGTTTCGCGCCACGTGCTTGTCCCGCACGTCGCGCTCGGGCAGCCCCTTCGCCCGGGCGGCCATCACGAAGTCCTCGCGCATCGTCTCCAGCATGCTGTTGCGGGTCAGCAGCATCGTGCCCGCAAAGCTGATCAGCGTGAGCGTCAGCACGGGCAGCACCATGTGCCGGACGATGTCCCATGCGAAGACAGCCGTGCCCGTCGCGAGCCAGACCCCGGGGACGGCGAGGGTCGCGGCAGCAAGGCTGGCGGCCCGGATGAGCCGCGCCCTGTCCTCCCGTCCGCGCGCCGTGAGCAGGAACACGGCGAACACGGCGACGGACGCCACTATCGCGGTCAGGATCATCCGGTTGAAGACCGAATTGGCGTCGATGGGCGCGTCCCGCCACAGGACCGGGTCGAGGAACTTGCCTATGGGGAACCAGCCCGCCTTGAAGGCGAACAGCCAGATCATCATCAGGCCGAACCAGGGCGTGAACACCGTGTAGAGCGCCACCCCTCCGACCGTCGACGTGTACTCGAACCAGCCGCCCCGGCGCCACGCCACGATCTTGCCGAGGGCAAACCCCAGGTAGAACGACAGGACAGTGGCGGTCATGAAGAGCACCACCGTCCTGGGCAGGCGCTCCTTGATCACGTCGGCGACCGACCTGGGGTAGTGGCTGAAGGAGATGCCGAAGTTCCCCGTGAACGTGTTCCGGAGGTGGGTCAGGTACTGTTTCCACAGGGGCTCGTTAACGCCGAACAGGTCCTGCAGCCTCTCCCTCGTCTCGGGAGGGACGTCAGGGTTCAGCGCGTAGAAGTTGCTGACGTCGCCCGGCTGGGCGTTGACGATGAAGAACACCAGCGACAGGAACACGAACAGCGTCAGCAGTATCTGCGCCGTCCGCTTCAGCAGGTACTTTGCCATCAGCCGACAGCCGGGACCACGTAGGCGTCAGGCCCCCTGGAGCCCGTCAGGGAACCTCGGCGCCTGTCATTCCGAACGCAACTGCCACGCCCGTCATGCCGAACGCAGCTGCCACGCCTGTCATGCCGAACGCAACTGCCACGCCTGTCATTCCGAACGCAGCGTAGCGGAGTGAGGAATCTAGCCGACCTGGCTACCGAGGACATACCTTGTAGTCTCAACAGGTCTCGTGTCTCCACGGCAAGGGCCTTGGATTCCTCCCTCCGGTCGGAATGACAGCCAGTGGGCGCACTGCACAGGGTCTCCCCGGCGGGAAGCATGTCCTCCTACTTGATCACAACAGCTTGCTGCATCCCTCCCTGCTGTTCCAGCCCGCCAAGCACCGACGTGTACGGGAACTCGATCCGCGAAGGCCGGTACGCGTCCAGCTTGGGCGTCGTGAATAGTGGCACGTAGGGCAGGTCCTCGGCAAGGAACGCCTGGAGCTGGTAGACCTTGTCCTGCGCTCCCTCGATCGTCGTCTCGGACAGCAGCCCGAGGGCTAGATCGTCGAACTGGCTGTTGGCGTATCCGCCCCAGTTGTACCCGCCGCCGATTTCGGGCGAGTGCCTGCTGTGGAAGAAGTTCTCCAGGTAGTCGGGGAATATCGACAGTCCCCACCCGAGTATCCACATGTCCAGGTCTTCAGCGACCGAAGGGCTGAACAGCGCATCCACGATCACGTTGAATCCCGTCAGGTGGGCGCGGACCGGTATCCCGATGTCGTTCAGCCACCGGTCGACCCAGATGGCGAACGTCGAGCGCATTGGGTCGTAGCCGGCGCTGGGGGCCAGCAGGGTCATTTCGGGCACCGGCGAGCCGTCCGGCATCTTCAGGCCCTTGCCCTGCTTTGCGACGAAGTTGCCGTCCTCGCTGATCTCCGGCTCCTCCTCGTACGTGAACCCCGCGCTCTTGAGAAGCTCCACGGCCTCGGCTATCCGCTCGCCCCGGCTCAGGCCCTGCCCGAACTTCGGGACGTCCGCGTTGTGCCAGAACTCGTTGCCCTCCGGCACCATCGCGTAGACCGGGATCGCGGCGTCCTGGAGCACCGTCCTCGCGACGAACTCCTTGTCTATCACCGTGGCGACCGCCTGCCTGAACTCCGTGATGTCCATCGGCGCCTTGCGGACGTTGAACCCCATGTAGCGGACGCCATTGTTGGCGTTGGCGGCTATCTGGAGGTCAGGCGTGTTCCTCACCCGGTCGAGGAAGCCCTTCTCCAGGCCCAGGGGATTGAAGACGTAGTCGATGTCGCCCTTGGTGAGAGCAAGGATCGCCGCGTCCTGGTTGCCGTAGATGCTGAATATCTCCGACTCCATGTGGGGACCGACCGTGTACTCCAGCACCTTGTCTCCGGTCGCCTCGCCGAAGTGGATTGCGGAGTATCCGGTGCGGTCGTTCGACTCCGAGTACGCCCCGTTGGCGTAATTCGTAACCACGGTCCCCAGGCTGTAGTAGCCGGGGTCGGTGTCGTTTTCGAAGAACGCCCCGGGCTCCCACTTGCTGAAGGTGAACCCACCGAGGGTCGGCTCTCCCTCGGGCACGTGCGCGAACAGGGCCTCCTGCTGCTGCTCGACCTCTCCCGCGCCCTTCACCTCCTCGATGACGGGCGCCCAGTAGTGCTCCGCCATGACCGGCATGAACCCCAGTCCGAACTGCCACACGCTAAGCCCCGGCGTCTGCGGGTTGCCCTCGGCGTCGGTCGTCTTGAAGTACACCTTCAGCGTATGGCTGTCCGGCGCCTCCACGCGCTCCAGGAACGCCTTGTCGACCACCGACGCCCAGTTGGACGAGAGCTGCAGGTCCAGCACCGTGTTGACGGTGAACAGGAAGTCGCCGGAGTCCAGCTCATGCCCGTCGCTCCACATCACGCCGGTCCTGAGCGGGACCTCGGCCGTCCAGAACTCGCCGTCGGAGACGGTCTCCTTCGTCAGGTCGGTGGGGAAGTCGGCCGCCAGCCCGGGAACCCAGTCGAACCGCTGGTCGGAGTACCCGTACATCGAACCCGAGTGGCCGTTCAGGACGTACCCGGTCCATACCGATCCGGCAGGTCCACCGTAGTAGTTCCAGTAGTTCCTGGAGATGGGCTCCTCGAAGATCCCCATCTGGTAGATCGGAGGCCCCGTCGTAATCTCGGGCTCGGGGGCGGGAGGCGCTTCCTTGACGACCTCGACGATCTTCTCGACCACCTTCTCGACGGGGACTTCCTTCACGACCTCCTTCTCTACGATCTTCTCTACAGGTACCTCTTTGATGACCTCTACGGGCACCTCAACCTCTTTGATTACGGTGACGGGCTCCGCTTCCTGCGAGCACGCCGCGAGCGCCAGTATTGCCAGGACCGTCAGTGCCAGAATCGAAAGCCGCGCACTATTGGAAAGATGCATGGTTCAACCTCCCCCCACTGCTGAGTCCAGTTTACACCCAATCGCGAGTATTTCGACCGCGAGAGGGCCCATTTTCGACGGTGCTGCAAGTGGCACGTTGGGGCTGACAACGTCATGGAGAGTCGATCCTTGTGCGAAGCTCGACTACAAGGTCATCTGCCGGCGCATACAGCAGGGAGCCCACGTCGACGGGGCGTCCAGAGGCTGCCGAGCGGTATCCCGCCTCCAGGAACTCGACGACCCGAGCGCCCAGCTCGCCGGGGGCGCGGTTGTCGCCCTCGCCCAGGGCCAGGTCCGCCAGCGTCCTCGACGGCAGGTGTGCCGGGTAAAGCTCATCCTCCGACAGGTCGGGGAGCTCCTCCGACGAGCCGTCGTTGTATTGCGCCTCCAGCCGTCCTCTCGCCAGGTCCTGGCGCACGAAACCGCCGCTGCCCGCATACAGGATGGTCTGGTCTAGCGGCTGGCCTGGGCGCATGGCCCCCGAGGAGGCCATCGTGCCCGATGCCCCGTTGTCGAGCCGGTAGCTGAACGAGTCGACCAGGTCCACGTCGAGGTCGTAGCTTTCCATGAATGCGAAGACCTGCGCGGCCCGCCGGTCCGTGACCCACAGCGCCATGCCCATGGGGTGCGTCACTTGCAGATGGCCCTGGCCGCCCCCGGCCATGCTGGGGTCCGAGTAGCTGTCGGGCTCCGGTCCCGTGACAGGGAAGCCGAAGGCCTCGGCGTAGTCCTGGGGCCTCCCGCGCAGGTACGACTCGACCCAGGACGTGAACACCCCGGATACGAGCTGCAGCTCGCCTATCCTGCCCGACCGGACGATGTCGCGCGCCGCCTGCGCGTGGCGGGTGAACTGGTAGGTGTAGCCGACCATCAGGTGCAGCCCGCTGCTCCCGGCCCGCTCGACCAGGTCCCAGGCGTCCGCCGCCGTCAGGGTCATGGGCTTCTCGACGAGCACGTGGACCCCCGCGTCCAGCGCGTCGCGGGCGACCTCGTAGTGGTAGGCGTGCTGGACCGCTATCACGACGCCGTCGACTCCCGCCGCGAGCAGGTCCCTGTGGTCGTCGTAGGTGTTCCGCACATCGTAGTAGTCCGCCGCCACGGCGGCCTTCTCCGGCTTCACGTCGGCGATGCCCACGAGGTCCGCCCTCTCGTACGTCTTCAGGCTGGGGATGTGGAACTGGGTCGCCCACCATCCCGCGCCTATCACGCCCATCCTTGCCCTGGTCATGACCATCTACTCTCGCACCCCGGAGTTGGCGCCGGACGTGCATGAGCGGGATGTGGAGCGATGAACGGACGCTGTCTCAGGGACACTTCCGTCACCAGGCTGCACTCCTCCGCCTCTGCCCGGGCGCGCCGGTCTGCGAGACCTGCCCCTTGGTGCTATGCTATCCGCCCGGCAGGGCCTCATACTACCAGCCGGTCGACATGACCACAAAGCCAGCATCTTCCACGCCCCGGTACGAACCCCATGAGAACCCTTCGCCCCTGGCCGCGCTGGGGCTGGGGCTCCAGTCGGCGCTGCTCGTCATAGCCCCCATAGCGCTGTTCCCCATAGTCCTGGTCAACGCCATTGGAGGCTCGGACCCGGAGGTCGCATGGGCGGTGTTCGCGATGCTGGCAGTCAATGGGGCGGTCACGGTGATGCAGGCCCTTCGCGCCGGCCCGGTTGGCTCCGGACTGCTTGTCATCCCCTATCCCTCACCCACGGCCATTCCCTTCTGCATCATCGCGCTGGAACAGGGCGGCGCCTCGACCCTGGCGGCGCTGATCGTCACGTCCGGCCTATTCCAGGTCGCGGTCTCGATGAAGCTGTCCCTCCTCAGGCGTGTCGTCACGCCTGCGTTCAGCGGCGCAATTCTCATACTGCTCGTAGTCACCATCGTGCCGGTGATCTTTCGCAGCATGAACGACCTGCCGGACGGGGCCCCGGGGGCCGCGGGCCCGGTGTGCATCCTGGTGACCTTCGCGCTCATGGCCGGTCTCATGCTCCGGGGCTCCGCGACCTGGAGGGTGTGGTCGGCCCTCATCGGAATAGCCGCGGGTTCCCTGGCAGGCATAGCGTTCGGGATCTACGACTTCGGACCCGTCCGGGATGCTCCTGTTGCCGGGCTGCCGCTGGACGGGTGGCCGGGCCTGGGGTTCAGCTTCGGCGCCGCCTACTGGTCGCTCCTGCCGGCGTTCCTGTTCCTCGGCGTCATAACGGTACTGCAGGGCAGCTCCATCGCGCTCTCCATTCAGAGGGTTTCCTGGCGCAAGCCGCGTGCGATGGACTATCGTGGAGTCCAGAGCCTGTCGCTCACCACGGCGCTGGGCACGCTGCTCTCCGGTCTCGCCGCCGTGATGCCCCTAGCCGCAAGCCCAAGGGGGACGGTCTTCGTGCAGCAGACCGGCTGCGCCTCTCGCCGGATCGGCATCATAACCGGGGTGCTTCTCATCGCTGCCGCCTTCTTCCCGAAGTCCTGGGGACTGCTCATCGGCATTCCGGCCCCCGTCACCGCGATCTTCATAGTCGTCATGCTCAGCCCGCTCCTGGTCGAAGGCATGAAGATGATCGTCCAGGACGCCCCCGACACCGGCATGGGCCTGGCGATTGGTGCGGCGCTGCTCATTGGCATGGGACTCCAGACCGGTCTGGTGCCATTGCCGATAGGCGACCTGTGGGAGGTCGTGTTCCAGAGGGCGCTGACCGCGGGAGGCGTCACGCTGGTCCTGCTGATGGTCTTCGCCGAGTTCAACAGGAGAAAACGCCAGAGCCTCAGGACGGAAGTCAGCGTCGATGCGCTGCCGCAGATCGAAGCGTTCCTGGAGGGCCTCTCCGACGATCACGGCTGGGACTCCCGGATGAGGACCCGGCTCAGGGCGGTGGCCGAAGAAGTCCTGCACATCCTGTCGGAGTCCGGCGGGGATGAGGCAGGCGCCGGCGCGAAGAGGCTGCTAGTCAACGCCAGCGGCGACGGCCCCACGGCGGACCTGGAGTTCGTGAGCGCGACGGCCGGCGCCGAGAACCTGGAGGACCGCATTGCCCTGCTGACCGCCCCGGGCCCGGAGGCGGCGGGGCTGGAGCTGGGAGACATCGAGTCCGCCGGGCGCGACGTCTCCCTGAGGCTGCTGAGGCACTACTCGGCCTCCGTGACCCACCGGCAGTACCATGACATCGAGGTCATCGAGGTGCGCGTCGCGCCGCCGGCCGGGGACTAGCGCCGGAGCCTGAGCCGTTGCCTCACACTACTCCGATCGACTCGAGGAACTCCAGCGTGGCCTCGGCGCACTGCTGCGGCTCCTCGATCTGCATGAAGTGCGAGGTCTCGGGCAGGAAGTCGTAGTCGACGGTCATGATGTCGCTCAGGTCCAGCGTAGGCAGGTAGGAGAACGGCAGGATCGGGTCGGCGCCAACTACCTTCGTAGGGGTTACGAGCGTATCGAAGTCCACCAGCACTGCGTATATGCCGGCGTACTCCACGATCTGCGCCTCGTATTCGCGGGGGCACCGGAGTTCGTAGCCCTGACCGTCTGAGGACTCGCGGAGCGTCGTGCGGGTGAAGAGCTGGATCACCCCAGGGGCGACACGGCTGAAGGTCGGCACGATGCCAAGAAGCTCCTCGAAGTCTTCCCTGGACTTGATGCGGGCTGTGCGTCGCCGCGCGAGAGCGGCCAGACGGTTGGCAGCCGCCTCGAAGTCCTGGTAGCTGCGACCGGGCTTGCACAGGGGCGGGTCGAACAGGACGCGCGCCACAAACTCCCTTCCCTTGTTGGGCGATAGCAGCGTAGTCAGGGCCGAGAATGAGTGGTATACCCCGACCTTGGGCTTCTTCCCGTAGTGGCCGTCGATGGCCTCGGAGACCCTGTCGTGGTCACTCACCAGGGTTGGAATGTTGTGGTTGTCCAGGGCGCTGACGGCGTTCCAGCCGTGGTTCCGCTGGTCGTAGACGATCACGTCGAAGTTATCGGTAAAGCGCGACCAGAAGGGGTAGTAGAGGTCGATCGCCAGGCCGTTGCCGTGGCTCATGACCAGCCGGGGTCCGTCGGGGTTGCCGTGGCGGCGCAGGACGATGGCGGAGCCGTCGTCCATTCGAACTTCGTGGGTGGACATCGGCTGGGGGACTTCCCAGGTGGCTTCGGAGGCCGCCATCAGGTCCCATCCAGTTCGAGGGCGATTGCGGCGGCGAATCGCTCGTTGCCGAGGTCTTCCACCAGCCAGGTTACCTCCGGCGGATGCGGGAGCCGGAACGCGGCCCTGCTCTTGCCCCGCAGCATGCCTGGAGGTATCTCGAAGGAGGAGGCATCGAGCTGGAAGCCCGCGCCGTGGGCCTTCATCAGCGCCTCCTTGATGGTCCAGAGTCTGAAGAACAGGTGCGTCTTCGCGTAGCCGCTCGTCGCGGCGAGAACCGCCCGCTCGGCAGGGCCGAACACGGCCTCGCCGAGGAGATCGATGTCACTCCGGTCGGTGCGCTCCTCGACATCCACGCCCAACCGCCCAGCCGGCGCGTACGCGATCAGTCCGTACGAGCCGCTGTGGCTGACGTTGAAGCTGATCTCGTGCGGCGCTTCGTCCACCAACGCGAAGGGCTTGCCGTGCTCGGCCTCGCCAAATGCCAGCCGCTCGTTTTCGCATCCAAGCTGCTCGCACAGGATTGCGCGAAGGGCCGCCCGGCTCAGGGCGAACCGCCGGCGCGGCCCGCCGGGCAGGAAGCGCTGCCATCGGCAGCGCTCCTGTTCGTCCAGCCATGACATCGCATCGGCCTCGCGAACTTCGTTCTGCCCCAGATCGATCTCCATGACCGAGGCTCCGCGGACGGTCCTGAAGAGACGCCACCAGCGGTCGGCGGCGTGTGGAGGCACTACTGGTATGCGATCAGATGGGGCGAGGCGTTAGCCCATCTGAGAGTCGAGGCACTTGACCAGCTCGTCCAGGGTGGTGATGGTCGTGCAGGCCTCGGGCGTGAAGGTGACGTCAAAGTCCGCCGCGACTACCTTCGCGAAGGCGACGACGTCCATGGACGAAACGCCGAGCGCGGTGAGGCCGGTGCTGAAGTCCAGCGGCTCAGGCAGCGGCTTTCCGTCTACTTCCAGGTTATCGGCTACGAGCTTTCGGATGCGGTCTGCGGTAGATGCCATTCGTATTCGTTCTCCCAATGTGTATTGTGGCTTTGAATCCACGTTAGGGTACCAACGACACCTACCCAAGTCAATCTAGGCGCTGCCAGATCGGGCGGCATGTAGAGCCGTGCTTACCGGCGGGAACGCTCACCACGCGCGAACACGTCCTAGACCCAGTGGCGCCTGCGCTGGAAGGGATACGTCGGAATGGCGACCCGTCGCCGGGCCTCGCCCGCAAACATCCCTGCGAACGAGACGTCGAGCCCGGCCTCGTAGGCGGCCCCCACAGCCCTCGCAAACCCGCCGTCGGGGTCCGCCTCGGCCAGCGTCGAAAGCGCGGCAGGCTTCCCCGTCGATTCAGGCCAGCCGCCGGCCAGCTCCCGGGCCATGTTTGACCCGGCACCGGCTTCGATAACCAGGCCCACTCCGAGCCCGGCCAGCGTCTTTGAGCAGCCGGAGAGCCCGTCCTGGGCGGTGTCGTCGGCAAGCCAGTAGTCGATGCCGAGTGCGCCGGCGGCCTCCGCCAGCTGCCCGGCGGCTCCGCTCACCAGCGGGACCGTGGGCGCGGCGGTCGCGACTTTCGCAAACTCCGCTTCCAGGCTCTCGCGGGCGGCCTGCGCTTCTTGCTCCGTGCCCGCCTTCAGGGCGTCGCCCAGCGCGACCGCAAGGCGCAGTCCATCCTCCAGGCTGTAGACTCCGGCAGCCTGCGCCGCCGCAAGCCTTCCCGGACCTACCGCCACAACCGCGCTGGGGCGGATGCCTACACTCGCCCACAGCGCGGTCAGCGCGCACTCGAGGGCGTAGGCGGCGGGTACAGCCCAGGCCGGGTCGTTGTCTGACGAGGACCGGCCGAACATCACGTCCAGCAGCGAGACTTCGTAGTCCTGCCGCATCAGCTCGTCGCACCGGTCCAGGACTGCGCGGAACACCGGCTCGCTGCGATAGAGGGCCTCTCCCAATTCGCCCATCCGGCCGCCATGCCCGGCGTACGCGAATGCGACCCTTGCCGCCTCGTGGGCGATCTCGCCGTCCGGCGCTTCTCCGGCGTCGGCCAGCGCTTGCAGGCCGCCCCGAAGCTCGCGCTCATCGCTGAACACGACGCCGGCGCGGTGCCGGAAGTGGCTGCGGCCAACGCCGGCAGTCCATGCCATGTCGGCCGGCGATGCGCCGCCGGTACCGGCTGCCTCGCCGTCGAGCCACGCCAGGTAGCTCTTCGCCAACTCGCGCAGGGCGCCGTCTGACTTGCCAGAGAGCGGCAGCAGCCGGGTCGCGCGCTCACCTGCCTCCTGTGGCGAGGGTGGCGAGCCATCGACCGCTCCCGGCTGGGACACTGGCACCTGTTGGGCCGAGCCCATCGGCAGGCCCGCGCCGTTGGTGTCCGAAAGGTCCGACGGAGGGCCGTACCCCTCGACCAGGACGTGGGCGTTCGTCCCCGAGAGTCCGAACGCGTTTACGCCTGCCAGCGGCTGGCGGCCGGAATCAGCCGGCCAGCTCGTCTTGTCAGCCGCCACCCTCACGGGCACCTGGTCCCACTGGAGGTTCGGATTGGGCGTGTCGAAGTGAAGGTGCTTGGGGATCACACCTCGATTCATTGCAAGGACCGTCTTGATGAAGGCCGCCACCCCCGCGGCCGATTCGGCATGCCCGATGTTGGATTTGACCGATCCTACGAGCAGCGGGCGGTCCGCCTCGCGCCCTTCCCCGTACACCGCCGCCGCCGCATTCAGCTCGATGGGGTCGCCGAGCTGCGAGCCGGTCGCGTGCGCCTCCAGGTAGTCGACCTGCGACCCGGGGACGCCCGCCTGGGCCAGGGCCTCCGCCATCACGCGCTCCTGCGCCGGGCCGTTCGGCACCGTAAGCCCGGCGCTGGCCCCGTTCTGGTTGACGGCGGACCCTCGTATCACGGCGTATATGCGGTCGCCGTCCGCCTCCGCTTCGCCCAGCCGCTTCAGCGCCACCATGCCGCAGCCCTCGCTGCGTACGTAGCCGTCCGCCGAGGCGTCGAAGGGGCTGCAGTGGCCCGTGGGCGACAGCATCCCCACGTCCATCATGTACCTCGAGACGCCGGGAGAAAGCACCGCGTTCACGCCGCCGGCGAGAGCAAGGTCCACCTCGCCCCTCTGCAGCGCTGCCACCGCCTGGTGCAGCGACGCGAGGGACGACGCGCACGCCATGTCCACCGGCATCGCGGGCCCCTCCAGGCCGAGGGCGAACGCGACCCGGCCGACCGTAACGCTCCCGGTCGTGCCGAGGTAGTTGTGCTCCCCGCCGGCGGCCTGGAACAGGTCCCTGTACTCACCGCCTCCAATACCCGCATACACGCCGGTGCGGCTGCCCCTGAGGCCGTCGGGGTCGATCCCGGCGTCCTCCAGTGCCTGCCAGGTCGTCTCGAGCAGCATCCGCTGCTGGGGGTCCATCGTCCGCGCCTCGATGGGCGAGATACGGAAGAACCGCGAGTCGAACCAGTCGATGCCGTCGACAAACGCGCCGCGCCGGCATGCCACCTCCTCCGCTGCCGGGTCGCCGACTGCGCCGCTCCACGAGCCGCCGTCCTGGCGGCCGTCGGTCATCGCATCGGCGCCCGACTCCAGCAGCTCCCAGAACGCCGCCAGGTCGCCCGCGCCCGGGAAGCGGCACGCCATCCCGACGACTGCTATCCCATCGGTGTCGCTCCTCACCGCCGGGCTTGGCTCGGGCGCGGCCGGTTCGGGCGATGCGGCCGGTGGGGGAGTGTCGCCTTCGCCCCCGATCTGGCCTAGCCCTTCGGACAGGTGGCCCGCCAGCGTCGCGATGTCGGGATAGTCGAACACCGCCGTGTTGGACACCACGTACTCGCCCGACAGCGCCCGGTTCAGCCGGTTCCGCAGCTCGACCGCCATCAGCGAGTCCATGCCCAAGTCGAAGAACCCGACGGTCGGCGACGGCGCCGACGGCAGCCTCAACACCGCCTGCACCTCCGCCTGCAGGAAGGACACGAGCACCTCCTCTGGCCCCGCGGCTGGCGCGCTGCGCAGCCGGGACAACACGTCGCCGTCCGCGCCAGAGTCGTCGGGCATATTGTCTTCGGTCGAGGACAGCATGTCCTCCAGCAAGGTCGGGCGGTCCTGTACGGCCTCTTCGAAAACCGACCAGTCCATCGACATCACGACGGACGTCGTGGCGTCCTGGCGCACCAGCTTGTCCAGGGCCTTGATGCCCTGCTCCGGGGTAAACCAGCGGCCGCCAAGGGCGGCTCGTCGTCGCTCTATCCGGTCCCGCTGCTCCGCTGCCTCGCCGATCTCGGACCACGCTCCCCAGGCAATGGCCTGTCCCGGCAGGCCCATCGCCCGGCGGTGACCGGCGAGCTGGTCCAGGAAGGCGTTGGCCGCGGCGTGGTTCGCCTGGCCGGGATTGCCCATGACGCCGACCCGGCTCGAGAAGAGGATGAAGAGGTCCAGGTCGCGGTCCATCGTCGCGCGGTGCAGGTGCCAGGCCCCCAGGATCTTCGGCCGAAGCACCTGCTCGAAGCTCTCCCAGGTCTGGTTGGTCAGCGCTGCGTCAGACAGCACTCCCACGCTGTGGATGACGCCGCCGAGTGGCGGGTACTTCGCATCCATGCGCTCCAGCATCGCGTCGATGGCTGCCGTGTCGGTCACGTCGGCCAGCTCGACTTCCACCCTGACTCCGCGTTCGCGCAGGGCCGCGATGGCCTCCTCGGCCTCGGGATCGGGGTCCCGGCGGCCGTTCAGCACGATGGTGCCCGCGCCGTGGTCCGCGAGCCACTCGGCGACGGCGCATCCGATCCCGCCCAGGCCGCCCGTGACCAGGTAGCTGCGGTCCTGCCGCAGCTGGCCCCTCGCGAGCGGCGGCGGCGTCAGGACGATCTTCCCGACGTGCCGGGCCGAGCGCATGAAGTCCAGCGCCGTGCCCGCCTCGGCCAGCGGCCACCTGCTGTGGATGATGGGGCTCAGCTCTCCTGACGAGAGCCGCGCCATCACGTCCCGCAGCACTACACCAACCCCCGCCGGGTCGGTCTTCTTCAGCACGTCCAGCTCAAGGATGGCGTATGACACGTCGGGGCGCACCGCCGACATCTCCTCCTCGCTGAGGATGTCCCGCCTCGCCATCTCGACGAATCGCCCGCCCCGTGCGAGGCAGGAGAGGCTTGCATCGATGAAGCCCTCGCTGGTCAGGCTGTTCAGCACGACGTGGACGCCCTCGCCGCCGGTCGCCTCCAGGATCTCCTCGCCGAACGCGGTCTGGCGGCTGTCGAAGATGTGCTTTACGCCCAGCGAACGCAGCAGCGGCTGCTTCGGGGCGCTGGCCGTGGCGAACACCTCCGCGCCCGCGGCCTGGGCCAGCTGGATGGCCGCCAGTCCCACTCCGCCGGCGCCGGCGTGGATGAGCACGCGCTCCCCCGCCTCCAGGCCGGAGAAGTTGAACGAGAGCGCCGCCGACACGAAGGCGCTCGGAACGGTGGCGAGGGCCGAGACGGAGACCCCCTCGGGTGCCGGGGCCACCAGCTCCCCGTGCGTGACCATCTCCAGCCCGAACGCGCCGAATCCCAGGCCGACGACCCGGTCTCCGACCGACACGGTCGAGACGTCCGCGCCGGCGTCGAGGACGTACCCGCACAGCTCCCTGCCCAGGTCGCCCTCTTCGATGAAGCCGAGGGAGCGGAACACGTCCCAGAAGTTGAGCCCTGTCGCCTCGACCGAGACCAGGACCTCCTCGGGCTCCAGTGTCCGAGGTGGGAGCGTCTTGACCTCCGGCCTGTCGAACACCCCGCTGCGGTTGGGGGCCAGCACCCAGGACGAGCCCTCCGGCAAGTCCAGCCGCTCGGCCGCCGCGTCGGGACGGACCAGCCTCGCCGCCCGCCGGCCTCCGGCCCGGTGCGCGACGTGGTTCTCCGCGTCGGGGTACAGCAGCTCGTTCACCAGGTCGGAGACCTGTACGGCCGCGCCGGGGTCGAGGTCGACCATCCGCGGCTGCAGATGGGACGCCTCCAGGGCCACGACCTTGCCCATGCCCCAGAGGACCGCGCCGGCAAGCTCCCCCCCGCGCTCCCGCTCCAGAACCTGCGCGCCCCGCGTGACGAACCACACGCCCTTCTCGGGCGCAACGTCCGAGTCGGACACGCCCTGCACCATCGCCAGCGCACTTGCCCCGACGCGGGCCACGTCCTGCTCGATCGCTGCCGTGGCTGCACGCTGTCCGTGACCATCCAGCGCCAGCAGGTGCGCCACGCCGCTGAACGGCACACCTTCAGGCAGGCCCTCGATCAGCGACCGCCACGACTCGCGGCTCTCCACCGCGTCCCTGTCCGCAAGCACGACCGTCTGGTTTCGTGCCGACAGCTCCGCCGCAAGCTCCCGGGCTGCGCCTCCATCATCGGCTGCCAGGACCCACGCGCCCGGTGACTCGGTCACCTGTGCCGGCCCCTGCGCAACGATCACGCCCTTGTCCAGCATTTCATACGTGGTCGACTCGTCCACCCCCAGGACCTCGACACTCTCGAAACCGGAGTCGCCGAGCGCCTCGCTCCATATCGCGGGGGTAGCGAGGGCATGGTGCGGGCGGTACGAGTCGGCGAACCTCCACCAGCCGTCCAGCTGGCCGAAGGTTAGGTCCATCCAGCCCAGGCCCCGCAGGTTTTCGAGCGCAACCAGGTGGCCCGACGGCGCGAGCAGGGCGAGACAGTTCCCCAGCGTCTCCTCCAGGAACCGGGTCGCGTGCAGCACGTTGGAGGCGATAATGAGGTCGTAGCCGTGGGAGTCGAATCCCTGGTCTATCGGGTCCTTCTCGATGTCCAGCGGGCGGTACTCGATGCTGCCGCCGCCGTCGCCGAACCGGGCCTCCGCCTCCGCAAAGAACCCCGCGGAGATGTCCGTGTACACGTAGTCGAACCGCCCCTCGGGAAGCTCCGGGAGCACGGACGCCGTCGCGGACCCTGTGCCCGCTCCGACCTCGATCACCCTGAGCCGCCGTCCTTCCGGCAGCCGGGCTACCAGCGCCTCTATCGCCTCGGCCAGCATGGCGTTCGCGGCACGGGCCACCGGCGCCTTCAGGTACAGATCGGCCGCCGTGGGCTCCCCGCTGCTGAACAGCAGCGTGAGCGGGTCCTGTTGGCCGCGGAGCACGTCGCCCAGGGCAAACCCCGACCGCCGGAACAGCCCGATCTCCGTCTGGCCGTCGGGGTACAGGCCTGTCATGTATGCGGCGAACTCTTCGAGGTCGCCCGGCAGGACATCCGGCAGCGGGTCCTCAGGCCCGACGACCACGACGAAGCCATCGCCGGACTCCTCCAGCACACCCGACCTGGCGACCATTTCGAGCATGCGGCGGAAGAGGCGCGTGTGCTCCGGCAGGACCCCCAGCTGCTCCCGCAGGTCCTCGGATTCCACGCGGTCGCCCGGCACTCGTTTCCAGCCCAGCTCTTCCAACGTCGCGAGGGCGCGGGCCCACGACCAGCGCTCCAGGTCCGCGAGCAGGGCATTCCTGCCCTGCGGGTCCACGCCGGCGTCCGTCAGGTAGCCGGTGAAGAGCTGGGCGCCGGACGCAACGCCGGAGGGGCTGGGGAAGAAGTCCGCCGCCAGGACTGCCGACTCAAGCGGCCGGTCGCGCCAGGCGACCTCGTAGAGCAGATCATCCACCCCCTCGATTGCCGAGAGCAGCGCCTCGGGGGTAGCCCTCTTCACCGCGTATCCGGTCAGCTCGCCCAGCAGAACGCCATCCGGGTCGTAGATTCGCAGGTCCCCGCTCAGGACTTCCGGCTGCTCGCCGGTTTCAGGCTCCGACTCCTCACCCATGGTCACGTGACAGTACAGCCTGTCCGGCAGCCGTCCCGACATCCACATGCGGCCCCAGCCGAACGGCAGGTAGGTGGCCTCCTCGGGGCCGCCGGTCATGTTCCGGGCGACGCCCACGACCTGGAAACAGCCGTCCAGCAGGAGCGGGTGCACGTCCAGCTCGTTTCGCCCGGCGGCTTCGGGCAGGCTCACCTCTCCCAATGCCTCGCCGGGACCCGACCAGACCGTCCCCAGCGTCTGGAAGAGCGGGCCGAGGTCGATCCCCGTGCTGCTCTTGGCGCGGTAGTACGCAGAGACGTCCGCCTCGGACAGCCGGGACTTCAACCCTTCCAGGTCGGTCCGCGCGCCTGCTCCAGGCAGCCCGGCGTCCGGCAGCACTCGACCCTCGATGTGCATCGTCCAGTCGTCGTCAGCGCCCTTGCTGAATATCTGGACGGGGCGGGACGAGGCCCGCTCGGAATCGCCGAGCAAGACCTGCACCCTCCGGCCCCCCTCATCCGCGCCTTCCTCCGAGTCTTTCTCGGAAAAGACGAGCGCGCTGTGAAGCTGAATGTCCTCCAGCACGACCGAGTCGCTCCCCTCGGCGAGCGACGCCGACGCCGCCATTGCGCCATAGAGCGCGCCCGGGGCGATCAGCCTTCCGAAAACCCTGTGGTCGGCCAGCCACGCCGGGTCCGAGGGGAACACCTCGGTCTCGAACGTGGTCTCGCCTCGGGCCGACTCGTGCCGGACTCCCAGCAGGGGATGGCCCGCGCTCGTGCGGCGCTGCCTGGCCTGCTGGACCCAGTGCCGTTCGCGCTGGAAAGGATAGCTCGGCAGGGAGACCCTTCGCCGCGTCTCACCAGCGAACAGGCCCTCGAAAGAGATGTCCGCACCGGCCTCGTAGGCTTCCGCCACCGCATCGATGAAGCTGCTCTCGGCCTCCGCCGTCGCGCCGTCCCGGGGCGGCCTCCTCATGCTGGCAAGCACGGCCGGGGGCCCGGAGGCGTCCGGCTCCGGCCAGGCCAGCGTGGCCATGGGGCCCAGCACGGAGTGGGGGCCTATCTCCACCACCAGGTCGACTCCGATGTCCGCCAGGGCCCTGACGCCGTTCGCGAACGCCACGGGCTCTCGTGCATGGCGTCTCCAGTAGGGCGCGTCCATCGGCATCCCGGGCCCGACCGCCCGGCCCGTCAGGTTGCTGACCAGGGTGATCGCGGGTGAGCCGATCTCCACGCCGTCGAGGGAGGCCTCCAGCTCGTCGAGGGCCGGTTCCACCAGGGCGCTGTGGAAGGCGCGTGCGGTGTTCAGTTTCCTTGCCCGCACCCCCTCCGCTTCGAACCGGCCCAGGATCGCCTCCACGTCGGCAGCCGGTCCGCTGACCACTATGTGGGCGCCGTTGTCGCCCGCGATGCTGAGACCGACGCCGTTGGACGACCCGTTCAGCGCCTCTACCTCCGCCCTCACCCGTTCCGCCGGGGCAAAGATCGCTCCCATCGCGCCCTGCCGTGTGCCGGACAGCAGCGTGCCGCGTGCGGCGGCAAACCGCATGCCGTCCTCCAGGCTGAAGACCCCGGCCGCGTGCGCCGCCGCAATCTCCCCCACGCTGTGTCCCAGCACGACGCTGGGCGTGATCCCCACGCTGGCCCAGAGCGCCGTCAGGGCGCACTCCAGCGCATACAGGGCCGGCTGCTCCCACGCGGTGTCGCCCAGGTCTCCCTCCGCCCCGGCGCGGCCGAACATCACGTCCAGCAGGGAGGCCCCTCGCACCTCGCGGAAGACAGCCTCGCACCGGTCCAGCACCACCCTTGCCACCGGCTCGCTCTCGTACAGGTCCCGTCCCATGCCGGCCCACTGGCTACCCTGTCCGGTACAGGCGAACGCGACCCTGGCAGCCGTCCCAGCCTCGATGCCCGTGCCGGACTCCGCCAGGCCGCTGAGGCGCTCCCGTAGCGATTCGGCATCGTGGAACACAACCCCAGCCCGGTAGTCGAAGTGACTCCTGCCGGTACCCGCCGTCCATGACATGTCCGCCAGCGCGGCGTCCCACGCGGCGCCGGGCGAAAGCTGCTCCGTTCGCTCGTCGAGCCACGACAGGTAGCGCCCCGCAAGCTCCCGGACCGCGCCCTCGGACTTGCCCGACAGCGGCAGGAACCGGGTCCGGCGTCGCCCGGAGACTTCCCTGCGCCCCGCCGGGTCCTGCACGGTCTGCGCCGGCCCCTCCGGGTGCTCCCGGTCGCGCTCTTCTTCCCTGCCGAGATACTCCTCGACCACGATGTGGGCATTCGTACCGGATATGCCGAAGGAGTTGACCCCTGCCAGCCGGGGCCTGTCGGAGCGATGCGGCCAGTCCATCATGGTCGACGTGACCTGGATGGGCTGGCTGTCCCAGTCGAAGCTCGGGTTGGGGTCATCGAAGTGCAGGTGCTTGGGTATCACCCCCCGCCTGACGGCGAGGACCGCCTTTATCAGGCCGGCGACACCGGCGGCCGACTCCAGGTGGCCGATGTTGGTCTTCACCGAACCGGTCAGCAGCGGTCTGTCGGCTTCACGCCCCCGGCCGTAGACGTTCGCCACCGCGTCGAGCTCGATCGGATCGCCCACCGCCGTGCCGGTCCCGTGGGCCTCCAGGTAGTCGACCTCCGACGGAAGAACGCCCGCCTCCGAGAGCGCGGTCTCCATCACCTGTTCCAGGGCGGGCGTGTGCGGGACGGTCAGCCCGGTGCTTGCCCCGCCGTGATTCACCGCCGAACCCCTGATGACCGCCCAGATGCGGTCGCCGTCCGCCTCCGCCTCGCTCAGCCTCTTCAGGACCACGACCCCGCATCCCTCGCCGCGAACATACCCGTTGGCGGACGCGTCGAACGTCTTGCACTGCCCGTCGGGGGACAGCATCATCGACTCCGCGCGAAGCTCGTAGATGCGGCCGTTCAGGATGGCCTGGACGCCGCTGGCAATTGCCAGGTCGGCCTTGCCGTGCTGGAGGTCCGCCACCGCGTCGTTCACCGCGACCATGGCAGAGGCGCAGGCGGCGTCGACCGCCTTGGCCGGTCCCATGAGACCCAGCACGAATGAGACTCGCCCGCTGGTCCCGTTCAGGTTGGTGCCGCTGAGGGCGTACAGGCTTCCCGCCGCTTCCGATGGCATGCTCGAGTCCACGACCAGCATCCGGTACTCGTCGTTGCTGATACCCGTGTATACGCCCGCGCGGTTCCCCTTCAGGCTGGCTGGATCTATCCCGGCGTCCTCGAGGGCCTGCCAGGTGGTCTCCAGCATCATGCGCTGCTGCGGGTCGAGGAACTCCGCTTCGACGGGCGAAATCCGGAAGAACGACGCATCGAACTGGTCGATGTCGTCCACGAACGCGCCGTAGCGGCACGCCTCGTTCTGGACCTGCGAGTCGCTGATGATCTCGCCCACTCGTCCCTCGCCGGACCCGGGAACACCCTCGCTTACGGCGTTCCCGCCCTCCATCAGCAGCTGCCAGAAGGACTCCAGGTCGGGAGCGCCCGGGAACTTGCAGGCCATGCCCACGATGGCAATCGGTTCCCCTGCCTGTGTGACTCTCTGTTCGCTATCCCGGCGAGGAGCACCCTGTCGTTCTGAGGAGATGTGGGGCCTTGTTTGAGTCATGGTTGCGGTACCTGTCTAGTCTCCGGATTTGCGGATTCCACGTGATCGCCACCGGCTGAAACCGCGGTCATCAGACGGAGGCGGCCCACATAGAGTGGCAGCTATGATACACCCTCCGCTTTAAGAGGGCGCGCATATGAGGAAGTGCCGGGCGAGCGAGTGCATCGGCCGGACGGTGTCAGGCCAGGTGCCGGATGATCCGTTCGACCAGCGTTTCCCATGGACGGGGATGGACGACGGGCAGGCCGTGTGTACCTGCCTCCTGGGAGAGCCACTGGCCATGGAGCCACTTGGCGTGGGCTTCCTTGCGGCGCTGTTCCCCGGTCCTGTCCGCGATGGCCCGTGAGCGGGCCAGCATGTTCGCCAGGACTTCACTCTCCTCGGGTTCAATGAGGAAGACGGCCCGCACCGAATCTTGCCGCTCGACCACCGGCGGCCTGCACAGGAGGGAGGGCACTATCCCGTCCCCCTCGATCACTATGGGCAGCGACTGGTCCACGTGGTGCTCGATGATGACTTCGAGGGCCGGCGACAGCGCCTCGCCGACGGCTATGAGCGAGTCACGGAATTCTTCGGGACCCAGCTGACGGAAGCTGGGAACGGTGTCGAAGTACAGCGCCTCCGTGTTCTCCGGCAGGCTCACGCGCGCCCTCTGGAACGCCAGGCGCAGGTCGTCCATCATCATCCACTGCACGCCAAGCGAACGGGCCACCAGCTCGGCTGCCGTAGTCTTCCCAGCGGCGGAGTGCCCGCCTATAAGCAGCACACTCCAGGTCGCAGCAGACAAGGCCTCGATGCCGCCCATTGCCGAGTGCTCACCTCAGACGCCTAGACTGTCTCGAACTGCAACTCAGAGAGATTCAGGTCGGAAGAACGTTTGGAGAGATGGAGCATCTCCACCCCTACGACTTCATTCGATTCGTTGTAGTCGAGCACTACGCCTGGCGAAACTTCCTCGGACTCCACAATAGGGGAATCGTCGAGGCGCAGATAAAGTGCGTCCGCGTTCTTGTCGACGTTTAGCTTCAAAGCGTATCCCATCGAACCAGTTTAGGGAAGCCTGTAGGTATTGGGGGTGAATTCGCTCCGAGTGTGATGTATCTGAGGTGTATTTTGGGCTATCTTGCTAGAATTGGCCCAAATTGCCCCTTACGGAGGAAGTGGGCCGCTGCAGGACGCCGACCGGGCAGGCCCAGACGAACGGAAACGCCGGAGACCGCCTCTCCCGCCGGCGCTGCTGTCTCTGCCGGGGGCAGAGTGGCGAGCGCCGGGAGCAAGCCGACCGCGGCGGCCAACAGGGGGGAGGTCGTGATGCGGTGGCCAATCATCGCTCGTCTCACCGGGACGATGGCAGCCTAACTGTCGCGGCTCCAGCCGGAGCCGAAGACGTAGCCGTCGTAGCCCGCGACCCACACCCGCAGCGACTCCGAGGCAACCCAGTTGCCTGCCTCGGTGGCGTTCAGGGTCTCGGAGCCGAACAGGTCCTGGGTGTCCCCGCCGATCTTCGATAGGTCGGAGTGCCCGACGATCTTGCCGTCCGGGCCGCCTATGAAGGCGAACCACCTGCCGTTGACCGTCTCTGCGGTGTTGTAGTAGTCGATGGCTGCTTCCAGGCCGGACAGGACGCTCCCCGGGCTGGCGAAGTACGCCATGGTACCCTGCAGCCCCAGCTCCCGGTACTTGTCCACCGACATGGACACCAGCATCCTCGTGAACTCGTCGGCGTCTATGTACCAGCCGGACCCGAACAGCAGCCCGTCGTGTCTCTCCACCCACACGTTCTTCAGCTCGAAGTCTTCGGTGCCAAGGCCGCCGTTCTCCGGATTGCGGTAGACGTAGGAGACCCACTTGCCGTCCTCGTCGGCCGAGACCATCTCCGGCCCGAACTCGTAGCCGTTGGCGTCGGTGCCCACCCATCCCTTCAGATCGAGGCCCAGGCGGCCGGGGTCGGGGTGTCCGATCACGGTGTCGTTCTCGTCGATGATGAAGACGTACCACTGGCCGTCCACGCTCTGGGGGCTGTTGTAGTGGGCGAGGGTGGCCTCCAGGCCCTGGGACTCGTAGCGGGTGATGGCGTTTTCGACGAAGAACTGGGTGTACTCGGCGCGGGCCGACCTGGGCGGGATGCCGGCCACGGCGGCGCGGGCTATCTCCGCCACCTCGGCGGCGGTGATCCCGGGCTCGGTCCCGAGCATCTCCGCTATCGCCCTGCTGACGGCCTTCTCCACGTCGGCTTCGGTCAGCCCGGCTGCGGGAGCCGTCGCAGGAGGCGCCTCGGCCATCTCCGCCCTGACTATCTCCCGGACCTCGTCGCGGGACAGGCCTGTGTCCGCGCCTCCGCAGCCGGCTAACAGCATTGCCACGAGCGCCAGAAGCGCCGCCAATGGGACCGTGTAGTGTACTTTGCCTATCATGTCGTTCTACTCCTTTCCTCTTGGAACGAGTCCCTTCTCCCCTGGCGGGAGAAGGTTAGGATGAGGGGGGGCAGCCGTGCCGTGCCCTCATATTTCACCCTCACCTCAGTCCTCTCCCATCTCAGTCCTCTCCCATCAAGGGAGAGGAGGCTAATGAGACCTTTGCAAACACCCTCTTACAGCAACTGTTCAGACTTGGCTCAGGGCAGGCTCTAACCCTTCCCCCTCGGTTCAGCTCTCCGTTTCGTCACGGCTCCAGCCGGAGCCGAACACGTAGCCGTCGTACCCCGCGACCCACACGCGCAGCGACTCCGACGCCACCCAACGGCCCTCCCCGGCGGCGCCAAAGGTTGCCGCGCCGAACAGGTCCTGGACTTCCCTCCCGATCATCGAGGGATCGGAGTGTCCCACGACCTTGCCGTCCGGGCCGCCGATGAAGGCGAACCAGTGCCCGTCCACGGTCTCGGCGGCGTTGTAGTACTCGATGGCCGCCTCCAGGCCCGCCAGGGCGCTTCCCGGGCTGGCGAAGTAGGCTATGGTTCCCGCCAACCCTCCCTCGCGGTACTTGTCCACCGCGACGGACACCAGCATCCTCGTGAACTTGTCGGCGTCTATGTGCCAGCCCGACCCGAACAGCAGCCCGTCGTGTCTCTTCACCCACGCGTTCTTGAGCTCCAGCTCTCCGAAGTCGGAGCCTATGCTGCCGCTCGCGGGGTTGCGGTAGACGTATGAGATCCACTTGCCGTCCTCGTCGGCCGCCAGCATCTCCGGCCCGAATTGGTAGCCGTTGACGTCGGCGCCCACCGAGCCCTTCATGTCCAGGCCCAGGCGACCGGGGTCGGGGTGTCCGATGACCAGGTCGTTCTCGTCGATAATGAAGACGTACCACTGGCCGTCCACGCTCTGGGGGCTGTTGTAGTGGTCGAGGGTGGCGTCCATGCCTTGGGCCTCGTACCGGGCGATGGCGTTGTCGACGAAGAACCGGGTGTACTCGGCGGGGGCGGCCTTGGAGGGAATGGAGACTATCGACGCTCGGACGCTCTCCCCGACCTCGGCGCGGGTCACCCTGGGCTCAGGCCAGGGCACCTCCGCCATGGCGCCGCTGACGGCCTTCTCCACCTGGATCTCTGTGCGGGACAGGCCCGCGTCCGCGCCTCCGTAGGCGGCGAACACCATTGCCATGAGCGCGAGAAGAGCCGCCGCCAGTGGGACCGTGTAGTGTACTTTGCCGATCATGTCATTCCACTCCATTCCTCCTGCAGTAACTGTTCAGGCCTGGCTCTTTGGCAGGGCGAGAGCCTCCATCCCTTCGACAGGCCCTTCGACGAGCTCAGGAGAGCCTCAGGATGGGCGCAATCCTCCTCCTCGGGGGGTAGCGGCCGAGGCCCCTACCCCCTCGGTTCTGGACAGTCGCTCCTAAAGTCCGCCGCTGCGCGTCCCGGGGATGACGATTCCGTGGTTGTACTCCTTCTCACCGTCTACCGGGTTCAAGGGGTCGCAGCCGGGGCGGATACAGACGTAGATGTGAATGTACTCGTCGCCTTCATCGTCGTCGTCGTCGGTGATGGGTATAGTTATCAGGCCGCTTATCTGACCCTCGCCGATGGTGATGCTGGACGGCATCGTGTAGTCTTCGCCGGCGGTCGCTGTTTGAGAGGAGTCGGTGGCCAGGGTTACGGTCGTGCCGCCCGCGGGCGCCGGGCCGTCCAGCGTCAACATCATCACCGCTTCTCCGCCTTCGTAGCCAAGACTGCAGACCCTCAGGCCCTCGATGTTTCCGTCGTGGAGCCGCCGGCACATTTCGATGATTTCACCATCCTCATCGTCAGGGTCCTGGAGCTGCTGAGTAGACGTGTCGGCGGCGTTTTCCCGCGTTACCGTGACCGTGTAGGTCTTGGTTGTGACCCCGTCCTGGGCGGTCACCACGATCTCGATGGTCTCGGCAGATCCCGCGGTCAGGGAGATGGCGGAGCTCGCCTCGCCCGACGTCACCGCTGAGCCTCCCACCGTCACCGTCGCATTTTCGTCGCTGACCGTGGGCGTGACGGTGACGCTGCCGACTGAGTTGTCGACGCTGGCCGTGTAGCCGGTGGTGTCCGAAGCGAAGTCGGGTGTGAGGGGCACGTCGTTCGTTCCGTCGGAGACGGCCAGGGCGCTCAGGGTGGCGTCGGTCGACACGGTCGACTTCACCGGCAGGGCCGGAGGCTCCCCGTTGTCCCGTGTCACCGTGACCGTGTAGGTGTCCGCGATCCCGTTCTGGGCGGTCACCACCACGCTGATGGACTTGGACGCGCCCGCGATCAACGCAATGGGTGAGCTCGCCGTGCCCGATGCCACCGTGGATCCCTCCACCGTCACCGTGGCGTTGGGGTCGTTGACCGTTGGCGTCACGGTGACGCTGCCGACTGAGCTGTCGACGCTGGCCGTGTAGTCGGCGGTGTCCGAGGCGAAGGCCGGTGTGAGGGGCACGTCGTTCGTTCCGTCGGAGACGGACAGGGCGCTCCGTGTGGCGTCGGACGACTCGTTCGACACGACCGTCGGGGTCAGGGTCTCGCCGAGTGCGCGCGTCACCGTGACCGTGTAGGTCATGGTTGTGGTCCCGTCCTCGGCGGTCACCATCACGCTGATGGCCCTGGGCGTGCCCGCGGTCAACGCGATGGGGGAGGTCGCTGTGCCCGACGTCACCTCGGAGTCTTCGACCGTCACTTCAGCGTCGCCGTCGTTGGCTGCGGGCGTCACCGTCACCGTGGCGTTGGCGTCGTTGACCGTGGGCGTCACGGTGACGCTGTCGACGGAGTTGACGACGCTTGCCGTGTAGCCGGTGGTGGCTGCGGCGAATTCCGGCGTGAGGGACACGTCGTTCGTCCCGTCGGAGACGGTCAGCGCGCTCAGGGTGGCGTCGGACGACTTGGGCGGCGAGGCGCGGGTCACCGTCACCGTGTAGGTGTTGGTCGTACCGTCCTGGGCGGTCACCACGACGTCGATGGCCTTGGCAACTCCCGCGGACAGGGAGAGGGCGGGGCTCGCCTTGCCCGAAGTCACCGCGGAGCCCTCGACCGTCACCGTCGCATCTTCGTCGTTGACCGTGGGCGTCACTGTGATGCTGCCGACGGAGTTGTCGACTGTGGCCGTGTATCCGGCGGTGTTCGAGTCGAAGGCGGGTGTGAGGGGCACGTCGTTCGTCCCGTCGGAGACGGTGAGG
The DNA here is from genome assembly GCA_965116315.1 of Dehalococcoidia bacterium. Classification (GTDB taxonomy): domain Bacteria; phylum Chloroflexota; class Dehalococcoidia; order Lucifugimonadales; family CAJWER01. The sequence continues at coordinate 53,640 of OZ220672.1, forward strand.
GCGCTCAGGGTGGCGTCGGAGGACAACGCAGTGGAGGCTCCCAGGAACAGCGGCACCTTTTGCCCTTTGCTCCAGCTGACGGTCTCACCGGAAAGGCTAATGTGGAACCCGTTTTGGTTGAGGTACCTGTACCATTCCACCGTGTCCGCATCGTCCAGGGCATAGGTGTCGCCCCCGATGTGCAGATCCGCCTTCCGCAGCCCCGAGCTTGCCAACGCCGTCAGAATTACGGTGTAGGAATCCCAGCCTGCGTTGTGGATGAAATGCCTGAAACTGTAAGTCTTGCCCTCATAGACGAACTCATCCTCAGTCATCGCCACGGAACAGTGGACCATCCGGTCATGGGATTCATCCATGATGTCAATGGTGCAGCCGTAAAACTGCCCGTTCACATGGTCGTCCACCGTGAGGATGGCGGACCAGATTACGTCTTCGTGAGGGGCGGCGCTGGCCGAGGCCGTCCACGGGCCTCGGCCCCTGCTGTTGGAGGCTGCCACGCGCACGTCGTAGCTGACGCCGTTGGTCAGACCGGCTATCTCGGCGTCGGTCTCCGTTCCGCTGTGGGTCGCGTCCACCCAGCCGGAGTAGGGGTCGTCCAGGACACTGGGACTGTCGGGCGCGGAGGAGGTCTTGTACTGCACACTGTAAGCGGTGATGTTCGCCCCGCCATTGTTCTTGGGAGGGTTCCAGCCCGCGGTGAGCTTCCCGTTGCCCGGGGCGAGCACGAGGCCAACGGGAGCGCCGGGCGCGGCATTTGCCTCGGCCGACGACGCCGGTAGGAAGAAGGCCGCCAGGGCGATGAGGGCCACGGCATACAAGAGTCTGATTCTGAGGTCACTGTTACTTGCGAGCGTTTTCATCTTTAACTACCTCTCCTTGTTGAGGGTGATGTCCGTCATTCGGGCGGCGCGAAGGCCGCAGCGGCGGGGGAGCGGGCGCAGCCACTCTCGGGAACGGGATCAGGGGTGGAGTGTCGGCGGCCGGATCCGGGGTGTGATGAAGGGGCGCCCGTGTGGACGCATCAGCAATCCCCGCCCAAGAAGAGGAGGGTCCATCCGCGTCATGAGGCTTGTGGGCCGGACGCGAACGGAGTAGAATGCGTGGGCGGTGGTTCCTGATGCGCTTTCGAGGTGAGAGTCGGGCGCACCGGAGCGGTGTCCGTAGGAGGGCCCGGCGCCTGCCAGCGCCGGGCCCTCGCAGTTTGATTGTGTGTCCATCTCCTATCCTTCCATCATGTCTCTTGCAGCTTGGCGTGCTGCCGCAGTCTCCGTCAGTAGTTGCGAAACACAATACATGATTGGCACCATCACTTGTCAAGAGCAATTATATATTGGTACAGTAAATGCAGATAGCAATAGTTGTCATGAACAGTTTGTTAGGATTACGCAGGACTACGGTGGAAGAATGACCCACGCGAAATCGCAAGACGGCGCCGACCGCCAGGCCGAAGACCTCTGGACGAATCTGGGGACAGACATAGCGGATCTGTTCAACGTGCTCGACAAGGCAATCTCACGAGAGGTGACACCTCACGGCATCACCAGCCTGGAGTACAACCTCCTCTGGCATTGCCGGGAGAGGGGGGAATGCACGGCCACCCAGCTGGTGCAGGTCCTGCCGGTCGACGGCTCCCGCATAAGCCGAATAGTCGCGGGGCTGGTCGACAAGGGCCTGTTGCGCAGGCGCCGCCTGCGCAACGACCGGCGCGTCGTGATGCTCAGTCTGACCGAAGATGGGGCGAGCCTCACTTCCCGGATAGCCCAAAACATGCATCGCTACTACTCCATGCTCGCGGAGGGCATCGGCAAGGATGAGATGCGCGTCTTCACGTCCGTCACCTCCAGGATAGTCGCCAACCACGCCGCCATTCAGGATGCGGAATAGCCCAGGGGCTGAGGTGCCGGCACGGTTCTCCCCCTCATCCTAACCTTCTTCCGCCAGGGGAGAAGGAACTGCGGGGCACACCCTCTCAGGGCCTGCCGGCGACGGCCTCGCCGTAAGCGATCCCGCAGAGGGCGCCGGGATGGTCTCTCCACTTGTCATAGGCGTCTCGTATCTGGCCGCACAGCTCTTCGGTCGAAGCGCCGTACTGTATGGCCGCCTCCGTGATTTCGGGAGACAGGAACCACTTGTTGGCGAGTGCGTAGATGAAGGCGACGTCTGCGGGCGCGCTGAAGATATCGATAGACCCGGTTGCCCGGACGTTGGTGAACCCGGCCTCGACGATATGGCTCTTCAACTCCTTGCCCATCTGGGGATGGCCGTCGTCGGCCGCGAGGAGGTCTTCGAACATGTCCCAGGACTTCCGGATGACGCCGAAGTCGGGCTCGGTGAAGCTCGACTCGCAGATCATCTCCCGGCAGCCTATGATGCCGCCGGGCTTCAGGATGCGCTTCACCTCCTGGAGCACGGCGGCGGTGTCCGGTACGTGCATCAGGACGTTGTGGCAGTGGGCGACATCGAAGAATCCGTCCTCGAATGGCAGGTCCACGACGTCGCCCACGTGGAATATCGCGTTGTCCTGTCTACTCACTTTGGCGACGGACCTGGCTATGTCGATCTGCGACGCTTCCATGTCGACGCCGTGCACCTCGCCGGGCGATACGGCCTTGGCCAGCCCGACCGATATGGTGCCCGGTCCGCACCCGAAGTCGAGCAGGCGAAGGCCGGGCCTGAGGTACGGCAGTAGATACGCGGCGTTGACTTCAGCCGTGTACCGTCTGAAAGCCTCCAGTATCTCCTCGCTGAAGCCCATCGTGTAGTCGGGCGTTGCCGGCGCCTGTTCGGCCGTCATCGTCATTGCCATGTTCCTTAGGGCGACGAGGAGTGGCGCCTTCGTCTGGCACCTATACTTTGCGCACCTCAACAGGGAACCATTCTACCGGCAATGTGTGTTATTGCTGTGTATCCGCCTCCAAACGATGTGTTGGTTTTGTGTAGATTTCACGTTACTGGTGGTATAATCGGCCCATGAGCACACTTACGGAGGAACCGGGGGTTGTCCCAAGTCCGGGCCTCAGCCTTGAGGAGGACGCCCGGCTGAAGCGGGAGACGGAGGCGCTGCGAGCCCGCCTTTCCTGGCTGAGCGAGGCGACCCTTCGCGTCACCGAGGACCTCGACCTGGGCACCGTCCTGCAAGAGGTCATAGACGGGGCTCGTTGGCTGACCGGCGCCCGGTACGGCGCGCTCCTGATCCTGGACCGCCTCGGCGGAATCGAGGACCTCATCACCTCCGGCATCACCCCCGAAGAGGCAGAGGCGATCAGGGCCGAGCCGAAAGGCCTGGGTCTGCTCGGGTTCCTCAACGAGGTCGAGGGGCCTCTGAGACTCCGGGACATCGCCAGCCATCCCCGGTCGGTCGGCTTTCCGGAGGGCCACCCCCCGATGAAGAGCTTCCTGGGGATCCCCGTCCGCCATCGCGGCGAGAGGTTCGGCAACCTCTACCTGACCGATAAGCAGGGCGGACCGGAGTTCACGCCGGAGGACGAAGAGACCATCACCCTGTTCGCCGCCCATGCGGCCGCGGCCATCTCCAACGCCCGCAGGTACAGCGACGAAAGACGGAACAGGGCCGACCTGGAGGCCCTGAACGATCGGTTTCTCAGGCTCAGCGAGTCCATGCGCATCCTCAGCGAGAGCCTCGACGTCGATACGGTCCTCAACCAGGTCGTGACGGGCGCCCGGGTGCTCACCGGAGCGCACTACGGCCTGATTACAACCGTGGACGAGTCGGGCCATCTGGTGGACTTCGGCACCTCGGGATTCACTCCCGAAGAACGCCAGCAGATGCTGGAGATGCCGAGAGGGACCGAGCTCCTGGACCACTTTCACAGTATCCCGGGCTCGCGGAGAATCTCGGACTCGACGGCTCACGTCAGGGCCTTGGGCTTCGACGGGGACCTTCCCCCCTTCAAGGCGACCTTGTATACGCCGATGTATGTCGGCAACACTCGCCTGGGCAACTTCTACCTCGCCAACAGGGAGGGCGGCCCGGAGTTCACCGAAGCGGATGAAGAGCTGATGAGCGTGTTCGCAGCCCAGGCGGCCGTCGCGGTCGTCAATGCGCGGGCCCACCAGGCGGAGCAGCGGGCCAAGGCCGACCTGGAGGCGCTGGTGGACACCTCGCCTGTGGGGGTGCTGGTCTTCGACGCCAAGACGATGGGCCTGGTTTCGGTCAACCAGGAGACGAGGAGGATAGTCCGCGGCGTGCGGCCCAGCGGCCACAGCCAGGCGGAGCTGTTGAGCACACTGAGGCCCCAGCGTCCGGACGGGCAGGAGATTCCCCTCTCGGAGCTGCCACCGGCGCGGGCGATACGCAGCGGCGGAACGGTGCGCGCCGAGGAGCTGGTAATCGGCCTTCCCGACGGCCAGAAGGTGCCTGTGATCGTCAACGCCACGCCGGTCTTTTCGGAAGAGGGCGAAGCCGTCTCAGTCATCACCACCATGCAGGACGTAACGCCGCTGGCGAGGCTGGAGAGGCTGCGAACCGAGTTCATAGGCATGGTGAGCCACGAGCTGAGAACGCCGCTTGCTGCCATCAAGGGCTCCGCCGCCACTGTGCTGGGCGCCTCGTCCGGCCTCGATCATACCGAGGTGCGCCAGTTCTTACGGATCATCGACGAGCAGGCCGACCGTATGCTCGGCCTCATCGGCGACCTTCTCGACATGACGCAGATCGAGGCCGGAACGCTGTCGGTCGCTCCCGAGCCCACGGACCTGGAGGACCTGGTCGAAGGGGCGAGGCGGGCGTTCCTGCGCGGCGGGGCCACGAGCGTCATCGAGGCGGACATCCCGCCGGACATGCCCCCGGTCGAGGTGGACAGGCAGCGCATGACGCATGTACTGAACAACCTCTTTACCCACGCGTCCAGGCACTCGCCCGGGCAGTCGACGATCAGGGTGAACGCGGCGGCGGAGGGCGTGAACGTTTCCATATCCGTGACGGACGAGGGCATGGGCGTGCCCGCCGAGGACCTGCCCAACCTGTTCAGGAAATACTCCACGGTGGACGGCGAGGACGGGGGCCGGCAGTCGGCGGGGGAAGGCCTGGGCCTTGCGATCTGCAAGGGGATAGTGGAGGCGCACGGAGGCCGCATATGGGCCGAAAGCGGCGGGCCGGGCCTCGGGACGCGGTTCACCTTCACCGTCCCGTCCGTCGAGGAGGCCGTCGACCGTCCCGAGGCAGGCTTAGGCCTGCGCCCCGCCGACCCGGAGCGAACCACTAGAGGAGAGGCGCGCGTCCTGGCGGTTGACGACGACCCGCACACCCTCCTGCACCTTCGCAACACGCTCCGGGAAGCGGGCTACACTCCTCTCGTTACCGGCAACCCGAGAGAGGCGGAGCGCATGGTACAAACGGAGAAGCCCCACCTCGTCCTGCTGAACCGTGCACTGTCAGACGCCGACGGGATTGAGATGATGGAGCGCATCCGCGAGCTCATCGACGCGCCGGTCATCTTCCTGTCGGAGCACGCCGATGACGAGGACGTTGCGCAGGTCTTCGAGATGGGGGCGGACGACTACATCGTCAAGCCCTATTCGCCTGCCGAGCTGGTGGCGAGGGTCAGGGCGGCCCTCCGCAGGCAGTCGGCGCCCGAGCGGACGAGTGCGCGCGAACTCTATCTGCTGGGTGGCTTGGCGATCGACTACGCGGAACGCCGGGTGACGGTCGGCGGCCGGCCGGTGCAGTTGACCTCCACCGAGTACAGGCTGCTCTCCAACCTCTCCATCAACGCCGGGCGGGTGATGACCCACGACCAGCTGCTCAGCCAGGTCTGGGGCCCGGGCTACTCGGGCGACTCACAGCCCGTGCGCACCTTCGTGAAGAATCTCCGCAACAAGCTGGGAGACGACGCCAGGAACCCCACCTATATCTTCACCGAGCCCCGTGTCGGCTACCGCATGGCGAAATCGGGGGAGGGTGGCAGGAACGGTGGGCCAGACACGAAAGGGAGGCCCACGCCCTATGGCAATTAGAATAGTCACCGACAGTTGCGCGGACCTTCCGCCCGAAGCGGCCCGGGACAATGGCATCACCGTGGTGCCTCTCTACGTCAACATCGGGGGCGACACCTACCGGGACGGGGTGGACATCGACGCCGACCGGTTCTACTCTCTCCTGGAGCGGCTCCCCGACCTGCCTACCACTTCCCAACCCTCGGTAGGCGACTTCCTGGACGTCTACCGGCGGTTGCTGGACGAAGGACATCAGGTGCTGTCCATTCACGTCAGCGGCAAGCTGAGCGGTACTCTCGGCTCCGCAACCCAGGCTAGGGCGTCACTGGGCGACCCGCCCCGGATCGCAGTCGTAGACTCCCGGCTGGCCGGAGGGGCCCAGGGCCTGCTGGCGCTGAATGCGGCCCATTGGGCCCGTGAGGTGACGGATGCCGGCGAAGTCGCCCAGCGCGTGGACGGTTCGATCGACAGGCACCACAGCTTCAATATGGTCGACACCCTGGAGTACCTTCAACGGGGCGGGCGCATAGGCAAGGCCCAGGCCCTCCTGGGAGGCGCGCTCCGGTTCAAGCCCATCATCGGCATACGCGACGGGGTCCCCCACCCGGTCGCGCGCCCGCGCACACGCCAGCGGGCCATCGGCCAGATCATCGGCCTGGCGCGGGAGCTTGCTCCTGTAAACCGGATACACGTGAGCTACAGCACCGGGCGGGAGGCCGCCCAGGCCGTCATGGAAGGTCTGGCTGACCTGGTTGAGCCTGACGACATTATCGAAAGCCGGTTCGGGCCGGTACTGGGCACACACCTTGGCCCTAACACCATCGGCACGGCGGTAAGCCAGCCTGAGACGGACGCCTAGCAGCCGGACCTGTCCGAATTAGCTGGCTCCCGACGTTCCCTACGGGCGTTCGCTGTCAGCTTGGCCCATCGGTTAGTAAAGGGCTGGTTCCACGTCCAGTCTCCCTCGTAATTCGGGCACCCGGCCGACGGGTCGGACGACCGTTCCCACACCCACTTGGTGACGGTCACGCCGCCGTCGGGTCGCTGATCGTGGCGTGTACCCCAGTGCCCACCTGGGGCTGCCTCTGGGACAGGAGCACCGACCCGGGGTCTTCCGCGTTCGCGACTTCGATGGTCACGTCCAGGGTGGCGGTCAGCCGTCGAGGGCCCACGCCGGAGCGGGCCACGACGGTTATGGAGTACAAGCTCTGCTCTTCGTAGTCGGGCCGATGTTCTAAGCGGCGCGGGCAGTAGCGGGTCATCTTCTCTCTGCTACCGGACATGGTTCTATGGTGTATCTCGGGCCACTTTGCTAGAATTTGCCCAATTTGGGCCCTCGTCGGAGGAAGTGAACTGTTGCAGGACGCCGACCGGTCAGCCCAGAGAACGGCCCCCCCGGGAGACCGTCTCTCCCTGCTGAGCGCGGCCAGTCTCCGGATCAACGAGAGCCTGGACGTGGACACGGCGCTCCGGGCCGTTATGGAGGGCGCCTGCTCCCTGACCAATGCGCCCTACGCCGTCATCGTCACCCTTGACGATTCGGGCGCGGTGGACGACCACCTGGTCCTGGGCTGGGACCCCGGCGACGTGGAGCGGCTGTGGCAGGCCCCCCAGGGGCAGGTGTTCTTCGAGTACCTGAACGCCCTGCCTGGGCCGCTGCGGATCGGCCCCCTGGAGGAGTTCACCGCCTCCATCGGCTTCGGGGAGTTCCGCTCTCCCGTGAAGCTCACAGCCTTCATGGCGGCCCCCATACTCCACCAGGGGGTGCGCTCCGGCCACCTCTACGTGGGGCATGGCGAGCCGGGCCGGGAGTTCACCCAGGAGGACGAGGAGACCCTGGTGACGTTCGCCTCCCAGGCGGCTCTCGTCATCGCCAACGCCCGCCGTTACCGGGAGGAGCGGCGGGCCAGGGCGGGGCTTCAGGCCCTCATCGACACCGCGCCCGTGGGCGTCGTCGTCTTCGACATCAGGACGGGGACGCCGGCGTCCTTGAACCCGGAGGCCCGCAGGATCGTCGACGGCCTGCGGGACCCGGACCAGACGCCGCATGACCTGCTGGGCTTGATCACCGTGCGCCGGGCCGACGGCAGCGAGGTCTCCCTGCGGGAGTTCCCCCTGGCCCGCGTCCTGGGCGACGCCGAGACGGTGCGGGCCGAGGAGATCGTCATGGCGGTCCCCGACGGACGCAGCGTGACGGTGCTGCTCAACGCCACCCCCATCCGCTCCGATAACGGGAGGGTCGAGTCGGTGGTGGTCACGATGCAGGACATGGCGGCAGTGGAGGAGCAGGAGCGGCTGCGGGCCGAGTTCCTGGCCATGGTGAGCCACGAGCTCAAGATGCCTTTGACCACAATCATGGGGGCTACCACCGCCCTGCTGAGCGCGGCGGGGAACCTGGAGCCGGCCGAGATGCGACAGTTCTTCCGCATCATCGCCGACCGGGCCGAGCACATGAGGGAGCTCATCGGCGACCTGTTGGACGTGGCCCGTATCGAAACGGGGACGCTGCCGGTGGACCCGGAGCCGGCGGAGGTGGCCGCCCTGGTGGACAGGGCCAGGAACGTCTACACCAGCGCCGGGGGCCGGCACCATCTCGCAATGGAGACAGAGTCGGGCCTGCCCCTGGTGATGGCGGACCGCGGGCGCATCGTCCAGGTCATCGGCAACCTGCTGTCCAACGCCGCCCGCCACTCCCCTGAGTCGTCCGTCATCCGGGTGTCCGCCGTGCGGGAGGGCGGTCACGTCGAGGTCTCGGTGTCCGACCAGGGCCGGGGCATACCCGCCGGGGACCTGCCTCTGCTGTTTCGCAAGTTCTCCCGTCGGGAGGACCGGGACACGGCGGGCGACACGGGGCTGGGACTGGCCATCTGCAAGGGGATAGTCGAGGCCCACGGGGGTCGCATCCGGGCCGAGAGCGACGGGCCGGGCCTGGGGGCGCGCTTCGCCTTCACCCTGCCGGTCGTCGCAGAGGCCGAACCTGTCCGTCGTTCCGCCCGTCCTGATGACAGCGGCCAGTCGGCGGGAACCGTCCTGGTGGTGGACGACGACCCGATGATACTGAGGTCAGTTGGGGACGCCCTCTCGACGGCGGGATTCCGTGCGGTGGTGACGGCGGACCCGGAGGAGGCGCTGGCGCTGATGGGGGAGCACAGCCCCCACCTGGTCCTGCTGGACCTGATGCTGCCGGAGCACGACGGCGAGGAGCTGATGGGGGACATCCTGGCCGCCTCCCGCATCCCGGTGATATTCCTGTCGGCATACGGCAGGGATGATGTGGTCGCCAGGGTGCTGGAGAAGGGGGCGACGGACTACATCGTCAAGCCATTCTCGCCCACGGAGCTGGTGGCCAGGGTGAGGGCGGCCCTGCGACGTTTCGGGGAGCCCGCCATCCCTGCGCCGGAGGAGCCCTTCGTGCTGGGCGACCTGCACATCGACTACGCGGCCCGCAAGGTGACGGTGTCCGGGCGTCCAACGCCGCTGACACCCGCCGAGTTCAACCTGCTGGCGGCGCTCTCGATGGATGCCGGGCGGGTGGTGCCCCACGACCGCCTGCTGAGGCGGGTGTGGAATCCGGGGAAGCCGGGGAACCTGAGGGCGCTGCGCTCCCACGTCAAGCACCTGCGCCAGAAGCTGGGCGACGACGCCGATAGCCCCACCTACATCTTCGCCGAACGCCGCGTCGGCTACCGGATGCCGAAGGGGGAGACGCCAGGCGAGGGGAAACCGCGTATCTAAACTTGAAACCGGACGAGGATGGTGATGGCCATGTTCGTGCGGATAACCGGCGGGCTGATGCTGGCGTACTCGGCCCCGTACATGGCCCACTTCATCTACGACACCCTCCACAAACGCCGGGCTGCTAAAAGGTAGGGTGGCTGCCCGGCCAGGATTCGAAAAACAATGTGAAATGGCGTCATACAGGCACAATGTACCACATTAGTCCCACCAAAACACATCATGCTGTCCAATCCCTCATGCCTACTGTCCAGCGGGCGATACAACTATCGTTCGAGAAGGCGATAAGTCCGTCTGTCTGTATTGCTTCCCTCCCTCACCGGGCAATCAATAGTCGATACCCAAGATCAAGCTCTGTCAACTCTCGCAGATAACCATAACGGGCGTCCCACTCCCCTGATGCCAGATCCTGGCGCAGCCTCTGGGCGCACCGTTGAGCTACCTCGGGTGGCAGCTGGGCCAGGCTCGAAATCCCTGCCCGTACTGATGGGTCCAAATAGAATTCTGGCCTACTCCAATAGGCTCCGGCAAATCCATCTATGCAGTCGCGGGGAACCGGTACGGGCACGACGTCTTGAATGTCCACGTGCTTCCCTATGTCTTCTATGCTCGGGGCGTGTATCTCGGAGGGCAGAGACACACACTCTGGGAAGTAGTCAACCAGCCAAAACTGCCGGGCCCTCCACGGTTCAAACAGCAGGATCACTAGCCGGTCCGCCACTCGGTGTAGTTCTGTCAGCCCGCTCTCCAAATCGGCCCAATGATGAAGAGTCAAGGTAGCAAGAGCGGCATCGAAGGCCTGATCACTGAAAGGTAGCGCCTCGGCCACCGCCCGAATCACAGGAGCGGACCCAGGTCTCCGTTGGGCGATCATGGCAAGCGACGGCTCGACGGCGACCACCCTGCGATCTGCTGGTTCATAGTTGCCCGTACCAGCACCCACATTGATGACGCTTCGGGCATCACCCAGAGCAATGATGATCAGCCGTTGGATGCGGGGGTCTGGCCGGCGGGCGGCCGAATAACCAATTCCGATACTTTGGTAGACCTGGCGGCTGGAATTGGATGCCGACGCGTAGCTACCTTCCTCCATGTGAAGAGTTTGCCTCTGTCTGTAGGGGTGTCCGATTGTCTCCTAAGGGCGTGACGACTAACCATCTCTACTGTACAAGTGCAATGATATCCTCCTGCACGCGACCACTTCAACTACGTCCGTTCCGGTGTAGGATGCGCCATGGACGCCGTATGCACTACCGCGCTAGCACAGATAGCCTTGGCCGCTGGGAGTACGACCAGCTGCGTATCCTGCCCAGTAATGGAGGTCCTGAGATGGTCCACAGCGATCTATGCCCGTTGGTGCTACATCTTCTGACTTCTTCCACTGTACTGCAATGGAATCCTCCGTCACTGTGGATTCGTAATTCGATACCAGTATGTTCTCTGCGATCTTTCTCTCCAAAGACCCCCAATGGAAGGAACTTCTTCGGCAACACATGGGTGTCACTACTGCCCTCTATACCGCGACCGTCAGCGGAGTAGGTGCTTAATCTGAAGCCCTATTCGCGCACGCCCCGAATCAGCCTACGGTCTGCTTCGCCGCCTTCGTCATGTCATAACGGACCGGATTCTTCCCCGGGTTGTTGATCTTGACTCCCCAGCCTTCCAGCACAGGCCAGATGTTGTTCTTGAATTCGGCGCCGAAGGGCGAGCCTTCAAGCGAGGCCAGGGGATGGTCGCCCCAACGCTCCCTGATAATCTCCTGGCAGTCGGTGCTTTTGAACTGGCCCACGTCCACGCTCCGCACCACTGCCCTCGCCATGTCGGCGTACACGTCCCCAGCGGCTTCTGGCCCCTTCGCCGCTCCAGTCACTTCAGTCGAGACCGAAACCTGCCCTTGGCGGCCTTCCCTCTTACCGTTGTTCTCGACTAGGTGGAGCTGGTCTGGCGGAAAGAACCGTTTGACCGTGGCCGACAACGATCCCTCCCGGTCAGTGACGACCCAGAGGAAGGGCACCGTCCCGTCCAATACAGGGATATCGGGTTCGTCTCGAATGGCGACGTAGAGGGAGATGAAATCGCTGTCGTCGCTGAATACGGCGACGTGGGTGACTCTCTTCTGCAACAGGTCGGCCATGGCGTTGGCGGCTATGGCGACGTCCGCGGAGTTTTTGGTGGGCGACCCGCTGAAGTGCTGGGTCCCGTGGACCGCCACCTCAAGGCCGTCGAACCGGCTCGTCGCCCAGAGCCTCCACAGCTCAACTCGGTCGGCCGGCGCGTAGAGTGTCAGGCGTGACGGCGGCGGCACCTGCTCGGGCCAGTGTTCGACTAGGTCCTCGATCATCGCCTGGCCGCCGTCATGCAGGTTCTCCAAGTCCACGTACAGACCGGAGCACTCCACTTCGTTGTTACACTCACGTTCGTCGTGCGCCACGTCTTCGTCAACCAATAGCTGCCTCCGATTTCCTGAGTGTTCCGAGCCGCCTAGTCGGACGACACCTAGAGCACTTGGTCAGCTTCCCCTTGAGCCTTGCGTCTGGACATCCGGCTCAGGCTCCCTCCCTAGGGGCGGCCCTTGACGATACCCCTCGCCGACCATCACCCAACTGTCCGCCGGGGCCTTCCACGTCTCACCAAGAGAGGCCCTGGCTGTTCGCTCTAGTGCATACAGCGAGCCGGCAGACAAGAGCCGAACCGCTTCAGCCCACTGACTCAGCCTGGCAACGCCACCCCCTATCATATCAGGATCAAGTTTGACCCAACCCTGATCTTACTTGCTTGTGCTAGTCCGACAAGCCGGGAGACAGTGTCTACGGGCATGGGGACACCGTTTACAGAGGTGGTACCATGCGGTACGTCACGATGAGCATCTTGGCTATGTCCAATTTGAGCTAAAGACAGGTGATAGGGATTGGTCTCCAAGACGGACTGGTCGATCCTACCTTAGTCTCGTCTGGGTTCGCCCTCAGTTCGGACGCCCAAAAGAGAGATGTGCTTATGCATAAGGGAACCGTTGACGGGTTGAGAGTCAATATGACCGTGGACATCACGACCATAGGCCGCAAGAGCGGTAAGCCGAGACGTATCGAGATTTGGGCACATCAGCTTGACGGTAGATTGATCATAGCTAGCTCTCCTGGCAAGCGGAGCTGGTATGTGTCAAACGCCAGGAGCTATGTACCAGTAGAAGGAGAGATCGCCAGGACCTTTAGGCCACTTCGCCAGGTTGTTGACCACCCTGGGCGCCGGATTGGCGACCATTGCTGGAGCCTTGATGCAAGGAGCAGCGATGGCGTACAGGGAGGTGTCGAGAGTGGAGATAGCAGAGGTGGTTCGCCGCTGGCAGTCGGGTAACAGCCAGCGACAGATAGCGAGCGGGACGGGACTGTCGCGGGCGACAGTCCGCCGGTACATCGATGCTGCGATGGGAGCGGGTCTGACGCGCGACGGTCCGGCTGCAAGCGAAGACCAACTGAGCCGTCTGTGTGGGCTGAACGTGAGCAGTCCTCGGAAGGTCGAGGCACCGACCGAGGAGATGCTCGCCCCATGGGCCGACCAGGTCTACGAGTGGCTGACTGCCGATCGGATGCAGCTGACACGCATCCACGAGTTACTTGCGGACCGGAACTGCCGGGTCTCCTACACATCGTTGAGGAGGTTCATCCAGCGACGGGGCTGGCGGAGGCGAAGTCCAACGACGGTCCGGATGGGAGAGAGTGCGCCGGGCGAAGTGGCGGAGATGGACTTCGGTCGCCTGGGCCTGATGGACGACCCTGAGACCGGCCGCCGCCGCGTGGTCTGGGCCCTGATCATCGTCCTGAGGTACTCGCGGCACAGCTTCGTCTGGCCGACCTTCAGCCAGAAGCTCGTCGACGTGATTGACGGGTTGGAGGCTGCCTGGGCCTTCTTCGAGGGTGTGCCCAGGTACCTGGTGATCGACAACTTCCCTGCGGCGGTGGCCGGTCCCGATCGGCTCCATCCCCGCCTGACGCACGGCTTCCTGGAGTACTCCCAGCACCGGGGCTTCATCGCAGACCCCGCAAGGGTGCGCCATCCTCGCGACAAGCCGCGTGTGGAGCGCGGAGTGCCCTACATCCGGGAGCGGTTCTTCAAGGGGGGGACCTTCACCGACCTTGCGGACATGAGGTCTGGGGCCAAGCGGTGGTGCCTGGAGGTTGCTGGCCAGAGGGTGCACGGCACCACCCGCAAGCAACCCCTGGCCGTCTTCCGTCAGGAGGAGCTCAGCGCGCTCGGGGAATGGGACGGAGAGCCCTACGAGATGACCGACTGGCGCACTGCCAAGGTCCATCCCGACCACCATATAGCCTGCCAGTATGCCCTCTACTCAGTGCCGGCTGAGATATGTCCGCCCGGCCAGAAGGTGGAGGTGCGGCTCGGCAGCAAGCTGGTGCGCATCTACTACCGGGGCAGGCTGATCAAGGTCCACCCACGGAAGGACCGCGGCGGCAGGTCCACCGACCCTGACGACTACCCGTCCGAGTTGAGCGCCTACACCCTCAGAGCTCCTGATCGGATCAAGCTCAGGGCAGCTTCGCACGGACCGGCCGTGGCGGCCTATGCCGAGCGTCTCTTCGAAGGCCCGCTGCCTTGGGCCAGGCTCAGGCAGGGACACAAGCTCCTACAGTTGGGAGAACGCTACTCCTCTGAACGTCTCGACGACGCCTGCCGCAAGGCCCTCTCAGTAGACCTGATCGACGTGGGCCGTCTCGAGCGCATCCTCGTGGAGGCCCTGGAGCAGGAGACAGCGGAGACAGAGCCTCCCCCGATGCCCCCGGGTCGGTTCGCCAGGTCCGGGTCCGTCTTCGCTCATGCCAACGGCATCGCCGCTCAACCAGCACAAGGAGAATGACCATGACCACCGCCACCGAACTGACGCCGCTGCTCAAGCGCCTCAAGCTCGGAGCCATGCTCAACACGCTGCCCGAGAGGATCGCTCTCGCACGCAGAGAGGAGCTCGACTACGCATCCTTCCTGCAGGTGATCCTCACCGACGAGGTCAACCGCAGGGACCACAGGCGGCTGGAGCTCCGACTCCAGCAAGCCGGCTTCGATCAGGTCTGCCGCCTCGAAGACTTCGACTGGTCGGCATCCATCACGTTCGACCGCCGGCTCCTCGACGCCGCCTTCTCACTCCAGTTCCTACCGCGCAACGAGCACGTCCTGCTCGTCGGCCCGGTAGGCGTCGGCAAGAGCTTCCTCGCACAGGCTCTCGGCTATGCAGCCGTCCGGGCGGGACACTCCGTCCGCTTCATACGCGCAGACGACTTCTTCAGGGCCATGGCCCAGGCCAGGGTGGACCACTCCACCGACAAGACCTTCCGGTCCTTCCTTTCCCCGGACCTGCTCATCCTCGACGACCTCGGTCTCCACAGGCTGACTCAGCAGCAGTCGATAGACCTGTACGAGCTGGTCATCGCCAGGCACCGCACATCCAGCTTCGTCGTCACATCCAACAGGGCCGTCGACGAGTGGCTCGGACTCTTCGACGATCCCATCCTGGGCAACAGCGCCCTCGACCGGCTCGCCAACGCCAGCTACCAGATCGTCATCGAGGGCGACAGCTACCGGCAACGTCTGTCACCCCACAGGGCGCTGCTCGATAGAGAGGAGGTGGTTGACCCTCAAACGCCGCAGTGATAATAGTCCGCATACCGGTCCGCAGGGTGGCTCAATGATCCTGGCGACGACTGGTACAAAGGTCCTGGCGAACGACAGTATGCCAACCTCATTGCGAATCCTCGCTTCATGTACCACGCAGAGGGTGGTGAAGATCAAGGTGTGCCCGCAGTTGCTAGACCCATCGCTAGTCAAGTGGAGCGCCGAGCTGTATTCGCCAGACTGAAAGAGGTGTCTCAGTACTGGGATGAGCACATGGAAGTCATCGAAGACTGGGTGCAGAGAAGTTGTCTCGTCGAGGTGGTGCTGACTGTGCCAGCAACGAGGGGCTAGGACAAGACAGGGTGATCTTCAGTGTGCGTGTCCAGTTCCTGCGGTACCTCAACCCGTCCGCCTCCTAGCTCTGGCTATAGTCACTACACTAGATGCCTAAGGAGGTACCGCGGGCTCCGAAACGACTTGAATGGCCTAATCGGAACCGTAATCCTCAAAGAGGTTGATCATCATCGAGGTGCCTGAGGAGTTCGTGTAGCGCTGCGCTACGGGTCGCGTTCGACGATGGGCTGGGCAACCTCATCCACCGCCCCATAAGCATGATTGTCCATTACTGTGGAGCGGTAGTGCCTGAAGCGCGGGTCCAAGGGCTGAGCTCCGCTACCTGGTATAAACGGGTCTGCAATCGAGACATGATGCCCACGCCTGAATTGTAGCTCCAGGACCACTTCGTTGGTGGGACGTCGTGGCTCTGGAACCTCGTTTGGTGCCAAACTGCTCACTAACCTCCCCGTGTAGCCATCGCAGCCCGCCGGGCCAGCCAGCATTGGCCATCTCCAGCACTCTCCTGCTGTAGTCGTTCAGCCCGCTTACCGTGTAATCGAAGTCCGAGGCCCGCCAGATGGAATAGTTGCAGACCGCGGCGCCTTGGAACTGCCTGGGATCAGCATAGAAGTTTGACCGGCCCTCCCAGCTTCCGCGGACCAGTCGGTCGTCGTTCATCAACTCCCACGTCGTAGCTGGCCTACCGTCGGGGTGGCGGTATATAACGCCGTTGAGCGCGTCGACCGCCCCCCAGACCCCATCACTGAACGCCTCGATGATCTCGTGCGCGCTGTGAGCTTGGCTCAGGTTGAATAGCCACACCAATCTCGCTGGTACGCCGGCCACCTGGCACATAGCGCACGCGACGCGGGCGACATCCGTGCACCAGTCCGAGCCGCGGGCGACTATCTGCTCCTCTGTCCCGCCGAACCGCATCCCGTCCAGATCATCGGCTGCTCTCTTCTCAAGACCCTGGCAGAAGTCGACGATGCTGGTCAATCTATGTGCGGCAGGACCCTGGGATGCCCCGGAGTCGGCCACGTATCGTTCCAGAAGGGGACGAGTCCCCCTCTCGTACTTGGTGCACGCAGGGGAGTGTCCTGTGTACAGGTATTCGGCGGTCTCAGCACAGAGTCGCACCATGCTCTTCGCCAATACACGGTCCACTGACCCCAGAGCGTGGGTGTCGTTCTCCAGCGTGATCCTGTACGCCTTGCCGAACTGGTCAGTTCCCTGGTATTTCGAGATATCCATTATTCCGCTGGTAGGCGAAGCAACGCTTCCCACTCATCGGGCTGCATGGTTCTCCTTGCGACCTTGTTGGCACGGACAATTCCGCAACTCATGAAGCGATGGGCCATCTGAAGACCCTTGCCCGGCTCGTACTTCACTCCTACTGGCTCCATCATAACTTCGCCGTCGAGAGCCCGGGGTCATCCCGACCGAGACCGAGGGCTAACGCGACCCCGACACGATCAAAGTGTTCCTCCCCAAGCGGCACCTCTTCCCTCTGGACCGCTACTGCTGCTATCCCTCGGAAGAGTCAGCTTGGATGCATCAACTTTCTGGAGTATCACGTAGACGTTGCCAAGTTCCCCAGTCAGGTGCTCTATGTCGTCCAGTTCATCCCAGTCCTCTCCGTAGAACGCCGCAACCTCAAACTGACCGGACCTACGGGCGAGATCCTCGAGATCTGAGAACAGCCATAGCCTCAACGTATGGCGATCGTCAAATCTCTCTGCCCTTCCATCCCTTCCAACTTCAAACGAGCTGATTTGGTGACTCAACTTGGTTTCTCTGTCCTCCCTGAGGACGCGCCACCAGGTCCTGACACTGATGCCGTTGCGTTCCATCGTCCAGCGGTCGCCGGCGGGGAGCTTGCCCTCATGCGCGAAGTTCAGATGGACGATGTAGACGCCGCCTTCACGCAGTGATGAGCCCGTGGCCTTCAGATGCGAAACCACGTCCTCGTCCGAAAGAAGATATCCGATGCTGTTGATCGAATTGAACGCGGCATCGAACTCACCGGGTACCTCGGCGGTGATCATATTGGCGAATAGAGTCCGCACGCTCTCCTCGCAACCGGCGGCAGTAGCAGAGTACTCAGCATATCGAAGCATGGCTGGGCTGATGTCGTACCCCGTGACCTCGAAGCCATGTGCCGGCAAGGTTCTCAGGAACCTGCCGGTGCCGCAGGCTGGTTCAAGAACGTGCCGTACAGGGAAGGGCACGTACGTTTCGAACACTCGCTTGAAGAAGCTAATCTCCTGAGAGAGGTCCCAGGCAAACGCGATGTCATAGACCTCAGGGAGGTCGTAGAGTCTTGTAGGCAGATCGGACTCCGTAGACCGGGATCCAGATGATGCTGGAACTTCGAATGAGCGAGGGGGATTTCGGGAAGCCACAATCACGACCTCCGGCAAAGGAACACGCCGAACGCACGATCCGTCGCCGGGCTGCCCTGCAAGTCTGCCATACAGTCAATCCTCCCAAAACCGGCACTTCGGAGCCTGGCCGTAACCTCGTCTAACGTGAATGCGCGTTGTCGCTCGTGTAATTCCGTGATCTCGAGATTCTCAGGGTCGATCACAATGCCGATCTCAGTGCGGTAGCCATCGACGATCTCCTTCTGCCCCAGGAAGAATCGTCCATCACGTTCTACCCAGCTTTGCGTCTTGGGAACGCTCTGGCCCGGGGCAACTCTTGGGCCGGCCTGCACGAGGAGGAACGAGCCGGAACATGTGAGGGCCGAATGGATACGGGACAGATGGGTGCACAGCTCTGTGTCCGGCATGAGGCCCAGGGTATGGTCGAACGCAAGAGCGAAATCGTATATGCCCTCATCGCTGAGCTCAGATCCCCGTTGAAGTCGGTACTCGATACTCAGCTTCTCCTTACTTGACGTTGCGCGTGCCTCATCCAGATAGGCTGCCGCAACGTCAATCCCCGTAACCTCGTACCCGCGCCGTGCAAACTCGATAGCATGTCGTCCGTTGCCACATCCGACATCGAGAATACGCGCTGGGGGCGCCAGGCCCACCAGGCGTTCTATCTCATCGATCTCTGAGGACGACTGCTCGCGGGACGGCCAGCTACCACCACGGGCCCATTCGAGAAATGACTCTTGGGCATCCGGGTCTTCCCACTTCCATTCGATCTTTCTGCGTTGCATGGTCAACACTGTGGAACCCGCCGTTGGCTTGACATTATAGAGTCATCCCCAGAGGCGACGCGCTGACTCTCTTGACCACAGGCTTGTCTGGCAGACACTCGGGCGTGTTGCGTGGTCCAGCGGATTCATTCTATGGTTCTG
The DNA here is from genome assembly GCA_965116315.1 of Dehalococcoidia bacterium. Lineage (GTDB taxonomy): Bacteria > Chloroflexota > Dehalococcoidia > Lucifugimonadales > CAJWER01. The sequence continues at coordinate 72,595 of OZ220672.1, forward strand.
AGCGGGCTGGGATCGAAGTCGGGTAGGGTGACCGAGTCATGAACACTCCGCGCACAGAGGCGTCGCCCGTGGAGGTGCGAAGCCTCGACAAGACCTACAGGAACGGCACACGCGCCAACCGGGACATCTCGCTCACGGTACGACGCGGTGAGTTGCTGGGCATCCTTGGGCCCAATGGGGCCGGGAAGACGACGCTGGTACGCCAGATCACCACCGAGCTGGTGCCCACCGCGGGAGAGGTCCGGGTCTTCGGCATCGATGCAGTGGCACACCCTAACCGGGTAAAGGGACTGATGGGCGTGATGCCGCAGGAGGCCAACCTCTACTATCAACTGTCGGTATGGCATCACCTGCGCATCTTCGGCAAGCTGAGAGGTCTTCCCCGTCGGCAGGCGTCCAGTCGCGCCGAGGAGGTGATAGCCGATCTCGGTCTGCACGAGCACCGCGACAAGGCCGCCAACGAACTATCGGGTGGCCTACGCCGCCGCCTGCTATTGGGCATCGCGGCGCTGGCCGCTCCGCCGCTGATGGTCCTGGACGAGCCGAGCGCCGGCCTCGACCCCGAGGCACGACGAGATCTGTGGGAATTGCTGCGCGGCTATCGGCGCAGGGGCGTTACGGTGCCGTTGACGACTCACTACATGGAGGAGGCGGAGGTGCTCTGCGACAGGGTGGGCGTCATCCAGGACGGCAGTCTCCTGGCGCTCGACACGATAGCCAACCTGCGCGCCGACCACGGCTTCGAGTACAAGATCGGGTACGAGGCGGACGACCGCACACGCACAGTGTACGGTGCTGACGACAGGGCACTTGTTCAACAGGTACTGCTGCGCATGGATGAGCGGACGGCAATCGAGTCGGCCGCTATCAAGAGTGGGGCCGCCGGGTTCGTGGGGGCTCTGACGAAGGGCTACGATACCATGCTGGGAAGGTCGTTCGACGAAAGCGGCCAGGACATCTCAGCTGGCCAGTGGCAGAGACTGGCCAGCGCCCGGGCCTACTTCCGTGAGGCGTCGGTGCTGGTGCTGGACGAGCCGACGGCGGCGCTGGACGCGAAGGCCGAGGTGGAGGTCTACAAGAGATTCCGAGACATGTCCCAGGGCAAGTCGGTCCTCCTAATCTCCCATCGACTGGGCTCCGCCAGGCTCGCCGACCGTATCGTGTTCCTGGACGGCGGCCGGATCGTCGAGCAGGGAACCCACGACGAGCTCATGGCTCTGAAGGGCGCCTACGCCAAGCTCTACTCAATACAGGCCGACTGGTACCACTGAACGACGCGAGACGCAGCCACTGGAATGACCGGATGCCCGTGTTCCTCAGCCTGTCGAAGGGCTGTTCGACTAGGCGAGCCCACGGGGCACTGTGGAGGTTGGATCACTCAACTAGACTTGAACTGTCGGGAAGCACCCCATCAGCCCCTAGGGATCAGGGAGCTCAGAGACGGGTGCGACCCCGACCGTACAATAGGGAGAACCTTCACCTTGACGGTCGCTCTGGACCTGTAAGTCGAGGGACGTAGGCTGGTGTGGAATGTCGGTGACGCGTCTGTGCCATCGTTGCCACTGATCTGGAACCACCCCATCCTTGACTCTCCACGGAACTGCCGCGTTCCTCAGTTCGAGCCTCTTAGGGGGGCTATTTTGACCGAAGTCCGAACCCTCCCCAGGATGCGGCTGGGCGGTCTGTAAGGTCGGCTCAGTCCAAACCAACATATGCGGTAGACAGAACCGTCTTCGAGTGGTGGCTCGGAGGCCTGTGATCCCCAGCACCTCGGTCCTCAAGTAGAGCCGGGCTCTCATTGGTGTGATCTTGCCCTGACGTTCTTGGCGGCACTTGCCCACGCTCTTGACAGGACGCAGCCATCAAGTGTACGCTAGTCTGCGTACAGCGAACACATGAGGACTGTGGAAGGAGAAAGCGCGTGCCTCTGGGTGATTTGATCAACAGGGCCAGAGTCGCCAAGCGACTCAGCCTACGCGGTCTTGCCAGGGAAGTTGACATCGTGCCTTCCTATCTGGCCGATATCGAGAATGACCGACGGACGCCTTCGGAGTCCGTGCTTCGCAAAATCTCGGCGATCCTCGATCTGGACTTCGATGCATTGATGCAGCAGGCAGGTCGACTCGGGGAGGAGGCCGAGCACTACCTCCGCCAAGAAAAGCTTGCGGGCCAGCTATTTCGCAGAGTGGCCGAAACGAACCTCGACCAAGAGGGCCTCCAGGAACTCCTGACCAGGCTTGAGCAGTTGGAGGAGCCGGAGGACGACGAATGAGGGACTACCGAAGCCCGGACGGAGAACGCCGGCTCTGGTTCGAGGGCAATGAGATTGAAGAAATCATGGTGGACGAACTGGAGCGATCCGGGATGATGCCAAGCGCAACAGCTCCCGTGGTGGATCTGGAAGCATTCCTGGAACTCCACCTCGGTGTCAAGCTCGATCTGTATTCTGAACTGGGGCCCAGTCTGCTGGGGGTCAGCGGATTCGCCACCGGACTCCGGCCGATTGTCAAGATCAGCCGAGCTCTCACCGCGCAAGCACACGAACGCTGGGCCCCAGGTGGAATCATCGGCAGGTGGAGAGCTACGTTGGCACATGAAGCGGCACACGTGGTCCTTCATGGCCGTCTCGTAGAGGTGCCGCAAGCTCAGGGTTTGCTGTTTCCGCAGAGTGGCGAGTCCCAGACTGAACCCGTCATAACGCAGTGTCTTGAACGTGACATCTGGTTTGCCCGTGGTACGGGTGATTGGAAGGAAGTCCAGGCGAATCAGGGCATGGCCAGCCTGCTGATGCCGAGCGGTCCCTTCGTCGCAGTGACACGCGAGATTGCCGGTGCACAGGCAACTGACGACCTTCTTACCCACATCCCTCCTGCCGACACGAGGGCCTTCTCAGACCTAACCCGAGAATTGTCCCTGCGATGCCAGGTCTCCAGAGAGGCTGCCCGCATTCGCCTGAGTACTCTGGGTTTGGCACGGGCCTCCAGTGAACCGATGTTGGCATTGGGCGCGGGCCCACAAGGAGGGCCCGTTGAGTAGGTATGTTAAGAACGGCCCCAGCCGCGTATCACCCCGCGGCCCGGTCTTCCTGTCATATCGACGCAGCGACGGCGCTGACCTCGCTCTGGCCTTGGCTTGGGCACTGAGGGTTTCAGGAGTTCCCGTATGGCTCGACCGGAGTGATCTGCCTCCCGGCGACACCGAGCGTCGGCTTGAAGAGGCAATGCAGTCCGGACTATCGGGTGCCGTGCTGGTAGTAACCCCCGACATCGCAGCATCGAGCGTCGTAAAGGAGATCGAGCTTCCCCACCTGCTCCACCTGGAGGCAGAGGGGGCATTTACGCTGTCGATCGCTTCGACCATCGAGGCCGAAGATGGGGGTCTGGACTACTCCGCACCCGACCGCCTTCTGTCTCGGACAGTGCCAGACCTGAAGGGACTGCACCAGGACCCTGCCCTGACTTCGACGGACATGGCGAACATAGCCCGCAGTCACTGTCGTCAGAGGATGGAGTCGCTCAGGCCGGATATCGAATCAGCTGGAGAGGTCATCGACATCAACCTGCAAACTCGCGTCGTACCGTCGGCCGTGGGCCCGTATGGAGACCTTGTGGTGCGCCTGCGGCCGCCGACGCCAGGTGATCGCCGCCCGCATCGACAGGGCCTTGAAGACCTTCGGCTATTTCTCGGCGATCTCCCCCACCTACTTGAGATCGCAGGCGCGAGGCACGCAAGGGTCAGTGGTGGAGCGCACCTGTCGGTTGCATTCGCTCTCGGAGCCGCGCTGCCTACTACTCTCACTGGGAGTGTAGACGCGGTGGACACCGCTGGACATGCGTGGTCCATCTCGGACAACGCTCCGGCTCCAGCAGCGTCCACACAACTCTTGGAGATCATGGATCGGTCGCCTCGCGAGGCGACCAAGGGCGACGCGGTCGTCTACGTGGACCTCTTGCCAACCCGGAGCGACCTGGCGTTTGACCGCCTCGTTGAGGCTCGTACCGGCAGGCTTGCATGTGCATTCCACATCCGGCCAGTGGCAGAAGGGAATCTGCTTCCTGAGGACGCAGGCTCACTTGTCGCAGAGGCGTCCCATGCGATACGTCAGGCTGCGTCACGCTCGGAGACGTCCGAGGTTCATCTGCTGCTTCGCTGCCCGTGGACAGTGGCTCTGCTCCTTGGACGCACGCTGAACACCATTCGGGTGACCCTGTACGAGTGGGAAGATGGTCCCGATGACTGCGACAGTCTCGTAGCGCCGCGCTATCTGCCCAGCCTGGTCGTGCGCTCCGGGGCGGGCGGGAGCCCCATTGTGAAGGTAGTTCTGCCGATGCGCCAAGAAGCATCGGCCTAGAGATATATCTGGAGGGATGTAATGCCAAACCTGCGGAACCAATTCGAGAAGGCGCTCACCAACATCGAGATCAATGGGCAGAAGCGGCAGCGCGCCATAGACGCCCACACGGAGATCAGGGAGCTGCTGCAACAGGACGAGCAGCTGAAGAAGTGGGGCGTCGAGCCGCTGCTGATAGGCTCCTACGGCCGGGATGTCGGAATCTATCCCGGCAAGGATGTGGACGTCTTCCTGCGCTTTACCGGGCTGGACACGGGGATCGCGCCCAGGAAAGTGTTTGACGCCGTCTGGCGGGTCATCGTCCGCAAGTACGGGCAGTATGGCCAGCCGGGCGGACGGGCACAGCAGCAGGCGCGAAGCGTCAAGGTTCTGTTCCCCGACCGGGACCGCATCTCGGGAGGAGATTTCTCTGTTGATGCGGTGCCGGCGGTGCGTCGCGGCGACCTCTGGGCAATTCCGACCAAGGACCAGAACCGGTGGGTCTCAGGGGAGGGCCGTTGGGTCACAACAGGGGCCGTACGTTTCGGAGAGCTTTCCACCGCCCTGAATCAATCGGCCCCGAAGGTCGGCGATCGCCCTGCCTACAAGCCCATCGTCAAGCTGGTGCGCCAGATTCGCGAGACCCATCTGCGAGACCACCGACCAGGAGGGCTGTACCTGGAGTTCGTCACCTTTGAGGCGTGGCGGTCCGGCTTGGTCACAGGGAGCGAATGGGATGCGCTCCTGGCCCGGACGCTCCATTGCATTGCGGACCGCTTTCGCCGGGCGGCAGTCGATCCTCTCCTGGACCCTGTGCTCGGCTCCACTCTCGACCCACCGTTGTTGGCAGGACAGGTCGAGCAGGCCGCGGACATCTTCGGGCGGCTGGCGGGTGCGGCAAACCGGGCGCTTTCCATGAACGACACCGACGCCGCCACCGAGTGGCGAAAGATCCTCGGGGGCAATGAACGCGTCAATCCTGTCTTCCCCTATCCGCCGAATAGCGGAGGAGGTACGAGTAGCACCATCACGGCGGGCGGAGTCGGTGCTGCAGGCGGAATCGGCGCAACGGGTCGACGCAATGAGGCCACCGGGTTCGGGTAGGCGATATGGAACAGGAATCCTTCGACATCCCCTCGCTGGAGGGGTTCCGAGCCGACCTTGTTGCGTCAGGGTTTGAACCCGTCCCCGGCACTGAGCGCCGCGTGTGGCGAGGCCCAATTCACCCTGGGTTCGACGGGCTCACCGACTCGCGCACCATGGAGATCGTTATTGACCCTGGGTGGCCCTACCGGCCGCCCAGGGTCTTCGTGCAGGGGCTCGACACCAACCACTCGACACTGGACGGCTTCGTCTGCCTCTGGCGGGACGGTGAACTGAGCGGTGGATGGGAGACCGTGGACGGCGTCTTCAGCCGTATTGAGGACTGGTGCAGGCGCGCCAAGGGCGGCTGGCTGGACGACGACCTTCCATTTGATGCATACCTGAATTTCAAGCCCAAGTGGGCGGTGATGGCAACGTTCGACTTTGAGTCGCTGCTCACGGGCATCGGTGGGTGGGGCGACCTGAATGGCGTCCCGACGAACCCGAACCTGCTGAGCATTCGACCGGGACCGGCGACTGGGCCTGGCGAGCTCCGAGGACTCTGGTTTCGGACCGGTCACCTTCAGGCGCCACCGCCGCGCAACCTGTCCGAGCTATCGCGACATCTCAGGAGGTCGCAGCGGAAGGGTTTGGAGAGATCTCTCGCGCAGCGCCGAGAGCCCCGAGGCCTCCAGGTAAGCGGTGGTGTGGACATCATCATGTTCGCGTGGCAACGGCAGGAGCGCACCGACCTCCTTGTCATGGCCTGCGAGGGAGTGGGAGACAAAGTGGAAGCAGCAGCACTGGTGGCCGAACCAAATGACGAGCGCACTCTCAGGCTCAGGGCCGGACCCGACGCAGAGGTTCTCAGGAGACGCAGTGCCGTCCTCTTCGGGGCCGGCGCGCTGGGAGGTCATGTGGCCGTGACTCTCGCGGAGAGCGGCATCGATTCCCTCAGAGTCGTCGACGGTGACCTCCTGTCGCCCGGGAACGTTGTGCGCCACGTTGCGGGCCACGATCACGTCGGGGGACCCAAGGTGAATGCGGTGGAGGTCTCCATCAGGAATCACGCACCCTGGACCGACGTGGAATCCATAACGCCCCAGACAAACCCATACGGATCGCAGGAGATCGCGCAGCTCATCGAAGACGTTGATGTGGTGATCGACGCCACCGGCAACGACTCCTTTGTGCACCCCGTCGCTCGGGTTGCGGAGGGACTGGGCAAGCCGCTGGTCTCCGGGGCGCTGTTCCGCGGTGGATTCATAGGACGGGTTCAGAGGAAGGCTCTGGAATCTGACTCCTCAATCCCTGGCCGGCCCGACACTCCCGACTATCCGATTGTTCCGCCAGGCGACCCGATGTTCGATTTCGCCGAGCCGGACCTCGGTTGCTCTGCGCCCGTCAATAACGCACCGCCCTCCTCGGTACTTGCATGCGCGTCACTGATCGCTCAAGCCGCCATCGACGTCCTCACGGAGCGGTTCGACCTGGAGGACGAGATGATTGATGTCTACAGGCCCCTGCCGGAAGCACCGTTCGACCGTGTTGGACGGTATCGACGTCCGGTCCCGATCGCCAGTGTCGGTCAAGACTCCGAAGGGGACACGGAGAAACCGGAGTTGGACGACCCGCGGCATACGATGGCGTCCAACGGCTAGTCGGTGGAGACACGAATGCGCAACCTAAACGAGACCGCTCTGTACACCTTCTTCGCTGATGTCATGGTGTTGAAGTCCCTGTGCGACGCCGATGCGTACGGCTGTCTAAGGGACGTTATGCGTTACCACGAACTGAACGGACAAACGAAAAAACGGCACTTCAGCCTTCTCAACGGGTACAAGCTGGTCGTAGCCACTCCCCTCTTTAGCTTCCTGAACCTGCTCATAGACTACCCTGAACTCTTCGGTCTGAAACGAGACGAAAGGCTGTGTCAGTGGTGGGCATTCAGCCCCAACAAACACGGTCTCACGTCACGGCTGGCCTTCACCGACCCGGACTCCGATCTGGCGTCCGCGTGCGGCCGCATTCTTGCCATCATCGATCCTCTACTCAAGGCCGGCACCTGGGACTCGGGGTTAACGGCGATGCTCCGAGCCCGCTCATTGTGCGACGATCTGTGGCCGTTGTCCCAGCAATGCAGGCTATCCGTATTCGATGGCACCAAGGGCATTCCAGGGTTCCAGACCGCACTGCGACTCCGAGCCGCCGAACGCCTGATTGACTACGTTGAGGATGAGAAGACTCTGTCACGGACCTACAGCTTCGTTTGGCATGACGCCGACGATCTTGAGGATGACGGTTTTGGCGAACTCATATGGGACGATCCACTACACGAAATCGAGACTCACTTTGATCGTCCTTCTCAGTTGCCCAGGCGGCACAGCTTCGCCTGGAAATGGCGGCACGGCATTTTCTCGGCGCTCTGCGTGTCGGCATACCGGTTGGGGATCGGGAGAAAACGCGAGCACCTCTTCTATGACCAATACAGTAGAGACATCGGCTCGGCTGAAGACCAATTTGCCTACTTGCAGACCACCCTTGGTGAGGATTGGCCCTCTCGGAGATACGGCCTTGTGGCATCGGGCACGCTGTCGCTGTCTCACATGCTTGAATTCGAGGAGGCGAACGTGAACTCCACATCTCACACCGATCGACTTCGAGAACTTCTCGGCAACGACTCCAGATTGGTGGCGTCCAACCTCCCCTGGGACTCCATGGACTTCAGGGTGATACTCGCAGGGCTCCTATCGGAACATGACGATGGCGAACCCGTCGAGGTGATCCGCATCCGGCATACCACTGATGGCGACCATCTGACCTGGTTCTCGATGGCCGTGCGCCTACCAAGGTTTGGGTTGATGTCGAATGCATCGAAGTGGTGGGTGTTCTACAAGATAAACGGAGTCGGGCCGCCGGAGCCCGACCTGGTACTGCCGCGAAGGCTTGTACACGACACCCTTGCAGAATTCGCGGACCGAATAAGGCTCATAGAGTTGGAGGATGTTTCCACTCACGATCTGTTGGATCTCTGTGAGCCCCCGGGGTGGCGCTACCTGATTGAGGAGGCTCGCCGCCTGGTCAACCTGACGAAGGACCTCAAGGGTGTGATGCCCGAATTGCTGTCCGCGGCACTACTGGCTCACGACGGGTACCAGAACATCCGCATGAGACTGAAGCCCGCCGCCCTTGACGGCAAGGAAATCGACGTGGTTGGAGTCAAGGCTACTCCCAACGGCAACGAGTGCCTCATCGTTGAGACGAAGGGCCGGGCAACAACCGACAGAGAGCTACAGGCAGAGATCGACGACTTTTCGGCCAAGATCAGAATCCTCCAGGATAGGTCAGGTGAACTGGCCGGAGAATTGGCGTACCGGGGAACTCTTGACACGATTCGCCCCCGATTCATCTCAATGGCGGATATCGAAGGATGGGAGCTCGCCGAAGACTCCATGGAGATCTGGTCTTTTGACCAGTTCGTTGGAGAACTGGAACGAGCAAAGGTCCCTCCAGAATACAGGGCTCAACTCAAGCAAGCCGCCATTGCCCAAGAGATGGACGTTTCTGAGTGGATGGACGAATCGTGGTTCGAAGCCAATGATGACGAACGCCGGGACTCAAATCCAGCAACAGAATCCGAGGGTGAATAGGACGACACCAGGCATCCTCACAGTCGCCATACGCCCAACGCAATAGGCCCGGAATACCAGAGTTCCCCCGCGGTCGGTTCGGGTCCGTTCAAGCCTGGTCTCCCAGCACTATGAGTTGAGCTATGTCGTGGATGGGGCCCATATCCAACTCCAAGGGGGTGGGTACGGCAAGCATTTGGACTATGGCAAATCGAAACTCCTGCTCCTCCTGGTAGTCGTTTCGTTTTGTGAATATGGGCTCCAGCGTCGCGGGATTCGTATGTATTCCGGTTACTGGATCGTAGTACTCGACCGGCTTGTAGCTGAGCTGGTATCCGGCTCTGTTGACCGCTTCTTTCACGCGGCGGATAAACTCATAAACCTCCAGGATCACGACCGCGTGGCGACCGAAGGACATTGCTCTGGTGGGTATCGTAAGAGTGCCGGTGTTGCCCTCCCTGTGCATGTCGATTAAGTGCATGCAGAAGAGATTGATGGCATCGAACCATCTCGGCCGGAGAGTGGGTGGTTCCGCCAGGTCGCTTCGTTTCATCACTATTGGGTTGTCCATGGCGGATGACGTGAGCTCCAGCTTGAAGCCCTCCGTCAACGGCATGGTCATGATGCCTTCGTCCGTGTCCCGTCGTATATTCCCCTCTTCTATCCGCTTGAAGTATGAGAGCGGATTGGCAAACATCGTGCCCTGCATGAATGCAATGGCATGCTTCCTCTCCGCGTAGGTTTTCATAAGATGACGGGACATTGTTGCTTCCTGGTGACTGACCGTCACCCCTTCGCCTCCTCCGTCTTCCCCTCCTCCATCCTAGCGGCGGCTCAACCTGCCGCTTCGGACCTGCCTCTCTCGGTCAGGACGATGGTACGACTGGCCATAGGGGTATGGGTCAGGTATCCGTTCTTCTCCAGACGCCCGAGGTTGTATCCGACCACCGACGTGCTACTGATATCGCAGCCCTCGCGGATCTCTCTCAGGGTAGGAGAGTACGAGTTGGCAGCGGTGTAGCACCAGATGAACGCCAGCATCCGTGACTGCCGCTCACTCAGCGCGTGCGAGGCTTTGACGCCATTCGTGTCGTGCTCTTTCGGTTTGGATTTTGGCATCTCTCTTCCTTCGGGGCCGGGGGGAATTCGCAATGCCCACCAAACTCAATGATACAGAACATATGTACCTACGTCAAACAGGTGAGAGCGGTGGAGATCCATGCAGTGAAAACGCAAAAGAGGCTACATATATGGATGTGCATGGGGAGGACACCGGACATTTAGTGTCCTCCCCATGTCGTGAACCGCTTGGCCCTAGAACAGCCTCAACGTCTGCTGTTGCTCCTCTGCTACCTCCGTTCCGGTGTTTGAAGCCTGTGCCGACTCCTGCCGGCGTCGGTTCCGCCGCCTGGCCGGGGGCGCGGGTCTCTCGTAGACAGGATGCTTCGGCGCATCCTCCCATCTGGCCATCGCCCTCTCCGTCACCGCTGTGACCTCCTGCGCCAGCGTGGGCAGGTCATGGTCCTCGAAGGTCTCGATGTGGGGGTCCGACGAGGGCTGCTGCACTCCGATGGTGGCCCTGCCTCCCTTGATTGAGACGACGACTTTCAGATCCTCCGCTGCGTCCGTCTGCGCCTCGGTGTCCGGCTTGTCTCCGTCGTCAGGGGCGCCCTGCGCGCCCTTCTCGGCGCTGCCCTTGGCGTACTTTTCTTCGACGACCGAGGCGGGCGTGTCGTCAGCCTTGTCAGCCGTGTCGCCGGGGAGACTCTCGTCCGCGCTCGGCGCGTCCGGGCGGGTTGCTTCCGTTCCGTTCTCGTCTGGCATGGTCTTCTCCTTTCCTTATCGCTTTTCTGTGCGGGAGACCCGCTAGGCCGCCGTCCTCGACGACTCTCTCCTGATCTCGCCGATGGTCTTCGGCTCCCAGTAGAGGTCGCGCTCGATGGCGGGGACTTTGCCGAACACGGTCATCTCCGCCAGCTCGGTGAGGTCGAAGTAGCCCCACTCCGTCTCGAACCCCTGGATGAGGCCGAAGCACTCGCCGTTCCTGGGGTCCCACTCCGTGAGGTACCAGGTCCAGTTGGCGTAGGGACAGAAGAGCTTGGCGCGGGCGAGCACGTCGTCGCTGTCCTCGACGTTGGCGGTGGAGCGGATGGCGGGGATCGTCGCCCCGAGCTCCTTCGTCATCAGCTTGTGCCTGCGCAGTCCGCTGTGCTTGTCCTGCCACATCGTCGTGGTCGTTGTGGTTCCGTTCTTGTCAGACATAGGTTTCTCCTTGCGTGCGTTGCTTGGATGGATTCACGTGCGCCTGTCGACGGTGCGCTATCGCCACCGGCGGTGCGTGTGCTTCGCCCGGTCTTCCGGGTCGGCGTCGGCCCCAAGCAGCCGCTCAACGGCCTTCGGGGTGACGTAGGTGGGGGTGACCGTCCCCTGGTCCATGTCCAGGTAGAGGGCCATGAAGGGGCAGGTGCCCGCCACCATGCGGCGGACCACCTGTAGCACCAGGGACGCCATCATCTGGTTGATGGTGGGGTCCTGGTCGGTGAGGTCGAGGGCCGCGGCGCAGTCCACGTCCGGCGGCCTGGTCGACACGGCCGTCAGCAGGTCGGGGCGCTGGAGCGTGGGCGCCGGAGCCAGGTGGCAGGCCTCGCCGTCGAAGGGCGGCTCTTCCAGCTCCACCCGTTCGGAGACGTTTCCCACCAGCACCTGTCCCCAGTTGGTGTCGTTGCCCGCGTCGATGAGCCACCTTCGCGGGTCTCCTGGCAGGCACTCCGCCATGGCCCGTCGTGCGGCGGCGTTGTCGGCGCAGCCGATTATGAGGTTCTCGCCGTAGTTGGGCAGGCCGGGATAGGGATGTCCGTATGGTCGGGAGTCGCCCTCCCGGAAAGGGTAGACGGAGTAGCCCACCGGTCTGTTGTAGGCTTTTGCCAGCCGGTCGGCCAGGGCCTCGCTCTTGAAGCGCCCCACGTCGTCTGCGTAGAAGTTCTGGCGGAGCAGGTTGTGGGGCTCCACCCGGTCGTGGTCGACCAGTACTATGGTGGCCTCACGCCCCTGGAAGAGACGGCAGAGGCCCTCAGCCACGAAGCCGCCGGTCCCGCCGCAGCCGACCACGGTGATCCAGGGGTTGTCCAGCAGGAACGCGTTGTCCAGGTAGTAGGGCATCTTTCATTCACCTCCTTGTATTGGATTGGTTTCGTCCGGCTCTTCGGCCATCAGCCGGAGGCCGGGGTTGGGGCCGTCGAAGACCTGCGACCACTCGACCGGGGCGAAGTGGCCGTAGACGCCGACCCGGAGACTCAGCTCGGGCCGGTCTGTGTCGAGGCGTCCGGCGACGCCATATATGCGAAATCCCTGCTCGTCCCGGTCGTCGGTCTTCGAGAAGAAGGCGCGGGAGCGTCCGTGGGAGTGGAACTCGGCGACCACCCCCGGTGGCGGTACGTACTCGAGCGACGTGGCCGTCCCGACCTGCGGGGGGACCACCGGCTGGTAGGCGCGCCCGTCCCAGCGGACTGCGAAGAACCGCTCGGTGTCCGGGTCGTCCCGGAACCAGCGCAGCCCCAGCTCGAACAGACGGGCCGGGATGGGGCCGTGGACAAGCTTCACCTTCTCGGCTACGGGAGCCAGCCCCCGCACCCTGCAGGGCGCGGCCAGGACCCGCGCCGTCAGGTGGGCGCTCTCGGACTGGACGTAGAGGCCGCCCGCTCCGAGCACGTAGTCGTATCCGATGCCCTGTACTCCGGCCAGCCCCTCCTTGCGATTGACGAGGTAGCCGACTGGCGCCGTCGCGTTACCAGCGGTAGGCAAGTCGCCGCCCCTCGGAGGCCGCCATCGCCTGGGCGACAGTGCACTGGGGAACAAGGTCCTCAAGAGGGTACTCAGTCTTTCCATCCAGCTCCTCCCATAGCGCGTGCAGGTCGTCGGGGTGCTTCTTCGATCGGTTGCGGGTGTCCCCGGTCATCGAGAAGAAGGACCGGAAGAACGACTCCGGTATGAGCCCCACCTCCTCGGGGAAGTGGTGGCTTCCGGGGCAGGCCCGCCCGTCGCCGAAGACGTTGAAGGCGGGCATCCGGTAGAGCTGTTGCTCCGGGTCCGTTGGACGCTCCAGGGCGGCGTAGGCCCACGGCGCCCGGCCCGGCGAGCAGACGAAGACCAGCCCCGGCATGGGAAGCCTGAGCCGTGCGGGGGGCTTGAACGCCTCTCGTTGCAGGGCGACGGGCCAGACCTGCGGTGGTCGCCAGAGGGCCACCACCTGCCCTGTCTCGCCCTGGTTCCACCAGAGGGCGTCCCGGGGCAGCAGCCCGGAGGAGAAGCCCAAGTGCTGGGTGAAGACATTGCCGATCTCGTCCGCCGAGACGGTCTTGACCCAGTTGGTGTCGTTCTCGAAGCCCCGCAGCAGGATGGTCTCGTCGTAGATCTCGAGCTGGAGGCTCAGCTTGTCCCTGGGTGTTTCAGCCGGTCCCGGCAGGGACCACTCGGTCTTTTCCACTTCCGTCGTCATGGTCGCTTTCCTCCTGATCGTGTTGCTGTTCGGCTATCCTTGGCAGGACGAAGTCCAGCATCTCGGCGAAGCGGCCGGGTAGGTCCTCCTCCAGCCAGTCGGCCAGTTTGCATACTGAGTCCATGAGTGCGCTGGCCTTTCGCCACTCCTTCGTGCCATCGGCGATGACCTCCTCCTCCCAGGGGTCTGCGAAGCCGTCGAACGAGCCGTCCTCGAAAGAGTGGTCGAGGAAGAAGTTGCCGGTCTCTGCGAAGACCCATGTGGCGGCCTTTGCCGCCGCCTCGAACCGGGTATCCCTCACCGCCTCCGTCAGCTCCTGGATGGGTATGCCGCTCTGTGGAATCCTCTCCAGGGTCTCCTTCGGGATGCGCTCGGCGGCCGACTCCAGCCAGGCCACCCGTATCCCGTCGGGCCCCTCGTTGTAGAAGTCCGGGGGTTTGACCAGCAGGAGCAGGGCCGATAGGCCGTCCCCGTAGCCGTTCCACAGCTCGTGGAGGCCGTCGTAGCCGAAGCCCATCAGGTCGAAGGGGATGCCCCTCCGCAGCCAGGACCATGGCGGCTCGTCGTCAGCCTCCGTCCATAGGTCGATCACCGGCATGTAGAGGGGGAAGTGGCGCTCCGCGAACAGGTTGGCGAAGCGCTCCACCCTCGTGCGCACGTCCGGGGCCGAGAGCGCCTCCTCCGCGTCGTCGGGAAAGAGGCGGCGCGCCAGCCCCGTGAACCATGCGTAGTCGTCGGCGTAGCCGATCAGGGTCACAAGCTCCCGCAGCGACGGCGGACGCCGCAGGAGTTTTTCTGAAAGGCCGCTCAGGAGCGCCGGGGCGGCAGCTGCCACTGCAGCGCTTCCTTGAGCCGCCCCGAGGCCGAGGCGTAGTCCTTGGCCTGGGCGCAGGCCATTTCGACATCCTTCTGCCGAGCGGCCGCGGCGTCCAGGTCGAGCCCGCCGTCGGGCCGTGTGAGCTCCGCCGTGAGCTCGATGATGCGCAGGTGTGCCGCAGGCACGTTCCCAAGCAGACCTGCGAATGTCGTGGTGTCCATCGGATGACCTCCTACCGGGTGGAAGCCCCCTTGGTGCCCACCCTGCGCTGGAACTCGTAGATGGTGTCGTCTCCCCGGGCGGTCTCCTTGACCGAGGCGTTGGCGATCTCGCCGTAGAAGTCGGCGAGAGTCGCCTTCACCTGGTCGACGGACATCTCGGGGTCGGGGTCCGGGAACTCGCGGTTGTCGTACACGAATACTCTTGCCATTTCCTTGTCTCCTTCCTTTGTTACTGAATCCCTGGGTTGCCGAATTGCGGGGAGGCCGTCGTCAACGAACGACGGCCTCCTCCGTTCCAAGCGGTCTAGCGTCCCGCGCCGACCGTCTCCTTCCCCCGTTCCTGCTCCAGCGCCCACTCGAACATCGAGAGGCTTGCGGGCTGGGGCTCGCCGTTGCGGCGCTTCGGCTTCGCCGGCTCCTCGACCATGAACTCGGCCCAGGAGAACAGCGTCTGCTGCGGCTCCTCGGCCTCGTCGTCGTGGTGGCCATTGGCCCCGTTGCCGTTGACGTGCCCGGTGGCCGGGACAAGCTCCACCATCGGGCCGAACAGGTCGTCGTGTCCGTTGGCGTGGTGTCCGTTGCCGTTCACCTCGACCGCCTCCGGGTCGATCTCGACGGCCTTCCATCCGTCGTCCACCAGCAGCTCCTCGGCCTCGCTCTCGGCGTCCCTTGCCGCCGCGAACATCTCCTCCACCGTCTCGGCCTCGTCCTCCTCGCCGCTGACGATCTTGCGTGCCAGGGTCATCATCAGGTCGTCGCCGTCGTCCCCGTATGCGGCCAGCCCGTCCTCCGGCAGCTCGCCCTCGACGGCGAGGGAGCTCTGCAGCTTCTTGGCCACCAGCTTCAGGGCGTCGGCCTGGAGCGTGTTCCTGTAGGACATGAACACGACCTTGACCGGACGGGTCTGCCCGATGCGCCAGGAGCGGCGGGACGCCTGCCTCATGACGTAAGTGCTATAGTCCGTTTCGAACCAGCAAAGGGTTGGGAAGTCGATCAGGTCGAGGCCGGTCTGAACCAGCCTGGGGTGGCAGACCATCACGTCGATGCCCTGCTCCACCTTCTCCTCGACCCACTTCTCCCTCTTGTCCGGGGCGACTGCGTCGGCCTTCATCACCGCCACTCTGAAGCCGTGCCGGGTGAGGAGGTCCTCCATCCTCCCGGTGATGTCCCGCGTCCCCGTGTGGGTGACGTAGACCAGCACCCTGCGTCCCTCCATGCGCTCGGCCGCCACCAGGTCCAACAGCGCCTTCTCCTTCGGGTAGAGCCGCTCCTCGGAGAGGGGCGGCACCTGGACGATGACGTCGCCCGACCTGGGGTCGAAGACCGTCTCGCCCCTGGTGCAGCCGTCCGGGTAGGCGAGCAGGGTCTGGAGGTATGTCGCCAGCAGCCGCTTGGAGCCGCTCTTGAGCGCCTTGGACAGCTCCGCCTTCAGCTCCTTGAACACCGTGTCGTAGGCGCTGCGCTGCGAGTAGCCGGTCGCGTCCTCCTCCGAGTCCATCGAGGACAGGAGGATCTGCTCATCGTAGTCGGGCAACCCCGACGCAACGTCGGACAGCCGCAGGAACACCGTGTTCCCGATGATGTGGAAGAGTGCGCTGGGCACGAGGCCCGGCTTCTCCCTGACCACCTTGCGGAACTTGCGCCGTCGGCTGTTGCGCCCGTCCTCCAGCGCGCTGTCGTCGTCCTTGCCGATGCTGTGCTCCTCGAAGCCGTACCGCTTGATCCAGCGTCCCTCGTCCGACCGCCCGAACTCCGTCCTGATCTCCGGCGAGAACCGGTACAGGAGATGGAAGAGGGTCGAGGAGTAGCCGCCCATGAGGGTCCCGCTGAGGCTGAGGGACTTGCCGCAGGCGTCCGCGAGGACCCCGGCGGCGATGCCCTGGGCCGAGCCTCGCCCCTTGTATTCGTGGACCTCGTCGGTGACCAGCAGGTCGAAGAAGCCCTTCATCCTGTGCTTGACGTAGTCCGATAGCGGGTAGCGGGCTGGGCCGGACCTGTCGGCCTGCCAGAGCGGCGAGCCACAGGCGGCGCAGACGTGCTTGCGGCGGTTCAGGTCGGCGTGGGTCAGCGGAACTCCGTCCTTGTCAACGACCTGCGCCGTGCAGTCGGGGCAGCAGGGGACCCGGAAGGGCTCCCCCGTCTCCTCCTCCCGTATGAGCCTCCCCTTGGAGGTCGCCCACCTGTATATGACGGCCGGCATCCAGCGGTAGGAGAGCTTCGCTCGTTCCCTGGACATCACGGCGAACAGCGGGCCGGTGCCGACCGAGAGCCTGAGCTTCTCCAGGTCGGTGATGGACTTGACGATCACGGCCCTGGCCCCGGGCACCGTCATCTCCACCTCGCGCTTCCACTTGGGAACCAGGTGGGGCGGCCCCAGCACCAGGATGCGCTTGAAGCCCGCCATGTGCGCTGCGGCCGCCCCTATGAATGTCTTGCCGGTGCCCATCTCGCCGACGACTGTGGTGCCCCTGTGGGCTTCGAGGGAGAGGGCCGCGCCCCTGATGGCGTCGGCCTGTGCTCCCAGGGGCTTGCGGAGCAGGCGGGGCAGCGTGCCGCCGTTCTCCGACGGGCGGTAGAGCGGCGGGTAGGACTCGACCACCCTTCGGGCTATCGCGTCTCTGAACTTGTCGATGAAGTCTCCGAGGTTCATGGGGTGTCTCCTTTCGAGAGGGCCCCACGGAATCCCTGGGCGCGCCCGGCTGTCGCGCGAGGCCACTTCTGGCGACCTGGCGCAAGGCGCACCTCTCCCACTCCGCCCCGGAGGGAGAGAGATTTGAGGGCGCCCACAGGGCGGTGTGCAGGGAAGCGCCGTGAGGCGCCCTCACTCTTTGTGTGCCGTTCCTGGCGATATGTTGTGCGTTTTCCTCGCATTGGCGAGATCCCCAGTGGAGGGGTCTCGTGATGCGGCTCGATATGAGCCGTCTATGAGGCCTTCAGGGAGACCCTGAGGGCGTCAAGCTCGGCGCGCTCCCGCCGCCTGTACTCCTCGTAGCACCGGCCCCGCAGGTGGTAGGCCTTCACGGGTGAGGACACCACCCTTCCGCAGTCGTCGATGTCCACCGATGCGGTCTGCATGGCGGGCTCGCCGGGAGCGATGGGCTGCCCGCACCGGCAGCAGGGTGCCAGGACCATGATCTTCTGCATCTTCTTACCTCTCTTTCCTTGTATGGGGTGTGTTGCGTCCATTCAAAGCAGGGCCCCTGCCGACCCTGTAGCGGCACGCATGGGGCCTCGTGTCGATGGCCTATGCGTGTCGCCTAGGCGGCGATGTCCTCGATCACGCCGTCGTCCAGGTCGAGGGCCACGACGGTGGTCACGAGCCTCTCGCGATGGACCTCCTTCTGCGGGGAGTCCTCCACCAGTTCCATCTTCTTGGAGGTGCGCCCCTTGACCAGGATGCGTCTGCCGTCACCTTCCAGGACGAGGTTGTCGAGGAAGCCCGCCGCAACCAGCATTGCCATGTGGCCCCTTCGCAGGGGCATCAGCGGGTGGGTGCGTTCGTCCTTCGCGGGCCAGAGCGTGTCTGTGATCTCAGTGTTGGCCCACAGCCCCGACCGGCGCGCCTCAGCCGCGGCCGCGACGGGATCGACGGTCCGGGTGGTGAACAGGATGTCGCCCGCAGTGGTTGCGGTTGCCCTGAAGAACGGGTACCGGACCCGTCCGAGCCTGTCCAGATCTCCCCCCGACCACCGGAGCACCGTCGCCTCCGCATCGGCGTCGGGCGTGGGGTCCGCCTTGCGGTAGCCCAGCAGGGCGACCTGGTCGAACACCTCCCGCTCCGGCTCCGGGAAGGCCCAGCAGCGCAGGTTCCGGTAGTGAGTGGAGAGGTAACGGGCCGACACCGCAAGCCTCTGGCGTGGCACGATGAAGACCAGCAGCCCGCCCTCGGCGAGATACCGGGTGCAGTGGGTGAGGAAGGCGTGCTCGACGCGCTTGTCCTCCTGGTCCCAGTCGTATGGCGGGTTGACGTAGGCGAGGCCGAAGGCCCCGTTTGCGATGGAGGTCTGGAACAGGTCTGCGGCGAGGGCGCGGTCGAGCCGCTCCTCCGCAAGCTGGGCCCGGTCCCGGTGAAGCTCCACACCGTAGGTCTCGACGGGGATGTTTCCCCGGCGGCGAAGCTCCGCGGCAAGCTGCGCCACGGCGTCCCCGGCCCCCGCACAGGGGTCGAGGATTCGCAGCGTGTCCCGGTCGTAGCGGTGGTGGCCGTAGGGCGTGTCGATCAGCCCCGC
Source organism: Dehalococcoidia bacterium (assembly GCA_965116315.1). Classification (GTDB taxonomy): domain Bacteria; phylum Chloroflexota; class Dehalococcoidia; order Lucifugimonadales; family CAJWER01. Next base: position 91,399 of record OZ220672.1, read on the forward strand.
GATCATGTCCACCACCCTGTCCGGCGTGGGGTAGTAGCCCCCTTTCGACTGAGCGGCCAGTCTCATGTCGTCTCTCCTTTCTCCGTGTTCACTGTCGTCGTGTTCGGTCCGAACCGGCAGGGTTCGGGCTGGCAGAAGTGGCAGTCCCTCCTCGCCCTGGGGGCCGGTACGTAGTCCTCGACGGTCATCGCCTGGAAGATCACCTGGATACCGCAGCTACCGCAGTGGTAGGTCTCCCCGGTGTGGATGTCCCCGTCCGGCTCCTCCACCTTCGCGAACCGCTCGTCGCAGTGCGGGCAGGTGAAGAAGAGCGTCTGTTCCCTGGTCATGGCTCCGTCTCCTTTCCCGCCGCCCTCAGGCGGCGATTCCGATGTCGCGGCTGCTCTCCGCCTCCAGTGTCAGCCAGCCCGACGCCACGGCCTGAGACAGGTCCTCCCGCAGCTTCTTGGCCTTTGGGGAGCACCTGTAGGCGGAGACGCCCACGGACTGGAGCGGGACTATCTCGCCCTCCTCCAGGCCCCTGTGCCAGAGCCACTCGGCCCAGGAACGGTGCAGGGGCAACGGGCTGCGCTTGTCTAGGAACCGGTGATGGAGAGCCGGGGCCTCCCCCTCGGACTGCGCCAGCAGCAGGAAGGAGTCCTTCTCGTAGGCGAACTCGGCGGTCCTGGTGTAGACGAGGGCGTGCCAGGCACCCGAGACGGGCAGCCGGGCGATCCTGGTCGTCCACGGTAGGGTAGGCCGCCGGCGAGTTACTCCGGGTCACCGGAGCACTTTTCCGTCGGCCTCCCTCCGAACCGGACGTGCGGCTTTCACCGCATCCGGCTCTCTAGTGTCAGTTGAAGGTCGGTAGTGTCGGGCAGCAGGTCACACCTGGAGGGTGCGGCCTGTCTGTGTGTGGGAAGCGAGTGGGTCGTAAGGCCGGACCCTACTCGACGGGTACCTTGCTAATGACTTCGATGAGCGTGTAGACGTGGCTGGGCGAGTCCGTCTGGAACGGCCCCTCTGCCTTGGTTCGTTTGACCTTGAGCGTCCACGTGTAGCCTTCCTCGTAGTCGAAACCCTTTATCCCCCAGTGGATTGCCTCGCGGCCGTCCGGACCGTGCATCATCATGCATGGTCTGGGTTCGAGTCCACCGCACTCTGCATGGGGTGCCAGTTCTGGCTCGATTTCAACTTCCAGCACTTTACCCCCGAAGCAGGCCACTAGGCCAAGAGTGATGAGAGCCACCACTGCCAGACTCACGAAGCCGGTTCTAAGTTGGCCCCTCATATTGACTGTCCCCGGTAGGAATCCAGTCAAGTCTAGCAGGGAATCGGCCCTTGGGGAATCAGGCCCCACTTCCAAGAGAGGTCTGTTGGGTACCCTGATGACTTTTAGTTGTTGGGATGACACTACCTTACTTCTACTTACGCGGTTTCCAACTGCCGCCATGGATGGTCAGATGGCAAGGGCGACAGACCACGAGGGTCTTGCGCCGTCGGGCCGCCATGACTTGTACCCACTTTGGCTTTGACCGTTGGCCTTTCACGTTTAGGTCGCGTAGCGCGCGGACGTGGTGGACTTCGATGTCCGCCGTGGCCTCGCACAGCTCGCATGTGTCCGCTAGGAGCCGCTGTATCAGCTCGTTGCGTTCAGTCCTGTTCCGTGTGGGCTTCCGGTCTACGAGGACGGCCTGCCTGTTTCGCTTCAGGGGTATGCCACCGAACCGTGCCACCAGTGGGCGTTGCCCCTCGCCCCGCTGCTCCACGACCTCTAGGCAAGCGCGTTCCCCATGCGCGGTCTGCACGGTGCTCTTGTAGCGCCGGAAGATTTTCGCGGATGTGGTCTTGTGCTTGTTGGCTAAGGTCTTGGCCAGCGACTTCCCCATGACCCATTGCAGCCTCCCGAAGTGGAAGACGTTGTAGGCCAGTAGGTAGTACTGAACGACGCCCCGAAACTCCGCTTGGTACCGGCTGACGATGGTGTAATCCTCGTCATTGTGGAACCCGTTGCGACGCACCGGTTTGCCGTTGCTCATGTAGGCTTGGCAGTGTTGCTCGATGACTTTGGCGGGAACCCGCAGACCAATTCGGCCATTGACTTTGCGCTTCCCGTGGGAGTCGAGTTGGTCGTTGGCGTGTTGGTTCACGAGTTCGTAGCCGAGGAACCTCGCCGCCTGGCTGGTGGCGTGGGTTATCAGGGTCTTGTCCTTGGATAGCTCCAGCTTGAGCGTGTCGCGCAGGAACGTCGCCAAGGACTCCTTTATCTGCTCGGCTTCGGCCTTTGGCCCGCTGAAGCCCAGTACGAAGTCGTCCGCGTAGCGCACGTACCGTAACCGGCGGTACTCTGGGTCGAATGGGTCCACGGACGGCAGTTGTTGCATCTGCTTGCGCAGTTGCATTGCCAGGGCGTGGTTGCCTTTCTTCCGATAGTATGACGCTCGGTTTTTCAGTCGTGTCCATGCGGGGTTCTTCTGTCGGGCTGTGCCGCGGGTGTGTGCTGGAATCAGCACCGTTTCGACGTACTTGTCCAACCGGTCTAGGTAGATGTTGGAGAGAATGGGGCTGACCACGCCACCTTGCGGCGTACCGCTCAGGGTGTGGCCGTGCTTCCAGTCCGCCATGTAGCCCGCCTTCAGTAGGTACTTGAGCAGGCGTAGGAAGCGGTTGTCGTGCAGCTTCTCGCCGAGTACCGACAGCATGACCTCATGGTCGATGTTGTCAAAGCACCCTTTGATGTCACCTTCGACAAACCAGCGGACACCAGTCCAGTAGTCAACCACGTTGCCTAGGGCGGTGTGGCAACCCCGACCGGGCCGAAAGCCGTGGGAACGGTCGGAGAACTGCGGCTCATAGTAGGCGTCCAGAATCATCCGGATGACTTCTTGCAGCAGCTTGTCCGTCCATGTTGGTAGGCCCAAGGCGCGGGTCTTGCCGTTAGGCTTGGGAATGTTGACCCGTCGCACCGGCGTCCACCTGAACCGCTCGTATCGAAGCGTGTCGATGATGCGGTCGATTTTCGCCAGTGACATACCGTCCACGGTCTCTGCGGTGGTTCCTTCGGTCATCGCTCCCTGGTTTGAGTAGAGACGTCCGTAGGCCCGCAGGTACAAGTTCCGGTTGTAAAGCAGCCGATAGATGTTCTCCAGCGGCAATCCTCGTTCTCCGCGTTTGCTGATGACGTTCAGTACAGTTTCGGCGTCTTGCATTGTGCAAACCTCCCTGTTGTATTCCGTCGTTGACACCTGCCCTCCTTCGCCATGTGGACGGCTTTCCCGTCCTCGGACTACTATGAGGGCTCCGTAGCCATAGGGGTCGCCCCCCGTAGGCCATCCCGCGTTCCGTCAACATAAGACGTATCTAGCGCGACTGTAGGTGCCCCGTTCGTCCCTTGAATAGGCCCATATAGGCCCACGTTCACTCATCGGAGTTGCTCTGGTCTCGGCACGAAACCAGTGCAATGAGTGACGCCGGGTTGCAAGCGTTCTACCGGCGGGTGAAACCGATACACCACTTTGGGACTGGGGTTCAGGCAATCAAGCTTTCACCGTATCGCGCGGGTCTTGCGGAACCAGCCCTACAACGCTTTCAGGCCGTAGCCGCTTTACCGACATGCTGTTTTCCCCCTAGGCTTTCGCTTCGAGGTAGGTCGGTTGACCCAAGAACCTTCTCCGAGTTCTTCCTAGCTGAGCTAGGTATCCTATGCCGCGTGACGCGGCGCACTGCCGATGGTGTCCGGTGGGATGACGCAACGCTGGTAGCCGCCGCTCAGCGCCATTCCGTCCGCGCCCCTGACGATGTGGGCTGTGTCCGGGGGCTGCTTGAGGAGGGACGCCCAGATCGCCTTGAGCGCGGTCTGGGAGCCGACCATCGAGACGAACCAGAGTCCGTCCGTCTTGTCGTCGCGGGCGAAGGCGTCGGCGGTGGCCGAGAAGCCGCCGGCACTGATGGTGTAGAGGTCCTGCCCCGTACTCGATTCGGGGTTCCCGGGGTCTGGGATGTGAGTTGCGAGCATGTCGAGTCTCCCTTCGTCGTGAGTGTTGGTTGCGGTGCGCGGGGGAGCGCGTCGCCCCGCGTGGTGGTGGACCGGGCGGCGCCGAAAGCCCGCCCCGTACCTGATACGGGGTCAGCCCATCAGCCCCTTCCGCTTGAGGCTGACGAACCGCTTGCCGCCGATCACGACGTGGTCTAGGAGCTGGATGTCCAGCAGCTCCCCCGCCCGCTTGAGCTTCCGCGTGATGACCACGTCGTCCGGGCTGGGCGACGGGTCTGATTGGGTAGGGACAGCGCCGCCGATGGCCGAATTGCTCCGGCTGGTCTGCGCCATCCCTCCCACCGAACCGGGCGTGCCACTTTCATGGCACCCGGCTCTCCATTAGACGGTCTTTGGTTGGCTCGAACGGTGTGTGGCCTGATGGCACGTCCGGCAGAGCGTGAGCAGGTCTTGGGGCGCGTGGGACTTCATACCTTTGGTGTGGTGGACTTGGAGACTGCTCCGAGCACCACATTGTTGGCATTGCATTCCGTCGCGCAACTTGGCCTGTAGTTTCCGTCCGGCGAGTTCGAGCGGCTCGCTGCGTCTGGCGCTGCTTGCCCCAATCGTCGCCGTGTAGATGCGCTCATCTGGGCCGGTTTCTCCCTGTGGATGGTCGCTTGTCTCCAATGCGTGGTTGGACAGGTAGGGATGCGGGAAGCCCGCCGTACCCTTCTGCCGGTAGCGTTGGCGGTCAAGCTCTTGTGGGGTAGGGAGCCATTGGTACGCTTCTAGCGTGTTATCGCCTTCGCGTGCCTCGGCGTGCCAGCGGATTCTGCCGTGGAGCATCCTGGTCTTTTCACGGATGAGTTGTCCCTTGCGACTTCCCTTGTGCTTCGCCAGCAGCCAGTTGAGGTAGCGGAACCATGTGAACCGCGTGATGTCCTCGATGTCTGCCGAAAGGCTGGTGTACCGGTAGTATTCGGCCCAGCCCCGCACGATAGCGTTCAGGGTCGTGAGTCGGGTGTGCTCGCCCATCCAAGTCCAGTTCCGGGAAGTCAGGTCTTTGAGCTTCCGTTTCACGCGCTCCTTGGCCTTAGCCGTCGGTCGGAGATGTACCACCCACCTGCCGTTGGCCTGCTTGCGCTGGATATGGAAACCCAGGAAGTCGAAGCCGTCGTTAACGTGGGTGATGATTGTCTTTTCTTCCGAAAGCGTCAGGTGGAGCTTGTTCTCCAGAAACTGCTGTATGGCCTGCTTGGTGACTTTGACCTCGGCTTTGGGGCCGTTGCTGACGACAACGAAGTCGTCCGCGTAGCGCACCATCTTGTAGTTGCCGAGACCGGCGTACCGCCTCCGTCGTCGAGTGTTCTGGTCAAGGTCCCACTGTGCCGCCGCCCACTGGTCAAACTCATTGAGGTAGACGTTGGCTAGCAGCGGGGAGATTACACCGCCCTGTGGCACACCGGATTCGGTGCGAGCGAAGAGGCCCTCTTCCATTACGCCCGATTTCAGGAACTTCCAGATCAAGTCCAGTAGCGCCTTGTCCTTCAACCGCCTTCGCAGCAGTTTCATCAGCGTCCGATGGTGGACGGTGTCGAAGTAGCTTTGAAGGTCGCCTTCAATCACGTAGTAGTGTTTCAGGCTGGTATTGAACGTCGGCATGAGGACTGCGATAGCGTCCATCGTGCAACGACCTTTGCGGAAGCCGTAGGAGTGCGGATGGAAGTCCGACTCGTAAATCGGGTCGAGGATGGTCCGAAGTGCTTCCTGCACGATGCGGTCTCGCAGGGCGGGGATGCCCAGCGGGCGCTTCTTGCCATCGTGCTTGGGTATGTAGACTCGCCGGACGGGTTGCGGCTCGTACGTCTTGCGCTTCAGTTGGGCGATGAGGGCCATCATCTGGCCCTCGTAGTCCTTCTTGAACGCATCCCGCGTCTTGCCGTCCACGCCGTCGGTCTGGCTACCCGGTCGCGCCAGTACCCTTTCAGCCGCTGTGTGCATCCAGTAGTCCCAGTGCATCAGGTCGTACAGGTTGGTGAACCTGTGGTCTGGATGCTCAATGGCCGTCTTTGCCAAGAACCTTTGCTTTTCTGCCATCTTCGTCGGGTTCATACATCCCTCCTCTGGCGTAGTTTGCTTGTGTTCTGCACTCGTCTAATTGCCCTCCTTCGCCATGTGGCCGGCTTTCCCGACCTCGGACTACTACGAGGGCTCTGCCCCACGTCCGGCATTGGCCGCAAGCTGGCCTACTCCGGCTCAGGCTCCTTATTGACCCGCAAGTTCAGATGTGCCACTATGCCCGTGACATCCCCAGTGGAGGCAATGTGCCTATGAACAACAAAGTTGACGTTGCCGTTCTCTGGACAAAGGGACGCTTGGAGGGCCATTCGAACACCGTATGGTTCTTCCTTGGAATAGTGATCACCGTAGCGATGCAGCAGGTTGACGAAGTCCTCGTCTGGTGGGTCCCTCAACCGTTCTGGCTAAGTGCGTTGATTGCCGCAGCCGTGACTGTGACGGTCTTCGTGGAGGGGTATAAGTTCCTGTGTAGGCGCTACGGTGGGAAGTCTTAGGTGGGTGGTGGTGAAAGTCACTCGTTGGTCGTTGGGGAGTAGCTCCTTCACAGGGGAGCCGAACGTGGTTCCCAAGTTCACGTAGGTTGCGTCTGCGTGTCGTGGTAGGTCCTGCCTCTACGTCTGGCACGGCTCGTTGCCGCGCTCGTCATCGGGGAGACGCCAGTTGTTGGATGGAGTGCGGCGCTCCTGTCCCTCGAAGACTATCCCCGTCCTTTCCAGACAGGGAGTCCGATGACTCCACCCTCGCCCTACCGTGAGCGGGTGGTTCAACCTTCGACGCGTCAATCGACAGTTTCTTGTGTGACCATTACGACACTCTGGCTAGCGGCGCGCGGCGTGGTAGGGTAGCCGTCGCTACATTGTCGGGAAGGCTTCAGACACGGTTCTGCCTCTGGCCACCGTGCCTGCTTCCCTAGCCACCGGCCCACTCCTTGGCCGGGTTCCATAGGGAAACGTTCAAACTACGCGCTTCTTGGCGCACTCGAGGGGTGGTTGTGAGCGACGATGATGAAGGGAACGGCCTCGACGACGGCGGGGCGGAACACCTCCGCAGTCCGCACCAGCGCCGAGCTCACGTTCCCCTGGTAGATGACGCGCTGGCCCACCACGACGTTCCTGGTGTTGACCAGCAGGACGCGCAGCTGCTCGTGGGCGAGCTGGGACATCTCCGGTCCCAGCAGGTCGTAGATGTCCTGGGCGCTGTCGATGGAGGGAGCGTCCTCGGGGCGTTCGGGCCTGGTGGACACCTCGTAGCGCATCGCCAGCTCTCCCAGCAGGCTCAGGTTGCTTCGCAGGGCCCCCAGGAGCGCCCGCCCCTCCTGGCTGGGCTCGGGAGCGGCGTCGAGGTCCATCGGGAGGGTCCCGTTCTGCTCGGCGATCTTCTTCGTGGGCATGACAGCCTCCTTGGGTATTGGTTGCAGACGAGAGCGGGGCCGCCCCTGTGGATGGAGGCGGCCCCGTGGTCGTGCGCCCTGCCGAACGGCGGGGGTCGTTATGCAGTTGTGAACTGCCTACTCGAAGGGCGAGTCGTCGTCCGGCCGCCCGGAGTCGCCGTTGCCGCCGTCGAGGAAGACAACCTCGTTGGCGTGGACCTCTGTGCGGTACCGGCGCTGGCCGTCGTCGCCTTCCCAGGAGTTGTGCACGAGGCGGCCGGCGACGTAGATGCGCTGGCCCTTCACGACGTACTGGTTTACCGCCTCAGCCGTCCCTCCCCACACCACCAGATTGTGCCAATCCGTCTCGTCCTCCGCGTCCTTGCGGTAGCGGTCGGTCGCCAGCCGCAGCTTGGTGACGGCGGTGCCGCCAGTGGTGTACTGCATCTCCGGGTCGGTGCCGACCCTGCCCAACAGCTCCACCTTGTTGATCGTCCTTGCCATTTTCCGTATCCTCCTAAGTGGATGTGGCGCGGTTTCTCGCGCCCGTTCGACTAAAGGCGGGGCCGTCGCTTTAGAGGGCATGACGGCCCCGTCCTGCGCTCCCGCCAGGGGGAGCGTCTAGGTCACCCGCACGTACTCCGACTCGCTCTCGGTCACGACTTCGGCCCTGACCTCCGGGTCGAGGATCTCGTTCAGCTTCCGGTAGTTCGTCGAGTACCGTGTCCTTCGCACGAGGCTGACAGTCTTGCCGTCGACGGTCGCCTTCGTGTCCCCCTGGTGGCGCATCCACGCCTTCAGGGTGCTCAGCGCGGCTTTCTTGGCCTTCTCAGGCTCCTTCACGGAGACCTGGGCCTCTGCGTAGGCCGCCACCGCGTCCCGCGCCTCCTCGTATGTCACCTCCTCTCCTTCTGTCTCATCCGTCCCTTCGTCCTCGTCCGCCGAACCCGGTAGGCAGATGTCCAGGAAGGAACACGACCGGCACTGCCAAGAACCGGCCGAGAAGTCTCTTTCGGGTAGCGCGTCGGGGTCCGGGCCGTTCTGGCCGTGGTGGGCGGCCAACACTCCCAGCCACTCGCAGGCGTCCTGCAGGGCCTTCTCCAGCCTGTCGCCGGGGATGACCTCGTAGTCCCAGGTGCGGTTGCCGGTGTCCATCGTGGCGACCACCGCGTCGCGTGGCCAACCGCCGAGTTTCCCGTAGGTGTAGAAGGCTGCCTGGGCCACCGCTTGTGGGTGGCTGCGCTCGGCTCCCAGCGTTCGCCAGCGCCGGAACGCCTCCGGTCCCCGAGTCTTGATTTCGACGACCATCTCGTCACCGTGGGCGGGGATCGCGTTCCCGAACAGGAGCGTCTGGACCTCGCCAGCCGCATCGTCCTCGTCCAGGGGCAACCGCACCGTGCCGTCCGGGTGTCCCGTCACCAGCAGGTTTGGGCCGAGCCTCATGCTCACCGCTTCCGGGTCCTGGGAGTCGGCGGCATTCACCTTCCAGCCAGCCCGCTCCATCGCCCGCACCACCACAGGCTCCAGGGCGTTGCCCGCCTCCATCGCTGTCAGCGATTCTTCCGAAGGTGGGTTTGTCGGCCTGTAGTTGGTGGCGGCGTACCAGAGGGCGCGGCGGCAGCCCAGGGCCGCCGATGCCCGCACCTCGATGTTGCCGTCGCCGTCGAACCGTGCAGCAGGGCGGGAGAAGACCTCCGCCCTGTCAATGTCTGTCGTCGTTGTCATCGTCTGTGCCTCCTTGTGTCCGCTAGGTGAGGGAAGGGGCCGTTCACGCCGCCGCCTTCACCTCCGCTTCGGCCTGTGCAGCAGCCCTCGCATCCCTGGCCTTCAGGTGTTCCTTGAGGATGTGGGCGATGCCGTCGCCGAGTCCGTGGATGGGGACGCTCCTACCGTCGCCCATCTGGTTCCAGAAGGGCGCCATCTCCTGTATCCCCTGCATCTGGTCGATGATTTCCTCGATAGGAGTCCCCCGACGCAGGTGCAGGGAGATGAGGCGGCAGGCCAGCTCGGTCACCCCGTGCTGGAAGCTGCCGCCCTTCCCCAAGAAGCCGAAGACCTCGAAGGGCTCGCCGTCCTCGTCCGTCGAAACGGTGACGAACAGACTGCCCATCTCGGTCTGGAGCTTAGTCGTGGTGCTGGGAAGGCTGCGGGGCCTGTCCCGTGTCGTCGTAGTCATGGTTCGTCCTCTCCTCTCCCGTCAGCCAGTCCATCGTCTCGCCGATGGTGGAGATGACCATCCCGCACCACCGGCAGTTAGGCAGACTGACCACGGGGCCGCCGCAGTAGCGGCAAGCGTTGGTTGTGTCGTCCATCTGTCCGGTCATGGCCTTCCGCCCCGCGTCGTGCACAGCGGAAGGCCGTCGGTGCACTCGATGACCTCCATCCTCCCGTTGACCCGGACCAGTTCGGCATCGCCCACAAAGGACTCGGCCTCGACCCTGGTGTCGAACCGTCCGATGGGGTCCGAGCCGTAGCCGCCCAAGTGGGCGATGGCGTGGTAGTGGATGCCCGGCGGGTAGTCGCGGAGGTAGGGCAGCGCGGAAGCGTAGCGATCGAAGTAGCACGCGACCATCAGCGCCAACTCGCGGTCCCGGTTATCGCCAATGCCTAGGAGCAGCCGCACAATGGGCTCCTCGCAGTATTCCTCGGCGAAGGTGGGAGTGATCATCGTCTCGCGAACCGTGGCGGGCAGCTCGTTCCACCGCTCCTGGCTCAGCTTCAGTCCCCCGTGGCTGAGCATAGTTATCCACCAGACGCCCTCCGCAATCTCCACGATGTCGCTGTCGCTTGCCCAACCCCAGGGCGTGTAGGTACCCTTCGTCGTCATTTCAGACCTCCTTGTTTGGTTTGTCCTGTAGATGGAGAGCGGGGCAGCCCCCAATGGAGACGCCCCGCTCGATTCCGTTTCTCGATTCGATCGGCGGACTAGGCCGCATGCGCCTGCCGTATCTGGTTGAGCTTGCTGGCGGCGGCCTCGACCAGCGGCTTGAGCTCTGAGGCCGTCAGGTCGTCGATGCTCTTGCCAGTCCTCTCGACCACGGCCGTGCGAACGCCGTCTTCGTCGAAGCCCTGCTCGGCGGCCATCTTGAAGACCCGCTTGCGCAGCTTCTCAGCCTGCGGCTCGTTGCCGCCCCTGGTCTGGGCCCGGGCAGGCTTGCCCTTGTCGCTGGCCTGGACGGGGACGCGCTCCGGCTTCGACGGGGCTCCGGCCTGCGACTGGTCTCCATAGAAGTCGTTGCCGAACTGGACGCCGAAGCTCCTGAAGGCACGCTTCATACCGTCGGTCACCGCTCCCTTCAGGGCGGTGTCGTGGCCGTCCACGGTCTTCTCGGTGACGGCGTGGAAGCCGGTGTCGGTGCGGGGCAGCGCGCCCGCGACGGTGACCCGAACCGGGGCGCTGTAGACGCTGGACGTCACCATCTCGCCAGTCTCGGAATCGACTGTCTCGATCTGGCGCAGCGTCACGTCTCCTATCAGCTCGTAACCCCAGCCGCCGAAGCCGAATATCCGGTTGGCCTGGTCGATGACGGCGTGGCCTTCGATGTAGTCGAACACCCTTCCGGCGCGGCCCCTGCGCTGGGACACCAGTTCCGGGTCCAGGGGCTGGCCGAGCTTCTCAATGACGGCGGGCGGGAGCCCGTCCCAGAGCAGGTCGTGCTCGGTGACGATTGAGGCGTCGGGCTTGTGTCCGTTGCCGTTGACATGGGCGAGACCATTGCGGTTGTGTCCGTTGTTGTTGCCGTTGGACATTTCGTATCTCCTTACCTTGGTGTCGTTCCTGTAGCGAATGACCGATGGGCGGAATCCCTACGGGAGTCCGTGTGCGGGCAGAGCCCGTCGTGAAATGGGCATAGGTCGTCCCTCGATCGTGGTCGGGGCAGACTCGTGGGTGTTGAAAGTGGGGCGTGGGGATGAAGCGGGAGCGAAGCCCACATGGGAGCGGCGGGGAGCCGCTAGCGGGCGGAGTGGGCCGCCTGAGAGAGCAGGCGGAGGAAGAGGGAGCGGCCCTGGGGAAGGGCCGCAAGCTCGGCCACGTCGCCAACGCCTTCGGGGAGGGCGACGGCGGCGGCCCTGCGTCCGAGCAGGGTCAGGAGCCCGTCCGTCGCCTCGCGTCCCGCGTCGTCGTTGTCGAAGGTGAGGAAGACGCGGGGGCAGCCCCGGAGAGCAGAGGCGACGCGCTCAACGCCCTGGGCTCCCAGGGCAGCGCAGGCGGGAAGGCCCCATCCGGTGATGAGGAGCCAGTCGAACAGACCCTCGGCCACGATGACCCATGAGGGAGCGGGGCCGAGCCTGCCGAGTCCGAGCACCGGCTTGGGGCCGGGGAGCGCCTGGAAGCGAGGCTTCACGTTCTCGCTGACGGCCCGGCCCTTCAGCCAGCGAACGAGGCCGCCGTAGGCGTCGGGGACGACGACCATACCGGCGAACCGCTCCGCGTCCCGCTCCATGAAGAGCCCTGAGTCCCTGATGCGCTTCTCGGAGAAGCCGAGGGACTCGAGGGCCTGCCGCAGCCCGTTGCCCGGCGCATAGCCGAGACAGAGGCGGGCTGCGGCGACGGGGCCAATGTCCCGCGAGGACAGGTACTCCCGCGCTTCTGCCGAACGCCGGAGTTGACCGGCGTAGAAGCGCGCCGCCGCCGTCAGAAGGGCGGGGTCGCGGGGAGGTAGCGCGGCGGACGCAGGACGCCGCGTTCGGGCTGGACGATGAGCGGCCCTGGGCGCAAGCCCAGGGCTGCCGTCCAGCCGTGCGATGGCCTCCGGCAGCGACAGGCTCTCCGATCGCCGAACGAAATCTAGCACGTCCCCGCCGAGTCCGCAGCCGAAGCAGTACCACCGCTCACTATCGCCATACGCGGTGAAGGAGCCCTCTGACTCTTCGTGGAAGGGACAGACGCCCTGGCGGACCCTACCCCTTCCCTTCAGTCGCACCCCGAACGCCTCCACCGTGTCGCCCAAGGGGTGACGCGCCTTCAGCGCGGGGATGTCCACGTTGGCGACGACCATCACGCGCCTCCGGCCAGGGGCCGCAGCCCCCGGAGGCTGCGCCGCGAGACCAGCTTCCCGGGCCGCCAGCGCATCCCCAGCACCGCCGCCACCTCCAGCGTCCCGTTGCCCTGGGGCACCAGGGCGGCGGCCCGTCCCGTGCCCTGGCTGTAGACCAGGGCGCCGCCGCCGAACCGCCGCTTCACCAGCTGCGCCCACTCGGAAAAGGCCCAACGGGCCTCCCGCTTCTCCGCCCCAGCGACGTCCACGCCGGCGAGGACCGCCAGCGCCGAGTCGATGTCCCCAGCCTGCCTGAACCGCCGGGCCTCGTGGATCGACCGCGTCGCGCTCTGCTCGACTGTCTCCGCCACCGCCGCCGTCTCCCGCTCGTCCCCGAATCCCATCGCCGTGAAGAGCTGGTCCACCAGCTCCTCCAGACTGCGCCGGGGCCTCTCCGTCTCCATCGTCCGGTTGCCTGCTACCAGTGTCGCCGTCGTCATAGTCTTCTCTCCTTTCGAGATTCTTTGCTTCCGTGCGTTCCGAACCGATCACCTAACCCCTGCGTCTTCTGCCGCCACCGAACCGAGCGAGCCGCCTGACCACCAGTGCCGCGATGCCGATGCCGAGCGCATTCAGCACGAAGACCTCCCAGTCCCCGGTGAGCGCCAGCGGCATGGCCAGCAGCAGTGCCATAGCAACCACGATCGACAACCTTCTGAACCGCACTACGAACCCGACGACCCGTTTCAAGACGTGCATGTCCTTACCTCCTTGGTTCCTGCCATCGAACTGGGACACGTGGAAAGCACGCCGACCGCAAACGGGGAGTCGCGGGACGGCGTGTGGGAAAAAAGGGCGCAGCTCGGCCTGGGACCAGAGGGGGATGCCAGGGGGCTGCGACGGGGGAATGCGAATCGACCGGTGCCGACCGCAGAGCGAAAGAGTTTGGGGGGAAGGTGACGAGTCCTGCCAGTGCCGGAGCTGTCGGACTGGGGAGCTGCGTCGAAGGGGGAGCGACCGGACCGTGAACGTTATCGCGGATCGGCGCGTGTGAAGTGGAAGCCTACGGCCCTGTCATTGCCTGATCGTGCCGCAGGCATGGGGAACCGGGCGGAGCGGCAGTCCACTCCGACCGAGAGTTCCCGTGTTTCGATGCGGGGTCGGGAGAGCAATGCTCAATCCGTCGCCCGTGTCACGCAGCGGGAGTGCGCTCTATCCCTGTTGGGCCGGCCGTTCGGAGAGCAGCGCTCAATCCTAGGCGGTCGTTCCCGGGTCTGGGATGGACCCTCCAGGTTTCTAGGGCGGGAAACACTGGCAAAGCCTGAAACTGAACCCAGTATCACCGATGAGCGGGACCGCTGGCAACGTAATTGGGCCCCACCGCCAGAATCACTGCCTGATGTGCGCCAACGATGGGCCCGCGATGGACCCGGAGCTTAGTTCGGCCACCGGCCCAGCGTCAGAATCCGCAGGAACCTCCGTCTGATCTGCGCCAGCACCCGTTCCCTGTGCACCCTCTCCAAGGTCTGGGTGCGCCAGCGGACCTGCGTCCTCCGGCTCAGGCTGTCCCAGGGGTCGGTGTCGGGAGGCATCGTCAGGCCGTGCTCTCCGACCAGCTCGATCTCCAGTTCCCTCAGCCGCTCCTCGTCCACCAGCCACGCCAGCCCCCTACCCTGGAACGGGTGACTCTCCCGCAAACGCCGCCACTCGTCCACCAGCGGCCACGCATCCCCGAAGACCTGCTCGTCGCCCGGCTGTGGCTCCATCGTGATCACCGAGGGGTTTGTAGTCCTGAACAACGTTCGAGGGGATGACTTTCCTCTGTCCACCGCGTCCGGTGTGCGCTCGTCCCGGGAGCCGGCGTCCTCACTCACGGCCCTCTGCCACTCCGCCATTCGACGTTCCACCTCTCCCCTGACGGCCTCCTCGATCTCGCCCGCGATGTCTTTCCCCTGGTCCTCAACGGCCTTCACGCGGCCCACCAGCTCGTCCAGACGCTCCCCGACCCTCTCGAAGGTCTCCCTCTCCCTCGACAGCAGCACCTTCTCCAGGGCGTCGGACAGCCGGGGAGTCAGTACCCCGGAGTCGAGCGCGGCCGTCAGGGTCTTGTGATTGACCCCCAGGAGCTGGGCGGCCTCCAGCTTTCCATCCTTCACCAGGTCGTGCAGCAGCGCCGTCAGACGCACGTTGTGAACACTTTCCAGGTTGTCCGCGGCATCACCCTCCAGCAGTTTCTCCTCCATCTCTTTACCTCCTTCGGAATTCGAGACTCGACACATCCGTAGCTGAGAGCGGGAAAACCGGCCACTTCCGAAAACGGAACTTCTGAAGCTGGGAAACGGAAGTCGCTCCCCCGAAGGGCCACTTCCGAAAACGGAACTTTCGTAGCTGGCCAACGGAACCGGCGCCGGAAGCTGCACCGGAACCAAAGTGCTTCCTCCGTTTGTCCTGTAGGGGGCCCTTCGTCCCGATTCAGCTTCAACATCCCACCCACTTCCGTTTTCGGAACTAACTCGATTTCCTGTACAGCCCCATGACAGCACGAATGGCCCTCGCATTCCCATCCGTCATAACGGGTGTCACGCGTGACACCGCTGTCATGCACGACACCCGTTATACGTCCTTGGAATGGGCTCGCGGCCTCCCCAAACTCGATTGCACGAGCCACGGCTCGACCAACTGCGAGGAGGCGGCGAGGTGTCACGGCGTTCGAGAATCCGGTTCCCACGCGCCAGGAGACTGATGCCCCTGGCGGCGGCCCTGCTGATGGCCGTGCTGCTGGCGGTTCCGTCCAGCGGTACCGCTCTGGCCCAGGCCCCGCCCGACGACGACATCGTGCTGGTCAACTCCGACCGGAATTTCATCGAGCGCAAGAAGAGGGGCGAGTTCATCGCCCGCCCCGTCTTCGACCAGGGGATCGACACCCTTTACTACGCTGTCCGCGATGCCGACACCGGCGACTGGATCACGACGATGTACCACGTCAGGGCGCGGGCCAAGAGGCTACCCGACGGCTGGGAGTACTCCTGGCAGTACCCGGCCCTGAATGAGCAGCCCGACCTCGATCCCGAGACGCCCTACCTGCTCGTCATCCTGGCGAGCGCCGGCGGGAAGTCCGGCGCCTTCCACGCTGTTATCCCGGTGCACCGTCCGGGCGGCCTGTGGGACCGGGTGCTGGGAGCGCTCGACCCGTCGCGCTGGGCGAGGGCATTTGCCCGCTGGGTGATCGAGGGAGTCCACGGCACGCTGTGCGGAGTGGTGGAGCGGGCGTCGGGCTCCGAAGCCGACGAGTGTGGGGAGGCTGGGCCGTGAGCGACATTCTCACAGGGACGCCTCCCGGCCTGACCTATGCCCATCCCCTGGTGCGGGATGCCTGGCTCGTCGTGTGGGCCATCGCGTCGGGAGCGCTGGTGGTGATCCTGGGCTGGATGGGACTGAGCCTGATCATGCAGCAGCACCTCGGCGGGTCCCAGTCGGGATGGCGGGAGTTGGTCCCCAGACTCGTACTGGGCCTCGTCGCGGCCGCGTCGTCACTGTGGTGGTGCGCCCTAGTCCTAGACGTGGCCCACGCGGTGTCGGGCTTCATCGCCGCCGAGATGAACGTCAACCCCGGGGACCTGCTCAGGGCTCCGCTGAACACGTTCCTCACCGCGGTGCAGGCAGGGAGCGTCGGCATGGCCCAGCTCCTCGCCCTGCTCTACCTCATCTACGGGTTCTTCGTGCTCTACGTGCTCGTGCAGATGGTCCTCCGTCTGGCCCTCATAGATCTCCTTCTCGTCTTGGCGCCCATCGCGCTGGGGCTCTGGATCCTGCCGCACACGGCGGGCTGGGGCCGCCACTGGCTCCGGCTCTTCATGACGACGGTGTTCCAGCAGGCGGTGCAGCTGATCGCCCTGGCGCTGGGCTTCGGGTTCCTCAACGAGTTCGCGGAGATAGCGGCCTTCGAGCCGGTTCAGGACCTGATCTGGAAGCTGCTCATGTCCCTTGCGTTCGTCTACATGGCGACGCGGGTGCCTTCGATGCTAGGCAGCGTCGGGACGTTCGACGCCTGGCTCTCGACCCTCTACTTCGGCATGACGCTCCCGGCGTCCATGGCACGGTCGGCCCGGAGCATCGGGCTGCTGGCCGGGGGAGCAGCCGGTGGCCCCGGCGTCGCGGCGGGTGCGGTCGCGGCCAGCGCTGGCATTTCAGCCGCCGCGAGCGGCATCAACTCGGCAGCCTCCATGTCCACCCCGTCCGCCGGAGGGAACACCGGCGGCGGGGGACCGCCTCCCAGGAGCGCGGGCCCATGACGACAACCGTGACCGGTAGGCGCGGATCACGACCCGCGCCCGCGAATACGTCGAGGAGGTGAAGCGATGTGCCAGTAGGTGAGCGGACCAGCTGGGCGAGAACGGACGGATGAAGCGCCGGGTGGGGAGACCCGCCCGGCGCAACCAGAAACGAGAGAGAGGGAAAAGAGATGGAACAGTTGACGCAGACCATATCCAACCTGGTCGGAATCCTGCTCGGCGTCGTTGGCGTCGTCGGAGTGGGGTTCTTCGTTTTCGGCGCGTACCAGTACCTGACGGCCAGCGGGGCGCCCCAGCAGATGGAGAGAGGTAAGTCGGCGATGATGGCCGCGCTCGCCGGCATCATCCTTGCGATGGTGGCCTATGGAGTCGTAGACCTCGTGATGAACGCCGTCGTGAGCCCGCCCGTCCAGATCGACGTGCCCGACCCCGCTACGCCCGTGCCCACACCCACCCCGTAGTAGGCGGACTGAGGAAGGAGGAAGAAGAGATGAGAGAGCACGAGGTGCCCACCCACGTGCAGGCAGAGGACCGGGTCCTGCTCTGGTTCACGTTTCCGCAGATCGTCGCGCTGATAGCGGTGAGCGCGTTGTCCTACGGCGCGTACCACTACGTCCCCGGGCCTTCCGGGATGAGGATTGCGATGGCGGTCCTCCTCGGCCTGTTCGGGACCGCGATGGTCGTGGGGAAGATTGGAGGTCGAGGGCTGCCGATGGTGGCCGCCGACCTGTTGAAGTACCGGCTGGGGGCCCGGCTCTACGCCGGGTCTCCGGCCCAGCTGGTGCGGAGCGAGCCGCCCGTGCCGGTCGAGAGTGGGCCCAGCCCGCTCAGCATGATGGCGAAGCGGGGCAGTCGCGAAGTCCGCAGAGTGCGCGTCATGGCGCGGCGGGGCCTCCGCAGGATGCGCAAGAGCCGCAGCCGGAGGAACGGGCGGATGCCATTCCGCCCGCACGGCTGGTTCGGCAAGCGCCGCAGGCGAAACGAGAGCAAGACCGACAGAGTCAACAGTCGCAAGACAGCAGGACGAGAGGGGAAGGAAAAACGTCCAGGGAGCTGGCGCTCCCTCATGGTCGTTGCCGCAATGGCCTTTCTGCTCTTCGTCGTGCCCCAGGCCGCCGTCGCAGACGGAGAGGAGCCTGAAGAGGTCCAGACCTTCCCTGAGATCGAGTTCGAGATACCCGAGACGTTGCCCGGACGGAGAGTCTTCGTAGAGGGGCTCAGCGTCTCGGGGAACACCGCCGCCGTGAGGCTGCGGGCCGCCACCGGCCTGGACCTGCGCGTCCGTGCCTTTGGAGGGCCGGAGGGCCGCGCCCTCCGCTTCTGGGGCTCGGCGAGGCTGGCGCAGGGGGAGCGGATCAGCTACTCGCTGCCGCTGAATGGCCCCCTGCCGTCCTTCACGTTCTCGTGGGAGGACGATCTGGGACAGGCTGGAGCTGTCACCCTCAAGGAAGAGCAGATCCCATACGCGCTTCCCACGGTCGATGGGGAGCTCTGCGATCTGAGAATCACCTCCCTGGGCTGGACGGCGGGAGCCGTTTCCGGGGTCGTCGAGTCCGAGTGCGTGACGGAGATCGAGGAGGCGGTCGACCTTCAGACAGTGGCCGGACACGCGGACACGACTGAGACGACGGTAATGAGGGCCGCGGTCACGGCTGTCACGGGGACCGTCACGGTCGGGAACGGCGCAGCGGTGACGAGCGTCCCGTTCGTCCCCGAAGGAGAAACCCGTTTCACCCTGCCCGTCGCGGAGGGCGAGGCGGTCCACGCGCTGACCGTCGGCGTCGAGCTCGAAGCCGCCCTCAGCATCCCTGTTCCCCCGCTGACGCAACTCACGCATCATCCCGAGCGGACCGAGTACCGCACGAAGACGGTGAG
Organism: Dehalococcoidia bacterium; assembly: GCA_965116315.1. Taxonomy (GTDB): domain Bacteria; phylum Chloroflexota; class Dehalococcoidia; order Lucifugimonadales; family CAJWER01. The sequence goes on from OZ220672.1 coordinate 109,948, forward strand.
CCTGTGGAGGCCGGGGACGAGCCAGACCGTCAGCGAGACGGTCACGGTGACCCACGACGACGGGACGACCACGCGGCACTCCGTCACGGCCACCCTCTCGATACCGGGCGCGACGGTGAGCCGGGACGTGACGCTCACGATCGTTCACCCGGAGCGCGTGACGGCCGAGGTCGTCGACCGCGAGCCGCTCGACCGGACCCGCGAGGAGAGCCTGGAGATGGCATCTAGCGTCGGGGCCGACGCCCCCTTCGAGGTCCTGGTCTTGCCGGAGCCGGAGCCCGTCGAGCCGCCGGCTGAGCAGACGCCGGGCGGCGGCGGTCTGCGGAGCTGGTTCGAGCGGCTGGGCTGGGAATGGCCGTGGTGAGGCGCGCAGCGACACTGCTGGCGCTCGTCGGCGCAGCCCTGATCTCAACGGGAGCGACCCCGGAAAAGGAAGCAATGCTTCATGCCTTCGACCGCGTACTCACCGCGATGGCCTACGCCGCCTCCGGCCTCTGCCTCTTCGCCATCGTATGGGCGGGCTTCATTCTCATGGCAGAGGGGGGCGAGGAAAGGGGAGGCGGCGGGGCCAGGACCGCCGTGGTCCTGGCTGTCGTCGGCCTCGTCCTGGTGCTTTCGGCCAAGGGAGTCGCCGCGCTGCTGAGCAGCGGCATAGTCCCCATCCCCTAGACCCACCCAAGGAGTTTCGCAAAGTGAGAAACCCGATTGAACGACTGACGAGACGCGGACCGGAGGAGTTGGCGGACAGCCCCGCCGCTCCGCATTCCGAGGAACCGACCGAATCAGGTGCAACCGAGGCCAAACTCCCGCCCGAGCTGCCCCTCTTCTTCATGCTGTCCCACCTGGAAGACGACGGGCCCGTACGCCTCGACGGCGTGAAACTCGGGGTCTGCGAGATGGTGGGCCTCGAGATCGACGAGCCGAAGCTGGGTGCCTTCGCGGGCGCGCTGAACGCGCTCGACTTTCCCGCGCAGCTCCTCGTGAGGCAGCACCCGCCGCGCCTCGACGGGATGCGGGAGAAGCTGCGCGAGGCCCGGCCGACAGATCTGCCCCCGCAGACACGTGCGGCCGCCGAGTCCCTCGGCCGCTTGCTCACCGACCTGGAGGGCCGCGACGGCATACTCGACCGGCGCTTCTACGCTGTGTGCGAGTTCCGACGCGTTGATGATCTGCAGGGGATGCTGGCGCGTGCCGGGCTGTCCGTCTATCCCCTCAAGGGTAGACAGCTCAGGATGTTCTTCGTGTCCGCTGCTCTCGGCGGAACGCCGGCAGAGTTTGACTGGAACAAAGAAATCGAGGTGGAGATCAGCCGCCGCGACCTGCGCGTCGGAGACCACCTCGTCCGCTCCCTCCACCTGGGCAAATGGCCCCGCTCGCTGGCTCCCGGCTTCCTGCAGGGACTCATGGCCGCCGGCGCGCCGATGGACCTGTCCATCCACCTGGGGCCGATTCCGACCGATCAGGCGGCCCGGACGCTGGAGTGGCAGAAGGTCAGGTTCGAGTCGGCCCAGTCGCTGTCGCTGAAGCGTGGCCGCACCATGTCCCCGGAGGCGGAGATCGCCCTTGAGGACATCACACGGCTCAGGGACGAGGTGCAGCGAGGCCGGGAGCGGCTCTTCCACTCGTCCCTGTCCGTGACCCTGCACGCAAGGGACGAGGACTCTCTCAAGGAGATGACCCAGCGGACAAAGGCCCACTTCGCCGCCACCCTCGGCAAGCTCGACAACCTCTCCTTCAGGCAGAGAGAGGGTTTCTTGTCCAGCCTTCCGATTGCGTTGAACGCGGTGATGACGTGGCGGACGCTGGACACGTCGTCCCTGGCGAGGCTCTTTCCCTTCTCGCCCCCGGACCTCGACACGCGGAGCGGCACCCTCTACGGCATCGACATGAGGGCCTGCTCGCCCGTGGTCTACGACCCCTGGGACGGAACGCACCTCAACGCCAACACGGCTGTGCTCGCCAGATCGGGGAGCGGCAAGAGCTTTTCCACCAAGCTCGGGGTGCTGCGCGGCATCACCAGGGGTGTCACCGCCTACGTGATAGACCCGGAGGGCGAGTACGCGGACATGGCCCGCGCCGCGGGCGGACGCGTGCTCTCTCCCGGCGTCCCCGGCCAGGGCATGAACCCCTTCGTCATCGACAGGGGAGACTCAGAGGAGCTCCTGCAGCGCATCGGCAGCCTGCGACGTCTCATCGAGGTGATGGTGGGCGAGAGGCTGAGCGCCGAGCGGAGGGCATCCCTCGACCATGCCTTGGCGGGCTACTACGCCCAGACCCGCGAGAGGACCGGCTTCCGCGACTTCTACAGGTACCTGCAGGAGGATGAGGGGGGCGACCCCGACCTCGCCAGGCTGCTGAGGCCATTCGCGACCGGCAGCCTCCGCCACCTGCTCTCGGACGAGGGCGACGACCTGCTCGGCAACGAGGCGCTCGTCACCGTCTTCGACCTGCGGCTTCTGGAACCTGAGCTGAGGCCCGCAGCGGCGATGGTCTGCACTGAAACGGTCTGGACCGCGGCCGCTCAGGATCCCAAGCCGCGCCTGCTGGTCGTCGACGAGGTGTGGTCGATCATGCAGCACCCCGAGGGAGCGGCTTTTCTCGTCTCCGTTGCCAAGAGGGCCCGCAAGCACCGGCTCGGCCTCCAGTTCATCACTCAGGACGTCCAGGATCTTCTGTCCGAGGACTCTTCAAGGGCGATCACCGGACACTCAGGGAGGGCGTTGCTGCAGAACGCCGCCTTCAAGCTCCTGCTCCAGCAGGACGCGGCGGCGGTGGGCGCCGTGGGGGACGCCTTCGACCTGCCGGAGGAGCTCCAACGCTGGCTACTCTCGTGCCCACGCGGAGACGGCCTTCTGCTGACCAGGGGCAACCGCATTCCCATCCGTGTCGAGGCGACGCCGGAAGAGGCGGAGGTAATCGAGTGGCGTCCCGGCTCACACAAGAGGAAGGCAGCCGATTGAGCACAACCCAATAGTGAAAGGAAGGAGCCCCCATGAAACTGAACCCTAGAAAAATACTGTTCGGCGACTCGAAGCCCAGTCGCCCCGTGCTGGTGTCGGTGACGCCGCCCAGCACGGGCGAGCGCACCCTGCTCGGCGTCGAGAACATGCTCCAGTCCATCGCCGTGCCAGAGCCCTTCTCCCTGGAGCTGGCCGGGGACGTCGACGGAGTGACCCTCATGGCCCGCTGCCTCGACGAGCAGGTGGTGAGGCAGCAGATATCGACCCACTACCCCCAGGCGCGCATCCGCGAGGTGCCGCAATATGACGACCCCCTGAGACTCGACGACGGTGAGCAGGCGTGGTCGATGACCCTTCGTGCCAGCGGCCCCGATTACGTGCCCCTGCGCACCTTCAGGGACGACGACCTGCTCGACCCCGGCTCCGATCCCCTCATCGCCCTGCTCGGCGCGCTGTCCGACCTGAACGAGCGTGAGCGCGTTGTCGCGAGGCTGATGCTCCGCTCCCTCGGTCCCGATTGGTCGCAGGCCCACCTCGAAAGGGCCCACAAGCGACCCGTCCAGGAGCCCCGCGACTCCACCTACTCGAACCAGGTACGACATCACCAGTCCGACGTGACAACCATGGCCGTCCTGGGCGTCGCCGCCCTGGTCGGACTCAGGGGCTACCTGTGGGTGCGGGCGGGGGAGACGTGGAAGGCCGCCCTTCTTGGAGTTGGAATGGCGGCCGCCCTAACCGTCGCGGGCTGGGCCTGGTGGCGGATCAAGCAGGCCCGCTCCCGGGTCTACGACCCGCTCCTGATCAGAGAGAAGGTCGCCCGCATAGCCTTCGACGCGGAGCTGCAGGTGACTGCCGTGCTGCCCTCCGGGGGAACGGCGGAGCGGGCGAAGGGTCTCCTGGACTCCGTGGCCGCAGCGTATCATCACTACGACCATCCGGCGGGGGCGCGCTTCAAGGTGGGCAGGGTCAGGTCCGTGGCCGTTCCCAACGTCTCCCTGCATCCCGCCGGCCAGGGACTCTTCGGCGGCCGCAGCATCCTAGGAGTTCGCGAGGCGGCCGCCCTGTGGCACCCGCCCGGAGCGGGCGATGAGACGCCCTTGGTGGAGCGGTCCGGCGCGAAGGCGCTCGTTCCGTCTGCGCACGGGGTGAAGGGCGGCGCTCTTGTGGGCGACACCACCGCGGGCAAGCCCAGGGAGATCCGCTTTCCCGAGGACCTGCTCAGGCGTCACCACCTCTACGTGGCCAGGACGCGCATGGGCAAGTCCACCCTCATGCACCACCTGATCGCCCACAAGATGAGGGAGAAGCTGGCAGGCAGGGACAACGACGCCATCGTCGTGGTTGACCCCCACGCAGACCTGGTGGGAGCCCTCCTTGAGCACGTACCGGAGGAGATCGCCGGTAGGGTGAAGCTGATCGACCTCGCCGACACACGGGGCGCCCCCGGCATCAACCTGCTCGACGCTCGCGTCTTCGCCGACCGCGACCGGACGGCCGACTCGGTGGTGAGGGTCGCTCGCGGCCTCTGGGACCAGTGGGGGCCGAGGATGCAGTCGATTCTCGAGCAGACCGTGAAGACCCTCCACGAGGCCAACGAGCACCCGGACACGGACGCTGACGAGCAGCTCACCCTCCTCGACGGGCTCAAGCTCATGTCGGACGACGAGTTCCGCGGGGGTGTGCTGGCGAGGGTGTCAGACCCATACCTGCTTGAGTGGTGGGCCAGGGATTTCGGGAATTGGCGGCAGGAGTACAAGTCGGAAGCCCTGGCCCCCGTCCAGACCCGCCTCTCATACTACGCCTCCTCAAAGCGGGCGAGGGCGATCATCGGACAGTCCCGCTCCACCATCGACATGCGCGAGACGATCCTTGACGGCGGCATCCTGCTGGTGTCGACCGCGCAGGGAGTTGTCGGAAGGGACGTGGCGGCACTTGTCGGCGCGTCGCTACTCAACCTCGTCGACTCGGTGATACGCGAGCAGGGCGGTTTGCCTCCGGACCGGAGGCGCGGGGCGCTGGTCGTCGTGGACGAGATGCAGTCGATGCCCGGCGTGGACTACGAGTCGATGCTCAGCGAGCTCGGCAAGTTCGGGGCGTCGTTCATCCTGGCAACACAGAGCCTCGCCAAGCTCGACGACCTGTCGCCCACCATGCGAGACACGCTGCTCGCCAATGTGGGGTGCCTCGCCGTGTTCCAGGTCTCCGGGTCGGACGCCAGGCAGCTCGTGTGGGAGTTGGGCAAGGACCGCGTGTCGGAGGACGACATCGTGTCCCTGCCGGTCCATAACTGCTACGTCAGAGCCACAGTCGGCACCGAGCGGATGCCCGCCTTCTCGATGATGGTCAGGAAGCCGGAGGACGGCGACCCGGAGAGGGCCGCCAGCATCCGTGCCGCATCGTCCTCGTACGTCACTACCGAGGAGGAGATGGTGACCCAGCAGGCGGAAGCCAGGAAGCGCGTCGAGGCGTTCCGTGAAGCCTATCACGCCATGAAGAAGGGAAAGGACCCCTCGCCGGACGAGTCGCAGGGCAAAGCGGACGAGGACTCGGACCCGCGCGCACCGCGCAGCAAGCACAACAAGCCGCCTGCCGGAGCCGCCGGGAGTGATGCGCCCGGCGAGGACAACGCCTCATGAGGGCCGACGGGTGCAAGCGCGAGCTACTGCGACGGCTGGCCTCCATGCCGTTCCTCGACCGGCTGGAGATGGCAGCCGTAGCGGGCCGATCGAGGGGAGCGGTTTATGAGGCGGTCGGCCGGATGGAGCGCGACGGTCTCGTCGCCTCCGTCACCCACGCCGCGCCTCTCATTCCCCCGACCCGTCGCTACTGCCTCACGACCGCGGGGCTCCACTGCCTGGCCCGAGTCGAGGGAATGACCGTCGACGAGCTGCTCGCGAGGTGCCCGGTATCGGAACGGGGACGGAGACTCCTGATGGAGAGGCTCGACGCAGCCGCAGCCGTCTACCGGCTCGCCTCGGCCGTCTCCAACGTCGCGTTCCCGTTGCGCTTTCGCTGGTACCGCGCCATGCCCATGGACGCCGCCATGACGCTCCCGGACGGCAGGACCGTCGCGGTCGTCAGGCAGGGGCTCACCGCCGACCGCACGGCGTTCTCCAAACGCCTGTGGCGGCTGCGCGAAGGGTTCCAGCCCAGCGCCATCCTGATGCTCATGCCCGACGAAATCAGGCTCAGGCACGCCCGCCGGGTCCTTGCCGCTTCGCCATCCCTGACGTTCCTCGCACTGGAGAGCGAGGCGGTCTCCGCTGGCGCCGGAAACCTCATCTGGCGAACTCCCTCGGGCTCGGCGGTCCTCGACCTTCGGACGGCCCTGGCCCACGTCAGGTCACGCGGCGGGTGGCCCGTAGAAGAACCGCCTGAGCGGGTTGCCCTCCCAGAGGATCTCTCGCTCAACGGTACGCGGGAGAACGCTCCCGGCTGGGCTCTGCCCGCGATCCTCAAGGAGACCGACAAGCGCACACTCGACCTGCTCTTCGATTGGCCATGGATCACCCCCGCCCACCTCGGGGAGCTACTCGGGGTCAGGCGGTCGAGGCTGTCCGAGGTCTTGGGACGGCTCGAAGGGCTGGGGCTCGCGGTCGACCTCCACGTGGAAGGAACCCGGAGGCTCGCACTCTCTGACCGGGGGCTGGCGCTGCTCGCCCGCCGGGACCGCTCCTCGGTCGGCGCGGCGCGGAAGCGCTGGAGCGTCACTCCCTCAGACCCGAACGCCCCGCTCGACTGGCGGAACGTAACGGGCAGGAGGAGCGGGCAGCTTCTTAGGAACATCGAGCACACCGATTCGGTACACTGGTTCGCGGCTGTCCTGGAGAGACAGGCCCACTCCCGCAACAGGCAGGTCGTTCAGCTCGACCCGCCCGGTAGAGCGTCGCGTCACTTCCGACATCTCGACAAGGTGCGCTCCATCCACCCCGATGCCTTCGGAGTGCTTCGCAGGGACACCGACACCTGGCCCTTCTTCCTTGAGTGGGAGCGCCGGGCCGTCCGACCAGCTACCATGGCAGACCGCATCGCCCCCTACCTGCGGTACTACGCCTCTCACCGGCCCACCGACGACAACGGCTCGCGGCCCCTAGTCCTCGTCGTCTTCGAGGACGAAGTCGCCCAGACCCACTTCCTCCGTGTCGCTCGGGACGAGATGGCACAGACGGGGGTGAGTGTACCGCTTCATGTTTCCCACAGGCGACTGCTGGAGAGGGTCGGACCCCTTGGTCACGCTTGGCGGACAACCAGCAGCGCGGAACCCGTCTATGCGTTTAGGAGGGCTGAGGGAGCAGCGTTCACAACGAGAGGGCGTTTCTCCTCCCCCCTCTGCATAATGTTGTGAACGAGCGAGCCGCCTCAACCACGCCGTAAGAAGACGGTTCAAGCCGAACGGTGCCCGGGTCGAGATAGTGGTGCTCCGCCCTGGCAACGAGGCGTGCACCCAACGCGTCCATCAGGTCGCAGGGGCGACTTCCCCATCCCTCCTATGCGCTCCCGCGATTGCTCTCCGCAAGGGGGCTTAGGCCCTTCACGAGCCACGGGTCCCCCCGTTCAAGTGGCACCACCACCGCATCGAATCGCCGCTCGATTTCATAGCGTACGGACTCCGGAAGGACCACCTCCATAGAGCTCGCGCCCATCGCATGCGCCTGCCGACCGGCGACCGACAATAGGTCTGAGAGGTACACTACGTCCCGAGACATGTCGGGCTCGACCCAGAGATCGGCCCAAGCAGAACCCGGGTGCCGCCATTTCCAGATGTTCAATAGCACCGCAGCGGCCGGGCGGCCGCTGACGGTAATGTGGCGGCCGTACAACGACACGTCCGTTGGAAAGTCCGACGCCTCTGGCGTCAAGACGGGCCGCCAGAGATACCGCCAGCGGTACGAGGCCGACTCGCGGTGGTTGAGCGCCAGCAGATGCGCCGCCTCCGTGTCGTAGTCCCCTCTGACCTGGCAGTCCTGAAACGCGGGCACCTCGATGTGATCCAAGCCTCGGACACTCAGCCAACCGTTTCTCCATACCTCCACATAGCCACGTCGGGCTAGGACGTCCCAGCTCCCGCCCGAGCCCACGGGCCGGCACCAGAACCGATCGTAGCCGCGAGCGCGGGCACGTGACTCGCACAGGTCCAGAACCCACTCCTCAATCCCATCGTGCCGTATGTCCTCGCTCAACTCCAGCAGTTCCAGATGAGCGTACCGTCCGAAAGGCTCGGGTTCTGTCGCATAGCAGATCTCGACGCTGCCCACGATCTTCTCCGAGTTACGCTCGACCACCCAGCAGTCCCAGCCTAGGTTAGTATAGGCCTGCACGTGCCGCGAGCAGAAGTACTCGTGCATCCACGGCCCACCCATGGCGAACCAGCCTACGGGAGAGTCGTCGTCCGGCGCGATCGACGGTTCCAGTGTCCGATAGAACGCGACGATCCCGGGCACGTCTTCAAGGCGGGCAGGGCGCAGTGCCAGGCGGTCTCCACGCCATTCAAGGTCATGGGCAGCTGCGGTCATCCGACCATCACCTCAGGTTGGTCGCGCCAGCTAGCCGGACTTTCGGTCAGACACATCACACACTGACATTTGCCCATGAATGGCAAGAAGCGTCCCACACAGCGCAGCTGAAGCTCCGAGAGCCTCCAGTCTTTTTCCCGTGATCCGCTGGCGACAATTCATCGAGACGCAACCGCACTCCCACTCCGTTGCGAAGTCCTCGACGGCCTCAAAGAGCGCGAGGTCTATTGTAAGCTCGTCGCCGGGTGAGGTGCGTCTGCGGGTGGCCAAGGTCACCGCATCGGCCATCCAGGCGTCTGGGACCGCACGAGTGCTTCATGAAGTGCGTTTGGTCCTCCCCGCGCTCATCTTACGGTCCTGTCAAATGCGATTCCACTGAGACCAAAGAGGAGAACGACCGGCCCTGCTAGCAGCAGCCACATCGCCCTGTCGAGTCCCCACGCATCCGAAGCTACCCCAAGCCCGAGTGGAATGAGGGAGCCGACGATTCCGAAGATGCTTCCGAGCGCCACAATCGTGCCGCTCCGGCCGGGCAGCGAAGAATAGGACTGCCCTCGAAGTACCGAGTACCACCCTGCGCTCGAGAATCCTAATAGTCCGACGACGATCAGCTTCATCTCGAACGATGACACAAGGAAAAACGCCGGGTAGAGCACAAGGACGGTGACCACGCTGTACCGCAGATATGTTAGTCCCCGTATACGTTCGAGCAGGGGCATCAGGAGCAAGTTGCCGAGGAGGCTGACCCCCACCCACACCGAGATCGTCAGCGCCGCCCTCGATTCCGATGCCCATGCGACGTCTACCATGTACAGCGCTAGGAACCCCGAGAAAATGCCGAGCATCAGGTCCGACGCTTCCAAGAGCGCGAGCCACTTGACTACGTTGAACCGCCTGAGGGCTCTCACGGCAGCCCGTATCCCTTCCCCGAACGATGGAGCGCCTTGATCGGAGGCGTCCCTCGACGGTCCGAGTGGTATCCTTCTGGCTGGAGTAGTGACGAGCTGACGATTCGGTGCACCGCGATGAGGGTGAGTATCGCCAGGACGGTAAGTGATAGGAAGGCCACCCGCCATCCGAGGCCCACGGCGATGGCCGCAGTGAGCGCCAACGGACCGAGTGCTAAGCCAACCCATCCGGCAAACTCCCAACGCACCATATTCTGCTCATGACGTGTAGGATCGATATCCATCAGCGACGCCTGTGACAGGCTCACGAATGCCCCCGACGCCGGAAAGAAAATGATCCACGCAACTAGCAAGACGAAGAAGCCCTGACTCACCGACACGAGCCCGACAGACGCCCCGAATGCAAGACCGCCCGCGAGCACAAGGAGCCTCCGATACCCCACATCGCCGAGAATGCCGATGAAAGGCTCCACGAAGCTGGACACGATACGGGGCACACTCAGAAGCAGCCCGACCTGGACGTAGGTGAGATCTAGGTCGTCCCGCACCAGCGGCCACGCGGCGCTCGCTACCCCACCCACCAGTTCATCAAGGAACTCGATGGCGAGGAGTGTAAGCACCGCCGCGGCGGGCAGGCGGACATGATGCATCGGACACCTCGGACGCTCGCGTTATCGCGGCCGCTCTTCTAGTATCTGCATTCGACACTCTTATCGGGTAGTGCTCTCGTCCAATTAGCCCGCGTCGTCACGACTCGCCTTCTGGCAGCAGTGGCGAGCGGTCGGAGAAATCATTGACCTGCCCGCCATGCCTGTGTATGGTCTTACAAGCAAGAGGGAAAGGGGCCCGCGCCATTCACTTGCCTCGGTGAGCCGAACCCGCTGTTAACGGGGGGCGCAACAATCTGAGCCGAAGCGGGCGCCTCCTCGCTTCCCGAAAGCCACACGTTTTCGTACCCTTATGCGCTCGCGGCATGGCCCGGCAATGGGCGCAGGGCCGGGTCGGGCCAACCCAACGGGCCAGATGTGCGACTCATCTGACTAGCGACCCACTAGAGGCCGATTGGCCGACTAGCATACTAGAGGAGCCGTACACCCGGCCTTCGTGTACGGGCCAATCCACTCTTCTGCCTGTCGCGACGTGCATCCCGCTGAATCCCATCGGATCCGGCTGGCCGGTGTGCCGCCGTGACCCCTTCTCAGCCACGTCGCGACCATCTGGCCCGATGATGGCAGTCGCCTAGCGTTCACGACTCCATACTACTTTCGCGAATCTTCCCGTACATCGTGGCGGAGATGTATGCGGCCACCCAGGGCGCGTTGAGGGACAATCGGGGAAGGTACCGCCGTCCCTGACCTCCGTGATTGAGGCTTCGCGCTGTCCTGTGCCGTGCCGGCATAGAGGACGATATCTACCACCCGCGCCCTTAGGACAGATATCTCCTGACTTGAACATTGTAGTATCACTCCTCGCGTTTCCCAATGCACCAGAGAGAGGCCGGCCATCCGGCGGGCTTGCATGCATTCCGTACCTGTTTAGGGATGTACCTGCGCGAGACTTCGGAATCGCGAGACCTGGCCATTCATACGGAAGCACTACCTCCTATCGCGTCCTGGTCCAAGGGCCGAAGCCGTGCATCGCCCACGTTAGGCCAGACTCCTATAGGGCGTTTGACGCGGTCCGATGTTTCGGACGAATCGTCAATCGGACTCCCGACTGAGACCGCCAGGCCGACCCAAGAAGATGCATGAGATGGTCGATCCCGCTCAGTGCTGCCCAATGGTACAACCGCCTGCAGTTCCTACGCCACCTCAACCAGATAGAAAGACCCGCAGCTTAGGGACAAGTGGGACGAGTAAAGGCAGTGTAGTCGCGGGAGAAGAGAAGGGGGGTCTTCCCACCTTGCAATCTCGTGCAGTCTAACCGAGTCAGACCGCATCCACCTCGGCGGCCTCTGGTTCACTTACCGCAGGAAGCAGGATGTGGAGCAGGCCCATTTCTGCGGCGAGACCGAACAGTGAGAAGAGGTGGCCAGGGTCCGGCTTCGTCCCCTTCTTCCACCGCCACACGCATCGGGCGCTCACGTGCAATCGGCGTGCAAGTCCTCGCCAAGACAGTCCAGCAGCCTGACGGAATCGCTCCAGCCGCTCAGGAAAGTCCGGGGGGAACCTGGAAGGCTCCACGTGATAGACGTGCTGCTGACGGCCCGCCACGTCTCACTCCCTTTTCCCGTGAACCACTATGAGGTCATCGTTCAACAGGACGCCCAGACCTCCTGGCACGCGCGTCGCCAGCGCCACCAGCGCAAGCATGGCTCCGCCGTTGGGCCATCCACCATCGCGCCAGTACTTCAACTGTCGGGGGTCCACTCCCAGACAGACGGACATCCCCTCCCAGGTCAGGCCGGTAATCTCCTTCAGTGCGGTGAGCCTGTCCGGGAAATCATCAGGCAGCAGAGAAACACCGGGTACAAACAGGTACGGCTGCACATGGCGCTGCCTACTCATCGCAGATCACCACGACGAACAACTCGTCGAACTCAGAGCAGCCTAGGACTTCCATGAGACGACGCCGCATTGAGGGCGATGCGCACCGCTTGCCGTTGATGAGGCGGGATAGGTGCCCAGAGGAGGTGCCGAGAAGACCAGCCAGCTCGTTTTGGGTCATGTTGAGCCGGTTGAGCCGGTCCCATACCGCCTCGGCCCTCAGCATCACCTTCCTGGCGGAACGCTTACCCGGCACGTCCACTCCCCCTCTTGGAAGCATCGCTGTGAGGAGCCGCATCAGGCATGAAGCAGTCCCCGGCGGCTTCCTGCTTGGAGAGGGATCGGAGGTGGGCCCGCACGATCATGCGGGCTAGGATTCTCAGGCTCCGCAGGCGGATGGCACCCTGCTCTTTCGTGAGTCTGCGGTCTCTGCTCACGTGTGAGGCTCCCATGTGGCGTGGCGCTCCCATCTGGTGTATCATGCCCATGCACAGAACTATTGTACTGTGTTGACGTAGTCTAACATCAGTGCGTTCTATAGGCAATGGCAACCGGCCTGAAGCTTACCAGTCCTTGACAATTGCTTCCTGCAATGTAACTATGATTGACCAACTGTTGATCTTCCAAGAGACCGAGAGGCTGGTGTGACACAGGAGTGCAACAGAGGGCTGCTATGAGGGAGGAGACCGACCGTCAGGAGGAGAGCATCGGACAGATGCTCAGGCGGCTCCGTGGAGACACGAGCCTTCGGGGAGTCCACCGGCTCAGCGGCATCTCCAACGCATACCTCTCCCAGGTAGAGAAGGGCACACGCCACCCGGGACCCAAGCTCCTGAGACGACTGGCCGCCCTCTACGGCGTCGGAGTCGGAGACCTATTCAGGAAGGCCGGATACCTGGAGGAGGAGGGAGACGAACCGCAGGTGGACGAGACGGCCGAAGTGGATAGGGCCTACCGGTACGTCCTGGCCGATCCGGTGTTCCGCGTGGGGACCAGGCCCAGGGGCCCACTCTCCATCGAGTCGAAGAGGTTCATCGTCGAGCTCTACGAGCGCTGGAGCGGAAAGAGGCTCCTGGGATGAGAAGGGCAACACTCGACGGTTTCTGCCGTCTCCTGGTAGACGGGCCCGCACCCCGCGTGCGGCTTCATCCTACGGCCATTGCGCGGGAGTTTGTCGACTTCTTCGGCCTCTCTGCCTTCCCTCACATGGCCGAGATCGAGACGAGGCTCAAAGGGTCCGGGGCGGCAACCATCGTTTATTCCAGCGATACGCGGGGGCTGAGAGGCTATCACACGGGCACCAAGAACGGCGGGTACGAGATCGTGATCGACGAGTCCGAATCGAATGCTACCCAGGAGCACACAGCGCTCCACGAAGCCTATGAGATCGTGCGCGAGCGGCTCTGCGACCTCTACCCGCACGTCGGAGCTCCTCTGGGCAGGAGCAAGTGCCGGCAGGCTGATCGGTTCGCCGCATCCACCCTGATGCAACCCTACTGGTTCTCCCTGTTTGCAGAGGCTTCGGGGTTCGATGTGGTGGCACTGCAGAGGACCTACGGTCGGGCCTACTCGTCGCTGACTATCAGGCTGGCTGAGGTGATGCGCCACCAGCCGCTGCTGGCGGTCCTGTACGAGCGAACCGAAAATGGTAAACCGCGCCAGTGGGCGGCCGACACTCCACCGGAGGTCTTCAATGCCAAGGTGGTTGCCCGAACGCCGGGGTTCAGAATCAGGACGCGCAAGAGGCCGCTGTCCAATCTTCGGGGTCTGCTCCCACGCCGGGGCGCTCCGCCGGCCCAGGGGTCAGTGGCTGAGAGAGTCATCCTTACCGGCAGGCCGGTCTACGTGGAGAGGGTGAGCGGGTACGACCTGTGGCAGAACGACGACGTGACGGTCGCGGCGAGGCCCGTCAGCTGGCACGGGCGTCTGGCGAAGATAGTTCTCGTCGCCGTGCCGCACCGTGACCGGTCGGTCCTCAGACCACAGCTTGCCCACGCATACTTCGAGCGCGTTACACACGCGCATCAGGTGATCTGACGACAATTGGGAGGCAAACGCTCGGGTATATAGTGACAGCAGGACGTGGATCAGTCCGGTGGCCTCACAATTGAGCCCTTAGAGACTAAGCCCGCAAGAACGGTTACCTCGTCATGGACGAATACATCGATGAGGGTGACAGCTGACTGTCAAGGCAGAACCGCTGTCGATCTAGTCTTCGCCTTCGGACGGAGAGTCTCCCACGATGGTAGGCCCAATTGAAGCAAGTTCAACCCGCGTTCGGAGGAAAACGCCTTCCCGACTATCCGCGACCGTCAGGTCGCGGCCCCATTGAAGCCGGCTTGAAGCTGCGAACGACGGCTGTAGTGGCGGCGCACGTCGCCGCGCTGACTTGCCCGACTGCTGACGGTAGGCGTAACATTCAAGTACAGAACTCTAAGATAGAGGTCAATGCTATGACTGCCTCTTACGCAGGCTTGGCCCACGTTTCCGATCTCATCTATAGTGAGATCACCGGTTACCTTCCAGAAGTGCCGCCTACTACGCAGCGTTTCATGCCCTTACCGCCAGCAATGCCGATGCTCTTATCGGTACCGCGATAGACCAACTGACTGCCGACGCCTGGGTTCGGATATACCGGGGCCTGAGTCACAATCAGGCTCGCTCTCAACTCCAACAGAACCGCGCCAGTTTTTCCCCCAGCGTGCAGATCTTCGCCGACCTCTTCCGCGACCTCCAGAATGAACGCCACAACGCAGACTACAATCCCCGGGCAATCTTCACCGCTCAGACGGCGGCCACCTGGTTGAACAAGGCCGACGACGCCATCACCGATCACCTTCAAGTTCCCCAACCCGAACGTGCCGCTGTTGCAATACTCACCCTATTCAGGACGCGGTAATCACCTGGACTGAGTTGCCAGCACCACCGAATACGGCAGGGTTCATTGGGAATAGCAATGGGGAGTTCCCACAACGGGCAACACGCACGAGGATACTCGATATGTCACTGAGATCGACAGTGTGCCGATTCGGGTGTGTGCCCTTGTGTGCTCGCACTCATTGATCGATAGCAGGGGTGATTACTGAACGCTTGGGGGTCAAGCACCCACTGGTGAAGGTACAGGTGATCCGTCCCTAGTTTGGAGCCCTATGGCTTAGTCCGCTACACCAATCGCGATTTGGCTGGCCAGAGGAAGGGACATTCATCGAAGACAGACAAGTCGTGGGACACGCGTCTCCTGGCGCTGCTGCGAGAGTTAGCGCGAGACCACGGACGCAAGAAGGCTCCGCCGCAGCCGAGCAGCGGGATCGCAACGACAGGCTGGAGGAGCGGGTGGCGGACATGGAGGGCGCGGTCGATGGGTTGGCCAAGGAGGTGCGCAGGCGTCTGGTCGGCATTGAGCGTGCCGTCGAGGGCCTGCGTCGGGACGATGGTGTGGGAACCGGGCCGGTCACGCCGGCGTCGATCCCTCCGGGGACGGGTCTGACGAGGCGAGAGCAGGTGAGCCAAGACGGAACAAGAAACCGCCGTCGAAGCCGTCGATGCGGCGGGAGTACCCCTGATCGTTGAGTGGCGGGAGTTGAAGGACTCGCATCTCAACGAAGGCAAAGGGGTTGGCGTGGCTGACGGCCCAGTAGCGTCTACTGACGCTGGAGCTGGTGTTGCTCGAAGAGCACGGGATGACGCTTCCACCGGAGAAACAGCCGCTGAGGGCCTGGATCGGAGCGGTCAGACCAGCTGGCGCAGGATTGCTCTCTTCGACACGCGAAGAGAGCGGAAGAAGGTCGAGTTCCTCCGGCGTCTGACCTTCGGGCTTGTGGCGTTAACCGGGGCCGGGGCCAGCGCCGGACCGGGGTCCTCGACGAAGTCTCAAGAGAGGTCGTTGTCATGAAAACGACCGAAAACGGCATCGTAAACAGCAGGGACGTGGAGAACATCTACCACATGCGGCTCATGGCTCTCTTGCAGGACCTGGTGCGGGAGAAGGGCTACAAGGGAGCGGCGCGGGTGCTGGATATCGACCCGCAGACGGTGACCCGCAGCGCCAAGTCGGGGCAGCTCACGCACCGGGTGCGCAATGCCCTGGAGCGGGCGTTGCAGGAAGGCGTCGGGGCGGCGGCGGACCGTCAGCGCAAGCGCAACGAAGTGCTTGAGGCACAGCTCAAGGGATTGACTGGTGAGCTCCGAGGCGGCCTCAAGGGCTTGAACAAGCTGTCGTCCCGGCTTGACAAGCTGGAAGGACAGGTCAAGGGGTTGAAGGAGACTCTCCCATCCGACCTCAGGAGGTTGAGGATGTCCGCTGGGGAGTACGGAAGTACTATGGCGTGCAGGGTCGCCTGATCGAGCATCGGCTCCTGGTGTTGGAGGCGGGACGTCACCGTGGGGATGCTGAGGCACCGCAGGTGATTGAATTGAGCTCCCGAGTGGAGATGTGTCGCCCGGGGCGGCGCAGCGACGGACGGATGGATTCGTGTGCGGACAGGGTGGGTGGAGTGCGCCAGCGTCGATGGTCAGGCCGTGTGAGAGCGGGGCCTCCTGTTGCATCGAGTACGGAGTGGGGTGATGACGTTGGCCCCGCTCTCACGTTAGAGTGGAGCATGAACTGGCAGCCTCTCTCCCGAGGCGGCTGCAGTGTGTACGTCGCGGCCTCAAGTCGCAGAAGCCTCCCTGGAAGGTGATTCCCAGACGTCACGGCATCGCACCAACCTGCTCTTAGGGCTCTCCCAACCTGCAGCCAGCACGGGCTCTTTGAACATGTACTGGGGTCGTTGGCGCTCTCCCAGCTTCCGGCGCAGCCGCCTCACGTGGCCCCGAGCACCGTGTCGAAGTCCAGGCTCTCGTAGATGCGCAGGATTGCCTCGCTCAAGCGAGAGAAGTGGTTTCTCGGCGCCTGGGGTTCGGGTACCGGTTCCGGTTACTCCCCCTTTGCTACAGGCTGCACCCCCGTGGGACTGGTGATTGTGTGGTTAGCATAGCACTTACATGGGGTCCTGTTTGAACGCGTTGTAACAGATATTTCACAGGGATCATCACCGATTGTTTACTGACTATCCCTCACATTGGCTCTTACAATCCTCCCTAGGCCATGGAAAGAAAGGGTATGGAGTTGGCCACAGTCGTCGCCGTGACCCGCAGGGACATACCGTGAGGGCAGCCACGGTCAGCCGGGTCGAATCGGGCGAGGTGAATCGCCGCTCTGATGGCAGGGTGGACTGCCAACGAGAGTCATTCATGAGACCTCAACAACAGGCGAGCGGATGGTGAGGAGGCCACTGGTTCCTAGAATGCCCGAGAGTAGGTGGCGATGACACAGTGGGGGTGACGCGATAGATGGTCATACATAGCCTTGATTGGCGAGGTCAGCTACGGCCAATATCGGCTCACGACAAGGCATGGGTGGGGTGGCTCTTGGTCCACGTTGGGGGCCCTTTGCGGCATCGACGTGGGCTCGGTGACGCCGGAGAAGGTCGCCTCGGCCCTCGACTTTCCCAAACTGGTGATTCACGGCGATGGGGACGGCCGTATCCCTGTCAACCTGAGCGCCCGTATACATGCCTCTAGACCGGCGGGCAGCGAGATTTGAATGGTTCCGGGTTCCGATCACGCCGACGCCTGTCTCGAAACCTCGGACGAATACGAAAGACGGGTCGATGACTATTTCCGCAGCCGGCTCGCCTGAGACGCATCGAGAACATGAGGGCGGTGGTGTACTGGCTATGGTCGCGCAGCCGAAGAGTACGGGGTAAGAGCTTACACGCCTCATGGTGGGCACTCGGCAACCTTAGTGGATAACACCACGATACATAGAGCCTACTGCGCCATGAGGACGTCTGGCGACGATAGGTCATCTGTGGCACTCATATGCGTCCACCATGCGCTTTGCCCGTTCGCGTTGGGCGGCCAGCGGGCAAAGGGCATATGGAGCAGGACGATGGAGCTTCCCGCAGCCCTGAGACTTGCAAGGTCATGGCGCTCGGTTCTTGGAGCGGCAGGAGTTGAAGCAGTTTCTTCGCAGTGCCCGTACTGCCAAATAGACCTCGATGAAAAAGAACGCACGAGTGACATACAAACAACTAGCTAGCTCGGTCTATGCTCGAACTCCTTGCGTACATAGGCAGCGGCTTAGGGTTCGAGAGCAATTGGCATTAGAGATACAAAGACGGCTGGGTAAGTCAGACAGGAGCGACCCAAGACGCTTGGTGAAGAGATAAGAATACAGGCTAAAACCAATGGCCCACCGGCTAGGATGGCGAAGGCGTGGGAATGTCCCCGGCGATAGATTGGCAGCAGGTTGGTACCGTCATCGTACTGATCCATCTCTGGATGACAAGGACATGGGTAGACGGTAAGCCTCTACCGGAAGACCTCGACTTCGATACAGGCCTGTCCGGGCTCGGAGTGCCTCTACGGACATACGGGCGTTTGCTAGCGCTGTCCCTAGCGAGTTCGGTATCACATTCGACCTCGCGGCCTGCGCAGATATTTGATACGGGAGGCATTCAACATGAGAGCCGTGAAAGTATGAGCGTCTCCATTCGTGTTTGGCTGTACCTCACGGCCAGGGCACCCAATTGGCTTGTGTCCGGATCTCACAGAGGAATATGCTATGACAAGACCTAGGTTCTACTTCGTCTACGAGAACTGGACTCACGACAAGGCGGTCATCCACGAATCTAACTGTGGATTCTGTCGCCCGCACCACGGCAAGACCGCCAATGGTCAGTGGCACGGCTCCTATTCCAGTTGGGAGGACGCGCTTGCCAAGGCCCTGTCACTGAAGTACCAGACTGCAAAGGGATGCGGTCATTGCCTTAGGTGGGTCAAGTAGCTTAGCCTTCCTGACAGGCGTATCTCCGACGGAGACGTGCGCGGTTGGTCAAGTTCGCTTTGTGGGCCATGATCTGGCGAGAAACTGCCATCGGTCTAGGAAGCCGAGAGTCTTTAGGGCAGCAGATAGGCTTCGGGAGCTCTCGGTCTCCAAAGCACGTCTTGCACAACCAACGTCAAGCCAGCGAGCAATTGCCCTAGCGGCCGATGTCGCCTCTTCAATCGACCCAAACGGGCCATGCGACTGAACGTACCTGCAATAGCCATCTCGATGTACCGTAGCCCCTACCTCAGTCTCATTCCACGCGGAACATCACTATCGCCCCTCGGCTACATCAGTACGCACAACCACTCGGCTGATGGGGTCGTAGTCGCATGAGTATCTCATAGGAGCCCAAGCGCCATAGGCATTCTCGAAGGACACCCGATGCCCTACGTACCTCACTGTCTCATACTCTGGCGGCTGGATATACACATCGTCGAATAGCCGCAGTAGGAATCCATCACCCCATCGGATTGAGTATCTAGCGTGTTTTGATATTGCCGCCTTGCACTTACTGCGTGCATCTAGCCTCCAGCGAATCAGCCCCTCCGCGCAGGACTGTTCTCTAAGACAATCCAAGTCCTGCTGTAGCCGAGTTGCCGTAGCTTCGGCCTCAGCTGTCGCAACAGATACCAGTATGCTCGGGTCCTCACGCCCTCGAACAAAGAAGCCAATCCAAACGACCAGAGCTGCAAGTGCCAAGATAGACCCAAGGCATCCAATTGCACCACTTCGAGAATAGACCGATTCTTCCATCGCTATCGTCACATGCACAGCTTGCAGTTGATCAGGGCGTAGCCAGCGAGGGAAGTCACGTACATCCGCGCGGAGATGGTATCGCGGGCGGCGGATATCGCCGATACAAAGCAGAAACAGGGCGACGAGAAGAGGGGTCCACAGGAAGATTGCTCCATGAGGCTGCGCTTCCTCCAGAAGTCAGTTCCGATCCGGGCCGTCTAGTGCATACGGAATAACCTCGAGAATTGCGATGGGCGCGTCTGTGTCGTCCAGGGTGAACCAGGGAACGAGAGCGGCGACAAGCAGCGACACCGTAAGGACGACGTGGACCAAGCCCCACCCTATCCACGACTTGTTGTGAGCCGACCTTGGCCGTAGAGGACCTCGCCATTCAAGACTATGTCTGACCATCTGTCGCGTCACCCCCACCGCGCATTTGTCGCCTACTCTAGGGCGCTCTAGGAGCCAGTGGCCTCCTCGCCATCCGCTCGCATGTTGTTGAGGTCCCCTGAATGACTCTCGTTGCCAGTCCACCCTGCCGTCCGTACGACGATCGTCTTGCCCGACTCGACCCGGTTTGACCTTGGCTACCCTCGCGGGGTGTCCGCGTCGGTTAGCGGGAGGGCAAATGTGCATGGAACCGCCCGAACCGATCACTCTATGGGTCCAGAAAGGATTGTAGGAGCTAAAGGTAGGACTGTCAGTAAATTGTCGGTGAAAATAGCTGTGAAATAACGGTAAGTGACCGCTTCAAACGGGTCATGCAACGTGCTATGCTAACCGCACAATCACCATCTCCAATATGGAGGTGCAGCCTTGAACAGGGCGGAGCAACCGGAACCGGCACCCGAACGCCAGGCGGTCGGGAGACCGTCTCGCCCGCATGAGGTAGAGAACAGTACAGGTTGAATATCATGTCCAAACTTCTCTGTCTGATGGTCCTCATCTTGCTGGTAGCGGGCCTGGCCTGCTCCAGTGACGCCCCGGCTCCGACTCCGCAGCCCACGACGGCGGCCAGCACCACCGGGACACCCACGGCCACCCCTAGACCCACTCTGGTCCCGACTGCCGTCCCATCGCCGCCGGAGCCGACGCCCGAGCCCACGCCTGAACCCTCGCCCGAGCCTAGGCCTACGGCGGAGCCGACGCCCACCACGGGCCCAAGCCGGGACGTCGGTTCGACGGGCGACGAGGTGGAGGTGGACTACTACGCCTTCGCCCCCGGCTCCACGCTGGGCGACCTGTACGACACCCTCTCAACGTCCGAGCAGTCCTGCATCGGGGCGGAGTACAGTGCCGCGGAACTGGCGGATCTGAGGGAACGCCCGCTGTT
Organism: Dehalococcoidia bacterium; assembly: GCA_965116315.1. GTDB lineage: Bacteria > Chloroflexota > Dehalococcoidia > Lucifugimonadales > CAJWER01. The sequence goes on from OZ220672.1 coordinate 130,757, forward strand.
CGACGAGGAGGACACCGAGGGACGCCAGATCCCACTGATGGAGTGCATCGAGCCAGGAAAGGTGTCAGGCGTCTTCTACTCCGTCCTCCTCCAGAACGCCCTGAAAGTGGTGGGAGCGCTTACCGACGAGCAGAACTCCTGCCTTCGGCAGCTGGTGGATGCAAGCGACGTGCTGTTGATAGCAGGAGCCTACGCCGACCCCTCTCCGAAGGCCGAGCGGGCGTTGATGAGTTTCGCCTTCGGGACACTGTCCTGCCTCCCGGAACTGGCGACCGGCGGCCAGGGCGGTTCACCCAACCCACCCTCCGGCACCGGGGACGGCTCCCTCATCTGGACTTTCACAACAGGCGGCCCGGTGCTCGCCGCACCTGCGGTCATGCACGGAGTGGTGTACGCCGGCTCCGATGACGGCAGCCTCTACGCCCTGGACGCGGACTCTGGCGAGCTGCTGTGGAGCTTCGACACCGGCGAAGCGATGCGTTCCATCCCAGCCGTGGTCGACGGCACCGTATACGTCGGCTCCAACGACAACCATCTCTACGCCCTTGACGCCGCTACCGGGGAGGAGCTGTGGCGCTACGATACCGGGGACTGGGTGCAGCGCTCCCCGGCAGTGGGCGACGGCATGGTCTACTTCCCTGCCCGCGGCGAGTATGACCGGGCGGTCCACGCCGTTGACGCGGCCACCGGGGAGCTCTTCTGGGTGGCGGAGCATCCCTATCCTATGGATCACCACGTCGCCCCCACGTTCCAAGGTGGCAGGGTGTATGCCCAGGGTGCCGAATACGGCGCCTTCTACGCCCTGGACGCCGCAACGGGAGAGGTGGCCTGGCGGGCGGAGGTGGACGGCTACGTGGAGTCTGCCCCCACGGTGCTGGACGGGGTGGCCTACCTCACCGTGATCAACCAGGCCTACGCCTTCGACGAGGCGACGGGGGACCTTATCTGGAGCGTGAACACCGATGAGTTCCCAGCCCGGGATTATCCCGCCCTGGTGGTCGACGGCATCTACTACCTGGCTCCCGCCGACTACGTCCACGCGCTGGACGCCGGCACAGGGCAGGAGATATGGAGCTACGAAGCATATGGGCTCAGCACCCCTCCCGTTGTGACCGAGGGCGCGCTCTACGGGGCGTCCGAGCTGGCGGAGTACCTCTTCGCCCTGGACGCCCGTACCGGCGAGGAGCTGTGGACCCTCCCCACCGAGGACTTCAACAGCTACTTCCTGATGGTGGTCGACGGGGTCCTGTACGGCCAGCTGGACGAGGGATACCTGTACGCCGTCGACGCGGGGGACGGGTCCATCCTGCCCTGGGAGCTTGAGACCGGCGGCTTCTCCGACGTCCTGCACTACGCCGTCAGTGACGGCGTGGTGTACTGGGCCGGCCTCGACAACAGCGTCTACGCCCACGCCGCCCCGGTTCCCGGAGAGTAAGGCAATGTCTATGCGGACTGTGAACATCCTATGAAACCGTTCAGCGACGCTGACTACAGGTTCGTCTCCCGGCTGCGGGAAGAAGCAGAGGCCTGGCAGCGGGACGGGACGATCACCGTCGAGCGGGCGCATGCGATCCTCGCCCGGTACCCGGACTATCCGCCGGGTCACGAGGCGTCACGTAGGCGGCAGGGCCTCGTCACCGGGCTGTCCATCCTGGGCGGCATCCCCATCGGTCTCGGCGTCATCACCTTCTTCGCCACCACCGGTTGCGGTAGATACCGCCATCTTCGAGATGTCGCTCGGCAGCCTGTCGGCGCACAAGGGACTCGCGATTCCTGTAGTGTGACGCGCCGCAGTAGACGGACGGGAGTTAGTGCCGCTCTGGGCCTCTAGCTAGAGCGGCACCTCTCTCTCCGATTCCGTGCTGACTACCGCCTCTTGGGAAGGTAACTCCTCGCTTCCTCTACCTGCCTGAAACTGCGCTGCAATGTGCCTTGAGTGGCCGTCTACGATGTCTAGCCTCACAGACCTGCCCATTGCACCCGCAGCCCGAGCCCAAAATGTGCCATTCGCCCGACAGCAGTCCCTTGAAGATGCAAAGGCAGTCCTCGATCTCGTAAGGTTCGAGAACTGCGAAAGGCTTAGGCAGTTCCTTAACGGAGATGGATGTGCGGCTGCGGTGGAATCCAAGAGCTACAGCACCAATCCGTGTGCCACTATGCAGGTAGACACGCGTTGGAGGGAGACCGAGCTTGCAGCCGATGCGGTACGCTGTGTCGTAGATCGTGAGCTCGCCGATCATGTAGATCGGTTCACCGACCTCCCGAACGATTTCATGGAGTTCATCGAAGGATGTTGCCTTCCGTATCGCCCGCTTAATGCCGGAGAGGCGCGCCCCGAACTCCCCTAGGGCATCGGGGGGGGATTCGATTTTGGTGCGGGTGCTTCCCGCCACCCGCAGTACACGCATCGGCTGCCCACTTGATTGCTTGGCCGAGGGTCGGCGCATCACGATAGAACTGTAGCTCTTTGATCGCTTCGTTCCTGTAATGCTCGATGTAGTCTGATACCGCCTGTTCCAATCGCCACTCTGTGACCGCATCATTTACAGACATGCCGTCCCCCTCTGATAGGTACTGGCCAAGCAAGGCAGCATGGCCGCGAAACACCCGCCTCCAGAATCACGACGCAACACCCTAGTGGGCTAGTAGTGAAGCGTGTCAGGACAATTCGATCTCCGTGCGTCCCAACCGAGGCAACGAGCAAGTAAGGATGGCTGCAAGGGCAGCAGCAGACCGCGACCTAAGTTCTGGCCTGTATGACGACAGGACCTCCACGCTCGACCTCTATATTCAAGCTGTGCCCATGGAGTAACAGCATACCCAAGAGCGGCGTGCTGCCCGTCGCGTCGGCCTCTATGTCTCTCGGTTGGCCGTCCCAGAGCACAGTAACGTAGTGAACGTCGAAATCCACTTCGGCATCATTAGCCAGAAACGCCCGGCCCATGTAGGCGAAGGGCAATCCCAAGTCACCAACCAACTCAGGCGGCAAGGTCAGGAAGGCGCTGTAGCCAGTGTCCACCACAGCTTCGATTTCCTGGGCTTGCCCCTCGGGGCCTTGCAGGGTAAGGGTCACGACCGCTTCGTGTGCTTCGTTCACCATCCCCTCGATCACCCGGCCCTCCGCAGAGACCCGGCCCCGAAGCTTCGGAGCGCCCTGTATCCGACCCGTTCGCACAAGACGTCCACCGCGTCCGGGCGTCGTTCCCGTAGACGTTCCACCGCGTCGCGGGTGGTCTTTGACACGGCCCAGTCTCCTGTCTCAACGTCTATGGCGACGAACTCACCGAAGTGGTCGGTTTCGACCTAGGGCAGGATGTCGCGCTGGTATATCTCCTTGCCCAGGCGAACCGCCTCCTTGCGGAGCCTGCGCTGCCGAGTCGGTGTTCCTGTGTTTCTCATTCGTCCGCCAGTTTCCAAGCACACTTCTACACCTATATTCTACTGCCTCACGGCGGCTGCCAGCAATAGAACAAGAAGGCAGAGAATAGTGCATTGGCCCCGTTGCTGGCGACGTTCGTCATGAGCCAAATTGCGACACTGCAAGGTTGCGCGGGATGCCTATTAGGGGTGGGCAGGGCCAGCCACGACCATCGCCCCTAGCCAACCTTAGTATCTGATATGAGACGTATGGGAAACTGGACATGGTTGCCTGACACATCCTCCAAGTAGATGCCTTCCATGGCAATTCTCGGACCTCCCTCTCCCACTTGACTGAGGTCCTCCGCCAATTGACGTACTGATCGGAGGGCATGGTCAATGTCTCTGTTAGCCTCAAGATGGGAATCGTCCATCAGCATTCCCGCGATACCTAGTGTGGCAACAAGACTCTGCGCGTTGTGCCACTCAGCAACTACCTCAGCGGCCATAACAAATTCTCCTTCCTCCATTTCGTGATGACCTTGGCCAGCCTCAACGGCCTGAGTCGGTACTTTCTTTTCGCTGTGGAAATACCTCTAGAAGAGTTGATTCCCCCTGCCTACGCTTCCTCCCCCATCGGCATCTGGTAGCCGACGCGGGACTCGGTGAAGATGTAGGCGGGTCCGCGGGCTTCCTCGCCCAGCTTGGTGCGCAGCTTGTTCGCTATCGTGCGCATGATGCGCTGCAACAGGTACACTTGGGCAGTCGGCTTAGATGCAATGAGGGCTGAATAGGTACGGCTCACATTGCTATTCCGCACTCTCGGCGGACTCGGGCAACATCACTTCCATGCCGCCGGGGACCGAGAACGCCAGATGCATGATGTGCCACACCTCTCCACCTGTGGGGACCGTGCCGTTGCGCCACTCCAACACTCGGTCATAGTCGATGCCAAGGCGGTCGGCGAAATCCTCCCACGACAGGTCGGTAAGCTCTATGAACCACTCCAGCCTCTGGCCGAAGTCCTTTGGGAAGAGCTCCGGATACGAGTCCTCTGCCTGTTTATCTACGCCCATAGTACTGCCTCCTTCTTTGTAGGCCGCCATCTAGGGTCCCAGTTTCAGCGGAGGGTCGAAGCCATCCGGCATGCGAGTCGCCGGCACTGGCAGCATAGCACCGCCGCCGGGTCGCCCTCCACAACTCGACGCAAGAGAACCACAAGGTCTTGAGAATGCCTCGACCTACGGTTTCTCCGGCCCCTCCGTCTCCCCCCTCGGCATCCGGTAGCCGACGCGGGACTCGGTGAAGATGTAGGTAGGGTTGCGGGCGTCCTCGCCCAGCTTGGCGCGCAGCTTGTTGGCTATCGTGCGCATGGGACTCATGTCGCTGCCGCCCTTCTCTCCCCAGATGCGCTCCAACAGATGCTCGTAGGACAACACCCGCCCGGCGCTGGCCGACAGCTCGGCCAGCATCCGGTACTCCGTCGCGGTCAGTTGAACCGGACGGCCGGCAAGAGTCACGCTGTGCGCGGAGTAGTCGATGGTCAGGTCGCCCAGCACGTAGGGCTCCGAAGGCTCCGACACCTCTCGCCGGCGCAGCGCCGACCCGATCCTCGCCGTGAGCTCCGTCTGCGAGAAGGGCTTGGTCATGTAGTCGACGGCTCCCATCTCGAAGGCCCGCGCGATGATCTCGTCCCGTCCAACGGCCGACAGGAAGATGACCGGTACGTTCGCTATATCCGTGATGCTCTTCATCAGCTCGACGCCGTCCGTTCCCGGAAGCATGAGGTCCAGCAGCGCCAGCTGAGGCCGTTCCTCCTCCATGAGGCGGACAGCCTCCTCGGGGTCCCCGGTCAGTATGGGCGTGTAACCTGACCGGATGAGGGCGTCCCGGACGTAGCGGAGGTCCCGGGGGTCGTCATCCACCGCGAGGACCCGCACCCTTTCCCCCGCAACCCTCTGTCTTTGACGCGAGGAGCGGGGCGCTGCCGAGGCGAGCCCGCCCGCTCCGCCGGTCCCGTCCACCGGGAGGGTGAAGGTGAACCGCGCCCCCAGGCCCGGCCCGTCGCTCTCGGCCCGGATGCGGCCCCCGTGGGCCTCCACTATCCCCTTGCAGATGGCCAGGCCCAGGCCGGTTGTGTCCCCCTGCTCCTCCAACTGCGCCCTGGAGAACTTGCGAAACAGCGTCGGCAGGGTCTCGGCCGGGATGCCGCGCCCCTCGTCGGACACCGAGACCGCGACGTGGACGCCCTCCCGCACAGCGCTCACCCTGATGGCCGACGCCTCCCCTGAGTTGCGGGCCGCATTGGACAGCAGATTGGCGAGGACCTGGATGATGCGACGCCGGTCCGCCGTCACCAGGGGCAGGTCCGGCTCGATGTCGATGGCGAGGTTGTCCCTGCCCCCGGCGCTGATGAAGGAGCTCCTTGACCGGTTCACCAGCGCCTCCACCTCCGCGGGTTCGGGAGTGATAGCCAGCGAGCCCGTCTCGATGCGGGCCACGTCCAGCAGGTCGGATACCAGGTTGTTCATCTGGTCGGCTTGGTCCTCGACGATGCGGAAGAACTGGAGCATGATCGCGGGGTCGAGGTCCGGGGAGGAGCCCAGCACCGTGGATGAGGAGCCCTTGATGGTGGCAAGCGGCGCCCTGAGCTCGTGGCTCACCGTCGCCAGGAACTCGGCCCGGAGCCGCCCCTGCTCCTCCACGTCGGCCATGTCCTGTAGGGTGACGACCACCGACTCGACCGCGCCCTCGTCGGAGAGGATGGGCGTTGCATTGAGCAGCACGGAGACGCTCCGCCCGTCGGGGACGCCGATGACGACCTCCTCGGCCCGCAAGGTCTCCCCGGCGCTCAGAAGCTCGGCCAGGGGGAACTCACGCAGGGACACCTCCCGCCCGTCGGCACGTTTGAAGGTCACCGTGTCGAGCAGGTCCTCCGGCGTCTGGCCGGGGTCCCGCAGGCTGTCGACGATCCTGCCCGCCTCACGGTTGAAGGACTTCGGCTCTCCCGTCGCCGCATCGAAGACCACCACGCCGACGGGGGAGGTGTCCATCAGCGTCTCCAGGTCCGCCCTGGCCCGCCGCTCCTCGCGGTGCCTGCGGGCGTTGGCGATGACCAGCGCCGCCTGGGACGCGAACATCACGAGGGTCTCCTCGTCCTCCCTGGTGAACTCCCCGCCGCCCGTCTCATGGGCCAGGTAGATGGTGCCGACCCCGACTCCCTGGTGACGAATCGGGGCCACCATCAGGGAGTCCACCGATAACGGGGGCAGGAAATCAGGCATGTTCAATGCCTTCAGGTGGCTGTCTAAATTCGAGACCCGCAGGGGCTCCAGAAGCCCGCTGAGGTACTCGAAGAAGCTCCGGCCCTCGGGCATGTCCCACAGCCCCCGGTGCTCCTCCCTGGTCAGGCCGGAGACGATGAAGTCGGGCGTCTGCCCGGCTTCGCCGTAGACGGTGATCGCTCCGTAGCGGGAGGCCGTCAGGGCACGTGCGCCGTCCACCACCTCCTGCAACACCGTGTCGAAGTCCAGGCTCTCGTTGATGCGGAGGCCGGCCTCGCTCAGGCGCGAGAGGCGCTCTTCCAACTGCTGTACCCGTTGGCGCAGATCCTCAGGTCGGTCCAACTCTTCACCTCGATGGGACTGCAGGGGCAACCTGCGGCGGGAGCGCAGGGATTCGGCGTCCACGGGCTCAATTATGCCAGTTTTTCTGCAAAGTGCCAATAAGTGACGGAAAATTAGCCCTAAAGTGACAGCATAGTTATGTGCATGTGGTAACGTCCCGGGGGAGTGTACCCGAAACACGGGGAGGTGTCCGCACGGCTAACGTACGGAGACAACCTGGACAGGCGCCGGCCACGGTCGGCGCGGTCGCGCTCCCCGCCGTTGGCGCGACGCTGGCCGCATTCCCATTTCTAGTGATGTTCGTGCTGCTACTGATTCCGGCCGCGAACAGAAGGTGAGGAGACATACACCATGAAAACATTAGTTACGCTGGCCTTGTTCGTCCTGCTGCTGGTGGGGTGTGGAGGAGGCCCCACCGACCAGGAATGCGCCGACGTTTACGACGATCTCACGGGCAATCCCCCCGTCACCCAGGAACTCATGGACAAATCAAAATGGTTCAGAGAGAACTGCATCGTCTATGAGGACGGCTTGATCGGGGCCCGCTAAGGAAAAGGCCCCGCTCAGCTCATCAGCCAAGCCGGGGCCTGCTTTCAAACTACAGGATTATCGCCGCGTACAGCACAGCGCCAGGAACTCGGCCCGCAGCCGTCGTACTTCCTGGCCTCGCGGAGTCCCAGCTTCCGCTATCCTCAGCACCGGTGAGAGGGAGTAGAAGTGGTTCTTGTAGTCGGCGCTGGTGCCGGAGATTCCAAAGGGGCTGCGGACTTCCAAACTGTACGTGTTCGGCTCCGGCTGGAGCCGGGACGAGTAGGAAGGAGACACGGAACCATGGTGAGAAATAAGTCGCCCGTCATCCTCCTCGCCGTCCTGGTGGCGCCTCTACTGGCCCTGGCCGCCTGCGGCGGCAACGGCGACGGCGGCAGGACTCCGCCGGTCAAGCTACGACCCACCCGTCCTCTGCCGGCGCAACCCCCGACCCCGCCGGAAGTTCCACTTCGACCGTCGAGCCCGCGGCCTCCCCAACACCCACTGGCCAGCTTCCGCTGGAGGTGACGTCCGTGGAGACCGACACGGAAGCGCTAGTAGCGCTATATAAAGCCGGCGGCGGCGAAAGCTGGCAGAGGAGCGACAATTGGCTAAGCGAAGCTCCCCTGGGCGAATGGCATGGCGTCAGGACCGATAAGAACGGTCTTGTCATAGAGTTGAAACTCGACGGCAACGGCTTGAGCGGGGAGATACCGCCGGAGCTGGGCAACCTCGCCAACCTGACAAAGCTGCACCTCCAGACCAACGAGTTGGGCGGTGAGATACCGCCGGAGCTGGGCAATCTCGGCAACCTGCTAGAGCTGGACCTCAGCTTCAACGAGTTGAGCGGGGAGATACCGCCGGAGCTGGGCAACCTCGCCAACCTGGAATATCTGGATCTCGACTACAACGAGTTGAGCGGGGAGATACCGCCGGAGCTGGGCAACCTCGCCAACCTGCTAGGGCTGCACCTCTTCGGCAACCGGTTGAGCGGGGAGATACCGCCGGAGGTGGGCAGGCTCACCAATCTCAGACGGCTGGACCTCCTCGGCAACCAATTGAGAGGTGAGATACCGCCGGAGCTGGGAGACCTCGCCAACCTGAGAAAGCTGTTCCTCAACGGCAACCAGTTGAGCGGTGAGATACCGCCGGAGCTGGGCAATCTCGGCAACCTGCTAGAGCTGGACCTCGACGGCAACCAGTTGGGCGGGGAGATACCGCCGGAGCTGGGCAATCTCGGCAAGCTGCTAGAGCTGGGCCTCTACGGCAACGAGCTGAGCGGTGAGATACCGCCGGAGCTGGGAGACCTCGCCAACCTGAGAAAGCTGTTCCTCAACGACAACCAGCTGAGCGGTGAGATACCGCCGGAGCTGGGCAATCTCGGCAAGCTGCTAGAGCTGGGCCTCTACGGCAACGAGCTGAGCGGTGAGATACCGCCGGAGCTGGGAGACCTCGCCAACCTGAGAAAGCTGTTCCTCAACGACAACCAGCTGAGCGGTGAGATACCGCCGGAGCTGGGCGATCTCGGCAACCTGCTAGAGCTGGGCCTCTACGGCAACGAGCTGAGCGGTGAGATACCGCCGGAGCTGGGCAACCTCTCCAACCTGCTAGAGCTGGGCCTCTACGGCAACGAGCTGAGCGGTGAGATACCGCCGGAGCTGGGCAACCTCTCCAACCTGGAGTGGCTGTACCTCAACGACAACGAGCTGAGCGGGGAGATACCGCCTGAGCTGGGCAATCTCGGCAACCTGAGAGTGCTGGAGCTCTCCGGCAACCAGTTGAGCGGGGAGATACCGCCTGAGCTGGGCAACCTCGGCAACCTGAGAGTGCTGGAGCTCTCCGGCAACCGGTTGAGCGGGTGCGTGCCCCAACGCCTGATAGGACGGTCGGATAGTTTTTACCTGGGCGACCCCTGCCATTTTGCGGCGAATGAGCCGGGAGAAAGGAGCAGGCGATGATTAGAGCTATCATCATCCTGGCCGCTCTGCTGGCCCTGGCCGCCTGCGGTGGCACCGGCGACGTCGGCAGGACTCCCGCCGGTCAAGCTACGACCCCGCCGGAAGTTCCACTTCGACCGTCGAGCCCGCGGCCTCCCCAACATCCACCGTCCGGCCCCCGCTGGATGCGACATCCGCAGAGACCGACAGGGAGGCGCTGGTGACGCTCTACAACGCCACCGGCGGCGAAAGCTGGAAGAGGAGCGACAATTGGCTAAGCGAAGCTCCTCTGGGCGAATGGTATCGCGTCAGGACCGCTGAGAACGGTCGTGTCAGAAGGTTGGACCTCAGCCGCAACGGCTTGGTCGGGGAGATACCGCCGGAGCTGGGCAATCTCGGCAACCTGCTAGAGCTGGAGCTCTGCAACAACCAGTTGAGCGGGGAGATACCGCCGGAGCTGGGCAACCTCGCCAACCTAGAGTGGCTGGACCTCGGCAACAACCAGTTGAGCGGGGAGATACCGCCGGAGCTGGGCAACCTCGCCAACCTGAGAAGTCTGCACCTCGACAACAACCAACTGAGCGGGGAGATACCGCCGGAGCTGGGCAAATCCACCTCCCTGGAATACCTGGACCTCGCCGACAACCGGTTGAGCGGGGAGATACCGCCGGAGCTGGGCAACCTCGCCAACCTGGAAGATCTGTGGCTCCCGGGCAACCAGGTGAGCGGGGAGATACCGCCGGAGTTGGGCAACCTCGCCAACCTGGAATACCTGCGCCTCCACGACAATCGGTTGCCAGGTTTGTCTTCGGGAGCGGGGTCATATTGTTGTTTCTAGCCTTGTCCATCGTTGGCGCCATAGTTGGATTAGTCATCCGATTGGTTTCTTGACCTTTGAACATCTAATCGCCTTTGGCGTCTCGACACCGTGAAAGGACGGTAGCTCAACTAGGAAGGAGAAGAAAGCATGGCGACGCAATTCACGTCCAAAGAGTGGGACCTGATTAACGAAAGACTTCAGGCCGACCCGGAGCGGTACGGTCTACCTCAGCGGGAGTATGGCTCGGTGCTGCTCGGGTCCTTCAATATCCGCAAGCTGGGGTCGTCGCGCAGCCGGAGCCCCGACACGTGGGAGTTCTTGGCCAACGTCTGCCGCAGCTTCGACCTGCTGGCCGTCCAGGAGATCATGGACGACCTCTCCGGCCTGCGGCGGCTGATGTCCCTGTTGGGTCCGGAGTTCAGTATGGTGGTCTCGGACCAGACCGGCGTGTTTCCCGGCGAGCCGGGGGTGGGAGAGCGACTGGGGTTCATCTACCGCTGGAACACGGTGGAGCGGATGGAGGTGGCGAGCGACGTCACCTACGACCGGAGCAAGGTCATCGACTCCATAGCCAGCGACTACGACACGTTCACTAAGGTCATGACGCCCTACGCCAAGGCGTTGGCGAACTACAGGGAGGGACGGCGCAGGACCAAGCCCAGGCTCAACCTGCCGGTGTTCCTGAGCTTCATCCGCCAGCCGTTCTGCGTCGCGTTCCGCATTCCCGGGCATCCCGGCACCCAGCCGTACGCGATAATGGCGGTCAACGCCCACCTGTACTTCGGAAACTACATCTCTGACCGGCGGCAGGAGTTCAACGCGCTGGCCGACTGGCTCATGAGCAGGTTGAAGACGAATAGCCGCGCCTACTACCCCAACTTCATCCTTTTCGGCGACCTGAACTTGGACTACGACGACCCCGCCCGCGACAGGAGGCGAATCGAGGACCGCATAAAGTCCTTCAACAGCGACCTGGAAGGGGCCAACGTCAACTTCCCGTTCTTGGACGTGCATCCAGACCGGGATGATGTCTTCCGCACCAATGCGCGGCTGACGGAGACCTTCGACCAGATCGGCCTGTTCAACCGCGACCCGCGTCTGCCGTCCTATACCGAGAACGCGACGATGGGCGCCAACCCCCTGGGGCCAGACTATGGTGTGTTCGAGTTCGGCGACCTGTTCAGCGAGGCGATACTGGGCCGTCCTTACCGCGAGTTGGCGTCCAGGGAGAGGTCCGCTCTCGTATCCAGATTCGAGCACAAGGTGAGCGACCACCTACCTCTGTGGATTCGGCTGCCCTTACCCACGCGCTAAGTCGCGGTCCCCGCGTCAGGGACCTAGGCGCCTAGATCCCTTAACTTTCGCAGGCCGGATGACGACCCATACAATGCGTGGACAGGGTACCTGTACCCTGTCCACGCGTTCTTGGTAGAGGGAGTGTGGCATGTGGGGCATGGAAACAAACATCGAAACGTGGGAGTTGCTCCTGGTCGGGTATCTGATCTTCGGCCTGGCCCCGACCATGACTATGTTCACCGGTCTGGTGGTCGGATTCCTCCACGGGAGGCTGGATGTGGGATGGCGCTGGGGTCTAGGAACGGCTCTGGTAAGTTCTCCCGCCGGGTCTATTGTGCTCGTGATGGCGGCGGAGCTATACAAACGCGACTACGCGAACCAATCTTTTCCACAATGGGTTGGGTGGGCTATCGACTTGGCCCCATTCGTCTTTATCGGCCTGCTGTTCTCCACTGTCGCTGCGCTGTTGATTAGGTGGCAAGCGAAGGAGAGCAAGTCCTCAACGGGAACTCAACGCCCGGGTGCCTACAATTGACCGCAGATGCGGCGGGAGTGCTTGAGAAACGGGAGGTAAAGATCATTCAGCCCAAATAAGCATAGGAGTTGCGCCGGATATGGAAACTCAAGGGAAGCCACTCCGCCGGGAGTTTTGTGATTCTGCGGTTAGCGTTGCGCCTGACGGCTCTACGGACGGATTTTCACCGATAAATTCACATAGATATTCACCGCGAATACACTGCTTGATCACGTAATCTCCATTATAGTGTTGGTTGGAGGCTTGTGCATGACTTACGATAGCGCCGTGGCTGACACGGCCACGGCGCTATCGGCAACGGACTGCCTCCGAGCCTTATGGTGAAGGGCGACTGAGCTTGCGTTGGACTTGGGATCAGGCAAAGAACAAGGTGAATCTTCGAGCCCACGGCCTCAGCTTTGAGGCCGCCGCCTTGGTGTTTGAAGACCCTTGGTAGAGGTTACAGTGCGGTTTAGTCAAATGGGTGCAAACATACAAGGAGGCCCGTCGGAGCTTTGCCAAATCGACCAAGGAGGTGATCCATATGTCCTACAAAGCCGATATTAGTCGAAACCACCCCGGTTGTTTCCTCTTTCTGATCGACCAATCGGGTTCCATGATCGAGGCGCTGGGGGGACAGCCCGAACTGCGAAAGATGGACGGGGCAGCCGATGCCGTGAACCGCATCCTCGATGCCATATCCCAACGCTGCTCCCAGGGCATGGATATTCGCGACTACTTCGACATAGGCGTCATCGCGTACGGCACCGACGGAGCGGGGCGCCCCAACTTGGAGACCGCCCTACCCGGGACATCTCCAGAGCAACCCTTTCTGCCTGTCAGCCAGGTGGTCGACGCCGCGGAGGTCGAGGAAAGGCAGGTCAAAGAGGCCGACGGCGCTGGCGGGGTGGTGGAAGTCACCAGGAAGTTTCCGGTATGGCTCCGCCCCACGGCCGGATACGGAACGCCCATGTGCGAGGCACTGTCCGCCGCGTCCAAGGCCCTCCAGGACTGGACTTCCCAGCACCCGGACTCCTATCCGCCGATGGTGATTAACGTCACCGATGGGGCCGCGACCGATGGGAACCCGGAGCCCTTGGCCCGGGAGATCATGACTCTAGGGACTAACGACGGCAACGTGCTGGTCTACAACGCGCACCTCTCACAGATGTCCGCGATGCCCGTCCAGTACCCGTCCGACGAGAGCGAAGTTCCTCCCGACGAGTACGCGGCGCAGATGTTCCGCATATCTTCGGTCTTCCCCGACCCGGTCGTGGAGTTGGCCACCGGCATGGGTCTGCCTGTCACGCAGGGATCGCGTGGGTACGTCTACAACGCCGACATGGTGACCTTGGTGCAGTTCCTGGACATTGGGACGCGCGCCGCGTCAGACCTGCGCTGATCCGTCAGGAGGTGAGGGTGACCCTTCTACCTCCCAGGAGCTTCTGGCTGCCCAAGGCGGGCAACGCACCTGAGGAGTACGAAGACGCCTCGCTGGTCGCTTACCCTCAGCGGATTGGCGCGTACGGGCGTCGTACTGCCAGGGCGGCGGTATCCGACGGCGCCAGCGAGTCGGCCTTTGCGAGGGAGTGGGCGAACGTCCTTGTGAACGCCTTCGTCGACCAGCCTCCCGACCTGGGCAGCCTTACCGATGACTCCATGACCGACTGGCTGGCCTCGGCGCAGGAGGAATGGCACGCCGGCGTACCCTGGGACCGCATCCCCTGGCACGGAGAGGCGAAGGCCCGGGCCGGTGCCTTCGCGACCCTGTTGGGTCTGACGATTGCGGCAAAATCGGGCAGGACAAGGCGGCTCTCCTGGCGGGCCGTCGCCGTGGGAGATAGCTGTCTCTTCGTGGTCAGCGGCGACCGTCTGGGGCTGTCCTTCCCCCTGGGAAACCCTGCCCAGTTCGACAACAGTCCCAGTCTGGTATGCAGCAACCCGGACAACGCGGAGGATCTCTGGGAAAACGTGCATCGGACCGGCGGTGAATGCGTGGCTGGGGATTGGTTCATCCTCGCTTCCGATGCCCTGGCCTGCTGGTTCCTTGGCAGGAACGCCGAAGGCGAGAAGCCTTGGAAGACGCTCCTCGCGTTGGATGCGTCGGGGTGGGCTGCGTGGGTGGAGGAGCAGCGCCGCGCCGGCTCGATGCGGAACGACGATACGACATTGGTCGTCATAAGGGTCGCTGAGGACCGCGTGAGGTGATGCGAAGGCCATGCCCTGGCCAGGGATAACCGACTTCAGTGAGGCGGTCCAGAACCCCCGACTGTGCTTCAAGGGCACCGATCTTGAAGCAGGGGAGGTATCGCTCAATCCCCGCGGGATGCCCCTCGTGTTCTCAGGGGCCTTCGCCTGCGTCTATCCCGTGTCTGTGGGAAACCGAACGTTCGCCGTGCGATGCTTCACGCGCGAGGTGAGCGACCAGCAGGCCCGCTATGGAGAGCTGAGCAACTACCTCCTCAACGTCCTCCCACCGTCCTTCGTCCACTTCGAGTACGTGGAACGCGGAATCAGCCTGCGTGGTAGCTGGTACCCCATAGTCAAGATGGAATGGGTGGATGGAGAGCTGCTGAGTAAGTTCGTCGGCTCCAGGCTCGACCAGCCGGACACCCTTCGGCGCGTAGCCGCACAGTGGCGCGGAGGCCCGGCCGCAAGCCTTCGCGGGCTGCGCATCGCCCACAACGACCTGCAGCACGGCAATGTCATGGTGCAGCGAGACGGGAGCATCCGACTCGTCGACTACGACGGCATGTTTCTGCCCAAGTTTCGCGGCGAGCGAAGCCCCGAACTGGGACACAAGAACTACCAGCACCCAGACAGATCGGCGGAGCACTACGACAAGAACGTGGACAATTTCCCCTCCATGGTCATCTACCTTAGCCTGCTAGCCATCGCCTCAGATCCCGGTCTATGGGACTTCCACGATGAGGACAATCTGATCTTCACCAATAACGACTACGCGGACCCTGGGCAGTCCGAACTCTTCGGCCGGCTAAAGAGCTCCCCCGATGGGGCGGTGGCCAAGCTTGCGGAGCGTCTTGAAGAATACTGCGCTCTACCGGTGGAGAAGGTTCCCGACCTGGAGACAGTCCTGCAGGATATTCCTCCCAGTGCAGCAGTGACATCGTCAGCAGCAGCGCCTACAGCCGCTCCAGGGACGCCAACGCGATCGATGGTCCAAGCAATCAAAGGCATCTCATACCAGCAGACGCTTCAAGTACGCCGATCAACGCCTTCGCCGCCTGCGCCACCGCCGGCCGGACAGCGACCCATCACGCTGCAACCTGCTGTGCCGCCGCAGGCAATCCAGCCCGCCGGAGCACAACCGACTACCTTACTGCAATCGTTTTCGCAGTCCTTCTCCGCGCTCGCATCGAAGGTCGCCACGTTCTGGGTCAAGCTGCTGCTCGGTGGCTTGGCGTCGATGTTCGTTGGATGGATCATACATACGGACTTGTTCTTGAACTTGGTGAATTGGATGCTGCTCATTACGGCCATCGTCGCGCTCGTCATCTTTCTTGGGACGAAGCATCCGGCATTGCTCGTGGTTGGCGTCATCACCCTAGTAGTCCGGTTCATGCATCTGCTCGACTGGGCCGTGAATGCAGTGTGGCTGTGGCTCATCATCGTTGGGTCGGCTGCAGCCATAGTCGGGGCCGCCTCCGGCATCGTGACATATAGGGGAGCCTTTGGCCGAACCGCCAGCGCCACGGTGCTCATGGCGGGCATCTGCGCCTCAGCGCTGAAGCGCAGCGCCGCGTCCAAGGAGCTCACCAGAGTAGCAGTGGGAGTCGTGGCCACGGTTCTCACAGTCATCGCGGTCATGGTGGCGGCCGTCGCCTTGGTGGTCGCCCAGCGGGGATGGTAACGGCTCAGTGGTGGTACCGCCCGACGCTCTCGCGTGGCGGCTCCGAAGGGTCGGCTCCTTCCTAAGGTCTTCCTCTGGGAAGAATGGCGAGAATGTGGGGAACGATTCCAGCAATGAGGATGCCAATCCCGACCGCGACAATCGAGGAGGTCGTGTCCGCGGTCCACAGAGTCAGAGTAGTCCCAACCCACCCAAGCGCAATCAACCCGAGACCCAGCTTATTGATCCAGCCGCAACCAATCTTGCCCCATCCCACCCTGTCGGTCCACCCGAGCAACATCCTGCGGCGGCTCCGTCTTCTGAGGATGAGAACGGCAAGTCCAACGAACAAGATCGCAGCGCCCACACGCAGAATCTTATCCAGCGTGAACATAGCTGCGCCGCGCCCATATTCGTAGAGGAAGATCTCATACAACATGACCTGCGAGAGCCCAGCCGGGACAATCGCGAGGAGCCCTAACGCCGCCGCGCCCAACCCCAACTTGTCGGCCCGGTCCAAGTTGCGGGTAAGCTCCGGCTTGCCAGCGAGTCCCAGCAGTTCGACGACGAGGCGGATGCCGACAATGCAGATGCCGCACACAAAGAGGATGACGCCGAACAGCTGGAGGAGTTGCCCTCCCGCTTCCGGCTCGTGCGGGGGCAGGAGCGCTCGGTCGTCAGGTGCGCCCAAGAGCCTCAAGAGAGCCGAGACTGCCGAAAAGGTGACTCCGCCAAGAAGCCAACTCGATGCAGCGATGACGCCGCCGACCACGATCACGCCAAGCCCTACCTTGTAGGCTAGGCTCCCACTCTTGACTGAGGTCACCCTGACGTGCGAAGGAAAAGCGCCTGAGCGGTTTCCCGGCCTTTCTCGTTGTTTCCGGCCAACCCCTGTTCATGCCGGCCGCAGTACCATGCCGAGTTGACGTTCAGGCTCGCGTCACCCGCAACGACGCAGTCGACCTCCATGTCGTCGTATCCTTCCTCGTAACCCTGCACCATCACTCGCAGGTTGGGCGGGTAGTCCCACAGCAGCTGTATCAGCTCATCGACGGTCACCGTTTCCCTCCCTTCACTCCAATGGCGCTATCTTGCCGGGCGGTTCCATGCGCAGCGCCCGGTCCCAAGCTGCCATGAGTTCATCCTGGTGAAGAGAGGCCCACAGGAAACATCGGGCCTCCGACTGCCGGGTGTTGTTCGCTCATGATGTAGCCTCAAGCTTTAAGATATTCTCGATAGGATTAACCCTGAATTTCTTTTAGGCACTCATACACCTTTTCTAGTGCTTCGGCAAACAAGTCTTTATGTTTCGATGAAACAAGGTCAACAAGCTCTCGTAATTCCTCTTCATCACTTGTTACAATAACCTAACCGTAGTTACCTGGATAAGTGACGTCTAGCTGGTTGGGCCGCAACTCTACTGTCAAGCAATCTAACCCAACCACTCCCCATCCAACTGGCTTTTGCGTCTCATCATCCCAATTCTCAATCCGCCATTTCAAATCACCCTTTTTTGTTCGCTCGACCAACTCAGCTATCAACTCTTTCGCTGTTACCATCTTTTCTTATCCTTTCGATAGGGTGCTCTTATCCCTAATCCCCCCTGGAAATGACGGGGTTCTTGAGAGTCTCGCGGGTCATGGGCGTGAACAGGACTGAGGCTACCCGCCGCGTCTCGAACTCGTTCAGTCTGCCGTCCGCCGCGTGGCTCACCATGTTGGTCACGTTCTCCATCTCTAGCGGCACCAGGAAGTCGCACTTGTCCGGCAGGCCCGGTTCAATGTGAATCCTGGCCTCGCCCACTCTCACGGTGAGCTCCTCCCCGGTCTCTTCGATGGTGATGCCGATGACGTCGAACATCCCGGTGAAGAAATCCACCAACTCGTCGGTCTGTGCGACTGCCCGCCAGAGGTCTATGGCCCGGCCCTCTTGCGGTCCGTCTTCCATCTTCGCTTCTCTCCTTCCCCGACTGCGTTCACATCAGCGGCTCAGCGCGTGGGCGGGGGCAGCCGAATCCACAGCGGCAGGTGATCATGTCCCACGGTCACATCCTCCTCCATCCATAAGGTACGCACGCTCCGTGCTCAGGGCACACCTGGCTCATCAGGTGCGCCCTGCTCAGTGTCTTTCCTGTATTCACAGCAAGCTCTCGGAGCAGCCGGTACTCCGTATCGGTCAACGCCACTGCCCGGCCGCCCAGCGCCACCCGGCGCCTGGTGTAGTCCACGGCCAGTCCCCCCGGCTGGAATACTCCCTGATGCGGCTCCCTTTCCGGCGCGTCACGCCGGAGTCCGCGCTGGTCAGTCGAGCATCCCTCGAATCTCCTCCGCCTGTTTGTCGCTCACTATTCTGATGACCTTGCTGGACGGATCCTCTGCCGCGACACCGCGGACGGCCTTCCGACCATTCTTCAGGGTTACCAGCTCCGGGTCCTCGATAGCCACCATCTTCCTCAGCTTTAGCGAGTACGCCGTCAGTTCTTCCATTCCCGCCTCCTTCTTTGTTTTGCCGGTTCTTGGGCATGATTCTTCACGGACTCTTTCGACCAGCTTGACGGGAGCGTGTAAGATTACGATTGCAGCTGCTCCCGCTCCCCCTCCTCACCCAGCCGGTAGCCGACGCGAGGCTCGTTGAAGATGTACCTGGGGTTGTCGGCCGTCTCCCCCAGCTTCTGGCGCAGCCGCCTCACGTAGCCCCGCACCATGGTCGAGTCGTCATATTCTCGCGTCGACCAGACCCGGCTCATCAGGTGCTCCCGGCTCAGTGTCTTCCCCACATTCACCGCGAGCTCGCAGAGCAGCCGGTACTCCGTATCGGTCAACGTCACCGCCTGGCCGTCCATCGCCACGCGTCGCGTCGCGTAGTCGATGGCCAGGTCTCCCAACTGGAATGAGCCCTGGGGCGGCTCCCTCTCCGGCCCGTCCCGTCGTCGCAGCGCCGCCCCCACCCGGGCCACCAGCTCGGTGGTGGAGAAGGGCCTGGCGATGTAGTCGTCTGCGCCGATCTCGAAGGCCGCGGCAAGGTCCCGCTCCGGGGTCCCGCCGCGTCCCGACAGCAGCAGCACCGGCGCGTCGGTCACCCTGGATATGCGCTGGATCAGGCCCGATCCGTCGGCCCCGGTAAGCGCCGAGTCCAGCAGCACGAGGTGGGGCCGCTCCATCGCGATGAGCCGCTCCACCTCCTCCGGGTCCCAGGTCGCCACGGGGGTGTACCCCGCCTCCGTCAGGGTGTTGCGTATGTGCCACAACGCCTGGGGGTCGTCGTCCACCACCAGCACGCGCCCGTGGCCCCGCGCGGCGCGCCGGTGGCCGCCGGCCGGGAGGCCCACCGGCGCCACTCGTCCCAACGCGGTCTCCTCCGCCGGCAGGGTGAAGATGTAGCGGGACCCCAGGCCCACCCCGTCCCTCTCGATCCAGATGCGGCCCCCGTGGGCCTCCACGACCCCCCGGCACACCGCCAGGCCAAGCGCTTCTCCCCCTGTGACGCTCTCACCTCCGCCTCCCACCGGGGAGTGCCTTTGGAACAGTAGGGGCTGGGGCTGGGAGGGTGTGTCTCGGCCCCGTTCGGCTACGCACACAGCGACGTGGGAGTCCTCCCGCTGGGCGCTCACCGTGATGACCGCCCCCTCAAGTGAGTGGCCGGCGGCGTTGGACAGCAGGCGGTCCAGCACCTGGAGCGCCCGTTGCCGGTCCGCCATGACCTGGGGCAGGTCCGGGGGCAGGTCAACCTCCACTTGATTACCCGCCTCACTCTCGAGGAATGACGCCCGGGCCTGGCCCACCAGAAAGGCCATGTCCGTGGGTTCGGGGCTCACCAGCAGCGTCCCCGCCTCGATGCGGGCAACCTCCAGCAGGTCCCAGATCAGGCCCCGCATCCGGTCGGCCTGCCACTTGATGAGGCTGAAGAACTCGCGGGTCCTGGCCGGGTCCAGACGGGTGCTGTCCTCCAGGACGGCTGTGGCGGAACCCGTGATGGAGGTCAGGGGCGCCAGTAGCTCCCGGCTCACCATGCTCATGAACTCGGCCCGCTGCCTGCCCAGCTCCTTCATGGGCGGCAGGTCCTGCAGCGTGACCACCACCGACGCAACGCCGTCCTCCTCCGAGAGGATTGGAGTGGAGTTGATAATGGTGTTGACCCGGCGCCCGTCGGGAACCTGGATGACGATCTCCTCGGCCCGCACCTTCTCCCTCGAACTCAGCGCCCGTGCCAGGGGATACTCCCTGAGGGAGACCTCCCGACCGTCGGCTCTGCGGAAGGTCAGCGTCTCCAGCAGCTGCTGAGGACTCTGGTCCGGGCTGCGCAGCCCGTCGACGATCCGCAGGGCCTCCCGGTTGATCGACAGTAGCGCGCCCGTACCGGCGTCGAAGACCACGACGCCCACCGGCGTGGTGTTGACCAGCGTCTCCAGGTCGGCCTTGGCCCGCTGCTCCTCACGGTAGCGTCGGGCGTTGGCGATGACGAGGCCCGCCTGGGAGGCGAACATGACAAGGGTCTCCTCATCCTCCTGGCTGAACTCCCGCCCCTCCGCCTCGTGGGCCAGATAGATGGTGCCCACGCCCACCCCCTGGTGTCGCATCGGTGCCACCAGCAGTGAGGACGCCTGCACCGGGGGCGAGAACTCCGGCATCCCCAGCGTGCTCAGGTGGCCGGCGATGTTGGAGACCCGGAGGGGAGCCTCGGCCTGGCTGAGGTATTCGAAGAAGCCCAACCCCTGGGGCAGTTCCCACAGGGCCTGATGCTCCTCCCGGGTCAGCCCGGAGACGATGAAGTTGGTCCGCTGCCCTGTCTCGCCGGGAACGGTTATCGCTCCGTAGCGGGACCCGGTCAGGGCCCTGGCGCTGTCCACCACCTCCTGCAGCACCGTGTCGAAGTCCAGGCTCTCGTTGATGCGCAGGCTGGCCTCGCTCATGAGGGAGAGACGGTCTCCCGGCGCCTGGCGTTCAGGACTCGCTTCCGGTTGCTCAGCTCGGTTCAACGATGCACCTCGCCAGTATGATTGGTGACTTCGCGGTTAGTATAACACGTCGTCCTGGCTTAAAGTCCAGTTGTTACGGCTATTTACACCATCTTTTTTACCGGGAATTTACTGACTTTGCATGCACTTTCCTCCCATACTGTTCTCTGGCGTTCTGTGCTTTCTCTACCGAAAGGTCGCGATGCAGTCCGTTCGAGCGCATTCCAGCGGTTCGGACAACGCGGCGGCACGGGCGAACACATATGCAATAGGGAGTGTGATTATGATGCTGCGCACCAGGTTTGCCTTTCCGGCCGTCATCGTGATGTTGTTGGGGCTCCTCCTGGCCGCCTCGAACACCGGGCTCAGCCCAACGGTCAGCGCTGCGCCCAACCAGCAGACCACCCTCGACATCCCCCACCAGATGGTGCCGAGCAACTGGGCCTGGATTCCTTCTGGACTGGGCCCCGGTGATTCCTTCCGGCTGATGTTCGTAACCGAAGGCTATATCGATGGGACAACCAACGGCATCAGCCGCTACAACTCCTTCGTCCGTGAGGCTGCCAAGGCCAGCAGCATGTTCAAGGACCACGAACACCTGTACCTCTCCTTCACGGCGCTGGTGTCGGTCTACCAGGGCCTGGATGCGAGGGGCAACACCCGCACGCGGGTTGGTGACCCAGGGGAACATTCCCCCATCTACTGGGCCGGGAACGCCGGCAAGAAGGTGGCCGACAACTACGCCGACTTCTACGACGGCAGCTGGGACTCGCGCGAAGCGAGGAAGTCCGACGGCGGCTGGTACCTCATTGAGTTTCAGAGAGTGCTCACCGGCTCCACCCACCAGGGCACCCATGCGATCCACGGAAACGGCTGGAACCTGGGACTGGGAAGCCCCCCGGCGTGGTGGAACGGGGGGCTTCGGACGACTGCGGTCGGCTCCATTGGCACCATCGACCACGATACACCGGGGAAAGAGATATACGTGAATGGGGAGGCGAATGCCTCGGACACCTACCCGATCTACGGCATATCTCCCCTGCTCAAGGTGCGGAGCACCACGGGGGTCAAGCCGGTCATCAGCGGGCCGACGGGGACGGTGCGAGGCCCCTTCGACGTGTCCATCACCTTCCCTGACGACGACCAGATCAACGGCATGGCCCTGGGCGCCATCACGGTAGTCGGCGGGACGGCATCGAACCTGCGCCATACCGCCGGCGCCGGGACAGCGGCGGGGGCGGAAAACGGCACCGCATACACCGTCACCATCACGCCCGACTACGACGAGAGCATCTACGACTCGACGACGGTGATCGTCTCAATGAACGACGGCGCGGTGTCGGACGTCAACGGCTGGAAGAGCGTCGCCTCAGATGCGTTGAACGTGAAGTCCACCTACCTTGAGAAGACGGCTGTGACCATATCCTTTGACGAGAACGGGGTGGGTACCGTTCCCAAGTCATGGGCCTACATACCCTCCGCCGACCTGAAGCCCGGTGACAGCTTCCGGCTGCTGTTCGTCACCTCGGACACCAGGAACGCCCAATCGAAGAACATCGACGACTACAACAGCTTCGTCCAGAACGCGGCCGGCAGGAGCGAGCTTCTCAGGAACTTCAGCGGGCGCTTCCGGGCCCTGGCGTCCACTTACGGGACTCACGCCATAGACAACTCCGGCACCAGGGGGACCGGCGTACCCATCTACTGGCTGGAGGGAGCTCGAGTCGCCAACAGCTACACGGACTTCTACGACGGATCGTGGGCGTCCAAGGCGGGCACCGACGAAGCGGGTAGACGACTGGGGCACTCGACCGACATTTGGACGGGCACCAATAGCGATGGAACCAGGAACGGCCAGGGGCTGGGCAGCACCTTCTTCTACAGCACCTATGACAGTTTGGGAGTCCGCAGCCCCTTTGGAATCTCCGGCACCAGCACCGACTACAAGAACCACTTCTACTCCCTCTCGCCGGTGCTGAAGATAGCGGAACCGGGTGGGTTGTAGGAAATGATAGGGGAAGGCTTGACCGGCAGAATGCGCCGCACCGCTGCACTGTTGGCGTTGCTGCTCGCCGCCTCCGCGCTGTTCTCAGCCTGCGGCGACGGGGACGCGGGTCTGACCCGCGCCGACGTGGAGGAGATAGTCAGGGCGGAGATGGCCGCCGCGCCGACTCCCACTCCCGTAGTGACCTCCTCCGACGTGGACGAGGCCGTCAGCAAAGGCATGGCGGAGATGCCCACACCGGAGCCCGGGCTGTCCAGGAGCGATGTGGAGGAGATCGTCCGGGCCGCCATCGCAGACATCCCGCAGCCCACGCTCACCGAGGACGAAGCCCGGCTCATAGCGCGGGCCGCCATCGCCTCCATCCCGCCCAGGTCCGCCCCCGCCGACTACACCCGGTTCTTCGTCGACAGCGCCATCGCCCGGTACGAGACCCTGGGCCTCGAAGCCACCCTCGCCCACTACAACCGGGAGGAGAGCGTGGACGGCCAGTGGTACGTCTTCATCATCGACGAGAACGATCTGGTCATCGCACACCCCGACCCGGACCGCCGGGGCCTTGACGTCAAGGGCTGGGTGGGCACCGACGATAACGGCTACAACTTCGGGCCGGAGATGCTCTCGGCGACCGAGGAGGGCAAGTGGGTGTCCTACGTGTATCGCAACCCCGAGAGCGGCGGCATAGGCGCCGACTTCGGGGAGCTGGAGCTCAAGAACGTGTGGGTGGAGCGGCGCGACGGGCTGCTGTTCGCCTCGGGCTGGTACATCGACGCCGACGAGTTCACGAAGAGGCTGGTGTCCGTGGCGGTGGACAACTTCCGCGAGGGAGGGCTGCCGGCGACGGTGGCCTACTTCGCCAGCCCCGGAAGCGCCCTGGCGGGCCTTGAAGCGGCCATCGACTACTACAACGCAGCCGAGACGGTGGAGGGCAAGTGGTTCGCCTTCATAGGAGACCCCAGCGGGAAGGTCGTGGCCCATTCCGATGCCTCATTGATCGGAGGGGACGTCCAGGCACTGCTCGGCGGCGAGCCATTCGACGCCACTGAAACCGGTGTCTGGGTGACCTCGGAGTCGTTGAGCGTCTACGTGGCGGAATATGACGGGTTCGTGTTCGGCTCAGGCTGGAGCCGGGACGAGTAGGACTGCAAGGAAGACTGCCCGCGAGAAAGGGCCACATGGGAGGTCAAGATGAAATACCACGACCGGATAGCTTCTAACCCCCCCCCCCCCCCCCGATTTTGGGGTGATTGGGGTGCGCTGATGTCTTCCCCGCTGCGACTCCTCCCGTCCCGGCGCCTGCCTCTCCTGCTCCTGCTGGCCCTGCTGTCCCTGCCCTCCGCTGAGTCCACCCAGGCGTCGGCGGCACAGAGCGTCCCGTCGGACTGGGAACACATCCCCCAGGGCATCGCACCCGGCGACAGCTTCCGCCTCCTCTTCGTCACATCCGCCACCCGCGACGCCTCTTCCGCCGACATCGCCGACTACAACGCCCACGCACAGAGTGCGGCGGGCGGCAACGACAGCCTGAAATCCTTCAAGGACGAATTCACCGCCCTGATCTCCACCTCCGCGGTGGACGCCAGGGAGAACTCCGGCACCACCGGGACGGGCGTGCCCATCCACTGGCTGGGCGGGGAGAAGGTCGCCGACGACTACGCCGACCTCTACGACAAGTCGTGGGACTCCGTCGCCGGCAGGACCGAGAGCGGCAGTTCCTACACCGGCCTGGTGTGGACCGGCGGCAACAAGATGGGCTACAAGTCGGGCCTGCGCTACGCCGGGGCCGCCGAGGTGCGCCTGGGCGACTTGGGCGACGCCACACTGCCCCTGTCGTCCCCCACGGTGAAAGCCTCCGGCGAAGCCTATCCGCTGTACGCCCTCTCGCCGGTCATCACCGTGGCCGAACCGGAGCCTACGCCCACACCCGAGCCAACGCCGGCGCCCACCCCAACACCGGCGCCCACCCCAACACCGGCGCCGGACAACGGCCCGCCGACGATTTCCTCCGGTCCCGTCATCGCCAGCAGCCCGGCCGGCGGGGACACCTACCGCGCCGGAGAGACCATCGAGGTCTCCTACACCTTCAGCGAAGCGGTGGACGTCACCGGCGGCCCCCGGGTGCGCCTGTTCGTGGGCGAGCGCAAGCGCTGGGCCCACTACAGCCACGCCGAGAACGACGGCGCCACCCTGGTCTTCGCCTACGTCGTCAGGCCGGACGACCGGGACGAGGATGGGGTGAAGGTCGGGAGGAACCAGCTCAAGCTCAGCGGCGGGAGCATCGCCGACGCCGACGGCAACGCCGCCAACCTCAAGCACCCCGCCCTCCCGGACCAGGCGGGGCACAAGGTGGACGGCGCGGACGCGCCGGGCCGGATCATCCTGAACACGGACCAGCCCCAGGTGGGCCTTGCGGTGACCGCCGGCATCCTGGACCCGGACGGCGACGCCGCCGGGGCGTCCTGGACCTGGGAGCGCTCCGCTGGCCGCACCGCGTGGGAGACCATCGCAGGCGCGACGGGAGCCTCCTACACCCCGACAGACGACGACGTGGGCCACTACCTGCGCGTGACCGCCTCCTACACCGACCCACAGGGGCCCGGCAAGACGGCCGGCACGACCACGGCCAACCCGGTGTCATGGCCGCAGGGCGAGCCCCAGACTCTCACTCTCAGCGGCACGATCTTCTCCGGCGTCGCCAAGAAGAACGTCGCCGATATGGCGGCGGGGGATTTCTTGCTTGGCGTCAAGTTTTCGGCCTGCGTCGGCCAGAACTGCACGCCCCCGGCAACCGTCAGGGTGGCCTTTACTGAGAAAATCACCGGCTTCGGCATCACCGTGAAACAGAACGGCCAGGTCGATTACGACGGCGCCATCATCAACGGGTCGGTGCTCAGGGTCGGCGCCTTTACCCCCAATGGCGTCCTTCAACGGACCGCCACCATCACCGTCACCCCCGGGACCACCATCTGGTCCGCCACACTGACGGTGAAGGCGCGTACAAGCGGCACCTTCACCTATGCCGGGTGCGACGACGGAGACGCGAAACAGGCCAACTGCTCCGCGAACCTCAGCCCCGACAAACCCGCGGCGCACCTCATCCCCAACAAGTTCACCTACCGGGGCGTCGAATATGCGGTCACTGGACTCTATACCAGTACAGAGTTTTTTACCCCGCGGCTCCATGTGAGATTGGGCAGTGACGTCCCGCGCCATTTGTCATCGGCGACGCTGCACGTTGGGCCCGTCCGGCCGACCACGGTCAACCCCACCAGGACGTATGCTTTCACTGACGATGCGGATCCGGCTTCGGATGCGCTTGAGTGGGACCTTATGGGTTCGAACTGGACCGACGGACAGAAGGTGAGCGTGAGGCTGATCGCTCCCCCGCCCCCGCCTCTGCCGGTCGCGCCCGCGGCGCATACCGTTCATCCCAACTGGCCGCTCAAACCCGCCGGCGTCGGTCCCGGCGAGAGCTTCCGGCTGCTGTTCGTCACCTCCACCACGACCAAGGCCAGCGAGCCGGGCATCGACCATTACAACACCCACGTCCAGAACGCGGCGGACGGCAATGCGTCCCTCAGGCCGTTCAAGTATGCGTTCCGCGCCCTCATCTCCACCGAAGACGTGGATGCGCGGATCAACACCGCCACCATCACCGCCTATACGGACGCGCCCATCTACTGGTTGGGCGGTGACAAGGTCGCCGACGACTACGCCGACTTCTACGACGGAGACTGGAATTCGGTTGCCGGGAAGACCGAGAAGGGCACCGACATTGGACCCCCGTGGCAGTTCTGGTTCGGTTCGAACCTCGACGGAACAACCCATGCGATGGATTATCCTGGTCAATTTGGGGTCCGTACAGTGACATTGGACAGTCAGGATAACCTGCAAACATCCTTTGCTTTGGGTACGAGCGACTTTCGAATGCTCGCCCTCTCCCCGCTGATCACGGTGATGCACAAGGCGGAGGGGTTCAAGGCAACCCCGGGCTCGGGCAGCGTCGCCCTGGACTGGTATTACGGGAAACCGGGGGACGACGACCTGCCGGAGGGCACACGCTGGCAGTACCGGATGCGGGCTACCTCGCAACCCGTCCTCGGCCACTGGATCGACGTGTACAGCCTCGCCCACTACAGGTGGATCACCAAGCGCCGGGTGTTCCTCACCATCGAACAGGGGCTGAACAACGGCACGGAGTACGAGTTCCAGGTCCGCCTGGTGGACAAGGACGGCAACGCCGGGGAGGTGTCGGAAAAGGTGACGGTAATCCCCCGGGCCTGGGCCGCCCCCAAGCCCCAGACCATCCCCGCCGACTCGCCCCTGATCCCCAGGCGGCACGGCTACGCACAGGTCGGTCCCGGCGAGAGCTTCCGGCTGCTGTTCATCACGTCGGACGAACGGCACGCCATGTCCGCGCACGTCGACCATTACAACCACTTCGTGACGCAGGCGGCGGCCGGGAACAAGAACCTGGTGAACAGCAAAGGGCGAGACTTCAGCGGGGAGTTCCGCGCCCTCATCTCCACGGCAACCGTGGACGCGCGGGACAACACCGCCAGCACCGGCGCGGGCGTGCCCATCTTCTACCTGGGCGGCGGCAGGTTGGCCGACGACTACGCCGACTTCTACGACGGCAGCTGGCAGACGCCCAGCTGCGGTCGTGACGAGTCCGGAGAGCACATCTGCTACGGAATGGTCTGGACCGGCTCGTTGGCAGACGGGACCCGGGGTCAATACGCGGGCCAGATCGGTTGGCCGGGAGTTTACGTGACTCACGCCTCCGTGCCGGGGGACTCCGGCACGCTGAACGAGGGGGTCTACAGCATCGAAAAGCCCCTGCGCCTGTACGCGCTGTCCCCGGTGCTGACCGTGGCCAAAGAGTAAGCGCGGGCCGCTGAGCGCGGCAGGACTACTGACTGAAACGCAAAAGGGGCCGCACATGGTGAAGCTAAGTGGGGAGACCACAGATGGGACGTAGATGTGCTGAAAGCCTAGGAGGTACAGGAGTGTTCTGGACGGCCATGCGAAGCCACCTTGCTGTGCTAGCCGTCCTGCTAACGGTCGCCGCGTTCGCCGCCTGCAGCGGCAACGGGGACGTCGGCAGGACTCCCGACGATCAAGCTACGACCCAGCCGTCCACTGCCGGGGCAACCCCTGACCCCGCCGGAAGTTCCACCTCGACCGTCGAGCCCGCGGCCTCCCCAAGACCCACCGTCCGGTCCCCGCTGGCCGCGACTTCCGCAGAGACCGACAGGGAGGCGCTGGTGGCGCTCTACAACGCCACCGGCGGCGAGAACTGGTCGATGAGCGACAACTGGCTCAGCGACGCGCCCATCGACGAATGGCATGGCGTCACGACCGATGAGAACGGTCGTGTCACAGAGTTGCGCCTCGACGGCGACCAGTTGAGCGGGGGGATACCGCCGGAACTGGGTAACTTAACCACGCTGGAAGACCTGACTCTCTCCAACAACGAGTTGAGCGGGGAGATACCGCCGGAGTTGGGCAACCTCGCCAGCCTGGAACGGCTGTCGCTCTACAACAATCAGTTGAGCGGGGAGATACCGCCCGAGCTGGGAGACCTCGCCAACCTGAATGCCTTGGAGCTCTCCCGAAACCAGTTGAGCGGGGAGATACCGCCCGAGCTGGGAGACCTCGCCAACCTGATATGGCTGGGGCTCTCCGAAAACCAGTTGAGCGGGGGGATACCGCCGGAACTGGGTAACTTAACCACGCTGGAAGACCTGACTCTCTCCAACAACGAGTTGAGCGGGGAGATACCGCCGGAGTTGGGCAACCTCGCCAGCCTGGAACGGCTGTCGCTCTACAACAACCAGTTGAGCGGGGAGATACCGCCCGAGCTGGGAGACCTCGCCAACCTGAATGCCTTGGAGCTCTCCCGAAACCAGTTGAGCGGGGAGATACCGCCCGAGCTGGGAGACCTCGCCAACCTGAATTTCTTGGAGCTCTCCCGAAACCAGTTGAGCGGGGAGATACCACCGGAGCTGGGCAATCTCCTCAACCTGAATTACTTGGACCTCTCCCGAAACCAGTTGAGCGGCTGCGTGCCCCAAAGCCTGGAAGACATCCGAGGATCCCGAGGCGAGACTAACCTTCCGCTTTGCGGGGAATGAGCCGGGAGAAAGGAGCAGGCGATGATTAGAGCCATCATCATCCTGGCGGTCCTGCTGGCCCTGGCCGCCTGCGACGGCAACGGCGACGCCGGCGAGACCCAGACCGCACCGGCGTCGTCCGGCCAACCTGTCGCCACGTCTTCCGCCGGTCAAGCCACCACCCCTACTGTTGCCGGAGAATCCGGAGATCAGCCCACCTTCGAACCGACTGCCACGTCCGAACATCCGCCCGTCACTGACGCACCGCCGCCTGGAGAGGGGTTCGCCTCCGTCAGCGCTGGGCATAGGCACATCTGCGGGGTCAGGACCAACGGCTCCGTGGAGTGCTGGGGCGTCAATGAGTATGACCAGGCCACGCCGCCCCAGGGGGAATTCGTCTCCGTCAGCGCCGGCGGTACTCACAGCTGCGGAGTGAAGACCGACGGCTCAGTCGAATGCTGGGGGAATGACTCCTATGGTCAAGCCTCGCCGCCCACGGGGGAGTTCGCCTCGGTCAGCGCCGGAGGTTACCAGACTGGCCACACCTGCGGGGTGAGGAGAGATCGTACCGTTGCCTGCTGGGGCAGTAATGCAAGCAACATTATTGGTGAAGGTGAGGCAGGTCAAGCCACCCCGCCGGAGGGGGAGTTCACCTCGGTTAGCGCCGGTGGGGGCCACACCTGCGGGGTCGGGACCGACGGCGCAGTCGTTTGCTGGGGCTCGTCCGCCTCCGGTGTGGCCACGCCGCCCGCAGGGGAGTTCGCCTCCGTCAGCGCCGGGACGTGGCACACCTGCGGGGTGAGGACCGACGGCTCCGTCGAGTGCTGGGGCGATGATGATTCCGGCGAGGCCACGCCGATCCAAGGGAAGTTCGTCTCCGTCAGCGCCGGACATGAAAAAACCTGCGGGTTGAGGACCGACGGCGCCGTCATCTGCTGGGGCGGGAACCGCAGCGTCCAGGCCAGGTGGACGGACGGGGAGTTCATCTCCGTCAGCACCGGAGGTGAAAACACCTGCGGGTTGAGGACCGACGGCACCATCATCTGCTATCAGCGTGGGGAGGCCAGGCCGCCCATAGGGAAGCTCATATCCGTCAGCGCCGGGGGTGACCACACATGCGGGTTGAGGAAGGATGGCACCGTCGTCTGCTGGGGCAAGGGTGAGGATGGGGAGGCCATTCCGCCCATAGGGAAGTTCACATCGGTCAGCGCCGCTAATACCCACACTTGCGGACTGAGACCCGACGGCTCCGTCGAATGCTGGGGTAGTAACTTTGGCGGTCAGGCCACACCGCCGGAGGGGAAGTTCGTCTCCGTCAGCGCCGCCAATGGCCGCACTTGCGGGCTGAGACCCGACGGCGCCGTTGAATGCTGGGGCAGTAACCCTTGGGGCGAGGCCACGCCGGAGGGGAAGTTCGTCTCCGTCAGCGCCGGAGGTGACCACGCTTGCGGGGTGAGGACCAACGGCGCCGTCGAATGCTGGGGCTGGGATTCGGCTGGGCAAGCCACGCCGCCGTATGGCGAGTTCGTCTCCGTCAGCGTCGGGAGTTTCCACACCTGCGGGGTGAGGGCCGACGGCACCCTGGAGTGCTGGGGAGGCGATAAGGACGGTCAGGCCAAGCCGCCCACGGGGGAGTTCGCCTCCGTCAGCGCCGGAAGTTTCCACACCTGCGGGTTGAAGACCGACGGCACCATTGCCTGCTGGGGCGATGACCGAGACGGTCAAGCCTCGCCGCCCGAAGGAGAGTTCGCCTCCGTCAGTGCGGGGGACAGCAACACCTGCGGGGTGAGGACCAACGGCTCCGTCGAATGCTGGGGTCAAGACTACTAGGGCCAGGCCACGCCGTCCTAGCAGCCGGAGAAAGGCAACCAATGACCGAGTCTAGTACTGGAGCGCCGCTCCAGGAGATCAGGAAGCAGCTTCGGGGGGTGGAGGCTGGCCGGGTTGCCATTCTGCGGCGAATGAGCCGGGAGAAAGGAGCAGACGATGATTAGAGCTATTATCGTCCTGGCGGTCATGCTGGCCCTGGCCGCCTGCGGCGGCATCGCCAACCCCGGCGAGACCCAGACCGCACCGGCGTCGTCCGGCAAACCTGTTGCCACGTCTTCCGCCGGTCAAGCCACCACCCCTACTGTCGCCAGGGAATCCGAAGCCCAACCAACCGTCGCATCGGTTGCCGCCGGAGAGTTCGCCTCAATAAGCCTCGGGTGGGATTACAGCTGCGGGGTACTGCTTGATGGCTCCGTCACTTGCTGGGGCAGTAATGAGTATGGCAAGGGTACTCCACCGGATGGGGAGTTCGCCTCGGTCAGCGCCAATAATCAGCACACCTGCGGGGTGCGGCACGACGGCTCAGTGGAGTGCTGGGGCTGGCGTGGCGATGGCCAGACCTCGCCGCCGGATGGGGAGTTCTCCTCCGTCAGCGCCGGGGGGCGCCACACCTGCGGGGTGCGCGGCGACGGCTCCATCACCTGCTGGGGAACAGACTCGGAAGGCCAGGCTACGCCGCCGGAAGGGGAGTTCTCCTCCGTCAGCGCTGATTTTGACTACAGCTGCGGGGTCCGACTTGAGGGCTCCGTAGCCTGCTGGGGTGATCTTGGTGACGGTCATGTCAGGCCGCCGGAGGGAGAGTTCGTCTCCGTCAGCGTCGGGCCGGATTACAGCTGCGGAGTGCGGCAGAACGGCGCCGTGGAGTGCTGGGGCGATGATCGGCATGGGCAGGCCACTCCGCCGGATGGGGAGTTCTCGTCGGTCAGCGCCGGGAGTCTCCACGCCTGCGGCCTGCGCCGGGATGGCTCCATCGCCTGCTGGGGCAGTAACTTCTCCGGCGAGGCCACGCCGCCAGCCGGGCAGTTTGACTCGGTCAAAGCCGAGCAGGCTCACAGCTGCGGAGTGCGGAAGAACGGCGCCGTGGAGTGCTGGGGCGACAATGAGTATGGCCAGGCCACGCCTCCGAAGGGGGAGTTCGTCTCGGTCGGAGCCGGGGACACCTACATGTGTGGGGTACTCCGGGACGGCTCCGTGGCCTGTTGGGGCAGTGATGATTACCGTATAGGCGCGCCGCCGAAGGGGAACTTCGCCTCGGTCAGTGTCGGGAGTCGCCACGCCTGCGGGGTGCTGAGCGACAGCTCCGTCGTCTGCTGGGGCAGTGATGAGCAAGGCCAAGCCACACCGCCGGACGGGGAGTTCACCTCGGTCGGCGCCGGGGACACTTACACCTGCGGGTTGAGCAATTACGGGTACGTGGAGTGCTGGGGCAGCGTTCCCGGAGATCTCACCTTCACGCCGGACGGGGAATTCGCCTCGGTCAGCGCCGGGAGTCTCCACGCCTGCGGGGTGCTGAGCGACAGCTCCGTGGCGTGCTGGGGCAGTGATGAGCAAGGCCAAGCCACACCGCCGGACGGGGAGTTCATCTCGGTCGGCGCCGGGGACACCTACTCTTGCGGAGTGCGAAGGGATGGCTCCGTAGAGTGCTGGGGCCTTCTTCCCTACGAAACATTCCCGCTGTCTGAGGAAGCGTTCACCTCGATCAGCCTCGGCAAAGAACGCGCCTGCGGGGTGCGGCGCGACGGCTCCATCGCCTGCTGGGTGTCCGGAGACTGGGACGACGGGAAGGTGATAGTCATACCCTCCAAGTGAATCGGGGGGCAGACCACGTGATGACCCAGCGCTACAGCCGCGCGACCCGCGCGCAGTCAGGAGGCAAAACTGATGCAGTCCAAAGAGTTTCTCATCGTCCCGGCCCTTGGGGTCGTCATCCTACTGGCCACCTTCTTACTTGGCGTTCCGCTGGTCTACAAGTTGCTGTTGGGGCTTCTCGGCTTGGCAACAGCCGGGACCTACTTCGCGCCGCACGCCGTGCAGGTGGAGACCAGGATAGCAATAGCCGCGGCCGGCCTGATCATCCTGCTCATTGTCACCTCCACGGCCTTCTGGCTGACCTTGCTGTCGTTCGGGGGCATCGCCGCCCTGCAGTTCCAGCATCGC
Source organism: Dehalococcoidia bacterium (assembly GCA_965116315.1). GTDB lineage: Bacteria > Chloroflexota > Dehalococcoidia > Lucifugimonadales > CAJWER01. The sequence goes on from OZ220672.1 coordinate 163,744, forward strand.
CATACGTTGCAACGGAACCCCGCCACCATCGCATGGCTGAAGACGGTGCTGGAAGCCACTCAGTCGCGCCGGGCCGGCCGGGCTGCATCTGGTGGTGACGCCGAAGAAGAGACGGGAGTTGCAGCCGCAGCCGGAGATGGCGACAGCAGGCCCCAGGCGCCGTCATGGGTCGGTGCGCTCCCGGGGTTCGTGCGATTGAACGTCGCCGGTGTCGGCAGTCTGATCGCGGGCGTGTTGGTCCTGATAAGCATCTTCATGCCCTGGGTGGGATTCCTTGCCTCCGCCTATGGCGAGCTGGCGGCTGGTGTGAGTCTCACCCTCAGGGCAGGGGCCGAGGAACTGGGTCTGCCCGCGCTCAACGTGTTCTTCTATGTCCTGCTCGTATCTGGCCTGTTGAGCATCATCTCGATTGGGCTGCCCCGTGCCGTGGCGGCGATCATCGCCGTCACAGGCGTGGTTCTCACTCTCGCCTCGTATTTCTACGTCTTCACAGAGGTCGGGCGGGAGGCCACCGAGCTAGGCAGCATCGGCGTCGGCGTGACCACTCTTCCCTCCTCCGGCTCGCTGCTCGCGGGGGCCGTGTTTTTGGTCATGTTCGTGCTCCAACTCATCCCACGCGCCAACAGACCCCGGAGGGAGGAATGATGCGCTGGATTCTACCTGGCTTTGTTGTTCTCCCAGTGGCCCGTGGCAGCGAGGGGAATCCGTTCGCCAATGCGGAATGGCAGTTGGTCGAGTTGGGCAAGGCTGATAGTCCCGTCGTGGTGGTGGGCAACGCAGCCGCCGAGTTCTCCACTACGGCCATGACTGGGTGCACAGGCTGCAATCACTCCGGCGCGAGATACAGAGCGGGGCAGGGCACATGTTGGACCGCATCCGTCGCGACCTGTCACCCGAAGACATCGCCCGCGTCGCAGATACCTACCACGCCTGTAGCGGTCAAGCCACGAACTCCCCTCTCCCGGCGGGAGAGGGTCAGGGTGAGGGTTACGCTGACGAGCTTGGTTCCTGCAAGAACGCAACGCTGGAGGAGATTCGGAAGCACGGCTACGTTCTCATCCCCGGCCACTACGTCGGTGCCCCCCCCCCCCAAGAGGACGACGGTGAGCCCTTCGAGGAGAAGATGGCCCGACTCAGCAAACAGTGGCGCGACCAGCAAGCCGAGGCGCGGCGACTTGATGCTGCGATTGAAGGGAACTTGGCCAAGTTGGGGTTTAACCAGAATGGAGAAGAAGCAATGAAACAGCCAGTTAGCGTGCAGCCCCGGCCTGGATACAGGATATGGATTGAGTTCTCTGACGGAGTCTCGGGGGAGATCGACCTGTCGGATGTGGTCGGGAGGGGTGTGTTCGAAGCTTGGAACGCACCCGGGTACTTCGATCGGGTCCACATAGCGCCCCACAGATCCATCGCATGGGATGACGTCGAGCTTTGCCCGGACGCCCTGTACATGGAAATTACCAGCGACCCCTTCACCCGGTTACCGGCGTGGTCCACACGACCGCGCCCGATGCCTGAAATCTGCCGTTTCTACGGGATAGTGATACGCATGTATGCCCGAGAGCACGCGCCGCCTCACTTTCACGCGATGTACGAGGACAACGAGGTATCGGTGGGGATAGACGGCTTAGCCGTATTGGATGGTGGCCTTGGGCCGGAGTCGATGCGACTCGTCGGTGAGTGGGCCTCTCTTCACCAGGATGAACTCATGGCAGCCTGGGACCGGGCGCTGCGCATGGTACCGCCCGGCAAGATAGCGCCATTGGAATGAACGGAAAAACAGTGTCAGTCGATGAGTTGATACAGCTACTGGCGAAACATCCGCCCGACTTGCGCGTGATGGTGCACGGTTATGAGGAAGGATATGACGATCTGGAGGCAGACTCCGTCGTTGTGGGCGAAACGCCCTCACTAAAGGGATGGGCGGCCTTGTCGTCGACTACCTGGGTCTGACCCAAGACCTGAAGAAGGCACTGGCAACCTACACAGAGAGTGGCGGCAAGGGGCCAACGGCGCTGGACCATGACGAAGCGGTCGCCGTCATGCTGGAGAAGCACGAGGTGTGCTGCGCCCTGTTCCACGGATTCGACTGGTCTAGGTGGACAACGGGCACGCCACAGGAGCGTCTGAATCTGCTGCCAGTCGCACAAGAGCACGTGCCGGCGCAAGAGGGCTGATCGTGGACTACCCACTGAAGATCCCAGACCTTCGCGGGGACTATTGGCTATTCCAGGCTAGCGATGATGGTCGGGGGAGCTACGGCTCAGAAGAAGAATGCCAACATACAGCGGGCATTGCACTCGCATTTGATCAGTATGGACAGGGCAGGGATCGTTGCATCGTGGGTCGCCGGGTTCTGGCTCAAGCTGCTGCTTGGCGGCCTGGTCACGATGTTCGTTGGATGGATGATACAAACGGACACGTTCCTGAACCTTGTGAACTGGATGCTGCTCATCACAGGAATCGTCTCGGTCCTCATCTTCATTGGGACAAAGCACCCGGCAGCGCTCGGGACTGGCGCCTTCACCCTCGCGGTCCGGCTCATGAATCTGCTCGACTGGGCCGTGGATGCGGTGCGGATGTGGTTCGTTGCCGGCGGATTGACCGCAGCCATAGTCGGGACCGCCACCAGCATCGTGACCCATCGGGGAGTCTTCGGCAGAACCGCCGGCGCGACGGTACTCCTGGCAGGCATCTGCGTCTCAGCGCTGAAGCGCAGCGCAGCGTCCGGGGAGCTCACGAGAGTGACGGTGGGAGTGGTCGCCACGGTTCTCACAGTCTTGGCGGTCATGGTGGCGGCCGTCGCCTGGGTAGTTGCTCAGCGGGGGTGGTGACTGGTCGATTCGTGGTTGTATCCATGCCCTCGCGCAGGACCTTTGGAGGATCGGCTCCTCCCTATGGCCGTCCTCCGGCAAGAATGTGTGGGACGATTCCCACAACGAGGATGCCGATCCCGGCGGCGGCGAATATGGGGTCCTCGAACCCTAGAGTCGCCCCAACCAACCCAAGTACGATCAAGCCGAGCCCCAGCTTGTTGATCCAGCCGTGACCCACCTTGCCCCATCCCACTCTATCGGTCCAACCGAGCAGTACTCTGCGGCGATTCGGCGCTCCGAGAATGAGAATGGCGAGCCCACCAAGGAGGATCACGCTGCCCGCCATGTCTGGTGTTCTCCAGAGTGGACATCGACGCGCCAGTCCCAGACTCATAGAGGAAGACCTCATAGAGTATGACCTGTAAGAGTCCCGTCGAGGCGATCGTGAGGAATCCGATCGCCGCCGCACCCGCCCCCAGCTTATCGGCTCCCTTCAGCTTGGAGGTCCATTCAGAATTGCCGGCCAGTCCGAGCAGCCCGGATACTAGGCGTAGGCTGACGATGCAGCCTCCACACGCAAAGAGGGTGACACCGAATAGCTGAAGGAGCTGTCCTCCCGCTTCGGGTTCGTCCGCGGGCAGCAGCTGGCGGTCTTCCGGCGCGCCCAGGAGTCTCAACAGAGTGGCGATTGCCGAAAAGGCGACTTCGCCAAGAAGCCAGCTCGACGCAACAAAGACGACCCCAACCGCGATCACGCCAAGCCCTACCTTGTAGGCTATGCCCGCACTGTTGGCCGAGGCCATCCCTAACGTGCCAGTCCCCTGCGTCTTCATGAGTACTTGGTTCTGGTTCTTGGCGCACGCCCCAGTAGGACCATTAGAGCTTGGCTCTACTGACTCCTATTGTTCCCCCTGCGTGAAGGTGACGTGGACCGGCCTCCGGTCCGCATGACGACTCGACCGTGGATTCTCCCGTAGATGAGAAGGAGAATCCCAACCCAGAAGAGTATGACTGCCAGCCCCGCGACTACCACGCCGTTTCGGAAAAGGATCTGGAACACGACGGCGGGAGTGATCAGGGCAACCCCGATCGCAACTCCGGCCAGTCCCGCTCTGTCCGGCCAGGCACAGTGTGCCGTCCTTGACAAGTACTTGGAGAGGATGCCCTTCGACATGCCAATTACAGCTGTGCGACGACGGGAGTCCCCAAATACGACCGTCGCTAGCCCAGCCAGAAAGACTACTCCGCCCAGTACCCTGACCCCTGTTCCTATGCCAACCGACTCTTCCTCCAGGATCCAGCCGAGTGTAACTAGTACGAGCCCAAATGCTACCGCAGCCGGTGCAAGGCTGGCGGGCGATGTCAACTCTCGTAGGGACGCGAACATCCGAGCCACCTCAATCTTTGGAGGCTGCATATCTGGTCTCCGACGGCGTCCGCTGCCCCGACGACTCCATGCTATGCAGACGATAGGTTCGACTGTTCCTCCGATACTCTAGCAGGCGGACGCGTCCAGCCTATCCTTTTGAAGCCCCCGTTGCTCCTATAGTCCTGCTCTGACTGTAATCGTCCTCTGCCTTGACTCCCCCCCATTCATCGTTGTCGTCTAGATGCCTCGCAGGAGGAGATAGACGGCGACGGCGTCAGAGGGGAGCAATACCACGAGGGCCCCACCGCCGGTACCAGCCCACCTCACCCGGCTATGCCCGGATGGTGGCAAGTCGCGTTGGTCGGGCTGGCCGGTTGGCATCAGCCAGCTCCTTCAGGCCTGTTGGATCCAGGAATGAGTTGGAGTACCAACAGGATCAGAAAACACACACCCGCTATCAGCGCACCTACAGCAGGAAGGGTAGTCGCGCCGACGCCGATGCTGCTCAGTTCGGCGGCCTCACGCTCGGCTTCTGCGAAGACGTAGAGGTACGAGGCGAGAGTGACAAGCAACCCTGCAGCGGCGATGATTGCCGCTACGAGGCGAGGCAACACTATCGAGACGACGCTCAACAGGCCCAGTGCGACCAGGATGAAGAAGAACCCGTTGAGCGCGGGCAGGTTCAATTCCTGGGCCGCCGCTCTGAGGGTGACATTCAGACCTCCCGCCATCTCCCCGTAGGCGGAGATGAGGAAGCCGAACCAAGGCATGAAGACACTCACCAAGACTAACACCCCCGCGACTAGGCCACCGATGCCGGCCGCGTTCATCCTCACGAACCCCGGGAGCGAGTCGACTGCAGACGGCGCCTGGGGCCTGCTGTCGCCATCTCCGGCTGCGGCCACAACTCCCACCTCTTCATCGGCGTCACCGCCTCCGTCAGCCGGGCCGGTCCGGCGCGCCTGAGCGGCTTTGAGCATTGTGCTCAGCCATTCGATGGTGGCCGGGTTTCGTTGCAACTTATGGCGATGCGGGAACTGCAAGGCGGCGATGGCCCCGAACGACAGCAGGGTCAGCCAGAAGGCCGTGGAAGTGACGATGAGTAGGATGATTAGGCCCAGCGCGGCTATCGCTATCCGTGTCTCCACTTGGACCAGATAGGGCGCGAAGTAGGTCCCGGCTGCCGCGAGCCCTAGAAGCCCCAGAAGCAACTTGTAGACCAGCGGCACGCTGAGTATGAAGGCTGACAGCAGGATGACGACGCCAAGGCCGGGAACGAATGAACCGTTCTTGGATTCCCATTCAGTCTCCTTTCGGGAACGACACTACTCCGCCACCGGGGAGCTGCGCCGTCTCGACGGCTTCAGCGCCTCTCCAAGCCCTACACCCCGGGCACTATCAATCTGTCGCTGCCATGGGCCGCGCCTGTGGTATGTGGGACCGCGAGCCGAGGCCGTCCCGGACGAGGAGCACCCCGTCACGGCCGCACACAACAACGCGATAACGGCGATGGCCACTACTGCAGAAGCGCCTGCCCTACCGGATCCCAACCCACCCCATCTCGTGTCCGGTTCTCACCGTCTGGCGACCAGCTTGGGTCAGCGCCAACCGCCGAGTTGCCTGTCGGGCGGGTCTGGCCGAAACTGTCCGCGTTCATCACGTATATCTCCCAGTACCAGTCACGGTTTGAGTGGAACGCGATGCGGCGTCCGTCCGGCGACCAGCTTGGGGCAGCGTCAGTCGCCGAGATATGGGTCAGGCGAGTCTGGCCGGAGCCGTCCGCGTTCATCACGTATATCTCCCCGTTCCCGTCGCGGTACGATGTGAACGCGATGCGGCGTCCGTCCGGCGACCAGCTTGGGGAAGCGTCAGTAGCCGAGTTGTCGGTCAGGCGGGTCTGGCCAGAGCCGTCCGCGTTCATCACGTATATGCCGGCGATACGGTAATCGTCGCTCCGGTCTGGATCGTCACGGTCCGAGTGGAACGCGATGCGGCGTCCGTCCGGCGACCAGCTTGGGGCACCGTCAATCGCCGAGTTGTCGGTCAGGCGGGTCTGGCCGGAGCCGTCCGCGTTCATCACGTATATGCCGAAGATAAAGTCATCGTCGTTCCGGTCTGGATCGTCACGGTTCGAGTGGAACGCGATGCGGCGTCCGTCCGGCGAATAGCTTGGGACGTAGTCAATCGCCGAGTTGTCGGTCAGGCGGGCTTGGCCGGAGCCGTCCGCGTTCATCACGTATATCTCCCAGTTCCCGTCACGGTTCGAGTGGAACGCGATGCGGCGTCCGTCCGGCGACCAGCTTGGGCCACCGTCAGTCGCCGAGTTGTCGGTCAGGCGGGTCTGGCCGGAGCCGTCCGCGTTCATCACGTATATCTCCCCGTTCCCGTCACGGTACGATGTGAACGCGATGTGGCGTCCGTCCGGCGAATAACTTGGGACATAGTCATCCGCCGAGTTGTCAGTCAGGCGCGTCTGGCCGGTAAGCCCGGCCACGGCCGCCTCCAGCGAAGCAACCTTTCCCTCGATGTCGTCGAGCCTGCCCTCTATGGCCGTCAACCTGGCGTCGGTGCTGCCGGGTTCGGCGGTGGGCTCGGGCGTGGGAGTCGTACCAGGGGGAGCGGGCGTCGGCGTAGCGATAGGAGTCGGGGTGGGAGAGGGACTCGTCCCTCCGCAGGTGGGCAGGTTCAGATCTGCCGCGTCGTTGTCGCTCACCTGCGCGAAGGTGGAGGGGACACACCCGGTGAGGTTGTTGCCTGCAAGCCGCCACTGAGTCAGGTTGGCCAGGTTGTTCAGCTCCGAAGGTATCTGCCCCGTCAGGCTGTTGCCGCTCAAGTCCAGGGTCATCAGGGCCGTCAGGCTGCCGAGACCGACTGGGAGGATTCCGTCGAGGCTCCGGTTGGGAAGCGACAGCCCGGTCACCCGGCCGCCCTGTACCGTTATGCCGTCCCACTGCTCGATCGAGCGGCCCGTCCACCAGTTCAGCTTTGCGCTGCCACGGAGCGCGGACTTCATGCCCAGCAGGGTCTCGCAGTCCGCCTTCAGTGCGGTATTGGACGTGCAGTCCGCCGGCGTCGCAGCGGGTGTTGGCGTCGCGGGCGCCGGGGTAGTTGCCGGGGGCGATGCCTGGCATATGGGGTAGTCGTCTCCACCAGCCTCTTCATAGGCCTCACGCAGGCTGGCCGGCACACAGCCGGTAAGCTGGTTGCTATCCAGGGACAGGCGCTCGAGGTTGGTCAGCTTGCCCAGTTCCGCCGGGATCGGCCCCGTCAACTGGTTGCAGCACAGCGACAGAGTCTTGAGGTTGGTCAGTTTGCCCAGTTCCGGCGGGATTGGCCCTGACAACTGGTTGCTATAGAGATACAGGCGCTCGAGGTTGGTCAGCTTGGCCAGCTCCGACGGGATTTTGCCAGTCAACTCGTTGCCTGCGAGCGACAGCCACGTGAGGTTGGTCAGCTTGCCCAGCTCCGGCGGGACCGATCCTGTCAGTTGGTTGTCAGGCCCATCATAGAGAATGGAGTTGTTGCCAAGCGTCAACTCTATCAACTCCGTAAGGTCGCCGAGCTCGGGCGGTATGACACCCGTCAGCCCCATGTTCGCCAGCGATCTGTAACCTATGTTGAGACTTTCGTCAGTCCTCGACAGTCCTGTCACCCTGCCCGTGTTCGTGTCGTAGATAACCCAATACTCGTCTTGGCAATCGGCGCAGTCACCGTAGAGCGCGTCCATTACGATCTCCACCGTAACGCAGTCGTCAAAGTCGTAGGGCTCAGTGCGGCAGCTTCTTTCGACGGACGGACGGTCGATGGCTCTCGTCGTCAGCCCCGTCGTCCGTACGGCGACCGCCTCGCCCGACTCGACCGGCTTGGCCATGGCCGGCCGCCTTGCAGCAGCCTCGGCCTCCGCCTCGTCAGCGGCGAGTCCGGCTTGGGGGTCGGAGGCGTAGGCCACGTCTCCCGCCGGGCCCTCCTGAGTCACGCCAACCACCACCAGGACCGTTGCAGCCGCCAACAGAACCGCCGCAGCCACTATCATCGAGAAACGGTGTATTTGGAACACTTCCAACTCCTTTCGCCGTAGACCTATGGTCTTATGTGTTGTTAGCTCGTCGCCCGCTCTGCTCGTCTATCTGGACCATCATTCGCCTGTTGGAGACGCGCACGTGGGCAGATTCAGGCTTGCCGCGTCGTTGTCGCTCACCTGCGCGAAGGTGGAGGGAACACAACCGCTGAGGCTGTTCCCCGCAAGCCGCCATCGTGTCAGGTTGACCAGGTTGTTGAGCTCCGCCGGTATCTGCCCGGTCAGGTTGTTGCCGCTCAGGTCGAGCGTCGTCAAGGCCGACAGGCTGCCGATCCCGGCGGGGATGACGCCGTCGAGGTTCCGGTTGGGGAGCGACAGCCCGGTCACCCGGCCGCCCTCTACCGTTATGCCGTTCCACTGCTCGATCGAGCGGCCCGACCACCAGTTCAGGCTGGCGCTGCCCCGGAGTGTCTTCTTAAAGCCCAGCAGGTACTCGCAGTCCGCGACGAGCGCGTTATTGGACGTGTCTGCCACCGCGTCGCCGCAGTCCACTCGCGTGGCCCCTGTGGATGGCGTCGCGGCGGGCCTCGGCGTCGCGGTGGGAGTCGGCGTCGGCGTGGCCGCCGGAGGCCCCTGGGGCGGCGTTGGCGTAGCTGCCGGGGGAGTCGGCGTGGCCGCCGGGGGCGAAGGTGGGAGTGGTGGCGTGGGGGGCGCTGGCGGCGTCGGGGGTTGTGGCGCCGGCGGTGTCGGTTCCCCCGCGTCGCAGATGGGGTAGTCGATGTCAACATACGCATCTTCCAGGGCCGAAGGTACACACCCGGTCAGCTCGTTTTTCCCGATCGACAGGTAGGTCAGGCTGGTCAGATTGCCCAGCTCAGGCGGGATGGGCCCCGTGAGCCGGTTTTCCCAGATCTCCAGACGCTTGAGGCCGGACAGGTTGCCGAGCTCAGGCGGAATCCCACCCGACAGCGCATTTTGGTCGAGCTGCAAGTCCACCAGATTGGACAGGTTGCCGAGCTCAGGCGGGATAGACCCCGTCAACTGGTTGTCGTCCAGATGCAGAATCTCCAGGCTGGTGAGATTGCCCAGCTCTGGAGGGACCTCACCCAACAGATCATTTTGGTCGAGCTGCAAGTCCACCAGATTAGACAGGTGGCCCAACTCCGGCGGGATAGGCCCCGTAAGCTTGTTCGCCCAGATCTCCAGACGCTTCAGGTCGGACAGATTACCCAGCTCCCGCGGGATTTCACCCGACAGACCGTTTTCGTACAACCACAGCTCCTCCAGGCTGGACAGGTTGCCCAGCTCGGCGGGTATCTCGCCCGTGAGCAGGTTGCGGCTGAGGGACATGTACTCGAGGTTGGCCAGGCTGCCCAGCGCAGCGGGCAGTCCGCCGGAGAGTCGATTGCGATTCAGGGACAGCTGTTCGAGCCGGGAGAGGCCGCCCAGCGTGGCTGGCAGCTCACCGCTCAGCCGATTGTCGTGGAGCCACAATGTCTCGAGTCCGGTCAATCTGCCAAGCTGACCGGGTACCTCTCCGGTCAGCTTTCTGCTGTACAGGTACAGCCCAGTTATTCGCGCGGGACTGCCGTCAATCACTACGCCATCCCACTGTGAGAGTGGGATTTGGGCCGACCAGTTGAGCAGCGCCGCACCCGCGAGGATGTCAGCGGATGCCAACAGGGCCTCGCAGTCCTCGACCAGTGCCCTGTTGTCTGCCGGGTTAGTCACGGCGATGCCGTTGTCGCATCTCGGCGGCAGAGTCGGCTCGCCCGCTTTGTCCTTCACGCTCACGGCGAAGAACGTCTCGCGTGAGTCTTCGAGGTCCGCGCTGAATTCCGCCCTTCCGCCGTCCTCGGAAACGGAGTCGGCGTTGGAATCCACGATCCTCCCGGGAAGATTCACCTCCCATGTCAAATCCCCTTCTTCGAGGTCATCCCGACCTGTGTAGGGGTTGGCCATGGCGACTCGGTATTCCCACTGCTCGCCCGAATCTTTCCTGGTAGCGCTGATCTGTATGCTGCTTTCTTCTCCGGCAACTTGGGCTTGAACGAGCAGGCTGTGGGGAATACCCGAGCAGGTGACAACGATGTTGCCGTCCTCCTCGTCCTCCGCCTTCGTGCAGTACCGGGAGTCGAACGCCCCAAAATCGTCCTCATGGGCTGAGGACGATAGGTCTGGGTAGGAGTACTCCAGATCATGGGTTATGTTGTCCAAGTCAGTGACGGTGGTCGTCATGTCCAGGCTCACGCTGCACGCAGCTCCCAACAGGACTGCCACTGCCGCTACCGTCCAGAAGCAAAATCGTCTTGCCTCCATTGCTCCTTTCATGAGCCCCCCCTTCGCTGTGTGTGCTATCGCCTTGTGACCGGACTGGGTGGGTCCCCGAACATGTCCCTCCGAGGGTCCAGCAAGGATTGTAGGAGCTAAAGGCGGGTTATTCAGTAAATTTACGGTGATAATAACGTTGAAATATCGGTGCTAGTCCCTCTCAGAGGCCAGACAACGTTGCTATGCTAACCGCAAAGTCACCAGTCCCATGAATGGAGGTCCGGCCGTGACAGGGGGGAGAAACCGTAACCGGGACCCGAACGCCAGGCGCGGGGGAACCGCCTCTCCCGCATGAGCGAGGCAATCCTGCGCATCAACGAGAGCCTGGACTTCGGCATGGTGTTGCAAGAGGTGGAGGACAGCGCAAGGACACTGACCGGGTCACGCTACGGTGCGACTACCGTTCTGTGCACACCGTATCCTGCACTTGCGCTCGAAGTTGTCCCGTTTGACCTTCGTGTCGCTCCCCCGACAGATATCCGGCCGAGGCCAACATTCCACTTGGCCCAGCTTTGAGGGTCAGACTCCCGGTCAGATGGCGATTGCCTCCAGCCTCCACCAACTTCTCTTGACAATGTCTAAATAAGGTGGTATCTTGACATTGTCAAAAGAACGCTCGGTAGACGGTCGTCGCGGAAGAAGCGACCCAAAGCAGGCAAGGAGAAGATAGATGGTTTCTACTTCAATCGACGTCAGCTCTGAGGTCCAGACCAAGGTGGCGGCGGAGCTACAAGTCCTGCTGGCAGACCTAATTGATCTGAGTCTGCAGGGCAAACAAGCTCACTGGAATGTGGTAGGTCCGCTCTTCCAGTCGGTGCATGCCCAGTTGGACAATATCGTAGACGATGCTCGGATGTGGGCAGACGACGTAGCGGAGCGCAAGGTGACGATTGATCTTGCAGCCGATGGGCAGCCCAGTGACGTGGCAACGCAAAGCCGTCTTGAGCCATTGCCACAAGGATACATAGCCGACAGTGAAGCTGTAGCGCTGATGGAAAGACGAGTGGCCGGCGTCGCTTCTCACGCGAGACAGGCGGCGGAGCGACTCGGGGATCTGGACCTGGCCAGCCAAGACCTCATCATCGAGATAGTGCGAGGTCTAGAGAAACACCAATGGATGCTGCGGGCACAGCGATGACAGACGGCCAGGAGCTGGCCCAAAGACTGCGGGACACCGGTCTCAGAGCCACCAGACCACGGTTGTTGGTCCTAGAAGTCCTTCAAGAAACGGGACCTCACCTCTCTACAGACGAGTTGGTCGAAGCTCTTGATGCCCGTGGCACTCCTCTGCCACGTGGCTCTGTGTACAACGTTGTGGGGGCTCTGGCGACCCACGGGCTAATGATGGTGACTAACATCGGCCCAGGACGCGCGCTTTATGAGCTTGCCGAGAGGTGGCATCATCACTTCGTTTGCCGTTCTTGTGGCCTTATCGAGGATGTCGAGTGCGTTGTTGGATCGAAACCCTGCCTGGATCCAGACCAAGTCAATGGGGAGGTTGACGAGGCCCAGGTGATATTCCGAGGAATATGCACTGAGTGTCGGTCAAGATTCAACGGCGAGAAGCAGATGTGACTCTGGACCAATTGCAAGTTTCCGCTCTGGTGCATCCCAGAAGGCAAAGGGCTCCCCAGCGTTATGATGTCAACAGGCCTGCCTGAGTGCCGCGTACCAATCATCTGGGTCTTCTGTGGAGCCTATCAAATCACAAGGCGTTTCTCCGTCTGAATTGGCAGCATCGGTGGCTGCGTCGTACTCGATGAGCAGGGAGACGATTTCAGCTCTGGCCTGGGTATCATGGTCGTACCTACGTGCGATCAAGTGAAGCGGAGTGTCCCCATCGTGGTCTTGGGACGAGGCGTCGGCTCCGCGCTCCAACAGGAGACGGACCACGCCCACCGCGTCGGAGCGCATCGCATAGTGGAGCGGGGTTTCGCCGTCCTCATCCTGGGCGGAAACGTCCGCGCCATGTTCCAACAAGACGGCCGCGACCCCTGTGCTGCCTTTGAACGCGGCATAGTGCAAGGGTGTGAATCCTGCCGGATGGGCTGCAGCCAAGCTGGCGCCGTGTTCCAGGAACAGGCTGATGACCTCGGGCTCCGGAGCCCCCGACAACATGGCCCAGAGGAGAATAGACCCTCCAAACAAGTCATCGTCCGGCGTTACGGATGGGTCGCAGCCGTGGACCAGCAAGAGCTCTACAACTTCCGGATTCGCCGCTGCATCCTCGCTTGACGAGCTGCTATTGAACAAACTGTAGTAGTAGAGGTGCAGTAGGGTCACTCCATTGTCGAAGTACCTCTCGGTGGCGTCAGCCCCGCCCTCTAGCAACAGCCTTACGACTTCGGGGTTGCCGTCATAGGCGGAGACTTGGACGGCCTTGGAAAGGGGCGTGTCTCCGTACGTGTTCTTCCCGGGGTTCGGGTTTGCCCCTCGAGACAGCATCGTTTGGATCACCCCGTGGTCGTTACCCGCTGCCACCGCCACGGTGAGAACGGAGGTGTTGTGATGGTTCTTGGCGTGGATGTCCGCGCCACGGTCCAGCAGCAGTTCGATGATCTCGACCCTGGGGGCGCCGAAAGCGCCGACCGCATAGTGCAGCGGGGTACCGCCCGCGCCGTCGGCGAGGTCCGGGTCCGCGCCGCGGTCCAGCAGCAATTCAACGATCTCCATCTGGGCGTCCCTTTCGATCGCCCAGTGCAGGGCGGCGGCGCCCTCATCACCAACCACCGACGGGTCGGCTCCCTGGTCCAATTCGGCTCGGACCGCTTCGAGGGTGAATGCGCCCTTCTCCCAGAAGTCTCCTGAGCACAATCGTCCGCAGGACGCCCCCTCCGGTTCTGCTCCGGGCTTTGTGACCAGGGACTGGCTCGGAGTTGGACTGTCCGGCGGCAACGGGACCACGCCCTGTTCGGTCCATTCCGTCACGCGAGAAAAGTAGGGAGGATGGTCGCTCGGTGGAGTGACACGTCCAACATGGTCTTCTGTGGTCCTCCCCCAGCACACTGCGGTGCCGTCGGTCCGCAATGCACAAGTGCGGTCATCTCCAGCGCTAACGCGGGAGAACTTGCCGCCGGGGGGTGTAACCTGGATCGTGTTCCCTCCCCAGCATAGGAGGGAGTCGTCGGCTCGTATTCCACATCCGTGGTTGCCGCCCATGGACAGCGCCGTCAGAGGGCCCAGCTCCGATCGCAGGAATTGATACCCGGTCCATGACTGACACGACACCATCGAATCCGCGGTGATCCCGCAGCCGTCATGGGGTCCGATTTGGAAGGAAATGAAGCTGCCCTGTGGGGATGGCACGGAGCCGCCCCAACATTCGACCGCGCCATTGCTCCTGACGCCGCACGCGGAGTCGTCCCCTGATGCTATGGAAACGAACTCCCCCGCGGGGGGCCCGCTGCGAACGCCGGAGTAGTTGAGTTCACCCCAGCATGCTGCTGCGCCGCCAGGACGCAACCCGCAGGTATGGTTGTCACCCGCGCTGATGGCGGTAAACCGTCCCCCCGGCGAGGTCGCCTGCCCCCGGTGACTGCTCCCCCAGCACACGACCGTACCATCGTCTCTCAATCCGCAGGTGTGGTGGCCGCCTGCGGCTACGTCTTGGAAATCGCCCTCGGGAGGGTCGTCCAAGTCCCGGTCCATGTCGGGTTCCGGCCCGCCTCCGCCCGGGTACTGACTGTACCCCCAACAGCGGATTGTGTCTTCCGTAGTCACTGCGCAGTTGTGAAGATAACCAACGCTGATCGCCCGGTAGGTGGGTCCTCCAGGGTCCGAGTGTCCGGCATCCGGGTTGCCCCAACAGAACTTGCCGTAGTACCAGCCGGCGTACGTATTCGACGCCACCTGCCATTGGCACGAATTGTCGTCGCCGACGGCGATGTAGGTGGTCACCTCATCGTCACGCACCCCGGAAGCTGCGTAGACCATCCCCAACTCATTGATACCGTACCCGCCGGGCGGCATTGCGCCAGATGTCTTCCCCCAGCACACGACAATGCCGTCGTCCCTCAAGGCGCAGGCAAACTCTCCGCCAACGCTGATTGTCGTGAAACGCCCTTGCGGAGGTGCTCCGAGGCCCTCTAGGGCCCAATTCGGAAGTGGGCTCCAACAAAGCAAGGCGCCGCCGGTCCGGATCCCGCAGCCCCTTTCGCCCTCCACGCTGATCGTTTCGAAGCTGCCCTCCGGGGCCGGCAGCTGTGAGAAATCCCCATCGCGAGATTCCCAACATGCGACGGAGCCGTCGTTCCTGACCCCGCAGGTGTAGCCATCGTGGTCCGCGCTCACTGACGCGAATCCTTCGCCGGGCAGGACTGCCACGCCCTCGCCGTATTCGCCTCCCCAGCAAATCGCACTGCCATCGGCCTGGACGCCACACGTGTGGCTATGCCCGGCATCCAGCATCAGGAACTCCCCGGCATGGGCCCGGTCCAGACCGTTGTCGGCCCCATAGTCGTCAGTCCAACATTCGACCTGTCCGTCTCCCTTCAGGGCGCACAGGTGGCTGTCCCCGGCGGCCAGGGATGTGTAGATTTGAGAGGATTCGGCCAGTTGTTCCGGTTGGGGAGGCGCCCACTCGCCCCAGCATTCAATTCCGCCCTGAGGCCTCGCGCCGCAGGATGAGCGGCCGAATAAGCTCACCGCGGTGAACGATCCAACGGGCCCGGAAGACTGTCCATACCAGTCTTCACCCCAGCACACAACGATCCCGTCAGCCTGAAGGCCGCAGCTGTGGTCGAGTCCCGAGACCATGGTCACCAGGTCCTTGACCGTGTAGTACTGGTTGTCGGTTGGAGTCGCAGGGGTTTGGACTTTCGGCCCCTGAGAGGAGGGCTGCTGGGTGCTGGAAGACGCCGCAGCGGGGGTCGCCGTGGCGGGATAGGCCAGTGCTGTAGTGGTTGATGTTGCAGTCGGTTCCGGTTCCGCCGCAGCGGTCAGCGCAAGGGCGTTGGCTGGCGTTGCGGCGGTAGATGGAGGTTCTGCCGGTGTGGCCGCCATCTTGGGCGCTTCTGTGGGCCTAGTTGTCGCCGCTGATTCCGCTCCTTGACCAGCCGACTCAGTATTCCGAGCCGGCTGGTCAAGGCAAGTCTCGGTGGCACAGGCCATGAACAGGGCTGCGAACAGCGCGGCGAGGGCAGCGAGCAATCTCACCACTAGGGGCTTACTCGCGTTGATATTGGCTTGATTCCCATCACCCAGGGCGCACCCTTCGTCGAATTCCCCGAACTAGAACCAGATGAGGTTGCACCACGGAGTGAACTCGGTAGCCGTCCTCACTCCTAATCAGGCTCATGTCCTATTCAATGGGTACCGACCCGTCGACGTCGATCGCACGCTCACCTCCCAGCCAAGGACACGCAATCGTTCATTATCCTCATCATGCTGAGTCCGTCGTAGAGAGTCATCACAGGGGTTGCGTTACTCAGGTGTCCTCGGTCCAGCGCAGCTCCTCTGTGTGGATGGCTATGAGGAGTACTCCTCCTTCCTTGGAGAAAGACACTGGAACTACGAAGCCTACAACTCCCTTGATGGAACGACTGTCCAGTGTCATGTTGACGGTTGCTGTCATCCGCACCTCGTCGGGGACGCCGAGAGACCCCTTCCAGCTGATGCTCCCATAAGACCTCCTAGTACCGTCCCTCTCTACGCATGGTGCGAAGCCAGTTTTCCAACTCCTCGGCCCTGCGAGAGACGATGGACGGGTCCGAAAACTCAAGCTCGGCCCTTCGGATGGCGGGCGCGAAGTCTCCAGCTAGCCATCGCAGAAACTGTTCGACTTGTCCGATGCACGCCAGCTTGCTGCCATGCGCAAGGGGCGCAGCGTTGACCTCGGCAGCACAGTCCTTGAATGCCAACCTCAGTTCGGAAGCAGCTTGCCGTGAGACAACGTTCCTTGCCATAGTGTCAGTTCGCCTATCCTTCTGAACGCTCCATGCTCAGGAGCCTGAGAATGATGCCGACGACCAGAGCTACCCAAAAGTAGATCCACGAAAGCACCATCGGAATCCCGACGACATACTCTGCCGTGGTCATGCGACTCGCGTCCCTGCCCGCCAGGATGAAGAACAGGACGGCCAGCACCAGCCCTAGGATGCCCGCGAAGATCACCGTCCTAAAGACCCAGCGCGATGCTTGGCGCATGATTGTCCTCCTCGCCTACATGCACAGCTTGCAGTTGCGGACGTCGAGCAAACCTAGCGAGTAGGCGTACGCCTCGGCCTGCTCTTTCGTGTTGAATCCTCGCCAGTGTCCGTTCTCAGGCTTCTTGGCGGCGACCGGGATCGTCCCGCACCGCCAGTTGTGAGTCGTGGCCTTCCTGGTCGGGAAGTCCGCATTGACCTTGAGATATGGCTTCTCGTCACCTGCGAGCTGCATTTCGCTCCACGGAGTGGGACGCGCCCCGTGCGACCCTCGCCGGCTCTTCAAGGGTAGTAGTCACGATGCTCCTGAACGGAACGATCTCCTCGCCCAATTCGACCCGGCCGACCGTGGCTACCCTGGCGGCGCCTCCGCATTGGGTCACGGTGCAGGTGTGCATAGAAACCGCACGGACCTATCTCTCCATGGATCCAGCGATGATTGTAGGGGCTAAAGGTAGTATAGTCAGTAAACTTTCGGTGACAATAACTGTGATATATCGGTTATAGCCCCTTCAAATGAGGCCATGTAACCTGCTATGCTAGCCGCACAATCACCATCTCACGATGGAGGTGCAGCTTTGAACAGGGCGGAGCAACCGGAACCGGAACCCGAACGCCAGGCGCGGGGAGACCGCCTATCCCGCATGAGCGAGGCAATTCTGCGCATCAACGAGAGCCTCGACTTCGACACGGTGTTGCAGGATGTGGTGGATAGCGCGAGGACCCTGACCAGTTCCCGGTACGGGGCGATAACCGTTCTCGGGCAGACGGGGCAGCGGCCTGACTTCATCGTCTCCGGGCTGACCCCGGAAGAGCACCGGGGGCTGTGGGAAACGCCCCAGGGGTTGGGCTTCTTCGAATATCTCAGCGGGATGGCAACCCCCCTGCGGGCGTCCGACATCGCCGGTCACCTGCGCGCTCTGGGGTTGCCGGAGTTCTCGCCCCCGGTGTCAGCCTCCTCCTTGCTGGTGGCACCAATGCGACACCAGGGGGTGGGGGTGGGCACCATCTACCTGGCTCACGAGGCGGAGGGGCGGGAGTTCAGCCAGGAGGACGAGGAGACCCTGGTGATGTTCGCATCCCAGGCGGCACTGGTCATCGCCAACGCCCGCCGCTATCGCGAGGAGCAAAGGGCAAAGGCCGATCTGGAAACGCTGGTCAACACATCCCCGGTCGGCGTGGTGGTCTTCGACGCCGTTACGGGGACGCCTTCCTTCTTCAACCGGGAGGCGCTGAGGATCGTGGAGGGGCTGCGGGACCCGGACCAGAGCCCGGAGCAGCTGCTGGAGGTGGTGACCTTCCGCCGAGCCGACGGGCGAGAGGTCTCTCTCAGGGAGTATCCCCTGGTGCGGGCGCTGAGCTCGGAGGAGACGGTGCGGGCCGAGGAGATCGTCATCCAGGTCCCTGACGGGCGCCGGGTCGACACCATCATCAACTCCACGCCCATCTTCTCGGAAGAGGGCGACATGGAGTCGGTGGTCGTCACGCTGCAGGGCCTGCCGCCGACGAAGGAGCTGGGACGGCAGAGGGCCGAGTTCCTGGGCATGGTGAGTCAGGAGCTGCTGGCGCCCCTGACCTCCATCAGGGGGTCGGCCGCCGCCGTGCTGAAGGACATGACCAGGCTGGACTTCGCCAAAGCCCGCCAGCTCTTCGGCCTCATCGAGTGGCAGGCTGAGCGTATGCAGGGCCTGATCTGGGACCTGCTGGAGCTGGCCCGCATCGAGGCGGGGACGCTGGTCCTGACGCCCGAACCCACGGACCTGGCTTTTCTGGTGGGCCAGGCCCAGGCGTCCTTCCAGGAGAGTGGGGCCGCCGCCCCGGTGGAGGTTGACCTGTCCCCGGACCTACCCCAGGTCGCGGCGGACAGGCAGCGGACCCTCCAGGTGCTGGACCGCCTGCTGTCCAGTGCCGCCGGCCACCCGTCGGGGGATTCGGCTGTCACGGTGAGCGCCCGTCGGGAGGACGCGCACGTGGCTGTGTGCGTGGCCGGCCGGGGCCGGGACACCCCGTCACAGCCCATGCCCCTACTGTTCCGCAGGCTCTCGCCGGTGGCAGGGGGGAGTGAGAGCGTAACCGGGGGAGAAGCCCTGGACCTGGCGGTGTGCCGGGGGATCGTGGAAGCCCACGGGGGCCGCATTTGGGTCGAGAACGACGGCCCCGGCGTAGGGTTCCGCTTCATCTTCACCATGCCGGTGGCCGAGGCGGCGGCGCTCAGAGCTGGACCGGCGGATCTGACTTCGTCGGGCAGCGGGCGCGCCGCCCGGGGCCGGGGACGCGTCCTCGTGGTGGAAGACGACCCCCAGGCACTGTGGCACATACGCAATGCTCTGACTGAAGCGGGATACACCCCGTTGGCCACCTGGGACCCGGGGGAAGTGGAGCGGCTCATCGCGGTGGAGCGGCCTCACCTCATCCTGCTCGACTCGGCGCTTACCGGGGCTGACGGATCTAAACTCATGCAGCGCATATCGAAGGCGACCGACGCGCCGGTTCTGTTGCTGTCGGCGCGCGGCGGAACCCCGGAGCACGATCTGGCTCTCACCTTCGAGATCGGCGCAGACGACTACATCGCCAAGCCCTTCTCTCCCACCGAGCTGGTGGCCCGCGTGGGGGCGGCGCTGCGGCGACGGGACGCGCCGGAACGGGAGCCGGACCACGGGTTCTTCCAGTTGGGGGAGTTGTCTATCGAATACTCCCGGCGCCGGGTGACGGTGGGAGGCCAGGCGGTGGCCTTGACCGACACGGAGTACCGGCTGTTCTGCGAGCTTGCGGTGAATGTGGGGAAGACTCTGAGCCTTGAGCACCTCATGAGCCGAGTCTGGTCGGCGCGGGAGCATGGAGACTCCAGTGTGGTGCGGGGCTACGTGAGGCGGCTGCGCCAGAAGCTGGGGGAGAGCGCCGACAACCCCAGGTACATCTTCAACGAGCCTCGCGTCGGCTATCGATTGGGCGAGGCCGAATAGCAGTGAACAGTAAGAGAGTCATGACGTCAGGAACGGTCAAAGGAACTGTCAACTTGCAGCGAGGCGTCACCGATTTGAAGACGCGTTGCTCCATTCGGCGGCTGCTCTCAGCGGTCGGAACCGCTCTGATTCTGCTCGGATTGGCAGCCTGCAATGGGCAGCCGGACGGGACTCCCACAGGTCAGCGGGCAGCATCGGGCCACACTCCCACGCCCCTGTTAAGGAGAGCCCTATGCCGTCGCCGACGGCAATGGAGAGCCCCACACCACTGCCGACGGTCGTGTCTCCCGGTTTACGGAGGGAGTTGGGCACCGACCCCTTCGCCAGGTGGAACGCTTTGGCGCAGCAGGATTGGTGGACGGAATCGGAGCCGTACACCTGTCTGTACCCAGAGAAGGAAATCTCCCCCTGGATAGAGGCCGGTATGACCGACCTGGGTGGCTCGGACTCCCCTGTCGCTCATCCGGTTCTACGGCAACGGGAGCTACCTGCGCTACGGCTTCATGGGCTTTGATGGATGCACCCCAATCAAGGAATACCCGGACCGGATCTACCTGGACCCGCCGGTTGACCCGACCTACTACTCACTGGACGACCTGGACATCACGGTCGACATCGCCCGCGTGCCGCCGGACGCGCCCGGATGGTTCGAGGACGACGGGAATCGGGAGACGATGATGATGGCCGAGGCGGTGAACATCCTGAACACCAATGTCGCCCCCTACTTCGAGAAGATCTCGGAGGGCAAGCTCAGGATGCGTTTCCACGCGGGGAACGACTTCAAGCTGGAAGGGGAGGGCTCTCCGAATGACGTTCATGGTCAGCAGATGCGGCTTGCGGGCGTGATGGACTGCCGGGGCAAGGCGGCGGATAGCTACCCGTGCGACCTGGGAGCTCCCGGTGGTTTGAACCGCCTCCTTCGGCCGGCGCCTCCAAACACCCCTCTTCTTCCCCCTATTGTCCTATAGAGGGCCTCTCATCCCGATTCAGCTTTGCGTCAACCCCACTTCCGTTTTCGGAACTAACTCCATCTTTCTGTACAGCCCCCTAACGGCACGAACTGCCCCGAATCCCCATGCGTCCTAACGGCTGTCACGCGTGACACCGCTGTCGCGCACGACACCCGTTATATGTGGTTTGAAAGGGCTGTTGGACTCCTCACACTCGATTGCACGAGCTTCGGTTCGACCAACTGGGAGGGACGGCTAGCTGCCACCAATCGAGAATCCGGTTCCCACAAGCCAGGAGATTGATGCCCCTGGCGGGACCGCTCAGGCAAAGGAGTTCTCCAAGTAGGCACCAGCCATGTCGTGGGTGGAGATTGGCCCGAAGGCTCGGCACGAGCATCATCAACCTGCGGCGGTGGCGGGAGGGAGTCCCACCCAACTTGCACGGCCTCCTAGGGATGAGGGTGTGCAACTGAGATTCCAGGACACAAGAGGTGAGTACTATGCATGACAGACTGCTGAGGCGTCGAGACGTTGAGAGGATCACGGGCATGAGCCGCTCTTCGATCTACCGGCTGATGCGTACCCAGGAGTTCCCTGTTGCCATCAAGGTAGGTCCTGCTGCCGTCAGGTGGAAGGAGAGCGATATCACGAGTTGGATGGAGTCCCGGCCTTTAGCGTTGGGTGAACATGATCCAACAGACGCTGCCTAGTGTAGAATGAGGACACGCCTCTATGCGTACCCCTTTGTTGGCCTTGGCTAGAGGAGATTGACATACACATGCCGGTAGATCCTAATCCTGACGAACGGCGTAGGAGGCCTAGTGGGTATGAGTAGTGTCACTCCAGTGATGATTCGGCCCACTATGGGTAGCGCGTCTTAGGTAGTTGGCATCTGAAGACAGTCACCTCCGGTCTATCATGTCGTTGACCCTTGCTGGATAGCCTATGGACAGAGTAACTGATGTCACCACAGCGCTCCCCTACTGGCTGAGTCGAAGAACGGGGAATCTTTCACTCCACAAGAGGGCAGCTTTTGAGGAGTTCTACAGCCAAGCAGTCTTGGAGGGGCCTACTACTTCGTACACGCTCCCATATCCGAAGCACGAATTCCTAGCTTTCCTGACAGATTACAAGGAGCTTGCGTTCCACGGGTCTATTCGTAACGACATCGACCGCCTAGAACCGGTACGACTGACTACCGACCTCTCAGAATTTGGAAGCAGGCAGATGCTCTTTGGCACTTCGGACGCGATTTGGGCCATGTGGTTCGCAATTCTTGAGAAAACGAAATCGCTTGGTACAACCAATTCCTGTATTCCGGTACGAGACATCAGGGGAGTGAGTTATAAGCTCTACTTCTTCGCGATAGGGCAGGCCGCGGTCGATGTATCGCCCTATGTGGATGGGACAGTCTATGTTACCAGCCCTGACCCCTTCACCGAACGCCAGGGCGTCCAGTGGGGAAGTACCTCACCGATCGAGCCTCTCTTAAGGATCCCGGTCCGGCCTCGGGACTTTCCTTATTTGGCGTATGTGAAGGGGTTCGATGGGGATGCCATCAGGAGAAAGTTCGAGTCAGACCCAATTGTTGGGGATCAGCTAGATGACCGAGAAATGTTCCCTCACTCACCCGAAATCCCGATGGAGATTAGTGGTAGCAGAGTGGTCAACCCGTCATTCTATCCCGAGAATAACGGGATGCAACTCGTTTAGCTTCGAGGAGCAGTCAATCAGGCTCCCACCTCGATCTCGGCGGCCGACCAAGTAGCTTCCTAAGACAGCCATCATCGAACAGGGCCATAGCACAGACGTAGAGTTTCCTTCGGCTAGTGATGGCGTCTAGCCAAAGAGGTAGTCGGCCCATTGTTGCATGAGGGTACGTCGTCTCTCGAACAGGTCGCTCCTAGCGTACGCTTGCTCAGTGGAGTTGCCCAAGGTGTGCGCCAGAGCCGCCTCTCCAACTGCCCACGGGGTATCCGTCCGCTCCATGGCCCAGGTCTTGAAGGAGGTTCGGAAGCCGTGGACCGTCGCTCGATCCGCCAGCCCGACGGAACGCAGTATCTTCGTCAGGGTCATATCCGACAGCGGCCTGCCAGGTTTCAATGTCGAAGGGAAGACCAGCCCGGAGTCGTCGTCAAGGTTCAGGGCCTGCTGGAGAACGTCCATAGAGACGTCGCTCAGTGGAACGCGATGCTCAACTCCCGACTTCATGCGAGCTGCAGGAATGCGCCATTCCCGTTCCTCGAAGTCGATCTCATGCCACAGGGTACCTCTGGCCTCTCCCGACCGGGCTGCTGTTAATACGAGAAAGCGCAGGCAGAGCCTAGAAGACAGTGACGAAGAAGACCCCTCAATGGTCTCCAGAGCCTTCCCCACGTCCCCGTAGGGAAGCGCTCGAAAGTGGGCCTTGACAGCTGGCATCGGAGGAAGTGCGGCGTTTATGACTTCTCCTGCGGGGTTGAGTTCGATGAAGCCGTGAGCCATGGCCCAGGAGAAGACCGTTCGGATTCTCTGACGCAGCTTTCTAGCGGTAGCGGGCTTCGTCGTCCATATAGGCTCAAGGACTGCCAATACATCGCCTCGACCAACCTGGTCCACCCGAACATCGCCGAAGATGGGGAAAGCATACGTCTCCAGCGAACCCCTCCAGTTCGTCGCAGTCTTGCTATGCCGCCAACGGGGTTTGTTCGCGTCAATTGTTCGATCCGCGGCCTCTCGGAACGACGGCAGATCTACAGCCCTGCGTTTCTCCGCCTGGGGATCTCGACCGTCTGCAATGGCTGCCCGATTCTCCTCTGCTCGCTCACGGGCCTTAGCGAGGCTCACGGCAGGATAGCCACCTAGTCCAATGTCCCTGCGCCGCCCATCAACGGTGAAGCGATGAACCCATGCCTTCGTTCCCGACTTCCTGACAAAGAGGTGCAGTCCCTCTCCATCTGAGTATCGCCCCGGTTCGTTGAGGGCCTTAACCTTCGCGGCAGTGAGCAGGGCCAATGTGAATCCTCCGTATTCCCTGTGGTACCACGTAAGTACCACTTTCTTACTAGGATGCTACAGCACCGACTGGGAACACGCAAGCCCAATAGAGGGCTCCATTAGCTATGAAAGTGGGACATGTGGGGACGGTTCGGGTACTGTTGAAAGAGATAGATGGCTGCCCGGCCAGGATTCGAACCTGGGTCTGAGGATCCAAAGTCCTTCGTGCTACCACTACACCACCGGGCAGGGTGGAGGCTACGCGTCCCCGCGGCGCTCCGTCGCCATCGCCAGCAGCGCCTGGGCCCTGAGCGCCGCTTGGTAGAAGTTGATCGACCAGCCGATACCCAGGACCGGCGGCGTGAACAGCCGGGGGTCGTCCGGATTCCACAGCCGGTCGCGCAGCCGGTCCGACGTCGGCGGGCGAAACTCGTACGGCACCTCCAGGATGCGCCCGCTCGGCTGCCTCGTACGCATCGCGTACACGAACGCCGCGACCGTAGCCGCCGTAAAGAGTATCTGCAGGACATGACCCAGGCGCATCGCGTAGAGCAGGGCTCCTTCCAGTCTTCCTTCAATTCTACATCCCACGCCGCCAGGTTGCGAGCCAGCCTGCTCAGCCCCCTGGTAGGGGCGGGTTTGAAACCCGGCCTCCCCGGCCCCCGTGCGCCTGGGCTGCCGCCCATCCCGGAGTCCGGTGACCGCCGTCGCACAGGGTTGCGAGGCGATGGATTTGAAACCGGCGGTATGCTATTCTCCCAGTCGCTTTCAGCAATCGCGAAGGAGCTGCATTGGACACCTATCGACCTGTACCCGGTACCCCCATCGAGGACCTCGACACGCCCTGTCTGCTCGTGGACCTGGACGCCGTCGAGCACAACTTCCGCCAGGTGGCTGAGACCTACAGCGACAGCCACGTCAAGATGCGCCAGCACACCAAGAACACCAAGAGCCCGCTGCTGGCCAAGATGCAGATCGAGGCCGGCGGCACCGTCGGCGGAGTCTGCACCGCCAAGCTCTCCGAGGCCGAGGTCATGTTCGAGGGCGGCGTCACCGACGTGCTCATCCCCAACCAGGTCACCCACAAGGACAAGATCGCCAGGATGTGCGCCCTGGCCAAGCGCGGCACCATTAAGGTCTGCGTCGACAACCTCGACAACGTGCAGACCATCTCCGAGATCGCTGACGCATACGGCGTGACGATCGGCGTGCTGATCGAGGTCGACACCCAGATGGGCCGCGGCGGGGTCAGGAGCGCCGAGCAGGGCGTCGCCATCGCCAGGCTGGCTGAATCGCTCCCCGGCGTCGAGTTCAGGGGCGTGATGAGCCACCAAAGCCTGCCCGCGTTCACGACACAGGAGGACCGGTTCGCCGTCGGTAAGGAGACCATCCAGCGCTGCCTCGACGTGGGCAACGCCATCCAGGCCGAGGGCATCGACGTGCCGGAGGTATCGAGCGGCGAGACATTCACCATCGACGTCGCCAAGG
This sequence comes from Dehalococcoidia bacterium, assembly GCA_965116315.1. Classification (GTDB taxonomy): domain Bacteria; phylum Chloroflexota; class Dehalococcoidia; order Lucifugimonadales; family CAJWER01. The sequence continues at coordinate 188,798 of OZ220672.1, forward strand.
AGATTCCCGGCGTCACCGAGGTCGAGGGCGGCACCTACGCCCTCGGCGGCACCATGTACCACTACATGGAGGACTACCTCATCGCCAACAAGGTCCTGAGCACCGTCATCAGCACCCCGAGGCCCGGAGTCGCCGTCGCCGACGCCGGGATGCTGGCCCTCTCCGTACGCGGCGCAGACCACGTCGAGGGAATGCCCGGCGTGACCGTCGAGGAGATCCAGGACGACCACATCGTCCTCAATACCGGCGACGACACCACCCTCCAGGTCGGCGACAAGATCAAGATCATCCCCTCCTACCAGGACATGCTGGTCAACCGCTGGGACCAGTACATAGCCGTTCGAAACGGGATCGTAGAGCAGGTCTGGGACATACCCGGCAGGGGCTGCACGCAGTAGGGGCCCGGCCCGCGTCACATCAGGCCGGTCCGCCGCCCTGTCCTTGCCGCAGGTAGAGGAGGGTAGAGATGACTGTGCCTGAGAAGCTTGCGGTCCACGGCGGCGAGCCCCTGCGAACGAGGCCTTTCGGCCCGCGCTGGCACTTCGGCGAGGAGGAGAAGCGCCACCTCGCGGACGTGATCGACGAGGCCGCGGAGCCCGCCGACACGCCCGACCGCCAGAGGTGGAGGTCGCGCACCAAGGTCAACGCCTTCTGCAGCGCCATCGCCGAGCGCCACGGAGTAGGCTTTGCGGTGCCGACCAACTCGGCGACCTCCGCTATCCACACGGCCATCGCGGCCATCAACCCCGAGCCCGGCGACGAGGTCATCACCACCCCCGTTACCGACACCGGCGGCATCCTGGGCATCATGCTCCAGAACTGCATCCCCGTGTTCGCCGACTCGGACCGCGACACCTTCAACATCGACCCCGACGACATCGACCGCCGCATCACCGAGCGCACCCGCGCCATCATCGCGACCCATCTCCACGGCAATCCCTGCGACATGGGCGCGATCATGGAGATCGGCCGCATGCACGGTATCCCCGTCATCGAGGACTGCGCCCAGGCGCACCTCGCCCAGTACCAGGGCCAGCTCGTGGGCACCATAGGCGACATGGGCATCCTGTCCTTCGGCGGCAAGACGCTGACGACCGGCGCCGGCGGCATGCTCATGACCGACAACGAGGAGTACGCCATGCGCGCCTCCAACTTCGTGCGCAAGGGCTCCGAGAACGCCATCCCGTTCCGCAGCTCCCACGCCCCCGAGCCGGAGCCGGTCGAGACCCGGGGCTACGCGGTATTCCTGGGCACCACCTACGCCATGACCGACCTCGAGGCGGCCGTCGGCCTTGCCCAGTACGACCGGTGGGACGACGCGACCGAGGTCCGGCTCCGCACCGCCGAGATTCTGAACGACGTGGTGCCGCACCTGCCTGGATTCCGCGTCCAGCAGGTGCGCCCCGGCGACGTCAACACCTACTACGTCTATGCGTACAGGATCGACCCGGAGGCCGCGGGAGTCTCCTCCGCCGACTTCGCCGCCGCCGTGAAGGCCGAGGGCGTGCCCGACTGCAACGGGCCGTACATCGAGGGGCGGGCCCTGCACACCTACCCCTTGTTCACGGAGGAGGAGACCTACGGCCAGTCCCGCTTCCCCTTCGTCGACGAGCAGGGCAACCGGCGCGTCGACTACTCCGAGGTGAGCCTGCCGGTCATCGAGCGCGAGCTCCCCAACTCCGGCTCGATCCTCTTCCGCAACTCCTATACGGAGGACGACGCCCGTGACATAGCGGCCGCCATGAAGAAGGTGTCCGACTACTACGCGCCCACCGCGTGATCCGGCATAGGGAGGAATGCGATGGCTGCGCCGCACATCAAGGAGAAGCTGGCCATTGACGGGGGCAGGCCTTTGCGCACGCGTCCCTTCGGCCCTCAATGGCTCTTCGGCGAAGGAGACAAACGCCAGCTCGTCGAGGTCATAGAAAACGCCCAGGCCCACGGTTGGCGCAACCGGATTAAGGTCGAGGCCTTCGAGAAGGCCTTTGCTCAAAAGCATGGCGTCAAGCATGCCAAGGCGGTCAACACCGGGACCAGCGCGTGTCATACCGCCATCGCCGCCATCGACCCGGAGCCCGGCGACGAGGTGATCACCACGCCCGTCACGGCGATAGGAACGGTGAGCGGGGTCGTCCTGCAGAACGCTATCCCCGTGTTCGCAGACATGGACCCGGATACCTTCAACATCGATCCGGAAGACATCGAGCGCAAGATCACGGCGCGGACCCGCGCGATCATGATCGTGCACCTGTTCGGCAACCCTTGCGACATGGACGCTATCCTGGCCATAGGGCGCTCCCACGGCATCCCCGTGATCGAGGACTGCTCGCAGGCCCACCTGGCCCGGTACCAGGGCCGGCTGGTCGGCACGATGGGAGACATAGGAGTCTTCTCGCTGGGCGGCAAGACGCTCACGACGGACCAGGGCGGCATGGTCATCACCGACAACGACGACCTTTTCGAGCGTGCGAGGGACTTCGCAAGTGGAGGCGGGGGCTCGCTCGGCGACGCCCACCGCTTCACGAACCTCGAGGCTGCCGTCGGCCTTGCGCAGCTCGAAGGATGGGACGAGGCGACCCGCGTCAGACTCAGGACTGCGGCGGTCCTCGACGAGGTGATGGAAGGTCTCCCGGGTTTCACTCCCCAGAAGGTTCGGCCAGGCGACGTCAACAGCTACTACGTGTACGGGTACAAGATCGAGGAGGCCGAGGCGGGCGTGCCCCCTGCGCAATTCTCGGAGGCGGTTCGGGCCGAGGGCATCCCCGACTGCTACCCCCCTTACGCCGGCGGCGTCCCGATGTACAAGACCGGCATGTTCGTCAACGAGCACACCTATGGCCGCTCGCGCTACCCATTCGTCGACGAGCAGGGCAGGCGCCGCGTCGACTACACGAAGGTGCGCCTACCGAACATCGAGAGCGAGCTACCCAAGACGGGGTTCATCCTCTTCCGCAACTCCTACACCGAGGACGACGCCCGCGACATAGCAGCCGCCATGAAGAAGGTGTCGGACTACTACGCGCCCCGCCGCACCTCGCCATAGACGAGGCCATGATGGGAGGACCGCTGTCTCACGGTGACGGTCCACCAACGCATGTTCCCCGCACCATCCAGGAACAGTGGGGCATCACGCCAGTTGACTACCTGGGCGGTCGACACAAGCAGAACTGGCTCGTCGAGCACAGACGCGGCCATTTGGTGGCCAGCGCCCATTCGGGCCGGCCGTTCCCAGACATTGGCTATGAGCTCGAGGTTCTGGCCCGTCTGGACGAGGATGGATGGCCGGTACCGGCGGTCATAGAAGAGCCAATCGAAGTCGATGGCCGGATATGGCGCCTATCAGAGTTCCTTCCTGGGACATGTCGGGCGACCAATGGGCCGGAGGACCGTAGAGAGCGCGGCCGTCTCCTCGCGGAACTGCACGAAGCCACGGGTCGCCTTGTCGGGATGGGACAACGCGGGGGGTTCGGCTTTGCGGATGAAGTAATCGGCGACCCTGAGCTCGTTGACTCTATTCAGGAATACGAGAAACTCAGGCCATACGAGGGACATGTCGCGAGGTGGCACATCGACCGGGCGCGAGAGATTCTTGCCCGCCCGGACCTGGGCAGGGCGGAGACGATTGTATTGCACAGCGACTTCGCCCCCTGGAACCTTCTCTTCGAGGGCGATCGCCTGACGGGAGTGCTGGACTTCGATGCAACCCACCTGAATTATCGAGTCGCTGACTTTGCGCTTGCCTGGCGTGGGAACCAGGATGAGGTTATCGACGGCTACGAGGAGGTCCATAAGCTGTCCGATCTGGACTGGGAGCTGCTGGTACCAACCTTCTGGGCGTGGCTGTTCATCGGCGTCAAGCAGGAGCTCAGGACAGTGCTGGCCGTGAATGGGACTCCGCCCAGCCTGGAGTGGCAGGTAAGGCACCTGCTCCGTAGGGATGGGGTGACACGCCGCCTCGCTCCCGCGTACCCCGGACGAAAAGGCGTAGCTACCTGAACCTGAAGGCGTAGAGGTCCGCGTCATTGAGGCTGAACCGCAGCCTCACGGGGCTGCCGGCCAGCCGTCCGACGTCGCCGCCCTGCTCCCACCGGACGGCACCCTCGATCTCGTCGGCGAACATCTCCGGGCACTCGTCGAGGGCGTAGCCGGGTATCGCGTTGCCGTTCTCGTCCTGGACCTCCACTCTCATCGTGCCGACGGCGGATGTCGAGTAGTTCAGCTCCAACTCGTCGCCCTCGAACACGAACGGCTCCGTCGTAAGCTCGCCTCCCGAATAGTCCGCGTTCACTGACACGAACCCGTCGGGCCTCAGCGTATACCGCCGTATGTGGACGCCCGGCGTCTTGATACGTTCGGTCACGTACATCGTCAGCTCGGTCTGCGAGGTCTGGTAGATGCCGTGCTGGAAGTAGATACCGCGCTCGTGCCAGTTCCTCTTGTCCAGCCCGGGCCGCATGAACGCCTCCATGAAGCTCCTGTCCCAGTGCACGCCGTCGCGGCTCGACATGAAGACGATGTCGTTGACCCCTGGGCCGTCGTACCAGTCGGGGTCGGGCGTCCGGTGCGCCACGTACCTGGACGGGAACATCAGGTAGGTCCCGGGCGCCCTGTCGTAGGCCCAGCACTCGTTCGTGTAGAGGTGCTCGTACGGAGTCCCGCCCGTGTCGATGTTCCGGAGCGGCGTCCACGTCCGGAAGTCGTCCGACCTCGCGTGGCGTATCCAGCGGACGCCACCAAAGAACTCGCGCCCCTGCTGGCCCCTGACCGATTCGAGGTCGACTGACGCGGGATCGACGTCGGGCTCGTTGCCGGCGATCCCCCGCGTGTAGCCCCGGTACTGGCCCGTCCACTCGTCCCAGAAGAACAGGTTCTTGGTGTCGAAAGGCCAGCCGGTCAGGATCGGCTCATCGTACAGCTGGCGCCAGTTGATCCCGTCGGGCGACCCCATGGCGTAGATCGCCGACTTCTCCCGGCGCCCCATCGACCTGAAACCCTTGAACCTCTCGCTCTCGTCGGCCTCGGGGTTCGCGTCGATGTTCACGTAGCCGGGGTTCGTCGAAAACAGGTTGTTCTCCCTCGATCCCTCGAACTCCTCCTGGCCCAGGAACGGCTTGGTCCAGTTGATGCCGTCCTCGCTCTCCGCGTATGCCTTGCGGAGGTAATTGACGCCGGCGACGCCGATCACTCGAGCGTCGTCGCAGCCATACCACATCCGGTACTTCTCGCCGTCGAAGGCCGTAGTCGAGGTGCCGACGTAGCCGGCTTCCCACGGGTAGTCCTTCACGATCACCGGGTCGCGCCTGTCCGGCTCGTGCAGCCGCCGAGTCACGCCCTCGGACTCAGCGATCCAGTAGTCGTCCACGAACAACTGCCGGTCGGTCCGTATGTTACGAATGTCACCGGTCATATCACTTCTCCCAGGCGCCGCAATGCTAGACTGGAGCCCGTTCGCCCTGAGCCTGTCGAAGAGCCTGCCCTGTACTCGATACGGGGGCAGTGCTCTGGAAGTGCAGGTGAGTGCAGGTGGTTAACTGGACAGTTGCTAGTGGTCGGCCACGAACTGCCAGTTTACCCCGAACTTGTCGGTGCACATGCCGTAGTAAGCCCCCCAGAACATGTCGGCCGGCGGCATGATTACCGTCCCGCCCTCCGAGATCTTGGCGAACAGCTCGTCCGTCTCCTCCCTGCTCTTGGCCGAGTACGAGACGGAGAAGTTGTTGCCCTGCTGGAACGGCGGCCCGAAGTGCGCCGAGGTGTCGCTGCCCATCAGCACGCTCGAGCCTATCCGGTACGACACGTGCATGATCCGGTCGCGCTCGTTCTCCGGCATGCCCATGTCCGGCGGCCCTTCCCCGAACGTGTTGATGAGGTCGAAGTCACCCCCGAAGACCGACCGGTAGAACTCGAACGCCTCCCGGCAGTCCCCGTCGAAGTTCAGATAGATGCTAAGCGTCACGCGACTCTCCTTTGTCGTAGGTTCGAGCGCCATTGTACAAGATGGCGTGATTACCTAGCGTAGCGCCGCGGCTGCGAGCTCAGGGCTGACGCCGCAGACGTGAATCTGCGTCGAGGCCCTCGACCGACCTGGAGATCTCCGCGAGCCGGCTCGCGTCTGCGGGGTGGTTGCCGTAGAAGGCGCGGTCGAAGGCGTGTGTGACGGTTGCGACGATATCGGTGGGAAACAGGCGGGAGAGCGGTCCCCGGTACTCCTGCGTCGTCTGGTGCGGCAGGCGGGCCACGCCGCGCCTCTCCGCCGCGTCCAGCATCAGGTAGTACAGCCGCATCGGCTCGACTATCCCCGGCGGGCCGTCGGGCAGCGGCATCTCCTCATGCTTTCGCCGCCGGGTCCAGCGCACTCCGAGCTTGGACAGCAGTTCCCCCAGATCAGACAGCGGGTCCGCGTCCTCCCGCACCGACTCGCGGTCGGGCCCCTCCCGTCCTTCGGGCGGCTTGATCATGCGTCTGTATGCCCGGCTGAACAGGAAAACGGCTACGACCAGCGTTATCGCGCCCAGGATGGATATGACACCCCACTCGATGATCTGCAGCAGGAGCGCGTAGCCGGTCTGCACTCCTTCCTCGGCAAGCTCGGCTTCCTCGAGCGCGTTCTCCTGGACCCCCTGGCGTATCTCTTCGACGGTGATCTCCGACGGCGGCTCCTCCTCTGGGTTGAAGGGTCTGCTGAAGAACTTTAGGAACGCGGCAATCGCCAGGTTGAACAGGGTCCCGATGGGCACGACTATGGCCCAGAAGACGACCGCCGCGACCTTGCTCAGCACCGCCGAAGCGGGCCCGGAGATGCCGGACAGTACCCCCCTGCTCAGGAGGCTGAACGCTATCCCCAGCGTCAGGACGATGGACACCGGGCCGAGCAGGACGCTCTGCCAGCCTCCCCTCTTCGATGTCCTGGTGGCTCCCTCGTGCAGCCGGTGCAGACCCAGCCCGCTCAGGCCGGCGGCGAAGAAGACGAAGATGCGGGCCGCCGTATCCAGGTCCGCTTCATGGGCGATGTCGACGAGGGCTGCGAAGGCGAGCGCCGCCGCGCCGAACCCCATAGTGAGCTTCAGGCTATCGTTCAGCAGCTCTGCGGACGCCAGCTTCGCGCCCCGCCACCACGCGATTATCCCCAGCGCAAAGCCTATTCCTGCGGCGAGCCTGTATCCGCCGCCGCCATCGCCCACGATGACCGTCCATGCCCATCCGAGGTCCGCACCCGCCCCATCGTTCAGCTGCTCCGCCGCTGCAAGGTAGATGAGCGCCAGGCCGATGAGGGTCCTGAAGCGGTACGCTCGCATTATCCACCGGTTCGGCGAGGGGTTCAGGTGGGTGATGACGAGCGACACGCCCATGATGATGAGGACCGCCGGCCAGGACAGCGCGGCGCCGGGCGCGTCCGACGCGAGCCCGATTATGGAGTACAGAGCGGAAAGCCATGCGCTCTCAGCTACCACGGTGGCCGCGAGGATCCACCTGGAGCTGGAGACGGGCAGCCTGGGCGGCTGGCTACTGGGAGGCATCGTCTTCCGAACCCTTCGCCGGTGAGCCGGGTACGGGCGTGCCCGTGGTGATGCTCTTCAACCTGGCCGACATCTCCGCGATCTGCTCGCGGTCGGCCGGGTGGTTCCCGTAGCACGCGCGGATGAATGCATCGGTCGCCCTCGAGACCAGCCCCCTGGGGAACAGGTCGGCGAGGGTGTCCTCGTACTCGTGGGGCGTCTGGTGATCGTGGCGGGCTCGACCCTTCTGCTGCGCGGCCGTCAGCATGTCGTAGTAGAGCACGAGCGCGTCGACCACGCCCGGGGGCCCGTCGGGTATGCGGAAGCCCGGGCCGGATCTCCGCGGGCCAACCCAGCTCGGTATCAGCCGCAGCAGCAGCCTGCCCACGTCCGACTTCAGGTCCGAATCGGGCAGCAGCGAGTCCCGCTGCCCCAGCGTGGACTTCGGACCCCTGGCCAGCAGCTTGCGCAGGAAGCGGTAGAGCAGGTAGAGCAGGATCGCTACGACGATCGCCAGCACGATCCACTCGATAAGTTGTATGACGAAGGCGAGCAGCTCGCCGCTCTCCTCCTCCGCCTGATCGGCCGCCTCGGCGCGCTCAGCGACAGTGGCCTGCAGCCGCCTGTTCGACTCGCTGTCCCTCAGTCCCCCAAATGCCGCTTCGAAGACACCCAGGACCGCCTCCACGAACACGGTCCACGCTGTCGAGATTGGGATGACCAGGCCCCAGAACGCACCCGTCACCACCGTGTCCAGCAGCGACAGCGCGGGGCGCGACAGCACCGACAGCATGTCCCTCTGCAGGAAGCTGAATATGAGCCCCACGCCGATGACCGAGGCGACAACGCCTCCTATGACCCTGGGCCACGCCCGCTTCTCCTCCGCCTGCTTCGACTCCGGCAGCAGGTGGCCGACGCTGAGCCCTCCCAGCCCTGCCCCGAAGAACAGGAAGATCATCGGGAAGGTGTTGAGCCGCGCCGGGTGGAGGATGTCGACGGTCACCGCCAGGAACAGGCAGAACACGCCCAGCCTGAAGCTGAAGTTGAGGCTCTCGATGGGGAACTCCTTCCAGGCAAGGCTGCCGCCCCGCCACCAGAGCGCCACCCCGGCGAGGAGGCCTGCCATGGCGGTCAGCCTATAGTGCTGGTGCGTCTCCTCTGCGAAGACGAAGCTGGGCCACGCGAGGTCGAATCCACCTTCGGCCCCGGTGACGTTGGAAGCCACCATCAGGTACGCCACGGAGAGCCCGACGGCCAACCGGAGCAGGTACGTGACCTCCTCCGACAGCCCGCCCACGGGTCTGAAGTAGGCCAGCGCCGCGGTCAGGCCCATGGCGATGACGAACAGCGTCCAGCCGGCCGGGCCGCCTAGCCACGCAAGGGCGACCACGCCGGCTCCGGCGACCGCGGCGGCGGTGACGTACGATGGCGTCAGCTTCGAGACCAGCACCGCCGCTCCCAGGGTGACCAGCACCGTCGGCCAGCGCATGGGGCTGGCGTCGAGCCCCAGTATCGCCCCCAGGACCCCAAGCGATGCGAAGATCCAGGCGCTCTCGACGACGACCGTCGCCGCGAGGACCCACCTATCCTGCGACCGGCTCACCCGCTGCCTCCAGCTCGTCCATGAATGGCCGTATCTCGTGCACGACGATGCCGTTCGCCAGGGCAGGGCACTCGCCCTCGCCCACGTACAGCACCACGATCCTGTAGCCCTGCTCCCGTACCCTGCCCAGCGTGGCCACGAACTCGTCGTGGATGAAGCTGGTGCACACCACCAGCGTCGCGCCCAGGGGGAACCTGCGCACGTTCTCCAGCAGCTGCTTCGACATGGGCGCGAGGGCGTACGAGCGAATGATCGCCAGGGATCCCAGTATCGAGCCAAGGTGCTCCCGCCCCCGGCTCGGAGGCACGGTCATCGGCTTGTTCGCCGTGATGGGCATGTCGTTGCTGAACAGCCCTACTCCATACCTCTGGTCGGTGGCGAATGCGGCCACCGAGGCCGCCGCGGTGATCACGCGCTCCAGGTTCTCCGGGTCGTACGAGTCCCAGTGCGGCGTGGCCGTATCGACGGCGACCACGATCACCACCGTGTAGGTCGAGCTTGGCTCGTAGACCCGGACCTGCAGCGATCCGCTCCTGGCCGTCGCCTTCCAGTCGATCGACTTCAGCGGGTCGCCCAGCACGTAGTCGCGGATTCCGGCCGGCCTGGACAGGTCCTGGAATATCGGCAGGCCCTTCCGCACCTCGCCCAGGGGCCTCGCTGCCGGTATGCCCAGTTCGTGCAGTGGGAATATCGGCGGGTACACCATCACCGTATCGTCGTCCATGTTCCTCGCCCTGCTCCGGAGGAAGCCGAAGGGGTCGCCGCTCTCGATCCGCGCGGGCCCGATCTTGTGCAGTCCCCGACGCGCTCCCCTGAGCCTGTACCGCCACCTGATTCGCTCGTACCACGCCATTGACGTGGAGTGCTCCAGCGTCTGGATGTTAGGCTTCACGTTCGCCGCGACGTCCCCGCGAACAACGTGAAGGTCGTCCGGCACCTCGTCCTCCACGTTGATCCACGCGAGGGGAATCGGCTTGCGGTTCGTCAGCGCCAGCGTCATCGTGACCTCCTCGTTGAGGAAGACCCGGCGCTCCGACAGGTCCCGTTCGTAGGTGACGTCCTCCAGCGACAGCCGGTTCCAGATCAGGGATATCGCGCCCGCCGCTATGCCCATCACCCCGAAGGCAATCACAAGCCCCTGGCCCATGAAGATGCCCACGGCCACGATGATGATGAAGAAGGCGATCCAGATGTCGTGCCAGAAGTGGCCCGACAGGAGAGAGCGTCTCATCAGCGCCTTCCTCGCGGTCTCATGCCGGCCCGCGTCCGTTCCATGATCGCTGTCCCGCCGCTACTTGCTGATGGGGACCGGCGCTTCCGCGAGGATCTCTTCCAGTACCTGCTCCGCCGTAGCGCCCCGGAGCCGTGCCGTGGAGCTCAGTATCATCCGGTGCGACAGCACCGACGGCGCGAGCAGCTTCACGTCGTCCGGTATCACGAAGTCTCGACCGTCGACTGCCGCCCGCGCCTGCGCCGTCTTGTATAGCGCGAGCCCAGCCCTGGGGCTTGCGCCCAGCGAGATGCCCTCGTGCCCTCTCGTCCTGTTAATGATATCGACGATGTATGAACGTATTGGGGTGTCGATCTTGACCCCCGGGGGGATCTCCTGGGCCCGCCGCACGTCGTCCGCCGCCGCGACAGCCTCCAGATCGGGAAGCTCCGAGCTTCGCTCGAAGCGAAGGTATATTTCGCCTTCCTCGTGAGGGGTGGGGTACCCGATCAGGACCCGCACCATGAAACGGTCCAGCTGCGCCTCCGGCAGCGGAAAGGTGCCCTCCAGCTCGACGGGGTTCTGGGTGGCGATGACCAGGAACGGCTCGGGCAGGGGCATCGTCACGCCCTCGATGGTCGCCTGGGTCTCCTGCATCGCTTCCAGGAGCGCCGACTGCGTGCGCGGCGTCGCCCTGTTGATCTCGTCCGCCAGGATCACCTGGCTGAAGATCGGCCCTGCCCTGAACTCGAACTCGGAGGACTTTTGGTTGAAGTAGTTGACGCCGAGCACGTCGCCCGGCATCAGGTCCGGCGTGAACTGGATGCGCTTGAAGCTGCAGCCGAGCGACGCGGCGAGCGCCTTCCCCAGGGTCGTCTTGCCGATGCCCGGCACGTCCTCGACGAGGATGTGCCCCCGGCAGAGCAGGGCGACCAGCGCGAGGTTGATCGCCTCGTCCTTGCCGACGATCACCCGCTGGACGTTTTCTCGTATCCTGGCGGCTAGTTCACGGACTTCATCGACGGTTCCGTTCGTCACTTCCAATTGGACTCCTTCGAGCGCGGAGGCTTCCTGCGGGGCCGTGTCGTGCGACTATAACAGGATACGCCTATGTGCGCTTGGCGGATGGGCCGTCCGGAGTTTTCCCCTTGCGCCGTAGGGCGGGTTCAAACCCGCCCTCGCCCACTTACGCCTGCGATTGTGCTCTGCGGGTCAGGAGCCGCGCCGGAGGACCCGTCCGCCGCGCGACTGGGTGTGCTCGCCGTCCGCGATGATCACGTTGCCGTTCACCAGGACGTGTGACATTCCCTCCGAGAGCCGGTGCGGGTCCTCGAAGGTCGAGTGGTCGATGACCGTGGCCGGATCGAACACCACCACGTCCGCGACGAGCCTTTCCTCGATGCGTCCCCTGTCGGCAAGCCTCAGCCTCTCCGCCGGCATGGCCGTCATCTTGTAGACGGCGGTCTCCAGCGACATCAGCGACGCCTCCCGAACGTAACGCCCCAGGATGCGAGGGTAAGTGCCGTAGAAGCGCGGGTGCGGCTTGTCGCTGCCGTACACGCCCGTCGGCGAGATGGCGTTCCCGTCCGAGCCGATCATCGCGAGCGGGTGGGTCAGGAAGTAGCGCACGTCGCTCTCCACCCTGTTGTGCGCCACGCACCCGACCTCGTTGTCCTCCTCATCCATCAGCGCCAGGAACGTCTCCAGTGGGTCCTCGCCGCGCTCGGCCGCTATCTCCTCCACGCTCTTGCCGACGAGGCCCTGGTTCTTCTCCGACTTCACGTACGAGATGACTATGGTGTCCAGCTTCCACGGCAGCCCGCCGAAGTGGCCGTTCTCCCGCATGTCCTCCAGAGCCCTCTGTCTTTGGATCGGGTCGCGCAGCCGGGCCACTAGCGCCCCGTCCCCGCCTTCCTGCAGCCACTGGGGCGTGCTCTGCGAAAGGTGCGACCCGGCCGCCGTGTAGGGGTACACGTCGTAGGTAGCGTCCAGCCCATCCGCCCGCGCCCGCTCGATTACCCCGGTCATCTGCTCGCCCTCACCGTAGGCGCGCGGGTCGATGATCGCCATGTGAGAGTACTGCACCGGCACCCCCGCCCGCCGCCCTATCTCCATCGCCTCCTCGATGCAGCCCACGTGGTTGCCCGCCCACACCCGCGCGTGGGTCGCGTAGAAGGCGCCGTCGTACTGGGAGAACGACTCCGCCAGCGCGACGATCTCGTCCGTGTCGGCATACATGGACGGCGAGATGGTGAGCCCCGTGGACATGCTGAATGCGCCCTGCTCGACGGACTCCGCGGTCAGCCTCCGCATCTCGGCCAGCTCGTCCGGCGTGGGCGCCCGGGATTCGGCCAGCCCCACCGCGAACCGCAGGGCCGAGTGGCCGACCTGCGGCGCAACGTTGATGCTCAGGCCGTTCTCCTCCAGCCTGTTCGCCCAGCCGTCCAGGTCGGTCCAGTCCCACTCGACGGACGAGACGTGGGATTTGTCCACGGCCTCCTGGCCCATCACGCCCACCGGGTACGGCGAGATGCCGCAGTTCCCGACCACCTCGGTCGTAACCCCCTGGTACACCTTGCTCTCGCCGCCCGGGTCGTCCAGGAGCGTCCTGTCCGAGTGCGAGTGCATGTCGATGAAGCCGGGGGCCACGATCTGCCCCGACGCGTCGACAACCCGTTCGGCCACCGCGTCTTCGAGATTGCCGATTGCAGCGATCCTGTCACCCGAAATGCCGACGTCGGCGGCGTAGCGAAGCCGTCCGGTCCCATCGACGATCTCACCGTTGGCTATCAGTGTGTCGAATTCCATCTAATCGCCTCGTCCCAGGCTCTGGCCGCGTTCTGAGCGGGAGTGTATGCACGGCCTGCCACCCTGTCAACGAGCCAGCAGGCACGTACCTACACAGACTCGAGGTGAGACGGCTTGTCCCTTCTCCCCGTTCTCCAAAGTATTGTCCTCTTCTTGTACGAAGAGTATCGTAGCGCGGAACGTTGTCCCCTCTTGCTTGGAGTCGCGTAATGAAGGAGGAACAGGGCTGGACGAGACCGCTTCACTCTCTCGCTTCATCGCGGTCAGCATGCGCTCAATCTGGAAGACGGTAGACATGGAGGGAAACCCTAGGTGAAGTGGCTAGTCCTCATACTGCTGATCGTCGGACTCGCAGCGGCGGCGATGGTAGCCCAGGCACAGGACGAGGATACGTGCGGGCCTCTCACAGAGATATTCCACTCACATCCTCACAACGGCATCCATGACCACGACTGGCATCCCGACGATCAGTGCTACATGGCCTTCAACACCGGCCAGCCTGAGCACTACCATTACATCCGCAGTAGGGGAGGAGGGGCTCCGCCTGCAGCACCCCCGCCGGCCGCGGAGGATCCGACAGCCACGCCTACGCCTACGCTTACCCCGACCCCTACGCCTACCCCGACCCCAACGCAGTCTCCAACACCGACGCCTCGCCCGACGTCTACGCCGACTGCCACCCCGACCCAGACGCCAACCGCGACGCCAACGGCCACACCGACGCCTACCCCCACATCGACGCCTCGCCCGACGTCTACGCCGACTGCCACCCCGACCCAGACGCCAACCGCGACGCCAACGGCCACACAGACGCCTACGCCTACCCTTACGCCGACCCCGACAGCCACTCCTACGCCGACTGCGACGGCTACGCCCAGACCCACGTCTACGCCGACCGCAACGCCCGGGCCGAGCCGTGCCTCTGCACCACCGCCCAGGCCGAGCCTGGATACCCCAACGCCTACCGTGACGCCCACGCCGACTCCAACGGCCACGCTGACGCCGACAGCTACGCCGACGCCCACCGCCACACCCACCGACACGCCCACGCCGACTGCGACTGCCACCGCTACGCCAACACTAACACCGACCGCCACGTCTACGCCGACGCCGCCTCCAACGCCCACGGCTACATCGACCCCAACGCCCACTCCCACGCCAACACCTACGCCGACCGCCACGCCTACGCCGACCGTCACACCGACGCCGACGCCTCAGCCTACGGCGACGTCAACCTCCACGCCGACGCCGCAGCCCACCGCTACCCCGACACCCCGGCCTGGCTTCTTACCCGGCCTGGAGCTGCCGTCGGTGCCAGTGATCGGAGAAGCCGCGGAACGTGTCCGGAGCGCGCTGACCGGTGTGGTGACTGCCCCGAGGCAGCGCACCACGCTGATCATCATCCTGGTCCTGACGGGAATCCTGGCCCTGGGTGCCTTCGCCTACCTGGTCTTCCGCAGGCGCTAGACCACCTGGCCGTCTAGGAAGCCTCCCCGCCCGTCAGGCCCGCGGAGGCTGTGGCTACCGCCGGTGCACTGCGAGTGGCATGCACCCACGGAGCGTGTAGGCAGGGCCACTGGCCGAGTCGCCCTTGCACGTTGGGCCGCGAGCGGTTGGAGCAGGGACGTCCTTCTCATCGATGCCTGAACATTACGCGGGCACAGGTGTGTCGCAGGCTTCCCGGGTCTCTGCGACGTCGATTCTCGTCAATGGCAGGTTGAGGCAGCACCCTATGTTGTCAGGTCGAGTGCTGGCCCAGGATGTAGATCGGCCTCCGATGCCCTATGTTGTCCTTTTCTTGTACCAACAGTATCGTTAGGGCGGAACGTTGACCTAACTTGCCTGCAATTGTGCATTGAGGAGGGGCCAAGCTTGGTCGAGACCGCTTCATCCTCTCGCCCCAGCGCGGCCAGCATGCTCTCGACGAAACTCGTGGGCCAGCCGAACACACTATTCCGCGTCCTCGCGGTGATGGCCATTGCAGCGGTCCTGGCCTTCGCAGTTGATTCGGTTGAGTCGCACCTGCCGGGAGAGACCTCCTCGTACTCTCATGCGCACGACCTGACGAAAGGCGGCCACCCGGACGGGGCCTCGTGCCACGACCACCACTACGGCGACCTCTACGGCGGCGCTCATCGTCCAGGGGAATACCCGGACGAACACTTTCAGAACGGCCACCCCACACTACGCTACTGCCCCCACGGGGACGACTCTACGAATCCACCGCCGCCACCACCACCGCCGCCACCGCCGCCGCCGCCACCGCCGCCGTCACCACCACCGCCACCCCCGCCGCCGCCACCGCCGCCGCCCGACCCGCCTACGGCCACGCCGACACCGACACCCACATCGACACCCACGCCGACGCCTACTCCGACGCCCACGCCGACGCCGACTCCCACACCCACGCCCACGCCGACTCCCACGCCCACGCCCACACCGTCTCCCACGCCGACACCGACGCCTGGGTCGCCACCACCGCCGCCGCCTCCTCCACCACCACCGCCTCCACCACCACCACCTCCTCCTCCTCCGCCCACGTCGACGCCTAGTCCTACGCCAATGCCTACTGCCACCCCTACGCAAACGCCTACTGCCACCCCCACGCCCACGCCGACATCTACGTCGACGCCGACGCCGACACCAACGGAGACCCTTACGCCGACGCCAACGGCCTCCCCGACTGCGACGGCCACGCGGCGACCGACGTCGACGCCGACTGCAACACCCGGGACTGCGCGGTCTTCCGCTCCTCCGACCAGGCCGAGCCTGGGTGGGGACCCGACCCCGACTCCTACTCACACACCGACACCTGCTGCGACTGCGACATCCACCCCTACGCCGACCGTAACTCCTACGCCAACACCGACCGCCACACTCACTCCGACCCCGACCCGAACACCGACTGCGACGCCCACCGCAACGCCGACGGCGACCCCAACGCCTACCCATACCGCAACGCCGACATTCACACCCACACCTGCGCCTACGGCGACCCCCACGCCTACCCAAACGCCTACCGCCACGCCCTCGCCAACGCCCCGGCCGACGGCCACGCCAACTTCGACACCGACGCCTCAGCCCACGGCGACTCCCACTCCCAGGCCAGGGCGGCGATTCATCCCAAGGCTGGAGCTGCCTTCGGTTCCGGTAATCGGTGAGGCTGCGACCCGCGTCCGGAACACACTGACCGGCGTGGTCAACGCCCCGCGGCAGCGCACCACGCTGATAATCATCCTCATCCTGACAGGTATCCTGGCCCTGGGCGCATTCGCATACCTGGTCTTCAGGAGGCGCTAGACTCCTCCATCAGTGTTGCAGGATCCCGGCATGGTCCAACCTGTTGAGGTCAGGTTCCTTATAGCGATGTCGCCGCATGACAGGACTTCCCTTGGCTCCAGGCGAGGCTGAAGACGGTCTTCATGTGCTCTCTCCTTACTTGCACAATTGCCGAAAAAGCGAGTAATCACCACAATTGATACATGATTTCAGCAGCAATATTCCCGTCCCAAAAGGGCTTCTGCGAGGGATAATCGACGTTTGAAATGATACGAACTCTCAGGTCATAACAAGCATATCTACTAGCAAAGATTCGATGGCTGTTTTGTGATCTGGTGATACGCAATATCACCAATATTCCGCTAGATTTCGTGCGATCTTCGCACTTGCCAAAGTAGGTAGGCACATGTCAGGATTGCAGTACAACTTATGCACGGCCTGGTATTCCGAGGCCACTAGGAGGTAGTATGGGACACGACAAGCACGAGTGTGACGAACACGAACATCACGCGCACGAGCACGCCCAGCACGAGTGCGACGATCACGAGCACCACGGCGATGAGCCCGGTCATGAGCACGACCAGCACGAGTGCGATGACCACGAGCACCATGCCCACGTGCATGACCAGCACGAGTGCGACGACCACGAGCATCACGGTCACTAGACGATAGGGCTTCGGACGAAGCCTTGTAGAGAGAGGATGCCCGGCGCTTCCATCGTAGGAAGGGCCGGGTTTCTCTTTTTCCCCCGGGCATCGGGTGGACTTTCGCGCGAGTCGTATGGCTGTTGCTGGAGAGTTTGGTGTTCCGGGCCGTTGCCGGAGCTCGCGATGACTCCGGTTCTGGCCCTGGCCGGTTCGTGCAGGCCGCAGGTCCGAGCTCTCCGGTCAGGGGTGCGGAGGCACCGCTGCACCGCCCCTGTGCAGTCGCTGCCAGGCGAGCGCAACCTGGCTGCCAGGTGCGACGCAGGCCGGATTGGACGGATATGTCGTTCCGCAATCCCCGTCGATATGCGTTGCCGGGATGGCCCTTCGAGCGTCCGGGCTGGTTATAATGGTGGGGTCAAGTGGGAGGCATTAGATGGAGCAACCATACCGAATACTCATGGTCGACGACGAGCCCGACCTGGAGCCGCTCATCAAGCTTCGTATGCGCCGCAAGATCAGGGCGGGCACGTACGACTTCCTATTCGCCCATAACGGCATCGAGGCCCTCGAGATGTTGGCCGAGGATGATGACATCGACCTGGTCGTCACCGATATCAACATGCCTCAGATGGATGGCCTGACGCTGCTCGAACAGATACCGAATGTCGCGGGCGACGATATCCGGTGCATCGTCGCGTCCGCGTATGGGGACATGAAGAACATCCGCACGGCCATGAACAGAGGCGCCTTCGATTTCGTCACCAAGCCGGTCGACTTTGAAGACCTCCAGGTCACTATCGAGCGCACGCTGCGGCACCTCGAGGAATGGAGAGAGGCGCTCTCGGCCCGCGACAAGCTGACGGCTTTGCAGAATGAACTCGACCTGGCCAGCAGCACACAGCAATCGATTCTCCCAAAGGCCTTCCCGAAGACCTCGGACTACCAGGTTTTTGCGAACATGGAGGCCGCTCGCAACGTTGGGGGAGACTTCTACGATGTCATACGCCTGGAGGATGGGCGGGTCGGACTGGCAATTGCAGATGTCTCCGACAAGGGCGTGCCCGCGGCCCTCTTCATGATGTCGAGTCGAACTCTCCTGAAGGGTGCGGCTATCGGCAGCGCCGATCCCGGCGATGCGCTTCACGAGGTGAACGAGCTTCTCTATGACGAGAACGAGTCCCTGATGTTCGTAACCGTGCTCTACTCCATGTACGATCCTGATACAGGTGTACTCAGGTATTCGAGCGGAGGACACGATGCGCCCCTCCTGGTCCGGTCGGACGGGACGACTACGCTCCTGCCGCTAACCGGAGGCGTGGCACTTGGCATAGCGCCCGACCAGGGATTCGCAAGCCGTGAAGTTCAGCTCGAGCCAGGCGACACGGTCGTGTTCTACACCGACGGCGTCACGGAGGCGATGAACGCCGATGGCGAGCAGTTTGGCGTCCGGCGGATGAGCGAAGTCTACGCGGCGAGTCCCCCGCGGGACGCTGAGGGGGCCGCGAAGGCGATGTTTGAGGCGGTGAGGGACTTCGTCGGCGACACACCCCAGTCCGATGACATCACCTGCCTGGCCGTCCACAGGTCCGCCGGCGGAGCGTGAGCCGCCCCCAAGCGCGAGGGCGGAGTACCAGCACTGCCGGGGACCCGGTCCGGCCCGCCTGTCTTTTGGCGCGGCTCCGCCCAGGCGCTCCACTAGCTGAGGGGCTTGGCCTGACGGGCTAAGGGCGTTCCCTTACGCGCTGCCGTTCCTGAGGACCCTTCCGGGTCGGGCGCCGGTGTGCTTTCCGCCGTCGATGATTGCCTCGCCCGCCACGAAGACGTAGGGCACCCCGCTCGCGTACTGGTGCGGCTCCTCGAAGGTGGCGTTGTCGATGACGGTGTCCGGGTCGAAGACCGCCAGGTCGGCGACCAGGCCCTCCTTTACGAAGCCGCGCTCCTTGAACCCCATGCGCTGGGCTGGGAAGCCGGCCATCTTGTAGACCGCCTGCTCCAGCGTGAGGACGGCGGGCTCCTCGCGCACGTACCGGCCCAGGATGCGGGGGTACGGCCCGTAGAAGCGCGGGTGGGGCTTGAAGTCCTTGTAGTGCCCGTCCGGCGAGATGGCGTTACCGTCCGAGCCGATCATCCCAAGGGGGTGGCCCAGGAAGAACCGGATGTCGCTCTCGACCCGGTTGTGGACGACGGCCATGACGCCGTCCTTCTCCTCCTCGATCAACTGCAGGGTGACCTCGGCGGGCTCCACGCCCCGCATCTCCGCGATCTCCTCCAGGTTGTACCCGATGAGGCCCCTGTTATCCTCGGAGTTGGTGTTGCTGATGACGTGAATGTGCCAGAGGGGCGGGATCCCTCCCGCGCGTCCCTCCTTCATCTCGGCGATTGCCCGCTGCCGCAGGTCGGCGTCGGCCAGCCGCTCCATGAACATGGGGATGCCGCCTTCCTGCATCCACAGCGGTACTAGCTGGTTCAGCCCCGCCCCGGCGGCGGTGTAGGGGTACATGTCGTAGGTGATGTCGATGCCCTCGTCGCGGGCCCGCTCGATCACGTCGACGATCTGGGGGCCGTAGCCGTAGTAGCGGCGGTCGGTTATCGCCAGGTGGGAGAACTGGACGGGGATTCCCGCGCGCCGCCCGATCTCCACGGCCTCCTCCACCATCTTGATGTGCCACCCGGGCATCGCCCGCGCGTGTGTGACGTAGAAGCCGCCGTAGCTCGCCGCCACCTCGGCCAGCGCGACTACCTCGTCGGTGGGGGCGTAGCCCGACGGCGCGAGGGACAGGCCGGTCGAGAGGCTGAATGCGCCCTGCTCCATCGTCTCGGCGAGGAGATGCTTCTGCACGTCGAGCTCGTCCGGCGTGGCGGGCCGGTCGTCAAGCGCGCCGCATGCCGCCCGCAGGGGCGTGTTGCCGACCTGAGGCGCGACGTTCAGGCTGACGCCCTGCGTCTCCATGATCGACGCCCACTCGTCGAGGGTGCTCCAGCGCCACTCCTGCCGCGTCTCGAATATCTCGCCCATCACGGTGCGCATCCGCTCGGGCTCCAGGTCGCCCATCGGGAAGGGCGAGTAGCTGCAGTTCCCCGTTACCTGGGTCGTGACGCCCTGGTACGCCATGCTCTCCCCGCCGGGGTCGTCGATCAGCGTCAGGTCCGAGTGGGTGTGCATGTCGATGAACCCGGGCGCGACGACGTGCCCGCTGGCATCGATCCTGCGGCCTGCCTCGGCGTCGCCTAGAGAGCTTATGGCGGCGATCTTCCCGTCCTGTATGCCTACGTCCGCGTCATACCTGGGCGAGTTCGTCCCGTCCACGACCGTCGCGTTGGTGATGAGAGTATCGAAGGGCATGTCGGACTCCTATGTGAACATCCTGCGGAGACTACTACACCAGCCGTAGGTGCGCAAACAGAATGTACCCACTACCAGCGCTAGTGTATCTAGGCAAGTCTGGTGGCGTTACGCGCTGCCGGGACTTAGAGGATGCCGCCATCGGAGTCCTGGGAATCGGCTGAAATCGGAGTCGACCGACACCATCGTGCAGCCGTGCTCAATGGCGACTGCCGCATGCTGTGCGTCCGCCACAAGCTTCCCAGTGGCTCCTGACTCGCGGCACAGTCTTTCGAGTATGGCCAAATGGTCAGGACCGGGTCCCACGATGCGCGCATTCGGGCGTTCCGCGAGTGACGACACGAAAGCGAATGCCTGATCGAGAGTGGATGGCGAGCCGAGGATCCGAGGGTTGGTCACTACCCGGATGAAACCGGACAGGACGAGGATGGAGAGGGCGAAAGGCTCAGGTCCCCCAGCCAAGCGGGCGAGCCAGCCCGCGTACTCGGCGTGATCCGGCACCGAGTCCTCGACGTGCGCATATATCAGGACATTCACATCCGGAAGCAGCATCTAGAGGTCAGCGGGCGAGCCGCTTGAAGCTGGCCTCGTCGTCCTGTACATCGAGTGCCCTTGGGCGGCTCAGGTCAACCCCGGGGCGGGGTGCACCGCGCACGGTCACCAACTTGAACGGAGGTGGCTCAGATGGTTCTTGGCGCTTGAGAGCATCATCCAGTGTTTTGGCGATGAATGCGCTCATACTGATGCCACTGGCTGTGGCCGCCCTGCGCAACTGCTTGGCAAGCTGGTCGTCAAGCGAGATAGTCGTTCTCATGATGCACTATCATAACACGTCTTCATCACTGCATCACTACCCCCGAACGGGCCATGGGTTCCATGACTACGGCCACTTTCGAACCCAGATGGGTGCAGCGCGCCGGCTACTCCTGAGGAATGATCGGTAGGACCACGTGGGAGGGGTGGGCGCTGTCCGCGTATATGGTGTTCCGGGCCTGTTCGGTGCGGGTGTGCCTGCCCATGGGTTCGCCGGTGTTCGGGTTTACGTCGAACTTGGGGAAGTTGCTGCCGGCAATGTCCAGCCTGATCCGGTGCCCCGCCTTGAACAGGTTGCTGACCGGCGGCAGGGGAATCCTGGCGCGGTACACGTGGCCCGGCTCCATTATCTCGGCGCGCTCGAAGCGGTTGCGGTAACGGGCTCGCAGAATGGAGTCGCACAGGTTCAGGTGGTAGCCGTCCGGGTAGTCCGCGCTGGGCGGGTAGACGTCCAGCAGCTTGGCCGTGAAGTCCGTATCGACCGCCGAGGACGAGACCCATAGGACTACCTCGATGCCGCCTGTCACCTCGATGTCCTCGGAGAGTGGCTCGGTCTGGAACGCCAGCACGTCGGGGCGATCGGCAAGGAGCGGGTAGGGGGGCCGCGCGCCCACGAGGTCGGGGGACTCCCGCTGGTGAGCGCCGCCCTCCGGGTATATGGTCCGCGTGTAGTCCCTGGGGTCGCCGGTCTCCGGGTCGTAGTCCTCCGGGAACGACAGAAGCTCCGTCACGCCGCCCGTGGCCGAGATCGTCGGCACGGGATGGTCCGGATCGTGGACGTACGACTCCGGCAAGTCGTTCGCTCCCGGCGGCCCGGTCGAGAGACCTCCGCCCGCGCGCAGGTAGTACCTCGAATACTCGGTCCGGGCCAGGGGCCACTCGCGCTCGTCTCTCCACCGCCCGCCGTGGTCGAGGCGTCCGTCGGCGTTCCGGGTCCCGCTGCCGCCGCCCATCACGAAAATGCGGACGGGCGGATCGTCCTCGACGCCGTTGGGGATGTCCTTCAGCCAGCGGTCGAACCAGCGCAGGCGCTGCTGGCCGTAGCCCTCGATGCCGTAGGCGGCGTCCGGGCCGAAGTCGACGTCGCCCGCCCACGTGTGGCCGTTCCTGCGGCCCCTGTGATTCCACGGCCCCATGTCCAGCCTCTGGGGAGTGCCGTTCCTGGCCGCCATTGCCGCGTACTGGCCCGTCGTCGCGGTGGCGAAGTAGTCGTACCACCCGCCGGAGAAGACGCCTGGGATGTCCGCCGCCTTGTGGAAGTGCGGCTCCTGGTTGCACGCCTCCATCGACCAGAACTCGTCGTACTCGCCTCGGTAGTAGTAGTCGAAGAAGGTCTTCTCGAGGTTGGGGACGGCCCTGAGCGGGGTCTCGCCCGGCCTCAAGGGCATGGACCGCACCAGCTCTCGCATTCGCCGCCAGCCGTCGAGGACGGTCTCGCGTCCATCGGGGTCGTCGTCGATCTCGGGCGCGTCGTGGGCGTGGAGAAAGAGCGCGGAGAACATCCAGAACGACATCGCGCCGCCCTCCCGGGCCTCGTGGGCGAAGATGTTGGTGGGCGTCACGTCCGCCCAGATGCAGGTCAGGTGGGGAGGCCTGGTGAGCGAGGCGACGGTCTGGACGAGGGCGCCGTGGGAGCTGCCGGTCATGCCCACGCGGCCGTTGGACCAGGGCTGGGCGGCTATCCACTCGACGGTGTCGTAGCCGTCCTCGCCCTCGCGGATGTTGGCGGTGTGGAAGTACTGGCCGACACCCTCCGACCTGCGGCGGCCCCGGAGGTCCTGCAGGGCGACCACGTATCCCCTCGGCGCGAAGTAGTGGGCGACCGGTTCGATCCATAGCTCACGCCACCGCTTGTCGTAGGACGTGCGGCCCAGGATGGTGGGGAGCGACCCCGGGAGAGCCCGGCCGTCGATGGCGGGCCGGTAGATGTCGGTCGCGAGGCGGACGCCGTCGCGCATCGGGACCATTACGTCTTCGTCGACTATGAAGTCGTACTCCGGCTTCGAGAGTGTCATGTTGGGGGCCGCGCTGGAAGCGGCTGGGGGTCGATGTCACTTGAGCACTGCTCTTCGACAAGCTCAGAGCGAACGGGCTTCTTCTCGACGATGCCGTGCCGTTCCAGGAATTCCACCATCGTCGCCGCGCAAGCCTGCGGTTTCTCGAGCTGCAGGAAGTGCGATGTTCCTGGCATGCGCTCGTGGTCGACACCTGCTGCGCCAGCGTCAGTGTAGTCGAACGGCGGACGGTCCGGGTCAAGGGCGGGGTCCGACGCGATGATCTTGGTCGGACACAGCACGGACCCGAAGTCGACCGAAACCGCGGGTACCGGGGCGTCGTCCCAGATCTGGGCTTCGTATTCGCGGGGGCACCGGAGCTCGTAGCCCAGGCCGGTCCTGGACTCCCTGAGGGTCGTCCTCGCCACAAGCTCGGTGACCCCGGGGACGGCCAGCTGGAAGTAGGGCAGGTAGCTATGGAGGTCGGTAAGCTCCTCCCTGGCCTGGAACCACGGCGTTCTCACCCGGAGCATGTCGGCCGTGCGCCTGCACAGCAGCTCGAAGTCCCCGTAGCCGGGACCCGCGTTGGATAGCGGGGGCGTGAAGAGTACGAGGGCCGAGTAATTGCTGCCCCTCGAAGGCAGGTGCAGCGCGGCCAGGGCTGAGATGGAGTGGAAGACGCCGACCGCGGGCTTCTCGCCGTAGAGACTGGCGATTGCCTCCGAGATGCGGTCGTGGTCGCGGGCGAACGCCTCGAAGTGGTGGTTGTCTAGGGCCCCGACATCGTTCCAGCCGTGATTCCTGAGGTCATAGATGACGAGGTCGAAGTCGGCTGCCAGCAGTGACCAGAAGGGGTAGTAGAGGTCGACGGCCAGTCCGTTTCCGTGGCTCAGGACGAGCCGGGGTCCGTCCGGGTTCCCATGACGCCTCAGGACGATTACGGCGTCGTCGTCCACCCGAACGCTGTCCGTCGAGAGAGGCTGGGGTATCTGCCAGACTGCTGCGGTAGGCGCTGTCAAGCTAATGTCCTTCTATTGGGGGACTGCCGCCCACTTGGCGCGAGGGAATCTTAGGTGTGCGCAACATCCGAGGCAAGGGCATGGCGGTTGAAGTCGCACGTCCTGGCTGGCCGCAGCCGCGGGGAGATCGGGGTAGTATATGGGCGAACCGATGGCAGCAGCCGGCTGGGTCTGGAAGTGGAGGGCGGCATGAAGACGATCAAGCCTATGTTTGCGATTGCCTTACTGGTCTTCGTTTGCCTGGCGTGCGGCGGCCCGCAGGCCGTCAAGATGGGGACCGAAGGGTTCTATCCGCCATACAACTTCATCGACGACGACGGCGAGGTCGACGGGTTCGAGCGGGAGCTGGGCGACGAGCTGTGCCGCCGGGCGGAGCTCGAGTGCACCTGGGTGACGAACGAGTGGGACACGATCATACCCAACCTTGTTGCGGGCGACTTCGACACGATCATGGCCGGGATGAGCATCACCGCCGAGCGCGACGAGACCATCGACTTCACGCAGGCGTACCTGCCGCCCACGCCGTCGGTCTACATCGCCCTGGCCGGCGCAGGCGATGGGGCGGTCAACGGGAAGGTGGCCGCGCAGGTGGCCACGATCCATGCCGGCTACCTGACCGAGGCCGGCGCGACGCTGGTGGAGTACGAGCTGGCCGAGGAGCTGGTCGAGGCCGTCCTCAGCGGCGAGACTGACGCCGCGCTCGTCGACCGGGAGTTCGCCCACGAGGCCCTGGCGGCACGTGAAGGCAGGCTGGAGGTGGTCGGGCCTACTGTGCCGCTCGACTCCGGCGTAGGTATCGGGGTGAGGGAGGACGATGGGGAGCTGAAGGACAAGCTGGACAAGGCCATCGAGTCGATGAAGCAGGACGGATCGCTGAACGACCTCATCGACAAGTGGTTCGACGACGCCGCCATGAGGTTCTGACTGCTGTTCCCGCTATGGCCTGGAGTAGGCGCTCAGGGTACGAAATGAGTAGACGATGTCTCGGATTCCCCCTTCGACGTGTTCGAAAGAAGAGGACAGTGTTACACCCTGAATGGTGTACATGTCGGAGGCTGCTCGTACCACAATCATCAGGCCAATAGCAGGCCCGATGAGTGGGGCTTTGTGTGTGAAGACGATCTCTTCTGCGTTAGTAGCCCCAAGGGTCTGAGCGGATCGAGAGATGAGACGGAAATCGTCCAAGTGTCCAAGGTTGAGCAAGATGACAGCGTCGGTGCTCTCGGCGAGTGGTAACAGCCCGCCGTCGGGCACTCTTTCAACGATCACAGCCACGGGTGCTGAACCATGGGAACTCTCCACTAATCCAGCCAATTGAATTCTCTCCGAGTAGGCGACGTTCGCCTCATAGGCGATCCAGCCCTCGGGGTGCCTAATGCTCCACCGCGCCGATGGAGCCTCGTAGACTTCGGAGAGGGTCGTAGGATGGGAGTCGGTCAAGACTTGATCTGATGCGGCGGCCACTATCCTCTGAATGTCCTGCGCAGTTAGCCCGCTGGGAAGAGGTGTGACTGTAGGTTGAGTGGCATCGGCGACAGCAGTAGCTATGATTCTTTGGATGTCCTTCGCCGTCAGGGCGTTCGTTGCGGCTGTGGGTGTAGGCTCGGCGGCCAACTGAGACTCTGTAGTAGCCGTGGCCACGATGGATGCGATTTCTTCGGCTGCCGACTTAGCCTCCCTGCTAGACTCAGCTACGATTCTTTGGATCTCCTTCGCCGTCAAGGCGTCCGATATGGCTGTGGGTGTAGGTTCGGCGGACAGGTGAAGCCTTGTGGTGGCAGTGGCAACGATGGATGCGATTTCTTCGGCGGCCGCCGAAGCCTTTCTGCTGTCATTGATACTAGGTGTTGGTGTGGCCACCCGCCGGGACGCAGCGACCGTAGCTTCCACGCTGGCGTCAATCGTTGCCTGGACATCAGGTTCCGGCTCCTGAGACTCGGCGCACCCGCCGACGGCCAGGACGATTCCTGCCAAGAGCACAACCCCAACCAACGTCGTCTGCGTGGCGCGATGGGACCGCAGGGCGTACAAGTCAACGACCTCAGGAACTTGCGGTGAATGCCGTGCAAGGCTATGTCCTGAACTACCGCCAGTCAACCCATTCGCCTGTAGCTTGGTAAAGGGGCCGTCCAAGTACAGCCGTTGGAGTACAATGGCGCGGCAGCAGCGAGGTGCGGGCATGATCATCGATACACACGTTCACTTCATCGATCCCACGAGGCCGCAGGGCGCGCCGTACCCGGACCCCCAGGAGGCGTCGCGTCTCTACCGGACGGTGCTGCCGCTGCACTTCAAGGGCATCACCGGGCCGCTGGGAGTGACCGGGGTGGTGGTCGTGGAGGCGAGCCACTGGGTCGATGACAACCAGTGGATCCTCGACATGGCCGCCGGTGAGCCGCTGATCGTCGGGTTCTCCGGCAACCTGGACATGCGCGATGCCTCGTTCGAGGAGCACATCAACAGGTTCGCGGCGAACCCGCTGTTCCGGGGGATTCGCCCGCGCTCTCTCGAGCCTTCCGACTACTCGACGCCGAACGTCCTGGAGGCAGCTGAGCTGCTTGCCGAGAGGGACCTGCAGCTCGACGGGCACCTGGGCTGGTACGACATGGGCGACCTGTTCCAGATGGCCGACGCCGTGCCTGAGCTTCGCATAGTCATCAACCACATCGGCGCCGGACGGCCGATCGACGGCGTGGCGGCGAACCCGGAGTGGGCGGACGTGATGCGGCGGATGGCCCGGCGGCCCAACGTGTTCTGCAAGGTGTCGGCGGTGCTCCAGCACAGCGCGGTGCTGCCCGCGCCGGAAGGGGTGGACTTCTACAGGCCGACGCTGGACGTGCTATGGGACGCGTTCGGGGAGGACCGGCTGGTATACGGCAGCAACTGGCCCAACGTCGAGCAGATCGGGCCGTACTCGCAGGAGCTGGCCATCACGTCGGGGTACTTCCGGGAGAAGGGGGACGACGCGGCCGAGAAGTTCCTGTGGGGGAACGCGAAGGCCGCCTACAAGTGGGTGGACCGCTCCGCGGAGGTGAAGCAGTGAGTGTCTACGAGAACGTGCGGGAGCGGATGACCGTCCGCGAGTTCAAGCCGGACCCGGTGCCCGAGCCGGTGGTCAGGAAGCTGCTGCAGGCGGGCCGGTGGTCGCCGAGCTCACGGAACCGGCAGCCGTGGCGGTTCATCGTCGTCAGGGACCGGGATGCGCTTGCGCGGCTGGGCGAGATCGCGACGAGCGGGCGGTTCCTGGCAGGCGCGCCGCTGGCGATAGCGATACTGATGGAGGGGGCCGACTCGCCGGAGCTGGACGCGGGGCGCGCCCTGCAGCAGATGGAGCTGGTGGCCTGGGAGGAGGGCATGGGGACGTGCTTCGTCGGGCTCCCGACGGCGCAGCAGCAGGGGGCGGTGAAGGACCTGCTGGGGATCCCAGAGTCCACGCACCTGATCACGGTGCTGCCGTTCGGATACCGGGCGCGGACGCCGCGGGGGAAGAGGCGCAGGCCGCTGTCGGAGATCGCTCACGAGGGGAAGTACGGAGTGCCGTACGAGTAACGCCTGGCTGTGTGAGTGGCGGAGCACTGGCTTCGACAGGCTCAGGGCGAACGAGCGAGGGAGTTGACTGGCGGAGCACTGGCCTTCGACAGGCTCAGGCCGAACGTACCTTAGCTGCGCGGCAGTTACTGACTACCCCGGTGCGGGCATGGCGCTGCTCAGGGCGAACGGGCGAGGGGGTCGACTGGCGGGGCACTGGCCTTCGACAGGCTCAGGCCGAACGGGCTAGGGGGGATGGAGGCGACGGGCGGATTCGAACCGCCGAATAGAGGTTTTGCAGACCTCCGCCTTAGACCACTTGGCTACGTCGCCTGGGACAGGGTTGGTGCCGAGGAGGAGACTCGAACTCCTACAGCCTTAGCGGCCACAGCGCCCTCAACGCTGCGTGTCTACCAATTCCACCACCTCGGCACACCCGGCCGACAGTGCGATGATAGCAAAAGGGCGGCGCGCGTGTCCATAGCAAAGGCACGAGGTGACTGTTCAGGGTTGATGAGACATGGGCAGCAATGCCTTCCGGCAGCGCGAGAGCCCCCATCTCAATCTTCCCCCTCGGGAGACCTTTGCATGACGCAGTAGCGCCGGGGGAGAAGACCCCTCCCCTCGCCCCTCTGGGTTCCTGCCTCCGCAGGAACGACGACTATATGAGCGCGCAATAACAGGTTGTTCAAAGGTCTCCTCGGGGGGAAGAGACCGAGCCGCTTCTCCTAGACTCTGACACCTGTGGCAGGAGTCGTCGCGGGCATAGGGTATCGCCGGCCGGCGGTTAGCGGGCCGGTTGGAGGAGGCGCCAAGCGCCATTCGACCTCACCCAAGCAAGATGGGGCCGAACAACTCGCATTCAACGCGCCTGCTCTGGGTAGCGCTCTTGCTGCTGGTCTGTCTTGCTTCTCCTTGTCTCTCGCCTTTCCTGTCGGGACTCTTGGTTTGTTCGATAGGGCCGGGGCGCGCCCTGACTGGTTTGGCCCGCTGCCTCGCGGAGCCGGAATGTTCAACGGTGCCCACATGCGTGGGCGAGTGATCAACTATGCGACGGTCAACGGACTCCTGAAATGACGCGCCCCGGTCTTGCTGAAGCGGCGGTAGTTCGCCGCCCCCCATCCACAATCTACGCAGACCCCGTGACCTTACTGCTCAGTCGTCGAGGTGTGCGACGGCTATACGGTTTCCCGCACCCGGAAAGGGGGTAGACGCTACAGTTACGGCTCCGGACGAGTGCCCTTGCCTGTCCTCGAAGGTGTCTATGAAACACCACGGGCCCGCTCCATCCCGACGAGGAGGCGGACCCGGAGGGGCTCGGGCTCATCTGTTCCCCTTCCTACGTAGACAGAATAGCACGGCTGTTCTGTGGATGTCAAGCGAACGGATGAGTCCTGCCCGAGGAGCATCGTGTGGCGGAGCACTGCCCCCGTATCAAGTACGGAACCTTGTATGTCAAGACACTGTGGCGAGTTCTGGTGTTGGCGTTAACATTTCTTTCATCTCACGGTAGATCTGGCGAGCCAGGTAGGTCTTGAGGACCCGTATGGCCTCCCTGTGAGTTTTGCCTTCTTGTTCCTTGCGAGCCACGAGGGCCTTGGACGCTTCGTCTATACGCAGACGGGTGCGAGCGATGATGTGTATAGCCCAGTTGAGACGTCGGTTGCCGCCTCGATTGACTCGTGCATGTTTGCTCGCTCCGCTCTCGCGCGGGACGGGCGCCGCTCCGCAGTAGCTGGCAAAGTGGTGCTGGGTCTTGAAGCGTTCGATGTCCCCAACCTCGGCCAACAGCAACCCGGCTATGACAGGTCCCACGCCTTGAAGGTCCAGCAGCCCTGGGGCCACGGACTGGACCATCTGGTCGATCTGCCCCTCCAGTGTATTCAGCTCCTGCTCCAACGTATCGACGACACGCTCCAAACTCTCTCTTGCCGATGGCGTCTGCATGTCTCCCAGGCGCATCCTGTTGGCTTGGAGTTGCTGGGCCAGGTGCCTGCGGGTGCGGGTGAGTTCCTGCATTTGCCGAAGCCATGCCGGAGCTCTGACCGCAGGACGAGTCGGTTCGGCCTGCAGTACGCGGGCCACCAGCACCGCATCGTGAGGGTCGGTCTTCCGATGCCCGCGTCGCTCAACCACTTGCTGAGTAGGTATGGGGACAACGTCCATGCCATCACCCATACAGCGCCTCAGCCACGGAGTGAAGAAGGTCTGTGTGGGACCTTCCACGGCCAGCCGGTCGCAGCCCAGGCTCTTTGCCCAAGATATGAAGGACTCCAACCCGTCCGAATCGTTCGAGAACTCTCTGACATCTCGCACCTGCCCCCGGCTATCCAGTGCCGCCGCGGCGTGGTGTCCGGGGTGAGGGTCTATACCGATGATCGTCGTCATACCGCCCCTCCTTGTGGTAGAGTCTCCCTAGGGACGTGTCTGCGCACTCCTGCGAGGAGATCGAGCCAGGGTGGCACCCTTGAATCCAGCGACGGACAAGTCCCCCAGGGGTTGCGGTGTGGGCAGTTCCGTACCAGGCCACTTATGGCAGGGCAGGCTTGGGCCACACATCGCGACCCCTATCGTGTCATAGTGACCTCTCACTTCGCATTCGCTAGTGCTGTGGGCATCGCGATGCCCACAGCACTATTGCTAAGGTTGAGCTTGACATACAGGGCAGGCTCTTCGACAGGCTCAGGGCGAACGACCGGGGACCCCGCCCCAGGTCCCTCGCATTCGCTCGGGACGACATAGATGGGTGTTCGGTACGATATGGTTGGGGTGATGGTTGGGGTGTTCGGGTTCCCCTGCATCTGTGGGACCGACGGATAGGCGTACTCTGAGCGAGTATTCCGGGGGTGTGCGGCTGGTAGAATTGCGGCTTAACGCTTATGGCAAGGGGCTGGCATGGGTGAAACGCATGTATCCGACGAGACTTTGGACGCGTTGGGGGAGATACCGACGCAGACGGCGATCGACGCTATGTACAAGATGGGCTGGCCGATGACCTTCGTGGAGGGCGCGCTCCCGCTGAACCCCGGCCAGCAGATGGTCGGCAGGGCGGTGACTCTGCGGTTCGTGCCGGCGCGGCCGGACCTGCTGGCGGACAAGCCGAAGGACGAGCTTTCTGCGGAGTACGTGGCCATCGAGAGGTGCGGGCCGCGTGAGGTGCTGGTGATCGACGCGATGGGCTGGCAGTTCTCGTCGGTGGGCGGCGACATCAAGTTCTTCCGTCTCAAGCAACTGGGGTCGGCGGGCCTTGTCACGGACGGGGGCGTCCGGGACAGCCGCTCGCTGACGGACTACGGCTTCCCCGTGTACTCCGCGAGCCTGACGGCGAAGCAGGGCGGGGCGGAGTTCCTGCCGTGGCAGGTTGACGACGCGATCCAGTGCGGCGGGGTGCTGGTGCGCCCGGGCGACGCGGTGCTCGGGGACGACGACGGGGTGGTGATCGTGCCGTCGTCGATAGCCGATGAGGTGGTCGCGAGGGCGCAGGAGCACATGGCGGTGGAGGACTTCGTGAAGGCCAGGCTGGAGGCTGAGGAGTGCTCGCCGGGCCGGTACTACCCGTTCAACGAGCGGACTTGGGAGCTGTACGAGAAGGAGACGGGAAAGAAGCGGCTGTCGTAAGGGGTTTTGATACTGGCTTTATCCGAGCATGGCCGGGCCCGACCCCGCCCCAGATCCCTCGCTGGCGCTTCGGTACGACAGTGATGCTGTCGGCGGATTCAAGGCAAGTCCACGACAGGGTGTGACGGGGATGGCGGGTTTCGAACCCGCCCCTACGGTCGTGGTGGGCTATTTTCGGGCTATGGCGATTAGTCTTTCGGCGTGGAGGTCGTAGGGGCGGCCGTCGTAGGCGCCGAATAGTTCGATGCCTGTGAAACCGGCGTCGAGCAGCAGGCGCTTCAGCTCCTGGCCGGAGTAGACCCTGAATTCGAAACGGAACGTCGCGGCTGTGTCGTTCTCTATGACGGTCCAGTGATTCCTGATGCGAGTCCAGTCGTCGACTATCTCGTGCCGCTCGACGAGGAGCCTGCCGTCGTCGAGCTCCTTCGAGGTCGTGGGCTGGAACCTACGTGCGAGGGCTTCTCTGCCTGCGATTTCTATGACCAGGGTCCCACCTGGTCGGAGGCTCTTGCGGATGTTCCGGAGGACCGTGAGGTCGTCGTCCTTGCTTTCGAAGTAGCCGAAGGAGGTGAAGAGGCTCAGGGCGAGGTCGAAGGACTCCGGGCGGATGAAGCGGCGCATGTCCTCCTGCACCCATTCGACGTCGACGTGCTGGGCGCGGGCGCGTTGCCTGGCCCTTCCCAGGAGGGAGGCGGAGAGGTCGACGCCGGTGACATGGAACCCTCTCTTTGCGAGGGCGACCGAGTGGCGGCCGGGGCCGCAGGCCAGGTCGAGTACGTCGCCGCTTTCGAGACCCGCAAGCCGCAGCACGCTGTCGACTTCGTGCCCGGCGGCTTCGAGCTTGCTGTCGGTGAACAGAAATGGGTAGAGCTTGGTCCAGAACGTCTCGTCTTCGAACCAGTCGGGCATTGGCGTTCTCCTTTCTCCAGGAAACAGAAGAGCCTCCCGTTTCGGGGAGGCTCTCTAGGTGGTGCGAGTGAATCGAACGGCTAGGTCCTCCCGGAAGACGGGTAGACGGTGACCTCCGTAATGATGGCGACGACGATGGAGTGGGCGTGGCGTGTGGTCATGTTGGGTGATTAGGTGTTTGGGGTGATGATATCAGACTGCGTCGAGGGGAGGGCGGGTTTCAAACCATCTGCTCCAACTAATTGGGCGAAAATGGGGTGTTTCGTAGCTGATTTGCCCATGTTCGTCCACTGTGGCCGCTCCCGAAAGGCACCAATATATGCTTCGACAGGGTCGTCTGCCAGCACAGCCGTATTTGAGCTACTCGATTCAGGACGGAAACGGCACGCCTCGATCCGGCCATCAGACGCTTTTGCGTAGCTAAAATGGCAATTAGTTGGAACAATTGGTTTCAAACCCGCCCCTACGGCGTGGCATTCAACATCTGAGAGTCCAGGTCCGGCCATGGCTTAGTGCAGGGGTCCTTAGATTCCTCGCTGCGCTCGGAATGACGTCGTAGCAGGGCACTGCAGGGCACGATGCTTCTGCGGCTAGTTGATGTGGGAGCCGCCGCTTACGTTTAGGGCCTGGGCGGTGATGTTCTTTGCGGCGTCGGAGGCGAGGAAGGCGGCGGCGTTGCCGATGTCCTCGGGGGTCTGCTCCCTGCCCAGGGGGGTGCGCTCCTTGACGTACTTGTCGAAGACCTCGCGGTCGGTGAGGCCCTTGTCCTCGTCGCGGTGGGCGCCGTGACGCACGGCTATACGCCGCCATAGGGGCGTCCAGAGGAGGCCGGGGCAGA
Source organism: Dehalococcoidia bacterium (assembly GCA_965116315.1). GTDB lineage: Bacteria > Chloroflexota > Dehalococcoidia > Lucifugimonadales > CAJWER01. The sequence continues at coordinate 221,903 of OZ220672.1, forward strand.
TGGCGTTGACGTTGATGTTGTGCTTCGCCTCCTCGAGGCCGATGGCCTGGGTGTAGCTGATGACGCCGGCCTTGGAAATGGAGTAGGGCGCGCTGGTGGTGGAGCCGATCCTGCCGGCGACGGAGGCGATGTTCACTATCTTGCCGTAGCGCCTCTCGCGCATGTGTGGGAGGACGGCCTCGGTGACGCGCGCGACGCCCTTGACGTTGACCTCGTAGAGCATATCCCAGTCGGTCTCGTCGGGCTCCGGCCGGTCCTCCCAGCCCGGGGCGGCGATGATGCCGGCGTTGTTGACGACGGCGTCTATGCGCCCGAAGCGGGCGATCACGGCCGCGACCATGGCGTCGACGTCTTTCTGATCGGTGACGTTGGCCTGGACGGCCATCGACTCGCGGCCCATGTCCGCCAGCTCGGCGGCGACCGCCGAGGCGTCGTCGAGGTTCATGTCGGCCACGGCGACGGTCGCGCCGCAGCGGGCCATTACGGTGGCTATGCCGCGCCCGATGCCGCGGCCCGCGCCGGTTACGATGGCCACTTTGCCGGTCAGGTCCATTTATGTGCCTCCATGTTCGTGAAGAGGGCGGGTTTCAAACCCGCCCTTACGGGATAAAGGATCGTTGTTCCACCCTCACCCCGACCGGGGAGAGCCCCCATGTCAATCTTCCCCCTCGGGGGGAAGAAGGGGAGAGCCCCCATGTCAGTCTTCCCCCTCGGGGGGAAGAAGGGGAGAGCCCCCGTCTCAATCTTCCCCCTCGGGGGGAAGAGGTGGGACCCGGTGTTGCGGTCATTCGGCGGAGTAGGTTTCGGCCAGGGCGAAGCAGAAGGAGCTTGCCGGGCCGTCGGGGCCGGTGATGCGCCGCCAGCCCTCGCGGGTGTAGGGGGCGCCGGGGGCCTGCGCGCCGTCGAGGGCGATGGAGCCGCCATTGCCGAAGATGAGGACGGAGAAGGCCACGGCCACACCGCGGTCGTTGGGCGGCTTGCCGGTCATGATGAAGGGGGTGACGAGGTCGGACCAGGTGGCGATGACGGTCCGGCCTCCGGCGGTGATGAGCCAGTAGGGGGCCGATCTGACGTCGCCGCCCCTGACGATGGAGCCGTCTAGGAGGGGCAGGTCCAGGTCGTTGAAGGGATCGTCGGGGGAGGCTGCCCGGACGCGCTCCATGGTGAAGTCGTAGACGGCGGGGTTGTCGGCCACGGCGGCGGTGAAGCCGCCCTCGCCCTTAATGTCGATGAGGGCGACGTTGCCCTCGCCGGCGGGGCTCCACCTGGTGTGGTATACGCCGACCGAGGCGCTGTTGGAGTCTCCTCCGGGTCGTCTGAGGTATGCGATCCAGTGCTCGCCGGACCAGATCAGGCCGCCGTGTGTCATGCTCTCTCCCTGTTTCCAGGCAGCCGGAGTAGGGTCCGCAGTCGTCTCACGAAGCGGCCCGCACGGGCTGCGACCGGTGTACGTAAATGTCCCCCGCCGAGGCTACGATAGAGGGGTCGGGAAGGTGCGCGACGGAGATGTCCTTCCCCTGGTACTCGAGGGAGTGGATGACGTGGCGCATCGAGTTGATGCGGGCGCGCATCTTGTCGTCGGACTTGACGATCGTCCACGGCGCGTCGGCCGTGTGTGTCTGGAGGAACATAGCCTCCTTGGCCGCGGTGTAGTCGTCCCACTTGTCCTTCGAGATGAGGTCTATCTCGCTGAGCTTCCACTGCTTGAGAGGGTCCCTCTCGCGCTGCTCGAACCTCCTGGACTGCTCGTGCCTGCTGACCGAGAAGTAGAGCTTGATGAGGTGGATGCCGCTCTCGACGATCATCTTCTCGAGCACGGGCGCCTGCCGGATGAAGAGCCGGTACTCCCGCTCGGTGGCGAAGCCGAGCACCCTTTCGACGCCGGACCTGTTGTACCAGGAACGGTCGAAGAGGACGATCTCGCCCGACGTGGGGAAGTGGCGGATGTACCGCTGGAAGTACCACTGGCCGAGCTCGACGTCGGAGGGTTTTTCGAGTGCGACCACGCGCGCGCCTCGCGGGTTCCAGTGCTCCATGAAGCGGCGGATGGTGCCGCCCTTGCCGGCGGCGTCCCGCCCCTCGAACAGGATGATGACGCGCTCGCCGGACTCTCTCAGCCACTTCTGCAGCTTGACCAGCTCGATCTGGAGGGGGAATTTCTCGGCGTAGTAGTCCTCTTGGGCCATCCGGTGGGAGTACGGGTAGATGCTTTCGCGGAAATACCTGACGCGGGTCTCGGGGTCAATATGCAGGGGGTCCTCGACGGCCTCGGCGCCGGGTATGAGGCTCCGCTCCTCTGGCGGCTCGTGGGTGTCGCCGTAGAAGTATGTGTAGTACCCCTGTATTCGCTGGTGCGCCATGGCGAGCCTCTTGCACGCTGTCCGCGAGGGATTGGGGGCCTATGTTATGACGTTGCATGCGTGATTTGCAACGGCAGGGGGACACCGTAAGTGTTCAGTATTGATGAGCCGCAGGCAACCTTGCTCTTCTACAGCGCGAGAGCCGCCATCCTAACCTTCCCCCTCGGGAGACCTTTGCGTAAGGCAGTAGCGCCGGGGAGAAGACCCCTCCCGTCGCCCCTCTGGGTGGGGGACGGTTCCTGGGGCAGGAATCCTGCCTCCGCGGGAACGACGACTATCTCGGCCTGCCACACGTCAATGTTTGAGTTCATGGGCCCGGGGGCTGGGTACCGGGGTACGCCGGCATGGCGGAATGGCGTCCGGCTTCGGGTTAGTAGATGTGGCCCTGGAGGGAGGCGGCGACGGACATCTCGATGTCGAGGATGGCCTGTGTGGTGACGCGGCCTATGAGGTCGAGCTTGCGGACCTGCTCGATGCGGTCGGTCGCCCTCTCGAGCTCGCGTCGCGACAGCAGCTCTCCGAATATGCCGCACGCGTCGGCCAGGCAGATGATGACGATGTCGCGAGGGTCGGGGATCTCGTCGCTGAACAGCACCTCCATGATGCGCAGCTTGACCTCGCGCTCGGCGGTGCCGTCGACGGCCGGGTATCGCCTGGAGCGGAACACCCAGAGGTGCCGCTCGTCGTGGCGCTCCAGGATGCCGTGGTCGACCAGCCGGGACAGGGCCCCCTCCTGCAGCTCCTCGGCGCGCTCGGCGATGTGCTCGACCCAGTGCCGGGTGTCGTGCGGCTCGCTGGCGGCAATCTCCGCTAGGGTTGGGTCGAGCAGGCTGTCGCCCAGAGGGGATGAGTCGATGAGCACCAGGCTGTCGAGGTCGGTGTCGATGCGGTCCTCGAGGGCGAGGTCCATGAGCACGGCGCCGGCGAGGGCATAGTTGATGGACCAGCTTGGGACTCGTATGAACCTGCCGCCCTCGTCCTCGAGCAGGAGCAGGATGATCTCTTCGACGAATCTGAGCTTCATGCTTTTGCCCTCCCGGCTGCGCCCTCTTGGCTGAGTATTATACCCGGCTGTACCGTTCTCCCGCATAGGGAGTGGGGAATCTCACCACAGAGGGCACAGAGAGCACAGAGGAAGAGACGTGGGGGAGGGGGAGCACTGCTCCCGAATCGAGTTCGGGGCAGGCTTCTCGACGGGCTTCAAGTAGCTGCTCCCAAGCAAGGTGGGAAGACCCCTGCCCAGCCGCCCCTCTGGGTCCCTGCCTTCGCAGGGACGACGGAAAGAGCAGGGCGCGAGCGATGGCTAGTTGTGGAGGGCGGCGGAGTTGCGGAGGGCGGTTAGGGTTGCTTCCATGGCTTGGAGGGTGAGGGCGAGCTCGGGCTCGCCGTGCTCGGTGGAGGAGTTGAGGCGGCCGCCTCCGCCGAAGACGCCGTGGTTGCGCATCTCCGCGCCAATGCGGTCCTTGAGGGCGCGGTTGGTGGCGAGGGAGCTGCGATAGTCGGTGACGGGCTCGGTGGTGAAGAGCCATTCAACGATGTTGGCCTCCCCCGTCATCCGCACGGGGAGGTCGAAGCGGCGGAACAGGGCCTCCAGGCCGTCGCGGAGACGGTCGCCGTACTCGCCCAGGTGCTCGTATACGCCGGGCTCGCGCAGCCTCTCGATGGTGGCGACGGCAGCGGCTGCGGACACGGCGTTGCCGTGGAAGCTGCCGAGGGAGAAGACGCGCTCGTCGTCCGGCGAGGCCGGGTCCAGGTGGCGCATCAGCTCGCCGCTGCCCGCGAGTGCGCCTATGGGGTAGCCGGAGCCCATGCCCTTGCCGAAGGTGGCGAGGTCGGGCGTCACGCCGTAGTACTCCTGCGCGCCGCCGAGGGCGAGCCGGAAGCCTGTGCCGACCTCGTCGAAGATGAGCGGCACGCCTGCCGCGGAGGCCACCTCCCTGATCTGCTCCAGGAAGCCGGGGCGGGAGGCGAGGCCGCGCATGACGGGCTCGACAATGATCCCGGCGAGGTCGTCGCGGTTGCCGGAGACGATCTCGCGGGTGGCATCGATGTCGTTCCAGGGGGCTATGAGGATGTCGTGCGCGTGGCCGGACGGGATGCCGGGGCTGTCCGGGTCGGGCTGGGGATGGTCGGGCCACCTGTCGTGGCGGCCGTAGTTCGTGCTGAACAGCACGCCGTCTGCGAAGCCGTGGTAGGCGCCCTCGAACTTGAGGACCTTGTCCCGGCCCGTGTGGGCCCTGGCTGTCCGGAGGGCGAGCATGACGGCCTCGGTGCCGGAGTTGACGAAGCGGACCATTTCGGCGCAGGGCACGTGCTCGACGATCATCTCGGCAAGCCGGATGGCGGGCCCGGTCACGTGGGTGAAGGTGTTGCCCAGCTCGACCTGGCGCTTCACGGCCTCGACAACGGCCGGGTGGCTGTGGCCGAGGAGCAGCGAGCCGTGGCCGAGCATCACGTCGAGGAGACGGCTGCCGCCGGTCGTGTACAGGTATGCGCGGCTGCCGTGGGAGAAGAGGAAGCCGGGGGCCGAATGCTCGTCGTGGGCGATGGTGGAGTAGGTGCCGCCGGGCAGGTAGCGCGGGGCCCTGCTTGCTTCGTCAGCCATTTGCGCGTCCGAGGGGGCCTATACGACCGCTATGGCTTCCACCTCGACGACGAGTCCGTCGAAGACGAGGGCGTTGACGCCGACGGTGGCGCTGGCCGGATAGCCGTCCTGGAAGACCTCGCCGCGGACCTTCGAGAAGGCCGCGTACTGGGACATGTCGGTCACGAACGTGGTGATCTTGACCACGTCCCGGAAGTCCGCGCCCGCCTCTCTCAGGAGGTCGTCGATGCGGTCGAAGATGTGGCGGGTCTGCGCCTCCATGTCGCCGGGCGCGATCACGTTGCCGTTCTCGTCCATGGCCACGATTCCGGATATGAAGATGAGCCGGCCGTGGGATATGGAGATGCCGAGCGAGTATGAGGAGCCTGTGGGTTTGCCGAGGGTGCGGCGTGACATGGTGAGGTCCTCCGGGAAGGTGTTGGGGTAGTCTAGCAGGTTTGGTGAAAGGGCGACCGGATTGAGTTGCAGGTGCTCGCATGGCCAGGTCGAGAGGACCCCGCCCCAGGTCCCTCGTCGGGGACTCCTCGGGACGACAGATGGGTGTGCGCTTGTGGTGATGCCGACATAGGACCGGGTGGGATCGGGACCCCGCCCAGGTCCCCTTCGGCAGGCTCAGGGCAGGCTCTCGTCGGGGACTCCTCGGGACGACATGGCGAAGCCGGGGACGGGCGGGTTTCAAACCCGCCCAAACGGCGTGGCGGGCTTCGCGTTGCTCAGGACGGCGGGTGCTGCCTTGTGGTGAGCCTCATTGCCGCGACGATGGGGATGGCGGCGATTACTACGGCTGCGGCTGCGAGGAAGGGGAGGCCGATGGAGTCGTCGCCGAGGTCCGACAGGCGTCCGCTGCCGGACGCGCCCACCACCACGCCGAGGGAGTAGACGGCGTAGAAGATGCCGAAGGCCATTCCGCGCCGGTCCGCGCCGGTCGCCCCGATGACGAGGGCGCTGGCGGCCGGGAAGACCAGGCCGTAGCCGAGGCCGAAGACGGCCATACCGGCGGCAATCGCCGCGTAGCCGGTGAAGACTCCGAGCAGGGCCAGCCCTGCCGCAACTCCCAAGAGGCCCAGGATGAGCGGGCCGAACCGCCCGAACCTGTCGCCAGAGCGGCTGACCGGGCTGGCCATCACGAGCATAGCAACGAGGGCGTAGATGGCGAAGGTGTAGCCGGTACGAGCTGCGGTCTCGCCCTGGTGCTCCAACACCAGGGGCAGATGTGCGACCAGCGCCCCTATTCCAACGGTTATGGCGAAGGCCGCGCCGTATGCCGACCAGAGGCCGGGGTTCCGCCATGCCGGCGCACTGGGGGCCGGCGTGGCGGCCGGCTTCAAAGCGGACGTGGAGGCGTCTCGCGTGACGAGGAGGAATACGACCAGGGTCGTGCAAAGGAGTGCAGAGTCGACGACGTAGACTGCGTCCGCGCTCCACGCATCTCTGAGTATGCCCGCGACCGGAGGGCCGACGAGCGCCGCGACGGCTATGAGTGCGCCGGTTAGGCCCATGGCCTGCCCCCACCTGTCGGAGGCGGCCCTGTCACCGATGATCGAGAATGCGCCCGGGGCGAGGACCGCCGCGCCGACGCCGTGGACCGCCCTTGCGACTATCATCTGCCCGGGGGTCTGGACGATGGAGTAGCTGAGGACAGCGGCGATGGCGATGGCCATGCCGGCAATCAGCGGAGTGCGGCGCCCCCACCTGTCGAGGATGTAGCCCGCGCCCAGATTGCCGAAGAGGTTGGTGAAGGAGTAGGCCGCCACGATGAACCCGACCATCGCGGCGGATGCGCCGAGCCCCTCGGCGTGGGGCGCTATGGTGGGAAACTGGACGAACAGGTCGAAGAAGGCGGCGAAGACCACGAGGCGCGCCGCCCACGTGGTGTGGCGCGCTATGCGAGACGATTGTAGTGTTCCTGACGCCATACTGCCGGTAAGCGGTCAACCAGACAAGTGTAGCGTACAGGGAAGGGGCGGGCCAGTGTAAGGACTACCTGCTTGCGTCCCGTGAGCGCGAGGGCCGATTGGACTGCGGCTGTGGTATGCTGAGTCGGTAGACCCAGTTCTATGGACTTCCGGGGATGACCCACGAGGACTCCTGTCGACCTCGCCAGCGTTTCAATACCGGGTGCGCCTCCGCGCACGAGATCGAATTCCCTATGTGCGGCACAAGCCCTGCCGGTGGGTCCGGCCCGACGGGACGAGACATCGGCACACCGTAGAGTGAGGAACCTGCCGCTTGACTGAGCAACTGGCCCGTTTCAGCGCACGGAGACCCTGGCCAACTATCGTCGCGTGGATCGTAGCCGTCCTGATCGGGGGCCACCTTGCCGTAGATGGCGAGGTGGCACCGGCACCGGACGCGTTGCTGGACCTGATGCCGGACTTGCTTGGAAGCGCCACCACGACCGACTTCTCGCTGTCCGGACGGTACGAGTCGGAGCGCGCGGCCGCCCTGATAGAGGAGAGGCTGAGGGGCCCCGAGAAGCTGGCGGAGATCGTCATCGTGCAGTCAGATACCCTGACTGTCGACGACGAGGCCTTCCGGGCGAAGGTGGAGGCGGTCCACGAGGACGTTGCCGCCCTGGGGCCCGAAGTCATTGCCGGAGGGATAGACGGCCAGCCGCTGTTCCACTACTACCAGGCGGTTGAAGCGGGCCCGCTGATTCCGCAGGAGCAGCTTGCGCGCCTGCTTCCTCTCCTCGTATCGGCCGACCGCCAGACGGTGCTGATGCACTACACGCTGTCGGGCACTCCCCAGGAGGCGACGGCAAACGTCGTGGACATGGTCCACAAGGTGGAGGAGGCGAACGAGGCGGACGACTTCCTCGTGCTGATAGGCGGCGACGCCAGCGTGGCCCACGAGAACAACGAGCTTGCCGAGCAGGATCTGCGGAAGGGCGAGCGGTTCGGCGTGCCGGTCGCGCTGCTGGTGCTGCTGGTGCTGTTCGGGGCCGTGGTGGCGACGATGCTGCCATTGGGCCTGGCGATCGTATCGATCGTCGTCGCGATGGCCGCGGTGGCCATCGTAGGCCAATTCAACCAGCTGGTCTTCTTCGTCACGATGATGGTCGTGATGATCGGGCTGGCGGTTGGTATCGACTACTCGCTGCTGATCGTGTCGCGGTTCAAGGAAGAGCTGTCGCGAGGCACGCCGGTCCACGACGCAGTGGCGAAGACGGGAGCGACCGCCGGGCGGACGGTGTTCTTCAGCGGTTCGACTGTCGTACTGGCGCTGATCGGGCTGCTCATAGTGCCGGCGTCGTTCTACCAGTCGCTGGCGCTTGGGGCGATCCTGGTGGTGATCGCGTCGCTGGCGGCTACGCTGACGCTGCTGCCGGCGGTGCTCTCGTTGCTGGGGCCGAGGGTCGACCTGCTGTCTATCCGGTTCCTCGCCAGGTTTGCGATCAAGACCCCCGAGGAGACGGAGCATGGGTTCTGGGAGTCGATCACGCGGGCGGTGACGAAGTACCCGGTGGTCAGCATCCTCGCCATAGCCGTTCCGATGGTGCTGGTGACGCTGTTCTACTTCAACGTGGGCGTCCTGGGCATCAACGGCATCCAGACCGGGTTGAACGACGTGAACACGTTCCCCGACAAGGCGGAGACGAAGAAGGCGTTCATAGTCCTCAAGGAGGAGTTCTCCTTTGGGGACGTGAATCCCGCCGGTTTCCTGAGCCCCGCGCAGATAGTGATCGATGGGGATACCAACGATCCGCGGGTGCAGGAGGCGACAGCCAAGCTGGGGCAGTCGATCGTCGACTCTCCGATCTTCCCGACGCCGCCGATCCCGGAGGTCAACGACGCGGGCGACCTGACCCTGCTGACGCTGCCATTCCCCGGGGAGTCGTCGAGCCGTGAGGCCACGGGTCACATGGCGACTCTGCGGGAGGACCTGATCCCCGCGGCGTTCGACGGCGTCCCGGCGGACGTGCACGTGGGCGGGCTGACGGCGGAGACGGCGGATTTCTACGGCATCGTCGACCTGTACACCCCGATAGTGTTCGCCTTCGTGCTCGGCCTGAGCTTCATCATCCTGATGATGGTCTTCCGGTCGATCGTCATTCCGATCAAGGCGATCATCATGAATCTGCTGTCGGTCGGCGCTACGTATGGCCTGTTGGTGATCGTGTTCCAGAAGGGAGTGGGGCACGAGCTGTTCGGGTTCCAGCGAGCCGAAGTCATCGACGCCTGGCTTCCGTTGTTCCTGTTCACCATCCTGTTCGGGCTGTCGATGGACTACCACGTGTTCCTGCTCAGCCGGATCAGGGAGCGGTACGACGAGACGGAGAACAATACGGAGGCTGTGGCCTACGGGCTCCGTTCGACCGCCGGCATCATCACCGGGGCCGCGCTCATCATGGTCGTGGTGTTCGGTGCGTTTGCCGCTGGTGAGACGGTGGTGAACCAGCTGATGGGCTTCGGGCTGGCCATAGCGGTGCTGCTGGACGCGACGCTGGTGCGGTCGGTGCTGGTCCCCGCCAGCATGGAGGTGCTCGGGAAGGGGAATTGGTACCTGCCGGCCTGGCTGAGCTGGCTTCCCGACCTTCGAGTGGAGGGTCCCGAAGAGCCGTCCGTCCATGGAGCGAAGAACACGGGATAGCCGCGTGGAAACACCTTCCGACTACACACAGGGTTATGAGAAGGCCCGCGCCCTCGAACCTGAGATAGCGGCGAACTACGTCGCCCACACGACGGTCGGAGACCCGACAGCCGACGCCGCGGTCGAGGAGCTGGCCACACTCAACAGGGCAGAGGCGACGGTGTTTATCAGCGCCCTGATGGAGCAGGAGGACGAAGACGCCTTTGTGGATGCTCCGCCGGCGCTGAGGGCCCTGTTCGACGAGATGGAGTCGCCGCCGGACTGGGTGGACCTCGATGCCTTCACTCCTGGCATTCGCATGTTCCACAGGAACTCGAGGCTTGTGCTGGGAGCGTTCGTTGGAGGAGTGCTGGTCGAAGGCTTCGCGACGAACATCAGCAAGTCGTTCTTCATCACCGGGCGTGTGCGGGACTCGGGAGTCAGGCGCCTGAAGCAGAACAACCGCCACATGATCGAGCTGTTCGTGCCAGGGGGCATGGAAAGGGGTGGTGACGGCTGGAAGCTGTCAGTACGCGTTCGGCTGGTACACGCGCAGGTCAGGAAGCTGTTGAATGATTCGGATGACTGGGACCGGGAGGCGTGGGGCGAGCCGATCAGCGCGGCGCACGTGGGATTCTCGATATGCGCGTTCTCGGCGAGACTGCTGAAGCACATGGAAAGCCTGGGCGCCGTCTTCAGCGATGAGGAGCGGGAGAGCTTCATGGCCGTCTGGCGCTACTCGGGCCTGCTGATGGGCATTCCGGAGACGATCCTGTTCAAGACCGAGGAAGAAGCGCTGAGGATATTCGAGACCGGCCGCCTGTGCGAGCCGCCTCCAGCACCGGAAGCTGCATCGATGGCGCACTCGCTGGTCAACTCGGCGCCGCTCGTGGTAGGCATCGACGATCCGGACGCGCGTCACAGCCTGTCGAGGTATGTGTTCAGCGTCTCGCGCGCCCTGATCGGGAATGAGCTGTCTGACGCCCTGAGGTATCCGCCCGGCAAGACGCTTGGTGTGCTGGAGTGGTTCAGGATCCAGGCTAAGTACGAGCGGGTACTGGACAAGCTGGTGCCCAGGGGCATGCGGAACCGGAACTTCAGCAATTTCACGTCGCTGCTGGAGGCTTCGATGTTCGACGAGGCGGGGATTTCGTACAGGATGCCCGACCACGTGTATGCGGAAGAGTCCAGCAAGTGGTAGGGACGGGGCCGGTGTAGCGGGGTCCAGGCGGGATTGCGTGCCCGCGGCCTTGGGGGGAGGGCGGGTTTCAAACCCGCCCCTACGTCCGGGGACAAGGAGCCCCGCCCTGCGTCGCCCCTCTGGGTTCCCCTGCCTTCGCAGGGGCAGGCTCTGCCTTCGCAGGAACGACGATTGGTGGGCGCGTGGGTTCGTCCCTACCAGTGGAGCTCTGACAGGGGGGTCTTGCCGCCCTCGGGGGGGCCGTCGCTGATAATGCTGCCGCTGCTCATCTCGACGACCCTGTCGGCGATGCGCGAGATTTCCCGGTTGTGGGTCACGACCAGCACGGCCCGGTCGCCTGAGGCCTGTTCGATAAGCAGCTCCAGGATCTGCGCGCCGGTCCTGAAGTCGAGCTCGCCGGTGGGCTCGTCGGCGAGCAGGACGGGATTGCCCGTGGCGAGGGCTCGCGCTATGGCGACTCGTTGCTGCTCGCCGCCGGACAGCTCGTGGGGGAAGTGGCCGGTACGATGGCCGAGCCCGACGGCCTCCAAGACCGACTGGGGGTCTGCGCTGCCGCGCTTGCCGGCCACGTCCATGCCGAACTCGACGTTCTCCAGGGCCGTGAGGCCCGGGAAGAGGTTGAAGCTCTGGAATATGAAGCTGACGGTCTGGCGTCTGAGGGCGAAGAGCTCGGAACGAGACGCGGCGGTGATGTCGCGCCCTCCGACCGAGACGCTGCCGGACGTCGGGGTGTCGAGTGCGCCAATGACGTTCAGGAGGGTGGTCTTGCCGCTGCCCGACGGGCCGAGGACGACCACGAACTCGCCGTCATCCACGTGCAGGTCCACACCGTCGAGCGCCCGTACCTCGACGGGGCCTATCTGGTAGTGCTTGGAGACTCCGACCAGGTCTATCAATCCACATCCCTCCGGAGAGTACGCCCTGCGGCCCGGTGCAGAGACCGGGCCGTGCACAACTGTAGCACACACCCTGAGAGCCTGGCCGCATATTGAAGATTCTCCGGGGTCTGCACTATCCTCAATACAGGTGATTGGACGGGAGGGACCATCGATGGGCGATGACGCCGGAATCCAGGAGAGGCTCGATTCACTGCTGCGCGACTTCGATGACCTGGGCGAGCGGCTTGTCGGGTATCCCTGCAACCAGGACTTCGACTACTCCGCGCTGCTGCCCTTCCTGAGCTACTGCGCGAACAACGTCGGAGACCCTTTTCACGACAGCAACTTTCGCAGCAACACCCACGAGGTGGAGCGCGAGGTCGTCGGCACTTTTGCGGACCTGATGCGTATTCCGAGGGACGAGGCGTGGGGGTACGTGACCTCGGGGGGCACCGAGGGCAACATGTACGGGCTCTACATGGGGCGCGAGACGTACCCTGACGGGGTCGTGTACTTCTCGCAGGACACCCACTACAGCGTGGTGAAGATACTACGGGTGCTGAAGGCGCGGAACATCATGATCAAGAGCCAGGACAACGGCGAGATGGACTACGACGACCTGCGTGAGACGATCAGGATCAACCGGGACGCGCCGGTCATAGTCGCCGCGAACATAGGGACTACGATGAAGGGGGCCGTGGACGACATCGGCAAGGTGCGGGAGATACTCGACGACCTGGCCGTCACGAACTACTACATTCACGCCGACGCGGCGCTGAGCGGGATGATCCTGCCATTCGTGGACGATCCGCAGCCCTACGGCTTCGACGCGGGGTTCGACAGCGTGGCCATCAGCGGCCACAAGATGGTCGGCTCGCCGCTGCCGTGCGGCGTTGCCCTGACGAAGAAGGAGTACGTTGCGCGCATCGCGCGGTCGATAGAGTACGTGGGGGTGCTGGACACGACCCTGACGGGATCGCGTAACGCCATCACGCCGCTGATGATGTGGTACGCTCTCCGGCGGCACGGGCTGAACGGGTTCCGGGAGATAGTGGCCGAGTGCCTGGCCGTTGCCGAGTACGCGGTTGCCCGGTTCAACGACAGCGGCATCCCGGCGTGGCGGAACAGGAACTCGGTCACGATTGTGTTCCCGAAGCCGTCCGACAGCGTCGTCCGGAAGTGGCAGCTCGCGCCGTACGAAGGCATCGCGCACCTGATAGCGATGCCGCACGTGACTCGCGAAATCGTAGACCAGGTGGTGGACGACTGCCTGGACCTCAACAAGGAATAGGGGAGAGAGTTTGAACAGAATAATCGTTATGGCGAAGAACGAGGTCGGTGTGATTGCGGACATCAGCCGGGCCCTTGCCGACGATGGGATCAACATAGAGACGATCAGCGCCGAGGGGCTGGCGGACAAGGGCGTCATCACGCTGACTACCGATGACTACGACGAAGCGCTGAGAGCGCTGACGGACGCGGGCTTCAGGACGGTCTCGGACGACTCGCTGGTCCTGAGGCTTCCCGACGAGCCGGGTTCCCTGGCGAAGGTGGCAGAGAGGTTCAAGGACGCCGGCGTGAACATCCAGAGCCTGCACATCGTCGAGCGCAGGGAGGGGCACACGATAGTGGCCCTGTCCGCCGACGACCGCGCCAAGGCGGAGACGCTGGTGGACAAGGCGACCCTGGTGTAGCCGGCGCAAGGCCTGCCTGCCCGGAGGACACGGGGAGTCTGGCCGCCGGAGTCGACCCAACGAGCCGCCAGTCCCAGGCGCCGCGAGCGCCAAGGAGAGAGCATGGCCGAGCCCAGGGGAAGCTGGAGCGGCGCACGCAGCGGGGCTGCCAAGACGGCGGCGCAGCATGATCTGCGATACGGGAGCGGGCTGCTCGAGAGGGAGAGCAGGGGATGGCCCGCGTATTTCGCGGTCACGTCGCCCAGCGCGTATCGGGCCGCCCGCCCCCGCTTGGGGCGTCAGCCGGAGGGTTCAGGGCGCGCCCGCCTGCTCGACTGGGGGCACCTCCAGGAGATCGCGGACAGCGTGCCCGACGGCGTCGAGCTCATCGTGGGGCTGGGGGGAGGAGTCGCGGTCGACGCGTCGAAGTACGTTGCCCTTGCGAAGGGGCTGCCCCTGGTGCTGGTGCCGACGATAGTCTCGACGGGGGCCATAGTCCACAGCTTCTTTGCGAGGTGGGAGGGTCACAGGATAGTCGGCCCTGTCGACACGTGGCCGTGGCTCGACTTCGACCACGTGCTGATCGACTACGACCTGGTGCTCGATGCGCCCTATTACCTGAACACGGCCGGGCTCGGAGACGTACTCTGCAGCTATTCGGCGTTCTGCGAATGGCGGCGCAATTCCAGGCTGGGAATTGGGGAGCCCTACGACGAGTCGGCCCTGGCCGTGACGGCCGAACACTTCCGCCAGGTTGTCACCGGATTCCCGAAGACCCTGGGGCCGGAGAGGGAGCTTACGGCCGACAGCGTACACCTGATCATGGAGGCTGTCAGGAACAGGGACGACAGGAACGTCAGTCACCCGGCGGCGACGGCTGCCGACCATCCCTTCTGGCTCGCCGCCGAGGAGATCAACGGGCGGACGTGGGTCCACGGCGAGTTCGTGGCGCTCGGCGCGGTCGTGATTGCCTGGTACTGCGAGGAGGACGTCGATACCCTGACCGGGTGGCTCGATACCTGTATGGTGCGGTGGCGGCCCCAGGACATCGACGTGTCCCGCGAGGAGCTGCGAAGGGCCCTCGAACATGCTCCCGCGTTCATGTCCGACGCTTCCCGGGGCAACGACGTCAACTCGATCCTCCGACACGAGCCGCTGACCGGAGTGAGGTTCGACGAACTCTGGTCCTTCCTGTCGCGCTGACACGCCGAGGCCACTCCGCAAGCGGCTCGGGCCGCGAGCCCCAGGGGCGGCTGGCGATAGCCCTATATGCCCGCTTCACGCCTCCCCGAGCCCATGAAGCGCAAGAACAGGTACCCCGTCGCGCCGGCGAGGATGGACGCGCCGAATATGCCCATCTTCGCCTGGGCAACGAGGGCCTGATCGTCGAAGGCGATCGCAGAGACGAAGATGGCGACCGTGAAGCCGATGCCGGCCAGGAATCCCACACCCAGGATGTGCCACCACCCGACCCCCGAGGGAAGCTGACCCAGGCCGGTGCGAACGGCCAGCCAGGTCAGGACGAGGACGCCCAAGGGCTTGCCGACCAGGAGGCCGAGGGCCACGCCCAAGGTGACACTGCTGGCGAGGGCGTCCGACAACGCGTCGGACGTGAAGACGATTCCCGCATTGGCAAGGGCGAAGATGGGCAGGATAGCGAAGCTGACCCACGGGTGGACTATCTCCTCGAGGCGCTCCAGGGGACCCTCGGTGCGGCTGCTCAGCTTCTCGATCCGCTCCACCACCGCCTCCGCCTTCTCCTCGTCATCGTTCGCCGTGGCGAGCCTGAGGTCGTGGAGGAGGTCTTCGACGGAGTCGGCATACTCCTCACGGCTGAGGTCGGGCCTTGAGGGCACGATTGCGGCGACCAGGACGCCTGCCAGGGTGGCATGTATGCCGGACTCGAGGAAGAACTGCCACATCACAAGGGCCAGGATCAGGTAGAACCCCAGGGAGCGGACCCCCAATCGTATGCACGCGGCGATCAGGACGAACATCGCGAGACCCAGGCCGAGGTTGGCCCAGTGGATGGTATCGGTGTAGAAGGTGGCGATGACGGCGATCACGCCCAGGTCATCGACGACGGCCAGTCCCAGCAGGAAGACCCTCAGCTCGGCGGGCATCCTCTTCCCCAGTAGCGCGAGCACGCCGAGGGCGAAGGCGATGTCGGTCGCCATCGGGACGCCCCAGCCGACGGCCCCCTCACCCGACCCGTTGAGCAGTAGGTAGATCAGTGCGGGGACCGCCATGCCGCCGACGGCCGCGACGACAGGCAGAGCGGCCTTCTTGAATGAGGACAGCTCGCCGTGGAGCAGCTCCCGCTTGATCTCCAGGCCGACGAGGAAGAAGAACACGGCCATCAGGCCTTCGTTCACCAGGTGTCCGAGGTCCTCCGAGATGGCGAAGACGTGGAGGTCGAACGAGATGTAGATGTGCCAGAAGTCGGAGTACGACTGCGACCAGGGCGAGTTCGCCCAGATGAGGGCCGCGGCGGCGCCCAGCAGGAGGATGAGCGCCCCGACCTCCTCCGTGTGGATGAAGGTCTGTATGGGGGCGCGCAGGGCCCTGACTCGGTATACCTGCTCCCTCAGGACCTTGGGCAGCTCACGCGGGGTGTCTTTCTCTGACAATGGTGTCTATACCTGTGGGTGCGTTTCTAGCTTGGCGTAGACCCATGCAGCCGAACGTGGGCTGTGTCGGGGTTGGGATGGGAAAGTGGAACGTGCAAGGCTGAATTGCGGACTTTCGCTGGGAAGCGACTCTCTTCTAACTGAAC
Organism: Dehalococcoidia bacterium; assembly: GCA_965116315.1. Classification (GTDB taxonomy): domain Bacteria; phylum Chloroflexota; class Dehalococcoidia; order Lucifugimonadales; family CAJWER01. Next base: position 237,968 of record OZ220672.1, read on the forward strand.
TATCCAACGGTCGCTTGGCGCTCCGCTTGTATCTCGGTCGGCGGCACCGGCTCTACGCGGTCCTCGGCGCATGATGCCAGGTACAAGTCTATTGACTTGCGGAACTCCCTCTTCACACCCTCTACGTCGGCCGCCTCTGCCTCTGCGACGGAGTATGGACCGCTGTTGATCACTCTGGCGTACAGCACTTCCGCCACATCATCGTAGGCGATCACACCCACGTAGCCCTTGTACTCCAGCATTACACATCGCCTCCGCCGCGACTTATGAATGCACTATGTTGCGAACAGTATCTCGCCTCACCTCGGGCCTCGGGTGCGGCCGGTGGACCACTACTCTATGATCGCCCTTTCGGAGCAGCACCCGGGAGCCGGTGCGCTCAACTATCTCCACTCCCAGTCCCCTTAGCAGAGCTTCAATGTCCGTCCACCTGACATCCGCCGGCGTCGGTCGCGCGCTCATGCGTTCGAGCGTGCGCCTGTGTCTGCTTCTCATCGGTCTATTGTGGAAGACTCAGCGCCGTCGCAAGAACGCCAATGACGTCAGGGAAGCTTGGTGGGCCAGCCTGGACTCGAACCAGGGACCTCAGTCTTATCAGGACTGCGCTCTAACCGGCTGAGCTACTGGCCCTCGCGAAGAATGTGTATGTGGTAGGGAATGCTACGGCTGGATTAGTACGCGGGTCACGCCGTCCGGGTCCTTGCGCTGGGTGAGCACGTTGTGTCCGCCGTTCTCTGCCCATACTAGCACATCGTAGGTGTTGAGGACATCGGGCATGATGACCTCGACGAAGGACTGGGAGTCCGCCTCGACCTGCGCAGTCAGTTCCGCCAGGATGCTGGCGCAGGACTTGCCGGTGCCGTCTATGACGATCCATCCGTTGCCGGCGCCGTTGCCCGAAACGGCGTGTGCACCGTCGTGCACGTCTATCTCGCCCATCCGCCGGGCGTCGAGCTGGCTCTTGAACTCGGCCACGGCCTCCCAGTGGACTCCCTCGACCCTGTCGCCCTTGGAGCAGACCGCGCCTCGGACGCCGACGATGTCGGGGTTGATTCGGGCGAGCTCGTCCAGGTCCTGGAGCCTGAGGTGGCCCGAGAGCGCGGTGCTCATGCCAAGCTCCTTGCCCTCGAACACCATGTCGCGGAGCTCGGGCTCGGAGATGAAGTCGAAGAGGTTCCGTCCGTCCTTGGTCAGGGTGTCTATGAGCCAGCCGTCGCACTCGGTGTCCTTGGCAAGCTCGACCATGCGCCGCGGCTCGAGCCCTTCGTACAGGTGATTGTCGGCGAATAGGGAGCCTATCAGCTTGGTCTCGAAGCCTTCCAGGGCCCTCTTCGAGGCCTGGAGGACCTCGACGGCGTCGCTGTACTCGGACTGCATGAAGCCGACCTTGACGGACGTGGCGTCGAGCAGCCCGGCGGTGTAGACGGCCATGGCGACGGTGCCGGCCTGGTTGGGCACGACGCCCAGCGTAACGCTGGCGTGGTGCGCGGACGGCACGGTCTCGCGGACCTGCTTGACCAGGCCCGGCTCCGCGGAGCCGACCAGGGCCTCCTGAAGATTCTTGACGTCGACTATGTCCGCCCCGCCCTTGAGGGCCTGCTCCGCTTCGGGGAGGTTCTGGACACTAACCATCAGTATCATCTATGCACCACCTACGGCAGCCAGCCGTTCTTTCTTAACCGCTGCGAGGTCTGCCTCGAGCTCGCTCACTTCGTCGTCCGTCATGTCCATCAGGGGAGGCCTGACGCCGCCGCCGGCCATGCCCATCAGCTCGCCCCAGCGCTTCACCATCGGGACCGGCAGGGCGCCCTTCTGCTTTTGCATGGTGCGCTGCCACCACCGGTCGGAGAGGGCCTTGAGGGGCTGTATGTGCTCGGCGTACATCTCGTCGTCGATGTCGCCCTGAGTGGCCCGGTCGATGAAGTCGACGTAGTGGGTCGAACCCGGCGTGTCGAAGCGCCAGTCGGAGGTGTTGGCGAACATCACCTGCTGCTGGAAGCCGAGCTCGCGTCCTGAGAAGAGCACCCACTCGTCCGGGGCGCTGATGATGGCCGTGTCGCCGATCAGCCGGTGCGTCTCTATGGTGAGGTCCCTGTCGAAGCTGGCCTCCTTCACGCCGACGACGTTCGGTATGTCGCATAGCTGCTTGAGCCCCTGGGCGCTCATGACGATGCCGAACTGGGGCGAGTTGTAGAACATGATGGCCAGGTCGGTGTGGTCTGCCAGGAGCCGCGTGAAGTTGACGACCTGCTCCTCCGTCCTGGTGACGAAGTAGGGCGGTGCGGCGATGAGCAGGTCGAACCCGGCGGCCTCGGCGTGGTCAGCCAGGGCCAGCATGTCGGCGGCAGAAGTATGGGTGACGTGGGCGCCGATATTCCACTCGCCGCCAGCCTCTTCGGCCACGATGTCGTAGACGCCCGTACGCTCTTCAGCGGTCAGCGCCCAGAACTCGCCCATGCCCCAGGTGCACCCCGCGCCCGTGGTGCCGAGGGAGCGCACGTGCCGGATGTTGGACCTCAGGCCCTCCCCGTCCACGTCCCCCTCAGAGGTGAAGGGGGTAACAAGGGTCGACCACTGGCCGCGTAGTGTTTCCCGGGCCCAGTCGCGGGCCTCATTTTTTGTGTATCGAGCCATCCGTCAGCTCCCAAATGTAGGGCAAGGCGCACGTGTCAGCGTCCCAGTCAATCATAGTGAGGCCATAGGCAGGTGTCAACGAGCCTGACCCCAGCCGGAGGTCGAGTGTGAGGGCGTCTTGGGGGTCAGACGGGCGGCTCCAGGGAGACGCCGAGGACGTCCTCGCACCACGCCGCAGCCGACAGGAGGCCCGCCTCGGCGAATGGGGCTGCCACCAGCTGGATGCCGAAGGGCAGGCCGGAGGCCGAGAGGCCCGACGGGATCGATATTGACGGCAGGCCCGCGGTCGTCCACGGCGCCTGGAAGGAGGCGTCGCCGGTGGTGGTCAGGTCCCTGGGGGCGGGCGCCGGCGTGGACGGTGTGAGGAGCGCGTCGAATTGGGAGGCCAGCGCCGCGACCTCGCGCCTGAAGGCGGCCCTGTGCCGCTGCGCCTGTATGTATGCCGTCGCGGGGGCCAGCATGCCCCATTCGACGGAGCTGCGCACGTTGGGTGAGAAGTCGCCGGGACGGGCACGGTAGTCGTCCCCCCTGGTAACGGCTGATTCCACGTTCATCGTGGTGCGGTGGGCAGCGAGCAGGACATCGAAGTCGGTGGACGGCGACGCGTCCTCCATGCCGGCGCCCGCGTCCGAGAGGCGCCCCAGCACCTCTTCGGTGTGGGTGACCGTCTCGTCGTCGGCATAGTCGAAGAAGAAGCTGCAGACTACGCCCAGACGCGGGGCGGACGATGCATCAGCGGCGGCCTCGGCATACCTGGAGACGGGCTCCGCGGACGACGAGCGGTCCATGTCGTCGTGGCCGGCGAGGACGTCGAGCATGATGGCCGCGTCCCGCACGGTGCGGGTGAAGTAGCCCACGGTGTCGAGCGACCATGCCACGGGGGTCACGCCGTATCGGCTGATGCGGCCGAATGTCGGCTTTATGCCAACGACGCCGTTGTATGAGGCGGGGCGCAGCACGGAGCCGGACGTCTGGGAGCCGAGGGCGGCTGGGAAGAGGCGGGCGGCGACCCCAACAGCCGAGCCGCTGCTCGACCCGCCGGGTGTGTGGCGCGAGCTCCAGGGGTTGCGGCTGGGGGAGGGATCGAACGACGCGAACTCGGTCGTCACCGCCTTGCCCATGATGACGGCGCCGGCGTCCCTCAGCCGTGCGACGGCGGTGGAGTCGAAGTCGGGCACGTATTCGTCGTATATGGGCGAGCCGGAAGCGGTGCGGACGCCCCTGGTGTTGAAGATGTCCTTGATACCGATGGGGACGCCGTGGAGAGGTCCCTTCGGACCGGCGCCCTCGATCTCGGCCTGGGCGGAGCGGGCCGCGTCCATGGCCGCATCCTCGTCGAGGGTCTCCCAGACTCGCAGCTTAGGGTCGAGATCGCGAGAGCGGGCGAGCAGGGCCTCCATCAGCTCGACGGCGGAGGTGGTGCCCTCCCTGATGGAATCTGCGGCTTGAGCGACGGTCAGTTCGTGCATGTGGACCTCGTTGCGGGTGTGAGCTAGTCGAAGGTAAGGGAGACCTTGAGAGCGCCGTCCGCCTTCGATTCGGCGAGGTCGAAGGCTTCGCCGACGCGGTCGAGCGGGAATGAGTGGGTCACGAAGGGCGACATGTCGATCTCGCCGTTCGCGATGAGGTCGACGGCGGCTCTGAATACGGGCAGGCCGGGCTCGTCCTGTGCGCCGTGGACGGCGTGCATTGTCAGGCTCTTACGGAAGAGGGAAGCCCAGTCGAAGGGCACCGGTTCAGGCGTAGTCGGCAGGCCAAAGGCGGCTACCCGGCCCCACTTTGCGGCTACCTCGAGGGACTGGTTGAGGGTCTCGACGCTGCCGACGGCATCTATGACGAGGCCGGCGCCCTCGCCGTCGGTGAGGTCCAGGATGGCCTCGGTCGCAGCGGGGCCGGTTGCGGGGACCGTTGCGTCGACGCCCATGTTCCTGGCGGCCTGCAGCCGGGCGGGGATGGGGTCGACGGCGATGATGCGCTCAGCGCCCAGGCGGCGCAGGATGAAGCCGTGGAACAGGCCGACGGAACCCTGTCCTATCACCACCACCGTCTTGCCGCGGAGCGGCGGGAGGAGGCGGCACCCGTATATTACCGTGCCCAGCTGCTGGGCCATCAGCAGGTGCGTGAGCGGCTTCGTGTCCGGGAGTGGGACGAGATTTCCGGGGCCGAGGAGCTGGTATTCGGCGAAGGTCGCGGACTCATGGATGTTGGGGACAGTGAGGACCACCTGCCCGGGCCGGAATCCGGTGCCGCCGCCGTCCACCACTTCTCCTACGCCCTCGTGGCCCGGGCGGCCCGGGGGAAGCGGCAGATCGGTAACGCTCCAGCCCTGGTATGCGATGTGCAGGTCGCTGCCGCATATGGAGGCGAGGGAGGTGCGGACGAGGACGCGTCCCTCCTCGGGCTCGAGGGCCGGGACGGTATCGCACTCGACCCGGCCGAGCTCTCGCACGACTGCCGCAGCCATTCTCTCCATGCTGGTACCTCGTCCTCGAACGATCGGCCCGCAGAATTCTCACGCCGGGCCGCTGGCGTGTCAAGCAGTGGACGGAGTCGAAGAGGGCGGGTTTCAAGCCCGCCCCTACGGGGTGTCGTCGTTGACTGGGGAGACCGGTGCAAACTACACTGCCTGCCAGCTATTCGCGTCATGGAGAGTCGATGAAGATAGTCGACGTCACGACTACAGTCCTTAACTATCCGCATGTTCCAGCCGTGCAGGACGGCACGCTGCGGAGCAAGCAGTTCCCGGGCCGGGGGCAGCTGTTCGTCCATATCTCGACCGACGAGGGTGTCGAGGGCCTCGGTGTCGGTGTTTCGTCGCCGGGCGTGCGCCAGGTGATAGAGTCGGGCCTGAAGGAGGTGCTGCTGGACCAGGACCCCTTCGACATCGAGCGGCTCTGGTCTGACATGTACTGGCGGCTCCGCAGCTATGGGAACAAGGGTATAGGCATCTGCGCGCTCTCGGCGGTCGACACGGGCCTCTGGGACCTGAAAGCGAAGGCGCTGGGCCTTCCTCTATACAGGCTCCTGGGAGCGTACACGGACACGGTGCCCATCTATGGCAGCGGCGGCTGGACGAACTTCAGCGAGGATGAGCTGCTGGCCGAGATGAACGGCTATGTAGAGCAGGGAATCCCGCGGGTCAAGATGAAGGTCGCCAAGGACTTCGGCGAGTCGGAGCGTGAGGACCTGGAGCGCCTGGCAGCCGTGCGCAAGTCGCTGGGGGACGACGTGGCCATCTACGTCGACGCCAACTATGGGTACTACCCGAAGCAGGCGATATACATGGCCCGTGAGTTCGAGCAGCTCCAGGTGGGTTGGCTGGAGGAGCCAGTGCTCACGGACGACGCTTCGGGCATGGCGGAGGTGAGGCACGGGACGAGCATACCCATTGCCGGGGGAGAGCTGGACTCGGGCAAGTACAGGTTCCGGGAGCTGATAGCGGGCGGAGCCGTGGACATTCCGCAGCCGGACGTGGGCAGGGTCGGGGGAGTGACGGAGTGGATGAAGGTCGCCCACCTGGCACACTCGTTCAACCTAAAGGTGGCGTCCCACGCCTTCCAGGCCGTGCACCTCCACCTGGCCTGCGCCACGCCGAACCTGAAGGTCGTGGAGTACCTGGGCGTGGTGCACGAGTGCGAGGCGGCCTGGTACACGGAGATTCCGGCTCACAAGGACGGCATGTGGTCTCCGTTCCCGGACAAGCCCGGTCTGGGTCTCGAGCTCGACCCGTACGCGGTCGAGAAGTGGGCGGAGTGACAGGAGGGACGATGACCGAAGCGTATGCCAATCCCGACGTCCTGGTGTCTACGGAGTGGGTTGCCGAGCATCTCGACGATCCCTCGGTCGTCGTCGTGGAGGTCAACACCGACCTAAAGGAGGACTACCACACGGGGCACGTGCCCGGCGCGGTTGGCTGGAGCCTGCACGAGGACCTGGAGGACAAGCTGAAGCGCGATATACCCGGGGTGGGACAGATCGAGGTACTGATGAGCCGCTCGGGGATCGAGCGAGGGATGACCGTGGTGCTCTACGGGGACGGCAACAACCGCTCTGCGACGTGGGCCTTCTGGGTGCTGAAGATCTACCGTCACGCCGACGTCAGGATAATGAACGGCGGGAGGGCGAAGTGGGTGAGCGAGGGCCGGCCGCTCTCGCCGGATCTGTCCTTCCGCAGGACCACCGACTACCGGCCTGGGGCGCCGGACCCGTCCCTACGCGCGATGAAGGAGTACGTCGCGGAGAACCTTGGCAGGGACGGATTCAGGCCGCTCGACACCCGGTCGTACGAGGAGTATGCGGGCGAGATGACATCCGCGCCCGGCACTCCGCAGCCGGACATATACAGGAAGGGGCGGATCCCGGGCGCGGTCCACGTTCCATGGGACAATGGCGCCCTGGAGGACGGCTCGTTCAGACCCGCGGGGGACCTCCGGCGGATGTACGAGGGGCAGGGGCTTTCGCCCGACGACGAGGTGGTGCCCTACTGCAGGCTGGGCGTGCGCGCGTCGTACACGTGGTTCGTCCTGAAGTACCTGCTGGGCTATTCGAGGGTACGCAACTACGACGGCTCGTGGACCGAGTGGGGGAACTCCACAGGGGTGCCGGTGGAGACGGGCCCGCCCGGCGTCCGCACGTAGCCTGGGGATGGCCGCGCCAGTTCCATTCGAAGAGTGGCGCAAGTACGTCGAGCCACTTAGGGAACGGGGCATCGAACCCGTGCTGGTGACGTCTCCGGCCGACCTGGAGTCGGCCGATCCCCTCAGCCCCTCCACCGTTGCCCTCATACTGGCCGGCAATATGCCGCGGCACAGTCTCAGGGCGTGCCTGAGAGGCTGCGAGGAGCGCAGACTGCCGTCCATCGCCCTCGTGAATGCGGACCACCAGGACTGGTCGCCCGAGCTGATGGAGGTCGACGACTTCATCCTGGGGCCGCTTCGAGCCGAGGAGCTTGCGCTGAGAGCCGCGCGGCTCATCGAGCGCAGCCCGTCGCCCGAAGACGAGGACGTGGTCCGTGCGGGCGACCTGGTGATCAACAAGGCCAACTTCGAGGTGTCCATAGGAGGGCGGCGGGTCTCGCTAAGGTACAAGGAGTACGAGCTGTTGCTGCTGATGGCGAGCAACCCGGGCAGGGTATTTTCCAGGGAGGCGCTCCTTAATAGGATCTGGGGCTACGACTACCTGGGCGGGACGAGGACCGTGGATGTCCATATAAGGAGGCTGCGGAGCAAGGTAGAGGACGCCGAGCATACCTTTATTGAGACGGTGTGGCAGGTCGGATACCGGTTCAGGCCGCTCGACAGGTAACGGATGCCCGGCGCCCCAAGAGGGCGCTCTCATGGGGCCTGAGGCGGTCTTGTGGGAGAGGCCCGACAGCCGCCGGGCACCGTCCGGCGGCGAGGGCTGTAGAGATACAGGGTATTGACGTACCCGCTCATAAGGGTTAGACTCCCGCGCGACACCACTAAGGAGGTTAGTGAATGGTTACTAGCTTGAAGAAAGGAGCGGTGCTGTGGGTATCGCTGCTGGCGGTCATAGCACTTGCCGGCGTCGTCGCCTGCGGCTCCACGGAGGAAGGTCCCTCAGCGAACGAGATCGCTGCGGCCGTGCAGGCGCAGATGGGTCCCCAGCTGACGGCTTCCGACGTACAGGCGATCGTCGATGCGTCGGCGGGCGGAGGTCTGACGGCAGCTGACGTTCAGAAGATCGTCAGCGACTCGACCGGCCAGCAGTTGACTGCAGCCGACGTTCAGAGGATTGTCGACGCATCTGCGGGCGGTCAGCTGACTGCAGCGGACGTCCAGAGGATCGTCGACCAGTCCGTTGGTAGCGCCGTAGAGCAAGCCGTTGGGGCGATCGAGATTCCCGCGGCGCCCGCCGCCGGTGCGGCGCCTGAAGCTGAGAAGGTGCTGACGGTGCGCATGGCCAACATGTCGCCGCAGTTCACCCCGCACACGCAGGGCAGGGGCGACATGGCCCAGATCGGCGCGTGGATCTGGTCTCGCATAGCGCAGGCCGACCCGACGGCCGGCCAGTGGTCTCCCGACCTGGCGCAGAGGTGGTCGCTGGCGGAGGACTTCTCCTCCATGACCTTCCACCTTCGCCCGGCTGCCATCTGGCACGACGGCACGCCCGTGACCACGGCGGACATCGAGTACACGGTTAGGAGCTTCCTGCATCCTGAGGAGTCCAGCTGGATGCTCGCCACCATGACTGCGGTCAAGGGCGGCGTGGCGTTCCAGGAGGGCTCGGCCGATTCGGTCGAGGGTGTGATGATCGAGGACGACTTCACCATAACGCTCGAGTTCGAGGCGCCGAGCATCAATTTCCTGGACGACCTGAACAACCTGTGCGGGCTGGCCCCAGTGCCAGTGCTCCCGGCGCACGAGCTTGACGACATTCCGGACGCGGAGCTGTTCGAGCACGCTTTCTGGAAGGAAATCATGACCGGCTCCGGCCCATGGGAGTTCGTCCAGTGGGTCCCCGACCAGTTCCTCGAGATGACGGCCTTCGATAACTTCTACTTCGGCAGGCCCGGCATCGACAGGATCATCATGTCGATCATCCCGTCCAACGACGCGACGCAGATCGCTCTGCAGCGCGGTGAGGTGGACACGAACGTCCGCGGCGGCGTTAGCGTAGAGGCGCAGGAGGCCCTGCTGGCCGACCCGCGGTTCGACGTTTGGGCGACGATGGGCACGCACTCCGGCGGCTGGTCGTTCAACATGAGAGTGCCGGTCATCAATGACCCGCGGCTGCACCAGGCGTGGGCATACTGCATGGACCGGAAGACCATGTTCGAGGAGTACGCGAACGGACTGGGCAAGCTGGTCCAGACGCCTCTGACGCACTCCTGGTACCAGAAGCCCGAGTGGGAAGATGCGTATCCCTACGATCCAGACAAGGGACGCGCGCTGTTGCAGGAGATGGGCTGGGACAACGACCGGGTCATCAAGATGCTGACCGGTGAGTTCCGGAACGAAGAGGCCCGTGCCCGCGCGGCTGTCGTCAAGCAGTATGCTGCCGACTGCGGCATCAAGATCGAGTACGACGAGCAGTCCGGCGCGGCCTGGTCGAAGTCCTTCTACACGGACCACGACTGGGAGATGTCCAATGGCGGCGGCGGCGGCACGCAGGGCGGTCCGGGTCAGTACCTGGGCGGCAGGTGGGTAACCTGCGACGCCCCGAGCTGCGACCCCTGGGGCTACTCGGCATACAGCGGCTGGGACGACCTGATTTATGAGGGCATGAGGATCACCGACCGCGTGGCGGCGGCCGAGCACTGGCAGATGATCAATGAAGACTACCTGATGCATGACCTCCCGATCGTGGGGACGTGGATCAGCGCCGGTGTGAAGCTGAAGAACAAGCGGTTCAAGATGCCTATTCTCGAGCCCATTCCGAAGCCACAGCAGCTGAGCCAGATCAAGGTCTACCCGGTCCACATCGGCCGTGACGACAACTGGAGCTTCCACCCCGAGCAGTGGTCGATCCAGGAATAGTCTAGCTACCAAGACAGACACCTCGTCTGCCTGCACACTCTGACTGGAGATGCGGGCAGGCGAGCCGGTGGCAAACAAATACTCGGCAGTGGGGGAGAGATGCGGCTTGCCGTAACCTCTCCCCCACTGAAGGGTTCTCTTGTCGAAAGTACCTGTTAATTCCGCGGCGTGGCCGAGTTTCGACTTGCCCGTCAGCGGATGAGGACAAGAAGGCAAGGAGCAGCATCAAGTGACCAAGTACATCATACGTCGCACCCTGATAGCCATACCGATGCTGCTGGCTATCTCGATCATGACGTTCGCCTTCATCAACCTCGCCCCAGGCGACCCGGTGGACGCGATGATCGACCCCGAGTTCTTCGTGGGGGGCGCCGGCGACAAGCTCCGAGCCCGGCTGGGCCTCGACAAGCCGATACACGAGCGTTATCTGCTATGGCTGATCGAGGTGTCGCCATTCTCGTCGTCGTGCGACGCCAGGGACGACACGTGCGAGACGCTCAGCCTCGCCCGCATACCTGGCACCGACTCGTGGCCTTTTCCCACGGATATCATTCCCACTGCCCTGAATCTGAAGATATGGCCTCCGGACGTGAACTTCGGGTACTCGTACCAGTTCGGGGTTTCGGTCATGAGCATGATCGGGGACCGTATTGTCCCCACGATCGAGCTGACGATCGTTTCGCTGGTAGCAGCGACGGTGATAGGAACGGCGTTGGGCGTTGTACAGGCCCTACGCCAATATAGCCTCCTTGATTATTCCTTTAGCGTCGGAGCCCTGTTCGGAATCTCGATACCCACGTTCTTCTTTGCTCTACTCGCACTGTATATATTCGTTGCTATACTTGGCTGGTTCCCGTCGTACGGCATGCGGGACTACACCATTACCCACTTCGACGTTACCAACCCCTCGCACCTGGTCAATCATCTCCATCACCTGACGTTGCCCGTGGCTGTAGTGATGCTCGAATCGCTTGGGGGCAACATGCGCTACATGCGCACTGCGATGCTGGACGTGATGAGGTCCGACTACGTCAGAACGGCACAGGCCAAGGGTCTGGACAGCTGGATAGTGTTCGGGCGGCATGCCTTCCGCAACGCACTGCTGCCCCTGGTGACTATCACGACCCTGCGTCTGCCGGGCCTGATCGGCGGGATCGTCATCATCGAGCACATGTTTGCCTGGCCGGGGATGGGCCAGCTGGGTATCCGTGCGATCAGCGACCGAGACTACACCATCCTGATGGGACTGGCGATGATCGGGGCCACCCTGGTGCTCTTCTCCAACCTGCTTGCGGATATCCTGTACGCCTTCGTCGATCCCCGTGTCAGGGTAGAGGAGCAGGGCTAGGTGCTAGGAGGATAGAGTGGCGACAGCCGAAGCACTGACAGGAGTTGTCGACGAGGCCCCGCGCCGTACCCAGATGAGCATATGGTGGCGCTTCCGCCGCCACAGGCTCGCCCTCTTCGGGTTCGTCATGCTTGGAATCCTGGTTTTGATCGCGATTTTTGCCCCACTGCTCGACCGCAACAGCTTCGACTGCCTGGGGGGATTGGTCCGCGATCATGACAATGGGGTCCTGGGACTGCTGTTCCCCGAGGTGCAGTCCCGCAGCTGCGCAGCCTATGGCACGGACATCGGCAACACGGACCAGGGCCCCAGCTTGTCGAACCTCCTGGGCACCGACAAGGCCGGCCGCGACGTCTGGTCGAGGATCGTGTTCGGCGCCAGGATCTCCCTGGCCGTGGGAGTCGTAGCGGCCTTGATATCCTCCGTGTTAGGCGCTCTCATCGGGATCGTTTCAGGCTACGCCGGCAGGTGGATCGACTCGCTCCTGATGCGTTTCACCGAGCTGATAATGACCCTGCCGACCCTGTTCCTGCTGCTGATCGTGTCGTCGCTCTTCGGGCGCAGCGTGGTCCACCTGATGATAATCATCGGCCTGCTCGGATGGACCGGGAAGGCCCGGCTCGTACGAGGACAGGTGCTGTCGCTGAAGGAGATGGACTATGTGACTGCGGCCCGGGCGCTCGGCGCCAGCGCCAAGAGGATCTCCTTCGTTCACATCTTCCCGGGCACGGTCCCATACATCGTGGTCGCTGCGACGCTGCAGGTTGGAGGGGCCATAATCGCAGAGGCCAGCCTTAGCTTCCTGGGGTACGGCGTCGGTTTCGAGGTGCCTACCTGGGGGAACATAATGAACTCCGCGCAGTCGCTGCACATCCTGCAGTATGAGCCGTGGCTGTGGCTCCCACCCGGTATCGCCATCGTCATGACGGTGTTGTCGGTGAACTTCGTCGGCGACGGGCTCCGGGACGCCCTTGATCCGAGGACCAAAGTCGACTAGTTGTCTCCGGCGCTCCAGACCGTGATGCGGTGGGCAGGCCACGGGGCGCCGGGTGTGGCACTTCCAGGAGGTCTGGCACACGATGATCCGCCATCTCGCCAAGATTGCTAAACCCAGGTACATTCTGCTCGTTGCGCTTGCCGCCTTTGCCCTAGGGGCAGTTTCGTGCGGCTCGTCGAGCGAGGAGGAAAGCGAGCCGGCGGTGCAGCCGGTGCAGCCCGCGCCGACTCCGACCGCTGCGGCAGCGGCCATCCCTCCGACTCCGCTACCCGCGGCAAGGCCTACCCCGGCGGCCCAGCCGACTGCCGAGCCCACAGCGACCGCGACTCCGGAGGCCACGGGTCCGATCGTGCTGCAGGCGGAGACTTCCGGGTTCGATCCGACCAAGTACGTGGGGACGTGCGAGGGACTGGACTATGACGCGCAGAAGGCCAAGCTGATCGAGATAGGCGACGAGATATTCGCGGGCATGACCGAGCACGACCCGGAGATGACGAAGCTCCACAATCCTCCGGACGCCAGGGACCGGAGGCAGGGCGGCATCTGGCTTGTGCTCGAGTTCAATGGCGACGAGCGACCCAACGTGCCCCAGAAGAAGGCCCGCCTGGACGTACAGATGCGCGATGCCTTCGAGGCGTTCTACCGCGCCGGCTGCTCCGACCTGCAGGAGGTCCACATCTCGGCGCGCATGGTCGCGCTGGGCGCCGGCGTGATCGGGCCGATGACCCAGACTCTCGCCGCGGTCTTCAAGACCAGGATGAAGCCCGACGTTGCTCTGGAAGTGGACTGGGACAACAAGGAAGAGCTGGACTTCAACGAGATATGGGACACGATGCTGCTGCACACCCGCTGGAGGAAGGCCCTCCAGGAGTACGAGGAGCAGCAGTCCCAGTAGCCCGGGTGCTCGCAGGCTGGGGGTTTGCGGATGAACAGCGTGCCTTTCGTCTGGAGGTATTCCACGGTTAGGTCCAGGGTGGCCGCCGGTGCGCTACTGGCTGCGGCCTTGATTGTGTTGCAGGCTTGCGGTGGGTCGGGCGGGGAATCGACGGAGCCGGTACCGACGTCCGCCCCTGCCCCCACGGCTCAGCCCACGGCTGCATCCGCGCCCACCTCGGCGCCGGCTGCCACTCCCACCTCCGCGCCGTCTGAGTCACCGACTCCCGCGGCAGAGGCCACACCGGCGGCGGAGTCCTCCGAGCCCGAGGTGATCCCGGACTGGGCGTACACGTCCAGCATGGACCCGACGAAGCACCACGGCACTTGCGACGGGCTGGACTACGACGCGCAGAAGGAGAAGCTCGTCGAGATAGCCTACGAGCTCTTCGCGGGGACCACCAATTTCGAGGAGCGGGAGCGGCTGCAGCAGATCCCGAATGCTCGGGACAGCCGGCGTGGCGGCATCTGGCTGGTGATCGACTTCAACGGCGATGAGTTCGACAGCCTGCTGGTTAAGAAGAACCGCCTCGACCTGCAGATGCGCGACGCCTACGACGCCTTCTACAACGCCGGATGCGCCGACCTGGGCGAGGTGAGCATCACGGCCATACAGAAGGAAGTGACTACGAGGGAGGTAGGGCCCTCAACCATAACGCCCATCGTCGTCTTCAAGACCAAGATGACCAAGGCCCAGGCCGATGAGGTCGACTGGGAGAACAAGGACGACATAGACTTCAACGAGGTGTGGCGGCAAGAGGTCCTGAATCCCCGCTGGCGCGAGGGTCTGCGGGAGCTTCAGAAGGAGGGGTAAGGCGGCAAGGCCCGCTCCCGCCGCTGCCCAGGGTCCCGAAAGGAGTTGACGTTATGGCACTCAGTATTCTTCGATCCCGGACAGCCCTGGTCATGGCCGTGCTGGCGACCTGTGGGCTGGTCCTGGCGGGATGTTCGGGGAGCTCCGAGGAACCCACGGCCGAGCCGACGTCCGCTCCAGTGGCCGCGGCGACTGACGTCCCCACGGCGGCCCCGCAGCCGACTGCAGTGCCCGCGGCTCCTACTGCTGCTCCCGCGACCGCTCCTACAATAGCTCCTACGTCCGCTCCGAACTTCGGGCCTTCGCCCACGCCGTATCCGACCCCGGCGCAGGTCGTCGCGGCCACTCCCGTCGTGGTGGAGATGCAGCCGAAGTCCGATCTGCCGACGGACCAGCAGATCGCCAAGCTCTCCGAGCTGGTCACCGGCTTCCTGACCGGCGTGAACAACATCGAGAGGCCGCGGCTCAACCTGCCGCCCGACGTGCGGGACGACAGGCGCAGGGGCGGGATAGTGGTGAACATAGAGTTCAACGGGGACGAGTACGAGACCACGTCCCAGAAGAAGGCAGGCCTGGACCTGTTGATGCGGGAGATGTACCACGTGCTGTACGCGTCCGGCTACGACATCGCGGAGGCGACGATGTCCGCGGTGATGATGGGCACCGCCCACCGGAACGTCGGCGGGGCTTCCACGGCGCCTATTACGGTCTACAAGACCCGGCTCAAGCGGGACGCGGCCGAGGAGATCGACTGGGACGACAAGCAGAACCTGGACTTCAACGAGATATGGGACACGATCCTCTTCAGCCCGGAGTGGAGGAGGCTGCTCAGGGAAGAGAGCGGGGGCTAGACGCGGCAAAGCTCCGCCGGTGGGCCTCGGTCTCAAGTCTCGCGCTAAGGGGGTGGCCTGATGCTGGGTAACGCTCGTAGTATTCGAGGAACAGCTGTCGCACTCGCCGTGGCGGCGATGGCAGCGCTGGTCGGCTGTGCGGGCGACACCGGGGAGCCGGCATCGTCTTCCGAGCCGGTCGCCGCCCAGGCTCCAACATCAGCTGCTACGGCGGCTCCCACTACCGCCCCCGCGACCTCTCCTACAAGAGCTCCTACGTCCGCTCCGAACTTCGGGCCTTCGCCCACGCCGTATCCGACCCCGGCGCCTGTGGCAACCAGTGCGCCACTGGTTGTGGTGATGCAACCCAAGTCCGACCTGCCTAAGGACCAGCAGATCGTCAAGCTCTCGGAGCTCGTGCAAGGCCACCTGACGGGGGTGAACAACATCTCGCGGCCTCGCCTCAACATTCCGCCGGACGTGCGGGACGACAGACGCAGGGGCGGGATCGTAGTCAACATCGAGCTGAATGGCGACGAGTACGAGACTACGGTCAAGAAGAAGGAGGAGCTCGACCGCCTCATGCGGGACACGTACCACGTGCTGTACGCCTCGGGCTACGAGCTGGTCGAGGCTACGATTTCCGCGGTGATGATGGGGATGTCGCACAGGCGCAAGTCCGTCCAGGCGCCCATCACCGTCTACAAGACCCGGCTCAAGCGGGACGCTGCCGAAGGCATCGACTGGGACGACAAGGAGAACCTGGACTTCAACGAGATCTGGGACACGCTGCTGCTGAGCCCCACGTGGAAGACCGAGCTCAGGGAAGCCGAGGGCGGCGGCTAGACTCGACCTCCCGGCCCGTCCGGGAAGCCACACGCCACGACGCGGACTTGGCCCACGGGCAAGCTCTCGCGAAGGGAGTAGGACTCCATGCCACTCAGTGTGGGACACCCTCACACTGAATCCCGCGTGGAAGCGGGATCTCCAGGAGGGCAAGTAGCGGAAGTGGGCGGTCGCGAGGCAAGTGAGGGGCGGGAACCGGTAGTACGACTTCAAGCGATCGCAAAGCCCCTCTGGATGGTGACGGCGCTGGTGCTCGCCATGTCCCTGGCTATGGCATGTGGGGGCGAGGGCGAGACCGAGCCTGTTGCAACGGCTACGCCGACTGAGGTCTCACAGCAAGCCACGAAAGCGCCCACGCCGCAGCCTGCCGGAGACGGGCCGCTGTCCATCGACCAGCAGAAGGAGCGTCTCGTGGCCATCACGAAGGAGCTCTTTGCGGGTGAGACGGAGGAGAATCTACCGAGGCTGGCCATCGAGCCGGATGCGCGCAACCATCGCCAGGGCGGGATCCAATTGGTGATCGAGATAAACGGGGACGAGTACGAGGACGTGGCCAAGAACAAGGCCGAGCTCGACCGGTGGATGCGCGACGCCTACGAGGCTGTGTTCACTGCAGGCCACGAGCTGACCGAGGTGACGATCAGCGCCCGGATGAAGGCGGTGGACGGCAGGACTGGGATTACCCATGCGGTTGTGTACCGGACGCGGCTGAAGAAGGAGGCGGCCGAGGGCATCGACTGGGCCGCCAAGGAGAGCCTGGACTTCAACGGGATTTGGGATACACTGCTCCTGAACAGGAGATGGAGAGAGGCGCTGGGCGAGCAGTCCGGGCTTCGTTAGTTTGAAGGAGAGCGGCAAATGAGGTTGACGCAGCAGCAGCTGGGGTTCTTCGAGACTTTTGGCTTCCTGAAGTTTCCGGAGCTCATGGCCGACGAGGTAGGCGAGATCACCAGGCGGTTCGAGAAGGTCTGGGCCGACCACGGGGGCGGGCATCACGGGCAGGAGCACGATAGGGAACAGAGGTCGGCGCTGCTGCCGTTCATCGACAGGGACGAGTACCTGTCCGCGCTGCTGGACAACCCGGCAATCGACGGCATAGCGGCGTCGATCCTGGGGGACGACTACAACTACACGGCCAGCGACGGGAACTTCTACGTGGGGAACACAGGCTGGCACTCCGACGGGTACGACCGGGGGAGGTATACGTCCATCAAGATGGCCATGTACCTGGACAAGGTGGGACGCGACTCGGGCTGCCTGCGGGTGATACCGGGCAGCCACCACGTCGGGGACGTGTTCGGAGACGCGCTGCAGAAGGGCGCGCCAAGATCGAAGATCTCCAACCAGGAAGAGCTATGGGGCATCACGGGCATCGACGTTCCGGCGGTGCCGTTGGAGTCGGAGCCGGGGGACCTGGTCGTCTTCAACCACTCGCTGAAGCACGCGTCGTTCGGCGGCGGAGACCGGCGGCGCATGTTCACGCTGAACTTCCAGGAGCGGTACGCCGACGAGCACATCGACGAGCTCAGGGCAGAGATGGAGGGCATCGCCAGGTTCTGGGCCGAGAGCGCTTACGGCACGATCATGGTCGAGACGGCGGGTCCGGCGCGCATGGTGCACCTGGAGCAGCGGATGGCGAACGACGACCACCTGCCTGAGCTGGCCCGCAAGGCCAGGGAGGAGATGGAGGAGCCCTCCAGGAGCTAGGCAAATCCCTTCCCCACGAGGGGGAAGGTTAGAGCCTGCTCTGAGCTTGTTGAAGGGATGGGGGCTAGTCCCCGCTGGACGATTGGCGGTTCTAACAGCCAGGACCTAAGGACCAGAAACCCTCTTGGTGCTGACCTCTAGGCCTCCGAGGCCGATGGGGACGTTCTTCGTCTCGATCTCGTCGTAGGCCATGAGCAGCGAGCGGAAGTGCCTGGAGTGCTCGTCGTTGACGTCGACGTTGTCGGTGGTCATCAGGCCGCCCTGGCGCAGCAGCGGGATGACGTGCGGGATGATCTCGGGGTACAGCCTGTCCCAGCAGTCCAGCAGGATGTAGTCGAACTGGCCCTCCATGTCCCTCAGGGTCTCCCTGGCGTCGCCGGGGACGAAGTCGACCACGTCCAGGAGCCCGGCCTCCTCGAGGTTCGCGGTGGCGATCCCGATGTTCCTGTCGCTGATCTCGAGGGCGGTGAGCCGTCCGCCCGTGATGCGGGCGGCGTGGGCGAGCCACAGGGTGGAGTAGCCGTGGGATACGCCGACCTCCATCAGCCGCTTTGCCCCTACGGCCTGCACCAAGATGTGTAGGAGCCGCGCCGTGTCGGGGTGCAGCGCCCACAGGCCCTCCTCGGGGTTCTCCTGCAGCCCCCGCGCGCGCAGGTCCCTGTCCTCGACGTCCATCCTCTCAACCCGCTCCACGACCTGCAGGAACCTGGCCTCCATGGCGCTTCCTCCCCCGAAGAGTCGAATCGGCGGTATATTACTGCGCGGCATTGCCCGGGTGCCAGAATGTGGAGATGGACAAGCCGCATCCTGACGCCGATTTGGCGCTTGCAATCGTCGTTCCCGCGCAGGCGGGAACCCAGAGGGGTGAAGGGGTAAGGGTCCCCTCCGCGGCTGAACTGCCGGTCAGGTGCAGCCCTGTAGGCTGGGCGATTTCCTGGAAAGGCATGGCTAGACTGAACAAACAGACGCCAAGCTGGGGTAGCGGGATGCATCGGTCCTCGTCCTCGATAGCTCGTTTGACCAAGGGATGGGCGCGGAGTACACTCTTGGCCGAGAACATCTGGCCGTGTTCCCAAACGGCCGAAGGAGGTGAGCAATGACCAGGAACACTTACACCACTTCCAGATACGACCTTGCTCGCCTCGCTCGCACCCGGTTGCATCCCTAATCGGCCGTACAACCGACTCGTAGGAAGGTAGACCAGCGTGAGCGCGGCGACCAAGCCGCGCTCATGTTTTTCCTGTAGATCGTCGTCGGCATGACTTGCGACTACGCATTCCCATGAATACGCCATGAGCCATGCTCCGGCTCATGGCGTCCTCTATTTGGCTACATGCCTTAAACCAAGGAGTCCGAGAGTGTCAGAAACTAAGAGTCACAAAGTGGAGACGTATTGGGCGGACATCGAACAGCAACTCGAAGAGATAGCGAGCAACTTTGGCCACACTACAGCGGCACAACTGCGGCACCGGATGTCGTTGGTCGAGTTCTGGGCTCCCAAGCCTGGGGACAGGGTGTTGGAGATTGGTTGCGGCCAGGGAGATTGCACCGTGGTCTTGGCCTACGCAGTAGGTGGGCAGGGCGAAGTCGTGGCTACGGATATTGCCTCACCAGGATACGGCGCTCCGGTCTCTCTTGGGGACACGCACAGGTCATTGCTATCCTCCGGGGTAGGAAAGCAGGTCGAATTCCACACTTGCACCAACTTGCTTGATCCGAAGTGGGAGTTCCCCGGCGAACACTTCGATCTTGCGGTCTTTGCGCATAGCTCGTGGTACATGTCGTCCCCCAAAGAGCTCGAGAACCTATTTTCGCGGGTACGGCCTTGGGCCAAGCGCCTTGGCTACGCGGCGTGGCACCCAGTCCCTCAGAGCGTCAGCCAAGTCCCTCACCTGGCCGCGATCCTTCTCCAGGTCCATATCCGCTCCTACTGGCCTGAGCATGGCATAGGGAACCTGCATTCGCTCATCACACCCAGCCAAGCCCGCTCGATGGCGAAGTCTGCGGAGTGGGCCATCCTCGATGAGCAGATAACTGATTCATCAAGAAGCTTGGAGGATGGCGAGTCGTGGGAACTCGACAATACCATGCATCAGATCGAGGAGCTTGTCGGCGGGAAGGGAGAAATGGTCTCGGGACATGTGCGGGACCTGATCATTGCTGAGGGTGACCTGCTCGACATGCTGGGGCGGCAAGGAAAGAGGGAGTCTCTGCCTGCCTACATGTTTGTTGGAGCGTGATGGATGATGAACGCCAAGATTGACCCGCAAGCGCTGATGCCGTTCCTGTCGGACAGGTACGGCATGTCTCCTGACGTGACTTGCTACTTCATACGACGGGGCGGGAACGACCACTACTTGGTTGAGGACCGTGGACGAAAGTACGTCTTGAGACTCTATCTGAACGGCAAGTACTTCATACGAAGTGCAGATGACTTTCGTTTCGAACTGGATCTGATCCAGTTCCTGCTAGAGCAAGACCTTCCCGTCGCCGCACCTATGCCCGATGTCGATGAGCAGAGACTCGTTCGGTTCGAATCGGACGGAGAGACCCGCCTCGCCGTGCTGTTCGAGTTCGCCGAAGGGCGGGATATTTGGGAGACGATGGGCGAGGGGCATGCGCGAGAGCTAGGGAGCACAGTTGCTGGGCTTCACCTAGCCATGGACCGCTTCAATAGTGAGCACACGCGGTACGACCTGGACTTGGACTTCCTGCTGGGAGAGCCCCTGCGCCTGCTCGAGATGCACCCTGCCTACTGTGACACGGCCAGCCTGGAGTTCTTGCGTGGGTTCGCCGTCCGTCTGAGGGACAAACTGAGGGAGGCAGAGTACTCGGGAGGAGCCTACGGACTGATTCATGGCGATCTGGGTTGGCACAATATCCACTACCACCCTGACCTGGGGATGAAGATATTCGATTTCGATCTTTGTGGGTATGGCTGGCGGGCGTTCGACCTCGCCCTGGTCAGGCTACAGTTCGACGATGATCACTGGGGTGCGTTCATCAATGCGTACCAGTCGGTCCGGACGATGTCGGCAGCCGAAAGGAACTCTATCGGAGACTTCGTGCAGCTCTGGCCCATGTGGCACATCGGGGACCTGCTTCGCAATCGAAACCCAATACTCCAGCTCGGCAACGGCTCAGTCGAAGAAGAGATAGACGGATGGGTAGGATATATGAGGAGGATGACGGGTGTCGGGGCCATCGAGAGGGCTACCGAAGAAGGGTGAGGAAGCCGCGCGGCGCTGCTCGCGTTTCGCATCGGGTCGGTGCCGGGTATAATTCCGCCGCTACAGGAAAGGCCGGGCAGGTGCAGCGGCGCAGTGAGGGGCACTGGTCGATCATGCGGTCCGCAGAGTTGAGTGCCCCGGCGGCCATCCTGGACAACAAAGGGTCTTGTTCATGGACAACGACAAGCCAGGATCCGCAACCGTACCCACGCCTCCCGTGGCTGGGGAGCGGCCGCATAGGTATTCGTGTCACGGGGTGAAGATCGAGGACCCGTGGCACTGGCTGAGGGATGCCGCGTACCCGACCGTGGAGGACCCGGACGTGCTGGCTTATCTCACGGCCGAGAACGAGTACTTCGAGGCCAGGATGTCGCCGCACAGGGAGCTGACCGACACGATCTTCGCGGAGATCAAGGCGCGCCAGCAGCCGGACCTGTCCAGCGTTCCGTGGAGGCGCGACGGCTGGTACTACCAGTGGCGCTACGAGGAGGAGGGCCAGTACCGGGTCTGGCAGCGGTGGCCCGCCGACGGGCGGAACGCCAGGAAGGGGCCCACGGCCGATGCGCAGACGATCCTGGACGAGCCGGCTCTGGCCAAGGGCCTGGAGTACTTCAGCCTCGGCTCGGTATCGGTGAGCAACGACGGCTCCCTGCTGGCGTACAGCACCGATACGAACGGCTCCGAGCGGTTCAGGATGGTGGTCAAGGACCTGGGTTCTGGGAAGCTGCTGGAGGAGGAGATCGAGGACACCATCGGGGGCGCGGTGTGGGATGCGGACGGCGGGTCGTTCTTCTACATGGTGGTCGACGAAAACTGGCGTCCACGTGAAGTTCGTCGGCACGTGCTCGGCGAGCCCGTAGGGCAGGACGCCGTCGTGTACTTCGAGGACGATCCCGGGTTCTTCGTCCGGGCATACGTCACCGCTTCCAGGGAGTACGTCGTCGTCAGCGCTGGCGACATCGTCACGACCGAGATCCGGCTGATCCCGGCCTCCGATCCCGGTGCCGAGCCATTCCTGGTAGCGCCGCGCCGGGCCGGGCATGAGTACGACGTGGACCACCAGGGCGACCGGTTCGTCATTCGAACCAACGACAGGCACAAGAACAGCCGGCTCGCGACCGCGCCCGCGGACGACCCCACGGAGAAGGCATGGACGCCGCTGGTGGAGCCGTCGGACTCGCACCACATCCGGGGCTTCGAGTCCTTCAGGGACTTCATCGTCGTGGAGGAGCGCATCGAAGGCCTGGACCAGATGCGCCTGATCGACCGCGCGGGTGAGTCGACGTACGTGCCCTTTCCGGAGGCGACGTACACGGTCCACGCGGGCGACAATGAGGAGTTCCAGACCGACACCGTGCGCCTGGAGTACACGTCGCTGGTCACGCCGAGCACGGTGTTCGACTACCACGTCGATACGGGCGAGCTGGAGGTGCGGAAGGTCCAGGAGATTCCGAGCGGGTACGACTCTTTGGGGTACGTCACCGAGCGGGTAGTGGCCACGGCCCGCGACGGCGCGCAGGTCCCGGCGTCGATCGTGCGCCGCAGGGACACGGCCGTCGATGGCACCGCGCCGCTCTATGTCTACGCGTACGGTTCCTACGGACACGCCGTTCCGCCGTCGTTCTCGGCCTCGCGGCTGTCGCTGCTGGACCGCGGCTTCATCTACGCCATCGCCCACGTTCGCGGGGGAGACGACCTGGGGTACCACTGGTACGAGGCGGGCAAGCTGGACAGGCGCAAGAACACGTTCAACGACTTCGTCGACGTGGCCCGCTGCCTGGTCGATCAGGGTTACGGCAGCGAGGGACGCATCGCAATTTCAGGGGGCAGCGCAGGGGGACAGGTGATGGGCGCGGTCGTGAACCAGGCGCCGGAACTCTGGGGCGCGGTGGCTTCACACGTCCCATTCGTTGACGTGCTGAACACGATACTGGACGACACGCTGCCCCTCACGCCCATCGAGTGGCCGGAGTGGGGCAATCCAATCGACGACGAGGCCGCATTCGAGTACATCCGATCCTACTCGCCGTACGACCAGCTCGAGCCGCGCGACTATCCGCCTATGCTCGTGACCGCGGGACTGAACGACCCCAGGGTGACCTACTGGGAGCCTGCCAAGTACGTGGCGAAGCTGCGGAAGCTGAAGACGGACGACAACGTGGTGCTACTGAAGACTAACATGGGCGCTGGCCACGGCGGCAAGTCGGGCAGGTACGACAGCCTGTACGAGACGGCGGAGGAGTACACTTTCTTCCTGGTGAACGTGGGCCAATAGGGACAGAGCGATTCAGCGACAAGGAGTCGATATGACTGACAAGATCCATCGGGTTGCAATCATCGGATGCGGGAGGATGGGGCAGCACTACGCCGAGGCGTATTCGACCTACCCCGACACCGAGGTAGTCGCCATCGCCGAGCACAATCCCGAGCGCCGCGCGGCGGTCGGGGAGCGCTTCGGCGTGAAGGCGCTCTACCCGGACTACGAGTCGCTGCTCCGGGACGACGTGCCGGACCTCGCGGCGATCATCACGCCCACCAAGTTCTACAGGGACGCGGTCGTCGCCTGCGCCGAGGCGGGAGTGAAGGGCATCTCGACCGACAAGCCCATCGCGGCGGTATTGGCCGATGCGGACCGCATGGTGGAGGTGTGCGAGTCGCGCGGGGCCGTGTACGCCGGCGGCAATCTGCAGCGGGCGATGAGCGAGGTGCAGGAGGCCGGGGCGATGATCAGGCGCGGCGATTTCGGCGAGATCATCGGGGCGGCCGTTCACCGCTGGGCGCTGGAGATTTCGGGCGGGGGTTGCCAGCAGATATCGGTGCTGCGCTACCTGGCCGACGCGGAGGTCACGGAAGTGACCGCGTGGGGCGCGCCTCTGGCGGCCCTAGACGGCGACACGGACCATAACCTGGCGATCAACGGCCTCTTCAGGATGAGCAGCGGTATCGAGTGCCCCGTCTTCGGCATGGAGACGCCCAGGCGCGGCGTGGACGTGTGGAGCGCGGACTCGCTGGTGAGGTGGGACTGGGCCCCGCCCGAGATATACAGGGGCTTCGACGGCGAAGGCAACCGTATCCGGGTCGACCACCAGTATGCGCCGTTCGAGTGGAGCGAGTTCCGCTACCTGACGACGTCCATCCGCTCGTTCATCGCGGCGGTGGAGACTGGGAGCGAGATGGCGATATCCGGCCACGACCTGCGCCAGGCGCTGGAGGTGGCGATTGCCGCGAAGTTCTCGGCCAAGTGGGGCAACGTGCCGCTCTCGCTGCCGCTGGAGGACAGGTCGCTGGCGCTGTACCCGCGCCCATACCGCTGGATCGGCGGCGACGAGTCGGGGCGCCCGCAGCCGGCTCGGGAGGCCAGGACAGGCGTCATCGAGTCCTGATGACGGTAGTCAAAGGCGGTTGGGAACGTAGGTTAGGTTGACGGGGCAGGTGGTCACTCTCTGGTGACCTGCTCTGTCGCCTCGTGCTAGTCACGCTCCACAGCTCGATTCGAGGATACATGGGATGAACTGTACGCTGAGCCAAGACAGGGCCAAGGCCGTCGCGCCAGCGAGAAGCCACACTGCCACAAGCTCTATGGGGATCCTCCTCACAAAGGTGCGTGGCGTCAGTCTGCTACGGAACGGCCAACCCTCACGCACGGCATAAGCGAGCAGGGACGCTAGCCCGAAACCCCACCACCGCTCGTGAACCGCCGACCTCACCCACCCGTCATCAAGAAAGGCCGCCAATGAGGAAGGACTGTCCGCCAAGTCCGCGATGCCGGCCCCCAGGCTGACTCCTGCCAGGATCAGCAGACTCCCCGCGAGCAGCTTGCTCGTGACAGGCTCATACGTCAGCGGGTTCAGACGGCCTGCAACCGTACCCCAGTTCATCTCGCGGACCCTAAGTAGTGCTCCGGGCTAGTTACCGTTGGCTCCTATGGCCTTGCTGACTGCCGCCGGGTTCATGGGCAACTCGGTCATGCGCACGCCGGTAGCGTGGTAGACGGCGTTGGCGACGGCCGCGAGCGGCGGCACTATCGATACCTCGCCCACGCCACGCACGCCGTACGGGTGGTTCGGGTTCGCCACCTCGACGATGACAGTGTCGATCATCGGCAGATCGAGCGAGGTCGGCATCCTGTAGTCGAGGAAGCTGGTGTTGCTCATGCTGCCGTCGTCGCCCATCACGTACTCTTCGTTGAGCGCCCAGCCGATGCCCTGGACGACGCCGCCCTGGATCTGGCCCTCGACGTAGCTGGGGTGGATGGCCTTCCCCGCGTCCTGCGTGGCCGTGTAGCGGAGTATCTCAACCTTGCCCGTCTCGGCGTCGACCTCCACGTCCACGACGTGGGTGGCGAATGCGCTGCCCGCGCCCTGCGGGTCCATGTTCGCGCTTCCGACCACGGGGCCGCCGGTGGAGGAGAGCTCGGCTGCCAGGTCCTTGAAGCTGATGCTCAGCTCGGGGTCCGACTTGTGCTGGAATACGCCGTCGCTGAGCTCGATCTCGTCGGCCGGCTGGTCCCAGAGCAGCGCGGCGCGGTCGATCATCTGCCGCTTGATGTCCTGGGCCGCCTCGTAGCTTGCCCAGCCGGTCTTGAAGGCCGCGCCTGAGCCACCCGTCATCGACGTGTAGCCGATCTCCTCGGTGTCGCCGATGTGCGGGTTGACGTCCTCTACCGGGATGCCGAGTACCTCGGCGACATGCTGCGCGGCCGCGGGGCGGGTCCCGCCGATGTCGACCGAGCCGATGGTGAGGCTGACGGTGCCGTCGTAGTTCACGTTAGCAGTGGCGCACGCCGGGCCCGAGCCGTTTACCCAGAACCCCGAGGCGACGCCGCGGCCCCGGTAGGGCCCGTCGATGGGCGTCGAGTAGTGGTCGTGGTTGAGGGCCGCCTCGGCCGTCTCGATGGCGCCGATGACGGGATTCACCAAGCCGCTGGCGCGGCGTGTCCCCTCCTTCGCGCCGTTCGTTATGCGGAACTCCAGAGGGTCCACCGAGAGCTTCTCGGCAATCTCGTCGATGATGGTCTCGGCGGCAAAGGAGCCTATTGGGGCTCCGGGGGCGCGGTATGCGGTGGACTTGGGCTTGTTGTCGACTACGTCGTAAGCGTCGATGAGCACGTTGTCGATGTCGTAGGGCGAGAACATGCACTGCGCCGCAGCCCCGACGGGGGAGCCGGGGTAGCCGCCCGCCTCGAAACGCAGGTCCGCGTAGGCGGCGGTGATCTTGCCTTCGTTCGTGGCCCCCATCTTTACCTTCATGTAGGACCCGGCGGTCGGGCCGCTGGCCTCCAGCACGTCCGCGCGGCTCATGGTGATCTTCACCGGGTGCATCGACTTGCGGGAGAGCAGGGCTGCGACAGGCTCCAGGTGTATGGTCGTCTTGCCGCCGAATCCCCCTCCGATCTCCATGGGCACGACCTTGACCGTGGACGAGGAGACGCCCAGTATCTTCGCGGTGCTCTCGCCTATCTGGAAGTGTCCCTGGGAGCTGCACCACACCGTCAGCTTGCCCTCCGGGGTCCACCAGGCGGTGGCGCTGTGGGGCTCGATATAGCCCTGGTGCACGGTCTGAGTGCGGAATTCGCGTTCGACCACGATGTCCGCCTTGTCGAAGGCCGCGTCGACGTCGCCCAGCTTGAGCTGTGAGTGGTCGGAGACGTTGCCGGCATATTCGGGGTGAAGCTGCGGGGCCCCTTCGGCCATGGCCTCCTCGGCGCTGGTTACGGCCGGGAGCACCTCGTACTCGACGTCTATGAGCGACAGGGCGGCCTCGGCCGCATGGGGGTTGGCGGCGGCAACGCCGGCGATGGCGTGGCCCTTGTACACGACCTTGTCGGAGGCGAGCACCTTGTTGCTGAGGTGCCTGTCGCCAATGTCCCAGCCGCTTGCGTCCGGCAGGTCCTTCGAGGTGACCACCGCCCTGACGTCGGGATGGGCCTCGGCCCTGCTCGTGTCTATAGACTTGATTACCGCGTGGGCGTGCGGGCTACGCAGGACCATCCCGTGCAGGAGCCCGGGCAGGATTATGTCGGCGCTGTACTGGGCCTTGCCTGTGACCTTCTCGTAGCCGTCGTGCCGGACCGGCCGCTTGCCGACGGTCTTGTACTCGGTGTTGGATAGGACTATGTTCGACGTCATTTGCGGGGGTGGACCTCCCTGATTTTCGTATTGGCGCGTGGATTGTAACACAGCGGCGCTGGCCTACTCGGCATAGGTGTCCTCGTACTCGGTGGAGAGTATGCCCATCACCACCGAGTCGAACCTGGAGCCCTCGTGGGGGCGGCTCTTTCGCAGCGTCCCCTCGTGGACGAAGCCGAGGTGCAGGAACATGTTACGGGCGGCCTCGTTGTACTCCGGCACGTCG
This sequence comes from Dehalococcoidia bacterium, assembly GCA_965116315.1. GTDB lineage: Bacteria > Chloroflexota > Dehalococcoidia > Lucifugimonadales > CAJWER01. The sequence goes on from OZ220672.1 coordinate 265,160, forward strand.
ACCCAGAGGCGGTACAGGCCCCACATTCCGAAGGCCATGCTCATGGTGGCGCGGGTGGCCGCGGTGCCGTACCCGTGGTGCCAGTTCTCCTTCTCGCCGATGAGAATGGAGAGCTGGCCGTCTCCCAGCGCCTCTTCGATGGCGACGTGCACCTCGCCGATGTGGTTGTCGCCGACGTAGACCGACAACATCCGGTGCTCCGGATCGTCGAAGATCCGATCCCACTCCTCGTCCGAGACGCCGTCCATCTCCTCGGGGTGGTACCCGAGGTGCGCCGGGTCGCCGTACGAGTACCGCCCGAACCAGCTCTCGGCCACGTCCTCGTCCTGCAGCCACTCACTGATTCTCGCGACGTCGTTCCTGGTAACTGGCAGCAGCTTTATCTCCAAGTCGCTCATAGGTCCTCGACCTCCGGCGGTCATGCTTCGGGCCACACGGTGACGGAACCGTACTGGCCGTCGAAGCCTGGTTCTATCGACACCTCGCCGCGCCTCACCCTGGCCACGCCGTCGGCGACTCTCTCGCCTGCCGCGCGGTCGATGTCGTGGATGGGCGCTTCAATCAGTATATCCATCTCGCTGCCCATGGCGCCAATCAACGCGGAGTAGGTGCGGGCCACGGTCTTGGTGTTCGGCCCGACGTCGAGGGCCTCGGCGATGATCTGCCTGAGCGCGACGAGCATGCGGAAGGGCGGGCGGCCACCGTCGCCGCGGACGAGGCCGTCGGGACCCGTGCGCGTTTCTACGTCCCGGGCGCCCAGCTCCTCGACCCTGTGGAGGACGCCGAGCGTGACCTTGCGTCCGCAGACGGGGCACTGCGGTCCGTGGGCAGCCACTTCGCCAGGCGACATGCTGACGCCGCACTTGCGGTGACCGGAGCTGTGGTACTTGCCCTCCTCCGGGAAGAACTCGACGGTGTACTCGATGGCCTGCTGCTTCATCGCTGCTACGAGCCCGTCGTAGCTAGGCTCGCCCGGCATGACCGTGAGCTCGCGGCCCAGGTTCTCGGGCGAGTGGGCGTCGGAGAAGGACATGATCGAAACGCGGTCCAGCGACGGCACGCGCCAGTTCATGGCGGGCTCGCTGGACAGGCCGGTCTCTACGGCGTGCAGGTGGCCAGCCAGGTCCTCGAAGCACTCTTCGAGTGAGTCGTAGCCCGACTTGGAGCCGTAGAGTCCGAAGTAGGGCGTCCACAGGTGCGCGGGAATAATGAAGCACCGCTCGTCGATTTCGAGCAGCAGCTCCAGCAGATCCCTGGCCGTTATGTGGAGGGTAGGGCGGCCGTCCCACTCCAGCTTGCCCCTGTCGGACAAGGCGGACGTGACACGCCCGGCAGTGTCCATGGTCGGCACGAAGACGAGGATGTGCACTCGCCTCCGCCTTCCCGCGTGGATCGCGCTGCAGTTGACCTCGGTGCCCAGGATGAAGCGCACGCCGCCGTGCTCGAACAGGCCGTCGTCCAGGTCGCGCAGCTTGGCCCTGGTCTCGGCGGCCCACACGGGCTGGGTGAAGTCGCCGCTGGCGAGCAGGTCGATCCCCTTGATGCGCGCCCACTTCGCCAGGTTCTCGAACGTCAGGCGCCTGCTGGTGCCATGTGCGTAGGGCGAGTGAATATGCAGATCTGCGGCGTAGGACAATGGCTGCCGGTCCCTCGAGGGTACTGGCTTCATTGTACCGTCATACTGACGATTCCGAGGAGGGGTGCAGCGGATAGGGCACGGCGGCTCACTTGACGGGAGAAGAACGCCTGGCTGAATATGGTTCAACGCCTTGCTGAATGAGGAAATGACAACCCGCACTCTCATGGTAGCTGTCCTGGCGCTTGCGGCATTGGCCTTGCTTGCATGCCGGGATCCGGAGCCGTCAGCGTCCGGAGAGCCGCAGCCGGTCCCACAGACCCCGGCGGCGACACCCGCGGCGGAAGGCAAGGGTGAGTTGCAAGCGCCCGCCGGCTGGCGGGAAGAGCTGCTGGACCTCGATCCCGCGGATGTCTGCGACACCCTGGGGGAAGGGGAGTTCGAGCCCTACGAGCAGTTCTCGATTACCCGCAACGATGCCGAAGCGATCATGGCCGACGGCTGGTCGTTCAGGCAGAAGCCATCGTTCCGGCTAGAGCCCCCCATCGACTGGGAGCACCTGGTCACGGTGGACAGGTCCTGGAACTACCACCTCAACGCCTGGGAACCGATCGACCCGGTACTGGCGGAGCTGGAACGGACATCGGAGCCGCGATACCTGTCCTTTGTCCTTGGGATGGCTGTCGACTGGATCGCGGAGAACCCCTACCAGGCTCCCGAGACCGACGTAGAGGACTTTGGGTGGTACGACATGGCTGTGGGGCTGCGAGCCTACCGCCTGGCCTACCTGCTGGAGGCCGCATGCAGGAGCTCGGAAGTCCCGCCGGATCAGGTCAGCCAACTGTGGGAGTCGCTGCTCGACCACTTCGACTACCTGGCCGACGACGAGAATATCGTATTCCACAACAACCACGGGCTCTACCAGGCGTCCGGACAGCTCGCGGCGGCCACTCGTCTCTCAGGCTTTCCGGCGATCTCCGAGTTCAGGGAACAGGCCGCCGACCGGTTCGAGAGGATGTTCTCCCAGCAGTTCAGCTCCGAAGGAGTCCACCTGGAGCACTCGCCAGGCTACCACCGCCTCGTCACCGGCCTGGTGTCGGGGATCGCCTCATCCGGACTGCTGGCCGAGTTTCCGGCGCTGTCGTCCCGCATCGAGAGGTTCGAGGAGGTACTGGCCTGGATGGTCCTGCCCAGCGGACGGATGGCCAACCTGGGCGACACGGACTACCTGCCCCTCCGGCAGGCAGACTTCAAGCTCATCAGGTCCCCTCTCCTGGACTACGTCCTGTCGGGAGGGGAGAGCGGGCAGCCGGCCTCACAGCGAGTCGGCGTATTCCCTGAGTCCGGTCTGGCGGTACTAAGGTCGGGATGGCCTGGCCCCGAGTCCTTCGAGCAGGCCTCATATCTCGCACAGCAGGCCGCGTTCCACTCGCGCACTCACAAGCACGCCGACGACCTGTCGTTCGTCTGGTACGACCGCGGCACGGAGATCCTCATCGATGCGGGACGCTATGGGTTCCAGGGCAGGACGGAGACCGGGTCGGACTTGAGGAACAGGGGTTTCTGGTACTCGGACCCGAAGAGGATCTACGTCGAGTCGACTCACAGCCATAATACGGTCGAGATAGACGGAATGAGCTACGATCGCAGGAAGTCTCCTCCGTACGGCTCTGCGATCGAGGGCTGGGGCGAGACCTCCGATGGCCTGATGTTCGTGGAGACGCTCGCGCCGCAGTTCGAGACGATGCATCACTCGCGCCTGCTGGTGCTGAATCCGGGGAGCTGGCTGCTGGTCTATGACCGCGTCTGGGACGAAGCTTCGGAAGAGCACGACTACCGCCAGTGGTTCCAGTTTGCTCCCGATCTCACGGTGGAGTCCAAGACTGGGGGGCTGCATGTGACAGGGGAGAGCCTGGACAGGGCGCTCACCGTCGTCTCGCTGATTCCCGGCCCGGTCCCCAGCGTTCCCGTAGCCGGACAGGAGGAGCCGGAGCTGCTTGGTTGGTGGTCGGAGCGAGGCGGCGTGTTCGAGCCTACGACCAGCGTGAACTTCAGCCTCCGCCAGTCCGACGCAGCAGTCTTCGCCACCCTGTTCTCGTTCTCGGACGGCGTCGCGCCCGACCTGGACTACCAGAGTGCGGGCGCCCCTGACGGCAGCGGGCGTTTCCGTTGGGAGGCCGATGGCGGGACCCATACCCTCGCGCTTTCCAGGCTGGCTGAGGGCGACCTGACTCTGGAGTATTCGGCGGCGTCGGGTCGCTAGGATTCCAGCGAATCTTGGACTTGTTCTGGACAAGTTCAAAGTTACTGGCGTAGCTCCCGGCGCACATGCTAGGATGGGCGAACCGTGCAAGCTGGCACGAATACCAGTAGCCCCGATCGCAGACTCAGTCCAGCCGGTCGGGAACAGGCGGCGCGAGCTTGAGTGACCTGTCGATTCGAGTCCACACTTCCCAGTCCGGGTTTTTTGCCGGGCTGGACGACATCATCCGGTCGTTTGCCCGCCCGCCGCTGTGGATCACGCTGGGGTGGTACGACTTCACCCTCCGATACCGGCGCACGTATCTCGGCCCCCTTTGGGAGATCCTCGTGGTGGGGACCTGGATCGCCGGGCTGGGGCTGCTGTTCGGGAGACTGCTGGGACACTCCGGCGAGAACTACCTCTTATACCTGTCGGTCGGAGTAATCCTGTGGTCGTACATATCCAGCACCCTCACGACGGGCGCCGCTGTGTTCGTGGCCAACGCCAGGGCAATCTCGTCCATAAACAACCCTCTGTTCACCTATGTGCTGAGGAATGCCGTGGAGCACTGGGCGAAGATGGTGGTCCACTCGCTGATCCTCCTGGGAGTCCTAGTCTTCAGCGACGTGCAGATGGGCTGGCAGTCGCTCCTGGCAGTGCCCGGTCTGCTGCTCCTCTTCCTGGGGGCGATGATGGCGGTACCCCTGCTTGGCTTTGCCGGAGCGCGTTACAGGGACCTCACCCACATGATCCGGGCGGGGATGCGGTTCCTGTTCTTCGCGACGCCTGTGTTCTGGTATGCCGACGGTCTCGGAGACCGTGACTTCCTCGCGCTATTCAACCCGTTCACCCACTACCTGGAGCTCGTTCGCGCGCCGCTGACGGGGGAGGCCCCTTCGGCGCTCTCGTGGGCGGTGGTGCTGGCCCTGAACGCCGTTGGGCTGGTACTGTTCGCGGCCACTTACAACTCGTTCCGGCGCCGCCTGGCAATTTGGATCGGATGAGAGAAGACCTGGCAATCCGCCTCACCAACCTGACCATGGAGCTTCCGACCTACCGGAGGGTCCCGAGGAGGCACTCGTCGAACGGCCTTGGTTCGCTGCAGGCCAGCGTGGGCGGCCGCCTCAACTTCTCCCGCGGCTCGACTCTGACCGTGACGGCCCTGGACGACGTGAGCGTCGAGATCGGCCGCGGGGAGAAGATTGGGCTGATCGGACTGAACGGGGCAGGGAAGAGCACGATGCTCAAGGTCATGGCGGGCATACTCCCTCCCACCAGCGGCACCGCCGAATCGCGCGGGAAGATATCGACGCTGTTTGCCGAGTCCCTGGGGCTCAAGCCCGAGGCCACCGGCATAGAGAACATCCTGCTCTCCGGCGTGTCCCTCGGCCTCACGCACGGGCGCGTCCGGAAGATGATCCCCGAGATCGTGGAATTCACCGAGCTGGGCGACTACATCTACATGCCCCTGCGGACGTACTCGACCGGGATGAGGGCGCGCCTCGGGTTCGCGGTCGCCACGTCGATCGACCCGGACATACTGCTGATAGACGAGATCATCGGCGCGGGGGACCTGCGGTTCAAGGAGAAGGCCAAGGGACGGCTCGATGAGTTCATGGGGTCCGCGAACACCCTGGTCGTTGCGTCCCAGTCGGAGGACGTAATCAGGGAGTTCTGCGACCGGGCGATTCTCCTGGAGCGCGGCAGGGTGCGGATGACCGGGGGCTTGGACGAGGTCCTGGCGGAGTACAAGGGGACGCGCAAGCCGCGCTGAGGTAGGCCCGTGCCCCGATGCCCAGTCCATCACACGTCGGAAGGCCTGCCATGACCCGGGATGCGCCCGCGCCAGACCCCGGCCATCGAGGCACCCGGCACGAAGGGGACAGTGTCGCCCAGGCGTATCTCGGGGCGGCGGACCTGGGTCCTGCGGGAGACAGGCTTCGCCGCAGGATCGACTGGCTGGCCGACCAGGTCCGGGGGGGGCGTGTGCTGCACGTTGGGTGCGGCGACGGCATCCTGGAGCTACTGCTGGCCCGCCGTGGCATGTCGGTCACGGGAGTCGACGCAGATGCGGAAGCCATCGAGCTGGCGCGCGAGCTGATTGCCGGGGAGCCGGACGAGGTGCGCGAGCGCGTCGACCTGGTCGAGGGGTACTTCGCCGGCCCCGGGCTGGTGGAGGGCCGCTTCGACACGGTGGTACTGGGAGACGCGCTCGGCTGCGCGGCTGATCCGGCGGCGATGCTGGACAGGTGCCTGTCTCACCTCGAGCCGGATGGGCGGGTGGTCATTACCGCGCCCCTTGGGATGGGCCCGGGCGAAGACCCGCGCCCGCCGCTGCGCCCAACGGATATGATCGACCTGCTGAAGCCAAGGTTCGCGCTGGACGTGATGGAGGTCCAGGAGGGGCATATCCGTTTCGCGGGGCGCGCGTCCGAGGACCCCGAGCCCTCGTGGGACAGAATGGACTCCGAGGCCGTCCTGTCAATGACGGAAGCGGCGCTCATGGAGGCCCAGACCAAGGCTCATGAGCTCGAACGGCAGGCCGATCTCGACCGGGTGACCCTGTCCCAGCACAAGATCGCGGCAGCACAGTTCAAGAAGGGGCTGGACGCACGGTCCGGCGAGGTCCGGGTGCTGAGACACCGACTGCAGGCCACCCAATCGAGCACGTCCTTCCGTGCGGGCTCGGCGCTAGTGCGCGCGGCCAAGCAGCCGGCCACGCTACTCAAGCTGCCATTCGAGCTCCTGCGGCTCTACCGTTCGGCTTCCTCCAGGCAGCCGGAGCCTGCCGATGACGATGGCCCGGGCGGACGGTACGGGAGCATTCCCAAGGAGCTGGGCCTGGACGAAGCGCAGTTCGTCAGCTACCCGCCCTTTCCCATCCCGAAAGCGAGCGCGAAAGGCCCGCGCATAGCGGCGATCCTCGACACGTTCACGGAGCATGCCTTCCGGTACGAGGCGGACCTGCTCCTGCTGTCGCGCGAGGAGTGGCGTGCCGAGATGGAAGAGGCCAGGCCCGCGTTCCTGTTCGTCGAGTCGGCGTTCAGCGGAAATGACAGGCAGTGGCGCCACCTCGTGGCAGGTTACGAGGGCCAGGCGGACAATCCCCTGCGCGAGCTGCTGGAGTACTGCCGATCCGCGGGGATACCCACCGTGTTCTGGAATAAGGAGGATCCGGCGCACTTCGACGACTTCATCGGAGCAGCGAGGGAGTTCGACATCGTCTTTACGTCTGACGCGGACTGCGTCCCGGTGTACAGGGAAGCACTGGGGCACGACCGGGTGTACGTCCTGCCGTTCGCGGCCCAGCCCAGGCTTCACAACCCGTCGCGGGAGGAAGGCTGGACGAGCCACCCTGTGTGCTTTGCGGGGAGCTGGATCGAGAACAGGTTCCCCGAGCGCGAAGAGGCGCTCAGTGACCTGCTGGACCCGGCGCTTCCGCTGGACCTGCACATCTTCGACCGCAATCTCACCCGTACCGACCTGGGAGAGTATTACCGGTTCCCGGACCGCTACAAGAAGGCGATCAAGGGGACCCTGGGCTATGAGGAGATGCTAACGGCTTACCGCTGCTACGACGTGATGCTGAACGTGAACACCATACCCGATTCCCCTACGATGTTTTCGCGCCGGGTGTTCGAGAGCCTCGCCTGCGGGACTCCGGTGGTCTCGTCGGACTCCCCGGGCATGCGCAGGATGCTGGGGGAACACGTGAGGGTGGCGCGCAGCGCGGAAGAGACGACGGCCCACCTCGTGGACCTGCTGGGGGACGAGGAGGCTCGTCTCCGCGAGGGCCACCTGGCGTACCGGCACGTGCATGAGAACCACACCTACCGGCACCGAATGGCCGAGGTGTTCCGCAGGGTTGGAATCGAGCCGTCCGCGCCCGCCCAGCCGTCCGTGAGCGTGCTGATGCCCACGATGCGCCCGGAGAACGTGGCCCGCTGCCTGGAGAATTTCAGCAAGCAGACGTACGCCCAGAAGGAGCTGGTCCTCATACTGAACAATGCGGAGTTCGACCTGGACGTGGTCAGGAGGGAAGCCGAGTCCATTCCCAACGTCCAGGTGCTCCACGTGGAGGGCCCAACCACCCTGGGGGAGTGCCTCAACATGGGCGTGGTGGCGGCGTCCGGGGACTACGTCGCAAAGATGGACGACGACGATCTGTACGGCGAGCGTTATCTGTCGGACGCAATGCTCGCCGCGTCCTTCTCGGACGCCGAGGTCGTAGGGAAAGGCGCCTTCTTCACGTACTTCGAGGAGTCGGACACGCTGGCCCTAGCGGAAGTGACCAGGGACCACACCTTCAGCCACTTCGTAACGGGCGGCACGCTGCTCATCAGGACTGACGTTGCCAGGAAGAACCCCTTCGACACCGTTTCCGTGAGGGAGGACACGAACTTCCTGCACGCTGCGGAACAGGCCGGATGCCGGATATACTCAGCGGACAGGTTCAATTTCGTGCGGGTGCGGTCGCGCAGGTTGTCCGACCACGCCGACCGGACCCCCGACGCGGAGTTCCTCAGGAAGTGCCGGGACCGGGTGCAGGGACTGGACCTGGGCCGGGTGATGATTTGACGGGAGAATCCCGATGAAACCGACGGGCAGGGACCACGTCTCGCAGGTATATCTCGGCCTGCTCGACGGCGGGCCCACCGGCGACGGCCTGCGCCGCCGGATCGACTGGATGGCCAGCGAAGCACATGGGCCGCGCGTGCTGGACGTAGGCTGCGGCGAGGGAATCCTGGAGGTGCTCCTGGCCCGCCGCGGGATCGAGGTCACGGGCGTGGACGTCGATTCCGAGGCGCTCAACTTTGCCCGCACCCTAGTCGCCGGGGAGCCGGACGAGGTGCGCGGGCGCGTCGATCTCGTGCACGGAGACATCCTGCGGTCGCGTCCGGTCGCGGGCCTGTTCGATACCCTGGTGATGGGAGACCTGCTCGAACAAGTCGACGACCCCGGCGCGATGCTCGACAGGGGGATCGAGTATCTGGGCCCCGGAGGGCGCGCAATAGCCACCACGCCCCTCGGCGCGTACCCGGGAGGGGGCCGGGCACTCTGCCTGACGGACGTGATCGAGTTGCTACGGCCAAGGCTCGCCCTGGAGACGCTCGCTGTCGAGGACGGGCACATTCGCTTTGTGGGGAGCCTGTCGGAGGACCCGGACTCCTCGTGGGACAAGCTGGATTCCGAGGCCATGCTGTCGATCACCGAGGAGGCGCTGGTCGCATCCCAGGATCAGCTTCACGAGCTGCTGGCGAAGGCGGAGAGCCGCATTGAACGCCTCCAGCGGCGATTTCGTGAAAGGATGGATGCGGACCGCGCCCGCGCTGTACGTCTTCAACACGAGACGAGCGCCGGCGGCGCGAGGGTCAAGAGGCTCGAGCTGCGCGCCAAGGTCCACCGGGTTGCGCTGGCGGACCTCAGGAAGAAGGTGCAGGCCCGGACAAAGGAGGTCGAAGAGAGGACGAGGGAGCTGAGGGCGACCCGCGCGAGCACGTCGTTCGTGGTGGGGTCGGGGCTCGTGCGCGTGGTGAAGAACCCCCTCAGGCTGTGGAAGCTGCCATTCTGGCTTCTGCGCTTCTACCGTTCGAAGACCAGGCCTCCGGCGAAGGCCCCAAGTCCGCGTCCCACACCCGCTCCGGCTGCCGCCGCGCCTACTCCCGCTGCTGAGAAACCATATCCGGACCCCTCGCAGTTCATCAGTTTCCCCATGCTGGACGTCCCCGAGTCTCCAGCGGATCGCCCGACGGTGGCGGCCATCCTGGACACGTTCACGGAGTCCGCACTGCGCCACGAGGTGGACCTGGTGCTGCTGTCCCCGGAGCGCTGGCGCGAGCAGCTGGAGAGGGCCCGCCCGGTCTGCCTGTTCGTCGAGTCCGCATGGCGGGGCAACAGCGGCGGCTGGAAGGACCGGATAGTCCGCTACGAGGACACCGAGGACAATCCGCTGCGCGGGGTGCTGGAGTACTGCCGTTCGGCCGGGATCCCGACCGTGTTCTGGAGCAAGGAGGACCCGCCGCACTTCGACAATTTCCTGGGCGCGGCGAGGGAGTTCGACCACGTCTTCACGTCGGACTCCGACTGCCTGCCCCGTTACAGGGCGGCCCTGGGTCACGACCGGATATATGTCCTGCCTTTCGCAGCGCAGCCGCGGGTGCACAACCCCTTCAGGGACAGGTCCTGGCCCAAGTACCCCGTGTGCTTCGCGGGGAGCTGGGTCTCGCGCAGGTACCCGGAGCGGGCCGAAGCGCTGAGGCTCCTCCTGGACGGCGCGATGCCCCACGGCCTGCACATCTTCGACAGGAATCTCGCGCGGGGCGACTTCGGGCTGGACTACCGTTTCCCCGACGAGTACCGGGAGGCGATCCGGGGGACGCTCACGTACGACGAGATGCTGACGGCCTACCGCTGCTACGACGTGATGCTGAACGTGAACACGATAACCGAGTCCCCCACGATGTTCGCCCGCCGGGCCTTCGAGAGCCTGGCCTGCGGCACGCCCGTGGTATCCCAGGACTCGGTCGGCATGAGGGAGATGCTGGGAGAGCACGTCAGGGTCACGAAGAGCGCCGACGAGACGTCCGCGCACATCGATGAGTTGCTGGGGAACGGGGAGGCTCGCATACGCGAGGGCCACCTGGCCTACCGGCACGTGCACGAGAACCATACATACCGGCACCGCATGAGAGAGGTCTTCAGCCGGGTCGGGCTGCCTCCCCTCGACGCGGTGCGGCCGCCGGTGAGTGTGCTGATGCCCACCATGCGCCCGGGGAACGTGGCGCGGTGCATCGAGAACTTCACGAAGCAGACATACGAGAACAAGGAGCTCATCCTCATCCTGAACAACGCTGAGTTCGACCTCGACGCCGTCAGGAGAGGTGCGGACTCGATCCCGAACCTCCAGGTCATCTACGTCGAGGGCCGCACGACCCTTGGCGACTGCCTGAATCGTGGAGTCGAGGCGGCATCGGGCCAGTACGTGGCGAAGATGGACGATGACGACTACTACGGCGAGCGGTACCTGTCCGACGGCGTACTTGCCGCCTCGTTTTCGCAGGCAGACATCGTGGGGAAGGGTCTCTACTTCGTGTACTTTGCAGCCTCCGACACCACTGCATTGAGTGAGCACATACCGGAACACACGCTGACGTCATCCGGCGTAACGACGGGCGGCGCGCTAATCGCCCAAACTGAGGTCGCCAGGGAAATCCCTTTCGAGTCCCTCTCTCTCAAGGAGGACACGAACTTCCAGCGTGCGGCCATCCAGGCCGGATGCCGGGTCTACTCGGGCGACCGGTTCAACTTCGTCCGAGTGCGGGGACCGCACGCCTCCAGCCACTCCGACCCCACGCCGGACTCCGAGTTCCTGAAGAGATGTCGAGACTTCACTCCCGGACTGGACCTGGAACGGGCGATGATATGAGGGGGCTGCTCCTTGCTGGGCTCGTCTTCCTGGTACTGGGATGCAGTGACACCGAGCAGGCGGCCACCAGGGACCAGGGAGCCGGGCCTGGCGGCGAGATGGCCCGCCAGGCACCAGCTGCGCCCACCGCCTCACCCAGCCCAGTCCCTTCACCAACCCCTACTCCTCTGCCCAGGCTCCCGGAGCACGATTCCCTTCGACAGCCGGCGGGCTGGAAGGGTCAGGGCGTCAGGCCGGAGGTCTCCGAGCTCTACATTGGACGGAAGCCCGACGGTCCCTGGATATTCAAGCCCCGCAAGGACCTGCCTGCCTGGGACACTTCGATCCCCATCAGATGGGCGGACGATCCGTTCGAGGACATCAGCTGGCAGCACCGCCTGCACGCCTGGAGCAACATGGACTACTGGATGCACGAGTACGATCGGGACGGCGACCCGTCCCATCTCTCGGCGCCCGTCGAGATCGCCCTGGACTGGCACCGCTTTCACATCGAGGAGGGGCGGACCAGCGCCTTTGAGTGGTACGACCACTCGACCGGGGTCCGCGCCTCGCGGCTGGCGTTTCTCCTCGACTTCATCCTGTCCGACCGGTTGGAGGTGACCGACGCCGATCTCGCCCGCATGATGACCCTGGCCGACCTTCACGCCAGTAAGCTCATGGAGCGCGACTTCCTCAGCACCGGCAACCACGGCCTGTTCCAGCTGGTCGGCCTCGATGCCCTGTGCTCGATAGTCGGCTGGAGATACGATTGCCAGGGCGCCCGCGCGTACGCGGCAGAGGCGTTCGGCGAGCTGGTCCGAAGCTGGTACACAGAGGAGGGCGTGCACGTCGAGAACTCCCCCACGTATCACCACTGGGTCGGACTACAGATCAGAGAGCTTGGGGCAGTAGAGAGGTTCAGCGAGTCGGGTGTGCAGCAACTGCTGGAGCGCGCCGATGAGATTGCGCCCTGGCTCACGTACCCGGACGGGCGGTGGATTCGCGTGGGAGACAGCCACGGCGACGGCCCCATACTGACCGGCCCGGTCGAGACGCAGTGCCTCCCCGAGGGCATGGGCTGCTGGGCCGTTCGAGACCTGACGAAGTCGGGCTATGCCCTCGTCAGGTCGCCACCGGAGACAGACATCAGCGAGGCCAGCATATTCTTCGTCAGCGGGACGACGGCCCCGACAGGCCACAAGCACGCCGACGACCTGGGCTTCGTGCTCATGGAACAGGGCCGGGACATCTTCGTCGACAGTGGGCGGTATGGCTACAACTATGGCGATGCCCGCAGCTACGTGCTCAGCGCTCGGGCGCACAATGTTCCGAGCCTTCTAGGGAAGCGCACAGACCCATATGTCATCAACACCGAACGCTCCCGCATCGAGCCGGTGACCGTCGAGGACGGCCAGTTCGTCGTCAGGGGCGTTGTGGACCGGCCGGGCCTGCTGGTCCACGAGCGCAGGCTGTCGTATGTTCCGGGGGCCCGGCTTCGGATCGAGGACAAGGTGACGAACCGCACCGACTCCCAGTGGCAGTCCAACCTGCACCTGGCCCCCGACCTGGCGCCCGAGATCAGCGAGACGGGGTTCGTGGTAGAGGCGGGCGGCCTGACGGTGAGGGGAGAGTTCAGCGGCGAGGGGTGCGAGATGTCCGTCGTGCGGGGGGAGACCGACCCGTACCAGGGTTGGGTCTCGGTCGCGTACCAGGAGCTGACTCCCGCGAGCGTCGTCATCGCGACCTGTCCCGCAGACCTCGTGGAGAGCTCCTGGGACATCACATTCGAACGGTGACCGGTCGGGGAGTTGCGGCGAGCCCTCGCTCTCCTTCACCATAGACGCGGACAACCCCGTGGGGCAGGTTGTCACACTGTTGGTGGTTTGCTGGCTGACATGCGTATCCTCTCCGTAGTCGGCACTCGTCCCGAGGCCGTGAAGATGGCGATGGTTGCCCGTACCCTTGCGGCAGCCGGCGGCATCGAGCACCGCCTGTGCGTGACCGCCCAGCACAGGGAGATGCTCGACCAGGTCCTCCGCCTGTTCGAGCTGGAGCCCGACTACGACCTGGACGTCATGTCGCCGGGCCAGCAGCTTGCGGACGTAACCAGCTTCGTCCTCCAGGGAATGCGGTGCGTGCTCGACGAGGCCCGACCCGACCGCGTGCTTGTGCAGGGCGACACTACCACCGTGCTGGCTACGGCGATGGCATCGTTCTACGCCAGGATTCCGGTCGGGCACGTCGAGGCCGGCCTGAGAACCGGCGACATGTCCTCACCGTGGCCCGAGGAGATGAACAGGAGGGTTGCCGACGCCCTCAGCGACCGGCACTATGCTCCCACCGAGACGGCCCGGCGGAACCTGCTTGCCGAGGGGATGCCGGACTCCGGCATCGTCGTGACGGGGAATACCGTGATCGACGCGCTGCTTCACGTGGTTGGGCGCCTGGAGACCGAGCCCGGGCTGGCGGACCGCGCCAGGGCGGCATTACCCGGGTTGGATCCTGAGCGCCGGCTGGTGCTGGTCACCGGCCACAGGAGGGAGAACTTCGGCGCCGGGTTCGAGCAGATATGCCGCGCGCTTGCGAGGATCGGGGCAAGGGACGACGTGGAGGTCGTGTACCCTGTCCACCTCAACCCCAACGTCAGGGAGCCGGTGTTCAGGCTTCTCGGAGCCCATCCCAACATCGCGTTGATCGAGCCGCTGGACTATCTCGCGTTCGTACACCTCATGACCCAGGCACACGTCATTCTCACGGACTCGGGCGGCCTGCAGGAGGAGGCGCCATCGCTGGGCAAGCCGGTGCTGGTCATGCGCGACACGACCGAGCGGCCCGAGGCCGTGGAGTCGGGCAACATCAGGCTGGTCGGGACGGACGCCGACCGCATAGTGTGCGAGACTGCCCGCCTGCTCGACGACGACGGGGCCCATTCGGAGATGGCGCAGGTCCGCAATCCCTTTGGCGACGGCCATGCGAGTATACGGATCCTGGAGGACCTGGCCCGTGGCTGAGAACGTCAACAGCGTGTGCGTCGTGGGCCTTGGGTACGTGGGGCTGCCGACGGCGGCGCTGCTTGCGGCCAACGGCATGGAGGTGCTCGGCGTCGACGTCGACTCGCAGCGGGTCGATGCCGTCAACGCGGGTGAGTCCCCGATAGGCGAGCCGGGCCTGGCAGAGGCGGTCGCTGGCGCCGTTGCCTCGGGCCGGCTCCGGGCTGGGCGGGAGCCGCAGGCCGCCGGCGCGTTCATCATTGCGGTGCCGACCCCCATCGATTCTGACCGCAACCCCGATCTCAGCGCACTCCACGCCGCCGTAGAGAGCCTCGCCCCGCAGCTCATGGTGGGGAATCTGGTCGTCGTGGAGTCCACTTCGCCGGTCGGCTCCACGGAAGCCGTCAGCGCCCGCTTGGTGGAGCTTCGCCCCGACCTGTCGTTCCCCCACGCCTTGGGCGACGACAGCGACGTTCGCGTGGCCTACTGCCCGGAGCGTGTGCTGCCCGGCAACGCCCTCGCCGAGCTGGTCGAGAACGACAGGGTGATCGGCGGGGTCTCGCCGTCCTGCGCCGGGGCGGCCAGGGAGTTGTACGAGACGTTTGTCGAGGGCGAGTGCCACCTGGCGGACGCACGCACGGCCGAGATGGTCAAGCTGGCCGAGAACGCATTTCGGGACGTGAACATCGCCTTCGCCAACGAGCTCTCCGTCGTGTGCGACGCGCTGGGAGTCGACCCATGGGCGATGATAGGCCTCGCCAACAGACATCCGCGAGTCGAGATTCTCCAGCCCGGCCCCGGCGTGGGCGGCCACTGCATACCTGTCGACCCGTGGTTCATCGTGAACTCGGAGCCTGAGCGCACGCCGCTGATACAGGCGGCGAGGATGGTGAACGACCTCAAACCCGAATGGGTGGCGCGCAGGGTGGCCGAAATGTGCTCCGACCTGGACCGCCCGGCGGTCGCATGCCTCGGTCTTGCGTACAAGAGCGACACGGACGACTTACGGGAGAGCCCGTCCATCGCGGTTATACGAAGCCTCCGGCGCATGTTCGAGGGGACGATCCTGGTGGTGGAGCCGCACGTCGAGACACTCCCGGAGGACCTGCAGGGGGCGGGCGCAATGGAGCTGGTCGAGCTGAGTGAGGCACTGGACGCGGCGGACGTCGTGGTGCTCCTGACCGACCACAGCAGCTTCCTGGAGATCGACCCCGGCAGTCTCGAAGGCAAGAGGGTCCTCGACTCCCGGGGTGTGTGGCCCCGGCCGTGACTCCGAACGCTCCGCGCCGGGACACTCGCTTGCGGACCTTAGCCTGCCGCCGCTGCGCCGTGCCATGAGGATCACCGTACTCACCCAGAACTTCGCCCCCGAGATGGGGGCGACGGCGGTCCGCCTGTACGAGCTTACGACCCGGCTGGCGGCGCGGGGGCACTCCGTCACCGTAGTCACGGCCATGCCCAACTACCCGGTGGGGCGGGTCTTCGACGGATACAGGGGCAAGCTCCGCATCGAGGAGGAGATGGACGGCGTTCGCGTCGTCCGCACCTGGGTGCGCCCGTCGGAGTCGCCCAAGCCCCTTCCCAGGCTCCTCAGCTACCTGTCGTTCATGGCGTCGAGCATGGTGCTCGGCTGGTGGGGGCTTGGCCGGCAGGACGTGGTGCTGTTCGACAGCCCCCCGCTGTTCCTGGTCCCGGCGGGCCTGGCCCTCGGGCGTATCTCCGGCGGGCGGGTGGTGATGAACGTGTCGGACATCTGGCCGGACGTGGCCGTCCGGCTGCGGATGCCGATGGGAGGGCCGACCCTCTGGGCGCTGCGCCTGCTGGAGAGGATGGGATATAGGGGCTCGGATGCGGTGGTGACGCCCACGCCCGTCGCCCGCGAGCAGATTGCCCGCCGTTACCCCGGAGTGCGGTCCACGGTGGTCGCCAACGGCGTCGACCTGGGCCTGTTCGGTCCTTCGCTCAGGAGCGACGAGGTCCGCAGGTCGCTGGGCGCCGGCCCGGACGACTTCCTGGTGGGGTACTGCGGCCTTCACGGCCTGTTCCAGGGCCTCGAGGCCGTGGTGGAGGCTGCCGACCGGCTCCGGGACTACCCGGCCGTGAGATTCGTGATGGTCGGCGATGGGCCGTCCAAGAAGTCACTCGTGAACCTGGCCGATGAGCGAGGCGTGACCAACCTGGGGTTCGAGGACACGGTGCCCAGGAGCGCCGTTGCGTCGATACTTGCTTCCTGCGACGCCGCGGTGGTGCCGCTGGCCGCGAAGCTGCCGGGCACCATGCCGTCCAAGGTCTTCGAGGCGCTCGCGTCCGGTGTGCCGCTCATCGTGAGCAGGGGCTGCGAGGCCGAGGCGCTTGTGAACGAGCATGGCGTGGGCCGTGCGTTCACCCCTCTCGACGCGGGTGACCTGGCGTCTGTCGTGGCGGAGATGGCTGACGACAGGGGAGCCGGGCAGGCGATGGGCGACAGGGCCCGGGAGCTGTCCCGCCGGTTCGACCTCGACCAGGTCGTACTGCGGCAGGAAGCTATACTGGCGGCGGTGTCGAACGGAGAGCCAATCCCGGTGTTCGATCGCTGAATGCCGTCACGGAGGATGGGCCGCGGCCCCTGCGACAGACCGATGGCGTATCATTGGGGCATGAGAGTCAGGATCGTGGCGTCGGTTGGGCTTGCGGCCGCTTTTTTGCTTGGGTCGCTCGCATGCGGCGGGCGGACGGACCCGCCCGAAGTGGAGGCGCGGCTGGAGTACCAGAAGGGCCGGGCGCTCCAGGAGCAGGGCAGCGTCAAGAAGGCCGGTGACGCCTACGCCCGCGCAATCCATCTCGACCCCAACTTTGCCGAGGCGTACGTCGGTCGCGGCTACGTGTACCTGGCGCACGAGAACCTGGAGAACGCGCTCGCGGACTTCGACCAGGCCATAGAGCTGGACTCGCGGCTGCACGAGGCATACAACTATCGCGGACTCGCGTCCCTGGGGCTTGGCGACGCCGAGCAGGCGATGCTGGACTTCACCAGGGCGATAGAGGTCTCGCCCAGCTTTGCGGACGCATACGTGAACCGGGCGAGGCTCCACTTCAGCCGGCGGGACCTGGCGAGCGCCATCGATGACATGAGCGCGGCCATTCACGAGGAGCCCGACGAGCTGGAGCACTACCTGTCCCGGGCACAGATGCACCTGCTCAACGACGACGCGGACGGCGCAGCGGCGGACCTGGACGAGATCCTCTCGCTGACCGACGACCCCGACCTCGAGCTTGCAGCCAAGCGGATGCTCGCCCAGATAAGGGGCGGGTAGGGGGAGGCGGAGCTGGCCGCCGTTGACGCTTCGGCGAGTCGCTGGATATAGTGCGGCTCTCATGGTGAAGCCGGGCCCGCATGACGCGCCGCCTCCTCGAGAACAGGGACGCACCGGTCCGGGGGACTCGGTCTGGCTGGTCCTGATGTCGGTGATGCTGTTCGTGCTGCTCCTGCCGATCTCGAGCTACGTGGCAGCGTTGTCGCTGATCAGGGAGGAGTGGGCGCTCAACAACACCCAGGCCGGCGCCATCTACTCCGCCTATCTTGCCGGCTACGTGCTGTCCGCCCTGTTCGTGGTGCCCCTCACCGACCGTATAGGCCCTACCAGAATCCTCATAGCCTCCGCACTCCTGTCGACGGGGGCGCACCTGCTGTTCCCGCTCCTGGCGGAGGGAGTAGTGACGGCGGTGGTCCTCCGGGCCCTGGCGGGCGCTGGGCTGGTGGGCCTGTATATGCCGGGGCTGAGGCTGATCGCGGAGCAGTTCGAGGGGAGGCGCCGCGGGGCCGCGATGGGCCTGTATGTCACGGCGCAGTACGGGGCGAACAGCGTCTCGCTCGCCCTCACGGGCCTGCTGATGTCGGGGCTGGAGTGGAGGGACGCCTACCTGTACGTATCGGCGGCGGCGGCGGCAGGGCTTCCGCTGGCGGTGTACCTGCTCCGCGGCAGGTCGCTCCGGCCGCAGCCCGGCGCGAAGGGCCGCATCGACATTGCGGTGTTCAGGAATTCGGCCGCGAGCTACCTGATATTCGGGTACGCTGCCCACGCCCTGCAGCTGTTCGCGGCCCGAGTCTGGCTGCCCGTCTTCCTGGTAGGGGTCCTCGTCGGCCGGGGGATGAGCTCCTCGGACGCCGCCGTCGAGGGGGCCGCGCTTGGGGGCCTCGCGCTGATGACGGGCGCCGTGGGGCCCCTCATGGGAGGCGCGATCTCGGACAGGTGGGGGCGCGCCGCGTCGGCCTCGGCGATATTCGCTCTCAGCGGCGGCTGCGCGTGGATCATCGGGTGGACCGCGGGGCTGCCCGTTCCGCTCATAGTCGCCATGAGCGCCGTTTACGGCTGGGCGATAGCCGCCGATTCTGCCGTATACTCTACAGGCATAGTCGAGGTGACGCCCCCAGCCAGCCTGGGATCGACGATGGCAGTCCAGGCGTCGGTGGGGCTGATTGGGGGCGCGGCCGGGCCGGTCATGTTCGGGAGCATCCTCGACCTGGTCCCCGATCACCTGGAATGGCCCGCGGCCTTCTCGTCACTGGGGGTGCTGGCTATAGTGGTGATAGCCGCCATGCAGCGCCTCCGCAGCCTGCCCATGGCGGGCGTCGTGTGGGCCGAGGGGGCGTCCGAGCCGCATCGAGACACTACAGCAAGGAGCGATGGCGATGGCGACAGTGACAGTGAAGAGCGTTGAGAACCTCCAGCAGGTTGTCGTAACGGGCGGCCACGCCTTCGTGGCCGACGAGCCGGAGAGCAAGGGTGGAGACGGTCTTGGGCCGGCTCCGTACGAGCTGCTCCTGTCGGCCCTGGGCACCTGAACGGCCATGACTGTCCTCCTGTATTCCCGGAGGAAGAGTTGGCCGGTAGAGAGCGTCACGGTCGAGAGCAGCCACCGGCGGGTGAGCCGCGCCGGGGAGCCAGGGGCCGGGCAAGAGGAGATACGCAGCCACATCACGATAGAGGGCGACCTTACCGGTGAGCAACGCGACCGGATACTGCAGATCGCGGGGCGCTGTCCCATTCACCGCACACTGGAGTCGAAGCCCCGGATGATCGAAGAGATAGAAGTCGTTCGCCGAAAGGAGTAGCGATGAGCCAGCGTGTACCGATTCTCGTCTACCACCACGTCTACCCGGACGGCGACCCGCGCCTTTCCGTGCCCGCGCCCGACAAGGCCACAGGGACGATAGAGGAGTCCGAGCTGCGCCGGCACCTGTCGTACCTCGCCGGCAACGGCTGGGCTGTCGTCAACACCAGCCAGGTCGTCGACTGGCTTGAGGGCCGCGGATCGCTGCCGGAGCGGGCGGCGGTCTTGCACTTCGACAACGGCTGGCTCGACACGCGCACGACATCCATGCCCATCCTGCGCGCGATGGGCATGACGGCCACGTGCTACGTCATCAGCGAGGGCACGGAGGCGGCCGCGCAGGGGCTCCCGGCGGCGATTCGCACCTCGACGGAGGGCGCAGTGCAGAAGCCATGCATAACCTGGCGGCAGGCCGAGGAGCTGCTGCGGGAGGGCTGGGAGATCGGCGCCCACACGGCCACCCACCCCAAGCTGGCGGAAGTGCTGGACGACGAAGGGCCCGAGGCGATGTTGGACGAGATAGAGCGGTCGAACGAGTCCTACCGGGCCAACCTTGGCTTCGTGCCCGACCACTTCGCATACCCCAGCGGGTCGCAGGACGAGCGGACCGACGCGATGCTGGCCCCCCACTACCGGTCGCTGCGGCGATGGACCTTCAGCAGCCCGCCCAAGTGGGAGTTCACGGAACAGGGGACGGCGCCCCACGCGCTGGAGTGCCAGAACATCGACAACACGGTGGGGTACGAGGACTTCGTACGCATCTTCGAAGAGGCCGCGGCGTAGCGTTCTGGGATCTGGCGGAGCACTGCCCTTCGACAGGCTCAGGGCGAACGTATCTGGCCGCTAACCCAGAGCCTTCCAGTCGGCCAGGATCTGGGTGTCGTGGGGGAAGGGCAGGTCGGGCAGGCGGTCCGGGTCGAACAGGGCCGCGTCGTCAGCGTCATGGCCCGCCTGCAACGTGCCTCCGACGACCTCGGCCTTGTACACGACGAGCACCACCGGGCTGCCTGTCGCTGAGTAGACGCCGATCAGCCGCTCCAGCCGGGCATCCAGCCCCGTCTCCTCCTTGAACTCGCGGACCGCACCATCCTCTACGGCCTCTCCCCGGTCCACGAACCCGGAAGGGAAGGCCCACCTGCCGATCTGCGGCTCCATCCCGCGCTTCACGAGCACCAGCTTCTCGTCGACGAGGGCCAACACCACGGCTGCTACCTTGGGGTCCAGGAACACGGTGCGGCCGCAGTGGTCGCAGTGGCGGCGCGGCTTCCCGTCGATCGTCCTGTCGACCAGCCCGCGACCGCAGAGCTGGCAGAACTGAATCCTCTCGTTCATGGCCAGAGGTTACAGCGTTCCCTCAACCAGCGCCACGCCGCGTGTTTGACCGGGGTTGGGGGCGTGTCTATAATCGGGCCGCTTCACGCGGAAGGACAGAGAGAGGGGTGCGCCATTGGCTGAGCTCAGGCCGAACAGGGTGAAACGGAAGCTGGAGAACGGAGAGGTCGCGCTCATCCTCCAGGGCGAGCTCACGCCGGACCTGGTGGAGTTCTTCGGTCCGATGGGGTTCGACGGCATCTGGATCGAGGGCGAGCACGGGCCGGTGGACTTCGCCGACATACGCGACTTCACCAGGGCCGCCGACCTCTGGCGCATGACCTCCATAGCGCGCGTCAACCTGAACCTGCCCGGCGTGATATACCGCACACTCGACCAGGGCGCCCAGGCGGTGTGCGTCCCCCACGTCAACACGGCGGAAGAGGCCCGCGCGGTGCTCGACGCCGCCAAGTTCGCGCCAATCGGCTCGCGGGGCTCGTACACGAGCCGCCAGGGCATAGGCGTCGACGACTACTACCACAAGGCCAACGACGAGGTGCTGACGATAATCCTGATCGAGGACATCGTCGCCGTCGATAATCTCGACGAGATCCTGGAAGTCGACATCGACGTATTCTTCGTTGCGCCCGGCGACCTGGCCCAGAGCATGGGCCACCACGGCAACCTGGGACACCCCGACGTGCAGGCGACCATCGACCGTGCCCTCGCGCAAATTGTCGCGTCCGGCCGAGTCGCGGGCGCGCTGGCCACCGACGCCTCCGTAACGAGCTACATCGAGAAGGGCGCGCGCCTCGTCAGCACGTCTTTCCCCCAGTGGCTCACAGCCGGCGCGCAGGCGTACCTCGACAGCGCCCGGACGGCCATAGCCGGGAAGCAGGGCTAATCCGGCACCTCACCCTGGAAGAGGCGCGGCGCCTCCGCCTCCGCGCCCAGCACCTGGACGCCAGGGCGCCGCTGGGCGTTCACGGTGTCGTGATGGCAATAGGCGGCATGCAGGCCCAGGACTCCGTCGCCGAGGTCCTGTCGGTCCGCGTAAGATCGGCCGGGCTCACGTCCCGCAGCGTAGACGAGGCGCGCACCGTCGGCCGGTCGGTCGTCCGCACCTGGGCCATGCGCGGCACCATGCACCTTTTAGCGTCCGAAGACGTGCGCTGGATGCTGTCGCTGCTCGGCCCCGTGTTGATCGGGAAGAGCATGCGGCGGCTCACGGAGCTAGGACTGGCCGGGGACGCCGGCGCAAGGGCCGTAGCCGCCCTCCGGGACGCGCTGGACGTTCATGGGCCAATGAGCCGGGCGGAGATCGCGGACAGGCTGTCCGTTATGGAGGGGCCGGTCGAAGGACAGGGCGTATATCACCTGATCAGGCTCGCCGCCCTCGAGGGGACTGTCTGCATAGCATCCGATCGCGACGGCGAGAGCACCTACGACCT
Organism: Dehalococcoidia bacterium; assembly: GCA_965116315.1. Classification (GTDB taxonomy): domain Bacteria; phylum Chloroflexota; class Dehalococcoidia; order Lucifugimonadales; family CAJWER01. The sequence continues at coordinate 287,226 of OZ220672.1, forward strand.
GCTCGACCGGTGGCTGCCCGCTTCCCGCGACGTGGACGATCCCCTGACCGAGCTTGCGCGACGGTACATACGGGCATACGGGCCGGCAGGACCCGGCGACCTCGCGGCGTGGTCTGGGTTGTCGCTCAAGGACTCGCGGGCTGCGTTCGAAGAGATCGCCGGTGAGTTGACCGAGGTCTCGGTCGAGGGCGCGCCGGCATGGATGCACTCGGACCGGCAGGACCCGCTCGACGCCCCTGAGCCGCAGGGGCCGGTCGTGCGACTGCTGCCCGCGTTCGACACCTACCTGCTTGGCTACAAGGAACGCGACCTTGGAGTGCCCGCCGAGCGCGCCCGCCGGGTCCACCCGGGCGGCGGTATAATCCGACCGGCGCTGATGATCGACGGGAGAGCTGCTGGCGTCTGGTCCCGGAAGAGAACGAGGCGGGGCATCGCCGTAACCGTTACCCCGTTCGAGGACCTGCCTCCGGATGCCATGCCGGGTCTCGAGGAGGAAGCGGCCGACGTAGGCCGCTTCCTGGGAGCCGATGCCGAGCTCTTGATCGAACGAACCTGACGCGGGCTCGCGGCCAGCGTCCGTGCTGAGAGGGAGGCGGAGCGACTTTGTCGACGATCCTCGACCGGCGCCTGAGCCGGGACCACCGATCACTCCTGCGGCTTATGCCCGATGCAGCCGTGCGCTCCGGCGTCAGCGTCCACCTCGTTGGCGGCGCGGTCCGGGACATGCTCCTCGGGCTCACCCCCGCCGAGCTCGACATGGCGGCTTCCGGCGGGGGCGAGGACCCCGTGGGCGCGCTGGCGCAAGCACTCGGCGGCGCGGTCATGTCACGGTCGCAGTTCGGCACGGCTAGGTTGGAGGCGGCCGGAGTCGAGTTCGACGTGGCGAGGACACGGCGGGAGACGTATTCCCGGCCCGGGGCGCTGCCCACGGTCACCTTCACCCGCTCCATCGACGACGACCTGCCGCGCCGTGACTTCACGATGAACGCGATGGCAGTCTCCTTGAACGGCGACGAATTCGGCGGGCTACTCGATCCGCTGGGCGGACGGCGCGACCTCGAGGCCGGGCGGGTACGCATCCTGCACGCGCGGAGCTTCGAGGACGACCCCACCCGCATACTGCGGGCCGTCCGGTACGCCGCCCGGCTGGGACTCGAGATCGAAGAGGGGACCGCGCGACTGCTGGCCCAGGGCCTGCGCTGGCTGGACTCGGTCAGCGGAGACAGGGTGCGGCGCGAGATGGAGCAGGCTGCGGCAGAGGTGCGCGTGGCCGAAGTACTGGAGCTGGCCGATCACCTGGGGGTACTGCACGCGGTCCACCCGGCCCTCTCGCTACCAGGCGGACTGGCGGACCGTCTTCGGGGGGGGGCGCGGCCGTCCCCGTTGGGGCTCCTGGCCGCATTGGGCGCGAACGCCGGAGATGCTGCCAGGGATGGCATGGCGCTGAGATTGAGCCTCACCCCCGGGCCGTCGCGGGCCGTCAGGGACATCGGCAAGCTGGAGTCCCGGCTCGACAGGTTGATGGGGGCCTGCCTGAAGGCGAGCGAAGTCTACCGGCTGCTGCAGGATGTCGACGACCGTGCCGTCGAGGGGTGGGCGCTGGCGCACCGGGACGCCCGGTTGCGCAGCCGGCTCGACGAATATCTCCGCCGGTTGCGGGGCGTCGCGACCCTGCTGGACGGGCGAAGCGTGATGGCGCTCGGCGTCGAGGAGGGGCCAGCCGTCGGCGAGATGCTGAGGGCATTGTTGATGGCCCGGTTGGACGGCGAGGTCTCGTCCATGGAGGACGAGGAGCGCTTCGTGAAGCGCCGGTTGGAAGGGCTGCCATAAGGCCGTAGGGGCGGGTTTCAAACCCGCCTTTGCACTCTAAAGGTGACAAAGGGAGTGGGCATAGAGAGGGTCAGCCTATTCCTCCACGACAGAGTGTGCAGGTCCGTTTCACCATGTAGGCACGATTCCGCGGACGGCGGGCCATTTCGAGGGCACGGCCGACGGGAGAGCGGGTTGCTAACCCGCCCCTACAGAAGGCCGTCCGCACACCCATATGCCTCCCGTATGCTAGTATGGATAGGAGCGTTCCGCAGCTACCATGGCCGAAGTCAACGAGAGCACAACCCAACCGGAAGACGTGGATGGTGAGCAGGCCCCGGGAGTAGCGGGTGAGCTTACCATCCAGGTCGAAGGCGTAACCAAGCAGTTCGGCCCCAACATCGCCGTCAACGATGTGTCGTTCGACGTCAAGAGGGGCGAAGTGGTCGGCTTTCTTGGCCCGAACGGGTCGGGGAAGACGACGACCATGCGGCTCATTACGTCCTTCTACACGCCCGACTCGGGGCGAGTGATGATCGAGGGCCTCGACAACCAGCAGCACGACGTCGAGACCCGGCGTTTCATCGGCTACCTCCCCGAGAACAACCCCGTGTACGGCGACCTGCTGGTGTACGAGTACCTCAACTTCGTCGCGAATCTACGGGGCCTGAAGGGGGCCACAAGGCGCGAGAGCATCGCGTCGTCCGTCGAGGAGACGGGCATCCAGGAGGTCTACAACCGGCCCATAGGCCAGTGCTCGAAGGGCTACAAGCAGCGGGTCGGCCTGGCCGGGTGCATCCTCCACAGGCCCGACATCCTGATCATGGACGAGCCCACCGAAGGGCTGGACCCGAACCAGCGCATACCCATCCGCGAGCTCATCAGGACGATGGGGCAGCAGCGCACGGTGATGCTCAGCACCCACGTTCTCCAGGAGGTCGAGGAGACCTGCGACAGGCTGCTGATAATCAGCAGGGGCCGTATCGTCGCCCAGGGCACGGTGGACGAGCTGACGACGGAGGCGCACGGGGCGCGTTACGTCAACCTGGAGGTGGAGGGCGATAACGTCGAGACCGCCCTTGCCAACATCCGTGAGATCCAGGAGGTGCGCCGCCTGGCCCCCGCCAACGGGCGCCAGAAGTTCGTCCTGTCCGTCGACCCCGCGGAGAGAGACGTGAGGCCCCAGGTATACAACCTGGCAAAGAAGCGCGGCTGGGTAATCTGGGAATTGCACCAGGAGGCGGCACGGCTCGGCGACCTCTTCCACCAGCTGACCCACGAGGACCAGGGGCCTCGAATCGAAGACGAGGGCGACGAGGGATAGCATGAGGACCTTCGCCGCTCTCGTCCGCAAGGACCTGAAAGGGTACTTCGACCAGCCCACCGGTTTCATACTCCTGGTCATCTTCGTCAGCGTCGCCGCCTACATGTTCTTCAGGACGGCGCTGATAACCCAGGAAGCCTCGATGAGGCCCCTCTTCACACTGCTCCCGTGGATCCTCGCGGTATTCGTCCCGGCGGCCACCATGCGGCTTGTGGCCGAGGAGCAGCGTGACGGCACGCTGGAGATACTCCTCACCCAGCCTCTCAGGACGTGGACGGTGTTGCTATCCAAGTTCCTGGCAGGACTGATTTTCGTGGGCGCGGGCGTTCTCGCGACGGTCGCCATCCCAATCAGCCTGCAGACGGCCGGAAACTTCGACGACGGGGCGGTCATCGCCCAGTACGTCGGCACGGTCTTCCTGACCGCGTCGTTCGTGGCGATCGGCCTCTTCACGTCGAGCTTGACGCGCAATCAGATTGTCGCCTTCGTGATGGGGCTGTCGATCATCGTGGCCCTGATGGTCGCGGGGATGCCGATCATCACCCTGGCGATCCCGCCGGTCGCCGCCGTCCTCGTCCAGGACCTGAGCCCGCTCACCCACTTCGAGGGGATAGCCCGGGGGGTACTGGACCTGCGGGACGTGGTCTACTTCGTCGCGCTCGTCTCCACCTTCCTGAGCGCCACCTACCTGATGATCAGGGGCAAGAGCGTCAGCCACCGGTCGTCGCTCTACCGCAACCTCCAGCTCGGCGTTGGCGGGCTGGTCGTGCTGAGTATCCTGATCGGCTGGTCGGGAAGCTCGATCGGCGGCAGGCTCGACCTCACGGAGAACAAGCTGTTCACGTTGGACGAAGCGACCGTCGAGCTGCTAAGGGAGCTGGACGACGTCGTCACTATCAGGCTCTTCGTGTCCGAGGACCCGCCGGTGCAGGTGGCTCTCACCCAGCGGGACGTCGAGGACCTGCTGGAGGACATCGTCAACGTGTCCAACGGCAACGTCAGGCTGGTCAAGTACCTGGCCGATAAGGACGAGGAGTCCGCGGAGCTGGCCAGGCAGAGCTTCGTGCCGCCCATCAACTTCAGCGAGCAGACCGGCGGCGAGTTCAAGGTCAAGGTCGGGTATCTCGGCATGGGCATGACCTACGCCAACCGCCAGGAGAACGTGCCGTTCGTCGAGACGACCGACGGGCTCGAGTACCGGCTCATGGCGAACATCCGGCGGATGTCCCAGAAGCGGCCGAGCACCATATCGTTCATGCACGGGCACGGTGAGTGGACGAGGGACGCCGACCTGCAGTCGTTCCGCGACCAGCTCGAGCGGCATCACCTGGTGCTGGAGCTTGACGCCGACCGGGATGAAGGGTTGATAGGGGCCACCTCGGACTCGTTCACGGGCACGGACGTGCTCGTGGTGCCCGGGTCCCGCGAGGAGGTGCCGCCCTGGGTACGGGCGTCCATCGACGAGTACCTGGCCGAGGGCGGCAAGGTGTTGCTGCTGGTGGACTCCCTGGAGGTCGACGACAGGGCCCTGAGGGCAAAGAAGGCCAATACGGGGCTGTCGGGCTGGCTGGCCGAGTACGGGGTGCTCGTACAGGACAACGTGGTGTTCGACACACGCTCCCACGAGACGCTCCTGTTCAACACGCAGTTTGGCGGCGTAAACCTTCCGTACCCCTACTGGCCGCGAGTCCGGACGGAGGAGCAGGGCATATCGGGCGGCGTCAACAGCGTGGTATTCCCTTGGACGAGCTCCATCGAGTTCGGCGAGGCGACCGGCGAGACGATAGAGACGGAGATCAAGCCGCTGGTGGTCACGTCCGAGTTTGCGGCCGCGGACTATTCGTTCAGGGACCTTACACCACGCTCGCCCACCCTCGAGGAGTTTGCGGAAGAAGACCTGGGCGCACACGTCCTCGCCGTGGCGGTCACCGGCACCCGGTGCTCATACTATAAGCCGCAGTGCCAGAAGAACCTCGAGAACACCTTCAGGATGATAGTCGCGGCGGACTCGCTCTGGCTGACCGAGCGAATGGTCCAGGGATTCCCGGAGCACGTTGTGCTGGCGGTCAACTGGATCGATTGGCTGAGCCAGGAGGACCAGCTCGCGGCCATCCGGTCGAAGGGCAGGGTAGTCCGCTCGCTGGTGTTCACGTCGGACGTACACCGAGACATCATCCAGTACGGCAACATCTTCGGGGTATCGGCCGCCCTGATTATCTTCGCCCTCGCTCGCTTCCTGCTGCGGCGGCGGACGACCAGAAAGGCATACACGGTTGAGCGGTAAGTACGTCGGCTTCGTCCTGGTGGTCGTCATAGTGCTGGGGGTGATGGGTATCGCCTTCAGGCTGCTGTCGACCGAGGGCGAGGGCATCAAGACGTTCGGCGAGGTTAGCCCGCTCGGCCCCGAAGTCATAGACCGGGTGGTCATGAGGGACGCCGAGCAGCAGACCATCATCGAGAAGCGCGGCGACGGCTGGTGGGTCGACTCCTACCCCGCAATAGGCATCAGGCTGGAGACCCTGTGGGAGACGGCCTCGAGGATCGGCGACGCTGAGCTCGTCGCGACCAACTCGACCAACCACGACCTGATGGGCGTGCACCCCGACAACCACACGGTGCTGGAGTTCTGGAGCGAAGGCGAGGTGGTCGAGAGGTTCATAGTCGGCGACAAGCAGTTCGCGCCCGTGGGCGAGCGCGTGATCACTCCCTGGACCGCGACGGTCAGGCTGTGCTACCTGAGGCGGCCCGACGAGGTCGAGGTCTACTCGCTGTTCTGCGAGTTCCCGGAGCCCTTCGGCACGGACGCCAACTTCTGGAGGGACCCCATCGTCGCCGCTGTGCCGCCCGACGAGATAGAGTCCGTTACGTTTTCCTATGCCGACGAGTCGTTCTCCATCAGGCTCATCAACTCGGCCTGGTTCCTCGAGTCGGAAGAGGGGAGCGAGCCCGCCAGCATCGAGGCCGTGAGCGAGCTGCTGGTGGAATTGAGGCAGGTCGTGACGCGGGAGTTTCCGACGGACGAGGAGACCTCCGGGTTGAACTGGGAGGAGCCCCACGCTCTCATCTCAGTGGCCGTGAAGGAGGGCTCCAGCGCGAACGGGGTACTGATGCTCTTCCTGCAGAAGGGCCGGGAGCCCGAGTTCTACGTCAGGGACTCCCAGAAGCCGTGGGTCTACTTCCTGGACGAGGAAGCCATCGGGTACGTCCTCAAGAGGAGGCAGGACTTCGTCGTGGTTCCCACGCCGACGCCGACCCCATTCCCGACGCCTCGCCCCGGCACTTAGAAGCCAACTCAAAACCACGTCGACGAGTTCTGAATAGAGAAACGGAAGGGAAGACACGTTCGCCCTGAGCCTGTCGAAGGGCAGTTCTCACCAGGGCAGGTAGTCCTGAGAGCACCTCTTGGGACATCTTCCGGGAGGGCGTTCCTCCGGTGAAAAGACACGCCGACCGAATCCAGCTCACGCGGCTACTCGTACCGGCCCTTGCGGCACTGTTGCTGTTCGTACTGGGCTGCGGCTCGTCGACGCCCGAAGTGGAGCCGACCCCCACGGCCGACAACTCCACCATGTCGCGGATCGCCTTCGTGTCCAAGCGCGACGGCAACTGGGAGATATACGTGATGAACGCCGACGGCTCCGGCCAGCGGAACATCACGAACAACCCCGGCCTGGACAGCTATCCGTCCTGGTCCCGCGACGGCTCCAGGATAGTGTTCGCCTCGGACAGGGACGGCAACAGGGACATCTACGCGATGGACCCGGACGGCTCGAACGTCGTCAGGCTGACCGACAACCCGGGGGTCGACGACATGCCGGCGCTGTCTCCAGACGGCAAGATGATCGCGTTCGTTTCCGACCGGGACGACCGGCCTAACCTGTGGGTGATGAACGCCGATGGGTCGGAGCCCAGGAACCTGACACCGAAGCAGGTGAACACGCGATGGCCGTCCTGGTCGCCGGACGGGCTGCTCATCGCGTACGAGCACAACTCGGCCATATACACGACGGCTGCGGCGGACGGCGCCCAGGACAGGTTGGTCCGCAACAGGACGGACATCGACGGCCACTTCGTGGGATGGCCGACCTGGGCGCCGGACGGACACAGGATGGCTCTCACGATTCGATACGGGCTGAAGGGATCGCCTCCGAGCATCTACACGATGGCATCGGACGGCGACGACATCCAGCCGGTCCAGCGCAAGCCCAGCGAGACCACGGAGGAGCGGCCGAGCTATTCGCCGGACGGCAGGTACCTCGTCTACTCGGAGTATGGGGCTGGGGTCGAGCCGGACGTCTATGTCGTGGAGGTCGAGACCAACTGGCGCATCCGCCTGACCGACAACCCTGCCCTGGACGCCTTCCCAGCATGGGAGCCCCGCGGCTTCGTTCCCGAGTACCCTGAGCAGCCGGACGAGTAAGCCTGTCCGAATAGCCAGGTCTTCCCTCTATGTTGGACACTATGACCACGATAACAGTCTCGGAGCTTGAGTCGAACTTGCATCGCTACATCCGTGAGGCAAGGCTTGGGGGCGAGGTCCTAGTGCTGGAACGGGGCACTCCCGTTGCAAGGCTCCTCCCTCCTGCAACGGGTGGGGAGTTGGACGCACGCGAGCGATTGATCGCTCAAGGAGTCTTGCGACCTGGCAGCGGAGATGCTGCGGCGATCCTCGGAGAGTCTCCGCTGAAGCTGCCGGTCAGTATCTTGGAAGCGTTGTTGGAGGACAGATCAGATAGGCTTTGAGGTGGGACGCATCGGGCGCTTGTCCCGTTATGGTCGTCTAGCCCAGCGAACCAACCAAGCCATCACTCGGGTCACACCCACTCCAGGAGGACGGCCAGGGCCTCGTCGGGCTTGTTGTAGAGCAGGTGGTAGGCGTCCGGGGTCTGCTGCCAGGGAAGGCGATGCGTAACCAGGTGGTCGACGGCTATCCTGCCGTCCTCGATCATCTCGATCGCCGAGCCCTGGTGGTAGCTCCTCGGCTCCGCGGTCCGGATCCCCGAGACTAGCATCTTGTTCATCATGATGTTCGAGTCCAGCGGCAGCAGCCCCGCGCCTGGCCTGGGGCCGCCCTGGTACGCGGCGATCAGGTGGATGACGCCGTCCCGCTTGAGCATGCGCTGGGCCTGCTCGAACGACTTCACGCCCGCCGGGCCGCCGACGCAGTCCACGACGACATCGGCACCTCGCCCCTCCGTGAGATCGAGCACATCCTGCACGGGATCGGTGCCGGACGCTTCCAGGACTACGTCTGCGCCGCTGCGACGAGACGCCTCAATCCGCAGGTCGAGCGTGTCCACCGTGATGACCCGCCCGGGGAGACGTTCTCGCACAGCTTGGCTGTAGAGATTGCCGACTATGCCCTGGCCGAGTACGACGACGACATCCCCTGGCTTCACCGGGGTCGTCCGGGCCCAGGCCACGGCGCTGGTGGACAGTCCGATGAACGGGGCCCTGTCATATGAGATGGAATCAGGGAGCCGAAGCGGCTGGCCGGTCACGTACTGCGCGTGGGGCCCGCCCACGAACACGCGGTCGCCCGGCTGCAGCCCCTCCAGGCCGGGCCCTGGCTCCACGACCTCGCCCGCGTCCGAATAGCCCATCATGGACGGCGGGACCGCCTCCTCCAGGACGTAGCGCCGGAACAGCTCGGACCCGCGGCTGATGAGGCTGCGGTGGACTCGGACCAGGGCCTCGCCATCACCCGGCTGCGGCACGTCCGCCTCGACCATGCGCACGTTGCCGAATCCGGCCAGCTTCTGCAGCCTCAGCATCCCGTCAAGCCGCGTGGTGCTGCTCGTAGTGGGCCTTGAGCAGGTCGAACCCGAAGTCGTGCTCGATGTCGCGCCAGACGGAGTGGATGTGGTTTGCCATGTCCTGGATGTTGTCGTACTCGACGAAGAACGTCGGGCCGTGGAGCCGGTAGTAGTGGGGCTGGCCCCGGCGCTTCGACCCCGCCCACGCGAAGTGGATATCGTTGATGCCGCCCGCCTCGATCCGGGCCATCGCGTTCGCCGCCAGGTCGTCGGAGTGCTTTTCGACGTAGAGCCTGATAAGCCGCATCAGGATCTCGCGCTGGTCGCCTGTCATGGACTCTGCGGGGAGCCCGGCCTGCCGGCCGACCTCGACCCTGGGGCTGGCCCGCGAGATGATGTCGGATGGAGTTACCGGGTAGATGTTGGCCCGGCCGTACTGCCGGTCGTCGAGGCTCAGCAGCAGCTCTCTCGCGGTGTCCTCCTCGTCGCTCAGAATCCTCAACCCCTTCTCTGGCCCGCTCTTTACTTCGGCGGGGTTCGCGCCGAAGAAGGAGGGCGTGGACGCGATGGTGCCGCCGTCGACGATGGTGTAGTTGAGGGACAGGTGATGGCCCTCGGCGCGCCATCCCCATGGGGCTTCACCTGCCGGGTCGCCGAACAACGCGTGGTAGTACCGGCCGGGACTCCGGTCGAAACGCGTGCCTCCGCTGGTCTCCTCGACCCTGTCCAGGATGCTCTCGTGGGCGATGATTGCCTTGGCCTTCTCGAGGCCAACTACGCTCAATCCCGAGGCCATCAGCCTGTCGGCCGCCTCTAGCTGTGCCTCGTCCATCCGCCCGCGCATCACACCGCCCCTGACCTTGGGGATGTAGTGCCAGGTATGGCGCTCGGTCGAGTCGAAATCGAAGGCCGCCGACGCCCTCAGTTCAGGCGACAGCGCGGGCAGGAAGGCCCTGGCCGCCTCGGTCATAGCTTTCGCAGTCGCCAGTTCGCGGCCCATAGGGCACCTCCCAGTCTTAGTCGTGAATCGCCCCGAGTATACCCCCGGCGCACCACCGTGTCATTCGCGCGAGCATCCCCCCGCGGGATGACTTGCCGGGGCGCGGGTGGTATGCTCCGCACGCTGGAGGTGCGACATGACTATCGAGCAAACGGTTACCCGTGTCAGGGAAGACGGATGGGCGATCGTCCCCGGCATCATACCGGACGGCGAGGTGGCGGGAATCAGGGAGAGCGTGCTTGCGACGATAGGGGAGTCCGAGTCGTGGCCCCCGGAGCGGAAGCGCCGGGTCACGGGCAGCTTCTTTACGATCAACCAGTCCCTGGCCCCGTACGTCAGCGACCGGCGGATTGTGGGCGTCGCCGAGGCGCTGTGGGGCAGGCACGTCAAGATCACCGTGACGACCCCTGTAGTCAGGCAGCCGGGCAGCAATCCCCAGGGGTGGCACTCCGACTGGCCCTTCAACCAGAAGCACGCGGCCATCATCGAGGCGCCCTATCCCGACACGCCTATGCTGCTGACGGTGATATTCATGCTCTCGCCATTCACGAACGAGAACGGCGGCACCTGGCTGGTGCCGGGAAGCCACCGCATCCCGAACAACTGGACGCAGGTCTACGGGGAGGACAACCTCTCCGCTCATCCGAGCCGCATCCAGGCCACCGGCGACCAGGGAAGCGTGCTCATATTCGACAGCCGCATGTGGCACGCCGTGCCCACGAACGGCACCGACGAGGTCCGGGCCGGGCTGACGGTCCGCTACGCGCCGTGGTGGCTGAACGTCAACGTCCTCGTGCCGGATACGCCTGAACGCGAGGACATGGTCGACGACGAGGGCCAGCCTGAAAGGAACCTTGTTTTCCCCATGGCCCAGGACGAGTATGACTCGCTGCCCGAAGCCGCCAAGCCGCTGTTACATCACTGGGTGAGGTAGGAGGAAACATGACAACAGGACGCACCGAATCGCTGCACGTCACGCCGTCCCATCGCGCACCGGTCGAGAGCCTGGAGGAGTCGCGCTTCGTTGCCGGATACGGTATAGAGGGCGACCGGCACGCCACCGACCAGCCGGGCAGGCAGGACTACCAGGTGCTGATGATAGACGCTGAGACCCTGGCTGAGTTCGGCCTGAAGCCCGGCGACGTCCGGGAGCAGGTCACCACCTCGGGCTTCGACGTGGAGTCGCTGGAGCCCGGCCAGCAGGTCGCCCTCGGCTCCGAGGTCGTCGTCAGGGTGACTAGGCCAGCCACGCCGTGCGCCCGCATGGACGAGGTCCGCGCGGGCCTGCAGGACAAGCTGAAGGGCAGGCGCGGGCAGCTGGCAACGATAGTCACCGGCGGAACTGTCCGCGTCGGCGACGAGGTCCGGGCGGTATGAAGCGGCTTGTCGTAACGGGCCCGAGGCAGGTCGAGTTCGAGGACGTCCCGATCCCCGAGTGCCCCCGCGACGGCATACTCGCGAAAGCGATCGTGACGGCAATCAGCACGGGCACGGAGATACGGGTGTTCCGCTGGATTCCCGTGGACGACGAGGGCACGATGCTTCACGGCGGGATGCCGTTCCCCGACGGGCCGACCGAGAACGGCTACTCCATGGTGGCGGAGATCGTCGAGGTGGGCGCCGACGTGGAGGGCCTCTCCGTTGGCGAGCGTGTCTTCCTGGGCGAGACGCACAAGGAATACGCTGCGGTCCGCGCGTCCGACGTGCTCAAGCTCCCGGACAGCATACCCACCGAGCAGGCCGTGATGCTGAACCTGCTCGGCGTCGCCCACATAGCGCTGAGGACCGGAGAGCCCGCGCCGGGCGAGAACGTCGCGGTCGTGGGCTTGGGCGTGATAGGCCAGTCGGCCGTTGCGTGGTGCCGGGCCTTCGGCTTCCGCACGGTCGGCATCGACATGGACGGCGGACGGCTGGAGGTGGCAAGGGCGATGGGCGCGGATACGGTCGCCAGCCCGGCGGACGGCGAGTTCCAGTCGCGCATCGACGACGTGTTCGACGGCGAGGGCGCGGACATGGTGATCGAGGCCGCGTCGACCTGGAAGGCCATCAGGACCAGCATGGACATATCGAGGCAGGGCGGCAGGGTAGTGGTGATCGCCCGCCACACCGACAGGCCCGACTACAACCCCGTGGGCCATCCCTACCTGTCGCAGAGGATCACGCTGAAGATGGCCTATGGGTACGAGGACCCCGGCCAGCGTTGGGACCGTGAGCGCTGCGTGAGACTGACCGTGGACATGCTGAGCCGCGGCCAGCTTGCCATCGAGCCCATGATCACCCACCGTGTCCCGTGGCAGCAGCTGCCGGAGATGTACCGGCGCCTCGACCAGGGCGACCTCAGCATCCTCGGCGTCGTCGTGGACTGGCAATAAGGTAGGGCGCGGTTCGTCAACGTCAGGGCTGGCCTGCTGATCCGGCTGCGCCGTACACGCCTGGCACGCGGCGAGATCAGGACGATATGAAAAGGCTGGTCGTAACGGGTCCCAGGCAGGTCGAGTTCGAGGACGTTCCTGCCCCCGAGTGCCCCCGCGACGGCGTGCTTGCCAGGGCGATCGCAACGGCGATCAGCACGGGCACGGAGATACGGGCGTATCGCCGGATCCCAGTGGACGACGCGGGCACCATGCAGTACCCGGGCATCCCCTTCCCCGACGGGCCTGCCGAGTGCGGCTACTCCATGGTGGCCGAGATCGTCGAGGTTGGGCCGGACGTCGATGGCTTCGAAGTCGGCGACCGCGTCTTCGTGGGCGAGGGGCACAAGGAGTACGCCGCGGTCCGCGCATCCGACATGCTCAAGCTTCCGGACAGCATACTCACCGAGCAGGCGGTGATGCTGAACCTGCTTGGCGTCGCCCACATAGCGCTGAGGACCGGAGAGCCCGCGCCGGGCGAGAACGTCGCGGTCGTCGGCCTGGGCGTCATCGGCCAGTCAGCGGTGGCTTGGTGCCGGGCCTTCGGGTTCCGCACCGTCGGCATCGACATGGACGGCGGACGGCTGGGGGTGGCAAGGGCGATGGGCGCGGATACGGTCGCCAGCCCGGCGGACGATGGGTTCCAGTCGCGCATCGACGACGTGTTCGACGGCGAGGGCGCCGACCTGGTGATCGAGGCCGCGTCCAGCTGGACGGCACTCCAGACGGGCATGGACATCGTCAGGCGCGATGGAAGGGTCGTCGTCACCGCCACTCACGTCGACAGGCCGGACTACAACCCCGTGGGCCATCCCTACCTGTCGCAGCGCATCACCCTGAAGACGGCGTACGGCTATGACGACCCCGGCCGGCGGTGGGACCGGGACCACTGCATGAGGCTGACGCTAGACATGCTGAGCCGCGGCCGGCTAGCCATCGAGCCCATGATCACCCACCGTGTCCCGTGGCACCAGCTCCCGGAAATGTACCGGCGCCTCGACCAGGGCGACCTGAGCATCCTCGGAGTCGTCGTCGATTGGACTTGAAGGCTGCGGACCCTCGCCCAGTTCTTCTCCCGCCGTCTGGTAGGTGCGCTTGACACCTACTCCTTACTATAGTAGCATCTTGGTAAGGAGGAAGGCCATGTTCGTCAAGATTACATCAAAGCGCCAGGTCACGTTCCCCGCGCGTGTACTGGATTCACTGGGCGTGGGACCAGGCGACCAGCTGGAGCTGCTGGAGGGCCCTGAAGGATTCGCCCTGCGGCCCAGACGGGTCGACCTGTCTCTACTTGGGGGGTTGCGGGACAAGATACGGCCGGGAACCGGGCCCTTCGACATCCGCAAGTTCCGGGATGAAGGCTATGACCCAGCTGCGTATCGGGATTGATACGTCCGTGCTCGTGCGGTTGGCGACCGGCGAACCTCCCGAGGCATTCCTGTACTGTGTGCAAGAGTTGAACTCGCTGGTTTCAGGCGGCGCGGAGGTGTTCGCCTCGAACCAGGTAATAGGGGAGGCGTTCGCAGCACTCCAGCATCACTATGGGGTAACTAAGGGCGACGCCTGCATTGAGCTACGCAATACCCTGCGCAGCGGCTTGGTCTCTCCTCTGAATGGGCCGGCCATCCTCGATGCTCTGGCGAGCTCGGGTGGTCCTGGCTTGTTCGATAGGCTCATTGCCGATGACTACTCACGGTCTGGGATGGAGACCCTGACGCTGGACCGGAGGATGGCTTCTCTGTCCGGGGCGCGCCTCCTCTAGTTTGGAGCACTGGTAAGTGCTGCTTGGGCCGTTGACCGGCCTTCCCGTGCGGGTGTACGCTTCTACGTGTCACTAATCGGCCCCCCTCAGCCTCGCTCGGCGAAAACCGCGGCGCCGGATGCGACGGCCGTATCCGCCAAGCCTTCCAGGCGGCTCCTGGGCATCGGGGCCGACACCTTCGAATCGTTCGGCATCCCCGACTTCCGATGGCTCTGGGCGAGCTCCATGACCTCGTTCACGGCCATGAACATGCAGATGGTTGCGCGGGTCTGGCTCGTCCTCCTCCTCACCGACAACTCCCCCCTGGCCGTCGCCCTCGTCACGATGTCGTTCGCCGCGCCCGTGATGTTCGTGTCGATCATCGCCGGCGCGCTTGCGGACAGGATCCCGAGGCGACGCCTGGTGATCCTGGGGCAGTCGGCCAACGCACTGGTGACGCTCGCCATAGCGACGCTCGACTTGACTGGCCTGGTCGCCTTCTGGCACCTCATGGTCGCGGGAGTGATCAACGGCTCACTTATGGCCCTCAACATGCCGAGCCGCCAGGCGCTCGTGTCGGAGATCGTCCCCGAAGACAGACTCATGAACGGCATCGCCCTTCAGAACTCGGCCATGAACGCGACCCGCATTGCCGGGCCGGCGGTTGCCGGCTTCCTGATCCTCTACATCGACACGTGGGGAGTGTTCTACCTCGTCGCGGCCATCTACGGGATCTCGGTCCTGGCTGTGACGCCGATGCAGGCGGGCAGGGAAGTCACCAGCAGGTCCGGCAAGGGGATGACCGGCGACGTGAAGGCAGGGTTCGCGTACGCCCTCGGCGACCCGGTGCTGCGCAGCCTCATCCTCATGGCCTTCATCCCTGTCATGTTCGGATTCTCCTACTACGTGCTGATGCCGGCATGGGCCCGCGAGGCCCTGAACGTCGCCTCAGACGACCTGGGCGTGCTCATGATGACCATGGGCATCGGCGCGCTGGCGGGCAGCCTGCTCGTTGCGGGCCTGAAGACGATGCAGTCGCGCGGGCTGATGCTGCTGGGGTGCTGTCTCGTCTGGGGGCTTTCGCTCGCCGCATTCGCCCAGACGACCTCCTACGCCGTCGCCCTTCCATTGCTGCTCATCGTGGGGCTAGCCAGCTCGGTATTCATGTCGCTGAACATGACCCTGCTGCAGATGCACGCAAACCCCGAGATGCGCGGCAGGGTGATGAGCATTGCGATGATGACATTCGGCATGATGCCGCTCAGCGCCGTGCCGTTTGGAATAGTCGCGGAGCAGACCGGCACGCCATTCGCACTCATGCTAAGCGGCCTCTTACTCGTTGGGCTTACGGTCGTAGCGGGAATCGCCAGCCCGACCTTCCGCCGGATATGACCTGCCACAGCAGGGCGCGAGGCTGTAGAATCTTCGTCCGAGTGTTCATCCACTGCAGGAGGTACTGATATGCGGGGATCCGTACAGACGGTGCTGGGGCCCGTCAGCCCCGGAGACCTTGGGCCGACGACGACCCACGAGCACCTGCTCATCGACTTTACGTGCATGTTCAACCCTCCCGAGGAGGCGAGCGAGCGCTTCAAAGCCTTTGCGCCCGTGACCATGGAGAACCTGGGCTGGGTCCGGTACAACCCGTTTCGGAACAGGGACAACCTGGAGGTGATGGACGAGGGCCTGGCGGTCCACGAGACCCTGCAGTTCAAGGCTCAGGGCGGCGGCACCATCGTCGACGCCACGACCTACGGCATCGGTCGCGACCCCAGGGGGCTGGCGCGTATCTCCCGGCTGACGGGCGTGAACGTCGTGATGGGCGCGGGCTACTACGTCGACATCGTCCACCCCGGCGACATGGACGGCAAGACCGAGTCTGAGTTGGCTGATGAGATAGTCACCCAGCTCACGGAGGGCGTCGACGGCACTGGCATCAGGGCCGGGATCATCGGCGAGCTGGGCTGCTCGTGGCCCCTCACTGAAAACGAGCGCAAGGTCCTGGTCGCCGGCGCGAGGGCCCAGGAGGCTACGGGAGCGGCCATCCTGATCCACCCGGGTCGCGACCCGCTCGCGCCTTCGGCGATCGTAGACTTGCTGGCAGAGTCGGGCGCCGACCCGGGCAACGTGATCATGGGACACCTCGACCGGACCCTGCTAGAAGAGGACGCGCTGCTGGAGTTCGCCAAGCGGGGCACGTACTTGGAGTACGACCTGTTCGGCTGGGAGACTTCATACTATCCCCTGGGGCCCATAGACATGATGAGCGACGCCCAGCGTATCGGGTACATCAAGCTGCTCGTGGACGCGGGCTGCGCCGACCGGATCGTGCTCGCCCACGACGTGTTCGCCAAGAGCAGGCTCACCAAGTACGGCGGGCCCGGAATTGGTCACATACTCGAGAACATCGTCCCGCGCATGGTCGAAGCGGGGATATCAGAGGACGACGTACACAAGATGACCGTCGAAAACCCCGCCCGCATATTGCCTTTCTAGGAAGCTCTTACCCCCTCTCCCTCGACGGGAGAGGGCTGGGGTGAGGGTGGAACAAGGTCGAGTGACAAGGAGGAGCACTTTGGCACCCCCGAACAGAGGTTGAAAGATCTCTTACCCCCTCTCCCTCGACGGGAGAGGGTTGGGGTGAGGGTGGAACAAGGTCGAGTGACAAGGAGGAGCACTTGAGCACCCCCGAACAGAGGTTGAAAGATCTCTTACCCCCTCTCCCTCGACGGGAGAGGGCTGGGGTGAGGGTGGAACAAGGTCGAGTGACAAGGAGGAGCACTTTGGCACCCCCGAACAGAGGTTGAAAGATCTCTTACCCCCTCTCCCTCGACGGGAGAGGGTTGGGGTGAGGGTGGAACAAGGTCGAGTGACAAGGAGGAGCACTTGAGCACCCCCGAACAGAGGTTGAAAGATCTCTTACCCCCTCTCCCTCGACGGGAGAGGGCTGGGGTGAGGGTGGAACAAGGTCGAGTGACAAGGAGGAGCACTTTGAGCACGCCCGAGGAGAGGTTGAAGGAGCTCGGAATCGAGCTGCCAAGGCCCCAGAGGCCGGTCGCCAACTACGTCTCGGCAGTCGAGACGGACGGCCTGTTCTTCGCCGCCGGAGCAGGGCCTCCGCCCGGGCCTGACGGCGACATTCCCAGCGGCAAGGTCGGACGCGACTTCACCGTCGAGGAGGGCTACGAGCACGCCAGGGCGGTGGGCCTCGTCCAGATCGCCAGGCTCAAGGACGAGCTGGGCGACCTGAGCAGGGTGAAGCGAGTCGTGAAGCTCCTGGCCATGGTCAACTGCCCGCCGGACTTCGACCAGCACCCCGCGGTCATCAACGGCTGCTCCGACCTGCTCGTCGAAGTGTTCGGGGACGCGGGCCGCCACGCCAGGTCGGCCGTCGGCATGAGCAGCCTGCCCTTCGAGATACCGGTCGAGATAGAGATGATAGTGGAGGTCTCTGGTTGATGCGGCTATTCCCCAGCGTGGCGATGGGCGGCCCGCGTTGACCCCATCGCGAAGGCTTGTGCTGATTGCCGCGGCAGGCGCCGGGATCGTGGCTGTGGCCGCCGTAGCCTATGTGGTCTCGCGAGACGACGTGCACAGCGAAGTGCGCGAGGTCGTAGTCGGGCCCGAGCTGAAGGACTGCGTGGGCGTCGGTCCCAGGCAGTGCATGGTCGTCGATGGGCTGCTGTTCTACGATGGGATAGACGGCTTCGACTACGAGGAGGGGTACGAGTACCGGCTCAGGATAGAGCAGTTCGATGCGTGGCCGGGCCAGGAACCGCCACAGGATGCGGGCAGGTACGGATACCGGCTCATCGAGGTCATCAGCAAGACCACGGTCGAGTGACGAAACGGAAAGCAAGAGCATCGCAAGGGAGGAGTATCAGTGGGATCCATCGAAGAGCGAATAGCAAGCCTGGGTTACAAGCTGCCGGACGCAGCCGCTCCGGTCGCTAACTACGTTTCGACCGTCAGCGTCGACGGCGCCGGCCTCGTGTTCACGTCGGGCCACGTGCCCCGCAACGAGGACGGAAGCTTCGTCACCGGACGCCTGGGCGACGACCTGGAGATAGAGCAGGGGTACGAGGCCGCGAAGAACGTCGGCCTTGCCCTCCTGGCGTCACTCAAGGTCGAGCTGGGGGACCTGGACCGCGTGGAACGCGTCGTCAAAGTGCTGTGCATGGTGAACTGCACCAGCGACTTCGCCGATCAGCCCGCGGTCGCGAACGGCGCGTCCGACCTCATGGTCGAGGTATTCGGCGATAAGGGCCGCCACGCCCGCTCCGCCGTCGGCATGGGCTCGCTCCCCGCCAACGTGCCCGTCGAAATCGAAATGGTAGTCAAGGTCTCCTAGCGCACCAGAGTCCTGCCGAGGGGCTAGGTTGATGGACCAACACCCCGGAATCTATAGGGTAACGGGACTCTGTAGGTGCGGGTTTCAAACCCTGCTTCAAACCCGCCCTCTTCCGCGACGCGGGTCCAACCCTCTTCTGCCCCATCAATTCAAGGTCTTGATCCCAATGGCCACCGTACAGGCTATTCCCCGCTGCGCCGCCCCTGTTCGGCTTGCATCAGATCGTAGAGGGCCACACTGCGTCCGGCCTGCTTCGCTTCGAGCCACCGCTTGAAGGAGCGCTGGCTCTCTCCGGACGGACGGCCCGTGATCAGCCCTTCCACGCTGAGGTCTTCGTCCAGATCGGGCCAATGGATCCCTTGTCCCCCGCCGATCAGTTCCCAGTTCTCTCTTTCCCTCTGAGTGGCGTGGACAAGCCTGGGATACCAGGCCAGCGGCACCGAGATCGTTCGCCCATCGGCTAGCTCGACCGTTATGGTGTCCTGGGTAACGGACACGTCCTCCGCATCAGGCACTTTGACTTCAGTCGTTGAAGTAATCATCCCAGGCCTCCACGAATGCGCCGCGGTTCTCTTCCACTGTACGTTGAATCCTTCGTATCTCCGACCGCCTTAGCCCGCCACTCATCTCCAATCTCACGGGTTCAAGCCAGAACTTAGCTACTCGGTTGTCACGTGCGACGTGAATGTGCCTGGGTTCGTCCCGGTCACCCGCGTAGAAGAAGAAACGGTATGGCCCATCCCTCAGTACTGCTGGCATTCCATTTGATTCTAACAGCCCTTGAAGCCACGTGAGTTGGCAACATCGATATGACTATGGTCATGACTATGTTATGATAGTGGTCACATCGGAGGCTGAGAGTGGCAACAGATACAAATGAAACACTAAGCGGGCGCGTCTTCAAAGCGTCTGAGTTCAAGGCGAAGTGCCTGAAGCTCATGGACGAGGTCGCGGAGAGCGGCGAGGAGATCGTCATCACGAAGAACGGACGCCCGGTTTCGCGGCTATTGCCGTACCGACAAAGGCCCAAGACCCTCTTCGGGCGTGACAGGGACAAGCTCCTGATACTTGGTGACATCGGCGAACCCTTAGACGTGGATTGGGACGCCGAAACCGGTAATCACTGGGACGGGCCGCGTTGACCCTGCTGGATACCCAGGTACTCCTCTGGCTGCTGCATGGAGACCACAGGTTGGGAACGCGCGCCCGTGTAGTCATCGACGATGCCTTTGCCGCCGGGCTGGCCGCGGTATCGGCAATTACCTTCTGGGAAGTTGCAATGCTGCAGGACAGGGGGAAGATCGCGCTGCAGGCCGACATCCACTCTTGGCGCGAGGGCCTGCTGGATGAAGGACTGGTCGAGATTCCCGTCGACGGCGGGATCGCGTTACGTGCTGGGCTCCTGAAGGACATGCACGGCGACCCGGCCGACCGGCTGATCGTTGCAACCGCCCTGGAGGGCAATCAGATAGTGACTGCAGATCGGCGAATCCTCGATTGGCCGGGGCAGTTGACCCGGCTGCGAGCCACCGACTAGCAATGGGTCACATTGCCCTTGTCGGCGGGGACGAGTTCAGGGTCGGCTGCGAGCCGATGGATCGGGAGATACTCGCGGCTAGCGGAGCAGCCCGGCCCAGGGTGCTCATAGTGCCAACCGCGGCGGCCAGACAGGATCCCTCGAAGGCCGCTGCCAACGGCGTCTCGTACTTCGAGGGGCTGGGTGCTGATGCCGACTCGCTCATGGTCCTCGACTCCAGGGACGCCGATGACGACGGGTTGGTCTCGCGTGTTCCGTGGGCGGATGTTGTGTACCTGACCGGCGGCGACCCGGCCCACCTGCTGGACGTGCTTCGCGGATCGAGGCTGCTAGACGCAATCAAGGCAGCCGTTGCCGGAGGCGCGGTGCTGGTGGGCTCCAGCGCCGGCGCGATGGTGCTCGGCGAGTGGATGCGGTACCGTGGCGTCCGTCCCACCCTTGGACTACTTGGAGGACTCGCGGTGCTTCCCCATCACGAGCGGAGCAACCCGGACACGGTAGCAGCCGAGCTTGCGGAGAGCGTCCACCCAGACGGTCCAGTCGTTGGCGTGGATGCGGGCTCCGGCTGCCTGCGCGGGAGAGACGGCTGGAGGGTCGTCGGGACCGGCTCCGTCGTCCTATACTCCCGCGGTAAGTGGTGCCGCTACCAGACAGGCGAAGCGGTGCCGCTAGGCGTAGCGCCAACTCTCCAGGGCAATGGACTCGCCATGCCGTGATGCCGCTACGGAAGTTGGGCTCCGCAAGCGTGGTTCAGGCCGCCCTGTCTTCCACAACGAGTCGGCGTCCGACTGCCCGCAACGCCCTTTCGACCCGGTCCATCTGAGAGCGGTGGTCCGGGTTGCATATGCTGCGGGCGGCGTTCTTGCCGATGCCCAGTCTCTCGGCGAGTTCGGCCTCGGAGATGCCCTGCTCGCGCATGGCATTGCAGAGAGCGACCTTTGCGGCGGGGATGGGCGGGAGGGGGATGGATTCCTGTCCATCTGCGATGGGACTGGGGAGTGGGATGTCCTGTCTGAGCCGGAAGTAGGCGCCCAGAGCGGCGACGAGCGCGTCTTCGGCTAACTCAAGGGCCTCGGCACGGTCTTTGCCTGATGTGAGGGCGCCGCGCACGTCTGGGAAGGACACGTAGTAGCCCCCACCCTCCTCAGGATGCAGGTCGCATGGATAGACGTATCTCATTGGTTCTGTCGTAGCTCGTCGACCTTGCCCTCGATGACGTCGAGCCTCTTGTTGAGTTGTTCAAGGAGGTCTTCAAGGCTGGTCGCTGGGTCCGCCTGCGCCTCCCCTCCCTCAGTCCCGCCTCGGAAAGGCCACGGCACTGCTTGAAATCCCTTGCTCACTCTCACGCCTGCAGCCTGGGCCGCCTTGGCCATTTCTCGTCGCCTATCGCCGAGTCTGTCTCCAAAGCGCCGTCCTTGATGACCTGCTTGCTCTACAATAATCGGGCCGACTTCAATGAGAACCTCGGTCACCACCGCCGCCACAATACCTGCAAGCAATTCCTTCCATTCATCATCGCGTCGCTTGTTCGCCATTGTGAATCTCCCCACCTGGTTTGTGCCGATCTTAGACGTGTCCCGCGATTAAGCAAGGGGGCGTCAAGGGCGGCCACAAGACGCCCTTGACGTGGCTGTGGCCGATTTGGATTCTCTGTCCGGTTGCTCTAGCATATACCTTTCATTGAAGGAGAGCCCAAGATGATAGTTCTAAGTCCCCCCGTTGCCCTTCCAAGGACAGATGAAGAGAGAGACCAGCTCCTCCAAAAGACCGAGGCCTTCGGAGTCACCACGGTCAGCGGGTCTACCCGCCCGGACTGGACCGACGACGAGGTCGAGGGCGCGCGGCGGTTCCTAGACGACAACGGAATCAGCGTCGGCGAGTTCAGCGCGTTCCACTACGGCTTCGACCACGAGGACGCCGCCGAGCGGGACGCCGCGCAGGAGCACTACACCCGCCTGCTCAGGCACGGCAACATGCTGGACGCCCACTGTGTCGGCTTCTCCACCTACGGCGACCGGGGTAAGCCCGGGATGTGGACTGAGGCCACCTGGGAGCGCTGCCTGGAGTCGGTCGCCCGCCTGGCCGAGCAGGCAGAGCGCGCCGGCAGGGACGTGGCCGCGCATCCCCACGCAATGGCGCCCCTGTGCTCGGTCGAGCGATACCGGGAGATGCTGGACCGCACCGGCTCCTCCAGGCTCAGGGTGCTGATCGACATCGTGAACCTGACCTGGCCCCAGCGGGTGTTCGACACGACGGCCCTGGTAAACGAGGTGTTCGACGAGCTAGGGGATGACATCGCGGCCCTTCACGCCAAGGACGTGATCATCTCTGGCGGCAGCGGTGTAAGCGCCGCCAAGGGCATGGGCGTCATTCACGTCGACGAGGCCGTGCCGGGCACCGGCTTCATGGACTTCGACGCGATTGTCAGGCGACTCGACATGCTCGACCACGACGTAACCGTGCACGTCGAACACTTCGAGTACGAGGACACCCTGGAGGGTCAGCAGCACATACGGGACGTCGCCGGGCGCGCGGGAGTCCCCGTCCGATGAGCAAGCGCCTCCCCCCCTTCTCCCCTTGCGGGAGAAGGCCGGGATGAGGGGGCCTCCCCGCGCGGCCCGTGACGACGCGAACTCCCCCCCTTCTCCCCTTGCGGGAGAAGGCCGGGATGAGGGGCCTCCCCGCGCGGCCCGTGACGACGCGAACCCATCCCCTTCACCCTCTACCCGATCAGCACACCCTCGCCGGGAGAGGGCAGGGGTGAGAGAAAGGCGCTATAGATGAACAGGCTGAAGGACAAGACGGCCCTCGTCACCGGCGCGGGCTCCGGCATAGGACGCGCGGCTGCGTTGCTGTTCGCATCCGAGGGCGCAGCAGTCGCCTGCGCCGACCTGTCCCAGGACCGCGCCGGTGAGACGGCGGCGGAGATCGAGCGGTCAGGCGGCACGGCGGTCGTGCTCTCCGGCGACGTATCGGCCGCCGAGGACGCTGCCGGGATGGTCGACGGCACGGTCGCCGCCCTGGGCCGGCTGGACATCGTGGTCAACAGCGCGGGCGTCACGGCCCGCAACGCCCTCCCACCAGGGTCCGACCCCGACGACGTGTGGGACCGGGTGATCGAGGTCAACCTGAAGGGCACCTACCTCGTCTCGCGGTGCGCCGTCGACCACATGCGGCGCGCCGGCGACGGATCGATCGTGAACCTCGCGTCCACCATGGGCATGGTCGGCTACCCGCCCGGTCTTGGCGGGGCGCTCAACCCGTACCCGCCGTCCAAGGGCGGCGTGATCCAGCTCACGCGCAACATGGCAGTCGATCTCGCCCGCGAAAACATACGAGTGAACTGCCTCTGCCCCGGGTTCGTCGAGACAGACCTCACCAAGTCCCTCACTGACGACCATGCCACGCGAGTAATGCTGGAGAGCCGCCACCCACTCGGCAGGCTGGGCCGCCCCGAAGAGGTCGCCCACGCCGCCCTCTACCTCGCCTCCGACGAGGCCTCCTACGTCACAGGCGCCGCCCTCACCGTCGACGGCGGCTACACCGCGGTGTAGAGAGGCGGGTCACGTGAAGATAGTCTCTTGGAACATTGCGGGATTGCACGATCCATGGCACGTCCTAGTGGGCATGGACGCCGACATTGCTCTTCTGCAGGAGGCTGGGGAGCCACCCTACGAAGTAGCGGAAAGAATCGAAGTGGATCCCGCCCCCTGGGGCACCGCAGGCGTAGACGCCGCTAGGGCTTGGCGCACGGCAGTCGCAAGGCTCTCTGACCACGTCAAAGTGGACTGGTTCGAAGCGAAGCCTCTCGACTACGCAGCCCCTGGGGAACTTGCCGTAAGCCGCTTTGGTACTCTAACTGCGGCCCGTGTGGAGGCTCCGGGCATTGAGCCGTTCATGGTCGTGTCCATGTACTCGCTTTGGACAAACCCGCACTCGAGCGTTGGCAAGTGGATCCTCGCGGATGCCTCTGCCCATCGACTTGTATCGGACCTCTCTGCATTCACTGGCGCAAGGAACGGACACAGAATCGTAGCCGCCGGAGATCTCAACATTCTCCACGGGTACGGGGAGGACGGCAGCGAGTACTGGGGTGGTCGCTACGCATCGGTCTTCGAAAGGATGGAGGCGCTGGGACTGTCCTTTGCGGGTCCTCAGCACCCAAACGGACGCCAAGCAGAGCCATGGCCGGACGAGCTGCCTGGTGACAGCAAGAACGTCCCTACGTATCGCTGGAGGAACGATCCGCAACACGCAAGACGCCAGCTGGACTTCGTGTTTGTGTCTAGGACGATGGCCGATTCAGTGACTGTTCGTGCGCTTAACGGGACAGAGGAGTGGGGGCCGAGCGACCACTGCCGCATCGAGATCGAGGTCTCATAGGCCCTCGTCCTCGGATGGTACCGAGAGGTATACGACCCTGCTCATCCACACCTGCCGGTCGATGCCGTCGAGGGCGGCCTTGCCCGGCCTGTCGACCTCCAGCCTGCGGGGCAGGACCTCGATGCCCGACCGCTCGACGTAGCCGCATCTCTTGGAGAACGCCAGCAGCGTCTGGCGCTCCCCGCCCAGCAGCAAGTACTCGATCCGGTCGCCGTACGGGCGGAACACATCCTCGGTGACCGTGCACACCTTGTCGTACAGCTCCCTCACCAGCCGCTCCCTGCTCCGCGCAAACCTCCGCTGCGACGACCCCCCCTTCCGGTGGCGGCTCTTCACGTACCGCGTGTCGGACTTCGATGCGGCCAGCTTGCCGCCCTCCACGACGCCGACCGCATAGCGCCCCAGCCGCAGCAGCACCACCCCCACCGTCACGTCCCGCGACAGCAGATCGAGCATCGGCCCGACCTCCACCCCATCGCACTGTAGCTCCTCGTCGATGGGAAACGGCGGAGCGATGGCGATGGCGCCCCGGCTGCCCCAGAAGACCGCCGCGCCCGTGCCCAGGTCCGGCAGCGCCTCCATCGCGGCTTGCAGGGTACCGCTGGCCCCCGAAACCCTGTCTGGCGAGCCGAAGTATGCGCTCCTGTCATAGTCGCCGGACGCGGCGATCTCAGCCAGGTCACGCCGCATCCGTCCACGGCCTACCCATGCATAACGCACTACCTCTGGCTGTCCTGTCGTCGAAGTCTCAATCATGCCTGCTTCTCGGTTGATCTCATGGGGAAGTCGAGTTGTCCACCAGTAACTGTTCAGACTTGATGAGACGGGAACCCCGTCGCATGGACGTAGGGGCGACTCGCCGAGTCGCCCTCACACGTTGGGCCGCGAGCGAATCGGAGCCGGAACATCCTCCTCATCAATACTGAACAGTTACGTCCATCAGCCTATGATTGACTGCCGCCACGGCCTGATTCTACACTGGTTCCACCCCCTCATCGGACAGGAGCAGCATGCGAATAGCCGTCGGAGCGGACCACGCCGGATTTCCCCTGAAGCAGCCTGTAGTCGACCACCTGGAGTCCCTCGGCCACGTCGTCGTCGACGTCGGCGCCCATGAGATGGACCCGGCCGACGACTACCCCGACTTCGCCGCCGCCGTTGCGGACACCGTCGCCCGCGACGCAGCGGACCGCGGCGTGATCGTGTGCGGCAGTGGGGTGGGGGCTGGAGTCGCCGCTAACAAGGTCCGCGGGATACGAGCCAGCGTGTGCCACGACTCCTACTCGGCGCGCCAGGGCGTGGAGCACGACGACATGAACGTCCTCTGTATCGGCGGCCGCATAGTCGGCGACGAGTTGGCGCGGGAGCTCGTCTCGGCCTTCGTCGGCGCGGCCTTCAGCGGAGAGGAGCGCCACAAGAGGCGGCTGAACAAGGTGCTAGCCCTCGAAGCGGCCATGACCGCAGAGGCTGGCCCCGCCCAGGGCTAGACCCAACCCGCCCCACCTGGGTTCCTGCCTACGCAGGAACGACGAAGAAGGGATTCTAGGCGTACTCGGCCCCTATCAGGCAGGCCACTGGGCGCTGTGTGCGGTCCGCCTCCTCGAACGCCGCCGATATCCGGTCGGCGTCGGAGTCCGTCTCGACCAGGTAGTAGTTGACTCCCCATGCAAAGAGGGTCGGCTCCGTGTACCGCGCCGCCGAGTCGTCCGTGACCCCGTGCCGCGTCCAGCCCCGGTAGCCAATAATCAGCACGAGGGGTATCTCGATGTCGTTCCCCAGCCCCCGGATGGAGTCGCCCGACTCGAACAGGCCGGTGTTCTGGATCATCACGACCGGCTTCTTGCCGCCTACCCATAGCCCGGCGGCTATGCCGAGACTCTCGCCCTCCCGGCAGATGGCCACGATGTCGATGGACTCGTCGGCTGCCATCTGCTCGTACATGAAGTTGGTCTCGCTGTCCGGCAGCCACACGACGTGAGTCACATCGTTCCGGTGTAGCTGGTCTATTATCGCCGACGGCGACAGTCCGCCTAGCTCTTCCATTTCCACTCCCAGGACAGGTTGCGGGCCCAAGACATTCTAGGACTGACCCCGAAAGCGGTCAACTTGCCGCTACTACGCCTACACCCGGTCGTAGCGGCGGGTTTCAAACCCGCCCTCCCCGGCGCCATGCCATCGACCCACACCCCCAATGACCGATCGCAACAGCCCCTCCCGCCGCTAAGGCCCGGAATAGCAGCATCGCCTGGGCGGTGCTATAGTGCTGTCGATACGATGGACTGCCCGCGCTGCGAACGAGAAAACCACCCCGACGCACGCTCCTGCGAGTGGTGCGAGACCCCCCTCGGGGGAGGGCGCGTCGTATTCCGTCCCGACCCCTCCACCGCCGACCTCACGACCAGGGTGATAGCAAAGGTGATCGACCTGCCCTTCACGGCAGCCTCCCTGATAGCCGCCAGCCTGATCCCAGCCGCAGTGCCCGCCTCCGAGACCATACAGCTGGGCCTGATACTCGTTGGCGCGTTCGGAATGGTCGTGCAGCTCGTGCTGCTGTCCTCTCACGGCCAGACCATCGGCAAGAAGCTGATGGGTCTGCGGATCGTGAGGGCGGACACCGGCAGAAACGGCGGATTCGTCACGAACGTGCTGCTCAGGGCCGGCGTGAACGGTCTCCTGGGGATGACGATCATCTACTTCATCGTGGACAGCCTGTTCCTGCTGTTCAGGAACCGGCTGTGCCTGCACGACTACATAGCCGGAACCAAGGTGGTAAGGGTAGTGCAATGAAGCTCATAGTGAAGGCGGACAGGGTCATAGACGGCACCGGCGCAGCTCCCGACGCGCGTAATGCCGTATTGATCGAGGATGGGCGGATCTCCGCGGTCGACCGGTTCGAGGCGCTCGGCCCAACCGCCGACGCCGAGCTGATCGACGTGCCGGGCGCAACAGTGCTGCCCGGCTTCGTCGAGGTGCACTCCCACATGCATTGCAGTGCGAGCCCCACGACGTTCGACGACCTGGCCACGGACTCCCACGAAGCCCTCGTCGCAAGGGCGGTCGAGGCAGTCCGGGCGGCGCTGGGCTCCGGCGTGACGACGATGCGGGACCTGGGCAGCCGCAACGAGATCGCATTTCCCATCCGGAGCGCCATCGAGTCCGGCATAGTCCCCGGCCCTCACCTGATGGTGGCGGGCACGCCTATCACCACGACGGGCGGCCACTGCCACATGTTCGGCACCGAGGCCGACAGCCTGGACGAAGTCCTGGCAGCCCTGCGCGGCCAGGTGAAGCTCGGCGCCGATTGGATCAAGATCATGTCCACGGGCGGCAGGTTCACGCCGCGCACCAACCCACGGATGCCCCAGTACCCGGTGGAGGTGCTGCGAGCCGCAGTCGAAGACGCCGAGCGCCTCGGCGTCAAGGTCGCAGCCCACTGCCACGCCGCGTCGGGCGTGAGAAACTGCGTCGAGGCCGGGGTGCACAACCTCATCCACGCGTCGTGGATGGCCGAGGACCCCGACGGCGGCTACGACTACGACCCGGCCGTGGCGGACGAGATAGCCGAGAAGGGACTGTACGTCGATCCCACCATCGCCGCGACCGGCGCCCTGAGGGAGCTGAGGGCGCCGGGATGGCTGGAGTGGACTCTGGGCAGCGGGTTCGACCTGGAGCGGCGCTACGAGATACTGCGCGACATGTGGGAGAGGGGGATCAAGTTCGTCACCGGCCTCGACTCCGGCATGGACTACCTGCGGTTCGACGACTACGCATGGGTCCCCACGCTCATGGTCGAGAAGATGGGCATATCGCCGGTGGAAGCGATCATCAGCGGTACCAGGACCTCGGCCGAATGCCTGGGAGTCCTGGACGAGACCGGCACCCTCGAGCCCGGCAAGCGGGCCGACGTGGTGGTCGTCGACGGCGACGCCTCCACGGACATACGGGCCCTGCACAAGGTCGACACGGTGGTGAGAGCGGGCAAGATCGTGAAGCGGTCGGGTGCCTCGACGGTCTGACCGGGGAGAGCGAACGATGCTGAGGGCAGGCACAGCCGCCGCGACGATCACGCCCGACCGCCCGACCTACATGCAGGGCTACGGCAACCGCATGGGGAAGGCTGCGGGAACCCTCGACCCGCTCGAGGCCCGCGTCATCGCCCTCGACGACGGCGCAACCTCGGCGGCCATAGTCTCGGTCGATCTCCTGGGCCTCGACGCCGCATCGGTGGCACGGATACGCGATGCCGCGGCCCAGGCCAGCCCCATCCCGGCCCGCAACGTCATCGTCGTGTGCTCCCACACCCACGCCGGGCCTGCGATACAGACGATGGACGGCGTGCCCGTCGACCAGGAGTACCTCGGCTGGCTGGAGCGCAGGCTGGGCGAGGCCGTGGGCGAGGCCGCCGCCTCGATGGTGGATGTGACGGTCGGCACCGGCGAGGGATGGGCCGACTTCAACGTCAACAGGCGCCTGCGCAAGCCGGACGGCTCTGTGGGCGGCGCGAACCCTTCGGGCGCGGTCGACCACAGGGTCCGCGTGCTGCGCCTCGACAGGGCCGACGCGCCGGATGCCCCGGGAACCCTCGGCGACGGTGGGATGCCCCAGGCCGACCCGGTCGCTGTGCTCTTCTCCTTCGCCTGCCACTCCACCGTCCTGATGTCGGCGAACCGGCGCTACAGCGGCGACTACCCCGGGGCGGCCCGCCGCTTCATCGAGTCGGCCTACGACCCCAGCGGCACGGTCGCAGCCTTCCTGCCGGGATGTTTCGGGGACGCGAGGCCCCACCTGCTGGCGCCGGACGGCGGGTTCAGGGGCGCGTCGGACCACGAGCTGACCGTGCTGGGGCGCATCCTCGGCAGCGAGGTCGTCGGCGTCGCCGAGCGGCTGGAGTGCGAGCCCGTGAACGACATCGCCGTCGCGAGCCGCCAGGTCGAGCTGCCGTACTCCCACGTGCCCGGCGAGGCCGAGCTTCGCGCGGCAACGGGGGCGGACGATGCGGGCTGGGCCCGCGCGCTCCTCGAAGCCATCGAACGGGACGGCCGCCTGCCGGACCATGAGACGGGCGAGGTAGCCCTGCTGCGCCTCGGCCGCCACTGGATAGCCACCACCCCAGGCGAGACCCTCATCGAGATCGGCTGGTCCATCGAGCGGGGCCTGGTCGAGCTTGGCCTCGCCGACCCTGATCGGGGCGATATGACCCTCGCCCTCGGCTACGCCAACGGCAACTCTGGCTATCTCTGCACCGCCGCCTCCATGTTCGAGGGCGGCTACGAGCCCGCCAGGGCCTACAAGTACTACCTCCGGCCGGGCCCCTTCGCCCCCGAAATAGAGCCTACCCTAATCCAAACCGCCCTCGACCTGGCCAGCCGGGCCTAAGTCTTGCCGATGACGTACAATGGTAAACAGGCGACATGTTGACACCGTGTCGTACAATGCCAGCGCATTCTGCTGGAGGAGGAGCGGCACAATGGAAACCTATAGTGACCTGTTGTACGCGAGGCCGTCCTTCCTCGAGGGCTTGGCGCGCGTAGTCGATCTCGGTGGCACCATGAACGAGTACAATCCTTCCCCGACGGGGAAGGAAGCGGATGCGGTCGCGATTTGGATGGACTGGGCCGCTGTAGGCCAGGACATACGTGACGCGATTGGTGCATTCGAGACAGAGGAAGCGGAAGAGCTCGCCTCGGATAACTAGACGATGAGCCAACCGAGAGACAGACAGACTGAGAATCAGCCTGCCGCACGGCAGGCTGATGTCGTTTCGGCCGCACAGACAGAGGTCATGGCAGCTTCTTGGCAAGGTCCACTTCCGCCACCGGCAACGCTCCGGGAGTTCGATGAGATAGTCCCAGGAGCGGCACTCAGAATCTTGGACATGGCCGAGAAGCAGTCTGCCCATCGCATCCAGATGGAGAAGACAGTCATAGACGGAGACTCCAGGCGAGCGGACCGGGGTCTTCTGGTGGGTGGCATTCTCGCTGCGTTAATCGTCACAGGTGGCTTGATTGTAATGATCACGCGGGATCCTTGGGCGGGCGCAAGCATAATCGGGACAAGCGTGGCCGCCTTGGCTGGAGTCTTCGTGTACGGCACCAACACCCGCCGCGCCGAGCGGAGTCGAAAGGCTGGAAGGGTGCCGCGCGCCGGCGAGTAGCCCTGCCGTCTAGCCACGAAGGGCAGCCTCACAGTTGACTGGCCGTGGCCGCTGGTATATATATGGGCTTACTCGATGCGAGGTGACGTGAATGGCCGCCTACATCGCCCGACGACTCATCCTCGCCTTCTTCACGATCTGGGTCATCTCCGTCGCCGCGTTCGTCATCATCGAGCTTCCCCCCGGCGACACCATCGACAGGATGTACGACCGGACCACGCGGACCCACGGCGAGCAGGTAGCGGAGGAGATGCTCGTAGCGCTCCGGCTGCGTTTGGGGCTGGACGAGCCCAAGTACGTCCGCTATGGCAAGTGGATGTCGGCGCTGCTCCAAGGCGACCTCGGCCAGACCATGGTCCCCTACGGAGGGTTCGGCAACCAGCGCGCGGTCAAGGAGGTGATCGGAGACCGCCTCTTCACCACCATTGCCCTGACCGGGTTCACCGTCATGGTGACGTGGACATTCGCCATACCCGTCGGCATATACTCTGCCGTGCGCCAGCACTCCGTGGGCGACTACCTGTTCACCTTCGTGGGATTCACCGGCCTCGCTGTGCCCGACTTCCTGCTGGGCCTGGTTATGATGTACATCGCCTTCGCCTACTTCGACCAGAGCGTGGGCGGCCTCTTCTCCGCCGACTACGCCGGGACGGACTGGATAAGCGGTGGGGTGATCAACTGGGGCAAGGTGTTCGACATGATCAACCACCTCTGGATCCCCGCCATCGTGCTTGGCACCTCGGGCACGGCCGGACTCATCCGCGTCATGCGTAACAACCTCCTAGACGAGCTGGGGAAGCCATACGTAGTCACGGCCCGCGCCAAGGGAGCCGTGTCTTGGCGCCTGATCCTCAAGTACCCCGTGCGCGTTGCCATCAACCCGATGGTCAGCACAGTGGGCTACCTCCTGCCGTCCCTGGTCGGCGGGAGCGTCATCGTTTCGGTGGTGCTGAGCCTGCCGACCCTCGGGCCGGTGCTGCTCGACGCGATCCAGCAGGAGGACACCTACACGGCCGGCCCCATCATCCTCATGCTTGGGACGCTCACCGTAGTAGGCACCCTCATCTCCGACGTGCTCCTGGCCGTCGTAGACCCGCGCATCAAGTACGTCAACAACTAGCCGCAGCGGAGGCAGCGCATGATTGCGTACATTGCCCGCCGCCTCGTCATGGCCTTCATGACCGTCATGGCCATCTCCATGCTCGCCTTCGTCATCATCGAGCTGCCCGAGGGCGACTCCGTCACACGAGCTATGGACCAGTACATGACCGTCGGCTCGACCCAGTACAACCCTGAGATCGTCGCCCACTGGAGGGCCTACTTCGGCACCGACCAGCCCCAGTACATCCGCTACCTGAAGTGGATCGGGAACCTCGCTCGCGGCGACATGGGCCTGTCGCTCTGGCACCACCCGTGCGACTCCCTGTTCCAGCAGCGGGCCATCCGGGAGGTGATCGGCGACAGGCTGTGGCTCACGGTGGTGATGACCGGCTTCACCGTGCTCGTGACGTGGACCTTCGCGATCCCCGTGGGTATATACTCTGCGGTGCGCCAGCACTCCATCGGCGACTACCTGTTTACCTTCATTGGGTTCAGTGGACTGGCGGTGCCCGACTTCCTGCTGGGCCTGGTGCTGATGTACATCTTCTTCGCCTACTTCGACCAGAGCGTTGGAGGCCTCATCTCCGCCGACTACGAGGAGGCGCCCTGGAACTTCGCCAAGTGGATGGACCTCATCAACCACCTCTGGATCCCGGCCATAGTGCTGGGAACGGCGGGCACCGCGGGGCTGATCCGCGTCATGCGCAACAACCTGCTCGACGAGCTGAGCAAGCCCTACGTGGTCACGGCCAGGGCCAAGGGGGTGCATCCCGCCAAGGTAGTCATGAAGTACCCCGTGCGGGTGGCCATCAACCCGCTCATCAGCACCGTCGGCTACCTGCTGCCGTCGCTGGTGAGCGGCAGCATCATCGTCTCCGTCGTGCTCAGCCTGCCCACACTGGGGCCAGTGCTGCTCGAGTCCATACGCATCCAGGACGTCTACCTCGCCGGGTTCATCGTGCTCATGACCGGCGTGCTGACCGTGGTGGGCACCCTCGTGTCCGACATCCTTCTGGCGGTCGCCGACCCACGTATCAAGCTCGTCCGGTAGCTGCGTGACCGCACCCGAAGCAAGCCGGCCGTACGTACCCGACTACGGCATCCCCGAGAGCGCCGAGGGTATGCTGCCGTGGAGCCATGTGCTGACAAGGCTCACCGAGTCGCTCAACTACTGGGTGTGTACGGTGGACTACGCCCAGCGCCCCCACGCTACCCCCGTATGGGGGGTCGTCCTGGACGACACGCTCTACTTCGACGGCAGCCCGGAGACCCGCAGGGGCCGTAATATCGCCGCGAATCCGGCAGTGGCCGTCCACCTGGAGAGCGGCGCGGACGTGGTGATCGTCCACGGCGAGGCGCGCGAGATACACAGCGCCAGCAGCGACTTCTACGTGCGCCTGGCGGCCGCGTACAGCGCGAAGTACAAGTCGCTTGGATACGACCCTTCGCCCGACACCTGGGCCACGGGAGGCCTGTACTCGGTAGCGCCCCGGAGGGCCTTCGCCTGGACCTCGTTCCCCGAGGACGCAACCCGCTGGCGATTCGATGTTCACCGCGAGAGTTGAAGCTGTACACGGCACACCAAGCCTGAACAGTTACCCATCCCCGCCCTTCGCCCGCCTACTCACCTCGATGGCTTCGCTGCTGGCCGCCCTGGCGCTGGCCTCATGCCACATGTCCCAGATGATCGAAGAGCCCCCTCTCACTCCCCTCGATCCCTCCGCCGTGCGGGTAGACCTGGACGTCGACACCGACCGCGACGGCGTGGTCGACGATGATCTCGACGAGGCCGGCGAGGACGCGTGGACGCCAGGGCGCGGCGCAATGTTCATGGTGAACCTGGACAACGACGACGCCAGCAGGGACGGCAGGCCCGACGCCATCGACTTCGACGTCAGGGGTGCTCCGGTGTCCGAGGACTTCGTGATCGACGGCGAGCGCGATGCCCTCGACATGACGGAGCTAGTAGTGCGAATCGAAGGCGTCGAGGCCGACCAGATCGAGTCCGTGGTGCTCAGCGTGCCGTCCCTCGATCACGTCAAGGCGGTGCACCTCTTCGATGCCATCGAGGCGGGCAGGGAGTCCTTCTGGGGCGGCCCGAATGAGCGGTCGCTGTCGACGGACTTGGCCGATCGCCTTGCTGCTGGAGGAGAAACGACACTCGGGATCGAGGGGCTGTTCTTCCGGTACACGGAGCCGATGGCATACGGCGGCACGTTCGAGCAGGGCTATTTGGGCGAGCTGGAGCTGGAGCTTACCGTCACGGGTGTCGGCGGCGTGCCGCTAGGCTCAGACCGCGTGTTGCTCAGGGTGGCCCCGCTCGTGCTGCTTCCCAACACCCAGGATGCCGTCGAGATGTGGGGCAAGGACTCAAGCCTGGCCGACTTCAGGCCCTTCATCCAGGACACGGTTGCACTGCACACTTACCACACGGGCGGGGACCAGTGGACCCAGGACCACGTCGAGATAGGCTTCACGCACGCGCCGGGGCGCCCCAAGACCCACGTGGTGCTCCAGCTTCCCAGGGCGCGGCTGACGACCGACGGCACGGAGGATGACACGCCCGAGTGGCCGAGGGAGCGCCTTCTGGGCCCGCATGTGGGGCTTTTCAGGTTCTGGAACTTCCACATCGACGACGGGCCGAGCGCCGGGGACTTGGGCGGCAACATCGAGCTGATGCCGCCTACACCTCGCTGGCCCCTGGGGCGGATAGTGGTCGGCAACACCATGAGCCCCAAGCTGCTGCGGTTCCTCGATGACCAGGGCCTGCAGGCCCCGTTCCAGATCGGCGTGGACTGGCTGCGCGTGGGCCACGTTGACGAGGCGCTGGCGATTGTGCCGGGTGAGGAAGGCTGGAGCCTTGTGGTCGCAGACCCGGCCCAGGCCCGCGCCCTGCTGGAGCCCCTTGCGCCCGACACGGTCTTCTTCGCCCGGGGCCGCGCAGCAAGCGGCCTGGAGCTCACGGCGTCTCCTGGAGGTTCCGATTCGCAACTGGTCGACTCCGATGGCACGGACTTCAGGCGGCCCGAATGGGACTCGATGACGTACGTTCGCATCTACGAGGGGACGGGCGCGGGGCAGGTGGCAAAGATCGCCTCTCGCGGCAAGGGCATGCTGACCGTCGACAAGGTGTGGCAGACGCCGACTAGGGCCGCCGACACGGGTTTCAGTGGTTTCCGCGACTCCGCCGCCAACTCGGTCACCGGCCTGATCGATGGGATAAGCGCCGCCCCTCGCGGCAGGTGGTTCGAGGCGCCGGACGAGACCAGCCGCTACGTGATCGTGGAGGACACGCTGTTCTGGCTCGATGCCGTGGGGCGTGAGGTGCCGGCCGTCATCAGCGTTCACGAGGTCCGCAACGACTCGCTCATGTGGGCGCTGAACGAGGAGGCGGGTTCACGGCTGGACCGCATAGCGGCGCGGGTCTCCGAGGCGGGAGGGGAAGGCGTGAACGTCGTGCGCGTGCCGGACTTCTTCATGGGCTCATTCGTGCCGGACACGGGGGTGATCGAGGACGCATTCGCCTTCGCCCCGGCCCTTGCCAACCTCCAGGTCGCCGGCGGCCGCGTATTCTTCGGCCAGGGCT
The DNA here is from genome assembly GCA_965116315.1 of Dehalococcoidia bacterium. Lineage (GTDB taxonomy): Bacteria > Chloroflexota > Dehalococcoidia > Lucifugimonadales > CAJWER01. The sequence goes on from OZ220672.1 coordinate 322,379, forward strand.
ACGGCCCCCGGGACGCCGCCGGGGTCGACGTGCTGCAGGGGGGCTTCGCGACGTTGATGCCCGGCCCGGTCCACGCCATCGACGGGTGGGACCGCTACCACCGGTGGACGGGCAACGTCCACTGCTTCACCTACGTCAAGCGCGCGCCGTACGAGTTTGACTGGTGGACGAGGCCGTCCCCGCAAGACGACTGAAGGGCGGAATTGTCGCCCGCTCCCTTGACGGTGAACTAGACCCTATATATATTTCCTTCGGCTCAAATTTGCGGAGACGCTATGCTCGCCTACATTGTGCGACGGATACTCCTGTCGATGTTCACCATCCTGGTGATCTCGATGCTCACGTTCTTCATCATCGAGCTTCCGCCCGGCGACCAGGTGGACAGATTCAAGGAGATAACGGAGAGCAGGCGCCAGATCCCGGACCCGGAGAAGATCGACCTGCTGCGAGGCTATCTGGGCCTGGACCAGCCGCAGTACATCCGCTACGCGAAATGGATGTGGAATATGGCGCAGGGAGACCTGGGCCTGTCCTTCCAGTACCGCAATGAGGTCGATCTGCCGGTCAAGCAGCTGCTGGAGGACCGTTTGTGGCTGACGATCGTGCTGACCGGCTTCACCGTCGTCGTGACGTGGAGCTTCGCCGTCCCTGTGGGGATATACTCGGCCATCCGCCAGCACTCAGTTGGCGACTACGTTTTCACCTTCCTCGGCTTCAGCGGGCTCGCCGTGCCCGACTTCCTGCTCGGGCTGGTGCTTATGTACGTCGCCTTCGCCTACTTCGACCAGAGCGTCGGCGGGCTCAACTCGGCCGACTACGCGAACAGCCCTTGGAACTTCGCCCGGTTCCGCGACCTGCTGAACCATCTCTGGGTGCCCGCCATAGTCCTGGGCACGTCCGGCACGGCGGGGCTGATTCGCGTGATGCGCAACAACCTGCTCGACGAGCTGGGCAAACCCTACGTGGTCACCGCGAGGGCCAAGGGACTGCGCCCTATGCGCGCCATCCTGAAGTACCCCGTCCGCGTCGCCATAAACCCGCTGATCAGCACGGTGGGCTACCTGCTGCCGTCCCTCGTGAGCGGCAGTATCATCGTCTCGGTGGTCCTGAGCCTCCCGACGCTGGGTCCGCTCCTGCTGGAGGCGATCATCACCGAGGACGTGTTCCTGGCGGGCTTCATCATCCTCATGGCCGGGGTGCTGACGGTGGTTGGTACGCTGGTTTCGGACATCCTGCTGGCGGTCGTGGACCCGCGCATCAAGTACACGGCTGAGTAGGGATTGCCGAAGCGCCTCCTGCCTTGACGGTGAGGCCCGGCCCCATATAAGTTGCGGGCAGCCTGAGCGTGCGGGGCGGCGATCATGCTTGCCTACATGGTCCGACGAGTGCTCCTGTCGATATTCACGATCTGGGTGATCTCGGTCCTGGCGTTCGTCATAATCGAGCTGCCGCCCGGGGACCAGGTTGACCGCTTCAAAGAGGTTACCGAGAGCCGGGACGAGATTCCGGACCCCGAGAAGATGGCCCTCCTGCGAAGCTATCTCGGCCTCGACCAGCCGCAGTACATCCGGTACCTGAAGTGGATGGCCAACCTCGCCCAGGGAGACCTGGGGCGCTCCTTCCAGGTCCACCACGAGGAGATCGAAAGGCCCGTCAAGCACCTCCTGGAGGACCGACTGTGGCTTACGGTGGTGCTCACCGCCTTCACGGTCATCGTGACCTGGACATTCGCCATTCCTGTGGGGATATACTCAGCCGTCAGGCAGCACTCGGTGGGCGACTACGTCTTCACGTTCCTCGGTTTCAGCGGCCTGGCTGTGCCTGACTTCCTGCTAGGACTGGTGTTGATGTACGTCGCTTTCGCCTACTTCGACCAGAGCGTTGGCGGGCTCAACTCGGCCGACTACGCGAACGCTCCCTGGAACTTCGCCCGGTTCCTGGACCTGCTGGACCACCTGTGGGTGCCCGCCATCGTTCTCGGCACGTCCGGCACCGCCAGCCTCATTCGCATCATGCGCAATAACCTGCTCGATGAGCTGGGCAAGCCCTACGTGGTCACCGCGAAGGCCAAGGGAATGCGGCCCCTGCGGGCCATCCTGAAGTACCCCGTGCGCGTGGCGATCAACCCGCTCATCAGCACGGTGGGGTACCTGCTGCCATCCCTCGTGAGCGGCAGCATCATCGTGTCGGTGGTGCTGAGCCTCCCGACGCTGGGGCCGCTGCTGTTGGAGGCGATCATAACGGAGGACGTGTTCCTCGCGGGCTTCATCATCCTCATGGCCGGGGTGCTGACGGTCGTCGGTACGCTGGTCTCGGACATCCTGCTGGGAATCGTGGACCCGCGAATCAGGTATACGGCTGAGTAGTATTGTCCACGCCTCTCCCCCTCAACGACGAGACGGACTACGGCCTCTGCTTCGCGTGCGGGCCCCGGAGCCCATCGGGCCTGCGCCTCAGGTTCGAGCGCGACGGCGACAGGATCGTCACCTCATATACGCCCCGCGCCGAGCACCAGGGGTTCCCTGGCTATTTGCACGGTGGCGTGATAACGGCGCTGCTCGACGAGACCATGAGCATGATCTCGCTGCTCGAGGGCCGCTGGACGATGACGGCGCGCCTCGACGTCCGCTACCGCAGGCCCATGTACGTGGGCCAGACGGTGCGGGCCTTCGCCGAGAAGAAGAGCGAGCGCCGCGGCGTGATCGAGGCCGTGGGATGGGTCGAGCTGCCCGACGGATCGACCGCTGCCGAGGCCACCGGCACCTTCGTCCCGGTCAGGGACGAGACCCTGGAAGGCATGACCGAAGGCTATCCCCAGCTCGCCCAGACGTGGATGCGCGGCACGGATTGAAGCTATACTAGGCTCGGGGAGGAAGTCATGGTTAGCGTCAAGCCAAAAGCCGGACTTACTTATGAGGACTACGCAAAGACCTCGGACGACGAGCGCTGGGAGCTTCTTGATGGAGAGTTGGTGATGGTTCCCGCGCCGAACATGCCCCACCAGAGGGTGGCTACCGACCTCGTGAGCCTACTCAATGTGTTCGTGAAGGAAAGAGGCTTAGGCAGCGTCTATTCGGCTCCCACGGACGTGGTGCTGTCGGACCACAACGTCGTGCAGCCCGACCTCCTGTTCATTTCAAGAGCGCGCGAGCACATCATCACCCACGCCAATGTCCAGGGCGCGCCGGACCTGGCGGTCGAAATCCGCTCTCCCTCGACGGCCGACCGCGACCTGATGGTGAAGCGCAGGCTGTACGCCGAGCACGGTGTGAGGGAGTACTGGCTGGTCGACCCCGATGCCATGACCATCACAGTCCTGCTCCTCGGCGAGCGCGGATACGAGGATATGGGAACATACCAGGCAGGGGAGACCTTGGCATCACAGACGGTGGAAGGCTTCAGCGTTGACTTGGACGAGGTATTCCAGCTTTGACGCGAGCAATTGGTTTGGCCCGTTTGCCCCTGGCTGCAGCCCGCTCGATGGCCCCTGAGAGGACGGCCAGCCGATGACCGCTGACAGGGACTTCCTCGCAGCGACGAATCTGCACAAGAGCTTCGACGGCGTGCAGGCCGTCAGCGATGTCTCCTTCTCCATCCGCCAGCAGGAGATATTCGGCCTGCTGGGGCCCAACGGCGCCGGCAAGACCACCACCATCCGGATGCTCGCCACCGTGCTGGACCCGGATGCCGGCGAGATCGAGATTGGGTCGTACTCGGTCCGCGAGCAGGCCCCGGACGTGCGGGACCTCATCGGCGTGTGTCCGCAGGATCTCGCCCTCTACGAGGAGCTGTCCGCGACGGACAACCTCGTCTTCTTCGGCCGCATGGCCGGTCTTGGCAGGCAGGAGGCGAAGGAGGCCGCGGCCGGCAATCTCGAGCTGGTTGGGCTTACGGACAGGGCATCCGACGCCATCAGGAAGTTCTCAGGCGGCATGAAACGCCGCGTCAACATCGCCATCGCACTGATGAGCAGGCCGGAGCTGCTGTTCCTCGACGAGCCCACCGTCGGCATAGACCCCCAGTCCCGCAACCACATCTTCGACACCGTGCTCAGGCTGCGCGACGAGGGGATGACCGTCCTCTACACCACCCACTACATGGAGGAGGCCGACCGGCTCTGCGACCGCATCGGAATCATGGACGGCGGCAGGATGATCGCCCTCGGGACGCCGTCAGAGCTCAAGACGAGCATAGGCAAGGAGGGTGACGTGACGCTGGAGGAGGTATTCCTCAGCATGACGGGCCGGAGCCTTCGCGACTAGATGCTCCGTCCTATCCTCATAGCCTCCATCGAGCTGAAGCGCTACTTTTCGGACAAGGCCGAGATGGCCTTCAGCATCGCCCTGCCTGTCGTGATGTTCGCCCTGATGTACGGCGCGTTCGGGGGCGAGCCCACGGTCAACATCACGGCCCACGTCGTCGACCTCGACGGCGGCCCGGTCTCAGCCGAGCTGTTGCAGCGTCTGGAGGCCGTGGACGGCGTCACGGTGGAGATGCACACCAGCGCGGACGCAGACTCGGCCCTGGATCGGTCAGCGATACTCACGGCATTCGTGGTCCCCGCAGGCTTTTCGAGTGAGCTCCGGGACGGGAAGCCCGCCCGGATCACGGTGAAGCGCCGGGGTCATGGCGGCGACGAGGGACAGATCGCGGCGGCAATTGTCAGCGGCGTGGCGCAGGATATCGCCAGCGGCTTCGCGGTGCGCACCATGGCGCTGTCCATTCTGGGCGACGGCTCGGACGCCGGCAGGATCGACCAGGCCCTGGCGCCCCAGGATGGCGCGCCGTCCGTCGTCGTCAGGGAGCGCGGCGGAGAGGAGAGCGTCGACCGGACCGTAGGGATAGTGGCCGCGGTGCTGGTCATGTTCATGATGTTCGCCGTATCGCTGAACGCCCAGTCCCTCGTGGTGGAGCGGACGAACGGGACGCTGGAGCGACTGATGACGAGCCGGCTCTCTGTCAACCAGCTGTTCGTCGGCAAGTTCCTGGCCTCGTCTCTAAGGGGGGCTGTCCAGGCGCTCGTGCTGCTGCTCCTTGGCTTCGCGGTCATGCGGATCGCGGGGCCCGTGGAGCTGGTGCAGGCCCTGGCGTATGCGGTGCTGTTCGGAGCAGCCGTGAGCGCAATCGGGCTGGTCATCGCCGGGTTGGCAAGGACTCGGGACCAGGCCATCTGGAGCGCGGTCTTCTTCACGATGCTCATGACGACGTTCGGCGGGACTTTCGTGCCGTTCGAGGGCGGCATCATGGAGGTGATCAGCCGCTTCACACTGAACCGCCACGCCTACGAGGCCCTGCGGGACATCCTCGCCGGTTCCGGGGGACTGACCGAGCAGGGAATCGGCCTGGCAATCATGGGCGCCGTGGTCGTACTTGGCCTCGCCGCCGCCCGCTACGTCTTCAGGACCTACTAGCATGGCCACCGTTCTCAACCAGGCGCTGTTGATGGCGGCCAAGGACACACGGATATTCCTGCGGGACCGGTTCGCCCTCGCATTCTCGTTCCTCTTCCCGCTCGTGTTCGTGGCGGGGTTCTCCCTGGCGCTGGGCGACGTGGGCGGCCAGGACGACGAGCTGCTGCTGTACGTCTCCACCCAGGAGGAGCAGGAGCGAGCCGGTCTGAGCTGGGTGCTCATAGATGCGTTCACGGGCGAAGAGGGGTCCTCCGTCAAGTATGTCGAGTACGGACAGGCCGTGCTGTGGGTCGATAGCGGCGAGATCGACGGATTCGTGCTCTTCCCGCAGGACTTCACCGCCAGGCTGTTCGGAGATCCCCCGGCTGAGGTAGAAGTCGTGCTGGGCGACGCCTCCCCGGGGCGGCAGGCTGCCCTCAGGTCCCTCGCGGGCTCCATCGCCTCAGGGATCGACCGCGTGATCGAGGTGATGTCGGTCGTAGGCCAGGTCGGGGGGCCTCAGGCCCTGGCAGGTCTGGACCCTTCCGAGCTGGCAGGCGGTGCGGGCCTGGTCGAGCTGGTGCCCGAGCAGGTTGGCGACATCGAACCGAGGTCCGCCTCCAGCTTCACATTGCCCGGCTACCTGACCATGTTCGTCTTCTTCGCAGCCGCCATGAGCGCCGAGGCCATAGTCAGGGAGCGGCGCAACCACACGCTGGAGCGGCTGATGTCCAACGGGGCCCGGCGGGAGTCGGTCGTCCTGGGCAAGTTCCTGTCTGCGCTCTACAGGGGAGTCCTGCAGGTGCTCGTGCTCTGGGTAGCAGGGATATTCGTCTTCAGCATCGACCTGGGAGTGTCGCCCGCGGCGGTTGTGCTCATCTCCCTGCTCATGGTGCTGGCCTCGTCGGCGTTCGGCGTGATGCTGGCGTCGGTGGTCCCGACCGAGAACGCGGCGTCGGGCCTGGGTGTGCTGGTGTCGCTGGCGCTGGCGCCGCTGGGCGGATGCTGGTGGCCGCTGTTCATCACGCCCCAGTGGATGCAGTCGCTCGCCAAGCTGACGCCCCACGGATGGGCCAACACGGCCTTCAACAAGCTGATGCTGTTCGGGGCGGAGTTCGGCGACGTCGCGACTGAGATGGGAATGCTGGCGTTCTTCGCCGCCGCCTTCCTCGCCGTGACCCTCTGGCGCTTCAGGCTATCTATCGACTGATACCTTGGCGGAGAGCCCAACTAGGCCGCGTCAGTACGAGTTTTCCTCGAGAACCTGCTTAATCCAGCCATTGATGCTCATACCGCTCCTGCTCGCCGAAGCGGCCACGCGGTGATGCAGATCAGGACCAAGGCGCAGGCTCAACTTCCCCGAGAGTGGTCTCCGTGGCTCGACGCCGTCTTCTTCACAGGATGCCAGGTACTCGTCGACTGATATCCTGAATTCGTCCTTGAGCGTCTGGACATCGTTCGCCTCGCAGGTGGCGATAGGATAGGGCCCGCTGTTGACTACGCTGCCGTGGAGCATTTCGATGGAGTCATCGTATTCGACTCTTGCGATGTAGCCCTTGTACTCCATCATGGTGTTGCCTCGGCTCGCTTGACTCTACTCTAGGCACGAAGCGCAGAGTGTGGAGCCTTGTGATCACGGCTGGCGGACTCTGACACGTGTCGCATCCACGACGACCACGCACCCCGTGAGGGCGTCTAGGTCCGTCTGTCGCACGAACGCTTCCACGAATTCGTTGACGGTCGTAGCTCCCAGACTTCGCGGTCGGAACAAGACGATGCCGGGATGCGTCCCAGGTGGGTACTTTCGTAGGTCGGCAAACTCGATGTCAAGGGTCAACAGGATGCGGGACTCGCTTCTGGCCGCTTCTGCCACAGCTGTATCGGGCTTCGATAGCAGACCCTCGTCGGCGACGGTCATAACGTCGTGCCCGAGCGAGGAAAGGATCGGCTTCAGATGGCGTGACAGGTTCTCGTCGAGCTTGAATTTCACCCGGTGGCGGGCGCCTTCCAGATGTTCTCCCTGGTCAGCTCGGCGGCGTATGCCACGGCCGCACGAATGTCGTCGGTTGTCAGGCTAGGGTAGTGATCGATGATCTGTTCCGGAGAGAGACCTTCCGCCAGAGAATCCAGCAGGATAGAGACGTAGATCCGCGTTCCCCTAATGCACGGCTGGCCGCCGCAAACGCTGGGATCGACGGTAACTCGGTCGAGGAGCTGAGGGTGTGTCATGTTCGGCCTCCTTCCGAATAGCCGATTCCCCTGAATTATAGCAGTAGGTTGGTTGCGGCCCACCACTTGGGAAGGACATGGGTACCGATAAAGTGCGGTTCCGACGGCCTGCACGTACTTGGCGTAGTGCCTAGTCGCTACGGGAAGAAGATCCTGGCCGCCGTGTCGTGCAGGATGCTCCGGCGGTCGGACTCCGAGAGGCCGAGGCGGTCGCGCACGAGCGTGACGGAGTCGGAATAGCTCTCGGACACCACCTGGTAGGGCGAGTCGCTGCCCCACATCACCCGGCCAGGCCCGAATGCGTCGATCACCCGCTCGATCATCGGGACCAGGTCGTCGTGCGGGGGCATCTTTGCGCCCAGGGCGTGGAGCCGCGACACCTTGACGTTGACATTGGGATGGCGCGCCAGGGCGCACAGCCTCCCGATCTCCTCGTCGTCGATGGGGTTCAGCTCGCCGATGCGAGTCATGTGGTCGACTACGACGGTGGTGTCGGGGTGCTCGCCGCACATGCGGTCCAGGTTCGGCACGCCGTCGGGGTGGGTGAGGGGACAGATCGCCTGGCCTGTCCGACGCGCCGCCTCGAACATGGCTGCGTAGCCCGGGTGGTCGAGCCAGCCGTCGCCCCGGCCCGGCTGGGCGGCGATGCGGAATCCCATCACCCCGCGGTCCTTCAGGTCGTCCATCATGCCCGCGACGCCCCGGTCGGTGTGGTCGACGGACGCAACGATGCCGAACACGCCCGGGAAGCGGGCCGCCGTGTCGAGCATGTAGGAGTTGTCGAATCCGTAGATGGCCTGGACGAGGACTATGCGGCTGACGTCGAAGGGGCGGCAGTGGCGAAGGAGCCACTCGGCCGTGAACTCCTTCGGCTCGAGGGTCGACACGTCGAAGCCCGGCGCAGGATACCTATCGGTGTCCTGCGTCCAGACGTGGACGTGAGAATCGATCCAGGTCATCCTACCAGGTCAGGCACGATTGGAAGCGTAGGTAATGCTCGGGGAAGTAGCGCCGGTCGCGGCTGTTCACCGCTCGGTCTGCCCCAGCATCTCCAGGAACTCTCTTACGGACTCGATCTCAGTTCGTATGTATTCCAGCGACTTCGAATCTTCGTAGAAGTTCTGGTGCATCCCGTTGGCGACGGAGAACAGGATCTTCAGCCTCGGCTTTCCCATCTCGTCGGAGAGCCGCTCCACGACACGGAAGGCGTCCGCGTGGGTCCGGTAGGCCCAACCGCGGTCTCCTGCAATGGCCTTGAGTCCATGGGCTGCGGCGCCCCACGCCTTCTCGGAGGCCTGAAGCCTGTCGCCCATTGCCAACTGCTCCTCGGCGTGTCTCAGAAGCCGTTGGCTGTGTACGTCGTGGCTCTCTATAGGCTGCTTGACGACCATGCGGCTAGTTCTTGAAGAAGTCGAACTTCTCGAATTGGCCGTTGACTATCGGCGCCGCTTCCATGCCGAACCAGTCCTCGATGATCGACGTGTACGTGATCCTGAAGTCATTGTTGAAGTGGAGGTCGCCCTCCAGCTGGTCCTCGGGTGCCAGGGACGGGTACTCGCCGTAGAGGCCGCCCTTCACCGAGTTGCCGATGAGGAACGCGACGCCGCCTGAGCCGTGGTCGGTGCCCGAGCCGTTGTCCTTGATCCGCCTGCCGAACTCCGTAAAGACCAGCATGACCGTGTCGTCCTCGTACCCGTGCTCCTCCACGTCGTCCACGAAGTCGCCGATGGCAGGCGCCAGGTCCCCCCAGAGCTGCGCGTGGGTAATCAGCTCGCCGGAGTGGGTGTCGTACCCGCCATGGGACGTGTAGTAGATGCGCGAGCCGAGGTCTGCGAACATCACCTGGGCGGCGCTCTTCAGGTCGCCGGCGATCTGGCTGTCGGCGTACTCGACGCTGGACGTGTACATCTCAGGCGCAGTGCGCAGGATGTCCGCGCCCTTCATGGCGTCGAGCCCGGTCTGGCCCAGGAAGTCCAGCACGGCGTCCTTGCCGCGCTCCCCGCCGTACATCATGGCGAAGGTCTCCAGGGCGTACTTCCGCATCGCCTCGTCCTTCATGTCCGGGAAGAGGCCGTACGTGTCGAGGTTACCCACCGACGCCACCGGCACTCCCTTGACGCCCAGGGCCCTTGGCAGGCCGCGCCCGAAGTTGATGCCCGTGAGCACGTTCTCGCTCGCCGGGTCCATCTCGCGGATCACACGGCCCAGCCAGCCCTCCTGGCCCACGTCGTCAGGAAGGGCCGTGTGCCAGATGTCCATCGAGCGGAAGTGCGACCGGTTGGGGTTGGGGTACCCAATGCCCTGGATGACCGCGACCTTGCCCTCGTCCCAGAGCTCCTTGATCGGCTCCATGCCGGGCCTGAACCCCAGCTCGTCGTCGATCTTGAGCACGTCGTCCTCGGGGATGCCGACCGCCGGCCTGAAGTCGCGGTAGTGACCGTTGTTGTATGGAATGACCGTGTTCAGGGCGTCGTTGCCGCCCCCGAGCTGCACGACGACCAGTTTTCTGCCATCGTGACCGTTGCCATTTGCAGTAGCCATGACACCCCTCCCATTCCTGGGTCAATCGCGGGCGCAAAACACCCGCCAATTATTCGACTTTACACTACAGTAACGTATGTGCTCAGTCAAGGCGCGTAGAGGCCCGCAAATCCCCCCCAAGCGGGTCGTCGTCGCCACCCGGCAGGGCAGTCGTTCTTGACACTCTGGAAGGGCGCTACGTAAGATAGAATGGCGCCGAGGTAGCTCAGTAGGTAGAGCACAGCACTGAAAATGCTGGTGTCGCCAGTTCGATTCTGGCCCTCGGCACCATGGGGCGCCGGCGGGTGCCCGGCAGCCAGCGTTTGCGGGAGTAGCTCAGTGGTAGAGCACTTCCTTGCCAAGGAAGATGTCGCGGGTTCAAATCCCGTCTCCCGCTCCACTTACCTCTCACACTGGCCGCATATCCCCACGTAATGATAGTCGTCATCGGCGCCGGCGTGGCCGGCTGCGCGGCAGCCTACTACCTGGCCCGGGAGGGCCTGCCGGTCACCATCGTGGACCGCGAGTCGGCGGCGTTCGGGGCATCCGGCTACGCGGTGGGACTCCTCAACCCCCTCACCGGCACCGGCGTGCCCGGACCCATGGAGGCCATGGCCCACTTCTCCTACCGGACGCACCTGGCGCTCTGGGAGGAACTGGAAGAACAGTCCGGGGTCGACTTCCAGGCCGAGCTAGTGCCGCACCTCCAGTTGTCGCTGACCGAAGAGGACGTGGAGGGCGCGGCGGAACTGATGGCACGGTGGGGCAGCGCGCCGGGGTTTTCGACGCAGTGGCTGGATGCGGACGAGGTGCTGAGGCTCGAGCCGCGGGTCAACCGCGGCGTCCAAGGCGCCATATTGCTCGAGAGCCTCGCGGTTCTGGACAGCCGCAGCTTCACCCTCGCGCTGCTGGAGGGCGCCCGGGCCCACGGCGCGGTGCTCGTGAAGGGCGAGGTGACCGGTCTGGCCGATTCCAGCGTCACGCTCCGCGACCGCGAGATCGGGTGCGACGCAGTCGTGCTGGCGGCGGGCCCCTGGGTTGGAGAGGCGTCCGGCTGGCTGGGCTTCGAACTGCCGGTCGGGCCGCTGAAGGGTCAGATCGTGCACCTGCGGCAGATGGAACCCCCGCTGTGGAAGCATATGGTGGGACCCGTCCAGATCGCGTCCAAGAAGGACGGGCTAGTGTGGCTGGCTGCCACCGAGGAGCGCGAGGGCTTCGACAACCGCACGACCCAGCAGGCCCGCGACTCCCTGGTCGCGAGGGCCTTGCGAATGGTCCCGTCGCTGGCGGACCAACCCATCGTCGGGCAGACCTCGTGCCTGCGGCCCATTGCCCCCGACAGGCTCCCGATCATCGGCCGGGCGCCGGGCCGCGATAACGTCTACCTGGCTGCCGCGTTGGAGAAGAAGGGGATCATGATCGGCCCGGCCGTAGGCCGCGCCATCGCAGACCTGGTAGTCAGGGGCGAGACATCCGTGCCGATCAAGAACTTCTCCCCGTCACGCTTCCCGTAGCGCCTCCTGCCCAACTCACGAGACCGGCGGGTGGTGCTGGGCCCACGGCCTTGCCTCCTCGAACGCGGCGGATGCCGCTAGCACGCTCGCCTCGTCGCCGAAGCGCCCGATGATCTGCAGCCCGACCGGCAGGCCGTTCGCAGTGAAGCCGCACGGCAGGCTCGCCGCGGGATGGCCGATCATGTTCACGTTGAAGTTAAAGGGGTTGTAGCCCTCGTACTCGTCCACGGTGTGGCCCTCGATCTCGGTTGTCGGCTGCCCTGCCGGGAACGCCGCGACCCCGGTCGTCGGGTTCAGCAGCAGGTCGAACCGCTCGAGCTTGTCCAGGAACTCGGCCCTGACAACGCTCATGCGCCCCAGCGCCTCGGCGTACTCCGCGCCCGTGACCTTTGCGCCGTCCTCGATCTTGCGGCGCGTGTAGGGCATCAGGTCGTCCGCACGCTCCTCGTAGTAGTGGCGAAAGCCGCCGTAGATGCCCGCGCAGGTCAGGGTCCAGAAGGTATCGGCGGGCGCGTCCAGCCGAATGTCGTACTCCTCGACGGTGCAGCCCATTTCCTCGAAGGCAGCCGCTGCCTGTGCCGCGACCGCCTTGACCTCCGAGTCGACCGGGAAGCCGCCGAAGTCCGGGCTCCAGCCGAACCTGAGCCCGGCGATGGGCCTGTCCGCCGCTGCGAGGTAGTCGTCGGGCGTCTCCCTGAGCGACGCGTGATCGCGCGAGTCCCACCCCGCAAGGACCTGCAGCATGACGGCTGCGTCTCGCACGCTCCGGGCGAGCGGCCCATGCTGGCTGAAGTGGTTGAACCCCGTGCCGGTGCGCCGCGGCACCCGGCCCAGAGTCGGCTTGATGCCGTAGACCCCGCAGAAGCTGGACGGCCCGCGAATCGACCCGCCGCCGTCGCTCCCCTGGGAGATGGCGCACAGTCCGGCGGCAACGGCCGCTGCTCCTCCGCCCGTAGACCCTCCCGGGCTGCGCTCGGTGTTCCAGGGGTTCCTGCACGGGCCGCCCAGCCGGTTCGTCGTATCGCCGATCATCCCGAACTCCGGCAGGTTCGTCTTGCCCAGCATCACCGCGCCCGCGCCAAGTATGCGCTCGACGGGCAGCGAGTCCTCGTCCGGCACCCGGTCGGCGTGGAAGAGCGAGCCCATGGTCGTCCTGACGCCCGCCGTGTCTTCCGAGTCCTTGATCGAGACCGGTATGCCGTGAAGCGGGCCCAGGGAGTCGCCTCGCATCACGGCGTCCTCGGCGGCCCGCGCTGCCCGCAGGGCCTCGTCGGCCGTCACCGTCAGGTACGAGTTGAGCTGCGGATCGAGCCGGTCGATCCGGGACAGGCAAATCTCGGCCACCTCGACAGGCGAGACCTGCTTGGGCGCAATCAGCGACCGTAGCTTCAATACGCCTGCAAACGCGAGGTCCTCGTTCATTGGGACTTCCGCTCCCGTTCGGCTAAGGCTCCCGGCGTCAGCCCTGTGTGGTCGCCGTCGAAGACGACTTCGCCGTTCACGATCACCATCTCGATCCCGCTGGGGTATGCCTGGGGTTCCGCGTCCGTGGTGTTGTCTCGCAGCTCGTCCAGGTCCATCAGCACCAGGTCTGCGGCCATGCCGGGCGCTATCCTCCCGCGGCCGCGAATGCCAACCGACCCGGCTGGCAGCGAGGTCATCTTGCGCACCGCCTCCTCGACGCTCATCAGCCCGCGGTCGAGGGCGTACTCCCGGATGAATCTGGGGGCGTACCCGTAGCTCGACCGGTTCATCACCAGGCCGCTCAGGGTGCCCTCCATCGAGGCCACAGCACCGTCGCTCCCAACGCTGCAGTGCGGGTCCATGAGCAGCTTGTCCAGGTCGCCCTGGGTTGCGAAGATGTGCCGAATTATCACACCGGCGAAGTCCTCGCCGTCGTCCCCGGCCAGTTTCAGAATGGTCTCGGTGTGGTCGAGGCCCAGGGACTGGGACGCCTCCTCCAGGGTGTGCTCGACTAGATCGGGGTGCGCCCTGGAGTGGGTCAGGTAGAAGTTGTCGAAGCTGCCCAGCCTCAGGAGGAAGTTGGTTGGATGCTCCACGTAGTCCCGGCACAGGTCCGCCGTCTTCGGGTCACGCAGCCGCGCGGCCACCTCGTCCTTCGGGCCCTCGTGCACCCACGGCGGGAGCAGGTCGGTGAGGTGGGCGGGTCCCCACGGGTCGGGGAAGGTGTCGATGCCGACCCTCATGCCATCCGCTCGGGCCGCCGATATGCTGTCCAGTACCCTGTCGAAGGCCCCATCGGGCGCATAGGGCCTGGGGGCAAGGTGGGAGAACTGGACCGGCAGTCCCGCACCGCGCCCGATGTTCAGGGCCTCGTTTACGGCCTTCTCGAAGTGGTCACCCCGGTTGCGGATGTGGCTGGCGTAGCAGCCTCCGTGCTTCGCCGAGACCTCCGCCAGCGCTATCAGCTCCGGCTCCGCGGCGTGCTGGCCGGGCGAGTATTCCAGCCCCGTCGCGAAGCCGATTGCCCCCGCGGACATGGCCTCGTCCACGAGGGACCGCATCGTGTCAAGCTCGGCCGCGGACGGGGCCCGGGCCTCGAAGCCCATGGCAGCGAGACGAACAGGGCCGTGCGCGACCAGCGGCGCGACGTTCATCGACTGGCCCCGCTCCAACAGGGCTTCCAGGTACTCGTCGAACGTAGTCCAGGCAAAGTCGATGCCCCAGTCCTCGTCGTACCCGATCGTGACGACCTTGGCAAGGTCCCGGTCGGGCGCAGGCGCGGGACCGTGCCCGCAGTTTCCGATCACGAGCGTAGTTAGTCCCTGCCGTATGCCGCTCTGCGCCAGCCCGTCCACGTAGATCGGGAAGTCGGCGTGACTGTGCACGTCGATGAACCCCGGCGACACGGCCTTCCCCGCCGCATCGATCACCCGCGCAGCCTCCAGCCCTCCTGCGTCGCCCACCAGCTTCACGAGTCCGCCATGCACGGCGACATCGCCCACGAACGGCGGGCCACCGGAGCCGTCGAACACCGTCGCGTTCCGAACTACAAGTTCAATAATCGCCAACCTCCCTAGGAGAACCTCCTCAATGGCTCCAATGCACGATCCAGAGACTCAACTGTTCCATCCATGTCGTCTAATGCGGTCTCAACGGGCAGAGATGCGGAAATAGAGATGTGTGCATACAAGAAGCTTGAGTCCTCTATTTGCCAGCCGAAGCTATCGAGTATGTCTCGTGCAGTCTCCATCGCAGGGCCTATCCACTTGCTAAGATGGGCTCTACCTTGAACTCCTGAACTTCCCGAGTTCAAATTGGCGTACACCAACCTCTGCGACTCGTCGCCTACAAGTTCGAGTCTAACTCCAGAAGGAGTTCCCTTAATTGCCGCTAGCGTGTCACTGTTCCATTCGTAGTCCCTACTAAACTCGCACCTAGCAGCTATTTCTTCTGCAACCAATTCGACTGACTGGGTCACCTCTGGTTGAAGTACGGTTCTGTGGAGACGCTGGAGTTCCGCTTGAATCTGAGTCATATCCCATCTCTCTGCTTGATTGTGCTGGGTGGCGGACTGGATGAGTCTGGCGAATCTCTTTGGTACAGATTGCCACTGAGCACAGGGGCGCTCTGTGGCAGCTTGAACTAACGTATCGTTCCAATCCGTATGCTTATGTTCGTCCGGCACGGGGTTCCTCTGGCTCATCATGAAAAACAAAACCATGCCGAAGCCGAACGAATCTACGGCGGCGTGCCGAGTCGAAACGCCTGCGATGTCTTGAATCTGCTCTGGGGCGAGGTAGCCAAGCATGGCTGAACCATGAATAACCGATCTCGCTAACGCGCCACGGTGCCACGAGAGGTCAAAGTCGAGAACTACGACGTCCCAGTGGTCAGGATTGGAGTAGAATCGGCGCAACATGACATTCGAGGGTCGGATGTCACGATGTAGTACCCTCTCCGGTAGAACATGACCGCGCCGAATTATGTCTGCCATGTCCGATCCGATACGGAGTATCAGATGCCATTCATCAATGTGTGTGGACAACACAGCATCGTCTAGGTTAGGCCCGTCTACCCAGTCCATTACTACGAAGGCTGGTATCTCAAAGGCATTCTTGTATGGGACCATGCCCGGCACATCATGACTTCCAAGAATTCGCATAGAGTGCACACCCCTGCGGAATGCTTGAAACAGATCTATATCCTGCCGTATCTCTCCGTGAAGCACCTTAACGGCCACATCTTGACCCTGGGGGTCGGTTGCCCTGAATACCTTACCGAATGCACCGCTGGCAACTTCCTCATGGAGAACATGGCTCAACAGATAGTTGCTGTCAGACTCGGGGTTTGTGTACCAAGCACTATAGATGGCTTCGTCATAGGTTTGCGTAAACCTTGTGTACAGCTCCATAGAGTCTTCGGATCCAGAACTAAGTATGCGGTTTGCCTCTTGGTTGAGAATCTCCCTGATACACTCTTTGTCCATTCTGAGCAGTGCAGCTTGACTTGGCACTATCCCATCGGTAGGCGTCATCCCCAAAGGAATCACAGGTGCTGCGTCATTCGGATCATCGCGCGAGACGAAGGCGATCAGATCATCCAACATCTCCAGTAGGGAAGAATGATCCTCTTCGCCAGCCTCGTATCGGATCAGACGTATTCCTCGCTCCTCTGCCCAACGATCCGTCTCCACATCCCGACGATGGGTAATCCAGTAGTGTGCATCGACATCTATGTTGAGATGATATAGCTGCTCGATGAGCCCTCCCACACCGGCATCGTCTGCACTTATGCCGATGAAGACAATAGTCTTCGTCATCAGGCAACTCTTAATGAAATCCAAGTAGCGAACATCATCCTGAAGTTGACGAAGGTCGCTAGATGTCAAGACCCAACTGGATGCATTGTCTAGCTCACCGTGAAGGTGACATATGAATGGGTTTGGATTCTTAAGTACATGCGCATAGTCAGCAACTTCGCTCCCAACGAATTCGGTAACGACTCGACCCGTATTCACTTCCATAAAGGCTTTGGTTGCCAGTCTGTCTAGGTTTAGGGTCAATATGCCGCTGGGTTCCAGTTGCCATAGTTTCCTGTACACTTGTGGCGAATCTGCGGAGGCTGATGGTCTGAGAAGCTCACGAATGCGAGATCGCCAAGTAGTGTGCCCCACTTCCGTCTTGAGCTTTTCGAACGCGCGCCAGCTGTTGTTCTCGCTTCCGATGACGCGCATTACACCCCGATGGTGAGTGTTGTCGGGGCTCTCTAGTTGGGCTATCTTGTCTCCAATGACCTTCAACAACTCTTCTTTGAAGTCGGCCCAGACTGGTAACCCCGCGTCCGCACTTAAGCCTGAACCAATCCAGAACACGATGCCATTAGTTCGCTCGGCGACGATGTTCCTGAGGGAGACATAAGACATCTGAGACTTGTCGAAGGTCATTTGGGTTTATCCTCTATGTTGACTGTTGATTCGGAGCACTCCACTGTCCGACCCCAGTGCGAAGTTGAATCAATGTCGTGGGAATCCTGTGTGGGCAAACAGTGTATCACTTAGAATGATCAAAGAGCGAGGGTCGCCATGGGCTATACACATGCCATTTGAACTATGATGCCTGGCCCCGGAGCTATTGCCAACTAGGGCGGTCACCCTTGCTTCGTCACAGGGTTCCTATTCGGCCTCCTCATCTGAAGCTAAGGGCATACGCGCTCAGTCGTGCGCCTCAACAGGTTAGTGGAAGGTCCAGTCTAGCTATTCGTCGGTGAGCTCCAAGAGCCTGCCGGTTGGCATCACGTCAGGGTTAGGTCCCGCAGCGCCTTGCCCAGACATTCTCCCCGTGGCCCTCCTAGCCCATTCCGTCACCGGGTTGCGGTTCGTCCAACTCCGTGCTGGGGCAGGTATCCAACGGCTGCGCCTTCCAAACTCCCAGTCGGAGAGGGTCCGGGAGAGCCGTGGTCCGTTGACGGACCTTCTCTGCAATTGGTGCGTGGTGTTGTTCAAGGGGCATCGGCGTGGGAGCCGGAGCTCACCCTGCAATGGCTCCTCCTTGATCATATCGCCCAAGGGGATGACTTGGGGTGCTGTCGCTATTGTGCAGGACGGTGGCGTGATGTAAAATGCCGCGCAAATTCCTGAGACACCATTCGGGGGTGAACAGGCATGGGTGATCGCGATCTGGCTCTCGCCGCTCACCTGATGAGGCGGGCTGGATTCGGCGCCTCCCGCGGCGAGCTTGAGACCCTGGCGACCCGCCCGTACGACGACGTGGTGGACGACCTGCTCCACCCCGAGCGCTTCCCCAACATCGATACCGACCTCTGCGACCGCTACTACGGCTGGGACAGCTACCACGGGCCGGCCGTGGGGTGGATGTACCGGATGGCGGTGACGAGCCGGCCGCTCCAGGAGAAGATGGCCCTCTTCTGGCACCACGTGTTCGCCACGGCCTTCTTCAAGAGCGAGCACGTCGCCACACTCAACCGCCAGGTGGAGATGTTCCGCAGGGTGGGCATGTCCGACATGCGCACGATCTTGCTGGAGCTATCGCGCGACCCGGCCATGATCTACTGGCTGGACAACAACGAGAACGTGAGCGGCGAGCCCAACGAGAACTACGGACGCGAGCTGCTGGAGCTCTTCTCGATGGGTGTTGGCAGCTACACCGAGCTGGACATCAAGCACGCCTCCCGCGCGTTCACTGGCTGGACGTTCGCCCAGCCCATCCCGCTGTACCCCCACGGCCACTACGACTCGGAGTTCGAGCTTCGCCCAGAGGAGCACGACGACGGGGTCAAGACCTTCCTGGGCGAGACGGGCCGGTTCGACGGCGGCGACATCATCGACATCATCGTCCGGCAGCCCGCGACCGGCGTATTCATAGGACGCCACCTGTACAACTTCTTCGTCGCCGACGAGCCGCAGGTGCCGGCGTGGCCCATCGAGCCGCCCCGAGACCCGGAGGCCGTTCGCACCCTCGTCGCGGCGTACCTGGAGTCGAACGGCGACATGCGGGCCGTGCTGAGGGCGCTGTTCACGTCCGACTTCTTCAAGGAGGCCCAGTTCCAGCGGGTGAAGAGCCCCATGGAACTGGTGACCGGCGTGATGAACCTCGTCGGCTTCCAGGCGCTGCCCGAGCCGGGTATCGGGGTCTACCAGT
This sequence comes from Dehalococcoidia bacterium, assembly GCA_965116315.1. Lineage (GTDB taxonomy): Bacteria > Chloroflexota > Dehalococcoidia > Lucifugimonadales > CAJWER01. The sequence continues at coordinate 341,153 of OZ220672.1, forward strand.
CCGCCGTTACGGCCATGGGCCAAGAGCTGCTGAACCCGCCGACCGTGGAGGGCTGGCACACCGGCAAGGAGTGGATAGACGGCGGCACGCTGAACGAGCGGGTGAATTTCGCGGTCAACGAGGTGGGCGACGGGTCCAAGCCCGGCATCGTTGAGATAGTCGACAGGGTGTCCGGGAGCGGGCCGGAGCTGTCGCCCAAGGAATTCATGACCGTCTGTCTCGATCTGGTGGGGCCGCTTACCGTGGGAGACGAGACCCGGGAAGCCCTTATGGCCTACGCCGAATCGGAAGGGCCGCTCAGGTTCGGCACGGAAGAGGACGAGAAGGCGAGCGGACGCCGGATAGTCAGGATGGTCCAACTGATAGTATCGTCGATGGAGTACCAGTTCGGGTAGGGAAGTCCGGCTCCCCATGAAGGGGACGAGTTCCGCGACACAGGAGGTCGGGACAATGGCGCAAAACGGTCACAACGGCAAAGACCCTGTACTGGTCATCGTCCAGCTGTCGGGCGGCAACGACTTCATGAACACGCTGATCCCGTACACGGCCGGGGTCTATCACGACTCCCGGCCCGTGGTCGGCATTCCGGCGGACAAGGTGCTGCCGATGAACGACGAGTTCGGCTGGCACCCGTCGACCGCCGCCCTCAAGGACATGTTCGACGACGGTTCGGTTGCGGTCGTGCAGGGCATCGGCTACCCGAACTCCAGCCGGTCGCACTTCAGGGCCATGGACATCTGGCACACGTGCGAACCGGTGGAGGTCGGCACGGAGGGTTGGCTTGGCCGGGCCACGCGCGAGATCGATCCCAGCGGCGAAAACGTCCTGACCGCCGTCAACTTCGGTCGCGGCCTGCCCAGGGCCCTGGCGGTCCCGGGTGTCCCCATCACGTCCGTGGGCGACCTCGAGAACTACGGGCTGATGACGGGCATCGACGACATGGACCAGCGGAAAGAGGCGCTGGACGTCTTCAAGCAGATGTACGCCCCGGCCGTCGGCACCGGGCCTGTCACGGACTACCTGGCGCGCACCGGCCTCGACGTGCTGAAGGGCGCCGACGAGCTCAAGAAGGCACCGGCGATGTACAAGTCAGACGTGGAATACGGCAGCAACGCCATCGCCCAGAGCCTCCGCGACGTGGCCCGCGTCCACCTGGCCGGACTGGGCACCCGCATCTTCTACACTCAACATGGCGGGTACGACACCCACGCCAACGAGGTGCCGACGCACCCGCAGCTCCTCAGCGACCTGTCCGGGGCAATCTCGGACTTCTTTGACGACCTGCGCGCCCACGACGCATCGGACAACGTGGTGATGCTGGTGTTCACTGAGTTCGGCAGGCGCATCAAGGACAACGCCAGCGGGACCGATCACGGCACCGGCGGCGGCGCATTCATCATCGGCGACCCTGTCAGGGGCGGGCTGTACAGCGAGTACCCGTCGCTGGACCCGAAGACGTGGGCCAACGGCGAGGACCTGGCCCACACCATCGACTTCCGGGGCATCTACGGCACCATCCTCGAGCAGTGGCTGCACATCGACCCGACCGAGATCGTGGGCGGCCGGTTCGAGCAGATCAGTCCCTTCGTCGCGGCGAACTAGAGGGCGCACCGAGCCATGGCCAGACCATACGCCCTGCTGAGGGCCGGCTTTCCATACCTCAAGACGGTGAGCATGCGGCGCGTCATCGACTGGCCGGTCGACGTAGCCGTCACCAGCGACATGAGAGTGCTGGCGCTGTGCAAGTTCGAGGGTGCTGGCGGCGTGGCGAAGATCGCCCGCGTGGCCTGGGACGACGACGCCAACCTGGGCGACATCGGCACGATGGGCAGCGACGAGGGCCAGATGATGTGGCCCGCCCAGATGCTCCTTGACCGCAACGAGAACATCGTGGTCTCCGACGAGGCCCTGCACCGCATCACCTTCATGACGACCGAGGGCGACTTCATCGGCATGTGGGGCGAGCACGGCAGCGGCGACGGACAGCTCGACCGGCCGTCGGGCATGGCCTACGACGCGGACGAGAACCTCTACGTCGTCGACACCATGAACCACCGCGTCCAGAAGTTCACCAAGGACGGCAAGTTCATCCTCAAGTGGGGCGGCTTCGGCGACGGCCCGGGCCAGTTCAACATGCCGTGGGGCATCGACGTGGACGAGCTCGGCGACGTCTACGTCTCTGACTGGCGGAACGACCGGGTGCAGAAGTTCACCGCCGAGGGCGACTTCCTGTTCGAGACGGGAACGTCGGGCTCCGGCGACGGCGAGCTGAGCAGGCCGGCCGGGCTCTGCGTCGATGGCGACGGTGACATCTACGTAGCGGACTCGGAGAACGACCGGGTCGTGCTGTTCAACCCCGAGGGACGGTACATCGAGGCCTTCATCGGCGACGCGACCCTGTCGATTTCCGGCAGGGCGTACCTGCTCGCCAACGCCAAGCCCCTCAGGCTGCGCGACATGGCGAACATCGAGCCCCAGAAGCGCCTGCGCAGCCCGAGAGCCGTTCGGGTGGACGATCAGGGGCGAATGTTCATCCCCGACTACGGCTCATTCCGCGTCCAGGTCTACCAGAAGGACGCGGTGCCCCTCTCCGAAGAGGAAGTCATCGAGATGCCCAGGTCGCCCACCCTGCAGGTTACCTAGAGAACGCCGGGTTGTGCGGACCGGGATGGCCCCGGATAGATTGACACCTTCAGATACGCGCTGGTAGACTCGGCATACCTTGACGAAGACAGCGATGCCCACGTTCAGCTGCGCGTGTAGAAGAGGCTCCTTAGGGGCCGGCGCAGACGCCGGATGAGTCAGCCGCGCCCCGCTCAGGTCCGAGCGGGGCGCTATTCATAAGAGAGAGGACGAGCATGGCAGACAATGGTTGGAAGCCGCGCAACCAGAGCATCATCGAGATTCTCCCCGAGGAGATCGACGACTTCGAGTCCCAGGTCAAGCTGTTCCAGTCCGGCCAGTGGGACGAGACCGAGTTCCAGGCCTTCCGCCTGAAGCAGGGGATCTACGGCCAGCGCCAGCCCGACGCCCAGATGGTGAGGGTAAAGGTGCCCTTTGGCGGGCTGTCGGCCGCGCAGATGGACGCCCTGGGCGTCGTCTCGGCCAAGTACGCGCCGTTGAACAAGGGCCACGTCACGACCCGGGAGAACGTCCAGTTCCACCACGTCAAGCTGGAACACACGCCGGACTTCATGCGCCTCATCGGCGACGAGGGCCTCTCGACCCGCGAGGCGTGCGGCAACACCGTGCGCAACGTAACGGGCTGCCCGCTCGCCGGGGTGTGCGCCGACGAGCCCTTCGACGTTACGCCGTACGCGGCCGCCTATTCGCGCTACTTCGTCAGGCACCCGTACACCCAGGCCCTCCCGCGCAAGTGGAAGACGGCCTTCTCCGGGTGCGAGAAGGACTGCGCCATCACGGCCATCCACGACATGGGCTTCATCCCCAAGGTCAGGGGTGGCGAGAAGGGCTTCCAGCTACTCATCGGCGGCGGCACGTCCATCATGCCGCGTATCGCCGACACGCTGTACGAGTTCGTGACGGTCGACGAGTTCCTGAAGGTGACCGAGGCGGCCATCAGGATATTCCACAGGTCGGACGAGCTCCGCAAGAACCGGATGAAGGCGCGCATCAAGTTCCTGATCGACCGCATCGGCATCGATGACTTCAGGAAGATGGTCGAGGAGGAGCTGCAGGAGGAGTGGGCCCAGAAGTCCTTCGACCCGACCCCGCTGCTGTTCATCGAGGACGAGGAGAAGGACGCGCCTGTGCCCCCCGCGGGCGGCTACTCCCGCAACGGCCACTCGCCCGAGTTCGACCACTGGGTCGAGACCAACGTGGAGGACCAGAAGCAGGCGGGCTACAGGGTCGTCCACATCAAGCTGCCGCTCGGCGACCTGCAGGCCGAGCAGTGGCACGAGCTGGCCGACATGTCCCGCAAGTACGCGGGCGGCAGGTCCCGCATCACCCACCAGCAGAACATGGCCTTCAGGTGGGTGCCCGAGGGGGCGCTCCATGAGGTGTGGCAGGAGCTGGGCCGGCTTGGGCTGAACAAGTCCGGCGTGAACGAGATAACCGACGTGGTCTCCTGCCCGGGCACGGACAGCTGCAAGCTGGGCATCACCTCGTCCATGGGCCTCGGGCGCGCTATGCGCGAGAGCATCGAGGAGATGGGGGTCACCGATCCGCTCGTGAAGCAGATGCACGTCAAGATGAGCGGATGCCCGAACGGCTGCGGCCAGCACCACGTGGCGGACATCGGGTTCCACGGCGCGGCGACCAAGGCGCCCGGCGGCCAGGTCCCGGCCTACGAGCTGTTCCTGGGTGGCAGCTACGCCCCCGGCGACTCCCGCATAGGGCTGCGCGTCAGGGGCCGCATCCCGGCCAAGAGGACGCCCGACGCCCTCAAGCGGATCATCGGGTTCTACGAGGAGAACCGCAACGACGGCGAGCTCTTCAGGGACTTCGTGGTCAGGGTAACGCCCAAGGCATTCGCGCCCCTCGTCGACGAGTTCAAGGAGACCCGGGAGCTCAACCGCGAGTCCATCGACGCCTACATGGACTGGGACAAGACCATCATCTACAAGATGGAGCGCGGCGAGGGAGAGTGCTCCATCTAAGGGCTATCTCACGGGGGTGCTTCGACAAGCTCAGCAGCAACGGGACCATGCGAGACTCGTCGCAATGAGCAGTGTCATGCCCGCCCGCGAGCCGTGCGGGGATAGTCAGTAACTGAGAAACGGCCTCCCGGCCCCGTCGTTCTTGCAGAGGCAGGAATCCAGAGGGGTGGCTGGGCAGGGGTTCCTCCCGGCTTGGTGGCGCAGCTCTCAGGCAAGGCCGGTAGTTCGCGACAGACGCTAGGGGCGCTTCCAGGCCTGTCCTAGCGATTGACCGCAGTGGAGGCCGAGCGCCCCAGGTCGTAGGGCTAGCTAGCGATTGCGGCGCTTCAGCCGCGCCCAGAGCCCCTCGTCGGCGTCGTCGATGGGTTGGCCGCGCCACCGCTTCTCGACCTTGCGGGGTCGGATGAAGAACATCGCGTAGCCCACGATGAAGAGGATGAGCCCGCCCCACGCCACGGGAGCCCAGATGCCTGCGGGGACCAGCGAGGGCATCAGCAGGCCCAGCAGCAGCACGATGCCGGCAACCAGCATCACCCTGCCGGGCGTAATCGACCAGGCGCCGCCGCCGAGCAGCTTGGAAATGTAGGCGCCGAGGAGACTGAGGAAGCTGCGACGCCGGCGTACGGGCCCGGGACCCACTTCCCCGACCTGCTTCAGGATCTCCTCGATCTCGTCTTCGTAGCGCTGTGGCATCCCACTCTCCCCGGGACTCGCTCCCTCGAGGGCCTGCCCTATATTGAAATGCTAGTTGTGCGGCGGCAGCCGTGTCAAGGCGAGCGGCAAGGCCCGGCGGTCGATTTGGGCCGGGCATTTCGATGCGGCCCCGCAGCCGATTTCCAATCGAAGAAACGTGCTACAATTCCCCGCCGGTAGACGAGAGACAGCCTGGAGCTAGCAGGCACTAAGGAGAACGGAATTGGACGGCAACCGAGTCATAGCGAAGATACTGAAGATGGAAGGTGTGGAGTGGATGACGGCCTACCCACACCAGGACCTCATCGAGGAGGGCGCCAAGGAGGGCATACGCCCGATCATTTGCCGCCAGGAGCGGGCCGGCGTCAACATGGCGGACGGGTACAGCCGCATCCACAACGGCAAGAAGATCGGCGTATTCACCATGCAGCGCGGCCCGGGGGCCGAGAACGCCTTCGGCGGCGTGGCCCAGGGCTTTGCCGACTCGGTGCCCTTCCTGCTCCTGCCGGGCGGGTCCGAGCGCAGCAGGATCGGCGTGCACCCGGGCTTCGACTCCATCGACCACTACAAGGGAATCACCAAGTGGTCGGGCCACATCAATCTGGTGGAGCGCATCCCTGAGATGATGGCTCGCGCCTTCAGCCTGATGAAGCACGGCCGGCGAGGGCCGGTGCTCCTGGAGATTCCCGCCGACGTCGGTGGCGAGGAGTACCCCGGCGACGAGGTGCCGTACAAGCCCGTCCGCGAGCATAAGTCGGGCGCGGACCCGGACGACGTGCGCGACCTCGTGAAGGCGATGCTCGCCGCGAAGGCCCCGTGCATCAATGCGGGGCAGGGTGTCCTCTACGCAGAGGCCACCAACGATCTGGTCGAGCTCGCGGAGCTTACGAACATCCCGGTGCTGACCACGCTGGCGGGCAAGAGCGCCTTCCCCGAGGACCACCGCCTCGCCCTTGGCCCGGGCTCTCACAGTGCGACGCTGATGGTCGATCACTACCTGAAGAAGACCGACTTCGTGCTTGGCATGGGGACGAGCCTCACGATGTCGACCTTCAACGCGCCGATGCCTTCCGGAGTCACCATTGCCCACTCGACGAACTGCGCCGAGGACGTCAACAAGGACTACAGGGTCGACCTGGGCGCCGTCGGGGACGCGAAGGTCGTGCTGAGGCAGATGATCGAGGAGGTCAAGCGCCAGGTCGGCGAGCACGGCCGCGGCGACGTGGACGGCGTCGCGGACGAGATTGCCCGAGTCAGGGCCGAGTTCGAGAAGGAGTGGGGCCCGAGACTCAGGTCGGACGAGATGCCTCTGAGCCCCTACCGGGTGATAACCGAGCTGGCGGCCAACGTGAACGCGGCGGACGCCATCGTCACCCACGACTCGGGCTATCCCCGGGAGCAGCTAGTGCCGTTCTGGCAGACGGTCACACCGCGCGGTTACCTTGGCTGGGGCAAGTCCACGCAGCTTGGATACGGCCTGGGCCTGGTGCTGGGAGCGAAGCTCGCTGCCCCTGAGAAGACGGTGGTGAACATCATGGGCGATGCCGCGTTCGGCATGGCGGGCCTCGACATCGAGACGGCGGCGAGGAACGAGATCGGCACGCTGACCATCGTCCTCAACAACAGCGTGATGACCAACTACTCGCACCACATGCCCTACGCGACCGAGCAGTACGGGAGCAACAGCTTCTCGGGCGAGTACGCCAAGGTGTCGGAGGGTCTCGGGGCCTACAGCGAGGTGGTGAAGACGCCCGATGAGATCGGCCCGTCGATCCGGCGGGGGATTGCCGCGACCGAGAAGGGCCAGCCCGCGGTGCTGGAGATGATAACCAAGGAGGAGACCACCGTCCCCATGTTCTGGTAGGCCGGACCAGGGCGTCTTGTCCCTTCCCCACGAGGGGGAAGGTTAGAGCCTGCCCTGAGCCTGTCGAAGGGATGGGGGCTCTCGCGCTGCCGTAGTGCAAAGCTCCCATGCTTCGCCAACTTTGAACAGGCCGAATGGGCACATTGACTTTGCAATAGCGCGCAATTAGGTTATGGCGGGCTCTTCGCCCGCAAACTCCAGGAAAGAGGAAAGAAATGGGTCAGCGGAAATACCGTGTCGGGATAATCGGACTGAGCGGCATCACTTCGGGGGCTCCGCAGCCTCCAGGACCTCGGGCGGCATGGCAGGGGCCGAAGGTCGGTCCGCCGTTCGGACGGGAGATCATCATCTCCCATGCAGCATGCCTCGCCCTGATGGACAACGTGGAGCTGGTCGGGTACTGCGACATTGTGCCTGAGATGCGCAACAGGTTCACCGACACGTGGGGGTCGACCTGGCCCGAGGCCAAGGCCTATGACGACTACAAGAAAATGCTCGCCGAGGCCGACCTGGACATCCTGACCGTCGGCACGGGGGACAACCGGCACGGCGACATGGTCGTGGACGGGGCCAACGCGGGCGTCAAGGCCATCCTGTGCGAAAAGCCGCTGGCCACGACGATGGAAGACGCGAACCGGATGATCCAGGCGTGCGAGGACAACAACGTCCCGCTGAGCGTCGGCCACACGAGGGCATGGGACCCCATCTACCACAAGATCAGGGACACGATCAGGGAGGGGGCGATAGGTCCTCTGGCGTCCATCATCGCGGTCCAGGGCGGCGCCAGGGCCATGATGTTCCGCAACGGCACCCACATCCTCCACGGCGTCACCTTCTTCGCCGACTCCGACGTCACGCACGTGAGCGGCGTGCTGGAGGAGGGGTTCGACCACTGGACGGAGTACAAGGGCGACGGCGGCAAGCTTCCCGCAAACGACCCGGCCGTGAGCGGCATGATCTTCTTCGAGAACGGCGTGCGGGCCATGTACCAGTGCAACAAGCAGACCTACAGCAGCTCGACGCTCATCCTGTCCGGCCCCGAGGGGGAGATCTCGTTCGCGCTCAACGCCGGATACGGGACCCTCACGAAGGAGGACGCTGACGGCGCCGAGGTGGTCCAGGTCATCAAGCCGATCGGGCTGGTCAGCAGCTACCAGTCCATGGGGTACGTCGCGGCGTACGAGGAGCTTATAGGCCTGGCCGAGGCTGGAGGCACCGGACGCAGCGTCGGATCGGGCCAGGAGGCGCGCAGGGTCGTCCAGATCATGACCGGGATGCTCAAGTCGCACCAGTCTGGCAACAGCCTCGTCGAGGTCCCACAGTAGGCTCGATGAGCCTTGGCATCCCGTCAACGAATTGACGTCAAATGCCGACTTTATGTCGACGAGACGGGATCATCGGGCAGGAAGCAGCCCACTGGTTCCAACAATCGATTTCTTTCGCTCACGGGGGTCATAGTCGATCTCAACTACATTGCCAGTCGAATGCACCCGGACATGGAGGACATCAAGGGCCGATACTTTGGGTCGCATCCGGACGATCCCGTAATCTTGCATCGTAAGGAGATGGTCAACCGTAAGTTCCCGTTCCATGCTCTGCAGGACTCTCGAGTAGAGGAGGAGTTCAATAGGGACCTTCTCGATCTCCTCCGCAAGTGGGAATACAGCGTCATCACCGTGTGCTTGGACAAGGGCCTCCATGCTGAGGCCTGCGGGCGTCGTCGGTGCGATCCGTATCACCACTGCATGACCACCTTACTTGAGCGCTTCACCTACTGGCTGAGTCGGCGACAGGCAAGGGGAGACGTGATGGCGGAATCTCGGGGAGGTAGGGAAGATAGACGACTGAAGGAGTCCTTCTCCGAGTCTTGGGAGAGAGGCACGAGTTGCGTAGGGCCGGAGCAGTTGCAGCAGTGGCTGACCAGTCGAGAGCTTAAGGTCAAACCGAAGGCGGCCAATGTTACGGGCTTGCAGGTGGCTGACCTGATCGCGCATCCATCGTGTTGCGAAATCCTGAACGATGCTGGGATGCTTGGGCGGCCTCTGTCACCATTCGCTGGGCAGATCATACGCATTCTGAAGGAGAAGTACTTCCAGATTGATGGAGTAGTCTACGGGAAGAACCTACTCTGAGGGCGAATAGAAAAGGGCAACAGAAAAGGGGCCCGGAATCGGGCCCCTCCGATGGACACTCCGTCCATCCACCTTCGCAAGTGCGAATTGCTGACAGTATATACTTGTGCTGACCACGTGTCAAAGAGCAGGGAGGCTTCGATGACCAGGAAGACTTTGAAGGCCGCGATGGTCGGCCTGAGACATGGACACATGGGGAGCATCGGGCCGGAGAAGCCCGGCTACATCCAGACGTTCAAGAGCCTGGACGACGTGGAGGTCGTCGCGTACTTCGAGGGCACCGAGCCGGAGCGGCTGGAGCCGGCGCGCACCGAGGACCCCAACGCCAGCGTCCACACGGACCTCGACGACCTGATCGCCAACGCGGACTTCGACGTGGCGATGGTCGGCCTGCCCGCGAACGAGGTGCCCGCCGCCGGGACCAAGCTTGCCGAGGCTGGCAAGCACTTCTACATGGAGAAGCAGTTCTCGCGCCGCGCGCCCGAGCTTGCCGAGCTTGCCCGCGTCGCGAGACGCAACGGGGTGAAGGTCTTCCCCGGCTACCCGTGGCGCTTCCACCCGGCCATGAAGGAGCTGAAGGGCCTCATCGACAGGGGGATCCTGGGCAAGCCGCTCTCCATCGAGACGCGGCTGGTCACGGGCCAGGTGCGGCCCGGAAGCCGCGACCCCGGCCAGTTCTCGTACCGCGACGCCACCCAGGGCGGCGGCATCCTGCACCACCTCGGAGGCCATCATCTGGAGGCCATGCGCTTCATCATGGGGTGTGAGGTGAAGTCGGTCCAGGCGACCGTCGGCCGCCCGGTGGGGTACATCGAGGAGCCTCTCGAGGACGTTGCCGCGGTTTCCATGGAATACCAGAACGGCGCCCTCGGTACCATGCACGACGGGTACGTGCTCCCCGCGGGGCTGCCCGATCCGGGCGGTTTCCTCATGTACTACGGCATGGAGGGCTGGGCGCAGTGGGACCCCTTCTCGTCCTTCGGCCTGACGGTCGCCAGCGCTTCGGCCGAGTGGAAGGGCGCCCCCAAGCGGACCTTCGAGTACGAGCCCGTGCCGTACGTTGGCTATGGCGAGCACGACTGGTTCCTCCACTACATCGACGACTTCATGGACGATATCCGGGAGGACCGCACGCCGGCCCTCCAGATAGAGGACGGCTTGGCCGTGACCAAGACCATAGACGCGGTCTACGAGTCCTCCCGCACAGGGCGTCGCGTGGAGATCGATTACACGATCTGATCCGAAGGCCTCGAGCTTGGCCCGGCAGCCTACAGGCGAAGACCGTTGCAGGTGACAGGCCCCATGCCTCCACGGGCCCTGCAACGCGGCATGGTCGCGCTGGCCCTGCTCGTGGTGATGGCCGGTGTTGGCTGCTGGGGCTCCGGGCCGCCGGAGCCCGTGCCTGCCACCCCGCGAACGTTCCCGACCCCGACGCCCATCCCTGTGCCACCCACTCCCACGCCGGTGAGAGTCGTCCCCGAGAGCCGGCTGTCGACGGCCGTCGTGACAGCAGGGGGGGCGTACACCGTGCTGCTGCCCGACGGGCGGCCCCATACGACCGCGAGCGTCCGTGTGTTAGACCTGTACGGCGACGGCAGCCTGCAGCTGTTCGCGACCGAGCCGCTGTCCGGGCGCGTGATGTGGCTCCGCGGCCTGGACGACGTCGTGGAGTTGAGCGAAGGACTGAACCAGCCCGTCAGGGTACACGCGGCCGACGTGGACGGCGACTCGCACCGGGACCTCCTGGTCGCGGACATCGGCGCCCTCAGCCGCACCAATGGACCGGTGGGCCGCGTCGTGCTTCTCCGCAACGACGGCACGTTCCAGTTCGAGGTGATCGTCCTGATGGAGGACGTGGGACGCGTCGCATGCGCGGAGGCGGCCGACCTGGACGGCGACGGCGACCTCGACATCGCGGTCTGCGTACTCGGCTACCTGGACGGGAGAGTCGCCTGGCTGGAGCAGACCGCCGAGCTCGAGTTCGTCGAGCATGTCATCGACGACCGGCCGGGGTCGATACGGGCCTTTCCGTTCGACGCGGACGCGGACGGAGACATGGACCTGGCCGTTGCGCTCTCCCTGGACTCCGAGGAGGTATCGCTCTACCGCAACGACGGAAGCGGAAATTTCGACCGAGAGATGCTATTCTCTGCGGGCGTGATGTACTATGGTCTTTCCGGAATAGAGCTTGCCGACCTGGACATGGATGGAGATACGGACATTCTGTATACGAACGGCGACACCCTGGACCGTTCGCCGGACCGCCCGCGAGGCGGGTTGTTGCCCAACAACTTCTACGGCCTCGCGTGGCTGGAGAACGACGGAGAGGGGATGTTCACCAACCGCGAGCTGACGAGGTACTGGGGCGCCCACGCCGTAAAGGCGGTCGACCTGGACGGCGACTCCGACCTGGACCTGGTGCTGTCGGGAGTCCAGTTCCCGAACATGTTCCCCCGGGACGAGGTGCAGAACCTGATCTGGCTCGAGAACGACGGCAACCAGGAATTCGCGCGGCGAGTCCCCACCGTCGATCTCCCTCCCTTCCTGATAACGCTGGACGTGGCCGACGTGGACGGGGACGGCACCCCGGAGATCTTCGGGGGCAGCTTCAACAACACCGGACGCAGCGCCGGGCACCGGCTGATCGTGTTCAACATTCCGACGGAGGGACCGCAGTAGCCTCATGACCACGCTCAGGCAGATAGGTCAGCGGCTGCCCATCATGGGACGCATTGGCGCTCCCGCCAGCGCCCTGGGCAAGAAGCGCCTCGTGGGATTTGCGATTCTGCTCGTCCTCCTTACGTTCTTCTTCTCCCTGAACCGTTTCCCCAAGCTCGACACAGTCCGAGAGGACCTGGATGTCGTGACGGGACCCATCGTGCATTGCTTCCAGGGCTTCTGCATCGAGCGGGAGCTCGAGACGACCCTGCTGGAGCGCTGGTGGGACTTCTCGATCACCTACCTGCAGTTGGTGACCATCGGGATGATATTCGCCTTCCTGGTGGCCGGACTCACAGAGGCGTTCCTCCTCCCTAAGGGGAGCGGAGTCGGAGTCCTGTCCGGCGGGAGCCTCAAGAAGTCCTTCAAGGGGATGGTCCTGGGCCCCGTCATGAACCTCTGCTCGGCCTGTATCGTGCCCGTGTCCGCGGCCTTCCAGCGGCGTGGCGTCGGGATCGAAGCTGGGCTGGCGATAGTCCACGGCTCGTCGACGCTGAACCTGCCCGGGCTTGTGATGGCCGTGGTCGTCTTCACGCCGATGATGGGCGTGAGCAGGTTCCTCATGGGCATGACGGCCGTGATACTGGTTGGCCCGCTCGTCGCGATGATCGACCGCCTCACTGCCAGGGGAGTGCCCGCGCCCGCTGAGGGCCCCCCGGTGGAGGTCGAGTTGGAATTCGAGCCCATAGAGGAGCCGTGGGGCCCGGCCATGAAGGAGGCCTTCACGGAGTGGGGCCGCGCGACCTTCGGGTTCCTCGTGCGGATGGGGCCCATCATGGCGATAGCGGGGTTCGCCAGCGGGCTGGCGATCCAGTGGGTGAGCCCGGACGTCGTTTCCGAATACCTCGGCAACGACCTCACCGGCATAGCCATAGCGGCCACCTTCGGCATCCTGATCAACGTGCCGCTGTTGTTCGAGATTCCCCTTGTTGCCCTGTTGCTGCTGATGGGCATGGGCGAGGCCCCCGCGGCGGTCCTGCTGTTCACCGCGGCGGCGGGCGGCCCCGTGACATTCTGGGGCTTGGCCGGCGTCATGTCGAAGCGGGCCATCGCGGCTCTCGCTACGACCACTTGGACGCTGGGCGTGGCCGGCGGCCTGGGCATCCTCGTGGCGGGGGCCTTCATAGCTACCGACAGCCTGCTCGGGATTAATTCGGAAACGGCGGCTGCAGCCGATGAGGGTGTGAGGGCCCGGATGACCCGCAGCGTCGTACCGATCGAGGACAGCCAGACTGCTGCGGATGCTGCCGCCGAGGCCGATGCGGCAGTCGTGCTGGATAGGCCAGCCTTCGTCGACGTGTCCGCCGAGGCTGGGATTGACTTCCTGCACAACGTCCCCGGCGCCCTGGTCTTCCCGCTGGGCGGCGGTGTGGTGGTGTTCGACCACGATGGGGACGGCCTCGACGACATCTTCATCACGAACATGCGCCAGCCCAACGCGCTCTACCGCAACAACGGCGACGGCACCTTTACCGACGTGGCCCTGAAGGCCGGCCTCGACGACCCGCTCTCCGAGACTAACGGCGGCTGCGCTGCCGACTTTGACAACGACGGCGACCAGGACATTTACACCACGATTCACGGCGCCAACAAGCTCTTCCGAAACGACGGCTCGGGCGTCTTCGAGGACGTGTCCGAAGCCCTGGTAGACGGGTACGACGACAAGAGGAGGTTCAGCGGCTGCGCGTGGGGCGACTACGACGGCGACGGGAATCTCGACCTGGTCGTGGTCAGCCACCTGGGAGAGGTCGGAGACGACCTGCTCATCCACCGGGACTTCGGTGTCGCCCTGAGGGGACTCTCGCTCTTCCACAACGAAGGCGGCAGCTTCGTCAACGTGACCGGACTGCTCGGCGATACGTCCGGCCCCAGCATGGGCGGCGAGGCCGGCAACGTCTACGGCGCCGGCTTCCAGCCCGCATGGTTCGACTACGACGAGGACGGCGACCTGGACCTCTACGTGGTGAACGACCTGGGCCGCGAGATTCAACCCAACGTGCTCTGGCGCAATGACGGCCCGGGCGGCGACGGATGGAAGTTCGAGGATGTCTCCATCGCCATGGACGCCGACGTCAGGATGGACGGTATGGGGATCGCGATCGGGGACTACGACCTCGACGGCAGGTTCGACATCTTCATGACCAACATCAACGACAACGTGCTCCTCAAGAACCACGGCGGCGGCAAGCCGTTTGTCGACGTGGCGCCTGAGGCCGGGGCCGAGATCGGGCTGCTGGGCCGAAAGCCGCGTATCGCCTGGAGCACCATGTTCATGGACTACGACAACGACGGCGACGAGGACCTGTACGTAGTCAGCGGCTGGCTCGACGCGCCCCAGCCCAGGAACTCGAAGGAGCAGCCGAACGCCCTCCTTCGCAACGAGGGCGACGGCACGTTTACGGACGTGTCGAGCGGCAGCGGCTCGGACGATGACGGCATTGGCCGCGGCGGCTCGTACATCGACTACGACCAGGACGGCTGCCTCGACATGATCGTCGTGAACTACGGCCAGCCCGCCAGGCTGTTCCGCAACGCGTGCGACACCGGCAACAGCTGGCTGGCCGTAAAGCCCCAGGGCGCCACCGGGAACAGGGACGCGATCGGGGCCGTGATCACGGCCGTGTCTGGTGGCGTCTCCCAGATCAGGCTTATCTCCGGCGGTTCCAGCTCGATGGGTCAGAACATGATGGCCGCCCACTTCGGCCTCGGCGAGGCCTCGAAGGTCGACTCGCTGACCATCAGGTGGCCGGGCGGCAGGGTGCAGACCCTGGCCGACGTGCCCGTCAACCAGGTCCTGGAGATAGCCGAACCCGAGTAGACGGGCGGCCCATGAGCCCTCGCCATGTCGCCGTGAGGGCGCAGAGCCACTCACCTCAATATGCAAAGTCTTCCCACATCCGGGGTGGATAGCCAGGTCGTAGAACTCGCCGCGAGAGTGGCTGAGGATTGCCTGTGGCCCCGCGCTGCCCATTACGACGAGTCGGGAAGCTACCCCGTGGAGAGCTGGGCAGACCTGTGGGACCATGGCCTGCTGGCTGCCGCAGCGCCCGAGGCCTATGGCGGGCTCGGGCTGGACATGCCGGCATACACGGCCGTAGTCGAGCGCCTGGCCTATGGTTGCGCGAACACGGCGATGACGATGCACATGCACTCCGTGGTACTGAGGTTCATAGATGCCCTTGCCACCCCGGAGCAGAAGCAGCGCTACTACGCGGAGGTGGTGGACGAGGGGAAGCTGTTCGCAAGCTGGGGCAGCGAGCCCGGCAGGAGGGGAGGCTCTCGGGCCGCCCGTGGGACCATAGTCGCGCCCGTAGACGACGGCTACGTCATCAATGGCGTCAAGCACTTCTGCTCCATGGCCGGCGCGGCACACCGGAACATGGTCCACTGCGACACGGAAGGCAGCAGGGACGGAGACGGGTTTCAGCTTGTCCTCGTGCCGAGCGGGACGCCTGGCATGGATATCGGCGGGGAGTGGAATGTCCTTGGAATGAGGGCGACCGTGAGCCCGACGGTTACATTCCGGGACTGCCGAGTGAGCGAAGACGCGCTGCTCGGCAAGCCGGGGGTGGCGCTGGAGAAGGGTGTTACGGAGGGCTTCGGGCTTGGGTATGCTGCCGTGTACCTCGGGGCGGCGCAACGAGCCCTCGACCATGCGGTGGAGTTCTGCAAGGCCAACAGGGTGTACCCTGCCCCCGACCCGCTGTCGCACGACGTGGTGGTGCAGCGCGGCGTCGCGGAGATGACGATAGCGCTGGAAGGCGCGCGGCACATGCTCTACGAATCGGCAGCCAGGTGGGAGGGCGCGGGCCCGGACGACAGGCGGGTCCTGGCGGCGCGAGCGAAGTACGCCGCTTCCCGGGCGTCGCTGGACGTTACTTCCCAGTGCCTCCAGACCGTCGGCGGCAGGGGAGCGCGCAAGGAGATGCCGTTCGAGCGGATCTACCGCGACGTTCGCACTGCGACCCTGATGCCGCCTAACATGGACGTATCGATGGAGCTGGTGGGGAGGGCAGAGCTCGATGTTCGGTGAAGCCCGTGGGACGCGCCTGGCCGGCAGAGTCTGCGTTGTGACCGGCGGAGGCTCGGGCATTGGCCGCGCGATCTGCCTGCTGTTTGGACGAGAGGGAGCGACCGTCGTCGCGGCTGACAAGAACGCGGAGTCTGCGGCGCGCACCGTCGGCGAACTGGAATTCCTCGGCGCACAGGGGACGGCAGTCCAGGTCGATGTGTCGCTGGCCAGGAGCGTGCAGGGCATGGTCGACGTGGTCGTCGAGGAGCACGGCCGGATAGACGTGCTCGTCAACAACGCCGGGTTCGGCTTCGCCGCCACGGTGGTCGAGACCGAGGAGGCCGACTGGGACAGCCTCATGTCGGTCAACCTTAAGGGAGTCTACCTCGGCTGCAAGTACGTCGTGCCGGTGATGGCCCGCCAGGGCGGCGGATCGATAGTCAACACGGCCTCGGCTGCTGGGCTCGTCGGCGTCCCCGACAGGGCCGCATACTGCGCCTCCAAGGGCGGCGTGATCGCCATGACCAGGGCGATGGCCATCGACCACGTCGACGAAGGGGTGAGGGTCAACTGCGTAGCGCCCGGGACGGTGGAGTCGCCATACTTCGACGAGATATTCGCCGCAACCGATGACCCCGAGGGCCTCAGGCGGCTCATGGAGGCGCGCCACCCGATGGGCAGGCTGGGAAGCCCCGACGAGGTGGCAAGCAGCGTCCTCTACCTCGCGTCCGACGAGTCGTCGTTCGTCACCGGCTCGGTGCTGAGCGTGGACGGGGGCATGACGGCCCGTTGAGGCTGCGAGGCAAGGTCGCTCTCATCAGCGGCGCCGCCCGGGGAATGGGAGCCGCCGAGGCACGCCTCTTCGCCAGCGAGGGCGCAAGGGTAGTGCTCGGCGACATCATCGAGGAGGCCGGGCGCGGCGTTGCCTCGGAGATCAGGGCCACCGGAGCCGAGGCCGTCTTCCTTGGCCTGGACGTAACCAGCCCCTCCGATTGGGAGAAGGCGATCGACGAGGCCGTCTCCAGGTTCGGCGGGCTGGACGTGCTGGTGAACAACGCCGGCATTTACCTGCGCGGCTTCGTCGAGGAGACATCGCCCGAGGAATGGGACCGGGTGATGAATGTGAACGCCAGGGGCGCGTTCCTGGGTACCCGCGCCGCCATTCCCGCCATGAGGGAGTCCGGCGGCGGCTCCATCGTAAACATAGCGTCGTTCAACGCGCTGGTTGGCACCACCACCTCAGCCGCCTACAACGCCTCGAAGGCCGCCGTGCGCCTGCTCACCAAGTCGACCGCCGTCCAGTATGCCGGGGACGGCATCCGCGCCAACGTCATCCACCCGGGCCCCACCCGCACCGCCATGTTCATGTCCGGCTTCCCGGACGAGGAGGCCGTCGAGGCCCGCCGCGCCCTGGTGCCGCTGGGCAGGATAGGGACGGCCGAGGACGTGGCCTACGGAGCCCTGTTCCTGGCGTCCGACGAGTCCTCCTATATGACGGGCAGCGACCTCGTCATCGACGGCGGCTGGACTGCCCAGTAGGCCTCGGCCGAGAGCGTTGCCCCTTCCCCCGAGGGGGAAGGTTAGGATGGGGGCTCTCTCGCTTGCCGGAGGGTAAGCTGTCTATCTCACACCAGTTCTGAACACTCACCAATGCCCTGGGGCGTTCGACCGCCTGTGACTCAGTCGGTATAATGAGACCGCAAGGACAGCCGGCGAGGCGACCCCCAATTGGCGAGAGTGCGTGTCATGTACTGGAAGGAAGTACCCGTTCAGGTGCAGGCAGTCGATGACGCCGGCACCGTGTCGAAACCCCTGGAGCCCAGGTTCCAGGAGGCCGCGGACGCCATAGCCATGTTCGACGGGAGCGCCGGCACTGACGAGTACATGATGGCCTGGGAGTGGGGCGCATACGAGGAGTCAGGCGGTCCTGCCGAAGCAGCGGCTGAAGCGACGGCCGCGCGCATCAACGCCGGCATGCCGTCCGACTTCGTGGCACGAATCAGGGACCTGCACCTGTCGGGAGACCGGGACCCGAGTCCCGGAGCGATCGACCACTGGGTGAACGATGATCGAGACTGAGGTAGCCCCCAACGCGATGATCGGGAGGCTCAACGCCGGGGAGTCCATAATCTCCGACGGGGCCACCGGCACGTGGCTGCAGGCGCGCGGACTGGAGCCAGGAGGTTGCCCGGAGGAGCTGAACGCCACCCGCCCCGGGCTGATCCGGCAGATGGCCCGCGAGTACTTCGAAGCCGGGTCGGACATGGTCCTGACCGCGTCATTCGGCGGCAGCAGGTTCATGCTGGACAAGTACGGTCACGGCGACCGGGTCAGGGAGCTGAACCGCCTTGCCGCCGAACATGCGCGGAGCCAGGCGCCGCCGGGAGGCCTGGTTGCAGGCTCCGTCGGGCCCACGGGTGAGTTCATCGAGCCCCTCGGCTCGGTCAGCCAGGCCGAAATGTTGGACGCCTTCGCCGAGCAGATCACAGCGCTGGAGGAGGGCGGGGCGGACGCAGTGGTCATCGAGACCATGTTCGCGCTCGACGAGACCCGGCTGGCAGTCCGCGCCGCCAGGGAGAATACGAGCCTGGCGGTCATCGCGACCATGACCTTCGACCAGGGTCCCCGCGGCTTCTTCACGATGATGGGGGTCACCCCAGAGGACGCCGCTCGCGAGCTCCGCGATGCGGGTGCCGACGCGGTCGGGGCAAACTGCGGCAACGGCATCGAGAATATGCTGGAGCTTGCGCGGCTGATTCGCGATGCCGCAGACGGCCCGATGCTCATACACTCCAACGCCGGGATTCCCGCCATACGCAAGGGCCAGATCGTCTACCCGGAGACGCCCGAGTTCATGGCTCCGCGCTTCAAGGAGCTGTCCGAGATGGGCGTCAACATCTTCGGCGGCTGCTGCGGCACCACGCCCAGGCACATCCGCGCCATCTCTGAGATACTGGACCGATGAAGGGAGCGACGCCATGACTGTTGCCAGCATGCCGCGCCTGAGCGCCGTCGAAGCCATCGAGGAATACGGGAAGTGCCTCGAGCTCGTCCCTATCGACCCTCACTTTCATGACATCTCAATCGGCCTCTATTCGAAAGGCGGTATGGCCACGGTCTGGACCTTCAGCCGCAGGGACGGCGTCGAGACCAGGGTAGAAAAGGTGCGCGACCAGCTCGCCAAGCTGGGCGATATGGATCCCGTCCAAGGTACGCACAACCAGATCAGGCCGCGCTGCGGCACCATTCACCAGCGCCCTCTCAAGTTCCTGATGATGCAGGCCGTCGAGAAGGACCCGAACTTCGACTACCCGGAAGGGCCCGTGAAGGACCTGAGGTCGCCCCTCATGCTCGGGTTCGACTCCGAGGAGATCGATGGCCGCACTGTCTACCGTGTGACCGCCGAGGGCGAAGCGCCCAGGGCAGCCGGACGACTGCGCGCCATACTGTCCGGCTTCGTCCGCTACGGCGAGATGGAGAGGGTGGGCGACGGCGTGTCATTCTCATGCGGCGCGCGGCACGACCAGCTCATGCGCCTGCTGCTACCCTACGCCCGCAACGTTACCGGCACCCAGGACATGCTGGAGGCCGACGCCCTCCGAGGCCAGATGACCACGGGCACCCTGGGCTTCACCCCGCCCACATAAGGCCAACAGGAGGCTGGATGGCCACGAGCTTCAACATAGAGACTGAGCAAGAGGAGGACGGTCGCTGGATAGCGGACGTAGTAGAGATTCCGGGCGCGATGGCGTACGGCTCCACGTCTGATGAGGCTATCGCAAGGGTGCAGGCACTGGCTCTTCGCGTGCTTGCAGAGCAACTCCGCTCCCCGCCCACTAATAGTTCGGTGTGACTACGCCGCCGTATTCGTCATTCCCGCGAAGGTGCGAATTCGACCCCCGGTTACTAGACTATATGGCCTAAGGACAGCTAGGAGAAACAGTGGCGACCGCGCAACAACTGGAGAGAATCGAGAGAGTTGACATACGCTCCATCTGGCCGAGCGAAGCCGATGATTTCACTCCATGGCTCGCCGAAAACCTGGATCAATTGGGCGAAGAACTGGGGATGGAGCTAGAGCTAGTTGGTCGCGAGGCGGCGGTGGGCAGCTTCAAGCTGGATATCCTGGCGCGTGAAGCGAACCGCAACGCTGTGGTTGCCATAGAGAACCAGATGGGCAGTACCGATCACAGTCACTTGGGCCAGCTGCTGACGTACTCAGCAGGCTCGAAGGCCGACATCGTGATCTGGGTGACCCCCGAGTTTCGAGACGAGCACAGAGCAGCCATGGATTGGCTGAACGAGCGTACCGAGGACTCTCTGGAGTTCTACGGTGTAGAGATTGGGGCTGTGAGGATTGCCGGCTCCAGTGCGGCTCCGCTCTTTCGACTTGCCGCGTTTCCCAATTCATGGTCAAAGCGGGCGACTGCCTTCCCACAGCCTGTCTCCGAGAAAGGGGAGCAGTACAGGAGATTCTGGAGGCCGTTGCTGGAGAGGCTGAACAGAGAGGACGGTTGGGGTGTCAAGACTGACAACACCACGAACTGGTTCTCGGCCGGCTCAGGGATATCCGAGGTTTGGCGCACCATGAGCTTCTATGTGCGTAAGGGGGAGATGGCGGTAGAACTCTCGTTGCAGACTCCGAACAAGGACTGGAACAAGGACTTCTTCGACCTACTGAAGGAATCACAGGAGGATATTGAATCCCAACTGGACGAAGAGTTGCTGTGGGAGAGGCTCGATGACAACAAGACGAGCAGGGTAGGGGTTCGAAGACGCGGTTCTATCGACGCCGATCCCGCCGAGTTTGACGACATGCGAGCATGGATGTTCGACAACGTAGTGAGATTCAAGCAGGTCTTTCCCCCGTATCTGAGGGAAGTGCGGGAACGACTACCCCAACCGTAGCAGCTACACGGAAGGAGGAGCGCCATGACATTGACCGAGACCATGACGCCGCGTGAGAGGGTGCTGAGCGCCCTTGCCGGCGAGCCGGTGGACCGGCCGCCTATCGCGAACCCCACCAATGTCGCGACGGTAGAGCTGATGGACATGATGGACGCCCCGTTCCCGGACGCCAACCGCGACCCCGAGATGAACGCCAGGCTCGCGTCCACCGGCTACACCGAGCTTGGCTTCGACTCCATCATGCCCTACTTCAGCATCATCCAGGAGTCGTCGGCCCTCGGCTGCGATATGCAGTGGGAGCAGAAGGACAACTGGCCCACCGTGCGAATGACCAACCCGATCTGGAAGGGCCCGGAGGATGTCCACATCCCCCCTGGTTTCCTGGAGCACCGGGACACGATCGCCATGACAAGGTCGATCTCCATCCTGAAGGAGGAGTTCGGGGACGAGGTGGCCATCATCGGCAAGACGATGGGCCCGTGGACGCTTGCCTACCACGTCTTTGGGGTGGAGCCCTTCCTCCTCATGACGGTCGACGATCCGGAGAGGACCAAGGACTGCATGAACAAGCTCAAGGAGGTATCGGTCCTGTTCGGCCAGGCGCAGATCGACGCGGGCGCGGATGCCCTGACCTTCCCCGACCACGCCACCGGCGACCTGGTGAGCGGCGAGTACTACCGGCGGTTCCTGCTGGAGATCCACCAGGAGATGGTGGAGCGGCTCGACGTGCCCCTCATACTTCACATCTGCGGGAAGACCCTCGACCGCATGGACTACATCGCCCAGAACAACATGGCGATGTTCCACTTCGACTCCAGGAACGACCCCGCGGAAGCAAAGGAGATAGTCGGCGACCGCATCGGCCTCGTCGGCAACATCAACAACCCGGTCACCCTCTACTCGAAGGGCCCGGAAGAGGTGCGCGCCGAGGTATACCGGTGCCTCGACGCGGGCGTCGACATGATCGCGCCCGAGTGCGCCATTCCCCTTGCGACCAAGCTGGAGAACCTGCTCGAAATCCCGAAGGCCGTGCGCGACTGGTGCGAGGAGCGCCAGTCGAACGGGGGCGGAGTCGCTTCCGAGGCATGACTTCGCCCACCTCGAGCCCAGGGCACAAGGCACCGTTGGCCCCGACGCTGTCTCCAGGTCAGGTGCAGCGCGTATCCCGGGGTAGCGAAGCCCAGCCGCGACCGGAATAGCCCCAACGTCAGTCAGCCGGAGCCAGCCCATGTCCAGAGTCGTCAACGCGCCCGAAGACTTCACCATCGTCGGCGAAAACATCCATGCCACGCGCGTCCTTCTAAGGAAGGGACGCAGGGTCAAGACCCTCGACGACGGCACTGAGTTCGTACCCTTCAGGGGGGCGGACGGCCAGCGGCTGCGTCTCACAGTGCCCGAGTGGTTCAAGACCACCCAGCCCTACGAGCAGGGCCAGGTCAAGCATTTCCTGATCGCCGCAATGAAGGGCATCGGCGACGACCCCGACGAGAGTGCGCAGGGCGCAGAGTACATCCGGGCCGAGATCCGCAAGCAGGTGCGGGCAGGCGCAGAGTACCTCGACGTCAACGTCGACGAAGTCCACTACGACCTCGATACCCAGAAGAGGGCCATGCGGTGGGCCGTCGAGACGGTGCAGGCGGCGTCCCCCGTGCCGCCCAGTATCGACTCGTCGAACTCCGAGATCCTCGCGGAGGGACTTGCTGCCTACGACGGTCGCGCGGGACGGCCCCTCGTCAACTCCCTGTCGCTCGAGCGGCCCGAGGTGCTCGACATGGTGCGGGAGCACGACGCCAGGGTGATCGTCCTTGCCACGAGCGACGCCGGCATGCCGGAGGACGACGAGCAGCGGGTCGAGAACGCCCGCACGGTCATAGACATGGCCCTGTCAGGCGGTGTGGTCGCCGAGGACATCTTCTGCGACGCAGTCATATTCCCCATCTCGGTCGACCCCCAGTATGGCAACCACTACTTCGACGCCGTTAGGAGCATCAGGCAGGAGTACCCCCGCCTCCACATCGGCATGGGGTTGAGCAACGTGTCGTTCGGGATGCCCAACCGCAAGCTGATCAACCAGGCCTTCATACGCCTGGCCGTAGAGGCGGGCATCGACGCGGGGCTAATAGACCCCATCCAGACCAAGCTGAGCGACGTGCTCGGTCTCGACATGGACTCGGAGCGCGTCCGGCTCGCGGTGGACATGCTCGAGGGCAGGGACGACTTCTGCATGAACTATATCCAGGCGTTCCGCGACGGCAGGCTGGACTGATGCCGGCGGGGCGCAATTGCCTGGACGGGATGCCTCCGCAGTAGCTCCCGGCCCATCCCGTCGGAGAAGGAAGAGACTCCGCCCGGTGACAACCCTCGCCGCGATCGACGTCGGCTCCAACGCCATGCGGCTCGCAATAGGCGAGACGCGCGAGGACAAAGTCGTGGAGGTGGTGGAGACCGCCCGTGAGCCGGTCCGGCTGGGCCAGGACGTATTCGCGAACGGCCGGCTCTCTCCCGGGATCATGGACCTCGCCCTGGAAGCATTCCACAGGTTCTCCGCGTCCATCAGCGAGCATGGCGTCGAGCACGCCGCCGCCATTGCCACCAGCGCTATGAGGGAGGCCGAGAACGGCAAGGACCTGGCGGACCGGATACTGGACGAGACGGGGATAGAGGTAAACGTAATCAGCGGCATGGAAGAGGCCCGCCTGGTCCACCTGGCCGTGTCGAGGAAGCTGGACATCGAGACAGGCGAGGCGCTGCTGGTCGACATAGGGGGAGGAAGCGTTGAGGTGGCCCTCACCTCAGAGGGGCTGCTGGTCGACAGCCGGAGCTACAAGATAGGGACGGTCCGCATGCTGCAGGTGCTGTCCGACGAGACGCTTGGCCCCGGCTACTTCCTCAGGCTGGTCGACGACGTGGCGTCAGAGACTCGCGACTGGGTCGGCGACCACGTAGGGCACAGCCTGATCGGCTTCTTCATTGGCACGGGGGGCAACGTCGAGACCGTGGGCGACCTTACCGGCAGGCGGGCCGGCAAGAAGGCGACCTCATACGCCTCCATCGGAGACATCTATCGCACCAGGGCAGCCCTCGAGCAGCTCTCATTTGCGGAGAGGAGGCGTGAGCTTGGGCTCAGGCCCGACCGCGCCGATGTCATATACCCGGCCACTGTGGTGCTGCAGACCCTCATGGGAGTCGTATGGGCGTCCACGCTTACCATCCCGCGCGTTGGTCTGAGGGAGGGCCTGCTGGCCGACCTTGCCGCCAGGCTCCAGTCGGGTCTTGCGACGGCGCTCCTCTAGGCTATTGGGATCGAGCCTGGGCGACGAGGCTGTCGAACAGCCTGTCGAAGTGAGGCGGCAGTTCGCCTCGTCGATGAGGATCGAACTGCACGCCGATCACCCACCTGTGCTCCGGGCTCTCCAGCGCCTCGATCACGCCGTCCTCCAGCGAGTAGGCCGTCGCAAGCAGCCCCGGCGCCTTCTGCGCCTCCCTGACCCCGAACGCGTGGCGGCTGTTGACCCTCACGAACCCACCCGAGCCGACGGTGGCGGCCAGCTTGCCGCCCGGAGCAATATATATCCGGTGGTAGGCGGGCTCGTCGCCGTTGCTAGACTCAGCCGCGTGTCCATCCACGTCGACCATCGAGCCGCCGGCCGCGACGTTCAGCGCGAGGAACCCCCCTCCGGTTGCCAGCACGGGGAGGCCCCGGTCCAGCGCCTCCGACAGCCACGCTGCTGCATCCAGGCCTGAGTCGCTCCCGTGCGCATCGGTCTGGGGAGCCGCCGACACCACCAGGCCCCCGACGCGGTCCAGCCTTGCGTCTGCGTCAGCCCCCGCCAGTGGCTCGCCGCCCGCTCTGCGCACGGCTGAGGCGAGATGCAGCTCTTCGCGGGCATCAGAGGCTACGATGCCGACGATAGGTACATCCGAAGGCGTGGCGTGGTTTGCCGCGCCATGAGTGACCTTTCGCCCATCCCTGCTCTTTGGACGGTCCATATCCATAGGTTGGTGTGCGCGTCCTGTGCACGTCAAGCGGATGTCGCCAGTTTAGGGCCCTTCGACCGCCCTTGTATGGGACGAAAAAGTGCGCAGCTATGCAGCAGTTGACCTGAATGCGTTCCCGATGCTACACTTCGTGCGAATTCATGACAAGGAGGGCTCGAATGATGACTATTCTTAGGAAGGGGAAGTTGCTCTGGGTTGCTTTGATCGCGGCCTTGGTTGTGGGCCTCGTGGCCTGCAGTTCCGCTGAGCCCACCGAGACCGGGCCTAGCGCGGCCGAGATTCAGAACATCGTGCAGAGCGCCGTGGCCGGAATCGACACCGGCCAGCAGCTTACAGCTGCTGACGTTCAGAGGATCGTCGAGTCATCCGCCGGCGACGTGCTGACTGCCGCGGACGTTCAGAACATCGTCCAGCAGTCCGTTGGCACACAGCTTACGGCCGCGGACGTTCAGAGGATCATCAACCAGTCGGCAGCCGGCCAGCTTACCGCTGCTGACGTACAGAAGATCGTCGACGCATCGGCTGGTCAGCAGCTCAGTGCTTCTGACGTACAGAAGATCGTCCAGGACTCTACTGGTCAGCAGTTGACGGCAGCCGACGTTCAGAAGATCGTCGACGCCTCTGCCGCGGGCCAGCTGACCACTGCCGACGTGCAGCGGATCATCAGCGCATCGGTTAGCGAGGCTGTGGACGCGGCCAACGCGGCGACCGAGGCTGCCATGATGGCCCAGAAGGCCGCCGAGGAGGCGGGCATGGCTGCCATGGACGCGGGCGAGAAGGCCCAGCTTGCGCTGGCCAGGCTTCCCGAGCTTACTGCCGAGGGCGCACAGGAGGGCTTCTCGAGGGTAACGCTCCCGACGCTGGAGCCGCCCCCGGCCGGCTCGGTCATGTCAGGTATAACCTTGGCTGACCCGCAGGACCTGCAGTACCTGTACCAGTCGGGTCCCAAGGAAGAGATCACTCCTCCGTTTAGAGAGGGTGGCGGCGACCGGGCCCACTACTGGTGGATATTCATGCCCCCGTTCCACTTCGCTTCCATAGCGAACAACATGGAGCTGCGGCAGGGATTCGCGACTGGTTACTCGGTCAGCGACGACGGCACCGAGTACCTGCTCCACATCAACCCTGACGCCGTCTTCCAAAACGGCAAGAGCATCACGGCGGCTGCCCTCAAGGACGCGTGGGAGTTCGCGGCATATCCCGACAACCAGGTTGGCTGGGGCGCCATCCTGCTCCACACCAGGGCCATCCAGGGCATGGAGAGCCTCGAGGCCGGCGATGCGACCGAGGCCTCCGGGCTGAACGTCGTGGACGACCTGACTCTGTCGATCAAGCTCAAGCAGTTCACGCCGACGTGGGCGCTGCAGATGGCTGTCTGGATGCTCGGCATCTATGACACGGACCAGGCCAGGAACGACCCCGAGGGCTTCAGGATCAACCCCATCGGTGCCGGTCCCTACCAGGCTGCGTATGACGATGCGACGGACACGCAGTACTACACCAGGGCCGACCACTACTGGGGCGACTCTCCCTTCATGGACAGGGTCGTGCGGCCGACGGTCAGGGACCTCCAGACCGGTTACCTGCTGTATGAGAACGGTGAGCTCGACGTGCTTTACGCCGACTCGGTCCGCCAGCCTGCCATCTGGCAGCCTGACAACCCGTTCCATGGCGATCTGGTGCTCCAGGGTGGTAAGGGCCTCTGGTACACGGCCTTCGTGACCGACCATCCGCCCTTCGACGACCTGAATGTGCGCAAGGCATTTGCCCACGCGGCCGACATGTGGAACATCGTTCCCGCCATCCTGGGCCCGAAGGCCCAGTACGGCGCCGGCATGGTGACCGAGGGCAACGCCTGCTCGCAGTATCCCGACGTTGGCTACGAGTACAACCCTGAGCTGGCACGCGAGGCTCTTGCGGCCTCTAGGTACGGCAGCGCAGAGAACGTGCCGGTCCCGACGCTTGAGATCTCCCGCCCGTCGATCATCAGCATCTTCGAGGTGGTCCAGGAGCAGTGGAAGGACAACCTTGGGATCGAGATCAACCTGGTGAGGCTTGAGCCTGGCCAGCAGAGGCGCGAGGTTGTTGAGTTCAGGCGCCAGAGCATTGGCGGCCGCATACCTGACCCGAGCGGCGTTCTGGGCGACCTTGGTCACTCGACCGCCGGCGCGGTGCAGAACGCCGGCAAGTTCAGCAACCCGCAGCTGGACGCCCTGATTGAGGCGGCCCGTGGGATGACGCTGGACGACCCGAACTACTGCGGTGCCTGGCAGGAGATCGAGCGGACGATCATGGAGAACTACTACTACTTCCCGCTCATGGCCGGTGACGACCGCACGTGGGTCGTTCAGCCCTGGGTACAGGGTTACGTGGGTTCCCTTGGTCAGTACTTCAACACCCTGCCGTGGTGGCAGATCGGTGTCCGCGACAGGAGCCTGTACTAGAGATCAATTGCCAGACCGGTCCTGTTGCGCTGCCGGCATTTTGCCCGCGGCACAACAGGCCGAAATGGTGACTTGTCGAGACCAGTAAAGGACCGGGCCCCATAAGCCTCGGGCGTGTGGGGCCCGGTTCGTTTTTCGGAGTTCTTCCCCCGCCGGATCGATGGTCTGACGGCCTTTTTCCCCCGATTGCGCTCTCCGTAGTTCCAGGCAGTAAGTGAGCGAAAATTCGTCCGCTTTTGCAATGCTATCTACGACTTACAGCATAATGAACAGGGTCTACGATCAATGGAAGTTTGACGCTCCCCGCCGCGCGTGGGGCCATTGCCATGCGAGGGGTTGACTGAATACGCTTTTGGGGTTAAAC
Organism: Dehalococcoidia bacterium; assembly: GCA_965116315.1. Classification (GTDB taxonomy): domain Bacteria; phylum Chloroflexota; class Dehalococcoidia; order Lucifugimonadales; family CAJWER01. The sequence goes on from OZ220672.1 coordinate 368,909, forward strand.
TCCCGCGCGATACTATTCCAAGGAGGGTGTTTGAATGAGAGACACACTGAAGAAGGGAGGGGTGCTCTGGGTTGCTCTGATCGCGGCCTTGATTGTGGGCCTTGTGGCCTGCAGTTCCGCTGAGCCCACCGAGACTGGGCCTAGCGCGGCCGAGATTCAGAACATCGTGCAGAGCGCCGTGGCCGGAATCGACACCGGCCAGCAGCTTACCGCTGCTGACGTCCAGAGGATCGTCGAGTCATCCGCCGGCGACGTGCTGACTGCCGCGGACGTGCAGAACATCGTCCAGCAGTCCGTTGGCTCGCAGCTTACGGCCGCCGACGTGCAGAGGATCATCAACCAGTCGGCAGCCGGCCAGCTTACCGCTGCTGACGTCCAGAAGATCGTCGACGCATCGGCCGGTCAGCAGCTCAGCGCTACTGACGTGCAGAAGATCGTCCAGGACTCCACTGGTCAGCAGTTGACGGCAGCCGACGTTCAGAAGATCGTCGACGCCTCTGCCGCGGGCCAGCTGACCACTGCCGATGTGCAGCGGATCATCAGCGCATCGGTTAGCGAGGCTGTCGAGGCTGCCAACGCGGCGACCGAGGCTGCCATGATGGCCCAGAAGGCCGCCGAAGAGGCGGGCATGGCTGCCATGGACGCGGGCGAGAAGGCCCAGCTTGCGCTGGCCAGGCTTCCCGAGCTGACGACCGAGGGCGCGCAGGAGGGCTTCGCCAGGGTAACGCTTCCGGCGCTGGAGCCTCCTCCCGCCGGCTCGATCAAGGCCGACCTGACGCTTGCCGACTCGCAGGAGCTCCAGTACCTGTACCAGTCGGGTCCCAAGGAAGAGGTCACCCCTCCGTTTAGAGAGGGTGGCGGCGACCGGGCCCACTACTGGTGGATCTTTATGCCTCCGTTCCACTTCGCTTCTATAGCGAACAACATGGAGCTGCGGCAGGGCTTCGCGACCGGTTACTCGGTCAGCGACGACGGCACCGAGTACCTGCTCCACATCAACCCTGACGCCGTCTTCCATGATGGCAAGCCCATCACGGCGGCTGCCCTCAAGGACGCCTGGGAGTTCGCGGCATATCCCGACAACCAGGTTGGCTGGGGGGCTATCCTGCTCCACACCAGGGCCATCCAGGGCATGGAAGCCCTTGAGGCCGGTGACGCGACCGAGGCCTCCGGGCTGAACGTCGTGGACGACCTGACTCTGTCCATCAAGCTCAAGTCCTTCAACCCGACGTGGGCGCTGCAGATGGCGGTCTGGATGCTCGGCATCTATGACACGGATCAGGCCAGGAACGACCCCGAGGGCTTCAGGGTCAACCCCATCGGCGCGGGCCCCTACCAGGCCTCGTACGATGACGCGACTGACACGCAGCACTACGACAGGGCCGCGAACTACTGGGGCGACTCCCCGTTCATGGACCGGGTCGTAAGGCCGACGGTTAGGGACCTCCAGACCGGCTACCTGCTGTATGAGAACGGCGAGCTCGACGTGCTTTACGCCGACTCGGTCCGTCAGCCTGCCATCTGGCAGCCTGACAACCCGTTCCACGGCGACCTGGTTCTCCAGGGCGGCAAGGGCCTCTGGTACACGGCCTACGTGACCGACCATCCGCCCTTCGACGACCTGAACGTCCGCAAGGCATTTGCCCACGCGGCCGACATGTGGAACATCGTTCCCGCCATTCTCGGCCCGAAGGCCCAGTACGGCGCCGGCATCGTGACCGAGGGCAACGCCTGCTCGCAGTATCCCGACGTTGGCTACGAGTACAACCCTGAGCTGGCGCGCGAGGCTCTTGCGGCCTCCAAGTACGGCAGCGCGGAGAACGTACCCGTCCCGACGCTTGAGATTTCCCGCCCGTCGATCATCAGCATCTTCGAGGTTGTGCAGGAGCAGTGGAAGGACAACCTTGGGATCGAGATCAACCTGGTAAGGCTCGAGCCTGGCCAGCAGAGGCGCGAGGTTGTCGAGTTCAGGCGCCAGAGCCTTGGCGGCCGCATACCTGACCCGAGCGGCGTTCTGGCCGACCTTGGTCACTCGACGTCCGGTACGGTGAAGAACTCCGGCAAGTTCAGCAACCCGCAGTTGGACGCCCTCATCGAGGCGGCCCAGTCGCTGACGCTGGACGACCCGAACTACTGCGGTGCCTGGCAGGAGATCGAGAAGACGATCATGGACAACTACTACTACTTCCCGCTCATGGCCGGTGACGACCGCACGTGGGTCGTTCAGCCTTGGGTACAGGGTTACGTAGGTTCCCTTGGTCAGTACTTCAACACCCTGCCGTGGTGGCAGATCGGTGTTCGCGACAGGGGCCTGTACTAGAGATCAATTGCCAGACCGGTAGCGCAGCGTAGCGGAGGCTCCGCGGCCTGCCGGTCGGGTGGAACTACCCGAGCGAACTTAAGACCGGGACCCCAAAGCCCTGCAAAGGGCGGGGTCCCGGTTTCACGCATCCAGGGCTGTCCCTTGCCGGCGTGTCCCCCGCGGCGCCTGGAACATGTCTGTCACGTACGGAGCCTCGGCCATGAGCAAGCGTAAGTTCGTCGATGCGCATGTCCACTACTATGACATGCAACACCCCGAGTTGGTGTACGACCATTGGAAGCCTGGGGAGCCACATCCCACCCTCGGCTGGCAGATACAGAAGCTGGCCGAGAGAAACTACATCGCCGAGGACTACATTGCCGAGACTCGCGACGCGAACGTAGTCAAGGCCGTGCACGTTCAGGCGGCCATTGGCAGCCCGGACCCTGTCAAGGAGACGGAGTGGCTGCAGGAGGCCGCCGGCAGGACCGGCTTCCCTCATGGCATCGTGGCCCACGCCGACCTCAGGGACCCGGGAGTCGAAACCGTCCTGGAAGCGCACTGCGAGTACCCCAACATGCGGGGCATACGGGACTTCTCCTACGGCGACTACCTGGTCGAACCGGACTTCCACCGCGGATTCGCACTGCTGGAAAAGTACGACCTCATATCGTGCATGGGCGTACAGTGGCCGGACATGGAGAAGCTCAGGGACCTGGCGGCGAAGTTCCCCAACGTGCTGATAGCCATCGACCACTGCGGCTTCCCGGCCGAGAGGACGGACGAGTACTTCGCCAGCTGGAGCCGAGCGATGGCGGTAGCTGCGGAGGCTGAAAATATCCGCTGCAAGATCTCCGGTCTGGGCATGGGGGACCACGACTGGACGGCCGACAGCATCAGGCCCTACGTTCTCCAGTGCATCGAGATATTCGGCGTCGAACGAAGCTTCTTCGCAACCAACTGGCCGGTCGACTGGCTCTGGAGCGAGTACGATGCCGTCGTCGACGCCTACACTGAGATAGTGTCGGACTTCTCCGAGGATGAGAAAACGGCGCTATTCTCGGCGAACGCCGAGGCCATCCACCGGATCTGACCCGGGCTACCTGGCGTAGCAGCCTCCCCGGAGTTGACGGGAGGGCGAATAGACGCTAGACTCCGGCAATTGGGACGCGGCTGCGTTGCCCTCTGATGCAGTGAATCGAAATAGAGCTTAGACCAACATGCTGATATACACCCTCAGGCGAGTCGTACTCATTATCCCGGTCCTCTTTGTGATTCTGTTCATCACTTTCCTCTTTGGGTTCTACGCCCCCGGTGACCCCCTGGAGATTCAGTTCGGCGAAGACTACGTGCTGGACGAAGAGGTACTCGCCAGGCTGCGCAAGCTCTACGGGCTCGACCGCCCATTCTGGGTACAGTTCGGCGACTATATATGGAAGCTGGCCCAGGGAGACATGGGGCAGCCTCTTCGCGTGGGACGCGGCAAACAGTCCATTGGGGAGATGGTGTGGGAGGCCTTCCCTGTCAGCGCCCAGATTGGAGTCGCGGCCGGGTTCCTGCTGATAGTCATTGGAATTCCATTAGGGACCCTTGCCGCCAGCAAACAGAATACCTGGATCGACTACATCATCGTCACCGGCTCCATAGTGGGGAGCTCCATCCACGTGATCGTCCTGGCGCCGTTGTTGATGGTTATTACCGTACTTTGGTTGCCCGACTTTCTCGAGCTGTTAGGGATCACGTGGAACAACAGGATTCCAATTGGCTGGCATGGCCTGTTCAGTACGCGAACGGTCTTGCCCATCTCGATCATGGTGGTCACCGGGTTACTGGGGATCGTGCGTCTTACGCGCTCGGGAGTCCTGGAGGTCATACGCCAGAACTACGTCCGGACGGCCCGCGCCAAGGGCCTGTTCGAGCGGCGCGTAGTTAGCAAACACATGCTCAAGAACTCCCTTACGCCGGTCCTCACCAGCATGGGACTCACCCTTAGCGGGTTGGTGACGGGAACCGTCTTCATCGAGCGCATCTTCGCCATCCCGGGCTTCGCCGGCATGGGCATCAACGCCTTTCAGTCGAGGGACTACCCGGTGATCCTGGCGACGACCATGATTGGAGCAACGATCATCATCGTTGCCAACTTGCTCGTAGATCTCGGCTACGGCCTCTTGGACCCGAGAGTAAGGTATGAGTAGTCTGCAAAGCGCGACCGCCGGAGGCACAAACTTGAACCCAGGAGTGGTATCCAGCGAGGTGCACTTGGGCCATGAGTGAGCGAGCGTTTCGCGCCACCACCATAGAGGACTTCGAGGAGGTCAAGCAGCGCAGCCTGTGGCTGGACGCATTCGAGCGCCTCGTTCGCAACAAGACGGCGGTGTTCGGGCTGTTCGTGGTGGGGTTTATACTGTTCCTTGCCGTCTTCGGCAGCTTCCTGGCTCCCCACGACTACCTGGAGACTTTCATGCGCTCCGGCTCGGAGCCTCACGATGGGCCGAGCTTCAGCTGGCCTATCTGGGAGAGCTGGGGCAGTGACTACTGGCTGGGGACCGACAAGGTAGGCCGCGATATCATGAGCCGCCTGATGCACGGCGCCAGGACGGCCGTCTTCGCCGCCGCCATTACGATCATATTGGGCCAGACCATCGGCATCACCATGGGGGCCATAGCCGGCTACTTCAAGGGCTGGGTCGACGACGTGATTATGCGCATCGTCGACGTGCTGTTCAGCTTCCCTGACTTCCTGTTCGCGGCCTTCCTGTCGGCATCCATCAGGACGCCCATCGTGAGGCTCATGGGGGACCTGAAGCAGCAGACGGGCTGGGAGATTCTCGACGAGACGATATTCATCGACTACATCATCCTGTTCGGCGCCCTGGCCATGGTGAACTGGTCCGGCACGGCCCGGCTCATTCGCGGCCAGATACTCTCGCTCAGGGAACAGGACTTCATCCGGGCCGAGATAGCGTTGGGCATGCCTACGTGGCTGATCATCAGGAAGCACCTGGTGCCGAACGCCATCGCCCCCCTCGTGGTTGGGATCAGCGGACAGATCGGGGGCATACTGCTGCTCGAGTCGTCCCTCAGCTTCTTCGGCCTGGGCATCCAGCCGCCGGCAGCGAGCTGGGGCGACATGATCAACACCGCGCTTCCCCAGTGGCGTCTCTACCCATGGGAGGTCCTGATGCCTGGCATCCTGCTGGGGACCGCCGTGTTCGGGTTCAACTATCTCGGCGACGGGCTGAACGACGCCCTGAACCCCCGGCAGATCAGGCGATAGCCACGAACCCATAAGCGGTACGCGGGATTTCGTGGGCCCTGCATTTAGAGACTATCTCAAGACTCCCCGGCGAGCCCTGTCGCGGGAAGATCGTTCGTCCTGAGCCTGTCGAAGGACAGTTCTCAGCAGCGCACGAGGCATTTGAGATAGTTACTTGGGTGCGGGCTCACGCTACTGGTCTATCGAGAGGCCACGCGGCGGCTGTGAGGCGTCCGCTCGCGGCAGCCTCGAGGAGGCAGAGATGGTTGCCAACCTCCCCAGAATCGTCGTCCTGGCGGCGCTCCTGTTCCTCGTGACGACCGCGTTGCAGACCGCTTCGGTCTCAGCCGATGGCTCCTGGAAGCCCACAGGGCCGACTGGCGGCTACTTTTGGGCGCTTGCAGCCTCCCCGGACTTCCAGGCCGATGGGACTGTATTCGCCAGCACCGACGGCGCGGGCGTGTACAGGTCTACGGACGGCGGGGATACCTGGCAAAACGTCAGCAAAGGGCTGGGCCACAGGTCCATCCGTGCCCTTGCCGTCTCGCCTGCATTCGGGACGGACTCCACCGTCTTTGCCGCTGGCCCCGACGGCGTCTACAAGTCCGTCGACGCCGGGGCTACCTGGGTGCACTCCGTCGACGGGCTGAAGAATCCCCGCGTCCTAGCCCTCGCGGTATCGCCTGCGTTCGCCAGCGACTCGACGGTATTCGCGGGCACCTCCGTGGGCCTGTTCCGCTCGACCGACGGCGGCACCTCATGGCGCCAGGTCAAGGAAGGGCTCACGCGCGCCGCCATCGTCTCCCTGGAGGTCTCCCCAGCCTTCGAGCGGGACTCCACGGTATTCGCTGGGATGCTTGGACAGCGGACAGTTGGGTACATGGGCGGCGCAATGCCGCACGAGACACCCCCCGGCGGCATCTTCCGCTCCACCGACGGCGGGACATCCTGGGAAATCTACGAAAACCTCAAGACCGTTTCCGCAATGTCCATCAGCCTCTCGCCCGCGTTCGAGCAGGACTCGACCGCCTTTGTGGGCACGCTGGGCAGCGGCATCTTCCGCTCCACCGACGGCGGGGATAGCTGGGTGCAGGTAGGGCAGGGCCTGCCCTACGAGCGCTTCGTTTCGGTCGAGGTCTCGCCCGGCTTCCCGTCCGATTCGACGGTGTTCGCCGGGGCCTATGGGACCGTCTTCCGCTCGGAGAATGGTGGCCGTACGTGGGAGCAGTTGAACGATGGTGTTTCCATCTCGGGCGATCGTGTGGAGGCGCTGGCCGTCTCGCCGGCATTTGGAAGGGACGCGACGCTGTTCGCCGGCGCTGGCCGCAGCGGCGTTCTGCGGTCCATCGACTCCGGGGCATCCTGGCATCTGGTAAACAGGTCCGTGCCGACCGGCGGCGTCAGGGACGTCGCACCGGCCCCCAACTTTCCGGACAACCCCACGATCTTCTTTTCCCCGTACGGAGGGGGAATTCTCAGGTCCACGGATGGCGGCAGCGAGTGGAAGCAGGTCGACAGGGGACTCGAGGAAGGCTCGTACCAACAGTGGCTGCTGCCGGAGGTGTGGTCGATAGCAGTCTCGCCCGCGTTTGGGGATGACGAGGTCGTGTTCCTCGGCTCGTCCAACGGCGTCTTCCGTACGACCGACGGGGGCGCCGAGTGGGTGCAGGTACCTGGTGGGGGCAGGGGAGTGACGACGCCCGCGGTAGTGGTGTCGCCCGCTTACGAGGCGGACTCCACCGTGCTAGCGGCCACCTTCGACGGTGTGTTCCAGTCCAACGACGGCGGGGAGACCTGGCGCCGCACCAATGACGGCCTGGGCGATGCTTGGGTCTGGACATTCGCAGCTTCTCCCGAGTATCGATCGGACCGCACGCTGTTCGCCGCTACGATGGAGGGAGTCTTCCGGTCGTCGGATGGCGGGCATACGTGGATGGCGGCGAGCGATGGCCTGTCCGACCTCAGGGTCCACTCGCTCGGCGTATCGCCGGACTTCGGCGCCGACGGCACCCTGTTCGCGGGAACGTCAGGCGGGCTTTTCAGGTCCACCGATGGCGGCGGCTCGTGGACCAGGCTCCGGGAGGGCTTGAGCAACGGCGCGACATACTACGCCGTCAGGGTCTCCCCGGACTTCCGGAGCGACCGCACGGTCTTCGCCGGCACCGACTCGGAAGGCGTGCTGCGCTCGGTCGACGCGGGGGGGTCGTGGGAGCCCGTCAACCAGCAGCTCCGGACCCTGGGTATCAGCAGCCTCGCCCTGCCCAGCGACTACGCCGACACCCTGCAGGTCTTCGTGGGCACGGCGAGGTCTGGGCTCTATGGAGGCGCGGACCTCCGGCCTGGACCCTTCTTCGAGATCATCCCACCGCCGCCCCCGGTGTCCAGGGTGTGGCCGGTCCTGGGATGGGCGCTGGTAGTGCTGCTCCTGCCGGGAACGTATGGCCTTATGTCCGTCTACCGCCTCATCACCCTGTGGATTTCGAGGCGCAGGGCGAGGCGATACGTTGGATGGGCCGCCCGCATGGCCGGAAATCATGCTTAGGCGAGGCGAGTTCCGCCGTCGCTAGGCCGGTCGCCGCGGGCGCATCGCCGTTCCAGCGCGACAGGGCCTTTCCATTGTTGGGATGAAGTTGTACCACGCCGTTCGGCCCGAGCAGCGTTATGCCCGCCCGCGGACCGTGCGTGGGTGGTCAGTAACTGCCGTGCAGACGAAGTACGTGAAGTACGTTCGGCCTGAGCCTGTCGAAGGCCAGTGCTCACCGACGCAATATGATGTGTAGCAGTTGCTGAGCTTGTCGAAGGCCCTCCTGTGGTCCGACAGCCTCACTATGAACGGACTTTGGGAAGGCCCTGCCGGCCCGACCCTGGTGTTGACTTGTGGACGGCTCAGGCTATAGACTCCCGTACGCAAGCCCCTATGGCTAGGGGCCGGTGGTTCATTGCCGAAAGTGGGCAGGGATCAGGCGCCGAGTCCCAATCAAGCTAGGCGAAGACAAAAGGATAGTATCGTGGCGAATCCAGTCCTGTCAGTCGAAAACCTGGAGACGCACCTTGCCTCGCGCGAGGGTGCAGTCAAAGCGGTCAACAAGGTGTCCTTCGACGTGCAGCCGGGCGAGACGCTTGGCATCGTGGGCGAGAGCGGCTCCGGCAAGACCATGACAGCACTATCGATCATGGGACTGGTGCCCAATCCGCCTGGCCAGATCGTGGGAGGGAGCGTCGAGCTCGATGGCGAGGTGATCACTGAGCTTTCGGACAGGGACCTCAGGGAGCGGCGTGCCACCAAGATGGGCATGGTCTTCCAGGACCCGGCGACGTCCCTGAACCCCACCATGAAGGTGGGGCCCCAGATCGCGGAGACGATGCAGGTCCACCTCGGCCACGACGAAGAGACGGCCCGGAAGCGCGCCGTCGAGATCCTCGACAGGGTGGGGATACCGTCGGCTGAGTCCCGCTACTACGACTACCCCTTCCAGTTCAGCGGCGGCATGCGCCAGAGGGCGATGATCGCCATCGCCGTTTCGTGCGACCCGCTACTGCTGATAGCGGACGAGCCGACGACGGCGCTCGACGTGACCGTGCAGGCCCAGCTCCTCGACCTCGTCCGAGACCTGAAGGAGGAGAGGGGCACGTCGGTTATCTGGATCACCCACGACCTGGGCGTGATAGCGGAGCTGTGCGACAGGGTCGCCGTGATGTACGCGGGCTTCATCGTAGAGACGGCTCCGGTGCAGGAGATATTCGAGAACCCCAAGCACCGGTACACGTCGATGCTGCTCCGCGCACTCCCGTCGATGGAGAGGAGAGAGGCCGACAGGCTGGAGTCCATACACGGCCTCCCGCCCCACCTGGCAAACCTCAAGCCCGGCTGCCCCTTCGCGCCGCGCTGCGACGGCCCGGTCGACCAGTGCTCCGAAGAGAACCCGTCCCTCGTAGAGATGGGCGCTGATCACCATGCGGCCTGTTGGAACCCGTTGGCGGGAAGCTCGAACGGCGCTGGCAAGGGAGAATTGCAGTGACGGTTTCACAGGAGTCCACTACACAGAACGGCACCCTGCTTGAAGTTCGAGACCTGCAGACCCACTTCAAGACGGGGACCAAGGGCGTCATCTTCGGCATTGGCGCAATCAAGCAGGTCGTCCGAGCCGTCGACGGCGTGAACCTCTCCATACAGAAGGGCGAGACGCTCGGCCTGGTCGGAGAGAGCGGCTGCGGCAAGTCCACCCTGGGCTACACCATCCTCCAGCTCGAGAAAGCGACCTCCGGCGACGTCTACTACGACGGACAGAAGCTCACCGGCCTGAACGGCAAGGAGATGCGCCCCTTCCGGCAGCGGATGCAGATCATCTTCCAGGACCCCCAGGCGGCCTTGGACCCCAGGATGACCATCGGGCAGGCCGTAGCCGAGCCCCTAAACGTTCACGGGGTCGTCGCCAAGGACGAGGTGGAGGACAAGGTCGAGGAGCTCCTCGCCACCGTCGGCCTGAACCCGTACTTCAAGAACCGGTACCCGCACGAGTTCAGCGGCGGCCAGCTGCAGCGCATCGTCATCGCCCGCGCCCTCTCAGTCGAGCCGGAGTTCATCGTCTGCGACGAGCCGATCTCCGCCCTCGACGTCTCCATCCAGGCCCAGATAATCAACCTGCTCGAGGAGTTGCAGGACCAGTTCAGTCTCACCTACCTGTTCATCTCCCACGACCTGCGCGTAGTTCGCCACATCAGCGACCGGGTGGCGGTCATGTACCTGGGCAAGGTTGTGGAGCAGGCCGACATCGACGCGCTCCACGAAGAACCCCTTCACCCATACACCCAGGCGCTGCTTTCCAGCGTGCCGATCCCCAACCCGGCGCAGGCCAAGACGCGGACGCGGATCATCCTGGAGGGCGACGTGCCCAGCCCCATCGATCCGCCGAGCGGCTGCCGCTTCAGGACCCGTTGCCCCATAGCAGTCGACAGGTGCGCCGAGGAAGAGCCGCTCCTGCGCGACGCCCGGGAAGACCACTCGGTGGCCTGCCACCTGGCCTGAGCCGAGGGGACCCCTGCGCACCCTTCTACTTCTCGCATACAGGGTCGTCCTCGTATTCGTCCTCGTCACGTTCTTCAGCTTCGCGACGCTCGACCAGCCCGTCCTCAGGTCCATCTACCTGGCCCTGACCTCCATCCAGAGCGCCTTCGCCGACACCTTCAGGTTCGCCGGCGACATCGTCGGCAGCGGGGGAGACCTGGACATCGTGCGGGACGCATACGTCCGCAGCGTCACCCTCATGCTGGTCTCCGTCGTCATTGGCGCCGGCGCGGGCCTCCTGCTGGGCCTTGCGGGAGGACTGCGCCCCCGCTCTCCCTTTGCGGGGCTCGCGTCCGCCGTTAGCTATGTCGGCGTGCTGACTCCCAGCTTCCTGCTGGCGGTGCTGATACTCCTCCTATTCATCAGGTACATCGGCCCGGCCTTCGGTGAACGGTTTGTGCTGTTGAGCCCCGAGGTGACCGTGTTCGATGTCAGGCGCCTGCTCGCTCCCGCCCTGGTGCTTGCCGTGCGTCCCATGGCCTACATGACCCAGGTCACCATCGGCGCGCTGCAGGAGGTCATATACTCGGACTATGTGCGCACTGCCCGGGCCAAGGGCCTACTTCAGAGGACCGTCCTGCTGCGACACATCCTCAGGAACATCGCCGCTCCCGCGCTGACCAGCTTCAACTCCTCCTTCTACTTCTCGATGAGCAGCCTCCTGATAGTAGAGTGGCTGTTCAACTGGGGAGGCATTGGCACACGGCTCCTGGACGCCGCGGCCGACAGGGACGCCGAAATGGCGAGCTACATGCTGGTCTCCGTCGGCATCACATTCCTCCTCATCAACACTTTCGTTAAGGTGATCATCAACCGCATCGACCCGAGAGTGGCCGAGGCCGAAGGGGTGGTGTCGTGACGGCTGCCGACGTGGGAGTCCAGGAGTACGAGGTGTTTGAAGTGACCGTCGGCGACGCAAACCGTCGTTCCTGCGGAGGCAGGAACCCAGAGGGGTGGAGCGGGGAGTCTTTCACTCTTGGCTCCTGGGCTGGGAGAGTTCGTTGGCGCGCTTTGCCCTTCGATACGAGGATGTTGGAACGCTAGGTTATGCCAACCACACCGACGCCCCCCGCATCCATCTGGTACCTGGACCACAGCACCGTGGTGCTCGCCGCGCTCGTCTTCCTCTTTGCGGTCAGCTTCACCGCGAGCCTCTGGGCGCCCCGCCTGAGGCTGGCGGTCAGGTCCGGGCAGGCGCTGGGCGAGCGGACGCGCCTCGAACGCGTGACCGAGCTGGCCATCCGGTTCCTGGGGAACCCGGCACTGATCGCCGGATGCCTGGTCACTGCGGTGCTCCTGGTCGCCGCGCTCTGGCCGAGCATCCTCTCCCCCTATGGCCCTGACGACGTGGGAAGGACCCTGCAGCTCATCGACGGCGAGGTCCGCGGCAGGCCGTTTCCTCCAAGCTCGGTCTACCCGGCTGGAACGGACAGGGAGGGGAGAGACCTGCTGACGCGGATCGTCCACGGCACCGAGCGGACCTTTGTGCTCTGCGTGGCCGTGGCCCTCCTGCGCCTCATGATAGGCGGCGGCCTCGGCGGCGTGGCCGGATGGCGCGGCGGCGCGGTCGGCCAGCAGATACTCTCCTTCGGCACTGTGTCGTCGTCGATCCCCAGCCTGCTGTTCGCCTTCGTATTCATACTGACGATAGGCCCAAGGCTGGGGTTCGGCGTCTTCCTGCTCGGCCTGGGTCTTACGGGATGGGCGGAGCTGACCAACATCGTGCACGGCTCGGTGCGGTGGATCAGGGGCCAGCCGTACCTGGACGCCGCCCTGGCCCTGGGTTCGACCCCCCTGCACATAGCGCGCCGCCACCTCCTGCCCAACCTGGCGCCGCAGCTCATCCCGGCCGCCGCCCTGGAGCTCAGCGCTGTGCTGCTCACCCTGGGAGAGCTGGGATTCCTGGGGCTGTTCCTTGGCGAGTCCTTCTTCGAATACGTGCCGCAGGTCGTCAGGTCTCCCAACCTCCCAGAGTGGGCTGGTATGCTGTCCGGTACTAGGCTCTCGATCTTTAACTGGCCCTGGCTGCCGATGGTCCCGGCCTTTGCCTTCATGGTCGCCATCCTGGGGTTTAACCTGCTCGCCACTGGGCTAAGGAAGTGGCTCGACCCGTTCCAGCTGCGAGGCACCCCCCGTTGAGGCATGGGTCAAGAGTCCATGACTATCTCACAACACCTGGCGAGTTCCGACCAGCGAAGAGCAGGAGAGGATACGTTCGCCCTGAGCCTGTCGAAGGGCAGTACTCACCGGTGCAGGTAGCTTTGGGATAGTCTCTATGTCAGTTCAGGACGGAGTACGGAGGTCTTGATATGGGAAACACCCCCAGTCGGATAGGTTCGGACAGGCAGATATTCGTCGACGATCTCCTCATCGAGGGGTTGAAAGGCGCTGAACGCGTCCTCCACGAGCCGGTGCGCCAGGCTCCCGCCATAGAGGGTGACCGTCCCTGGGACCTGAGCCCCTGCGCGGGCGGCTTCATGAAAGACGGCGACAGGTTCAGGGCCTGGTATCGGAGCGAGCACGAGTCCGACCAGGTCCTCCAACGGAGCGGCCACGACACCCTGTACGCCGAGAGCACGGACGGCATCAACTGGGAGAAGCCCAGCCTGGGCCTGTTCGAGGTGCACGGCTCGAAGGACAACAACATAGTCTGGATGGGCCCCGGGGCGAACATGGTGCCCTTCAGGGATCCCAACCCCGACGTGCCCGACGACGAGAGGTACAAGGCCGTCGTCCGGTCCGGGGTCCTGCTGGCGGTGGCATCGCCCGACGGTATAAACTGGCGCCTCCTGCAGGACGACCCCATACTGACGGACCGCCCCTTCGACTCGGTCAACATCTCGTTCTGGGATGCCGACCTGGGCCAGTATGTTGCGTACACGCGGGGAGTCGCCGGCACGGGTCCCTTCAAGGGCGGCGTCAGGTGGATACGCCGGGCCACCTCGCCCGACTTCCGAAGGTGGAGCGAGCTCGTGCCCATCGACACGGGCGAGACGCCCGACGAGCACTTCTACACGAACGCCTGCGTGAAGTACGACAGGGCGCCCGGCATCTACCTCATGTTCCCGTCGAGGTTTGTCTACGAGCGCACCCCGGATCCCGACTGGACCTACAGCCCCGGCGTGAGCGACATAGTGTTCATGTCCAGCCGTGACGGGCTCAAGTTCGACCGCAGCATGAGGGACGCGTTCATCCGTCCCGGTCTCGACCAGAACAACTGGCACGACAGGGGAGTCTACATCGAGACGGGGATACTCCACACCTCGCCGACGGAGATCTCCCTGTACGGGATGGAGAACTCCCACCTGCCGTCCCAGCGGATCCTCCGTTACACCCTCCGTACGGACGGGTTCGTCTCGGTGAACGCCGGGTACGCGGGCGGCGAGGTGACGACGGTGCCGGTCGTGTTCGAAGGCGGGGAGCTTGAGGTCAACTACTCCACGTCCGCGGTGGGATCGATCAGGGCGGAGATACAGGACGCGGAGGGGCGGCCCATCGAAGGGTTCGGCCTGGACGACTGCCCCGAGAAGTTCGGCGACGAGATCGAGGGTGTGCTCGACTGGAACGGCGGCGCGGACCTGGGCCAGCTAGCCGGGACTCCCGTGCGGCTGCGATTCGTCCTAGAGGACGCGGACCTCTACGCCTTCAGATTCCGGGACTAGGGGCGAGGGGCCTTGAGGGGAGCGACAGCGAGGCCGAGGCCCCAGACCTCGGCCTACTTCACTGCCGTGTTGATTGTGCTGGCCTTCGCCTGGAGCGGCGGGGCCGCCCCGGCCTACCATTTCCATCTCCCGGGGACTCCGGCGCACTCCCACGCCGAGCCCGGCTCCGCCGGCGATGTCCTCGCGAAGAGGCTGGAGCAGAGCCTTGCGGACGACGCGTCCGTGGTGGACGGCGGCTACAAGCAGGGCCTCGCCGCTCACGGCCAGGGTGAGGGCCTGCCTCTGAGCGGGCTCAAGGTCGTGGAGTCCGTGGTCGCCGGGCCTGCGTGCGATCCGGACGCCCCCGTTAGGCACTACGACGTGGCGGCGATCAACGTCGAGATCACCCTGAACAGGTTCCTCGACTACGATCCCGACGGCAGGATGTTCGTCCTCGAACAGGAGCTGGACAGGGTCCGGCAGGAAGAGGCGCGGAACAGGGTTGCCAGGTACGACCTGGCGGGGCCGGCCGTCTCCATCGGGCTGGGCGGCGACGCGATCCAGCCGCTCACCATCAGGGCCAACCAGGGCGACTGCGTCAGCATCGCCCTGCGGAACGCCATGAACGGCAACGAGCCTGCCAGCCTCCATATCCACGGCTCAAGCCTCTACGTCGCGGCCACAGGCGAGCCCGCCATCGCGACCAACCGGGCCGCCTCCGTCCTGCCCGGCGAGACCGTGCGGTACGAGTGGATGGTGGCGGACGACGCTCAGGAGGGAGTCCACTACTTCCACAGCCACGGCGTGGAGAGGTTCCAGGCCGGCCACGGACTGTTCGGGGCCATCGTCATCGAGCGGCGCGGGACGACCTACCTCGACCCTGTGGACGGCGAGCCTATCGAGAGCGGTTGGTCGGCCGTCATCCAGGACCCGGAAGGAAGCGACTTCCGCGAGTTCGTCATCTACTACCACGAGATTGGCAGCGAGAGGTATCGCCATCTCGACAAGACGGGGGAGCGCGTAACCCTCACCGACCCGCTGAGCGGCGCGTACAAGCCCGGCGGCAGGGCGCTGAACTACAGGAGCGAGCCCTTCATGAACAGGATGAGGCTCCAGACCGAGCGGTTCGACTTCGCCGACCGGTCGCTGGCGTATAGCTCGTACACGTTCGGCGACCCGGCAACGCCTATTGCCCGCTCGTACCTGGGCGACCCCGTGAAGACCAGGATCGTGCACGGAGGGTCGGAGGTCTTCCACGTGCACCACACCCACGGCGGCGCCATTCGCTGGAGGAGGCAGCCCGGGACCGGGGACACCGCCTTCGACACCGGTCTCGACAAGTCGCCGCCCCTGAAGACCGGTGCGTCGACGAGACTGGACTCCCAGTCGATAGGGCCGTCGCAGTCCTACGATCTCGAGTCCGAGTGCGGCAGCGGGGGATGCCAGCAGAGCCCGGGCGACTATCTGGTCCACTGCCACGTTGCCCACCACTACATCGCGGGGATGTGGATGATCTGGCGGGTGCACAACACGCTCCAGGCGGGGAGCGGCCCAGGTGCGCTCCAGGAGCTTCCCGACCGCGTCGGGGGAGTGTCGGAGGCGGTCACGTCAGAGGGCCTCCTGGGCAGGATCATCGACTGGGGCGGTGAGCCCGTGGAGATTACCAGCGAAAACCTGGGCGACTGGGTCGAGCGCCAGCTCCCTCCCAGGGGACTCCCAAGAGGCTACGACGCGTCCGTCTTCAACTGGCACAGGCAGGGCGACCTCTACCTGAACGAGCCGGAGACCGAAGAGACCTGGCCCATGTACGAGCCCGAGAACCCGGGTGTCAGGCCGCCGGTCCTCTTCGATCCCGCGACGGGCAAGCTGGCCTATCCGCTCCTTCAGCCCCATCTCGGAAAGCGTCCGCCATTCGCCCCGAACCATGGACCTGCGCCCTTCCTGAGTCCGGAACACAACGGCAGGGCGCCGCCCTCACCCGGAGAGAACGGCGCTCGGAGCCTGTGTCCCGCGGGCACGAGGCTCCAGGAGTACGTCGTTCACGCCATCAACGTACCCATAGTGCTGGACGAAAATGCCAGCCTGGTAGACCCTGTGGGGCAGCTGTTCGTCCTGAAGGAGGACGAGGAGGCCGTGCGCGAGAGCAACGACCTCCGTATCCCGCTCGCGCTGCGTGCGAACGCGGGTGAGGACTGCGTCGACCTGGTGCTGAAGAGCGAGCTTAACGACACGGCTGAGAACATCTTCTTCAGCAAGGCGAGCATACATGTTCACCTGGTCCAGTTCGACGTCCAGGCGAGCGACGGCATCAGCACGGGGTTCGCATACGAACAGTCCGTGCGCCCCTTCACGCAGGAGGGGGAGGTGCTGCAGGACGACGTGGAGCAGGGCAGCACGGAGGTCGAGCTCGGCAGTACCAGGCGCTTCCGGCGCGGCGCGCTGGTGGGAGTCGGCATGGACCAGGACGAGACGTTCGAGGTCAGGCGCATAGCGAGCATCGCCGGCAACCGCCTCGTGTTCGAGTCTCCCCTGGAGCATCCCCACGCCTCCGGGGAGATCGTGAGCGTCGAGTTCGTGCGCTACCGGTGGTACCCCGACGTGCAGTTTGGCACCGCGTACTTCCACGACCACGTGGACGCGCTCGTCTCGTGGAAGCACGGGCTGTTCGGCGCCCTCATATCCGAGCCTCCCGGGTCGACCTACCACGACCCCTTTACGGGCGCGGCTGCCCGGAGCGGGACCATCGTGGACGTTCATACCGAGTCGGCCATATCGCCGGACGTGGCGGGCAGCTTCCGCGAGCTGGTCATGTTCATACAGGACAACAACCTTGCCACCCACATAGGCAGGTCCAGCGGCAGCGCCTTCAACCTGCGCGCATCCCCTCCGGAGAAGCGAGGCAGGGACCCGGCGCTCTGGTTCAGCAGCGAGGCGCACGGAGACCCGGCGACACCCGTCTTGAACGCCTACCTGGGCGATCCCATAGTGGTGCGCGCCCTCGTTTCGGCGATGAACGATGTCCATACCTGGCATCTCGACGGCCACTGGTTCCGCCGCGAGAGATTCAGCCCCGGCTCCCGGCCGGTGAGCACCGCGCACATCGGGATTTCGGAGCGGGCCGATCTGATCATCCCGGCTGCCGGAGGGCCGCAGATGATGCCCGGGGACTATCCCTACTACAACGGGCGCACATTCAGGCTTCGCGAGGGCAGCTGGGGGCTGGTAAGGGTGCACGGGGAGGAGTCCCCCCTCGGCCTCCTGAAGCTGCCGGGACGCGAGACGATCCCAAGCCCGCCGGCCTCCGTGTGCCCGGCCGATGCGCCATTGAAGGAGTTCGCCGTTGCCGCAATCCCCGCTGCGCTGCCCATGCTCGGCGGCGGAGTGGGCAAGGTATTCGCCCTCGAGGCGGACGCGGACGCCATCGTCTCCGGCTCGAGGGAACCTGAGCCGCTCGTCCTGCGGGTGGGCGTTGGGGACTGTGTGAAGGTCCGCCTGGCGAACAGGCTGGAGCAGGGCAGGGTGTCCTTCCACGCGGACATGCTCGCCTACGACCCCAGGGAATCGCTGGGCATCGCCGCCGGGTTCAACCCGGACCAGTCCGTCGCGCCCGGGGACAGCCGGACGTACACGTTCTTCGCACATCCCGAATACGGGGAGGGCGCCGCGCTCGTCCGGGACTGGGGCAATGTGCTGGTGAATCCGGGGCTCGGCCTCTACGGGGCCATCGTGGTCGCCCCGGCCGGCGCCGCCTTCACCGACCCTGAAACGGGCGAGGACCTGTCGCTCGCATCGAGCTGGAGGGCAGACGTGCATCTGCCCGACGGCTCGGGCTACCGCGACTTTGCGCTCTTCCTGCAGGACGAAGATGAGGTGATAGGAACCCATGCCATGCCGTACAATCACGCGGTGAGTGGCGTTGTTGGGCTGAACTACAGGTCTTCGCTCCTGGACGGGCGGTTTGGCTTGGCTCCAAACTTGAACCTGGGCTCCGGCAGACCACTGATCGTCTTCGAGGAAGCCGAGGGGCTGTTCGACCTCGTCCCGGACGGGGTGGCCCCCTCAGAAGGGGGTGTCTACGCCAGCCCGTCGACTCCGGTGATGGAGGCCCTTGCGGGAGACCCGGTGCGGATTCACGTGATGGTACCATTCAGTGAACAGAATCACGTATTCAGCATCGAGGGCCACAGGTGGCCCCTGGAGCCGGGAATGGAGGGCACGGACTTGGTCAGCTCCGAGCAGGTGGGGGCAGTCGGAAGGCTGGAGATAGGCCTGGAAGCCGGTGGGCCATCCAGGATGCCGGGGGACTACCTGTACGGGGACCACCGCCTGCCGTATCGCGAAGCGGGTCTCTGGGGCCTGTTCAGGGTGCTCAGGCCCGGCGGCGAGAAACCGGCAATAATAGCTCTTGGAGGTCGATGAGAAGCAAAGCATGATGTTGAGACTGAAGCGGGATCACGGACATAGCGGCGGCACGAGAACAGCTCTGAAGGTACTGGCCTTGTTGGTAGCGACTGCGGTGCTGGTGCTGATGCCGTCTGTACTAATGGCTGACGACGAGGAGGCTACGGGAACTACCTACACCGCCAAGGCGGGCGATCTCTACCCGGACGAGTCGCTGGCGATCAACCAGTTTCTGCCGAGCGATATCACGGTCGTGCAGGGTGACACCATAGTCTGGGACAGGGTGCTGTTCCACACCGTCACCCTGCTCTCAGGCGAGCCGGCGGTACCGTGGCTCTCCCCCCTGAAGGATGGACGTTTGGGAGTGCTGCCGGAAGTGGGATTCCCCTCCGGGCTGGTGTTCAGGGAGGAGCTGGAGCCCATCGCCATCGCCTCATGGGCGCGCGACCGCCTCGGGCTTCTCGTGCCTACAGACGAGAAGCTGGTCATCAATGGCAACAACGAGTACGACGGCACGGGCTACTTCAACTCAGGGGCGCCCTTCAACCCGGACACGCTCCCGAGGCTCGTACCCGTGAAGTTCACCCGGCCGGGGGTGTATCAGGTCGTGTGCCTCATTCACCCGGACATGCAGGCCACTGTCACTGTGCTCCAGGAGGGCTTCGCCGCGCCCGAGACCCAGGAAGAGCTCGACGCCCGGGCGGAGCGCGAGCGGGCCTCGCTGATCGCCCATGCCGAGAATCTCTTCGCCGCTTCCCAGGAGGTTGACAGGATTCGCCGGGGCGACTTCACGACCGAACACGGGCTCAAGACCGGCATCTTCCAGGACGACGTGGAGTACGCCCGCTACTTCCCCGACCACGTGGAGGTCAGCGCCGGGGATACAGTGACGTGGGACTGGGTGAACGGAGGCGATACACCGCACACCGTGACCTTCCTGTCGGGGGCCGAGGCGCCCGAATACCTGCTCGTCGAGCACAAGGTGTTCGCCGACGGCAGCCTCAATGTCCGCGACCCGCCCACCATCGCGCTCAATGCCGAGGTCTTCGAGCCCTCGGGCGGGGACACGTACTCGGGCTCCGGCATCGTCAACTCCGGCGTGCTCTTCGGCGAGCTGGGCCCTCCCGGACGCCCCACCTCGTACTCCCTCAAGTTCGACACGCCCGGCACCTACACCTACCAGTGCCTGATGCACGGTCCGGTCATGTCGGGCACAGTAACGGTGACCGGGCCTCCCCCGGCGCCCCTGCTGCCGAGCGTAGGCGATGGTTCTCTGCCCGCCCTCGCGGCAATCGCCGCTGCTGCGTCACTCGCGCTGTTCGTCATCGGCGGGGCGCTAGCCATCCGGCGGAACCGGCCCAGTGTCTGAAACGGCTCCGCCACCTCGAAGTGACGACCAAGAGACTGCCGTGCAGTTAAGTACGTTCGGCCTGAGCTTGTCGAAGGCCAGTGCTCAGCAGGACAACTATGAGGTGGCGCAGCTACTTGAAAGCCTGCCTGTCCTGAGCTTGTCGAAGGTCGAAGTAGCAGCACACAGCATTTGAGATAACACTGAGGAGTGACACATGACCGAGTCTCCCTTGCATATCGGTACCGACCGCCAGCTCTTCGTAGACGACCATGTCATTCAGGAGACGAACGGCGTCAGGCGCATCCTCCACTCACCTGAGCGTCGCAACACCATCCTGCAGGGCGACAGGCCATGGGACAAGACCAGCGTTCAGTTCATGTCCATAATGGAGGACGACGGCGTCTATCGCGGCTACTACCGTTGCGACCACTGGGACCCCACCGGGACCAAGAACCCGCGGTACACCGCCTATGCAGAGAGCGCGGACGGCATAAGCTGGGAGAAGCCGAGCCTGGGGCTGTTCGATTTCGAGGGGTCGAAGGACAACAACCTGGTTTGGCTCCGACCTGGCGCGAACCTATGCGCCTTCGTCGATACGAACCCGTCCACGCCGCCCGAACACAGGTACAAGGCCGTCGTGCGGTTGAGCCGCGCCGAGGGAGAGGCGCTGGGGGCGCCGGGGCCGTGCGTTCTGGCCCTGTCGTCGTCGGACGCCCTCGGGTGGAAGCCGATGCAGAACGGCGTGATCCTGACCGACCACCCGTTCGACTCGTTCAACGTCGCTTTCTGGGACGAGAGGGAGAGCAGGTACGTCATATACACCCGCGGCGTCGCCGGCGTTGGTCCCTTCCATGGCGGTGTGCGCTGGATTCGACGCTCCACGTCCGCGGACTTCCTGAACTGGACGCCGTTGGAGCCCATCGACACTGGAGACGCGCCCTTCGAGCACCTGTACACCAACGCCTGCGTCGCCTACACGCGCGCCCCAGGCGTCTACCTCATGTTCCCGTCGCGCTACGTCTTAGACCACACGCCGGACCCCGCCTGGCACGGCGGGCCGGGCGTGAACGACATCGTGTTCATGTCCAGCAGGGACGGCCTGAAGTTCGACCGGAGCTTCATGGAGGCTTTCCTGCGCCCCGGCCTGGACGTCAAGAACTGGCACGAGCGGGGGATATACATGGAGACAGGTATCGCGCAGACCTCGCCCGAGGAGCTCAGCCTGTACGTCAGCGATCACTGGCGCTACCCCACGACCCGTATCAGCCGCTACGTCCTGCGCACCGACGGGTTCGTGTCGCTCAACGCCGGCTACGGCGGCGGGACGCTGACCACGAAGCCGTTGATGTTCGATGGAGGGGAGTTGGAGCTCAACTACTCGACATCCGCGGCGGGAAGCGTAAGGATCGAAGTCCAGGACGCCGAAGGTCGCGCAATCCCTGGGTTCGCCCTCGACGACTGCCCGGAGATGTTCGGCGACGAAATAGACGGTAGGGTCGATTGGGGAGGTGGAGCCGATCTCAGTGCCCTTGCCGGCCGGGTGATGCGGCTCAGGTTCGAGTTGAAGGACGCGGATGTCTACGCGTTCAAATTTGAGTAGCGAGGCACGTCAGATGACTGGAAAGACAGCCCTGGACATAGGCTCCGACCGCCAGCTATTCGTCGACGACCACGTCATCGAGGACGCAAGCGGCGTGAGGCGCATACTCCACACGCCCGAGCGCCGCAACACCATCCTGCAGGGCGACAGGCCCTGGGACGAGGCGAGCGTCGCGTTCATGTCCATTCTCGAGGATGACGGGCTGTACCGCGGCTACTATCGCTGCGACAACCTCGACTCCGACAGGGCCCCGAACCCGCGGCACACCGCATATGCCGAGAGCGCGGATGGCATAAGCTGGACGAAGCCGGGCCTGGGCCTCGTCGACTTCGAGGGCTCCAAGGACAACAACCTGGTCTGGCTAGGGCCGGGCGCAAACCTCTCGGCGTTCCTCGATACGAACCCTGCCGCGCGTCCTGAAGAGAAGTACAAGGCCGTCGTGAGGGCAAGCCGCGCGGAGGGCGAGGCGCTGGGCGCGCCCGGGCCGTGCGTGCTCGCCCTGTCGTCGCCGGACGGCGTCCGGTGGAAGATGATGCAGGACGCCCCGGTCCTGACCGACGACCCGTTCGACTCGTTCAACGTCGCCTTCTGGGACGAGTGGGAAGACAGGTACGTCATCTACACCCGCGGCGTCGCCGGAGTGGGGCCCTTCAAGGGCGGTGTGCGCTGGATACGGCGCTCGACTTCCACCGACTTCCTGAACTGGACCCCGCTCGAGCCGATCGACGCCGGCGACACGCCCTTCGAGCACCTCTACACCAACGCCTGCGTCCCGTACGCCCGCGCCCGCGGCATATACCTCATGTTCCCGTCCCGCTACGTGATCGAGCACACCCCTGACCCGGACTGGCACGGGGGGCCCGGTGTGAACGACATCGTCTTCATGGCCAGCAGGGACGGTCTCAACTTCGACCGCAGCTTCATGGAGGCCTTCCTGCGCCCCGGCCTGGACGAAAAGAACTGGCACGAGCGCGGCATCTACATGGAACGGGGCATCATCCAGACCTCGCCCGAGGAGCTCAGCCTGTACGTGAGCGACCACTGGCGCTATCCGACGACGCGCATCAGCCGCTACGTCCTGCGCACCGACGGGTTCGTATCGATCAACGGCGGCTACGGCGGCGGGATCGTGACCACCAGGCCGTTCACGTTCGACGGCGGGGAGCTGGAGCTCAACTACTCCACCTCGGCGGCCGGGAGCGTCAGGGTCGAGGTCCAGGACGCCGAGGGCCGCGCACTTCCTGGGTTCTCCCTCGACGACTGCCCGGAGATATTCGGCGACGAGATAGACGGCCGGGTCGATTGGGGAGAGGGCGCCGACCTCAACGCCCTTGCCGGACGGGCCGTGCGCTTGAGGTTCGAGTTGAAGGACGCGGACGTCTACGCCTTCAAGTTTGGATAGAGAGGCAGGACAAGATGACCGGAAAGACAGCTCTCGACATAGGCTCCGACCGCCAGCTATTCGTCGACGACTACGTGATCGAGTCCATGGACGGCGCTGAGCTGAACCTGCACAGCCCTGAGTCGGCGGGTCCCGTGCTCACGCTCGACATGCCCTGGGAGGGGGTGACCTGCGACTACCACACCGTCTTCCAGGACGGCGGCCTGTACCGGATGTACTACCGCGGCTCCAGCCACGAGGGCTACACGATCGACGAGCTGCTGGAGCCGGGCGAGGAGCCCGTCCCCGTCCACCACGAGAATGTGTGCTACGCCGAGAGCCGCGACGGTATCACGTGGACCCGGCCGTCCCTGGGCCTCTTCGAGTTTGCGGGGTCGAAGGTCAACAACATCGTCTGGCTGGACGAGGAGGGCGACACCTCGGACCTCGTGCCATTCCTGGACGGCAACCCTGACGCCGCTGAGGACGAGAGATACAAGGGCATCGTCTGGCGGGGGAGTCGCGTCTTCGCCGTGGCATCCCACGATGCGGTCACGTGGCGCTTCATGCAGGATGAGCCCATTCTCACCGAGCGGCCGTTCGACTCCCAGAACGTCCCGTTCTGGGACCCGTGGAAGGGAGAGTACGCCATCTTCACCCGCGGCAAGATAGGCAGCGGCGGGTCATTCGGGGGCGGCTATCGCTGGATACGGCGCGCCACGTCGCCCGACTTCCTGAACTGGTCGCCGCTGGAGCTCATCGACACCGGGGACACGCCCATCGAGCACCTCTACACCAACGGGACCACTCCATACTCACGGGCGCCCGGCGTCTACCTGGCCTTCCCCCGCCGCTTCACCCCCGACCGGAGGCCGAGAGAGGACTCGCCCTGGCCCGGAACCGCCGATTCGGTATTCATGAGCAGCCGGGACGGCCTGCACTGGGACCGCAGGTTCATGGAGTCGATAGTCAGGCCGGGAATCGGACCCAGGCACTGGACTTCGCGCAACAACCTTCTCTCGAACGGTATCATCGAAACGGGAGACAAGGAAATCTCGATGTACGTTCTGCGTCACCGCGACTATCCTTCCGTTTACCTCGAGCGGGTGACTTGGCGGAAGGACGGCTTCGTGTCCGCAAGCGCCGGCTACGGCGGGGGCGAGCTCACCACGCGGCCGCTCGTGTTCGACGGCCGGGAGCTCGAGGTCAACTACTCCACGTCCGCCGTCGGCTCCATCAGGGTCGAGCTGCAGGACGAGAGCGGCAGTCCCCTGGCGGGATTCGCCCTCGGAGACTACCCGGAGATGTTCGGCGACGAGATAGACGGCGTTGCGCACTGGGATGGCGAGTCCGACTTGTCGGCACTATCGGGAACGCCCGTGAGGCTGCGCTTCCACCTCAACGACGCCGACATATACTCGTTCCGCTTCCGGGAATAGGAGGTGGGAGCCATCTCCCTCAACCGAAATGATCGATGAATAACGAACCACGGAGAGAAGAGATGACGACTAGCCATGAACTTCTCAGCCGCATCACCGCTCGTCCCGATGTATTCGGCGGCAAGCCCATCGTGCGGGACATGCGGATATCGGTGGAGCTGGTACTCAGCCTGCTGAGCCAAGGGGCCACACAGGAGGAGTTGCTGGACGACTACCCGGGGCTGGAGCCGGATGACGTCCGCGCCTGCATCGCCTACGCCCATACGGTAATAGCTGGCGACACCCTGGCTCCGGTTTCAGTTGCGGGACGGTGAGATTCCTGACCGACCGCTGTGCCGGACGCCGATTGGCGAAGTGGTTGCTGAACGAGGGCCACGACGTCGTTGAAGCGCATGCCCTCGGCCCCGATCCCGGAGACAGGGCCTTGCTGGAACGAGCGGCAGCAGAGGACCGGGTTCTCATAACCCTGGACAAGGACTTCGGGGAGCTAATCTACCTGCGGCGGGTACCTCACGCCGGCTTGGTACTCCTGCCTGACGTCCGCGTATCCCAGCGAATCGAGACAGTTAGAGCGGTGATAGAGGGTCACGGCAAGGTGCTTGAGGAGCGAGCCGTCGTCACCGTACGCGGAGGGCGGATCCGAATATCGCATCCGCCGTCATCGTCATCCTGAGGTTGTGGGAGGCGCGTCGGGGGGGCCCTCCTCCAGCCTCTGGCCCATCTCGTTCAGGAACTGCTCCATCTCCGGCGGCAAGGCAGGGTCGTCGACCGACTCCAGGTCGGGCTCGGCCGTGCTGGTCCGGTCGTATTCAGCCTCCAGCTGCGTGATGAGCAGCTTGACCTGCTGGTTGTTCTCCACGGCCCGGCTGATGTCCCTGTACTGTTGCTCGCCCCGGGCCGTGTCGGCCAGGCTCGCCGGAAAGTCGTACATGGCGCTCAGCACTTCCATGATCTTGGCCGTGCCCAGGTGGTCCTCTTCCAGCTGGACGTAGTGCGGGATGTGGAGCATCAGGCTTGCCGACTGCACGTTCGACTCCGTCAGGGTGTCGCCAACCAGGTTCACGATGCTCGTCGGCCCCTGGTAGGTGTTCTTGCGCACCGACACGAGGTGGCGGGTGCGCCCCTCGTACAGCTCGTTGAGCGTGCCGGTGACCATCAGCGGGCGCGTGTGCGGCACCGAGTCCCACATGCTGCCGATACGGCAGTACTCGACCACGTTGTAGTGCAGCAGCAGCTTCGCCACCGACTCCGCGTAGTCCTCGCCAAACATGTGAGGCTCGCGCAGGTGGAGGAAGATGTAGTCCTGCCCCGTCTCGTCGTCCCTCGCGTAGCGGGCTATCGTGTTCGGCTTGGTCAGGACACGCTTCCCGTCCACGATCCTGGTCTTGGGACGCTCCCTCGTGAAGTCGAGGAAGACCCCCGGCTTGGCCAGCCTGCCCAGCTCGACGGCGTTCAGGTGCCGTTCGAGCTTGCGCAGGACCAGTGTGCCCACCCGCCCGACATCGACCCACGGGCGGAGATTGGCGATGGCGATCACGTTCTTGAGCTCGGGCCCGTCGTCCAGGACCTCGAATTCGCCTACTCTCATGGGCATATCGTGCCAGACGGCTCCCGATAGTGCAACATCGCCACCTCAAACTGGATTCCAACGCGTCCTTCACGCCCGAGCAGGGGGAGGCTTGCGGTACCGTTCACTGTCCACCCCGTAGGGGCGGGTTTCAAACCCGCCCTCCCAGGCACCTTTCCGACAAGGCTGTGGTCCCATTCCAAGCCGTCCGGCGCTGTTCCGTACGAACCCTGTGTGAACGAGCCTAGTAGCTCTGGAACAGACGCCCCCACCCGGTCTTCAGGGCGGCTTCGACGCGCCGCCTGCCGACCATGCGGAGCCAGTAGCCGTTGTGGTACACGTTGGAGGCGACGAAGGCCCACGGCGCGATGGGGGAGCGCAGCAGGGCGTGCTCCAGCGGCTTCAGGGGCCCCCAGTATATGAGCTTCTGCCCGCGGCTCGCGAACGTGTTCTCGCTGCTCCTGAGTCCCCAGTCCACCTCGGCGATGTCCTCGCCCACAACCTCTATCCCTGATAGGTCCCCGTTGCCAAGCCCCATCTCGTGCGCCAGCCGGATGAACCCTATCGACATCGGGTCGAACCCCATCATCTTCGCCTGGACAGCGTCGACGGCAACCGGGTCGGCACCGGCGAGCAGCACGTTCTTCACGTGCCACCGCATCGCTCGCGGGCCGGGGCCGTCGCCAACGAAGGTGCCGTCCGTGACCGTGAAAATGCCAGGGTGAATCTCCTTCTGGATGCTCAGCAGGTCCACGAGCGTCTCGTGTATGACCGAGTGCGTCCAGTGGCGCTTGCGGTTCAGCAGCCCGCCGAAGGCGTTCTTCATCGACCCCGTGATGGTCGTGAACACGTGGGTCTTCATCGTCGGCAGGTGGACGATGTTCTTGCCGGGGAACATCCTGGGGATCTGGATGCCCTCGGGGAAGATCCCGTCCAGCACGAGCATCCTGGAGCGAGGCGTGTACGGCACCCACTCCACCGGCGGAAAGTCGAGGTACACGCTCTCCAGCCCGTGCTTCTTCTCGACGGCCGTGTGCCTGTTGTTGGCGGCGCCCTCGTGCGGGTCGACCACGACCGTGCCGTTGTGCGCCGGGATGAGGTCGCCGTACCCGTCTTCCCTCATCGCCCGGATCACACCGTCCAGCTGCCAGGGCGTCGTCGAGCAGGCGGGGTAGTAGTGCTGCCAGGAGATGTTGATCTTAAGCAGCGTTGCGGCGGTCTTGACCAGGGTCCGGTCGTAGTCGGCCAGCCTCATCGCTCTCGCCACGTCGTCGAGGACGGACTCCGGCGACGTGCGGACGACGGCGACCTTAGACCTGATGCGTGCCGGGGCTTCCTGGTGCGTGACTGTCGTGCTCGTCACAACGACTCGTGGGTGCGGAAGGGGAGCAGGCCCGGGCCTACTCCAGGAAATCGCGCAGCTTCTTGGAGCGGCTGGGCTGGCGGAGCTTGCGGAGGGCCTTGGCCTCTATCTGGCGGATCCGCTCCCTCGTGACACCGAAGTCGTGGCCCACCTCTTCCAGCGTCCTCTGCCGCCCGTCCTCGAGGCCGAATCGGAGCTGCAGGACCTTGGCCTCGCGCTCGCTCAGCGTGTAGAGCACGTCGTCGACCTGCTCCTTGAGAAGTTGGTACGAGGCGGCGTCTGCCGGCGCAAGGGTGTTCCGGTCTTCGATGAAGTCGCCCAGGTGGCTGTCTTCCTCTTCCCCGATGGGCGTCTCGAGCGATACCGGCTCCTGGGAGATCTTCAGGATCTCCCTCACCCTCTCGGGGGTGACCTCCATGCCCTCGCCGATCTCCTCGCTCGTGGGCTCGCGGCCGTACTCCTGTACCAGCCGGCGGCTCTCCCGCAGGAGCTTGTTGATCGTCTCCACCATGTGCACGGGTATGCGGATGGTCCGCGCCTGGTCCGCGATGGCCCTCGTGATGGCCTGGCGGATCCACCACGTCGCATATGTGCTGAACTTGTAGCCCTTCCTGTAGTCGAACTTCTCGACCGCCCGGATGAGCCCGATGTTCCCCTCTTGGATCAGGTCCAGCATCGACATACCGCGCCCGATGTACTTCTTCGCGACGCTGACGACGAGGCGCAGGTTCGCCTCCGCAAGGTGGCCCTGCGCCGCCTCCCCTTCATACTTGATCCTCGCAAGGTGGCGATAGAGCTGGAGCTCATACTCCTCCATGCGCTTGACGAACTCCTCGCTGTCGAGCTGCTCCTGCACCTCTCGCAGCGTCGAGTCCTCGCCCACGATCTGGAGGACCTCGTAGGTCAGCAGCCTGTTGTGCAGCGAGACGACCCTGATCTCGGCTTTGACGTCGTCCGGCTCCATGTTCAGCACGTCGGCCACGAAGTTCAGGAGCTCCTCGGGCAGATTCCCGTCGAGAGCGTCCCGGAGCGCCTCGTCCTTCATCGTCTCGCCGATCGTGCGCTCGCCGCCGTCCAGCCCCACGTACCTGGATACGGCACTTACCAGCGGCTCCGCTTCGCACACGCCGAGAAGGAAACGCTGCGCGACCTGCCACGCCCTCGGCTGGCGACCGTCCGGGCCCTGAAGCTCTTCCTCGACGGCCTTGATGTGGTTGGACGACTCCATCGCGCATGCGAGGACCCGCTCCTGGGGGGCCTTTAGCAGGTTGACGCGTCCGATCTCCCTGAGGTACATCCGGACCGGATCGTCGATCATCTCTGCTGTGTCGAGGCCCTGTGCCCACACGTTCTGGGGGTCGGTGGCCTGCTTGGGCTTGCCGTCCGCCTCGATGGAGGCCTCGTCGTGGACCGACGAAAGCCTGTCGGGAGGGCTGGCGCCGAACTCGTCGTCGTCGCCCATCGAAGACCGCCGGTCGGGGGGCAGGCCTATGATGTCCGCGGCGGACTCGGTGTTGCTGGGTAAGCCGGTATACAGGTCCTCGCGGTCTGCGCGTGTGGATCGGGTGGCCATCTCTTGTCGTTCCCCCCTTGCTCTTGGCAGGCGGCCGGGCATGCCGGCTCGCAGATGGTGCGGGCTAGTCTCTTCGCGCGAACGAGTCTCTCAACATCGCGTTGACCTCGGAAATCGGGCCCTCGAGTTCCCTGTCCGGCGGAACGGCCTTGTCCTCTGTGGAACCGAGACTATCCTGCAGTCCCTTGAGGTGACGCTGCTGCAAACGCCGCGCGGCCTGCCCGAATGCCTCTTCGAACGGCCACAGCTCAGTGGGAGACAACTCCAGGGCGCTCAGTCCGTCCAGATGCTCGTGCAGGCTCTCGTCCAACTGCTCGCGAACGTCTTCCATTGTAATGGAGGATTGGAGGCACGTAAACAGCTCACGGTTCTCTGTTCTGCGAAAGTAGTCCGACTCCAGGTCGCCCTCCCGCTCCCTCAGGTCCGGATACTGCACCAGGAGGGCCAGGGCATAGTCCTCCAGGTGGTCCCTTCGATCGGTGAGGACTGCGGGCTCCTCCTCACCGGCCCGCCGCCGGTCGGCCCGTCGCCTCGGGGCCGGCTGCTGGCGCCGGGAGATGCTCGTCTCCAGGAGCCGCCTGTCGACCCCCAGGCTGGTGGCGAGCATGTCGATGTACTCGTCCTGCTCGAAGGCGTTCGACGTCGCTGAAATCGCCGGGCTCAGGGCCGTTACCGCGTCCTGCTTCCCCTCGTTTGTGTTCACGTCGTACCTGGCCACCATTGCCTTGATGTAGAACTGCATGAACGGCACGGCCTCTGACAGCACCCTCTCCCATGCGGCCGGGTCCTCCCGGATCAGCGCGTCGGGGTCCCGGCCGGCGGGCAGGGAAGCTATCCTGAGGTTCATCGACTTGCGCCGGTACGTCCCGTCTCCCGAAGACTGGGCCCTCGCCCGCTGCAGGTCGACGACGCGCCACGACGACTCCAGGCTTCGGAGCGTCGCCTCCTGACCGGCCTGATCGGGATCGAGTGCAAGTATGCAGCCGCTCGCCATGGACCTGAGCTGGCCGACCTGCTGCTCTGTGAGGGCGGTGCCCATCGATGCCACCACGTTGGTGTAGCCGTGCTGGTGGGCGGCGATCGTGTCCATGTACCCCTCGACCACGATGGCCTCGTCCTTCTCGCGGATGGCCGGGGCGGCCAGGTGAAGTCCGTACAGAGTCGCGCGCTTGTCGAAGACGCGGGTCGACGGCGTGTTGATGTACTTGGGGTCGGACCCGTCCAGTGTGCGCGCGCCGAAGCCTGCCACTCGCCCCCGCCGGTCGTGTATGGGGAACATGAGCCGGCCCCGGAAGAAGTCCCGCAGGTTGCCGTCGTCGAACCGGCGGAGCAGCCCCGCGTCGACGGCGTGCTCCACGTCGTGGCCCAGCGACGACAGGTGGTCCCTCAGGGCCGTGCCGCGCCGCGGGCTCAGGCCCAGGTCGAAGGCTTGCGACGCGGCGTCGTCGATTCCCCTCTCGGTCAGGTAGCGCCGCGCCTCCTCTCCCTCCGGAGTGGCGAGCGACTTCCCGTAGAACGACGCCGCCTCGTTGTTGGCCCGCAGCAGGACGTCCGTCCGCTCCGCCTGCTCCCTCGGGCGCATCTCGACCCCGGCCTTCTCGGCTAGCACCCGCAGCGCCTCGCCGAAGCTCAGGCCGTCCTTGCGCATCACGAACGAGAAGGCGTCGCCGCCGGTGGCGCAGGCCCCGAAGCAGCGCCAGCTCTGCCGCTGGGGGTCCACGACGAACGAGGGGGTCTTCTCCGTGTGGAACGGGCACGTTGCCTTGAAGGTGCGCCCGGACTTCTTCAGCGGGACGTAGCCCGATATGACGTCTACGACGTCCAGCCGGTCCTTTACATCATCGACGACTGACATGGGGTGAGGCTATTTTGCAACATTTCAACCAACACCGCAAAGACCGGCCTCTTCCCCCCGAGGAGACCTTTGTATAACTTGCCTCCACCATGTCATTCCGACCGTAGGGAGGAATCTAAGGTGTTTGTGGTCACGTCAAGGGTGCCGGTGCAGCTACGGTTCGTAGATTCCTCACTTCGCTCCGCTGCGTTCGGAATAACAGACGACGAGGTTTCGCAAAGGTCTCCCGAGGGGGAAGATTGAGATGGGGGCTCTCGCCCTGCCAAGGGACAAGGCAGTCGCCGTCAGACCAACACTGAACACCTACCCAAAGGTGCGTGCAAATCAGGCCCGGGTGACCCGCACCGCGTCGACGAACCGCTCGACCTCCTCGCGAGAAGGCTGGCTGGCGATGCCCCCGCGCCCCGCAACCTTCAGCCCCGCCGAGGCGGTCCCCCACCTCAGGCCCTGCTCCGTGCCCATGCCCCGCACGAGGCAGTGCAGGAACCCGCCCACGAATGCATCCCCGGCGCCCGTGGTGTCGGCAACCCCGTTCGGCGCTATCGCCGCGGCCTTGAGCACACCGTCCGGCGCAGCTACGAGGGCCCCCTCGGGCCCGGACGTAACGGCAACGGTTCCCACCCCTCGCTGCTTGAAGAACTCGACGGCCTCCTCCGGCGAATTGACGCCCAGCAGAGCGCTTGTCTCGTCCGGGTAGCTGATGTACAGCACGTCGACGTAGGGCACGACCTCGTCCAGCGCCTCCCGCGCCTCGCTGGGACTCCACATGTTTGCCCGCAGGTTCGTGTCGAACGAGACCGTCACGCCCCTCTCGTTGGCGATCTGGACCGCCCTCAGGACGGTAGCCCGGCAGTTGGGCGAGACCGCCTGGATGATGCCGCCGGCGTGCAGCACGCGGGCCTGCCCGATGTACTCCGGGTCCAGGTCGTCGGGCGTCATGGTGCTGGCCGCGCTTCCCTTGCGGTAGTAGATGAACTCGCGGTCGCCCCCTGGCAGGAGCGAGATGAAGTGCACCGCGGTGAAGCCGGCCACGCGCTTCACCGCGGACGTGTCGATGCCGTTGTCCCGCCAGGCGTTCAGGAGGAAGTCGCCGAAGTGGTCCTCAGCCGACCGGGTGATATACCCGCACGAGACACCCAGCTTGGACGCCATGTGCAGGACGTTGTTGGTGTCCCCCGCATAGGCGCGCTGGAACGTCTCGGCCGAGCCCATCGGCTCGTCGCTGAACAGCTCGATCATGCACTCGCCGATTGACACTATCTCAGGCATTGCACACCCCGCTCGTTGCCGGAGTTACGCCTCCCGTTCCTGGAGGTAATGGCGCACCATCAGGGCGCAGGTCGCCCCCTCCCCAACGGCGCTGGCGACCTGCTTGGTGCTCCCGGCGCGCGCGTCTCCCGCGGCGAATACGCCGGGTATGCTGGTCTCCAGAGTCTTGCTGGTCCTGATGAAGCCGAAATCGTCGAGGTCGATCTTGCCCTTCAGGAAGTCGGTGTTGGGGTCGAGACCGATGAATATGAACGCCCCCGCCGGGTGCAGCGTCTCGGTCGAACCTGTACCGGTGTTTCGCACTACGATGCCGTTAAGCCGGCCGTTCCCCTGCAGCTCCTCGACGACCCGCTCGAGGCGTATCTCTATCTTCTCGTTCGCCGCGGCCTTGTCCTGGAGGAGCTGGCTCGCCTTCAGGCGGCCCGAGCGCTCGAGCACCGTGACCTTGTTCACGAACTTGGTCAGGAAGATGCTCTCCTCGACCCCGCTGTTGCCGCCTCCCACGACGACCACGTCCTCCCCCTTGTAGAACGGCCCGTCGCACGTGGCGCAGAAGTGCACCCCCGCGCCGATCAGGTCCTGCTCGCCCGGCACGTTCAGCCGCCGGTATCTCGTGCCGCACGCGACGATGACCGTGTTGGCCCCGTACTCGTCGCCCGACTCGGTCGTGACGACGCGGTAGTCGCCGGAAACTGCTATGTCGCTGACCACCTGCGCCGGCAGTACCTCGACCCCGAAGCGCTCCGCGTGTACGCGAAGCTGGTCGGCAAGCTCCGCCCCGCCGACGCCCTCCGGGAAGCCCGGGTAGTTCTCAATCCTCTCCGTGACCCCCGCCTGGCCGCCCACGCCGCTCCGCTCGATGACCAGCGTGTCGAGGCCCTCCCGCGCCGTGTATATCGCCGCCGTCAACCCCGCCGGGCCGGACCCGACGATGATTACGTCGTAGAACTGCCGCTCGGCCTTGGGCTTGATCCCCAGCTTCTCCGCCAGCTCGGCGTTCGTCGGCTCCACCAGGATCGAGCCGTCTGGAAACAGGATCGTGGGGATGATCTGCTTGCCGTTGTTGATCTTCTCGACGTACTTCAGCCCCTCGGGGTCGTGGTCCACGTTGATCCAGTCGTACCTGACTCGCAGCTCGCCGAGGAACTCCTTGGCCCTGCGGCAGTCCGGGCACCACGGTGCGCCGTACATCTTCAACATGTCGTCCATCGTACCCTCCCGGTCGCAGGTGCGTAGGGGCGACTCGCCGAGTCGCCCGCTTCGCTGCTGCTGTTGTAGGCCTTGCTGTAGCCCCGCATCTCTGTACCTATAGTCTATCAGTTGCACATGCTCAGACTTGATGAGATGGCAAACCGTTGCAACTAGGTAGAGGCCGCGAGCATGTATGTAGGGTTGCATGTATGTAGTGTGAGGGCGACTCGCTGAGTCGCCCTCACACGTTGGGCCGCGAGCGAATCGGAGCCGGGACATCCTTCTCTTCAATACTGAACGCGGTTGCTACCAGTTTGGAAACGGCTCCCACATACGACCGCCGTGCTATAATCCCCCGGCTATGCGGCATCTCCCCAGGCACCCCCACACCCCCTTACGATGTCCCGCATGCCCCTAGCCGCATCACCGCCGTCCAGCCCTGTGCGGCTGCGCTTGGAGGCCAGGGAAGACGCCCTGTCGCCATACGCCGTCCGCTCCCGTGGAAGCAGGCGCGAGTTCCCGGAGGAGCCCTGCCCGATCAGGGGCGAGTTCCAGCGTGACCGCGACCGTATAGTCCACTCCAAGTCCTTCAGGCGGCTGAAGCACAAGACCCAGGTCTTCATCGCGCCCACCGGCGACCACTACGTTACCCGCCTTACCCACACCCTCGAGGTCGCCCAGATCGCCCGCACCATCTCAAGGGCCCTGAACCTCAACGAGGACCTCACCGAGGCCATCGCGATGGGACACGACCTCGGGCACACGCCTTTCGGACACGTGGGAGAGAGCGAGGTGGACAGGCTGCACGATGCCGGATACCGCCACGCCGAGCAGAGCCTCAGGGTGGTGGAGCGCCTGGAGAAGGAGGGCAGGGGGTTGAACCTGACCGAGCACGTGCGCCAGGGCATCGCCCTCCACTCCAAGCCCCAGGGCGACTTCTTCGGCGACAGGGTGCCCGCCGGGCTGTCGCTCGAAGGCCAGGTGTGCCGCCTCTCCGACGCCGTGGCCTACCTCAACCACGACCTCGCCGACGCCTTCCGCGCCGGCATGCTTCAGGACGGCGACCTGCCCCGCGAGGCCGCAGAGGTGCTGGGGTCGAGGCACTCCGAGCGCATGCACACCATGGTCGCCGACGTGGTCGAGACCTCCTGGAAGGCCTGTGGCGAAGAGGGGTTCGACCCTGCGTGGCGGCCGGTCATCGAGATGAGCCCGCCCGTCCGCGACGCGCTCAACACCCTGCGCGGCTTCATGTTCGAGAGGGTCTACATGGTCGAGGACGCCGGGGAGGAATCGGCCGCCGCGCGGCGCATAGTATCCCTCCTGTATCGGTACCTCGACGACAACCGCCACGTCATCCCTCCCGAGTACGGAGAAGGCGACAGGGGGGTGGTCGACTACCTCGCCGGCATGACCGACCACTACGCGATTCGCATGGCCGAGGCCATCGAGCCCGGCATCGCGGGCCCCCTCACGAGCAAGGCGGGAGTAGCCGTATGACCACCGGGGACAGGATACGCACGCGCACCGTTCAGAACCTGCTCAAGCACATCGAGGAGCACCTCGAGGCGATGCAGCGCGACGTTCACGGCCTCGAATACGCGCACTGGAAGGAGGAGGTGGACGGCTTCTGGAAGTCCATCTTCGAGCATGTGAGCCTGATGGACGAGGCCCCGCAGCAATCGGCGCTCGAGATGATCCGCGAGGACTGGACTTCATACATCACCCACTACGCCGGCGTCACACGCTGACCGGCGACCTCCAAAGATCATCTCAAGGGAAAGATACGTTCCCCCTGAGTCAGCCTGTCCTGAGCCTGACGAAGGGTCGAAGGGCAGTTCTTACCGGTGCAGGTACTACTAGAGACAATCTCCAAAGGGGGCTCAATTGGACGACGGCAGGATACAACCGGACCTACGGCACGCGAGGCAGACGGCGGTCACCGCCCACAGCGTCGTCATCAAGCTCAAGGAGATGGGGCTGCCGGAGGACTACGACGGCGAGCTGGCCCTGCTCAGCACCGACCTGGGCGACCTCTGGAGCGCCCAGAGAGAGCTGGCGGCTCTGCTCGACGGCCTCGTTGGCGCTCCCGACGACTGGGGCGCGTTGGGCGACTCCCTCGTGGACCTGCGTGCCACCGTCGACCACATCGGGTGGCACGTCGACAGCATCCGAGAGCCCATGACCACGCTCACCGAGTACGCCTACAACCGCGCCGAACAGGCGGACGCAAGCGAATAACCGCCCCTTCCACGGGCCCCAAGATACGACGCCATTCTCATCCACCCATGTGCCGTCGGCAAGGCCACCTGTCATTCCGAACGTAGCGTAGCGAAGTGAGGAATCTAAAGACCCTGCCTGCAAGACAACGTAATCGTTGGGCAGGCCCCTTGGATTCCTCGCTGAGCCCGGAATGTCACGGCATGTCAACACCGCTTGGAAGCGACCGGTTGCCCATACGCCGCCGCGCCCGATCGTGCCCTCCCTAGCCGTCGTCGTCCGCCGTGGCTTCTCCTCCACTGTCGGAAGCGTCATCGGCGGCGGATTCGTCGGAGACCACTCCTGGCAGGTTCTTGAGGGTGCTGATGAGATCGACCCCGGTGAGCGACTCCACCAGGGCGGGCAGCTGCGCGATCGTGGATGACACGTCCTGCGTGACCTTGCTGGCCCCGGCTCCCGCCCCATCGCCGCCGCCGTTGCTGATGACGACGATGCTGTCGGTCTTGGCGAGCGGCTGAGCGACGGCGTCGGCGACCTGCGGGAGAGACTCGAAGAGCTGCTGGATCATGGCTGCCTGGCCGTACTGCTTCCAGGCGTCGGCCTTCTTGTCCATCGCCTGCGCCTCCGCCAGACCCTGCGCCCTGATGGCTTCGGCCTCCGCCTCGCCTCGAGCCTTGATGGCGGACGCGTCGGCCTCGCCACGCAGCTTGATCGCTTCGGCCTCGGCCTCGGCTTCCGCTATGATGCGCGAGCGCTCGCCCGCTGCGACCGTCTCGAGCTTGTACCGTTCGGCTTCGGCCTCGACCCTGGCGCGGCGCCTGTTGCCCTCGGCGATCAGCTCCAGCTGGTCCCGTTCGGCCTCGGCGGGACGGCGGATGGTCGCATCCAGCTCTCGCTCCCGCCGCAGGATCTCCTGCTGCTGGATCTCGATCTGCTTCTGGCGCTCCACGACCTCGACCTGCAGCTCCTCCTCGCGGATCTGCTGGCGCGTCTTCGCCTCCTGCAGTGAGTAGGCCAATTCGGCTTCGGCTCTTCGTGCGTTGACCTGCTGGTCGTACGCAGCCTTCTGCGTCTCGAAATCGCGCTTCGACTCCGCGATCGCGGTGTCTGCGGAAAACCTCGCCGCTTCTCGCTGCTGCTCCGCCTGGGCCGACTTGATACCCGAGTCCCGTGCCGCCTCTGCTTCGCCGATCGCGGCGTCACGCTTGACTTCCGACGTTCTTCGGACTCCCAGGGCCTCCAGGTATCCCTGCTCGTCTTGAATGTCGCGGATCGAGAAGCTGACGATCTCCAGTCCCATGTTGGTCATGTCCGTGGCCGCCACCTCGCGGACCTGCTCGGCGAACGCGACCCTGTCGCGGTAGATGTCCTCCACCGTCATGGTGCCGAGAATGGCGCGCTGCTGGCCCTCCAGGGTTTGGAGCGCGACCTCGGCTGTCTCGTTGACCGACTTGCCCAGGAACTGCTCGGCGGCGGTCCTGATGGCCTCCTCGCCGCGCCCGACCTTCACCTGCGCGACCCCGTCGACTGAGACCGAGACGCCCTCCTTCGTGTACACTCGCGCCGTATTGACCTGGAGGGTCATGACCTCCAGCGAGAGCGTCTGCGCCTTTTGCACGAACGGCAGCACGAACATCCTGCCGCCCACCCTTATCTTCGGCTGCCTGTTTCCCCCTGACACGATCAGGGCATGGTTCGGTCCTACTGTGTGAAAGCCTGCCATTTCGCTCCCCCCTTGGTTTGGGCATTGGGCCCCGCACTGCTATCGGCGCTCTAGGATATGTCGTCGTACAGCTTCTCCACCTTGAGCACCTCGCCATACACGCCGACTACTCGAACGTCCTCGCCCTCTTTGATTGTGACGCCGGGGTCGGCAGAGGCCGACCACTCTTCTTCCGCTACTCTCACCTTGCCGGCCGGCCGGAGCTCGGAAATGGCAACGCCCCACTGTCCTTCGAGGAGCATCGCCTCTTCGGTCTGGAATCCGCTGGGCGTCCCGCCCTCGGTCCGCGCGAACCGGATGAAGAATACACCCGTCACGGCTACTAGGACGGTCATCGCGGCGATCATGACCGGGTTCACCATGAAGCTGGGCTCGGGCAGGTCCGAAGGGCTGAGGAAGTTCCCGAACAGGAAGACCGCGCCCAGGACGAGGCTCACGATACCTCCGGCGCCGAAGACACCGAATCCGGGCGCGTTCGCCTCCAGGTAGAAGAGCCCCATCGCGAGGGCGATCAGCGCCACGCCGATCCAGCTCCCCGGCAGATTGAAGAACCCGACGAAGGCCAGGGCGAGGCAGATCACTCCCAGGATACCCGGACCGACCAGGCCCGGCATGAGCGCTTCGATCAGGAGAGCGATGCCGCCGATGAGGAACAGGGCGAACACCACGTTGGGACTTGCGACGATCCCAAGAGCGCGTTCAAGCAAAGTGCGGTCGAGCTGGCTCACACTCGCGCCTTCGGCCGTGAATGTGACTTGGCCCGCTGATGTAGTTGCCGTGCGGCCATCGAGCTGTTCCAGCATGGAGTCCATGTCCGGGACGATAAGGTCGATCACTCCGAGCTCCAGGGCCTCTTCTGCGGAGTATGCCGTGGCCCGCAGCACGGTGTCTTCGAGAGCCTCGGCGTTGCGGCTGCGGGCCTGGGCGATGCTGCGGATGAAGGCGCGAGTGTCCGCGCTGATCTTGCGGGAAAGCGTCGGAGGAATGTCGCCGCCGTCCGATCTGACGGGCGAGGCGGCCCCGATGGTGGTGCCGGGAGCCATGACTGCAAAGTGGGCCGCGGCCGTGATGAAGGTGCCCGCGGACGCCGCCCGGGCGCCGGCGGGGCCGACGAACACTGCCACGGGGACATCGGAGTCCAGGATCCCTTCGACAATCTCACGGGTCGACTCGAGCAGGCCGCCGGGGGTATCCAGCTGGATGACCACCAGCGACGCTCCTTTGCCCCGCGCCTCGTCGATTCCCCGTGCGATGTGGTCGGCGGTCAGGGGTTCGATATTGCCGTCGATCTCTATGACGAGCACCGATGAGCCGTCGGCAGAGGCGGAATCACCCGACTGCCACCCGAAGACGGCAACGACAAGCATTACGAATAATGCTGTACTGACGTGACGCATCAAACCCCTTTGGGGATTCTACACCATTTCGCACCCCTCAAGCTCGATATGCCGGGGCCTGACCTCTTCCCCCTGAGGGGGAAGATTGAGATGGGGGCTCTCGCCCTGCCGACGAGCAAGGCTGCCCATAGCCCGCCACATGGACGTAGGGGCTTGACCTCTTCCCCGCGAGGGGGAAGATTGAGCCTGCCCTGAACCTGTCGAAGGGATGGGTGCTCTCGCCCCGCCGACGAACAAGGCTGTCCATGGCCCACCGGGCATGTAGGTAGGGGCGACTCGCCGAGTCGCCCTCACACGTTGGGACGCAAGCCAATCGGAGCCGGGACACCCTCCTAGTCAAGCCTGAACAGCTACGGCTGAAAGCTCAAAGAGCACGTGATAGAGGGCTTGTGTTATTGTTACACGGCTCGGACGCACAACTCCGGCCCGTTAGGGCCGTGATCCCAGCCATCACAAATGACGCAGCGTTCACATAGCAGTCCCAACGGCTCCCGCCGGGTCGTCGTAACCGGCATAGGCATGGTCAGCCCCGTCGGCCTCTCTCGCGAGTCGACGTGGAAGAACCTCCTCGCCGGCAAGTCGGGCATCGACCGCATCAGCCTGTTCGACGCCGAGGGCCTTCAGACGCGGATCGCCGGCGAGGCGACGGGCTTCGACGCCACGGACTACGTCGGCCGCAAGGAAGCCCGGCGGATGGACAGGTTCGTCCAGTTCGGGGTGGCCGCTTCGCTGGAGGCCGCCGAGCACGCGGGCCTGGAAATCGACGAGACCAACGCCGAGCGCACCGCGGTCATCGTCGCCAGCGGCATCGGCGGGATCATCACCCTCTCCGAGCAGATCGGCGTCATGGACGCGCGCGGCGCATCCAGGGTCAGCCCCTTCCTGGTCCCGATGATGCTGCCGGACATGGCCTCGGGCCAGATCTCGATGGTGCTGGGCACCAAGGGCCCGAACTTCTCGACCGTCTCCGCCTGCTCCAGCGGCGGCGACGCCATCGGCGTCGCCTACGAAATGGTCGGGCGCGGCGCAGCCGACTTCGCCCTGGCCGGGGGCTGCGAGGCTGCCCTGTGCCCCATCGGCGTGGCCGGATTCAACGCCTGCAAGGCCCTCTCGAAGCGCAACGACGACCCGCAGAAGGCCTCGCGTCCCTTTGATGCGGAGCGCGATGGCTTCGTCATGGGAGAGGGCGGCTCGGTGCTGGTCCTGGAGAGTATGGAGAGCGCGCAGGACCGCGGAGTGGAACCGATTGCCGAGATGATCGGGTACGGCTCCACAGCCGACGCACACCACATCACCCAGCCCGCCCCGGAGGGCGAGGGCGGGGCCCGGGCGATGAAGATCGCCCTGGAGGACGCGGGCATCCGTCCCGAGGACGTCGACTACATCAACGCCCACGGCACATCGACCCCCCTTAACGACAAGAACGAGACGATGGCCATGAAGTCCGTGTTCGGCGACGAGGCTTACAGGATCCCAATCAGCTCTACCAAGTCGATGACGGGACACCTCCTCGGCGCGAGCGGGGCACTGGAAGCAGCCGTGTCCGCCATGGCCATCCAGCGCGGCGCGGCCCCCCCGACCATCAATCTCGAGGTGCCCGACCCTGACTGCGACCTGGACTACGTCCCCCATTTGGCGCGGCGCGGCAGGATACGCACGGCCATGAGCAACTCGTTTGGCTTCGGCGGGCACAACGCCAGCCTCTTGTTCAAGTCTGTCGAGAACGGGACTGCCTAGGTTGACATCCGGGCCCCCCCGGACGGGCCGGCGCTCCTATGCGGGGAACGGCGTCCCGCCCCTCGATTGGCGGGTGCTGCCCGACCCGCCTCCCGGTTTCGCCGGGTCGATAGGCTTCCCC
This sequence comes from Dehalococcoidia bacterium, assembly GCA_965116315.1. Classification (GTDB taxonomy): domain Bacteria; phylum Chloroflexota; class Dehalococcoidia; order Lucifugimonadales; family CAJWER01. Next base: position 409,358 of record OZ220672.1, read on the forward strand.
GACTTCCAGGCAAGGCTCCTCCACAACAGGGGCGTGCGCACCCGCCCCGATGCCGATGCGTTCCTCGCTGCCGACCGGCGGCTCAGCAACGACCCGTTCCTGCTGCCCGACATGCGTCAGGCCGTGGATCGTCTGCGAAGGGCTGTCGAGGCGGGCGAGACCATTGCGGTGTTCGGCGACTTCGACGCCGACGGCCTGACGGGAGCCGCCGTGGTCACGAGGGCACTCGAGGAGCTGGGGGCCAGGGTCGTCCCCTACCTGCCGGACAGGTCTTCGGAAGGCCACGGCCTCAACCCCCTGGCCATCGGCAGCATCAGGGCACAGGGGGTAACCACCATGGTCACGGTCGACTGCGGCACCACCGCGGTCGACGAGGTGGACCTGGCGTCTGCACTGGGAATAGACACCATCGTCACCGACCACCACACCCTATCCGGGCGGCTCCCCCACGCGTCGGCGGTGGTCAATCCCAGGCGGGAGGAGTCGGAGTTCCCGTACCTGGGCCTGACCGGCGCCGGGCTCTCATACAAGCTGGTAGAGGCGCTCTGGGACGACTTCGGCAAGCCGCTGCCCGAACACCTGCTGGAGATCGCCGCGCTGGGCACGGTCGCGGACGTCGGGCCCCTGACCGGCGAGAACCGCTACATAGTGAAGAGGGGCCTCGAGCTGCTGAACGCGACAAGCCATCCCGGAATCGACGCTCTGATTGGCCGGTGCGGTCTCGAAAAGGGCAAGATCGACTCCAGGGACATCTCCTTCAGCCTGGTGCCGCGGCTGAACGCCTCCGGCCGGCTGGGTGACGCCAGCACGAGCCTGCAGCTGCTCATCGCGACCACGAAGGAGGAGGCCGTTTCGCTGGCGGACAGGCTCGAAGAGGCGAACGAACGGCGCCGGGAGCTGTCACAGCTCGCGCACAAGCAGGCGATGGAGCAGGTCGAAAGCAACGGCTCATCATCGGAGCCGGTGATATTCGTAGAGCACGATGAGTGGACGCCCGGCATACTGGGACTCGTGGCCGGGCGGCTGTCTGAGGCCTTCCACCGCCCGGTCGCCGCCCTCACCATCGGGCCGCAGGTCTCCCGCGCTAGCATGAGGAGCATACCGGAGTTCGACGTCATGGAGGCGCTGGTCCTGGTCGAGGACCGGCTGGTCCGCTACGGCGGACACCCGGCCGCCGCTGGGTTCACCGTACACACGCGTGATCTGGACGAGCTCAAGGCCGAGATGCTCGACATCGCTTCCAGCCGGGTCTCAAAGGCAACCGCCGTTCCCTCGATCGAGATCGACTGCGAGGCTGGCCCGGCTATCGTCGACAGCGAAAACCTGGACTTCATAGAGACCCTTGCGCCTTTCGGCGAGGGCAACCCGGCCCCCGCTCTCTTGACCCGGGGCATGCGCGTCTCCGAGAGTCGCACCGTTGGTCGCACGAAAGCCCACCTCAAGATGTGGCTGGTCTACGACGGGCGCATGTGGGAGGCCATCGCCTTCAACCAGGCGGAGCGCGGCATATCCGCCGGCGACGTCGTCGACGCCGTCTACAACGTCGGCATCAACGACTGGGGCGGGGTGCCCAGGATGGAGCTGCGGGTGCTGGACGTCAGGCGCTCCGGGCTGGCCCCGCTGTCCTAGCGCCCGGCCCTCCGGACGAGCGAGACCGACACCCCCAATCCGCTCGCCGATACCCCCACTCCGCTCGCCCTGAGCCTGTCCGAAGGGTGCAATCGAGCGGATAGCGGGATACCCCACTCCGCTCGCCCTGAGCTTGTCGAAGGGTCCAATCGAGCGGATAGCGGGATACCCCCACTCCGCTCGCCCTGAGCTCGTCGCAGGGTGCAATCGAGCGGATAGTGGGATACGCCCACTCCGTTCGCCCTGAGCTTGTCGAAGGGTGCAATCGAGCGGATAGCGGGATACCCCCACTCCGTTCGCCCTGAGTTCGTCGAAGGGTGCAATCGAGCGGATAGCGGGATACTCCCACTCCGCTCGCCCTGAGCTTGTCGAAGGGTGCAATCGAGCGGATAGCGGGATACCCCCAGTCCGCTCGCCCTGAGCCTGTCGAAGGGTGCAATCGAGCGGATTGGGGCGGACTAGCGCTCGGCCCTCCGGCGCTCGGCCCTGGTGCCGCGCTCGATGACAAGAGGCGCTTCCTCAACCCTATCGCCGAACCTAGCCTTCGCGAGCAGGATGGGAATGGTGATCGCCAGGATCAGCAGGGCGATGAACTGCGCCTCCTGCAGTCCCGCCGTCCAGATCCGGTCCTCCCTGAAGAAGGTCACACCGAACCGCCCTACGGCATACAGGGCCAGGTACAGCGTAAACAGCATGCCGTCCGGCTTCAGCCTGCCCCTGAGCTGCCAGATGACCGCGAGCGCCAGGATGTTCCAGATCATCTCGTAGGCTATGGCGGGATGGACCCCGGTCGCGTAGCCGTCAGCGCAGTTCCGCGCGGCCGTCTCCGCGTGGGTCCACTGGAACCCGAACAGCAGGTCGGTCGCCTTCGAGCAGTGCTCCCCGTTGATGATGTCGCCGATCCGTCCGATGGTCTGGACGTAGAGCAGCGCCGGCGCGGTCAGGTCGGCGATAACGCCCACCGGATGCTTGGCGATGAGCGCGTACGCGGCCCCGCCGATGAACCCGCCCAGGATGCCGCCCCACACCCCTATGCCGCCCGTCCAGATCTCCAGCACCTGCATGGGGTTCTGGGAGTACACCGGGCCCCAGTGGTCGACGACGTGCACCACCCTCGCGCCTATGACGCCGCCTATGATCGCCCAGACGGCGATGGACAGCACCACGTCCGGGTCGATCTGCCTGAGCGGGGCCCACCTCGCCACAAGGACGACCGCGGTCGCCACCGCGACGAAGCTGAACAGGCCGTGCCAGCTGAGGGCCAGTGTCGATACGAAGTCTGTCGAGAAGATGAACGGACTGATGTCTATTTCTATCATGGTTACCTTGCCGCGCAGATTCTACGTTCGACCTCCCCTGCCGTCAAGGAATTACCCAAAGTGCAACCTTAAAGTGGTCGTGAGCCTCATCGACGTAGGGGCGGATCCGCGTGTCCGCCCGCAGGCTCGGGACGGCGCAATCTCTCCCAAGAGGGGAAAGGCCAGCCTCTCCCCTTCACACCAAACAGCTATCCCCAAAGTTGGCCGGACAGTGACCCAAGTTCCCGTACCAGTATCAGCCGGCCCCGGCTACGATTGTAGCCGATACGGGAAACGAGGGACCCCTATGGACCTGGAGATCGAACGATTCCTGAGCTACATGGCCGTAGAGCGCGGCGTCTCCCGCAACACCCTGTCGGCTTACAGGAGCGACGCCCGCCAGCTCCACGACTTCCTGAGCGAGTCGGCCGGAGAGGACGCCGCCGTAGACTGGCGTTCCGTCGGCCCCAGGGACGTTGCAGACTACCTCCTACATCTTCGCGGCAAGGAATACTCCGATACGACGCTGGCGCGAAAGGTCGCGTCCACGCGTTCTTTCTTCGGCTTCCTGTTCCACGAGGGCGTCATCGACGAGGACCCGACAGACAACATGAGCGCCCCCAAGGTGGGCCGGTCGCTTCCCAAGGCCCTGTCGGTGGAGGAGGTCGACGCGCTGCTGGACGCCCCGGACGACCCATCCCCCGAGGCGATGAGGGACAGGGCCATGCTCGAGGTGCTCTATGCCAGCGGGGTCAGGGTGTCGGAGCTGGTCTCCCTGGACACCGATGACGTCGACCTCGAGCAGGGGTACGTGAGGTGCTTCGGCAAGGGCGCCAAGGAGAGGCTGGTTCCGATCCACCCAGGGGCCGTGGCAGCCCTTGGCGCCTACATCGAGCATGGGCGTCCCCAGATGCACTCGAAGACATCGGACCAGGCCCTCTTCCTGAACCGTAGGGGAGCCCGACTCACGCGGCAGGGGTTCTGGACCATACTCAAGGGAGCGGCGGCCAGGGCCGGCATCACCACGAGCATCAGCCCGCACACCCTCCGTCACAGCTTCGCGACACACCTGCTCAGGGGAGGCGCGCCGCTGCGGCACGTCCAGGAGCTCCTCGGCCACTCCAGCATCACCACCACCCAGGTCTACACCCACCTAACCAGCGAGCACGTCCGCGCCGAGTACCGGAAGTCCCACCCCCGCGCCTGACGCGAGTCCCGTGTGGCTAGGACGCGAGCGCCGTCCTCAGCCCTCCTCGCCGTGGTCCATGTCTTGGGCTAAGGGCCTGTTGGGGCGGGTTTCAAACCCGCCCTCTTTCGTCTTGGCCAGGTCCGACAGCAGCGACTCGAACGCATGGGGGACTGCCGCCTCCTCCGGTGCGCCGGCCCCTTGACCGCCCTCGTAGCCTGACGTGTCGAGATAGATAGGTAGCCCGCCGTGCAGGGCGAGCGCAAGCACCTCCCCCACGTTGACGTTCAGCGACTTGTGCTGCTGCCCTTGAAGGATAGTCAGGTATGACGTAGCTTCGCTCTTGGCGTTGAGCTTGATCGTTACGTTGCAGAACGCGCCGCCCAGGTGGGCAACGCATGACGTCAGGACGTGGTAGAGGCTGCAGCGGTCGTTGACGCCGTGCGCCTCCAGGGCAATAACCGCCGCCTCTCGCTCCGGCAGGATCAGCCGCGTCTGCGCGCCGCTCTTGCACCCCTCCAGGACGACGACGCACTCCCGGGTCTCCCTCTCCAGGTACAGCTTGTTCACCTGCACGAGCTCCACGATTCCCTCCGACGAATGCAACCTGGCCAGCTATTGTGATAAGTACCAACAACGCTTGAAGCTATGTATACACTAAGCCTAAGACTATGTCAACCCATATCGCCCCTTTGGATTGACGAGGGATGGATGCCTATCCAAACCCTGGCCTGCAAGGTCATACGTTCGCTTGACACCCACAGAACAGCCGTGCTATTCTATCCCCGTAGGAAGGGGAACAGATGAGCCCGAACCCCTCCGGGTCCGCCTCCTCGTCGGGATGGAGCGGGCCCGTGGTGCTTATAAGACACCTTCGAGGACAAGCGAGGTCACTCATCCGGAGCCGTAACTGTAGCGTCTACCCCCTTTCCGGGTGCGGGAAACCGTATAGCCGTCGCACACCTCGACGACTGAGCAGTAAGGTCGCGGGGTCTGCGTAGATTGTGGATGGGGGGCGGCGAACTACCGCCGCTTCACGAAGACCGGGGCGCGTCATTTCAGGAGTCCGTTGACCGTCGCAAGTAGATCGATTCTCCCGCTCTGGTAGGGCGGACCCAAGTGTCCGCCCGCCGCCAGGTGGGCACCGTTGAACATTCCGGCTCCGCGAGGCAGCGGGCCAAACCAGTCAGGGCGCGCCCCGGCCCTATCGAACAAACCGAGAGCCCCGAAAGAGAAACGAAGGCAGCAACAGGACACAAGGAGGAGCGGAAAAAAAGACAGGCAGCAACGACTCCCTAGACATAGCTAGGGTGGACATGGGATCGCTCGCCCTGAGCCTGTCGAAGGGCAGTGCTACGCCACACAACGAACGTAGGGGCGGGTTTGAAACCCGCCCTCCCCGGACGTCGTGCGCCCGGGATCCCCGTCACCCAGCTACTACGAGGTCAGCCCAGGCCGCGGACCTCATTCGTTCGCCCTGAGCCTGTCGAAGGGCAGTGCTCCGCCACACAACGAGCCCTCCCCGGACGTCGTGGTGCCCGGGATACCTGTCACCCAGGCACCACGAGGTCAGCCCAGGCCGCGGACCGCCTCCGCCAACATCCCGACCTCTTCCTCCGTGTTGAAGAAGTCCAGCGACGCCCGAAGGCACGACGGGTACTTCACGTCGCGTATCACAATGCGATGCTCGTCCCACATCTGGCGCGCCGTCTCCTCCGGGTCCCTCCCGGCGACGGTGAACGTCGCCAGTCCCGACTGGCCCGGCCCGTCCATCGGCGACAGCACCTCGACGTGCGGCATGGCGGCCAGCCGCTCCTTCAGCATGCCCGCCAGCATCGTCGCGCGCTCCTCGATTGCCGCTATTCCCACCTGCTGCACGAACCGGATTCCCTCGACGAACCCCGCCCGCAGCGGCACACTCGACGTGCCCACGATGAACTTGTCCATGTTGTCCGTGTCCGGCTCCACCCCGCCGTCGTGGTCGTACGACGTGACCCACTTGCCCGACACCCGCACCGGCTCGACCAGCGGTACCATCGACCTGCGGATGTACAGCGCGCCCGTTCCGTCCGGCCCCAGCAGCCACTTCTGCCCCGGCATCGCGTAGAAGTCGCAGTCGATCTCCCCCACGTCCACCGACACGTGGCCAACGCCCTGCGCGCCGTCGATCAGCATCCATATGTCGCGCCCCGCCGTGAGCTTCCGGATGCCCTCGACGGGCATGCGCAGCCCCGTCGAGTACTCGATGTGGCTGAAGAACACCATGCGCGTCCGGTCCGTGAGCGCCCCCTCGACCTTCGACAGGACCGACTCGTGCGCCTCGCCGGGCGCCAGCGTCAGGACGTTGACCTTGACGCCCCGCAGCCGCTGGAGTTGGTAGGAGGGCAGCAGTATCGACGAGTGCTCCAGGTTGCACGTCACGATCTCGTCGCCCTCGCGCCAGGGCAGCCCGGACATGACCGTGTTGATGCCGTCCGTGGTGCTGGAGGTCAGAAGCACCTCGTCAGCCGATGCCCCGATCAGCCCGGCCACCGCTTCCCGGGCTTCCAGGTCGATGGCCTCGCCGCTGTCCAGCACCTCCACCGAGGTGGGGCCGTTGTAGCTCTCGTACTCCAGCCGCCTCGAGATCGCCTCCACCACCGACACGGGCGACGGCCCGGCCCACCCCGTGTTGAGGTAGGTCATCCGCTGCGTCGTCGGTATCTGCTCCCGAAGCTTCCCTACGTCCATGTCGTGATTGCTATGAGAATAGCCCCCAGCCCACCCCACCATGTCGTCCCGAGCCTCCTGGCGAGGGACCTGGGGCGGGGTCGGCCTCACCCATGCCAGGAGACGGCGCCGCGCGCCAAGGTACTACTGGAGTGGCAGGTAGGCCGTCTCCCCGGTGCGCGCGCTCATGTGCACCGCGTCCGTGAACTCCATGTACCGAACCCCGTCCACGAAGTTCGTGTGCGTGACCTCCTCCAGGCCGCGGATCGCGTTCACGAACTCCTCCTCGACCCGCCAGTGGCCCTCGTCCTCGGGCGGAATCGGGATCTCGGACATCCCGGCGTCCCCCTTGCGCCCGCCGTGGAGCGTCAGCGAGTCGACGTCCAGCCGGACCGTGCCCTCGGTGCCGTACAGCGTCAGCGTGTCGGGCTGCCCCAGACCCAGCACGGTGCTCATCCTGATGTGCAGCACCGGCCCGGACTCGAGCTCGCCGATGATCTGCAAGTAGTCGGGCACGGTGATGTACCGCTTCTCCCCGGCATCGTCGGACCGGGACTTCACGTGGACCCGCGAGATGGCCTTTACGCTGCGTGCGGGGCCCACGTATCGCAACAGCTCCTCGTACCAGATACCCAGGCGCATCATGTTGTTGCCGCTCACGACACGGTCCTCACGCCAGTGCAGCGGCGTGTGCGGGTCCGGGAAGTCGCCCCCGAGAGTGATCTCAACGGACATGATGTCGCCCATGTACTCGTCGGCGATCAGCTTCTTCAGCGTCTTCTCCACCCTCAGCGACAGCGGGCCCGGCACGATCTGCGTCGTCAGGTCCGGCTTGGCCCTCGACGCGTCCAGCATAGCCCGCGCCTCGACCGAGTTCATCGCCATCCGCGCCTCGCACAGCACGTGCTTGCCGGCCTCCAGCGCCGCCAGCGTCAGCGTCTTGTGCATGTACGGCCAGGTGCCGATGCAGATTGCGTTCGTGTCGTCCGCCGCGATCAGGTCCTGCCAGTTGTCGTACACCGTGGGCAGGCCCCACTCGTCCGCGACCCGCTGACCCGACTCGCGGCTCCGGTTCGCCACGCTCACCAGCTCCACGCCGTCTATCGCCCCCAGCTTCGGAAGGTGCTGCAGCTTCGTATTCGCGCCCGCACCCACAAATCCCACTCGTATATCACTCACAATTTCCCTCCCAACCTAATCCTATTCTTTACCTCTGCGCCCTCCGCGTCCTCTGCGGTGAGACTCTTACGGATAGTGCAGCCGGCCCCGGCGCTCCGTGGGAGTCCTGAACAGGTGGCCTCCCGCCGTCGTCACGTAGAGCGTCGTCAGGTCGTCCCCGCCGAATGTGCAGTTCGTGGGCCGGTCTGCGGGCATCCGGTGCATCTCCAGCACCTCGCCGTCCGGCGCGAACACGTAGATCATCGGCCCCGGCCCGCTCTGCTCGAATCCCGCCGTGGCGACGATGTTCCCCTCCGAATCGAGCACCATCCCGTCGATGCCCCGGTGGGCGCCGAAGTCGTGCAATACCGTGTGTTCCCCGAGGCTGCCGTCGGCCAGCACCGGGTAGCCGCGGAGCTGCCGGTACTCGTCCTCGCGCCGCCCGCTCTGGGCCACGTACAGCACGTCGTGATCGAGTGAGAACAGCAGCCCGTTCGGCCGCGTCGTGTCGAAAGTCGCCCGGGTGATCGACCAGCCGTCGCCCTGCTCGTCGAGCCGGTACACCGAGTCGTGGTCCAGGTCCTTGTTGCCCACGTCCTCGCTCCACGGCCCTGCCGCCCCCTCGTAGTACGGGTCCGTGAACCACACACGGCCCTCCGTGTCGATTGCCACGTCGTTGGGGATGTTGAACCGCTTGCCCTCGAAACCGTCGGCCAGCACGGTCGTCGAGCCGTCCTCCTCGTACCGTACCATCCGCCGGGCGTCACCCTCGCAGGCGTACAGCCTCCCGTCAGGGTCCAGCATCAGGCCGTTGGCGTAGTTCGTGCCCGACCGGAACACCGTCGAGGAACCCGTCTCAGGGTCGAACCTCAGGATGCGGCTCGTGGGGATGTGGGTGAACAGCAATCCGCTCCCATCCCACGCAGGGCCCTCGGTAACGCCCCCATAGGGCCCGTCGACCAACTCGAACTGCCAGGCCATCTCTTCCTCCAGGTATGCCCCCCGGCACGCTCCCAATGCTTACGCAGATGCGGGATGCGCGCCGGAGGACGGGCCTGATTGTATCCCGTCACCGCCGAACCATGTCAACCCGCTATAATGACCCACGACCTCAGTGGTCGAAGGGAGGGCTCGGCCTCTTCCCCCCGAGGGGGAAGATTGAGATGGGGGCTCTCGCCCTGCCGATGAGCGGGGCTGCCCACGTCTCACCGGGTCCAGACTGTCTCAGACTAGGGAGCTGTGAATGAAGATAGGCGCGCACGTATCCACCTCCGGTGGACTCGACACCGGCATAGACAGGGCGGGAGACATCGGCGCGGAGGCCGTCCAGTTCTTCGCCTCCTCGCCCCGCATGTGGCGGTTCAGGTCGCCCAAGGAGGCCGAGGTGCTCGCCTTCCGCGAGAAGTCCGAGTCGACGGGCATCGGCCCCGCATTCATCCACGCCAGCTACCTCATCAACGTCGGCGGCAACCCCGAGCTCGTGGGCAAGTCGGTCGACACCCTGGTCAGGTCGCTGGAGGTGGCAGCGCAGCTAGGCGTTGTGGGCGTCATATTCCACGGCGGCTCCCACAAGGGCGCGGGGTTCGACGCAGTGTTCGACCAGGCCATCGACGCCCTCAAGCTGGTCCTGGAGCGCACTCCCGAAGACGCCAGGCTCATCATCGAGAACAGCGCCGGCATGGGTTCCCACATAGGCTCGTCCTTCGCCGAGATAGGCCGCATGGTCGAGGCGCTCGACAACGACAGGGTAGGGATCTGCCTCGACACCCAGCACAGCATCGCCGCGGGCTACAACATCATCGAGCCGTCCGGAATCAAGGACGCCCTCGACGAGTTCGACCGCGAAATAGGACTGGACCGCCTCGTCGTCGTCCACGCAAACGACTCCAAGACGCCCCTCGGCTCAGGCGTCGACCGCCACGAGAACATAGGCGAGGGCAGCCTTGGCGAGAACGGCTTCGCGACCATCATGGCCCACCCAGCCTTCCGCGACATACCCTTCATCCTTGAAGTCCCGGGCTTCGGCGAAGAGCGCAAGGGCCCCGACAAGGAAAACGTAGACCGCCTGAAAGCAGTCCGCGAAAGAGTCGGCCTGACGGAGTGAGGTCGATACCCGGCCACCCCACAATGTCGTCCCGAGTTCAGCGAGGGACCTGGGGCGGGGTCGGCCTCGACCCGCCGCCGGATCAAGTCGTCCTTGACAGTTCCTGCACACCCTCCGTTGCTATAATGGACTCAGGATAGACCGACGACTAGCGAGGCCATGAAGGCGTCGATTCGGCTGGGTTCCATAGCGGGCGTAGAAATAGGACTCCACTATTCGTGGTTCCTCGTGATCGCGCTGCTCTCGTGGAGCCTGTCCGCGAGTTTCCTCCCAGACCGGTACGCTGGGTGGGGGACGTCAACCTACTGGATCACCGGCATCGCCGCCGCGCTCCTGCTCTTCGTGTCCGTGCTGATCCACGAGATGGCCCACTCGCTGGTCGCCCGCGCCAGGGGATTCCCCGTCAGCGGCATCACCCTCTTCGTGCTGGGCGGCGTCAGCAACCTCAAGGCCGACGCCCGAAAGGCGAGCGACGAGTTCGTCATCGCCACCGTGGGACCGCTGACCAGCTTCGCGCTGGCGGCGCTGCTCTGGCTCATGTGGTTCATCGTGCGGGACGGCCGATCGCCGATCGATGCCATGCTATTCTACCTCGCATTCATCAACGCCCTGCTTGGCGCGTTCAACATGCTGCCGGCCTTCCCGCTGGACGGGGGCCGCGTGCTCCGGTCGGCTATCTGGGCCATCACCGGCAGCCACACGAAGGCGACGCGCATCGCGAGCGTTGCCGGTCAGCTGGTCGGCATAGGTATGATGGTACTGGGCGTCGTGCAGTTCCTCTGGGGGGGCAACCTCATCAGCGGCATCTGGCTGGCGCTGCTCGGCTGGTTCCTCCAGAACGCCGCCGGCCGGACCCAGGCCGAGACCGACATACAGGCGGGCGTCTTCGGCGTCAAGGTCAAGGACGTGATGGCCTCCGACGTCCCGACCATCGACCCTGGGTCCAGCATCCACGATGCGGTGTTCGGGTCCCTGCTGCGGCGTGGGGCCAGGGCGCTGCCCGTCTGTGACGGTGGCATGGTAGTCGGGCTCCTGTCCCTGACCGACGTCAAGCGCCTGCCTCGCGACCAGTGGCCGCACCGCATAGTGCGCTCGGAGATGAGCGCGGCTCCCCTCGTCACCGTAGGGCCAGACCAGGACCTCGCCCACGCCATGGACCTGCTCGCGGGCAACGGGGTGCACCAGCTTCCGGTAATCGAGGATGGTAAGCTGGTGGGCCTGATCAGCCGGTCGCACGTAATGCAGTACCTCTACTCGGTCAGGGAGCTGGGAATCTCGCGTGGGTAGGGGCCGCCGGTCTTCCAGGGGGGCGTCGTGTTCACATCCGTCAGGGTAGCGGCCATCTCGCTCAAGCCGAAGAAGTGGGACAAGGACCACAACGCCGACAAGCTGGAGAACTACTTCCGCGAGGCCGCCGACCGGTCGCCTGAGCTCATCCTTGCGACCGAAGGCATGCTCGATGGCTACGGCGTAATGGAGGTGCTGGAGGGCCGCCGCACCGCCGGGGACATGCTGGATGTCGCCGAGCCCATCGACGGCCTGTACATCCAGCGGTTCCAGGCGCTGGCCCGGGAGCTTCGTACCTGCCTCTGCTTCGGCTTTGCCGAGCTGATCGGGAACGACGTCTACAACGCCGCGATCTTCATCGACGCGGACGGCGAGATACGCGGCAAGTACCACAAGACCCAGTTCGCCGAGGGTACCCACCCTTCCTGCAACTTCAACCGCATCGGCGCGACCCTGCGGGCCTTCGACACACCCTTTGGCCGCGCCGGGTTCGTCATCTGCAACGACCGCTGGAACCCGATGATCGTCAGGACGCTGGTCCTGGACGGCGCGCAGCTGATCCTGATCCCGTCCTACGGCTCCAAGACCCGTGAGCAGAACGAGACCGTCCTGGCCCGAGCCCGCGAAAACGGGGTCCCCATCGTCGAGGCCAACGTCGGGATGAACCTCGTCATCAGCAAGGGCGAGATAGTCGCCTACGAGTGGGGCAACGACCGCATCACTACCGCCACCATCGAGGTCCCCGCCGCGCCATCCACATCACACGCCCGCGAGTATGAGCGCCAGTACCTCGACCTCCAGGGCCCCGAAATGGCCCGACGCTACCAGCGGACCCTAGACCGCATAGCCGCCGAACGCTAAGCCTGGTCTGAACACCTCTCGGGGTCATGCAAGCTCAGATGTGCTCGGCGGCGCCCGAGATCGTTCGCCCTGAGCCTGTCGAAGGGCAGTGCTCCGCCTAGGCAAGTGTGGACTTAGGATACTGCCATGAAGTTTACCCTTGGCGTCGAACGTCGTACCCTATGGCTCGGCGACTATGTCCATGTGTGAGGCAAGCAAATGAGACTCGAAACCACCATCACCCCCGCAGCAACCATGCCGAACGGGCTCCAGGGAACGGACGACGGCCTGTGGGTCTGTGACCAGGCCACGGATGACCTTTACCTGCTCGACGACGACCTGCAGATCGTCAGGACGGTCCGCTCGACTGCCGAGAACTCGTCCGGGCTCACGGTCGGGGACGGCTCGTTCTGGATCGGCTCGAACGGCGCGTCCCAGGCCCGCTACGCGAGGCCCGGCGATACGGGCTTCTCCGGCGTCGTCAGGTGCGACTACGAGACCGGCGAGGAGATCGCTCGGTTCCCGACGCCGGACGGAGGCGGCATACACGGAGTCGAGTGGGTGGAGGGCCTCATCTGGATCACGGCGTTCAACCCGAAGGCGCTGGTCCTGATGGACCCGACCGACTGGAGCGTCGTGACGAAGGTCGAAGTCCCCCATGAGCGCCTACATGGCCTCGCCTGGGTCGGCGACGGCATCTGGTGCGCCCACACCTCCGACAAGTTCATAATCAAGTACAACCCAGAGACGGGCGAAGAGGTGGACAGGATCACCTACGGAGATGACGACCCGGCTCCCCACGGCTTCACTACCTGGAAGGGGAGGCTCTGGAGCTGCGACGCCAACTGGCCCAGCCCCGTCCACCCGGACGGCCCAAGCATCAGCAGAATCGTCCGGTGACAGATCCCCTCTCCCCGGGGTTGACATTCCGCGTCATTCCGAGCGCAGCGAGGAATCTAAGGCGTCCGCCCAACGGCCAGGTTATCTTGCGGGCAGCGTCTCTAGATTCCTCACTGCGCTGAGCCTGTCCTGAGCCTGCCGAAGGGCTTCGTACGGAATCACCATGACCTGGCGCAGGCCGCATAAGTGGATGAAATGGCGTCGTCTCATGGCATGGTCGAGGCCGACCCCACCCCAGGTCCTTCGTCGAAGACTCCTCAGGACGACATTGTGCGGTGGCCGGGCGCTGACTCATAGTCATGACAGGAACGGGCGGCTGGCTGTGGCCCGGCTCAGGTGTCAACACTTCCCAGGAAGTCCTCCAGTACCTCGATGAACCCGGGCGGGTTGTCGCCGGGCACCAGGTGCCCCGCGTTGTCGACGACCGCAAGCTCGCCGCGCCGCAGGCGTCCCACGGTCTCCTCCGCGATCTCCTGCGTGAGCACCTTGCTGTACGCGCCGCGGACGACGAGGGTAGGGCACTCCACCCCCTCGATGTAGTCCCACTGCCGCTCTTCGAATCCTGGGCCGGGCTGGGGGCGCGACGGCGACCGCAGCACCTTGTCGTACTTCCACGTCCACCGGCCGCTGGGCAGCTGCTTCAGGTTGTGGGCGAGGCTGCCCCTGATCTGGGTCCGCGACCGGCGGGGATTGTAGCCCTTGACCCGATCGACGAACTCCTCGAACGTGTCCAGCTCGTCCACCCGCTCGATGAATGTGCGAATAGCGCTTGCGCCGGACCGCCCGGACCTGGGCGCGATGTCCACGATCGCCAGCGCCCTGACCAGCTCCGGGTGCAGCGCCGCGTACGAAAAAGCGTTTCTGCCGCCCATCGACAGCCCCACCATCACGAGGTCCCGCAGCCCCATCGTCTCGACGAATGCGCTGATGTCCCCGAGGTGCGCGTCCAGCGAGTAGTCGCCGTCCGGGGCCCAGTCGCTGTCCCCATGCCCGCGCTGGTCAAGGGCGACTATGCGGTACCGGTCGCTCAGGGCCAGGGCCGAGAAGTCCCACGTGTGGGCGGACTGGGCCATCCCATGCAGCATAAGGACGGGCGGCGCGCCAGGGTCGCCCCAGTCGAGGTAGTGGAAGTCCATGCCGCCGACCCGGACAACCCCATCGGCGGGTGACGCTTCGTGTGCGAACTCGACGCCGGCGGCCTTCGCCGCCTCGTACAGGGAGGCCCCTCCGGTCGGGTCCTCCAGCGTCAAGCGGCTCGGCCATAGCGACTGGACATGCTCCAAGTCTATGGCTGCCTCCAGGGGGCGGTCAAGTTCAGATTGACACGCGGCCACCCTGCCCGTAGGCTCATACCGACGCAACCTAGGAATCGGTGTCGTAGGGGCGGGTTTCAAACCCGCCCTCCCGCGGCTGTAACGACCACGCAAGCCACCTTGCACACAGGTATAGTGACCCATCACTTCGAAGCGTAGACGGAGGGACAATTGAGTACGACGAGTGTCGACGAGGGAGTGCAGACCGTTCTCGACCTGTTCGGGACCATAGTGGGCGCCGAGGGCGGGTCGCTGGAGCTGGTCGACCTGTCCGACGGGCGGCTGACCGTCCGGTACAACGAGGGTACCAACGAGGAGTGCCCCGAGTGCGTGCCCAGCCACGAGATGGTGCAGCAGATGATGGAGTCGTCGCTGAAGATCCACGCCCCCAACGTCAGCCAACTCGACCTGCTCTGAGCGCGGCCAGGTGTGAGAACGCACCGGAGCCGTCATTCCCCGGCGAAGGGCATCGGCAGGGGTTGCCAACCTTTCGGCGACGAAATTCGTTGTACATGAAGGAGAGGGGCAAACACGCAGTCGGAACACTCGATGCCCTCGGGAAAGGAACAGACAATGACAGGAACCTTGAAGCTCGTGGCGTTGCTCGGAATGGCCGCGTTTATTGTGGTAGGAGTCGCCTGCAGCAACGGCGAAGCCGCTACAACCGAGACGGCGGAGTCGCAGGCGCCGGCGGTCGCCGTTCAGCCGGCCCAGGCTCCCGCTCCCCAGCAGCCGGCGACACAGCCTGCAGCCCAGGCCCCAGCGCAGACGACGACCCAGAGTGCGACGACCCAGCCGGTCGCTGCCACCGTCCCCAGCCAGCCGCAGACATCCGCGCCTCCCGCGTCGGCCAACGTGGACGTCCCAAGGCCCGACGGCGGCATATGGGTGACCGGCCAGGCCAGCGTCAGCGTCGACCCGGACCTCGTCCTGCTGAATGTCGGGGTGGAGGCGACGGCCGAGACCGTTGCTGAGGCGCGCACCCAGGCCGCCACGGCCATGGATGCCATCGTGGCTGCGGTCAAGGAGAACGGTCTCGAGGACAAGGACGTCCAGACCCTGTCTTTCAACATATGGCCTCAGTACGAGTACCCCGAGGTCGAGGAGAACGGCAGGCGTGTCAGGAAGCAGACCCTCGTGGGGTACACCATCAACAACACGGCGAGGATCAAGATCAGTGACGTGGACACCGTAGGCACCATCATCGATGACGTGGCCGAGGCCGGAGGCGACTACACGAGGATCAACGGCATCCAGTTCAGCATCGAGGACCCGTCGACCTACATGGACGACCTCCGCGAGCAGGCGGTGGAGGATGCGGTGGCCAAGGCCGAGCACTTCGCCACCCTCACCGAGGTGGAAGTCGGCGACCTGCTCTTCATCAGCGAGGTGGGCAGCGGGGTGGACGTCCGCGACTTCGTCCAGCTGGAGTCGCGCGCGATGATGGCCGCCGCGGCCGCGCCCACTACTTCGATCAGCGGCGGCGAGCTGGAGCTCAGCCTCAACGTCCAGGCAGTCTTCGCCATCGAGTAGTCCGCCTGGCCCGCTGCACAACCCCGTGACTAGTCGGCCCCGTACCTTGGGTGCGGGGCCGATCCTATTTGGTGCGGCAATAGCTGAATCGTTGCCCCGTAGTAACCTCGCTGCTAGAATCTCGCGACAGCAGAGCACTCCCACGGAGGCCCGATGGTCCTCAGCGACCGCACCATAAGGGAAGAGATCGAGGCCGGACGCATTGTCGTCTCGCCCCTCGGCGACGGGTGCATCCAGCCGGCCAGCGTGGACGTGCACCTCGACGACAGCATCCTCGTGTTCAGGAATTCGCGGCGGCCGTACATCGACATCCGGCAGGCACAGGACGGCGACGGCCTGACCGAAATGGTCGAGATCGACAGCGAAATCCCCTTCATGCTCCACCCCGGCGAGTTCGTGCTTGGCAGCACTACGGAGCACATCGAGCTCCCGGAAGACCTGGTCGCCAGGCTGGAGGGCAAGAGCTCCCTGGGACGCATCGGGCTGCTGATCCACTCGACGGCCGGGTACGTCGACCCTGGCTGGAAGGGCCACCTCACACTGGAGCTCAGCAACGTGTCGAACCTGCCCGTGACGCTCTACGCGGGCATGAAGATCGGGCAGATCTCCTTCCTGCGCCTGACCACGCCGGCCGAGAACCTCTACGGGTCCGTCGCCCTGGGCAGCAAGTACCAGGGCCAGACCGTCCCAACTCCCAGCCGCATCCACCGGGACTTCACGGACGGCCGCTCCCAGGCCTGAAACATGGGCTACATGTCACACGCCCTCGAGCTTGCCAGGCGGGCCGAGGGCCGCGTCAGCCCCAACCCGCCCGTGGGCGCGGTCCTGGTGAAGGACGGCGAGATTGTCGGCGGGGGGTACACGCAGCCGCCCGGCCAGAGCCACGCGGAGGCGGTCGCGCTTTCTGAGGCCGGGGACTCGGCCAGGGGCGCGGCACTCTATACGACCCTGGAGCCGTGCAGCCACCACGGGCGCACCCCGCCGTGTACCGAAGCAATCCTCAAGGCGGGCGTGGCCGAGGTCCACGCGGCCATGCTGGACCCCAACCCGAACGTCCGGGGCGGCGGCATGACCATACTGGCAGAAGCAGGGCTGGGCACGAGAGTAGGGGAGGGCGAGGCGAAGGCGCGGCGCCAGCTGGAGGCCTACGTCAAGTACGTGACCACCGGGACGCCCTTCGTGACCGCGAAGTTCGCCATGAGCCTCGACGGCAAGATAGCCACGAGGACAGGCGACTCGAAGTGGATATCGGGCGAGAAGGCGCGAGGAGCCGTGCACCGGCTCAGGGCCGCGTCCGACGCCGTCATGGTCGGCGTCAACACTGCGCTGGCCGACGATCCGCAGCTCACCGCGAGGGACAAGCGGGGCCGTCCGCTCGACAGGCAACCCCTCAGGGTGGTGGTGGACACCGGGGGCCGTATGCCCTCGCGCGCCCGGATGCTGGGCGAGCCCGGCCGGACCCTTGTCGCGTTGGGCGACGCCGACGACGAGCGAGCCGGGGCGCTTCTAAGCGCAGGCGCGGAGGTCGTTGCGCTGCCAGGCGGCGGCCCGTCCGTCGATCTCGTATCGCTGATGGACAACCTGGCGGCCGAGCACGGGGTAACGTCGCTGCTGGTAGAGGGCGGAGCCACGCTGCTGGGTTCGCTGTTCGACCTCGGGCTGGTCGACAAGGTGATAGCATTCGTGTCGCCCGTGATCATAGGCGGAGTCGAGGCGCCCACGCCCGTTGCAGGGTCCGGGTTCGAGAGAATGGCCGACACGCTGAGGCTGGAGCGGGTGCGCTGGGACAAGTACGGACGCGACATGGCGATCACGGGTTACTGCTGATCATGTTCACAGGCATTGTCGAGGAGGTCGGCACAGTCGTCGAGGTCACTCCCGGCGGGCTCACAATCGGCGCGTCCAGGGTGCTGGATGGCCTTGGATTGGGCGACAGCGTGTCGGTGAACGGCGCCTGTCTTACTGCGACCGATCTCGGCCCAGGGTCCTTCTCCGTGGACGTGGTGCCGGAGACGCTTCGCCGCACCAACCTGGGGTCGCTTGCGGAGGGCGGCGCCGTGAACCTGGAGCGCGGAGTGCGGGCCGGCGGGCGCCTCGACGGTCACATAGTGCAGGGGCACGTGGATGGGACCGGGAGGATCGAGTCGATTCGCGGGGATGGCGACGCCGTGATGGTCTCCATCGGGGCGGGCCCGGCGATCATGCGCTACGTCGTGGAGAAGGGATTCGTCGCCGTGGACGGGGTTAGCCTGACGATTGTGGGGTGTGACGAGGAGCGGTTCTCTGTTACGATTATTCCCCACACCCGCGAGCGCACGATCCTGGGCACCCGGAAGCCCGGGGACGAGGTGAACATAGAGGTGGATATCCTCGCCAAGTACGTCGAGCGTTTGATTCGCGTCGAGCCCTAGAGCGGAGCAGCACCCGGATGCCTCACATAACGATCGAGCAGGCCATCGAGGAGGTCAAGGCGGGCCGCCACCTGATAATCGTCGACGACGAGGACAGGGAGAACGAGGGCGACCTCGTGATAGCGGCTGAGAGGGCGACGCCCGAGGCCGTCAACTTCATGGTCACGCACGGGCGCGGCCTGGTCTGCGTTCCCATGACGACCGCCCGGCTGAGGGAGCTCCAGCTCCCCATGATGGTGCAGGACAACACCTCACGCCTGACGACGGCGTTCACCGTCTCCGTCGACCTGCTGGAGGGGACCACCACCGGCATTTCGGTCCATGATCGCGCCGCGACCATCAGGGCCCTGCTCGACCCCGACACCCAGCCGGAGGACCTGGGACGCCCGGGCCACATATTCCCGCTTCGCTACGCCGAGGGCGGCGTGCTCGTGAGGGCGGGTCACACGGAGGCCACGGTCGACCTGGCGCGGATGGCGGGGCTATACCCCGCGGGGGTGCTCTGCGAGGTCCTGGCCGAGGATGGTTCCAAGGCGCGGATGGACCAGCTCGAGGAGTTGTCGGAGCGCTACGGCATCGGTATCATCAGCATCGCGGCGATAATCAGCTACCGGCGAAGCCACGAGAGACTCATAGAGCGAGTGGCGGAGGCGCGAATCCCGACCGACCACGGCGTGTGGGAGGCCGTCTCATATCGCAGCCTGGTGGACAAGGACGAGCACGTCGCCTTCGTGATGGGGGACATCACGGCCGGGGAGCCGACGCTGGTCAGGGTCCACAGCGAGTGTCTGACCAGTGATGTGTTCGGCAGCATGAGGTGCGACTGCGGCGAGCAGGTCCACCTGGCGCAAGAGGCCATAGCGGAGGAGGGCAAGGGAGTTTTCCTCTACATGCGCCAGGAGGGCCGCGGGCTGGGCATACACAACAAGCTGAAGGCGTACCACCTCCAGGACGACGGCCTCGACACGGTGGACGCGAACGTGAGCATGGGCTTCGCTCCCGACATACGCCACTATGGTATCGGCGCGCAGATTCTCGAGGACCTGGGCGTGGGCAAGATGAAGATACTCACGAACAATCCCCGCAAGCTGGCGGGACTGGACGGGTACGGCTCCCTGGAAGTCGTCGAGCGCGTACCGATTGTGGTCAAGGCCAACGAGGAGAATATCCGGTACCTGCGGACCAAGCGGGAGCGCATGGGGCATCTCCTCGACGACTCCCAGTACAGTGCCGCGGGACGCTAGATGCGTGAGCTGAGCGGCACACACGACGGGCACGGCCTCAGGATCGGCATCGTATCCGCCAGGTTCAACGAGGTCATCACGGCCAGGCTTCTAAGGGGAGCGTTGACCGCGCTGTACGAACACTCCGTCAACCTGGGCGACATCGACGTGGCCCGGGTCCCGGGCTCCTTCGAAGTCCCCGCGGTGGCAAGGGCAATGGCAAAGTCGGGCGACTACGACGCCGTCATCTGCCTTGGGGCGATCATCCGCGGCGAAACGGACCACTATGCCCACATATCCAACATCGCAGCGCGAGGAGTCGCCGACGCCTCGGCGGAGACCGGCGTACCCGTCATATTCGGCATCCTCACGACCAACACGGTCGACCAGGCGCTGGACAGGTCGGGAGGCCAGGACGGCGAGACGGTTAAGGAGCTCCTGTACCAGCGGAAGTCCGGGCCGGGCGGGGGCGTCCTAAAAGGGAACGTTGGCTACAGCGCCGGGCTCGACGCCATAGAGATGGCGAACCTCATGCGCCACTTCGCCTCCGAAGAGTAAGCCCCGGGGTCCCGCCTCAGCCGCGCCTCTGTATTCCGTCAACAGGGCCCAACCCGAATGTGGACCTCGCAGAGGAAAGTTCGCGATGCAAGCCCTTCTATTCCGCGAGCTCATAGCTAGAGTCGGCGGTGACCCGAGCTCTACCCTGAGGATGTGCTATTTGGACTGCCAGTAGGTGTCCGGTAGGAGTTCCTCCACGTCCTCGAAGAAGATTCTCAGGCGGGGGCTCTTCGCCTGAATATGACTGCCAGTACGAATATCCCGCTTGCCACCAGGGTCATGGCAGGGCCGGCGGTCAGATTGAAGTGGTAGGAGATGTAGAGGCCCGTCACGGCGGCAGCGGTACCCAGTCCCGCGGCCACCAGCATCATCGTGACAAAACGCCTGACCAACAGGTACGCCGTGGCAGCGGGCGTCACCAGCATTGCCATGACAAGAATAACACCCGCCGCCTGAATCCCTATCACTATAACGAGGGCAAGCATGACCAGGAACACGTAATCGACGAAGCCGGTCCGCTTACCAAGAACCTGGGACCCCACAGGATCGAAGCTGGAGAACAGCAGCCAGTGGTGAAGGGCGAACAACCCCAGGATGACAATCGCGGTTATCCCAAGGGATACATAGATGCCGGTCGGAGATATGCCCAGGATCTGCCCCAGGAGCAGGTCTTCCAAACTGACTCCGATCTGCGTTGCTCGTGTTGCTCTTGCCAGCATCACAAGTCCGAGGGCAAACATGGCCGCAAAGAGGATGCCTATGGAAGTATCCGTGCTGAGGCCGGCGCGCCGGCTAATGACCCTGACCAGCATGGCAACGGAGACTCCGGTTGGAACAGCGGCTATGGCCGGGTTGAAGCCGACTATGAACCCGAGCACCATTCCCGGCAGCACGGCGTGGGCGAGAGCATCCCCCATGAAGGCGAGGTTTCTGGTGATGACGTAGGCACCGACCAGCGGACACATCACGCCCACAAGGACCGAGCCGATCAAGGCTCTCACCATGAAGCCGTACTCGAGCGGGGCGAGGAAGAAGTCTATCACGTCCTGCCAAAACCTCTAAGCAAGTGAAACCAATATCCCCAATACGCTCGATTGGACCCTTCGACAAGCTCAGGGCGAGCGTATTGGGGATACGACTATGAGCCTACCAAGACCGTTCCTAACGCTCCGATTCCGCCGTGAGGCGCAGACCGTGGGCGCCGTACAGCTGCTCCATAACCTGTGACGTGAAGACCTGGTCAGGAGGGCCGCAGGCGCACACGTTGCGGTTCAGGCACAACACCTGGTCGAAACGACCGGCCAGGTTGGTCAGGTCGTGGGTCACCAACAATACAATGCGCCCTTCATCCCGCAGTGTCTGGAGGACCTCAACGAGGGCTTCCTGGGCGCCCGCGTCAACCCCGCTGAAGGCCTCATCCAACAGAAGGACGCTTGCCTCCTGGGCCAGCGCCCTGGCGACGAACACCCTCTGCCTCTGCCCTCCCGAGAGCTCCGTCATCAGAGCGGAGCGATGGTCCCAGAGGCCGACACGGCCCAGGCAGGCCTTGACAAGCTCGCGATCTCTCTTTCCGGGCCGCCGGAACCATCCCAGTCTGCAGCACCGGCCCATCATCACAACGTCCATCACGGTCACGGGAAACCGCCAGTTGACGCTCTCCCGCTGAGGCACGTAGGCCAACGCTCCGCGTCCCTGGTCCACACTGTGAAGGGTTACCTTCCCCTGGCGGACCGGGAGGAGCCCGGCAATAGCATTGAACAGCGTGCTCTTGCCGGCTCCATTAGGTCCCACAACCCCCATCAGGGTGCCCGCGTCCACGTCGAAGGTGACGTTGCTCAGGGCCATGTACCCACCGAGCTCGACAGTCACGTCCTCGAGGGACATGCTCGCCCTGGGAGGGTTCGGGTCGTTGTTCACCTCAATGCCTCGACGATAGTTTCAATGTTTGCTCGCACCATGCCCAGGTATGTGTCAGCGCCGCTGCCCTCCGGCCCAAGGGAGCCCGAATAGAGCCGGAACAGCCTCGCGCCGGTCTCCCTTGCCACGGCCTGGGCCAGCCTCTCGCTGACCGTCGTCTCGCCAAACAGCGCCGGTACATTGCGCTCCCGTACCACCTCGACCAGTCCCGCGAGGTGCTCCGCGGAGGGCTCCACGTGAGTCGCCAACGACGGTATGACCAGCCCCACTATCTCGAATCCATAGGCTATTGCAAGGTAGGTGAAGGCGTCGTGCGATGTAACCAGCAGCCTGCGCTCCGGCGCCACAGTACCGACCTGCTCCTGGATCCAGGCGTGAAGCTCGTCGAGCTCCTTCCCGTACTCTGCGGCGTTCTGGTAGTAGACGCTCGCGCTGCCGGGGTCTATTGCCGAAAGCTGGGCGGCTATCTCGTTGACAGCTACCTTCACCCGGAGCGGATCGAACCAGAAGTGAGGATCGTGAGTGCCGTGGTCGTGGTCGTGCCCTTCATGGCCATGGTCGTCGTGACCTGCCTCTGGCGCACCGCCCGGATCAGTCACACCGATAAACGCCAGGCTCGACGGCGCGCCGCCGACTTCCCATTCCTCTTCGATCTCCATGTGCTCGAGATGGACTCCTAGCACGTGGCCGCTGTTCGGGTCGGCGACGTAGAGCCACTCGCCGACAACGATCATGGCGGCCCTACCAGCCTCGCCCGGCTCGACCAGATCCACAGCCTCAAGCAATTCGCCGTCATGCGCGTCCAGCGCGTGCAGCACACCGTCGGCGCCGAGGACGTAGAGCAGCTCGCCATCGCTGGAGAACTTCGTGGAAAGGCTCGGCTCGCTGAACACCTGGTGCATTTCGCCGTGGTCCACGTCGATCAGCCAAATGCCGTCGTCGACGAAGCCGTCATCGCCGCGGTAGGATGCCCTGCCGAAGAAATGCTCGACGTGGTGGTGGCCGTAGACCGACCCGATCCGGGAGTCTTCGCGCATCTCCATCGGGTTGGCGATGAACACGTGCTCGTACTCGCCGTCGTGCGCTTCGAGGAAGAGCACGCCGCCGACGCATCCGAAGGCGGCGCCATGCTCATTATGGGACTCACCGTGCATGCCCGGGCATGAGCGATTGCTGGCGTCGTAGACGACCCGACCGCTGAAGTCGAGGACTTCCACGCCAACAGGCAGACTGCTGTTGGTGTTCTCGGGGTAATCGGGATTCTTCGTGGTAACGACGACGTGCTCGTCGGAGATGACCAGCGCGGCGCCATGCTGCGGTCCTGCCTCAAGCACGACCGGCTCATATTCGCCCATTGAGCTCGCCAGGTCCGCCTCGTTGATCAAGAAGACGTGACCATGGGCGTCGGCGAAGATCGCGGTCCAGCCGTGACTGTTGACGTAGTGAATCGGCCTCTCGTCCGCGATCTCCAGCGAGTGCCGGGACATTGGCCCCTGGACGAGGTCGTGGTGATCGTCGTGCTCGACGAGGAAGACTCCGCCGTCGAAGACGTGGACGCGGTCGTCAGCGTCCTCCGGCCCGCGGGAGAGGACGATGGCGAAGCGATGTGTGGGACTGGGGTACACGGTCGAGCGGGGCGCGGCGACATCGAAGATTCCGCTTTCAACGCCATCGGTCGATAGATCGACGACGGAGAGATGCGCCTCCACCGCGTCCGCAACGAGCAGGTTCCCAATGGCCATCTCATCATGGTCGTCGTGGCCGTCGTCATGGTCGTCGTGGCCTGCCTCGGGCGCACCGCCCGAGGCTTCGACTCCGACGAACGCCAGGCTCGACGGCGCGCCGCCGACTTCCCATACCTCTTCAATCTCCATGTGCTCGAGGTGGACCCCAAGGACATGGCCGCTGTTCGGGTCGGCGACGTAGAGCCACTCGCCGACAACGATCATGGCGGCCCTGCCAGCCTCGCCCGGCTCGACCAGGTCCGTCGTCGCGACCAGGTCGCCGTCATGCGCGTCGAGCGCGTGGAGCACACCGTCAGCGCCGAGCACGTAGAGCAGCTCGCCATCGCTGGAGAACTTCGTGGAAAGGCTCGGCTCGCTGAACACCTGGCGCATTTCGCCGTGGTCCACGTCGATCAGCCAAATGCCGTCGTCGACGAAGCCGTCATCGCCGCGGTAGGATGCCCTGCCGAAGAAATGCTCGACGTGGTGGTGGCCGTAGACCGACCCGATCCGGGAGTCTTCGCGCATCTCCATCGGGTTGGCGATGAACACGTGCTCGTACTCGCCGTCGTGCGTTTCGAGGAAGAGCACGCCGCCGACGCATCCGAAGGCGGCGCCATGCTCATTATGGGACTCACCGTGCATGCCCGGGCATGAGCGATTGCTGGCGTCGTAGACGACCCGACCGCTGAAGTCGCGGACTTCCACGCCAACAGGCAGACTGCTGTTGGTGTTCTCGGGGTAATCGGGATTCTTCGTGGTAACGACGACGTGCTCGTCCGAGATGACCAGCGCCGCGCCATGCTGGGGTCCGGCCTCAAGCACGATCGGCTCGTAGTCACCCATTGAGCTCGCCAGTTCCGCCTCGTTGATCAAGAAGACGTGACCATGGGCGTCGGCGAAGATCGCGGTCCAGCCGTGACTGTTGACGTAGTGAATCGGCCTCTCGTCCGCTATCTCCAGCGAGTGCCGTGACACCGGCCCTTGGACGAGGTCGTAGTGATCGTCGTGCGCGGCGAGGAAGACTCCGCCGTCGAAAACGTGGACCCGGTCGTCGTCGTCCTCCGGCCCGCGTGAGAGGGCGAGGGCGAAGCGATTGGTGGGACTGGGGTACAAGGTCGCGCGTGGCGCGGCGACCTCAAAGACTCCGCTTTCAACGTGATCCGTCGATAGATCGATGACGGAGAGGTGCGCTTCTGCCCCATCAGCAACGAGCAGGCGCCCAATGGTCATCTCATCATGGTCGTCGTGGCCTTCATCCATGTGATCGTCATGCATATCGGCCACGGCGTATTCGATTGGATTGACGGCTTCACCAAGGGCGATAACCTTGGACTCGTCTGCACTGGCGTTGTGCACGAGGTCCTCCAGCCACTCGGCCTCCAGGTCGAGGCCGACAGTCAGCACAAGGTCCGCATCCGCCACCCTGGCAACGTCGCGAGCTCCCGGCAGGAATGTGTGTGGATCGGCGCCCGGTTGCAGCAGGCTGAAGACCTCCACCCTGTCTCCGCCCACGACCCGAGCCCAGTCAGCCACAAAGTTGGTGGTCGTCACGACCTGGACTGGGGGGCCGGAGGGCATGGGAAGGTCCCCAACAGCCGCGGCTGCCGCCTGGGCCGCCGAGGCAGCCGTCTGCGCCGCCGCCGCTGCCGCTGCCGCCTGGGCCGCGTCGGCCGCCGCATTCTCGATCGCCTGGTTCGTGGCGACGAGGGACGCGTTCACGATGTTCGTCACCTGGTCGGCGGTGAGCTGGTCGCCCACCGCGTCCTCGACGGCCCTGGCAACCAGGTCCTCGACGTCGCCCCGCGTGAGCGAGCCGGAGAGCCCGGCGCTCACCTGGGCCTGGACGATACTGCTGATCTCGTCAGCACTGACGCCCTCGGGCACCGCGTCGGCAATCGCGGAGTTGACGAGGCTGCTGAGCTGGTTCACGTCGATTTCAGGCGCGGGCAGTGCGCCCACGGCCTGGTCGACGATGGCCTTCACGTCGGCAGCGGAGAGCTGCCCCGCCGTCGACTGGCCCACGATGGCCTCGACGTCCGCACGCGTTAGACCTGCGGGCGTCGCCGCGATGGCCGCCGTGACCGATTCCGCGACGAGATTCTGAATCTCGGCCGCGCTGGCGCCCTGGGGCTGCGCAGCCATGGCGGCCTCTACCGACTTCTGTATCTCGGCGGCGCTGGCGCTCTGCGCGCTCGCGACCGCGTCCTGGATCAGCTTGGCCGTGTCGACCGCAGGGGCCGGCTCCGGCTCGTCTGTACCGCAGGCAACAACGAAGACCAGAGCCGCAATCGCTGCGACTATGGCCACTGGCCTCCACTTCAATAGACTAAGTCCCATTTTCTCCTCTACCTCCTAGGTGTGTAGTTGGCTCTTCAGGTCTCTAGTGCGACGAAGTATCATGTATATTCCAAGTCCTCCTGATGGTGTATTTATACGTTCTCTCGGTCAGTTGGAATTCCGGTCTTTCCGTGCTGTAATGATATGTCGTATCAGTAGAAGGCCCGGAGCACTCGTGTCTCAGCGGGTTGGAACTAGATCCTACGCACCCCCGTGGGCGGGACTGTGTTGGCAGGTCACGTGCAGGCAGCTCACGTACAGCTCGATGTGGTGGTCGACGATCTGCCCCGGAATGTCAGCACCAATAGCCCTGAGCGCCCGGTCGATGGTCGTCGCCTTGAACTCACCCACGGCACCGCACTGGACGCAGACGGAGTGGTGATGGCGGTCCCCAAGACGGGCGAGGCTGTAGACGTGGGCTCCGTCCATCATGGAGAGCCTGCAGACCACTCCCGCCTCGAGAAAGAGCTTGACGGTCCGATATACAGTTGCCCTGCCTACCGAAGGCAGCTCTTCAATGAGCGACTCCGTTGTAAAGCCCTCATGCTTCTGCTCGAGGAGCTTGGCGATTGCCCTCCTGGGGGCAGTGGCCCTGTAGCCTCGATTCTCCAGGACCGTCATCAAATATGGTGCGTGGTATTTCAAGTTACGTATTGATATGTACTCTCAATAAGAGTTGATTGACAGGGCTGATTGGCTCGTACAAGAGCGATACCTTATATCATAAGAGATCGTCTGTCAACAGCCAATATCCAGAGTCTATGAGTCACGGGCGGCCTTGCCTTCCTGTAGCGCGAGAGCCCCCATCCTAACCTTCCCCCTCGGGGGGAAGGGACAAGTCGCCTCCACCGGGCTTGACGTTGAACGAAAAAACCGTTACGATTCTGGCATGAACAAGGCAAAGCAGGTCATAGATCGTTTCGGTGGGCAGTCGGCACTAGCGGCCATGCTGGGCAAGCGTCAGAGCACTATTCAGCACTGGTCGAGGACGGGGAGGATACCGGCCCAGTGGCACGGACAGCTGCTGGAGCTGGCCCGGGAGAAGGGCATAGGGCTGGAGCCGAAGGACTTCGTGTCCGCGGACAGTCCCGCGGTCGCGCCGGCGGAGGGAAAGCTGGGCGTGCTGCTGGTCGGGTTGGGGGCAGTGTCGTCGACGTTCATTGCGGGGGTCGAGCACATCCGGCGGGGCACCGGCCAGCCCATAGGCTCGGTCAGCCAGATGGCTACGATACGGCTTGGCAAGCGGTCCGACAACCGCGCTCCGCTGATACGGGAGTTCGCGCCGCTGGCGGACCTGGACCAGCTTGTGTTCGGCGCATGGGACCCGATACCCGACGACGCCTATGAGGCGTCGGTTAAGAGCGGGGTGCTCGACCGCTACGAGGAGCTGGAGCCGGTGTCCGACTTCCTCAGGTCGGTGCGGCCCATGCCGGCGGTGTTCGACACCGAGTACGTCAAACGCATCGACGGCACGAACACCAGGGCCAGCGGCTCGAAGTTCGCGGCCGTCGAAGCTCTGCGCGAGGACATACGGCGCTTCAAGGCCGACAACGACTGCGACAGGCTGGTGATGGTCTGGTGCGCGTCGACCGAAAAATTCATTGAAGAGACAGAGGTACACAGGGACCTGGAGAGCTTCATCGGCGGCCTGTACGACAGCGACGAGAACATCGCGCCGTCAATGGTCTATGCCTACGCAGCGCTGCTGGAGGGCGTGCCCTTCATAAACGGCGCTCCGAATCTCTCGGCGGACATACCGGCGCTGGAGAAGCTGGCCGCTGACGAGGGAGTGCCCATCTGCGGCAAGGACTTCAAGACGGGGCAGACGCTCGTCAAGACGGTAATCGGGCCCATGCTCAAGGCGAGGATGCTGGGCATGGACGGCTGGTTCTCCACGAACATTCTCGGCAACCGGGACGGCGAGGTGCTGGACGAGCCCCAGAACTTCAAGACGAAGGAGGAGTCGAAGCTCGGGGTGCTGGAGTACATCCTCCAGCCGGAGGTCTACCCTGAGCTCTACTCCGACGCGTACCACAAGGTCCGCATCAACTACTACCCGCCCAGGGGAGACAACAAAGAGGGCTGGGACAACATCGACCTGTTCGGATGGCTGGGCCGCCGGATGCAGCTGAAGGTCAATTTCCTATGCTCGGACTCGGTGCTGGCCGCGCCCCTGGTGCTTGACCTGGTGCTGTTCATGGACCTGGCCCAGCGCGCCGGGCTGGGCGGCATCCAGGAGTGGCTGTCGTTCTACTTCAAGAGCCCGCAGCACGCGGCTACGGTGTACCCCGAGCACGACCTGTTTATCCAGCAGACCAAGCTGAAGAACACGCTGCGGTGGATGATGGGCGAGGACCAGATCACCCACCTGGGCATGGAGTACTACAGGGCGTAAGGCCCGTAGGGGTTGTCTCAGAACTGCGTGCACTGGTGAGCACTGGCCTTCGACAGGCTCAGGCCGAACGCAAAAGGGCAGCACGGCACTGTATACCCCGGCACGGGCCGATTGAGGGCATAACGCTGCTCAGGGCGAACAAATCTTCCCGTCTTGCACTTCGCTAGGGGAACTGTCTTGAGGTAGTTCCTAGTCGGCCTTGACCGGCTCGTGGAATCCGGCGTCCGGGTCGTTGGGGTTGCCGCCGA
Source organism: Dehalococcoidia bacterium (assembly GCA_965116315.1). Classification (GTDB taxonomy): domain Bacteria; phylum Chloroflexota; class Dehalococcoidia; order Lucifugimonadales; family CAJWER01. Next base: position 438,131 of record OZ220672.1, read on the forward strand.
AGAACAGGTAGGCCATGTCCACGTCGCCGGTGTTCTCGGTGTAGTGCTTCAGTCCCGGCGGCGTGTAGATCCAGGCCCCCTTGCCCACGACCCGCTCCTCGTCGCCGACGCGCATGATGCCCTCGCCGGCGATGACGTAGTAGTACATGGGCGTGTGGTGGGCGTGGGCCTCGTATATGCCCCCGGGCTTGAAGACGTTGACCCCGAGGAGTCTGTCGTAGTCGCCTGACCCGGGCAGCCGCTCGGTCATGCCGCCCATCTTGATGGAGCGGTACGTGCTCCCGTCGATCGCCAGGAGCGTGTGCCCGTGGGACTCGTCCTGGAACTGCATCCACTCGTCCTCGGTGAAAATGTACCTGGGCATGATTGTCCACCTCCGTTCGCGTTCTGATGCCCACCGTGCGCCGCTGGCAGCACCAATCGGCAGCCGGGCGTGTCTCGCGACGTTGATATTATAGACTTGGAACGCTGGAAGCGGAGGGACGATTGGCATCAACTGTGAATACCCAGAAGGCCAGTCCGTGGGCGGACGCGGACATACGCACCCTGTTGAACAAGGCGGCGCTTGCGGTCGGAGCCGGGACGCCGACCGACCAGGGCGTCCCGTGGGTCCACGCCCCGGCTACCGAGGACCCGATCCTGCTGGCTGGGGGCGTGCCCGACCCGGAGACGCTGCCCAGGGATGAGCTCCTCGCGTGCCTGGAGAGGGCGCTGGGCGACACGGGCTCGCTGACGTACGGCGGCGCGCTCGGGTTCGAGGGCCTGCGGGAGGCGCTGGCCGGCCGGTACAGCCTCCTCGACGGGCTCCCTCTCAGTCCGGGCAACTTCATCGTCAACAACGGCAGCTCGGGGAGCATCGCGAACGTGTGCGACGCTTTCGTCGAGCCGGGCGACGTGGTGCTGGTGGAGTCGCCTACCTTCTCGGGCTCGCTGAGGACGATGCGCGGGCACCTGGCGGAAATCGCCGCAGTGCCGCTGCACGATCCCGAAGGGGTGGAGCGCGCCATATCGGCGGCAGAGGCCGATGGGCGGCGCGTAAAGCTGCTGTACACCGTCGCGGACTTCCACAACCCGACGGGAGCGACGATGCCTCGCGAGTGCCGGGAGGCGCTGGTGGAGCTTTGCGCCGCACGGAGGGTGCTGATCGTCGAGGACGCGGCATACGCCGACATATACTTTGGCGATGCGCCGCCTCCGTCGCTGTATGGAATGGCCGGAGGGGAAGGGGTGCTGCGCGTCGGGACGTTCAGCAAGCCGATAGCCACGGGACTTCGAGTGGGCTGGGTCCAGGCCCGCGAGGATTTCGTTGACGCCCTGAGCAGGGTGAAGTTCGACATGGGGAGCAGCCCGCTGCTCCTCAGGACGCTTGCGGACTACGTGGGATCGGGCGGAATGGACGCGCACCTGGCCGAGATGCGGCCGCTGTACAGGCAGAAGTGCGAGACGCTGTGCAGCAGCCTGGCGGAGCACTGTCCCGATGAGCTGCGTTTCACGCGGCCGGATGGCGGATTTTTCCTGTGGGTCGAGAGTCTCGAGGCAGATGCGCAGCGGCTTGCGAGGTGCGCCGCCGAGGAGGGGCTGGTGTTCCCCGCCGGCTCGGGGTTCTTCCTCAACGGGCGGCAGGACGATTCGTCCCACGTCCGGCTGGCCTTCAGCACAGCAAGCGTGGAGGAGATGGAGCAGGTCGGGCCAAGGATGCGGAAGGCCCTGGAGAGGGCCGGGGACGGCGCCGCCTCGATGGCTCGCTGACAATTGGTGGTACACTTATAGTGTGCGGTTGGCTGTTCCATGCCGCAGGCTTGGGTCTGCGGCATTTGCATGCCGGAGGTAACCTGCCGGGCAGCCGTCCATTACAATTAGTGGTTGGCGGGCGCTAACCTTTTTGGCGCTAGGGCGTTAGAAAAACTGGACTAGCCAGATTCCAACAGTGGTTCGAAAGTGATCGAGGTTACGGGACTAAGCAAGTCGTACGGGTCCATACAGGCCCTGGACAACGTATCTCTCCGGGTCGAAGAGGGGGAGGTCGTTGGCCTGCTCGGGCCTAATGGCGCCGGCAAGACGACCCTGATGAAGATAATGACCGGCTACCTCCAGCCGGACAGCGGCCACGTCGTCGTAGACGGGTTCGACGTGGTGTCGGACACCCTCAGCGTCCAGGAGCGAATCGGGTATCTTCCCGAGAACGCACCCCTGTACCCTGAGCTCTCGGTGCAGGCGTACCTGAGGCTCATGGCCGACCTGAGGCAGGTGCCTCGGAAGTCCCAGCCCGAGCTCCTCTCCAGGGCCGTCCGTGCGACCGGGCTCGAGGACATGCTGGCCAGGCCGATATCACAGCTGAGCAAGGGCTACCGCCAGCGAGTAGGTCTCACGCAGTCGATCTTTCACCAGCCCAAGGTGCTGATACTGGATGAGCCGACCATTGGGCTCGATCCGACCCAGATCATAGAGGTCAGGGGCCTGATCGGGGAGCTTGCCAAGAACAGCACCGTGTTCCTTTCCACGCACATTTTGTCGGAGGTCGAGGCCATCTGCGACCGTGCCTTCGTCCTGCTGAACGGGCGGGTACGGGCCGACGCCAGGATGGCCGATCTCTCGGCGTCCTCGGTCACCGTGCTTGTACTCGGTAAGGACGCCCGCGACGCATCCAAGGCTCTCGAGGACCTGCAAGGGGTCGTCGACGTAACCTCTGAGATGACGCCGGACGGCCGCCGGTACCGCATCGCCGGAAACCAGAAGACGGACCTGCGGGAGGACGTCTACCGGCTCGCCCGGGACAGGGGCTGGCCGGTCAGGGAGCTGCGGCGGGAGGCGAGGACCCTGGAGACCGTCTTCAACGAGCTGGTGTCGACTTCCTCCAATGGCAGGAAAGAGGCGTCAGCCGCCCCCGGGCAGAGCGAGGCAGAAGGGTGAGCGGCCTCTGGATTCCGACCTGGGCCGTCGCTCGCAAGGAGCTGCGCGCCTACTTTGGCTCGCCGCTGGCGCTCATATTCATAGGCGTCTTCCTGGCCGCGACCCTGTTCCTGTTCTTCTGGGCCGAGACCTTCTTCGCTCGTAACATCGCGGACGTGCGGCCGCTGTTCCGCTGGATGCCGATCCTGATGGTCCTGCTCGTCGCGACGCTGACCATGAGGCAGTGGAGCGAGGAGCAGCGCGCGGGGACCCTCGAGGTCCTGCTCACGCTGCCGGTGCGCACGACGCACCTGGCCGTCGGCAAGTTCGTGGCCGTCGTCATACTCCTTGCCACGGCCCTGGCCCTCACCCTGTCCATTCCGGTGACGGTGGAGCTCCTGGGAGATTTGGACTGGGGGCCGGCCATCGGGGGCTACCTCGGCGTTCTCCTGATGGGATCGGCCTATGCGGCGATTGGGCTCTTCGTTTCGTCGCGAACGGACAACCAGATCGTTTCGCTGATCCTGACCGTGCTACTGGGAGGGCTGCTGTACCTGGTTGGGACCGAGACGGTGACCGTGTTCGCCGGTGGAGGGGTGTCCGAGATACTGAGGGGCATAGGCAGCGGCAGCAGGTTCGAGAGCATCGAACGGGGCGTGATCGACCTGCGCGACATCGTCTACTACGGCTCTGTCGCCACGCTGTTCCTCGCCCTGAACGTCGTGTCGCTGGAGACGAAGCGATGGAGCAGGGGAGCAGACGCAGCGTCCATGCGCCGCGCCGCGATCATCGGGGTGGTGCTGATTGGCGCCAACCTGCTGCTGCTCAACGTCTGGCTCTTCCCGCTCGCCGGTCTGCGAGTCGACCTGACGGCCCAGCGGGAGTACAGCCTGACGGCGCCCACGATGGACGTGATTTCGAACCTGGAGGAGCCGCTGCTGCTCAGGGGGTACATAAGCGACCGGACGCACCCATTGCTTGAGCCGCTGGTGCCCACCATACGAGACCTGCTTCGCGAATACGAGATAGCGTCGCGCGGCAGGATCGAGGCCGAGGTGGTCGACCCCAGGACCGACGAAGACATCGAGGGAGAGGCGAACAGGTCGTATGGCATCGAGTCGACGCCGTTCGCCATCACAGAGCGCCGGGACTCGTCGGTGGTGAATTCCTACTTCGACATCCTGGTCCGCTACGGGGACCAGTTCGTGGTGCTCAACTTTGCCGACCTGGTGGAGGTCGACCAGAGCGGGAGCGACCTTACCGTAAGGCTGAGGAACCTGGAGTACGACCTGACGAGCGCGATCAAGAAGGCGGTGTCCGGGTTCCAGAGGCAGGACGCGGTGTTTGCGTCGCTGGAGGAGCCGCTGCTGCTGACGGCCTACATCACCGAGGCGACCCTGCCCGAGACCCTGAAGGACGCGCCGGCGAACTTCAGGGCCGTGGCGGGAGAGCTGGCAGCCGAGTCGAACGGGAAGCTGGTTGTGTCGGTGGTCGATCCCGACCTGCCCGACAGCCCGCTGACCCGCGAGCAGATCCAGCAGACGCAGGGAATCGCCCCCAGCCTGGTGGCGCTGGGGTCGACGGACTCGTACTACTTCCACATGGTGCTCACCAGGGGCCCGGACAGCATTCTCGTGTATCCCGGCGGTGAGGCGACGGCGGCCGACATTCGATCGGCAATCGACGCGGGCATCAGGAGGGTGGTGCCCGGGCTGCTGAAGAGCATCGGGCTGTGGGTGCCTCCGGACGACCCCGTGCCGGGCTTCTTCGGTCAGGACGTGCCGCCCATATCGAGCTGGTCCTACGTTCACCAGCAGCTGTCCCAGAACTACAACATGGTGCTCGCCGACCTGTCGCAGGGCACGGCTCCCGACGTGGACGTGCTGGTCATCGTGTCGCCGCGCAACATAGCGCCGAAGGAAGTGCTGGCGATCGACCAGTTCCTCATGCGCGGCGGCTCCGTCATCGTCGCATCGGGCAACTTCATCGTCTCGCCGATCCAGCTCGGGACCGGCATCGGCCTCGAGGAGGTCAAGGAGGGCCTGGGGGACATTCTCGCCTCATACGGCGTCGGCATCGGCAAGGAGATGGTGCTCGATACGCAGAACGAGCAGTTCCCCATCCAGGTGCAGAGGAACGTGGGCGGGGTGAACGTGCTGGACATCGAAAGGATCTCCTATCCCCCGTTCGTGGACATACGAAGGGACGGGATGGAAGCGGAGAGCCCCGTTACCGCCAACATGCCGGCGGTAACGCTGCAGTGGGCTTCGCCACTGGTGATCGACGAGTCCATCACGAGCGGCATGGACGTGGAGGTCTTCCTGAGGTCGACAAGGAAGTCGTGGCTCAGGGACTCCGCCGACGTGGACCCCGACATGGAGGAGTACCCGGTCCTGGGCTTCCCCGTGGAGGGCGAGCAGCGCTCATACCCCCTTGCGGTGTCGATAAGGGGCTCGTTCAAGAGCTATTTCAGCGACAGGCCCTCGCCCTTCGAGGACGATCCCCTGGGCAGGAGCGGGCCGGGCCTGGTGGACCAGTCGCCGGAGTCGACGAGGCTAATCGTCTTTGGCAGCTCGGAGTTCCTGGATGACATCATACTGGACCTGTCCAGGAGCATTTCGGCTGACAGGTATCTCTTCAACCTGCAGTTCCTGGAGAACGCCGTGGACTGGGCCCTCGAAGACGAGGACCTGCTTGGCCTGAGGGCGCGGGGGACGTACACGCGCCTGTTGCAGCCGCTCGACGACAACGAGCAGACGATCTGGGAGGCGGCCAACTACGCGGTCGCCCTGGCGGCGCTCATCCTGCTGGGCCTGGTGTGGAACATCAGGCAGCGCGGCGAGGAGCCGATGAAGCTGGTGGATCCGGCTGACGAAGGTGAGGTCCAGGATGACGATTAGAGTCCTGGCCGCCGCACTCGTGCTCCAGGTGGCTGTGGCTGCCTTCGTGTTCTGGCCGGAGTCCGTTCCCGAGGCCGGGCCCATATTCCCCGACGTGGAGGAGGGCAGCATAGTCCGAGCCAAGATCACGGGACCGGACGGCGGTGTGATCGAGGTGGCAAACAGCAGCGACGGGTGCATCCTTCCCCAGGCCGACAACTACCCGTGCAGGACCGACAGGCTCAACAACCTGTTCGAGACGCTCGAAGGGCTCGTGGCCGACAACGTCGTAACGAGGACCTCGTCCAGCCACCTTCGCCTGAGGGTGTCCCCGTCGAAGTTCGAGAGGCTGCTGGAGTTCGACACGGACGACGGACGGTCGTACAGGCTCTATCTCGGCAGCGCCCTCACCGTGAGTGCGAGCCACGTGCGGGCCGACGGCCGGGACGAAGTGTACAAGGTGTCCGAGCTTACGACTTCGGACGCCCCCGTCAACTCGCTGGGCTGGATAGACACGGAGTACGTGTTCGTACCCCAGAGCTTCCTGACCACGGTGACTATCGACAACTCCAAGGGCCGCCTGGTGCTTCGGAAGGTCGACGGCAGCTGGGCGCTCGATGGCATCGAAGAGGGCGAGGAGCTGGACCAGGCAAGGGTCAATTCGCTCCTGACACGCGCGGCGTCGGTCTCGATGCGGGAGCCCCTGGGCCGCCAGGAGCTCGAGGAGTACGGGTTCGGCGCTCCCACAGGGTCCTACACGCTGGAGTCGCGCGACGCCGACGGTAACGTCGAGACGGTGACGCTGAACGTTGGAACCGCGGTCGAAGGCGGCTATCTTCTCAAGTCCAGCGAGTCGGACTACTACGTGCTGGCAGCGGACTTCGAGGTGGACGACATCCTGCAGGCCGACAAGGAGTATGTGCTGAAGCCGCCGCCCACGCCCACTCCCGGGCCGGTCGAGACTCCGAGTCCCGAGGCCACGCCCACGCCGTCCGGCGGTTGAGCCTGCCTACAGCCCTCGGCAATTGTTCAGACTTGGTGCCATGTACAGCTTTGCTCTTTGGCAAGGCGAGAGCCCCCATCTCAATCTTCCCCCTCAGGGGGAAGAGGCCCGAGCCTCTGCCTTCAACTCTGGACACTTAGGGCCTTCGCTGTTCCCCGGCGTAGTCTATGTTGAGGACTCGCTGAGGCTGCCATCGCCGCCCGGGAGCGTCGAAGGAGACTATTCCAACAAAGCCTCCCTCGGTGGTGTAGACCCTGCGCCTCTCACCGTGTTTGGCCGGCGGGACCTTCAGGCCGGGGGCAAGGGGACGGCCCTGGTGAAGGTGCAGCTCCTCCCTCTTCCCGACGATCAGCGCCCGCAACCCTTCGACGACGGCGTCAGGCGCCCGGACGATGCTCTGCCAGTCGCCGTCCTCGAAGCTACGCTCGGCCTCCTCAAGTGACACCGTGTCCGCTACGTCGAATCTCCCGCTCTTCACCCGCTCGAGGCTCTTCAGGTAACCCCCGCAGCCCAGGCCGGCCCCGAGATCGTACGCGAGCGACCGCATGTAGAAGCCGCGGCCGCACTCGACCCTCACCTCCACGAATGGGGGAGACCAGTCGACGACGGAGATGTCGGCTACCTCGACCCTGCGGGGCTCCCTTTCGACCTCGACCCCGGCGCGAGCGAGGTCGTAAAGCCTCTTGCCCTGGCGCTTCAGGGCGCTGTACATGGGAGGGACCTGGAGGATGACGCCTCGGAACTCGGACAGGGCGGCCTCGACCTGCTCCAGAGTGATTCCAGAGGCGTCCTCCCTGCGCGTGACCTCGCCCTGGACATCGTAGGTGTCGGTCTCGATGCCCAGCTCGACGACTCCCCGGTAGGTCTTGGGGCTGTCCACCAGGTACTCCATAAGCCTGGTTGCCTGCCCCATGCACACGGCGATCACGCCGGTGGCGAAGGGGTCCAGGGTCCCGCCATGTCCTACTTTCTTGACACGGCTCGCCCGCTTGATTCGCCGGACGACGTCCATGCTCGTCATGCCCTCCGGCTTGTCGATGGCCAGCACCCCGTCGATCCTGCGTTCGGGACCTCTGCGCTGCTTCTGCTGGGCCGCCCTTCCCGGACTTGCGGTCATTGGCCGGTCCTCTCGGATGCGGAGACCTGGTCCAGGAGCCTGAGCACCTCGTCGCCCCGCTGGACGGAGTCATCCAGGTGGAAGGCCAGCTGGGGGATCTTCTTGAGGTTGAGCCCGCGGAGGGACCTTCGGAGGACGCCCGAGGAAGAGCGCAGGGCCGTTATTGTGTCGACTCCAGCCTCATCCGGGACGCTGACGTATACCCTGGCGCGGGAGAGGTCGGGCGAGCACTGCACCCTGGTGACAGAGTGCATCGGTGAGAGCCTGGGGTCGGACAGCTCCGAGGATATGGCCCTGCTAATCTCCTGGCGCAGCAGGGCGTTGACGCGTTCCAGGCGGCGGCTCACTGGCGGTACCTCTTCATCGTCGATTCATGGGGGCCGGCTTCCAGCAAGGGCACGAGCCGGTTTTGGAGGGTGTGGAGGCGGCCGTCAGACTTCCTCGATGCGGTGGGACTCTACCGTGTCGCCTTCCTGGAAGTCGGAGAACCCATCCAGGACGAGTCCCCCCTCGAGGCCTGTGGCGACCTCGCGCACGTCGTCCCTGAAGTGGCGCAGGCTCGCTACCTGGCCTTCGAACAGCTTGTTGCCGCCGCGGAAGACGTGGATGGTCCCTGAGCGTGAGATTCGTCCCTGGTTGACGTAGAAGCCGGCTGCCAACCTCCGGCCACCCACCCCGAAGATTGCCCTTACGGTGGCGACGCCCTCGACGACGTCCCTCGTCTCCGGTTCGAGCAGACCTGAGAGGGCCCTGTCGATGTCGTCCACCAGGTTGTAGATGATATCGTAGCTGCGTATTTCGACATCCTCGTGGGCTGCCAGGGTCTGGGCGCTCGTCTCGGGCTTCACGTTGAATCCAACGATGATGGCGTTGGACGCAGCCGCAAGCAGGATGTCGTTCTCCGAGATCGTGCCCGCCTGGGCATGGATGATGTTGACCTTGGTCTCGCCCGTATTCAGGGCCTGGAGGGCGCTGCGGACCGCTTCGATGCTTCCCTGTACGTCGGTCTTGACGATAAGGTCCAGGGACTGGGCCTCGCCCGATTCCATCATGGAATGCACTTCCGCGAGGGTGACGCCGGACCGCTTCTTCTCCTCCCGGTTCTGACGCTTCCTCTCGGCGGCGTTCCTGGCCGCCCTGTCGTTCTCGGCTACCTCCGCAATATCGCCCGCCTGGGGGAGCCCGCCCAACCCCATAATCTCCACGGGCACGGCCGGCCCCGCCTCCTTGACGGGGTTGCCCCTGTCGTCCCTCATTGCGCGGACGCGGCCAAACGCCTCCCCCGCGACGAGTGTGTCGCCCACCTTCAGTGTGCCCGTCTGGACCAGGAGGGTGGCTATGGGGCCCCTGCTCCTGTCGATCTGGGCCTCGACGACGACTCCCCTGGCGGGCCTGTTTGGGTTGGCCTTCAACTCGGCCACCTCGGCGACCACGCTGAGATTGTCGAGCAGCTCGTCGACACCCTCGCCCGTGAGCGCGGATACGGGCACGGCGACCACGTCGCCTCCCCACTCCTCGATCAGGAGGTCGTTTTCCGCCAGCTGGCGCTTCACGCGCTCCTGGTCGGCCCTGGGACTGTCGACCTTGTTGATGGCCACGACAAGGGGCACTTCCGCGGCCCTTGCATGGTCGATAGCCTCGACGGTCTGGGGCATGATGCCGTCGTCCGCAGCCACGACTATTATCGCGATGTCCGTAACCTGGGCCCCACGCGCTCGCATCGCCGTGAAGGCCTCGTGGCCCGGCGTATCCAGGAACGTGATCCGCTCGCTGTCGCGCTCGATCTGGTACGCCCCTATGTGCTGGGTGATGCCGCCCGCCTCGCTCGCCGTGACGTTCGAGCTGCGGATGTGGTCGAGCAGGGTGGTCTTGCCGTGGTCCACGTGACCAAGGATGGTGACGACCGGGGGCCTGGGAGCCAGGGCGGACGCGTCCTCGCCCTCGTGGGAGACGCTGAGCGTGCCCGGACCCCTTTCCTCTTTCCTGGGCGCCCTGACCCTGAGGCCGAACGACTGGGCGACCATTGCGGCCGTCTCGAACGCCACCTCGTCGTTCATGCTCAGCATGAACCCGGACCGCATGAGCTGCTTGATCGTCTCGACGGGGTCCACGTCTATGAGCCTGGACAGCTCCGCTACGGACACGCCCGCGGGTATTTCCACCAGGGGCGCGGGCTGCGGCGCCCCGCTTCGCTCAGTTGTAGTTGCTTGATTCGTCATTCTGCTGCTACTCGCCCTGCCTCGCGGTCTTCATGGAAAAGACCAGATTGTTCCATTCGTCGTCAGACAACGGCCGGTGGAGTGCGTGCCCCAGCCGCCCTCGTCCGTGGAGGTCGTGGTCGGTATCGCCGGTCCTGCAGAGGTAGGCACCGCGGCCATGGGCCTTGCCTGTCAGGTCGAGCCCGACGGGGCCCCCGCGAGGCGCCACTATGCGCACGAGGCTGCCCTTTGCCGTCTTGGTCCCGCAGGCTACGCAGGTACGCAGCGGGACCTTCCTGGTTGGCGTCCTGGCGGGCATTCTCGTCAGCGCCTTCTGTTCTGCTGTCCGGCTCCTCCTCGCCTGCGCCTGCGCCTTCCTCTGCGCGGCCCGTCGGGGCCTTCCAGCTCCGCGATGTCTTCCCTGAATCTTATCACGCCAGGCTGGGCGACCGGCACATTTCGGACAGACCAGACGTCCTCGGACAGGTCCTCGATGGAAGTGGCCGTATCGGTCGCGCCGACAAGGGCCTCCTCCTTCTGGGGCTGCTCCTCCTCGACCTCGCTGAGGAGCTCCCTCAGCACTACCTCCTGGAGGACCTCGGGCTCCTCTTCAGGCTCTGGCTGTTCCACCTCTGCCGCCGGCGCTTCTACCTCGGGCTCCTCGGCCTCTTCCTCGACCGGCTCTGCGACTTCCGGCTCCGCAACTTCGGCAGCGATCTCGGCGACCTCTTCGACCGCCTCCTCGGCTACCTCCGCGATGGCAGCGGGCTCTTCCGCCGGCTCCTCGACGACCTCTGCCGGGGCCTCGACCGGCGCCTCGGCGGCGGCCTTCAGCCTGGCCTCCTCCTCGGCCTTCTCGATCTCGTCCATCTCGACGTTGCTCTTGATCTCAACCTTCCAGCTGGTGAGCTTCGCCGCGAGCCTGGCATTCTGGCCCTCTTTGCCGATGGCCAGGGAGAGCTGGTTTTCCGGTACGACGGCGATGGCCGTCTGCTCTTCCTCGTCGAGCTTTACGCGCATCACCTGGGACGGGCTTAGGGCCCTTGTTATGTATGCCTTGGCGTCCTTTGCCCACGGGACCACGTCGATCTTCTCGCCGTGGAGCTCGTTGACGATGTTCTGGATGCGGATACCGCGCAGACCGACGCAGGAGCCGACCGCGTCGACGCCCTCCTGCTTGGCGAAGACGGCAACCTTGCTGCGGGACCCGGCCTCGCGCGCGATGTCCACAATTTCGACGGCGCCGCTGTAGATCTCGGGCACTTCCATCTCGAACAGCCGCCGGAGAAGCTGCTTATCTGCGCGCGAAACGATGAGCTCGGGCCCCTCGTTCGACTGCCTGATGGACTGCAGCAGGACCTTGACCTTCTGGCCGACCCTGTACCTCTCGTACATGGGCTGCTCGGAGTGGGGCAGAACCGCCTCGGCACGGCCCATCTCGACGGTGACCTGCCTCGGCTCGATCTTCTGAACCGTGACGGTGAAGACCTCGCCCTCCTTGTCGGAGAACTCCTTGAAGACCAGGTCCCTTTCGGCTTCCCTGAGCCTCTGCATGACGACCTGTTTGGCCGTCTGGGCAGCGATTCGCCCCGCGCTGTGGGGGAGGCTCTCCGTCCGGATGACATCCTCTACCTGGGCGTCGCGCTGGATCTTCCTGGCGTCGCCCAGGGTAATCTCGAACTGTGGGTCCTCGACCTGTTCCACAACGGTCTTCACGACGAAGACGCTCACATCTCCGCTGCCCGGGTCGAGCTTGACGGATATGTTCTGGCCGGCCGCAACGCTGTCTCGCTTGTAAGCGGACGCAAGGGCGGCCTCGATGGCAGAGAGCACGATTTCCCTTGGCAGGTTGCGCTCAGCCGCCAACTGCGTCAAGGCGATGATGAAATCGCTCTTCATATCCCTCGCTACCCCCTGACTGGACAGATGCCCCATCAACAAAAAAAGTGGGCTAGCCCACTTCTTAAACTCGACAGGTCAAAGAGGTCCCGACTTGACGGGAGTATACCATAAAACGGCGGTCCGGTCGAAACTTGACAGCGCGGTAACCCTAGGAGACGCTGGGACGGTGACATCCCCACTTTCGGCGCCCCTCCGGGCCGGTGTTGTGCCGGCGGTCTTTGCTTTGCTGCTTGCCCTGGCGTGCTCGTCGGTGGACGAGGAGGGTGGCATGCTCGTCTTCGCAGCCGCGAGCCTGTACGACCCCATGGAGGAGGCGATAGCCGCATTCGAGAAGGACACCGGCATCGCGGTGGCGGCCAGCTATGGTGGGTCCCAGGCCCTGGCCCAGCAGATCGTGAGCGGTGCGCCTGCGGCTCTCTTCGTATCGGCGGGAGTATCCCCGGTCTCGTTCGTAGATGAGCGCGCAGACCTGGCGAGGGAGCCCGTTCGCATCCTGTACAACCGGCTGGTCCTCGCGGTGTCTTCGAGCGGAGGCGCTGATCCTGGCGGAATTCCCGGCCTGACGAGTGCGGACATCGAGCGGATTGCGATAGCCGACCCCGCGCTCGCCCCCGCAGGGAAGTACGCCAGGGAGAGCCTGGAGTTCCACGGACTGTGGGACCGACTCCTTCCCAAAACGGTGTTCGCCGCCGACGTGCGTGCGGCACTGGCATACCTGGAGTCGGGGAACGTCGACGCGGCGCTGGTCTACGCCACCGATGCGGCCGCCTCCCGGTCGGTAAAGGTCGCGGCCACAGCGCCCAGGGAAAGCCACTCTCCCATCGTCTACCCGGCCGCGGTCATGGCGGGATCGGGGCACGAGGACGCCGCCTGGAAGCTCGTGGAGTACCTGCGCGGCCGGGAGGCCCAGGAGGTGTTCGCCAGGCACGGATTCACCGTGCCGGAGTAGCTGTCCGCGCCATGTTCTATACTTGGCAGACTCTCGCGATCACAGTTAGAGCCAGCCGCCATACGTCACGATGGACATTGCACTCCTCGAGCTGACACTCCGGGTAGCTTTCCTGGCCACGGTCATCAACCTTCCGCCGGCGATCCTGGCCGGTTGGCTGGTCGCCAGGCGGAAGGTGAGGGGAAGCCTGCTCATCGACATCGCCGTGTCACTGCCGCTTGCCGTCCCCCCGGTGGTGGTTGGCTTCCTGCTGCTGCTCCTGCTGGGCAGGGGAGGCCCCGTCGGGTCGGTGATTCACGGGGTCCTGGGGGCGGACGTGGTCTTCACCTGGGTGGCAGCCGTGCTTGCCGCGGCGGTCGTGTCCTTCCCGCTGGTGGCGCGGGCCACTATCTCGGCGATGGGCGAGGTGGAGGAGAGGCTGGAGATGTCGGCTCGCACGCTGGGAGCCGGCCCCCTTCGCGTGCTGTTCACGGTCACAGTCCCGCTGGCCTACCGCGGCATACTGGCGGGGGTGCTGCTCGGATTCGTCAGGGCGCTGAGCGAGTTCGGCGCAACCATCACGGTCGCCGGCAACATACCCGGCAGGACGCAGACCCTGCCGCTGGCCATCTATTCGAGCGTGCAGGTCCGGGACGACGCCACGGCGATTACGCTTGCCGCGGTCTCCGTCGTCCTGGCCGTCGCCACGCTCCTGGTCCACAACTGGCTCCTGTCGCGGACGTGGAAGGGCACACGCAATGGACCAGGCTAGACCGGGCACTCCGCGGGACGCGGGCGGCGAGGGTCAGGGCACCCTCCGGTTCGACATATCCAAGACGCTCGGCGGCTTCGAGCTTCGCTGCTCGGCGACGTTTGGGGACGGGATCACAGCGGTCTTCGGGCCGTCCGGGAGCGGCAAGACGACCCTACTGAACTGTGTTTCGGGGCTCGTCAGGCCGGACCGGGGTGAGATCGAGGTGCTGGGCCAGGCCGTCTACTCATCGTCGAGAGGGGTGGGGTTGCCGCCGGAGAGGAGGGGAGTGGGCTACGTATTCCAGGACTCGGCCCTGTTTCCCCACCTGAGCGTCAGGGACAACATCCGCTACGGACACCGCCTTACTCCGGAGGCGAGGCGTACCGTATCGATAGAAGCGGCTGTCGACCTGCTGCAGCTGGGGGCCCTGATGGACCGGGGCGTCCTGGAGCTCTCGGGGGGCGAGCGCCAGCGAGTCGCGCTGGCCAGGGCCCTCGCCGCATCGCCTCGACTGCTGCTGCTCGACGAGCCCATCTCGTCCCTCGACCTGGCCTTCAGAGGCGTGATCCTGAGGTACCTGAAGCGGGTGCGGGACGAGCTGGGCATCCCGATGGTGTACGTGTCCCACTCGATATCCGAGGTGATGGCGATCGCGTCCGACGTGCTGGTGCTCGACGGCGGAGTCCAGGTCACGCAGGGGCCTCCCCCGGCCGTGTTGTCGGACCCCCGACTGGGCCGGCTGTCGGACTACGAGGCGCTGGAGAACCTGATCGACGCCGACGTGTCGGGAAGGCGCGCCGACGGGCTGCAGGTGGAGCTAGAGGCGGACGGATTGCGCCTGCTGGCGCCAGAGGTGGAGGCGCAGCCCGGGGAGCGCGTGACCATCGCCATAAGGGCTTCGGACATCCTGGTCGCCCTGGACGTCCCATCCCGCATCAGCGCCCAGAACGTCGTGCCGGGCGTGGTCGAGGAGGTACTGCCGCATGGTCCCCGGGTGGTGCTCTTCGTCAGGGCAGGGGTGCGAATGATGGCCGAAATCACTCCGGACGCGCTGAGGTCGCTGGGCCTGTCAGCAGGCGACAGGGTCTACCTGATAATCAAGAGCACAAGCATCGCCGCACTCGAGCCGGGCATGGGCCGCGGGTAGCCGGTGGGGGTGTACCGGGTCTACCAGACTTCGCCCTTGGCGTAGAGGCTCTTGGCGGGGCCGATCAGCTTAGGGTCGGGTCTGGCGACGCGCTTGCGGGCGTCGGGGTCGTAGTCCAAGCTGCGCAGCACGTAGCGCATGCAGGCCAGACGGGCGCGCTTCTTGTCGTCCGACTTCACGACGACCCACGGCGAGGCCTTGGTGTCGGTGGCGGCGAACATCGCCTTCTTGGCCTCCGTGTACTCATCCCACCGGGCCAGCGACCGGAGGTCGACGCTGCTGACCTTCCACTGCTTCAGCTCATCATGGGCTCGCGACATCACCCGCCTGAGCTGCTCCTCCCTGCTCACGGAGAACCAGAACTTGAACAGGTGCAGGCCCTCGTTGATCAGCATCTCCTCGAACATCACGGTGTCTCGCAGGAAACGCAGGGTCTCGGCCGCGGTGCAGAACCCCATAACGGGCTCGACGACGGCACGGTTGTACCAGGAGCGGTCGAAGAACACCATCTCTCCGTTGGACGGCAGGTGCTGGACGTAGCGCTGGAAGTACCACTGCCCGCGCTCTCTCTCGGACGGGGCCGGCAGCGCGACCAGGGAAGCTCCGCGGGGATTCAGGTGCTCCATGAAGCGCTTGATGGTCCCGCCCTTTCCGGCTGCGTCGCGTCCCTCGAAGAGCAGGACCACGCGGTCACCCGTCTCTTTGACCCAGTTCTGCAGCTTGAGTAGCTCGATCTGCAGCTCGGCTTTATCCCGTTCGTATGCCTTGCGCGAGAGCTTGTTGGGGTAGGGATAGGTGTCGCTGATGATCTCTCCGGAGTGCGCGCCGTTTACCTTGGTCAGCACCTTCTTGGGGATGCCGTCGGTCGGCACCAACTGCTCTTCGACAGCGGTTGTACTGTTCATGTCGATACTCCCACTAGTGAGACTCCCTGGATTCGCCGCTCCAGGAGTCCTCGGGCTCAGAGATCAACTCAAGGGGGATTGTGGGGCATCATAGGCGTGTCGACTAAGGCCAGTCAATCCCCGTACTGATCGGGGGTATGCGACGCAGGGCTGCGGCAGCGGGCATCAGGGCAAGAGTTGGTGCCCAGGGAGGGAATCGAACCCCCACTCCCTTGCGGGAAGCGAATTTTAAGTCCGCCGCGTCTGCCGTTTCGCCACCTGGGCACGTCGGGGAAGACGCACCCACATTATACCGAAGGGTCAGCGACGCCAGCCGGGCCGGAGTGGCTAGTCCTCTTCGACGTAGTAGACGCCCTCGATGTCCATGGTGGTGGGGCCGCCTCCGCCGACCGGCGACATGAAGTAGGCGCAGAGGATTCGCTCGTCGTCGGCGTAGGTGAAGGAGGGGTAGCCCGAGAATGAGCGGCCCGGATATGTTGGCCGCACGCCCCGGCCCAGCCATACCATGATGGGGCTCGAGTTCCAGGAACCAGCACCCGCGCCGTCCTCGGTGAAGATGCTGATGCCGACCCCAACGTATCCCTGGTCGACGTCGCCGGTCCAGCGGTAGCCGCACAGGAGAGTCCCCTTCCTGGTGAGGAACAGCGCTGGGGAGTTACCGTAGATTGCGCCCGTGGTGAAGTCGGGCTCGCTCCACGTCCGGCCCAGGTCGTGGGACTCGGTCCAGTAGAAGGGCGCCATGCCGTGCCCGGCAGGAGAGAGCTCGTTGACGACGATGGCTATCATCCTGCCGTCGGGCAGCTCTATGGCGTCGTTGTAGAAGACGTGGCCGCTGGCGACCGTGGCAAACTCGGTCCATGTCTGGCCCCCGTCGTAGGAGCGGAGGTGGCCGGAGACGTGGTTGTTGTGGCCCCTGAAGTGCCCGCACACGGGGAAGATGACCGCGCCGTCGGAGAGGGTGCGTATCTTGCCGTAGGGCGCGAGTGCGGCCCAGTCGACCCCGTCGATGCCCTGGCCCGCCGGTTCGGGCCCGGTCCACGTCTCGCCATTGTCGGTCGAGCGCATCATGTAGGTGCCCCGCGTCGGGCCCATGGAGGGCAGGAGTATCGTGCCGTCGGGCAGTTGGGCCATGCCGTAGTATGGCACGAGGGTCTCGGGGATTCCCGGGCGCCTGCCGCGCACCTCCACTATGGGATCGCTCCACGTGCGGCCCCCGTCGGTCGACCTGAGGACCTCGCCGACCCAGCTCGAGAAGCCACCTGAGTTCTCCATTTCGGGTTTGAATCGCCGGTATGACGCGAGGATGTCGCCATTCTGCAGGCGCTCGAGGCCGGGAGTCGAAACGCCCCCGGTGGCGATGATCGTGCGGCCGGTCCTTCGCAGGCTTGGCATGTCGGTCCCCTTTTTCGGTTGGGTCGAGAGCGGCTCGAATTATACACACCCGCCCGCCGTGGCTCCTATTGCGCGCCGGGGGATGCTGGAATAGACTTCGGCGGGCCGTGGGCCTGCGAGCACAGGGCCGCACGGAACCAATCTTCAATCATCGAAACGAGGTCGACAGATGCCGAAGCTGGCCGCAAATCTGACCATGATGTTCAACGAGGTGGAGTTCCTGGACCGGTTCGACGCCGCCGCGAGGTCGGGATTCCAGGCGGTGGAGTTCGGGCTGCCCTACGACTTTGAGAAGGAGGCCATTGCCGAACGGCTGGAGGGCAACAACCTCGTCGTCGCCCTACACAATCTTCCGGCGGGAGACTGGGCGGCGGGCGAGCGCGGCATCGCCACCGATCCGGCCCGGGTCGGGGAGTTCCAGGATGGTGTGGGACTCGCCGTCGAGTACGCGAAGGCCCTGGGATGCGGGAAGATCAACTGCCTGTCGGGCATTCCGCCCGAAGGGGCAGACGCGGGAGAGTCGAGGGCGACGCTGGTGTCCAACCTGGGATTCGCGGCATCTAATCTGGGGGAGGCCGGGATAAAGCTGCTCGTGGAGCCCATCAACACGAGGGACATTCCAGGGTTCTACCTGAACTACTCGGCCCAGGCGCTGTCTATTATCGAGGAGGTCGGGTCCGACAACCTGTGGCTCCAATACGATGTGTACCACATGCAGATAATGGAAGGGGACCTGATCCCGACGATGGAGGCGGTCTGGGGCAGCATCGGCCACATCCAGATCGCGGATACACCGGGACGCCATGAGCCCGGCACGGGCGAGATCAACTACCCGAACGTGTTCTCCGCAATCGACGAGATGGGGTACGACGGCTGGATCGGCTGCGAGTACATTCCCCTGGCTATCACCGAAGAAGGGCTTGGCTGGGCGGACGCCTATCTCGGCCGCTAGTTGCAGCTCTGCCTGAGACGGGGACCGCAGTCCGGGCTCGACCTGCCAGGGCCGCCGCAAGCTGCGTGTTATGATACTGCCAGCTAGAAACCGGCGGGCAGCAGCGGTCGTATGAGATGCAGTGGAGAGAGGCGGCACCGTTTTAGGCGAGTGCATGCCAGCGAATCGCCGCCGATCCTCCCCCAGTCGCGCAGCCCGGAGCCGCGCCAGCCTGCGGCTCCCCGATGACGGGAAGGTACTGAGACAGACGCCAATTGATTGAGCTCATCGTTGGAAGACTGCGCGCGAACTGGCGGCTCGTTGCGGCGGTATTCGTGGGCGTTACCGTGGCGAGCAGCCTGGCGGTGGGAGCGCCGGTCTACCTCAACACGCTGAACAGGATGAGCCTGGATACGGCGTTCGCCCGAACGTCCGATCACTTCCTCAAGATACGGACATACGTCCCCTTCGTGCCGCTGAAGGGCGAGAACCTGGATGCCGCGGACGAGACGTTCAGCGACATCCGGGAGAACACGCTGTCCGACGTGGGCAAGGACGTGGTGCGGCACCTGCGCACGGACCCCATGTTCCTGGGCACACCGGTGTTCCCACTCCCGATCACGCGTCCGCCCTCCGATGCCCCGAGGGGGTACTTCCAGGTGCTCTCGGACCTCGAGCCCCATATCAGGGTCGTGGAGGGACGGGCCGCGTCGGCCCGCGTGGAGCAGGGAGACGGCGGCCCCATCCTGGAGGGGGTCGTGGCGGCTCAGCTCGCTAGCTTCTATCGCCTGCTCGTAGGAGACACGATAGTCCTTGCGAGGTCGGTCGACCAGCCGGAACGCATATACATCAGGGTTACCGGCTTCATCGAGCAGATCGACCCCAGGGACCCCTACTGGCCGCTCGGCGCCAACCTGTTCAGGGTCGGGCCGCGGTCGGACGATGCGGCGTACCAGATCGACCGGGCCACCGGGACCGACGCAGAAGAGCTCCTCGAGGACGCGGAAGTCCAGACGCAGCTCGGCATCTTCGTCACGCAGGATGTCCTGCTCGAGGCCGTTCCCAAAGTCCTCCCCTCGACCTTCTCCACGATCGACTACTACGTCGGCGTGGACAGGGAGACACTGAAGCGGCTCGACCTTGAGGAGATCAGCGGCAGGGTAACGGAGTTCGAGAAGGGCCTGTTCGACCGGCTGATAGGCTCGTCCGCGTTCACCGGCATTACCGGCATACTGGACGCCTTCGAGGAACGGAGCTTCTTCTCGTCCATACCGCTGCTGCTGCTCATAGCGATCATGCTGCTCGCCGCCCTCTACTACCTCTACATGATGGTGAACTACCTCGTGGAGGCGAGGAGCGACGACATCGCGTCCCTGCGCACCAGGGGAACGAGCCTGTGGCAGATCTTCCGCGTGTATTCGATAGAGGGGCTGATCCTGGTCGCGATACCCGCCATCGTCGCGCCATTCCTGGTGATGGGGATCGTAACTGCGGCGGGCCTGCTGCCCTACTTCAACGAGTTCACCCAGGGCGGGCTGCTCCCGGTGAGGCTGACCTTCGCCCCGTTTGCCGTGGCCTGGGGCGCTGCGGCGCTGTGCCTTGCCATCTTCGTGCTTCCGGGGGTACTGGGCGGCCGAACCGCGCTCATCGCCCAGAAGCTCCGCTCGGCCCGGCCGCCGCTGCTGCCGCTGTTCCAGCGGTACTACCTGGACGTGGCGCTCCTGGCCCTGGGCGGCATGCTCTTCTGGGAGATCCAGGCGAGGGGGCACCTGGTTTCCGGCGGGCTCTTCGAGGACGTCCAGGTCAACGAGGCCCTGCTTGCGGCTCCCATCCTGCTCCTGGCAGTGGTTGCCCTCCTGTTCATGCGGCTCTTCCCGCTGTTCGTGAGGTTCCTGGGGGGCGAGTCTGAGGCGCTGGTCCACGTTTGGGCGGGTTCGGTCGCTGCCGTTCTCGCGGCGGCGGTAGTCATACGTGAGATCAGGGTCGAGTACAACCTGGACTGGCTTCCGCAGGTGGCGCTCCTCGCGGGATTCGCCGCCGCGTACGTTGCGGCCAGCTTTGCCAGGGAGTGGCAGCTGCGGCTCCCGGCCCTGGGTATCGAGGCCGTGCTGGCCGGCCTGTTCATCTGGATGGAGAGGCCGCCGCCCAGCGAGCTGATGTTCGTGCCCGTGGCCCTGCTGGCGGCAGTGGTGCCGTTGCAGCTGGTGTACTGGGGCCTGAGGTCGCTGGTGAGGCTCGCTCCCGTGGGCGTGTCGATGACCCTGCTCAGGATGTCGCGCAACCCACTCCAGTACACCTGGATGATGCTGCTGCTGGTGATGCTGACGGGCCTTGGCGTGCTGTCGACCACGGTGGGGGCGACGCTCGGCATAAGCCAGGAGGAGCAGATACTGTACGACCTCGCAGCTGACATCCACGTGACGAGGGTCGCTCCTCCCGCCCACATGGGACACGCGGAGTACAGGTCGCACGTGCTCGCCATTCCCGAGGTTACGCAGGTTGCGTTGGGACACCGGACGCTGGGCGAGATCGGCGAGACGACTTCGCGCACGCTGTTTCCCTTCCTGGCCATTGAGTCGGAGTCTTTCTCCGAGATCTCGTGGTTCAGGGAGGACTTCTCGGACCAGTCTCTGGTTGGGCTGATGGACAGGCTGAGGGCAAGCGGAGAGCCCGTGCCCGCGGCGATTCCAGAGGCGGCCGAGGGGATCGGGGTGTGGGTGAAGCCCGAACGGCCGTACCCCGCCATCTTCGTCATGATGTCGGTCGAGGACAGCAACGGCATCATCGAGACCCTGAACCTGGGAGCTATGGAAGGAGAGGGGTGGCAGCTGCTGACGACAGGCCTGCCGCGGGAGATGACAAGGCCCATAAACCTGCTGTCGTTCCAGGTCTTCGAGTTCGTGCACGGGCCCTCGGGCACGCCGGGCTCGGTGATGATCGACAACATAATCGCAGCCCTGCCTGACGGCGAAGTCGTGATCGAGGACTTCGAAGGGCCGATGGTGTGGTCTCCCTTCCGCGTCTCGCTGTCATCAGCCGACGGCGTGGAGGCCGTGCCTGATTCGAACTCCCCCGGCAGCCAGGCCCTCCTGTACCGGTTCAGCAAGGACACGGACTTCGGAATGAGGGGCATCCACCGGCTGTCCCAGAACGGGCGGATACCCGTCATCGTCCACAGCCTGTTCGCCGAGTCGACGGGAGTCCGGCCCGGCGACTCTTTCGTGGTCGAGATCACCAGCCGGAAGTTCCCAGTGATTGTGCAGGGAGTAGTGGACTACTTCCCGACGCTGGCGCCCGAGGGCATTGGGTTCATGGTGGGGGACATGGAGATGTTCCTGCGCTACCTGAACATGATCGGCCCAGGCCTGAGGTTCACTCCCAACGAGATATTCGCCTCGACCGTACCCGACGGGCAGTTCGGCGCGATCGCGGGCATGCAGCAGATGGACATCACCCTGGAGCAGATCGAGAGTACGGCGCAGCGGCTGGCCACCACGCGTGTGGACCCGCTCGTGATTGCCGGGTGGAAGCTGATGGTCCTGATCTCGGTGGGCCTCGTCGTTCTGCTGGCGGGGCTGGGGTACGCCGTCTACCTGCTCATGTTCGCGTCCCGCGCCCGCATCGAGCTTGGCACGCTGCAGACCATGGGCCTGACGCGCGGCCAGCTGACCGGGCTGCTCGGCCTCGAACATCTCGCGATCGTCGTCGTAGGGCTGGCGCTGGGAAGCTGGGCCGGGTTCCAGATGAGCAGGATCATGATCTCCACGCTGGCGATAACGGAGACGGGAGACCCCGTGATCCCGCCCTTCGTCCTGAACACCCAGTGGGCGCTGATGGCGCCGGCATATGCGGCGCTGGGCGGCCTCATCCTGCTTGCCCTGTTCGTCGTCCACCGGGCGGTCAGCGGCGTCAGGCTCAGCGAAGTTTCGAGACTGGAGGTCTAACCGCCTCCCCATGTGTCTCCGCCCTCCGTTCCAATATCAGCCTAGACTCGCTGCGTACACCCAATGAGAATCAGGCTCACCCACTTCCTGTCGATATGGCAGCTCGTAGCGCGCCGGAGCCTTGCTCACTGGCGGCTGCTGTCCCCGGTGATCGTGGGAGTGCTGCTGTCTTCGGCGATGATGGCGGGCACGGTGCTCTACTTCGATTCGCTCAGGGACCTTGCGCTCAAGTTCACCCTCGACAAGCTCCCGGAGACCGACGTCAACGTGATACTGGTCGCCGAGAAGGGACCGACGACGCGGGAGCAGTACGACGCGGTCTCGACGATAGTAGACCGGCGGATGGAGCCTCTCCTGGGGTGGGCGGCGAGAAGCATAGAGAGGACCGGCAAGTCATCGGTCTTCGCGGTTGCTTCGCCCGAACAGCTGGACGGCCCGTCGCCCTGGGACGGAGACAGGCGGGCAAACTTCATCTTCTTCACAGACCTGGGGAACGACGCATCGTTGCTTCCCGGGGGACGGATGCCGGAGGGCGGGGCAGCAGCCGGCCCCGGACAGCCCCTCGCCCTGGAGGTCATCGTGCCCGCTGACCAGGCCGAGGCATTCGGCCTGGCTGCAGGCGACCGCATCGCCGCCATTCCCGCCACCGAGGGACTGACGCCGCACGTCCTGGTGACCATCGTAGGGCTGTTCGAGGTGGCCGACGATGCCGGAGCCCTGGGAGACCTGGACGAGCGGGTGCTGCGACGGGGTACGCAGGTCAACTTCAGCCAGCTGCAGATGTACATATCCGAGGACACCTACCTGGACACGCTCGGTCCATCATTCCCCCGCCTGGACAGCATATACGGCTGGCACCTGGACGTTGACCGGGGGCGGCTGAATTCCCGCAACTCCCTCCAGACGCTGATAGGGCTGAGCTACCTGAGCGATCGTCTCGGCTCGAGCCTGTTCGGGTACGAGCAGATCACCAAGCTGGACGAGGCGCTTCGCGAGTTCGAGCGCAGGCACTTCTTCACCAAGCTGCCCATGCTGGTGGCGATGATCCTGATCGTGATCGTCATCCTGTACTACATCGTGATGATCGCGTCGATGGTTGTGGCGCGGCAGCGTGGCGAGATCGTGCTGATGCGGAGCCGGGGGGCCACATCGCTGCAGATATTCGCCGTCTTCCTGGTAGAGGCGGGGACCCTGTCGCTTGCGGCCGCCCTGGCGGGGCCGCTGATCGCGGGGCTTGCGATTGGCTCGCTGGGGTACACGCCGGCGTTCTCGGATCTGACGGGCGGCGATGCCCTGCCGGTCGACATATCTGGCGCGTCGTATGGGCTGAGCGCGGTGGGCGCGCTGCTGGCGTTCGCCGCCCTGCTGATCCCGGCCGTGCAGGCGTCGAGAGTCGGGGTCGTCAGGTACCGGCAGGAGGCGGCCAGGCCGTCCCGCCAGCCCTGGTTCCAGAGGTACTACGTGGACGTCGCCCTGTTGCTGGCGGCGCTGCTGATGTTCCGCCAACTCTCCGAGCAGGGCTCCGTGGTGGCGACCAATGTGTTCGGTGACACGGTGGTGGACCAGATACTGCTCGCGATGCCCGCGCTGATGCTGGCAGCGTCGGCCATGGTGCTCCTACGCCTGCTGCCCCTGGGACTGGCGCTTGGCAGCCGCCTGATGTCCAACAGGCTCTCGGTGGGTCTCGCCCTGGGCCTATGGCAGATGGCGCGAAACCCGACTCACTACGCCAGGCTGTCCATGCTGTTGATCCTCATGGCCGGCCTGGGGGTGTTCGTTGCGAGCGTTGGCGGAACGCTCCAGCTCAACTACGAGGAGCGCGTTCTGTACTCGACGGGAAGCGACATGAGGGCGGAGGGGATCTTCATGGAGCCCCGGGGGCTGACGGTGCCGTTCGACAGCAAGTACGAGGAGGTCGAGGGCGTCGACGAGGTCATGCCGGCGTATAGGGGAGGGGCCTTCGACCTCAGCAAGACGCCGGGCAAGCGGGTCGGCATACTCGCCCTTGACTCGGCGCGATTCGATGAGGTTGCGTGGCGGCGCGCGGACTTTGCGGACGAACCCCTCGACGAGATGCTGGATTCGCTGGTCTACTCCTCGCCGCCGGAGGGGATCGCCCTGCCACTCGATGCCAACCTAGTGGTGGCGCGGGTGAGGGCGGACCGGCCCCACGACTCCGTCGAAGTGGTTCTCCGGGTGCGGGACGCGAACGACAGGCACTTTTCGTACTCGTTCGGCCCGCTCGTTCACACGGAGTGGACCGACATCGGCGCCAATCTGCGGGGCAGGAGATTCTCGTCGAGCAACAGGTGGGTCATACCGGTCCCGCCCCTGAAGCTGTTGTCCGTGGTCGTGAGCGAGAGGAATGACCGGCGGCAGCTGGAGCCGGGCTGGATCCTGATCGACGAGCTCAGTGCGGTCAGCGAAAACGGCCAGTCCGCGGTGCTGGAGGACTTCTCCAGCGTGGACGGGTGGAGCGCGCTGCGGACGACTACCGAGTCCGTCTCGGACACCCTGCGGCACTCCACCAACGTCGAGGACGGAGGAGGCTCGGCCCTGTTCTCGTGGGCGGGCGGGATGCCTAGGACGAGCCGGGGCATCCACTTCGGCCCGGCCTTATCGCCGGTGTCCGTCCTGGCTTCGGACAGGTTCCTGAAGGAGTCCGGCCACTTCGTGGGCGACGAATTCGACGTGACCGTAGGGGGAGGTCGCATGCCGGTCCGCGTGGCAGGCAAGGTCGACTACTTCCCGACGCTCAACACGGTGGGCGAACCCTGGATCGTGGGCGACCTGGCTTCGTTCGCCCTGGTGTCGAACGTAGAGGCCACCTACGGGGAGGTCGTCGCGCCGAACGAGGCCTGGCTGGTCACGGATGAAGCGCTGACCGACAGGGGAGGGCTTGCCGAGAGGCTAAGGATCGAGCCGTTTGCCAGCACCACCGTTCACGACAGGAACGATCGGTTGGCCACAGCCCAGGTGGACCCATTGCTGGATGCGGGCTGGCGGGCGCTGCTGAACGTGGCATTCGTGACGGTGCTGATACTGAGCTGCATCGGCTTCCTGGTGCACACCTACGTCTCCTTCAGGGACAGGGAGGGCCAGTTCGCCCTGCTGAGGGCCGTGGGACTCTCGATGAACCAGCTCACGCTGCTCATCTGGATCGAGCAGGCCCTCGTGGTCGCGGCGGGGCTGGCCCTGGGCACGTGGATGGGCGGCCAGGTAGGCGCAACGATCATGACCTTCCTGGGTCACGACGACACCGGCGGCCGGGTGCTCCCTCCGTACACGCTCGACGTGGACTGGGTGACGCTGATCTCGACATACGCCGCTATCGTGGTCGTATTCACAGTGATAATCGCCGCCGTCGTGATCGTGGTGCGACAGCTGTCCCTGCAGCAGGTGCTGCGGTTCGGCGAGGAGTGACCCCTCGCTTCCCGGTCCTCCTTCTCGCCTGGGCGGGCCTCTTTGCTCCATTGCTGGCGGCCTGTGGGGATGAGGACTCCGGCAGCGCCTCGACCCCTCCCGCCACTGTCGTGATCGCTGTCAGCGAGTCCAGGACCGAGCAGGCAATGGGCTCGACCGAGCCTTCCGGCGTATTCATAATCGTCCGCTACGTCCTGGCGAACGGATCGGACGAGGACATCGTGGCGTCCCAGGACGACTTCACGCTGGTCGCGCCCGACGGGACGGTCGTGGACCGCTCCAAGCCTGGCACCGTCGCCTGGGGGAAGTCGCCCGGCGGCTACGAGCTCACCGAGACCGTCCTGCTTAAGCCGGGCGGGATGCCGCGGTCGTGGGTGTCGGTCTTCGACGTACCCCGGGGGACAGAGGGCGGCGCCTGGGCCCTCCAATACAAGGACGAGCTGCCGGTGAACGTTCCGCCGCGTTCGTCCCAATAGGCCGCGGCACCCCTGGGGACAGGCGGGCTTTGACCCCCGGCGAACAACGCAAATATAATCTCGGCACGACTAGCCCTCCCGCAGGACGAGTAGATTGGACGCAAGCCAGATGAACATGCTCGCGGAGTCAGCGCCGGACGTTGGCGGCGAAACGGCAGACCCCGACAGCGGGCAGCTGCTCGAGATGTACCGGAAGATGGTGCTATGCCGCGCGCTGGACGAGCGTGTCTGGCTGATGAACCGGCAAGGCAAGGCCGCCATCGTGGCCTCGGCCCAGGGTCACGAGGCGGGGCAGATCGGCAGCGTGGCCGCGCTCAGGACTGGCCATGACCGCTTCTACATCTACTACCGCGACCTCGCCGTCCTGGTGAGCGTGGGCCTGACACCCGCCGAGATCATGTCAGGGTTCCTTGCGAAGACGGGTGAGCCGCTCAGCGGGGCGCGGCAGTTCCCAACGCACGGGGCCCATGCGGGCCTGAGGCTGATCAACCTGTCCAACGTGGTGGCCACGCAGATACCGCAGGCAGTTGGGGATGCGCTGGCGTCGAAGATGCGCGGCGAGGACGTGGTCACCATCGTCTACTTCGGCGATGGGGCGGCGAGCGCCGGGGACTGCCACGAGGGTATGAACTTC
Organism: Dehalococcoidia bacterium; assembly: GCA_965116315.1. Taxonomy (GTDB): domain Bacteria; phylum Chloroflexota; class Dehalococcoidia; order Lucifugimonadales; family CAJWER01. Next base: position 464,653 of record OZ220672.1, read on the forward strand.
GCCGCGATCCACAAGCTGCCGGTGATCTTCTTCTGCGAGAACAACGGGTACGCCATCTCTGTGCCCCTCTCCAAGCAGATGGCCGTGGACAGCGTCGCCAGCCGGGCCGAGGGCTACGGGATGCCGGGAGTCGTCGTCGACGGCACCGACATATCCGCGGTCTACGAGGCAACGTCCGAGGCCGCCCGGCGCGCCCGCGCCGGTGAGGGGCCGACGGTCATCGAGGCGATGGTCGAGCGGTATCTGCCCCATACCAGCGACGACGACGACAGCCGCTACCGGCCCCGCGCGGACATCGAGGAGGCCCGGAAGCGCGACCCGGTCAGGATGCTCCGCGAGGAGCTGATGCGGGAAGGGATCCTGGACGAGGAGACGGACGAGAGGTTCGCGGACGAGGCGAAACGGGCGGTGAACGAGGCCACCGAGCAGGTGGAAGCGGCGCCGCACCCCGACACGTCGAACTTCCACGCCCACGTCTATGCCGACAGCGCAGGAGGGCCGTCATAGCTGAGATGTCGGTCATAGAGGCTGTCCGCGAGGCCATGCACGAGGAGATGGCCAGGGACGACCGTGTCTTCGTGATGGGCGAGGACATCGGGGCGAGAGGCGGCGTTTTCCTGGCGACGGACGGGTTCGTGGAGGCGTTCGGCGAGGAACGGGTGATCGATACGCCGCTCGCGGAGTCGTCGATAGCGGGGATAGCCGTGGGCGCTGCGATGAACGGGATGCTGCCCATCGCCGAGATCGAGTTCGCGGACTTCATATGGCCGACCTTCAACCAGATAGTGGGTGAGGCTGCCAGGGCGAGGTATGGGAGCGAGGGCACCGTCAGCGTGCCGATGGTGCTCCGGGCGCCGTACGGCGGAGGAGTCCGTGGAGGTCTCTATCACTCGCAGAGCCCGGAGGCGTACTTTGCCCACACGCCGGGCCTGAAGGTGGTCGCACCCGCCACGCCGTACGACACGAAGGGCCTGCTCAAGAGCGCGGTCCGGTACCCGGACCCGGTAGTCTTCCTGGAGCACAAGCGGACGTACCGCCTCGTGAGGGGCGAGGTGCCTGAGGAGGAGTACACGCTGCCCATCGGGTCCGCCGACGTGAAGCTGGAGGGCGATGACATCAGCGTCATCACGTACGGCCTGATGCTGCACCTGTGCCTCGAGGCGGCGCGGGACTTGGAGGATGAGGGGGTCAGCGTCGAGGTGCTGGACCTGCGGACGCTCCGGCCGCTGGACTCGGACGCGGTCCTGGAGACGGCCCGCAAGACGGGCAAGGTGCTGATCGTCCACGAGGACACGAAGGCGGTGGGTATCGGGGGGGAGGTTGCGGCGATAGTTGCCGAGGACGCCTTCGAGTACCTGGACGCGCCGATAATGCGCGTAGCGGGGCCGGAGGTCCCGGCCATGCCGTTCAGCCCCCTGCAGGAGGCGATGTTCATGCCGGACACCGAGCGCATCGCGGAGGCGATGCTGGAGCTGGCGCGGTACTGAATCGGGGAGGACGGGTGAAGTCCAGGGCGAACGATATTGTTGCGTGACCGCGTCATGCTGAGCCCCTTTCCAAGGTCAGGACAGGTATTGCTGGAGCACAGATAGGCGTACAGGCGATGAGGACGGGAGAGCTATGAGGATTGAGCTGCCACACGTCGGGGAGTCGGTCACCGAGGGGGTGATCGGGAAGTGGCTGAAGCAGGTCGGTGACAGCGTGGAGAAGTACGACCCGCTGGTGGAGGTCGTCACTGACAAGGTGAACATGGAGGTGCCCGCGCCGGCCACGGGGACCCTCACGAGCATACTGGTGGAGGAGGGCGCCACCGTGCCGATGGGCGAGCCAATCGCCGAGATGGCTGTCGAGGGCGGCGAAGACGAGGCCCCCGAAGAAGCTCCTGCAGCGGCCGGTGACGGTCAGGCGGCCCAAGATGCGCCAAGCGCGGAGGGCGACGGCCAGGCCAGGGCGGACCGGGTGGGCACCCTCCTGACGGACGTGGCTCCCGTGGGCCCGACAGGCTCCGGGGGGCCGATTTCCACGGGCGCGGGCATGGCCGCCTCCCGCGGCGGGCGGTACTCCCCTGCGGTGCTGCGTCTGGCGGAGCAGCACGACGTCGACCTGTCGCAGGTCGCGGGCACCGGTATCAGCGGCAGGGTGACGCGCAAGGACGTCCAGGCGTACATCGACTCCAGGGGCTCAGAGCCCGCGGCGATGGAGGACTCCGAGAGGGTGCCGCTCACGCCCGTCCGCCGGATGATCGCCGAGAACATGGTGAAGAGCACAACGACGATCCCGGAGGCGTGGACCCTGGTCGAGGCGGACGTGTCAGGGCTTGTGAAGCTGCGGGAGCGGACGAAGGCGGACTTCGCGCTACGCGAGGGAGTCGATCTCACGTACCTGGCCTTCGTGGTCAAGGTCGTCGCCGAGGCGCTGAAGGAGCACCGGATGGTCAACTCGTCGTGGGACGGCGACGCCATCATCCTAAAGAAGCAGGTGAACGTCGGCGTCGCAGTCGCGGCGCCCGGCGGGCTGGTGGTGCCCGTGATCCACGACGCCGACCGGCTAAGCGTTGCCGGCGCGGCGCGGGCAATCGACGACCTGGTGGCCCGGGCGCGGGCCGGGAAGCTGGGCCTGAGCGACGTGCAGGGCGGGACCTTCACGATCAACAACACCGGCGCGCTGGGGTCAGTGGTCGGCAAGGCGATCATCAACCCACCCGAGGCGGCCATACTGAATACCGAGTCGATAGTGAAGAGGCCGGTGGTAGTCGGCGACGCAATCGCGATCCGCTCCATCATGAACCTGTGCCTGACCTTCGACCATCGCATCCTGGATGGCGCGGAGGCCAGCGCGTTCATCGCGGACGTGAAGCGACGCCTCGAGGCTATCGACCCGGAGCTAAGCGTCTAGGACGGTCTGTTTCGCTGAGCCTCTATCGGTGGACCGCCGGCTAGTGGAGCGCCCGATCAAGCCCCTCATCGCCGCCGCGTTGCTATAATCGACTGCAGGACTGCGGCGTACTGGCAGCTGACCGGCGCCACAGGGAGGCAACCTGCTTGGAGACCGAGGCGTTTGGAGTGCTTGGACGGCTGGAGGACAGGACAGCCCGGCGCGTCCTGCTTTTCTCGCTCCTGTGCTGCCTCGTCCTGGTGTCGTGCGCTCGGTCCGAGCCGCCTCCCCAGCCAACCCTCGAACCCACCGCGACTCCCACTCCCGCCCCAACCGCGACGCCAAGCCCAATCGCATTCGTCACACCGGAGGCGCGGGAAACCGTGTCGAAGGAGCAGATCGAGGAGTGGACGACCATTCCCGCAGGCACCGACGCGGCTCCACCGGATGACACGCCGCAGAATCCGGGCGGTTCCGTTGGCTTCTCGCGTTACGTATTCGAGAGTGTGGGAGACGGCGTCCTCACCACGCTCGTCGAGGGGCCCCGGGACGGCCAGGTGCGCGCTCCCGTCTCATACGAACAGCTGAAGGACCTGCGGGATAAGGGCGGCTCGACTACTGACCTGCGGATGACCTCCGACGAGCTCGCCAGCCTGGTCGACCAGCTCGACACGGTGCGGGATGCGACGGAGAAGTACGTCGACATCGAGCAGGCCTTCGCCGACGGCTATGTCCAGTCGACGGAGGAGGTGGCGAACATGGGCGCCCACTTCGTACAGCCCTGGCGCATGATGGACGGCAAGTTCGACCCGGAGCGCCCGGAGATACTGCTGTATACGAGCGACGAACAGGGCGACTGGACCCTGGTCGGCACCTCGTTCGTGCTGCCACTCAACGTCGTCGGGCCGGACCATCCCGAGGCCTTCGCGGGTCCGCTGGACAACTGGCACGTTCACTACGAGCTTTGCACCGGCTCCGACTTCGACTCCCGCTCGTCCACGGAGGAGGAGTGCAGGGCGGACGGCGGCACGTGGGTGCCGGTTTACGGCTGGATGATCCACGCGTGGGTCTGGGAGGACAATCCGCTGGGGGTCTTCAACATGTGGAACCCGAATGTGGAGCCGGTCGCCCCGGCGTCGGCTGTACGAGAGGCCGTGAACGTGGGCGGCGAGTTCAGCGTGCCGATCGAGAACTTCGCCTACGGGGATGCGACCGTCAGGGCGGGCGAGAGCCTGACCTGGACCAACGTCGACGGGGTCGGCCACACGGTGACGGCGGGGACGCGGGGCCGCTCGTCGGGCGGATTCGATTCGGGCTACGTCGCGCCGGGGGGTTCGTTCGAGCTGGCCTTCGACGAGCCCGGCCGGTTCGCCTACACGTGCACGCTGCACTCTTTCATGTCAGGCACGGTGATTGTGACTCAATAGCGCTGGACAGGGGCGGCTGACGCTGTACAATACGCCCAGCAGACCCGGGTAACGGAGGCAAGCCATGGTGGAGGCCAACGGAAGCAACGGCTCGCACGGGGACCGCAAGCTGGTTGTAGTCCAGCAGTCTGGCGGCAACGACTACCTGAACAGCGTCGTGCCCTACACCAACGGGCACTACTACGACTTCCGCTCCCTCACCCATCACGACCCGGATGACGTCCTGAAGATCGACGACACGGTCGGCTTCGGTCCCACGATGGGCCCCATCAAGGAGCTTTGGGACCAGGGGAAGGTGGCCATCATCAACGGGGTCGGCTATCCGAACCCCGACAGGTCGCACTTCCGGTCGATGGACATCTGGCACACCGCGGAGCCGGAAGAGATCAGCCAGGAGGGCTGGCTGGGCCGCGCGATCCGGGAGATGGACCATAAGGGCGAGAACGTGCTTACCGGCGTCAACTTCGGTGTCGGTCTTCCAAGGGCCCTGGGATGCGAGGGCGTCCCTGTAGCGTCCGTCGGCAACCTGGCGACCTACGGGCTATTCCCGGACATGGAGGACCAGTGGCTGCGCGAGTACGCGCTGGAGGCTTTCGGCAAGATGTACGGGGCCGCCGCCGGCAAGGAGGCCGTGATGGGCTTCCTGGGCCAGACGGGCACCGACGCGCTCAAGGGCGCGGACATCCTGAGCACGGCGCCCGAGCAGTACTCGTCCACCATCGAATACGGCAGCAACGGAATCGCCAAGAGCCTGAAGGACGCGGCCCAGGTGATGTTCGCCGGGTTCGGCACGCGTATCTTCTACGCGACCCATGGGAGCTACGACAACCACGCCGGGCTCAAGACCGCCCATCCCCAGCTCTGGACCGAGCTGGGGCCTGCAGTGACCGATTTCATGGACGACCTGGCGGAGCATGAAGAGGCTGATGACACGGTCATGCTGATCTTCTCGGAGTTCGGCCGCCGGGTCAGGGACAACGGAAACGGCGCAGACCACGGCTCCGGCGGCGTCGCATTCCTGGTCGGGAACAAGGTCAAGGGCGGGATGTACGGCGAGTACCCGTCGCTGGCGGAGGAGGACCACCTGGACGGCGACCTGCACTTCAACAACGACTTCCGCGGCATCTACACGTCAATCGCCGAGGACTGGCTGGGCCTGGATGCCGCGCCGATAGTGAAGGGCCGTTTCGAGTCGTTCGACCTGTTCGAGGACTGAAGGGACTCACCGCAGAGAGCGCGGAGGGCGCAGAGAAGAGCTATTGCTGTCTCAAATACCGTGTGCGCTGCTGAGAACTGTCGTTCGACAGGCTCAGGACGAACGGCCTCCCCGAGCCGAGCGGCTCGCCTGAGGAGCTTAGAGATAGTCGCTGGGTACTCTATATGTGAGTTGTCAGGAGGGTATGGATGAGTGAAGACATAGGACTGATTGCTCACCTGATGCGCCGGGCCGGATTTGGGGCGACCCGGGGCGAGATCGAGGCGTACGCGGCCCAGGGTTACGAGGCAACCGTCGAGTGGCTACTGCACCCGGGCGATCCAGGCGACTTCGGCGAGGACCTGGCGAAGCGCAGGGCCATCGGCTTCGACGAGGGCGGCGCCGCGTTCGAGCTGTGGATGGTGCGCATGATCCACAGCAACAACCCACTCGAAGAGAAGATGGCGCTTTTCCTCCACAGCCTCTTCCCCGTCATATACATGAGCCAGGGGCGGGCCCTGCTGAACCAGCTGGACAGCTTCAGGCGGCACGCGTTCGGCAGCTTCCGGGACCTGCTCGTCGCGCTATCGTCGGACCCCGCGATGCTGCTCTTCCTGAACAACAACGACAACCACAGGGAAGCCATGAACGAGAACTACGGGCGCGAGCTCGTGGAGCTATTCTCGATGGGCGTAGGGAACTACACCGAGAAGGACGTGAAGGAGTGTGCCCGCGCGTTCACCGGCTGGACTCTGGGCAACGCCGACTACATGGCCGTCCGCGCCGGCAAGAACTCCTTCGATCCCTACGGCTCGATTGCATGGCACTACCAGTACAGGTCGGACGACCACGACACCGGGGTCAAGACGTTCCTCGGCGAGACCGGCGAGTTCAACGGCGAGGACATCTGCGACATAATCGCCAGGCAGCCCGCGTCGGCCCGCTTCATCTGCACGAGGCTCTTCCAGTTCTTCGCGGCGGACACGGTCGACGACGGGGGCCGCCGCACCATCGACGACATGGTCGAGACCTACTACTCGTCCGGCTACGAGACCAGGTCGGTGCTGCGGACGCTGTTCAACTCCGACTATTTCAAGTCTGAACAGGCACGCTACGCAAGGGTCAAGGGGCCTGTTGAGCTCGTCATTGGCGCGGTCAAGATGACCGGAGCCTCGGCGACTCCCGACGCCGGTTCTGCTGGGGCGAACGGCGCCACGGGTCCCATGGGGCAGGCGGTGTACAGGCCTCCAAGCGTCGAGGGGTGGCACGAGGGCAAGGAGTGGATCGAGAGCGGCGCGCTGATGGAACGGGTCAACTTCGTCGCGAAGCTGTTCCGCGACCCGGCCAAGCCGGGTGTGCGCGACATCATTGATCGCATCGCCGGCAGCAATGGCGGTGTGTACTCGCCCGAGGAGACCGTTGACTTGTGCCTGGACCTGATCGGGCCTGTCAGGGCGTCGGAGGAGACCCGGGCTCATCTCGTAGACTTCGCCGCTACCGGCGGGGATGTGGACCTGCGAGGTGACGACAGGGGCAAGTCCGAGGCGCGTGTGGGTGAGATACTCGCCCTGATCACGGCGACCCCTGAGTTCCAGTTCGCATAGGAGGGAATTCAGCCGCAGAGATCACGGAGACCGCTGAGAGAAGAAGCTAACTTCCTGATCTCTGTGCGCTCTGCGGTGAACCGCATGTTCAGCCTGGAATACGTCAAGACCATCGGCGGCGGCCGCAAGATCCGGCCCTACGACATTGCGTTCTCGGCCGATGGGAAGTACTACGTCCTCAACCACGCAACGGGCTTCGGCGCGGGGCGCTTCACGGTCTGCAATTTCGACGAGGACATCATCGCGGAGCTGCCCGACAACGCCGGAGACGGGACTTTCGCGCAACCGGTGGCGATAGCCTTCGACCGCGACGAGAGGATGTTCGTCCTGGACGAGGCCAAGCACCGGGTCGCGATCCTGGACAAGAACGCGGACTTCCTGGGCGAGTGGGGGTCGAACGGCTCCGGGGACGGCGAGCTAGACAGGCCATCCGCGCTGCGATTCGACCGGAACGACGACTGCTACGTGGCCGACCAGATGAACCACCGCGTCCAGAAGTTCACCAAGGACGGCGAATACGTGCTCCAATGGGGGAGCTTCGGCGACGGCGAGGGGCAGTTCAACATGCCCTGGGGCCTCAACCTGGACTCGCAGGGCAGCGTCTACGTCGCGGACTGGCGGAACGACCGCATCCAGAAGTTCACGCCCGAGGGGGAGTTCCTGGCGGCATTCGGCGAGTCGGGTGGGGGAGACGGCCAGCTCGACCGGCCGTCGTGCGTGGTGGTGGACGACGAGGGTTACATCTACGTGGGCGACTGGGGCAACGAGCGGGTGCAGGTGCTGGATCCCGACGGCGGGTTCGTCACCAAGCTGCACGGCCAGGCGACGTTGTCGGTGTGGGCGAGCCGGTTCATCGATTCGAACCCGGACGAGAAGCGCACGCGCGAGGCGTCCGACCTGTACCCGGAGCTGCCGCCGGAGCTGAGCTCGCCGTTCCACGTGTCGTCGCAGACCGAGCCCCACTTCTTCGGCATCACGTCGCTGCACATCGACGACGAGGACAGGCTCTACGTGGTGGATAGCCGCCGCCAGCGCTTCCAGATCTACCAGAAGCGGAACCCCGGCTAGAGGGTTCCCTTCTCCCTGAACCGCTGAATTGAGGAGTTCGAGGTCAATGCCTCGGCTGAGAAGTGGGCCCACCTCTCAATAGAGCATAGGCATCAGTTCCTGCGCCGATAAATCTCCCGCCGATGTCCTATGGCAAACATTGTGACCAGCCTGTCGTTATCACCAACCTCATAGAGTATTCGATAGTCTCCCACTCTTAGGCGATAGGAGTTCTCGCTGCCACTCAGCTTCATGCATTGCCGCGGTCTGGGTTCGGCCGCAAGTGACACTGTGACAGCAAGGACTCGTCTTCCTATGTTGGGGTTCAGAGCGTGGAGGTCTCTTTGAGCCGACCGCGTTACCTCGACTCGATACTCTGCCACTTCTCTTCCAGCCGCTCCCTTACGCTTTCGATGGGCTCAGTCGGCTCATCCCTTCGCTCCGCAATGGTCGCGAGGTCGTCGAGGTCTTCCATCAACTCTTCGTACTGTTCTATCGGGAGGATGACGGCTGTTTTCCTGCCTTGCTCGTCCACCACGAATCGCTTTTCGGCATGTACCATTCCCTGACCTCCGGCCCTGCCTCTCTGCGGCTCATCCGTAGCTCACTATACTCTACCTTAGCCGAGTACAGCGGTCGCCTCTATCTCGATGCAGAGGCCGTCCTCGGCGAGTCCGCTCACCTCGATGAGGGCGTTGGTCGGGTACTCGCCGGCGAAGTAGTGCTCGAATATCTCGACCTGCTCGCCCTCGATGGGCCAGTAGTCGGACCTGTCGGTGACGTAGGTCGTCAGCTTGACGATGTCCGTCGCCTTACCGCCCTCCGCCTCGACCATGCGCACGATGCGGTCGAGGATGACCCTGAGCTGCGCCATGGGCGAACCGTCCTGTGCCTCGGAGCCACGGGCCGTCGTGCCAGCTATGTAAAGGGTGTCCCCGGCCCTGACGCCCCTGACGTAGGTGGGCCCGGCGGGATAGATGTCCTCGAAGTTGTTCCGCCTTATCTCCATCGCTATACCTCGCTGAGAGTCTCCCATCTGTGCTGGTGCTATAATCGGAGCAGTTTAGCCTAACGACGGGCCTGAGGCATACCACCGACTTGCAGCTCAGACGTGTCCTCAGACCGACTTCCCTTCCGCAGTTCTCGTCCCTGAAGCACGCCGACTTCCGCAACACCTGGCTTGCCGGAATGTGCTCCGGCTCGGCGATGTGGACCTTCATCATAGCCACGGCGTGGCTAGTGTACGGGCCCGACAGGTCCTCCGCGTCGGTCGGGGTAGTGACTTTCGCTGGGATGATCCCGTTCCTGGTAGTGTCGCCGGTGGGCGGCCTGCTGGGGGACGTCTTCGACCGTCGCCGGATGGCCTCGCTCATGTTTGTCGTTGGGGGCGTTGTGGCCGGGGCAATGGCCGTCCTCGCAGCGAATGGGCTGATCATGCTGTGGTTAGTGACCCTGTTCGCGTTGGTCAACGGCACTGTCCGGTCGGTGCAGGAGCCGTCCATGGCGGCCCTGGTCCCTAACCAGGTGTCCAAGCGCGACCTGCTCAACGCCCTGGTGCTGACGAGCTCTTCGAGGCATGGCGCGCGCTTCTTCGGCCTGCTGGTCGCCGCGCCGCTGCTGGTTGCCGATACTTGGCCCTATCGAGCGGTACTTGGGACGGTGAACAGCCTGCCCCTGTTCGAAATAGACTCACTAGGAGTCGAAGCCGTCCTGGTCCTGAGTGTGGCATTCCAGCTGTGCGGGGGACTGCTCATGTTGCGGGTGAAGACAGTCTCCACCGGCGAGGCGAGGTCGGAGCGCGGCGTGCTGAGAAACATCGCTGACGGGATGGTGTACATCTACACAAACCACACACTGGCCCTGTTCATCATCCTGGTGGCCTTCCACTGCGCCCTCGTTATGTCCTTCGAGTCGATGATGCCTGTGTTCTCCAACAAGAGCCTGGGTGCGTCAGGCGCGTCGGTCTTCAACTACCTGATGATGGGTTTCGGCGCGGGGTCGCTCGTGGGGATGATGGGGTTGGCTGGCGTCACGGACGACCGTGTCAAGGGCCGAATTCTCCTGGTCACAGGGGTTGCGAGCGCCGCCACGCCCGTCATGCTGGCCCTGTCTGGTAACGTCGCTGTTGCGGTCTTGCTGGCCGGGGTGATGGGCGCGGCCCAGGCGACTTTCATGGCGCTCTCGAACACCTACGTGCAGATGATGGTGCCTGATGCCCTGAGGGCGCGCGTTTCCAGCCTCTACATACTCCACGCGGGCGGGGTGATGGCCTTTGCCAACCTGGGGTACGGCTTCCTGGCGGACCAGTTCAGCGCCCCGCCGATCCTGATCGTCACCGGCGCGCTCTTCCTCGCCGTGGTCGTGGCGCTCAGCGCCAACCAGCCGGTCCTGCGCGACGTGTACCGGACGGGCCGGGTCGCCATGGCGTGGTAGGAGGTCCGACGTGAGGGTGCGCAAGGCGGTCCTTCCGGTTGCCGGGTTCGGCACGAGGTTCCTACCCGCGTCCAAGGCCGTGCCGAAGGCGCTGATACCGGTGTTCGACACGCCGCCGATTCACTACGCAGTGCGGGAGGCTGCCGAGGCGGGCATCGAGCAAGTGGTTATGGTCGTGTCCGAGGGCCAAGAGGCGGTTGCAGGCTACTTCGGGCGGTCTGGAGAGCTGGAGTCCGCCCTCGAGCGGACGGGCAAGTCCGAGATGCTGGAGCTGGTGCGGGGTGTCTCGGAACTGGCCGACATCAGCTGCGTGCTCCAGCGCGAGCAGCGCGGGCTCGGCGACGCCGTCCTTTGCGCAAGGTCGTTCGTGGGAGACGAGCCGTTCGCCCTGCTGCTGCCCGACGACGTGATCCCTGGAGGGCCGTCCACGATCGGTCGTATGATCGAGCTGCACGCCAAGAGAGGGACGAGCGTCATCGCTCTGCGGGAGGTCCCGGACGAGATGGTGCCGAGCCTCGGCATAGTGGAGGCAGATGAGGCCGGCGAGAGAACCTACAGAGTGAGCAGCATGGTCGAGAAGCCGGCTTTGGAGGACGCGCCCTCGAACCTGGCGATCATCGGCCGCTATGTGCTCACGCCGCAGGTATTCGAGGCTTTGGCCGCGACTGAGCCGGGAGCGGGCGGCGAGATACAGATCACGGACGCGATGGCCAAGCTGATCGAGACGCAGGGCATTTGGGGCTACGAGTTCCCGGGCGTGCACTTCGACGTTGGAACGCCGGTGGGCCTATTGAAGGCGTCTGTGCACGAGGCCCTTCAGCGGGAGGACGTGTCGGTAGAATTCAGGGCCTGGATCGATGGGGTGCTCTGAGGGTAACTGGGCGATAGAGGGGGCAGCACGTCACCCGCCATAGCTTCCGGGCTCTTCAGCCACGGCTAGCTGCTCGACCTCTGACGCTGAGGCCCTCCCTGAAAGCAGGCTCACCACGTACATATTGAGGCTTGTGCCCTCGCGCCTCGACTGGGCGGCCAACTTCCGGTGCAGCGACTTTGGCATACGCAGCAGGAGCCGGCCGCTGTAGCCGCGCGTATCGGTAGGTTCGGGGATGGGGTGCCCGTTCTCCAGGCGCGCCTCTATCCACAGCCGCTTGGCTTCTTCGAGAGAGTCGATCGCCTCATCCGGCGTATCGCCGTCCGCAACACAGCCGGGCAGATCGGGGAGCTCGGCGACCCAGTAACGGTCACCCTCGTCATCACGCCTGAACAATTCCACAGGGTATTCGAGGTCGGCGCAGCATGTCGAGTTCGATGGCGTCATAGATGGGCTCCTCCTATCGCAAATGACAACTCCTAGTGTTAGTGGGCCTCGACGGCGTCGATTGCCTCCAGGGCCTTCTCCACATACACCTGCCTCACCGGGCTTCTTCTTACTATCGTGATCGTAACTCCAGTCGCCGGATGGATGGCGACGTAATGGCTTCCCTTGCCGGACCTTATGTCGAAGCCATGGTCATTGAGTATCCGACAAAGCTCCGAGAATGAGACATCCTTGCGACTGTTCCTGATCCGGTCCAGTCGCTTTTGCCTCCGCGACATCAGGAACCGTCACATCGAGTGTATAGTATCATATGCAGTATCAAGACCGAAGGGCTAGTAATCAGAACGACGAGTATCCGCCGTCCACCGGTATTGCCGCGCCGGTGACGTATGCTGCCGCGTCGCTGGAGAGGAACACCGCCAGTCCCGCCAGGTCTGCCGGTTCGCCCCATCTGCCCGCCGGGATGCGGCGATTGATGAGGGTGAAGCGGTCTTCGTTGTCGGGGTTGGTCCAGTAGCCGCTGGTCAATTCTGTCCTGATCCACCCGGGCAGGATTGCGTTGACGCGGATGCCGTCGCCCGCCCACGCGATGGCGAGGCTGCGCGTGAACTGGACCACGCCCCCCTTGCTGGCGGAGTAGGACGACACCCAGTCCATGCCGAATATCGACGTCATCGAGCCGATGTTTACGATGCTGCCCCCGCCGGCCTCGACCATGTGGGGATAGGCCGCCCTGGCGCACAGGAATGTGCCCTTCAGGTTGACGTCCATGACCTGGTCCCACTCGGCCGCGGAATACTCCTGGGGCTGCTTGCGGACCGCGATGCCCGCGTTGTTGACCAGGATGTCCAGCCTGCCGAATTGCTTCGCGGCCGCCGACACTGCGTTCCCGATCGAGGCCTCGTCCGCGACGTCGATGTCCAGGCCGATCACCTTAGTCCCGAGCGCGGACAGGCCCTTGACGGCGCTGTCCGTCTTCGACCTGTCGCGGGCGGCGATGGCCACGGACGCGCCGGCGCGCGCCAGCCCTTCGGCTATGCCGAGCCCTATGCCGCCGTTGCCGCCGGTGACGATGGCCGCCCGTCCTGCCAGGCTGAACGTGTTATTCTCAATAGTTTCCAAAGTTCTCACCCCATGCTAGGCTTGCACGTTAGTGTGGCCCGGCAGCAAGTCGCCAGGCCCTGCGTTGCGGCGGCCAGCTTACCATAGCTACTACGTGGGGCACGGCCACTGCCGCGGCGACTGGAGAGCATGGCTCAATGTGCGGAATCGTAGGATATACGGGGCCCAGGCCGGTGGCTCCCATACTCTTCGAGGGGCTCACGAAGCTCGAGTACAGGGGCTATGACAGCGCGGGCATCGCGGTGATCGAGCCAACGGGGATACTTGCGAGGCGTAGGGCCAGGGGAAAGCTCGGCGAGCTGGTTGCCGCGACATCCGGCCACATGCCCGAGGGCAGCATCGGCCTGGGCCACACCCGGTGGGCGACACATGGAGGCCCGACCGAGGACAACGCCCACCCCCACACCGACTGCAGGGACGAGATCGCCGTTGTGCACAACGGCATCGTCGAGAACTTCGCAGAGCTCAGGCAGGAGCTGGAGTCGCAGGGGCACGTCTTCTCTTCCGAGACGGACAGCGAGTGCATCCCTCACCTGATCGAAGCTTACATGGACCAGGGCCTGTCGATCGAAGACGCTACCCAGAGCGCGGCAGGGCGGATCAGGGGAGCCGAGGCCGTGGTGGCGATGTCGAGGAAGGAGCCGGACAAGCTGACGGCGTTCAGGCAGGGCAACGCGGGCGGTATCGTCGTGGGGTATGGGGCTGACGAGATGCTCGTAGCGAGCGACCTGCCGGCGCTGTTGCCCCACACGAGGACGGTCGCCTACCTTGCGGGCGGCGAGGCCGTCACCGTGACGCCCGCGGGAGCTTGCTACTCGACACTCGATGGCAAGCCCATCGACAAGACCCCTACGACGGTGTCGTACGACCCTATCGCGGCGGTGAAGGGCCAGTACAAGCACTACATGCTGAAGGAGATACACGAGCAGCCCGAGGCCGCACTGAACGTCATGAGGGGCAGGATCTCGTTCGACAGTCACTCCGTGGACCTCGACGGCTTTCCGCTCTCCCCCGAGGAGGTGGCGCGGCTCAAGCGAATTGTCCTGGTCGGCATGGGGACTAGCATGCACGCGGCTATGGTGGGCCGGCACTGGATCGAGTCCCTGGCCCGCATACAGGCGGACTTCGACAACTCGTCCGAGTTCCGTTACCGCGACCCCGTCATCGGAGAGGACACGCTCGTCGTGTCGATAAGCCAGTCAGGCGAGACTGCCGATACCCTGGCTGCAATGGGAGAAGCAGCGCTCAGGGGAGCCCGGCAGCTGACGCTCTGCAACTACGAGGGAACACAGGCCACGCGAATTGCCGACGGCACGATCTTCATCAGGTCGGGCCTGGAGGTGAGCGTGGCCGGGAGCAAGACCTTCACCTGCTCGCTCCTGTCCCTGTACATGTTGGCGCTCCACCTTGGGGCAACGCGGGAGGTGCTGAGCCGCGAGGAACTGCGGAGGCTGATCGACGAGCTGGCGCAGCTTCCCCACCTGATAGGGACGCAGCTCGAGGACGAGTCCGTCTACGTGGACCTTGCCCGAAAGTACGCCCTCCACTCGGACTTCCTGTACCTGGGGCGCGGCAACCAGTTCCCCATCGCAATGGAGGGGGCGCTAAAGCTGAAGGAGATCAGCTACATCCACGCCGAGGGGTACCCCGCAGGGGAGATGAAGCACGGCCCCATATCCCTGTTGGACGAGAATATGCCGGTCGTCGCCCTGATTCCGCAGGGACAGCTCTACGAGAAGATGCTGAACAGCGTCAGCGAAGCGAACGCTCGGGGGGCGCGGGTCATCGCCATTGCCACCGAGGGTGACACGCTGATAGCGGACCATGCCGAGGACGTCGTGTACGTCCCGGAGGTCTCGGAGACGCTGTCGCCCCTGGTGACGGTCGTGCCCGTTCAGCTCCTGGCGTACCACATCGCCGCGCGCCGGGGCGTCGACGTAGACCAGCCTCGGAACCTTGCAAAGACGGTAACCGTCGAATAGCGACGCGGTTGCGGCGCAGCGCCGGCGCCCCTATTCGAAAACGCAGAGCGGCACGGCGCGGCTATGATATACTTCATGCGGCCCCGCCTAGCGTGGGCCAAATTCTCGAAATAGAGGTGCGCAGGGGCTCCATATGGTGCAGCAGATCGAACAGGCGGTGGCCGAGCCGACAGTGCCGCAGATATCGATGAAGTCGCTCCTCGAGGCCGGTGTCCACTTCGGACACCAGAAGCGGCGCTGGAATCCGAAGATGAGGCAGTACATCTTCGCCCATCGGAATGGGATCCACATCATCGACCTGCAGCAGACCCTTCAGCACATCGAGCGCGCGTGCCAGTTCATCGAGGACACGGTTGCCGAGGGCAAGAAGGTCGTGTTCGTGGGCACGAAGAAGCAGGCCTCAGACACGGTCGAGTCCGAGGCGAAGCGCAGCGGGGCCTACTTCATCAATACCAGGTGGCTCGGCGGGACGCTCACGAACTTCAAGACCATCCAGGCGCGGATCGACTACCTGGTAAAGCTTGAGACGATGAAGGAGAAGGGCGAGTTCCAGGTCAGGACTAAGAGGGAGGCTCTCAAGCTGGAGGACTCGATCTCGAGGCTGAACAGGTACCTGGGCGGCATCAAGGAGATGACCGAGATGCCTGGGGTCCTCTTCGTCATCGACGTGGGCAAGGAGGCGATAGCCGTAGCCGAGGCCAGGCGGGTGGGCGTGCCCATCGTGGCCCTGGTCGATACGGACTGCGACCCGACGCTCATCGATTACCCGATACCTGGAAACGACGACGCGATCAGGTCGATCAGGCTCGTGACCACGCGCATCGCGGATGCGGTCATCGAAGGAAGGAACAGGCGGGAGACCGAGGACGCCGAGCTTACCGAGGGGGGACCCGATCCGGTCGAGGAGCCGGAGAGCGTCGAGCCCACAGCCGAGGTTGCGGTCACCGCCGACGCAACGCCAGTCCAGACAGAGTCCGAGGGATAGAATTGCCAGTAACCGTAGAGACGATCAAGGCCCTCAGGGATTTGACCGGGGCCGGAATTATGGACTCCAAGCGCGCCTTGGAGGAGACCGATGGTGACGTCGAGGCGGCCCGTAAGATCCTCCGGGAGAAGGGCATCGCCTCGGCCGCCAAGAAGGCGTCCAGAGACACCAACGAAGGGCTCGTGGAGGCCTACATTCACAGCGGCGGCAGGGTAGGGGCCATTGTCGAGCTCAACTGCGAGACGGACTTCGTCGCGCGCACCGACGACATGAAGGCCCTGGCCCACAACGTGGCCATGCAGGTGGCCGCAATGTCGCCGAGGTACGTGAATGAGGGCGACATTCCCGACGGTGAGGAAGGCAGCCCCCAGGAGGTCTGCCTGCTCAGCCAGCCCTTCATCAGGGACAACGAGCAGACCGTCCAGGACGTCGTGAACGAAACAATCGCCAAGGTTGGCGAGAACGTCAGGGTTCGCAGATTCTCCAGATTCTCCCTCGGAGAATAGCGGTTGGCCGACAACGGCGCACAGCACGCGAGGGTGCTGCTCAAGCTCAGCGGAGAGGCGTTTAAGGGCCGGCAGGGCTTCGGCCTCGACGCGGAGGCCGTTGGATACATGGCACGGGAGATCGTGAGCGCCCATGAGATGGGCGTCCAGATTGGCGTCGTGGTCGGTGGCGGCAACATCTGGAGAGGCGCCGACGCTGAGCTCGAGGGGATGGACCGGGCCACAGCCGACTACGCCGGGATGCTGGCAACCGTCATCAACTCCCTGGCCCTGCAGGATGCCCTGGAGAGGCGCTTCGGGATCGCAACCCGGACCCAGTCGGCCATAACCATCCAGGAGGTCGCGGAGCCCTACATCAGGCGCAGGGCAATACGGCACCTGGAGAAGGGCCGCGTCGTGATCTTTGCCGCCGGCATCGGCAATCCCTTCATGACCACAGATACGGCGGCTGCGTTGAGGGCCGTAGAGATCGACGCGACCCTGTTGCTAGTCGCCAAGCACCACGTGGACGGCGTCTACGCCTCGGACCCGAACGTGCACCCGGACGCCACCAAGTACGACTTCATATCGTACAGGGACGCGATCGAGCAGCGCCTCGAGGTGATGGACGCGACCGCGTTCGCACTCTGCGAGGAGAACAATCTTCCGATCGTCGTGTTCGACCTCTTCGAAGAAGGCACGATACGGCGGATCATCCAGGGCGAGCGCGTTGGATCAATGGTGGCGGAGGCCAGGACCGGCTAGCCTCTGTCTCGACAAGCCGTGCCAGGCCTGCCCGAGTGAGGTCACAACTCTACCAGGAGCGAATGAAATGGCCGACGAAAACGAGACTTTGGCAGACGCCCAGGACAGGATGCAGAAGTCGGTCGACTCGCTGGCCCGCGAATTCCAGGCCGTGCGAACCGGCAGGGCCAGCCCGGCTCTCGTCGAGGGCCTGATGGTCGACTACTATGGGACGATGATGCCGCTCAACCAGCTCGCTTCCATCTCGGTGCCGGAGGCCCGCACCCTCCAGATCGAGCCGTGGGACAAGAACGCCGTTGCAGAGGTCGAGAGGAGCATTCTCAAGTCGGACCTTGGCCTGACGCCAAACAACGACGGCGCGATCATCCGGCTCAACCTGCCCGTCCTTACGGAGGAGCGCCGTCGGGACCTGGTGAAGCTGGTCGGCCGGAAGCTCGAGGAGGGCCACATCGCCGTGCGAAATATCAGGCGCGACGGTGTGTCGAGCCTGCGGCAGCTGGAGAAGGACAGGGAGATCGCCCAGGATGCGAGCCGCCGGGCCCAGGACCAGCTCCAGCAGCTCACCGACACATACATAGGCAGGATGGACAGCATAGCCAAGGACAAGCAGGACGAGGTGATGGAGGTATAGCCGGGCACGTGTCCACGGTGCACGAGACCGCTGTCGATCCAGGAGTTTTCCGCCCCGGCACGTCCATACCGGCCCACGTAGCCATCATCATGGACGGCAATGGCCGATGGGCCGCCGAGCGGGGCCTGTCCCGGGCCTCGGGTCACAGCGCCGGGCTGGACAACATCCGGCGCGTGGTCAGGTTCTTTGCCGGCAGCGGCGTGAAGTACCTCACGCTGTTCGCGTTTTCGACCGAGAACTGGGGCCGCCCCGACGAAGAAGTGAACACCCTTATAGAGCTCCTGGGACGGGCGGTCCGGGACGAGACTGTCCCGCTGCACGAGGAGGGTGTTCGAATCAACCACCTGGGCAGGTTGGACAGGCTTCCCGATTCCCTGGTGGAGGCCATACGGGAGAGCATGGAGCTGACCAGGCACAACGACGTCATGACCCTGAGCGTGGCCTATGACTACGGCAGCCGCGCCGAGATGGTGGACGCCGTGAAGGCAATCGTGGCGGACGGTCTCCCACCGGACGAGATCGACGAAGGCGTGCTTGCCCGCTACATGTACACGGCCGGGCTGCCCGACCCCGATCTGGTAATCCGTACGGCCGGGGAGATGCGCCTCAGCAACTTCCTGCTCTGGCAGGCCGCCTATGCCGAGTTCTACAGCACCGGCGCACTGTGGCCCGACTTCGACGAGGCGGAGGCGGCCCGGGCCCTGGACGATTACGGGAGGCGCGACCGGCGCTACGGCAAGCTATCCAACGACGGCGCGTTCGACAGCCGCTAGCAACGTGCCGCTCACTATCGGCAGGCAGATGGCCCTGAGGATGGCCAGCGCCGCTGTGGGCGTCCCCGTCCTGCTCGGCGCGATCTGGGTCGGGCCTCCGTACTTCTCGGTCCTGGTGGCCGCGGCCGCGGCGCTGGGGGCCTGGGAGCTGACGAAGATGGCGGAGAACGTCGACAGGCGTCCGCCGCCTCTCGTCACCATAACGTGGGCAGTGTGCCTGGTGGCGGCTGGGTACATCCTTGCCCAGGACTTCTCGGGCGACAGAATACCCCTGCCATTCGCCGGACGAAGCCTGTCGGGCCACAAGACGCCCTGGGTGTTCATCGTCGCGGCCTTTGCTTACGTCACCTGGCAGGTGCGCTACGCCCGCAGCCGCGTCCCCATGAACGACGCACGGCTTGCCCTGGGAATAGCGCTGTACACGGGGGGACTGCTGGCCTTTGGCCCGCTGCTTCGAGGGCTGGACCAGGGACGGGACTGGGTCCTGTTTTCGCTGCTGGTGACGTTTTCCGCCGACACAGCTGCCTTCTTTGTAGGGCGAATGGTGGGCCGTGTGCCGCTCGCTCCCGCGATCAGTCCTGGGAAGACGCGTGAGGGAGCCGTGGGAGGGCTCGCCGGGGCCGTCGCCGCGGCCCTGCTGTTCGGCAGCCTGTTTCGGATACCCATTGCCCTGCCGCTACAGGCGGTCCTGGGACTGCTCATGGGTGTTGCGGCCCAGGCCGGCGATCTTGCCGAGTCGTGGATGAAGCGCAAGACGGAAGTCAAGGACTCCGGCAGCCTGATTCCCGGCCACGGGGGTGTCCTCGACCGGCTCGATTCGATTGTGCCCAATCTGCCCCTCGTGTATATTTTTGCCATGTGGGTGGCTTAGTGAAGGGCCTTGCGGTACTGGGCTCGACGGGCTCCATCGGCAAGCAGACGCTCGACGTTGTGAGAGCGTTTCCCAGCGACTTGCGCGTTGTGGGCCTGGCTGCGCGGAGCAGCGTTCGACTCCTCGAGTCGCAGGTCAGGGAGTTCCGCCCCAAGCTGGCCTACTGCGAGGGCACGTCCCGGGACATGGCTGCGATTCTGGCCAGTGGGGCGGCCCTGTCCAACATGGTCGAGATGGCCCTCGACCCCGAGGTCGACATCGTGGTGACGGCCACGGTAGGCGACGTGGCCCTGCTCCCCACCATAGAGGCGCTCAAGGCTGGGAAGCGGGTAGCGCTGGCGAACAAGGAGTCCGTCATCATGGCCGGGCCACTCCTGACTCGCCTTGCGAATGAGTATGGCGGGGCGATACTTCCCGTCGACAGCGAGCCCAGCGCGATCTGGCAGTGCATCCAGGGAGACGACCGGGGCATATCGGGCCTGGTTATCACGGCGTCGGGCGGCGCGTTCCGGGGCTGGGCACCGTCGGACCTGGCGGACGTTACGCCTGAGCAGGCCGTCAATCACCCCACCTGGAGCATGGGTCCGAAGATCACGGTCGACTCCGCGACGTTGATGAACAAGGCGTTCGAGGTTATCGAGGCCCACTACCTGTTCGGCATACCGTGGGAGAACATAAACGTCGTGATCCACCCCCAGAGCATCATCCACTCGATGGTGGAGTTCGTCGACGGCACGACGAAGGCCCACCTGGGACAGCCGGACATGCGTCTCCCGATACAGTATGCCCTGTTCCATCCTGAGAGGATGCGCAACGACGGCATCGAGCGTTTCGACCCCATCACGACCGGCAGCCTGACCTTCGAGGAGATGGAGCCCGACCGGTACCCCTGCTTCGAGCTGGCTCTGAGCTATGGGAAGCGGGGAGGGACGTGGCCGGCGGCGCTCTGTGGCGCCGACGAGGCGGCCGTGGACCTGTTCCTGTCCCGCAGGATAGGCTTCCTCGACATCCCCGTCGTGATCAGGGAAGCCCTCGACGACCATCGCCCCGTGACGGACCCGACAGCCGAGCAGGCGCTGGAAGCGGCAAGTTGGGCCGACCGGGCCGTCAGGGAGCTCGCGTCAGCGCGGACGTGAGAATGGCGGGCGGCTGCACTACGAGCCGCTTGCGGGCGAGTTGTGTACCATGAATGATAGAAGCTATGCCTGATCTGCCCAACTGGCTGCTCATAGTCCCGGTCCTAGCGCTGCTCATCTTCGTGCATGAGCTGGGCCACTTCACGACTGCGAAGTTGTTCGGCATCAAGGTCACCGAGTTCGGCTTCGGCTTTCCCCCCCGCATCTTCGGCGTTCCCTTCAGGGGCACGGTCTATACGCTCAACCTGATACCCCTGGGGGGGTTCGTAAAGATGGTCGGCGAGGAGGACCCGTCGGACCCCGACAGCTTCGCCCGCCACTCGGTGCTCAAGCGGCTCATCGTGCTCTCGGCAGGGTCGATCATGAACTTCATACTGCCGGTCCTGATCTTCACCGTCCTGCTCATGCTCCCACACGATGCCCTGGTGGGCGGGTCCGTGATGATTACCTCGGTCGCGCCGGGTTCACCGGCTGAGCAGGTCGGGCTGCGCGGCGGCGACGTGATACTGGCGGTCGACGGCAACCCGGTTATTTCGCCCGGCGAGCTGATTGAGACGGTCAGGGGCAGATCGGGCCAGCCGATCGAGCTCAGCCTCAGGCGAGCAAGCAGGGTGATGGGGCTATCGCAGTCCCCGGAGCTTGCCACGTTCGACGCGGTGAGCGTCACGCCCCGCATCTCCCCTCCGAGGCTGAAGGTGGTGGAGGAGGTCACCGATCCCTCCTCCGAGGTCGATCTGTCCGACGCCCGGCGCTACAATCCAGATCTCGAGGTCGGCGATACGATGACCCAGGGCGCGATCGGCGTGATGATCGGCCTGGCCAACCCAAAGTTCGGCACGAAGACGGAGCCGGTCTGGACGGCCGTCCCCAACGGGGTAGGCATGATATGGGACGTCCTGAGCTTTACGTGGGGCGGCATCACCGAGGGCGTGGCAACACGGTCGAACCCCGGCATCGCCGGCCCGGTCGGGATTGCCCATGCCACCGACGAGGTGGTCGAGGAGCTTGGCGTTGCGTGGATATTCCGCATCGCGGCCCTGCTGAGCGTCAGCTTGGGTGTGGTGAACCTGCTCCCGATTCCGGCGCTGGACGGCGGGCGGATCGTCTTCGTCGTCCTCGAGTTCCTGCGGAGGGGCAAGCGAATCTCGCCCCAACGGGAAGGGCTGATACACCTCGTCGGCTTCGTGGTCATAATTGGGCTGATAGTTGCGATCACATACTCGGACATTCTCAGGATAGTCAATGGGGAGAGTTTCCTGAGGTAGACGCCGGCCTATGGGGCTTGCGGGCTGTACGTAGATGAGGAGTGGGAATATGAGAGCGCGACGAGTTTCGAAGCAGATCGACGTTGGCGGTGTCAAGGTCGGGGGCGACGCACCGGTCGTGGTGCAGTCCATGACGAAGACCGACACGCGCGACGTCGAGGCGACCGTTCTCCAGATACGCGACATGGAGGAGGCGGGTTGCGAGATCGCGCGGTGCGCCGTGCCGGACATGGACGCGGCCCTCGCCCTCGCGGAGATCAAGCGCCAGTCGAACATTCCCATCGTCGCCGACATCCACTTCCACTACCAGCTTGCCCTGGAAGCGCTGAAGAGCGGCGTGGACTGCCTCCGCCTGAACCCGGGCAACATCCGCGACAGGGGCAAGGTCGAGACGGTAGTCCGCGAGGCCAAGGCCCGCCAGGTGCCGATACGCATCGGCGTGAATTTCGGCAGCCTTCCCCCCGTCGGCGCAATAGGAGTGACGCGGGGCATGCTGCGTCACAAGGACGGCGTGAACAAGCTGCCCAAGATCGACGAGGCCGAGCTGGGCCAGTACACCATCGTCGACCACATGGTCGAGACCGGCCTGTGGGAGATCGGGATATTGGAGGAGCTCGACTTCGACCTGATCAAGATCTCCCTCAAGGCGTTCGACGTGGATACGACCATAGAGGCCTACCGCAGGATGGCGAAGCTGGTGCCGTACCCCCTTCACCTGGGCATCACGGAGGCCGGCACTGCAAGGTCGGGCAGCATCCGGAGCGCCATCGGGCTCGGCGCCCTGCTCTACGAGGGCATAGGCGACACGATCCGAGTCTCGCTCAGCGACGAACCGAGCGAGGAGGTCTACGTGGGCCTGGAGATCCTCAAGTCGCTGGACCTGCGCAAGGAGGGTGCTGTGCTGGTGGCGTGCCCCAGCTGCGGCCGCGCAGACGTGGACGTGAGGAAGCTCGCCAACACGGTCGACGACCTGATGTCGAAGGTGAAGACGCCCATCAAGGTGGCGGTAATGGGTTGCGAGGTCAACGGCCCTGGCGAGGCCAAGGACGCCGACGTGGGCATCGCGGCGGGAGCAGGGCGCGCCATCATCTTCCGCAAGGGCCAGAAGGCGCGAATAGTCGACGAAGACGACATGCTCTCCGCGCTCATGGATGAGGTCAGGAACGCGGAATCCGAGATCCTCGCGCCGTCCGGCGCATAGCGAAGTTCACTACGCGAAGACGCCTGGAGGCAACAATTGAGACTGTCGAAGCTCTTCGGCAAGACACTCAGGGACGACCCGCAGGAGGCGGAGCTTGCCAGCCACAGGCTGATGCTGCGGGCCGGCTTCATCCACCAGGTCTCCTCGGGCCTGTTCAGCTACCTGCCGCTGGCATGGCGCTCGCTGCGCAAGATCGAGCAGATCATACGCGAAGAGATGGATGCCGCCGGCGGGCAGGAGCTCCGCATGACGGTGCTGCAGCCGAGGGAGCTGTGGCAGGAGTCCGGTCGCGACGAGGACTATGGCGACGGGATGTTCCGTCTGCAGGACCGGCGCGAGCGCGAGATGGTGCTTGCCCCGACCCACGAGGAGCTGCTGACGATCATGGTCAAGGCCAACGTCAAGAGCTACCGCGACCTGCCGCTCATCCTCTACCAGATACAGACGAAGTTCCGCGACGAGCCGCGGCCCCGGGGCGGCCTGCTGCGCGTCCGCGAGTTCGACATGAAGGACGCGTACAGCTTCGACATCGGCCAGGAAGAGCTGGACGCCAGCTACGACGCGATGGAGCAGGCGTACAAGAACATCTACGCCAGGTGCGGCCTGGACGCGATCATGGTCGAGGCCGACAGCGGGACCATAGGAGGGCGCGACTCCCAGGAGTTCATCCTGGTGGCGGACTCGGGCGAGGACACCGTGATGATCTGCGACGGCTGCAGCTACGCGGCCAACGCGGAGAAGGCCGTCTTCGTGAAGCCGCCGCTGGAGCAGGAGGAACCGAAGCCGCTCGAGAGCGTCCACACGCCCGGGCTCCGCACCATCGACGACCTGGCCCAGTTTCTCGACGTCGACCCGAACCGGACTCTGAAGGCGGTGTTCTACATTGCCCACGGCGAGGTGGTGTTCGTAACTATACGCGGCGATCTGGAGGTCAACGAAGTCAAGCTGCTGAATGCGCTCGACGGTGCCCCCGACCTGCGCCTCGCGTCGCCGGCCGAAGTCCGCGATGCCGGGCTGATCGCCGGTTCGGCGTCTCCCGTCGGACTGTCCGGCATCAAGGTGGTGGCCGACGACTCGGTGACGCTGGGGTCGAACTTTGCCGTTGGGGCGAACAGGGAGGACTACCACCTGCTCAACGCCAACTACGGACGCGACTTCAAGGCCGACGTACTGACCGACATAGCCCTCGCCGAGGAGGGGTCTGAGTGCACAGAGTGCGACTCGTCCTTCAAGTCAGCGCGGGGCATCGAAGTGGGGCACATCTTCAAGCTGGGCACCAAGTACAGCGAGGTGCTCGGCGCGGTCTTCCCGGACGAGAACGGAGTCCAGAAGCCGATTGTCATGGGCTGCTACGGCATAGGGGTCGGCCGTCTCCTCGCGGCGGCGGTGGAACAGAACCACGACGAGGCGGGCATGGTCCTTCCCCCCAGCATCGCCCCCTTCGAGGTGCTGCTCACTGCGTTGAACGTGCGCAACTCCGACGTTGCGGATGAGGCCGCCTCGCTCTACGACGAGATGCGCGCCGCGGGCCTGGACGTGCTGTACGACGACCGCGAGGAGTCGGCAGGCGTGAAGTTCAACGACGCCGACCTGCTCGGCCTGCCGGTCCGCGTCGTCGTCAGCCCCCGCAACCTGAAAAACGGCGAGGTCGAGGTCAAGCCCAGATCAGGCGGCGATGCCCGCATGGTCCCACGAGGCGACGCCGTCGCCAGCGTCAGGGAGCTCCTGGCAGGGTAGGCGTTCTGCCCCTTCTCCCCTGGCGGGAGAAGGCTGGGATGAGGGGAAACAACGTGAGCGACGAGTTTACCGCTGTGATCGAGCGAGACGGAGCATGGTTTGTGGCCTACTGTCCTGACGTGCCGGGCGCCAACGGCCAAGGGACCACCAAGGACGAGGCACTCAGAAACCTCGCCGAGGCAATCGCGCTAGTCCTCCAAGACCGTCGAGAGGATGGGGTCACCTCCCGATAGCTAGAGGCCTACAGCCGAAGCTCTGCCCGTGGCTTTCGCAGCGGCTCGGGGAGGCTTGTGTCGGCCATGAACTTGACCAGCCGCTCGTGGACGTCCCTTGCGATGTCCGGGTTTGCGCCGATTGCGTCGGTTTGCTGGCCGGGGTCGGTGGGCAGGTGGTATAGCTGCGACATCCCCTCGTCGATGCTGTAGAGCAGCGACCACTCGTCGGTCGACACGGTGGTGACCGGCGCCATGCTGAGCCTGCGCCTGATGTTGTCGACCGAGTCGACCGAGTCGCCGGGGTTGGCGAAGGGCACGGTCGAAACGGCGAAGTCGCGGCCCGGCACCGACGCGTCGTGGACCTTGGGCAGCAGCGAGATGCCCTCCACGTAGCCGGGCGCGGGCTTACCCATGATGTCCAGCACGGTCGGCATGACGTCGATCGCCGAGGTCAGCCCCTTGTACACGCCCGGACTGGCGCCGGGCACGTAGACCAGCAACGGCACGAGCACTATCTCCTCGTACAGCGGCGAGAAGTCCCAGATGGCGTCCTGGTCGCCGTGGCCGTAGAGCTCGCCGTTGGGCCGCTTCGCGAATGTCATCTTGCCGAAGAGCCCGTCGTGCTCGCCGAAGTAGAACCCGTGGTCCGAGGTGAAGACTATGGCCGTATTGTCCATCAGCCCCATGTTCTCGACGGTGCGGAGCAGGTGGCCGACCCACGTGTCGACCATCGTCACCTCGCCCTTGTACGTAGCCAGGGCCTTCCTGACTCGCTCATCAGTGAAGCCGGGCGCGTCCTGCCAGTGGCCGTAGATGGGCTGCACGATCTCGCCGTCGTAGTCGGGCATGTACATCTCGGTGTAGTAGCTGGGCGCGTCCCACGGCTCGTGAGGGTCCCACGTATCGACGTAGAGGAAGAAGTCCTCCTTGTAGTGGCGCTCCAGCCACTCCATCGCGCGGGTCATGGTCTGGGCCACGTTCCGGTCGGCCTCGAACCGCCATGCGTCCCGGGCGTCCCGCGACTCGTGGTGATGGGCCTCGATGAGGCGCGTGACCGAGCCCTCCTGGCCCGTGTACATCGAGAAGGTCTGGAAGCCCTTGTCGTAGTTCATCCCGCCGCGCAGGTAGAAGGGCGTGTCGACCATGGCGGCAGTGTGGACTCCCTCGGAGGCGAGCATCTGGGCCAGGGTGGCGGCCTCGTCCGGTATGGGCTCCCAGCCCATGAAGGACATGGTCCAACGCCCCGTGGCATGATCGGCGCGCGTGGGCATGGTTGGGAACCCCGCGGCGTAGTGGCGCTCGAACCGCGTGGCCCGGGCTGCCAGGGCGTCGAGGGCGGGGGTCCTTATCTCGGCCTTGCCGTAGGCCCCCAGGTGGTCCTGTCTGAAGGTGTCCGCGACGATCCAGATGACGTTCATCCTAATGCTCCCGGAGATGCGCGCTGCGGTGACTTCGAGTGCATACACTACCACTTACCCGCCTGAGCATGCAGGCCGCACCGACCCGGGGAGCAGGGATGCCGCGTGCTACAATTGGACTACGCAGACAGCGTGTGAATAGGCTCTCCGCCTACGGGGTTGCATGGAAGGCTCTAGCAAGCTGATCTACATGGACCACGCCGCGACCACGCCGGTGAGGCCGGAGGTCGTGGAGGCGATGCTGCCGTACTTCTCGGGCAGCTTCGGCAACCCGTCCAGCATCTACACCCTGGCCCAGGAGTCACAAAAGGCCGTAGACGACGCGCGTGAGACCGTGGCGGGTGTCCTCGGCGCCCGGGTGGGCACGATAGTCTTCACGAGCGGCGGCACCGAGTCCGACAATGCGGCCATCAAGGGCGCGGCGTACGCGCAGTCAGGCTCGGGCAATCACGTCGTAACGTCGAGCATCGAGCACCACGCCGTGCTCCACTCGTGCGACCAGATCGAGCGGCACGGCTTCGAGGTGACCTACCTTCCGGTCGACGGGTCCGGCATCGTAGACCCGGACGAGGTGGGCAGGGCGATCACAGACCGCACGACCGTCGTCAGCGTCATGCTGGCCAACAACGAGATCGGCACGATCGAGCCGGTGGCGGAGATCTCCCGCGTGGTGAAGGGCGAGGCGAGGAGGCGAGGGACGACCATCGCGGTGCACACCGACGCGGTGCAGGCAGCCGGATTCCTGGACCTGGACGTCAAGGAGCTCGGCGTGGACATGCTGAGCCTGTCGGCCCACAAGTTCGGCGGGCCCAAGGGCGTGGGCGTCCTGTACCTGAAGCGGGGTACCCCATTCGAGGCCCAGCAGCAGGGCGGGGGCCAGGAGCGTGAGCGCAGGTCGGGCACCGAGAACGTGCCGCTGATAGTGGGCATGGCGGAGGCCCTACGGCTGGCGGAGGAGGAGCGCGTCGGCCTCAGCGCCCACTGCACCCGGCTCAGGGACCGCATCATCGCGGGAATAGAGGAGCGGGTGCCGGGCGCGCATCTCAACGGACACCGCACCTCGCGGCTGCCCAACAACGTGAACTTCTCCTTCGAGTCGGTGGAGGGAGAGCCCGTGCTGCTTGGACTCGACTTTGCCGGCATCTGCGCGTCGAGCGGAAGCGCCTGCTCGTCGGCGTCCCTGGAGCCGTCGCACGTGCTGACCGCCATAGGGCTCGATCCCGAGCTGGCCCGGGGCAGTCTGCGGCTCACCGTGGGCGCAGACAACACCGACGACGACGTGAGCTACCTGCTGGACACACTCTCGGACCTGGTGGATCGGCTGCGCGCCATGCCCTCGCTCGCCGCGGCACGATAGGGTAGGCGGGCATCGAAACGGCTTGTCCCTTCCCCCCGAGGGGGAAGGTTAGGATGGGGGCTCTCGCGCTGCAGAAAGGCAAGTCCGCCGTAACTCATCGACTAACCTCTGCTGGAACCAGGGAGACTGGACTCGCATCAAATGTTATGATGGGACGGTCGCCAACGGCCGCTTTGCAATGGTGGACGAGACAGCGGCTTATGGTACGGGTTCGCGACATTCGAGCGACTACTGACGATTGATCCGGCAGGCGAAAGCCGAGCTGACGCGTCTGCCCTAGGTAACCCAAGACTGGAGGAATTGATGGCTCACCCACAGGAAGTGACGGACGACACCTTCCAGACCGAGGTACTCGACTCGGAAGTACCAGTGCTGGTGGACTTCTGGGCGGAATGGTGCGCTCCGTGCAAGATGATCGCGCCGATCGTGGATGCCCTGGCCGACGAGTATGACGGCAAGGTCAAGTTTGCCAAGATGGACGTCGACTCCAACCCCAGGACGCCCATGACCTACGGCGTCAGGGGCATACCCACCCTGCTGCTATTCAGCGGCGGCTCGCCCGTCGACCAGGTCGTGGGCGCCGTGCCGAAGGCCGCCCTCAAGGGGCGTATCGAGAAGGCCATAGCCTAGCCCGCAGAGCCACGAACGCATCGCCCTGTGCGGCGACAGGCTATCGTGAATGGTGTGGGAGCGGATGGGTCCCGGTGGGCTTCGCGGACTTCAAATCCGTTGGCCCCGGCCCTTCGGTCGGGGCGGTGGGTTCGACTCCCTCGCGCTCCCGCCACACACCCGCCTTTAGATTCCGGCCCTCAGATGCGACTCCGGTTGCGATCTGTGCGATCCGTGGTGAGTCGCCAGCCTCATTCAGGAAGCCAGCCGAAGGCGGCCTCCTCGACTTCTGCTTCGGTGAGGGCGGTCATTGGGCTTCCCAGGGGTTGACGACGTCTATGCCGAGACGGTCGAAATCGCCGACGTTCCGGGTAGCGACAGTGAGGGCATTTGCCCTGGCTATGCCGGCGATCAGCGTGTCCCCCATGTCGACGGTATCTCCGGAGCGCCTGGCACTCGCCCGGAATTCCGCCGCCCACTCGGCACCCTCCTTGTCCAGTGGCAGTATGCGGTGAGCGTACGCTGAGAGGATGGCCGCCTGCATGGCGGATAGTTGGCTGCGCCGGCCTCCCTGCGGGAGCAGCCTCAGTCCGTATTCCACCTCATGTACCAGGACAGTGGACAACCACACATCGTCCTGCCCGGCCAGAAAGCTCACAACCCGCGGCTCCGGAATGTCTTTCGTCAACTCCGAGATTACGTTGGTGTCCAGGAGATAGCCGCTCATGAGCCGTCATCTTCGTCGATGAAAGGAGTAGGGCGGTTTGAGCTGCGGTCGGGAATCTCCAGGTTAGTGCCGCGTGGCACGTTTTCGATCAGCCACTGACCGAGGGGCTTGGGAGGACTTGCCCTGGCGTACCAGGCATCCGCGGGCACGACGATGAACGGTCGACGGGTTCCGATGCGCTGAGGCCCCTCCGACTCGGCGAGGCGCAGGATCTCGGACAACCGCGCCTTAGCCTCGGCCACGGTCCATACCTTACGAGATTCTGAGACAACCATAGTCCGCCTCTCTTAAGAAGGATCAATCTGGTCTATACTAGCCTAGACCTATTAGCCATGCAAGGAACAAAGGCATCCTGGGGTGCTGTCAACTGGTATCATCCGATACCCTGACGCTCCCACAACTGGATGACCAAGCGAGGTGACCGCAATGGCAGCACCGGCGACCCACCGGCCGATCCTGGTAAACGACGACGGCTGGATCATCAGCGAGGCCCAGCCTCCCCTGACGGCCCGCGACCTGAAGGAGAAGATGGTAGACACCTACGGCGGGACGCCGCTGGGGGCGCTGCTGTGGTGCCTCGGCAACAGGGAAGTCTACGACTTCGAGACCCGAGTTGGCGAGATGTTCGGCGCCGGCTACGACTCCCTGGAGGGACTGACCGCCGGCGAGGAGTACCCGCTGTTCGACGACCGTTACCAGGCGAACCGCGCCGCCAACCTGCGCAGCCTCATCGACGAGCGCGGCGGCCCGTTGACCGCCATGGTGGAGCTCTGTCGTGAGGCCGGCCTGGACATCTTCCCGTCTATGCGTATGAACAGCCACTACCACACCGACCCCAACACGCCGAGGGCCGGGCGCTTCCGCCGTGAGAACCCTGGGGCCCTGATCGAAAAGCCGGGCGAGACGATTCCCCCAGGCAGCCTCGATTGGGGCGTCCGGACCGGCGTCGACTACACGCACCCAGAGGTCCGCAGTCACATGGCCGGGGTCATATGCGAGCTGTTCGAGCGGTTCGACATCGACGGCGTGGAGCTCGACTTCATGCGCCACCCCACGTTCTTCCCCCTCAAGTATGGCTACGCGAACCGGCACCTGATGACGGACCTCGTGCGCCACGTCAAGCGGAGGATGGCCGACGTAAGCGAGGGCAGGGGACGCCGCATTGACCTCGCCGTCAGGGTGCCTCCGACGCTGTACGACGCGAACAGGCTGGGGCTCGACCTTGCGGTCTGGATGGCCGAGGGGCTGGTGGACATGGTGATAGTGGGCGGAGGATTCATCCCCTTCGAGACGCCCGTCCGGGAGTTCGTGGAGGCCGCGGAGGGCACCGGCTGCCTCGTGTACGGCTCCATCGAGCGGCTCAGGCCCGCCCTGGACGATGAGCTCATCCGCGCGATCGCGGCCCACCACTACGACCAGGGCGCATCCGGCATCTACCTGTTCAACTACTTTTCCAAGCCCACGGAGTGGAAAAGGAGGATGTTCGCCGAGCTTGCGGACCCGGCGGCGCTTGCCAGGCTCGACAAGCGCTACCAGATGGAGAACACGCGGTTCCGGTGGGACTACCGCCGCGACGTGTCGGACAGGGACCTGCACGACTACGCCTTCCAGAACGCCGTGCCGACCTCGCAGCTGCCGGTTGCGCTTGCCGAGACGCTCACCGTGGGAGGGCCGAAGCTCCGCTTCGAAATAGCCGACGACGTGGCCGCGGCATCGGCTGAGGGAGCGCTGGAGAGCTGCGTTCTGAGCCTGAAGCTCACGGGCCTGAGCGGCGAGGACGAGATGGGCGTGTGGCTCAACGGCGAGCAGCTCGGTTCCGACATGGGCAAGACGACCTATGGGGACTGGGGCCGCGTGGAGTGGAGCGGATTCCCCACCAGGCTCGCCAACGCCAGCTACACGGGAGCGACCATCGAGTTTGAGTTGACCGGCCCGCCGCTGAGGAAGGGCGAGAATGAGCTGGAGGTGCGGCTGCTGCGCAGCGCCGTCCAGAAGTCGACCCACGTCGTGCTGGTCGACGTGGAGCTGGCGATCAGCTACGCCTAGAGAACAGGGCGGGCCGTCTCTTGCGGCTACTGATGGACTGCGAGAGAAGCCCAGGGCAACGGCAGGCCCGAATTCCGCATCTGCACGCTACTCCTTCGCGGTCCCACGGGTATGTCCAGGGGCCGGGCAAGAGAGCCCGGCTTGTGCTAGCGGAACGTCAGGACTTCGGCAGGGTTGGAGACCAGTATGTCGTGGACTCCCTCTGGGGTGAAGCCCCTGGACAGCATCCTGGGAGCTATGTGGTCCAGTATGTACGAGTAGCCGTGGCCGCCGTACTTCTCCAGGCGGTGCTTCCCGCATATGTCGTGCGCGATGACTACCTTGCGGCCGTAGCCTTCGGACGAAATCCAGGCGATGAACTCGAGGCGCTGGTCGTCGCTCGGCATGTCGATGTTCAGGTTCGGGGAGTAGTACGACCCGCCCCAGCCAAACAGGTCCCACTCCATGTAGCAGCCCGACTCGGCGATCTGCTTGAGCGTGCCGCGCTCGAAGACCGTCCTGTCCAGGTGGCCCATGATCGTGTGCGACAGATCGGCCCCGGCCCGGTCTAGGATGTCGATGACCTCGAGCGGCGCGGTCTCGTCCCGGCCGGGGTGTATGAGCAGCGGCGCACCGGTCATGCGCTGCGCGCGCGCCGATGCCTTCAGCACCTTCCGTTCGCTGTCGGTCAGGGGCCAGTCGCAGCCGACCTCGCCTATGATGCCGGACCTTACGCTCGTCCCCTCCGCCCCTTCGGTGATGTCGCCTACAATCAGGTCGGCGATCTCGTCCTCTGCCATTTCGTCCATCCCGGGCGGGTGGTGCGTGTTCACATAGTATGAGGCGCCCATCACGATATTCACGCCCGTGGCGTTGGAAACCCTGGCAAGGCCTGTCGGGTCGCGGCCTATCCCGATGCTCGTCGCATCGACAAGCGTTCCCCCGCCGTACTGCTTGAACAGCCCGACCTCGTCGATGGCCGTCTGGACGTCGGCAAGCCGCCCATTGTCCCGGTTCGGCTTCATCCGGTGCCGGATTCTGCCGAGTATCTCCTGGGAGACCGGCTTCTCGTAGAAGGCCTGGTCGCTCGCGCTCGGGAACCACGTCTTGACCCATGAGCCGTCGAACATGATGTGCTCGTGCGTAAGCGTCCTGCCAAGCTGGCCGGGACCGACCGGCCCCAGCACGGTCTGCACCATACCGGTCAGGTCATTGCTGGTCATGGCTGCCTCCATACTCTCGCCGTTCCACCAAGGGAGTCTCGCCAATTGAACCACTGTTGAGCCTGTTTGTTAAGTGGAGCGGATGAACCTCACTACCCTCCGTTCCTGACGTCGGCGCACCGGTTGCGCCACGGCGTATCGATCTGCGCGCAAAAGGCCTCGAACTGGTCGCCGGCTGCCAGCACTTCCCCGGCGCGGGCGATGATGGTCCGGTAGCAGGCGCTCTGCTCAGCCGGGTCCACCAGCAAGTCGCACATCTCCAGGGCCGCCTCGGCGCCCGATGCTTCCCAGAAGCGGTCCTGCACGGCTCCCTCGACGCATGCCACGCGGTCGGGCCCGGACGCGGCGTACCCGCAGTATTGGATGGCGAGCGCCGGGTCCTTGCGTGTTACACCGCCAACGTCGCGCCCGTAGCTCTGGAAGCAATGCCCGCGGGCCGCCTCTGGGGCGTCTGTGCAGGCCTGCGCGACCCTGGCGAAGTCGCGGTCGAAGACGTTCAGCATGTGCGATGTCTGGTAGAAGTAGCACCCAGGCACGTATCGCTCGTCGACCACGTTGCAGGGGTAGTGTGGGTCGTCGTCCCTGAGATACTGGGACTTGTGGTCCATCACCCCCGTGAGCCCGCCCACGACGTTCTCCATGAACACCCCTGAGTGGCATGAGGCCTGGTCCAACTCGGTCGGCATCCTGTCACAGAGCCGTAGCGCGTCGTGAATCTCATATGTCGTCCATGCCATGAGCCCGTGTCCCACGCCGTGGACGCACTGGTGCCGGAAGAAGGGGCTGTCGGCAGCCGCACAGATCGTGGCCACGTCCTCTTCCAGGTTCACTATGCCCCGGGAGGCAAAGAGCGCCTCGGTCGCGCCGTGGAAGGCCCCCGCGTGGCACTCGTGACCGGACAGGGCGAACGCGGCCGCGCCGAACTCCTGGAATGCCGCTCGCCCCAGGTCGTGAGCCCTCTGGTGACAGTCCACGTCGAAGTGCCGCTCTCCCTCCTTTAGCAGGCGCACGGTGTGCTCCGGGCCATACCGCCTGATGAACTCGATCAGCGTGGCGTCGGACCTGAACAGGTTGACGTAGTCCTCGGGAGTAATGGCCACCGGCTCCTCGAAGGGCTCCTCAGGGATCCTCAGGCTCAGGGGACTGCCGCCGGCGGGTGTGGGGCCGTCTTCCCCTCCTCGCACCACGACCAGCCCGCCATACTCGGGCGCAAGGTGGTTGTGGAAGCGCCAGTACCCCCGGGTCCGAAAGGTGAAGGCCCATGTCTCGCCAGGTGGTATCTCCTCATGCGAGTCGAGCTCCGGGAGAATCGCGTGGGTCGGGTGGATGTTCGACGCGGGCCAGAACGCCTCGCCTGAGGCATTGTAGAAACGGACCCGGTCGCCGGGCTCAACGTCCAGTCGCTTCGGAACGAAGCCGTCAACGCCGGTATATGTGATCAAGGGAGCATCGGCGCCGCTGTCCTCAGGGCCAGTCTCACCGCCTGGCAGCGGGTGGGCCGGCGGAGGCTCCACGCCGGTCGCGGGGCCGGGCCCGCAGGCAGCGATCACCAGCGCGAGCAGGGAAAGCTGTAGCAACCCGACCCGCCATCGCTTGCTCATGCCTGCACCCATCGACCCATAGTCTACTTCTTCCTGTGCGCGGCAGGGCCCGAACTAACCGGTGAAGTGTGCCGGGAGATTGACAAGATACCGTGCTATCCCTAATGTCTTGCCCAGTGGGTGGCCCCACTCTGGGGGGCCGGGCGACTGGCTTCCTCGCTCCTCCCGCCACTCCACCTTGGGTCAGTTCGCAGTAAGGGAGCGGCGTGTGACATCGACTCGCGTGACGCGATGACCAACCTGGACGGACTGGGGCGAAGCAGGCCGGTCGTCGAGGACGAGCTGGCCAGGCTTCGCGATCTCGACGCTGTTGCCCGAGTCTGGCGCGGCGACCATACCCTGTGGAAGCCCTCGCCCGACGAGATCTCGGACCGCCTGGGCTGGCTCTCGCTCCCCACCGGCATGGGGAGGCAAGTGGCGGACCTCGTTTCCTTTGCCGACGGAGCAGCCGGGGATGGCTGGGATCACGTCGTCCTGCTCGGCATGGGAGGCAGCAGCCTGGGGCCGGAAATGCTGCGGCAGGCATTCGGGTCCACGCCCGGCCGCCCCGAGCTGGTAGTACTCGACTCGACCGTGCCGTCATGGGTCCATCACGTCGCCCAGACCATCGACCCGGCCCGGACCCTGTTTCTAGTGTCTTCCAAGTCGGGGACGACCATCGAGCCCAACGTCCTGTACAGCCATTTCAGGAGCCTGATGGACGGCGCGGTCGGGCGCGACGAAGCGGGGCGGCGCTTCTCGGCAGTGACCGATCCCGGCACCGCTCTCGAGGAGCTCGCTTCCAGTGAAGGATTCCGGCGCGTCTTCCATGGAAATCCCGAGGTCGGAGGCCGCTACTCGATACTGTCGGGCTTTGGCCTTGTGCCCGCGGCCCTCATGGGCATCGATGTCGAGAAGATGCTCGGCCGGGCGGCGGGCATGCGCGCAGCCTGCCAGGCATCGGACCTGGGCGACAACCCGGGAGCGGCGCTGGGCGCGGCTATTGGCAAGCTTGCACTGGAAGGCAGGGACAAGCTCACGGTCTTTGCGTCGCCCTCGATAGCGGGGTTCGGACTCTGGGTCGAGCAGCTCGTGGCCGAGAGCCTGGGCAAGGAGGGCAGGGGCGTCGTGCCGGTTGCGGGGGAGTCCCCGTTAGGCCCGGAAGCCTACACAGGCGACAGGTTCTTCGTACACCTCCGGCTCGAGGGCGACGACAACTCGCGTGCGGACGCGGCGATGGGACGACTCGCGCGGGCAGGGCACCCGGTTGCCAGGCTGGACCTGGGCGACCTGTACGACCTTGCCGCCGAGGTGTTCAGGTGGGAATTCGCCATTGCCGTCGCGGGCGCCGTACTGGAGGTCAACCCGTTCGACCAGCCGGACGTGCAGGCCGCCAAGGACATGACGAGCAGCGTTCTCGCCGAGTTCGAGGGCTCCGGGGCTCTCCCCGACGCGCCGGAAACGATGCCCGCCTCCGACCTGCTGTCCCAGGTCCGCCCGGGTGACTACGTGGCCATCATGGCATACGCCCGCCAGACCCCTGATCTGGACGCCGCCATAGACGAGCTTCGACACACCCTGGTGACTCGTTTCGGTGTCGCAACCACCATGGGGTACGGCCCAAGGTTCCTGCACTCGACCGGACAGCTGCACAAGGGCGGTCCGCCTTCGGGGCTCTTCCTGCAGCTAGTCGAAGACCCTGAAGGCGACATCGAGATTCCGGGCCAGTCGTTCTCCTTTGGCGTGCTCGCCGCATCGCAGGCCCTGGGGGACCTCCGCGCGCTCCAGGCTGCGGGCCGCCGTGTGACCAGGCTGGACTCTAGCGAAGGGTGTGCCGCAGCGGTCACTGCCCTTACCCGATCGCTCGTCGCCAGTGGCTAGCTCGGCGGCGGCTCGCGGCTGACTTCCTCGAATTCTGGAGCGAAGCGCACCAGCCGGGATTCGCCGCTCGCGCTCAGCGAGCCCCTTGTGAGCTCGACAGCCTGGAACTCCGGCCCTGAACCATAGACGCTGGTCAGTCCGAAGTCGCTCGCCCGAACGAACCCGAACCGCGAGTAGTACCCAGGCGCCCCCAGCAGGACGACCGCTTTGAGGCCCCTCGTGCGGCACCCGGCGAGCCCCTCACGCACTAGCCGCGACCCGATGCCCCGGCCCTGATGGCCCGGCAGCACGCCGATTGGTCCCAGCGCCGCCCATCTCGGCTCTCCCGGGTGCGGTTCAACGGTCACGGGGGAGAACAGGACGTGCCCAACTACTCGGTCCCCGGCTACCGCGACCAGCGACAGGACAACGTGGTCCGCATCGCGCAGCTTGTCTACCAGCCTTGCTTCGAGGTCCCCATCGAACGCCTGGCGATGGACATGTCGTATTGCCTGGGAATCGTCCGGTCCTTCTTCGCGGATGCACAGCGGAGTATCCATCGCGCTCGCGAGTATAGTGGACAGGCAGGTTGAAAGGCCGGGCGGCGGGTAGTATTATTCGCGCCTAACGGAGGTACGCCCGTGATTGCCTACATCGCCCGTCGGCTGCTTCTCGCCGCTTTCACCATCTGGACCATCACCGTCCTCGCGTTCATCATCATCCAGATACCGGAAGGCGACGCTGTGGACCGCTTCCTGGACCTGGTAATCGCCGGTGGAATGGGGATCGACTCCGAGGGCGTGTCGGAAGAGCTGCGCAACTACCTGGGCCTCGACCAGCCGCAGTACATCAGGTACTTCAAATGGATATCCAGCCTTGCCCAGGGCGACCTGGGCCGCTCGTTCCAGTGGGGGTGCGGATACCTGCCTCGTGAGGAGCTGGTGCGCGAGGTCGTAGGCGACAGAATATGGACGACCGTTGCCCTCACAGGGTTCACCATCCTTGTTACGTGGACATTTGCCATCCCGGTAGGCATCTACTCGGCGGTCCGTCAGCACTCGGTCGGCGACTACCTCTTCACCCTGGCGGGATTCACGGGTCTCGCGGTCCCCGACTTCCTCCTGGGTCTTGTGCTCATGTACCTCGCCTTCGCCTATCTCAACCAGAGCGTCGGCGGCCTGAACTCTGCCGACTTCAAGGACGCGCCCTGGGACTTGGCCAGGATGTGGGACTTCGTCAAGCACCTCTGGGTGCCTGCAGTCGTGCTGGGCACGTCCGGCACGGCGAGCCTGATCCGCATAATGCGGAACAACCTGCTCGATGAACTGAGTAAGCCCTATGTGATTACCGCCAGGTCCAAGGGGATGAAGTCATGGCGGCTGATCCTGAAGTACCCCGTGAGAGTCGCCATCAATCCACTGGTCAGCACTGTCGGGTATCTGCTCCCCTCGCTGGTCAGCGGGAGCGTCATCGTTTCGGTGGTACTGAGCCTGCCGACGCTTGGACCTGTGCTCCTCGATGCGATCAACCAGCAGGACGTCTACCTGGCAGGGTTCATTGTCCTGATGCTGGGAGTACTCACGGTTGTCGGGACGCTCATCTCGGACCTCCTGCTTGCGGTGGTCGACCCGCGAATCAAGCTGACTACCCAGTAGTCGAGGACCGGTCAACCCGAACGCGCGCCAGGCATAGCCCTTTGCGCCGATTGCATAGGCGCAGTCCGATGTTGCAGCGGGCTGCCCCCCGGAGACGGCCATGAAGATTACCGACATCGAGATCCACGAGATTGCCCCGCCGTTCCATGCGTGGAACAGCGAGGCCATTACGCGCTACCAGGGCGCCGACTTCAGGTGCCGCACCATGTTTGTGCTCCACACGGACAACGGCCTGGAGGGACTGGGGGACGGTCTCGGCCGCCGCACTCCCACCGACGATGCATGGGTGGAGCGGATGTTGGGCACCGACCCCTGGGACTGGATAGCCCACCCCGACCTTCCCACCCGCCTGGCCCCGGCCGTATACGACGTGGTGGCGAAGTACAACGACGTACCTGTGTACAAGCTGTTCGGGCAGAGGTTCACAGGGCGCCCTGTGCCGAATTCGGGTTGGATGACGAGGCGAGTGCCCGTCTCGGCCTGGACGGTCTCGCAGACGCCTTCGAAGATGGCGGAGGAGGTCGAGTTTGCGGCGGCAACGGGACACCGGTGGCTCAAGTACCACACGAACCACTTCCACAACGTGGTCGCCCAGACCGAGGCGATGCAGGAGGTCGCTCCTCCGGGCTTCAGGGTCCACTACGATATGAACTTCGACGGCACCGTCGAGCAGATCGTCGACGTGTCCCGCAAGCTCGAGAAATACCCCGTGGCGGGCGCGATCGAGGACCCCCTGGCCAACGAGGACTTCGAGGGCTACAAGCAGCTCCGCCTGCGCTCGCGAATCCCCATCTACTTCCACCACCTGCCCCTGCAGGGCCGCGAAGCCCTCCTTGGACTCGCAGACGCCTACATGATGGGCCACACGCCCATCGGCAAGCTGGTCCCGCGGGCCGGCCTGTTCGAGGCTGCGAATGTGCCGTTCATGATGCAGAACACGGGCGGCAACATCACCAGGGCGCTCGTCGTCCACATGGCTTCCGTGTTCCCGACTGCCACGCTCCACCACGTCACTGCGACGGACCTCTGGTCCGAGGACGTGGTCACCCCCGCGCTGAAGGTCGAGGGCGGCACCGTCGCCGTACCGGAGGGCCCGGGGCTAGGCGTTACGCTGGACCGCGACGCGCTCGAGCGATGGAAGCAGGCCGGGCCAGACCCGTACCCTCGGGCCCTGGTACGCGTGCGGTACGAGGGGATTCCAGCGTTCTATGCCAGGGTGCCGGCAGGCAACCTGGGGGGCAGCGACATCCTCGACGCCTTCGGCGGCGGCTACGACCAGCCGGTCGACATGGACTACTGGGACGACGACGGCTCGCAGGGGTTTGCGGACCTGTGGGAGCGAACGCCGGAGGGCACGATCTCAAGGGGCTCCCTCGACGAGGCGCAGGGATAGATGGGGAACGCCGGCAGCCAGGCTACTGAAGACCAGATACAGGCGGTGATGTTCAGGATCGGTGAAGTCAACCCCTGCAACACCTGTGGGACTGCCTTGCGCTACGGAGACTACGAATGCCCCCACTGCGGCGCCGATATGGAAGACCACCTCCGCCAATGGGCCCGTGACCTGGTGGATGAAGTGCTGGCGGCCGGCGGGGACTGAGGGCGGCGCCCGGCGTGCTCGACTACTACGACGTCAACTCCCTGCTGACCTCAGAGGAGCGACAGGTCCGGGCCAGCGTCCGGGAGTTCCTGGAAGCTGAGGCGCAACCCCACGTCAGCGTTTGGTGGGAGCAGGGGGAATTCCCCAGGCATCTCGTTCCCAGGTTCGCCGAGCTTGGACTCCTGGGCGCAAACCTGCCCGCCGACTACGGGTGTGCGGGGATCGGGAACGTCGCGTACGGGCTGATCATGTACGAGCTGGAGCGCGTCGATTCAGCGCTCCGCAGCTTCGTCAGTGTACAGGGCGCGCTCGTCATGTACGCGGTCTACGCCTACGGCTCCGAGCAGCAGAAGCGGGAGTACCTGCCCCAGCTTGCCAGGGGAGACCTGGTAGGGTGCTTCGCGCTAACTGAGCGGCAGGGTGGGTCGGATCCTGCCTCGATGGAGACGAGCGCTCGCGCGGATGGGGACTCGTTCGTCCTGTCGGGCGCGAAGATGTGGATCACCAACGGCAATATCGCCGACCTGGCGGTGGTTTGGGCCAAGGACGAGAGCGGCGCGGTCCGGGGCTTCCTGGTGCCCACAGACACGCCCGGCTTCGAGTCCCACCCGGTCCCGCGGAAGATGAGCCTGCGGGCCTCCGACACGGCCGAGCTGGTGCTTCGAGACGTGCGTGTCCCTGCATCCATGGCGCTGCCCGGAGTCACAGACCTTCCCGCGGCCCTGTCCTGCCTGACGCAGGCAAGATATGGGATCGCGTGGGGTGCTCTGGGCGCCCTTGAGGACGTGTATGAGGAGGCACTGGCCTTCGCAAAGGGGCGCTCGACCTTCGGCAAGCCCATCGCCGCAAGGCAGCTCGTCCAGGCCAAGCTCGTTGACATGGCGGTTGCCCACACGCGCGGGCTGCTCCTCGCCTGGAGGCTTGGCAGGCTGAAGGACGAGGGCAAGATGAGCTACACCCATGTCTCGCTGGCCAAGCGTGACAACGTGCGTGCGGCGCTGCAGGGAGCCCGCTCGGCGCGGGACATCCTGGGCGCTGCCGGCATCACGCTGGACCATCGAGCGGTCCGCCACATGCTGAACCTGGAGACGGTGGACACGTACGAGGGTACCTACGACGTGCATACCCTGCTGCTCGGCCGCAACCTGACGGGGTTCGAGGCCTTCCACTAGGTTGAGGCCCTGCGAGATATTCCTGCGCGAACGCGGCGTGCTCCTCGGCGCCCACGGCTTCACGCCGGACCCCGGGCGCCTCGAGACGACCGGCTCGACCATCGTGTTCTACCACTACACCCGCCCTGAGAAGGCGGCCAAGGTGTTGGAAGAGGGCAGCGGCCTGTGGGCCCGCCTCCGTGTTCTTTCTGACCATCATGACCTCGAAGGCCTGCATCTGGCTGAGGGGTTGCTGGAGCCCCTCCCCAGGTGGATGACGGACAGCCCGTACTTCGGCGACCTGGGATTCGAGATGCTGAAGAAGTACGTGGGCGACCTGCTTCTACGGGTCGAGGTGCCGCGAGACTTCCCCGGCCTGTACGTGGCGGACTTCGCACACCCCCTGGAGTTGAAGCATCTCAGCCGGCGGGGCCGCCTGGTCCTTGACCTGGACTACGATACCGCCACCGGCCATGAGGTCGTGCGTGCCGAGACCAACTCATACGTCCAGGCAACCGAGTACC
The DNA here is from genome assembly GCA_965116315.1 of Dehalococcoidia bacterium. Taxonomy (GTDB): domain Bacteria; phylum Chloroflexota; class Dehalococcoidia; order Lucifugimonadales; family CAJWER01. Next base: position 505,448 of record OZ220672.1, read on the forward strand.
GCGGGGGCCACCTTGCCCCCGAGGTGAAGGCGACGCGGGTAGGGCAGGGCATCGTGGTCCCGGCCGAGCACATCGAGGTGTGCGACGTACAGCCCCTCAGGTGATGTCAGATCGCCTGATCACGTAGTCGTCGTACGCCTGCTCCCGTCCTTCGACCAATTGAATGCCGGAGGAGTATTCGGAGAATCCGGCCTTCTCGAACGCGCGGCGGCTCCCAATGTTGTAGTCGTCCACGTCCATTCCGAATATCGCGTCGGCGCCCTCGATCCCTAGACCGAAGTCGACGAGCAGCTTGATCGTCACCGTACCGATGCCGCGTCCCCAGTATGCTTTCTCGATCTCCAGGTCGATGCGACGGCAGTCGAGGCCGCGCTCCACCTCCAGGACCCGGTCGAGGTTCATTTCCTGCAGCCAGCACTCCCCTATGGGCCTGCCCTCGTACTCGATGATGAAGCAGTAGGCCGACCTGGAGATCCGGCGCACGATCTCCTGCACCTCGGAGAGTGTGTAGTGTCGGTTCGCGGCATCGGCGTAGTAGGCGATGTCAGGGTCATTCCACCACCCGGCAACCAGGCGCCAGTCGCTTTCTGTCATGGGGCGCAGCGTGACGGACCCGGCTCGCAGTGTGGCTCTGTGCGAGCGGAGCCTGCGTGTCATCGATGGCCTGTGGGTGGGTGCTAGCTCTGCCGCACAGGGAAGAAGATCTCCGTGCGCCACTTCGATGGATCGGGTTCCGCGCCCGGATCGGTGACGTAGACCTCCCACGGCGCTGCCGCGGGCGACAGGCCCTCGGACGACATCCACCCGGTCAGCGCCGCCCACGTCTCTCGCAGGCCTTCGTAGTGCCCCATGTGGGTGACGGTTGCAACGGTGCCTGCCGGAAGCTCGCCGGCCTTGACCCTGCCCTCGCTCTCGATAGACGAGCCCACTGGTATCCCACACTCGACGTCGACTTCGCCGCCGTCCATTCCGTGGTAGATGGCGAAGGGCATACCGGCAGGGTGCTGTCCACTCTTCTGGATGTGGGCCACGACTTCGCCGAACAGCGGCCCCATGATCTGGCCCAGCTCGGTCATCTTTGCCGTTACGCGGATGCCGGCCATGGGCTGGGAGCCGATGTCCCGCGTGCTGAAGTCGAGCCCCACTAGACGGGGTTGTCCTTGAAGGTGATCTTGACGTTCTCGCGCGGCGCCTTGCCTATGTCGACAAGGGCGTCCGTGACGACCTTGGCGATCTTGTCCTTCTGCTCCTGGGTCCGTCCGGCGTTCCAATCGATAGTTACGTCAGGCATTAGTTCCTCCTTAGTCCTGCACCGCAGATTGTATCAGCGAGCTACGATTCCTACAAAACCGCTATGGGACTTGCCGGCCGTCCTATGCACCACTGCTCGTACTTTCCCCGGATCTGCCCGGCTTTTCCACCGTGTGTCCCCATCCGATACCCAGCCTGGGGCTCGTCGGAAGTCGTTAGGGGTCAGTCTGAGCCTGGCCGGTGGGGCAGATGTCCAGCAGTACGCACCCCCCGCACTCGGGACTCTTCCGGCACGAGACCTTGGCGTGTGTGACTATGAGAGCGTGGTATTCGGCGAACATCCCGGCGTCGGCTGGCAGCTCGCCCATGAAAAGCTGCTGGTGGTGGGCGTAGGGCTCCTTGCCGCCCGCCACGCCCAGCCTGCTCAGCAAACGTCGGGTGTAAGCGTCAATGACGAAGACCGGCTTGTCCAGCGCATACAGGAGTATGTCGTCGGCCGTCTCGTTCCCGATCCCATGTACAGCGAGAAGCTCGGCACGCAGGGAGTCGGTATCGCAGGAACGCATGGCGTCGATGTCGTCGCTAAACCGCTCGCCGAGATACTCAGCTAGCGCTTTCAGCTTCTTGGCCTTGGCGTTGTAGTAGCCGGAGGAGTAGACGAGGGACGCCAGCTCGTCCGCAGGCGTCTCCCTGATCGCGGCGGGAGACAGCTTCCCGGCGGCCTTGAGACTGTCGATCGCCTTCTCGACGTTGGACCACGCGGCTGACTGCGTCAGTATCGCGCCTACCATCACCTCGAAGCGCCCCTCTGCGGGCCACCAGTGCTGGGGGCCATAGGCTTCGAGGAGCCTGAGATAGACTGCCTCCAGGCTGGGTGAGCTTCCCTTAGAGGACAACGGGAACTCTACCGTGTATAGCGATCTCGCTGCGGGTAACTGAGCACCTGTAAGCCAATGCCTCGACTCCTCCGTCCACGGCCCTTCTGAGGGTCTCGCAGAAGCGCGGGTCCGACTCTTCGTCAGGTATCAGCCGTTCCGCGTCCTCCCTTTGGATGACGAACACTACAGCGGCCCGGTGTCCGCTGTTCACTGCCGAGAGAAGGGTCCGCAGGTGCTTCGCGCCTCTCACCGTGGCCGCGTCTGGAAAGAGGGCCGCGCCATCTACCACCTTGTTGACCGACTTCGTTTCGACATAGACTTCGCTGGCCTCGCGGGAGAGCAGCATGTCCACTCTGCTCTCCCCAAGCCTGACCTCCCGGTCGACCTTGTCGTAGCCGCTCAACTCCACCGCACGGCCGCGTTCGACCGCCTCCACAACCAGCCTTGGCGGGAGTCTGCTGTCCACCGACACCAGCTTTCCTCCATGCTCGACGAGCGTGAGGTCGTACCGCGTCTTGCGGGTTGCACCGGCGACGACAGGAGCTGCGTAGACGTCGGCGCCCGGCTTCAGCAGCTCGGATATTCTGCCGGAGTTAGGTACATGGACAGATACCCGCGTTCCACGGATCTCTACGACGGCGGCAAAGCGGTTCGGGCGGGCTACGAACTTGGCCCGTTCCAGTTCTCCTAGCTTAACCAAGTAAGGCCGCTCTCCCGCTCACACCGCGTTCCGCCCCTGCCGCTAGGCGAATTCGCCGATCCAGCGTATCTGCGGAAACCTCGTGCCGGCCGCACGAACGAAGCGCCGGTCGGCCGTCCACATCTCGCAGGAGAGCGACTCCGCAAGCGCCAGGTAGACCGTGTCGTACGCCGACTTCTGGTCCAGCGCCAGGGCCAGCGCGAGCGCCCTCTCGTACATGCCTTCTGCCTCTTCAGTAGCTACTGTGGGCAGTAGTGCCTCGAGGATGTCGGAGGCGTCCAGCGGGTCCATTTCCGCCTGCCTGACTTTCCTGTGGAGGACATTGGTGACCTCCGACCTGAACAGAGGGGGAGCGACCAGCAGCTCGTTTCTCATCTGCCAGACGTCCCAGAGCTCCAGCGCCTGTTCGGTGAATTCCTCTTCGACACCCCACTTGAGGGCCAGGCAGGCATCTACGACTACGGGCATGGTGGCTGGTCCGCGCGCGCTATGCGTAGGGAGAGCCTGAACGCTCGGCCCTCATCTCCCTGACTATCTCGACGCTATCCGTCGCCCTCTTGCCGGTCATTGCTACGCGTCTGCGCAGGGCATCCAGGCGTCCTCTTGCCGAGGCTGTCAGGCGTCCTGTGGTGTTTGCGGTCCTATACATGCTGTCGCTCTCCGTGAGGCCGAACAACTCCTCCAGCTCTTCTGAGCTTATCAGGCGCGCTCTACCGTCCCGTGGGTCGGGCTCGGTGTGCAGATGGCCCAGGCTGATGAGGCTGTTGAGCTTGGCCCTGCTGACGTTGTATTGAACGGAGGCCTCCCTGATGTTGAGGTATCGCTTGTTTTCTTGCTGTTGGTACATGGCTCTAGTTTATACCACACTTTTTCTTTCTTGTAAAGTTTGTGCATAAGTGTGCATTGTTGCATGTTATTTCTGGCTTGCCTCGCCGACAGCGCTGCGCCGAGGCTGACCTATGCTACCATTGCCCCGTGGTGTGCCCTCCCGCCGCTCCGACTATGTCACCCACTACGGACACATTCGCGCAACGCCTGCGAGCCGCGATGATCGCGAGGCGAAGTCTGCTCTGCGTTGGCCTCGATCCCGACCCGTCCCTGATGCCGGTGAAGGACGTTGCCGCCTTCAACGCGGCCATCGTCGACGCCGTACGGGACGTGGCGGTAGCCTTCAAGCCCAATTTGGCCTTCTACGAGGCGTTGGGCAAGGCCGGCGTCGCTGCGCTCGAGCGGACGGTCGAGGTGATCCGGGAACGCGCGCCCGGAGCCATGGTCGTTGCCGACGCCAAGCGGGGAGACATGGCATCGTCGAACGTACAGTACGCCCGCGCCCTGTTCGAGACATGGGGATTCGACGCGGCCACGGTGCACGGCTACCTGGGCGGCGAAGCTCTTGAGCCATTCCTGTCGTACGGAGATAGGGGCGTGTTCGTCCTGTGCAGGACATCGAACCCCGGGGCCCGCGAGTTCCAGGACATGACGCTGTCGTCTGGCGGCCGCTTGTTCGAGGAAGTAGCACTGCGCGCCTCGGAATGGAACACCAACGGGAACGTGGGGCTGGTCGTCGGCGCGACCTACCCCGACGACCTGGCTGCCGTGCGCAAGCTGTGCCCGGACATGCCCGTGCTCCTCCCAGGCGTCGGTGCGCAGGGAGGAGACCTCGAGGCGTGCGTGCGGGCCGGTGTCGACCGTGCGGGGCGTGGCCTCCTGGTCAGTGTCTCCCGCGGCGTGATCTACGCGTCGAGCGACCCGTCGTCCTTTGGGGAGCAGGCCCGCCAGGCCGCCCTGGGATACCGCGCGCGGGTCGACGAGGTGCTGTGCCGGGAGGGCAGGGGATGGTGATGGACCTCCGGCTCGGCGACGTGGTGCGGCTCCGAAAGTCGCACCCCTGCGGCGGTTTCGACTGGGAGGTCGTGCGGCTCGGTGCGGACATCAGGATCAAGTGCCTGTCGTGCGAAAGGTTGATCATGCTCGCCAGGTCCGAGCTTCAGAAGCGGACGAAGAGCGTTGGTGGCAGGCGCCGGGTGCCGGCCGAACAGGGCGCCTGACCGGTGGCCCTTGGCCCGGCAGACTCGATGCTGGGCCGTATCTGTTTGACACCCTTTCCGCGGCGGCCTTACAATCTCTGAGCGTCGGTACGTAGGAGGGCCTCGATGACAGAGCAATCGATGACCGAGATGGTGATCGACAGCATTCGTGTCAACATAGTCAACTACCAGCAGCGCGTAGTCATCCTCAAGGTCAAGGAGACCAATCGATTCCTCCCCATCTGGATAGGCTCCTCGGAGGCCGATTCCATAGCCCTCAAGCTCCAGGACATTCCCGTAGCCAGGCCTCTCACCCACGACTTGCTGCAGTCCACGATCGCGACTCTCGGCGCAACGGTTAGCCGGATAGTCGTATCGGACCTGACCGACGACACGTTCTTCGCCAAGATCGTGCTGCAGGTGAACGGGTCTTCGCTGGAGGTCGATTCGCGGCCCAGCGACGCGCTCGCCCTGGCGGTACGCGCGGAAGCGCCGATATTCGCACACGACGAGGTCATCGAGAGGGCCGCAGTACAGATGGACGAGGAGGGGAACCCCGTTTCCACCCAGGAAGAGGAGGAAGAGAGCCCCCAGCCCCTTCGCGAGGAGGAGCTGCGAAGCCTGTCGGCCTTCACCGACTTCGTATCCACACTCGACCTCGACGACATCGGCGGCGGGGGAAAGACCCCATCCGACGCCGGGTCCGGCTCCTAGCGGGAGACACCCCTCTCGCTATTCGCGACAACCACGAGAGTCGACCGCCGCACTCCTTGACACTGTAAGGACGCGATGCTAGTTTAGGGATGGTGCATTGGCAGTCACGGAGGGTGACTGCCAATCGCTTGTTTGACTGGGAGGCCCCGCTTGCCAAGATACGACTACGAGTGCGAAACGTGCGGGCACGAGTTCGAGCTCCGGCAGAGCTTCTCTTCGGAGCCTGTGGCCGAATGCACGGAGTGCGGCGGAGCTTCCAGGCGTCTGATTCGCGCCGTCCCCGTCGTGTTCAAGGGCTCCGGCTTCTACGTTAACGACTACGGCAAAGGCTCAAACGGCCGGTCCCGGTCGAGTTCGGAGGAGTCTTCAGACAAGAAGAGCACTTCCGACAACGGCAAGAGCGAGGCCAAGTCGGACTCGGACGCAAAGGCCTCTAAGGCGGAGTCCGCGAAGGAAAAGGTCTCCTCGAGCTAGGGGAGCCTCTCAGTTGCGGGCCCTCCTTCAGCGAGTTACCGGGGCGTCCGTCACCATAGACGGCGAGACCGCTGGAGCCATTGGCGCGGGCCTCGTCGTACTCGTCGGTATCTCCCGCGACGACTCCGAAGCCGAGGCCGCCCACATAGTCGACAAGGCCGTCAACCTGCGCATCTTCTCCGACGACGAGGGCAAGTTCCAGCACTCGGCGATCGACATCGGCGCGGACCTCCTCGTAGTCAGCCAGTTCACCCTGTACGGAGACACCCGCAAGGGACGCCGCCCCAGCTTCACGAAGGCAGCCGCCCCGTCGGACGCGGAGGCCATATTCGAACGTACCCTGGAATTGTTCCGCGATACCGGGCTGCGAGTCGAGACGGGGCGCTTCCAGGCGTACATGGACGTGGCCCTCCACAACGACGGCCCAGTCACCATCATGCTAGATACCGCCGACCGCGACCGCCCGAGACGAAGCTAGCGGATCGATGGCGTGGGAGATGCGACAGCCGAGCCTCCCTCCCCTGTGATGGACAGGGTGACCATTACCATCGCTACCGAGGGAGGGTCGCGCCCCAGCGAGATTCTGGCTGACCTTCGCGCCGTGGCCGAGACGCTGTACTTCCCTATGAGGCTCGTGGGTTTCTGGGACAGCCGGATCGACGTCCACCTCTGTCCGCAGGAGGAGCGGCGCGAGCCTTGTCCCCACAGGCTGCCCGACGGGGACTCCGGCCGCGTCGACTACGAGACGACTATCTCCAGGGAGCGCCGGGGAAGCCTCCAGGTACTCTTTCCCCACGCCGGAATAGCCATATACCTGGCGTGAACAAGTGCCACTGGTATTGAGGCAACGCTGGGCTTATCATGTACCGCCAGTTACTGCAATCGAAGGGATAGATGAGCTATTCCATACTGAGCATCGTCCGCAACGGACTGAGCCACCACGAAAAGTGGCCCAGGGCGTGGCGCAGCCCCCAGCCCAAACGCGAGTACGAAGTGGTCATCGTTGGTGCTGGAGGGCACGGGCTCGCCACGGCATACTACCTGGCCAAGGAACACGGCATCACCAATGTGGCCGTGCTGGAGAAGGGCTACATAGGCGGTGGCAATACGGGCAGGAACACCGAGGTCGTTCGCTCCAACTACCTGTGGGACGAAGCCGCCCATCTCTACGAGTTCTCCCTCAAGCTGTGGCAGGACCTGAGCCAGGACCTGAACTTCAACCTGATGTACTCGAAGCGTGGCCTGCTGAGCCTCGGTCATAGCCCCCACGAGATGCGGGACATCGCAAGGCGAGTGCACGCCAACCGTCTGAACGGCATCGACAGTGAGCTCCTGACCCCTGAGGAGGTCAAGGATCTTGTTCCGATGATCAACACTTCCCCGGACGCACGCTACCCGATAGCGGGAGCGTCGCTCCAGCGACGGGGCGGCACCGCTCGCCACGACGCGGTCGCCTGGGGGTTCGCTCGGGCTGCGGACGCTCGCGGCGTGGACATCATCCAGAACTGCGAGGTCATCGGGATCCGTCGCGAGAACGGCCGCGTCGTCGGAGTGGATACGACCAGGGGTTACGTTGGGGCCAGGAAGGTCGGTGTGGTGACGGCGGGCAGCTCTGGTGTCCTGGCGGACCTGGCCGGCTTCAGGCTGCCGATCGAAAGCCATCCCCTCCAGGCCTGGGTCACGGAGCCCATCAAGCCGGTGCTGGACCAGGTCATCATGTCGAACGCGGTCCACGCCTACGTCAGCCAGACGAGCCGGGGCGAGCTCCTGGCGGGGGCGGGCATCGATTCCTACCTGGGCTACGGCCAGCGCGGCAGTTTCGCCGTGATCGAGCATGCGGTTGCGGCTCTGGTCGAGCTCTTCCCCATATTCAGCCGCCTCCGGCTGATGCGGCAGTGGGCGGGCATCGTCGACACGTGCCCGGACGCCTGTCCGATAATCGGCGCGACGCCGGTCGGCGGGCTCTACTTCAACTGCGGCTGGGGCACCGGCGGGTACAAGGCTACGCCGGGGTCCGGTTGGGTGTTCGCCTACACCCTCGCCAACGAGCGCCCCCATGAGCTGAACGCGCCGTTCTCCCTCGACAGATTCACGACCGGCGACCTGATCGACGAGCACGGAGCAGCCGGAGTGGCCCATTGAGTCCGCCGGACGGGAGAGCGAATTGCTGCTGATCGACTGTCCCTGGTGCGGGCCCCGGGAGGAGACGGAGTTCTCCTATGGTGGTGAGGCGCACATAGTCCGTCCCCCGAAGCCCACGGAAGTGAGCGATGAGGAGTGGGCGCAGTACCTCTTCTTCCGCAAGAATCCGCGGGGCGCCCACCTGGAGCAGTGGTGCCACTCGTCCGGCTGCAGACGCTGGTTCAACATGAAGCGAGATACCATGACCTATGGCGTAGGAGGCGTGTATCGCATGGGTGAGAGCGCCCCCGGGGGCGGGGAGTAGTGCAGCCTAACAGGCTCCCGTCCGGCGGCCGAATCGACCGGAGCGCGCCGCTGAGCTTCGCGTTCAACGGCCGCGAGTACGAGGGGTACCACGGCGACACGCTCGCCTCGGCCCTCCTCGCTAACGATGTCCGGCTGGTGGCGCGCAGCTTCAAGTACCACAGGCCCCGCGGGATCGTGGGCGCGGGCGTCGAGGAGCCCAACGCCCTCGTCCAGCTTGGCGCGGGCGACCGCACGCTTCCCAACTACCTGGCTACCCAGGTGGAGCTGTTCCAGGGCCTTGAGGCGGAGAGCGTCAACGCGTGGCCGTCCGTGGACTTCGACCTGAGGGCGGTGAACGGCCTCGCGTCACGGTTCCTCCCGCCGGGCTTCTACTACAAGACCTTCATGTGGCCGAAGCGGTTCTGGCCCTTCTACGAGCGGCAGCTGCGCAAGGCGGGCGGCTTCGGCGTAGCGCCTTCCGGGCCCGACCCTGACCGCTACGACAAGATGAACGCGCACTGCGAGGTCCTGGTGGTCGGCAGCGGCCCGGCGGGGCTCGCCGCCGCTCTGCGCGCCGGACGCACGGGAGCGAGGGTGGTGCTCGTCGACGAGCAGCAGGAGATGGGCGGCAGCCTGCTCGCGTCAAGGGTGGAGATCGACGGAGAGCCGGCGGCGGCCTGGGTGGAGTCGGCCATTGGCGAGCTTGCCGCGATGCCCGAAGTTCGCCTGCTGCCCCGCAGCACGGCCTTCGGCTACTATGACCACAACTTCGTTACTGTCCTCGAGCGGGTGACGGACCATCTCGGCCCCGTCGAAGGCCCCGGCCCCAGGCAGCGGATTTGGCGGATCAGGGCTGGCAGGGTCGTACTGGCCACAGGCGCCGTCGAACGCCCGCTCGTCTTCCCCAACAACGATCGCCCGGGTGTCATGCTGGCGTCCGCCGTGTCGACCTATGTGGACCGCTACGGGGTCGTGCCGGGCAGCCGCTCGGTCATATTCACCAACAACGACAGCGCCTACCGGACCGCCCTCGACCTGGCATCCGCCGGCCTGGGGGTCGGCGGCATAGTGGACCTGCGCCCCGATCCCAGCCCGGCCCTCCTGGACGAGGCCGCCCGGGCGGGGATCCAGGTGCTTGCCGGCCATACCGTCACCGACGTGGAGGGCGGCAGGGGCGTGGTGACGGTGGGAGCCATGCCTCACGACGGGGCCTCGGCCTTCGGTGGCGTGAAGTGGCTGGAGTGCGACCTGCTGGCGATGTCGGGTGGGTGGAACCCGGCAGCCGGCCTCTACTCCCAGTCCGGCGGCAAGCTGCGCTTCGACGACGAGAAGGCGTGCTTCGTCCCGGGAATGTCCGCCCAGGCCGAGATCTCAGCGGGCTCGTGTAACGGTGCATTTGCCCTCCAGGACTGTCTCGCAGAGGGCTGGGCGGCCGGGGCCGAGGCTGCCGCTGCAGCAGGGTTCGCAGACGGCGCGCCAGATGGCGCGCCATCTGCGCCGGCCGACGTCTCTGGCGTGGCCATGCGGGCGCACTGGGTGGCGCCGGGAATCAAGCCGCCGGCCAGGTCCAGCAAGAGCTTCGTCGACTTCCAGACCGACGTGACCGCCGCGGACATCTTCATCGCCGCGAAGGAAGGCTACGAGTCCATCGAACACGTGAAGCGGTACACGACTCTCGGCATGGGAACCGACCAGGGCAAGACCGGCGCCGTCAACGGCGTGGGAGTGCTGGCTGAGGCCCTGGGCGCGCCCCTGGACGAGGTGGGAACGACGACCTTCAGACAGCCATACACCCCGGTCACCTACGGGGCCATCGCGGGCAGGGAGGTGGGCCCGCTCTTCGACCCGGTGAGAAAGACGGCCATTCATGAGTGGCACGTAGACGCCGGTGCGGAGTTCGAGGACGTCGGCCAGTGGAAGCGGCCCTGGTACTACCCCAGGCCGGGCGAGTCGATGGACGATGCGGTGAACAGGGAGTGCGTCGCCGTGCGCACCGGCGTCGGCGTGCTGGACGCCTCCACGCTGGGCAAGATCGACATCAAGGGGCCGGACGCCGCCAGGTTCCTCGACCGGGTCTACATCAACGGCTGGAGACGGCTTGGGGTGGGCCGCTGCCGGTACGGCTTCATGTTGGGCGAGGACGGCATGATCATGGACGACGGCGTGACGGCCAGGCTGGCCGACGACCACTACCTGATGCACACGACCTCGTCCGGCGCGGCAGCGGTGATGGCGTGGCTGGAGCGTTGGCTGCAGACCGAGTGGCCTGAGATGAAGGTCTACATGACCTCGGTGACCGACCACTGGACGACCGTGTCCATCAACGGGCCGAACTCCCGCAAGCTCCTCGCCAAGCTATGTTCCGGCACCGACCTGTCGAACGACGCGTTCCCGTTCATGTCGGTCCGGGATGGAGTCGTCGCGGGGGTCCCGGCAAGGATCTTCCGCGTGAGCTTTGCCGGCGAGCTGTCCTTCGAGGTGAACGTCGACTCCAACTACGGCCGCCTGGTATGGGAAGCGGTGATGGAGGCCGGCGAGGAGTTTGGAGTGACGCCGTACGGCACAGAAGCCATGCACGTGCTGAGGGCCGAGAAGGGCTACGTCATTGTCGGCCAGGACACGGACGGCTCGAACACCCCCGATGACATGGGAGTGGGTGGCATGGTGTCGAAGCGCAAGGACTTCCTCGGCAGGCGCTCACTCACACGCCCGGACATGCTGCGCGAAGACAGGAAGCAGCTGGTCGGGCTGCTGGCCGAGGGCGGCGAGCAGCTGCCCGAGGGCGGGCAGATCGTCGCCTCACCCTCTTCCGCGACCCCGGTGCCGATGCTGGGGCACGTTACGTCGAGCTACTACAGCCCCAACCTTGGCCATCCAATCGCGCTCGCCGTTGTGAAGGGCGGCCGCGCGCTCCAGGGCGGAACGGTGTACGTGCCGCTTGCCGACGGGCGCAACCTGAAGGCGAGAGTCACGGGTCCCGTCTTCTACGACCCTGAAGGGGAGAGGCAGAATGTCGACTGACCCGGCAGGGCGCCAATCGCCTCTCGACAACTTCAGGAAGACGAACGCCGGCACGGCGCCTGGAGGAGGCGCTGGCGTCGTCATCTCCGAGAAGCCGTTCCTGGGCCACCTGAACCTGCGCGGAGACCCCTCAGACGGCGCGTTCACTGGTGGCGCCGAGCGAGCCTTGGGCTTCGCTCTGCCTGTCGAGCCCAACACCATCTCCGAAGGTGACGGGAACCAGGCCATGTGGCTGGGCCCTGACGAATGGCTCATAACAACTCCCCCCGATGAAGGGCGCTTCGTTGCGGATAGACTCGCTGAGGCGCTGGACGGCGTCCACTCCTCGGTGACTGACATTTCAGGCGGACAGACGCTCATCAATCTGTTCGGTGAACGTGCTCGTGATGTGCTGGCAAAGGGCTGTTCCCTGGACCTGCATCCGCGCGCGTTCGGCGAGGGAAGGTGCGCCCAGACCCTGGTGTCCGGGGCCAACGTCATCCTCATATGGGCTGGCCCGGAGCCATCCTTCGACCTCATAGTACGGCGCAGCTTCGCCGACTACCTGGCGCTATGGCTACACGACGCCGCCCTGGAGTACGGCGTTGCTGTAGAGTGAGCTGTCCCTTCCCCCCGAGGAGACCTTTGCACAACCTTCATGCACGCGCCCAAGTCGCGGGCACAGCCGTCGTCCCTGCGAAGGCAGGGACCCAGAGGTACGGATGGGTAGGGTTCCCCTCCCGGGCTCTACGATGTGATGTTACTTGGTGAGAGGGTGATGAAGCTCAACTACTATGCGGATACAGACTCACTCTACATCGATCTTTCTGATCGCATTAGCACAGACTCCCTGGAGGCCTCGCCCGGCGTTGTGATTGACCTGGATTCCGAGCAGCGCATCGTCGGCATAGACATTGAGGACGCCAGCAAGACTGTGGACCTCTCCTGTCTGGAAGCAGAGGCCTTGCCGTTAGCCTGACATATGGGCGGCTCTGGCCCCCTTCTAGAAGCCCGTGAGCCGGGGCTGAAGCGGCTGATCGTCGCTCCTCTCGAATCCCGAGACGCCCACCCCGACAAGCCGAAACTCCCGCCCCGGGGTTAGCTCGCGCCGCAACAGCGAGGCTGCTGTCAGCGCCACGTCCTCCGGTGCGGTGACGGAATCGGGCAGGGTGGCCTGGCGAGTGAAGGTCGTGAAGTCCGCGAGCCGGAGCTTCAACTTCACCGTCCGGCCCCGCAGCTTTGCCCGTTCCAGCTGCCGCCACACCCGGAGGCTCAGCTCTTCCGTTAGCCGGTGCAGATCGTCGGCGTCGGACGTGTCGTGGGCCAGGGTAGTCTCCGCGCTGACCGACTTCCTGTCGCGGTGAGCTACGACCGGACTGTCGTCGCGCCCCAAGGCCAAGTCCCTCATGTGGGGGCCCGGCTTGCCGAACGTCGCAGCCCACCACTCGTCCGGCCTATCGGCCATGTCGCCGATTCGCTCGATGCCCTCGGCCCTGAGCCGCCCCGCTGTCTTGGGACCGACTCCCCACAGCTTCTCCACCGGCAGCGGGGCCAGGAAGTCGCGCTCGTCGCCGGGCTCGACCACTGTCAGGCCGTCGGGCTTGTCGATGTCGGAGGCGATCTTCGCAACCGACTTGCTGGTCGCCGCGCCGACCGAGAGGGTGAGCCTCACCTCCCGCGCCACTCGCTCCTTCAGCCGTGCTGCGATCCGCCTGGGTGTATCCCAGTCCGACACGGAAGCGGTCACGTCCAGGAACGCCTCGTCGAGGGAAAGTGGCTCCACTGTCTCGGCCGTGTCCCTGAATATCGACATCACCTGGCGCGAGACCTCCTGGTATAGGGCGAATCGCGGCGGCACCCGTACAGCCGACGGGCACCGGACGAGGGCGGTCCGCATGGGCATCGCCGACCTGACCCCATACCGCCTCGCCTCGTACGACGCCGCCGCGACGACGCCCCTACCCTCGGGGCTACCCCCAACGACCACGGGCTTGCCCCTAAGAGCCGGATTCTCCCGCTGCTCCACCGACGCGTAGAACGCGTCCATGTCCGCGTGCAGGATGTGCCTGACGGTCGTTTCCTTCCCATCCATACGCGCCATCATACCAACTCGTACCCCGACGGCCCTCGAACGCCGAAACCGCTCTTGCCGTAGGGGTGGGTTTCAAACCCACCCTCTTCGCCACACACGACTCGGTAACCATGGGTAATGTTGACGCGGAGATGCCAATATGGGAACATACGTTCCTCTTTGGGAGGAACACATTGCTGATCAAGAGAGCGCCGGACACCTACCAGAAAATAAAGGCCCTGGGGGGCATGGCTTCGGACGACATGCTCTCACGTCCCGAACGCCCCGGCTCGACCCGCCGGGACAAGGCGCCGTACTCCGCTCCACGGAACAACCCCGCGCCGGGGGTGTACAGGTCAGCCCTGCCGAACGGCAAGTACATCAACCTGATGCGGGTGATGTTCACCGACTTTTGCAAGATGGACTGCGCCTTCTGCCCGAACAGCCACTGGGTGCCGCGCAAACGGTACGCCTTCAAGGTCGACGAGCTCGCCAACGCCTTCATGGAGATGTACAGGCGGCACACGGTGTCCGGCCTGTTCCTCAGCTCGGGCGTGGCCGGGACGGGGTCGGAGACGACGGAGAAGCTGATCAAGGTGGTGGACCTCATCCGCAACAGGCACGGGTTCAGGGGCTACATCCACATGAAGGTGATGCCCGGCACTGAAGAGCAATACGTGGAGGAGGCCTACCGGCTCGGGACGCGGCTGTCGATCAACCTCGAGGCGCCCAACTCTGCGCTGATGAGCAAGCTGAGCGCCATGAAGGAGCTCGAGCGCGACATGCTCGCGCCAATGCAGTGGATCGACCGGCTAACCCGCTCGGGGACCAACGGGGCAGTGGGCCAGGCGACGCAGCTCGTCGTCGGCGCGGCGGACGAGACGGACTGGGACATCTTCCAGCGCATAGACCAGCTCTACGGCCAGTGGGCCCTGAAGCGGGTCTACTACGCCGCCTTCCGTCCGGTGCGTCACACGCCGCTCGAGGAGCACCCGCCCACGCCGCTGCAGCGCGAGCACAGGCTCTACCAGGTCGACTGGCTCAAGAGGGTCTACGGCTACTCCAACGACGAGTTGAAGCTGGCCTTCGCCGACAACGGACTCCTGCCGCTGGACCTGGACCCCAAGACCTCGATCGCGGTGTCCGGCCTGGAGTCATTTCCATTGGACGTGAACGCAGCGAGCAGGGATGAACTGCTGAGGGTGCCCGGTGTGGGCCCCACCTCGGTGCGGCGGATCCTCGCGAACCGGAGGCTCCATAGCATCGACACCTGGAGAGACCTCCAGGCGATGGGGGTCGTGCGCAAGAGGGCGTGGCTGTTCCTGTCGCTGCCGGGATACCGCCCGCCGCAGGCGAAACAGCTCAAGCTCGACCTGTTCCGTGCCGAAGCCGAACGGCCCCTGATGTCGATTTCCCCGAGGCCCGGAATTGCGCCGTGCGGCGAGGAGCGCTCGTGCACCGGTTGTCCAATGTACGGAGCCCCCGGTCATCCCGGATCTAGGACTCCCGCAACGAGCGAGGCATAGGACATAGGGTTGATGGCGATTCTCGGCTCTTGTAGGGGCGGGTTTCAAACCCGCCTTCTTTGGGGGTCGCCGCTAGCTCATCTCGCCCGGCAGCGCCACGGCGGCCTGTTCGAGGCGCTTTGCCAGCAGGTCGTGCTCCGGTTTCGCAAGGCCCGCGTCGGTGTCGAGGATCGCCGCTGCCTCCTGGCGGGCCAGGGCCGCGATGTCCTGGTCGGTGATCATGGCGACGTTGAGGCTCGGCAGCCCGCTCTGGCGAGTGCCCAGGTAGTCGCCGGCGCCCCGGAGCTTCAGGTCCTCGTCTGCCAGCTTGAAGCCGTCGTCGATCCGCTCGACCAGCTTGAGCCGGTTCCTCGCGTCCTCGCCTGGGTCGTCCGCCAGCAGCAGGCAGTAGCTCTGATGGGTGCCCCTGTTCACGCGCCCCCTGAACTGGTGAAGCTGGGCGAGCCCGAACCGGTCCGCGCCGTCGATGAGCATGACTGTGGCGTTGGGCACGTCGATGCCCACCTCGATCACAGGCGTAGACACCAGGATATCCAGCTCAGCCTGCTTGAAGTCGTCCATGACCGCTTCTTTCTCGTGCAGGGCCATCTTGCCGTGCAGCAGGCCGAGTCGCAGGTCGGGAAAGACAAGGGCCGATAGTCGCTCGTGCTCCTCGGTGGCGGCACGGCTCTGGATGGCCTCCGAACCCTCGATGAGGGGGCACACGATGAAGGCCTGCCGCCCCTGCTCGACCTGCTTGCGCACGAATCCGTAGGCTGCGTCGCGCTTCGTAGGCTCCACCCACCGGGTCCTTGTTCGTGGCCTTCCCGGCGGCATCTGGTCGATGGTCGACACGTCCAGCTCGCCGTATAGCGTGAGGGCCAGGGACCGCGGTATCGGCGTGGCGGACATGGACAGCAGGTGGGGCCGCTCGCCCTTCTCCCGCATGGCGGCCCGTTGCATCACTCCGAATCTGTGCTGCTCGTCCACGACCGCGACGGCCAGCCGCGGGATGTCGACAGCGCCCTGGATCAGCGCGTGGGTGCCGATGAGGAGATCGATCTCCCCCTCTGCGATCATCTCGTGCATGTTGCGCCTGACCCTGGCGCTGAGGCTGCCCAGCAGCAGGCCGATCCGCACTGGCCGGGACAGGCCGGGCACACTACCCTCTGCGACCGTGGACCCGCCCGGCGATGCCCCCATCAGGCCTGACAGCGTGAGGAAGTGCTGCTCGGCTAGTATCTCCGTCGGCGCCATGAGGGCCGCCTGGTATCCGTCCAGCACGGCCATGAGGAGCGCCGCCGCCGCAACGACCGTCTTTCCGCTGCCCACGTCGCCCTGCAGCAGCCGGTTCATGGGACGGTCGCTGGTCAAGTCCGCGAGGACCTCGTCCAGGACGCGGCTCTGCGCATCCGTAAGCCTGAAGGGCAGGGAGCCCAGGAATCCCTCGACGCGGCGCCTGTCCGCGTCTATGGCAATGCCGGACTCTTCCGCCTGCCACTCACGCTTCCGGCTCAGCACCATCATCTGGAGCATCAACAGCTCGTCGAACGCGAGCCGGTGGCGGGCCGCCGCCTTGTCGGCGTGACTGTCGGGGTAGTGGTACTGGGCGATCGCGTTGCGCAGCCCCATTACCCCCGTGCGGTGCAGCGACTCCTCGGGCAGATAGTCGTCGACCTGGGAGATAGTGGCGTCCAGGGCGCCCTTCACCGCGCGCCGGATGGTCCTCTGGGGCAGACCCTCCGTGGCGGGGTAGACGGGCACCAGGCGGCCGGTATGGACCAGGTCCTCCTGTCCCTTGACCGGCTCGAACTCGGGGTCGTCCCTGAACACCGGAGTCCCGTGGTAGGCCGAGACCCTGCCGCTGACGACGATCTCATCGCCCGGCTTGATGCTGTTCGCCAGGTACGGCCTCTGGCGAGGTCTGGCGTGCCTTATCCAGGTTGCACGAGCGTTGCCCGTGCCGTCCGCGAGGACCGCCTGAATGGACCATAGGCTTGGCCTGAGAGGCTTGGCCGTCACCTCCCACACCGAGACGACGACTGTCTGGACTTCCCCCACCGTCAGCTCGCTGATAGTGCGGACGTTCCCGTAGTCGTTGTGCCGGTGGGGGAAGTGGTAGACGAGGTCCCTTACGGTCTCGATGCCGAGCTTCTTGAGCCTGGCGGCCACCCGGTCGCCGACGCCTCTCAGCTTTGTGGCCTCGTCGCCAAGCGCCACCGCCGACGTCCTGGCTCTGCGGGGTACGGACCGCTTCTTCTTCGTGGCAGCGGAGCCGGAGGCCTTGCCGCCGTCGACCGTGCCCAGCTTCTCCAGCGCGCCGGTGACCCACGCTTCGCGCTGGACGGGTGTGAGCACAGAGTATGAGCCGGGCTCGTCCAGGATGGGGCGAAGCTCCGCGTCCCAGCGTTGCAGCAGCTTGTCGAGTCCCCCGGCCACGGCCCGGTCCTGGTAGCCCTGTTCCTTCTCCATCTCCAGGATGTTCAGCAGGGGCTCGATTATCGTACTGTTATTGCTCATTCGGGCACAGGCCACATCATAGCGCAGAGACCGGGAAACTGAGGCGGCTCGTGGGGGCCGCACTCGGGCGTCCCTGGCCGCAGCCCCCGGCAGACCGGGGGCTCAGCAGGGCCTCGCATTGCTTGGACCCTTCCCGCTACTTCGCCTGGAGGACGGCTATCCCAATTGCCCCGGGACCCGTGTAGACCCCGATCGCCGGACCGAATCGGGTGACTGTGGGCTCGGCTCCCTCTGGAAGCAGGTCCCGGAGGTCGTCCGCGACGCTGCCGGCTGCGTCAGGCGTCGTACTGTACATCACCGAAAGGTCCTCGATCGGCGCAAACTCGTGGGCGGTCTGCTTCATCTTGCCCAGGGCCTTGGCGAACGTCCGGCCTTTGCCCAGCTGCTGCACCTCTCCGTCCCTGATGATGATCATAGGCTTGATACTGAGGACCGAGCCGATCATCGCCTGGGCCTTTCCGACCCGCCCGCCCTTCACCAGGTATTCCATCGTCTCGAACAGGCAGAAGCACTGTACACGGCCTGCCGCGCCCCGGGCTATGGCAACGACTTCGTCGTGTCCGGCCCCTCGCTGGGCCGCCTCGGCGGCAGCCTTTACGACAAGACCGAGCCCCATCGAGACCTGCCGGGTGTCCACCACCTCTACAGGACAGGTCGCAGACGTTTGCGCCGCAGCCTGGACCGCGGAGTTGTAGGTGCCGCTGAGCTCTGCAGATACGTGGATGGATACAATGCCGTCGGCATCGCCGCCGAGGCTGTCGTACACCTCCTTGAAGTCGCCGGGCGACGCCTGCGACGTCTTCGGCAGCTCGGCGCTGCTGGCAAGCATCGAATAGAAGTCGTCGGGCGTTATCGTGACGTTGTCCTTGTATGTCTCCGTGCCGATGTGGACGTTCTGAGCGACCACGGTAACGCCCAGGCGCTCCGCGGTCTCTGCCGGAAGGTCTGACGTGCTGTCCGTTACGATCCTGACTGCCATGGGTGCCCCCTTTTTGCTTCTCTAGACCTGTCTATTCCAAGGAAACGAGGAAGTGGTAGTGGGGCTGGCCGCCCTCCACCAACTCGAACTCGATGCCTTCGATGTCGGAGTCCAGGGCGTCCGCTACTCTCTGCGCCTCGTTCTCTTCCAGCGGCGCGCCCCTGTACAGAGTGACCAGCTCGACATCGTCCCCCTTCGCCGCCTCCACCAGCGATCTGACCACGGCTCCCACATCCTCGCCGGCGGCCACGACCTCCCGCTCCAGCATCCCCACGATCATACCCTGTTCTACCGTCACCCCGTTCATGGTCACGCCCCGGACGGCCTTCGTTACCTGGCCTGTCAGGACCGCTTCGATGGCATCGTTCATGCTATCCACGTTGCGGTCGGCGTCCATGTCGGTGTTGAACTCGAGCATGGCCGCCACCCCCTGCGGGATGCTCTTCGTGGGGACCACCCGGGCGTCCTTCCCGGACCTTCCGGCGGCCTGCTCGGCTGCGGGGACTATGTTGGAGTTGTTCGGAAGGACTATCACCGTCTCCGACGGCGCTTCGTCTATGGCCTGGAGCAGGTCCCCCACGCTCGGGTTCATCGTGTCGCCGCCAGTCACGATCCGGTCGGCCCCATAACTCCTGAAGAGCTCCACGAACCCGTCGCCCCAGGCCACGGCCACCACGGCAAGGTTCTTGGCGTCCTCTTCCCTGCGGTCCGAGGAGAAGCGCTCGTGCTGCGCGTCCATGTTCTCGACCTTCACGTTGCTCAGCGAGCCCAGGCCGGCCCCCAGGCTGATCACCGGGCCGGGGTCTTCCATATGGACGTGGACCTGCACGCTCGCGGAGTTGCCGACCACCACGGCCGACCTTCCCATCTCCGAGACCTTTGCCCGCAGCTCGTCGGGGTCGAGGTCGACGCCCTCGACGAGGAACTGCGTGCAATAGCCGTATTCCTCCTCCTCGACCGAGTCGAGGAACTCGTGGGATACGGCGCCCGTTGGCTGGTCGATGCCCACCGGGTCGGGCACGGCCACCTCGCCGGGGCCTGCCTCGCCGGCAGCGTACCGCCTGGCCCCCTCGAGTATGACCAGCAGGCCCTGTCCGCCCGCATCTACGACGCCTGCCTCCCTGAGCACGGGCAGCAGGGTGGGCGTCAGGGCAACCGACTCCCTCGCCGCGTCACAGACCGATGACAGGAAGTCGGCCATCTCCACGGCCTCGCCCTCGATCCCGCCCGCGGCCTTCGCCACGTCGGAGACGACCGTGAGCATGGTGCCTTCCTTGGGCTCGCCCACGGCCTTGTAGGAGCGGTCCCGGGCTTCGCTGAGCGCCGCGGCAAACTCGGGAGGGCCGAAGTCATGCGAGTCCCGGAGCCCGACCGCCAGGCCCTCGAAGAACTGCGAGAGGATGACGCCGCTGTTCCCCTTGGCGGCCTTCAGCGCGCCGTCCGCGAGGGCGCGCGAGACCTCGTTCGCCCCGGCCCCATCCAGTGTGCGCGTCACTGCCACTGAGTCCTGCAGCGTCAGGAACATGTTGATGCCCGTGTCGCCGTCCGGGACAGGGAAGACGTTGAGCGCGTTTATTGCCTCGACGTTTGCTTCCAGGAGGTGGACCGCCGAGGAGAACATAGCCCGCAGGTCGTCGCCGCCGAGGCGCGGTTTGGTCGATTTCTCCATCTGTTGGGTCGACGCCATCGTTGCCGCACAGCTTTATCGTATGGTATGCTGGAACAGGCTTGATTCTACTAGACACTTTTCGTAAACGTCAAAACACAGAACAATGGCCAGATGCTCCATATGCCACAAGTCCGGTCAGTCGGGCAATAACGTCAGCCACTCGAAGAGGCGGACCAAGACCCGCTGGTCGGCCAATGTCCAGCCTGCCACCATCTATGAGAATGGGACCCCAAAGCGCGTCAAGGTATGCACGCGCTGCCTCCGTTCTCAGTACAAGCAGCGCGTTCGCGCCTAGCCCTGGCATGGGAGGGAACCCTCCCTGCCGCATCCTCAGATTGGGATGCTGAGTCCTTCTACCAGCTGCCTCACCGTCGATGGCGGCTGTCTGTTGACAACTCTCCTGGCCGCACATATATTTGCCCCGGCGCTCCCCGCCGCTTAGTCGTACGCGGGGCCGCCCGAAAGGGAGGACGATGGCAAAGCTCAAGCATGTCGCGATCGCGACCCAGGACACCGAGGCGACCGCAAACTTCTACCGGGACGTATTCGATCTCGAGGTCGTGGGCAGGGTGGACGGTGACAACGCGGAGGGGTACTACCTCAGCGACGGCAACGTGAACATAGCCGTCCTGAGATTCAAGAACGATGTCGTTGCCGGTGACCACGGGCTGGACTACTCAGGCATCCACCATATCGGCTTCCAGGTGGACGATGCCGAGGCTGCGGATGTCCGGCTGCGCAAGGCCGACTCGCTGCCCAAGGAGGACATCAACGAGGCCCTCCACAGCAGCATGGGCGGGGGGCACGGCGGCCGAAACGTCGAGCTCAAGTACACGGGCCCCGACGGCGTCATGATCGACATATCCCAGGGCGGCTGGGTCGGCGCCGACTAAGGCCCTTCCAGGCAACTACAGGATAGTCCAAGGCCGACGGACGCACTACCGTTCGCCCTGAGCCTGTCGAAGGGCAGTGCTCCGCAAGTTCACATTCGGCTCGTAGGGGCGGGTTTCAAACCCCCCCTGTCTCGTGTCAAGGCTGTTCGCCAACTAGACCCCAGTCGAAGAAGACCCCCATCCAGCCCGCCGGGCCCTGGACTATCTTCTGGTACAGCTCATCGGCATCTTCCGGATTGCCAACGTGGCTGACCAGGTGGTCCACATCCAACTCCCCCGACTCCATCATGCGCATTATGGCATCCCGGTCGCGCCGCTGGGTCCACCTGTAGTAGCGGTGGCTGTCGTGCACGTTCCCGTATGACCCCCGCACGTCCAGCTCCCGGCGAAGCAGGTCGACCTGCAGGCCAAGATGCGCTGTCCCTGGCGGGCTCCCAACCAGCACCACCTTGCCGTGCTCGGCGGCGGCGCGCATGCAGTCGTCCAGGACGTTGGGGTTTCGGTTCGCGTGCAGGACCGACTCCGCACCGCCGCCGGTAATCTCCTTGACGGCCTCAGCCGCATCCTCCTTCGACGCGTTGACCGTGTGCGTAGCGCCGCTCCTCATGGCAAGCCCCAGGCGGTCGTCGTCGAGGTCCACTGCTATCACCGGGTAGGCGCCCGAGAGCCGGCAGAACGCCAATGCCAGCTGGCCCACGACACCCGCACCGAACACAGCCGTCTTCTCGTCGATCTGAAGCTCCGCCCGCCGCACTCCGTGCAGGGCCACGTCTCCGAGCCTCGACAGGGCCGCCTGCTCGTCGGTGACCTGCCGCGTGATCCTGTGTATGTGTATCGGGTCGTCCGGGTGCTCCTCCTGCTCGCTCACCCAGTGGGTTCCGTGGAACCCGAACGTGAGTACTCGGTCACCCGGCAGGAAGGACTCCATGCCGTCCCCGGCCTCGATCACTCGTCCCACGGTCGTGTAGCCCAGCGGCCGCCGCTCGCTCGTCGCACGGATCAACGCCCCCTGCTCGCTGCCGGCGCTCACCAGGCTCTTCGTCACCCGCACGAGCACCTGCCCCGGCCCTGGGTCCGGGAACTCAATGCCCTCCATCTCGATTCTTCCGTCTACTGCAATCAGGCGTTGTCCTGCTGTGGGCATGTCCGGCTCCTGGTCCGCTGGGTAGGGGCGGGTACATGGTACACCGGAGCGAGTCTGGGCCGCCCCATGCGTCCCATCGAATTGCTGCTGACGTATCCTTTCAGGAATGGTTGACATATCAAGGGACTAAGTATAGACTTAGTGACAGGATTAGATGAGACTATGCCCAGTGAGTAGTAACAGCGAAGTGAAGGCTGCCTCTTCCGTCCGCCAATTCGCCTCAGCAGCCATTTTCGCCGGACAGACCTCGCCCAGCTCTAGGGTAGCGCGCATATTGGCTGCCCTCGCGCTGGCCGCTGGAGCCTTACTCGCTTTGGGCTGGCTAGTGGACTGGGCGGACGTGAGGTCCGCGGCGCAAACGCTTCTGGGACGCCCGTGGCTGCTGGCGGTCATGCTGGCGACCTACACAGGGGCGGTCTGGCTGAGGGCCGTCGCGTGGAAGCGCCTCCTCACTCACCCTACAGGAGTCTTTCCACTCTTTGGCGCACTGCAAGCTTCCCTGCTGGTCAATCACCTCCTGCCCTTCAAGGCCGGCGAGGTGGCGAGGGTCTACCTCATGTCCCGGCGAGGCATCCCGCTGGCCGAGGCCACGGCCACGACTGCCGTCGCGCGGTTGCTGGACGTGGCCGTGCTCACGGCCATCGCCGCGGGGCTTGGGGCGGCAGTCGTCTCCGACGCTAGGGGGATAGACGGCAGGGCGCTGTTGCTTCCGGCCGCCGCAATAGCAGGTGTTGGAGTAGCCCTCCTCCTGGTGAGGCATAGGGTCGCTGCCCGGTCGCTGCCTCGTCCCGTGTCGGCATGGATGGATGTGCTCAGGGCTCACCTGGGCAGGCTGACGGCGCGGCAGGTCGGCCTTGCGGCCCTGTGGACCGTCCCAAGCTGGGTGCTGGAGGCGGGGGTTGTGCTCGTGGCCGCCGAAGCCCTTGGCGTCGATCTGTCCGTCTCCCAGGCGATTGCGGTCACCGCATTCACCATTGTTGCCCAGGCCTTCCACTTCACTCCGGGCAACGTCGGCGTCTACGAGGCAAGCATGACAGGGGCCCTGTACGCACTTGGCATCCCACCCGAACAGGGGCTGGCGCTGTCGGTGCTAACGCATGGACTGAAATTCGCCTACTCGTACACCGTCGCCCCCGCATTCACACTGGCAGTAGCCGGGATGCCCCTGCGGCTCAGGGGTCTGGGAGCCCTTCGCGGTACGGCCGACGGTGAGAAGGGAGCTTCCCGGTTCGAGATCGCGGCGGCCCGGCTGTGGAACGTTTTCAACGAGGGCAAGCCCTTCACGCCCGTCTTTGTGCTTGGCATCCTGCTGCTGCTGAGCTTGCCCCACGCGGCCGACCTAGGCTACTGGATGCGCGCTGGCGTCGCTCTCCTGGCACTCGTGCCGCTCTTCGTCGTCTATTACAGGTTCGACTTCCCCCTTAAGCTCCGTGCAGCCCTGTGGGTCTACCTCGCCCTGTTCATCGGCCTGTTCCGGTTCTCCGACGCAGGAGCTGTCTTGCTCATGCTCGGTCTCTACCTGGGCTTCACCGTGGTCCTGTGGGGCACCGTCTATTACAGGCTGAGGATCGGTACGTCGTGGCTCAACTTCACGCGGTTCTGGCGGCTGGTGCTCGAGAACCCCGATCCAACCAGCGGCAACTTCCTCGAACAAGTCCCAAAGGCCACGTTCCTGGTGCTGGCGTTCCTGATGATGGTGGAGCGCCCCGGCATCGGGACGGTGGCCGCCTTCGAGCTATTCGTGCTGGCCGTAGGCGTTACGGCCGTACTCATTCACCAATGGTTCTTCACGTGGGTCCCCACCCCACCCCTGGCGCCGACACGCCTGCGCGCCACTGCCTCCGGCCGCAGGCTGTCGCGCCGATTCATCGCGGTAGTGATAGACGGGTGCCGGGCCGACCGCCTACAGGAGGCCAATACGCCGTTCATCGACCGCATCAGGCGAGAGGGTGCCGACTACGTAGACACCTCCACCGTATACCCGGCCCGGACGGTGACGGCATTCAGCTCGATGTTGACCGGCGCCACGCCGAGCGCCCACGGCATGAGCAGCAACTTTGTTCCCAACCTCGGCGTCAAGTGCGAATCGATATTCGATTCCCTCCGCGCCTCGGGCATGAGCGGCAAGCTGGTGGGGATCGCTCACCTTGTCGATGCGTTCGGCGAGGAGGATGTCGAGACTGTGACGGCCGTCACCGACAACGACGAAATCGACGATGCGCTTGCGGCCAGGGCTCGGGCCGTTATGGAGCGGGACGACCCCGACATGCTGGTGCTGCAGCTCCTGAGCGTAGACCAGACGGGCCATGCAAGGGGCAGCTACAACGACGAGTACCTGGCCAAGATCGAGGCCACCGACCGGATCATCGAAGAGTTCTTCTACTGGTGCGAGCGCAACGGCTACCTGGAAGACGCAACATTCCTCATCACGTCCGACCACGGCCAGGGCATAGGCATCGGCGGCCACGGCCATATGAGCCCCACCGAGGTGCACGTGCCGTGCATCCTCTGGGGCAGGGGAGTCGAGAGGACGGGACCCATCGAGGAGCCCAGGTCGATCATGGACATTGCACCCACGATCGCCTACTACCTGGGCGTCCAGCCGCCAGCAGACTCTGTTGGGCAGGTGCTGGGCTCTGGGGAGGCTTCCGAGTCCGCAAAGCCGCTGGCAGTGATCGTGCCCGCATACAACGAGGTGGAGAACCTGCCCGAGACCCTGCGCCAGATGCCCCGGGCGCAGATCGCAGACATGAGAATCATCGTCGTCGATGACGGCTCCACCGACGGCACGGCCGAGGCTGCCCGCTTGGCTGGAGCCGATGTGGTTGTGCGCCATGAGCGCAACCGCGGACTGGGCGCGGCGCTGAGAACGGGGCTGGAAACCGCACGGGAGATGGACGCCCGCGCGGCCGTCTACATCGACGCCGACGGCGAGTATCCGCCATCCCAGATCCCTGACTTGGTTGCGCCCATCGAGGCTGGCGACGCCGACTATGTTCTCGGCTCGAGGTATCTGGGTTCGCGGGACGGACAGGCCTTCACGCGGCTCATCGCCAACTACGTGTTCACGGCGCTGCTGTGCGTCGCGTCGGGCCGTGTCATAACCGACGGCCAGACAGGCTTTCGCGCCTTCTCTCGCCGCGGCCTCGACAGGGTCGAGATCATCCACGACTACAACTACGCGCAGGTTATGACTCTCGACCTGCTCAAGAAGGGGATGCGTCTGCGCGAAGTGCCCATCTCGTACACGCGCCGCACGAGAGGCAGCTCCTTCATAGGGCCTTCCTACCTGTGGCGAGTGCCCCTCGCGATGCTGAGGGAAATGCTGGCCCCGTGACTCCACCACGAGTCAACTGTCTCCTACTTGGTTCGACGCTTTAGACCGGAAACCCTGGAGGATTAGTAGATGAGAGATCGGAATGAGCGCTACCGTTGGTCAGTGAACAGTGTGAAGGCCGCAAACTGGCCCGTCGGCTTGGTGATCGTGGCGTTGATTGCCCTTGCCATGGGCTGTGAGAGAGGGGAAGACCGCCCCACGGTTGAAGTCATCGACGGCGGGACCGGTTCAGTAAGCGTGTCCGGCACCGGGACTGTCTCTGTGAGCGGGCCTGTCGCCGGCACTGCCTCAGCTACCGGGACCAGCGGTGGCACGGGTGTTGCCACCGACACCAGGGACGCCGGAGGGCTGAGGATCCCCACCGGTCTCAATGCTGAAACGAGCGGGCCCACCAAGTCCGACGGCTACTACACACCCACGACGAACCGGGAGATATATCAGAAGATCTCCACGGACTACCAGGAGATCCTCAAACTGACCAACGTGGTCAACGAGGGCAGACCCCTGCCGGCCGCGGAGATATGGCTTCTGTACGAAGCGGGCTCTCATACGCGGCTTGGCCCGCAGAGCCGTACTCTTCGGAGCTTTGCCGCCGGCTCCACTCCGGCGAGGATTTTCCCTGACGCAGCCGAGTTCTATGGGTCCGGCACTTTCCTCGACAGTCCGATTCGAAACGCCGTTCGCATGCGGGGAGAGGCGGAAAACTACACAGATGCCCAGCGGCGACAGGCGATTGGCAAGGGCCTCCTCAGGATTCTCTATCACTGGGCCAAGTTCTACATGATTATCGGTGGAGAGCACATGAGGTCCGGCCTGGTCGATGAGGCCTGGGCCGTCTACGTGGGCGAGGAAGTCGACGGGGCGTACCCCAATTCACTGGCCGCGGTGGCCCAGTCGCGCGAGGGCAACTTCGGCAGGCAGGGCACGATCGATGTCCCTCTACGACAGGCAATGGAACGCGCCAGGCAGGCCGCCGAAGGCGGCGACGAAGCAGCATTCGAGGCTGCTGCTCGGGACGTCTATTCCCGCTTCAACTCCATCTTCTACCTCAGCACTGTGCGGTACATCGGCCGGGTGATGGATGACGCGGAAGCGGGCAACCACGATGCCCTGGGTACCCACCAGGTCGAGGCGCTGGCGTTCTACCAGTCTATTCAACCTGAAGTTGCCAAGGCCGACCCGTCTGCTGACGAAACGATAATGGCATACATCGAGTCCGAACCGGACGGTATTACGGCCGAGTCGCGCGATCAGGCGCTTGCAGCGCTCAACGGGACGGCTTCCGCGCTGCTGCTGGAAGAGACCGACCTAGTCACCCAATACACGGACGATACCGGAGATGGGCCGAGCGGCGCTCCGTCCCCGGATACCGGCGCTTTGGATGTCTCCAGGAGCCTGCTCATTCCGGCGGGACAGGATGCCGAGACGAGCGGGCCCACCAAGTCCGACGGCTATTTCACGCCGACCACCAACCGGGAAATCTACCAGAAGATCTCCTCGGACTACCGTGAGATCGCCACGCTGACCAACGTGGTCAATGAGGGCCAGCCCTTGCCCGCGGCAGAGATCCTGCTGATGTACGAGGCGGGGATACACACCCGCCTGGGCCCCCAGAGCCGGACCCTGCGCAGCTTTGCAATAGATCCTCGCCGCGCGAACGACTTCCCAGTCGCCGCGGAGTTCTATGGCTCCTCCTCCTTCCTGGAGACGCCGGTGAACAACGCTATCCGCAAGCGCGGCGAGGCCGCGGAGTACACCGATGCCCAGCGGCGTCAGGCCATCCAGAAGGGCGTGCTTAGGATCCTCTACCACTGGGCCAAGTTCTACATGATAATCGGCGGGGAACAGATGAGGTCCGGCCTGATCGACGAGGCATGGGCCGTGTACGTAGGCGAGGAGGTCGCTGGGGAATACCCCAACTCCCTGGCCGCCCTTGCCCGGTCTCGCGAGGGCAACTTCGGACGCGAGGGCACAATAGACATCCCCCTACGCCAGGCTATGGAGCGGGCGCGGCAGGCGGCGGACGCCGGAGACAAGGAGGCATTCGACGCGGCGGCCCAGGATGTCTACTCCCGCTTCAACGCGATCTTCTACCTCGCCACCGTCAGGTACATAGGCATCGCACAGAAGGATGTGCAGGAAGGCAAGGACCCCGGGACACACCTGGTGGAAGCCCTGGCGTTCTACCAGTCCATCCAGCCCGAGGTTGCCAAGGCCAACCCAGCTTCCGACGAGACGATCGTCGCCTACCTCACGGCCGACTCGGACCAGATCACGCCCGAGCTGCGCGATGGGGCGCTGGCCGCCCTCAACGAGACAGCCTCGGCGCTCCTCTTGACAGAGGACGACCTGATAACTAGCTTCGAATGACCAAGACCGAGGATCGCGGAACCAGGCAGCGCCCATCAGGCCTTATGCACTCTGGTGAAGGCAGAGCTAGCCTTAGGGGCGTTCGAATAGGAGAGATAGTATGAACCGTTTCCGTTGGCTTGCCCCTGCGTTTCCTCGACCGGCGCTCATAACGTTGTCGCTGGCACTGCTGGCATTGGGGGCGCTGACCGGCTGTCAGCGGGGAGACGACACCCTGACTGTCTACTCGGGCAGGACCCAGAGCCTGGTGCACCCGCTGCTCGAATCGTTCTCGGAGGAGACGGGCATAGACATACAGGTCAAGTACGCAGGCAGCGCAGCCATCGCATCGACGATTCTCGAGGAGGGCGAGAACACCCCCGCCGACGTCGTATTCCTGCAGGACCCGGGTTCTCTCGGCGCGCTGTCCGCGGCCGGAGTCCTGGACAAGCTGCCGGACGACATCCTTGACAGGGTGGACCCCCGGTTCAGGTCACCGAAAGGTGAGTGGGTCGGCACGTCGGGGCGCGCCCGCACCATCATCTACAACACGTCCGCCATCGACCCGGCCAGGGACCTTCCAGCCTCGATCCTGGAGTTCGTCGAACCTGAATGGAAGGGCAGGGTCGGGTGGGCGCCTCCCAACGGCTCGTTCCAGGCGTTCGTCACAGCCCTCAGGGTCCGGTACGGAGACGCGACGGCGCGCGCCTGGCTGGAGGGGATGAAGGCCAACGACGTGCGCGACTACCCCAACAATATCTCCACCGTGGCCGCCGCGGCCAGGGGCGAGATCGACGTGGGATTCGTGAACCACTACTATCTCGAGCGCTTCCTCGAGGAGGAGGGCACGGGGTTCGGCGCCCGCAACCACTTCCTGGGCGACGGCGATCCCGGGGCGCTCGTGCTGGTGGCAGGGACGGGAATCCTGAAGGCGTCCGACAGCAGCCGTGCCGCCGAGCGGTTCGTCGAGTACCTTCTGTCCGAATCGGCCCAGAGATACTTTTCCTCGGAGACCAAGGAGTACCCCCTCATTGCCGGAGTGGAACCGGCAGGCGATATGCCCCCCCTGGAATCGCTGGACCCTCCGGACGTCGACCTGAGCAACCTGAGTGACATACAGGGCACCCTATCCCTGATGCGGCAGGCGGGCGTTCTCCCGTGATCCAGGTCCCCCGGGCCGTCACCTGGACGCCATCTGCGGAACCGGTCATCGCAAGGGTTCGGTCCCATGTTCGAGGCCGCGAGGCGCTCTTTGCCGCCGTTGCCCTGTTCCTCGTGCTGGTTCCGGTCTACTTCTTCTCGGTGGGCATCCGTGCTACTCGAGGCGCGTCCATAACCGGCGACGAGCCCTTCTATCTCCTGACCACCCAGAGCATCATCGAGGACCTCGATCTCGACCTGCGCGAACAGTACGCCGCTGGGTGCTACGAGTCGTTCTTCGACCACCCGGACGGGCTGTGGAAGCAGTCCGTCCCACTGCCCGATGGCACCCTGCTCAGCCCCCATAATCCCGGCCTGTCTGTACTGGTAGTCCCGGGATTCGCCCTTGGCGGACTGGCCGGAGCACAGGCGCAGCTGCTGCTGATTGCGGCGGCTGCCATGGCCCTCGCGTTCCTGCTGGCCGACCGCCTGACTGGACGGCGCACGATAAGCTGGATCGCGACCCTCGGAGTGGGGACAAGCGCCGTTGCGTTCATCCACTCGACTGAGGTCTACCCCGAGTTCCCGGCAGCGCTGGCCTTGGTGATTGCCCTCCTCGTCGTTACCAGGAGGAGTAGGCCGGGGCAGCTCGACGCCGTCTGGCTCGCAGCCGTCCTCACGGCGTTGTGCTGGCTGGGGGTTAAGTATGCGCCGCTCGCCCTGCTGGTGTCCGCATACTTCCTCGTCCGAGCCGACCGCAAGGGTAGGACGGCGTTACTGCTCCTTGGAGGCGCCTCTACCAGCCTGTTCGTCTGGTTCCACATAGCGACCTTTGGGGGGCTGACGCCGTACTCCGTCGGAGCGGTCTACTCGGGGCAGTCGACGGTGGAGATCCTCGACAATCACGTAGAGGTGCGTGAGAGGGTCTATCGCCTGTGGGGCCTGTTTGTAGACAGGCGCTTCGGCGTAGGGCGCTGGTCCCCGCTGCTCCTGGCGGCAATACCGGGGCTCGCCCTGCTCGCATTTGGTAGGGCGCAGCACCGGTTGGTGCTCGGCCTGATCGGGGTACAGGTGCTGATCGCTACATTCGTCGCCGTCACCATGATGGGCTGGTGGTTTGCCGGCAGGACACTCGTAACCGTGCTCCCCCTGCTGGTCATCGCTGTTGCCTTGGCTGTCGATGCGGCGCCCAGGTGGGGCAGGATTGTGGCGGCCTCCCTGGCAGTCTACGGTGTTCTCATAACCGCCGGGCTCGCCCGCGCTGCCCTCAGCGGTGAGGTAACGATAGCCGTAGACCCGTTCGACATGAGCTATCCACCCTTCCAGGGTGTCTCGCTGCTCTTCCCCGACTACAGGGCCTGGACGGGGGAGACATGGGGCCTGACGGCGATGTGGCTGGTGCTGATAGCCTTGTCGGTAGCCGTCGCGGTCAGGTATTGCAAGCAAGGGAGGAGCCAGGACGCATGAGCCACCAGAGCACGCCTACACCAGAGTCGGCTCGGCCGCCCGATTCTGCCGCCCGCAGGGCGGGGGGCCTGCTGATACTCACAGCGGCTCTCACGGCCGTAGCTGTTGTGGGGCGTGTCGCGGCCGACGCGGACCAGGAGACGCTTGCCGAGTCGATTGCCGCCATCGCCGAGAGCAGCGCCCTCTACGGTATAGGTGGGGCCGGTCGGCTAGTGTCCGGCCTGACGCTCATCGCCGGCGCATGGTTCCTGTGGAGCACGTGGATCATCCGGGAACGGCTGGGCACGCCCCTCGTCCCCGGGCTGTTCGCGGTCTCGGGCGCTTTCACCGCCGTGTCGGGGGCCGGCGCAATTGCTCTCGCGCTCTTGGCATCGAGCCCTGCGGAGGTGACTCCGGCCATAGAGGCGTTCTCCGCTGTCAGGTGGATCGCCGGCAAGGCCGGCTTCGCCGCCGCCGGGCTGGCGCTGATCGTTGCGGGCCGCTACCAGTGGATGGCAGGCGGCACACTGAGACGCATCGCTCCCGTGTCGGCGCTGGTTGGCATCGGCATGCAGCTAATCTGGATCGATGCCGCGACCGTGGTCCACAGGCTCACCGGCCCCGCCTTCTTCCTGTGGCTGCTCGTGATAGGGGCGATGCTGGTGACGGGCAGGGTAGAGCGCCACTTCACCGCAATGCTCGCGAGGTCCCGGTAGCTACTCCTCGAACCGCCTGAAGATGACGCAGGCGTTCTGGCCGCCGAAACCGAAGCTGTTGGACATCACGGTGTCGACCTGCTGCTTGCGTGACTCGTTCGGCACGTAGTCCAGGTCGCACTCCGGGTCCGGCGCATCGTAGTTGATGGTCGGGTGAATCTCGCCGTCTAGGATCGTCTTGATCGAGGCGACAGCCTCGAGCGCGCCGGCTCCGCCCAACGCGTGTCCGATCATTGACTTGGTCGAGCTGACCGGAATCCGGTACGCCTGCTCGCCCAGCGCGGCCTTGATCCCAAGCGTCTCGGCCAGGTCGTTAAGCGGCGTCGACGTGCCGTGGGCGTTGATGTAGTCGATCTCATCGGAGGGAATTCCAGAGTCGTCGAGGGCCGCGCAGATGGCCCGAGCCGCGCCGCTGCCGTCCTCGTCGGGCTGGACCGCATGGAAGGCGTCCGACGACACGCCCTGGCCGATGATCTCGGCGACGATGTCAGCCCCCCGGTCCAAGGCGTGCTCCATGCTCTCTATCACCAGCAGGGCCGCGCCCTCAGCCGGCACGAACCCGTCGCGATTCGCGTCGAAGGGCCGGCTCGCCTTCGCGGGGTCGCCCTCGAAGCGCGACAGGGCCTTGATGATGTTGAACCCGCCGAGGCCCAGCTCGCAGATCCCGGCCTCGCATCCACCGCCCAGCACCACGTCGGCGCTTCCCCTCTTCACCACCTCTGCCGCCTCGCCGATTCCCTGGGTGCCGGCGGCGCAGGCCGTAATGATGGTCGAGGTGTAGCCCTTCAGCCCGTAGACGCGGCTCACGTTGGCGGCGGCCATGTTAGGCAGGATCATCGGTATGAAGTGCGGGCTCATCCTCATCCCGCCCCTGGCGACGAGCATCCGCGAGTTCGCCTCGGTCGTTGGGAACCCGCCGTTGCCGTTGCCCATCACCACGCCCAGCCGTCCCCGGTCGAGGGCGTCGCAGTCCAGCCCTGCGTCCTCGATGGCCATTCCCGCTGCGGCTACGGCGAGCTGCGAGAACCTGGCCATCCGGCGCGCGTCCCGCTTATCGATGTACTGCGCCGGATCGAAGTCCGAGACCTCTCCGGCTATCTTGCTCGGGAATCCTGACGTGTCCGCCAGCGTAATCTGCCCGATGCCGGACTCGCCCCGGACCAGGCTCGACCAGAACTGCTCCACCGACTCGCCGAGCGGCGTCACGGCTCCCATGCCGGTGACGACAGCTCGGCGGTTCGCTCCATTTGTAGACATGTCCTTCAATCTCCTAGAGTCGCAGCCCCTCGTATATCTCAGGCTCGATGCCCTCGACCTCCTCGATAACCTCCGCAGCTACCGCAAGTGAACCCGTTGCCAGGACGAGATCGTTCGGCCCAGCCTGTTGTATGGCCCACCTGGCCGCCTTCCCAACATCGTCGGACACCAGGGCTGCCTCCAGCCCCGACGCCCGGACTGCCTCCGCCACCGCCTCCTTGGTAGCCGACTTGGGATGCCTCGACTCCACGGCGGCCACCGCAGGTGCCAGGCCGGCGAGCTCTGCAAGCATCCCTTCGGCGCTGTGACTTCGCGTCGCTCCGAATACTAGTATAAGCCTCTCGAACTCGAAGTACTTCCTGACAGCCTCCCTCAGGTGCGCCACAGACTCGGGGTTGTGCGCCCCGTCGGCGAGTACCCTCACTCCGTTCGCGGACATGAGCTGCATCCGGGCGGGCCACGTCACAGCCGCCAGGCCTTCCATGATCCCCTCGCGCGACACGGCCCGGCTGAGCATCTCGACAGCCGTCACCGCAGTGGCGGCATTCTCACGCTGATAGTCCCCGAGCAGCGGTGTGTACAGATCGTACACGCCCTTGGCCGTGCGCAGCTCAAAGGACTGCCCGTCGAGTCCCGTGGTCCCTGGCTCGATTGCCGCGACGTCCGACACCCGGACCAGCCGCGCGTCTCTCTCTGAAGCGACCCTGGCGAACACGCCGGTGGCATTCGCGGACTGGGGGGAAGCCACTACGGGTACACCGGGCTTGATTATCCCCGCCTTCTCCCCGGCGATGAGCTCGATGGTGTCGCCCAGGACGGACACGTGGTCCAGCATGATCGGCGTGATCACGCACACTTCGGGGCTGACCACGTTGGTCGCGTCGAGCCTGCCCCCCAGCCCGACCTCGATCACCTGGAAATCCGCCTCGATCTTGGCGAAGTGCAGGAATGCCATCGCGGTAACGAACTCGAAGAAGGTCAGTGCGCCGAATTCGCCGCGCTCGCCTACGTACTCGGCTTCGGGCCACAGCTCCTCAACGAGTCCGGCGAAGGTATCCCGGCTCACGGGTTCGAGTCCCACGCGGATCCGCTCGGTGACCCTATGGAGATGGGGCGACGTGTACAGCCCGGTCGCGTACCCCTCCGCGGTCAGTATCGAGGTGATCATCGCCGCGGTGCTGCCCTTGCCCTTCGTGCCCGCTACGTGGATGGTCGGGACATCCAGGTGGGGATTGCCGGCTCTCTCCAGGAGCAGGCGCATCCTGTCGAGGTGGAAGACACCGTGTCCCGGGCTGTGAGTCCCACGCTCGAAGTCCGCCAGTCCCATGATCCGCACAAGCGCGTCCTCATACGATAGACGCGGTCCGGCGGTCGTGCCTGTGGGCCCGGCGGAAGTCATGGTATCAGTGGTCCCGTATGTGGCCTGGCATCAAGCCAAGGTTGATCTTGAGGGCGTCCATGTACGTCATCCGCTTTATGTAGTCGATGTTGCCCTTCATAGGGCGGGGCGCGAAGCCGAAGCTCGCCTCTACGGAGTCGAGTGCGGTAGTGTTGTCGATGCCCAGCATCTTCAACTGCTCTGAGGTCACGGGAGGCCTGGGCATCAGCGCCTCCATTACGCTGACCACGGGGCCGAACACGTCCAGGGGTACGTGTACCTTGGCGGCCCTCACGCCCACCGTCTGAGCAATGATGTCGATCATCTCGTCGTAGGTGTGATGCTCGGGGCCGCCCAGCTCCAGCATCTGGCCGGCATTCCCGTCGTCGTCTACGGAGGCTGCCAGGCACCTGGCCGCGTCATCTGCCGCAATGGGCTGGAACCTCGCCGTGCCGTCACCGGCTATCGGCACTACGGGGGACGCCTTCACCAGTGCCCCCAGCACGTTGAAGAACTCGTCGCCCTCGCCGAATCCCACCGAGAATCTCAGTATCGTGTGGGCCACCGGCGACCGCTCGATCTCCTGCTCGGCCATCCAACGGCTGTACAGGTATGGCACGGCCGGGTCTGACGACGCGCCGATGGTGCTCGCGTCAACAAATCTCCGCGCCCCGGCGGCCTCCGCGGCCCGCAGCAGGTTCACCGTGCCCTCGTAGTTCACCCGGTGAAAGGTCAGGTTACCCGTCTCCCGCACCACGGCAACCATGTGCACCACGCCATCGACGCCATCGCAAGCGCGCTCCAGGGACTCGGCGTCGAGCACGTCGGCCGGCACCAACTCCACGTCCAAGTCGCCGAACATAGCCCCGCGTGAAACCGATCTGGCAGCGGCGCGCACGGAGTGTCCGTTGGCGGCCAGCGCCCGGACGACCCTCCGTCCTATGAACCCGGTCGACCCTGTTACCAGGACCCGCAATTCAACGCCCCCTTCAGGAAGGTACTCGCGCCGGGTGCTCAGCCCCGGCCATTCCACGGTTCCGAGTATAACCCGTGACCGCCGGAGCACGCCAAGATGCCCTTCGAGCGCCGGGCCAAGCCTGACAGTTCGCGCCCCTACCTGTTACACTCTCAGCCGCGATTCAGACTGCATCCAGCCCTGTTCCAGTTGAACGGGGCAAGCCGCGCAAGAGGATTCACCCATGAGCCACCTCAGCCCGAAAGAAGAAGCTAGGCTGTCTGCATTCCTGGAGCCTCCACGCATCGCCGTGGTGGCGACCATAGGCAAGACGGGCATGCCCCAGCTCACGCCCAATTGGTACCGTTACTCGGGCGGCAATCTGACCGTCTCGACCACGAAGGAGCGGTACAAGTACATCAACCTTGCCCGGGACAACAGGATGGCGGTGTGCATCTACTCCGACACGGCCGCCCACGAGTACGTTACGCTGCGCGGGACGGTAGAGATACTGGACGGCGACGACATATGGCCCGACACCAGGGCCATTGTCGAGAGGTATGTGAGGCCCGATGGGGTCGAGAAACGGATGGAGACCCTCCGCGGGGAGAACCGGGTTATCCTCAGCCTCACGCCTGAGCGCGTCCACTACAGGCGAATGTAGGCCTGTCGCCCGACCTCTAACGATTCAAGCTCGAACCACAGGGAGATTTCGATGTATCCGATAGACCTGAAGGACAAGACCGGCGTCGTTTTCGGAGTTGCAAACCACCGGAGCATAGCCTGGGCGATAGCGAGCATCCTCCACGAGGCAGGCGCAAAGCTCGCCATCGCATACCAGAACGAGCGCGTCCGGGCCTCCGTCGCCAAGCTGGTCGAGCCCTGGGGCGACACCCTCCTCGTTGAGTGCGACGTCAGCCAGGACGAGAACGTCGAAGCCGCGTACGAGCGCATCGGTTCCGAGCTGGGCCGGCTGGACGTGGTCGCGCACAGCATCGCCTTTGCGAACAGGGAGGACCTCGGCGGGGCCTTCATGGAGACGAGCAGGGAGGGATTCCGCGTCGCCCTCGACGTAAGCGCGTATTCGCTCATCCCCGTCGCTAGGTATGCGGCACCCCTCATGGACCCCGACGGCGGCTCCATCCTAGCCATGACCTTCCAGGCTTCGGAACGGGTATTCCCGGGATACAACGTCATGGGCACCGCCAAGGCAGCGCTGGAGAACGAGGTCAAACAGCTCGCCTCCGACCTCGGACCCCAGGGCGTGCGGGTAAACGCAATATCGGCAGGACCGCTCGACACCCTTTCGTCGCGGGTGATCAGCCGGTACCGCGACATGAAGCGGGTACACGCCGAGCGGGCGCCGATGCGGCGAAACATCACCGTGGACGAGGTCGCCAAGACTGCTCTCTACCTCGCCAGCGACCTGGCGAGCGGCGTCACAGGCCAGGTCATTCACGTCGACACCGGCTACAGCGTCATGGGGATCTAGGGGTTGGCCGCGACCAAGCCCATCTACATAGAGGTAGAGGAGAGCGACAACTCCTACGCCATGCCCATGCAGCTCTTCGAGGCCCGGGCCGATCCGGTGCCCGTGGGGAACGTGCGCCTGTTCGAGCCGGGCAGGCCCCACGGAGTCTACGAGGTGACGGGCTGGAGCAGCGATGATGACGGCTCCCTGTGTCCCGCGATGTACGTGCCGGTGTCCGACTCCGGACAGGCGGAGGCCCACCTGATAATCGGGGGCGATTGGGGTGTGCGCATGAGGCCGCAGGGCAGCTCAGACGACTGGGAAATCGATAACCCGGAGCAGTGGGGCGAGCCATTCCTCTGGCTCTCAGACAGGGACGACGTAATCCTTTAGAGACTCTCCAATCTTTTTTTGCATTTCGTCTTAATTTTGCTCAATATCTTGGGGGAGTATTGTCTCACGGCACATCATGTGGTATTATCCAGTCTGCCAGTGCGCTGATGACACAACAACATTCGCTGCACTGGCTCCTCCTTGAGCCGGCCCCCATGCGCGCGCATGGGGGCCACTTCTTGGCCTGAGGCAAGCCCGCAGCCTGGGGATGCTACAATAATCCCCGCCGCGCCGTACTCGGACAGAGCGCATGACCTTCGACCAGGAACTCATCCGACAGGGGCTCACCCTCACAGCGATTGGGATAGGCACTGCCTTTGGGCTCCTGATCGTCTTGATGGTCTTGATCTACGCAATGGGCTGGGTGACCGGAATCCCGGAGCGTCGCGCCTCCAAGGCCAGGCTGGCCGCCGAGGCTGCCGCCGCGGAGTCCCGCGACCGCGCACTGGCCGCCGTCGCCGCGGTCGCCGCTCTCTCCGGGTCCGCGGACTACGCCGAACCCTCCGCCGGATCGACCACCTGAATGACAGAGATCACCGACTTCCTCAACTCTTCCGGCCTTACCAACCTGGACTGGCGTGCTGTTGTCATGGTCCTGGTGGGCCTGGGTTTCATGTTCCTGGCCATCAGCCGCGACATGGAGCCATACGAGCTGCTCCCCATAGGCCTTGGGGTGATCATCGCCAATCTCCCCCTGGCCGGCATGGCGGTCTTCGTTCCGGGCGAGATGGGCCACCAGGAGTCGGGCATCTTCGGCGTGGTGTTCCACTACGGCCTGTCGTTCTGGAACATTCTCCCTCCCATCATCTTCCTGGGCATCGGCGCGATGACAGATTTCAGCCCCGTCATTGCCAATCCCAGGACCCTGCTCCTGGGAGCCGCCGCACAGCTCGGCATTTTCGTCGCCTTCTGGGGCGCCCTGGCCACCGGCCTCTTCGAAATCGAAGAGGCTGCGGCCATCGGAATAATCGGCGGGGCTGACGGGCCGACCACTATCTTCCTGTCAGCCCAACTTGCCCCGGAGCTCCTCGGCATCACCGCGGTGATCGCCTACTCCTACATGGCGAGCGTGGCGTTCATTCAGCCCCCGCTGATGAAGCTCCTCACCACGGAGAAGGAGCGCAGCATTGTCATGACGCCGCCAAGGGAGGTCTCCCGGACGGAGAAACTCCTCCTGCCTCCCATCGCGATGATACTCATCATCCTCGTCGTGCCCCGCTCCGCACCCCTCATCTCCATGCTCATGATCGGCAACCTGTTCAGGGAGAGCGGCGTGGTCCCGAGGCTGGCCAACACCGCCTCCAACGAGCTGGTCAACATAGCCACAATCTTCCTGATGATCACGGTGGGCACCCAGCTTTCCGCAGAACGGGTCTTCGACGCCGAGACTATAGTCATACTTGTCCTCGGTCTCGTCGCATTCGCATGCGGGACCGTCGGCGGCCTCATCCTGGCCAAGCTCATGAATCTCGTCCTCAGGGAGAAGATGAACCCGCTCATCGGGTCCGCGGGGGTTTCCGCGGTGCCCATGGCCGCGCGCATCTCGCACCACATCGGCCAGGAGTCCAATCCCAGGACCTTCCTGCTCGGCCATGCAATGGGGCCCAACGTTGCCGGCGTCATCGGCTCGGCTGTCGTAGCCGGCGTCTTCATATCGCTCCTATAGCACCATAGCCGCAAAGCGATGCCCACAATCCGCGTCAAAGTAGCCGACCGCTGGTTCACCGTAGAGGTGCCGGACCCCCATGCCTCCCCCGTGACGGCGATCGTCGATGGCGAGGAGATCGAGGTGCGGCTCGAAGACGTGGTGGTCGAGGAGGTGCAGCCGGAGAGCATAGCGCCGCCCCCGCCGCCTGCACCCGTGGCGCCTCAACCGGACCCGACGCCGGCAGTGGGCGCGGGCCCGGCGCCGACCAAGGTATTCTCCTCGCCCATGCCGGGCGTGATACTGTCGGTCGCCGTGTCCGTGGGCGACGAGGTCGTCACGGGAGACGAGGTCTGCGTGCTGGAGGCGATGAAGATGCAGCAGATGCTCCGCGCCGACTGGTCCGGCATCGTACGGGCCGTTCACGTCGAGGCGGGCCAGCAGGTGCTCGACGGCGACCCCATCGTGGAGCTCGAATAGCGGGCGCTCCGAATCCCCGTTTGGTAGACTACCAGCATACTGGTCGCGGGGGTGGACGATGAGCAACTCGATTCAGGATGTCAGGGCCATAGGCCAGTCGATCTGGTATGACAACATCAGGCGCGGCCTCATCGAGTCCGGAGAGCTGCAGCGCCTGATCGACCTCGGCGTAACGGGACTCACTTCCAACCCGACCATCTTCCAGAAGGCCATCGCTGAGAGCAGCGACTACGACGAGGCCCTCGAGACCCTCGCGTCGGGCGGGAGCAGCGTCGATGAGATATACGAGTCCCTGACCGTCGAAGACATCCGGGCCGCCGCCGACCTGCTGCGCCCGGTCTACGACGAGACCGATGCCGCGGACGGCTACGCTTCCCTGGAGGTCAGCCCTCACCTCGCGAACGACACGGACGGGACCATCGACGAGGCGAGGCGTCTCTTTGGGTTGCTCGACCGCCCGAACGTGATGGTGAAGGTGCCCGCCACGCCCGCCGGCATCCCGGCGGTCCACAAGCTCATCGGCGAGGGCATCAACGTCAACGTCACACTCACGTTCTCGCTCAAGGCCTACAGGGACGTGCGGCACGCGTACATGGCCGGGCTCGAGGACCTGAAGTGGGCCGGGGGCGATCTGAGCCGCGTGGCCTCCGTCGCGTCCTTCTTCATCAGCAGGGTCGACACAGCCGTCGACTCCCGGCTCGGCGACGACCACGACGAACTGAAGGGCGGTGCGGCCATCGCCAATGCCAAGCTGGCCTACAGGGACTTCAAGGAGGACTTCGGCGGCGAGCGTTTCGGCGCGCTCGCGGCAGAGGGCGCGCGGGTCCAGCGTCCCCTCTGGGCAAGCACGTCCACGAAGAACCCGGAATACAGCGAAGTCATGTATCCCGAGGCTCTCATCGGTCCCGACACCGTCGACACGATGCCCGAGGCGACGCTGCTCGCCTTCATGGAGCACGGCGCGGTTGCCGAGACGTTAGAGCAGGATGTGGACGAGGCCGTGCACCTGATCGACCAGCTCGGCGAGGCCGGCGTCGACATGGAGGAGGTCACGTCGGGCCTGCTCACCGACGGGCTGCGCCAGTTCGCCGATTCCTACGACGAGCTCATCGCGGACATCGGGGCCAAGAAGGACCGGCTCATGGACTCCGAGGGCGCGTGAGACGCGGCCCATGCCCCGCGAGACGACTAGCATAGTCATCATGGGCGCTTCCGGCGATCTGACGTCGCGGAAGCTGCTACCGGCCCTCTTCAACCTCTGGCTCAAGGGGCGCCTGCCCGCCGAGTTCAACATCGTGGGTATGGCCCGCTCGACCATGAGCGACGGCGAGTTCAGGGACCGCATGTGGAGCGGGGTGGCCGCTTCCGGCAACTTCGCGGACGAGAAGGACAGGTGGGATGATTTCGCCGCCCGGCTGCGGTACTGCGAGGGCGACCTGGGCGACACGTCGCACATGGCTCGCCTGGGAAGGACGCTGGAGGAGGTCGAGGGGGACGCCGGCACCGTCAACCGGCTCTACTTCCTGTCCATCGCCCCGACACTCTACGCGCGAGCGGTCGCCAGCCTGGGGGACTCGGGTCTCGCCAATGGCGCATCGGGTTGGAGCCGGGTGGTCATCGAAAAGCCCTTCGGGTGGGACCTCGGGTCCGCGCAGGAGTTGAACGGGGCCGTCCACGCCGTCTTCGACGAGGGGCAGGTCTACCGCATAGACCACTACCTCGGCAAGGAGACCGTGCAGAACCTGCTGGTCTTCCGATTCGCCAACGCCATCTTCGAGCCCATCTGGAACCGGAACTACGTCGACAACGTCCAGATCACCGTATCGGAGAAGGTCGCCCTGGGCGACAGGGCGGGGTACTACGACAATTCCGGCGTGGTCCGCGACATGATCCAGAACCACCTTCTGCAGGTCCTGTGCATAGTGGCGATGGAGCCTCCTATATCGATGGATGCAGATTCGCTGCGCAACAAGAAGGCCGAGGTGCTGCAGGCGGTCCGCCGTTGGACGCCGGCGGAGGCCTCGGCCCACGCTGTTCGCGGTCAGTACAGGGGCTACAGGGACGAGGCCGGGGTGCCTCCGGCTTCCACCACGCCCACCTACGCCGCCCTCAGACTGTTCGTCGACAACTGGCGATGGCAGGGGGTGCCCTTCTACCTGCGGTCGGGCAAGGCCCTGTTGGAGAAGGTGTCCGAGGTCGTGATCGAATTCCGGCGGCCGCCCCACCACCTGTTTTCGGGTGGAATCAGCAGGGAACTGACGCCGAATATGCTGTCGGTGCTCATCGAGCCGAACGAGGGGGTCCATCTCGACTTCGAGGTGAAGGTCCCCGACCGCGGTATGCACATGGAGCAGATGAGCATGGAGTTCCACTACGACTCGGCGTTCGCCGGCCAGACCATCCCGGAGGCGTACCAGAGGCTGCTGCAAGACGCCCTGGATGGGGACGCTTCGCTCTTCATACGCAGCGACCAGATCGAGGAGGCGTGGCGAATCGTCGACCCGCTCATCGCGGCGTGGGAAGACCCATACCCGGACTCGGCGCTCCACCCGTACGAGCCCGGCTCCCAGGGCCCGGAGGCCGCTGATACGCTGCTCGCCGCCGATGGCCGGGCGTGGCTGACGGGGCACTCCGACCACCCGGGCGCCGCGGTCCGGCCGGCCGGTTAGGGGAGCTGGCGGCACTGGAGACGAGGCGGTTCGTGGACGGGAGCCTGGCCTACCAGGTCGTGGAGCCTGACGGCTACCGCGCCGATCGCACCTACCCGCTCGTCATCCTCATGCACGGCTACGGCTCGAACATGAGCGACCTGGTGCCGCTGGTCCCGATGATCTCCACCGAGGGCTGCCTGTTTGCGTTCCCCAACGCGCCCATCAGGCAGGACTTCGGCATGGGCATGGTGGGCTACGCGTGGAGCGCGCCGCTTGAAGCCGACTTCGACGCCGAGGGCGCCGCCGAGAGTCTGCTGGAAGGGATGATCGAAGACGTGACCTCCAGGTACGGCGTCGAGGAGGGCAGGGCGGTGATCGGCGGGTTCTCCCAGGGCGGCATGATGGCCCTGCGCCACGGTCTGCGCCACCCCGACCGCTTCCCGGGCATCGTCGCCCTGAGCTCGCGTCTGCCGCCGCAGGACCGGCCCAGGGAGGCGGCACCCCGTACCCAGCGCGTCTTCATCGCCCACGGGACTTTCGACGACGTCATTCACGTCCAGGAGGGCCGCTCGGCCCACGACGCGCTCTCACGGGCCGGCTACGCCTCCGAGTACCACGAGTACGAGATGGCGCACCAGATTACCCACGAGGTCATGGCGGACCTGTCCGCCTGGCTGGCGAACACCCTGTCACGAGAGGGCGCGTAGGCCAAGAGGGCATCATGGACGGGCCAAGGGAGATAACCTTTGAAGTCCGCGAAGCCGACGAGGGGGGCTACTATGCTGCCGCGATCGGCTACGACATCATCACACAGGGCGACTCTTGGGAAGACCTGAAGTCTATGGCCCAAGACGCCGTGCTTTGCCACTTCGACGATGAATCTGCACCCGAAGATGAGCGGTTACTGTGGATTCTCCTCGACGGCTAGTAGAAGGTCTTGTGCCTGCAGCAGCATTTCCTTGCGGACGTACCCGCAGTCCGCGCTCTCTTTCCTACAGAGTCAATGGTAACATATGTTCTGATTATGTCAATGGCGCTGCGAGAAGGTAACCGTCAGAGTCGATGACCCACGGGTAGCTTGCTTCCGTGCAGCGCGAGAGCCCCCATCCTAACCTTCCCCCTCGGGGGGAAGGGACAAGCCGGAACACGTCGCGCAGGTGTTCAGATTCCTAGCCCACCGGCCGGAGGAAGTCGAAGTCGCAGCCCTTGTCGGCCTGGAGTACGTGGCGGGTGAAGAGCCGGGTGTAGCCCCGCTGGAAGCGCTCGGGCGGGGTGGGGGACTCGGCGATGCGTCTTTGCACCTCGCGTTGGTCGACTAGCAGGTCCAGCCTGCGGTTGGGCACGTCCAGCTCGATCATGTCGCCGTTGCGCACGGCGGCAAGGGGGCCCCCGGCGGCGGACTCAGGGGTGACGTGGACGACGACCGTGCCGAAGGCGGTGCCGCTCATGCGGGCGTCGCTGATGCGCACCATGTCGCGGACGCCGCGCTCCAGAAGCTTGCGGGGCAG
This sequence comes from Dehalococcoidia bacterium, assembly GCA_965116315.1. GTDB lineage: Bacteria > Chloroflexota > Dehalococcoidia > Lucifugimonadales > CAJWER01. The sequence continues at coordinate 548,426 of OZ220672.1, forward strand.
GGGCAGGAACCCCCACTCGGGCATGCCCGGCCCGCCTATCGGCCCCGCGCCCTTCATCACCAGCACGTCGTCCGGGCCGACTTCCAGGTCGTCGGAGTCGATGCGCCGGTCGAGGTCGTCGTGGTCGTCGAACACGACGGCCCGGCCACGATGGCGCAGGAGTTCAGGGGACGCGGCGGTCTGCTTCAGGACCGCGCCGGTGGGGGCGAGGGAGCCGCGAACGACGGCCAGGCCGCCCTCGTCGTGCACGGGCGAGTCCAGGGGGCATATGACCTTGCGGTCGTGTACGGTGGCACCGGCGATGGTCTCGCCGAGGGCCTGGCCGGTCACGGTGGGCGTGTCCAGCTCCAGCAGCGGGGACATCTCCTTGAGCAGAGCGGCGAGGCCGCCGGCGTTGAAGAAGTCCTCCATCAGGTAGCGCCCCGACGGCTTGAGGTCCAGCAGGAACGGCGTCGACCGCGACAGCTTGTCGAACAGGTCCAGGTCCAGCTCGATGCCCGCGCGGCCAGCGATTGCGGTGAGATGGACGACGGCGTTGGTCGAGCCGCCCAGCGCGTGCAGCACCCTGATGGCGTTGCGGACCGACGGCCCGGTGACGAAGCGAGACGGCCGCTCGTCCCGCCGGGCCAGGTCGACGATGCGGCGGCCCGCCTGCTCGCCCAGCCCGAGCCGGCGGGAGTCGGCCGCGGGTATGTCGGCGTTGCCGGGCAGGGCGATGCCCAGAGTCTCGCAGATCGCGGCCATGGTCGACGCGGTGCCCATGACGCCGCAGTGGCCGGGGCTGCTGATGATCGCGCCCTGGAGGTCGGCCCAGTCGTCGTCGGTAATCCTGCCGGCGCGGAGCTCCTGCTGGTAGCGTCGGCAGTCGGTGCAGGTGCCGAGCTCTTCGCCGCGCCAGTTTGCCTTGAGCTGCGGGCCGCCCGTGACCATGATGGCGGGCACGTCCGCGCTGATCGCGCCCATCAGCATCGCGGGAGTCGTCTTGTCGCAGCCGGCGAGGAGCACCACGCCGTCGAGGGGGTTGGCGCGGACCGACTCCTCCACGTCCATGCTCATAAGGTTGCGGTAGAGCATGGTGGTGGGGCGCATGTTGTATTCGCCCAGCGACATGACGGGGAACTCGAGGGGGATGCCGCCCGCCTGCGATACGCCGCGCTTCACGGCCTCGCCGATGGCGCGGAGGTGGGCGTTGCAGTGGGTCAGCTCGCTCCAGGAACTGCAGACGCCGATGACCGGGCTGCCGTCGAGGGCGTGTTCGCCGAAGCCCTGGGAGCGGAGGGCGGCGCGCCTCAGCCAGCCGTAGAGCTCGGGGGAGTCGAGCCACTCGCGGGAGCGGAGCGCGGGGGCGCTCACTCCTGGGACTCGTCCGGCGGAGGCGCGGCGGGGGCGCGCACCTGGTCCTCGATCCAGCGCTTCAGGGCGTCCATGGAGCGGGGGGCGACGTAGAAGACCTTCAGGGACGGCGGGAACTGCAGGCCGTGGTCCTCGCGGATGCAGAGCACGCCGGCCTCGTCTTCGCCCAGGGTCTCGTCGATGCGCTCGATCATCCGCCGCGTGCGGCCCTCGCTGGCCTCTCGGAAGCCGTCCATGGCGAGCTGCGTGACCTTCTCGCTCATGAGGCCGAGGGTGAGGCAGCGCTGCCAGTCCATGCTCTCCTCGAGCAGGGCGCGGTCCTCCAGCCCCTCCAGCTCGGCGCCCGCCTGGCACAGGGACTTGATGAACGAGCCGCCCCTGGGGTTGATCTGCTCGACCATCTCGATTCCGGCGTCGCCGCCGTCGTAGACCATCTCGTGGTAGACACGGGAGACCTGGCCCAGGGAGCGCGACAGGCTGGCGACGTGGTCGCGCACCTCCGACCAGTAGGCGTCGAGCAGCGCCAGCCCGTCCTCGGGCAGGGTGGGCGGCAGCATGAAGCTGGGCACGAGGAACAGCTTGCGCTCCCCGCTGTACTGCCCGGCGTCGGGCTTCGGCATCTGCGTGATGGGCGTGGCCATAGGACGACTCCGAATTGGTGTGCTCGTTGGGGGGATAGTATAGAGGAGAAGGGCGGTGCTGGGTAAACCGGCGGCACTTCCTCCCGCGCCCCGCCGGGGAGTCACCCTCACCCCGGCCCTCTCCCGTCGAGGGAGAGGGGGTAAGAGCCATCGCTATTCAGTTGTGTTGCCGGGTCGCGTTACCGGGGCGGCGAGCGGCCGGGGTTTGTGGAGTCTATGGGCGCGCCGTAGGGGTCAGGGTCGTGCCAGTGGGCGTCGAGTTTCTCGCGGATCCTGCGCTCGGCGGGGGTTAGCTCCGCGGGAGCGGGTTTTTTGTCCTTTGTCTTGTTGTTGTGGCCGGTGCCCTGGGCGTTTCGGCGCATGGCGGCCCTGGCGTTTCCTTCGCGGCGGCGCTGTGTTCGGGTGCGTTCTTGGGGACGGGTTTCTGGTTGGGGGGCGTTCGCGGTGCTCCGGACGGGCTCCTCTACGGGCTCATTGGCGAGAACGACGGATGAGTTGGCTGCGGACCTTCCGGTGAACTCTGGGCGGGGCCCTTCGACAGGCTCAGGGTGAACGGAAGTGAGGGAACCGTCGACGGTGGTTGGGACGGGGTCCTCTACGGGCTGATTGGCGGGAACGACGATTGTGTTGTCTGGGTTCCCCTGTGCATTCGCGGGAACGACGGATGGGGGGTTGACGGGTTCCGACGCCGCACCGGGGAGGGCGGGTTTCAAACCCGCCCCTACGGGAGAGTCGGATGGGCTCACGTCAGGCTCTTCGGTGGGTTCGGAGCCCCCCTCGCCGCCCCTCTGGGTCCCTGCCTCCGCAGGAACGACGATTGCGGTTGCTTCGGTATGGGCGGAGTTGGCTGAGGCGTTGCGTACCCCGCCGCCCCTCTGGGTCCCTGCCTTCGCAGGGATGACGGTTGGGTTGTCTGGGTTCCCTTCTTCATTGGCGGGAACGATGGATAGGGGATTGCCGGGTTTCCGCGCCGCGCCGGGGAGGGCGGGTTTCAAACCCGCCCCTACGGGAGACGGGGGCTGGAGGCTGGGAAGCGGGCGGACACGTGGGTCCGCCCCTACGTTGTCGAGGAGGATGTGGGAGCGGTGTTCGTCGCGCAGGATGTGTGAGATCAGCTCCCTGGCGGCGGCTATCCTGTGGTTGGGCCTGAAGCCGTCGTCCCTGCCGTACATGACGTCGTCGAGGAAGTCGACGACGGTGCCGCCGTCGCGCGTCTGGGCGCGCACGAGCATGATCATGAGGTCTTCGTCGACGGCAGAGAGCACGGTGAGGAAGTCCTCTGTGAGCATGGTGAGGAAGTCATAGCCAAAGGGGCCCTGGACGTGCAGGGGCCCGACGGCCGGGCCCTCGTCCTTGCGGGGGCGTGGGCCGCGTTTCCGGCTTTCGCAGTGGTCGCAGGTCTCGTCGCCGTGCTCGGCGAGGAAGTCGGCGGCCTTCTTCGACCCGTACTTCACGAGCTGCTTGGCGGCGTCGATCCTGTGGCAGAGCTGAGCGTCTGCGACCCTGCCCTCCATGAGATCGAGGAAGAAGTCTATGATGCGTGCGCCGTCGTCGGTCTTCTCGCGGACGATCTCTGCGATGGTGGGCGGCCTCCGCTCCTCGGTTGTCTCTGGGATGGGCACATATGTTTCATACATACGTGCTATTATGCGTGAGGGCTTGGGGGTTGTCAAGAGGGAGATTTCACCGCAGAGGACACAGAGGGCACAGAGGAAGGAGGGAATAGTGAATGGGGAATGGTGAAGGGTGAATTGGGGGAGGGGTTGTCTGAATCAGGATTTGCGGGATTAGGGGATTTCCAGGACTGTGAAGGGAGGCTCCTTGACCAACCTATTTCAGAAAAAGCTAAGGCTGCCTCGCGGCAGCCTTGCGCCCTGCCGCCGAAGCAGACAGGGGGTGTATGTGCCCACGATACGGGGTGGTTGGAGCAGTTGTCAACCGCTTTGTTATCCGTGTCGAGTCGCTGAGTCGCCTAGCGCGGACGCGGGGGGTGCCGCTGGGGACTCTGGACGGGGGGATACTAGCCGGAGGGCTGACGTGAGATGTTCCCTGAGATCATCTCAGCGGTCCCTCTCCTCGGTTATTCTGTCCATCTTCGCTGAGATCTCTTCCAGAACTCTCAGCTTGCTGCTGTCGTACTCGACGCGCTGTTTGGCATGCTCTCGTTCGCGCTCCTCACGGCTGACTTCCTGGTCTATATTGTTGATACGCTGAATCCAATAGACTACCAGGGCAACAGTCCAAATCGGCGGCTTTGCAGTCACGTCCCACACAACGACCATGAAGGACGCAAAGAGCACAAACCAGTCCCATATGCGAAATCTACGAACTACCTCGTAGAGCCGTAGCTTTGTCGCCCCTGTCGATAGGCCCTCGATGAACGCCTGTACTCTCACTGCATGTTGCCCCTTGCCCAACCTATGAACGCCAGTAAGCTAAACGCAACCCACACCAACCAAACATTCTCCATCGACCACAGCAATAGCCCGGATGTGTCGGGGGGCATCTCGGCCGCGAATGCGGGGCCAATCGCCCTCAATATCAGAAGCCCTACTATCCAGGCCACAATCCCAACGGCAAGGCTCTTTAGCTTGTCCATCACGACCTCCAGTGACCCGACATCGAACTCAGCGCCAAGTAGTACGATTATCATTCCTCCATACCCAACTGTCAAAACTCCGTTGATTTCCGCGAACATTGGTACTAGTATATTCCGCATGACAACTCCAGTGGACAGGGACCGGAGCCACGAGAGCATCATCAACGACGTATTGGCCCGGTTGCTGCGCGAGAGGGTGGGCCTCCCGGCTGTGGCCGAGACTTTGCACGAGGGAAAGCGTCCCGACGTGCTGATTCGCCTGCCAGCGGGGCCGGTAATCCTCGAGACAGAAATCGAGCCCGCGCCTACTGTAGAGGCGGACGCCCTGTCGCGCCTTGGCATGGAGATAGACGGCCAAGAGATCCAGAACGTCTTTGCCGTTACTGTCCCAGGTCATCTACGATCGACGGCACAGCAGCGCCTGTACGAGCGCATGGCAGCGTCTTCGCTGGAGTGGAGGGAGTGGCGAATCGACGGCTCGGCCGGACCAAAGCTTACGGGCACCTTCGCCGACCTGGGCAATGCCGCAGCAATGGCTACGCCTCCGGCTGGCAACCTCGATGAGGCAGTCGACCTGCTTGACGAGGGAGCCAGGCGCGCAGGGTCGCGGCTCTACTCTTCGCCCGGCACACTCGCCCGAGTCTCCAGGGTGTTTGGGGCGGAGCCGGGGGACGAGTCGGCGAACATGGCCTCCCTCGTCGTCATCAATGCGATGGTGTTCCAGGAGCGGCTCGCCGGCGGCGAGGAGGTGTACCAGCCGGTGAGCGCGGCCCGCCGGAACGGGAGATTCTCGCGCCTGTCACTATTGAGGATGTGGGAAGAGATCCTCGCCATCGACTACTACCCCATATTCAGCATGGCCAAGGACGTGGTGGAGCAGCTCTCGGACGTGGAGGCGGCAACCGTGCTTGACGAGTGTGCGGAGACCGCTGCCGCGCTTCTTGGGATGGGCGCGGTCGGACGGCACGACCTCGCGGGAAGGATCTTCAACCGGCTCATCTCAGAGAGGAAGCTACTCGCGGCCTTCTACACCAGCATCCCCGCCTCCACGCTCCTGGCGGGGCTCGCATTGTCACCGTCCAAGTGGCCCGATGTCGATTGGGGCGACACGGGTGCGGTGGCCGACCTGCGCGTAATCGATCCGGCCTGCGGTACGGGGACCCTGCTCATGGCGGCCTACCGGCAGATACTCCAGAACCACTCGGCGACGGGCAGGGCCGATTCCGACGCCCCCGCGCTCCACCAGACCCTAGTGGAGGAGGTCATCATGGGGGCCGATGTCGTGCAGTCGGCCATTCACTTGACTGCCGCGACCCTCGCCGCCATGTCGCCGTCCATGAGATTCGAGCAGATGCAGCTTCACACGCTCAGGATGGGAGTGGAATCCTCCGGCGATATCCATCTTGGCTCATTGGACTGGCTGGCCTCCCCCGAAGTCCAGTCCTTCTTCTCAGCCACCCAAGAGCAGATAGGGGCGACCAGCAGCGCCGGCAGCATCGTCCAGCGCCCCCTGGCCGACCTCGTCATCAGCAATCCTCCGTACACGAGGCGCGGGAGTGACGGCGGGCATGAGGGGTCTCTATCGAGAGTCTTCTCCTTGCCCGAGGGCGGAGCGGCGTCCCAGAACGCCATCGCGAAACTCACCTCCTCGCTGTTGAAGGGGACGCCCGCAAACCAGATGGCCGGACATGCTTCTTCTTTCACGGTGCTTGCCGACCGACTCGTGAAACCCGGAGGACGCCTCGCACTCGTTCTCCCAGTCACAACGCTTTCCGGCGAGTCGTGGCGCGAGATTCGAGGGATGCTGTCGACCAAGTATGAGATCGAGTACGTGGTCTCGTCTCACGACCCGGACCTTCGCTCCATGTCCTATGACACGGCAATTGCAGAGGCCTTGCTGGTAGCTCGACGCCTACGCGAGGACGAGAGGCCGTCGGGGCGAGGTACATTTGTGAACCTATGGCGCGCTGCCCGCCAGGAGACCGACGCCTTGGCGCTGGTCAATGCCGCGAATGCTGCGGCATCCACCCCGCTACTCAGGTCAGACGGCCCACCTGTTGGCGGCAGCCCGCTTATGGTCGGGGGAGAGCAATGGGGCGAAGTTGTCGACGGTCAGGTTGGACAGGGGCCATGGAAGGCGGCTAGGTGGAAGCGGGCCATCTTAGGGCAATCCGCCGCCGCGATTGAGCGCGGCGAGATGTGGGCTGGCGATGGGACGCAGCTTGCAGGGCATATCCCGGTCGCGCCTTTGGGAGAGGTGTGCAATGTCGGACCCCAGGACCGCAGGATTCGTGGATCGCTTGGGGTGTTTGAGAGCTACCACGGCTGGAGTGAAGACGCCCAGTTCCCTGCGATTTGGAGCTTGGACTCATCGGTTCACCAGAGCATGTCCTCAGAACCAAACGCTTGGCTTGCTCCCAAACCGGATCGTGATCACGGACCAGTCTGGTCCCAAGCTGGCACACTCCAGATCACGCGGGATGTCCGGTATAACGCTCAACGGGTCATGGTGACCCGTACCAATACGAGAACCCTAGGGGTATCACAGTGGCACACACTAACGGTACGCGAGGACAACCCTATCGTTAGGTCTAGGCGAGAAACCGCCCTGGCTCTCTGGTGCAATTCCACCCTTGGATTGTTGCTCAATTCGAACAATTCCAATAGGTCTCAAGCAGGCAGGGGTAGAGGCAACAAGGGCATGCTGGAGAAACTCCCCACTCTTGACGTGCGCAAGCTGGAAGAGTGGCAGCTCGATGAGGGCCAGACCATCTGGCGCGACTTCAGGAATCGGAAGTTTCAGCCGTTCCACCACTGCGCTGTGGACCCCGCGAGGATAGAGCTGGATGAGCGTGTGGTGCGCGACCTGCTCGGACTCGGCGACGATGCCGTGGCGGCCGTCGCCAATCTCCGCACTCTCTTGGCAAGCGATCCGTCCATTCACGGGTCCAAGAAGCCGGCACTGGGGGATTAGTTGAGGCAAAGTGCGACTATTCGTCAGCGGAAACTTGGACAACCCGGTCTCCTCTAGAAACGTAACTCTGCGACTCGCCCAAGGCCTCACCGGCACGTTCAAATGACCCGCTGGCTTCGAGAGTTTCATGACGGGTCTCCCAAGCGGGAGGCTCAAATAGTGAGCCTATGCCTAAGCCACTCCCAACTCTAACGCGCTTTGTCCGGTATGTGGAGGCCACAGACAGAGTGTCGTAAACACGGGTTACCTTCACTCGCGTCTTTGGCAAGTCCACTGAACCGAGTTCTTCACCAGTATCAGGGTCTCTAATGTCAAGTCCTGCATCCGAAAGGATGTCAAATAGCATCCCGGATTCAACACCCTGTTGTTTGCCGATATTCAGGGCCAATTCTCGCGAATTTAGAATCTTCGCAACTTTCCCTCGGATTAGTCCAGTCTGTGTTGCCATATCCTCAAACCTCCGTCTCTTCGCTCCATCGCTTGAGGACTTCTTCTACATCTTCAGGCACGAAGTCATGCCAATCTTCAACTGCAGAGCGGCCGATTGGTATTTGTTCATGGACTATCGACTGTACTAAATCCAAGCGAGAATCAGAGCCTTGCGTCTTGAGTTCTTCAATCCGACCTGATAGTCGGACGAGGCTATCGCGCAAAGACAATATGGTTCTCAAGGCCGAGCGGGCATGCGGTCTCACCATATCGCGCGCAGCTTCCCTCGCTGAGGAACGCCCTAACCAGAAGGAACCGAACAATCCCAAACCAAGTGTCAGAACTTGGAACAGGACTACTTCTAGCTGCGATAGGGCTCTCACTGATGCGACATAGACGACAAACGCAAAGACGGCGAGAGTGATTACAAAGGGAATGACCCATAGCAACCAACCGTTCTTGTTGATCAAGCCCATCGTTCTCAAGTCCTATTTGAAGTTTTCGTCGTCAAGGTGAGACTTTTTCGATGCGGACGGCGCAGACTTTGTATTCGGGGATTTTGGAGTTGGGGTCGAAGGCTGAGTTGGTTAGGAAGTTGGCGGCGTGGTCTCGGAGTTTGACGAAGGGGACGAAGACCTCGCCGGCGCGCATTTTTTCGGTGAAGAGGGCGCGGCCCTCGAGGTCGCCGCGGCGGGAGCGGAGCCTGATCCACTCGCCGTCGGTGACGCCGAACCTTGCGCCGTCCTCCTCGCTGATGGCGATCTGCAGCTCGGGCGACCTGGCGAGCAGGCCATCGGCGCGCCGGGTTATGGTTCCGCCGTGCCAGTGGTAGAGGATGCGGCCGGTGTTGAGGATGAGAGGGAAGCGCTTGCTGGGCAACTCCTCGGCGGCGGGGCCCTGGTCGAAGGCGACGAACTTGGCGCGGGGGCCGCGAGGGAATCCGTCGCCGTATAGGAACCGCGTGCCGGGGTGGTCGGGCGTAGGGCAGGGCCACTGGATCCCGCCGTCCTCGAGGCGCTCGTAGGAGATTCCGGACAGGTTGGGCGTTAGCGCGGCCATCTCGGCCCAAATCTCCGAGGGGTGGGCGTACGCGAACTCGCGCCCGGCGTCCAGGCCGCGACGGCTGCTCAGGCGCTGAGCGAGGTCGCAGATTATGTCCCAGTCGGGGCGACTGCCGCCGATGGGCTCGACGGCCTTGCGGACGCGCTGGACGCGGCGCTCGCTGTTGGTGAAGGTTCCGTCCTTCTCGGCGAAGGTGGTGGCGGGCAGGACCACGTCGGCCAACTCCGCCGTCTCGTGCATGAAGATGTCCTGCACGACCAGGAAGTCTAGGCTCCCGAAGGCCTTCTCGGCGTGGTGGAGGTCGGGCTCGCTGAGGAGCGGGTTCTCGCCCGTGACGTACATGGCCTTGATGCGGCCCTCGATCATGGCGTCGATCATGTCGGTGACGACCATGCCCTGCTCGGCGGGCAGGGAGCAGTTCCAGGCGTCCTCGAACTTGGCGACGGTGTCGTCGCCGATGACCTGGTAGCCGGTGAAGCAGTTTGGGATGCATCCGGCGTCGCCGCAGCCCTGCACGTTGTTCTGTCCGCGCAGGGGCGATACGCCGGAGCCCGGGAAGCCGAGCTGGCCGGCCGCGAGGGCGAGGTTGAGCAGGGAGTGGGCGTTCGGGGTGCCGTTGGTGTGCTGGGTGATGCCCATGCCCCAGATCATGCAGGAGCCGCTGAAGGGCGGGTTGGCGTAGATGCGGGCGGCTTCAGCGATGTCCTCGGCGGGCACGCCGGTGATGCCGGAGGCGTAGTCGAGGTCGTACTTGTCGACGACGCTGCGCCACTCGTCGAAGCCCTCGGTGCGGTCGCGGACGAACTCCTCGTCGTACAGGCCCTCGTCGAGGAGGACCTTTGACATGGCGTTGAGGAGGGCGACGTCGGTGCCGGGGCGGGGCCTGAGCCAGAGGTCGGCGAAGTCGCACATCTCGATGCGGCGCGGGTTGATGACGATGAGCTTGGCCCCGCGCTCTATGACTGCGCGCCTCATGCGGGCCGCGGCGACGGGGTGGTTCGAGTTGGCGTCGGAGCCGATGATGACGAGGCAGCCGGCCTCCTCGTAGTCGACGTAGGAGTTGCTGGTGGCGCCGCTGCCGAGGGACGCGAGCATGGCCTCGACGGACGGGGAGTGGCAGAGGCGGGTGCAGTGGTCGATGTTGTTGGACTGCATGACGACGCGGGCGAACTTCTGCTGGACGTAGCCGTCTTCGTTGGTGGCCTTGGCCGAGCACAGGGTCGCGAACTCGTCGCCGGAGTACTCCGAGAGGCGCTCGGCGACGTAGTCCAGCGCCTCGTCCCAGGAGACGGGGACGAGCTGGCCCTCGCGGCGGACGAGCGGCGAGGTGAGGCGGTCCTCGTGATGCACGAAGGTGTAGCCGAACCGGCCCTTGACGCAGAGCATGCCGAGGCTGGACTGGTTGTCGGGGTCGTCGAGCATTTCGATGATGCGGTCGGTCTCGTCGACGCCGGCCTTGATTCCGCAGCCTACGCCGCAGTAGGGGCAGGTAGTGGTGACGGTCTTGACGGGCTGCTGCTGCGGTGCCTTGACCTCGATTGCGCCGGTGGGGCAGACGGAGAGGCACTGGCCGCACGTGGTGCATACTGACTCGACGAGGGGGCGGTCCATGAAGGTGCCTATGCGCCCGGCGCGGCCCGTGCCGAGGAAGTCGATTGCGCCGATGAACTGGTGGCCGTCCTGGCAGGCCTGGGCGCAGCGGCCGCAGAGGATGCAGTCGTCCATGGCGATGTCGAACACGGGGTTGCTGCGGTCGACGGGCTCGCGCTCGCGGCTTGCCCAGCGGGGCGCGTCGATGCCGTGCTGCTTCGCGGCGACGGACAGCTCGCGGTGGCCGTTACCACCGTTTCCGTTCGACCCGACCATGGCGGAGGTGAGCTCGAGGACGGTCGCGCGGACCTCGCGGGCCCTGTCGGTGTCGGTCCAGACCTCCATGCCGTCGGCGGCGGGCACGGAGCAGGAGGCGGGCAGGCCGCGCATGCCGTCGATCTCGACGAGGCAGGTGCGGCATGCGCCGATGGCGTCCATGTCGGGGTCTTTGCAGAGCTGCGAGATGTAGGTGCCGGACGCGTTGATGGCGTCGAGCACGGTCGCGCCGTCGGGGACGCGGACCTGGTTGTTGTCTATTCTGAGGGTGATGGTCATGATATGTCCTCACTCGATGAATCCAAGACCCGTCTCAACCGGCTCAAGACCGCAATAGCCTCTCATACTCGTTGTGGTCGCCTATCCAAAACCAGACAAGGCCGTCTCGGGCTTCGATGGCGAGCGCTCGATAGTAGAGGCCCACTCGCGCCGACCGATACCTCCCTATTCGCTTGAAGTGGAGTGACGGATGGTATGGATTCTCATTGAGTAGACCGTAGTTTCTGTCGGCCAGTTCTTGGACGGACGCCGGGAGCTTGGCATAGTGTCTCCAGAAGTTGGAGTTCGCTGAATGCCTCAAATCTCTCTGGTCTTGCCCTCCTCGTGCTCGGCGAGAGCTTCCTCGGCAAGCGTGTCGAGCCTGCCATTTCGAACGTCGCTCTCGATCTGCCGGTCCCACTCGTCAGAAGCGTAGCCTTGGAACCACTGTGCGAGGCTTGCAAGCTCTGCACGGTCGAGCTTCTGAATCTCCTTCTCTAGCTCTTCGACTTTCATCGTCGCCTCCGTTCTTCCTGGGGCAGGGCTTCGTTATCGTCGACCCGGAGTTCTGTGTCTCGTGTCCCCGCTCGACCCGTCACCTAGTTGGAGGTCCTTCAATGCCGTTTAGTGTCAGAATCTCCTCTAGTGTAACCCTCAGGGTCTCCCGCAGCTCCTCATAGGTTGCTTCCTGGCAGTTCACGCCCGGGACCTCCTCGATCCATCCGATCCACCAATCGCCGTCCTGCTTGATCACGGCCGTGTATTCACTCATAGGTACCTGTTCAGAGTTGTGTGGCATGGGCAGCTTTGCTCTCTTGCAAGACGAGAGCCCCCATCTCAATCTTCCCCCTCGGGGGGAAGAGGCCGAGCAACTCCAGCCAGCGCCGACATTTCGTTGGGGAAGAAGTGGAGGGCGCTCTTGACGGGGCCGCCGGCCGCCTGGCCCAGGCCGCAGAGGGACGCGACTTCAACCACATCGGCCAGCTGGCGCAGCTCGTCGAGGTCGGCCTGCGAGCCGTTGCCGTCGATGAGGCGGTCGAGGGCGTCGACTATGCGCGGGGTGCCCTCGCGGCAGGGTGTGCACTTGCCGCAGGACTCGTCGGCATTGTAAGCCGCGAGGTGGCGTACGACCTGCAGGACGTCCGCGGTGTCGTCGAGGGGCACGACGCCGCCCGCGCCGAGCATCACGCCCGATTCGTGGAGGGGGCCGGGTGCGATGGGGATGTCGAGCATGGAGGCGGGGAGCACGCCGCTGGACGGCCCGCCGACGGCGATGGCTGCGAGGTCGCGGCCGGTGCCGGGTCCGCCGCCGAGGCCGAATATGATCTGTCGCAGGGTGGTGCCCATCGGCACCTCGACGAGTCCCGGCCGGCGGACGGAGCCGCTGAGGCTGATGAGCTTCGTGCCCGCGTCGCCGTTTGCGCCGATGTCCATGAACGCCGATGCGCCTTCGGACAGGATGAATGGCACCGACGCCAGGGTCTCGGCGTTGTTGATGACGGTGGGCTTGCCCCACAGGCCGGACTCGATGGGCAGCGGGGGCTTGATGCGGGGCTCGCGGCGGTAGCCCTCCATGGTGTTGAGCAGGGTTGTCTCGTCGCCGCAGACGTAGCCGCCCGCGCCGCGACGGATCTCGATGTCGAGCCCGAACCCGGAGCCCAGTATGTCATCGCCCAGGAGTCCATGCTCGTATGCCTGGTCGATGGCGGCTTGGAGGCGCTCGGCGGACAGGTCGGCCTCGGCGTTCACGTAGGCGTAAGCGGTGCTCGCGCCGGACGCGTAGGCGGCGATGATCGTGCCCTCGAGGAGGCGGTGGGGCATTCCCTCCATGATGTGGCGGTCCTTGAAGATGCCGGGCTCGCCCTCCTCGCAGTTGACCACGAGGTACTTTGGCGCGGTGGACTTCCTCGCGCTCTCCCACTTGATGGCGGCAGGGAAGTAGGCCCCGCCGCGGCCGCGAAGCCCCGATTCCTTGACCTCGCCGGTCACGGCGTCGGGAGTGGACGAGAGGGCTTTGGCGAGGCCGGCGTATCCGCCGTGCAGGAGGTACTCGTCGAGGGAGACCGGGTCGACCTCGCCGACGCCGTTCAGCACGACCCTGCGCTGGCCCGCCAGGAAGTCGCTCTCCGGCGTACTTCCTGGCAGCGGGACTGCAAGGTGATCGGTGCGGCAGCGTCCCATCGACGCGGCGAGCCTTCCGGCCAACGCGGGATCGACCCTGGTCAGCGGGGTGACGGTGCCGTCGATATGCGAAATCGTCAGCTTGGGAGCGTCGTGGCATGCGCCGTCGCATCCGGCGACGACCAGGTCGACGCCTGAGGGCGAAGCGGCGCGAATGGCGTCGGCGAGCTCGCCTGCACCGACCGACGCCGAGCAGTGACCGACTTGTACTACAGCTCGACACGAGCCGCCAGCGAGCCGGGACCGCGCCCCGTCGACGAGGGCTTGCAGGGAGCCAGAGGGACTAGGCATCGGCGGCCTTCAGCTTCGCCAATACGGTCCCGGCATCGGCGCGGCCAACCCATGCGCCGTCGACCTGCACGGCGGGCGCCACACCGCAGAGGTAGCCGCACGCCGTCTCCTCGACGGTGACATCGCCGTCCTGCGGGGTGGCATTGGTGATCGCGGACAGGAGGTCTCGCGCTCCGGCGCTGATGCAACCCAGCCCCGTACATACGCGGACGAGGTGGCGGCCGGGATGGTCGAGGCGAAGCTCGGAGTAGCTGGTGGCTGCGCCGTAGACCTCGCTGACCGGGATGCCCAGGTGCCAGCCGGTGACCTCCATCGCCCATCCGGGCAGGTGGCCGAACTGGTGATGGACGTAGTGGAGGGCGGGCAGGAGCTGCCCGCGTTCACGCTGGAAGCGCCGGCGCAGCTCCGCCCTGAGGGCGTTGCGCTGCTCTCGCGTCGGTTCCATAGCACCGGATTGGGCCATGCGGCAAACGTACCTCGCTAGGGGCCAAGTAGTGAGACTATATCAGATTGATGGGGGAGTACGACCGGTTACGCGGTGCCCCAGCGTCTTAGCTGAGAAGAGTCTCTAGTGGCCCGATCTACGTTCGCTGCGCCAGACGGTGTAGGACTTGCCCATGCAAAGCTTCAATGCGTTCCAGCGCAGCAACACGGTCAAGCTGAGTGTCGCCTGGCTCTCCGATCCCATAGCGTATTCGACCGGCGTAGGGAGTGTACTCTACGAGAGATGCGAACTCCTTCGTGTCAATTCCACGTTCACGCAGTATGTCCAGCAGCAACTCCAGATTGTGTGTAAGGGGGTACACTTCGCCTAACAGCGCGAGCCAGGCCTTGAGTAACTTCTCTGCTGCCTGCTGGGTGTGAAGGCCGAATATCTCATCGGCGAAGATGCTCTTGTCGAGCATGCCTATTAGCGCCGAGATGTCTCGCCCAGCAGCCTCGATCAGTACCTTGGCCTGTTTAGGGTCGCTCATAGAGCACGCGCCCCTCACGCAGCGCCCGGGCGAGGACGTGGTTCAGGGAGTCTCTCCAATACTCTCCTTCGCTATGGCTAAAGACGAGCACATCCTTGGAGACATGGAAGCTCGACAGTAGGCGATGCAGCCGGACTTCTTCCTCGTGACGGCTTCTGCCACTACCGAAGGGCTCCGATTCCAGCACGATTAGATCCACGTCCGAGTCCCGGTGCTCGTCTCCACGAGCCCGGGAGCCAAACAAGATCACCTGCTCGGGATCGACTTCACCCACAATGGCGTCCACCATTTGCTGAAGGAGCGTGTCGGTCAGTTGATCCATCGCTCGTTCCTTGGTCAGCTCACTCCTGCCGGGCGCAATGCTACTACATCAGCCAAGCCCAGCTCACGCAGCTTGTCCTCCGGGATCTGACCGTCGGGGGTCCAGCCGCGGGCGTCGTAGTATGCCGCTATCATCATGTCGAGGTCGTCCTGGGTGAGGCCCACGCCGCTGGCAAGGCCGTCGGTGAGTGGCTCGTCGAGCACGCGGGTGGGGAGGGTGTCGTCGTCGCGCGTCCAGCCCTCGCGGATGTTGAAGGCCTTTTTCATGTTGTTGATGCGCTCGCCCGCGAGCTTCAGTTCGTCCGCGTCCATCTGCCAGCCTGTGACCAGCTCGTAGATCTCTGCGGACTCCTGGTACAGGTCGTCGAAGGCCTTGCGGAGGAATTTGCACCAGATCAGCGAGTCGAGCACCGCGCCGAAGTCCTCGCCGTCCATGGTGATGCGTCCGCGCTCCCGGCCGGCCTCCAGCCTGTCGACCGAGGCCGAGAAGTCCGCCTCGTATGCCGAGGAGCGGTTGTGGCAGGCTCCGCGGGTGCTGACGGCCAGGCCGAGCGCCATGGTCTTGAGGCTGCGCGGCTCGTAGCCGGGCATCTCCAGGCCCTTGACGTGCATGGCCCAGTCCTGTGAGCCTCCGCCGACCTGCTGGGCCGCTGCCCTGGAGCCGTCCGCGAGCAGGTCGCCGATGCCATCCCGTCTGGCAATGGATGCGAGGGTTGAAGCAAGCGCGTCGTCGCTGCCGAACCTGAGCTCGGGGGCGTCTGGCAGAAGGCCGCGCTCGCTGCACTCCATTGCCCAGGCGACTGTTGCGCCGGCGCTTATCGTGTCCATGCCAAGCTCGTCGCACAATTGGGAGGCGCGGATGATGGCGTTGGGGTCGCCGACGCCCACGAGCGGGCCCAGGGCGAAGCTGCTCTCGTACTCCAACCTGCCCTTGGCCGAGGGACCGTTGTCGGTCGTTCGCACGATCTGCTCGCACCCGATAGTGCAGTTGGCGCAGTGGGCGTTCTTGACGTGATGGCTCTCGTGCAGGGCCTCCCCGTCCACGAGATCGGCCAGCTCGAAGGTGGACTCTCGGAAATTGCGGGTGGGCAGGGTGCCCAGCCGGTTGAATACTGAGACGTTGGCGAGGGTGCCCAGCGTCCGGTACTTCTCGGTGGCCGGTCCCAGGCTGCGCCGGGTCAGGTCGGCGCCTATCTCGTTCAGCCGGTCCGGGTCGAAAGCGGGGACGGACTGTGTGCCGCGCACGGCTACGGCCTTGAGGTTCTTCGAGCCCATGACTGCGCCGGGGCCGGTCCGTCCGGCCTGCCTGCCGCCGTCGTTGCTGATGCTGGCGAAGCGCACGAGGTTCTCGCCAGCGGGGCCGATGCATGCCACCTTGCGCCTGTGTCCGAGGCGCTGCTTCACGGCCTGCTCGGTCTGCGACGTGGTCAATCCTGCCAGATCGGCCGCGTCCAGGAACTCCACAGCGCCGTCGTCGATGGATAGGAGTGCAGGGGAGTCGCACCGCCCGGTGATGACCAGTGCGTCGCAGCCGGACTTCTTCAGCTCGGTAGCCAGGAAGCTGGAGGACAGGGAGTCGCCGATGAACCCCGTGAGGGGAGACTTGGTGAGCACAGCGAACTTGCTGGAGGTGGTGAGCCTGCTGCCCACGAGGGGGCTGGTGACGAATATGAGCGGGTTCTCGGGGGCCATCGGGTCGACGCCCGGGGGGCAGTGCTCGTAGAGCAGGTAGGCGCCGAGGCCTGAGCCGCCGATGAAGCGCCGCAGCACGTCTTCGGGAAGCGGCTGCCATTCGGCACGCCGCGCGGTCAGGTCCACCACCAGCGCTCGGCCGTTGTACCCGTACATCCCGTCTATCCCCCCGCGAGGCTGGAGAACAGGAGCAGCCTGTCCCCATCCCTCAGCTTCGGCGCGTCGCTCGAAACGAAGGTCGTGCCGTTCAGGTTGAATGTGTAGCTGTCGAGCAGCCCCGTCCGGTCATCCGTGATTGCGACGCCGACCAGGGCGGGGCATGCGTTGGCCAGCGCTTCTACTATACTCTCCAATCCACCGGGTGGCAGGTCTATCTCGACATCCCTGCGCTCGCACGAGAGGCGAGCCATGCCGAACAGCTCTACGACGATCTGCCCACTGTCGCTCATGGTTCCCCGGCAGCGATCCGTCTGGCCCGCTGGAGGTCGTGCTCGGTGTTGATGTTGAAGAAGCTGAGGTGGCCGGGGTCGAGCTCGTCCACGGTGTTCTGGTCCAGGTACTCTACATTGACTTCGTCGAAGAAGCGGGAGATCTTGAGGTCGTTTGCCTGGAGCCTGCGCTCGATGTGCGGGAGGCACCTCCTGGAGTACGCGGCGTGGGTGGGCTCCGGCCGCCCCTCGACGACAGGTACGACGGCATCGCGCCCCGCGCGCAGCGACAGGATCTTTCGCAACAGCGGTATGTTCAGGAAGGGCATGTCGCAGGCGACGACCAGGGCCCATTCGGACCGCGCCGCCTCCAGGCCGGTGAATATGCCCCCGAGCGACCCTGAGTCCGGGTAGCGGTCGACGGCAGCTGCGACATCGCCGCCCAACGGGAGCTCCGCGGCCCGCGCCGCATGGTTGACGACGACCACCGATTCGTCCGTGACCTGGGCGACGCGCGACAGGACACGGGCTATGAGGGGCTCGCCGCCGAGGGGCTCCACGGCCTTGTCTCGCCCCAGCCTCCGGCTCAATCCTCCGGCCAGCACTACTGCCGACACATTGGGCTGTAGCGCCGTGGACGAGGGCTCATTCGCTGGTGTTCCGCTGTCCTTGTTCACAGCTCCGCCTTCACTTCGCCCGACTGGCTGGTGTCGTAGCCTCCGAGTGCGTCCATCTGCCGCCGGAAGTCGCTGCTGCGTATGAGGTCCAGCAGCGGGGCGAGCAGATCGCTCTCGTAGAACTCGGTTGGTATGACCAGGTCGTACTTCTCCGTACCCAGCTCCACGAAGTCCATACCCATGGCGCGCGCCGCGGACAGGATGCCCACGCCCACGTCTGCCCGGCCGCCAGCCACGTTCGCTGCAACCGCGAGATGAGTATACTCCTCGCGCTCGTAGCCTTGGATGCCGGCGTGCGCGATGCCCTCTTCCTTCAGGAGGTAGTCCAGCAGCATCCGCGTCCCCGAGCCGCGCTGGCGGTTTATGAACGCAACGTCGCCGCGAACCATGTCAGCGAGCGTCGTGATGGACTTGGGGTTGCCGGGCTTGACTATCAACCCCTGCATCCTGTGCGCGAGGTTGACCAGCACCGCCGGCCGCCCCCGCAGGTACCGGCGCACGAAGGGCGTGTTGTATTCGCCGGTCTCCTCATCCAGCAGGTGGCAGCCCGCCAGGTGGGCCTCACCCCGGCTAAGGGCGAGGAGTCCTCCGAGGCTCCCCACGTTGGCGGACGCCAGCGATCTGGCGGGATGGAGCCGGTGAAGCTCGCTCGCGAGCAGGTCGAGGGCCAGGTCATGGCTGCCGGTGACGATGATGGCGCCGTCCAACTCAGGGGCAGGCCGCAGCAGCTCGACGTCCACCTCGGCACCGGCGTCGAATCCCTCCGACCCCCTTGGGGATACTGCCAGGCCGTCCGCCCGCACCAGCGACATCACCACGCCCGCGCCCCGCTGTATGGGGGTGGCCACCATGCGGTCCCCGACCTTGCCCAGCCGCACCCTCAAGTACTCGTCCTCACCCATGGACGAGGGTGTCTTCCTCGTCATGACGGCCCTGACCGATTCGCGGGGTTGGGACGAGAGGCCAAGCTTCCGCTCGACGATCGGCTTTACGAACAGCTCCGTGGTCAGGGCGGCAGATACGGCGTAGCCGGGGATTCCCAGTACGGGTGTGTTGCCAACGACGCCGAGCGCCACGGGATGGCCGGGCTTCACGGCTACTCCGTGCACCAGGAGGTTGCCGAGCTCCCGGATCACGCGCGCCGTGTAGTCCTCCGACCCGGCCGACGAGCCGGCATTCACGATCACGACGTCGCTGTCTGCCACGGCCTCCGAGACAGCCGCACGGAGCTGCTCCCGGTCGTCGGGGACCGGTCCATGCCGAACGGCATCGCCCCCCCAGTCGGCGATCATGGCAGCCAGCATGAGGGAGTTCGACTCGATGATGGCGCCCGGCTCCGGCGCCGTGCCCACGGGGACCAGCTCCGACCCGGTCGGTATGACGGCCACCCGGGGCGCCCTCCTGACTTCGACCTCCGTCAGCCCTGCCTGCGCACAGGCAGCCAGGTCCTGCGGTCTCAGCCGATGGCCAGCCGGCACGACAAGCTCGGTAGCGGCTATGTCCTCGCCGAGGGGCCTCACGTCGTGATAGGGAGGAACGGCGGCGCGGATCTCTATCGTGCGCTCGTCAACCTGTTGGACGATCTCCACCTTGATGACGGCGTCGAAGCCGTCAGGGATCGGGTCGCCGGTGTCTACCCAGACCGCCTCTCCGCCAACGGCAAGCCTCACGGGGGATGTCTCGGTCGCCCCCACAGTTTCGCGCGAGCGCACGGCGACTCCGTCCATCGCCGCCGAGTCGTAGTGGGGGGACGATGATGCAGCCCACACAGGGCCGCCGGTGACGCGGCCGTGGGCGAGGTCCAGCGGGAGTGTCTCGCCAGGCGACGGGGCGAGCGCTCCGGCTGCCGCCAGGGCCGCGTCGAACTTCCTCGCGGCCTCGGCCAGCGGGATGTCTTCCAGGTAGTAGTTTCGGTTTCGGCGTCCGCTCATTGCCTACCCATCGGCTGCGCCATCCAGTTCGCCTTCCTGCACCTGAGATTGTAGTTGTTCAGTATTGATGAGTAAGGATGTCCTGGGTCCGATTCGTTCGCTGCCCGCTGTGTGAGGGGGCGACTCGCCGAGTCGCCCCTACGTGCGAGTCGCCCCTACGTGCGAGCCTCTACGTGCGGGGCTCCCTCTCATCGCTCATCACATCAAGGCAATTGTTGACTGGGCTTTGGGCGACCGAGTACACTGATTAGCAGTCTTTGCGTGAGACTGCTAAATCAAGCGCAGCCACGAGGCAATTGTAGCAAGGAGGAGTGAGTCAATGGGCGTTACCTTCCAGCCCCTGGGTGACAGGGTAGTGATAGAGCCGACGGACGATGAGGAGCAGATGAGCAGCGGCGGGATATACATCCCGGACACCGCCAAGGAGAAGCCGCAGACGGGCACGATCGTTGCCGTTGGCCCGGGCAAGCTGACCGACGAGGGCGCAAGGCTGCCCATGGACGTCGGGGTGGGCGACACGGTCGTCTACTCGAAGTATTCCGGCACGGAGTACAAGGACGGCGACACCGAGTACCTGGTAGTTCGACAGGACGACATCCTGTTCAAGGTCTAGCCGGGACGACTTTCCCGGGCTGAAAAACTCTCACAGAGAACAGAAAGGAGAACCATCTAGTGACAGCCAAGTTGATTGAGAGCAAGGAGGAGGCACGAGCTGCCCTGAAGCGGGGCATAGACACCATGGCGGACACCGTCGGTGTGACGCTCGGCCCCAAGGGACGCAACGTCGTCCTGGACAAGAAGTTCGGCGCGCCGCAGGTCTGCAGCGACGGGGTCACCATCGCGAAGGAGATCGAGCTCGAGGACGCGTTCGAGAACATGGGAGCCCAGCTTCTGAAGGAGGCCGCGAGCAAGACTAACGACGTCGCGGGCGACGGCACGACGACGGCCACGGTCCTCTCCCAGGCCATCATCCACGAGGGTTTCAAGAACATCGCGGCCGGGGCGGACCCCATGGCCATCAAGCGCGGCATCGAGCAGGGCGTCACGGCCCTCCGCGGCGCGATTGGCGACATGTCCACCCCCGTGGCGGGCCGCGACCAGATTTCCCAGGTCGCGTCTCTTTCCGCCCACGACGAGGAGATGGGCACCCTGATCGCCGACGTGATGGAGAAGGTCGGCAAGGACGGCGTGATCACCGTCGAGGAGTCGAAGAGCATCAGCTACGAGCAGGAGTTCGTGGAGGGGATGCAGATCGACCGGGGCTACATATCCCCCTACTTCATCACGAACCAGGACAGGATGGAGTCCGACATCGAGGACCCGTACATCCTGATCACGGACAAGAAGCTGTCCGCCGTGTCGGACCTTCTGCCCGCGCTGGAGAAGATCCTCCAGGTAGGCAAGAACGTGGTGGTCGTGGCCGAGGACGTGGAGGGTGAGGCCCTCGCGACGCTCGTGGTCAACAAGCTGCGCGGGACGCTGAACTGCCTGGCCGTGAAGGCCCCCGGGTTCGGCGACAGGCGCAAGGCAATGCTGGAGGACATGGCCATCCTGACGGGCGGCGCAGTCATCAGCGAGGAGGTCGGCCGCAAGCTGGACTCCGTGACGGTCGAGGACCTGGGCCGGGCCCGGCGGATCGTCTCGACGAAGGAGGAGACTACCTTCGTGGACGGCGCGGGCACCGACGCCGACATCCAGGGCCGGATCGGCCAGATCAAGGCGCAGGTCGAGGAGACGACCTCGGACTACGACCGGGAGAAGCTGGAAGAGCGCGTGGCGAAGCTGTCCGGCGGCGTGGCGATCATCAAGGTCGGCGCGGCGACGGAGATCGAGCTGAAGGAGAAGAAGCAGCGGGTCGAGGACGCGCTGTCCGCGACGCGCGCTGCGGTAGAGGAGGGGATAGTCCCCGGCGGCGGCCTGGCGCTCATCCGGGCTCGCGAGTCCCTGGACTCCGTGAGCCTCTGCGGCGACGAGGCGACCGGTGTGGACATTCTCCGCACGGCCCTCGAGGCTCCGCTCAAGCTGATCTGCGTCAACTCAGGCGCCTCCGGCGAGGTCGTGCTCGACAAGAGCATGGCGTCCGAGGGCGACATGGGCTTCGATGCCGAGGCGGGCGAGTTCACGAACCTGCTGGAGCGCGGGATCATGGACCCGGCGAAGGTTACGCGGGCGGCAGTCGAGAACGCAGCCAGCGTCGCCGCGATGGTGATCACGACCGAGTCGCTGATCACGGACATCAAGGAGGACATCCCGCCGGCGCCCGCAGCGCCGCCGATGGACTACTAGGAACCGGCGTGCCAACCCGGACCGGGTCTCCATGCGAGGCCCGGCAGGGTTGAGAGAGTGAGTCAGATAAGGTGGCGGGGACGGCCATGTGCGTCGTCTCCGCCACTTTTTGTTCGTGGATGGGTATAATGTGTCGTCGAGTCGCGGCGGCTGGATCGTGACCGCGCAGGTAGGAGGACTGAGCCGTGAGTTACGTGAGCTTCGGATGGACTGGTGAGAACAGGGAGATCAAGGTGGTGCTCCAGGACGGGAAGTGGATGACCACCCACTTCGTCGACGGCGAGCCCGACGACCACTTCGCCCGCATATTCGGTTCTCATGTACTGCCCACCCCCTGGACAGAGGAGACCGACAAGGAGACCGTCATCAGCGAGCTGGCGTCCAGGAATCTGCACGCCAAGGTGAGCTGACCCCGCAAGCCGCCGCTGGTAAGTGTTCAGAGTTGATGTGGCATGGGCAAGTTTGCTCTTCGGCAGCGCGAGAGCCCCCATCTCAATCTTCCCCCTCAGGGGGAAGAGGCTGAGCGGCCTCCACCTCGACTCTGAACACTTACTGCCCGCAGCTTGGGCAGCCGCCTGATGCGCCGGCCGACGGGGCACTGAAGGAGGGACGGCATGCGATTGGGCTCCGGGCTCACCGACAGGGACCTCGATTTCATCGTCGACCACGCCGCGCCCGGCTCGGGTGGGAGGAGCGGGCTGAAGCGGCTGATCGTCGAGGACGATGACTTCCGCAAGGCCATGGTGGGCGACGAGCAGCTCTTCCTGGCGGTAACTTCCGACGAAGAGATACTGCTCAAGCTCTCCCCGCACCTCTACTTCGAGGTCCTCCTGCGGAGGGCGCATTCGGACCTGGAGTCGGCGACCCACACGCTGGAGCAGACCGGGCGCGACAGGGTGCCCGTATTCGACGCGCGCGAGGTGTCCGCTTTCCTGGGGAAGGCCAATGTGCTGGTCTATCTCGCCGACATGCTGGCTTCATTCACACGCGTCCACAGCTACACTGTGCCTGTCCGGATGCGCCGGGGCATCAGGCGCAAGGTACGGTACAGCGACATGGACGTGGACAGCCTGGTCGGCATGTGCGCCTCGGCGGACGAGGAGAGCCGCTTCGCCTTCTACAAGCGCATCGCCGATCTCTGCCTCTTCATCACGGGCATCTTTCCGGGGTCGGCCCAGCGGCCTGGTACTGCGGATGTGCTGGGCGGCGTCCGGACCAGGATGCAGCGTGGCATGGAGGAGTATGAACGGGAGGGAGTCCGCTTCTACCGAATGGCCGAGGAGCACCCCGCCGCCAGGACCCTGGGCCTGGCGGATGTGTTCGGGCTCCTGCGCGAAGACTTCACGTCGGCCAGGAAGCCGCTGACATACATAGCAGGGCAGTACCTGCATTCGAGCGGCAGGAAGCTGTTCGGGTTCCCAGCCTGACGCGGCAGGACACGGGCACGACCTGTTAGAATCGTCGCATGGCAGGCTTCGGACTGATTGACAGGGTGCGACGGAATCACGCCATCGAGCACGCCACCATCGCCGTGCTGGCGGCTCGCGGCCATCGACCTCCGATGGGGGGCTATTCCACGCCGGGTGGGTTCTGGGTGTACGGGGACATCCCGAAGGACGACGTGGCTGAGGCGGCCGACCACGCTATGGACCGGCTCAGGGCGGGGGAGAGCAGGCTGGCGATCTCACCCTACTGCGGGACCAACCTGGCGGTGGGCATAGCGGGCGCGATTCTCCTTGCCGGGCTCATCCGCAGGCGAGTCACCAGCCGCGCCGCGAGGGTCCCCCTCGTAGCCGGGGCCGTGCTGGGGGCCTTTCTCGCCAGGCGGCCGCTTGGGATGGCGGCGCAGAGGGAGCTGACCACTCTATCGGAAGTCGGAGACGCGGAGATTGTGGGGGTACGCCGGATGGGCTTCGGCCGCCACGTGCTTCACAGGGTGGATGTGGGCAGGTCGAAGTGGGGACGGTCGAGGGTGTGATAGAATTCTGCAGGCGATGTCCCAGTAGCTCAGTGGATAGAGCGGCTGCCTTCTAAGCAGCGGGTCGCGGGTTCGAATCCTGCCTGGGACGCCAGCAACCCCTCCCATCAATGCCCGAGCCGTCCCATGTGCTCCCAGTTTTGTAGCTGAAACGGCCCGTATAGGGTCGTGCGTGTTCCCGTGCTGTGGCATCCCAGAGTCGATGTGGTATCGCAGAGATACACTCGATGGGCGCCGCCGGGACATCGGTATAGGAGGTTACCCTGCCGCAAACTCCCTGCACGGCTCAACGATCGCCATGTAGGTGCTACCCTTGCGCACACGAGACCCGACCCGAACCGGAGGCAGACCGGGACGCGGGCGTCTGATGTCCCACCGCAATTCAGGAGCATAGACGATAAGCCCCAGCAAGCGCCTCTTTGCCGCCTGGTACGACGTGCTCAACTCCTCCGTGGAAGGGCGCCTGGTGCCCTACAGGAAGCGCACGGCCGGTCGCACGTGGGGCGATGTGCTGGAGATCGGCGGCGGTACGGGGGCGAACCTCCCGTACTACCCGGACGATGCGAGAGTCACTTTCGTCGAGCCTGATCGCCACATGGTCAAACAGCTAAGGCGGCAGATCGGCCTCCAGGGCAGCAACGCCGTAATCGTCCAGCAGGTCGGAGAGAGCCTCCCCTTTGCCGATGCGAGCTTCGACACTGCGGTCACGACGCTGGTTCTGTGCATGGTGCGTGACCCCGATGCGGTGGTCCGGGAGGTGCGGCGTGTGCTCAGGCCGGGAGGCGCGTTCTTCTTCTTTGAGCACGTGGTGTCGTCGCGCGGTCGCGGTCGCTGGATGCAGAACAAGCTCAATCCAGTGTGGAAGTGCGTCACGACGGGCTGCAACCTGAACCGCGACCTTACTGCGTCGATTCAGGGTGCGGGTTTTTCGGACGTCGAGATTGAGGCTTTCGAACTCTCGGTCAGCCTTCCGGTCAAGTTTCCGAACATAGTCGGCATCGCGAGGGTCTGAGACGGCCTGCGTCGTCGGCTCCTAGCTTCCCGGAAGCGACACGGGGATGACAATGGGAACGGACGAGTCAGCTGTGCGGAAGGCCGGAGCCATGGCATCGCTCCAGGCCATGCCCAGCCGCCGAGTCCAGATCTCCACCTGTACTACTCTGGGGCTCGTGCCCAGCACCAGGGCGTCTATTGCCATCACGCACGCCAGGGCGGTGGCCGACAGGACGATCGACAACGGTTGTCCTGCCGCGATGGACGCCCCAAGGCCTGCTATGGGCAGGAAGTTGACGGCCAGCAGGAGAATCTCGTGCTGGGTGCTGTAGCGGCGGATGGAGAACCGGGACATCCCCAGCGCCTCGTCCGAACTCAACGGGGAGGTCTGGTCAGTCGGTTCAAGCGGTTCGTTCAAGAGTGCCCTCCCGTGGTCAGGTCATCGTTTCGGATTACGGACCCAATAGTCCCAGGGACGCACATCTCGGGAATATGCACGTCGGAAGGCGAGGCTACTTGACCCACCCCAGGCAATGGCCGCATCCCTTTGCAGTCCGGCACTTCAGTGACTTGGCCTTGGCTAGCGCGGCCTCCCAACTGGAAAAGGAGCCGTGCCACCGGCCATTGGCAGTCTTCCCTGTGTGCGGACGGCAGAACCCACAGTTAGACTCGTGGACGATTGCCTTGTCGTGAGTCCAGTTCTCGTAGACGAAGTAGAACCTGGCTCTTGTCATAGCATGCTCCTCTGTGAGCCTTGGAGACTGTCTTAGCCCTGATGTGGAAAGCTACCGCAGACACGAACGGAGACGCTCATACTCTCGCAGCCTCAAAGTGGAATGCCTCCGGTGTCACGTAACTGCGCAGGCCGCAGGGTCGAATGTGATGCCGACCTCGCGAGCGACGGTCCCGGCGAATGCCGTTATGTCTGTCTCTCATGTCTTTGTCATCCAGAGAAGAAGCAGTACGAAGAGCGCCAGCAGTACGATGACGATACCGACTTGCTGCCAATCTATCGCCGGGGACATTCCCGCTCCCTTGCCATCTTGGACGGTTGACCATCGGGGCGACGTGGGCCGCTCCTGTCTGACCTATCGAGCCGTCGTTGTGTCTCTATTGCCAATTGCTCGCGAACCCCAAGCTGCTGCCTTTGTACGCAAGGAGCTCGAGCACAGACCTCGCTAGAAAGTATTCTGTGCGGCACTGGTGCGTTCTCCTTCATCGAGGTCTACTTGACAGTACGGGCACTGCGAAGAAACAACTTCAACTCCCGCCGCTCCAAGAACCGAGCGCCATGACCTTGCGAGTCTCAGGGCTGCGGGTAGCTTCATCGTCCTGCTCCATATGCCCTTTGCCCGCTGGCCACCCAACGCGAACGTGCAAAGGGCGTGGTGGACGCATATGAGTGCCACAGATGACCTGTCGTCGCCAGACGGCCTCATCGCGCAGTAGGCTCTATGTATCGTGGTGTTATCCACCAAGGTTGCCGAGTACCCACCTCGAGGTCTGGAAGTTCTTACCCTGTACTCTTCCCCTACGCGACCAGAGCCGGTACGCCAGCACCGCCTCATCTGCTCGAAGCGTCCCCGGAGAGCCGGCTGCGGAAGTAGGCAACCACCCGGTCCACATACTCGTCCTGGGCATCGAGAAAGGCGTCGGCGTGACCGGAACCCGGGACCAGCCAGAGCTCGCTGCCGGCCGGTCCCGAGGCATGTATGCGGACGCTCTGGTCGACAGGGATACGGCCGTCCGCATCGCCGTGTATCACGAGCATGGGATAGCCGAGGGTCGAGGCGGCCTCCTCCGGAGCCACGGCGCCCACGTCGATGCCGTACAGCGTCCTGGACATGAGCTTCATACCCGGAATGAATGCCGGTACCGCCCACATAGGGAATACCGTGCTGCGGGCCGTTTCCTGGGAGATCATGTCCTGCACGTGAGCGAAGGCGCTATCCGCAACCACGGCCCGGATTGCGGGCTCCTCGGCGACGGCCAGGAGGGCGGTGGCGGCGCCCATGCTCCAGCCGAGCACGCCTATGCGCCCGGGGGGAGCGCCCCGCTGCACCAGGAAATCGTAGGCGCCCAGGACATCCCACCTCTCGAAGTATCCGGCGGAGAGCTGATCGCCGTCCGACTCACCGTGCCCTCTCATGTCGAACAGCAGTACCGTGAAGCCAAGGTCGAAGAGCCTGTGGGTCAGGTCCAGGGCGCCGTCCCCGGTCCGGGTGCTGTTCAGCCCGTGGACCAGTATTACCGTCAAGTCTTCCCCGGGGCCGGATGCTCCCTCATCCTCGACTACCCATCCCCTAAGCACGATGCCGGCCCACTCGTTGCCCCGCGGGGAGAACGCCACGTCCTCGTAGGGGAGTCCGTATTCTGCGGGGTGTCCGTCCAAAGGGCTCTTGTCGGTGGCGGTCACACCCGAGGCCATGGCGTAGGAGATGTACGCGTAGCATCCGGCCAGCACCAGCAGGACCGCCAGCGCAGGCAGGCCCCGGCGCAACATGAGCGAGCCGAGCCCGCTCGTCCCAGGACCCATAGCTTCGCTCAACCCTGCGATTCACTCCAGGAGAATGGCATCTCCCGGCTGGCGGAATCTTCGAGGACACTGACTGTGTGAAGAGCTAGGTCCACGTCTATCCCTCCTCTTCCCCGAAGAATCGACCCAACGCAGCAGCGAGCGTTACGGCCATGACCCCGCCCAAGGCAAACCTGACAGCCTGATCCACCTGCCCCTGCCAGGCAGAGTAGACCGCCCCGAGCATCAACCCAGACCCCAACAGCACCAGCCCGCTCATGGCATACTTCATGCTCTGCCTCTGTATGCGCCATTTCGCCGTCGGCTCGTCGATCTGTGGGACCAGCCTGTTCCACCGGAGGAAGTGGAGGTGAACCCGTGCGTCCCTGGACTCGTCCCTCGTACTTGGGAGTGGCGACTTACCTATTCAACTGCTCGACCAGCGGTCGCCATTGGAGTCCATGGTCTGCGCGGCTCGAATGAGAGTGACCACTTTCTTTAGCCACAGTACCGCGTCTCTCAAGAAGCTCATCATTTCAGTCCTGGCATACAGTGCCTACAGAGTGCGTCAGAGCGGCTTCCATGCGTCGAATGGCCAGGCCACCTACGAGCCGACAGCGCCAGGTCGACCTGCCGACCCCTCGGGGACTCACAGGCCTGGGGGGGCCAGTTGAGGCCTTGCACCGGACGTCCCACCAAGCCTGCTAGCCATGATGTCCTGCCGGTCGATATCCTCCCGTAACCAGCAAACTAGTATAGGGGTTCACGCATAACATGGGGGTAAAGTGAACTCCAATTCTCATAACTTAGCGGTGACTTTTCGCCAGATTCGCTTGAATTGAACCGATTGAGCCTGTTTCCGCCCGCTTCAGGGAGTGACGATCTGGGGCGACTGGCGCTGCTGACGGCCACCCAGTACCACCTGCTGGCGTAGCTCTCAGTGGAGGCCGGGAGGATGGCGCCCTATGACCGGCTACAGAGGCGGGTGTGGAGTCCGGAAAGCCGGGGGACCACGCGTGTTCTGCGCTCCCACCTCACGAGACCGTGCCGCAATCTGGGAGAGGACGCCGCCAACCCCGCCTGCATCTTCGCCAATCTTCCGCGTGGCTCCCGGATGTCCATCGAGTAGACGGCTATAGTCAGCCGCACCCGGCTGCCTGGAATCCGGCCGGAAGTCACCGCGAAGTTATGGCACTGGACCATGACTTTACCCCTAAGTTACTCGTGAGTCCCTATACTGGTGACCCAGGGGAGACTCATTGCCGGTTGGAGGCACGGGCAATGCAGGGGCCTGGCAGCCCCTTTCTACCTCCTCACCCATCCCAGATTCGGAGGGGATAGCGCATACCACCATGGTGGAGTTCGGCCTGCTGCTGTTCTATGTTGCCGGAGGGTCAATACTCGGAGCGTTCGCGGCGCACGAAGCGCGGCAGCGCGGCAAGAATCCCTACGTGGCGTTTGCGTGGGTCACCGCGCTGACTGTGACCGCCGCTACTCTCGTGACGCGACTAGCGACGTAGGGACCGGGAACACGTCCTACCTCATCTCCCAGGAGGAATGTGGTCCAGTCCCACCTCCAGAGTGACGGTATCTCCTTCGAGAGCGAGGAGAGCGATTGGGAGTGTGCCCCCCAAGACCTTCATGGTGCTCGAGTCTGCGCCTCTTGTTGTCGAGACTGGGATTCTGCGTCCGCAAGCCAGTATGGGGACTCGCAGATAAAGTGTGGGTAAAGTTTTCGCCAGATTTGATAACGTAGTGTGACTTTGGGCCAGATTCGTTAGAATTGCCCCGACAGAGCCTGTCCCCGCCCGAATCGCCAGTCCGAGGAGGTAAGAAGTTGGAGAATTCCGATCAGCCGGTAGAGCGAATGGAACCCGGTTCAGACCGCCTCTCCCGTCTCAGCGCGGCCAGCCTGCGCATCAACGAGAGCCTGGACGTCGAGGCGGCGCTGCGGGCCGTGATGGAGGGCGCACGGTCACTGACGCGGTCGCCCTACGCCGCGATCATCACCCTCGACGCGTCGGGCGCCGTGGAGGACCACCTGGTACAGGGCCTGGACCCGGACGACGTGGCGCGGCTGTGGCAGGCCCCCGAAGGGGAGGCGTTCTTCGAGTACCTGAACGCACTGCCGGGTCCGCTCCGGGTGGGCCACCTGGAGGAGTTCACCGGGTCCATCGGCCTCGAACAGTTTCGCTCGCCCGTAACCCTCACCGCCTTCATGGCGGCTCCGATACTCCACCAGGGGGTGCGCTCGGGCCACCTCTCCGTGGGGAATGACGAGCCTGGCCGGGAGTTCACCCAGGAGGACGAGGAGACGCTGGTACTGTTCGCCTCCCAGGCGGCACAGGTGATTGCCAACGCCCGGCGGCACCGGAACGAGCAGCGGGCCAGGGCCGACCTGGAGACGCTGATCGACACCTCGCCGGTGGGCGTCGTCGTATTCGATATGGGGAAGGGCGCTGCGGTCTCATTCAACCGGGAGGGCAGAAGGATCGTCGACGAGCTACGGAACCCGGACCAACGACCAGAGGACCTCCTGCAGCTGGTGACCGTGCGTCGCGCCGACGGGCGCGAGGTCTCGTTGCAGGAGTTCCCCCTGGCACGAGTCCTCGGATCCGGCGAGAAGGTGCGGGCCGAGGAGATCGCCCTATGGGTCCCCGACGGCCGGAGCGTGACCGTGCTGCTCAACGCCACCCCCATCCGCTCCGACGACGGGGAGTTGGAGTCGGTGGTGGTCACCATGCAGGACATGGCGGCAGTCGAGGAAGTGGAGCGGCTTAGAGCCGAGTTCCTGGCCATGGTGAGCCACGAGCTTCGGATGCCCCTGACCTCCATCAGGGGCGCGGCCACCGCCCTATTGGACGCCGCGGCGGACCTGGACCCGGCCGAGATGCGCCAGTTCCACCGGATAATCGTCGACCGGGCCGATCACATGCGGGTCCTCATAGGCGACCTTCTGGACGTGGCCCGCATCGAGACGGGCACATTGCCGGTGGACCCGGAACCGGTGAATGTGGCGGCATTGGTAGACCGGGCCAGGAACGCGTTCATCGGCGCCGGGGGCAGGAACGACCTGGTCATAGATGTCGCGCACGACCTGCCCATGGTGATGGCGGATCGCAGACGCATCGTCCAAGTCATTGGCAACCTGCTGTCCAACGCGGCGAGACACTCACCCGAGGAGTCCGTCATCGGAGTGAGCGCGGCGCGGGAGGGGGCGTACGTGGAGGCCTCGGTTTCGGACCAGGGGCGGGGGATACCCGCCGAGGACCTGCCGCTCCTGTTCCGCAAGTTCTCCCGCCTGGAGGACCGGGACATGGGGGGCGACACCGGCCTGGGGCTGGCGATCTGCAAGGGGATAGTGGAGGCCCACGGGGGACGCATCTGGGCCGAGAGTGACGGGCCGGGCCTGGGGGCGCGGTTCGTATTCACCATGCCGGTGGTCCAGGAAGCCGAACCTGCCCGTCGTACCACACGTTCTCAGGACAGCCGGCAGTCCCAGGGAGCGGTCCTGGTGGTAGACGACGACCCCACATTGCTGAGGTCGGTTCGAGACGCCCTCTCGACGGCGGGCTTCCACCCGGTAGTTACGTCGGAGCCGGAGGAGGCGCTGGCGCTGATGGAGGAACACAGCCCCCGCCTGGCCCTGCTGGACCTGATGCTGCCGGAGCACGACGGCGAGGAGCTGATGGGGGACATCCTGTCCGTTTCCCGCATCCCGGTGATATTCCTGTCTGCCTACGGCAAGGACGAGGTCGTCGCCAGGGTCCTGGAGCAGGGAGCCACCGACTACATCGTCAAGCCATTCTCGCCCACGGAGCTGGTGGCCAGGGTGAAGGCTGCCCTGCGCCGGTTCGGGGAACCGGAGCGCCCCGAGCCGTCAGGGACCTTCGAGCTGGGCGACCTGAGCATCGACTACGCCCAGCGCAGTGTGACGGTTTCGGGGCGCCCGGTGCCCTTGACGTTCACCGAGTTCGACCTGCTGACGGGGCTCGCCGTGGATGCTGGGCGTGTGGTGTCCCATGACCGGCTAATGAGGCGGGTGTGGAGTCCGGCAAGGCCGGGGAACCTGCGGGTGCTGCGCACGCACCTGATGAGGCTTCGCCGCAAGCTGGGCGAGGATGCCGACAACCCGAGGTACATCTTCGCCGAGCCCCGCGTCGGCTACCGGATGCCGAAGGGCAAGACGAGCCGGGAGGCGCGAAAGTGAACCTATGTTTTAATCCGGAGGAGAATGGCCATCACCATGATTGTGCGGACAACCGTCGGGCTGATGCCGGCGTACCCGGCGGTGTACACCGGTGGCCCACATGAAGCGGCAAGATCTGAGAGACTAGGTGTCTGTTCCGGTGTGCCGTAGTGGTACTGATGTGGCACTTGGGGCTCAGCTATGGCGGAGTCCTATGGCCTACGAATCCTGCCTGGGACGCCACCTACCCCTCCTGCCGGTACCAGCGCCTTCCCATACGTCCACCAAGTCAGCAATAATAGGCATTCTCTCGCCCAAAGCCCTTTCCCTTAGGGAGGCAGACCATGGGAAGATACAATCTGAAGTACGGGACGATGAGCGCGCCGGTCGAGCGGGACCCGGGCGAGCCGTCCTGCTATACGGACGAATGGAAGCGCAGCAGCCCGGACTACGTGGTGTACCTTCCGCAGGAGTTCATCGGGCACGACACAGACAACGTGCACTTCCTCGTAGTTGCCACGACGAAGGGCAACCTGATTGGGACGTGGTGCCAGGGCACCTATGAGGCGGCGGACAACTCGTGCGTGGTAGTTGCCCGCAGCGAGGACGGGGGCGAGACGTGGAGCGCGCCCTATGAGATCGACGGGCCCAACGAGGCCAGGTACAAGTGCGCCTTCTACGGCTTCCCAATTGTCAGCGACTCCGGGCGCGTCTACATCTTCTACATAAAGCGCCAGGAGCACAGCGACATGGGAAGTAACTCCCACGGGTTGATTCGCTGTCGTTATTCGGACGACGAGGGGCTGACCTGGTCGGACCCCGAGGTGATCCCAATGAACCGCCGGCCCTGGGACGACCCTGATCCCGAGCTACCGCCCAACTGGATCGGCTGGGTCAACGCCATTCGCGACTCGAAGGGCAGGTGGCTCTGGGCGTTCGGCCGGTGGAATCCCAACCGGGACGACTACCCCAAGGACAGGGCCTTCCTGGAGTTCATGCGCTTCAACAACATCGACGAGGGGCCGGAGCCCAAGGACATCGACATCACCTGGCTGCCTGACGAGCCGGTGGCCGGCTTGCCCAAGTGGGGGATGGAGCCGTGCCCGGTGCTGCTGCCGGACGGACGGCTCTTCATGGTCCTGAGGACGAGCGTCGGCTCGGTCTACTACACGGTGTCTGAGGACGACGGGGCGACGTGGAGGACGGTGGAGCCGATGCGGTACAGGGACGGCGGCGAGCGCGTTCTGAACCCCGGCAGCCCGCCGCCGCTGTTCGCCCTGGGGGACGGCCGCTACCTACAGCAGACCCACAACAACGACGGCTCCGCCAGCTCGGGCCCTCAGCCGATGTGGGGCCGTCCGTACTTGTTCAATCGCAGGTCGATGTTCTTCCTGCTGGGCGAGTACAGGCCAAACGCCCGCCAGCCCATATGGTTCAGCCAGCCCAAGCTGTTCGCCGACAGCGACGGCGTGTCTGCGGGCGTGCAGAACCGGACAGAGATGGGGACGTACGACAGCCTGACGGAGCTGGACGGCAAGCGCATCGTCTGGTACCCGGACCGCAAGCACTTCCTGCTGGGCAAGGATGTCACCGACGAGTGGCTGTCGGACATGGAGGTGCCGGCCGAGTAGCCCGGGGGCACACCAACCCCTGTGCGGTCGCCTACTTCAGGCTGGCGATTGGCCCCGGGCACTTGATCTGGGATAGCAGGGCCAGGCCGCGATTTGCCTCGCTCTCGAGGTCCTGGAGGACTGTGTTGCTCTGTACGGTGGCCGGCTCGACTGCCCTGTACTCCGCAACGTAGGCCTGCGCCGCCGCGAGCTGTCCCTCCCATTGGGGCAGCAGGGAGCAGATGTGCTCAGTCTCATCCCCGTCGATGACGCCGTCGGCCGTGCTGGCCTTCGTGCTGGACAGGAAGGCCCTGAGGTTTGACCAGTGCTCGGTGCGCTCGTTCCAGCGTGCGAGCCTGGCCTCCTCTTCAGGACTGTTCTCCAACCCAAGCGCGGACTTGATTCTCAGGTAGGTGTTGAGGCTGACGCTGTATGTTCCCGGCGCGTCGGCCTGGAAGTCTTCGAGCTCGGCCCTGGCCGTGGTGTAGCCGTCGGTGTCGGGGTTGAGGATCAGCGGCGGCTCGCCCTCCGCCGAAATGAAGAATACCCCGGTGGCGGCCCAGTAGTTACTCTGAGGCGAGACTATGAACACCCAGACGATCGCGCCGATAGCGGTCGCGGCGACGATAGCCCATTGCCTGGCAGTCAGGCCCCGTGGGTCACCGGACTGCACGCGCTCTTCCACACTCATCTTCATGGCCCTGCTTCCCTTCCCTCCGTACGCACGCATCCAGTGTCCCCAACCCGTTTAGCCCGCTTCAAGGCCTTCTACCCTTACCTTTTGCAACGTATGGGGCGTGCTGGGGTTGGCAGCCTGACGGCCCACAGGAGGGGACGAGCAAGGGGTGCATGGGAGATGGCGCGTGCTGACTGGACGCAGTTCAGGGGCTATCGGACTCGCGGAAGAGAACCCGCGTCCAGTCGGCGGCTAGTGCGGGGCAGGCTCGCCTAGCTTCAACAGGGTTCAGCACCGGGTCCCACCGGCCTTATGCCCAGGCGGCTGAGGGTGGCCGGGTCGAAGGGATTCCCTCCATCGCGCAGGGTCCTCAGCCAGGACGACCGGCTGGCGTGGTAGTTTTGCCGGCAGCTCTCCTTGAAGGAGGCGTTCACCCAGTCCAGGAATGCTTCGAACTCGGCTATCGCGTCGGCGTGCCGTCCCATGGTTGCGTAAACGAGCCCGCGGGCGTCCCTGGCCTCCCCGACGTTGGCCGCGACCGCTGCGTCGCAGTAGGGCAGGGCCTTCGCCGGCTTTCCGCTGACCCCCATCTGCCAGCACAGGGTCCTGTTGTAGGACGGGTCCTCCGGGCGAAGCTTGCGTGCGCGCTGCAAGTCGGCGACAGAAGCGTCGAGATCTCCAAGAGCCGAATGGATCAGCCCACGGTTGTAGTAGGCGCTGGGCGAATCGGGCGCCAGCTCGATGGCCCTTTCGAAGTCCTGCCTTGCCAGGTCGAGGTTGCCCGCGCCACCGCGCACCAGGTATGCGTTGCCCCTCGTCAGGTACGCCTGGGCAAGATCGGGCTCGATCCTTAGCGCGCGTTCCAGGTCGCCGAAGGCGCGATCCAGGTCTCCGGGGCCGTTTCTCTGCACGTACGCGCCGGCCCTGTTGACGTAGGCGGGGGCGTAGTCGACCCGAAGGGTCATGGACTTGGTGAGGTTGGCGATAGCGTGATCGAGGTCTTCGCCGCTGCCGCTCTCCATGTAGGCCACCGCCCGGTTCAGGTACGTCGCGGCGTCTTCGGGGTCGATCTCGGCTGCAGTAGTCAGGTCTGCCAGCGCCAGCTCCACGTCGCCGCCGGCCCCCCGGTCGAGATATGCGAGGGCCCGGCTGTTGTACGTGTCGACCGACCTTGGTCGCACGGACAGCACCTGGGTGAAGAGCCCTATCGCCTCGTCCAGGTCCGTCGACTCCCCGCCCTGGTATGCCCGCCCCAGCCGAAAGCGTAGGCTCGCCAGCGTGTCGGGGTCCGTTGGAGGCTCGTTCATCGCGCGCAGCAGCACGAGCCTGGCCGCGTGGAAGGACTCCTGGTCCAGGTAGAGCTGGCCAAGCGTCAACAGCGCCGCGTATCGCACCTCCTCGGCTAGCCCGACGTTGATGGTGGCGGGCAGCTCCGAGGGCGACGTAGCCAGGTCTACGACCTGCTGGTCGTGGGGCTCGGAGCGGGTCTGCGGCATCGTGAACGAGGCGACCACCCGCCCGCTGTCGTACTCGCCCCAGATGACGATCTTTGCGCCCGACTGGAGTCCTGCCGCGACGGCCGCCTCCTCGGCGGCGATCTCGTCCGGCCACTCGGCCGTCCTCACGTCCGGCAGGCCCGCGGCCGCTATCTCCCGCTCTATCTGCTCCTTGAGGCGCCCGTGGACGTTGAAGCCGTGCTGTCCGCCCGTGTAATTGACGAAGGGCGCCATTACGATCAGGGACTCGCCCCCCTCGGCGGATGGGTAAGGGGCGCTTCTCAGCACCCTAAACGCCATCAAGCCTCCCAGGATCAAAACCAGCAGGGCGGCCGCCGCGGCCATGGGCCAGAGGTCTCTCCTGTGGAGCCACCGCTTCCGGCTCGAGGGCATTTCGGGCGTCTCAGGAGGACTTGCATCCAGCGGATCCGGCGGTACGGGTTCTGCCGGCGCATCGGTTGGGGGCTCTTCACTGGGAGGGAAACCGGCCGCCAGGAGGAATTCAGCCTTCTCCTCCGTGGTCAGGCGCAGAAGGTCCGCGCAGCGGGCCACGTCGTCGCTATGCCGGGGCCGTGTGGTGACTCCGAGCTTCCAGCGGACGAGGGTGAGGCGGCTAATGCCGATGCGGCGGGCCAGCTCGGCGTCGCCGATGCCGGTCCGGGCCATGTATGCGGTCAGCAGCTCTGCGAAAGTCCCCAAGTGTTACATCTCCGATACACAGACAGCGGCGAATGTAACAACTGTGTCGTTCGGAGTGTACATGATTCCAGGCGATGCTGGATGTATGACGCAGGAGAACGCGGCGGCTTCGAAACGCGCAGATGGGAGCGGGCTGCGATTCCTGTCAAGCCCAGCTAACCCTCCTGGCGGTTCCAGCGTTTCACCGTTTGGGCGCTCGAACAAATCCGCCCATGGACGGGCAAAATGCAACGAAAGCCGGCTATAGATTATCCTAGGAGGTTCGGAATGCACTTCATTGGAGGAATTGGGTCACGAATCATGGATGGCACCGGCTTCGGGAACACCGGCAGGGTCCTGCTCGCTTCGCTTGCCGCGATGCTCGTTCTCACAGTCGCCGCGTGCGGGTCGTCCGAGGAGGGCACTTCGCCGGCGGCCGCAGAGATCGCCGCGGCAGTCGAAAGGGCCGTCGCCCCGGAGGGCCAGCTGACCGCCGACGATGTCGCCAAGATCGTCGAGGAGTCCAAGGACGGTAACTTGACCGCCGCCGACGTACAGAAGATCGTACAGGAATCCTCGGGACAGCAACTTACTGCCGCCGACGTGCAGCGGGTTGTCGACGCGTCGGCCGGCGGCCAGCTAACCGCCGCCGACGTGCAGAGGATCGTCGAATCGTCTGTGGGGAAGGCGGTGTCCGAAGCGGTGGCCGCGGCGCCCGTGGCGTCTCAGCAGCAGTCCGGTTCGCAGTCGACGGCCAAGGGTTCGGAGGCTGCGGCGGCACCTAGCGCGGCGCCCACGCCGGCGCGCCAACTGGCGCTCGCGCGATTGCCGTCGTTGAGTGCCGAGTCGTCGCAGCAGTCCTCATCTGGTGGCGCATCGGCGGCGCAGCAGGCGCCGCCTTTGGGTCAGGGCGGCCCCGTGGTGAAGCAGG
Organism: Dehalococcoidia bacterium; assembly: GCA_965116315.1. Classification (GTDB taxonomy): domain Bacteria; phylum Chloroflexota; class Dehalococcoidia; order Lucifugimonadales; family CAJWER01. The sequence goes on from OZ220672.1 coordinate 585,455, forward strand.
CGGGCGCTGTGCCTCCTGTCAGCCGCCCGGCGCCAGTGAGCCCGCCGCCGGCGACGACGTTCCGGGACTACCAGCAGTCCAGGTTCGCGTCGACTATCGAGGACAGTGTGTCGACGTTCAGTCTCGATGCCGACCGCACGTCGTTCCAGCTCGCGCTGAACTGGGCGCGGGCGGGTCATGCGGTCGAACCGGACTCAGTGCGGGCGGAGGAGTGGATCAACGCCTTCGACTACAACTACCCGCCTCCGCCTCACCAGGACAGCTTCGCCATTACCACGGACGTGTCCGCCCACCCGCTGGACGGCGGCATGCACCTGGTCCGGCTTGGCTTCCAGGCGCCGGAGCTGGAGGATGACACGCCGCTCAACGTGACGCTGGTGCTCGATGCTTCGGGGTCGATGGCGGACGGCAACCGTGTCGCGATAGCCCGAGAGGCCGCCGATAGCATCAGGCGCAGCCTGGGGAGCCGCGACCGGATCGGCGTCGTCCACTTCACGACGGACGTGATCGATGAGCTGACGGTCGAGCACGCCGGGCCCGACGACCGCGCCGTGCGCAGGTCTATAAGCCGTCTCGCCCCACACGGGAGCACGAACGTGCAGGCCGGTCTCAATCTCGGGGTGAGGCTGGCTGACCGTGTGCGCCGGGAGCGCCCTGAGGCGTACAACTACATCATCCTGATGTCGGACGGCGTGGCGAACGTGGACGCGACGGACCCGTTCGCGATCCTGGAGTCGGCGTACGACGCTGACAGCGGCAACCCGCTCAGGCTGATCACCATCGGCGTGGGAATCAACAACTACAACGACTACCTGCTGGAGCAGCTTGCCCAGCACGGGAACGGCTGGTACCGGTACCTGAGTGACACTGAGCAGGCACGGGCGACGTTCAGCCGCGAGAGCTGGCTTGCGCTGTCGATTCCATTTGCCGACCAGACACGCGCACAGGTCACGTGGAACGACCAGGTCGTCGAGTCCTGGCGCATGATCGGCTATGAGAACCGCGTGACGTCCGACGAGTCGTTTGTCGAGGACCGCAAGGAGTTTGCGGAGATTCCGGTCGGCGCCGCGACGACGGTCTTCTATGAAGTCAGGGTACGCGAGGACGCACTGAGCAGGCCGTCCAAGCAGGTCGAGCTTGGGGGCGTCCAGCTCAGGTGGGTAACTCCGATGAGCGGGCTGACCAACAGGCAGTCTGCCTCGATGGTGTCCCGGCTGGACGGCGACCTGTGGAGCATAGGCGACCCGCTGCTGGACTTCGGCGCAGTGGTCGCGCTGGCGTCGGACCGCTACAGCAGCCTTCCCTACGTGGACGGAGAGGGAACGGGGACGGTCAGGAGCGACCTGTGGATCCTGTACGACCGGCTGCAGCCGCTGCGGGACCAGCTAGGGCACCTGGATTCCTACCAGGACTTCGCATTCCTGATGGAGCACATGACGGCTGACATGCCGCAGCACGTGGTCACGAAGTCGGGCTACAGCCGCTAGGGTTGGGGTGACGACCAGTCAGCGCAGGCAACCTCCCGCCTGCCTGACCGGCCACCAACATTGCGCGTGAGGCGCCAGCATCGGCGGGCTCGATATCGGGTCCGCCGGTGCTTCACGTTAGGGACCGGAAGATGAGAGCCGAGGTGGTGTTGGTATTCTTGACGGTCCTATGGCTCGGCGGCTGCCCATCATGTCATGCCGGACGGAGCCCTTCGGCAGGGTCAGGACAGGCTCAGCTTAAAGACGCTGCCGGCAGTACAACCCCGGCCCTGTGAACAGCCGCCTTAGATTCCTCGCTGCGCTCGGAATGACGCGATATGTCAACACTGCCTAGTGAAACTGGTCCGACCTAGGCCCGAGGATGCGTCCTGCCAGGGCGCCGGTAGGCTTGCCGTGCTTCAGCGCGGTCTGGCCGTTCACTAGCACCAGGTCGACGCCTTCGCTGTAGCGGTGCGGAGTGCGGAGGTTGGAGTGGCCGCGTATGGCATCCAGGTCGAGGACTACGATGTCGGCCTTCGCGCCCTCGCGGATGATCCCCCTGTCGGACCATCCCAGGATCTCGGCGGGCAGTCCGGTGCAGGACCGTATGGCATAGGGGAGGGAGATCGTGCCGCGCTCCATCGCGTACTTGCGGAGCTTGGTCGCATACGTCGAGTAGGCCCTGATTGCCTGGGGCGCGCCAAGCTGGCCGCCGACGGCGCCGAAGTAGGGGAAGTCGCCGTCGCTGCCGGTCGCGACGAAGTCCTTTGCCATTGCGTACTCCAGGTCGTCTTCGGAGTGCAGGATGGCTATGGCCCGCGCGCCCTCGAGTCCGAGAGTGATGGCGGCGTCCACCTCGCCCAGGCCCATCTCGTCTGCCGCATCCGCCAGCGGCACAAGCTCGAGGTGGGGCAGGGACGTGCCGAAAACGAGCAGGTTGTCGGGCCCTCCCTGGCCATCAAGGTGCGCCTCTACCTCCGTCGCTATGCGGCGTCGTTCGTTCGTGTCTTGCATTCGCGCCATGAAGCGGGCGCGGGCCGAGGGGTTGCCCGGGCCCTGGGGCACGCCGTTCCAGGACGCTGCACCCATCAGGGCGCTGCCCTCCAGCGGCGTTGCGCGGGCCAACGAGCTGGACACGGAGTCGAGCAGGAGGTCCGGCCTGTCTCGCCAGAATGCGGTCTCCTCCGGGTCGGGGAGCGCCCCCGCCAGGCTGGCGCGTAGGGTCAGCAGCGATTCGATGGGAAGTGACCCGAGCGCGTCGCGTATGTCCCGCTCCGTGTCTTCCACCGCGCCGGGCGAGCCGCTCCACGTCTCGGGCGGGATGAGCGGAACGGGACCGCCCTCGACGAAGGGGTATTGGTCGGCGTACACGCGCACGCCGCGGTTCCTGGCGCTCTCGATCAGGTCGGTTGCCTGCCTGAGCCTGCCCCAGTTCCTGCGATAGACGGCCTTGAAGTGGGTCACGACCGTCGTCGCGCCCGAGCGCTCGCCTATGGAGATGGCCTCCTCCACGGCCTCTATCAGCCGGTCGGCCTCGTCGCGGACGTGCGTGTGGTAGATGCCGCCGAAGCGGGCGGCCTCACGCACCAGCTCGACTATGCCGGCGGTGTCGAAGTACATGCCGGGCGCGAAGATCAGCCCTGAGGAGATGCCGATAGCTCCGCTGCCCATGGCTTCGCGGATACGGCCTTTCATGGCATCCATCTCGCCGGGAGTGGGCTCGCGGTCGGCCATCCCCATCACCTGCCGGCGCACCTGTCCCAAGCCGACCATCAGGGCCGCGTTCGTGCCGATGCCCTGGGAGACGAGCTTCGACGACAGGTCGTTCATCGAGCTGTGTATCGGCCACGCGCCGTAGCCGTCCGCCCCGCCGAGCACCGTGGTCACGCCCTGCTTCAGGTGGTGGACGCTCGGCGCAAGCTCAGGGTAGGGGAGGCCGCGCTCGGCGTGTGTGTGCATGTCGATGAACCCGGGCGCGACGTGCCTGCCGGTGGCGTCGATTGTGCGGCCGGCAGAGTGGTGCTCCAGGTCACCGACGGCGGCTATGGTGTCGCCTACGATGCCCAAGTCGGCCTTGACGGGGCCTGTGCCGGTGCCGTCGAGGACTAGGCCGTTGCGTATGGCTATGTCGAAATCCGACGCTATTCTGACACCCTCGGCGCGCAAGCTTTACCCATCAGGGTGCGTCACCAGCGGCTAATGACGACCTTGCGGTCTGTGTAGAAGTCGACCACCTCCCGGCTCTGGGGGTGGAGCGTGCCAAAGAAGGACTGCTTCATCCCTGCGAACGGAAAGAAGGCCATCGGCGCCGCCACTCCGATGTTGATGCCGATGTTGCCAGCGTTGACCTGATACCGGAATTGCCTTGCTGCGCCTCCGCTGGTGGTGAACAGGCTGGCCGCGTTTCCGAAGGGCAGGTCGTTGATACGTCCGATGGCCTGGTCAAGGGTATCCACGGGCATTATGGAGGCGACCGGCCCGAATATCTCCTCTCGCGCGATGGACATGGTGGGTTGGACCTCGTCGAACACACATGGACCGACGAAGTACCCGGCCAGCTCCTCTTCCTGCCGGGCGTGGCGGCGGTCCACAAGGAGCTTCGCGCCCTCCTCTTCACCCGTCCGCACGTAGCTCAGCACCCGGTCCATCGCCTGTTGTGAGATCACTGGCCCCATCTCGGACGATTCGTCCCGACCGTTCCCGATTCTCAGGGCGCGGGCGCCCTCTACCAACCGCTCCCTGACAGGCCCGTGCGCTTCGCCTATGGGCACGACCACCGAGCCAGCCAGGCACCGCTGGCCGGCGGACCCGAAGATCGAGCTCATCAAGCCATCGATCGTCGTGTCCATGTCGGCATCCGGCATGACCACGAGAAAGTTCTTCGCCCCGCCGCCGCACTGGACGCGCTTGCCCTCGGAGGACGCTTTGGCGTAGACGTGCCTGGCCACAGGAGTAGACCCGACGAAGGACACCCCCCGTACGTCGGGATGCTCGATAAGGGCATCGACCGCCTCCCTTGCGCCATGTACGAGGTTCACCACACCGTCCGGTATGCCCGCTTCGAGGGCCAGCTCCACGAACCGGGTCTGGGACCGCGGCACCTGCTCGGATGGCTTGATGATCACCGTGTTCCCCGTGGCGACCGCATAGGGAATGAACCACGTCGGGACCATCAGGGGGAAGTTGAACGGGCCGATGACAGCGAAGACGCCAAGGGGCTGGCGGACCGCCTCGGCGTCGATGCCCCGGGCGATGTCCTCAAGCCCGTAGCCCATCATCAGCGACGGGATCCCTGCGGCCACCTCGACGTTCTCGATGGCACGCAGCACCTCACCTCGTGCGTCGTCAATGGTCTTGCCATGCTCTTCGGTGATTGTGGCGGCTAGCTCTTCGGCGTGCTCTTCCATCAGCGCCTTGAGGCGGAACAGGTACCGGGCCCGCTCGACCGGTGGCACCTCGCGCCATTCCGTGAACGCGGCGCGGGCCGCCTGTACGGCCTGGTGGACGTCGTCCGGCCCGGACACGGCGACCTCGTGAGTCGTGTCCGTCGTGGCGGGGTTCTCCAGTGCCAGCCACCGGTCCGTTTCGGGCGGCCCCCACCGGCCTCCAATGAGATTGAGGAGTCTACCGCGGTCATTCATCGAGTCCCTCGCATTAGCAGCACCAATTGTCGCAAGAGTATACGCGGACGGTAGCTGACCTGCCATACGGTTGAGCTGCTTCAGGATGACCTGCAGTGCCCAGCAAGTTCGGGCCATGCTTGAATGAACATGTGTGCTATCAAAGCAGTATAGGTACGCCGACGATGCCAACGTCGGGCTCGGCGGGTTCGGCGCCGGTGCTGTCGAGGACGAGGCCGTTGCGTATGGCTACCTGGAAGTCCATCGCTGGCGAGATGCAGGTTGGAGAGACTGGGTTGCGCCCAGCCAGGGACGGTATACCCTGCCGGCCTTGATGGTGCGTTCGTGGGTGAGGCGCTTCGAGGCCTCGACCGACGATGGCGCCTCCCAGCGTGTCCCGCCCAGCGACGTGGCCGTGCTGAGGCGGTCCCTGAGTGTGAAGCGCCCCTCCTCGAGCCGCAGGAGCGTGACGTCGCCGTGGGCGCCGGGTTTCAGTGTGCCCAGCTTGCCGTCCTTTCTGATTACCCGCGCCGTGGCGTCGGTGCAGCGGCTGATGACGTCGTCGAGGGACATGCCCAGGTGCATGAACTTGGACATGGTCGTCACCAGGTCGTACACCGGGCCCTCGATGTTGTCTATGTGCAGGTCGCTGCTGATCGTTCCGGGCATGACGCCTTCGGACAGCGCTTTCTCGGCAGCGGGGAAGGAGAAGCCGCCCGCGCCGTGGCCCACGTCGATGACGACGCCCCGGGCCTGGGCCTCCTTCATCCCCTCGATCACGGCGCCCGCATCATCCAGAACGCCGTCGGCGAACCCGTGGAAGGAGTGGGTGACGGCGTCACCGGGCCGGAGCATGCGCATCAGGTCGGGCAGGGGAGTTGCGCTGTTGCCGACGTGGATCATCACGAAGCCGCCGATGGCCTCGGCTGCTTCGATGGCGCGCTTCAGGCTATCGACGTCATTGGCCGCCGCCTGGACCCGGCCCAGGCGCGCCTTGATTCCCACGACCACGTCGCTGTTGAGGTTACCGGCCTCGACCGCCTGGCCGACGTCGGCTATGTTCATGTGGTGCAGCTCAGCATTGTCGTGGAACACCATGCCGGCGGCCGAGATGTTGAGCAGGGCGTAGAGCCGCGTGTCCGCGCGGTCCATGACGTGGCTGCGGAAGGCGGGGAAGGTCCACGCGCCCGCGGAGCCGGCGTCCACGGCGGTGGTGACGCCGCGGCTGATGTTGCCCGCGTCAGGCTCTATGCCGTAGGTCGAGCCTCCCCAGAAGGCGTGCACGTGCAGGTCCATCAGCCCTGGCGAGACGATCAGGCCCGTGGCGTCGATGGTCTCGGCGGCATCGCCGTCTATTGAGGGCTCGACGGCGGCCACGAGCCCGTTCTCCAGCGCAACGTCGCGGACGGCGTGCAGGCCCTGGGACGGGTCGACTACGGTCCCTCCCTTGATAAGCAGGTCGTACAAGGTCTTTTCTCCCCAGTGGTTTGGCCAGGCGCTTACTGCAAGACTGGCGGACGGAGTATATCCTGTTTGCGTATAGGTTGGATTGGTCGCCAGTGGTCGGAGGGATGTCTCGTCGCCTGAAGGGGCCCTCGCGCGGCCTCGAAATCTACGGCGAGGGGAGGGCGGGTTTGAAACCCGCCCCTACGACGACACATTTGTTCGGAGGTGAGGAATGGGCTCGCATGAATTCTCATTGAAGGGGAGGGTCTGCCTGGTGACCGGGGGTTCCCGGACGCTTGGGGCATCCATCGCGCGGGCGCTGGCCGAGCGCGGGGCCGACGTTGCGGTCAACTACAACCGGTCTACGGACGCGGCAGGGGACCTGTGCGAAGAGCTGCGTGCTCTCGGCTCTAGGGCTGAGCCGGTCCAGGCAGACGTGGGGGACCCTGTCCAGGCGTCGCGGATGGTGGCCGAGGTGTGGGAGCGCTTCGGCAGGGTCGACGTGCTGGTCAACAATGCCGGTCCCTACGTCGACAAACCCTACCTGGAGCTGGACGTGGCCGACTTCGACCACATCATGGAGACGAACGTGCGCGCGACCTACGTGGTGACGAGAGAGGCGGGCGTGCGCATGAAAGACGTGGGCGGCGGATGCGTGGTCAACATAGCCGCCACGAGCGCTTTCGGGAATGTGCACAGCGTCTACGGCCTGGCGAAGGCGGGCGTGGTGCACCTCACGCGGCAGCTTGCCATCGAGCTTGCGCCGGAGGTCAGGGTGAACTGCCTGGCGCCGGCGCTGATTGCCGACAACGAGGGCATGGACCCGGCGAAGGCAGCCGAGGTCGTGGAGGGGACGCCGCTGGGACGGCTAGTGACGAGGGCCGAGATCGCGGAGGCGCTCTGCCTGCTGTGCGGCCCGGCCTTCGGGAGTGTCACCGGGCAGACCGTAGTGATGGATGGGGGGCACTCGATGGCCTGAACGGCTAGTATCGAGGCCGTTTTTTCGTTGTGGTTAGGCAGGTTTCGTAGCTGATGTGCCCACTGGCACAGCCGACGGGTCACAGGCAAGCCTTGCTTTCCGCAGCGCGAGAGCCCCCATCCTAACCTTCCCCCTCGGGGGGAAGGGACAAGCCCGCCTCCCATTGGCACAGTCGACGGGTCACAGGCAAGCCTTGCTTTCCGCAGCGCGAGAGCCCCCATCCTAACCTTCCCCCTCGGGGGGAAGGGACACGCCGTCTCCCCTCAACCTTCCCCCTCGGGAAGGGACAGGCCGCTTCCCGTCAACTCTGAGACACGCGCCTGTCGTGGAATCGGGGTCGGCCCGCTTTAGTGCAGGGTGTCGCCGCCGGGGTAGGGCTGTGCGGTGCGGCCGGTCTGCCAGCGGGCGAAGGCCAGCCGGTTGCGGACGGTGCTGTACGTCAGCGCTGCCATGAAGGCGGCGGCCGAGATAAGCACGACCGAGGGTCCCGACGATATGTCGAGGTACCAGCTCGCGTAGACGCCGCACAGGCCGCACAGGGCGCCGATCGCCGTGGAGAGGAGCATCATGCGGTTGAAGTCGCCGGTGAGGAGGCGGGCCGCGACGGGCGGGATTACGATGGCCGCCGCGATCATCGTCACGCCCAGGATCTGCAGCGACACCACTATGACGCCGGCGAGCGTCAGGGCAAACATGGCATCCACCCACGCCGTCGGCACGCCGTAGAACCCCGCGACCTCCGGCTCGAACGTCGTGAAGAGCAGGTACTTGTAGCCGACGACGATCACCGCCAACGCAGCCAGGCTCACGGCGACCACCGCGAACAGGTCACTCTCGCTCACAGCCAGCACGTTGCCGAACAGGGCGGCCTCGAAGCTGCGGGTGAAGCTCTTGAACCTGCTGATGAGCGCCACGCCCAGCGCAAAGCTCGACGTCGTGACGATGCCTATGGCCGCGTCGGCCCCTATGTTGCGCTTGCGAGCCGCCAGGTTGATCAGCATCGCGGACACGAAGCCCCAGATGCTTGCGCCTATGAAGAAGTTGATGGACATGACGTAGCTGGCGACGGCCCCGCCGAATATCGCGTGGGACAGGCCGTGGCCGACGTAGGCCATGCGCCTGAGCACTACGTACACGCCGATCATGCCGCACAGCCCGCCGACGAGCGAGGCGACGATCAACCCCCTGAGGAAGAACTCGTACTGAAACGGCGCCAGCATCCTACGAGGTCTCCTGGTGCTCGTGAGCGCGTGCTGCGTCCGTCCGTCCGTTCCTCGAATACTCGGCTCCACGAGGGCGTATGCGGCGGCGACCCGTCCGCTGCTCGTAGAAGTGGGGCGACTCGGCGACGATGGTCATGCCCTCGTACTCGGTCACGTGCAGCTCGGCGTCGTAGGTGAGCTTCAGGGTTTCGGGCGTGAATACCTCGCCTGGCGGCCCCTCTGCCACGATCCCGCCGTTCATGCATATGACCCAAGGCAGGTGCGCGGCGACGGCGTTGATCTCGTGCGTCGTCATGACGATGGTCACGTCCTGGTGGTTCAGGTCGTGGAGGAGGTGCATGACCTCGTCCCGCGTCTTGATGTCCACGCCCCGGGTCGGCTCGTCCAGCAGGAGCAGGCGCGGTCCGCTCACGAGGGCCCTGGCAAGGAACGCACGCTGCTGCTGGCCGCCGGACAGGTCGCGGATGTGGCGCTTGGCGAGGTGGGTGATGCCGAGGCGGTCCATCATGCCGACGGCCGTCTCCCTGTCGCCGTTGCGGAACCATGGGAAGGCCCAGCTCTTCGACGTGCGCCCCATCATCACCACCTGCTCGACGGTGACAGGGAAGCTCCAGTCGATGGTCTCCAGCTGCGGCACGTAGCCGATGCGCGGCCTCGCGCCGTTGATGGGCTCCCCCTCGACGCGGATCTCGCCCTCGAAGAGGTCCAGCGCGCCCAGCAGGGACCGGAGCAGGGTGGTCTTTCCCGATCCGCTCGGGCCGAGCAGCCCCACGAAGTCGCCGCGGTTGATGGTGAGGTCGACGCCGGACAGCACGGGCGCGCCGTCGTAGCCACAGGTGACCCCCCGCATCTCTACGATGGGTTCCTGCCGGTCGTACTCGTGTGGTGTGGGGTGAAGCATTACTCTGGGTAGACCGCCCCGCTCTCACCTTCGAATACCGGCCCAGCGTCGAACCCTGACAGTGCCTCAGCGCTTCCGCCCAAGGACTCGACCATGACCTCGACGTTGGTGAGCATCAGGCCCATGTAGGAGTGGCGGGGGTCGCCGTGGGACCCGGGCAGGTCGTCATCCCTGAGCTGGTCGATGAACACCGCGCCGCCCTCCTTGGCAATCTGCTCCATCACGGGGCTGGGGAAGACCTCAGAGCCGAATATGGCGGGGACGCCCGACTCCCTCACCTGGTCGATGAGCCCTGCCACGTCGCGGGCTGACGGCTCGGTGAAATCCGAAGGCTGGACGGCGCCCACGATCTCCAGCCCGTAACGGGGCCCGAAGTAGGGGAACGAGTCGTGGTATGTAAGCAGCTTCCGGTTCGCGGGCGGGATGGTGCCCACCGCCTCCGAGATTCGCCTGTCGAGGTCTTCGAGGCGAACCTTCAGCTTCTCGTAGTTCTCGCTGTAGTAGTCCGCATTGCCGGCGTCCAGCTTTGCGAGCTCGTCCCGTATGAGCTCGGCGTACTTCATTGCCAGCACGGGGCTGGTCCACAGGTGCGGATTGGGATGCCCGCCGTCCTCCGGGAATGAGAAATCGAACACCCACTCGTCGCGGGAGATGGCGCGGTCGGCCAGGGCGAGGATGACGGCGCCGGGCTTCTTGTTGGCCTCCGCCATCTCCAGCGACGGCTCCTCGAGGAACAGGCCGTTCAGCACGATCAGGTCTGCCTCCGACAGTACCTGGGCCACCGACGGGGCCGGCTCGAACGTGTGGGAGTTCGTGCCCTCGGGAACGATGCCCTCCAGGCGGATCCTGGTGCCGCCCACGTTCTCGGCCAGGCTGGTGATGGGCGACACGGTCGTGACAACCCTGAGCGCACCGGAGTCTGCGGTTTGCGTGTCACCGTCGCCCTGGCCTCCGCAGGCCGTCGCCGCAAGGGCAGCGACGGTGAGGGACAAGCAAATGACAGCCCGCATCGCGGGAGGCCATGCGCGTATCAGCATCAACGGCAGCACTTGCACACTCCGAATATTGCGAAATGGTCTATGTCGGCCTGGAAGCCGTGGTCCTCGAGCAGCTTTGCGCCCAGCTCCGCCAGGTTGCCGTCGTCCAGCAGGATGACCCTGTCGCAGCTTCGGCATATGAGGTGGTGGTGCCGCTCGCGCTCCACCCACTCGTACATCGACTCGCCCACGCCCATGTCCGTCTCGGACACGAGCCTCATGTCCTTCAGCACCGCCAGCGTGCGGTAGACCGTGGACGCGTCTATGTAGGGGTAGGAGGTCTTGACCCTGTCGAGTATCTGCGCGGCGGTGACGTGCTCGCCGGCGTGGCGGACCTCCGAGAGGATCATGAGGCGCTGGGGAGTGGGGCGGTGGCCCGACTCCTTGAGGGCTTGTACGGTCTTGATCTCGCAGCTCATGGGGTTACCTTGAAGCTCTGTGGACGAGCAATCATACGGAAACAGCGTGTTAGTGTCAAATGCAAGTATTTGCAAGAAATGATAGATGCGGCCTGCTGGGCGGATTGCCGGCGGAGGGAGGGCGGGTTTCAAGAGCCTGTTTCAGTAGGTGGGATTGGCTATTGAGACCTGTGGGTATGTTGTCACGCTTGTGGGATGCAAGGCCTGGGGCGCAGCAGGAGTTCGAATGCGCGGGTGATAATCACCTGGACCACGAGATATGCCGGTGCTGTGGTGTTGACAGCGGCTCGCAAGCCACGGTTTGCCTGGAGTGCGGGGCCCCACCCACCAATCCGATCTATCGTGGCTCGCCACATCCGCCAGAGGGTGCGCAGGTTGAAGGCGGTGGCGAGCAGGGTCCACTCGGCAACGACGTTCGCTTTCCCTCGCAGCAGGAATCGCCGCCCTCCCTGCTGCTCCTTGATGATCCCGAAGACCGGCTCGACTATGTACTTTCTCTGGCTGTAGGCCTCAATGGCTTCGTCAGTGGACATCCAATCCCGATGGCGACGCAACAGTGTCTCGTGCGGCCCGACCTCAAGTGCTCGCCCGTGTCGCCCGTCCTTCGTACAGACCCCGAAGGCCGGGCAGGCCCGGCAGACGGTCCCGGAGGCGCGGTACAGACGCATCGGCACTCCTCGAGTCCGCTTCAATCTGGCGAATCGAAGCCGATGGCCTTGCGGGCAGTCATATGTGTCGCCCGTCTCGTCGTAGATGAAGCGGTCCTTGTGGTAGGGGCTCGACAGGGCCCGGTTCTGTGACTCGGGCATCGCCACGAGCTGCTCGCGGCGGGCACACTCCTCAAGCGCGCTCCCAGAATGGTATCCGGCGTCGGCCAGCGTCATCTCCGCCTTATGTCCAGTCGTCTCCTCGGCCTTGTCCATCATTGGACACAACTGAGACGCGTCGTTCGGCTCATCCACCACGTCGACCGCCGTGATCAGCATACCGGACTGGCCGTCGCCATCCTCCACAGGCGAGACCACCGCCTGTGCGTTGTAGGCCGGCATGATGCCTTGACGCGTCTTGATGAACCGCGCATCCTTATCGGTCAGGTTGAGACCCTTGCCGCCATCCTCGTCCGAAAGCTCGGTCAACGCCTCACGCAATTGGTCCCTCAGGGCCTTGCGGTCTCTCAACGCGTCTGGCAACTGGGCTGACGCCGACTCTTCCCCTGCCTCGTTCTGCGCCTCCAACTCGTCTATCTCCCGCTCCAACCGGCCCAACAACCGGCCCAGCCCGTCGGCATCGTATGTCCGGTCTGCCGCCGCATCCGCACCCACCTTCGTCCCATCCACTGCCTGTACAGCCAACTTGACCAGGTCCATCTTCACCGCAGTGCGCACCGTCCGCTCCAACAGCTTGCGCATCCCCTCCCTATGCATACTGTAGAACCGCCACAGCGTCACGTGATCCGGCTGCTGGCAGCCCGTCAGCCACATGTAGGGAATCTGCTCCCGGCAGGCCAACTCCAACTTCCGGCTCGAACGCACTCCCATCATGAAGCCGTAAACCCACACGCTCAACATCGCGCGTGGATGGTAGGCTGGCGCTCCCTGCTGGTTCCCATCTACGTCGATTCCAAGTTCAGACCACTCGTCAGGGCTGAGCGCATCCACGAACTCGGCTACGAACCGAGCTGCATGGCCTGGCGGCAGCCATTCATCAGGACTCGGCGGCAACATCCATATCTGCTCACGGCTCATCGGTCGATGCGGCATCTCTGTTCACCCAAGAGCATGACAAACCTGACCTTCTCCCTGACAATACCCCATCTCAGACTAATGAAACAGGCTCTCAAACCCGCCCCTACGAACGAGATTAGTCCGACGTGGCGGGTGGTATGGGCAAGGTTAGCGAGGAGGTCCCGGCGTGGCGGGCGTGCGGGCCAACGCTGGTATTCGGCCACCCGGATATAGTTTCAGGGGGCGCTAGGAAGTGGGGAATGAGGGGTCGGGACTCAGGAGGTTGGACGCCGGGCTACGTGCTTATGAGAACCCCATTCGCGCGCAACCCGGCCGAGTGGGCGATGCCGTTGACCGCCGCGGTGAACAGGTCCCACTCGCTGCGCAGGCAGACGAGCCGTTCCCTGCCCAGGGGGGTAATGTGGTAGTAGCGGCGGCTCTGGCCGGACTTCGCCTCTTCCCACTCACCCTCTACGAGCCCGTCGCGCTCGAGCCTGTGAAGGGCGGGGTAGAGGGTGCCCTCCTTGAGCTGGAAGTACCCGTCGCTTCGCCGGTCGATCTCCTTGACGAGCATGTAGCCGTACATCGACTCATCGGACAGGAGCGACAGGATCAGCGTCTCGGTGCTCCCCTTAAGCAGCTCTCGCCTGTATGACTGGAGGACGGTTTCCCGGTGAGTGCACATCTCCCCGTTTCCTGCAGCGGATAACCCCAATTACGAAGGCTGGCACTTGGTCGGATTCATAAACATGGGTCAATCGCCCCCCTCTCGTGTAGAATTACAGGCGGCCCACTTCGCGATCAGGAGCAACTTTGAGCGGGAACACGGTCCAGCGGCTTCCCGGCATGAGGGACATGGCCGGAGTCGAGTACAGCGCGGTCCAGGCAGCCTCGGCCGCCTTCGAGTCCCTTGCGACCGGGCGGGGCTACGACATGCTGGACACGCCGCTGCTGGAGCAGACGGAGCTGTTCGTGCGCAAGTCCGGGGGGGAGCTGACCACCCAGCTCTACTCGTTCGTCGATCCCGGCGGCAACCGCGTCAGCCTCAGGCCCGAGTTCACCTCGTCCGTGATCCGGCACTATGCGGAGCAGGGATACTCACCCGGTGAGCCCGTGCGGTGGCAGTACCGCGGGCCGGTGTTCAGGCACGACGGCGCGTTCCGGCAGTTCACACAGGCGGGAGCGGAGCTCATAGGCTCCGCGGGCGTGGAATCGGACTTCGAGATCGCGAGCCTGGCCTCCAACGGGCTTGCGGCGATGGGGGTCGAGAGGCACACGCTGCGGGTAGGCCACCTGGGGGTGATTCACGACCTGCTTGACTCGTTCGACCTGTCGGAGTCGGCCAAGCTCTTCGTCGTCAGCAGGATCAACGACCTCAAGTCGGGCAGCGCCGACTCGGCCGGCCTTGGCGCGGAGGCTCGCAGCCTCGGGCTCGTGCGAAACGGCTTCGACTCCGACGTGACCAGCGTCCTCGTCTCGCTGGGCCCGGATGCCGCTCGGGAGCTCATCGACGGCATGATGTCCGGCTCGACCGCCAGCTCCATGGGCCGGCGCACGACCGACGAGGTCGTCGGGCGCCTTCTGCGCAAGGTGAGGACCGCGGACCGGGCTGACAGGCTCGAGGAGGCCCTGCGAGTTGCCGGCGAGGTGGTGCGCATAGAGGGGGAGCCCTCGGACGCCCTGGCGCGCGCCCGCGCGAATGGCGTCCGGTCGGAGAGGCTGGACCAGGTTGCCGAGCTCACGGACAGGCTGGCGGGCGACGCCGCGGTCGACAGGCGCGTAGTCGTCGATCTAGGCGTGGCACGAGGGCTCGCCTACTACACGGGCTTCATCTTTGACGTCGAGATCGACGGGCCGGATGGCGTGCTCTCCCTCGGCGGCGGCGGCAGGTATGACGGCCTCGTGCGGGCGCTGGGCGGCGATGACACCCCGGCGCTCGGGTTTGCGTACACCCTCGAGTCCGTCGCCGCGGCGGTTGGGGGGTAAGGGGATGCTCCGGCTCGCGGTTCCCAGCGACGGCGCACTGCACGAACCGTCCCTCGACTTCCTGGGCGCGTGCGGCCTGGGAATCCGGCGGTCCAGCCTCCGGCGGTACACGGCGGAGGTGCCGGCCCTGCCGGGCGTCGTCGTCCACTTCCAGAGAGCCGCCGACATCGGGCTCAAGGTGGAGGATGGAAGCTCCGACATGGGGCTGATCGGGCGCGACCGCTTCCTCGAGACGCGGCGGGAGAAGGGCGACACGATCGTGGCCGTGGACAATCTCGGCTTCGGGCAGTCCGATCTCGTGATAGGCGTCCCTGACGGCTGGCTGGACGTCTCCTCCATGGCCGATCTCGCGGAGCTGTCGATGGAGTTCAGGGAGCGTGGCAGGGACCTGCGGATAGCCACGAAGTACCCCAGGCTGGTCGAGACCTTCCTCCTGTCAAGGGGGGTCTCCTTCTTCTCCCTCGTCGAGTCCAGCGGCACCCTCGAGGCCGCGCCCGCTATGGGCTACGCGGACATCATCGTCGACATCTCGACCACCGGCACCACACTCAGGGAGAACCGCCTCAAGACTATCGACGGGGGCTCGGTCATGTCATCGGAGGCGTGCCTGATAGCCAACGGCGCGCTGGTGCCCTCGAATCCGGAGACCCTTGGCCTGGCGACGGCGCTGCTGGAGCGCATCGAGGCCCACATGCTGGCGCAGGACTTCTACAGCGTGACGACCAATATGCAGGGCGAGGAGTCGGAGGACATCGCCCGCCGCGTGCTGGAGCACGAGGACATCTCGGGGCTTCGCGGGCCGACCATTTCCAAGGTACACACCCGGGACGGCGAGGGCTGGTACGCCGTGACCGTGATCGTCGAGAAGGAGCGCCTGCTGGACGTCGTGGACAAGTTCAGGACGATAGGGGGCAGCTCGGTCACGGTGTCCCAGCCGGGGTACGTGTTCAAGTCGGAAAGCGCCGCCGCGAAGCGCCTGAGGGCGGCGGGCCGCGTCTGACGTGCCCAACCTGCCGGCGCACATAGGTCTCGCCCGCGACGCCGCCGATCGAATCGCCAGCCCGGTCATCGTCGGGAACATGGGGTACTTCCTGCTGGGGTCGACCGCGCCGGACATGCGGGCGATCACGAAGCGTACCAGGGAGCACTACCACTTCGCGCCGCTCGACTTCGAGCAAGTCGGCGATGGCGTGGGGGCCATGCTGGAGTCCAACCCGCACCTGGCAGGGCTGGACGGCAGGAAGGCCGCTTTCGTAGCCGGGTATATCTCACATATCGTCCTCGACGAGTGCTGGATTACGGGTGTATTCAGGCCCGCCTTCGTGGGTGCGGGCGCCGCTCCCGATGCCAGGGGCCTCGTGCTGGACAGGGCGCTACAGCTGGAGCTGGACCGCCGGACGGATGGAGAGGGGGAGTACCTGGGCCTGATGCGGGATGCCTCCTTGCCCCTCGACCTGGGCTTCGTGTCCGACGAGGAGGTCGCGGGGTGGCGCAGCTGGGTGGTCGAGTTCCTGGAGCGCGACTTTTCGTGGGAGCGGCTTCGATTCATGGCCCGACGCATCGCCAGGGGCGACGAAGCCCACGCGGCCCACGCCGTTGCAGATGAGCTGCTGCGCTCGACTCCAGAGAGCCTGGAGGCGATGTTCGAGGTCGTCTCCCGCGACGAGCTGCGGGAATTCGAACGACGCTCGGTGGACACGCTGTGCGAGCACCTCGAGGGTTACCTGCGATGATGATCGTCCACGGGGCGGCGGAGGCGGCGAGGGTTCTCCGGGACCGTCGCATCAGCCAGCGGGACGACATTCCGGCCGGGGTGCTGGAGACGTCGTCCAAGGCCCTGGGACAGCCTGTGTCTTCGGTCGACGAGTTCGTACGGCTGGTCCTCGCAAGGGTGCGCGAGGGGGGAGACCGGGCGGTGTGCGACCTGACCGAGAAGCTGGACGGCCGTGACCCGGGCGAGCTTGAAGTGCCCCGCGCGGCCATCGCGGACGTCTATGAGCAGGTGCCCGTCGAGGTGGTGGAAGCTCTGCGGCTCGCAGCCGACCGCGCGCGGGAGTTTCACCGCCGGAGTCTCCCTGCGGGGTGGTTCGACGAGGAGAAGGGGTACGGCGAGGTCTTCAATCCCGTGGGCCGGGCGGGAGCGTACGTTCCCGCGGGCTCGGCGCCGTTACCTTCCACTGCGATCATGACGATCGTGCCGGCCAGGATTGCCGGTGTGACGGAGGTGATCGCGGTCACGCCTCCCGGACCGGGCGGATCGCCAGACCCGTCGGTGCTGGTGGCCGCCGACATCGCGGGCGTCGACCGCGTATTCGGCATCGGCGGGGCGCAGGCAATCGCCGCCATGGCATACGGGACCGAGACGGTGCCGGCCGTCGACATGCTGTGCGGGCCGGGCAACGTCTTCGTCACCGCGGCCAAGAAGATGCTCTTCGGCGAGGTGGGCATAGACGGCCTGTATGGGCCCACCGAGACGCTGGTCGTCGCGGACGGGTCGGCCAACCCGACGCTGTGCGCCGCCGATCTCCTGGCCCAGGCCGAGCACGACGTTATGGCGACGCCCATTCTCGTCACAACGTCGGCGGACCTTGCCGACGACGTCCGCCGAGAGCTGGAGGTGAGGGCGGGCCGGCTCGAACGCGGGGCCACGGCGCTTCAGGCGGTCGAAGGCCGGGGCTGCATCGCGGTGGTGGACAGCGTGGAGGAGGCGATAGCGATCGCCAACGACTTTGCGCCCGAGCACGTCTCGCTGATGGTCGAGGACGCCCGCGACCACGTGGACAGCATAACGAGCGCGGGGGCCATATTCGCGGGCGAGCTGTCGCACGAGGTGCTGGGGGACTACGTGGCGGGGCCGAGTCACGTCATGCCGACAGGCGGCACGGCGCGGTTCGGGTCCGGGCTGAACGTGCGGTCGTTCCTGAAGGTCAGCCCTGTCGTCGCGCTCGACGACGAACAATCGTTGGAGCTGGGCAGGGCCGCGGCTACAATAGGACGGGCGGAGGGGCTGACGGCCCACGCCGAGGCGGCGGAGATACGCGAGGAGCTTCGGCCCTGACGGAGGTACAACAGTGAGCAGCACGCAGACGAGGCCGGGCATGGAAGACCTGATTCGCGCCCACCTGCAGGACGTAAAGACGTACGAGCCGGTGGACCCGCCGGAGGTGCTGGCGCAGAGGGCGGGGATTCCCGCCGACCAGGTCATCAAGCTGAACGGCAACGAGAACCCCTTCGGCAGCGCGCCGGAGGTTGTGGAGGCCGTCTCGAAGGCGCCGTTCCACGTGTACCCCGACCCGTTCCAGAGGGCCATGCGCGCATCAATCGCCGGCTACACAGGCGTCGACGAGGGTCACATAGTCGCGGGCGCGGGCAGCGACGAGCTGATCGACCTGCTGTTCCGGCTGTTCATCTCGCCCGGCGACGCGATCATCGACAGCGATCCCACCTTCGGGATGTACGGCTTCTGCGCGAGGATTGCGGGCGCCGAGACGGTGATGGTGCCCCGTACGGACGACTTCGACGTGGACGTCGACGGGGTCGCGAGGGCAGCGCGGAAGCCCGGCGCCAAGATCATATTCGTGAGCTCGCCGAACAACCCCACGGGGAATGCCGTTTCCGAAGAGCAGGTGAGGGCGCTGCTCGACACGGGCCTGGTGATCGTCGTCGACGAGGCGTACTTCGAGTTCTCGGGGCTCACCGCCGCCGGACTCGTCCCCGAGTACGAGAACCTGGTCGTGCTGCGGACGATGAGCAAGTGGGCGGGGCTGGCCGGACTGCGCGTCGGCTACGGGCTAATGAGTCCCCGGCTCGTGCAGCACATCATGGACATCAAGCCGCCGTACAACGTGAACATCGCAGCCGAGGCTGCGCTGATTGCGTCGATGGAGAACGCCGGGGGGCTGCTGGAGCGCGTGCGGGTCATCATCGACGAGCGGGAGCGCATGTTCCGGCTACTGCAAGAGATCCCTGGGGTATCGCCTTGGCCGTCGTACGGCAACTTCATACTGTGCAGCTTCGCGCCCGGGGTAGCCGGGGCCGTCTACGACGGGCTTGGCGCCCGCGGCATCTTCGTACGGCGCTTCAGCACGGAGCGCCTCGCCGACACTTTTCGTATAACCGTCGGCAGCCGGGGGGAGACCGACGCTGTGATAGC
Source organism: Dehalococcoidia bacterium (assembly GCA_965116315.1). GTDB lineage: Bacteria > Chloroflexota > Dehalococcoidia > Lucifugimonadales > CAJWER01. The sequence goes on from OZ220672.1 coordinate 604,409, forward strand.
CGCTATGAGGGAGCTGGTTCCCGGCACGTAGGGTGATCGGCCTTCTCCCACTTGGAGGCTGTCAATCGTCGTTCCTGCGAAGGCAGGAACCCAGAGCGTGGGGGGAGTGGCCAGTCCTAGCCTAGCCGTCACTGTTCAGGAGTGTTGTGTCCTGGACCACTTCGCCCTTCAGCGGGGCGAGAGCCCCCATCCTCTCGGCAAACTCAGGACAGGCTCAATCTTCCCCCTCGGGAGACCTGTGTATAACACCGTAGAGTGCGGGAAGGGACCCCACCCTCCACACCTCTTGTATGTTTAATAGTGATGGCGGGGCAGACCGTCGCCCTCTTGGTGAAAGAGACCGTAACCCAGCTTGGTCGCCCCGCCAAATCTATCCTAGAGCCCGAACAGTTGCCAGGGCAAGTGCAAGCCCGCATCGGCAAGGATGGGCCACGGAGGAAATGTCATGTCCGATGCTCAGGAAGTCTTTGTCGGGATCGATGTTGCCAAGGAATGGTTCGACGTCGCGGTGCGACCGGGTGATGAGAGTTGGCGTGACTCTCAAGACGAGGAGGGTATAGCCGCTCTTACAGATCGCCTGCTGCAGCTGCGCCCCCACCTCGTGATAATGGAGGCATCGGGCGGCTACGAGCGGTTGATCGCCGCCGCCCTGGGGGCCGCAGGGCTGCCAATCGCAGTGGTGAACCCACGTCAGGTCCGCGACTTTGCCCGATCCCTGGGCAAGCTGGCCAAGACGGACCGGATCGACGCAGAGGTGATTGCCCACTTCGGCCAGGCCGCCGACGTGGAGCCGCGGCCGGTGTCCTCACAGGATGCTCTCGAACTCGACGCACTGGTGACACGCCGCAGGCAGGTAGTACGGATGAGGGCCGCCGAGCAGGTGCGCCGCCAACAGGCACTACCCGTAGTCCAGGGGCGTATCGACCGAGTGCTGGCCCTGCTAGACCAAGAGCTCAAGGAGATTGATGCCGAACTCAGCAAGCGGCTCCGAGAGAGTCCGGTCTGGCGGGAGCGAGAGGCGCTGCTCCGCAGCGTCCCCGGTGTAGGTCCTACTCTGACCTTCACGCTGGTGGCTGAGATGCCTGAGTTGGGCACCCTCACACGCCGGCAGGTCGCCGCTCTGGTCGGGGTCGCCCCCCTCGCCCGTGACAGCGGCAAGCAGCGGGGCACGCGCACCTGCTGGGGAGGGAGAGCGAACGTCCGCGCCGCACTCTATATGCCAACACTCGCCGCGGTGCGCTTCAATCCGGTACTGCGTGCGTTCCATGATCGCCTGGTTGAGGCCGGCAAGCCGAACAAGGTGGTACTCACAGCGTGCATGCGCAAGCTGCTGACGATCCTGAACGCCATGGTCAAGCACAACACCCGATGGGACCCTCAGTATGCTTGACCTTCAACACAGTTGCTGGGTTCCTGCCTCCGCAGGAACGACGGCTATACGCGCAACTCGGCCGCGCACGAGGTTGTGCAAAGGTTCCCTCGGGGGGAAGAGGTCGAGCCGCCGGCCAGCTTCTCATGGTGCCCTCAGCCGGGCTAGTCGGGTACAATGATGCCCGGTCCCAGCCAGCTCGGAGGTGGCAGCCTTGGGCAGTAGCAACGACGTAGCCGATGTTGTCGTGATAGGGGCGGGGGCGTCGGGCGGGGCTTTTTCGTGGCGCCTGGCGAGGGCCGGTTTCGACGTAGTGTGCCTGGAGCAGGGCGGCTGGCCCGACCCCCACGACTACGCGAGCGGCAGGGACGACTGGGAGCTGTCCCGCCTCTCCTACATGAGCCCGGACCCGAACGTGCGCGGCCTGCCGGAGGACTACCCCGTCAATAACGACGACTCGCCCATCGCGCCGCTGATGCATAACGCGGTCGGCGGCAGCACGATCCACTGGAGCGCCCACTTTCCGCGCTTCCGGCCCTCGGACTTCAGGGTGAAGTCCCTGGACGGGGTGGCCGACGACTTCCCGATGACCTACGATGACCTGGAGCCGTTCTTCGATGAGAACGACAGGATCAGCGGCGTCGCAGGATTGACGGGCGACCCCGGCTACCCTGAGAAGTCGGAGCGCCAGACGCGGGCCATCCCACTCGGCAAGCCTGGCGAGACCATAGCCCGGGGGTTCGACAAGCTGGGGTGGCACTGGTGGCCCTCGGACAGCGCCATCCTCACCGAGGCCTACGACGGGCGCGCGGCCTGCAACAACTGCGGCCCGTGCGACATCGGCTGCTACCGCAAGGCCAAGGCCAGCACCGACGTCACATACTGGCCCAAGGCCATCGCCGCCGGGGCTGAGCTCAGGACCCGGTGCCGCGTCAGCGAGATCACCCTGGGCAGCGACGGTCGGGCGGACGGGGTCGTCTACTATGACGAGAGCGGCGCGTTGCAGCGCCAGAAGGGCAGGGCGGTCGTCGTCGCGTGCAACGGCATCGGCACGCCGAGGCTTCTGCTCAACTCGGAGTCAGGGCGGTTCCCCACTGGGCTTGCCAACAGCAGCGGGCTGGTCGGCAAGAACCTCATGTTCCACCCCTACGCCATGGTCTCGGGGGTGTTCGACGAGAGGCTCGACGGCTACAAGGGGCCGATCGGATGCGCCATCCTGAGCCAGGAGTTCTACGAGACGGACCTGTCGCGCGGCTTCGTGAGGGGCTACACCTTCCAGATCGCCCGCAGCTCGGGTCCGGTCAACACGGCCCTGGGGGGACTTGGCGGCCACGGCCCGATTCCGTGGGGCACGGAGCATCACGACGTCATGCGGGAGCGGTTCGGCCACACCCTGACCATTGCGGTCATCGGCGAGGACCTGCCGGAGCACCACAATGCCGTCACCATCGACGGCGACCTGGCCGACAGCCACGGCATCCCCGCGCCGAAGGTCACTTACACCATGAGCGAGAACAGCACCAGGATGATGGACCACGGCATCGAGAAGTCCACCCTCGTTCTGGAAGCGGCCGGCGCGAAGGACGTACTGGTCAATCCACTGCTGCGACCGGCGGGCTGGCACCTGATGGGAACGGCGAGAATGGGCAACGACCCCGAGACGTCGGTGGTCGACGCGGAGGGCAGGGCGCACGACGTCGACAACCTGTACATCATCGACGGCAGCATCCTGGTCACTGGCGGGGCGGTCAACCCCACGTCGACCATACAGGCGCTGGCGCTCTACGTAGCCGAGCGGTTCGTGGAGCGCGCCGGCAGCGCGGGGTAGCAGCGGACCAGCGAGGAGAGGCGCATGACTGGAGGCGAGACCACTACGTCGCTCACTGAGGAGCAGACTGCCCTGGCGTCGGAGGTGCTGGACCAGTTGATTCCGGGCCGCGACGACTTCCCAGGAGCGGGCGAGTTGGGGATAGCCCAACACCTGGAGGGCGTAGCCGCGTCCGACCCGGGCCTAGGGCGGCTCTTCCACGATGGCCTGGCCGCCATCGAGTCGACGGGCCGAAGCACTTACTCGGCAGCCTTTGGCGATCTTGGCGACGACCAGAAGGTCCAGGTGCTGCTCGCCGTCGAGGCCGAGAGGTCCCAGGCCTTCGCAATGCTGGTCAGGCATGCGTACGCGGGCTACTATTCGAACCGCAGGGTCATCGAGCTGATGGGCTTGGAGGCGCGCCCGCCCCAGCCGCTGGGGTTCGACCTGGACCCGTTCGATCCAACGGCGGTGGAGCATATCAAAGAACGAGGCAAGATCTGGCGAGACGTTTAGCCGAAGTCCCGCGGCATACCGACCGCAGGGAGGAATCTAAGGTGTCTTGCCGTCGCGCCAATGGTGTCGGTCCAGCTACGAGACCAGTTCCCGAAGCAAGGTTCCTAGATTCCTCACTTCGCTCCGCTGCGTTCGGAATGACGGACGCGGAGGTCTTGCATAGGTCTCTTGAGGCGGAAGGTTACAATGGGACCTGGCACGCAGGGTGTGAACAGGGCTCCAGGGAATCACAGACACTAGCGAGAGGGTGAACTTGGACAATAGGACGGCGAAGCTGACACGCGAGACCGGCGAGACCCAGGTCTCAGTTGCGGTGAACATCGACGGCGAGGGCTCATACGACATCGTCACCGGCAACGGGATGCTCAATCACATGCTGGCCCAGCTATCGAGGCACGGGCTAATCGACCTGCAGGTATCGGCCACGGGGGACATCGATGTTGGGTGGCACCACCTGGTCGAGGACACGGCGATAGTGCTGGGACGCGCCCTGAACGAGGCTGTGGGAGACGGGCAGGGGATCGTGCGGATGGGTCACTCCTACGTGCCCCTCGACGAGGCGCTGGCATTCGTGGCCGTCGATTTCGGCGGGCGCGGCTACGCAGTCGTCGACACCCAGCTCACCGAGACGGACCTGGGCGACCTGTCGCCCCAACTCGTGCACCACTTCCTGGAGACGCTGGCGCTGGAGGGCCGGTTCAACCTGCACGTTCGCGTGCTGGCGGGCGCGAGCAATCACCACAAGGCCGAGGCGGTCTTCAAGGCCCTGGCGCGGGCGTCGCGAGCTGCGTTATCGCTGGACCCGCGGCGCACGGGCATCCCCAGCACCAAGGGCACCATCGGCTAGCACGGGGGCGGAGACTAGGGCGTTCGCAGTTAGCTTGTCGAAGGGCAGGCCCAGCCAGCAAAGGGTAGCTGTCCAGAGTTGATGAGACATAGACAATTCGCTCTTCGGCAGCGCGAGAGCCCCCATCTCAATCTTCCCCCTCGGGGGGGAAGAGGCCGAGCCGCCTCCCTTCAACCCTGAACATTTGCAGCGAAGGTTGTCTCTAGCTACTCCCGAAGGAGGACACTCATGCCGGACATCAAGATAGCGCAGGTGGGATGCGGCGGGATGGGGCTCCGACACCTGTACGGACAGGCCGAGTCCCAGCGTGCGTACGACACGTTCGACTACGTGGCGGTCTGCGACGTGAGCGAGTCCGCCGCAAGCCACGTGGCGGCTGAAGCCGAGAGGATGCTCGGCAAGCGCCCCAAGGTCTACACGAGCTTCGGCGACCTCCTAGCCGCCGAGCCGAGCCTGGACGCAGTCGACATAGTGACCGCGGCGGGGCAGCACCACACCCTTGCCGTGCAGGCGGCGGAGGCGGGCGTGCACGTCGCCACCGAAAAGCCGATGGGAATCACCGTCCGGGCGTGCATGAGGATGATGGAGGCCGCGGACAGGGCCGGCATCGTCCTGTCGGTATCGGAGAACTACCGCCGCGACCCGCTGAACCGGCTCAACAAGGCCATACTCGACGCCCAGGTGCTCGGCAGGCAGCGGCTCTTCCTAGACATGGCCGCCCGTGGGACCCGCCTGATGCCCCACGGCACAGCGTGGCGTCACACCAAGACCGGCGGCGGGTACATGCTGGACTACGCCGTGCACAACGCCGACCTGCTGCTGTACTTCATGGGGCCGGTGGAGCGCGTGTACGCGGAGACCCAGCTGTGGGAGGAGACCAGGCTCGTTGCCGATCCCGAGGGCGACCAGATGAGGCCCTTCTACGCCCACCGAGAGCCACTGGAGGTCGAGAGGGCAGGGACGGTCGAGTGCACGTCGGAGGACATGGCGTCCGGCGTCGTCAGGTTCGAGTCGGGCGCCATGGCGAACTTCCTGAGCACCATCGCGGCCCCGGGCGAGGGCACGGGCGCGAACATCATCTACTGCGACGATGGCTCCATACGCCTTGGCGGGAGCAGGTCGGGGCGCCCCTCGGTGATCACGAGGATCGACAGCGAGGAGCCCATACCCGAGGGCGACCTGCTGGACCTCGTCCCGGACTTCGAGCTGGACGACATGACGGCCCGGATCTTCGGGGGCGAGCGCCGCATGTCATCGTACGACATCGGCTTCCCGGAGATCGATGCGAAGATCATCGCGCTGGAGCTGGAGGACTTCGCCGAGGCCATCCGCACCGGGCGCGAGCCGGAGGTCACCGGTCAGATAGGTCTGGACGCCGTGGCGCTGACCTTCGCGTTCCTGGAGTCGGGCGCCGCCAACAAGCCGGTGTCCTTCGCCGACGTGGCCGCCGACCGCACGAACGCGTACCAGCAGGAGATCAACGAGGCCTTCAGCCTGTAGCAGGGGTTGAGCTTGGCGTCGTAGGGGCGGGTTTCAAACCTGCCTTCTTGGCGCTCAGGCATGTCCTTCCGAATCGGGCCACATCTCCAGCTTTGACATGACCTCTATCAGCTGGGTCGTTCGCTCGCGGCGGACCTGCTCCGGGTCGCGGCCGCTCCAGTCGAAGAACCCTCGCCCGGACTTCAGCCCCAGGTCGCCCCGCTCTACCATCTCGACCACAGGCGTGAAGGGCCGGTCGGACTTGCTGAGGTGCGGCCACAGGCCTCGTGCCAGGGCGACGTGCAGGTCGAGGCCGCCGAGGTCACGCTGCTCCAGCGGGCCGGACACCATGAACCGCAGCCCGAAGCTGGTCTGCACGGCGAGGTCGATGTCCCCTGCGCTGGCGACCCCCTCCGCGACCAGGTTGGTGGCCTCCCTGACGAGGGCACCCTGCAGCCGGTTGGCCACGTAGCCGTTCACGTCCTTCTCGATGCGGATGGGGCGCTTTCCGCACGACCGCCATAGCTCTATCGTCCACTGCATCGTCTCGTCGCTGGTGCGGGGACCTCGTGATACCTCCACCAGCGGTACGACTTGGGCCGGGAGGAAGAAGTGCGACCCAACGACGCGCTGCTGGTGCGCGAGATGGCCCGTCATGTCGCCCACGGACATGCCTGACGAATTGGAGGCGATGATCGTATCCGGCGGTACGAGCCGCTCCAGCTCGGTGAAGAGGCGCCGTTTCAGCTCCATGTCCTCGGGGGATGCCTCGACCACGACCGCGGCCCCTTCGGCGGCCTCGGCAAGGTCGGTGGTGCCGCTGATTCGGCCCGCGATGCCGTCCGCCTCTGCCTGATCGAGTATCCCATGCTCGACTAGGCTCTCGAGTGTGTCGCGGACCCGGACGTCAGCCAGGTCCAGTGCCTCGTTCGACACGTCATACATGGTCACGGAGTCCGCACGCTGGGCCAGGACGTGGGCTATGCCGTGGCCCATCAGACCGGCCCCGATCACCGCCGCGGTGAGGCCTTGCTCACTCAACGGAGGCGGCCCTTTGCCAGACGATGCGGCCTGTCCTCAGCACCCCTGCCAGCACCATCGGCGGCGTGGTCAGTATGAGCGTGTCGCCGTCGAGGTCAACGAACCTGGTCTGCTCGGTGCCCACGCGGTTGGGGAAGAACGCCGCCTCGATCTTGTGGATGACACGGTCGCCCAGGTATTCGTACTTGCCGCAGTAGGACACGTACGAGCCGGCCGCCGCGATCTTCTCCTCGTCGGTGCCCGCGAACATGTCCCCGCCGGCGAAGCTCGTCCGGCCCGCCGCCATCATCGACACCGACATGTAGCCGTCGTGGGTGTACATTATGTAGCCGGTCGCGTCTTCCCCGAGCGGGTAGAGCACGTTGTCGCCGGTGCGGCCCTCGTATGACACGAGCCGCCACGCCCCGATCAGCGGATTCGATTCCATAGCCACCCCTCAGCTTTCCTGTGACAGTTCAGAGTTGGTTAGACATGGCCAGCTTGCTCGTCGGCAGCGCGAGAGCCCCCATCTCAATCTTCCCCCTCGGGGGGAAGAGGGGGAGCCATCGCTCTTCCTAGACTGCCAGCTGTCTCGCGAGAGCCTGCGGCTCGGTCACTGGCAGGTCGCAGGTGTAGTTGCGGCACACGTAGGCCGTCGCGCGGCCTTGGATCTTGCCCCTGTCCTTCAGCAGCGGCAGCTCGGCTGTCCCATGGTCGTCATCGTCCCCCAGCCCGACCAGCACCCTGTTGGGGAGGTAGTGCCTGAACGCCTCGGCCGCGAGACCGGGCGCGCCGTCGGTTTCGTCGCCGATGATCGCTATCTCCTTCACCGTTGCTAGGTAGAAGTCGAGCGCGGAGAGCCAGTGCCCCGCGCCCATCGGGTACTGCGACATGAGGGTTATGGTCGAGCGCATGGACGTGACGGCGCGCCTTTCCAGGTCGCCGTCGCCGGTGACGACCCCCAGCCTGAGCAGCACGTCGGCGGCCATTGCGCTGCCCGACGGTGTGGCGTTGTCCTGGATGTCGCGGGGCCTGACCACCAGCTCCTCGTGGTCGATGCCCGTATCGTAGAACTGGCCCGCGGGCTCGTCCCAGAACAGGTCGACCATGTCGCGGCCCAGGTCGATTGCCTCACGCAGCCATCGTCCGTCGAACGTCGCCTCGTGCAGCAGGAGCAGGCCGCTCACCAGGTAGGCGTAGTCCTCGAGGTACGCCTTCAGCTTCGCCTCGCCGCCCTTGTAGGTCCTGAGCAGCCTGTAGCCGTCCCGCAGGCTGTCGAGCAGGAATCCGGCGCACGTGGAGGCCGTCTCGACGTAGTCGCTCCGGCCCAGCACCATCCCGGCCTCCGCGAACGCCGCCAGCATCAGCCCATTCCACGACGTGAGGACCTTGTCGTCCAGCCCGGGGCGCACCCGCTCCTCGCGGGCCTCAAGCAGCTGGGCACGGCCTCTCGTGAGCAGGGCAGTGAGCTCATCCTCGCTCAACCCCTCCCTGGCCGCGAACTCCGCGGGAGGCGACTTGACGTTGAGGATGCTCATCCCCTCGAAGTTGCCGTCGACCGTCACGTCGAAGTACCGGTTGAATAGCTCGCCGTCGTCTTTGCCCAGCACCTCGGCGACCGCCTCGGGCCGCCAGACGAAGAACTTGCCCTCCTCGCCCTCGCTGTCCGCGTCCTGCGCCGAGTAGAAGCCGCCGGTCTCGTCCGTCATCTCGGCCAGCACGTAGTCGAGCGTCTCCTCGACGACGCGCCTGTACAGCGGCTTGCCGGTGACCTGGTAGGAGTGGAGGTAGAGGCGTGCCAGCAGGGCGTTGTCGTACAGCATCTTCTCGAAGTGGGGCACGAGCCAGAACGTGTCCACGGAGTAGCGGTGGAAGCCGCCCCGAAGCTGGTCGTATATGCCGCCCATCGCCATCCGGTCCAGCGTCGTCTCCACCATTTCCAGGGGCTCGGGATCGCCCGTCCTGAGGTGCTGACGGAGCAGGAACTCGTACGTCATGGGCTGCGGGAACTTGGGCTGTAGGCCGAAGCCGCCGTTCTTGTTGTCGAACTGCGCGGCCAGGTGTGCGAAGGCGCGGTTCATCACGTCGGTCGTGAGCGGCTCCACGCCGCGCACCCCGGCCGACGCCTGGCGCATGTGGGCCAGCAGCTGTTCCGTGGTCTGCACTATCTGCGACCGGTTGTTCCTGTATGCGGACGCGATGGCCTCGAGTACCCTCGGGAACGCCGGCAGGCCGCCCCGGTCCTCGGGCGGGAAGTACGTGCCGCCGTAGAAGGGCTTGCCGTCGGGCGTCATGAACACCGTCATCGGCCATCCGCCCTGGCCGGTCATCGCCTGGACCGCGCCCATGTATATCGAGTCGACGTCGGGGCGCTCCTCCCGGTCGACCTTGATGTTCACGAAGTGCTCGTTCATGATCGCGGCGATGCCCTCGTTCTCGAAGGACTCGCGCTCCATCACGTGGCACCAGTGGCATGCCGAGTACCCGACGCTCAGCATCACCGGCCTGTCCTCCGCCCTGGCGCGAGTGAAGGCCTCGTCGCCCCACGGGTACCAGTCCACCGGGTTGTGGGCGTGCTGTAGCAGGTAGGGGCTCGTCTCTTTCGCAAGCCGGTTCGTCATGCCATCATCCTCTCCGCGAACTCCGCCCAGTCCAGCTCCAGTGTAGTGACCTCCATCGTCTTGATGTCGGCCACGCGAATGGCGTGGTTGTTCGTGTCGGCTACATACACCAAGCCGTTCGCTAGGCTGACCCCGCAGGGCTCGTGGAAGTCGGCTATCACCGCCGGGCCGTCCCTGTGGCCCGCCTCGCCGCTTCCCAGCAGCCGCATGGACTCGCGCTGCAGGGGATCGATCTTCTTCACCTTATTGTTGTAGGTGTCCGCTATGTAGAGCGCGCCGTCCTGGTACTCGATGCCCTGTACGTGCTGCAGCCTCACGTCGTCGCCGAACCCGTCACGGTCGCCGAAGGTGAACAGGTCCTCGCCGATAATCGTGCCGACGCGCCCTGCGGGGTCGAAGTCCGACGTCCTCACGGCGCTCGTCTCGCTGTCGGCGAAGTAGAGCCTCACCCCGTCGGTTGTGACGCCGTTCGGCTGGGCAAGCTGGGCGGACCCGTGCTGCCCGTCGACGATGCCCTCGCGCCCGCTGCCGGAGTGAGGCTGGACCGTGCCTGATGCGAGGTCCATCCGCCACAGCTGGTGGAATCCTGCCATGGCTATGTACAGGATGCCGTCGCGCAACTCTAGGTCCCACGGCGAGTTCAGGTCGGTCTCCGGGCCGGCGCCGCCTCGATGGAACATCATGGCCTGGCGGCCTGTGCCAGCTATGGTTTTTGCGTTGTGGTTAGCTAGATCCACCATACGAATGGCGTGATTCTTCGCGTCCGCCACGTACAGCGTGTCGCCGTCGAGCGCCATGCCCTGGGGGTCGTCGAAACGCGCCTCCTCGAACGTGCCGTCCGCGAGCCCGGCGTCCGGCCCGCCCACGATTGCGGTCACCCGTCCGCCCAGGGTCGCGACCACGATCCTGTTGTGGTTCGAGTCCGCGATGAAGAGCCGGTCGCTCTCCGCGTCGGCGAGGACCTTGCCGGGGAACGAGAGGGGCCGAGCGGACTCCTTCTCCCGCTCCGTGACGAAGTGGATGTCGCGCCGGTCGATTGCTCCCTCAGCGTCGAACTCGGCGATCATCTCGCCGATGAGCCGGTCGAACGTGTCGTAGCGGATCTCACCCTCGTGCTTGCCTATGACCTTGCCGGCGGGGTCGACGAACATCAGCGTCGGCCACGCCCGCACGGCGTACTGTCGCCATACCTCAAACCCGGCGTCGTTGACCACGGGATGCTCGATCTCGTACCTGAGGATCGCCTGCCGGACGTTCTGCGTGGCCTTCTCAGCGTCGAACTTTGCCGAATGTACGCCCACCACGGCCAGCTCGCTGCTGTACTTCTCTTCCAGTTTCCGCAACTGCGGAAATACGTGCATGCAGTTGACTCAGCAGTACGTCCAGAAGTCCAGTATCACCAGCTTGCCGCGGAGCTCCGCCAGCGTCACCGGCCGCTCGCTGTTGAGCCAGTCGAGTCCTGCCGGGAACTCTGGCGCGTTCACTTTCCCTGAATACGACCTCGTACCCACCCGCACACCTCCTCGTTAGTGCTCAACGACTACCCTACACGAAGTCCACCGCCTTCGTCATTCCCGCGACGGCGGAAATCCATCCTGGCAGGAGGCTCCGCAGCGACTACGAGGGTGCGCCCTCACATGTTGCCCTGGTGAGCACTGGCCTTCGACAAGCTCAGGCCGAACGTAACTTGGCTCCCGGCAGTTGCTACCAGCCCACGCACGGCCCGCGGAGCGGGCATGTCGCTGACCGGGACGAGCGGGTTTACGGGCCATAGGCTCTTCGGAAGAGTTTTGAGATAGTTTCTAGGTGACCCGGATGGGGTGCGGCGCCGGGGCGTTGAAGAGGTAGCCTTTTTCGTTGAACGGCACGCTGTCCGGCTGGGTGTTGCCGGCTGCGTCCGTCGCCCTCGTCATGACGACGTGCTCTCCCGGCCGGGCATCCCATGTGAACTCGAAGCGCGCCCACGAGTACTGCACCTGCGGCTCGAGCACCGTCGAGTCAGACCAGGTCTGCCCGGAGTCCGCGGACCACACCACGTCCGTGATGGGGCCGTCGGGCGAATGGGCGTAGCCTCGTATTCGGTGCGAGCCTGCGGGAAGCTCGGCGGGCCAGGGTAGGGCGAGTGCGCTCTTGATCACCTGGGACGTGGCCACCTTGCCGGGGGCGTCGCCCTCAGGCGGGTAGGCGTCGCCTATGAGCACGTATGACGTGGTGTTGTTGCGCGTCCAGAGGTGCTCGGACGTTACGACTATGCGGCTCAGCCACTTGATGCTCGAGCTGCCCACCCATCCCGGGGCCAGCGCCCTGAGGGGGTAGCCGTGGTCTTTGGGCAGGTCGTCGCCGTTCAGCCCGTATGCCAGCAGCGTGTCCGGGTGCATCGCCTTCTCGATCGGCATGACACGCCGGAAGCCCTCCTCGGGCGACTCCGTGTCCAGGCCTATCAGGAGCACGCCGACCGCATCCCCGGACACACCGGCGAGCTCAAGGACGTCCCTGAGCGGGACGCCCGTCCACTCGCCGTTGCTGATGCCGCCCGTCTTCCACTGGTCGCCCTTCGCCGTCCTGCCGTTCACCAGGTCGAACATGGCGCGGTGGTTGCCGCCGCACTCCAGGTACGAAACGAGGGTGCGGCTCGGCATCTTCCGTATCTCGTCGTAGGAGAGCTCCAGTGGGCGCGACGCCGCATCACCCTCGACCGACAGCCGCCATTCGGTCGCGTCCACGTCGACGCTGGCGGAGTTGTTGCGGACGAAGAACAGCCGGTTGGGAGTTAACAGGCCCTGCATGTTTTCCAGGCGCGTCTCCAGGTTCTTGCCGCTGTGCACGATGAAGGGCTCGGGGTCTTTGAACCATTGAGATTGTTCTGCCGTAGCTGTCGATCCGCCTGACTGGGATGACGACGTGGCCGCTTCGTCGGGCGCTCCGAGGTCCGAACAGGCCGCCAGCACCGCCGCCGCCCCACCGACCGACAGGAGCTGAAGGAACCTGCGCCGGTCCATGCCCCTCTCGCGCACGAGCTGCCAAAGTCTCCCCGCTTCTGCGAAATCAGACATCTTCGCCCAGGAGTCCCCCTCTCTCATTGACGTTGACGTCGACCCCCCGAGCGCTGTATATCGTATCCTATGGGGAATACTATGGCGATTGACCTGATGGGAGAGTCGAATGCCGCGATTCCGCCCGGGCTGTTGATTCGGGACGAGCTCACGGCCAGGGGGATGAGCCAGCGTAAGCTAGCGGCTGCGATGAGGCGGCCTGTCAATACCATCAACGAGATCGTCTCGGGGAAGAAGGCGATCACCCCAAGGACCGCCTTAGGACTTGAGCAGGTGCTGGAGGTGCCGGCCCATGTCTGGCTGAGACTGGAAGCCGACTACAGACTTGCGTTGGAGCGGGAGAAGATCGAAAGACTGGAGCCGATAGCGGCGTCACCAGCTTAGCGTTATGGTAGCGTCTGCCCGCTCCACAGCGGGGGCGGTGGGATGGGGGAACTAGCTTGCCGGAGGCCCCGGAGCTCGAAGTAGTCCGAGAATTCCTCGACCGGGAGGTCGTGGGGTCTGGTGTGACCGGGTTCGAGGTCCTTCGCCCCGGTGTCCTGAGGCCCATGGCAGGAGACCCGAAAGACCTGGCCGGGCAGCGCGTCGTGAATGTCTGGCGGACGGGCAAGTTCCTGGGAATCGACTTCACCGGCGGCGTGTCCCTCGTCGTCAATCCTATGCTCACAGGCTCCTTCCAGTACTCCGACCCCGCGGACCGCGTATTCAAGAAGACCTGCTTCATCATCTCGTTGGACACAGGGAGGCAGCTCCGCTATCTGGACGGCCGCAGGATGGGCAGGGCCTACTACGTGGGTTCCGAGCAGATGGGAGACGTGCCGCAGCTCGACTCCCTGGGGGTCGATGTGCTCGCGCCTGACACCTTCGAGGACTTCGCAGAGCGCATCAGGCCCTTCCGGGGCGAGATCAAGGGCGTCATCACCAGGGGCCGGGTGATCTCCGGGATAGGCAACGCCTACGTCGACGAGGTGCTATTCGAGGCAGAGGTCTACCCGTTCAAGAAGCGGACCGCCCTCTCGGAGGAGGAGCTCAGAAGGGTCTACGAGGCGGCCCGCAGGGTCGTGAGAGAGGCCGTCGACGAGGTGAGGGCCCGTATGGGAAGCGACATCCAGCTCAAGCCACGCGACTTCCTCAAGGTCCACAATCGCGGCGGCGAGCCATGTCCCCGGTGCGGCAACAAGATCACCGAGATCACCGCCAACCAGCGCATCACGAGCTACTGCCGCCGCTGCCAGCCCGGTCTCCTGATTAAGACCTGAAACGCGCCCCAGTCTGAGTGGCCGGGTCGCAGCCCCTTAAAGTCTCCTGGGGGGACGGTTCCAGGGGCAGGAATCACCATGGCCTTGCGGGCCACACTGGGGGGATGGAACCGGCGTCGTCTCTTGGCATGGTCGAGGCCGACCCCGCCCCAGGTCCCTCGGGGCTCGGGACGACATGGCGGGTGAACCGGGCTATTTTCGTAGCGATGACGGTCCTGCAAGGCATGCTGAAATAGGGCGTGGGGCGACGGAACTATGGTATATTCTTAGCTATGTTTGACCACGATGTTCTTGTCATCGGCGCGGGCCTCGCGGGTATGAGAGCGGCCCTCGCCGCACAGCAAAACGGCGCAGACGTAGCAGTAATCACCAAGGTCCACCCCGTTCGCAGCCACTCCAACGCGGCGCAGGGTGGAATCAACGCAGCCCTCACCGAGCGCGGCGACCCTTGGGAGGACCACGCCTTCGACACGGTGAAGGGCAGCGACTACCTGGGCGACCAGGACGCCATCGAGATCATGTGCAGTGAGGCTGGCCGCGAGGTCATAGCCATGGAGCACATGGGGGTCATATTCAGCCGGGACGAGGAGGGCCGGCTCGGCACCCGTTCATTCGGCGGCCAGCGCCAGGCACGCACCTTCTTCGTAGCCGACTTCACCGGCCAGGCGCTCCTGCACGTCCTCTACGAACAGGTCGTGAAGGCCAACGTCAGGATATACGAGGAGTGGTTCGTGCTATCGCTCGTCGTCGAGGACGGCGAGTGCTGCGGCGCCGTCGTCATGGAGATGCGAACGGGTGATGTGCACCTCGTGCGCGCCAAGGCGGTCATCATAGCCGCCGGGGGGCTGGGCAGGGTATTCGAGCCGAGCACCAACGCCCTCATCTGCACCGGCGACGGCATGGCCCTGGCATACAGGGCCGGCGCGCCGCTCATGGACATGGAGATGGTCCAGTACCACCCCACGACCCTCAAGAGCAACGGGGCCCTGATGTCAGAGGGCGCGCGTGGCGAGGGCGCATACCTGATCAACTCCGACGGCGAGCGGTTCATGGAGCGCTACGCCCCCAATATGATGGAGCTGGCGTCCCGCGACGTGGTGTCGAGGTCCGAGCAGACCGAGATAAACGAGGGCAGGGGGGTGAACGGCTGCGTTTTTCTCGACTGCCGCCACCTGGGCGAGAAGCTCATCGACGAGAAGCTGTCGCAGATCCGCGACCTGGCCCGGGACTTCGCCAACGTCGACATGGCGACCGAGCCGGTGCCCATCCGGCCCGGCATGCACTACCAGATGGGCGGCGTGAAGACCGACGTAGATGGCCGGACGAGCGTGCCGGGTCTCTACGCGGCGGGAGAGGCGGCCTGCGTCAGCGTCCACGGCGGGAACAGGCTGGGCGCAAACTCGCTGCTGGACACGCTCGTATTCGGGCGCCGGTCCGGCGAGCACGCGGCGGAGACGTCCAAATCGATGCAGCACAAGCCCATCGACGATTCTGAGGCAGAGTCGGAGAAGGCCGGACTGCAGGCCATGCTGGACAGGGACGGCGGAGGCGAGTCCTTCGGCAAGATCAGGTTCGACATGGGCTCGACGATGAACGACAAGCTCGCCGTGTTCCGCGACCGCGACGGCATCAGGGAGGCTATGGCTACGCTTGCGGAGCTGAAGGAGCGCTTCAGCCGGGTCGTCGTCATGGACAAGGGCAAGACCTTCAACACGAATCTCATCTTCACCCTCGAGCTCGGATTCATGCTCGACTGCGCCGAGACCATAGCCCTGGGGGCGCTGGAGCGTGAGGAGAGCAGGGGGGCCCACTTCCGCACCGACATGGAAGGACGGGACGACGAGAACTGGCTCAGGCACATCCTACTCTCCCAGGGGCAGGAGGGGCCGAGCGTCGGGTACCTGCCCGTAGTCATAACCCAGTGGCAGCCCCAGGCCCGGACCTACTAGGAGCGCCTATCGTGGCTACTACGGCCCGCCACCAGGAAATCAGCGCCCGATTCCTTCGACATGCCCAGGAAGAGCTCGACAAGGGCGACTTGCTCCAGGCATCGGAGAAGTCCTGGGGGGCGGTGGTCCACTACGTGAAGTCCATCGCTCGGCAGGAGGGCTGGCCCAACAGATCGCACCGGGACGTTGGCAGGAACGCCGACAGGCTCGTAGCCCTGACCGATGACCCGCTCCAAAACGAGCTGCTGTTCAAGGCGGTGGAGAATCTCCACGTCAACTTCTATGAAGATACCTACGAGGACAGACCACACATCGTAGAGCACGGCATTGGGCACGCAAGGGAGCTGATAGCCGCAATGAGTGCGGCGGCAACGCGGCTGGGGAATGGGCGCGGGGCCGGGCCGACTTGATAGGGGTATAGACACGCATGGAAGTCACTCTTAGCGTCAGGAGGTTCGACCCGGACGCCGAAAGGCCGGCGCCGTACTTCCAGGACTACACGCTGGAAATGGACGAGGGCGCGGTCGTCCTGGACGGCCTGATCAAGATACGCGAAGACGTGGACGGCACCCTGGCACTCCGGTGCTCGTGCCGCAGCGCCATATGCGGCTCGTGCGCCATGAGGATCAACGGCGAGGCCATGCTCGCGTGCAACACGAAGCTATCGGACGTCGCCCGCAACGGCCAGCCGATCGTGGTCGAGCCGGCCGGCAACATGCAGGTCATCAAGGACCTGGTGGTGGACTTCCAGCCGTTCTGGGACAAGGTCAGGGCCGTGGAGCCGTGGCTGCAGGTCGAGGGACCGCCGCCGAGCCCGGACGAGGAGTACGTCGCGCCCAACGAGGACATGCTCCACCTGTCCGGCGTGATGGCGTGCATCATGTGCGGCGCGTGCGTTTCGGACTGCACGGTGCTCGAGGTCGACGACGCATTCCTGGGCCCGGCGGCCCTTGCGAAGGCCTACCGCTTCGTCGCCGACCCCCGCGACGAGGCGGATGGGTCCCGGCTGAGCGACCTCGTGGAGTATGGGGGCGTGTGGGACTGCACCAGGTGCATGCAGTGCGTCGAGGTGTGCCCGAAGGGTGTCGACCCGATGGGCAGGATCATGGCCATGAGGGACCGGGCGATGGAGGCCGGTCACACGGACTCGTATGGAGCGCGCCACACCTCGGTCTTCACCGACATGGTCGAACACAGCGGCCGGGTCGACGAGCTGCGCCTGCCCGTCAAGACCAAGGGGATGTTCAACGTACCCGAGATGCTCAAGCTGGTGCCGGTGGGGCTGCGGGCACAGTTGAAGGGCAAGCGGCCGCCCATCATCCACGGCAAGAACCCAGGCCAGGACAACGTCCGGCGCATATTCGACAAGGCAGAGGATAGATGAGATACGCGTTTTACCCTGGCTGCGTCTCCCGCGGCGCGGCACCCGAGCTGTTTGCGTCGACCATGGAGGTCTGCGGCAAGCTCGGCATCGAACTGGACTTCGAGCCGATGCGCTCCGCTTCATGCACGGGCTCCGGCGTACTCCAGGAGAAGAACCTGCGCCTCGGCGACACGCTGAACGCCCGCAACTTCGCCCTTGCAGAGCGAACGGGCTTGCCCCTGATGAACATATGCAGCACGTGCCAGGGCGTCATGTCCCAGGCGAACGAGCGGCTGAAGTCCGACCCTGACTACCTGGCGTCGATCAACGAGGACCTGGCCGAGGAGGGCCTGGAGTACAAGGGCACCGCCGATCCCAGGCACCTCATGTGGGTGATAGTCGAGGACGTGGGGCTGGACAAGCTCAGGTCGCAGGTCGTGAGGCCTTTGACGGGGTTCAAGGTCGCGCCCTTCTACGGCTGCTATATCGTCAGGCCGACTTCGGCCCTGGGATTCGACGAGCATCCGGAGCGCAAGGACTCGCTGGAGCGCGTCATCGAGGCCGTGGGCGCGGAGGTAGTGGACTTCCCGGGCAAGACGCTCTGCTGCGGCTTTCCCATCCTGACCATCAACGAGTCGAACTCGGTGAAGATGGTCGCCAATCACACACTCGACGCGAAGGAGGGCGGGGCGCAGGCCATGGTCACGCCGTGCCCGCTATGCCACCTGAACCTGGACGGCTACCAGCCCCAGGCATCCGCGGCTGCCAACCAGCCCATCGACCTGCCCATCATCCACCTGCCGCAGCTTCTCGGCCTCGCGCTGGGCATCGACCCCAAGGCCATGCGTCTGGACAAGCACATAGTCTCCACGACGAAGCTGCTGTCCGAGGTGGCGCTTACCCCCTAGTTGTCCGGCAGAGCACTGGCCTTCGACAGGCTCAGGCCGAACGTACTCTCAGGCAGCTGCGCGCCACTACCCCAAAACGGCCCCCTGTGCTGGAGTAACGCTGGTCAGGCCGAACGTACCCTGACTGCGCAGGCTGCGGTTGCCTACTCGGTCCAGAAGGCCGCGCCGAGCAGCCCTGCGCCCGTATGCGCGCCCATGACGGGCGAGAACTCCGTGACGTATATGTCGCGGCAGTCGAAGCGCCTCTCGATCTCCAGCCGCATCTCCTCGGCTTCCTCCAAGGCGTCGCCGTGCATCACGTTGGCGTGCACAGGCCGGCTCCCGACTCTCTCGTCCATCAGCTTCAACAGCCTCTCACCGGCGCGCCGGCGGGTCCTTGGGCGGGCGACATTCCTGACGCGGCCGCCGGCCATTTCCAGGACCGGCTTCAGGCCGAGCAGCGCCGAACCCGCATAGGCGATCATCGGGACCCGGCCGCCCTTCCACACGTAATAAAGCGTATCCAGGTAGGCCAGGAGCGACACGCGGCGCGCGACGCCCTCGGCGGCTCCGCGCACTTCCGGCAGGGATGCGCCTGAGAGAGCGGCCTGCTGCGCGGCAAGGACGACCAGGCCCTCGCCCCCAGCGGCGCTGCCTGAGTCCACCAGATCGATCTCAAGGTCCGGCAGAGCTTCCCTGGCCGCATCGATGGCAACCCTGGCAGAGGCGTAGGTCGAGCTGAAGGCCGGCGATACTGTGATGCACAGGACCGATGAGAAGCGCCCCGCCAGCTCTTCGAACGCGTCCAGGAATCCCTGGGGAGAGGGGCCCGACGTCGTGGGCGGCTCGTTGAGGGATCTGAGCCTGCGGTAGAACTCGGTCGCCGTCAGGTCGATGCCGTCACGCAACTCCTCCCCGTCGAGTACCAGCTTCATGGGCACAATGACCGGGCCGCCGCCCGCGGGCAGCGAAGCAGCGCTGTCGGTGACTATGGTTACACTCTGGTCGCTCATCCTTTCCAGGTGTGCGGGTGAGCAGGGGAGTCTGGCATGAGGCAGGGTGGCTGCGCCTAGTTGGCCAGGATGGTGCCGGCTATGTCGGCATTGTCCAGGACTGCGCCGGACAGCTCCGCGCCCTCGAGGGCGGCGTTTTTCAGGATGGCGCTCCTCAGATTCGCCCTCGTCAGGTCGGCGCTCCTGAGGTCTGCCGACTCCAGGTCTGCGTCCCTTAGGGTAGCCAGGAAGAGATCCGCATCCCGCAGGTCCGCCTCGCGCAGGTCCGCCTGCGCCAGGACCGCGTCCCTAAGGACGGCCCCTGTCAGGTCCGCGCCCCTGAGGCGTGTCTCCGACATCCTGGCCTTGGTCAGATTGAGCCGGCTCAGGTCGAGGCCGGACAGGTCCAGCCCGCACAGATCGGCCCCGGTGAAGTTTGCACCGGCCAGCTTTGCGCCCCTCAGATTGGCCAGGAACAGGTTTGCGTTCTCCAGGTCGGCGCCCCGCAAGTCCGCGCCCCCGAGGTCGGCGTCCCTGAGATTGGCCCCGCGCAGGTCCGCCCCCCGGAGATCGGCGTCCTTGAGCGACGCACCCTCCAGGCTAGCCCCGGAAAACCTGGTG
This sequence comes from Dehalococcoidia bacterium, assembly GCA_965116315.1. Classification (GTDB taxonomy): domain Bacteria; phylum Chloroflexota; class Dehalococcoidia; order Lucifugimonadales; family CAJWER01. Next base: position 624,192 of record OZ220672.1, read on the forward strand.
CGGCTTAGGTCGGCGCCGTCCAGGCTGCCGAAGTCCAGCTTGGAGCCTTCCATGTCGACTCCCGGCAGCCTGGAGCCGGACAGGTCGATTCCGGCAAGCCCGGTGAACGCAAGGCTGGTGCCCCGCTCCGCGCGGTCCTCGACCTGCTCCCGGGTCAACTCGGCCGGTTGAGCCGATGAGGCGCCTGCGCTCGCGCCGGAGGTATCGTTGTACGCCGGCTCTCCAGCAGGCTCCGATATCTCCGAACTGCCGCATGCCATGGCGGCACACGCTAGGGCGGAGATCGCCAACATCGCAGGCAGTCTGCGGTCAATGGCCTTCATCGGAAGCCTCTATCCCTAGGTTAACGCTGATTCTACCACGAGCCTGCAGCGGCACGGAGCAGGGCAGGGGAGGGGAGAGGAGAGCCTGTCGCCGCAGTTCCGAAGTGGCACCGTATTCCCGCGATCCGGGGCTCGATGGTCGCCCTGACTTCAGCACTTGGACATACCTCTCAGCTTGGCGAAGCGCCATAGAGGCCCTTAATCGGTCTGCCATGACAAATGTACCGGCTCCCCACAGAAGGACGTTTCCTTCCCGGCTCCCGAAGAGCCCAGGGCTACTGCGGCGCTCCCAAGACCCATGGATGAGGTACGGCACCAGTTGAGCCTGGAGGCCAGGCGGAAGGGGCTGTTGGCCTATCTGTATTCAGTGATTGAATAGCCGTGAAAACTTCTCAGAACTCGACTGAAAACCTAGTTGACACATTGCCAAGACTGCCGTTAGGATGGATTCAAGTCTCAACACTCAAGGAGGAGACAAATGGCAAGGAGGAAGACGAAGAAGATGATCGCGGTCGAAGAGAGGTTCAAGCAGCCTCTCGAGGAAATGCTGCCGCCGATGGTGACCGAGAACGGTCTTTCGGCAACAGCGGATGAGCTCGGGGTGAGCAAGGCTACCCTGGGATACTGGCTCCTGAAGCTCGGTATCAACGTGCAGAGGGTAGCGCTGGCGCCAGGCGAGTTCATCGAGGTCAGGAGAGCCAGCTAGGTTCTCAGACCCCCAAAGCACGAGGCCGGATCCCTCCATCGTTCAACCCCCGATGGGTAAGGGATCCGGCCCCACTCTTTTTCAAGGGTGACCGGGGAGGAAGCTCAGCCTCGCCGGACGGCAGCGCGGGCCTCTCGCTCCCTTTCGCGATCTATGATCGCCCGGCGCTTGTCCTGCCTGCGCCGGCCCCTGGCCAGCCCGATCTCCAGCTTCGCCCTGTGCCGTCTGATGTAGAGCCGCAGGGCAACGATGGTCAGGCCCCGTTCATCGACCTGCTTTCCAAGCCTGAGCAGCTCCTTCTTGTGGAGCAGCAGCTTGCGGGGCCGCGAGGGGTCGTGCGTGTGAATACCCCCGGCGGAATACTGGGCGATGTGGGCGTTGAAGAGCCACATCTCGCCGTTCTCCCGCCTGGCGAAGGACCCGCTGATGTTGCCGCGCCCCTCGCGGAGGGCCTTGATCTCAGTGCCGAGCAGGACTATGCCCGCTTCCAGGGTGTCGAGTATCTCGTAGTCGAACCGGGCCCGCCGGTTCACGGCAAGTGTCTTCATTTCGCCAGCGGTGGCCAGGCTTGACTCCGCGGGGCCTGGGAGAGCTCGACCGCTCCTCAGCGCCCCGTGGATGCAGGCGGCCCTAGGCCTCGTCGACCATGCGGGTCAACTCCTCGATGGCGCGCCTGAGCTGCTGTACGTCCTGCTCCTGGGCGTCGCGGTGGGTGACCTCGATATCGGGAGTGATTCCCTCGCCGTGAATCAGCCGCCCGGTTGGCGTGTGCCAGTGGGCTATGGTGATGTACAGCCCGCCGCCGTTGCTGAGCGGGCGAAGGATGTTGACGCTGCCCTTGCCGAAGGACTGTTCGCCGATGATCGTTGCCCGGCCGTGGTCCTGCAACGCCCCTGCAAGCACCTCGCTGGAGCTCGCGCTGCGCTCGTTGATGAGCATCACCATCGGCACGTCGGTAGCTATCTGCAGGCCAGGCCTGACCGGCCAGTTCTGCCGGGTCCCGTCGCCCTTCTCGACGTAGAGCACCAGGTCGTCTTCGGGATTCAGGAAGAGGCTGGCGATGCCCACCACGGAGTCCAGGGTACCGCCGTCGTTGTCGCGGACGTCCAGGATAATGCCCTCCGCGCCCGCCTCGACGGCCTGCAGGACCGTCTCCCTGAGGTCGTCCGGAGTGGTCGGGTAGAACTGCTCGATCCTCACGTGTGCAAAGCGGTCGTCAGGCTGGCTCCTCAGCCTCACGCTGACCAGGGGGATTTCGTCGCGGATGACGGCTATGAGGACCGGGTCGAGGGCGCCCAGGTGCTTGACGAGGAGCTCGACAGTGCTGCCCTTTGGGCCCCTCACCTTGGAAACTGCTTCCAGGAGGCTCATTCCCTCCAGCTTTTCTCCGTCCGCCTCGAGGATGATGTCGCCCGGCTTGATGCCGGCGGCCTCGGCCGGACCGCCTGGGATAGGCTTGACGATGACGAGCATACCGTCGCGGTTCATGTTCACGTGGGCGCCGATGCCCTCGAAGTTGCCTCGGAACACGTCCTGGAAGCTGCCGGTCATGATCTCCGGGCTCAGGTACGCCGTCTGGGGGTCGTTCAGGACTGTCAGCATGCCCCTGATGGCGCGCTCGGAGAAGTCCTCGCCGTCCAGCTCCGATGGGTCCACGTAGTCCCGGTTGAGCAGGGACCACGCCTCCCACACCACGCCCAGGTCGCCCGGTACGGCGTCGGGCCGGACCACGGGCTTGTCGGACGGGACAGGTTCGGGAAGGGTAGGGTATTCGACAGCTCCCTGGGGCTGCGCCTGTTCGGGGGCGACCGCCGCGGCAGGACTGCTGTCTTCCGTCTCGGATGTGCATGCGAGGGCAAGTGCCATTACCAGGACTGCCAGCGCAATCGCCGCCAATCGCCGGTCGAGAACTGTTGTCAAGGGCCTCTCCTGGGCACTGGTGGTGCCTATCTGTCTATTCTAGCACCAGCCATGAATCAGGGTGTGAAGACCGTTGGACCCGGCAGGCTCGACCGGGAACAGGCGTCCTCGATCAGGGTGTTCGCGGCCCTCCCGGGGTTCTGCCCCTGGAGGAGTAATCTATGGTATTTCAGGCCATTTCAGGAGGTTCAATTATATTCACGGGACTCTTCAACAAGTACGCTGGGGGTGAATATGCTGGATTGACGGATTGGAGGCAGTGCTCTATATTTCAACGTATTCAGCATGGACGCACACGTCCTGAAAAGGTGGGCAGGTGACGACGGCAGGTAGTCAAGGCAGACGCAGGCGAAGAACCAGGCCGTACCCCCAGAGGACGTTGGACCACTGCATGGAGGTGGTCGAGGCCCTGTACAGGCATGGGGCAGAGGGCTCGATGAACAGGGTCGTGCTTGCCGGAAAGCTAGGTACGACGCCGGCTAGCAGCGCTTTTGTGATACGTCTCAGCTCGTGCGAGAGGTATGGGCTCACCGGCACCGACGAGGGGAACGTCGAGCTGACGTCCCGCGGTGAGGCTGCTGCTGCTCCCAGCAGTCCGGAAGAGCGCCAGGCAGCCCTTCTCGAAGCAGCCCTGGAGCCCGAGCTCTTCCGGCGCTTCTACGCCGCGTATGACGGCCAGAAGCTCCCGGATGACGATATGGCCAGGAATATGCTAAGGCGCGACCTGGGAGTGGAAGAGGAGCTGACGGCGGAGTGCCTGGAGATCCTGAAGCAGAACGGGCACTATGCCGGGCTGCTTGGTGACGTAGCCGGAAGCCTGTACGTCAGCGCGAACGGCGCCCATGCAGACCAGCCGGCCGAAATGTCTCCGGCTGAACCCGTTCCCGCGTCGAGTGTCGAGGCAGGCCGCCAGGGGCAGGCTCCCATGGAGAGAGACATCCTGATCGGCCACGCGGGAGCCTCTGACGTCGCCCGGACTATCGAGTCGACCCTGGCGCTGTTCGGGGTCTCGTTCCGGACGCTCGACCTGGATGGGGGCGCAACCTATGACGGAAACGCCGCCGAGATTACCGCGACCTGCGGTGCTGCCGTCGTGGTCCACGCCGGGCCAACCTCGCCGCCACTCGACGACTCAATGGAGCGGAGGGCCAGGGAGGACGCGGTCAACCTCATCGGCGGAGCGACGGCACTCTTCGGGAGCCGTGTGCTGCTGCTGAGGGAGAGGGGCCTCGAAAGGCTCCGGCAGGAGTCGTCTGTCGATACGATGCAGTTCCGCCGCGATGCGTCCGATGAGCTTGGCCTGGAGCTGCTCCGGCGTTTGCACGAGATGGACATAATCCAGGTCCTCTCGTGACGTGGGGCCGGGAGCGCCTCTGCGCCCGTAGCTGTTCTTGACATAACGTATATAGTGCGAATATGGGATTTACCGCCGTTTAACCCTGCCCTTGGGCAGCATCGCACGTTGGACGGCTCGATCGAGCCCTGGGCGTATCGGCGTAGAGCGCTTTTTCGGTGCGGGACGTGTAAAACCCCCGCCCTTCGCTCGAAAACGGCGCTGTGCCATCAGGCGAATATGGTCTGCGGCACGGGCCGGAGGTCCGTCTCGGCCATGGCGGCTGCGACCTGGGAGTCGATCTCCTCGAGCAGACCGTCCATACCGTCCCCGGTAAGCGCGGAGACCGGCACCGCGCCGGCGTAGCTCTCGAACAGGTCCCGTGCACTCCCCTGCCCCGACTCCCCCGTGTCGGCGTCGAGGCGGTCGGTCTTGTTAAGGACCAGCACCCTCGGCTTGTGCAACAAACCGAGATCTCCCAAGATTCCTTCTACTACCTGCGCGTGGGCGGCCGCGTTGCGATGGCTGATGTCAACGACGTGGAGCAGCACGGCGGACTCCTCGGCCTCCTCGAGGGTTGCGCGGAACGCGGAGACGACCGCCGGGGGCAGCTTCTGGATGAAGCCGACAGTGTCCGTCATCAGGACGTCCCGGCCCGAGGGAAGGCGCACGCTGCGGGTGACTGGGTCCAGCGTCGAGAACAGCCTGTCCTCGGCGGACACGTTCGCGTTAGTCAGGCTGTTGAGCAGCGTGCTCTTGCCCGCGTTGGTATACCCAACCAGGCCGACCACCGGAATCTCGCTGCTTCTGCGCCTGGCCCTGTACTGGGACCTGTGCCTCCGGACGGCGTCCAGCTCCTTCTTGATCCTGCCAATGCTCTTGCGGACTATCCGCCGGTCGGTCTCGATCTGGGCCTCGCCGGGTCCCCTGAAGCCGATGCCGCCCCGCTGCCGTTCCAGGTGCGTCCACTGGCCGGCAAGCCGGGGGAGCAGGTACTCGTACTGGGCCAGCTCCACCTGCAGGCGCCCCTCTCGCGTCTGGGCGCGCTTGGCGAACACGTCGAGGATGAGGGCCGTGCGGTCGATGACGCGCACCTTGCCGCCGAGGGCCTGTTCGAAGGTACGCTGCTGCGACGGCGCGAGCTCGTCGTCGCAGATGACGGTGTCGAAGGCGTCATCCGCGGCCCTCTGGCGCAGCTCCTCCAGCTTGCCCTTTCCCAGGTAGGTCTGCGATGGACGGCTCGGCCGCTGCGTGACCGAATCGACGACCTGGGCACCGGCGCTGCGGGCCAGGTCGCCCAGCTCCGCGACGGAGTCCTTCAGGTTCCACAGCCCCCGCTTGCCGCGAACCTCGACGCCCACCAGGCAGACACGTTCGCGGCGGGCCGCCGTGTGCTTTAGCTTTCGTGCCATGTGACCCTCCCTAGCGCCATTCTAGCATTCCATCGGAGGCGTCGTAGATTAGAGCCGGGAATAAGGCTCAATGCCGGTCCGGCTACCGAGGCTCAGGAACGGTAGGGGCATTTGGCCGGTCTATGCGAAGCTGCAGGGACGGGCCTCGCCTACATCTGCCAGGTCGAGAGGCGGTCGACTGCCTCGTCTAGCTGGTCGTCGGCTACCGTGAGGGACAGGCGTACATATCCTTCGCCGTGTTCTCCGTAGCCGGTGCCCGGCGTGATGAATATGTCACGCTCCTCCAGCACCCTCTCGGAGAACTCGGCGGACGTGTAGCCCTCGGGGACGCCGGCCCACACGTACAGGCTGGCCCTGGGCGTCTCCACGCCCAGTCCCATCGACCGCAGCGCGTCGACCACCAGGTCGCGGCGGCGCTGGTAGGCAGCGTTCCGCTCGTCGACGGAGTCGAGTGGCGCTTCCAGGGCGGCGATGCCCATGTGCTGGACTGCCTGCGGGACGCCCGAGTCCAGGTTCGACTTCACCGTGAGCAGGTCGTCGACGAGCTTCGCGTTCCCGACGGCCATGCCCAGCCGCCAGCCGGTCATGTTGTAGGTCTTGGACAGGGAGTGGAACTCAACGCCGACGTCCATCGCGCCGTCCACTTCGAGGAAGCTCGGCGGCAGGTACCCGTCGTACGCGACCTCGGTGTAGCAGGCGTCGTGCATCACGGCCACGTCGTACTTCCTGGCGAATGCAACTGCCTTCTCGAAGTAGGCCAGGTCGGCAGTGGCCGCCGTGGGGTTGTTCGGGTAGTTGATCCACAGCACAGTGGCCCTTTCAGCCGTCTCCTCGGGTATGGAGTCCAGGTCGGCGAGCCAGCCGTTCTCCTCGCGCAGGGGCATTATGTGCGACTCGCCGCCCGCGAAGAGCGTCCCGACCGAGTAGACCGGGTATCCGGGGTCCGGCACCAGGGCGACGTCGCCCGGCTCTACGAATGCCAGGGAGGCGTGGCCGATGCCCTCCTTGGCCCCAATCAGCGATATGACCTCGCTCTCCGGGTCGAGCTTCACGCCGAACCGACGGTCGTACCATGAGGCTACGGACTCCCGGAATTCCGGGAGCCCCTCGGACTCGGGGTACCGGTGGTTCGGAGGATTGAAGGAGGCCTCCTTGAGACCGTCAAGGACGTGCTGGGGAGTGGGGATGTCGGGGTCACCGATGCCGAAGCTGATGACGTTGATGCCCTGGGCCTTCTTCTCGGCGATCTTGCGGCTGATCTGTACGAACAGGTATGGGGGAACTGCGTTCACCCTGGCGGCTGTTTTCACGTTCGAACTCCAGTTTTTGCGTTGTGGTTAGATGACTTTCGTATCTATGGACAGTTTCGCCAAGTCAAGGTCGTCTTGTTGTCACCGTGGGAGTGTTCGCTGATCGTCTAACCGAACACCCTGCCAAGTTCGAGGGTGAGGCCCTCCAGCGTGGGCGATGTCAGAGCGTCTTCTCGCCCGTACTCTCCTACTACATCGAATCTGCCATCCCTCAATAGCATGACCGCTACCGTCTGCGCCACGGGGTCCGCTATCCAGTACTCCTTCACGCCATGCTCGGCGTACAGGTCCCGCTTGGTCGTCCTGTCCATGCTGGCCGTGGAAGGAGATAGTATCTCGACCACCAGGTCGGGAGCGCCCTGGATGTTTGCGGAGGTGACGACGTGCTCTCTGCCATTGGCGACGAATACCAGGTCCGGCTGGACCACGTCCGTATCGGTCAGGATGACGTCGGTGGGGGCATGGAAGACTCGTCCCAATGCCCTCTCCCTCACGAATCCACCTACTTCCAGCGAAAGGCTCATGCTCGCGGCCTGATGGGCTATGCTAGGCGACCCGACCACGACCAGACCTCCGTCAATTAGCTCGTAACGCTCGTCGCCGGGCGCGTTCAGATAGTCGGCGTATGTGAGCTTGGTTGCAGGCTTGGTGACCACCATGGTCCGTCCTCCTGTCGCCCCGCTACGATGGCCAGTCGCCCTCGAAGACCTTGGCGATGGGGCCCTCCATCATCACGCCGCCCTCGCCCGGCCAGTCGATATGGAGGTCGCCTCCCGGCAAGGACACCGTGACGTCGCCCCTGGTCTTGCGCTGGAGCCTGCCTACGGCGACGACCGCGCAGGCGCCCGTGCCGCACGCCTCGGTCAGCCCGGAGCCGCGCTCCCACACCCTGGCCCTCACATGGCCCTGGTCCAGTATGTTGACTATCTCGAAGTTGACCCGCTCGGGGAACATCGGGTGATGCTCCACCTTCGGGCCTATCTCGTGCAGCGGGTAGTCCGCAACCGGGGTCTTGATGAAGGCGACCGCGTGGGGGTTGCCCATGGAAACGCAGCTAATGGGTATCGTTTCGCCGTCTATCTCCAGGGGGTAGTCCATGAGCATCGCGTAGCCAGGCACGTCGACGGGCACGTCTTCGATTGCCACGCTGGGTTCGCCCATATCCACCCTGGCGTGGGTCATGAGGCCGTTGTCCCAGACGGGCGTCACGACCTTCACTCCCGACGCCGTCTCTACGGCGATGGGGGACCTGTCGCCCGGCACTATCCCCTGCTCCACGGCAAAGCTGACCAGGCAGCGGACGCCGTTGCCGCACATCTGGCCCTCGGAGCCGTCGGCGTTGAACATCGTCATTCTGACGTCGGCGTGGTCGGACTCACTCGCCAGGATCAGCCCATCGGAGCCTATGCCGGTGTGCCTGTCGCTAACCACGGCGGCCAGCGCCGGCCAGTCCTCGTCCTTGCCGCGGGCGTCGACGTATACGTAATCGTTGCCCGCGCCGTGCATCTTCGTGAATCTCATGGTCGTGTGATTGTAGCACAGCAGCTACGGATTCAGCCCGTTGAAGGCGCCCATTGTTGCGGGCGGACACTTGGGTCCGCCCCTACCGAGCAGAGACATGGGGAAGGCTTCCCTACCCTTCACCGACGAGGACGCCGTAGGTGTCGAACAGGAAGCCCGACGCCTGTGACCGCGAGATGAGAGCGCCGTTGACGCGGGCGACGTCGAGGCGAAGGTTGGACAGACGGGCTCCTCGAAGGTCCGCTCCGTTGAAGTTCGTTTCGGGGCTGACTATTGCGTTCTCGATGCGGCAGTCCTCGAACACCGACTCGGTGAAGTCGCAACCCGAGAGGTCGGCATCCGAGAAGTCGACTCCGCTGAGGCGCTGCTTGCGGAAACTCTTGTGCGCAATGGAGGCCATGGCGAAGCTGGCCCCGTCCACAGTCGCGCCTTCGATATTGGTCGTACCGAAACTCACAGTGCGGAACCGGGACCTGCCCAGGTCGGCGCCGAAGAGGCTCGCGCCCTCGAAGCCGCAGAGAGAGAAGTCGCACCCGGTGAGGCGGGAGAGGTTCATCCTGGCGTTCCGGAACATCGCCGACGCGCAGTTCGATTCGGTGATACGGGACTCCTCGATGTGGGCCCGGTAGAACTCGGCCCGCTGAAGATCGCAGCGCGAAATACGAAGCCCTCCACACGTAAGGTGCGAGAAGTCGGCGTCCTGGAGCGAGCAGGCTGTCAGATCGAGCGCGTCGACTGTTAGTCCTGCGAACGGGCCACCGTCGAAGGTGCAGTCGACGAAGGAGTCGTCTTCCCGGAGCAGGTGGTGAAGCTCGGCGGCGTTGGCGACGATGAGTCCTCGATGAGGCACTACTGCAGCTCCCCGGCGGCCTTTGCCAGGACCGCGCTGATGAACGATGCCTTGCCCTTGCTGTATGACACCCTGTCGTCCGGGTGCCTGTCCGCAAGGGTGAACTTAAGCTGCATGTACTCGGCCGCAAGCTCCGGGTGTGCTATCAGGTAGTCACGAAAAGCGAGGTGGTTACGCGCTATAGGACTGTCGAGCGGGTACATGTGGAGGATGTGTGTCCTAACCTCCTCCCCGCCTGAGCCGCGCTCTCGCGGTGGAAGGCTCTTGACGAAGAAGCGGTCACCGGGGATGTCGTCATTCAGACCCCTGTGGGAGTAGCCGATGCTCTCCATCGGTCCAATGCACCGCTCACCGTCCTGGAACTCGCGGAGCATCACGGCGATGTCGAGTATCGGCTTGGCGGCCATGCCCGGGATGGAAGTGCTGCCCACATGATGGACACCCGCCGCTATGTGGCCGACGACGGAAGAGATGCGGGATCGCTCCTCCTCGAACAGCGTGGGCCACCGCGGGTCGTAGTCTACGACGACAGCCTTGTCCCTGGTGAGTCCGAGAGGCATAGCTAGGGACTCAGCCTTTGGTCCACGTGGTCGAGAATGGCCTGTCCGGGCCCCGACGCGTCGAACCATGCGATGCGCTCGTCGTCGGCGCGGAACCAGGCGTGCTGCTGGCGTGCGAACCTGTGGGTCCTCGTCTTGATCACTCGCACAGCTTCGTCCAGCTCCATCTGGCCCTGCAGGCAGCTTCCCAGCTCCATGTAGCCGAGGCTGGACATGGACGGCAGGTCCAGGGAGAAGCCGCGGTCCACCAGCGTCCTGACCTCGCCCAGCCACCCGGCGTCCATCATCGAGTCTACACGGGCGTCTATGCGGCCGTAGAGCTCCGCGCGTGGGAGACTCAGGCCTATGATCACGGGGTCGAACGGCGGCGGCGCTTTCCGCATTGGGGAGACGGCTCCAGGAGAGGTCAGGCGAAGCTCCAGCGCCCTGATTACGCGCCGGACGTTGCGCGGATCGATGCGCTCGGCGGCCTCCGGGTCCGACGCGGCAAGCTCGCGGTGCAGGGCCTCGCCGCCCTCGGACGCGGCTCTCGCCTCCAGCTCCGCCCTTAGCTCAGGAGACGGTGGCGCCTCGGGAATCTGCCAGCCCTCCAGCAACCCCCACACGTACTGCCCGGAGCCTCCGGCCACCACCGGGAGCTTGCCGCGCCCCAGTATGTCCGCGATGGCCCTCCTGGCCTGCCGGAGGTATAGCGCGATGCTGTAGGGCTCGTCCGGCTCGACGATGTCGACCATGTGATGCGGCACGGCTGCGCGCTGTTCGCGAGACGGCTTGGCCGTGCCGATGTCCATGCCCCTGTAGACCTGGCGGCTGTCGGCGCCGACGATCTCGCCGTCGTGGCGGAGAGCTATCTGGACGGCAATCTCGGACTTGCCGGTCGCCGTTGGGCCGACGACGGCTACGATTGCGTCTCTGCCGGCCATTCAGGCGCCGGCGGCCGCGGCGTTGCGGACCAGGCGCACGAAGACGTCCGGCTTCAGGCTTGCGCCGCCTACGAGTGCGCCGTCGACTTCGGGCTCGTTGACCATCTCGGCTACGTTCTCGTCGGTGACGCTGCCGCCATACAGGAGCGGCACGCCCGCGCCGGCTGCCCCAAACTGCCGCGACAGGAGGGACCTGACGTGGGCCATCATGGCCTGGGCGTCTGCGGCGGTCGCGGCCCTGCCCGTACCTATGGCCCAGACCGGCTCGTAGGCCACCAGCAGCCCGTCGGCCGACGAGACTCCATCAAGAGCCGCGGAGAGCTGATTTCCGACCACGACCTCGGCGTCGCCCGCTTCGCGCGCCTCCAGCCGCTCTCCGACGCATACGATGGGCTTCAGACCCGCCTCCAGCGCCGCGCCGACCTTTCGCCTGACGGCCTCATCGGTCTCGCCGAAGTGCTCGCGCCTCTCCGAATGGCCGAGGATGACGTACTCGCACAGTTCCGCCACCATCTGGGCCGATACCTCGCCGGTGAAGGCGCCGCTCGCCTCGTGGTGCATGTCCTGCGCCCCGACTCCTATGCCTGAGCCTTCGAGGAGGCGGCCGACGGCCTGGATCGATGTGAAGGGCGGGCATACGGCAACCTGGACGCCGGAGATTCCGGCCAGGCCGTTCCTGATTGCCGATGCGAGGCTGTGAGCCTCGTCGGCAGTGGCGTTCATCTTCCAGTTGCCGACGATAGTCGTGACGGCTCGGCCCATTCTCCCCTGCCCTTACGACGTGTACTTGATGCGGGGGTCTACGACGGCGAGAAGCAGGTCGGACAGGAGTGTGCCCACAACCGTCAGGACGCCGAGCATCAGTACGATGAAGCCGGCCGTGTAGGTGTCCTGCTGTTCGATTCCGTCCAGGAGCACCGGCCCGAGGGTCGGCAGGCTCAACACCACGGACACGATGACGCTTCCGCTGACCAGCTGCGGCAGGAGGTAGCCGACCGTGCTCACCAGCGGGTTGATGGCGACCCTCGTCGGGTACTTGAGGATCAGCCGAAACGGCCGGACTCCCTTCGCCCTGGCCGTGACCACGTAGGGCTTGCCGAGCTCGTCGAGGAGGTTGTTGCGCATCACCCTGATGAGCCCGGCGGTGCCGGAGGTCCCCAGGACGACGGCGGGTATCCAGAGGTGCTTCAGCATGTCCCAGGCCTTGGCTGCGTTCCACGCCGCGTCCTGGTAGTCCGCCGAGAAGAGGCCTCCCACAGATTGGTCGAAGTAGGCGAACCCTACGTACATGAGCACGAGGCCGAGGAGGAAGTCGGGCACGGCCAGACCAGAGAAGCCTACGAGGGTGAACAGGTAGTCACCTACCGAGTGCTGGCGCACTGCCGAGTAGATCCCAACGGGGATGGCGAAGGTCCACGTGACGATGATGGTGAAGCCGGTCAGGATGATGGTGGTCCAGATGCGGTCGCCGATCACCTCCTTAACGGTCCTCTCGGTGGCCCATGAGGAGCAGAAGAACTGGAAGGAGCGCCCCAGGTCACCGCGCATCAGGTTCCACATCCACGCGGCGTAGCGCTGGTAGATGGGCTTGTCCAGCCCAAGGTAGACCCGCAAGTGCTCTGCCTGCTCCTCCGAGGCGCCGACGCCGCTGCTCATCAGCCGGTCGATGTGCTTGGTGGCCGAGTCGCCCTCAGGCAGCTCGATGATGAAGTACGCGAGCATGCTGATGACAAGGACCGTGAACGCGGACAGTATCAGCCGCCTTGCGATGTACGCGGTCACGACGCCCTACCCCGTGAGCTTGATGCGGGGGTCCACTAATGCCAGGAGGATGTCCGAGATGAGCGTGCCGGCCACTGTCAGCATCCCCAGCATGAGCACGATGAACCCGGCCGTCATCGTATCCAGGTTCACTATGGAGTCCAGCAGCACCGGGCCGAGGGTAGGCAGGCTGAGCACGACCGATACGATGACACTGCCGCTCACAAGCTGCGGCAGCAGGTATCCTACGGTGCTGATCAGCGGGTTGATGGCAACCCGCACCGGGTACTTGACGATCATCTTGAAGGGGGCGACCCCCTTGGCCCGCGCGGTGACCACGTACGGCTTCGAGAGCTCGTCGAGCAGGTTGTTCCGCATGATGCGGATCAGGCCAGCCGTGCCCGACGTACCCAGCACGATGGCGGGGATCCATAGGTGATTCAGCATGTCTAGGGCTCTGGGCACGCTCCACGGGGCGTCCTGGAAGTCCCCCGAGAAGAGTCCGCCCACCGACATGTTGAAGTATGCGAAGGCGACGTACATGAGCACGAGACCAAGGAGGAAGTCCGGCACCGCCAGCCCCGTGAATCCCAGGGTCGTGAAGACATAGTCGCCGACTGTGTGCTGCCTTACCGCGGAGTAGATGCCTATTGGGATTGCGAACGTCCACGTGAAGATAATCGTGAAGCCGGTCAGGGCGACCGTCGTGAATATGCGGTCGCTGATCAACTCCCTCACAGGCTTTTGAGCAGGCGTCGAGCTGCAGAAGTACTGGAACGAGCGCCCCCACTTGCCCTGGAGCAGGTTGCCGACCCACCAGAAGTAGCGCAGGTGCACCGGCTTGTCCAGCCCGAGGTCCTCGCGGATCTGCTCGGCCATTCCCATGGCCACGTCGTCTCCGCGTGTCATCAGGGCGTCGACATACTTGCTGGCGGCGTCTCCAGGGGGGATTTCCATAATGAAGAAGGCCAGCATGGATATGACCAAGGTGGTGAAAGCGGCGAGGATAAGGCGTCTGGAGAAGTAGGCCAGCATTCTCGGGCTCCTGCCGACAGGTTCATCGCCGCCCAGGGGCTGCTACGAGCCCACCGGACGCGGGAATATTAGCAAACCCGCCATCAACTCTCAACATGTAGAGCGGGTCGGTAACCGTCCACCATTGACCAGGAGGATGTCCCGGCTCCGATTGGCTCGCGGCCGAACGTGAAAGGGCGACTCGCCGAGTCGCCCCTACGTACATGCTACGGGCGTTCCTTCTCATCAAGCCTGGGCAGGTACCCGGCCTGCTACTTCTCCGCGACGGCTACTTGCCTGCCGAGTCGCCCCTACGTACATGCTACGGGCGTTCCTTCTCATCAAGCCTGGGGAGGTACCCGGCCCGCTACTTCTCCGCGACAGCTACTTCCCTGCCGAGGACTTCCGCTATGGCGTTGGGGGACACACCTCCGGCGCGCAAAACGGACGGCTCAGACCCTGTCAAGTCCAGCACCGTCGAGGGCACTCCCGAGCGGACGGAGCCGCCGTCCAGCACGTAGTCGACGCGGCTGCCGATCTGCTCTCGCACCTCGGCGGCCGTGGTTGCGGGCGGGAGCCCGGACTTGTTGGCGCTGGTGCCGGTGATTGGCGCACCCAGGCGCAGCGCGATCTCCCTCGGCACGGGGTGGTCGGGCATGCGGACGCCGACCGTGTCTCCGCCCCCCGTCACGGTGTCGGGGACCGCGTCCGAGCGGCGCAGCACCAAGGTCAGGGGGCCCGGCCAGAAGGCTTCGGCGAGGACCCGGACGAAGTCGGGTACGTCAGTGCAGCACAGCGAGAGGTCATCGACACTAGCGAGCAGCAGCGGCAGAGGCATCCTCTCTTGCCGGCCCTTGACCTCGAACACCCTGGCGGCGGCTGCCTCGTCCAGGCCGTTGGCGGCGAGGCCGTACACCGTGTCGGTCGGGATGGCCGCCACCCCCCCGTTCCTCAGGACTCTCACGGCCTCGGCGACCGGATTCATGGCGAGGTGTCCGGATGCGGTTTCGCGTTCATTGACCACAAGATATTATAGATGCTAGCCTTTTAACCACTACAGGTATGACTTCGACGGATTCCACAGCGACGTCCACCCGGCGTCCCAAACAGCCCTCGCACACCCACTCCGGGCGTGAGTCCATACTCATCATCGACTTCGGGTCCCAGTACAGCCGCCTGATAGCCCGGCGCGTGCGGGAATCGAACGTCTACTGCGAGATCATCTCTCACGACGCGACATGGGAATCCGTCAGCGGGCTGAACCCGAAGGGCGTCATCATGTCCGGCGGGCCCGCCAGCGTTTACGATCCGGGCGCTCCGATGGCGCCATCCTGGGTGTATGAGAGCGGCCTGCCCGTCCTGGGCATATGCTACGGGATGCAGGTGATGGTCCACCAGCTTGGCGGCAAGGTTGCGCCGAGCGCGAAGAAGGAGTACGGCCACGCCGTCCTGGACCAGAGCGCGAGCGGCGAGCCGCTGTTCGCGGGGCTGCCGTCCGCGATGCCCGTCTGGATGAGCCACGGCGACCGCATAGTGGAGACGCCGCGAGGCTTCACACCGCTGGCGCGCTCCGACAACTCCCCTATCGCCGCCATCAGCAACGGCAGCGGCATGCTCGGCATCCAGTTCCATCCCGAAGTCGTGCATACGCCGAACGGCAAGGACCTGCTGGGCAACTTCGTCCACGAGGTCTGCGGCTGCGGCCGGTTGTGGAATCCCGCCAACTTCATCGCCGACACCGTGGACAGCATCCGTGACGAGGTCGGCGGCGGCAAGGTGATATGCGCCCTATCCGGCGGCGTCGACTCGGCCGTGGCCGCCGCCCTGGTGAACAGGGCCGTCGGCAGCCAGCTGACGTGCATCTTCGTCGACAACGGGCTAATGAGGCACGGCGAGCCGGACCAGGTCGTGGAAACCTTCAACCGTCACCTGGAGATCGACCTGCTGCACGTCGATGCCGCCGAGAACTTCCTTGGCGAGCTAGCGGGGGTGACGGACCCCGAGGAGAAGCGGCGACGCATCGGACGGGTCTTCATTGAGGTATTCGACGCCCAGGCCGCCAGCCTGGGGCAGGTCGACTTCCTGACCCAGGGCACGCTCTACCCTGACGTGATCGAGAGCGAGACCACCGACAACAAGGTCTCGGCCAAGATCAAGACGCACCACAACGTCGGCGGCCTGCCGGAGAACATGAAGCTGAACTTGGTGGAGCCGCTGCGGTACCTCTTCAAGGACGAGGTGCGCGAGGTGGGGCTGGAGCTGGGCCTGCCCGAGGAGATGGTCTTCCGGCAGCCCTTCCCTGGCCCGGGGCTGGCCATAAGGATCATCGGCGAGGTCACACATGAGAAGCTGGAGACACTGAGGGCGGCCGACTGGATAGTGATGGACGAGATCAGGGCCGCGGACCTGTACAGGGAGCTGTGGCAGAGCTTTGCCGTGCTCACCGACACGCGCTCGGTGGGAGTGACCGGCGACTTCAGGACATACGGCGGCGTCATAGCGGTGCGCGCCGTGACCAGCGACGAGGCCATGACGGCCGACTGGAGCCGCCTGCCCTACGAGGTCCTGGCGCGCATCTCCAGCCGCATCGCCAACGAGGTGCCGGGGGTGAACCGGGTGGTCTACGACATCACGAGCAAGCCGCCGGGTACCATTGAGTGGGAGTAGGCCCGCTCGAGTGCGGGGAGTACGAGTTTGAACGACGCCAAGCGCCCATTCTTGAAGGAATCTTCAAGGTTTCTTGCTACTTTACCGGGAAATCTCGACCAGGAGTAGAGACTTGAGAACCCACAGACCTCGCCTGGCGCTATCGCTGTTCCTTGCTGCGGTCGCCCTCTCGGCCCTTGCCGCAGCGTGCTCCTCCACCGATCCGACCCCAACCCCGACTACCGCTCCCGCCGCAGCCCCCACTACTGCACCTCCGCCGACGGCCGCGCCCCAGCCGACCGCCCAGCCCACCGTGGCAGAGGCGTCTTCTACATCTATGGAGGCGGAGGCCGGCGGCGCGTCCTTCACTATCGGACCGGGCTCGATGGCGCGGTACCTGGTCAACGAACAGCTGGCCCGGATGAACTCTCCCATAGACGCCATCGGGGAGACGGATCAGGTCGAGGGGGCCATAGTCTTCGCACCGGACGGCTCTGTGGACTCGTCCAAGTCCACGATCACTGTCGACATGGCGTCCCTGAGGTCCGACTCGGACAGGCGCGACGGCTACGTGCGCAGCAACACACTCGAGACGAGCAAGTACCCAACTGCCGAGCTCGTCGTGACAGGCACGCCGGGCCTGCCGTGGCCCCTGCCCTCCTCGGGCGAGGTGAGCTTTCAGATCGTGGGCGACATGACCATACACGGCGTGACCAGTGAGCTCACGTGGGAGGCGACGGCCCAGGCCGGCGAAGGCGGCAGCGTAACGGGCACTGCGAAGACAAACTTCACCTTCGACACCTTCGACATGGATATTCCCAGCGTGTTCGTCGTGGTCAGCGTCCAGGACAACATCAGGCTTGAGATCGACTTCATCGGCACGGTGAGCGGTGGATAGCGGCAGTCTCAAGGTCCTGCTCGTCGGGAGCGGCGCTCGCGAGCACGCCATAGCCTGGAAGCTCACCCAGAGCCCACGGCTCGGCGAGCTGGTGACGGCGCCCGGCAACGCTGGGACCGCGCGGCTCGGCGCGAACTTCCCCTTAGCGGCTACGGACGTGCAGGGCATGGTCGACCTTGCCAGGCAGCAGGCGGCCGACTTCGTTGTGGTGGGCCCCGAGGCGCCACTGGCCGCAGGGCTTGTAGACGCGCTGGCGGAAGCCGGAGTGAGGGCATTCGGCCCTACCCAGGCCGCCGCGAGGATCGAGCACAGCAAGGCCTTCGCCAAGGACCTCATGCTAGCCAACGGTGTCCCCACAGGGCGTGCCTCGCGGCACTCGGACTACGAGGACGCCCTGCGCCGTCTCGATGAAGTGGGCGCGCCCATCGTCGTAAAGGGGGACGGACTCGCGGAGGGCAAGGCCGTTCTGGTCGCACAGACGCTACAGGAGGCGGAGGACGCCCTGCGCGACTACATGGTCGAGGGCAAATTCGGGGACTCGGGCCGCGTCGTCCTGCTCGAGGAGTACCTGGAGGGCACCGAGATCAGCGTCTTCGCCTTCGTGGACGGGCGGAGCATCTCTTCGCTGGTGGCAGCCTGCGACTACAAGCTGTCGGGCGACGGCGACACGGGCCTGAACACCGGCGGCATGGGCTCGTACAGCCCGCCCGTCGACGAGCTATGGAACGCTGAGATGGACGACCGTGTGCGGCGCGAGATCATCGAGCCGACGGTCGCGGCACTTGCGGCGAACGGTTCACCCTACGCCGGCGCGCTCTACGCAGGACTGATGATCACGCGAGAAGGCCCGAAGGTGATCGAGTTCAACTCGCGGCTGGGAGACCCGGAGACCCAGGTGATACTGCCGCGGCTGAAGAGCGACCTGCTGGAGGTGATGCTGGCCGCGGCTTCCTGCAACGTGGGGGCCGTGCCCCTCGAGTGGGACGATCGTGCCTGCGTCGGAGTGGCCATCGCCTCGGGAGGCTACCCGGCTGCGTACACTACGGGGTATCCTATTCACGGGCTCGATTCGGTGGACGACGGCGCGATGGTGTTCCACGCCGGCACGAAGGAGTCTGGAGACGGCGCCGTCGTGACCAATGGTGGCCGCGTCCTGACGGTCGCGGCGCTCGGCTCGACCGTTGCCGAGGCCCGCGCCGGGGCCTATGAGAATGCGGCGCGGATCGGCTTCACCGGCTCCTTCTACCGTACCGACATAGCCGATGTTGGAGGATCGTCTTGACGGGAGTTCGCATGGTGCGCTGTGTCTCGCTTGGGGATACCACGCAGACGCCAGGGATGTTGCGCTCGGAAGCCTTTGCCGAGGGGACCGTCTGGGCCGGTTCCGTGCAGATGGAGGCCGGAGCGGCCTCCGGGTGGCACCATCACGGCATCAACGACAGCTACCTCTACGTGGTGTCGGGCAAGGCGCGGTTCGAGTACGGCGAGGAAGGCCGGCAAGCGGTAGACGCAGAAACCGGGGACTTCGTGCTCATACCGGCGCACACGGTTCACCGCGAGGTGAATCCTGGCGACGAGGTGTCGTCGGTCGTCCTGTTTCGTGTGGGCGGCGGCGAGCCAGTCTTCAACGTGGATGGCCCTGAGTGCTCCAGGTGAGCGACAGGGAGCGCCTTCTCGCGGCCTTCGACTCGGGGGAGCTTCTGCGCCCGTCTCCAGAAGTGCCCAACATCGTCGACCTGGCGAATGCCCTGCCCGTGGTTGCCGATTCGGACGTGTCCGGCTCCCCGGCCATCGACTCCATCGTCGAGACTATTGGGCCTGCAGACCACCTCGTATTCGTCATTGCGGATGGACTGGGTATGAACGTCGTGGACGAGGATCACGGGGCCGCTTTTCTCAAGGCTCACGCAGCGGGAGAGTTGATGACGGTGTACCCGTCGACGACTCCGACAGTCCTCACCTCATATGCAACGGGGCTGTGGCCCAGCCAGCATGGAGTGCCCAACTGGTACCTTTATCTGGAGGAGATCGACGCCGTAGCGACCATCATCCACTTCAAGCGCCGCGGGGACGACAAGGACCTCGCCAGCCTTGGAGTGACTCCCGAGCAGGCCTACCCCAAACCGTCGATGGTTCCCGGCATGGCGTGGCCTAGCTTAGGTCTAGTGCCCGAGGAAATCGGGATCACGCCGTACTCGTCCTACTGCCGCGGCCACACGCCCCACTACGGCTACAAGGGCCTGGAGGACGCGGCCGGGGCGGTGCTGAAGCGCATAGGCGATGCTAGTGGCGGCACTTTCACACAGGTGTACATTCCCCACGTGGACGCGGCGTCGCATGAGTTCGGAATAGACCACGACACGGCCAAGCAGGCCGTTTCCGCCGTAGACGGCTGGCTGGCGCAGCTCGCCGGTCTGCTCCCGTCCAACGTTGCCATCGTCGTATCTGCCGACCACGGCCTGCTCAACACACCGGACGAGGACGTCCACGAGATCGAACAGGACGACGAACTCGCGGAGCACTTGGAGCATGAGCCCTGGGGCACAGGGCGAACGGCGATGTTCCAAGTGCGCGAGGACCGCATCAAAGAGTTCGAGACGGGCTTTCGCCGGAGGCTTGGCGACGACTTCTATCTTCTCGAGACCTGCGAGGCCCTGGACATGGGGCTCCTGGGCCCGGCCCGGCCTCAGAGGCCACGAGGCTGAGGATCGGAAGCCACCTCGCGGTCTCCAGGGGCACGCCCGTCATCGACTACAAGTACCCGAGAGAGGAGGAGGACGAGCACAAGTCGGTCGCAAGCCATGGCGGCCTGACGCCCGACGAGATGGTCGTCCCCTTCATAGTAGCCCGAACCTAATACAGAACGGAGGAGAACAGGAATGCCGCTAGTAGGCGTAGTAATGGGAAGCAGTTCAGACCGGTCGTATGTGGACGAGACCTCCGAGGTCCTGGATCAGCTCGGAGTCGAGCACGAGGTGGTCGTAGCCTCGGCTCACAGGACGCCGGACAAGGTGCGTGAGTATGCCCAGTCGGCCCGTGAGCGGGGCATCGAGGTCCTGATCGCCGCTGCCGGGGGCTCCGCCGGCCTGCCGGGCGTGATGGCGTCGTGGACCACCCTGCCGATCATAGGGATTCCCCTGCCATCCAGCGACATGAACGGCGTGGACTCGCTTCACGCAATCGCCATGATGCCGCCGGGCATCCCGGTCGCATGCGTGGCCATAGGATCGTGGGGGGCGCGCAACGCGGCGTTCTTCGCGGCGCAGATCCTTGGCGCAAAGCACGACGACATACGCCAGGCCTACGACGACTACCGAGAAGGCCTGAAGTCCAGGTAGGGGCGCAGCAATGATCGAACGCTACACTAGGCCCGGCATGAAGCGGGTCTGGTCCGAGGAGAGCAAGTACGACCGGTGGCTCGACATCGAGCTGGCGGTGTGCGAGGCGTGGTGCGACGAGGGCGTGGTGCCGGGCGACGACATGGAGGCGCTGCGAGGCGCGACCTACAACATGGACCGCCTGCAGGAGATCCTGAAGGACACGCGCCACGAGATGACGGCGTTCCTGAGCTCGATCACGGAGTTCATCGGGCCCGAGGGCCGCTGGCTCCACCTAGGCCTGACCACCAGCGACGTGTGGGACACGGCCACGAGCCTGCAGCTCATCGAGGCGCTGGACCTGCTGATCGAAGGGACCGACGGGCTGCTCGAAATCCTGCGTTCCAGGGCCATAGAGCACAAGGACACGCTGATGATGGGGCGCACCCACGGGGTGCACGCCGAGCCGATCACCTTCGGCCTGAAGCTGGCCCTGTGGTGGGACGAGACGCGGCGCAACAGGGAGCGGCTCGTCCAGGCCAGGAGCACCATCGCATTCGGCAAGATATCCGGGCCGGTCGGCACCCACGCAACGGTCCCGCCGTCCGTGGAGACGAGCGTGTGCGAGCGGCTTGGCCTGCAGCCCGCGCCCGTCTCGAACCAGGTGCTGCAGCGCGACCGTCACGCCCAGGTCGTGACGACGCTGGCCCTGTACGCGGCTTCTCTCGAGAAGTTCGCCACGGAGATACGCGGGCTCCAGCGCACGGAGGTACAGGAGGTGTCGGAGGGCTTCCCGAAGGGCCAGCCTGGCTCGTCGTCGATGCCACACAAGCGCAACCCCGAGCTGTCGGAGCGCGTGTGCGGCCTCGCGAGGCTGATTCGCGGCCACGCGGTCACAGCGCTCGAGAACGTGGCCCTCTGGGGCGAGCGCGACATCAGCCACTCGTCGGCGGAGCGGCTAATCCTGCCGGACTCATGCACGGCGCTCGACTACATCATCGACCTGTTCGCCGGCGTCGTACGGGACATGGACGTGCACACCGACCGGATGATGAGGAACGTGGAGTCGACGCACGGCGTGATCTTCTCCCAGCGAGTCCTGCTGGCGTTGATCGAGGCCGGGATGGCGCGCGAGGCGGCCTACGCCATAGTCCACGACCGGTCGATGCAGAGCTGGCAGAACGGCGAGGACTTCCGCGGCCTGATCTGCTCGGAGCCCGAGGTGGCCGCGCGGCTGGACCGGGACGAGCTCGACTCCCTGTTCGACTACGGTTACTACGTCCGGCACGTCGACGAGACGTTCGAGCGCGCCGGTCTGGCGTGAGAGGGAGAGCACTGTGACCAATAGACGACAGAGGCGAAGGGAGAGGGCGGAGCGCAGACAGCCTCAGCCGGTCCAGAGGTCGACCAGGCTGCCCTACCTGCTGATCGGGGGTGGCGTGCTGGTCGTCGCAGCGGTGGCCGTTATCGTCTTCGCTGCCTTGAGCAGGGACTCCGGGACCGATCCCGTAACCCCGGTTGCCGCCCAAGGTGCAGCCGCGGACGCAAGTGAGCCCACGCCGGCCCCAGCCCAGGATGATGCCGCCGCAACCGTGCCCCTCGTGACGCTCGAGGAGTTCGGCGACTTCCAGTGCTCCCACTGCGCCCAATTCGCGCTGGGAATGGGGAGGCAGCTCAAGAAGGACTTCGTGGACAAGGGCCAGATCAACTTCGTCTTCCGCCATTTCCCCTTCATTGGCGAGGAGTCCTTCAGGGCCGCAGAGGCGACCGAGTGCGCCCGCGACCAGGGCAGGTTCTGGGAGTACCACGACACCGTATTCGAGAACTGGAACGGCGTGAACAAGGGCGCCTATTCCGACGACAACCTCAAGGGATTCGCGACCAGCCTCCAGCTCGACAGGGATGCCTTCGACTCCTGCCTCGACGGCGGCAAGTACCGGGGCAAGGTAGAAGAGGACTTCCAGCTAGGGGAGCGGATGGGCGTCGACTCCACGCCATCGTTGTTCCTGCAAGGGCGCAGAATACGGGTCGCCGACTATAGCGAGCTGGCCGGGCTCATCGAGTCGGCGATTGCGGCGGCGCAATGACGTCCGGCGCCGTCTCGAGGTGGATTGTTGTCGTCCTGAGCCTCGCCGGCCTGGCGCTGGCAACATATCTGAGCGTCGAGCACGTTACCGGCGGCGAGGCTGCGTGCGTGGTATCGGAGGGCTGCGGGGACGTGACATCGAGCGAGTACGCGGTCCTGCTGGGCGTGCCCGTCGCCTTCATTGGCGTGGCGGGATACGCCGCGCTGCTGCTGGGCACGCTCGCCTACCTGGGACTCGACAGCCCGCCAAGCACCCTGGCCTATGCGCTGCTGGGAATGGCCGTGATTGGCGAGAGCCTCACCGCGTACTTCGTGTACACGCAGGCATTTCGGATCCAGGCCTACTGCATATATTGCCTGGCGTCCGCGGCGATCATGACGTCGGCTTTCGCAGTGACGGTCTACGCCACGCTCAGGGCGAGAAATGAACGGGCCGCCGCGCTACAATAAACCGCTAGAGAGTACAAACGAGACTAGAGGACTTGGAGGTCTGACTGAATGGTAGCGATTAAGGAATCTCCCCTGGCCAACCTCGTCTACAGGGGGAAGGTCAGGGACACGCACGAACTGGACGACAAGCTGTTCCTCATGGTGGCGACGGACCGGATATCCGCCTTCGACGTCGTCCTGCCCACGGCGGTGCCCGACAAGGGAGCCGTGCTGTGCCAGATATCCTACTTCTGGTTCGACCAGACCGAAGACATCGTGCCCAACCACTTCGTCGCCCGGGCCACCGACAGGCCTGAGCTGGACATTCCGGCCAGCCTGGCCCGGCAGGCGATGGTCGTGAGGCGTGCGGAGCGCATCGACGTGGAGTGCGTCATCCGCGGGTACATCACCGGCTCGGCGTGGTCCGAGTACAGGAAGAGCGGCACCGTCCAGGGAATGCCGATGCCTGCTGGCCTCCAGGAGGGCGACAAGTTCCCGGAGCCGCTGTTTACTCCCACGACCAAGGCCGAGGTGGGCCACGACGAGAACATGACGATGGAAGAGGTCGAGGCGATGGTAGGGGTGGACGAGGCAAAGCGGCTAGCGGACACGACGGCCGCCGTCTACAACAAGGCCCACGACATCGCCCTATCCAAGGGCATCGTCATAGCCGACACGAAGATGGAGTTCGGCTACATCGACGGCGAGCTTACGCTCATCGATGAGCTGCTGACGCCGGACTCGAGCCGGTTCTGGGACGCGGAGGGCTACGCGCCCGGCAAGTCCCAGCCCAACTTCGACAAGCAGTACGTCAGGGACTGGCTCGACGACCAGGGCTGGGACCACGAGCCCCCGGCTCCCGAGCTGCCCGACGAGATCGTCGAAAAGACCCGGCTGCGCTATATCGAGGCGTACGAGCGGTTGACCGGACAAAGCCTCCAGTAGCACAATAGAAGTCTATGGCTACAGCATCCAGACGCAGAGAAGGGCGACTTACGCCCACGCAGGCCAGGGCGGCGCGCAGGTCGCGGCGGCAGAGAAAGCGCCGATTCACCAGGTTCGCGGGCTTCGCGGCCGTCGTGATCATAGCAGTGCTATTCATCGGGTCGCTGTTCGCGGGCAGCCTTCCGATCAGCCTGGGCTCATCGGGTCCCGACGGTCCGGGTCAGCGATTCGCCGACCAGGGCAGGACCCACATCGTTACCGGCGAGAGCCACCCTCCATACAACTCGACGCCCGGAACGTCCGGCTGGCACTACGACTACGCCGATGGCGGCCCCGCTCGATGGGACGTGTACAAGGAGCCCCTGCCCGACGAGGTCCTCATCCACAACCTCGAGCATGGCGGCATAGGCATACACTACAACTGCCCGGAAGGCTGCGACGAGTTGGTGGAGCAGTTGGAGGCGTACTCCCAAACCGGCCTTGAGATCATCGTGTCGCCATACCCTGACATGGACACGAGGATCGCGCTCACGGCTTGGACCTTCGTGGACGCCTTCGACGAGTATGACGACGAGCGCATCAAGGCGTTCGTCAACGCCCACATGAACTCGCCGACCGCTCCAGAGTCCCTCGCCCGGTAGTTTCCGCACCGTGACCACCGGCGGCATGTACCTCGCCAGGGTTCGCGTGACCCTCAAGACCTCCGTGAACGACCCGGTGGGCCAGACGATTCTCAGCGGGCTGCGCGACCTGGGATTCGACTCCGTGGCCGGAGTGAGGTCCGGCAAGTATTTCGAGTTGCGCCTGCAAGCCGACGGCGAGCAGGCCGCCCGGGCGGCCGTGGACTCCATGTGCGACAAGCTCCTCGCCAACCCGGTGATCGAGAGCTACGAGTTCGACCTGGAGCCTGCCGATTAGGTTCCTGTTAGGTTCCTGAGCTGGATCCACACGAGGGCGAGCGGCGCCTAGCGGAACCCCACTGAGCCGTCGTCTCGCAGGGCTGTGCCGACCTCGCGGGGTTGCAGCGGGTGCCTTGCTGCGGCCTCGGGGTCGAAATCGACGCCCAGTCCCGGCGTGTCAGGCACCGCTATATGGCCATCCTCCACCATCATCGGGTTGCGGGCGATGTCGTCCCTCTCGTCGTTCCTGTACTCCAGCACGAGGAAGTTCGGGATGGCCGCCGCGAGCTGAACGTGTATGGCAGTCACGACCGGTCCCCAGGCGTTGTGGGGTGAGACCGTCGCGTGGTACGCCTCGGCCAGCCCGGCGGTCTTCTTGCACTGGGTCAACCCACCGTGCAGGCCGGCGTCCAGCTTGAGGTCGCGAGCGGCCCCACGGGTCAGGATTTCGCGGAACTCGTAGATCGTGTGAAGGCGCTCGCCCGTTGCAACGGGTATCGTTGTCCGGCTTGCCACCTCTGCCATCGAGTCGACGCTGTCAGGGGGTATCGGGTCCTCGATCAGCAGCAGGTCGAACTGCTCGAGCCTCTGCGCGACGGCGATGGCCTCGGCCGGCCCCAGCTTGCGGTGGACCTCGACGACTATGTCGACGTCCCTTCCAACAGCCTCGCGCACGGCCCCTACCCTGTCCACCGTCTCGTCGATGAGCCTGGGCAGGCTCCACTTCGGGTAGTCGGCCGGGAAGGGGTCGATCTTCACCGCCGTATGGCCATCGGCAGCGGCCTGTGAGGCGAGGGCGACGGCTGCGTCCCTGTCCCCGTCCATGCACAGCGCGCACATGCGGATCTTGTGGCGGTGCATGCCTCCCAGCAGGCTGTGGACGGGCGCGCCGTAGTGCTTGCCGGCTATGTCCCACAGCGCGGTGTCGATTGCGCTGAGGGCCGCGTATATGGCCGACGCCCTGAAGCTGGACGAGCGGTTCAGGTACTGGTAGTGGTAGTCGATGGTCAGCGGGTCCTTGCCGACCAGGTAGGACTTGAAGCTGAGGAGCGCCTGCTCGCTGGCGGCCGGCTGCCCCCAGAAGGTCCCCTGCCCGACCCCCACGATGCCCGAGTCGGTCGTGATCTGGACAAGCAGCCAGTCCTGGACCAGGTATGTTCTGACGTCTTCGATCTTCATCAGTCCTCCTGTGGCGCTCGTCGGCTACGCCGTGCCGACCTCGCCGGACGTGTCCCTGGCTGTGGTGGGCCTGATGACCAGCTCGGGTATGTTGCTCTTTTGCGGGAGGCGCGCTATCAGGGTGATCGCCTCGGCCACGTCCTCCGACGTGACCATTGTCGCCCTCGCAGCGGCGTCGGGGACGACCGGGCGGTTGTCCAGTATGGGGGTGTCGACCTCGCCGGGTATAACGCAGCTGGCCCGGACGCCCGTGTCCTTGAACTCGTCGTTCAGGAAGCCGGTGAAGTTGATCACGGCCGCCTTGACGGCGCTGTAGATCATGCCGCCCAGCAGGCCAGGCGTGACTCCCGCCAAGGACGAGATGTTGACTATAGTGCCGCTGTCGGCCTCGAGCATCGCGGGCATCACGGCCTGGGTGCAGTAGATGGTGCCCACCAGGTTCGAGTCGATCACCGACTGGACCTCGTCAGGGGTTGTCGTGAGCAGCTTGCGATGCGGCGAGCTATGCCCCGCGCTGTTCACCAGCACGTCTATCCGCCCGAAGGTGTCGAGCGTATCGCCAATTGCGCCGAAGACTGCGTCGTGGTCCGCGACGTCGACGCCGTAGGCCTTCGCGGTGCCGCCCTGGTCGCGCACCTCCTCGGCCACCGCCGCGACCTTGGACTCCGTGCGGCCGAACAGTACGACCTTCGCGCCTTCTTGCGCCATGGTAAAGGCGGTCGCCCTGCCCATACCGCTGCCGCCGCCCGTGATGATGCACACCTGGTTGTCGAGAGCCACATCCTACCTCCGCGCCGCTGAAAGCTGGCGCCGAGTATAGCACGATGGGCTGTCCCTGGAGGCTCGCTAGCCCTCCCAGATGCTCCCGCCGATGTAGCGGATACCGTCCTCGCCGTGGAAGTAGTAGGTCGAGAGGATGCTGCCGTCGTTCCGCAGGATCGAGGCGGCGTATCCAAGGTCAGTGTGGAGGCCGTCGTCCCTGATCACCACCTCGTTGGCGATGTCCCAGGTCACTCCCTCGTCGCTGCTGAAGCAGGCCCTCACGCCGAAGGGCTCCCGCCGGTAACCGTAGGTGCAAAGCACGCGGCCGTCGGGCATCGACATGACGTTGCACGGGTGCCCCCACATGGGAGTGCGCTGCAGCCCCTGCCACGTCCAGCCGTCGTTGTCGGAGTAGGCCTGGTACAGGTACCCGTCGGCGTCGTTGGTGCGTATGACGGTCAGGAGCCTGCCGCTTGGCAGCTTGAGCAGCGGCGGCTCGTGGAAGCCTATCGTCCGCTCAGGGTCGTAGGCGACCGTGGATGGCTGGCCCCATGTGCGGCCCTGGTCGTAGGACCGCGCGACGAACATCCTGTCCTGCACGTCGCCTGAAGCCATGCCATGGAACGGAAGCAGCCAGGTGCCGTCGTCCAGCTCCAGGACGCCGTCCTTGCCGGTGTGCGCCCTGTATTCAAACCCTGAAACTGACACAGTGTACGGCTCGCTCCAGGTCGCACCTCCGTCGCTCGAGCGGGCGAAGTAGAGGCTGTCGAATACTACCCTGGTCCACTCTCCCCCGGCAGCGCGGGAGATGTCCATGCGGCTCTCGCCGAACTCCGCAACCTCCTCGTCGGATATGCCAACGTGCCAGCGGTGGTTGTTCATGATCAGCTCGCCGGACGAGACCTGGGAGACCATGCCCATGTTCAGGTCGCTGCTCCCGTCCGACGCGTCGATCACTACCAGTGTGTCAGGGTCCCACGTCCGCCCGTCGTCCGTCGACCTCACCATCGCAATGCGCGAGCCGTTGTCGACGTGACGGTGCGTCAGGCTGGACCCGCGCTCGGCTTCCCGGTCGTCCGGCGGCCGGGCCGGGGCCTGTCTGAAGGCCGCCACAAGTTCGCCGTTGTCGAGCCGCGTGATACTCGGAAATGCGCTGTGGTAGTCCGTCCCCTTGTAGATGACTATGTGCTCGAAGTCCATTAGCGTCTCCTTCCCCTAGCCTTCCGTCCAGATGCTGCCCCCGATGAATCGCACTCCGTCCTCGCCATGGAAGTAGTAGACCGAAAGTATGCGGCCGTCGAGCAGCTGGATCGAAGCCGGATAGCCCAGGTCCAGGTGCATCCCGTCGTCTCGGATCACCACCTCGTTGTCCACGTCCCAGGTCGCGCCGCCGTCGTACGAGAAGCATGCCTTGATTCCGAAGGGCGGCCGCCGGTAGCCGTAGGTGCATAGGACGTGGCCGTTGTCCAGCTCCAGCAGGTGGCTCGGCACCCCGACGATCGGCGTGCGCGACAGCCCCTCCCACGTCCAGCCATCGTCGTCCGAGTAGGCCTGGTAGAAATGGTCGCCGGCCCCCGCCGTCCTGGTGACGATGAGCAGGCGGCCGCTCGACAGCCTCAGCAGGGGCGGCTCGTGGAAGCTGATCACGCCGCTGGGGTCGTGCATGACCACCGAAGGGTTGCCCCAGGTCTTGCCCTGGTCGTACGAGCGGGCGACGAATACGCGGTCGCACGCCTGGCCGGGCGCATCCCCGCCGTCGTACGAGCCCGGGTCAGGCAGGTCGCCGTGCGCGTGCCCGTGGAACGGCAGCAGCCACGTGCCATCCGGCAGCTCGACGACGCCCGTCTGGCCGGTGTGGGTCCAGTACTCCATCGTCGGAATCCCGAATCGCGCCGGCTCGCTCCAGGTGTGGCCGTTGTCGCTCGACCGCATCATGTAGAGGCTGTCGTAGGCCATGCTGTCGAACGGCCTGGCCGGCCGGTCTCGCATGATCTCACGCTTGGCCGCCAGCTTCGCCTTGCCCTCGTCCTCCAGGTAGGCGAAGAGGCGCAGGTTGTTCGCGATCAGCTCGCCCGACGATACCTGCGACACCATTGCGAGGTTGTGGTCCTGCGTGCCGTCCGACTCGGAGAGAATCACCCTCGTGGACGGGTCCCAGGTCAGGCCGCCGTCCAGCGAGCGCACCAGCACGCTGCGGGAGTTCGCGTCCTGGTGGAAGTGGGTGACGCTGGCGCCGTGCTCGCCGTGCACCCCAGCGCCGGGCCTCACCGGCGCCTGCCTGAACACGCAGACCATGTCGCCGTTCTGGAGCCGGATGATCTCCGGGAACGCCGAATGCCACTCCATGTCCCTGTGTATGACTATGTGCTCGAAGTCCATTCAGGCTCTCCTGGTTCCTGTGGGTCCGCATCCAGCTAGCGGAGGGGTCTGCGGGCGGGTGGATGCTCGTCCGCCTGCCTAGTGAGTCATCTCGCTAAGTCGTGCCTCAGGAATCGTCCTCCTGATCAGCTGGCTGGACACGTGCCTGTGAATTGCGAGCCGCCTGGCGGGCAGTCTCCATCTCACGCTCGGCGTCAGGCGCCGAGAGTAGTTCGCCTCGCTCGAATCGATTGAGGATGTCGCGCTCTTCCTCGTTCAGATTGTCGTTCACGACTGGTGTGCATTTCGAGTTGCTCATCAAGCCGTTTCCTTGCGTTGTCTTGCCGAGACCGCCTCTCGGAAGTCAATCATCGCACAATACGGGTCCCATTTGGAACAGCTTAGCTACAGGTCGCGCCGCCTCCAGATCCCCTCCCACTGTACCCAACAGCCCTCATTGGATGGATGTCTCACCGTGACGTCCTCCCGAAGTTGCTCAACAACGTCAAATCCGTCGCGAGTCAGCTCGAGCAGTTCGTCCTTCGTATAGAAATGGATGGGCAGTCCCTCCTTTGGACCGGTCTCGTAGCGAATCGTCACGCCCCGCAGTTCATTCTCTTCTAGGACGGTGTGGGGTAGACGAATGTTTGTCGAAACCGAGTTCACGCGGAGGAAGAAGAACCCGCCGGGAGAGAGCAGGGACTTGACCTGGGAGTAGTACTTGGCCACGTCGGCCCATGTGCCGTGCTGGAACACCTGGATCGCGATCAAGTAGTTGAAGGGACGCGAGATGTCGAAGTCCAGGAAGTCGGCGTGGAACAGGCTCTCGGCTAGCGAGGGACGGCGGGCTGCCAGCTGGCGAAGTGCCTCCGCTGATAGGTCCAGGCCGTAAAGCAGCAGTCCCGAGTCTACGAGCGGCAGGTAGTTGCGGCCGTTCCCGCACCCTACGTAGAGCCCCGTGCTCTTACCTGCCTTTCCGGTCTGCAGCGTGGTGATGATGCGGTCGACGAAGGGAACGGGAGACTCTCCGGCGTATCTGCCGTGGCGGTACTCGGCGTCCCAGCGTGACGAGGCCAGGGCCCGGTCCATTGGACTCAACTGGCGCATGGCATGGGCGGAATATGTGCGACCACGGCGTAATTGTTCAGGGTTGAATAGACATGGAGAGCCTTGCTCTTCGGGAGCGCGAGAGCCCCCATCTCAATCTTCCCCCTCAGGGGGAAGAGGCCCAGCCACCTCCCCTCAACACTGAACGGTTGCTGCACTGCCCCTGCTCCTCTGGGCTGGCGGCGCTCCCTCTTCAGCAGCTCCAGATCGTGCCGCCTATGTAGCGCACGCCGTCATCGCCGTGGAAGTAGTAGACCGTCAGGACGCGGCCGTCCGTGAGGCGAATCGACGCCGGGTAGCCGAGGTCGCGGTGCAGGCCGTCGTCGCGGAGCACCACCTCGTTGTCCATGTCCCACGTCTCGCCCTCGTCGTCGCTGAATGCTGCTCGGACGCCATACGGCTCTCGCCTGTACCCGTACACGCAGAGCACCCTGCCCGCCTCCAGCTCGATGCAGTGGGCGGGGAAGCCCCATATCGGCGAGCGCTTCACTCCCTGCCACGTCCACCCGTCGTCCGTCGAGAATGCCTGGTACAGGTAGTCGCCCGTGCGGATCATGGTCAGGAGCCGCCCGCTCGACAGCCTCAGCAGCGGCGGTTCGCCAAATCCTATTGCATTCTCCGGGTCGTGCGCGACGACCGACGGCTGGACCCACGTCCGGCCGTCGTCGTATGAGCGGACAACGAACACACGCCCCGGCTCGTCCACTGAGGTGCGCCCGCTCAGGGACACCAGCAGCGAGCCATCCGGCATGACAAGTGCGCCGTCCTTCCCCGTATGGGTGAAGTACTCGTAGGCGCCGAGGCCGAACGGCTCCCGCCCGCTCCAGGTCCTGCCAGCGTCGCTGGAACGCAGCGTGTAGGCGCTGTCGTAGTAGATCTCTCCGAACCACTGCCGCGAGTAGGGCGACGAGTCCGGCCGGGGCAGGTGCGTCCTCTTGCCCTCCAACTTCGAGCCCTGCTCCTCCGACAGGCCGGTGAACCAGCCGTGATTGTTGACCAGCAGCTCGCCCGAGGGAAGCTCTGCGATCATGCCC
Source organism: Dehalococcoidia bacterium (assembly GCA_965116315.1). Lineage (GTDB taxonomy): Bacteria > Chloroflexota > Dehalococcoidia > Lucifugimonadales > CAJWER01. Next base: position 655,485 of record OZ220672.1, read on the forward strand.
ATGTTCAGGTCGCGGCCCCCGTCCGATGCGTCGATGACGGTGAAGCTGTCGGGCTCCCACGTCCGGCCGTCGTCGGTGGACCTGACGAGAGCGATCCGGGAGTCGGGGTCGAGGTGGTAGTGTGCGAGGCTCTGGTCGCGGGTCTCGCCGCCGGCGTAGCCCTGCCTGAAGATCGACTGGCGGAAGGTGCACACCAGGTCGCCGTTTCGAAGGCGAATGACGTGCGGGAAGGCGCTGTGGTAGTCGGTGCCCTTGTGTACGACGATGTGTTCCATTGATACTCCTTTACCGTGTGCGCTGCTGAGCACTGTCCCTTCGGCAAGCTCAGGGCAGGCTCTTCGACAGGCTCAGGACGAACGATCTTCCCGGGCCCAGGCTCGCAGAGGGAGTTTGAGATAGTCTCTTAGCCCTGCGCGCCGGATAACCATAGAGGCTTGCTTTCCGCCCGGCTGCAGTCTCAGTCTGTGCCTTCCGTTGCGGGTACGTGGATGCTGGCAAGGGTGCGAGGCCTGCTGGGCCTACCCGGCGACCGCGCCGGGACCGCTCCTGGTCGGCAGCTTCACGAAGCTCAGCCAGAATCCCTCGACCGCCCTGATTACCTCGATGAACTCGTCGAGGCCCACGGGCTTGACCACATACGCATTGGCGCGCAGGTCGTAGGTCTGCAGGATGTCATCCCTGTCCTGCGAGCTCGAGAGAATGACTACGGGTATCCGGCGAAGCTCGGGGTCGCCCTTGATCTCCGCCAGGACCTCGCGGCCGTCGATGGTCGGAAGGTTCAGGTCGAGCAGGACGAAGTCGGGGGGCCGTCTGCCCTGGTGCGGCCCCTCCCTGCGAAGTATCGAGAGTCCCTCCTCGCCGTCCTCCGCAACGACGAGATTGTTACGCACCCTGGCCTCGGTCAAGGCCTCGCGCGTCAACTCGACGTCGCCAGGATTGTCCTCGACCATCAGTATCTCGATTGGGGGTCCGGTGTCGACGGTGGTCATAGTCTAACGGGCTCCTTGTTCGGTTACGGCAGGCAGTGTGAAGTAGAAAGTCGCACCCTTACCCGGTTCCGATTCAGCCCATATCCTACCCCCGTGGCGGTCTATGATGCGCTGGCAGATCGCCAGCCCGATCCCCGTGCCGGGTATTTCGCTGTTGCGGTGGAGCCTCTTGAACACCCCGAAGACCCTGTCGGCGTACTTCTGGTCGAACCCAACGCCGTTGTCGCGCACCGAGAACAGCCAGTAGCTGCCGTCCCGCTGTGCCCTGACCTCCACGCGGGGGCGCTCCTCGCCCTTGAATTTGAGCGAATTGCCTATGAGGTTCTGGAACAGCTGGACCAGCTGGGAAGAGTCCGCCGTCACCCTTGGAAGGTCCGGGTACGTCACCCTGGCCTTGCTGTCCGTCACGGCCACCTCGAGATTCGTCAGCGCCTCCTCCACAACCGGAGCCGTATCTGTTGGCGCGAGCTCGCCGCCCTGGGTGCCGACCCTCGAGTACGCCAGCAGGTCCGTGATGAGGCGTTGCATCCTGGTGGCCCCATCGACCGCGAAGTAGATGTACTTCTCGGCGCGCTCGTCGAGCTTGCCTGAGTACCGTCTGCCCAGCAGCTCGACGTAGCTCGACACCATCCGCAGCGGCTCCTGGAGGTCGTGGGAGGCCACGTACGCGAACTGCTCCAGCTCCCGGTTCGAGCGCGCCAGCTCCTCTGCCTGCTCTGTGACCATGGCATGCAACTGGGCGTTGGCGATAGCGCCTGCGATGTAGATGGCGATCCGTTCGGCCAGCAGGCGATGCAGCTCGGAGTAGGCATTCTCCCTCAGCGAGTGGAGGTTCAGGCAGCCTATCGGCTCGCCGTGATGCAGCAGCGGGGCAGACAAGAACGACCGCAGCCCCATCCCGTACGCCCCTGTCAGTCCCGCGTAGCTGGCCACCACCTCCGACTCGTCACCGGGCTGAAAGACGATGCACTTCCGAGAGTCCAGGACATCCTGCGACAGAGTACCTACGATGCTGTAGGCCTTGTCGGGCTCTCTGTCAGGCACGTCCACCACGCTGGCCTGGTATGTGTCCACCATCCGGGTGGGCTCGTCGGCGATCAGGTTGATGACGATGCGGTCGAACGGGATGAGCTCGGCGACCTCCTCCCCGAAGCGCTGGTACACCTCCTCGATGTCCAGCGAGGAGCCTATGATCCTGGCGATGTTGGAGAGGGTCTCCTGGGCGCGGGCCCTGCGCCTCTGCTCGGACACCGAGGCTCGAAGCGCATTCTCTGCCCGGCGCTGATCGGTAACGTCGAAGCCGTAGAGGTGTCCAACCCCGTGCTCGCTGATGCCCACCAGGACGAAGTGAAACCAGCGGCCGCCAACGTCGGCTACGACGTCGTGGTGCTCGTCGCCATCGATTGTCTGCCGCACGTCCAGCGCGCCGGTCGCCGGCAGGATGGCCGCCAGTGAAGTGCCGTCCATCGCCGCGGGTCCAAAGGTCTCGGCCGCGGCGGGATTGATGCTGCGTACGATCCCATCCGCGTCGAACCTGAGAACGGGCGATGGGTTGAAGAACGCGAACGACGGAGCTTCCGGCACGTCACCGCGCCAGTCCTGTGCCGGCCGGGAGTCCTCGATGTTGGAGAGGCGCCGGCGCAGGTCCTGCAGCTCAGCTACAAGCTGCTCCCTGCTCTTACGCTCATCAGCGGTTGCCACAGGTCTCTCCGCGTCCACACGGCGTCAACGCGGCTCTAGAACGGCCACCACCACTTCTTCTTCTTGTCCGGTTCTACGACCGGCTCAGGTTCCTGGGGAGCGATTGAGCGGTGCATGGCGGGGTCGTCCAGCCTGCTGATTACCTGCTCGAACCGGTTCAGGTCCATCGGCTTCCTGCTGAAGCGGCTTACCGGGATGCCGTACGAATCGAGGAAGCTCTCCTCGGCCGTTGTTCCCGTCAGGATCATGACCGGGATAGAACTCAGTTCGTTGTCCCCACCCATCTCCCTCAGCACCTCGAGCCCGTCCTTCATCGGGAGGTTCAGGTCGAGCAGAATCAGGTCGGGGCGCGGTGCCTCGGCGTATTCTCCCTCCTGTCGGAGGTACGCCATTGCAGGCTCCCCGTCATCCACCACGGACACGTTCGCCGAGTACTTGGAGTCCTCGATGGTGTCCTTGGTCAACTCGACGTCCCCGGGGTTGTCCTCGACCAACAGGATCTCGTAGGTCTGCTCTTGCCCGCCCTGCGTTGCCATGATTCCCCTCCTCACCTAGTCTCGGACGTAGACTTGACGCCTCAACGGAGATCGTAGCACCGCACTATAGGGAAGCCCAAAGCGGCTGTCAAATGCGCCGCACACTGCCCATCCCCGCCGCCCCAATCCTGGCAGCCCGAACGAAACCCTACACGTGGAAGACGTAGAGGTTCCGGTTCGCCACCGGCAGGTCGACCCACGCGCCGCCCTGGCGGTGGCTCTCGGCGACGGCCAGGCACGCCTCGGTCAGGTTGTGGACCACCTCGATCGGCCCGCTGCGCGGAGAGCGGCCGTTCTCGTGCGAGTCGACCAGGTCCTCGAGGCAGGTCAGCGTTGCCTCCTGCTTCGGGTATTCGGGGATGAGGGTCTCGAACCAGCGCGGCTCCTTGGGACTCAGCTCCTCGGGCACCCTGTAGATGGCCCCGGTGCCCTGGTTAAGCGACCTGATCGACCCCTCCGTGCCGATGATCTCGAAGTCCCGCGGGCCCGCCGGGACCGACCATGCCTCGACACCGTTTCCGAAACGTATGTGATACGTCGCGTGCGGGTCCTCGTCCAGCCGGTTGTCCCTGACCTCCAGGTCGCGTGGAAGGAGCTCGCCGCGTACGGACACGACCCCCGGGTCGCCCAGCAGGTACGAGAGAGTGTCCATCGAGTGGATGTGCATGTGCATGAGCGTGTTGGAGCGCGTGTAGGCCACCGCGTGTGTGGGCTCGCCAATGTCGCCCCGGGCGATGGCGTCCCTGACGATGTCGAAGCGGTCGTCGAACCGCATGAGCGTGCCGGTGTTGACGATCGTGCCGTTGGCATTGCAGGCCTGCAGGATGCCGTCCGCGGCGAGCGGTGAGCAGGCTACCGCCTTCTCGACGTACAGCATGGGGACGCCGGCATTCGAGGCCGAGATCGTGACCTCGGCATGGGAATCGTCGCGGAAGTCCCGGGTCGGCGCCTTGTTTCCGGGCTTCGGCAGGCCCGTGGCGGTCGTGCAGACGGCCACGATGTCGGGGCTCTCCCTGGCGATCATTGCCTCGTAGTCGTCGTAGACTGCGTCGACGCCCCACGTCTCCTTGAAGGCGTCGCGCCTCTCGGGGATGATGTCCGCCCCCGCCGCAAGCTCCAGCCTGCCCGACGCGGCGCAGGCGCTTGCCACCGACATGTCGAGAGTGCTTCCGATGCGGCCGAGGCCGACCACTGCTACACGGTACGTCTTCATTCGAGTCTCCTTGCCGCAGGTGACATCAGGACGATGCCGAGGCGGCCCGCTGCCTGCGAATCCGCGCCGGCACGCTGTCGCCTATCGTCTCGCCCGACACTATCTTCAGGCCGCGGTCCTCCAGCGGCAGGTCCACCCGCACGAATCCGCGCCGGTGCGACTCGCGCATGGCGATGGCAGTCTCCAGGGCCTTGAGGGCGTCCTCACCCGAGCACTTGGGAGGGTGGCCGTTCTCGAACGACGAGATGATGTCGTCGACTATGGTCAGGCCCATGCCCTGCATGTGGGTTGGCCAGGGGAACTGGTGCATGACCGGATTCCTGCGGGCCCGCACGCCCGGGCGCCTGTTCTCGACGGGCGGGAACGTCCCGGTTGCCATGCTCGTCAGCTCCCAGGCCTGGGCGTCGTTCGGCGTCCGTATCCGGCCGTCCTCCCCTATCACGTCGAAGTCCCACGACGCTCCGCCGGCCTCCATGCTCCTGACGAAGGCGCGGACGCCGTTGTCGAACACGAGATAGCCGTTCCCCATGATGTCGCCGTCGCTCTCCGCGGCTTCGTCCGACTGCATCTCGCCAAGGACCCACTGCACGTCGCCACCCGCCAGGAATCTCACCGTGTCGAGAAGGTGGCTGCCGTTCGATGACAGGCCGCATGCCGCGTGGGCCGTGACCTGCTGCACCTGGCCAATGTGGCCGTCGTCGATGATGTTCCGGGCTTGGCTGTAGAAAGGGTTCCAGCGCCGGGCGCAGTTTACCGCCAGCGACACGCCCTCTTCCTCGCATACCCGCACCATCTCGTCGGCTTCCGCAAGGCTGATCGAGATGGGCTTCTCAGCCCAGATGGCCTTGACCCCCGCGCGGGCGACCTTCAGAACGACGTCGGAGCGTATGCGCGCCGTGGTGCAGACCGAGACTATGTCCGGCTTCTCCCTGTCGAGCATCTCCTCGAAGTCGGAGTAGAGGTGGTCATCGGACAGGCCCCACCGCTCGCCGAAGATCGAGCGCTGCTCGTCGTGGATGTCTGCCCCCGCAACGAGCTCCGTCCGTTGCGAATAGACATACGCCGGGCCGTGACAATACGGCAGAAACAGCGACCCGCCTCGGGTCATCTCGTCGTCGAAGGTGCTCCCCATGCGGCCCAGACCGATGACCGCCGCGCGATAGGTGGACATAGTGGCCTCCTGCTGTGCTGGTGCGGCCTATGTTGTACCAGCACGACAGGTAAGGCGCAATAGGGCCGCGTCCGACAGCCGCTAGCGCGAGAGACGGCTCGCTGCCCGCCCCGCCTAGGCGCCGTTCGGAGCGGTCGTCCAGCCGCGGCGCCACGTAGCCCTAGTAGCTACGGCGGGCCCTCGCTGGAAGGGCCTCGCAACATACCGCCTCCAGGCGTATATCCCCGCGAACGCGGTGAGGACCATCAGCACGATCACCCAGGGGTTCACGCCGATGAGGACGTCCGGGCGCCCGGTGTATCCCAGGAGCAGGCCCAGGTTCCCCACGGCGAATGCGGTGGTCCCGTCCACGACGTGGACCTTGTGGAGGTCGTGGCGGGTCGCGACGTCCTCCAGGGTCCACGACTCTCCGCCCTTCTCGGTCCTGATGATCGTGCCGCGCCTGCCGACTGCCCAGCCCCTCTTTGCGGTTGCGAAGCCGACGCTGAGCAGGTCCTCCCTCGTGCCGCTATTCTGCTCCCCCCAAACCTGCCCGCCGTTGGACGTGTGCACTATCGTGCCGTACGCTCCGACCGCCCACGCCCTGTCCTGGTCTATGAGGTCGAGGTCGTACAGGTGTTGGGCAGTGCCGCTCGTCGACGCCGTCCATGTGCTTCCGCCGTCGGTCGTGCCGAATAGCGCGCCGTTCTCACCCACCGCCCATCCCGTGGTGGCATCCAGGAACTCGACGTCGAAGAGGGCGTTGTCCCCCGCCCTCCCGGCGCTCCAGCTCGTGCCCCCGTCCGAGGTCGCCAGCACGATGCCGGTGTCGCCCACCGCCCATCCCGAACTGGAGTCGGTGAATTCGACTCCCCTCAGCGTCTCCACTACACCGCTGGCCTGTGCCTGCCAGGTCTGTCCTCCGTCCACGGTGCGCAGGATCGTCCCACCCTCGCCTACGGCCCAGCCGTTGGAGGAGTCGATGAACTTCACCCCGTGCAGGTGTCTATCGGTGGCGGCGGGGAGCTTCTCGTAGGTCTCGCCTCCGTCCTGTGTGCGGAGCACCAGGCCGAACGTGCCCACGGCCCAGCCGTTGGAGAAGTCTATGAAGTCCAGGTCGGACAGCGCCTCGGCCTCCCTCACGACCTGCCAGGTAGCGCCACCGTCGTGCGTTGCCAAGATGAGACCGTCGATGCCGGCGGCGACCGCACTCTTTGCACTGATTGCGTCGACGGCCAGGAAGGTGGTGCTCGCGCCGCTGGACTGGGCTGTCCAGGTCACCCCTCCGTCGGTGGTGGCGAGGACGGCGCCGTCGCGACCTACTGCCCAGCCTGTCGAGTTGTCTGCGAAGTCTACGCCGAGGATGTAGGTGTCGGTGCCTGTCTCACGTCGCACCCAGGTCCCTCCGCCATCCACGGTGCTAAGGATGGTCCCCCCGCTTCCTACCGCCCAACCTGCGTTCTCGTCGGCGAAGCTGGCGTCGAACAGCAGCTCACGCCCGATCGAATCGGCAGTCCAGCTGGCGCCCCCGTCGGTCGTCCTGGCTATGGTGCCTGCGCCCCCTACGGCCCAGCCTCGGAGCCCGTCGATGAAGTCCAGGCTCTCGAGCGAGGCGGAAGCGACCTGCGTGGCGGCCCACGTGGCCCCGCCGTTCGACGTGGACATGACTCGCCCGTGCGAGTCGACCACCCACCCAGTCGAGGCATCGACGAAGTCGACCCCGCGCAGCGGCGCGGATGTGCCCGTCAACAGGGGCGTCCACGTCGCTCCGCCATCGGCCGTGCCCAGCACGACTCCCCGGTCTCCAGCGATCCACCCGGTATGGCTGTCGATGAAGCTGACCGAGTGGAGGGGCAGCGTCGTTCCGCCATTCTGCGGCAACCAGGTAGCGCCCCCGTCCGCAGTCGACAGGACCATACCGCCGGCGCCTACCGCCCAGCCGGTCCGCTCGTCGACGAACTCGACGTCGATGATGGTCACCAGGCTGGACTCTATGGTCCAGCCATAGAGGTTGTGCGGCTGGGCCGCGTAGTAGGCCTGCTGGGTCTCACGAAAGTGTTGCTGTTTCTTGAGGACCTGTTCGTAGCGCCATTGGAACAGCGGGGGGCCCAGCATCAGGAGCGCTATGAAGCCGACTAGCGTGACCGAGGCGATTCCGAGTACGAGCGCTGCGAATCGCAGTGGGAGCGCTATGAATCGGATGGCTCTTGGTAGTCTCATTCAAGCTCGATCCTGGGGCGCCTCGGCGGCAATTGGGTCAAGGATCCAGCCTAATATACCACGAAACTCCCCGGGCGGTTCGAGATTCGCTGTCATCGACAGGAATGAGTGCGAAAGGCGTCTGGCTACGTGGCCTCGTCGCTGTTCGCAGCGGTCGCCCAGCCGCTGCGCCAGCTGCCCGCGGCAGCTGCCACGGGCCTTCTCTGGAAGGGCCTGGCAAAGTAGCGCTTCCAGAGAAACACGGATGCTAGGCCAGCAAGAAGGACCAGCGCGAGCACCCAGAGGTTCACGCCGATGGGGACGTCGGGAGCCCCGGTGTATCCCAGGAGGAGGCCCAGGTCCCCAACCGCGAAGGCTGTGGTCCCATCCACGACGTGGACCTTGAAGAGGTCTTGCCGGGTCCCGACCTCCTCCAGACTCCATGTGTCTCCGCCCCTCTCCGTCCTGATGATCGTCCCGCGCCTGCCGACCGCCCAGCCCCTCTTGGCGTTCGCGAAGCCCACGCCGAGCAGCTCCTCCCTGGTGCCGCTCCTCTGCTCGACCCATGCCTCGCCGCCGTTGGACGAGTGCAGCACGGTGCCGTTCGCCCCGACCGCCCACACCCTCTCCCCATCCAATACGTCGAGGTCGTACAGGTGTTGAGGGGTCTCGCTCGGCAAGGCCGACCAGTTGTTCCCACCGTCGGTCGTGGAGAAGAGTGCGCCGTTCTCGCCCACTGCCCAACCTGTGGCTGCGTCCAGGAATTCGACGTCGAAGAGGGTGTTATCCCCTGCCCTCCGGGCGCTCCAGGTGGTACCCCCGTCCGTGCTCGCCAGGACAGTGCCGGAGTCGCCTACTGCCCAGCCTGAGCTCGAGTCGATGAACTCGACTCCCCTCAGTGTCTCCGTCACCCCACTGCCCTGCAGCAGCCAGGTCTGCCCTCCGTCCACGGTTCGCAGGATCGTCCCGTCCTCTCCTACTACCCATCCGTTGGTGGTGTCGACGAACTTCACGCCGTGCAGGTGCCTGTCAGTTGCTGGGGGAAGCTCTTCGTACGTCCTTCCTCCATCCTGGGTTCGGAGCAGCAGGCCGAGCGTACCTACGGCCCAGCCGTTGGAGAAATCTATGAAGTCCAGGTCGAATAGCGCCTCTGACTCCCTCACCACCTGCCAGGTGGCGCCTCCGTCGTGCGTGATCATGATGAGACCGGCGATGCCGGCCGCGACTGCGCTCTCTGCAGTGACTGCGTCGACGGACACGAAGGTAGCGCTCACGGCGCTGGCCTGTGCCGTCCAGGTCCGCCCTCCGTCTGTGGTTGCGAGGACAGCGCCGTCTCGCCCTACGGCCCATCCCGTGGAGCCGTCTACGAAGTCCACGTCGAGGATGTAGGTGTCCGTGCTTGCGTGCTGCCGGATCCACGTTTCTCCGCCGTCCACTGTCCCGAGAATGGTCCCCCCGGTCCCGACCGCCCAACCCGTATCCGCATCGGCGAAGCTCGTGTCGAACAGCAGGTCGCGCCCGAACGAGTCGACAGTCCACGTTTCCCCGCCGTCCGCCGTCCTGGCGACGGTGCCGGTGCTTCCCACGGCCCAGCCCCGGAGCCCATCGATGAAGTCCAGGCTCTCGAACGAGGCGGAAGCGACCTGGGTGGCCGTCCAAGTGGCGCCGCCATTCGACGTGGACAGCACCCGCCCGATCGAGTCGACCACCCACCCGGTAGAAGCATCTACAAAGTCGATCCCGCGCAACGGTGCGGAGGTGCCGGTGGCCAGCGGCGTCCAGACCTTGCCGCCGTCGGTCGTGCCGAGCACGAGCCCCCGGTCCCCGGCGATCCACCCGGTTCTGGCGTCGATGAAGCTGGCCGAGTGAAGGGGCAGGGTCGTGCCGCTCTCCTGCGTCGTCCAGTCACCGCCGCCATCCGAAGTCGATAGGATCATCCCGCCGCTGCCAACTGCCCATCCGGTCTGCTCGTCGACGAATGCGACGTCGAGTACTGTGGACAGGCTCGACCGGATGGTCCAGCCGTATAGACTCGTTTCCTGGGCCGACAGGGGATAGACGACTCCGGTTACCGAACCGGCTACCAGTAGGAGCGCTATGAATCGTATGGCTGTCTGTCGTCTCACTCAGGCTCGATCCTGGAGCTTCTCATGCGCGATGCGAGAGGGCTGCGCTCAACCTAATGTAGCACAGATTCCTCCACTCCCATTCGGTGGAGCCAGATGGTGGGTGTGAGAACGGAAGTGTGAGAGTCCGCGGCAAACCAGTTCATCCGGCCAGGTCGAGGCTGATGTCGAGGGCCCTCGCTGAGTGCGTGATGCGCCCAATCGAGATGATGTCGACCCCCGTCGCGGCGACGGCCCGGACATTCTCGATGTCTATGTTCCCCGATGCCTCGGTGAGAGCCCGGCCATCGACCAGGGCCACGGCCTCGGCCATCCGGCCCACGGTCATGTTGTCCAGCAGCAGTATGTCCGCACCAGCCTGGAGGGCTTCGGCCACCTGGTCCAAGGTCTCGACCTCTACCTCCACCCTGAGCGTATGGCGGACTCGCGCCCGGCGCACGGCTTCGCTCAAGCCCGCGCCTTCGGCCCTGAGCGCCTCGATGTGGTTGTCCTTGATGAGGACGCCGTCGCCGAGGTTGATCCTGTGGTTGCTCCCGCCCCCGACCCGCACGGCGTACTTCTGCAGCGTGCGAAGCCCGGGGACGGTCTTCCGAGTGTCGACTATGCGCGCGGGGAGGCCTTCCACGGCCCTCACGAACCGGTTCGTCTCGGTCGCCACGCCGCTGAGGTGCTGCAGGAAGTTGATCGCCGTCCGCTCGCCCTTCAGTATCGCGGCGGTGTCGCCCTCGATCTGGGCAATGACATCGCCTTCCCGCCCCGAAGCAGGGTCGTGTGGGCGGACCGAAGAGCCGTCGGGCAGGATGGACAGAACGCGGATGGAGGCATCGAGCCGCCTCCAAACCGCGAGCGCCACGTCGCCGCCCGCCAGGATGCCCTCCCCTTTTGCGACAACCGAGGCCCTGCCTGTCCGCCCGGGAGGTATCAGCGAGTCGGTGGTGGGGTCGCCGGCCGAAAGGTCTTCGGCCAGGGCCCTGTCGACGGCTTCCTCGATCTCGAACGGCTCAAGGCCGGGGACGTAACCCATGTTACCCCAGCCCATCGCGGTGCAAAGGGGACATTCGTTCGCCCTGAGCCTGTCGAATGGCAGTTCTCACCAGTGCAGGCAGTCTTGAGATAGTCACTTGGCCTCTCTGCGTAGGAAGCGGTCCGCGCTTCTGTCGCTCCGAGGACGAGCCGGGCGCGAGAAGCGCACTGCCCTAGACGATCGAGAGCATCCTGTCGAGGGCCACGCGGGCCTCTTCGGCGGTGTCGTCGTCCACGCTGATCTGGTTCACCACCACACCCTCGTTCAGCCCGTCGAGCACCCACGACAGGTACGCGGGGTGGATGCGGTACATCGTGGAGCAGGGGCAGACGACCGAGTCGAGGCAGAATACAGTCTTGTCGGGGTTCTGCTGGGCAATGCGGTTCACCAGGCTGATCTCCGTGCCAACGGCCCACGCGCTTCCGGACGGGGCGTCCGCGATGGTCTTGGTGATGAACTCGGTCGAGCCGTTGAAGTCGGCCGCCTGCACTACGTCGTAGGTGCACTCGGGGTGCACGAGCACGTTTACCCCGGGTATGCGCCGCCTGGCCTCCTCGACCTGCTCCATTGTGAACCTGGTGTGGACCGAGCAGTGGCCCTGCCACAGTATGACCCTGGCCCGGCGCAGCTCGTCCGCGGTGTGTCCGCCCAGTGGCTTGAACGGGTTCCAGACCACCATTTCGTCCAGGCCCACGCCGAGCTGGACGGCGGTGTTGCGTCCAAGGTGCTGGTCGGGCAGGAACAGCACCCGGTCCGACTTCTCGAATGCCCACTCGAAGGTCGCCCTCGCATTCGAGGAGGTGCAGACGATGCCGTCGTTCCGTCCGCACATCGCCTTGATCGCCGCCGTCGAGTTCATATAGGTGATGGGCGTGATCCCGCCGTCGTCGCCCAGCACTTCCTCCAGGTCGTCCCAGCAGTCCAGCACGTCGTCCACGTGGGCCATATCGGCCATCGAGCACCCGGCGGTCAGGTTGGGCAGGATCACCTGCTGGTGGCGCCCGCTCAGTATGTCGGCCGTTTCGGCCATGAAGTGGACGCCGCAGAAGATGATGTACTCGGCACTCTCCTGCGTCGCCGCGAACTGCGACAGCTTGAACGAGTCGCCTATGTAGTCGGCGAACCGGATGATCTCGTTCCGCTGGTAGTGGTGTCCCAGTACCACCAGCCGCCCGGCGAGCCGGGCTTTCGCCTCGAATATCCTCTCGTCCAGCTCCTCCGGCGTCTTCTTCAGATAGGCGATCGGCAGTTTCTGCCATTGGACGCCGGCGCTGTACTCCTCCGCGAGCGTCTTCGTCTTCAGTTCGTCGTCCGTCTGGCAGAAAGCCGACTGTTCGATCTCGGTGATCGGGATAGTCGGTTCTTTGACCTGAACAACCATCTGGCAGTCTCCCTAGGCAGCCGAGACCGTTGCACCCTGGAGTGACCAGGGCCCGGTCTTGTCGATACTCACTGAGATTACCTCGCCTACCCGGTCCGCCGCATCTTCGATGTGGACCAGCTTGTCGTTGCGGTTGCGGCCGTACGCCCGGCCGTTCTTCACGTCCTCTACGAGCACCTCGACAGTGCTCCCCAGCAGGTGGCGGTTGATGTCCGCCTGGATGCCGGCCTGGGCCTCGTCGATGGCCCTGAGCCTCGTCTTCTTCTCTTCGATGGGAACGTCGTCCTCGTACCGCCGGTCGGCAATGGTGCCCTCGCGGGTCGAGTATGCGGCCGAGTGGACCTTGTCGAACCTGATGTCCTTGACCAGCTCCAGCGTCCGCCCGAACTGTTCGTCGGTCTCGCCGCAGAAGCCCACTATCAGGTCGGTGCTCATCGACACGTTCGGTATGCGGGACCTTATCTTATCGACCAGCGTCCTGTACTCCGCATTCGTGTAGCCGCGGCGCATCCTGGCAAGCACCTCGTCGTCGCCCGCCTGGAACGGGAGGTTGATGTGCTCGCACACCTTGTCGAGCCCCGACACCGCGTCGATGATGTGATCGCTCATGTCGTTGGGGTGGGATGTCAGGAAGCGCACGCGCTCCAGCCGTTCCACGTCGTTAACCGCTTCCAGCAGATCGCCCAGGTCCTTGCGGTCGGCCAGGTCGTGCCCGTACGAGTCCACGTTCTGGCCCAGCAGAGTCACCTCGCGTACGCCACGGTCGGCGAGAAGCTCGACCTCGCGGACGATGTCGGGAATCGTCCTGCTGACCTCCCTGCCCCGCCTGTAGGGGATGATGCAGAAGGAGCAGAACTTGTCGCACCCGTGGATGATCGGCACGTAAGCGGTAACCGCCGGCGCAGCCGAGAGCTGTCCGATGCAGCCCTCGGGGTCGATGCCCATCCTTTCGCCCAGGAGGTCTATCAGGGGGTCGAACTGCTGGGGACGCATGAACACGTCCACTTGGGGGAACCGGCGCTCCAGCGAGTCGGTCTTGGGGCCGACCATGCAGCCCATGAGGGCCACCACCTTGTCGGGGCTGGCCTTCTTCACGGGCTTCAGCGTCCCGAGCATACCCGTCACGCGGTCTTCAGCGCTCTGCCGGACGACGCAGCTGTTCAGGACGACCACGTCGGCCTCGGCGGCCTCTTCCGATGGCCCGAGGCCCATCTGCCCAAGGGCGCTCTCCAGCCGCTCGGAGTCCGCCTTGTTCATCTGGCACCCTATCGTCCAGATATGGTAGGTCTGCATCTGTCCAGGTGGCTGGCAGGAGTGGCGTGGCGGAGGGAATGGGATTCGAACCCATGAGAGAGCTTTCGCCCCCTAAGCGCTTAGCAGGCGCCCGCACTAGACCACTATGCGATCCCTCCACTGCTTTAAACGAACAATATACCAGAGAGGCTACCTAGCGGCAATGGTATGCTTTGTGAAATCCGACACTATCGGACATCTTGCGCACTAAACCGTCTCAAATAATCCATGATGTGACGATTTACGTATCAATGCTCCCTTGCCTGGGTAGATGCCAATTCCCGTTAGGAACTTTGTCACGATTTGGCGCAAATTCCCAGCTACGCTTCTCGATTGCCGCCAGCGGACGCCGTCCTTGACTTGCCGGTGTCACAAAGTATGATGCTCCTTGCCCACGGCTGGCCCGGCCAGACTGCTTAACCCACTGAGGAAGATCGTATGGCAACCATACTGCGCGCGGCAATCATAGGCGACACAGGCAGAGGCAACTACGGACACGGCCTCGACACGGCCTACGACGGTGTTGAAGGCGTCGAGGTGGTGGCCGTCGCGGACCCGGACGACGCCGGCCGAAAGGACGCGGCAAGGCGCGCCGGCGCGCTCCGCGAGTACGCCGACTACCGCGAAATGCTCGAGAGCGAGAGCGTCGACCTGGTCAACGTCTGCCCGCGCTGGATCGGCAAGCACGCGGACATGGTCATAGCTGCGGCGGAGTCCGGCGCAAAGGGCGTGATGTGCGAAAAGCCCTTCGCCCCTGCCCTGGCGCAGGCCGACGCCATGCTCGAGGCGTGCAGCCGCAACGGCGTGCGCGTGGCCGTCGCCCACCGGCGCGCCAACGCTTACGAGCTGCACGCCAGGAAGCTGATCGAGCGCGGCGCAATCGGCGACGTCAAGTCGATCCGCTCCCGCGGCAAGGAGGACCACCGCTCCGGCGCGATGGACCTGATGGTGCTCGGCACGCACATGATGGACAGCATGAGATTCATGGCCGGCGCAGACGTGGCATGGGCCATTGGCCGCGTGACGCAGGACGGCCGGGACGTGACGCCGGAGGACATACACGAAGGGGACGAGGAGGTCGGGCTGATAGCTGGGAACGGCGTCGATGCGTTCTTTGCGTTCGAAGACGGCATCGCCGGCTACTTCGAGTCCCATCCCGGCGATCAGGAATCGGAGCTGACCTCCAGGTCGTTCGGTTTTGAGGTGCATGGGAGCCAGGGCATCATAGCGGTGCGCAACTCCCCGGAAGCGGAGATGTACCTCTATCCCCACAGCCGCTGGATTCCGGACAATGCCCACGGCAGATGGGAGCGCGTGTACCTGGACGAGTGGGAACGAGGGCCGGGGGGCGTGACTCGCACGTCCCAGGCGCGGATGCACCTGAGCAACACGATGATAGCGACCGAGCTGATCCATGCCGTGCGCGAGGACCGCGAGGTCGCGAACGTCTCCAGCGGCGGGGACGCCCGCGCGGCCCTGGAGATGATCTCGGCCGTCCATGAGTCGCACCGGACCGGGGCGAGGGTCGACTTCCCGCTGCGCAATCGCGAGAATCCGTATTCGACCTGGCTCGCGACGGGCCGGGACCCCCTTCCATAGCCAAATGGCACCTAACCACAACGATAAACGGCTCGGCCTCTTCCCCCCGAGGGGGAAGACTGAGATGGGGGCTCTCGCCCTGCCGAAGGGCAAGGCTGTCCATGTCATACCAAGTCTGAGCAGTTGCCGGAGTCTGAGCTCCAGGGAGCGGCTGGTTTGACATCTCAGACCGGGAAGTCCGTGCTGGTCGTGGAGGATGAGGAGAACCTCCTCGCGGCCATCAGGTACAACCTGGAGCGAGAGGGCTACCGCGCCCTCACGGCAACCGACGGCGAGGAGGGGCTGCGGAAGGCCGCCCAGGAGGACCCGGACCTGCTGGTCCTCGACGTGATGCTGCCGGTGCTGGACGGTTTCGAGGTCTGCCGCCTAGTCCGGCGCGACAGCGACGTTCCCATCCTGTTCCTCACCGCCAAGGACCAGGAGATGGACCGGGTGGTCGGCCTGGAGCTGGGCGCGGACGACTACGTAATCAAGCCCTTCAGCATGAGGGAGCTGCTTGCCCGGGTAAGGGCGATGCTGCGAAGGCCCCGCGTGGGCTCCGGCCAGTCCAAGTCGGAGCGCATCGTCTCGGGCGACCTTGAGCTGGACCTGTCGAGCCACACCCTGAAGCGCGGCGGCGAGCCGGTCGACCTCAAGCCCAGGGCCTTCGAGCTGCTCGCCCTCCTCATGTCCAACCGGGGCAGGGTGTTCACTCGCGACCAGGTGCTGGAGAGGCTGTGGGGCACCGACTACATCGGCGACACAAGGACGGTCGACGTGCACATTCGCTGGATTCGAGAGAAGATCGAGGAAGACTCCGGCAAGCCGAAGCGCATCGTCACGGTCAGGGGAGTCGGCTACCGGTTCGACGCGTGAACAAGCCGAAGTCGCTGTTCTGGCGGGTCGCTCTCTCATACGGCGCCCTCCTCCTCGTCTTCGCGGGGCTCGTCGTCCTCCTGTCGGCGGTCATGCAGGGCCGGTCCCCAGGCTTGTTCCAGGCGGGTGTCGTCGCAATGGGCCTCGCGGCCGCCGCTGTGTCCGTTGGCCTCGCTTCTCTGCTGGTACGCAGGACGTCTGTGTCCATCTCATCTTTCGCGAACTGCGCGGACAGGCTTGCGGCGGGCGACCTGGACAGCGAGGAGATCCGGTCGCTCGCCGCCGGGTCGACCGAGGAGCTGGCGTCGGCCTTCGTGCGCATGTCCGAGGCTGTCCGCGGCACCGTGCGGGACCTGTCCGGCGAGCGCAACAAGCTGACTGCCCTCCTCGACACGATGGCCGACGGCATAGTAGTAGTGGAGGAGGACGGGCGCGTCTCCCTGATGAACCAGGCGGCCCAGCTCCTGTTCGACCTGCGGACAACGGAGATCCAGGGCACTCCCCTATCGGAGATCGCACGAGACCACGAGCTGCTGGGGCTTGTGTCGAGCTCCCTCCGGGCCGGCGAGATGCGGCAGGCCCATCTCGAGCTCCTGCGCCAGAGGCGGCTCGTCAGCGCCATCGCCATACCCCTCGGTGGCGACGGTGCCGGCGTGCTCCTATCACTGCACGACCTCACTGCCTTCCGCCAGCTCGAAACGACCCGCAGGGAGTTCGTGAGCAACGTCTCCCACGAGCTTCGCAGTCCACTCGCCTCGATCAGGTCTATGGTCGAGACGTTGAGCGGCGGCGCAATCGACGACAGGCAGACGGCCGCCGACTTCGTATCCAGGATAGAGCAGGACGTCCGCAGGATGGACACGCTCGTATCCGAGCTGCTCGAGCTGTCCCGGCTCGAGAGCGGCGAGGTCCCCCTGGACGTAAGGCCCCTCAGCCTCGAGCCCATAGCCGCGGATACGGCCGCGTCCTTCCACGACCGCAGCTCGGGCGGCGGCGTGGAAGTGTCCGTAGAGATTCCCGCCGACCTCCCGCTTGTGCTGGGCGAGTCCGAGAAGATCAGGCAGGTATTGTCGAACCTGATGGACAACGCGCTGAAGTTCACCCCGCCGGGCGGCCGGATCACCATGTCCGCCCTGCCCGACCGCAGGAACGTCATCGCCCGCGTGTCGAACACCGGCGACGGCATCGCTCCGGAACACCTCCCCCACCTCTTCGAGCGCTTCTACAAGGTCGACAGGTCGCGGCGCGACGTGGGAACGGGGCTCGGGCTAGCCATAGTCAAGCACATCGTCCTGGCCCACGGCGGCGAGGTGGACGTGGAGAGCAGCCTTGGCGAAGGCGCGATCTTCACTTTCACCCTGCCCCGAGCCTCCTGAATAACACTCCCCCCGCTCCCAAACCGGTCTCTACAGGTGCGTGGCCATGCGCCTGCCCGCCATGCTGGACGGCACCGCGCCGTTAACGCGCCGTTAATGCTCGCTTAAAGGCCGGTTAACCCTGGGTGCCTAGACTGGCACTTGCAAGGACATTCCATGAGGGAAAGGGAGAGATAGTCCATGATGTCTTCAGTCAGTCGAGATTACAGACGCTTCAAGTTCGCGGCGGCTCTTCTCGGGATCGTTGCGCTCCTGACCGCTGCGGCGTGCGGGAGCGGCGCGGAGTCTGACCCGGGAGCCCTGAGCGGAACGATAGAGGTGGACGGCTCCAGCACCGTCTTCCCTGTGTCCGAGGCCGTTGCCGAGGAGTTCCACAAGCTCAATCCTGGAGTGGACGTGAACGTGGGAATCTCGGGCACCGGGGGAGGGTTCAAGCGCTTCACTGTCGGTGAGATAGACATCTCCGACGCCTCCAGGGTAATAAAGGAGTCCGAGGAGGCGGCGGCGGGCGACAACGGGATCACCTACTTGGAGCTTCTGGTAGGGACCGATGGGCTGTCGGTGGTCGTCAGTCCCGAGAACGACTTCGTGGAGTGCCTCACGGTCGAGGAGTTGAAAGCAGTCTGGGAGCCCGGCTCCACGATCAAGAACTGGAGCCAGGTCCGCGCCGGCTTCCCCGACAGGCCCTTGAGGTTGTATGGGGCCGATACCGACTCTGGGACGTTCGACTACTTCACCGAGGAGATCGTAGGGGAGGTCCAGTCCTCCAGGTCGGACTACACTGCGTCCGCGGACGACAACGTCCTCGTGCAGGGAATCGGCGGCGATCGCAACGCCCTGGGATACTTCGGATTTGCCTACTACGCGGAGAACCGGGACAAGGTGAAGGTGGTCGCCATCGATGCCGGTGAGGGCTGCGTGACGCCAAGCGCCGAAACCATAGAGAGCGGCGACTACAAGCCCCTCTCGCGGCCCCTCTTGATCTACGTGAACGAGGAGAGCCTCGACAAGCCCGAGGTCAGGGCCTTCGTGGAGTTCTACCTGACCAACGCCGCTTCCCTGGTGCGAGAGGTAGGCTACGTTGCCCTCGACGAGGAGGTCTATCAGTCGGGCCTGGCAGACCTGCGGGCGTCGGCGGCGAAGTGAGTGTGAGGGCGACAGCGGCGAGGAATCAACTTTGCGGGGCATTCTGCGTTACACTTAATGCCCCGCAAAGGGCCGCCCCCTGTCATAGGACAAAGACGTTGACGGGGGTTGAGACTTGGGCGAGGCGATGACATTAGCCTCCGGACAGGGCGACCTCGTGAGGGCCGGAACTGCCGAGATGCGACCAAAGAAGCCGAGCCGCCGGACCAGCGAGGTCGTTATCAAGTGGCTCCTTTTCTCATGCGCCCTCGTCTCCATTCTGACCACCGTCGGCATAGTCGTCAGCCTGTCCGTCCAGGCGTGGGGCTTCTTCGTCGAGGTCTCGCCCTTCGAGTTCCTGACCGGCACCCGCTGGTCGCCCATCCTCAAGCCGCGGTCCTACGGCGTCCTCCCACTGGTCGCCGGCACTCTGCTCGTCACAGGAGTCGCGGCCCTCGTCGCCATGCCCATCGGGCTGGCCACCGCCACCTTCCTGTCAGAGTACGCGCCGGACAAGGTGCGCAGGGTGCTCAAGCCGCTCCTGGAGATATTGGCCGGGATACCCACCGTGGTCTACGGCTATTTCGCCCTCACCTTCGTCACGCCCCTGATCCAGGACATCCTGTTCCCCGACATGCTGGTGTTCAACGCCCTGTCGGCGGGCATCGTCATGGGGCTCATGATCGTGCCCATGGTCTCGACCCTGAGCGAGGACGCCATGCTGGCGGTCCCCCGCTCGCTCAGGGAGGCCGCCTATGCCCTCGGCGCCACGCGGGTCGAGGTCTCGTTGCGCATAGTGATCCCGGCGGCCCTGTCGGGCATCGTGGCCGCGTTCATCATCGGCCTCTCCAGGGCCATCGGCGAGACGATGCTCGTGACCATAGCCGCGGGCGCAACCCCGAAGCTCACATTCAACGCGCTCGAGAGCATCCAGACCATGACGGCCTACATCGTCCAGGTGGCCCTGGGTGAGGCGCCGCGCGGCTCGGCGGAATTCAACGCCATATTCGCGGTAGGGTCGCTCCTGTTCGTGATGACCCTCTGCATGAACCTGCTGGGACACTGGGTCGTGAGGCGCTGGAGGCTTAGGTACTGATGGTCCAGGCACAGGCCATCTTCAGGCGGCGAAAAGAGGTCCGCAAGGCGCTCGGCTCCACCGTCTACGTGGTATTCCTCGCAGCGGTCCTCGT
Organism: Dehalococcoidia bacterium; assembly: GCA_965116315.1. Lineage (GTDB taxonomy): Bacteria > Chloroflexota > Dehalococcoidia > Lucifugimonadales > CAJWER01. Next base: position 675,242 of record OZ220672.1, read on the forward strand.
CAGCGTGTTGGGGCTGGTCGTCCTGCTTGTCGACATCATCACCGGCGGGCTTCCCTGGCTGAGCACCAAGCTCATCCTCAACTACCCGTCCCGCCATCCCGAGCAGGCCGGGTTGTGGCCGGCCCTCATAGGCACACTCTGGCTGATGGGGCTGACCGCGGCGTTCAGCGTCCCCGTCGGCGTCGGGGCGGCGGTCTACCTGGAGGAGTACGCCCCGAAGAACAGGCTGACAGCCCTGATCGAGATCAACATCTCCAACCTGGCGGGCGTCCCGTCCGTCGTATACGGCCTGCTGGGTGCGGCCCTCTTTGTGCAGTGGCTCGCGCTGGACCGCAGCGTCCTGGCCGGAGCCCTCACGATGTCCCTGCTCATACTGCCTATCGTGATCCTCGCTTCCCGCGAGTCGATCCGCGCCGTGCCGCGCACCTACAGGGAGGCGGCCTTCGCCCTGGGGGCAACCGACTGGCAGGTCGTGAAGGGCGTCGTCCTGCCGGCCGCATTGCCCGGCATCCTGACGGGCGTCATACTGGGAATGTCCAGGGCCATCGGCGAGGCGGCCCCCATGCTGGTCATCAGCGGCCTCCTCTTCGTGACGTTCATTCCCACAAGCCCGATGGACAAGTTCACGGTGCTCCCCCTGCAGATATTCAACTGGGTGTCCAGGCCACAGGAGGACTTCCAGGGCCTCGCCGCCGCGGGCATAGCCCTGCTTCTCGTGGTGCTGCTCAGCATGAACGCCGTGGCCGTCTTCATACGCAACCGCTACCAGGTGAGGTCTGATGAATAGCACGAACGGCAACTACGTCCTGGAAGCCGACAATCTCCACGTCTGGTACGGCGATTTCCACGCCCTGCGCGACGTGGACCTGAAGGTCGGTCGCAGCAAGGTCACTGCCCTGATAGGCCCGTCAGGATGCGGAAAGAGCACGCTGCTCAGGTGCTTCAACCGCATGAACGACCTGGTGCCCACGGCCCGCGTCGAGGGCCGGATACAGTTCAACGACGAGGACCTGAACGCCGACTACATCGACCCTACGGACATCAGGGCGCGCATCGGCATGGTCTTCCAAAAGCCGAACCCGTTCCCCAAGTCGATATACGACAACGTCGCGTTCGGACTGAGGATCAACGGCTACACGGGCAGCGTGGACGAGGCGGTCGAGCGCTCCCTGCAGCGGGCCGCCCTCTGGGACGAGGTGAAGGACCGGCTGAACAAGGGCGCTCACACCCTGTCCGGCGGCCAGCAGCAGCGCCTCTGCATCGCGAGGGCCCTGGCCGTCGAGCCGGAGGTCATTCTCATGGACGAACCGGCCTCGGCCCTCGACCCGATAGCGACCCTTGCCATAGAGGAGCTGATTCGCGAGCTCGCCAGCGACGTGACGATAGTCATAGTCACACACAACATGCAGCAGGCCGCGAGGGTGTCGGACGAGACGGCATTCCTGATGGTCGACGAGAACCGCACGGGATACATGGTGGAGCACGGCGAGACGAACCAGATGTTCACGGAGCCGAAGGACGAACGGACAGAGGCCTACATCACCGGCCGCTTCAGCTAGAGCTTCAGCGATTTCAAGGAGGAGCCAATGCCGCGCTCGGACTTCGACAGACATCTGAGACTCCTGGAGGACGACATACTCATGCTGGGCAGCATGGTCGAAAAGGCCATCGCCTCGGCCCTGGACGCGCTGCAGCGCAGGGACTTCGACGCTGCCCAGGAGGTGATCGACGGGGACGACCACATCGACAACAAGCGGTTCGAGGTCGAGGACAGGTGCATAAACCTGATCGCGACGCAGCAGCCCCTTGCCACCGACCTCAGGGTCATAATCTCCCTGCTGCACATCACCCAGGAGCTGGAGCGCATGGGCGACTACGCCGAGGGCGTCGCCAAGATCGGAATCAGGATGGGCGACGAGCCGCCCCTGAAGCCGCTGATCGACATTCCCAGGATGGCCGACAAGTCCGCCTCCATGCTTCGGCGGAGCCTCGACGCCCTGGTGAACCGCGACGTGGTGGCCGCCCAGGTCGTCCTGACCGACGACGACGAGGTCGACGCCCTATACGATCAGGTCTACCGCGAGCTGCTCACCTACATGATCGAGGACCCCCACACCATCAGGCGGGCAACGTACCTGATTTGGGTGGCCCACGACCTGGAGCGGATCGCCGACCGGGCCACCAACATCGCTGAGCGGGTCATCTACATGGTGACGGGCCGACTTCCCGAGCCCGCGCCGGCAGCCGCCGGCTCGTAGCCGACCTTGGCGCCCCTGGCGCAGCGCGCAGCGGCCGAGCTTCTCGGCACCTACCTGCTCGTTCTGGTGGCGGCGGGCGTCGTCGTGGTCGACACCCTCTTCGACGGCAGCGTCACCCCCGTGGGCGTAGCCGCCGGGGCAGGCGTCATCGTCATGCTCATGGTCTATGTGCTGGGCCCCGTCTCCGGAGCCCACATCAACCCGGCCGTCACCCTGGGCATGGCGCTCTCGGGCAGGACCGCGTGGCGCGATGTCCCTGCCTATTGGGCTGCACAGTTATTGGGGGCGGCAGCCGCGGGCGGGACTCTCCGCCTGATGTTCGGGCTTGTCGAAAACCTGGGCGGGCACGAGCCCTCGGGCGCGGCAGCCCAGTCGCTGGCCGCCGAGGTCCTGGCCACCTTCATGCTCATGTTCGTCATCGCGTCCGTGGTCTCGAATCCCAAGCTGGCACCCCTGTCCGGCGTGGCCATAGGCAGCATGGTCGCCGTGGGGATACTGCTCTTTGGGCCCGTGTCCGGCGGCTCGATGAACCCCGCACGCTCGTTCGGCCCGGCGCTGGCCTCCATGTCATGGGCCGGCCACTGGATATACTGGGCCGGTCCCGCATTGGGCGCAGCAGCGGCAGTCGTGGCGCACCGGTACCTGGTCGCCGGGTGGCCCGGCGGCGCGTCCGAAGAGTCAGCCGCGGATGGCTGACACGCCCACACCTGGAATCCCAACCGGCCCATCGTTCGTAGTAAGCCACAGGCGCGCATCAGTTGACCGCGCCCATGTCTGTCGTTAAACTCGGCTATCTCCGCCTTCAGGCCTGACTAAATGCAAGAGCTCTCCGTGCCCAGGCTGATCGCCAGGCGCCTCATGGAAGACTGGCAGATCCTGGTGGGCACGATGGTTGGCATGATAGCTGCCACTACCCTGGCGGCGTTGTCCGCCCTGTACCTCGACTCCCTAGAGCAGCTTGCCTTCGAGAAGGCCATTGACCGCGTTTCCCGGCAGGACAGCCTGCGGGTCGACGTCTTCGCGCCTCCCATGCTGCTGGAGGAGGAGGCCATCGACGGGGCCGAGCAGTACGTTGTCGACGCCTTCCTGGCTCGGGCGGCCGCTTCGTACGAGGGCCACGAGACTTACATCAAGGGCAATAATGCCCTTGTAGGCCTGCCTCACCAGCCGCTGCCGGCCGAGGCCGGCACTGGAGAGCGCGTGGCCCGCGGCTTCGTGCAGTACTTCTCCAACCTGGACCAGCACGCCGAGCTTGTGTCCGGTCGCATGAACGGCACGCTTCCTCCAGCGTCTTCAGAGCCGAACACCATCGAAGCCGTGATCAGCACCCACACGGCGGAGCGGTTCATGCTGGGCCCCGGCGACCGTGTCGAGTTGACCCCCGACCTCCTCGTCGAGGAGCGGCTTCTCGTCAACATTACCGGCGTGATCACCCCCGACGATCCTCTGAGCAACTACTGGGGCGTCGCCGGGGTGCTGCTGGACCCGGCCCCGCTCCTTGAGGCGCCTCCCGAGGGGGTTACCGTTGCGGGGGAAGACGAGGAGGAGCCGCCCGTCGGCCTGTTGGTGACGCGGTCCGCACTGGTGGACGTGGTTGGAGGGCTGTACCCTTCCACCGTCGTCACACCCGCCTGGTTCTCGTTCATCGACGCGGGGCTGCTCACCCAGTGGTCGATCGCGGAGGTGCGCCAGCGGTTCGAGGGCCTGGAGCTGGACGTCGCAGACGGCCTGCCAGGGGCGCATGTGGGCGCTCGCTCCGTGCTCTCTCCCATCGAGACCATCGAGCGCAGGAGCTTTTTCACGAGGATCCCCCTCCTGCTCCTGCTGGCCCTGATGGGCGTGACCGTACTCTTCTACCTGGCAACCGTAGTCGTCTACCTGGCCCGCAGCCGCGAGCGCGACTCTGCCGTGCTCCGGTCCCGCGGTGTGGGAATCCTCCAGCTCTCCCGCATATACCTCCTGGAGGGCGCCGTCATGGCCGCGGTAGCCATGGTGGTTGGGCCGGCGCTCGCCGTGGCTGCGGTGGCCGCGACCGGGCTCCTTCCATACTTCTCCGAGATCACCGGCTTCGGACTGCTCCCCCTCGTGTTCACTCTCGACGTCGTCCTGTTTGGGGTGGGAGCGGGTCTGCTCTGCCTGGGAATATTCGTAGCGGCAGCCGTGCTCGGCACCCGGACAGGCGTGGTCGCGGAGAGAATACAGGCGGCAAGGCCCGACGCTCTCCCCTTCTTCCACCGCTACTACCTCGATGCGGTCGTGCTCGTGTTTGGGGGCATCATCTTCTGGGAGCTGCAGTCCAGGGGCCAGTTCGTGTCGGGCGGCCTGTTCCAGGACCTGGAGGTGAACGAGACTCTGCTCCTCGCGCCGGTGGCCTTCCTGGTGGTCGTAGCCCTGCTGTTCATGCGGCTCTTCCCCATGGTCGTGAGATACATCGCGGGCGAGTCAATCGCGCTTCTGCACGTTGCCTGCGGCGCGTCCGTGGCCGCAATTGCCGGCTACACGCTATGGGTGGAAAGGCTGGGAGTATTCTCAGTGGAGCCCGCTGTGCCGGTCCTCGGCGCGCTGGCCTTTGGACTCGCGTACGCGGCTGCTCACATACCCACCCGCACCAGCGTCCGGGTGGGGGCGTTCCTGGTGCAGGCGGCCATCGCCGCTGCCATGTTCGCGCGGGTGCTGCCGTCTGCCGACGAGCTGCTCTATACCCCCATAGCCGCACTCAGCGCAATCGTTGCCGGCCAAGTGCTGTTCCTGCTGCTGGTGCGACTCGGCAGGACCACGCCCGCCTGGATGTCCCTGGCACTCTGGCACATGGCGCGCAGCCCGGTCCAGTACACGTGGGTGATCCTCCTCCTGGTACTTGCCACCGGGCTGGCCCTGCTTGCCACGACTGTCGGGGGCACCCTGGAGCGCAGCCAGCGCGAGCGCGTCCTCTACGACATCGGCTCGGACATACACGTCGCCGACGTAAGGGCCAGCCGGCGCGGCGGCCTGTCCGGGCTCGAGTCGGACATCGAGGCCCTGCCCGGCGTCGCCACGGTGAGCCGGGGCTACAGGTCGGCTGGGGACATAGGCACACTCACGTTCGAGCTGCTCGGTGTAGAGCCGGGGGAGTTCGCATTCCTCTCGTGGTACAGGCCCGACTTCTCCGCCAGGCCGTTGAACGCCGTGATGGGTGAGCTGGCGGCTACCCAACGGCTGGACCCCATAATTCTCCCCGAAGACGCCGCCACCATTGGAGCTTACGTCAAGGGCAAGCAGCAGTTCCGCAACCTGTCGCTCTGGGTCCACCTGAGGGACCCGTCAGGCTGGTTGACCGCGGTCTCGCTGGGCAAGATCAAGTCCCTGGAGTGGCAGCTGATGTCCGCCGAGCTCCCCGAGCGTCTCGGGACTCCCCTGCAGCTGGTGGCCCTGCACATCTCGGAGCCCGGCCAGGGAAACCTCAACACCCCCGGCAACATCTTCATCGACGATGTCCACGTCACGGTTGGCGGCTCCGGCGAGCAGGTCCTGCTGGAGGGATTCGAAGGCCCCATGTCGTGGCTGCCCATAGTGGGCTCGTACATATCGGGCGATTTCGTCGAGGGGGTCGCCGAAGAAGCTGTCAGCGGCTCCTACTCGGCTCACTACGAGTTCGGCAAGGAGTCCATCCGCGGCATCCGGGGAATCTACAGGCTGCCCACCAACGGGGCTGTGCTGGCCGTGATCGACTCCAGGCTGGCCCGGAATGGCGGCATAGAGATCGGCGATGTCTTCATGGCCCGCATCACAAGCTCGCTCGTGCCCGTGGAGGTCGTGGACATAATCGAGAACTTCCCGACAATGAGACCGGGCGGCGGCAGCTTCATGGTAGTCGAGATAGACTCGATGCTGGGCCATCTGAACGTGCTCGGCTCGTCGTTTCAGACCAACCCGAACGAGTTCTTCGTGAGCAAGGTCCCGGGCGAGGAACCCGCGGACGACATTACTTCCATAGTCCGGTATACGGCGCGCGTGTACGACAGGGACACGGAGATGGAAGCCGTTGCCAGCGACCCCCTCACCGGAGCCGGCTGGAAGGCGATGGTATTGCTATCCCTCGTGGTCGCACTGGTCGCTGCCTCCTTCACCTACGCCTCCTATCTGCTTCAGTCGGGCCGGAGAAGCCGTGGGGAGGTGGGATTCCTGGAGTCCCTGGGTCTCTCGAGGTTGCAGCTTGGCGCGATGCTGACCCTCGAGCACCTGGCGGTGGTGGCCATCGGCCTGGGGCTCGGCACGTGGGCGGGCTTCCTGATGAGCCGGATGATGGCAGGCTCACTGGCGGTCACCGAGGACGGTCACGCCGTTACCCCGCCCTTCGTGCTGATCACCGACTGGGCCCTGATGGCGCCGACGTACGCTATCATGGCGGCCATATTCCTCTCCTCACTGCTCGCGCTGTGGCGGTCCGTGGGCAACCTGGACCTCCAGGCCATAGCCAGGCTGGGCGAGACGTGATTGGAGCGATGGACCCCACCGCTGGGGCAGACCCCGGCATCCTCCTGTGGCGCGCCGCACTGGGAATCGGCTATTGTCTTGGCAGCGTATATGCCATTGAGCGTTCCGGCGGGACTCGAAGGGAGCGGCGGCTGAATTGACGGGGTACGCGGCAAAGCTGTTCACGGCCTGGCAGCTCGTATTCAAGCGGGGCTTGTCGAGCTGGAGGTTGCTGTCGTCCGTGGTCCTGGGCGTGCTGCTGGCCTCCGGGATCATGGCGGGCACCGTCGTCTACTTCGACTCCCTGCGCGAGGTGGCCCTGCGGGTCACGCTAGACAAGCTGACCCAGCGCGAGGTCGACATCCTCATGCAGGGAGACAAGGGCCCCACCGACCGGCGGGAGCGCGCCCGCGTGGAGGGGCTCGCCACCTCCGTCATAGCCAGCCGCGTGGAGTGGATGGTCCGCGACCGCTACTTCGCCGCCAAGTCGCCCACCTTCTTCCTGGCAGAGCCCGGCAGGGAGTCCGAAGCCGGCGGCGACGACGCCAGGGCCTACTTCGCATACCTGCCCAGGCTCATGGAGCATGCCACGCTTGTGGCCGGACGCCTGCCGAGAGACGACGCACTGAACAACCCCGGGCAGCCCCTGGAGATTGAGGCGATCATCCCGGCTGACGCCGCTGAGCTCCTGGAGCTCGAGGTCGCCGACAGGGTGGCGACCGTCCCTCACTGGGATGAAGAGATCCCGAGTGTGACCGTGGTCGTCTCAGGCATCTTCGAGCGCAATGAGCCTGGAGCCGAGTTCTGGTACCTCGAGGACGCTGTCCTGAATGCGGCAACCGGGCCCACGTTCCGCACGGCTCCCCTGCACCTGTCCGAGGCCGCGTACTTCGACGTGCTCGGTCCCGCTCTTCCCAGGATGGACACCACCTACGCATGGCTCCTGTCCGTCGACGACGGCCGGATCAACGCCGGCAACTCCCACATCGCCCTGTTCGACACCGAGGCCTTGAACAGCGTCATGTCCGGGACGCTTGGCACCTACAGGCAGAGCACCGCGCTGGACAACGCCCTGCGCGAGTACGACCGGCGCCTCTTTTTCAGCAAGCTGCCCATGTTCGTCGTGCTGATACTCATCGCCATAGTGATCCTCTACTACGTCATAACGCTCGCGTCGCTGACCGTCGAAGAGAGGCGAAGCGAGGTGGCCCTGCTCAGGAGCCGGGGGGCAAACTCCGCCCAGGTCATGACCGTGTTCGTGCTCGAGGGAGCGACCATCGCCGGAGTCGCTGTCGGGCTCGGGCCCATCCTCGCCGCCCTCAGCATCAGCCTCCTGGGCTACACCCCTGCCTTCTCCGACCTTACCGGCGGCGACAGGCTGGTCACCACCATCTCACCGCTGGCGTTCGCCATGAGCGGGATCGGGGGCGCGTTGAGCTTCGCGGCCCTGATAGTGCCCGCCGTACAGGCGTCCCGCATCAGCGTCACCCGGCAGCGTCAGCTTGCCGCGAGGCCCACCAGCCAGCCGGCATTCCAGCGCTACTACCTGGACGTCATCCTGCTCCTCGTGAGCATATTCCTCTTCAGGCAGCTCACGGAGCAGGGCTCGGTCGTTGCCACCCAGCTCTTCGGGGACCTGGCCGTCAACCAGATGCTGCTCGCCCTGCCTGGGCTCATGCTGGTCGCCTCGGCGATGGTGCTGCTCAGGCTCTTTCCCCTCGTCATGCAGCTCGGGAGCCGCATATCGTCGACGTGGCTGCCCGCGGGGGCGGTCCTCGGCGTCTGGCAGATGGCCCGGAGCCCGGCCCACTACGCCAGGCTCTCACTGCTGCTCATCCTCACTGCCGGACTCGGCATATTCGCTTCGAGCTTCGGCGCCACCCTGGAGCGGTCGTTCGAGGAGCGGGTGCTCTACTCGACCGGCAGCGATGTCAGGGTCGACGGAGTGAGGGAGTACATCCCCACCCGCAGGAGCCTCCGATGGTGGGGCCGGACACCCACGCCCACTCCCACCCCGGTGCTCGCCCCTACGCCCAGGGCCACCATCGAGGAGGCCTACGGGGAGATCGAGGGTGTACAGGTGGCCAGCCCCGTCTTCAGGAACAGGGGGAACGATCTGTCCAAGTTCTTCGGCGATAGCTTCACTATGATCGCCCTGGACCCCGGCTCGTTCTCCGAAGTCGCATGGTTCAGGGAGGACTTCGCGGGAAAACCGATGGCTGAGCTGTTCGGATCGCTGACCCCGGAGGTGAGGCTCGACGGCATCACACTGCCGGACGACTCTGCCGCCCTGGTGGTCAGGCTCAAAGCGGACCGGCCTCACCCATCGGTCAGGGTGACGGCCCGCGTCAGGAACGCGAGTGAGCGGTACTCCACCCACACCCTGGGCCTGCTCGGCACCAGCGACTGGCAGGAGATGGAGGGCGATCTGCGGACGGGAATCGCCGCGAGCCTGCCGATCAAGTTCGTCTCGCTCAGGTTGGAGGAGACGAACCCGGAGAGGCGCCTCCAGGCGGGTTCGATCATCATCGATCAGATTGCCGTCCGTACACACAGCGGCGAGACTGTCGTAGTCGAGCCGTTCGACGACACGTCCGGCTGGAGCGTGCTGAAGGTCAGCTCTGACACCATCGCAGACATACTCCGGGACTCGGCGGTCACGTACAACGACCGGCCCGGCACGGCCATATTCTCGTGGGGAAGCGGCAGGGCCCTCTCATCACGCGGCATCTTCTACGGCGGCGGCCGGGAGCCCATAGCCGCGCTGGCAAGCAGGTCCTTCGTGCTCGACTCCGGCCACGCCAGGGGCGATGAATTCGAGGTCAGCGTCGGCGGGTACAGGATACCCCTCCGACTCGAGGAGACCGTTTCGCTCTTCCCTACCATGACCACGCCCAACGAGCGCTTCCTCATCGTCGACCTGGTGAGCCTCCGCCGCTATGCCAACATGGGCTCGACCTTCCGCTCGCTCGATGCCAACGAAGTCTGGCTGCTCACCGAGCCCGGCGGCGCCGGCATGATGGAGGAGATCGGCAGTGTACGGGGCTTCACAAGCTCCGCTGTACTCGACAGGCAGAAGGAGCTCGACGACTCCAAGGTCGATCCGCTGGTGAAGGCCGGGTGGCGTTCCCTGCTGTTCCTTGCCTTCGGCGCGGTGCTCATCCTCAGCTGCGTCGGCTTCCTTGCCCACGCCTACGTCTCCTTCAGGAATCGGCAGCTGCAGTTCGCCCTGCTGAGGACCGTGGGACTCTCATCGCGCCAGCTCATGACCATGGTGTGGCTGGAGCAGACCCTCGTAATCGCATCGGGCCTGGCGCTGGGCACGTGGATGGGCGGACGGCTCGGCGCGATCATCATGCCCTTCCTCGGCCACGACGACTGGGGCGGCCAGGTGTTGCCCCCATTCGTCCTGCAGGTCAACTGGGGCGCGCTGCTGCTCACCTACTTCTTCATGCTGGCCGTATTCGCGGCGATCACCTTCGGCATCATCTGGCTCATCCACCGCATATCCGTCCAGCGTATGCTCCGCCTGGGCGAGATGTAGCCAGGGCCTTGGTCGATTGTCGGGCTAGTCGCTGCATACGCACGCTGTAGGGGCGGGTTTCAAACCCGCCCTCTTGGCGCGCAGTTCAAAGGTCGCGCTCAATTCGTTCGCCCTGGGCAGCGTTACGCCCGGGCCGTGCGGGGAGTTGAAGCTACGTTCGGCCTGCGCCTGTCGAAGGCCAGCGCTCACCAGCACAACCCATGATGCGGAGCAGCTACTCGAAAGCTCGCCCTAGCCCAGCTCCCAGCCGGCTCTCAAGCGCCCAGAGGCTGTCCCCAGCGGTCGAGATACGTGACGTCCGAAGTCGGCCTGCGCCTCACTGGCCCGAACCCGGCGCCCTCGGCCGGGTAGCCCATCGGGATCAGGGCCGCCGTCGTCACGTCATCGGGGATGCCCAGCAGCTCCTTGATTTCCCTTTCGCGACCCCGGTGTATGGTCGTGATCACCGTTCCCAGTCCGAGGGCGCGCGCCGCCAGCATCAGGTTCTGGACGGCTGGGTAGATCGATGCGCCGGTCGTGAAGGACGGCCCGCGGCCGCCACTCTCTACACACGCGAGGATGAGGACGGGCGCCTCGCCCATCTTGTCGGCCAAGTACTTCGCGGACTTGTAGACTCGCGCCTTGGCCGGGTCTGGGTCGCTCGTGAACCGGTCGATGCCTCCGGCATCCCAGGCGTCCTTGTAAAGAGCGCCCACTTGCCGGCGTACGTCGGCGTCTTGAAGGACGACGAAGCTCCAGGGCTGGCTGTTTCCACCGCTGGGCGCTCTTGTGGCCGCGTCCAGGACGCGCGAAATCGCTCCGGGCGGCACCGGGTCCGGCTTGAACCGGCGCACGGCTCGCTGCGTGGCCATGGCTTCGAACAGGTCCATCGCCCTTAATCCTTTCGCTCGCCCTGAGCTTGTCGAAGAGCCTGCTCCGTACTCGATACGGGGCAGTTTTCCGCCAGCCCAGATAAGGACCTCAGCTCTCCCGGACGAACTTCTGGAGCCTCGCGCCCTCGAGGACCTCGCCGATGTAGACGCTGCCCTGGGAGTCGACGGCGGCGCAGTGGGGGGCGACGAACTGGCCGGGCTCGCGGCTTTCCTCGCCGCCCCAGCGTCCTACGAGGTTGCCGTCGCGGTCGACGACTGAGAGGCGGGCCTGCAGCTCCGGCACGTACACCAGGCCGTCGTCGTGGAAGGCGACCGACGTGGGCTGCCGGAAGCCCGTCCATATGGCGACGTGGCCGCCGTCCTGGTCGATGACCTGTATGCGGTGGTTCTCGCGGTCGCACACCAGCACCCTGCCCTCGTTGTCCACGCCGATGCCGTGGGGCAACTGGTACTCGCCCGGCTCCTCGGTGCCCGGTATGCCCCAGGAGTACAGCAGGTTGCCCTCAGCGTCGAACTTGTGCACGCGGCAATTGCCGTACCCGTCGGACACGAATATGTCGCCGTTGGGGGCCGTGGACACGCCGGTCGGCATGTTGTGAGGCTCGCCAGGCTTCTCGACCATGAACCCCTCGTCGATGTGGCCAGTGTCCGACGGCTGGCCCTTGGTGCCCAGGGTGAGGAGGAGCTGTTCGTCGCGGCTGAACTTCTCCACGACGTGGGTGTCCCGGTCCACCAGGTAGACGTTGCCCTCCTTGTCGACGTGGGCGCCGTGGGGCTGGTCGAACTCCCGGCTCCAGACCTTGACGAGGTTGCCGTCCCTGTCCAGCACCAGCAGCTTGTGGTCGCTGCGGTTGAAGGCGTAGACGTTGTCCTCGGCGTCCACGGCCACCCCGGCCACCTGGTTGAACTCGTACCCGTCGGGCAGCTTGCCCCAGCCAGCGTCCAGCGCGTACTTCCGGTCTCCGATCGTGTAGGTCACGTTGTCCTCCTGATGCGATGTTCGCGTATTATGCCAGTTCGCCATGGCCAGCGGGAGGGACTAACCACAGAGGGCACGGAGAGCACAGAGGGTAGGAGTTGTGGGGAGAGGGACATCATGGTTGTGTTGCTGAGCACCGGCCATCGGGTGGAGGTGGGTGGTGTTATGCGGGCGGACACGTGGGTCCGACCCTACAGACAGCCATTTGGGTGGCGTTAGGATGGTTGGTGTTGTGCTGGCGGACACGTGGATCCGCCCCTACGGGCAGCCGTATGGGTGGCGCTGTGATAGCTGGCGTTATGGCGGACACGTGGGTCCGGCCCTACGGGCAGCCTAGCTTGTTGGCGAGGTCCTCGAAGTCGCTGGCGAAGATGTCGAACGGCTCGCCCTCCACGTCCTCCGGCGGCCGGTCGGGCCCGAACTCCAGCGGACGGTGCACGTACGCCGCCTTCATGCCCACCGCCTGCGCCGCCTTCAGGTCGAAGGCGTGCGCCGCGACCATCATCACCCGCTCGGGCGGCAGGCCCAGCAGCTCGGCAGCCGTCGAATAGACCTCCGGGTCGGGCTTGTAGTGGCGCGCCAGCTCCGCCGACAGGATGCAGTCCCACGGCAGCCCCGCGTTCTTGGCCATGTTGGTGAGCAGCGCCACGTTGCCGTTCGACAGCGGCGCGATGGTGTACCGCTCCCGGAGCCGCGTCAGCCCCGCGACGGCGTCGGGCCAAGGCGTGAGACGGTGCCACGCCCTGTTCAGGTGGTCCTTCTCAGCCTCTGTGAGCCCGCCTATGCCCAGCTCGTCCAGCAGCTCGTCGAGGATCATACGGTGTAGTGCGTCGATGTTGGTCCAGGGCAGCTCGCCCCGCCGCACCCTGTCCATAGACGGCGTATACCCGCCGCGCCACAAGTCGGCGAACGCAAGCCAGTCCACTCCCTCAATCCCCTTCTCCGCGCCGACCCTGGCTCCCTCAGCGGCAATGCTCGACCGCCAGTCGACGACAGTGCCGAACACGTCGAACGTCAGCGCATCGATTCCATCCAGGTCCAGGGTTGCGTTCAAGAATCGATGACTTGGCGCAGTGCTTCGTTCAGCCTAGTCTGCCAACCCTTTCCGCCCTCACGGAAGTGGGCTACTATGTCGGCGTCGAGCCGTATGCCCACAAAGACTTTTGTAGGGCTCCTCTGCTTGCCTCGTGTTCGCCGCGACCACTCGACGAGCTCGGGATCTACCTCTGAGGCAGGGCATGCAGGGGTCCGACTCTCCCAGTGCGCGGAGTCTTCCGGGTCCTCGGCAATCTGCCGCTGTATCTCGGCCTCCTCGTCCTTTGTCGGCCAGATGGTTCCGGGCTTAAGCTCAGGCATAATCCCTAATCTCCTTTGTGCTGGCCTTGCGGAGGCTGATGATGCGCCTCCTATCGCCGCGTCTCGTATACACGACTCGATAGAGCCGGTTTCCTATGTATCCGGTAGCCGCCCAGCGGGTTTCACCATGTCGGTCGCTGCGTTCCACCATGGCCGACTCCCACTCGAAATACTCAACAGCATCGAAGCCAAGACGGCCCACCGCGATGTTGGTGTTGCTCTTCGCCTCGTCCCACTCGTATTCCACACTGCATATTGTATAAACAATTAAGCCACTCGTCCACTTGCACCGCCTGGTACCTGCTAACATAGCGGATCACAGAACAATGCGCAGGTGATTCCAATGCAGTCTTACTCCGGTGAGGGATTCTACGAGCGTCTAGGCGTCAGGCCCGTCATCAACGCCTGGTCGTGGGTGACGGTCGCGGGCGGCAGCATCATGCCCCCGCCGGTCATGAGGGCGATGGAGGAGGCGTCGCGCAACTTCGTGGACCTGCACGAGCTGAACCGCAAGGCGGGCGAGGTGATCGCCAGGCTCACGGGCGCCGAGGCGGGGCTCGTGTCCGCGGGTTCGGGGGCAGGGATGCTCCTGCAGGCCGCCGCTTGCATGACAGGCACCGACCCGGCAAATGTGTGGCGGCTGCCCGACACCCGCGGCATGAAGAACCGCATCGTCATCCACCGCTCGCATCGCGTCTCCTACGATCGGAACTTCAGGGCGGCCGGTGCGAGGCTCGTCGAGATAGGCGACATGGGCGTCACAGAGCCGTGGGAGCTCGAGGACGCCATCACGAAGAGGACTGCGGCCGTAGCCTACGTGTTCGGCCCGAAGAAGTCGGGCGCGCTCCCCCTCGAGACCGTTGTCGAGATCGCCCACGCTCGCGGCGTGCCGGTGATCGTCGACGCGGCCGCGATGCTCCCCCCTGCCGACAATCTCACCAGGTTCATCCGCGCCGGCGCGGACATGGTCAGCTTCAGCGGCGGCAAGGGCGTGATGGGCCCCCAGTCGTCCGGCATCCTCTGCGGGCGCAAGGACCTGATCGAGGCGGCATACATGAACGCCGCTCCCAACAGCCAGGGCATCGGCAGGCCTGCCAAGGTGTCGAAGGAGAACATCGCCGGGCTGGTCACGGCCCTCGAGCTGTTCGTAGACACCGACCACCACGCCGTCGAGGCCGCATGGCGCAGCAAGTGCGAGCACATTGCCGACGCTCTCCAGGGCATCGACGGCGTCCGGGCCGAGCTTGCCGAGGCGAGGCCCGAGCTCGACGACTCCAGGTCCGGCCACGCCCGCGTGGAGATCTCCCTGGAGCCCGGCCGCCCCGGCCCGTCCGAGGCCGAGGTGATCGAGCTGCTGAAGCAGGGAGACCCGTCAATCCTGCTCGGCGCAGCCGGCCCTGAGGGCGGCATCGGCGTCGTCCCCGTCAACCTCCGAGATGGCGAGGAGGAGATAGTCGCCCGCCGCCTCCGCGAAATCCTGACATCCTGACAACCGTAAGTAGGAGAACCCATCCATGGCCGACCTGCTAATCAAGAACGGCTTGGTAATCGACGGCAGCGGAAGCCCCGGCTTCCACGCCTCCGTCATCGTCGACGGCGAGCGCGTCGCCATCCGGCGCGGCGAGCTGCCTGAGGTAGACGCCGCGCGCACCATTGATGCGACGGGCCTCGTGGTCTGCCCTGGCTTCATCGACCTCCATTCACACGCCGGGCTCACCATACTCGGCGCGCCCCACCACGACCCGAAGGTCAGGCAGGGCGTGACGACCGAGCTGGTCGGCATCGACGGCATATCGCATGCCCCGTTCAAGACCCAGGACGAGCTGCACCGCTACATCTGGCTCGACTCCGGCCTCAACGGCTACCCGCCCATGCCAGCCGACTGGCTCACCGTGGCCGAGTACC
The DNA here is from genome assembly GCA_965116315.1 of Dehalococcoidia bacterium. Classification (GTDB taxonomy): domain Bacteria; phylum Chloroflexota; class Dehalococcoidia; order Lucifugimonadales; family CAJWER01. The sequence continues at coordinate 690,608 of OZ220672.1, forward strand.
TGGGCAAGTACGACAACAGCGTCGCCATCAACATCTCCTACATCCTCGGCAACAACCCCGTGCGCATCTGGAGCGTGGGCTGGAACGACGTCCCCGCCACGCCGGCGCAGATCGCCGAGATGCAGTCGATCGTGCGCGAGTCGATGGAGGAGGGCGCGTGGGGACTGTCCACGGGCCTGGACTACGAGCCCGGCGCATACGCCGACACGGACGAGCTCGTGGCCCTCTCCGAGACCACCGCGCGCATGGGCGGCTTCTACCACACCCATACGCGGTCCGACCTGCGGGAGATCAGCCTGCTTGCGCCGTTCGAGGAGGCCGTGGAGATCGGGCGCCGCAGCGGGTGCCCCGTCCACCTCACCCACTACCGGCAAAGCGCGCAGGGTGCGGGCAGCCACCTCGACTACATCGGCCTCGTGGAGGGCGCCCGCGACGAGGGCATGGACGTGACCTTCGACTGCTACAGCTACCCCTACTCCGGCACCCACTTGGTGATAAGCTTCCCGAAGTGGAGCAAGGACGGCGGGCCCGAGCGGCTCATGGCCGCGCTCAGAGACCCGGACGACCGCGCCCGGCTCAAGCGGGAGATTCCCCGCGACGTGCTTGAGAACAGCTGGCTCACCGCATTCACCCGGCCCGAGAACAAGGCCTACGAGGGCCGCCTGCTGACCGACATTGCGGACATCCGTGGCACGGACGCCTGGGACACGATGTTCGACCTGCTGATCGAGGAGAACCTGGGCGTCTCGTCCGTCAGCCTCGGCACGAACCAGCACACCCTCGCCGCCTTCGTCTCACACCCCTACGGGATGATAGCCAGCGACGCCATAGTCTTCGGCGAGTACCCCAACCCGCGCACCTACGGCTGCTTCCCCCTCGTGCTCGCCGAGTTCGTGCGCGCCGAGAAGCACCTCCGGCTGCCCGAGGCCATACGCAAGATGACGTCGTTCCCGGCGCAACGGCTCGGCATCCCCGACCGCGGCCTGCTGCGGGACGGTTTCAAGGCCGACATAGTCCTCTTCGACCCCGCCGCGGTCAAGACCACCGCCACCCGCGAGGACCCCAAGCACTACCCGGTGGGCATCGAGTACGTCATCGTGAACGGGCGGGTTGTGATCGATGGGGGGGAGAATACGGGGGCGCTGCCGGGCCGCGCCCTTCGGCGCGGGAGGGCGTCGACGTAGGCGCCTTGACCCCTTGGGCGCTCCTCGCAAGGTACTCAACAATCTGCAAAACGGGTCTTGGGAGGGTCGTTCGGCCTGAGCCTGGCAGATGGGCAAGAACTATTCTTCCCGTCAGTCAATGACGACGAGCCCAGCTGCCGCATATGAAGCACTACTCAAGGTCTGACGCCCGGCTTCAGGCCGTTTGTCGCATGCTTATGGCAACGACCCAGAACAGAAGAGCCAATGTTTCGAGGCCCAGAAGGCAGGTGTTGACCATCAACCACGTTGCCTTGGACCGAAGTATGCAGCCGTTCTTCTTGGCGGCCTTCTTGATCACGTCCAAATGAATCTCTCGAGCCCCATCTAGCGTCGAGTTCAGGTAGTCCTCTACGTGCCCGAGATCGGCAGGTGTCCAGTACGTTCTCGGCCATATCTGCCACAGGGTAACTCCTAGGTTGACGAGATATGCGAAACCTGCCGTAGCGAAGAGCGACAGACGCCAGTCGAGTTGGAATTGATTGACCTCACCGGTGACAGTGAGCGAGGGCATCACTCCAGCAAGAACGCTAGCTGTAGCTAGAACTCCAATGAGCTTCACGTCCATGGCTCTTGCAGATTCTAGGGTTTCGTATGGCCCTTGTTCAATCCAAGTTAGCGTCCTGTCCATGATGATGTCTTTATCCATAGAATCACTCCCTTCAATTGCCATGGGCGAGTCACCCGGCGGTGGATGACAGTCTAGTTTGATTTGGATCCGTTCTGCCCGTCAATACACTATGTCCGTCAAGGTTCTACGCGCGTTCAGATGCGGGTACTGGAGAAAGTCCAGGTTCCTGTCCCCCTTTCGCATGGCCCCGACTAATGGGCGGAGTAATGGCTTGCTGTGCGACGGCTTCAATGCCGACATAGTCGGCCGCCGTGATGACCACCGCAACACGTAAGGATCCCAAGAGTTGCCCAGCCGGCATCGAGCACGCCATAGTCAAAGGCCAGGTCGTCATAGATCGGGGGAAACACCGTAGCCCTCCTGGATCGCTCATCACGGTCGTCCATACGCTTAAGGGCGTTGAAGGTAAGGGGTTGAAGATCTTTTGAATTCGGTGCGAAACTAGATGGATATCTTCAGGCCTTACGGTCCTCATAGGACTAGGTCAAAACCCACCAGATCCCATATGCTGCAACGAGCAATGCAGCGAATGCAATGGCTGCGGTTTCTTGCTTTGTGACTTGGTCCCGAGGAGTTGTCTTGCCCCAATCGCAGTACAGGTTGTAGTGTCCAGCTAACACAAATGGGGCTGATATGAACAGGACCAGAGAAAGCCCGAACATCTTGGCAGCAGTGCTCGTCGAAATGGAGCCCATGAGAGGTGCTGTGAACACACCGAAAGCTAAGGTGAACAAAGACACGGCGACAATGACATCAGGTATTGTTATCCAAGTTGGCTCGTCCTCGTCTTCCATTTCTAGTTCACGTTTGATACGCCAAGATAGGGCGACGATCTGGAACCCGACCAGCACAGTAGCCGCACTCCAAACCTGCGATAGCTGCAATGATTCCATGGGCTCCATAGTAGAGCACTAGCACGATAGAGAGCAATGGCCAAAGGCGGATTGCCGTTGTTCTTGCTTCCTCAGTCGCTGACACAAAGTGAGTACGCTGAGAGTGTCACGAGGAGTTACCCTACCCCTCGAACGCCAGGCGGTCTTGCTCCGTTGCTACTGCTCTGCCCTCTTGGGTGTCTACGCGTTGCAGGAGGATGGAGCCGACCGCGATTATGATTAGTATGGCCAGGATGGCGGCGCGGGTGTCGTAGATGCCTGTTACCAGCAGGTAGAGGGTGGGGCCGAAGACTGCTGAGGCGCGGCCCACGAACCCGAAGAACCCGAAGAACTCCGCGCTCCGGCTCTCCGGCGTCATGTAGGCGAACAGGCTCCTCGCCAGCGCCTGGCTCCCGCCCAGCACCAGCCCCACCAGCACTCCCATCATCAGCCACTGCGTATCTACGGGGATGCCCAGCGGCTTCCACACCCGGTCGCGCAGCGCGCGCGGCCAGAATCCCAGCGGGCTCTCGTCTAGCAGCAGCGCCGGGTGATTCGGGCCGACCCCCGTCATGCCGTCCAGCTCGCCACCCTGCACCGATATGCCGAAGCGCGACAGGTCCGACGTCCGTACCGCCTCCACCAGCGCCAGCACCTGCGAGCGGGCCAGCGACTCCTCCGCAAGGATGTGGTCGTAGACGTTGCCCCACGACTTATCGTCCCCCTCGTCCGACAAGTCCGGCGCGGCTACGATCTCGTATTCGCCGGCCCCCGTGTGCTCGAGCCTGTAATCGAAGTCCTCGTGCGCCTCCGGCACCAGCGGCGCGAACCCCACCGCTATCGCGATAACGATGCACCAGCCCCCCAGTGCGATGGTCAGCGCGGCCTTGGTGCCGAGCGCGCCCGCCGCCCTGCCGAACATCACCGCGCCGCCTGCCGCGACGAACTGCACTATCAGCACCGTCGCCATGTTCGACACCAGCGAGATGCCCAGCGTGTCCGGCCCGAAGGCCCCCGCGACGGTTAGCACGGTCTGAATGCCGTCGTTGAAAAGCAGGTACGCCGTGAGATAGAGCCCGAGCATCCGGAAGCGCCGGAGCTCCCTGAGGGTCTGGCGCACCTGCGAAAACGCCACCGACGCCGCCGTCATGGGGTCGAGGCGGTCCACCGGCTTGGCGACCCGCGGCTCCGGCACCGTCCTGAACGTCCACTGCGCCCAGCCGAGCCACCACAGACCCACCGACGCCACGGCCAGCCTCGTGACCAGGTCGACGTGGTCGCTGTCCGAGAACGCCAGTATCGCCGCGAGGTGTATCGCCAGCAGCAGCCCGCCGCCCACGTACCCGTACGCATACCCCCGGCTGCTGATCCTGTCCAGCTCCCCCGGTTCGCCGATGTGCGGCAGCAGCGAGTTGTAGAAGACGATGCCGCCCGCGAAGCCGATGTTCGCGATGGCGTAGCAGATGAGGACGAAGAGCCACGGCTCGCCCGTGTAGGCGCTGAAGAACCCCAGCACCGTGAAGATCGCGCCGCCGGTCGTGTAGATCTGCAGCATCGTCCGCTTGATCTGCGACCGGTCCGCGATCATGCCCAGCACGGGACTGCTCAGCGCGACGATCGCCGTCGATACGGCCACCCCCAGGCTCCACATCGAGCTGCCGGTGAACGTGAACCCCAGGAGCGTGGTCGACTGCCCGAAGGCGTCCTTGAACAGCACCACGAAGTACACGGGCAGGATGGCCGTCCCGATGCTCGTGGCGAACGCCGAGTTCGCCCAGTCGTACATGCACCAGCCATGTACGGCCCGTCGCCGCGCCCGCTCGTCACCCGTCGCGATGTCAGCTTCCGTCGCGCTCATCCCTCCCCTGCCCATACCTCACACAGCCAGGCCGCCGAGAGTGTACCACGCGCCCCATCTGGCCATTGCAGGGGCTGGCGGGGTGGCTATTCAGCCTTGGTGTGATATGGACAGATTTGCCCTTCGGCAGGGCGAGAGCCCCCATCTCAATCTTCCCCCTCGGGGGGAAGAGGCGGACCAACATCCCCGGCCCACAGGCGGCGCATCTCCTCCGAGTCCGCCAGCAGCTCGTCCAGCGTGCCCTCCGCATCCACGCGCCCGTCCTTCATGACGACTATGTGGTCCGCCCGCCTCAGCGCCGCCCGCCGGTGGGACACTACGAGCGCGGTCGCGTCCTCCCGCGCGAACAGGCGCCCCCACAGTTCCCGCTCCGTGTCCACGTCCAGGCCGGACGACAGGTCGTCGAACACGAGCAGCTCCGGCTCCCGCACGAACATCCGCGCCGCCGCCGAGCGCCGGAGCTGCCCGCCGGACAGCTTCACGCCGCGCGCGCCGACCACCGTGTCCAGCCCCTCCTCGAGCTCCTCGATGTCCGCCTCCAGCACCGCCGCGCGGACCGCGCCGTCCAGGTCGGTCCTGGTCTCGGGCATGCCCAAGAGGATGTTGTCCCGCAACGGCTCGCTGAACAGGCGCGGCACCTGCGACGTGTACGCCGAGCGCGGCGGCACGAAGAACGCCGCCAGGTCCGGAACCCGCTCGCCGTTCCACCGCACCTCGCCCGCGTCCCTGGGCAGCAGCCCCAGCAGCACCCGCAGCAGCGTCGTCTTGCCCGAGCCCACCCTGCCCGTCACCACCGTGAACGAGCCCCCCGGCACCCGCAGCCCAACGTCGTGGATCCCGCGGCTGTCGCTGTCGTAGCGGTACGTCAGCCCCTCCACCTCAAGCAGGTCGAGCCGGTGCGCCTCCGTCCTCGCCGTGAAGGGCACCTCCGGCAGCGCGCCCGCCAGGTACGCCTCCTGGTGCTGGACCAGCCGGTCCGGCGCGGCCCCCTGCATGAGGCGTCGCAGCCTGTCGAACGACACGCCCGTCTGCCGGTACTCGGCCAGCACTCCGCCGACCTCGGTGTTCAGCCAGCCCACCGTGTACAGGTAGCTCACGAACAGCGCGAAGTCGCCGATGGTGAACGAGCCGCTGCGCATCGCCGACGCGGCGATGAGCAGGATCAGCCCCGTGCCCAGCGTCACCGTGTTCTGGAACACGGAGTTGAGCGCCTGGGTCAGCAGCGTGTCGCGGATGGTGTACGTCTTCCGCCGGCTGTTGAGCCGTTTCAGCTCGCCCAGCATGCGACTCTCGGCGTTCGCGACCTTGATCGCCTCCACCGACCCGAACATCTCGCCCAGCAGACTCGTAACGTCGCCCGTCGACTCCCGGTTGTCGATACGGAAGCGCCGCAGCCAGCGCGTAGCCGCGCTGACCGTCACCATGATCAGCGCCAGCGGCAGGAACACCGCGAACGTGATCAGCGGGCTGATCTGGACCATGATGTACAGCGCCACCGCCGCGAACGCCACCAGCGGCAGGGCGAACGAGAAGCGCTGTATGTACTTGGTGATGTACTCCACGTCTTCCCGGAACCGGGTCACCGCCTCGCCCGTCGACTCCGGCAGGGCCCTGTTGCCGGGCTGGTCCAGCACGTGGTCGAAGACGTTCCTCCTGAGGAGCGTCGCGAAGGTGAACTCCACGCGCACGCTCAGCACCACGTTCCAGAAGATGATCAGCGAGCGGCCTACCGAGAAACCCACCAGCAGCGCCGCCAGGCTCCAGAATCCCACCGTGGCGGCCTGCTCGTTCGTGATGTTGTCGAAGACGGCCCTTGTCGTCAGCGCGATTCCCTGGGGTATGAGCGCGATGCTGAAGACCCGCGCCGCCAGCATCCCAAAGAAGCGGGGCTGGTACCGCGCCAGGCGCCAGAGGGACCGCCAGGTGCTCACGCCAGCGCCTCCTCCAGCCCCGTCTCGAGCATCCGGGCGAACCGCGTCCTCTCGTCGACCGCGAGCGCCAGCCGCTCGCCCTGCTCGACTATGCGCCCGTGCTCCATGATGGCGATCTCGTCGCACCGCCGCACGGTCGACAGGTGGTGCGCGATGACGATCACCGTCCGGTCCCGCACCAGCCGGTCCACGGCCCGCTCGATCATCTGCTCCGTGCTGCGGTCGAGCCGGGACGAAGCCTCGTCCAGGATCAGCACGCCCGAGCCCTTCAGGAACACCCGCGCGAACGCCAGCAGCTGCGCCTCGCCCGCGGACAGGCCGCCGTCCGAAAGCAGGCGCGTGTCCAGGCCGCCGGGCAGGGACGAGAGCCACGGCCGCATCTGAAGCTCGTCGATGACCTCCATCAGGCGCCCGTCCGGCACCGTCTCGTCGAAGAACGTCAGGTTGTCCCGCACCGTCCCGTGGAACAGCCGCACGTCCTGCGTCACCATCGAGATGTGCTGTCGAAGCTCCGTGACCGGAATTCGGCGTATGTCCTCGCCGCCGACGCGCACGATCCCGGCAGTCGGGTCGTACAGGCGGAACAGCAGCCGCGTCATCGTCGTCTTGCCGCTCCCCGTGCGGCCCAGGAGGCCCAGGACGCGCCCCGGCTCCAGCCTCAGCGACACGTCCTCCAGCACGGGCTCCTCCCCGTAGGCGAACGTCACGCGGTCGAACTCCACCGGCAGCGCCCCCACCGACCCGTCATTGGTAGGAGAATAGACCCGGCCACCCACCATGTCGTCCCGAGGAGTACCCGACGAGGGACCTGGGGCGGGGGCCTGTCCTGAGCCTGTCGAAGGGTCGGCCTCGACCATGCCAGGAGACGACGTCCCCTCCCCGGCCAGCACGACCCTCTCCCCATCCGCCGGGTCCAGCACCGTCTTCCGCACCGCGCTCAGCTCCAGGATGCGCGAGATGGCCGCGCTCGCCCGCTGGAAGCTGTCGAGCTGCTGCGTGAACCGGTTGATCGGCATCACCAGCATCTGCGTGTAGTGGAAGATCAGGTACACCGTGCCCAGGCTGATCGCGTCTCCGAAATACAGGTACGCCCCCAGCGACAGGGAGATCGCGCTGCCGACTCCGAACATGAACATCGTCGTGCTGAACATGATGCTGCTCATCAGCCCGGCCTTCAGCGCCTTGCCGTACCAGCTCCGCATCAGCTCGTGGAACCGCCGCATCACGTACGGCTTCGCGTCGTTCGAGCGGATGTCCTCCGTGCCCGCCAGCCGCTCCTCCAGGAACCCGAACGTGTCCGCGCTCGCCTCCCGGTTCGCCTTCCAGTACGGCACTGCGATGTTGCGAATGCTCGTCAGCACCGCCATGCCCGCGACCACGAACACCGTCAGCGCCAGCCCCGCCCGCCAGTCCTCGCGCAGCAGCAGGACCAGGATGCCGGTCAGCAGCAGCAGGCTCCCCAGCATCTCGAAGATGAACAGCGAGAAGAACTTGCCCAGCTCGTTCGGGTCGCCGTCCACCCGCTCGATCATCTCCCCGGGGGTCCTGTCGTTGTGGTACGACATGTCCAGGGACAGCGCGTGCTCGGCCAGGTCCTCGCGGATGTTGTTCGTGGCCGTCCAGCCGACGCGCTCCGAGAAGTACGTCGCGAACACCTGCACCACCTGCTGCAGCACCGCGATGGCGATGAAGGCCCCCGCCGAGGCCGCGAGCACAGCCAGCGGGGCTCCCCCCTGCGCCTCGTCGATGAAGTGCCGGATGATCAGCGGCAGCGCGAGCTGCATGCCCAGGCTGGCGAACAGCAGCACGCCCAGGGTGACCACGAACGGCATCTGCGGCACGATGTACCGGCGAAACAGGTCGCCGTACTGCCCCGCCTTGATCGAGACAGTCGGCTCCGAAAATGCGCGAGAGAGACTCAAGACGCCACTAGGTGTTCAAACTCGAGGGGATGCGGCTCGGCTTCTTCCCCCTGAGGAGACCCTTGCGTAACGCAGTGGCGCCGGGGAGAAGACCCCTCCCCTCGCCCCTCTGGGTTCCTGCCTCCGCAGGAACGACGACTATATGGGCGCGTAATAGCAGGTTGTTCAAAGGTCTTCTGAGGGGGAAGATTGCGATGAGGGCTCTCGCCCTGCCGATGCGCAAAGCTGCACAGAGATGCAGCGTAGGTGCGATGGTTGCCGAGTACGATCACACACCCACGGCCTCTCGCTCCACATGAGGTCGCAGCTCAATGCGCAGCGCCCTGTCGGTAACCAGGTCCACCCTGCGCCCCAGCAGATCTTCGATGTAGAACTGCACACCGAAGTAGGACCTCGACGTAGCCAGGGTGTCGAACTTGACCAGGATATCCACGTCGCTATCGTCGGTGGCTTGATCCCGGGCGAAGGAGCCGAACAGGGAGAGCTCGGTTACGCCGAAACGCTCGGCAAGGACATGCCTGTGCGTTCGAAGGCTACTCAGGACCTCTTCTCTATCCATCTGCCTTGCCTAGTATCCGGTTCCTGATAACAAAGCTACCATACCCTGTACAGGCACGCCCATCAATCCACCTCCAGATGCCCGGCCGCCCCCGTGCTACAATGGCCCTCCCACCCTCCGGGCCACCCACATGCCGGGCACACTTTTCACCGAATACTTCCTCACCGAGGGCATAACCACCACCGAGAGGTGGCTCGCGTCTGCGGCCGAACTCCCAGGATTCCGCAGCGCCGCCGCGGAGCTTTACGAGAGACTCGACGGCTACGACCGCCCCAACGAGGCCGTCACCGAGCAGGAGCTCATCATCCCCGTGCTGGAGCTCCTCGGCTGGGCCGACCACCTGCCCCAGCAGGGCGCGGCGGACGGCGAGGACATACCCGACAACCTCCTCTTCACCACTACCGGGGACAAGGACGCGGCCGCCGCCGCTCCGGCCGCAGCGCGCTACAGGCACGCCGCCGTCGTACAGGAGAGCAAGCGCTTCGACCTGCCCCTCGACGCCAGCGGCGCCGACCCCCGGCCGAGACGGCCGAAGGGCAACATGCTCTTCGAGATGCCGGAAGACTACGGCGAAGACGACCAGGACTCCGGAGGCGGAGCGCGCAGGCCCCACTCCCAGATTCTCAGGTACCTGTCGACCGCCGAGATAGAGTCGGACGGCCGGCTGAGGTGGGGCATCCTGACCAACGGCCGCGTCTGGCGCCTCTACGACGCCCGTACGCGCCCCCGGTCCACGGCGTACTTCGAGGCCTACCTCGACCACGCCCTCGAGCCTGAGAACGAGCACGACCTCCGCCTCTTCTACCTCCTCTTCCACCGCGACTCGTTCAACCTCGCGGACGGCGCGACCACCACCTTCATCGAAGATGCCCTGGCCGAGGGCAGGCGCTACGAGGAGCAGGTCGCCCAGGACCTCTCGACCGTCGTCTTCGACCGGGTCTTCCCGGGTCTCGTGACGGCCCTGTACGAAGCATCAGGCAGCGACCTCGATGAAGTCCGCCAGGCAGCCCTCGTACTACTCTACCGGCTCCTCTTCATCCTCTACGCCGAGGACAGGGGCCTCCTTCCCGTCAACGACAGGACCTACGAAAGCTACGGCCTCAGGAAGCGCGTCCGAGACGCCATCGCGGAGAGAATGGAGTACGACGACCTCTTCTCGGATACCGCCTCCAACTACTACGACCACGTCATGACCCTGTGCAGGCTCATCGATAGGGGCGACCCGTCGATCCGCCTCCCGGCCTACGACGGCGGGCTATTCTCCAGCGAAGCCGCCCCCATCCTGGAGCGGGTGCGCCTCTCCGACTCGGCGGTCGCCCACCTGCTCCACGACCTCAGCCACGCCGAGACGCCCGAGGGGCGCCGCTTCGTCAACTACCGCGACATGTCCGTCCAGCAGCTCGGCTCCATCTACGAGCGCCTCCTGGAGCGCGAGCCGGTGCTCGAACACGGCGCGATCGAAGTGCGCCTCAACCCATACGCCCGCAAGGACAGCGGCAGCTTCTACACGCCCCAGGAGCTCGTCGACCTCGTCATCGAGAAGACCCTTGGCCCCCTCGTGGACGAGCGCCGCTATGCCTTCCTAGCCAGGGCCGCGGAGCTGAAAGGCGACCGGCGTCCGAAGGACCAGCGCCTGGCCGACCTGGCAAAGCTCGACCCCGCCGAGGCCGTCCTAGACCTCAAGGTCCTCGACCCCGCCATGGGCAGCGGCCACTTCCTCGTCTCCGCCGTCGACTTCCTGGCCGATCACGTCGCCGAACTGGTCGAGGACCCGCCCGAGATAGAGTGGCTCAACGCCCCCTACGTCTCGCCGCTGGTCGAGCGCATCGAGACGGTCCGCAAGAGCATCAGGCGCAACCGGGGCACGGGACGGGTGAGAGACGGGCAGACACCGATCACCGGCCAGGACATCATCCGACGCATGGTCCTCAAGCGATGCATCTACGGCGTCGACAAGAACCCCATGACCGTCGAGCTGGCCAAGGTCTCCCTCTGGCTCCACAGCTTCACCGTCGGCGCGCCCCTCTCCTTCCTCGACCACCACCTCCGATGCGGCGACTCCCTCGTAGGAATGTGGATCAACGAGGCCGCCGGGGAGCTGGACAGGCTCGGCGGCCTCTTCGCCAGCTCCGCCATAGCGGGCGCGGAGGGCGCGGTGAGGCAGATGCTCCGGATCGAGGCGATGTCCGACTCCGAGGTCTCCGAGGTCCACGAGTCCGCCGATCTCTTCTCCCACGTCGAAGAGGAGACCGCCGACCTCCGCAAACTGCTCCACTTCCTCTGCGGGCTGCGCTGGCTGACCGCCGGTATGACCAACAAGCAGCGCGCCGATTTCGAAGGCCCCGTTGTCGAGACCCTCGCCCGTCACGCCGAGGACTCCTTTGAGTTGTTGGCGCGGGGCCCTGACGCCGTCGAAGCGGGGACATCCGCCGAACATACCCGCTTCGCGAAGATATGGAGGGATGCCAGAAACGCAGCTAGGGAAGAGACATTCCTGCATTGGGAGACTGCCTTCCCAGGCGTGTGGCGGGACTGGCAGAACGTGAATCCCACCGGTGGGTTCGACGCAGTCATCGGCAACCCGCCCTGGGATCGCATAGAACAGCAGGAGGTCGAGTGGTTTGCTATTCGCGATGAAGAAGTGGCTCTCGCAGCGACAGGAGCCGAGCGTAAGGCACTCATTGGCGAGCGCATGGACGTAGGAAACGAGCTTGCACTGGAATATGCAGCCGCACGGAGTAAGGCCGCGACCTTGCGTGCAATGGCGCGTTCCACCGGTCAGTATCCGCTTCTCAGTGGCGGTCGCATCAACCTCTACTCCCTATTTGTGGAGCGGGCCATGGGCCTGATTAAACCAACTGGCTTTGTGGGGTTGCTTATTCCATCCGGTATATACGCTGACCGGACGGCTGCTACGTTCTTCAAGACTGTATCTACCGGAGGGCGCGTCGCCGGGCTGTTCGACTTTGAGAATAGGCGGCTTGGAACTAAACTACCTCCCTTCTTTCCGGATGTGGACTCTAGGTTCAAGTTCTGCGCCCTCGTCTTGGGTGGTGATGACAGGAGCTTCGACGCAACACAGTGCGCCTTCTTCCTCCACGACAGCGCTACGGTGAACGACCCCGAGCGCTCATTCCCGCTGGCGCCCTCGGACTTCGCCAAGGTGAATCCGAACACTGGGACCTCCCCCGTCTTCCGCAACCGGCGAGATGCCGACATCACCGTCCGCATCTACGAGCAACATCCTGTTCTTGTTGACCGTTCGCGGGGCGATGAGCGACGAGCATGGCCCGTACGGTTCATGCAGGGACTCTTTAACATGACATCGGATTCCCACCTGTTCCTTACGGCGGCGCAACTCCAAGCTGAGGGCTACTATCCTGTAGAGGGTAGTCGCTGGAAGCGAGGAGACGAGACGTATCTGCCGCTGTACGAAGGCAAGATGGTACAGGCGTTCGACCATCGGGCGGCAAGTGTGGCGGTCAATCCTGAGAACTTGAACCGGCCTGCGCAGCCACGAAACGCCACTCCCGATGAACACGCCGACCCCAATTGGTTACCATCTCCGCAGTATTGGGTACCAGCTTCCGAATGTAGTTCCATGTTGGGATCGAATTGGGTACTCGGGTTTAAGGACATCACGTCGCCCACAAACATCAGGACGTTTATCGCTGCCCTCTTTCCTGCGGTCGCCTTTGGTAACAAGGTGCCGATTCTCATGTCGGAGACGAAGGAACGCACCGAATGGTTGCTGGCCGCCAATCTCAACGCCCTAGTGTTCGACTTCTCGACCCGGCAGAAGCTACAGGGCCAGACCCTGAACTGGTACATAGTCGAACAGCTCCCCGTGATAGCCCCCGAAGACTACGACCGCCAATTCGGCAGCACGACCGCCCGCGACCTGGTTCGCGACCATGTCCTGCGTCTCACCTACACCGCTCACGACATGGCCCCATTCGCCCGCCACCTCGGATACGACGGCCAGCCCTTCACATGGGACGAGGAGGAGCGCCGCCACCTGCGCGCACGCCTCGACGCCCTGTACTTCCACCTCTACGGCCTGGACAAGGACGATGCCGGCTACGTCCTCGGCACCTTTCCCATCGTCCGCCGCGACGACGAGAAGCAGTTCGGCGGGTACCGCACCCGCGACCTCATCCTCGCCTACATGGATGCCCTAACCGCCGGCGACACAGAGTCCCAGATGGCCGTATAGCCCAGCCGGCACCCCCTGACCCCAGCGCCCGACGGCTCTCTCTTACAAGAGCTCTTTCCTCAGTGCACTCCGTGTCCTCTGTGGTGAAATCTCGCTGCGGGTGGTATCCTCTCGCCGCGCGGCCGTTCGGCCGCATACCTACTTGTTCGATGGAGGGCCCTAAAGTGAATGGCGGAGACGTTATCGCAGAGATTCTGAAGCGCGAGGGCACCGAGTTCCTGGCCGTTTACCCCGCCCAGGACCTGATCGACCCTGCGGCCAAGGTTGGCATACGACCTATAATCTGCAGGCAGGAGCGTGTCGGCATGGCCATAGCCGACGGCTTCAGCCGCACAACCAACGGCAAGCGCATGGGCGTTTTCGCCATGCAGCGCGGCCCCGGCTCCGAGAACGCCTTCCCGGGCGCCGCCCAGGCATTCTCGGACAACGTGCCCATCCTGCTCATCCCGGGCGGCACGGACACGACCCGCGCCTACATATCCCCCGACTTCAGCGCGGTGGAGAACTACCGCCACGTCACCAAGTGGGCCGCCCAGACCAACTACGTAGAGCGCATCCCCGAGCTGATGCGCCGCGCCTTCTACCACCTGCGCACCGGCAAGGGCGGGCCGGTACTCATCGAGGTGCCGAAGGACGTATGGCCCGCCGAGTTCAACGGCGAGATCGACTACGAGCCCGTCCGCGGCAACCGCTACGGGCCCGACCCGGACGACGTGGCGGCCGTCGCGAAGGTGCTCCTGGCCGCCGAGAACCCGGTGGTCCACGCCGGACAGGGGTGCATGTACGCCGAGGCGTGGGACGAGCTGCAGGAGCTTGCCGAGCTCCTGCAGGCCCCGGTGATGACGACTCTCCCGGGCAAGAGCGCGTTCCCAGAGGACCATCCCCTCGCCCTCGGCGCGTCCGCCATCTCCACCACGGGCATGATCCACCACTTCCTGGGCAGGGCCGACGTGGTATTCGGCATCGGCACCAGCTTCACCCGCACCAACTATGGCAGGGAAATCCCGCCCGGCAAGGTCATCATCCACTCCACCAACGACCCGGCCGACGTGAACAAGGACTACAAGTCCGACTACTCGGTGATCGGCGATGCGAAGCTCGTGCTCCAGGCCCTCATCGCCGAGATCTCCGACGCGACGAACGGCGACGGCTACAGGAAGACGAAGGACACCGGTGCGGAGGTCCAGGCCGTCAAGAAGGCCTGGCTCGACGAGTGGATGCCCCAGCTCACCTCCGACGAGGAGCCGATCAACCAGTACCGCATCATCTGGGACCTGATGAACAACTGCGACAGGCCCAACACCATCGTCACCCACGACGCGGGCAGCCCCCGCGACCAGATAGCCCCCTTCTGGGAGTCCGTCGCGCCCCGCACCTACATGGGCTGGGGCAAGTCCACCCAGCTAGGCTACGGCCTCGGCCTGGTCATGGGCGCAAAGCTCGCCGAGCCAGACAAGCTCTGCGTAAACATGATGGGCGACGCCGCCATCGGAATGGTCGGCATGGACATCGAAACGGCCGTCAGGCACAAGATCGGCACACTGACTATCGTCTTCAACAACGGCGTCATGGCCATCGAGCGGAGCCACATGCCCTACGCCACCGAGATGTACGACGCCCTCGACCAGGGCGGCGACTACGCCAAGGTGGCCGACGGCCTCGGCGCATGGAGCAAGCGAGTCGACGGGGTCGCCGACCTCGTTCCCAGCCTCGAAGAGGCCATAGAAGTGACGAAGTCCGGCAGCCCCGCCCTCCTCGACTGCATAGTCAAAGAAGGCTACGACTTCTCCAAGTTCCCCTAATCGTCATAGTGGCGAAAGCCGGATTCCTGCCGCAGGAACCGTCCCCCATGCAGGGAGACCTTTGCGTAACGCAGTGGCGCCGGGGAGAAGACCCCACCCCTCGCCCCTCTGGGTTCCTGCCTCCGCAGGAACGACGACTATATGGGCGCGCAATAGCAGGTTGTTCAAAGGTCTCCATGCAGGGTGGTGAGGAGTGCCCTTGCTGGGTTGCGAATCTGACTATTATCATCGCGGTACTGCGTCCCTAGTACGATAAACGCACCGCGCTGGCATCCCCGCAACTAAACGGCTACCATGGGGCGAGACGAAGGCCCAGGCAGGTACTGCAAATGATCGAGTACATCGCCCGCCGCTTGCTGCTGGCGTTCTTTATCGTCTGGATCATCTCCATGCTCTCGTTCTTCATCCTGGAGCTGCCGCCGGGGAATGCGATCGAGCGCGTGCGCGGCTACTCGGCCCAGCACTTCGACGAAGCCGAGCTCAGGGCGAAGGAGGCCGAGCTCAGCGCCTACCTGGCCCTCGACCGCCCCCAGTACGAGCGTTACGCCAACTGGGTGTGGAAGCTGCTGCAGGGCGACTTCGGCAGGTCCATCGGGACGACCATCGACAGCCAGCGCCCGGTCAAGGAGCTCGTCGGCGACCGCATCGCCCTCACCGTCGCCCTCACGGGCTTCACCATCCTGGTGACGTGGACCTTCGCCATACCGGTGGGCATATACTCCGCCGTCCGCCAACACTCCCTCGCCGACTACACCTTCACCATCATGGGATTCAGCGGCCTCGCCGTGCCCGACTTCCTGCTCGGGCTGATCCTGATGTACGTTGGGTTCGCCTACTTCGACCAGAGCGTCGGCGGCCTATTCTCCGCCGACTACCTCAAGGCGCCCTGGAGCCTGGCGAAGGCGTACGACCTCCTGAAGCACCTGTGGATTCCCGCCATCGTGCTGGGAACCTCGGGCACCGCCAGCCTCATCCGCATCATGAGGAATAACCTCCTGGACGAGCTGAGCAGACCCTACGTGGTGACGGCACAGGCGAAGGGACTGCGCCCCCTGAAGCTCATCCTGAAGTACCCGGTCCGCGTGGCCATCAACCCGCTCGTCAGCACCATCGGCTACCTGCTCCCCTCCCTGGTAAGCGGCAGCGTGATCGTCTCCGTCGTGCTCAGCCTCCCGACGCTGGGCCCCGTCCTGCTCAATGCCGTCAGGGCCGAGGATACCTACACCGCCGGGTTCATCATCCTCATGCTCGGCATCCTCACGGTGGTGGGCACCCTGCTCTCCGACATCCTGCTGGTCATCGTGGACCCCCGCATAAAGGTCACCGGTCGATAGACAGGAAAGGCCCCGCACAGCGCGTGGCACTTCCCACTACGTCGCTGTATCCGGTCTAACGCGGCCTAGTCGTCGACGTTGTCCTCGCCGCCGACGAAGTAGTACAGCCCGCCTTGTAACTGTTCAGTATTGATGAGAAGGATGTCCCGGCTCCGATTCGCTTGCGGCCCAACGTGTGAGGGCGACTCGGCGAGTCGCCCCTACGTACATGCGACGGGCTTGCCATCTCATCAACTCTGAACAGTTAGCCCGCCTTAGAACGACTGGCATACCCGCACCCGAACGGCTAACATGGCGCGAAACGAAGGGACAGGCAGGTAACCGCAATGCTCGAGTACATCGCCCGCCGCTTGCTCCTGGCGCTGTTCATCATCTGGATCATCTCCATGCTCTCCTTCTACATCCTGGAGCTGCCGCCGGGGAATGCAATCGAGCGCGTGCGCGGCTACTCGGCCCAGCACGTCGACGAAGGAGACCTCCTGGCCATGGAGGCCGAGCTCCGTGCCTACCTGGCCCTCGACCGTCCCCAGTATGAGCGCTACGCCAACTGGGTGTGGAAGCTGCTCCAGGGCGACTTCGGCAGGTCGATCGGGACGAGGATAACGGACCAGCGCCCGGTCAAGGAGCTGGTAGGCGATCGCATCGCGCTCACCGTCGCCCTGACCGGCTTCACCATCCTGGTGACGTGGAGCTTCGCCATACCGGTGGGCATCTACTCCGCCGTCCGCCAGCACTCCCTGGCCGACTACACCTTCACCGTCATCGGGTTCAGCGGCCTGGCCGTGCCCGACTTCCTGCTCGGGCTGATCCTGATGTACGTCGGATTCGCCTACTTCGGCCAGAGCGTGGGCGGCCTCTTCTCGTCCGATTACGTAAAGGCGCCCTGGAGCATGGCGAAGGCGTACGACCTCCTCAAGCACCTGTGGATTCCAGCCATCGTGCTGGGCACCTCCGGCACCGCCAGCCTCATCCGCATCATGCGCAACAACCTCCTGGACGAGCTGAGCAGACCCTACGTGGTGACGGCACAGGCGAAGGGACTGCGCCCCCTGAAGGTCATCCTCAAGTACCCGGTCCGCGTGGCCATCAACCCCCTGGTCAGCACGATAGGCTACCTGCTCCCCTCGCTGGTCAGCGGCAGCGTGATCGTCTCCGTGGTGCTCAGCCTCCCGACGCTGGGCCCCGTCCTGCTCACGGCCGTCCGGGCCGAGGATACCTACACCGCCGGGTTCATCATCCTCATGCTAGGCATACTCACGGTAGTGGGCACCCTGCTCTCCGACGTCCTGCTGGTCATCGTCGACCCGCGCATAAAGGTCACCAGTCGATAAACAGGAAGGGCCCCGCTCAGCGCGGGGCCCTTCTCACTACGTCGCCGTATCCGGTCTAGCGCGGCCTAGTCGATATTGTCCTCGCCGCCGACGAAGTAGTACAGCTCGCCGTAGAATCCCACCGGGTCAGCCGTGTGCGTGTGCGGGATGTTGATGAAGTTGTTCTGGTGCAGCATCGGGCTCCTGAACACGCCCGTGTGGGCGACTACGCCCAGGTAGTACTTCTCCAGGGCGTGGATGCTGAATATCTCCTTGCCCATGCTGAGCCGCTCAGGCGAATACTGCTCGAATGCCCGCCCATCGTGGAACAGCTGGTTGAGCTTCAGCAGGTTGCCGGACGGGTCAGCCGGATAGGTGTAGTCCGGCGCCTTCGGCTCCCAGACCGGGCTCATCTCGTCGCCGCTCCTGGGCTGGTAGCCGCCCTCGGTCGGGACAGCGCCGTCCGGGCCGATCTTCATGCTGCGGGGCAGGTCGCCGATGTCCGGCGCGAACACGTGGCCGCCGCCAGTCGGGCAGCACCGGCTCCAGCCGGAGAACCACGGGTTGGCCCCGTAGAGCCCGAACGCCCGCATGATGGTGATGGGCACCTTGCCCGGGTAGCCCAGTGTCCAGGGCGCGTTCATCGTCTTGTCCTTGAGCTCGATGCCCACGTCCGCGTAGTAGTCGGTCATGAGGACCGCCACGTCGGTCGTCCATCCGAGGCTGGAGACCGAGTCGAACGAAATCCGTTCCCCGGACCCGTCCGACCGCAGCCTGTATCCGGCCTCGTCACGCTCGGTCAGACCAAGGCTGTCGAGTATCTCGTTGGCCTTGGCAGGGTTGTACTCCACGTCCTGGAACGCGACCTCGTCGCCGGGGTAGTACGGTGTGCTGGGATGCGGCGACCAGTTCTTCGGGGTGCCGAAGCCCAGATACAGCGTCTCGTTGATCGAGTCCCTGTCCATGGCGTAGGAGATGGCCGTCCTGAAGTCCCTGGTCCGCAGCCACTTGCCGAGCTCTGCGTCCTGGTTGCAGGTCTGGCAGACCGCGTAGCCCACGTCCTGGGGGCCGGTGATCGGCCATATCTTGATGCTGAAGTCGCCCTTCTCCTCGTTGGCGCGGTAGAGGGGGATCTCCTGGATCTGGAATATCGCCGCGTATGCGTCCGTCTCGCCTGCCATGCTGCGGAAGACGCCGACCTCGCGGCTCTCCACCTTGATGGTCATGAAGCCGTCCACGTATGGAAGCTGGTTCCCCTCGGGGTCGACCTGGAAGTAGTAAGGGTTCGCCCGCCAGGTCGACAGGGTGTCCGACTGGGAGACGAGCACGTGCTCAGCGACCACGGGCTTCTCGATGTGGGTGCCAGCGTTGTTCTTGATCCCCCAGAGGCGCGGCCAGTCACCCGCCTCCTCTTCGTCGATCATCTTCTTCAGCGCTGCCGCGTCCGCGTAGTCCTGGTGGAACTGCTTCATGTAGTGAGCCGGCGAGTAGAAGCAGAAGTAGAAGGACGTGCAGCGGTCCCCTGCCCTCACCTCACCCTCCATCAGGGTGAAGTCCGGCGTGTCGAACGTCAGCGTCCAGTGCAGGTCGTCGATGATGGCGAACTTCACCCGCTCGCCCGTCACCGCGTCCAGCCACTGGCCCTGCGGCGTCTCGTGGAGCGTGTCGTGGAAGTTCACGTCCTCCCAGGAGAACCGGACGTCCTCCATGGTCAACGGCATGCCGTCGCTCCACTTCAGCCCCTTGCGGTTCCTGTAGGTGTAGGTCCTGCCGTCCTCGCTGATCGTGAAGAATCCGACGTGAGGAATGTGCCTCGATACCTCGTCGGCGTTCTTCTTGTCCCAGTAGCGGCCGTTCCGCGGGCCTCCGCCGGTGGCCGTCACCCGCCACGTTCCGCCGTACACGCCGATGCCGTGGGGCGGCTTGACGACCTTGACCTCCTCGGGCAGCCTCTCCTCGACCGGCGGGAGCTGGCCCGCCTTCACCATTTCGGCGAACTTCGGGTTCTCGTTGAACTTCGTCGGTACCGGCCCTGTGTACTCATAGTCCCAGAAGACGCCGGGCACCTCGGGCTCGCCCGTGTACTTGAAGCCCTCTTCCTGCTGTGCGGGAGCCTCCCGCTCTGCTGCCGCAGGCCGCGGGGTGGGCCGGACGATCGTCAGCTGCTGGCCGACCGCCGGGGCTGCCGGCTTCGCCGCCTCGGGTTGCTGGACGGCCATCTGCGAACCCGAATCCCCGGTTGCCGCCTTCTGTGCGGGAGCCGCCGCCTGTGGCGCCTGGGGAGCCTGGGGCGCCTTGGTCTCGGTAGTCTCCTCAGCCGCACCGCAGGACAAGCCAGCGACCAAGAGTACAGCTACGACAATCATTGCGGGTATCCACGTCAGTCCCATTCGTGTCTTCATAGCAGTCTCCTTGCCCGCTGGCATCTAGGCTCTTCATAACACATTACAGAAGGTCGGTCAAGCTTGGAGACGTTTTTCGGATACATTGGTGGTATGACTGCAGTTTTTCGGAACCCACCCTCGGAGCAGGGCTGCTGCCGTCCCAAAAGATGCTAGGATGGCTCGCGCCTGCGAACAACCACCGCCTCATGATCACCTCCATCCAAAAGAAGCGCCTCGTCGGCGTATTGCTCTTCCTGGCAATACTCGCCCTCTTCTTCGCCTTCAACCGCTTCCCCAAGCTGGACGCGGTGGGAACCGACGTGGGCCTGGTCACTGGCCCAACGGTCCAGTGCTTCCAGGGCTTCTGCATCGAAAGGGACCAGGGGACCTCATTCTTCGCCAAGTGGTTCGTGTTCTCAGTCTCGTATCTCCGCCTCGTAACGGTCGGCATGACCTTTGCCTTCGTCGTCGCCGGACTCACCGAGGCTTTTCTCTTCCCGTCCGGTTCGGGAAGGTCGTTCGAGTCAGGGAGCCTGTTCAAGCGCACGATCAGGGGCCTCGCGGCCGGTCCCGTCATGAACCTCTGCTCCGCCTGCATAGTCCCTGTCTCCTCCGCCTTCAGGCAACGAGGCGGCGGCATAGAAGGCGCGATTGCGATGGTCCAGGGGTCTGCCACCCTGAACATTCCCGCGCTGGCGATGGTCTTTTTCGTGTTCACCCCCGTGCTGGGAGCCAGCCGGATCGTCATGGCGCTCATGGGGGCGGTGCTGATCGGGCCCATCGTAGTGATGGCGCTCAGAGGCCGCCGTGGAGATGACGAGGCTCCCCCCGCCTGGTCCTACGATCCGGAGTCCGAGCCTA
Organism: Dehalococcoidia bacterium; assembly: GCA_965116315.1. Lineage (GTDB taxonomy): Bacteria > Chloroflexota > Dehalococcoidia > Lucifugimonadales > CAJWER01. The sequence continues at coordinate 711,490 of OZ220672.1, forward strand.
GGGACTGGGGCCCCGCCATGCGGGAGGCCTTCCGGGACTGGGCGCGCGTCAGCGTCGGCTATCTCGTCAGGATGGGGCCCATCATGGTGATAGCCGGGTTCGCCAGCGGGCTCGTCATCCAGTGGGTGAGCCCCGACACGGTGTCGTCATACCTCGGCAACGACCTCGGCGGCGTGCTGATAGCCGCTACTTTCGGCCTGCTCATCAACGTTCCCCTGCTGTTCGAGATCCCCCTGGTGGCGCTGCTCCTGATACTGGGGATGGGTACGGCCCCGGCGGCGGCGTTGCTCTTCACTGCCGCGGCGGGCGGCCCGGTGACATTCTGGGGGCTCGCGAGGGTCATCCCCCTGCGCGGGATCACCGCATTCGCGGCTTCGACCTGGCTCGTTGGCGTCGTCGGCGGCCTGGCCGTCCTGGGAGTGGGCGCCCTGATATGGCAGGACGTAGAGGCATCCGCCCTGAGAGTTGCCACAGGCCAGGCCGAAGAGTCGCCGGTCCGTACGGGCGTCCCCAGGAGCGGGCGCAACTACTTCGAGGATGTTACGGCCGCCTCGGGCACGGAGTTCCGGCACCGGGCCTTCGGGGAAGAGACCCTGCCGATGGGGGGTGGAGTCGTGGTCTTCGACTACGACGGCGACGGGCTCGACGACATATACGTCACCAACTCCACAAGCCGGAACGCCCTCTTCCGCAACAACGGCGACGGCACCTTCGTCGACGTGGCCGAAGATGCGGGCGTCACCGACGGCTCCGGCAGGGCCAACGGCGGCTGCGCGGCCGACTATGACAACGACGGCGACAAGGACCTGTACGTCACCAACTACGGCGACAGCAAGCTGTTCCGCAACAACGGCGACGGCACGTTCGCCAACGTCACCGGGGAAGCGGGGTTGGGGGAGCCGGGCGAGCGCTATCGGTCGACCGGGTGCGCCTGGGCAGACTACGACGGCGACGGCGACCTGGACTTCATCGTGCTGAGGTACCTGTACGAGATGAGCGCCCAGGCCCTCATCGACGCGCAGTTCATCAACTCGGTCGAGCGGCTTGCCCTGAATCGCAACGACGGCGATGGGACGTTCACCAACGTTACCCACCTCCTTGGCGACACCTCTCCGCCCGACCCCGAGGTCTACAAGAACCCGCAGGTGGACATGACGGGACAGCTTGTCGCTCCCATAGGCAACGTCTGGGGGGCGGGCTTCCAGGCAGGGTGGCTCGACTTCGACAACGACGGCGACCTCGATCTCTACGCCGTCAACGACTGGGGCGCGAACGCCCAGCCCAACGTCCTCTGGCGCAACGACGGGCCCGACGGCGAAGGATCATGGCTATTCACAGACGTCTCCATCGCCTCCGGGACCAACTTTGCCATGCACGGCATGGGTCTCGCTGTCGGCGACTACGACCTCGACGGCTTCCTCGACATGTACGTCACCAACATCGGCAACAACGTCCTTCTCAGGAACTCCGGGGACGGCCTCACCTTCACCGACGAGGCCATCGACGCTGGAGTCGCCATAGGAATACTCGGCAACAGCGAGCGCGTCACCTGGGGAACGTCGTTCTTCGACTTCGACAACGACGGCTACGAGGACCTGTACGTCGTGAGCGGCTACCTGTCATTGCCGATCACGGAGGCGTTCGAGATATACAAGCGGGAGCAGGCGAACGTCCTCCTTCGGAACAAGGGCGACGGCACGTTCGCGAACATATCAGAGGTCAGCGGCGCGGCCGACCCCGGCACGGGGCGCGGCGGCGTCTTCCTCGACTATAACGGCGACGGCTGCCTCGACATTTTCGTCGCGAACCTGGACCAGCACACGCGCCTGTTCGAGAACGCCTGCCGCAGCGGCAACAACTGGCTGCAGGTGCTCACGGTCGGGTCCTCAGGCAACCGCGACGGCATCGGCGCCAGGCTGGTGCTCGAGGCAGGGGGCAAGACGCAGATACGTGAGATACGCGCCGGGTCCAGCCAGATGGGCCAGGACATGGCCGCCGCACACTTCGGCCTGGGCCGGGCCGGGACCATCGAATCCCTGACAATCACCTGGCCCGGCGGCAAGGTCCAGACCCTGACCGACGTCCCAATCAACCAGCGCATCACAGTGACCGAGTCGGAGTAGCTAGCGAAGCCACCGCTTGAGGCAACGAAACGAACGACCGGCGGCATGCCATCGGAGGAGAGTTATGTGCTGTAGACCGCCGAACAGCTAAGCCTCGTCTTCTATCATGACCATCACGCCTTGCGTTTCGGCCCTCTCCCTGTCTTCGAACCGGATGCGGTGGCCTACGACGACCGCTGCAGCGTCCTCGCCGAACACTGTACCGAGCACAGCCGCAGATTCGGCGGCCCTGCTGACGTCGGTTTCGTCGATGGTCCCGGATGCCTCGGCTGCTACCCACACTCCAGCCCCGTCCGACTTCCGGCGAGCGCGCATGATCAGGTCCGTTACCTTGAGCCGCAGCTCCTGTTCGTCTGTAATGATGCCTCTGTCGGCCGCTTCCTCGACGCTGGTCGCGAAGCCCGAGTCGGACGAAGGCAGTAGGGTTGGGTGATAAATCACCTGTGTCCGTCTCAGGCCAAGCCTCTCGCTGAGAACAGGTGGCAGTATGGTCGCCATCCGGCGCTCGAGTCTGTCCCCGATGAGTATTCCAAGCTTGTCTGAGTGCTCCTTTTGAACCTTGACGACTTCGGCGACTTGAGCTGTCAGGTCGTCGACGCGCTGGGTGAGGGTGTCGAGCCGCACCGTTAAGTCGTCGACGCGCTGGGTGAGGGTGTCGAGCCGCACCGTTAGGTCGTCGACGCGCTGGGTGAGGGTGTCGAGCCGCACCGTTAGGTCGTCGACGCGCTGAGTGAGGGTGTCGAGCCGCACCGTCAGATCGCCGACGTGCTGAGTGAGGGTGTCCAGTCGAACCGTCAGCTCGTCGACGCGCTGCGTCAGCCTGTCCAGTTTTTCTGGCAGCGATAGGAGCTCTTCGGTCAACACCTCGCGGCGAATCGCGTCCCGTACCTCGGGCCGCTCCCGCATGGCCCTGATGATGTCTTCGATTGTGTTCACTGTAGTCATGGAGTCAGGATACCATACGCCCATCGGTGCGAGATGGGCGCGACTCTCCCTACCCCTTCTTCGCCGCGTAGTGGAGTGCCACCTTCCTCATCGCGGTCGCGATGTCGTTGGCGTCCTCTTCCGTGTAGGTATTGCGGAACAGCACGGTGCCCGTGGTCGGCAGGTACTGCTCGATGTTCGGCAGGTGCAGGCTGTTGTAGTCCACCCTGCGTTCGCCGTGCTCGTCGACGAAAGGGTACCGGGAGTCGCCGTAAGTCAGCTCCTCCGCGAACAGCGGGTACTTGTACAACGGCATGCCCCGTATGTAGGCCCCGTTGCAGTCCGGGATTCCCTCCGCCTTCACGGCGGTCGAGAACTGCTCCGTCGACACGCCCGCCTCATCCTCGTCCACCCGGTAGCCGTAGACGTAGTACGACGAGCGGTTGCCCTCCCGTATCACCTGCGGGTGGATGCCCGGCAGCTCGTACAGCGCCTCGTCCAGTATCTCCGCGGCGCGGCGCCGGGCCGCGGTCGCCTCGTCCCACCTGCCTATCTGCGCCATGCCGACCGCGGCCTCCAGGTCGGTCATGGGCGAGTGGGTGCCCAGGAAGGCGTACCCGCGAGCCGAGCCCCACCTGTAGGAGGTCGGGCCGAGCATCTCGGTCATCGTCTCGTCCATCTCGCTGCCCTTGCGCGTGAAGCCCACCGACCTGCGCGCAAGCTCAGGGTCGTTCGTGATCACCATCCCGCCCTGGTCCGTCGTCAGCGTCTTGCCACCCAGCGAGTAAGCCGCGATGTCGCCGATCGTGCCGACGAGCTGACCCTTGTACTCGGCCAGGTGGGCCTGCGACGCGTCCTCGATCACGGGAACGCCGTGCCTGCGCGAGATGTCCATGATCTCGTCCATGTCGCACGGGTTGCCGAACAGGTGGACGATCAGGATCGCGCGGGTCCTGTCCGTGATCCTGCGCTCGATGTCCTCGGGTAAGATGTTCAGGGTGTCGGGGTCCATGTCGGCGAATACGGGAATCGCGTTCTGGGCGATGATGCCCAGCACCGTGCCCACGTCGCTCACCGGCGTGGTGATGATCTCGTCGCCCGGGTTCGGGTTGATCGCCGCCACGGCGGTGTGTACCGCTCCGTTGCCCGAGTCGGTAGGAATGGCGTACTCAATGCCGTGCCGCTCGGCGAACGCGTTGGCGAACTCGTTGACCTTGAACCTCTTGCGCCACTCGTTCGGAGCGCGGTCCATCACTTCCATGAGGTGCTTCCGCTCCTCCTCCCCAAACACCCACATCGGCTCGAATGGCTTTGTGCGCACCGGCACCCCGCCGTCGATAGCCAGCTTCTCAGTGGTCATCGCGTTCTCCTGTCTCCTTGTCCTCTGTGTTCCCCGTGGTGAGTAGGTCTACGGGCTCCACCGTGTCGAGGCGATGTGGGTCACCCGGTCGGCGGGCGTGATGTAGTAGACGGTGAGCACGCTGCCGTCGCGTAGCTGGGTCGAGTGCGGATAGCCCACGTCGGACCCGGCGCTGCCCCCGTCCCGCAGCTCGCTCACATAACCCCCGTCGTCACGCAGCACGACCGAGTTGTCCACGTCCCACGTCCGCCCGCCGTCCTCGCTCAGCACGGCGCGTATTCCCATCGGGTCGCGCCGGTACCCGTGGCTGAGCAGGACTCGCCCGTCCCTGAGCTTGACCAGGTTCGGAGGAGAGCTTGGCGTCCAGACGGTGGTGTTGAGCGGCTGCGACCAGGTTACCCCGCCGTCGTCCGACCAGAACTGCACCAGGTACCCGTCGGACTCGTCCTCATGGGTCCGTGCCAGGCACAGCACCCGGCCGGGCTCCGTCTCCACGAATGCGGCCTCGTTCCCCGGCGCGCCGACGCCGTGGAGCCGCCAGGTGCGGCCCCCGTCGGCGCCGCGCCAGACGAACACGCTGAGGGCGCTGCCCTCTCTCCCGCCGTACACGGGCTCCAGCACCGTTCCGTCTGCCAGTACTGTGGGCCGCGAGAAGCCCGTCCCGGTGAACCCCGGCACGTCCCACTCGTCCCGGCTCCACGTCTGGCCCGAGTCGGTGGAGCGCTGCACGAACACCGTCGGCCGGTTCACGATGAACCCTCCGCCGATGCCCACGTGGTCCCGGATCTCCAGCCCGCGGGCCTCAGCCTCCTCACGCCGGGAGGCGGGCCACGCCTCGTGCCCGATCACTCCGGCGCATACCCACGAGCCGTCGGGCATGAAGCCGGCGAACCTGTCGCTCTGCTCCCTGGGGTTCGACGCCGGCCACGTGGCGGGTATCGAAGGGTCGTCCGTCTCGACCCAGCTATCGCCCTCGTCCTCCGACACCAGCACTGTCCACTTGCCGAGCGCATAGTGGTCGTGGAAGTCCGAGAGGCTGAAGCCTATCGTGAGCCTTCCGTCGGGTAGATGATTGAGGATCGGGAAGGCGCCGTATACCCCTTCCCTACTGAAGATTATCGAGTGCCTCATCCGGGCCTCCTTCGCCCGCTCTTGGGCGCGGTGTCCCTGCCGAACTGTCGCGGGCACACTATATCACCATGCCGTCAGCGCAACGAAACCCTGCTCGGGTATCTTGACGGGTGCCGTTTCTGTGCAATAATCGCTCTGAAATGCTCGAAGTTGGCGCACAAGCCCCCGACTTCACGGTCACCCTTGGCTCCGGCGAGCCGTTCACTCTCTCCGAGCACCGGGGCAGCAACGTCGTCCTCTTCTTCTACCCAAGGGCCTTCACCCACGGCTGCACCGTCGAGGTCGGCGCCTTCTGCGATTCGTACGACGTCCTCACCGACCTTGATGCAGTCGTCCTTGGCGTCAGCACCGACAGCGTGGACAGGGTGAGGCGCTTCGGTGAGTCCGTCGGTACGCCTTTCGGTCTGGCGAGCGACTCTGGGAAGGAGGTCCGCCGTCTCTACGATGTCGAGCGCAGATTCGGGCTCGGCACGTCCCGGGTCACCTATGTCATCGACCGCATGGGTGTTATCAGGGGCGCGTTCCACAACGAGATAATCATGGGCAGCCACGTATGGAATGCCCTGGGGACCCTCCAGAGCCTCGACTAAGATGGCCGCGACAGCCCGACAGACACATCGCCACCCGGCGGGCGGACACATGGTTCCGCCCCTACGTCAACACCCGTAGCTTGACACGGCGCACGGCTTCCTATTGAATCGCGGTATCCGTCCCCGCGGAGGTGCGGCGTGTCCGACTACGAACCACTCGACCTGTCGAACCTGACGAATCTCGGCCCCCAGATGCTGCCGCCTACGGAAGACGGCGGTCCCTTGCACCTGATGGGCTCCGCCCCGTTCAAGTACGCTGTCCCCGGCTCCGACGTCGAGCTCGAGGGGCCGGTGCCAGTGGGCCCCCAGACGATGCGCGGGATTCCCTTCGTGGTCGGATCGCCTGACGGCTCAGATGGAGACCTGTACGTCGCCTGCGGTGGGGGCCGCGGGGCCGTCTCGATTCCCATAGGCTCGAAAGCGCGGCGCGTGATCTTCGCCCACGCCGTTCTCGAGAGCACCATTGCCGAGGACGGCTGGTGGGGCGCCCACGTGGCAGACTACGTGTTCCGCCTCGCCGGTGGACGTGAGGAGCGTGTGCCCGTACGGGAGCGCTTCGAGATTGGCACCCTGCCGGGAGTCGGCCAGATACCGGGCGGCCACTCCCAGTTTCTCGCTGTGACAGACCAGTATGACAAGCCGATGGCAAGGTACGAGGGACAGTGGGGCCGCGCAGGTTGGCGTCAGCTGGAAACACGCGGCGACCCACTCGAGCGCTACTGGCTCTGGGCCTGGCTCAACCCCGACCCCGACGCAGTCATAGAGTCGGTGGAGGTCGTGCCCAAGGGCCCGGGGCTCATCATCGCGGGCATCACCCTAGGCCACGCCGACGAGGAGCCCTTCGCCCGCGAGGGCATGAGGCCCGCGCGCGTGGTCCTCACCCGTGACGAGGACGCCGACCAGCCATTCGACCTGGAGGTAGAGGTCGACCGCGGCCGCGCCAAGTACCCCTACGCCCTGCCCCGCCAGCCCGCCAACGAGTTCCTGGCCGCCCCGTACAAAGGCTGGGGCGAGGCGCAGAACGAAAAGGCCAGTCCGGCATACGTGGAGATCGGCGCTATCCCCTCCGCGACGGTCACAGTGAAGCAGGGGGGAAAGACCGTCGGCAGCGTCCGATGGGGCGACGTCGAGCGAGACGGATCGGCTGAGGGGGACGGAGTGCGCCTGGACCTGCTCGACCGCGGGAAGAACTGGGTCAAGGTCGTGATCGTCGACGAGGACACGGGCGAACCCGTGGCATGCCGGGTGCACTTCCGCTCTCCCGAGGGCGTCCCCTACCAGCCCTACGGGCACCACAACCACGTCAACTCGAACCTCGACACCTTCAACTTCGACCTGGGCGGCGACATCCGTCTCGGCCAGATCACGTATGCATACGTAGACGGCCGGTGCGAGGGATGGCTCCCTCGGGGCGAGGTCATCGTCGACATCGCAGCCGGCTTCGAGTACAACCCGCTGCGCCAGCGCATCCACATCGAGCCGGGCCAGCGCGAGCTAGTCATCAAGCTCAAGCGGTGGGTCGACATGAATGGCGGCGGGTGGTACTCGGGCGATCCCCACATGCACTTCATCTCGGCAATCGGCGCACTGCTCGACGCCAGGAGCGAGGGCGTGAACATCGCCCACGTGGAGCAGACCCAGCTGGGCAGCCTCTTCGCCGGCGTCGACGAGTTCACCGGCTACCCGTTCTCGACAAGGGACGGCAAGCACATCGTCTCCGTCTGCCAGGAGAACCGGCAGAACATGATGAGCCACCTGCTTCTTCTCGGCATCACCGACCCGATCATGCCCTTCACTTCCGACGGCCAGGGCGAGGGCGGGCTGGGCGGCACCATGGACACGACCCTGACCTACTGGGCGGACGAGTGCCACGCACAGGGCGGCACGGTCGTATCGGCCCACTTCTGGGGCTTCAGCCGCGAGGTCGTCGTGCTGGTGGCGACGGGCAGGCTCGACGGCCTGGAGTTCAAGGGGCACCAGCGGCAGTACACCCACGAGGAGTACTACCGCCTCCTCAACTGCGGCTACCGTATTCCGGTGCTCGGCGGTACCGACAAGATGGACAACTCGACGCCCGTGGGCTTCTACAGGACCTACGTCAAGATGCGCGAGGGCGAGGAGTTCGACTTCGACACCTGGTGCTCCAACCTGCGCCGAGGCCGTACCTTCATGACGGCCGGCCCCATACTCCACTTCAGCATCGACGGCCACGAGATCGGCGACACGGTTGAGATCGACGGCCCCGGCAAGGTCAGCGTCGACGCCTGGGCCGAGAGCGTAGTGCCCATACACCGTCTCGACCTGCTCAAGAACGGCGAGATCATCGCCTCCGCGGAGTCCGACGAGGGCGCGCGCAGGCTGGAGCTGAAGCTGGACGTCGACATCGACGCCCACTCCTGGCTCGCGATCCGGTCGGGCAGCCCGACCTACTACGGCGACCCCGACTATGACGACCTGCCGCGCGGCATCTACTCGCACACGTCCCCTATCTACGTCGCCTGCGGCGGCGACTGGTGGATGTTCGACAGGGACGTGGCCGCGCACATGCTCAACATCATCGAGGGCGACCTGGTGTACATCCGCCAGACTGCGGGCCAGCTCCCGGCGGACCGCGTCACCCACAGGCACGGCGACGACGATCACATCGCGTACCTGAGCCGCCCCTTCATCGAGGCGCGCAACGCCATCCACGAGCGGATGAGAAGCCTGGGTGTCTCCCTCTAGGTGCTAGCTCGGCACTTGCAGGGCGCGTCCGGCCAGGGCTTCGCAGGGGCGGGTTTCAAACCCGCCCCGTCTTCCCGCATTGTGCCTCAAAGTAGTATCATTAGCCGCGCACACCAACAGGAGTAATCGACACATGGCGACTGCAACGACTCACAAGCCGCGAGTGGACGACAGGGACTGGACCAAGCTCACCTTCGGCGAGCAGGTCAGGATGCTGGAGGTCGAGGGATACCTAGTGCTCCCCAACGTCCTCACGGAAGAGCAGCTCGAAGTGCTGAGAGCCGAAGCGGCCGAGATCCACACCAAGGGCGCAGACTACTCGGAGCGGCAGCGCACCGCGGGCGAGATCGCCTTCAGGGGCGGCGCGATCACAAGGCTCGTAGCCAACCCGCCCACCGTGGCGTTCCTGGAGCGCCTCTTCGGCGACGACCTGATCGCCATGAGCTACGCCTACGCCCGCTCGGAGCCGGGCCATCCCGGCATCTCCCTGCACACCGATGGTCAGCCCTGGGGCTCCAAGATATTCGGCTACGAGGGCAGCGTCCCGGTGCTGGTGCGCGTGCTGAACTACCTGGAGGACCTGACCCTGGAGGTGTCGCCGTTCAGGGTCGTGCCCCGCTCGCACCTGAGCATGCACTCGGACGGCAACCCCTACCTGCGCTACGAGAGCCACCCCGACGAGGTGATGGTCCCCGTCAAGGCCGGCGCAGCCGTGCTGATCAACCACAGGGTATTCCACGGCAACTTCCCCAACACGGGCGAGTATGCCCGCGAGATGCTGGCGATAGCCTACCGGCCCGCGTGGGGCGGCCCCATCCAGGATGTCGAGCAGTGGCCCGCCGACGAGGTGGCGAAGCTGCCCGAGGACCTCAGGCGCTTCTATGGCGACAAGAACATCCACAAGGGGGACTTCCACGGCGGCAACAAGCCCGTTGGAATGAAGAGCGAGGCCCCCGGCATCGACTTCGACCGCTGGGACTCCTGGGTCTAAGCTACTATCTCAAGACTCCGCCGGCGAGCCCTGGCCCGGGAAGACCGTTCGTCCTGAGCCTGTCGAAGGACAGTTCTCAGCAGCTTACGCCCACAGCGGCGGCGAGGGCCTGGTCGTAGGTCATGATCTCGGTCACGCCCCGGCGCCTGCAGCTCGCCAGGAGGCAGAGGTCTCTCGCCGACAGCGTGGGGTGGTGTTCGTAGAGTTCCCTTGCGAGGATGACGTCCGCCGCCTCAAGCGGCCACACTTCTACGCCTGCGTTGGCCATCACCTCCATGGCCGCGTCGAACCTTCCCGCTCTCTTGACCGGGAGATATGCGTGCGCGAGCTCCTGTAGGACCTCGGCGGAGGTGCAAAGAGACGTGTGGGCCGCAGGTGACTCGGAGAAGAAGAGCCTTGACGTAGTCTTTAGTGGGTGAGGCTTCCCGACCGCGTACATGAAGACGTTCGTGTCAACGAAGATCAAGTGCCAGTCGAGCCACTTAGCCGTGACGCATTTATCACGCGTAGGTGTTCCTCCCAATCCGGTTCGACATCAGGACCATCCTCCAAGGCATCGCACTTCCTGAAGAACTCTTCCCATTGCTCGGGAGTCTCGAAGCGCTTGGAACGCTGACTCCCTTCCAGCCTGTCGCGGGCGGCGGCCCTCAGCCACGCGCTGAACGTCATACCTTCTCTGCGCGCCTGTTGGACGAACTTGTCACGGTCCTGGTCGGGAATAATCAGCTGGACCCTCGCCACTACACCACTCCTGTTCAAATGCTGCGTGTGTATGCATGTTACACACGCCACGTCGATGAGGTCAATGTGTCACGCGGGTTGAAGTGCCGGCTGGCGGAACAGGCTCCCGACGCCGGACACCTCGGGTGCGAGCCCTGCTTTGAGCAGGACCTCCCACACGCTCGCCTGCATCGCCGACACAACCGGCTTGCCGGTCTCCTCCTCCAGCGAGTCCAGTATCGACGACGTCCGCATACCGGTGCAGCTTATGAACACGGCGTCGGCGTCGGGCCGGTCCACGAGCTGCAGCACCAGCTGACGGATATCCTCCTGCGGTATGTCCTCGATCGCGCTCAGCTTGTTCAGGCCCCGCAGGTGCACGACCTCGAAGCCGCTGTCGGTCAGGAAGCGGTGAAGCCGCTCGTTCAACTCGTCCACGTGCGGCGACAGCACAGAGATGCGCCTTGCGCCCAGGCGTTGCAGGGCCGACACTGCCGCGCTCGACGTGGTGGTAGCCGGCAGGCCGGTGACTGCATTGATCCTGCCGGCGATGTCCGTGTCGCCGCCCACCCCGCGTATATAGCTGGCCGACGTGCAGCCGTAGACTATGGCAGCCGCGCCCATGGGCACCAGCTCTTCCGCCGCGTCCTCGATGTTCGAGTCTTCCGGCATCCTGAGCAGGCGCTCGATCGTGATGCCCACCGCCAGGTCAGCGTCGGCGGGCGGCCGCGTGCCTACCATGTGGAGCCCGACGCCGGGCGGCATGAACCTGCGCGTCTCGGCGATGTCCTCCGGAGTGGCTGGGCCCGGCCACACGATTCCAATCGACGTCGGATTGCCCATGAGCTCCCTCCTGCGACGGCGGGCTACTTGACGAAGAGCCTCCGCTCCACGTTGGTAAGCACCTCGCAGCCGTCGTCCGTGATCAATGTCGTCTCGCTGAACATCGCGCCGTACTCGCCCAGCCTCCTGAGTGCGACCGGGTGGTGGAAGACCATGCCCGGCCGCAGCCTGGTCTCGTTGCCCAGCGATATGCCCGCCGTGCCATCCGCCCACGACGGGGGGAAACCGGCCCCCACCGCGTAGGCGAACACACCGTGAAACACCAGCCCGGGCCCGGCCCTGTCGATCCCCTCCCAGCCCGCCCGCGCAACCTCGTCCGCTGTGATGCCCGGCCTCAAGGTCGACAGGACGTTGTCGAGCGCTGTCAGGCAGGCATCGATCAGGCTGGCCGCGCCGGGTGACGGCTCGCCGATGGACGCTGTGCGCATCATCGGCGCGGTGTATCTCTGGACGCAGGCACCGAACTCCATGCACAGGTTGTCGCCCCGGGCCAGGACGGCGCGCTTGTGCGTCGAGTGGAGGATTCCGGAGCGGCCCCCGCTCGTCACTATGGGAGACAGGCACATGTACTCCGTGCCGCCCTCGAACATCGCGCGATTGCCCGCAGCGGCCACGTCGTTGTCGCTCGCGCCCTCTTCCGCCGCCTCTATCGCCGCCGTGATGCCGGCGCTCGTGATCCGCGCGGCCTGGCGCAGATACTCGATCTCCTGGGGCGACTTCACGACCTTCACGGTCGAGACGATGCCCGACCCATCCACAATATCGGCTCCTGGTAGGGCGCACGTGAGCCGCTCCAGCGAGTCCGCGTTCATGCCCGCAAGGCCCTTCTCTACGCCTATGCGCAGCCCGGCCAGCCCCTGGGCGGCCAGCAGCTTCGCGACATATTCCTCCCTCCCGCAGTCCTTGGGGTAGCCGTGCGCCTCGTCCAGCCAAGTGTGGAGCAGCGCCGTGCCAAGCTCAGGCGGGTGGACCACAAGGGTCGGCGTACCCTCCGCCGGGACGATGACGGTCTCGCCGTTGTACATCGCGAAGCTCTGGTAGCCGCTCAGGTAGTAGACGTTCGGGGGATGATTCACAAGCAGGACATCGACGTCGGCCTCCTTCATGGCCCGCCTGACGCCCTCGATCCTGCCCTGGTACTCCTCGGCGGAGAACGCCATCTCACTCGCCAGTCCGGACAGGCTGGCCTTGCCGACCGGCCCTCCCTCCAGGCTCCCATGCACGGCGACTACCATGTGCTGTCACCCCCGTCGGCCTGCGGTTCTCCGGCACCCCGTCTGTAGACCTGGATGCGGTGCCTGTTGCGGTCGACCACATAGGCGTTCCCCGCACCGTCCAGCCTGACCGACACCGGCGCCCAGAAGAGCTTCTCGGTGTGGTACGACTCCTCGTTCACGTCACCGCCGAGGAACTCCAGGTCAGGTTCCAGGTCCGACAAGGCCCTTGCTTCCCTCTCCTCGGTGTTCGACTCCAGGAAGTCTCGGGCCCACGGCGACAGCGTGGCCTCACCCCTTGCCGACGCTGCGAAAGCGCCGTCCGGATGCAGGAGCTGCAACCGGCTGTTCCCCCAGTCCGCGACGTATATGTAGCCGTCCTCGTCCACCGCCACGCCCGAGGGCTTGCGGAACTGCCCCTCACCCTGCCCGCGCTCGCCGTAGGCAGCCACGAAGTCGCCAGCCGGGGTGAATCGTTGGATGCGGTCGTTGCCCCAGTCGGCCACGTACACGTCGCCGTCCGGCGCGACGGCAATCCCCCATGGCAGTTCGAGCTGCCCCTCGCCGCTGCCCTGCGAGCCGAACTCCGCCAGGAAGTCCCCGTCGCGGGTGAAATTCTGTATCCGGTGGTTGCGGTGGTCGGCGATCCAGACGTGCCCCTCGGAGTCCAGCGCCATCCCCGACGGCCCGTCCAGCTCTCCCGGCCCGGAACCGGGGGTCCCCCACTTGCGGAGGAACTTGCCGTCTCCGTCGAACGCGCTTATCCGGTTCAGGTGCTCGTCGCTGACGTAAGCGAGGCCGTCGGAGTCGATCACGATGGCCGTCGTCCAGATGAACTGCCCGTCAGCCTGGCCCACGGAGCCGAACGTCCCGTAGAACTCGCTCTCCGCGTCCATCATGCAGACCTGGATTCCCCGCGTATCGCCTTCGTGGGAGCGGCCCAACACGTACAGCCGCCCGTTCGCCCCCAGGCCGATGTCCACGGGATAGTAGAACCCCCGGCCCTCCATGGCCGCCACGCCCAGCGTGAAAGCGTATTCGAGATTTGCGGCGATCACGCCGTCGTCACGGAGTGCCTTCATCGCGCAGCAGTCTCATATGCGTAGCTCTCCAGGGCCTCCTTTGCCATTTCCAGCGCCCTTACTGCTTGGTCGCGGTCCGCAGAGGGGAAATGCTCCAGGAAGACATCCAGGGGGTACCCATGTGCCAGGTAATCGAACAGGTTCTTGACCGGCAGGCGAGTTCCCTTGAAGACCGGCATGCCGCTCATAGTGTCCGCTTTGCTGTGGATGACGCTGTCCATGACGGGAATAGACACCGTCTCCCCTGCAGGCACTCTAGTCTGTGTCATCGCGACCTCTCATTGCACTGCTCCGGCTACACTGCCAAATCATCTAGCCGGGGACCGAACACCTCTTTGAACTTTAGGAGCCGCCCTATCATCCATTCTCTAATGTCCTTCAGCGTCTCCTCGTTGTCATCAATGGCTCCCTGTCGCACTATGGCTATCCGGGATGCTCTGCGCTCGTCTAGGCGGTCCCACTCAAGAGATTCTCCAAGGCCTGCTTCTATGCTGTCCTTAAGTTCATACAGACGATCGAATAGCCTCTTGTTCCATTCCGTATCCCCGTTGTCGATATACACATCGACTCTAGCCCTGCCGCCCGTAGCGAAATTTGCGCCATACATGACACGTTGCGCGTGCCCCGCTGAGAAGTAGTACCAACTCTGAGGCTGGCCTTTGCGTGCGTTCGTGAATCTGTGGTCCTCCCTAAGGGTATCGATGAGTTTCTGGAAGAACACTCTGTATTGCTCTTCTCTTGGTGACGGGCTGCCTGCGCCCCGCACACTCCGGACCGTCTGCTTGCGCCATTCGTTGGGAGTAGCTATGGGTTTGAAGTTCACCGCCGGGCGAGATTCGTCAATCTTCCACAGTTCGACTTCTACCCCAAAGAACTGGGTATCTTCTCCTGTCCGATGGTTTAGCAGGTCTAGCGCCTCTCTATGTTCGTCTCGAAACTCCTTTGCTATCCAGACGATCACATTAGCGTCGAACCCGGCCATGTAGGTGAGTAGCTGTCCCAGGTGCGTGTGGTCGGTTACTTCCAACTGGTTCTCAATGATTACCGAATGGTTGCTTCCCACGTCGCGTGCCAATAGGTCCAGTGCATAGCTCCCGACACGGGCTTCCCTCTCGTCCACTTCGAGGTCCATGCCCAGGGCTTCCCCGAGGGACGATATATTCTCGGCCAGCCACGGAGTGAAATTGGCCGCTTCGCTGGGCCAGACCTCCCGGAGGTCCAACCGGTCGATTCTCGACAAGTCCTTCGTGGCAGTCATCGCTACTTCCCTACTCCCGCTGGAAGTCCGGCGTGGCGGCGACCATCTCCATCAGCTCGCCCACGCCCTCGCCGGACTGCACGTCGATGTCCGCGCTGTGTGCGTACTGCACCAGGGCCGCGCGGGTGTCGTCGGACACCGATATTGCGCCCATCTCGTCCAGGCAGCGCTGGACCAGTCCCTCTGGACTGCCGTCGAATTCGGCCATGCGGTCGATGATCTCCCTCACTCCCGGAGCGGCGGCATTGCCCAGGCGCTCCGACGCGTAGTTGACCCGCTCGACCGCCGTTCCCGTGTCGATCCACTCCGTCCCCTGGTGCCACCCCTCGACGCTGGGAGGGTTGATCAGGGTCTGCCCCATGAACGACATGGGGTTCGTATTCGCCTGGGTAGCCAGGCCGGGCCCGTTGCACTCCCCGGTCAGCCTCAGCACTCCGGCGATGAGCTCGGCCGGCCCCTTGACCTTCCTGTACCGGGTCTCCTCCGACTTGAAGCAGTCGGACTTCAGCAGGGCCCGCACCATCTCGGCGACGCTGTAGTCGTGCCGGAAGTACGCCTCCGTCAGCAGTTCGATGGCGGCGGGGTCGCGCGGGGACTCGTACGGCCACTGTGGCACAGGGGGCTCGTCCGCAACGAAGAAGTGGTACAGGTGCCGGGCCAGGAACCGCGCCGTCGCCGGCTGCCGGCAGATGATGTCGACCACGTCCTCGCCGCCGAACCGCCCGCGATGCCCCAGGAACTCCTTCTCGCCGTCGTCGTGGTCATCCGGGCGGTACTCGAACCAGTATGCCAGCCTCCCGTAGGGCCACAGCGAGTCCCGCTCGGCCCGCATCGTCATGTATTCGGTGTTGGCGACCGTCCAGCCGGTGAACGCCCTCGCGGCCTCCTTGACGTCCTCCTCGGTGTAGTTGCCCACGCCCATGGAGAAGAGCTCGAGCAGCTCTCGCCCGTAGTTCTCGTTGATCGCACCGGCGTGATTGTCCTCGTTGTCCAGCCACATGATCATTGCCGGGTCTCGCGACAGCTCGACCAGGAGGTCGCGGAAGCTGCCCATCCCGCGCTCCCTGAACATGGCAAGCTGGTTCATCAGGATCTTGCCCTGGGTGACTTTCGGGTAGCCGGTTGCGAACACCGAGTGCCAGAAGAGCGTCATCTTCTCGTGGAGCGCTCCCCTCGTATTCACCATCCGGTAGAGCCAGTAGGCCGCGGCGCCGGACAGCCCGAGTCCCCCCTGCTGGTCCGGGTGATACCTGAAGATCAGGTCGTCGTCGATTCCGTCCTGGCTGTCGGCCGCGACCAGCTCGTCCACCGTAGCGTCGTAGCCCGCCGCCGCCCGCGCCTCCAGCTCCGCGAGTCCCGCGCCGAACCCGGCCCGCCGCATCAGGTGGCCCATCAGCTCCACGTCCTTGCTGCCCATGGCACCCTCCTAGCTGTCGTCTCTCGCGCATAATACCACGCCCCCTTGGAATGGGCCGCTCTTGTAGGGGTCCTTCCCTGCTGATACACTCAACGCATGGGTAATGTAGAGTTGGACTTCCGGCCACGCGTGCCCGTGTTCGACGCGAACGTGGCCCTCGGCCGGAGACACAACCGGCGCGTCGTTTCGGACACCACCGAAGGGCTTCTCGACGCCATGGACAAGACCGGCGTCGAACGCGCCCTCGTCTATTCCCCCTTCGCGGAGGACTTCGACACCGTCGATGGCAACGCCCTGCTGATGGAGATGATCGACGGCCAGCCCAGACTCATCCCCCAGTTCGTGGCCAACCCCGCGACCGAGAGCCTGGCCGACTTCTCAGCGGAGGTGTCCCGGCGGGGCGTGCGGTCGGTGCGCATCTCGCCCATCGCCCATTCATACCCCTTTACCGACTGGGTTGCCGGGCCCTGGCTGGAGTGGCTGGAGTCCGAGGGCATCCCGCTCTCCATTCCCGTCGACTTCGTGGACGTTACCCAGCTGCACGACACCGCCAAGGCCCACCCCAAGCTGGCGGTGATTCTCGCCGAGGTGCACTACCGGCACGCGCCGTGGGTGCTGCCGCTGCTGCGCTCTGTGCCAAATGCCTACGTGGAGATGTCGCGGTTCGTCATAGCCGACGGCGTCGCCAGGCTGATGGACGCGGCAGGTGGCGAGCGGGTCCTGTTCGGGTCCAGGTTCCCCGACTCGTCCATGGGCCACCAGATCTACAACCTGCACACCAACGACCTGGACGACTCGACCCTGGCTGCCGTGTGCGCCGGCAACCTCGACCGACTCCTGGGGCTGGAGAAGTGATGGAGACGCCCGTATTCGACTTCCACACCCACGCCGGACGATGGGGCAACAGCGCCGTCTACGACGACATCGACACCTTCGTCAGCATCATGGACGCGGCGGGCGTCGACAGGTGCAACATCAACTGCATCTTCCACTCGGACGTGGCGCACGGAAACGAGGTGGCGGCCAGCTTTGCGGAGCGCCGCCCGGACCGCTTCGTGGGCGTCGCGGTCATCTCGCCCCTGTACCCGGAGGAGGTCGTGCCCCAGCTCGAGCGCGGCTTCGGGGAGCTGGGCCTGAGGTCACTGAAGGTCTACCCCAACTACTACCAGAAGCCCATCGACGACCCCGGCTACTTCCCTGCGTTCGAGTGGTGCGACGACAGGGGCGTCACCATCATGAGCCACTCGTCGGCAGGCAGTGGCGACAACGATCTCACGGAGCCGCGAAGGTTCGTGCCCCTGGCCGAGCGGTACCCAAACATCAACTGGGTGCTCGCCCACTCGGGCAACGCCCGCATAGGCCAGGCCCAGGCGGTCGAGGCGGCCAAGTCTTGCCCCAACATCTACCTGGAGACCTGCACCTCGTTCGGTGACCACACGACCATCACCGACCTCGTAAACGGCGCGGGTGAGGACCGCGTGCTCTTCGGCTCCGACATGCCGCTCATGGACGCCCGCAACCAGGTGGGCCGCATAGTCGACGCCGACATCAGCACCGAGGCCAAGCGCAAGGTCCTGGGCCTGAACGCCATCAAGCTCCTGGGCCTCGACTAGCAGACCCAACGGCTTGGCGTCTGGGACCTTGTAGGGGCGGGTTTGAAACCCGCCCTCTTTCGGGTGTTGTCTATCCAAATGGAAGTGCTAATCGCTGTGCCTGCTGCTCCCTTCACCTGCAGGGTTAGGGCTATTGGGGTCGGGGCGCGCCCAGCCCCAGTTACCCCCTGTCAACCCCGGCATTTCCATGCCTGACAGATACCGAAAGTTCCTGGACGGTGAAGAGCCCGGCGCGCAGCGACTGTTCACGGGCATTCTCAACATCCGGCTCAGGATCACACTCGGCGACATGCCCCTCGACGAGGCCTTCGAGGCCGGAGTGCCCAACGTCGACATGGAAGGCACGCTGGGCGAACTCCTCGAACGTCTCTTCGGTGGCGATGGCGCCTGGAGGCCGTCTGACGAAGACCTCGCGGGAAATCCCGATCTGCCCGACCTCGGCGACGAGCTTGAGGCCATCTTCAGAAGCTCGGACGCTGGTCGAAGCGCCGTCGGGCTCTTCATCAATCACGGCCCTGAGGCACGGGCCGAAAGCGTGCTCGGCGAGCTTTGCCGGACTGCTCATGCGCCGGACGGAACGGGTGAGGTGCCCCTGCTCGACCTTGTGATCGAGCAGCGCTTCACTCCCCTGGCCTACTCGGTCGGCCTGGGCCACTGGGCTGGCCGGGACGAGCTTCGCGAGCACCTCGAGACGACCGCGCTCCTCGCCTCGGATCATGGCCGTGAGGCAGCCTGCCGCCCAGAGAGCGCGGGAAGTCGCATCCAGGCACTCGCCGAGAGTTTGCGCGGGTCCGGCCTGCTCGACGACGGCTGTGAGTTGACGGCGGAAGGGGTTGCGGCTCTCGACACGCTGGAGGAACGGCGGCGCGGCCTGCGCCGTGACTACGACGTGTTCGGCGACATTCTCCTCGACGAGGAGGCCGGTGTCGTAGAGGTGGGGTCCGGGCGCGGCGAAGACATGAGGCACCACGTCTACGAGGCCGAGGGGCTGGACCCGGTGGCGACCGCCTTCGAGGTGGTGGGCATAGACCACGTCGACGAGTGGATCGATGACTGGGCGCGGTCGGAGGACCCGGCGGCGTTCTTCGACACCCTACTCGCCTACACCGTGGAGACCGAGCCCCCGAGCGAACCGGCCCTCGACGACATCATCGAGGCCGGCCTCGCCTACATGGAGGAGGTGTCGGAGGCCGAGGAAGCCGCCGACCGCGCCAGGACCGCCGTACGAAGGTCGAAGATGCGCCCTCCGGACAGCCCCGGGGCCCGGCGGCCCCCAGGCTAGATGGCGAAGTAGAGGATCAGGGCCGCGCTGATCACCACGCCGCTCTCGATGAACGCCACCCCGAGATTCCGGTCCACGGTAAGCTCGTCGGCCACCTTAGTCCCGGGCAGGAGCGCGAAGTCCGCGATGATGCGGACGACGTAGAGCAGCACGAACCCGATCACGGCGAAGACCGCGAAGGACACCAGGCTCTCCGTCCACCCAACGAACTCCCCGAACACCGCTTTGAACACGACTATGGCGATCGCAATCAGGTTGCCGGCCAGGGCGACGCCGACGGCCACATTGTCCTTCTCTATCTCGTCGTGAACATCGAAAGGCGTCGTGAGCTCGTACAGGAGTGCGAAGACCATGAGCACGGCCATGCCGAGCACGAAGAAGACCACCGAACGGAATATGCTCTCGACGATAGTCGCCTCGTCGGCGGAAACTCCGGTTCCCGCCGTAGCTGCCGCAATCACCAGGCCGACCGAGATATAGACCGCGAACTCGACCGCGCCGGACCCGGCGTTCTGGTCCTCGATGATCTCCTTCTCGGTCTTGAACTTGTAGAGGACCAGCTTGTCCACCAGTATCCTGGCCAGGTTCAGGACGAGTATCCCGGCCACGGCGTACAGGAACACCTCCAGCACGTCGAACCAGAAGTCCCCCGTGAGCTGCCACTGGTCGTCCCTGATCACCGTGAGCGGCTGGTACAGCACGCCCACGAACACGGTGATGACGCCAAGGAAGTATCCCGTGATGCTCAGCCCAAGCGCGGTGTTGTCCTTGCGGCCCAGCTGTTCGTTGATCCGGTACGGCGTCAGGAAGTCCTGCGCGAACTTCGCAAGCACCAGGACCACGACCCCCAGGCCGACGTAGACCAGCCCCTGCGGAAAGAACTCCAGAGTGTCAACCAGCGCGTCAACCATCAGGTCCTCCTAGCTGCTTGTAAAGCGTCACGTTCTCGGGCGGGACCACGTCGCTGAACCGGGCCCTGAACGGTAGCCCCTCCCACTTGTCGATCGTCAGCACTCGCGTATCGTCCTCCGCCACCATATCCCACATGTAGAAGGCCTGCCCGGCTCCGCCGCCCTCGTACAGGGTGGTCTCGGCGCTGAACCGGTAGTAGTAGTCCGTGCCATCCACCGTGATGTAGTTGCTGATGGACTGCTCGTCGTCCAGGCGAATCATGTCGTCTTCGGAGAGCCCCAGGGCCTCAAGCCCAACCGGCCTGTCGTCGGGGCACACCGTGACATACTGGACGCCGCCCTCCTCCGACCATGACACCCAGACCTTGTTCTCGCCGTCCGAGCCAAGCACTTCCCGCCAGCTCCCGGGGGCGCTGCTGTACCTGTTTACCTGCTCGACGATGAAGTACGCATCCTCGTACTCCAGGTCGTGGCCGGTCACGGTGAACACGTCGCCCTTCTCCGCATCCCTGATGTTCTCGCTGGCCGATGCGTCAACTGGCGGCTTTTTCTTCTTGCGTCCGAACAAAGACCCGAGCAACAGCGGACCTCCCCGGGACGGCTGAGCGCACCTACTCTTCCAGCGGCTCGGCGGAATCGAGGTTGTAGAAGTAGGTGTTTCCCTCACCCACACCCTCGAGGATCACCACCTCGTGAACGTTGATGTCGTGGGAGTCGATGTTCAGCGACGTGCCCGTCGTCTCGACGAGCAGTCCGCTGGTCGACTTGAACTTGAGCCCGGCTTCGACCTCTTCCATCTCGGCGTAACTCAACGCACACCTCCGACAACGTTTGGGTTGACGCCGCAGGGCGTCCCTTGTAAGTCTCGCCTCCAATTCTACACCAGTCCGCCCGCCTCATGGCCGCTCGGCCTGCGCCTGTCGAAGGCCCGCCCCCATATGGTACGCTGAATCTATGCCGAAGGGACGAGTCATAGTTGCGATGAGCGGCGGGGTGGACTCCTCCGTCGCGGCCCTGCTGCTCGAGCGGCAGGGCTACGATGTCGTGGGTGTCACGATGCGCCTGTGGACCGTCGAGCGCGGCGATGTCCCCGCAACGAGCAAGCGCTGCTGCTCCGTGGAGGACACCGACGACGCCAGGCGAGTGTGCCAGGCCATCGGAGTGCCCCACTACGTCCAGAACTTCGAGCGCGAGTTCACAGAGCACGTCGTCGACTACTTCGTCAGGGAGTACGACAGGGGCCGCACGCCCCACCCGTGCCTCGCGTGCAACGACAAGATCAAGTTCGACTTCTTCCTGCGCAGAGCCATGTTCCTCGATGCGGACCACATAGCCACAGGGCACTACGCCCGCATCAGGCGCGGCCCAGGTGGCTACGACCTGCTGAAGGGCGCGGACCCAGGCAAGGACCAGTCCTATGTCCTCTTCACGCTGAGCCAGGAGGAGCTGGGGCGGCTCCTGCTCCCCATCGGCGAGTACCCAAAGAGCGAGATCCGCAAGATCGCCGCCGAAGCCGGTCTGCCGGTCGCTGACAAGCCGGACAGCCAGGAGATCTGCTTCATCCCCGACGGCGACTACCGCAAGTTCGTCGGCGGCAGGGCCGAGCGAAGGCCCGGCGAGATAGTGGACATGGACGGCTCCGTGCTCGGCGAGCACCCCGGAGTGCAGTTCTTCACCATAGGCCAGCGCCGCGGCATCGGCCTCGAGGGCAACACGGGCTCGCCCCGCTATGTCTTGGACATCGACGCCACCACGAACCGCGTGACGGTGGGCCCGGAGGACGCCCTCTACCGTGACCGCCTTTGGGTCTCACGCTTGAACTACACGATCGGCGAGCCTCCATCGGGGCCTGTACAGGTGAGCGCCAGGATCAGGTACAAGGCGTCGGACGCCGCCGCTACACTGCTGCCCAACGGCGACTCGGCAGAGGTGAGGTTCGACGAGCCCCAGCGCGCGGTCACGCCGGGCCAGCCCGTCGTCTTCTACGACGGCGACCGCGTCATCGGCGGCGGATACATCGAGACCAGCCCGCCGGAAGCCGCCAAGGCAACCCCGCTTGCCGAGACTATGGGGGCAACGGCTTGAACAGCCGAACAGCCGTCGTCCCCGCGGAGGCGGAACCCCAAGGCCATGCAACCGTCGTTCCCGCTGAGAGGGAATCCCAGGGACCTATGATCGTCGTTCCCGCGGAGGCGGGAACCCAGAGGCGCGGGGGGATTGCGGGGCCTCCCAGGTCCCCGTGCCTTCCCCAGTGAAACCTCCGAAACGCACGAAGCGCTCTCGACCGGTCCCCAACTTCAAGGAAGAGGCGGCCCTGCTGGCGGCCGGTTATTCCCACGTCGCCGGGCTCGACGAGGTAGGTCGCGGGCCCATCGCCGGGCCTGTGGTGGCCGGCGTGGTGATTCTGCCGCCTCCTCCCAGGCGGCGTTGGATGCGCGGCATACGGGACAGCAAGGAGCTCACTGCGCCCCAACGTGAGGAGCTCGCACCTGTCATAGAGCGGGAGGCCCTCGGCGCACAGGTCGGACTGTCGACGCCCGGTGAAATCGACAAGCTGGGCATCGTGAGGGCGACCCACACGGCGATGGAGCGCGCCCTCGACTTGCTGGCCCAGGAGCCGCAGCACCTGTTGCTCGACGCCTTCCCGTTGCCGTCGGTGCCACTGCCTCAGACCCCAATAATCAAGGGCGACGCTCACTGCCTCTCGATCGCCGCCGCTTCCATCGTGGCCAAGGCGGCCCGGGACCGCATGATGGACGAAGCCGATGAGCTCTATCCGGGCTACGGGTTCTCGACAAACAAGGGCTATGCCACGCCGGACCACCTCAGGGCCGTCGAAGAGCTCGGCCCCACCCCCATACACCGGATGACATTCTCGCCCTTCATCCAGCCCCGCCTCATCGGCGACGACCTGTGAGCAGGGCCCGGCAGGACCTGGGCCGCCGCGGCGAGGCCATAGCCAGGGCCCATCTCGAGTCCCACGGCTACGCGATAGTCGCCGCCAACTACCGCTCGAAGGCCGGCGAAATAGACCTCGTGACCGAAAAGGGCGGCGCAATCGTCTTCGTAGAAGTCCGCGCACGCTCGGGGCCGTCCATGGGCCTGCCCGAAGAGTCCATCACACCCACGAAGCGCGGCCACCTCATCGCTACTGCCCAGGCGTACCTGCAGCAGCACGGGGCGCAGGACAGGCAATGGCGGATCGACCTCGTAGCAGTCGAGTTCGACCGTGGCCGTCCCCCTCGAATCAGGATCATCGAAAACGCCATCGAGCTTTAGGCAGTGCTGCTGCCTGAACGACAACGTGATCGTTGGGCTGGCGCCGTAGACTCCTCGCCGTGCTCGGAATGGCACGAAATGTGAGCACTGCCTAGGTGGGCGAGGGTGGTATGGCCCTCCGTCGTCCCTGCGGAGGCAGGGACCCAGAGGGGCGGCTGGGCGGGGTTTCCCTCCCTGGCACGGGAGCTCTCCCCCGGTGGTAGAATCAGGCCATGAATCGAAACCGCGCCGACACCGCCGCCCGCGTACGGGGACTCTACGTCATAGTCGACCCCGAAGCGACGCGAGGCAGGCCCGTTCTTGAGGTGGCGGACGCCGTGCTGGAAGGCGGCGCGTCCCTCGTCCAGCTTCGAGACAAGACCGGCGATCTGGAAACCGTGCTGCCGACCGCCCGCGCCATCAAGGCCCTCTGCGAGAGCCGAGGCGCACTCTTCATCGTGAATGACGACCCCGACCTCGCCACCGCAAGCAGCGCCCACGGCCTTCACGTCGGCCAGGACGACATGCCTGTGGCCGAGGCCAGGCGTATAGTAGATGCAAGCACGATCATCGGCCGCTCCAACAACACCATCGAGGAGGTCGAGGCGTCGCGGGACGCGGGCGCGGACTACCTGGCGGTGGGCGCGGTCTTCCCCACGTCCACAATGGGCAAATCTGAGCGCCCCGTAGTGGGAACGCACCTAATCACAACGGCAAAACAGGCGGCCGATCGACCCATCGTGGCCATTGGAGGCATAAACCGGCACAACGCCGCCGAGGTCATGCGCGCAGGCGCGGACTGCATCTGCGCCGTCGGCGCGGTAACCCTCGCCGACGACCCCATGACAGCCGCACAGGCGATTGTAGAGGCTATTAACACCGGCTAGTCGTATATTGGAGGCACAGGTCCTCGTGGACGAAGTTTTGGCGGACAGGAGAAAGGTGGAAATGCCCGAACGGGACATAGTCGAGCGGTTGAAGGCCGGCGAGATGCTGCTGATGGACGGCGGCACCGGCTCCGAGCTGCAGCGCAGGGGCGTGGACGTGCTGAAGGACGCCACGGACATCCTCAAGGCCTGGTCCGCAACCTCCAACATAGACAACGCCGACGTCGTGCAGCAGGTCCACCGGGACTACCTGCGCGTAGGCGCTGACATCATCATCAGCAACAACTTCTGGACCACGCCGTCGGCCATGGAGCGCATCGGGATGCGTGACCGGTGGAAGGACTATGCGAAGGCCGCCGCAGACAACGCCGTTATGGCGAGGGACGCAGGGAACCCGGACGCCTACGTGGCCGGGGGCATCGCCGCCCCTACCCTATATTTCCGCATCGGCCAGCAGGAACCCGACATCGACCTCCTCGGCGCAGAGGGATTCCGGGACGAGTACGTACCCCACGCGAAGATCCTGGCCGATGCGGGCGCTGACGTGATCCTGGCTGAATACGTCGGCTACATAGCCGACTGCGTGGCGGCCGTCGACGCCAGCGCCGAGGTCGGGCTTCCCGTCTTCCTCGGTATCAGGCACCTCCACCAGGACGGCAAGATGCAGTTCGGCGAGGACATCCGCGATCTTGCCTCGGCGTTGAGGGGACACCCCGTCGACGCAGTGCTGATCATGTGCAGCAATCCGGCGGCGATATCAGCCGGGCTCCCCATTCTTGCGGAGGCCTTCGACGGCCCCGTGGGAGCCTACCCAAACATCGGCTACAATCCGACAGGTCCCCTGGTGAACCGCCCGCAGCTCACCAACCAGCTCCCCAGCGCCGGGCCGGACATCCTGCAGACAGCCTCCTACCCGCCGTCGGTCCTTGCCGCCATCGCTGCCGAGTGGAAGGACATGGGCGCGCAGATCATCGGTGGGTGCTGCGCGACAGGGCCTGAGCACATCATGGCCATGCGCCCCGTGGTGAAGGGAGATGCGGCCTGATGAGCGACGACTTTGGCAAGCACCTCCGGGCCATCGCCGAGTCGGCGGACGCCTCGCTCCGCGACACCCACGAGGCCCGCGAGCAGGCCCTCACCCTCTCGCGCCGCATAGTGCGCAGCTCCGCCAACTCCATCAGGGCGGCACACCGGGGCGAGCTCGGCGAGGCACACAGGCTGGTCGGCGAGGCGTCTGAGCTCGCCTCCCGCCTCGGGCCGTTCCGCGAGAGCCATCCCAGCGTCTACTATGGCGGCTACGTGGAGGACGCACTGAAGGAGTACACCGAGGCGAGCGCCGTGCTCGCCATCGCCGAGGGCTCCCCGCTCAAGGGCCCCGACGAGCTGGGCGTCGGCGCTGCTCCCTACCTGAACGGCCTCGCGGAGGTCGTGGGAGAGCTGCGCCGCCTCATCCTGGACGGCCTCAGGCGCGGCGACTTCAGCCGCTGCGAGGAGCTGCTCGGCACGATGGACGACATCTACACCGTGCTCGTCGCGGTCGACTATCCCGACGCCGTCACGCGCGGCCTGCGGCGCAGCACGGACGCCTCCCGAGGCATACTCGAGCGCACCCGAGGCGACCTGACCCTTGCCCTCAGGCAGGACCGCCTCGAGGCGAGGCTCGCAGAGTTCGAAGAGCGTATAGACCCCGATTCCTGACCCTGCGGAGGACATGAGCCATGACCGCATACATCGTCCGGCGGATACTCCTGGCCGTGTTCACGGCGTGGGTAATCTCGGTCCTCGCCTGGTTCGTCATAGAGCTGCCGCCGGGCGATAACGTCCAGCACTTCCTGGACAGGCAGATGCAGATGGGCACCGCAGTCGACTTGAGGGTCGCCGATGAGGTGCGGCGCCACTTCGGCCTGGACAAGCCCCAGTACGTCAGGTACGCGATCTGGCTCGGCAGGCTCCTGCGCGGCGACATGGGCCTCGCCATCTCCGAGCCGGGCGAGCAGTACCTTGCGGCGGTGACCGTGAAGAGCCTCGTGAGCAACCGGATATGGACGACCATAGTGCTCACCAGCTTCACAGTCCTGGTGACCTGGACCTTCGCCATACCCATCGGGATCTACTCGGCAGTGCGCCAGCACAGCGTAGGCGACTACGTCTTTACCTTCGTGGGATTCGCAGGCCTCGCGGTCCCCGACTTCCTACTCGGCCTTGTCCTGATGTACATCGCCCTGGCCTACTTCGGGCAGAGCGTCGGCGGGCTGTTCTCTCCCGAGTACCAGGACGCCCCCATTAGCATTGCCAAGCTGCGCGACCTACTGGCCCACCTGTGGATACCCGCCGTCGTCCTCGGCACGGCCGGCACGGCGGGCCTGATCCGCATAATGCGCAACAACCTGCTGGACGAGCTGGCAAAACCATACGTGGTGACGGCGCGTGCCAAGGGTCTGACCTCGTGGCGCCTCATCATGAAGTACCCGGTCCGGGTGGCCATCAATCCTCTCGTAAGCACGGTGGGCTACCTGCTCCCCGCCCTGGTCAGCGGCAGCGTCATCGTGTCGGTCGTGCTCGGCCTCCCCACCCTCGGCCCCGTCTTCCTGTACGCCATCCAGGGCGAGGACGTACACACCGCGGGCTTCATCGTCCTCCTTCTCGGCATCCTCACCGTATCCGGCACCCTGATCTCCGACATCCTGCTAGCCGTGGTCGACCCCAGGATCAAGTACACGACGTAACCGCTGCCAGGATGCCGCGGGCGGCCAATCTGGCCCCGGCATACCAGGTGGTGTTGACACTTCGTGTCATTCCGAGCGCAGCGAGGAATCTAAGGCGTCAGCCCAACGATCACCTTTCTTGCGGACAGCGTCTTTAGATTCCTCACTACGCGTAGCCGATCCTGAGCCTGACGAAGGGCTTCGTTCGGAATGACCGAGATGGGACGCTCGGAATCACCGAAATGGGTAGCTGGCGTGCCATGGCTCCGCTCAAATGTCCAACGCTGCCTAGTCCCGGGTAACCGACTGTGATACGATTTGCCCTGTCGAGAGCGGGACTTCCCGCACATTACGGCCTCCCGCCGAGGGGAGGCCTTTTCATGGAGAGGCTAAAGTGATCTTCATCGTGGCCTTCGTCGCGGCAGCTATCGGGCTCGTATTCGCCCTCTTGCTCGCGCTCAATATCCTCAAGCAGGACAAGGGCAACGAGACCGTCCAGTTCATAGGCCGTGCCATCCAGGAGGGCGCGATGGCCTTCCTGTCGCGGGAGTACAGGCTCCTCGCGATATTCGTCGTCATCGTCTTCATCGTGCTCGCCGCCCTCATCGACTACGACCTGCTTGGCAGGATCGAAGCACACGACGGGCGGACGGTCCCCTCCACTGCCCTGGCCTACCTGGCGGGAGCGATCGGGTCCGCGCTTGCGGGCTTCATCGGCATGAGCATCGCCATCCGGGCCAACTCCCGCACCGTGGTCAAGGCCCAGCAGGGCCTGAACGCCGCCCTGAGAGTTGCGTTCAACAGCGGCGCGGTCATGGGCGTATCGGTAGTGAGCATCGGGCTGATCGGCATGACGGCCATCTACCTGCTCTTCAAGGACGTGAACATCGTCGCCGGGTTCGGCTTCGGCGCATCGTCCATCGCCCTCTTCGCCAGGGTCGGCGGGGGCATATACACGAAGGCCGCCGACGTGGGCGCAGACCTCGTGGGCAAGGTCGAGGCCGGCATCCCCGAGGACGACCCCCGCAACCCTGCCACCGTCGCCGACAACGTGGGCGACAACGTAGGCGACGTGGCCGGAATGGGCGCGGACCTGTTCGAGTCCTATGTCGGCTCCATCATCGCCACCGTCGCCCTCGCGGCGACGGGCGCGGCCTTCCTGAAGCTCGACGACATAAGCGACATTGGCGCTAACTACGACGCGGCCTTATTCACCCTGCCCATCCTCGTGGCCGCCATGGGCATCATAGCCTCGATACTGGGCACCTTCCTGGTCAGGACGAAGGAGGGCGCGGACATGGGGCGCCTCCTCTGGACGCTGCGCACCGGCATATTCGGCGCCGGAGTCCTGATACTCATCGGCTCGGCTGTCGCCATCCTGGCGTTGGGCCTGCCCTTCGAGCTGTTCTGGGTCATACTCACAGGCCTGGTCGCGGGCCAGGTCATCGGCACTGCCTCGGAGGTCTACACCTCCTACGAGTTCCGCTTCACCAAGGACATCGCGGCCCAGACAGAGACCGGCCCGGCGACCGTAATAATCTCAGGTCTCGGCCTGGGCATGGTCAGCACCCTGATACCGGGCGTCGTAATCGTCATCGCCATGTGGCTTACCAACGAGCTGGCGGGCACCTACGGAGTCGCCCTTGCGGCGGTTGGGATGCTGTCGACCCTCGGCATAACCCTGGCGACCGACGCCTATGGGCCGGTCGCCGATAACGCGGGCGGCATCGCCGAGCAGGCCCACCTCGACCCCGAGGTACGCGAGCGGACCGACGCACTGGACTCCCTCGGCAACACAACCGCGGCGACGGGCAAGGGCTTTGCCATCGGCTCGGCCGTGCTCACGGCCCTGGCCCTCATGGCCGCCTACTCACAGGTGACCGGAGTGGACGTATTCGACCTGAAGGACGTCAACGTGCTCATGGGCCTGCTGGTCGGAAGCATCATGCCGTTCCTGTTCGCGGCCCTCACGATGCAGGCGGTGGGCCGGGCCGCCAACGCCATGATCAGCGAGGTGCGGCGCCAGTTCCGCGAGATCGAGGGCCTGCTGGAGGGCACCGCCCCGGCCGACTACGCTAGGGCCGTGGACATCAGCACCCAGGGCGCGATGCGCGAGATGGTACTGCCCGGCGTCCTGGCCGTCATTGCCCCCATCGCGGTCGGCGCGATTCTCGGCCCTGAGGCGCTGGCGGGCCTGCTGATAGGCGCCATCGCCACCGGGTTCCTCCTTGCCATCATGATGGCGAACGCAGGCGGCGCGTGGGACAACGCCAAGAAGTACGTCGAGGCCGGTCACCACGGCGGCAAGGGCTCCGAGCAGCACTCGGCCGCCGTCGTGGGCGACACCGTCGGCGACCCGTTCAAGGACACGTCCGGCCCGGCCCTCAACATTCTGATAAAGCTCATGTCCATAGTCGCCTTGGTGTTCGCTCCCCTGTTCCTGTAGAATTGGAACCGAAGGCAAAAGGCAAGCTGACATGACGCCGGAATTCATAGCCTTGTTAGGATCGATCATAGCCCTTGCGGTAGCTCTGTTCGGGACACTCAAGTGGCTTGCCGACCGCATGGACAAGCAGTTCGACCGAATAGACAAACAGTTCGACCGGATAGACAACCGCTTCGAGCGTATCGAATCCGAACTCTCGGATGTCAGAGAGGGCCTCTCCGGCGTCAAAGAGGGGCTGGCCCGTCTGGAGGGCATGTTCGAGGGAGCGTTTGAGAGGGTTCCCCGGGCTCGGCCTGAGAATGGTGGCGAGGGTAGCGAGGCTACCCCTTCGATCCAATCCTCCACCTAACTCAGGACAGTCTTCCTTCTTGCCCAAAGACTTACCGCCTTAGCGGTAACCCCAAAAGAGGACTCCTGCGCTCTTGACAGTTGCCTAACAGAGGCATACTATTACGTGTAACTTAGCCCAGAGAACTGACGACGCTACTGGCGAGTGGCAGCATACACAGCCAGAATTATGAACTCCTTGAACGACTACGTAATCCGAACCGAAGGCCTGACCAAGCGCTACGGCAAGATCGTCGCCGTCGACGGCCTGTCCATGGAGGTGCTCAGGGGCCACGTCTACGGGCTCCTCGGCCCCAACGGGTCGGGCAAGACGACCACCATGGGCATGCTGCTCGGCCTCGTCAGGCCGACCTCGGGCGCCTTCAGCCTCTTCGGGTCGACGGGCCGGCACGAGGACGCGCTGCGCCGGGTTGGCGCCATCGTCGAGACCCCTTCCTTCTACCCATACCTGTCAGGCCGCAAGAACCTCGCCTACTTCCAGGGAATCTCGGGCCGCGGCTCCTCATCCGAGATCGACGCGCTTCTCGACAGGGTGGGACTCCTGTCCCGCGCCGACAGCCGCTTCCAGACCTACTCCCTCGGCATGAAGCAGCGCCTGGGCATCGCCTACGCCCTGCTCGGCGACCCTGAGCTTCTCTTCCTCGACGAGCCCACCAATGGCATGGACCCCGAGGGAATGATCGAGATACGGGAGCTGATACGCAGCCTCGGCACGGGCGATAGGACGGTACTCCTGTCCAGCCACCTTCTCAACGAGGTGGAGCAGGTTTGCGACAGCGTGACCATCCTCTCAAGGGGCAGGCTGATTGCCCAGGGCGAGGTGGCCGAGCTCATCCGGTCCCGGGGCCGCGAGCAGATCCGGGCCAGCACCACCGACAATGCCAGGGCGGTAGGAATTCTCTCAGCCTTGGACTGGGTCGAAGACGTGACGCCCAGGGACGACTCCCTGCTCGTGGCTGCCCCCCACGAGCGCTCTTGGGAGTTGACAGCCGCCCTGAGCCGCGACGACATCTACGTCTCTCAGCTCACGCCCGTCCAGACCTCCCTGGAGGAGTACTTCCTCGAGGTGACAGGCGACGACGAGCGCGAGAGCGAGTGATAGAGCCTAGCGTATGCGGTTGGCAGTCTTGAAGGGGGTGCTTACATGAACGAGGTTTCCATCAGATTGCATATCGAGCCGTTGGATGAGGGCGGGTTTCTGGCAACTAGCCCTGATGTCCCCGGACTAGTCGCGGAGGGACGCAGCATTACTGAGGCGGCCGAGATTGCCCAGGGTCTGGCCAGAAAGATCGCGGAGTCGTGCATCGAGCACGGTGACCCCCTGCCATCGGCGTTGGAGTCTCTTACCGAGGAGAACACAGGTGTGGACCTGCTGGTTCCCGTCAGCGTGCCCTAGTGGGACGGCTCGCCGGGTTCAAGTATCGAGAGGTGGCGCGCCGTCTACGCCGATTCGGCTACATGTTCGACCGTCCAGGGCCAGGGAGTCACGAAGTCTGGCGTCACATTGGGACGGGCAAGAAGGTCACGGTGCCTCGACACTCTAGAGATATGGCAGAAGGGACGTTGCGTGCGGTCCTCCGAGAGGCCCAAATAGATGTCGACGAATTCCTCAAGGCTGGTTGAAGTGGCAGTCACCGAAGCACATGAGCCGGTTCGTCAGATCGGCTACAACCACGAGGGAGAAGGTCAGTGATCGCCCAAATCCTGCGTCTCACGGTTTGGGAGTGGTTCAAGCTGCGTCGCCGCTGGCAGCCCTGGATACTCCTGGCCGTCGCCATCGTTCTCGCGCAGGTCGGCATATGGGTCAGCTACGCCGCTTATCACAACGACACGCTGCAGGAGCTGATTTCCGGCGGCAGCGGCTCGATGGGCACCAGCTACGAGCAGGACGGCGAGACTATTTCGGTTTCGATTACCTGTGCGGAGATCGTCAACGGACAGACCCCTGAAGGCATCGAGAAGCTCCCAGAGGACCAGCGCAAGGAGTTCTTGGCGGACGTAGAGAGGTTCCGCGAGGAGAGCTGCGGAAACGTGGAGGCGCGAGAGTCGATTCGCGAGGGGTTCGCCCTTCCGAGCGCCATTCCCAACACCATAAGCGGCCTGTTCGACATCGCCGCCTTCCTGGCCCTGATTCTCACTGCGTCGGCGTTGGGTACCGAATACGGCTGGGGGACGCTCAGAACTGCGCTGACCAGGGGCACGGGGCGCTGGCAGCTTCTCTCGTCCAAGCTCTTACTGCTCATGCTCCTCGGCGCCGCCGGCTTCGTGGCACTAGGACTGGCTGCGGCCTTGTCCAGTATCCTCGCCGCGGTCATACCCCCGGCCGAGTCGGGCGGCCTGTTCGACTCCGGCAGCTGGGGCGACGCGGCCGTGACGTTCGGAAAGGCGGTCTACGGCCTCGCGCCCTACATCGCCCTCGCAGCCCTCCTGACTGTGCTCACCCAGTCCTCGGCCGCGGGCATGTCCATAGCCATGGGGTACTTTGTCGTCGAGCTGATCTTCGTTCCCCTTCTCAATAACTTCGACTGGTTCGAGGGCATCTCGGAGGCGCTCCTAGGCAGCAACGTGGACAAGTGGATGCAGGTGTCCCTGGTCGAAGTCGAGGTCTCCAGCGGCGGTGTCCCGTCCGAGCAAATGACCTCGGACACACTCCAGGCGTTCCTCATACTCCTGGCGTACACCGTAGCGCTTGCCGCGGCTGCATTCGTAGTCTTCCAGCGCAGGGACATCACCGGCGCAAAGGGCGGCTAGGGGCTCCTGGGACGCATGTCACGCGTCTCCTTGCCTGTATAATCGTAGTCGCGCGCCGCGCTATCCCCTCTAAGGCTGCGAGTGTGATTTGACAGATACACAGACCGACCTCGACCTGACGACCCTGACTTCCCTCTGCAAGCGCAGGGGCTTCCTGTTCCAGAGCAGCGAGATATACGGCGGCCTGGCAAGCACGTGGGACTATGGGCCCCTGGGCGTCGAGTTGAAGAACAACGTGAAGCGGGCCTGGTGGAAGTACTTCGTCTGGGGCCGCGACGACATGATCGGCCTCGACGCCTCGATCCTCATGCACCCGGACGTTTGGCGGGCCAGCGGCCACGCGGACCACTTCGCCGACCCGCTCGTCGACTGCCGGGAGTGCCGCCAGCGCTGGCGCGCGGACCAGCTCGAGGAGCCCGCCTGCCCGGACTGCGGCGGCGAGCTGACGGAGCCCCGCCAGTTCAACCAGATGCTGACCACCAACCTCGGCCCCGTGCAGGACGACACGAGCCTCACCTTCCTCAGGCCGGAGACCGCCCAGGGCATCTTCGTCAACTTCAACACCGCGGCCACGGCCTCGCGGCGCAAGCCGCCCTTCGGTATCGCCCAGATCGGCAAGGCCTTCCGCAACGAGATTACAACCGGAAACTTCATTTTCCGCACCCGCGAGTTCGAGATGATGGAGATCGAGTTCTTCGTCGAGCCGGGCGAGGATGAAGGCTGGCACGAGCGTTGGATCGCCGACTGCGTGGGTTGGTACGCCTCGCTCGGTCTTGGGGAGGAACGGCTGAGGCTCCGCCCCCACGACCCCGACGAGCTGTCCCACTACTCGAAGGCGACGACGGACATCGAATACCGCTTCCCCTGGGGCTGGGGCGAGATACAGGGCATCGCCAACCGGACCGACTTCGATCTCCGCGCCCACGCCGAGGCCTCGGGAGAGCGCCTAGCATATTTCGACGACGAGGCCCACAAACACGTCGTGCCCTACGTCATCGAGCCGTCCGCGGGAGTCGACCGGGCCGTCATGGCGTTCCTCGTCGACGCCTACACCGAGGAACAGACGGTCGGCGCCAAGGGCAAGCCCGAGACGCGCGTCGTCCTGAAGCTCCACCCTGCCCTAGCGCCCGTCAAGGTCGCCGTACTGCCCCTCAGTCGAAACGAGAGGCTCACGCCCACTGCGCATGAGGTCCACGACATCATCAGGCGGTCGGGCGCCATCGACGGCTTCGTACAGTACGACGACGCCCAGAGCATCGGCCGGCGCTACCGGAGGCAGGACGAAGTCGGCACGCCCCTGTGCGTCACCGTCGACTTCGACACCCTCGACGACCGTGCGGTCACCATACGCGACCGCGACACCATGGCCCAGGACCGCGTGCCCATCGACGGGCTGGTCGACGACCTCCGCACGCGTCTCTATTGACTGGATGTGTGGCATGCCGAAGTCACGGCCACGCGGGGAGAGAGCAGTGCCATGAACATAGAGGACTACATTGAAATACAGCCCGGTGTTCGCAGCGGCAAACCCTGCTTCAAGGGAACCCGCATAACCGTCTACGACGTGCTGGAGTACCTCGCCGGGGGGATGAGCGAGGCCCAGTTGCTCGCTGACTTTCCGGTGTTGACTCCGCAGCACCTTCGCGCCGCCCTGGCGTTCTCTGAGGACCGAACTGAGGACGCGCTTCTTACATTGGCTTTGGAATAGGATGACCGGTATGCGGCTTCCAGACTTGACAATATAGCCATACGCACTGTATGGTTTGCCATATGAAGACCACCCTGAACATAGACGACACGGTGATGCAGCGCCTGCGCGAGGAAGCGCCGAAGCGGGGAACGACCATGTCTGCGCTCGTGGAGGCAGGCATACGTCGCATCCTGGACGAAGACCCATCAGAGGTTCCCACTGCGAACTCCCTCCCACCCCTTCCGATATGGCACTGTGGTGGAATGCTGGTCGACGTCTCCAACCGCGACGAACTCTACCAAGCTATGGAAGAGGGGTGAAGTGCTCGTCTTCGACACAAACGTCTTGATACACGCAGCCGACGCGGACTCCGAATACCACACACCTTGCCGCAAACTCTTGGAGGAAGCGCGTAGTGATCCCTCACCAGCCTTTCTCACCTGGAGTATCTGTTACGAATTCATGCGTGTCATCAGTCACCCGGCCATTGTGCGGACGCCGTTGAGCTCTGGCGAAACTCGCCGCTTTATCGCGGCTCTCTTGGAGCCACCCGGGTTCACTCTACTGGTCGCCTCAGACCGTCACGCAGATGTTCTCTCTCAGACCATGGGGGAGTTGCCCGACATACGGGGCAACACGATGCACGACCTTCATATTGCGGTGCTGATGCGCGAGCATGGCGTCAGCCGTATCTGCACGCGCGACACCGATTTCTACAGGTTTCCCTTTCTGCAGGTCGTGGACCCGCTGCGCTAGCGCCATGCTATCCCGGATCCCATGCGGATAGTCCACTTTGCTGATGTGCACATCGGCGTCGAGAACTACGGGAAGCCCGATCCTGATACGGGGCTGTCGAGCCGGCTGGTGGACTTCCTGTCGACCCTCGACGAGGTCGTCGCCTACACGATCGACACCGGCGCTGACCTGGCCCTGTTCTGCGGCGACGCCTACAAGAGCCGCGACCCGACGCAGACCCACCAGCGCGAGTTCGCGAAGCGCGTTGCCCGGCTCGCCTCGGCGGGGGTGCCGGTGTTCCTGCTCGTCGGCAATCACGACATGCCCTTCACCGCGAGCCGCGCGAGCGCCCTGGAGATCTTTCGCACGCTGGACGTGAGCAACGTCTACACCGGCGACACGCTAAAGACGTACATTTTGCCAACCAGGTCCGGCCCTTTGCAGGTGGTCGCCCTCCCGTGGATCAGGCGCAGCGCCTACCTGGCGAACGAGGATACGCGCGGGATGACGCCGGAACAGATCAACGAGGCGATACAGGCCCGGCTGACCGACGCCGTCCGCCTCCGCGTCGAGTCGCTGGACCCCGCCATTCCCGCGGTGCTGGCCGGGCACGTGTCGGTGAGCGAGGCGGTGACGAGCTCCGAGCAGTCGATGATGCTGGGCCGCGATCACGTGCTGCTGCGGAGCAACATCGCCATGCCGCAGCTAGACTACGTGGCGCTCGGTCACATCCATCGCCACCAGGAGTGGGGCCGGGAGCCGCGCGTCGTCTATGCAGGCAGCCTTGAGCGAGTCGACTTCGGCGAGGAGAAGGACGACAAGGGGTTCTGCGTCGTCGAGCTCGACCCATCCCTGCCCCAGGGCAGGCGCGAGACGGGGTTCGAGTTCGTGCCGGTCGGCGCGCGGCGATTCCTCACGGTATCGGTGGATATCCCCCGCGACGACCTCGACCCGACCGCCACTGTAGTCCGCGCCATACAGAGCCGCCACTTCGAGGGCGCCGTCGTGCAAGTCAAGATCAGGGTGCCCGCCGACCTGGCGGGGCACCTGCGAGACGGCGAGATTCGAGGGGCGCTGGAAGGGGCGCACTACGTGGCGGCGATTTCACGTGAGATTGCGGACCAGGCCAGGACCCGCCTGGGTGCGTCCCGGGCCCAGGCGCTGGAGCCGCGGGAGGCGCTGCGCCTCTACCTCGAGAGCCGCAAGACGCCCGAGGACCGCGCCAAGACGCTCATGAGTCACGCGGCGGCCCTAATGAGCGAGCCGGAAGAGTAGTCACCTTCGGCTTGCATCGCCCGGCCTCGCCTATACATCGAATACACAAGGGGACTCTTCCCAGCTCGAATGGCCTCGAACACACCTGGAGGACGACGACTTGAACCTTGAACTGCGCGGGCGGTGGGCCGTCCTCGGACTGGCCGTCGTTGCCACTCT
Organism: Dehalococcoidia bacterium; assembly: GCA_965116315.1. Taxonomy (GTDB): domain Bacteria; phylum Chloroflexota; class Dehalococcoidia; order Lucifugimonadales; family CAJWER01. The sequence goes on from OZ220672.1 coordinate 747,927, forward strand.
CCTGTGGGCGGCGTGCACGATGTCCGGCGTACCCACCGGCCGGGGGGACGAGGCCGCGCCAGACTTCGAGCTGGAGGTGTTCGGCAACGAGAACTATGAGAAGGGCGAAGTGGTCCAGTTGTCGCAGTACGAGGGCCAGCCCGTCGTCATCAACTTCTGGTACCCGTCCTGCCCGCCCTGCCGGCTGGAGATGCCGGACCTCGAGGCCACCTGGCAGAAGCACAAGGACGACGGCCTGCAGTTCATCGGAATACAGTCCCTGTCCCTGGACACGGTAGATGAGGGCCAGGAGTTCGTCGACGAGTTCGGCATAACCTACGCTATCGGGCCCGACACCGACGGGAAGATACTCATCGACTACAACGCCGTCCACTGGCCGACCACGGTCTTCCTGGACAAGAACCACGAGGTCGTCCGCACCTGGTCAGGTGTCCTCACCGAGGAGAAGCTCGAAGAGATAGTCGCGCCCCTGGTCGAGTAGCCTCCCGCACCGGCGGCGGACCTGGGCGGGCGCGGGCGGCTATAATCCCCGCACCATGGACGCGCTCGACATCTTCCTGCTGGTTGTGCGGTGGCTGCACGTCCTGTCGGCCGCCGCGTGGGTGGGCGGAAGCATCTTCTACCTGGTGGTGCTGCGACCGGCGATCAGGCGGAACCCGGACACGCCGCGGGGGCTGACTGCCGCGGCGGGCGCCGAGTTCAAGACACTCGTCGACGCCTGCATAATCGTGCTGATCGCCACCGGCTCGATGCTGGCCTTCGACAGGCTCACGGAGGGTGCGGCGGGCGCTTCGTACGCCATCACGCTCGGTGTGAAGGTCGTCCTGTCCCTCTGGATGTTCCTGCAGGTGCGGGCGCAGCGCCGGCGGTCCGAGTTCCTGGAGGCGTTCGGGCCCTCAGGCGAGCCCCCCGCCACCGGCCTGAAGCGGGCCCTTCGAGCGGTGTCCGGATACAATGCCCTCGTGTACCTGGGCATCGTCGTTCTCCTGCTGTCCGACCTGCTCGGCGTGCTGTTCGAACAGGGGCTGAGGTGAGCGTCTCGTGAGACCCGACCTGATGGAGATACTTGTGTGTCCCGTGTGCAAGGGGGCTATCGAACTCACGGTGACCGAGCAGGACGCCGATAGCGGCGAAATCGTCGAGGGTACGCTGCACTGCCCTGCGTGCGACGAGACCTATCCTATCTCGGGCGGCATCCCGGACCTGCTTCCCCCCGACCAAGGTGCCTAAGCAACTGCCGCGTGCGCCGCTGAGAACTGTCCTTCGACAGGCTCAGGACGAACGGTCTTCCCCGACCAGGGGCTCGCCGGAGGAGGATTGAGATCGTCTCTGAGGGCCCGCAGGGCACCTGTCGTCCTGAGCGGATGCGAAGGACCTGGGGCGGGGTCGCCTCGACCTGCGCCGTACAAGCCCACTGGACTCCCCAGGCCGCGTCGAGGCTATGGCGCGGCAGCGGGCAGCCCGACAAGCAGGTCGGCTATTGTCGCCCGCAGCTGGGGGTGTTCGTACGCCGGGGCCAGGTCAGCCAGGGGGCGCAGCACGAAATCGCGCTCGGCCATTCGCGGGTGCGGAATCGTAAGCAGCGGCGTGTCGATGACCATCCTGTCGTAGAGCAGAAGGTCGATGTCCAGCGCCCTGGGAGCGTTCGGGAACGTATGGGGCCCTCCAATCCTGTCCTGTATGCGCTGCATTTCGTGGAACAGCTCGAAGGGGTCCAGGCACGTCCACAGACCGCACGCGGCGTTTAGGAACGAAGGCTGGCTCTCGAACCCGGCCGCTTCCGTTTCGTACAGCTTCGAGAGCCTGAGTCCCGACGAGACCTCGTCCAGCAGGTCCACCGCGCGCAGGATGTTCGCCCGCCGGTCGCCCAGGTTCGACCCGAGGGCGAGGTACGCCTCAGCCGGCATCAGCCGCTCCAGCCCCTTACCACCGCGTCGCTCATTCGCGCCACCCTGGTCATCTCCCGCACGTCGTGGACCCGCACTATGTCCGCTCCACCGGCGATCGAGAGCGCAACCGTGGCTGCCGTCCCCTCCATCCGCTCGTCGACGGGCAGGTCGAGCACGTAGCCGATGGTGGACTTCCTAGACATGCCAACCAGCAGCGGGAGTCCGGTGTCGCGGAACTCTCCGAGGCGACGCAGGATCTCGAGGTTGTGGTGAGCGGTCTTGCCGAACCCCATACCGGGGTCCAGCACGATGTTGTCGCGGCGCACTCCAGCCTCCACCGCCCTGTCGGCCAGCCACGAAAGCCGGGCTATGACGTCGGGCACCACGTCGTCGTAGTCCGTGTGGTCCTGGTTGTGCATGAGGACGACCGGCACGCCCAGGTCGGCCGCCATGCGCGCCATCCCGGGGTCGCGTTGCAGCGCCCACACGTCGTTGATCATCGACGCCCCGGCCTCGACGGCCTGGCGGGCAACTTCGGCCTTGTAGGTGTCGATGCTGACCGGGACTCCCGTCTCCTCCGTGATGGCCCTGATTATCGGGAGCACGCGCCTCAGCTCCACTTCGGCCGGGACGGGCTCTGAGCCCGCATATATGGACGGCGGGCGCGTCGACTCCCCTCCCACGTCGATGATGTCCGCGCCCTGCCGCTCGAACAGGCGTGCCTGGGCCAGGGCCGTCTCGACGTTCGCCCCCACGCCGTCGCCCGAGAACGAATCGGGCGTCGCGTTGATGACGCCCATCACGTAGGTGCGCGAGCCCCACTCGAACGTGGAACCGCCGATCTTCATGGCGCCGTGAGCGCCGCTGATGGACTGGTGCATGAACCTGGAATGGACCGGGTCTGTTGCTGAGGCTTCCCGCTATCTGGTAACTTGGGACGCGGCGATTATTCCACGGGACGCGGGGCCGAATCAATCATGGTCGTGAGAAGCGGGGTCCAGGAGAGGCTCGACGAGCTGCGTAGTAAGCGAGAGCAGGCCCAGCTTGGCGGCGGGCAGCGCAGGATCGACGCCCAGCACGCCAAGGGCAAGCTCACGGCGCGAGAGCGCGTAGCCATGCTGATGGACGAGGGCACGTTCGAGGAGATCGACCGATTCGCCGTGCACCAGTCCACCGAGTTTGGGCTAGCCGAACAGCGATACCTGGGCGACTCGGTCGTGACGGGCTACGGCAAGATCGACGGCCGGTTGACCTTCGTTTATGCGCAGGACTTCACCGTGATGGGGGGCTCGCTGTCGCAGGTGGCCGCCCAGAAGATATGCAAGGTGATGGACCAGGCTGTCGCGACCGGCGCCCCGATGGTCGGCCTGATCGACTCGGGAGGCGCGCGAATCCAGGAGGGTGTGGACTCCCTCGCGGGCTACAGCGACATCTTCCTGCGCAACGTCCGGGCCTCGGGGGTCATACCCCAGATATCGGCCGTGTTCGGTCCGGCGGCCGGAGGGGCCAGCTACTCCCCCGCCCTGACGGACTACGTGATGATGGTGCGCGGCCAGGGCCAGCTCTACATCACCGGACCCGACGTCATCAAGGTAGTGACAGGCGAGGACATCACCCACGAGGACCTCGGCGGGGCCGAGAGCCACGCCAGCAAGAGCGGCGTCGCCCACTTCGACATCGAATCCGAGATAGCCTGCATCAGCTCGATCAGCCTTCTCCTCAGCTTCCTGCCCCAGAACAACATGGAGGAGGCCCCGCGCACCAGGGCCGACGCGGGGGAGCCCGACAGGGAGCTGGACGAGATCGTGCCCGACTCCCCTACCCAGTCGTACAACATCCTCGACGTGATACGCCGCGTGGTCGACGACCGGGGCTTCATGGAGGTGCACTCCTCGTACGCCCGGAACATTGTCGTGGGGCATGCCAGAATCGGGGGCCGCTCGGTCGGCATAGTCGCCAACCAGCCGGAGGTAATGGCCGGAGTGCTGGACATCAACGCCTCGGTCAAGGCGGCGAGGTTCGTGAGGTTCTGCGATGCCTTCAACATTCCCCTGGTCACGTTCATCGACGTGCCTGGATTCATGCCGGGCTCGTCCCAGGAGTACGGCGGCATCATCCGCCACGGCGCGAAGCTGATCTACGCCTACGCCGAGGCGACGGTGCCCAAGATCAGCGTGCTGACCCGCAAGGCCTACGGCGGGGCGTACATAGTCATGAGCAGCAAGAACCTTCGCGGCGACGTCAACTACTCGTGGCCCAGCGGCGAGGTGGCCGTGATGGGAGCCGAGGGCGCCGTCAACATCATCCACCGCAACGAGATCCGGTCTGCCCCCGACCCCGACGTCGTCCGGTCGCAGCGGGTTGCCGAGTACCAGGAGCGGCTGATGAACCCGTACGTCGCCGCGGGCAAGGGCTTGATCGACGACGTCATCGAGCCGTCCGAGACGCGCGCGAAGATCATCGGGGCGCTGGAGATGCTGGAGAACAAGCGCGAGGTGCTGCCGCCCAAGAAGCACGGCAGCATCCCACTATGACCAGCCGGAACGGGCTCGACCCGAAGATGCTCGCCGCGGTCCTTGCGGCGGTCCAGGCCTACATCGAGGACGAAGAGGCTGCGGCGATGCAGCCCCCGTCAAGGCGCATCAGCGCATGGAAGCTCGCCGCATGGCATCCGATGAGGAGCCGCGCGCACCCGCTGGACATGGGCTGGCGGCCGGCGGGATAGTGTTCTGAACACTCCGGTCGTCGGCTGCAGGAGTACCCTGGTGGAGGGAACACGCGAATGGTACACCGACTAGACCCGCTGGACCTGGGCCTCGACTTCGACGACCGCTCCTACCGGCTCGGCGAGACGATCGCGGTGCGCGTGGAGATGACGGCCAAGGGCAGGATTGCTATCCGGAATGCCAGCCTGGAGCTGGTGTGCGACCAGAAGTTCGCCGAGTCCTACACGGTTTCAGGACCGGGGCTCTATGCGAACACCACCGGTTCGGTGCCGCGCCCGGATATAACGAGCCAGGTGGGCAGCGAGAGAATCGAGAGCTACCCCCATAGCATGGCGTCGTTGATGTCCGACGTGACGCTGGAGCCGGGTGAGCAGAGAGCCGTCGACGCCCGACTCGCGATCGCCGCCTCCCCGCCCCGGAGGCTCAAGGACTCCAGTGAACTAGAGGGGGACGCCGCGAGGTCATGGTCGTTCAGCTGGCGGCTCGTCGTCTCGGTCGACGTGGCAGGGGGCCGCGACGCAAGTGTGGAGAGAGACGTGAAGGTGCGGGTGTATTGAGTGCCCACCGGCCCGATTCGGTATAATGCATGCTCCATTTCACCCTCACCCCAGCCCTCTCCCGTCGAGGGAGAGGGGGTAATGTAGGGTGGGGGTCCACCCCTGAAGAGCACATGGCGCGGATCAAGATAACCGACACTACGTTCAGGGACGCCCATCAGAGCCTGATGGCGACCCGGCTCCGGATGGAGGACATGGTCCCCATTGCGGAGAAGCTGGACTCCGTGGGCTTCCACTCGATGGAGGTCTGGGGCGGCGCGACGTTCGACGCGGCGACCCGGTTCCTGGCGGAGGACCCGTGGGAGCGCCTGCGCACATTCAAGTCGCTCATGCCCAACACGCCGCTGCAGATGCTGCTGCGGGGGCAGTCGCTCGTCGGGTACCGCAACTACGCCGACGACCTGGTCGACGCGTTCGTGGAGCACTCGGCCGGGTCGGGCATCGACGTGTTCCGGGTCTTCGACGCCCTGAACGACGAGCGCAACCTTGCTAGGGCCGCCAGCGCGGTCAAGCGGTCGGGCAAGCACCTCCAGATGACCATCTGCTACTCGGTGACGGGCGACAGGGGTCTGAGCGGCCAGATCTACAACCTGGACTACTTCCTGGAGCGCGCCAGGGTCTTCCGGGACATGGACGCGGACAGCATCTGCGTCAAGGACATGGCCGGAATTCTCGCCCCCTACGACTCATACACCCTGATAGGGGCGCTGAAGGACGAGCTGGACGTACCGGTGCAGCTCCACACCCACTATACGAGCGGAATGGCCTCGATGACCTGCCTGAAGGCCATCGAGGCGGGCGTGGACGTGGTGGACGCGTGCCTGGCGCCCCTTGCGCTGCGGACGTCGCAGCCCGCCGTCGAGCCGATGATCATGTCGCTGGCCGGCGGGGAGAGAGAGGCAGGGCTGGACCTGGACTTGCTGCTGGAGGCCGGCGACTTCCTGGAGGAGATCCTGCCGAAGTACAAGGAGCACATGGAGACTCCCCGCGCGGCGGTCATCGACGCCCGGGTGCTCAGCCACCAGATACCCGGCGGCATGGTCAGCAACCTGACGTCGCAGCTCCGGCAGATGGACTCACTGGACCGCCTCAACGAGGTGCTGGAGGAGATACCCCGCACCCGCAGGGAGCTGGGCTCCCCACCACTGGTTACGCCCATGAGCCAGATGGTAGGCACCCAGGCCGTCAGCAACGTACTGGCCGGGCGCTACAAGGTGGTCAGCGACGAGATAAAGGACTACGTGTCCGGGCTGTACGGGCGCGCTCCCGCGCCGGTGGAGCCCGAGGTTGCCGAGAAGGTCCTCGGCGACGGAGCGGCGGCCACGACGACGGGCCGCCCGGCGGACCTCCTGGAGCCCGAGATGTCCAAGGCCCTGGAGGCCGTCAAGGACATCTCGACTGACCTCGACGACGTGCTGACCTACGGACTCTACCCCATCACAGGAATGAAGTTCCTCCGCATCAAGCACGGGCTCGACCCCGTGCCGGATGAGATGAAGGCCTCCGGCGAGGAGGTGCCGGCGGAGCCCGCGCCTCGGATTGAGATGCCAGATGGGCCGCCGCCGCCATTGAGCGAGAACGCCAGGACATTCAACGTACACGTCGGAGGGCAGTACTTCCGTGTCGAGGTCGACCCGGCCGATGACGAAGGCGCGGCGAGCGGACAGCGGGATGGCGCGACGGCGGTCGCCGGCACGGACGAGGCGCCCGACGTTCCAGTCGCCGCGCCGATGCCGGGCATCGTCTCCAGCTACTCGGTCGAGATCGGCCACGCCGTGAAGGTGGGCGACACCGTCGTGGTACTGGAGGCGATGAAGATGGAGAATTCCATGCCCGCCCCTGTCGCAGGTGTGGTCAAGAGCCTGCCGGTTGCCGTCGGATCGACCGTGCGGAAGGGCGACGTCCTGGCGACCATCGCACCTGATTGATAATCTTGCCCACGGGGGGAGGGCGGGTTTCAAACCCGCCCCTACGGTATGCCGGTCTACGCGAGCGGGTCTCACACCCGCCCAGACGGTGAGTCGATCTACGAGATCAATCTACAGGAAGAGGAATGACAACTTGAGCGAAAAGGGAGTCGTAGAGGCTGCGAAGGAGCACTTCGGGGTGGTGGTAGCCGAGCAGCTCGCCCGGGTGGAGAGGCTGAGGCAGGAGGGCGAGTGGGCGGACTACTCGTCGATATCCCCGATAGTCATCGGGATGATAGGCGGCGACGGCATCGGGCCGAGCATCAGCGCGGTGGCCCAGAGCGTCCTCGAGCACATACTCAAGGACGAGGTCGGGCGAGGCAAGGTGGAGTTCAGGGTCATCGAGGGCCTGACGATCGAGAACCGGGCCGCGAAGATGAAGGCCATACCGGACGACGTGCTGGCGGAGATCAAGGCCTGCCACGTCACGCTGAAGGGGCCGACTCACACGCCCGAGAAGGGGGACGGCTGGCCCAACATCGAGAGCGCGAACGTGGCGATGCGCAAGGAGCTCGACCTGTTCGCCAACGTCCGTCCGGTCCGCATTCCGGGCGAGGGCATCGACTGGACGTTCTTCCGGGAGAACACCGAGGACCTCTACGCGGTGGGGAGCCAGGGGATCAACGTGACGCCCGACCTGGCAATCGACTTCAGGGTAATCACCACGCCGGGGTCCGAGCGGATCATCGACGCGGCCTTCGCCCATGCCGCGCGGACCGGCAAGAAGCGGGTGACGGTGGTCACGAAGGCGAACATCGTGAAGGCTACCGACGGCAAATTCCTGGAGGTCGCGGGCCGGATCGCCGAGGGCTATCCCGACATCGAGTGGGACGGCTGGTACATCGACATTATGACGGCCAAGCTGCTCGACGTCAGGCGCCGCAGCGACTTCGAGGTGATGGTGCTACCCAACCTGTACGGCGACATTCTCACAGACGAGGCCGCCGAGATACAGGGCGGCGTGGGGACCGCGGGCAGCGCGAACGTTGGCAAGCAGTACGCGATGTTCGAGGCGATACACGGCAGCGCTCCGCGCATGGTGCAGGAGAAGCGTGACCAGTATGCCGACCCAAGCTCCATGCTGCGCGCCGGGGCCATGCTGCTGGAGCACCTGGGCTTCGCCGAGGAGGGCCACAGGCTCCACATGGCGATAGACGTTTGCGGCATGTACGAGCGGCGGGTCCTGACCACGGGACGGAGCGACGGGGCGACCTCGCAGGAGTTCGGGGAGTACCTGATGGAGACGTTCGCAGACCCCGACCTCGACGCCAGGTGGGCGTCCCACTCCGGATAGCATGAGGGTCTCTGCGCCGCACGGCACAACCAGGCAGGGGGCGCGGGAGACCATCGTCGAGGAGATGCCGCGGCTGCTGGAGCGCTTCGGGGGCCAGGTATCGAATCCGAGGTATGCCTGGAACGGCGACACGCTGGAGTTCTCGTTCAAGGCCGCCGGCGCCGACCTCGAGGGCCTTCTGCACGTGGGCGAACAGGACGTGGAGATCGAGATGGTCCTGCCGCTCCGGTTCCGCTTCTTCCAGGGGATGATCGAGGGGGAGATGCGGGAGTGGTGCGACAGGGTGTTATGCCGGAGGGAGTGAGCCTGAATTGGCGGAGCACTGGCCCCGTATCGAGTACGGAACCTTGTATGTCAAGACACTGTGGCGAGTTCTGGTGTTGGCGTTAACATTTCTTTCATCTCACGGTAGATCTGGCGAGCCAGGTAGGTCTTGAGGACCCGTATGGCCTCCCTGTGAGTCTTGCCTTCTTGTTCCTTGCGAGCCACGAGGGCCTTGGACGCTTCGTCTATACGCAGACGGGTGCGAGCGATGATGTGTATAGCCCAGTTGAGACGTCGGTTGCCGCCTCGATTGACTCGTGCATGTTTGCTCGCTCCGCTCTCGCGCGGGACGGGCGCCGCTCCGCAGTAGCTGGCAAAGTGGTGCTGGGTCTTGAAGCGTTCGATGTCCCCAACCTCGGCCAACAGCAACCCGGCTATGACAGGTCCCACGCCTTGAAGGTCCAGCAGCCCTGGGGCCACGGACTGGACCATCTGGTCGATCTGCCCCTCCAGTGTATTCAGCTCCTGCTCCAACGTATCGACGACACGCTCCAAACTCTCTCTTGCCGATGGCGTCTGCATGTCTCCCAGGCGCATCCTGTTGGCTTGGAGTTGCTGGGCCAGGTGCCTGCGGGTGCGGGTGAGTTCCTGCATTTGCCGAAGCCATGCCGGAGCTCTGACCGCAGGACGAGTCGGTTCGGCCTGCAGTACGCGGGCCACCAGCACCGCATCGTGAGGGTCGGTCTTCCGATGCCCGCGTCGCTCAACCACTTGCTGAGTAGGTATGGGGACAACGTCCATGCCATCACCCATACAGCGCCTCAGCCACGGAGTGAAGAAGGTCTGTGTGGGACCTTCCACGGCCAGCCGGTCGCAGCCCAGGCTCTTTGCCCAAGATATGAAGGACTCCAACCCGTCCGAATCGTTCGAGAACTCTCTGACATCTCGCACCTGCCCCCGGCTATCCAGTGCCGCCGCGGCGTGGTGTCCGGGGTGAGGGTCTATACCGATGATCGTCGTCATACCGCCCCTCCTTGTGGTAGAGTCTCCCTAGGGACGTGTCTGCGCACTCCTGCGAGGAGATCGAGCCAGGGTGGCACCCTTGAATCCAGCGACGGACAAGTCCCCCAGGGGTTGCGGTGTGGGCAGTTCCGTACCAGGCCACTTATGGCAGGGCAGGCTTGGGCCACACATCGCGACCCCTATCGTGTCATAGTGACCTCTCACTTCGCATTCGCTAGTGCTGTGGGCATCGCGATGCCCACAGCACTATTGCTAAGGTTGAGCTTGACATACAGGGCAGGCTCTTCGACAGGCTCAGGCCGAACGGTCTTCCTTTGATCGCTCCCGTATCTTGGGTTGATTACTTGAACTCAACAAAGGACAGAGGGAAGAGATGAGAAGCAAGGTGACTGTGGTCGGGGCCGGGAATGTGGGGGCGACCGCTGCCCAGCGAATCTTTGACAAGGGCTATGCCGACGTCGTGCTGGTAGACATCGTCGAAGGGCTGCCGCAGGGCAAGGCCCTCGACATGCTGGAGTCGGGCCCGGTCGTTGGGTCCGATGCTAGCGTCGTAGGCACGAACGGCTACGACGAGACGGCCGGGTCCGACGTCGTGGTGATTACGTCGGGAATTGCGCGGAAGCCGGGCATGTCGCGCGACGACCTGCTGCTGACGAACATGAAGATCGTGTCGAGCGTCGTGGAGGAGGTGGTGGAGCGGTCGCCGGACAGCATCCTGATGCTGGTTACGAACCCGCTGGACGCCATGGCGCAGCGGGCCTACCAGGTGAGCGGGTTCCCGAAGAACCGGGTCGTAGGACAGGCGGGCATCCTCGACACCGCACGCTTCAGGACGTTCCTGTCGCTGGAGCTGGGGGTATCCGTCGACTCCATCACCGCGTGGGTGCTGGGCGGCCACGGCGATACGATGGTGCCCGTGGTGGGCAGCACTACCGTCGGGGGGCAGCCTGTCGCCGAGTTGATCGCAGCCGACCGCCTCGACGAGATCGTGAAGCGCACACAGGACGGCGGCGCTGAGATAGTCGGCCTGCTCAAGACGGGCAGCGCATACTACGCCCCATCGGCGGCGGTCGTGCAGATGGTGGAGGCCGTGCTGCTGGACAAGAAGGAGGTGCTCCCCTGCACCACCTACCTCGAGGGCGAGTATGGGATCGACGGCCTGTTCATGGGCGTCCCGGTCAAGCTGGGCGCTGGAGGCGTCGAGGAGGTCATCGAGTTCGACCTGACCGCGGACGAGAAGTCCGCGCTCGACTACTCGGCGAACGCGGTCCGCGACCTCGTCGAGGTGATGGCGTCCAGCGGCGCATAGGGACAACCCAGGCCCAGGGCGCACGAGTCGGGGTTCCGCGGACTGAGCCAGGGGTGCTTGATTCCACGCCGACCGGGGAGGGCGGGTTTCAAACCCGCCCCTACATTCGTTGTGTGGCGGAGCACTGCCCTTCGACAGGCTCAGGGCGAACGATCGGTGTCCACCCAGCCGGGAGTCCAGGTTAGCTCACTGATTGCTGGTCTGCCTCTTGTTCCTCCTTATGTTTTCGCTTTTTGCTGGCTTTCGTTCTTGCTGTTGGGACTCTTGGTTTGGTCGATAGGGCCGGGGCGCGCCCTGACTGGTTGGCCCGCTGCCTCGCGGAGCCGGAATGTTCAACGGTGCCCACCTGGCGGCGGGCGGACACATGGGTCCGCCCCTACCAGAGCGGCGAATCGATCAACTTGCGACGGTCAACGGACTCCTGAAATGACGCGCCCCGGTCTTCGTGAAGCGGCGGTAGTTCGCCGCCCCCCATCCACAATTTACGCAGACCCCGTGACCTTACTGCTCAGTCGTCGAGGTGTGCGAAGGCTATACGGTTTCCCGCACCCGGAAGAGGGGTAGACGCTACAGTTACGGCTCCGGATGAGTTGCCTAGCTTGTCCTCGAAGGTGTTCGAAAAACACCACGGGCCCGCTCCATCCCGACTAGGAGGCGGACCCGGAGGGGCTCGGGCTCATCTGTTCCCCTTCCTACGGGGATAGAATAGCACGGCTGTTCTGTGAAGTCAAGCGAACGGATGAGTCCGTCCGAAGAGCATCGTGTGGCGGAGCACTGCCCTTCGACAGGCTCAGGGCGAACGTACTTTGTCTGCACGGCAGTTACTGACCACCCACGCACGGTCCGCTTGCGGGCATAACGCTGCTCAGGGCGAACGACTGGGATTCCCTGTCTCCATATCGGGAGGGCGGGTTTCAAACCCGCCCCTACGCCAAGGTGCGGGGGAGCGGTGGGTCGAAGGTCAATCGGACGGCTGTCGACGAAGGGAGCCTAGCCGATGGATGCGTCGACTGCTATGGCGGTGAAGAGGAGGGCGAGGTATGCGAGGGAGTATAGGTAGGTGCCGAGGGCGCCCTCGATGCCCGGTCGCCTGAGCAGGACTATGGCGCGGTAGATGAAGACCAGCCCCAGCACTACTGCCGAACCCAGGTATATCCATCCCACGGCGCGAGTTGCGAAGAACATTGTCGTCAGCGCCAGCAGCAGCACGGCGTAGAGGAGGATCGACTTCTTGGTCTCGTCGACGCCCGCGACCACGGGGAGCATGGGTACGCCGGCGCTGGCGTAGTCGTCCTTCAGGAGCAGGGCGAGGGCCCAGAAGTGGGGCGGGGTCCAGAAGAAGACGATGGCGAACATGTAGAGGGCGGGGAGGCCGATGCTTCCTGTCACCGCGGCCCAGCCGATGACGGGCGGGAGTGCCCCGGCAGCGCCACCGATCACTATGTTCTGGGGCGTGTTCCTCTTCAGCCCCATGGTGTATACGAAGACGTAGAAGAGGGTCGAGCCGAGGGCCAGGAAGGCGCTGAGGACGTTGACCATGGTGGCGAACAGTACGAAGGCGAGGACGTTTGCGACCAGGCCGAAGACCAGCGCCTCGCGGGGCCTGACTCGCAGGGCTGCGACCGGGCGGTTGCTCGTCCTGCGCATGCGGGCGTCGATGTCCCTGTCCAGGAAGTGGTTGAGGGCGTTCGCGCCGCCTGAGGCCATAGCCCCGGCGACCATCACGGCGATTGCGAGGGCCACGTCGGGCGGGCCCTGGGCCGCCAGGAACATGCCCGCCAGGGCGGTGAAGAGCAGCAGCAGGACGATGCGGGGCTTGGTGAGGGTGACGTAGTCTCTCAGTACAGCCCTGGGGGTAGCGGCGCTGGCGATCACGATGCTTGCCTCGCGGGCTCGGGGGGCCGGACGCCGGGAGCCGCCACGAGCGCGGGCGGGCTCTTCGACAGGCCGTGCAGGGTGGCCATGGCGACCACCGCGGTCCACATCAGGGTTGCGCCGCCCAGGTGCGCGGCCCGCATCTCCATCGTGAAGCCGGCCCAGACGGTCCATGCGCCGAGTAGGACCTGCCCCGCGAGGGCCGCAAGCATGAGCCACGCGGCGGGGGCGAGTCCCGGCACACGCACGGACGATCTCAGCGCGACGAACGCGGCGCCCAGCATCGCGAGCGCCACGGCCGCCGTGATGTAGCGGTGGGCCATATGGATCAAGTAGGCGGTGCCGTCGGGCAGGAAGCTGCCGCGGCAGAGGGGCCAGGTACCGCACGAGGAGCCCGCGCCGTAGCCGACCATGTAGGAGCCGGAAAGGATGATGAGGAACACGCCGGCGACGGACATGAGGACGAGCGGCCTGAGAGGGCTGCCACCTGGCGCCGGTGATTCGTCCGGGACCCCTGCCCTCCACGCGACCAGTGTGACTATTGCCATGCAGGCCACGACGCCCTGGGCCAGCCCCAGGTGGATCAGCCTGACCCACCAGACCAACTCGGTCCAGACGACGATCGCGCCGAGAATGGCGGCCACGACGACGAGGGCTATGCCAACGAGGCTGGGCGCGAGGACCCAGGGCTCGGCCCTGTACCTGCGCCACGCCAGCACGGCGACGGACAGGGAGAGGAGGCCGACGACGGATGCCACGAGGCGGTGGCTGAATTCGATAAGGGGGGCGCGCTCGAACACGGGTATGACCCGGCCGTCGCAGAGGGGCCAGTCGGGGCAGCCCAGGCCTGAGCCGGTGACCCGGACGACTCCGCCGAGTGTCACCTGGATGATGGCAACCACCAGGGCCGCCAGTGCCAGGTAGACGAGGGTCCTGTCGATGGGAAGGCCGTTGTTCACGCTGGGATGCTTCCCATCAAGCCGCCGGGGATTGCGCCGAATTTCACAATCGAAGCGTAGCACAGGGGCTTTTGGAGGTCAATGAGCGAGGAGAGTCCTCTCCCGCGGAGCCACATCCAGGGGAGCCACTCGGCAGCGATTCAGAATCCAGGAGCGGAGAGTCAAGCTAAGGCGCTTCTCACTCTGGAGAGGGCCTAACGCCGCCTATGTTGTCTGGCGCGTGTCCCGCCGGTTCCGTGGCGGCGGCAGCGGTTGTGCTATGACAAAGTCGATATCTGCCTGTGGCGGAATCTGAAACGTGAACTTCGTCTGGTCATTTGCATGGGTGATAGCGAAGTCGCCGGTGTTGATAATGTCCATGCCTATCAGGACATCCGCTCCCGTGAACCCGCCCCGGCTGACCCTAACGTCCCTCACCAGCACCCGATTTGGCAGCCCAACGTTGACGATATACACATCGGTCACATCTGGCTCGTTGCCAATACCAGCGTGCATCACTTTCACCCTGCCTATTGGCCTCAGGCCGCACTGTTCAACCACCTCTTGGGTGATCGAGCTAGCAGTCGCACCCGTATCCCAGATTGCTTGGAAGTGCCGCGACTCTCCTGGGGTGGGGCCCGCAGGCTGAATCTCACATTCGCTGCGCAACACATTCGGCCGCCCGTCGGCGGTCATTGTAAATGCGTAGGAGGGTTGAGGCACTAAAAGCTCATAACGCGCGAATGAGATCGGGTATAGGCGTCGGGCCCGGGACTGACGGCCTGAACCAGGAATGTTCCCAGTTCATGGTTCTTCTGGGTTTCAGTAACGGCCTCAATGTCATTGTCATAGGCACCCAACACCTTGCCGCCCTTGATGACGATGACCTTCCCGTCGTATTGCTTTACCAAGTCGTCTTGGTGCTCCAAGTAGTAGTTGAATTCTTGAGCAAGACTTTCGCCGCACATGGCTCTACCTCCAGGTGAGAGTATATCCCGACTGGGTTTGGACAGGCAACGCTCATAGGGTTGACCGAGAGGCAGGCCCGTGGCTTACGGCCAGTCGAGGTTGCCGTTTTGGTAGATGTCGCGGAGGAAGCGGTCGGTGAAGGCGGTGTTGTAGTCGAAGGCGTTGGGGATGGCCTCGAACTGGAGGAGCATGTCGTAGAGCTTCTGCCACTGGTCTGCGGTCATCCATCCCGCGCCGTTGGCGTCGGTGATGGGGCTGATGGAGTCGTCGAGCTCGGTCCGGAGCATGAACTGCTGGTGGTCCCTGCTCTCGTCGGGGGCGTACTGGAGGACGATGTCGACGGCCCCGGCGGGGTCGTCGCGGATATCCTGCATGGCGCGCATGGTGGCCTTCAGGAAGCGCCTGACGACGGCGGGCTTGTCGTCGACCATGTCCGTGCTGGTGATGTAGGTGAGGCCCAGGTTGGGTACGCCGTAGCTCTCCGGCTCCCAGGTGTTGACGGAGAAGCCGAGGCGCCTGATGGTGTCGGGCTCGTTGGAGTTGAAGACGGCGAGCACGTCGACCTTGCCCTCGGTGAGGACCCTGGGATCGAAGCCGACCTTGACCTCGTTGATGGCGGAGCGGTCGACGCCGTTGGCTTCGAGTATGGCGAGGTAGTCGGGCGGGACTGAAATCTTGTAGCCGAAGGTCTTGCCCTCCCAGTCCTTGGGGGTGTTGATGCCGGAGCTGCCCAGGGCGGCGTATGCCTGCTGGCCCTCCTGGCCGAACAGCGCGAAAGCCACGATGGGCAGGCCCGGGTCCGAGCGGCGCTTGAGGACGGAGGACGCGGCGGCTGTGGTGATGTCCACGTCGCCGGACAGGAGCAGCTTGAGGTGCTCGCCGCTGGAAGCGTGGCGAATCTCGACGTCGAGGCCCTGGTCCTCGAAGTAGCCCTTCTCCTGTGCGACATATGCCGCGACGAAAGGCAGATTCGCCTGGGCGCGGAAGCCCGCCATGAATACGACCCTGTCGGGCTCGCTGGTGCACATGATGCCGGCACCCAGCAGGGCGATCAGCACGAGGGCCATGAGGGCCCGGCTCATGGGCGTGGTCGCGGGCATTCGCCTGATTGCGCCCCACCCCGTCTCGGAGTGCTGGCCGGGAGGTCTTCTACGTCGCGATGAACGATTCATGCCAGAAGAGCACCTTGCGCTCGGCGTACGCCAGGACTGATGTAAGGGTAACACCGATTATCGCGAGCGTGACGACCGCCGCGAACAGGGTGGGCATGTCGATGTTGTTGTGGGCGACGATGATGACGCTGCCGAGCCCCCTGTCTCCGGTGAACCACTCCCCCACCACCGCGCCGATCACCGAGAGGGGGACTGCGATGCGGAATGCGGCGAACAGGTACGGGAGGGCCGAGGGAGCGCGGAGCTTCCATAGGATTTCGAGGTCGGAGGCGTCGAGGGAGCGAAGGAAGTCGAGTGCGCCCGGGCTGACGGACCGGAGGCCGATGAGGGTGTTGACCATGACTGGGAAGAAGGTGATGAGTGCGGCTATGAGGATCTTGGGGCCGGAGCCGAAGCCGAACCAGATCACGAACAGGGGCGCGACTGCAACTACGGGCGTGACCTTTACCAACAGGGCTATGGGCAGGAGGGTGCGCTCGGCGGTCCTGGAGTAGGACATGGCCACGCCTAACGCAACGGCGATGGCGGAGCCGAGCAGGAACCCGGCAGCGGCCTCGACGACCGTGACCGCGCCGTGCATGGCGAAGTAGCCGGGGTCGCCGGCAAGCCTGGCGGCGACGGCGCTCGGGGCCGGGAAGATGTAGGTGGGGACGTTCGCCAGGCGCGTCCAAGCCTCGCATACGGCGGCGGCTAGGCCAAGAGCAACGGCCGGCGGCAGGACGTACCACATGAGCGGGCGCAGCGCGGGCCCTGAAGTCCCAGGCACCGCACCGCCCGTGCTGAGCGGCCCGGCGGACGGTCGCTCAGTGATCGGGCGTACCATTGGCGGACCCCGCGAGGAGCAGGCTTCTCACCTGGGACGAGCAGGCGAGGAATTCGGGCGCGTCTTCCAGCGTACGTTCCCTTGGACGCGGGAGCGGTACGTCGACTGCTCCAACGATGCGGCCGGGGCGGCTGGACATTATGACCACCCGGTCGGAGGTCATGACGGCCTCGGGGACGCTGTGTGTGACCATGACTACGGTGCTCCCGGAGCGCTCCCAGAGTGAGAGCAGGTAGAGGCTCATGTCGGCGCGGGTGATCTCGTCGAGCGCGCCGAGGGGCTCGTCCATGAGTAGCACGTCGGGGTCCATTGCGAGGGCGCGGGCGAAGGCGGTGCGCTGGGCCATGCCTCCCGAGAGCTGGTGGGGGTAGTGACCGCCGAAACCGGCCAGGCCCACGGCGTCGAGGGTCTCGGCGATCTTCGCAGGGTCGGCCCTGCCGCCGCCGATCTCTAGGGGGAGCGCCACGTTGCCGCTGACCGTGCGCCACGGCAGCAGCGAGGGGTCCTGGAAGACGTAACCGATGTCTCCGTTCCCGCGGTCCGCGGCTCGCCCCGCAACCTCGATCCGGCCCTCATCGGGCTCGATGAGGCCGCCGATGCACCTGAGCAGGGTGGTCTTTCCGCCGCCGCTCGGCCCGACCACGGACACGAACTCGCCGCGCTGGACCTGGAGGTCGACGGACTCGAGGGCGACGGTCGCAGCCCCATTGCTCCCGTAGGCATGCGCCAGGCCTCGAACGGATATGTGCGGGTCTCCCATGGTGTGGGAGACATGATACAGGGGTTTATGGGTGAGGGACTAGGAGGACTGGGGTTTAGCCGAATTGCGGAGCACTGTCCTTCGACAAGCTCAGGACGAACGCGCTTCGCCTCTCTTCCTCGTCGAAGAGTCACTCGAGGCGTCCCCGAACTGCTTCTAGGGATCGGGACCGCTAGCGGGGCTCGAGTCTGAGGGCCTTTTGCCTGCAGACTTCTACGACGTGGTGGGGCACCCTGCGCACGGCTATGCAGACCAGGGTGGGCACTATGATTATGTCATCCACGTAGCCGACGACGGGAATGAAGTCGGGGATGAGCCCGAGGGGCCAGATGGCGTAGCCGAGGGCGGCGCCGAGGAGGATCTTGGAGCTGGTGGGTGTCCTGGGGTCGCGGAGCAACAGCTTGTAGAAGGCCATCTGCCGTCGTACAAAGGCAATGACGTACGCGACGGCAAGCATGATTGAGGCCGTCCACTCTTCGCGGGGGACCTGCCAGGGCACCGCCTTGCCCCGACTCCCCTTCCCTATCGCCGGCATGCGAACCGTAACCACTGCACCCTCCCTGAGACAACAAGGAGGTTAAGGACGCGCGCGCCGGCCGACTATTCAGTCGACACGCGCGCCCTGGCTCCCCCCTGAGCCTGAGCTATGGCAACCTCGGCATTGCCGACGCCGCCAAGCTCGGGCATCAGGTTAGCTACCGGTCGAGCTGCTCCGAAAGGTGATATTGGGTTATGTTTCGGAATTCTTTGGGAAAAGGGCAACATGTCCTCGAGCCAGCAGAGCCGGCGGTGGCGTCTGTCTTCGCCGGGCATGGGGAAGGCGGGTTTCAAACCCGCCCCTACGGCGTTGTTGGGCGTGCGGCAACCTGGCGGAGCGGCGAGCGGCGGAGGGTCAGGTAGTTCCGCCAGTACCCGTTGTTGGGCGTGCAGCATGGCGCGGGGCGGCGGACGGCGGGCGGACACGTGGGTCCGCCCCTACGGGGGTGGTTGGCGCGTATGGGGGATTGGTGGCGTGCGACAGGCGCTTGTGAGAAGATGGGCGCCGCCAAATCACACGAATTCTATTGCGAGGTGCCAGGATGACTATGACGGGCAGTGTCGATCCCCGCCTGATGGAATCCCTGAGGTGGAGGTGCATCGGGCCTCCGAGGGGCGGCCGGGTGGTGGCCGCGGCGGGGGACCCCTGCGATCCGATGGTGTTCTACTTCGGGGCGGTCGGCGGCGGGGTGTGGAAGACGACGGACGGGGGCACGTACTGGGAGCCCGTCAGCGACGATTACTTCAACACGGCGGCGGTGGGCGCGATCGCCGTGAGCGACTCGGACCCGAACGTGGTCTACGCGGGGACGGGCGAGGCCTGCATCCGTGGCAACGTGACGCACGGCGACGGCGTGTACAGGTCGACGGACGCGGGCAAGACGTGGAAGCACGTGGGGCTCACGGACACGCGGCACATCTCGAGGATAAGGATCCACCCCACGGACCCGGACCTGGTCTACGTCGCCGCCCTTGGGCACGCGTTCGGGCCGAACGAGGAGCGCGGCGTCTTCAGGTCGAAGGACGGCGGCGAGACGTGGGAGAAGGTGCTGTACAAGAGCGAGAAGGCGGGCGCGATCGACCTGTCGATTGACGCGTCGAACCCGCGGATCATGTACGCGGCCATATGGGAGGTGCTGCGTGAGCCGTTCACGTTCACGAGCGGCGGGCCCGACAGCGGGCTGTACAAGTCGACGGACGGCGGCGACACCTGGACGGACATCACCTGCAACCCCGGGCTTCCGGACGGTTTGAAGGGGAAGATTGGCATAGCGGCCTCTCCCGCCAGGCCGGGCCGGGTGTGGGCGATCATCGAGGCGGAGAAGCGGGGCCTGTACCGGTCGGAGGACGGCGGGGAGACGTGGGAGCACGTCAACGACGACGGCAACCTGATGCAGCGGCCGTGGTACTACTGCCACGTCTACGCCGACCCGCAGGACGCCAACACCTGCTACGTGCTGAACCTGAACATGTGGAAGTCGACCGACGCGGGCAAGTCGTTCACCAGGGTTACCACGCCCCACGGCGACAACCACGAGCTTTGGATCGACCCGCGCAACCCCAAGAGGATGGTCCAGGGCAACGATGGCGGCGCGTGCGTGACGTTCAACGGCGGCGACACGTGGTCGACGATCTACAACCAGCTCACGTCGCAGTTCTACCACCTGACGACGGACGACCAGTTCCCCTACCGGGTGTACGCGACGCAGCAGGACAACAGCGCGATCAGCGTGCCGAGCCGGACGAACACGGGGGCGATTCCCTGGTCGGACTGCTACGCGGTGGGGAGCTCGGAGAGCGGTCACATCGCGGTCGACCCGAAGGACCCGAACGTCGTGTTCTCCGGGGCCATCGGCAGCTCGCCGGGCGGCGGCGACTCGCTCCTCAGGTACGACCACAAGATCCGCCAGACGCGCATCGTGTCGGTGTGGCCGGAGTACCAGTGGGGCACGGGGGTCAAGGACCACAAGTACCGGTTCCAGTGGACGTACCCGATCGTGTTCTCGCCCCACGACCCGGACGTGCTCTACGTGACCGGGGAGCGCATCTTCCGGTCGGACAACGGGGGCGAGAGCTGGGAGATCATCAGCCCAGACCTGACGCGGGGCGACGAGTCGAAGATGGAGGCGTCGGGAGGCCCGCTGACCCTGGACACGACGATGGTGGAGCACTACGGGACGATCTTCGCATTCGCCGAGTCGCGGCACGAGAAGGGCGTGTTCTGGGTGGGCTCGGACGACGGGCTGGTGCACATCTCGCGGGACGGCGGCGACTCGTGGGACGACGTCACGCCGAGCGCCCTGCCCGAGTGGACGCGCATCGACATCATCGAGGTCTCGCCCCACGACCCGGCGACGGCGTACATGTCGGCCACGCGGTACAAGTGGGACGATACACGGCCATTCCTGTACAAGACCAACGACTACGGGCAGACGTGGACGAAGATCACGGACGGCATCCCGGAGGACGACTTCACGAGGGTCATCCGGGAGGACCCGGTCAAGCAGGGCCTGCTGTATGCGGGCACGGAGACGCTGGTGTACGTGTCGTTCGACGACGGCGGGTCGTGGCAGACGCTGCGGGGGAACATGCCCATCACGCCGATCTCGGACCTGGTGGTTAAGGGCGACGACCTGGTGGTGGCGACGAACGGGCGGTCGTTCTGGATCCTGGACGACCTGCCGGCGCTGCGGCAGCTCACCCGGGCCGACGCGGAGAGCGACGCGATCCTGCTGCAGCCGGGGCCGGCGCTGAGGGACCCCCACCCGGTGGGAGCCGGGAGGCCCGGTGGCGAGGGCAAGAACTACATGCTCGGGCTGGGATACGGGGGCGCGTTCTACGAGAAGGCCGGCCCGGACGGCGAAGCGATACGGGTGATGCTGGACTGCGGCGAAAATCCCCCCAGCGGGGTCGTCGTGCACTACTACTTCAGTGCGAAGCCGGAGGAGGCGACGCTGACGTTCCTGGACGCGGACGACAACGAGATCAGGTCGTTCTCTTCCAAGAAGCCGGAGGACGAGGACTCCGGGACCACGAAGACGGGCAACGTGAAGCAGGGTGAGCCCGTCGTGCGCGCCGAGGCGGGCATGAACCGGTTCATTTGGGACACGCGGTACCCGGGCGCGACGAAGCCGGAGATCGACGACGTGGACGTGCACGGGTTCGACGGGCCAGTGGCCCCGCCCGGCACGTACAAGGTACGCCTGGACGTCGGGGGGACATCGCAGACGGAGTCGTTCGAGATACTGCGCAACCCGGCGGCGGACGCGACGGACGAGGACCTGCGGGAGCAGTTCGACCTGTTGATTCGCATCCGGGACAAGGTGTCGGAGACGTACGAGGCCGCGAATCGCATCGCGCGCGTACGGGGGCAGGTGAACTCGTGGGTGACGAGGGCCACGGACGAGAGCGCGAAGGATGCGGTGTCGGCGGCGGCCGACGAGATCAAGGGCAAGCTGGAGACGGTGGAGAGCGAAATCGTGCAGCGGGATACGCTGGGAGGCGTGGACCGGCTCAGCAAGCCGTCGAAGCTGGACGCGAAGATCAGGGAGATAGCGTTCGTCCCGTCAAGCGCCGACTACAGGCCCACGAAGCAGGCGTACGAGGTGTTCGAGGACCTGTCGGGGCGGCTGGACGTGCAGTTCGAGGCGCTGCAGGAGATCATCGACAACGACCTGCCGAAGTTCGTCGACATCATCCACGAGCTGGAGATACCGGCGATCAACCCTCAGTCCGCGGGCCAGGGGTGACGGGGAGACCGACCGGCTGAGTGGGGCGGGACCTGTGGCGGCGAGGTCAAGCCTCCGCACGCCCGGCTCCAGGGTGAAGCGTAGGTGATCCCGCTCTACGATCCGGACATCGTTCGGCGCGGGACTCCGGTCGTGACGATCGGGTTCATCGCCGCATGCGTACTGGTGTTCGTCTACCAGCTCTCGCTCGACGACCTGGGCACGTTTGTCTTCACCCGCAGGTTCGGCGCGATACCCTCGGAGCTGCTGGGCGGGGCCCAGATCGAGACGGTGCTCGTGAGGAGCGGCTTAGCCGCCTACCGCGTCGACGTGGCCACGCCGATTCCTGCCTGGGGGACCGTGTTCACGTCGATGTTCATGCACGGCGGGTTCATGCACCTGGCGGGGAACATGGTGTACCTGTGGGTGTTCGGGAACTCGATGGAGAGCCGCATGGGCTCACCCGTGTTTGCGGTCTTCTACCTGGCCGCTGGAGTGGGTGCGGTGTTCGCGCAGGCGGTCACGAATTCCGCGAGCACCATCCCGATGGTCGGCGCGAGCGGGGCCGTTGCGGGTATCCTGGGGGCGTACCTGGTGCTCTACCCGACCAGCCGGATCGACACGCTGGTGATGGTGGGCATCATCACCAGCATCAGGGTGCCCGCCTATGTGCTTCTGGGAGTCTGGCTGTTCCTGCAGCTGTTCAACGGGCTGGGCTCGCTGGGGCCGGAGGTCGCGAACACCGGCGGGGTCGCGTACTTCGCCCACCTCGGTGGGTTCGTGGTGGGAGTGGCCGTCGGGGGGCTATACAGGCTGTCGGCGAGCCGGAATGGTGAAGGCATATGAGGCGAGCCGTTCAGCCTACCCGAACAGATCGCTCACCGGCACCCGGAAGTCCCAGAACACTGGCTCACCGTCGAGATTGTCTCCCTCACCCAGCGTCCTGGAATCGCCGCTCGAGCGGTGGACGGTTACTGACCTGGCGGCAGGGTACACGACCCAGACCAGGCGGGTACCGGCGTCGAAGTACTCCCTGACTTTCTCATGGATGGCCGAGGCGCTGTCGCTTGGGGAAACGACCTCTACGGCAAGGTCGGGGGCAGTCTGAACGAACCCATCCGGGGCTCGCCCGCCGGCGAGTCGCTCTTTCGAGACAAACGCCACGTCCGGGGCCCTTACCGAGTCAGGCGCGCGTCCTGTGACGAACCCTGTCTCGGCCGTGAACCCTTCGCCCAAGTCCTTGCCGCGAATGTGTGACCCGATGATAGAAGCGATAGTAAAGGCTACGTTCCCGTGATAGCCTCCGGCAGGCGGCATCTCTTGCAATTCTCCTCTCACAAGCTCATACCGCTTGCCGGCGTCGTCATGCATCATCAGGAACAGGTCCTCAGCAGTGACTGGCTTTGTCCCGGTGATCATGCGTCACCCCACGCGACTGTGTTTCACCTGCCCAGTATATCCGATGTACCAACACGGTTGGCGTGATATAGTGCGGGCCGTCAGACATGATGACGAAGCCGCCCCCTGGCGCTACAGCGGGGCAGCCCAGCTAAGGAGGGTCGCGTGGCATCGAAAGTTCGTGTAGGGATCGTGGGAGCGGGCGGCGTTGGAGGGCTTGGCAAGAGGTACAACTCCCATGCGGGCGGGTATACCCGCATCGACGAGTGCGAGCTGGTGGCGATTGCAGACATCAACGAGGAGCGGCTGCACCAGTTCGGGGACGAGTGGGAGATCGCGCCGGAGCACCGGTACAACACGGCGGTGGAGATGTACGAGAAGGCCGGGCTCGACGTGGTGAGCGTGACGACGCACAACCTGTACCACCACCAGCCGGTCATCGAGGCGGCGGAGGCCGGGATCAAGGTGATCATGGTGGAGAAGCCGATCGCCATCAGCGTGGAGTGGGCGCGGAAGATGGTGGACGCGTGCGACGCGGCGGGGTCACGGCTGATCACCGAGCACACGAGGCGCTTCCTGCCGCACTTCCAGAAGATGCGGAAGATGATCGACGACGGGGCGATAGGCGAGGTGCGGACCGTCGAGACTTCGGGCGCGAGGCCCCTCCTGCACAACGGCACGCATAGCGTCGACTACGCCTTCTACTGGACGGACGCGGCGCCGAAGCTGGTCAGCGGTTTCCTGAGCGACGAGCCGGTGGCCGATCCGGGCGGGGGCGGGATGGTCGTGTGCGAGGGCGGCGTGGTTGTGTGGGTGAACTGCATCGCGACGAGGCCCGAGTCCGAATCGTGGACGACGATAGCCGGGACGGAGGGCAGGATCCACTTCTGCAAGCAGCGGGGGATATGGCAGTGGGCCCCGCTGGTGGACTCGCCGGGAGTGAGCTACGGGGCGACGTACCAGTGGCAGGACATCCCGGACATGCCTACGTCGCTGGAGCTGGACGACTACTTCTACGGCGCGGCGCTGGAGAGCGTGCGGTGCTTCATCGAGGACCGGGAGAGCGTCGGCACCGGGCGCGACGGGCTGAAGGCGCTGGAGGTCATCACTGCGATGCACATCTCGCACAGGACGGGCACGATGGTGCCGCTGCCGCTTGGCGAGGGGCTCGACCAGGTAGAGATCAGGTCGACGGGCGTGTGACCGTGGACTACGAGCCGCTCGACCTTTCTGCACTTTGCAACGGCGGGCCCGACCTGCTGGAGGGCGGCGACGTGGAGTTTGGGCAGGTCACGATGCGGGGGCTGCCATTCCTGGTCGGAGCGCCGGAAGGACAGGCGGACGGCGCCTGCTTCATCTCGTTGGAGGGCTCGGACAGCAGCGTCTCCGTGCCCATCGGCAAGGCGGTGCGAAACGTCGTCGCCGCCCACCTCGTGGTGGGTGAGCCGGAGGGCTCGCTGGGGGTGGAGGTCGCCGACTACGTGCTCCGCCGGGCGGATGGGAGCGAGGAGCGAGCACCGATCCGGGCAGGGTTCCAGATCGGCGGGGCGGGCGGGCGCTTCCCCTACGACGCCCACATCGACGCGAACCCGACCCTGATGCCCAGGTACGAAGGGACGTGGGCGAACTCGGGTCGGCGCCCGATGGAGGCCCTCGCGACGTTTTCTAAGCGCTATCACCTGTGGGTGTGGCGGAACCCCGAGCCGGACTTGGAGGTCGAGTCGCTGGAGATCGTTCCGCGAGGCCCGCGCTTCATCATTGCGGCGGTCACGCTCGGGCACGTGGACGAGCACCCGTTCCCCCGCGAGGGGATGCGCCCGGCCCGGATCACGCTCAAGGACGAGGGGGCGGCGGGCAGGCCCTTCTCGCTGGAAGTCGACGTCGACCGGGGCGACGTGACGTACCCACACCCCCTTCCGACGATGTCCTCAGACGAGTTCCTGGGCCACTCGTACCGAGGTTGGGGAGAGCCCCAGAACCAATCGTCGAGCCCCGCATACGTGGAGGTGTCGGCGACCCCGTCCGCGAGCCTGAGCCTGGAGCAGGACGGCGACGACCTGGGCAGCGTGCGCTGGGGGGACGTGGACCGGGAGGGCTCCGCGGAGACGCCAAAGGCAAAGATCGAGGTGATCGACCCGGGCAGGAACTGGGTGCGGGTGACGGTGCTCGACGACGACACGGGCAGGCCTGTGCCGTGCAGGGTCCACTTCCGCACGCCAGAGGGGGTGCCGTACCAGCCCTACGGCCACCACAACAGGCTCAATTCGAACCTGCCGACGGACAACTTCGACATCGGCGGCGACGTCCGGCTCGGGCAGATTACCTACGCGTACATCGACGGTACGTGCCAGGGCTGGCTGCCGCGCGGCGACGTGATCGTAGACGTTGCGCGGGGGTTCGAGTACGACCCGCTCAGGACCAAAGTGCGGATCGAGCCGGGCCAGCGCGAGCTCACCCTGCGCATCAAGCGGTGGTCGAACATGAACGCTGAGGGGTGGTACAGCGGCGACTCGCACGTCCATTTCCTCTCGTCGCAGGGCGCTGTGACCGAGGCTGCAGGGGAGGACCTGAACGTCGTCAACCTGCTCCAGTCCCAGTGGGGAAGCCTGTTCACCAGCACGGAGGACTTCATCGGGGAGCCCAACGTGGCGCGGTCGGGCGACACCATCGTGTACGTCTCGCAGGAGAACCGGCAGCACGTGATGGGCCACCTCATCCTTTGGGGGCTGAAGGAGCCGGTCATGCCGTGGTGCACCGACGGCCCGGGCGAGGCTGAGCTGGCGGGCACGATGGAGATGACCCTGAGCCAGTGGGCGGACGCGTGCCATGAGCAGGGCGGGACCGTGATCGCGCCCCACATCGGCAACTTCGGCGGGGAGCTGGTCGCGCTGACGGCGACCGGGCGCGTGCAGGGCATGGAGATGATTCGCATGCACGAAAACGCCCACGACGGGTACTACCGTGCATTGAACTGCGGGTACAGGATGCCGATCGTGGGCGGGACCGACAAGATGTCGGCCGACGTGACTGTCGGGCTCTCGCGCACATACGCCCGGCTGCCCGACGGACAGGACTTCAACTACGACAACTGGTGCAGGGCCGTGGCCAGCGGGGCGACGTTCCTGTCGAGCGGGCCGATGATCCGGCTGTCGGTGGACGGCCGGGAGATCGGCGACACGGTCGAGCTGTCCGGGCCCGGCACGGTTGAGGTGGAGGCTTCGGCCGAGAGTATTTTCCCCCTGCACAGGCTGGACATCGTAGTGGCGGGCAAGGTCGTGGCGTCGAGCGAGTCCAGGGACGGGGCCAGAAGGCTCACGATCCGGGAGCGGGTTGCGGTCACGGGGCACACGTGGATTGCGGCGCGATGCGGGGGGCCGAGCTACTACACGGCAGGAAACTACAACAGCGGCTTCCCGCCGTCTTGGTCGCTGGAGGACCACTCGCGGCCCATACCCGGTACCCACTACGACGCCTGGCGGCGGGGCATCTACGCGCACACCTCGCCGGTGTACGTTGCGTGCGGGGGCGACTGGTGGATGTTCGACGAGGCGACGGCCCGGCATATGCTCGCGGTGCTGGACGGCAGCATGAGGTACATCGAGGCGGGCTCGCTGCAGCACCGCCACGGGACTGTCACCCACCACCACGGCGAGGAGGACCACATCGCCTACCTGAAGCGGCCGTTCCTGGAGGCGCAGGGGCTGGTCGAAGAGCGGCTTCGCCGCATGAGATGATGAGAGTTCACGGAGGCTGAGAATGATCAACGTCGCGATGATTGGAGCAGGCGGGGTCGCAAGGCGGCACAGGGCCGGGTGGATTCCTCAAGCAGGGGCGAATGTCGTGGCCGTCGCCGACCTGATGGCAGACCGGGCGTCCGAGGCGGCCGCCGAGGTGGGCGCGGAGCAGAGCACGACCGACATGATGGAGGTGCTCGCCCGTGACGACGTGGACGCGGTGGACATCTGCACTACGGAGCGGACCCACGGCGACATCGCAGTCGCGGTCGCCGAGCACGGGAAGCACATCCTGGTGGAGAAGCCGATAGCCACGACGCTGGAGGACGCGGACCGGATGATCGCGGCGGCGGAGGCGAACGGCGTGACGCTGATGGTGGGCCACACGCACCGTTTCTACGACTACAGCGTGGCTGCCAAGGGCGCCATCGACTCCGGGGAGATCGGCGCTCCCGTCTACCTGAAGTACGTCTCGGGCGGCGGGTTCTGGAACCAGGACTGGACGGGCAACCGGATCAGCCCGGGCGACACGGGCGGGAACGTGGTCACCAACGGGTGCCACATCGCCGACCTTTGCAACTGGTGGATGGGGGCAACCCCAATCTCGATCTACGGGCAGGCCCTGAACCAGACTTCACGCCACCTGGAGATGGACGACTACTTCATGTTCACCATCAAGTACGACAACGGCGCCATGGCCGTGGCGGAGCTGAGCCGCGCGAACATGCCGCGCTCGAACCAGTTCAAGTCGATCATCCTGATGGGCACCGAGGGGGAGCTGAGCTCCGGCACCGAGGACGAGAGCTACTGGGTACACGGCGACGACGGCCTCAACTTCACGGGGCCCGACTACCAGCACGGCTTCACGCGGATGATCGGCGAGTTCGTCGACTGCGTCGCCGGGGGCGCTCCCCCACCCGTCACCGGCGCGGAGGGACGCACGGCGCTTGCGATGTGCCTGGCCGCGGAGGAGTCGATCAGGACGGGCGAGGTTGTCGAGCTGTAGGGGGACCGACGTGACTGCTAGTATGTTCGAAAGCGTGTCCGAAATCGGGCCTGAGCGCCGGGGAGGACGACGATGACAACTCAGACGCAACCCCGCCGGTTCAACGTGGACGAGTACTACGCCATGGCCAAGGCCGGCATCCTGACCGAGGACGACCGGGTCGAGCTCCTGGATGGAGAGATATTCGAGAAGTACACGAACGGCAAGCGGCGCCTGTTCGACGTGAACGAGTACTACGCCCTGGCCGAGGCCGGCATCCTGTCGGAAGACGATCGCGTCGAATTGCTGGACGGAGAAATAGTGACTATGGCGCCTATTGGCAGCAGGCACGCATCCTGTGTAGCGAGGTTGACTCAGCTGTGCAACGCCCTCGTAGGTAGTGGCGCAATGGTCTGGACCCAGAATCCTGTGCGGCTCGATAGCGGTACGGAGCCTCAGCCGGACCTCATGCTGTTGGAACCGCGCGACGACTACTACTCCCGGGAGCACCCGCGACCGGAGGACGTGTTGCTCCTCGTCGAGGTGTCGGACACGACGGTTGAATCCGACCGGGGCGTGAAGCTGCCACTCTACGCACGCTCAGGAATACGCGAGGTGTGGATCGTCGACCTGACAGCCCAGACCGTGGAGACGTATTCGGAGCCTGAAGGCGATTCATATGCCAAGACGGCATCGGTCGGGTTGGATGGAGAGCTGTCACCAACAGCACTTGGAGATGTCTCGCTGCCGGTCGGGCAGTTTCTGTCCGTTTGAACACGAAGGAGCGTAGAAGATACGCTCACCCGGTCGCTGAGGGGACAGGACAACAAGGAGCCAGGATATGCCAGGAGACACAGTGAACGTAGCAGTCTTGAGCCTGAACGGCATGAACCGCAGCTTTGCGGAGGCTTTCCACGCCAACCCGCGGGCGCAGATCGTGGCGGTGACTGAGGACGACCCGCCGCCGGCCACGGCCCGCACGACGCCAGAGGAGACTCAGCAGGGGAACCGCGACGGCGCCGACGAATTCGGCGTGCCCTTCGTAGAAGAGCTCGACGCGGTGCTCGACCGGGCCGACGTCGACGCGGTGACCATGACCAGCCCATTCGAGCGGCGGGCGGACCTAGTCGAGAGGATCGCCTCGGCCGGCAAGCATATCTTCATCGACAAGCCGATAACGGACACTCTGGCCGAGGCGGACAAGATCGTCGCGAGCGTCGAGAGGCACGGGGTGAAGCTGATGGCGGGCCACAACTACCGCTTCGCGCCGTCGATCCTGGAGGCTCGGGAGGCGCTGCGGTCGGGTGAGGTGGGCCTGCCGTGGGCGATCCACAGCGACTGGGTGGTGTGCGCGGGCAGCCAGGCGGCGGCCATCGGCGAGTTCATGAATCACGCGATGTACCCGATCGACGCCCTGCTCTACCTGGTGCCCAGTGCGCCCCAGAGCGTCTACTGCATCACGGGGTCCTACTTCTTCGACAACGCCAAGGAGAACAACGTCGAGGACCTGGGCTTCATCACGATGAACCTGGAGCGCGGCATCATCGCCACGACTTCGATAGGCCGGACGCCTGTGCCGCACATCAACGGGTACGGCGGCGACATGACGATCAGGGTGATGGGCACGCACGGGATGCTGTACGTGGACGCGAACCGCCCCCGATGGGTCTCGTACGGCAAGTCAGGGGCCTCGGCGATCAAGTACGGGCCGGACAAGCTGTACGCCACCGTGGACCACTTCGTCGAGTCCGTGCTGGGCGACACGCAGCCGATGTGCTCGGCGCAGGAGGCCCGGACCACCCTGGAAGTAACGCTGGCAGCCCTACAGTCGGCAGCCGAGAACAGGGCGGTCAAGCTACCGTTGTAGGATGGGCGTCGATGACCACCATACCGGCGCGTAGCGGCAGGGCTGCTCGGGTCCAGCGGGGGCAGCTCGTGTGCGTAATCAACACCCACGGCGAGCAGGTCGTGGACATGTGGGCCTTCAACGCGTCCGACCCGTCAGAGTACATGTCGATGGAGCACAGCCGCGTGCACTTCCTGAAGCTGCGGCCCGGCGTGGGCGACACGTTCATCACCAACCGCCGGAGGGCCATACTGACACTGGAAGAGGACACTTCGCCGGGGGTGCACGATACGGTGCTGGCTGCCTGCGACGCGAGGCGGTACGAGCTGCTAGGCGTTGAGGAGTACCACGACAATTGCTCGGACAACCTGGCCGCGGGCATGGCGGAGCTAGGGCTCACCGTGCCCCATGAACCAAGCTCGCTGAACCTGTTCATGAACATCCCCTGGACCGAGGACGGACGGCTTACCCTGGAAGCGCCCCTCACCGAACCCGGCGATCACGTCCTCTTCAGGGCGGAGATGGACGCGGCCGTAGCCTTCTCCGCATGTCCCCAGGACATCCTCCCAATCAATGGCCGGACCCGCCGGCCCACCGAGGCCCACTTCCAGGTACTCGAGGCCTAGGGAAGGTCTGAACAAGTCCATAGGCGTGCCGGCAATCCGCTCGATTGCACCCTTCGACAAGCTCAGGGCGAGCGGATTGGGGGTATCGGTTTCGCTTGCTCAGAGGACTCCTAGCGCCTTTTCGGGGGCGTCCTGGAGCCGTCAGTCCGGCGTAGCCGGAATCCAGATGGGAGCGCAGCGGCACCAGAAGCGGTCACTTTTCGGTTGAATCGCCCTGCCATTCGCGCCGCCGACCTGAGAGAATGTGGGCGCACCCACCAAGGGCTCGACACATCCTAGGTTCCCGGGGGTTGTCTCTGACATG
The DNA here is from genome assembly GCA_965116315.1 of Dehalococcoidia bacterium. Taxonomy (GTDB): domain Bacteria; phylum Chloroflexota; class Dehalococcoidia; order Lucifugimonadales; family CAJWER01. The sequence continues at coordinate 778,651 of OZ220672.1, forward strand.
CGTTTTCTCGTAGACACGTGGCGAAGCATCGGTGCCCGCCTGTACCTAGCCCTGGGATTCGCAGTGCTGCTGACCCTGGCGTCCAGCGCCGTGGGCGTCTACTACTTCGAGCAGAGCGGCGACCTGAACTTCCGGGTGCGGTCGGAGTCCGTGCCGGTGCTGGAGGCGTCCTGGGCTGCCGCCAGCGAGGCCGAGCGGCTTCGAGCCATTGGCCTGGGACTGCTGGGCGAGTCCGATTCCGGCTCGGCGGAGACGCAGGGGGATAGCGTCACCGAGACGCTGGAGCGCCTGGAAGGCGCCCTGACTACGGTGAGTGGCGCAACGGCGCTGGAGTCGCATGCCAATGCCGTTTACGACGCCGCCTACGACTTGGCGCAGGTGATCGATGAGATAGGGGTGCAACGAGCTGCCCTGGCGGATACCGACGCGGCGGCTGAGCGGCTGTGGTCCAGGCTGGACATACTCCTGGATGACAGCGGCCTGTCGGAGAGGCCCCTGTCGGCGCTTGTGAGGGCATCCCAGGCCGCCGATGAGGAAGCTCTCGAGAGCCTGTGGAATGAGTTCGCGGCGGCGACGTCCGACGGAGTCGACCCGGCGCTAGGGGCGATGAGCGGCGGCCAGGGGGTGTTCTGGGCTCGCGGCCAACAGCTGGCATTACAGGCCAGGATAGGCGAGCTGTCCACAGCCCTCGACGACTCGAACCAGGTCCTGGAGGAGTCAACGTCGGCGCTACTGTCGGCGTCGAAGCTCGAGGCCTCCAGCGCCCTGGACTCGTCCGTCGCGAGCTTCGACGAGGGACGGATACTGCTGGCGGTAGTCAGCGTGGCGAGCGTAGTGGCGGCCATGCTGGCGGCCTGGCTATGGGTGGGCAACGGAGTCGTGCGCCGGCTCTCCCGGATGTCCGAACGCATGAGGACGATGGCCACGGGCGACCTGGAGACGCCGGTGCCGGAGGTCGGCCAGGACGAGATCGGGCAGCTGGCTGAAGCGCTGGAGGTATTCCGGCAGCAGGCGCTGGAGGTCCAGCGGTTGAACCTGGTGGAGCGCCTGTATGGGGAGTTGCGCGAGGCGAACGAGGAGCTGCAGCGGATGCAGGACCGCCTAGTCGCACAGGAGAAGCTGGCCGCGCTGGGCGAGCTGGTGTCCGGGGTTGCGCACGAGATCAGCAATCCCCTGAACTTCGTGAAGAACTTCTCAGAGGGCTCCATGGAGCTGTACAACGAGATGGCGGAGACCCTGGCCGCCTACCGCAGCGGGATGTCGGACGACGATGCGTCCACTCTCGACATGATCGGCGAGGAGCTCACCGAGAGCCTGGACAGGGTGAACACGAATGGGGCGCGCGCCCTGGCTATCGTGGAGCGCATGCAGGGGCTTGGGGTCGTGGGCGGGGACCCGGAGCCTGCTGACCTGAACTCGGCCCTGCAGACTGCCGTCCAGACGGGCTGCAACACCTTCCAGGCGGAGTGGGACGACTTCAAGGTGAAGCCCACCTTCGACCTCGACTCATCGCTGAAACCGGTGCCGCTGGTGGAGCCGGACTTCGCGCAGGCCATCATCAACCTTGTGGCGAACGCGTGCTATGCCATGCGTCTGAAGCAGAACGAGCAGGGCGATGGCTACGAACCCGTGCTGACGGCGTCCACCCGGCTGGAGGGCGACGTTGTCGAGGTACGGGTACGGGACAACGGCACGGGAATTGCCGACGACGTGTTCGACAAGGTATTCAACCCATTCTTCTCGACGCGCGAGGGCGCGCTGGGAGCGGGCCTTGGCCTGCCAATTGCCGCAGACGTGGTCCGCCGGGCAGGCGGGGACCTGTCGGCCAAGACCGTACACGGCGAGTACGCGGAGTTCACGATGAGTCTCCCGGCCGACGCAGCTTCGGGGTAGCCCCAAGGCTGCGCTGCCGGACTACAACGGGGCGCAAGCCCACCCCTGGCCACGGTCCCGAAGTCCACTATTGACACGGCCCTCTTTTCTGACTATTATAGAACGCCTGTTTGGCATGGGCGTTGCGACTGCTTTACACCTCACGGGGGAGGGATTCCTGGAGTCCCGACCCGGCCCATGGCTACAATCGAACTAGCGGAGCATCCGATAGGAGACTCGAATTGAGAGAGTACGCAGTGAGAGCCAGTGGCCTGTCGCGCAACTTCGGCGGAGTGCGGGCTGTAGATTCGGTGGACTTGGCCGTCCCCAACGGCGAGATATACGGGTTCCTGGGTCCGAACGGCGCGGGCAAGACGACCGTCGTGAGGATGCTGACGACGCTGCTGCTCCCCACAAGCGGCAGCGCGCAGGTTGCCGGGCACGACATCGTCAGGGAGCCCACGGACGTGCGACTGAAGATCGGTGCGGCGCTGCAGGAGGCCGCGCTAGACGACAAGCAGACGGGCCGGGAGCTGCTCGATCTCCAGGGCCGCCTCTACGGGCTGAGGGGCAGTGTCGTCAGGCAGCGCATAGAGGAGCTGACCGGCCTGGTCGACATCGGTGACGCGATGGACCGGCTCATCGGCACCTATTCGGGCGGCATGAAGAGGAGGCTCGACTTGGCCGCGGCGCTGATCCACGACCCGGAGATCCTCTTCCTGGACGAGCCCACGACAGGGCTGGACCCCATCAGCCGGGTGAAGGTGTGGGAGGAGGTCCGGCGTGTCAACCGCGAGAGGGGGGTGACCATTTTCCTGACGACCCAGTACCTGGAGGAGGCCGACCATCTCGCCCAGCGCGTCGGCATAATCGACCAGGGCAGGATAGTGGCCGAGGGCGCGCCCGCCGACCTGAAGCATTCGATCGGCTCCGACGTGATCGTCGCCAGGGTCGAGGGCGAGACGAGCCGCGCGGCGAAGGCCTGCGAGCGGGTGCGAGGGGTCGAGAGCGTCGAGATCCACGGAGATGAGCTCACAGTGAGCGTGGACGAGGGCGCCAAGGTGATCGGGCCCGTGGCCATAGCCCTGGACCAGTCGGGCGCGACCGTGCAGGAGATCACCCTGCGCACAGCGACGCTGGACGACGTGTTCCTACACTACACGGGGGCACGGCTCGAGGTGGACGCAGACTTAGATGAAGGAGAGGCGGCATGACGGCGACAGAGCGGCTCCAGGTGCAGGCACGACGGGGAGGGTTCTTCCGCGACATGACCTCGGTGTCCAAGAGGGCCCTTCGCTCGGTCGTGCGCGATCCCGAGATGGTCATACCGGCGCTCATCATCCCCGTCTTCTTCTTCGCCGTGAACATCGGAGCCCTCCAGGACATCGTGGAGCAGAACGGCATCGTCGACTTCAAGGCTTTCCAGCTGCCCGTCGCCCTGCTCTTCGCCGTGACGGGCATATCCAGGGCGGTGACGCTGGTGCTTGATATCCAGAGCGGCTACTTCGACCGGCTGGCGATGACGCCGGTGCGCCGGCTGGCGCTGCTGCTGGGTCTGATGGTGGCGGACGTGACGCTGGTCGTTGTGATGGCGGTCCCGGTGCTCATAATGGGGTTCGCAGTGGGCGTGCGGTTCGAGACGGGCGTGCTGGGAGTGTTTGCCTTCGTGGGAATCGCGGCCCTTTGGAGCCTCGTCTACGCGGGGTTTCCCTACGCCATCGCCCTCAAGACAGGGAATCCCGCGGCGGTGAACACGAGCTTCATCATCTTCTTCCCGTTCGTGTTCCTCACGCCCATCTTCATTCCGCTGGAGGCCATGACGGGCTGGATGTCGACGATGGCGACGTACAACCCCGTCACGTACCTTCTCAGCTCGCTGCGCACCATAGTCAGCGTTGGGTGGGACGTGGAGGAGATCGTCAAGGGGCTCATCTCCATCGCGGGGGTCGGCGTGGTGAGCCTCACGCTGGCCTTCCTGGCCCTGCGGGGGCGCGTGACCCGGCGATAGGCTGCGCCAGTTGGAGGACTAGAATGAAGGACTACCACATCAACGTCTTGTATAGCGAAGAAGACGAGTGCTATGTAGCGGACATTCCGGACATCCAGTATTGCTCTGCGTTTGGCGAGAGCCCCGAGGAGGCACTGGCCGAGGTCCGCAAGGCAATGGCGGTCTGGATCGAAGTCGCAAGAGAACAGGGCAAACCGATTCCACCTCCTCGCTATCGGCCGGCGATCTACCAATCCGCGTGAATTGATCCTTCAAGCCACAGCCTGAAGTCCCTCGTCCGGAGCGGTTTCCCGGCGCAGTGATGGGACGATGAGGGCGATGAGGGAGAGGGCGCCGATGCCCGCTACGGCGTTGATCGACAGGGCGTTGGGCGCGCCAAGGGCGTTCGCTACGAAGCCGGTGATCAGCATGCCTATCGGCCCGCCCCCGATGCCGAGGCTCATAGCTCCCAGGGCCGCGCCGCGCATCTCGTCCCTGGGGAGCAGCATGGTCAGGGACATCTGCATGGTGTTGAACCCCGCGTTACCGAGCCCGGCGATGACGACTACGGCCAGCGAGAGGGCGTAGGACCTCGAGACGGAGAATACGAGCACGGCGAGCAGGAGCAGCATCGAGCCGGCGATGTAGATCCGACCGTGGCGACGGATGCCTGCCGCCGAGGCCACGAGCAGCGCCCCCACTAGCGCTCCCACCCCGTGTCCGCTCAGCAGTAGTCCCATCAGCTCGGGCGGGACTTTCAGGATGTCGCGCGCCATGACGGGGGTCATGTTCACATAGGGGGTGACGGTAATGTTGATCACGAAGGCAATCGCCACCGTCGCCAGCAGGGTGTGGCGCCCTGCTACGTACTTCAGCCCGGTGACCAGGGTCCTGCCCACCTGCAGGTCGCCGAAGCTGCGCCGGGTGTGCTGGGGAGACTCGAGCCTCCACAGGAGCAGGAGTGAGGCGCTCAGCGCGGCAGCAAGCACCATGTAGCCGGCCGCCACGCCGTTGTCTCCTATCAGCCGCGCCAGGGTGTTTCCAACCAGGAATCCCGCCAGGGCCGGACCCAGTATGGCGCTGGTGTTCCCGCCGAGGGTATCGAGCGCCACTGCGTTGGTCACCCTGTCGCGTCCCACTATGTCGTGGATGAGCGAGCGGCGTGAGGCCATTCCCAGGGCGTAGCACGACCCCGTGACCAGGACCGCCGCGTAGGCGTGCCAGACCTGCACACGGTCCAGGACAAGGACCACTGCCAGGGTCACGACCGTGGCCAGGTTGACGGCCAGGGTCGCCCCGAAGAGCCTCTTGCGGTTCGTCGTGTCGGCCAGCGCTCCACCGATTACGCCGAGGGTGAGCAGCGGCGTCCAACCGAAGACGCCGACGAGGGCGACGTTGAGCTCCGAGTCGGTCATCTCCAGGACTAGCCATGTCAGGAGTGTCGCCTCCATGGACCGGGACGCGAGGGAGAGGACGCTGCACAGCCAGAGGAGGCGGAAGTTGGGATCGCGGAGGGCCGTGACAGTCCGCGCGAGGTGAGCGGTGGGTGGTGGCAAGGGCTGTGCGTCCTGTGCTCTCGTGCGGGCTTGGGCGGTGTGAGTTTATACCACCCGGAGCCGCGCGGCCATGTGGGGGCCGGGTGAGCCGTAGCATTGACACGCAAGCGACGGCGCTCCTAGACTAGCGACAATCATCCCGGTGGATGGTCCGGGCTCAGGAGAAGGCATGAGACTCAAGCGAATGGGCACCGATGGGCCGGAGGTGCCGGTGGTGTGCTTCGGCACCTGGCCCCTTGGGGGAGCGTACGGCGGCTACGAGGAGTCGGGGGCGATCTCGACGATGCAGGCGGCGATGGACGCGGGGCTGACGTTCATCGACACGGCCGAGGGGTACATGAACGCCGAGGCCATCATCGGTAAGTCGATCAAGGGGCGGCGCGACGAGCTGTTCATAGCTACGAAGGTCTCGGGCGACGACCACTCTACGGAGCACATCCACGAGGCGCTGAACAACAGCCTGCGGCTCATGGGCACGGACCACGTGGACCTGTACCAGCTGCACAGGGCGACGGAGCGGCCCATCGAGGACACGATGGCCGACCTGCTCAAGCTGCGGGACGAAGGCAAGATCAGGTACATCGGCATCTCGAACTTCTCGGCGGAGCAGATCGACGAGGCGGCCGGCTTCGGGCGGATACACAGCGGCCAGCCGAGGTACAACATGCTGTTCAGGGAGGTCGAGGACGACCTGCTGCCCGCATACCAGCGCAACGGCATCGGCGTGATGGCGCACTCGGTGCTGGCGAAGGGGCTGCTGGGCGGGCGCTACAAGCCGGGCGACACCTTCCCGCTCGAGGACGAGCGCTCGGGCTGGCCCGCGTTCAAGGGCGAGTCGTTCCAGCGGACGTACGAGGTCACGCAGCGGCTCCAGGCATGGGCGAAGGACCGCGGGCGGGACATCGTGCAGCTCGCGATCGCGTGGCCCGTCGCGCACTCCGCCGTGTATACGAGCATCGTGGGCGCGAGGAAGCCCGAGGACCTGGCGGTGCTGGCGGAGGCGGGGAGCTGGCACCTGTCGACGCAGGAGCTGGAAGAGATCGAGGAGATCCAGGGCGGCCACCGGCTGTATATAGACGACCAGATGGTGCCCGAGCAGCGGGCATGGCACGAGCGACAGGGCCGGTCCTGAGCCGTTCCGGCCCTGTCATTGGGATCCGGCCAGATTCCATCCAGATCAAGAACCACGAAGGAGTATTCAAGCTATGACGGTACAAGTTGGCGACCAGGCCCCAGATTTCACCCTACCCTCCTCGTCCGGCTCGGACGTGACGCTGTCCGGCCTGAGGGGCAAGAAGGTGGTGCTATACACCTACCCCAAGGACGACACGCCGGGGTGTACCGTGGAGGCGTGCGGGTTCCGTGACGGGCTCGGCAGCCTAGAAGCGGCCGGGGCTGTGGTCCTCGGGATGAGCGCGGACGGGATGGACTCGCACCACGAGTTCATCGGCAAGTACAACCTGAATTTCGAGCTGCTGTCCGACGAGGACAACTCGGTCATCAAGACGTACGGTGCCTGGGGTGAGAAGGAGGTCCGCGGACAGAGGATGATCGGCATCCTGCGCATGACCTTCCTTATCGACGAGGAGGGCCGCGTGCAGAACGTCTGGCCGCAGGTCACGCCTGACAACCACGCCGACGAGGTGCTCGAGGCCATTCGTGCCGGGTAGCAGGTAGTGGCGCGCGAGGGCGCCGGGACGCCTCCAGCGCCCATGAGAGGAGATGCCCCGAGCGGGGGACCGCCGAGGCTCTCACGCCGCCAGACGGTCCTGACCATGGTCGGGGTGATGCTGGGCATCTTCCTGGCATCGCTCGACCAGACGATTGTCGGCACCGCACTCCCTCGAATCGTAGCCGACCTGGGCGGGTTCGACCGCTTCACGTGGATCACGTCGGCCTACATCGTGGCGTCGACCACGGTGGTCCCAATCGTGGGGAGACTCTCGGACCTGTATGGCCGGAAGACCTTCTACGTGGCCGCCGTGGTGGTCTTCCTGATCGGCTCGGCCCTGGCCGGGCTGAGCCAGACGATGAACCAGCTCATCGCGTTCAGGGCCATCCAGGGCATCGGAGGAGGCGCGCTGATGTCCCTGGCGTTCGTGGCCGTGGGCGACCTCTTCCCTCCCGCGGATCGGGGCAAGTACCAGGGCTTCGTCGCGGGCGTCTTCGGGATGTCGTCGGTCATTGGGCCGACGCTGGGGGGCTTCATCACGGACACGCTTTCGTGGAGCTGGATCTTCTACATCAACATGCCGCTGGGACTCCCGATCCTGTTCCTGCTGATCAAGTTCTTCCCCAACGTGAAGCCCGCCGCCGTGTCGAGACAGGTCGACGTGGCGGGGATGGTCGCGCTGATCGTTGCCATCGTTTCGCTGCTCCTGGCGCTGTCGTGGGCGGATGTCCAGTACGAGTGGCTGTCGGTCCAGATAGTAGGACTGCTGGCGCTGGCCGCAGCGTCGGCGGCTATTCTCGTTCTGGTGCAGATGCGCGCCGCCGACCCGATCATGCCGCTGACCATCTATCGGGACCGGGTGGTCAGCCTGTCGATGTTCGCCATCGCCTGCACGGGATTCGGGATGTTCGGCACGATCGTGTTCATACCGCTCTTCTTCCAGGGTGTCCTTGGCACCTCTGCCACCAGCAGCGGCAGCTTCCTGACGCCGATGATGCTGGGCATCGTGGTGGGCGCCGCGATATCGGGGCAGACGCTCTCCCGGCTGGGCGGGCACTACAGGCTGCAGGGGCTGATCGGCATCGCGGCGATGTGCGCAGGTACGTTCCTGGTCTCGACGATGTCGCCGAGCACCGGCTTCGGGGTTGCGGTGGCGTACATCGTCGTTTTGGGATTCGGACTCGGGATCACGTTCCCCTGTTTCACCATCGCCGTGCAGAACGCGGTGCCCCACAGTTTGCTGGGCGCGGCCACGTCGGCGACCCAGTTCTACCGCTCGGTGGGTGGCGCGATGGGCCTGGCGGTGATGGGATCGCTGATGGCCAGCCGGTTCGCCTCGGGGCTGTCGGAGTCGCTGACGCCGGCGATGAGGGAGGCCCTGCCGCCCGAGCGCCTGGCCTCGCTGGGCAACGATCCGCAGGCGGTGGTCGACCCCAATGCCCTCTCGTCCCTGCGCGACTCCCTCGGCGGCGCGGGCGATCCGGTCCTGGCCGAGACGTTGCTGGCTACCCTTCGGGGAGCTCTGTCCGACGCGATCGGCGACACATTCCTGGTAGGAGTCGGCATCCTGGCGCTGGCCGCCGCGGCCACGGTGTTCATGAGGGAGTATCCCCTGTCGAAGGGGTGGGAGGGCGGCGGGCCTACGGGTTGAGGATGAGCTTGCCGAACAGGCTCTGCGACTCCATGACGCTGTGTGCTTCGGCGGCGTCCTGGAGCGGGAACGCCTGGTGGATTACGCTCCTGATGACGCCCTTGCCGGCCAGGTCGACGATCTGGCGCAGGTCCTCTTTCCGGCCCATGAAGACTCCGAAGACCGTCTGATTGCGCAGGAACATAAGGCCCAACTGCAGGTCTACCTGGTAGCCGGTGGTGACACCGCATATGCCGTAGCGCCCGCCAGGGGCGAGTGAGGCCGATGCGGCCGGCCAGAAGTCGGCTCCCACGTGGTCGACGACGACGTTGACGCCGCGCCCCTCGGTCAACTCCTTGATGCGCTGCCTGATGTCCTCGCGCGAATAGACGATGACCTCGTCCGCGCCCAGATCCCGCGCCTTTTGGGCCTTCTCGTCCGTGCTCGTGGTTGCGATGACCCTTGCGCCGATGACGTTCTTTGCGACCTGGATTGCCGCCGTGCCGACACCACTGGAGGCCGAGAGCACGAGCGCCGTCTCCCAGGCCTGCAGCTTCGCCCTCCTGACCAGGATGTTCCAGCTCGGTAGGAAGACGGTCGGAAGCGCCGCTGCCTCCTCGTACGAGACCGAGTCGGGGATCCTGACGGCGTTGACGGCAGGGGCCCTCAGGAGCTCGGCGTAGCTGCCGTTCGTGGTGGAGCCGAGCATGCTGGGGCTGATGCACAATTCGTGCTCGCCCGCGACGCAGAACTGGCATTGGGAGCAGGTTATCTTCGGGTTGATGACGACCCTGTCGCGCACCCTGACGCGCGTCACCTCCGAGCCGATCTCCACGACGTCGCCGGCGGCGTCTCCACCTAGGATGTGGGGCTGGTCCAGGCCGAGCCGGGTGCCCCTGACACCGAGCCTGGTGAAGACGTCGACGCGGTTGACGGCGCAGGCCCTGACGCGGACCTTGACGTCGTTGGGCCCTATTGCGGGGTCCGGCATGTCGCCGTAGGTGAGGACCTCGCGACCGCCGTGCTCTCGGATGTATACGGCCTTCATCTCTACTCCTCGGATTCGGATACGAGCGGCATGACGTCCGCCGCGAACGCCTCGAGGTTGTCCAGCATCTCGGACAGGACATCGGCCTCGAGGCCGATCCTCATGTGTCGCACTCCAACCTCGCGGAATGAGTCTATGTCGGCGGCCACGTCGGAGGGCGCGCCGGTGAAGGGCCGCCTCTCGGTAGGGGGTGTGTCGGATGCAGGGACTGCAGTCCCGGCGACGCTGTAGGCCAGGTTTATCCGGTCGGGGTCGCGCCCGGCCTTCTCGGCGTAGCCACGAATCCGGTCGACAGCCTCAGCGTACTGGGCGGGCGTCCTGATGGTGAACTTTGGGTTGCTGCCTATGGGGTACCAGGCGTCGCCGAGCCGCCCCACCCTCCTGAGGGCCGGTGGGCTCTCGCCGCCGATCCATATGGGCGGGTGAGGCTGCTGCACGGGCTTCGGCGCAAATGTCACGTCCGAGAAGCTGACGTGCTTGCCGTCGAATTCGGGCGAGTCGCTCGTCCAGAGTTCGCGGAAGGCGCGGATGTACTCGTCGCCGACGAGGCCGCGCTCCTCGTACGGAGGCGCTTCCAGTACCTCGAACTCCTCGCGCATCCAGCCGACCCCGCAGCCGACGGTTAGCCTGCCGCCGGAGAGCACGTCGACGGTGGCCAGCATCTTGGCGGCCAGGAGCGGGTTGCGGTGAGGGAGCACCATCACGGAGCTGAGGAGCCTGATGCGGGAGGTGATGCCCGCCAGGAAGCTGAGCAGGGTGAGCTGGTCCATGCAGGAACCGTCGGTGCCGAACTCGCCCGTGGGGCTGTACGGGTAGAGGGACCTGATGCTGTTGGGGATGATGACGTGGTCGCTGACCGCCAGGAACCCAAACCCTAGCTCTTCGCCACGGCCGGCGAGGGCTGAGATTGCTTCGGGGTTCGCGAGCGGCCCCCGTGTGGGGATGGTGAAGCCGAAGTTCATTTGCGGGCGGTAAGGTTCTCCTCAGGTGGGACTTGCTGCTGGGTTGCCAGCGTATAGCCGGGCTGGGTAAGTGTCAACCGCATTTGGTTGGAGTAGCCGCTCAGACTTGGCTTGTCAACTACAGCTTGCTCTTGGGCGGCGCGAGAGCCCCCATCTCAATCTTCCCCCTCGGGGGGAAGAGGCCGAGCCACCTCCCTTCACATAGCGGGCAGCCTGCAGGTTCATTCAGTGCCTCCGCTGCCGGTTGTTCGGCGGCTGCGTTTTCGCCGGCTATGCGGCCGGTGGCGAAGGCCCAGACGAGGGCGTGGCCGTGACCTGCTATGAGAGCGTTGGATGCGGCGTTGATGCCGGCGCCGTAGAGTCCCGGGATGGGTTCGCCGGATGTGTCGAGGACGTGCATCTGCGCATCGACCTTCAGGCCGCCGGTCGACCCCATGGAGATGCTCAGGGGGCCGATGGCGTGGTATGGCGGCTTCAGAGGGCCGGGTCCGAACCCGTCGCGTCCGAGCGGGTCCTTCGCCTCGCCGGCGGCGATGCGGCCGACTTCATCGAGGGTCTGCGCGAGGGCGTCGGGCGGCACGCCTATCTGCTCTGCGAGGCCGGAGGCGGTCGGCGACTCGAAGAAGTAGCTGGTCCTGCTGCGGTAGTCGTCGACGTAGGCGTAGGAGATGGCAGGGAAGGTGGAGATGAAGAGCTTGCCCGTCCTGTGCCAGCCGTTCCTGCCCGGGCCGGAGTCCTCCTCGGGGACGGCTATCCTGGCGGCTAGCTGGGAGTCGAAGACGATGAACGGCCCGCCGCGCGGGAGCCTGGCGGCCGCGGCCTCCGGGTTGTCGAGCTCGTTGGCGAACCTATGGCCGGAGGAGTCGACAAGGATCGCGCCCGCGTCGAACAGGTGGGGCTCGGGCCGGACGTACGGGGGCCTGGGGGACCTGAAGCTGGGGGACGAGCCGCCGTCCATCGCGGCTACGGCAGCGCCAATCTCCATTGCGGCGACAATGCCGTCGCCCGTCGCGTCCTGAGGCAGGGTTTCGAGTCCCTCCAACTCGGACGGGCGGCCGTACCTGCGGGACAGCTCCGTGTTCGCGCTGTAGTATCCCGTGGCGAGGACTACGGCCCTTCGAACGCGGATGCGGGTGAGGTCTCCCGTCTCGACGTCTCCGAGAACGGCTCCTGCCACGCGACCGGCGCCGTCTCTCTCCAGCTCCACCAGCCGGGTCCGCGTGCTGACGACCACGCCGGCGCGATCGGCTTCGAGCCGGAGTGCATCGATGTATGCTACCGGGCCGGGCACGACGTTGTGCATGCGAGGCGCGGAGTGCGGGGGCTCCGGGTGGGGGCCGGTGAATTCGAGGCCCAGGTCAATCATCCGCTGCAGGACGCCGGGGGCCGTCTCGATGAGCAGCCGGGTCAGGTCGAGGTCGTAGTCGTCCGGCGTCGTGCCAGGCGGCCTGAACTCCAGGTAGTCGTGGAAGTGGGTATCGGTGTCGTCGCGAACGCCGGCGGCCTCCTGCAGGGCTGTGCCGGCCGCCGAGATCGTGCCCACCGACATGCCGGTTGCGCCTCCGAGTGCGTCCCTCTTTTCGATCAGCAGTGCGCCCGCGCCTCCTTGGGAGGCCGCGATGGCGGCCGCCAAGCCCGCGCCGCCGCCGCCGGCCACAAGCACATCACAAGCCGTATGGTTGGGCAACTCGGACGTCATGGCTATCTCCGCGGCAGGTGATTGAAGACGAGGGCGAGGGAAGCGATGCCGGGTGTCATCAGGTGCCCGGGAACCGTCCTGCTAGTCGGACGGACAGACCCATATCAGAGATGCTATTTCGTAGCTAAACGCAAGCTGGTTGCCCTCACACTCCAGGGTGATGACACCCCTGCTGGCCGCCGCCTCATCGACCTGGACGATGGAGCCCGGTATGAGGTCGTTGGCGACCATGTATTCGAGGAGGGCCTGGTCGTCCTCGGGGACCCTGTCGACCACCATTGGCGCGCCGGGTTCGGCCTGGTCGAGGGAGACGGCGTTTGCGGGAGATGTGTACCCGCTTCCCGGAACGGGATGGCCGAAGGGGCACGTGAGAGGGTTTCCGAGCTTCTCGACTATCCTCTCCTCGAGCTCGGGGGAGATGGCGTGCTCGAGGCGGTGGGCCTCGGCGTGCGCCTTGGCCAGGTCCATGCCGAGTAGGTCCACGACCATCCGTTCAGCGAGCCTGTGCCTCCTCACTATGCTCTCGGCGGCGACGCGTCCTTCGCTCGTCAGGACTACGCCCCGGTCCTGGTCGGACTCGACGAGACCCTCGCGGCTCATGCGGCGGATCATTGCGCTGACGGATGGGAGGGAGGAGCCGAGCCCCTCGGCCACGGGGAGGGTCCTGAGGTGGTCGGCGAGCTGGGTCAGGCTGAGCCTGGGCTGCTGCTCCTGGAGGCGGAATATCGACAGGAGGTAGTTCTCCGCCGACATGGACAGGCGGTGCTCTTCGTCATTGGATCGTTTTGGTCTGCGCTTGGGGGGGGACAACTGGCTCTCTCGTGACTTGACGCCTATTGAAGTTACCAGACCTGCGCCCGCCATTCAATTCAGGCTACCTGTCACGCACGCTCAGGAAGGACGATGCACCCAGAGAAACCAACTGACTCCGGGTTGGAAAGTCTTGACTTTCTCCTCTTGGATATACATACTTACCGGCGGAGTATACCGGCATGCAGCAGGCGTGCTTCGTGGGCAGTAAGCAGGGCACTTCGCATAGTCGTGAGGAACCTGGGAGCAGGCACAACTCCCGCCAGACGGCCTGTTAACGGCAGAGAGCAGACAATCCACCGTAACGATATGAGAAGCCCAGGCACAGGCAATGCAAGCCGTTAGTCGCCGACCGCTGCCCGGTCTAGCCCTCGGGCAGCGCTTCCCTACCCTCGAAGCACCGCCGATCGTGCTCGTGCCGGCGATCCTGGTCGGCCTGGCCATGGCATTGCCGCTCGCCTACCTGCTGATCCGGAGCGCCGGGGCCAGCGGCGAGGCCTGGGACCTGCTGTTCCGAGCCCACACCCTCCAGACCCTGGCGAGGACCGCTCTGCTGATAGTCACCGTCACTGGGGTGTCGGCGGCCATTGCCATCCCGCTGGCATGGCTGACGGTCAGGACGGACCTGCCGATGCGCCGCATGTGGTCGGTCGTGACCGTGCTGCCGCTGGTGATCCCAACCTACGTCGGGGCATTCCTCTTCATCTCGGCGCTCGGCCCGGGCGGGCTCCTCCAGCAGGCGCTCGACCCGCTGGGCATCGGCCGGCTTCCGGAGGTGTACGGGCTTGGGGGCGCTACGCTGACGCTGGCGCTGCTCAGCTATCCGTACCTGCTGCTCACCCTCAGGGGTGCATGGAGCGGGCTGGACCCCGCCGCGGAGGACTCTGCCCGCAGCCTGGGACACGGGCCCTGGAGCGCGCTGCTGAGGGTGACCCTGCCGCAGCTCCGTCCGGCGATTGCCGGTGGCTCGCTGCTGGTGGCGCTGTACACGCTGAGCGACTTCGGCGCGGTGTCGCTAATGAGGTACCCGACGTTCACGTGGGTGATCTTCCAGCAGTACGAGTCATCGTTCGACCGCTCGATTGCGGCGGTGCTGTCGCTGGTGGTGGTCGCGATGGCGATGGCGATACTGTTCCTGGGGGGGCGGACACAGGCGCGGCTGCGATACTACCGGAACGGGTCGGGCGCTGCCCGCTGTCCAAGGGTCGTGCAGCTTGGCCGGTGGAAGTGGCCCGCACTGCTATTCTGCGGCGGAGTGGCGGTATTGTCGCTAGGGCTACCGGCGATAGTGCTCGCGCAGTGGCTGGTCAGGGGCGCGCTGTCGGGCGAGCCCCTGTTCCTGTTCATCGAGGCCGCGCGGAACTCAGTGCTGGTGTCGTTGCTGGCCGGGGGCGCGGCCGCGGCACTGTCGATTCCGCTGGCGGTCCTGCTGGTCCGGCACCCCGGCGCCGTCAGCCGGCTACTGGAGCGGCTCACATTCACCGGGTACGCGCTGCCCGGTGTGGTCGTTGCGCTGTCGCTGGTGTTCTTCGGCGCGAACTACGCGCAGCCGCTGTACCAGACGACGTGGCTGCTGGTCTTCGCGTACGTGGTGCTGTTCTTCCCCGCCGCCCTTGGGGCGACGAGGGCTGCGCTGCACCACGTTAGCCCGAGCCTCGAGGAGGCGGCGCGCGGCCTGGGGTGGAGCTCGGGCCAGGTGTTGGCGCGTGTCACCGTGCCGCTGGCGAGGTCGGGAGTGCTGGCCGGAGCCGCGCTCGTGTTCCTCGTGTCGATGAAGGAGCTGCCGGCGACGCTCATCCTGAGCCCGCTGGGCTTCGAGACGCTGGCGACCGCCGTATGGTCGGCGTCGTCGGAGGCCTTTTTCGCCAGGGCGGCAGTCCCGGCGCTGCTGATCATCCTCATGTCGTCGGTACCCATGGCCTACCTTGCGACGCGGGAGCGACCCGCCTACTTCGGCGCCAAGGGGCCATGAAACCACCGGTCATAGAGTGCGCGGCCGTTACCAAGAGCTTCGGCCCCGCGCCCGCCGTCGACGGCATCAGCTTCGCCCTCATGCCGGGTGAAGTGCTCTCGATCCTCGGCCCGAGCGGGGCGGGCAAGACCACGCTCCTGCGCCTGATAGCGGGATTCGAGAGGCTGGACGAGGGGGAGATCAGCGTCGAGGGCCGCGTGGTGTCGGGGGCGTTGCAGCACGTGGCCCCTGACCGCAGGAACGTGGGCATGGTGTTCCAGGAGTACGCTCTCTTTCCCCACAAGACGGTTGCCGAGAACATCAGCTTCGGCCTCCACAAGCTGCCGGGCTCCGAGCGCAACGGAAGGCTCAGGGAGGTCATCCGGCTCGTCAAGCTAGACGGCTTCGAGGGACGGTATCCGCACGAGCTCTCCGGCGGACAGCAGCAGAGGGTTGCAGTCGCGCGCACCATTGCGCCCCGGCCGTGCGCGGTCCTGCTGGACGAGCCGTTCAGCAACCTGGACGCCGGCCTTCGGCGAGACATGCGGCGCGAGGTGTCCGACATACTGCGGGACAGCGGCACCGCCACCATGTTCGTGACGCACGACCAGGAGGCGGCGTTCTCCATTGCGGACCGGGTGGGCGTGGTCCGAGACGGCCGCCTGGAGCAGGTGGACTCGCCCGCCGTCATCTACGAATCGCCGGCGACCCAGTTCGTGGCGAGGATGGTTGGGACGGGCGACTTCATCGCCGGCGAGATTCGCAACGGGATGGCCGCGACGGAAATAGGCGCGTTGCCCTTCAGGAGCACCAACGGCGCGCTGAGGGATGGTACCCGGGTGGTCCTGCTGTCGCGCCCCGGCGACTTCCACGTAAGACCGGACGAGGCCGGACCCGCTATCGTGCGTGCCCGGGAGTTCCTGGGCGATGCGACGGTGCTGGAGGTGGAGATGCCGTCCGGGGCGGCGCTGCGATGCCGGCAGTCCCACACAACCGTTGCGCCAGGTGCGCGGGTGTCCCTCGTGCCCGGGTCGCAGAAGCCGTTCCTGGCGTTCAGCGAGCCTTAAGCCCGAAGCGCACCCTACAATAGGTGTGACGACGCTGCGCCGTTCGCAGGGATGGTCGAGGGCGACCCCACCCCAGGTCCCTCGTCGGGGACTCCTCGGGACGACAGAGCGGGGAGGCCGGGCTGTTCAGGCTACGCTGTCGTGGTGGTGGGCTCGTGCCAGGCCATGCCGTCGACGCGGCGCATGAATTCGGAGTGCAGCGGCCTGCTCGACACGACGATGCCGTCGCTGTAGAGCCCTGCCCGCCTGCCCGACCTGTCTGTGGCGATGCCTCCCGCCTCCTCGGCAAGCAGCATACCGGCGACCTGGTCCCAGGGTTCGAGCTGGTGGTGGAAGTAGAGGTCGGTCCGACCCGTCGCCGCATAGGATAGGCCCAGGGCCGCCGAGCCCATGATTCTTGCGGTCTGCATCCCGGGCCATATCTCCCGGATGACCTCCAGGCCGTTCGCCGCGCCCCGGTTGTTGTAGCTCAGATCGGTGCCGATGATGCACTCGGCGAGCTCCTTGCGCTCCGACACGGTGACCCGCTCGCCGTTGAGGAACGCGCCGCCGCCCCGCTCGGCCTCGAACAGGTCCTCGCGCACGGGGTCGTAGTTCACGCCCACGAGCACCTCTCCGTCGAGTGCCAGGCCGACCACAGTGGAGAAGAACGGTATGCCGGACGCGTAGTTGCGGGTGCCGTCGAGCGGGTCGACGATCCAGACATAACCCTCGCCGGCGTGCACGCCCGAGGACTCCTCGCCTAGCAGGCCCATGTCCGGGTACTCACGTTGGAGGATACCGAGCACCTCCTCCTCGACCTCGGTGTCCACGTCGGTGACTATGTTGCCGCGGCCCTTGTATGAGACGCTGAGGGATGTGCGGAAGCGGTCGAGCAGTATCTCGCCTGCCCTGATGGCGGCCTCCCGCGCGACCTGCCTCGCGGCCTTGCCCGACGCGCTCTGCGGTATTTCGATCATGACCTGCGGCTGCTAGTAGTTGGTGTACGAGCCGTCGCGGCGGTGGAGGTGCTGTGCCTCCCAGAACTCGAACGGGGCCTCGGCGGCCTCTTCGTTGAACTCCACGCCGAGCCCGGGCCCGGTTGGCACAGGGAAGCGGGTGCCTTCGATCTGGGGCTGCACCGGGAACATGTCCGGGCCGAAGACGAGGTCCTGCGTCCGTTCCTCCAGCCATGCGTAGTTGGGCACCGCCGCGGCGAAGTGGAGGTTGGCGGCGGTGCTGATCGGTCCCAAGGGGTTGTGGGGCATCATGTCGATGTAGTGGGCCTCGCACCAGCCCGCGACCTTCATGGCCTCTGTGAACCCGCCGACGTTGCATATGTCGATGCGCGCGAAATTCAGTATCCCGCCCTCGATGTACGGGAGGAACTGCCACTTGCTCGCGAACTCCTCACCGATGGCGAAGGGGACGTCGGTCATGCGCCTGAGGGCCTCGTAGGCAGCGGGGGCCTCGTCGCGGATGGGCTCCTCCAGGAAGTCGAGGGTGCCCGACGGCATCCGCTGGCAGAACGAGGCCGCCTCGGCGACGCTGAGCCTGTGATGGTACTCCATGCCCAGGACGGGCGCGGCGCCCACGGCCTCCCGCATCTTCACCATCCACTCGGCGGTCATGGCTATGGACTCGCGGGGCTCGAAAAGGGTCGGGTCGCCTCCCGTGTCGGGCACGCCGAAGGTGAACCTGATGGAGGGCCAGCCGTCCGCCACGAGCCGTTTCGCGTCCTCGACGGCGTCCGGCCCCATGGGCGCGTGGGACGTGGTGAAGCATGGCACCCAGTCGCGCTGGGCCCCGCCGAGGAGCTGGTAGACAGGGATGTCCAGGCTTCGCGCGACAATGTCGTGCAGGGCCAGGTCGATGGCAGAGATGGCCGCGGTGAGCACCCGTCCGCCTTCGAAGTACTGGCTGCGGTACATCTCCTGCCAAAGCGCGCCGATCCTGCGGGGGTCCTTCCCTACCAGGAACTCGCGGTAGTGCTGGACCGCGCCTCTGACGGCCAGCTCCCGCCCGACCAGGCCCGACTCGCCCCAGCCGTAGTACCCCGCGTCGGTCTCTATCTTGACGATCATCATGTTACGCACGGCCCCGCGGCCAATCAGGGGCTTCACGTCGGTTATCTTCATGGTCTCCTCCCGGTCTGCGCCACTACCCAAGAGGCGGCTGGCTGGTCGATTCAGGCCCCCAGGCGAGGCGCACAGTGACAATGGCGCACTGGTTGTGCATTGTCAAGGGCGCCTTGTCGGGTGGTTCACCCTCACCCCAACCCTCTCCCATCGAGGGAGAGGGGGCACCCTACGGTCTGAGCCGGGCCCAGCGGGTGTGGGAGACGCCGTCTCGGGTGCCCCAGTAGAAGACGAGGAGGTCGCCGTCCGGCAGGAGCCTGCCGCCCGGGCGTCCGAAGCCCTGGGCCATGTTGAGGGCCAGGCTGGTGTTGTCCGGGTTGCCCAGGATGGCCTCGTCTCCGGCGTCGAAGACCACGGTCTCGTCGGTGTAGTGCTCCAGGTCCTCGGTTACGGCGACCCTTATGCCCTGGGGCTCGCGGCGGTACGCGTATATCGCGGCGACCCTGCCATCGGTGAGGGCGACGGGGGCGCACATCTGGGCCATCAGGTTCGTCGGACGCGGGCTCGACCAGGTACGTCCCTGGTCGTCGGAGATGATCCAGTGGTTCGGGAGGTCCCTGACCTCCCGATAGAGGTGGGCCCACACCGTCTCGTAAATGCGGCCGTCGGGCAGGATGGTCCCGACGTGGTCCCACCAGTTCATCGCGCCGGTCGTGTCATCGGCCACGACGGTCAGCTCGCCCCAGGTGGCGCCCTGGTCGGCCGAGAAGAGGGCGAGGGCCTTCTGGTCGGGCGGGCCGTCGTATCCGACGGGCTTCCAGGTTTCGAGAGGATACATCCAGCGGTCGGGGGCGATCTGGAGCAGGTCGCCGGAGCCGTTGGCCGTGAGCTTCGAGAGGTCGATGGGGACTTCGACGAACTCGGGTGCTGACCAGGTGCGGCCGGCGTCGTCTGACCAGAGGATGATGTTCTCGGGTTGCTGCAGCGTCTCGGACGAGGCGTCGAAGGTCTCGGATATCTGTCCCGTGTCGAAGCGGGTCGTCTTCATCAGCAGCCGCCCGCCGGGGACCTGGTAGATCCGGGCTCCCCTGTACGACCATCCCTCTTCGGCAGCGCCAGGGCCCTTGATCTCGCCCTCGTTCGTCCAACTCCTGAGCCCGTCGGTGGAGCGCAGTATCTCGATCTTCGCGTCGGACGCCGTGAAGTGTGAGGCGGTGAACTGGCAGGCGACGAACGAGCCGTCGGGCAGCGGCTCTATTCCCGGCATGTAGGCGTGGCGGCAAGGGCGTCGGGAGACTATTCCTTCGTCGACTATGCGCAATTGTTCACCTCGGAGGGTAGTGGGCCGGTGCTACTGGGTGCCCGGGGGACCGACGCGGACGGTGATGATGTCTGCGTCGTGGTACTGCTGGTGCTTCACCGATGAGGCGTAACGGCGCAGGAGCCGCAGCGAGATCTCGTTCTCGGGCGGTATTTCCTCGTCGTGCTGCTGGAGCTGGCGGATCCTGTCCTCGAGATTGGCGGCGTCGCCTCCGCCCATGAACTCAAGGTCGGCCACGGGGCCGTCGCTGGAGGCCAGCACGACAAGCCTCCGCCCGTCGTCTTCCTCGTCGTCATCAGCGAAGAGGTCCAGCGGCGCCAGCGTGAGCAGGGTCTCCTCCGCGACGGCGTTCAGCCGGTCCTTCATCGCGTCGTCCCAGCCCCTGCGATCGGAGAACCTGCCTATGAACTCGTTGAGCTCCGGCAGGGAGTCGGCGTGGAGCCGCGACTCGAAGCGCATGCCTTTGCGGCTGGTGACCTCCAGGAAGATCAGCATCACGATAGCGGCAATGCCTCCGGTCGTTATGCCACTCTGGAGCAGCCCGTCCAGTATCTCGCCGCCCCAGAGCGATTTGACATCCGGCAGATTGAAAAGCTTGAACTGGAAGGGCGCGGCAATCCAGAAGGCGACACCCGCGACGATTAGTCTCTGCCGGACCTGCTCGGTGCTTATCACCGTTCGGGCGCCGTCGACGAACAACGTGCCAGTCACCATGATCAGGTAGCCGGTCATCACCGGTCCGGGTAGTGTGCTGAGCAGGGCCGACACCTTGGGGAGGAACGCAACCGCGATGAACATGAGGCCGATGCAGTAGCCGATCATGCGGGAAGCGACGCCGGTGACCTGGGTGAAGGCGACGATGCCCGGGTGGGCTGCGTTGGGCACGGCCCCGAAGGCCCCGGCAATCAGGTTGCAGACCGCTGCCCCCGAAAGGGCGCCCTGGACCTCGCGGAACTCTATGGCGTGAGCCTCGCGCGACGCGACGCGCTGCAGGGCGATGGACTCGCCGTTCACCTGGATGGAGATGATCACGCCAAGGAAGAGGAAGGAGGGCATGAGCGCCCAGAACGTGACGCCGAAGTCGAGCTGCAGCCCCCAGGCCTCTTGCGGCAGCCCTATCCAGGGCGCGTCCACGACCCGGTCGAACTCGTAGATGCCGAACCCGGCTGCGACGACGCATCCGACCGCTATGCCGATCATCGGCGCCCAGAGGCGCAGCGCGGGCGTACCGCGCAGCATGAGTGCCCCGACGACCACCAGCGTGGCCAGGGCGGTCAGCGGTGCGGCCGTGGGCTCTTCCTGGGATATCTCGTCCAAGAGGTGGAAGACCACGGAGGCGAGCGTAATGGAGAGGATCATCATCACAATGCCGCCGAGGGTCGGCGTGACGATTCGCCTGAGGATGAAGAGCCACTTGGATATGACCAGCTGCAGCAGCGCGCAGACCAGGACGAGGGTTGTAAGCGTTGCCGGTCCGCCGTCCGCAACGGCAGAGATGCAGAAGGGTATGGAGAAGGCTGCCGTGAACATTGGCAGGACGGCTCGCGACCCGATGGGTCCGACTCCCCTCACCTGCACGAGGGTGGACAGGCCCACTACGATCAGGGAGGCAAAGACCATCCACGACAGGTAGCTGTCCCCCAGACCCGACTGCTTGGCCACGATGACAGGAGTCACCAGCAGGGCGGCTGAAGCTAGCAGGCTGAACTGGGAGCCGAAACCCAGGGTGGTCCGCAGGGGCGGATTCTCGTGCGCCTCGAACCGGGGATTTTGGGAGGCCGTTGTCACCTTACGAGCTGCCCTTTGGAACTTTCTACGCCTGAGGTCAGAGGCCGCCGCGGTCGAGCACTCTGCCTAGGTCACAAGAGTGAACATTACAACGAAGCTTTCCGGCAGGCAAGACCACGGGGCTGAGATCTCGCACCGCAGTGAACTTGACTAGGCTGCTACGCCCTGACAAGGAACCTGCCGGGGTGTGTAGGTTGAGTGCGAACTTTCGGCTCATGTATCGTAGACCATAGGCACCGGCTTCGGTCTGTGGGTGTGGAGGCCTGCCGGATGAAGAGGATGAGTTTCTCCTTTAGCGAATCGAGGTCTGCGGCCCAGCGGCGTCCCGTGGTGACATACGTCCTGCTGGCGGTGAACATTCTCGTGTTCGCCGCGGCGCAGCAGGCCGGGGCCGGGGACGACCCGGAGGTTCTGCTCGACTACGGGGCGATGTTCAGCCCGCTGATCGCGGACGGCCAGTACTGGCGTCTGTTCACGGCGATGTTCCTCCACGCGGACGTTCCACACATCCTGTTCAACGGGCTCGGCCTGCTGCTGTTCGGCAGCATCGTGGAGAGGACCTACGGGCACCTGAGGTTCGGGGTCATTTATGTCATCGCGGGGCTGGCCGGAAGCGTGCTCAGCTTTGGGATGAACTCGATCGCCATAGGCGCCGGGGCAAGCGGGGCGATATTCGGCGTGCTGGGAGCACTGGGGGCCTTCTTCGCCGCGCAGAGGGACACCATCGGAGCGCCTGCGAGGATCAACCTTGCGGTGGTCGCGGTGATGGCCGGGGTCAGCCTGGCATACGGCCTGGTGACGCCACGCATCGACAACTGGGCGCACCTGGGTGGCCTGATGGGAGGCGCGGCGATGGGGCTGGCGCTATCGCCTACTCTCAGCCGCGCGGTCGCCCCAGGCTGGCAGCCCGGGGGGATCAGATGGAAGCCGCCGCCGCCAAACAGATGGTGGGCGGTGCCCGCCGCGGCGGCAGTCCTGGGGATCGGGACAGCGTTCGGCGCAGCGACATTACCGGACAATCCGTACACCCATCTCTTCCTGGCGGAGAGGCGAATCGAAGCCGGGGATGGCTCAGGCGCTGTCCCGGAGCTGAACGAGGCCCTGCGCCTGGAGAGATCGCTGGCGAGGGCGTACTATCTGCGGGGGACCATTCGGGCCGAGCAAGGAAACGTCGACGGCGCCATAGCCGATCTTGGCGCGGCCATCAGGTACAGCCAGAGATGGGACCGGGCGACGCGCTCGAAGGCACTTGCGCTGATGATGGAACTCCGTGGCAGCCGCTAGATCCCATATGGACTCGCAGGGCCGATTCCGATGATGTCGAGGTGGACGCTTCCGGGGGCCGACCGGACTCCTTTCGTTACGTACGTCCTGCTAGTAGCGAACGTCGTGGTCTTCGCCCTGATGGAGCGAGCAGGGGGCTCCCAGGACCCCACGGTGCTGGACAAGTTCGGAGCGCTGTTCGGCCCGTTGGTGGCGGAAGGACAGTACTGGCGGCTTCTGACGGCAGTCTTCCTGCACATCGGATTCGTCCATATTCTGTTCAACAGCCTGGGGCTGTTCGTATTCGGGACGGCGTTCGAGCGCACCTCCGGCCCGGCCCGAATGGCGGTGGTCTACATTGGGTCGGGGCTTGCGGGCAGCGCCCTCAGCTACCTGGCGAATCCGGCGGTGCGCTCCGCAGGAGCGAGCGGGGCCATATTCGGGGTCCTGGGCGCGCTGGCCGTCTACTTGTTCGTAAACAGGCAGGAGTTCGGGAGGCTGGGCCAGCGCGAGATTACGACCGTCCTGTTCCTAGCCGCCATAAACCTGCTGAACGGGCTCACTGCCCCTGGCGTCGACAACTGGGCCCACGTGGGAGGCCTGATGGCAGGTGCGGCGCTGGGCCTGGCGATCATGCCGCTCCATGCTTCAGCCCCGGGCGACTCGGCCCGTTTCCCAATTGTGGGCTGGGCCCGTCGCCACAGGGTCATCATCTCTGCCACGCTGGGGCTGTTCGTCGTTCTCGGGGCGCTGGTGGCGACGCTGACGCTGCCGGACAACGCCAGCTCGCATATCTATGAGGCCGAGCGGCTGTACGAAGACGGCGAACTGGTGTCAGCGCTGGCGGAGCTCGACAGGGCCGTGGACCTGGACCCGCTCAACGGCGAGGCCCACCTTCTCCGCGGCCAGATCTACGCGAGGATGGGCAACACCGAAGCCGCGCTGGCTGACCTGGGTATAGCCCTCACTTTCGGACATCCCAGGACAAAGGACCGCGCCATGGAGCTAATACCGGAAGTGGGGAACAGCAGGGGGCTGAACCGATAGGGACTGGCTCAAGTCTCTCCGTGTTGCAATGCCCTTCGGCGGGGTCGGGGCGAGCGATTTTGGGTCATGCCCGTTCGTGCTGGTCTTCCTGAGCACTGCCCTTCGACAAGCTCAGGGCGAACGACTCTTGGTCATGCCTCGTTCGGGCTGATCTTCCTGATCGCTGCCCTTCGACAAGCTCAGGGCGAACGATTATTAGTCATGCCCGTTTGGGCTGATCTTCCTGGGCGCTGCCCTTCGGCAGGGTCAGGGCGAACGATTCTTAGTCATGCCCGTTTGGGCTGATCTTCCTGGGCACTGCCCTTCGACAAGCTCAGGGCGAGCGATCCTTAGTCATGCCCGTTCGGGCTGATCTTCCTGATCGCTGCCCTTCGATAAGCTCAGGGCGAACGACTCTTGGTCATGCCCGTTCGGGCTGGTCTCTCCTGAGCACTGCCCTTCGACAAGCTCAGGGCGAACGATTATTAGTGATGCCCGTTTGGGCTGATCTTCCTGAGCACTGCCTCCGTATCGGGTGCGGGGCAAGGCTCTGCCTCCGCAGGAACGACGGAGGGGAGCCGCGTCTCTAGGCCGATTTCTGTTCGGGTGAGGGGAGCTGGAAGAGTTCGGCGTCCGCGGTCTCTAGGGACACCGGGGCGCCTTCGAGGATGGAGTCTTCGTCGACGGTGCAGCGGGTGACTTCCTTCAGCGAGGGAATCTCGTACATGACGTCGAGGAGGGTCTGCTCGAGTATTGCCCGGAGGCCCCGGGCGCCGGTCTCGAGTTTCAGAGCCTCGTCAGCTACGGCATTCAAAGCGGCGTCGGTGAACTCAAGCTCGACGTCGTCCATGCGGAAGAGGGCCTGGTACTGCTTGACGAGGGCGTCCTTGGGCTCAGTGAGCACGCTGACGAGGGCGTCGCGGTTGAGCTTGGCGAGGCTCACGGTGACCGGCAGCCTACCTACGAGCTCCGGGATGAAGCCGTACTTCAGCAGGTCGTCCGCGGTGAGGTGCTCGAGGATGTCGTAGTTCTCGTCGTCGCCGTTCTCGCCAAGGTTGGGGGAGCTGAAGCCGATCTTGGTCCGGTCCTTGGTGATGCGCCACTCGACAATGTCGGCGAGACCCTCGAAGGCCCCGCCGCACATGAAGAGAATGTTGTCGGTCTTGATCTGGAGGAAGTCCTGGTGGGGGTGCTTGCGCCCACCCTGCGGCGGGACGCTTGCCACGCACCCTTCGATGATCTTGAGCAGGGCTTGCTGCACGCCTTCGCCCGAAACGTCGCGCGTGATGGACGGGTTGGGGCTCTTCCTGGCGACTTTGTCTATCTCGTCAATGTAGATGACCCCCTGCTCGGCGCGGCTCACGTCGAAGTCCGCGGCCTGGATGAGGCGGAGCAGGATATTCTCGACGTCCTCGCCCACGTAGCCGGCCTCGGTGAGGGAGGTGGCGTCGGCAATGGCGAAGGGCACGTCCAGCACCTTGGCGAGGGTCTCGGCCAGCAGGGTCTTGCCGGAGCCGGCGGGCCCCGTCAGGAGGATGTTCGACTTGTGGAGCTCGACGTCGGTGGTCTTCTGGTTGGACCAGACGCGCTTGTAGTGGTTGTAGACGGCGACGCTGAGGACCTTCTTAGCCCTGTCCTGTCCGACGACATACTCGTTGAGCTTGTCGTAGAGCCACTTGGGAGACACACCCTTTGCCTTCATGCCCGAGGCGTCCCGGGATACGGAAGGGCGGTCGTCGGTCAGGATTTGTCCGCACAGGACTACGCACTCATCGCATATGAACACGACGCGATCGGTGCCCGCAATCAGTCTTTCGACCTGGCCCTGCGCCTTTCCGCAGAAGGAGCAATGGTAGCTGGGCTGACCGCTCTTGGGTGTTGTCATGTGCTCTCGATGGCCTCCAGGTGTGTTGGCTTAGGTCCGGGTGTCGGGCTAGTCCGCCGCCTGCTCCTGCTCCGCGGTACGCGAAGGAAGCACTTCGTCGATCAGGCCGTACTCCTTGGCTCCTTCCGCGCTGAGGAAGAAGTCGCGGTCTGAGTCAGCGGCGATCTTGTCGTAGGGCTGCCCGGTCCTGTCGGCAATGATCTTGCAGAGTGCGCTCTCCAGCCTGAGGACCTCCTTGGCGTGTATCTCAATGTCGGCGGCCTGGCCCTGCACACCCCCCATGACCTGGTGCATGTGGATGGTAGCGTTGGGGAGGGCGTACCTCTTGCCCTTCGTGCCGGCGCAGAGCAGGACGGTGCCGAAGCTGGCGGCTGCCCCCACGCAGTAGGTGGCCACGTCCGGCCGGATCATCTGCATGGTGTCGTAGATTGCAAGCCCGGCATAGACGGAGCCCCCGGGCGAGTTGATGTATAGCTCAATGTCCCGGTCGGGGTCCTCCCGCTGGAGGAACAGGAGCTGGGCGATGATGGCGTTTGCGACCTGATCGTTGATGCCCGTGCCCAGGAAGATGATGCGCTCCTTGAGGAGCAGCGAGTATATGTCGTACGCCCTCTCGCCCCTGGCGCCGGTCTCGACGACCATGGGGATGATGTTGTTCACGTTAGGGATCATTAGTCTCCTTCTCCTTCGTTGTCCTGCGGATCGTCGTCGCCCTTGGCGTCTGCGGCCTGACCCGTGGCAATCTCCACCAGCCGGTCCATGGCCTTTCCTATCAGCATGGACTCCCTGATCGTTTCGCGCGCTTCCGGCCTGTCCAGGCTGTTCACATCCGCGCTCGAACCCTCTCTCGACGCGGTCTCCTTCAGATCCGCCAGCCTCTTTTCCACTTCCTCGTCCGAGACTTCGACACTCTCCGCCTTTGCGAGGTTGTAGAGCGCGTGTGTCCGGCTGAAGCGCTCCACCGCCTGCTCCTTCATCTCCTCCAGCTGCTGTTCCTCAGATGTGCCGGCGAACTTGTAGTACTCATCGAGCGTGACGTTCATTCGACTGACGAACTCGTCACGCCTGTCGGTCATGTGCTGGATTTCGTGGTCGATCAGCAGCGGGGGGATGTCGAACTCCGATCCCTCCACCAGCTTGACGAGGGCATCCTCCCTCAGCTTGGTGTCGCGGGCCTGCTCTGCTTCGTCCATCATGCGAGACCGCACGGACTCCCTGAGGTCATCCAGGGTTTCGAATCCGTCCCCTACCCCCTTCGCGAACTCGTCGTCGAGGTCGGGCAGGCTCTGCTCCTTGACTTCCTTCACGGTTATCCGGAAGTGGGACTCCTTGCCGGCAAGGGCGGCGTTGAAGTGGTCCTCCGGGATGGTCAGGTGAAACTCTACGGGGGAGCCTATCTCGGCACCGACAACCTCGGCGGCGAATCCTGGGAAAGGCAGGGCGGCCTCCTCATCGACCATGTACTCGGTGTCGTCCGTGTCGATTATGGACTCTTCGCCGACGTGACCAATGGCCGCCATGGTGATGCGGTCGCCCAGTTGGACCGATCGATCGGCGGGCTCCCACACGGCCGCGCCCTCGCGGAGGCTCTCGACCTCCGCATCCAGGTCATCATCCGGAATCTCGACCTGCTCCTCCTCCACCCTGATGTCCATGTACCCGCCCAGATCGACGGTGGGTGTGAGGGGCACCGTGGCCTTAACGGTAACGGGCTCGAGCGCTACGAGCTCCACCTGGGGAGTGCCGGCGGCGTCGAGCTCCTGCTCTTCAATCGCCTTGTGGGTGACTTCGGGGAGAATGTCGTCGAGAGATTCTGCGACGAGCCTCTCCCTGCCGAGTATGCCTTCGATGATCGACCGGGGGGCCTTGCCCTTGCGGAAGCCGGGGACGTTGGTCCTCTGGACGACCCTGCGATAAGCCCGATCGAGGTAGGGAGCCATGTCCTCGTCCTCAAGCTCTATCTGGAGAACGGTCTGGCGATCCACGACCTCTTCCTGGGTTATTTTCACGCAGCACTCCACTCGGGCACGGGGTATTTCGATTATATCACCAGACTCCGGCGTGACCGCAATGAAACCCGGCACCCATGTTCGGGGAATATCAGGGAGAACCAGTCGTCATTGACAGCACAGCGCTAACAGGAAGAGGGGTCTCAGCTATGCGAGTGGATGAGCCGGCGAGCTAGAACGGATCGATGGCCGTCACGCCCTCGTAGGTCTGACCTGCGTTCAGATCCTGCGTATACAGGGTGCGGCAGCCGAGCTGTGCCGCGGCGGCGACTATGGCCGCGTCCCAGTAGCTGATCCGATAGCGGCGGCTGATGTCGACCGCCAGGGTGAAGAGGTCCGGAGTCGTCGCCACTAGGGGGCGAGTCAGCAGCAGTCGTATGAACTGCCTCGTACTCTGAGGGCGAATCTGCTCTCGCAGCTTCCCCGTGGCGTTCACGTAGAACTCCTGGAGCACCTGGACGGATGTGCCCCAGTCATTCTCCTGAAAAATGCGCCTGGCTGCGTCGCGTTCCGCCGCCTCGGACGGAGCGCTGGACGCTGCGTAAAGGATAACGTTCGTGTCGACGAAAACTTCAGGCTCGGCCTTCATAGGTCCGACTTCTGGTGGGCCGCTCGCCCACCTCGGCCCCCCAGGAGTCCACCATCTTCCAGAACGCTTCCCAGTCCACGTCGTATTGTTCCGCGTCTGTATTCAGGCCAGCCAGGAACTCGCGTACCAAGGCGCTGACCGAGGTGTCGCGGTGCGCTGCGACGACTCGGGCGTGCCGATAGGTCTCCTCGTCCACGCTTACAGTGATGTTTCTCATAGCGATCTCACAGTATCACAGAAACTGTGGCATGGTCAAAGGGCGGACCGGCCGTCTGCATGACGGCGTCGAGACGCCACTCCGCCGCCGGTGTTATGCTTGTCGCATGTCGTCGCTGCTGGAAGCGCAGTCGCTCACGAAGCACTACGGCCCCGTCATTGCGCTGGACGGGGTGGACTTCGAGGTTGGCGAGGGTGTCACGGGTCTGCTGGGGCCGAACGGGGCCGGCAAGAGCACGGCTATCAAGCTGTTCCTCGGTCTGATCAAGCCCACGTCCGGCACCGCCCAGGTGCTGGGAGAGCGGCCCTACGAGTCGATAGAGGTCCGCTCGCGGCTCGGCTATATGCCGGAGCACGACTGCCTGCCGTTGTCGCTGACGGCGTCGGAGTTCCTCACACACATGGCCCAGGTGAGCGGACTTCCCCCAGCACATGCCCGGACGCGAGCGGCGGACACGCTGCGTCACGTCGGGCTCGACGAGGAGCGCTACCGGTCGATAGGCGAGTACTCGACCGGCATGAAGCAGCGCGTGAAGCTGGCCCAGGCGCTGGTCCATGACCCGGTGATGATCCTGCTGGACGAGCCGACCGCGGGCCTCGATCCGCTGGGGCGCGAGGAGATGCTCGCCCTCGTCAGGCGCACGGGCAGCGAGTTCGGCATCAGCATCATGCTCTCGTCGCACCTGATGGGCGACGTGGAGAGCACGTGCGACAGGATTGTAGTGCTGGAGGGCGGCAGGGTCGTGGAGGACAACACCGTCTCGCAGCTCACCCAGGAGACTGAGACGCTGTACGTCGAGGTGGATGACCGGCGCGACGAGCTGCTTGCGCTGCTCCAGCGCAGCGGTCTGGACGCCAGCCTCGATGGCGTGGCGATAATCATCGACGGGGTGGACGACGAGGGATACGACACGGTGCGCGACGCGGTGGTCGAGTCGGGCGCCAGGCTGCGGAGAATGGCCCCGCAGCGCCACCTTCTCACCGAGATTTTCAGGAGGTAGCGTTGGCGGCGCAGCCCAGGGGCGAAGTCTATGACATAGGGTACCGGCGCTACGAAGGGCCGCGTGAGGGCCGCAACCGAGCCCGATTTGCCCTGTGGACGAACGGCGTCCGCACCGCGCTGGGACTGGGCCGGGGCACTCGCGCCAAGATCCTGCCGATACTGCTGTTCGCCTCGACGATGGTGCCGGCGGCTGTGTTCGTGATCATGGCGTCCCTGGCCGAGGACTTCGGCGTTTCGGACGTCGTCGAGGTGCCGGGTCATGCCGACTACTACGAAGTGGTCTCGATTCTGGTGCTGTTGTTCTCCGCGATCATCGCGCCGGAGCTGCTGTGCGCGGACCGGCGCAGCCAGGTGCTCCAGCTATACCTGGTGAGGCCGCTGACGCCGACGGACTACGTGGCCGGGCGCTGGCTGGCCTTCTTCACCATCGTGCTGGCACTGGCGTACTCGGGCCAGATCGTGATGTTCATAGGGTTCACGTTTGCGGCCGAGGCGCCCTTCGACTATTTGCGTGAGAACTGGCTCGACGTCCCGCGATTCCTGGCTGCCGGCGCGGTCGTTGCCGTCTTCGTGACGACGATTCCGCTGGCCGTATCCGGGTTCACGTCCCGGAGAGCCTACGCTGCGGGGTTCGTCATAGGCCTATTCATCATATCCTCGGCAGTCGCGAACGCGCTTGCGGCCGAGGCGGCGCTGGGCGAGTGGACCAAGTGGATCGGGCTCGCCGACTTCGGAAGCGCCCCCTCATACATCAGCGACCTGATCTTCGGCGAGAACCCCGACTCTTCGGACACAATGACGCGGGTGAGCGAGCTGAACGACGCCATCCCAGTAGCCTGGTACATCCTGCTGACCGCAGGGCCCGCGGCCGTACTACTGCGGCGGTACCAGAAGGCTGCGCTGTAGTGGCTTCCATAGCGCTCCGGTCGGTCTCCAAGTGGTATGGCAACGTGGTCGCGGTCAACGACGTGTCGCTGGAGGTGGAGCCGGGGATCACGGGCCTGCTGGGGCCCAACGGCGCGGGAAAGACGACGGTGCTGCACATGATGGCTGGCCTTGCGGGCTGTTCTGAGGGGGAGATCGAGGTGCTGGGCGAGCCGGCGCGGGACAACCCGGACATCTACCGCAGGCTGGGAATGATGTCGGAGCGGGAGGCCGTCTACCCGTTCTACAGCGGGCGCAAGTTCGTCGAGCTGGCGGCCCGGCTACACCAACTCGACAACGCTGCGTCAGCCGTCGACAGGGCCATCGAGTACGTCGGGCTCTCGGACGTGCAGGGCCGCTCGCTGGGCACCTACTCCCGCGGCATGAGGCAGCGTATGAGGCTGGCCGCGTCACTCGTGCACGACCCGGAGGTGCTGCTGCTGGACGAGCCGCTGAACGGGACCGACCCCCGGCAGCGGATCGAGTTTCACGACATGATGCGGCGGCTCGCGTCGGAGGGCAGGACGATCCTGATCTCGTCCCACATCCTGGAGGAGGTGGAGACGGTCGCCGACCGGCACCTGCTGATGGTCAGCGGAAAGCTGGCGGCGTCGGGCGACTTCCGCGCCATCCGCGAGAAGCTGGACGAGCAGCCGTACAAGGTGCGCATTCTCTGCGAGGAGCCGCGGGCGATGGCGTCGGCGCTGATGCGCTTGGAGGCGGTGGAGTCGGTCTCGATGGACGACGATGCGGTGCTGGTCCTGAGCCGCAACGTGGCGGCGCTGCAGAGAGCCGTGCCGGTGACGGCAAAGGAGCTGGGCGTCCGCCTCCTGCGGGTAGAGCCGATGGACGAGTCGCTGGAGAGCGTCTTCAGCTACGTGGTGGAGGGGTAGGCGTGGGCCCGATCTTCCAGCTGACGATTCGCCAGCTCACCGGGAAGTGGCGTCTGGCCATCATTGTCCTGGTGGCGGCAATGCCCGTCGCCGTCGTAGCTGCGGTCCGGGCCGCCGGAGGGGCGGACGACATGTCGGCGAACGACCTCCAGGACGCGGTCAGGGTCCTGCTGGACGGGATGATCGTAGCGGCGGTGCTTCCCATCGTCACCATGACCTTCGCAACCGCCAGCTTCGGGAACGAGGTGGAGGACGGCACGCTGGGCTACCTGCTGCTCAACCCCATGCGGCGATGGTCGATCGTGCTGGGGAAGATGCTTGCGCCGGTGGCGATAGCTGCGCCCGTCCTGATAGTCAGCGGGGTCGCGGTTACGCTGATCGGGCTGGACGGCGACCTCCGCACCGCCGCGGCCGTCGGGGCGGGTCTCCTGGCCGGAGTCGTGGGATACTGCGTGATATTCGCGTGGCTTGGCCTCGCGACAGGCCACCCGCTGGGATTTGCGCTGGTGTACGTATTCCTCTGGGAGGGGCTGCTCAGCTCGTTCCTGGGAGGGATTCGGTACCTGAGCGTCCGCGCCTATACGCTGACGATCATGGAGGCGATCGACAAGCGCGGGTTGGAAGCCTTCAGTGAGACCACGATAGAGCTGCCGGCGGCATTGGCGGGTGCAGCGGCAGTGTCGGCGGTCTTCTTCTGGCTAGCAGTGCGACGCCTGCGCCGGATGGACGTCTCCTAGACTGGACACCCAATCGGGCGTTGGTTAGTATTGCGCCCAACAACCCGGAGCTACCAAAACTGGTCCGGGCTGCTTCGGGCAGGAATCCACCAACGCAACCAGTTTCGTATTTGCGAGCGAGCCATACGGCTTGTGTCGACCAAAGGAGCAAGGACTTGCAGGCAGCTGAGGTAGAGAGAGGCGAAGCCAACCGGATAGTAGACAATATCAACAAAGTCATCATTGGCAAGGAGGGGTCGGTCGAGCTGGCCGTAGTCGCTCTCATCTGCCAGGGCCATATCCTGATCGAAGACGTGCCGGGCGTGGGGAAGACGATGCTGGCGCGCAGCCTGGCGAGGTCCACGGGGTGCGACTATAGCAGAGTCCAGTTCACGCCCGACCTGCTGCCCAGCGACATCACCGGTGTGTCGATATACAACCAGAAATCAGGCGACTTCGAGTTCAAGCAGGGGCCGATCCTGGCGCAGGTCGTGCTGGCAGACGAGATAAACAGGGCGACTCCCAAGACCCAGTCGGCGCTGCTCGAGGCCATGGACGAGCGCCAGGTGACGGTCGAAGGCGTCACCCACCCGCTGCCAAGGCCCTTCATGGTGATGGCCACCCAGAACCCCATCGAGTACGAGGGGACCTTTCCCCTTCCCGAAGCCCAGCTGGACCGGTTCTTCCTCAAGGTGGAGCTCGGCTACCCGACCATGGAGGAGGAGCTCGCGATAGTGACGAGCCAGGAGAGGGCGCACCCCATCGACTCCCTGGAAGCGGTCGTGAACGCGGACGAAATAGTCGGCGTACAGGAGGCCGTCAAGGACGTGTACGTAGACGACCTGATCCGCCAGTACGTCGTCTCCATCGTAGAGGCGACACGCACGCACGAGGACATCTCGCTCGGCAGCTCGCCGCGCGGCTCGCTGTCCATGTTCAGGGGCGCGCAGGCCCTCGCCATGATCCGGGGACGCGACTACGTGCTCCCAGATGACGTGAAGGAGCTGGCGGTGCCGATGCTGGCCCACCGGATCATCGCTTCGGCCTCGGCCAGGATGCGGGGCGCAACGGCAGAGAGCATCGTCGCCAAGCTGGTGGAGGACATGGCCGTTCCGGGCGCCCAGGCCAGGGGCTGGCTCAGGGGATAAGCGAGGACCGGAGAGTGCGCAGACCAACCAGGAGCGGCCCATGAACTGGAGCAGCCTCGGCGTACGGCCGAAGGCGAGGTTCTACCTGATCGTGGCGCTGGCCGTAGTAACGACCGTGACCGGCATGGCGACCGGGTTCGGGCTGTTCTACAGGCTGCTCTACCTGCTGATCGGGACGGCGATAGTAGGATACGCGTGGAACTGGCTGTCGATGCGGAGGCTCGGGGCAAACGCCGAGCGGGGCACGAGGCAGGCGCTCGTGGGCGACCTTATCAAGGAAGAGATCACGGTCAGGAACGACAGCCCGGTGCCCAAGCACGCCCTGGAGGTCCGGGACCTGACGAACATGCCCGGCCACGCCGGCGGCAACGTTGTAAGCCTGTACGGGGGAAACACCCAGACCTGGCCCATGGAGATACGCGCCAGGAAGAGGGGCGCATACTCGGTGGGTCCGGTGGAGATCGCCAACGGCGATCCTTTCGGGCTGTTCAGGCGCGAGCGCCGGTTCGGCAACCCCGAAGACGTGATGATTTTTCCCAGGACGCACAGCCTGCCGGAGTTCGAGATCCCGCCGGCGGACATCAGCGGCGACAGCTCGGTCCGAAGGCGCAGCCACACCGTTACGCCTCACGCCTCGTCCGTCAGGGACTATGCGCCCGGCGACAGCCTGAGCCGCGTCCACTGGGCCAGCTCGGCCAGGATGGGGAAGCTCATGTCGAAGGAGTTCGACCTGGGCCGCGCCTCGGAGGTCTGGGTGGTAGTCGACCTGGAGGAGAACACCCACGCCGGGGAGTTCGAAGAGAGCACGGACGAGTACGCCGTTTCCATAGCCGCTTCCCTGGCGAAGCGCTACCTGGAGGCAAACCTTCCCGTCGGGCTGCTGGCATACGGCGACGAGAGATACTTCCTGGCAGCCGAGACGGGCACCGGGCAGTACCAGAGAGTCATGGAGTACCTGGCCCTGAGCAAGGCCGAGGGCACCACCCCGCTGGAGGAAAACCTGCCCCACGACGAGCCGCTCTGGACCCACCTCAGCACCGTCATTGTCATCACCTCGTCACCCCGCGTCGAGTGGACGACGGCCCTGAGGGCCATGATGAGGCGGGGAATCAAGCTCGTAGTGGTGCTGGTGGACGCGGCGTCGTTCGGCGCCGAATTCGAGACCACGGAGGTTCTGGGGCCGCTTGCCGATAGCGGGCTGGCCGCGTACGTGGTGAGAAAGGGTGACGACATCTCGACCGCCCTTGGGAGCGGACGCTGGGTCCGGGGCCCGCAGGCCCGCGAGGCGGCCGCGGTGGCAGACGCATGAGCACCGCAGACGTAGCCGTAGGGGTTCCCGCATCGGAGAGCCGCTACCCCGAGCAGGGCCCCCTTCTCAGATTCGTCCAGCGATACACGCCCGAACAGGGCTGGGATACATTCCTGCTCATGCTTGGGGCGGCGCTGATCACCGGCTTCACCGTCATCGAGGCCGACTGGGTCGAGACGCCTGGGCTCCTCGCACTGATCTTCTGGTCGAGCGTCGCCGGTCTCGTGCTGGCCAAGCTGCGGCTGCCGTGGCCCGTTCTGCACGCTGCCGGTCTGGGCCTCGGGTTCGCGGCGGTCGTCTGGCAGGCCTCCACGCTTGCCGACGCCCGGGACGTCGGCCGCTTTGCCGAGCTCTGGGACCGGGTCGTCGCCTGGTACGGCGCCGCTACGTCGGGGGGCATCAGCACCGACCTGCTGCCCTTCTCACTCGCACTGCTCTCCCTCGGCTGGCTGTTGGGTTATGCGAGCACCTGGTTCCTGTTCAGGTCGAACCACCTCTGGACCGGCCTGGTGCTGTGCGGAGTGGCGATACTGACCAACCTCAGCTTCCTGCCCGAGGGATTCGAGACGCGGTTCTTCGCCTTCATCTTCCTGGCCATGCTCCTTGTGATCAGGATGACGTACGTTCAGCACCTCGCCACCTGGAGAGAGGGCGGCTTCAAGTTCATGGCGACCGGCCGTTGGCTCTCGGTGCAGGTCGGCATAGCGCTTTGCCTGATCGTAGTGCTGGTCACGTCCCTGCTGCCCCTGAACGTGTACGTGTGGAGGACCGCGGTGGACGTGTGGAACGCCGCGCGCTCCCCCATAGAGAACATCGAAGACGAGTTCGCCCGTCTCTTCTCGCCCATAGCCTCGCGCAAGGACGTCGCGGGGCGGTACTTCGGGGACACCCTGGCCTTCAAGGGGCCCATCTCGCTGGGAGGCGACGTAGTCATGCAGGCGAGGTCGGAGTATCCCGCCTACTGGCTCAACCGCACCTACAGCGAGTACACGCCGCAGGGCTGGATCGCGGGCGAACGCGAGAACACGCCCGTCGGCCCGGATGGCCTCCCACCTCCAACGCACGAGTCCTTCAAGAGGACGGAAGTGCTCCAGACCGTGGTCGTGCAGTTCGACACGAACAACCTCTGGATGGGAGGCAACGTGGAGTGGGTCAGCCGAGGCGCCATAGTCGAGACGCTCAAGCCCAAGAGCTTCACCATCGACATAAGGGGCGCGGATGACAGCGGCCTGCCCGAAGACGTGAAGGCAATAGCCCAGGACATGCGGCGCATGCTCAACCCGCTCAGCACGGCGTTCGTGGAGGCCGAGATAGCCCAGATGCTGCCCCAGGACCTGTCGTTGGTGAGCGTGTCCCCCGGCATCGAGGATACGAACAGGACCCGGATCGATACGGTGACCATCACCCGCAAGGAGCCCACTATCCCGGACGTGGTTGGCTGGCGCACCCAGAACCGGCTGAAGGAGGGTGAGTCGTACTCGATGACCAGCTTCGTCTCCCTGGCGACGGTCGAAGAGCTCCGGGAAGCCCCGGGAGTCTATAGCGGGTACATGAAGGACCACTACCTGCAGCTTCCCGAGGACATGCCGCAGCGGGTCCGGGACCTTGCGGCGGAGGTGACCGCGGGCGCCGACAATCCGATGGACAAGGCCCTGGCGGTCCAGGACTTCATGAGGAGCGACGCCTTCGAGTACACCCAGGACATAGAGGCGCCACCGAGGGGCGCAGATGGAGTCGACCACTTCCTGTTCAACACGAGGGCGGGATACAGCGACTACTACGCGTCATCCATGGCGGTGTTAATGAGGGCATCCGGGATACCGGCGCGGCTGGCCGCGGGCTACGCCGCCGGCGAAAACATCGAAGGGACCGACTTCAGGGCGGTCAAGGACGCCGACAGCCATGCGTGGGTGCAGGTCTACTTCCCGGGACACGGCTGGATCGACTTCGAACCCACCCCGGCCTGGCCCCTCCAGCCGAGGGGCGCACCCCTCCTGGAGGAAGAGTTAGCAGCCGCAGCGGAGGAAGACACGCCCTCCGAGGGCACCGGCAACCCGGTCGTGGAAGACCCCTGCCTGGGCATCGTCGACGAGGACGAGGCCTTCATGCTAGAGGACGAAGACTGCATCGGTGACATAGAAAGGGCCGAGGGCGTACGGCGCGATTCGGCCTTCGCATCGGGGCTTGAGTTCAGCCTGAGGCTGGCAGCAGTTGCGGCGGTTGTGGCGGTCCTGGCCCTGCTGGGATGGACCGTGTGGCGGCACGGCTTTGCCGGGTCCGTCCATCCCGAGACCCTCTACAGGAAGATGGGAAGGCTTGGCAGGCTCGCCGGCGTCCCGAGGAAGGCCTACCAGACCCCCAACGAGTACGGCAGTGCGATAGCCGCTGTCATCCCCTCTGCCTCAGACGCGGCCATGGCCGTGACGGCAGCGTTCTCGGCCCAGCGCTACGGGAATCATGAGCCGTCGGAGGACGACGGACAGGAGCTGGCGAGGCTGTGGAGGGGGCTGAGAGGCGGCCTGGCCGGACAAGCCTTCAGGCGTCTGCTGCCGATTGGGGGGAGTTCCCAGGCATGACCGACCTCGTCTTCGACATATTCGAGACCCCTTTCGGCTGGGTGGGAGTCGTCGCGTCGGAGCGTGGTCTGCGGCGGACGACGCTTCCACAGGCCGCTCCGGACGAGTGCGCGGCCATACTCGATGGCTACGCCGAAGGGGCCAGGCAGGACCCCGACCGGTTCTCGGGCCTTGCCGACATGCTGTGCCGCTATTTCGATGGGGCCATCGTCGACTTCGCCAGCCAGCCTCTAGACTTGCGGGACGCCCCGGCGTTCCAACGGGCCGCCTGGTCTGCCTGCATGAGCATCCCTTACGGACAGACTAGGCCCTACAAGTGGCTGGCTGCCCAGGCAGGCCGCCCCAACGCCCCCCGGGCCGCCGGGCAGTCGATGGCTCGAAACCGGCTTCCGCTGGTCGTTCCCTGTCACCGCGTGGTTGCAAGCAACGGGGCCCTCCATGGATTCGGGAAGGGCGCGACGCAGCTGGACCTGAAGCAGCGGCTGCTGGACCTGGAGGCCGGGCGCCTTTTCTGACCTCGCCGCATCGCACGATCCCCTGCGGCTCGAGTCGAATACGACAGCCCTCCTAACCGCCCGGAGCGGGCAATGACAGGGTTAGATGCTCCCTCACTACGAAGCATGACGGCGCCGACACTTGGCACGCATCTACTCCGGCCCTATAATCGGGGGCGCAAGGCGAGGATCGTAGCTTCGTAGGAAGCCCATGGAGACATACGCGAGAGAGATAGGGCTGATTGCCGCGGCATACGCCCTGGGTTGCCTGTCGACCGGATACTACCTGGTGCGCCTCCGCAGCGGGGTCGACGTTCGCCAGATGGGCAGCGGCAACATCGGCGCGCGCAACGTGGGAAGGGTGCTGGGCAAAGGAGCGCTCGCGCTCACCCTGTTTGGCGACACGGCGAAGGGCGCGATCCCAGTCGCCGCAGGGATGATGCTGGACGTGGAAGCGTGGGCGGTCATGGCCGTGTTCCTGGCTGTCGTGGCGGGACACCTGTGGCCGGCACAGCTTGGATTCAGGGGCGGCAAGGGCCTGGCGACAGCAATGGGGGCCATGCTCGTCCTGGACTACCGGCTCCTGCTCGTGGCGTTCGCCGTGGCCGGTATCGCCTGGCTCGTGTCCCGGAATGCGACTGTAGGCGGGCTGGCCGCAGTGGCGCTCACTCCAATTACCGCGCTCATTGCCGGACACGAGGCCCCAACCGCCGGCGCTCTTGCCGCGCTGGCGGCGGTTATCATGTTCGCACACAGGACGAACCTCCAGGCAATGTTCCAGGGCGCCAAGGCGCCGTCGGGCGAGGGAGCATGACCAGCCAGGCTGTGACAGAGGCGGCGGCGGTGAGCGAGCCGGGCCTCACTTTCAAGATCGCCACGGAGGAGTGGGAGCTCGAGCAGGTGTTCGAGCTCAACTACGCCACCTTCGTCGAGGAGGTGCCGCAGCACGACCGCAACACCTCGAGGAGGCTGGTTGACAGGTTCCACGACGAGAACACGTACTTCATTTGCCTGAGAGGCAACGAGCTGGCCGGAATGGTGGCGCTGCGTGACCGGCGTCCCTTCTCGCTCGACGAGAAGCTGGGGAGCATCGACGAGTACCTGCCGCCCGGCAGCTCGGTATGCGAAATCAGGCTGCTGTCCGTCGACAAGGAGCGCCGGAACGGACGGGTCATCCAGGGACTGCTGTCGCTCCTGGCGAGACACTGCATCGAGGGCGGCTACGACATCGCGGTGATCTCGGGCAACGTGTCGCAGCAGAAGCTCTATCGGGGCCTGGGCTTCGTGCCCTTCGGGCCGGTAGTAGGCACGCCCGAAGCAGCATTCCAGCCGATGTACCGGAAGCTGGAAACCCTGGAGCAGGACTTCACGGGGCGCCTTCATCCTGCCGTCGAGCGCAACGGCGGGAGGAAGGTAAACCTCATGCCGGGCCCTGTGGCCATAGGCCCGGAGGTGAGGAAGGCCTTTGCGAGGACCCCCGTGTCCCACCGCTCTCCCGTCTTCATGGAGGACATGAGACGCACGAAGGGGCGTCTCTGCGAGCTGGCGGGCGCACGGTCGGTCGAGATACTCCTCGGTTCCGGGACCATGGCCAACGACGCCATAGCCTCACAGCTCTCGCTCGAAGAAGGGCGAGGGCTCGTCCTGAGCAACGGAGAGTTTGGGGACAGGCTGCTGGACCACGCCTCCAGGATGGGGCTCGACTTCGACAGCCACGAGCAGGAGTGGGGCCGCCCATTCGATCCCGACGACCTCGCGCTGAGCGTCGGCGGGAATGGATACTCGTGGGTGTGGGCAGTCCACTGCGAGACTTCGACCGGGGTGCTGAACGACATCCGCCGGATCCAGGATGTATGTCTGCCCGCGGGCGCCAGGCTGGTGCTGGACTGCATCAGCTCCATCGGCACCCTGCCCGTCGACCTCTCAGGCGTGTTCCTCGCCTCAGGGGTCAGCGGGAAGGGCCTGGGCTCGTACCCGGGCCTGTCGATGGTGTTCTACAACCACGAGCTCGAGCCCAGGCCGGACCGGCTCCCACGCTACCTGGACCTGGGCCTCCACGCCTCGAAGGGAGGCGTACCGTTCACAATGTCATCGAACCTGGTGTACGCGCTGGACGCGGCCCTGCACCGCTTCGACGCTGCCCACGTCTACGATGAGATCGAGGAGACATCGTCGTGGCTAAGGCAGCGGCTGCGCGACCTGGGATTCCGGATAGTCGCGGCGGACACATGCGCTGCGCCCGCCGTCATCACGCTTGCCCTTCCGCCAAACATGAACTCCACCGACCTTGGCGACAGCCTGGAGCAGGCCGGCTTCTCTCTCAGCTACAACAGCGAGTACCTGCGGGCGCGCAACTGGATACAGCTATGCCTCATGGGCGAGTTTTCCATGGGCGACGTGGAGCCCCTGCTGGACACGATGGCCCACATCCAACTCGCGTAGCCCTGCCTAGATCCGGATGCCGCTGGCGGCCCTGAACTCGGCCACTGCGTTCCTGATCCGCTCGTAACCTGTGTGGTCGGTCACCACGTCCTCAGGGCGCTCGACGCTTCGCGCAAGGAACCCCGGCTCGCGCACCGACTTGACTGGCCTTCGCCCGTCCTGGTAGCGGATGTCCACGCTCCACCGCACGCCATCGGACACGTTGGGGGGCGACACGTGGGGCACGTGCTGGTGCATCAGCAGGGCGTCCCCGACGTTCATCGGCACGACGAGGGGCTCGAGGCCGTCCAGCTCGGACACGAACTCGGCCGGGTCCCACTGTTCCTCGTAGGGCGCAGTGTGCTGGTGCCCGCCGGGCAGGACGTGGAGGCAGCCGTTCTTCTCGTCGACCGGCACCAGTGGAATCCAGAAGTTCGGCTCCGGCATCTGTGGTGCGGCGACGATGCGGGACATGAACCTGCCCCCCGCGCGCGGGTCCTCGGCGCCGAGGCCGTACTGCTGCTGGACGTAGGTGATGCGCTTGGCCGCATATGCCGTATCTTCGTGCCACCGGAAGTCGGCGACGCCGTAGTTTGGGAGCTTCGGGCGGAGGCGATGGCGGCCCTCGCAGTGCACCTCGGGGCCGACTATGCCCTCGACGATGTCTAGCAGGCGGGCGTGGCTCAGGATGTCGAAGAGCGCGGGCCCCATCAGGATGGAGCCGACCAGCTCGTCGTACGCCTCCCCGGCATCCTCTACAATCTTGATGAACCTCGTGTCGAATCC
Organism: Dehalococcoidia bacterium; assembly: GCA_965116315.1. Taxonomy (GTDB): domain Bacteria; phylum Chloroflexota; class Dehalococcoidia; order Lucifugimonadales; family CAJWER01. The sequence continues at coordinate 819,329 of OZ220672.1, forward strand.
CTCGTCCTCGTAGGTCGACCGGATTCGCTCGTCCGCGTGGTATGCCCTCGCGACCCTGTCTATAGCAACGTCTATCTCGTCGATCAGCGGCTGCAGCTCTTCGGGTGCGAGCAGCCCCTCCAGGAGCACGTAGCCCAGGTCGTCATACTGCTGCTTCTGTTCCGGCGTCAGTCCAGCCATCGGCTGCCCTCCGGGGCCCTGGTGGTGCCACTCGCTCGTACGGAGTCTCGCAAGCGGTTTTTCTTTCGGCCGGCCCCGCCCCATAATACTATGACCTGCCGCCTGCCGCTCAGGGTCTGGCGACCCGGCCTTCTGGGCATCGGCTGGCAGCAAGAAGCGACCTGGGTTCATGCCTAACGTCTCGGCAATACTGACAGCCGCCGGAGAGTCGTCCCGAATGGGACGGCCCAAAGCCCTGCTGCCGTGGCGAGGGACAACACTCGTCGAGTATCAGGCCTCGAGCCTGCTGGAGGGCAGCGCGTCAGAGGTCGTCGTAGTCGTGGGGCATGAGCACGAGGCGGTAGCGCCCCACGTCGCAGGGGCCGGTGTGAGGTACGTCATCAACCCCCACTACGCCCTCGGGAAGACCACCTCCATCAAAGCGGGCCTTCGCGAGCTGGGCCCGGAGGTCGACGACATCATGCTGCTGGCGGTCGACCAGCCTCGCCCGCCGGAGATAGTCGCGAAGGTGGTGGACTCACACGTTGGGGCGGGCGCACTCGTGACATCGCCGAGATACCGTGGCCGGGGAGGACATCCGCTGATATTCTCGGCGACTTTGCGGGAGGAGCTGGCGGCGATCACTGAGGAGGGCCAGGGTGTCCGCGCGGTCTTCAGGGCTCACGCCGCGGAAGTGAACGAAGTCCACATCGACGATCCGGTGGTCCGGCTGGACCTGAACACGCCGGAGGACTACCGGCGGGCCAGGGCGCGCTACGGCGAGTGAGCCCTGCGAGGCCTACTCGCGGGGGCCGATGCGGTCGTCGAACCACGCCTTCATGCGGCGCAGGTACTCGACGCGCATCTTGGGATGACCGGTCCTGAGGAAGGAGTGGCTGCACCCGGGGAACCGGACGAGCTCGACCTCCTTGCCCAGGCGCTTCAGCGAGACGTACATCTCCTCGCTCTGGCCTATGGGGCACCGGTGATCGTCCTCGCCGTGGAGTAGCAGCACGGGCGTTTCGACTTTCGCGGCGTAGGTGAGGGGCGAGCGCTCTACGAAGGTGTCGAAGCTGTCTGCGAGGGTCCCGCCCCACTGGGGTTCCCCGAAGCTCACGCCGATGTCCGACGTGCCGTACATGCTCACGAGGTTCACGACCGGCGCGCCCACGACGGCGGCACGGAACCGGTCGGTGTGGCCGACAGTCCAGGCGCTCATGAATCCGCCGTAGCTATAGCCGTGCATCCCCAGCCGCGTTTCGTCGACGAAACCGCGGGCGCATACGTCGTCCAGGGCAGCCATGATGTCCAGGTAGTCCTCGCCGCCCCAGTCCTCGATCACGGCCCTGGCGAAGTCCAATCCATAGGTGGTCGACCCCCTGGGATTCACGGCAAGCACGAGGTAGCCCTCCGTTGCCAGGACGTGATGGGTGGAGTCGAACGAGTCCTGGAATCTCCCGTGCGGGCCGCCGTGGACGTCGACGACCAGCGGGTAGCGCCGCGACTCGTCGAAGCCCGGAGGCACGATCAGCCGCGACTCGATCTCCATGCCGCCTCGGCGAATGATCGACTTGCGCATGCCGCCTGGAGTGTGCGCGACGAAATACTCGTCGTTGGAGCAGGTCAGTCGCCGCTGCGTGCCGTCGTGCAGGTCCACGAGATGGAGATCGCCAGCCGTACCCGGCGGAGTCGAGCGCACCACGGCCGACCGGGCCGCTTCGTCCAGTGTGAGCGAAATCGACTGGGCGCCGCCGCCGGCCAGCGTCCTGAGCGGACCCCCGCCGGCATCGATCTCGCACACGTAGGACTCGCCGCGGTGGTCGGCCAGGAACAGAATCCGGTCGTCCGTGGTCCAACGCAGCTCAGGGGCGGGCAGCACCGGCGAGTGGGCACCGTCGGTCAGTTTGCGGGCGCCGCCTCTCTCCGCGACGAACAGGAAGGACTGCCTCGGGTCGCCCAGCACCGGGTCGTCCGTGCCTACAATGGCCAGCCTCTTGCCGTCTGGCGACCATGCGACGGCCCCCGACAACGGGTTCTGGCTGAAGCAGGACACGCCCGGCGCCCATCGCTCTGGCTCGCCGCCTTCGGCGGAAACGACGCGGACCCCTGCGTTCCATGACGTGTCGCGGCCCTCGACGGCGTCCGAGACGTAGGCTATGCGGGTCCCGTCGGGTGACCAGGCGGGGGCGGCGTGCTCCCCTTCACCACACGTCACCTGCCGGGCGTCTCCAGATTCCGTGTCGACGACGAAGACGTGGCAGAACGTGTCGCCGCGCCAGCCGCCGGCGTCGGTCCTGTACCGGATGCGCCGCACTACCTTAACCTCGGGGCCGGGCTCGGCAGCGGCGTCCTCGGACGGCTTGACGTCGGAGACGAACGCAATCCGGCTACCGTCCGGCGACCACGCGATGTCCCCTACCCCGCCGTCGACGTCCGTGACACGCCGGGCCTCGCCGAAGTCCAGGGGGATGACCCAGAGCTGCTTTCGCCCGCGCTCGTTGGGCCTGACGAAGGCGACCTGGCTACCGTCAGGCGAGAATGCCGGCGCGGAATCGGAGTCCCCCTGCGTGAGGGCGCGGTGCTGTCCACCGGGAAGCGATGCCAGCATGAGCTGCGACCGCTCCTTCATCGACTTGCGGTCGATCTCCGCCCTCGAGTACGCCAACCATGCGCCGTCGGGCGAGATCGATGGCTCCCCGACCCTTACCAGCTCGTAAACGTGCTCAGGCTCAATTGGATTCACGTCTTCTCCCTTACCTGACGGCCATGAGGAGCCCGGCAACCGGAACGAGCCGCTGCCGTACTGGATCGATCCCAAGTCCGAAGACCTCCAGCGGCACCGAGCCGAGCAGCGGCCTGGTGCCTTCTTCGCCAAACACTGCCAACACCGGGTTGACCCGCCCATCCAGCCTCAGGGCAACGTTGCCGACGTCGTTTGTGATCTCCCGTCCGTCGGCGACTGCGAACCGCCGCCGTTCGGTAGGCTCGACTCCGAGAGAGTGAAGAACGTCCCTGCCCACCACCAGGTAGGTCGCTCCTGTGTCTACAAGGGCGTCTACAGCCACATAGCCGCGCCCCAAGAGGTCGCCCACTTCGACGGATACGCTGAAAGTACCCAATGTCACCTCCGCTGCTCGTCCAGAATATATTACATGCTGGCGACAGCCGGGTGGCGCTCGTGCCAGTCTGTCACCGACTGGTAGAGACGGGCGGCGGCCAGGACGGAATTCTCGGCGTACGCGCGGCCCAGGAACTGTATGCCCGTGGGCAGGCCGTCCTCGGTGAAGCCGTCTGGCACCGTGATCGCGGGAAGCCCTGCCAGTACCCCTATGGCCGAGACCGGCGGCCCTGCCCCGCTGCTTCCGCGCCGGCTCTTGTCAAACTCCATGTCCACAGGCGGGGCTGCCCCGGACGCGGGAGCGACCATCGCGTCGTAAGGCTCGAGGACCGCGTCGATCTCCTTCGCGACCAGGCCGCGGAGTCTCAGCGCCTTCAGGTACTCGGTCGCGAGGACCGCCCTCCCAGCGTAGGTGCCGGACAGTCCGGACCGGTCGGTAAGCTCCGAGGCCTTGCCCTCGTCGACGAAGTCCTCCAGGGCGCTTGCCGACTCGGCCGCCTGGACTATGAACGTAGCCGCCTCGTATGGGTAGTCCGGCAGCGCGACCTCGGTTACGTCCGCCACGCCTTCGAGGGCCGAGAGCGCCGCTTCGAAGTTGGCTCGTTCGTCATCGTCGCAGTCTGCCGCCGCCTCCTCCGGCACGGCGAGCTTGATGCCGCCCGTAGGAAGGGCGGGACCGTCGTACCGGTACGGGCGGCTCGTTGTGGTGGCGTCGAGCGGATCGGGCCCAGAGATGCTGTCCAGCACAATCCCGCAGTCGTCGGCGGTCAGGCAGAGGGGCCCCAGCTTGTCCAGGCTCCACGAGAGGGCCATCGCGCCATGCCTGCTCACCCGGCCGTAGGTGGGCCGCAGCCCGGCCAGGCCGCATAGGGAACCGGGGACGAGAATCGAGCCCCACGTCTCGGAGCCGATCGCGAAGGGGACGAGGCCCGCCGCGACCGCCGAGGCGGACCCGGACGACGAGCCTCCGGCCCACCGCGTCGCATCCCAGGGATTGAGCCCCGGCCCGGTGAAGGACGCGTCGAGACTCTCGTAGCCCATCCCACCGGCCATCTCGACCATGGCCATCTTGGCCGCCAGGACCGCGCCGGCGTCCCTGAGCCTCCGTATGACGGTGGCGTCGTAGTCGAAGACCTGGTCGCGAAGGGGCGCTGCGCCCCACGTCGTCGGGATGCCCCTGGTGGCGAGCAGGTCCTTGGCACCGTATGGAATGCCGTGCAGGGGACCGCGGTACTCGCCCCGCTCAAGCTCCTGGTCGGCGCGGCGGGCCTGCTCCAGCGCCAGGTCGCGGGTGACGGTGACAGTCGCGTTGAAACGCGGCCCCAGCGTCTCCAGTCGCTCCAGGAACGTCTCGGCAAGCTCGACCGACGAGACCTGCCGCGTCCTGACGAACTCGGACAGCTCCCGAACGGGCCGGAACGCCAGCTCGCTCAATCTTCCCCGCCCTCGCTCCTGAAGGGCACGAAGACCGAGAAGGGCTCTATGCCATTCTGGAGCTTGAAGGCCTTCAGGCGCTTGCCATTGGCTACGACACCCTCGATCCTGCGCCTGACGTCGCCGAGGGCCGTGGGCGCCATCAGGCGGCCGTACCGCTCCCTGACCAGCGCAAATCTCCGGTCCACCTCGGCCTGGTCTATCTCCTCACCGCTCACGGTCACCTCCAGAGAACTGTCCTTCGACAGGCTCAGGACGAACGCTTCTGGTTCTTCCTAGCCCGCCGTTTCCACTTCGAACAGCTTCCTCACCTCGGGCTTCACCACCTTGCCCATCGCGTTCATTGGGAGCGCGTCGACCACGCGCACGACCTGCGGCAGCTTGTACGGGGCCAGCTTGTCGCGGGCCCAGTCTCGCAGCGACTCACGGGTGATTTCGTGGCCGTCGTCCGCGACGATGGCCGCGGAGACCGCGTTGCCCCAGTAGGCATCCGGAGTACCCACGACGGCACACGCGCGCACGAGAGGATGGCCCGACAGGACCTGCTCGACCTCCTTGGCGGACACGTTCTCGCCGCCGGTGATGATTATGTCCTGGGACGCGCGCCCCCATATCCGGTAGCCGCCTTCCTCGAGCGAGGCCACGTCGCCCGAGCAGAACCAGCCGTCCTCCGTGAACGCCTCGTTCGTGGCGTCCGGCCTCCGCCAGTACTCCCTGAAGACGCTCGGCCCGCGTACCTGGATCTCCCCGGGGTAGCCTCTCGGGGTCTCCCCGCCGTGGCTGCGGCTGCCTGTGTCCTCGTCTACGCGGAGGTCGACGAGCCTGATCTCGACACCGGGCAGGGGCATTCCAACGTGCCCCGGAACGCGCTCGCCCTCCAGCGGGTTCGACAGGGCCATGCCGATTTCGGTCATGCCGTAGCGCTCGAGGAGCACGTGCCCCGTGATCTCCTTCCACTTCTCGAAGGTATCGACCATCAGCGCGTCGGAGCCCGAGACCATGAGCCTCAGCCGGGATGCGCCCTGGGACATTGTGACCCTCGCCGCGTCGTCAGCGGACTCCCACTCGCGGATGAGGGCCTTGTAGGTCGTGGGGACGGCCATGTAGAGGGTTAGCCGGCCTCCGGCAAGCCGTTCCCAGACGCGCTGGGGATCGAAGGACGGCTGGAACTCGCAGACAGCGCCCGTCCAGAGTGCGCAGGTCATGGCGTTGATGATGCCGTGGACGTGGTGGAGCGGCAGAGTGTTGAGTATACGGTCCTCGGGCGTCCAGCCCCAGGCGTCGACGAGGGTAGTGACCTGGGCCTGGATGTTGGCGTGGGTCGTGACAACGCCCTTGGGCCTCCCTGTCGACCCGCTGGTGTACAGGATCATCGCGGGCCTATCGGCGGTGACCTCGAGCAGGGCGCGTCCTGCTGCGCACCTGTCGAGCAGATCCGTGGTCAGGACGAAACGGAGCCCGCGCTCCCGCGCGATCGGCCTCAGTCTATCGGCGTACTGGGGATGCGCGACGACCACAGATGCATCGGCGTCGTCAATGGTGTACTCGAGCTCGGCATCGGGGTGCGACACGGCGAATGGTACCGCTATGCCGCCCGCGCGCCAGATGCCCCACTGCGCGGCCACGTACTCGAAGCCGGGCGGCGCGAGGAAGGCGACCCGCGCTCCGGCCATGTCGGGGGCGCCCGCGAGGAGCGCGGATGCGGCACGGGCCGAGGCATCCAACAGGGTGCTGTACGAGTATTCCCCGGTGTCGTCGATAACCGCGGTACGGTCGCCATGGACCGCTGCGCGTCCGAATAGAGGGATGGCCGGCTTCTCGCCCACGGCTGACATTCTACCAGACAGGCAAGCTGAGCCCCTGCACAGCACGCCGGGGGCCCGGTGATACAATTGGGGGCATGTCGCTCCACGAAGTGTTCGAGGCCGCCCGGACTCATATGGGCGGCCGTCGTATCGATGGCTGGCTCCTTTACGACTATCGCGGCGTGAACCCGATTTTCTGGGAGACGGTCGGCCCCATCTCCAACATCACACGCCCCTGCTGGCTGTGGATTCCCGCCGAGAGCGAACCCCGCCTACTCGTGGCGTACGTCGACCAGGGCAGGTTCCAGCATCTCGGTGTCGAGACGACGCTCTACTCCGGGCGCGAGGAGATGGTTGCAGGGCTGAGGGCGCTGCTCGACGGAGCCGTCCGGGTGGCGATGGAGTATTCGCCTGGCGCGGAGCTGCCCCGCGTCTCCAGGGTGGACGCGGGCACGGTGGAGCTTGTTCGCAGCCTGGGCGTCGATGTCGTATCGTCCGCCGACACGGTGCAGTACGCCGCCCAGCGCTGGAGCGAGGAGCAGCTGGCCAGCCATGAGACCGCCGCAGACGCGCTGGGCGTCATCGTATCGCAGGCATTCGACCACATCGGCCGCAACGTGACCGGGGGAATCACGGAGTTCGAGGTGGCCGAGTTCATCAACACCCGGTTCACTGAAGAGGGGCTGGTAGTCACCGACGGCCCCGTCGTCGCGGTAAACGAGCACTCGTCGGACCCTCACTTCGAGCCCACGCCGGAAACGACATCCGTGATCCGGCAAGGCGACTGGGTGCTGATCGACCTGTGGAGCCGCCTGCCCGGCGCCGACTCGATGTTCGCCGACATCACGTGGACCGCCTTCGTAGGCAATTCGGTGCCCGAGAGGCATCAGCGGGTATTCGACGCGGTCACCGGCGCGAGGGACCGGGCGCTGGGCGAGATCGCGGCCGCATTCCGGGAGGGCCGCCCCCTGCAGGGCTGGGAGCTGGACAGGGCCGCGAGGGACTACATCGAGGGAGCGGGCTTCGGGGGCTACTTCAACCACAGGCTGGGACACAGCCTGGGGCGCGAGGTGCACGGCAACGCCGTCAATCTCGACAGCCTGGAAACGCGAGACACCCGCCAACTGATGCCTGGAATCGCCGTCACCATCGAGCCTGGCGTATACCTTCCCGACTTCGGCGTGCGCTCGGAGATCGACGTCTACATAGACGAGGACGGCCCGAGGGCCACGACGGCAGTCCAGCGCGAGGTCGTGCTGATCGGCGGCTGACGGGGCCTCGTCCCGGTGCGGCTCAGGCGAGGCGGCTTGGCCTCTTCCCCCCGAGGGGGAAGATTGAGCCTGTCCTGAGCCTGTCGAAGGGATGGGGGCTCTCGCCCTGCCATTAGAGCAAGCTGTCCAGGTCACACGAGACCTGAACAGTTGCCGGCCCTATCCCTTGGGCTTGCGTTCGGAGCCCTCGTCCACGTAGCGATACCTGCCGTCAATCACAGCGCCATCCGAGTCCGGCTTCCCGCCGGGGTCCTCGTCGTCGGGTGGCCTGCCCCGGATGTGCTCTACTACCACGTCGTGAGGGGCCGCCACCAGGAAGAGCAGTATGCCGAGGACGATGGCGACCAGATCGTCGATGCGGCCCAGCGCTGGTATCATGTCGTGCACGATGTCGAACGGGGAGATGAGGTAGATAAGCGCCGCGACAGGGATCAGCTTGGTCCTGATGGGGACGCGGCGGTCCAGGAATAGCCTGAACACCAGGCGTGGGATGCCAGTCATGTTCAGCAGCATGAGCGCCAGCCTTGCCATGTCGAAGGACCTCCCCTGGGACATTATAGCCGAGCAGCCGCGCGGGGACTGGATACCGGCTTCCGCCGGTATGACGTTGCGGGTGTCGGGCGGCTAGTCTCACATCAGTGGTGATGGACTCTCTTAGTTGATATACGTACTGCACGGCGACGACGATTTCACCATCGGGGAGAGGGTCGCCTCGATGGTGGACGAGGTCGGCCTTCCCGACCTCCGCGACGTCAACGTGACGGAGCTGGACGGCCGCAGCGTGACATTGGTCGAGGTTGTGGGAGTCTCCAGCACCGTTCCGTTCCTGGCCGAGAAACGACTGGTGACCGTAAGGGGGCTGCTGTCGCGCTTCGAGTCCGGGCGGCGAGGAAGGCGGGCTCCCCAGAAGAAGCCCGGCCTGGGTGAGTGGGCGAATCTCGCGGACCGGCTCCAGTCGATTCCCGAGACCACCGACGTGGTATTCGTGGACGGCGAGGTGGCAGCGTCGAACCCGCTGCTGAGGGCCCTGGGCAAGGTCGGACAGGCCCAGCGGTTCGCCCGCCCGAACCAGCGGCAGGTCGCTGCGTGGATCATGGACCGGGCGCGGCAGTCGAGCATATCCATAGAGCCGCGTGCCGCCGCCGCCCTCGCCGAGTCCGTGGGCAACGATCTCCGGGTCATCGTCAGCGAACTCGAAAAGCTGAGCCTCTACCGCTCGGGCGACACTATCCGCCACGAGGACGTGACCGAGCTCGTCTCTTATGCGAGGGAGGCGAGCATCTTCGCGGCGGTGGACGCGATCCTCGAAGGGCGCTCGGGGGCAGCCACTCGCATGGTCCACGGGCTGTTGCAGGGAGGGGCGCCCCCCACCTATCTGCTCGTGATGCTGGCGAGGCAGGTCAGGCTGCTCATACTCGCCAAGGAGCTGAAGGCGGATGGTGTGCCTGGCAACGAGCTGGGCAGCCGACTGCGCCTTTCGGGGTATCCCCTGCGCAAGACCCTGGACCAGGAGAGGGCCTTCACCTCCGAGCGCCTTGTGGAGACTCACCGCAAGTTGCTCGAGGCCGATCTGAGCATGAAGTCCACCGGCGCCGACGACGGCCTCATCGTCGACATGCTGGTCGCCCAGCTGTCCTACAGATAAGGGCCGCAAGGAACGCACGCAGATTCGGCAGGGCGCACTAAGCAGCGGGCCTACAGGTCAGCTTACGAGGACGTCCTCGCGCGCGTAGCTGTAGAGCCCCTCGGTTTCGCTCCCAGAGAGGGCGACCGTGATCACCATGGGGGGCACGACCCTGCCGACGAACATGCCAGCGATGAGAAGAAACTTGCCGTAGATGGACAGGTCCGCCGTCACTCCGGTGCTGAAGCCCACCGTCCCGAAGGCGGACACAGCCTCGAAGAGCAGGTCGATGAACCCGGGCCCGCTCTCGGTGAACGTAAGCGCGAACGTCAGCATGGACGCGCCCAGGAACGAGAGGAACGCCAGCGCGAACGCCCACTGGACCTGGTTCCGGGGCGCCCTCCTGCCAAATGCCGTGGCGTCGGCGCTGCCACGCACGGACGCCGCAATGGCGATCACTATGAGCGCAAACGAATTGACCTTGATTCCACCGGCAACGGACGCGGACGCCCCCCCGATGTACATCAGAACCGTGTAGAAGGCCGCCGTCTCGTCCGTCGCCTTGCCGAAGTCGACGGTGGAAAAGCCCGACGTGCGGTTGATGGACTGGAAGAGCGAGGTGACGAGCCTGTCGAGTATGGAGGCGTTCCCCAGCATCTCATCGTTCCTGGACTCGAAGACCAGGAACACAAGAGCGCCCACCAGCACCAGCCCCACGGTAAACACAAGCACCAGCTTGGAGTTGAGGGTGAGCGCGGAGAAGTGCTTCCGCCTCACGATGTCGGCCATCACCCAGTAACTTGCACTGCCAAGCAGGATGAGCACCGCCACAGTCCCGATTATCCCTGGGTCCTCCCGGAAGGCGGCCAGGCTCGCGCTGTCCGGTATGGAGGTGAAGCCGGCGTTGTTGAACCCGGACACCGCCTGGAAGACCGAGTGCCAGATTGCCTCCTCAGTCGGGTACAGGACCATGAACTGGACCAGGAGCGCCAGGAAACCTACCACCTGGATGGCAACGGCCCAGATGACGATCCTGACAGTGATGCTGGTTATGTTTGCGAAGACGGTCGTCCCTATGGTCTCGCGCATAACGAGGCGTTGGCTGAGGGAGATCCTCTGGCCCGCGATGACGAACAGGGCGGTGGCGATGGTCATGATTCCCAGCCCACCCACGAACATCAGGCCGAGGATGACCGCCTGGCCCTGCAGCGTCCAGTATGTCGCCGTCTCGACGGTGACCAGCCCTGTAACGGTAGCCGCGGAGGTGGCCGTAAACAGCGCGTCCACGAAGAGTAGCGTGTCGCCGTGGTGTGAGAAGGGCATGCTCAGGAGGACCGTCCCTACTCCTATAAGGAGCCCGAACGTCCAGATCAGGACGAGCGTAGGTCGAGCGAGGTGCGACATGAAGCGCCGCGTCGCGCGCTCCGCCGGCAGCTCTATCCGCACGGGGAGCATCCTCTCCATGCGCGGATGGCGGACCACCTTGTCAGCCGGCCTGGCAGACCATGGCTCTTGTGTGTTCATATAGCTATAAGGGCAAGTTGCCGCGGGCAGTTCACCCAAGCCCGTGCATTCCCCTACCCTCCACGTCTACGCAGGCGGGGCCTTCACCGAGCCGCCTGCCGGAACACCATACCACGAGATGTTGGAGTCGAGCATATCCAAATGGGCAGGGGCGGACCCATGTGTCCGTATCTCACGCCGATGGAGGAAGGAGGTTGACTCTCCCTTCAACTCTGAGAAGCTACATAGAGGTGCGACGCGAGTCTCCCCAGCGGAGACGGTGGGCCTCGGCGAGGGCGGACAGCCGCTCCCTGTAGGCGGGCTGCTGGATGGGGGCCGTCGTCATTATCAGGGCGTCCTCGCGATTGTCCGAGTAGTAGGCCTTCCGGAGGCCTTGCTCGGCGAAACCGTACTTGCCGTACAGGGCGATCGCGGCTCTGTTGGAAGTTCTCACCTCGAGGGTGACCACCGCCGCGCGCCGGGCCAGGGCCTGTTCGATGGCGGACATGAGCAGGAGCTCCCCTACGCCGCAGCCCCTGTAGCCGTCCCCAACGCCGACGGTGACCACGTGCGCCTCGTCCACCATGTACCAGAGCCCGATGAAGCCGGCGATGGCCTGCTCAATGCGGGAAGTCCCGCCCAGCACGCTCTCTGCCAGCCTTGCAAGGCCGGCCAGACGCCCCCTCGGGGAGGCCGTTGTGGAGGCGACTTCGGGACCCGGGCGTATCGCTTGGCCGCGGTCCTCGAAGGCGACAAGGTAGCTGGCGTTGCGTTTGCCGAGCTCGCGTCTGAACGGGGTCGGCGGAAACAGGTTGGGGAATGCCTGCCGTTCGATCTCGGCTACCTGGCGCACGTCCGCCTGGGCCATGGGCCTGACCGAAAAGGCCATTGCTGTCATCGCTCTTGTCCCGGTCGCGCTCACTTTCATGCGGTACTAACTGTTTCTGTCCCTGGTCGTTATATAATGCAGGATGAGCGCAACAACCGCCAATCTACGGCTGGCTGCAGTATCGCCAGCGAGGACTGTCATCATGAAGGGCGAGACAGGACCCGCCCAGCCTGACGCCCTGGAGCAGCTCATCCGCAGGGCGCAGGATGGCGACACATCCGCCTTTGGGCACCTGTACGAGCATTTCTACGACAAGATATTCCGTTACGTTATGTTCAAGACGGGCGACCGCATCGACGCCGAGGACATAACCACCGATGTATTCCTCCGCATGCTGGAGTCGATAGGCTCGTTCAAGTTCCAGGGATATCCGTTTTCATCCTGGCTCTTCAGAATCGCCCACAACCTGATAGTGGACCACTTCCGCAGAAGGGCCCGCCGCCAGACTGCCCCCCTCGAAGATGCCATGGCCGTCGCTGGGGGCTCGTCGAGCGACATGGACCACAAGATAGACATCGACCTGTCGGTAGCCGAGGTATACGAGGCCATGGACGACCTCACCGATCTCCAGCGTGAGGTCATGTCCCTGCGCTTCGCCGCCGGCCTCTCCGTCAGGGAGACGGCAGAAGCCGTGGGCAGGAAGGAAAACGCGGTAAAGGCACTGCAGCATGCCGCAGTCAAGAAGCTGAGAGCGACGCTGAACGTATCTGGAACCGGGGCCTTCGAGCCCGCATCCCGGAGGGCGCGCAACGGATGAATACCCAAGACGAGCATTTAGACTACATCCTAGATCGATGCATCGAGCGCATCGCCTCCGGTGAGAGTGTCTCGTCCTGCCTTGCGTCCTACCCGGACGACAGGGAGGAACTGGAGCCCCTGCTCAGGATCGCAGCCGTCACGATGCAGGCGGTGTCCGCGGTCGAGCCCAACCAGGTCGCCAAGGCCCGTGGGCTCCGGATGTTGAACGAGGCTGTGGCCGAGCGCACAGCCAAGAAGAGCTCGTTCTTCGGCTGGCTGACCTCGTGGCGGCCCCAGCCGTCCAGGATGCTGGTCGCCAAGCCGCTGCTGGCTGGGGTGGCTGTGCTGCTGATTGGGTCGGGGCTGGCGTTCGGAGCAGACCGCGCCGCCGCCGACAGCGTCCCGGGCGATCCCCTCTACTGGGTGAAGACGAGCCGCGAGAACATATCGCTCATGATGCCGAAGTCGGACGCGGCCAGGGCGCAGGAGCACGCGCGGCTGGCAAAGGTGCGGAGCGACGAGATGGGCAGGCTCGTGCGGATGGGGGACATACCAGCCGCCCAGAGGCACTCGGTCACCATCAGCCTTCACCTCAGCCGCTCGGCGGAGCTGGTGGGCGTGACGATGTCCACGAATCCAGTAGAGATGCCCGCCCGTATGGGCGCGGAGGCCCACGACAGCGACATCGCGCAGCTCAAACTCCTGCTGGCGCGCGACTGGCAGTACACAAAGTCCCTGCTGGAGCAGCAGATCAGCCGGCTGCCGCTCGAGCAGCAGTCCGCCCTGAGGGAAACGATGCTGCGGCAGGACCTGAACTACCGCATGATAATCGCCATGCTCGACATGGCGGGCGCGCCGGGCCTGCACCCGTTCTGGATCACCCAGCCCCCCGGCGGGCGGCAACCGTAGCTGCAACAGCCCTCGCGAACACTCCTTTCCTGCCAACAGGCCCGCATCGTTGACGCGGGCCTGTTGCTCGTATAGATTCTCAGCCACGAACAGCGGCCAGCGGCGCAGTCTCAGTTGGCCGGCCGGATGGAGGAGAGCCATGAAGCTCCTGGTTGTGACGGGCGGACAGCACCCATACGAGCAGAGCACGCCGGTACTGGAGAGCTTCCTCCTGGAGGCCGGGCACGACGCGGACGTCACCGACGAGACTAGGATCCTGGCTTCGAGCGACCTGGCGGGCTACGACGTGCTCGTCTTCAATACCCTGCGCCGGAACGAGACGACGCTGGCCGAGGACGAGCGCATGGGAATGACCCGGTTCATCGGTGGCGGCCACGGCTTCGTGTGCCTGCACATCTCCGGGGCTCTCGCAGACGCCTGGCCGGAGTACCACGACGTCAATGGCGGGGGGTGGATATTCGGCCAGAGCACTCACCCGCCCTACGGCCAGTTCCGGGTCGACGTGTCGGACCCCGGCCATCCCTGCGCCGACGGGATCGATGAGTTCGTGACCAACGACGAGCTGTACACCAACCTGGGATGGCGAGAGGGCAACCACGTCTTTCTCACCGCAGACCTCGAAGGCACGGCGAAGCCGATGGCGTGGACCCGGTCATACGGCAACGGCAAGGTCTTCGCCACGACCCTGGGCCACAATGGCCTGAGCTTCCAGACGGCCCAGTTCCAGCGCCTGGTGCTGAACGGCATCGACTGGGCGGGCAGCTGAGTCACCGGCGCTGCTCCTTCCCGCAACGCCCGTCCCAACGGAGGAAGACTCTTGTGCAGGAGCATCAAGACCCTGAGGCGCAACGGTCCGCCGGCCTCTGCTGATGAGATAGAGGCTGCGGCGCTGCAGTTCGTCAGGAAGATCAGCGGCTACAGGAGCCCTTCGGCCGCCAACAAGGCGGTGTTCGACGCGGCGGTGGCCGAGATTGCGGAGTCGTCGGGCAGGCTGCTCGGATCGCTCAGACCCGGCGCGAGGGCGAAGGCCAGCTAGGACTCGACCGAGGTTCGACCGGCGACGCCGTCTGGGGGGGCCGGGAGCCTCGTGCCGACCGGCAGCCGCTCCTGGGCATCGTGAAGTGGGATCGCTGCGGATGTGGGCCCTGTTCCCTACCCAACTGCGCCAGCCGTGCTACGATAACCGTAAGCGGCCTCGGGCTCGCTCGCTCGCGGCAACCCGCTAAATGGAGTACGAGAATGAAACGGAGACTACTGACAGCCATCGCCCTGGCCGCGACATTGGCGGTCTTCGGCATGGTGATCGCCGGATGCGGTTCCAGCAGCGCCCCAACCCCCACGGCCGTGCCAACACCGACCGCCGCTCCCACCGCTACGGCCGTAGCCATCGAGTTGGACTCGAAGTGGACCAAGTACATGGACCCAGGCATACAGCCCGCCCCAGAGCTGGAAGGCATCACGGGCTGGCATAACACTGAGCCGTTCAGCCTGGAGGACAAGCGGGGCCAGGTTGTGATGGTCAAGTTCTGGACGTTCGCGTGCTACAACTGCGTCAACACCATGCCCTACGTGAACGCGTGGCACGACAAGTATGCAGACGATGGATTCGTCATCGTGGGTGTCCACTATCCTGAGTTTGACTTCGAGCGCAACCTGAACGCCGTGATCGAGTCGGCCAAGGAGAGAGGCATCGAGTACCCCATCGCCCAGGACAACGATGGAGCGACGTGGCGAGCCTACAAGAACCGGTACTGGCCGACGATGTACCTGATCGACAAGAACGGCAACATACGCTACACGCACATCGGCGAGGGCGCCTACGACGAGACCGAGCGCAAGATTCAGCAGCTGCTCGACGAGCCGGGCCCCACGTAGACACCGCTACCGGCCAGGGAAGTAAACGCCTGGGTTGACCATCTGGGGGCGATTCCCTGTCGATCGCGCCGGCAGCCCACATGCGATCGCCGCGGGAAGCGAATCCTCGCACCGGCTAGGGACGTCGGTGTGGTTTCAGCAGCCCCCCCATTCCTTCAAAGTATCTTGAAACTCGTTGGTTAAGCTGTAGTAAATCACCGGTTGTACCGGACACTTTGGAGGTGCAGATGAGGAAGAGATGGATAGTAGTTTCGGTGGTCATGGCGGCGCTGGCAATCGCCCTGACCGGGGGCGCCATCCTGGCCCAGGACGACAGCGATGACGACAGCTCCAAGTCCTTCGCGGGCCGGGTCGCCGAGATCCTCGGCCTCGACGAGGACACCGTCGCCGACGCCATGGAGCAGGCCAAGGAAGACATGCGGGACGAGGCCATCAAGGCCAAGCTCGACGCGCTCGTGGAGGCTGGAGAGATAACGCAGGACGAAGCAGACGAGTACCTCGAGTGGCTGGAGGACAGGCCTGACGTGGACTTCGGCCGCGGCCATGGCCGTGGATTCCGCGGCAAGGGCGGCTTCGGCCGGAAGCACGGCTGGGGCAAGTCGAAGTCATCGACCACTTCATCCGGCGCATAGACCTGTAGCGGTTCGCGCCACCTCCTCCTGGAGAGGTCTCGCTTCGGCGGGGCCTCTCTCTTTGTCTGAGGCGCGTCGGCCACAGGTGTTCCGCGCACCCGGCAAATCCCCGCGCCGTGCTCGTCCGTGTGATGTTGACGGGCTCCCGGACAGCCCTTAGTATGCCTTGGCGGGCCGGGCCCCTAGAGCCCGCCCCAACGAGACTTGCCAGGAGAGAGAATGAGAAGCAGGGCAGCCATACAGGTGGGCGTCGATCAACCCCTCCTCGTCGACGAGCTGGAAATCCCGGACCCGGAGCCGCACCAGGCGACGGTCAAGCTCCTGTCCAGCGGCATCTGCCACTCCCAGCTCCACCAGATGCACAACGGCGAGCAGGACCGCCCGATGGTCTTCGGACACGAGGGCACGGGCGTCGTGACCGGCGTTGGCCGCGACGTTACTCACCTGCGCGAAGGGGACCACGCCATAGTCACGTGGGTGCCGAGGACGCCGGTCACGGGACGGCCCGCGCCCGTTCCATCCGGCGCAACGTACCGCGAGGAGCTGGTCCACGGCATCGTCTACACGTGGGCCGAGGATGCACTCGTGAAGGCCGACTACGTCGTGCCGATCTCGAAGGACCACCCCACGGACGTGAGCAGCATCGTCGGGTGCGCGGTGCTGACCGGCGCGGGCGCTGTGCTAAACACCGCGCGGGTCCGGCCAGCCGACTCGGTGGCCGTCTTCGGGGCCGGTGGCGTGGGGCTGTCGGCCATCCAGATGGCGGCGATCCTCGAGGCGTACCCGATCATCGCGGTGGACATTGCCGACGACAAGTTGGAATTCGCAAGGGAGTTCGGTGCTACCCATTTGGTCAACGCCTCCGAGACCGACCCCGTGGAGGCGGTGGCAGAGCTCAGCGGCGGCGGCGTGGACTACGCCTTCGACGCGATAGGGCTGCGGGTGACCACCGAGCAGATACTGCCGTCCACGAGGGGCGGCGGGCCCGGAGCGGACAACCACGGGGGCATGGCGGTCCTGATCGGGATGCCCGGCAAGGAGATGACCGTCGACCCGGGCCACTTCATGTTCCACCAGCGGCAGTACCGCGGCAGCCTGGGGGCGACGTACCCGGACAGGGATTTCCCGATGTTCCTGCGCTGGCACCAGGAGGGCAAGTTCCCGCTCGACAGGATGGTCACGCGCCGCTACGGCCTCGACGACATCAACGAGGCGTGCGACGACCTGGAGTCGGGCCAGATCCTGGGCCGGGCGATTATCGAGTATTAGCCCCCGAGAGCCATGTCGAAGCGCCCAGTCACAGCCATGGTCGTCGGGGCGGGAAACCGGGGGATGGGCTACAGCAGATACGCCCTCCACAACCCGGACGAGCTCCGCATCGTCGGCGTCGCCGAGCCCTCGGACCGGCGGCGTGCCATCGCGGCCGAGACCTTCGGCATTCCCTACGAGATGTGCTTCGGCTCGGCGGAGGAGCTGGCGGAGCGGCCCCAGCTGGCCGACGCGGTCATCAACGGCACCATGGAGATGGAGCACGTCTCCACTGCGATTCCGCTGATGGCCGCCGGGTACGACATGCTGCTGGAGAAACCCTTCGCCACTTCGGAGCCGGACATGTGGAGGCTCGTTCGCGCCAGCCGGGAGCACGGGCGCAAGCTGATGATCTGCCACGTGCTCAGGTACGCGCCCTTCTACAGGGCCATCAAGGAGCGGGTCGCGGCGGGCGACGTGGGCGAGGTCATCAACATCCAGACAAACGAGCACGTGAGCTATCACCACATGGCTGTGGCCTTCATCCGCGGCAAGTGGAAGAGCCAGGCCGAGACCGGCTCGTCCTTCCTGATGGCCAAGTGCTGCCACGACCTGGACCTGATCATGTGGATGAAGAGCGGCGTGAAGCCGACGGCGGTCTCGAGTTTTGGGGCGAACAACCAGTTCCGCGCCGACAGGGCGCCCGAGGGCGCGGGAACGCGATGCCTTGTGGACTGCGAGATCGAGGCGGACTGCGACTACTCCGCGAAGAAGCACTACCTGGACAACCCGGACAGGTGGAGCTTCTACGTCTGGAAGGCCCTGGACCACCCCGACCCCACGCCGGAGGAGCGCGTAGAGCTGCTGAACACGAGCGACTACGGGCGGTGCGTCTGGCGGTCGGACAACGACCTGGTCGACCACCAGTCAGTGGCCATCGAGTTCGAGGACGGCGCGACTGCCACCCACAACCTGGTGGGCGGGTCGGCAAGGCCCACCCGGACGATTCACATCCTCGGCACGACCGGCGAGATTCTCGGCGTGTTCGAGGACAGCAAGTTCGTCGTCAGGGGGCTGGACCCTCGCCCAGGCCATGAATACTCCGAGGAGGTCGTGGACCTGAACGTCACGGGCGACATGCACGGGGCCAGGGGCGGGCACGGCGGGGGCGACCAGAGGCTCGTCGCGGACTTCGTCAGCTTCGTGAGCGGCGAGCCACCGTCGATCTCGTGCACGACCATCGAGGACTCCATCAGCGGCCACCTGGTAGGCTTCCGCGCCGACCGAGCTATGAACGAGCGGAGGGTGGTCGACATCGACTACCCAACATCCAAGGTCGAGCCGGTCGCATAGCATCGCGTACAATGCCTAAAGTGCGGGATGCTATCCGGTTGGTGCAGGAGGACGGCTGGCAGTGGGTGAGGACACGTGGCAGCCACCTCCACTATAGGCACCCTGTGAAGCCCGGGACCGTGACCATCGCCGGTAGGCCAAGTACCGACCTTCCGCCCGGGACATGGAACGGGATAATGAAGCAAGCGGGGATTGAGAGGGGAAAACAGAGATGAAGTACACCGTCATAATTGAGAGGGGTCCCACCAGCTACGGTGCTTACATCCCGGACCTGCCTGGGTGTGTAGCAGCGGGAGACACCAGAGAGGAAGTAGAGTCGCTTATCGCGGATGCGGTCGCATACCATGTCGAGTTAATGGCCGAACATGGCGAGCCCATTCCCAAACCCGCCAGCACAGCCATCGAGGTGGAGGTCCAGCACTCTAGTGCGATCGAGAAGCTCACGGTTGAGGCCGGCAGGTGAGCCACCAGGCACACCCCTCTGCTGTCGACTGTTTGTGAGGTAACCGAGGAGGTCCTGGAAGCAGTAGACTTGCGGCAATACCTCGATGTTGGCATTCACGGGAGCGGTGGCTCCCGCCGCTACCCGACACCCAAGCCTTTCAGGTACTGAGCTGTCTTCGTGACGAACTCCTCGGGTGGGGTTGGGGGGGTGGCTGACTGGTGGAGGGTCACGTAGCCGTCGTAGCCTATGTCCTTCAGCGCGGCGATGATGTGCGGGAAGTCGATGCCCTCCCCACCCCACATGGTCACCTGGTCGAACCTGACCTCTCCCCTGCACCAGGGGTTGGCCGTGCTCTCGCCGTCGGGTGATTCCTTCAGGTTCTGGAAGTAGACGTTCATGATGTGCGGCGCGAGGGCCCTGATCGTCTCGGCCCCGTAGGGCTCGGCGCACTGCACGAGGTTGGCGGGCTCGTAGATCATTCCGAAGTTCTCGCGGTCGACCTTTGCCACGACCGCCAGGCTCTTCTCGACCTGTTCGAACAGGCTCTCGGTGTGGCACTGGTGAGCGAGGCGCATCCCGCGCTCCCTCGCCTCGTCGCACGCGCGCTGCGCCCAAGGTATGTCGTCGTAGGACTTCATCCCTATCCGCAGCAGGTCGGAGTCGAGGGCCCCGGCAAGGTCCAGGTACGGGGTGATGTTGCGCAGTGCCTCCGGGCAGTCGTCCGTGTTCTCCGGTATAGGGAAGTCGCCCGTGATCATGGAGACGGCCAGGCCCTTAGACTGCAGCCACTTGCCCTTCTCACGCACCTCGTCCAGCGGCGTCTGGATACCGAGCTGCGACGCCCTCATGCACAGGGCGCGGTATCCCGACGCCAGGGCGACCTCTGCGAGGTCCTCCAGCGGCATTGCGGGGATGCGCTTCTGGGTCAGCTGTTCGGCTACCCTTACCGACAGCGAGAGCTTCATGAGAGTGGTCCCTTCCAGCCGCTGCGAATGGCCTCGCAGAGCTTCATGGTTTCGACCGCGTCGTCCAGGTTGGACCACGGCGTGCTGTCCTCCAGGATGCAGTCGACGAAGTGCTTCGTCTCGTTGTAGTCGGCGCCGCCGGCATCCCTGAGGTCGAGCGGCTCAGGGCAGCGCCTGCCCGACCACTCCATCGGCATGTCGCCGACCTCGGCGATGTACCGCTCGAAGTCGCGGTCGGCGGTGGTCAGGTCCATGTAGAACGACAGGTCCTCGGCGTGAGTCTCGGCGCGCTGTATGCGGAACCCCACGCCGTAGTGGGATGCCATGTAGCCGATGGCGCCCGTGTCGAACTTGATGGCCGCGTTGTGGCGGTGCGAGCCGGGCCGGGGGCCGTCCTGGACTACCGAATGGACCTCGACGGCACGCGCGGCCTTCTCTCGCGACGGCCCGGCGAGCCACCGGAGCAGGTCGACGTGGTGAATGGCGTCGCAGATGATCGGGTCGGGGGCGATGCCTGACATGCCGCCGTGCCCGAGGCGGGTGAGGGGCTTGTTGTAGGTCGCGCCGACGTGCACCGCGCCGCCCCGGTGGTGGATCTCCTGGCGCACGGCCAGGATCTGGGGATAGTACCGCCTGTTGAAGGAGACGATCGCCTTGGCGCTGCTCTCCTTCTCGGCTTCCGCCATCGCGGCGGTCTCGCCGGCGTTCATGCCGGGGGACTTCTCCACCGACGTGTTGATGCCCTCCTCCAGGCAGGCGAGGACTATGGGCAGAAGGTGCCCGGGCATCGTCTCGACGTACACGACGTCGAGGTCCGTCCTCTGGAGCATGTCCTGGTAGTCCTGGAACACGGCGTCGGGTTTGTGGGCAAACGCTGCCCTCTCCAGCCTCTCGGGGTCGAGCTCCGCTATCGCGGCCAGGTGGAGGCGCGGCTCAGCCGCTATCTCCCTGAAGTGGCTCTCCGCGTGGCTCCCGCAGCCGATTACGCCGACCTTTAGCTCATCCAATAATCTACCTCCGTGGCGCGCGTATCATAGTCTCCATCCCTGGGGCAGTCCAGACCGCGTGCCGGTAGTCAAAGGCGCCCCACGTGGGAGGGCGGGTTTGAAACACGCCCCTACGGGCAGAGGTGGGGGATTCCGGTGCGCCGGGCGGAGGTGGAAGACTCCAGTGCGCCCGTTTGCCTTGACCCTCGAAACTGGCGGGTGATAGCATTGAACGAGGCTACGAAGTTCGTACCCAAGGGGGGTGCTCCTTGACGACAACCAAGCTGATCGACGTAACGTCCGCGGCGGCGCAGCAGCTCGAGAAGGTCCTTGCCGAGCAGGGCGAGAAGGGCTCGCTCCTGCGGGTCATGGTAATGCCGGGGCAGCACGGCGGCTACCAGTACATGCTCGGCGTCGAGCAGGAAGCAAAGGCCGACGACATCGTAATCGAGGCCGAGAACATCAGCGTGCTCGTCGACGGCGAGAGCGCGCCGCTAGTCGATGGAGCGCAGATCGACTACGTGGACGGCCTGATGCGAAGCGGGTTCGTCATCAGCAACCCCAACATGGCCGCGGAAGGCTGCGGTGGTGGCGGTGGCGGCTGTGCCTGCGGCGGCGGTGGTGGAGGCGGCGGCTGCGGCGGCGGTGGTGGTGGAGGCGGCTGCGCCTGCGGCGGGGGAGGCTGCGGCGGCCACTAGCCCCGGTCGGCTTGCGACCCAACATGCAAACGCCGGCCAGGTCGGGATCCTACCCGCTCAGGCCTCACTATCGTGGCCCTCTTTGGGCGAAGCGACTTGATCTCTTCGCGGCAGAGGACAGCCCAATCTCATGCTGCTGAGATCGCTGGACCTCATCCTCGACCGGCCTGTCGACGGCCTGATCACCATGGGCGCGCTGTTGCTGGCGCTCGTGATAGCGATCACCTTCCACGAGTTCTGCCACGCCCTTGGCGCAAGGCAGCTGGGCGACCTGACGGCCACCCACCAGGGGCGGCTGAGCCTGAACCCGCTGGCCCACCTCGACCCGCTCGGATCCATGATGATCCTCCTGGCGGGCTTCGGCTGGGGCAAGCCGGTGCCGGTGAACGTCTACAACCTCCGGCCCCCGCTGGGGGCGCGGCGCGGGATGTCGGTCGTCGCTGCCGCGGGGCCCATCTCAAACGTGTTCATGGCGCTCATCGCCAGCCTGCCTTTCAGGTTGAGGCTCGTCGAGCTTCCCCCGGTCGGCTTCTACGCTTTCGACGGCAGGACGGACGACCCCGCCGCGTACCTCCTCCAGTCGATCATCATCCTGAACCTGGCGCTGGCCGCCTTCAACCTTCTGCCCATCGCACCCCTGGACGGCTTCAAGGTAGTGCTTGGGCTGCTTCCCGGCAGGGCCGCGGCGGAGTTCTCCCGGCTGGAGCCGATAGGCCCCTTCATCCTGCTGGGGCTCATACTGCTCGACTACGCTCTTCCGGGCCCGGGCATCCTGTCTGCAGTCATCGAACCGGTGTTCGAGACACTGGCTAGGCTCGTGTTCGCTGGACACATATGAGCCGAATCTGCTATCAATAGCAGGTAGCGGGTTCACCCACCACACTTGGGGAACCCTTGCATAACCGTCTTTCCGGCGAGAGCCGGAATCCAGCGGGGCCGGGGGATGGCCCCGATGACGGCGCGTCCAGCGGGCGGACACATGGGTCCGCCCCTACCGACGAGGGGTTACGCAAGCGAAGAGACTCCGACAGGAGCATACGACCTTGGAACGCATAACGATAATCGGAATAGGGCCGATCGGCATGTCCCTGGGACTGGGGCTGAAGGCGGCCGGACTGACGGACACGGAGATCCTGGGAACGTCAGGCGACCGCAAGACCCTGAACTACGGCAAGGAGATAGGCGCGTTCGACGAGATAAGCGGCAATCTGCGGTCGGCCCTGCGGGGCGCGCAGATGGTCATACTCGACTCGACGCTGGGGGAGGCCAAGCCGCTGCTGGAGGCCATCGGGCCCATACTGGAGGAGGACTGCCTCGTCACCGATACCGGCCTGGCGAAGGTGAAGATGATGGAGTGGGCGGCCGAGTACCTGCCGGACAACGTGGAGTTCGTTGCGGGGCGTCCGGTGCCAAAGGAGTACATGAAGTCCGTGGAGGACGCCACGGCCGGCGCCTTCGATGAGGGCGTCTACTGCATCGTGACGTCCAGGAAGACGAGCCAGTCAGCCGTCAAGACCGTCGTGGGACTCGCCGAGCTGCTGGGCGCAAAGCCGCTCTTCCTCGACGAGCACGAGCTCGACTCATACACGTCGGCGGCCCTCCACCTGCCCATACTGCTCTCGTCGGCGCTGGTCAACTCGGTGTCGTCGGGCCCGGCCTGGCGGGAGATCGCTCGCGTCGCCGGCGGAGAGTTCGGGATGGTCTCCGAGCTGGCGTCCGGCGATACGGAGGACAATGCCCTTGCATGCCTGTCCAGCCCCGACACCACCATCAGGTGGCTCGACCAGGCCATTGAGGAGCTGACCGCCTACCGCGCCCACATAGAGGCGGGGGGCGAGGAGCTGGGACGCAGCTTCGAAAAGGCCCTCGACGACTGGGCGAAGTGGAAGACGGACACGGTGGTCCCCGACGAGGCGCCGGACCTCCCATCCGCGGGCGAGACGATGTCCGGGCTATTCTTCGGACGCCACATTTCGAAGCGCTTCCGCGACCTGACCAAGGAAGACAGGTCCGATGAGCCCAGGCGCTAGGCCGCCGGCACGAACACCAGGGCCATGAGACAGACAGTCAGACCTACACCCCGGCTCGAGGGAGAAGTCAAGCTCCCGGGCGACAAGTCCATCTCCCAGCGCGCCATCCTCCTCAACGCGATTGCGGGCGGCACGGCGCACGTGTCGAACCTGTGCGAGGGAGACGACCGCACGTCGATACTGGGCTGCATGCGGGGCCTCGGCGTGGAGATCGTGGAGCACCAAGACGGGTCAGGCGAGCTCTTCGAGGTCCGGGGCCGAGGCAGGGACGGTCTCGTCGAGCCTGCGAATGTCCTGGATGCGGGCAACAGCGGCACTGCTGCCAGGCTGGTGACGGGACTGCTTGCGGCTCAGCCGTTCTTCAGCGTCCTCACAGGCGACGAGTCCCTGCTCTCCCGGCCGATGGACCGGGTGATCCAACCCCTTCGGCAGATGGGCGCTGACATACGCGGGCGTGCCGGGGATTCCCTCGGGCCACTCGCGGTCAGGGGCGGCGGGCTGACCGGCATCGACTTCGCCCAGCCGGTGGCGTCGGCCCAGGTGAAGTCGAGCCTGCTCATAGCGGGCCTCCACGCGGACGGCGAGACTACCGTGAGGCAACCGGCGATGTCGCGCGATCACACGGAGCGCATGATGTCCGCGATGGGCGCGAATATCGAGGTGAACGGCCTGGGTGCTACGGTCGGGCGCTCGGAGCTTCAGCCCGTCGACATCTCGGTGCCGGGGGACATCAGCGGCGCGGCGTTCTGGCTGGTAGCGGGTGCGATTCACACGAATGCCGAGATCAGGCTGCCGGGCGTGGGCATCAACCCGACACGCTCGGGTGTGCTGGAGGTGTTGAACCGGATGGGCGCGAGCATCTCGGTGGAGAACGTGCGTGAAGAGAACGACGAGCCGGTCGCCGACATCGTGACGCGGTCGAGCGAATTGCGAGGAGTCGAGATCGGCGGGGACCTCGTGCCGCTGGTCGTGGACGAGCTCCCCGTGCTGGCAGTTGCAGCGTCGCAGGCCTCGGGGACCACGGTCATATCGGACGCCGCGGAGCTCCGCGTCAAGGAGTCCGACCGCATCTCGGCGACGGTGGACGGACTCGCAAGGCTGGGAGCGGATGTCGAAGAGCGCGAGGACGGGATGACGATTCGAGGCGGCGCGGGGCTCTCGGGAACGACCGTGAGCAGCTACGGGGACCACCGGATCGCCATGTCGATGGCGGTAGCGGGGCTGTGCGCGCAGGGAGAGACCACCGTGGACGGGGCTGAGGCGGCAGGTGTCTCCTACCCTGGGTTCTGGGACACCCTGGCGTCCATCTCAGATGCCTGATGCGCGAAGATGGTCAGACTTGTTGTGACGTGGACAGCTTCGCTTTTCGGCGAGGCGAGAGCCCCCATTCCTTCGACTGGGCTCAGGACAGGCTCAATCTTCCCCCTCAGGGGGAAGAGGCCAAGCCGCCGTTGCTGGTGGTGATCTCAGGGCCGTCGGGCGCGGGTAAGGACTCAGTCCTGGCTCGAATGAAGCAGCATCCCCTTCCCTACCACTATGCCGTCACGGCGACGACGAGGCCGAAGCGTGAGCACGAATCGAAAGGCAGGGAGTACATCTTCGTATCCCGGGAAGAATTCCGGCAGATGATCTCCGACGACGAGCTGCTGGAGTGGGCCGAAGTGTATGGGGACATGTACGGCGTCCCCAGGTCCCAGGTGACAGGGGCAAATGCCCGGGGCCTGCACGCCATAGTCAAGGTAGACGTGCAGGGCGCGGCGACCATACGGAGGCTTGCGCCGGAAGCCGTGCTGGTCTTCATCGCCCCGCCGTCCATCGAAGAGCTCGAGAGACGGCTGCGGAGCCGCATGACGGAGTCGGAGGAGTCGCTGGCGACCAGGCTCGGCATGGCCGAGAAGGAGATGGCGGACGCGGCGTGGTTCGACCACGTAGTCGTGAACGAGACCGGGGGGCTCGACGGCACGGTGAACGCGGTGGTAGATATCATCGATCACGAACGAGGGGACAGGGAGCGAGACCGGCGATGAGCAGTGGCGTGTCGCGCGCGTGGCTTGTGGTCGTCATGGTCGTCATGGCGGCGGTCGTCTTCCTGTCCGGCGCATGCGACAGCGGCGGGGACGAGGGCGAGCCATCGATTCCCATACAGGTCAGCCGGCCGGGAGATGCCCAGGCCGTGTCGAGCCCCGCCACAGGCTCGGGGGCCCAGCCGCAGGACCAGGCCACACCAGACCCCAACGCGGAGCCGACGCCGCGAAACCGCGTCGCGCTGCTGCTCACCCCCCAGCCCAGCCCGACCATCCCGGCTGTGCTGCAGGGCCTCTACGGCAATCCCGTCCCTACGCCAGTGCCCCAGGGCGAGCTCGATACGAAGTTCAAGGAGCACTACCGCCAGGGCGAGCTGCACTTGATCGAGGGCCGGAAGCTCGGCGACCAGAGCGACTACGATGCCGCGGACGAGAAGTACCGGGCGGCCGCCGACTCGTTTTCGGAGGCCATCGCCATCCACCCACAGATCACGGAGAGCTACACGAGCCGCGGGTCGGCCTACATGGAGCTGGCGCAGTGGGAAGACGCGATAGCCGACTTCGAGGCGGCCGCCAGGCTGAACCACTCGCTCGTGTCGCCCTTCGCGGGCCAGGCCATCGCCTACAGGATGATGGGAATGGAGGAGAAGGCCGATGAGTATGTCGAAGCGGCCATCTTCAACGGGATGGACAAGAGCATCCTGAACCAGTACCTGGACGGCACGATCAAGAGGCTCAGGCTCCGTCCGTAGAGGTTAGTCTCGGACCCACCGGCGCTGGTGAGCGTCGCCTCTCCGGCAGGCTTTCGAGTGACTGCCGCGCCTCATGGTTGTCCTGCTGAGCACTGGCCTTCGACAGGCTCAGGCCGAACGTACCTTAGCTGCACGGGGGTTGGCCGTCCATCCCGGCACGGGCCCCCCGTGAGCGGGAGTCCTGCTAGCCCAGGACGATGGTCAGGCCTACGATGATCAGCAGCACGACCGAAGAGATTGCGCCGATCCGAATCAGCTCCGGCTTCATGTAGGGGTACTCGGCCGTGGCCGTCTCCTCGGCTCTCCTGGCCCTCCTTGCGGGCCTCACGGGCGCCGTGGAGGTCATCGAAGGCGCGACTGCTGAGGCTGCCGCAGGGCTGGGCGCCGCCGCGGCGGCCTCCTCGTCCTCCTGACGTCGCTGGGTCGGCGCGGCCTGGAAGTTCTGAGGCGCGGCGCGTCCCTTCTTGCGCCGGTTGCGTACTCTCGCCTGCCTGGATGCGGCTCGCTGGCTCTTGCTTGGCACTGCCTGTCTCCTATCGTCCAAATATAGATTAAGGGCAGACACGGCGCAAGGTCAACTACATGGGCTTGCCTGGCGGGTGACGGTGCCAGGCCCCAGACCCCTGGACTGCAGTCCACGTTGGGTACCGACGGGAACGGGCTAATCCAGTACGGCCTCGTGTGGTCTCAGCAATGTCATGGCAGGTCACTCTGCTTGCTCCACGTGGGCCGGCAGGGTAGCCTGTCCACAGTGAGATACCAATCCAATGGCAGGAGAGAGAGCATGCCCAATCCGGTAGTCCATTTCGAGATAGCGTCGAGCGGCGCGGAGAAGCTGCAGAAGTACTACGCCGACCTGTTCGAGTGGGACATCGACGCTTCGAATCCGATGGAGTACGGCGTCGTCGACACCAAGGCCGGTACCGGCATAAACGGCGGCATCACGGGTACGAACGGCGGGCCGAACATGGTCTCCTTCTACGTAGAGGTGGAGGACATCGAGGCCAAGCTGAAGGAGGCGGAGGAGCTGGGAGGGAGCGTCGTCGTGCCTGTGACCACCATTCCCGGCATGGTGACGTTTGCGATGTTCGCGGACCCCGAGGGAAATTGCATCGGCATCGTCAGCAGCGAGATGCCCGGCTAAGTAGCTATCTCAGATGGCGTGTGCACTGCTGAGCACAGGCACTTCGACAGGCTCAGGACAAGTCTTCGCGTAACTGCTCCACAGCATAAGCGCCCCTGAGCGCTGGCCTTCGACAAGCTCAGGCCGAACGTACCTTATCCGCACGGCAGGTACCCATCTGCTTCGGGGTAACGTATGGCGTTGCCGTCCGTTGTATTGTGTAGGGTATGAGGGACTTCTGGGCGAACAGCATCCTGCTGACGCTGCTGCTGGTCGAGCTCCTGACCGGCTTCTTTGGACTCGTGTCGGGTTCGGCGGACGAGGCAATCTTCATCGCGGTCCACAGGATTGCGGGGTTCGCAATCGTTGCCGTGCTGTTCTGGAAGGTCGCGATCATCGTCTCGTCGCTCCGGAGGCGGCGCTCGGGGCCCAAGCAGTACGCGTCCCTGTTCCTGCTCTCGCTGCTCACAGTCACGCTGACCCTCGGGTTCGCGTGGTCGTACGCGGGCCCGTTCACGTTCGCATGGTTCAGCGGGGTCAGCTGGCACATCTACGTCGGGGCCGCGCTGGCCCCGGTCGCCGCATGGCACGCCTATACCTACACGAAGAGGCTGCCGCTGTCGTTCTGGGCCGAGCGGAGGTGGTTCCTCAGGGCGGCCGGGATCGCCGTCGCCGGGTTCGCCTTCACTCAGACCACGGAGGCGGCGTCCGCGTTCTTCCGGCCCGCCGGGTCCGAGCGGCGCTTCACGGGCTCCTACGACGCCGGGAGGCGTTACGGGAAGCGCTTTCCGGTGGTGTCGTGGCTCAACGATAGGCCGCCGAGAATCGACGCGGCTGAATGGCGACTCTCGGTCACGGGGGCGGTCGAGCGCGAGCTCGATATCGGCTACGACGACCTGGACCAGCGGCGCGGCATCACTGCGGTGATCGACTGCACCGGCGGCTGGTATTCCGAGCAGGACTGGCGCGGCGTGCCCGTTGCGGACCTTTTGGCCGAGGCGGGCACGAGCCCGCAGGCCGCCAGCATCACAGTCACGTCGGCGACGGGGTACTACAGGCGCTTCTCGATGGCGGAGGCCGGCGAGTACCTGCTGGCGACCCACGTGGGGGACGGGCCCCTGTCGCGCGGTCACGGCTACCCGGCGAGGCTCGTTGCCCCGGACAAGCGCGGGTTCGAGTGGGTGAAGTGGGTGGTCTCGATCGAGGTAAACGAGTCGCCGAAGTGGCTGCAGTTTCCGCTGCCCGTGCAGTAGCAGGGGCGCTCGCTCCGCCGACCGCTACTCGTAGCTGTTCAGAGTTGATGAGACATGGACAGCTTTGCCCCCCGGCAACGCGAGAGCCCCCATCTCAATCTTCCCCCTCGGGGGGAAGAGGCCACTGCTACTCCTGCTGCAGCGATGGGGAGCGGCGGGGAGGTCCCAGCTCCTGCGGGGTGAGGGGGATGACCTCCTTGCGGTAGACCTGCACCCGGTATGACCCGTTATCCGGGATGAACATAAGGCCGTTCGCGTCCACGGCCACCGACTTGGGCCTTCGCAGGTACTTCTGCGGTTCCAGGTCCGCCATGTCCCGCAGCCGGTTGGGGCTGGCGTTCGTCAGCATGTACTCCCGGGAGGCCTTGGACAGCGTCGCGTCGCCCAGGAACTTCTGGACGTACCTCCCCTCGTGGTTGAACATCTGGACGCGGTCGTTGCGCCAGTCGGCGACGTAGATGTCGCCGTGCTCGTCCACGTCGATGCCGGAGGGCCGGTCCAACTCGCCGTTGCCGGAGCCGGAGCTTCCGCACTCGAACACGAACTCGCCGTCCGCCGTGAACTTCTGGATGCGGTCGTTGCGCCAGTCGGCCACGTATACGAAGCCCTCGTCGTCGACGGCGACGCCGTAGGGCATGTCGAACTCGCCGGGCGCGCAGCCGTGGCTCCCCCAGCCAATCATGTACTCGCCGTCCTTCGTGAACTTCTGCACCCGGTGGTTCATCGCGTCGGCGACGTACACGTTCTCCTCGGCGTCGAAGGCGATGCCCGCGGGGCGGTCGAGTTGCCCGGGATCGGAGCCGTGCTCGCCCCAGGTTCCCCGGTGCTCGCCGTCCGTGTCGTAGGAGATGACGCGGTGCATGGCCTCGTCCGAGATGTAGAGGTTCTCGTCGCCGTCGGCGATGATGCAGACGGGCCACTTCATCTCGCCCTCGCCCTCGCCGTGCTTGCTGATCTCGCCGAGGTCCTCGTCCTCGACCGTGTACTTGCGGACCATTGCGACCGAGCTCTCCTGCCGGCAAAGGATGTAGATGCGGCCTTCCCCGCCGATGGCTACGTCGATGGGGAAGTTGGTGAGCCTCCGCATGCCGAGGGTCTTGTGAAATGGGAATCCGGCCCTCAGAAGTCCGTATGGTCGAGCCATGGCGCCGCTCCTGTCAGGCGAACTGGTACTCGGTAGTCGAAACGATGAGCCGCATCAGGCTCACGACGCGCTCCTCCGCCCGTTCCCTGCCCTCGTCGGAGGCGAAGTCGAAATCGCCTCCAACTTCGGCGTGAGCGCGCAGGGCCGCCCGCGTGTCCTCGCCGACCTCCAGCCGCCCCGCCAGCTCGAGGCACCGGTCGACCATGCTGTCTGGAGATACGGGCGCATCGGCCTCGATCCGGTCGACGGTCTCCCTGATGCCCGGCTTGCTCGCGTCGCTGACCTCGTCGACGGCGAAGTTGACTCGCTCGTTCATGGTGCCGCCGTCAATCCATTCCCTGCCGGTATGCCATCCCTCGACGGTGGGCGGGTTCAGGAGCTCCTGGCCCATGAGCGCTGTGACGTCGGCGTACTTCATCAGGTCGGGGTCCAGGCTGCGGTACGTGCCGACGAGCTTGAGGACTCCCATCACCAGCTCAGTCGGGCTCTTGACCTTGGCGAACCTGGCCTGCTTGAAGAAGTCGGACTTGAAGAGCGTCCGCATGACCTCGCGCATCTCGCCGCCCGAGGCGAAGTACGAGGCCACGAGGATGCGTATGGCCTCAGGGTCCTGGGGTGGGTCTATCGGCCATGCGGGAACCTGCGGCTCGTCGGCCACGAAGAAGTTGTAGAGGTGGCGGGATATGAAGACCGCCGTCGCCGGCTGCTGGACGATGATGGAGATGATGTCCTCGCCGTCGAAGTCGCCCGACGAGCCGAGGAAGGTCTTGTCGCCGTTGTCGTGGTCGTCCTCGCGCTTGATGAAGTGGGCCGGGTAGTAGCCGTGGGGATAGAGCGGAATGGGCTGGGTGAAGGTCCAGCCCGTGAACGCCCGGGACGCCATCTTTATGTCCTGCTCGGTGTAGTTGCCGACGCCCATTGAGAAGAGCTCCAGCAGCTCGCGCCCGTAGTTCTCGTTGGGCTCGCCCTTCCGGTTCTCGTTGTTGTCGAGCCAGAAGATCATGGCCGGGTCGCGCGACAGCTCGTTGAGGATCTCGTCCAGGTTCGACAGGCCGACGCGGCGGAAAGTCGCGATCTGGTTGGCGGCCGAGAGCATGTGCTCGTTCTTGGCGAGCCCGGTGGCGAAGACATGGTGCCAGAAGAGGGCCATCTTCTCCTGGAGCTGCCGCCTGCTGTTCAGCATCCGGTAGAACCACTCGCCGACACGGATCTTGAACAGCTCGCCGAAGTAGTACCGCTCGAGGATGTCCACGTCGATGTCGGGGACGCTCTCAGGCTCGACGAGCATGTCGACAACGGCGTCGTACCCGAGCTTTGCGTACCCTTCGAGCTCGTCCTTCGAGGCGCCGAATCCAGCCCTGCGCATCAGGTGAGCGAGGTCTGCCAGTCGTTCGTCTCCCATCGGTTGCCCTCCCGGAAGCGTGTACCGGAGTGTAAATAGCGTTATAGTTTGTGTCAATTGGCATCGTCAAGGAGGCCGGAATGGCCAAGGTAAGGGTTGGGTTCATAGGCTGCGGGGGCCGCAATCGGCGCGGACACATGGCCCACGTCAGCGAGTTCGAGGACGTGGAGATGGTTGCCGTGTGCGACCCGGTGGACGAGGCACGGAACGGCGCGGGGGACCAGTACGGCATCGAGGCCAGGTACGCCAGCGTCGACGAGATGCTGGACGCCGGGGGCATCGATGCCGTGGTGGTGGCGACGCCCGCGCACCTGAATGGCGAGGCGGCGCTCCCCTGCCTGGAGCGGGGCATCGACACGCTGCTGGAGAAGCCGCCCGGCATGAGCGCCGCGGAGGCCACGACTCTCCGGGACACCGCGAGGCGCACCGGGGCGAAGGGGATGGTCGGCTTCCAGCGGCGCTTCCACCCGATGGTGCTGGAGGCGCGGGCGCTGATTGAGGAGCGCGGGCCGGTCACGCAGGTCCTGGGGCAGTTCCACAAGAGCATCACCAGCACCGAGGCGGGGGAAAGGTTCCCGGAGATCCTCCTGGACAACGTGCTGCTGGAGACGCCCATCCACTCCATCGACCTCGTGAGGGCCATCGCTGGCTCGGACGTTGCCGAGGTACACAGCGTGGTCAGGCGCGCCATCTCCTCGCACAAGGACGTCCACGCCGCGCAGGTCGTCTTCGAGAACGGGTGCGTCGCGCAGATCATGGCGAACTACACCGGGCCCGAGCGGCTCCAGCGGTACGAGATCCACGGCCGCGACATCTCGGCCTACCTGGAGGGGATCAGCGAGGGCTGGGTGCTGACCCACGAAGGGCGGGTCGACCTGATGGACCCCGGGGGCACCGGCGGCGGCATGGAGCTCGACCGCTTCTTCATCGACTGCGTGAAGGACGACAAGCCCATCACCGCCCCGGCGGCGGACCTCGACGAGGGCGTCAAGACGATGGAGCTGGCTGAGGCAATCCTGTCGGGTCTTCGGGAGTAGACGGCGAGGTCACCGCGCACTCCGGCAGGCCGTCGTGGGTGATGTGCAGGCCGGGCCTGTTCGCCAGCCGGTGGGATATGCAGCCGGTTACATGGTTCCCCTTGAGGTGCAGCAACCCAATTGCGCGGAGGCTGCTGAACTCCGGCGGGATCGGTCCGTTCAGTTGGTTGTTGTAGAGCAGCAGCCAATAAAGATTGGGTAGGCTTCCCAGCTCCGGCGGGATAGGTCCGCTCAACTCGTTGCGGTGGAGCCACAAGTCCACCAGATTCGAGAGGTTTCCCAGCCCGGGCGGGATGGTTCCGCTCAACCGGTTGTTGCCGAGGTACAACCCCTCCAGATCGGTGAGACTTCCAAGCTCGGGCGGGATGGGTCCGCTCAGCCGGTTGTCGTGAAGGAGCAGCCACTTCAGACTGACAAGGTCTCCCAGCCACGGCGGGATCGGCCCTGTCAACCGGTTGTCATTGAGCAGCAAGCTCTCGAGATCGAGGAGGCTTCCCAACTCCGGCGGGATCGAGCTGCTCAACAGATTGCCGCGGAAGGACAGCCTCTCGAGGGCAGGGAGGTCCAGACCGGCGAGGTTCCCCAAGTCCAGCGGGACAGGTCCGCTAAGCCGGTTGGAGTGGAGGTCCAGCATCTCCAGACTCGTGAGATTACCGAGCTGCGCCGGGATGGGCCCGCTCAGCCGGTTGCCATGGAGATCCAAGGCCCTCAGTCTCGTGAGACCGCCGAGCTGCGCCGGGATGGGTCCGCTCAGATTGTTGCCGTGGAGGTCCAAGACCTCCAGCCTCGTGAGACCGCCGAGCTGCGCCGGGATACTCCCAGTCAGTCCCATCCAACCGAGAACCAGCCGCGTTACGCGAGCCGGCGAGCCCCCGGTCGAGACACCTTCCCACTCCGCGACCGGGAGGTCGGCGCTCCAGTCCAGCGCTGCTTCGCCTGCGAGGGCGCCACGCGCCGCCAGCAGCAGGTTGCAGTCGCCAAGGAGACCCTGATTCCGGCGGGCATCGGGTACGGCGATGCCATTGGCGCACGGGCCTGCTATGGCAGGGTCGCCGACCACCAGGATCCGCCATACCCCGCCGCCTTGGGAGTGGGCGGCGAAGTCGTATGTGCGGCCGTCGACCGTTAGGTTCCTGGCGTCCAGGAGTCCGCCAGCGGTGACGGACAGGAAGTGCGCAATCCCGTCGCTGCCGACACTGAATTCATCGGATGTGCCGGGGTAGGTGCAGCTCTCGCCCTGCGCGACGATCATGCCTGCCCGGCACACTGGGTCGCCCTCATCGGCCTCGGCGACGCCCGAGGCCAGGACCGCGTACATGGCAAGCGCAGCTAAGGCCAACAGGAAGTGTACGGCGCGACGGTTATTCATGAGCGATATTCGCGATGGCTTTAGCAGTACCTTGTTCCCCAGTGTACAATTGTAGTTTGGAGTACCTGATCCAAAGGAGGCGATATTGGAAATCGACAAGCACGAGCCGGGGATGTTCAGCTGGGCGGACCTGGGGACGACCGACCCCGAGGGGGCCAAGAGCTTCTACACGGAACTGCTGGGGCTCGACGCAATTGACGTCCCGATGGGAGAGGGCATGTCCTATTCTATGCTGAACAAGGGCGGCAGGAGCTCATGCGCTCTCTATCGCATGCCCCCGGAGATGGAGAAGATGACCGGCGGCCACCCGTTCTGGGTGAGCTACTTCACGGTCGGGAGCGCCGACGAGACCGCCGAGCGGATTACGGAGGTGGGCGGCACCGTAGTGAACGGGCCCTTCGACGTATTCTCGTCGGGTCGCATGGTGGTTGCGCATGATCCCACGGGCGCGATGTTCTCGGTCTGGGAGCCGAAGGTCCACATCGGCGCGGGGGTATTCGGAGAGCCGGGCGCACTGGCGTGGAACGAGCTATACACACACGACATCGGCAGGGCCGCGAAGTTCTACGGGGACCTGTTCGGGTGGTCGGCCAACGCTACGGCGGGCGGGGACGGCGGCGACTACACGGTGTTCATGCTGAACGGCAGGCCGGCTGCGGGCATGATGAGGATCAGGCCGGAGTGGGGCCAGACGCCGCCAAGCTGGTCGATCTACTTCGCGGTCGCCGACCTGGACGCATCGCTGGACAAGATCAAGGCCCTGGGCGGGAAGCAGATCAACCCGGCTATGGAAGTGCCCGACGTGGGCCGGTTCTCGTTCGTGCAGGACCCGCAGGGAGCATATTTTTCGATTATGCAGATGGCGGGCGGGGGTTAGGGCGCTAGCGAACTGCTATAGGGTCCCTCGTCGGAAGTTCGGGGAACAGGGAGAAGTCTCGGTCCTTCGTGAGCAGGGCATCGACTCCATGTGCCGCACATATCGCGGCGATGCGGGCATCGTGGATCACACCGCCAACGACCCTGGGCCGCTGCACGAACTGGCCTAGAACGCTGAAGAAGTCGTCCGTCTCGCCAATCAGCCTGGCGGAAGGGGATTCTGCCCACGCGGAAAGTTGCTGCCATCCTCGCTCCGGCGTGGTTGCGGCGTCCCTCCAAATCTTGCGTTTAGTCACGACGCTGAGGAATTCGTAGCAGCACGGCCAAGGTATGGCCCATGGGGACTCTCCTTCGGCCAGCGAACGGAGGACCGCTGCCGCCTCTTCGTGGTAGCGTGACTCCCGCCGATGCGCGTAGACGAGAATGTTCGTGTCGACCGCGATCACCCGGTCTCCCGTTCGCCGTAAATCAGGTCGCGCATATCCTGCCAGGAGTAGGCCTCCAGCGGGTCTCGGCTATCTGGGTTCCCTACACTTAGGTCGGGGAGCCGGTATCGGTCGCGTGCGGAGCCGGTTGATAGCACCTGCCTCAGGCCATCTTCCACTAGGGCTCGCAGCGGACGACCCGTGTGCTTCGACTGACGCTTCGCGCGGATTAGCAACTCATCATGTATGTCCAGCGTTGTCTTCATGACACGCATATTACCCATATAATAGAGTATGGTCAAGCCATATCAGTCGGGCGACTGTCGAATGAGACCTAGGTCTCCTTTCCGAAGCTGAGCATAAACCCGTTGGGGTCGCGTATTCCGAACTCGCGCATCCCGTAAGGTGTGTCGCAGATGGGAAAGGCAACGGGGGCCTGCTCCTTCAGGGTCTCCCAGAGGGACTCGACGTCGTCCGGGTAGAGGTAGAGGGTCCAAACGCCGGTCGGGCCGAGGTGATGGTGGTCTTCGCCCTCTACGTGGTTGCCGTGCTCATCGTGGTCGTGATCGGGCAGGTCGAGGCTGGAGAACATGAGGTGCGATTCGCCACGCCTGAGGTAGCACCAGTTCGGATTGTCCTCGGGGTACGTACCGAGCACCTCGAATCCCAGGGTGTCGCGGTAGAAGGCGATGGTTTCGTCCAGGTCGTCCGTGGTTAGCATGGGTACGAGACGGCCGAATCCGACGTTGTCTTTGGTCATGGGGTGTCCTTCCATGTTCGTAGCTGGCATTCGAGGATACACCAGTCTGCCCAGGGGCTGACAGGTATTGTCAGACTTGCGGGGGCGGTGCTACACTCGCCCTCAGTTCAGGCCGGGCTCCATGCCGTTGGCGCAGCTACCCAACTGGCGTGGGATGTCCGGCTGTATTGCGGTAAGGAGCAGGGCATCCCGAGATGAGATACAGGCTGGGCGTCGACGTTGGCGGCACTTTCACGGACCTCGCGCTCCACAATGTCGACACCGACGAGCTGGAGTTCGCAAAGACTCCCTCCACTCCTGAGAACCAGGCCTCCGGGGTCGCGAACGGCATCAACCAGCTCATCGACAGGCTCTCGATCTCGCCGGATGAGATCGAGTTCTTCAGCCACGGCACGACGGTCGCCACGAACACGCTGCTGGAGCGGAAGGGCGCTAAGTGCGCCCTGGTAGTGACCCGCGGCTTCCGGGACGTGCTGCAGATCGGACGCCAGGACCGCCCGCATCTCTACGACTGGCGTATCCAGAAGCCCGAGCCCATCGTTCCCCGCCATCTCAGGTTCGAGGTGACCGAGCGTATCCTGTACACCGGCGAGGTCGCCACTCCCCTCGATGAGGGCGACCTCGAGGAGGTGATTGCGCGGCTGGCCGAAGCAGACCTGGATGCGGTAGCCGTGTGCCTGCTCCACTCCTACGCCAACCCGGCGCACGAGAGGGCCGTGGGCGAAGCCGTTAGGGCCGCCCTGCCCGACCTTACCGTTTCGCTGTCGTGCGAGGTCGTGCCGGAGTTCAAGGAATACGAGCGCATGAGCACGACGACTATCAACGCCTACGTGGCTCCCGTGATGGGCCGCTACCTCAGGCGCCTTCAGGCGAGCATCGCCGACCGCGGCATCCCTTCGGACGTGCACATCATGCAGTCCAACGGCGGCACGATGACCGCTGGCCTCGCGGTCGAGAAGCCGGTGCACACGATACTGTCGGGCCCTGCTGCGGGCGTCATCGGCAGCGTTGCCATAGCCAGCCAGGCGGGCGAGGCCAACTCGATCTCGGTCGACATGGGGGGCACTAGCTTCGATATCAGCCTCTGCTACAGGGGCGAGGTGCGGCGTACCCAGGACAGCGAGATAGAGCGGCTGCCGGTCAAGGTGCCGATGGTGGACATACACACGCTGGGCGCCGGCGGCGGCAGCATCGCCTGGGTCGACCCCGGGGGAGCGCTGCGCGTCGGACCCCAGAGCGCCGGGGCCGAGCCCGGCCCCGCCTGCTACGGCCGCGGAGGCACCGAGGCGACGGTCACGGACGCAAACCTGGCGCTGGGCCGGTTGAACTCCGAGAGCTTCCTTGGCGGGCGGGTAGGCTTGGACGCGGAGCTTGCACGCGATGCGATTCGACGCCGCATCGCCGACCCGCTGGGCATGACGGTCGAAGAGGCCGCGGAGGGCATCGTGCGCGTCGTGAACGCGGGCATGATCAAGGGCATCCGGGTCGTGTCGGTGGCCAAGGGGTACGACCCCCGCGAGTTCTGCCTCGTGACGTTCGGCGGGGCCGGCCCGGTACACGCTTCCGAGCTCGCCGCCGAGCTGGACATACCCCGCGTGCTGGTGCCTATTGCTCCTGGCGTCACCTCGGCCCTAGGCCTGCTCATGGCCGATCTCCGCGACGACCTGGTCCGCACCATCCTAAGGCCGTCGGACGAGTTGGAGGTGTCCGAGCTAAACGCGCGTTTCGCCGAGATGGAGACCGAGGCCGCGGCGACTATGGAGCGCGAAGGCGTGGCCGAGGACGACGTGGTGCTCGTGAGAGTTGCCGATGTGCGGTACCTGGGCCAGGGCTTCGAGCTGGAGGCGGCGGTGGGCGCGGGCGAGCTCGACGACGATGACCTGGCGCAGGTGTACGAGAGATTCCACGAGGCGCACTCGCAGCTGTACGGCTACGCGCGGAGGGACTCGCGCATGGAGATCGTAAACCTGCGTCTCACGGCCCTGGCGAGAATGCCCCGACCGCGGCTGGAGGCCTCGTCGAACGGACGCCGGCCCGGCAACCCGGCAGAAGCTGCTACCAGGGCCGTCTACTTCCACGGGGAGCCCGTGGAGACCCGCATATACGATCGGGACAGACTGGTGCCCGGCGACGTGGTGGACGGGCCCGCGGTCATCGAGCAGCTCGACTCCACTACGCTGGTATGGCCCGAGCAGGCCGCATCGGTGGATTCCTACAGGAACCTGTTGCTGGAGCGCGTACGATGAAGATCGACCCGATCACCCTCGAGGTGATGCGCAACGCCTTCTACTCGATCGCGGACGAGATGATCGTCGCGCTGATCCGTGCGAGCTACTCCACGAACATCAAGGACCGCCGCGACGCGTCCTGCGCGATCTACACGTCGACGGGCGACGTCGTGGTCGTGGCGCAGAGCGAGATCGGCACGCCGTTGCACCTGGGCACGATGCAGTCGGCGGTCAGGTCGGCGATGGCGGCGTACCCCTTCGACGACCTGAAGCCCGGCGACGCCGTGGCGATGAACATGCCCTACCCCGCCGGTCCGGGGCACCTCAACGACCTGTGCCTCATCTCGCCGGTCTTCTACGAGGGCGAAATGATCGCCATCACGGCCAACCAGGCGCACCACGTCGACGTGGGCGGGTTCGCGCCGGGGTCGATGCCCTTCGGTGTGCGCGAGATATTCCAGGAGGGGCTGCAGATCCCGCCCATTCGCCTGTTCAGGGGCGGCGAGCTGGAGCCGGAGCTCTGGTCGCTGATAGCCCAGAACGTCAGGCCGCAGGTCGAGGTGAAGGGCGACCTGCTCGCCCAGTACGCGTGCAACATCACTGGGGCCCGCCGGCTGACCGAGCTGATGGAGCGGTACACTCCCGAACGGGTGGGAACCTATCTCGACGAGATGATCGGGTACTCGGAGCGGCGCATGAGGGCCGCGCTCCAGAAGGTGCCGAAGGGCACGTACGGCTACGAGGACGTGATCGAGGGGGACGGCATCTCCAGCAAGCCCTACGCCATACGGGTGGAGATCGAGGCGCGAGGCGACTCCATACGCACGGACTTCTCGGCCTCGGACGACGCGGCGCTGGGGCCGATCAACTGCCGCTGGCCCTCCGTGGCGGCGTGCGTCTACTACGTATTCAAGGCCATACTGGACCCCGAGCTGCCGCCCAACGCCGGCGCGTACCGCCCGTTCGACATAGTCGTACGTGAGGGCAGCGTGCTCTCGGCCATCTACCCGACCTCGGTCTGCAACGCGAACATCATCACGACCCAGCGGATCACCGACGTATTGCTGGGGGCGCTCGCCGAGGCCATTCCGGAGCGTGTCCAGGCGGCCTGCTCCGGCACGATGAACCTGCTCAACATCGGCGGGCGAGACCCCCGGAGCGGCGTCCTGTACAACTACATCGAGACGTACGCGGGCGGCCAGGGGGCGATGCACGACCTGGACGGCATGGACGCGATCCAGAACCACATGACCAACACCCGCAACGCGCCCGTCGAGGCCATCGAGGCCGCCTATCCGCTCATAGTCGAGAAGTACGGCCTCCTGCCCGACTCGGAGGGCGCGGGGGAGCACAGGGGCGGCGTCGGCCTGACGCGGGTGTTGAGAACGCAGGGCGACGTGCAGCTAACGCTCAGCTCGGACCGCGGCGAGGTGCCCCCCTGGGGGCTGGATGGCGGCGGCAACGCGAAGACGTCCAAGTGCGAGGTGATCGAGCCAGACGGCTCCGTTCGCCCTCTGCCCTCAAAGGTCACGACGACGGTGTCGTCCGGGCGCGTAATAGTGACCGAGACGCCCGGAGGGGGCGGCTGGGGTGCTCCCAGGGAGCGAGACCCCGGCGCGGTCCGGAGCGACGTCGCGGCGGGCCTGGTGAGTCCCGAGAGGGCCCGGGACGTTTACGGCGTCGACGTGGACCCGGATACGCTGGAAGTCGACGAGCTCGCCACCAGCCAGCTAAGACTGTAGCTTCCTGTCAAGGAGTGCGCGGATGGCAACGAACGGTAGGTACGGGTCCAAGGCCAAGATCGCGTTCATGCTGCCGTCCTCCTGTCTGGCCTTCGAGCAGGAGTTCCTGAAGCTCACGGCCTCACTGGATGGCGTTATAGGTGTTCCGGCGCGCCTTCTGCTGGGGTATACCGACGCGGATGCCCTGACGGGGATGAACGAGGGCATCGACCTGGCCGCGAGACAGCTCGCCACCACCAGCCCCGACGTGGCGATATACATGTGCACGTCGGGCAGCTTCAAGGACGGCCAGGACGGCAACCAGGCGATCAAGGACCGGCTGGCGAAGCTCGTGCCGGGCGCGAAGACCATGACCACGAGCGAGGCGATAGTCCGCGGAATCCAGGCGTTTGGAATGAAGCGGGTCGTGATGACCACGCCCTACGACAAGGACCTCACAAGCCGCGAGGTCGAGTTCCTGGCCCACCACGGGGTGACGGTCACGGACTTCAGCTACCTCGACATCGAGGACAACCTGGACCGGGGCGACCTGCCGGCAGGGGAATGGCTGAGGCACGCGAAGGGGCTAGACTATTCGGATGCGGACGGGTTCTTTCTGAGCTGCGGCAACGTCCGGACGCTGGACATAGTGGACACGCTGGAAGCGGAGACGGGTATGCCGGTGGTATCGAGCACGCAGGCGACGATCTGGATGGCCCTGCGACTTGCGGGCATCGACGAGCCCATCCCGGGCTTCGGCGCGCTCTTCCGCGAACACTGAGGTCTCACCGCAGAGGACGCGGAGGGCGCAGAGGGAAGGTGCCTATTGGCTGTCTCAAATGCCATGCGCACTGCTGAGCACTGGCCCCGTATCGAGTACGGAACCTTGTATGTCAAGACACTGTGGCGAGTTCTGGTGTTGGCGTTAACATTTCTTTCATCTCACGGTAGATCTGGCGAGCCAGGTAGGTCTTGAGGACCCGTATGGCCTCCCTGTGAGTCTTGCCTTCTTGTTCCTTGCGAGCCACGAGGGCCTTGGACGCTTCGTCTATACGCAGACGGGTGCGAGCGATGATGTGTATAGCCCAGTTGAGACGTCGGTTGCCGCCTCGATTGACTCGTGCATGTTTGCTCGCTCCGCTCTCGCGCGGGACGGGCGCCGCTCCGCAGTAGCTGGCAAAGTGGTGCTGGGTCTTGAAGCGTTCGATGTCCCCAACCTCGGCCAACAGCAACCCGGCTATGACAGGTCCCACGCCTTGAAGGTCCAGCAGCCCTGGGGCCACGGACTGGACCATCTGGTCGATCTGCC
The DNA here is from genome assembly GCA_965116315.1 of Dehalococcoidia bacterium. Lineage (GTDB taxonomy): Bacteria > Chloroflexota > Dehalococcoidia > Lucifugimonadales > CAJWER01. The sequence continues at coordinate 860,434 of OZ220672.1, forward strand.
CCTCCAGTGTATTCAGCTCCTGCTCCAACGTATCGACGACACGCTCCAAACTCTCTCTTGCCGATGGCGTCTGCATGTCTCCCAGGCGCATCCTGTTGGCTTGGAGTTGCTGGGCCAGGTGCCTGCGGGTGCGGGTGAGTTCCTGCATTTGCCGAAGCCATGCCGGAGCTCTGACCGCAGGACGAGTCGGTTCGGCCTGCAGTACGCGGGCCACCAGCACCGCATCGTGAGGGTCGGTCTTCCGATGCCCGCGTCGCTCAACCACTTGCTGAGTAGGTATGGGGACAACGTCCATGCCATCACCCATACAGCGCCTCAGCCACGGAGTGAAGAAGGTCTGTGTGGGACCTTCCACGGCCAGCCGGTCGCAGCCCAGGCTCTTTGCCCAAGATATGAAGGACTCCAACCCGTCCGAATCGTTCGAGAACTCTCTGACATCTCGCACCTGCCCCCGGCTATCCAGTGCCGCCGCGGCGTGGTGTCCGGGGTGAGGGTCTATACCGATGATCGTCGTCATACCGCCCCTCCTTGTGGTAGAGTCTCCCTAGGGACGTGTCTGCGCACTCCTGCGAGGAGATCGAGCCAGGGTGGCACCCTTGAATCCAGCGACGGACAAGTCCCCCAGGGGTTGCGGTGTGGGCAGTTCCGTACCAGGCCACTTATGGCAGGGCAGGCTTGGGCCACACATCGCGACCCCTATCGTGTCATAGTGACCTCTCACTTCTCATTCGCTAGTGCTGTGGGCATCGCGATGCCCACAGCACTATTGCTAAGGTTGAGCTTGACATACAGGGCAGGCTCTTCGACAGGCTCAGGCCAACGTACTCTATGTGCACGGCCCGTGCGCGGACTTATCGTTGCCCAGGGCGAACGTATATAGCTCCAAGGGGGATGGGATGCTGATAATCGATGGCGACTATCCGATGGCGTATGGGGGTGTGGACCTCGACCGGGACCTCACCCTGCCCATCGACCAGGTGCGCGCGGCGACGGACCGCCGGGCCATGTTGGAGGGATCGCCCGATGCGGAGACGATGGCGAGCCTGCCGGAGATGCGCAGGGGAGGCGTGGCGGCGGCGCTGGTGAAGGTGGCAGGCCGGATACGGCGGCCCAACAGTCCCATCTGGGGCTACCGCACGGCCCAGGGGGCGCATGCCGCGGCCCAGGCCCACCTGGCCTACTACGAGGTGCTCGCGTCCGAAGGCTACGCGCAGATACTGGACACATCGGAACGGTTCGCAGGCCACATGCAGGACTGGCAGGAGGCGGACGACTACAGCGTCCTCCCAGTCGGCTTCATCCTCGGCATGGAGGGCGCAGATCCCATAACGTGGCCCGAGCAGGTATACGACTGGTGGGATCGGGGTCTGCGCGTCATCAGCCTCTCCCACTACGGAGTGAGCACCTATTCGCACGGCACCGGAACCGGTACGGAAGGGGGCCTGTTCCCCATGGCCGAGGCGCTGTTGGGGGAGATGGAGAGCCTCGGCATGATTCTGGACGTGACGCACACCTCGGACCGCTCCGTCCGAGAGGCCCTGGAACTCTTCGGCGGCGCTCTCCTGGCGAGCCACCAGAACTGCCGCGCCGTGAGTCCGGGGGAGCGCCAGCAGCCCGACGACATCCTGCTCGAGGTCATCGCCAGGGGCGGCGTGATCGGCCACTCGATGGACACGTGGATGCTGTACAAGGACAGGATCGACTGGGCGAATGTGCCGCGAAGGCGTGACGTCTTCGCGCGTGAGGAGGTGACGCTGGACAACATGGTCGATCACGTCGACCACGTGAGCCAGCTCGCGGGCAACAGCCTGCACAGCGCCATCGGCGGCGACACCGACGGGCAAGGCGGCCGAGACGGCGCGCCGCACGAGATCGACACTGTGGCCGACTACCAGAAGCTGGCTGACGCCCTCGACCGGCGCGGCTACTCCGGGGACGACATCGAGAACATCATGTATCGTAACTGGCAGCGCTTCTATGAGAAGCACCTGCCGCAGTAACGAGACGACAAGGCCCGGCCCGGTGGCGATTCTGAGACGCAGTGGAGCGAGGTGACGGCCATGACAGGACCAAGAAGTATCGGCGTATTCTCCCTGGCAACGTGGCAAGCGGCGATGATGGCCGCCGTGGGGTTGATCGCGGGCGTCTGCTACTCGTTTGGCGGGGCGGCCCTCGACGTGCTGGTGACCACGGGGGTGATCACGTCCGCGTCGACGCCGGGCGTGAGCTGGGGTACGGCACTGGCGTTCATGGCGCTGATAGGAATGCCCTTCTTCTTTGCAGTCTTTGGGTTCGCCGCGGGCACCATCGGCGCCCTTCTGTATGGGCTGGCTGTGCGGCGGGTCCAGCTATGGGGCGGCACTGGCGACGGCTCCTGGGTCCTGTGGGGCGTCAGCGTCGTAGGGTTCAGCCTTGCGGGCGCCGTGGTTGGCGCGATCTACGGCGTCTTCACCGGGGGGCTCGAGGCGAGCTTCACAGGCGGCTTCTACGGCGCGCTGATTGGCGGCGGTGTACTGGGCGGCATCGCTGCGCTGCTCTCGCACTACCTTCGCTGGCCTTCCCTCTCCTGACAGACCGACGCGAGCTATTCTCAGAGGTCATTGATTCGTTGCCGGGCATCCTGAGATACTCTAAGACGGGGGACGTGCTATGAAGATCCTGGTAGTCAATCCGTTTGGGGATACGGAGTTTCACGGCGAGGAGAACCTGTCGCGGATCGCTCGGGACGACACCGAGTTCGATATGGTCAACATCGCGGACATGTACCCGCTGCGCAACAACCAGTGGCTCTATTTCCGGTACATGTGCACGGACGGCACGCTGGAGAAGGTGATGTGGGCGGAGAAGCAGGGGTACGACGCCGTGTTCCTTTCGTGCAACCTGGACATTGGACTCCACGAGGCGAGGCAGCTGGTGGACATACCCGTGACGGCGACGCTGGAGTCGGCGGCGCTGGTCTCCCACATGATGGGGGCGACCTTCTCGCTCGTGACCGTCGACCACCAGAACGGCAAGATGCAGGAGTCCCTGCTGGAGAAATACGGGCTGCACGACCACTTCGTGTCCCAGCGCCCCTTCGACATCGACGCCAACGACCTGTACCCGGACAAGACCCCGCCGGGCGACGTGATCGAGGCCGTGGTTGACGCCGCGAGACGATGCGTCGACGAGGACGGCGCCGAAGTGGTGATCCCGGGCTGCACCCTGGCCGGCTCGGTCCTCACCCACGACGTGCCGGACGTGGAGAAGGTCATCGGCGCGCCCGTACTGGACGGCATGGTGACGGGCTTCAAGATGGCGGAGATGATGGCGGACTTCCAGTCCTCGGGGATTCCCACGGTGAGCCGGAGGGGTTGGTTCGAGAAGCCGCCTGCGGATGACATGGAGACGCTGCGAAGGTTCCACGGACGGCCGGTGTAGCCACCACAGAGAACACGGAGAGCACAGAGATAGAATGGGCAAGAGGACGGCAGACGCGGTTGTAATCGGCGGGGGCGCGCTCGGTGCGAGCATCTTCTACTACCTGACCAAGCTGGGGATGACGGACGTCGTCCTGCTGGAGAAGGGCGACCTGGCCTCCGGGTCGACCGGCGACTCGGCCGCCTTCGTGCGGCAGCACTACTCGAACGAGGTCTCGATACGGCTGGTCAGGAAGAGCCTGGAGTTCTTCCAGGGGTTCAGCGACGAGTTCGACGGCGCGGACGTGTTCACGTCGACGGGATGGCTATTCCTGGTGCCGCCGGAAGCGGCGGACAAGTTCGACGTTAACATAGAGCGGCTGCGGCGCGAAGGCGTGAAGACGTGGCCGATCTCGGTGGAGGAGGCCGCGGAGGAGATTCCGGGCCTCAACACAGAGGGGATAGGCCGGGTGGCCTTCGAGCCCGAGTCTGGCTATGTGGACCCGGTGGCAATGGTGAGGGCGATGGTGGCGAAAGCCGAGGCGAACGGTGGCGAGGCCCGCGACCACTCCCCTGCCACCGGCCTTTCGGTCAACGACGGCGTCAGCACGGTTGGTACGCCAGGCGGCGACGTCGAGACGAGGGTGGTGATCAACGCCGCCGGGCCGTGGGCGTACGAGGTGGGCAGGTGGATGGGGCTCGACCTGCCGCTGGAAATCTCGCGGGAGCAGGACATCGTGGTGCGCCCGCCAGACGGCGCACCCGAGCTGCGGCGATGCATCTCCAACATGGTCGACCGCACCTATATTCGCCCCGACGAGGGCGGCAACGTGCTGGTCGGCACGGGGCATCCCAAGGAGAACGAGCCGGCCGACCCTGACTCGTACATGAAGGAGGCCGACGAGGAGTTCGTGCGCGAGACGAGCCGGCTGCTCGGCCACCGCCTGCCGGCGATGGCCGGGGGCGAGGTCGTCCACGGCTGGGCGGGGCTCTACACGATTACGCCCGACTGGAATATGATCCTGGACCGCTCTCCCGCCAACGACAACCACTACCTGGCCGTGGGCGGCAGCGGCCACTCGTTCAAGATCGCCCCCGCGATGGGGCTGTGCCTCGCGGAGATGATAGTGGACGGCAACCCCAAGACCGTGGACATCTCGCCCCTCAGGGCGGGGCGATTCGACGACGGCGGGGCCCTTCGCTCCACCTACGGCGGCAACAGGGCCTGAGCCGGTGGCCGGGCAATTGGAATACCTCGTCATGGATGGCAAGGTCGTGCGGTACGACCAGGCCGTACTGCACATAAGCACTCCCGCCGTGCGTTACGGCGCTACGGCTTTCGAGGGTATTCGCGCCTACTGGAACGACGCCGACGGGGAGCTGTACCTGTTCCGCGCTCGCGAGCACGCTTCCCGCCTCCTGCAGTCAGCCAGGCTGATGGGCATGGGCCCGATCGAGTACGGCGCGGACGACATCGTCGGGCTGATGATCGACCTGCTGCAGGCCAACGACGTGAGGCAGGGCGTGCACCTGAGGCCCAGCATGTTCGTGGGAGGCGACGGGTCGATACAGGCGCGCGGCCCGGTGTCGTTCGGGATCGTCGCAGTGCCGGCAGGGGCAGTCGTCGACACCGGAGGCTGGGACTCGCGGCCGTTCAGGCTTGCTGTGTCGTCGTGGCGGAGGATCGAGGACAACACGACGCCGCCGCGGATAAAGTGCGCGGCCAACTACCAGAACGCCCGCATGGCGCTCCTGCAGGCCGAGACGGACGGGTACGACGGCGCTCTGATGCTCGACGCCAGGGGGCACGTGACCGAGGAGGCGCGAGCGTGCCTTTTCGTGGTGCGCGACGGAGCGGTCGTCACCCCGCCGGTCACGAGCGACATACTCGAGAGCATCACACGGGACACGGTGATCACGCTGCTCGGCGAAGCCCACGGCATCGAAGTGGTTGAGCGCGACATCGACCGCACCGAGTTGTACGTGGCCGACGAGGTGTTCCTGTCCGGCACCGCCCTAGGAGTGACGCCGGTCGGCTCGGTGGACCGGTTCGAGGTGGGCGACGGGGCTCCGGGACCCATCACGGCAGCAGTGAACGCGACCTATGTAGATGCCGCGTCAGGGCGTGACAGGAGCCGTTCCGGGTGGCTGACGCCTGTGTACGGGAGGTAGGCGTGGCGGAAGCGATATCGAGCAGCGCGTCAGTGCTTATCGACCGGCCTGTGGCCGAGGTGTGGGCATTTGTCACGGACGTGGAGAAGATGGACCTGTGGGCCAAAGGGGTCACCAAGACCAGGCTCGAGTCTGAGGGCGGCGTGGCGCAGGGCTCGATCTTCACCGGCAAGTTTACGCATCGCGGACGGGAGTTCGACGTCCGCTACACGGTCACGGTCTGCGAGCCGCAATCACGCTTCGGCATCGAGTCGGAGGGGATGCTGCGGTACTCAGGGATCATGGAGATGGAGGACGCGGACGGCGCGACCAGGGTCACCAACACGGTCGAGACGGGCGCAGACGGCGCCGCTTCCAGGCTGATGGCGGGGCTCTTTCGATGGGGGATGCGCCGGCAGCTCTCCAAGGAGCTTGGAGTCCTGAAGCGCGTGATTGAGCGCGGGGAGTAGCCAGACATGCAGAACCAGGCCAGGGTAGTCGTGGTTGGTGCGGGAATCGTGGGCTGCAGCCTCGCATACCACCTGACACAGCTTGGGTGGAAGGACATCGCGGTCGTCGAACAGGGGCCGCTCTTCGACACGGGCGGCTCGACTTCGCACGCGCCTGGCCTCGTGTTCCAGATCAATCCATCGAAGACGATGGCGGGCTTTGCCAAGTATACGGCCGAGCTCTGGCCTGAGTTGATGCTCGACGGCGAGCCGTGCGCCAAGGCGGTGGGCAGCATGGAGGTCGCCTGGACGCCCGAGAGGCTCGAGGAGCTGAAGCGCAGGGCCGGGGTCGCCATGAGCTATGGCATCGAAGCCCACCTGCTGAGCGCCGCCGAGGCCCGTGAGAAGGTGCCGATGCTGACCGACCGCATCTTCGGCGCTCTCTACGTGCCGCAAGACATTCAGTCCAAGGCCATTCGACCGGCTGAGGCCATGGCGAGGGCTGCGGAAGAACGGGGCGCGAAGTTCTATGGGCACACCAAGGGCACGGGGTTCGACATCGACGGCGGGCGGGTTACCGGAGTCCGGACCAACCGCGGGAATATCAGGACGGATCTGGTGGTCGCGGCAACCGGGATCTGGGCGCCGAAGGTGTGCGGCATGGCGGGCGTACCCATTCCCCTGTCGCCGATGCAGCACCTGTACGCGGTGACGGACCCCCTGCCCGACCTGGCCGGCGCTGAGGAGGAGATATCGCAGCCGTTCCTGCGCAACCAGGACAAGGCGATGTACTTCAGACAAGTCGGAGAGAGCTACGGCATCGGCTCCTACCGGCACGAGCCGCTGCTGCTGGACGCGGAGGAGATACGCGAGCACGGGGACGATCCGCTGCCGCCGGCGGAGATGCCGTTCGCGCCCGACCACTTCGAGGCGGCAATGGAAGCGGCCGGCGAGCTCATGCCCGGCCTGAAGGACGTGGGGCTGACCCGGGAGCTGAATGGGATGTTCTCGTTCACCACGGACGGGTTCCCCGTGCTGGGAGAGTCGCCGCAGGTTGCGGGGTTCTGGTCGGCGCAGGCCGTCTGGATTACCCACTCGGCCGGCGTCAGCAAGGCGGTCGCCGAGTGGATTGTCGGCGGCGAGCCGTCGGTCGACCTGAGGGAGTGCGACATCAGGCGGTTCCATCCCCACGCGCGCGCTCGGCCGTACGTGAAGGCGCGGTCGGCCCAGCAGTACCGCGAGGTGTACGACATCATCCACCCGCTCCAGCAGATGGAGTACCCGCGCGACCTGAGACTCACGCCGTTCCATGACAGGCAGAAGGAGCTTGGGGCGCACTTCTTCGAGAACGCCGGGTGGGAGCGGCCCCAGTGGTACGAGGCCAACGCCGGGCTGCTCGACTCGCTGAACGTGAAGGGAGAGGCCCGCACCGGCTGGGAGGCCCGGGAGTGGTCGCCGACGATTGCCGCGGAGCACGTGGCGACCCGAGAGCGGGTGGCGATGTTCGACCTAAGCCCGTTCGCAAAGTTCGAGGTGTCCGGGCCCGGCGCCCTTGACACGCTCCAGCGGCTCGCCTCGAACCAGATGGACAGGCCGGTAGGGAGCATCACGTACACGTCGATGCTCACTCCCAGCGGGGGCATCAAGTGCGACCTCACGGTCACGCGGCTTGGCGAGCAGGAGTTCATGGTCGTGACGGGCGGAGCGATGGGGCTGCACGACCTCGGCTGGATCGAGTCGAACCTCCCGGCGGACGGCTCGGTGGTGGTGAGAGATGCTACCGCGAGCCAATGCTGCATCGGCCTGTGGGGGCCCCGCGCCCGCGACCTCCTGGAGCAGGTGTGCGCGGATGACGTCAGCAACGACGGTTTCCCGTACATGACGGGCAGGCCGATAACCGTCGGGGACGTGCCTGCCCTTGCAGTCAGGATCTCGTACGTGGGCGAGCTGGGATGGGAGATCTACGCGCCCGTGGAGCAGGGCCGGAGGCTCTGGGACATCCTGTGGGAAGCGGGACAGCCTCTCGGAGTCATCGCGGCCGGCGGCGGGGCCTTCGAGTCGCTGCGGCTGGAGAAGGGCTACCGGCTCTGGGGCAACGACATCCACACGGAGTACGACCCCTACGAGGCGGGCATCGGCTTCGCGGTCAGGATGCGGAGCGGCGACTTCATCGGCAGGGACGCCCTGAGGGCGAAGCGGTCGGAGGGGCTGAGCCGCAAGCTCTGCTGCATGACACTCGACGACCCGGAAGCGGTGGTGATGGGCAAGGAGCCGATTCTCGACGGCGACCGGGTGCTGTCTTACGTGACGAGCGCCGGGTACGGCCACTCTATCGGCCGCGGCATCGTCTACGGCTACCTGCCGATGTCCCACGCCGACGAGGGAACGAGCGTGGATGTCCTATACTTTGGCAACCGCATCGCCGCCACGGTCGCTAGAGAGCCCCTCTACGACCCGAAGGGCGAGAAGATGAAGGCGTGAATTCGCACGGAGAGGAGTCGGTTTGATGGACAAGTTCAAGTATGGGCCCGGTCTGCTCGGCATCCTGAGCGTGTACGGCTTCGGCATGAAGCTGGTGCTGGCGATCGTCATCGTAATGCTGATAGCCACGCGAACTTGATACGAGCGGCGCTCCGCCCTCGCCATAGGCGTTTCGCTAGCTTTCGGCCCTGGCCGCGCTCAGCCGTGCCAGGGGGCTGTCGTTGATCGGCAGGTGGACTGCGGCGGCGAACAGGCCAAAGAAGACCCCCGCCCACCACATGACCTCGTAGGAACCTGTGCGGTCGTACAGCACCCCGCCGAGCCACACTCCGGTGAAGCTCCCTAGCTGGTGGCTCAGGAAGACGATGCCGAATAGCGTGGCCATGAACCTGAGCCCAAACATCTGCGCGACTATCCCCGTGGTGAGCGGCACGGTCGAAAGCCATAGCAGACCCATCGAGGCCGCGAACAGGTAGACCGTCAACTCGCTGGCCGGGGCAAGCAAGAATCCGAACATGACCAACGCCCTGCCGAAGTAGATGGCGGAGAGCCCTACCTTCTTGGGGTAGCGCTGCCCGAACGCGCCCGACATCAGCGAGCCGACGATGTTGAACAGGCCCACCAGCGAGAGCGCCAATGCCCCTGCTCGAACCGGGAGACCGAGATCGCTGACGTAGGCGGGGAAGTGCACGGTGATGAATGCGACGTGGAACCCGCAGACGAAGAAGCCTGCCGTTAGCAGCAGGTAGCTGCGATGCCCGATTGCCTCTCCCAGGGCGTCCGCCAGGCGCTGGTCCAATGCGGGGTCTCCCGCTGACGCATCACCGGCTCGGAGACTGAACGCCAGCGGGGCAATCACCAGGGCAACGACAGACATCACCAGCAGGGAGTCGAACCAGCCGTACTGGGAGATCAGGGCCTGGTTGATCGGAGAGAAGACGACCTGGCCCAGGGAGCCCGCCGCAGTGCCGAGCCCCAGCGCCAGGGAGCGCCGCTCCGGCCCGATCACCCGGGCAATGGCGGCCAGCACCAGGGAGAGGGAGCAGAAGGCGACCCCCAGCCCCACGAGAACCCCGCCGGTCAGGTACAGGGCGAGCCCGCTGCCGGACATCGCCATTCCGGCAACGCCGGCGGCGTACACCGCCGCTCCCAGGGCGACCACCCGGGCAGTCCCGTAACGGTCCGCGATGACTCCTGCCACCGGCACGCCTATGCCCCAGAGGAGGTTCTGGATCGCCAGGGCCAGCGCGAAGGTCTCCCGCGACCAGCCGTTGTCGGTGGTCATCGGCTCCAGTAAGAGGCCGAAGCTGGAGCGTATGCCGAACCCGATGAGCGAGATCAGGCATGCGGCCGCTATAACCGCGATTACGGCAGTTCGTCCCGGAGAAGCGTTGGCGGCGGTGCGGCGCAAGGGGTCGTTCTATCGCCAGGCGTTGTTCGCCGGGTGGAACAGCTCGGCCTGGGCGCTTCCGCCGCCGGCGATCAGCACCGAGCCGTCGTGCAGCAGGGTTGCAGTGTGGCCTGAGCGCGCCACCGAGGTCCGGCCTGCAGGAGACCAGGTCCTGGCCGCGGGGTCGAAGACCTCGGCGGACCTGAGGCTGCCGTCAGCCCCCGTTCCGCCTACCACGAGCAGCTTGCCGTCCTGGAGCAGGGTCGCCGTGTGGAACATGCGCCCCGCCGCCATCGGCGGCCCCGGCTGCCACGTGTCCGATGCTGGGTCGAATACCTCCATGTTGGGCAAGCCTGCTGCCAGGACGCCTCCGAATCCGCCCGCCTGGACCACGAGGCCATCCTCGAGGAGTGTCAGGGTGTGGGACATCGTTGCCCTGGCGAACCCTGACTGCGACCACTCCCCGGCGGCCGGGTCGTACATCTCAGGCCCACTGGTCCTCGGGGAGCGCCCGGTGGCGCCCGCGTCGTCCCCGCTGGCATTGGACTGGGCCGCGCTGGCGGTCTCAGCGCCCGCCGTGGTCATTCCTCCGGTCACGAGCACCCGCCCGTCCCGGAGGACGACGGCCTCGAGGCCGATGTGACCGACTACCATGTCGGCGGCGTCCGACCACTCCCCGGATGCGGGGTCGAAGGTCTCCACCATCTGGAGCGAGTCCGACTCCAGTAAGGTCACCGAGATCTGCCGTCCTCCGAACACGAGCACTCTGCCGTCCGCAAGGAGCAGGGCTTCGTGGCCGCGCCTCGCCACTGACATGCTGGCGACAGGCGACCACCCACCGGTCCCGGGATCGTATATCTCGGCGGATGACAGGGCCTTCTGGTTCTCGTCCAGGCCCCCCATCGCCAGGACCCTGCCGTCCTGGAGTAGGACGGTGCCGTGATCCCTCCTGGGGACGCTCAAGGAGCCCGTGAGACTCCACCTGGCAGTCTCGGGGTCGTAGAGCTCAGCCGATGCAAGCGGCATCAGCTTGCGGTCCTGTCCACCGACGATCAGGACCCTGCCGTCCTGCAGCAGCTCGGCGGTGTGGAACTTTCTCGCCTGCTGCATGGGGCCTGGAAGTGTGAGCACGGGAGTAGGCGTTATGGTGGGGACGGGAGTATCGGCGGGGGTCTCAGGTTCCGAGTCCGGGCTGCAGGCCAGCAACAGGCCGACGGCCAGCGCGCAGAGCCACAGGGGCAGCAGGCGGGACGTCAGACGGCGGTATCTTCCGGCGACGGTCATGCGTATATGGTGCACCAGGGAGCTAACACGATTCGGCGGGCTAGTCGGCGATCTCGTCGACCGAGACTTCCCTGCCCTCTCGACCGGACCGCAGGACAGCGAGCGAGAAGCGCAGCACCTCCCGGGCCTCGGCGCCCGTCATCTCCGTCTCCCGTCCGTCGAGGGCGGCGTCCACGAAGTCCCGCACCGCGAGCGAGAAGCTCATGGCGTAGTCCGGATCGATGCCGTCGATCTGCGTGATCCTCCCATCCCTGTACATCTCCAGGGGCGGCCTGTCGGGGCTCTGACCGATGAAGTTGTTGGCCCAAATAACGCCGCGGGTTCCGGTTACTTCGGCCGAGACGTATATGGGGTAGTACTGGGACCGGATGACCAGGTCGTCGGCGTAGACCGATTCCCATGACCCGAACCGGTCGCCGCTCGCGTACTTCCAGCTTGCCATGGTGGGGTTGTCGAGGAGGGCGCCCGGCTGCAGCTCGTGGTGGGCCCTGGCGCGCTCCTGTCCCACGTAGGCGAAGGTCCTCTCCACGTCGCCCATCAGGAACCGGGCGATGGACCAGATGTGCTGTCCATGGTCGAAGTTGACGGACCCCTCGCCCGAGCGCGCGGAGTCGGAGCGCCAGTCCTGGGCATTCGGCGGAACGTCCCAGCCGTACTTGAGGTTGCCGGTCAGCGACTTGAGCCGGAGCGACAGCGGCTCGCCTATCTCCCCTGCGTCCACCATCTCCTTGGCTCTGGCGAACAGCGGCGTGAAGCGGTAGTTCTCGATGACGCGGAAGAGCTTGTCCGAGCGGCCTGCCGCCGCCAGCACGGCGTCGGCCTCGGTGATGTTCATCGCCATGGGCTTCTGCACGGAGACGTGCTTGCCGGCCTCGAGAGCGGCGATGCTCATCTCCGCATGGAGGTGGTGCGGCGTGATTATCTCGACGGCGTCGATTTCGGGGTCGTCCACCAGCCGCCTGTAGTCGTCGTAGGTCTTTTCTGCGCCCCACTCGGCGGCCCGGCGCCGGGCGAGAGAAGGGTCGACGTCGCACACGGCGTCGAGGCTCGCCCTGGGGTTGTCCCGGTAGCCCTCGAAGTGCATGTCGGCGATGCGACCTGCGCCGATGAACCCAACCCTGAGCCTGCCGTTCATCGGGCCGACTCCTCGCCTGATGTACCTAGACCGGCCACTCTTCCATCCTGTACGCGGCGTCCCAGAAGAGGTACTCGTACTTGCTGTTCGAGACGAATATCTCTGCCAGTCGCTCCCGCTGTCCCTCGGACAGGCCCAGCGCGGTGCGGTCGATGAACGAGCGGAGCCACTCGGCCAGCTCGCCGAACTCGGGGGAGCTGTACATCTCGATCCACCTGCGGTAGAGGGGATGATCGACCGGCTTTCCGCGCGCCTCCAGGGCCTGGCCGATCTCCGCGTACCCCCAGGAGCAAGGCAACAGGGTCGCGGCAATCTCGGCTATGCCGCCCGAGTGTGCGGTGGCGAGCATGTGGTTCGTATACGCGAGGGTCGTGGGCGACAGGCGGGTTGCCAGCAGCTCCTCCTCGGTAATGCCGAAGTCGGCGCAGAAGCTGACGTGCAGGGCCATCTCGGTATTCAGAGTCTCGTGCAGGAGCCTGGCGAACCAGCCCATGTCTTCGAGGGTATCGGCCTTTGCTACGGCGAGGGCGATGACGCGGGAGAATTCGACCAGGAACAGGTAGTCCTGCCTCATGTACCACTGGAACTTTTCCAGGGGCAGGGTGCCCTCACCGAGCTCGACCACAAACGGGTGCCGGTGCTCCATCTCCCAGATGGCCGAGGCGCGATCCCTGAGTATGTCGCTGAACTTGGTCACCCTTGACTGTCACCCCTACAGGTCTAGGACGGACGCTTCCCGGTCATATGCCTCCCCACGAACAGGACGGTGCACGCTGCGGAGGCCGGACAGGGCTATACAATATCGAAGCAATCCGTATTATCGCGCATTTTGAGCCTGATGCAATGGAGCGAAACGTCATGGAGCTAGAGAGACGGCTGCGCACCCAGTGGACGGAAGCTGCGCGGGCCTGGGTCGAGGCCGATCAGTCCGTCCGCAGCGGTATGCTGGACGACTGGGTGCTCGACGCGCTGGGAGATGTCGAAGGCAGGTCCGTGATCGACATCGGATGCGGCGAGGGCCGGTTCTGCCGCCTGTTGTCCGGGCGCGGCGCAACGGTCACCGGCGTAGACCTGACGAAGCCGCTGATAGCCCGAGCCCGCGCGCTAGGCCAGGAGGGAGAGACCTATCTCGTCGGGGACGCGGCCGATCTCGCGGGAGTGAAGGATGCCAGCTTCGACCTGGCGGTGTCGTACATCGTGCTCGTGGACCTGCTCGACTATCGCCGGGCTATAGAGGCCGCATACAGGGTGCTGAGCCCCGGCGGCCGGTTCGTCGTGTGCAACATTCACCCGATGAGGAGCGCGGAGAGCGGAGGCTGGATTCGCCAGGGTGAGAAGAAGCTGTTCTACCCGCTCGACAGGTACTGGGACGAGGGTGCACGCGAGCTCGAATTGCTGGGAACGTCGATAGTCAATATGCACAGAACGATTTCCAGCTACGTCTCAGCCTTCCTCGAGGCCGGATACACGCTGGAGGGAATCCACGAGCCGACGCCTTCTGAAGCCCAACTGGCCGAACACCCGGAGTTCGAGGACGAATTCCGCGCGCCCAATTTCATTATCTACGCATTGGGCAAGCCTGACGCTCCACACCCCAGCTAGCCTGGAGATCCCGTATCGGCATGGGTGCTTTCGAACCGGTGCAATGAGAGCACCGCGTTTGACTGCCGTAGCTGGGTTGCTTAGCATATCGTCGTTTGATTCCTGACCTGGAGCTACTATGCTGGCCAAAGCCAAGACCTGTGCCGTGGTGGGGCTCGACGGGTATATCGTCGAGGTGGAGGTGGACATTTCGCCCGGCCTGCCGTCATTCACGATCGTCGGGCTTCCCGACACGGCGGTCCAGGAGGCCCGCGAGCGGGTCCGCGCGGCGATCCGCAATTCGGGCAGCGACTTCCCGATGCGCCGCATCACGGTCAACCTGGCTCCCGCCGACCTGCGCAAGGCGGGCCCGGCCTATGACCTTCCCATAGCGCTTGCGCTGCTTCACAGCACCGGCCAGGTGGAGAACGTCCCGGACCGCTCCGTCTTCCTGGGCGAGCTGTCCCTGGACGGCGGGCTGAGGCATACGACGGGCATACTGCCGATGGTGGTGGTCGCAAGGGACGAGGGGTACGACACGGTGTTCGTGCCGGAGACGGACGCCGAGGAAGCGGCGCTCGTGGAGGGCATAGACGTGGTGCCGCTGCGGGACCTGGGAGCCCTGGTGAGCCATCTCGACGGGGGCAGGCCCATCGCGCCGGTGTCGGGGAATGGCGCAAAGCGCCCTGGCAGAAACGGCGCGAAGCCCTCAGGGATGGACATGGCGGACATCCGCGGCCAGGAGTTCGCGAAACGCGCGCTGGAGGTGGCGGCCGCGGGCGGTCACAACATCCTGTTCAACGGGCCTCCCGGCAGCGGCAAGACGCTGCTGGCGCGGTGCCTGCCGTCGGTGCTTCCGGCGATGACGCGGGAGGAGGCGCTGGACGTCACGAAGATATACAGCGTCAGCGGGCTGCTGCCCCCGTCGTCGCCGCTCATCGACGAGAGGCCGTTCCGGTCGCCCCACTACACGATCTCGAACGCGGGTCTGGCCGGGGGAGGCCGCTCGCCGAGGCCGGGCGAGATCACGCTGAGCCACCGGGGGGTGCTCTTCCTCGACGAGCTCCCGGAGTTCGGACACACGGTGCTCGAGGTGCTGAGGCAGCCGCTGGAGGACAAGGTGGTGACGATCAGCCGCGCCCAGGGTTCGGTTACCTTCCCGGCAAATTTCATGCTCGTGGCTGCCATGAACCCGTGCCCGTGCGGCTTTTCCAGCGACCCCGCCAAGGAGTGCACCTGCTCGCCGAGCACCATATCCAGGTACAAGAAGCGGATCAGCGGTCCCCTGCTCGACCGCGTGGACCTGTTCGTGGAAGTGCCGCGCGTAGAGTACGAGAAGCTGGCGGCGCCCCAGAGCGCCGAGAAGTCGGCGGACGTCAGGAGCCGCACCGAGAGGGCGCGCGAGATTCAGCATGCGCGGCTTGCGGGCAAGGGCATATTCACGAACGCGGAGATGGGCCCGGTCGAGGTGTGGGACCATTGCCAGGTAGACGAGACAGCACAGGGTCTGTTGCAGGCGGCGGTCAAGCAGACGTACCTGTCGGCCAGGGGCTATCACCGCGTCCTGAAGGTCGCCAGGACCATCGCGGACTTGGCGGGGGCGGAGACGATCGACGCGTCGCACCTGTCCCAGGCGCTGCAGTACCGGCCGACGTCCTGGACTTAGAATGGCGACAGCGCAGTGAGAATCGAATACGATGACGAAGTGGACGCTCTCTATATCCAGTTCAAGGATGTGCGGCCTGACGACAACGTAGACTTGGAAGAAGGGGTGACCATTGACGTGGACGAAGAGGGTCGACTAGTCGGGCTTGAGATCCTGGACGCGACAGACAGGATTGGGCTGGAGTCCCTACTGAACATCAGCATCGAGTACATGCCCCAGGAAAGGACCGTCCCCAAATGACCGACTACACGGCTTACTTCAACGGCGAGTATGTCCCCTACAGCCAGGTGAAGATCGACCCCGGCGACCGCGGATTCTCCCTCGGCGACGTGGTGTTCGACACCGGCCGCACCTTCGACGGCGTGCCGTTCAGGCTGAAGGAGCACATCGACAGGCTCTACCGGTCGCTCACGTATGTCCGGATCGACGCGGGGGTAACGCACCCTGAGATGATCGCGATCACCGAGGAGGTGCTGCGCCGGAACGAGGAGCAGCGCCCGGCAGTCGGCGATTTCACGTACACGCAGTTCGTGACTCGGGGCGCCGGCGGGGTAGACGGAAGCGCGCAGCCTACCGTGTGTGTCAGGGTTATGCCCGTGGGGTTCAGCCGCTCGGCCAAGGCGTATCGCGAGGGCGTGCACGGCGTGATCACCAAGACCCAGAGCTACCCCGCGGCCTCGGTGGACCCGAAGATCAAGCACTGGAGCCGGTTGAACTTCGTGCTGGCGGACCTGGAGGCCAACGACGTGGAGCCGGGGGCCCTGGCGATCCTGACCGACGGAGACAGGAACATCACCGAGGGCACGGGCAGCAATGTGTTCATCGTGACCAACGGCGTCCTGCGGACAGCCAAGGACGATTCACTCCTGCAGGGAGTGTCGCGGGGCATGGTGTTCGACCTGGCGCGCCAGCTTGACATACCCGTGGCCGAAGAGGACTTCCAGGCCTACGACCTCTACACGGCTGACGAGGCGTTCTTCTCGACGACGAGCCCGTGCATCATGCCGATGACCCGGGTCGACCGCCGCCCGGTCGGCGACGGCAAGCCGGGACCAATCACGATGCAGCTCCTGGCGGCATGGAGCGAGTTCGTGGGGGTCGACATCATCGACCAGGCAGTGCGGTTCGCCGAGCCCGAAGCCTGAGGGCGGGCCACAGTTCCTGTTGGCCTTCCGCAGAAGCCGGACTCCTGGCTCTGGTTGACCGGGTAGGCGGCGTGTAATAGAGTTGCCGGCGTATCAACCGGTCAGTACGATTCTTAGCCGCTTGGGGACTGGCCTATGTTGGAATACATCGCCAGACGCGCCCTCCTGGGCATCTTCACTATCTGGGCGATCTCGATGCTCGCGTTCTTCATCATCGAGCTGCCCGAAGGCGACTTGGCCGAGAACAGGTTCGACAGGACGACCTTCCTGGTTGGAGACGCGGGGCACAGCCGCGAGATAGTGAACCAGATGCGCAGCTATCTCGGCCTGGACAAGCCGATATACATCCGTTACGGGGTGTGGATGTGGAACATGCTGCGGCACGGCGACCTGGGCAGGTCCTTTGGGCCGACGGGGAGCGGGCTAGTCAACTACGTTCCGGTCAAGCGGGTCATCGGCGACAAGCTGTTGATGACAATGGCCCTGACCGGGTTCACCATCATGGTGACGTGGACGATGGCGGTGCCCATCGGGATCTACTCGGCCGTGAGGCAGCACTCAGTGGGCGACTACGTGTTCACGTTCATCGGCTTCACGGGCCTGGCAATTCCGGACTTCCTGCTCGGCCTCGTCCTGATGTACATCGCCTTCGCCTACTTCGACCAGAGCGTGGGAGGCCTGTTCTCCGCCGACTACCAGAATGCCCCCTGGAGCGTCGCCAAGGTACGGGACCTCATTGCTCACCTCTGGGTCCCCGCCGCCGTGCTGGGGACGTCGGGTACCGCGAGCCTGATCCGCATCATGCGGAACAATCTGCTGGACGAGCTCAACCGGCCCTACGTCGTCACTGCTAGAGCCAAGGGAGTAGCGGCGTGGAGGCTCATCCTCAAGTACCCGGTGCGAGTCGCCATCAACCCGCTGATCAGCACGGTCGGCTACCTCCTACCCGCCCTGATCAGCGGCAGCGTGATCGTATCTGTCGTGCTGAGCCTGCCGACGATCGGGCCCGTCCTGCTGACGGCGATCCAGGACGAGGACGTCTACCTGGCCGGATTCGTGGTGCTGCTGGCGGGCATCATGACCGTGGTGGGCACACTGATTTCAGACGTTCTGCTGGCCATCGTCGACCCCCGGATCAAGTTCGGCGGACGGTGACGGCTGGCGTGACGGAGATCATCCTCAATTCCAAGTTCTTTGGTTCGCTGTCGGTCGAGGACCTGGGCCGCAAGGTCATTGAGCTTGGCTACGACGGCGTCGACGTCAATGTGAGGGAGGGCCACCCGGTCAACCCCGGCAACGCTGTCGGAGCTCTCAAGGAAGCCGTGGCCCGTTGGCAGGAGATGGGCCTGACGTGCCCCCTGGCGACGGCCCCGGTGGACATGGTGGACCCAGGGTCGTCCGATGCGGAAGCGCTGTATGAGGCCTGCGCAGCGGCCGGCGTCCCGCGGCTGAAGCTGGGGTTCTGGAAGTACGCTGCGGGGAATGACTACTGGGAAGCAGTAGCGCGGGCTCGAGGCGCGCTGGAGGGCTTCGCGCGCCTGAGCGAGGAGACGGGCGTGCAGACCTGCTACCAGGTGCACAGCGGCCCTAATCTCGGCTCGAACTGCGCCGGCCTGATGCACCTGATACGGGGATTCGACGTGCGGCTGGTGGGGGCATACCCGGACGTCGGTCACATGGCCCTCGACGGCGAGGACTGGGACATGGGGATCTCGATGGTGGCGGAGTACCTGTCGATCATCGGCGCGAAGGACGCTCATCACGCGCCGCGTCAGGCTGGGGAGCTGCCGCGCTACACGCCGAAGTTCGTGAAGCTGGGCGACGGCAGCATCGACTGGGACAGGTGCGTCGGCGCGCTGCGCCGCGTGGGCTTCGACGGGCCGATTTCGGTGCATACCGAGTACGACTTCGACGAGACGGTCATCCGGCAGGTCGGCTACGCGGACTCCACGCCTCCGAACCTCGAGCAGTGGGCTGCGGAAGACGCGGCCTTCCTCAGGCGGGCCCTGGGCGGCGCGACTACGCAAGACGGGCGAGGCTGATCTCACCATGTTTGCGTACGTTGCCAGGAGACTGGTACTAGCCGCCTTCACCGTGTGGGCTATCTCCCTGCTGGCGTGGTTCATCATCCAGCTGCCCGAGGGAGACCTTGTCGACGAGTACTTCGAGGCGCTCATGCAGGAGAGCCTGTCCGGGCCAGCAGGGAAAGAGCGCACGGAGGCGATGCGCAAGTACCTGGGGATGGACCAGCCGCTGATTGTGCAGTATGGGAAGTGGATTTGGGGACTGATGCAGGGCGACCTGGGCCGCTCCTTCGCGGGGAGCTTCGCGGGGGGCGCGAACACGCGGGCCGAGGACCAGCCGATCAAGCCGCTCATCGGCGACAGACTCCTGCTGACGGTGGTGCTGACCGGCTTCACTATCGTCGTGACGTGGACGTTCGCGATCCCCGTGGGCATCTACTCGGCGGTTCGGCAGCACTCGGTGGGAGACTACCTCTTCACTTTCATCGGCTTCTCAGGGCTGGCCGTGCCGGACTTCCTGCTCGGCCTGGTGCTGATGTACGTGGCCTTCGCCTACTTCGACGTCAGCGTGGGCGGCCTGTTCTCGGGCGACTACCAGAACGCGCCGTGGAGCATAGCGAAGGTCCGGGACCTGCTCGACCATCTCTGGATTCCAGCAGTCGTGCTGGGGACGTCGGGGACAGCGGGGCTGATTCGCATCATGCGGAACAACCTGCTAGACGAGCTTGGGAGGCCATATGTCGTGACCGCCCGCGCCAAGGGGGTCGGGTCGTTCAGGGCCATCGTGAAGTACCCGGTCAGGGTGGCGATCAATCCCCTGATCAGCACGGCAGGGTACCTTCTGCCGGCCCTGGTGAGCGGTAGCGTGATCGTGTCGGTTGTGCTGAGCCTGCCAACCATGGGGCCACTGCTGCTGGATGGCATCGTGAGCCAGGACCCGTACCTGGCGGGCTTCATTGTGCTGATGCTGGGCGTGCTCACGGTCGTGGGGACGCTGGTCTCGGACCTCCTGCTGGCCGTGGTCGACCCCAGGATCAAGCTCTCCGCATAGCCCCTTCTACCCTTCGATATGCTCAGGGCGAGCGAGGAAAGGAATGCCATACAACACCGTCGGAAAGCGAAACTTGCGCAATCTGCTCGAGCAGAAGGTCGCGGCGCACCCACACAAGACCTTCATGTTCTTCGAGGAGGCCGACCAGCTTGTACGCACGTACAGCTACCTGCAGTTCGACCAGATGGTGAACCGGACGGCGAACGCGCTGCTGGAGCTCGGCGTGCGAAAGGGAGACAAGGTCAACCTGCACCTGACGAACTGCCCGGAGTTCATGCTCCTCTGGTTCGCCACTGCCAAGATAGGCGCGGTGATGATGCCGACGAACCCGCTCTCGCCGCCGGCCGAGCTGGCGTACCCGCTAGATCACTCCGACAGCGTGATCAGCATCACCCAGCCGGACCTGCTGCCTCACGTCGAGGAGGCGAGGAAGAGCTGCCCGCAGCTGCGCGAAATCGTGCTTGCCCGCACGGCGACAGGGCCGGACGGTGTCACGCTGTTCGACGAACTGGTCGGCTCGCAGTCCGACGAGCTGGCTGAAATCGACATCGAGCCGCTGGACGATGCGTCGATCATGTACACGTCCGGCACCACGAGCCTGCCCAAGGGAGTGCTCGTCACCCACGCCAACTACTGCTTCCTGGCGGAGGTGCTCGCCAAGAACATGCGGATGGGGCCTGACGACCGGCAGCTCGTGACGCTGCCGCTGTTCCACGCGAACGCGCAGTACTATTCGGTAATGTCGGCCCTCACCGTGGGTGCCAGCGTGGCGTTGATGCCCAGGTTCAGCGCGTCGCGTTTCATGAAGCAGGCGATCAGGTACGACTGCACGATCACCAGCCTGTTCGGCGCCCCGATGCGGATGATATTGGCGCAGCCGGTCGACCCACACGACCGGCAGAACAGCTTCCGGCTGGTCATATTCGCGCAGAACATCACGGAGGCCCAGATGGCCGAGTGGGAGGAGCGGTTCGGAGCGCACCTCATGCAGATCTACGGCATGACCGAGACGATGGGCCAGCCGCTGACCAACCCGCTCGACTACGACAGGGACAATATGACAATCGGCATGCCCACCCTGCCCTACGAGTGCAAGGTTGTCGACCCGTCAGGCGCCGAGGTGCCGGAGGGCGAGGCGGGCGAGCTGCTGGTGAGGGGCACGCCCGGCTGGACGATCATGAAGGGGTACTTCAAGAACCCCGAGGCCACCGCGAGCACGATCCAGGACGGGTGGCTCTGGACCGGGGACGTGGTGCAGGTCGGCGAGGACGGGTACTTCAGGTTCGTCGACAGGACCAAGGACATGATCAAGCGGGCGGGCGAGAATGTCGCCGCCGGCGAGGTCGAGGCCGTGATCAAGGATCACCCGAAGGTGGCCGACGCAGCGGTGATCGGGGTGCCGGACGAGATGCGGGACGAGTCGATCAAGGCTTTCGTCATCCTGAAGGACGGCGAGTCGGCCGCGGCGGAGGAGATCATCGAGTACTGCGCCGCGCGGCTGTCCAAGTTCAGGGTGCCGGAGTTCGTGGAGATGCGGGACGAGTTCCCGCGCACGTCCGTGGGGAAGATACAGAAACACATCCTTCGCAATGAGGAAGAGGCGCTCCGTAACCAAGGGTAGGTCTATGGCAAGGCTTCAAAGGCGAATAGTGGCGCCAAGTGGCGTACCGCCTCCGTCAGGTAAGTACTCACATGCCGTGGGTGTCCGGGCATCGGAGCTCCTCTTCATAGCGGGCCAGACGAGCCGGGACGACCAGGGAGAGTTCATGGGGGCTGGGGACGTCGCAGCGCAGACCCGCAGAGCGTTTGAGCTGATCGGGCTGATCCTCTCCGAGGCCGGCGCCGACTTCAGCAACGTTGTGGAGTTTACGACGTACATCGTCGGCCGCGACTCGGTCGATGGGTTTATCGAGGCGCGCAGCGAGTTGTTCGACGAGTTGTATCCAGAGGGCGACTATCCACCGAACACATTGGTCAACATCGAGTCGCTGGGAGGGACCGAGGCGCTTGTCGAGATAAGCGCAATCGTGGCTCTGTCATAGCTAGACGAGGCCGGGGCCCCGTTGACCGGCCCCTAAGCGGTACCGATGTCGCCTTGGACTCTTCGCAGGGAGGTGATGCTTGGATCTAGGCTTGTCGGGGAAGGTGGCGCTGGTGACCGGGGGGAGCAGGGGTATCGGCCGGGCGACCGCCTTGGGGTTGGCTGCCGAGGGGTGCCGCGTGGGCATTTGCGCCCGTGATGGTGAGCAGCTGGAGCGCACACTTGGAGAGCTACGCCAGGGCTCATCCGGCGAGGCGTGGGGACGGACTGCGGACGTCACGGACCGGGGCGAGGTGGAGGCCTTCGTCGGCGAGGCCGCGGAGCGGTTTGGCGGAATAGATGCCCTCGTCTGCAACGTGGGCGGGTTCAGCGGCGGGGAGACGCTGGACGCTACCGATGAGGAGTGGATGGCGACGCTGGACGTGAACCTGCTTCACGCCGTCAGGACCATCCGGGCGGTGGTGCCTCACATGAAGGGGAGGAAGGACGCCAGCATCGTGATAGTGTCGTCGATCTCCGGTTGGAAGCCCGGCCCGCGCGCCCAGTACGGCGTTGCCAAGGCAGCGGAGATCTTCATGGCCTCGGCGCTGGCGTGGGACCTGGCGGCCGACGAGATCCGCGCCAACACGGTCTGCCCCGGCTCGATCATGTTTCCGGGCAGTGGGTGGGAGGACTACCGGGCGAGCGACCCCGCCGGGTATGCGAGGTTCATGGAGAACGAGCTTCCGTGGGGCCGGCTAGGCACAGACGAGGAGGTAGCGGACGCGATCGTCTTCCTCTGCTCGCCCCGTGCGCGTTGGATCAACGGCGCGATGATCGCGGTGGACGGAGGCCAGAGCCGTCCAACCGGCCGGTGGTACAACTAGGTTGTGGTGCGGTCCAGGTGGTAGTATGAGCCATGCGTCAGCCAAACGAGCCGCGTAGTAGAGTCATACCATGGGTATTGAAGAGGCTAGGCAACACCTTGATCGTGCGAGAAGACACTTGGAGAAGGTCCAGGTTTTCTCGTGGGATCCGGAGGACGCTGAACAGGCAGTGACTTGGGCTTTCTATGCCTACGAGAACTGCATTACTGCACTCGCCGAACGCTATAGTCAGAAGTGGACGAAGCACCATCGCGAGAAGGCTGAACTGGCCAGAAAACTACATGCGGCGGGGTTGATCTCGCGCGACATTGGTGATGAGTTGGAAGAGTTGAACACCCTGAGGAAGGACGTCGCCTACGACGAACCTGGCCCCGAATCTCCAGGAGAGAGACCTCGAAGATCTGGCAATTGAGCTCGAGCAATTCATAGATGAGATCGACTCACGCATAGGTCCTTCAGCATGATCGAAACCGCCAATACTGTGTTGGACGCTCTCAGACAAGCTGGGCTGACGGATGCTGCGACCGTGGTTCTAGTTGGCTCGGAGGCACGAGACGCCCGAACTTGGCGCAGTGATGTCGATGTACTGGTATTGCATGAAAGTGGGCACCGCATTCGTCTGAAGCGTCCTGGAGACATTCACCTGCAACAGGATAGCCGCACCAGATTCCTCGAACGGCTTGAAGAAGGCGATGACTATCCGAGTTGGGCACTGCGCTTCGGGAGACCAATTCGCGACCCAGACGGTTGGTGGGCCAAGCAGTCCACAGCCGAACTTGAGAACCCTCATTGGCCGGACTGGCGCCCGAAGGTCGAGCACGCCAGGAAGCGCATCAGGCTAGCCTCAGAGTTGCTCGAGGTCGGAGACACGGACGCGGCATCGGAAGAGTTGCTGTTCGCAGCCAGCCACGTAGCGAGGGCTATCTTGCTGGAGGCAGGGGAGTTTCCGCTGTCTAGGCCCGAGTTGCCGTCACAGCTTGAAGGCGAAGATCCGAGTCTGGCCGGACTGCTCCAACGGCTGATTCTTGACGACGTGGATTCTTCGTCCATAGTTCTGGGTAAGTCGTTGTTGGAAGATCGCCTGAAACAGCTCCCTGTGCACTGAACCCACTTGTCCCTCGCGTTGTTTCACCGGCCGTAGGTTAGCCGCTCGGCGAGGTAGTGTGGAAGGCCTCGCTCAATCATTTTGCGTTGGGTCGCAGGTATGTCGTAGTCGACGCGGTGGTGGGTGATCGTCGCCCCGTCGGAGTCGTAGATTGCGTAGCTGGCCCTGGGGTCGCCGTCGCGGGGCTGGCCGACGCTGCCTGGATTGACTATTGCCCGGCCGTCTCCCACCTCCACCGGGCCGGTCGTTGCGAGACGGAACGCCGGGGCGCCGTTCTGCAGCCGGCAGACGAAGGGTACGTGGGAGTGGCCGACGAGGCATCGCGGGGTGCCGATGTCCTCGAACGCGGCGAGGGCCGAAGCCGAGTTCACGACGTACTCCCAGACGGGATCGCGGGGGCTGCCGTGGACGGCCGTGAAGCCGTGCATCTCCATCTTCAGCGGCAGTTCTCGCAGGTACGCGGTATCGGACTCGTCGAGCTGCCCCGTGGTCCACATCGCGGCCGCCGCAGCGTATTCGTTGAACATCTCGACGCCCATCACTCCCGAGGCGGCGAGGTCGTGATTGCCCGCGACGCAGCGGGCGTCGTGCTGTCGCAGCAGTGCGATGCAGGCAGCCGGGTCGGGACCGTAACCGACCAGGTCGCCGAGGGCCCACATCTCGTCGAAACCGCCGTTGCGACCGGCGTCGTCGATGACGGCGGTCAGCGCCTCCAGGTTGCTGTGTATGTCCGAGACTACCAGGGCCTTCATACGTGCCTGCTATAATACATCCACCTCACTCGGCGAGCCCCTCCATTGTTCCCACCATCGATAGCGATAGAGTCCGCGTGCGCGGAAGACACCCACGAGCTTGGACGGCTACTCGGCAAGAACGCCCGGCCCGGGGACATATTCCTGCTCACCGGCGACCTGGGCGCCGGCAAGACGACCCTGACCCAGGGGATACTCTGGGGCATGGGCTCGGACGACTACGTGCGCAGCCCGACATTCGTGCTCGCGACAGAGTACGACGCGAATATGCCGCTGCACCACGTCGACCTGTATCGAATCGACGGCGTGGACGAGATGGACGAGCTTGGGCTCGATGAGCTCGTGGAAGACGGCGGCGTGGTTGTGGTTGAGTGGGCCGAGAAGGCCGCAGAGCTGTTCCCTGCCGGCAGGCTCCAGGTGAACATCGAGCGGCTAAGCGGCGACTCCCGGCGGCTGACGCTGACTGCCGCGTCGTCCGAATACGACCGCTTCCTGGAACTGGTGTCGAGCGGCGCACCGGCAGGCCGCGCATAGCATGGAGCTGGTCATCGACACGGCAACCAGGTACGCCTCCGTTGCTATAGCGCGAGAGGGCGTGATCGCGGCGGAGCTGTCCTGGCGGTCGGAGCGGAATCACTCGGTGGAGCTGGTCCCGGCGATCCGCCGCGTCGTCGAGCAGGCCTCCGTGACCCTGAACGACGCCAGGGCCGTGTTCGTTGTGCAGGGGCCGGGCGGGTTCAGCGCCCTGCGCGTCGGCATAAGCATGGCCAAGGCATTCGCGATGGCCCGCCGGATTCCCCTCGTGGGGGTGAACACCCTGGACGCCGAGGCTCAGCCCTACCTGGGGTTGGGACTGCCGGTCTGCGCGGTGGTAGGCGCCGGCAAGGCGAGGGTTTATGCGGCCCGATACGTTGACGGCGAGCCATCGGGGCACCGAGTCCAGTCCCACGAGGAATTCGCGGCGGGTATCACCGAGAAGACGCTGCTGTGCGGAGAAGGCGTGCAGGATGTGCGAGGGCTCGTCGAGCAGCGAGCGGGAGACCTGGCTATAGCCGCCGGAGCGCCTCCACCGACCAGGAGGCCGGCGGTGCTGGCTCAGCTTGGGTACGAACTACTCCAAGGCGGGGGCGCGCAGTCGCCCGAGTCGCTGGAGCCGATCTACATGAGGGCGGCGCAGATAGCTGCCGCCCAGCGCAACAGGAAGGAGTAACCGGACTTGCAGAGGACACTGGTATTGCTGAAGCCCGACGCCGTGCAGCGCGCGCTTGCAGGCGAGATCATAGCGAGAATCGAGCGGAAGGGTTTGAAGATCGCGGGCATGAAGCTCATGCTCATCGGCGAGGACCTTGCCAGGGAGCACTACGGGGAGCACGTGGGCAAGCCCTTCTTCGAGGGGCTGGTCGAGTACATCACGTCGAGCCCGGTCGTGGCCATGGCTGTCGAGGGCGAGAACGCGGTCGAGGTGGTGCGCCGCCTCCTGGGGGCCACCAACCCGCAGGACGCGGACCCCGGCACGATCAGGGGCGACTACGGGATGTCGATAGGGCTGAACCTGACCCACGGCTCGGACTCCGAGGAGTCTGCGGCGCGGGAGCTTGCGCTGTTCTTCGACAGCGGGGAGCTGGTGTGCTACGACAGGGCGACCGAGCCCTGGATTACTGAATCCTGACCGTCTCGACGGCCGCCGGCCAGGCCTCTTCGATGCGGTAGAAGTCCCTGGTCTCGGGCCGGAATAGGTGGACGACCACGTCGCTGAAGTCGAGAAGCATCCAGCCGCCCTGGGCGGTGCCCTCGCGGTGATGGAGCTTGCCGACTCCCTGCTTGACTGCGGCCTCGATGTCCTCCACGAGGCTGTTCATCTGGCGGGGTGACTCGACGGTGGCCACCACGAAGTAGTCGGCGAAGTCGCTGATGCCCCTGATGTCGAGCATCACGACATCCGACGCCAGCTTGTCGGACGCGACATCTACGATGAGCCGGGCGACGTCGCTCGCCTGCGGCTGGGCTATCGAACTCACGCGGGCATTATAGGTATGCGCCTCAGGGCGGTCAACCGGAGTCCCATCGCTCGACACGGACGGCAAGGTCGCCCCACGAGGCCGGGCATGGGTTCCTGCGTCCGCAGGAACCACGGTTGTGTGTGCTAGAATGCGGCGACGTATCCCTATGTGGAGGTCATCGAATGGCCCTACCCTCCCGCATGAAGTTCGGCATCTTCATGGCGCCGTTCCACCCTGTCGGCGACAACCCCACGCTGGCCCTGCAACGCGACCTGGAGCTGATCGAGCTGCTGGACCACCTCGGATACGACGAGGCGTGGATCGGCGAGCACCACAGCGCGGGGTGGGAGATCATCTCGTCGCCCGAGGTGTTCATCGCGGCGGCGGCAGAGAGGACCCGGAACATCAAGTTGGGCACGGGCGTCATCAGCCTGCCATACCACCACCCGCTCATGACGGTGAACCGAATGATCCAGCTCGACCACATGACGAGGGGCCGGGTGATGATGGGCGTGGGGCCCGGCGCCCTGGTCACGGACGCCTACATGATGGGCATCGACTTCTCGACCCAGCGCCCGCGGATGGACGAGGCGCTCGGCATCATCATCCGGCTGCTGACCGAGACGGAGCCGATCACCTACGAGTCGGACTGGTTCGTGCTGCGGGAGGGTCGGCTCCACCTGCGGCCATATACGCAGCCCTACTTCCCCATCGCGGTCGCGGCGGCGGCGACGCCCTCCGGCCTCATACTGGCCGGCAAGCACGGCACGGCGGTGCTGTCGCTCAGCGTGCTGGCGTCGGACGCGATCAGGTCGACGCTCAAGGACTTCTGGAAGATTGCGGAGGATACCGCCGAGGAGCACGGCAACACGATGAACAGGGAGGACTGGCGGCTCGTGCTGCACGTCTTCCTGGCGGAGACGCGCAAGGAGGCGATCGAGCAGGCGCGCATCAAGGCCGGGCAGTACCAGCGCGGCTACTTCGAGGATGCGCTCGGCAATCCGGCCCCGTTCGACGGCCCGCCCGACAAGATCGTCGACGCGATGGTGGACAAGGGTGCCTGGTGCGTGGGCACGCCCGACGACTTGGTCGAGTCCATCCACAGGCTGGACGAGGAGAGCGGCGGGTTCGGCGGACTGCTGATACAGGCGACGGAGTGGGGTACGCGCGAGCAGGTCTTCCGCAGCTACGAGCTGCTGGCCAGGTACGTCATGCCCCAGTTCCAGGGATCAATGGAGAGCCTGGCAGGCTCGTACGAATGGGCGGTCGACCGCTGCGAGGAGCTCACGACCCTGCGCATGGCGTCGCTGGCAAAAGCACGCCAGGCTCTCACGGCCAAGAGCGGGTGACCCCATGAACCGGAAGGTCCGAATCGAGGCGCACACGAGGCGCGAGTTCCGGGAGGCGCTGCAGGCCGGGTCATTCAGGGCTGCCATCATCGCGACGGGCAGCATCGAGCAGCACCTGGAGCACCTGGCCTTCGAGCAGGACATCGCATCGAGCACGCACGTCGCCGAGCGGGTGGCCGAGGCGCTGTACCCGAATGTCGCGGTGGTCGTTCCCATGTCCATCGGCATAGCGGAGCACCACATGTACTTCCCCGGCACCATGTCGGCGAAGCCCGGGAGCTGGCTTGCTGTGCTGTTCGACGCGGTGGAGAGCCTCGTCAGGCACGGGATCAGGCGCGTGCTGATCCTGAACGGCCACGGCGGCAACGTGAAGCCGGTGCAGGGCGTGATCGACCAGTGGCGTATGCACCTCACGTCCGTGTACGGCGCGCCCATACCTGGCGATACGGTGGAGGGCATCCACACGCACAGCGACTATACCGATGCCCTGCTCCGGCGGGACGAGCCGGGGCTCGACCTGCGGTTCAACAGCTACTGGGACCTGATACCCGACGAGTTCGCCAACGATGTCCTGGACGTGGGGCACCACCCAGGCCACGCAGGCGAGTTCGAGACGTCGTTCACCATGCACGCCATTCCCGCTAACGTCAGGGTCGACGCCATTCAGCACAACCGCGATGAGGAGACGCCGGCCAGCACCACCGAGAAGGGCCGCGTGCTCATCGACAAGGCCGTCGAGGGCACCACTGCCCTGCTCGAGGAGATGCTGGCAGACCGATAGGCTGCCCCGGCTGTGTTAGGGCGCCAGCGTCGTCAGCGGCGCTATCGGCAGGTTCCTCAGCACCCAGAACGCGACTACTGCGGCGAGCAGCGCCCAGATCCATCCTGGGTGAACGAACAGGGGTCGAGGGACCTTCAGGCCGAATGCCCTCATCGCGCCTGTGCCGAGTGAGTATGCGATGAACGGCAAAGACAGCACAGTTACGACGTTGTAGCCGAGGGCGCCTGCTACGTCGCCGCGGAGCAGCACGTGGAGGGCGCGGAGGGTGCCGCAGCCGGGGCAGTAGCAGCCTGTGAGGCCCAGGAATGGGCACGCGGGGAACAGCCCGGGGTTTCTGGGGTCGAAGGCGTAGAGGACTGCAATCCCAGCGGCGCCCAGCAGGGCGAGGCCCATGTAGGTGGCCCTAGGCGAGATCGAGCGTCCTATGATTTCGATGCCACGCTCGTCTGCTCGTATTGCGACCTTACCTACTACATCCATTCAACCACCTCGGTGCCTTCTCCAACCACGAACAGGAACGCGATGAGAACGGCATAGATCAGGACCGAGGCAATGAGAATCCCCAGCCCCGTCCAGAATGCCACCCACGCCCACTTCCTTGCGTCCTCGGACATACGTCGTGCGCCTTCGATGTCACCCGACACGATCTTTCCGTTCACCTGGGCTGCGAAGACGAGCGACACTATCCCGAAGGGCTGGCAGCAGAATATCGTGACGAGTATGGCCTGCACGAGATAGTTCGGTATGTGAGGTTGAGCAGTAGGCCCTGATCCGCTGGAGGTGGCAGGCTCCGCTGTTACCGTATTGGACAGCGACCTGCCGCAGCTCTTGCAGAAGCCAGCACTGGCGTCGTTCTCGAACCCGCAGCTCGGACAGAACATGTCATCGACCTCCCGACTACGTTGACGGGAACAAGCCCATCCAAAGGCCTCCCAATCCAAAGAATACGGCCACAAACAGCCCCACTCCGAAGGCGACCCACATCCAGGTCCTTGCGTTGTCCGAGGCCCGCATCGCACCAGCAGCGTCGCCCGCATTGAGCTTTTCGTTGACTTGGGCGGCGTAGACGATGGACACGATTCCGAATGGCAGGCAGCAGAATATGGTCACGAGTATGGCCGGCACCAAGTAGCTCGGCACATGTGCCGGTGGGGGTGGACCCGCTGCGCGGCTGGGTGACTCCGGCTCGAACCGTTCGGCGCTCGGAGCCGCACCGGACATGGCCTTGCCGCAGTCCTTGCAGAACCTGGCATCGTCGTCGTTTTGCACCCCGCAGCTCGTGCAGTACATTCTTTAGCCTCCGTGTTCGGCTAGTTGGCGAGGGCGGGCGGTTACATTATCGGCAGATTCTGTTCAGGGAGAATGCCCCCAGCCACCTTTACTGGTGAGCACTGCCCTTCGACAGGCTCAGGGCGAACGGATACAGGATGGCAGCCTCAGGGCAAAGTCCCTCAGATTCCTCGCTTCGCTCGGAATGACCCAAAGTACTGTGCTCGGAATGGCATGAAGTCCCAGGTTCTTATATGCCCTCGGGGACGCCGTAGGGTACGTCGCTGCGGTTGCCTGGGATGGGCCAGCCCTGGCCGCCGATGAGCTTGAACTTATCGTGCTCTCCCCGTAGCCAGAAGTACATCTCTGCGGCGTCGTAGCAGTCCTGGAACTGCTTCCTGAAGGTCGGGCCCTTGAACGTGTAGTCGGCCGTTGCGGGGTCGAAGTCGGGGTCGATCACCCAGTCGCGGGTGGGGGGCGACGTGCGCCAGTAGTTGTACTTGACGTTGTTGCGCATCCCCGATCCCCACGACTCCGAGCGCCTGTGCCAGATGGAGTAGTCGGTGAGGAAGATGGAGCCCGCCGGCGAGACGGCGTGGTACGAGCCGCGGATCCTGCCCAGGTGCTTGGTCATGTCCCTCTCCGAGTAGAGGAAGTGGGACCCGGGCAGCAGCTCGGTCGGGCCCAGCTCACGCGGGCAGTCCTGGGGGTAGTAGAAGACCTGGATGTAGTCGAGCTGGGGGCCGAAGATGTCGCCGCCGTCGTAGTGCCACTCCTGGGCCGGCTGTGGGCACTGGATGCGGTGATTGGACACGAGGTTGGGGAGGCCGAAGTCCTTGCCCAGCAGGGAGCGGAGCGCGCCGGCGACTGCGGGGTGCTTGATGACGCCGTCCATGAACCAGTCCTCGTCCAGTATGTCGGTCGGCTCCATGCCGTCATGCTCTTCGAGGTACTCGTTGGTACGCCGGTTAATTTCGTCGGACACTACGCCCTCGAACATCATGAAGCCGTTCTTGCAGAATTCGAGGACCTCCGTGTCGTTCAGCGTGGGCTCGCAGTCGTACTGTTTCATGGTCTGCCCTCTCTCTCCAGGATGAATTCGAAGCCCAGCCCGAAGGTGCGCGAATCGTCCAGCATCAGGGCCAGCTCGGGGAACTTGATCACCCGCCAGCCGTCACGCACCGCCTCCAGGACGGTCTGGTAGGGCCAGTCGTCCGGGTCGTGCGGGCCGTCGGAGATCTCGCCGTTCTCGATGATTCTCATGCCGACCACCTCGGACGTGGGCGAGGTGGTCGCGGCCTGCAGGTAGAGTATGTCCTGGACCGTGTTCGATCCCATATTCGTCTCCCAGGTATTGTGCTGCGTTGAGCGAACGGCGAGTATCGTACAGAGACTCGTCGCCGCGTATTATACGCACATCTCTCCCGCTGAGAGGACCTGGGATGGCTTCCCGCCCCCGACTTCCGGGCGCAGGCTTCGCGCGGGAACGACGGTAGTGGGGGGGTAGTCAGGACAGAGGGCTTGCAGTTACGCTTGGCCCGTCGGTCGCTTGGGTCTGGACATCCGGGGCTTGGCGTCGGATGTTCCCGCAGGCAAGGCAGGCAGCTTGATCTTGACCTCTCGCTCGATCTTGATGTCCCGGCCTCGCGCTACGTCCAGCGAGACGGACAGCGTCCATGCAAAGCTCCAGGCGGCAGCGGCGTTGCGGTCGGCTTCAACCGCCTCGCGCAAGCGCTTCGGCGTCGTCGGCTTTATCCTCAGGTCGACGCGGCGCGTCTCCGTCACACCTGCCTTGAGCACGGCGTCCTCCAGCGTGGTCGCGGTGCTGTGCAAGTAAGATTCGGTGCGCTGGTCGGAGTCTATGCCTGCCCTGACGAACACGCCCCCGCCGCTGATCCTGCCGCTGTGCCCACCGAGCGACGCGGGCCCGCCCTCCCACGCCGAATGGTGGGTGTAGGTCTGGTTACAGACGAGGTCGACGCGCGCATTTCGAATCCTGACGTCCTGCTCTGGAGCGAGAGTGATGCGAACGTCGATGCGGCCGCCGAGCTCGTATTCCCTGTCAGGGAAGTCGATGTCCAGCATCCGGCAGGCTCCTATTCTGCGGCGATCTGGGGGCGGTCCGGGCGGTAGGGAGGCTGGAGCACTGCGCGCTGGTCCTCGGTGAACTCGCCGAGGGAGTCTTCCACGCCATCAGGGATGTACTGCTTCGCGTAAGAGACTGAGCCCGGCGAGTACTTGTAGAGCACGGTCCGTCGCTCGTGGTCGGCCTGCCAGGGCAGCGTGCCGTGACACAGGGCCTCGGTGAAGATGATTGCGGAACCCGCCTTCGCCTCGACCTGGCGCACGACCCCGATATCCGTCTCCAGGCGCTTCACGTCCATGGGCGGCTCGTAGTTGGACTTGTGGCTGCCCGGGATGCACGCGAAGCCGCCGTCGCCCGGCCCGTGATCGCTCAGCACCCAGGTCACGACGGTCAGCCCGCAGCGCATCATGCCGTTGTGGTACTGGTAGGAGTGGGTGAGATCGCCGGTGTTCCCGCCGCCGTGCAGGACGAACCCCTCGGCGCCCTTCGTCATCATGATGCCGTAGAGATGGTCGAGCCTGAAGCCTGGTCCCAGCAGCTCGTTCAGGTAGGGGACGATGACCGGGTGAGTGAGCAGGTCGCGGAACGGCTGGCACCAGGGCTCGGGCCAGGTGAGCATCCCGCCGACGTCTCCCCTGCCCTGCGCCCCTTCGAGGGCCGTCGCACCCCGCGCCAAGGACTCCTCGGGCGGGCGTATCCTGATGCGCTCCCGCTGCTGCTCTATCGCCTCGTTGCAGGAGGCGACCTCCCCGGGCGTCAGCGC
The DNA here is from genome assembly GCA_965116315.1 of Dehalococcoidia bacterium. GTDB lineage: Bacteria > Chloroflexota > Dehalococcoidia > Lucifugimonadales > CAJWER01. Next base: position 893,201 of record OZ220672.1, read on the forward strand.
GTCTTCGATCACAAGGTAACCGTTAAGGTCGAAGAAGAAGCGTTCATAGTCGTTCAAGGCCTGCCCCTCCGTGACGTGCGGTCGTGGATGCGGGAATCCTAGCACCTGCTAGGGCCAAAGGCCATAAGCGGACCCCATCCGTAGCCGTTCAGACTTGGTCTGGCGTGGACAGCTTTGCCCTTCGGCAGGGCGAGAGCCCCCATCCTAACCTTCCCCCTCGGGAGACCTTTGCGTAACGCAGTGGCGCCGGGAAGAAGACCCCTCCCCTCGCCCCTCTGGGTTCCTGCCTCCGCAGGAACGACGACTATATGGGCGCGCAATAGCAGGTTGGTCAAAGGTCTCCTCGGGGGGAAGATGCGAGCCGCCGCCCCTCGACTCCGGTCAGATGGACGGGGGCCGCCAGCCTCCCGACGCCGACTCTATGACCTGGGCTGCCGCCAACGCGACATCTTCGCGCCAGGGCTGAGCGGCTATCTGGATGGCTATGGGCAGTCCCTCGGGTGAAGTGCCGCCCCGCACCACCGCCGTGGGCCATCCGGTGAGGTTGTGCGGCCGTGTGTATGAGCCGAACTCCAGGCGGTTCGTGCGTATGACGTCGTGGGGCTGGGCCGGCACGGGCATGATGGGCGAGAGGAGGATGTCGTAGTCCTCCATGAAGGCGAGGATGTCGCTTCGGAACGCGTCCACCTGCTCCATGAGCTCCTCGAGCTCCGCCGCCGTCGCCGACTCGGAGGACTCCAGTACGCTGAGGGTCCAGGGGTGCGGTTCGGTCGTGCCGGCGGCGTCGAGCAGCCTCTGCACCGAGCCGTCGTAGTGCGGCAGGCTCTTCCACGACAGATCGTGGTCCGTGAGGGCCGCCGGCCTGTCCTCAATCACGGTCGCCCCGGCGTCCGACAGCGCCGAAGCTGCGCCGGCCACGGCATCTATCGTCTCGGGCGTGGGCGTCATGACGCCGTTGTCGGTGTAGAAGGCGACCCGCAGTCGCGACGCATCCACGCTATCTGGGTCTCCCAGGGACATTGGCACGATTGCGGGATCCCTCCAGTCCGGCCCCGATATGATGGGCAGGACGAGCGCCAGGTCCTCGACGTAGCGGGCAATGGGGCCCACCTGGGTGAGGGAGTCGCGGACGCCCATGCCGTAAGGGATGATGTGGCCGGTCCTGGGCACGCGCCCTGACGTGGGCTTGATTCCCGCGACTCCGCAGCAATGGCCCGGGAACCGGATGCTCCCTCCCGTGTCGGTGCCGATGTCGAAGGCGGACCCGCCCGCGGCTACTATGGCCGCTCCGCCTCCGCTGCTTCCGCCGCAGGTCCTGTCCGTGTCGTAGGGATTGTTGGTGCGGCCGTAGACGAGGTTGTCCGTCTCCATGCCCATCGTGAGCTCGGGCGTATTGGTCTTGCCGAGCAGCACGACCCCGGCAGCGCGCAGCCGCGCCGTCACCGTGGAGTCCGTCGCGGGCACGAAGTTTTCCCTGCCAAGTGTGCCGCCTGTCGTGACGACCCCGGCGGTGTCGTGGGAGTCCTTGAGGGTGATGGGCACGCCGTGGAGCGGCCCAATCTCGCCGCCCCTGGCGAGGGCGTCATCGGCCGCGCGGGCCTGCTCTCTGGCTGTGTCGTCGAGCATGACGACGGCGTTCAGGGCCGGGTTGACCTTCTCGATGCGGTCGAGATAGGCCTGCGTCAGTTCCATGGACGACACGCGCTTCTTTCGGATGGCCTCAGCCAGGGACACAGCGGACTCAAAGATGATGTCAGTCAACATTCCCTCCCGGGTGTTGGATGATCTGCATGAAGACGGCGCCCGGCTTGCCTAAGGCAAGCGTCCTCTTGGGCTCGCGTCAGCCAGTCGAAGGACGTAAAGGCTCAGCCCTGCTACTGGCCCAGGATCCTGATGCGCGGGTCTACGACCGCCAGCATTATGTCGGACGTGAGCGTTCCAACTACCGTGAGAACGCCCATCATGAAGATGATCACGCCGGAGGTGTACACGTCCTCGATCTGCAGGGCGAAGAGCAGAATGGGTCCCAGCGTGGGCAGGCTCAGCACCACCGACACGATGATGCTGCCGCTCACCAGCGACGGAAGCAGATAGCCTATCGTGCTGATCAGGGGGTTGACGGCGACCCTGACGGGGTACTTGAGCACCATTCGCCAGGGACGGAGTCCCTTGGCGCGGGCGGTGACGACGTATGGCTTGTTGAGCTCGTCGAGGAGGTTGTTGCGCATTATGCGAATGAGGCTCGCGGTCCCCGACGTGCCCAGCACCACCGCTGGAATCCAGAGGTGGTTGATGAGGTCCATGACCTTTTCCAGGTCCCAGGGCCTTTCGACCTGGTCAGGCGAAAGCAGGCCTCCGACGCTGGCGTCGAGGTAGGCAAAGGCGAAGTACATGAGCACGAGCCCGAGGAGGAAGTCGGGAATCGCCAAGCCGCTAAATCCAATAAAGGTAAAGAAGTAGTCGCCCAGGGAGTGCTGGCGCACAGCGGAGTATATGCCGACTGGAATGGCGAAGGTCCACGTGACCAGGATGGTGAACCCGGTCAGCGCAATTGTCATGTAGATCCGATCGCCCACGACCTCCTTGACGGGCTCGGCCGTGATGTTCTCGCCGGCCCGGAAGGACACTCCCAGATCGAACTGCAGCAGATTCCACAACCATTTGAAGTACCGTATGACCATCGGCTGGTCGACCCCGAAGTAGTGGTTCATGTGCTCTTTCTGCTCGTCCGAGAGCAGGCACGTGTCGCCGAGGTTGCCGCACGCGGTCTGGTCCATGTACCTCTGGACGATGTCTCCCGGCGGGAGCTGGATGATGAAGAAGGCCAGCGCCGAGATCGCGAGCACGGTCAGGACGCCTAGGGCCAGCCGCCTAACTATGTAGAAGATCATGCCGAGGCCTCCCTTTAGGTCGTGTGTGAGGCTAGGCTACGCTTTGCCCACCCTCGCGAGCTTCTGGAAGCTGCGCACGCCGTCGCGCGGCGCGCCTATGTTGTTCAGGTTGGTCCAGGCGACCTCTCCCAGGTAGAGGCCGCCGCGGGAGTCGAGGCAGATGCCGTGTGGGGCCATGAACTGGCCCGGCTCTTCTCCGAAGCCGAGGCCCATGCGGGCCAGCAACCTGCCGCTCGTGTTGTAGACGCTGATTCGCGGGCCGATGTTGGGCAGATCGATGTTGACCTTCATGCCAGCGCCCAGCTCACCGACGTACACGTGCTGGTCGGGAGAGATGTACAGGGCGCAGGGGCGGTGCATGTTCACCCACTGGGTCTCGTAGCGCCCGTTGGAGTCGAATATCTGGACCCGGTGGTTCTCCCTATCGGCCACGTAGACCCAGCCATCCTTGTCGGTAGCGATGTTGTGGACGATGTTGAACTCGCCGGGGTCGGTGCCCGGGGCGCCCCATGAGAAGAGGAGCCGTCCGTCCGGCGAGTACTTGTGCACGCGGGAGTTGCCGTATCCGTCGGAGATGTAGAGGTCGCCGGTGTTGGGGTCTATGGCCACGTCCGTAGGCCGGTGGAACGGGTCGCCGCTCTGGTAGGGGGTTGCCTGACCCGGGGTGCCTATCGTCATCAGTACCCTGCCGTCGAGGGTGCACTGCCGGACGGTGTGGTCGTCGTCGTCGGTGCAGTAGAGGGTGTCGTCCGGCCCCAGGGTCACACCGTGAGCCCGTGGAAACAGGCCCTCGCCCCATGAGGAGAGCACGTTGCCGTCGGGGTCGAAGACGATCATGGGGTGCGGGCCCCTGTTGAATACGTAGACCCTGTCCTTGGAGTCTACGGCGACCGCCGCAGCATCGGTCCAGTAGTAACCGTCGGGGAGACGTTCCCACTCGTCCACGGGCGTGTATGTGAACGGACCCGTCCCAATCTGTACCGCAGTTGTCATGCCACAAGGCCTCCGGGACGTGTCCACAACCCGCCAGAATACTATCCAACGGACACGGGCAGTGTCAACGCGAGCGAAGTACTTGACCAGACAAAGGTGGGGGCCGGGCGTCTAGCCCGGCCCCCAACAGAAGGCGCTTGTTCTATCCGTTCCAGGCCAACATTTCGATGAAGTGCCGGCCTGGAGCCGGATGATCTAGTCGGCCGCGACTGCGCAGACTACGTGAACGCTGAGTCTCCAGTTCTCGGTCTGCGTGCCGATGTTCTTGGCGATCGCTCCCCAGCGAGGGGACTTCTCACCCGATACACCGAGCGGATAGGACGCTACAATCGCGACGCTGGTCGGGATCTCGTCCTCCCGAGAACCTGCCGCACCCAGGATCCTTGCGCCGCCTCCGATGGCGACCTTGCCATCGGTGCACTCCGCGACCAGGCTCTTGTCGTCACTGTTGGACACGCTCTCGACTACGAGGATCTCGGCTCCGCTCACGCCAGCCGGTCCACGTATTCCCTGCGGGCCATGAGGTCCAGGCTCACCCTGCGGTCCGGCGAGACCCCTAGGCCCGGATGGACCCTGCGGCCCTTCGGGACCCCTGGTGCCCTGCGGACCCTGTGGACCCTGCGGACCCTGGTCACCTACCAAGCCCTGCGGACCCTGGGCTCCCGGAGGACCCTGTGGGCCCACCTCGCCCTTGATTCCTGCCGGTCCCTGAGGCCCGGTGTCACCCTTCTGGCCTCGCTCGCCAATGGGACCCTGCGGTCCCGTGGGACCCTGGGCTCCCTGTGGTCCTGGCGGGCCGCCCGGATCGCCCTTGTCGCCCTGGTCGCCCTGGTCGCCCTTGGGACCCGGGACGCCCTGGGGACCCCGAGGACCGGTGTCGCCGGTGTCGCCCTTGTCGCCCTTAGGACCTCCGGGATCGCCCTGCTCACCCTGCGGACCTTCCGGGCCCTGCGGGCCTGTGGCGCCCGTCGCTCCCCTCGGACCCTGCGGACCCGGCTGGCCTTGCAAACCCCGCGGGCCCTGGCCGCCGGTGTCGCCCTTGGCGCCCTGCAGACCCTGTTCACCAGTCGCGCCCCTGGGACCCGTAGGCCCAGGAGGTCCCTGCAATCCCTGAGGGCCGGGGTCGCCCTGCAGGCCTTGTGATCCTCTCTCTCCCTGTGGACCCTGCAGGCCCATCGGGCCTTCAGGTCCCTGTGGGCCCTGCAAGCCTCGCTCGCCCTGCGGGCCCGTTTCGCCGGTACATGCGACAAGCAGTAGCGCGGCGCCGACAATCAGAACCAACAGGCCGAGCTGCCTTCCAATGAAGCCTTCGGACATCCCATACCTCCATCGCTGTCGTCTCAGACTTGGCCGAACCGGTTGCTATTCTACTACCTTGAAATCTTTCTGGCAAACGGTCATTGTCTCTAATCATACCGAAAGTTTGAAACAATTCAAGACTTTTTTGCGGAATTTCTGGCAGCTAGGGACTCGGGACTCTCTATCCAGACCTCGCCGCCCTCGAAGTACTCCTTCTTCCAGATGGGCACTATCTCCTTGATGCGGTCGACGCTGTACTGGCAGGCCTCGAACGCGTCCCTTCGATGAGGAGACGCCACGGCGACGATCAGGCTGATGTCCTCGATCTCCAGGCGGCCAAGGCGGTGGGCGATGGCTACGTCCTCCACTTCCCATCTCTCCCTGATCTCGGAGGTAATCTCCGCCAGCTTGTCACTCGCCATGGGCTCATACGCTTCGTATTCGAGGTGGAGCACCCTGCGGTCGCCGGTCTGAGCCCTCGTTGCGCCGAGGAACGTGAGCACCGCTCCGTTCGACGGTTTGCGTACCCGCGCCGTGACTGACTCCGGGTCCAGGGGCGCATGCGTGATCTCGATCAGGTCCTCGCCTCCACTTACGGGCGGGATGAGTGCCACTTCGTCACCGTCGCTGAGCTCGTATTCGTGGTCCCGGTACTCGCGATTCACAGCCACCACCAGGGACTCGGGGCTCGACGTCATGCCGGGGAAGCGACGATGCACGTCGGACGCCAGGTTCCCGACGGTCGCGCCTGTGGGGACTTCCAGCTCGACTTCAGGTGTCCCCGCCCGCTCCCGGTACCCGGCGAACAGCCTTACTCTTATCCTCAAGTAGATCCTGCCCTCGAGAGTCAAGGCCATTTTAGCACCAGAACACCGCTCCGGTGAGGGTTCGAGCGGGTGATTTCGAGGAGTCCTGGGAAACTGCCTGCCACGGTGATGAACTACCGCAGCCGTCCCTTCCTTCGACGTCACGTGCCGTTGGCCTGGGTCGGCCCGGGGCCGCTCGTTGCGACGACGTTGTCAGCGACCAGGTCGTTGAGGCGCTCGGAGGAGTAGCCAAGTATGTCGCGCAGCACGTGCTCCGTATGTTCTCCAACAGTCGGCGCGGTCCCAACCTCCATGGGTGTGCGTCCGAACTTGATCGTCTTGCCGCTCACGTGAATCGACCCGGCATAAGGATCGGGCACTTCCACGAGTATTTCCCTCTCGTGGACGTGGGGATCCCCAGCCGCGCTTTCGATGCTGTTCACGGGGGCTGCGGGCACGCTGAACCTGGACAGGTGGTCGACGGCCTCCCTGGTCGTCCGCCGTGCGAACCAGTCTTCCAGCGCCCGGCCGATCTCCTCGCCCAGCTCGTCCCTGCCGCGTCTCGAGGCCAGGTCCTGGTCGGCGCCCCACTCCGTCCACTCCATGGCCTCGCACACCCTGGGCCAGATCGCGTCGCTCGTCGCGTGCAGCAGGGCCCATCCGTCCTGAGTGCGATAAACGTTCGTCAGGCCCTCGCCGTTGCCCTCGCGCTGGACCACGGTGCCGTCAGCAAGGTATGCAGCGATAGGGATCTCGTTTGCCGTGAACCCCGAGTCGGCCAGCGAGACATCGATGGTCTGGCCCCTGCCCGACGACTTCCGCTCGTGCAGGGCGGCAAGGGCGCCGATCGTCGCGTGCAGTGCGGTGATGCGGTCGATCAGGGGGAAGAATGTCTTGGTGGGAGGGTCGCCGGGGAATCCAGTGAGGGACATCATGCCGCCCAGGGCCTGGCCAATCGGGTCGAAGCCTATGCGGTCGCTGTAGGGGCCGTCCTGCCCGTAGGCGGAGACGTTGATCATGATGATCCCAGGGTTGAGCCGCTCCAGCACGTCGTATGCGAAGCCCATCTTCTCGATCGTGCCGGGCCTGAAGTTCTGCAGGAATACGTCGGACACGCTGACCAGGTCGCGAAGCACGGCCTTGCCTTCTTCCTTGCGAAGGTTGATAGCGAGGCTCTTCTTGCCGCTGTTATACTGGACCCAGTAGGCGCTCTGGCCTTTCACGACGGGGCCGTTGCTCCGGCTCTCGTCGCCCCTCAGGGATTCGATCTTGATGACCTCGGCCCCCAGCCTGGCGAACATGAGGGCGCACCTGGGGCCCGCCTGGTACCTGCCCAGGTCGAGGACACGGATGCCGGCCAGCGGCGTCGTCACTCCCGCCCTTTGCGGTCGAGGAAGCTCCGGAAGCCCTCCCTGAGGGGCGTTGGGGCCAGCTTGCCGGCCTGTGCCTCCATTTCGTTGTCCTGCATCTCCTTCCAGCCCAGCCCCACGTCCTCGATCATCAGCTCCTTGATGCCCTGGATCATGCGGCTGTCGTTGGCTGCTATCTGCCTCCCTATCTCCATGGCCTTGGGCAGCAGCAGGTCGGCTGCGACGAGGTGGTTCAGGAGGCCGATGCGACAGGCTTCCTGCGCCTGCACGACGCGAGCGGTGAAGAGCAGCTCCTTGGCCACCGGCCAGCCGACCTGCATCGGCAGGTTCCACGTCGAGTTAACGCGGCCGTACGAAGCGGCGAGGAAACGGAAGCTGGAGTTTTCCGAGCCCACCCTGATGTCGAGGCTCGCGGCCAGGACCGCGGCGCCGCCATAGGCCAGGCCGTTGATTGCGCCGATGGTGGGCTTCCTGCAGCTTGCGATGTGCCAGGCGTACTCGGACCGGCGCGGGTCGGGGGCCGATGCCTCGGCCTGCTCCGCGAGCTTCGCCATCTCGTGGATGTCGGCGCCGGCCGAGAAGGCGCGCCTGCCAGATCCGGTAATGACTATCGCGCCGATGTCGGCGTCGTCCTCGAAAGCGGCGAGTGCCTCGTCGATCTCCCGGCTCATAGCCCGGTTCATGGCGTTCAGCACCTCAGGCCGGTTCAAGGTGATGACGCCGACGCCGCGGTCTTTTTCGACGAGGATGGTCATGGGGGGGATTATATTGGGAGAAGGGCGGCAGGGCAATCTCGGCTCAGGCGGCCGGCCTGAGGCTTCGCGCTTCGTCTCTCAGCCTACTCCATTACAAGCGAGTCGATCGTAGTGCCGAGTGCCCCTGCGATTCGGGACAAGGCCGCAGCGGAGCCGGGCTTGAGGCCCCGCTCGATCTCGGACAGGTAGCTTGCGGCGACTCCAGTTCTCTCGGACAGGTCGCGCAGCGTGATGCCAGCGTAACTTCGGAAAGCGGCCACGGGGTTTGCGCCGCGCACGATGGCCAAAGCCACGTCGTGAGGGATGCGGCTGCCGCCGTCCGCATCGAGGGCAGCCAGGCTGTCTTTGAGATCTTCGCTGCGTTCGACCAAGTCTCTGTGGGACCTTCCCTGCCAGAATTGTGGGCCCGGCGCCGCCGTTGCGCCTCGGAAGGTGATTCTATCGCATCCCACCAGAAATGGGTTCCAGCCTTCGCGGCAACGACGAAGGCGAGTCGTCCCAGGTTTGTCAAGGGTTGCGCCCTGCCATATAATCGGCGCGTTTCTGGACTTAGAGGAGATGACTCATGGCGGATGAACGCCTGCTGGAATTGGCCCGGCCGTGGATCGAGAGTCAGCTTGGGGTGCCCTTGTCGCAGATGAGCGGCGACTCAACGCCGGTGGTCCCCATCGGCACGGACGCGCACGGCCCGCTGAGGGGGCTGAAGGTCGGCGAGAAGACGATAGTTGCGTGCCGCAGCGAATGGGTCGAACGGCTGCAGGTGATCGTCGACGACCTCGACCCGGACCTGCTCTTCTCGATGTTCGGGGCTTACGAGTTGGCCCGCGTCACGCTACGGGATGACGTGGGCATATGGGGCCCTTCGTGGTACCTGTTCGGCGACGAGCAGACCTGGAGGCCGCTGAAAGACGACAGGGTCGTGATGCTCGGTCCCGAGGAGCTGAAGGACGTCGATTACCGCTTCTTCTGGCACTGCGACCCCAACTCCCTGGCCGGATTCGCCATATACGACGGCGACAGGCTGATTGCACTCGCGAACGTCTGGGACGAGGGCGGCGACGTGTGGGAGATCGGCATGGACGTAGTGCAGGACGTGAAGCTGCGGGGCCTCGGCCGGGCGGTTGTCAGCGCCGCAGCCCGATGGATCCTCGACAACGGCCGGCTCGTGGTCGCGTCCACGGCGCAGTTCAACGTGCCGTCTGCGCGGACGCTGCGGTCGGTGGGGCTGCGCCACGTCATGACTTCGATGCACGGGTCGGTGGGCGTGATGAACATGGCTCCCCAGCCGCTTGGCGCTCCCTTCCCGGGCGCCGTGACCCGCAACCTCTACCCGAGATGGGCAATGAACCACGAAATCCTTCCCAAGCAAGAGTCCTAGGGCGCTATGGCAGAAACGAACATATACGACAGGCTCGGAGTGCAGCGGCTGATAAACGGCCACCACTGGAGGACTGCCCTCGGCGGCAGCGTGATGCCGCCCGAGGTGGTGGACGCTATGGCGGAATCGGCGGGCTACTTCGTCGACCTGGAGGGGCTGCACAGGAGCGCGGGCGAGTACATCGCGGGTCTCACCGGCGCGGACGCGGGGCTGGTCACGGCTGGCTGTTCCGCGGCCCAGGTGCTCCAGGCGGCGGCGTGCATGACCGGCACGGACGAGGAGAAGATCGCCCGCCTGCCCGACTCCACCGGGATGAAGAACAAGGTCCTCATCCAGAAGTCCCAGCGCAACCACTACGACACGTCCTACCAGATCGCCGGCGCGACCCTGGTGGAGATTGGCGGGCAGGAAGGGACGACGCGGGCCGAGCTCGAAGACGCCATCGACGACGATACCGCCGCCGTGGCGTACGTGTGGGTCATGCGGTTCCACGCCCTTTCGCTGGAGGACGTCATCGAGATAGCCCATGCCCGGGAGGTCCCGGTCGTCCTGGACGCCGCGTCGGAGCTGCCGCCCGTCGAGAACCTCTCGCGGTTCATCAAGATGGGCGTGGACTTGGTGGCCTTCAGCGGCGGCAAGGGTATCCGAGGCCCCCAGTCGACCGGCATGCTGGCCGGTCGAGGCGACCTGATGCAGGCCGCCTGGGAGAACTCCTTCTTCTTCGGCAAGGACAAGGCCGGGATCGGGCGGCCCATGAAGGTGGCCAAGGAGGAGATCATCGGCCTCGTGAAGGCGCTGGAGCTCTTCATGGAAGCAGACCATGAGTCCGAGTGGGTGGACTGGCGCGCCAAGTCCACGACGGTCGCCGAAGCGGCAGACGCGCTCGACGGCGTGAAGGCGTGGGTACACGAGGGACCCATCTACGAGGGACCGACGGCTCCGACAGCCACCATCGAGCTGGCCGAGTCGTGGGACGGCCCCACGGTGGAACAGGTGGAGGAGGCCCTGCGTACCGGCGAGCCTTCGATTCACATCGGCGTCCTGCCCGACCAGCGGCGTCTGTGGGTCGCCCCCGTAGCGTTTCAGGGCGACGAGGCGGACGTCGTCGCCCGCCGCATGGTTGAAGAGCTGACCGGATCGGCTTAGCCGCGACCTTTTACCCTCACCCTTCTGCAAGCTCAGGATAGGCTCCAGCCCTAACCCATAAACCGAGATGAGGTTAGCTACTAGGAGGTAACGACAATGAACGACGCCGCACTACCTACGGCGGTTCTTGGACGGACGGGCCTTGAGGTTACGAGGCTGGGATTCGGCACCGCCCTTAGCAGGAAGATGCCGGACTCGGAGTGGGACCAGCTGCTGAACGCGGTGCTGGACTCCGGCATCAACTTCATCGACACGGCGAACGACTACGGCGTGAGGTGGGACGTGCCCGCCGAGGAGCAGATCGGCAAGCACATCTCCGGCAGGCGGTCGGAGTACTACCTGGCGACGAAGTGCGGATGCGGACGCGACGGAGGCGACCACATCTGGACTCGCGAGAACGCGGCACGGGGCCTCGAGCAGAGTCTGCGCAGGATGAAGACCGACTACGTGGACATCATGCAGTACCACAACCCCACGGTCGATGAGGCGGAAGACGGCGACCTGATCGCCGTGCTCGAGGACATGCGGGACCAGGGCAAGGTGCGCTGGCTCGGCATTTCGACGACCCTGCCCCACCTGCCCTACTACCTGGACACCGGCGTATTCGACACCTTCCAGATACCCTACTCGGCCCTGGAGCGGGAGCACGAGGACTGGGTTGTGAAGTCGGCCGAGGCGGGCATCGGGATAATCATCAGGGGCGGCGTTGCGCAGGGCGAGCCTTCGGGCGACGCCAACGAGCGCCGGTCGAAGAAGTGGAGCACGTTCGAGGGCGCCGGTCTGGACGAACTGCGCGAGGAGGGCGAGAGCCGAACGACCCTGATACTGCGCTACACGCTCACCCACCCCAACGCCGATACGAACATCGTCGGCACGAGCCGCATCCCGCACCTGGAGGAGAACCTCGCGGGCATCATGAGCGGCCCGCTGTCGGCGGACACCTACGCCGAGATCAAGCGCAGGCTGGACTCTGTGGGGGAGTCACCCGCCAGCACTGGTTGAATCGACTGCCGGCGCCTGCTTCGTGCGATCCAGGCCGCGGACCAGGATCCCCCCCACAACGAGCACGAGTCCCACGATGGTGGACGGGAGTATCTGTTCGCCCACGACGAGGCTGATGAATATCAGCGATATGAAGGGCACCAGGTAGATGAGGTGGCTGACGTGGGCTGTGGTCTTCGCCAGTGACAGCGCCTTCGCCCACGTGACGAAGGTCACGCCCATCTCGAACACGCCCACGTAGGCTGCGCCCAGCAGGCCTTCGTTGGCCTCGACTCGGAAGTCCGAGAACAGGGCGGTCGCGACTCCTACGAAAACGAGCCCCGCGGCGAAGCTGGCGAAGAGCTTGGCCACGTCGTCCCTCTTGTCCCGCACGTTGGCTATCCAGAAGGTTGCCCAGAGTATGGCGCTGCCAGTTGCCAGAAGGGTGCCCCTCGGACTGCTGAACTGGAAGGCCAGTACATCGCCGTGGGTCGAGATCACCAACACGCCCATGAAGCTCACCCCGACTGCGGCGATGCTGATCCAGCCTATCTTCTGCTTCAGCAGCGGCACGGAGAGCAAGACGACCACCAGCGGCCAGATCATGTTGAGCGGCTGGGCCTCCTGTGCGGGCAGCAGCGAGTATGCCTGGAACAGGACGATGTAGTAGACGCACGGGTTGACCAGGCCTAGACCGATTGACCACGCCCACTGCCTCGGCGTGAAGGTGCGGAGCAGGCCGAGCTTGCCCTGGGCCGCGAGGATCACGAAGAGCACTGCGACGGACACCGCGGTCGCGTAGAAGAGCATCTGGTACGGGTCGAGGTGCTCCAGGGTGAGCTTGAAGGCCGACGCGACCGTCGACCAGAACAGGATCGTGGCCGCCGCGTAGACGTAAGCCTTCCTGTGCTGCGTCATCTCCAGGGCCCGGAAGCGGTCGCCCTAGCCGCCGGGTATGTAGAGGGAGCGGTCCTCGACGGGGAGCGAGACGCGGCATCCGCCCTGCAGGTGCGAGTACGCGATGCCGAACTCGGCCTCGACGCTCTGCATGGTCACGTCGATGTTGCCCCGGGTCCTCTCGCCGGTCTCGATCTCCTTGATGATGTCGCGGATGGTGCAGACGGTCGGGCTCTCCCCGTCGGGGTGGATCTCCGTCTCCTCCACGGGCGAGCCCCTTCTGCCCCGGACGGGCTTGCCGCCTCCACGTCGCACCCGCCACACACCCTGCTGCTCCCAGCCCCATGCGCGGCCTTCCGTACCGTGGACGTCCAACTCCCAGCGGCCGGTGATGGGTACGAAGATGCCCTCTGCGCCGCTGTCGTAGCCGACGCGGTAGAAGCCGACCATGGGGTCGGCTATCTCCTCGCCCTCCGGAGGCACAAATCGGTGGCCCTCAGCGTCGTAGTCCGGGAATGCCCGGGGGCGCTCGGCAGACGCGCCGCCGTCGAGCCTGTCGCCCTTCTGTACCAGTGTGCCCTCCAGCCAGACCGGCTGGGGGTCCCCCAGCAGCATGGACACGGTGTCCAGCGTGTGGGGGTGGTGCTTGATGATGTCCGTGAACGTGTACATGATCGCGTACAGCGGCTCACCGATGTCGCCGCGCGCGATCGCGTCGGCGACCTGTATCCAGGCGCTGTGTTGCCGGCGGGACGCCCCCCAGTTGAAGGCGACGTTGTTGCCATTGACCGCGTCCCGGATCCGGTCCGCCTCCTCCAGCGACGCGCACAGTCCCTTCTCGGCGTAGATTCCCTTCACGCCGTTCTCGGCCGCGAAGATTATCGGCTCCGCACGCCGCACCGAGGGGGTGGTGATGCTCACGATGTCCGGCTTCTCCTTCTCGATCATCTCCCGGTAGTCGAGGTAGCCGTTGTCGAAGTCGAACCGCTTGCAGAAGCGGTCGAGCCTCTCCTTGCCCCTGTTGGCGACGGCGACTACCTCCGTCTCCTCGATTGCCTGGTACGAGCTGAAGTGCCCGTAAGGCTTTGAGTACTGGTTGGTGAACGGGTTCTCGTCCTCCATGAGTCCGCCCATGCGACCGGTGCCGATTATCCCGACCCGAAACTTGGCCTTCGACATATGTGATCCTCCACTAGCCAGTGACGCTGATGGTGTGTAGGATAATCGCTGATTCCGACTTGTTCAACGAGGGAGGCCGGGCCGGGAGATGCCGAACAGAGACGCACTCAGGGTTGCGCTGGCCGGCGTGCACCGGCAGGTCGAGAGCACCCCCGGCGGCCACAACTGGGCGTCGGCCTTCGCCGAGGTGCCCGAAACGGCTGTCGTAGCTATCTCGGACGGCGACGCGGCAACCCGGCAGCAGTTCCAGGAGACCTGGCGCGATGTCTGGGGAGACGTCGACGGCTACGGCGACTACGGCGAAATGCTGGAGGAGGCCAAGCCCGACATCGTCTGCATCGCCACGCGCCAGACCTACCACGCGGACCAGGTAGAGGCCGCCATTGCCGCAGGCGTTCGGGGGATCGTGTGCGAGAAGCCCCTCTGCACCACCCTGGAGGAGATGGACAGGATAGTGGCGGCGCTGAGGACTAGCCGCGTGCCCTTCGCTTTCGGGCTGGAGCTGCGCTGGTCGGAGTCGTACAACGAGGTCTTCCGGATCATCAAGGAAGGCATCATAGGCGACGTGACGTCCGTCGTGTGCCACGGCGTCACCGAGCTGATCAATCATGGCTGCCACTTCTTCGACGTGGCTTTGGGCATGGCAGGCGACGCCGAGCCCGTTTCCGCCGCGGGGCTGATCGACGACCCCAGTCAATGGGACGACTGGCGGAGGGGCGATCCGCACGGCCGGGGCTGGGTCGCGCTGGACAACGGCGTGAACCTGGGCATCATGTCGGAGGGAGGCCGCAGGTCGTACACGATAACGGGCACGGCCGGGCGGCTGGTGGTGATGCAGGAGGGCGAGCGCGTCTACAAGTGGGACGCGGACAAGGAGTCCGGCGAGTTCATGACCGCGCCGGCGGAGATCGACGTGCCAAGGCCCGACCACCCATGGCACAGGGGACCCGCGGTCATCCGCGACCTGGCGGACAAGGTGAGGAACGGCGGCATTACGGCGTGCGACGTGGAGGAGACCCGCCGGGCCACCGAGATAGGCTTCGCGATCCACGCGTCGGCTGCGCTCGGCGGCGCGGAGGTGACTCTCCCAGTGCAGAACCGGACCATAAGGGTAGATTCGAGGCCCTGGGGCAATGACTAACATCATCCACTACGCACTGCGAATCCGCAGGTACAAACCGTAGGGGCGACTCGCCGAGTCGCCTACGCCTCAACTGGAGTACTACCGGGCATACGCGAGGCCATTCCCGATGAGCACACCCGCGGAACACAGTCGCCGCACTATCCGAATAAGAGGATACGACTACACTCTTCCTGGGGCATACTTCGTCACTCTATGCACCCAGGATCGAGAATACCTGTACGGGGTAGTAGCAGAAGACGAGATGCTCCTGAACGATTTGGGCAAGATAGTGCAAGAAGAGTGGAGGAAGACGCCGTTTATTCGGCCTGACGTGGAGCTTGACACATTCATCATAATGCCCAACCATCTGCACGGGATCATCATGATTCACGAGCGCGCCACCGCGGTCCGCAACGACAAAGAGACACACCTCGCGAAGCCACGCGCCGCTAGCGACGGCCCAAGGGGCGCGCCGAGCGGATCCCTAGGCGCCATAGTCGGTCAGTTCAAGTCTGCATCAGCGAGGCGTATCAATCGAACTCGATCCACACCTGGGTCAGCAGTCTGGCAGCGAGGTTTCTATGAGCACGTGATACGGAGCGAGGAGTCGCTCGCCAGAATACGCGAGTACATAGCAGGGAACCCTGCCAAATGGGCCGAGGACGAGTATAATCATCATAATCGCACGCGTGAAATAGAGAAACACGAAAGCCGCACGGCGATACCAATATGATCGGGTGAATGCCGGGCTGGGCGACTCACCGAGTCGCCCCTACAGTCCGACGCACTGCAAGTCCGAAACACCACAAGTCCAAGATAGCTAGGAGGGCATACGATGGCTGGCAAAGACCTTGAACTGATGGCGCACCTGCTGCGACGGGCGGGATTCGGAGCGACGAGGGCCGAGCTCGAAAAGTACATGGCGATGGGCTACGAGGCGACGGTCGAGGAACTCCTGGAGCCCACCGAGCGCCGCACCATGCCGCAGGACCTTATCAACCGGTACCACCTGGACCTTCACGAGTCGAGATATGGGCCCAGTGCGGCGGCCAACTGGATCTACCGGATGATCTCGACGACCGCGCCGCTGGACGAGAAAATCGCCCTCTTCTGGCACGGCATCTTCGCCACCGGCTACACGAAGACCAACCAGGGGCGCGTGCTGCTGAACCAGATCGAAATGTTCCGCAGGCTCGGAATGGGCAGATTCGACACGCTACTCGTCGCGCTGTCTAAGGACCCCGGGATGATAATCTGGCTCGATAATCAGGACAACCACAAGGGCGCCATCAACGAGAACTTCGGCCGGGAGCTTCTCGAGCTCTTCTCCATGGGCGTCGGCAACTACACTGAAGACGACATCAAGGAGGCGTCCAGGGCCTTCACGGGATGGACCCTCGGCAATGCGGAGTACATGGCCATGCGAGCCACGAAGGACTCCATCTGGCCCTACGGGAGGATCGCGTGGCACTTCGGCTACCGGGAGGATGATCACGACGAAGGTAGCAAGACCTTCCTGGCTGAGGAGGGCAACCTCAACGGCGAGGACATAGTCGACGCCATCGGCCGCAATCCCGCGACAGCAGACTTCGTGGCGCGGCACATGTACGACTTCTTCGTGGCGGACGAGCCGCCGGTGCCCCAGTGGCCCTACACTCCCCCGCGAGACCCGGCCGCCATCAAGGTGCTTACGGACGCCTACTTCGAGAGCGGCCACGAGATCAAGGCCATGCTCAGGGCGATGTTCAACTCCGACTTCTTCAAGGCGGACGACGTGCGGTACGCCCGGGTCAAGGGGCCGGCCGAGCTGGTAATCGGCGCCGTCAGGATGAGCGGCGACTTCCAGGAGCCCAGCCGGGACATCGTGCAGGTCGGCCAGCTCTCCGAGTTCATGGGCCAGAGCCTGCTCGCGCCGCCGACGGTCGAGGGATGGCACGAGGGGGTCGAGTGGATCAACAGCGGCACGCTGGTCGAGCGCGTCAACTTCGTATCGAGCCAGCTTGGCGACGTGAGCAAGCCGGGCATCAGGGACGTGATATCGAGGCTTGCGGCCATGGACGGGGGCCACTTCAGGCCCGAGGAGCTCGTGGACAGCTGCCTCGACCTCATCGGCCCGCTGGATGTGTCGGACGAGACACGTGAGGCACTGGTTGCCCACGTGTCCCGAGACGGCGACCTGTCGCTGGCCGACCAGGAGTCGGAGGCCCGCGTGGGTGGACTGCTGAGCGTCATCGCCGCCACCCGGGAGTTCCAGCTCAACTAGCCATGAGGGAGGTCGCCGAGGGTCGAGCGACGCCCATACCTGGAGGCCAATCATGACCACAGAGACCGCCGCCCTGGAGCTTAGCTACGTCAAGACCATCGGGATGACGAGCAACTCGCCGACCGGCCGAGGCTTCGCCAACCCGGTCGACATCGCGTTCGCGCACGACGGCCGCATACTGGTGATGAACCGGGGCGAGTACGTCTTTTCGCGCGTCACCATTTGCGACCTGGATGAGGAGTATCACGGCGAGATCGGCTCGGACGGCGAGGGCGACGGCCAGTTCAGGATGCCCAGCGCCATAGCAGTCGACAGCAAGGGCAACGTGTACACCGCCGACGAGTACCTCCACAGGATCACCGTATTCGACTCGTCAGGCGCCTTCCTGGCCAAGTGGGGAGAGCAAGGGTCCGGTCCCGGTCAGATCGACGGCCCATCGGGACTGGCAATCGACTCCGACGACAATGTCTACGTGGTCGACCAGCGCAACGACCGGGTCCAGAAGTTCACTTCCGATGGCTCGCTGATCGCTGGATGGGGCGAGTCCGGGGACGGGCCGGGGCAGTTCAACCGTCCCTGGGGCATCGGCCTCGATTCGAGCGGCAATATCTACGTGGCCGACTGGCGCAACGACCGCGTTCAGAAGCTCTCGCCGGACGGCGAGCCGTTGATGCAGATATCCGATGCGGGCGAGGAGCCGGGGCAGCTTCAGCGGCCGGCGGGCGTGGCGGTCTCGGACGACGGGTACATCGCTGTCGCCGACTGGGGCAACGAGCGGGTGCAGATATTTGACCCGGAAGGCGGTTTCGTGAAGTTGCTGCAGGGCGAGGCCACCCTGTCCAAGTGGGCGGATGAATTCCTGGCCGCGAACCCCGACGAGGCCAGCACACGGGCGATGTCGAACCTCTTGCCGGACCTACCCGACCACCTGCAGTCCAAGTACCACGTGGCGTCCCAGACCGAGCCCTATTTCTGGGGTCCGACCTCTGTGAACTTTGACGCCGAGGGCAGGCTGTACGTCACCGAGTCGGCCCGTCACCGCTTCCAGGTCTACGAGCGGGCCTAGGAAAATGGTGAATGTTGAATTGAGAATGGTGAAGTCATCCTGACTCTAGACCGCGGTTCTTCCTCGTGTTCTTGATGATGGTCGTCAGGATCGCTACAAGCT
This sequence comes from Dehalococcoidia bacterium, assembly GCA_965116315.1. GTDB lineage: Bacteria > Chloroflexota > Dehalococcoidia > Lucifugimonadales > CAJWER01. The sequence continues at coordinate 911,450 of OZ220672.1, forward strand.
GGTTGGACTCGTCGATCAGGCCGTTCAATCGTTCTTCATGGACGATCTTGGTCGCCGCTAACAGCCTGAGCGAGTAGTTGGTTTCGCGGGCTCCCCTTGCATGCTATGTATAGCTTGCTGACAGGGGCCGCCTCGCTCTGGGAAGCCTGGGCTTCTTCCACATTTGCGCCGATCGAAGTCTTGGACCGTAGCAATTGCCTGGCTAGAGTACGGTTCACTCCAGGGGACTGCTTCAGAAACTGACAGAGCCTGACAGATCTCTCCGCGAATGCGAATGTCCGCTCCGCCAAGTCCCGCTTCACCGTCACCTCATCTGCCCCACTCTTCCTCACCATTCAACATTCTCAATTCACCATTCCCCTTACCAGCTGGAGACGAAGCGGCGGCGGTTGGGGACCGGCGGGTGGACTACGGTGCCGCCGTTGAGGTGGGACTCGTAGATGCCGAAGCCTATCTCGGTGCCAATCATGGTTGCGCGGAGGTTGCTGACGCCCGGCTCGCCCGTCCTGATGGCATGGGCCAGCTCGCGGATCTTGCGCACCGTGCCGCTCCAGTGCTCGACTTCTGGCACTTCGAACGGCTCGTAGAATCTGGTGCTATCGACCGCCTTTCGGACAACGAGTGACGAGCCGTCGTTTATCGTACGGATGACGCCGTTCTCGCATACAAGCTCGAACTCGAGGCCGATGCCTGCGCCCGCAATGTAGATGGTCTTGCCGTCGGCGAATTCGATCAGGGCCGACTTTATCGGCGTGTCCCTCACGAAGTGCATACCGGACGTGTCGCCCTCTGCAGGGTGGGTTTCGGACAAGGTGCCCCTGATGGCCACGGGTTCCGGGTCGCCGATCAGGTACAGCAGTGTGTCCAGGTAGTGCCCTCCGACGCTGTTGCCTCCGAATCCGACGACCGACTCGACGGCGCCCAGGTCACCGCTGTCGGCGATCTCGCGGGCCTGCCTGTAGATGGCCCAGTTACGGCGCATCGGCCCGAACTCCAGGAACACGCCGTTGCGCTCGAAGGCGTCCTTGATCGCGTCGGCCTCGTCCAGTGTGCAGCAGAGCGGCTTCTCCACGTACATCCCCTTCACGCCGTTCTCGGCGCCGTAGATCATCGGCTCGGCGTGCTGCTCAGGCCGGGTGCCGATGCTGAGAATGTCGAGGTCCTCGGTATCGATCATCTCCTTGAAGTCGGTGTAGCCGCGCGGGACATTCCACCGCTCCTGGAACTCCTTCAGCTTCTCGGGCATGATGTCGCAGGCCGCGACCAACTCCACCTCGTCTACCGTGACGTAGGCGGCGGCGTGGCTGTGCGGGAGCCGGATGCCCCCCAGCGTGCGCCCCCGCACCTCGTCCTCGATGGTGCTGGTCATCCGTCCGCAGCCTATGACCCCGACCTTCAGCTTGTCCATGGTCTCCCCTTTCGTACAGTCGAATCAGGCCGTCACGCCGACCGCATCCAGGCGACGCTTGGCCTCTTCGTATGTGTCCTGCGATAGTGTGCCCCGCCCTGCCGCCTCTACGTTCTCCGCGAGATGCTCGGGGTTCTTGGTGCCGACGATGGTTGTATGGAGGCCGGGGTGCGTGAGGGTGAAACGCAGCATGAAGGACGTGCGGCTCTCCCCTTCGTCCCTGAGGTCGTCGAGCCCTGCCTCGTCGAACTTGGACCAGGCATCGGCCCGCGATACCCCCGACTTGCCGGGCTCGCCCTTGGCCACGCCGCCGCGAATGATAGTGCCGACACCGGCGCTCGCGGCCTTCGTGATCCAGCTCTCGTGCTCGCGGTTGAGCGCCGAGTAGGGGATCTGGAAGACGTCAAACACGCCCATGTCGATGTGATCGGCAAGATTGGGCATGACCGATGACGAGCCGAGCAGCCGGATCTTGCCCGCCGCCTTCAGGTCCGCAAGGGTCTGGATCGCGTCCTCCTCCTCGATGATTCCCTTTGAGGGGGACGAGTGGAACTGGACCGCGTCGAGGTATTCGATCTTCATCCGCTCCAGGCTCTGATCGACGCCCGCCGTAATGTTGTCCCTTGTGAATACGTGCTCCCCGGGAGTTGGTTGGTCGCCCACCGGGCAACCGCACTTGGATGCAAGGAAGAATTCATCGCGCCGGTGGGAGATGTACTTCCCTATGAACTCCTCGCTCCGCCCATAGTCGATGGACGTGTCGATGAAGTTGATGCCGGCGTCGAGCACGGCGTTCAGCACCCTGCCCGCCTCATCGTCATCGATGGGCCTCCCGCGGTCGCCGGCCCTGACCTCCATCGCGCCGTAGCCGAGCCTCGTGACTTCGAGCCCGCTGCTTCCAAGGGGGTTTTTCTCCAGTCCCGTGTCCATCAGGGCCTCCTGTTTCGCTGGTTTCGTCTATGGCTACGGCAGGTGGGACGCCAGGGCGCTGACCACCGACTCATAGTCGCCCGGCAATTCGACGGGCTTGTTGCCGAGCTCCGCCGTCACGTCAGCCAGGTTGTCGTTGTGGTAGTCGACCTTGAAATCGACGAACTTGAGCCCGTTCGCGGTGGCTATGACGACCACCCTGTCGCCGCGCCCGATCTCCTTCCGGTCCACCAGCTTGGTCATCGCCGCCAGCGCGACTCCCGTCTGGGGGCAGCTGAACAGGCCTGTGCGGTCGGCCTGGGCGGCGGCGTGGGCCAGCTCGGTCTCCGTCGCCTGCTCCACTATGCCGTCGAACTCCTTGAGTATCGGGATGGCGCGCCCAACGCTGACGGGGTTGCCGATCTGAATGGCGCTAGCGGCGGTCGACGATGCCGCGACGGGCTCGTACTCGGTGAATCCTGAGAGGTAGCTGAGGTAGAGGGGATTTGCGGAGGCGGACTGGGCGCAGACGAGGCGGGGCAGCTGCTGGATGAGGCCCAGGTCGCGCATCATCAGGAATCCGAGCCCGATGGCGGTGATGTTGCCCAGGTTACCGCCGGGCACGATCACCCAGTCGGGCACCCCCCAGTCGTCCTGCTGGGTAATCTCGATGCTCACCGTCTTCTGCCCTTCGATGCGCAGCGGGTTGACCGAGTTCGCCAGGTAGTACCTGGGGTCCTCGCTGAGCCGCTTGACGAGGGCCATGCATCCGTCGAAGTCCGTGTCGAGCGCCAGTGTGATGGCGCCGTTCGCCAGCGGCTGGATGAGCTGGGCGACGGACACCCTGTCCCTGGGCAGAAGGACTGCCGAGGGGATGCCGGCCGCGGCGCAGTAGGCCGACACCGACGCCGACGTGTCGCCGGTGGACGCGCAGATGACCGCGGCGACGTCCCTGCCCCGGCTCATTGTCTCCTTGACGGCCGAGACGAGGACGGTTATACCCAGGTCCTTGAAGGAGCCGGAGTGGCTGTTGCCGCTCTGCTTTATCCACAGGTCGTCGAGGCCGACGAGCTCGCCGAGGCGCTCGGCCCTGAAGAGGTTAGTGCCCCCCTCGTACATCGAGACGATGTTCTCGTTCGAGACGTGGGGGTATACCCACTCCTTCTTGCCCCAGACGCCGCTGCCGTAGGGAAACTCCGTCGTCATGTAGCGCTGGTCGAAGAGGGACATCCAGGCGGCGGCACTGCGATTCCTGAGGGCCTCGACGCTATGCGCGACCTCCAGGAGCCCTCCGCAGCGGGGGCACTCGTACAGCACGTCGGTCAGTTCGTACTGATCGTCGCATCCCTCGCTGCACTGGAACCACGCGCTGTACCGCATCGCGTCCCCTCCTCGCCCCGATTGTACGGTTTGCCCGCGGCAGATTCCAACTTGCCGGCCTGGCTAATGGCGCAAGCCCAGGCGGTGCATGCGGTCGTGGATGGCCTTTCGGGCCTCGATGAACGGGCGCTCCAGGTAGGCGATGTGGTCGTCTTCCCCGTGGTGGTGGGTGACGTTGCCGTTCTGGTACTGGGCGGAGGTCTCCCGGATATACGCCAGGTCGCCCTCTATGAGGGTCAGCATGTACTGGAAGGTGGCGGGGTCGTACATGTCCCACTCGCCGCCGACCGCGACGTAGACCGGCGACGTGTGGGCGAAGACTCCCCGCAGCCATACGTCGTGGTGCGCCATCCCCTCGTAGCCGGGCCCGCCGCACCGCGCGGCAATCCACGTGTGGCCGTCGACCTTGAGGCTCTCCCTAATCTCCAGCCGCCTCGTCCCTCCTGACGACTCGGACGACGCCACTACCCTGCCGTCCTGTACTACCTGTAGAGTGTTGATGGGCAGGACGCTCTCAGCCCATGCCTCTACCTCTACGGTACCGGCGCCCGAGAGCTGCAGGGTGTCCCCGACCTCCCGGCCGTCGACCGACAGGTGGATGATCGGCCCGCCGCTCAGGAATGTCTTGCCAGCGGCGACGGCCTTGCACCAGTTGTCGTATGTGAAGTCGACGTCGCCTAGCCTAGCGTACGTGCGGTAGAGCCCGACGGGGACGTCGCTCGACATCTTGTCCGTTCCGCCGACCAGCGGCAGCCGGTATCCGCCGCTCAGGTACCGGTAGTACTCGCTGTGATTGAAGGGGTTCTGCCTGATCATCTCGACGCCGTCCAGCCGCCCGGTCGCGACCAGCGCCGCAGGCTCCCCGTTGGGATTGGGGAAGTGCGGATTGATGACGTAGCCGCCCTGTGCGTGCGCCCTGTCGGCCCAGTCGCTGAGCGTCGTCTCCATGGTGCCGCCGATCTCCGCCTCGCCCAGCCCATCGCTGCACCATGGCATGACCGGCTCCTTCAGGCCCCACAGGATCATGTGGCCCATGAAGTGCTGGCGGTTCTCCTGGGAGGTGTAGACGATGCTGTCGCCTGCCCGCGAGACGCTCGGCTCGCCGGTGAAGTCCTCCGTGTTGGTGAAGAGGCTGCCCCACTGGGACTGGAGCAGGTTCACGACGTTCAGGTCCTCGCCCTGCGCCTCCGCGTGGGCGCCCTGCGTCCCCAGGAAGTGGACGTGGGAGTCGCCGCTGTACCAGCCCTGCCCGTTCATATGGGTCCAGCGCTTCAGCCGCAGGGTGAGCTCGCGCTGGCCCGGCTCGATGTTCACCTTCGCGCGCAGCGGCTCGTACTCGAAGCCGCGCGCCACGTCGACCAGCACCTCGCCCCTCGGAAGCCAGCCACGGCACTTGCCGTCGATGTAGGCGTAGGTGATCTGGCCCAGCCGGGTGTCCCCGCCGACGTCGATGTGCCAGGTGCCCAGGTTCGAGTTCACCTGGTTGTGGTGTCCGTGCGGCTGATATGGCACCCCCTCTGGCGACCTGAAGTGGACCCGGCAAGGCACGGGGCGTCCGGTGTCGTCGTCGACCACGGTGACCTCGACCCAGTTCCTGCCGGGGTCGACCAGCTCCACCTTCATCCGGGGCGTCGACGCGCTCCCCTTCTCTTCGACGTCTCCCCACTTGACGGAGCCAACCTCCTCGTCGCCCAGCTCGACCGTGACGGTCGCAGACGGGACGGCGGATACCTCGGCGTAGGAGGGGCTCGACGCCTCGTTCTGTTCCTCACCGTAGCCCTTGTACGAATCGGCCAGGAACCCGTCGGCGTCGTTCTCCGGCAGCGGATGGACGTACGTCGTGTCACCCCTGTCGACCTTCAGGTCGAGGTCGAAGGGCTTCGCCGCTTCGCCGGGCTCGGTCAACGTGATGCGGACCGGCCTGCGCCCCTGCCGGGCGAACGGGAACTCATCGACGTGGCTTGCGGTGACCGCGCCGATGGCGAGCTTCGGCCCTCTCGTCGCGGCTTCGAACGTCTCGATCTCCCTGTCGGGCGAGGGATTCCTGAACGCCCACAGGTGCCACCATGCGGGGGACACCGACGCCGCCTCGGTCTGCCTCCGCCCTACAGCCTCCCAGTCGCCCTCGCTCCTCGGATACAGGGACGCCTTCTGGTCGGTGAAGGCCCGGAACGGAGAACCGGGGACGCCGGGAATGTCCTTCGGGCCCGGCAGCGCGACTATCTCAAACCTCTCGCGGATGGTCACGCGCTCCTCGCCGCCGTCCGCGTACCGCAGCACGTAGTCGGCCATCTCGACTCCCAGCGGCCCGCCCGACGGCACGTCGGTCTCCAAGAGGCGGTGGGCGATTACCAGGTAGGTCGCGGTGCCGCCGATGGGGATGAGGACCGAGTCCGTCCCGTCGCCGAGTACAACGAGGCTGTCGTCGTCCTTGCCCCCACCTTCTGCGCCGACGAGAAATGGCAGTCCACGGAATGAGACCCGGCCCACGGGCGCCTCTTCGTCCGGTACCTGTGCGAGCACAGCATTGGAGCTCGGCTTGCCCAGGATACCGACACCAGCGTTGCACCAGCGGGAGATGTCGAGGGGTTCGTAGTCTTGCATGGCAATTCCTCCTGAGCGGAATGTACGTGCTGGCAACGATGCCAGTCAACCGGCCGAGGCGATGTTCCCCCACGTACCTGCTCAGACTTGATGAGATGGGAAGCCTGTCGCATGTAGGTAGGGGCGACTCGCTTAGTCGCCCTTCCACGTTGGGCCGCGAGCAAATCGGAGCCGGCACATCCTCTTCGCAAATGCTGAAACGGTTACCTCCCCGCAACACCGGTTAGACACCCTTGCGGCTTGGTGGTAGGATTTCCCGCGGCCTCGCTCGAGGCCGTTGGAGCATGGAGGCAAGCGACAAGTGTTGGAACTGGGCATAGTCACGTACAACCTGGCAAAGAGCTGGGACCTGGACACGATCGCCGAGAGGTGCGCGGCCCATGGCATCGAGGCCGTGGAGCTGAGAACCACCCACGCGCACGGGGTGGAGGTGACCACGCCTCCGGAGGAGCGTGCCAGGGTGAGGCGGTTCTTCGCAGAATCGCCCATCCGCCAGCTCAGCCTCGGGAGCACGTGCGAGTACCACTCGACCGATGCCGCCGAGGTCGAGGCCAACGTCGCTGAGACGATGCAGTACATCGAGCTGGCCGAGGACATCAGCGCCATCGGGGTGAAGGTCAGGCCGAACGGCTTCCACGAGGACCGCGGCGTCTCGAAGGAGGCCACGCTGGTACAGATCGGCCGCGCCCTGCGAAGGTGTGGTGAGGCGGCCGAGGGCACGGGCGTGGCAGTGTGGCTCGAGGTCCACGGGCGCGGCACCGACCAGCCGCCGTACATCGCGCGGATAATGGAGTTGGCCGACCACCCCAAGGTCGGGGTCTGCTGGAACTCGAACCCGGCCGACGTGGTCGATGGCTCGGTGCGAGAGCACTTCGAGCTCCTGCGCCCGTGGCTGATGTCGGTGCACATCAACAACCTGTGGAACGAGGCCTACCCGTACCGCGAGCTGTTCGGACTGCTGCAGGAGTCGGGCTACTCAGGCTACTGCCTGGCCGAGATCGCGGACGAGAGCGCGGAGCCGGACACCTTCCTCCGGTACTACAAGGCGCTGTTCACGGAACTAACGAGGTGATGGAATGAAGATCGGGTGCTGTGCATACTCCTACCGGGAATACCTGCTGTCGGGCGAGATGAGCCTGGGAGAGTTCGTCGACACCGCGGCGGAACTGGGAGTCGAGGGGGTCGAGCTTACCGCCTACTACTTCCCCAGCACCGACCGCGAGTACCTGAACTCGCTGAAACGCCACTGCCTCGTCAGGGGCGTGGACGTGTCGGGCGCGGCGGTGGGCAGCAAGCTGACGCTGGCCGACGCCGGCGAACGCGCGGCTGAGGTGCAGATGGTCAAGGAGTGGCTGCGCCACGCGGTCGCCTTGGGGGCGCCGGAGCTCAGGGTGTTCGCAGGGGTGACGCCGGACGGCCACACCGACGAGGAGGCCTTCGAGTGGGCGGTAGCGGCCCTTCGCGAGTGCGTCCCCTTTGCGGCAGAGAACGGCGTGGTGATGGCGTTGGAGAATCACGGGGGAATCACCACCACGTCGGCGCAGGTGATCCGCCTCATCGAGGCCGTCGACTCGGAGTGGCTGAGGGTGAACCTAGACACCGGCAACTACGGGCTCGACCCCGACGTCGACCCCTACGAGGGAATGCGCCGGGTCGCGAATCTGTCCGTCACGGCCCATCACAAGGTGTCGATGAAGACGCCGCGGGGCCAGGTGCCGGTCGACGTCAGCAAGGTTGTAGAGGTGCTGTCCGAGGCCGGGTACCGGGGGTACCTCAACCTGGAGTTCGAGGAGGACGAGGACGCCAAGGTCGGCGTGCCCCGGGCCATAGCCGAGATGAAGCGAGCCCTAGGCAGATAGTGAACGGCGAATTGGGAATGTTGAGGCCGGGAGGCATGCTTTGGAGCAGGTAGGAATTGGGGTCGTCGGGTCTGCCGGGGTCATCGGACGCAGGCACACCGCCGAGGTTGCGGCGCTGGCCAACACTCGGCTCGTAGCCGTCCACGACCTGAACGCGGAGGCCGCTGCCGAGCAGGCAGCCGAGCTGGGAGTCCGTTTCCACGCTGACCTGGACTCCCTGTTGGGCGACCCGGACATAGAGGCGATCACTATAGGCACCCCGCATCCTCACCACCTTTCAGCCGCATTGGCCGCGTTCGCCGCGGGCAAGCACGTGCTCACCGAAAAGCCGATCACGGCGACGCCCTCGGAGGCCGACCGTATGGTTGCCGCCGCCGCCGAGGCCGGGGTAAAGCTCGGAGTCGTCTACCAGAACCGCTTCCGGCCCGAGCTGATACGCATCAAGGAGATGATAGACGGCGGCGAGTTCGGCGAGCTGTACCGGACCGTGCTCGACGCGGCCAGCTACCGCTCCCAGGCCTACTACGACTCAGGGGGCTGGCGCGGCACGTGGGACGGCGAGGGCGGCGGCGTGCTGCTGAACCAGGGCATCCACTACATCGACTACTTCCAGTGGCTTGGCGGGATGCCGGTTGCGCTGACCGGGCAGGTGACGGCCCTGATGCACGACATCGAAGTCGAGGACTCCGCGAGCGCCCTGCTGGAGTACGAGAACGGCGCGCATGGATTCCTACACTGCAGCACCGTGCAGGCCCCGTCGCAGACGAGGCTTGAGCTGTGGGGCGAGAAGTGCGGAGTCGTGGTAACCGACGACGAGGCGACACTATACCGGCCCGAGGTCGGCCTGCTGGAGTTCTCGGAGCGGGAGCGGGATATCCCCTTCTCCAAGCCCGAAATCGAGGTGCTGCCCCTGGAACCGGGCGTGTCAGCCGCCGACCACATCCACACGATCGACGACTTCGCCCAGGCCATCATCGACGACCGCGAACCGGCGGCGCCCGGCGAGGAGGGCGTGAAAGGGCTGGAGCTTGCCGCGGCCATCATCTACTCGGGCTGCACGGGCGTAAGGGCGAACTTCCCGCTCGACCGCGAGAAGTACGACAACCTGCTGGCCGAGCTAAGGGCTGGCCGACGCCTGCCCGGGGGCTAGGAGCGCGCCTCGGCGACGCCGGCCTCTGCAATCAGCTCCCGGAGCGCCGTGGCCGCGCGTGCCATTCCCTCTGCGCCGCTGAAGCCGCCGCGCTTTCCGGCTACCTTCAGGTGAGGCTCAAGGGCGAGGAAGCCGTTGTACCCCGCGTCCCTGAGTTTGGCGAGGAGGTTGGGGATCTGCCCGTCGCCATCGCCCGCGACGGTGATCGTCTGGTCCGAGACCAGGGCGTCCTTGACCTGCACGTAGTCCGTGTACTCCGCCAGGAGAGGCCAGCCGCGGTCAACGGCGCGCTCGACGCCGGAGTGGGGGAAGTTCCCCGTATCCCATACGAAACGCAGGCTCGGGTTGTCCACGCCCTCGACGATGGCCCGGCACCGCTCAGGGGTATCGCCGACCAGCCCGCCCTCGTTCTCCAGCAGCAGGACGGCGTCACGCTCGGCTGCCGTTTTCGCCATCGCGCCGAGCCTTGAAATGGACTCCTCGACACAGGCGTCCTGTTGTCCATCGACATCCGGGTAGAAGGAAAAGATGCGGACCTTGCCGGTGCCGAGCATCCCGGCGACTTCGAGGATGCGCTCCAGGTCACGAAGCACCTCATCGATGGGCTGGCCTATCGGCGACTTGCCGACCGGGCTGCCGATGCAGCTCACGCGGATAGAGTGGGCCTCGCAGCGGTCCTTCAGGCGGCCCACCTCGTCGTCGCTCAGCTCCAGCACGTTGGTGCCCCAGGCCCTACGCAGCTCCAGGTAGCCGATGCCGAGCTCGTTCAGTACCCGCAGCTGTTCGTCGACGTCGTCCGCGATCTCGTCGCCAAAGGCGCTCAGCGTGAACTGCGCGGTCATAGTCCCTCCCCTATGAAGGCGGACACGCGCTCGCCGATCACCAGCGACGTGACATTCGTGTTTGCGCGGATGCAGTCGGGCATGATGGACGCGTCCGCGATCTTCAGGTTCTCCATGCCGCGGACGTTCCCGTGCTGGTCAACGACGGCCATCGGGTCGGAGTCCGGGCCCATCTTGCAGGTGCCCGACACGTGGTGGCTGGTCATCACGCCGCGCCTGAGCCACTCGTCCAGCGCTTCATCCGACTCCAGGTCCGCCTCGGTCGGCTCCACGCGCTCCTTCACCAGGGAGGCCCAGCCCGCGTGCTCGGCGAGCTCCAGGCATATGCGCACGCCCTCGCGCATTCTGGACCTGTCGAACTCCTCCTGCAGGTAGTTGTAGTCCAGGAAGGGCTGGATGTGCGGGTCCCCGTCGCGGAGCTTCAGGCTCCCCGCCCCCACCGCGAGGTCGAGGCAGACCACCATTAGGATTCCGCGCTCCTCGGTGGAGTTGGGGCCAAAGGGCCTGCGCCCTACGTTGCCCCGCGAGCCAGGGTGTATGAGCATATCATTGGGCAGGTGTGAGCCCTCGGCGGTGTAGCGAAGGGTCATCTGGATGCCCGGGATGTCGTCCGGCTGGTCGAAGTCGTCCGCCTTCCGCCACGTCACCCACACTTGTGGATGGTCGCGGAGGTTCTCTCCGACGCCCGGCAGGTCGTGCACCACGGGCACTCCCATAAACTCCAGGTGTTCCGACGGCCCCACGCCGGAGAGCAGCATCAGGTGCGGGGAGCCGATTGCGCCTCCAGCCAGGATGATGTCCCGGCCCTCCACGTCCGAGACCTTGCCGCCGGTCTCCGCCGTCACGCCCACGGCTCGCTTCCCGTCGAACAGTACCCTGTGGACGAGGGTCTTCGGCAGAATGGTCAGGTTCTCCCTGTCCCGGACTCCCCTCAGATAGCCGATAGCCGTGCTCCAGCGAATCCGGCCGGGATTGTTGAGGGGCGTCGGCCCCACCCCGGTGGTGTCGGGGGCGTTGTGGTCGGGGCAGTCCGGGAAACCCCGGGCGAGGGCAGACTCGTAGAAGGCTTGCTGGTCCGGGTTCCACTGGTCGGGCTGGAAGCGCCGGACGATGATGGGACCTTCGGACCCGTGGAAGTCTCCCGAAAAGTCGGTGTCCGTCTCTATCATGCGGAAGTAGGGCATGAGCTTCTCGAAGCTCCACTTGTCGTTGCCCCACGATGCCCACGTGTCATAGTCCTCGGGCACGCCCCTCAGGAATATCTGGGCGTTGACGGCGCTGGACCCGCCGACGACCTTGCCTCTCGGCACGATGCCGGGCGGAGCCTCGTCCGTGTACCGGGCGACGAAGCTCCAGCGGTGGTCGCTGACAGGGGCCTGCCATGGACGGTCCGCATTACCGTACCCGAACTTCACCTCGTCCGGAATCTTGTCGAAGTCGGGGTAGTCGGGCCCTGCCTCGATGAGAAGCACCGAATGATCGGGGTCCGCCGACAGGCGAGTGGCCAGGATGGCTCCGGCCGAGCCGGCGCCGACTATGATGGTGTCGTATGCGTCGGGAATGTTCTAGCTCCCGTACAGTGGCGTTCGCGTAGCAACGATTATACGCCGAATCGCTCCGCCACTCCACATATCAGGATCCCTATCGGTACCACTCCGACTGTATCGAGTAGAGCCGCGCATATTCCCCGCCCACCTTCATCAGGTCGACGTGAGTGCCCTGCTCGGTGATCCGGCCGTCGTCCAGGAACACGATCCGGTCCGCCAGGCGCGCCGAACCCAGCCGGTGGGATATGAGCAGCACCGTCTTGCCCTCGGACATGTCCCGGAACCGCCGGTACACCTCCACCTCAGCCCTGGCATCCAGGGCGGCTGTCGGCTCGTCAAGCACCAGCACGGAAGCGTCGCGCATGTAGGCCCTCGCGCTCGCCAGCCGCTGCCACTGGCCCGCCGACACGTCCTGGCCGTCCTTCTCGAAAGCCCTTCCCAGCACCGTCTCGTAGCCATTGGGCAAGGCCTGGACGAAGTCATCCGCGCCCGCCTTGACCGCCGCCGCCTCTATCGCGGCGAGGTCGTCCAGCTTGTCCAGGTCGCCGTAGCCGACGTTGTCGCGGGCGGTGATCTCGAACCTCACGTAGTCCTGGAAGACCGCCGCGACCCGGCGCCGCCACTCGGACGACTCGACGTCGTTCATATCCGCGCCGTCGATGGTGATCCTGCCTGAAGTCGGGCGGTACAACCCCAGCAGCAGTTTGGCCATGGTCGACTTGCCGGCGCCGTTCCGGCCCACGAGTGCGACGCGCTCGCCCGCTCGAAGCTCCAGGTCGACGCCGCGCAGGACAGGCGCATGGCTTCCGGGGTACGTGAAGCTCACCTCCTCGAAACGCAGGACCGCAGGCGTCGCGGGCGATGCCGTCTCTCCCGTCCCAGTGTCTCGCTGCTCCTCGACTTCCATGTCGAGATAGTCCAGCAGGTCCATCATATGCCTGAGGTTCACGTCCATCTCGGCGGTGTTGGCGAAGACCATGGCAAGCTCTAGCTGGAGGCGTTCTGCCGCGGCCACGAAGGCAGCGAAATAGCCGACGGTGAGCCGGCCCTGCACGATGAGCGCTGCAATGCCGGCAATGACGACGCCGACCGCGAGGTGCTCGCCGAAGTTCGCCTTGCCCCGGCCAGTGAAGTGGTCTCTCGCGATCTTCATGCGCACGGCGCGGAGGCGTCGGGTGATCGCTTCCCGCCTGTCCAGCAGGTACTCGCCCTGGCCGAACAGGCGGACCTCGGCTGCCGTCTCGCGGCTCGTCATCAGGTTCTCCAGGTAGTCGCGCCTGCGATCGTCCGGAGTGCGCTGGCGAGTTGCCCCGTAAATGCGTATCCCCACCCTGGTCTCGACGATTGAGAGCGGAATCAGGCTGACCGCCAGTATGATCGGCAGGGCATAGTGCGCCGTCGCGACGAAGGCCAGCAGGCCGATAATCCGCACCATGCTCGCGGGGATCGAGAAGACCAGGGTCATCGTGTTCTGCACCCGGCTGTGCAGGCTCTCGTTGGCCCTGTGCAGCCGGTCGTAGAAATCGGGCTCTTCGAACATCGCCAGGGGGACCCGGCCGGCCTTGTCCAGGAGCATCTCCTGAGCCCGAGCGCTGAGGCGGTCCTGGATGTCCCGGTTCAGGTCCTGGACCTCTTCGTAGACCCTCTCAAGGACGAAGACACCCAGCAGGGCGGCCAGCCAGAACAGTGCGACCGAGAGTTCCCCTTCGCCTTCGATCACGGCCGCTGTCCTGTCCACAAGGACGCGCAGGACGGCGACGGCAGCCAGGGGCAACAGTCCACCGGCCACCAGAGTGACAGCGATGATCGACACTTCGAGCGGACCCAGCCGCACCGCCAGCACCACGAGTCGCGGCAGGTACTTCCAGTGCCCCCACATCTCCTTCAGGGTGGCTGTCACCGGTACCACTCCGCCTGGGCCTCGAACATCTCCGCGTACTCCCCGCCGGCGCCGACCAGTTCATCGTGAGTGCCCTGTTCTGTGATCCGCCCATCCTTCAGGTAGATGACGCGGTCCGCAAGCCTGGCAGAACCCAGCCGGTGCGACACGAGCAGCACCGTCCTGCCCCCGGCAACCCCAAGCAGCTGCCGGTAGACTTCGAGCTCCGCCAGGGCGTCGAGCGCCGCCGTCGGCTCGTCGAGCACCAGCAGTCTCGCATCCCTGAAATAGAGCCTTGCTATCGCGAGGGCCTGCCACTGGCCGCCCGACAGCTCGTGGCCGTCCTCGAATTCCTTACCCAGGGGCGTATCGAAGCCGTCCGGAAGCCCACGCGCGAGCTCGTCCACGCCGCTCATCTGCGCGGCCCGCATGAGCCTCTCGTCGTCGAGGCCCTCCGGGCTGCCCAGAGCGATGTTCTCCCTAACCGTGAAGGAGTACCTGACGTGGTCCTGGAAGACCGCTCCCGACAACCGCCTCCACGACTCCCTGTCTATGTCCTCCAGGTCGACGCCGTTCACCTTCACCACTCCGCCCGTCGGCTGGTAGAGGCCCAGCAGCACCTTGGCGAGCGTCGTCTTGCCCGCGCCGTTCTCGCCCACGAGCGCGACGCGCTCCCCGCTGCCTATCCGCAGGTCGATGTCCGACAGCACCGGCTCCCTGCTGCCCGGGTATGTGAACGAGACTCCCTCGAACACCACCTCAGGGGACCTGCGAGCGGCCTCGGCACCGCCCACCCTCTCAGCCTTGTCTATCGACAGGTAGGACTGTAGGTAGGTGAGACCCACGAGCCACTCGTGCAGGACCTGGATCCTCCAGCCGACGTCGTTCAGCCGCGAGACGAACTCCAGCGTCACGTAGACATAGGCAACCAGCGCCCCCGCCGTCAGGGCCCCGTTGGCGCCCTGGAGTATAAGGGTCAACATGACTGCGCCCAGTATCGTTGTCGTGATCAGGATCGATGGGACGCCCGTCCTGACGTTCTGCCGCCTCACCCCCATTCTCTCGGCCAGCACGCGATTCATCAGGCCCCGCCAGTAGTCGACGATATGACTCCCCAGGCCAAAGAGCCGGACCTCGGCGGCGGGCCTGCGCTCGGTGAGCAGGCGGGACATGTACTCCTGGCGGCGCTGGTCGGGCGTCTGGGTCCAGTGGACGTTGACGATCCTGCGGGCGCGCACCCAGTGCGACCACACGATCACGGAGCCGCCGGCGGCCAGCAGCAACGGCGACGTCCAGTGCAGGCCGGATATGGCAACCATCATCCCCAGGATGGAAAAGCCCTTCGCAAAGAACTGGATCGAGTTGCGAAGCGTCCAGGTGAAGTACTCGTCCTCCAGCGGCTCACGGCCCCGTTCCAGGGCGTCGTGGTACTCGGGATACTCGAACCACTCCAGCCGCATCGTGAGGGCTCCTCGAAAGAACATCGGGTCGAACTTCCTGCGCGACCGGTCGTTCAGCAGGTAGCCGAGGTAGTAGTGGAGCGGCCCCATCTGCGAGTAGTGGTCGACCAGCCTGATGAGCACAAGCAGCCCCAGCCACGGGGCGTGGGGCGCAAGCGCTTCAAAAATGGAGGGCGAACCCTCGCCAATCCCGGCGGTAAGGTCGTCGATCAGGCGCCGCGTCACATAGACGATGATGATCGGCGACGCCGCCCCCGCTACTGCAGTGCCGAGCAGCAGGAAGGCGATCGGTGGCCAGGGCGCGATGAAGGTGAGGTGGAAGAACCTCGCGAACTCCCACGCCGACCGAAGGCGTCCCTTGTTGTCCTGAGTGTGTATCTGCATTCTTGCTTCGTGGCGGGCTAGAGGATTTCCAACGTCAAGACGGTTCCATCGGCGCGTAACGTGCCGGGGCTCTCCCTGCTGCCAGACGGACCCGGATTGAAGTGCTAGTCGAACCAGGTCTCGCCGGGCATCAAGTAGCGGCGGGCCTCGTCCTCGTCCAGCTCGACCCCCAAGCCCGGGCCCTCGGGCACGTCGATGAAGCCGTTCGAGATCGACGGCCGTTTGTCGCCGAGAATCCTGTCCCAGCCGGGCATGGCGTGGAACTCCAGCGCCAGCAGGTTGGGGATCGCGGCGCATGCGTGCAGCGCCCCCGCGATGCCGATGGGGCTGGACGCGTTGTGGGGGCAGACCAGCATCTGCTGCATGTCGGCCATCTCGGCGATCTTCTTGCCCTCGTACAGGCCGCCGCATATCTGGAAGTCGGGCGCCGCGACACGCATGGCGTTCCGGCGGTAGTACTCCAGGAACTCCTGCCGCAGGTGCAGTCCCTCGCCGGTCAGCGTAGGCACGTGGGTGGAGGCCGTGAGGGCCGCCCAGGCATCTACGTCCGTTGGCGGCAGCAGGTCCTCGGCCCAGGCGAGGTCGTACGGCTCCATCGCCTTCACGAACCTCATGGCGTTGGCCAGGGTGCCGCACCGCCCCTCCACCGACACCTCGACGTCGTCCCCCACCCGCCCGCGTATCTCGTCCATCAGCCCCACGATGAGGGCCAGTCCCTTTCGCGTCAGGTGCTTGTCCATGACGGCGTTAGGAATGTCCTTGACGGCGTTGGGGGTGATGTCGAACTTCAGGATGGAGATGCCCATCTCGGCGTACACGTCCTCCAGCTGCAGGTACGAGTCGAGCCCGCCGACGCAGCAGTAGAGCCTCACCCTGTCCCTGTGCTTGCCGCCGAGCAGCCTGTACACCGGCACGCCTGCCGCCTTGCCCGCCAGGTCCCACAGCGCAGTCTCGATCCCGCTCACCGCGTGTACGGCGTTGCCGCTGTTGACGTGGGAGCCCGCGAAGACGGCGTAGGCCGTGGGCACCATGCCGCGATGCAGGGCCTCGACGTCGGTCGGGTCCCTGCCGATAAGCGAGTCCCTCAGCTCCATGACCGCGGCGTTGGTCTGTGGGCTGGCCCACGTGTCGCCGTAGCCCACCAGTCCCTCCGCCGTCTCCACGCGGATGAGCAGCCAGCGTCGCGTCCACTGCCCCCACGGGGCCTCTATGGCCGCCGTCTTGACGTCCGTGATGGTGAGCGTGTTGGAGCCCATGGCCGGTGACCTCCGGTGTGCGGGGGGATTTGCCGGGAGGCGATTCCTACTATATCGTTTGGCGCATCGACATGCGAGAAACGAGTAAGCATCCAGTCCTGCAGCACATCGCGGCGAGATTCGAGCCCGACCACCTGGAACGGGTGATGCGCTATCTCGCCCAGCCCAGCATTTCCGCCCTGAACATCGGCGTCCGAGACATGGCCGAGATGCTCGCGGGGGACATCCACGAGCTTGGCGGGACGGCGTCTGTCGTGGAGACTGCGGAGCTACCGGTCGTGTACGGCCGCATCGACAGCGGCGCCGCCAGGACCCTGGTCCTTCACGGGCTCTACGACGTTACCCCCGCGGACGAGCCGTCGTGGGAGAGCGCGCCGTTCGAGCCGCAGGTCAGGAATGTGGGCGGCGTGGGGCGAGCCGTCGTGGGCCGCGGCGCAGAGGACATGAAGACCCCTATTGCGGCGGCGATGAACGTCGTCGCTTCGTATCGCGCCAGGGATGTACCGCTTCCGGTCAACCTCGTGTTCGTTCTCGAGGCGTCGGAGCTTGGCAGCGGCGGCATTCGCGAGTTCGTCCCGTCCCGCATCGAGGAGCTGCGGCTCGCCGACGCCGTGCACTGGCTCTGCCCACTGGCACACCCGGACGGCGTGCCCATAGTACCGCTCGGGGTGAAAGGCAACCTGATGGGACGTCTGACCTGCAGGGGTGGCGACTGGGGCGGGCCGATCGGTAACGACATGCACGCGCTGAACTCCAACTGGGTCGGCAACCCGGCGGTCAGGCTCAGCCAGGCCGTCGCATATCTGGAGCGCAGCATCGAGGACGAATACGGGCAGGGCACGGGATGGCGGGCATCGGAGGAACATCGAAAGCTCGCGCGCGACCTCTCCCGCAGGCTCGATCCGGAGCAGATCAAGGCCGACATTGGAGTGAGCCGGTTCCGCTACGACACGTTCGCAGAAGCGGTCGACGCGCACCTGTTTCGCACCCAGTTCACCGTCACCGGGCTCCGGTCCGGCTTCGTAGGCAGTGGCAAGTCCGTCAAGGTGAGCATCCCATCGGACGCCGAGGCCGTCGTGAACATGCGGTTCCAGCCGGGGCAGGACCCGGACGACGGCATCGCAAATATCCGGCGAATGCTGGCCGAGGGCGGCTTCTCGGACGTAGAGTTCGAGATCGGCAACGCATATGCTGGAGGCGGGACCGAGCCTGATCACCCCCTCGTGGGGGCGTTCCTCCAGTCGCACACGGACATGAGCGCACAGCCGGAGGTGTGGCCGGTCCATCCCATAGCCATTCCCGTCGCGCTGTGGACGTGGGACGTGGGGCTACCCTGGGTAGGAGGCGTGCCGTGCCACGCTGGCAACAAGCACGCGGCGAACGAGTACGCACAGGTTGAGGGCATCCGACGCAGCGAGGAGTTCCTGGTCAGATTCTGGGAACGCCTCGCCACTACAGACATGGAGAGGACGTGAGATGAAGAAGAAGGTGCTGGTGACTGGTGCGACCGGCTACATTGCGAGCCTCATGCTGCCGGCCTTCCGCGAGCGGTATGACCTGGTGCTCACGGACGTGTCGAATACCATGAGGTTGACGGGCGAGGAGATCCCGGGAGTCGTGACGGCGGACCTGATCGACCACGACCGCACCAGGTACGCGGGGCTGTTCGAGGGCGTCGATTCCGTGGTGCACCTGGGATACCGGCGCAGGAACGATCTGCAGCCCAGCCCCGAGAACCCGCGCTCCCTCGACTCCTACTTCGAGGAGATACAGAACGTCCACATGGCCTACAACGTGATGCGTGCCGCTTACGAGGCCGGCGTGCGCCGCTTCGTCTGCGCCAGCTCCAACCACGCCGCCGACTGGTACGAGCACAACCTGGTGCACGAGAGGAAAATGGAGGTGGTGGACCCGTACGACCTGCCCCTCGCCGACAACTTCTACGGCTGGGCGAAGGCGTCATACGAGCACATGGGGTTCCTGTTCGCGTGCGGAAAGTTCGGCAGGAAGATGGAGGTCGTCATGGTCAGGATCGGGTCTCCGGTGGAGGTCGACCTGGAGAGGTTCGGCGGCGACCCCCAGGCACTCAAGCGGAGCATGGGCGCTCACATCAGCGCACGGGACATTACACAACTGTTCGTGCGGGGCATCGAGGCGCCCGACATCGAGAACGAGCACGGCATCCCCTGGCAGGTCGTATACGGGATCAGCGGCAACACCCGTGGCTTCTGGTCGCTGGAGAGCGCGCGAACGGTGCTGGGTTACGAGCCGGAGGACGACTCTGAGGTCAAGTACGCCCCGGAGGCCCAGCGTCTCCTCGCGGCCCTCGGCGAGGGCGCCAAGGGCCGCGTAGGCGCGAACAAGACCTCGTGACGCGGGCCTATTGACCGCCGCCGCCCTGCCCTCGCTGGCGGCCGCCGACGCCCTGACCGCCTCCGAATGCCTGGCCTGGCCTGAATCCCTGGCCGGCGCCGAAGTCCACGCCCTCCGGGATGATCGTGATAGTGCTGGCCTCGATCGCACCGCTGTCGTCCCGGGCACCGGCGATAGTGAGGCGAATGCCCGTCGAAAGCTCCTCGACACTCACGTCCGAGATCTCCCTCAGCGTCGTTGCGTCTGTCAGCTTGACCGTGACGACGCCGGTCGGCGTCTCGATCTTCAGCTCGGACCCTTCCACTGAAGTGATCGTCCCGAAGGCCCCGCCGCCGAAGCCCGCCGCGGCCGCAAAACCGCCAAAGCCTGCTCCCGCCGCACCGGCTCCTGTTGCTGCAGCGGGGGCACCGGCTCCGCCCGGAGCACCGCCACCCTGCGCTGCTCCGGCGGCCGCCTGGCCTCCGGCCTGCCCAAGCTGACCGCGGATCTGCTGCCTCAGCTGCGCGGCGGCCTCGTCGACCTGGCCCGACTGGGCCTGCTGGCGGAACTGGGCGAATGCCGCGGCAGCGCCTTCGGGCAATGCGGGAGCATCCACCGCCGCCGTGTCCTCCGCCTGATTCTTGCCCACGACGGTCCCACCGAAGAATGCGCCGCCCACCGCGCCCACGAACACTAGCGTCAGTGCAACCAGCACAATGAACGCCTTCGTGTTGCTCTTAGCCTTTGGGCTCTGTTCAACGGGACTGTTGCTCAACGTCTCCTCCTGTCACTGCTACTCGTACCTCAGCGCCTCGATAGGATGCAGGTTCGACGCCCTGACCGCTGGATATATGCCGAAGAAAAGCCCTATTGCCACCGACACGACTATCGCCAGTATGGTGATGTCGCCCGTGACGACCGTCTGGAATGTCTGGCCCCCGAGCTCACGCTCGTCCACGAAACGAGAGACTCCCACACCAAGGACCGCGCCCACCAGTCCGCCGCCGAAACTCAGCAGGACCGCCTCGAGCACGAACTGCGAGAGTATGTCCCGCTTCTTCGCCCCCATGGCCTTCCTGATGCCGATCTCCCGGATACGCTCGGTCACCGACACCAGCATGATGTTCATAATCCCTATGCCGCCCACCAGCAGCGATATCCCCGCAATCACCCCCAGGAACACGACGAAGGTCTCCTGGGTGTCCGTCAGCGTGTCGATGGTCGCCTGCTGGCTTGCTATCGTGAAGTCCGGCGTGTCCGTAACCCGGTGGCGGAGGCGGAGGATCGTGTCGATCTCGGCGACCGCCGTGTCGATCAGGTCGATGTCGGACGCCTGGACGTTGATGGACCCGATGGTCACTTCGCCCTGGACTGTCCTCTGGGACTCGAGCCTGTAATACGCAGTCGTTATCGGTATGAGCGCATAAGAGTCCAGGTTCCCGAAGGGCGACCCCCCGCGGCTCTTGAGGACGCCTATCACCGTGAAGTGCCGCGGTGACCCGGTCCCCGTGCCTATCCTGACGGTTTGGCCCACCGGGTCGCGGAAGCCGAACAGCGTCTCGGCGATCTCGGGGCCCAGCACCGCCACCTCAGAGATGTTCTGCACCTGGATGCCGCTGATGAACTGCCCGGAACCCATCTCGTAGTTGCGTACCGACAGGAACTCGGGTGTGATACCGAGCACCTGCCCGAAGGTGCTCTCCCGACCTGCGACGATGGTGCCGCCCAGCGATATCTCCGGCGCCACGTTGGCTACGGACGGGGCCCCCTCGGCGTCGATGAGGGAGTACGCGTCGTCCAGGGTCAGCGAAGACCCTCCCTGCCCTCCACCGGTGGGGCGAACGAACAGGAGGTTCGTGCCCAGGCCCTGTATGGTCGCGGTGACCTGCGCCTGCGCGCCTCGTCCGACCGACATCGTCGATATCACGGCAGCCACACCGATCACGATGCCCAGGAGCGCAAGGATGGTCCTGAGCTTGTTGGCTCCCAGCGAGGAGACGGCGGTTGCCACGACCTCGAGCGGGTTCACTCTCTGCCTCCGTCCCAAGCGCTTCCGCCGGCCTGGTGGGGTGCCTCTACCGCGCGGTCATCGACCACCAGGCCGTCCCGGACGGAGACGATCCTCCGCGTGTGATTGGCGACCTCGCTGTCGTGCGTGACGATCACGACCGTCATGCCGTCGTCGGAATTCAGCTTCTGGAGGATGGTCATGATCTCCTGACTGGAGCTGCTGTCGAGATTGCCGCTGGGCTCGTCTGCCAGGAGGACCGATGGCTCCTTTGCGAGCGCTCTCGCGATGCCGACTCGCTGCTGCTGGCCGCCCGACAGCTCGGTGGGCCTGTGGTTGATACGGTCGCTCAGGCCAACCCGTTCCAGGGCCTCCAGGGCCCTTCGCCGCCGGTTCTTCTTGTTGCCGTACAGCATGGGCAGCTCCACGTTGCCGAGGGCGGTGAGCCGTGGCAGCAGGTTGTAGGTCTGGAACACGAACCCGATCTTCCGGTTCCGTATGTTGGCAAGGCCGTTGTCGTTCAGCGATCCGACGTCCTGGCCCTCGAAGCGGTAGGTGCCAGAAGTGGGCGCGTCCAGGCAACCCAGGACGTTCATCAGGGTCGACTTGCCCGACCCCGACGGGCCCATGATCGACATCAGCTCGCCATCTCCGATATGGATCGAGACCCCGTTGAGGGCGGCGACGTCGATCTCGCCCATTCTGTAGACCTTCGTAACGTCTTTCAGGTCGATCATGTCTCTTCTCGCCGCGACGCCAGCGCCCTGAGGCGCATCCTGATCAACGTTGTCCTCCGCCACCACCGCCGCCGCCCGGCGGCCGCTGGAATCCGCCGCTTACTCCCCTGAATATTGCTCCGAACCCAGACTGCAGCGACGAATCCCGCGTCTCCAGCACCACCATCTCGCCTTCGTTCACGCCGGACTGCACAACCGCCCAGAATTCGTCGGTGTTGCCCAGGACTATCTGGCGGCTCTCCAGCGCCCCAGAATTCATGACCTGCAGCTCCGGCTGTTCGAAGGATCCGAACAGCGCGTCGATCGGCACGAGCAGCACATTGCGCTCTTCGGTGATGATTATTGAAGCAACGGCGCTCATGCCCTCCGGGAATTCCAGGCCCTGGGTCTGGACCTCAACGGTGATCGGGTAGCTCACGACACCCTGCTGGTTCGTCGCCTGTGTCCCGACCTCGGTCACGGTGGCAGACAGCACCTGTCCCGGAAACGCGTCCATAGACACGCTCGCCTGCGCTCCCAGTCTCACGAAGAGGACGTCGATCTCGTCTATCGTTCCGGCAACCTGGACAATGCTCGGGTCCACCAGGGTGATTGCGGCTGCCCCTAGAGACACTTCCTCTCCCTCTTCGATCCGGACGTTTGTCACTATCCCGTCCCAGGGAGCCGTGATGACCGACTCGGCCAGCTGCTGGTGGACCGCGTCGAGAGACGACTTCGCAGCCGCAACGTCACCTTCCCTGAGAGATACGACGAGCGGATCGGCCCCCGACTGGACCTCCTCGAGCCTCTCGCGCAGATCCTCCACGTTCGCGGCGGCCAGCGCCAGCTTCTTGCGGCCCTGGTCGAGGTCCGCGGGGTCGGGTCCATCGAGCAGGTCTGCAAGGTCCGCCTCGGCAGACTCCAGGTTGGCCGCTGCCAGCTCGGCATCCGCACGGGCGGCATCGACGTCGGCCTGGTCTGGCGACGTGAGCGCCGCCAGATCGGCTTCCGCAGCTTCGAGATTGGCAGTCGCCAACTCCTCCTTTGCCTGTGCGGCATCGAGGTCGACCTGGCTTGGGCCGGCCCTGGCCTCCGCGAGATCCGCTCGCGCGTCCTCGAGGTTCGCTGTGGCCAGCGCAAGGTCCGCCCGCGCGCCTAGGACGCGGCTGTCGTCGTCGCCCGGCTGCAAATCGGCGAGGTCGGCCAGCGCCTCAGCCAGCGCGGCCGCAGCCACCTCGACCTGGCTTCTCCGCTCCTCGACCCTGAGGCTTGGCGGATTGCGAAGCTCATCCAGGGCGGTCTGTGCGTCTGTGAGTGCATACGTCGCTGTGTCCAGCCGGTGGCGTGCGGCATCCACGGCCAGCGGGTCTGGCTCTGCCTGCAATTCGGACAGCCCCTCTTCCAGGTCTGCGACCGTCTCCTCTGCCCGCTTGACTGCGGTGTCCCTCTGGGAGAGCGCCTTCTCGGCCTCCAGCTCGAGCGTCGACAGGTTGTCGCTTGCCGCCCTCCGGCTGCTCCAGGCGTTATCGAGATCGCGCATGACGCAGAGGTTACGGCTCGGCTCATCGTCGTCGCACGTCGCAACGATGTTCTGGGGGTAGAAGTGGAGCCAGAAATAGATCACGCCCTCGTCCCAGCGGGTGTCGGGATCGTCACTGCTGCCCTGCGCGAGGAACACCTCAGGCCTGATCGACCGTGCGCCCGGGGCGAACAGGGCCTCGATGTCGGCGCCCCACGCATCGAGAACGGCCCAAGGATCCATGGCAAGCTCGTCCCCGACGGGGACGGCTCCGAGCCATCCTGAGAACACGGTCGCATACTGTTCCGAAGCTGCCTCCAGTGCTTCATTGGCGTTCTCGAACCTGGCGTACCAGTCGTCCTGCGCCAGAATCAGATCGACCTCGGCTTCGTTCAGCGATGCTCTCGCCGACTCCAGGTCCGAAAGTGCGTCTGAGAGGGCATCCGCGTCGGGGCCGGCGAGCAGCTCTTCCAGCGCGGTCGAAGCAGCCTCAAGCTCCTCCTTCGCGCGCGTGACAGCAGCATCAGCGGCCGCAACGCTGCCTCCCGGAGGATCGAGAAGCTCGGCGAGAGCGCCCTGCGCGTCCTGGAGTGTCCTCTCGGCTGCCGTCACGTTGTTCTCAGCCCTGGAGAGCACGTCGGCAGGGGGTGAGAGCAGGTCGCGGAGGGCCTGCTCGGCATTGCTGAACGACTCCTCGGCCATCGCAACGGCCTTCTCGGCTTCGGCTGTCATCTTGTCGGAGCGTGTCAGCTCCACCCACGCTTCCTCTGCCGATCTCCTGGCGATGAGCGCATCGGACACGGCGGCCTTGGCCCTCGCGATGGCCTGAGGGTCGCCCGACAGCAGGTACGCGAGCTCTTCGTCCGCCGCCATCTTGGCCTTCAGGGCATCCGAGACTGCGGTCCTGGCCCTGGCGATGGCCTGCGGGTCGGCCGTCTGAATCTCAGCCAGCGCCTCCTCGGCGGAATTTCTGGCGACCAGGGCGTCGGCCAGGTCCGCCTCGGCCAGGGCCAGGTCGACTGCCGAGTAGGGATCGCGCGCCTCGGTCAGGGCATCCTCGGCATCTCGCAGCCTGCCCTCAGCCTGCACTGCGGACCGTTCGAGCTCGGCAATCGTCTCGCTGTCGAGCCGCGCCAGCACGAACCCTGCCGGGACCCTCTGTCCCACTTCGACGGCCACCTCCGCCACGGTGCCGGCGGTCCCGAAGCTCAGGCTGTCCCGGTCCTTGTACTCCAGGCTGCCGCTGACCGAGACCTCGTTCACGAAGTCGCCGCGCTGTACCGCCACCAGGCGCTGGCCTTCTCCCAGGTCCGTGGAATCTTCCGCCGTCAATTGCGTATATCCGAAATAGCCACCAGCCGCGGCTACGGCTACTATCGCCACCACAACCCCGATCTGCCACAGCCTGATGGATCCCAATGCATCGAGTATGCTGGTCAAATCTTCCTCCCTCGAACGACGTGGGACGCTACAGGGTCCCGTCGACTCCGGTCGCGGCGGGCAGCTCCAACGTGAACGTGGAGCCTCTGCCCATCTTGCTGTCTACGCTAATAGTCCCGCCCTGCGCCTCTACGAGCCTCTTGGCAATGGTGAGGCCAAGGCCCGCACCTCCGGTAGCCCGCGTCCGCGAGGGGTCCAAGCGGTGGAGCCGTTCGAAGATGACGGGCAGGTCATCCTCCGATATCCCCGCGCCGGTATCCCGCACCGCAACGCTGACTGCTCCGGCCTCAGTCCTGGCTATGTGTACGCTCACGCGGCCTCCCTCTGGCGTATGCCGTATGGCGTTGTCCAGGAGATTGCCGATGATCTGCTGTGTGCGCTGGCGGTCCATTAGGACCATCGGCAGGTCCCCGGCCGATTCGACCGTAAGGCCAACGCCCTTCGATTCTGCGCGAGCCCGGAATGCCTCCACGGAGCGCCTGGCCGCCTCCTCCATCGAGTCAGGCCTGACGTCGAGACGCAGGTCCCCGGCCTCCGCCATGGCAAGCAGCCCCAGGTCATCCACGAGGTGGGACAGGTGGAGCGTCTGCTCGTGCAGCATGTCGAGGGACGAGTCGCCCCTGTCCATGAGGCCGTCACGCATGGCCTCGATGGTCCCCTGGATGTTCGTCAGGGGCGACCTCAGCTCGTGCGCCACGTCAGCGACTAGGTTTCGCCGCTGTGTCTCGGCGCGCTCCATGCCCTCGGCCATGGTGTTGAACGTCCGCGCCAGCTCGCCCACCTCGTCCTCTCTCTGCACGGGGACGCGCTGGGACAGGTCGCCCCTCCCAAGCCGTCTGGCCGCGCCTGTGAGAGTCCGCACAGGTGCCAGGGCGCTGCTCGACATCATGGTGACGAGGAGCAGTCCCCCGCCGCCCGCGACGAGCCCCGCCCAGAGCAGTGAGCGGTTGACGGTCTGGGATAGCCTCGACAAGGGGGGCTCGGTCAACGTCGCCGGCAGGTCGTCCGGCGACACCGTCAACTCGCCCACTTCCCGCTTCCTATCGGCGATGATCGAGGCCATCCTGGCGTCGACCTCGGGCATGGTGCCGCGAGGAGAACGCAAGCGGCCGGGCGGAGGGTTCTTCTTGTCGCCCCAGGAGTCGCCGATTACCTGACCGTCCTTGTCCTTTAGCACCAGCCTCTTGCCGTACACAGGTCCAACCCTCTCCAGGAACGGTTGCACCTCGTACCAGCCCTTGTATCGGGCGTAGTGCTCCTCCAGGGCCACCTTGAGACGCGCCACACGGGCGTCCGTGGACAGCTGTTGGATCCGGTGGACCTCCCGGTCGGCCGCGTACCCGACGTAGAGGCCCACCGAGCTGAGCGCCAGGGCCAGCGCTGCGACGAAGCCGACCATCAGCCTGAATTGGAGGCTGGACAGGAGTCTACGCATCGCCGAACCTGTAGCCGACGCCGTACACGGTGTGGACGTACCGGCGCTCCTCGGGACTTGCCTTGTGAAGCTTGCGCCTCAGGTTGGAGACGTGAGCGTCTACTGTGCGGTCGAACCCGTTGAAGTCGTAGCCGAATACGCGGTCGATGATCTGGTCCCGGGTGAAGACTCGCCCGGGCTCGTTGATGAACATCTCCAGCAGGCTGAACTCGGTCGGCGTAAGGGAGATGGGAGCTGCGGCGATGGTTACCTGGCGGCTCCTGGTGTCGATCTCGATCTCGCCGTGTGCCAGCCTCCCCGGCCCCTTCGCCTGCGCTTCGCGACTCGTCCGCCTGAGGACTGCGCGAACCCTCGCAGCGAGCTCCCTGGGGCTGAAGGGCTTGGTTACATAGTCGTCGGCCCCGAGATCGAGACCCTTCAGCCGGTCCGTCTCGTCCACGCGTGCGGTGAGCATCACGATGGGCACCGAGGACTCCTCCCTAAGCGCCCTGGTGATCTCCATGCCGTCCAGGCGAGGAAGCATGAGGTCCAGTACGACGAGGTCGGGGCGGGCCTCACGGGCGATCTTGAGTCCGGTCACACCGTCAGGGGCGTGCGCTACCCTGTGGCCGTCCCGCTTCAGATAGAGTCCGACGAGGTTCGCCGTGTTCGCGTCGTCCTCTACTATCAGGACTGTGCTTCCCATTCCACCGCCATCCCCTCCGTTGTTCCCTATCCCCGTTGCGGGAGAGGGTCAGGGTGAGGGGGTACTCGTACCATGGTAACGGAGCAACCTTGAAGATAGTATGAAGGCGGTGTCCGGGTACCTGCTCAGACTTGATCAAAGGAATCGAGAGCCTCTAGGCTGTCAATAGCGCGCGGCCAACCCACAATGTCGTCCTGAGGAGTCTTCGACGAAGGACCTGGGGTGGGGTCGGCCTCGACCATGCCAAGAGATGACGACATAGGACTTGGTCGTTCACGGAGAGGTCAAGCAGTCTATCCGAATCCCGGACCAGCACCAAGTCTGAACAGCTACGCGTCCGGGACTCTGGCTACATGTCGATCTTCAGCTCACCCGACAGGTACGATGACGGGTCCTTCTCGAATGCGCGCTTGCACCCGGGCGCGCAAAAGTAGTAGGTCGTCCCCTCATGCTCCCACGAACCGCCCGGCGCCTTGTCCATCTCGACGTCCATGTGGCACACGGGGTCCACGGCAGTAGGCCCCCGCTTGCGGAACAGGCGAATCTTCATGTTACCTCCCAGCCTTTGCACGAGGATCGAAAGTGCGAAGCCTCAATGAGTTCGAGACAACGGTGACCGAGCTGACGGCCATGGCGGCAGCGGCAAGTATAGGGTTCAGGAAGCCATACTCGCCGAAGACGGGTCCCAGCGCATCGGGCACTCCTCCCGAGAAGAACGGATAGAGCACGCCCGCCGCGACCGGAATCAGGGCGACGTTGTACGCAAAGGCCCAGAACAGGTTCTGGCGTATCGTCCGCATCGTCGCCCGGCTGAGGACGATCGCCGACGCGACGCCGCGAATGTCCCCGCTCACGAGGGTGACGCCCGCAGTCTCGATGGCGACGTCCGTTCCCGTCCCCACCGCGATACCGAGGTCGGCCTCGGCAAGCGCGGGCGAGTCGTTGATCCCGTCGCCAACGACAGCCACAGTCTTGCCGCTGCGTCGAAGGGCCGCCGCGTGTTCGGCCTTCTCGCCGGGTAGCACGCCCGCTATCACGTCGTCGATGCCGGCCTCGCTGGCTATGCTGCGCGCCGCCTT
The DNA here is from genome assembly GCA_965116315.1 of Dehalococcoidia bacterium. GTDB lineage: Bacteria > Chloroflexota > Dehalococcoidia > Lucifugimonadales > CAJWER01. The sequence continues at coordinate 939,362 of OZ220672.1, forward strand.
CTCGTTGTCGCCCGTCAGCATCACGACATCCACACCCAGGTCCTTGATGGCTTCGACTGAGTCCGCCGCGCCCGGCTTGACCGTGTCGGCGACGCCGATCACTCCCCGGGCTACGCCGTCCACCGCAACGAAGGCTACGCTCTTGCCCTGTTGCGCCAGCGCATCCGCCCGGCCATCTAGACCGGCCAGGGCGACGCCCCGCTCATCCATGAGCGCCTGGTTCCCCACGAGCACCTGCGCTCCATTGACTTTCGCCGCGAGGCCAAGCCCTGGCACCGGCTCGAAACGGTCGTATGTGAGCAGGTCCAGGCCTCTCGCCTCCGCCTCGCCGACGATTGCCTGCCCCACGGGATGCTCGGAAGCGCGCTCCACCGATGCTGCCAGCCCCAGCAGCTCGTCTTCGCTGACGCCCAACGCAACGACGTCGCTGACCGACGGCCTGCCCGCGGTGATTGTCCCCGTCTTATCCATGAGCACGACCTGGACCTTGTGTGCCGTCTCCAGTGCCTCGGCGTCCCGTACGAGGATGCCGGACTCCGCGCCCTTGCCAATCCCGACCATGATTGCGGTCGGCGTCGCGAGACCGAGAGCGCACGGGCAGGCTATGATCAGCACGGCAACCGCGGTCATGATCGCGTAGACGTACGACGGCGGGGGCCCCAGGGCGAGCCAGACGACGAAGACCAGCGCCGCGCCGCCGATGACGGTCGGTACGAAGTAGCTCGCCACGAGGTCGGCCAGGCGCTGGATCGGCGCTCTCGACCCCTGCGCCTCCTCCACGAGGCGCATGATGTGGCTCAGCACGGTGTCCCTGCCCACGCCCGTGGCCCTGAAGGTGAAGCTCCCCGCGCCGTTCACTGTCGCGCCGTAGACCCTGGCCCCCGGGCCCTTCTCGACGTGGACGCTCTCCCCCGTCAGCATCGACTCATCGACCCACGACCTCCCCTCCACCACCTCACCGTCGGTGGCGACCTTCTCGCCCGGACGTACAAGCACGAGGTCTCCCACTACCACGTCTTCGACCGGGATGTCGGACTCGACGCCGTGCCTCATCACCCGCGCCGTCTTCGCACCAAGACCGGCCAGCGCCCTCAGCGCGCCGTACGCCCTGCCCTTTGCCCGCGCCTCCAGGAAGCGGCCGAGCAGCACGAGGCCGATGATGGCCGTGGACGTGTCGAAGTAGGTCTCGCCTCGGCCCTGGCCAAGCTCGACAGGCCCTCCGGACAGGGCCGCGTACACGCTGTAGCCGTAGGCCGCGGACGTGCCCACTGCAATCAGGGTGTTCATGTTGCTGGTGCGGCCTCTGAGGGCGCGCCACGCGCCTGTGTAGAACTGGCCGCCCGCCCAGAACTGGACCGGCGTGGCAAGAGCCATGAACAGGAGGGCCGGTTCGAACGGCAGCATGTCCCTGAGGGGAGCCGCCGCCATGCCCGCCATGATCACGACCGAGGTCGCAACGCTGATCCCCGTCTTCCATTTCAAGGCGGTGAGGTCCGCAGCCTCGGGCGGGTCGTCGCCGTCCGCCGCGATGCCAAGCAGGGAGTACCCGGCGTCGGTCACTGCTTCTCGAAAGTCCGCCACACCCGCGATAGCCGGGGTATACTCGACGGTGGCCCGCTCGGTCGCCAGGTTCACGGTCGCGCCGCTGACGCCGGCGACCCCGGCCAGCGCGCCCTCCACGTGGTGGACACAGGCCGCGCACGTCATGCCGCCGATACGTAGCGTTACCTTATCGGCGGCCTCGACCTGGCTATCGCGGTCTTGTGTCATCCCGCGCACACCCACACTGCGACAAACTCACATACGAGTATAGCACCGGCCGGACGCGTACCTGCTCAGACTTGATGAATGGCAGGTCCGCCGCATGTAGGGGCAGCTCGCCGAGTCGCCCTTACACGATGTGCCGCGAGCGAATCAGAGCCGGAACACCCACTACCACTGAACAGTTACGCGCACGCCCGTCAGCGAGTCTCCTGGTGGCGCGGCCGCATGTTCAGGTAGACGCGCCGGGACACTTCTCTAAATCCGAGCTTCGCAGCCATTGCAAGGGACGCCTCGTTGTCCTCGCCCGCGCTCCACACGGGTACGAGACCCCTCTCTTGAACGCGCCGTGCGACAATCGAGGCCGCCGCGGATGCGAATCCCCGGCGGCGAAACTCCTTCCGAGTCGCCACGCCGATGTCCGCACACCGTGCCGTCACCGCGTTGGTGTGCGCCAGCCCCACCAGCCTGCCGTCCAGTATCGCCCCGGCAGCCACCCCGTCGGTAAGCAGGTCCTCGAACGTCGCAAATCCCGTGCCCCCGGCGCTGCCCCTGTACTCGGCCAGTAACGGCACGTCGTCCAGGCCGAGCTGCCGGACCTCCGGCACGGACACGTCTGCGACCGGGCCGGAGAGCGTGTGGTAGACGTCGCCGTAGGGCTGCACTTCCACGCCAAGGTCCTTCTCGGCGAGGTCGGCGAGCGGGCGCGCGATGTGCGCGGCGACGTTCGGGCTCAGTCCCTGCGAGCGCCAGTCGTTCAGCGGACGAAGCAGCTCCAGCACGGCGGCAGGACCCTTCCCAAGGCACCAGGGCTCGGACCTGAGCGTGTGGGACTGGACTACGGCTCCGTCGGGTCGTCCCAGATCGCCTGCCACGTAGCCATCGGCGAGGCCCCGCCGCAGGAGGTGGGTCGGGATCGCCGTCTCAGGCGTATCGCCGAGAGCGTCTGCCAGGCTGTCGCGCTCAACCTGGGTCGTCAGCAGCGTCAAGTTGCGCCGCCTACCCGATCTTCTGGAGCTTCGCGAAGCTCTGGAGCAGGCGCTTGATCCCCTGGTTGTCTGCGAATGCGACCGTTACCTCCACGTCTGCGCCGGACGGCTTCGTGCCCGTCACGATGCCCTCCCCGAACTTTGCGTGTCGCACCTTGTCGCCCGTGGCAAGCTTAGGCAGCGGTTCAGGCTCTGCCGCAGGTCTCGACGCGACGCGGGCACGTCTCGGCGCCGGCTTGGGGCCGTTGACCACCCGGGGCGGCTCCTGCACGGGCCGCTTCAGCGTCGTCATGTCCTCCGTCATGCCCCAGCGGATGCCGAAGTCCGTCGAGGGAGCAGAGGAGGTCCTGTCGATCAGTTTTTCGGGGATGTCGTCCAGGAAGCGCGAGGGCACGTTTGGCCCGTACCCGCCCCTGAATCCGCGCCGCGCCGCGTGGCTCAGGTACAGCCGCTCCATCGCCCTCGTAACCCCGACGTAGGCCAGGCGGCGCTCCTCCTCCATCTCCTGCGGGTCCCCGTCCTCTATCGCCCGGATGTGGGGCAGCAGGCCCTCCTCCATCCCGACCATGAAAACGTCCCGGTACTCCAGTCCCTTGGCCTGGTGAAGGGTGATGAGCGTAATCCTGTCCCGGTCCTCCTCGAGGTCGTCCGTGTCGCTGACTAGACTCACGCGTTCCAGGAAGGCCGTCAGCGCTTCTCCCTCCTCGCCGTCGGTGAACTCGCCTGCAGTCGTCTTCAGCTCCTCCAGGTTCTCCAGCCGCTCCTCGCCTCGCTCCTCGTCCTGGGCTGCGTGCTTCAGGTACCCGGTACGCTCCAGCACACTGTCGATGAGCGCACCCAGGTCCTGCTTCTCACGGCCATCCTTCAGCCCGATGATCATGTCTCGGAAGCCCGTAAGCGCCCGTACAGCCCGCGGCTGCAGCCCTCCCAGGCCCCCGCCGGTGCCGACGCCGTCTATCGCCGCGAACATCGAGACTCCAAGCTCCCGGGCCGCCTCTGCCAGCTTCGCCATGGTCCGCTGGCCGATGCCGCGAGACGGCACATTCACGACTCGCGCAAAACTCACGTCGTCGTCTGGGTTCGAGATCAGGCGCAGGTATGCGACGACGTCCTTGACCTCCTGCCGCTGGTAGAAGCGGACACCCCCCACGAGCTGGTAGGGCACGCCGTACCTCGCGCATGCGTCCTCGAAGGCCCTGGACTGTGCGTTCACGCGGTACATCACCGCAATGTCGCCCCGGTGGTGGCCCTCCTGCCGCACGAGCCGCTCAGCTTCCCTCAGAACGAGCTGGGCCTCGTCACGCTCGTCGTACGCGTCGAGAAGCACCAGGGGCTCGCCTCCGCCCTTCTTCGTCCACAGCTTCTTCTCGACCCTGCCCTCGTTGGCGGCGATCACGCCGCTGGCCGCGTCGAGAATCGCCTGGGTCGAGCGGTAATTCTCCTCCAGCACGACGACCTTCGCCTCGGGGAAGTCGTCCCGGAAGCTCTGCAGATTGCGTATGTCCGCGCTGCGCCAGGAGTAGATGGATTGGTCCGGGTCTCCCACTACGCACAGGTTGCGATGGACCTTGCTGATCTGCCTCGCGATGGCGTACTGGGCAACGTTGGTGTCCTGGAACTCGTCGACCATGAAGTGGACGTAGCGCTCCTGGTAGCCGCGTGCGACCTCCGGCACGTCCCCGAGCAGCGTATGCGCCTTCACCAGCAGATCGTCGAAGTCCAGCGCCGAGTTGGCATGCAGGATCTGCTCGTACCGCTCGTAGGTGCGGTGGACTACCTCATCCCAGTAGCTGCCCTTTCCCGTCCCGAACGCCTCCACGCTGACGAGCCGGCTCTTGGCGTCGGATATGGTCCCCAGGACGGACCTGGGGTTGTGACTCTTCGGGTTGACGTTCACCTCTTCCATCGCCGTCTTGACGACAGCCATCTGGTCGGCGTCGTCGTAGATCACGAAGTCGCGCCGCAGCTTGAGGGCATCGGCTTCCTGCCGCAGCAACAGTGCGCAGAACGCGTGGAACGTGCTGACGGTGAGTCCCCGGGCGCGCAGGCCCCAGCCCAGGAGCGGTGCAGCGGGGTCGTCCGCGCTCCGTCCGAACAGGCGGTCCCGCATCTCACGCGCGGCCCTGTTGGTGAATGTCACCGCGCCGATGCGGTACGGCGGGACGTCGCCGTTCTGGACGAGGTGCGCGATCCGGTGGGTGATGACCCGGGTCTTGCCGCTGCCGGGTCCGGCGACGATCAGCAGAGGGCCGTCTACAGTCTCAACGGCCTCTCGCTGCTTGGGGTTGAGGCCCTCCAGGGGGCCGGATCTTCGGGTGTTGGGGAGCATGTGGGTGCGGCCCATTATAGCAACGGCGGACTGGACGGCGAAATCGAGCGTTGCGCCCGAGCATAGGGTCAGCTGCGTAGACGTGTCCTCACATTGGTTAGCGATGAAGATTATCGTAGCGGTTGCGCCCCGGAATGAAGCTAAAGGGGGCTCCCAATCCGGCCTTGATGGTAGAATTGAACGCCACCGATGACTTGCGGCTGACACGGGAAGGGGCGCGTGACATGACCGGACCGGAATCGGCAACACCCGACTACACGATGGGCTTTAGTGAGACCATCGTTCAGCTACTCAAGCGGCACACTGTGGATAGCCACGCCGCACATCTGCTCCCGTATCTGGAGCCAGGCCTTCGCGTTCTCGACTTCGGCTGCGGGCCCGGCACCATATCGGTCGGTCTAGCCAAGGCTGTTAAACCCGGCGAGCTGCACGGCATCGACATGGAGGCGTCGCAGATCGACATAGCGAGATCCATCGCCGAGGTAGGAGGACACGACAACGCGACATTCCATGTCGGCGACGTGACCGATCTTCCTTTTGAGGACGGCTTCTTCGACGTGGTCCACGGCCACTCCATTCTCACGCACGTTCCGGACACCCGAGCGGCCATGACCGAGGTGAAGCGGGTCTTGAAGCCCGGAGGCATCATCTCTTGCCGTGAAGCAAACTTCCGATACTCGTTCCAGACGCCCAGCTTCGAGGTTCTTGACATTGGATGGGTCATCTTCTCGGAGCTTATCGCAGCCGACGACGGCCATCCAGATTTCGGGAAGGACGTGAAGCGACACCTCGTCGAGGCCGGGTTCACCGACATCCGGGCGACTGCATCCTTCAAAAGCTACAGCACAACCGAAGACATCGCTAACCTTTACGCCGTCATCGACAGTTGGTTCCTCTCGCCCGATACCGTGAGGGCGGCTCAGGCATACGGCGTGGCAACCCAAGTGCACTTCGACAGATACCGCGACGCCCTTGACCGGTGGAAGAGCCACCCAGGAGCCTTCGGGGCCATAGCATATGGCGAGGCTATAGCCCGCAAGCCGTAATCCCCGGACGAACCGCCAACGTCACTCCTCTGAAATTAGCCTCGTGCCGCCACCATCCGTCATTACTATGAAAGTGGCGCCCGCCCACCACACAGTGTCGTCCTGAGGAGTCTTCGACGAAGGACCTGGGGTGGGGTCGGCCTCGACCATGCCAAAAGACGACGCCATTTCATCCACTCATGTGGCCTTCGCAGGGCCATAGTGATTCCTATGAGAATAGCCGCCCGACGCCACACCGTCATGCCGGCGAAAGCCGGATTCCTGTCCATCGAATCCTGCCCTCCGCCGGCACTATGCCCTACTGGGTCTGCTTCAGGGCAGCATGGTTGGCGATTATCTTGGAGGCGATAGAGGCGAAAGCATCCACCTCCTCCTCGCTAATGTTCTCGGTGAGCATGGCCTCGTAGGCGCGCACGCGCCGGAGGAGCAGGGATGTTAGCTCCCTTCCCTGTTCGGTCAGCCGCAGCATGACCATGCGCCTGTCACTTCGAAGGCGGCGCCTGCTCAGCAGGCCCATATCGACCAGCCTGCTCACCATGCGGCTTATACGGGGGGCGTCGGAAGGCACTACTTCACCCATCTGCGTGGCGGTGCACTCCACTCTTTCCATGCAGAATCTCAGGAGGATGAACTCCAGGGTGGATAGGTCGTAGGGCGCTACCTCGTCCGCCATCCCCTTGTCGACCGCGTTCACCAGGCCGGCGACATACGCCCCTAGCTCCACCGGCGGGCCCTCTACCTGATCATCGGAGCTACCCTGAGACTGTCGCTGCTCGTCTGTCATTTCCTGGCTTTATTGTAGCAGCCACAAGCAGCGCCTCTTCAGCGAATCAGGTAGTGGGCGGAGCGCCTTCGCGCGACGTTCCCCTGCGCCTGCGCCGCGCGACCTTCAGGCGGGCCTGGGACCTGCGCAGGGACGCCACGGCGCGCTCCAGGTCCATGTCGGCCTGGGCGGTATCGAGGCGCTCCTGGGCCTTCTTCAGGGCGGCCTCAGCCCTGGTCTCGTCGATCTCGTCGGCGCGCTCTGCCGTGTCCGCGAGGATCGTCACCTTGTCCGGCATCACTTCCATGAAGCCGCCGCTGACGGCGATGTCGCTCTCCTCGCCGTCGTTGAGTATGCGAATCTCGCCGGGCTTCAGCACCGTGAGCAGCGGCGCGTGGTGCGGCAGGATGGCCATCTCGCCCTCCAGGCCGGGAGCCACCAGCACGTCGACCTCCTCGGAGGTCACGAGCCGCTCGGCAGTCACTATGTCCAGCTGCAGCTTGGCCACCGCTAGACCTCCGCGGCAATCCGTGCGGCCTTCTCGACCGCTTCCTCGATGGGGCCGACCATGTAGAAGGCCTGCTCTGGCAGGTCGTCGTGCTTGCCGTCGAGGATCTCCTGAAACCCCCGGACCGTGTCCTTCACTGGAACGTACCGGCCCTCTTGTGCGGTGAACTGCTCCGCCACGAACATTGGCTGGCTAAGGAAGCGCTGGATCTTCCGCGCCCTGGCGACCGTCTGGCGGTCCTCGTCGGACAGCTCCTCGACCCCCAGGATGGCGATGATGTCCTGCAGGTCCCTGTAGCGCTGCAGCACCTGCTGCACGCCGCGAGCCGCGTCGTAGTGGTCCTGTCCGACGATCGACGGTTCGAGGATCCGTGACGACGACGCCAGCGGGTCCACCGCCGGGAATAGCGCCTGCTCGACCAGGGACCTGTCGAGCGACACGTTTGCGTCCAGGTGGCCGAACGTCGTCACGATGCCCGGGTCCGTGTAGTCGTCGGCGGGCACGTAGATGGCCTGGAAGGACGTGATCGACCCCGCGCCGGCTGACGTGATCCGCTCCTCCAGGTCGCCCATCTCCGTCGAAAGGGTCGGCTGGTAGCCCACGGCCGAGGGCATGCGGCCCAGCAGCGCTGAGACCTCCATGCCCGCGAGGATGTACCTGTATATGTTGTCGACGAAGAGCAGGACGTCCTGCTGTCGGGTCTCCTTGAAGTACTCCGCCATGGTGACGCCCGTCATGCCCACGCGGGCGCGGATGCCCGGCGGCTCGTTCATCTGGCCGAACACCAGTACCGTGCTGCCCAGCACGCCCGACTCCTGCATCTCGTGCCAAAGGTCGTTGCCCTCGCGCGAGCGCTCGCCGACGCCGGCGAAGACAGACACGCCCTCGTGCTCCGTGCCGATGTTGCGGATCAACTCCTGTATGATGATCGTCTTGCCGGTCCCTGCGCCTCCGTACGCGCCGACCTTCCCGCCCTTGGTGAAGGGCGCGATGAGGTCCATCACCTTGATGCCCATCTCCAGCATCTCGACGTCAGTCGCCTGCTGGTCGAAGCTGGGAGGCTGCCTGTGGATGGGCCACTTCTCGTCCGACTCCACCTCTTCGAGGTTGTCGATGGTGTCGCCGAGGGCATTGAAGAGCCGCCCCAGGGTCGGGTCGCCGACTGGCACCGATATCGGCTGGCCGGTGTCCACGGCCTCGGCGCCCCGCTTCAGCCCGTCGGTCGGGCCGAGCGCCAGGCACCTCACCCAGTTGTTCCCTACGTGCTGCTCGACCTCGAGCACGAGCTTCTCGCCTTCGATCTCCGTCTCCAGTGCGTTGAAAATGCCCGGCATGGACTCGGAGGGAAATTCCACGTCGACTACTGTGCCGATCACCTGGGTTATCTTTCCGTTGGCCATCCTGTCTCCTCGATGGTTCCTGTTCTATTCGGGGCTGTCCCGGGCGACTACGCCCCCACGGCGGCGGCCCCGCCCACTATGTCCAGGAGCTCGGTCGTGATGTTCTCCTGGCGGGCCTTGTTCATCTCCAGCGTGAGGTCCACGATCATGTCGTTGGCATTGTCCGTCGCGCTTCTCATTGCGACCATCCTGGCCGACTGCTCGCTCGCTATCGCCTCCAGAACCGCGTGGTAGAGCTGCATCTCCACGAACCTGGGAAGCAGCTCCGAGAGCACCTCCTGCGCGTTTGGCTCGTAGATGTACCCGACGGCCTGTTCCGCGGGCAGCTCTGCCGCTGTGACCGGCAGCAGAGGTTCGATGACCGGCACCTGCAGTGTCGTGCTCCGGAAGTCCGCGTACACGACGTGGACGGCGTCCGTGCGGCCCTCGGTGTAGTCGTCGATGACGATCCTGGTAATGGGCGTGATGTCCAGCAGCGTAGGCCGGTCGCCCAGGTCCGAGAACTCCGCCTGCACGTCCTGGCCGGAGCGGACCATGAAGTCCCGGCCCTTCCGTCCCACCGCGACGACACGCGATGACCCGGACTGCTCGAGCATGAACTGGGCGGCCGCGCGGTTGATCTTGCTGTGCAGCCCGCCGGTAAGCCCGCGGTCCGGCGTGATGAGCACCACTGACGTCTTCCCGGGGTTCCTGCGCTGGAGCAGAGGATGCAGCATGTCTTCGTCGTGCGGCTGGGCCGCCAGGTCGGCGAGCAGGCTACGCATCCTCTCGGAGTATGGCCTGCCTCGCAGGGCCATCTCCTGGGCGCGCCGCATCTTGGACGCCGCGATCATCGACATCGCCTTGGTGATCTTGGCCGTGTTCTCGACGCTGCGTATGCGCCGCCGTATGTCTCTTACGCTGGGCATCTGTCCTGGCTAGTAGGGAACGCTCGCCTTGAACTCCTCGATGGCAGAGGTCAGGCTGGCCTCGGTCTCGTCCGATATGTCCTTGTCTTCCTCTATCTGGGCGATGATCTCCGGATGGCTCGCCTCCATGAAGCTATGGAGGGCCTCTTCGAAAGCGCCCACCTTGTCGATCTCCACGTCGTCCAGGTGGCCCTTGGCCAGCGAGAACAGGATGGTTATCTCCTGCGGCAGGTTCAGCGGCCTGCTCTCGTTCTGCTTTAGGATCTCCACGGCGCGCTGCCCGCGCTCCAGCTGGGCCCTCGTCGCAGTGTCCAGGTCGGCGGTGCCGAACTGGGCGAATGCGGCCAGCTCCCCGTACTGGGCGAGGTCCAGCCTCAGGCTTCCCGCGACGGACTTCATGGCCTTGGTCTGGGCCGTGCCGCCCACGCGCGAAACCGACAGCCCGGCGTTCACGGCAGGCCGCACGCCCGAGTTGAACAGCTCAGGCTCCAGGTAGATCTGCCCGTCGGTGATCGAGATCACGTTCGTCGGGATGTAGGCCGACACGTCTCCCGCGAGAGTCTCGATAATCGGCAGGGCCGTAAGCGACCCGCCGCCCAGATCCTCGGAGAGCCTTGCGGCCCTCTCAAGCAGCCGGCTGTGGAGGTAGAAGACGTCGCCCGGGTAGGCCTCGCGTCCTGGAGGCCTCCTCAGCAGAAGCGACATCTGCCTGTAGGCCCAGGCATGCTTCGAGAGATCGTCGTAGATGATCAGCGCGTCCTTGCCCTGGCGCATGAAGTATTCGCCGATGGCGCAGCCCGTGTACGGCGCCAGGTACTGCATGGGCGCCGTGTCCGATGCATTCGCGGCCACGACGACCGTGTGGTCCATTGCGCCGTACCTGTCGAGCAGCGCCACCGTCTGGGCCACCTTGCCCGCCTTCTGCCCCACGGCTACGTAGATGCAGAGCAGGTCGCCGCCCTTCTGGTTGATGATCGCGTCGAGGCAGATGGCCGTCTTGCCGGTCGCGCGGTCGCCGATGATGAGCTCGCGCTGTCCCCTGCCGATCGGCACCATCGAGTCGATGGCCTTCACGCCGGTCTGCACCGGCACGTTCACCTCCTGCCGGGCTGCAACGCCCGGGGCGATGACCTCCACCGCCGCGTTTCCGTCGGCGGCTATTGCGCCCTTGGCGTCGATGGGCGCACCGAGCGCGTCGACGACCCTGCCGAGCATGGCGTCCCCGACGGGGACCTCCATCACCCGGCCCGTGCCGCGGACCTCGGAGCCCTCCTTCACGGCCTCCGCCTCACCGAGGAGCACGGCTCCAACGCCGTCCTCCTCGAGGTTCAGCGCCATGCCGGTGATGCCGCCCTCGAACTCGAGCAGCTCGTTCGCGCCGACCCCGGACAGGCCGTGGACCCTGGCTATGCCGTCCCCGACCTCTACCACCGTGCCGACATCCACCATCGTCAGCTCCTGACCGAACTCCTCGATCTGGCGCTTGATGACGGAGGCTATGTCCTGTCCTCTGACTGCCATTGCTACTCCTCGACTATCTATAGTCCCATTCGTGCTGAGCTTGTCGAAGCACCTCTTGGGAGATAGCTGCTATATCTGCTCGACCAGCTCCTTGCGCATCTCCCGGAGCGTCGTTCGGACGCTGCCGTCGATCACCCTGTCTCCCACGCGGGCAACCACGCCGCCGACTATCGTCGGATCGACGGATACGGTGAGCCGGAGGGGCTTGCCTACTATGTTCGAAAGGACTTCGTTCACCTTCTCGGCCTGGCCCTCCGAGAGAGCGACTGCCGACACGACCTCGCCGCGCGCTATCCCGTTATGCTCGTCCACCAGGCTGCCGAACTCGTCTGCGATGCCGGGCAGCAGGTGGGCCAGCGACCGCCCCGCCAGCACGGCGAGCAGATTTCGCGCCAGGTCGTCCACCGAGTCGCCGAGCACGTCCGCGATCATGTCGACCTTCGTGCCCACCGGCACCTGCGGTGCGTCGAGCAGCTCGGCGAACTCGCGGTTCTCCAGGCCCGTGGCGAGCACCCTGAGGTCCTCCGTCCACGCGTCGAGGGCGTCGCGCTCCAGGGCAATCTGGAAGACTGCCTGGGCGTACCTTCTAGCTGAAGCTGTTCTCGCCATGGACTACCCCGCCGTAGGGGCGGGTTTGAAACCCGCCCTCTCTCTGACCTGGGACACCCGCCAGATCAACCTCTGCCGTTTCCGGAGCTTGGAGCGCTCTCCAGGAAGTCCTCGATCAGGTCCTTGTGAGCGGACTCGTCCAGCGACCGCTTGGCAACGCGCTCGGCGGCGCTGATCGCCAGGCCCGCGAACTCCTGTCGCAGCTCCTGGACCGCGGCGTCCCGCTCCCGCTTGATGTCGGCCTCGGCGCGGGCGCGCTCCGCCGCGATCTCGGTCCTGGCCTTGGCCAGCTCCTCTTCCCTGAACCGGTCCGCCACTTCGCGGGCCTGCGCAATCATCGCCTGCCCCTCGGTCCGGGCCTCGTCGAGCTGCCGCTGCATGTCCTCGCGGGACGCGGCCGCTTCCTCGCGTGCCTTCTCGGCGGACTCCAGGCCCTCCCTTATCTTGGCAGAGCGCTGGTCGAGCATCCTGAGGATCGGCCTGTACAGCAGTGCGTACAGAATGCCGAACAGCACGAGGAAGCTGGCAAGCTGCGTGACAATTCCCGGTATCGTTATCCCTAAAGCACCCATATCACGTCAAGTCCTGACTACCGCCCCGCCGCGCAATGCGCGGCGGGCGGTCGGATGTGTCTTCGGGTCGGCGTGCTAGACGAACTTGATGATGACCGCGACGACCAGCGCATAGATCGCGATGGCCTCCGTGAACGCGATGGCCAGGATCATGTTCGTCTGGATCGGGCCCGCCGCCTCCGGATTGCGTCCCAGCGACTCCATCGCCTTGGCCGCAAGCATGCCGATGCCCAGTGCGGGCCCAAAGGACCCGAGGCCAATTGCCAGCCCTGCCGCTATGTCCTGAATGTTGCCTTCGATACCATCCATCGTTACCTACTCCTTCTTTCGTACTCTCTGTGCTTTCCGGTCTCTAGTGGTGGTCCCCGCCGTGGCTGATCGTCGCGGTCGAAGCGAACACGAGCGTCAGCATGGCGAAGATGAAAGCCTGTATGAAACCGACGAACAGCTCCAGCCCCAGGAACGGTATGAGGCCGACGAGGGGTATCAGGAACGCCATCGCGATGAGCAGCACCTCGCCGGCAAAGATGTTGCCGAAGAGGCGGAAGGTGAAGCTGATCACCCTGGAGAGCTCGCTGATGCCCTCCAGCAGGCCGACGAACAGCCCGATCGGCCCCTCCTTGAAGTTGAGGAACTTGCCCACGTGGCCCAGTCCCAGCGCGCTGAGACCCCAGTAGTGGACCATCACCATTGCGATGATCGCCAGGGCCAGCGGCGTGTTGATGTCCGTATTGGCGCTCCGCAGGAACGGGATGATCACGCCCGCGCGCTGCCCTTCCCCAACGCCTTCCTTGTGTTCGTACTGCTCGGCCGTGATCTCGTTGTCCACCGAGCCGAACGGAAGGTACGCGATGGGCCCCCCGTCCTCGAACACGTGGACCTTCAGGGTCGAGAGGTCGAGCTCCTTCCCTGCCGCCTCCGCCGCGTCCTCCTTGTGGTGGATGAAGTCCTTGGCGGGTTCGAAGCGGCCGATCGTGCCGAAGCCGGGCAGGATTCCCAGCCAGTTCGACGTCAGCACGAACAGGAAGATCGTCATGAAGAGGGGGAAGAAGCGCCGGGCCTTCTCCGGGCCGGCAACGCTCTCGGCGATGCCCAGGAACGCCTCGATCACCGTCTCCAGCAGACCCTGGAGCCGCCCTGGGACCTCGGACATCCTGCGGGTCCCGAAGTAAGACACCAGCGCAAGGAGGACAATCGCGATCCATGCCGTGAGCATGGTGTTGGTGATCGAGAAGCTGCCGATGATCGGCTTGGCGGTCAGTGGCTCCGCCTTGAGCTCGATGATCGTGAGGGGGGAGCCGAGGAACCCGCCGCCGAACTCGTTGCCCAGCGCCCCTCCGACGAGTCCGACTAGAAACAGGATGGCCAACGCGACCAGGCCGGTCAGTACCTTCGGGTTGGCTAGCAGACGGCCCACTATTCCTCGCTCTGGTCCACACCCTGACGGGTTACGACGGCCATCAACATCCTGTAAGTCCCTATTCCCGCTGTCACCAGGCCTCCTCCGAGTCCGACCATCGCCATCAGGGGACTGGTCTCCAGCCTATCGTCCAGCCAGAGGCCGCCAAACACGCCCCCCAGCAAGCAGAGGGCCACGAACCATCCTATGCCCAGTAACCTCAGTACGGTGCCCATCTCGCCTACCCGAAATGGGCCCTCGCCGGTCGCTTGTGCATTTTATCACAATCGAAATTCAAGGGCAACGAACCCCGGGAGGTAAGTGTTCAAACAGGCCGTCATTACTCAAACAGGCCGTCATCACTATGAAAACAGCGCCCGGCCTCCCACCATGTCGTCCCGAGGAGTCACCGACGAGGGACCTGGGGCGGGGTCCGCCCCGAGCTTGCCAGGAGACGACGCCGCTCCTCATTATCGCGTGCGGCCTGCACCAGGCCATAGTGAATCAAAACACACCTGCATTGCCCACTGCGCTCGAGACCGCCTCCAGCCGTTCGAGCTCCTCGGAATCCAGCTCCCATCCCAATGCGCCCAGATTGTCGTCCAGATGCTCGATGGTGTCACTGCCGGAGATCGCCACGGTGATCTCAGGATGCGACAGCACCCAGTTGACCGCCACCTGCGCCATCGTCTTCCCCCGCTCGGCCGCGATGTCCCGCACGGCCTCCATGACGGCTATCGTCTGGGGGGTCAGCGCGTCCTGGAGACTCTGCGCGCGGTCTTCCCTGCTCCACAGCGAGCCTTCCGGTGCGGAGCCGTCCGTGCCGTACGCGCCGCTCAGCAGCCCGACCGCCAGGGGGCTGAAGGCCATAGCGCCGAGGCCCTGGTCGCGGATGATCCCGAACAGCTCCGTCTCAGGCCCGCGAACGAGCAGGCTGTACTGGTTCTGGAGCGTTATCAGCGGGTCGGCGCCGATGCCGTCCTGCACCCACAGCATCTTGCAGACCTGCCACGCGGCGAAGTTGCACGCGCCGACGTAGCGCACCTTGCCCGACGACACCACGTCGTCCAGCGCCCTCGCGGTCTCCTCGATGGGCGTCTCGTCGTCCCAGCCGTGGAGCAGGTACACGTCGATCCGGTCCGTCTCCAGCCTGCGAAGCGAATTCTCGATCTCACGCAGGATGTGGTACCTGGAGCTTCCCTTGTCGTTGGGGCCCTCGGCAACCGGGCTGTGCACCTTCGACGTGATGACCACGTCGTCGCGCTTCCTCTTCAGGACACGCGCCAGCACCTGCTCGGAAGTCCCGCGCACCCGCCGGTCGTCGCCCAGGCCGTATATGTTGGCGCAGTCGATCAGGTTGATTCCCGAGTCGATGGCGTGCTCGATGAGCCGCTGCCCCTCGCTCCTGGAATTCTGTCCCCTGAACCCAAGGCCCAGTGCAATTGGCGATACTTTGACGCCCGCGCTTCCGAAGTTCACATACTCCACGAGACTGCCTCCCAAGCAGATCACCGCCGCTCGCGGCTCAGGTTGGAGCGTGCGATAGCATGTATACTGGTTGTCCCGCATGCGTCATACGAATCAAGCTGAACAACGCACCACTTCGCCCCGGCGGTCCGATGGTATCTCATTCCAGCATCGATAGCGAGACTCGCGCGTCTCCAAGGACTGCCCCTGGGACCGCGCCTTCCGGGCGCATGGCCCTGCTGACCGCCAGCGCTGCCCAGCTAGGCATAGAGTTGGACAGCATCCAGGTCGGCCGGTTCGAGTCGCACCTCCGTCAGATGCTCGCCTGGAATGCCAGGGCTGGCCTGACGCGGGTCACCGATCCCGACGAGATCCAGACACGGCACTTCGTCGACTCCCTGAGCATCGCCGCGTGCCTTCCCCGCGATGCGCTGGGTCCCGAAACGAGCCTCATCGACGTCGGCAGCGGAGCGGGCCTGCCCGGCGTGCCGCTGAAGATCGCGTTTCCGTCCGCGTCACTCGCGCTCCTGGAGGCCAACGGGAAGAAGGCTGCGTTCCTGCAAGAGCTGGTCTGCACCCTCGGACTGGAGGACGCGGGAGTAGTCCAGGCCCGTGCGGAGGACGCGGGCCGCCGTCACGACCTCAGGGAAGAATTCGACGTGGTGGTCTCGCGCGCCGTGGCCCCGCTGGAAGTGCTGGTCGAGCTGACCCTCCCATTCTGCCGGGTTGGAGGGGTCGTCGTTGCCCAGAAGGGCGAGGACGTAAGCGCAGAGCTGGACCGGGCCGCGAACGGCATCGACCTCCTGGGCGGAGGCAGCGCCCGCGTCGATGCGGTCACCCCCCTTGGCAGCCCGGTGGCCCGCAGTCTCGTCGTCATCGACAAGGTCCGCCCGACCCCGGACAGGTTTCCAAGGCGCCCGGGCATCCCGGCGAAGCGGCCGCTGTGACTGCCCACATCCCCGCACAGGACGACGCGACCCAGGAGGGCCTGGGGACTACGCTCCGGCGGCGCCTTCTCTCCGTCCCTACTCTGACTTCACTCGCGATTGCTGCACTCTTCATCCTCTTCCTCGCCACCCGGTTCGACTTCGACTGGGCCAAGACCTGGTCGAACATACGCGGGATGAACCCGGCCCTGTACGCGGCCGGACTCGCCGCTTACTACCTGAGCTTCCTCCTGCGTGGCATGAGATGGCGCATCCTGGTACAGAACGCGGGCATGGACTCCCAAGAGGGAGCCGCCCTGCCCTCGACGCTGCGGTTCGCCCAGCTGATAGTCATAGGCTGGTTCGTGAACTCCATAGCCGTGCTGCGAATGGGCGACCCGTACCGAGCCTACGCCCTCTCTCGCGAGGCGAAGGTCGGCATGGCCCCTAGCCTCGGCACCATCCTGGCCGAACGGGCCACCGACGTGTTCGCAGTCCTGGCGCTGGTCATGGTCGGCGTCGCTGGATTCTCGGCTTCTGGCGACGCGAGCGTGGTCGTGCGGGTGCTGCTGGCCGCAGTCCTGCTCGCCGGCGTTCTGATGGCGCTGCTCCTGGCGATGAAGGCGGTCGGCCTGAGATTGTCGGCGCGCCTCCCTTCGAGCCTCCGACAGTGGTACCGCGCCTTCCATCAAGTCGCCCTGGGAAGCCTGAGACGCCTCCCCAGCGTGATGGCCCTTGGGCTGGGTGGTTGGATGTTGGAGGCGGTCCGGCTGTACCTTGTCGTCGAGGCCCTGGACCTGTCGATGGGCTGGCCCCTTGTGCTCATCGTGGCCCTGGCCCACGCGATACTCAGCACCGTGCCCACTCCAGGAGGCGTGGGCGCGGTCGAGCCCGGGGTAACTGCCCTGCTCGTACTCGGACTCGAGCGGAGCGACGCACTGTCGGTCACCCTGGTGGACCGGACGATCACCTACATCAGCGTCCTTGTGATTGGCGGGCTGACACTCCTCCTCTGGCAGGCGTCCCTGGCGCGAAGAAATCGGAGGCGAGACGGGTAATTCCGTGTTGACCCCCCAGCCCCGAGGTCGTACACTCGCGGCGGCCGTAGACTGAACGCAGCGTGCGCACCCGGAGGTAGCATGTCCAAGCAGGTCAGCCACAGCATCAAGCGACCCGGACGGGTGAGGGGGGACCCCGACGTAGAGATCCCCGTAGCGGAGGACCTGGCCACCGTCCCCGGAATACCGCTCCGGCAGGTGGACGTGTCATTCTACAGCCGCATCGAGCCCCTGGAGAGCCAGAACGTCGAGAAGGGGGCCGACCGGGACTGGGTCTGGACCGTCTACGAGGACGACGTGGCCGAGTACATCAAGGGCCACGACGAGCGGATGAAGCCGTTCATCGAGACCGCCCTCGTATCGGGGGACGTGGAGCCGACGGGCGCCACCGAGGACGGCGAGGACCTCACTGACGACATACGGCTCGCGGCCCGTGAGCTCGGCTTCGGCGAGGTCGGCTTCACCAGGTTCGACCGCCGCTACGTCTACGAGAGCAAGCGGCGCTGGGTGAAGTATCCCCACGCCATCTGCTTGGCTCTCGAACAGGACTACGACCAGACCCAGAGCTTGCCGAGCCTCGAGGCCGAGTACGCGCACTACGGCACCTACGAGATCGAGAGCGAGAAAGCCGATACTCTGGCCGAGATGGTCCGCGGCCGAGGCTACCACGCGCAGATCCACAGCCCCCGCGACCCGAGCGCTGCGGTCATCCCCATGTTCGTGGCCGCTGGTCTGGGCCAGCTGGGGGCGAATGGGCAGCTGCTGTCGCCCCACTTCGGCTCCAGGGCACGGCTGATGATGATCACAACGGACGCCCCCGTGACCTACGACGAGCCCGTCGACTACGGCATACACGGCTTCTGCCAGAAGTGCCAGGTGTGCGTTAACCGCTGCCCTGGCCGGGCCCTCGTGCGGGAGCGGGTCTGGTGGCGCGGCGCGGAGAAGAATAAGCTGATCTACGACCGCTGCCGGCCTGTCATGGCAAAGTACGAAGGCTGCGCGGTATGCATGAAGGTGTGCCCGATCCAGAAGTACGGCATGCCCGCCGTCATGTCCCACTACGTGGAGACAGGCGAAGTGCTAGGCAAGGGCACGGACGAGCTGGAGGGCTACACCCTGCAGGACAAGGGCTACTTCGGACCGGGCGAGTTGCCGCACTTCGACAGGAGCTTCTTCGAGTTCCCCCATGGACGCAGGGAGAACTGGCTCTTCGAGGAGTTCAAGAAGCGGCTCGCAAACGACGAGACTCCCACCACGGACGACCTGCAAGACTTCGCCGTAGGCGTGAAACAGGCGATGGTCAAGAGCCGCATCACCCGCGACGAATAGACCGATAAAATGCCCTGCCCAGGCTCTTGAGATGGGATGCCCGTCTCACATATGTAGGGGCGACTCGCCGAGTCGCCCTCGCACCCTGGGCCGCGAGCAAATCGGAGCCAGTACATTCTTCTCATCAATATCCACTCACTGAACGGAGAGTAGAAATGGTTGCTGACACGAAGGTCGACCTCAAGCGGCACAGCCGCGCCGTAAGCGAGGGGCCGGACCGGGCCCCCGCCCGCTCCATGCTCCGGGCCGTCGGCCTGGGCGACGAGGACATGGACAAGCCCTTCGTGGCGATAGGCAACCTCGCCAGCGACGTCACCCCCTGCAACGTCCACCTCGACCGGCTGGCAAAGAAGGTCAAGGAGGGCGTCTGGGCCGCCAACAGCGTGCCCTTCATGTTCGGCACCATCACGATCAGCGACGGCATCTCCATGGGCACCGAGGGCATGAAGGCGTCCCTCGTGAGCCGCGAGGTCATCGCCGACTCCATCGAGACCGTGGCCTTCGGCGAGAGCATGGACGGGCTGATCGTCGTCGCGGCGTGCGACAAGAATATGCCTGGCGCGATGATGGCCATGGCCCGCCTCGACCTGCCCTCCATGTTCTTCTATGGCGGCGCGATCCTGCCCGGGCACTACAAGGGCGAGGACGTGAACATCCAGGACATGTACGAGGCCGTCGGCTCCTGGTCCCAGGGCAAGATGAGCCTCGAGGACCTCCTTGGCATGGAGCGCGTGGCGTGCCCCGGCGAGGGGGCGTGCGCGGGCATGTTCACCGCGAACACGATGGCGTCGGCCATCGAGGCGCTCGGCATGTCGCTACCCGGCGCCTCGTCGATCCCCGCAGTCGACCCCAGGAACGAAGACCTGGCGGCCAGGGCGGGCGAGGTCCTCTACTACCTGCTGGAGCACGACATCAAGGCGCGAGACATCCTGACCCGCGAGGCGTTCGAGAATGCAATCAGGGTAGTGCTCGCTATGGGCGGCTCGACCAACGCCGTCCTTCACCTGCTGGCCATAGCACACGAGGCCGACGTGGACCTGGAGATCGACGACTTCGACAGGCTCAGCCGCACGACTCCCTACATCACCGACCTGCGGCCCGGGGGCCGCTTCGTCATGTCGGACATGGACAAGGTCGGCGGCGTGCCGGTCGTCATGAAGGAGCTTCTCGGAGCGGGCCTGCTCCACGGCGACGCGCCCACCATAACCGGCAAGACCATGGCCGAGAACCTGGAGGCCTTCGACGCGAAGCCGGACCGCCGGGTCATACACCCGGCCTCTGCGCCGCGCAAGCCTACCGGCGGCCTCGCAATCCTGAAGGGCAACCTCGCGCCCGAGGGCGCGGTGATGAAGGTCGCGGGCACTTCCCACCTGGAGCACAGGGGGCCGGCGAAGGTCTACGACGGCGAGCGCGCGGCATTCGACGCCGTCGCCAGGGGCGAGATCAAGGAGGGCGACGTCCTGGTGCTGCGCTACGAGGGCCCCAAGGGCGGGCCGGGCATGCAGGAGATGCTGGCCGTCACCGGGGCGATTATGGGCCAGGGACTCGGCGACAGCGTGCTCCTGCTGACCGACGGGCGCTTCTCCGGCGCCACCCGCGGCCCGATGATCGGCCACGTAGCGCCCGAGGCACAGGTGGGCGGCCCGATTGCCCTCGTCCGCGACGGCGACATCATCAAGATGGACGTAGAGACGCGCGAGCTATCGGTCGAGCTGTCCGACGAGGAGCTGGCCCGCCGCCGCGAGCAGTGGACCGCCCCCGAGCCCAACCACACCACCGGCGTCATGGCCAAGTACGCCAGGCTGGTCACCTCAGCCTCCAGGGGCGCAGTAACCACCTGAGCGGTGTCCTGAGTCGTCAGCTTACCGCACGATCTGAGCAGCAATCGACAGAGTGCTCCGAAGTGGAGGCAGAGTTAGACATGGCGAAGTTCTTGGACACCGATGCGATTAATCATCACTTAGTTGAGATCATCAAAGGCTCGGAAGGGGGAAGATTGCTGCTCATCAGCCCCTACCTCAAGCTAAACCCCAGGATTAAGGATCTGCTCGAAGATCAAGTCCAACGCTGGAAGACGAACATATACTTCGTATACGGGAAGACTGAACTTCGCTCCGAAGAGACGGAGTGGTTAACCGACAACTTCGTGAGGACCATGTTCCGAGAACATCTACATGCCAAGTGCTACATGAACGACAGTCACGCGCTCGTCACCTCCATGAACCTGTACGAGTTCTCCCAGGTGCACAATGACGAGATGGGCATACTTGTTTCAGCCAAAGACGACCCTGAACTCTACCGGGATATCAAGGAGGATGCAGACCGCATTCTGAGGAGGAGCGAGAACGTCAAGCTCAATGTGATTCGAATTGACGATACCGATGGCTCCACTCAGCCTGCAGGAGAAACGAAGCCATCTGGTGGAGGGCGAAGGACTGCCCTACCCGAGACTGGATTCTGCCTGCGCTGTGCTACTGAAGTCCCCTTCGATCCGGAACGTCCATACTGCAAATCGCACTATCGGAGCTGGGCCAGATACAAGAACGAGAAATTCGAAGAGAAGCACTGTCACGCCTGCGCTAATGAGCACGGCACCAGTATGGCGAAGCCTCTAGATTTGGCCTGTTTCAACAAATACCGCACGGAACTCTCAGCCGTGGGGTAGTCAGCCCCTGTCTCGCCGGGCCTCCGCCAGCATCGCCGCCATCAGGTACCGGTTGAAGCCAAGCTCCACCGCCCTGGCCGCGTCCACATCCGCCTCCTCGTCCCTCCCCAGGAAGGCGGCGGCCGTAGCCCGCCCGGCGTGCGAATCGGCATCGCTGGGCGCGAGCGCAATTGCCCCTGTATAGTCGGCAAGCGCGGCCTCGTAGCCCTGGTTCTCCATGTGCGCCGCCGCCCTTCGCCTGTGAGCCCGTGATGCGATGGCGTAAGACTCGGCATCGCTGGGCATCAGATCGGTCGAAACTGCGAGGTCGGCTATCGCGTCCGAGAGATCGCCGATGGCAGCGTCGAACTCGCCCTTGTCCGCGGCGGACCTGCCAAGCTCGTAGTAGGCGAGCCCCCGTCCCCGATAGGCTTCGCCGAGCCGGCCGTCGATCTCTATGGCGCGACCGTAGTCCTCCAGCGCATTCTCGGGCCTGAACTGCTTGACCCAGGCGTCGCCCCTGGCGACGAGGGCGCGGGTGTTGTCCGGCTCGGCGGTCAGCGCCGTGTTGAAGTCGCTGATGGCCTTCGACGCGTCGCCCCGCTCCAGGTGGGCGAGCCCCCGGGCAATATACGCAGGGATGTTCGACGGGTCCAGCGTGATCGCCCGGGTGTGGGTGGTTATCGGGTCTTGCCGGGTCAGTCCCTCGGCGAACTTGAAGTCAAGGATCGCCTTCTCCCGCTGGCCCAGCTCGTACAGCACCGAGCCACGCTCGATAAGCGCCTCCACGCTCTCCCTCTCCAGGAACAGGGCGCGGTCGTACGCACCTACCGCCAGGTCGAGGTCGCCTCTCTCCCTGTGCACGTTGCCGCGCTTCGTGTGAGCTTCGGCGTTCTCGGGGTCGAGGCTGACCGCCAGCTCCAGGTCCTCTAGCGCGTCGTCGAGGAGGCCCAGTTTCGTCCTAGCTTCACCACGCCCCACCAGGGCGCCGACGCCATTCGGGTCGAGTTCCAGGGCGCGGTCGAAGTCCGCTACGGCCTCGTCCAGCCTCCCTGACAGCATGAGGGCCCTTCCCCTGTCCAGGTAGGCCAGCGGGTCCCCAGGCGCAAGATCGACGGCCTTCGACAGGTCTGCCAGGGCGCGGTCGAGCTGGCCCAGCTCCACTAACGCCCTGCCGCGGTACGCGTATACGATGCCCTGCTCCGGCTGGAGGCGAATGGCCTCGTCGAAGTCCGCGATGGCATCTTCTGGCCGGTCTGTTAGGGAGGTGTAGTCCCCGAATGACTTGTCCACGCTCAGGTTCATGTACGCGTAGCCGCGCCTCAGGTAGGCCTCTGCGTTGTTGGGGTCGAGCCTTATCGCTTCCTCGAAAGCCCCAAGCGCGTTCTGGAACCTGCCGGCGTTGCTCAGCGCCGTCCCGTGCCGGTAGTGGGCTTCGGCATCCGAAGGCAGCAGCTTAACCAGCTTGTCGTAGTCCTCGATGGCATACTGGCAGGCGGGGCCGGGACGGCATAGCTGCGGCCGGTCGTCCTCTGGGTGGAATAGGCTGATGTGCACGTAGGCTGCGGCGCGCTTCCGCAGGGCGTCCGCATTGCTCTCATCGAACGCAAGGGCAGCCGCGAAGTCACGGATAGCCGCTGAGTAGTCCCTCTCCTCGAGGCGGCTGTCTCCTCGCGCTACGTACTCAGCAGCGGAGAGCAGCTCGCCCTGTTCGGGAATCTCTTCGCGGACCGCCGCCGGCTCTGCAACGGTCTCCTCGTTCGAGCATGCCACGGCAGCCAGGGCCAACGACAGCACCAGGAGCGCGGCGACGGTTCGCATGCCTAGCTGGCCCCTAGTGCGCCGGACTTGAGGTTGAGGCGTGTCTGCACTCGAAGCTCGTCCCTCTCGCTCATGTGAGGCACGTAGTTCTCGATGAACTCTCCCAGCGTCTCCTCCGGGGTGGCGCCGGTAGTGTCGAGGGTGAACTTGTAGCGCAGCAAGGAGTGGGAGTAGTGGTACTCCATGCGTTCGAGTACGTGCTCGACGTCCTCGTCCTTCAACACGGTGCGGGTGTGGGGAGCCGTTCGCATCCGCTCTCGGATCGCTTCCGGGGTGGCCTTCATCAGTACCAGCACCGTGTCGGGCGCTGCCTCGATTATGTCGGTCTCGATGTGCCGGGCGAGCGATTCCCTGTCGCCGTACTCGCCCTTCCTCCCATAGCCGTAGTAGAGCGGCGCGTAGACGGCCTCCTCGATGTGAAACCCGATCATGATGTGGTCGGAGTCCCGGTACAGCTGCGGCATGAGGTGGTAGTGGAACTGATAGCGCTGGAACATCTCCTTCAGCTCCGGGCCCAGGGACATGAACTTCGCCATGTCGTCCTCCGAGATCTCGTCCCAGTGTCCCACCCACGGAAGGGTGAAGTGGTCGTGATAACGCACGATCCCCTTCGGCGTCGGCGGCCCCATCACCTCATCGCGCCAGTCGACGATCTTCTCCACCAGCGTCGTCTTGCCCGTATACTCAGATCCAACGATGATGAGCCTCACGGCATCCCTCCAATAGAGCCATCCCCAGTCCTCGATTCCCATCATAACACCCCACCTCTGCCGACCCTACCGTAGGGGCGACTCGGCGAGTCGCCCTCACCTAGCCAAGGATCGACACCCCAACTGCAATTCGTTCGACCTGAGCAGCGTTATGCCCGCCCACGGGAAGATCGGGCCTGGCCTGGGCCTGTCGAAGGGATGAGGGCTCTTCCGCGCGATGACAAGCCCTCCACTTACGCCTCACCAAATGGCCCTGCCGGCCGTAGGGGTGGGTTTGAAACCCACCCTCCCCTCGCCGAATCGCAACACGCCACCCTTATGACGGCTTTCAGTTCTCTACTCCTCTTTGGCAAAGACCTGGCCGCCGCTCGCTTTGACAGCGCCGAGAGGCGTGGCTATAGTGAATGCCGGAATACCTGTCCCAGGAGGCTTCGTCATGGCCGGTTCCGACGTTGCACTAATGGCGCATCTGATGCGGCGCGCGGGGTTCGGCGCGTCCCTCGACGAGCTCGAGACCAGGACGGCCGCCGGCTACAGCCAGACCGTAGAAGAGCTGCTGCATCCCGAAGATCAGCCCGAGGTGGACATCTACGAGCTCCACAGGTATCACCCATGGACGTGGAAGCCCGGCACCCTCTTCGGGATGGGCCATGCGAGCTGGACCTACCGGCTGCTGAACACCGAGGCGCCGCTCCAGGAGAAGATGGCGCTGTTCTGGCACTGCATCTTCGCCACCGGCGTATCGAAGGTCGACCACTGGGACGAGATCGTGGACATGATCGACATGCTGCGCGAAAAGGGTTTGGGCCCGTTCCGGGACATCCTCATCGAGATCGCCAAGAGCCCCGCGATGATCTACTGGCTCGACAACAACGAGAACCACGCCGACCGGGTCAACGAGAACTGGGGCCGCGAGCTGCTGGAGCTCTTCTCCATGGGCGTCGGCAACTACACCGAGACCGACGTGCGCGAGTGCTCCCGCGCCTTCACCGGCTGGACCATGGAGCCCAAGCTGCCGCGCTTCCCCATGGGGCGCTTCGACTGGTTCTTCGAGTATCGCCCGGACGACCACGACAACGGCGACAAGTCCTTCCTCGGACACACGGGCAATCTGAACGGGGAAGAGGTGATCGACATCATCTGCCGCCAGCCGGCAACCCTCCGCTTCATTGCCCGGCACCTCTACAATTACTTCGTCGCCGACGAGGCCCAGGTGCCAGCATGGTCCGTCACCCCGCCCCGCGACCCGGAGGCGATCCAGACACTGGTCGAGGCCCTGGCGGAGTCGGACCTCGACATCCGGCACACCCTCCGGGTCCTGTTCAACTCCGACTTCTTCAAGGAAGCCCGCTTCAGCAAGATGAAGAGCCCCGCGGAGGTCGTGATAGGCACTCTCAGGGTGGCCGGCGGCTCGGAGTTCCCCAGCCCCGGCTTCGGCAACCTCTCGCGCCAGGCCGGCTACATGGGGCAGGAGTTCCTCAACCCGCCGTCCGTCGAGGGGTGGCACACCGGCCCCGAGTGGATCAACAGCGGCTCCCTCATGCGCCGCACCAACTTCCTCGTCGAGACGATGAGCGACACCGACCGCCCCGGCGTCGCCGCCATGGTCGAACGGATCAGGCAGCGCGGCGAGCTGACCCCCGAGCAGCTGGTGGAAGCGTGCCTCGACATGATGGGCCCCGTGCAAGTCGACCAGGCCACCCGCGCCGAGCTCGTCGAACATGCCTCCGCCGGGGGCCCGGTCAGGTGGAACGGCGCAAGCACCAACGGCTCGTCCGACAGCCGCGTCACCGAGATGCTGCAGCTAATCGCATCCCTGCGCGACTACCAGTTCGCCTAGCGGCCTCCGGCCTTCATTCAGTCGCAGCCAGGGCTACTTGACCAGGCGCCGGTGCAGCAGCGCCGAGGCGATGGGAATCAGCACCGCGCTCATGCCCACCACGTAGAGGGCCGACAGCAGGTGCGACATGTCCAGGCTGCCGGTCAGGAATCCCCGTGCCAGGTGCACTGATGGGGTGAGCGGCGTGGCCCACGCTATCGGCTCCAGCCAGTCAGGCAGCACGGAGATCGGGAAGAACGCCCCGCTGAAGAAGTAGAGCGGCGACGCCACCACCGTGAAACTCAGGGACAGGATGTGGATGTTCGGGGCGAGCGCCGCGAATATCAGCCCCAGCGCACCGAACTGGATGCCCACCAGCGCAGCGGCAATCAGGACCCCCGCGCCCGACAGGGAGTCTATCCACCCCAGCGCCGCCGCGACAGTTCCGATACACGTGGCCGTGATTATCGCCCTGCTCATGGCCCAGGATATGTCCCCCATGGCGAGCTCACGCGTGCTCACGGGAGCCGTCAGGGTCGTTTCGTAGACACCCTTCTGTATGCGAAAGAAGGACCCCCACGAGCATTCGAAGATGGCGTGGAACATGGCTGACCCGGCAATCACGCCGGGCGTAACGAAGCGCGCATAGGGCAGGCCGTCGATGTCTTCCACCAGCGTCCCGATGCCCACCCCTATCGCGAGCAGTATCACGACGGGCTCCACGAAGTACCAGGTGATGGAGGGAAGCCAGGTGTGCCTCAACACCAGGGCGTGACGGAACCAGATTCCGGCGATGCTGCGGGGCCTGATGCCCCCGATGTACGTGCTTTGGACTACGCCGATCATTCGTCCGCCAGCCCCCTGCCCGCCACCGACAGGAACACGTCCTCCAGGTTCGAGGGCCGGTAGGACACCCGCACTCCCTCGAGTCCGGACAAGTCCGGTCGGGCCCCATTTGGGGACGCCACCGTGATCACAGCGCCGGCCTCCCGGTAATGCAGACCCGAGCCCACGATCCAGTCCACCACGTCTCCCCGCACGCCGTTCGAGACCCGGACCTGGGCCACTTCCTGGCCGGCATACCGGCTGACGAGGTCGTCCGGTGCTCCCTCGGCGAGGATCCTGCCGTCGTGCATGATGGCGAGCCGATCGCACAGGGCCGACGCCTCGTCCATGTAGTGCGTCGACATCAGTATCGTCACACCCGCCTGCTTCATCGTCTCCAGCTCCTGCCACACGCGGTTGCGCCCCTGCGGGTCCAGGCCGGTCGTGGGCTCGTCGAGCACTATGACCTGGGGCTTGGTCATGAAGGCCCTGGCTATCGCAAGGCGCCTCTTCATGCCGCCGGAGAGGTTGTCGACCTCGTCATCCGACCTGTCCGTGAGATCGAAGTACATCAGGACGGCGTCCGCCCTGTGCGCCGCCTCCGCTCGCGAGAGCCCCGCGATGAAGCCGTACACGATCAGGTTGTCCCTGGGGCTGAGGTCGGTGTCGAGGCCGTCCTGCTGCGTTACCACTCCCAGCACGTGGCGCACCTCCCTGCCCTGGCGCGAGACGTCGATGCCCGCCACCGTCAGGTCTCCGGCGGACAGCGGCGACAGCCCGCTGATCATGCGCATCGTCGTGGTCTTGCCCGCGCCGTTCGGCCCCAGCAGGCCATACGTCTCACCACGCCGCACCTCGAAAGACACGTCGTCGACCGCCGTGACCTCACCGAATAGCTTGGATATTCGCGACGCGTGGATGACTGCGCGCTCGCTGTTGGCGTTCAAGCCTGCTCCTTCAACGGGAGCCGCGCCTCTCCTCGCTGCTCCAGGCGTGCCCGCCTATCAAGAGTCACACGGCAGTGCGCCGGCCCGCAAGGAATCCCCGGAACTCTCATCTACATCGGCCCACGTCAAACGCTGAACAGGATGTTCAGCACGTCGCCTTCCTGCACCTCGTAGGCCCTGCCCTCCTGGCGAAGGAGGCCGAGGCTGCGGGCCGCCGCGATGCTCCCACACTCCTGCAGGTCGGAAACGGAGACCACCTCGGCCCGGATGAAGCCGCGCTCGAAGTCCGAGTGGATGCGCCCCGCCGCGGCCGCTGCCTCCGTGCCGCGCGGCGCAGTCCAGGCATGCACCTCGTTGTCGTTGCCCGTAAAGAAGGTCACCACGTCAGCGGCTTTGTGGGTCAGGGCAATCATGCGGTCGAGGCCCGATTCCCCAATCCCCATGCCCTCACGCATCTCCATCTCTTCATCTGGCTCCATCTGGGCAAGGTCCATCTCCAGCCCCCCGCACAGCACAGCCGCCTCCACCATCGGCCCCTGGAATTGGCTGGCCGCGCGTGAGTAGATTTCGGCCGACTCGCCTAGCTGCTCCTCCCCAATGTTCACCAGGACAATGACGGGCTTGGCGGACAGTAGCCCAAACCCTGCAAGTGCTCTCTGTTCTTCGCCACTCAGGCTCGCGCTGCGCATGGCCTCGCCGGCTTCGAGCCGTTCCTTCAGCCGCGCAAAGAGCCCCTGTTCCTTCAGAATCGCGTCTCGCTCAGCCGCCCTCGCCCCCTTCATCCCCTCGGAGAGTCTGGCGAGCCTGCGGTCGATCATCTCCAGGTCGGCGAATGTCAGCTCCAGGAGCATGGTCTCGGCGTCCCGGAACGCGTCGACTGAGCCGTCGACGTGGACCACGGACTCGTCCTCGAATGCGCGGGCTACTATGACCATGACGTCGACCGCCTGCACGCGGTTGAGGTATTCCCCAGATATGCCGCGAGTCCTACCGAAGCCGTCCGGCGGCGGAGGCAGGTCTATGTACGACACCTCCGACGGTACGACCCTCTTCGGCCGGTAGACCGGCGCTAGTGCATCGAGCCTCGCGTCCGGCACCTTGGCAACCCCGACGTTGGGCTCGGCCCGTCCGCCGTATCCGGCTACCCGCGCCGCGCCGCGCGTCACCGCGTTGAAGACAGTGCTCTTGCCGCTGCCCGGCAACCCGACTATTGCGACGTCCATAGCCCTTGCTCCAGTCCCCTGCGCGCCCGCTTCAGCCATGCCCTGAGGGCCGTGTTGGACCTCCCGGCCAGAAATGACAACGCCATCATCGCGTATACACGGCTGCGGCGCACCCTGGTGACCCTGTCCGGGTCGAGCCACGCCTCGCTGCGAGCGAGCTCTGACAGGGTGCCCACGGCCAGCAGCAACGGCCACAGCGCCGCGAGACGCAGCCGCAAGCATCGCCTCGGGATAGCCAACAGGTACGCCTCCGCAGCTTCCACGTGCCCCAGAGCGACTTCGATGCCGGCGGTCAATGCCGGACGTGCGGCATCCGAGTTTGCCCTGTCCTGCAAGTCCCCGGGAGTTAGACCCGCCCGCGTCAGCAACTCAGCGGGAATGTAGCACCGACCCATACCCAGGTCCCTGGGCACGTCCCGCAGCACGTTGACCATCTGCAGGGCCTTACCGAACCGGACGCCGAGCTCGGACATACGGGCTCGATCCCACTTCCCCAGGGCGGGCGTGTGGGCCATCGTAATGTCCGTCCAGAACTCACCTACGCATCCCGCCACCAGGTACGTGTACCGGTCCAGGTCCTCCAGGGAATCAAGCGCCGCCAGCTCGCCCGAGTCCTCTGGTGGGAACGTGGTCAGGTCCATCTCCATGCCCCGTGTCAGCGTCACGACCACCCTGCGCACCCGTGCCGCATCGGCAGGCTGGAGCGAGTCGAGCAGCGCGAACGCCCGGGGCAGGCTGCCAAGCAGCGTGAGTTGCGCGTCGGCGGGATCATCCCCTGACCCGCGGACGGCCGACTCGAGCGCCGAGAGCGCCTCGGGAGAAGGGTCGCCCTCGACCTGCGCTCGGAAGAGCAGCAGGAGGCGCAGGCGGTCGTCGGGCGCGAGCAGGGACGTGTCAGCGATGGTATCCGCCGCCCGCGCCAGAAGATACGCCAGCCCCACAGGCTCCCGTAACCCCGATGGCAGTACCCTGATCGAGAGATAGAACGAGCGCGAGACACCCCGGAGCGTGTCCCTCAGCAGGCGACGACGGTCAGCTTCCTTGACTGTCTGGTGTCCTGTAGGGGGTGAGGTCATGTTGGCACAAGTCGGTCCGGCCCAACTCTCCCAAGGGAGGCTGGCGCACCCCACAATGGTACCGCTACCGCCGGGGGCGTAGAAAGCCTCAGCCGGACGCCCGATCCAGTTGGCGGGAAGTCCTGGGCAGCCGCAGGAATACGAGCATGGCGGCCGCCAGCAGCGACACGGCGCCGCCGTACAGGAAGGCGCTGTGAATTCCAAAGCGGTCCACGAGGTACCCCGCCAGCCACGGCGAGAAGGTGCCCAGGAATCCGGCGCCGTATATCAGCGACACAACCGTAGACTGCACATTGCCCCGGGCCACGTCCATCCCCGCCGCGATGAACATGTGGTGCAGCGGGAAGCTGAATGCGCCCTTGGCAACCACCAGGGCCATCAGGAGCACGCCCGCCTCGACCCCGGCAAATCCGAATGACAGCAGGGCGACCGCCGCGACGCCGGGCAGAAGCACAGCTTTGCGCCCGTAGGTATCCGAAGCATGTCCGAACACCGGCTGCGTCACCAGTCCGGCCACCTGGGACAGCGACAGGTACACGGCGACTCGAAGCTCCGAAAACCCCAGGTCCTCCCTAAGGTACACCGGGAGGAATCCCGTTACCGGCGCGTCGCCGGCGCTCCTGATCGCCGCTATGACCACGACGAACACCATCACGGGATTCTTCAGCACCTCGCCAATGGTCGAAAAGTACGCGCGGGTCGAGGCCGACTGCGGCTGGCGGCTCGTTATCGAGCGCATCACCACCCAGATGAGCAGCCCAGCCATCAGGGCCGGCACAAGGCTGATCTGCAGCACGCCGCGCCACGAGGCAAGCCCAAGCAGCGCTGCAGTCACTAGGGGTCCCAGCACCTCCCCGGCGTTGCCGCCCATGCCGTGAAGCGAGATCGCGAATCCTCGTTTGTCCGGGAAGTGACGCGACAGCTCCCCGAGGGCAGGCGGGTGGTATAGCGACGGCCCCATGCCCACCAGCAGCATGGCAAGGAACATGACGGCGTAGGTCGCCGCATGACCGGCAATGAAGAATGAGATGCCGGTGGTCGCCAGCGATATGCCGAGCATCAGCGCCGCCCTATTGCTGAAGCGGTCCCCCAGGTAGCCGGCCCCGACAGTCGTGCCCCACGACGTGATTTGATTGGCGGTCAACAGCGCGCCGAACTGCGAGCCGGTCAACCCCAGGCCGATCTTGATCTCGGGCATGATTATCGCCCTCATGCCCGAGTTGAAGACGTGCTTGATCGCATGCCCCGCAACAACCACGACCGCCAGCAAATTGCGGCCCGGCGCTATCCCTTGTGACGCCCTGCCGGTGGAGTCAGGAACCGCTCCCGTCGCCCCCTGCTCAGCCATGCGAGGAACTAGCTCCGTCCGATTGGCGGGCTGACTCGGACACGTGCGTCGCCCATGCGGCGATCACGCCGACGGCTCGGTGAAGGGCAACACCCTGGCGGGGTTGTCCACCAGTATCCGCTGGATCGACTCGTCGGTGAAGCCGCGGCGGCGCATCCTGGGCACGATCGACTCCAGGATGTACGCGTAGCCGTAGCCGCCGTACTTGACCAGCTGTTGCTTGTTGCATACGTCCTGGGCCACGACCACCCTGTCGCCGTGCCCCTGTTCGATCACCCATGCGATGTCGTCCATGCGCTTGGCGTCATTCGGCATGTCGACGGACAGGTTGTGGACGTACAGCGACTGCTCCCTGCCGAACAGGTCCCACTCCAGGTAGCAGCCCGTGTCGGCGATAGCCTTCAGGGTGTCCCTCAGGAACACGGTCCGGTCGACGTGGGCCATGATCGTCCTGGACAGGTCTGCGCCCATCTCCTGCAGTATTGCAATGATCTCGAGGGGAGAGGTCTCGTCCCTCCCGGGGTGTATGAGCAGCGGGGCTCCGGTCGCCGCCTGGGCCCTGCCCGAGGCGCGAACGACCTTCCGCTCGTTGTCGGACAGCGGAAAGTTGCACCCTACCTCGCCTATGATCCCGGCCCTGATCCCCGTGCCGTCGACTCCCACCGTGACGTCCTCGACGATCTTCTCGAAAATCTCGTCCTCCGTTATCTCCGACATGTCGGGCGGATGGCTCGAACCGACGTAGTAGGACGAGCCCATGATGATGTTCAACCCTGTGGCCCTGGCTATCCGGGAAAGGCCCACGGGGTCGCGCGCGATCCCGATGCTCGTCGCGTCGACGACGGAGCCGCCTCCATGCTGCCTGTACAGGCCGATCTCGTCGATGGCCGTCTGGATGTCCAGGAGCTGGGCGTCGTCGTGGTTCGCGTACCCGTAGTGCTTCAGGTAGCCGACAGTCTCCAGTGTGACCGGCCTGTAGTAGATCTCCCGAAGGAAGGCCTCGCTGGGCGGCTCTCGGTGAAATGCCAGGTCGATCAGCAGGTGCTCGTGCGTCAGCGTCACTCCCAGCTCATCCGGGCGGATGGGCCCCAGCACGGTCTGCACCAGGCCAACGTTGTCGCCTGTCATCCCTGCCTCCGGTCACTGCGCTCGGGGGGTGCGCCCATCACGGTACTTCCGTCCCGACGCCGCGCTCCCGCGCAAGCTGGTATACGTGATAACCCGCCGCTATGTCCTCCAGGGCGATTCCCTGGGACTCGAACAGGGTGATCTCGTCCGGGGAATTGCGGCCGGCGACCGTCCCCGACACAACCTCCCACAGCTCGCGCACCCTCTGCCAGGTCAGCTCACCCCGCTCGACGGGATGGATCAGGTCGGCGCACTCGATCCGGGCCTGCTCCACGTCGTCCGCCACGATAACGCTCGCCCGGGCAACTGCCCTGCCGTCAATCTCCCGGCGAAGCCAGTGGTTCCCTCCGGCTGCGTTGACGTGAGCTCCGTCGGCGAGCCAGTCGCCCTTCAGCGCCGGAGACGTGGCCGACGTTATGACCGCCACGACCTCGGCATCTCCCACGCAATCTTCCGCAGAGTCAACGGCCGTCACTTCGATGTCGAGGCTCGCCGCCATCCTGGACGCGAAGGCCTCGCGCCGCTCCGGGGTCCTGCTGAACACCCGGACCCGCTCGACCGGGCGCACCCGGCATATCGCTTCCAGTTGCGTCTCGGCCTGGTAGCCTGACCCGATCACCCCCACGGTTCGCGCGTCGGGCCGCGCCATGTACTTCGTCGCGACTCCGCTGGCGGCTCCCGTGCGCACCTGGCCCAGCCTGCCCGCCTCCATCACCGCCAGCAGCTCGCCCGTCTCGGAGTCGCTGAGCTGGACGTGGAATCGCGTGCCCCCCGTTCCGAAGCCGCCATACCACTTCATCCCAGTGACGCCGGTCGACCTGTCCGCCGCGGCCATGAAGTGCAGCATGCCGCCCATGCGTATGCGCCGCCTGGGGCTGTTCGAAGCGGTCCCGGCCGCCTGGTGCCTGAACCCCTCTTCGAGGGCCTCTATGGCATCGTCCATGGTGAGCAGGCCGTCGACGTCACGTTCCGTCAGGAATAGCGCCACTCGATCAGCTCCAGGTCAGTCCGACAGGCTCGGGAAGTGATTGAGGGGGCCGTAGCCACGCCCGATTGGGGCCGCGTGCCGGATCGCCTCCGTGACATACCGCTTGGCCTCCGTCACAGCCTCGCGCACGCCCATGCCCTTGGCCAGCCCCGCCGCTATGGCCGACGCAAACGTGCAGCCCGTGCCGTGGGTGCTCGTAGTCGTGATCCGCGGGGCCGTGAGCACCTTCATGTCGTCGCCGTCATAGTAGATGTCCGATGCCGGGCCGTCCAGGTGGCCGCCCTTCACGACCACCGCGCCCGCGCCCATGGCAATGATGTCCCGCGCGGCCTCCCGGGCGCCGTCCACGTCCCCAATGGCGCGTCCGGTCAGGACCTCAGCCTCGGGGACATTCGGCGTGACTAGCGTCGCAAGGGGGACGAGAAGCGTCCGAAGAGCGTCGACAGCGTCCTCGCGCAGAAGCCGGTCGCCTCCCTTGGCGACCATCACGGGGTCGACTACGAGATTGCCGATGCCGGCTCCGCTCATCCTCCGGGCCACCGCCTCTACGATAGGCGCGCTCGACAGCATCCCTGTCTTGACCGCGTCCGTGCCAATGTCCGACATGACGGCCTTCATCTGGGACTCCACGAGACTCACCGGCAGCTCCAGCACGTCGGTCACGCCCTCGGTATTCTGCGCTGTGATTGCCGTCAGTACCGAGGTGCCGTACACCCCATTCGCGGCGAAGGTCTTCAGGTCGGCCTGGATCCCGGCTCCGCCGCCCGAGTCGGAGCCCGCTATGGTCATCGCCCGTGGAATTGGAGTCATGCTTCCCCGTCTGCGCTTGGTAGGGGCCGGCTATTGCGGAGCACGCCGCCCATCCTTGCTGTCGGCTTCCTTGGCCCGGCGACGAATGATGTCCTGGAGCGCGCGGACGCTGCGGCCGACGACTCGCATCTCCCGCTTCTTGCGCCGTTTTCTCTCTCGCCTCTCGCCCTTGGTCTCATCCATCGCTCTGGCGGTAGATGATACATCAATCGGCAATCAGTTTGACCTGCCGCGCGAGACGGGAGAAGTCGTACTCCCCAGCCTTCCTGGTTGCCGAGACGTAATTGAGCACCAGGCTGAGCGCCGTCGAGACTCCGAGGGCGGCCCCGAAGCTGTAGAGGGTGCTGCCGGACAGCGGCAGCGAGTTCCACGCGCTGAAGTCGGGCAGCGGGAAGAGCAGTGTGCCCACCACGAGCCCCACTATGCTGCTGGCGAGCGCATCCAAGGCGCTGAAGCTCCGCGTGTACATGCCGAAGAAGACAGGGAAGAGCACGGCTGCGCACACGAGGTCGGCTATGAGGAACAGGTACAGGACGCTCCAGCCCTGCGATGCCACGATTATGGCCGGGATGATCAGCACGGCAGTAATAACCCTGGACGAGCGCAGCAACGAGCCGCCTGCCAGGTCCGGCCTGTAGCGCGCCAGGTCGCTCGTGATCGTGCTGGCTATGCCGTTCAGGAGCGTGTCCATGCTGCTCATCACCAGCATCAGGGCCAGCAGCAGCACGACCACGGCGGACCACGCGGGCATTGCATCCACTATCAGTGAGAACATCGCCACCGAATCGTGGGCCTCGGACGCTCCCCTGCCGACCGCCAGGATCCCGAATATTCCCGTCACGATCACCAGCGGGATGCTCACGAGGCCGGCGATCAGGAAACTTCGGCGCAGGGTGGTGTCGTCTCGCACGGCGTACACCCGCTGCCAGTAGCCCTGGTGGAACATGTTGGCGGCGAGGACCGCGATTATGAGGGTGATCCCGAACTCGATGCCGCCCCTGTACGATGCCGACAGGAGCTCGGGGCTGTCCTCCGACACCGCGCTGAAGGCGTCCCCAAACCCGTCCAGGGCAGACGCGGCCGCCGCCAGGACCAACAGAAGCAGCGGGATGATCACGTAGAACTGGACCCTGTCAGTGAACAGCGACGCCCTCATGCCCCCGTAGGCCGTGTAGGCCACCGTCAGCAGGCCCACAATCAGGGCAGTCACTCCCAGCTGCGTGTCCGCAATCAGGTCGAATGCAAGCGATATGCCCGTGAGCTCCGCCGACAGGAACACGAGCATGTAGAACACGACGACGCACAGGATGAACACGTACATGACGGGCCCGAACCTGTGCCACACATACTCCGTGAGAGAGTGGCCATCCGGCATGAGCTGCCTCATGCGCGGTCCGAGCAGGATGAAGGCGACGAATGGGGCCGCAGCGCCTATCGCGTACCCCACGATTCCGGCCATGCCCGCCCACGTGCCGGTCTCGGCTGGGCTGAAGAGTATCCACGCCCCCATGCCGGAGGCGACCAGAGTTGCGGTGGCTAGGCCGAGCCCCGCCGTGTTGCGCGACACCAGGTAGTCCTCGACACTGAGGGCCTTCCTTCGTACGTACATCACGCCAGCGGCCACGAATACCGCCGCGGTACCAAGTGCAATCAACGCGGCCAGTACGCTGTCTATCATCGCCGCACCCCCCTGCGTGTCGTGCAAAACAAAAGGCCACCCGATTCTTGCGGGTGGCCTGCGAGTGCGCCTGTGCGCGTCTTCCCTTCGCTGGCATTACCCAGATCAGGTCGAGGGGTCGTCCCGCACATCGGGACCTCTCAGCCTGGAATAACCAAGCTCCCCCAGAGTCTATGTCTTGCTGGGCGGCAGTATATCAGACGCGAAGAGCCCCTGCCAGCACACGGATTCGGAGACCCGGCTTCGAATTCTATACCCTCGTCAGCCTCATGCCGACTGCGCCGCCGCCGCCGTGACATACGGCCGCCACGCCGGACTCGAGGCCGCGTCGCTCCAGGGCGTGAAGCAGCGTGACAAGTATGCGGGCGCCGCTCGCGCCGATGGGATGGCCCAGCGCCACCGCGCCGCCGTTGACGTTTACCTTGTCCCAGTCCCAGTCCAGCGCCTTGCCGTTGGCGACGACCTGCGCCGAGAACGCCTCGTTCACCTCGAACAGGCCCACGTCGTCTATGCCCATGGCTGCCCGCTCGAGGATCTGTCGAATCGCCTCCGCGGGGGCCTCGAACAGCCTCGCCGGCTCGTTGGCGACGAACTTGTGGTCCTCGATTGTGGCGACGGGCTCCAGGCCCTTCGACCGGGCCGCCTCCTCGCTGCCGATGACGAGGGCAGCCGCCCCGTCCGAAATCTGGGAGGCGTTGCCGGATGTCACCGACGTGTGCGGGTAGAAGGGCGCGGGCAGCCCCGCCAGCCCCTCAACGCTGGTATCAGGGCGCGGCCCCTCGTCGACCTCTACGGTCGTCCGGCTGCGCCGCCCATTCGCCGCGACAGGAGTGATCTCTGCCGCAAAGCTGCCGTCGGCCGTCGCCGCCGCGGCCCTCCGGTTGCTCCTGACCGCGAACTCGTCCTGCTCCTCGCGCGTCGCCTCGAACTCGGTCGCCGTGCCCTCAGCAAGCGTGCCCATGTGCGTGTCGTTGAAGGAGCACGTCAGGCCGTCGTGAATCATCGAGTCCGCCAACTTCCAGTCGCCGAGACGGCGGCCCGACCTGCTTCCCTCCAGGATGTGCGGGGCGCGGCTCATGTTCTCCATGCCGCCGGCGACGACGATGTCCGCATCGCCCGACCGGACCATCATCTGCGCGAGCACCACCGCCATCATGCCGGAGGCGCACACCTTGTTGATCGTGAGCGCCGATGACGCATCGGGGATTCCCGCGCCGATTGCCGCCTGCCGCGCGGGGGCCTGCCCCAGTCCTGCGGAGAGCACGTTGCCCATGATCGTGTAGTCGACGTCGCCGGGTCCTATCGAGGCCCTCTCGACCGCGGCCTGGATCGCGGCTGTCCCAAGCTCTGTCGCCGGAACGCCGGACAGCGCTCCGTTCATCTTGCCAATCGGAGTCCTGGCGCTGCCGAGTATCACCGCCCTGGCGTCACCCATGTCAGCTCTCCATCACCTGTTTCACCGCGCCCAGGGCGGCGTCCACGTCCTTGCTCGAGATCTCGTAGTGAGTCACCATGCGGATGCGGCCATCGATATTGAAGCAGTGCACACCCCTGTCTCCCAGCGCAGTCACGACTTCGTCGACCGGCATGTCGACCGTGTCGAAGAAGACGATGTTGGTCCTGACCCGGTCGGGGTCCACGCCCACACCTCTGATGTTCGCCAGGCCGTCGGCGAGGCGGCGGGCGTTCTCGTGGTCCTCGGCCAGCCGGTCTATCATCGACTCCAGGGCGACGATGCCCGCGGCTGCCATCATGCCGGTCTGGCGCATCTCCCCGCCCACGATCTTCCGCTGTTTCCGGGCCTCTACGACAAACTCCTCGCTGCCGCACAGTATCGAGCCGATGGGACAGGCCAGCCCCTTGGACAGGCAGAAGGACACGGAGTCCGCAGACTCCACCACTCGTGAGGCGGGGACGTCGAGCGCCTCCGCCGCGTTGAACAGCCTCGCTCCGTCAACGTGTAGGGCCGCGCCGTGGCGCTTCGCCGTCTCGGATACCGCGTGGGTATAGGACAGCTCCAGCGGCATCCCGTTCGTGGCGTTGTGGGTATTCTCGATGCACACGAGGTCCATGCGTCCGCCCGACTCCGCCTCGTCCTTCAGGGCCAGCTCCACGTCCTCCAGGGGCAGCATCCCGTCCTGTTCGTCCGCCATGCGCACGGCAACCTGGCCGTAGGTCTGGTGCCCGTGCGCCTGGTCCACGCTCCAGGACATGTGCGACCTCCGGCCAATGAGCATCGCGTCGCCCGGGCCAACGTGGGAAAGCGCCGCCACCAGATTGCCCATCGAGCCGCTGGACACGAAGAGGCCTGCATCCATTCCCAGCCGCTCGGCCGCAAGCTCCTGGAGCCCTTGCGTCGTGGGATCGCCCTCGAGGCCGTCGTCACCGACCTCGGCCTCGTACATGGCCCGCCTCATCTCGGGCGTCGGCTTGGTTACCGTATCGCTCCTGAGGTCTATTCCATTCACGGGATGGCCTCCGTGGCCTGGCGGGAGGGCATCATGCCGGGGCTTCCGCCCTGCCCTGGTCTGCTGCGATGGCCTGCTCCATGGCGGCGACGGCCACCTCGATCTGGTCGTCCTCCGGCTGGCGGGTCGTCAGGCCCTGCAGCGCGATGTTGGGAATCGTGATGAGCTTGACCAGGGGGTTGGAAGAGTGGAAGCCGCTGAACCGGATCAGCTCGTAGCTGACCGCCGCGACCACCGGGACCAGCACTATGCGGGAAAGTAGCAGCCACCACAGCGGCTCCCTCCCAACAAACGTAAAGAGCGCGATCGCGACGACCATCACCGTGAGCAGGAAGGCTGTGCCGCACCTGGGGTGAGCCGTCGGGTACTGCCTTATCGACTCCGTGTCCAGGGGATCGCCGTTCTCCTGGGCATGCACCGTCATGTGCTCTGCGCCATGGTACATGAAGACTCGCCTGATCTCGTCCATCCTCCCGATGAGCACTATGTACCCGACGAACAGGCCCAGGCGTATCAGCCCCTCCACGAGGTTGCTGAGCAGGTCGGAGCCCAGAGGCCCCTCCACAAGGCGGCTCGCCACCACCGGCAGGAGGAAAAAAATCCCGATCGCGAACACCATCGAGAAGGTGAGCGTCGCCGCCATCTGGCCCTTGCCGATCTCCTGGCCCTCTGCCTCCGCGCCGACGTTCGCAGAGTACATCAGCGCGCGCATGCCAAGGGTCAGCGTCTCGGCCAGCACCAGCACACCCCGCAGCACCGGCACCCTGCGCAGTCGACCGGTGTACAGCTGGCCGAGGGGCTCGCACTTCATGGCAAGCGTTCCGTCCGGCCTACGGACGGCGATGCTCGCGTGGCGCTGTCCGCGGATCATGACGCCCTCGATTACCGCCTGCCCGCCATATGTCGGTGTGCTGGAAGCCATTTCACTCTGGGTAGCAAAAAGGGGTGAGATTCCTCACCCCTTCGGCTGGTTCATCGCCGGCGCGTCCGGCTACTCGAGATTGAAGCGCCGCTTCAGGCGTTCCACCCTGCCCTCGGTGTCGACGATCCTCTGCTCGCCCGTATAGAACGGGTGGCACTGGTTGCAGATCTCGACCCGCAGTTCTTCCTTGGTCGAGCCGGTCGTGTACGACGCCCCGCACGAGCACCGCACCACGGCTTCCGGGTAGTAGGCGGGATGGATGTCGGTCTTCAATTCAGCGCCTCCTCCAGGGGATAGACGCTAGCCCGCTTCTTGTCGCGCGTCTGGTGCTCGAAGCTGACCGTGCCGTCCACGAGGGCGAACAGCGTGTGGTCCTTTCCGAGGCCGACGTTGGTGCCGGGCACGATGCGGGTCCCGCGCTGCCGGACGATTATGGACCCCGCGGTCACGTATTCGTTCGCATAGCGCTTCACGCCGAGGCGCTGCCCCT
The DNA here is from genome assembly GCA_965116315.1 of Dehalococcoidia bacterium. Classification (GTDB taxonomy): domain Bacteria; phylum Chloroflexota; class Dehalococcoidia; order Lucifugimonadales; family CAJWER01. Next base: position 978,844 of record OZ220672.1, read on the forward strand.
TGCTGTCCCGGCCGTTCCTTGTGCTTCCGCCACCCTTCTTATGAGCCATCGCTGTCCTGCTCCCCGGAGCCGGCAACGGATATGCCGGTCACCTTCAGTTCGGTGTATTGCTGCCTGTGTCCCGTCCTGCGGCGGTACCGGACCTTGGACTTGTACTTGAAGACGACGACCTTCTTGCCCCTGCCGTGCCCCACCACTTCGGCGGTCACGCTAGCTCCCTCCACATTGGGCGAGCCCAGCACGACCTCGCCGTCGCGCGAGACCATCCGCACGTCTCCGATTTCCACCTGCCCGCCGTCGGACTCGTCGATGGCTTCGACGCGAATCGTGTCGCCCTCAGCCACCTTGTACTGCTTGCCGCCTGTCTCTACTACAGCGTAAGTTGACATTGCTTCACCCTGCCGTCCATTGTAGCGCGGCCCGTTCTCATAGCACAAGCGAATCTGCACTGGCACGAAGCCGTTCCATAGCCGTGAGTTGCCCTAGCTCTGTCCCGGTTCCGGCCTCCTCCAGTGCTAGGCCGACGGCCCCGGCGAGCTCCCCAATTGCTCCGGCGCCTCAGTCCATCTATGCTCTAGCAGCAGCACATGGAGACGCAGTGAGCGCACACAAGCCCAACATACTCTTCATCATGGCCGACGACCTCGGCTGGGGAGACGTGAGCTACCACGGCTCGCCCATACGGACCCCCAGTATCGACAGGCTGGTCGAGAGCGGAGTCGAGCTGGACCGCCACTACGTGCAGCCGATGTGCACCCCCACCAGGGCCGCGCTTCTCACGGGGCGGTATCCGAGCCGGTTCGGGCCCCACGCAACAGTGCCGTCCAACCACCCTGTGATGGCCGACGACTACGAGACCCTCGCATCCACCCTGCGCAGTGCTGGCTACGACACCGGTCTGTTCGGGAAGTGGCACCTTGGGTCGTCGCCGCCGTACATCCCGAACGCCTTCGGGTTCGACTGGTCGTACGGCAGCCTGGCGGGTGGAGTGGACCCCTACAACCACCGCTACAAGCGGGGCCCCTATTCGCGCACCTGGCACCGGAACGGGGAGCCGGTCGACGAGCCCGGCCACGTGACCGACCTGATAGTCGACGAAGCCGTGGAGTGGATCGAGTCGCGGAGCAACCCGTGGTTCTGCTACGTGCCGTTCACAGCCGTCCACGTGCCCGTGAAGGCGCCGCAGGAGTGGCTCGACCGCTACGGGTCCGGCGACTACGACGCTGACCCGGCGCGGGACCGGTCGTACCGGGAGTACGCGGCCTATGCGAGCCACATGGACCACGCCGTTGGCCGCCTCATCGAGTCCCTGCGCCGGACCGACCAGGTAGCGAACACGCTCGTCATCTTCACCTCGGACAACGGCGCCCTTGACAGGAACACCATCGAGCAGGCCCAGCAGTATCCCGGCTACCAGGTAGCGGAGCCCCGGCTCGGCAGCAACCTGCCCCTGCGCGGAAAGAAGGCGCAGCTCTACGAGGGCGGCATCCGGACGCCTACGGTCATGAGCTGGCCCGGCACCCTGGGCCAAAGCCGGGTCATCGACCCCATGCACGTCTCCGACTGGATGCCTACGCTCACCCGGCTGGCAGGGTGCGAGCCGGTCGACGACCCGCTATGGGATGGAATCGACGCGGGGGCGACGCTCGGCTTCTCCTCCGTTTCAGGGCAGGAGGACAGGACCATATACTGGTGCTTCCGGGCCAACGAGATGGCTGTCCTCTCAGGCGGCTTCAAGCTGATCGCCAAGGAGCGGGAAGATGGCAGCTTCGAAGACGTGGAGCTTTACGACATCGACGGCGACCCCTACGAAACGGCAGACCTGGCCGCAGCACGGCCTGACGCCGTCGAGGACCTCCTGGAACTAGTGCGGGCTGAGCGGCGCATCGACGGCAGCGCCGCCAGGCCGGACGCAGCGGACGCAAAGCCGGTCTGAGCATGACCACGCCTGACATTGCCGGCGCGGGGTGAGTGCGGGGTGTGCGGCAGATACAGCCTGGTAGCAGACCTAGGCGAGCTCGCAAGGCGGTTCGAGTTCGACGGCGACTGGTTGGCCTTCGAGTCCGCGTACAACATCGCGCCCACGCAGGACGTCCTGACGGTTGTGGGTGGCGAGACGAGACGCGGCGGCTTCATGCGCTGGGGCCTGGTCCCGTGGTGGGCAAAGGACCTCTCGATCGGCAGCCGGATGATCAACGCCAGGGCCGAGACCGTCGCCGAAAGGCCCGCATTCCGAGACGCGCTGAGGCGCCACAGGTGTCTTGTGCTCGCGGACGGCTTCTACGAGTGGCAGCGGACCGGCAAGGCCAGGAGGCCGATGCGGGTCACCATGCGTACTGGACAGCCCTTCGCCTTCGCCGGCCTGTGGTCGACCTGGAAGGACCCCGACGGCAACCGCGTCCCGTCATGCGCAATCATCACAACTGCGGCCAGCGCCCTGCTCAGGCCCGTCCACGACCGCATGCCCGTCGTCCTGCCAAGGGACATGGAGGCGTTCTGGCTCGACCCCGATGTCGAAGACCCCGACGTGCTTGCCAGCGCTCTCACTCCCCATCCTGACGAAGCGATGAAGGTCTACGAGGTGTCGGAGCTAGTGAACTCAGCCGCCAACGACGGACCCGAAATCATAGAGCCGCTTGGGGGGCAGTTCCGCGGCACCCTGTTCTAGCGCCTAATGGCCGGACGCCAGCCTTTCGTAGCCCCAATGGGCCAGCCGCAGCCCGATGACCACAGCGGCGAGACCGACTGCGACCTGCAGCATCACGTTGGCGGATGCTGCGAAGTATGCCCCGTCCCGGACTAGCCTGATGGTGTCGATCCCGAAAGCCGAGAAGGTCGTGAACCCCCCGAGCACTCCGATGACGATGAATCCCTGCGCCTCGGAGCTCAGCGGCTGCCGGGCCTCCGCATAACCGGCCGCAATGCCGATTACCAGGCAGCCCACGGCGTTCACGGCCAGCGTGCCATAGGGGAACGCGCCGTCTCCCGTCGCGCCCTGTACCCACGTCGACACAAGATAGCGCAGCGAAGCCCCAATCAGGCCTCCCGCCGCCACCATGAGGAGAACCAACGCAGACCTCCTTGTCGACTGCCCGGCCCCGGGGACTCTACCGCCGCTTCGACCGGCCCCGCTTCTTCGGAGGGCGCGCGGCCTCGTAGTAGCCAATCCACTCGTGGACCGGCGTGCGCGCGACGGCCTCCCCAATGAGGTCGAGCGGCAGGTCGTCGAGCTTCCTGAACCGCACGCAGGACTTGCCCATGTCGAGCCTCTTGCCGGTGGCCTTGTAGCTGTCGACGAACCACCGCTCGGTCTCGACGTCGCCGTAGATGTTCATAAGGTGCACGGAGACGTAGTTCTTCTTCGACGCTATGGCCGCGTAGCTCAGGGGATGCCCGTTGTAGGTGTCCGGATACGTCTCCAGCGGCACCGAGTAGGCGATCATGCCGAAGTCCATCATCTCCTCGTAGCCGTCCGGGAGATTGGCGAGGATGACTTCCCTCACGGCCGAGACAGCCTCACGGCGCTCCGGCGTCAGCTCCTCCAGGTACTCGGCCACAGTGGTCGCTGTGCTCTTCAACCTTCTGCCTCCACATGACCGGCGCCTACCACAGCCATGGATCGGTCCCTCTCATAGAGTCGCTCGGGCGCACGCACATCGACCTGTCCCACAACAACATGAGGGACGTGCGAAAGCTCCATGTTCTCCAGATCGTCGTCGGCAGCGTCCTCGAGATGGAGCTCCAGGGATTCCCGCGCATTTGCCAGGGCTTCCTCAACCGAGCTCCCCTGGGTTGTACACTCCGGAAACAGCGGGATGTAGGACACGTAGGCCCCATCCTCACCGGGGTACAGAATCACGGTTACCTTGTGGTGTTTCATCTACAAGACCTCCTCTGCCACCGCCTCGAACTCCCAGCGAGAGACGCCAGCCTGTTTAAGGATCGACGCGAACGTCTTCGGATCCACCTCTTGCTTGACGACCGGCACCGTTACTGGGTTGCGTCCATCCGGTTTGGCGAGCCTCACGTGACTACCCCGCGTTCTCAGGGTTTGCCAACCCTGGGATCTCAAGACCCGAATAACCTCCCGCGACCTATACCGCTTCGGCATCAGGGCTAATTCTCGTACCCTAGTGGTCCACCTTCAGGATGCTTAGGAAGGCTTCCTGTGGTATCTCGACCCGTCCCACCCGCTTCATCCGCCTCTTGCCCTCGGCCTGGCGCTCCAGCAGCTTGCGCTTGCGGGTCACGTCCCCGCCGTAGCACTTGGCGAGCACGTTCTTCCTCAGGGCACGCACCGTTTCTCGTGCGAACACCTTGCTGCCCACGGCCGCCTGTATCGGTACTTCGAAGAGCTGCCTGGGTATCAGGTCCTTCAGTCGCGTGACCAGCTCCTTGCCCCTGGGATGCACCATGTTCCTGTGCACGATCACCGACAGCGCGTCCACCGGCTCGCCGTTGACCAGTATGTCCAGCCTCACGAGATTCTCGGTCCGGTAGTCGCCCAGGGAGTAGTCCATCGAGGCGTAGCCCTGGGTCCTTGACTTCAGCTGGTCGTAGAAGTCCACGAGCATCTCGGACAGCGGCATGGCGAACTCCAGCATGACCCGCGTCTGGGACACGCCGGGCTTCCGCCCGTTTCCTGCCCCGTCGTCCACGGTCGCGCCGTACTGGACGTACTCGGTCTTCTTCAGCTCGCCTCGCCGGTCCGTCACCAGCTCGATCATCGTGCCCATGAAGTTCGCGGGGGTCAGCACCGTCAGGTCCACCCAAGGTTCCTGGACCTCCTCGATCCTGTCGGCGGGAGGGAGCTTGGCCGGGTTGTCGACCTCGTGCAATTCGCCGTCCGTCGTCAATACCTGGTAGGCCACGCTGGGAGAGGTGGCCAGCAGGTTGATCTCGTACTCGCGCTCCAGCCTCTCCTGCACCACTTCCATATGGAGCAGCCCCAGGAACCCGCAACGGAAGCCTGAACCAAGCGCCATGGAGCTTTCGGGGTCGAAGGACAGGGCGGCGTCGTTCAGGCGAAGCTTCTCGAGGGCGTCGCGCAGCTCCAGGTAGTCTTCCCCATCGGCCGGGTACAGCCCGGCGAACACCATGGGCTTGAGCGGCCTGTATGTGTCGAGCGGAGAGTCCGTGCCGCCTTCCGCCAGGGTCAGCGTATCCCCCACAGGCGCGTCGCCCACGGTCTTCAGTCCCGTGGCGATGTAGCCGACCTCCCCAGCCCTGAGGCCGTCGACCCTGGTCGGGTTCGGCTTGAAGCAGCCCACCTCCAGCGTGTCGCTCCGCGCGCCGCTCGACATGATCTGGATTCGCGACCCGGCCGGCGCTGTGCCGTCGAATACGCGTACGTACGCGACCACGCCCTTGTACGGGTCGTACTTGGAGTCGAAGATCAGCGCCCGCAGAGGCTCGGAGTCGTCACCGCCGGGAGGCGGCACCCGCTCGACCACAGCCTCCAGTATCCCGTCGACGCCCTTGCCGTCCTTGGCGGACGCCATGAGTATCTCGTCGTCCCTGAACCCGAACGCCTGCTTCACCTCATTGGCCACCCGCTCCGGCTCGGCCACGTCCAGGTCGATCTTGTTGATGACGGGAATGACCTCCAGGTCGTGCTCGATTGCCAGGTAGACGTTCGCAAGCGTCTGGGCCTGTATGCCCTGGGTGGCGTCCACGACCAGGAGCGCCCCCTCGCAAGCCGCCAGGCTGCGCGAGACCTCGTAGGAGAAGTCCACGTGGCCCGGCGTGTCGATCAGGTTCAGCTGGTAGCGTTCACCCGGCCTCGCCTCGTAGTCGAGCCGGACTGCCTGGGCCTTGATGGTGATGCCGCGCTCCCGCTCCAGCTCCATCGAGTCGAGGTGCTGCTCGACCATCTGCCGGGCGTCGACGGCTCCGGTTATCTCCAGCAGGCGGTCGGCAAGCGTCGACTTGCCGTGGTCGATGTGAGCGATGATGCAGAAGTTGCGGATGCGTGTACGGTCCACCATCCGATGGTAGCATACCCCGCTATCGCCCTATGATAGGATTGTAGGAAACAAGGCATGTAGGAGACGTTGTATGGCTAATGCAGTTCGACGTGCGAAAGCGGTTTGGGACGGTGACCTGATGTCCGGCACCGGGGTCGTAAGCGCGGTATCTAGTGGCGCGTTCAACGAGATGCTCGTTTCGTGGGCGTCGAGGGTCGAGGACTCGGGAGGACGCACCAGCCCCGAGGAGCTCCTGGCATCGGCCCACGCCTCCTGCTTCTGCATGGCCCTGTCCGCTATCCTCGGACGGGCCGGCACTCCGCCAAAGAAGCTGGAGGCCAGCGCCGAGGTTACCTTCACACAGATAGAAGGCGGCTGGAAGGTCGAGACAAGCTCGCTCTCCGTGAAGGGCGATGTCCCTGGCATCGACGCCGCAGCCTTCGCCGACGCTGCCGAAGCGGCCAAGGACGGCTGCCCTATTTCGGGCGCCCTCAAGGGCAACGTCGACTTCAACGTGACCGCTGAGCTCGTGAGCTAACGCCGCCCGGCGCCCAAGGGCAGAGAGGATACTGAGCATGGGCATGCAATACGAGGCATATTCGGTCCCCGACCGGGACAACGCAAGCGCCATCTATACGGACGCGATGGCGCGCATGTACGGCCTTGTGGCTCTCGGGATAATCACGACCGGAGCGGCAGTCTGGATAGGTGACAGGGCCGGAGTGGGAGAGATCATCTTCAGCTTCGGGCTGATCGGCTACCTGCTGGCCATCGGCGTACTGTTCGGCACGCTGATCGCGGCCCAGAGGGTCGTCTCCGGAGGCAACACGGCGCTCGGCACCGTCCTTTACCTGGCCTTTACAGGAATGGAAGGCCTGTTCCTCTCGCCGATACTCATGGCCTTCACGACCGAGACCATCGGCATGGCGTTCATCCTGACCGCCGGCGTGTTCGTTGCCATGAGTGCCATCGGCCTGACCACTAAGCGGGACCTGTCGAGATGGGGCCCCATCCTGTTGATCGGGCTCGTCGGCCTCATCGTCATAAGCCTGGTTAACGTCCTGCTGATCCAGTCAGGCATGCTCTTCCTGCTGATCAACCTGGCGCTGCTTCCCCTGTTCCTGGCGCTGACTGTCTGGGAGACGAAGCAGATGAAGGAGCTCGCCCAGCAGGCCGCGGTCTCCGGCGACACGCTGGCGGCCAACCAGGTGTCCGTCATGGGCAGCATCGGTCTGTACCTGAACGCGCTGAACATCTTCATCATTCTGCTGAACCTGTTCGGCATGTTCTCCGACGACTAATGGGGGTATAATCGCGGAGGCTCTACCAGTCCCGCCCGCTTGACGCACGAGGAGGCCCAGCCATGAAGAACGGCCACAAGGACCCGGTGCTCGTAGTAGTACAGCTCACCGGCGGCAACGACTACTTGAACACGGTGGTTCCGTACTCCAACCCCCTCTATCACGACTACCGGCCGACCGTGGCAATCTCCGAGGACCGGGTGCTGCGGCTGGATGACGAGATCGGCCTGCACCCCAAGATGGCCCCTGTCCGCGACCTCTACAACGAAGGCATGGTCGCCATCATCCACGGCATCGGCTACGCCAACTCGCCCCGGTCCCACTTCCGGTCGATGGACATCTGGCACACGTGCGAGCCGGACAAGCTCGGCACCGAGGGATGGCTGGGCCGCGTGACCCGCGATCTCGACCCCGACAAGGAGAACGTCGTCACCACCGTCAGCATGGGCCCCAGCATGTTCCGGGCCCTCTCGCTGCCTGGGGTGCCGGTCGCCTGTGTGGAGGACCTGGACAGCTACGGCCTGATGACCGGCATCTCCGACAGGGAGCAGCGGGAGCGTATCGTCGACCGGTACAAGCGCCTATATTCGCCCGCCATAGGCAGCGGTCCCGTGATGGACTTCCTGGGCCAGACGGGGCTGGACGCCCTCAAGGGCGCGGACATACTCCAGCAGGCCCCCGAGCGCTACTCGTCCACCGTAGAGTACGCCGACACGCCGATAGCGCGGAAGCTGAAGGGCATCGCGCAGATACACCTCGCCGGACTGGGCACGCGCATCTTCTACGCCGACCATGGCAGCTTCGACAGCCACTCGAACCAGCAGGGCATGCTCAACACCCTGTGGGACGAGCTGTCCGCGGCCATACGCGACTTCTTTGACGATCTGAAGCAGCACGACGCCGCCGACAACGTGCTGATGATGCTCTTCTCCGAGTTCGGGCGCCGCACCCACGACAACGGCTCAGGCACCGACCACGGGGCCGCCGGCGCGGCATTCCTGATTGGCGAGCCCGTCAAGGGTGGACAGTACAGCGAGTACCCCTCCATCCGGCTCGATGACCTGGAGCAGGGCGATCCCGTGCCCAACTACGACTTCCGAGGGCTCTACACGACGATACTGGAGGACTGGATGCGCATGGACCCCGTCCCCATCGTCAACGGCACGTTCGAGAAGCTGGACGTGCTGGCGGCGAGCTAGGAAAGGCAAAGCTCGATGCTCACCCAGGTAGTCGGCTCCAGGGTCTACGACTTCTCCTACGCCGCGGGGCGCCGCGACCTCGCCATGGTCATTGGCGCGGCCGTATCGACGGACGACACCGTGTACCTCCTCACCCGCTCCAGCGAGATCATCCCCGACGCGCCATGGGACCGGACGGGCAGCCCCTCCAAGGTCGGCAAGTACACCATCGGGCCCGAATGGGGGACCGAGGAGCTCATCAAGGAGTTCGGCAAGTACGGCCAGGGCGACGGGCAGTTCATCTGGCCGACAGGAATCGCCCTCGACAGCAAGGCAAACGTTTACGTCAGCGACGAATGGCTGAACCGGGTCGTTGTGCACGACGCCGACGGCAACCTTCTGGGCCACTGGGGCGAAGCGGGTGCAGGCCCGGGAGGGCTGAACCGCCCGTCGGGAATCGCCTCGGACCCGGACGACAACTTCTACGTCGTGGACGGCGCGGCTCACCGCGTCCAGAAGTTCGCTTCCGACGGCACCTATCTGTCCGGGTGGGGCGAGCACGGCAGTGGAGACGGACAGCTCGACTCCCCGTGGGGGATCACCGTAGGCCCCGACGGGAGCGTCTACGTCGCTGACCACAAGAACCACCGCGTCCAGAAGTTCGCACCCGACGGCGGCTACCTTGCGTCGTTCGGCAGCTACGGCTCAGGCCGCGGCGAGCTCAACCGCCCCTCGGACGTCGCTGTCGACCCGGATGGCGACGTCTACGTCTGCGACTGGGCCAACAACCGCGTCCAGATATTCGCACCCGACGGCGCGTTCATCACGAGCCTCGTCGGCGATGCCCAACGGATGGCAATGTGGCAGCAGATGATGGTCGACGCCAACGCGGACGTCATAAAGGCGCGGCGGCGGGTCTACACGCTGGAGCCTGAGTGGCGCTTCGCCCTGCCGGTGGGCGTGGAGTTCGACCCGCACCGTTCCAGGATCATCGTGGCCGACACCCAGCGCGCCCGCATCCAGATCTACAACAAGCTCGACGACTACATCGAGCCCCAGTACAACCTCTAGCAGAAGCTAGCGGGCACGCACTCCGCGCTCAATTGAGCCATGACCCCACCCCGCGATCCTGATTACCTTGTCGGCCTCGTGCGGGAACTGTGCAAACTCCCACACGAGACTGAGTGGGTCGAGTTCAAGACGAGCTTCGACAACCCGCAGCGCATCGGTGAGCTTATCTCCGCTCTGGCCAACGGCGCGGCCCTCAACGGCAAACCTAACGCCTACATCGTCTGGGGCATCGAAGATAAGACCCACGCGGTAGTCGGCACGACCTTCTCGCCTGCAGCCAAGAAGAAAGGCAACGAGCCGCTTGAGAACTGGGTGCTCAGGAAACTGAGCCCGCGCATAGACTTCCACTTCCACGAGGTCGCGGTCGAAGAGCAGTGCGTCGTGCTTTTGGAGATCGACCGTGCGTCGCAAAACCCCGTTGCCTTCGACGGTCACGAGTTCATCCGTGTTGGCAGCGTCACGAAGAGACTCCGTGAGTATCCTGAGAAGGAACGTGACCTCTGGCGTGTTTTCGACAGGGTGAGCTTCGAGGATGGTATCACCGACGAGCGGTTGAACGGCGAAGAGGTCCTGCTCAAGCTGGACTACCCCGCATACTTCGATCTGCTGCAAATCCCGCTTCCGGACGGCCGCGCCGCTATCCTGGACGCGCTCCGGCAGGATGGTCTGATCGCGCCGTCCAACGCGGGCGGCTGGAACGTCACTAACTTGGGCGCCATTCTGTTTGCCAGGAAACTGGGCGACTTCCCCGGGCTCAAGCGCAAGGCCATTAGGGTCGTCAAGTACAATGGCACAGGCCGCATCGAAGCACTGACAGAGCGTGAAGATGCACGGGGTTACGCCATTGGCTTCGTAGGGATCGTCGACTATGTCATGGCACTCGTGCCTTCTAACGAGGTGATTGAGCACTCCCTACGCAGAACCGTGCCGATGTTCCCCGAGCTTGCGGTGCGCGAGCTAGTGTCCAACGCGCTCATCCACCAAGACTTCTCCGTCACAGGGGCAGGACCTATGGTGGAGATCTTCGACGACCGGATCGAAGTCACCAACCCAGGCAAGCCGCTGGTGGACACGGAGCGTTTCGTCGACACACCACCGAAGTCGCGCAACGAAACCCTGGCATCGTTGATGCGTCGATTTCGTATCTGTGAGGAGCGAGGCAGCGGCATTGACAAGGTCGTCTCGCAGGTCGAGGCCTTCCAGCTTCCGGCCCCATTGTTCGAAGCGCCGGGCGACTTCACGAGGGCCATCCTGTTCGCCCACAAGCCCCTGTCCGGCATGGGCAAGGCTGAGAGGGTGCGAGCATGCTATATGCACGCCTGTCTACGCTATGTGATGAGTCAGCCCATGAACAACGCTTCTCTTCGAGAGCGTTTCGGCATCTCAAAGGCGAACGCTGCGCAAGCGTCACGACTACTGAAGGAAGCCCTTGACTCACGTCTCATAGGAATACGAGACCCAGGAGCAGGGACCAGAAGCCGAACCTATCTGCCTTTCTGGGCAGCGCATAGCAGCGGTGAAGCAGTGGGGCTAGGCGAGATCTCCTCACCGAGACTTGCTTGACGGTTGTTTGACTGGAAATATCCCCTCAGGATTTGCTTGACGGTTGTTTGACTGAAGCTCCCTGAGAGTTTGCTTGACGGTTGTTTGACTGAAGCCCCCTGAGAGTTTGCTTGACGGTTGTTTGACTGAAGCTCCCTGAGAGTTTGCTTGACGGTTGTTTGACTGAAGTCCCCCTGAGAGTTTGCTTGACGGTTGTTTGACTGAAGTCCCCCTGAGAGTTTGCTTGACGGTTGTTTGACTGGAAGTATCCCCTCAGGATTTGCTTGACGGTTGTTTGACTGAAGTCCCCCTGAGAGTTGCTTGCCGGTTGTTTGACTGAAGTCCCCTGAGAGTTGCTTGACCGTCGCCTACGCGCACTGGGGATCGTTCGGGTCCCAGCGCTGGAACCCCGGATTCTCCGACTCCGCGAGCCTGGCGCGTGCCTCGCGCCATAGGTCCGCCCACTCGCCCGCGTCCCGCAGCTCCGATTCAGGGTTCGAGCGGCTCCGCGCCACGAACCCGGGAAACCACGAACGTCCCGTCGCGTCGCCGGTCCGGTTGTAGCGCAGGTCGAAGCTCCACCTGATCTCGTCGCTCACGTTCGGCAGCGACGCGTGCATGGTCAGCCTGTCCATGAAGAGCACGTCCCCCTTGTTCATAGGAACGGGCACCCGCTCGCCGACCAGGTGGTCCTCAGGTATGCCCTGCTTCTTTGGATCCCCCGTATAGCAGTGCAGGCCCAGGCCGCTCTGGTGACTGCGCTTCCCCACGACCAGGCACCCGTTTTCCTCGGTCGCGTCGGTGATTGGCAGCCAGACGGTCAGGATGTCCGAGTCGTCCGCCTCATCGGTGACCACTCCAAGGTCCTGGTGCCAGAAGGTGCGCCCCGACAGCGACCCCATCCTGGCGGACTCTGGAAGAAAGCTCTCAGGCGGCTTGATGCGGACGTGCTGCACGGGGTTGGAGAAGATCTCGGGGCCTATGAACCGCTCGACGGCGTCCAGCAGCTTCGGATTCCTCAGGAGCTCGAACACGGCAGGGCCGTGGTGCATCGGCGTGTCGTGGGCGATGTTCTTCTGCGGCAGCGAGATGTCGATCGAGCCCGTGTACGAGCCCTCGGTCTCGCGGGCGATGTGACTCAGGCGCTCCCCGAATGACATGTCCTCGTAGGTGCTGCTCAGGGTGCCATCGGCGTGCCACTGCCCGGCCAGGCGGTCGAGCAGCTCGTCGTACTCGTCGATAACGGGCTGGATGTCCTCGGCCGGGTCCAGGATCCCCTCGCCCACGAAGTAGCCGTCCTGCTCGAACTGCTCCAGGTTCGCCTCGGTAATCGTCATCTCAAACTCCTGAATGCTGCGTCCGCGCGCGAGGTTATAGCACCGGAATACCGGCGGTCAATCGGCCACCGTCGCCAATCTGCGAGTCTTCTTGGCTGCATGTGGAACCTGCCATCTCACAGCGCCGCCCCGGCATAAGGTCCAAAGGGCTCAGGCGGGTTTCCTGTCACTTCCTCAGCGCAGGAACGCCCCATCCAGTTTCGACAGCGCCGTGACCGTATCTCCGATCTCTTCCTCACCCCAGCTATCGTGCACTGGTAGTTTCATGTAGTGCCTCATCACCGCGTCGGCATTCGGGCACGGGAACTCGCGGTCGCCGTCCCCGTGGTAGTCCGCGGACGCCCATGGGTACCGGCTCGTCCCGAACACGCGCCGCTGCTCGAACCACTCCATGCGGTGAGGCATGAGTCCCCATCCCATTTCGGACGCCGGGACACCCTCGGCCGCGAGGGCCTGCACGAAAGTGTCCCGGTCGCACGTCAGCCGCTCCGAGTTGACCCTGACCGGCAGCCACCAGTACGACGGCGCTGCCCCAGGTATGGCCTCCAGGACCGTGACCGATTCCAGTCCCAGATCCGTGATGCCGGCCTCCAGCGAGCGCACGACTTGGCGGCGGCGCGTAACCTGCCCCGGCAGCTTTGCCACCTGGGTGCGCCCTATGGCTCCGGCGAGGTCATTCAGATTCAAGTTCAGCGAGGCAGCCTCGTTGGTCGACCCATCCGGCAGGAAGAACGGCTTGCCCCTGTCGGATGCTCGCCGCGACCGCTGGTACAGCTCCTCGTCCCGGGTGAATACCACACCGCCCTGCCCGCCCGTGTTCATGTGCTTGTCCCACATCGTGGACACCGTCGCCATGTCGCCAAACGTCCCCACATGCCGGCCGTGCAGCTGGGCCCCGTGAGACTGGGCGCAGTCCTCGATGAGTGGCAGGCCGTGCCTTCGCGCCACTCCGGCGATGGCCTTCACGTCCGCCGGGTAACCGGCGATATGGGCGACCACGATTGCGCTCGTGTACGGCGTTATCAGCGCCTCGATCTGGTCCGGGCCGGGCGACAGTGTGCCGGGAGCTACGTCGGCGACAATCGGGATGCAGTTCAGCAGGGGTATGGGCATCATCCCGCCGGGATCGGTAAGGCAGCCAACGATGACCTCCGTGAACGGCTCGACGCCCAGCGCCTTCAGCGCGACGTACAACGCGGTCGAGCCGGAGCTCACGCCGTCGACGAACCCGCCGCCCATGAACTCCGCGAACTCCCGGCAGAATGCCTCCTCGGATGGCCCGTCGTAGCGGAAGGGCGTGCCGGTCGATATGCTCTCGTCGAACAGCGCGTTTACCGCGGCCTGGTCGTCGGGCCCGAAGCGTCGTCTGTCCGGCCAGGGCCGCTCCCGCACCCTCGGGCCGCCGTTGATTGCGAGGCCGGACTCCGTCACGGCACGCCTCCCTCCAGGATCGTCGCCAGCCTGACAGGGTCGATGTTGCCGCCCGACACCACGCACACGACCTTGCCGCCGCCAGCCATCCCTCCCAGTGCCGCCGCGACCGGGACCGCGCCGCCTCCCTCGGCGATGACGTGGTTGCGGCTTGCGAGGACGCGCACCGCGTCCGCCGCCTGCTCCAGGTCGACCACGAGCGACCCGTCGAGCAGCCTCCGCGCCAGGGCGAACATCTCCGGCTGCACAACCGGCGAGCCTATCGCGTCCACGAAGCTGAGCGAGTAGTCGATCCTCGTAGGCTCACCAGCATCGAAAGCGGCCGCGAGGGGCGCTGAGGTGGCCGCCTCCCCACCATAGACTTTGGTATCGGGTCTGGCGGACTTGATGGCTGAAGCGATTCCACAGCACAGACCCCCGCCACCGTAGGCCGCCACAACGGTGTCCACGTCGGGCAGGTCATCCAGTATTTCCATCCCGATGGTCGCGTTCCCCGCCATCACGGCGGGGTCGCTGAAGGGATGGATGAAGCGGCCGTTGGCGCCCGGGTACGAGCGGGTGGCGAAGACCCGGGCGAAGTCCTCGAAAGGCGCCCTGATGTAGCTCCCACCAAGTCTCTCGATGTTCGCCAGTTTGGTCTCCGGCGCGTTCTCGGGCACGACCGCGGTCATCGGGACACCCAGGTCCCTCGCAGTCCACGCAAGCGCCTGGGCCGTGTTGCCAGCGCTCACAGTCCACACGCCGTCCGACAGCTCTGCCTGGGAAATCTGCAGAACCGCATTCGTGACTCCCCGGAGCTTGAACGACCCTACGGGCTGGAGGTTCTCGAGCTTCAGGAACACCTCCGCCGGGGCGGCGTCCAGGTTGAGCGGCACGAGCGGCGTGCGAACGACCCTGCCCGAAGTGCGGACCCGCGCTGCAGACGCGTCGTCCGGCGATACGGGCTCGTAGTGGACTGGTGCCGTCACGGGCTCGACTAGGGCCTGTTCACAGCAACATAGCGCCTCGGGCTGTTCAGGACAGTCAACCTCAGCCTCAACATGGGACCTCCACGCCATTTTCCTTGCAGACTTCGGTGCAGCCAATTGGAATGACGCAAGCAAAAATCAGGTAGGTCACGAAGAGCATGCAAGCCACTACTCCCGCGACTATGGCGATGTACTGCGAGCGAGTCATCAGTCATGCCTCGAATGCTTTGTACACAATCTAGTGACCCGGCACGCCGCCGCGCAGGATCTCGGCCAGCTTCTCGGCGTCGATGTTCCCGCCCGACAGGACACACGCGATCTTGCCGTCACCCGCCCCGCCCGACAGTGCGCCCGCTACCGACGACGCGCCCGCTCCCTCCGCCACGACCCGGGCCCTCTGCGCCACGAGCCTCACCGCGTCCGCCGTCTCCTCCAGCGTCGACACGACCGAGCCGTCCAGTATCTCCCTTGCCAGCGGCCACACGTCCTCGAACACGATGGGCGAGCCGATGCCGCTCACGAATGAAGTGGGGTGCTCGATCTCCGTCGGCCTACCTGTCTCCAGGGACGCCGCAAAGGCCGGGCCCGCCTCCACCTCGGCGGCATACACCCGGGCTGCGGGCCGCAGCGCTTTGACGGCCGAGGCCACACTGACCGCGAAGCCGCCTCCGCCATACGGCACGAGCACCGCGTCCACGTCGGGCAGGTCCTCGACGATCTCCAGGCCCACCGTCGCGTTGCCGGCCATGACCTTCGGATCGCTGAACGGGTGCAGGAACAGCCCGTCCATCCCGTCCCGCCTGTGGACGCGGCAAATCTCCAGCACCTCCAGCCACGGCACCTTCACGATGTCCGCGCCGAGCTCGCGGATAGCGTCGAGCTTGGCGTCGGGTGAGACGTCCGCAACCACGCAAACGCACTTGAGCCCGAAGTACCGCGCCGCCCACGCGACTGCCAGGGCCATGTTGCCGGAGCTTGCCGTCCATACGCCGCGCTCCAGCTGCGCCTCGTCGGCGAGCCTGATGGCGTTGACGGCGCCCCGCAGTTTGAATGCGCCGCTCGGCTGGAGGTTCTCCAGCTTCAGGTACACCTCGTTCCCGCGAGACTCCGAGTCGTCGAGGCTCAGCCTCACCAGCGGCGCCCGCAGCGTCACGTCCGCAATCCGCTCCTGTGCGGCTCGCACGTCCTCTATGGGCACTCGTTCCAGGCTGCGAGTAGTGGTCATAGCCAGCTTTCCAGTGTATTCGTAGCGCCGGGCGAAAGCCTATCACAGCACCGCCAAAGCCGTCACGGCTCAATTCGTAGCCGCTCAAGTTTGATGAGATGGGAAGCCCGTCGCATGTAGGGGCGACTCGGCGAGTCGCCCTCACGCGTTGGGCCTGCGAGCGAATCGGAGCCGGTACATCCTTCTCATCAATACTGAACAGTTGCGGTTGCGTTGGCGGGTTGACGACGAGCACATGTGCTTCTATGCTAGCGGCATTACATGACTGAGTATTTCGTCCTCCAGAGGGGGCCTTATGCCATCGACCGAAGCAGGAACCCAGGTGTCGAAGCCGGAGCCCCTGTTTGATGTGGAAGACGAGGTCAAGGTGGCGTTGCTGGCCCGGCAGGACCTGGGCAAGGACTACGAGGACGAGGTCATCGAGTCGTTCCTGGTCCGAGTGCAGGACGCCATCGATGCCAGGGTAGAAGCAAAGGTGAGCGAGTCTCTGCAAGGCGTTCCCGCACGACTCCGGTTCGCGGCCCCTTCGAACGGGCGCGTCGCCGTTGTCCTCGGCTTCGTTACGGCCTTCCTCATCTTCGGGATTCCACTGGCGGACATAGCAGGCGGCTTGATGGCCGCGATCAGCGTCATGGCCTGCATCGCCCTGGCAGGCTTCGCCCTGGTACTCCCGGAGCGCGAATCGCACTCCGAGCTAGCTCCCGGCAAGGACCACTCCAGAATCGGAGATTAGGAGCGAGGGCGACCCAACTCCGATGGCCTGTCCCTTCCCCCCGAGGGGGAAGGTTAGGATGGGGGCTCTCGCGCTGTAAAGAAGCAAAGCTGTCCGTGGCTCATCTATACTGAACATCTCTCTCCTCTCGCCGAACTGGACACGCCAAGACGGCTTCCCATATCCTATCCCCAGCTGTAACTACCGATTCGAGGGGGTAGAGTCTTGGCAGAATTCAAAGTTGTCGCTTCCGCGCTGCCCGGCAGCGCATGGACATCGACCTACGAGCTGGAGATGGAGACCCTGCGGCCCGTGGGCGCCGAGATCGTCGTGGTCGACGCCAATTCCAACGACGAGTACATAGCGCAGGCCAAGGATGCCGACGCCATCATCGCCGGTCGCAACCTCACCAGCGAGGTCATAGCCGGCCTGGAGGCCTGCAAGGTCATCGCTGTGGGCAGCGTCGGCACCGACAGCGTCGACGTGGAGGCCGCTACGAGGCGAGGCATCCCGGTCACCAACGTCCCGGACACCTTCATCGAGGAGGTAGCCGACCACACACTCGCGCTGATACTCGCCACCTACAGGCGCATCACGCTGATGGACAAGATGTCGCGCGACGGCCGCTGGTCGGAGGGCAGGCCCTACCTGTACAGGTTCCCGCGACTCATCGGCCAGACTCTGGGCCTGATCTCCTTCGGTCACGTGGCGCGGGCTGTCGCGAAGAGGGCCGCGCCGTTCGGATTCCAGATACTCGCGTACGACCCATACGTCGAAGAGCTCGTGATGTCCGACTACGGCGTCGAGCCGGTCGGGCTCACGGAGCTGCTACAGCGTTCGGACATCGTCTCGATGCACGCACCCGGCACCCCGCAGACCGAGAAGATGCTGGGCGAGGAGCACTTCAGGCTGATGAAGCCGCACTCGCTCTTCATCAACAACGGGCGGGGCTCCACCGTCGACGAGGCTGCACTGATCCGCGCCCTCGAGGAGGGGTGGATCGACGCGGCCGGGCTCGACGTGCTCGAGCAGGAGCCGCCCGACCCCGAGAACCCGCTGCTCCACATGGAGAACGTCACGATCAGCCCCCACGTGGCATCGGCGTCGGCCAGGTTCGACCCCCGCAGGCGGCGGCGCGTCGCCGAGGAGATTGCCCTAGTCCTATCCGGCCGCTGGCCCATGGCGTGCGTGAATCCGACCGTGCTGGATAGCACCGCCCTGCGCCGATGGCAGCCCTACTCGATGGAGCGGGGCCCCGCCAGGTAGCAGATGGCCGGGACATCACCCCACTCCCCGACCGGGGACTCGACTCCGGCCCCTGCCGGAGTGGCGGTCGAGAACACCCTGCTCCGCATCACCGACCTCGTGACCGGTCGGTTCTTCGCCGTGCGCATCGAGCCCGACGAGAGCGCGCTGGCTGTCGGCCAGTTGCTCGACCGATACGTCAGGGACCCGGACGTCGAAGCACTGCTCGCGAAGCGGCGGATCACACCGGACTCGGTCGAGGCGCTCAACGCCATACAGGACTATATCTACCGCTGTTCCGACGACGGTAAGTCGGGAGACCCATACCCCGGGCTAGTGCTCCGCCAAGGCGACCGGCCGCTTGAGCCGGCGGCGGTCCCGTCCGGCGTCAGTCTGGAGTCCGAAGGCAAGGACGTGCTCCTGTTCGACGTCGAGCTGGACCGTGAGAGCGTCGGTTACGACCGTAACTGGCGCGGCTTCCACCGCAGGCGCTGGGACCGGAATGCCGACGATTACGCCGGTTTCGTATCGGACTGCCTGGAGGCCCAATTTGGCCCCGCCGGGGCAGAGGCCGTCCTGCAGCTCGACTCCCAGTCGCGGAAGCTGAAGCTGGTGGAGGCGGTAGCCCGCAGGATATGGGACAGCGACTTCGAGAATTACTCCCGGTTCACCGGTCGCAAGCTCATCTACAAGACGGGCGACGAGACCGTGCGGAACATCATGGATGGCGCGGGCGGCATCTGTTCGGAGAAGGTGCAGGCGCTGAAGTTCATAACCGACCGCTACGGCATCGAGTCCGAATACATCATAGCCGGCCCGGACGTGCCCGGCCCGGTCCCGGAGGCGCAGCTGCGGGAGATGCTGACCACCTTCGACTTCAGGTTCTCCAGGCGGCACATGCGCTACTGGCAGCACGCCGCCCTGCTCTTCAACATCGACGGCGAGACGGCTCTTGTCGACGCCACCAACGGCAACATCCCCTTCGTATTCGAGCGGAACGAGGCGGCGGAGCGGCTGCTGGGGTACGAGGACAAGCAGGCCATGCACGTCAGGATGGCCCTGGAGCCGGAGGACTTCTACTACCACAGGGTCTCGCAGGACATACCCGAGGACCTCTACTTCGCCATGGAGGGCTGG
Organism: Dehalococcoidia bacterium; assembly: GCA_965116315.1. GTDB lineage: Bacteria > Chloroflexota > Dehalococcoidia > Lucifugimonadales > CAJWER01. Next base: position 997,957 of record OZ220672.1, read on the forward strand.
ATACCGGACGTCGACCTCGTGCAGGTCTTCGACAACGAGCTGGGGCTGTACATTGCGAGTGGGTTCATGGTCGCGCCCATCATCTACCGGAGCGACAGGGCCTTCGAGCGCCTTCGGAGGCAGTACCTGGCAGCTGCGGGTCAGGCGGGCGTCGAGTGCACGGTAGACCCGGCGTGGGCCCTCGAGAGCGAGATAGGCCAGCGCTTCGCCGCCGTCCACGAGCACGCCGCAAACAGGATCATGGCCTGCAAGGAGCACCTCCTCGCCAGGTACGACGACTGCCACGGTCACGGCCACGAGGCCGGACTCGTAGTGATGGCACTAGAGCCAGTCTAGGCTACGCTGCCCGTTCGCCCTGAGCAGCAGCTAAGCGCACTCCCGGGCCGTCCGCGTATGGTCAGTGAGTGCCGTGCAGCCAGCCATAAGGAAACGTTCGCCCTGAGCCTGTCGAAGGGCAGTGCCAGACCAGTGCAAGTCTGGGCAGGCCGCGTACTAGCCATCCCTGCCCTTAGACTCACCTCGAACCACCGACAGCACCATCGCCGCAACCGTGAGCCCGGCAGCGACCAGGTAGACCCTGTGGATGCCCGCCACGAAGGCCTCCCTGACTCCCTGCCCGCCGCCCTCCGACACCGCCGCCAGGCTCGGTTCAAACCCCATCGACGCCATCGTGAACGCCACTATGGTCGTCGCGATGGCGATCCCCGTCACGTTCGACGCCGTGCGGGTGACGTTGAGGAGCGCCGAGACTATGCCGTACCTCTCCCGCCCCAGGCCGGTCGTGATGGCGCTCGTGTTCGTCGACGAGAATGTCCCCATGCCCGCTCCCGACAGCGCCATGCCCAGCATGACGTGGATCGCTGACGAGTCCACATGCAGCCTGGAGAACACCAGCATCGCCAAGGCGGCCAGCGCCATGCCCGCTGCGGCCAGCCACCGGGTCCCGATACTGTCCGACAGCCTGCCGCTGATGGGTCCCATTATCGCCATGAGCACCGAGCCCGGGAGCATCATCAGCCCGGCGTCCCGGGCCGAGTGGTCCAGCACCTGTATGAGGTAGAAGGGCATGAGGAAGAACACGGACGAGCTTGCCAGGAACGACAGCGACCGCGCCGAGACGCCTATGGAAAACAGGGCCGTGCGGAACAGCCCCAGGTCAAGCATCGGCTGGCTGCTGCGGCCTTCCCAGAAGACGAACGAGGCGATCGTCACGACTGCAAAGATGAGGCCCAGAACAACCTGTGGCGACGACCACCCGAGCCTGTAGGCGCTCGTCATGGCCAGCAGGAAGGACACCAGCGCCGCCGAGGAGAGAGCAGCTCCCGTCCAGTCGAAGGAGCTTCGCCAGGACCAGGCGCCCCGGGCCGGTCTTGGGCGCCGCAGCACCAGCGCCGCCGCGAGGAAGGCCATGAGCCCGACCGGAACGCCTGCGAAGAAGACCGCCCTCCAGCCGAAGGCGCTGACCAGCAGGCCCCCTATGATGGGCCCTGTCACCGACCCCGTGCCGATGATCGTCATGTACATCCCGATCGCCTGCCCCCGGTCCGACCTGGGGAAGACATCCATGATCATGGCCATCCCGTTCGCCTGGATGGCGGCGGCGGCCACTCCCTGCAGCACCTTGGCGACTATCAGGGCCTGGAAGCTCTGGGAAGCGCCGCCCAGGGCACCCAGGGCGATGAATCCGATCAGCCCCGACATGAAGACGCGCTCCCGCCCAAGCATGTCCGAGACCCGGCCCATGGGCAGCAGGAGCGCGCTGGTGCTGAGGATGTAGCCCAGTACGATCCACTGGGCTGTCGGAATGTCCAGGACGAACCGCTCGGCGATACGGGGGATGGCGAGGTTCACCCCGGACTGGTCCATCACGGTCAGGAATATCCCCGTCGCTATGGCGCCGTACGCCAGCCACTTGTAGTGCGCACTCGCGAGTATGCGCCGCGATGGGCCGAAGGAAACGGTCATCGCCGCCGAGTGTAGAGGCAGTCCCGAGGGGCGGTCAATCGACGATGCGCATGATGTTGTACATGTGCATGTAGAGCTTGGCGGCTTCACGCACGTAGTCCAGGAGGCTCACTTCGCCGGCATCGCCCACGTGGACCTGGATCTGGCGCTGGAAGAACGAGAACTCCGTGTGGTAAACGTTCCCCTCGTCCAGCGCCCCGGCGAGCCGCCTCGACTCCTCGGACGGGACCAGCCTGTCGGCGGTGTCGTGCATGATCAGCACCCGCGCCTCCAGGTTCTCGATGCCGGCGCTTGGCGAGATCGCCCGGAAGAAGGCCGCGGTCGCGGGAGAAAGCTCCGCGACGACGAGGTCGACCTCCTCATAGGGCACGCCATCCAGCAGCTTGCGCACAGCCAGCGCGTCTGGCGCCATCTGCTCCAGGTCGCCCTCAGGCGACTTCCCTTCGACATATACCTGGGTCAGCAGGCGGCGGTCCTCTCCCGACACAACCCCCTCTATCAGGTGGTCGCGGAAGACACCGTAGGTCAGCTTGTCCGGCTCCCAGGGGGACGAATAGCCCACGTCGAAGCGGCTCCTGCTCCCGATGGCCTTCGCGAACTCCTCGGCATCATAGTAGCCCGCGAATGAATTGACGAAGCTCACGTCGCCGCGTATCCGGTCATCCTGCGCGGCCACCATGGCAAGTGAGGCGCCCACGCATATGCCGCCCATGCCCACGCGGTCGGGGTCCACGTAGTCCAGCGACTGGAGATGCTGGAAGGCGCGCACCAGCACGTCGACATCGTCCACGGCGATGCGGTGGGTCTCCTGCGTCTCCGACCACGGGATCATGACCACCATGCCCGACCGCGCCAGTCCCTTGCCGAGCGCGACGATCCTGGGATCGTAGCGCCCACCGGGAACGACGCCCTGGAAGAAGACCACCGCTCCGTGCCTCCCGTCGGCCCCGGGCCTGTAGATGTCGGCAACTCCGGGCCCCGATGCCGTCTCGAACACGACCTCTTCCTGCACCGGCTCTCGCGAGAACCAGGACTGGGGCTTGACCGGGAGGTCTGGGAGCACCTCGGGTATGAACATGGCCGCGCGGAAGGCTGCCTTGCCCTGCGGCGTCACCAGTACCAGGAGCGCGAGCACGAGCACTACCGCCGCCAGCGCAATCACGGCCCAGCGTGCGAAGGTGAGTATCCGGCGCCCCCAGCTCATCCTCGTCCCTCCGTCAGACCTGCATCACTTCCTGGGTCGTGAGAGACCAGCCGCCCCATGCCGCGCCGCAGTCCGCGCACGAAGGCTCACCGGGCACAACCTTCGCGCCGCAGCCGCACCAGAGGAGCCATCCCCGCGTGTCGCCGGGAGGCGGCGGCACTCCGAACCCCGCGGCATCCATGATGGCGTAGGTCATTTTCATGACTTCGACGGCGTCCTGCCCGGAATTGAGTGGCCGGGTGTCCGTCTTGACGCAGTCGATGAAGTGGCGCATCTGGGCGGCGACGGTGTCCACTGGCGTAAGCTCCTCCACGACGTCGCCATTCCTCACTACTCGGCCATTGCCCCTGCCAGTGCTGTCGATGAAGACCGACCAGCCGCCCCCATAGGCCGTGAACCGCTCGCTATGCCCTCCGGTGCCGTGGCTGGCCGTCATCTGGCCCAATGCCCCGCCCGCAAACCGGAGGCTTGCCAGCAGGTTGCCCTCCTGGGTCTCGTCGTGCATCTCGCCCTGGGCCGCGATCTCTGCAGGAACGCCGCACATGAAGTGGAGCGGGTTGACGATGTGGATGCGGACCAGCGCCAGGTACGCCGGGCCGGGCCTCACGTAGTCAGCCATCACCACCTCGGGCCCGTCGGCTCCGAAGACCTCCTTCGCCCTGATGAGACCGAACGTCCGGTTCCAGGCCACCATCAGGTGCCTGCCCGCCCGTTCCGCCGCATCGGCCATAGCCTGCGTGTCCTCCACCGTGTATGCGGGCGGCTTCTCGACGAGTACGTGCTTCCCGGCTTCGAGCGCGGCGATTGCCTGGTCCCTGTGAGCAAGGTCGGGCGTCAGCACCAGCACCGCGTCTAGGTCGACGCTCTCCAGCATCTGGCTGAGCAGGGTGAAGGTCCTGTCCACGCCAAACTCGTTGGCGGCGTCGTTCAGGCGGCCCTCGTCCAGGTCCGCTAGGGCCGCAACGGTGACGTCGTCCAGGGCGGCGGCAGACCTCGCGATCTGGATGCCGCGGTGTCCCACGCCGACGATTCCGACTCGTACCTTCATGGCCGCTCCTCCACCTCCAGGCCGTGCTCCGACAGTATGGAGCGCATCAGCGAACCCGTCTCGACCCCCGGCCCTGGCTGGAAGACCGCCGCGTTCATGCCCAGGCCGAGGGCGGCAGCCACGTTGGCCTCGCTGTCGTCGATGAAGAGGACCCGCTCCGGCGTAAGCTCGAGATCAGCCAGTATCGCCAGGAAGTACTCCGCTTCGGGCTTCCTGTGCCCGATATCGCACGAATAGAACTCCCTGTCGAACAGCCCACCATAGCCGAGACACTCCGACATGTAGCGCGCCCTGTACCCCATCTGGTTCGAGGCCAGGCAGCACACGACTCCATCGCTGCGCAGCTGCCGTACGATGCTGGCGACGGCCTCGTCGGTCTGTATGTCCTTGGAGGCCTGGACGAACGTATCGGCGTGCCCCGGCCTCCCCCAGCTCGCCAGCAGGCCCGACATCGTCTCCACGAAGTCCCCCTGCCCCGTCAGTATCGGGCCCTCCGCTGCCCACACTTCCTGGTAACGCTCCTCAACCTCTTCAGGCGGCAGCGAGAGGACGTCGACCAGCAGGGTATGCAACGTGACGTCCTGGTGCTGAAGGACGCCATCCGCGTCGAACAGGACGGCATCGACCGTCATCCCAGTCCTCCGGTCAACTCGCGGTACATGCGCGACATTGTATAGCGCGACGGGCTCCCCTGCCGACCCCACCCTACAGGGTCCGTAGCCGGGTGCGTCGCGTAGTCGCGTAGGGGCGACTCGCCGAGTCGCCCTAGCTCGTCTGTGGACGATTCTGTATGTGCGCAAGTACAATCCCGCACGCTCGCTGCTGGAGGAGAAATGGACACCCCCGTGGTCTACGTTCTATGGGCATGCGCGGCCTACCTGCTAGGCTCCGTATCCTTAGGCGACATCGTGGCTCGCCTGGCCGGGTTCCCCATCAGGGACACGGGCACCGGCAACCCGGGCGCGGCAAACATCTTCCGCGAGATGGGGCCGAAGTACGCCGCCGCCGTCATGGCGCTCGACCTCGCCAAGGGGCTCGCGGTTACCCTTCCAGCCCTACTGTTTGACCTGTCCGCATGGGCCAGCGTCGCCGGGACCGCCGGGGTACTTGCCGGGCACTTCCTGCCAGTCTTCTGGGGGTTCCGCGGCGGCACCGGCATGGTCGTCGCGATGGGCGCAGGCGTGGGGCTTATCCCATTCGGCGCACTCGCCGCCGCCCCCATCACCCTCGTCTTCCTAAAGTTCTCGAAGAACGCCGGCTACTCAGGCCTGCTGTTCTTTCTGCTGGCCGCCCCCATAGGCTGGTGGCTTCACGGCGACCCAGCCGGTCCCATCATCACTCTGGCCGGAGCAGGCGCCGTGCTGATAAAGAGCAGAATCCAGTACCGCGGCAAGCAAAGCAGCTAACCTGGCCGCAGCGATGCTGGGCTAGTCCCCAATAGCTACAGCGCCCTGACCGCCCCCTCGAGGACTGCTGTAGCCTTCTCGTATGTCGTGCCGCGCTCAAACCTGATGGGAGCCCCGAAGCGCACCTCCACACTGCCCCTGCTGATCATCGGAAAGCCCGTCGGCGAGCCGATCTTGAGCACCTCCAGCTTGACAGGCACGACGGGTATGCCCGACTCAAGAGCTACTAGACCCGTGCCCCCCCTGAAGGACTGCATGGGGCCGCCGACCGTCAACTCGCCCTCGGGGTAGATGAGCACCGACCAGCCGTCGTCTAGGATTCGACCCATGTTCTCCAGGCTTGCCCTCACCGCTCCTTCCTTCGAGAAGGGGAAGCCGTTGCCAATGAGCGGGTGGGTAATGCGATAGGCGGGGTTCTCCCACAACTCCTCCCAGGCGGCGATCGCGAGGCGCCTGCGATGGCGGAGCGGCATCGCCTTGATGAGCAGGCCGTTGTCGAGCCGCAGGCAGTGGTTCGCCGCAAACAGCACGGGACCATCCAGGCTCTCTATCTTCGAAGCTCCCACAACCTTGAGGCCGTACAGCAGCCTGAGGGCCGGGAATATCGCGACGCGCTGTATCGCGCCGCGGAGAGGCTTGCACCACCAGCTCATCCCCCACCGCACGAACTTCTTCTCCTCCGGCGTCCTGGATCCCTCGTCCACCATCCTCGCCAGCGCCGCGACGGTGGTGCCCTGCTCCATAGCTGACTCGTCCAGGTAAACGCCGAGCTCCTCCTCGATGGCGGACAGCAGCTCCACCCGCTTCAGGGAGTCCATGTCCAGGTCGCCGTCGAGCGTCTTGTCGCCGGCAATCTGGGCGACGGGCACCTCGGCAATCTCCGCAATCACGCCCTCCAGCGACGGCCCCTCCTGGGCCGCGGGCTGGCGTGCCGGTGAGTCGGACTCCCCTTCGTCCTCGCTGAGCAGCATGTCGGCCAGCAGTACCTTCTTGACCTTGAGAGTGTGGGTGCGCGGAAAGTCCTCGTCCGGCCACACCGTGAAGCCGCGCACCCGCTGGTGCTCGGCCAGCATGCCGTTGGCCCAGGCGACCGCATCCGGGGCTTGCGCGGGGTCCGGTACGATCAACGCGGCGTGTATCTCCGGGCCGGACGGACGAGCGAGTCCTACGACCGCCGCATCTTCGACCGCCTCGTGCTTGACCAGCGTGGCCTCGATGTCCTCGGGGTAGACGTTCAGGCCGCTGCTGAGGACTATCATGTCCTTCTTTCGCCCTTTGAGGTGCAGGTGGCCCTCGTCGTCGAACTCGCCCTGGTCGCCCGTCTTGTACCAGCCGTCCTCGAAGGAGGACTCGGTGGCCTCGGGCGCGTTCCAGTACCCCTGTGTGACGTTCTCGCCCCGCACCAGCACTTCACCGTCCTCGGCGATCTTCACCTCGACACCGGGCACCGGCGGCCCCGGCGAGTCGTAGCGGGGCCTGGACTGGTAGTGGCACGTAATCACCGGTGAAGTCTCGGTCGCGCCGTAGCCCTGCACCACGTCGACGCCGAGGAGATTCCACTTGGCTCCCAGTTCGGGGTCGAGGGGCGCGCCTCCGGCGAAGATGAAGGACAGCTTGCCCCCGAGCTTCTTGTGCACCTGGCTGAACATGACCCGGCGCACGGGGAACGGAGCGAGCGCCGCGACCTTCATCAGCTTGGCCCACAGCGCCTCCTTGCCCTGCCTCCTGACCTCACGCTCGATGCCTTTCATGAACAGGTCCAGCAGCTGCGGAACGAGGACCATCATCGTGACGCGGCGCTCCTTCATGGTCCGGAAGAGCACGGTGGCCTGCCGGGCCGTCGGGTACGCGACGTTCGCCCCCGCGTTCATGGGCACCAGCAGACCGCCCATCTGCTCCAGCATGTGGCTGAGCGGCAGGATCGACATCATCCGGTCGGACGCCTTGCCCGGCGCGACCTGGACAACTGAGGCAATGTTCGCGGTGATGTTCCGGTGCGTGAGCATGACGCCCTTCGGGTCTCCCGTCGTCCCCGACGTGAACATCACCTCGGCAAGGTCGTCGGGCCCTATTTCCACGGGGGAAGGCTCGGGCATGGTCTCCGACAGCACCTCCAGCTCCTCGAAGTCGATCTCAGGGACTTCTAGCTCGCCGTGGTAGCTGGGCGTCACCCTCGAGACGAACGATAGCTTTGCGTCCACCCGTGACGTCACGTTCTCGACGAACTCGCGGGGGCTCCGCAAATCGAGCGGCACCACGATCACGCCGGCTCGCAGGCAGCCGAACATGGCCAGCACCCACTGCGGGCAGTTCGGCCCCCAGATGAGGGCCCGGTCGCCCTTGGCGAGTCCCCTCGCCTGTAGCAACGCCGCAATGCGCCCCGCGCCTTCCCAAATGTCCGCGTAGGACCAGCGCTGGTACCGGAAGCCCGGCCTGAAGAGCAGCGCATCGCGCTCGCCGAATTCCTCAGCGCGCGCCCGCAGGAACTCGACCAGGGTCGCCTCTACGGAACCGTCCTCTCTCATTCAGGCCTCCCGACCAGCAGACCGCAGTGGTTGCGGATGATAGCAGAAGTGGATCACTACAACCGCAAGGCGCCACACTGCCTCGCGTCGCAGCCGCAGCGCAGTGCGCGGGTAGTGCCCGGTAGATTCACGTGTGCCTCCCCAAGCCCGTGCGTGCTAATATTTACACGCGATGGAGACCAGCAGGGGGCAGATAAAACGGAGACTTGAGCGGGATGGCTGGTACCTGGACAGACACGGTTCGAGCCACGACATCTACAGACACCCCAGCATCAGGGGCATCGTTACTTTGCCCCGCCACAGGTATTATCCAACGGGATGGCCAACTCCATAGCGAAGAAGGCGGGATGGACACAGTAGGAGGACACCGTGATCCGATATCCAGCACTGATAGACGGTAACGACGGGGCCTACGGCGTGGTCTTCCCGGACATCCCCGGAGTGGGTGCGATGGGCGACACTGTAGACGAGGCCCTCGTCAACGCGGAGGCCGCTCTTCGGGACTATGCTGTCGAGACTGAGAGGGACGGCGAAGATCTCGCAACCCCCAGTCCATTCCAGTCCATCGAAACACCGGCGGGGAATCAACTCGTATCCATACCGCTAATTCGGCCGTCGGGTAAGAGTGTCCGGGCCGGCTTGACCCTGGAAGAGGATGTCGCCGAGTTCATCGACAGCGAGGCCCGAAGGCGCGGCATGACGCGGAAGACGTACATCACGTGGGTGGTCCGCCGCATCGCCGCCATGGGCGGTTAGCTCAACGCGATTCGGCGGCCGCCATACTCTCGACCAGAAGCTCCAGCTCCCTGTGCGCGTTCTCCGTGAGCGGCGGGTAGTGGCTGAAGCATATGGTATGAAAGTCCAGCGGAAGCAGCCTCGCCAGCGACTCCCGGGCCATCTGATTGTCGGCGGTCACGCCCTCGGCCGGCGGACCCAGCTTGCCGGAACGCCGCTGCAGGGCGTCGCCCACGACCACGGCCCCCTTCTCAGGGATGTAGTAGCAGGTGCTGCCCGGCGTGTGTCCCGGCACGTGGACTGCCCGCACCTCCTCCTCGAACGGCAGCACGTCTCCGTCCTCCAGGGGCGTATCCACATCGACGCCGTCGCCGTAGAGGGCCCTCACGATGGGCCGCGTCACTCCGGCAACGAACTCGTTCTGGTACGGATCGGGCCTCGGCTCGGTGCCGGCGATGACTCCCGCGTCCAGCCGGTGGGCCGCGATCCTGGCGCCGGTCGCCTCGGAGAGCCTTGGGAGACCCCCGGTGTGATCGGGGTGGTGATGGGTGATCGCTATCACCTCCACCTGCTCTGGCGCGAACCCCAGCGCCTCGAGCCCCCACAGCACGATTGGGGTGCTTCCCTTGGCACCTGCGTCGATGACCAGCGCGCTCTCGCCCGCCGTTACGACGGTGACTCGCGACGCGACGGCTCGGAACTGCTGCAGGCCGGCCGCTACCCTGATTGGGCTGCCGAACCTCAGCACCGGCCCGAACTCTCAGGCGAAGGCCGGCGCATCCTACTGCAGCGGTGAGAACGACGCCGGCAGCAGTATCTTCGAGTCCTGGGTCACCAGCCTCGCCGTGGTAGGCGGCGGCCAAATGTCCCTCTCGCGGGCCTCCTGCCGGACGCGCAGCCGCTGCTCGAACGTCTCGTAGGCCCACATGTGCGCGAAGTTCCCTGTCCCGCCCGACTCCCTGTACCAGCAGCCGATCAGCGGAGACAGTCCTTCCCGGGCCTCGATCCTGTCGCCCCAGGCGCGCAGTATCTCGGGGATGTCCTCGGGCGGATATGTGTAGGTGCGCAGCTCATAGATCGGCCCGGAGCTCTGCGGGCTCAGCGGGCGCATGAAGGGCGCGGGCGTGTACAGGTCCGACACCATCGACACTACCAGGTCTCCGGTGTCCGGCGGCCACACGCCGGCGTCCTCGGCCTCGGCCCTGATTCGCCTCCGCTCATCGATGCTGTCATAGGGCCATATGGCGACCACCTGGTTGATCGGCCCGATCTCCGTGTACAGGTGCGCCGCCAGCGGCGAGAAGCCCAGCCTTCCCTCCAGCTTGGCGGCAAATCGCTCCTGGTAATCCGGCACCATCGCCGGCTTGATGTCATACGTCCTGATCTCGTAGATCATTACTTCACTCCATGGTGGGTTGTGATGGTTGTGACCAGGGTGCGAGCGCCTCTTCTAGCGCCTCGTCATGCCGTTCGGATACCGGGCTCAAGTTTCCTTGTTCAGAGCATCCAACTCCCTCGAAACCCAGAGCCTCGATGGTTGGCGCGAAGGAGCCTTCGCCGGCTGCGTCCCGACGGTCTGGCACATTGGCATCCTTGTTCAATGGGGTCTTGGTGCGACTCACTGTTCACGTTATCTCACGGCGACCTAGTTACACCATACCATCATGATGTATCTCTTCAAAGAGTTCTACTCGTTCGGTTTGCACCCCAGCCAAGCCGTCTGCTAGAGTGCGGCCAAATCTGGCTCACGGGGAGCTACGCACATGGCAGCCAAGTACAAGGTCGCGATTATCGGTACGGGTCGAATGGGCGGCCTGATCGAAGACGAGATCCCAAGCAACGCGTTTTCCAGCCCATACGGACACTTCAGCGCATACGCCTCCATCGATGAGACCGAGGTTGTGGCCGTCGCCAACAGGGGCGAGGAGCGGCTGGCGCGGTTCAGCAAGCGGTTCGGCGTGAGCAGCACCTATCTCGATTACCGCAAGATGATCGAGAAGGAGCAGCCCGACATCGTGAGCGTGACCACGGCATCGGTGCACCGCGCCGCCCCAATCATCTTCGCCGCCGAGCACGGCGTGAAGGGCATCTACGCCGAGAAGGGCCTGTGCGCGTCCTTGGAGGAAGCCGACAATGTCAGGCACGCCGTCAAGTCCAACGGCGTCGCCTTCAACTGGGGGGCCATGCGCCGCCACCACGACGGGTTCGTTCGCATGGCTGCCGCCATCGCAGACGGCGCCATCGGCGAGCCACGTTTCGTCGTCATGCCAACGTATACCGACATCATCAAGCACCACCCGCACACCATAGACCTCGTCCAGATGCAGATCGGAGACCCGGCCCCGCTATGGGTCGAGGGCACCCTGGTGCAGAAGGGCGACCTGCTGGAGAGCGGCCAGTCCGCCACCCGCCCCCGCTCATACCCGGACTACGACGAGTCCAGCCACAGCTTCGTGCCGCCGCCCGGGGAGGAGATCGCCGACCCCATGGTCGGCCACTTCCGCGTGGGCTACGATGGCGGCGTCGAGGCCACGTACCTGCCCATCGGCAGCCTCGACATCGAGGTCTACGGCACTGAGGGCAAGGCCTACTCCTGGGAGAACGGCTCGTTCTTCAAGATACGGCGCTCGGGCAAGGGGGCCTCGTCCGTCGAGGAGACGGAGATCATCCCCACCGGCGACAGCCCGACGGTCGCGACCATCCGCAACATCATCAACGAGCTGGAGACCGGCGAGCGCACGACCGGCAACATCGACGTGACGATGCAGGCAGTCGAGACGCAGTTCGGCATCGCCCACTCTCACCTGCAGGGAGGCGCACGAGTAACCCTGCCCGTCGAGGACCGCAGCCTCTACATCCCAGGCGGCTGATCCGTCACTCCGAGACCATCACCCCGTCACACCGGCGGAAGCGGGTGTCCGTCCCCGGCTTGGCGCATCCACCCGCCGGGAGTGGTGCCCTCCCTCCGAAGCCGTTGACCGACTACTTGAACTGGAAGGCGTACAGCTTCGAGTCGTAGGTCTCGATCCGCAGGCGGACCGGCCTACCGGCCAGGCTGCCAACGTCGGCGCTGCCGCCGTACGTCACCGGCATCCGGACCGAGTTGCCGTTGATCGTGTCGCAGTCATCCCGGGAGAAGCCTTCGATCGGCGAGCCCTCCGCCGTCTGTATCTCGACGGACGCCGTGCCTCCCGCGCTGGTGTCCACGTTGAGCTCCAGCCTGCTCCCCTCGAACACGATGGGCGGCGTGACCAGCCATCCGCCCTCGTAGGGCGTGTCGGCAGAGATGAAGCCGTCCAGCCGCGACTCGTTCACGTAGATGCCATACTTGATGCTGTCGGAGTCCTGGTCGTGTTGGTGCGAGTGGTTCCGGTTCGAGCCCGAGCAGTAGTTCCACAGTGCGTCGCCCACCCTTGCGAATCCGGGGGCCGTGTACAGCTGACGCGACCTGGCGCCGCCCCTAAGCCCTACCCTCAGGAACGGCCTCCGGCCGGGGGCCTGGTCCCATGACACCCCGTCGCGGCTCGTCAGCAGTCGCACGTCCGATGTGTCCGGGAAGTTGACGTGCATGTCGCCCGCCTCGTCGCCCTCGGCCTGGACGACCTCCACGCACTCCCAGTGGTAGAGGAAGCTGGGCAGCATCAGGTACACGTCCTCGGCGTACGGGTACTTGCAGGCCGCGTTGGTGTACACGTCCACGTACCCGCCCAGGCGCTCGGCGCACTCCTCGGGCGGCGAAAACCGCCACTCGGAAGCCTCGGCCCGGTACACCTCCTCCATCTCCGACCAGTCGTGGAAGTCCGTGGACTCGATCCTCCCGATGCCGCGGACGCGAAATCCCTTGTACGGTCTGCGGGTCCTGCCATAGCCCACGTACTTGCCGAGCCGGTCGTCCCAGAACGGCACGTTTTGCGTGTCGCATTGCGGCACATCGACCTGGTCGGGGTAGACGTTCCAGTAGATGCCGTCGTGCGAGTACATCTGCCAGAAGGGCTCGGTCATCCCTCGCGCCCGGTCTTCCGGCGGGATGTCGCGCACCTTCGTCCAGAACTTGTACCGCTCCTCGTCAGGACAGTCCGGGTTCGTGTCCAGCATGACCGTCCCGCCCTCCGTCTCGCCGCGCGGGGCGTCCGGCAGGCGTGGGATGACCACGTTGTTCGCCAGGCTCCCGCATATCTCGACCAGCCCGATCTCCGGCTTCTCCCAGTGAACGCCGTCGGTCGACTCCGCATACGCGACCCCGCGGGTAATCCCGGACGGGTCCCCGTCCGGCGGCGTGAAGTCGTACCACATGCGGAACCGGTCGCCCTCCCTGATAACCGTGTTGTAGCCGCCTATTCGCTCCTCCCACGGCCTGTCGGGGACCAGGACCGGCTCCTCGCTCATATACGGCTGGTTCATCGTCAGCTCGACATCCTCGCTCCGCTCGATGAACCGCCCGTCAATAAACAGCTGCTTCCGACTCCCAACATCAATGGTCCGACCCGCGCCTGAAGTTTCTTTCGTAGCCATGCGCACCTCCCGTGGAAGCCCATATAGTACCCTAATCGCAAGACCTGTCACCCGGTGTATGATGCATGCATGCAGTATGAGTGGGATGAGGCAAAGCGGCAAGCCAACATAAAGAAGCACGGCATGGACTTTGAAGCGGCAGCATCGTTTCCTTGGGAGACTTCGCACACTACACAATCTATCAGGCATGGCGAACTCCGCTATGTTGCTACAGGCTACATTGGGGACCGGCTCTACTCTGTCGTGTACACTTATCGAGACGCTGGCCGGCGTATCATCAGCTTGCGCAGTGCCAGTCCGAGGGAGAGGAGAGAGTATGAACATTCACACTGACGCCGATGCAGAACTCGACAATCTGCCATTCGTCGAATACGCAAGGATCATCGCAAAGAGGGGAGCGACTCAGTTCGGCAATCCGGATAAGCCCAAGCTGACGTTCGACGAGCTTGTGGCAAGCGACATGACATTTGCAGAGATTGAAGCGGAGTACGGTGAAGAGACCGCCATCAACGCAGGGATTGCCCGAGACCCGGACAATCCTGAGCTTACAGCCGAGGACTTCGCCAGGATGCGCCCGGCCATCGAGGTCGATCCAGAGATCGCGGCGGAGTACCGCAGAAGTAAGATTGGAATGCCTGGGAGATAAGACGCCTACAATGACCAACATCGACCCATACCAGAACAGGCAGCTCTTCATCGACAATAGCGCGATCTCAGAGACGTGCTGCATCTCCAGGACGCTCAACCAGCCGGTCAAGTACGCCGGCAACCCTATACTCAGACCGTCTATGCCGTGGGAGAGGGACACGGGATTCATCGGCACGGTCATGCGTGACGACGACGGCTCATTCCGGGCCTGGTACCAGGGGTGGTATGAGGACCGCTACCCGGCATGCTACGCAACGTCGATGGACGGCATCTTCTGGCACAAGCCCGACCTGGGGCTGATCGAGGTGGCCGGGAGCACGGCAAACAACAGGATCATGGAGGAGGCGTGTGTCCCCAACGTGATCCACGACCCCAGGGACCCCGACCCGGAGCGGCGGTACAAGATGCTTTACTGGGACTTCTCGATACCCCGACCACAACCGAAGAGGCCCGCGTCGGTATCCGTGGCTTTCTCGCCGGACGGCATTCGCTGGACAGAGTTCGAGGGCAACCCGGTCCTGACGGGCACCGGCGACACCCACTCGCTGCTCGGCTGGGACGATAGTGTCGGTAAGACGTGGCGTACGTCAGGCCGGGGCGAGATGCGGACAAGGGCATTAACAGGCGGCTGGTAGGACGCTCAGTCAGCGACGACTTCACCACCTGGAGCGAGCCCGAGGTCGTGCTCGAGCCCCACGAGGACGAGCCTGACCTGGAGTTCTACAACATGCCGGTTTTCAAGTACGAGGGCCTCTACCTGGGCCTTCCCTGGGGCTACTACACCTACCCCGAAGAGCCCCACGGCAGGATGGGCGGCACGATGGACGTCCAGCTCGCGGTCAGCCATGACGGGGTGGAGTGGTCGAGGGCCGGAGACCGCCAGTCGTTCATTCCCATCGGGCCGCGCGGCAGCCTCGACCAGGGCATGGTCGCCTGCGCCAGGGAGCCGGTAAGAGTAGGCGACGAGCTGTGGTTCTACGGATCGGGGTCCGACGGCGACCACGGCAGCCGGCACAGGAACGGGCGTGGATTCCTGAGCAAGCTGCGCCTCGACGGCTTCGTCTCTCTCGACGCGGGCGCGGACACCGGATGGATGATCACGCAGCCTTTCGAGTGCCAGGGAGGACAGCTCGAAGTCAACGCTGACGCCCGGGGAGGCGAGCTGGCGGTGACCGTACTGGGCGCGGACGGCATGCAGGTCGACGAGATGAGGCACATCGACTGCGCCATCTTCGACGGAGACTCGGTGCGCCAGCGCGTCACCTGGGAGGACCACGTCTCTTTCGACCACCTGCGAGGCAAGTCCATCAGGCTCAAGTTCTACCTGACCTCGGCCAGGCTATTCTCGTTCGGCTTCCGCTCGTAGCCTGAGAGGACGCGGCCCTACCGCGACGGTTCTTCGACGGTGATCCGCTGGCCGGCTGCCACGTCGGTCAGGGTCTGGATCGTGCCGCTCGGCCAACGGATGGTAAGGCGTTCGATCTTCTCCGTTGGACCGAGTCCAAAGTGGGCCGGCCTCATGTGCTGGCCCATGAAGCTGCGTCCCCCCGATACCTCCCGTATCTGCGTCCTCCCGCCGGCTTCCAGGGTGATCTTCGCGCCGATACCGTCCCTGTTGCTGCTGGCGCCAACGAGGCTCACCACCAGCCAGTTGTGCCGGCTGGTGCAGGCATTCCGGAAGAGCTTGGCCTGGCCGCCCAGGTTCCCCACCAGCAGATCCAGGCAGCCGTCGTCGTCCATGTCCAGGTAGGCCAGCCCCCGTCCCACGCCGTCGTCATCGGCGCCGCTTCGCCCCGACACGTCCTCGAACGTCCCGTCTCCCGCGTTGCGGAGCAGCTTGTTGTGCTGCCTCTTCATATACGAGGGCGCGTTCTGAGGGTTGATGGTCGGCTTGAGGAAGCCGCTCACGACGTACAGGTCCTCGAGCCCGTCGTTGTCGTAGTCGAGGAACGCCGAGCCCCACGTCACGCGCTTCTCCACGCCTATCATTGCAACCTCCGTCCCGGCCGAAGCCGAAACGTTCGCGAACCTCGCTCCGTCACCCCTGAGCAGGACGCTCGCGCCCACGTTGGTCACGAACATGTCGAGCTTTCCGTCCAGGTTGTAGTCGCCCACCGTCACGCTCATGGCCTCTATGGCTACGTCCGCACCCGAGTCCTCCGAGACATCCGTGAATAGCCAGCTTCCGTCATCTCCAGGGCCGTCGTTCCGCCACAGGACGTTCGGATTCGTGAACGTCCCCCAGTCGTTCGCTACGTACAGGTCGGGATCGCCGTCGTCGTCGTAGTCGAGCCAGCCGGGCTGAAACCCTGCCCCCCACAGATTGCCCAGGGGTTCGCCGTACCTGCTGCGGGAGGGCGGAAGCGTGTGCCCCAACAGCTCGGTCGCGTCCGCGAACGACCCATCGCCTGAGTTGTGATATAGGACAAGGCTGCGGACCTCCTCGTGAAACGTGCCCTCCACCAGCGTTTGGGAAGTCAGCTCGCGAAAGTGGCGCACCACCACCAGG
Organism: Dehalococcoidia bacterium; assembly: GCA_965116315.1. GTDB lineage: Bacteria > Chloroflexota > Dehalococcoidia > Lucifugimonadales > CAJWER01. Next base: position 1,014,509 of record OZ220672.1, read on the forward strand.
TCGAGAAGGCCGTCCCGGTCGTAGTCACCCCAGGCGCAGCCGGTAGACTTGAGGGACGGATCCGGGTCGACCGTCCCACTCGAGACCGATGCGTCCTCATAGGTGCCGTCACCCGCGTTTCTGAACAGCCTGCTGGGCCCGTGGTTGGTCACGTACAGGTCCTGGTCGCCGTCGTTGTCATAGTCGGCGGCGCAGCCTCCGTTGGAGTGGCCCTCCGGGTCTGCCACGCCTGCCTCCCGGGCCACGTTGGTGAAGGTGCCGTCCCCGTTGTTCCTGAACAGCGCGTTCGGGCCCAGCGAGTCCGTGAGATATGCGTCGTGCAGCCCATCGCCGTTGTAGTCGAACGCCAGCACCCCGCCGCCGACCGGCTGCATCTCCGTCAGGTCCTCATGGTGACGGAAGGCGATGCCGGCAGCCTCAGTGACATCGGCAAAGTGAAGAGGCCCCGGCGCCCCCGCTGCCTCGGCGGTTGGCATTGGGGTTGGAACGGCGGGAGAAACGCCTTCTCCGCCACAGGCTGCGACGGCCATCCATAGGACCGCCGCGCAGGGGATGAGGGACTTCATGACTGGAACCAGCCCATACAGGTTGAACGATTGGCCCTAATCCGTATAATACCGGACACAGTGCCGAATCGGTTCCGCGGTTCCAGCCTGCCGACCCTGAAAGGCCAGCGGAGGTGACATCGTGATCGGATACATTGCGCGCAGGGTGATTCTGTCCGCGTTCACCATCTGGATGATCTCCATACTGGCCTTCGTTATCATCGAGCTGCCCGAGGGCGACCTCGCCACCAAGCGTTACGCCCGCACCGTCCACGTGGTGGGCGAGTCGGAGTCGATGGCCCAGGAGCTCCTGAAGACATTCAGGGAATATCTGAACCTCGACAAGCCACTCTGGTACAGGTACGGCAACTGGATGTGGCGCATGATCCGCCACGGCGACCTCGGCCTCGCGTTTGGAGCCCCCGGCGGCGGCCTCGCCTACCAGGAGCCCGTCAAGAAAATCGTCGGCGAGAGGATATGGACGACTATTGCCCTAACGGGGTTCACCATCGTGGTGACGTGGACCTTCGCAATCCCCGTGGGCATATACTCGGCCGTCAGACAGCACTCCGTGGGCGACTACCTCTTCACGTTCGTCGGCTTCAGCGGCCTCGCCGTACCCGACTTCCTGCTCGGCCTAGTGTTGATGTACATCTTCTTCGCCTACTTCGACATGAACGTCGGAGGCCTATTCTCGGCCGACTATGCCAACGCTCCGTGGAGCGTCGGGAAGGTACTGGACCTGATCAACCACCTCTGGATACCGGCCATCGTCCTGGGCACGTCGGGCACCGCAGGGCTCATACGCGTGATGCGCAACAACCTCCTCGACGAGCTCGGCAAGCCCTACGTGGTCACCGCAAGAGCCAAGGGCGTCGCGTCCTGGAGACTGATCCTCAAGTACCCGACGAGAGTGGCCATCAACCCGCTCATCAGCACGGTCGGCTACCTGCTGCCATCGCTGGTGAGCGGCAGCGTCATCGTATCCGTAGTGCTCAGCCTGCCGACAATAGGCCCGGTGCTGCTGACGGCTATCTGGGATGAGGACATCTACCTGGCGGGCTTCATCGTCCTGCTGCTGGGCATCCTGACCGTCGTGGGCACGCTCATCTCGGACATCCTGCTCGCGATAATCGACCCGAGGGTCAAGCTGTCGAACTAGCAGCGGGAGCCTGTGCAGTGATGGTCGATTCAGCGGAGACATCTTGACATCAGCCCCAAAAAGCATCATGATGTCTCTATGAGAACCACACTGACGATAGAAGATGACCTGGCACGGACGCTCAAAGAGCGAGCGCGCCTACTAGATCTGCCCTTCAAGCAGGTAGTCAACGAGACTCTGCGCCGTGGCCTGTCGCCGGCCGTGAGGGAGGAGCCCGCACCCTATCGAGTCGTTCCACATCACAGCGGGTTCGCTCCCGGCGTCGACCCGCTGAAGCTGAACCAGCTCAGCGACCAGCTCGAAGTCGACGAGTTCGTCCGACGCCACAAAGGGTGATAGTCCCGGACATCAATCTCCTGATCTACGCCTACAATGACGGGTCGCCTTTCCACGACCCCGCCAAGGGCTGGTGGGAGGGCTTGGTCAATGGCAATGAGCGTGTCGGGATTCCCTGGGTTGTGTCGACAGGCTTCGTAAGGCTAATGACCCATCCCAGGGTCCTCGACCGTCCCTCAGCCCCGTCTGAAGCGGTCGAATACGTGACCCAATGGTTCCGTTTCCCCCACATTGGGCCGATAAACCCCAGTTCCGAACACATCGTCCACTTCCGTCGCAATCTCGTCGCCGCCGGCGTAGGAGGCAACCTGGTCGCCGACGCGCACATCGCCGCCATCGCGATGGAGTACCAGGCCGAGGTCCATTCGAACGACACAGACTTCAGCCGCTTCCCGGGACTCCTCTGGCGAAACCCGCTCTGAGAGACGCCGGGGCGCACATGACAACGCCAGGCCTACCGGCGAACGAAGACCAACCCCTTGCGGATGGCTTGGCCGTCTCGTACATCTACGCAGCCCGCTACGAGTACTCCGACGTCGTGCTGCAGAACGACAACCGGCTCCGCCTCTTTCCCAGGAGCGAGCAGGGCCAGAACGCGCTGGACTCACAGCTCTGGGTGCTTCCGTCGGGTACCGGGGAGACGTCCAGTGACCGTTTCGGCAACGTCGTTCAAGATTATCGAGTGACGGAGCAGCACACGAGCCTCGTTGTGGCAACCGCCGGGCTCGTCTCCGTCTCGCCGGCCCCTCTCGCATTCAACGAGGCACTGCTGGCCAGGGCCCTCGAGCCTCCTGGCGCGACCGAGCTCACGGCGCCCTCGAAGCTGATCGACCCCGGAAGCGTCGCTGAGCTCGCACGGGACATCGCGGGATGGTCGCGCGAGCTCCTCGAAACGGTAGGCCGGGTGAACAGCTGGGTCCACGGCGAGGTCCGCTACATCAGGGGGCGGACCAGCGTCGAGACTACGGCGGAACATGTCGCGTCCACAAAGGAGGGGGTGTGCCAGGACAAGACCCACCTTGCACTGGGACTGCTGCGCTCGATGGGTGTGCCGTGCCGCTACGTGAGCGGGCTCATAGCCGGTGAGCAGGGCGAGACCCACTCCTGGCTGGAGTTCCTGCACCCCGAGGATGGATGGCTTGGAGCAGACCCGACCCGTGGGGTGATTCTGCCGCCCGCCCGGGACTACGTGAGGTTCGCCGTTGGCCTGGACTACTCCGACGTGTCCCCGGTCGCCGGCAGCTTCATATCCGGCGGCAGGACCCGGGAGCACGCGGTAATCTCCACCTCCGAGTTCGGCGAGCGCTCCCGCGGCCTGGAGGACGCCCTGGAGCTTCTGGAGAGTGCCTACGTGGTGGAGTCAGGTCCGGCCATCTGCTGAGCGGCGGCCGGCCTTCCGACACCTTCGGATTCTGGCTGCGGTGCCCGGCCCCTGGTAGAGGGGATTACTCGACGGAGTAGTCGAAATAGGCGGCAGTCACCAGATTGTGCAGGTCCCGGCAATGGTCGCTGACCTGCAGCAGGAACGTCTCGTGGTCCCCCTGGTCCGGCCAGTAGTCCCGGATCATCGCGCCGATCCTGTCGACAAGGCGCCTTGCCGCAGTTCCGGACCCCAGGTCCGGCCCGGGGGCGAGACCGGCCAGCTCGGCGGTCGCGGCATCGATGGACTGGCAAAGCGAGTTGGGGAGCATCGGATCGGTGACGAGGAGGTCCATCACCCTGACCATGTGGACCTCGACGCTGTACTTGCGGCTATAGGCATCGAAGGCGCGGTAAGCCCGTAGCAGGCTCGTCCAGTCGTAGTCGGAGTCCTCCGACAACTTCAAAACGGAAGCGAGCTGGGCCAGCAGCAACGACGACGAGAGCTGCGCGCGCTCCAGGAAGCGCCCCAGCTGCATGAAGCGCCAGCCGTCATCCCGGTACATCGTGGAGGAAGCAATCCCCGTGAAGGTATTCATTGCCGCCGCCATCTCCGCGTAGAAGCTCTCCGGTGACGTTCTCCAGATGTCATGAAGCCCCAGGTTCTGGTTCCTCAGGTATGTGAGGTTCAGGGACGTCCACATCTCCTCGCTAATGCAGTGGCGCATCTGCCGTGCATTCTCGCGTCCCATAGCGAGACAGCTCCACACCGAGCTGGGATTCAGCTTCTCGAACGTGAGGTCATCGGCGAGCGTGTAGGAGTCCGCCAGGGTGAAATCGTCGTCGAAGTCGATCTCCAGGATGCCCCCGGGCGGCTCTCTGCCTACGCTGGAATACAGGCGCCGCCAGCCGAAGTAGATCTCCCCGACGGGCCGGTCGACCAGGGCCGCTGTCTGCAGCTCCAGCAACCGGGACAGGTGCCGCGTCCGCTCCAGGTAGCGGCCCATCCAATAGAGGCCCTGTGCGCTTCGCGAGAGCATGCGGCTAGTCCTCCAGCACCCAGAAGTCCTTGCCGCCGCCGCCCTGGCTGGAGTTCACGACCAGGCTCCCCCGGCGGAGGGCCACCCTGCAGAACGCCCCGGGGACTATGCGCGTCTCGCGCCCGTGGAGTACGAAGGGCCTCAGGTCCACGTGCCGCGGCTCTATCTGCCCTTCTATCAGGCATGGCGACCGGGAGATCGCCAGCGTCGGCTGCGATATGAAGCCGGCCGGGTCGGCGCGCACCTGCGCCGCGTACTCCTCCCGCTCATCGGCCGAGGAGTGAGGGCCGATCAGCATGCCGTACCCTCCGGACTCCCCCACTTTCTTGACGACGAGGTCCTGCAGGTTGTCCAGCGTGTATTCCAGGTCCTCCGGGCGGCGGCAGAGGTAGGTCTCGACGTTCTCCAGGATCGGGTCGTCGCCGAGGTAGTAGCGGACCATGTCCGGCACGTAGGCATAGACGCTCTTGTCGTCCGCAACGCCCGTACCCGGCGCGTTGACCAGCCCCACGTTGCCGAGCTTGTAGGCATCTATCAGCCCCGGCACACCGAGCATTGAGTCGGGGCGAAACACCTGTGGGTCCACGAAGTCGTCGTCGACCCGGCGGTAGACGACGTCGACGCGCCGCAACCCGGTGGTGGTGCGCATATAGACAAAGCCGTCCCTGACGACCATGTCGCGCCCCTCGACCAGCTCGGCCCCAAGCTCGTGCGCCAGGAACATGTGCTCGTAGAAGGCGGAGTTGTACACACCCGGGGTTAGCAGGGCAATGCAGGGCTCATCGCGCCCTTCCGGGGCCAGCTCCATCAGGGTCCTCAGCAGCACGCGCCCGTAGTTCTCCACCTCCCGGACCCGCGACCTTCGGTAGAGACGGCGCATGCTTGCCTTGGCAGTCTTCCTGTTCGCCAGCATGTATGACACGCCCGATGGCACGCGGAGGTTGTCCTCGAGCACGCGGAACCCGTCGTTGGTCCTGACCAGGTCGGTGCCGCAGATCGCGACCCAGGTCCCATAGGGAGCAGAGAACCCCTGCATCTGCTCGCGGTATTGAGGGCAGGTCAGGATCACGTCCTCGGGGATCACGCCGTCGTGGACAATGCGCGGCCTGCCGTACAGCTCCTTGACACGGGAGCTCCCGTAGACGTCGTCCAGGAAGAGGTTCAGGGCCTTCAAGCGTTGCGTGAGGCCAGCTTCGAGGAACCCCCACTCTGCACCCGACATCACCCTCGGGATGCAATCGATGGGGATAATCCGTTCGTCGGCTTCCTCGTCGCCATAGACCGTGAAGGTGATGCCTTCGTCGGAGAACGAGCGCGTTACGCGCTCCTGCATGCCGGCGAGCTCCTCAGGGGTAAGCTGTGCCAGCGTCTCGTGGAGTGGCCCGCAGTGCGCCCGGGGCGTGCCGTCCGGAGAGAACATCTCGTCATATATCGACGGGTCGAGATCGTAGATGTCGAAATCCAACTCGGCAACTCACCTCTTGACCGTCGGCGCGGCCCAGTCGCTGGCCATACGCTCAGTATCCGGGGCGGCCTTAGGATAGAGACTGCCCGAATCCCAGTCAACGACCGGCTTGACCCTCCGGGACCTTCTCCGCCCGCCGGACCGCCTGGCGCCGCTGCCGTAGTCAGCCCGGCGGCCGCTCCTCCGGCTCACCCAGGGCAAGCTCGATCTCGGACCTGGCCGACGGGTCGCCCTCGACACCCCTGGCGGCGCTGAGAGCGGCTGCCGCCTCCCGGCCGCCTATCCGCCCCAGGGCCCACGCCGCGTGCCCGCGCACCAGTGCGTCCTGGGACTCCAGCGCCTTGACCAGCGCGGGAACCGCCTCTGCGTCTCCGATGTTGCCCAGCGCCACGCAGACGTTGCGCTGCAGTCCCACCCGCTTGGCCCGCTTGATGGGGCTCCTGCGGAATCGCTCCCGGAATCCCTCGTCGTCCAGGGCCAGCAGCGGAATCAGCGCCGGCGCTCCGAAGTCGTGCCGCTGGCGGAAGGCCGGCTCCAGGCTCTCGGCAGCCTTGCGGTTGACCGGGCAAACGTCCTGGCATATGTCGCAGCCGAACACCCAGTCTCCCACCAGCGGCCTCAACTCCCTCGGTATCGGCCCCCGCAGCTCTATGGTGAGAAACGATATGCAACGCCTGTTGTCGATCACATACGGGGCGACGATCGCCCCCGTCGGGCAGTCGTCGATGCATATCACGCACTCCCCGCACGTCTTCGAGAGCGGCTCGTCCGGCTCCAGCTCCAGGTCCGTCACCACCTGGCTCAGGAACACCCAGGAGCCGTGGCTCCGCGTCAGTATGTTCGTATTCTTGCCGAACCAGCCGATCCCGGCGCGCTCGGCGGCGGCGCGGTCGTTCATCGGCCCGTCGTCCACGAAAACCCGCGTGCGGACATCCCTGCCCGCAATGTCGGAAAGGTCGTCCGCCAGCTCTCGCAGCTTCGCCTTGATAACGTCGTGGTAGTCGTCTCCCCAGGCGTACCGCGCGACCTTGCCGGCGGGCCCGGGACCCCCAGGCTCGGGTTCGCCCGTGTTGTAGCTGGTGCCCAGCGAGATTATGGACCGGGCGCCTTCCAGGAGCACCTCGGGATTGTTCGCCTTCCGGACTCGCTCCTCCGTATACCAGGGCAGCCCATCCATGAGTCCGCTGCGGACCCGGTCTACGGCTGCCCGTTCGTCTCTCAGGAACGGCTCCGCCGATGCGATGCCCACCAGGTCGAACCCCAGCGCCGCCGCCCGCCGCCTTACTTCGTCCTCTGTGCGTCCCATGTCGCGAACAGTGTAAACCATGCTCTCTTCGGCCTGCCTCACTGGTTCCGGAATGCGCCGCCGTCCGGACCGCATTCCGCCGGCTCCGTGTGTGCGGCGTATCCGTTGGTATAATGATTAGCCTAACGGACTTGCGCGGGTGGCTTAGTGGCGCCCACCGCGGAGGGAACTCGGGGGAACCGGCATGCCCAAGATAGTCAAGGTGCGCATAGGCGAACAGGAGATGCACGCAGTCGAGCAGCAGTTCGAGATCGGCCGGGAGGAGTGGAACGAGTACAGGCTTCTGGACGGCGGCGTGGTCCGCCTCAAGACCACGGTGCAGCGCATCTTCCTCATTGTCGATGAGGACGGCAACCAGCTATACGCCGACGACGGAGAGCCCCGGGTCTTCGTCCGGCACAGGAGCGACGTGGTGACTGTAGGAGATGTCCTTTGACCCAGGAAACGCGAAACCGCGAAATGCCCAAGGCATACGACCCCAGCGCCAGCGAGGGGCGCATATACGAGTCGTGGGTCGAGGGCGGGTACTTCACACCCGAGATCGACCACTCTAAGCAGCCCTTCACCGTGATCATGCCACCGCCCAACGTGACCGGCGAGCTGCACTACGGCCACGCCCTCACCATCGCCCTGGAGGACCTGATGTGCCGCTGGCACAGGATGAAGGGCGACCCAACCCTCTACCTGCCGGGCACGGACCACGCCGGAATAGCCACCCAGGTCGTCGTGGAGCGCATGCTCGCGAGCGACGACCTGACCAGGCACGACCTCGGTAGGAAGGAGTTCGTGTCCACGGTCTGGCGGTGGGTCGACCAGTACGGCGACAGGATTTACGAGCAGATCAAGCGGCTCGGAGCCTCGTGCGACTGGTCGCGGCAGGCGTTCACCCTCGACGAGGGCCCCAGCAGGGCTGTCCGCACGACGTTCGTGAACCTGTACGAGAAGGGCCTCATCTACCGGGGGGAGCGCATCGTGAACTGGTGCCCGCGCTGCGCCACCGCGCTCTCCGACCTCGAGGTGAAGCACGAGGACAAGGCCGCAAACCTCTACTACATCCGCTACGACCTCAGCGACGGCAGCGGCGCGCTCACGATCGCGACCACGAGGCCTGAGACCCTCCTGGGCGACACGGCAGTGGCCGTCAACCCGGACGACGAGCGCTATTCGGAATACGTCGGCAAGTCGGCCGTCCTCCCGGTTTTGGGCAGGATCATTCCCATCATAGCGGACGCAGCCGTCGACCCCTCGTTCGGCACGGGCGCCCTCAAGGTGACGCCCGGGCACGACCACAACGACTTCGACATCCGGGAGCGCCACGACATCGACCTCATAACCGCCATGAACCTGGACGGCACCATGAACGCGAATGCCGGGCCGTACGAGGACCTGGACCGCAACGAGGCCCGCACCCGCATCGTCGAGCAGCTTGAGAGAGAGGGGCTGCTGCAGAAGATCGAGCCCATGCACCACTCCCTGGGCCACTGCGACCGCTGCAGCGAGGTGGTCGAGCCGCTCGTCAGCAACCAGTGGTACATGCGGATGGAGCCGCTGGCGAAGCCTGCCATCGAGGCCGTGGAGGACGGGCGTGTCCGCATGGTCCCCGAGCGGTTCTCCAAGGTCTACTTCAACTGGATGCATAACATCCGCGACTGGTGCATCAGCCGCCAGCTCTGGTGGGGCCACCGCATACCGGCATGGTACTGCGAGGTCTGCGATGCCACCACCGTGGCCATGGACGACCCGGACTCCTGCTCGAGTTGCGGCTCATCGCGCATCGAGCGCGACCCCGACGTCCTGGACACCTGGTTCAGCTCCGCCCTCTGGCCCCACTCCACCCTCGGATGGCCCGGACGGACGGAGGACCTGGACTACTTCTACCCGTCGACCGTGATGGAGACGGGCCACGACATCCTGTTCTTCTGGGTCGCCCGCATGATGATGATGGGGATGGAGAACACCGGGGACATCCCCTTCCGCACGGTATACCTTCACGGCCTCGTCAGGGACCCTGAGGGCGCGAAGATGAGCAAGTCCAAGGGCAACGTCAAGGACCCCCTGGACCTGATCGACGCGTACGGCGCCGACGCCCTGCGGTTCGCCCTCACTACCGGCACCTCTCCGGGCAACGACATGAGGCTGACCGACGCCAAGATCACGTCCAGCCGCAACTTCGCAAACAAGCTGTGGAACGCGTCCCGCTTCGTCGTCTCGAACCTCGAACGCTCCGGCGTCAGGCCCTCCTGGGAGCGTCCCGACACGTCTCACGTCGAGGACAGGTGGATCGTCAGCCGGCTCAACCGCGTGGCCGCGCACGTCGACTCCTACATGGAGGAGTTCCAGTTCGGCGAGGCCCAGCGCGAGGTCCACGACTTCCTCTGGGGCGAGTACTGCGACTGGTACCTGGAGATGTCGAAGATCCGTGTGCGGGCCGGAGACCTGTCTCCCATACCGGTGCTCGCATACGTGCTCGAACGCGTGCTTCGACTGCTGCATCCCTTCCTCCCCTTCATCACCGAGGAGATATGGCAGAACCTCGTGCAGTACATGGACGGGGAGGCCGGCAGCCCGGCGCTCATGGTCGCAGAGTACCCAACGGTCGAGGCCGAAGCCCTCGACGACGAGGCAGAAGCGGAGATCGGGGCGGTTATCGAAGTGGTCAGGGCCGTCCGGAACCTTCGCGCTGAGTTCAAGCTGCAGCCGTCCCAGCCCGTCCGGGCAATCGTGCGGGACTCGGCGATGACCGGGGCACTGCAGATGGAGGAGGCCGCGGTCAGGGCCCTTGCACAGGTCGACACGCTGGTCCTCGACGGGGCCGAAGCCAGCGTCGACACGAACGACAGCGTGTCTCTTGTGCTCTCAAGCGGCACGGTCGTCGTCCCGCTTGGCGGGCTCGTAGACCTCGACCTGGAGCGGGAGCGGCTCGCAGCAGAGTTGGACGACGTCGCCCGAAACCAGGCCCGCCTGTCCAAGCGCCTCGACGACGAGCGTTTCCTGTCCAGGGCGCCGGAAGAAGTGGTCGAGAGGGAGCGGGAGCGGCTGGCTGCGTCCCAGGAGCGGCGGGACCGCATCGAGGAGACCCTGGCCAGACTGGGAAGCTAACCCCCTCTCCCTCGGCGAGCCCGGGCCCGGGAAGATCGTTCGTCCTGAGCCTGTCGAAGGACAGTGCTCAGCAGCGCACACGGTATTTGAGATAGTTACTTAGCTGCCTAGCCCCACTTGGACCGCGCCCCGAGTCCCTCGCCGGACGCAAAGTGCTCTCCCTCGTCGGGCGGCGCGGCGGAATTGGTGGTCCTGGCTCCTCGCATGCGATCGAGCTGGTCCAGTCCTTTGCGCGTGTCGCTGGCTATCCGTGCCTTGTCGCAATTCTTGACCCGGTACTTGAACAGCCAGTAGGTGAACTCCCTCGACTCGGCCATGTCGATCGACCGTCTCATGGACAGGTCTTTCTCCTCGCGGAAGGCTTCCAGCATCTCGTCTCTCGATAGCCGGTAGATCCTGCGGAAGGCCACTTCGGCAGCCTCGTCCTTGTAGTGGAGGCCGTTGCTCGCGTACTGCTTCATCACCTCCAGCTCGACGGCAAGCTGGAGCGCCTCCTCCACCGTGACCCCGTAGTAGTAGTTCAGGTACCCTCGGTACTTGTCCAGGCCGATGATGTCCTTGAACCGGTCCATGTCGAACGGTGGGGGAAACTGCCCGTGGAACAGCAGGTCCTCTCTCTCCGCATCGGATACCTCGCCGTCGACGGTGTCCAGGAGGCGCTCGGCCAGGGTCAGCCAGTCGAAGGCCTCGCCCGCGATGAAGTAGTTCCGCTCGAGGCCCTCGTGGACTTCCCTCGCGGACGGCCATACCGCCATAGTCTCCACCAGCGCGGTGGGCCAGTCCTTCCCTTCCGCGAGAGCGGATTCCAGGAGGTCGACCGCACCTTCCGACGTGATGGGGGGAGCCGCAGTGCTCATGCTAGCCAGTCTCTCTGAGGCCAGTGCGCACTCCCAGGCCCATGGGAGTGCCTGCCTCCGGTAAAACGCCGCAGCGTCGGTCGCCGGTCCTCATCCGCCGCAGCATCGCTTGTACTTCTTTCCGCTCCCGCATGGGCATGGGGAGTTTCGTCCTATCTTGGTAGATCCCGCCGTCGCTCGCTTCCGTCCACGGTCGCCGACCACGTTCGCCATGACGCTCTTTTCCTGCCCGCCCCTACTCCCGTTCCTGGAGCGGGATGCTCGCCCGTTGGTCCCGCTGCGTATGATGCTGTCTGCTAGGTGGTAGATGTTGTGAACGATGTCATACTGGATGCGACTCTTCAGTTCCTCGAACCTCTCCATCCCCTGACGCTTGTACATCACCAGCGGGTCCCGTTGGCCGTATGCCTGGAGCCCAATCCCTTGCCTCAAGTTCTCCATGGACGTGAGATGAGGGACCCAGTTCCCGTCGATCACGCGCAGCATGAGCTGCCGTTCTATGTCCCGCATGATCTCGGCGCCCAGTGCGGCCTCCTGCTCCTGGTAGACCTCCTGCCCCAGCGCAACGAGGCCCTCCTCGATCTCCTCCTGGCGCATCTGGGCGACGGCGTCAGGACTGGCAAACCGGCCCCTCAGCGGGAAGATCGTACCCAGCTCTCCCAGCATCCCTTCGACGTCCCAGTCCTCTGGGGCAGCGTCTTCCAGGTAGCGGGCGGCTACCTCTCTCACTTCGCTCTCGACCATCTCCTCTATATTTGCCTTCAGGTCGGAACCACTCAGGACCTTCTCTCTCTCGCTGTAGATGACGTCGCGGTGGGTGTTGATGACGTCGTCGTACTCGACCAGGTGCTTGCGCATGTCGAAGTGGTGGCCCTCCACCTTCACCTGGGCCCCTTCGATGGACCTGGTGATCATCTTGTTCTCGAGAGGCGCGTCGTCCTCCAGTCCCGCCCAGTCCATCACGGACTGGATTCGCTCCCCTCCGAAGCGGCGCATCAGGTCGTCGTCCAGCGCCACGTAGAAGCGCGTCGCCCCCGGGTCTCCCTGGCGCCCGGCTCGTCCACGGAGCTGGTTGTCGATGCGGCGGGCCTCGTGACGCTCCGTGCCGATGATCTGTAGGCCGCCACCTTGGATGACGGACTGGTGATCGGTCGCCCACTCCTCCGCGTCGATGTCGATCCCTTCGGGGTTCCCTCCAAGAACGATGTCAGTGCCCCGCCCCGCCATGTTGGTGGCCACCGTAACGGCTCCGGGCCTCCCGGCCTGGGCGACGATAATCGCCTCGCGCTCGTGCTGCTTGGCGTTCAGCACCTCGTGGGGTATCTTCCTGCGCCTGAGCCGTTCGCTCAACAGCTCCGACTTCGAGATGTCCGTCGTACCCACGAGTACGGGCCGACCCTCCTTGTGCAGCTTCTCGATGTCCTTGACTACCGCGTCGTACTTCGCCTTCTGGTTCTTGTAGATCAAATCGGGCTGGTCATCTCGAACCATGGGCTTGTGAGGGCGGATCTCGACGACGTCCAGCTTGTAGATCTTCCAGAACTCCTCGGCCTCCGTCGCCGCTGTACCGGTCATGCCCGCCAGCTTCGAGTACATCCGAAAATAGTTCTGAAGTGTTATTGTCGCGTAAGTGTTCGTCTCTCGCCGGACGGTGAGCCCTTCCTTGGCCTCGATGGCTTGATGCAAGCCGTCGGACAAACGGCGGCCGGGTGTCAGCCGGCCAGTGAACTCGTCCACCAAGACGACCTCGCCATCTTTAACCACGTATTCTCTATCGCGCTCGAAGATGGCCCGTGCCTTTAGGGCATTCTCCACGAAGTACATCGGTGGGGACTTGTCCGGATCGTCCGGGTCGTATGCGTAGAGGTTTTCGATTCCGAGGAGCTTCTCCATCTTGCTGATACCGTCAGCTGTCAGGGAGACCGCCCGGTGCTTCTCTTCAATGGAGTAGTCCTTGTCGAGAATGAGGCGTGGTGCCAGCTTAGCGAACCGGTAGTACTCTTTCGTCGACTCCTGGGCGGGGGCAGAGATGATGAGGGGGGTTCTCGCCTCGTCTATCAAGATGTTGTCGACCTCGTCGACTATGCCGAATGCCAATGCCCGCTGGACTCGCTGGGAGCGGTCTATGGCCATGTTGCCTCGAAGGTAGTCAAAGCCGAAGTCGTTGTTGGTTCCGTAGGTGATGTCCGCCGCATAGGCCTCGCTTCTCTCCACGTCACGCAGCCGCTCCATCCCCTTCTTGCCCTGCCCGGCGGAGTCGTACAGGTAGGCGGAGTCATGCTGTAGGACACCCACCGATAGGCCCAGGAAGTCGTAGACCTGCCCCATCCACTGGGCGTCACGCCTGGCCAGGTAGTCGTTGACGGTCACGACATGCACACCCCTGCCCGTCAGCCCGTTCAGGTAGGCCGGCAGCGTCGCCACCAGGGTCTTACCCTCGCCCGTCTTCATCTCGGCTATCTTGCCCTGGTGGAGCACGACGCCGCCAATGATCTGGACGTCAAAGTGCCGCTGGCCGAGAGTGCGCTTCGCCGCCTCCCTGACCGCGGCGAATGCCTCCGGGAGAATGTCGTCCAAGGCCTCGTTGAGGATGTCCTCTAGCTTTTCGTTGAGGTCACTTCCAACAGCCTCGCGCACCGCCTCATCCACCGTAGGGAAGATGCCATTGAGAATATCGTCCGGTTCTCCGTCATCCTTTATCCTGCTCCTGATCTCATCCTGAATGGCGTCCCTAAACGCACCTCCGATCTGAATTCTCAGGTCTGATCCCCGCTCGCCCACGCCGACCACTGCAAGAGCATCGGGAAGGACTTCATCCAGGACGACGTCCAACTTGTCGTAGGCCAGACCATTGGGTCTTTCTTTGAGTGCCTTGGGGAGAACATCAACAACGCACTCTAGGACTTCCAAACGACCCTCGGAAGCCCTGTCGCTGACGTATTCCCAGACGAGTCCCCTAAAATCGCGAGAGCCTACGAAGGTCTCAACGTGGGCTCTGACACGGCCCCTGATGAACACCCGGAATTCGTCTGTAATGAAGCCCAACCCTTCGTCCGTGTGCGCTTCGAAGTCCGCTTCCAGCCTGTTCACTTCCTCCACATACGGCTGGAGCTTCTTGACGGACCTCTCCGGGGAGCCCCCTATCATCTTGGCTATGGACTTCAACATCCGGTTCGCCGCCTCCCTATTCGTGTCCCCCGACCGATTCCGGCCGCTGTTCTACATATTCGGGAGCAGTCAGTGCTCGAACATCGCCCCGATGGACAGGCCGCTGTGGATACGATGGATGGCTTCACCCAACAGCGAGGCAATGGGTAGCACCTTCAGGCTGTCGATGCGTTTCTCGTCGGATATAGGCAGCGTGTCCGTCACCACCAGCTCTTTCAGCGGGCTGTCGGCAAGCCTGGAGGCCGCGCTGCCGGAGAGCAGGGGGTGCACGACCGAGCAGTAGATATCGGCAGCCCCGTGACGGGACAAGAGGTGGGCCGCCGCGGTCACCGTGCCGCCCGTGTCGATCTCGTCATCGACGATCAGGGTAGTACGGCCATCCACGTTTCCGATGAGGTTGACGGCCTCGGCAGTGTCGTCGTTGCCCGACCGCTGCTTCTCGATTATCGCTATGGGGGCGTCTATATGGATCGCCATGTCCCGGGCCCTCTTGGCCGCCCCTACGTCGGTGGCCACGACAACGGGGTCTGATATGCCGCGCTCCTTGAAGTCGGCCGCGAGCATCGGTATGGCGGTGAGCTCGTCCAGGGGGATGTTGAAGAAGCCCTGGATCTGTCCGGCGTGGAGGTTCATGGTCAGGACCCGGTCCGCCCCCGAAGCGCTGATGAAGTCCGCAATGAGCCGGGCCGTGATGGCCACCCGGGGCTGGTCCTTCTTATCGGTGCGCCCATATGCGTAGTAGGGAATCACGACCGTGATGCGCCCGGCTGACGCCCGACGCGCCGCATCGATCATGATGAGCAGCTCCATCAGGTGGTCGTTGACGGGAGCCGACAGGGTCTGCACCAGGAAGACGTCCTTCTCCCTGACGTTCTCGAGGATCTTTACGAAGGTCTGGTCGTTGCTGAACTTGAACACCTCGCACGCGCCCAGCGAGACCCCCAGGTAGGAACAGATGTCCCTGGCCAGGCCCTTGTGAGCATTCCCGCTGAATACCTTCAGGTCTTCGAAGAGGGGCATATCGAAACAGTGACTCCAGTTCGGCTAACCGGAACGCCCGCCGTGCGAAAATGCGCTTAGCCCCGGACGCATACGTAGTGAGTATATCATAGGCGTACTCCCTCGACGGATGCGCCCGGAGAGCCCTTGACGGGTCGAGCCCGCGCCCCTACGCTCGCGACAGCCGTTTGACATGCATCAGCCGCCTATGCTATAGAGTGGCGCACGGAGACGGGGTACCGAGACGGCCTTCCGCCTTACCCGATAGGGGTCGCGAGCAGGCTGGCGTGCGGTGTGTGCGTCCAATCACGGACAGGCTTGACACCGCACCATTCATGCTATAGTCTCCGGCCTACTTCGGTACGTTGAGGGTCCGGCACATAGAGACCGCTCTCGGCCAGTCTGGCCAATAGACCACGACATAGGTGGAAACATATGGCAGAGGCAGCACTTCCGCAGACGGTAGGCAGGCTGGAAGAGGAAGAAGAGGTATTCGTAGCCTCCCAGTGGAGGCTAATGTGGTGGCGCTTCCGCAAGCATAAGTTAGCCATAGCCGCCACCGTCATTATCGGGATCTTCTACATCACATTCCCCCTGGCCGAATTCCTGGGGACCGGCGACCCCGCGGCAACGGCGACAAAGTTCCACCTGCTTCGCCCACAGCCGCTCAGGTTCTTCGCCGACGGAGGCTTCAGGCCGCACGTCAACGGGCTCGAGTCTTTCAGAGACCCTGAGACGTTCAGACGCGACTATCAGATCGTCGAGGACGTGAGGTACAACGTAGGCTTCTTCACCCAGGGGTTCGAATACAGCTTGCTGGGGTTCATCAAGACCAACCGGCACATGATCGGCTTCTCCGATCCCGAGCACAAGACTCGCGATCACCCGTCCCTATTCCTGCTGGGAAGCGACTCCGTCGGCCGCGACCAGTGGTCCCGTCTGATGCTCGCCACCCGCATATCGCTCTCGATTGGGCTGGTGGGCGTTACGCTCGCCCTCTTCATCGGCATCATCCTGGGAGGGGCGTCCGGCTACTACGGCGGCATCATCGACACCGTCATCCAGCGCATAATCGAGATCATGATCGCCGTGCCGACGCTTCCGTTGTGGATGGGCCTCTCGGCAGCCATACCGCGGGAGTGGCCCGTCCTCAGGGTCTACTTCGCTATCACGGTCATCCTCTCGATCTTCCAGTGGACGACCCTCGGCCGTGTCGTGCGAGGCCGCTTCCTCTCGATGAGGGAGGAGGACTTCGTGATGGCGGCCCGGCTCGCCGGTTCCGGCGAGGGCAGGATCATGTTCCGGCACATGCTCCCGTCCTTCTACAGCCACATCATCGCCCACATAACGTTGACCATACCGAGCATGATCATCTCCGAGACGGCGCTCAGCTTCCTGGGCCTGGGACTCATTCCTCCGGCAGTCAGCTACGGCGTTATGCTGAAGGAGGCCCAGAACCCCCAGACGGTGGCCGTCTACCCGTGGCTGATGTTCGTGGCGATACCGGTCATCATCGTGATCCTGAGCTTCAACTTCATGGGTGACGGACTGCGCGACGCAGCCGATCCTTACGGTAAGTAGGTGACACATGGCTGAAAACGGAAACGGTGCACTGCTTTCGGTCAAGAGCCTCAAGACGTACTTCCCTACGGACGAGGGCTTGGTCAGGGCTGTCGACGGCGTAAGCTTCGACATCAAGGCGGGCGAAACCCTCGGCATCGTGGGGGAGAGCGGCTGCGGCAAGAGCACGGTCGGCCGCTCCATACTCGGCATCATCGACCGGCCGGGCCGCGTCGAAGAGGGAGAGATCATCTGGAGACGGGACGTGAACGGCGCCGTCCAGGAGGTCGACGTCACCAAGCAGCCGCCCAACAGCGGCCTGATGAGGTCCATCAGGGGCAGCGACATAGCCCTCGTCTTCCAGGAGCCAATGACCTCGTTCAGCCCGGTGCATACCATCGGCAACCAGCTGATGGAGGCCATCAGGCTGCACCTCGACGTGACCAAGAAGGAGGCCGAGGAGAGGGCCGTCGAGCTGCTCACCCGCGTGGGCATCCCCAACCCAGCCCAGAGGATCCACGAGTACTCCTTCCAGTTGAGCGGAGGCCTTCGCCAGCGCGCCATGATCGCCATGGCGCTCTCCTGCGACCCCGCCCTCTTGATAGCCGACGAGCCGACCACCGCCCTGGACGTGACGACCCAGGCCCAGATCCTCGACCTGCTCAGGGATCTCCAGGAACAGAACGGAATGGCGGTGATCCTGATCACCCACAACCTCGGAGTGGTCGCGGAGATGGCCGATAAAGTCGTCGTAATGTACCTGGGCAGGGAGGCCGAGTCCGGGCCGGTGGACGACGTGTTCCACAACCCGCAGCATCCCTACACCCAGGGTCTGCTCAGGTCGATACCGAGCATCTACGCCAAGGGTGTCGAGAGGCTGCCGTCGATCGTCGGTACGATTCCCCACCCGTTCAATCGACCGTCGGGATGCACGTTCAGGCCGAGGTGCCCTTCGTTCATGGAGGGCGTATGCGACGTTCACGTCCCTGAGTTCCAGAAGATTGGCGACACCGAGCAGTCTGTGAGCTGCTTCCTGCATCATCCTCCCGCAGAGGTGACCAGCTGATGACAACTACTAGCCAGGATGTAGAATTCCTAGATGTTCGGAATCTGAAGAAGCACTTCCCGATCCAGAAGGGCTTCCTCAAGCGGACCGTCGGACAGGTGAAGGCCGTCGACGACGTCAGCTTCTACGTCAAGCAGGGCGAGACCCTGGGCCTTGTGGGCGAGAGCGGCTGCGGCAAGACGACGACTGCCCGGTGCATCCTCAGGGCGATCGAACCCACCAGCGGCGAGATCCTCTTCAGGACAAAGGGCGAAGACGTCGTAGACATCACCGACCTCTCCAGGGGACCCCTGCGAGAGCTGCGGGCCGACATGCAGATGATCTTCCAGGACCCCTTCGGCTCCCTCAACCCCCGGATGACGCTCCTCGACATCGTCGGCGAGCCGCTCCTGGTGCACGGCATGGATAGCCGCCGCGAGAGGGCCGACAGGGTCGCGGAGCTGCTGCGCCTGGTGGGTCTCCGCCCCGAGTACATGAGGCGCTTCCCTCACGCATTCAGCGGCGGCGAACGCCAGCGCATCGGCATCGCGCGAGCCCTCGCCCTCAACCCGCGGCTGGTCGTTGCGGACGAGCCTGTTTCCGCACTGGACGTGTCCGTGCAGGCGCAGGTGATCAACCTGCTCGAGGACCTGCAGGAACAGCTCAACCTGACGTACCTGTTCGTGGCCCACGACCTGAGCGTCGTCCGTCACATCAGCGACCGCGTTGCCGTCATGTACGTCGGCAAGATCGTCGAGCTCGGCAACTCAGAGGACATCTTCGACTCCCCGAAGCACCCCTACACTTCCGCCCTGCTGTCTTCGGTCCCGATCCCCGACCCGCGGCTGCGGGCGGAGCGGATCATCCTGAGGGGCGAGGTTGCGAACCCCGCAAATCCGCCGTCGGGCTGCTACTTCCACCCGCGTTGCGAGTACGCCGTGGACCAGTGCAAGACCGATACGCCTGAGCTGGAGGAGATCGAGCCTGGCCGCTGGGTCTCCTGCTGGCGCGCGAAGGAGTTGGACCTGCCTGGACTCATTGCCACACATGGAGGCACCAACGGCGCCAGCTAGCGGACCCGGAAATACCCATGCGAAACCGAAACGCCTGGCTCACATGCCAGGCGTTTCCCTTTAGGGCCTATCTCAAGTCCGTTCCCCCCGAGGGGGAAGGTTAGAGCCTGCCCTGAGCTTGTCGAAGGGATGGGGGCTGAGTGTTCACATGAGCGACGCCGTAAATGTCATCCTGACTATGGACTGCGAGCCGGCCCTGTTCGAGTGCTCGCCCCTGGCCATCGAGCTCTCCGGCAGCGGCCCTGCCACACACGAGGAGGGCGAGCGCTCGATCAGGGGGTACGTGGAGGCAGCAGACAGGGAGGGCTACCCGGTGACGCTCTTCGCCCACCCGGAGGTCGCCGTCGCCCAGCCCGGACTGCTGCTCGAGCTCCAGGCCGCCGGGGCCTGCCTCGGCATGCACCTCCACCCCTACAAGTTCGACACCGTCCGGTATCCGCGGGACCTGGGCTCCTTCACCGCCGAAGAGCAGACCGAGCTGATCTCAGGCGCGTCGAAGGTGTGGTCGGACTCCCTGGGCCAGCATCCCAGGTTCTTCAGGGGCGGCGTCTTCTCGGCCAACGACGCGACCTTCGGAGTGCTATTGGAGCTCGGCTTCGAGGGCGGCAGCGTCTCGTGTCCGGGGAGGACGCTGCCCGAGGCGATGGCGATCTGGGCGGGCGCGGAGCTGTACCCACACAGGGCCAACCTCTCCTTCCGCCACGTCGAGGGCGACAGCGACTTCGTCGAGGTCCCCATTTCGGTGGACACCTCCAGGCCGATGGAGCGGGGCGACCGCCGCGAGCCCGGCTTCGAGTGGCCCTACGTCCCTTCACGCATCTACGACCACCGCGCCGTCGCCCGCAACGTGATCGCGCGGAGCATCGACGACGGGACCGCATTCCCCACGTACGTCACGAATACCCACCAGGACCAGGACTACGCCGACCCTGAGCACCCGTCCAGCGTGAAGCTGCAGACGATATTCCGGTCGCTGCGTGAGTCCGCGTCCGAGCAGGGCATAGGGCTGTCGGGCACGACTATCGCGGACATGTGCGACCGGGTCCGAAGCGACGGCGCGGCGGGCTAGACGGGACCTGTCTCCGGCGCAACCTTCGCGGCAGCCTACGCAGGTGTGGTCGCCGGTATGACCCTGCCCGCGCGCACCGTCGCCACAGGCTCCCAGCATCCTCCCGGCCGCTCGTTCCCGTCCACGTCCACCAGCGGCGCCGCATCGGGGTTCCACCGTATCACCGCGAGGTCCGCCACCGAACCTGGCCTGAGCGTGCCCACTTCGCCATCCAGCCCCAGTATCTGCGCAGGGCGCAGGGTGGCCCGCTCGAACGCCTCTGTGTCCGCCATGCCGGCTGCCATGAGCTTCGACATCGTGCGAGGCATGTCGTGGCGGGGCGACGAGTGGGCATGGCGCACGTAGAAGTCGGTCGAGATGGAGTCCGGCAGGAAGCCCTCGCGCACTGCCGTCTCGGCCACTCCGAAGTTGAACGATGCCATGCCGTGGCCGATGTCGAACTTTACGCCCCGCTCTCGCGCCTCCCAGGCCGCGCCTTCGACCCGGCCGCTGGGCGCAAGACCTCCGGGGCCCACGTGGAAGCAGTAGGTGACCACGTCGCCTGGGCGCAGCAGGGCAAACTGCTCATCCACAGGCCAGTCGAAGGGGTCCCAGCGCACCCCGTAGAGCAGCGGCTTGCCCGTCCGTTCGGCCATCTCCAGGACCCTGGCCATCACCACCCTGGGGTCGTGTTCGGCTGTCGCCGCTGATGAAGCATTGATCGCTATACCCCAGATCAGCTCAGAATCGCCTTCTACGGCCCTCACGCAGGCCTCTACGTCCACGTCCTCCAGGTTGCGAAATACCGCGCCCTCCTCCTCCTCGCCGCCTACGGCCGCGCTCAGGGCCATGCGTATGCGCATCGAAGCGGGCTCCACCACGTTGCGCCTGTAGTGCTCCCAGTTGTTCGCCCCGGCGTCTCCCTGGGACAGGATCGTCGTCGTCCCCCTCGGCAGCATCAGGATGTCCGGGTCTATGCCGTACTTCCAGTGGGCCGGGGCGGGATGCGCGTGGAGGTCGACGAACCCCGGCAGCAGGACCGCGTCCGGGAAGTCCAGCGTCTCAGAGGCCGCGCCCTCCACATCCTGTCCCGAGGCTGCCACGCGCCCATCTTTGACCGCGACCGCGCCGGGGCCGTCCAGCCCTGTGTCGGCACAGAAGACCCGCCCCGCCCGTATCACAAGATCGTAGTGCTGAGATTCGGTCATCGGCCACTCCTTCGTATCGACTGGCTGCGAGAGCCTGCGGTCCTGGAATACCACGAACAGGATGGGCCGTCTCGCCAACTTGACCCTGCCCTGCTCAATCCTATAACTTACCTTCCCGGCGTACCAGCCCAGCCGCTGGCGACGAATCTCATTCCATTGCACGGAGGATTGACCTACATGCCCAAGATCAAGCACATCGGCATCTCGACCAACGACCCTGGCGCCTGCGCCGACTTCTACATCAACGCCTTTGGCCTGACGGAGGTCGAGCGCTCCCCTGACAACGACTCGGCCATCCTGAGCGACGGCTACATCAACGTCACCATCCTCAAGTTCAAGTACGACCGGTACGGCGGCGGCTACCCCGGCCTGCACCACTTCGGCCTGCAGGTCGAGGACCTCGACCAGTCCCAGGAGCTGATCGAGGACAACGGCGGCATCGAGCTGACCGAGTGGAACGAGACCTACGGCAACGCGGAAGGCACGCCTGACAACTGGATCGGCGAAAAGAAGTTCATGAGCCCCGAGGGTGTGGCCCTCGACGTCAATCCCTCCGGCTGGAAGATGAGGCCCGGAGGGGTCAGGGGCGAATAGCCCGGTCTAGGAGTCCTCTGAACAGGGAGGCCGATACCCCAGTCCGCTCGCCCTGAGCCTGTCGAAGGGGTCCAATCGAGCTTATACGGGCACGCCTATGGGCTTGTTCAGGCGTTTGCGGCCTCGCCCGGGGCATCGACGGGCGGGGCGACCTCCTCGATCTTCCACTCGTTCAGGAAGTACAGGAACACGTCCTTGGCCACACCGGCCAGCGGCACGGCGACGACCATCCCCCAGAGCCCGGCCACCTCGCTTCCCACTATCAGCACTACCATCACGACCGCCGGGTGGAGATGCACCGCCTCACCCTGTATGCGAGGCACCAGCAGCATGTTCTCGATCTGCTGCACGGCCACGTACAGGATCAGGACCCAGAAGAACTTCTCCGGCGAGTTGGCCAGGGTCACCAGCAGGCCCGGGATAGCACCAAGAATTGGCCCAATTACCGGCAGCAGCTCGGTCACGCCCGAGATTATCGCGAGCAGGGCCGCAAACGGTATTCCCAGCAGCGTCAGCCCTGCGAACACCAGGACGCCCACGAATGTCCCCAGGATGAGCTGACCCCTCATATACGCGCCGAGCGTTCGGTCCGCGATCCCCAGGACGTTCCGGACGTGTCTTCGGAGGGAGGGGTGGAGCATTGAGAAGAATCCCCCGCTCAACTGCTCCTGGTCCTTCAGCAGGTAGAAGAGGAATATGGGCATGATGGCAAGGGCGATGATGAAGGACAGGGTGTGCTGTACCCCGGCCGCCGTGCGAATCAAGACTCCCTGCGCCGAGCTCACAACCACCCCGCTGACCCCCTCCATGGCCTCCTGGATCTCGGCCCGCACGTTCTCCGGGACCCGCCGGGTGTACTCGTCGTTCAGGCTCTCCAGCGTCTCGCGGGCGCTGTTGTAGAGGTCGGGGATGATTTCGATGAAGTGGGTCGTCTCCCTGACGGCGAGCGGGATGACCGTTGCCAGGAAACCGACCAGCAATGCGATTGCCACGGCGTTGATGACAAAGAGCGCCCCCAGTCGGGTGGCCTTGGGCCAGCGCTCCCGCCAGGGCGTGATCCTCTCCAGCAGACGCACGACCGGTATGAGCAGGTAGGCGAGCAGACCGGCGAGTATGAACGGGAACAGCGCCCCTCGTGCCACGTACAGGAGGGCCGCGACCACAATGGTGGCGCCCGTTATGAGGATGAAGCGATTACGTCGAGCATGCGTCGACATGCTAAGGATAACCCTCCGGCAGTGACCCTAGCATGCCGATGCCTCGAAGCCCTACGTGCTTTTGCCCCATGTTTCGGCGAAACCAGGCGGTAGGAGGAGGCTGTGTCGGACTTCGGACGCCGACTCCGTATTCCTGGGCCGCCCAGGAAGGCTTGCGAGGCGGACT
The DNA here is from genome assembly GCA_965116315.1 of Dehalococcoidia bacterium. Lineage (GTDB taxonomy): Bacteria > Chloroflexota > Dehalococcoidia > Lucifugimonadales > CAJWER01. Next base: position 1,037,756 of record OZ220672.1, read on the forward strand.
GGGGCGCTTTGGGGGCGCCCCGGGGCAGTCACTCGACGGGCGAAGGAGGCGCCCGGAGGATCAGGGCATCTGGTCCCTGAGGTACTTCACAAGGGCCCAGCGATCGTCTTCGGAGAGCAGGTAGAGGAACTCGGGCATGGGGGACCGGGACTCCTGGCCGGCCTCGATGAGCGCGTAACCCTGGCGGCCGCCCCGGGAGATGAACGCGAACAGCTCGCCCTCGGACGCCTCCACCGTTATCGGCCCCATCAGGTCCGCCGGCACCGGGCCAAGCCCCTTGTCCTCCATCATGGAGGTCATCATGCTGTCGCCCTGCATCGTCATACCGTGGCAGACCGAGCAGTTGACGCGGAACAGCTCCTGGGCGTGTCCGGCATCGTAGGAGTCCTTCACCCTCTGCGGGATGGTCAGCTCGCCGTACTCGGCCAGCGACCCGGGCACGATCTCCTTCAGGATCATGTCGTGCTCGATGACGCCGTCCGGGGAGCCCAGACCGCCATAGGGCACGGCCTCCGGGTTGGGCAGCAGCCTGGGCGACTCCTGCGAGCGGTAGGACGGCTGGTAGTGCATCTCGGAGAAGACCATCACCCGGTGGGAGCCCGTCTCCGGGACCACCGGCAGCTTGAATTCAGCGACGCCGTAGACGGAAGTATCCCCGGTCGTCGAGTCGTAGCACCCGGCGAGGAGCATCGCAGACGCCAGGAGCAGCAGCGCCCAGAGACCGGCCCTCCTGCCTCCAGGCAGGCGTACAAGCGGGCTCAGGCCTTTCGCCAGACGGGTGATGCCCACTAGCTGGACTCCCACCCTCGCTTGATTTCCTCCGCCCCGGCCTTCTTCAACACTTCCTCCGCATCGTCAGTCCGGTCCTCGGACGTTGTGATGGTCACTCCAATGTAGCCTTCGGTGATCCGCGTGTCGTATGCGCCCATGAACATGCGGGGCAGCCTCGACTCGAAGACTATGCCGAAGACCGTGAACAGGATCGCCCCGAGCATCGTCCCCTCGTACATGATGATCGCCATCGGCGGGATCGAGAGGAGCGGCTTTCCGCCGGCAACCAGCGGGAAGGCCAGCTGTGTGCCCGCGGTCAGGAGCATGCCCACGATGAAGCCGCACGCCGCGCCGATCAGCGGGAACCTGTACAGCTTGTGCACAGGCTCCTCCTCGCCGAACGTCCCCTCGGGGTACGGGGTGCCCGTGAGCACCTCGTAGTCGCCCGGCTCGAAGCCGGCCGACTTGACGCTGTCCAGCGCGTCCGCGGCGGTATCTTCGTCTGTAAAGAGTCCTATTACGCTTCGTTGGGCCATCGTTCTACCTCACTCGCGGATCGAGGCGGGTACGGTCTTGCGCCCGACTTTGATCTCGTCTCTGCCCACCATCGCCTCCTTGATGTCGAAGAGCGGTATGAGCGGGAACACCTTCGAGAAGAGCAGCATACCCAGTACCACCCAGGCAAACGTCATCGCAACCATCAGTATCTCGACGATGCTCGGGTGGTACGAGCCCCAGTCGAAGATCATGTGGCCGCGCCGCATCGTGCCCGGGATGATGATCAGGAACCGCTCCAGCCACATCCCCACGTTGACCAGGATCGTCGATATGAACATCGCCCAGAGGCTGCGCCTCAGGTTCCTGAAGAGCCACATGGGCACGGGTATGAAGAACGCCGTCAGCAGGAACAGCACGAACAGGCCGCTCCAGGGCCACTGGAAGACCTGCAGGTCGCGCATCGCCAGCTCGGGCGATTCCAGGCTGTACAGGGCGAACACCCACTCCAGGAAGAAGAAGAAGAACCACGTCGTCGCCACGACGATGAGCAGCCTGCCTATGGCGTCGAGGTGGTCGGGCGTGATGTAGTTCTTCCAGCCCCACAGCCAGACCATCAGGACCATCACGGTCGCGACGGCCGAGACGCCTGAGTGGATCGCGCCGATGATGAAGTACGGCGCGAAGATTGTCGAGTGCCACGCCTCGGGCCCTATCTGCACCGCGAAGTCCCACGACACGATGCTGTGTACCGAGACGAACACCGGCAGCACCAGGGCCGAGAGGAGTATCCCGGCCACGGCCTGGAGCTTCCACTGCCGCGGGGTCCCGCGCCAGCCCAGGCACATCACCGAGTATGCGGCGCGGGTGAAGCCCTTGCTGCGGTCGCGAATGATGGCGAGGTCGGGCAGCAGCGCCACCAGCACGAACAGAGTGCTGGCGGTCAGGTACGTCATAACGGCGCTCGGGTCCCAGATGAAGGGGGAGCGGATGTTGATCCAGACGCCCCTCGCGAAGTCGTACGGGAAGACCCACAGGTCGGCGCGCCAGGGCCTGCCCACGTGGACCAGCGGTGCTGCCATCAGGGCCGCCATGAGCGAGAAGACCGTCAGCACCTCGGCTGCCCTCGTCACGGGGCGGCGCCACTCGGCCTGGGTCAGCCGGAGGATGGCCGAGATCATGATCCCGGCGTGGCTGATGCCGATCCAGAACACGAAGTTGACCATGAAGAAGCCCCAGTAGACGGGGCGGTTCAAACCGGTAACGCCGACGCCCTTGTTCAGCATGTAGCCGAACGCGCCCATGCCGGTGATGAAGATGATGAAGGCGATCACCGTGGCGCTGGGCCACCATTTCGGCATCTGGAGGACGCCATTCAGCAGCTCTCTGTTGATCTGCTTCTGGTCTAGCTGTACGTGTTCTTGCATTGCGTCCCCTGCGGGCTAGTCCTTCTTACCCAGTACGAGAACCTCTTCGAGCCTGTGGAAGGGCTTGTGCAGCTTGTACAGCGTCAGCTCCTTCTGTTCCCAGATGCTGATGACCGGGACCAGCCTGGTCGCCAGGAGGTAGACCAGCACGGCTCCCGCGAGTCCTCCCACCAGCATCAGTATGTCGGCCGCGTCCGGCATCACCGCCGCCGGCACCTCGTGCAGCAGGTGCTTGTCGTCGGTCGCGGCGACCGACCACGACGACACATAGAGCCTGATGCGGTCGAGGAACGTGCCGACCAGGACGCACACGGCGATGGTCGTGGGTCCCCAGATGCTCTTGCGCAGCGGGTTCCAGATCATCGTGAATAGCGGCACCAGGAAGTTGAGTGTGAAGGTTGCCATGAACACCCACAGGTACGGCCCCACCATGAGCAATTCCAGGACGGCCTGTTCGTTGGGCTTTGCGCCGTACCAGAAGATGATGAAGCTCGAGAACCAGAACCAGAACCAGAGCAGGGACAGCGCGAAGAGAAGCTTGCCAAGGCCCCAGAACTGGTCCAGTTCGATATGGTCGCCGTACCCGCAGAACCGGCGAAGACCGAACATCGTCAGCAGGACGATGGCGGCCCCGGCGTGCAGCGAATTGTGGGCGTGGGTTGCCGGGTAGAGCGCGTCGATCCACCCCGGCACGATGGACATGGAGAAGTCCATGCTGAACAGGAAGTGGGTCGTGACGAGCATCATGAAGTAGAGCGCGCCCAGGATGCCGAGCCGGTGGTATTGAGTGAACCACTGGCGCGACGTGCCGTGCCAGGTGTTGGCGAGCCGGGCGACAAGCCCTCCCCTGCCCGACGAGTCCCTGAGCAGCGCAAAGTCAGGCAGGGCCGACATCCACAACAGGGCCAGCCCCGCCGCCGCCAGGAATACCCAGGACAGCAGCGTCATCCAGTGGGGCATGTACGCGGGCATGTGGAGATCGTCGAAGAACCAGAGGCTCCGGCGATGGTCCGACAGGTCCGGCAGAACGAACAGCAGCGGGATGAGCAGCACGAGGCTGTACAGCACAACCACGCTGAACATCTCGGAGAGCCGCGATATGGGCCTGCGCCAGTGGGCCTTGGCCAGCCGGGTCGCGATAGCCACCATCACGGCCCCGCCGCCCGCGGTAAGCAGGTACGCCACCAGGGCCGCGTAGTACCCCCAGTCGCTCGGGTCGTCCGTACCCTTGTCGGCGAGCTTCAGAACGAAACCCACAACCCCAACGACGAAGAGGACCGCCGCGGCCAGGACCGCCATCCGGAACCCGCGCGACGACGCAAGGTGACGGGCAGCCAGGTCCCGCCCCACCGTCGTAGCGTCGTGTCCGTTGCCGGAGTGGCCGTTATGCATGGCCCTTCTTCGCGTCCTTGTCGACCTTCTTCAGGTACAGCACGTTGGGCTCCGTGCCCAGCTCTTCCAGCATGTGATAGCCCCTGCCGTGGTCTCCCGTTTCCTTCTCGGTCATCTGGGCGACCTTGCTGTCGGGGTCGTGGAGGTCGCCGAAGACCAGCGTGTCGGTCGGGCATGAGTTCACGCACGCGGGGTTGAGCTCTCTGGCGCCGTCCTCCAGCTCGCGGCCCTCCAGCTTCGCGTCCCTGGTGGACCTGCGAATGCGCTGGATGCAGAAGGTGCACTTCTCCATGATCCCGCGGCTGCGGATCGTGACATCCGGGTTCAGCTGGTTCTTGAGGCTCTCGGGCCAGCTGGGCTCCCAGAAGTTGAAGAACCGGACGTGGTACGGGCAGTTGTTGGCGCAGAACCGCGTGCCTATGCAGCGGTTGTAGACCTGCACGTTCAGGCCCTCGGAGTTGTGATACGTAGCGAACACCGGACAGACGGGTTCGCAGGGCGCGTCGCTGCAGTGCTGGCAGAGTACGGGGATGAACCGGGCCTTGACGTTGGGGAACTCGCCCTCCCAGTACCGCTCGATGCGGATCCACTGCACGGCCCGCCGCTGGTTGTACAGCTCCTCGGTGTTGATGGGGATGTTGTTCTCAGACTGGCATGCGACCACGCACGCCTGGCATCCGATGCACTTGTCGACATCGATCACCATTCCCCACTTTTCGCCCGCCATATGCCGCTCCTGCCGGTTTGCCCCGGACTCCCTACGAGTCCTTGGTCGTTAGCTTGACGATGTGCTGCTCTTCGTCGGTTGCCAGGTCGGGCGCAGTGTTCTCGAATCTCGGCACTCGAGTCCAGCCGCCCGTCTTGGCCACGTTCACGCGGGTCGCCGCCCATGCGAGGGCGCCCGTCTCTGAATCTTCCAGCGAGTCCAGCATCGACATGACGTTAGACCCGCGTCCGTTCTCGTACTGTCCGCCGCCCGTGTGCCCCTGTCCCATCGGGACCGCGACCACGTCCGGCGATATGCCGGGATGAGGATATGCAAGGGCCTCGATCGACTGCCCGTTGGAGGCCGTCAGCTTCAGGACGTCGCCTTCCTTTATGCCCATCTCCTCCGCACGCGCCAGGTTGATCTCGACCCAGGTCTGCCATGAAGCGGTCGTGATCGGGTCCGGCGTGGCCTGCAGCCAGGGCAGATGCGCTCCCCTGCCGTCCGTGATGCCTATGGAGGAGTACGGCACCAGGGCGAACTGGCCTGAGCCGGTCGCAGGCTCGTCCGGGGTCGCCTCGAGGCGCGACGGGGATGGCGCCGGGCCCGAGTACGTTGCGGTCGTGTCCCACCAGCCGCCGCGCTGCAGGGCGCCGTTCCAGAAGGACTGGAAGTCGTGCGCCCTGACGGAGCCGCGGTCCCGGCCGAACAGGCTCTCGACGCCCGACTGCAGGACCTCCTTGAAGCTCTCGCCTTCGAGCTCAAGGTCGACCTCCATCGTCTGTGCCACACCCATCAGGGCGTCGCCGAAGTTCCTGGTGCCTAGGTGGACGCCGCGACCCTCGAAGAAGGGACGCACCACCGGCTGCCTGAGCCCGAAGGCGTGATAGCCCGGGCCCGGGCTCGGCACGCTGTCCCCCCAGTCCTCCAGGCCATGGTTCTCGGGGAGCACCAGGTCGGCCAGGCTCGACGTATCGTCCATCATGCCTGAGAAGCTGACGATGAGCGGGACGTTGAACCCGCCGCCGCTCCGCCCCAGCAGAGCTTCCCTGAATCCCGCCGCGCCCGGCATCCCATAGACAGGATTGGCGCGGTGAACCAGGAGGGCGCTGACGTTCCCGGCGTTCATTTCGCCGGCGAGCCCCCGCCAGTCGCCATAGGGAGACGAGCCGGGGCTTCCCGTCACGTCGCGTACAGGGGACGGCGGGTTGGGGATGACCCCACCCGCCTTGCCCACGCTGCCCACGAGATGGTTGAGTGCGTATATGGCGTTGAGATTGGCTAGCCCGTTGGAGTGGGCGCCAGCCGAGCCCCCGCCTATCGCCAGCGCCGGCGGATGCCCGGCGAAGTCCTCGGCGATCTCGCGGATCTTCTCGGCGCTCACGCCCGCCCTGTCGGCTATGCGTTCGGGGGCATACCGGGAGAGGTCGACGGCGCCGTTGCCGGTGAGGGCCGATGCCGCCGCCGAGTCTCCGAGCCCCATCTCGACGATGGCGCTTGCGATGGCGAGAGCGACGTGCCCTTCATAGCCGGGGTTGACGTATACCCACTCGTCGGCGCTGGCCGCCGTGGTCGAGAGCCGGGGCTCCACGTGGACGTGGGTGCCCCTGTCGCGGTCTCCCTGCCGGAAGTTGCCGTATGCCCTTGCGTGGCGGATAGGAGAACCCCAGGTGGACAGGAAGTCGGCGCCGAAGGTCAACAGGAACCCGGCGTTCCCGATATCGAAGTCGGGCATGTCGTCGAGACCGTAGACCTGCTTGAACGATGTCCGCAGGTTCGTCTCGTCGAGGGTCTCGTAGGCCATGTGCCTTACGCCGGTCTTCGATGCGAACCGCTGCACGACCTTGCCCAGGTGTCCACCCAGCGGCTCGGTAGCCAGGACTACGGACGACATGTCGCCGGTCTGTCCCAGGCTGTGCGCAAGCCGGGCGATGGCGTCGGTCCAGCTGATCTCCTCCCAGCGTCCCTCGCCGCGCGCGCCCAGCCTGACGAGGGGCGCGCTGATGCGGTCTGGATGGTAGAGGCCCTGTACAGCTGCCTCGGAGCGAACGCCGTGCTTGCCCTGGTTGACCGGGTAGTCGACGTTGCCCTCGACCTTCTTGGCCCTGCCCTCCATCACGCGGACGACGATGCCCTCCTGGTTACTGCTCGGACAGAGGGTGGCGTACCAGTTGTCGATGCCCGTCACCATGTCCTCGGGCATCTCGAGCGGGGCTTCCACGATGAGCTCGGCCTCGGGCACACCGCATGCCTGGAACAGAACTGCTCCAGCAGCCGAGCCGCCTACGAGTGTTAGGAATCTGCGCCTGGTTAGGTCCATCTTCGTGTTTCTAGTAGTGGCACGTCGTGCAGTCTGTCGGGGCTTCGTTCTCGCGGTGGCAGTCGACGCAGTCGCCCATCTTCAGCGACCTGACCTGCCTGACCTTGGTCATGTTGCCCACGTCCTGGTGACAGAGGACGCAAGTCTCGGAGGCGGCGATGCCGTCGCGCTCCGCGAAGTACTTGACATGGGACTCGTGGACAAAGTGGACGTGGTCCGGCACCCGGTGCACGCGTACCCAGTCGATGGGTCTGCCCGATTCATGGTAGTCGCGCAGCTTCTCGACTTCGGGCAGGCCGTCGCCGATCACCTTGTGGCAGGACATGCACAGGCCCACAGCCGGGACCGACGCGGCCGCCTCCGTGGTCACGTTGCGGTGGCAGAACGTGCAGTCCATGCCCAGATCCTCTACGTGGACCGTGTGGGGGAAGGCGATGGGCTGTTCGGGTCCCTCATTGAGCCCAAAGGCGTCGAGGGGCAGGCCAAGCCATGCCGAGACGACGAACGAAACGACGGCAACGAGTATCACCAGGCCGACCAGCCCGGTCAGGCCGATGAATCCAACGGCAAATGCGGACCTCTTGTTCCGCTTGGGTAGACGAAAGTCGCCTGGGAGCAAAGTCTAACGAACCTTAACGCCGAGGCCGATACCGGCACGCAACGGCATCAGTCCACCCCGCCGTCGATCCAGTACGTCTCGAAGATGTCGGCTATGACACCGGCGGCGTCTATCGCCATCGTGAGCACGAAGAGCGTAGCTGCGAATCCCGCTATCCCCAGCGCGTAGAAGCCAATCCGAGCCTTCTGGAGCGAGGAGGGCAGGTGGTGGGACGCCACCAGCGAGGGGATGAGGATATGACCCACCAGCAGGTTTGTGCAGAAGAAGATAACGAGGGCGACCATGAGCCACATGCTGGTCAGCACTTTCCCTATTTCACTCCACTCGGAGCTTGTAAGAGGGGTTGGGTCCATGGAGCCTTTCTGGAGTTAGCTGGCGGTCAGCCGATGCAAACCTTGTGAAAATTAGCACAACCTCTAATACCTGTCAAGAATCTCAGGCCGTCTCCGGGCGGCCTCCGGGAACGCCGAAAGGAGGCTCCGGGAGCTCCTGACTTTGGTAGGTGCCCGGAGCTGTGAATCCGGGGACTGGATACCGTCCTCCGCCAGTATGACGGTGCGGCTTCGAGTGGGGTCCTCCCTGAGATGAGGGATGTGCAAGTCCCCCGGTTGGTCGCCCCGGGGCGACTCCAGATTCGGGAATGAGTGCACCCGTTTCGCCTGTACAGGCTACGCGGGCCTGGGAATAGACTGGTGGGAGTCAACCCACAGGCTCAGGATGGTATGCGGCGACCTTCACGCCACCGTAGCAGGGACAGGTTGTTCGTCAGGATCAGGCACGTTGCGCCTCCGCTGGCGGACCGCCGCCTGGTGACCCGCAGCCGCAGCTATGCCTTCCAGTCGGCCCTGGCAACTCTGTCCCTGCTTGCCATAGTTGTGGTCGTGGACGTGGTGCTGAACATCGCCATCGTTGTAGCGATGGCTTCCACTGTGTTCACGATCTTCGTCGTGCCGGACAGCGTAGCGGCCACTCCACGCAAGGTCATCGGCGGCCACGTGGCCGGCGTCCTCGCGGGTTCGATAGTCGTCGCCATCCTGGGAATCCCTGACATCTCCGTGATCGTAGAGGCCTCTCCATCGATCCGGAACGCCGTGGCAGCGCTCACCCTCGGCCTCAGCATGGTGATGATGATTGTCACCGACACGGAGCATCCCCCAGCCGCCGGAGCCGCTCTCGGCCTGGTCATACACGGATGGGGCTGGTCGTCGATCGGAGTTATCCTCATTGGAGCCGTAGTGCTGTCCGCCATCCGCATAGCCCTCAGGCCGCGGCTGGTGAATCTCCTCTAGCCGGGCATTCTTGCCTGGGGAATCGGCCGGGGGGATAATACAGCCGCGATGGACGCGAAGCTGAGAGAGGCCATCGAGGGCATCCACGCTTCCCCCACCAAGGCAGTGGTCGCGGCGACCGGCGCCGGCGGACAGGCGCTTGCGTGGCTGCTGGGAGTGCCCAACGCCTCGCGGACAGTCCTCGAGATCACGGTACCGTACGCCGACGCGGCTCTCACAGGATTCCTGGGCCACAGTCCCGGCCGGGTGGTCTCGGAGGAGGTGGCTTTGGAGATGGCCCAGCTGGCCCACGAACGCGCGGAACTTCTCACCGGCGATCCGTCCGCTGTGGGCATCGGGGCAACGGCGACCATCAGGACACAGCGGGAGAAGAGAGGTGAGCATCGCTGCTTCGTGGCATTGTGCTCCTCCGACAGCCTCCGGGGCTACGGCCTGACCATGACCAAGGGCATGCGGGAGAGGCTGGCCGAGGACGAGGTGGTGAGCAAGCTGATCGTCAGGCTGCTCGCCGAGGAGAGCGGGGTGGGCTTCGATGCGCCGCTGGGACTCAGCGACGGCGAGCGGCTGCAGCTCCTGGAAGATCCCGGCAGCGGTCCGCTGCGGGAGCTGCTCGAGGGTTCCGTCTCATGCCTGGTGGTGAACAGGGACGGGGCCGCTTCCACAGGCCCCCCCTACCCCAGGGCCCTGCTGTCCGGCTCGTTCTATCCGCTGCACGGAGGCCACGAGGCCCTGGCGGGGGCCGCCTCGGAGATTCTCGGCACGGAGGTGGCGTTCGAGCTGTCGACGGCGAACGTGGACAAGCCGCCGCTGACGTACCCGGACGTGAGCCGCCGGCTGCGCCAGTTCGAGGGCCGGGGAGTCGTGGTCCTGACGAGGGCAGCCACGTTCGTAGAGAAGGCGCGGGTGCTGCCCGGTTCGACATTCGTCATCGGGTTCGACACGGCGATGAGGCTGTTCGACCCCAGGTACTATGGCGGCAGCGTCACGGCTATGGACGAAGCTCTCGTGGAGCTGCGGCGCTCGGGCTGCAGGTTCCTGGTGGCGGGACGCGTGAAAAACGACAGGTTCCGGTCGCTGGACGACGTGAGAGTGCCTGCGGGCTATAGGGACATGCTGACGGGGATACCGGAGTCGGCATTCCGCCGGGACGTCTCGTCGACCGAGATCCGGGGGGCGGCGTCCAGGCTATGAAGTTCAAGGACCTGCACGAGTTCCTGGGGTTCCTGGAGGAGCGTGGCGAGCTCAGGCGAGTCTCGGCGTCCGTAAGCCGGGACCTGGAAATCACGGAGATCTCCGACCGGATGGTCAAGTCCGGGGGCCCGGCGCTGCTGTTCGAGAACGTGGAGGGCTTCGACACGCCGGTGGCCATCAATCTCTACGGCACCCACCAGAGGGTAGCCTGGGCCCTAGGCGTGGACGACGTCGAGGAGATCGTGACGCGGATACGCAAGCTCACCGCCCTGCCGCAGGCGCCGCCGAAGGGCCTCGTGGACAAGCTGCGCACGCTGGGAGACCTAGCCGGGCTCGCGCGGAGCCAGCCCAAGACGGTGCGAAACTCCCCGTGCCAGGAGGTGGTGCTCACCGGCGACGGCGCGAGCCTCGACCGGCTGCCCATACTGACGTGCTGGCCGAAGGACGGTGGGCGTTTCATCACCCTGCCGCTGGTAATCAGCAGGGACCCGGCAAGCGGCCGCCGCAACGTCGGCATTTACAGGATGCAGGTGTACGACAGCAGGACGACCGGCATGCACTGGCAGAGCCACAAGGTGGGGGCGCGTCACGCCAGGACGGGAGCACGGATGGGGACGGAGCGAATCGACGTGGCCGTGGCGCTCGGCGGCGACCCTACGACGATGTGGTCGGGCTCGATGCCGCTGCCGCCGGAGATGGACGAGCTGGCCGTTTCGGGCGTGCTTCGCGAGGAGCCGGTGGAGCTCGTCAAGTGCAAGACCATCGACCTCGAGGTGCCCGCTCACGCGGAGATCGTGCTGGAGGGGTACGTGACGCCGGGCGAGACCCGGGTCGAGGGTCCGTTCGGCGACCACACGGGGTACTACTCGCTGCCCGGCGACTACTCGGTCTTCCACCTGACGGCCATCACTCACCGGCGCGACCCCATCTATCCGACGACGGTCGTCGGGAGGCCGCCCTCAGAGGACTACTTCATGGGCCGGGCCAGCGAGCGGATCATGCTGCCCGCCCTGCAGCTTACGGTCCCGGAAGTCGTGGACATGAACATGCCGGCGGAGGGGATATTCACCAACTACGTGCTCGTATCGATCAGGAAGGAGTACCCGGGCCAAGCGCAAAAGGTGATGTACGCCCTGTGGGGCATCGGCCAGATGGCGCTGGTCAAGGGCATCGTGGTCTTCGATGAGCACGTGAACATCCACGACCTCTCGGAGGTTGCGTGGCGTCTTGGAGTCAACATCGACCCGAAGCGCGACATTATTTTCGTGGACGGCCCGGCGGACGACCTGGACCACGCCGCTTCGACGCCGCGGCTGGGGAGCAAGATCGGCATCGACGCCACTGAGAAGATAGCCGGCGAGGGCGTGGCCCGGGAGTGGCCGGATGAGATCGCGATGAGCGACGAAATCAAGGGCCTGGTGGACTCGCGGTGGAGGGAGTACGGGCTGTGAGCGCGGAGGCGGCACGGGGCGGCCTGCTGGCCAAGGCGCCGCTGTTCCTCGGAGCGGTGCGGTTCCAGGAGACGATATTCGCGCTGCCCTTCGCCTACTCCGGGATGGCGCTGGCCGCGGGCGGACTGCCGGAGCTCGATGACTTCGTGTGGATCACGGTCGCGATGGTCGGGGCGCGGACGCTGGGCATGTCGGCCAACCGGGTCATCGACCGGCACATAGACGCGGGCAATCCCCGCACGGCGATGCGGCATCTGCCCCAGGGGCTTCTCAGGGCCGGCGACATGTATGCGCTGTGCGCGGTGTCGGCCCTCGTGTTCTTCGCTGCGGCGTGGCAGCTGAACCCGCTGGCGCTGGCCCTTGCGCCCGTGGCCGCCGTCTACCTGGTCGCCTACCCGTACGCCAAGCGGTTCACCTGGGCCGGGAGCTTCATGCTCGGATGGGCCCTGGCGATCGCGCCCGCCGGGGCGTGGATCGGCGTCACGGGGACCATCGAGTGGGAGGCCGCCCTGCTGTCGGCTGCCGTGGCGTCATGGGCGTCTAGCTTCGACATCCTGTACCACGCCGAGGACAGGGACTACTACACGCGGAGCGGGCTGCACTCGGTGTCCCAGCGATTCGGAATTCCCGCAGCGTTCAGGATCTCGGCGGCGCTCGACGCGATCGCGGTCGGTTGTCTCATTGCCTTCGGGCTGGTGATGGGACTCGCGTTCCCGTTCTACATAGGATGCCTGGCGGTGTCCGCCCTGCTCGTCTACAGGCGGCGAATGGTTTCGCCCGACGACCTGTCGCGGATGGGCTTGGCCTTCATGAGGATCAACGCATACGTCTCGACCACCGTGCTGGTTGCAGTGGCCCTATCGCTGGCGGCGGCATGAGCGGGAAGAGGCCGGTTGTGGTGGGGATTTCCGGGGCGAGCGGGGCGGTGATGGCCGAGGCGACTATCGACCGGCTGCTGGGGCTCGGCTGGCCGGTGATCGCGACGATTTCGCCGGCGGCGAGAATGGTGTGGCGGGAGGAGATGGATGAGTCGCTGGGCGAGGCGATGGAGCGGTGGGCGGACACGGGGCTGTTTACGACGTACCCGATAGGCGATTTGTCGGCCCCCATAGCGAGCGGGACGTTCCCGTCACAGGGAATGGCGATCGTGCCGTGCAGCATGGGCACGGCGGCAGCAGTCGCAACCGGGCTGTCGGACAACCTGATGCGCCGGGCCGCCGACGTGGCGCTGAAGGAGCGGCGCCGGCTCGTCGTCGTGCCAAGGGAGACGCCCGTCACTGCCGTCCACCTGGAGAACCTTGCCACTCTTGCCCGGCTTGGGGCGGTGGTGCTCCCGCCTCAGCCGGCGTTCTACCTGAAGCCCGAGGGGATCGGCGACGTGGTGGAGTTCGTGGCGGAGCGGGTGCTGATGGCGTTGGGGGTGTCTGAGGCGCTGCCCGAGCACCTTCAATATGCTTCGCCGGAGGGCGGGGAGTAGGCGAGTCAGGGGTTGCCAAGGTATCGGCGGCCGTGTCTTCTAGCGTGGTCGATGCGACCCCACCCCAGGTCCCTCGCCGGAGGCTCGGGACGACAATCCGGGGTGGTCGGCCCGCACTTCGTGGTGATGCGAGGGGACGGGCGGGTTTGAAACCCGCCCGAACGGCTCGCCACCGTGCAACTGCCGTTGGGCTGTTAGTAGCCCTTGGCCTTGTCGATTACGCTGGTGAGGGGTTGGCCTGCCAGGAGTCTCGACAGGTTGTCGCAGAAGAGGTCTACGGAGCGGTCCATGCGGTGGGGCGAGCCTCCCGCCGAGTGGGGGGTGATGACGACGTTGTCGAACCTCCAGAGGGGGTGATCGTCCGGCATCGGCTCCTCGGGCACGACGTCCAGACCCGCTCCGCCGATGGAACCGGTCTCCAGGGCCTCGATGAGGGCCTCCTCGTCCATGATGGGGCCGCGGGTCACGTTTACCAGGATGGCGTGGGACTGCATGCGGCTGAATGCGGCCCGGTCGAACATGCCCTCTGTCTCGGGAGTGAGCGGCGCGCATATGGCGACCACGTCGGAGGCTTCGAGGAGGTCGCCGAGGCCATCCATCTTGCGGCAGTACTCCACGCCGTCGGGAAGGTCCACGTCCATGGGGTCGACGGCGATGACGCGCATACCGAAGCCGAGGGCGCGCGCCGCGACCTCGCGTCCGGTCCCTCCAAGACCTACTATGCCCATGGTGCGGCCGAGCAGCTCCCATGACATGTCGCGGGTGGCCTCTCGCTGGTCCCAGCTCGGGTGCCGGACCGCCCACGCGATGCCGCGGGTGAGCGCGAGCAGCAGGGCCATGGCGTGATCGGCCAGGTGGACGCCGACGATGCCCTTGGCGCTGGTCATGACGACGCCGCTATCCACGAAGTCGGGGTACATCATGTCGTCGACGCCGGCGCTGGTGACCTGCACCCACTTGAGGCGCGCGCCGCGCAGGAACATATCGTGGTCGAACCTGCCGAAGACGACGTCGACCTCGGGCATGAGCTCGAGGGCCTCGCCCTGGGAGTCGGCCCTGACGACATCGACGGCGTCGGAAACGGCCTCTATGCGGCTGACCTGGGAATCGGTGAGGTCGAGATTGGCGAGCACTTTCATTGTGGGTGCCTCCGGGTTGGCATCGTTCTGGGGTTCACTCCAATACTATAACGGCTGCCTGGGTCCCGGTAACACGGCGTTGCGTCCTGGCATGGGCGAAGGGACCCCGCCCCAGAACCCTCGGCGGGGCCTCGGGATGACATCACGGGCAGGCCGGGCCCGGTTACGTGGCGTCGTGCAATGGCATGGCCGACGGGACCCCACCCCAGGTCCTTCGTCGGAGACTCCTCAGGACGACGGTGCGGCGTTCCCCTAGTCTTGAGTGACGCTAGCGTATACTCTAGGGCCATGGGAAACATGCTTCGCATGGCTGTGCGGGCGGCGCTGCTGCGGCGGGACGTTGCGCGAGAGGCGGCCGGCGACCCGGAGATCATCCTGAAGTCGGTCGGGGTGGTCCTGCTGTCGGCCATCGTGCTCAGCCTCGGCCTCCTGAACGTGGTGGAAGAAGGCATGAGCCAGCCGGACCTGTCGTGGTCGTCGCTGGGCAGCCGGCTCATCGACGTGTGGCTGGTCCTGATCACGATGTTGCTGGGGTGGGTACTGTGGGCCCTGGTCGTCTACCTGCTGGGCAGCAAGTTCCTGGGCGGGAAGGCGGTGTTCCACCAGCTACTGCGGGTGATCGGCATCTGCTACGGGCCGGGCGTCCTGTTCCTGCTGGTGCAGGTACCGGACATTGGGTTCTTTGCGGCTGCGCTGGCCGGGCTGTGGGTACTGATAGCGGCGGTCGTTGGGATCAAGGAGGTCCAGGAGACGGACTGGATTGCCGCAGTGCTGTCGACCCTGCTCGGATGGTCCCTGTTCTTAGTCATCATGCCAACCGTGCTGCTGGGCAACCTCGCCTGAGGCCATGTGAGCAGACAGGGCGCTCTTCTCGCCGAAGAGGCGCAGCACGTTTCGGGTGGTGGCTTCCTCGATCTCGTGCACGTCGCGGCCCTGGAGGTCGGCTAGCTTCTGAGCAACGTCGCGCAGGTGGCGGGGCTCGGTCCAGTTTTCGCGCTTGGCCTTGAAGGGCTGAGGCGCTGCGTCTGTTTCCAGGACGACGTGTTCGAGGGGCAGGGACGCGGCGACCTCCTGCAGATCAGGCAGGCGGAGTAGCGGTCTCGCCAGGGATATGAGGAAGCCAAGGTCGATGGCCTCCTCGGCCGTGCGCGCGTCAGCCTGAAAGTAGTGCATCGTGCCGCCGACCTCGTATGCGCGCTCCTCGCGCAGCACTCGGAGGGTCTCGGCGTGGGCCTCCCTGCTGTGGAACACGATAGGCAGCCGCAGGTCGCGGGCCAGCTCGATCTGCCGACGGAAGGCCTGGTACTGGACGGCCCTGTCGGGCATGCCGTCCATGAAGTCCAGGCCGATCTCACTGATAACGGCGACCTTCGAGGTCGACGACGCCATGTGGAGCAGCCGGGAGTATGCAGCGTCGTCGATAGGGCCTTCGAGGTCCATAGGGTGGACACCGACGCCGGCGAACATGTCTGGGAACGCCGCGGTCAACTCTACCGCCCTGCGGGAGGTGCTCTCGGTCGTGCCGGCGGTGATCACGGCGCCGACCCCGACACCCCGGGCACGGGCCAGTATCAACGAGACTTCCGCGTCTGAGAAGGAGTCGAGGTGCGTGTGGGTGTCTACGAGGAGCACGGAGGGGAACTCCCTGATGTAACAGTCCAGTCCTCGCAGAGCATGGGGAGGGCGGGTTTGAAACCCTCCCCTACGGCGCTGGCAACGACATCTGCTGAGGCCATGCAAGGACTACCGTGAGCGAAGAAGTCTCTCTCGTCCATAAACTCTGAACAGTTGCCGCTGATTATGGCGGGTGAGAGCGGCGCTGGACTATACTACACGGCATGGGGAACCGGAGCGAGGAGCCTCGCCCCAAGAGTCCCTTGCGCCGCCTGTCGGTGAAACGCTGGGCGGCGGAGGGAGCAAAGCTCACCCTTGGGCTAGGGGTCAGCGGTCTGCTGGGCTGGCTGGCGATTCGCGGGCTGGAGTGGGGCGACGTACTCGACAGCCTGGCGGCGGTGTCTCCAGTGAAGCTCACGCTCGCCCTGGCAGTGTTCATGCTGGGGGGCTGGCTGCGAGCGGTGCGCTGGAAGCTGCTCTTCACCCACGAACAGATACCCATCCGCAGGCTGTTCATCGTTCAGCACGAGGGCCTGGGATTCAGCAACGTGATGCCGTTCAGGGTCGCGAGCGAGGTGACGCAGCTCGCGGTGCTGACGCTGCGGGACGGCATCAACGGGGCCACCGCACTGGCGACCCTGGGGATGGAGCGCGTCATAGACGCGGTGGCGACCACGGCCATCCTGGCCGTGTGCTTCCTGCTGGTGCCAGAGATGAAGGGGTTCACACTAGCGATCTCGGGCCGGGAGCTGCCCGTCTCATTCTTCGTCGGGGGACTGCTCGGGTTCACCCTGCTAGCGGTGCTGCTGGTGCGCCTGTTCGCGTGGAGCGAGTCCCTGGGGCTCGTCGCGAGGTTCCGGTTCCTGGCGGCCTTCGCCCATGCCGTGGGCGAACTGGAGAGAGAGAAGAAACGCCTGGTGCTGTCGCTGGCGGTGAGCATGTGCTACTGGATGCTGGTTTGCGCGACGGCGTGGGTGATTGCAACAGCCGTGGACCTGCGCGACGTCAACGGCAACCCCATCTCCCCGGTGGTCGCGACCGTGGTTGTGATGGCGACGATCTTCTTTGCGACGGCCGTGCCGGCCGCGCCGAGCGCGATAGGCGCGTTCGAGTTCGCGGTGGTCTACGTCCTCGGGTTCTTCCAGTTTGGGGAGAACGACGCGTTCGTGTTCGCGGTGGTGTGCCACGCGGTGTTCTTCCTGCCGGCGACGATCATCGCGGCGATCTTCCTGCCGAGGGAGGGCGTGATGACGCTGAGCCGCATCCGCAGGCCGCGGGGGACCGGGCCCAAGGGGGCTTAGCCGGGGAATTTCAAGGGCACAGGGCATTGATTGCCGCGGGCTGTCGGTCGTGCGGCAGTAGCCCTGCCCCCGTATCAAGTACGGGGCAAGCTCTTCGACAGGCTTTCACGTAACTGCTCCCGAGCCGGGGAGGGAAACCCCACCCGGCCGCCCCCCTCTGGGTTCCTGCCTTCGCAGGAACGACGGAATAGTGTCCTAACCCACGCACGGCCCGCTTGCGGGCATAGCGCTGCTCAGGGCGAACGACGGGGTCCCGCGGCCTCAGGTCGGGAGGCTTCTGCATTGCGCCGTCCGGGGAGGGCGGGTTTCAAACCCGCCCCTACGGAGATGCCCTCTTGCCAGGGTCTCCTAGGTTGTTGTTGGCTGGTCGGCTCCTCCCTTGTGGTCGTTCTGCTTGTCTTTCGTCTTTCTGTCGGAACTTCCTGGTTTCTTCGATAGGGCCGGGGCGCGCCCTTGGCTGGTTTGGCCCGCTGCCTCGCGGAGCCGGAATGTTCAACGGTGCCCGCACAAGCGGGCGATAGATCTACATGCGACGGTCAACGGATTCCATCGAGGGACACGCCCCGGATCGTATCTGAAGCGACGGTTGTTCGCCGCCCCCTATCCACAATTCACGCAGACCCCGTGACCTTACTGCTCAGTCATCGAGGTGTGCGACGGCCATACGGTTTCCCGCACCCGGAAAGGGGGTAGACGCTACAGTTACGGCTCCGGATGAGCTGCCTCGCTTGTCCTCTAAGGCGTTTCGAAAAACACCACGGGCCCGCTCCATCCCGACGAGGAGGCGGACCCGGAGGGGCTCGGGCTCATCTGTTCCCCTTCCTACGGAGATAGAATAGTACGGTTGTTCTGCGTTTGTCAAGCGAACGGATGAGTCCCGCCTCAAGAGCGTCGTGTGGCGGAGCACTGCCCCCGTATCAAGTACGGGGCAGGCTCTTCGACAGGCTTTCAAGTAACTGCTACACATCATGTTGTGCTGGTGAGCACTGGCCTTCGACAGGCTCAGGCCGAACGTACTTTGTCTGCAAGGCAGTTACTGACCACCCACGCACGGCCCGCATGCGGGCATAACGCTGCTCAGGGCGAACGACTGGGGTTCCCTGTCTCCCTATCGAGGAGGGCGGAATTGAGACCTGCTCCTACGACGCGGCCGTTGCTTTGGGAGCTGTTGACGGGGGCATGGCCTGGGGCTATGGTGGGGCGAAGGACACCGGGCACCAGGAGGGAGCCTCCCAGCCCCGCACCTCTGGGTTCCCGCCTCCGCGGGAACGACGGCGTGAGGGTGTGCGGTCCGCTTTCGCGGGAACGACGGGGTGAGGATGCGCGGTCCCATTTGGGCGGCAATTGTGGTTCACGTCGCTCCAGCGGTTCAAGGATTCGGACGCCAGGGCCAGCAATCAAGTTCCAGGACCCGCAATGAAGATCACTGACGTCGAGGTTATCGAGTTCAGGACCCGGACGCGGGAGCATCGCACGCGGTGGGGCAAGGAGCGGTGGGGCGAGGAGACCGACGCGATTTCCTCGATCACGAAGATCTCCACCGACGAGGGCGTGACGGGCTACATGGAGGGGGGCAGCAAGGCCGTCATCGAGGGGACGGTCAGGCCGCTGCTGCTGGGCGAGGACCCGCTGGAGCGCGAGAAGCTGTGGGGCTGGATGGACCAGATGACCACCAGCCGCGCCAAGCTGCCCGAGCGGGACATGGGGATCGTCGACTGCGCCCTGTGGGACCTGCTGGGCCGGATGACGGACATGCCCGTCCACAAGCTGCTTGGGGGCGCCCGGGAGCGGGTCAAGGCCTACGCGGTCTCGGCGTCGAACCTCGGCCCCCCGGAGGTCTACCAGGAACACGCCATCGCCTGCAAGGAGGCGGGATACAAGGCGTACAAGATCCACGCTTACATATTCTGGGACCCGCACAAATGGGAGCCCGCGCCGCAGCAGCCCGGCTTTCCAAAGGAGGACGTGGAGGTCTGCAGGGCGGTCCGGGAGGCGGTGGGGAGCGACATGAGGCTGATGCTGGACTCGTACGGCGCCTACACGCTTGAGGAGGCGATCTGGGTCGGGCGCGAGCTGGAGAAGCTGGACTTCTACTGGTTCGAGCACCCGATGATAGAGACGCGGATGGAGGCGTACCGGCGGCTGACGAGGGAGCTGGACATCGCCATCTGCTCGCCGGAGTACGTGCCCGGCGGGGTGTTCTCGCGGGCCGAGTGGCTGCTGCAGGGTGCCGCGGACATGCTGCGGATCGACTACGCCCACGGCGGGCTGACGGCGTGCTGGAAGCTGGCGAACATCTGCCATTCGTTCGGGGTGCAGTGCGAGCTGCACGGAGGGGGCTGGGCCCACGCGCAGGTGCTGGCGGCGACTTCAGGCGCGACGTGCGAGTACTACGAGCGGGGCGTGCTGCGGCCGGGGACGACTACGACACTCCCTCACCCCACCTGAAGGCGATCCCGGACCCGATGGACTCCGACGGGAATATCGTGGTGTCGCAGGAGCCAGGGCTGGGGATGGAGTTCGACTGGGACTACATCGACGACACCCGCGTCGAAGGTTGAGCCGCTATCCCGGGAATATCTCGTCCAGGCCGAGGGTGAACCCTTCCAGCGTCGGGGACGCGAGCGTGTCACCCTCGACGTAGATGTTCGCAACCTCGAGGCCGCCCTCGTTCGGCAGGAGGACCCAGACGATCTCGGTCTGCGGGTCCACCAGCCAGAACTCCCGGACGCCGTGCTTCGAGTACAGGTCGAGCTTGTCTCGCCAGTCGCGCCTGGCCGTGGTGGGTGACAGGACTTCGACGACGAGGTCCGGCGCCCCCTGGACGTTGTCCGCAGTTATGATGTCCGATCGATCCTTGGACACGAACAGTAGGTCCGGCTGCACAACGTCCGTATCCGACAGCACCACGTCGGTGGGAGCGCGAAAGATCTCGCCCAGATCCTTCTCTTCCACGAACCCGGCAAGGCGTCTTCCCAGCCTGCCGCGGACTCTCTGATGGGCTATGTTCGGGGTCGCAGCCATGACCAGCTCTCCGTCCAAGAGCTCATATCGCTCGTCCTCCGGGGTTTTGCGGTAGTCCTCGTACGTGAGCTTGGCTGCGGGCTTTGCTACGACCATGCTGCCCTCCCGTTTCTCTGCTCTCCGCCAGATTATACTCACAAGGTCTGCCCATCATGCCAGCCATCACGCGCACAATGAAGCGGCTCCTCTCCAGCCAACCCTATGTAGTACGGGGAGAGAGCATGGCGCCATCACTCCGGCCCGGCGACCAGGTGGTCGTGGATGAGTCGGCGTACCGGGAGGGCGGGCCCGCTAGGGGCGATGTCGTGGTGTTCTCGAACCCGCGCGGCGATGGGAGGCACGACGTCAAAAGGGTGGTCGGGCTGCCGGGCGAGCGCGTGGTCATGGCGGAGGGGATGCTGTTCATCGACGGGGACCAGCTAGCCGAGCCTTACCTGGGTGGGCTGCCGTCGTCCGTCGGGCTGGGCGAGTGGGCGTGGGAGCTGGGGGAGGGGGAGTACGTGGTCCTGGGGGACAATCGGGCTCGCAGCACGGACAGCCGGGAGTTCGGGCCTGTTGGGACGGACAGGATTGTTGGGAGGGCGTGGATGCGGTACTGGCCGCCTACGGCATGGGGCGGGTTGGGTGCGTCCCCCTCACCCTAGCCCTCTCGCGCGTGGGGGACGCGTGGGGGAGAGGGGACTTCTGACTCCAGCCAAGACCGCACTCAGGGAACTAACCCAACGGTCTGCTTCCTGAGCACTGCCCTTCGACAGGCTCAGGGCGAACGTACTTTGTCTCCCACGTTTGGGAGAGGGGACTTCTGATTCCAGCCAAGGCCGCACTCAGGGAACTAACCCAACGGTCTGCGCTTCCTGAGCACTGCCCTTCGACAGGCTCAGGGCGAACGCTCTTCTTGAAGCCTCGGGGATGGGTTCCCGCCTCCGCGGGAACGACGGTTGTGAGCGCTGAAGCTTAGGCGCCGGCCATTATGTCGCTTAGCTTCTGGACGTTTTCCTGCCACCACCTGTAGAGGATGGCGATGTCGGTGCCGAGGGCGAAGTGGCGGATGCCCTGGTCGAGGAAGGGCTTGGCGTCCTCGGGGTCGCTGATCTCGGCGCGGGGCTGGATGCCCATCTCCAGGGCCTTCTTGTGGACGTAGTCGCGGGTGGCGATCACGTCGGGGTCCCTGGCTGCGCCGGGCTTGCCGATGCTCATGGAGTAGTCGCTGCCGCCCCAGACTACCATGTCGATGCCGGGTACGCTGAGGATCTCGTCGAGGTTGTCGACGGCCTCCTTCTTCTCGATCATGAGGGCGATGACGCTGTCCTCGAGGGCCTGGACGTACTGGGGCGAGCCCGACTCTAGGATGTAGCCGGCGAACCGGCGGTCGCCCGAGCCGTGGTGGCCTCCGGTCTGGGGGGTCTCAGCGCGGACCGCGCCGACGCACTCGCGAGTCTCCTCGGCGTCGTGGACGTCGGCGAAGAGGACGTTCTGGATGCCAGAGCCGATGGCACGGGTCGCGGCGAAGGTTCGAGGCTCCTGGTCGAGCTTGATCATGGCGGTCATGTGGTCGAAGAGGTCGACGGCGCGTCCGAAGTTCTCGAGGCCCTCCAGGTCGTAGGGGGCATACTCAGCTACGAATTCGACGTAGTCAATGATGCCGGTGTGGCCGATGATCTCGACCATGCCGGGCCAGAAGACCATGGTGTGGGTGCCGATGCTGGGCTTTCCTTCGTCGAGCAGTTTTCGCAGGGGGTTCGGGCGCATGCGAGTTCACCTCAAGTGTTGGGTGTGAGGACGCGGCGTACTCTATTTGCGTGTTGGGAGGCGTGTCAAGCCCGTGCACGAGGCCCAGAGGCCGGGGAGGGTGGGTTTCAAACCCACCCCTACGAGGATGCGGACAGAGCTAGCGCCCCTAGGGGGCGGGGGACTCGCCCATGATGTGGTCAGCGGGGTAGACGCGGTACTGGTTGGGCTTGTTGGGGGAGGTGTGCTCGACGGCCCAGACGGCATCGCCGTAGGTGTCGACCTCGACGATGAAGAAGGGGCGGCAGCAGTCAGGGGCGAAGTTGCTTCCGAAGAGGACGAGGGTGTTGCCGTTCGGCAGGCGGGTGGCGCTGGAGCAGCAGACCGAGAACATGTCGGGCTCGAGCCGGTACTCCCAGACCTTCACGGCGGTCATGGAGTCCATGTCGAGCTTCAATTCGAGGGCGCGGGAGTACTGCCCGCCCTCGCTGCCGGGCCTGTGGTTGCCGTTGTCGAAGAGCAGGACGTTGCCTCCGGAGACGAGGGTGGCGTCGTGGGCGTGGTAGAAGCGGTCGGCGGGGTCCGGGAAGTCGAACTGGCCGCCGGGGCCGCCGAGCCGCCATCTAACCGAGTCGAAGTCCGGCTCCAGCAGCGCGACCTGGTCGAGATTCCGCAGGGAGACGAGGACCGAGCCGTCCGAGGCGATGTCTAGGGAGTCGGCGTGGCTCCAGTCCTGCACCGCCCTGTCGCGGTCGCACCCGCCCCAGAGCGGGTTGCCGGGCAGGGTGCGGTTGGAGTCGGGCAGCGTGCGCTCTTCCGGGGAGATAAAGTCGAATATGTCCCAGACGATCTCGTTGCCACCAGTGGCTGGGTCCCAGATGCCAATGGTGTCGCCCTCCTGGGGTCTGGGCGGGTCGCCGTAGCCGGGCCTCAGCACGCGGCGGGAGAGGTACATCACGCGGCCGTCGTCCATGACGTCGATCTCGTGGTGGATGGGGCCGAAGGGGCTGCACTCGTCGACCAGCCGGGCCTGTTCGACGCCGAGGGGGTCGATCTCGACGATACCCTTGGCGGTGGTGCCGCCCTTGTGCCCGGCGATGTAGAGGATGTTGCCGTTGGGGCGCTGAGCCATGACGTAGGGCTGTTCCTCGTCCCTGGCCTCGTAGTACCAGACGACGTGGCCGCCTGCGTCAAACGCCGCCAGCCCCATGTAGCCTTGCTGGCGGAACTCGAGGAAGGTGAGGGGCCGCGATGGCGCACCGACGAGCACGTCGAACTTCGCGGCAGCGAGCACTTCCGGCAGCGGCCCGGTGGTGAAGCTGCCGGAGGGGCCGGCGGCTACGCCGCCAGCGCTGTTGGTCCCGAAGACCTGGTATTCGTAGGCGGTGTCGGCCCTGAGCCTGACGGCATGGGCCGTGTAGCGGGTGCCGTCGGACTGCTCAGTGCGGGAGCGCAGGCGCCGCACGTTGTCGGCCCAGTACTCGACGTAGACGCTGCCCTGCCCGTCAAGCTCGCCGTCTATACGGGCGATGAGGGCGTTGTCATCGAGGATGGCTGCGGAGGCCGAGATGGGGCGGGCCGCGGGAGGGGGTGTGGGTGTGGGCTCTGGGGTTGGGGTGGGCGCCGGAGCCGTGGAGCAGGCGGCGAGGGTCAGGAGAACTGCCAGAAATGCGAGGTGTCTAGGTATGGCAGGGGACACCATGATTTCGTTCGGCCATATATGGAAGTGGCACAGGCGCGTTTTTAGATACAACTATGCCGCCTTGCAAGGCGAGAGCCCCCATCCTAACCTTCCCCCTCGGGGGGAAGGGACAGAGCCGGTCATTGCTCTACGCGGGACTCGCCGGATATGGAATCGATGGTGTAGGCGCGGAAGCTGTTGCGGAGGGATGGGCTGCGTAGCTCCAGGGTCCAGACGGCGTTGCCGTCGCCGTCGGCCTCGACGATTACGCGGGGCGGGTCGACCTCGTTGGTCTCGAAGTTGATGATGGTGTTGCCGTTGGGCATGCGGAAGGCGCTGCTCCTGCCCCTCGCGTAGAGGTCGGGGGTGTGCCTGTACTCCCAGACCTTGATGGCGGTGAGGTCGTAGGTGTTGAGGGTAAGCTCCAGGGCGCGGGAGTACTCGCCGCCCTCCTCCTCGGGCCTGCCCTGCCCGTTGTCGAAGACGAGGATGTTGCCGTTGGGCATCTCGGAGGCGGTGTGCTGGCCGTAGAACCTGTCGGCCGGGTCGAGGAACTTGTAGCCGCCGTTGGGGCCGCCGAGCTTCCACTCGATCCTCTCGCCGTCGGGAGAGACCGAGATGACCTGGTTCCTGTTGGCGAGTGAGACGATGTAGTTGTCGCGGGGTCCGAGATCGAGGGAGTTGGCGCGGAGCCAGTTCTTGAGGTCTCCGCTCCAGCGGGGCCGGACGTCCAGGGACAGGGTGTCGAGGGCGGACCAGACCTCCCTCGTGGTGTGGTTGGTCTGGTCCCAGATGCGGATGGAGTCGACGAGCACCTGGGTCTCCGGGTCGCCGCCGTTGGCCGTGTCGTCGATCTCTATGATCTCGTTCGCCAAGTAGAGGACGGTGTCGTTGTCGAGGATCTGGATGTCGCGGTTGACCCACTTGTCGATCTCGTTGTTCACGAGGCGGTCCACCAGCTCGCCGAGGGGGGTGATCTCCTTCATGCAGCAGTTGAAGCGGCGCCCCAGCGGGCCCCCCTCGAGGAACACGAGGTTGTAGTCGGGCTTCTGCCGGACGGTGCGCGCGCTGGTGAATTCCTCGGGCACGGTCATGACGTGGGGGTAGTACCAGACCACATGCATGTCCTGGTCGAGGGCGACGTAGAAGCTCTCGGGGTTGTCCTCGTAGTCGAACAGGACCAGCTCGGAGGTGGGCCTGCCGGTGGAGGTGAGGTCCATGCGCTGCAGGGCTTCGGGGAGGCCGCCGGTCGTAAACGAGCCCTGGGACCCCGCGTGCTCGCGTCCATCCCCGTCGATAACGAACACCTGGTAGCGGTATGTGGACTCGGTCCTGAGCCTTAGGACGGGCACGAGGTGCTGGGTGTCCTCGGAGTGGGTGGGGGCGGTGCGGAAGCGGCCGGCGTCCGGGTTACCGTATTCGACGAGCACGCGGGCGGGCTTGTCGAGCGCGACGGTTACCTGGGCGATGAGAGGGTTGGCTGGGAGGAGCGAGGCGCTGCTGTCCACGACGGTGGGGGCGGTATCGGGTGTGGCAGTGGGCGCGGGGGCTTGGGTTGGCTCCCGGGTTGCGGCTGCGGGTGTGGGTTCCGGGTCGGCGTCGGGTTGGCTGCATGCGAGGGTGGCGAGTGCCGCGATCAACATCGCCGCAGCGGCCATCGGCCATGTCATTCCAACCAGAGGGAGGAATCTAGGGGCATGCCGCCGGAGTCGTCCCTGTGCAGAAATCGTCAAGTGCATGGGTGCTTAGATTCCTCACTGCGCTTCGCTACGTTCGGAATGACATCAGTGGGATTCGCTAGGTTCGGAGTGACATGTACGCTGTCACGCCACAACTTTGTATCACCGGAGTCACTATGGCCTTGCGAAGGCCCCACAAGGGGATGAAGATGGCGTCGTTTCCTGGCATGGTCGAGGCCGACCCCACCCCAGGTCCTTCGTCGGGGACTCCTTAGGACGACATGATGGGGTATCCGGGGGCTGTATTCGTAGCAATGACGGGTATGTAGGCGGAGGCGGCGGTTACGCAAGGCTATTGGGGGCTCCCTGCGGTGTTGGGCATGGCGCGGCGGTAGTGCCTGCCGCCCGGTGCGGGCTTGCGGTTGGCCGGGTGGAAGTTCATCACAGTAGTATCGTAACGCACCTGGCTCATGGCCATGGAGCCGCCGTCGTCGAACTGGACCATGGGCTCGGCTCCGGGCTGGCCGGACTCTATTACTTCGGCCCTGGCGGTGGCAAGACGGTCCAGCAGGGCGGTCCTGTGGGGCTCGGATGGGAGCCAGGACTGGTATTTCGCCTCCACCTGCTCCTTGTACGAGCCGGTGTCGGCGTCGTCGAGGACCCAAGGGCGGTCGCGCTTGATTTCGAGGAAGAGCCTGTGGAGCTCGAGGGCGAGCTCCATGCGGGAACGAAGCTCGTGCTCTAGCGAGCTGGCGACTGAGCGGATCTCCTCGGCGAGGCCGGCGATCTCGGGGACGCCGGTGGCGGCGTAGTCGTCCCGGGAGCTGGCGAGGTTGTCGAGAAGCGCCAGGGCGCGCTCGGCGGGGCCGGTGTCGGTGGAGGGCTCCTCGTCCATGCGGCGCAGCGCCGAGGCGACGAGGGCGCGGTAGTCGTCGTACTCGCCGATGCGCTGCTGCATGCGCAGGAGCATGTAGCGGGCGTCGTCGAGCAGCGGCGGCAGGAGCGCGGCGGGATCGTCGAGGACGCGCTCGTACTCTTCGCCGTGGAGGCGCTTGAACTCGTCCATGGTGCCGCAAACGTCGCTGAAGTGGGTCTGCCGGGTGACCATATCAGACCTCCAAAGCCGAGGGGGTTTCGCCGGTCAGGTCCAAGTAGTTCATGTGTGGGCTGAATGAGGTAACCACACTGTTGAACAGGCGCCGGGGAGGGCGGGTTGCAAACCCGCCCCTACGTCCGAGGTGCAAAGGGCCGGCTTCACAGCAATAGCGGTTGTTCAAATGTCTCCTCGGGGGGAAGAGGTATGTCGCCTCGCCCCTCGAGGGGAAGAGGCGGGGCGCCGCGCCATAGATCGTTGTAGGCCCGGAGGGGGCCGTCGTCGTTGGGGCCTGTTCCCAGGTCCATGCCCGCGAAGATGTATAGGGAGTCGTCAAGGGGGGCCATGCCCATCACCCGTCTCACGCCGGGGCGTGTGGCCGCGGCGGTGTAGTCCTTCGCGGCGTCGTGGGGCGCGATGCAGACCCACTCGCCGGACTCGAGGTCGCACCGCCAGAGGTCGTTGAGCTGGGGGCCGTCGCCGACCTGGGAGCCGAAGCCGCCGAACAGGTACCAGTACCGGCCGACGCGGGCCTGGCCGAGGCCGTACCTGGGCAGGGGCCTGCCCGGGTCGGCGGGATCGGTGTGCTGCAACTGGGTCCAAGTGCGGGTGGCGGTGTCGTATTCCCAGAGGTCGTTGTGGAACTCGGGGGCCCTGTCGACGGTATCGCGTCCGCCCCAGAGGTAGAGCTTGCCGTTCCAGCTAGTCATGGCGGGGCAGTAGCGTTTGGCGGGCCAGCCCGGCGAGTCGTCAGCGTCGGGGCCGTGATGGTCCCAGGTGCGCGATGCGGTGTCGTAGGACCAGAGCTGGATGCTCATGTCGAACCAGCTCCAACCGCACGCCCTGTCGCGCTCGGGAATCTTGCCGGCCCAGCCGCCGAAGACGTACAGGCTATCGTCGATCGCGGCGTAGCCGGCCGCGCCGACGACGGAGGGGCGCACGTCGTCGACGTGTGAGGGTGAGCGGAGGCTGCGGTAGTCGTTGGGTTCGAGCAACTCCCACGCGCCGGCGGCCGGGTCGTAGGACCAGAGGTCGTTGATGAGATGGGGACGCCAGCCCGCTCCCAGCACCGTCAGGCCGCCGAACAGGTAGAGCCTGTCGCCTATGGACTCGAAGGCTGGGAGCATGCGGCCGCAGGGGCGCTCGTCGGCGAAGGAGGTCCCTGCCCTGCCGTCGTCATCCTCCAGCTTCGTCCATGCGCCGGCGGCGGGGTCGTAGTGCCAGAGGTCGTTGAGCGCGCCCATCTTGGTGAGGTCGCCCGAGTGCTCGGGCGTGCCGTGCCGGGCGGTCCCGCCGCCGAATGCGTAGAGCGCGCCGTCGTGACCCACCAGCCCGCCGGGGAGCTCACGGGGCCCGGGCGAGGCGTCGCCGGGATCGTCGTCGTGGGGGTGCAGCAGCTCCCACCGCCAGGCCGCAGAGTCCCCGGTCAATGGGAACCCCGCCTCAGGACGCGGCCGGGCCGTGAGCCGACGTGGGTGCCGCCGTCTATCACCGGAGTGCCGTTGACGAGGACGTGCTCGATGCCAACGGAGTACTGGTGTGGGTCCTCGAAGGTGGCCCTGTCGATCACGGTGTCAGGGTCGAATACGACCACGTCGGCGGCCCTGCCCTCCTCGATCAGGCCCCTGTCGCCAAGGCCGAGGCGCTGGGCCGGGAAGCCGGTCATCTTGTGCACGGCGGTCTCGAGGGTCATGACGGCGTCGTCGCGCACGTAGCGTCCCAGGATGCGCGGGTACGTGCCGTAGAAGCGGGGGTGGGGCTTTGCGGTGGCGTATAGGCCGTCGGGCGAGACTGACCGGCCGTCGGAGCCGAACATGGCGATGGGCTGGCTCATGAAGTAGCGCACGTCGCTCTCGTGCCGGTTGTGGACGACTACGGAGACGACGCGCTCCTCCTCGACGTTGAGCTGGAGCACGGCCTCCTCCGGCTCGACGCCGCGATGCCGGGCGAGCTCCTCAATGGTCATGCCAATGATGTTCTTGTTGCGGTCGCTGCCGACGTTCGCGATCTGCCAGGTATCCCACAGGGGACGGAGGCCGCCCGCGGCGCGGGTGAGCTCGTCGCGCAGGCGGTCGCGCGTCTCGGGGTCGCGCATGCGGTCCATGTAATCCTGGTGGGTGCCCTTCTGCGCCCACATCGGGATGGTCTCGTCCAGGTTGGAGCCTGCCGCCGTGTATGGGTAGATGTCGTAGGTGATGTCGAGGCCGTCGGCGCGGGCCTGGTTGAGCAGGGCCAGCATCTTGGGTCCCTCGCCGTAGAAGCGTCCGTCGGTGATGGAGATGTGGGAGAACTGGACGGGCGCCTCCGACCGCAGGCCGGTCTCTACGGCCTCCTCGATCATGCTGATGTGCTTGCCTGCGCCGGTCCTGGCGTGGGTCGCGAAGAAGGCACCTTCGTAGCGGGGGATGACGCTGGCCAGCTCCACGAGCTCGTCGGTCGACGCGTAGGCGGATGGCGCGAAGGAGAGGCCGGTGGAGAGTGCGAATGCCCCCTGCTCGAAGGCCTCGCAGGCGAGGCGCTGCATCTCGCGCATCTCGTCCGGGTTGGCCGGGCGGTCTTCGGTCGCGCCCGCGGCAACGCGGAGGGAGCCCTGCCCCACCTGCGGGGCGACGTTAAGGCTTACGCCGTTGGATTCGAGGTCAGCGGCCCAGTCGTCGAGGGTGTCCCACGTCCAGCCCGCGTTGGAGATGAGCAGCCCGCCGAGGTGCCTTCGCAACTCCTCGGGCCCGCCCTCGCCTGTCGGGAACGGCGAGAAGCTGCAGTTGCCGGTGACCTGGGTGGTGACGCCTTGGTAGGCCATGCTCTCGGCGCCCGGGTCGTCGACCAGGCTGACGTCCGAATGGGTGTGCATGTCTATGAAGCCGGGGGTCACGACCTTCCCTGCGGCGTCGATTATGCGGTCGGCTTCGGCGTCCGGGAGGGGGCCTATGGCCTCGATCCTGCTACCCGAAACGCCGACGTCGGCGTGGTAGCCGGGGTCTCCCGAGCCGTCTACGACCGTGCCGCCGCGAATGAGGATGTCGAAGGTCATCTTGCCTCGGCTCCCAAATGCAGTTTGGCGGATTATACATGGGTGAAACGGCGGGCTGCCATACGGGGAGCATTTGCCTCCGAGGACGCTGGGAGCGCGGAGGAGGAGGCTTTGGATGGCGCGGCCCTACGATGGGGGTGTCGTCCCTAGACATGGCCGAGGCCGACCCCGCCCCAGGTCCCTCGCTGGCGCTCGGGACGACATGCCGGGAAACGGCCCCATGGGAACGGCTTTGCGTGGGGGTAAGGGTGGGAATATGATTAGGGCGGCAACAGGAGGCGGGCGCATGGCAAAGATGAAGCAGCTTGTGAAGCTCGAGGGGTTCGGGAACGTGCAGATGCTGGAGGCGGAGATCCCGGAGCCGGACCCGGACGGGGTGGTCGTGGAGGTGAAGCGGAGCCTGATCAGCCGGGGTTCTGAGCTGTTCAAGCGGTACGTGGCCGAGGAGGCGCTGCCTCCGAGGATGATGGGGTATTCGGACGCCGGGGACGTTGTGGCCGCGGGCCCGGACGTGGACGGCTACGGCATCGGTCAGCGTGTGATGATCCAGGGCCCGCACGCGCAGTTCGCGTCGGGAGCGGGCACGGGCGACCGGAGGCCGCGGGTTTCGGCCCTTCCCAGCGACATCGACTACGACGCGGCGACATTCCTGCCGCTGGCGGCCGGGGGCGTCGCGTGGTCCAGGGCGACGCCGATCAAGCCGGGCGATACGGTGGTCGTGCAGGGACAGGGGCTGGTCGGCAACCTGTACTCGCAGGCAGTACGGCAGCGCCAGCCCAGCAGGGTCATCACGACGGATGCGTACGACTTCAGGCTGGACATCTCGCGGCGGTGCGGAGCGGACGAGACGATCAACGTCCTGGAGACGGACTCGGTTGAGGCGGTGATGGACCTGACCGGGGGCGAGGGCGCCGACGTGGTCGTGGAGTGCGTCGGCGGGTTCGCGGGGGTGAAGTCATTCGAGCAGACGATGCAGATGGTGAAGCGCGACGGTGTGGTGCACCTGATAGCCCTGTACCAGGGCCAGCCCCTGCGGCTGGACAGCGGGCTGATGATGAACAAGCAGATGATCGGAGGGTACTGGAATTCGCCCGGCGGGCCCAGCGAGAAGGATATGCGAGACACGGGGGACATGCTTACGGACGGGCGTATCGTGGTGGGTCCGCTGATCACGCACAGGTACCACTGGGAGCAGACGCCGGAGGCGTATCACTACCTGTACGAGAACCCGGACGAGGCGCTGGGGATCGTCATCGAGTGGGATAAGTAGCCGGGGACCGGGGATTCGCTCTCACCTCAATCCTCTCCCATCGAGGAAGAGGGGGAGGCGCCCGGCCTTCGCGGCGGGCAGCGATGATGGGTTGGCCTAGTTGGGGCCCCCGTGGGAGTGGATCTGGTTGACGATTACGCTGTTGACGCCGTTGAGCCGCGCCTGCTCGAGCTCAGCTTCGGAGACCCGCTTGCCCTGCTCCTCAATCCGCCTGCCCTGCTCGCTGATCTCTGTGTAGAGCCTTTGGCCCAGGGCTTCGATCTTGGCATCAAGCCTATCGCCCTGGGCCTCGATCTTGGCATCGAGCCTGTCGCCCTGGGCCTCGATCTTGGCATCGAGTCTGTCGATCCTGGCATCGAGCCTGTCGAGCCTGGCGTCAGAGCGACCGGACTGCCATATGAATACGACCGTCGCGAGGAAAATCGAGACTACAATCGCCGACGCCCCAATGTATTCGCCTAGCTCCAAGGCTGTGTGTCCCCCGTGTGGAGTGAGGCCATCATACCATGCCGAGAAACCGGGGGCCCGGTTCTACGGTTAGTGACTGTTCAGACCTGGTGCGGCATGGGCAGCTTCGCACTTTGGCAGGGTGAGAGCCCCCATCTCAATCTTCCCCCTCGGGGGGAAGAGGCAGAGCCGCCTCCTTTCGACACTGAACAGTTACACGGTTGAGGGGCAGGAGGCTAGATGTCCTCGATGCGGAGGGCCCGGTGGGCGGCTACGCGATGGACTGACCAGACTACCGCTGTCATGATGGCGCCGAATACCAGCGCTATTACCGCGTAGGCGAGAGACAAGGATAGCCAGTCGACCTGCACGGCGAAGGGCGGGACTACGCGGCCGCCTGTCTCGTCGTGGCCCATGAAGGGCATGACGGCCGACACGAGCCGCACGCCCATCCACGTTCCGAGGGCCATGCCGCCCAGGACCTGCACGGCCTGCTCCAGCCAGACTATGGCCGCAAGCTGGCGCGTCGAGAGGCCGATGGACCTGAGGACGGCGAACTGCTGCTCGCGCTCCCGGAACGAGGTGTAGACGTGGACGAAGAAGCCGATGGAGGCCAGCAGCAGCACGGTCGCGAACGCGCCGATCAGCAGGGCGCGCCAGCCGGCCCTCGCCAGAGGGTCGACGTCCGACTCGGCCAGCAGCCTGGCCCTGTCGTATACGAACTCGGCCTCGAAGGGACGCTCGTAGAAGCGCGTAGTGGATGGCGCGTCCACTTCGGGGTCGGGCGCAAGGGACAGCCAGACCTCGTTGGCCTGAAGCTCCTCGGCTAGGGGGTCGAGGTTTGCGTATCGCACCAGCGTGGTCAGGTCGGCCACGAGGAACCGCTCCGATCGCGGATAGAGGGTCGGGAACAGCTCGACGGTGCCTGCAAGCTCGGCAGGGATGGTGCGGCCCGCGACCGAGAGCGGGACACGGTCGCCTAGGCGGTAGTCGCCCGATTCCACAAAGGAGTCGCTGCCGACGACCGGCATGGGAGGGAGGTCCGGGCCGTACATGATGCCGTGGCTGGTGACTGCGCCGCCTCCGCCCCACGAGAACCTGACGTTGCCGGACCCGCTCAGGACGTCCGAGCCTGACTCGGGGCTGAGTCTCATCACACTCCATCCTTCGGGGGAGTCGAAGTCATCGACCACCTCGGTCTGGACTCGAAGCTCCTTGTAGCCCTGTCCTGACTCCACCGCATCGAAGCGGCCCTCGGATATGTGATCGATCAGGATCGACCCGCGTGGGAGAGGGTCGGAGTGATACTCGGCGTGGACACCCATGGAGACGAGGGACAGGGGGACCTGCCACCACCTGCCGGGGCCGTGGAAGCTCGTGGAGCCGAGCAACCACTCCGGGCTCCTGACGTTGCCCAGGAAGTCGCTTCTGCCAAGAGGCCCGGCGGTGTAGCTGTGGTACCGGTCGTTGGCGTCCCTGACCCTGATCGTCAAGCGCAGCGATGGGTCGGGACGCTCGGCCTTGAAGCGCACGTTCAATACAGAGGCGTTATCCGCGAGCGGCAGGCCGACAGGGGCCGACTGCCGCGACGACCTCAGTACCTCTTCCACGTCGTCCAGGGGGAAGCCTTCCGGGAGCCAGGCTACGTCGTGCAGGCTGTCGATGTCCACTGCGAGCAGGGACAGCGTGCCGCGAAGCGGGAAGCTGCTGTCGGCCGCGGAGGCCCGGTACGCCGCGGCCGCAGTATCGACGCCGGCGTCCTTCTCGTAGGAGGCGGCGATGTCGCGCCTGGGGATGCCCAGGTCGAGGCCGATGCCCTCGACCCGCACGTCGCCGCCGGTCCTGTACAGGACGCGCTCCTGGAAGTTGCGCTCCAGGGTGGCCACGAAGCTGGCGGCGGCCACTCCGAGCCCGGCCATGAGAACGAGGAGAAGGAACACGCGTGAGTACGGCGTAGGGTTCCGGGCTATGTGCCAGACACCCAGCATCAGGGCGGCGGGCGAGAAGTGGGCCAGCAGGCCGCCCAGGAGTCTCATGGCGAGGGGGAAGAGGCGCAGGAGGACCATCGACGCGGCGATGAGCGCCAGGCCGGGGGCGGCCAGCAGGACGCTATTGACTGCCGCTTCGCCGAAGAGGCCCTCGGCCAGCACAGAGCCCTGCTCGGCAAGCTGCCAGAAGAGCACGACGGCGATCACCAGGAGCATGACATCGAGGTAACGGCGCTGGAAGAGGGGTAGCTCGGGCGGCCTCGCCTGGCGCTGGCGATGCTCGGCCACGTCCGTCCGGCACGCCTGCAGGGATGCCAGCAGGATGGCCCCGAAGCCCAGCGCACCGCCTATGGCGCTGAGCACGTAGGAGCCAGGTGAGATATTGGCCCCAAGGACCGCGCCGCCGCTCACGTCGGAGAGGGCCGGAGTCAGTCCCAGGACGTTGACCGCGCCCGCGGCCACCAGGGGACCCACGGCGACGGCGAGGGCCACCATCCCCGCCCCCTCGATGAGGAATACTGCCAGGACGCCGCGCGAGTCCGCACCCCGGGACCTGAGCAGCACGATGTCCGTCCTGCGACGCTCGATGGTGAGCGATGCCATGGTGGCGACGTAGTAGAGGACGACTATCGCCGCGGTGACGAGGAAGACGAGCATGGGCACCCTGGTGAAGAGCAGGCGCTCGTCGTAGCCTGAGAAGACGGCCAGCAGCGAGGTGGAGAGGCGGAACCCGGGCTCCGAGGAGTTGATCCACTGCTGCGCCTGCACTATGTCGGCGGCGGCGCGGTCCTTGTCGGCGACGGTGATCCGGTCGGTGTCGACATCGAGCAGCCACCCGTAGGTGGTCTCGAGGCGCCCGAACTCCGGCCCGGTCATGGCGAAGTAGCCGCCCTCGTGGACGAACAGGGGCACCGATTCGACGGTCAGGGAAGCGCCCTTCCGGAGTACGCGGTCGTAGAGGACCCAGAAGTCGTCGTTGGGGTCCCGGCGCTCGAAGAAGCCGCTCACGATGACCCGCGCGAAGGGCATGGCGACGTCGCTGTAGGGCACGACCGACAGTACCTGGCCGAACTCGATGCCCAGCTCGCCGGCAACGTCCGCGGGGACGATTGCATCGATTTCCATGGGCTCGCCGTAACCCGTCAGGCGTGGAGGGCGTGGGCGCGATCCCGG
This sequence comes from Dehalococcoidia bacterium, assembly GCA_965116315.1. Classification (GTDB taxonomy): domain Bacteria; phylum Chloroflexota; class Dehalococcoidia; order Lucifugimonadales; family CAJWER01. Next base: position 1,072,062 of record OZ220672.1, read on the forward strand.
ACGGAGAATGGTCACGTGTTCGTATAGGGTCGGGGCGACCGCAAAGTAGGCCCTGCGGTCGTCAGCGCCTGCCGAAGCCTCCCTGCCGGGGGCGGCCAGGGCCATGGTCTCGGACTTGGCGGCGTGGATGCTTCCGTCGAGCAGCCATGACAGGCGACTTGCTACCTGCGAGTCGACGGAATCGGCGATTCTTCCGTTTACGGCGTGCGAGGTGGGACGCTGGCTGTGGACCGCCAGGATGTCGAGGTCCTCGGGGGCGTGTTCGGCAAGGGCGCGGCTGAACGCCAGGTTGTTGAGGGCGTCGTAGTAAATGGTGGTGGCGGCCATGATGGTGGACGCGAGTATGAGCCCGGCCACCAGCGGCACCAGGCTCCTCCAGTTGGCCAGGCTGCGCTTGAAGATGAGCCAGGCTGAGGAGGCGAGCCGTTCCACCCTACCCTGCCTCACTGGGCCTCCTCCAGGTCGAGGGAGGCGTCCGACCGTGAGATGCGGTGCGCGAACAGTAGCAGCATCCCGGCGAACGCCAGGGCCTCGACAGCCCAGATGGCTCCCAGCACAGTCCAGTCAGTGGTTACGAGGACGGGCGGGACCGGGGGGCCTGACGGCGACAGTGCCGGGACGAACAGCTCGCTCATGAGCAGCCCGGCCCAGGCGCCCAGTGCCATGCCCACGGCGACGACGACGAGGTTCTCCAGGGCGAGGCGGGCGGCTCCCTGTCTCCCAGTCGCGCCGAGGGACCGGAGGAGGTCGTTCTCGCGTCGGATGCGCCTCGCAGATGAGAGTAGATGGGCGGCGTACCCCACGACGGCGGCGAAGGCGGACGCGGCAAGGGCGGCGAGGCTCATGGCCCTCCACCCGGCGGTGACGAGCGGGCCGCCATCCGGCGTGAGGTTGCGGACCTGGTCCGGGTCGAGCCGGTCGAGCACCCGGCTGATGCTGGGCGCGAAGGACTTTATTTCACCGCGAACTCCGGCGTCCGCGCCCGGCTTGAGCCTGAGGAAGAGCTCGTTCGGGGCGACGTGGCCGCTTGCGCCGAGGGCTTCCAGGTGCAAAAGGAGCATGCCCAGGTCGCACACTGCGAGGCTGCGCCTCCTCGTGTTGACGGTCGGGAAGTACTCGACGGTGTCCACGACAACGGAGGGCACGAGGTATCCCGCAACGTCTGTGACGAAGGCGTGTCCGACGCCTATTTCGGGGTCCGAACCGGCTGGCACGTGGACCACGACGGGGAGGGGGCCGCCGCTCGGGCTGTCGTACACGCCGGGGGCAGCCCTGCTGGAACCCTCGCCGTAGAAGTACTCCAGGGAGCCGGCACCGGTCCGTGCATCCGCCGTTATGTCCAGGGTGCTGTCGGCGAGGGACATGGATGTCGGGACAGGAGTCCAGCGCGCGGGTCCGGCGAAGTCGTGCAGGACGATCTCGGCGCCGTCCCGCACCGCGAACAGGCTGTCCACCAGCACGGTACCGGATATGCCCACCAGCCCCGGCACAGGAAGGAGGCGAACGGAGGTAACGGTTACCGGGTGGGCCATGCCGCCGGGCAGGTCGACTACGATTCTCGTCCACTCACGCCGGTTCAGGGTACCGAGGTCGAGGGAAGTCGTTGCGCCCGTGCCATCGCGGAGGGTAACCGTGACCAAGACGGGTGCCGAGACAGGGCCCAGCTTCGCCCACAGACCCAAGGCGGACGCGCGATCGGGCACCGGGGTTGGGCCGGCCCCCACGCGCAGGGACACCGACTGCATCAGCTCAGACAGGGTGCGGTCGGAGAAGTCGTCGCGGTACCACGCCGTCTGGAGGAAGCTGCCCGCATCCACTGCGAGCAGCTCAAACTCGTCGCCGACCCCCGGCAGGCCCAGGACGCGGCCCCTGTATGCCGCCGACACGCTATCGACAGACGGGATCGCCTCGTAGCTCCTTCGGAGAGCGGCGACGTCCACGTATCGGCCGATCTCTGCGACTCGCACGTCGGATGCAACCTCGTACCGGACCACCTCGACGTCGCGTCTGGCAAGGGTCGTCCCGACGGTGGCGGCGAAGGTGGCAAGGCCCGTGACGAGGACGAGCAGGAGGCTGAGAAGCATGTACGGGTGGGGGTTCCGCGCCATCTGCCTGAGGGCCATGACGACGGACACGGGCGCGGCCCGGGAGTATGCGGCGAGGGCCGCAAAGGCGAGTTGCGCGGGGACGAGGGCGACGAGCCCGGCAGCGGGGGCTATGCGCGGCCCGGGAGCGGAGAAGGGCTCCGCCAGGTACACGAATGCGGCGGCGAGGGCGAGCTGGATGGCCCAGGCCGCGTACCGGAGGCCCGGCCTGGCCGCCGTTCGCCCGGCCCAGTAGGCAACCCCTATGCCCAGCAACGCGAGGACCGGCCACAGGGACTCGCCGGGGGTGTCGAGCAGGGTCAGTGCCGCGGAGGCGGCGACAGCAGCAAGTGCGAGTACGTCGACGAGGGCCGGAGACTCGCCACCTGCGTAGCGCAGGGCCATGGGAAAGAGCCGCACGAAGAGGAGCCCGACCAGGAGGACCATCAGGACAGGAGCGACGAACAGCACCTCGTTGACGTTGGCTTCGCGGAAGAGTCCTCCGGCCACGAGCTCTCCCCTCGAATAGATCTCCCAGTAGAAGAGAGCGCCAAGCACGAGCAGGAACGTGTCGAGGTGGTACCGCTGGAACATGAGCGTCGCAGGCGCGCGCACCCAGCGGAACCGCCTCGAGAGCTGTCCGGCTCCCGCCCCCACGAGCGGGGGCAGGACCAGGATGCAGAAGCACAGCGCGCCGACACCGGCAGCGCCTACGAAGGCCCAGGGCGCCCACTCTACGGGAACGGCGCTGCTTCCGCGGAACGGGTTGAAGATGGGCAGCATCACCGCCGCGAGGACGACGGCGAACGCGAGGAGCGGCGCGGAGACCGCCGCGCCCAACGTGACTGCCAGGGCCTCGACGCCGTAGAGGTTCAGGATGCGCCACCTGCCGGCGCCAAGGGAGCTCAGCTTACCAACGTCGGACCGCCTGCCGCCCACCACGTAGCCCATCATCAAGGACACGAAGAAGAGGAGGGTCAAGGCGGTCGTGGCAGCCAGGGCGATCAGCGTCAGGCTGGCGGCGAAGCGCTGCCGCTCAACGGTCTCCAGGAGTGACGACAGGCCCGATATGGTGGCGCTGCCGGGCAGGGCTTCGGCAAGCCCGGACTCCAGGTCTCGAAGCCGGGTACCGGCCTCTTCGGGCGGCCATGACTGCAGCCGGCCTCTGTCGAAAGGCACGTACCAGACCGATCGCAGCAGGGAGTCGGGGTATGCCGCGCCGACGGCCTCGGCCAGCGCCTCGCGGCTGACGATCAATGGGAGCGGCTGGTCCGGGATTTCGGGCAGATCGAACAGCCCGGCAGGGCCCCACTTCCAGTAGGTCTCGTCCGGGTCGGAGCGCTCGACTATGCCCACTATCTTCGCCCGCAGCCAGACCGGCTCGTCGATGAAGGGAGTGAGGGTGAGGACGCTGCCGACCTCTATGCCGAAGGGGAGGGCGCGTGGCACGGGGAGCACAGCCTCCACGACCGGCCCACCGCCATCGTCCACCACGGCGCCGGCGGCCGCGCGGCCCTCGACGATCGCGACACGGTCGTCGAGACCGGAGACGGTGGCGACGAAGGCGCTTCCGTAGGTGTACCCGGCGGGCTCTACGAGCATTTCAGGCAGCTTCGACGCGGCCTCGGGTGTGATCACGAAGGGCGCGGGACCGGCCGCGGCGGCGTCGGACCCGGAGCCGAAGAAGGCGGCCGCCCTACCCTGCCAGTAGCCGTCGCGCTCGTCCACCGGCTCGACTACGCCGACCACGCTGGCGGAGGCACGGACGCGGTCCCGGGGCAGGCCCGCAAGGAGCGTCACGGTGTCGCCGACTTCTATGCCCAGCGACGAGGCCGTGTACGTGCTCACGACCGATTCGGCGACCGGGCCCTTCTCCGCGAATTCCAGGAGGTTCGAGGAGACCTCACCGCCGGGTATTCGTCCGGCGAGGACCCGGACGTGCTTTTCGAGTTCAGCGGCGTTTATGAAGTGGGCCGGCCGCCCATCGTCCTGTCCGGGCAGGAGCACCGAGGCAGGTCTTGGAGACTGGATGATAGGGATCGGGTCGAGGAGGAAGTCGTCGGTGCGCAGGGAGCGCTCGTGGCCGGCGTACACGTCGCCAAGCCCCTCGTTCAGCCTTGCCGTCACGTCATGCTCGACGCGGGTGAGGCCGGGTCCGGCGGCGGGGACGAAGTCGGCGGAGGCTACGATGTTCAGGATGAGTTCGGGGGCTGTGCGGACGGCGGAGACGTAGCCGAGGCGCTCGATTGCGCCCAGGAACATTGGGGAGGCAGATACGAGGGTCACCGCCGCGAATACGCCCGCCGCGGCCGGGAGCAGTAGGCGCCAGTCGCGGCGCACGCGCTTCAGGACGAGGTTGAAGGGTGACACAGAGGGATAGCCTCTCGGACGAGCGCTGGTTCAGTCAGTGCGGGAATGGCCATCGTTTCTCCACAAGTCGAGAGCACCCATCCCTTCGACAGACTTTCGAGCAATAGCTCCACATCATAGCTGCGCTGGTGAGCACTGGCCTTCGACAAGCTCAGGCCGCACGCACCTTGAAATGGCTGCGCGGGCTGGCGCGGGTCCATGGCTTGGGGTACAACTGCGCGCGGCGTTGCCCTATGCTACCATCCGCGCGCGGGGCGGCCGGAGGCGGCTGCACGGAGGCAGAGTATGAGCGAAATCCGAATCGGGCTGTTCGGACTGGGCCACAGGGGGGTGCACTGGCTGCGGCTGCTCCAGCGGATCCCGGGGTACCGGATCACGGCCATCGGGGACATGTTCCCGGCGCTCCACGAGCGAGGCGTGGCGGACCTGGTCGATCCGAAAGGGGTTGCGACGTATGCCCACTACGAGGACATGCTGGCCGACCCGAACGTCGACGCCATCGCGCTTACGGTCCGTTGCAAGGAGCAGGGCGCGATGGCGGCGCAGGCCCTGGAGGCCGGGAAGCACGTCAACGCGGAGGTGCCCGCTGCCCACACGATGGAGGACTGCTGGCGCATCGTGGTCGCGCAGGAGAGGTCGGGGCTGGTGTACCAGCTTGGCGAGCAGTCGCGGTACGCGGGGTTCTTCCAGGCGTGGAGGGACCTGGTGCAGCAGGGCCGGCTGGGACGCATCGTCTACTTCGAGGGCGAGTACGTCAGCTACAAGGGCATCCTGCGGTACCACCAAGACTGGGACACGGGCCAGTTCGTCTACCCGTACGACCTGGACAAGCACCCGAACGCCAGGCCGACGTGGATCCACGAGATGGACCCGATCCACTACCTGGTGCACGAGCTGAGCCCGGTGCTGATGGTGCTGGACGACCGCGTGACGCAGGTGACGGGAATGGGCACGCGGAAGCAGAGCTACGCACACCCGGAGCTGAAGCGGGCGGACATCCAGGTCGCTCTCATGAAGACGGAGAAGGACACGATCCTGCGGATGATGCAGGGCGGCACTCAGATGCTGGCGCCCGCCCGCGATCATCACCACTACCAGGTGCTGGGCACCGAGGGCTCGATAGAGTCAGGGCGGTCATACGGCGACCGGCACTACCTGTGGATAGCGGACAACCAGATGCACGGCCCGGCGAGGGTGGACTGGAAGTACGAGCGCACGGACGCTCCGGCTGAGGCCGTGGACAGCGGGCACCGGGGCACGGACTACTACGTCCACGTAGCCTTCCGGGACGCGGTGCTGGACGGGGAGCCGCTGGAGTTCGACGTGTACAAGGCGATGGATACGGCTGCACCGTCGATCCTGGCGGCAGATTCGATCTATTCCGGGTCGGTGCCGATCGACGTGCCTGATTTCAGGCCGAACGGGTCGAGGAAGGCCGGGGAGATGCCGGCGACGACGGCGTAGGGGTTGGTCGGATTGACGTCGCGGTGCGAAGAGGGCGGGTTTGAAACCCGCCCCTACGAAGGCATCGTCGGCACACGGGGAGTAGACGAGACCATCGTCGACACACGGGGATTACAGGACGGTTGACCGGTAGGGACTCGGAGGTTAGGCAAGTGGACGAAATTCGCATCGGCATCTACGGGGTCGGACATCGGGGCATCCACTGGCTGCGGATCCTGGACCGGATGGACGGCTACCGGATCACGGCGATCGGCGACATGTTTCCGCAGCTCCACGAGCGGGCCCTGGGGGAGCTGAACGACAGCAGCGGCGTAGCGGTCCACACGGCCTACGAGGACATGCTCGCGGACGGCAACGTGGACGCTATCGCCCTGTGCGTCCGGTGCGAGGAGCAGGGGGCGATGGCGGCGATGGCGCTGGAGGCGGGCAAGCACGTCAACTCCGAGGTGCCGGCGTCGCACACGATGGAGGACTGCTGGCGAATCGTCGCAGCGCAGGAGCGGACGGGGCTCGTGTACCTGCTTGGGGAGCAGCTCAGGCATTCTGGGTTCATCACGGCGTGGCGCGACCTGGTCCAGGCGGGCAAGCTGGGGCACGTGGGCTATGTCGAGGGCGAGTACATGAGCCGCAAGGACACGCGCAGGTACTGGCGGGACTTCGAGACGGCCGAGTTCGTCGACCTGAAGGACCTCCACAAGGTGCCGTGGGCGCAGAAGACGTGGACGCACGACATGCCGCCGATCCACTACCTGTGCCACGACCTGAGCGCGATGCTCAGCATACTGGACGACCGGGTGGTCAGGGTGACGGCCATGAGCACCCAGGCGGACGGCTACGCGCACGATGAGATCGTGCGGCCCGACATCCAGGTTGCGCTGCTGCATACCGCGAAGGACACGATATTGCGGATGGCGTGCGGATGGACTATCGGGCGGTCGCGCGAGACGAGGGGCCACCGGTACCAGATGATCGCGTCCCACGGCACGCTGGAGACGGGGCCAACCCTGGACGAGCTGCCGATGATGTACCTGGCGGAGAGCCAGATGCACGAGGTGTCGCGGGTGGAGTGGCGGATCGAGCGGGACGACGCGCCGGAGGAGGCCGCACGCCTTGCCGACATACCGAGCACGGTGGCAGGCCAGCGTTCGACGGGGTACTCGGAGCCGAGCATGGACTACTTCGTGCACGCGAATTTCAGGGACGCGATCCTGAACGGGAAGCAGCCGGAGTTCGACGTGTACCAGGCGATGGACACGGCCGCGCCCGCGATCCTGGCGGCGGACTCGATTGCCCAGGGGTCGATGCCGATCGACGTGCCGGACTTCCACCCGAGCGAGTCGAGGGCGGCGGGGGAGATGCCGGCGGAGTACCGGTAGTCCGGGGCCTCGCCGGTTGGCGGCCGGCGCACCCAGGCAAGGTCGTGGGGAGGGCGGGTTTGAAACCCGCCCCTACGGGAGCGCGCGAGCCGCAGCCTCGTCTAGCGCCAACAGGGTGAGCCTCTAGGCTAGCTGTGTTCTATTAGCTCTACCCAGTTGCCTTCGGGGTCCTGGATGTAGCAGATGCCGGTGCGGCCGCCGTCCGGCGCTTCCCTGAAGATGGGCTGGGTTACGAAGCGGATGCCGCGCTCGGTCAGGCGGTCGCGCAGGGACGCGAGGTCGTCGACGTTGAAGCATATGTGTGCCGCGCCAAGCTGGTGGCGCTGTAGGTGGCCCTCCGGGCTGGGCGGGTCGATGTAGTGGACGAGCTCCAGCATGTGCTCGCCGCCCGGCTTTCCGACGAATACGAGCTTCCTGCGGGCGCCGGGGAAGCCGGTGTGGTCGCCGGTCGGGGGCGCGATGCTGTCGACCTCGCGGATGACCGACAGGCCCAGGGCGTCGCGGTAGAAGGCGACCATTGTGTCGAGGTCCTTTACGACGAAGCCTGAGTGGTTGAATCCGGTTACCATTGGTTCCTCCTTAGCGTCGTCTCCTCGCATGGTCGGAGCCGACCCCGCCCCAGGTCCCTCGGGGCTCGGGACGACATGCTGGGGTGGCGTTCTCCTGGCCGGTCATTGCGGGCGTGGGGGTTCGGTGATGGAGAGGACCTGGTCGGCGTCGATGCCGGTCAGGGTCTGGGTTACGCCGCTGGGCCAGCGGATCTCGATCTCGTCGACAACAGTCGACTCTCCGAGGCCGAAGTGGAGGTCGAGGCAGCTCATGGACAGGAAGGTGCCGCTGGCGGTGAGCTCGCCGACCTGGGTGTGCGTGCCGCCGTCGGGGCCTGCGGTGCGTACGTAGACGCGCGCGCCGAGGCCGTCGGCGTTGCTGCCGGTGCCGTCGACAGCCATCCGGCCCTGGAGCCTGAGGGCGATCCAGTGGTTTCCCCTATTCTGATTCATCCAAACGAAGAGCGGGCCGGGGGCGAATCCTATGTCGCCGGTCTCCTCGAACAGCTCGCCGCTGCTGTTCGTGCCGATGAGGTCGACGTAGCCGTTGCCGTCGATGTCGCACTTGGCGAGCCCCTTGCCGTTCTCGTGGAACTTGGGAAGGATTCGCTGGCGCCTGGCGTCATAGGATGGGTCGGACGGGTCGAGGACGGAGTAGTCGACGTCCTGTATGTCGAGGAGCCCGGCCTCGACGGTGATGTCCTCGAACGAGCCCTTGCCGTCGCCCCTGAGCATTCGCCCGGCGCTCTGGTAGTACTCGCCGCGCGGCCCCTCACCCCTTGCGATGAGCGACCCTAGCCAGTAGAGGTCCTGGTCGCCGTCGTTCTCCATGTCGAAGAAGGTGACGCCGAAGCCGAGGTCGTATGCCGCAAGCCCTGTCAGGGGCTGCCACGTTAGAAGGATGTTGGACGGGTTGAGCGACGCCGGGGGCATGAGGCGGCTTGGCTTGACCCTGGTGCTGGGAGCCACGTCGACGAAGGAGCCGAGGTCTCCCACCCTGGCCTCCTCCATGTCGTTGCGCAGCAGGAAGTGGCTGCAGGTACCCCAGACGAAGCGGTGGCTGTAAGCGCAGTCGCCGCCGGGGTAAGGCGGCAAGCGCAAGAGCGGGTGGAAACCGACGTTGGTGACGAAGACGTCGAGGTCGGCGTCGCCGTCGTAGTCGGCGGCGGCGAAGCTCATCCACGCGCCGGACCTGTCGAGCCCCATCCGCCGGGCGACGGGAACGAACCTGACGTTGCCCGGGGTGGACTCGTTGCGATAGACCTTGAGGCGGTCGCCGTCGTCGGCCACCCAGAGGTCCTGGTCGCCGTCGTCGTCATAGTCGTAGAAGAGGACGCCCCAAGTCTGGCCGCTTGCGTCCCCCACCCTGTTTCCGTTCACGTCTCGCAGCTCGGGGTCGTAGCCCTCGTAGACCGCGCCACTCTGGGGATTCCCGAAGGTGATCGGCTCGCCGCCGGGATCGCGCATCACGATGGGACCGCCTGCCACTCCGGCCTGCTCGGACACGTCGGTGAAGGTCAGGTCGCCGTTGTTCCTGAACAGGTCGTTGTAGTGGCCGTGGTGGGCGGGATGGTCGAACCTGACGAACTCCATGTCGCCGTGGTTGCCCGTGTAGATGTCGAGCCAGCCGTCGCCGTCCACGTCGGCGCACGCCACGGCCTTGGTGGAGCGGATGTTGACGGCGGGCCCGAAGGCCGACTCGGTGATCTCGGAAAAGGTACCGTCGCCGTTGTTCCTGAAGAGCCTGTCCTGCGTGATTTCCTTGAGCCCATAGGAGATGTTGACGGACCGGTAGTCCATGTTGTCGCCGAGCCTGCCCATACCCCCGACGTAGAGGTCCTGATAGCCGTCGTTGTCGAGGTCGCAGGCGGCCACGGCGCTGCTGTTGCTCGTAGTCAGGGCGACACCCGCCTCGTCGGCCACGTCGGTAAACGTGCCGTCGCCGTTGTTGCGGAACAGGCGGTTGGGGCCACCCTCGGCGAGGGGCTTTATGAGGGCGTCGGACTCGGCCTGGGTGATGTACATGTCGTGGTCGCCGTCGCGGTCGTAGTCGAAGATGGCCACGCCGGGGAAGCGGCTCATCAGGTCCGCCTTGTCACCGAAGAGCCTTCCGGCCTCGTTGTCGAAACGCACAACCCCGACAGGGGCCTCTCCGGAGACGTCGACCCTCTCCTGGTCGGTGATCACGGCGGATGCGTCCCCTATTCCGCGGGCCGCCGTGCTGGCATCGACGGAGGCCGACGCGGTGGAGTCCCACACGAATACTCCTATCCCAAGGACGGCCAACCCGCCTGCCGCACCCAGCAGCCACGTTGCCGTGGCGAAGGATGCTATGGCGCGCTTCGGAATCACCTGCGCAAGCCCCCAAAAGGTGACGGGGCCGCCGGCCGCCGCCGTGAAGAGGAGCGCGGCAGCGGGGGCCGTACCCATGCCCAGCATGAGCCCCAGGGCCACCAGCGGGATTTCGAACAGCAGGGGCACGTTGATGAGAATGCCGAGTGTTGCGGCAATGGCGATTCCCTGCAGATCGTTCCCCAGGTACCTGGCGACCGTCTCCGGGCTGATCCACTGGACCGCCAGCCCACTGGCGAAGCCGGCTACGACCATGATGGGCCCCAGGCGTACCAGGTAGCCGACCGAGGTGCGGGCCCAGTCGCGGAAGCCTTCGGACAGGGCCTCGGACCAGCTTCCCTGGACCTCGACTCCAAGTTCAGGCAGCTCGACCTCGGGCTCCCTCTCGGGGCGGCGCAGCGTCAGCACGACGATCGGGCCGAGTATGAGCGCGCCGACTATCGCCATGACGAGGCGGCTGGCCCCGATGATCGGAGTGAATACGAAGAAGACCATGGCCAGGGCGGGTATGTTCATCGTGGCTGAGCCCTGGACCATCGCGATGGCGCCATCGATGCCGCCGCCCCTGCGGTGGAAGGCGGACGAAACGGGCACTATGCACGCCGAGCATAGGTTCATTACGGGGCCCATGAGGGCCCCTCGCACAGTGCGTTTGAAGGCGCTGCCGGACTCGAACCTGACGCCGCTGCCGGGCGGGAAGAGGAAGGACTCGGCGAGGCCGGCCACGAGGAACGCGAAGGTCATCCCGATAGTCACGAGCCGGAGGTAGGTCACGGAGAAGACCATCCAGCGCTTCAGGAGGCTGGAGCCAGGCTCGCGCTCGATACAGAAGCCCTGGAAGCACTGCACCTGGGGGGCATTGACCGCGTCGAGGTCGGTGCCCACCGCGTCCAGCTTGGGGAACCTACTAAAGGAGAAGAAGAGGGCGAGGATCACGACGAATAGCGCCGCGCCCACGAGTCTCTTCTTTCCGAGTGCAGTATCGAACACGCTTCGGGTCCTTTCCGGCATCCATATTACACAAAGGGACGCGCGCGGCAACACGAGCTTCCGCCGCGACTGTCTGAATGCGGGGTGATCTGGTGAGTACTGGCCTTCCAGGCCGGGGAGGGAACCCTGCCCAGCCGCACCTCTGGATGGGGGACGGTTCCTGGGGCAGGAATCCTGCCTTCGCAGGAACGACGGGATGGGAGACCCTGCCCAGCCGCACCTCTGGATGGGGGACGGTTCCTGGGGCAGGAATCCTGGCTTCGCAGGAACGACGGAATGGTTTCCCAGTTTACTGACCACCCACGCACACCCGCACGGGCGAAGCGCTGCTTTCAAGTAACTGCTACACATCATGTTGCGCTGGTGAGCACTGGCCTTCGACAGGCTCAGGCCGAACGTACTTTGTCTGCACGGCAGTCACTGACAAGCCACGGGCGGTCCGCGGGCGGGCATAGCGCTGCTCAGGACGAAAGGTCTTTGGCCGTGAGGCCCTGTCGGCTCTCCGGCTTGCCCCGGCCATGACTGTGGGCTAACATCCGGTCGTTACGATCGCGAGTCCCAGGAACGTAACGAATGATACAGTTCGCGATTCGGCGCTTTCTGATCATAATCCCGCTCCTATTCTGCATATCCGCAGCATCGTTCCTGATCCTGCAGGCGCCCCCCGGCGACTACGTGTCCACCTTTGTGGCCAGGGTGTCCATGCAGCAGGGTTTCACGATGACCCCAGAAGAAGAGGCCGCCCTTCGTCGCCAGTATGGGCTCGACCAGCCGATCTACATCCAATACGTGAAGTGGCTGGGCAAGATAATGCGAGGCGACCTGGGGCTGTCCTCGGGGCGGCAGTCTCCGGTCAGGGAGCTCATCTTGGACAGGCTATTCCTGACGGTCGTTCTCTCGCTCATCACGATCCTGTTCGTGTGGACCCTAGCGATACCTATAGGGGTGATATCGGCGGTCAAGCAGTACTCGATAATCGACTACATATTCACGTTCACGGCCTACATCGGGGTCGGCACGCCGAACTTCCTGCTGGCGCTGGCGATCATGTGGGTGGTGCTGGACCTGGGAGGCGGCTACATAGGGGGGCTGTTTTCTCCGGAGTACATGGACGCGCCGTGGAGCTGGGGGCGTGTATTGGACGTGTTGAAGCACATCTGGATCCCCGCGATCATCCTTGGGACCGACGGCATGGCGGGACTGACCAGGATTGTCCGGGCGAACATGCTCGACGAACTGAACAAGCCCTACGTGCTGACGGCGATATCCAAGGGCCTTCCGACGTGGCGGGTGATCATGAAGTACCCGTTGCGGACGGCGCTCAACCCGTTCTTCAGCGGCATCGGTTACGCTCTGCCGAACCTCTTCTCGGGGGCTACCATCCTGGGCGTCGTGCTGGGGCTACCGATCATCGGCCCGCTGATCCTGGAGGCCACCCTCGAGGAGGACATGCTGCTGGCCGGGTCGCTATTTTTCATACTTGCCGGGCTGACGCTGATAGGAACGCTCGTCTCGGACATCATCCTCGCGTGGGCGGACCCGCGCATCCGGATGGCGGGGTAGCAACGCAAACCCTCACGCCGACCCTCTACCCAGGAAAAGGGGTTACGAAAAGGCCTCTCGTCGTAGGAGTGAACAGGGTTGGGGATTGAGATTCCGGGGTGGTGATTGACACTACTGAAGGCTTACTGTAGAGTTGCCGCCACGAGCGGGGGTGGCCCTTTGGCCGTGCCCCCTGAATCCCATTGACGCTGCGAGAACGAGTCGCGGCAAGGGCAAAGGAGGAGTGCATGATGACTCGAGTAGTGAAGTTATCGGTATGGGCGGTGCTGCTTGCCCTTATCTTGACTGGGGCGGTGGCCTGCCAGGCCGAGGAGGCAGACACCGGCCCAAGCGCGGCGGAGATCGAGAACATCGTCAGGGGCGCCGTGGGCGACCAGCTCACCGCATCCGACGTGAGGCAGATCGTCGCCGATTCCGCAGTGACCCAGCTGTCTGCCTCCGACGTGAGGCAGATCGTCTCGGACTCGGCTGGAACCCAGCTCACCGCTGCCGACGTCCAGAGGATCGTGGACGCTTCCACAGGCGGACAGCTTACCGCAGCCGACGTGCAGAGGATCGTCCAGGACTCGGTGGCGGGACAGTTGACCGCTACTGACGTCCAGAGGATCGTCGACGCTTCGACCGGCGGGCAGCTAAGCGCCGCCGACGTGCAGAGGATCGTCAGCGACTCGACCGGCGGACAGCTTACCGCGGCCGACGTACAGAAGATCGTCGACGCCTCGGCAGCCGGACAGCTGACGACCGGCGACGTGCAGAAGATCATCAGCGAGTCGGTCAGCGAGGCCGTCGAGGAGGCCAGGAGGGCTACCGCAGCTGCGGAGGCTGCCGGCATGGCAGCCAAGGCTGCCGGAGACGCCGCCATGGCAGCCGGTGATGCCGCAAGGGCTGCTGGAACGGCGGCAGAGGCAGCGGCCATGGACGCCCAGAAGGCCCTGGCCGGCGTCGAGCTCCAGAAGGAGCTGGTCGCGGCCGTCACGGCCCCGGCTCCGCTGCAGTTCAACGAGGCTCCAGAGCTGGCGCAGCTCGTCCTGGGCGGCAAGCTCCCGCCTGTCGAGGAGCGGCTGCCCTCCGTGCCTCTCGTCATTCCCGTATTCGACGAGATCGGCAAGTACGGCGGCGACCTGAGGGCGGGATTCACGTCCAGGTCGGTCTGTAACATGGAGCGGTATGCCCGCTCGACGCTGTTCCGGTTCAACACGGACGCCAGCGCTATCATCCCGAACCTGGCCCAGAGCCTGGACATTTCGCCGGACGGGCTGGTCACCACGGTGAAGCTGCGACCCGGGACGAAGTGGTCGGACGGCGCACCGTTCACGGTAGACAACTTCGTCTACTGGCTGGACGACGTGGAGAACAACGACGAGCTCAGGCCCGGCAGGATTTCGAGCTACCTGCAGGGCATAGATGAGGAGACGACGGCACGCTGGTGAAGGTCGACGACTACACCGTGCAGTACGTCTATCCCGCGCCTATGACGTCGATGGCCAAGAGGCTGACCAACCCGTGCAGCTTCTCGACCTTCGCGCCTTCGCACTACCTGAAGAATTTCCACAAGGACTACAACTCGAACGCCGAGGCAATGGCCCAGGAAGCCGGGTTCGAGACTTGGGTGCAGTGGTACACGGCCAACGACTTCCCACACGAGAACCCCGAAGTGCCAGTACTGAATGCCTGGTACCCGACGGGCACCGTGACGAAGGATGACGTGGTCGTCTTCAAGCGGAACCCTTACTACGTGGGCGTCGATCCGGAAGGCAACCAGCTTCCGTACATCGACACGATGACGCACTTCCACATACCTGGGGACCAGGAGCGGCTCAACCTGATGGTGCTGGGCGGCGAGATGGACTTCCAGGCGTTTGGCATCAACAACGAGGACCTGCCCCTGTTCAAGCAGGGCGAGGAAGAGGGCGGTTACCGCCTGATCGGACATCCGGTCGCCAGGGGAATCTGGGACGGGATGTACATCAACTTCTCCCTCGAGGGCAAGATGGGCGACCTGCTGCGCAACGTGGACTTCCGCAGGGCGCTGTCGGTAGCCATCGACCGTGACGCGATCAACCAGAACTCGTACCTTGGGCTGGGAGTGCCCCGGCAGGTAGTGCCGCTCAAGGCTTCTCCTTTCTATCCTGGCGACGAGGCTGCATTCGCGTGGACCCAGTACGACGTGGACCTGGCGAACTCGATGCTCGACGAGATCCTGCCTGATAAGGACTCCGATGGGTTCAGGACATTCCCTGACGGCGAGCGCGTAGTGGTGCTGCTGGACGCTTGGAACCAGATCAACAACAGCTCGTCGCTCCAGGTGCCCCAGTACTGGGAGGCCGTCGGCATCAAGACCGAGTACGGCGGCGCGCTCGGCGGCGAGCAGGGCGGCACGGTTATTCGAGACCGCGTGCAGCAGAACGAGAACATGTTCATGATGTACGTGATCAACGCTGCCCATCCGTTCGTGCAGAACTCGTACACTTCGCCGACATCGTGGTGGAGCTTCTCAGGCCCCGCATACGGCTCCTACTACTGCCAGTGCCACCCTGAGGACGACCCCGGCATGATGCCCAACGATGAGATGCAGCAGCTGATCGACCTGCATCTGCGCGGGACGACCGTACCGGAGTCCGAGCAGGTAGAGCTTGGCAAGGAGATCTTCCGGCGCTGGGCCGAGGACGTGTATGGAATCGGGCTTGTCGGCGACGTTCCTCGCTATGCGGCCGTGAAGAACGGCCTGCGGAACGTGCCTACTAGCTGGATGGGCGGCGCGACGGAGCGTTCGCCTTCCACTGCGTTCCTCGAGCAGTTCTACTGGGCCCGCTAGTCGACTACGAATTGGCTTAGAAGAAGCACCCCCGCGGGACTTTCTCCTGCGGGGGTGCTTCGGGATAGAACGAACATGTGCATAAGCCCACTGGCACAGGAGGGCTTGAGTGCCAGGATTGGGCCAAGTGCGATGATCGGCGTTGGCACAGGCGCAAATCGCGTGCCAGCCACTACCCTGCTGCCGACTGACTGAGGGAACCAGATATGCTGGCCTTTGCCATCAAACGATTCCTGATCATCATCCCTCTACTGTTCCTCATATCTGCAACTTCGTTCATCATTCTCCAGGCCCCTCCAGGCGATTACGTCACCCAGTACATGGCTCGTGTATCGATGCAGCAGGGATTCCCGGTGACCAAGGAAGAGGAGGCCGCCCTCAGACGCCAGTACGGCCTGGACCAGCCGATCTACATGCAGTACTTAAAGTGGCTGGGCAAGGTGCTGCGGGGAGACTTCGGCCTGTCGACGGCTAGGGAGGCCCCGGTCAACGAGCTGGTCAAGGAGCGGCTGCTGCTGACGGTGAGCCTGTCCTTCATCTCGATCCTGTTCGTCTGGACCCTGGCGATACCTATAGGGGTGCTGTCCGCCGTCAAGCAGTACTCGATATACGACTACATAGCCACGTTCGCGGCCTACATCGGAGTGGGCACGCCGAACTTCCTGCTGGCGCTGGCGATCATGTGGGTGGTGCTGGACCTGGGAGGCGGCTACATCGGAGGGCTGTTTTCTCCGGACTACATGACCGCGCCGTGGAGCTGGGGCAAGTTCTGGGACTTGCTCAAGCACATATGGATCCCCGCCATCATCCTTGGGACCGACGGCATGGCCGGACTGACCAGGATCGTCCGCGCGAACATGCTCGACGAGCTGAACAAGCCCTACGTTCTGACGGCACTGGCGAAGGGGCTTCCAGTGTGGAAGGTGGTCCTGAAGTACCCGATGCGGACGGCGCTCAACCCGTTCTTCAGCGGCATCGGTTACGCACTGCCGAACCTCTTCTCGGGGGCGACCATCCTGGGCGTCGTGCTGGGTCTGCCGATCATAGGCCCGCTGCTCCTGGAGGCTACGCTCGACGAGGACATGCTGCTGGCCGGGTCGCTATTCTTCATACTTGCCGGACTGACACTGATAGGAACGCTGGTCTCGGACATAGTCCTCGCGTGGGCGGACCCGCGCATTCGGATCGAGGGGTAGATGGCAGCCGAAGGAATAGCCGCGCCACGGCAGCTCGAAGAAGAAGAAGAGATCTACCTAGCTCCCCAGTGGAAGCTGGTCTGGTGGCGTTTCAGGAGGCATAAGCTCGCCCTCGTCGCGGCAGGGCTTCTCTCGATCTTCTTCCTGATCGCTATCTTCCCCAACTTCCTCTCGATACACGACCCGAAGATCACGCACGGGAAGGACTCGCTTGTGGGGCCGCAGCGGATCAACGGCCTGTGGAGGTTCGACCCGTACGTCTACGACCTGGAGACGGTCAGGAACCCGGACACGTTTGCCCTGGAGCATACTCCGGTCAAAGATAAGAAGCTTCCCGTCAACTTCTTCCACCACGGGCAGGAGTACAAGCTCCTGTGGCTGTTCAAGACGGACATCCACCTGATGGGCATAGACACGGAGGACGGCAGGCCGTTCTACCCGCTGGGCACCGACAGCCTGGGTCGGGACATATGGTCCCGCCTCGCGCACGCGATCAGGTTGTCGCTCTCCGTGGGGATTGTCGGGATGCTCATCAGCCTGGTGCTGGGAGTGATTCTGGGAGGCATATCCGGCTACGCGGGCGGCTGGTTGGACATCCTCATCCAGCGCCTGATCGAGTTCATCATAGCTATCCCCACGCTGCCGCTGTGGATCTTGCTCGCTGCTCTGGTGCCCCGCACCTGGGGCATCGTGGAAGTCTATTTCGCGATCACTACGATCATCTCGCTGCTGGGCTGGACGGGCATGGCGCGGGTGGTCCGGGGTCGCTTCCTGTCGCTGAGGGAGGAAGAGTTCATCACGGCTGCCAGGCTGGCGGGAGCGAGGGAGGGCAGGATCATATTCCGGCACATGCTGCCGTCGTTCGTGAGCCACATCATCGCCTCGGTGTCGCTGAGCGTGCCGCAGATAATCATCGGGGAGACGGCGCTCAGCTTCCTGGGCGTAGGCCTTCGAGAACCTGCGATCAGCCTCGGGGTGATGTTGGTGGCGGCGCAGAATGTGCGGTCGATCGCGCTGACGCCGTGGGTGCTGGTGCCGGGGCTGGTGGTCATCATCATCGTCCTGAGCTTCAACTTCATCGGCGACGGCCTGCGGGACGCGGCTGACCCATACGGCGGAAGGGGCTAGGCGCAGTCGGGAGAGGCGACTGACAACCGCAGGGACTGAGGGAGCAACTGAAGCTGGCGGCGATTCGCATCATCACTTGCCGTGTCGACAATCGCCCAGCGGGGAGCAGCCCCCATCCTAACCTTCCCCCTCGGGGGGAAGGGACTTGAGAGAGTCACTGAGAGCATGGTCGATACAGCGCCGGCGACGGTCGAGGCGATACCACCCGAGCTTCGCATTGTCGAGTGGCAGAACGAGCGGGTGGTCGAAAGCGCGTACGAGTTTCTTTTCCCGGCTCCCGACGACCTTCTCACTGAGCTCCGGGCGCGCTACGAGCTCGACGAGGTGATACGCCCGGGCAGGACGGGGTGGGAGCAGATCCTGCTGCTGCGCGAATGGGTACACGGCAAGTGGGACCACGGCTGGAGCCTCGTCCTTCCCGAGACCACCAACGCTCTCGACATCCTACGGGAAGTGGAGCGGGGCAACGACTTCCACTGCGTCTACTACGCGATCACGTTCATGCAATGCCTGCAGGCGCTGGGCTTCGTGGCCCGGCGCGCCGGCATCGGAAAGACGGCGACGGAGTGGGACGCGCCCGGCGAGGGCAACGTGGGCCACTCGATCATCGAGGTGTACTCCCACGACTTCCACAAGTGGGTGCTGCTCGACGCAGACATGAACATCCACTTCGAGCGGGACGGCATCCCTCTGAGCGCGCTGGAGATACACAGGGGGTGGGTCACCAGGCGATGGGACGAGGTGCGCATGGTCCGCGGCCAGAAGCCGTTCGCGTTCACTCGCAAGCGGGACTCGGGCTACCTCAGGTTCGGCGACCACGACTACCACGAGGCGATGATCACGACCTTTACCTGGCACGACCTGGGGGACTACGCCGCGCACGCGAGCGTTAGGCTGGACAACAGGCACCCCCAGCCGCAGCCGGCGACGATGGTGCAGTGGATCGACGAGGTGACGCCGCCGAAGCTGATCGACCGCAACTCGGTCAACAACAACATCTGGACGGGCAACGAGCTCGACATGTACCCGACGATGGACCAGGTTCAGATCGACCTGCGCGTGGACCCGGAGGCGTGGGAGCGGGGCGAGGCCGTGCTGGACGTCTCGCTGAAGCACAGCATGCCGAACCTGGACAAGCTGCTGGTGCGGACCGATCACGAGCCCTGGAACGAGAAGGGGCGGCAGTTCAGGTGGACGCTGAAGCCGGGCAAGAACGAGATCATGGCAAAGGGCATCAATGCCTTCGGGCGCGAGGGGCACATAAGCCGTGTTCTCCTTCGATACCACCCGTAGGCATCACCCTCACCCCAACCCTCTCCCATCGAGGGAGAGGGGGTCTTGGAGCAAGGAATGACGACAACAGAGCGAGTGGAAAAGCCACAGGCGGCGCCTGCCGAGGCCATCGCGCCTGAGCTTAGGATCGTCGAGTGGCAGAACGAGTGGATCGCCAGGAGCTCGTACGAGTACGACTTCCAGGCGCCCGACGACTTCCTCACGGAGCTGCGGGAGAAGTACGAGTTGGACGACGTGATCGCCGGGGGGCGCACGGAGTTCGAGCAGATGCTGCTGCTCAAGGAGTGGGTGCGCAACCGGTGGGACCACGGCTGGAGCACGGTGTCGAACCCGAACAGCTCGCTGGAGATGCTGGAGGCGGCCCAACAGGGCAGCGACTTCGCGTGCGGCTACTACTCGATGACGCTGATGCAGTGCTTCATGTCGCTGGGCTTCGTCGCCCGGCGGGCGAGCATATCGAAGGCCCAGACGGAGTGGATGGCACTGGACGAGGGCAACATCGGCCACTCGATCCCCGAGGTGTACTCTCACCAGTTCCACAAGTGGGTCATGCTGGACGCGGATATGAACGTGCACTACGAACGCGGCGGGGTGCCGCTGAGCGCCCTGGATATCCACCGGGCGTGGGTTAGCCGGCGGTGGAACGAGGTCAGCCTGGTCGAGGGCCCCACGCCGTTCCGCAGGACAACGAAGGAGAGCTCCGGGCTGCTGGACGTTTGGGGGACGCTGGACGAGGCGGACACGACGTTCTGGACCTTCACGCGCCACGACGCGGGCGACTACTACTCGCACGTGGGCGTGCATCTCGGCAACACGCACCACTCGCGCAACGGGCCGATGCCGGTGCTGAACTGGACCGACGACCTGACCCCTCCCCGGCTGGTGGCCGCGAACAACCCGACCAAGGACCAGTGGACAAGCAACGAGCACGACATGTACCCGACCATCGACCAGGTGCAGATCAACCTGCGGGCCGACGCCGAAGCGTGGGAGAGGGGCGAGGCCGTGCTCAACGTGAGCCTCGACGACAGCATGCCGAACTTGGACAAGCTGCTTGTCCGCATCGACCATGAACCGTGGAACGAGAGGGGGCGGGAGTTCACCTGGTGGATGAAGCCGGGCAAGAACGAGATCATGGCCAAGGGCGTCAACGCGTTCGGACGCGAGGGCCACATCAGCCGGATCCTGCTACGGTTCCACGCTTAGCCCCGCCCAGATACGGAGGAGCGCGATGACTACGACTTCCCAGGCGACGCGGGCGCCGGAGCCCGAGGCGATCCCGCCGGAGCTGCGCATAGTCGAGTGGCAGAACGAGTGGATCGTCAGGAGCGCGTACGAGTACGACTACCAGCCCAAGGACGACATGCTGGTCGAGCTGCGGGAGAAGTACGAGCTCGACGCGGTGGTGTCCGGGGGACGCACCGAGTGGGAGCAGATGCTGCTGCTCAAGGAGTGGGTGCGGAACCGGTGGGACCATGGCTGGTCGAGGGAGCCTGAGGCCAGGAACGCGCTGGAGATACTGGAAGCCGCGTCGGGGGGCAGCGACTTCAACTGCGGCTACTACTCGATCACGATGATGCAGAGCCTGCTTGCCCTCGGGTTCGTGGCGCGGCGTGCCGGGATCTCCAAGGCACAGACGGACTGGATGGCCCTGGACGAGGGGAACATCGGGCACTCGATCCCCGAGGTCTACTCGCACGACTTCCACAAGTGGATCATGCTCGACGCGGACATGAACGTGCACTATGAGCTGGACGGCGTGCCGCTGAGCGTCCTGGAGATCCACCGTGCATGGGTTACCCGGCGGTGGAACGAGGTGAAGATGGTCACGGGCGCGAAGCCCTTCAAGAGGACGGAGAAGACGACCTCTGGGCTGCTGTCGGTATACGACACGCTGGACGAGCACGATGCGTCGGGCTGGGTATTCAGGAGCAACAACGTCGGGGACTACTACGCGAACGCGAGCGTGTACCTGGGCAACACGCACCACTCCCGGAGCGGACCGATGCCAATGCTGCACTGGATCGACGAGCTCACGCCGCCGCGCCTGATCTCGGCCAACAACCCCAACGGGGAGGCGTGGACGGGCGACGAGCACGACATGTACCCGAGCATCGACCAGGTGCAGATCAACCTGAGGGCAGACCCGGAGGCGTGGGAGAGGCGCGAGGCAGTGCTCAGCGTGAACCTGGAAGACAGCATGCCGAACCTGGACAAGCTGCTGGTGCGCATCGACCACGAGCCGTGGAACGAGAAGGGCAGAGACTTCACCTGGAAGCTGAAGCCGGGCAAGAACGAGATCATGGCCAAGGGCGTCAACACCTTCGGCCGGGACGGGCACATCAGCCGCATCCTGCTGCGGTTCCATCCATAGGAGGCGAACGCGTGAACGAGGGACTTGCGACTCCGATACTTGTCGTCTGGGACAGCGGCACGCAGCACCGGTTCTCGGGCTACATCACCGAGATACTGGACATCGAAGGGTATAACTGGCGAGCGGTGCACGACCTGGCGAGCGGTCCGCTGACGGCGGAGGCGCTGGCGGGTCACCAGATCGTCATCCTCACGCACATCGACCCGCCGGAGGACGTGCAGGACCTGCTGCTGGAGTACGTTCGCGGGGGCGGCAACCTGGTCGCGCTGCGCCCGCCGCGGGAGATGGCCGCGAAGCTGGGGCTGAACTCGTCGTCAGCGGAGCGGTCGATGGTCGACCGGTACGTGTCGTTCAGCAGCATATGCGCCATCAATGCCGGTGTAGACCACGGCCCGCTGCAGTTCCACGGGCGCGGCGAGCACTATACGTGGGGCGGCGGAGAGCCGAACGCCGTGGTCGCCTACTTCGCCGCCACTCGGGACTACGTTACCCCGCACCCCGCCATAGTGATAGGACAGCTGGAAGAGGGCCACTGGTGCGTGTTCGCGTACGACCTGGCGGAGAGCACGGTGCTGTTCCACCAGGGGCGACGGGAGCAGGCGAGCGACGGAGCCAACGCGGACGCCGACGGGGCGCGGCAGTTCATCCCGAACGACCTGTTCGTGGGATTCCTGGACCCGGACCTGCGGAACCTGCCCCAGGCCGACCTGCACCAGGACGCTCTCGTGAGGGTCATGGAGTGGATGGCGTCGGTCACGAGGCCGCTGCCCCGCGTCTGGCACTTCCCGGACGGCGCGCCGTCGGTGGCGTTCCTCAACGGCGACAGCGACAACATGGACGCGCGGGACTTCTGGAACATCATCGCGACGGCCGACCGGTACGGTGTCCCCTTCACCACGTACCTGAAGCCGGAGCACCACGAGATCGTGGAGCCGGAGGTCGAGCGCTCACTCCGCGAACGCGGCCACGACTTCGGAGAGCACCCCTTCGTGAGCCTCATGCCCACCAAGGAGGAGATGCGGGACGGCCTGCGGGAGGAGATGGGCGCGTTCCGCGAGAGGTACGGCCACGACCCGGTGACGAACCGGGGGCACTCCGTGGTATGGGTGGGCTGGACGGACCAGGCCAAGTATCTCCGGGAGAACGGGGTGAGGCTGGACACGAGCTTCGCGGGGGGCAGGTACCACCGTACAGCGTACGTGAACGGCAGCGGCCTGCCGGTGAAGTTCATGGACGAGAGCGGCGAGCTGCTGGACATCTACGAGCAGAACACGATGTCATCGGACGACGGGATGACCACGGACAAGTGCTTCGAGCGGGCCCTGTCTATCGACGAGTGCATCGAGGTCTCGAAGGGGCAGATCAACGCTTCAATCGACCGTTTCCACACGGTCTATCATCCCTACTTCCATCCTCACGCGGCGCGACCTGCGCCACGGTCGATCCAGAGGTGGATCGAGGCGGCTATCCAGCATTGCCAAGAGCGCGGGTTCCCCTTCGTGAACGGCACGGGCTGGGTCGACTTCAACGACGGCAGGCGGTCGCTCCAGCTTACGAACTACAGCTTCGACCAGGGCTCCATGTCGCTCGAGATGACCGTGACCGCGGGCGAATCGGTGGACGGGGCGACGCTGGTGCTGCCCTATGTGTACTGCGGCCTTGCGATGGGGAGCGCGACTGTGGACGGCGAGCCGGTCGCCACGGAGGCCACGTCGATGGAGGGCCGGGAGCAGGTGACGCTCAGCGCGGACTACCGGGCGGGCGAGCCGCGGGAGTGGCGGGTGCAGTGGGGACAGGGGTAGCAGTTACTGTTCAGGCTTGTTGTGACATGGACAGCTCTGCTCTTCGGCGGGACGAGAGCCCCCATCCCTTCGGCAGGCTCAGGACAGGCTCAATCTTCCCCCTGAGGGGGAAGAGGCTGAGACGCCAATGACGGACAGCGCGGCGACATGCCCGATTCTGGTCGTGTGGAATAGCGGTACGACTCACCGGCTCTCCGGGTACATAACGGAGATACTGGACGTAGAGGGGTACAACTGGCACGCGGTCCATGACCTGGCGAGGGAGCCGCTGACTGCTGGGGTACTGGACCGCTACCAGATCGTCATCCTCGCCCATATCGACCCGTCTCCGGAGGTGCAGGAGCTTCTGCTGGCGCACGTGAGCGCGGGCGGGAACCTGGTCGCGCTGCGTCCGCCGCGTGAGATGGCAGGGAAGCTGGGGCTGGCGTCGTCGTTTGCCGAGCGGACGATGGTCGACCGGTATATCGAGCTGAACGGCAACTGCGCCGTGAACGTGGGCGTCGAGCCCCACGTGCTGCAGTTCCACGGGCGCGCCGAGCAGTACACGTGGGCGGGGAGCCCCGCCGCGGTCATGGCGCACCTGGCCGCCGAGCGGGGCTACGCGACGGAGAATCCCGCGATCGTCATCGACGGCTACGGCGAGGGTCACTGGGCCGCGTTCACATACGACCTTGCCGAGAGCACGGTGCTGTTCCACCAGGGTCTTCGCGAGCAGGCGAGCACGGGGGTGCGGCCGGACCCGGGGGGCGAATACCAGTACAAGACGAACGACCTGTTCGTGGGCTACCTGGACCCCGCGCTGGGCCATCTGCCCCAGGCGGACCTTCACCAGGACGCGCTGGTGCGGATACTCGACTGGATGGCGTCGCTGTCCCGCCCGCTGCCGCGGCTCTGGCACTTTCCCAACGGCTCCCCTGCCCTCGCCATGTTCACTGGCGACAGCGACGGGATGAGCATGGACGACTTCGCGAACACCATCGCGACGGCGGACCGGTTCGGCATTCCATACACGACGTACCTGAAGATCGAGCACCACGCCGACGTGACGCCGGAGCTGCAGACGGAGCTGGAGGCGCGCGGCCACGACTTCGGCGAGCACCCGTACGCCGGCGCACAGCCCAGCCTGGAGGAGATGCGCGAGGGACTAAGAGAGGAGCTTGGCGAGTTCCGCAAGCGGTACGGGCGCGGTCCCATCACCAACCGGAGCCACTCGGTGATCTGGGTGGGCTGGACCGAGTCGGCCAAGTACCTGCGCGAGAACGGGGTCCGCCTGGATACGAACTTTACGGCGGGGCGCTTCCACCGCACGGCGTACCTGAACGGCAGCGGCCTGCCGGTGAAGTTCATGGACGAGGACGGCGAGCTGCTCGACATCTACGAGCAGTGCACGACGCTGTCCGACGATGGGTACATCGGGGTCAAGATACTCGCACCGGCGATGACTATCGACGAGTGCATCGCGTTCACGCAAGAACGGCTCGACGATGCGGCTGAGCGGTTCCACTCGGTCTATAACCCATGCTTCCACCCGTTGAGGACGCGACCCGGGGCCGAGTCGAACCAGCGTTGGTACGAGGCGGCGATCCAGGCGTGCATAGACAGGCGCTTTCACTTCGCCAGCGCGCGGGGCTGGCTGGCCTTCAACGACGGCAGGCGGTCGCTGCGCATCACGGAGTACGCGTTCGGCCAGAGGTCACTGACGCTCAGCCTGGGCCTGGAGTCCGGGATGGACGTGAGCGGGGTGGCCCTCGCCCTACCCTACATCTTCCGGGGCAGCCCGGTTAGCGGCGCGTCGGTGGACGGGGAGGCTGTGGATGCGGAGCCGGATCAGCGAGAGGGACGGTTGCAGGCGCTGCTTCCGGCCGACTACGAGGCGGGGAGGACGCGGCACTGGCGGATTCGCTGGAGTGTCGGGTGAGCCAGAGGGCTGGAGGTCCTCGACGCGAGGTTGGCCTGGATTCGCGTCCTGCGAGGGAGGGCGGGTTTGAAACCCGCCCCTACAAGCTGCGACGACGTACAGATGGGGGTGACCTGGAATGGGGGCGAGAGAGAACGCTGGCTGGGTACTCGAGACTTCTGATGCGCCGTGGACGCCGCGCGACTCGATGGGGCACGTGGTGTTCGACGGGAAGATGTGGATCATGGGCGGGTTCATCCCCACGCGGGTGAACGACGTTTGGTGGTCGAGCGACGGCAAGACGTGGACGGAGGCGACTCCAGAAGCGCCCTGGGCGGTGCGCAACCTGCCCAACTGCGTGGTGTTCGACGACAAGATGTGGATCATGGCGGGCGGCAGCTACGTCGACAACCGGAAGGGCAACGACCACATCGCGTACAACGACGTGTGGAGCTCGACCGACGGGGTGAGCTGGGAGCTCGCCACGGACAACGCTGCCTGGAGTCCCCGGAGCGCCGCGACGGCCGTCGTATTCGACGACCGGATGTGGATCATGGGCGGAATGGGGTGGGGCAACGGCCGAGGTTCGAGCCACGACGTGTGGTACTCGGACAACGGGCGTGACTGGCGCCTGGCGACGGATTACGCGCCCTGGTGCGCCCGGTCGATGCAGACGTCGGTGGTGTTCGACGGCAAGATGTGGGTGATCGGCGGTGGCATCTACGACGAGTCGGTGTACGCGAATTCGGCGATAGACTTCGGGGACGTGTGGTGCTCCAGCGATGGCGTGGAGTGGCAGGAGGTGACGGGCACGGCAGCCTGGCCGGCGCGGCGTTTCCACAGGTCGGTGGTGTACGACGACAGGATCTGGGTGCTAGGCGGCAGCCACTACGGCAACCGTCGGGACGTGTGGCATTCGACTGACGGCGCGGATTGGGTGCGCGACGGGGAGGCCGCGTGGTCGGTTCGTCACGAGCCGGGGGCGCTGGTGTTCGAGGACAGGATATGGGTCATCGGCGGGTTCGGCAAGACGCTCTACAATGACGTGTGGTCTTACAGGCCGCAGACACTCGGCTAGAAGCTGGCTAAACGGGAGGCCATCGTGAACACAAACGGAAGAGCCCCTATTCTGATCGTGTGGGACAGCGACACGCCGCACCGTTTTTCGGGGTATATCACGGAGATACTGCACATCGAGGGCTACAACTGGTTCGAGGTGCACGACATCGCGCGCAATGACCTGAACGCGGGGGCGCTTGCAGGACGCCACGTGGTGTTCCTGACGCACATCGACCCGTCCGAGGAGGTGCAGGACCTGCTGCTCTCGTACGTGCGGGGCGGCGGCAGCCTGGTGGCCCTGCGTCCGCCGCGTGAGATGGCGGCGAAGCTGGGGTTCGGCTCGTCGAGCGCGGAGAGGTCGCTGGTCGACAGGTACATCTCACCCAGCCCCATCTGCGCGCTCAACATGGGGGCTGAGCTGGGTCCGCTGCAGTTCCACGGGCGAGGCGAGGAGTACACGTGGAGCGGGGAGCCGAACGCCGTGGTCGCGTACTTCGCGGCGGATGCCGACTACGTGACCAGCTTCCCGGCCATCACCATAGGGACGCTGGGAGAGGGCCATTGGGCGAGCTTCTCGTACGACCTGGCGGAGAGCACCGTGCTGTTTCACCAGGGCCGCCGGGAGCAGGCGAGCACGGGCTCGCGGCCCGACCCGGACGGCGACCTGCAGTTCAAGCCCAACGACCTGTTCGTCGGGTTCCTGGACCCGGCGCTGCGCCACAAGCCGCAGGCCGACCTGCACCAGGACGCGCTGGTGCGGATACTGGAGTGGATGGCGTCGGTGACGAAGCCCATCCCGCGCATGTGGCACTTCCCGAACGGGGCGCGCGGCGGTGCGTTCATCAACGGTGACAGCGACAACATGTCGCGGCGCGACCTGGACAACGTGCTGGCTACGGCGGACCGGTACGGGGTGCCGTACACGACGTACCTGAAGATCGAGCACCACCCGCTGCTGGAGCCCGAGGAGGAGAAGGCGCTGCGGGCGCGGGGCCACGACTTCGGGGAGCACCCGTGGGTCGCCCACATGCCGACTCTGGAGGAGATGCGCGAGGGGCTGAGGGCCGAGCTGGGGGCATTCAAGGAGCGCTACGGGCACGACCCGGTGACGAACCGGGGCCACTCGGTCATATGGGTCGGGTGGACGGAGTCGGCCAAGTACCTGCGGGAGAACGGGGTGCGGCTGGACACGAACTTCTCCGGCGCGCGCTTCCAGAGGGGCGGCTACGTGAACGGGAGCGGGCTGCCTGTGAAGTTCATGGACGAGAACGGCGAGCTGCTCGACATCTACGAGCAGACGACGATGTCGACGGACGACGGCTGGACGACCGGCAAGAGCTTCGCCCCCGCCCTGTCCATCGACGAGTGCATCGAGCGGGGCAAGGAGCAGGCGGACAACGCCATCGACCGGTTCAACAGCGTTTACCACCCGTACTTCCACCCGCTGGCGACGCGGCCCGCGCCCCGGTCGGTGCAGAGGTGGCTGGAGGCGATGCTCGGTCACTGCAAGGAGCGCGGGCACCACTTCGTCGACGGCACGGGCTGGGTGGAGTTCAACGACGCGAAGCGGGCGCTGCGACTGGCGGAGTACGACTTCGACCAGGACTCGACGACGCTGAGCGTGACGCTCGAGGCCGACTCGGCGGTGACGGGGGCCACGCTGGCGCTGCCGTACATATTCAGGGGCGGCGCGGTGTCGTCGGCGACAGTGGACGGCGAGGCGGTCGAGGCCTGCCGGCAGCAGTTGGAGGGCCGGGAGCAGGTGTTGCTGGCGGCGGACTATTCGACGGGTGAGGCGCGCCGGTGGCGGGTCAAGTGGGGCACGTCGTAAGCGGAGGCCCGAGCGCAGGGTGTCGGGCCTGACGGGCGGCAGATTTGGATGGCAGGGGCCGGGGAGGGCGGGTTGCAAACCCGCCCCTACACAGGGAACGCCGGTTTTCAGGCTTCGGTGGGCATGGTGCCGGCTGGGCGTGAGGGGCTTGGGCGGAAGTCGGGGACGTCGTAGGGCGCGTTGCCGTTCCTGATGGACTCGACGGCGAGGATGGCCGGAGCTGCGGTGTCCATGGCCTGGTAGACGTCGAAGTCGAGAGGCTGCCTGCCGAGCAGCGCGTCGCGGAAGGCCACCTGCACGTAGTAGTCCGCGCCGCGGTGTCCGCTGGACACGGCCTCGTCGGGGGCGTCGGTCCGCTCGTAGCGCCAGTCGACGTCGGCCATGTCGTGCATGTGGCTGCCGGCCAGCCACATCTTGGCCTTGTCCCTGCTGGTGCGGCCGGTCTGGAGCATGCCGCCCGTCCCCATGACCTGGTAGTGGTGGTGCTCCCACAGCGGCGGCAGGGGCTGGGTGTAGCCGCAGGCCATCCGCAGGACGGCGTCCTTCTCGGTCTTCATGAGCGCAAGCTGGATGTCGGCGCGGTCGATCTCAGGGTGGGCGTAGCTCGGCTTCTTCGTGCTCATGGCGGTGACGCGGGTTACACGGTCGTCGAGCACCATGAGCAGGGGGCTCAGCTCGTGGGGCAGGTAGTAGATGGGCTCCATGAGGTGGGACCAGGTCGGCCGGGCGTTGGGGTTGTTCGCAAGCTCGTCGGTGGGCACGAACTCGCCGGTCGTCCAGTCCTGGTGGTACCTGAGCGTGCCGGGGTAGCCGATGTACTCGCCCTCGCAGTAGACGACGCGGCCGAGCTGACCGCCCTGGACCACGTCACGCCAGGCCTGGAAGTGGCCGGCGTGGCGGGCCTGGTCGCCGAGCAGGTAGGTTAGGCCGGTCCTCTCCTGGGCCACGACGATGCGCCAGCAGTCTTCCATGTTGAAGGCGACTGGCACCTCGGAGTTGACGTGCTTGCCGGCCTCGAGGGCCTGGGCGGCCATCGCTCCCTGCTCCTCGCAGCGGACGGTGAGGGCGATGGCGTCTATGTTGGGGTCGGCGAGCATGTCCTCGTACTCGACGTAGGCCGCGACCCCGCGGCGGTCGTCCAGCTGGGCCAGGGCCCTCTCGTTGAGGGGCTCGAAGATGTCGCCGACGGCGACAATGCGGTAGCCGTCCAGGCGGTCCATGAGCTTGAGCCAGTGCAGGCCCCTGTGCCCTACCCCGAATATGCCTATGCGGATTTCGTCCATTCTGTACCTTCCTTACCGTTCCGGGGATTGGGCGACTCGCGAGTCGCCCCTACGACAGGACTTGCGACCGTATGTGGGAGCACGCCCTTACGGTTTGGGCATCTGGCCGTGGGGGCGCGTCTCGCTGGGCCGGAAGTCAGGGACGTCGAGTGGTATGGAGTCCTGGTCGATGGAGTCGGCAGCCAGGATGGCGGGCGCGGCGGTCTCGATGGCCTTGTATACGTCGAACTCCAGCGGGCTGTCGCCCCGCACGGCGTCCCTGAACGCGGTGTGGACGTAGTAGTCCGTGCCCCTGTGGCCGCTGGCGAGTATCTCGTCCGAGGCGTCGGTACGCTCGTATCGCCAATCGACATCGGCCATGTCGTGCATGTGGTTGTCGGCGAGCCACATCTTCGCCATGTCACGGCTGGTGCGGCCCGACTCCAGATGCCCGCGCGTCCCGATGATCTGGTAGTGGTGGTGGTCGCGCGCGGGCGGCGTGGGGATCGTGTAGCCGCACATCAGGCGGAGTATGGTGTCCTTCTCGGTCTGCATGAGCGCGACCTGGATGTCGGCCTTGTCGACGTCGGGGTGGGTGTAGCTTGGCACCCTGGTGCCCATGCCGGTGACGCGGGCTATGCGGTCGTCCAGGATCATGAGCAGGGGGCTAAGCTCGTGCGGGAGGTAGTGGATGGATGGGCAGAGCATCCACGTGGGCCTGGCATCGGGGCGCTTCTTGCCTTCCTCCGGAGTTAGCAGCTCGCCGGTCTTCCAGTCCTGGTAGTACCTGTGATCGCCCTTGTATCCGACGTACTCGCCCTCGACGTAGGTGATCTTGCCCAGCGCGCCCTGGTGGACAAGGCCCTTCCACGCCGTGAACATCCCGGCGTACCGGCTCTGCTCGGCAAGCTGGTAGACGAGGCCGGTGCGCTCCTGTGCCACGACGATGCGCCAGCAGTCCTCCATGGTGTGGGCGGCCGGGACCTCGGCGTTGACGTGCTTGCCGGCCTCGAGGGCCTGGGCGGCCATGGCGCCCTGCCGCTCGGCCCTGACGACGAGTGCGATGGCGTCGACGTTGGGGTCGGCGAGCATGTCCTCGTAGTCGGTGTAGGCGGGGACGCCGGTGCCGTCCACAAGCTGGGCGCGTCCACGCTCGTGCAGGGCCGGAATGAGGTCGCCGATGGCGGTGATGCGGAGTCCAGGGATGGTCTGCATGAGCCGGAGCCAGCCGAGGCCCCGATGTCCCAGCCCGTAGAGTCCTACGCGAACGTCGTCCATGCCGCTACCTCCTGGCGCTCATGCCGGCGGAGGAGCCCCTTTGCCAGGGCGTCCGCCGGAGCCGATGCACATTGTGACGCCTCGCAGAGCGGGTGGCAACCGGAAGTGTCGGCTGTAGCCATTCAGACTCGCCGGGCCATGGACAGCGTTGCTGGTCGGCTGGGCGAGAGCCCCCATCCCTTCGTCAGGCTCAGGACAGGCTCAATCTTCCCCCTCGAGGGGAAGAGGCTAGCTCGTCGCGGCTATTCGGCGGCGGGTTCCTCTTCGGCGGTGCGGTCTGCGAGGCGTCCGTCGAGGATGAGGAGGCCGGTGCCGTCGTCGCCGATGCGCTTCAGGTGATCGACAATGTCGAGGGCGGACTTCTCCTCTTCCACCTGCTCCTCGATGAACCACTCGAGCAGGACGTGGGTGGCGTAGTCCTTGTGCTCCTGGGCGACCCTGTAGAGGTCCTCGATCATGGCTGTGACGGAGCGCTCGTGTTCGAGGGCCATCTCCATGGCGGACTGGACCGATTCGAACTCGGTCTGCGGCTGGGCAATCGCATTGATGACAGCGCGGCCGTCGCGGTCGTTGATGTAGTCGAAGATGCGGAGTGCGTGGGAGACCTCCTCCTGGTGCTGGATTCTCATCCAATGGGCGAACCCGGGCAGGGTCTCGGTCTCGAAGTAGGCGGCCATGGACAAGTAGAGGTGGGCCGAGTACAGCTCGCTGTTCATCTGTTCGTTGAGAGCGTTCTCGAGCTGGGCGTTCAGCATGGTCTTTTTTCTCCTGGAATCTTAAGGGGGGTCTGTACTTCAACTATAGCACAGGGCAACGTGTGGGCCCGACGGGCGTCGTGCGCACGTAACTGTTCAGACTTGGTGTGACATGGACAACCTTGATCTCTGGCATGGCGAGAGCCCCCATCTCAATCTTCCCCCTCGGGGGGAAGAGGCCGAGCCGCCTCCTCTCGACTCAGAACGGCTCCCTTCCTGCACCTCAAGGTTGTGCTGCTGAGCACTGGCCTTCGACAGGCTAAGGCCGAACGATACGGACCATCCTCAGAAGACTTACGTGCTCGTCTGGGGTCAGTGCCAGTCGTGGGATGCGGGCATGGTGACGCCGGACCGGACTGCGCGGAGGTCCGTGGCGATCACGTTGGTCGTGCCGTCCCACCTGGACACGCGCCCGGTGACCTCGATGACCTGGCTGCCGAGCTCCCTGCGGCGCCTGGCGAACAGGTCGCTCCATATGATGACCTGCACGTCGCCGGTCTCGTCCTCGATGGTCACGAAGACGGTGCCGTGCCTTCCGCGCGGGTGCTGCCGCGCGACCGGCCAGCCGGCGACCGTGACCAACTCCTCGTCGCCGCGCTTCTCGACATCGGCGGCAGGAAGCACGTTGGGACCCAAGCCCGGCCTGACGAACTCCATGAGGTGGCCCCTGGGGTAGAGGCCCATCACCCTGTACTCGCCGATCATCTTCTCGCGCTCGGTGAAGTCCGTGAGCCTGGGCACGCTGTCCTCGGTGGACATGGGCAAAGGCGCCTGGCCGTTCCGCGACGGGCGGGGGTGCAGCCCCGCTTCCCACATGGCCTCCCTGCGGTTCGGCGTAATGGAATCGAAGGCACCCGCCATCGCCAGGGACAAGACGGCCTGGGGCTTCAGCCCCGTACGGCGCACCAGGTCTCCCGCGGTGACGTAGGAGCCGTGCCGCTCCCGCTCCTCGACGATGAGCTTCGCCGACTCCGTCCCGACGTCCTTGATGAGCTGCAGGCCCAGGCGCACCGAGCCGCTCTCGGGGGCGCACGCGGCCCGGCTCCCGTTTATGCAGGGGTTCAGGAAGGGCACGCCGAAGCGCCGCGCGTCCTGCTTCAGGGTCTCCATCGGGTAGAAGCCCATGGGCTGGTTGTCGATCAGCGCGACGAAGAACTCCAGGGGGTAGTAGCGCTTGAGCCACGCGGCCTGGTACGCGGTCACGGCAAAGGCGTGTGAGTGGGACTCCGGGAACATGTAGTGGCCGTTGATCTTGGCGAAGATCTTCGCGGCAATCTCGTCCGGGACGCCGTTGCGCCCTGCGCCCTCGGCGAACCTCTCCCAGTGCATGGCTATGAGGTGGTCGTTGTTGGGCCTGGCGAAGGCGCGGCGCACCTCGTCGGCCTCCGCGGCGGTCATCCCGGCCACGTCCTCGATGAGCTGCACGACCTGCTCCTGCCAGACGATGATCCCGTAGCCGCGCTCCAGGGCGCGACGCTCCAGCGGGTGGTCGTACTCCCACTCCGCGCCGTGCCGGTAGCGCTCGACGAACTGGGACACGGCGCTGCCCTGCACTCCCACGCCGGGACGGATGAGGGCGACCTGGTAGGCGAGGTCGAGCAGGTTGCGCGACTTCAGGCGCTGGGCCATCTTGAGCTGCGCGGGAGACTGGAGCAGGAAGACGCCTTTCGCGAGGCCCGCGTTGATCATGTCGTAGACCTCCGCGTCCTCGGGGTCGACCCTGCTCATGTCGATGCGCCTACCCTCCCGCGCCTGCACGAGGTCGAGGGTCTCCTCGATCTGGTCCAGGACCGGCAGGGATAGGATGTCGATCTTGGCAAACCCGGCGTCGGCCACGCTGTCCTTGTTCCAGTCCATGATGTAGCGCCCGTCGATGGCCCCTGCCCTCATGGGCACCATCTCCGGCATGGGAGAGCTGCTGAGGACCATGCCGCCGACGTGCTGGCTCAACCCCCTGGGAGCGTCCATGAGCTGGGGGGCCAGGTAGAGCAGGTCGCGCCAACCCGGCGCGTCCACCCTGTCTGTGAAGTCCGGGAGCTGCGACATCTCGTCCCGCAGGTCTGCGGCGTGGTGGGAGTGGAGCTGCTTGGAGAGCAGGGAGAGGTGCTCCTGGGGGAGGCCCAGGGCCTTGCCGAGGTCCTGGATGATGCCCTTCACCTTGTAGGTCGTGACGGCCCCGGCCAGGACGGCGTACTCGGGCCCGAAGTGGCTGTGGACACGCTCGATCAGCTCGTCCCTAAGCCCCCTGGGGAAGTCGAGGTCGATGTCCGGCAGCATCGTCATATCCTCGGAGATGAAGCGCTCCAGGGTCAGGTCCCACTCCAGGGGATCGACGTGGCTTATCCCGATGAGATACCCGATGAGCAAGGCCACGGACGAGCCGCGTCCCCGTCCCGGCGGCCTCTCCTCCACCGGGGTCTCAGGGTCGACGAGGCCGCGCTCCTCCATGATCCGCTGCGCGAGGAGTGCGATCTCCCTGTAGAGCAGCAGGAAGCCGGCCAGGTTTAGATGCTCGATCAGCCGGAACTCCTCCCGGAGACGCTCCTCGACCTGTTGAGTCACCGAGCCGTAGCGCCGCGCGGCGGCCTCGTAGCAGAGCCGGCGCAGGTAGCTCTCGGGCGTGTAGCCGTCCGGCACGGCGGGGTCCGGCAGGGTGTAGCCGAGATCGGTGCTGAGGTCGAAGGCGCACTGCTCCGCGACACGGAGGGTGTTGGGTACAGCCTCGGGCCACTCGGCGAAGAGCCGATCCATCTCGTCACGGGACTTCAGGTGGAGGTGATGATTCGGCCTCAGGTGCGGCAGCGCCTGGTCTATGGTGGTGTTGAGTCCTGCGGCGACCAGCGCGTCCTGGAGGCGCGAGCGTTCCTGGACATGGTAGTGGACGTCGTTCGTGGCGACCACCGGCACGCCGGCCTCCGCCGCGAGCCCGGCCAGCTTCCTGTTCCTGTCGGTGTCGCCGTGGAGGAGGTTCTGCTGTAGCTCCACGTACACCGAGTCCGGACCGTACCAGTCGACGTACCGCCCCAGGAGCTCGCGGGCCTCGCCTGTCCGCCCGTCCGACGCCAGACGCGAGATCTGACCGCCGCGCCCACCGGTCAGCAGGACGACGCCCTCGGAGTGAAGGGGAAGGTGCGCGGGGTCGAGCCTCGGGTCCCTGCGGTCTGCGGAGTTGGCGATGGTGAATAGGCGGGAGATGTTGGAGTATCCCCGGCGGGTGCGGGCGAGCAGCGTGAGCCTGGAGCCGTCGTCGAGGGTCAGCTCGCCGCCCGTGATGGGACGAATGTCCAGGCTGTTGGCGAGCCGGGCGAACTCCAGTGCGCCGCACAGGTTCGTGTCGGTCAGGGCCAGCGCCGGGTAGCCGTGCTCTTTCGCTTGGGCCAATAATTCGTGCACATGGGAAGCTCCGACTCCAAAGGAGAAAAAACTCTTGGCGTGAAGCTCGACGTAGCCACCGGCCATCAAGCGCCCTGCCGGTACCAGCGGTCGTCCTCTAGGTCGTGAAACAGCGTGGTCCGCCCGCCGCCGTCGGGGTAGACCCTGTAGTACGCGCGGGTGACGGGCTCCGGGAGCCACCACAGGTCGAAGGTCCACCGGTCGTCTATGCGGGACACCTGCTGCCAGCGCCTGTCGATCCGCAGCGACACCGGCTCGCCCTCCGCGCTCTCCCGCACCTCCACGGGCCTGGGCGTGTGGAGCGGCCTGATGTCGTCACGCCCGGACGGGTCGATGGGCACCTGCAGGACGCGCATCTCAGGCGCGGGGTGCCAGGGCGCCACCCGGGCGATCCTGTGGAGGGCGTGGCCGCCGCCCATGAGGGGCTGCAGCCTCCTGTCAGCCTCCACGAGGCGCCTTCGCCTGTCGTCCCGCACGTCCTTCAGCAGGCCCATCTGCGTCCCTGACTCGCCTGTGAAGCCGGACAGGGTGAGGGTCACGTCCTCGACGGGTGTGCTGGGACGGTCCATTTCCAGCCTGCTCCGGACGACCGGCGAGGCCTTCTCCCACGAGCCGGCCGGCTGCTTGAACCTGACGCTCTTCTCCCAGGAGGGCCAGCCGGACGCCGCACAGAGCAGACCGGCCAACCCGGCGTACCGGCCTTTCATGTCCGGCCGGGCGTAGGCCCTCCTGAGGAGGGCGTCGACCGCCACGAACAGGGCCTCCACGGAGGAGGAGTGGAACGGCAGCGAGGCGTGTTCGACGACCGACTCCTCAAACGCCAGTGGGATGACGGGGCTGTCGTCGATCCCATTGCAGAGCTCCCAGGCGCGCGCTCCCTCGGGCCCGAAGCGGTCCGTGAGCGCGTGCCTGCTCATCGCGGCGACTGCGCCCATGGTGTGCAGGCCGAAACGGTGCATCTCGCCCTTCACGTCCAAGGAGATGGGAAGCAGATCGATGGCGTGGGGCGCGAGGAAGGCCCCCACGTCGTCCGGGACCCTGAAGGCACCGTGAGCCGCGCTCGTCCTGGCGGCGACGAACGCGGGGAACTTCGCGCCCGCAACACCGATGCGGGCGTTCAGATATGCAGGGACCGCGTTCAGCAGGGCCGATACGGACCCGGCCTCGCCCCGGTACATCCCTTCGAGGCCGTCGATGCGCACGTATGCAGTGCCGAGCCCGGCCTCCTCGACGCGGTCACTGATCCCCTGCAGCGATGCGAGCACCCGGCCGAACACCCGCCGGTAGTGCGTCCGGTCGGCGTCCAGCACGACGGCGTTCGCATGGCGGGACACGGCCTGCTCCAGGGTCATCCCGGCCGCCACCCCCGAGGCAGCGCGAAAGCGGTCGACGACCACGGGCCTCGACCTGGAGGGGTCCCGGTCGACGATCAGGACGGGGCGGTCCTCCAGGTGGGGATGGCGGGACATCTCCACCTTGGCCATCAGGTGGGTGACGAGCACACAGGCGACCCTCATAAGCCTCCATGTCCGGTTTCTCGGGGGTACCAGGACAGGAGATTATACAGAACGTGCGTTCTGTGGGTCAACCTTATCCACGTGGGGAACCGGGGAGGGCGGGTTTCAAACCCGCCCCTACGGGTGGGCGCGGTTGTAGTAGGGGCCTGTGCCGGCTCCGGGGGCGAGGGTATCGCCAGCGTCGTCCTGGGGCCTGTATCCCAACACCCGCTCGGCGGTCTCGATCTCGTGGATGCGCAGGGCGTTGTTCGAGATGCCGTACACGACCTGGAACCCGACGGATGGGGGCGCGTCGATGCTGCGCTCGATCAGCTGGGCGGCGTCCCTGTGACTCAGCCACATGGCGAGACTGGGGTACGACTGGCGGTACCAGTCCGTGCCCGTGCTCACCGCCCCGATACGCAGGGCAATGAAGGATATCCCGTACTTGTCCCAGTAGAGGCTCCCCAGGGACTCGCCGAAGGCCTTGCTGACGCCGTAGAGGCAATCGGGCCGCACCTGCTCGGCGGCCAGGAGCGGGAACGGCCTGGGCGCGCCGTCCAGCCTGCCTTCGAAGACGGCCCGGTAGGGGTCGTCCTTCTCGGGGTAGTAGCCGACCACGTGGTTGGTGCTGGCGAAGACCACGCGTCCCACTCCCGCCTCGCGGCAGGCCTCCATGACGTTGTAGACGCCGACGATGTTGCTTGGCAGGACCGCGTCCCAGGGGGTGCCGCCGCTCGGTTCGGCCCCAAGGTGTACCACTGTGTCCTGTCCTTCGAAGGCCGGCCTGATGGCATCCAGGTCGGCCAGATCGGCGACCAGCGAAGGGACGCCCTCCACCGGCTCCCTGTCCAGGACGCTGAGCTCGTACTTCGAGCCCAGGAACCGCCGGACTATTCCGCCTATGCGACCCGCGCCTCCGGTTACCAGCACCTTTTTCCTGGCCATTGCGCTCCTCTTCGACACCGACCTCAGAAAGTGACGGCCATGACGCCTATGGTAGCTGTCCACTTCGGCAGCGCGAGAGCCCCCATCTCAATCTTCCCCCTCGGGGGGAAGAGGCCAAGCCGCATTCCCTCAACTCTGAGCAGGTGCCTCTACGTGCGGCGAAGGGGTTGGCCCCTTCGATACGTGGCGACTCGCCAGAGCCACTCCGCAGGGCCGAAGAGGAAGCGGCCGAGCCACACCTGCGACCACCAGATCTGGAGCGCCCACACGGCGACGACGAAGAGCAGGACCGCGCTCCGGCCCACGGCGTCGACGTCGCCCAGCAGGACTGTCAGGACGAGCACGCCCAGGACCGTCTGGGACAGGTAGTTGGTGAGCGCCATCCTCCCGACCGCGCGGAGACGCCGCTCGAGCCAGCCGTCCGCGCGGTTGTTCCAGATGATGATGAGGCTCATGTATCCCAGCGACGCGGGGATCGTGCCCAGGGTGTTGGGGACCTGGCCGATGAAGGCGACCTCGCGCGAGTAGTCGTTCAACGCGGTGACGACGACGCCGGCACCGGCGAGAGGCAGGCCGACGGCAAGCCCCACAATCGCGGTGAGCCGGTAAGTCCTCTCGGGCAGGCCGCCGTCCATGAAGCCGATGCGATAGAGGCCCGCTCCGACCAGGATCAGCCCCAGGGCCCGCAGGAAGAAGCCCAGGAGGACAGAGGCCCCGATGGTCCCCTCGTCCAAGGCCTCGCCCGCCGTCCAGAGACCCTCTATCGACGCACTGGTCGTGTCTGCGAGGTGCTGCGCGACGAGGGCACAGGCGACGGACAGGACGAACAGGGCAGTACCGAGGGAGATGAGCGCCCAGCTCGGCAGCCTCCGCAGGGCGAGCAGGAATAGCGAGGATATCGCATAGGCCATCAGCACATCGCCATCCCAGACCAGGTAGTGGAGGATGCCGATGACCAGCAGCAGCGTGTTGCGCCAGAGGTTCAGCAGGACTGCGCGGGCCCCCCTCCGGCTGGCGCGGTCGATGAAGAGAATCATCCCCGCGCCGAACAGGAGCGAGAACAGGCCCATGAACTTCTGGTCGACGAAGACCTCGCCGAGTATGCCCACGACCCAGTCGAGCCACGTCTCAGAGCCGCCCGCACTGAGGTTGAAGTAGGGCCCGCTGCCGAACCTGAAGTGGACGGCGTTCATCAACAGGATGCCGAGCACGGCAACCCCGCGCACCAGATCGAGGCTGGTTATGCGCCCGGACTCGCGGACGGGGCCGGAACCGGCGGGAGGAGAGGAAGTGGTCGACAAGGCTAGACCTCCGGCAGGGGCGCGGTGTCGCCGGTGGCGCGCTGCCAGTCGCGAATCCGGGAGGCCATGTCCCTGGCCCGCCCTCTGTGCGAGGGGTCGTCGAAGAGGTTTGTGCTTTCGGTCGGGTCGCCGTACAGATCGTAGAGCTCGCCCCGGTCGCCCTGCCCCAGGTTCAGCTTCCAGCCGTCGTGGGAGACCAGGATGCGGTGGTCGACGGACTGTATGCCCAGGGGCTCCTTCGAGTCCCGGCCGGTCCAGTCGATAATGACGTCGTTGCCCTCGAGGGTGGCCCCGCCCTCCAGCACGGGGACGCGGCTCTCGCCCTGGAGATGGCCTGGGACATCGGTCCCAACCAGGTCTAGCAGGGTCGGCACGGTGTCGATGTGGCTGTACCTGCCGGGAACGCGCGTCTCACTTCGTGCCAGCCAGGGGACGCGCATGAGCATGGGGACCCTGATGGACTGCTCGTAGAATACGGCCTTCTGGACGATGTTGTGCTCGCCCAGCTGGTCGCCGTGCTCGCTGCTGTAGACGACGATGGTGTTGTCGGCGACTCCTGCATCATCCAGGGCACGCAGCATAGTGCCCACGGCCCTGTCGACGAGGGTGACCATGCCCCAGTAGCGGGCGATGAGGGCGCGCCAGTACTCCTCGCTGGCGGGCTCGGCGGAGTCGCCGTCGAAGCCCAGGCCCGCCATGGACTCTGCCGCCCTCTCGCGGTGTATGAGGGAGGCGTTGGCGGGCGGGTCCTGCATGAACGCGCCGCCGACGGGGAGCGACGAGGGGTCGTACATGTCGTTGAAGGGGCCGTCGTAGGGCGGATGGGGCTCGAAGATGTTGACGTAGAGGGCGAAGGGGCGGTCCTTGTTCCGGTGTATGAACTCGGAGGCGCGGTTGCCAAGGAAGGTCGCCTTGGTGAGCTCCTCCGGCAGCGCTGCCGCGTACTCGCGCGAGAAGACCATCGAGCCCCGGGACTCCTTGTCCGGGGTATGGCCGCGCTCGACCAGGAAGTGGTGGTAGTCGCTGAGCACCGACAGGTACTCGTCGTCGGTGTAGTAGTCGCGGTACTGGTCCTCGATGCTGACCCACTCGTCGAAGCCGTGCTGGCGGATGACCTCGTTGCCGAGGTGCCACTTGCCGTAGTAGCCGGTGCGGTATTCCGGGGGCAGGAGGTCGGCGATGGTCCGGACCGAGTCGTCGAGGCGGATGTTGTTCTTCAGGCAGCCGTTCACGTGGGGCCAGAGCCCGGTCAGGATGGTCGAGCGGGACGGTGTGCAGATGGGCGCGCTGACGTATCCGTCCTCGAATACGAAGCTGCCGGCGGCGAGGGAGTTGAGATTTGGGGTCTCGATGAGGTCGTTGCCATAGCAGGCCATGGTATCGGCGCGCTGCTGGTCGGTGAAGATGAAGAGTATGTTGGGCTGCGTGGTCATCAATCATCCTCCGGCGGGGTTGCGCCGCTGTGGGGAGCATATCACGCCTGCCTGCTCATGAAGGGCCGGGAGGCGGCCGGGCCAGTCCATTCGCGGCTATCTGGGAGCAATGTACCTGTCGAAGCAACCCCATGCTTGTCCCAGGCGGTGAAGGCTGGTACAACTTAGCGGCGGAAGAGCTTGTTCAGCACACACACTAGCGCCGCGCCGAGGGAAGCAGATGTTCACAAGAGTGTTGGTCCCGCTTGACGGCACGGAAGTCTCCGAAGGCATCGTGCCCTTCGTCACCCGGCTGGCGCACGACATGGAGATGGGAGTCGTGCTGGCGCGGGCTATCGATGTCCATCACATGGGGGAGGAGGGCTTCGACTCGTCCCTGGGCAGGGTCCTGGAGGAGCTGGGCCGGGACACCGAGGACTCTTCCGACATCGAGCCCTGGCAGAGGGAGCTGGCGGGCAGGATCGAGCAGGAGCTGAAGGCCCCACTGGACACTCTCGCTCGAGATATGGCCCTGGAGGGTGTCGATGCCGAGACTGTGGCCGGGTACGGCCCGCCGTCTGACACAATCATCAGGATGGCCGAGGAATCGGGATGCGACCTGATCGCGATGTCCACTCGCGGGAGGAACATCGTGAC
This sequence comes from Dehalococcoidia bacterium, assembly GCA_965116315.1. Taxonomy (GTDB): domain Bacteria; phylum Chloroflexota; class Dehalococcoidia; order Lucifugimonadales; family CAJWER01. The sequence continues at coordinate 1,112,706 of OZ220672.1, forward strand.
CAGCGGCCTCCTCGGCAGCGTGACCTACAAGGTGATTCACGAATCGCCTATGCCGGTGCTGGCAATCACCCCGGAGCGCGCCCGCTCACACCGGGGGATAGTCAGCAAGGTCATCGTCCCGCTGGACGGGTCCTCGTTCGCGGAAACCGTGCTTCCTCACGCCACCGCGCTCGCCCGCCGCATGGACCTGGGGATGACACTCCTGAGAGTGGTACCGGAGGACGCCCCGATCTTCGCCGACAGCGTCTCTCTCCTGGACATGCTGGCAGGCGTCCGGGAGGAAGCTGCGACAGGAGCGCGAGACTATGTGGCGAGGGTGGCGAAACGGTTGAGGGACTCGGGACTCGACGTGGATGAGGTAATGCTCCAGGGCAAGGCTTCATCGCGAATAGCCGAGTACGCGAAGGGCGCCGAGCACGGGATGATAGCGATTACCACGCATGGGCGGTCGGGAGTGAACCGGCTCCTGCTGGGGAGCATTGCCGAGGCCGTGGTGAGGGAATCGGGCTGTCCGGTCCTGGTGGTCCGACCGGCTGGCGGGGCACAGGGGATGGCGGCCTACGCACAGCCTGCTACCTAAGGGAGTCCTTGCAAAGCCACAACGTTGGCGTCAGGATGTATGCCGGGAGGGATTGAAACCGATGGATCCTTCCCACGAGATCACATAAGGGAGGTTCGAACATGGGCACGATTTCCGTGAACCGGCTGGCAGGTCTGTCCCTCATATGCGGTCCGATAGTCGCCTTCGTCTTCTTTCTCATAGAGCCGGGGGGACTGCTGATAGACAGCGCGGAGGTGTCGGACGCTGTTGGCACGATAACGGCCAAGGGGAGCAACGCCGCGCTGACCAACATAACCAACATCGCGATAATCCTTGGCCTGGCCCTGATCCTGTCGGGTCTCTACGCGCTGATGCGGAACGTAACCCTGCAGGGCAACGGCAAGGCCCTGGTCCAGATGGGCTTCTTCATGGTCTTCGTCGGACTGACCGGCTGGATATTCGCCGGCGGCGTGGACTTCATCCTGGCCGATGCCGAGACCAGTGAGCAGATTGGCGGAAGCGTTCCCGTCTACTATGCAGGCTCCGCTCTCTTCTACGCCGGCGGGATTACCCTTGGGTTTGGCGGCTTCATCTTCGCGCTGGGCCTCTCCACGAGGGACGACTTCAACCAGATAGTCTCGCTGCTGGCTGCCCTTGTCAGCCTGGCCGTTATGGTCTTCTTCATGATGGCCATACTCAGCAACGACGGCCGCGACACCTTTGTCACGCTGGCCCGGGGCTGCTACGTGCTGCTGGTCATCTGGTATGGATACCTGGGCTTCGGACTGATGAACCGACCCGATCCCGACCTGTGGCAATAGAGAGGGCTTAGTAACAACCTCAATACCTTGTGCGCTGCTGAGAACTGTCCTTCGACAGGCTCAGGACGAACGACCTTCCCGCGCCAGGGCTCGCCGGGGAGTTTGAGATAGTCTCTTAGGACTTGCCGGAGGACTTCCTGGGGCCCGGGAACGGCGACCAGAATCCACAACCCCAAAGGAGAGGCCATGAACGTAGAGATTCGAGACGAACGCTTTCGGGACGTTGTTGGCGATGACGCTCCGGTGGAGGAGCTTGCGACGGGGTTCGACTTCACGGAAGGGGCGATGTGGAACCACGTCGAGGGGTACCTGATATTCAGCGACATGCCGGGCAACATCATGCGGAAGTGGACGAATGAGCGGGGGATTGAGGTGTTTCGCGAGCCGAGCAACATGGCGAACGGGAACTACTACGACCTGCAGGGACGGCTTCTGACCTGCGAGCACGCGACGAGCCGCGTGACGCGGACGGAGCACGACGGGTCGATCACCGTTCTCGCCACGCACTATGGCGACAAGGAGCTGAACAGCCCCAACGACATAATCGTCAAGAGCGACGGGTCGATCTACTTCACCGATCCGAGCTTCGGGCGGATGGAATACTACGGCGTCGAGCGCGAGCAGGAGCTCGACTGGCGCGGCGTGTACCGCCTCTCACCGGACAGCGGCGAGCTTACGCTCCTCGTCGACGACTTCGATCAGCCGAACGGCCTGACGCTCTCGCTCGATGAGAGCCTGCTGTTCATCAACGACACGATGCGGGCGCACATCCGCGTCTTCGACGTGAACGACGACGGGACGATATCGAACGGGCGCGTGTGGGCCGACGTGACCGGGGAGCGAGACGGCCTGGCCGACGGGATGAAGATCGACACGGGCGGCTACCTCTACACGACCGGCCCGGGCGGAGTGCAGGTGTTCGCGCCGGACGCCGCCTGCCTGGGCACGATATACGTGCCGCAAGGGGTGACCAACTTCACCTGGGGGGACGACGACCTCCGCAGCCTGTACATCAACGCGGGAACGTCGCTGTACCGGACACGCGTCAAGGTGCCGGGCCGCAAGCTCTTTTGATGGCGTGAGGTGCGGGAGCCACGCGGCTCCGCTCGTCCTGAAGGGATCGACCATCGCGTGACGGGCGAGGCTGTTGGTCTGTCCTGAGGCCAGCCGTCCCATCGACCTGACGGCCGCAGACAGTCGACATCTTCCGAGAAGAGGGAAGGACTGGTGTTGACAAAGCCAATTCGTCTTGATAGCTTATCTCACTCCGAGCTATACATGACCCGGCTCTTGAGTAGCCCTTATTGATATTACATCTCATAACTGGACTTCAAGACATCACGCCCAGGCTTGAGGGCTTCACAATCGAGGCGCTCGGTGCCCACCTACGCGGGAACGACGGTTACTCAAGGTCTCCCGAGGCGGTAGTGGTGCTGCAAGTGCCTGAGACCAGGGGCCGCTGAGGAAGGCCTATGTGGTGGTTCAAACGAGCAGTACTCCGACCGGGTTTCCCTGACGTGCAGGCGATGCACCCCTGGTTTCTGGACTACGAGCAGCTGGAGCCAGGGGTCAGGGAGCTGGTGCGGACACTGAATCAGACGGACCTGGTAGAGACCCTCTCCTCCTGCGAAGGTCACCCGGAGGTCCCAGACTGGTGGGAGATCACCGGAGGAACGGCCTACGTCCTGTGCCTGGTGACCAGACCCAGCCAATGGGACCGGGTGCTGCACCGGTTACGGCAGCTGGCCCAGGGCTGGGAGGAGGTCCAGCTGATAGTACGAGATGACCGGGAACAGTCGGAGCAGTGGCTGGGGTTTCAAGTCAACCATGCCCAGCCAGAATCTGCGCGCAACGCGCTGGACCAAGCCATTAGCCAGGCTAGCGAGCTGATCAGCGAGTACGTGGACCATGATGTCGTTGCCATGACCTCAGGCCCACGTGGACCGGAGGGCCATGCGCGGCAAGACGGTCCTCACGGCCTGCTGGTGGATGAAGCCTAGGCCAGGAGAAAGCCAACAGATCGAGGGAGGTGTGCCATGGACGTACTGACTGCATACTGCCTGCCGCTGCGCAGGAAGTGCGAGATTGTGGAACCCAGATTAGTGACCCTGAAGAACGGTCGAAAGGCGGTACGCGGCCGGGCCAAGGGTGCTCCCCAGTTCACGGTATACCGAATTGTGAGCGACTCTGAAGCGAAGCAAGTGGAGTCCATGCTCAGTTAACTGAACGGGACTCAGGACTCCGGCTGATTTCCGGCAGCGTGCGGAGCTACCGAAATTCCTCCCTCAGCATCTCAGCGGCGAGGGACTCGTTCCTGAGCTTCAGGTACGCCTCGTCGAGCGGGATATCGGCAGCGCTTCCCGGCGCGAACCCGCAGTCGGGGTGCAGCAGTACGCGCTCAGGCGCGACGTATTGGACGGCCCGCCTGACGCGGGCGGCAATCTCGTCCGGCGTGTCTATGTGACTGCTGCGGCAGTCGACGCATCCCAGGCCGATATCGAAGCGTTCCGGTATGTCGCGCAATACGGCGAAGTCGCCCGCCGCCGGTATCGCAAACTCCAGCATGAGAATATCGACATTGAGACCGGCCAAGGCTGGAAGAATCGGCTCGTATCCACCCTCGCCGACCCATCCCGCGCGGCCCTTATTGCGCCGGCAGAGGTGGAGCGCCAACCGGACTCCGTCGACTCCCTCGACGACGCGGTTCAGCAGGTCGACGCAGTACGCCATCTCGGCCTGCGGGTCGTCGTAGTCCGCCCGCACCTTCGGGTCCACGAAAAGGCACAGGTGAGGGTCGTCGAACTGCGCCACCGCTACCCCTTCGTCGCGCAGGGCCTCGAGCTCCTGCCGAAGCACTGGCACGAGCGCCTCGGTGAAGTCGCGCCGAGTGGGATACGCGGCTCTCGACAGTTCGGGGTCCCACATCCGCTCACCTATCAGGTATGGCGACGGTATGGCGACCTTGACATCGCGTCCCGTATGCAGTTTGAGGAACCCGGCCTCCTTCGCCAGCAGGCCGGGGTTTGCGACTTCGATTTTCGAAGTGACGACGTGCCACGTCTGGCGCTGTCCGAGGACTTCCTTGATGGATAGATCGAACCCGCTGCAGATATCGGCTATCACCCCGATGTATGACTTTCTGCGCCACTCCCCGTCGGAAATGATGTCGATGCCGGCAAGCTCCTGCATCTGCGCGACGTATGGTATGGCGGAGTCCATCATCCGCCGAAAGTCGCCCGAAGATGGGCCCCTTTCCACGTGCGATTCAATCAGGTCTCGCACGTATTGAGGTCGCGGCATGGAGCCGACGACGGTGGTTGGGAACAGGTCTTTTTTCACTGGGCTTCCAGGCAAGATGTCAGGAACAGGTTAGATCGCGAACCGCATCCAGTCTGCGGTGGCCAGGTGGTAGTCCTGGATGGTGTCGACCTCATGGTAGTCGCCGGGCACTGGGACGCAGTGTACCGGAATCCCGGCTCGGATCATCCGGTCGAGTAGATGAATCACATACGCCATGCGGAAGGGTCTGCCATCGGCGATGACTTGCTCATCGCCAAGTTCGGCGTGGAGCTCGTCGTAGAATTGCAGGAACTGGGAAGCGCCCTCGGCCGTCATCTTGATCACACCCGTATACTCTCCGGATGCCTCGCGCGGCTCGATCGTCCGCGAGACCTCCACCACGCGGTCGCCGTCCACGAGCATCTTCTCGGCGTCCGACTCCGGGTGCATACTCCGAAACACATACCGTGTACGCCAACGAGTGTCCATGACGAGCGTGATGTCGTGCGGCGAGTCCTGGAGCGCCTTCACTGCCTCGCCGAGGTATAGCGTATCGGTATATGTCGCATAGAAGCCGCGAGCCATGTGTTCACGAGCACAGACCAGGGAAGCGAGGATGTTGGTCGTGGGCCAGGCGGGGTTTTCCACGTAGGAGAAATCTGGGTAGGCGTCCTGGACCACGCCCATGAGATACCCGCCTACGAAGACAAACCGGTCCAGGCCATTCTGTCGAAACGCACTCAGCGTCCAATCGAGAATTCTGGCGCCCGCCACATCAGTAAAGCACTTTGGCTGCGACGCGGTGAAGGGCATAAGGCGTTCGCCCCGTCCGGCGCCGAGGAGGATGACGTTCATGTGCATCTGGGGTCGACTTCGATGAGATTCCGGGCGCTCACTCAGTCATTGCCTCCTTGATGGCGGCGACCTGGTCGTCGGTGATGCCGGTGTCCCGCAGGTAGCCCTCGACGCCTCCGTACATCCTGTCGAGGTGGTCGAGGGTGATTTGCATGCTGTGAGGATGGCAGACGTCGTTCTGATACTCCCGCCAAGTGTATACGTCAGGACTCACGTCAGGATTGTCTTTGTAGTGGCGCCGCACCAGGTACTGCGCGGTGAGGGCGTAGTCCTCGATGATGGTCTCGCGAGGAACGCCACAGATATCCAGCACGAATGCGGCACAGATTCCGGCCCTGTCCTTGCCCGCGTTACAGTGGATGAGGACGGGGAGACCACCCGGGCTGGCAAGGACCGAGAATATCTGGTGGAGGATGTGCTTCCTCTGTTCGAGTATGTAGCAGTACCCCTTGCCCCGCCGCTCGGCAGTGTCCTCGACTCCGTCGATCACCTCCCTGCCCTCGAGGGCCACGTCGCCTGCCATGTTCTGATGGTAGTAGGTGACGGCCTCATTGCCAATGAAGGGGCTCGGCCTGAATTGCAGGTCGATGCTGCGGCGCAGGTCGATGATGTTCTGGATACCGTACTCGAGGAGAGTGTTTACGCCCGCAGGGCTGAGATTCGCCAAGGTGTCCGACCGTAGGTACTTACCCCAGCGGGTCATCCTGCCGTCGCGGGTCTCGTATCCTCCGAGGTCGCGGACGTTGTATGCGCCCTCGACATCGAGGGCGCGCACGTGTTCAGTGTGCTTGGTCATGGATTGGGCCTCCCGGTTGGTGGTGCTCAATGATAGAGCACATTGTGCGCCAGCGTCCTATCAGAACACGCCACAAATGGCGCAATAGGCGCCAGCAGGGGGGAGGCAAGATGTGACGGACCGGAAGCGTGCCGACCGCTCCTGCAAGGCCGGGGCTCAGTCGCACACCGATGCTGAGGAAGTTCGAGCCTCGGCATATCTTAGCTATCAACGTGGTGGGCCCCGCTAAGATGATCCACACTCTGGAGATGGTCTGTCCGCCCTAAATTGTGGGTAGTTTCTCAGTTTGAGACACTACCAAATTGTGGCGGACCTTGACGTTGGAGAACGACGCAGGTCAAGGCATTCCATATCGCGGTCAACAAAGGTCGCTTCTCTGAACGTCGTGGACCTCATCGTCTTCGACTGCCGTCAATGCGATAGAGGGACACGATCAGCCTGCCGAAGACTAGAAAGAACATATAGCCGAAGACACATATTGTGTGCCACACGTAACCTACATTCATACGGTCCAGCGCCTCTTCCCGGGAAAAGCCCAGCCCTGCGAGGTTGATTTCCCAGGACCACAGTAGATTGTGGTCCGGCAGAACGCTGGGCAGGTCCGGCGACAGGTATATCGCCAGAATGGTGCCTATCCCCAGGACTCCCGAGATCATCGCCAGGACCGACGTTATAGAGAGCAGGAACAACCGATCTCGCTCGTTGGGGTTGAACGCCGGGTCCCGCAGTACCAAGAGTGCAGCGAAGGCAACGCCCAATACCGGCAACAGGACCGTCAAGTGTACGGATACCGAAATATTGGTGATCGCGACAGCCGTGACGTACGCGAATATCACCGGCGGCAGCACTACAAAGGCCGCCCGGCGGAGGGGGCTGGTACCGTCGCTGGCGCCTGAGTATTGACGCTTCCATAGCAACTGGAACGCCAGCCCGGCCGTAGATGCAATCAAAAGGTTTAGGAGCAGGGCCAGCATGTAGGGCATCTGTGTGCCGGCGAGGCTCCCGATCGTATAGAAGCCGTAATGGTCTGTGTGTATCCGGGCAAACTGCAGCAGCGGGGTGGTCAACAGGAAAAATAGCGAAACCCAGAAGAACTCCCGCAGGCCGGCTTCGCGGTCTCTGAACAAGAACCCTTGCGCCAGAACGATCCCCATGGTGAAGGCGATGTAGGCCGTGGGCATCCAGCCGTTGTTCCAGCCGAATGAGAACAGCGCATACCCGCCAACGATACACAGCCCCAGCGGAAGAACCCTCAGTAGCCCAAAATGAGCTGCGTCCCCCAGCGCTGACCGAGTGCTTCCTGACGGTAACGTTCCGGTGTCGCGCACGCCTGGGGCGGGTCTCGTCTCCGGCGCCGCTCCGAGGCCCACAGTTCCGGCACGACTGCCGGTAACGTGGCCCAACGCCGTCTGAAAGTCAGCCGCCAGCCCTGCCAGCAACACGAGACCGGCCATCTCCGTCTGCGACAGATTGAGGGCCTTGCCGAAGACTCTCAGCCGCTGAAGTGTGGGGCGGGTGTCGCCGGATTCCCACCGCGACACCGTGGCGTGGCTGTACCGCTCGGCGTAGTCACTGTCCACCGACCCCATCCGCTCCAGCAGGCCTTCCTGCGTCAACCCTCGCCGGCCGCCTCTGGATGAAAAAGACTCGCGGTAAGACCTCATCAAGAGGCCTACCTGGGCCGCCCTCGCCCGCTGGATGCTCTTACTCGCCATCGATCAGCACGCACATTTCAGCTTTGGGGTGTCAAAAAAACTCCGATGCACAGACTTGTCCAAGTGCACAAGCTACTATCGCAGCGGCGGTCACGAAGGAGCGAGGGACTAAGCCCCTCTGGATCTTAAGCATCACCGTGGCGTCGCCGCTGGGAACACTCATTCGGTATACAAATTTTATCAAATACAACTGTTGTATAGGAGGTACGATAGCATGCAACTCATTGGATCGCTCGTTTGGAACACCCGCTCGATCCCGGTATTGCTTATTGCTGCGGTAGCTGCCGCTGCTGCCCTGTTTGCGCTGTCGCCACAGGTGGCGCAAGGCCAGGCCAACGATAGCCCCGCGACGATGGAGGAGTGCAAAGAGGAATTGGCCGCCGGGCGGGCGGTGCTCTGCACCAGGAATTCCTTCTCGGTCACCACCACCATGGCTGACGGGACACACCACATCAACTGGAGTGAGTGGGCCAACCGGCAGAGCAACGTGGAACGCTACACCATCCAGAGGCTCCGGTTCATGTACCGCGACAACTTCCAGCTCGAGGCCGACGGCACCGCTGTGAACCACTGGGAATACGGCGCACCGGATGTGAACAGCTGCAGGCCCTGGGGGGTTGAAAGGGACAGCGCGGGGGTGGTGACCCGATGGGCCTGGTTCTGCAACGGCATCTCGAATGTCCGCGAAGACCCTTCGGGCGCACCGACTTCGATAGAGCGGTTGGACGACGACTGGATGTCTACGTCTTGGACCGGCTCCATGCTGGCGCCGGGACGCAAACATAACGTCCAGGTCCAGGCTCTAAGGATTCCAGGCAGCAAGACCGAGGCGCACCCAGACAACCCGCAGAGCGCAACCGACCGGCTGACGCAACAGGAGGTGGACGACAACACCCATGACCTGCTCGCCTCCGAGGTTGAGATGCACCTCTATATGATAACCGCTCACTTCGGCGACGGGGCCACCCGGCGCAGCCACGGGCTCATCACCGGCTCACCTTTCCCCGACAGGCAATGACTGTTGGCCAGCAGGTCGGAATGGGCTTGTGTTTGACGCTGAATAGACAGCGATAGTAGTGCATGTGAAGTCGCGGAGCAGACTGCGCCAAGTAGTCTTAACCCGCAAGACCGGCACCAGGTTGGTACGGAAAGAGGGCGACTTCACATCCCACTAAACTTTGACAGTGGTTGGCTCACAGTCCGCCGAGCCAAAGCTCAAAGACGGTTCTGTCTACCATGCACGTTGGTGGGCCCGGCAGGGATCGAACCTGCGACCAATCGGTTATGAGCCGACCGCTCTACCACTGAGCTACAGGCCCTCAAGGCGAGGGCGGAGGGCTGGAGTCCCAGGCTCTCCGCGAAACTGCATCCACCACCCCAAGTGTAACACGAGCCGGCCGGGCACATAGTGCGGCAGCCGTTCAGGGTCAATGTGACACCGGCCGACCCGTTGTCGCCAACTGCGTCCCCCTCATCCCGGCCTTCTCCCGCCAAGGGGAGAAGGGGCAAGACCCTCGCCCGCGTTGACACCGGTGTGGGTCGGCGATACATTCGGCGGGCCGGGACTCAGTGGAGGCAGGTGCAGTATGGCGGTCGCGCGGAAGATTCGCAGCTTCATGGAGCAGGGCTCGTGGATCCGGAGGATGTTCGAGGAGGGGGTGGCACTCAAGGCGCGGTACGGGGCGGAGAACGTCTACGACCTGTCGCTGGGCAACCCGGAGGTGGAGCCGCCGCCGGAGTTCGACCGGGAGCTGCGGCGGCTGCTGGACAGCGGGACGCCTGGGCTGCACCGGTACATGCCTAACGCCGGATATCCCGAGACCAGGGCGGCCGTGGCAGACCAGCTGGCGGACGAGACGGGTCTGCCCTTCACAGCGAACAGCGTGATCATGACGTGCGGCGCGGGCGGGGCGCTCAACATCGTGTTCAAGACGCTGCTGGACCCGGGCGACGAGGTGGTGATCTTCGCGCCGTACTTCGTGGAGTACGAGTACTACGCGGACAATCACGGCGGCTCGTGCCGGGTCGTTGGGCACGACGATGGATTCATGCCGGACTTCGACGCGCTCGAGGAGGCAATCGGGCCGCGCACGCGCATAGTGCTGGTCAGCTCGCCGAGCAATCCGACGGGCGTGGTCTACAGCGCAAAGGTGCTCTCGCGCATCGGCGAGGCCATCCGGCGCAAGGAGTCGGAGCACGGCACGGAGATCTCGCTGGTGAGCGACGAGCCGTACCGCAAGATTCTGTTCGACGGCGCCGAGTACCCGCAGGTGTTCGACCACCACCCGAGGAGCATCGTCGCCACGTCGCACTCGAAGGACCTGGCGCTGCCGGGCGAGCGGATCGGTTTCGTGGCTGTGAGCCCCAGCTACGATGGCGGCGACGAGGTGATGGACGGCCTCACGTTCTGCAACCGCACGCTGGGGTTCGTGAACGCGCCCGCGCTCATGCAGCACATAGTGAGGGAGCTGCAGGGCGTAACTATCGAGGTGGCGCCCTACCAGGCGAAGAGGGACTTCCTGTACGGGGCGCTGACGGACATCGGGTACTCGGTGGTCAAGCCGGGTGGCGCCTTCTACATGTTCCCGAAGACGCCGATCGAGGACGACGTGGCGTTCGTGGACGAGCTGCGCAAGCACCGGGTACTGGTGGTGCCGGGCACGGGGTTTGGGTCGCCGGGGCACTTCCGCATCTCATACACGGTGAGCCAGGCTACGCTGGAGGGGTCGATCGACGGGTTCCGCCAGGCGTTCGAGGCGGTGGCCTGAGCGAAAAGAAGATGGGGCCCCACCGAAGTGAGGCCCCATGTCGGGAGATGTTCCAGTGAACACCTACCGGGAACACCTCCTCGTACTACTACTATCCAATTGCACTAACCTCCTTTCTAAAGGCCCCGCCATAGGCTTTCTTCCACCCATCCCGGCCTTCTAGCCGGCATTATACACCAAGAATTCGAACCCGAGGGCTATCGCCCCGGCCGGGCACTTGCATGATGGCTTAGAATTGGTGGTTGACTGGGCAGCACAGTCCAGGGACCTGGGGGATGCGAGCGTGACGTACGACATCAGCGACTTCGAGAGGGATGTGATCGAGCGTAGCCGGGCCCTTCCGGTGCTGGTCGACTTCTGGGCCGAGTGGTGCGGGCCGTGCAAGGTCCTGGGGCCCGTGCTGGAGAAGCTGGCAGGGGAGCAGTCGGACAGGTGGGCTCTCGCCAAGGTGGACACGGAGGCCTTTCCTCACATCTCGGCCCAGTACGGGGTCCGCAGCATCCCCAACGTCAAGCTGTTCGTCGATGGGGAGGTCGTCGACGAGTTCGTCGGCGCGCTGCCCGAGCCGGCCGTCGTTGAGTGGCTGAGCAAGGCGATACCGAGCCGCTACCGCGCGCAGCTGGCGGACGCCAGGAGGCTGCTGAACGACAACGGCGCGGGCCCGGCGCTGGAGTTGCTCAGGCAGGTCGTGGCGGCTGAGCCGGACAACCACGAAGCGCTAGTGCTGACGGCGAGGGCTGTCCTGCCCACCAATCCCGAGGAGGCGACCGCGGTGGTCGGCCCCGTGATGCTCGGCTCGCCGCAGTACGACGAGGCGGAGGCGATCAGGGCGCTGTGCTCGGTGTTCGCCAGGATCGACGAGCCCGGGCTCCTGCCCGAGAGTCCAGTGAAGGGCGCCTACGTCCAGGCGTTCGGCAGCGCGCGGGCCGGGGACTTCGAGGCTGCGCTCGAGGGACTCCTAGACGTGGTGAGGAAGGACCGCAGGTACGACGACGACGGTAGCAGGAAGGGCTGCATCGCCATCTTCAACCTGCTCGGGAACGACCACGAACTGACCAGGCGATTCCGCAGCGCGCTGAGCAGGGCGCTGTACTGAGGCCTGCCGGACAACCGGGGAGAGTCGCATGATCGACGGCGTCGCGGGCGTGATCATCTGGACGGACGACCTGGAGACGATGCTCGGCTTCTACAGGGACACGCTTGGGCTGACCCCGAACTCGGTGAGGCCGCACTTCGTATCGTTCAAGTGGGGCGACGTGCGCCTGGGGCTGGGGACTCACGCGAAGGTGTCCGGCAGGACGAAGGAGCCGTTCAGGGTCATGGTGAACCTGGGCGTGGACGATATCCATGCCGAGCACGAGCGTCTGGCGTCGAAGGGGGTGGAGTTTTCGAGGCCGCCTGAGCGGGAGCACTGGGGCGGGTGGGTGGCCACGTTCTCGGACCCGGACGGCAATACTGTTCAGCTATTGCAGCTACGGGGGTAGCTCCGATCCGAGAGGGTGCTTCGACAAGCTACCGAATAGTTGCACCACCAAGCCGGGGATGGGAGCCGCACCCCGCACCGCCCATCTGGGTTCCTGCCTCCGCAGGAACGACGATTGAGGTCGGTTGGAGGGGCTCAGCACGGACCGGGCGTCAGTCCTTTTTTTCGGCGGCGAGGAAGGCTCGGGAGGCGTCCAGGAGCATGTCGGCGATGCGGGCTGCTACCATGTCGTCGTCCACCATCTTCTTGCCGGCGGCGTGGACGGCGTCCCTGACTGTCGCCTCGAATTCCAGCACCCTGGGGTGAGTAGGCTGGCCGGGCAGGCCCATGGACTGGGCGATGTCCTGGGGACCGGAGCTGTAGTAGTCGATGCCGTCGACCGCCAGGATGCCGTCGATGTCGTCGAGGACGGCGGCGTCCTCGAGCTGGGCCATCACGAGCACGTTTGCATTGGCGTGCTCCATGTACTCCAGCGTCGACGGGTAGTCGCCGTGGTACGCTCCCCTCCCCGACCCCATGCTGCGCGTGCCCAGCGGCGCGAACTTGCAGGCGCGGACGAGCCGCTCGGCCTTCTCTCGCGTGCTGACGTGGGGCCCGAGGATGCCCATGATGCCGCGGTCGAGGAAGCGCAGGATGGTGGAGTCCTCGATGTTCGGCACGCGGGCCATTGGCGTCAGGCTGAGGCCGTCAGCGACCCGGCACAGGTCGTCCAGCGATTCCGGCGTGAAAGGCCCGTGCTCGGCGTCGAACTGGACGAACTCGAAGCCCGCCCGAGCCATGATCTCCATGACGGGCGCCGACAGGAAGGTGATGTTGAACCCGTACGACATGCGCCCCGCGGCGGCGTTATCGACAACCCTGTTGCTTCGCATTGCGAACCTCCTGGTTCAGCCTGAGACCGCATTATACTCCGCGTGGACGCTATTGCTCAGAGAGGGAGGCCCGTTTTCGTCGAGCCGAGAGACCCAGTCTCGCGCCGTGGGCGTGGCCGGGCGGACTCCGCCCAGGGCTCGGGACGACAGAGTGGCCACGCCATCGGTGTGCGGGACGAAGCCAGCCACTTGAAGGGGTGAACCGCGCCACATACAATTGGCGCGCTTGGAATCGGTGACAGGAGTGGGGATATGCTCTCGGGGTTGGATGCGGCCAAGGCCATCAATGACGTTCGGGATGACGCCGTCGTCGTCTCGACCATGACGCCCAACCGGTACTGGAGCGGCATCTCGGAGAGGCCGGAGTTGGACATACCCGTATTCGGGGCGATGGGCAAGGCATCGTCCGTGGCCCTCGGCATAGCGGTGGCGCGGCCCGACCGGCGGGTCATGGTGCTGGACGGCGACGGCGCGGTCCTGATGAACCTGGGGACGCTGGTGACCATCGCCGGCCAGGCCCCAGCCAACCTGGTGCACTTCGTGTTCGAGGACGGCGTCTACTACACGACGGGAGGGCAGCCCGTGCCCGGTGCAGGCACCTTCGACCTTGCGGGCATGGCGGAGAGCGCCGGATTCCCGCACAGCTTCACGTTCGACGATCTCGAGGACCTCGTGAGCGAGCTGCCCCGGATTGTGGAGCTCGAAGGCCCTGTGTTCGTGTGCCTGAAGGTGTTCAACGAGGTCCCGTCACTCGCGCTGAGAGGCCGCACCGGCGACGCCATGAGGCGCGTGTCCGAGGCGCTGCGCTCGTGAAGATCGGCCTCTCGATCAGGAGCGCGGCCATCCCAGGCGTACCCCTGGGCGAACGGGCGGGCCACCTGGTGAGCCTGGCGCAGGAGGCCGAGCGGCTGGGGTTCGATTCGATCTGGGTACCGGACCGCACGGTCTTCCCGACCGACATCGCCACGAAGTACCCCGCGCGGTTCGGCTCGGGGCCACCCATTCCGGACAGCCAGCAGGTGCTGGAGCCGATCACGACGATGAGTTTCCTGGCCGGGGTGACGTCGCGGATACGGCTGGGGTTCAGCGTGGTCGTGCTGCCGTTCAGGCATCCGGTGCTGAACGCGAAGATGGTGACGACGCTGGACGTGCTGTCGGGCGGGCGCGTCATCTTCGGCGCGGGCGTTGGGTGGATGCCCGAGGAGTTCGAGGGCATGCGCGCCCCGTTCGCGGACAGGGGCACGGTCACGGACGACCACATCGACATGTTCAAAGCGCTGTGCACGGGGTACCCGGCGAGCTATTCGGGACGGCACTTCTCGATCGACGACAAGGTGTTCTACCCCAAGCCGATACAGCAGCCGCACCCGCCGGTCTGGATCGGGGGCGTATCGCGGGCGGCAGTCCGACGGGCGGCGAGGGCCGGCGACGGCTGGCTGCCCAACGGGATGTCGCCCGGCGACGTGGAGGGGGCGCGGGCCCGGCTCCACGCGGCCTGCGAGAAGGCCGGGCGCGACCCCGGCGAGGTAGTCATGGCGGCGAGCGCGTCGCTTCCGACCGGGGCCGCGGCACAGACGCGGGACACCCTGCGCGCATATCGCGATGCGGGCGCCGACTACCTCGTGGGTTCGATGTCGGGGGCCGAGACGGACGATGCGCTGAGGGGCATGGCGGTACTCGCGGAAGCGCGGGACGCGGCCCTGTAGGGTCTCCGGCGACTCGACTGTACGCGACGGGGATGGGCTGCCCCCTCGGGAGCCACCCCATGCCGGCTGCGACCGGCACACGAAGCAAATACTGGCGCCGGTTGGCATAGTCGAGGGGGACCCCACCCCAGGTCCCTCGTCGGGGACTCCTCGAGACGACATGATGGGGTGACCGGGGGCACTTTCGTACCTGGGACTCAGGCGGGCGTTCGTTAGCGTTGCGGGGCGTTGGGAGGCCGAGTCGCTTCCCTCCGCCTCTGATCCCTTGGCTGCTACTGCACCTGGACCAGCCGCAGCCTCACGCCTGCCGCAGAGGACGGGTCTATGTTTGCTGAAGAACCGTCGTCCTCCTCTTCGATAGCGTCGCCGCCTCGAAATGCCGCCACGGCGGACTCGATGTCGGGCGTGGTCAGACCGAGCTCGTAGGGCGCTTCACCGTATGTGCCAAGGAAATCGGCCAGCGGGCCCGGCCCGGCGGGCGATTCCAGGTCGATGCAGGCGTTCTCGAGGGCGATGCGCCGCCTCACGCTGCCATCCACCCGGACGGGACCGGCGGCCTCTACCCCGAGTACTTCCTGCCAGCGTGATGCGGCCTCAACTGCGTCGTGAACCGCCAGCGTGACGTGATGGATTCCGGTCACGCCGTTCTCGTGCGCGGTCGGGTCCGGCGGCAGCATGTAGCGCTGGGCGACCGTGTGGTCGTGCTGTATCAGGAAGCACTCGCTCCCAGGCAGGGCGTCGCCCAGGTTGGCGCTGCGCCAGGTGTAGCCGGGGGTCTCGCCGGCATCCCTCTGCCCCGGCACCGGGTCGTCAGTGTCGATGCCGCGGGAACGTATCGCATCGACGGTCCCGTCGATGTCGTTTGTGCCCAGGGCGAACATGTACAACCCCTCTCGCACATCGAGGAACGAAGACATGCTGGGGCGAAAGGGCGTAGTGGATGGGTCGTGCACCGCTATCAGCTCCAGGTACTCGGGGCCGAACACCATGAGGCGGTTGTGGGTGCCGCGCCCGGGGTGCCGGCCCTCGGGTGTGACCTTGAATCCAAGCGACCGGTACGAGTCCGCCGCCGAGGACAGGCTGCGCACGGCGATGAGTACGTGGTCGAGGTAGATGCCGGTTGACATGACGGCAACAGGGTACCAGAACCTTGACCCTGCCCGGTGCGTCGCCTATGTTAGCGCGACCACACGGACGAGGTTGCTTGCCATGAAGGTCACCGGGATCAGGTCGCTCCAGATAGAGGGCGGGTCATTCATCGTGAAGGTCGAGACCGACGCGGGAATTCACGGGCTGGGCGAGTCTGGAATCAGATTCTGGGGCCCTTCGATCGCCAAGGCGGTGGAGCATCTGTCCGAGCTGGTCGTGGGCGAGGACCCATTCAGCACGGAGCGGCTCTGGCAGCACATGTTCAGGGGCGGGTTCTTCCCTGCCGACGGCGTCTACTCTTGCGCGATCAGCGCCATCGACATAGCGCTGTGGGACATCAAGGGCAAGGCGCTCGGGATGCCGGTGTACAAGCTGCTTGGCGGGCCTGTCCGGGACAAGGTGGTCTGCTACCCGCACTGCCAGGGGCCGAACATCGACGCGCTGGTGGAGAACTGCATGAGCAAGGTGGACGAGGGGTGGAAGTTCGTGCGCTGGGGCCAGCCCGAGACGTCGGGCAGGTTCGAGGCGCAGGGCGAGGCCGTCCTGGAGCCGGTCGAGTCGATGCGGCTGGCGGTAGAGCAGATGGGAAGGGTGCGCGAGGCCGTCGGCCCCGACATCCAGATATGCTTCGACGTGCACACCCGGCTGGACACGGCCCACGTGACGGCCATGTGCAAGGACCTGGAGCCGTTCAAGCCCTTCTTCATGGAGGACCCGCTGCGGTCCGAGAACGCCGGGAGCTACAGGACTCTAGCGCGGCACGTCCGCCTGCCCATCGCCGCCGGTGAGCAGTGGTCGAGCAAGTGGCGCTTCCGGGAGGTGATCGAGGAGGAGCTGATCAGCTACGCGCGGATCGACCTGTGCAACGTGGGCGGGCTGACCGAGGCACTGAAGATCACCCACTGGGCTGAGACGCACTACATCGACATCGCCCCGCACAACCCGCTAGGGCCCGTGAGCGCGGCAGCCTGCGTGGCCCTCTGCATGGCCTCGACCAACGTGGGAGTGTGCGAGATGCCGAAGCAGCCGGGCACCGTCGACACGGACCTGTTCCCGGTCCAGGTCGAGTGGGCGGACGGCTACGCATACGCGCCCGACCGGCCCGGCCTGGGGGTGGAGATCGACGAGGCTGTGGCCGAGTCGCGGGCCGACAGCGGCTACGGGTGGCCGCCCGTGCTCAGGAGGAACGACGGGGCGTTCACCAACTGGTAGACCTCAAAGCCGCAGGGCCCCTATGCTATACTCGTCTACGAGCTAGCGCCCATGGGACGTCATTCATGACCACAGATTCCGCTGCGACTGCCGCGCCTTCCAGCGAGGCTATGTCCAGCGGCATTTTCCGAGGGGGCCTGTTCGCGGCAGCGGCCGCGATGATGGCCATCACCCTCTACCTCGTCTTCTTCTACGCTCCGACGGACGCGAACCTGGGAGTATCCCAGCGCATCCTCTACTACCACGTCCCCGTGGCGATCCTGGGCCTGTTCTCCATCGTGGTCGTGGCCGTAGCCAGCGCCGCACATCTCATAACGAGGCGCGAGGAGTGGGACAGCCTCGCCTACTCCGCCGCCGAGGTGGGGGTGTTGCTGACCTCACTGGGCATCGTCACGGGCGCCATGTGGGCCAAGCCCACCTGGGGCATCTGGTGGACCTGGGACCCAAAGCTGACCCTTACGCTGGTACTGTGGTTCATCTACGTGGGCTACCTGATGCTGAGAGCGTATGGACCCAAGGGCTCGCAGGGCGCGCGGTACGGCGCGGTGGTCGCAATCATCGGGGCCATCGACGCACCCATCATCTACTACGCCGCGGAGCTGTGGCGCACGACGCACCCGACCCTCGTGATCGGTCCGGCCGCGGACTCCGGGGGCATGGACTCGAGGATGGCGATGGTCCTGCTGGTTTCCATGGTCGCATTCGCGCTCCTGTTCGCGTACGTGCTCGTCGAGCGGTACGCACTGAGGCGCTCGGAGGCCGAGGCCGACGAGCTGTACCGGCGGACGGCCTAGCACTTTGCACAGAACCGCGTCAATCCTCGCCCTCGCCTGCGTCATAGCCCTGTCCTGGGCCGTATGGGGCCAGGCCGTGGGCGAGGCATCCCCCGACAACCGGTCTTTGTCTTCCGAGGCTGTCGCGCCACAGTCCGATCCCGAGCCTGGCGACGACCCGGACCCGAACCTGGGCTACCTGTTCGGCGTGTACATCGTGACGTGGGCAGGCTTTTTCGGCTATGCATTCATAATGTCTCGGCGACAGAGGGAGATGCAGGGGGAGATCGCCGCCCTGAGAGCGATCATCGAAGAGAAGCGAGAGCAGGAGTAAGGAGCCCAACCGGCGATGGAACAGACTACGCAGGCCCCTCCCGGCCTGGTCGAAGCACGAGAAGGGGCCGAAGGAGCGCTCACGGCCCATCGGGTCAAGGTGTTCCTCGCGGCGGCGGTGCTGACCGCAGCACTCGGCTACCTTGGATTCCAGGCGTTCCAGAGCGCGACGGCCTACTACCTGACGGTGGGCGAGCTGATCGAACGCGGCGCAACCGAGGAGGGCCGCACGGTCAGGGTCAACGGGAAGCTGGTGGAGGGTTCGTTCCACCGGCCTGACGGCTCGACGGTGGCGACGTTCTCACTGACCGACGGTACCCAGACCATAACGGCACAGCACGACGGCACCATACCCGACCTGTTCTTCAACGAGCACTCGGAGCTGACCCTCGAGGGCACATACGGGGAGGACGGGCTGTTCCAGAGCCACTTCGTTACGGTGAAGTGCCCGTCCAAGTACGTCGCCGCCGAGTAGGCCTGGACAGGCCGGCGCCTAGGTACGCCTAGCCACCGGCCTCGCGCTGAATGTGGTCGCGTACATAGCCTTGCAGCGATGGCGGCGCCTGCTGCGGCTCGAATGACCCGAGTAGGAGAATGGTCGCCCTGAGCGTCTCCACGAAGGCCCTGCATGGGCCGCACTGCCCGAGATGCGCGGCTATTCGGCCGCGCACAGATTCCCTGACCTCGTCATCGAGGTAGTCCGACGAGAGCTCGCGGACCTCGGTGCAGTCGAGATCGCGCCGCCTGAACAGTCGAAACAGCATCAAGGCTACAGGTCCCTCCGAAAAGGCCCGGAACGACTCGCGACAAGGTGTCGCCAGTGAGCTTGGCCTTTCGTTCTATGATGCTCTTCTCTACAATTGGATTCATAGAGTAAGGCCAGAGACGCATGGCTCTGCATGAAGAGACTCAAGCGGCTGGGTCGGGCAGCGAATTCGACACCCTGGTCGAGGAGCAGACCGACTTCGTTTACAACGTAGCCTACCGGATGATGGGCAACCCCCATGACGCCGAGGACGTGGTCCAGGACGCGTTCCTGTCCGCGTACCGGGCATGGGACAGGTTCCGGGGCGAGGCTAGGCCCAGCACGTGGCTATACCGCATAACGGTCAACGCCGCGTTGATGAGGCTGAGGAAGAACAAGAGAGGCAGCCAGGTCACGCAGATGGGGCTGGACGACGTGGAGATCGTCGACTGGTCCCAGGTACCCGAACGCGGCGCGGCGAATTCGGAGCTCAGAGACAGGCTGTGGGAGGGCATCGGCCTGCTGCCGCCGGACCTGAAGGCAGCCGTCGTATTGCGAGACGTGGAGGGCCTCTCCAATGCGGAGGCGGCCGACGCGATCGAGATTTCCGTCTCCGCGCTGAAGTCCCGCCTCCACCGCGCACGGGTCCTCCTCAGGAAGCACCTCTCCGGCTACCTCAGCGACGCCGGCCTGGAGACCCAAGGCAGTTAGGAGCCCAGCCCCGGGCCGGCTGACGCACCCCGAGAGCCGTACTACGCCCCAGTACATCTGCTTTACACCCCGCTTCGGGCATAGCTATAATTGAAGCGCCCTGGAATGGGCCGTATCCTGCCGAAACGTATCCCGGAGGGTCGAATTTGGCCGTCAGACCCATACTCGAATTCCCCCACCCTGCCCTCAGGCGCAAGGCCAAGAAGGTGCGCAGGATCGACAAGTCCGTACAGCAGTTGGCCGACGACCTGATCGACACACTGCACGAGGTTGGCGGCGTCGGCCTGGCGGCGAACCAGATAGGGGTCCTGCAGCGCGTAATCGTCATCCATCTTCCCGAGGAGGAGGAACCCAGGGTGTACATCAACCCTGAGATCATCCACCGCGAGGGCGAGAGGGAGATCGAGGAGGCGTGCCTCAGCGTTCCCGGGTTCCACGGCTTCGTCACCCGGGCGATATGGGTGAAGGCGCGGGGGCTGGACCGCCACTCCAACGTCTTCCGCATCAGGGCAGAAGGCCTGCTGGCCCAGGCGCTGGAGCACGAGATCGACCACATAGACGGCATCCTGTACTTCGACCACCTCGAGGCCCATCAGTCTTTGATACGGAACGAGGCTACGCCTGAGACTGTCGAGGAAGAGCCGGCGGCTGTTGGAGGATAACGACCGCCGACCATGATCCAGGTATCCGAAACCGAGCCGCCTACCATAGCTCTCCACCGGCCCCTGCTGCCCGCCGCCACTGAGCCCCTGCGGAGGTTCATGGCATCCAGGGGACTGACGGCCTACCTTGTCGGTGGCGCCGTCCGGGACGCCCTACTCGGCAGGGAGGTCCTCGACTTGGACATCGCCGTCGAAGGCGATGCCGGACGCGTCGCTGGTGACGCGGCCGCCGCCCTCGGCTGGAGATCGCACCCTCTTGACACTGCCCGGGGCATCTTCGGGCTCAGCCCGGGCGACGACGGACCGAGCGTAGACCTGAGCCCGATCCGCGGCTCCATCGAGAGTGACCTCCAGCAGAGGGACTTTACGGTCGACGCCATGGCCCTTCCGATCATGGGCGATGGGACCGTTGTCGATCCTCACGGCGGCGCTCGCGACCTGGACGGGAAGCTCATCCGTGCTCTCTCGCCGCAGGTCTTCGTCGACGATCCAGGGAGGCTGCTGAGGTCCGTGCGGCTTGCCGCACAGCTCGACTTCGAGATCGAGCCTGCCACCCGCGGCTGGATAGGGGCCAACGCCGGCCTCGTATCGTCGGTCGCACCCGAGCGCACCAGGGAAGAGCTGCTGAAGCTCCTGGGCGGCAGGAACACGGTGCGATGGCTGAGAGAGATGGACGACCTCGGCCTGCTCTGCCTCATAGTGCCGGAGCTGGAGGAAGCCAGGGGAGTCGATCAGCCGAAGGAGCACTATTGGGACGTATTCGACCACTGCGTAGAGACAACCGGCCAGGTCGAGAGGCTCCTGCAGTCCGATGATTGCTCGGGTTTTCTCGGCGATGACATCCCCGTCGACGCCCGCGACTACTTTGCCCAGCACGCGAGCGACGGTCACAGCAGGCTCAATCTGCTAAAATTGGTCGGATTGCTCCATGACATATCCAAGCCCGCGACCAAGACTATCGAGCCTACGGGGCGGATTCGTTTCTTCGGCCACGACTCCGAAGGGGCGGAGGTTGCGGGCAACATACTTAGGAGGCTGAGATTCAGCCGGGCAGGGGTCGACCTCGCAAGCACGATGGTCGAGCACCACCTGAGGCCCGGCCAGATGGCAGCGAAGGGCGAACTGCCCAGCCGCAGAGCGGTCTACCGCTTCCACAGGGACCTGGGAGACGCGGCAGTCGACACCGTATACCTGAACTTGGCCGACTACCTTGCCGCGCGCGGACCGGACCTGGAGAAGGACGACTGGGACTACCGATGCGACGTTGCCAGGCACATCCTGCGGGGCAAGTCCACAAGTGAAAGGGCAGCGAGGCCCCCGAAGTTGATAGACGGACACGACATCATGAGGGAGCTGGGGATAGCCCCCGGCCCAAGGGTAGGAGAGATGCTGGAAGTGGTGCGAGAGGCGCACTCCAGCGGCTGCATAAATACAAGGGAGGAGGCGCTGGGCCTGTTGGCCGGCGAACTCCGGGCCGGAGGAACGGGTGCGTAGATACGCCAGTACCCTGATATTCATCGCCATTCTGGCGATAGTGGCCGGGCTTGGGCTCGGTTTTCAGACCATCAGTGTCGGCAATTTCGAGCGCGGCGGAGACACGCTGCTGGGACTCTCGCTGGGACTCGATCTGCAGGGCGGGAGCCACCTGGTCTACCAGGTAGACCAGGACAAGCTCCCAGTCAACCCGATCACTGGGGAGACCATCCAGCCGACTTCCGAGCAGATGGACGCCCTGCTCGGCATAATCGAGAGGCGCGTGAACAGCGCCGGCCTGGGCGAGCCTATCCTCCAGCTCCTTGGAGATGACCGCCTGTTGATCCAGCTTCCGGGCATACAAGACCCGGGCAGGGCGAAGGCGTTGATAGGAGAGACCGCGAGCCTGGTGTTCAAGCACCGGATCCGTGAAGTCGAAAAGCAGATACCGGGGCTCACGAACGACGAGATCATATCTTTCCAGATCGGGACCATCCTTACGGAAGGCGAGTTGGACTCGGCGGGGCTTCCGCCCTTCCGATCGGGCGATTCGAAGACCGTCATCCCCCTTGTGCCGACGCCGGAGCCAACGCCTGAGGCGGAGGCGACGCCTACCACGGAGGGGACACCGATTGCCGATGAGACTCCTTCTGCCGAGGCGACTCCGGCCGCGGACGAGACTCCCGCAGCGGAAGCTACCCCAGAAGCGGAAGCCACCCCCACGCCCGAGGTAGACGAGAGCACTGCCGTCCCCGCGATGCTGCTCGAATTGCAGCCGGACGCGGCCCAGGTGATGCTGGAGCTGAGCGACCGGCTGCAGGAGAGCTTGATCAACGCGCCGGGCGGCGTGGCGGTCTACCCGGACTTCCTGGGCATTGCAGTAGAGGGCGAGACCGCTCAGCCGGCTCTGGTCTCGGGCCAGCCCCTTGCGCCACTGCCCGACGGTACATTCTTCGTGGTGCCTGGGCCGCCCCTTATCACGCCCGTACCGGACACGGACAAGTTCCTGATAACCCTGGGCAACGCTGCGGTGCCGGTCGAAGCCGTGATGGAGCGATTCACGGAGGACGCCGTCCTCGTGTTCACGGAGCTCGACGGCGCGGTCGACGAGGACATCGGCCTCACGGGTGAAGACCTGGCTCGGGCCTATCCCGGACAGCACCTCCAGACCGGCGTGCCGATCGTGAATATCGAGTTCAACTCCGAGGGCACGCGAAAGTTCGGGGAAATAACGACGGAGATCGCTGGGACGGGAGACCTCCTGGCAATCTTCCTCGATGAAGAGGAGTTGATCGCCCCCAGGGTGAACCAAGCCATCACCCGGGGAGTAGGCTACATCGAGGGCCAAGACTTCACATTCGAGCGCGTTAGCGAGATCGCACTGCTCCTAGAGGGCGGGCGGCTGCCGCTGGACATCCTGTTGATCCAGGAGCGAGACATCGACGCGATCCTCGGCGCCGACTCACTCGCCAAGAGCGTGGTCGCCGGACTGGTGGGCCTGGCCCTGGTGCTGGCATTCATGGCCACGTACTACCGAGTCCCGGGTCTCATAGCCGCGCTGGCCCTGGTAGTCTACGCGGCCATCCTGCTGGCGGTCTTCAAGCTGCTGCCCGTCACGCTCACACTATCTGGCGTGGCGGCTGTCATCCTGTCGATCGGCATGGCCGTGGACGCGAACATCCTGATCTTCGAGCGCATGAAGGAAGAGCTGCGCGCAGGGCGCACGCTGCTGTCGGCCATCAACATAGGATTCAACCGGGCGTGGCCAGCCATCCGGGACGGCAACGTTTCGACTCTGATCACGTGCGCGATCCTCTTCTGGTTCGCGGACACGCTGGGTGCGACCATCGTGCAGGGCTTCGCGATCACACTCGCGATCGGGGTGCTGATCAGCATGTTCACGGCGATCATCGTGAGCCGGACGTTCCTGAGGCTGATGTCGGCAACGGCGGTCGGCCGCAAGCTGGTTGTATTCGTGCCGGGAGGGTCGTCGGACCTTCCCCGCCAGCAGGCGGCACAGACGGAATAGGAGATCGGACACTCTGGCTCCCGTCCAGGGAGCGGAACACAGGTGAAATGACTTGGACTTTGTAGGCAAAAGGGCATGGTTCTTCTTGGTCTCGGTGCTGGTCATAGCGCCCGGGATCGCCTTCCTCATAATCGGCGGCGGCCTGAAGCCCGGCATCGACTTCACGGGAGGCTCGACGACCGGGCTGCAGTTCACCGAAGACGTGCAGCAGGCCGACCTTCGGTCGGAGCTCACGACCCTTGGATACGAGGACGCCATCGTCCAGAGGATGGACGACAACGCATTCTTCGTGCGGACCAAGGAGCTCCAGGAGGAGGAGAAGGACAGCCTCGTGGACAGCCTGCAGGCCAGGCTGTCTCCCGACGGTGTGACGGTACTGTCATTCGACCTGGTGTCCCCTGTGGTGGCGGCCGAGACGGTGGTCAACGCCTTCTACGCCATTCTGGCAGCGGCGGTGGGCGTATTCCTCTATGTGTGGTGGGCGTTCAGGAACATGCCGAGCCCGTTCAGGTACGGAGCGGCAGCCATCATCGCCCTGCTGCACGACACCGCAGTCGTCGTGGGCGTCTTCGCGATCCTCGGCGTGCTCCTCGACGTCGAGGTCAACACGATGTTCCTGATCGCGCTCCTGACGGTGATCGGCTACAGCGTGAACGACACGATCGTCGTCTTCGACCGGCTGAGGGAGAATGTTGCCAACTACCCGAACCGCACACTCAAGGTCAACGCCAACATCAGCGTCTCCCAGAGCCTGAGTAGGTCGCTCAACACGAGCCTGACGCTCCTGTTCACGCTGCTGGCCCTCCTCCTCTTTGGAGGCCCCACGATTCGGAACTTCCTCTGGGTGCTCCTGATCGGCGTGGTGGTCGGGACCTACAGCTCGGTCGGCATTGCTACGCCGGTGCTGATGGTGTGGGAGGAAGGCGACATTCGCCGTATCTTCAGGAGGCTGCGGCCGGGCTAGCGCTGAGGCTACTGGGCTGTGATGCCACCGTCTATCACCAACTCGGCTCCGGTCACGTACGAGGCCTCGTCGGAGGCGAGGTAGAGGACCCCGTAGGCGATCTCCTCGGGCCTGCCGAACCGCTTCATCGGGGCGCTCTCGGTCCGGCGGGCAACCAGCTCCGCGTCGGTGAAGAACCTCTGGGTCATCGGCGTGGTGACGTAGCCGGGATAGACCGAGTTGACCCGGATGCCCTCGCCTGCATACTGGACCGCGGCGGCCTTGGTGAAAGAGCGAATCGCGCCCTTTGCGGCGTGGTATGCCGTGGACGACGGACTGCCGATCATCGCGAAGATCGACGATACGTTGATGATCGATCCGCCGCCCAGCCGCCTCATTTCGGGTATGACCGCCCTGGTGCCGAGGAACACGCCCTTGGCGTGGACCTCCATCTGGCCGTCCCACATCTCGACGGTTGTGTCCTCTACCGTCGTACGGGAGGAAGTTCCCGCGTTGTTCACGAGGATGTCGATCCTGCCGAAGCAGGAGACCGCGGCGCGCACGGCATCGTCCCACTCGCGCTCGCTCGTCACGTCGAGCCTGACGAACACGGCCTCCCGCCCGGACTCGCGGATCTGGCGCGCGGTAGTCTCGCCATCCTCCTCGTCGACGTCGGTCACCACGACCCTGGCGCCTTCGCCCGCGAACAGCCAGGCCGCAGCCCCTCCGAATCCCATGAGCTTCCCCCGGACGCCGTTAGCGGCGCCGGTGATCATGGCTACCTTGCCATCGAGTCTCACTGTCCTCAGACCCACCTTGTCATCGTCAGCCGCGATTATACCTGTTCGGCTCTCAGCGACCTGATAGCGAAAGCTCCTGCCAGGTCTCGCCTCCGTCGGTGGTGCGCAGGACCAGGCCGTCGGCGGAGCCTGCCAGCACGGTGCGGTCGGAAGCATAGCCAGGCGATATCGCGATGGTGTCGATGGCGCTGTACCCCTGATAAGCAGCCCGCCTCCATGACACCCCGCCGTCGTTGGTTACGAAGAGCCCACCCGAGACGGTGCCCGAGAATAGCGTGCCATCGTCGGTGAAAGCCGGGGAGACCGCCAGGGCCAGCGTCCTCTTACTAAGGACGCCCCTGTTGGCTCCCTGCCACGAGTCTCCAGAATCCGTGGACCGGTAGATCCCCTGCCACTTGGTGGCGGCGAAGATCGTGCGGTCGTCTGCGAAGCCCGGCGACACCGCTATGGCCAGTATGAACATGTCGCCGAGCCCGCTGCTCGCCGGATCCCAGGAGCTCCCGCCATCGGTGGACCTGAACACCCCGTCCCTGCCCGACCCGGCGAAGAGCGTCCGATCAGTGTCGAAGGCCGGGGATGGCGCCGTCAGCAGGACGTTGCTGTCGGACAACCCCAGTCCGGTCCAGCCATCCCCGCCGTCGCGGGACACGTGGGCACCCCCTATGTTGGAGCCGGTGAGCAGCCAGAGGCCACTCGAGGTGAAGGCCGAAGACAGGTGCGGGACCTCGCCGTCCGGCAGTCCCTGCCCCCCCTGGCTCCAGGTCTCGCCACCGTCGGTGGAGCGAAACAGGCCCTGGGTGCGCGTGCCCGCGAATACGGTGCGGTCGGTCGCAAAACCTGGGGACACGGCGAGGGCAGGTACGTTTCCGTCGTATATGCCCTCATTGACCTGCCTCCACGTCCGGCCGCCGTCGGTGGACTTCAGCACGCCCGCGCGCTCGCTGCCGGCAAACACGGTCCGGTCGGACACAAAGTCGGGCGACATCGCAAGGACCAAGACGCGCCCCGCTTCCTCCGGTCCCACGTCCACACTGGGCGCCGGGGTGGGGGTTGGCTCGCCGCCCGTTCCACATGCCGCGAAGGCCATCGACACGCAGACCGCAGCAACTACGGCAGCCGTTCCCTTGATTCGGCAAGTCAGTCGTGGTGGGAGCCGCATCAGGCGTCGCCGGGAGGGGAAACGAGCAGGTCCAGCCTGTCGCCCCACTTGTCGAGGAATCGTGTGAAGTTCCTGCGGCTGGACTCTTCCCGCTCGTCTTCGCTCAGCGCGCTCCAGGAGCGATGTTCATGCAGGCGGATGGGCAACTTCGGATCAGCCATGATCCTGTACCCCTTGTCCCTGAAGTGGAAGCTGTAGTCGATGTCCAGGTTGCGGTAGAAGCGGAAGCTCTCGCGCATGAGTCCCACGTCCCCCAGGCATGACCTCCTGAAGGCGAAGCAGTACGCCTGCATCGCGTCCATCTCGCCCGCTTCCCCTTCCCACTCGTGGAAGTGCCGCAGGTCCGTGCTCCTCAGGCCGAACGGGCCCGCGACCCCCACGGCAGGATCGTCCAGCACCTCGGCGACGGGCCGGAACAGGTCGCCGGTTACCTCCACGCTGGTGTCGAGGAGGACCACGAACCGCCCCCCGCTCGACTTCAGGACTATGTTGCGCGCCGCGCCCTCCCCGAGTACGTGGTCCGTGTGCACCACTTTCAGGCGCGGCTCCCGCTTCGCTTCCTTCTCTAGCCACCCTGCAACTTCATCCGCGGAGCCGTTGTCTACGACGACGACCTCCAGCGAGAGACCTTGCGCCATGCTCAAGGCGCTTCCCAAGCACCGCCGCACATCCTCAAGGTAGTCTCCCGCCACTATGCCAACCGTAAAGTCGACCTCGGCGGGCTCGTCGATGCGGGACTCGACCTCGGCGGACGATGACACGGCCTGCCAGGTCTCCTCGTGCATCTCCCAGGGGGTCTTGGGCCGCGCGGCGGTCGAGTCCGGCTCGTCCCGCAGTACGATCCCCTGGCTCGAAATCTCCTCGCGGTGCGCATCCGCACCCTCGTATTCCCCCCTGCGTCGATGGTCTGCCCGATGCTCGACTGCATCGAGTACCTCGTCGCCTAAGCTGTAAGCGGGAGCTACGCCGGCAAGCCCAAGGCCAAGGATGCTGTCGTACCCCAGTAATCCCTCCAGCTTCGTGGGTTGGTCGAGGTCCGAGTGGGCGAGGCCCCACGCCAGGGCAAGGGCGCCCGGCATGTCCAGGTTGTCGTTGACGCGCTCCAGAAACCGCCCGCGCCACTCCCGCAGCGCGTGCCCGTCAGCGTCGCCGTCCCCTGCCTGTCGCCCCCACTCCCAGACCCGGTCCTGCAACCTGAGCAGGCCGCGCTGCGCCGCCTTCAGGGAGGTGAAGGTAAAGTTGAGCCGTGTGTTATAGCGGGCGGTCATGCACAGGTACCTGAGCGCGAGGGGATCGACTCCCTGGGACTCGATGTCGGACAGGGTGAACGAATTGCCCGCCGACTTGGCCATCTTCACGCCGTCAGCCAGCAGGTGCTGTCCATGCACCCACGTACCCACCACCTTGCCTCCGACGAAGCCCTCGCTCTGGGCGACCTCGCCCTCGTGGTGGGGAAACACGTTGTCCACTCCCCCGGTGTGGATGTCGAACCTCTCACCGAGATACTTGATGGACATCGCGGAACACTCGATGTGCCAGCCCGGAAACCCCTTGCCCCACGGACTGTCCCAGACAAGGTCACGGCCGGGCTCGCCGAGTTTCCAGAGGGTGAAGTCACGGGGGTCCTTCTTGAGCGGGTCCGGGTCGATGCGGACGGCCTCCTGCAGGGCCTGCTCCCCCGTGTTGCCGGAGAGCTTGCCGTACCCGTCGAAGCTCGACACGTCGTAGTAGACATTTCCGTCTACGGCGTATGCGTGCCCGTTCTCCACCAGCGCCTCCACCATGGCAACCATGTCGGGAACGTGATCGGTCGCCTTTGGGTAGACGTGCGCAGGCAGGATGTTGAGCCTGCGCTCCTGGTCGAGGAAGCGGTCGGTGTAGTGGGTGGCTATGTCCTGGGGTGTCATGCCTCTGGCCAACGCCTCAACTATGACCTTGTCCCCTCCCCGCTCCAGTGCTTCCTGGCGCATGTGCCCGACGTCGGTAATGTTCTTGATGTGCCTGACCGATATGCCCTGGAACTCGAGGACGCGGCGGATCCAGTCGGCCATCAGGTAGGACCTGAGATTGCCGATGTGGGCGTCCCTGTAGACGGTCGGGCCGCACGTGTACATGCCGACGCGCGAAGGCTCTACCGGCTGAACTGTGGAGAGGCCCCTGTTCAGCGTGTCGTAGACCCGAAGCATCAGGCGGAGACACTCCCGTCGGATATGGTGAGCACCCTGAGCAGGTTCGTTCCGCCGGGAACGCCTATGGGCAGACCCGCAACGAGGACGGCCAGATCGCCCTCGCCGGCTCCGCAGATTCTCACCGCGGCATCCTCACCCATTCTGAAGAAGTCCTCCACCGTGCGGATCCTCGACGCCGCTATCGGGACCACGCCCCAGGCGATTGTGAGCCGGCGCTGCACCTCGGCGCTGGGAGTCATGGCGAGGATGGGCGAGACCGGCCGGTACTTCGAGACGCGGGCCGCGGTCCCGCCGGACTCGGTGAAGGCAATTATGAGCGAAGCGTCAAGCTGGAGTGCCGAACGGCAGGCATCGTAGCTGATGGCATCATCCGTCTGCGGTACGAGGTGCGCGAGCTTCTCGCCGAGCATCTTCTCGTACGGAAGGGCTGCCTCTGCCTGCAGGGCCACCTCGGCCATCACCTTGACCGCCTCGACCGGGTGCTGACCTATGGACGTCTCGCCGGAGAGCATGATCGCGTCCGTGCCGTCGTATATGGCATTGGCCACGTCCGTGACCTCCGCCCTGGTCGGAACGGATGACCGGATCATGGACTCGAGCATCTGGGTGGCGGTGATTACCGGCTTGCCCGCGTGGTTGGACAGGGCGATCAGTCTCTTCTGCAAGACCGGCACACTGGCCAGCTGCACCTCCACGCCCATGTCGCCCCTCGCAACCATGATCGCGTCGCTCACCGCCAGTATCTGTTCGAAATCATCGACCGCGTCGGACCGTTCAATCTTCGAGATGATGAGCGGGCTGTGTCCCTTTCCCTCAAGGACCAACCTGGCGGCGGCGATGTCGTCAGGACCCGTTATGGTCGACAGAGCGACGAAATCCGCCCTGGACTCTGCCGCAAATTCCAGCGCTTCGATGGCCTTTTCGTTCGGGAAGCCCTGGGACGGGGACCTTCCCGGCGTAGCTACTCCGCGGCCTTCCGTGAGGCGTCCCCCTCGCACCACATTGCACACGACGTCCTCACCCTGTACGGCGACTACTCTCAGCTCCATGAGTCCGTCGTCGAGCAGGACGGGGCTGCCCACGGCGGCGTCCCTGTGAATGCCGGGCGGCGAGATGGAGACGAGTCTTTCGCTGCCGACCACGTCCCTACTTGTCAGCGTGAAGTCGTCGCCCTCTGAGAGATTGACAACCCCGGGGTCTGTAGGGCCGGTCCGATACTTAATGCCCGGCACGTCGACCATGACTCCAAGGGGCAGATCGAGGTCCGCGGACACCTTGCGGACGACTCTCAGGGACTCCGTATGTTCGGCCAGGGTGCCGTGGGAAAGGTTGAGCCTGGCTATGCTCATACCGGATTCGGCCAGCGACCGTACGGTCTCTTCGGTAGAGGTTGCCGGGCCCAGAGTACATACGATCTTAGTCTTGGGCCTTCCGGCCTCGATGCGCATGAGACTGCTCCGCCCCCGTAACGGTTCAATTATGCCGTATTCAAACCTAGAATACACCCCCGGCGGCGGGACGCTAAGCATGGGCAACCCCATGGCCCGCTGTTATGACAGGCGCGCGGCCCCAGGAAACGGACGTTGGGGTATACTAAGCGCCATGTCCGGTGTGAAGCAGCTCTACGATCTGCAGGAGATCGACCTGAAGCTGGCGGAAGCGGAAACCCGCCGGGAGGCCCTCCTGAGCAAGCTCGCCGACAGGTCGGAGCTAACCGCCGCCGACGGCAGGCTCGAGAGGCTCGAGAAGCGAAACGCCGAGCTCTCTGCCCGGAGCCGGGCATTCGAGAGACTCGTCGCCGAGGTAAACCAGACCCTGGAGCGGCTGGACGAGCGGCTCTACGGCGGAGGCGTAACCAACCCGCAGCAGCTGTCCGCAGCCCAGGAAGAGCGCACCTTCACCTCCGCCCGCAAAAAGGAGGCGGAGGACCAGCTGCTGGAAACCATGATCGACCTGGATGAGCTGGAGCCGGCCCTCGCCGAGGCGCGGGAGACCTCCACCAGGCTCCAGGACGAACGCCCCGGGCTGGAGAGCGCCTGGAGACAGGAGGAGCAGGAAACCTCGTCGGCGATCGAGGCGCTCCTGGCCGAAAGGGAGGGCATGCTGCCCTCGATGCCTGGGAACCTGCTTCCCCTGTACGAATCGCTGCGGAAGAGCAAGAGCGGCCGCGCCATGGCGCTCGTCGAGCGCGGAACGTGCCAGGGATGCCGCCTGTCCCTCACTACCCAGGAAACACAACGGGCGCGCAGCGGGCAGCAGATAGTCCAGTGCAGCTCATGCGGCCGTATCCTGTACGCGCCCTGAGGCTTCCCGCTTGCGCGCTGTAGGCTACTTCAGGGTTGGGACGCGCGAGGACCAAGCAGACGAGGCCCTCCGAGCCCGGTTCAATCACTTCTGCCACGTCAACCTTCACCAGCCCATCGCCGTCCTGGAAGTCGAGACTGGGAACGAGGCCAGCCCGGTCCTGCAGCCGCTGCTCGACCGCATCGAAGCCGGCGGTCCGGACTTCCTGGTCGTGATTGCCTCCGCATCGGACCTGGGCGACGACCTCGAGGACGTAGTCAGGTCCCTCACCACCCTCGACCGGCTCGAAGTCCAGGTCGCCTGCATGGATGAGGAGTACCCCAATCCGCTCCAGAACGCCATCCATCTATTCGGTTTCCAGGGCGTATCCGCGGACCGCAGCAGCCGCGTCAGGGAGTCCATGAGCGTGGGGGCCCTGCTGGGCCGCGCCCAGGGGCGCCCGCCGTACGGCTACAGGATCGGCGCCAACGGTCGACTGGAGGTCCATAAGAGCGAAGCTCAGACCGTGCGAATGATCTTCCGCATGTACACCCGCTACGGACTCGGGCTCAGACAGATAGTCAGAGACCTGAACCAGCGCGGGCTCACGACCAGGAGCGGAGACGGCTGGAGCGTCGCCAGCGTCAGGGGCATGCTGCGGAATCCGGCCTACACAGGGACATATACCAGGTTGGGCATGCGCCGTCCCAACGCCCACGAGGCCATCGTGTCGGCGGAGGACTTCAGGAAGGCCCAGGAGGTGGCCCGCGACCGCCGCCCCTTCGGCCGGGTCAACAGCTCAACGCCATTCCTGATGTCCGGCCTCGTCCGCTGCGCATACTGTGGCGGAGGCATGATGGGCGTGACCAGGCGCCGTTCGTGGAAGCGGAAAGACGGTACGGCGGCATCCGGCACGTACCGCTACTACCAGTGCCAGTCCAGGAACAACCAGGGCCGATGCGGCTATCACACCTGGCGAGAGAGTGAGCTCGACGAGGCGGTGTTGGCCGAGATGCGGACGGCCGTAGAGAGAAGCTCTCCGACAGGAGATGCCGCCAAGCTAGACCGGACGAGGGCGGCCGACGTGGCCAACGCCGAGAGACGACTGATGGATGCCGTAAGGCGCGCCGCTCGCGAAGAGGTCACGTTGCGGATGCTGGGTGAATACCTGGCGGAGCTGGAGTCAGCACGCCGGGCCGCCTCCTCTCCTCAAGTCGACCCCGAGGCGGCGCTGGCAAAGTGGGCAGAGCTGGACTTCTCGGAGCGGCGCACCCTGGTAGAGCAGCAGATATCCAGGATCGTGGTGGAGGACGACCGCGTGGAGGTCTTCGCCTGACCCGGCAGCTTGACCTGGGCCGTCCGCTCGTTGGCAGAGGCCTGGCAGGCGGACTACAATGGTGGAGCGCAAGAGGGCCGGGCAGCCGCCGTTCCGATTCGTCGGGAGGGAGGAAAGTCCGAGCACCTTCGGGCGAGGATGCCCGCTAACGGCGGGGCGGGGCAACCCGACGGAAAGTGCCACAGAAACATACCGTCCCGAGCAATCGGGATAAGGGTGAAATGGCGAGGTAAGAGCTCACCGCCCCGGTGGTAACACCGGGGGTCAGGGCAAACCCCATCCGGTGCAAGGCCAAATAGAGGGACAAAGGCGCCCGTCCAGTCCCCGGGTTGGCTGCTCGACCCCGGCGGCAACGCCGGGGCTAGATAGATGGCTGCCGCCATCGCGTCCATGGGGACGAAGCCCGCCCAGGCGGGCGTAAACCCGTGGATGCGAGGGTACAGAACTCGGCTTACAGGCCCTCTTGCGCGACAACCCCAAGGGCAGACCCGCCCTGTCCGCCGGGTCGACCTGCCAGCCTACCTGCGCCTCTGCCTTCGTCGTTGCCTTCTTCGCGGCCTGTCGACGGGTGGCTCTTCCGCCTCCTCCATCTGCTCCGACTGCTCCGGCTCGGGGTCGGCCGCGGGCTCTTCCTCGCCGAGGGATAGGGACGACTGGGGGAAGAACTCCAGCCACACGAAGGCCGCCAGCAGACACGCCATGCCTATAGGCCCGGTTGGATTTGCGTGGCTCAGGCCGAATATGAAGGCAGCAATCACCATTAGGGCGACGGGGCCCCGGGGTGCGCCGGATCTGCGCAGCGACACCGCAGCAGCGATGACGCCCACTACCCACGCGCCGGACCCGGTAATTGAGAAAACGGAGACGTTGCCCGCGAGAGGACTATTCCAGAGTCCCTCTATCGCCTGCTCCACCGGGGCCAGCTGGGCGGGAGAGAGGTCCCGTGCATTGGCGACCAGTACACCCACGCCTATCCCTGCAATCGCGTCCAGAACCGTATAGGCGACTACGAAGACCACCATGCAGACGCGCGCGACTGCGCCTGGAATATCTGCGTGGCCGCGCACCATGAGAAAGACCGCGAGCCCGACCAGGGCGATCAGGGGCACCTGCAGCAAATGGACGATGAGCCACTGCTCGACAACCGGCGCGATGGTCCGGTAGCGCGTGAAGGGGCCGAGCTCGCCCTCGGAGTCGAAGGGCAGCGATTCGAAGTGGAATACCTCGACGAGGCCGA
The DNA here is from genome assembly GCA_965116315.1 of Dehalococcoidia bacterium. Lineage (GTDB taxonomy): Bacteria > Chloroflexota > Dehalococcoidia > Lucifugimonadales > CAJWER01. The sequence continues at coordinate 1,146,576 of OZ220672.1, forward strand.
GCGCAAGGGGCGCGCCGAGTATCACGAGCCGCGCCAGCCAGCCTCTGGACGCGGCTCCCAGTCCTTCTGTCGGCGTGGTGCTCACCTGGCAGCTACGGCGGACCGCGGCGGGCGCACCCCTCGTCGACGTAGAACGTCGACCCGACGGTGGACACTGTGATCGCCTGCCGGTAAGCCTTGCCGCCCAGGGGGCGCTCAGCCCAGTGCGTCTGGGTCGTATGAGGAAGCGTTTCCAGGCCCTTGTGGAGGCCTTCCTCGAGGACCCGGCCATCCAGGGGCTGGAGGGGGTCTATACCCAGCAGTCTCAGTATCGTCGGCATCACGTCCACGTTGCCCGATGGCGTGTCCACGCTGACTCCCGACTTGAAGCTGGGGCCGCGCGCGATGAAGGCACATCTCTGCTCGTAACGGCTCATCGACCCGTGGTTCCCCTGGCCGGGCTCCTTGGACGTGTTGAAGATACGCCCAGGATACCCATTGGCGTTGGGTTTCGAGTCCCACGCAAATGACATCGCAAGGTCGGGGGCGCGTTCGCCCTCTTGGCCGACAAGACTCGCGGGCAGCGTCCCCTCCGGACGCCCGGACTCCTCCGATGCCACCAGCGCGCCGCACCAGCGCTCCGCCATCAACCAAGCCGCCAGGCGGTCTGTCGTCTCCCGGTCGTGGCCTCCAACGTAGAAGAGGACGGAGCCGCCGTTGGAGGCGACCATGACTCCTCCCTTTTCGCCGGTGGGAGGGAAGCCCGCTTCTTTGACCAGCCTGGCTGCATTCACGATCTCCGTCGCGGTGCCGTATCCATGGTCCGTCGCCACCAGGATGTCCGTCCGGGACAGCCGACCATTGCGGTCCAGCCACTCTATGAGGCGCGCGAACTGCCGGTCGGCCGCCTCCAGTCCGCGATTCCCCACCTCAGAGCCAACTCCTGAATCGTGATGGCTGACGTCGGGTTCCAGGCTCCAGAACAGCGCCACGGCGGGGTCCATCTCATCCAGTACGCGCTCGGCGAACACCTCCACCCCTCGGGCCAGGCGTGGCTCGGGTGGCAGCGGAGCCGAGCCGGGCCACTCGCCATACCGTGCAAGGATCTCATCATGGAGGCTGATGGGCTCGCAGAACTCGGGGTGTATGGTCGCGCCGCCGACCTCTGCCGCGTGAGGATTGTGCAGGAACCCGTTGCCGCTCGACCCGGTCGCTACGGCAACATACTGCTCGCCGTGCGCCGCCAACGTCGCCGCAAGATTGGGGACGAGGAGCAGCTTGCCGGTCGCGCCGAACATCTCCTTGAGCTCGTCCCGGAGGGCGGGAAGGACCCGCGCGGGGTCGAATTGACGGTCCAGAAACTCGTTGCCGGCCAGGCCGTGGCGGCCGGGATAGCACCCGGTCGTGATGCTCGCAGCGTTGACCCTCGTCACCGTGGGGAAAACCGAGTGGTGGTTCGTGAAGCGCACCCCTGAAGCCGCGAAGGCCGACAGGTTCGGCATCAGGTCGGGCGTGACCTGGGACAGCTGAAGTCCGTCGAATACGAAGACTATTACGCGATTCATTTGCTGACCGCCGCTAGTAGCCGAGCGCGTAGCCGTCCCGCCTGGGGTCGGCCCCGCCCTCGAAGGTCCCTGAGTGCTGGTTGAACTGGATCCCGTGGGCGCCGCCGACGGTCCTCGACCAGGCGGGAAGCACGTTGACCGCGTGCCCTTTCGCTTCAAGAGCCGTACGCACGTGGAGCGGGAACCGCTCCTCCATGTCGACGTTCCGCTCCGTCGACACCCGGAACCTAGGCGAATCTATCGCCTGCTGCACATTCATCCCGTGGTCCAGGACGTTGGTGAGGAACTGGGGTGTGGTCTGGAGAATGCCCCAGCTTCCGGGCGTGCCCATGCTAAGGAAGAACTTCCCGTCGCGGAACGTCTGGGTGGGCGCGACCACGAAGTCGACGCGCTTGCGCGGCCCTATGCGGTTCGGGCTGCTCTCCTCCAGCTCGAAGTAGCTGGCCATGTTGTTCAGGAATACGCCGGTGCCTCCAACGGCAGCCCCGGAGCCGAATCCCCCTCCGAGGGTCTGCGTAACCGATACGACGTTGCCGTCCCGGTCCGCCACGGCGAAGTGGGTCGTCATCCCGCCGTCGAACTCGTGCGGGCTGCCAGGGGTCAGCGCGCCGATGGGCCGGTCGGTCGCGTAGCGCTCGCCGGGGACTATCGCCGCGCTGTCGGGATCGATGCGGTCCCGCTGCTTCGCGGCGTAGCCGCCCGAGAGCAGACCAGCAAGAGGCGCAGTGACGTAGTCAGGATCGCCAGCCCAGGTGACGCGGTCGGTGATGGCCAGCTTGGCCGACTCGATGAACCTGTGCAGCGAACCGGCCTCCTGGAAGCGGCGGCCCTCGGGGCCGAAACCCTCCAGCGTCTTGAGGGTCTGCAGTACCTGGAAGGAGCTGCAGTTCGGCGGCGTCGTGTAGACCCTGTAGCCCTTGTAGTCGATGCTGATGGGGTCGAGCCACCGGGCGGAGTAGCTTTCGAAGTCCTCGTCGGAGTAGATTCCGCCCAGGTCACGGTTGCCCCGCACGATCCGCCTTCCGAGGTCGCCCCCGTAGAACGCTGGCAGGCCCTCTCTCGCGATTGTGCGGAGCGACTCCGCAAGTTGGGGCATGGTCAGGCGGTCGGCCGGCCTGGGAGGGCGGTCGTCGCTGCCCAGGATGATGTCCGCGGACGGGAACCTGCGCATCATGTCCGCCGACAGGGCGAAGACCTCGCTGTTGAAATAGGTCACCGGAAAGCCGTTCGTAGCGTATTCAATCGCCTGGTCGAAGAGCGGCTCGCGGTCGAGCGACCCGTACGCCTCGTGCATTGTGAGCCAGCCCGACAGGTTCCCGGGCACCATCGCGGCGAGGATGCCGTCGTCCTTGGACTCCTCCTCGAAGCGCTCGGGTTCGGCGGCGAGGGGCGCCCTGCCTGAGAAGTCGATGGCGCGGACCCTGCCCTCCCGGGCGACGTGGGCGAGAGCCACGCCGATGCCCCCGACACCCGACATGTATGGCTCGACCACGTTGAGGGTCGAGGCGGTCGCCACAATGGCGTCGAAAGCATTGCCTCCACGCTGCAGCACACGCAGCCCGGCAAGCGAGGCGAGCGGATGGGCGGATGAGACCATCCCGTTGGCTCCCATGGCCACGGGGCGGCTGGCAGGGGGGAAGTCGAAAGACCGCATCGAGTGCTCCTTGAGCTTGAACCAGGTTAAACGCTAGAGGCTTGGCGGCAACTTGGTCAAGGCGCATTGAGAGCGCATTGCGGCATTCCACGCCTCACCCGGAGGAGAGAGAGAAGAAGTCGCTACGGCCTGGGGAAACCCCATCCCTCAACGCCGAGGCGGAAGCACGGTCCCAGGTACAGGGCCGGGCCGTCCAGCAGAACGGTCGCGCGGCGCTAGCCGGCGGACGCGATGCCCTCCTCTATACGGCGGGCGTAGGCCTCCTCGACCTGCAGGATATGGTCTATCACCTCGCGGGCCGACCACTCCCCCTCCGCCGGCTCCCGGTCGAGGTCCTCGTCGGACAGGCCCACCATCATACCCTCGAGCTCGCCCCTGGCGGCCTGCAGGCTCTTCAAGATGAGCTGCGCCTCGCCCTGGGCGGCCCCCAGCATCTGCAGCGTCTTGGCGAGCTGGACTGTGTGCTCCACCTCGTGAGCGATGAACCTGTAGAACATGAAGCACACGTTCACATCGCGCTCTCCATAGGTTGTCGGCGCGAGCATCTGCTCCTCGGTGACGTCCTGGAGCCTCTCCTGTACGGACCTTCGCTGTTCCCTCATGCGGGCGAGTACATCGTCTACTGCTGTCATGTCATATCCTCCCTGTTGTGATTCGAGCGTGCCTGTCCGGCTATTGCTCCATCTCCCCGATCCGTCCTCTGGGGAACCTCGGTTCTCAGCGCAATCTGGTCTCCCCGTCCAAGATAGGAGCGAAGACGCTGCTCCACAAGCTTTGCGGCCAGCGGGGCAATGTCTATGCCAGCCCACTGCCTTCCAAGATGTTCCGCCGCTGCGCAGGCCGTCGCGCCTCCCGAGAATGGGTCCAGCACCATGTCGCCCTCATTCGTGGACGACTCTATGATCTTGCGGAGCAGCCCCAGCGGCTTCTGAGTAGGATACCCGATGCGCTCCGACGAATTGCCCTTGATGATGGGCACGTACATGACGTCGGACTGGGCCTTGAACTCCCGGTCGAAGTCGAACAGCACGTCGCCGTCCTCGAGGTCGCGCCCAAGCTCTACCGCGAGCCGTTCCACCCTTCGCAGTACCAGCTTGTCCTTCGACCCCTTCACGGAGCCGTACAGCACCCTGTTCCCGGTGAGGTACCTCGCGTAGCGCGTGCGGTACTCGGACTCGGCGCCCTTCACCGTGCGAAAGACGTAGGCGTCGGTCCTGGTGTAGCGCAGGATGGTGTCGTGGTTCCGCGGGAAGTTCCTGCCGGGATTGGACATCTTGCCGTAGTGCCAGACTATCTCGTTGCGGTACTGGTCCTTGCCGAACACGCAGTCCATTGCCAGCTTCAGGTAGTGACTGGCAGTGGGGTCGCAGTGGAGGTAGATGCTCCCCGTGTCGCGCAGCAGCCTCCTCATCTCCAGCAGCCTGACGGCCATCATGACAAGATACGACTCCATCGGCTCACCGTGGGCCTGGGCCGCGGCGTCGAACACGGCGCGGAGCGGTGGCTCCCTGTGTGAGGCTTCAACGCGCCAGACCGGGTCCAAGTCGGCCGTCGTCCAGGTATCGGTGAACGACGCTCCAGCAGCCGTAGAGTCCGCCGGTGCGCTGTAGGTCCTGCTGGAGTTAAAGGGAGGGTCGAGATAGATCAGGTCGACGCTGGCGGAGTTCATGCCCCGCATGATGTCGAGGTTGTCACCCGTCCAGAACGTGCGGTTGGCCCAATTCGGCTTGCCCGAAGCGCTCACGTCCACTCGACTCTCAGCCGAAGGCGCGGCTATTCCGATGGGCGCCACCGCAGGTTGGGGCGGCGGGCGGCTCCCGCCTCGTCGAGGCGGGTGTTCGGCGTGTCATGGGGCGCGTCGTGGAGCAGCTCGGGGTTCTCCCTCGCCTCCTGCGCGATGGTCCGCATCACCTCGATGAAGTGGTCGAGCGTCTCCTTCGACTCGGTCTCGGTCGGCTCGATCATCAATGCTTCCTCGACGACGAGGGGGAAGTACATGGTCGGGGGGTGGATGCCGTAGTCGATGAGGCGCTTTGCAACGTCGAGGGCCGACACGCCGTGCTCCCGCTTCAGGCTGCGAGCCGAGAACACGACCTCGTGCATGCAGGTCCTGTCGTACGGCAGGTCGTAGCAGTCCCTGAGCTGGCTGAGCACGTAGTTCGCATTGATTACGGCGTCCTCGCTGATGGCCGCGACTCCCTCCTTCCCCAAGGTCCTGATGTACGAGTAGGCACGCACGAGAGCCCCGAAGTTGCCCTGGAACGCGCCCATCTTGCCGATGGTCTGGGGCGGCGAGGCGAGCTCGTAGCTCTCGTTCCCATCCTCGTCGACCCTTCGCTCGACGACAGGCGCCGGGCGGAACGGCAGCAGCCGCTCGTTGACCATGACCGCGCCCGCGCCGGGTCCGCCTCCCCCGTGGGGCTGGGTGAATGTCTTGTGCAGGTTCGAGTGAACGACGTCGAAGCCCAGGTCACCGGGCTTGACTCGACCGAGAAGCGCGTTCAGGTTCGCGCCGTCGCCGTAGAGAAGTCCGCCCGCATCCTGGACGATGCTGATGACTTCGGCGATGTGGGTGTCGAAGAGACCGAGGGTGCTGGGCTGGGTGAGCATGAGCCCGGCGATGTCCTCGCCAGCGGCGGCTCTGAGGGCGTCCAGGTCGGTGTTGCCATTGCCGTCCGTGGGGATAGTGACCACATCGAAGCCCGCCATTGCAGCGGAGGCGGGGTTGGTCCCGTGGGCGCTGTCGGGGATCAGGACAGCGGTGCGGGCCGTGTCGCCACGCGCCAGGTGGTATGCCCTGATCATCAGCATACCGGCAAGCTCACCCTCCGCGCCCGCCATGGGGGTCAGGCTCGTGCCGGCCATGCCGGTGATCTCGGCCAGGAGCTCCTGCAGCTCGTACATCAGCTTCAGCGCGCCCTGCACTGTTGCGGGGGGCTGGTGGGGGTGGATCTCGGCCATGCCGGGGAGCCCGGCCATCTCATCGTTCAGCTTGGGGTTGTACTTCATCGTACAGCTGCCAAGCGGGTAGAAGTTGTGGTCGATGGAGAAGTTGAACTGGCTGATCTGAGAGAAGTAACGGACGAGCTCGCCTTCGCTCACCTCCGGCATCTCGAGGTCGCCCCGGAGCATGCCGTCCGGGGGCATCTGCTGGGCCGGAACGTCGATCGGGGGCATCGTAGTTCCGAGGCGCCCAGGCACGCTGCGGTCCATGAGCAGTCTGCGGCGGCCGTCGTCCAGGACCTCGCTATTCACCGCTGCCTCCGACATCGGCGAGGGCACTGGCGAGCCCTTCGATCTCGTCACGGGAGTTGACCTCCGTGAAGCACAGGAGCATGCCGTTCGGCACCTGCTCGCTGACGTCCAGGCCGCCGATGATGCCGTGCTCGACCAGCCGTTCGTTGATCTCGGCGGGCGGCTGCGGGCACTCGACCACGAACTCGCGGAAGAACGTGCCTTCGAACGGGATGGAGTAGCCCGGAATGTCCCCTATGAGGGACGCCGCGTAGTGGGCCTTGTGGTAGCAGAGCTCGGCGACGTGGCGAAGCCCCTGCTTGCCCTGCCCTGCCATGTACACCGTAGACATCAGGGCGATCAGCCCGACGGACGTGCAGATATTGGAGGTCGCCGTCTCCCGGCGTATGTGCTGTTCGCGGGTCTGCATCGTGAGGACGTAGCCGGTCCTTCCCGTCGTGTCCCGCGTCTTGCCGACGATGCGTCCGGGCATTTGACGCATGTACTTCTGCTTGCACGCAAAGAAACCGACGTATGGCCCGCCGTAGGTCGGCGCCACTCCCAGCGCCTGCCCTTCCGCCACAACTATGTCGGCGTCGAACTCGGCCGGCGGCTTGAACATCGCCAGCGAGAGCGGATCGCAGGTCACCACGAGCAGTGCGCCCTTCGAGTGCGCCGCCTCGGACAGTGCCGACATATCCTCTATGTAACCGAAGAAGTTGGGCTGCTGAACGACGAGGCACGCGACCTCGTCCCGCAGGTCGAGCTCCCGGGGGCTCACGATGTCTATTTCGAGCCCGGGCGCCTCTACGTACGCCTCGATGACCCTCTGCAGGTAAGGCGAGACCGTACCGAGGACGGCCACGCGGTCTCGCCGCGTCACCCTGGTCGCCATTAGCACGGCCTCGGCCAGGGACGTGGACCCGTCGTACATGCCGGCGTTTGCGACCTCCATGCCGGTGAGCTGGCAGACCATGGACTGGAACTCGTAATGGGCCTGGAGGGTGCCCTGGGCAACCTCGGGCTGGTAGGGGGTGTACGAGGTCATGAACTCGCTGCGGCCCGCTATCTGGCGAACGATGGCGGGCACGAAGTGGCGGTACGATCCCCCGCCCAGGAAAGAGGAGTACCTGCCCGGGGTGAGGTTCATCTCGGCCATGGCCTCGATCTCGCGGCGCAGCTCCAGCTCGGAGGCGGGAGGCGGCAGGTCGAGGCCCGGGCTGCGGTTCTCGGAGGGAATGTCCAGGAAGAGCTCATCGACAGAGTCCACGCCGATGGCGTCCAGCATCTGCCGCCGGTCGTCGTCGGTATTGGGAGTGTATGGGGAGGTGAAGGAGTTTCCGTCCATCGGAGGAGGTTGCTAGGACTCAGATGCCAGGAACGAGTCGTACTCCTCCGCGGACATCAGGTCATCGATCTCGGCGGGGTCCGCCATCTCTACCTTGAGAAGCCAGCCCTCGTCGAAGGGCGAGTCGTTGACCAGTTCCGGGGCATCGATCACGGCATCGTTGCGTTCGACGATGGTGCCGCTAACAGGAGCGATCAGGTCTGAAACGGCCTTGACCGACTCGATCTCCCCGAAGGACTCCGACTGCGACACTTCCGAACCCGGTTCTGGAAGCTCTACGAAGACGACGTCGCCCAGGCTGTCCTGGGCGTAGTCGGTGATGCCGAAGGTCGCGAGACCGTCGGCTCCAACCTGGACCCAGTCGTGGTCTTTGATGTAACTCCGGTCGGCGGGGCTCGTCATGCGTTCCTACTCCATGGGGCGAAGATCCGGACTCGGCTCCCTCGGCAAGTTTGTTCAGCCCACCGGCGCCAGGATGGGTACCTGCCGCTCGGCGTAGAAGGGGAGCATCTCCACTTCAGCATCCACCATACGGCCGCGGATGTCTACTTGCAGGGGGGCGCCAAAGTCCGAAAAATCTTCCCGAACATAGCCCATGCCTATAGCCATGTCAAGCGTGGGAGAGAAGCTCCCGCTGGTAACGTGACCGACCCTCTCCCCCCCGGAATAGAGCTCGTGGCCGGTCCTGGCGATTCCCCGTCCCACCATCCTGAACCCGATCAGTCTTCGCGCGGGGCCTTCATCGCGGATGCGTACCAGGGCGTCCCTGGGAACGTACTCCTCGCGGTCAAGCTGGACGAACCTGTCCAGCCCGGCCTCGAAGGGGTTGACGGTGACGTCGATGTCGTTCCCGTGAAGCGGGAGCCCGGCCTCCAGCCGCAGCACGTCCCGCGAGCCCAGCCCGCATGGCGTGGCTCCCGCATCGCACAGGGCCTGCCACAGAGTTCCGGCTTCGGACGACGGCACCATGATCTCGAAGCCGTCCTCGCCCGTGTAGCCGGTCCGGGCCACAATGGCGCTGGCGCCGGCTACCTCGGTCTCGACCGTCCGGAACAGCCTGAGGGTCGAGACGTCGTGGTCGGTCAGCGTCATCAGCATCATCTGCGCCGCGGGGCCCTGGTGGGCGATCATTGCCAGGTCCTCCGTGACGATCGAGATTTCGACGTCGTCGCTCGGCCTCCGCCACTGCTCGACCCAGTCAGCCACGGTGTCGGCATTGGAAGCGTTGGGAACGAGCATGTACCGCTCCCTGCCGAGGCGGTAGACGATGGTGTCGTCGATGATGCCGCCCTCTTCGTTGCATATCAGCCCGTACCTCGCCCGCCTGATCCTGATCTGCGGAATGTCGGGGCTGAGCACCCTGTCCAGGAGGGCGCAGGCATCCGGCCCGCGTATAAGCATCCGCCCCATGTGCGAGACGTCGAATATGCCGGCCCCGGACCTGACGGCGCGGGCCTCTTCCAGGATGCTGGTGTACTGCACCGGCATGTCCCAGCCCGCGAAGGGCACCATGCGCCCTCCCAGGGATACGTGGAGATCGTAAAGCGGCGTCCGTTTCAGACCCATCAGGACTCCTGCATTCCGTTCGTTGTGCGATGCCCGCCTCGGACCGCGCCGGCCTCGTCCATGAATCTTCGTATGGCGTCGATGTGCTCCTGGGGCGACTTCAGCCCGGCCCGCATCGTGTTCACCGAAATGTGGGTGGCGCCCACCTCTGCCCAGGCCTGGACCGACCCTGCCGGGTCCCCGCCTCGCATCGACGTCCACCCCTCGATTCCGACCTCGTCCGCCGGCCTGCCCGCGTCGGACACGTAGCCCCGCAGCGCCTCGACTATCCGCCGCGCCGTGTCGTCGGGCTGGCGGAGGTTCGAGATCCACCCGTCCCCGATCCGGGCTATCCGCCGCAGCACGCGGTCGTCGCTGCCGCCGAACCAGACCGGGATCGGGCGCTGCACCGGCATGGGGTTGATCCCGGCGTCGGTGACCCTGTGCCACCGCCCCTCGAACGTGACCAGCTCGCTGCGCCACAGCGCGCGCATCAGCTCGATCTGCTCCTCCGAGCGCCTTCCGCGGTTGGTGAAGTCCTCGCCCAGCGCCTCGAACTCCACCTCGTTCCACCCTATGCCGATGCCCAGCCGTAGGCGGCCACCGCTCAGCACGTCCACCTCCGCGGCCTGCTTCGCGGCCAGCACAGTCTGCCTCTGCGGCAGGATGACAATGCCCGTCGCCAGGCCGATGCGCTCCGTCGCCGCCGCCAGGTAGCCGAACAGCACGAAGGGCTCGTGGAATGCGTCCTCGTGGCTGTACACCCCGCGCCAGCCGGGACGGCTCGCGGGATTCGCGCCGAGAACGTGGTCGAAAGCGAGTATGTAGTCGTACCCGAGGGACTCGGCGGCCTGTGCATAGTCCCTGACCGCCGAGGGGTCGGAGCCGATCTCCGTCTGAGGGAAGATCGCCCCGAGCTGCATATGTCCTGTCACGCCTGTCTGCTCCTGCGTAGAAGGGCCCTGGTCACATTATATGCCAACAGCGAAGCGCCCTGCGGCGTTTTCGGCTTGGGCGGGCGCCCGGAGGGTGGCATGGCGGCGGGAAACTGGGGTCCCGGCCGCACGCCGGGAGGGGATGGTCTTCTCAAAGTGGTGGTCGGGGTGACTGGACTTGAACCAGCGACCTCGTCGTCCCGAACGACGCGCGCTTCCGACTGCGCCACACCCCGACTGCCTATCCATTGTAGGGAGAAGGAGCCCAGAGAGCAATAGTGTGCCGCGGCTGAATCGGCGTCTTTCCCGCAGTTTGTCGAGCGCCGGCATCGGCCCAGGGGTGAACTCCTCGGGCAACTCTCTCTCGCTTCGACGCGGCACATTCGCGCGTCCGCCAGGCTCTAGGCCACCGTTCATCGGCCCTGGTGTGGTGACCTGGTTGGAAGCCGCCTTTGCCATCCTGGCCAATCATCTCCGCTAACACTCACGACTCATACGATTCGCCTGCCCGTCAGTCCTCCCGGTCCTGGCCAGGAGCCACACGGCGAGGGATGCCGCTACAAACACGCCCACAGCGAGCGTCCAACTCTCGTACCACGCTCCTCCGCTGCCGCTCACCTCTCCAACACCCGTATCAACTTCCGACACACCCATAGGAGAGGCAGGAGGCGGTGCCATCGGGGTCACTGGAGAGACTGGTGTGCCGGCCGCCGTTGATGGAAGCGTACTCGCCACCATTGGCAGGGCCGCAGGTGTCGGAGTGATTGTCCTCCCAAGCGTGCCTGTGCCGGTCGCCGTCGCCGTGCTCGTCGGACCGGCCGTGGGCGTGCTCGTTGGCCTGGGTGTACTCGTCGCCGTCGGTGTCGGTGTGCTGGTCCACGTCGGTGCGGACGTGCTCGTTGGCCTGGCTGTCTGTGTGCTGGTCCACGTCGGTGCGGACGTGCTCGTTGGCCTGGCTGTGGCTGTGCTGGTCCACGTCGGTGTGGGCGTGCTCGTTGGCCTGGACGTCGGTGTGCTGGTCCACGTCGGTGTGGGCGTGCTCGTTGGCCTGGCTGTAGGTGTGTTGGTCCACGTCGGTGCGGACGTGCTCGTTGGCCTGGACGTCGGTGTGCTGGTCCACGTCGGTGCAGACGTGCTCGTTGGCCTGGCTATCGGTGTGCTGGTCCACGTCGGTGTGGGCGTGCTTGTTGGCCTGGACGTCGGTGTGCTGGTCGATGTCGGCGTGGGCAGTCTCGTTGACGCGGCTGTGGGCGTAAGTGTGGGGAAGACAATCACGACGGGCGGGGCAGGCTCTCGCGTGGGGGAAGCCGTCGGCGATGGAGTAGCCGTGGCCATCGGCGTTGGTGTCGGCGTCGGCGTCGGCGTTGGCGTTGGCGTTGGTGTTGGCGTTGGCGTCGGCGTTGGCGTTGGCGTCGGCGTTGGTGTCGGCGTCGGTGTTGGCATCGGCGTTGGTGTTGGCGTTGGAGTCGGCGTCGGCGTTGGTGTTGGCGTTGGTGTCGGCGTCGGTGTTGGCGTCGGCGTCGGCGTCGGCTCGTGCCTCCCAACAGTGACCACGTCTGTGTAGACTTCGGCTCGACGCTCTCCGAAATAGGCGATCTTGAGCTCGTCGCCTTCCTTCACCCAGACTCTGGCGTCCCCCGAGGCGTCGGCAGACCGGTCCGTGCTCGGAGTGACGTCACCTCGAAACAGACCTGAAGCTGCGTGCGGGGCGTCGTCGTCCGTACCGGCTACCTCAGAGAAGGCGACCCACTCGCCATCCGCATCGGATGTGCTGGTCACCTTCACACGACGGCTCTCCGTCGTGTACGTGTCCACGATGTCGAAGGAGAACGTGACCAGCAGCGTGCTCCCTGCGCGTACACCATAGACCAGGAAGATGCTGCCGTCGTCTTGGTCCAGACCGCCCGTCGGTTGCCGGACCCCGTCGACCCATGCCATCGGCGGTGGGGTCAACGCCAGGGGCGTGTTTGCTGGGTTGTCACTACTGAATTCGCCGGCGTCGTAGATGGTGAATGACGATGGATGCGGATCGCCGGTCGCCAGGCTCCACCGCCCATTCGCAGGCACATCAGCAGGGATGGCCGTCCATATTGCCGCGCCGGACCTCCGCTTGCTTAGGGCGGGTTCGTAGAGGTAGAACGCGACCGGTTCGTTCATGGGCATAGTCCCTGTGCCATTCCCTCTCCCATGGTGGAACGCGATTTCGCCACCTCCCGCGGTCGACGTAGGCGTAACCGTTGGCTGAGGTGTCGATCCCGCCGTAGGGGTCGGTGTGGCTGTCGCAGTTGGCGTCGGTGAAGGAGTGGGAGTGGCTGTCGGCGTGAGTGTCGCGGTCGGCGTCGGCGTGGCTGTCGGCGTGGGTGTCGCGGTCGGCGTCGGTGTCGATGTGGCCGTCGGCGTCGCAGTAGGTGTCGGTGTGGCCGTCGCGGTCGGCGTGGGTGTCGCAGTCGGCGTCGGCGTAGGTGTGGGTGTCGCGGTCGGCGTCGGCGTAGGTGTCGCCGTCAGCGTAGGCGTAGGTGTGGCCGTCGGCGTCGGCGTGGGTGTCGCGGTCGGCGTCGGCGTAGGTGTGGCCGTCGGCGTCGACGTGGGGGTAGCGGTCGGCGTCGGCGTGGGGGTCGCGGTCGGCGTCGGCGTGGGGGTCGCGGTCGGCGTCGGTGTCGGTGTGGCCGTCGGCGTCGGCGTCGGAGTAGCGGTCGGTGTCGGCGTAGGTGTGGCCGTCGGCGTCGGCGTGGGGGTCGCCGTGGATGGCAATGTCGCATCTACGATGGTTACTGAAGCAGTCCGAGGCTCGCCAACGGTAATTTTCCGGCTCGTCGACCTCAGCGCAATCTCGACCTGGGCATCGTCCGAGTCATCATCTTCGACGCCGGCTATAGTGAAGGTAACCCGGTCACTCCCGCGGGGAATGGCCAGCACGCCGTTGGCAAGAAGCCCCGTTACTGTGACTCCATTGCCTCTAACTGTGACCTCCACTTCATCGTCCCGGTCCGCTGAGGGTGTGACTAAGACTGTGATCGTCACTGAATCGCCCTCCCCAACCCGGTACGAGTCTGCACTGAAGGCCACTGCCAGAGATGCCGCCGCCGTAGTGGCCTGCACAGGTGTCCCGGGAGCCCAAGCGCTCCTACCTTCGTGATTCACAGAGCGTACCTGGGCCTCATAGGAAGTGTTTGATTCGAGCTCGTCCATAGTGGCCTTGAGGAGTCCGGCTGTTCCTGAAGCGAATCTACTCTCGATGCGTTCGAACTCGATCCAAGCTGACTCCGGAGTCGTTCTCGGCCTGTACCGCACCTGGTACGCCGTAATGGAGGGAACACCTATGGGCACGTCTGGCTTGGGCCATCGGACGGCTAGCTTGCTTTCCGGGCTGTCGTTGCTATCGGCCCCGAAGGAAAAATCACCAGTAGGCGCCGGTGGAGGCTCATCGAAGTCCAACACCGAGATGGTGATGGCTATGGTGTCAGTCGCCGAAAGTGTGTCCGCAACCGCGACCGTAATGTCATGTTTCGGCATGGACTCGTGATCGAGACCGTGGCGAGATGAGAGTCTAATCTGGCCGGTCCCAGGGTCGATGAGGAATGGATTGTCGCCCGTGGCTAGAATGCTATAGCGAAGCGTATCGGCTAAGTCGTTATCAGTCGCGGAAACGGGCGGGCCGACGAGCGACCCTCCAGCGGAGCCTTCCGAGACCTCGCGCTCGGCTGAATCGCCTTCCTCGAATGTGGGAGCGACGTTTAGTCTGAGGGTGGTCGCGCTCTCGGGCTGGGTGGGGGGGCCTGCGCCGAGTCGATTGGCCGCGAACACACGATAGTACCGTGTGGAGGCAGGTCCCACCGAAGAATCGCTGTAGCTGGTCGATGCGACCGCGAACCGATTGTTCTCTGGCCACGATCTGCCATCGTCAGACCACTCGACACGGTAGCTGGTAACCGGCGCTCCTCCATCCGATTGGGGCGCATCCCACGTGATGTCGATACGGGCAGGGCCGGACGCCCCCACGTCTAGGTTCCTGGGAGACCCCGGCACGGTGACGAGGTCCCTGACCGTGATGGTCGCAGACGACGGCTCACCAATCGCCGTCATGTCGGTGCCAGCAAGCTCCAGTGTCAACTCGGCTGAGGCATCGTGCGAGTCGGCATCCTCGATACCTGAGATGGTAAACGTCGCCTTGTCCTGGCCGCGGGCAATGTCGAGAACTCCTTCCGAGGAGAGTCCGGAAAGGCTGGCTCCGATGCCGGACGCCGTCACGCTGACACTCAAGCTTCGGTCCGCCGTAGGCGTAACGAGTACGGCGGCTTCAGTGGCTGCTCCTTCGTCGACGGCATATGAGCCTCTACTCAGGGCTACGGTCAACTGCGCCTTAGCCGTGGCGGCCGTTAAGGGTATACCCGGCGACCAAGCGCTCGTCCTGGGACCACTTACCGAGCGCACCTGGGCTTCGTAGGATGTGTTCGATTTCAGGCCCGTGATGGACGTAGCGAGGATTGCCGGGACTTCAAGGTTAGCGGTAGTTGCCACGCCCTCGAGTTCGGTCCATTCCAGCGCCGGCGTCGACACTTCCCTGTACCTGACATCGTAGCCCGTGATTGAAGGGCTGCCATCGGGAAGGGCAGGCTCTTGCCACCTAAGCGTAAGCTTGCCAGTAGGGCTGTCGTTGGTCTCGCTGCCGAAGGAGAACCCGCTTGTGGGCGCGGGCGGCGGATCGGGAGGCTCAGCCGCCGTGACATTGACCGTCACGGCGATGGAGTCCGTTGCCGAAAGAAAGTCGCTGACGGTGACCGCAAGGGTGTAGCTCGGTCTCGACATGCGGTCGAGATCGGGCTGCGAGGACAGGGTGATCTGGCCCGTTTCGGCGTCTATCGAGAACGGGCCCTCGTCATCGCTTACCAGGGTGTACCTGAGTATATCGCCAGGGTCAGGATCGGAAGCCGAAACAGGTGAGCCAACCAGCGCGCCCCCTGTGGCATCCTCCGCGACCGAGCGCTCTGCCGTATCCCCCTCGTCGAACGAGGGTGGTGCATTTGGCCCTATGGCGAGCCGGAAGACATCGGACGCCGGGCCCTGGTTGCCCGCGTCGTCAGTGGCCCTGGCGGTGAACGCGTGAACCCCAAGCGTCCGCTCGGGCACGTCGAAGCGCCAGTCGCCCCTGTGGTCGGCCTCGACGGAGCCTATGCCGGTGCCTCCGTCGAAGAACGTGACGACCGCATACGAGATGGTCGTGCCCCTCAGCGTCGGAGTGGTATCCTCCGTCGCCGGATGCGTCTGAGGCCCGCGATCGTCCTCGAAGCGGGTGATGACGGGCGGAGGAGGCGGCTCGGTATCGACTATCGCGAGGAGAGACTCCGAAACTCGACTGAGGTTGCCCGCCGCATCCTCGGCCCGTGCCGTTATCCGGTAGCTCCCGTCTTCGAGCTCCGCGGTAACAAAGCTCCACTCTCCCATCTCGTCGGCATTGGCTGGACCGAGACTCTCTCCGTCACCGAAGACCTCGACTACACTCCGGGCCTCCGCGTTGCCGGTGATCGTCAGCGTTGTGTCGTTTGTGGTGTTGTCATTCTGCAGCCCGGTGTCGTCATCGAACCGGATTATCACCGGCCTACCAGGGGCAACGGTGTCGATGGTCAGGGCAAGGGGCTCGGAGGGGTCGCTGACGTTTTCCTCGTCGTCGACAGCGGTTGCGGTCAAGCTGTGCGTTCCATCAGGCAGAGAGTGCTCGATAACAAGCTCCCACGACCCATCCTCACCCGAGTTCGTCTCCCCCAGCACGCTGTTGCCCCTGTGGACCCGAACCTTCAGGTTGCGCACCGCCCTGCCCGTCAGGGTTGGCGTATTGTCGCTGGTGATTCGATCACCCTGAATCCCAGTGTCCTCCGCGAAGCCCGTGATGACTGGACGCTCCGGCGCAGTAGGTCCGGCGTGCGCCTGGGACCCACAGCGCCCCGCCCAAGCAGTGGCACAGGCCGCCACCAGGAGAGACAGCGAGGTGGCCAGCCCCAGAATGAGGGGCGCCTGTATGGGCGAGTCGAACACAGTCCGGTGTCCCGCCGCCCGTTTGCTTCCGGCCGTGCCTCCCGACACCCATTTCCACCAGATGTCGAGTAGTGTGTTTATATACATATATACAGGACGCCTCTTTCATAACTTCTACACCTCTCGTTGTCAACCGGAGCATCCGTGCTGTTTCCAAGACAGGGTTCTCAGGCGGATCGAATGAAGGTACGTTCATCACACGAGCCAACTATGGACTAGACGTGAGGTATGTACACGCATGATCCCCGGGAGAAGGACACACAAGCCCCTTGTTGTCGGCTATGGCCGTCCGAGTACAGAGAACTGAGCGGGTACAGATACTGGCGCAGGGCCCAAGGGACGGGCTATACTTGATGGCAACAGTCTTCGGAGGGTTGAGATTTGGCGTTCGTCACACTGCGCGAAGGTGAGGGCGGGGAGCAGCTCCTCAAGAGGTTCCAGTCGTCGATGCAGCGGTCTGGAGTGCTGAGGGAGCTCAGGAACCGCCGGTTCTTCCGGTCCAAGGGCGAGCAGGCTCGCCTCGACAAGGCCAGGAGCCTTCGACGCATCCGCCGACGTAGGAACCGGTAGCGCACAGCCCGGGACTGCCCCGGCTGGGGCATCCCGGCAGACCGTCTCCGGCCTTCGAGTCAGCCCTGCGGAATGACGGGCAGGACCAGGCGCGACGCCCGGCCCGCGTCGTGGTATATGGACTGCCGGGCGACTTCCACATCCGCGTCGAGTCCCGGCTGTGAGCCGGTGTTCTGGTTGCGCTCGTAGCGCGGGAAGTTGCTGCTCGAAACCTCCAGGCGGATCGTGTGGCCCGCCTTGAACAGATTGCCCGTCTCCCACATGTCCACCGTAATCTCGTAGACCCGGCCCGGCTCCATCAGCACCGGATCCTCGATCGACTCCCTGAACCGTGCCCGTGCGATGCCCTCCGTCAGCATCACAGCCTTGCCGTCGGGATACACGTCCGACAGCGTGCCGGTGAAATCGGTGTCCGGCGCGCTCGACGAGATGTGCAGGACCAGGGAGACGGGCCCGACCACCTCCAGGTCCTCCTCCAGCGGCCCGTAGTCGTAGACCAACACGTCATCCCGACGCTGTGCTGGGCGCCGGTCGGCCGGCCCTCCCATCTCAATCATCATGAACTGGCCGCCGATAGTGGGCACCGGGTCGTTGGGGTCGTACGTGAACCGGTCGGGCGGCTCGTCGCCGGGCGTGTCGTCGCTAAGTCTCCCGTCGCCGTGGATCGAGTTGGCGCCGCGCTCCGACCTCAGGTAGAAATCGCGGTACTCGACGCCCTCCAGGGGCCACGTGTCGCCGGTGCGCCACCGGTTTGCGCCCATGACGAACACCCTGACCCTGGGCTCGTCATCGATGCCGTTGTCGATTCCCCTGAGCCTCCTGTCGTTCCACCTGACCTGCTCGGCGACTATGTCGACGAAGGCGTTGCCTCCGAAGTCGATGCTGCCGAAGCGTTCGCTCGAGCCGATGTTCCGGTGGCTCCACGGCCCGATCAGCAGCTTCGTAAGACCCCGGGCCTCCTCGGTCCTGGCGCCAGCCGTCCAGCCCTGGAAGAGCCTGCACGTCTCGTGCACGAGGTTGTCATACCAGCCGCTGATCAGGTAGGCGGGCACGGCGACCTCGCCGTACTTGTCCCGCATGGAGTAGGACTTCCAGAAATCGTCGAAGGTGTGGTGGCGGACGACCTCACGGTAGAACTCCAGGTCGACGATGTCGTCCACCGCCGACACAAGCGGGAGGCGGCTGTAGATGTCGTCCCAGTTCATCAGGGCGGTGGACGACCGCTTGTTAGTCCGGCCGGCCATGTTGATGAAGAACTGGGCCACGTGCTGCTGCAGCACGCCGTCGACGCGCTGGTGGCCGAAGTTGTCCTGCTGCGACGCGATGGGCGTGATGGCCTTGAGGTACTTGCTGCGCCGCCTCGCAGGCTGGTGCTGGGTGAAGCCGACGTAGGAGATGCCGTACATTCCGACGTTGCCGTCGCACCACGGCTGCTCGCCTATCCACTCGATGGTGTCGTGCCCGTCGTCCGCCTCGTGTATGTAGGGCTCCCACGCGCCGTCGGAGTCGTTGCGGCCGCGGCAGTCCTGCATGACGCAGGCGTAACCGGCCTCGACGAAGCGCTCGGTCCACTCGACGTACCGCTCCTGCTGCTTGTCGTATATGGTCCTGACGAGGAGCACCGGAAACGGGCCGTCGCCGGGCGGCGTATAGATATCGGCAGAGAGCAGGACGCCGTCCCTCATGGGGATCTTGACGTCCAGGCGGATGTTCACCGGCTGTCCAGTAGCGCTCACGGCTTCACCTCCACGGGCACCGGATTCTATCGCGGCAGAGCCAGCAACCTCAATGGCGCAATGGTCTCTCGCGACTCATCCGATAGCTTTGCGCCCGTGCCCGCATACTGCCTATCAGCGGTACCAGTCGGCTTGGATGGAGTAGAGCCTGGCGTAGGCGCCGTCCAGGGCCATGAGCTCGTCGTGGGTGCCCTGCTCGACGATGCGGCCGTCCTCCAGGAAGACGATGCGGTCGGCGAGACGGGCCGAACCCAGCCGATGGGAGATCAGCAGGACCGACTTGCCCTGCGACATATCCCTGAATCTCCTGTACACCTCCACCTCGGCCTTCGCGTCGAGGGCCGCCGTGGGCTCGTCCAGCACCAGCACGGCAGCTTCGCGAAGGTAGGCACGGGCGCTCGCCAGCCTCTGCCACTGGCCGGCGGAGATGTCCTGCCCAGCCTCGTCGAACGACCTCCCCAGCATGGTCTCGTAGCCGCTCGGCAGCTCTCTCACGAACCCGTCGGCGCCGCCCTTCACGGCGGCCGACTCGATCGCCGGACGCTCCTCCATGCGCGGCAGATCGCCAAACCCGATGTTCTCCGTCGCGGTCAGCTCGAAACGGAAGTAGTCCTGGAAGACTGCGGCGACGCGGCTGCGCCACTCGGACGGGTCGATGTCCCGCAAGTCTACGCCTCCGACCCTTACACTCCCGGATGACGGACGGTACAGGCCTAGCAGCAGCCGCGCCAGGGTGGTCTTGCCCGCTCCGTTCCTTCCCACTAGCGCGACACGCTCGCCGGGCGCGATGGCCAGGTCCAGCCCATCGAGGACCATCACGTCGGTTCCAGGATAGGCGAACGACAGCCCGGAGAAGCTGATGTCAGGCGTGCCATGAGGCGTCACAGGAAGCCGCGCCGGAGCCTCCCCTGCACTACCCTGCAACGCGGCGGGCTGAGGGGCAGCGTCGAGCAGGTCCGGGTCATCGATCTCCAGGTAGTCGATGAGGTCGGCCAGGTATCTGAAGTCGGCATCGAGGGTCATCAGGTAGAAGCCGAACAGTGACATGGTCTGGCGGAACCTCTCCGCCGCCGACAGGTAGGCCGCGAAGCTGCCCACCGTGAGGCTGCCCCTCAGGATCATCAGGCACACGCCGCCTATCACCGCGCCGTAGGCGACCTGGTCGGTCACGTTCATCAGAGAGCCCCGCCCGGCATGCTCCCGGGACAGCTCGTAGCGTTCCAAGCGCAGGCGGGTCGAGAGCTCCTGCCGCCTGTTCCGAAGGTAGTCGCCCAGCCCGAACAGACGGATCTCAGCGGCCGCCTCTCTCTTGGTCATCAGGTCGCTCAGGTAGGCCAGCACCCGCTCCGACTGGGTCTGCGCGCGCGTCAGTATCCACACCTTCCTGAACAGAGCCAGCGTCACGTAGTGGAACGGGAGGAGTCCCGCAAGGAGCACCAGTGGGAGGACCGGGTGTGCGGTGGCGAGGAACAGGAGCACACCAAACCCGGTCACCAGCAGCGAGGGAGACCTGAAGAGCGCATGGAGGGTGGAGTCTAACCGGCTGTCCAGGGCCTGACGAGCCCGGTGCAGTTGATCGTACAGGTCTGGACGCTCGAACGCAGCCAGGGAGAGAGAACCCGCACGGTCCAGGAGACGCTCTTCGACCCGGGCTGCGATTCGATCGCGTATTTCTCTGGACAGCCAGTCACGCACCTCGCCGAGTACGTTCTCAACCAGGTAGATGACCAGGAGGGCCCCCGCCCACGTCAGCGCGGTGCCCAGCTCGCCTTCGCCAGTCATGAGATCGACGGTACTGTCTACCAGCCCGCGCAGTATGAGCACGGCCGCCAGCGGAATCAGGCCCGACACCAAAGACGGTACGCCGATCAGGACCACGTCGGAGGGCGCGACTCTCCAGAGGAGGCCGATGAGCTTCGGCAGGTACTTCCACCGGGCCCCGATCGAGTCCATGGCCGTGCCGGACGCGCCGGACGGAGTGTTGGTCATCTGTACCACTCCGCCTGCATCGCGAAGAGCTCGGAATAAGCGCCGCCTGCATCGACAAGCTCGTCATGCGTACCCTGCTCTACGATCTCCCCGTCGCTCAGGAACACGACCCTGTCGGCCAGGCGCGCCGAGCCCAGCCGGTGGGATATGAGCAGGACTGCCTTGTCGCTCGAGAGATCGAGGAACTGACGGTAGACCTCCACCTCGGCCAGTGCGTCGAGCGCGGAGGTGGGCTCGTCCAGCACGAGAAGCTCGGCGTCCCTCAGGTAGAGGCGCGCTATGGCGAGTGACTGCCACTGCCCCTTGGACAGGTCCCGGCCGTCCTCGAACTCCCTGCCCAGGAGCGTCTCGTAGCCGTTGGGCAGGGCCTCGATGGCGTCGTGGGCACCGCTCCGCTCCGCCGCACCCCGTATCGCCTCCGTGTTGGCCAGCTCGCCGACGCGGCCCATCCCGATGTTCTCTCGTACGGTGAACGCATAGGTCATGTAGTCCTGGAAGACTGCCCCGGACCTGTCCCTCCACGACTCGAGGTCGATCTCCCGAAGGTCGACGCCGTCCACGGTCACGACTCCGGCGGTCGGCTGGTACAGCCCCAGCAGGACCTTGGTGAGCGTCGTCTTGCCCGCGCCGTTCTCACCTACGAGCGCCACCGTCTCGCCGGGACGAATCGCCAGGTCTATGGACGACAGCACCGGTGCGGTCCCGCCGGGGTAAGTGAAGGAGACGTCGCGCAGCTCGACTCCCTCGCGGATCCCCGCCGGCGCCGGCGCGCCTCCCTGTCGATCGGTCTCTCCCAGCGCCAGGAACTCCGGAAGGTACGCCAGTTTGACCGCGAACTCCTGGAGCGAGCGGATTCGCCAGTGGAGGTCCGAGACCCTGCCTATGTACGTCCAGGTGATGTATACATATGCGACGACCGCGCCTGCCGTTACGGCTCCCGCGTTCGCCGCCCAGACCAGCGAGAACAGCACGATCCCGAACAGTGCTACGGTTGCCAGCGAGGACGGAACGATGAGCGACAGGTTCTTCACACGCAGGGCAGTCTGCTCCCTCAGCATCGCGTCCGTCGTGCTGCGCCACGATCGCCTTATGTGGTCGGCCAGGCCGAACAGACGCACTTCCGGCGCGGGAGTGCGTTCCGTCAATAGCCTGCGCCAGTACTCCTGTCGCCTGCGCGCCATCGTTTGCGACCGGCTCACGCTGACGTACCGCTTGACCTGTATCCCGTGAGACAGGAGCAGGAGCCCGCTGACCGTCAGCATGGCCAATGGCAAGCCCCAGTGGACGGCCGCGAGGGCGACAAGTATGCCCGCCGCCTGGAACACGGTCACCAGCACGTTCTGTACCTGGAGAAGCTGCCAGCTCTGCTCCATTTCGTTCATCGGCCCTCTGGGTTCCATGACGCGCTGCAGGCCGTCGTAGTAGCGCGGATACTCGAACCACTCCAGCCTGAGGCTCGTGGCCTTCTCGTACAGGGTATCCTCGAGCCTTGGCATGCTCCTCAGTCCGAGCTTCTGTCCGAGGAATCGGTGGAGAGGGTCTAGCTGGAGCAAACCCTCGGCGGCGCGGGCCGCAAGCAGCAGACCCAGCCAGGGAAGCACCGGCCCCAGCAGCTCGGCCAACGGCGCTTCATCGGGGCCTGGACCTACGGACGTGGTAATCGCGTCGATCAGCTCGCTGGTCGCCCGCACGATCACCGTGGGCGTTACTACCGCGACGAGGGCAGAGGCCGTCATGAAGATGGCGAACGGAGGCCACGGCGCAATGAAGGTGCGGTAGGCGAAGACGGCGAGCGCCCAAGCACCGCGTAGAGTTTCGGTCCACGTCTTGGTCAATGGTCAATTTGCCTGAGTCTTGGGATGGATAAGACTACGATTGTAGCTGAGTCTCATGACACTATATCGCTTAGCGATATAGTGTGTCAAACCACTCCCACGGAGTCAGCAACAGCCCTGTCTACGGACGCGGCGGCCCTGTGAAGAGGCGCTCTGGGATGAAGCTCTTGGTCTCCGTCGCGTGGGCGTGGTCGAGGCCGAGTGTTGTGACGACCCCCATGGCAGTATAGTGGCTGCCCTCGCCGCTCGTGCCGCTCTTGTTGCCGCCGCTGTGGCCGCGCACCCACTCGGTCCCCAGGACACGCTCGCCCTTCCAGATACCGCCCGTGGCAACGAGGTGTCCGAAGCGGGCCAGGTCGGAGGCGCTCATGATGACCCAGCCCGGCGCGCTGCGGACTGCCTGGCCGCCAATCTCGTACGGAGGGTCCAGGTAGGTGTATGCGTCCGGTATCGTGGGGTAGAGGTACTTCTGGTCCTTGATCCAGCCGCCCGCGGGCCAGTCCCAGCGGTCGGCCGGGACGCCGATCCTGCCGAAGAGGCGCTCGTCGAGCACGTCCTTCAGATCGCGGCCCCAGAGGGCCGTCAGCGCCTGCCCTAGCCGCCAGTAGCCCGCGCTGCTGTAGATGGCCTGGGTGCCCGGCTCGACGTGGGAGTAGCAGTCGTAGAAGGGGTCGCCCGTCCAGTTGGCCCATTCGGGGACACCGGGCATTGCGTCGGCATCCTCCAGTCCGTGCCGCCTCTCGCTCCACCGTATGCCAAGCTCTATGGCGAAGCCCCCGTAGTGCTCGGTCCTCTCGCGTGAGCCGAGCAGGTGCCGCCAGGTCAACGTCCGGTGGTGGCCGGCGTACATCAGCTTGTGCGGGTGGGACAGCTCGCCCTCGCCCGTCCAGGTCTCCTGTATGGGAGCGTCCGGGTCGACGAGGCCGTCCTCCACAGCGAAGCCGAAGGCCGCCCACGCGAACGCCTTGCCGACGGAGGCCGTCTGTGCGCGGTAGTGCCGGTCGCCCCAAGACTTGACCAGATATCCGCCGCGGGTCAGGACCGCGCCCCACCTGCCGTCGCTGTGGTCCTCTCCGCCGAACGCGGCTTCGCGGACGTCCAGCCCATCCAGGAAGGCGCGGAAGCCGTCCGGGTCCAGACCGGCCTCCTCGGGGGAGATCTCCTCCCAGTCGTCCTCTGGAAACGCGACCCAGCCCGGGACCTGCATTGGCTGTAGCATGAATTCTCTCCGTGTGCTCTGTCTGCGAGCGCCATGATCTTAGCAGGCCTCGGAGCACAGAGAGGAGCAGGCCGGCTTGATTTCGCGCTCCGGGTACGAGTGTTGGCGCCCCTTGTCGAGGACGAGGGAACCGGCGCCAGATTTGACCCTCACCGAGTCCTCATGTAGGGTAGTGGGGTAGTCTCAAACCTGTCGGCCCAAAGGTGTCCTTATCGAAGAAGGCGAACCTCACATAGAGGTCACGGACCTCTGGAAGGTGTTTGGCTCCACGCCGGAGAGAGCCCTGGACCCCAGCCTGACCTCGAAGAGCAGGGCGGAAGTTCAGGAGGAGCTCGGGCTCCTCATCGCGCTCCGCAACATATCGTTCAAGGTGAGGCGCGGAGAGATCTTCGTAGTCATGGGGCTATCCGGCAGTGGAAAGTCGACGCTCGTGCGCTGCCTCATCAGGCTGATCGAGGCCACCAAGGGGCAGGTGCTCTTCGACGGCGAAGACATCCTCGACTACTCGCCCGACGATCTCATGCAGTTCCGGCGCAGCAAGGTGGCCATGGTCTTCCAGCACTATGCGCTGCTCCCCCACCGCCGGGTGCTCGACAACGTGGCATACGGGCTGGAGATCCGCGGCATGGACAGGAATGCAAGGTACGAAGCCGCGTCAACTGCCATCGAGACCGTGGGCCTCAAGGGATGGGAGGACTACTACTCAAGCGAAATGAGCGGGGGGATGCAGCAGCGGGTAGGGCTCGCCCGGGCCTTGGCCGTCAATCCCGAAGTCCTGCTGATGGACGAGCCGTTCAGCGGCCTAGACCCGCTCATCCGAAGAGAAATGCAGGACGAGCTGGTCTCCCTTCAGGCGGAGCTTCATAAGACCATCGTGTTCATCACGCACGATCTGAACGAGGCCCTCAAGCTGGGAGACCGCATCGCCATAATGCGGGACGGGGAGATCATCCAGGAGGGCTCGCCCGAAGAGATCGTCACCCTGCCCACCGATGAGTACGTGACCGAGTTCGTGCGCGACGTCTCCAGGGGTAAGGTCATCCAGGCCAGGGCCATCATGCGAGAACCCGACTCGGTGGTGTACGAGTGGCAGGGTCCTCGCGCGGCGCTGCGGACCATGGACAGCCACAGCCGGAGCGCGATGTTCCTGATAGCGCGGGACTTCACCCTGCGAGGGATTCTGACCGAGGAGAGGGCGAAGGTCCTGGCGGGCGAGCGCACAGCGTCGCTCGAGGGAGCAGAGGTCGACCCCGCCTTGACCGCGGGCCCGGAGACCTATATCGAAGAGATCATCCCTATCGCCGCACAGTCCGCTCATCCGATTGCCGTAGTAGACGACGGTGGGAAGCTGTTGGGTGAGATTCGCAGGGGAGCCCTTCTGTCGGGCATGTCGAGCGACTAGGAGGCCCTTGTGATTGCCCAGGCACGGGACATTCGATCCGGCGCCGGACTCTCGTCGCTGCGCGCGCGGATAAACGCTCTACCGACCCTGTACCGATGGGCCATAGGCCTGGCGGCGGTCGTCGTCGTGCTGCTTGTCTGCCTCCTGGCCTGGGGTTCGGAGATGGAATTCCCCACCACGGTGTCGTCGAAGGAAGTCCCGACCGACGGCGGCGCCACGATTGTCCTCAAGGAATCGGTCAGGCAGGTCACCGGGACCTGGATCGACGACAGGGTGAAGTGGCTTACCCGCGAGGCCGACTGGATGTTCGGTGGAATCAGCTCCGCGGTTACGTACTCGCTCATAGCAATCGAAGACGCGCTCAAGTGGATTCCATGGCCCGTCCTCATTGTCGGACTCGCCCTGCTCTCGTACGCCGTGGGGCGCTGGCTGTTGATGGCCTTTACGACCGGGGCGATGCTGTACTTCGGGTTCATGGGGCTGTGGGAAAACACCATCGACACCATCGCCCTGATGGTGGTTTCCGTGGCCATATCCGTGGCCATCGGGCTGCCGCTCGGGGTGATCGCGTCCCGCAACCGGCTGGTCGACAACATAATACGTCCGGTGCTGGACGCGATGCAGACCATGCCGAGCTTCGTTTACCTGCTTCCCGGCGTCCTGTTCTTCGGGCTGGGAGCGCCGGCGGGAGTCTTCGCCACCATCATCTACGCGGTACCCCCCGTGATCCGGCTGACCAACCTCGGAATCCGGCAGGTATCCCCCGAGGTGGTCGAGGCGGCCCGCTCGTTCGGCTCCTCTCCGTATCAACTGCTCACGAAGGTCCAGATTCCCATGGCGATGCCCACGATCATGGCCGGCATCAACCAGACCACGATGATGGCCCTGGCGATGGTCACCATCGCCTCCATGGTCGCCGCCGGCGGCCTGGGGGACAACGTCCTTCGCGCCCTGCAGAAGAACCAGCCCGGCAACGGGGCGATCGCCGGGGTCTCAATCGTCTTCCTCGCCATCATCATCGACCGGCTCACCCAGTCGGTTGCGCGCCGACAAGAGGACACCCGCAGCGTGGGTTAGTCTCCTCGAACACTCATCGAGCGGCGCCGCGGGCCGCACATCCCGCCCTTTGGGCCGGGGGCTGAAACAATGAAAGGAGGACTTCCGATGAGTCACAAGTAACAGCCAAGCCATCCCATTTCGGTTTGCCGGCACACCGGCACTCGCCGACACAGTGTCTGCACGTCGAATGAGATGCAAGGGCCACCCAGGCGGGCGGACTTTAGCCCCGCCAGGGCCGCAACACAACCGTCGCCCACCTTGAGCGAGGTGGAGACGCGATGACCATACTCGATGGGCCCGACGCCGTGGTCATGCCGGAAGAGGACCCGCAACGTCGAGACCCCAACCGATACAAGCGACCAAGAGAAAGGAACCAAGAAATGAACCTGAAGATACTGACACTGTTGGCAACGTTGCTCGCGACGATCGCCGTCGCGACCATCGCATGCTCCTCCGAGCCGGAAGTCGTCGTAGAAGAGAAGATCGTTGAGGTCGTGAAGGAAGTCGAGGTCGTGAAGGAAGTCGAAGTCGTGAAGGAAGTCGAGGTCGTGAAGGAAGTCGAGGTAGCGCCGGCTGAAGGGCCCAAGGAGACCATCGTCTTCAGCGACCTGAACTGGACGAGCGCGCAGGTCCAGGACCGCATCGCCCAGTACATAGTCGAAAAGGGCTACGGCTACCCGACCGACGTGGTCTTTGGGGCCACGCTGCCGCTGTTCAACGGCCTGCGCAACGGCGACTCGCACGTGACCATGGAGATATGGCTGCCCAACCAGGACGAAGCCTGGATGGAAGCCCAGGCCGGCGGCGAGGTCGTCTCGGTCGGCGAGAGCCTCGGCAAGGACTGGCAGTCATCGTTCGTGATTCCCGCCTACCTGCAGGCGGAGCACCCTGACCTCGACAGCGTGGACGATCTGAAGGACGACAAGTTCAAGGCGCTGTTCGCGACCGCGGAGACGGGCGGCAAGGCGCGCCTCGTGTCCTGCGTGATCGGCTGGGCCTGCGAAGAGGTCAATGCCAAGCAGATCGAGGGCTATGGCCTTGCGGACCACGTCCACATCGTCAACCCCGGCGACGGGGCGGCAGGCAACGCTGACCTCTACGGCGCCTATGAGAGGAACGAGCCGTGGCTGGGATACCAGTGGGGCACCAACGACCCGCCCCTGCTTCTCGACCTGGTCAGGCTCGAAGAGCCGGCGTACAGCGACGAGTGCTGGTTCACCACGAAGGCATGCGCCTACGAGGACGCCACCATTCTGATCGCCGTCCATCCCGACCTGTTGACCCGCGCGCCGGACGTCGTCTCGATGCTCCGCAACTGGGAGTTCGACATCGAGAAGTACAAGACGGTAGCCAAGTGGATGAGCGAAAACGAGGGAGCCACCGCCAACGACGCGGCGCTGTGGTGGCTGAGCGGCAACTCGAACGAATGGAGCGCCTGGGTTACCTCGGACGCCGCCGGTGCGATTTCGGCAGCGCTGTCAGCCAACGAGATTCCGGACGGCTGGCCAACCGAGTAGCCACCGGACGCCCGCCCGCAACCAGGGCGGCCTACAACATATAGCGGATGGCGCTCCCGCCTGCCCCAATTCACCGGCAGGCCGGGAGCGCCAATTCGTCCCTGCGCCCCGCGCCCGCGGGTTTACACCTTACCTTCACTTGCTAGAATGGATGGAGCATGAATCCAGGCGGGCGGGTGTTTCACGTCCCGCCTGCCGAGCAGCCGGCGCAATCAACAGCAGATGCCTCTACCACTGATACTGGTGCCTTTGGCCGTGGCGGGCGGGTCGGCGGTCGCACAGACCGTGGCCAAGCTGAAGAGCCACGCCCGGCTCAACGAGCTCCGTGACGAGCTCGAAGAGATCGAGTCGCGTCACCGCCAGGAAATCCGGCAGCACTACGAAAGGCAGGTGGACCTCTGCCGTCGGCTGGACCTGCCGGAACCGGAGCTTCCCGATGTCCTCCAGCAACCCGAGCAGGCAGAAGTATCCGAATCGCCGGAGCCGCGCTGGCGCAGGTTGCTACGGCGGCGTACGCGTACAGTGGCGGACGGCTCCCCGCACTCCAGGCTCGGCATCATAGGCCGCCACGCGGGAAGCTTCGCCGCCGGCGCCGTGTGGAGGACTTTCGGCGCGCCGATCATGAACATCCTGCGCCCCATACTTATGAGGCTGTTGACGTTCCTGCCAAGGCTGGCGGCATTCGGAGGCACGGGCGGCTCGATAGCGGCCTCCACCGGGCTGAGGTTCGCACTGGGCGCATTCACCATCGTCGGTATCGTCCTGGGCCCGGTATTCGCGGCCTGGGCCATCGTGAGCGAGATCAGGAACGTCCGCAAGGCGAAGCGGGAGCTGGAGACGACGCGCGCCGAACGCCAGGCAGAGCTGGCCCGCTACGCCGCCCGCACCCGGCAGCTACAGATACGGCTGGCGGCGGACCCGGACTAGCTTCCGCGACAGGCCTTAAGGGAGCCATCCCTGTCTCGCGCAACTGCCTGGCCCGCTAGCTCGCTCGAAGGCTACAGCCGGCCCAACCTGCGGTCTTCCGCCTCGAGCCACTCGTAGTACGCGCGCGGCATCGGCTCCGGGTCCCCCAGGTCGTTCTCCCGCCGCCAACGAATGAGCGGGTGGTCTCGGCCGGCCTGGGGCAGGTCTACGGCCCGCCCGTAGGCCGCCGACTCGAAAATGCCCATCATGATCTCCATGACGTGCCCCGCCTCGTCGCCGCTGGACTCATGGGCGCGTCCCTCGTCGAGAGCCCTGACGTACTCGTCGACATACCAGTAGTCGTCGAGGTTCGCGTCTCCATCCGGGTCGAAGTCCGCCGGGACCTCGGCATCGAGGGCCTGCCAGGAGCCGTGCTCCCCGCCGGGCAGGAACCAGGCGCCGTCCGACAGCCAGGCGCCGCGCGACGCATTCAGGATGATGCGGCCGTCGGTGCCCAATATCTCGATAGCGTGCCCCGTTGCGTCGACGACGGGCATCCGGTGCTGCAGCAGCGTGCCTGTCACGCCGGCTTCGAACTCCAGGTGAGCGCTGATCGACTCCCCGGCGATGGTACCCATTCCGCTGGGCGAAGGGACCACGCTGTCCGGCGTTATCGGGCGTCCGTCGGTGACTGCGGTCGCAAAAACCCGCCGGCAGTGGCCGGCAAACTTCATCATCGTGTTGAGCGAGTGCGTGCCGATGTTCATCAGCCCGTAGCCGCCGTAGTACCCCTTGCCGCTGGCGTTGACCTGGCGCAGCCGGCCGATGCGCCCGTCCGCCACCGCCTGGGCCGCCGCCCTTGTGAACCCGCCCGAGCGCGTCTGGTGATGGACTGCCACCCGAACACCCTTCTCGGAGGCCTTCGCCAGCACCTCGTCCGCCTGCTGCAGGTCGACGCAGATCGGCTTTTCGACGTCGATGTTCACGCCGTGCTCGAGCACCCGCATAGCGAGCGGGTGGTGGAATTCCGTACCGGTGGGGATCGCGACGATTTCGGGGCCGGTCTCCACGATCATCGCGTCGAGGTCGTCGTACCTCGCGGTGACTCCCAGCTCGTCTCCCAGCGTGTCCAGGCGCTCAGGCACCAGATCGCAAAGGCCGACGAGTTGAGTGCGGGGGTGCATGTGGTAGGCGCGCGCCGCCGCCGTCCCCCTGCCCCGACAACCGAGAATCGCTACTCTATACGTTCTCATGGTTCGAGCCTCCAATGCCTTGCTGTGAGGGGACGGTCGATAACGGATGGCCGGTCACCTGCCGTTCCCGCATCCGAGGCGGACCGCCCTGGAGCCGGAACATGTCGCTGCGGGCCGCCCGTGCGAATCTTACAGCAGGCAGAGGGGTGACAGCCAACCCACGATCTGGGCAATGAAGGAGTGGTGTGGTGGAGACGGGGGAGGGTCGAACTCCCCGTCCAAAGGACCGCCCTGCTGGGATGTACTACAGGCATAGCCGGCAATTGGTTCTCGCCTTCCGCGTGCCCTGGCCGGCGGGGCCTCGCGAAGGCCAGCCGATTGTCTTAGGTCCCGGTCATCGGCGTCGCCGGAACAGCGCCCCGAATTGCGTCGCTCAACTCGCCTCCCTCGGGGTAAGGAGTGCGGTGAACGCGCCGCCTATTTAGGCGGCGACGGGCAATGCTTCGTTGCCAGTTACTTTGGTGCCACCTTGATACGAGGTGGGTGGCGCCCCGGCCTGCAATCCCACGGAACGAGCCCCCTGTCGAAACCACGCGTCCCCACAGGTGACACCTATATTCTACACGACCCCAGCAACGTACGCCATCGGAATCCCGGCCCCTTCCGGGGTGTCCTCTCCCGCGACCGATGGCCCAGGCCCACACACAACATCTGGGGTGCACGGCAGGCGCTGTGCACGCGATGTGGTACTTGACCCGTGTACAGCCCCAAATCTATACTCTAGGCTGACAAGTCAACTTGGGGGTAGGTTGAATGCAGGTTTCTTGTTTGCAGGAGAACCTGAGTCGCGGTCTTGGCGTAGTCGGCCGGGCCGTGGCCACCAGGAGTCCCCTCCCAATCATGCAAAACGTCCTGATCCAGACCGACGGGTCGCGCCTCAAACTGGCCGCTACCGACGCCGAGATAGCCATCACCACCTGGATCGGCTGCCAGGTCGAGGGAGAGGGCGGCATCACCGCTCCGGCCAGGCTGCTCACCAATTTCGTCAACTCCCTCCCCGCCGAGCGCATCGACCTGGAGATCGGAGAGAGCGACACCGGCCTCGCGCTTAGGTGCGCAAGGGTGGATGCCAATCTGAACGGAATCTCAGCGGACGACTTTCCGCCCATTCCGACAACTGACGAAGGCGTCGTCGGCAGGATGGCGGCGACGGACCTGGAGAGGGCCATATCGCTGGTAGCCTTCGCCGCCGCCACCGAGGACAGCCGCCCGGTCCTTACGGGCATCAAGGTCGAGATCGAGGGGGACGAGGCGACGTTCGCTGCCGCGGACGGCTTCAGGCTGGCGGTATACAAGGGCAAGCTGGCCGAGCCCCTGTCGGAGGACCTTGGGTTCATCATCCCCGCGAGGGCGCTGAGGGAGATCAGCAGGCTCCTGGCGGGGCGCGAAGAGGACGTGGAGTTCACCGTCAGCGCTTCCAAGAACTCGGCACTGTTCCGTCTCTCAGATACCGAAATCGTGACCCAGCTGCTGCAGGGCGCCTTCCCGAACTACTCCCAGCTGATTCCCCAGTCCTTCGATACAAAGGCGACCGTCAGCCGCGAGTACTTCTCCAGGGCGACACGCACCGCGGCAATTTTCGCCCGCGATGGGAGCGGCATCCTGCGCCTCGTGGTCGACGGAAGCTCGGAAGACGAGCGAAGCAAGCTCACCATCTCCGCGAAGGCGGAAGAGATCGGCGAGCACACCGAGGACGTGGACGCGGCAATAGAAGGCAACGACGCCAAGATTGCCTTCAATAGCAAGTACGTAATCGATGTTCTCGACGTCCTCCAGTCCGAGGAGATCGCCCTCGAAGTCACCAGTCCCTCGAGCCCAGGCGTCGTCAGGCCGGTCGGCGACGACGGCTACGTCCACGTCGTCATGCCCATGTTCGTCGCCTGGTGACGAGTCCCCGCACAAGAGGACCCTTCCGCACCCCTGTTGTGCAGTGCGGCTTCCCGAGACCCCGTTGACATACTGATCGAGGATGCCGGGGCCCTGAATGGCTGACCACACGGTAGTTCTCGGCAATGGGGAAACCCTTGGCATCAGTGTCGTGAGTCCCCCACTTGGCGCCTACGCCGACAAAGTCGGCTGCTGGTCCCACGTTCGCGACGACATCTTGTCGGGCCGCATGTCAGACACGCTGAGCGTCCGTTACTTCGTCGGCGAGATCGAAGGCGCGGTGGTAGGAAGCATGGGATGCTACACGCCTCTAAGCACGCGGGACGTCGGGCTGGTCGAGTTCGTTGAGACCGACGAACGGCACAGGCGCAAGGGCATAGCCTCCATGCTGTTGGGCAGGCTCATCGCGGACTTTCGATCCGCCGGCGGCAAGGCGCTGCTTCTCTGCACTACCAACCCCATCGCCGGGTCCCTCTATGAGAAACACGGGTTCTGGTACACGGTGGGCGACGGGATGATGTATGTCTCGCCCGATGCTCGCGGCTTCGACGAGGAGTACCTGTCCTATACCGGCCTGGCAACAGTGCGGGAGGCCGAGTGGGGAGACCTGCCCAGGGCATCCCTGCTCTACAACAACCCGGAACCGCGCTGGCTCATCAAGGACTATCTGACCCGCAGCTTCCGGGACACTCGTTTCGAGCGCCATTTCACGCAGCTTATGCAGGGCTCCGAGGACGGACGGGGAGCAGTGCTCGCCCTGGCGTCGCCGATGAACCGACTGGTCGGAGTCGCCGCTTTCCACCGTTCGCAAAGCTACTACGAACAGCACGTGGGTACCCTCTCGTTCCGGGTTTGCCCTGCCTACTACGGGCAAACAAGAGACCTTCTCGAGCGATCCGTACAGAGGGCAAGGGAGCTGTCAATAGCCATTCTGCAGGTGTACGTTGCCGACGTGGACGAGGACCAGAAGGAGCTGCTAAGTGGTTCGGGCTTCCTGGAAAACGGGCGGTTTTCGAATCACCTAAGGGACGGCGACATGAGCATCGACATGCTCGTATACACCCGCGAAACAGGGGCTGCGATTCACTCAACGCTCGGGCGTGGCGACTACTATGGAGGCCGCCAGGCCTGGCAGGACGCAAGAGTAGAGTCGCGCGATCCAGCATAGCACTCAAGGTCAAAGAAGCCTGCCGGTTAGCCCGCGTGGATGTCCTGGTGCGTGAGTTTGCGCATATGCATCGAGTGTAGTAACCTTTACGCCATGAAACATTGATACAGGAGGCTACAGTTAATGGCGAAGTTCGAAGTGATATCCCAGACCAAGGCAGAGATGGATTCGGCGACAGGCAAGCGCGCTGAAATCATGAACGAATATCTCGGCTATTTGAACCAGTTGAAGGACGGCGAGGCAGGCAAACTGGAGGTCTCTGACGGGAGTGAGAGCCCAACGGCGCTGCGAAGACGAATAGGGAAGGCAGCGGAATTCGCAGGGAAGGAGATCGTGATCAAGCGCAAGGACGACGCGATCTACTTCTGGCTGGGTTCCGGAGGCCGACGGCAGAGACGGCAACGAAAGAGCAACGCCTAGGTACGGTTAGACTCTGCCCTCTTGGGCGACTGGCGCTGCCGGCAAAGGCACCTGGCTAACCTCCGGCAGCGCCTGGACTTGCCCGGCACGGCTGGCAACGCAGGCGGACGCTTCAGGTCAGCTCCGCCACGATCTCATGGGCCAGTTCCGCAGTGCATGCCGCCACGAACAGCGCGGACCTTCCGGCCCTGTTCTGGGAGGAAAAACGGTACTCATCGACGCTCCCGTCGCGGGTCGCTTCGATTAGAACCAGCCCCGATCTCGCTGCGAATCCGAGCCCGGGGTCGACTTCGGATCGCGGCTCGTCGAACATGAGATATGCATCCACCCTCCCCCTGGCTAGCCAGGGGTATATGCATGCTCCTCCATTGGGCCAAACCCTCAGGCCCGGGTACCTCGCCATAATCGCTTTGGTGCGCGCCGCCCACTCGGTAATGTAAGACGGCTGCATGAGATAAGCGGAGAGGGTCACGTCGCTGCCCAGGGACTTCACATCGGACGGCGTAACCGCTTCTCTGTGCTCACCATCCAGCGAACCCACAGTCACGCCATCCTCCCCCGCGGCGTACAGCTCACCCCTGAGGATGTCGACGGCGGCGGCGCCGAGCGGAGTTCCGCCGGCGTCGAAATAGCTGGCCACGCTCCACCACTCTGCCGGGATGCCTCGTCGATAGAGCCCGGAGCCGTCGAAGGGATCGACCACTACGATGTACTCGGGCTCGCCGCTCCCGACCAGTTCGGCGCCGTGCTCCGAGTACACCTGCGCGGCGACACCCGCATCCGACAGGGACTCGAGCAGGATCTCGTCGCACCGGCTGTCGATGCCGATCTCGACGTCCTCGCTCTCGGGCCTGCCCGGCACCGCCCCCACGACCTCGCGTCCAAGGCCGTGGCGGGCCTGCTCCAGTACCTCCTCAGAAACTCGCCTGAGCGCCGTCTGCAGAGCCGCATCTATTGCGCTCATCAGGCCCCAAGCCGGCCCGACGCGCCGTCGCTGCCCAGGAAAGCCTGGATGTCGCTCGCAAACCTGACCTCCGAATCGTCCTCCGGCTCGTAGCCAAGGACGGCTCGCGCGTTGGAGAGCGACCAGAAGGCGCGGGTGTTGCCGCTGATCCCATAGACGACCTGCCAAGGAATGCCATGCTCGTTCTCGATGTCCGGCGTCTCGATCGCCCTGCGGAAGAGCTGCGCCAGGTCCCTGGCGCTGACATACGCCCCCAGGTCTCGCTTGTAGCCGGCCGGATCACCCTCGAAGTTGCTGGCGGAGATCTCCCTGGGCGCGCCGATGCGGACGTTTACCACCTCGAGGCGCCGCGGCCCGGGCTTCGGCGAGACGTGAATCTCCCGCCCCGACGCGTCCTGGAAGACGGGGAAGCCGCACGCAAACAGGAACCCCAGGTGCTCGTATGACGCCTTTGCCCACCCGTAGAAGTTGTCGGAGAGCGGATGTGCGTACGGGTCCAGCACCTCCATCTTCCGTTCGTGGATCAGGAAATGCTCGTACCAGTCGGCGGCGTGGTTGGAGCTTCCTACCGCCACCCGTGGCACACCGGAGTCGAAGGCGCACCTCAGGACGTTGTACACCATGCGTATGTTGTCCATCTCGTCGTGGAAGTCGTCGAGGGGCTCACCGCCCCGACTCTTGTGGCCCAGGTGAATGACCGCGTCGACACCCTCGAAGTGGTGCTGGTAAGCGGACCGGTCAGGGTCGATGAGGTCCGCCGTCACTACGCCCTCCACCCGGCGGCCCTCCCGATCGACGTCGCGCACGTCCAGCAGCGTCAGGTCATACCTTCCCCTGAGTCCCGGCATGATGTAGCTCGCGATGAATCCAGAGGCACCGGTCACCAATAACCTACGCAAAGCCATTCGGACCTCCTGGGCGTCCAGGCCGACCGCAGCACGGTCCCGGAGCCCCACCAATCACGACGTTCCCCCTCGACCCGACGCGCTGACGAGCTGAGTCTGGACAAGCTGAGCGTACAGGCCGCCGCTGGCGAGAAGCTGGCGATGATCGCCCTGCTCCACCAGCCGGCCGGAGTCGAGCACGACGATACGGTTGGCGTCCCTCACCGTCGACAGGCGATGGGCAATGACGACCGTCGTCCTTCCCTCCATGAGCTGCTTGAGCGCGCCGCGCACCCGCTGTTCGTTCACCGCGTCCAGGTGCGAGGTTGCCTCGTCCAGGATCAGGACGGGCGCGTCCTTCAGCGCGGCCCGTGCTATGGACAGCCGCTGTCGTTGCCCGCCTGAGAGCTGCATCCCCCGTTCGCCAACAATCGTCTCATATCCGTCGGGGAACGACTCGATGAACTCGTGGGCGTTCGCGAGCCTGGCCGTGTGTTCGATCTCGCCGTCGGGCGCGCTCGGCTTCGCCATTCGAAGATTCTCCCGGATGGTGGCATTGAAGAGATATATGTCCTGCGAGACCAGGGCCGCCTGTCGCCTGAGGCCATCCAGCTCGAACTGCCGCAGGTCGTGGAGGCCAGCCTCGATCCAGCCCTCGTCCGGGTCCCAGAATCTCAGGAGCATGTGCGCCGACGTGGTCTTGCCCGCTCCCGAGCGCCCAACGAGCGCCACGGTCTGGCCAGGCTCAACGTCGAACGATACGCCGTCGATAGCCCGCCGGTCGAGGGACTCGTAGGAGAAGCCAACACCGTGGAACGAAACCGAAGGTGTCCTGAGCAGTCCCCGTTCCGTTAGCCCCTCGCTCACTCCGGGTCCATCCGTAACCGCCGCCTTCTCGTCGTGCACGTCGAAGACCCTGCGGACTGCGCCAAGCGTGTCCATCAGCGCTTTCAGCGTGTTCGCCAGCTCTGTGACTGGCGCGAAGGACGACAGCGCCAGCAGGGTTGCAAGGGGAAGGTCTGCCCGGTCCATCCGGCCCTCCACCACCAGCCACACGCCGGCGGTGAGCACGGCCAGCCCACCCAGGGCCGTGACCGCCTCGATCAGGGACGCGTGCAGCGCCTGTGTGTCCAGGAAGCGGATGCGGCGGCCCGCATATGCGCCGCCCTTCTCGGCCATCTCCCGCACGCGCACCGGCCCGTAGCCAAACGCCGAGACCTCCCGGATTCCCTGCAGGCCGTCGACCACGTATGCGTTCAGCTCTCCCAGGTCGCTGCGCATCTCGGTGCCGAGCGCCTCGGTGCTGCGCTGCGCCTGGAACGGGCTGACCGCCGCCACCACGAGGAACGGCAGCAGGACGAGGGCGAGAGGCCACGACAGCACCGCCAGGACCGCGAGCACCACCGCCGGCGCGAGCACCGCGACGAAAGTCGGCGCGATGACGTGGGCGAAGAAGTTCTCGACCGTTTCCACGTCGCTCCCCACGACCCCGGTCAGGTCTCCCGACTTCCTGCGCACCAGGTATGCCGGGGCGAGGGGCTCCAACTTCTCGTACAGGGCGATGCGCATCTCCGCCAGTATCTTGTAGGCGAAATCGTGCGACGACCAGTTCTCTCCCCAGCGGAACAGGGCCGTGAGCGGTGCCATCACCGCCAGCAGCACCAGGTACGGGAGCAGTTCGCTCTCTCGAAACACGGCTGACACCAGCAGCGCGCTGGCCGCGCCGAGGGCCACCACAGAGGCGTGATGGGCTACGCCTGTGATGAGCGTGAGGGCCAGCCTGGGCTTCCACCGGGCCGCGACCTGCATGAGCCGGGACCACGCCTCCACGGATCCGAGCCTCGCCCGTGCCGGGACGTCGGGCTGTGCTTCAACCGCTTCAGAGGCCGCCAGCTCGGCTCGGTCGCCGTCTCCCGCATCGGAGTCGAGCCCCGCCGCGATGATGTCGTCGCCCTGCTCCGCCTGCTGGTTGGCCATGAGGGTTGTGTACGCGCCGCCCGCGGCCGAGAGCTCGGCGTGGGTGCCCGACTCCACCAGCCGCCCGTCCTCGATCACCAGGATCCGGTCCGCCCCCACGATACTGGAGAGCCGGTGAGCGATGACGAGCGTGGTCCGCCCCTTCATCAGCCGGTCCAGGGCCTGCTGAATGAGGGCCTCGTTCGCCGCGTCTACGCTCGACAGGGCCTCGTCCAGCACCAGTATCGGCGCCGCCTTCAGCAGTGCCCGCGCGATCGCGATCCGCTGCCTCTCGCCGCCCGACAGCTTGATGCCGCGCTCCCCCACCACCGTCTCGAAGCCGTTGGGCAGCGCGGATATGAACTCGTGGGCGTTGGCGGCCCTAGCGGCCTCCTCCAGCTCGCCCTGCGATGCGTCAGGCTTCCCGACTCGCAGATTCTCGGCCACGGTCCCATTGAACAGGTACGTCTCCTGGGTCACGACGGAGATCCTGCTGCGGAGGGAGTCGATGGGCAGGTCGCGCAGGTCGTGGCCGCCCAGCAGGATCCTGCCCCCAACGGGGTCGTAGAACCTCAGGAGGAGCCAGACTATGGTGGTCTTCCCTGCCCCGCTGGCGCCGACCAGGCCGAGGGTCTCCCCCGCCCGCAGCGTGAAGGACATGTCGCGCAGGGCGGGACGCCTCCCACCCTCATAGGCGAAGTCGACCGACTCGAACGTCACCTCGGGCTCCGGGTCCTCATCGTCGACGCGCCGGTCTTCCGCCGGCTCCTTCACCGTGACGGGGGTGTCCAGCAGCGAGAAGATGCCCTCGGCGGACGCCATCGCCACCATGCCCTGGTGGTAAAGGGATGCCAGCTCACGTACCGGGCGGAAGACTTCGCCCCCCAGCATCAGGACGATGACCAGCGTGCTCAGCTCCAGGTCGCCGTTGCTGACGCGGACGCCGCCCCAGACCAGTGCTGCCGTGGCGCCGACGGAGATGCCCAGCACCGTCGTGGCGCTCGAGACACCGTCCACCGCCACGATTCCCATGGTCGACCGGTAGAGGTGGCGCGCCTTTTCTGCAAGGAGCCGGCCTCTGGCCTTGCTCTGCCCGAACGCCTTCAACGTAGCCAGCCCCTGCACGCTGTCCAGGAAGTCGGCTCCAAGCTCCCCGAACGCCTGCCTGCGTCTTCGCCCGGATGTATTGGTCCAGTTCCGGAGCATGAGCGGGATGAACAGGGTGAAGAGCGCGAACGACAGGAAGATCAGCCCAGTCTGGACGTCCAGGAAGGCGACGAAGGCGAAGATTAGCACCGGCGCGGTCAGCGCAACGATGAACTGCGGAATGTACTGGCCGAAGAACGTCTCCAGGCTCTCTACGCCGTCCACCAGCGACATCAGGATGTCTCCGGTCCGCCGCCGGTCGACGAAGCCCGGCCCCAGCGCCAGGACGTGTTCGTAGATCATCCGCCTCACGGAGATCTTGGTGGCCGTCGCGGTCCGATAGCTAACAGTGTCCCGGGCGTACTGGAGACCCGCGCGGGCCGCGATCAGCCCGGCCAGCACAGCCAGGGGGCCGACCAGCTCAGCCGCAGGGGCCCCCTCGAACACGCGGGCTATGACCCAGCCTGTCAGCGCAAGTCTCGCGATGCTCGCACCGAGCGCAAGAAGCCCGACCACGGAGGCCAGCGCGATTCTCCCGCGAAGGCCACGGGTCATCGCAAACAACCGAGGGCTAAAGTACATGGGAGATTCCCGCGCTCACACTAGTTCTCAAGCTCTGAAATCCAAGTCTCAACACCGGCAGGATCCAACCGCGTCACCCCAGGTAGACGGTCGAAGTCGGCATCTGAGGAGATGATCCGGTATACCCCTAAGCGCTGCATCACTGCTGCGTGAACCAAGTCTCGGGCGCTAACTTCCGGGTGAAGGTCAGCCAAGCTGCTGGCCAGTACCATATCTTCCTCGTAGACAGGTTCAATTCTGTCGTGCATTATCTCGGCGAATTCCTGCAGGACCCTCCTTCCCAAGGTCCATCGCCTAGAGGCTAGGTAGCGATGGAGGAGCTCCTGGAGGACCTCAACGTCCGTCACGAAGGATTGCGGGCGCTCTGCGACCATCATCAAGATCTGAGCGCATGGTTCTTTGTTGGGATGTCTCCTACCAGAAGCGTAGATGGGAACGTTGGCGTCAATGAAGGCCGCCGGGTTCATGAGCCGCCTCCAGTTCACGAGAAAGCGTTGCAGCGTCCGGAGGGTCCTCTATCTCCAATTCAACCAATCGCTGGACCGCAAGTTTGCGACGTTCCTGCATGACGCCACCGTAGGCGTCATCAATCAGGCAACGTACAACCTCGGAGATGGCCTCACCTTTCTCCTTGGCCAATTCCTCCAAACGCCTGCGCCTTTCGGCATCCAGCCGCACCTCTAGTCGGGTAGCCATTGAGCCCCTCCTGTACGGGTGAATCTGTACGGAATAGAGTATCCGGCACAACAAGCAATCCCGTCAACCATGGACGATTTTCCCCGGCTAGCGAACGCTAGGCCACGCATATGACACGTGCCGCCTTGATTGCCATCGCCGGCACGGGCCCCATCAGGCGTCGCAGCCCATATGCTGCCAGTGCCGCGACGATGCCGATCATAGCACCCACGGCGATGTCCGAGGGGTAATGCACACCGGCGTAGACCCGCAGAAAGGCGTGCACCCCGGCCACCGCCAGCAGCACCGCTCCCACGCGCCTGTCGAAGCCCCATACCACAGCCGCCAGCCCCACGAAAGCCGCCGCCGAGTTAGAAGGCATCGACGAGTCGGTGGGTCGATAGAAGAGGAGTGTGACGTCCAGATCGGCGAAAGGCCGATCCCGGAAATAGAGGGAATTGATGGTGATCACCACGAGATTCGCAATGGCCAGCGACCCCAGCGCGGTGAGTACGCCAATCTGCCTCTCGATGCGGGCCGCGTTCCCCGTCGAGCCGAACCAGATTGCCACGAGGCTCAGCCCCAGGACGACGGTGACGAGATAGTCGCTCACCATCCACTCCGCGAGGCGGTCCAGCGCAGCGATGTTCCCGGCGCCGGAGTTCAGCCAGAGCACTATCTCCCGGTCTACCTGCGCCACTGCCCGTACCAGTAGCGTAGATTGCGCGACACGGCCCCAAAGTACGTAGCGCCGGCAAGCGAGTCCAGCCCGGCTGCCGGGTCCGGGGTCTGCCTGTCAATGTTGCGGTTCAGGACCGACGTGACGGCGGCGGTCAGCACCCAGGCCGTGACGACCCCGACGAAGAAGGCGAGGGCGATCTCGTTGGACGACAGTCCGCCCATGTGATCGCTGACCTTCCGGTCCTTGGTGAGGAAGAACCAGGCCACGGCAGCCAGCGGAAAAGCCGCCCAGAACAGGACGGAGATGCGCGAAGGGCGGAACACCAGTATCCCGCGAAGGTCCCTGTGCATGGCCACGAGCTGGAAGACGCCGACCGCCGACACCGTGACGAGTATGTAGTAGTCGATGGAGAAGGCCTTCATCGAGCTCTCGCTAGAGCATGGGCGCGAGCCGGCGCCCGCGCTGCGGCCCTCTACCCGCCACCGGGAACTATGGCGGTCGTCCAGTGAGAGTACTGGGAGTTGTCGCCCCGGATGATGCCGAGGTAGGTCTCGCGCAGCGCGTGGGTCACCTCGCCGACGTCGCCGGTGCCGATGGCCCGGTTGTCGAGCTCGCCCACCGGTGTGACGTGAGCCGCGGTCCCCGTCAGGAAGATCTCGTCGGCCAGGTATATCTCGCTGCGCCTGATCCGCCGCTCGACCACCTCCAGCCCCATCTCGTCCTCGGCCAGACGCCAGACGGAGTCACGCGTGATGCCGGTGAGGTTGTTCTCGCTGACCAGGGGGGTGTGAAGCGTGCCGTTCGTCACCATGAACAGGTTCTCGCCGGAGCCCTCCGAAACGCTGCCGTCCTGGTTGACGAAAATCGCCTCGTCGAACCCTGCCAGCACCGCCTCGGTCTTGGCGAGGATGCTGTTGACGTAGTGGCCGGATATCTTCACCCGCGGAGGTATGATCGTGTCGTCTATCCTGCGCCATGACGACGTGGTGCACCGAATCGCGCCCTCGGCCTCGATGTAGGATCCGAACGGCACCGTCACGAGGGCGAAGTCGCTGGCCAGCTCGTGGAGCTTCAGATTGGCAACCAGCTCCTCGCTCTTGTAGACGATGGGGCGTATGTACACGTCCTGCCGGTAGCCGCACCTCTCGATCAGGTCGACCGTGATCTGCATCAGGTCGTCCACTGAGTAGGGGATGTCCATCAGCATGATCTTGCAGCCCTGCAGAAGCCTCTCATAGTGCTCCTGCGCGCGGAAGACGAACATCTTGCCCTGCTCTTCGTTCCAGTTGCCGCGGATTCCCTCGAAGACGGCCGTGCCGTAGTGGAGGGCGTGTGTGGTTATGTTCACGTTCGCCTCGGAGAGAGGTACGAACTGGCCGCGGAAGAACGCGAGAGCCTGGGACATCAGGGACTCCTTTGGAAGACTGCGCCGCATTATACTCAACCCCCATATGGCTGCACAACATACGGCAGCCTGCCCCAGGGCCTCTCCAAAGTCCGTTCATAGTGAGCGTGTCGAAGCACAGAAGGGCCATCGACCCTTCGACAAGCTCAGGACGGGCGAGCTCAGGCCGAACGGCGCGGTACAACTCCTTCCCGACAATGGAAAGACCCTGAGCCTGCCGGGATGGTCTTGCCCGGCGGCAATGCGTAGCTTTACACCCGGCCCCCAATTGACTAGACTAGCTTGAAAGATCTGTTCCATGCGGGCCCGAGGGAGGTGATCATCATGCCCAGAGGACACGCCGCAAAGCGAGAGAAGAAGAAGCCCAAGAAGAAGACACAGGCTGCGGACTTCTTGGACAGTCCCATCGTCGCGAGCACCGAAGTCGAGATAGTCAAGAAGAAGCGGAAGCCCCGCGACGAGGACTTCTAGACGGGACGACCGGCGACACGGAGGAAGACATGCCGTTCAACCTTGGCCCAACCGAGCTAATCCTCGGACTGGTGATCGTACTCATCATATTCGGCGCCGGTAAGCTCCCCGAGATAGGCGGAGCAATGGGCAAGGCAATCCGCGAGTTCAGGGGCTCCGTGACCTCCAAGGACGAGGAGACCAAGGCCATCGAAGGCGACGACGCCGAAGCCAAGAAGGCCTGAGTCCTCAGTATTAGAGGGGTAAGCTGGGGGCAGGGATTAGCTTGTGGTGTGTGGTGTCGGGAATGAGGCCCAGCACCTGTAGCGCGGTAGCCCCAAGCAGGTACTGCCCTACCTCTCCAAAGACTACGGGGTTGGGGCCATCCGCCCCGGCCACGGTCAAGTACGCATCGCCTACGGGCAGCGTCTTGCGTCGGCCGTCCGCAAAGGTGAATTCAAGGCGCTTCCTAGGCTGGATGCCTAGTTGATTGCACAGAGACCCAGGCAACACGGTATAGGTTGCGCCTGTGTCCACCAAGGCGTTCACCCAGTGGGTTGGACCACCGTTGCCGTCACTCACGCCGATACGCGCCTTGAACGTTCCCATGAACGGAGTTTAGCACTCCTCTTGGGTCGATTCTCACCTTGTGGCCGCGATTGCCGTCATACTCATCCTGGCGCGTTGCGTGCTATCCGATAGGACAGAGGGGATGGCGGCTAATTCACTCCACCCTACCCCGCCTTTCGCCTGCCCCTGCCGCCCAGCCGCGCCAGCCATATGCCCACCTCGTAGAGCACGATGATCGGCAGCGCCACGATGGTCTGGTTCACCGGGTCCAGCGTCGGCGTGATGACCGCTCCCAGGATGAAAGCCACGACCACGGCGTACTTGCGCCACCGCGATAGCTGCGAGTAGGACACGACCCCGATCCTGGACAGGAAGAAGAGGACCACCGGCGTCTCGAAGACGATCCCCATCCAGAACAGCAGCGTCAGCATCAGGTTCGTGTAGCTGCCGATCCTGATGAACGGCGTGGCAACGTCGGCGCCGAACGTGCACAGGAACTTGAAGGCCGGTGGAAACAGCACGAAGTACCCGAAGGCCGCACCCAGACCGAAGGCCACCAGCGACACCGGCAGAAGCGCGAACAGGTACCGTCGCTCGGTGCCCGTGAGGCCCGGTGCCACGAATAGCACGACCTGCAGCATCACGAACGGCAGGGCCACGACGAACCCCGCCAGCAGCGACACCTTGAACGCGATGGTGATGAACTCGGTAGGCTCGGTGAAGATGAGCTGGTTCACCGGAACGCCCGAGCACTCAGGGGCCGGGGCCTGGAGCAGCCTCAGGATCGGCCTGTGGAACACGAAGGCCACCATCATGCCGACCGCCACCGCGCCAACGGAAAGCGTCACGCGCCTGCGGAGCTCGACGAGGTGCTGGCTCACCGGCCTGGGGGTGTCGTTCACGACTCCCTCCGCTCCTCCGGGCCGCCCTGGCCGGCGGAGCTTTCGGAGTCCTTCGAGGCGGGCGGCCCCTGAGTAGACTTGGGGTCGTCGGCCTTCGTGCCGCCCTTTTTGTCGCGCCCTGGGTGGCCGCCCGGGCGGTGGACCCGCGGCTCCTCCAAGGTCTCGTCGAGGACGTCGGTGAGGCTCTGGCTCATCCGGCGCACCTCGCGCGTGGCCTTGCCCAGGAGCTTCGCCGCATCCAGCATTCGCTGCGGGCCCAGCACGATAAAGGCGACGACGAGGATGATCATCACCTCCAGGGGGCCCATGCCCAGGAACGTCATGCTCGCGTCACCCCCTGCCGGGCGCGGGAATCGCAGCCCGTGCAACTCCCAGGCCGATCTCGCAGCTGCTCCCTGGCGCAATCCAGGCCCACGCGACTCAGCAGGTCGGCCGTCGTACACAGCGGAAGCCCCACCACGTTGAGATAGCAGCCCTCCACCCTCTCCGCGGGGCTGAAGCACGGGTCCTGCACTCCATAGCCTCCTGCCTTGTCGAACGGCTCCCCGGATGCCACATAGGCCGCGATCTCATCATCATCGTATTGGCGCATATGCACCGTCGATGTGGAGGCGACCGTCTCTACCCGTCCCGACTCAGAGTCCACCACGGCCAGGCCGGTGGTGACCCCGTGGTCCCGGCCTCGCAGGCCGCGCAGCATATCGACGGCCTCGCGCGCAGACGCGGGCTTGCCCAATATCGCCCCGTCCAGAACGACTACCGTGTCCGCCCCCAGGACTATCCCGCGTCCCAGGCTTGGCGAGACCGCCGAGGCCTTTTGCCGGGCCATCCTCACAGCGTAGCGGTCTGGGCGCTCCCCTGGCGCGGCAGGGTCCTCGGTCACGTCGGATTGCACCACCTCGAACGCCAGACCGGCCGACTCCATGATCTCACGCCTGCGGGGCGACCCGGACGCCAGCACAAGCCGTCTGTCGCCGTCCGTGCAGCTCATGCTTCAGGCCGCCGGGACCAGTGCCGCAACGCACTC
Source organism: Dehalococcoidia bacterium (assembly GCA_965116315.1). Taxonomy (GTDB): domain Bacteria; phylum Chloroflexota; class Dehalococcoidia; order Lucifugimonadales; family CAJWER01. The sequence continues at coordinate 1,191,070 of OZ220672.1, forward strand.
GACGTGGTGGGTCTGCGGGAACATATCAACGGGTACGATCGACTCGACGGCCATGCCAAGTCCGACCATGATGTCCAGGTCGCGGGCCAGGGACGACGGGTCGCACGACACGTAGCAGACCCTCGGCGGCTGCCAGCGCGCCACGGCCTCCAGCACCTCCGGCTGGCATCCGGCGCGCGGCGGATCCAGCACCACCGCATCAGGCTCGATGTACAGCTCGTCGATCACATCCTCTACCTTGCCCAGCACGAGCTCCACGTTGTCGACGCCAGCGATGTTGACCCTCGCGTCGCCCACCGCCGCCTCGGACTCCTCGACGGCGACCACCCTGCCAGCATGCTCGGCCAGCAGGACAGCGAACGTGCCGACGCCGGCGTAGGCATCCACAACCGTCTCGTTGCCGCTAAGGTGCAGCCGCTCCTTGACCAGCTCTACCAGATTTCCCGCCTGTGCCGTGTTCACCTGGAAGAACGACGGCGAGCCGATTCGGAAGCTCCGACCCTGGAGCTCTTCAGAATAGTGGGGTTGGCCAGTCTCAAGCCCGATCTCGTTGATGCTGAGCCTGGGCTGTATGAGCCAGTCTCCGCTGTTGATGCCGTACCGGATGGACAGCTGGCTGGTGGCGCCGCTGCGGCCCTGGAGTCTTGCCAGCAGCTCATTGATGCCTGGGGCCATGAGCATGCACTCGTCGATCTTGACGAAGCGCCTCGTGATGCGGTTTACGAATCCCAGGGAGCCCTGCCGCCTCACGGTGAAGCGGGCGTGGTTCCTGTAGGCGAATACCTCCTCCGAGGGCACCGTCTCGCCCACTTCCGTCCCCTTGAGGGATTCGTACTCCCCGACGGCCTGGCAGACGGCCTCGCGCTTGATGTCGAGCTGATGATCGTAGTCGATGTGCTGCCACTGGCATCCACTGCACGGGCCGAAGTATGGGCAGGGTGCGGCAACGCGATGGGGAGACGGCTCCAGCACGTCCGTCACTATGGCCGACACTACGGCCTTCCGCCTACGGCGGTAGCGGACTATCCTGCAGGCGACCTCCTCTCCAGGAATGCCGCCAAAGACGCTGATATCCCGCCCCTCGAACTCCGCCACCGTGTCCCCGAGGGTGCCGAAGCGCCCCAGGGTGAGATGGGCGGTCTCCCATTCGGAGTCCCGCGAGGGATGCTCCTCCGGGACATGGGATGGCTGGGTCACTGCAGGGACCGGTCGGGGTTCGAGCAGGCCGGGTCCTCCGCCCCTGGAGCGCAGTCCGGGGTAAGGCCAAGCGTCCAATTCTTCACTTTCGCGTCGCTGCCTTCACCGTAGTTGTTCTGCATATGAACGGCGAACCCACTATAGCACGGTCTGCTATGATTGCTTCTTGCACCAGTCCAGAGGAGACGGATGAAGCAGCGCCGCAGACTTCCCGAGTGGCTCAAGGTACGCATGCCCGGGGGGCCGAGATACATCGAGCTGAAGAACCTGATGCGCGACAGCGCCCTCCACACCGTGTGCGAGGAGGCCCACTGCCCGAACATCGGCTCGTGCTGGGAGCGCGGCACCGCCACGTTCATGATCCTGGGGGACATCTGCACGCGGGCCTGCTCCTACTGCGCCGTAACGACCGGCCGCCCCGGAACGCTCGATCTGCAGGAGCCGGTGCGGCTCGCCGAGACGGCCGAGCGAATGGCGCTCCGATACGCCGTCATAACCTCCGTGAACCGCGACGACCTCCCGGACGGCGGCGCGTTCATGTTCGCCCAATGCATCACCCAGGTCAGGAAGCGGCTGCCCGACTGCAAGATCGAGGTGCTGATACCCGACTTCGAAGGCGACCGGCGAGCCCTCGAGACCGTGATGGAGGCCAGGCCCGACACGCTGAACCACAACATCGAGACAGTCCGGCGGATCTTTCACCGCGTACGCCCCAAGGGGGACTTCGACCAGTCGCTGGAGCTGCTGGCTAGGGCCAAGACCATCGCCCCCGATGCCGTCACAAAGTCAGGGATGATGGTAGGCCTGGGCGAGACGTGGAGCGAGATCATCGAGAACATGCGGGAGCTGCGTTCGGTAGACTGCGACCTGCTTACCATCGGCCAGTACCTGAGGCCCTCGGAAAAGCACATTGCGCTCGCCAAGTGGTACACGCCAGAGGAATTCGAGGAACTGAAGCGCGAGGGCGAGGCCCTTGGCTTCAGGCACGTAGCCTCCGGGCCACTGGTGCGCAGCTCCTACCACGCCGACGAGCAGCACGCGGCTGCCGCCGCGGCTCCAGCGCTCAGCCCTTCACTGTCTCGATAACCCGCTGGGCCGCCTCATAGTCTCGCCTGCCGCCGCGCAGGATGGGCGGGACCAGGTAGATCGACCTGAACCCGCTATCCACGAATCCCTGCAGCACCTCGACGGCGATGTCGGCCCCCGATCTCCCCCTCTCGAGGTCTCGGTGGACCCACTCCGGCACTTCTCCAAAGGTCACTCCGCCCGCTGCCATCACCTGGACCCCGCAGAACAACGGCTGGGCCAGCTCCTCAGCATACGCCCGCTCGTACCGCTCCTTCAGAACGAGGACGGGCTCAGGATCGAACAGCGGCTGCAGCAGGAAGAACTGGGCGCCCGCCTCGACCTTTCGCCGGGTCAGCCTCAGCTCCCGGTCCGGATCGTGGCCGAGGTCGATGGCCCCGCCGACGCAAATGTCAGTCGGGGCGCGCAGGCTGCGACCCCGGAAGTCCACGCCGGCGTTGAGCTGCGCTATCGACGCAATCAGCCCGGTCGGCGTGAAGTCGTCGACGGGCTTGGTGGCGCAGGCCTCTCGCTCGGAGAAGCGGTCGCCCTTGACCACGACCACGTTCTCCAGGCCGTGAAGCGCCGCTCCGAGAAGCAGGCTCTGAAGGGCTACCTTGTTCATGTCCCGCGTGGCCAGGGTGAAGACCCCATCGGCTTGGGCTTCCCGCTTCACCCAGAGGGCCCCAAGGACTGAGGACACCCTGACCGACCTGCCCGGGTTGTATGCCATGGAAATGAAATCGGCGCCGAGCCTCGCGGCCGGCGCCATGAATTCACCGTCTCCTCCCCTTGGAGGGGAGAAATCGCACACGATCAGTATTTCGTTCTCGTCCTCAGCCCGCCTGTCCACGATCCTAGTCATGGATCAGGCGGGGCTGCCCTTCGAAAGAGAGGCCCGCGCTAGGCCCAGACCGGCATCCCGTTTCTACCGGGCATGATCGACACCCGGTGGCCGTCGTCGCACTTGAACCGCTGCTCCTGGGGCTCAGACCTCTTGCCTGAAAGCGAGGACTCCTCCATCGACCCCTGGCAGAACGGGCACGTGACCTCGTAGATCGCCCTGGTACCCTTGCGAACGAGCGTCATGTGGACGACGGTGTGGACCAGCCGCTCGCTTGCGCCCACGTACCGGGCCACGCTGCGGGTGGCTGAGCTGAGCAGGCTCTCGCGAGCCCATCTCGGCGCCATGTCCCTGCTGTACGTGTAGTCCGCGTACCCGCAGGCCACGCACTCAGGCTCCTCCCGCCCCATGAACATCCTCGATCCGCACCGGACGCACTGACTGGGTCTGGAGGGTAGGACCTCCGTTACCGGCCTTACCGGTGATACCGCCTCCTCGAACGCTGCCGTAGTAACCATTGCCTCCCCCCAACCGAAAATATCTCTTCCAGGGAAAGCAAAGGCGACGGAAACGCCTTCCCCTCCCGACCCGCGCAACCCCCGCGCGGGGTAGTCCGGGAGGACTCAGAGTCGGCTCGGTTCGATACTGAACCTCGCCGGTACCCTGTCTAGGCGTGCACCGCCATGAAGCTTACCCCCAAAGCACGACAGTATTCTTATACTAGTCAAAGAACTGTTGTCAATACTCTTTTGCGACAAGTCTAAACCAAGTTTAGAAAAGAGCGAAGACAGTCGTGCTGGGGACTGTGGTGATCGTATGGAAATAGCCGGACGGGCAGGCAGCTACAGCCGGCTCTTGACGAACCGGTCGATTCGCTCCAGCGCCCGCTCCAGGTTCTCGGCGGAATTGGCGAAGGAGAACCGGACGCAGCCCTTGCCGTACTTCCCGAAGGACTCTCCGGCCAGGCAGGCCACCCCGCCCTCTTCCAGCAGGCCATCCGCGAACTCGCGGCTGGTCATGCCCGTGCCCTCGACGCTGGGGAAGGTGTAGAAGGCCCCCTTAGGCATCGGGCACCTGATTCCGGGTATCTCGTTGAGGCCGTCGACGATGATCGACCGGCGCTTCCTGAACTCGTCGACGATCCTGTATGCGTCGTCCTGCGGCCCTTCGATCGCCTCTATGGCCGCCATCTGGGTGAATGATGCCGTGCACGACACGCTGTTCGTGCCGAGCCGGGAAATCGGTTCCACCAGCTCCACCGGCATGACGCCGAATCCGATGCGCCAGCCGGTCATCGCATAGGTCTTCGAGAAGCCGTCGAGGATGATGGTGCGGTCGCGCATCCCCTCGAACTGGGTGATGCTGTGATGCTCGCCCTCGTAAAGGAAGCGGCTGTATATCTCATCGGAAAGCACCATGACGTCGTGCTCCCGGGCCATGGCCGCCAGCGCCTCCAGGTCGTCCCGTTCGATGATGCTCCCGCAGGGGTTGTTCGGCGAGTTGACGATCATCAGCTTCGTGCGTGGCGTGAACTGCCCCGCCACCTCGTCCAGGTCTATCCTGAAGTCGCGCTCGGCCAGCAGCTTCATAGGGACCGGTACGCCGCCCACGAAATCGATCATGGACTCGTAGATCGGGAACCCCGGGTTCGGGTACAGCACCTCGTCGCCCTCGTCCACGAGGGCAAGAATCGCGAAGAACATGATCGGCTTGCCGCCGGGCGTGACGATTACGTTCTCCCCGGTCACCGAGATGCCCCTGGTATCCACAATCTCCTGGGCTATACGGTCCCGAAGGTCCTGCATGCCCGGAGACGGGCCGTAGTGAGTGAACCCGTTGTTGAGCGCGCTCACGCCTGCATCGATGATGTTGCTGGGCGTCTCGAAGTCGGGCTCGCCGATCTCCAGGTGTATGATGTCCGCACCCTCGGCTTCGAGCCTCCGGGCCTTCAGCAGGACCTCGAACGCCGTCTCCGTGCCGAGGCGGCTCATGCGCTTCGCTAGCTTCATTCCTCACTGCCTCCTGTGGTCCGTCACAGTATAGCGCGGGCCGAAACGGCCGCAAAGGAATGCCGCGCCGGACCACGCGAAATCCCAGTCCCTGTGCGCCTGCGTGTGCTATAGTCAGGAACGTATTGGACCCGCTATGGAGGTCGCCTAAGCCGAAATGAAGGTATACCTGGGTGCACCGCGGGGGTACTGCGCCGGCGTCGTGAGGGCCATCGACGTGGTCGACATAGCCCTCGAAAAGTACGGCCCTCCCATCTACGTCAAGCACGAAATCGTCCACAACTCCCATGTCGTCAATGCGCTCGCGCTCAAGGGGGCCATGACCGTCGACAACGTGGACGAGGTCCCTGAGGGCTCGACCGTCGTCTTTTCTGCCCATGGGTCGCCGCCCGAGGACTTTCGCAAGGCCGAGGAGCGGGACCTCAAGGTCATCGACGCGACGTGCCCGCTGGTAACGAAGGTCCACAATGAAGCCCACAAGTACGCCAAAGACGGCCGGAGGTTGATGCTCATTGGGCACAAGGGTCACCAGGAGGTCATCGGCTCGATGGGGCAGCAGCCTATGCACCTCGTCGACGACAGGGGGGAGATGGAGCTGCCGGACTGGGACGACGAGACCCCCGTTACAGTGCTCTCCCAGACCACCCTGTCCGTTGACGATACCCAGAGGGCCGTCGATGGGATCCAGGACCGTTTCAGCAACGTCATCGTGCGCAACGATCTCTGCTACGCGACCACGAACCGCCAGGCGTCCGTAAAGGAGATGTGCCGGAAGGTGCAGCTCATACTGGTGATCGGGTCCCGCAAGAGCTCGAACTGCAACAGGTTGCGGGAGGTTGCCGAAGCCAACGGCGTGGAGGCGCATCTCATCGACGGCCCCGACGAGATCGACCCAGCCTGGCTGGAATACGTCGACAATATCGGCGTTACTTCCGGCGCGTCCACTCCAGAGTGGCTTGTAGAGAGAGTGATCGACGCGCTCGCACCGGAAGAGGTCATCACCCTCACCAGTGTCGAGGAGGACATCACGTTCTCCCTGCCCAAGAAGATCTGATCCTCACGTCGCGTGCGATGCCCTCGCGGGCGACCTCGAAGGCGACTACGGCACGGCGGAGGACAGGTCTTCGGGGTTCCAGGCCACGGCGGCGTCGGCCCGCCCCATTAATTGTAGGGCTGCAAACCCGTGTGCTATAATGGCGCCAACACAAAAGAGAGAGAGAAACAAACAGAGCATTGGGGCTCAGCACGACTGACAAAGAACCGATAATCCAGGAATACCAAGCCAGCAGCGACGACACCGGGTCCACCGAGGTCCAGGTTGCACTGCTGACCACCCGCATCAACGGGCTGACAGAACATCTCAGAGTCCACAAGCACGACGAGTCAACCCGCCGAGGCCTTCTGCGGCTTGTAGGACGGCGAAGACGCCTCCTGCAATACCTCAACCGCGAAGATGTGGGTCGTTATCGGACCCTAATCGGTAAGCTCGGACTTCGAAGATAGTCCCGCTCAGTCGGGACTTTTTCTTTTTGTTTGCTTCCCCTCCAGGAGACAGGATTTCCTATGGCTTCTTCTTTTCAACGACGCATTGGACACGCTGACATACACATTGAGACCGGCAAGCTCGCCCTGCAGGCCAACGGATCGGTCGTGGTACGCCGCGGCGACTCGATGGTCCTGGTCACGGCAACGATGGACAAGCCCAGGGAGGGCATCGACTTCTTCCCTCTGACTGTGGACTTCGAGGAGAGGCTCTACGCCAGGGGGCGCATTCCCGGGGGCTATCCCAGGAGGGAAGGCCGGCCCAGCACCGAGGCGATACTGACCAACCGGCTCACCGACAGGCCGCTCCGCCCACTCTTCCCCAAGGGTTTCCGCAACGACGTGCAGATAGTCGCGACCGCCCTGTCGGCAGACCAGGAGAACCCTCTCGACATCCTGGTCATCAATGGGGCATCGGCAGCCCTCACCATCTCGGACATCCCGTTCGGCGGGCCTATTGGGGCCAGCAGGGTGGGCTACGTCGACGGCGACTTCGTCATCAACCCCACCTACGAGGAGCTGGAGCGCAGCTCGCTCGACCTCGTGGTCGCGGGCACCAGCGAGGGCGTCCTCATGATGGAGGCCGGCGCCGGCGAGCTTGACGACGACCTCGTGCTGGAGGGCATACAACTCGGCCAGTCGGCCAACCAGGAGATGATCGCCCTGCAGCTCGAAATGGCCCAGACGGCCGGGCGTCCCAAGGCGGAATACGAGCCCGCCAGCCTGCCGGACGAGCTGCTCGATCAGGTGTCGGCAGCGGCCAGGGACGAACTGAGAAGGGCCTTCCAGGAGAGCGACGGCAAGGCGGACCAGGCGGCCCGCATTAGCGCCATCAAGGCGGACGTGATGAGCAGGCTGGCCGACTCATGGGAATCCTCCGAGGTCTCGGAGGGGTTCGAGTCGGTGCTGGAGTCGGAGTTCCGGGCGAGAATCCTGAGCGCAGGGACGAGGCCTGACGGTCGGGGCACACGGGAATTGCGGGACATCGAGTGCGAGACGGCTGTCCTGCCCAGGACTCACGGCAGCGGCCTCTTCAGACGCGGCGAGACACAGGTCCTGGGCGTGACCACGCTCGGTGCGGTCAGCGACTCGCAGAAGCTGGACACCCTGAGCCCGCAGGAAAAGAAGCGGTTCATGCTTCACTACAATTTCCCGCCCTTCAGCACGGGTGAAACGGGGCGCATCGGCTTTACCGGCCGGCGCGAGATCGGCCATGGTGCCCTCGCCGAGCGTGCACTGCTGCCGGTGCTGCCGGACGAGGAGGAGTTCCCCTACGCCATCAGGATCGTCGCGGAGGTGCTCGGCTCCAACGGCAGCACCTCCATGGGCAGCGCCTGCGCTGCCACCCTGGCCCTCATGGACGCTGGAGTGCCTATCAAGAGGCCGGTAGCCGGCATCTCAATAGGACTCGTGACGGGGGACGACGGCGAGTTCGCCACCCTGACCGACATCCAGGGCATGGAGGACCACTTCGGCGACATGGACTTCAAGGTCGCCGGCACCTCCGAGGGGATAACCGCTATCCAGCTGGACATCAAGGTCCAGAACATCAGCCCCGAGGTGATCGCGACCACCCTGAAGCAGGCCCGCCAGGCACGAATGGAGATACTCGACCACATCGGGGAGACGATAGCCGAACCGCGCGAAGAGATGAGCCCGTACGCCCCGCGCATGATCACTATTAAGATCCCGGTCGACAAGATCGGAGCGGTCATAGGACCCGGCGGCAAGACCATCCGCGGCATCGTGGAAGAGACAAAGGCGACCGTTGACGTCCAGGACGACGGGACCGTGGTAATAGGCTCCCCCGACGAGTCCGCAACCAAGAAGGCGATACAGATCATCGAGGGCCTGACCAAGGAGGCCAAGGTAGGCGACGTCTACACGGGCAAGGTCGTCAGGGTCATGAACTTCGGCGCGTTCGTGCAAATCCTGCCCGGCGTCGACGGCATGGTCCACATCAGCGAGTTGGCCAACGAGCACGTCCCCACTGTCGAAGACGTGGTCAGGGAGGGCGACGAGGTGACCGTCGAGGTTATCGGAGTCGACCAGTCCGGGCGTATATCGCTCTCACGCCGCTCCCTGCTCGATGGCGGCGATGGACAGCCACGCGAACGCGAGCGTTCCGGCGACAGGCCTGCCGGCCGTGGATTCGGTGGAGATGGAAGGCCCCGGCGGGACGGACGGGACGGCGGCCGCCCAGGCCAGAGGCCACGCGGAGGCCGCAGGCCCGGCGGGCAAGGGGGACCCAGGCCCTCAGGTCGCAGGTCCGGCGACGGAGGGAGGTAGGCGATGGCTCCCATCGATGTTGTCGTAAACGGCGCCCTCGGCAAGATGGGCCAGCAGGTGCTGTCTGCCGTCTCGGGCGAGGACGACATGCGAGCCGTGGGGGGCGTGGACCGCGCCGCGGCCGCGGCCAACGTCTCGACCCCCGATGGGTCCGTGTCGGTACCGCTTTCTTCGGCCCTGCCCGATGTCCTCGACGGCGTCGACGTCGTGGTTGACTTCTCCAATGCCGAGGGAGCCCTGGGCGTCATGAGGGACGCGGCGCCGCGCAAGGTCAACGTCGTCGTCGGGTCCACGGGAATTCAGGAGGCCGGGTTCCAGGAAGCCGCGGCGCTTGCCGACGAGCACGGCATCGGCATCATAATCGCCCCGAATTTCGCCATGGGCGCAGTGGTGATGACCCACCTTGCCAGGATTGCCGCGCCCTACTTCGACTACGCCGACCTGACCGAAATGCACCACGAAAACAAGATCGACGCTCCCTCCGGCACCGCCATAGCAATCGCCCAGGCAGCCGCCCAGGGCAAGGGTACGGCCTTCGAGGCGCCCGAGGCCGAGAAGGAGCTCGTCGCAGGCACTCGCGGCGGGACGCTGGACGGGGTCACCATCCACTCGGCCAGGATGCCGGGCCGCGTCGCCCATCACGAGCTTGTATTCGGGGCGCTGGGACAGACCCTGACCTTGCGCCACGACTCGGTCAGCCGCGAGAGCTTCATGCCGGGAGTGCTCCTGGCAATTCGGGAAGTGGGCAATCGCCCCGGCCTGACCGTCGGGCTCGACAAGATCCTAGGCCTCTAGTCCGGTACAAGCCGGCGGACAGAAGAGCCTGGACATCGATGGCACAGTGACGCTGGTATCATCACATCCCTAGCTCCAGGAGCGGTGTGTTGAACGGATTGCGGATAGCGGTAGTGGGCGCCACCGGCGCGGTCGGTGGGGTCCTCCTGCGGGTTATCGAGGAGCGCGGGCTGCCCGTCGATGAGATACGCCTGTGCGCCTCGGAGCGCTCATGGGGCAGACAGCTCCTCTTCCAGGGTCGCAAGGTCGCCGTGGAACCGGCAACGCCTGAACTGCTCTCGCAGGTCGACATTGTGTTCATAGCGGCCGGAAGCGGGATCAGCCGCGAGGTCGCGCCCATAGCCGTCGAGCAGGGCGCTTTCGTCATAGACAAGAGCTCCGCCTTCAGGATGGACCCGGAGGTCCCCCTGGTGGTGCCGGAGCTGAACGCGGCAGACCTCGAGAGCCACAGCGGCATAGTGTCCACGCCGAACTGCTCTACTACACAGCTCGTAATGGCACTGAAGCCGCTCGACGACGCCAACACCGTCACCAGGACCATCGTCGACACCTACCAGTCCGTCTCAGGCACAGGCGCCGCCGCGATAGAGGAGCTCCGCCTGCAGTCGGGGGCCATCCTGGACGGCGGCTCCGCCCAGCCGTCCGAGTACCCGCACCAGATAGCCTTCAACGTGCTTCCCCAGGTCGAAACGTTCCTGGACAACGGGTACACGACGGAAGAGATGAAGATGGTGGAGGAGACGAGGAAGATCATGCACCGGCCCGACCTGCCGGTCTCCGCGACCTGCGCCAGGGTCCCCGTCATGGTCTCCCACAGCGAGGCCGTCCACGTGGAGTTCGAGCGGCCCATGACCCCCGGGCAGATCAGGGAGGTCCTCGCAGACGCTCCTGGAGTCGAGGTGGTCGACGATCCGCAGGCCGCCGTGTACCCTATGCCCATCGACGGCGAGGGGCATGACCCGGTCTACGTCGGGCGCATACGGCAGGACGTCTCCCACCCGAATGGCATAGCCATGTGGCTCGTTTCCGACAACCTGCGGAAGGGCGCGGCCCTCAACGCCGTGCAGATTGCCGAGGAGATCATCGAGAGGGACCTGCTGGAACCTGCCGCCAACCGTTCCATCAAAGAGCCGGTCTCAACCGCGAACGCCAAACCGTAGGGGCGGGTTTCAGACCCGCCTTCCCGGCATAGAGAAGCGAAACTCGATTGCGAGCATGTACGCGAATGGCGCGGGATAATGAGAGGAGCCAGCCATGGTAGAGATCGGAAGAGTCCTGACAGCTATGGTTACCCCGTTCGATGAGGATGGCGAGCTAGACTACTCACAGGCCCGCAAGCTGGCCGGCGCGCTGGTGAATTCAGGCTCCGACGGCCTGGTCATCGGCGGCACTACGGGCGAATCGCCGTCAATGTCCGACGACGAGAAGATACGGCTCTTCGCCGAGGTGAAGGAGGAGGTCGGCAGCAGCGCCTCCGTCGTGGCCGGCACGACCGACAACAACCACCGCAACTCCATCGGGCTGTCGAAGGAAGCCGAAAAGGTCGGCGTGGACGCCCTCCTGCTCACCGTGCCCGCCTACAACAAGCCTACCCAGGAGGGCCTGTACCAGCACTTCAAGGCCATCGCCGAGGCGGTGCCGCTGCCCGGCCTCCTCTATAACGTCCCCGGGCGGACCTCCCTGAACATGACGGAGGACACGACTCTGAGGCTGGCCGAGATCGACAACATCGTCGGCGTCAAGGAAGCGTCCAGCGACCCCGTCCAGATCACCAGGATCATCGACGGAGCCCCTCCGGGATTCAGAGTCTGGTCGGGCAACGACGACGAGACGTTCTCCATAGTCTGCGTGGGCGGGTTCGGAGTCGTAAGCGTAGCCTCCAACATCATCGGGAACCAGGTGAAGGCCCTGATAGGCATGGTCCTCGAGGGCGACCTGGAGAGTGCGGCGGCCGAGCACCGCAGGCTCCTGCCCATCTTCAAGGCCCTGTTCTGGGTCACGAACCCGATCCCCATCAAGTACGCGGTCAACCGGGCCGGTTTCGACGCGGGCAAGCCGCGTCTCCCCATGGTCGAAGCCGACGACGACTTCAGGGCAAAGTTCGACCCGGTCATGGACCAGTACGACATCGACCTCCCTGTCGAGGCCTAGACGCCGGGAATCGTCACCCGCGAGTCCCCCATGACCCGTCATACCGACGCAAGCCGGTATCCAGGGCCTCGTCGAGGGACGTTCACCTCACGCTCTATTGCCGCGAGGACTCTCTTCGGAACGCGCCGCCGACCGGCGTTCGTCCGTCGCCTTATCTCTTGCGCCGCGTGAAGAGCAGGCCCGACCACGTCCTGTCGATAGCACAGATCTTGTAGTCGACGAGGCACGCCGCCAGCCCCAGTGCCCTCACGTCGTTCTGTGTCACGTCAGTCTCGACGCCCGAGGCCTTCTTGGGCCACGCAATCCACATCGACGCCCTCGGGCGCAGTGCATTAGCCATGTCGCCGACGCCGCTTTCCAGGTCCTTAATCGACACGGTAAACCAGATAACCAGGTCGCCCTCGCCTGGACCGACGATGCCCAATGAGGCGCCCTCCGGCAGGGGGCCAAGCGTGGTCTCGAAGTCCTCCGGCGCGCCGACCAGCGCCACCGACGTCCCAGGCTTGATCCCCAGCTTCTTGACGAGCGGCGTCCCCGAATACCCGGCAAAGGCCGAGTCCGGTACGGCCGGGTCCGCGGGCGGCGCTGCGATGGCCGCCTCCAGTTCGCCTTCGATCTCATCCCACGACGTGTAGACGGCGTCGGGGATGACCTGGCGCGTACGCTCGACCTTCTCGGGCTCGCCGCCCACGAATACCATGGGGACCCGGCGCGTCGCCTCCCGCTGTCGAAGCAGGACAGCCACGTCGCGCCCCTGCGACGGCATCCGGCTGAGATCGATCACGAAGGCGTCAACCTCGCCGCCGAACAGCTTCTTCAGACTCGGAGGCGACGGCACCCGGTGCTCCACCTCGTATCCCGCTGTCCGCAGGCGCTTGCCGCGCTCGGCAGCCTCTGCCTCGTTCCAATGTATCAGGCGTACCCAGACCATGTGGCGAAGAACCGGCGCAGCCAACCAGCGGGCTGCGGGACGAGTTGACCTAGATGACGGGGCGGACTGGAATCGTCTCGTGCCGGTACGGCCCGGTAGAGATGATGTCGATGGGCAGGCTGGTCAGCTCTTCGAGCCTGCGCACGTACCGGAGGGCGCCGTCCGGCAGGTCCGCGATGTTCGTCGCGCCCGACGTGACGCCGTCCCACCCAGCAAAGTCCTCGTAGATCGGGGTGCATCGCTCCAGCACCGCCGCGCTGCCCGGGAAGTCCTCGACGCGCTTGCCGTCCAGCTCATAGGCAACGCATATCCTGATGTTGTCGAGGTCGTCCAGCACGTCCAGCCTCGTCAGTACGAGCGATGTGTAGCCGTTTACGCGGGCGCTATACCTGGCCACGACCGAGTCGAACCACCCGACTCGCCGCGGCCTGCCCGTCGTCGTGCCGAACTCGCCCGCCAGGTTCCTGATCCGGTCGCCCGTCTCGTCCAGCAGCTCCGTCAGAAACGGGCCGCTTCCAACGCGCGTGCTGTATGCCTTGAACACGCCCAGAATCGAGTTGAAGTCCCGTGGCAAGAGCCCCAGGCCCGTCGACGCGCCCCCTATCGTCGGGTGCGAGGAGGTGACGTACGGGTACGTCCCGTGGTCCAGGTCCAGCATCGCCCCCTGTGCGCCTTCGAGGAGCACGGTCTGGCCGGCATTGACCGCGTCATATACCACGTGTTCGACGGCGCCGACGAACGGCCGCATCTCGCGTGCCCACTCCTTGCAGCCCTCGAACACCTCCGCAAGGGACAGGGGCTCAGCCTCATATACCTTCTCGATAATGGCGTTGTGGTGCCCCATTACCCGCTCAAGCCTGGGGTAGAGCGCCTCCAGGTCGAACAGGTCCGCAGCCCTGATCCCAATGCGAGCTGCCTTGTCCGTATAGGCAGGACCGATGCCCTTCCCCGTCGTGCCTATGGCCTGGTCGCCCCTGGCGGCCTCGGCCAGCTCGTCCAGCTTGACGTGGTACGGCATGACAAGGTGGCACCGGTCGCTCACCAGCAGACGCCCTTCGAGCTCGATGCCCCGCTGCCGCAGTCCTTGGATCTCCTCGAGCAGCGCGTCGGGATCGACCACGACGCCGTTTCCGACCACCGAAATCCCGTCGGGCCAGAAGATCCCGGAGGGGACCAGGTGTAGCTTGAAGGTACCCCCGGGGTTCATCACAGTGTGCCCGGCGTTGTTGCCGCCGGAAAAACGCGCTGTTACGTGGGCCTTCTCGGCAAGGACGTCTACAATCTTGCCCTTGCCCTCATCGCCCCACTGGCCGCCCAGCACCGCGCACACAGGCATCCTAAGTCGCTCCTATCGGGAATAGGCCCGCGGAGGGCCTCGGAGAGTATAGCACAGGGAAGGCGTCCGTCAGGTGCGGGCAAGGTGCGCGGGCATCCTGCAGGCGTGAAGAAGAACGGCCTACGCCATGGGCCCGAAGATGTCGTCCACCTCGATACGCAGCCCTTCCACGCTTGTGGACACGATCGTCTCGCCCCGGGCCGCCACCCGCTCTTCCGCGTAGCCCGACCGCCCCGGCTGCGTAAACACCCTCACGGCCTCGGCGTCCAGATCCACGACCCACACCTCAGGAACCATCGACCGGGCGTATCGCGGCGCTTTTTCGTGGAGATCGTAGGCCAGGGAGGAGTCCGCAACCTCGATTACCAGCAGGGTGTCCCCCGGTTTGGGATGCCCAGCGGTGTAATAGTCGTCGCGCGAGGCCAGGATGGCGATGTCCGGTTGTGGCTGGTTGTGCAGATCGAGCTCCACCGGGTTCTGAACTCCGACGATGGCCGAGCGCCTCAGCAGCTCAGCGAGTCTTGCGTTCAGGCGGTTCACAACCCCAGCATGTAGTGACCCAATCGGCGCCATTTCCCGTATCTCCCCGTCGATGAGCTCTACCCGATCATCCTCGGTGAAGATGCCGGCTTCGCCCATCTTCGCGAACTCATCCACGGTGAAGCTGTGCCTGCGGACCTCTACGACCATGGTGTTCTCCCGTTGGCGCCGCTTCCGTCAGCGCCTGCTCCAGTATCCTAGCACAGACTCCAACCCGGGCACGCCGAACTGCACGAGCAAGGACGGGCAACCCACGAGTCCGACCGCCGGGTGGAGTACCTGCGAAGGCCCGCGTGGTACTATGTTGGCCTATCGAAGGCACCACGGAGGTTGGGTAATGGTCGTCACGGAGCGGTTGAGGGTCGCAGAAGTCGAGGGCGTGGACGAGCTGTTCACGCCGGGGTTCCAGGAGTATCTCCTGGCCCTCCACGACAGGTTCACCGCGCGTGTGCACGAGCTGCGGGCAAAGAGAGCCGTGGTGCTGGAGAGGGCGCTCAAAGAGGGCGTGCTCCCGGGGCATCTGCCTCCCTCCGACGCAACCACCCTCGAGTGGCAGGTGCCCCCGCTTCCCGATGACCTGAAGCGGCGCGGCATCGAGATTACCGGCCCAGCACATGTCACCAGTATGTTCATCAACGCCCTCAATCCCGGGCCGGACGGCACGCGCGCCGAAGGCGACCTGGACGACGACGAGGACGCCGCAGGGCACCGCTTCATAGACACAGTGACGGCGGCGCGAAATCGTCTTGCGGCTGTAGAGCGCACCCTCGAGTTCACCAACACGTCCACGGGGCGCCACTATTCGATCAAAGACGGCGAGACTCCCTTCTTCATGCACAGGGAGCGCGGCCTCCACCTCGACGAGCAGTCGGTCAACATAGACGGCGCGCCCGTGCCCGCGGCGATCCTGGGCATGGGCCTGACGGTGTACCACGCAGGCCGGGCCCAGATCGAGCGCGGCCAGGGCCTGTACTTCTATCTCCCGAAGTTGGAGTCGGCCGAGGAGGCAGCCCTGTGGCGCGACTTCTTCGACTTCTCTGTCGACCACCTAGACCTGCCGGACGACGCCGTGATCAGGGCGATTCCCCTGGTGGAGTCCCTGCCCATCGCCTACCAGATGGAGGAGACCCTATACGCCCTTGGACCCTATGCCGGGGGCTTGAACGCGGCTCGATGGGACTTCAAGGCAAGCATCTTCGAGTACGTCATGGCCGACCCCGACTCCGTGTGGCCGGACCGTTTCGGCGTGGACATCAAGACCACCGACTTCATAGCCAACATATTCAGGCGGCTCGTCGCCACGTGCCTCAAGCACGGCGCAGCGCCCATAGGCGGCATGGCTACGGCCCTGCCCAGTAGGGACCCAGCAGTCAACGAGGCAGCCGCCGCCACGATCACGGCGGACAAGGAGTGGGAGGCGCAGCAGGGCTTCTACAGGGGATGGGTCGCCCACATCTTCCACATGAAGACGGCCGCCGACCCCTTCAAAGAGGTGCAGGCGGCGGGTTGGGAGCCGACTCCCGAGATGGCCGATCCCGACAACTACCCCATCCGCATCGAGGTCCCCGAAGGCCCAGTCACGGTGGGTGGGACCCGCCGTAACGCGCGCATGGTCATCGAGTACGTGGAGGGCTGGCTCAACGGACGGGGCGCGAAGGGCATCGACAGCCTGGCGGGACAGCCGGGGATGCACGGCCCCCTGATGGAGGACCTCGCCACGGGCCGAATGTCGGTCGCCCAGATCGCCCAGCGGCTCATCCACAGCGCCAGGGACACCGAGACAGGGGAAGCCCACGACTTCCCACTCGCCAAGCGGATTCTCCAGGAGGAGCGCGACGACATCATCCGGCTGATGACCGCGGAGGCCGGGGAGCTGGACGAGTCGGGGCAAAGGGCGCTGGCCGCGGCGACGGAGCGCTACCACAAGGCCTACAAGATCGCGCTGCGGTGGGTGAAGAACTACACCGAGCTCGACTTCAGGAGCCTTGGCTCATACACCCACGAGCAGCTCCACGAGATCGCCGCAGCCCCCGACGCCTTCTAGGGGAGCTCCGCCCACTCAGCTCCGACGGTACCGGACGCTAGAGGTCAGGCCGGAGCTTGTGCCACTCCGTGGCCTGCTCGTAGGCGTGGGCCGCGCGTAGCAGCGTCGCCTCTCCAAGGTATGGGGCCATGAGCTGCAGCCCCACAGGTAAACCCTCCGACATGCCGCCGGGCACTGATATGGCCGGGATCCCCGCGATGTTGGCCGGCTGCGTGAACACGTCGTTGAGGTACATCTGGACCGGGTCGTCCATCTTCTCGCCCTGCCTGAAGGCCACGGACGGCGACGTTGGCGCGACTATCACGTCCAGCTTCTCGAAGGCTTCGTCCAGCTCCCGCCGGATCAGGGTCCGCACCTGCTGCGCCTTCAGATAGTAGGCATCGTAGTACCCCGCAGAGAGGGCATAGGTGCCGAGCATGATCCGGCGCTTGACCTCGGGGCCGAAACCATGCTGCCGGGTCTTCTCGAGCGCGTCCCACATGCTATCGGCGTCCTGGGGCGAGAAGCCGTACTTGACGCCGTCGTACCGTGCCAGGTTGGCGGACGCCTCTGACGGGGCGATGATGTAGTAGACGGCCAGCGCATATGGCGTGTGCGGCAGCGAGACCTCCTCCACGACGGCGCCCATCTCCTCGAAGACCCTGATGGCGTCCCGGACTGCCTGTTCGACGCCCGGTTCCATCCCTTCCACGAAGTACTCGCTGGGCACCCCCACTCGCAGACCCTTCACGTCGCCGGTGAGGGCCTTGGTGTAGTCGGGCGCCTCAGTGTCGATGGACGTGGAGTCACGGGGATCGTGTCCCGCTATGGCGTTCAGAACGATAGCGGCGTCCCTTACGTCTTTCGTGATCGGGCCTATCTGGTCCAGCGAGCTGGCGAAGGCGATGAGCCCGTACCGGCTCACGAGCCCATACGTCGGTTTCAATCCCACCACGCCGCACAGCGCGGCGGGCTGCCGTATGCTGCCGCCCGTGTCGGAGCCGAGAGAGTATACGCACTCGCCCGCGGCCACCGCTGCAGCAGGACCCCCACTGCTTCCACCTGGCACCCTTTCGAGGTCCCAGGGATTGCGCGTCGGAAAGAAGGCCGAGTTCTCCGTCGACGAGCCCATCGCGAACTCGTCGAGGTTGCCTTTACCGACCAGCACCGCCCCCTGGTCGTAGAGGCGGCTAGCCACCGTTGCATCATAGCTGGGCACGAAGTCTTCGAGCATCCGTGACGAGCACGTCGTGCGCACCCCCCTGGTGCACATGTTGTCCTTCAGCATCATGGGAACGCCCGTGAGGGGCGCTGCGTTGCCTGCCGATATTTGCCCGTCGGCATCTCTGGCCTGCCCCAGGGCGGTCTCGCCGGTGACCGTCACGAACGCCCCGGTCCGGTCGTCCACCGCCTCTATGCGGTCGAGTGCGGCCTGGGTGAGTTCAGCGGAGGACACGCGGCGGCTAGCAAGCAAGTCTGCCGCTTCGTGGATGGTCAGGCGGGATAGCCCGGCGGAGGAAGTCGGACTACTCAAGTACAGCCCTGACGCGAATGAGGTCTTCCTGGCGGCGAGGCGCATTCGACAACAGGTCTTCCCTGTCGGCAGAGGGCTCTATCGAGTCCTTCCGCATGACGGTCTGCCGGCCTGTAAGCGATCCGGTAGACTCCACGCCGCTGGTGTCGACCCGGCTGAGCACGTCGAATTGCTCGAGGATGTTCGACATCTGGTCGCGCATCCGCTCGACCTCATCGTCGGTCATCCCCACGCGGGCCAGGGTCGATATGTGCCGCACCTCGTCAGTCGTTATCCGCATTGCGCCTCCCACTCGCGCCGACGGGCCTAATTCTAGCAGAGGCGGCGTCCAGCCCCCAACTTCCCCGCGGCGCGTAGGGGTGGATTTGAAACTCACTCTAACCACAGCGGCGGGCTCGAAGCGGCGCTGCTTCGCTGGAAGCGCCCCGGCACTCGGCGGCGTAACTGTGCGATTGGCAGCATCTGTGTCTCACCGCATAGCGTCCTTGTGGAGAGGCCGTTAATCGGTTAGGCTGAGACGAGTGTGATGCACGAGGGACTCTGGAAGGTGACCACCATAGGACATCAGGCGAAGCAGTCCTGCTCGATTCTGCGGACTTCTTCGCACGTCATCACCGTCGCCCTGCTCCTGCTTGCAACAGTCGCGTGCGGCCTCATAGGGTCGTCCGACGAGGACCCGGGCGGTCAGACGCCTCCAACCCAGACCGACATAAGGCCGTCACTGCAGGCCCGCGACGCCCACACCGCAACCCTGCTTGGGGACGGCAGGGTCCTCGTGACCGGCGGCTTCGACTCCGACGTCTGGCCGAGGGACACTGTCGAGGTCTTCGACCCGAAGACGGGCGTCTGGAGCGCGGGCTCCAACATGTCGACGCCGCGCGCATTCCACGCCGCAACCCTGCTGCAAGACGGCAGGGTGCTCGTCACCGGCGGCCTTGGGCCGGAGCTCAGGCCCCTCGCGTCCGCTGAGGTGTGGGACCCGGAGACCGAGCTCTGGTCTCCCTACCTGAGCATGGCCGCCCGCCGTCGCGGGCACACCTCCACGGAGCTGACCGACGGTCGCATCCTGATACTGGGCGGCGTGGGCCAGTCCGGGCCGCTGGCGCTGGCTGAGATATACGACCCAACGGATGACAGCGGGTGGCTGACCAACAACATGCTGGAGCCCCACAGCGACCACACGGCGCTGATGCTGCCGGACGGCAGGGTCATAGTGGTCGGCGGTCTCAAGCAGGGGTCCGCGCTCGCCCGCGCTGAGGTCTACCACCCAGGCACAGAGGAGTGGACTTATACCGGCAGGCTCAGGCGGCGTACTTTTTCCCACTCCTCCATACTGTTGAACGACGGCAACGTTCTCCTCATCGGGGGATTCGGCGCGGGTCAGGGACCTTACTCCGTGGAGATGTATAGCCCCGACGAGGACACCTGGTCGAAAATGGAGTCAGGCATGAACGATGGCCGCTCGTTGCACACGGCCACGGTGCTGCCGGACGGCCGGGTATTAGTGGTCGGGGGCTCCAACGAAGAAGGCAACATGGCCACTACCGAGGTGTACGATCCTTCCACCGGCCTATGGACTCCCGCCGGCACGATGGTGGCCAGGAGGGCCGTACACACTGCCACGCTCCTGCGAGACGGCAGGGTCCTCATAGTCGGCGGCGGGGTCTCCGTGGTGGAGTTGTTCAACCCTATCTCTGGGACCTGGGCGTCCAGCGCCCAGTAGCATTTGACGGACCTGCGAGAGTGGCCTCGACTTCACGATACGCAATAGCTTCCGGACCGCAACTCAACGCAAACCCTCGCCAACCATCGGCCGCGCTGCCCGGATGGGCTTGGGCCCTGGCTCTCACTTGCCTGGCGGCCGCCGCTCTCGCCGCCTGTACGTCTGAAGAGGCGCCCGCCGAAGTGACACCGGCTCCAGCCATGTCCAAGCAGGCGACGCCCCTGCCTACGACCGAAGTCGAGACCTCCGCTAGGCACATGAATTCGAGCCGCCAGGGGCACACGTCGACCACCCTTTCGGATGGAAGGTTCTTCGTGCTGGGCGGCTCCGACGAGTTCGGCGCATCGCCCCACGGCGAGATCTACGAGCCCTCGACGGACACCTGGTCGCCGATAAGGGCGATGCGCCACGCCAGGACGCTCCACACCGCGACCCTCCTCCAGGACGGGCGGGTGCTGGTTGCCGGCGGCGAGGACAGCGCCGGGCGGATGAAGAGGGTGGAGATATTCGACCCGTCATCCGACTCCTGGACGGACGGCCCGGACCTCCTGTCGCTACGGGGCGGCCATACCGCCACAAGCCTGGACGATGGGCGCGTGCTGCTGGTGGGCGGCATAGCAGCTTCGGCCGTCAAGACCGCAGAGATATACGATCCCGCCAGCGATACCTGGACCGCCACGGGCTCCACCTCCAGGGCCCACGCATTCCACACGGCCAACACGCTAGCTGACGGCAGGATCCTGATCGTCGGAGGAGATCTGCTCTCCGGCGATCCGGAGCTGACGTCCGCCGAGATATACGACCCAGCCTCGGGAGAGTGGTCGAGCGCTGGGGACCTGGAGACGGGCCGGGCATTCCACCAGGCCACACTGCTATCGGACGGCCGGGTCCTCGTAACCGGCGGCCACAACCAGGTGAGTGCCGCCGAAATCTACGACCCCTCCATCAATTCGTGGACGACTGCCGGCGAAATGGAGACTCCACGCCGGAAGCATACGGCCTCCCTGCTGCCGGACGGCAGCGTGATCATAGTCGGCGGGGCGGACGCCGACGATTTCCCCGTCGAGACCGCGGAGGTATTCGATCCGGCGACCGAGAGATTCTCGCCGGCAGGGGATCTGAACCTGGCGAGGCAGCTCCACTCCGCCACACTGCTCGCCGATGGCCGTGTCATGATCGTCGGCGGGGGCGGCGATGACGGCGTCTTGAGATGGGTCGAGATGTACGACTCCGCTCGCGGCAGGTGGCTCGTCCAGGGCTCTACGGGATCATGGGCCAAGGCGTCAGACCTTAACCGGAGCCGTACGTCGCACTCCGCCACCCTGCTGGACGACGGTCGGGTGCTCGTCGCGGGAGGCCGCACGAAGATCGCCAAAGAGGGTGAGGACGCCCGGGCCGGCGAGACGGAGTTCCTCGACTCCACCGAGCTATTCGACCCCGCAGGCGGACGATGGAGCCAGGCGGGCTCCATGTCTCACGAAAGAGGCGACCACTTCGCCGTCCGGCTGGCGGACGGCCGCGTCCTGGTGTCCGGCGGCCAGTTCCTGGGTGTCCCCGATGACGACGGCAAGCGCAACATAGAGGTGCTGCCGTCGACCGAGATCTACGACCCGGCGGCCGGGAGCTGGAGCCAGGCGGCAGACATGACGTCCCCACGGCAGCGTCACTCCGGGGTGCTCCTGCCGGACGGAAGGGTCATCGTGGCCGGGGGGGACGGAGGTGACGGTGCGCTCGCGTCCACGGAGATATACGACCCCGCATCGGACACGTGGGAAGCCACGGCGCCCATGGCCAACGAGCGCTCCTTCCCCGTTGCCTTCTCCCTGCAGGACGGCCGGGTGCTCTTGATGGGAGGTGCCGGAGGCTCGACCGAGATATACGACCCCGCTTCGGGAGCGTGGACGACCACAGGCAGCCTCTCTACCCGCGTCACGCAGGCCGCGACGGCGCTCCTTGCCGACGGGCGGGTGTTGGTCGCCGGTGGCTTCGGCCCCCAGGGAGGGCTGAACTCCGTCGAGGTATACGACCCGGCGTCCGGCACATGGAATATGGCCCAGCAGATACGACGCAAGAGGATCGGGCCTACCGCAACCCTCCTGCCGTCAGGACTCACACTCCTCGTGGGCGGCCGCACCGCAAGCACGCTGCTGTTCGATGCAGCGGCTCTCAACTGGTCCGCCGCCGGAAAGCTGGCCGCCGGACGAAGGGGACACACCGCAACTCTCCTCGCCGACGGCACCGTACTGATCACGGGTGGCGAGGGACGCAACTCCGCCATTCTGGCAACCAGCGAAATATACACACCCTAAGATCCCCGGATAGACGAGAGGCTGTCCTACCAGCCGAGCCGGGAATCAGCCCTGGGACGGCGGGTTGACGTTGAACCGGTTCATCGCCTCCACCACGCCATCGCGCAGCACTGCCTCGATGGCCGCCGCAGCCCTTGACACCGCATCTTCTACGCTGGCCCGCTCCTGGCGAGGCATGACTCCCAGCACATGGCCCACCTCGTCGCCGCTCCGGCCTGGACGTCCCACGCCGATCCTGAGCCGGGGGAACTCCTGCGTCCCCAAGGCATCGATAATCGACTTCATGCCGTTGTGGCCGCCAGATCCACCCCGGGCCCGGAGCCTGATGCTCCCGGCCGGCAGATCCATCTCGTCGTAGACGACCAGCAGGTCCCCTGGGGCCGCCTTGTACTTCGACATCAGCGACGTGACTGCGCGTCCGCTCTCGTTGACGTAGGTCCGGGGCTTGGCCAGCACGACCCTGCCGTCCCCGATCGTCCCCTCGGCAACTTCGGCTAGGCGCGAGCGCCTGAAGCGACCGATTGAGTGGGCCTGGGCGAGGCGGTCGACGCACCACTGGCCTACGTTGTGGCGCGTGGAGGCGTACTCCTTCCCGGGATTGCCGAGGCCGATTACGACCCTGGGGGTAGGTCCCGCTTCGGCGCTGCCCAAGAGCAGCCCGCCGATTATAGGCCAGCTTTCCAGTTTCAACGGGCCCACCCGACCATTCCACGGGTCATGCGAGGCTTACTGACCGGCATCTTCCAGCGCCTCTTCCAGGGCCGTCCAGGCGAGCAGGGCGCACTTGATGCGAACCGGAAAGGCCCGTACGGACTCGAGAGCCGTCAGCTCCGCCAGGGAGTCGCTCTCGTCGGCGGAGAGGGCGCCGCCATCCATCAGGCGGCGGAAGCGCCGTTCGACCTCTACGGCTTCCCCGCGAGACTTCCCCAGGACAACCTCACTAAGCATCGAGGCCGACGCCCTGTTGATCGAGCAGCCCACCGACTGCACCCCTATTCCCGCTACCCTGCCCTCTTCCAGCGCCAGCTGGATGTGGGCCTCGTCGCCGCAGAATGGATTGACGGCGCTCGCCTCCGCATCGGGTGAGCCAACCCTGTCTGCGTGACGCGGGGTGCGCGCGTGATCGAGTATCCGGGCGTCGTACAGCTCGTCCAGGTCGCTAGGGCCCATGACCGAAGTAGCGCAGGGCCTCCTTCAGGGAATCGACCAGGTGGTCGACCTCATCTTCGGTGTTGTAGATGTAGAAGCTGGCGCGGGCGGTCGCAGGGACCCCCAGCCGGCTCATTACAGGCATCGTGCAGTGATGGCCGGTCCGCACGGCGATGCCCTGGCGGTCCAGGAAAGTGCCCAGGTCGTGCGGGTGCAGGTCCGAACAGTGAAAAGAGACCACGCCGCCCCGGGCGTCCAGGTCTCGAGGGCCGAATATGTCGACCTCCTCCAGCTCCCTGAACCGTTCCAGGGCATAGCTCGTGAGCTGCACCTCGTGCTCCCGGACCCTGTCCATGCCGATGGACTCCAGGTAGTCGACCGCGGCCCCAAGCCCAATGGCGTCGGCAATGTTCGGGGTGCCGGCCTCGAACTTCATCGGCAGCTCGTTCCACGTGGCATCTTCCATCGTCACGGCGAGGACCATCTCACCGCCCCGCAGGAACGGCTCCATGCCCTCCAGGACCTCCCTCCTGGCATACAGCGCGCCAATCCCGGTCGGCCCCAGCATCTTGTGGCCTGACAACGCCAGGAAATCGCAGTCGATGTCGCGTACGTCCACCGGCATGTGGGGCACGCTCTGCGCCCCGTCGATCATTACGGTCGCCCCGACGGCCCTCGCCTTCGCGGCCAGGTCCTTCACGGGGTTGATGGCGCCCAGGGAATTCGAGCTGTGCACGACCGAGAGCAACTTCGTCCGCTCGTTGATGATCGAGTCCACGTCGCTCAGGTCGAGGGCGCCGTCGTCCCCGATGGGCAGATACCGCAGCCTTGCGCCGCTGTCGGCGGCAACCTTCTGCCACGGCACCAAGTTGCTGTGGTGCTCCATCTCAGTCACGACGATCTCGTCGCCCGGGCCGAGGTTGCCCTGGGGCCACGAGTTGGCGACGAGATTGATGGCCTCGGTCGCGTTGCGAGTCCAGATGATCTCGTCCGTTGACTCGGCGTTGATGAACCGGGCGACCTTTGCCCTCGCCTCCTCGAACCGGTCCGTCGCCTCCATGCTTAGGGCGTGCACGCCTCTGTGGACGTTCGAGTTGTACCCCTCATAGTAGTCGACGAGGGCCTGGATGACGCTGTTCGGCTTGTGGGAAGTCGCTGCGTTGTCCAGGTAGACGAGCGGCTTCCCATATACCGTGCGATGCAGGACGGGAAAGTCCTGCCTGATCCTCTCCGTGTCGATGGTGTGCATCGTTGTTGCGCTCAAAGGTCGACTTCTATCTCGTCCCCGTTCAGCCTCACGGGGAACGTCTCGACCGGCAGGAACGCCGGGCCTCTCCTCACCTCGCCCGTACGTACGTCGAAGCGGGCCAGGTGGCGCGGGCACACGACCTCGAAGCCGTCCAGCTCCCCCTGGTCGAGCGGCCCATCGTCGTGCGTGCACAGGTTCTCGAACGCGAACAGCTCCCCGCTGGCCTTGCAGACGGCGATCTCCCTGTCCTCCGCGTCCCGGATCTCGACCGAGCCCTCAGCCACATCCGTCGCCTTGCCTACGCTAACGAACGCCAATTGCGTCTCCTTTCCTCAATGCCGACGTCCGGCTCCCGGCCGGTCCTCTCTCGACCAGGTCGGCGATTGTCGTGGAGTCGAGAACACGCCACATCGCCTCCTCGACGTCGAGCCATACATTGCGCTGGCCGCATCCCGGCGAGCGGTCGCAGCATCCCGCGTCGTCCAGGCAGCCCATCAGCGACTGCGCGCCATCCAGGTACCGCATCACCATGCCCATGGTGATGGCGCCCGGTTCGACCGCGAGCCCGTGGCCTCCCTGCGGGCCGCGCTGGGCAACGGTTAGCCCATGCCTCTGGAGCGAGTGGAGGACGTGGGCGAGGAAAGACTCTGGGATGCCCTGTCTCTCGGCGATCTCCGATGCTCGCACTAGGCCCTGCTCCCGGCGGGTTGCCAGCTCCACCAGTGCCCTCACTCCGTAGTCGACCTGCATTGGTACGTGCATGGGTCGCCCTCCCCTGCCGCCTACTCGGTCTTGACGGTCTCACCGCGGCCTTCGAGAGCCGCCTTCAGCGTGTGCCACGCCAGCGTGGCGCACTTCACTCGCGTGGGAAACTCCGATACCCCCGACAGCACCGCCAGGTCCCCGAGCTCCTCCGGCGGCTCCTCGTCGCTGTCAGGCGGACGGGTGAGCATCTCGTGAAACGCGTCGAAGACCCGCCGGGCGTCCTCGTCGCTCTTGCCCATCACCACCTCAGTCATCATCGAGGCGGAAGCCCTTGAGATCGCGCATCCTGATCCCTGGAAGCCGACCTCGGCAACGTCCTCGCCGTCCATCTTCAGGAACAGCGTGACGGTATCCCCGCAGAAGGGGTTATAGCCGTTCGCCTCCCTGTCATGGTCGTCGACGCGCCGGAAGTTCCTCGGCCTCCGGTTGTGGTCCATGATCAGCTCTTGGTACAGCTCGTCGAGGTCCGACATCATGCTTCGTATCCCCTACCCTGGTCTATCTGTCGCCTGGCCCGAGAACACGAGCGACGCGTGCTCACGCAGGGCGTCGAGCGGGATCGTGTCCAGGATCTCCGCCGCGAATCCCGAAACGAGGAGTCTGCGGGCGGTCTCCTCGTCCAGTCCCCGGCTCCGCATGTAGAACAGCGCATCGTCCGCAACCGCACCCGCCGTAGCCCCGTGCGTGGCCTGTATGTCATCGGCGTATATCTCGAGGCTGGGCTTCGTGTTGATCCTCGCCCCTTCGGACAGGATCAGGTTCTTGTCAGACTGGTGGGCCGCCGTCCCCTGCGCGTCCTTCCTGACCAGCACGCGGCCGCTGAAGACGGCCCTGGATCTGCCGTCGAGAATCCCCTTGAAGTACTGGTCGCTCGTGCAGCTCGGCTTCGCGTGGTCGATGTCGATGTGATTGTCGATGTGCTGGCTGCCCGACGTGGCGTATAGCCCCCGGAGCACGCATGACGCGCCCGGCGCGTCCATCAGCACGCTCAGGTCGTTCCGCGCTATCCGGGCGCCCGTCGCAGCGCTGGTGCAGGTGTACGAAGCGCCGGCATCCAGCCTCGTCCTGGTAGCCCCGATATGGAATGCCCTGGGGCTCTCGCCGATGTAGCGGTAGTGCTCTACCTCCGCGCCCTCCGACGCGGCGATCTCCACCACCGCGTTGGTGAAGTAGCGCCCCTCCGATGGACCCACGTAGCTGTCGACCAGCGTCATCCGGCTGTTCTTCCCGGCAAGCACGAGCACCCGTGGGTAGGAAACCCTGTCAGGGGACGCGCCGCTGGAAACGAACACGAGATGCACCGGAGTGTCTATCTCCGCGTCCTCCGGGACCTCGACGACCGCCCCGTCGTGGGTGAACGCCGTGTTGACTGCGATGAACCCGTCCTGGATCGACGCGTAGCGTCCCAGATGCTCTCCAACGACCGCACCGTCGGACGCCATCGTGCTCCTTATGCTCCGTGCGACATCCCCTTCTCCGCAAGAGAGCGCGGGCGCGTAAACTCCGTCCACGAATACCAGCGTCGTCCAGTCGTCGTCCCATGGCGCGAGTGCCTTCACCCGGTCGAGTGACAAGCTCTCCGGGTCGGTGTCCAATGAGTACGAGAACGTGGAGCGGGCGAGAGGGCCGACGTTGGTGTACTTCCACCTCTCGTTGCCGCGCGTCTGGGTGGGGAATCCGACGCGGCCAAACGAATCCATCGCCTGCCGCCTGAGCTCCCCCAGCCACTCTGGACCGCCGCCGTGTCGGGCCGCGGAGTCGAAATCGGCAATGTACCTCTCGTAGCTATCGGTGCGGGCTGCCATAGCTCAGACCGCCGCCTTCTCGCGGGCTGATTTCCTCACCCACTCGTAGCCCTTGGCCTCCAGCTCCTCGGCGAGCTCCCGTCCGCCGGACTGCGCGATCCTGCCGTCCAGCAGGACGTGAACGTAGTCGGGTGTGATGTAGCTGAGAATGCGCTGGTAGTGGGTGACCAGGACTGTCGAGTTGTCGGGGCGGCGGCGCTGGTTCACTATGCCCGAGACCAGCTTCAGGGCGTCGATGTCCAGCCCTGAGTCGGTCTCGTCGAGCAGCGCCAGCCTGGGGTCCAGCAGGGTGAGCTGGAGCATCTCGCTCCGCTTCTTCTCGCCGCCGGAGAACCCCTCGTTCACGCCGCGCTTCATCAGCTCCGCCCCGATGTCCACGGAGCTGACCGCCGACCTGTACAACTTGTCGAAGTCGCGCGCGCTCAGGGCCTCTCCTCCTCCGTGCTCTCTCAGCGCGTCCATGGCGGACTTGAGGAACTGCCGGTTGCGCACTCCCGGCAGCTCCACGGGATACTGGAACGCCAGGAATATCCCCGCCAGCGCGCGGCTGTCAGGAGTCATCTCCAGGATGCTCTCGCCGTCATAGAGGATGTCCCCGCCGGTCACGTCGTAGCCCGGCCTGCCGGCTATCACGTTCGCCAGGGTGCTCTTGCCGCTTCCATTGGGGCCCATGATGGCGTGCACCTCGCCGGCATTCACGGTGAGGTCCACGCCCTTTAGGATCTCGTTGTCGTCAACCGATACCTGCAGATCTCGAATTTCCAGCATACTTCTAGTGGTCCTCGTTGATGATTGTCTTCCTCTTCCCCCCGAGGGGGAAGATTGAGATGGGGGCTATCGACTCGCCGACAGGTCCAGCCTTGGAGCCCGCGGGAACTGGATTGCTATGTTCCCGCTGGGACCCGGACTTCGTAGAGTGAAAGCGCACAGGCCTCGTACTCGCTCTCAGGTAAAGTGGATGCCTCGGCTGTGCGTGCTTGGTCAACCCCAGGTGGCACATCCTGGCCGACAGCCCGCCGTCCTCCAGCATCCTCAGAACGCGCTCACCCCTGTCTCTGTGCGCTCCGTGGTTCCCCCATGCGCACACTACCCTGTCCGCCTTCCGGGCGTACTCCAGGATGTGGCGGTCGTTCTCCGGCCCCGAGGGGTCGGGACTGGCGATGAGTGCATCCGGCCTCGTGGACCGCAGGGCGAAGATGTTGCAGACCCACAGGGAGCCGTATCCCCAGCTGCGGGCGAAACCCTTGCAACGGGTCACGGTAGGGTCGGACCTGACCTCGTCCGCGGTGCTGGGATTCAGCATCAGGAACATGCAGACCCCGTCCCCACCATCGCCCAGCTTCGATTCGAGCCAGTAGCGGTACCGGCGGTCACGAGAGAAGTACGCGTTGTGCAACGGCCCGGTACGCGTCACGTGCTGCGGTGAGCTGTTCAACTAGCCCACCGCTCCTTCCAGGCTCACCCGCAATAGCTGCTGGGCCTCCATGGCGAACTCGAACGGCAACTCCTGGAAGATGCCCCGGCAGAAGCCGTTGATGATCATGTAGTGGGCCTCCTCCTCGGAGATGCCCCGCTGCATGCAGTAGAACAGCTTGTCGTCGCTCACCCGCGACGTCGACGCCTCGTGCTCCATCCGCGCCGTCGCGTTTCGCACGTCGATGTAGGGCACTGTATGCGCGCCGCACTCGTCGCCGACCAGCAGCGAGTCGCACTGGGTGAAGTTCGTGGCGTTGGCGGCCGACGGCATGATCTGGACCAGCCCGCGGTAGGTGCTCTGTCCCTTCCCTGCCGATATGCCCTTCGCCACGATGGTGCTCTTGGTGTTCTTGCCGACGTGGATCATCTTCGTGCCCGTGTCCGCCTGCTGGTGGTTGTTGACCAGGGCCACGGAGTAAAACTCGCCCGTTGAGTCGTCCCCCTGCAGGATGACGCTGGGGTACTTCCACGTGATCGCCGACCCCGTCTCCACCTGCGTCCAGGAGATCTTGGAGTTCCGGCCCGCGCACTTGCCCCGCTTGGTCACGAAGTTGTAGACGCCGCCCTTCCCCTCCTTGTCGCCCGGGTACCAGTTCTGCAGCGTCGAGTACTTGATCTCGGCCCCTTCAAGCGCAACCAGCTCGACTACGGCAGCGTGAAGCTGGTGGGTCCGGCGCATGGGCGCTGTGCATCCCTCCAGGTAGCTCACGTAGGAGCCCTCGTCCGCGATGATCAGCGTCCGCTCGAACTGCCCGCTCTCCTCCGCGTTGATGCGGAAGTACGTCATCAGCTCCAGGGGACACCTCACGCCCGGCGGCACGTATACGAACGAGCCGTCGCTGAAGACCGCGGAGTTCAGAGTCGCATAGAAGTTGTCCGTGTACGGCACGACCGAGCCCAGGTACTTCTCGATGAGCTCAGGGTGCTCCCTCACGGCCTCGCTCACCGAGCAGAATATGACGCCGGACTTGGCGAGGGTATCCTGGTAGGTCGTCGCCACCGAGCTGCTGTCGAAGATCGCGTCCACCGCCACGCCGGTCATCCGCTTCTGCTCTTCGATGGGGATGCCCAGCTTGTCAAACGCCTCTATCAGCTCGGGGTCCACGTCGTCGAGGCTGTCGGGCTTCTCGTCCACGAACGGCGACGCGTAGTAGTGGATGTCCTGGTAGTCGATCGGCGGGAAGTCCACCATCGCCCACCGCGGCTCCTCGTTATCGAGGGTCTTCCAGTGCTCGTAGGCCTTGAGCCGCCAGTCCAGGAGGAACTGGGGCTCTCCCTTCTTGGCCGAGATCATCCGGACGACGTCCTCGCTCAGCCCCTTCGGGGCGATGTCGGACTCGATCTCCGTCGTGAACCCCCACTTGTACTCGCTGTCGAGGTCGGTCGACGTTCTGGATACCACTTTAGGAGTAGTCACGTGTTCTCCATCTATTGTTGATTGAAGTGGTCAACAAACTATTGTAGGCTCGCGACAGTCTCGGAGTCAACGAATTTGCGCTGTCCCATGGGGTCAGTTCAGGCACATCCGCCCGGGACTAGCCGTGGACGAGACCGGTGATCGTGGACACGGCTCGACCGGCCTCGACGCCTAGCGCGACTCCGACCGGGCCTCCGGGGCCGTAGCTGGCGGTGGTCTTCCCCAGCCTTTCGCCCGGCTGAGTTTCGACGGCGACTGCGCCCTGACGACACGACAGCAGCGTCGGGTCGATGGCCGCTGCGACTGCAAGTGGATCGTGCAGGCCGTATGGCCCCCGGTCGGGGTGTAGCTCAAACCACGCTGCAAGCAGCCGGTTGGCCAGGGACGCGCTCGCCGAGTCGCCTTCGACCCAGGGCTCGCCCTCCCGCGGCACGGCCACTTGCTCGGTCACGTCGAGTCCGACGAGGGTTACGGAGGCGCCGCAGCCGAACACCACGTTTGCCGCGGCCGGGTCGTTGTAGATGTTGAACTCGGCCTGCTCCGTGATGTTCCCCGGCGACTCGACAGCGCCGCCCATCACGATGATCTCGGCGATCTCATCAACCAGCCTCGGCTCCAGCTGGACTGCCTGCGCCACGTTGGTCAGCGGCCCCAGGGCGATCAGCGTTAGATCCCCGGGCCGTTCCAATGCGGCGCGTACGATCGCGTCGACCGCCGTCTCGGGCTGCTCGCGGGTCGTGGGTGGGTCGAGCCTGATGCCCACGCCAGCTTCCCCGTGATAGTCGTACCCGTAGCGGAACTCCCCCACAAGCGGTCGACCGGCACCCCTCCAGACCGGCACGTCGGACCGACCGGCTATCTCGAGGATGGTCAACGCGTTCCCGGTCGTGTCGTCGATGTTCGCGTTGCCTCCGACCGTCGTCAGCCCCACCACGTCGAGGTCGGGCGAGTTCAATGCAGCCAGTATGGCAAGGGCGTCGTCGGACCCGGGGTCGCAGTCGATCAGCACAGGTTTCATCGCTTGCCTCCATCCCTGACATATCCGTCCCAGGCGTCCCGCGCCGAGAACCGCGGCCTGAACCCCATCTCAAACTCGATCTTGCCCGTGTCGGCAACCCACGGGTGCCGCACCATTTCCAGGCCGAGCGCGGGGGAGTCCGACTGCAGCCTCAGGGCCCACGTTAGCTGGGTAGCCGGGTACAGCAGCCACGGCGGCAGTGAGAATACGCGGCGGCCCCGGGCGGATGCCATCTCTGACCAGCTGATGGACCCGGCGCCGGCCACGTTGTAGAGGCCCTCCGCGTTTCCGAGCACCGCCTGGGTCAGGCATCGCGCCAGGTCTTCCTCGTGGATGAGCTGCATGGGAGGATTCGCGCCTGACACGGCAACCAGGAACGGCTTGTCGAATGCCTGGGCAATGAAGTTGTCGGCGTTGATCCCCATGACGGGGCAGCACCTGAGGATGCACGCAGTCACCCTGGGGTGCTCCGCCGCGAAGGCGCTGATGAGCCGCTCGGACTGCAGCTTGTCCTCGCTGTACTGGAATCCCGCCACAGGCCGGGCCGGTATATCTTCGGTCAGCGCTTCGGGATTGTCGGGATGTGCCCCGTACACGCTCGTGCTGCTCAGGTACACGAAACGCCGGACACCGGCCTTCAGACTGGCCTCGAGCGTGTGAGCCGTTCCATCCACGTTCACACGCCGGTTCGCCTCACGGTCCCGGCCCTGCCTGAGCACGTAGGCAAGGTGCACGACGGTGTCGATGTCGTGCTCTGCAAGCAGGTCGGGAAAGGGCTGCGACACGTCGTGCCGCAAGAACGACACCCGGTCCCCCAGGGGCCACGCGGGGACCCTCACGTCCAAGGCGAGTATGCCATCGACTGCACCACTCTCCTCCAGGCTGCCGATGAGCAGCGAGCCGATATAGCCTGAAGCGCCCGTTATGGCAATCCGGCTAGGACGTTCACCCATCCGCAACTTCGTCGGTGAAGTCGAACCTCAGGCTGCCAAGGCCGGGGACATCGAAGCCCATCTCGATCTTGTGCAGTCCCGGCTCCAGTGACGCGGCGTCGGCCCAAATGGTGATTGCCCTGTTCACCTCCAGGGCGAACGTGTTTTCAGGGGAAACGTCGCAGAAGGGCGTCTCCTTGTCGTCCACGATGAAATAGCTCCGGTCTGGAGGAACCTCGTCGCCGTCCACCTTCAGCGGCCAGACCTTCGTCGAATAGCCGGAGCCCAGGCTGTTCATTAGCTGGAACTCAAACCCGACAGGGGCGTTCTTCAGGCTGCCCTTGACGTAAAGGCGGCGAAGGAGAAATCCAGGTACAGAGACCATGTGCCAGTCCTCGAGTGGTGTGGGATCGTCCCTACGAGTCTAGCGTATTTTGCCCAATACGGGACCGTCTCCTCATCTCGAAAATCGCCATTTCAGCCTCGACGATCTCGTCCGGCAGGGTGGCGGCCCCTCCCAGCATGGTCGACAACACGAGTATCTTGGCGGCCCTCTCGACCAGAATCGCTGTTTCCAGCGCTGCGCCGGGGCTCGCCCCCACCGCAATGGCACCATGGTTGCGTATGAGCGCTGCGTCGCGACTCCCAAGGGCCAGGAGCACCCGCTCTGCAACCTCCGCGGAGGCGGGCGGCGCGTACTCCGACACCCTCACCGCCCCGCCCAGCGTCACCACCATCTCGTCGACGATTGGCGGCACCTCCCGGCCTGCAACTGCCGCTGCACTGGAGTAGACGGCGTGAGTGTGCACGATGCCTCCCACATCCGGGCGCGCATCGTAGATCGCCGCATGCAGCAGGGACTCCGACGATGGCACGATGTCCCCCTCGACGGTCGCCAAGTCTCCATCGACGACTACGACCTCTTCCGCCGGCAGAATCTCGCAGCGCCCTCCCATCGGAGTAACGGCCATGAGCCCGCCGGGCAGCCTGGCACTCACGTTGCCGCTGGCGCCGGAGACGAGGCCGGCTGCGGCCATCTTCCTGGCGACCTCTGCGACCTGCCGCCTGGCAGTCTCTGAATCCATGCCCGCTCCGCTATGCGCCCGTCGATTCGAGATGGCGGGCCATCTCCGTCCAGCGCGTGTAGTGGTCCTCGTACTCAGCCGACTCGACGGACCCGGGCTCGATTGTACGCGATTCCGCCGCAGACTCCGCGTACCTCACGACGGAGTCGACTCCGTCCAGGGCCGCTTCTGCCGTGAATCGCGCCCCAGAAGCCGTGACGTCGGCCTCCAAAGACACCCGCACGGGCCTGCCCAGAACGTCAGGCAGCATCTCCACCCACGTGGACGATGCCGTCATGCCGCCCCCCAGTGCTATTGAGTCTGCGGAAACTCCGCCAATGGACTCCATCTGCTCTAGGTTAGCCCGCACGACAAATGCGATCGACTCGAGGGCGGCCCTGGCCATGTGCTCGCGCCCTATGCCGCCGAAAGTCATGGGTACTGGGAATACGAACCCGCCTGACCGCATACCGAGTCTGCTCATGTCCATCCGGGGAGGGCCGAGCAGGGCGAGCACACCCTCAGATCCCGCCGGGACCTCCCGGGCGGCCCTGTCCATCAGGTCGAGAGGACGCGCCTCGCCCGACCACATGGTGTCGGCGAGCCAGCCGTACGCGTTGCCCGCATCGCCGCACGTGCTCTCCAGGCTCCACAGGCCCTCCTCCACGTAACAGCCCGTCCAGGTCCGCCGTGCGTCGTCGAAGATCGCGGCGTTGGCAAGCATGAGCAGCGGGACGCTCCACCCGGCTACGACCCCGACGTGTCCCGCGCTCCCAACCCCCAGGCCAAGAAGGCCGCACTGCGTATCTGCGGGCGACACTACCACCGGCACACCTTCAGGGATCCCGGTCATATCGGCCGCTTCAGTACGAACTCCGCCGACGACACTGCCAGCCCTCTCGACCGAAATGCCGTCACTCGGTCTGATGCCAAGCTCGTCGAGCAACTGAGTGCACCATCGGCGCTCCCCAACATCCAGGAGCCCCGCCTCGGCCGCCAGGGTCGCTTCGCTCACGAGCTCGCCGCACAGCCGCCACCGCATCCAGTCCGCAAGCGTAGCGACCCCGTCGATCCTGTCGTAGATCTCCCGCTCGTGCTGCTTGAACCAGCTGAGCTTGGCCGGCGCAAACAGGAACGACGGCAGCCTTCCCGTCGTCGCGTATACCCGCTCCCCCATCTCGTCGTCGATGGCGGCCCCCTCGAAGACAGCCCTGAGGTCAATGTTCGGCCCCGCGTACAGGACACGCCCACCACTGTCGAAGAAGACCGCACCCTGCCGCTGGCTTGTAACCGTGATAGCCGCGACATTCCCGGCATCGACTCGGCTATTGCCCAGGCACCCGGCTATGAGCCTGGCCGTAGACTTCCAGACTGCCTCAGTATCCAGCTCCCGGGCATAAGGCGAGGTGCTGCCCGAGTCCAGATAGCTCCAGGGTGCAGAGCGCCGAGCGACGACCCGTCCATCTCCGTCGAACACAAAGCAGCGGATCCGGGTCGAGCCCGCATCTACGACGACGATGAACCTGCTCAACGCTCCTCCCACGCCGCCGGGTTGACCAGGTTCAAAGGCCTCTGTCCATCCAGGAACCGCAAGATGTCCGTGGCGATCATCTCCGAGTGTCGCCTGATTGTCTCATCCGTAGCGCCGCCCACGTGGGGCGTGAGGATAACGTTGTCGAGCGCCAGCAACGGATGGTCGGGAGCGATGGGCTGCGTCTCGAATACGTCGAGCGCTGCGCCCGCAATCGTCCCGGTTCCCAGAGCTGACCTGAGCCCTTCGCCGTCCACGATCCTCGCGCCGGACAGATTCACGATATACGCGGTGGGCTTCATGAGCCTGAGCCTCCGGGAGTCTATCAGTCCCTCCGTCTCGGCGGTCACGGGTGCGTGGACTGAAATGAAGTCCGAGCAGGCCATCAGCTCGTCCAGCTCGACCAGGCGCATCCCCGTGGGAGGCCCGCTGACGTACGGATCGTACGCGACGCACGCCATCCCGATAGCGCCGGCCATCTCGGCCAGCCTCCGGCCTATGGCGCCGAGCCCGACGATCCCCAGCGTCCTGCCCGCCAGCTCCAGCCCACGCATCTCGACGTAGGGCGCGGCAGGATTGACCCAGCGGCCCTCCAGGACATAGCTGTGACTCTCCGGAATGCGCCTCGCCAGCGCCAGCATCAGGCCGAGGGCGTGCTCCGCCACGGCCTGGGCATTCCTGCCCGGCGTGTTCACCACAACCACCCCATGGGCCGTGGCCGACTCGATGTCGACGTGGTTCGTGGCGGCGCGGCAGACCCCAATGAATTCGAGACCCGGAGCGGCCTCGAACAACTCCTCGAACACGAAGTCCAGCTCGATCACGAGGATGGACGCACCCAGCTCGTTCAGCCTCCCAGCGAGCTCGTCTGGGTCGTGAAGCCGCCCGGAGTCCATCCAGCTTTCGTAGCCCACGTCCACCCTGTCCGCCAGGCGCTTGAGACCAACCTCGGAGAAGGGTGCAAGTATCAGCGCTCTCGGACGGCCCAGCGCTCCAGTCTCGTGCTTCACAGAACCTACGAGCGCCCGCGCCTGACCTGGGCCAACAACGATGGGATGAAGGCGGCCGCCCATAGCCTCGCCAGCAGGAGCAGCTTCTCGTGCGTAGCGAGCCCGACCCGGCGGCTGTACACGTCGAACCCCGACTCTTCGATGCGGTCCAGTATCCGGCTGTAGACCCCGTGCAGCAGCGCCAGGCAGGCCCTGGAGTCGGCCGGCAGCAGCGGGACGATCCTGCGTCCGCGCTCGAACTGCTCGCGTGCGCGGGCTGCCTGGTGCTTCATGAGCCCGTGGAACTCCTCGTTCACCACGCCCTGCTCCAGGTCCTGCTCCGTATACCCGAACCTCCTGAGCTCGTCCAGCGGCACGTAGATGCGCCCCCTCAGCGAGTCTTCGCGTACGTCGCGGATGATGTTCGTGAGCTGCATCGCCAGCCCCATGTCCACGGCGTACTCCCTGGTTCTCCCATCCTCGTACCCGAATATCTCGATGCAGACCAGCCCCACCGCGGAGGCCACCCGGTAGCAGTACACCCGCAGCTCCTCGAAAGTACCGTACCGCGTCGTCGTGAGGTCCATCTCGACGCCATCGATTATCTCGTGGAAATGCCGAACCGGTATGTCGAATGCTTCGATGGTGTCGTGCAACGCCAGGAAGACCGGGTGCCGGCCAGCGTTGGCATCGGAGCCCAGGCGGGCTCTTGTTTCATCGAGCAGGCGGCTCTTTTCGTCGAGCGGGAGGTCCCCGTCGGCTATGTCGTCGCATAGCCGGCAAAATGCGTATGCCGCATAGATGGCGCGCCGCTTCCTCGAGGGAAGAGTCCTGAAGGCATAGTAGAAGTTCTTTGCCTCAGCCCTCGTCACCCGTTGGCAGTGGTCGTAAGCAGCTTTGAGATCGCTCTCCATGTGCAGCAGCCCGAATGTGGTGCCCCCTAACGTACCACACTGCGAGCTCTTCGCTGAGGAGCCGCTCTATGAAGGACCGGTCAATCGATCTGGAAGTGAGGATTCCAGGCGACCTCCCACAGGTAGCCCTCCGGGTCGGCAAAATACCCGGAGTAACCGCCCCAGAAGGTGTCCTGCGCCGGCTTGACCATAGTGGCGCCAGCGGCCACGGCAGCGTCCAGCACGGCGTCCGCCTCCTCCCGCGTGGGAACGTTGTGCGCCAGCGTCACGCCCGAAAAGCCGCTGCCCTCCGTCTCTATCCCTGCATCCTCAGCCAGGGCATCCCGCGGGTAAAGCGCCAGCCAGGTCCCCCGGCACTTGAAGAAGGCGATCGACTCGGTGTTCTCGTCCAGAAGGGGCAACCCCAGCCCGTCCCGGTAGAACTCCACCGAGCGGGCCAGGTCGGTCACGCCAAGAGTGATGATGCTGATGCGCGGATCCATGGAACTCGCTCCTCATCCACAGGAAAGGCAGTATCGGCCAGCCGGGCTGGCGATGCTCAACTATCGTATTGTAACACCCAGCATAGCGCCAGGCCGGATGATCCTTCTGGACTCCGTAGCGACGAGGGAGCTCGGTCCACCCAACCAGCTGGATCAACCCCCAGGCGTCTGCATTCAGCCAGGAGTTGGAGGGGCGAAGCCTGTAGTCCGGTAGCACATGCTAAGACGAGTGATACTTGCTATACCATGTACTGCACCAAGGGATGCGAGACGCTATTCGGTCAACTCGAGGTGCTGCGGTGATCACGGTCCGTGCCATGCGCCCAGACGACATACCCCAGGCTGAGGCGCTGCTGAAAGCCTTGAGTCCGTATCGCCCGGCAGACGAACCCGAAGTCGAGGCCATGTACGAGCGTGCGCTTCGTGCCAGGGATGCGGGAGACGCCAACTGGAAGAGCATCGATGCCATGGAGGCGGATGCCCTCGCACCGGGTTGCTCGGCAAGCTGGGTGGCCGTCGTCCAGCGAGGAAGCGAAGGGGGCAGGATCGTCGGCACGGTACAGGTCGTCTGTCCGACGGCCCTCTCTGAGATGCCCTCCGATTCTCCACTGAGCCGAGACCTGCGTCTCCGGGACGACGTCGCGGAGCTGCGTTCCATGCGGGTGGCCGAGGACATGCGGGGACAGGAAATCGGCACTCAACTTGCGGAGCTCGTGATCGACTGGTGCCGACTCCATGGAGTCCACACCTTGATTCTCAATACGACCACGCCGCAGAAGCCCGCCATCGGCCTGTACAACAAGCTGGGGTTCTACGAAGTGTATCGAACATTCCTGGACCGATACGAACTAGTGTGGTTCCGTCTCGACCTGTAGAGCCAACCCGACTGGGAAATGACGAGCGGCATCGCTAACACGAAAGCCGTTTAAGAGATCGACGAGCCTCTTGTCAAAAAGAGGGGCCTGCCGCCTCCCCTCAATCCGAGCATCGCGTGGGTTAGAGTCGTTCGGTGATGCGCGGGCACACGGGGCGGTGTACATCAAGGGGCTCTCGCGATATGCTTCGGGCTGGCGTCCGCGGAGTGATGGGTGCCTGGCTAATGGAGGGCCGAATATGACAGTCCGAACGATGTACAAGCTCGAGGATGCGTTCGAGTGCGACATTGCTGCCACTGACGATGGCTGGGCGATGGCCGCCGTCACCATGGACGACGTCGATGACGGCTTTGTCGCGAATATGGACACAGACCGTGAGTGGGAGGACATCAAGGCGCTCCTGCTCCCCGGCGTAACCTACCAGGACTGGATCGACGCCTACCTCGCGATGCGCCCTACCCTGCACCTCATCGAGAGCCGTGCAGGCGACGTACACACCCTGCACACTTCCGGCGCCGAGCAGTTTTCGGGGTTTGCCGTAGCCGGCGGGCCGGCGCCCGCGTTCGCATGGACGGAGCTCGACGACGAGACGTGGCGCCTGAGGCTCTACCGCGACGGGGAGGCAAGGACGCTGGAGTCCGGTTCCTCGGTCCTCCAGGACCCGTCCATAGCGTTCGATGACCAAGGCGCGCTGTGGGTCGCGTGGGTGAGCCGCGAGGACGATGGCGACATGGTGCACATCGTGGACGAGAGTGGCGGCAGTGACTTCCAGCTGCCCGGTCGTCACCCCAGTCTGGCGGCGCTTCCCGGCGGAGTCGCGGTGTGCTTCGAGCGGTTCCAGGACGGGGAGTCGCACGTCTACTACTCGAAGGTGTCGCAGGAGGCTGTGAGCGAGCCCGTACGGCTATCGCAGCGCAACCCGCTGAACTTCCTGCCGCGCTGTACGCCTGAGGACGACGGGAGCGTCCTGGTGCTGTGGGAGTCGTCGCCGGGATGGGGCTACGACATCCAGGTCGACCAGGTCCGCGAGATAGAGCTGAGGCGCATCGACCAGACCAGCGGGGCGGCGAGCAACGGGCCCGGCACGGACGAGTCTGACGGGGTGATCCCTATCCCAAAGAGGTCGTACGAGCGGCCCCAGTCGCAGGTGCACGCGGGCGAGAACCGGATGATCAACATGACGCCGTCGAACGCCAGGCTGGCGCGCGCCGGCGGCGACCTGGTCTGCACGTTCCGCATGGTGCACCCGGTCAGGACGAGGCCGTACGTGGAGCCCGACTGGATGGTCGACGGGGCGTTCGCCGACCCTCTTCCAAACTGGGACTCGGACCTCATCAGGGACGGATGGGAGCTCTGCCAGACCAGGTGGAATGGCCGTGCGTGGTCGGAGCCCACGCGGATCAACGACTCG
Source organism: Dehalococcoidia bacterium (assembly GCA_965116315.1). Lineage (GTDB taxonomy): Bacteria > Chloroflexota > Dehalococcoidia > Lucifugimonadales > CAJWER01. The sequence goes on from OZ220672.1 coordinate 1,230,435, forward strand.
GTCAGCTTCTCGCATCACGCCTACGGCGCCGCAGCCAATGGCGATGGGCTGTTGCTGGCGATGCACTCCTTCGACGGCGACAAGTTTCCGGAGCGAGACCACCGGGTCGAGGTGTTGTCGGTGAGCGACGGCTCCGGCGTCCCCATGCACACGGGAGTGGACACGCACGGGCACCAGGAGATACACATCGCCAACCCCCCGGCGCAGCTTCCCGAGCTCGCGGACGAGGCCGCCGGGTACCGGCTCGTGTTCGGAGACCTCCACGTCCACACGTCCCACTCGTCCTGCATGCCCGCCCTCGACGGCAGCCCGCCGGACAACATCCGCCTGCAGCGCGACGTGCTCGACTTCAGGGCCGTCTCGCTGGCGGACCATCATCGAATCTCGGCTGCGGACTACAGGCAGCGGCAGGACCTGCTGGAGCGCGAGGCGGCCGGCGGCTACGTGCCCCTGTACGGGCTGGAGTGGAACAAGCGCCCGTGGCAGCACATCAACTTCTTCACCTACGACAAGCAGGTCATGAAGGAGCTGAGGGAAGTCTTACACCGCGACCTGGACCTTCAGCTCCTGTTCGACGACATCGTCGACAGGTTCGGCGAGGGCAAGGTGACCGCCGTCCGCCACTGGCACGACAAGCGGGACGCGCACACCTACCTGTACGACCCGCGGGTCGAGTGGGGGATGGAGGTGATCTGCGGCCGGGGCGACAGGCTGGCGAGCGAGCCCGAGATGTGGGGCGGGATAACCAAGTTCCCGTTTCCCGTGAACTTCATCGAGTGGCGCGACGCCAAGCTGGGCATGGTGGGTGCATCCGACCACCACATGACCGTCCTGGGTTCGAGCATGACCGGATTCTGGGTGAAGGAGATGACGGGCGAGGGCGTATTCGAGGCTATGCGGAACCAGCGGACTGTAGCGTGCGCCAACGGTAAGATGTCGATCTGGATCGAGAGCAACGGGGTTGGGCTGGGGGAGGTGGGCCGCGGACAGTCGCCCGTGGAGATCGACGTGAGAGCGGTGTCCGCCCTGCCCATCGGCACCGTGTCGCTGTGGGGCGACGGGCGGTGGATGGAGCATAGGAAGGCGGAGGGCGGCCAGACGCAGTTCCGGTTCGTGGACCGGAGTGCGGGACCCGGCAAGCACTACTACTTCGTGCGCGTGGAGAGTCGACAGGAGGCCGGTTTCGAGAAGGGGCCCATCATCGGCTACTCGTCGCCGATCTGGGTGACGTTGGACTAGGCACGCTTACCGGCGCCACAGGTGTCGAGCTGACGGTTAGGACCGGGAAGAGGTTTGAAACCCCGCCCCTACGGACGTGGCAATCCCCGCAGCGTCAAACAATAGCGCGATGACTACGGGCGCGAGGCGCTACGGCGGGGGTGCCTGGCCGGCGGCGAAGCGTCCTTCGAAGCGGTACCAGGGGTCGTCTTTGTCGAGCGGCAGGTCGACTGGCAGGTTCTCCTCGGATGACTTGTAGATGGCCCTCGTCACCTCGACGTGGTGGCGCGGCACCTCGATGGGGACCTCGGTGCCGGTGTCGTCGATGATGGCTTGAAGGAAGCTGCGGGTCTGCCGCTCCTGGCTGACACGTCCGGGCAGATGGGCCACGTCCTCGCGTATGGCCTCCAGGGACTCGAGCGCAGCCGGGTTGTCGCTGGACGTGAACTCGGTTGTGGAGGTCATCACCGGCAGGCCCTCGGCGCCGCGCGGCAGGTTCTCGTTCTGCACCGTCATGGCGGCATCGTACCCCGCGACCGATATGCTACCCCTGTTGCCGACGCTGGTGCGCTCACGCATCTCGCTGCTCGTGTGGGTGATGAGCGACGCGTGGACGACGCCGGTCGCGCCGTTGGCGAACTTGACCACCGCCTGGCTGAGGCTGTCGTGCTCGATCTTGCGCAGCATCGGCCCCGAGTGGGCGAAGACCTGCACGACTGGCGAGCCGACCACCGCAAGGAACGGGTCGATGATGTACCTGCCGTGGTGGAAGGCAGCGCCGCCGCCCTCTCCTTGCCACGTGCCGCGCCACGTCCGATGCTGGAGAGGGGTCTGGCGGTAGTAGCCCTGCGGCAGGTAGGTGTTCAACTCGACGTTCGCGAACCCCATGCGGCCCATGGCGCCGCTCTCGACCGCCCGGCGCGCAAGCACCATGTCGCGCGGGAAGCGATCGAGTACCTGGCAGTCGTACTTCACGCCGGCCCTTTTGACGGCGTCGTAGATCGCGTCGGCCTCCTCGACGCTCCTGGCCATGGGCCCCTCGGTGAAGACGTGGCGTCCCGACTCGGCCGCCGCGACGGCCGGCCCCGCGCGCACCGGAGGCGGGGTGAACGCGCACATTACCTGCACTTCCTCGTCACCGAGAAGCTCCTCGTGGTCGGCGTAACGGCGTATGGGGTATTGGGCCGCCGACTCCGCGAGGTCGCCCTTGTCCAGGAAGCCCTGACGCTCCTCGGCTGTGCGGGCGTCGACGGCGAGCTGCCTGTTGCGGTAGGCCTCGGCGTAGTAGGTGTCGCGGAACGCGCCCTGTATATGCTCGGCAAGGGAGGGGTCGAGATCCGCGACGGCTACGACCTGCGCTACGTCCGACACGAGGGCGTAGACCCGGCTGTACAGCGCGCGGGTGATTCCTCCGCATCCGACGATGCCGACTTTCAGCCGATCATCAGGCATGTCAGTCACTCGTTGGGGGCGCGCATCACGACGTTGGTAGAGGGAAACGCCCAGACCTCGTTGTAGACGTGGATCTTCCATCGCCGCGGCGGGTGGCCGGGCGGCACGTTGTTGGGATCGGCCAGCTGGTTGCGGTCGCGGCCGCGGACCTCCTGCAGCCACTCGAGCTCAGACTCGGCGGGCTCGACCGACCTGCGGAGGATGAACTCGACGTAGTCGAAGGAGCTGAGGGCCACCTCGGCCAGGAAGACGCGCCTCACGTCGTTCCCGTCCCAGGTGGCGAGATCGGGCAGAACTACAGGTCCGGTGCAAACCTGGAACTTGCCGCCCGCCTCGTCGATGTTGATCAGGTCGACCGGGAACTCGACCGACACGGAGAGGCCGCTCTCGTCCACGTAGGTCGACCGGGCGTTCAGCAGGTCGCCGGCGAGGGTGGCCTCGACTATCTCCTCTGCGGTCGTGAGCTCCGTAGCGTCCCTGTGGCTCCTGATGTCGATCCTGTGGTCCTGGTATCGCTCGGCCAGCAACTCGTCTGCAAGGGACGTGTCGTCCCGCTCGGCGCTCGGCCTGTCGGCGATCTTCAGGGTCCGCTCCCGGCTGAAGGCCAGGCGGAACTCAGTGCTGGGGACCGTCAGGAGATTGCGGTCGGCGATAGTGTACTCGGACCGGCAGGGGTGGCCGATGAACAGCTCGGAGACACGGCCTGTCGCGTCGTCGCGCACGTCGCACTTGGACTCGATGCTGAACCGGACGTGGTAGACGGCGCCGGGCTCTCCGACGAATCCTCCGTCGTACAGGTAGTACGGGTGAGGCTGGCGTGGAAGGGCCTTCCAGGTGAAGCTCGAGGCTGGGAAGTTGATCATACCGGCACTCCTTGGCCTGATCTCACTGCACTACTGGCTGTACGGGTCCGCGGCGTCGCGCATGCCGTCGCCGAAGAAGTTGAACGCGAGCACGACGATGATGACCGGAATCGCTACGAACATGAGCCATGGGAACAGCGCGACGGTCTGCACGTTCTGTGCCTGCTGGAGCATGACCCCCCAGCTTACGGCCGGCGGTCGGAGGCCCAGGCCCAGGTAGCTGAGGGCAGTCTCGGTGATGATCATGCCTGGGATCGCCAGCGTCGCGGCGGCGATGATGTGGCTGGTGAACACCGGCACCATGTGCCTGAAGATTATGCGGGCCTGGGAGGCACCGGCAAGCTGGGCCGCCATCACGAAGTCCTCCTCGCGCAGCGACAGGAACCTCCCGCGCACGACTCGCGCCATGCCCGTCCAGCTAATTATGGACAGTATGACGGTGATGGCGAAGTATACGCGTATGACCGACCAGTCCCTGGGGATCGTGGCTGCGAGGCCCATCCATAGTGGGATCGTGGGTATGGACGTGAGCACCTCGATCATGCGCTGAATCACCTGGTCTACCCACCCGCCGTAGTAGCCTGAGAGGGCCCCCAGGCTCACGCCGAGTACGAACGCCAGCATCACTCCAACAAGCCCGATGGTCAGGGATATGCGCGACGCGATCAGCAGTCGGGAATACTGGTCGCGCCCGACGGCGTCGCTCCCAAGAACATAGGGAGCGGGCCGCTCCTCGTACGCCTCAGGGTCGGCGAACCCCATGAGATGAAGGTCGGTCCTGAACAGGCCCAGGAGCTTGTACTCGAAGCCTCGTACGAAGAAGCCGAGGGGGATCTTCTCGTCGGGGAGCACCTCGTACACCTTCCGCTGAGTGCGCGGGTCCCTGGAGCCCTCTAGCGCCTTGACGTGGGGGTTGAACCCACCATCCCACCAGTGGATGGTCTGCGGCTGGAGGAGGTGGTAGCGGTGGGTGCCCACGGCCGGATCACCCATGCTCAGGAACTCCGCGAGGCCTGAGATCCCGTAGAAGAAGATGAGGACGATGCCTGAGACGACGGCGACCCTGTGCCTCAGGAACCTGCGCCACATCAGCTGCCATTGGGAAGCGACGAATAGCTCCTGCTCGTCACCCACCGCTGCGATGTTTCCCTGGACTGCGGTGGCCATGGCTACTCGAGCGCCCGATCCATCCTGATTCTAGGATCCAGGATGACGAGAAGGATGTCCGAAATGAGGGTGCCCACCACGGTCAGTACGCCGAGGATGAGGATGATCGTCGACGAGAGATAGATGTCCTGGTTCACGAGGGCGTTGAGCAGCAGCGGCCCCATCGTGGCGAGGCTCAGCACGATCGATACGATTACGGTCCCGCCGATCAGGGCCGGCAGCAGGTATGCGGCGCCGCTAACGAGTGGGTTCAGGGCGATTCGGACCGGGTATTTGAGGATCACCTTCCAGCCCACGAGGCCCTTGGACCTGGCTGTGACAACATAGGGCTTGCTCAGCTCGTCGAGCAGGTTGTTGCGCATGATCCTGATAAGCCCCGCCGTGCCGTGGGTGCCAAGGACGATGGCGGGTATCCAAAGGTGTGTGAGCATGTTCCAGATCCGCTGGAAGCTCCACCCCATCCATTGCAGCTCGCCGGGCAGAGGGCCCTGGATGTACTCGTCGGAGAAGAGGCCGCCGACGCTGACGCCGAAGTACTTGAATGCAACGAACATGAGGACGAGGGCGAGCAGGAAGTCCGGGACGGCCAGGCCCAGGAAGCCCAGGAAGGAGACGGCGTAGTCACCGACAGAGTGCTGTCGCAGCGCCGAGTAGATGCCTACCGGCAGGGAGAACACCCAAGTGGTCAGGATGGTCATGCCGGTCAGGGCAATGGTGAGCACGAGCCGGTTGGCGATCAGGTGTCTCACCGGCAACTGCAGGTCAAAGGAATACCCGAAGTTTCCGGTTACCAGGTTGCCGAGCCAGTTCCAGTACTGGAAGAAGACGGGCTTGTCCAGCCCATAGAACGCCCGCAGCGCCTCCGCCTCCTCCTCGGTCATGAACTGCTGGTGGTCTTCGAAGATGCGCTCGATGTACACGTCGACAAAGTCGACCTGGGGCATCTGGATGATGAGGAAGCAGACCACGGATATGGCCCACATAGTGAACGCGCCCAGCAGGATGCGCCGGACCAGGTAGTTCGCCAAATCAACAACTCCTCAGCCGACTTCGCTTCTGTGCGGGGCCCAGCGTACCGTGGGGCACGCTACGTGTACTCGACGTTACGCCAGTGTAAGCCATATCGGCGACGAGTATCCGATGATGGGCCCCTTCTCGAAACGGGCCTCCTGCCTCGTCTCCACCCGTGCGAAATAGTAGTGCTTGCCGGGACCCGCGTCCCCATCCACGAACCGGAACTGCGTCTGCCCGTCATCTGCATTCTGGTGATCCATCCATCTGCCGTCACCCCACAACGATACCGTACCGATGGGCAGGGCAGACATCGCCCTCACGTCAATCTCCACCGGCGACGACCCGCGGCCAACCTCGCCCAGACCAACCCCATTGCTCTCGATCCAGATCGACATCTTGCCGTTAGCGCAGGCCAGGGTCCGCTGGTTACTCATAGCCTCGAATATGCCCTCGCCCGTCACCTCCTTCACCCAGAAGCCCGTCAGGCTCGATCCCAGCACCGTCATGTGGTGGTCGGACGCTCCGACCATGCCCAGCTTGGCGTCGCGCCACTCGATGAAGTTGACCGGAAACGGGAACTTGGTGATGCCGCCCCACATCTCAGGCTCGCTCGCCAGCCTGTCGCCGCGCCCGCAGATCACCTCCATGCCCCACTCGACGCGCGGGTCATACAGGTACGTGTGGGTGTCCCGCTTGTCGTGCCAGTGGCGGACGGCGGTCACCTTGCCCTCGCCGAACCTGTCGATGATGTCGTCGAACAGTAGCTGCAGGTCCAGGTCGCGGTGCAAGACTTCCCTCAGCTCCTTCATCACCTGCTTATCGTAGGTGAAGAAGTTGATGTGCTGCCACGGGCGCTTGTTCCACTCCAGGCCATAGAGGGGGACGTATCCGCCCGCCGCCTCGCGCTCCAGCAGGTCCTGCCGCTGCCTGTAGTCCGAGGCCGAGATGCAGTGGTGGTCCGCCAGCGAGACGGCCCTGAAGTCGAGCACGTCGCGCTGCAGGCGGATGTTGTCCGGCGGGCTGCCGTCGAGGGCGGGCATGCACGACGAGTGGGAGGTATGGACGTGCAGGTCGCCGAAAACCAGCCGGTACCCGGCGGCCTCGTCCGCGCTCTCGGGGAGCTGCGCCGGCGGGTTCGCGGTGTGCATGGCCTGAGCGTCGTGGGTCTTCACGCCGCGGTGCATGGGCGGCAGGTCCCCACTGGTAGACAGTACCTCGACCCGGTGGTTTCTCTGGGGGTACTGGTAGTTATTGAAGCAGTGGCATGCGACCACCGCGTTGCCGTCGAGTTCCGCAAGGCCGTACTGGTGATGGGAAAAGCCCTCGTTGCCGGCCTCCTGCGTATCGTAGTCCTCGGACTCGGTCACGCGCTGAGGGGCGGACCACGAACCGCCGTCCCATCGAGTAACGCACATCGTCCAGCTGTCCCTCGACAGGTCGGAGTCCCTGTAAGGGAGCTTCCTGTTGAAGCCGCTGTCCAATATCCAGTCGGGGTCGACGTACGGGCGCACCTTGATCGGGTGGATCATGCGGAAGGTGCAGACAAGCTCGCCGCCGGCGCGCACCAGCCTGGCGTTGGACGGCGTCATGTTGATCATCCGGTTCTCGCCGGCGTGCACCTGCGACTGGGGCCGCTCGTACGACTTCAGCGGGATCGGGACCACGCCGTCCGAGTCGTCCGTGCCGGGGCCGTTGCTCACCCCGCCGGAGCCCGGGTCGATGCGCTTCAGCTCGATCTCTCGCACCTGGTCCACCTGGATGTCGTAGCCCCATGCGGGCGACGACTCCCAGAGCACGAGCACACTCCCGTCGGCCTCCGGCGTGCAGCGCGGCAGGAAGTTCAGCGGGTTGCGATGGGACAGCTTGACGGGGTCACTCACACCCCCTTGCGACACCTTCGAGTAGTAGACGTGCGACTCGCCGTCCTGGAACCGCTCGAAGCAGACCGCTATGCCGCCGGGTACGGCTGCCAGACTGGGGCGACGGCCCGTCAGCCGGAGACGCCTGTTGCCAGACTCGTCCATGATGCGCACAACGTCGCCGTCGTCCTCGCGGCTGACCCAAGCGATCCACAGCACCCCCTCATCATCGCGGGTGAGCGACGGGTCCTGGAGGACCGTTGGACCGGACACGAGCGTCCTGGTGGCCCCGTCGCGATGGAGTTTCAGGCTCCAGTCTTCGCCGTCGAGCTGCGTCCAGGCGAACGCGGGCGCCGATGCACCGGCGACGGCCAGGCCGGAGAACTGCTCGGCGGTGGAGGTGTGCAGGAGGCGGGCCTCGCCCGAGCGGCTCTCGACCAAATGCAGGGTTGGACGCATGGCGAGGTACGCGTCGATCCAGCCCTGGTAGGTCACGCCCGGGAGCAGGGTGGCCTTGATGTCCTCCCACTCCCGGTCGACGTCCATGTTGGCGACGAAGTCCTCGTCGACGTCGTCCATGCAGACGGCGGCCAGCGCCCAGCCGTCGTCCGTGGCGGCCAGGTCGCATTCGAAGGCCCTGTCGAGCCTGTATACCAACTCCGGCGCCACGCTGGCCTCCAGATGGATAGGGTGTGACGCGGTGCGCTCCGCGTCAACGGCATCGGCGGAGCCCAAGGCCAACCGGGCCCGGCATCGAGCCGGGCCCGGTCCTGGGTCCGCTAGTGGTCGTTCAGGCGTCTACCTTGGCGTGTAGTGGAGGTGCTGCGAGGGGTTCTCGTAGTAGAACAGCTCCATGCGCGGCGGCATGTTGTAGAAGCCACCCTGGACGACCGTCCTCGGGTCGGGCACGTTGCGCATGTCGTCGTTGACGACGAAGAGTCCCTTGAACCCGGAGGTGCTGCCTACGACGTTGATTGCCAGCGCCTCCTTGATGTAGGTCTCGTAGAGGAACGTGGCCAGCTCCTTGCGCCTAGGCGAGGTCATAGAGTGGGAGAAGCCCTCCTCGTAGGCGTCGAGCAGCTCCTTCATGATGTAGCGGCCGTCCTCGTTCTTGTACTTGTCGCTTTCCGGGTCCTCGCCCTGGGCGCCGCCGGACGAGTACCACCTGCCGACCTCCACCGCGATATGCGAGGCCGTGACGGCGGGGGCGCAGGAGTGGGCCGCTATCCAGCAGTTCCACCCTGGGCCGCCGGCGACCGGCTGCAGATAGCCCTTGTTCGCACGGTGTATGACGTACTGCCTCGGGTCGACGTTGAACGTGCTGTCGATGCCGATGTCCTTCCAATGCTGAATGATGAACTCGACCGGAGTTACGTCCTGTGGGTAGACGTCCCAGCGCAGCGTGATTCGCCCATCGCCGTCAGGCCTCATGCGGTAGCCGTCCGAGTCCCTGGCGGTGAGGCCAAGGCCGTCCAGCAGGGCGTTGGCCCTGTCCAGGTCCCGCTCGATGTCGTAGTACCGGAGCTCCGGCCCAACGTCGAACAGGCTGCCCTCGGCCGGGGCGTAGTCCCGTATCTCCCCGGTGCCGGCGAAGACGGCTTCCTTGAGCTCCTCGCGGTCCACGCTGATCTTGAGCGCCGTACGGAAGTCCCTCTTCCTCAGCAGGTCCCCGATAACCGGGTCCTCGTCGTAGCTCTGGTTGATCCAGAACCCCCAGTCGACGGGCGAGGGGCTCAGGTACTGGTGCACGCGATAGCCGCCTGCCTCCTGGAACTCCAGTAGCAGCGGCAGCTTGTCGGCGCGCATGTGCCGGCCCTGCATGTCGATCTCACCCGCAAGCGCCTTCAGTGCGCCGACCTCCGTGTCCTGGACCAGGGTCATGACCACGTAGTCGATGTAGGGGAGCTGGTTGCCCGCCGTGTCGACGACGTTGTAGTAGGGGTTCCGCTCGAATATCCACTGCGGGCCCTCGCTGCCGTCGATGACGACCCAGGCATTGATGGTCGGCTTGTCCAGGTTCTGGTAGCCGTTGCACTTCTGCTTCATCAGCTGGACCCAGTTCTCGACCCCAGCGTCCGCAATCATCGCGTCCAGCGTCGCCTTCTCGGCGTAGTCAGGGTGGAACTGCTTCAGGTAGTGCGCCGGAGCGTAGTACGCCCAGCAGTCCGGGGCGTGGGACCCCCAGCCATTGAGGATGCCCGCGTCAACGAAGGAGAAGAACGGCTCCTCGTACTCCATGATCACCGTGTACTGGTCGGGGATGGTCATCGTGACGGGTGTCTTGGATCTCGGGCTCTTGAGCCTGGAGGGTGGGCCCGAAGGAGCGAACTCCGCGTTGCTCGCAAGGTCCTCGTAGTAGAACCTGAAGTCCTCGGAAGTAAACGGCTGCCCGTCCGACCACTTCCCTCCTTCCCTCAGGTTATAGGTGACCGTCCGTCCGTCCGACGAAAGGTCATAGTCTTTCAGCAGGTGGGGCTCCTTGCCCAGGCCGCTGGAGTCCCAGTCGCCCAGCTGAGGGGTCCGGGGAGAGCCGTGGTCTGTCGGGCTGATGTAGAACCTGCGCCATGTCCCACCGTACTTGCCTATGGCCTCTGTGGGCGCAAGAACTTTCGGCTCACCGATGCGCTCCTCAAGGGGCGGCAGGGTGTTGCCGTACCGGTCGAGCGCGCCCTCTTGACGCCACTTGGTGATGATGGGCGCCTCGCTGAAGGAGGTCGGCGCGGGGCCGTCCCAGTTCACGGTGAAGAGGTTGTTGGCCGCGCGCTTGGCCAGCAGCGAGGGATTGGCCCTCGCCGGGTCCGAAACGGGCGGGGCCGTCTTGGACGGCGGCGGCGCGATGCTCACCACGGCCGCGGCGCCGGCGCGCGCGGCAGCAGCCTGTGCCGATGCCATGGCGGTTGCGTCCAGGGAAGCCTGGACTATCTTCTGGACGTCAGCGGCTGTCAACTGCCCGGCCGAGGCGTCTCCGACGGCCTTGGAGATCGAGGCCTCGAGTGCGCCCTGCGTGGGGACGCCCTCGGTCGCGGCTGTTACAGCCGCCTGCACCATGGCCCTGATCTCCTCGGCGCTGGTGCCCTCGGGCACGGCGGAGGCGACCGACTGCTCGATCAGCGGCCTCAGGTCGTTTGCGTCGACCTGTGGCGCCGGCAGCGCCTGGATCGAGGCGTCGACGATCCTCTGCACCTCCGCCGCCGTGAGCTGCCCGGCCGTAGCCGACTGGACCGAGGCGGTCACCGCTGCTTCCATCTCAGCCCGCGTTATACCGGGCTGCGCCGAGGCTGCAACAGCCGCTTCGACCATCCTGGCGATCTCCGCGGGATCAGTGGCGTCGGGGACCGCCCTTGTGACGGCATCCTGAACCATCGCCCTGATCTCGTCTGCGCTAGGCCCGCCGGCGGCCTCGACCATGGCCCTGATCTCGTCGGCGGTCGGGCCGGACGCGGCGTCGACAGCCTCCCTGACTATGTTGGCGATCTCAGAGGCCGGAACCGCCGTGGGAATCGGAGTGGGCTCCACGTCGGAGCTCGCACAGGCGAGCCCGGCAATCAGTACCGTCGTAATTGCCACTAGGAGTAGTCTCGAACGTGTAATGGCGAGTCTCATTTGGCCCTCCTGTTTTGCCAATCAACACTATTCGTGCCAAGGTATCTCTACGTCTGCTCTATCCTCCGAGTAAGTCCCGATTTGTGTCGAAAAAACCCACATGGAGGCGGCAATGATACATTCCCAATAATGTTTGTCAACCCCGTTGAAGCTGCGATGCCCAGGAACTGGCACAAGTCTAATCCCAAGCCAATACCGTTGCCTGTAACCTGACATAACAACAGTCTCATACAAGGGCTTGCAGAGGCTGTTTCTGCAACAGCATGTCAGCCGGTTTTCCTGAGACTTTCCGCATTGGTGCAGAGCATCAGGCTCCGACATTCGATGCTGACGCGGGGAGAGCTGCCTACGCGTCCAATGTGCAGTCATTCACGCAGGACATCGCCCAAGTCGACCGGTACGGGCACCCCGTCGCTCCACACCAACCCCCCGATGTAAAGGCCCCTGAGGGGCTCCAGGTACGGGCGCTTGGTCGAGGGCTTGCCGAAGGGACGCAGGGCGTGGGTGATGAACCAGCGGTCGCGCTCGTCGCTGAAGATAACCGGCGCGTGCCACGGCCCCAGCACGGTCCACCGGCCGAAGTGGAAGGGGTCGTCTCCGACGGCGTACTGGAGACCCCAGAAGTGCATCACGAACATGTAGAACCGTCCGCCATGCTCGACGACCCTCGGACACTCGAACCCCGAGGGGCCCTGCAGGGGGTTCTCGATCCGGGTCGCCGTCAGCAGGGGGCCGCGGTCCTCCCAGTGGACCATGTCGTCCGACTCCGCCAGCCCGATGCACGAGTCGCCGCGAGTGTTCTCGCCGTTGAAGTAGAGCAGGAAGCGGCCCTCGTGCGGGTACACGAAGGGGCCCTTGCACTCGATCACCCCCTCCTCGGTCCATCCCGACCACCCCGGACCTGGGGTGAATGTGTGGGCGCCGCCGCCCGGCGCCTTCTCCCAGCTCCACAGGTCGTCGGATACGGCGAGGGCGAACCGCCTGCTGCCCCCGCGCCTGGGCGTGCACTGGTAGAGCATGTACCAGCGCCCGTCGTGCTCTACGATCGTGCAGTCTGCGACCTCCTGAGCGTCGCAGTCTCCAGGCTCGCCGCGCCGCAGGACGGGCTCCTGCCTGGTCCATACGACTAGGTCGTTCGACGTCGCGTGGTAGACGGCGTCGTTATGCGGCCCGGGGTAAGGCCCGTAGAAGAGGTGCCAGCCGTCGGGGCCGCGCACGATGGCGTGGGGGTTCACCGTGTCCTCGGCGTATACCTCCTTCATCGCACAGGGCTGCCCGAGGATCTCTTCCCTCGGGTCTTCAATCATGCTTTGACATCTCCGCGGATGCTCCCAGCACATCGCCCAGGTCCACGGGGATCGGGATGCCGTCGCTCCACACCAGTCCGCCGATGTAGAGGTCCCTGTGAGGCTCCCGGATTCTGCCCATGGTGGAGGGTTTGCCGAAGGGCCTGTAGGCGTGGGTGATGAACCATCGGCCCTCGCCGTCGGTGAAGATCGAGGCCGCGTGCCAGGGCCCCAGGACCTGCCAGGGCCCGAAGTGCAGCGGGTCGTCTCCCACGGCATACTGTAGGCCCCAGAACGCCATCACGAACAGGTAGTACCTGCCGCCATGCTCGACGACGCGCGGGCACTCGAACCCCGATGGGCCCATTAACGGGTTCTCGACCCTGTGCGTGGTGATGAAGGGGCCTTCGTCCTGCCAGTCGACCATGTCCTTCGACGTGGCCAGGGCGATGCACGAGTCCCCCCACCTGTTCTCGGAGCTGTAGTACATCAGATATCGGTCCTCGTGCTGGAAAATGAAGGGGCCCTTGCACTCCAGGACTCCGTTCTCCTGCCATCCCGACCAGCTCGGCCCGGGTGTGAATATGGCCGAGCCGTCGCCTGGCACCTTGCTCCAGTGGTAGAGGTCGTCTGAGACAGCCAGGGCGAAGCGCCGGCTGCCCGACGGGTAGGGTCTGGCCTGGTGGACCATGTACCACCGTCCCTCGTGCTCCATGATGGCGCAGTCGCCTATCTCGTAGGCGTCGCAGTCGCCCGGATTTCCTGCTTGCAGCACGGGTCCGTGGAGGGTCCACGTGAGCAGGTCCGGCGAGGTCGCGTGCAGCATCCTGTTGCTGGGCGGGTGGGGCTCCATGGGGTGGTAGAAGAGGTGCCAGCCGTCAGCGGCCCTGAGGATGACGTGGCCGTTGACGTAGTGATCGTCCGGGGCGTAGACCTCCTTCATCGCGCTGGGCTGCGCGAGAACTTCTCGTCTCCGCGCTTCCAGCAGCGCCTCGGCCTGGCTGTCCGACGAGGGGTTGGTGTCCGTGCGGGGCAAGCTGTAGCTCCTACCCGGCGGGGCCCTCCAGGACATCGGCCAGGTCGACGGGGACGGGCACCCCCTCGCTCCAGACGATGCCACCGATGCAGAGGCCTCGAAGCGGCCCGACATACGGCCGCTTGGTCGACGGCTTGCCGAACGGTCGAAGGGCGTGGGTGATGAACCACCGGCCCTGCTCGTCGCTGAAGACGCTGGCGCCGTGCCACGGGCCCAGCACGGTCCACTCGCCAAAGTGGAACGGGTCGTCGCCGGAGGCGTACTGGGTGCCCCAGAAGTTCAGCACGAATATGTAGTATCTGCCGTCGTGCATAATTACCCTGGGCACCTCGAAGCCCGACGGCCCCTGCAGGGGGTTCTCGATCCGCTGGAACACCATGAACGGTCCGCGGTCCTCCCAGTGGACCAGGTCGGAGGACTCGGCGATCGCGAGGCACGAGTCGCCCCACCTGTTCTGGCTGACGAAATACATCAGGAACCGGCCCTCGTACGGGATGATCCAGGGGTCCTTGCACTCCAGCACGCCCTTCTCGGTCCAGCCGGACCACTCGGGCATCGGGATGAAGACCGGCGACCCATCGCCGGGCACCTTCTCCCAGCTCCACAGGTCGTCGGAGACGGCCAGGGCAAAGCGGCGGCTGGAGTCGCGCTCGGGCCTGCACTGGTAGAGCATGTACCAGCGGCCCTCGTGCCTGACTACGCTCGCCTCGCTGATCTCCGCATTGTCGCAGTGGCCGGGTCCGCCGGGCAGCAGGACCGGCTCCTGCCGGGTCCAGACCACGAGGTCGTCGGAGGTCGCGTGCCGCTTCTCGAAGTTGTGGCCGCCCGGGCCGGGGCCGTAGAAGAGGTGCCAGCCGTCGGGCCCGCGCACGATCGTGTGGGAGTTCAACGTGTCCTGGTCGGGCCCGTAGACCTCCTTCATCGCGCTGGGCTGCGCGAGTATTTTTTCCCTCTTGTCCTCAGACATCGTCTGGCACCTCCGAGGGAACTTCCAGCAGCGCCGGCGTCCGCTCGTCCATGCGGTAGCTGGTCCCTGTGGAGGGCATGCTGTAGCTCCTATCCGGCCGGTCCCTCCAGGACATCGGCCAGGTCGACCGGGACAGGCACCCCGTCGCTCCAGATTATGCCGCCGATGCAGAGGCCTCGAAACGGTTTCAGATACGGCCGCTTGGTGGAGGGCTTGCCGAATGGACGGAGGGCGTCGGTGATGAACCACCGGCCCTGCTCGTCGCTGAAGACGCTGGAGCCGTGCCACGGGCCCAGCACCGTCCATTCGCCGAAGTGGAACGGGTCGTCGCTGGAGGCGTACTGAAGGCCCCAGAAGTTCATCACGAAGATGTAGTACCTGCCGTCGTGCATGATCACCCTGGGCACCTCGAAGCCCGACGGCCCCTGCAGGGGGTTCTCGATCCGCTGGAATATCATCAGCGGGCCGCGGTCTTCCCAGTGGACCAGGTCGTCCGACTCGGCCAGTGCCAGGCAGGAGTCGCCCCACCGGTTCTGGCACACGAAGTACATCAGGAACCGGCCCTCGTACGGGATCACCCATGGGTCCTTGCACTCCAGCACTCCCTTTTCGGTCCAGCCCGACCATTCGCGCAGCGGGATGAAGACCGGCGACCCATCGCCGGGCACCTTTTCCCAGTTCCACAAATCGTCGGAGACGGCCACGGCGAAGCGCCGGCTTGCGTCCGGCTCAGGCTGGCACGCGTAGATCATGTACCAGCGGCCCTCGTGCCGGACGACACTCGCCTCGCTGACTTCCGCGTGGTCGCAATCGCCTGGTGCGCCGCGCAGGATGACGTCCTCCTGCCTGGTCCAGACTACGAGGTCGTCGGAAGTCGCGTGCCTCTTCTCCAGGTTTTGGCGGCCTGGGAAGGCGCCGTAGAAGAGGTGCCAGGCGTCCGGGCCGCGCACGATCGTGTGAGGGTTCACGGTGTCCTGGTCGGGACCGTAGACCTCCTTCATCGCGCTGGGCTGCGCCAGGATCGCCTTCCGTCTCTCCGCATGGGTCATGTTCATGGCACCTCCAAGGGACAAGCGGCCAAGCTACCTACCTGGTGTCTGGGCCCTTCTCTACTATCTCGATACGCTGGTTGGCGGGCACATCGACAATTGTCTGGGTATTGCCGCTCGGCCACCTTATGGTCAACGAGTCCACAGTGTCAGCCGAGCCAAGTCCGAAGTGGACTCCCGGCATGTTCTGGCCCATCTGACTCCCCCCGGCTGACACTTCTCTGATCTGAACCGAGTCTCCGGCGGTCAGCGTCAGCCTGGAGCCGACGCCGTCCCTATTGCTGGCAGTGCCTCGCAGGTTGACGCTGAGCCAGTGGTTCCCGGAATCGCACCGGTTCCAGAGCAGCCGGGACGCCTCGCCGTAGTTGGCAAGGAGGAGGTCCAGGCACCCATCATTGTCATAGTCGAGGAACGCGGCGCCACGTCCCACGCCGGGGTCATCTGTCCCGCTCCCCGAGGAGATGTCGAGGAATGTCCCATTTCGTTCGTTTCTGAGCAGTAGGTTTGGTTGGTGCAGGGGATTCGCGGGCTGCAGGTCCTCCCCGAGGTAGCCGCTGGCGACATACAGGTCTTCATCTCCGTCGTTGTCGTAGTCGAAGAAGAAGGTCCCCCATGAGATCCTGATCTTCAATCCAATCTTGCCCGACCCTACGCCGGCTTCATCCGTGACGTTGGTGAATCCCGTTCCGTCCGCGTTGTTCCTGAGCAGAACGTTGTCGTTGATATTCGTCATGAACATGTCCAGAGACCCATCGAGGTCGTAGTCGCCTACAGCCAGGCCCATGCCGTCCATCCTGGCCTGGACTCCCAGGGCCATGGAGGCATCGGTGAACTTCCATTCATTGCCAGGCCCGGCGCCGTCGTTCCGCCAGAGGACGTTCGGGTGGACTTCCCTGCCCACGTCGTTTACGACATACAGGTCCACGTCGCCGTCGTTGTCGAAGTCCAGCCATCCCGGCTGGAACCCCGCTCCGAATATGTTCCCGGCGTTGCCCTCAATTGGCCGGGCGGCAGTGTCGCCCAGCAGATGGGTGACGTTCGCGAGTGTGCCGTCCCGATCGTTGTGATACAGGGAGAGGCCGGCAAGCCCCAGGTAGAAGGCCCTCGACGTAACGATATCCGCATTCTCGGACACGTGGCTCACCACGATCAGGTCAAGATAGCCGTCCCGGTCGTAGTCGCCCCACGCGCATCCCGTGTACCTCTTTTCTGTGTCGTAGTCCTCGATGGCTGACTCGGAAACGTCCGCGAATGTCCCGTCGCCGTTGTTGCTGAATAGCCTGCTGCGGCCATAGTTGGTGACGTACAGATCGCTGTCGCCGTCATTGTCGTAGTCCGCGGCGCAGCCGCCGTTTCCCCTGCCCTCAGGATCGTCCACGCCCGCCGTAAGGGCTACGTCAGTGAAGGCGCCGTCGCCAGAGTTGCGGTACAGCACATTGGGGCCCACGGAGTTCGAGACATAGACGTCGTGGAAGCCGTCGTTGTCGTAGTCCAGAACAACGACGCCTCCTCCTATCGCGAAGAACTCTCCCGGGTAGCTGGTGTGATGGAAACCTATTCCCGCCGCGCCGCTGCGGTCTATGAATGGCGCATCACTAGCATCGAATTGCGGATCGACAGCCGCCTCAACCCTTTCTACAGCCAGCCCGCCCACGTGCTCGGACGCCAGCAGCTCGTAAGCAAGGAGGCCCATGCCTCCAACGACACCGATTGCCCACGTGGAGGCTGCCAGGGTTGCGATGGCGCGCTTCGGCATTGCGCTGGCAAGGCCCCAAAAGGTAACCGGTCCTCCGGCGGCAGCGGTGAACAGCAAGGCTGCTGCCGGAGCGACTCCCATCCCCAGCAGGAGCAGCAACGCCACGAGGGGGATTTCGAACAGGAGCGGGACATTTATGAGGATACCGAGGGTCGCGGCCACGAGGATGCCGGGAACGTCGTTTCCGAGATAGGTGGATACCGAGTCGGGATCGATGAACTGTATGACGAGACCGCTGGCGAACCCGGCGGCGATCATGATCGGTCCCATGCGGACTAGGAATCCCAGGCTCGAGCGCGCCCAGTCGAAGAGCGCTTCCTTTAGCACCGGCACCCATGGCCTGTCGTCCCTTTCCGCCGGGATGTCGACTGGCGACTCCTCCTCGTTCCGTTCCCCCCTTCGCCTAGCAGCGATCATTGCGACGAGGGGGCCCACGGCCAGCGCCGCGACAATGCTCAGCAGCAGGCGACTGAATCCCAAGAGCGGTGTGAATACAAAGGCAACCATAATCAGCGCGGGAAGGTTGAGAGTGGACGACCCGTGGACCATGGAGATTGCGCCTTCGATGCCGACCCCTCGCCTTCGAAACGACGCCGCGACAGGCACAATGCAAGCGGAGCACAGGTTCATCACGGGACCGACGGCAAGACCCTTCAAGGTTCGGCTAAGCCTGCTACCGGAAAGAACCGTTTCACGTCGACCTCTCTTCGGGAAGAGGAATCCTTCCGTGAGACCAGCTACGGTGAAGGCGAAGAGCATGCCCGCGGCCACGAGGCGCAGATACGTCGTAGAAAAGGACCACCACCTTGACAGTAGTGTGGAGCCGTCGTCGGTCTCTATGCAGAAGCCCTGGAAGCACTCAGCTCGAGGCGCCATTACGGCGTCGAGGTCCTCGCGCACGGTGTCCAGCTTTGGGAAGCGGTTTAAGGAAACAAAGACGGCCAGAATTACCGCGAGGAGAACCAGCCCGACTAGTCTCTTCTTGCCAGTTGCGTCCACCTACCCGGCACCTCCACCATTCCTAACGTATCCCAGGGCGCGTGAAGTATGCAAGGCCCTACCTACGCGTTATCGCTTATCGGAACGATTATGCGTCGAAACCAGGAGCCTTCAACAGGCATGGAAACGGATCCCGAAATGGTATACTGCGGCGCTGAGGCGCCTCGCATCCTAGGGCAGAGGAGAGGTCAAATGAAGGCGTTGAGAGGAATCTTCCCAGCTACCGTAAGTCCGTTCGGCGAGGACGGCGGATTCGACCCGCGGGCTATGCGCAAGATCGTCGCCCACCAAATCGACGCCGGTGCACACGGGCTGTACATATGCGGCGGCACGGGCGAGGGTCTGCTGATGTCGGTAGACGAGCGCCAGGAAGCCCTAGAAGTGGTCCTGGATGAAGTCAATGGTCGGGCGGCGGTCATCTCCCACATCGGCAGCTTCAGCACGAAGGACACGGTAACGCTGGCCAGGCACGCGAGCGGGACGAAGGCCGCCGCCGTCGCCGCGCTGCCCCCGGCGTGGTTCTACCAGCCGGATGACGAGGGCCTGCTGCGCTACTACGCAGAGATTGCCGATGCGTCAGAGCTGCCCCTGCTGGTGTACAACATTCCACAGCGCACCGGCATTGCGATGACGGAAGGGCTGTTCGAGCGCCTGCTCAAGCTCGGCAACGTAGTCGGCATGAAGGACTCGAGCGGGGACATATTCTCGCTAGGTCACTTCCTGACTATCGGGAGCGACCCGGTGATCTTCGAAGGTGACGATGCCGTGCTGCTGCCAGCCCTGTTGGCAGGGGCGAGTGGAGGTATAGGTGGTTCATATAACGTAATGCCCAGTACGTTCGTCCAGCTTTGGGATGCAGTCCAGGCCAAGGACACGGACGGGGCGTCGGCGTTACAGCTCCGCATCAACGAGATCATCAGGGCACTGCTGGTCGTGGACACGATTGTAGCCGTTAAGCAGACCCTGTCGTGGATGGGCATGGGGAACGGCCAGCCCCGAACGCCCATCCGACCATTGACCGAAGACGAGACAGCCACGCTGCGGCGATCCCTGGAGAATGTGGGTTTCTTCGATCAGTCGTGAGCTCTTATGGGGCCGCGGCGAGAGGCTATTGGCGCCATATCGGGACTCAGCGAATTGGAGCAGAGATGATGAACTCGGAGGAAGCGCGCCGTATCTACGATGACTCGGTCGTGATAGACGGCCTCAACGTGAGCAACTGGGACAGCCCAGCCGTCTTCCGCAGTCTGGCCAACAGCGGCACCACTGCGATCAACGCGACCATCGCGACCTGGGAGAACTTTCAGGAGACTCTCGCCCACATCGCCGGCTGGGTCGAGAGATTCGAGCGTCACCGGGGGACGCTGCTCCAGGTGCGATCCGTGGACGACATACTGAGAGCCAAGAGGGACGGACTAGTCGGCGTAATCCTCGGATTCCAGAACGCGTCCCCAATAGAGAATGACCTGTCACGCCTCTCGATCTTCAAGCAGCTTGGCGTCGGGATCATCCAGGTCACCTACCATGAAAGGAACCTCCTGGGCAACGGGTGCTTCGAGCGGACGGACGAGGGCCTCAGCAACTTTGGGCTCGACGCTGTGAGGGAGATGAACCGGGTCGGAATCCTGGTGGACCTATCCCACGTCGGCGAGAGGACGACCCTGGAGACCATCGAGTATTCAGCCAAGCCGGTGTCGTGCACCCACGCCAATGCAAAGTCCTACTACGACGTTCCCAGGAACAAAGCCGATGAAGCGCTGAAGCTGCTGGCCGAGAAGGGCGGGGTCGTGGGCGCGACTGCGATCACTACTTTCCTGCGCACCGGGGTGTCCTCCACCCTCGAGGACTACGTCGACGCCATCGACCACATGGTGGAACTCATCGGCATCGATCACGTGGGCATCGGGACCGACTTCACGCAGGACCAGCCGAAGCCGTTCTGGAGGTACATCAACTCTCAGCAGGGGACGAAGTTCCCATCGACGTTCATCGATCCCGAAGTGCAGTTCGATGAGATGCAACTCTACCCCGTCGGCCTCGAAACGCCCGACGAGATGCCCAACATTGCGACCGCACTAATGCGACGGGGTTACGGTTCCGATGACGTAACGAAGGTACTGGGAGGCAACTGGCTGCGTCTGTTCCAAGAGGTCTGGTGAGCGCCCGAGTACGGTGAGAGACCGGAGTCGCTGTCGGCGGCGGCGCCTTGGGGGTCGCTGCTAGGGTTCGAACAGCTCCGTATCGGGATAGAAGTCGGTCCATGCGAACCAGAATGCGTCGAAGCTCGGGTATGGAATCAGCCTGCTCCCCATCAACGGCCCTGCAATAGCGACACCGCCCATCTTGCTCCAGACACTGCCGGTCTCGGCGTCGGTCATCTCACCCGGGCCGGGCGCCTGGCTAAACGTAAGCTCCATGCCGTCCAGATTTCTACTAAAGACGCTGGTGGAGCGTGCGGCCTCGTCGAAGGTTACCAGGATGTCAGTGCCCTCGAATTCGTCGTTCAGCACCGGCAGCTCTGCCAGACGACTGTGGGGATATGCCTTCTGGCTACTCTGCCCGGCGATTCCCACCACCAGATCCTTGCTGGGCAGCCGGCCGTCGAAGTTCGACTGTCCCAGGACCCCCGATCGCCCGTCGGCATAGTATTGAGCATACTGATCGGGGACCGGCCCCTCCGAGTCGAGCACAAGGGTGCCCGGGTACTCTTCCCGCCACGCTGACCACGTAGTTAGCCGCGATGAGACCAGCCCGAGCCTTGTACCAGCTAGCGGTCCTTCAACGGCCTCGCCAAGGAACTGACTCCAGAGGGAGTCTGTCTGGCGATCGTACATGACCATAGCGTTGAGTATGAGCTTCCCCGACACTCCGAAGGTCAGTACCCTGTCGTCGATCTCTCGGGCATACACTATGCCCGTGTAGCACAGAGGTCACCATGTGACCGCGACCGCAGTGTCCCCCACAACGTCGTTGACGATCTCGTAGCTGCTCAGGTATGCCGTGGGATACGCCTTCTGCTCACTTCCGATGGACAAGCCGATCACAAAGTCGTCCCCGGACAGATGCGCAGAGGCTTCGCCAGCCGAGAGGAACACAGGGTTATCTATGGCTGGAATCGAGTCCCTGGACAGCACGTCGACGAGCTGCAGAGTGGTCGACCTGCTCTCAAGGTGTATGGGTCTGCTTGCGCCGATCATTCCTGGCAGCCTCGGGGGAATCACGGCATCTGTGAGCGGGGGGCTCTCGCCGCCACCGAGTGCCGCGGTGGGCGAGGGGACTACTGCCGCCGGGTCCCGTCCGCTGCCGGACGGCGCGTCATCCATGCCGCAACCGGCTGCGGCCACCGATATCGCCACTCCCAGCGCCAGGACAAGCCCGTGAGTGACCTGTCTAAGGCTCTTCTCGACGAGCAACGACTGCACAGTCCCCGCCTCCTCAACGCGGCCTCACGCCTATTATACGATTCACCGACAAGAAGGATGCGCCAGGGGACGAAATCCCTACTCATATCCGCTCCTTCGTTATAGCAAGCGCCGCTTATGGCCCTGCTGTGATACACTGACCGACGCCGAAAGGGTGAAGCAGCCTGGCACTCTTGGTCCTTGCAGCGGACTCACTGACCTGCCGCACACAGGGCCAATTCCGCTCGAAGAGGGGTTCAATCGCGGTCTTTCGAGCGCCTCAGCCCATTGAACAGGTAGTCGATCGGGAAACAGGACGACTCGTACACAAGGTTACCGGTTAGTCGGGAGTTGGGCCATCGGGGTCGTAGGGCTGGGAGATAGCCATGACCATCGACCACTTAGTCATATATCGAGACAGCGAATACCAGGCTGCGTTTCCGGACATCATCAGGCTGAATAACGGTGAGTTGGTCACTGCCTTCAGGGAGGCCCGGGCGCGCCCCGGCAATGGAAGGTCGGGCGATCCCGGTGAGAAGCTGACTCATAACCACCTCGATCCCGACTCGAGAATCTCCCTCGTGCGCTCCACCGACGACGGGGCGACCTGGGATTCGAGCACCCACGTTGTGATGGACGCTTCCGACGGCTCGCAGGACATCAACATGCCCGCGCTCGCTCAGCTCTCGTCGAGCGAGGTGGTAGTGACCAACCATCGCTGGTTCGTCAATCAGACCGAGCAGCAGGCGTCGTCCGTGGAGGCCGACCGGTGGGCACGTCCCCCCAACAACTCCAACCCGTTTCCGTTCGACCTCGCAGTATCTGACAGCTTGTATTTCACCCGTTCGGCCGACATGGGCTGGACATGGGGCCAGCCTGAGCCGGTGTGTATCTCGGCCCTGGCCTACAGCACCCACGTCGGCAAGACTGGGATCGTCGAGCTGCCCGACGGCTCTTTGCTGGCGCCGTTCGACGGGTGGACAGCCGCCGACGCAAGCCTCGCGGGACCTGACAGGAGTACGGGCTCCCGGTTCTTCGTCGCCCGCTCGTACGACGGCGGCCGCACTTGGGGGCAACCCACTACGGGGGCCCAGGATATCGATGGGCGCGTGGATTTCTGGGAGCCGTCAATGATACGCCTGCCGGACGGCAAGCTCATCAGTATGTTGCGGACATCGGGCGCGGACGGGTACTTCTACCAGGCCTTTTCGACCGATGACGGCTGGACGTGGGAGGGAATACAACGCACGCCGATCTGGGGGCAGCCGGCCCACCTGCTACGCCTCCGCAGCGGGCGGATCCTCTGCAGCTACGGCTACCGCCGCCCGCCCTTCGGAGTCCGCGCCGTCCTCAGCGACGACGATGGTGAGACGTGGGACATGGACAACGAGATCGTCATTCGCGGGGATGGGCTCCATCGGGACCTGGGCTATGCGGCGTCGGTCCAGCTGAATGACGACCGAATTCTCACTGTCTACTATTTCCACACTGACGACGGAGTTCGACATATCGGCGGCAGCGTCTACCCCGAGGACTATCGATGAGCAGCGGCTGAGAGTTTGGTCGACGGCAAAGGGCTGCACCCGGAGTGCGACATACGAGGTGGTCGAGCAGGCAAGGCTCCAGGAACTTCAGGAGGATGAACGTGGCAAAGTATCGCGCCGGTGTCGTCGGGCTCGGTCGCATGGGGAGCACGTTCGACGACGAGATAGAGCGCGGGGGGATGGTCTTCTTGCCGTACTGCCACGCCCCGAGCTACTTCCACTCCCCGCTGGTAGACCTGGTCGCGGGAGCCGATCTCGACGCCGGGCAGCGGTCTCTCTTCGGCGAGCGGTGGGACGTGGGCCCAGACCATCTATACGAAGACTACAACGAGATGATGGAGAAGGAACGCCTGGATATCGTCAGCGTCTGCACCTCCTCCAGACACCGCTCTCGTATCGTGCAGGACCTCGCCAGGGGCGGCGCAAGAGCCATCTGGGCCGAGAAGCCGATCTCCCCGAGCCTGGAAGAGGCGGATGAGATGGTAAGGGTCTGCCGCGAAGAGGGCGTGCAGCTGGCCATCAACTGCTCGCGCCGCTGGAACCCGCTAATGAGTGAGGCCAAGAGCATCATCGACGCGGGCGACCTCGGCGACATTCTCCAGGTGACCGTGTACGCTGAGTGCGGCCTGTCCACAAACGGCAGCCACCTCATCGACCTCATACGATACCTGGCGGGCGGTGACGTAGAGTGGGTCATGGGCGAAATCGAAGACGATGACGAGGTTGGGGACCAGGAAGGTAGGGGAAGCGGCTACCTGGCCTTCGACAATGGCGTCAGGAGCTTCATCCGGACCACCAACTGCGGACCGGCATACTGGGAAACAGATGTCATCGGAGAGCGGGGAAGAATCCGCTCACTGGGTAATGCGCAGGAGATGGAGCTGCACCTGTCGACGGACTATGATCCAGACAGCCGCGCCATCAGGCCCATGTCGAAGCGTGTGGCGACTCCATTCTCGGCCAAGTACCCATTTCCGTTGCCAAAGAACACCCAGGGCTCCGGTTTTGCTACCGTCGAAGACCTAGTCAATTCCATCGAAACGGGCCAGGCGCCCCGCTGCAGCGGCGAGGATGGGTTGAAGGCACTGGAGATAGCCATCGCAATGCGCGAGTCCCATCGGCGAGGGGGCGCCAGGGTCACTCTGCCACTGGAGGACCGCAGCCTGAAGATGCTTGCCAGGGAAATGGAGGGCGACGAGGTGCCCCGGAGAATTCGAGGTCTGCAAAGGGCGTCGGCATAACGTGTCACAGCACCTATTCCAGTAGTCCGACTTCCTTGAAGTGAGGGGTAGCCGGCTAGCGTGATGAGCTTATCGACGAATGCAAAGGCGACCTGCGGGCACAGGGCGGGTTTCGAACCCGCCCCTACCCCTCAATTCTAAGATGTTGGACCAGTACAACGGCGTGAATACCTGAGGGATACATACAAGGGGGCAAACAATGGGAACGATTGGCATTGAGGTAGTCCGCAGGTCTACCGTAGCGACGGGTGAGGCGCGCCACAGGGCATTCAACGGCACGGTTAGGTTGACCTCCGGAGAGATTCTCATCTTCTACAGAGAGGGTTCGGACCACTGGGTCACGGACGACGGTGTGGTGAAGATGGTCCGGTCTTCAGACGACGGCGAGAGCTGGTCGGAACCTGAGACCGTGTTCTCGGACCCCGAAATGAGCTGCGGAGCCCACCACGCCCCTGCACAGCTGTCCGACGGCAGGCTCATCGTCCCCATGACCCTGATCAAGGATATCGCAAAGAGAAGATACGGGGGGCACTACAGGTCTGAGACGCATGTGATCAGCTCTGCGGACGGAGGCCGCTCCTGGACCGAGGCCACCCAGATCGGCCCGATGGAGGGGTGGCACTGGCAGAACAACTATGGCCGGGTCCGCGAGCTGCCGGACGGGCGTGTGCTCATTCCCGGAGGCGGGCAGAAGCTCGGAGAAGAGCCGTGGTACAGCGGGTACTTCGTGTCTCACGACGGCGGGAACACGTTCCCGGACCGGGTCACCGTCGCGCACGGGCTGGCCGACGAGATCGACCTCGCCCCTCTGGGGAATGGGAGATGGATCGCCATGGTGCGTGACCTCGAGCCGCCGCACTATCTGCACCGGTCATACTCCGAGGACGACGGCCGGACCTGGAGCCCTCCCGTGAACTCCGGGTTCGTGGGCCACTGCCCGAGCTTCCTGGTGCTGCCATCGGGCACTCTCCTGCTGGGTCATCGGCAGCTCGACCGGTCCAGGCCTTATGGCTGCGGGCTGTCCGCATCGACGGACGGAGGGGAGAGCTGGGAGCAGTTGAACAACATCTATACAGCGCCAAACGACATAAGGGACTGCTCATACCCGAGCATGGTGTTGCTGGATGACGGGCGGGTCTTCTGCTCTTACTACACCGAGTTCGTAGACGGCAACTGCGACATCGAGGGTGTGGTATTCGAGGTGACCGAGTAGACAGCCGGAGGACGGTCCGACCAAAGTCGTGCAGGGACGGGGGAGTGCTCGCGAGCACCGTAGTCAGCCTTATCAGGAGGAGATACATGAGTGTCATATTCGACAACCATGCTCATTGCTTCCCGCCCCTGGCCGAGGACCGGGGCATCAAGAAGAGGCGGCTGGCGGAGCACCAGCACCACGTCCGCTTTCACGGCCAGGGCATACGGAGGCTCAGTGACGGGGTCAGGATTCCTGAGCAGCTGCTCGTGGGCGAGGGGGACGGCATCTCATATCTGCCCGATGTCGACTTTCGCATCGGGCCCTTCGGCAGGCTGGAGTTCACACACGGCGGCGAGGACTACTTCATCCAGTGGATGCCTCCGGTACTCCAGGACATGTCGTGCTCACCGGAGCTGATGATCGCGCAGATGGACTACGTGGGCGTCGACCGCGCAGTCCTGCAGCACGACAGGATCTATGGGAAGCTGGACGAGTTTCTTGGAGACTGCGTGCGGCGCTACCCCGACCGGTTCGTTGCCCTGGCACAGGTCGACGAGTGGGTGGGAGGTCAAGACGACCAGCTCGAGAGGCTCCGCCACCAGGTCAAGGACCTGGGCCACTCAGGGCTGTACTTCTCCACCGGCGGGTTCTTCCAGGACGACTTCAGCATCGGCGTCAACGACCCCAGTCTCGATGCTCTCTGGGACCTGGTGAGGGATCTGGGCATCACCATCCACTGGTACGCGGCCAAGATAAGGCAGCCCCTAGCCGAGGACTACCTCGAGGAGCTTCGCGAGTTCATCACCTGGGCAGAGGCGCACCCCGGGATACCCTCGGTGCTGACCCACGGGCTGAACAACGTTCATTACGACGCCGGCAAGCCGGACCGGTTTGCCGTTCCAGAGGAGATCTCGACGCTCCTGAAGTTCCCCGGCTGGCACATGGAGCTGATGCTGCATCTCATGGCCGGCGACCTGGAGTTTCCTCCTTACGAAGACTGCCTGTCAGAGCTTGTGCAGTCGCTGGTCGAGGACGTGGGCGCGGACAGGCTTGTGTGGGGGTCCGACATGCCCGCGTGTGAGCGGACCGTGACATTCAAGCAGTCCATGGTGCTCTTCAGGTCGCGCTGCGACTTCCTGTCCTCAGAGCAGCTCGACGCGATGATGGGGGAGAATCTCGCGCGCCTCTACCCGCTGAAGGGATAGCCACGTGGAGCCTGAGGTCGTAGCTGACCTGCAATGCCCGCTTGGAGAGGGTCCACTGTGGCACCCTATTGAGCAGCGGCTCTACTGGCTCGAATATGTCCGTGGGCGCCTGTACCGCTACGACCCGGCGTCCGGCACGCACGAGAAGATATACGAGGGCCGTCCAGTCGCGGGCTTCACCTTCCAGGCGGATGGGGGCCTGCTCCTCTTGATGGACGGGCCGAGCGCCGCCATTTGGCGGGATGGTGACCTCAGCTACGTCGTAGAGGGCCTGCCCGGTGAGAAGGCCATGCATTTCAACGAGGCTTTGGCTGACTCAAGGGGCAGGGTGTTCACCGGCACCGTACCTGACGACCAGAGCCGAATGAGCGAGAAGATTGGCAAGCTGTACCGCATCGATCTCGACGGCACGGTCACGGCCGTTGCGGACGGCATCGGCATCTCGAATGGGCTGGGCTTTACCCTCGATGGCCGGCAGATTTACTACACGGACTCGTCCGAGCGGGTCATATACCTGTTCGACTACGACGAGGACTCCGGGGAGATAGCCAACAGGCGGAAGTTTGTAAGGACGAGTCCCAACGGAGGCTTTCCGGACGGCATGACGGTCGACGCCGAGGGCTACGTCTGGTCGGCACGGTGGGATGAGTGGTCGCTCTACCGCCACGCGCCGGACGGGACGGTCGAGAGGCGCATCTGCTTTCCCGCCAAGAAGGTGTCGAGCGTGACCTTTGGCGGGGAAGACTACTCCGACATCTACGTGACCTCAGCGGGAGGCGATGAGAGGAACGGAGAGGGCGTCTGGGCGGGAGCCCTGTTCCGCCTGAACGTTGGGATAAGGGGCAGGCCTGAGCACTTCTCTAGGGTCCTCCTGTGACTCGCGGGGCAATGGATGCCGATATGGAACCGATAGAATGAGACTCAGGAATCGGTCGCGCTTGCGTGTTCCTCGCATCCGACGAAGCTGAGTGGGTAACGGGTGCGACCCTGCCGGTAGATGGGGGCTGGCTTACGAGAGTCTAGCCCGCGTGGGGGTGTGCCCGGCTCCGACAGACTTCTCAGGTCAGACTCGGCTGGCTTGCCGCCGGGGTCACCGCCTTATCTGCCTCGGGTTCAGCGCGTCGTTGAGTCCATCGCCAAGGAAGTTGAACCCGAACACTGCAATTGCGAGCCAGATCCCGGGGATGGCAACCAGCCAGGGGTGTATGCGCCAGAGGGCCAGGTTGCTGTTGATCATGTTGCCCCAGCTAGCCCCTGGCGGCTGGATCCCGAAGCCAAGGAAGCTTAGGGAGGACTCGGAGAGCATGACCGCGCCGACGCTGAGGCTGATCCCCACGATCACCGGTGCGATGGAATTGGGTATGAGGTGCTTCCTGACGATCGTCCAGCCGGATACGCCCAAGGCTATTTCGGCCCGGATGAAGTCCCGTTCCCGCAGCGACAGTATCTGGCCTCTTATGAGGCGCGCGGTCCCTGGCCAGTTGACCATCGCGAGGGCTCCGAAGAGTATCAGATAGTCTATGTATATGGTCTCTTCCAGCACGCCCCAACCCGTGGCAGCGCGGAGCTTGGACATCTGCTCCACCACAGGGTTCCGGACAGTGGCCGAGATGAAGGCCGCGAGCAAGAGGTCCGGGAAGCTGAACAGGACGTCCGTGACGCGCATGAGGAAGTCGTCCACTTTCCCGCCCACATAGCCCGAGACCGCCCCTACGGTGATGCCGATAGCGTTGCTGATGACGATGGTCACTACCGCAACGAAGACGGCCGTCCTTGCGCCGTGCAGCAGGCGGCTGAACACGTCCCGGCCAACGAGGTCGGTCCCCAGGTAGTGGTCGCCGCTTGGCGTCTCAGCGATCCGGTTGATGTTCGTCTTGAGGTAGTCTTTGGGCGCGACCCAGCCGCCAAGAAGCGCCGCGAAAATGACAGCTATCGCAATGATCAGACCCATCATTGCGGTCTTGTTCCTTACAAGCCGCTCGAAGGCGTCCAGCCAAAGGCTGCGCTGCCTGATCTCCTCGAACTCAAACGCTTCGTCCGTTGCGCCTTGCTCTCTCACGACTTCAACCTTCTGTTGCAGAGATGTAGTGTGCCGAAGTCCTTGGGTCCCATCCGGGGCCTATTCGAACCGTACTCGGGGGTCCAGCAGACCATAGCAGAGGTCCACTATCAGGTTGGCTACGATGATCAACGTGGCAGCGACCATGGTCGTAGCCAGGATGACCGGATAGTCCCGCGCGCGGAAGGCCGCTATCCCCATGCCCGCAAATCCTGGGATAGCGAAGATCAACTCCACAAACAGCGACCCGGTGACCAGGCCGCTGGAGATCAGACCCAGGGAAGTGACCACGGGAGTCAGGGCATTCTTCATCATGTGGCTGGAAATGACCCGCCGTTCCTTTAGTCCCTTTGCCCTTGCCGTCCGAACGTAGTTCTCGCCAATTACCTCCAGTACACCGGTGCGGGTCTGCCGGACGACGATCAGTAGTGGACCCAGCGCCATGAGCACCACCGGCATGATGGCATTGGTATGGAATATGCCCTTCCAGCCCACGGGCGTATCCATGACCCCGAGCCACAGCACCAGTATGATCATCAGCATCGGCGCCAGGACAATGATATGGACAGAGCGAACGGCGATCGAGAAGCTGACTATCCAGTAGTCGACCCAGGAATTCTGTTTGACCGCGGCGAGCACTCCCATGGGTACTCCCACTACGATGAGCAAGAAAGTAGCCGCCGCCCCGATTTGGAACGTCACAGGGAACGTCCGTTTGACCTGGGGCCAGACGGCCTCAGTTCCCTGCGTCAGCGATTCACCCCAGTCTCCGCGCATCAGGCTCCATACGTAGTCTCCGAACTGGACCCAGAAGGGGCGGTCCAACCCATAGAGGTGCCGGAGGCGCGCCAGGATGACCGGGTCGGTCTGGTACTGCTGCTGGTCGAACTGAATCTTGAGGGGGTCGCCTGGGGCGAAGAATCCCAGCGTGAAGGTGATGAGCAGCACTACGAATATAACGGGTATGGAAAGTAGCACCCGTCTTAGTACGTATACGAGCATTGCCACCTCTCGCGCAAGCCGGGCATGAGATTCCTCGTCTAGGCCAGGTCAAGGAGCCGGGGCTAGGCCGGGAAACGTGGGGCCCCCAGGTTCAATACCCGAGAGCCCCACGAATCGGCCATTCGTCATCGGTGTTCCGATGCAGCCCCTTGGGACGAAGGTGCTATTCGTAGAGCGACCTGTCCTTCACGCCGAGCCGCCAGTAGGGGAGCCCCGGCCAGGTGTACGCCCAGGAGGCCTCGGGGCCAAGAATCCACGGCTGCATGAACCACACCCTGGGGTCCGCCGTTACCCACGGCAGATACGCATATGCGTCGATCAGGGTACGCTCCACTGCCTGCCAGTTGGCGCAGTAATCGGCGTCGTCCAGTGCAGTCTCCTGGGCCTTCAGCAGCTGGTCGGCCAGTATCGGGTCGTTCCAGGGGAGATGCTCGTTGCCGTTGGCTCCCCTGTATATCTTGCTGCCGAAGTCGGCCAGCATCGTGCTGGGATCCGGTATGCGTTTGCCAAGTGCTCCGAGCTGGAGCTCGACTGTCTCCGGCGGGTCCTGGCCAGGCTCCAGCCGGATGATGTTGAGCGTCATCCCCAGGTTATCCTCCATCTGCTCCTGCAGGAACTCCCACATCCTCACATACGTCGCGTACCCCGTGGGCACGGCAACCGTGATCGCCGGTACATTCTCCCCAGACCCATATCTCGAGTTCGCCAGGTGCTGCCTGGCCAACTCAGGATCGTAGTCATACTGCGTGCCGGGCTGGTAGCAAGCCTCGCCCGGGGGCGTGATGCCGGCAGGGTACACGGTCAGGGGACCCATGACGGCAGTCATCACCGACGAGATGTCCAGACCGTGAGCAACAGCCTTGCGCACGTTGATGTCGTCGAAGGGCTCGTGGTCCTGGACGAAACTGTACCACCAGAGGCCGAACCCGCCCATGTCGTGGAGATCGCCGTGCCTGTCGTGGCTCGGGTCCCAAATCGCGGGTATGTTTCCGGCATCCGCGAACAGGAAGTCCGTCTCGTTGTTCTCGTACCGGATCAGGCTGACCTGCCTGTCAGGGATCAGCGTCATGTATATCTTCTTGATGTAAGGCTCGGGTCCCCACCAGTTAGCGGTCGCGGTAAAGGTCTCCGCACCGTCCGCGACGTTGTAGGTTGCCTTGTACGGTCCGGCACCGATGGGGGCTATCTTGAACCCGTCGCGATCGGTTTCGGCCTGGTCGACGGAGAAAGCGCCGAACAGCCAAAGTGCCAGCTCAAGCGGCCACGTTGGCCGGAGCTGCTTCATCCTCATCTCGAGCGTGTGGTCGTCGATCGGCCTGAGGCCCGACGCCTCCGTGGCGTCGCCGGCAATCAGCGCCTCCATTCCATCAATGTACTTGGAGTGGTTCAATATGGCGCCCCAGGCAAGCTGCTCCTCGGGCCGAGCCGAGAATTCCCACATCCTCTTCACAAGCTGCGCCGTAATCGGCGTACCGTCCTGGAGTATGGCGTCAGGGTTGATGTGCAGCAGGTAAGTCAGCCCGTCGTCGCTAACTGAGTATCCGGTGGCGAAGCCCTGCCTGAGGGCGTAGCCGGTGGACTTGTTGCCGAAGCGGAAAGGCGGGGCGAAGACCCACCTGCTCATGATGTAGTCGATGTTCCCCCAGACGTATGGAGGCCTGACCTCTCCACGAAGGCCATAGTGGAGCGAGAACTCCATCTCCTGTACCTCCGCGAGCGGTACGTCCTGGGGGATGTCGGGGACCTCCTGGACGGGGAGTATCACCTTCTTGAACCCCTCGAGGTCCCCTGCCGCCAGCTGGGGTAGCGTAGCCACTGCCTTTGTGACGGCCTGAGCGGCTTCGAGTGAGGCCTGTTTCGCCGCCAGCTCGACAGTCTCGGCCATGGCAGCGGAGACGGATGCGTCCACGATCTTCTGGACGTCCGCGGCAGTCAACTGTCCCTGGGCAGCGTCCTGGACCGACTTGGCGATCGATGCCTCCAATTCACCTCTCGTCGGCACGTTCTGGGTGGCCCCGGTAACCGCGGCCTCGACCATCCTTGCAATTTCGGCAGAGCTGACGCCTTCGGGCACGGATCGTGCTACGGCCTGCTCGACCAGCGGCCTGATAGCTTCGGTGTCCAGCTGGGGAGCCGGCATGGCTGCTATCGCCGCGTCGACGACCCTCTTGACGTCGTCCGCATTCATCTGTTCGCCAGCCTGAGCCCTGATGGCCGCTTCGAGGTCCGCCTTGGACACACCAGGGCCCGACGCGATAGCTGCCTGCACCATCTGCTGGATCTCTTTGGGGTCAGTCGCCTCGGGCACGGAAGCGGAGACCGCCTCCCTGACCATGGACGCGATCTCAGATGCAGGGACGGGCGTAGGCGCGGGCTCCGCTGCACCGCAGGCGAGGGCAACTCCGAGGAGCACGATAAGCAACGGTATTCGCGCTAGTCTAAGACCTTTTCGTGACAAGTTCATGTTTGCCTCCTCGAAAATCGACGACAAAAACCGAAATATCGCCGCATACTACTCCTCGTCGTTGGCTATGTCAACATCTGCCGATCGCGCTTACCAAGTGAAGTCAGATCGATTGTCCAGCTACGGTTCTTGAGGCGGACAGCGGAAACCTCAGTGGAGCTGGGCCGCATAGCTGGTGGGAAGAGCTACAGGGCTACGGAGCGAGGAGCATGGTGGTGTAGCCGATGGGCTTCGGCAGAGGTGGGCGGGGCTGAGAGCAGCGACGCCGTGTAGGGAGAGCCGAGTGCCTACGCCATTGCTTTGAGGAGCCAGGGCGGCACATATGGGTGCATGGGTAGTGCAGCTTGGTTGCGGTCCGGATCGGATCGAGGTGCAGCGGTGACATCCGCCACTGTATGGGCTGGTACCCCTGAACTTTACTGTACGCCGAACCTTCGAGCTGGTGGTCTCATTCTAGGATGCTACGGCCTCCCTGTCTCCGTAGATCGTAGGAGACGGGGCGAAGACCCCCGCATCGCCCTAAGCTCCAATCTGACAGAGGGTATATAACACCTCGGGTGCTGCTCGCATCTGGCTGGAGAGGCTCCGTCCATGTGAGTGGAGCGCTTCAATGGCCTTCGGAGTCGCGTGACGGAGCACGTGTTCGAATTTCGGCTTGCGACTGATCCGCCAGGCGTAGCAGATGCCTGCCAACCCGTTCTGGAAGTTGTCGGACGACACCTTGGTATGTGGGCATGATGTGGCCCGGAATCCGCGGGCTTCTTCGACCCACGTTGAATCGATCAGGAAGTCAGCCGCGCGTACGATCGACTCAGCAACCCTCGGGTCTCCAGTCGCCTGATGGTAGGACTTTAGCCCAACCAGCAGGATACCGACGGCGAAACTCGCATTTCCGGTATGTCTCGGCGGATCACATCGACAGTGGGCGGGCACGAGCATGCGTCTCCAACCGCCATCTTCGGTCTGGCGATCAAGGGTACGCTCGACGATGATGCGTCCTGCGTTCAGATAGAATTCGTCGCCTGTTGCCTTGTACATCTCCATCGTGAGGATCAGGTGCCAGCCGTTATTGCGGCAGTTGGCGAAATCGTAGTTGCGTGTGTAATGGCCGTCGTATCTGTCGGCAACCATCCGCGCGGTCTCAAGTGACCGTGGGTCACCCGTCAGAAAGTGGTGGAGGAGGAACCCATCGATCCAAGTATGGCTGATGGTGAACTCGCCACCCCATGTCAACATTGCCCGCAGCTCCCGAGGCGTGACGGAGTCCACCCAGAGGTCTGTAGCAGGGAATTCTCCAGTGGCGATGGCGTGCTCCATGAGGCCGTAGCCGCCTGGATGGTGGTCGCCAGTGTGGCCGATGCGATGTCGATAGACGCCGCCGATGCTCAGGGCTTCCCCGGCTGCATGGCAGGTGTCGACGTCCCGGTGGTGGACCGCCGCGCGGCAGGCCTCTCCGAAGAAGCGCATGTCCCCTGACCGCGCCCACTGGATGAAGAACACATACGCCGTATCGTACTCATTGTTTCCCCAGTCCTTGTAGCTGTCGAAGGTCCAATCACCGTGATTGAGCATCCCATACTCGCGGCTGGTCTCGTGGTTCTCGAGGTAGCCGGAAAACGATTCAGCCACCCTCTCTTCGTACTCGGGGAACAGCCCATCATTTCCGGGCGAAACCTCCCCGAACGCGCCGCTATCGCAGCTCCATTCCATGGGCGCCTGGGCGATTGGAGTGGGTAGAGGCGGAAGCGATTCTCCAATGTAAATGGTGTGCGTTTTGGAGAGCCCCTCCCGAAAGCGGTATACCCCATCTCTCAGGTAGAAGTAGAGCTTGTATTCCTCGTCGCCCCCAATGCCGTAGTCATAGTCGCCGATGGCCGGGCAGATGCCGATTTGGATTCCCTCACCGTGGGTCCTGAGGCTCTTGGGGTACTGCTGCCAGAAGTCGACTACCTTCACACTCAAACCGCCCAGAGTGAGCTCTCCATCCAATCTCTCGCGACTGGCCCTCCCATCCACCACTGACCGATCGTCGTGCGTCTGGATAAGCGCTGTCTCCTGGTTGAGCCCTGAAGGAGTCCTGAGATCGAGGTACATGGATTCGATATCTGTGAAGGGTTTGTCCAGGTTGTCATTTACAAAGGTGTGATCGACCCGGATGAAGGGCAGCCCGGCATATGCCTGGACGCGGAAGATGGATTTGAGGAGACTACGGCCGTCTCTTGAGAGGTGATGCCCTTCAGTGCGCACGATGCAGCACAGCGGTCCGGGATCTTCAATTACGACGGAATCGGGGTGCGCATTCTCCGATAGATACTCATTGCCATCGACTCCATTGACAACCACGCGGGCACTCGATATGTACGGTTCGTTGTCAAGGGAGACCTCTTCGAATGGTGCAAATCGTGACTTGCCGAATCTGATGTTCAAGCGCCCGGTATCGATAGTAATCGCATGTTCATCCTCTACGACTGTTAGCGGGCTTTTGAAACTGCTGCGTGTTATCTCAGAGTCATACTCGAGTGTGTACAGGTGTGTTGACCCTGCGGGCGCATCGGTCTGGAAGTCCAGCAACGCCCACTTGACACTGTGGTCCGGCCATCGTCCGAGGCTCCGTGCCTGCAGTTGCACTTCAGAACCGTCGGTATCGAGAAGCCTCAGCTGATCAGCCGAAGTCAGCACACCCCGCGGGAATGGGACTCCCGATCGGACAGGAGTCGATATGTAGGGTGTGTCGCCGGGGTTCTCGACAGCCAGCGATACCTCTCCCCTTGTTATCTTGCTTGCTGCCGGCCCAGGAGTCGAAGTTACGAAAGATCGAGTTGGACTCTGGACAAGTTTGCCGCGCCTGTCGCTGTCGCCTGCAATCAGGCGGTACTGGTATTCCGTGTCGGGCTTCAGTCCGCCCAGGACAACCCGGTGATTTGCTCCTCCACTCGACTCTTCGATGATGTTGCGATTGTCCGAGCTCACTTCCCAATACTCGATGGCGCATCTTGCATCCCAACTGGTAGTCCAGGTTACCCGGGCGGATGTCACGGTTCGCAGTCTGGAGGCATGGATTGGTTCTGCGTGGATATGTGCAAAGTAGGTTGGCAGATCGTTCTCAGTCGGAAGCTCACTCAAGAAGACGACACACTCTATTCTGTACGACTCCTCTATCTCTGTGCGTACCCTGCCTTCGATTCCCAAGTCACCGGATGCGCTTTCGCCAAGAACTTCATTCTCAGTCTTCTCGTCGGCTGTCCTAAGTTGGACCACTTCCCCTCCTTGGAAGTTGTACGGTTCAGTAAGGGTAAACAGGCGTTCGCGCATATTGTTCCCATCCACCACTGCGACGCCTTGCTTGACTCCGGCTATGAAGAGTTCGAGCAGTTCAGGAGTCAATGAGTCCAAGATCACGAATCCGAGGTAACGCAAGCCACAGCTGGGCGCGGTCGAGGAGATAGAACCGCCAACCGTAGTACGAATCACAGAGCGCTCACGATATTCACTGAAGGTGTCATCGATGAATCCATCCAGCTCCATATCGCTGGCGTTTATCCTGATTGTGGATGGAGCATCCACATGCCGCGCGATCAGCTTCGCACCCCAAGTAGTTTGAACATCCATATAGCTCTCCTTTCGGGAAGCGAATGTTGATCGATGCGATGGTATCATAGTGAGAGAGATTCGCTAGATCAGGCATCTTCACGGTAGCAGTCACGGGCGGCCGCCAAGACAGATGGCTATGAGCGTCGCAGTGGCGGTCTTTCCCCCATCAAGGAGATTCAAGTGAGCACAGGATCCTCCACAGGAAATGGCTCAAGACCGAACATCATCGTGATCATGGTGGATGACATGGGCTTTTCCGACCTGGGCTGCTACGGAGGCGAGATTCAGACCCCTAACCTGGACTGGCTTGCCTCGAACGGTATTCGCTTCTCGCAGTTCTACAACAATGCCATTTGCGCACCGACTCGCGCGTCGCTTTTGACCGGGCTCTACTCCCAGCAAGTTGGGAGGGGAAACTCGAAGGGCTGCGTTACCATCGCCGAGATGCTCAGAGCCGCCGGATACCGCACTCTCATGACTGGGAAATGGCACCTATCAGGGATCCTTTCCGATCTGCCTGTCGAACGCGGATTCGACCGGTACTACGGCCTCGTCGATGGAGGCTGCAACTTCTTCAACCCTGGCCTGAGACGCCCCGGCGAAAATGACCCCGGCAAGAAGACTCCAGGCGACAATCCCGCCTTCGCAATCGACGATAGGGTCATCCAGCCTTACACGCCTGAAGGCATGAACTTCTACACGACCGACGCCTTCACGGATCACGCCATCGACTATCTGGACGAGTACGGTCGTGAGGAGAGCCCATTCTTCCTTTACGTGGGCTATACAGCGCCGCACTATCCACTCCATGCGTGGCCGGAGGACATCGCGAAATACAGAGGCACCTACAAGGTCGGTTGGGACAGACTCCGGCAGAGACGCCTCGATCGCATGGTCAAGATGGGCCTGATCGAAGAGCGGTGGGCCCTGTCCTCGCGCGATCCTGACTCGCCGCCATGGGAGGATATCGAGGACAAGGACGCCTGGGACCTGAAGATGGCGGTCTACGCCGCCATGGTCGACCGCGTGGACCAGAACGTCGGCCGTATTATGGCCAAGGTCCGTGAGCTCGGCGTGGAGGAGGACACGTTGGTGCTGTTTCTGTCGGACAACGGCGCCAGCGATGAGGACAGGAACAGCACGCCGGACATTCCGCCAGGCCCCGTGGAGTCGTACCGCACGATGGAGCTGCCCTGGGCCAACCTCAGCAACGCGCCTTTCCGCAAGTTCAAGCGGTGGAACCACGAAGGCGGCATCGCAACCCCGCTTATCGCATACTGGCCCCAGGTGATCGAAAGTGGCGGCCAGATCACCCACCACGTGGGTCACATCATCGACGTGATGGCCACGTGCGCGGACGCTGCGGGGGCGGAATACCCATCCACCTACAACGACCGCGAGGTCCTGCCGCTGGAAGGCAAGAGCCTGCTGCCGATCTTCAGGGGCGAAGAGCGAGAGGGCCACAGGGCGCTGTACTGGAATCAGGCAGGGCAGGAGTCAGACACGCCCACCCTCTGGCGTGCTGTGAGAATGGGAAAATGGAAGCTTGTCTCCCCCGACCACTGGACGGATTATAGTCCCTGGCGCTCCGGGGGAGAGTCAGAGCCGGTGAACAATCCGCAACCGGACCCCATGACGATCTGGGAGCTCTACGACATGGAAGCCGACCGGACGGAGGTGCATGACCTTGCCGAACAGTACCCGGACCGCGTGAGGGAGATGGCTGAGCTTTATGACGCGTGGCAGAGGCACTGTGCTTCAAGCGGCCGGAGGGCATGAACGCCCTTCACCAGTCCAGCTAGCGGCTCAGCCGCATTCGATCTCCGGCCATGGATGGTGCTCCGGATCGAGCACGCGCGAAGGGGCGAAGTAGTCGACCGGGTAGTCGTCCGGCCCGTCGAGCCCGAGGATGCGTTGGACCACGTGCCGGGCGGCGTTGAAGTGCACGGCTGACCCCGAGCCGCACATGCCCGCGATGATGTATTGGCGCTTGCCATCCAGAACGCCGACTATGGGGAACTCGTCGTCGGTGGAGCCCGCCGTGCAGCTCCACTCGCGGGTCACGTGCATCCTGCTGCGTCCGAAGTACCTGTGGATCTCACCGAGCATGAACTTCGTGGCGAAGCGGGACGGCTTGATGCGGCCCGCCCCCTTGTACGCGATGGGCGTGGCGTCTGTGCCGAAGAATACGCCGTCGTCCTGTAGGCCGAACCACCCCTCCCGCGACTGCATCCCAATGTACGGTTGGATTGATCGCGGTCCGCCATCCGCATACGCCGCCTGCGTCTGCACCGCGTGCAGCACGCCACGCAGCTGGGGGTGCAGCAGGGCGGAATACGACTCGGTCGCGTTGATGACGTAGCGGGCCCGTATCGTGCCCCTGGAGGTATCGAGCTCGTAGTGCTCCCCCCTGCTCGCGACCGACGTCACCCTGGTGTGGGTGAATAGCATTACCCGCTCCGATTCGAGAGCGGTCGAGAGCAGAGACCAGACCCACTTGGCGGGATGCCACGAGGCCGCTCCCTTCGACAGACCGGCAGGATGCTCGGCCTTCATGCCAGTCATCTCCAGCACCTGCTGGGCTGAGATCTTGACCCAGTCGTCGAAGCCGGCTTCCTCGCCCAGCCTGACCGACTCGTCAAGCTCCTCCTGGGCGCCACCCCACTGTGCCTGCACCCAGCCCTGGCGCACGTAGTCGCAGTCGTACCCTTCGTCCCTGATGGTGCTCTCGATCATTTCCGCATTCTTGTAGGCACCCCTCACGTATTTGGCCGCAAACTGTGATGCGAGTCTTTCTCGCTGCCCCGGGTCCAGGTCCTTACGAGTTCGGTGAGAGTGCTCGAGCACGGTGCTTCTCGCGTAGGCATAGAACCGGCCCATGACCACCAGCCCCTCGTTTCGCCCACTCGCGCCCGACGCGGCCTCGTTCATCTCCAGGACAGCCATCGTCCCGCCCTCTTGCTTCGACCAGTGGTAGGCGCAGGCTGCGCCGGTAAAGCCTGCGCCGATCACGGCGACATCGACTTCGTCCGGCATCCGGGCATCCGGGTGGGTTGCCCACGGGTGATTGGCTAGCGGGTTCGGGGCCGCCAGCCACAGAGAGACATTCGACGGCCGGTCCGCAAATGTCACCGAAGTCAGCGCATCGGGAAGGGCGCTGAACATCTGTCGCAGAGTCCAGCCTGCGAACTTAAGCAGCCGGACGGCCACAGCGTCGTGCGGCCACGTCCTGTTCATGAAGGTCCACGCCGCATGGAAGTCGTGCCCGCGCAGGCCCGCCAACAGCCCGAGGGCAACGCGGGTCCGGGCAAGGATGCCTGTGCGTCTATCTGTCATATCAGCGCTCAACTGAGAGACCTCTTCTGCCTAGTGCAGGGATCGCTGACCACCCTGATCTCGCCCGCGGATGCGCCGCCAACTGAGTCCGCCCGCGCGAGCAGCCTCCCAGTCTCGCAGCATCTGCGCATAGCGGCGCAGGCGCCCCTGCGCCAAGCGACGTATAACCAGGTTAGTGACTGAAGGCGCCCGGCTGACCGAGTCAGCCCTCACTAGAGCTTGAAGAATCCGGCGGTTTCGAGTGACTGTCGGAGTCTTTCCGTCTCATCATCGGTCAGCGAGCGGTTGGGGGTTCGAGGCTCCCCGCACTCAAGCCCCATCCATGAGAGGATCTGCTTGATACTGCCCAACAGGTCCCAGGACCGTAAGGCCATGATCTGCTCGTTGACGGTCAACTGGGAGCTGGCCGCCGCGTCCATGTCTCTTGCCTGGAACGCTTCCCAGAGCCTTACCAATAGCTGCGGCATGATGTTGTAGGACGCGCCGATGCCTCCGCACGCCCCGGCCAGCAGCCCCGGCAGCAGGACACTGTCGTTGCCCTCGAATATGACAACGTCCTCTCCCTTGGTCATGAACCGCCCTAGCGAAGCGATATCTCCGCTGGAGTCCTTCATCCCCACGATGTTCTCGACACCCAGGAACCGTTCGAAGAGATCTTCGGTCATCGCGATGCCGGTGCGCTGCGGGATGTTGTAGATCAGGACGGGAACTTCGGACGCCTCGGCGATGGCAGTGTAGTAGCGGACCAGGGTCACCTCGTCGGGAACGTAGAAGTACGCCGGCGGCAACGCCGCGATGGCGTCGGCGCCGGCCTGGCTTGCGTGTCGGGCCAGGACCATAGTCTCGTCTACCCTAAAGGCCCCGATATGGGCGATAACGAGCGCCCGCCCGTCGACCTCATCGAGTACCGTCTCGAGAGCCTCCTGGCGCTCGTCGGTAGTCATGAGCAGTCCCTCTCCCGTCCCCCCGCAGACGTAAAGCCCGTCCACACCTGCGGCGATCTGGTGATTCACGATCCTGCGCATCGCCGGTGGGTCGAATCGTCCATCCTCGCTGAACGGCGTGATCGTCGCGGGAATGATCCCCTCGAGTTTCTTCAAGACCAGTCTCCTTTGGCTCAGATTCTCGGCGGTCCCAGACAGCTTGCTGGACCAGGGTCTAAAGCCACCTAGCGACCTTCTTCCGGCGCATAAGTACTGGAGCCGATGTAGCGAATACCGTCTTCACCATTGTGATAGTAGACGGTAAGGACGCGGTCGTCCTCTAGCTGGACGGAGGCGGGATAGCCGAGATCGCTGGTCGCGCCGTCGTCGCGAATGACGATTTCGTTGTCGATGTCCCAGGTCTCACCTTCATCGTCGCTGAGGACCGCACGCACGCCGAAGGGTTCCCGCCGGTGCCCATATGTGCTGAGGACACGCCCACTGCGCAGCCTGAGCAGATGGGCCGGGCGCCCCCAGATCGGGGTTCGGTGCAACCCCTGCCACGTCCAGCCGTCGTCGGTCGAAAAGGCCTGGTAGACGTAGCCCTCGGCGTCCAGCGTCGGATGTGGTTCGTCGAATCGCCACGGGTCGGTGCGCAGGTGGGCGATGAGCTTGCCATCAGGAAGTCGCACCATTCCGGGCTCGCCGAAAGCGATTTGCGCATTGATGTCGTCGAGTGCGATCAACGAAGGGTGCTGCCAGGTGCGGCCGCCATCGTATGACCGGGCGACGTAACACCGCGACCTGTTGTCTCTGGGTCCCCTGGGTCCCCGATCCAGCCTCGCGTCACCTGGCAATTCGCCCTCGAGAGCGATCAGCAGGGAGCCTTCCGGCATTTCGATGGCGCCATTCCTGCCACCGTAGGAACAGTAGTCCAGAGACGATGAGATGCTGAAGGCTTCAGGGACGCCCCATGTGTACCCCTGGTCGTCTGAGCGGGTGGTGTAGAGGCTGTCGAACACCAACAGATCGAAGGGCTTTTCGGTCGGCTTCTTCACACGGCCGGCTGGGCGGCGTAACCCAAGAGTATGACGCTCGGCGCGAAAGGCCCTCTCATGGTCCGGGGGCGGGTCGATGTACCAACGATGATTGATAAGGAGCAACTCCCCTGACGATAGCTGCGAAATGACAGGAGCGTTGACGTTTCCGGAGTCGCTGGGAGTGTCGACGGCTACCACGCTGTCGGGGTCCCAGGTGCGGCCTTCGTCGACCGAGCGGACTAGCGTCGTCCAGTTCTTTGGAGACCCGTGCCAGTGCGACAGCACCTCGTTGCGAGTTCCTTCGATCCCTGTGCCCTCCCAGACGGGGGACTGGTTGAAGAGGGTGATCAGGTCTCCGTTCTGCAGCCGCATGACGTTGGGGAAAGCGCTCTGATACTTGTCGCTCCTGTGTACGACCGTATGCTGTATGTCCACGTCAATACTCCATCCTGGCCCTCAAATGCGCACCCCTACCTGATCGGGCCCTGCCACATGTTGACCCCGCCCTCGACATGGATGACCTGGCCGGTGATGTAGCCGGCGTCGTCGGAGACTAGGAAAACCGCCGTGCGGCCTATTTCGTCCATCTTGCCCAGGCGCCCCAGCGCGATGCGGCCCAGGTAGCTCTCTGCGCGCTCAGGGTCCTCCATGATGTCTTTGACGTTTGGGGGTGTGCCGATGTGTCCCGGAGCTATGGCGTTGACCCGGATGTTGCAGGGGGCCAACTCCACGGCCATGGCGCGGGTCAGAGCCTCGACGGCGCCCTTGCTGCTGATGTAGGCGGCATATCCTGGCAGCGTGAGGCCGGCCCCCAGGGAGGAGAGGTTGAGGATGGCGCCTGTGCGGCGCTCCCGCATCGACGGCGCCACGGCCTGGGCGGTGAAGAACTGTCCCTTGACGTTCACCGCAAACAGGCGGTCCCAACTCTCCTCGTCTATTTCCCAGAAGGGCGCGTTACCGTGGCGGGTGGCGGCGTTGTTGACCAGGATGTCTATGGGCCCCAGCTCTTCCTGGGTGCGCCGGACCATAGTACCCACGGCTTCCCGGCTGGACACATCGCCGCCGACCACGATGGCCCGTCTTCCGAGTCCCCTGATCCGGCCGGCCACCTCTTCGGCCATGCTGTCTTGGTCCCCGTAGTAGTGCACCGCCACGTCCGCACCGGCCCCGGCCAGGGCGAGGGCGATAGCACGCCCAATCCCGCGCGAAGAGCCGGTGACCAGCGCCACCTTGTCTTCCAGCCGGGAGTCTGGAGTGATTGAGGTCACTATTGCCTGCCTATGTGTTGGGATGCCGGCCGTTTCTGCGCACGCATCGCACGATCACGCTGGTGGACTCAGGCCACCCAGATGTCGCGGCTGAGAATCGAGTCCGGGGACAGCACCTCGTGGCCGGTCTCGGTGACGAGCACCATGTCCTCCAAACCGTACTTGTTCTCCACCTTTGAGATGGGGAAGAGGCCGTGGTGGTAGAAGTACGGCTCGACGGAGATAACCTGGTTGGGCTGCAGAATCTCATCGGTGCTGGAAGAGATGCCGGGCATCTCGTGAAGATCGAGCCCCACATTGTGACCTATGGCGGACCGGCCGGCACTGATGCACCAGTCGACGAAGTCGCCGTATCCCGCGTCGCGGAGCACGCGCTGGGAGGCATGGTACACCTCGCTGTATGGGACTCCGGGGGCCACCGCGTCGATGGCGGCCTGCTGGGAGGCCCGCGCCAGGTCGTAGTACCGTTGTTGGTCGGCGGTCGGCTGGCCAAGGGAGGCGAACCGCTTTATGTCGGTGTAGTATCCCTCGTAAGTGCCGCCGCCATCGAACTGGATGAGACTGCCGGGGCGAATTATCATCTCACGCCGCGGGATGGAGTCGGACCACAGGGTGCGGTCCGGTCCGGCGTACAGGATGAGGGACCGGATCTCGCTGCCGCCCCGAGCGTGCATCTCCTGCGACATGATGCTGGCAACCTCGCGTTCGGATATCCCATCGCAGATGGCCTCGAAGCCTGCCTTAATCCCAAGGCAGGATATGCGCACCGATTCCCGCAGCCTCCGGACCTCTTCGTCGGACTTGATGCTGCGCACGGGCCACATAACCTTCCCGCAGTCGCTCCAGCGGGTCCCGGGCAGGGCGTCGCGGAGCGAGTCGAACATCTCCACGGACATGCCCATGCGGAAGTGGGCGCCCGTCTCAGTGGCGATGTGGGACTCGCTCAGCCCCATGTCTTTCACCAAGGCTGCCACGGTGTCCACTGTCGCCGCGCCGACGTTGCCGGTATAGAAACCAACCGGAAACTCCCACACGGCGAGCGTCTCGATCCAGCTTGCCTGGGTCTGGTTATGGCCGCCGCTCGGGATTATCAGCACCGGCGGCAGGTTCTCGTCCCGTGGGATGAAGGCAAACCAGAAGTAGGCCTGTATCACCCAGCAGACCTCGTACCAGCCGGTGGCGTACCTCACGTTGCTCTCCTGGGTGAGCAGGAGTCCATCGACATCGGTGCGGGCCATCTCTTCGCGCAGGCGTCTCAGGCGACGATCAAACTCCTCTCGTGTGAGGTCCGGCATGACGCCGGTGTTCACCTGGGGCATTGTCTTCACTCG
Organism: Dehalococcoidia bacterium; assembly: GCA_965116315.1. Classification (GTDB taxonomy): domain Bacteria; phylum Chloroflexota; class Dehalococcoidia; order Lucifugimonadales; family CAJWER01. The sequence continues at coordinate 1,274,304 of OZ220672.1, forward strand.
GGTCTTCTCCTTGAGTGCCGTCAAGATAAGCCTCCTTTTGGCTCAAGAACTTCGATTCGGCAGTACGTTCTGCGGGCGTGCATTGTCCAGGCTCGAAGCTTCCCCCATTCTACGCTGGTCGAGTCCAATCGTGTGGGTCAGTCCTTCTTGCTGCGGGGGTCCAGGGCGTCGCGCAGCCCGTCCCCGACGAAGTTGACGGCCATCACCGTCAAGAAGATCGCGATCCCCGGGGACAGCCACAGCCAGGGGAGGTCTTGAAGGACCGTGAGGTCCTGCGCCCTGGTGATCATGTTGCCCCAGGTGGGCGTGGGCGGCCGTACGCCCAGCCCCAGGAAGCTCAGGCCAGCCTCGGTGAGGATGGCGAATGCAATGCTCAGCATGGCTCCCACAACGGCAAAGGGCACGACGGCGGGGAGGATGTGGACGAAGACCAGGCGCCGGTCACCGCCCCCTATCGCCCTCGCGGCGGTTACATAGTCCAGCTCCCGCACCTGCAGCACCTGGCCGCGGATCAGCCGCGCCTTGCCCGTCCAGCCCAGGACCCCGATGACCATCATGATATTGAAGACACTCGGGCCGACTATCGAAACCAGTATGAGGATGATAAAGAACGTCGGCAGTGTCATCACGAGCTCGGTAAAGCGCATGAGAAGGTTGTCGATCTTCCCGCCGGCATAGCCCGAGACCAGCCCGATGAGGGTCCCGATGGCTGAGGAGATGGCGGCCGCCACGAGGCCGACGCTCAGGGAGACGCGCCCACCGAACATGAGCCTGGCGAAGACGTCGCGCCCGCCCAGGTCCGTTCCCAGGACGTGGTCGAAGCTGGGCGGCTGCTCGACCGCCGCCAAGTCGATGCGGTTGGGGTCCGGGGCTATCCACGGGGCAAAGAGCGCCCCCGCGCCGAACACTAGCAGCACGCCGAAGCCGATCAGCGCACCCCGATGGCGACGGAACCGCGTCCACCAGCTAACGTTCTTGGAAGATCCAAGGGAGAGATCTTCCGTGGCGGCCGTCCCTTGAGTGGTTACCCCATTCGACACCATCGCCTCCTATTACGAAACGCGTATGCGCGGGTCGACAACGGCATAGAGGATGTCGGCCAGCAGGTTCGCCAGGATGACCAGGACAGTGGCGAAAAAGGTGACCCCCATGAGCACCTGGTAGTCCAGGTTCCTGACTGCGTCGATGCCGAACTGGCCCATCCCGGGCCAGGAGAACACTGTCTCGATGACGAAGACGCCGCCGAACAGACCGGGCAGGCGCAGGGTGGTGATGGTGAGCAGCGGCAGCAGCGCGTTACGGAAGGCGTGACTCCCGATTACCACGAACTCCGAGAGCCCCTTGGCCCGGGCCGTCCTCACGTAGTCCGCGCTGAGGACCTCCAGCATCGCAGTGCGTGTGTAGCGCGAGGTGCCTGCCGTCCCATCGAGTGAGAGGACCAAGGCGGGCAGGGCCAGGTGGTGAAGATTGTCCAGTAGGGAGAACTCCCCGAGCTCCGAGGTCATGCCGAAAGCAGGGAAGATCGGGATAACGAGAGCGAACACCCATAGCATAATCAGCCCAAAGAAAAAGGTCGGGATCGAAATGCCGAATAGCGCGGTGGAGGTAACGAAGTAGTCCAGGATGCTGTACTGCCGGAGCGCCGACACGACCCCCATTACCACTCCTAAGACAGTGCCAAGTACCAGCGCGGTCACGGTCAGCTCCAGCGTTGCTGGCAGACGCTCGAGTACGAGCTCCAGCACCGGCCTGGTATAGACCAAAGAGAGGCCGAGGTTGCCCTGGACAAGCTCGCGGAGCCAAATGAGGTACCGAACAGGCAGGGGTTTGTTCAACCCGTACAACTCGCGAAGTCGCTCGCGTTGTTCCTCTGTATATGTCTGCGCGGTGTCGAGGTCGGAGAAGTAGAGCCTGTCGAGCGGGTCGCCGGGCGCAAGGTTGAACAAGGCGAAGTTGATTATCGTGACACCTAGTACCAGAGGTACCATGATAGCGACGCGCCGCAGTATGTACTCCCACATTGACGGCCTCTGCTCTGGAGGACTCCCTAACTACCATGCGCCCTGCCACCGGGCGCGAGACTACCCCATGGCCGGTGGCAGGGCGCGAACCTAAGCCGAAACTATAGCTCTCACCCACAAGAGACATGAAGACAACCGACTCGAGCTCTGTCTGTGCCCTCAGTGCCCCTATGTGATGTTTCCGAATGCCCTATCCGTTCATCATTCCCTTATGTCCCACTGCTCCGGGTGGAACTTCCACCAATCGGCGCCATTGGTCTTGATTGGTGCATAGACTATGTCCGCGACGCTGGCCGGGCGGGGTTGTGAGGCAAAGAAGGGCACGTACCATCTCTTGTTATGGAGGAAGATCGCCCCGGGTGATGGGGTCAACCAGGCGCTCGGGAACTGTTCCTGGAGCTCTAGGGCGATCTCCTGATAGAGCATGGTCCTCTCACGTTCGGTCATCACGCCCCGGGCGGCCTCTATCTTGGCGTCCATCTCGGGATTGGCGTAACCCGAGCCGTTCCAACCCGACGAGTGGATCATCAAGTTCAGCCAGGTGTCGGGGTTGGGCCACATGGGAGTACCTGTAAGCGAGACCTCGCCACCGCCTGGCGAATCTGAGTTCCATGTGCGGAACCTTGCCCACGGATCGTCCAGGATCTCTAGCTCCATCTTGAAGCCTACGTCTGCCAGATACTGCACGATGGAAGCCATGAACTCCGGTCTACTCTCCATCTGTCCCGTGTAGGCTATCGCCGGCACTACGCGGTCGAAGTCCCAACCGGCATCCGTCAGTAGCTGCCTGGCCTTATCCGGGTCGTACGGGTATCTGATCGGTAGCAGGTCCTCGCGGTTCTTCACTTCCCCCACGTGGATCGGACTGTTGACCAGCACGCCTCTCCCAGAAAAGAATGCTTTGTTCATCGCGTTCCTGTCCAAGGCGTGCACCATCGCCTGCAGTACCCGGGGGTCCTTGAAGTGGTCCTTGCGGGTATCTACCAGAAAGATCCCTCGCGCGGCGAGGCTCTCCGCTCCCGCTGCGTGGAACCGGGGGTCATTCAGGGCAGAATCAAAACGCCTCATCCAGTCCTGCCCAAAATTCGTCCGCACGGCATAGTCGATGTCCCCTCGCAACAAGGCTATCCAGGCGGCGTCCCCCGAGGTGATGACTCGGAACGTTACCTCGTCGATCTTGGGCCTTCCGAAGAAGTAGTCGTCAAAGGCCTCGAGCGTGAAACCCTGTCCGCCGATGAGCTCGACGACCTTGAAGGGTCCTGTTCCTATCGGCTTGAGGAAGAATTCGTCAGTGCCCACCGAGCTTCGGGGTTCGATCTTACCGAGGATGTGCTCCGGCAGGATGGGGAAGGTACTTCGAAGATCCGCCAATTGGTTCAGGAATGTGCCGGTGGGCTTTTCGAAATCGAGTCTGATGGTGTGGTCGTCTAACACCACAATGCCAGGGATTTCGTCGGCTTCGCCGGCTCTGTAGGCTTCTCCCCCCTTGATGGAAGTGAGCTGGCCCCTGCCAATGGTCGGGTCGAGATTAAGCTCAAGGCTGAAAGCCACGTCCTTGGACGTGACCGGCGTCCCATCGTGAAACAGGGCTCCCTTACGAAGGAAGAAGGTAATCGAGGAGCCATCGGGGGCGTACTCCCAGCCCTCCGCCAGGTCCGGCGCGAAATTCAGGTTGATCGGATCCACTGCTACCAAGTTGGAGAAGATCAAACCGAAAGCGCGCAGCATCGTCCCGCTCTCCGAGGGATACGGGGTGAAGGTCCGAATATCCTGTCCCGAGGAGATTCTCAGGACCTTCTTGGGGCGCGACTCGACGGCCTCCTTGGCAGCCATCGCCGCGCCCTCGGCAGCCATGGCAGCGCCACTTGCGGCCTTCGCCGCCTCCTCGGCAGCCTTCTGAGCCTGCATCGCCGCCGCTTCGGTGGCCATCATGGACGCATCGACGATCCTCTGTACGTCCGCTGCGGTCAGCTGTGCTGACGCCGCCTCCATGACCGCGCCCTCTATGGACTTCGTGAGCTCCTCCCTGGTGGGCACGCCGGCAGTCGAAGCCCCGACAGCAGCCTCCACCAGCTTAGAGATCTCGTCGGCGCTCACGCCCTCAGGCACCGAGTCCGTCACCGCCTGCTGGACCAGCCCCCGGATGGCGCTGATGTCGATGTCGACCTCTGGAGCCGGCATGGCTGAGATCGAGGCGTCGACTATCCTCTGCACCTCGGCCGCCGTGAGCTGTCCGGCAGTAGCGGACTGGACGGAGGCGGTCACAGCCGCTTCCATTTCAGCCCGCGTGATGCCGGGCTGTGACGAGGCGGTAACGGCCGCCTCGACCATCCTCTGTATCTCCTGTGCGCTCGTCCCCTCAGGGACCGCGTCGGCTACGGCCCGTGACACGGAGTCGCTAACAAGCTTCGCGATCTCCTCGGCCGACGGCCCCGCGGGCGCGGCCTCGCTGACGATCTTCGCGATCTCCTCGGCCGACGGGCCCGCGGGCGCCGGCGGCTCATCACTGGCGCAGGCGAGCAGTGCCATCAAGGCTACCGAAGCTGCAAACAGTGATACGATTTTCGTCATTCTATTGCTAAAGTGCATCGCAACATCTCCTTGTTTTGGGTATGTGTTCCGTCTACGCTCCTGCAAAGCCGCTAGAGTGGCTGAATGTATCCCATCTCGAATCTGGTGTCAACACGAGCGACTTCGATTTGTGGCGGGCGCGAGAATGCATCGACTGGGTGGGACTGAGTGCTGGTCGTGAGAGCCAGGAGGCATCCCGGCCGCCACCATTCGTCGAACTAGTGGGAACTCGGAGGGGAGGCGTCAGAGAGTATTCAGCGTGATAGGAGGAACTGCGTTCGAGTCCTCGATGGCCTCAGATATGAAAGAATACCCCCGACCTGACTTTGCACCGAACCTTCGAGTTGGTAGTGACTCTAAAGTAGGCTGCTGGGATGTCGCTGCCGTGAGGTTGTGATACTCGTCCAGCTGCTTCTAGTCCAGGTGCCACTCGCCGACCGGTACCCTTACGAACTCGAACAGAGCCATACACAGTATGACTGTAACTCCTAAGATGAGTACCAGAAACGTCCACGAGGCGGGCATTGATGCCCGACTCCTCCACCAAGCCTACTGTGGAGCTCACGCTGGCCGCGCGTTATAGACGTCCATGAGGTCCCGGTCCACCTGCTCACGGTCCACCTCCTTCGGTATGGGTTCAATTGTCGGCCCACTACGCATGGGAGTTGGCCAGCTGGTATGAGTCAGCCCAAGTTCTGTGGACAAATCTCAAATGGGGCAAGGGGAATTGACTCTGCGGTAAGATTAGAGTCGTCATGACCCCCGAGCGACAGGCGCGCGTAAACATCGACGACCTGCTCGAACAGGCGGGATGGGCCGTCCAGGATTCCGACTCCGTCAACCTGTACGCCGCCAACGGGGTCGCCGTACGCGAGTTTCCGCTGAAGTCCGGGCACGGCAAGGCCGATTACCTGCTCTACGTGAACCGGAAGGCGGTGGGGGTTGTCGAGGCCAAGCCCGAAGGCTCCACGCTCACCGGTGTGGAGGTGCAGTCCGAGAAGTACAGCACCGGCCTGCCCGACAACCTCCCCGCGCACCGGCCCCTCTACCGTTCCTGTACGAGAGCACCGGCGCAGAGACGCAGTTCACCAACAGGCTGGACCCGGAGCCGCGAAGCCGTCCGGTCTTCTCCTTTCACACCCCCGGGACGCTCGCCGCCTGGGCCGGCGTCTCCGAAACGCAGGGTGCTGGCCCGCAGCAGCTTGGCGAAGTGGGGCATGACTATCCCGCGCACAATCTGCGCAGTCGCCTGAAGGACATGCCGTCTCTGAACGCGTCGGGCCTCTGGCCGGTGCAGGAGAGGGCCATCAGGAATCTCGAGGAGTCTCTGGCGGCCGGGCGGCCGCGGGCCCTGGTGCAGATGGCCACCGGAAGCGGCAAGACCTTCATGGCCTGCAACCAAGTCTACCGCCTGATCAAGCACGCCGGGGCCCGGCGGGTGCTGTTCCTCGTCGACCGCAGCAACCTGGGGCGTCAGACCCTGCGCGAGTTCCAGGGCTTCACCACCCCGGACGAGGGCCGCAAGTTCACCGAGCTGTACAACGTCCAACTCCTCCAGTCAGGGCGCGTCGACCCCATGAGCAAGGTCTGCATCGCCACCATCCAGCGGGTCTACTCCATCCTGAAGGGCGAAGAACTCGCCCCCGAGTTGGAGGAGTTCTCCGGCTTCGACACGGCCTCCCTTCGGCGTGAGCCTGCGCCCGTCGAGTACAACCTCACAGTCCCGATTGAGACATTCGACTTCATCATCACCGACGAGTGCCACCGTTCCATCTATAACCTGTGGCGACAGGTGCTGGAGTACTTCGACGGCTTCATCATCGGGCTGACGGCAACGCCATCCAAGCAGACCTTCGGATTCTTCCAACAGAATCTGGTCATGGAGTACACCCGCGAGCAGGCAGTGGCCGACGGTGTGAACGTCGATTTCGACACCTACAGGATTCGCACGCAGATCACCGACCAGGGATCGACAGTGGATGCCGGCTACCACGTTGACCGCCGGGACCGGCTGACGCGGAAGGTCCGGTGGGAGCAGCTGGAGGAGGACCTGACCTACACGCCCAACCAGCTTGACCGAGACGTGGTGGCGGAAGACCAGATTCGTACCGTTATACAGACCTTCAGGGACAAGCTGTTCACGGAGATATTCCCGACCCGCCGGGACGTGCCCAAGACCATCATCTTTGCCAAGGACGACAGCCACGCCGACGACATCGTGCGCACAGTCCGGCAGGTCTTCGACAAGGGCAATGACTTCTGCCAGAAGATCACGTACAGGACCACCGGGGCGAAGCCGGAGGACCTCCTGACCTCCTTTCGCAACAGCTACAACCCCCGCATCGTCGTGACGGTTGACATGATCGCCACCGGCACCGACATCAAGCCGGTGGAAGTGGTGTTCTTCATGCGGAATGTCCGGAGCCGCAGCTTCTTCGAGCAGATGCAGGGGCGCGGCGTGCGCACCATCTCAGCCACTGACTTCAACGCGGTCACCCCGGACGCCCGTAACAAGGACCGCTTCGTGATTGTCGACGCGGTGGGTGTGACCGAGACCGAGCTGTCCGACTCCTACACGCTGAACAGAAAACCGTCTGTACCCTTCGACAAACTGCTCGATCTCGTGAGCATGGGAGACCGCGACCCGGACGTCCTCTCATCTCTCGCCGGTCGACTCGCACGGTTGGACAATCACCTTACACCCAGGGACCGCGAATCCATCCAGGACGCTTCTGAGGGCGTGCCGCTCCAGGCCCTGGTGTCCGACCTGGTGAAAGCTGCCGACCCGGATGCCGCCCTGGACGCCGCCCAGCAGGCGACAGGGCAGGACGACCCGCCCGAGCCGGCAGTCGCAGAGGCTCGTCGCAGGCTGCTGGAAGACGCCGCACTGCCCTTCGCTGCGAGTCCCGACCTGCGCCAGCGGCTGGTGGACATCCATCGCTCCTACGAGCAGACCATCGACACGGTGAGCGCCGACAGCCTCATAGAGGCCGGTTTCTCCGACGACGGGGCAAAGGCCATCGTGCAGTCTTTCCAGCAGTACATCGAGGAGAACAGGGACGAGATCACGGCTCTGCAGGTGCTGTATCAGCGCCCCTACAGGCAGCGGTTGAGCTATGCCGACATAAAGGCCCTGGCCGAGGCCATGGTGTCACCGCCGCGCTCGTGGACCACCGAGCGGCTGTGGGAGGCCTACCGGCAGCTCGATGAGTCAAGGGTGCGCGGCTCGGGCCAGAGAACGCTGGCCGATGTCGTGTCCGTGGTCCGCTACGCCATAGGCGGAGCAGACGAGCTTGCTCCCTTCGCCGAGGGCGTGCAGGAACGTTTCCAGTCCTGGCTGGCCATGCAGGAAACTGCCGGCCGCGCCTTCACCGAGGAACAGGTGCGGTGGCTGGAGGGCATCCGTGACCACATCGCGGGGAGCGTCAGCATGGAGATGGACGATTTCGAATACGCCCCATTCAACCAGCAGGGCGGCCCGGGCAAGGCATACCAGCTATTCGGCGAGGACCTGCCGGCCATCGTCGAGGAGTTGAACGTGCATCTGGTGGCCTGAGCGCCGCGTACTTCCGTCAAGGCATTTCTTGAACACCCGCCCCCACTGCCGTAGACTGGCCTAGCGGACAGGCCGCCCGCGCAACCGTCATTCCGGCGAAGGCCGGATTCCTGCGAGCAGGAACTGTCCCCAATCCAGAAGGGGCGGGGAACCCGACATGGGAGGAGAACATGGCCGCGACGCGCGAGAAGTTCTCCAGCCAAGCTTCGTCCGATCGGCGGTCATGACGAGTACGAGGGCGTATTCGGAGCCAGATGCTTGGGGTGTTGGACTGGCCCATGCCTAAAGTGCGGGAAGCAATCCGCATAGTCGAGCGGTATGGCTGGTACTGGGTGAGGACGAGAGGTAGCCACCGCCACTACAAACACCCTGAAAGACGGGGAACTGTTACGATTGCGGGGAGGCTGAGCAAGGACTTGGCGGCCGGCACTTGGGACAGGATCCTTAAGCAAGCGGGAATTGATAAGGGGGAATTACGATGAAATACATCGCCGTAATCGAAAAAACCGGCAACGGATACTCGGCATACTTGCTCGACCTGCCCGGCTGTATTGCCGCAGGGGACACCCTCGCTGAGACCAAGGAGTTGATACGCCAGGCTGCCACCTACCACGTGGAGATGATGGCCGAGGAAGGGGAGGCCATCCCAGAACCCACAAGCGCCGTTGTCGAAGTGGATGTGCCAATCCCCGCCGCAGCCAAGGAAGTCGCCGTTGGGTCCGGCAGATAGAAGCGGAGGAAGACCGCACAATGAGGACCGCAACGGAGCTCCAACAGGCCATCATGGAGCTATCCGAGACCGAATACGCCCAGTTCAGGCGCTGGTTCGATGAATACGATTCGGACGAGTGGGACCGTCAGATCAAAGAGGACGCGAAGGCTGGGAGGCTGGACGGTCTCGCGGCTGAGGCATGGGAGGCCAAGCAGCAGGGCACACTGAGAGACCTGTAGTGCACCGGACGACAGAAAGCCACTGGTCCCACTTAACTGGCCGCCCGAAGCTATCAGAAGTCTCACTAGGACAACTTCGATGGACTTTTCTAATATATTCAATGTATTCTCGAGGCGGCCTAGACCCGCCAATGAGAAGAGCACACCTCTGACGCCAGAGTTCAGAAGTCGTGTTTTTCTACTTTGGATAAGAACATTCCCTAGGGGGGATTCCGGCTCATGGGCTTCTGTAAGATCAGGGCTGTGGTCAGATGTCTATGACAAATTGCTCTATTCCCTTGGTCGACCACGCTTGTCCAATAGGCATACGCTGACTTTAGACGGCGATCTGAACAATTTCGTTGATGAGTGTAGCGATGAACATTTCCTTGATTTTATCGAGTTCAGCTTTCAGTCACAGGCCGTTTTTGAATGCGATGTACCTGTTGGTGACCTTATCTCTGCCATCAATAGTTTCTTCCAAGAGGATAGTCTGCCCTTCTTTCTGACCGAATTCACCGTTGTTGAAAGTCAGGGGGGCGTGAGGCTTGAAGGATACCCACGAATAATACGGCGGGACAGTGAGGTATTGCATCAAACTGCTCTGGAACCGGCTCTCGTGCTTCTGAGAGGTTCGGATTTCGGTGAAACAAACAAAGAGTTCCTCAGAGCACTCACAGATTACCGAAAGGGTGATTATGGAGACTGTGTTACAAAGTGTGGAAGCGCCCTAGAGAGCGTGATGAAGATCATCTGCGAACGAAAGGGTTGGCCTACCCAAAGGAACGCGAGTAAGCTGCTTAATACCGTCCTCTCGAATACGGACCTGCCTGAGTTTCTGAAGCAACCGCTAAATCAGGTCGCGGTCATCAGGAATGAGCTAGGAAGCGCACATGGCGCTGGCACGCAGCCGCGAGAAGTGTCGCGGCACCTGGCACAGTACGCGATCAATGTCACGGCATCGGCAATTCTCTTGCTTGTAGAAGACACAAATCCATGAGTGGTCACAGAACCAGCTTGGAGACGTGATGCTTCATCCAGCCGGGCTTGGCCTGCCCCTGGGATGGGAGTTGAGCACTCTTGGGGAAGCTTGTGTTGTTATTCAAGGTCAATCCCCGCCTGGCAAGACCTATAACACTGAGGGCTTAGGACTACCCTTCCTTCAGGGTAAGGCAGAGTTTGGCTTTATGTACCCTGTGGCGGTAAAGTATTGCTCGGCCCCCTCCAGGATTGCCGAACCGGACGACGTGCTCGTTTCGATACGTGCGCCCGTAGGCCCGACCAACTTATGCACCGTGCAGTCCTGCATTGGCAGAGGCTTGGCGGCTATCAGGACCCAGGGAGACATGCCTGCCAAATACATCCTCTATGCGATGCGAGCTACGGAGGAAGACCTGCGGGCCAACTCAACCGGCACTACGTTTGAGGCTATTCGTGGTAATGACTTGAGGTCCCACCCATTGCCCCTCTCGCCTCTCCCAGAGCAACACCGAATCGTGGCGGAGATCGAGAAGCAGTTCACCCGCCTCGACGCCTCCGTTGCGGCGCTGAAGCGGGTACAGGCCAACCTGAAGCGCTACCGCGCCAGCGTCCTCAAGGCCGCCTGTGAGGGCGGGCTGGTCCTTACCGAGGCGGAGCTTGCCGAGGCCGAAGGCCGGGACTACGAATCCGCCGGCCGGCTCCTGGAGCGCGTCCTTGACGAACGCCGCGCCCGCTGGGAGTTCCAGGCGAAGCGCCGGGGCAGGTACAGCGAGCCCGTCGAGCCGGACACGTCTGACCTGCCGGAACTGCCGGAGGGTTGGATGTGGAGCAGAATTGGCGACATATTTGAGGTGTACGTCGGCTCTACTCCCAGAAGAGCAAGGTCAGACTTTTGGAACGGGGACATCCCATGGGTTAGTAGTGGTGAGGTGTCCTTTAGCAGAATCAAGGCTACGCGCGAATGCATTACCGAGTCGGGACTAAAGAATAGCAGCGCTACTCTGCACCCAAAGGGCACGGTATTGTTGGGCATGATAGGAGAAGGCAAAACAAGAGGCCAAGTATCGGTGCTTGACATTCCTGCCTGCAACAGTCAGAACTCCGCAGCTATCAGAGTCTCTGAGTCTGAATTACCCCCTGAGTATGTCTTCTACTACCTCTGGGGCCGGTATGATGCCACTCGACGAATCGGATCTGGCAACAATCAGCCTGCGCTAAACAAGGCACGCGTGCAAGATCTCTTGATACCTATCCCACCACTCGCCGAGCAGTGCCGCATTGTCGCCGAGGTGGAGCGCCGCCTCTCTGTCGTCCAGCAGGCAGAAGCCGCCGTGGAGGCCAACCTCGCTAGGGCCGAGCGGCTGCGCCAGAGCATCTTGAAGCAGGCGTTCTCGGGCAAGCTCGTACCCCAGGACCCCAATAATGAGCCTGCGTCGGTGCTGCTTGAACGCATCCGGGCCGAGCGAGAGGCGGCAGAGGCGGCGGCGAAATCCCAACGCAAGCCGAGAAGCCGCAAGTCAAAGTCGAGCCGGACTGCCCGCCCCAAGCTCTCGGAGGCTGCTCGATGACGACCTCGACATCAATCGGCCAGAAGCTCTGGAACTATTGCAATGTGCTCCGGGACGCGGGCCTCTCCTACGGTGACTACCTGGAGCAGCTCACCTACCTCATCTTCCTCAAGATGATGCACGAGCGGTCGCAGCCCCCGTACACGCTCCTGCCCGGCTACGAGCCGCCTCCCATCCCCGAGGGCTGCGACTGGCCCAGCCTGCTGTCCCGCGACGGCGCCGAGCTGGAGAGCCACTACCGACGCACGCTGGAGACGCTGGCAAAAGAGACCGGCACCCTCGGCGTCATCTTCGGCAAGGCCCAGAACAGGATCCAGGAGCCGGCCATGCTGACGCGGCTTGTAAGAGAGCTGATCGACAGCGAGCACTGGCTGTCCCTCAGCGCCGACGTCAAGGGCGACGCCTACGAGTCGCTGCTCGAGCGCAACGCCCAGGACGTCAAGACCGGCGCGGGCCAGTACTTCACGCCGCGCTCTCTCATCCAGGCTATCGTCGACGTCATGCGCCCGCAGCCTGACGCGACCATCTGCGACCCAGCATGCGGCACCGGCGGCTTCCTTCTGGCCGCCCACGACTATGTCGTGAACCACAACTCCAGTATGGACAAGGGCCAGCGTGCCCACCTCAAGAGCAGCGCCTTGCACGGCTGGGAGATCGTCGACGGCGCAGCCAGGCTCGGCGCCATGAACCTCTACCTGCGGGGCATCGACGGCGACGAGACGAACATAGTCGTCGACGACAGCCTGCGCAGCCATCCGGGCGTCAACTTCGACATGGTGCTCACCAATCCGCCCTTCGGACGCAAGTCCAGCCTCACCTTCGTCAACGCCGAGGGGGAGCCGGAGCGGCAGGACCTCGTCGTCGTGCGCCCCGATTTCTGGGCCACCACCAGCAACAAGCAGCTCAACTTCCTCCAGCACGTGCGGACCCTGCTGAAGAACGGCGGCTGCGCCGCCATCGTCGTGCCCGACAACGTACTCTTCGAGGGCGGCGCCGGGGAGACGGTGCGCCGACACCTGCTCGACGAGTGCGACGTCCACACCCTGCTGCGGCTGCCGACCGGCGTATTCTACGCCCAGGGCGTCAAGGCCAACGTGCTCTTCTTCGACCGCAAGCCGGCCAGCGAGACTCCCTGGACGCGGGACCTGTGGATATACGACCTGCGCACCAACCGGCGCTTCACCCTCAAGGCCAACCCGCTGACACGCGCACACCTGGACGACTTCGTAGCGTGCTATAACCCGGAGGCTCGCCACGAGCGCCAGGAAACCGAGCGCTTCCGCAGGTTCAGCTACGAGGACCTCATGAGGCGGGACAAGGTCAACCTCGACATCTTCTGGCTGCGGGACGAGAGCATGGAGGACTCGGCGAACCTGCCGCCGCCGGACCAGATCGCAGAGGAAATCGTCGAAGATCTGCGCGCCGCCCTGGAGCAACTGGAGGAGATAGTATCCGACCTGTCACCGGATAATGCACCCTGATGTGCCAGGGATGGGCTACTTCCTCCAAAGCCCAAGAGTACCTAGCTGCACAAGTGCACCAACAGCCGCCCCGAATCGATGCTCCGGGCCACGGTCGCGTAGTTGACTCCCAGCGTCCGCGCCTCCCCGAGCCTGCCTCCCTTCTTCAGCAGGTCGTGCAGCAGGCCTACAGCTTCACCTCATGAACGCTCTCCAAGCTAGGCGCGTCCATCGCCGCAAAGCCACCGTGACTCATAACGCGCTCTCCTGTCGCTTCCACTGAGACAGATAGAGGAGGGCTGGTAATGGAAGAGAAAGAGTATTGGTGGTGGAGCTGGGGGCAATCGAATTAACTACGATATTAGGGCAAAAGCGTCATTATTACCACACTTGTTACCACAGTCCCTTCGAGAATCCGCGAGACTGCTTGCGCACCGCGGAGCTGGGCCAAGGCTTACCGAAGTCGCGAATTCCTCGCTGAGAAGTCATCATCTAGGGCAGCCGCAAGTCGGACATGGAAGCTGCAGGTACCTCTGGGAAGAGGCACAGGTCAGGGCTCTGCCGGAAGTTCCTTTCAAGGCGTGTCGGCCTTTGGCATGCTGTAGCCGACACGAAGCTTGGTGAAGATGTAAGTCGGGTTGCTGGCGTCGTCGTGCAGCTTGCCGCGTATGGTGCTGATGGTGGTGCGCATGGGCCGCACGTCGCCATCGCCATCCGAGCCCCATACGCGTCTCAGCAGGTGCTCGTAGGTGAGCACCCGCCCCGCGTTGGCCGATAGCTCGACCAGCAACCCGTACTGTATGGCCGTCAAATCTATAGGACTCCCTCCAAGCGTCACGAGACGCTCCGCGTAGTCTATGGTCAGGTCTCCAAGTACATAGGGGATGGACGGCTCAGATGTGGTCCGCCTGCGCAGAGCCGCCCTGATCCGGGCCACAAGCTCCGTGGGTGAAAACGGCTTGACCACGTAGTCATCGGCACCCATCTCGAAGGCCCTCGCGACGAGCTGATCCTGACCGTAGGCGGACACGAAGATCACCGGTACGTCACGAGCGCTTACAATCTCCTTCATCAGATCGATCCCGTCGACTCCGGGCAACATCAGGTCGAGCAGCACCAGGTGGGGCTTCTCCTCCTCGACGAGCCGAGGCACGTCCTCTGGGTCTCCGGTGGCGATTACCGCATAGTCCGGCTTGACCAGGGCGTCGCGGATGTACCTGAGCGCCTGGTCGTCATCGTCCACAGCCAGGATGCGCAACTGTTCGCGTGCCGAACTGTGTGCAGGAGGCGTGGAGATTCGGTGGGACGGCTCCGGAGAGACAAACCCAGCCCCCTCGACCGTCGGCAAAGTGAAGGTGAACCGCGCTCCCAGCCCGGGCCCGTCACTCTCCGCCCAGATCCGGCCCCCGTGCGCCTCCACTATCCCCTTGCAGACCGCTAAACCCAGACCGGTATCCCCACCCTGCTCCTCGGTCTCGATTCTGAAGAACTTCCTAAACAGGCGCGGCAGGCTCTCGGCGGGGATGCCCCTGCCTTCATCGGAGACCGAAACTGTGACATGGAGGTCGCCGGGTGTGGCACTCACCCTGATGGTGGACGACGCCGGCGAGTGTCTTGCCGCGTTGGCCAGCAGATTGCCAAGCACCTGCATAATGCGAGACTTGTCAACCATCGCCCAGGGCAGATCCAGCGGGACGTCGGTGCTGAGGTTGTGGCTGTGCCCGCCGATGCGGAATGCGCTCCCGGCCTCGCCTAACAATACCGATAGGTCCGTCGGTTGCGGGGAGACGGGCAGGGTACCTGTCTCGATGTGGGCCACGTCAAGAAGGTCTGCGATCAGCGCGCGCATACGGTCGGTTTGTTCCAGAATGATCCTGTGGAACTGGTGCATCTCGGCGGGGTGCATGTCGGAGACTTCGTCCAGCAGCGCAAAGACCGAGCCCCTCACTGTGGCCAGTGGGGTGCGCAACTCGTGGCTTACCATCGCCAGGAACTCGGCCCGAAGCCGCTCGACCTCCTTGAGGGGGGTCATGTCTTGCATCGTCACGATGAGGCTCTCCACCTCACCGTCCTTTGAAAGGATGGGGCTGCCGTTCAGCATTACAGTGACACTCTGTCCGTCGGGCACACTGAAGATCATCTCCTCCGCCCGCACCTTCTCTCCGGCCCTCAGCAGCTGGTCCATAGACACGTCGGCCAGGCGAAGCTCCCGACCATCGGCGCGCCGGATCGTCAGAGTCTCTCGGAGGTTCTCCGGTGGTTCGTCCGAGGCCAGCAACGCGTCGATGATCCTCATCCACTCGCGGTTGGTAGAAACAGGGGCTCCTGTTCTGGCGTCGAAGACCGCAACGCCCACCGGAGAGGTACTTATCAGGGTCTCCAGGTCGGTCCTGGAGCGCCGTTCCTCACGGTACCGACGGGCGTTAGAGATGACCATCGCCGTCTGTGAGGCGAACATGACAAGGGTCTCGACATCCTCGTCGCTGAACTCCTTGTCCTCCCGTTCATGGCCCAGAAATATAATCCCCACAGGCACGCCGCGATGTCTTATGGGCGCAGCCACACCGGCGAAGACGGTCATCGGCAGCCAGCCTTCCAGCCCAACCGATACTGCATACTCATAGTAGTTGTCCACGCGGAGAGGCCCTGGGATCTCGATAAAGTGATCGAAAATCCTTGTTCCATCGGGCAAGTCCAAGAGCTGGCGGTGCTCATCCTCCGTCGTCCCGGATGTCAGGACTGAGTCCAGACCACCGACTTCATCCATGCTTGCAATGACCCCGTAGCGAGCATTGGTCAAGTAGCGCGCGTTGTCAATGACTTCCTGGAGGACGACGTCAACGTCGAGGCTCTCGTTGATGCGCATGCTGGCTTCGCTCAGTCTGGACAGCCGGTCCCGCAGGGCCTGGTTCTCTTTTAACAGGTCGTCTTCTCGATTCACTCTGCAACCTCGCTGGGATTCTTGGTGCCCGATGGTCCCTTCACCTGGCGTCCGGGTGGGGAGACCGTCGGAAATCGGAGACATGCTATCAGTCTTACACTAAACTCACAACAAATGCCCCGTGGATGGCCGATATCTTAACGTAGGCTTTACACCAACTTCCTATAATGGAGTGACTATTGCACCACTCGTCGAGTGGAGTTCGTCCAACAGCAGTAGGAACGGAATGAATCGTGAAGGCGGAATACAGCAGGGAATCGAGCGAAGAAGGGCTGGCTGACCGGTTCTCTTCATCGGCAGAGCCGTCCTCGACTTCGTGTCAAGACGGGGTGACATCCGTCGAACCCAGCCACCTGTTACAGGAGATTGAGTCGCTCCGGACCCGGCTTTCAAAGCTTGGCGAGGCCAGCCTTCGAGTCAGCGAGACCCTGGACGTCAATACCGTCCTCAGGGAAGCCGGTAATCACTCGACAGAGCGAGGTGATGCTTCCTATGACTAACCGAAGAGTCTCCCCTCTGGCTGATCGCTGTCCTCGCGCTGGCGTCGGTCTTGGCGCTGGCGGCTTGCAGCGACGATACAGAGACCACACTCACAGTATCGCCCTCGCCAACGTCCGAACTGACTGTTTCGACAGCACACCCACTTCGACGCCCACTCAGACAGCCACTCCTCTTCAACCAACGCCTGCGGTTTTGGGGAATTGTCGGGACGGCATGAGGTTGCAGCCTAGCGAAGGTTGCCGCTACACAGGCGGCGGTTACACCCCCGGCCAGCGTCGTTCAATCCGTGGCGCACGACGGAGCAATCTGCCGTGAGGGAGGTCCGGCAAAGCAAGAGTTCGGCGGCATCACCATCAACATGGACAGCCTTCGTCTTTGTTTCTCCGGCGGTTTCGAAAGGGATGATGTCTTCCAAAGCGAAATTGGAATCTGGGCTCAATGTCTGCGAATGAATCCAGGTTCTTTGAGCTCTCGTTTAACCATCCTTTTGAACTTAGAGAGTGCAACATTCATGTTGTGTGGAAGCAACCGCGTTGAGGAGGCGAATCACCTGCGCCAGGTCCAACTCCGGTTGGGTAGCACTCACAGGTGCTCTTTGCTGAGTGAGATGCACTGAAGACACGACAGACAACGGTGAAGGCATGGTGGGACGGTCGACGGTTATCGTGATGAGAATGGCATGCGGAAGGAGTAATCTCATGCATGAGCCCGCTACGAGTCTATTGGTGGTAGCCACTGTGCTCCTGACAATCCTCTTGGTAGGATGCTCCGACGACACCGCCCCTACGCCCACGGCAACTCCTACACCGGAACCCACATCTACGCTGACACCCACCCCGACGTTGACGCCCGTGCCCACGGCCACGCCGACACCGGAACCCACGTCTACGCCGACAGCCAACCCAACGTTGACGCCCGTGCCCACGGCCACGCCGACGTCTACTTCCACGGCAATTCCCGAACAGACTGCGAAGCCCACTCCAGCACCCACGGTCACGCTGTTCGATGCTAGCAAGGAGCCCATCATCTTTAGTGACCTGAACTGGGCAAGCGCCCAATTGCAAAACCGGATAGCCCAATACATCATTGAACATGGCTATGGCTATCCGACGGGTGTTGTATCCGGACCTATCTCACCCTTGTTCGAGGGTCTACAACGCGGCGACATAGACGTTACCATGGAGGTATGGTTGCCCAACCAGAAACTGGTGTGGGACAAGGCCCTCAGGGAAGGCGAAGTCCTAGAGGTGGGAAAGAGCCTGGTCGACTGGCAATCGGCCTTCGTGATTCCGGCCTATCTGCAGGAACAGTACCCGGACCTAGATAGCGTCGAGGATCTGAAAGACCCGCAGTTCAAAAAGCTGTTCCAGACCGCGGAGAGTGGCGACAAGGCCCGTCTCGTGTCCTGCTCAGTCGCCTGGGCTTGCGAGAGCATCAACGCCGCCCAGATTGCAGGCTACGGTCTAGAGAGCCACGTTCACATTGTGAACCCCGGAAGCAGGGCCGCATTGAACGCCGACCTATACGGCGCCTACGGACGAAGGGAACCATGGCTCGGCTACCAGTGGGGTACTAACGACCCGGCTCTCGTGCTGGACCTGGTCCGACTGGAAGAACCTGCCTACAGCGACGAGTGCTGGTCCACTACCAAAGCCTGCGCCTACGAGGACCCCACCATCCTCATCGCTGTAAACTCAGACCTGCCGCTTGAGGCCCCCGACGTGGTGGCGATGCTGGGTAACTGGGACTTCAACATTGACGCCTACAAGGCTGCTGTCAAGTGGCGGAGCGCCACAGGAGTTACAGACCCAACCTCCACGGCTGTTTGGTGGCTCGAGAACAACTCAGAAATCTGGAGCGCGTGGGTCACCGACGAAGCGGTGGCGAGTGTCCAAGCGGCCCTCGACCGCGGTGAAACGGCCGCAGGCTTGCCCGGAGCGACAACCACGCGCATACCGACAGCCACGCCTACACCTATGCCTTCCCCTCCCCTGAGCGTGTTTGAATCGGGACAGACTATTCCCGATTTCCCCTCCGGAATCCCTAATGTAATAAGAGGCGGCGCTTCGTTTCAGATAAGTGGAGGAGGAAACGTCGTCATAACAATGGGCAATGGAGGAACGGTTGAATACAGTCACGCCACGTACACCTGCGTGTCCGGGGAAGAATGTCGCATCGAGAACGGGCGTGTCACCACCGGCACAATCCAGGTCTCTGAACCCTCTGCCGCCGAGGACCCCACGCCCATTCCAACGGCCACGCCCACGCCAATACCCACGTTTACGCCGACAGCCACCCCGACGTTGACACCCACACCGGAACAAACAGCTGCGCCGACCTCCACACCCGTAACCACGGCAACGCCCGAACCCACGTCCACGCCGACAGCCACACAGGCTCGGCCCGGCAAGTTCTCCGAGTTCAACGGAGCCAGTGCGGCCACGTGGCGGAGAATGCACGAGGGCGGCCAGATCGTGGCCTGCTACGAGGGTCTTGCAATGCCGAGAGACAGCTTCTGCCTGTCGGAGGGATTCAGGTTCACCTCCGACTACTCCGAGATTCTGGGCGCCAAGTTTCTGGTGGCCCACCTTCCCGATGGCGACGCCCTTGTACTACAGGGAAACACCACGTCCAGGGCTGGAGGGGACATAAGGCTGGGCTGGATAGCTTTCGAGAACCGGGTTATCACTCACCTGGATTTCAATGCGTCCCAGGCATCCACGCCCGCAGCTACGGCCACACCCACACCGACAGCCACACCGGCGCCTGCGCAATCCGACCCGGATCGTGCCGCGTTGGTCGCTTTGTACCACAATACGGATGGCCCAAACTGGGACGACAATACGAACTGGCTGACCGACAGACCCATTGGCGAATGGCACGGCGTTACGACGGACAGCAACGGTCGCGTTATCAGGCTGGATCTCCCGCGCAACAACCTCATGGGTCGCATACCACCCGAATTAGGCGACCTCACCAGCCTGTCCTCGCTAAGCCTTGGCAGAATCCGGGATGGTAGCGAATTCATCAATAACAGGCTGACGGGGCCGATACCGCCAGAACTGGGCGGCCTCTCCAACCTGGAGTATCTGGATCTCGGCGGGAACCAGTTGACGGGCGAGATACCGCCGGGGCTCGGCCGCCTCTCCAACCTGACGGAACTTTGGCTCGCCAACAACCAGTTGACGGGCGAGATTCCGCAGTGGCTGGGCGGCCTCTCCAACCTGACGGGGCTGGGTCTCCCCCACAATCAGTTGACAGGCGAGATTCCGCCGGAACTGGGCCGCCTGTCCAACCTGGAGTATCTGGATCTCGACAACAACCGATTGACAGGCGAGATCCCGCCGGAACTGGGCTGCCTCTCCAAACTAGGACTGCTGTATCTCCACAACAACCGGTTAACAGGCAATATCCCGCCGGAACTGGGCCGCCTCTCCAACCTGTCTTGGCTGTATCTCTCAGGCAACCGATTGACGGGCGAGATTCCGCCGGAACTGGGACTCCCGTCCAACAACCTAGGAGCACTGGCTCTCGATAACAACCGGTTGACAGGTGAGATTCCGCCGGAACTGGGCCGCCTGTCCGACCTGTGGAGGCTGAAACTCTCCGGCAACCAGTTGACTGGGTGCATACCCGAGGGGTTGCGAGATATAAGGCAGAATGATCTTGCGTCACTCAACCTGCCCGATTGCGGCGCAGCCACACCCACAGCCACGGCTACGCCTACGCCAACGCCCGATACAGATGGGGCCGACGGCGCATGCCGCGCGGGGTTGATCGTCGGGCCCGGAGAGAGTTGCACTTACCCCGGCACATCCACCGAGTTCTCGGTTGACTCGTCGGGGACTGGCAGCTTCCTGTTCTTCACCGCCGGGACCGGAATCGACGCTCGCAACACAACCATCAACGGAGTCACGTACAACTTCAAGGCCAGCAAGCAAGACGACGGAACCTGGATCATTGAAGCGGCGGGCGATTCGTAAGAAAGAGGTCCTCTTGCACTCACAGCCAAGCCGGTACCGACGCCGGTCGGTCCGGCCGTGCATGAGAGCCAACTTGAATACGATGGCGACCATATCCCTCTGGGGGAGCATCATCTACGAGGTCAAAAGGAGGTCAATGCGAACCGGGACATTGGAGACATGCAAGTCGGTCTTGGGAAGGCAGCTATGGCGATTTGGGGCAACACAGTGAAGAGCCTTCAGGGATTACTTGGGGCATGGTGGGCACCTAGCACATACTGGTATCGTCCGTCCACCCTCAGACCAACGGCAAGCTGGAGCGTTATCACCAGACCCTGAAGCGTGACGTGAACCAAGTGCCCTACGAGGTGCCTTCAGACCTGGAGGCGGCCATCGTAGCCTTCGCCAGCTACTACAACTATCGGCGTTACCACAAGGCACTGGGCAACGTGGCGCCGTCAGACGTTCTCAGGGGAAGGAGGAAGGATCTCGTCCCATCCCTGATCTCTCGCCCCTAATAGTGTCCAATTCTTGCTGGTTGCCAACAGTCACCGTCTGCATCGGCGTCACATCCCATCGTGCTAACCAATGGCGCGTGGCATTCGGCTCCGTTCGGTCAATCGTGAAGACTACCTCTCAGCTCTGCTGGCGGCGGCGTATTCGGCTTATTTACACGATATTTACGCCGATTGGTCGAAAAAAGCCGGAAACTTCACGGCCAGATGACACGCACCTAGTAAGATAGGTCCCGTAAGGTCCTCGGAGGCATCGACAGGATCTGTCATGTCGGTGCCTCGGCGGGCTTCGTCCTGAACGGACTCACACCTTTCCTGGGAGGGAAGACCTAGCCGGCGACTGCGCTTCCCCGTGGCCGACCGCTCATGGTGCATGGAACCCAAGCGCACTCCTCAAGCGAGACGCAGGATCCGCCTCAATTTGTCTGACGCCCAGGGATGAGTGAGAGCACAACGACTCGCGACAGCCAGCGGTGAGGGGATGGCGGGACCGCTCGCTGGAGATTGAGATGGGAAAGGCACGAGGAGGGGGTATCTCATGAACAGGCCCGCAATGAGTCTGCTGGTGGCAGCCGCTGTGCTCCTGACAATCCTCTTGGTAGGATGCTCCAACGAGACTCCCACACAGACGCGCCAGCCGACGGCCACACCTACACTCACTCAGACACCGACTCCCTCGCCAGTTGCGACGGCAACAGCCACTCAGACGCCGACTCCCTCGCCAGTTGCGACGGCAACAGCCACTCAGACGCCGACTCCCACGCCAGTTGCGACGGCAACAGCCACTCAGACGCCGACTCCCACGCCAGTTGCGACGGCAACAGCCACTCAGGCCGCGACGGATAGGGCAGCGCTAGTCGCTTTCTACGAGGCCACCAACGGCCAGCGATGGGAGAATAATATTAACTGGCTGAGCGACGAGCCCATTGAAGCATGGTTCGGCGTCTCTGCCGATAGCAACGGCCGGGTTACTCAGCTGAACCTCCGATGGAATGGGTTAAGGGGAGCGATACCGGCGGAATTTGGGACTCTCGCGAATCTGGTCCACCTGGATCTTGGATACAACGACATCCAGGACATCTCGCAACTGGCCGGATTGACCAACTTGACGTCGCTGGATCTAACAGAAATCAAGGGCAGCCAGACGCTAGGGGCGGAGGAGCGACCGCCGCTAGACCTCTCGGCATTGGCGAGCCTATCCAACCTGACGAGGCTGAATCTCAGACAAAACAAGCTAGCGGATCTTTCGCCGCTCGCGGGCCTAACCAACTTGAGATCACTGAATCTTGGAGCAGTCCATGTACGATGGGATGAATCTGACACTTCTACGCTGGACCTCTCACCTTTGGCAACCCTAACCAAATTAACTGATCTGGATCTCACCTACAACAATATATCGGACATATCACCGCTGGCGGGCCTCACAAGTCTGACGACGCTGGACATCAGCTCCAACCACATATCGGAAATAGTGCACCTAGTTGGTCTGAACGAACTGGCGTATCTGAATGCTCAAGCGAACCAAATCGCAGATGTCTCGCCAGCGTCAGGGTTGACTGAGCTACGGGAGTTGATTCTCTCCAACAATGATGTATCCGACGTATCACCCCTGGTAGCAAACGCAGGACTAGGAAGTGGAGACGTAGTGGATCTCAGGACAAATCCTCTCGCTCCCGAGTCTATAGCCATGCACATTCCCGCGCTCCTGGCCAGAGCTGTCGGTGTCTCTTTTGACGAGATTGCCTTCTTTAGCGAGCCACAGATATACAACGACAACGTGTATGTTATGCCGGTCACAGAGAATCTAGCAGGCGGCAACTTACCATTAAGGAACTATGCGTTGCGCTTCTACGAGCGCTTTAACGATGAGTTTGACTTCCTGATGTTTGTTCCAAATCTGGCTCCGGGTCAGCTTGAATCTGTTGATCATAAGCGAGCGTCTTCTATAGGTGTGAAGAATGATATTCACGGTATTGGCAAACCGATGTTTGTGAACAACGATCGATGGGGATCGGCTGGAAGACTCCAGAGTGTAATCAACTTTGGGGCCTATTCAATCTATTATGACCATGCGTTGAGCATCCTCGCCGAGGGACCAACCTTGCATGAATTGATGCACCGATGGGCAAACTCTGCCGTGTCGTCAGTCGACCCTTCGCATTGGGGCTTCAGCAGCGCCAACGGCAACATCGGAGGATTTGACATTACCGACCTGATTCATCATGGAGGCGACCGATACTCTGCCGGACACTTTGGCGTCGCAGGGTACGCAGACAACGTCAAGCCTTACAGCGCCATAGAGTTGTATCTAGCGGGGTTCATACCACCGGAGCAAGTCCCAGACATCTGGGTTGCTGAAGATGGAGAGTGGCTATACGACGGAAGGGGTAATCTTGTCCTGGATGAGAACGGGTATCCGATATTTACCGCCAGTCAAGTTAGAACCTACGCCATCGAAGACATCATCGCCGAACATGGAGCGCGTATTCCTGACGTTTCGCAATCACAGAAGAACTTTCGCGGGGCGGTCATACTCCTGGTTGATGAGGACCACCCCACGACTCTAGAGGTCTTGGAAACGCTGAGTGACGATGTTTCCTGGTTCAGCCACGCCGGCGACGTGGGGCGAACCGATGAACAAGGAAGACTTCGGTACAACTTCTACGAAGCAACCGGTGGCCGTGGTACGATCACCATGGACGGCTTGTCGGAGTCTCTGAGAGACACGGAATAAGGGGGGGACTGTCGAGATGAGGTGCACTGCGCGCTAGTGGGGCAGCTAGAAAAGGGCGACCTAAAGTGTAGCAAATCACCCGGACAGTCGTCTCAGGCTATCGGGGTAATACCGCGCACTACTGCCCCTACTCCTCACAGTAGGACTTCCCAGCGAAAAGTTCGTAAATCGGTACGTCTTGGCCCACCATATGTGGGCCACCGACGCCTCCTACTTCAGGGTGGTGGGTTGGGCCTGCTACTACCTAGCCACCGTCATGGACGACTACTCCCGTTTCATCCTGGCCCACAGCTTTCAGAGGTACATGACCTCCAACTCCCTCATCGAGGTTGTCCAAGACGGCGTGGACAGGACGGGCAAGGACCGGGTCCCGATATCAAACCGGACCCGGAACTGAGCGACAACGGCTAGTGATAGGAGGCATCACTACCTCCCTCTGTCGAGCGATTACCGGCCACAGTAGCCTGGAGGTCGCCTGAATGAGCCCGCACCTCGTCGATATTGTCCCGCGCCCTGTACAGGGCCGAATTGAGCACATTGGAAGATGCCACAACGGGCGCCTCCACCGTTCGTCCATCGTAGGTCGCGCCAATCACTGCGTTTCCGCCCCCGACGGCAGTGACTATCCCCTCCGACACGGACGCTACCCAGGGATCGGATGACTGCCACTCCACCAGACTGCTATCAACATCGTGACTCGATCCATCCGAAATATGGGCAGTCACCGAGAGCTGCACAGTCTCGCCGATAGATGTCAGAGGCGTCAGCGCCGCAACTTCCAGAGAGGTCACGGTGGGTGTGGGCGTCGGTGTCGGTGTGGCCGTGGGCACGGGCATCAACGTCGGGGTGGCTGTCGGCGTAGACGTGGGTTCCGGTGTGGGCATGGCCGTTGGAGTGGGCGTGGGCACGGTCGTCAAGGTCGGGGTGGCTGTCGGCGTAGACGTGGGTTCCGGTGTCGGCGTGGCCGTTGGAGTGGGCGTGGGCACGGTCGTCAAGGTCGGGGTGGCTGTCGGCGTAGACGTGGGTTCCGGCGTGGGCATGGCCGTTGGAGTGGGCGTATGCATGAGATACTCCTCCTCGTGCCCTTCCAATCCCATCAACCGGTTCGCCGTCCGGCCCCAGCACTGTTCCAGCCACCAACGTCTGTCCACGGCATAGCTCATAAGGGCTGGCAGGAAGCCGTATTTCGATGTCCGCGCCTCCGTTGCCGCCAATCTCAAACGATGCATCTCCGCGCAGCGTCGTAAACCCCCCGGGTCCGTAGTATCCCACCCTTCCGCAGTCTGGAAAGTCCGGAACTTCGTCGGCGTGGATGCTCAGAGTAATTGAGCTTTCCCAGCCTTCAGGAACAGAGAATTCAGAGGTTCCATCCACCCCACTCCGGAACCACTCATGAATTGCTCCCATCCAGATTCCTTCAACCGGCCTGCCATCCGGATCCAGAACTATACCGGTTACCTTCCCCTGCCAAAGGCACAGATCGTCCACAGCTGCTGAGAGCCGGACTTTCAATGCCACTAACATCCCCGCTTCCTACATCGAGCAACAGGGCCTTGACTCGCTCAGTGGTGATCCCGTCAGGGCCTTTGTAACCCAGCCACCCGCGTGGACGCTCAGGACGGATGGCCCTAACAAGCCTTCCGGCAAACGAATCTCGAAGGTTCCGTCCTGGTCTGTCTCTTCCCAGGCCCAGAAGGTCTCGGCTACCGGCGAGACCCGGAGCTCATGCAACGGCTCGCCGTAGCCCCAGCGCTAATCCCTGATCGCTCGGTGCGTTTGGAGCGTCGAACGAATCGGACTCAGACGCTGGTTAATTCCCGATGAAGGACGAACGGATCAGGATTTCCTTGTCCGCAGGAAGCAGATAGGTGTCTGGGTAAGTTTGGTATCCGTCGTGCATGAGGGAACGGGCTTCCATGTCGTCGCACGTCGCCGGGTCCCATGGGTCACATCCGGGCGGATGCGCCACATCAAGTGTATGTGCGAGTTCGTGCGCAAGACCTCCGAGAACACTGCTGTAACTGCGAGAGTATGCCCCGATGTCACAGTACACATGGGTAGTACCCGGGTTCTGCATCAACTGGAGGTCCTCACGCGGGAACATGGCGAGGCCATCTCCACCTCGCCCCAGCTCATGCGGCTCTCCACAGTGCCCCAGTTCCGATGCATCGACGTAGAGCACCCATGTGAACAGCTCGTCGCCATGGCGCACCGGTGCGCAGGACTGCACGTCCGCCAACACCTTTGCCCAAACATCTCCATGACTGTAGTAATCCTCCCCTTTGGGCAGGTGACATGGCTCGGGTATGACGCTGTAGATTTCGAACGTCAGGCCGTCGAGTTGGCGGCGGTACCACCCCTGGACATCCGCGATCGCCCGCGCAATGCTGTCACTGTATTCGGCGCGAAAATCTAGATCGGCGGGGATGACATATAGCACACGCACCGAGCCCTCACTCAGAGTGGACATCCAAACAGAGATGACCATCTCGGCCGTGTGCTCCTCGTAGCTTGCCGTGATCGTGGCGTTGCCGCCTCCGACGGCGACAACAACCCCGTCCGAGACGGTGACTACGGCGAGGTCAGAAGATTCCCACTGGATGAGCGAATTCTCAACTACCGGACTTGAGCCGTCCGACATTCTGGCAGTCACCGAGAGCTGCACAGTCTCGCCAAAGGACGTCAGGGGCGTCACCTCCGCAACTTCCAGTGAAGTCACGGTGGGTGTAGGTGTGGGCGTCAAGGTCGGGGTGGCTGTCGGCGGAGACGTGGGTTCCGGTGTCGGCGTGGCCGTTGGAATGGGCGTAGGTGTTGCTGTCGGTGTGGGTGTGGCCGTGGGCACGGGCGTCAAGGTCGGGGTGGCTGTCGGCGGAGACGTGGGTTCCGGTGTCGGCGTGGCCGTTGGAATGGGCGTAGGTGTTGCCGTCGGTGTGGGTGTGGCCGTGGGCACAGGCGTCAAGGTCGGGGTGGCTGTCGGCGGAGACGTGGGTTCCGGTGTGGGCGCGGCCGTTGGAATGGGCGTAGGTGTTGCCGTCGGTGTGGGTGTGGCCGTGGGCACGGGCGTCAAGGTCGGGGTGGCTGTCGGCGGAGACGTGGGTTCCGGCGTGGGCGCGGCCGGTGGAATGGGCGTGGGTATGGCCGTGGGTGCGGACGTCAATGTCGGGGCGGCTGTCGGCGTAGACGTGGGCGTAGGGTCAGTCTCGTCGGAACATCCAGTCAGCAGGATGGCCAGGAGCGCTGCGGCTACGACCAGCAGACTCATTGTGGGCTTATGCATGAGATACTCCTCCTCGTGCCCTTCCAATCCCAATAACCGGCGAGTGGTCCATCAGGCTCTGGCCGTTCTCGGTCACTGTGTTGCCCCAAATCGCCATAGCTGCCTTCCCAAGGCCGACTTGCATGTCTCCCAATGTCCCGGTTCGCATTGACCTCCCTTTGACCTCGTAGGTGACACTCCCTAGGGGATATGCTGCGGCCGTGGGCACAGGCGTTGGTGCGGCCGCAGGAATAGCGGATGGCGCGGATACGGCAGTGGGCTTCTCGGCGGCAGAGGGTTCCGAGACCCGGATTGTGCCGGTGGTGACACGCCCGTTTTCGTGGAATGACCAAATCGGCCCCTCACCCACCGCTTACTACTTCGAAGACTACCTGCTATTCCCTGTCCTTTAGGAACTGCGATAGGTCGTTCATGATGATCCTCGCCCGTCCTCCGGTTGCTTCCCAGAAGTTATACGTGTCGTCGAACTCGTCCTCACCAGCCAGGCTGAACGAGGATACGTGGCCGCTCACCTTATCCAGTTGCCACTTGATGGCCGGGTGGTTCTCGTCGATCAGCAGAATGGCCGCCGCCCGAAAGTCCCTTTGAGACTGCGAGGAATCGGGAATCCGCTCTCCATGCTCCGCGATGATGTCTTCGATGTTATACGTCCTGACCGTGCTTGCCTTGAATATCTGATGCCCATCGTCGTTGTATTCGTCGAGCCACTCTGCGTCTTCCGCCACCCACAGGTCAGGGACCTCCTCTGGCGGTATGAGGCCCGCCAAGTACAGCTCGATGGGACTGTATGGTTCGGTGTGGACGCGCCACCCGGAGGGAGCAGGTTCACTGGAGCCGACCGAGTACCGGCCGCCTCCATGATCAACGAGGTCCGCAATGTCAAATCCTCCGAGCTGTCCGTTCGAGCTACTGAAACCCCAGTGGGAGCCGAAACCTGTTGGCACGATGGAGTTTCCCCATCGGTGCATGAGTTCATGCAGGGCAGGCCCAATGAAGAAAGATCCTGAGTATGAAAGGTGTATTATTCCCTGGAGCGCGTCTTCTGATCCCCATTCGTCATTGCGAGAAAACATCTCTTGGCCAATTCCCTGCACGTCGTTCATTACACCGACATGTCTGCCATGGTATTCAGGCTTCCACCAAGTAGGTTCAAATGGGTTATGGTTGAACAGGGACAAATTAGAAACGAAGAACAGAAAATCGAAGTCATCTTGGAAATACTCGTAGAAACGCACCGCATAGTCCCTTAGTTGCAATTGGCCCGCAGTAAGATCTTCCAGAACCGGCAAGACAAATACGTTGTCGTTGTAGACCAAGGGGTCTTCGTTCGTTGTAAGGACAACTTCCATCCCTGTGCAGTCCGGCAGAAGGTCGATGTCGGTCCTATAGGGTGACAGAGTCTCGCGTAACACACGCGCTCCTTCAGGAAGGCACGCTGCCAGATGCCGGTTGGCGACGAGAAACAGATCGCCCAGGTTAGGAAGGTTGGCGAGTTCGGAGGGTATTGCCCCGCTCAACTGACCTGCTCCTTGGAGGAACAGCGTAGTCAGATTGGAGAGGTTGCCGAGTTCGGGGGGTATCTCTCCGCTCAACTGGTTAAACGAGAGCGACAGCCATTCCAAATTGGAGAGGCTGCCGAGCTCGGATGGTATACTTCCGCTCAGTTGATTCCCGCCTAGCGCAAGCACTCTCAGATTGGAAAGGCTGCCGAGCTCGGGCGGAATATGCCCAGTCAGCTTGTTGTAGTCTAGTTTCACCCATGTCAGATTATGAAGGTTGCCGAGCTCGGACGGTATCTCTCCGCTCAACTGGCTGTCGCCGCCTAGCTCAAGCATAGTCAGGTTGGAGAGACTGCCGAGTTTGGGGGGTATCTCTCCGCTCAACTGTTTGTTGTCGTAGATGCTCAGCCTTGTCAGGTTTGAGAGGTTGCCGAGTTCAGATGGTATCTCTCCGCTCAACTGATTATCCGTTAGTATCAGCTGTAAAACTCTGCCCTCGCCGTCCGTCGTGACGCCGTGCCACTCACCGAGAGGGTTGTCGCTCAGCCAGTTGGTGCTGTTCCTCCAGTTGGGCCCGTCCGTGGCGTTGTAAAGGGCAATCAGCGCTGCTCTATCCGAGGCAACTGTGCCGGATGGTGTAGGCACCGCGGTGGGCGTCGGGGTCTGCGTGGGTGTGGAAACGGACACTGGCGTAGGCGTGGGTATTGGCGTGGGTGTGGCCGTTGGAATGGGCGTGGGGTCCTCGGCGGCAGAGGGTTCAGAGACCTGGATTGTGCCGGTGGTGACACGCCCGTTCTCGATGCGACATTCTTCCCCGGACACGCAGGTGTACGTGGCGTGACTGTATTCAACCGTTCCTCCATTGCCCATTGTTATGACGACGTTTCCTCCTCCACTTATCTGAAACGAAGCGCCGCCTCTTATTACATTAGGGATTCCGGAGGGGAAATCGGGAATAGTCTGTCCCGATTCAAACACGCTCAGGGGAGGGGAAGGCATAGGTGTAGGCGTGGCTGTCGGTATGCGCGTGGTTGTCGCTCCGGGCAAGCCTGCGGCCGTTTCACCGCGGTCGAGGGCCGCTTGGACACTCGCCACCGCTTCGTCGGTGACCCACGCGCTCCAGATTTCTGAGTTGTTCTCGAGCCACCAAACAGCCGTGGAGGTTGGGTCTGTAACTCCTGTGGCGCTCCGCCACTTGACAGCAGCCTTGTAGGCGTCAATGTTGAAGTCCCAGTTACCCAGCATCGCCACCACGTCGGGGGCCTCAAGCGGCAGGTCTGAGTTTACAGCGATGAGGATGGTGGGGTCCTCGTAGGCGCAGGCTTTGGTAGTGGACCAGCACTCGTCGCTGTAGGCAGGTTCTTCCAGTCGGACCAGGTCCAGCACGAGAGCCGGGTCGTTAGTACCCCACTGGTAGCCGAGCCATGGTTCCCTTCGTCCGTAGGCGCCGTATAGGTCGGCGTTCAATGCGGCCCTGCTTCCGGGGTTCACAATGTGAACGTGGCTCTCTAGACCGTAGCCTGCAATCTGGGCGGCGTTGATGCTCTCGCAAGCCCAGGCGACTGAGCAGGACACGAGACGGGCCTTGTCGCCACTCTCCGCGGTCTGGAACAGCTTTTTGAACTGCGGGTCTTTCAGATCCTCGACGCTATCTAGGTCCGGGTACTGTTCCTGCAGATAGGCCGGAATCACGAAGGCCGATTGCCAGTCGACCAGGCTCTTTCCCACCTCTAGGACTTCGCCTTCCCTGAGGGCCTTGTCCCACACCAGTTTCTGGTTGGGCAACCATACCTCCATGGTAACGTCTATGTCGCCGCGTTGTAGACCCTCGAACAAGGGTGAGATAGGTCCGGATACAACACCCGTCGGATAGCCATAGCCATGTTCAATGATGTATTGGGCTATCCGGTTTTGCAATTGGGCGCTTGCCCAGTTCAGGTCACTAAAGATGATGGGCTCCTTGCTAGCATCGAACAGCGTGACCGTGGGTGCTGGAGTGGGCTTCGCAGTCTGTTCGGGAATTGCCGTGGAAGTAGACGTCGGCGTGGCCGTGGGCACGGGCGTCAACGTTGGGGTGGCTGTCGGCATAGACGTGGGTTCCGGTGTCGGCGTGGCCGTGGGCACGGGCGTCAACGTCGGAGTGGCTGTCGGCGTAGACGTGGGTTCCGGTGTCGGCGTCGCCGTGGGCACGGGCGTCAACGTCGGAGTGGCTGTCGGCGTAGACGTGGGTTCCGGTGTCGGCGTCGCCGTGGGCACGGGCGTCAACGTCGGGGTGGCTGTCGGCGTAGACGTGGGTTCCGGTGTCGGCATCGCCGTGGGCACGGGCGTCAACGTCGGGGTGGCTGTCGGCGTAGACGTGGGTTCCGGTGTCGGTGTTGCCGTGGGCGTAGGGGCAGTCTCGTCTGAGCATCCGATCAAGAGAATGGCCAGGAGCGCAGCGGCTGCCACCAGCAGACTCATTGCGGGCCTGTTCATGAGATACCCCCTCCTCGTGCCTTTCCCATCTCAATCTCCAGCGAGCGGTCCCGCCATCCCCTCACCGCTGGCTGGTCGCGAGTCGTTGTGCATAGACTCATCCCTGGGCGTAAGACAAATCGCGGCGGATCCTGCGTCTCGCTTGAGGAGTACGCTTCGGTTCCATGCACCATGAGCGGTCGGCCACGGGGAAGCGCAGTCGCCGGCTAGGTCTTCCCTCCCAGGAAAGGTGTGAGTCCGTTCAGGACGAAGCCCGCCGAGGCACCGACATGACAGATCCTGTCGATGCCTCCGAGGACCTTACGGGACCTATCTTACTAGGTGCGTGTCATCTGGCCGTGAAATTTCCGGCTTTTTTCGACCAATCGGCGTAAATATCGTGTAAATAAGCCGAATCCGCCGCCGCCAGCAGAGCTGAGAGGTAGTCTTCACGATTGACGGAACGGAGCCGAATGCCACGCGCCATTGGTTAGCACGGTGGAATGTCCCCCACCCACGCGAGAGGTTTCAAGGTCCATCCCATGGACCTTCAAGTCCGAAGCAGAACTGGCGTGGACAGGACGTATTCGAGGTCTAAGCCACCGCCACCAGCGCCAACGCTACGCCAAGCGTGAGGACCGTTCCCCAGAAACCGAATAGCGCAGTACTCACTCTCACGCATCCCTTTCGTTTGGATGTCGGTGGCCGCCTGTCAAACCTCTCGTAGGTCAAGAGTACAGTTGGGTTTGGTGTGACCGAGTATTCGCAGGCGCACGTTGTCGATGACCTCGTGGAGCACTTCATCGAGTACAAGGCTTTCGCTGACCTGGAGGCTGGCCGCGCTCAGTCTGGATAACCGCTCACGCAAGGCCTGGTTCTCCCTCAACAGGTCGTCTTCCCCGTTCAATCCCTTACCTCGATAGGGGCTGCGGCAGGCACGGTGTGCCGTCGGTCTCTCACCCATTTGAATGGAGCCGGATTGCGAGCCGATGGAGGCGACTATATGTGCTTTACATAACCTTCACAATAATTGGCTGAAAATCGGCGATGAATTAACGGCCACATTACACACGCTCTGTATCATTACGGAGGGCTCGCGGGCATAGAGCGGGGAGACCGTTCGGCCTGGGCGGTGTTGCGCCTTCCGGTCATGAGGTCGGCAGATCCCTCCGACCGGCGCCAACCCGGACCCGAGACGGCGCGCCCGAACACGACGACGCGGGCAATGACGAATCGCTGACCAGTGCAGGAACGTCGGCGGTGGTTTTGGGCGGATTGTAGGGAACCGGCCCCGGCACAAGTACATGCTGAAGGAGTCATCTACAGAATTGGAGGAATCCGATGGACATTAGAGCAGGACCGATAGGATGGACGCTAGCATGGGCACTTGTGGCCGGAGCACTGGTGGTGCTCATCGGGCTGTTCGCACTCGACGGCCTGCCCTCAGTCTCAGCCCAGGCCGATACGACCGCACCAACCGTCTCGTCGGTGGCCATCACCAGCGACCCAGACGAAGACAACTCCGACCTGGGTGCATTCTCTATCGGTCGTTCTGGCGGCAGCGTAGTGCAATCTTCCAACTGGGCTTCGGGCTTCTATCGCATTGGTGACGATGTACAGGTAACGGTGACGTTTTCGGTGAACGTCACCGTTACTGGCTCCCCACAACTGGAAATAGCCGTAGGCTCCAACAACAGGACCGCTCACTACGAGAGTACAGACGGAGCCAAGGTAGTGTTCTCCTACTCGGTAGTGCAAGGAGACTCGGATGATGACGGAATCGCCATAAGCGCCAATAAGCTGACGCTTAACAACGGCAGTATCAAGGATGCGGCGGAAGACGATGCGAGTCTGTCCCACAGTGCCCTGTCCGCTCAGGATGGACACAAGGTTGACGGAGTTCGCCCGAGACTTTCGAGTCTGTCCTTTTCTGCAAGCAGCGGGGGAAGCGACGGGGCGTACTCCGTAGGCGAAACGCTAATCGTCACAGCTATTCTTGGCACGAACGACGGTCTCATTATGGGGAGCGTCAGCGGACCGCCTCAGCTGACGTTTGATCTCGGCGGCGAGGAGAGAGCGCTTGCGTGGGACTACTCACTTAGATTCAACGACCGACGGGAATACGTGGCTTATTTCGGTTACGTGGTACAGGTAGGAGATCTGGACAATGACGGGCCATCCATCAGCGCCAACTCGGTAGACCTAAATGGAGGGTTCATCAGAGACACCGCCGGCAATGATGCCGTCCTGACCCACTCGGCCGTGTCGTCCGGCACGAGCTTCATAGTTGATGCCGTTGCGCCGAACGTGTCGTCCATTGCCATCACCTCCGACCCGGGAGATGAAGACACCTACGGGACTGGCGAAAGAGTCGAAGTCACCGTCACCTTCAGCGAGGATATGAGCATCCCTACTAACATCAGCTGCAGTCCCGATGTGGTCAACTGCAAACCTGAGCTCGAGTTGGACATAGGAGGTACCGCCAGGACTGCCGACTACCAAAGCCACACTGGGGCAACAGTGGTCTATGCCTACACCGTGCAGGCCGGGGACTCTGACGATAACGGCATCTCCATCGGAGCCAATAGCTTGACTGGTCAAGGGATCATGGACGCCGCGGGCAAGAATGGTGAAGGAATAAACACCGCTGATTTAAGCCACACAGCCGTTGCTGATGACAGCGGCCATAAGGTCTTCGGCGCTTCGTCTTCGCTCACTCTCTCTGGAGACACTACGATCAACTATGCGGAGAACGGCGAGGACTCGGTTGCTACCTACACGCTGTCAGGGGCGGACGGCACTGTAACCTGGTCTCTGTCCGGCGATGACAGTGATGATTTCTCCCTGACAGGAGATGGTGCGACGTCAAGGGCATTGAGTTTCGCATCATCGCCCAACTACGAAGACCCCGCAGATTCCAATACCGACAACCAATACGACGTGACCATTCAGGCTTCCGATGGCACCAACTCAAGCACACTACAAGTAACCGTGATCGTCACCAACACGGGCCTCGAATGCCCGCTGTGGCCGGATCCGACGGATGACCTCGAGGTACTCACCGTTGGACTGCCGGAACGCCCCTTCGCAAACGCGACCGTGGGCGGAACAGGTTTCCGCACCCAGACGGTGGGCACACTACGATTGGGTCTGAACCCCAACGCGTTTGCAGTGATCGTTAGCGAGAGCGAGCTTGGCGCGGATATCCTCGTGGCCGGGTCGCTGCTTGGCGACGGCAAGGTCGTCGCATTCGCCGGGACGGATTTCCTGTCATCGGAAGCGCCCGGGCTACTCGGCAACGCCAGCGTCGACCGCCTCCTCGCGAACGCGGTTTGGTGGACGAAGAGCGATAGCAACGCGCCACTTCGCGTGATGGCGGACAATCAGGGGATAGCGGACGCATTGGTGGCGGAAGGACTCGATGGCGTCGAGGTGGTCGGCCGGGGCCCGGGCGGGTTTGTCCGCGACTGGAGCGACGGAGCATTGCGTAACGCGGATGTCGCGGTCGTTGTGGTTAACCATCGGTGGGGAGCACGACTGGTCCCGCAGGATATAACCGCCTTGCGCGCGTTCGTGGAGCGGGGTGGCGGGCTGGTCATCGCAGGGTCGGCCATGCATTGGGAACGGTGGATTCGGCAGCACCACGGGCGGTTCACGGGGGACATCTTGCTCGAAGGCACAGGCATCTCGTGGAACGCGAACGGCATCGACGATTTCACGTCCGCTACCACGCGATTTGACTCGCGAGCTCTTAGTGCTGGTTGGGTGTGGGCAGAATGGCTCGCATACGGACATCTCCAACCGACCCAGATGTCCTTGCTGCCGGGCGCGTTCGAAGATGCTCTTGAACTCGGTCGCACCAAGGAACTGGACTCGGCCCTCGTCCGTCTGGTGGGCGAGACACCTGCACTGCCGACTTCAAGCAAGGCGGCGCGAGCCCGCCTGGCAGCCGCGGTAGCTGAGACTCTCGGTCCCTACGAGTGGCCAATGCCTCATCCGTGGGCGGCAGTGTTCCCCGGTCTCCCGGCACAGGACGCTCGCCGCGTCGACCGCACCGTCACCGTGGACGCCAGCCGTAGCGAGTTCCCCGCTGACGCTTCCAGGGATTGGCGCCGCCTCCCGCTCGGCCTTTACGCGCCTCCCAGCACACTCGTAGAGATCGAGGTTCCAGCCAGCCACGCCACGGGAGAGCTAAGAGTGTCGGTGGGCGAGTTGCATGATAACTTGGGACAGGGGTACGCCGCCCAGAGCGTATGGAAGCGCGCGCCCTACCTTCCGCGCGAGTTCCCCGTCGTAGACAGGCATATTAACATCACGAACGCTTACGGGGGCTCCATCGCGCTCGTCGTGCCCCCCGAATACTCGGGCACCATTCCGGTCACCGTCCGGGGAGCGACTCCCATGGCCGTGTACACGGCCGGCGAATCAAAGGCTGCGGAATGGTTCGCGGATTTGGACGCCGGAGCGCCGCAGGCCATCATCCAGAAGCCCGGCGGCATTCGGTTTGTGATCTCCGCCCAGAACGCGCTCGGCATCACGGATCCGGAAGAGGTATCTGCGTGGTGGGACGGGTTCCAGAAGAGCCATGCGGAGCTTTCCGGAGAGCCCGTGCCCAGGGCGTACGAGAGCATCTGGATCTTCGATCCCCAGGTGGGCCATGGATACGCCAACGCGACTCCGTTACGCATCAGCTATCCGCTTCACGCGGAACACTGGGTCCTCGTGCCGGGTACGGCGGAGGGCCGGGACTATCTCGGCGGCCTCCCTAGTCTGGGTCCGCTGCCTCATCGGGTCCCACCATCCTCGGGCTATTCCCCGCGGGTGCACGGCGTGGATTGGTGGCTATTCG
Source organism: Dehalococcoidia bacterium (assembly GCA_965116315.1). Lineage (GTDB taxonomy): Bacteria > Chloroflexota > Dehalococcoidia > Lucifugimonadales > CAJWER01. Next base: position 1,310,123 of record OZ220672.1, read on the forward strand.
GCCACGAGTTGGGTCACCAATGGCAGACTGAGGACTGGACGGGACACGGAATCACCGAAGTCGGAGTCAACCTGTTCACGATGTACACGCTGAACAGCTACGTCTTCCGAGGCGATGACTCTAATGTCTACACGGAGTTGAAGACCCACGGCTGTGCCGCTCCTTTGGAACATGACACGCTCTCCAGTCGGAGGTGGTCCACCTCCGACGACTGCCAAAAGCTGGCCTTGTACAGGCAACTCATAAGCGAGTTCAGCTGGAAGCCCATGAAAGCCGTCTTCCACAGTTACTACGATCCGGCCTACCCACGCTCGACCTACGGCGGCGCGCTCGATGGCTTTGCGATCCGGTTCAGCGCCATCGTCAAGCGGGATCTAGTGTCTTTCTTCGAGCGCTGGGAATACCCGCTGTCGGCATCCGCGGCGAGGACTATTCGGTCCTTCGAGTTCGAAGAGTGGTTGCCGCCGGGATGGTAGGTATTTTGGATTGCGACAAATAGGTCCAAAGAAGGAGCAACAGTAGCACCCACAGACACACGCCCCCGATCCTTACCACCCTTGGGGGAATTGCGCAGGTCGCGATCAGTCATGCGGACCGGCATCTGACTACGAGCGTTATGTGCGTGCTGCTAAGGACGTATGCCCACCGCCGAGCGTCCATGCACCAGAGGTTGGAGGCGCGCCGTGAGGCCGGTCGCCCTCCTGCTGCCCGTCAACAAGGCGGCCACGGGCAGTTGTGTTAGTGTCGCCTCCGGTAGAGTTGATGAGCGTGGCGACGAACGACCTGAGCACCCTCAACCTGATCTATTTCCGTGCCCCTGAGCTGGGACTCGGGGCCGAACGCCGGCAGAGGTCATAGCCGGCGCGGCTGCGGAGGGCTCGCTCCACTCGGCTGCGTAGACCGTCCCGCTCCCGTAAGCGCTCACATGGAATCGGTAATCTGTGTCGCAGATCAGGTCCTCCACTGTATGGCTCGTGGAGGTGGCGTCGTTGATTGCCCACTCCGTGGAGGCGGCGATCCTGCACTCACTCGGATCTCCGGGTGCGTGACTCCCACTTTCAGCGCCTCCTCCTACGCCTTCCCGGTGCTCGAGGACGCCGCAGTGGACTAAGGGGGAATCGAACCCTTGCGTCACACTTCCCACAATTCTTACCACGAGAAAGGAGTCAGGGGGAATCGAACTCAACTACGAATCGACTTTATTTGAAGGTAAATTCCCACAGCAGATTTCAGACGAATGGAGCTGGGGGGACTCGAACCCCCTACCTCTTCAATGCCATTGAAGCGCTCTCCCAGATGAGCTACAGCCCCATGCCGGTGGGCAGCCGAGAGGACGGCTGCGGCATTCGAATATAGCAGACGCACCCGCCCTCCGCAATCCGCCAACGGTGCTCGTGCTCCCGTGATGACATAAGGGCGGACCCATGTGTCCGCCCGCCAGGTGGCTATGTGCCTGTCGGCCCTGGTTCGCGGAGGACGGGTCAGGCGGTCTCCGCCGTCACCGGCGACAAATGTGCCCTCAGGTAGCGCCCCGTGTGAGAATGCTCCATATCCGACAGCTCTTCCGGCGTCCCCTCAGCGATCACGTGGCCTCCCGCATCGCCTGCGCCCGGCCCCAGGTCGATGATCCAGTCCGCGCTCTTGATCAGGTCCAGGTGGTGCTCGATCAGTATGACGCTGTTGCCCGCGTCCGCAAGCCGGTGCAGCACCCTGAGCAGGTACGCGCAGTCCTCGAATGACAGCCCCGTCGTTGGCTCGTCGAGGATGTACAGCGTGCTGCCCGTCGCCCGCTTCGACAGCTCCGTGCTCAGCTTCACCCGCTGCGCCTCGCCGCCGCTCAGGTGCGTCGCGGGCTGGCCCAGCCGGATGTAGCCCAGGCCCACGTCGTACATCGTCTGCAGCCTGTTCCTGATGCGCGGGATGTTCGTGAAGTGCTCCAGCGCCTCGGTCACCGTCATGTCCAGCACCTCGGCGATGTTCTTGCCCTTGAACGTGATCTCCAGCGCCTCTCGGTTGTACCTGGCCCCCTTGCACACCTCGCAGGGCACCGTCACGTCCGGCAGGAACTGCATCTCGATGCTGATGTGACCGTCGCCCGAACAGGCCTCGCAGCGACCGCCCTTGACGTTGAACGAGAACCGCCCCGGTTTGTATCCACGCGCCCTCGCCTCCGGCACCGTCGCAAACAGCTCCCGGATCGGCGTGAACGTCCCCGTGTAAGTCGCCGGGTTGCTCCGCGGCGTGCGCCCGATGGGCGACTGGTCGATGTCCACGACCTTGTCGATATGATTAACGCCCTCGATTGCGTCGCTCTCGCCCGGCCTGTCCTTGGCCCGGTAGAACTGCTGCGCCAGCTTCTTGTACAGCACCTCGTTGATCAGCGTGCTTTTGCCGGACCCGGACACCCCCGTCACGCAGACCAGCCTGCCCAACGGAATCTCCACGTCGATGTCCTTCAGGTTGTTCGCCCGCGCTCCTCGCACCACTATCGACCTGCCACTGCCAGGCCGTCGCTCCAAAGGCGTGGGAATCTCACGGACGTGACCCAGGTACTGCCCGGTGATCGACTCAGGGGTGTCGATGATCCCGTCGATGGTCCCGGTCGCCACAACGTGGCCGCCATTCTCACCGGCTCCGGGCCCCAGGTCGACGATGTGGTCGGCTGCCCGCATGATGGCCTCGTCGTGCTCGACCACCAGCACCGTGTTCCCGATGTCCCTCAGCCGCGACAGGGTCGAAATCAGCCGGGCGTCATCCGCCGGATGCAGCCCGACGGACGGCTCGTCGCACACGTACAGCACGCCCATCAGGCCCGAGCCTATCTGCGTCGCGAGCCGGATGCGCTGCGCCTCGCCGCCGCTCAGCGTGCCCGCCGTCCGGTCCAGCGTCAGGTAGTCCAGCCCGATGTCGATCAGGAAGCGCAGCCGCCCCTCGATCTCCTTGATGATCTGGCTGGCGATCGTCTTCTCGCGCTCGTTGAGCTGTTCTGCCGCGTCCACGAACTGAGGTCGCGCCCCATTCTCCCCGGCCTCCGCGATCCGGCCCTCTAAGGACGCGAGGGAAGCAGCCCTGCCAGCCCCATTCGTGCTCCGCCTGGAACCATTACCGGCCACCGCCGCCATCCAGCTCTGCGCCTCGGAGATCGACTTCGACGTAACCTCTGTGATGTTCAGCCCGCCGACGGTCACGGCCAGCGCCTCCGGCTTGAGCCGCAGCCCCCCGCACGAGTCGCAAGGCCTGGACGCCATGTACTTGGCCTCGATGTCCGACCGCACGTTCTCCGACTCGCTGTCGCGGTAACGGCGCGCCAGGTTGTTTACGACCCCCTCGAACTCCGTCGCCCACTCGTAGACGTTGCCCCGGTTCGTCCGGTGCTTCACCCTCACCCGCTTGCCCCGAGTGCCGTACAGGATGATGTCGACCTGCTTCTCTTCCAGGTCCTTGAACGGCTTGGTGACCGATATGCCGTACGCCCTCGACAGGGCGTTCATCTGGCTCTCCCACCACGGCGAGAAGGCGGTGCGAACCCACGGCTGGATTGCCCCCTCGGCGATGGACAGGCTCTTGTCCGGCACCACAAGGTCCGGATCGACCACATGCCTGAACCCGATGCCGGTACAGTCCGCGCAGGCGCCGTGCGGGTTGTTGAAGCTGAAGGTCCGCGGCTCAAGCTCTCCCAGGCTGATGTTGCAGTGCACGCAGGCGAACTGCTCGGAGAACAGCGTCTCGTCGCCGCCCGTGTCGGCAACGAGCACGGTGCCCTCGGCCATCCTCAGCGCGCTCTCGACCGAGTCCGCGACCCTGGTTGCGTCTGCGCTCGCGCCGACCACCAGCCGGTCGACTACGACCTCGATCGTGTGCCATTTCTGCTTGTCAAGGTCGATGGTCTCGGAGAGGTCCCGCACGTCGCCGTTGACCCGCACCCGGACGTACCCCGCCCGCCGCGCGTCCTCGAAGATCTCCCGGTGCTCGCCCTTCCGCCGCCGCACCATAGGGGCCATGATCTGGATCCGGCTGCCCTCATCCATCGACAGCACCGCGTCCACGATCTGCTGCACGGTCTGCATCTCCACCCGCCGCCCGCACTTATAGCAGTGGGGCCGCCCCGCCCTGGCGAAGAGCAGGCGCAGGTAGTCGTACACCTCCGTGACCGTGCCCACCGTCGAGCGGGGATTGCGCGACACGCCCTTCTGGTCGATGGATATGGCGGGAGACAGCCCCTCGATGTAGTCGACGTCGGGCTTCTCCATCCGCCCCAGGAACTGCCGCGCGTACGCCGACAGCGACTCGACGTAGCGGCGCTGTCCTTCGGCGTAGATCGTGTCGAACGCCAGCGAGCTCTTGCCCGACCCGGACACCCCCGTGACGACCACCAGCTTGTTGCGCGGGATCGTGACGTCGATGTCCTTCAGGTTGTGCTCTCGGGCGCCCTGGACGACGATATTCTCCAGCGGCAATCAGGACCTCCAGGCAGGGAGTTGTGGACTCCGCCTATTCTATCACCCAGACAAAGTTCCGTACATCCGTTCACCCGCCGACAGACCCATCGAACCAGGGCAAGCTGGTAGACTACCCGGCACTCCACACCAGAACCACCCACAAAGGAGCACAACCTTGCCCCTCGTACAAGCCGACAAGCTGACCCGCGTCGTCGAGAGCATCCTCCTGGCCGCGGGAGCGGACTCCGACAACGCCCGGAGGGTCGCAGACGCCCTGGTCCTCTCGGACCTCAGCGGCGTCGCCACCCACGGCACCCAGCACGTGGCCGGGTACGTCCGGTCGATACAGGAGGGCGAGGTGCTGCCCGCCGAGAAGCCCTCGGTGCTCTCCGAGACCGGCGCGTCGGCGCTCGTCTCCGGCAACTGGAGCTTCGGGTTCGTGGCGGCCAAGTTCGCCCTGGACATTGCCATAGAGAAGGCGCGCACCCACGGCATGTCCACCGTCTGCGTCGTCCAGGCCAACCACATAGGCCGTCTGGGCGAGTACGCGGAGATCGCCGCAGAGAACGACATGATCTCCATCACATGGGCGTCCGGGTACGGCAAGCTCAGGCCCGTGGCGATCCCCTACGGCGGCAGCAAGCCCCTGCTGTCCACCAACCCCATCGCCATCGGAGTGCCCGCCGGTGACGGCCCGCCGATGGTGCTGGACTACGCGACGACCAGCATCGCGCAGTCCAAGGCGATGATCGCCGTCCGGGAGGGCAAGGACCTCGCAGAGGGCCTGATCGTCGACCTCGAGGGCAACCCCGAGACCCGGCCCCAGGCGCTGTTCGACGGCGAGGCGCTCCTCCTGCCCTTCGGCGGGCACAAGGGTTCGGCCCTCATGCTGGCGTGCGAGGTGCTGGGCCGCCTGCTGAGCGGTTCGGACGCGCATGCGGAGCCCGTCCGGGGCGGCGATGCCATGAGGTACCAGGGAGTCACGTTCATGCTGTTCCGCGCCGACCTCTTCCAGCCCATCGCCGACTTCACCGGCGCAATGGTCGGGTTCCAGGATGAGGTGCGCGCCATCCCGCCGGCGGAGGGCTTCGACGAGGTCGTCGTGCCGGGCGACCTGGAGGCCCGGGCCCGCGCCGACAGGCTCGAAAACGGCATTCCCCTCCTCGACGACGTATGGGACTCCCTCGTCGAGACAGCCGCATCCCTGGACGTCGAAGTCGACTGACCGCGACACCCGCCTGCGCACGCGTCGGTCCTCTCTCACTCGTCGGGACGAGAGAGCATCGTATGGTGCGTGCACCCGCAGTATCGCCAGTCTCAAGGTGCCTGGAGCAAGCAAAGGAGTCGGGCCCTTCCAGGCTCCGGGGCGGGCAGGTCTCAGACCCGCCGCTGCGGATAGGTTGTGGTTGGCCGGTAGGCTCCTCCTGGTCTGTCTTCTCTGTTTGTACTTCGTCTCTGACGGGTCTTCCTGGTTTTTTCGATAGGGCCGGGGCGCGCCCTGACTGGTTTGGCCCGCTGCCTCGCGGAGCCGGAATAATCAAGGTGCCCACATGCGTGGGCGAAGTGATCAACTATGCGACGGTCAACGGACTCCTGAAATGACGCGCCCCGGTCTTCCTGAAGCGGCGGTAGTTCGCCGCCCCCCCATCCTCAATTCACGCAGACCCCGGGACCTTACTGCTCAGTCGTCGAGGTGTGCGACGGCTATACGGTTTCCCGTACCCGGAAGGGGGGTAGACGCTACAGTTACGGCTCCGGACGAGTGCCCTTGCTTGTCCTCGAAGGTGTCTATGAAACACCGCGGGCCCGCTCCATCCCGACGAGGAGGCGGACCCGGAGGGGCTCGGGCTCATCTGTTCCCCTTCCTACGAGGATAGAATAGCACGGCTGTTCTGTGCCTGTCAAACGAGCGGATATGGGGTTCGATGGCTCCGCACCTTCATGGCAATCGGGCACATGCCAACCGATAAGGCCGCGCCGTCGTTGTAATGTGCATGGGCCCGCCATTGAATAGAGCCTTCTACCTCCCGCTGGTCTTCACGATCCTCCTGGCCGTCGCGTGCGGATCGGACACACCTGTACCGTCCCCGACTGTCCCGGCACAAGCCGAAGCAACGGCCCCGCCGACCGCGGAGCCGACCCCCACCGAACCGCCGCCCACCCCTGTCCCAACTTCCGCGCCGCGGGTCGAGCCCGCCTCCAGTCCGACCGTCGCCCCGTCACCCACGGCTGATCCGGCCATCGCCGAAGTCGAATCTGAGATATCCCGGTTCGCTGACGAGACCTGGGCATTCCTGGAAAGGTTCACCGAGGAGATGAGCCCAAGGGAGAGCGCCACCGAAGAGGAGGAGGCCGCGGCCGAGTACCTGACAAAGGAGCTGCAGGCTCTCGGCTACGAGGTCGAGACCCAGCCGTTCGAGTTCGAGCGCATAGCGCCCGAGAGGTCCCTCCGGCTGCCCGATGGAGACGCGCTCTTGGGCATACCCCTGCGCATGTCCGGCCGGGGCACCGTCTCCGGCCCACTCGTTCACGTCGGCCTGGCAAGGGAGGGAGACATCCCCGACGAGGGCCTTGCCGGACAGATAGCCCTCATCCAGCGGGGCGAGATCCTGTTCGAGGAAAAAGTCTCCAGGGTCGCCGGCGCCGGCGCAGCCGCCGCGGTCATATACAACAATGTGCCAAGGCTCTTTGCGGGGGTGATGGAGAACCAGGCGGATATTCCCGCCATATCCCTGTCCCAGGAAGACGGCGAGCGCCTCCTGGAAATGATGGACGCGGGCGCACTCGAAGTCACCGTCTCTCTCGAAGCGAACACCTACTCCTCCCGCAACCTGATCGCCGAGCTTCCGGGCGATTCCGGCAAAGACCGTGTGATGGTCGTCGGCGCCCACTACGACACCACTCCGAACACCCAGGGCGCAAACGACAACGGGTCCGGCGTGGCAGCGCTAATCTCCATAGCCCGCGAGCTGGCCAAGGACCCGCCGGACCCCTTCCGTATTCGCCTCCTGCTCTTCGGCGCGGAGGAGGTCGGGCTGTTCGGCAGCCATCACTACGTCGACACCCTCGACCAGGACGAGATCGACTCCATCGTCGCCATGATCAACCTCGACGTGCCCGGCAGCGGGCACTCCCTCGAAGTCATAGGCGACACCGCCTTGGCGGGCGAGGCCGTCCGGTACGCCAGGGAACTTGGCATCCTCATCAGGAGGGAGCAGGGCCTCGACGGCGCGAGCAGCGACCACGCCCCATTCCGCGAGAGGGGCGTGCCCGTCATGTTCATACTCGCCGACGACCTGTCCCGCATCAACTCGCCCCGCGACAGCATAGAGTTCGTGAACCCGAACCGCATGGGCGAGACCGTCGCAGTAGTCCTGCACACAATCGACGCCCTCGCCAGCCGCAACTAGCCAGTACCTCCGCCTTTAGGGGCGGATTTCAAACCCACCCTCGCCTTGCCGTTAGGGCAGCGCCGCCGACAACAGGACGTACTAGCCTCCTCCCGTCTCGGTTGACACCATGACTGCCTGGCGTCCATAATCGCGGCGCGGACGGGTGAAGCGGAACACCTGTCAGGGTTGCGCCCCTCGTCTAGCTGGCCGAAGGTTGGAGAGGGGCTATGCTCGGCTACCTCGTAAGGCGCGTACTACTCGGCCTATTCACCATCTGGGTGATCTCGGTCTTCGCCTTCGTAGTGATCGAGATTCCCCCCGGCGACAAGCTGGAAAAGTGGTTCGACTACCAGACCACCTGGGGCCAGACCTTTGACAGGGACCAGATCCTAGCCCTATCGTCCGAGTTCGGCATGGACCAGCCTGCCTACATCCGCTACGGAAAGTGGATGTGGAGCCTGCTCCAGGGCGACCTCGGCATATCCTTCGTCTCCTGGGATACCCTGACTTCCACGAGGGAGGTCATAGGCGACCGCCTCTGGCTCACGGTGGTGCTGACCGCCTTCACCGTTGTGTTCACCTGGACCCTGTCGATACCCATTGGCATCTACTCGGCCGTCAGGCAGCACTCGGTCGGCGACTACATAGCAACCTTCGTCGGCTTCAGCGGCCTCGCAGTGCCCGACTTCCTGCTCGGCCTGGTGCTGATGTACCTCGCGTACGCATACCTCAACCAGAGCGTCGGCGGGCTATTCTCCGCCGACTATTCGAACGCGCCCTGGGACATGGCCAAGGTGTGGGACCTCATCAAGCACCTCTGGATTCCCGCCCTGGTCCTCGGCACTTCCGGCACTGCCAGCCTCATCCGCATCATGCGCAACAACCTCCTCGACGAACTCGGCAAGCCCTACGTCGTGACCGCCAGGGCAAAGGGGCTCTCCCCGATCAGGCTCATCCTGAAGTATCCCGTGAGGGTCGCCGTCAACCCCCTCGTCAGCACGGTCGGCTACCTTCTGCCCAGCCTGGTGAGCGGCAGCGTCATAGTCTCCGTCGTCCTCAGCCTGCCCACGATAGGGCCGGTGCTGCTCACTTCCATCCAGATAGAGGACATCTACGTCGCCGGGTTCATAGTATTCATGCTCGGAGTCCTGACGGTGATAGGCACCCTGCTCTCCGACATCGCTCTGGCCGTCGTCGACCCCAGGATCAGGCTGGGGTCGAACTAGGGAGGGCCCATGATTGCATACATAGCCCGCCGCATGATCCTTGCCCTGTTCACCATCTGGGTGATCTCCATCCTGACCTTCGTCATCATCGAGTTGCCCGAAGGCGACGCGGCCGAAAGGACGATCAGCGACCTCATGGCTGGCGGCGGCGTCCACGGCCACGTCGGCAATGCCGAGCTCCTCGACCGGCTGCGCGATTACATGGACCTGGACAAGCCGCAGTACATCCGCTATACGAAGTGGATCTGGCGGATGCTCCATGGCGACCTGGGGTTTGCATACACCGCCGGAGAGGCGGCCGGCTACCAGGGCACTATCAAAAAGATCATCGGCGAACGCCTATGGATGACCGTTGCGCTGACGAGCTTCACCATCATTGTCACCTGGACATTCGCGATCCCTGTCGGCATCTACTCAGCCGTCCGCCAGCACTCCATAGGCGACTACACCTTCACCCTTCTAGGATTCACCGGGCTGGCGGTGCCCGACTTCCTCCTGGGCCTCGTGCTCATGTACATCGCCTACGCATACTTCGATCAGAGCGTAGGAGGCCTCTTCTCCGCCGACTATGCGAACGCCGACTGGAGCGTGGGCAAGGTCCTCGACCTGATCGAGCACCTGTGGATACCCGCCGTCGTGCTCGGGACGTCCGGCACCGCAGGTCTCATCCGCGTGATGCGCAACAACCTGCTGGACGAGCTGGGCAAGCCCTACGTGGTCACGGCTCGTGCAAAGGGCGTGAAGTCCGCCAAGCTGATCTTCAAGTACCCGGTGCGCGTCGCCATCAACCCGCTCATCAGCACCGTGGGCTACCTGCTGCCCTCGCTGGTCAGCGGAAGCGTGATCGTGTCCGTCGTCCTCAGCCTGCCGACACTCGGCCCCGTGCTCCTGACCGCCATTCAGCGCGAGGACACCAACGTCGCCGGGTTCATCATCCTCATGCTGGGCATGCTCACCGTCATCGGCACACTGATCTCCGACCTGCTCCTCGCCATCGTAGACCCACGCATCAAGCTAACCGCCTAGCCCCCACGCCCCCTGCCCTTGTGGAGTCACAGCGGGCGTGGAACTACTGTCGTCCTGAGGAGTCCCCGACGAAGGACCTAGGGTGGGGTTTCGCTCGGCGGGAGAGGGCTGGGTGAGGGTGACGCTCCCTAGAACCCCGCGCGCTTGTCGCACACGTACAGGAACGGCTCGTCCGCCAGGAACCGGCGCAGGTTCTCCTTGAATATCTCCTGCCGCCCCCGCCACATCTGCGGCGTCAGCGCAGAAGCGTGAGGCGAGATCACCACGCCCTCAATATCCCACAGCGGGCTCTCGTCGGGCAGCGGCTCCACCGCCGTGACGTCCAGGCCCGCGCCCGCCACGTGGCCCGACCGCAGCGCGTCCACCAGTGCACCCTCGTCGATGATCCCACCCCTGGAGATGGCCACGACGTGCGCGCCCCTCTTCAGCGCGGCCAGCCGGCCCGCGTCGACCAGGCCCTCGGTCTCAGTCGTGAACGGCGCCGTCACGACGAACCAGTCTGAGATCGCCAGCATCTCGTCCAGCCTGTCGAGCCCCCAGACCTCCTCGACTCCGGGTGGCGGCGTTCCCGGGTGCTTGTCCACGGCGTAGACCTTCATCTCGAAGCCAAGCGCCCGCCGGGCCACCGCCATGCCGATGTCACCGAACCCGAGGATACCCATCGTCGTGCGGGCCATCTCCACGAACGTGCCGTCGTACTTCTTTGGCAGCCACTGGCGCGCCCGCTGGTCGTCCCGCATCTCCCACAGCCTGTGGGAAAGGCTCACCATCATGCCGATGACGTGGTCCGCCATCGGGTCGGCGTGCGGCCCCCGGCAGTTGGTCAGCACCACGTCGCTGTCGACGAACTCCGGCAGGTCGATGAGCCAGTCCACGCCCGTGCCGATGTGCTGCACCCATCGCAGCCGATCGGCGGCCGCGAACGCCTCGCTGGAAGGAGGCGGCCCGTAGTACGCATCGACGTCACGGATGCGCTCCACCGACTCCTCCGGCGAGCCCGCAGCCACGAATTCCACGTCCGCAAACTCCGCCCTCAGCTCCTCAAGCAACGCATCGCCGCCCGTTCCGACCAGCACCTTCATGTCGACCTCCTAGCAAGCGGCGCCCAGTGTAACACCTCGGGCGGAGGGCGCGACCTTCGACACTGTGACCACCCGCTCCGGCATGGGCTAGAATGACGACGCACAGCGGAGCATTCACAATGCCGCATGGAACCTAGCGAGGTCACGTTGCCCGACCTTGACATCGAAACCGTGCGCCGCGCCCTCTCCGACACGACCATCGGCCGCCGGATTCTCCACCACACGTCGCTGGACTCCACCATGGACGAAGCGGGCCGCCTGGCGGCTGACGGGTGTCCCGAAGGCCTTGTGGTATTTGCGGAAGAGCAGACGGCTGGCCGTGGTCGGTTCTCCCGGTCGTGGATCTCCGGACCCGGCGAGAGCCTGCTCCTGTCGATCGTCCTCAGGCCCACCGCCGAGCAGCTCCCCCAGGCGAACATGGCTGCGACACTCGCCGTTGCCCGGACGGTGGAGGGTCGCGTCGACGGTCCCGTCACCATCAAGTGGCCGAACGACGTACGAATAGGAAGCCGCAAGGTGGCGGGCATACTGATCGAGGCGGACTCCCAGCCGGGTGGCGCATCCAGCGTGGTTGTGGGCATCGGACTCAACGTCAGCGTAGACACGGGCGGCCACCCAGAGATAGCGGACACCGCGACCAGCATCGCGAGGCAGGCGAAGACACCCGTCGAACGCACCGGGGTACTGACAGACCTGCTACGCCGGTTCGACGACCTCTACGCGCAGGTCCGCCGCGGCAAGTCGCTCACATCCGAGTGGTCGTCCCGGCTCGACACCCTGGGGCTGCGGATACAAGTGCGGCGCGGCAGCGAAGTCCTGACCGGCATCGCGCGCTCAGTCGACGACCAGGGCAATCTCATGCTGGAGCGCCCTGACGGCTCCACGCTCACCGTCGTGGGCGGCGAGGTAACCCTTCAGGCGTAGCGGCGGTCAGCCATCCGGCTGAGCGCAGCAGCCATGCGTCTACCACAAGAAGCAACGGCATCTGCTATGGGTTCCCCTCCCACGCGGCCAACTCCTCCTCGGGCAGGGTATCGAAAAAGCTGTCAGGCACCTCAAAGAGCCCCGCCATCGAGCCAGGCTTCCGCTTACCGCGCCTTGTGAAGCTCACCAGCCGGGCTACGGGGCTTCCATTGCGGGCGATGACCACCTCCTCGCCTGCCTCGACCCGCGCCAACAGACGCGACAGGTGGGTCTTCGCTTCATGCACATTCACGGTTACCATCGCCCGTCTCCTAGGCGTGACTCAAACAATGATGTGACCAAGGCGTTCTGGCCGTCAAGTGAATGGTCGGCCGGACTCACATGTCGTCCGCTGATGAAGTTGGGCATCCCAGGGACTACCGCATCTACTCACTCAGGCATTATCATCCCAGCATGATCGAGCCCGTACTGCAGTCTCTCAGCCTCGAGGGCGCCGTTGCCATCGTCACCGGGGGCGGTTCCGGCCTCGGCAGGGAGATGGCCCTGGCCCTCGCCCGCGCCGGCGGCGACGTCGTTCTCGCTGGCCGCCGGGCGAAGCCGCTGGAGAGCGTCGCCGACGAGATCAGGGCCATCGGCCCCCGGGCGCTCTCCCAGCCCACCGACGTCACCGACGCGGAGCAGGTGGGCCAGCTGGTCGAAGCAACAGTGCGCGAGCTAGGCCGCATCGACGTGCTGATCAACAACGCCGGCATGGTCGGCGGACAGGGCGGCAAGCCGATCTGGGACATTACCGACGACGAGTGGCGCACGGTGCTGGACGCCAATCTGTCCGGGGCCTTCTACTGCGCGAGGGCCGTCGCCCGCCACATGGTCGAGCGCGGCAGCGGCAAGATCGTCAACGTCTCGTCGGGGTTCGGCCTCCGCGGGGGGCGGGACAACTACATGTACGCCTGCTCCAAGGGGGGTGTGATCCAGCTCACCCGCGCCCTGGCCACGAGCCTCGGACGGCACGGCGTCACGAGCAACTGCATCGTGCCCGGCTTCTTCCCCACGGAGGGCACGGAGGCATCGCGAGAAAGCCTGCCGACCGCGAGGTTCGTCCCCATGGGCCGCGTCGGCGACCCGCGGGAATTGGGGCCTGTTGCGGTCTTCCTGGCCTCGCGCGCGTCCGACTACATGAACGGCGAGATGTTCGTGATCGACGGCGGCGGTCTGGCCGGGGGCTACGCGCCAACCGGGCACGCACCCGTCATTCCTCTGGAGCAATAGCGCCATGCCGATTCCCGCCGAGTGGAGCCTGGCCGGCAAGGCCGCCATCATCACCAGCGACAGGCGCGGCTGGACGCCCCATCTCGCCGCCGCCCTCGCGGTGGCTGGCGCGGACGTCGCGGTCGCTGGGTCCCGAACGTCCGACATGTCGGATGCGGCAGCAGTCGTGCGCGCCACCGGACGCCGCGCCATCGAGCTGCAGACCGACCTCACCAGCGCACAGGCAGTCGACGCGATGGTAGACTCGGTGCAGGGCGAGCTAGGCCGTGTCGACATCCTGGTCAACAACGCCAGGGTCGAGTTCGGCAAGCCCTTCGTCGACGTCACCGACGAGGAGTGGGACGCCGTCATCGCCTTCAACGTCAGGTCGATGTTCCTGTGCTGCCGCGCCGCCGGCAGGCTGATGCTCGCCCAGGGCGGCGGGCGCATCGTGAACATCGGTACGGGGCTGGCGGAGCGCGGCCTGTGGAACTCCGCCGCGGCATGCGCCAGCCAAGGCGCCATCCGCCAGCTTACCGCCGCACTCGGGCTCGAGTGGGCGAGGAGCGGCGTTCGCGTGAACGGCATTGGCGCGGGCTGGATGACCACGGAGCCACGCGTTGAAGGATCCGATCCCGAGCTTCTCGAGCGGTACATACCCTCACGACGCAAGGGGCACCCCACCGACCTCGCCGGGCTGCTCGTCTACCTTGCTTCGGACGCCAGCGACTTCATGACCGGCCAGACCGTATACATCGACGGCGGCGCAATGGCCCACGCCTGATGGGCAACGCCGGGGCCGCCTCGCCGGACGCGGCCTGCCCGCGATGCGACCACCCGAACCGGCTGGCGGCCTCGTACTGCGGAGGCTGCGGCGCAGAGCTTCCCGGGGACAGGCCTTGCCCGGCGTGCGGCGCGCCGAACCCCAGGCGCCACCGCTACTGCGAGATGTGCGGCGCCGCGATGTTGGCTCGTACTGGTGGCCCGGCGCCCGCCCGTACGGGTGTCGCCAGCCCTGCCGTCGCAGCCCCTGTTGCGGCGTCCGACCCTGCAAGCCGTCCGTTCCCTCAGGGGCCCTCGGCCAGCCTGCGCAGCGCCGGTGCATATGTCGCTGCCTTGGTCGCGGTCGCCGCCTCGCTACCCAGGCTCTTCCGCCTCGACTCGCTCCCAGACGGGCTCTCGGCCATCGAGGGCCTGTTCGCCGCCGCCGCTTCCCGCGTATCCCGCGATGGGTGGATAGGGCTCGGACCCGACGCCGTCGCGGGCGAGCCGGCGGGGTTCGCGTACTTTCTCGGCGCGTGGTCGCTGCTGACCGGAGACTCGACCCTGGCCCTGCGCCTCCTGCCGGTGGGCCTTGGCGTCGCGACCATAGCCCTCTTCTACCTGCTCGTCCGCCGGCTGCTGGGTGCCCGCCCGGCGCTGTTCGCCTCGGCGATTCTCGCCCTGTCGCTATGGCACCTCCAGTTCAGCCGGCTGATTCTCCCCACGATGCTGATGCTCTGCGCTGTGCTGGCAGCCGCCAACCTGGTCAGTGCGGCCTTCGACGAGACGCGCAGCGGCCCTCGCCGCCGGACTCTCGCCGCAGTGGCAGGGCTGGCCGTCGGGTTGACGCCTTACATCGACAGCAGCTTCCCAATTCTCATCGCGGCGGTCGCCATCTTCTGCCTCGTGCAAGTCGCGCTGGAGAAAGAGCGCGCCGGTGAGGTCGCCGCCGCCCTTTGGATCGCTGCCGCCTTCGCCGCCCTGCCCTACATGTTCATCGCAGCCTCGGACCCCGGGGCCGCCATGGAACAGGTCACCGGCTACTCGATTGTCGCGAGCCAGGAGTTCCGCGACGTGCAGGGCATTCCCGAACAGGCAAGGTTCCTGGCAGCCAGCGTCGCAGGCATGTTCGGCCGCGTGTTCTTCGGCGCGTTCGGCGGGGAGCACCGCATGTTGCTGGACGCCTTCACAGGGGTGCTGGCCCTCATGGGGCTCCTGGTCTGTGCTGTTCGGTGGCAAGAGCGAGGCCACGTGCTCCTGCTGACCTTCCTCGCGGCCGGGGTCGTGCTGGCGGGTTTGACGATCGAGCAGGGTGTCTACGGGAGACTGGTCGTGGCGGTGCCAGCCGCGCTGGCAGCCGCAGGCTTCGGGCTACACTGGGCCCTGACCTGGTTGGAGGGCAGGTTCTCGCATCGCGCCGTCTACGGGTTCGCGGCCTTCCTTCTTGCCGTGATTGCGTACTTGAACCTAGACGCATACTTCGGCGCAGGTCCGACAGCCCCGTGAGCATCCGCCTCAAGGTCCGCGTGAGGCCCAGGGCGCGCGTCAACAAGGTCGAGGTCTCGGACCACGGCGAGGTCCGCGTGTACGTGACCGCAGCGCCTGAGGGCGGAAAGGCGAACAGGGCCGTCATCGCCGCTGTGGCGGAGGCGGTGGGTGTGCCAAAGTCCGCTGTCGCACTTGTCCGCGGCGGCACGTCCAGGGACAAGGTGCTTGAAATGGCCGGCGTGGAGTCAAGGCCGTGCGGAGGATTCGCGGATAGAGCCTGCGGGCGTCTAGCCGATGCTGAGGAGCACCCTGCCTATCAGCTGCAGCACTATGATGGCGATGATGGGCGAGAAGTCGAGCGGGCCCTGCGGCAGGAACTGGCGTATGGGCGCGAGTATCGGTTCGGTTATCTGGATCAGCACCATCGACACCGGGTCCTCGCCCCTCGGCGATATGAAGGACATGAGCGCGCGGCCAACCACGGCGATGGTGAGAGCCCACACGAAGAGCTGGATGAATGTGTGGAGGAATTGCATCCGGCTACCCGCCCAGCGCCTTCGACTTCTCGTAGGCCGCGTTGACCGCCTCGATGACCACTCCCTTGAACGCGCCCTGCTCCAGGGCCAGCAAAGCCTCCGCCGTCGTGCCGCCGGGCGACGTCACCATGTTCGCGAGCTCCGCCGGATGTCTGCCCGACTCCCGGACCAGCTGCGTGCTGCCCGCCACCGTCTGCAGGGCTAGCTGGGAGGCCATCTCGCGCGGCATTCCCAGGTACACCCCTGCGTCTATCAGCGCCTCGATGAACAGGAACACGTAGGCAGGCCCGCTGGCGCTGAGCGCCGTCGCCATGTCGATGTACTTCTCGTCATCGACGTACAGCTCTTCGCCCAGCGGCCCAAGGATACGCCGCGTGGCATCGATCGCGCCCTCCGGGACGCCCGATGACGCCGTCCACACCGACATTCCCGCGCCGATCTGCGACGGGGTGTTGGGCATGACCCTGATGACCGAGTCGTGCTGCAGGCCGTCCGTCAGCGTATCCAGCCGTGCGCCCGCGATTATCGAAACTGCCGTCTGCCCGGCAACGAGGGAGCCACCCAACTCCGCCATCACGTCGGCGAGGTTCTGGGGCTTGACGGACAGCATGACGATGTCAGCCCCGCCGAGCACACCTGCGTTTGCACCATGACAGGCGACCCCGTACTTCCCTTCGAGGTACTCGCGGCGGGGCTCCACGGGCTCGCCTACCCTGATGTCCTGCGGAGCCGCGATCTCGGCTTCGAGGATGCCCCCGAGGATGGCCTCGGCCATCGCGCCGCCGCCGACAAACGATATCTTCATCCCTGTGCCTGCCTCAGTCTCTCGCCCGACCCCGGGGGACAGGCGGCATAATCGATGCTACCGGAGCCTGCTCTCGTTCGCCAGGTCCACGGCAACCCCGATCGCCTCCATCATGCTCTCGTGGTCGGCGATGCCCTTGCCCGCAATGTCGAAGGCCGTGCCGTGGTCGACCGACGTCCGGATGAAGGGGAGCCCCAGGTTGACGCTCACGCTCTTTGCCCAGTTGTGGACCTTGATCGCGATGTGACCCTGGTCGTGGTACATGGCGAGCACCACGTCGAACTTGCCGTCGATGGCCTGGTTGAACACCGTGTCAGGCGGCACGGGCCCGGTTGCGTCGACGCCCTGGGAGCGGGCCGCCTCGACGGCAGGCGTGATGTGCTCTTCCTCCTCGTCGCCTATCAGCCCCCCGTCGCTGGCGTGCGGGTTCAACGCGGCTATACCAATGCGGGGCGCGGGGAAACCCCACCGCATAAAGTGCTCGTGCGTGAGCATCGTCTTGGCAAGCACGTTGTCCTTCGTCACGTAGTCGCACGCCACGCGGAGGGACCGGTGGGTCGTCAGGTGCACGACCCGGAGCTCGTCGGCCATCAGCATCGTGGCGACCTCTTTGGCCCCTGTCTGGCTCTGGAACACCTCCATGTGTCCCACGTCCTTGTAACCAGCCAGGCTCGCCGCCTCCTTGTTGATGGGGGCAGTGACGATGGCGCTGATGCGGCCGTCCTTCGCCAGGCTGCCCGCCTCCAGCACCCACTCGATCGCGGCGCGTCCCGCCGCCTCGGACACCCTGCCCGTCTCGATGCTTCCGTAGTCGAGGTTGCCGAGGTCCAGGACGTCGATCCCGCCCTCGTCGCCGCTGACCTCGTCGACCGAGCGGACGGACCTCGTCGCCAGGTCTCCCCCGGCCATCTCGCTGGCGGCCCGCATGGCGTCCGCGTTGCCCACCACGAACGGCCTGCACTTGTCGTACACGCTCGACTCGCGGAGGGCCTTAACCGTCACCTCGGCACCGATCCCCGCGGGATCGCCCATGGTTATGGCAACGAATGGCTTGTCGCTCACCCTATCGAGTCCTTCCAGTCGAATCCAGGTATATCTTGGCGGCTAATCGCACTTGTTGTAGCCGCACTCGGGGCAGCGCTTGCAGCCCTCCTGGTAGATGAGCGTGCCGACCGAGCACTCCGGGCACCTACTGCCGTTCGTAGACACGTGGCCGTTCGCGCCGTTCGACTGCTTGCCGGCCTGGGGCATGAGCATCCCGGGCTGGATGGCGGAGGCCTCCGGCTCAGCGGGCGGGGTGTCCGTGTCCTGCTTGAGGTGGCGGCTCAGCACGAGGGCGAGTCCGTCCGGCGCGGACCTGACCAGGGTGCCGCCGTCCCACGCCGGGCAGCAGGTGATGCCCTGCAGGTGCTTGATGACCTGCGCGGGGTCGATTCCGGCCCGGAGGGCCAGCGTCGCCAGCCTGGATATGCCCTCCAGCTGGGCCGAGTCGCAGCCGCCCGCCTTGCCGACGGCGATGAACACCTCGAAGGGCTCTTCGTTCTCGTCGTAGTTGATGGTCACGTACATGTTGCCATGCCCGGTCCGTACCCTCTCGGTGATGCCCCTTATGACCGAGGGCCGGTTGCGCTCTACCAGCATGTCGGCGGAGGCGGGCTCGTCCTCGACCTCCTCTTCGGTCTGCTCCTGGCCCGCCGTCAGGACCTCTGCCTCGCGGCTGCCCGCCCTGTACACGGTGATGCCCTTGCAGCCCAGCTCCCACGCCAGCATGTAGGCGCGCTCCACGTCGTCCTCGGTGGCGCTGTTGGGGAAGTTGATCGTCTTGGATATGGCCGCGTCTACGCTCTCCTGGAAGGCGGCCTGCATCCTCACGTGCATCTCGGGCGAGATGTCGGAGGCCGTCACGAACAGATGCTTTGCCCAGCCGGGCACGTCATCCCGGGTCTGCAGGGAGCCGCCCGACGCCAGGAACTCCATCAGGTCGTCGCTGTAGAACCCGCCCTCGCGTGCGGCCTCCTCGAACTGCTCGTCCACGTAGATCAGGCTCTCGCCGCCCAGGATGTTGTGCTTGTGGTAGCTCAGCGCGAACAGCGGCTCGATTCCGCTCGAGCAGCCGGCGATCATCGAAATCGTGCCCGTGGGCGCGACCGTCAGCCTGCAGGCGTTCCGCATCCTCGGCTGGCCCGGTGCGTCGTAGATGCTGCCCTTGAACCCAGGGAAGACCCCCCGGGTCTCCGTCAACTCCTCGGACATCGCGTCGGCCTCGTCCCGGATGAACCGCATCACGTCGCGGCCCAGCTCCAGGCCCTCCTCGGAGTCGTAGGGCACCCGCATCTTGATCAGCATGTCGGCAAAGCCCATGACGCCCAGGCCGATCTTGCGGGTCGTCCTGGTCATATCCTCGATCTTGTCGACCGAGTACGAGTTCGCGTCGATGACGTTGTCCAGGAAGCGCGTCGTCGTGTGGACGACGCCCCTGAGCCGCTCGTAGTCGACCGCCGGGCCGCCGGCGCCCTCGGTGACGAAGTTGGCGAGGTTGATCGAGCCGAGATTGCACGACTCGTATGGCAGGAGCGGCTGCTCGCCGCACGGGTTCGTCGCCGTCATGCGCCCGATGTGCGGTGTCGGGTTCTTGTGGTTCACCCAGTCGAGGAAGATCATCCCCGGCTCGCCGTTCCGCCATGCGCCGTGGATGATCTTGTCGAAGACCTCGCGGGCATTCAGCCTGCCCTTCTCCACTACGGGAGAGTCGGGGTCGCTCGGGTTCTCCGGCGCCCGCAGCGCGTAGTCGGTCCCGTCCCTCACCGCCTCCATGAACTCGTGGGATGCGCCGACGGAGATGTTGAAGTTGTGTATCTCCCCCTCGACCTCCTTGCTGTCGATGAACTCCAGGATGTCGGGGTGGTGCACGTCCATGACGGCCATGTTCGCGCCGTCGCGCTTACCGCCCTGGGTCACGAGCTTCGACACGGACGACAGGTGGCGCAGCACCGATATGGGGCCGCACGCCTGGCCGTGGGTCGTCGATATGCCGGAGCCCTTGGGCCTGATGGGAGACAGGGCGAACCCCGTGCCGCCGCCGAACTTCTGGACCATGGCCATCTCCTTGGCCGTGGTCATTATCCCGTCCATCGTATCCTCGAGACCCATGACGAAACAGGCGGAGAGAGTCCCCGTGCCCGTCCCGTCCTGCAGGCCGATGCCCGCGTTCATCAGCGTCGGCGAGTTGGGAACGAAGTCGAGCGTCGCCATGACGCTGTAGAACTCGTCCTCCCAGTGCGCGGCGTCCGCCTTAGTGCCGTATATCGTCTCGGCCTCGGCAATGGCGCGGGCCACCCGCCGGAGCATCAACTCCGGCGTTTCGACTATGTTGCCGTCAGCGTCCTTCCTGAGGTACCGCTTCTCCAGCACGACGAGCGCGTTGTCGCTCAGGTCGACGGTCTGCTCGGATGACGCGGAAGGGTTAGAGGCGGTGGCTGTGGTGGGTCTCTCTTGGGTCAACATTTTCTCGCTCCAGTCTGGTTTCGGTCTTGGAATTACACAAGCAATACTAGCGTAAAACGAACATTAGGTCTAGGCCGACCGGGAGGCTCAGGCCCCGGCCGGCCTCCCGGCTTCGGTGAGCTTTTGGGGCCTTCCCCGGCGCCGGGGCCTCTGGACGATCTCCTCTTCCAGGTAGGTCAGCTGGCTGCTCGGCTCGGCGGACTCCGCGGGAGGCTCTAGGAGAGAGTCGATCTCTTCCCTGAAGGTCTCCACGTCCTTGAAGTCCCTGTAGATGCTCGCGTACCTGATGTAGGCTACGCGGTCCATCTCCTTAAGCTTCTCCATTACCAACTGTCCTATAGCCTCCGACGAGACCTCGCGGCGGCCCGATTCCACGACCGCCATCTCGATCTCCTGCACCAGTTTGTCAATGCTCCCCGTCGGGAGAGGCCTCTTCGCGCAGGCCTTCGTGATGCCTGCAATCAGCTTCTCCCTGTCCAGGTCTTCGCGCCTCCCGTCCCTCTTGACGACCATCAGCTCTCGGACCTGGACCTGCTCGTAGGTCGTGAACCTGCCGTCGCAACCCAGGCACTCCCTGCGACGCCTTATGCCGTCTCCCGCGTCGCGGGAGTCGATCACCTTCGAGTCGTCGTGGTTGCATAGCGGGCAGAACATACGACCACCCAACGAATAGGCTCAAAGCACAATCTATCGTGGGGCAGACGGAGGATAATACTATATATAGTGGCCTGTCAATAGCTGAAGTCTTAGACTTTGAACAGAGTTTTCCCGATTCTGGACCCCGTCAACTGCGCCCGTTTCCAACCCACCGCCCCATCCCGGGACTCACCCTGTAGGGGCGGGTTTGAATCCGCCCTCACCGCGTATCAGGGCAGCGCCGCTGCCGCCGGGTGGTCGAATCGGGGCCGCAATCCGGTTGTGAAGCGGGAAGCCAGCCCGTATCATTGAACAGTGTCGGGGTGTGGCGCAGATGGAAGCGCGCGTCGTTTGGGACGACGAGGTCGCTGGTTCAAGTCCAGTCACCCCGACCACTCCCCCCCACCTGCATCCCGTATCCACGTCGTAGGGGTAGGTTTGAACCCCGCCCTCCCCACGACCGCGGTCTCACGACGCAGACGCGTTCCTCGATTCGTAGGCTCTACGCCGCAAGCACCGTGTTCCTGCCCCTGTATTCGACCCTCTCCGAATAGTCGGTGACGTCGACCCTGTCGTCACCCGTTCCGACGGCAACCGGCTTCCGCAGGATCAGCTCTCCCCTGTCGAACAGGTTGTAGACGACGTGGGCCAGGTCGAACCGCGCGACCGCCAGGTCGGCAGTCGATGCGAAGTCCGGCACGATGATCGGCCCCGTGTCGACCTGGAACCTCACCGGAGCTCTCATCACGTTCATCGTCTTCACCGGGTACTCGAGCACGGCCCTGGTACCCGACGCCTCGTCCTCCAGCTCCGTCCTGGAGACGAGCGGCCTGTTATCGAGCGTCGCGTCGACCACGGCCTGGTTCCCCTCCAGCTCCGTGCACGCCTCGAAGCGGGGTACGTCCAGCCTCACCTCGTCCCACTTGCCGCCGTGCAGTCCCGACTCGTCGAGGACGCGGCCTCCCGTCGTGTCCAGGCCCCGGTCGCCCAGGTAGTCCGGCTCGCTGACCCAGTGGGTGCGGATGATCCGGTACTCATCCCGCCCGAAAATCCCGCGGAAGTCGTAGTTCGGCATGACGATGAGCTGGCCGTCGGAGTGGGTGTGCTCCGCGCGGCACGGGGCGATCAGGTAAAAGGAGTCCTCGGCGCCCGACTCGTCGATCAGCGTGCAGGCAGCCTCTATATCTATCCTCGAGATGCTTCCCCCCGCGGCGCCGAACCACGTCATGTAGGAACTGGCGAAATCGATCACGGCTGTCCTCCCAGGTGTTGCGCTGACGGTTTGAGCCCGAGCCCACATGTTACGATAGCCACAGGAATATCCACACCCCCCGTGGGGGATGGACCCGGAGGTTGGAAATGACGCTGGCAAGAGAAAAGTGCGTGGCCTGCCGGCGAGACTCGCCGCGGGTGACCGACGAGGAGATCGCTGAGCTGCACCCGGTCGTGCCTGACTGGGAGCTGACCGAGGACGGCGGCATAAAGCGGCTCGACCGCACCTTCAAGTTCGCCGACTTCATCCAGGCCATGGTCTTCGCGGACTCCGTGGGTGACGCCGCCGAGGACGAGGGCCATCACCCCCGCCTGACCGTCGAGTGGGGGCGAGTCAACGTCGCGTGGTGGACCCACAAGATCAGGGGCCTCCACCGCAACGACTTCATCATGGCCGCCAAGACCGACGACCTCTACGCCGCCCTCTGATAGCGGGCCTGCATGGCTGAACGGCGGGACGTCCTGGTTATCGGCGGCGGCGTCATCGGCGTCTGCGCCGCCTACTACCTGGCGAAGGCGGGCCGCTCGGTAACGCTGATCGAGCGCGGCGACCTGTGCAGCGGCAGCTCCTACGGCAATGCCGGCTGGGTCGTACCGAGCCACACCTTCCCACTGGCGGCCCCCGGTGCGGTCATGCAGGGGTTGCGGTGGATGTTCAAGCCCGACAGCCCCTTCTACGTCAGGCCCCGCCTGGACATGGATCTCTTCAAATGGCTCTGGTGGTTCAGGAGGGCGGCGAACGCGAAGGCGTTCCACGACTCTATACCAATCATCGCCGAGCTGGGAAACGCCAGCCTCGCCCTGTACGACGAGATCATCGACGCCGAGTCGATCGACTGCAAGTACCAGCGGCGGGGCATCCTGGGCGTGTTTCGGAGCCGCGAGGCCCGCGAGGGAGGGGAACAGGAGGCTCGCCTGCTCAACGAGCACGGCATGCCCGCACGCATGCTGACCCCTGACGAGGTGCTGGAGCTCGAGCCGGTCGTCAGGCCGGACAACCTCGGAGGCGTCCACTTCGAGGATGACGCCAACATGAAGCCCGATGAGTTCGTGCTGGGCCTGGCGTCCGTGTTTACGGGGCTGGGAGGCATGGTGCAGACCCACGCCGAGGTGAGGGGCTTCGAGGTGCGCGGGGACTCCTGCTCGGTCGCGACGTCACAAGGGGTGTTCGAGGCCGATCAGGTCGTGCTCGCCGCCGGCTCGTGGACGCCCGGCCTGGCGAGGCAGCTCGGCATCGCAGTCCCCGTCCAGGCGGCGAAGGGGTACAGCGTCACGTGGGAACGCCCGGATGACTCGCCGACACGGCCGGTGATGATGTTCGGCGCTAGATGCGGGCTCACTCCAATGGGACCGTACATGCGCGTTGCAGGGACCCTGGAACTCTCGGGCATCAACAACAGGATCCGGCAGCGGAGGGTCGACGCGATCGTGAACGCCGTCGGCGAGTACTTCACGACTGAGATCGACCCAGCCGAGGGGGTTGTGTGGAGCGGGCTGAGGCCGCTCAGCCCCGACGGCCTCCCGGTGATCGGCTCGGTCGAGCGGCTCCCGAACGTCGTGGTTGCGACGGGCCACTCGATGACGGGAATGACCCTGGGCCCGGTGACCGGCAAGCTGGTGTCCCAGCTCGTCACCGGCGAGGTCCCCGTGGTGGACCCCGCGCCGTTCAGCCCTGCCAGGTTCGAGTAGCCGCCACATCAGGCGAGTATCAATAGCTGCCGGACGGCTACTTGGCGGTACGTTCGGCCTGAGCCTGTCGAAGGCCAGTGCTCGCCAGCACAACCATGATGTGGAGCAGCTACTTGAAAGCCTGCCGAAGGGACCTGGGGCGGGATCGCCTCACCCGCCGGGAGATCAACGCCACTCCCCGGTAAGCCATCGGGAAACCATCCCCGCCCCGCGAAGACCTTGGAAGGGGCCACGGCTGCGCAGGCTTACTTCCGGCGCTCGGCCACTCCTATGCCGGCGAATGTGTCGCCGCAGTAGTAGAGCAGGTCCCGGTCGGGAAGCTCCACTATGCACGGGTACTCCGTCATCACGGCGTCCCAGCCCGACTCCGAGGGGTCGACGACCACCTTCGGGTCCACGTCGAAGTTGATGCCGTCGCGGCTCTCCGCGTATCGCAGGCGGTACTTCAGCCCTGCCGTGTTGTACCAGAGCTCGTAGTGATCGCCCTTGTCGTAGATCGCGGGCTTGGAGCAGCAGAAGTCCTCCACTGGATTGTCCAGGTCGGGCTCGAGCAGGGCGCCCGCCTCGTGCGGGGTGAAGCTCCATCCGTCGGGCGACGTGGCCAGGGCGAGGCTGATGTACAGGCCGCGTGGGTAGCCCAGGCCCTCCCTGAGCGCCGTGTAGTACATCCAGTACTCATCGCCGACCCGCACGACCGCGCAGGAGCCGCTGGCTGCCTCGTGGGGGGCGCGCTCCTCGCCAACGTCTATGATGGGACCCAGGCCGCTGCGGCGCCAGGTAATGCCCGCGTCGTCGCTGACAGCGAGCATCGTGTACCAGATCTTCTCTCCCGGACGCCAAAACTCGCCGCCAAAACCGGCGTAGTACATGTGCCACCGCGTCTCCGTGACCGGCACCACCCAGGGATAAGCGCACCACTCCGAGTCCGGCTGTCCTGCCTCCGCCAGATCGAGGACCGGGTTGCCCTCGTGCTTCGTCCAGGTCAGGGGGTCGTCGACGGACGCCTCGGCGAACCCGATGCGGATCCTTCCGTCCAGCCGGCCGTGGTAGTACATCCTGAGCGTGTCGCCGACCCGCAGGATGTGCGGCGCCGACGGGTCCCTGTCCCAGCCGTCCGTGTCACCGCACCTGAAGAGCCCGTCGGGCGTTATCTTCATCCACGTGCCTGCGTCCGCCATTGGGTCACCTCACCAGCAGGGTCAGTCTCTTCTGCGAGACTTGCGCGCATCATACAGCAGGCAGTAACCGTTCAGTACTGATGAAGAAGATCATCCCGGCTCCGATTCGCTCGCGGCCCAGCGTGCAAGGGCGATTCGGCGAGTCGCCCCTACATGCGACTGCATGCGACCGGCTTCCCATCTCACTAAGAGACTATCTCAAGACTCCCTCGGCGAGCCTGGGCCCGGGAAGATCGTTCGTCCTGAGCCTGTCGAAGGACAGTGCTCAGCAGCGCACACGGTATTTGAGATAGTTACCAAGTCTGAGCAGGTATAGCAGCTTGGTCACGTTTGACACGCCACCCGCCCGGCCATACAATTCGCCCGATTCCCGCAAGGAAGGACTGTGCCGTGAGACCTCCGCCCGAAGAGTACGTCACCAAGGTCGAGAAGCCTGGGGACTTCGATGAGTTCTGGGACGGCGTGCTGGCCCAGGCGGCCGGAGTTCCGCTGAACCCGGAGACCAATTATTCCGAGCTCCGCAGCGATGACGACGTGGCGGTCTACGAGACCTTCTACGACAGCATCGACGACGTGCGGATTGCCGGGTGGTACTGCGTGCCCAGGGAACGCGAGGGCAGGCTGCCTGCGATGCTCACGCTGCCGGGCTACCAGGGCGAACCCGGCATACCCAAGGAGTGGGCGCGCAAGGGCTACGCGGCGTACTCCGTCGCGCCCAGGGGGAAGCTCCGCAGCAACAGCCAGTTCAACCCCGGCTATCCGGGCCTGCTGACCCACAACATTACCGACCGCAACACCTACTCCTACAGGGGATTCTACGTCGACGCCTGGAGGGGGATCGACTACCTGCTTACCCGCGACGAGGTCGACTCCGGCAGGATCGGCGTCACAGGCGGCAGCCAGGGGGGCGGGCTCACCGTCACGACCTCGGCCATGCGCAGTGAGGTCACGGCGGCTATAGCGGGCGCCCCATACCTGTGCGGCTACGTCGACTCAATAGAGCTGACCCACGCGTACCCCTACGAGGAGATCAACGACTACCTCCGGCTCCACCCCGGCAGCCGCGACGAGGTCGTCGAGACGCTGGCGTATTTCGACGGCATCAACTTCGCCGACAAGATCACCTGCCCCTTCGTCATCTACATCGGGCTGCAGGACCAAGTGTGCCCCCCAGAGACCGGGTACGCGCTCTTCGACGCTGTCGGAAGCTCGGACAAGAAGCTCTACACGGCCGACGGGCACGGCCACAACGCCGGCAAGCACGCCATCGACAAAGAGCTGGACGCATTCTTCGAGAAACACCTGAAGGCATAGGCGTATGAACGAAAAGCCGGCGAAGTTCGACGCATACTGGCAGGACGCGCTGGACGAGCTTGCCCTCTATCCTCCGCGGGTCGAGGCCGAGGCCATCCCGATTCGCACGAACGACTCCGCCACGATGTACGGGCTGCGGTTCACCAGCCTGGGCTCATACAGGCTCTTCGCCTACCTGAGCATTCCTGCGGGCGACGGGCCCTTTCCCGCCATCTACTGGGTGCCGGGCTCCGGCAGCGTCATCTCGCCGATACCCCAGGGCTCGGCGAGCCAGCTGCGAAGCCGCTTCGTCGCCTTCACGCTTGCGGCGCGGGGCTACCGCAACGCGGACAAGCCCTACGCGGCGTCGTTCCCTGGCCTCCTTACCGACGGCATCGAGGACCCCGCCGCCTACAGGTTCAGGGGCATCGCCGCGGACTGCGTGCGGGGGCTGGAGGTGCTGCTCTCGCGGGCCGAGGTCGACGCCAGCCGCGTCGTGGTCCAGGGCGGCGATCTCGCGCTCTTCACGGCCGCGCTTGGCGACGGCGCGACGCACCTAGTGAACACACCTGGAGCCTTCTACAGGGCCCTCGACGCCGCGAAGGGCACGGACAGCGAGATCGCTGACCACCTGAGGCATGACCCCGGCTCGGAGGCAGCGGTCGCCGAGACCCTGTCATATTTCGACCCGCGCTGGTTCGCGCCGCGCGTGACGGCCCGGACGCTGGTGCAGACGGCCCCGTCGGGCGGCTTCCTCGACAGGGAGGGCCTCGCTCCTCTGCTGGACGCACTGCCGGACGACCCGGACGTGTACGAGTCGCAGCAGTCGAACTACAAGGACGGCATGTTCGTCGAGCACTGGGTTGCCGACCAACTCGGCTTCGACGCGCCCATACTCCCCGAGCACTGGCGCGACTAGATGGTCGACAGAGTTGCCGTCCTGGGCGCCGGCACCATGGGCTCCCAGATCGCGGGCCTCCTGGCCGACCGGGGCATCCCCTGCGACCTGCTCGACCTCAGGACCGAAGGCGAGCCTGACCGGCTGGCCCAGGCGGCCATCGACCGGCTGAGGACGCTGAGGCCCGCGCCTGTCAGCGATCCGAGCGTGCTGGAGCTGATCACCCCTGGCAACTTCGACGACGACCTGGGCCGCCTGTCGGGCGTGGACCTGGTGATCGAGGCTGTCTCCGAGGACCTGGAGATCAAGCGGGCGATCTGGTCCCGCGCCGCCCAGCACGTCAACCCCGGCGCGGTCATCAGCACGAACACGTCGGGGATCCCCGTGTCGTCCATAGCCGAGGCGCTTCCGGAGGGCCTGCGACCCCGGTTCCTGGGCGCCCACTTCTGCAACCCGCCGCGGTACCTTCCCCTGCTGGAGCTGATCTCGACGCCGGACACCGACCCCGCCGTTGCGTCGACCGTGTACCACATCTCCGCCAACGTGCTGCAACGCGGCGTCGTGCCGGCGCACGACGTGCCCAATTTCATCGCCAACACTGTTGGGGTCTACGCGCTCATGGCAATCGTCCACGCCGCCAACGAGTTCGGCTGGGGCTTCGACGACGTGGACGCCATCACGGGCCCTGCAATGGGCAGGCCCGTGAGCGCCACCTTCCGCACCCTGGACGTGGTCGGCATCGACGTCTTCACCGCGGTCGCCGACAACTCCCACGCGGCCGCTGCGGACCCGGACGAGCGGCGAATACTCGCGGTGCCCGGCTACATGCGCGAGATGGTCGCGCGGGGCTGGACGGGCCAGAAGGCCGGCCAGGGCTTCTACCGCCGGGTCGAGACGGAGAGCGGGCGCGAGATACTGGTCATGGACCCCGGGACCCTCGAGTACGGGCCGCGATCGGGCCGCAAGGCTCCGGCATCGGATGGCGGCGAGTCAACGGACGACCCTCGCACCCGATTGGCGGCCCTCGCAACGTCGGACAGCGACGCGGGGCGGTTCGTCTGGCGCATCCTGTCGCAGATGATGGCGTACTCGGCGAGCAAGCTCGGCGAGGTAGCCGACGACATCATCTCCATAGACCGGGCGATGCGCTGGGGCTACGCTTGGGAGCTTGGGCCGTTCGAGACGTGGGACGCCATCGGGCTGACCGGCTCCCTGCCCCGCATGGAGGCGGACGGGCTGGACATTCCCGGGTGGGTGAAGGATCTTGCAGCCTCGGATGGCTCGTTCTACAGGGACGGGACGGGCGGCAGGCTGCAGGCGGACACGTCGGGCGGCTACGTTCCGATTCCTCCGCCCACGATCCCCGAGTAAGGCTCCGGGCATCATCGGGGCTGTCTGCCGCCAGCAACGGATTAGGGACGCCGGGCATCTAATGGGTATTGGGGACGTCCGCCCGGCACAGCCCGGCACTCCATTCCCTCAAGAAACTGGCCCAGGGGTGGCAAGATGTTCGAGATAGACGTACCGCTAGCCTTCGCTTTCTTCGCCGGAATGGCGGCAGCCTTCAATCCATGCGGGGCCGCGATGTTCCCGGCATACGTCGGCTACCAGCTGGACACGTTCAAGGATGAGCAGCAGAACACGCTCACTTCGAGCGCGCGGGGCATACTCCTGGGGCTGGCGGCCACTGCGGGATTCGTGGTGGTCTTCGGTTCCGTAGGGCTGGTCCTCGCCGCTGGCGGCAGGGTGGTAGGCAAGTTCCTCCCGTTCGCCGGGCTCGGAGTGGGAATCATCATCGCCGGGGCCGGGCTCTACCTGCTCCTGTCCAAGCGCAAGCTCGGGATCATGGCCGCCAGCCGGGTCAACCTCGGCCAGGGCAAGGGACTCCGCCACGTCTTCCTGTTCGGCATTGCATATGCGATAGCGTCGTTGAGCTGCGCGCTCCCCATATTCCTCGCCGCCATCGGCTTCGTTGCCGGCCAGTCGCTAAGCGCCGGCACGATCATCGAGCCGATCATCGGCTCCGTCAGCTACGGACTGGGGATGGGCGCAATACTGGTCGGCGCAACCCTCGGTGTGGTCCTGTTCAAGGACCTGGTGCAGAGGGGATTCAGGGCCGTCTTCCCGTACATCGAACCCATCGGCAATCTGGCGATGGTCGGAGCCGGGCTATACCTGGTGTACTACTGGGCCTTCGGCACCGGGAGCGAGCTTCTGGCGCTGAGGGTCGAGGAGCTCTTCTAGCCCTTCGCCGTGCCCCCGTCGTAGCGGGCCTTGACCGCAGTATGGAGGCCGCCCCTGACGTTGTAGTCCAGCGTCACCGTCATCCGTTTCGGCGCGCAGGCGGCGACAAGGTCCTCGAGTATCCGGTTCGCCGCATGCTCCTGCACGATCCCCACGCCGGTGTACGAGAGCAGGTAGTACTTCAGTGACTTCAGCTCCAGGCAGGTGCGCCCAGGGACGTAGCTGATTGTGAGCGTGCCGAAGTCCGGCAGGCCCGTCCACGGGCAGACCGCGGTGAACTCGGTGCTGTCGATGACGACCTCTGCGTCGCTCCCCTCGTACTCGTAATCGAACGCCAGCAGGCAGGCGGCGTCGATACTCGCTTCAGGCCGCGTCTCCATCCGCCGGTCCATCTGCTCATACCTGGCCTGCAGCGCTTCTATCTTGGCCATCTCAAACCCGCTCCTGATTGCCCCTGCTCGTCCGTCTATACTACAGTGGCAGACCGCCCATGAGAAGCTACGGCCAGGACCCAGACCCCATCCAGAGCAACTCCCGCAGCCAGAACCCAACCCACCATGCCGTGGAGGCGCGCGGCGTCTCGAAGTCCTTCGGCAGGAACGAGGTCCTTCGCGGCCTCGACCTGGCGGTCGACTGGGGCGAGGCCGTCGCCGTGCTTGGCCCCAACGGCTCCGGGAAGTCGACCCTCATCAGGCTCCTGGCCGGGCTCTCCAGGGCCGACTCGGGACACGTCAGCATTGCAGGGCTCGACCCTGCCCGGTCCGGCGAGGGCGTGCGCCGGACGGTCGGAGTCATGACCCACGAGCCCATGCTCTACGACGACCTGACCGGCTGGGAGAACCTGGATTTTGCCGGGCGCATGTTCCAGGTGGACCGGGTCGGTGAGCGCATCGAAGCGGTGGCTGAGCGGCTGGGAGTCCACTCCAGGCTCCACCAGCGCGTCGGCTCCCTGTCCCACGGCCTCCGCAAGCGCTTCTCCATAGCCAGGGCGCTGCTCCACGAACCGCGAGTGCTCCTGATGGACGAGCCCGAGAGCGGCCTGGACGGACGGGCCATGGCCATCCTGGAGGACGTGCTGGCCGATCGCACGTCGACCGGCGGGGCGCTGCTCTTCACGACGCACGACCTCGACTGGGCCGCCGAGCGGGCCGACCGCATTGCAATCATTGAAGCGGGCCGGGTTTCACGCGTCCTGGCGGGCGGCGACCCCACGGCGGCCAGGGAAGCATACGGCGATCACGTCAAGGGGTTGCATTGAAGCCATACCTGGCCGCAATCTGGGCGATCGTACGCAAAGACGTGATGCTCGAGCTCAGGACAAAGGACTTCGTGGTCTCGGTCTTTGTCTTCTCGCTCCTCGTCATCGTCATATTCAGCTTCGCCGTAGAGCCCACGCCGCAGATGGTGGAGCGAGTCGCGCCCGGCGTGTTGTGGACTGCCTTCATCTTCGGAGGAGTCCTCGGGCTCACCAGGTCATTCGCGCTGGAGCGGGACGGCGGCAACCTGCGGGGCCTGCTGCTGGCGCCCGTGCCCCGCGACGCCATCTACCTAGGAAAGATGCTGGCGTCGTTCCTCTTTATGATCGTGGTTGAGGTCCTCGTGTTCCCAGTGTTCGCAGTGATTCTCGACGTCCCCGTGCTCAAGGCGGAGCTGGTCCTGGTCGCCGTGCTTGCGACGCTGGGGATAGCCGCTGTCGGCACGCTCTTCGCGGCCATGGCCGTCAACACCAGGGCCCGCGAGGTCATGCTGCCCCTGCTCTTCCTGCCCGCCGTCGTGCCGGTCGTCATCGGGGCCGTCGAGGCATCCGCGGCTGCCCTCAGCGGCGGAGGCTCCGGCGAGGTTCTCAGGTGGCTTCCCCTGCTCGCCGCCTACGACGGGGTGTTCATAGTCGCCTGTGCTTTCGCCTTCCACTTCGTAGTGGAGGAGTAGAGCCCGGGACCCAGGCGCGTGGCCTCCGGCCCCTCGACTAGCGGTGCGGAGGGACGGCCCAGATGGCCGCATTCGACGCCCACAAAGCACTCTCTTTCGTGAAGCAAATTCAATTGCCTTGCCCATTTTGCCTATGCTAGCATGGACTCACAGTAGCTTTGCGAAAGGACGCAATCGCAGCCTTGTCACTGGGAGAATTCGCCGACATAACGGGCATAGTCAGGGACATCCTTCTCATACTGATTTTCCTGGTGTCCCTCTTCCTGCTCGTGGGCATGTACCGGAAACTCTCGGCGGTCCTGGAGTCGGCGAAGCGTACTGCCGCCAGTGTGGATGAGATCGTGGAAACGGTCTCGGAGAGGATCGTTGGGCCTGCTACTGCGGGCTCAGGCGTAGCCTTCGGGTTGGGCAAGGCTGCTGCCTTTTTTGCAGGGAGGAAATCCAAGGATCGAAAGGAGGAAGACTGATGGCAAATGGAGACCATGGTGGATCGTTCGTAACGGGGTTCTTGCTGGGCGGGCTCGTCGGGGCAGTCGTGGGTATCCTGGTTGCGCCGAGGGCCGGTTCGGAGACGAGGGCGCAGCTGCTGGACCAGAGCGAAGCCCTGCGCGAGAGGGCCGAGGAGATGGCAGCCCGGATGCGGGAGAATGTGGGGCCGACCGTGGATTCGGTCCGCGAACACGTCAATCCCGCGGTTGATAGCGTCAAGGACCGAGTCGGTCCCGCCGTCGAGACGGTGCGAGAGCGTGTCGCTCCCGTGACCGAGGCGGTCGCTTCCCACGTGCCTGGCCGCAAGGCCGACTCCGTGGACGGCGCCGACTCAGCGGTCAATGCCAGCGAGAAGGCCTGAATCGACCGCCGGCACCGTCCCCTTACAAAGGGGTGACCCTGTAGGAACAAAGGGGTGACCCTGTAGGACCGTAAGAGGAGAGGCGCTTTGCAGCCTCTCCTCTTCCTTTTCCACCCCTACCCCTCGGATGCTGGCATCACGTACCGGGGGTAGGAGCCGAAGACCTTGAGGGTCGAAGTCTGGCGCTCGACCTCGCGCAATGTGTCCGCGACGAGAGCGTCATCCCTGTGCCCTTCCAGGTCCACCAGGAAGATGTAGCGGCCCAGGGCCTCCCGCGTCGGCCGGGACTCTATCTTGGCAAGGTTTATGCCCCTGGTGGAGAATTCCCCGAGCACCGAGTACAGGATGCCGGGGGCATCGTCGTCGAACGAGAAACAGACCGAGGTCTTGTCATCCCCGGTCTGCTCATGGTCGGTGGCCGCCAGCACCACGAACCGCGTCATGTTGTTCGGGAAGTCCTCTATGCCCCGTTCCAGCACGTGAGCCCCGTAGAGTCTTCCTGCGTGCTCGGTGGCAATGGCGGCCGATGGAAGGTCCGCCGCAAGCATCTCCTCCACCGCCGCCGAGGTGCTCAGGGAGGCCACCGGTTCCGCGTTGGGCAGGTTTGCGGCTATGTACACCCTGCACTGCTCCAGGGCCTGGGGATGAGAGTATATGACCCTTACATCGCCGAGTCTGGTCCCTTCTCGCCCGAGCAGAGAGTGGGTGATGGGTGAGACGAGCTCGTTGCGAATCGCCAACCCGGAGCCGTGAATCAGCAGGTCCAGCGTGACGCTCACCGAGCCCCCGACACTGTTCTCGATTGGCACGACACCCTCATCCACGCTCATGGACTCCACGGCGGCGCCCACGTCGGGAATGGATGGGTAGGGAATCCTGGCTGCGCCGCGGTCGTATGCCAGGCAGGCCAGCTCGGTATTGGTGCCGGCCGGACCCAGGTAACCGAGACGCCTGGGCCGGTTCACTCGTCTACCCTCAGGAGAATGCGGCTGAGGGCCTCTCTGTCCTCGTCGGTCGCAACGGCAATCACCTCATCTCCCGCCCGGATCGTCGTATCCCCAGTCGGGACGACTGCAGCGCCGTCGAGAGAGACTACGAGAGACACCACCACACTGCTGGGAACGGCGAGCTCCCTCAACCGCCTCTCGGCTGCCGGGGAGTTGGCAGGGACGGTGAACCTGAGGAGAGAGCGGGCCCCCGGCCCAGGCACGGGCAGGAGACGCACGAAGCCCTGCGGCAATGCGCTTCTGTGCAGGTCCTCCACGAGAAGGTCCGTCGAGTCCACCACGATGTCCACCCCTGCGAGCCCGAACAGGTCGCATAGCTCTGGATCGCTGACAAGAGAAGTGGTACGGGGAACATTGAACCTGACCTTGGCCAGGCGGCAGATCACCAGGTTCACGTCGTCCTTGCTGGTGGTAGCCACCAACAGGTCTGCCCTGGTGATCCCGGCCTCCGTCAGTGCGACGGCGCTCGTCCCGTCTCCTGTCACGGCAACGCTGCCCAGGGTCTCTTCCAGCCTCTTGCAGCGCTCCCGTTCCCGTTCTATCACGGCGACCTCGTGCCCGTTCGACAGCAGGAGCCATGCGAGCTTGGACCCAACTGCTCCGGCTCCGACTATCACCACGTGCATGCCGGCCTACCCTAACACGGCTTCGACGGCCATGTTGGCGATGACCTGGGCGGACCCAATCGCGGTGATGCCGATCTCATTGTAGGTTGCCTGTATCGAAGGGTCGTCTATCCTGCTCACAACCGTGGGTACCTGGAATATGTTGTGGGCGATTTCGGATGCAAGGGCGTTTCTCGTATCCGACGCCGAGAGGGCCATGAACACGTCAGCGTCTCGTATCGAGACTTTCAGCAGGTCCCTCTGAAGGGTCCAGTCGCCGATGACGGGCACGATGGCGCCCGATTCCCGCTTGGATTCCGGCAGCCTCTCGAAGGACTCCATAGCCCCGTCCAGCACGTGGACGGAATGCCCCTTGTCCGACAGGGTGACGGCCACAGACGCGCCAACAGTGGTGCATCCTGCGATTACGACGCGCTTGGGCCCGACTCGGGTGTGCTGAAGCATGGGACCGGCCATAGGCGGGCGCTAGCGCCGCACCGCCCTAAGCGGCAGCTCCCGAGGGCGCCGTACCGTTTCGCCAGAGGATGACCTTGCACGGGGCATTCTCGAGGATGTACGGCACGGTTGGCCCGAGGGAAAACGAGCCGTAGCTGGTAGCGTAGTCGGCTCCGACCACGATAGCGTCAACCTGTCTCTCCGCGCTGGCCTGGACGATGGCGGGGCCGGCCCTGCGGGACTGCAGCATCTCCGCCTGGACCTTGCACCGGTGCGGCTTGGCCACGTCCTCCATGGCTGTCAGGACCTCCTCGGCCCTCTGCGTGGCCTCGGACACCTCGGCGTCCAGGGGCAGGCTGCGGTCCACCTCGATGATGTGCATGACGTAGACGGTGCCCTTCCATACCGATGCAAGGTTGCAGGCCAGCTCGACCGCGGCCTGGTCCGAAGAGCCCCCTTCCACGGGCACCAGCACTGAAGAGAATTTTCCGTTCTTGAGCTTGCGCGATGCCAAGGAGTCCGTTCCCTACGATGGCAGCTCTTCGAGAAGCTCGTCCCGTCCGGCGAGGATCAACACGTCGTCTCGCCTGAGCGTCTCCTCGGTATCGGGGTTCAACGTAACCTCGCGTCCACGCCGTACCGCCAGCACCGCAAGCCCATACTTGTCTCGCGGGCCGGAGAATCCGAGCTCACTGAGCGTCCTGTCGACGAACTCATCCGGGACCCTCATCCGGCTCAGCCCGAAGTTGGGCGCCATCTCGAGGTATTCCTGCAGATTCGGGTTGAACAGATTGTGTGCAAGCCTTGTGCCGCCTTCAGACTCGGGCTGGATCACCTTGTCTACGCCAATGCGCTCCAGTGTGATCCCGTGAAGATCGTTGTTGGCGCGGGCGACTATGTAGGTGATCCCCATCGTCTTGAGCAGCACGCAGGCCATGATGCTGGCTGGGATATCGGAGCCGATCGCGACGACCGCGGCGTCGTAGTCGGGCACACCCAACTCCCGCAGCACGTTATCATCGGTGGCGTTGCCTGCCACCGAATACGTGACCTCCCCCATCATTCCCTGGATTCTGTCAGTGTTCGAGTCTATGGCAAGGACATCGTGCCCAAGGTTGTAGAGCGACGTCGCGACACCGGCGCCGAACCTGCCCAGACCGATCACAACGACCTGTTTCTTGGCCATACCCTTTGCCGGGATTATACAAGAAATCCGGGATGGACTTCTACCGCACCCCGCAACTCCAAGACCGCCAGGGCTAGCCTATGGTGACGCGCTCCATGGCGTAGTTGTAGGGCGACCTCTCCCCCCGCCGAAACATGTAGATGTCGAGGGTGAAAGGACCCACCCTGCCCAGGAACATTGCGGCAATCAGGATCAGCCCTCCCCAGGTGGACGCTGCCCCCGTCAGGCCTGAGCTCAGACCGGCAGTCCCCAGCGCGGAGACCGACTCGAAGAGAATGTCGATGAACGTCGCTTCGCCCTCGGTCAGGACAAGCGAGAGTGCGACAACGAGCACCGTCACTATCGCGGTCGCGCCGATCGTCATCGCGCGCTGGACCTGGTGGTGCCCGATGCGGCGGCCAAAGGCGGTCGCCTCCCGGTACCCTCTCAGGGTAGACAGCACCGCCGCAGTACCAATGGCCAGTGCGTTCACCTTCATCCCCCCGGCCACGGACCCGGAGGCTCCGCCGACCAGCATCAGGCCGGCAAAGAGGTACTTCGTATGCTGCGCGACCGCCCCATCTCCCCAGCCAACAGTCGAAAATCCGGCCGTCCGGCCGCTTATGGACTCGAAGACCGAGACCAGCAGCTTGCCTCCAACCCCAAGCCCGCCTATCGTCGCCTGGTTCGATTGCTCCGAAAGCAGGAAGGCCGCTGCCCCGCCCACGATCAGAATCAACGTGCAGACGATTACCAGCTTCGAGTTGAGCATGAGACGGGAGAACCGGCGTCTCAGTGCGACGTCGACCATCACCCAGTAGCTGATCGCACCGAGGAACACCAGCACGGCGGAAACGCCCAGCACCGCAACGTCCGTCTGGTACGCGGAGAGGCTGCTGCCCTCCGGAACAACTGCGAAACCGGCGTTGTTGAAGCTCGAGACCGAGTGAAAGGCGGCCTGCATTACAGCCTCTCCAGGCGGCAGCGTGCCGAGCAGTCGCGCCAGCAGCGCCGCGAAGCCGGCCAGCTGTATGCCAATCACTACTGCCGACAGCCTCGTCGCCAGCCTGGTGAGCCCCTCCCAACGGTCGATCTGCAACCTGCCACGGTCCAGTATCCGGCTGGGCAATGTGAGGCGCTGGCCGGCCGCAACCGACAGGAACGCCACCAGGATCATGAAGCTCAGGCCGCCAACGAACATCATGCCCAGGATGGAGAACTGGCCCGCACGGGTCCAGTAGGAGGCTGTGTCGTGTATCGACAGGCCCGTCAGTGTAAGAGCGGACACCGCGGTGAAGAATGCGTCCATCAACGAGGCCGAGCCCGGGCCCTGACGCATGAACGGCAAAAGCAGCAACAGGGTAGAGACGCCCACCAGGCCCGAGAACACGTACGTGAGCACCAGGGGCGAGACCAGCGCCTGGGAGGGCGACCTCATTCTCGGAATTGCCATCCTCTGGGGCATGATCTGCCCCGCGCGGGGATGGCGGACTATCCTGTCACCGGGTCTGGGCTGCCACGGCCCACCCGGCCCGCCGGTCGCGCCAGTCGGGCCACTCGAGGTCATGCGGGGAGTGGGGAATTCAAAGCTGAGGGTCCGGGTGTAGGTTGCCGGGATTCTAGGCGAGGCCGAACGTCAGTGTCAATCAGCATGGCCGGCCACGTAGCCGGCTTCATGCCATGCGTTTGACTTTGATTGCCGTATTATGCTACAAGACCCCTACACTGCGGCGTAGACCGCAATCTCGGGAGGGCAGGAATGTCTATTACGAAATTCGCAAGCCGAACCTTGCTCCTTCTCGTAGTCTTGGGAGCGATGACGACCGTGCTGGCGTGCGGAGGCGCCGACGAGGCAACCTCTGAGACCACGGAGTCCACTACCACTGCCCCGTCCACCTCCGTCACCACCGCGCCCACGGCTGCGCCTGTCGCAAAGGTGGAGCCGACGAAGGCGCCCGACAACATGGCCGGGCAGGCCGCCGTCGCCCAGCCTACCGTCGAGGTGAAGGCTCCCTCGCAGCCCGTTGTCATGGAGAAGCCGGCGGAGGCGTTCAAGTACGTCGCCCCACCGCAGCAGCCCGGCGTCTACTGGGACTTCGTGTACAGGGGCCCGAGGCCCACGGAATTCAGTGAGAACCCGCTCTTCGCCGAGATGGTGAAGGCGGGACAGCTTCCTCCGGTCGAAGAGAGGCTGCCTGAAGAGATCAAGGTCGTCCAGGGACCCGACGGCATCGGGGAGTATGGCGGCCGGCAGCGCATCACCTCCACCGGCGGCGGTCCCAGCAACAGGATGTACTGGGACAAGAAGAATGCCAACGAGATCGAGCACCTTCCCCACGTTGGCTTCTACGAGATCAGCGACGACGGCAGGGTCTACACGTTCCGCAACCGCAAGGGCCTTAACTGGTCCGACGGCACGCCCATGACCATGGAGGACATCCGCTTCGCCTGGGAGGACGTGAACCTGAACAAGACCCTTCACGAGACCCCGCAGACCCAGTGGATCGACTCGGTGACCGGGGAAATCATCAAGTTCGCCATCATCGACGACGACAAGTGGACGCTGACGTGGGACACACCCGATTTCACCCTGATGGAGGGTGAGGTCAGGCCTGGGTCCCGCTGCACTTCCTTCTACTTCTGCTTCTATGCACCGGCGCACTACATGAAGCAGTTCCACGAGGACCACGCGGACGCAGACAAGTTGAAGGCGATAATCCAGGAGTATGAAGCCGGGGACTGGCTCAGGCTCTGGGGCGTGGTGAACAATCACGGCACACACGTAGAAATGCCGGTAATGGGCCCCTTCGTGCTTACGTCCCAGTCGGACACCCTGTCCACCTGGCGCACCAACCCCTTCTTCTTCGAGGTCGACCCGGAAGGCAACCAGCTGCCCTACCTGGACGGCGTCGACTCGCTGAGGGTCGAGAGCCGGGAGGTCGGCGTCTTCCGCAGCATGGCGGGCGAGACCGACCTGCACGGGCGCGACTTCCGGCTCGAAGAGCTGCCCCTCTACCGGAGCAACATGGGGCGAGGCGACTTCAACATCAAGCTCTGGCCGCTGCCCGGACCGGGCGACATGGGCATGATCATCTGCCAGACGTGCAACCAGGACCCCGAGACCGGCAAGTGGATGAGGAGCATAGACTTCCGCAACGCCCTGTCGCTGGCGATGGACCGCAACTCCATCAACGACACGGTCTTCCTGGGCCTTGGCGTCGAGAAGAACTGGGTGCCGCATCCCAGCACCCCCTACTACCCTGGAGACGACGCGGCCTTCCACAACACGGAGTACGACCCGGACAAGGCCAACGAGATCCTGGACGGCCTGGGGTTGACCGAAAGGGACGCCGAGGGGTTCAGGCTCAGGTCTGACGGATCCGGCGAGAGACTGAGTTTCCTGAACCTCGCGGAACTGAACAACGGCGACAAGGCGGCCGAGCTGATGGTCGACTACTTTGCGCAGGTTGGAATCGATATGCCCGCCAAGCCGATGAACGCCCCGTGGACTCTGACGTATCCCGGCAAGGAGGCTATATCGACTCTGCGAGTCGTCGGCAACTACGGAGCGAATCCATGGTTCTCCAGCTGGACGCGGTGCTGCGCGACCGGGGCAGGCCCGGCGTTCGTGCCCGACATTGGCGATCTGCCGCGCAGCATGAAGCGCGGGCCAAACGGGGCAGTCCCCATGGAAGGCGGCTACCAGCCCCGCTGCGACTGCGAGCAGAGCCCGGACTGGAAGCCCACGGCGCCAGACCACACCTATCCGGCCGACCCGACGGGCACCATCGACTGGCTGAACCAGAACTGGCACAAGGGCAAGGGCTTCGAGCGGCTCTCCCCTGACAGGGTCGAGATCGGCAAGGAGGTCTTCCGCCTGCACGCCGAGGAGAAGTACTACAACATCCTGATCGCCCACTCGGGCTTCTGGCGCGGCACGATCATCAACAGGAACAACTTCCTGAACGCGCCCGAGACCCACGTCGCCGACGTGGTGGGCTGGTACGGCGAGCTCTACTACTTCGCCGACGGCATAGACAACATCCGCAACTAGCCTTAGGGGTCAGCCCCCGGCGCAAAGCAAGAGCACGGCCTCCCGGTTGACTTCGGGGGCCGTGCTTCACTTTGACCGGCGATTTCGGTCGCGCCTACAATGGTGTGGCTCTCAGTGTATGGGTGGACCGCCAGTGCAACAAAAGCAGCTCGATGCGCCTACGGCCGTAATCGAGACCCACGGCTGCAAGCTCAACCAGGCAGACTCGACCGGCCTCGCGGCGGACTTCCTCCGCCACGGCTTCCGGGTAGTTGGCCCGGGAGAGGGCGCGGACGTCTACGTTGTAAACACCTGCACGGTCACACACGTTGCCGACCGCAAGGCGCGGCAGGCCCTGAGGTCGGCCCGGCGACTCAACCCGAGGGCGACCGTTGTTGCGACGGGCTGCTATGCCGAACGCGACTCCGCCGCGCTCGACGCACTGGCCGAAGTGGACATCGTGATCGGCAACCGGGGCAAGCTGGACCTGGTGGAGAGAGTGGTCGCCTGGAGGCGCGACCGTGCCGTCCCCTGTTCTGAGGGCACCGACGAAGGCACGGCGTCCCCAGGGGCCCTGCGCACCCGCGTCATGGTCAAGATCCAGGAGGGTTGCGACCAGGTCTGCGCATACTGCATCGTGCCCAGGGTGCGGGGCCGGGAGCGGAGCATTCCCCCCGGCGACATCATTGCTCGCATCGAGGAGCACGCTGCCGCCGGATACAGGGAGGCGGTGCTGACGGGGACGCAGCTGGGTTCGTACGGGTTCGACCTCGACGGGATCGACCTGCAGGGGCTCATAGCGAGGGTGCTGGCGGAGACGAGCATCTCGAGGCTGCGCGTGTCCTCCCTGCAACCCCAGGAGATAGGCCCGGGGCTCCTGGA
This sequence comes from Dehalococcoidia bacterium, assembly GCA_965116315.1. Lineage (GTDB taxonomy): Bacteria > Chloroflexota > Dehalococcoidia > Lucifugimonadales > CAJWER01. Next base: position 1,350,692 of record OZ220672.1, read on the forward strand.
GCTCTGGGCGGACCCGCGCCTGTGCCCTCATTTCCACCTGCCCCTGCAGAGCGGGAGCGACGCGGTGCTTGCCCGGATGAGAAGGCGTTACACGGGGCAGCGCTACCTCGATGCGGTCGACGGGATCAAGGCATCCGTGCCGGGCGCGTCGATAACGGCGGACGTGATCGTGGGCTTCCCGGGCGAGACGGATGACGACTTCGAGGTCACGTACGCGCTGTGTGAACAGGCCGAATTCGCCGGCATGCACGCCTTCCCCTATTCGGTTCGGCCAGGGACGAGCGCGGCCCATTTCGATGACAAGGTTGGCCCGGCGGTGAAGTCCGCCCGTATGGAGCGGCTGCTGGAGCTCGCAGGGAAGCAGTCGGCGGCGTTCAGGAGCGCCATGCTGGGGTCGACCAGGCCGGTCTTGTGGGAGGAGCGCTCCGGCGGGGACGGAGCACGGGTCTGGCACGGCCTCACCGACAACTATATCCGGGTTGCGGCTCCAAGCAGTGCCTCGCTGCACAATCGGATCACGCCCGTACGGCTCGAGCGCATAGACGGCGAGACCGTGTACGGAAGCCTTGCCGAATGCCGCGCGGGGGAAGGCTAGAGCTTCCCCGCCCGCCCGTAAGGCCTACAGGTCCTTGACGGAGAAGTGGGACTTGCCATTGCGTTGCTGCAGGTAGCCGGACTTCGGCTCCTGGGAGTGCCCGAATACGAGCAGCAGCCCCTCGTCCACTGCCATGTTCAACAGTGCCCGCTTGGCCTCGAGCGTATCTCCGGGTGAATGATCGTAGGCTGAGATACTGACCAGGGGGAGATGGTACGGGGTGGGTATGAGGTCTCCTGCGAAGGCGATCCGCTCGCTGCCCGTCTCCACGAACACGATCTGGTGGCCCCTGGAGTGAGCATTGGTCACGTGAGTCCGGATGCCCGGGGCCACCTCGCTGTCGCCGTCCAGGAGCCTGAGCACCCCGGCCTCTTCGAGTGGGATGAAGTCCTGCGAATAGTAGGACGCCTGGCTGCGTTCGTTGGGGTCCTTCGCCTCTTCCCAGCTTGCCTTCTGGACGACATACTCCGCATTGGGGAACGTCGGCACTGCCCGGCCGGACCTGTCGAGCTTCGTGCTGCCCCCCGCACTCTCGAAGTGCAGCTGCGTCAGGATTACCGTGTCGATCTCCCGCGCTGTGAGCCCCAGCTTTCGCAGCTCTTTCAGCAGCTTGTTGCCGTTGAGTCCGTGCGCCTCTCTCATCCGGTCGGCTCGCTTGGCGCCCGCCCCGGTGTCTATCAGCACGTTCTGGTCGGGCGACTGAACCAGCATGCAGTTCAGCCCCATGCGGATCCGGTTCTTGCGATCGGGCTTGAGCCGCTGCTCCCACTGCACCTTAGGCACAGGACCGAACACCGCCCCGCCATCCTGGAGGATCGTGCCGTCGCTTATGACGTTTACCGATACGCTGCCGAACTTCACCGCTGCCTGCCTCCCGACCCTACGGATATTACGCGAGACAGGCCGAACGCTGTCAAGCCAAAGTCCGATACCTTTTCTTAGAATTTATTCAATCGAAGAGGCCGGAGCAGTCCCCGGGAAATGCTCTCTGAGGGCGCAATTCAACGCCGCTGGACCGTACCGGACCACACCTGCGTGGGGCGTATGGTCGGGGCCGCGTGGGGGAAGACCTACAGCTCTTCCAGGGCCGAGCGCCAGGCCGACACGGTCTGCTCCACCTCGGCTTCCCCGTGGACAGTGGAGACGTAGTACTTCGAGTTGTTCCTGAAGATCCCCCTGCTCCGGAGCAGCTCATTGAAGCGCAGGAGCTTGGCCTGGTCCCGGTCCAGCGTGTCCCTGTAGTCTCCGACCTCGTGGTCGGTGAACATCACGTCGAACATGGGAGGTTCCCCCACGACCTGCGCCGGCATCTCCGCCTGGTATAGCAGGTCCCTGAGAGATTCCATGAGCCTCGTGCCCGTGGCGAAGAGCCGCTCGTACGTGCCCTCCTCACGAAGCACACGGAGCGTGGCCAGGCCGGCAACCGCCGCCACCGGGTTGCCGTTCAGCGTACCCTCCTGCATCACGAACTTGTCGCCGTGAGCCCCGGGCGCAAAGTAGTCCATGATGTCCGCTCGACCGGCGATGGCTGACAGGGGAAAGCCGCCCGCGACTGTCTTGCCGAGGGCGCACAGGTCCGGGACCACACCGTAGTACTCCTGCGCTCCGCCGTACGCGAACCTAAACCCCGTCACCACCTCGTCGAATATCAACGGGACCCCGTACTGGCTCGTCACGTCGCGGAGCCCCTGCAGGAAGCCGGGCTTGGGCGGAATGATCCGCTGAAGGGGCTCGACGATGACCCCGGCGAGCTCGTCATGGTGCCGCTCGATGATCGCCGACGTCGTCTCGATGTCGTTGAACGGGGCGACCAGCACGTCGCTCTCGATCGAAGCGGGTATCCCCATTGCGTCCGGCGCCGGGGCGGGGAAGGCCTGCGGGTCCGCCGGCTGCATGCTCATCAGGCCGTAGTCGTTCATGCCGTGGAAGCCGCCTTCGAACTTAAGGATCCTGTCCCTGCCGCGATACGCCCGCGCAGCCCTCATCGCAAAGAAGGTCGCCTCGGTCCCAGTGCTGGCGAAGCGGACCTTCTCCGCACACGGCACGGCGCGGACTACCTCCTCGGCAAGGAGCACGGCGCTCTCGTTGAGGGCGAAGAATGTCGTCCCCTGCGACACCCGCTCCTGTACGGCGGCGACGACTTCGGGATGAGCATGCCCAATCAGCATCGGCCCGGAGCCCAGCGCATAGTCCACGTACTCATTGCCGCTCAAGTCCCAGACGCGCGGGCCCTGTCCCCTGGCAATGATCGTGTCCGTGGTGACCGTGTTGCCGTTGCTTCCGCCCGGGAGGAGGCTCCCGGCCATGTCGAGTATCCGCTGCTCCCGGTCGCTCACGTTGCTCCGCGTCATCTCGTCCTCCAAAGGGGCAAGTCTAGGGTATAGAGTACATGGGATGCGCCCGCAGGCCAACCCGTCATACCGCCAGTATCCAGTCCCCTGCCCACGGACTGCGGGCCCCCCGGCGAGGGCGGGCCTGCCCTGGACCGCGTCGCTCCGAGGCATCCAGCGCGCCTGATGCGGCAGGCACGACCTCTGCTATATCATTGGACGGTGGAACAGCCTCGAGTGGCACGCCTTGCCGCTCGTACTATCGGAGGACATACATGGAAGTCAAGGTCGAATCGAATAGCATCGCCGACGTAGAGGCCGGCGCCATCGTCGTAAACCTGTTCGAGGGTGTTACTCAGCCCGGCGGCGCGACCGGCGCGGTCGACAAGGCCCTTGGCGGCGCCATCACTTCGCTGATAGCCGACGGCGAGATCAAGGGCGAATTGGGCGAGACCACCGTCATCCACACCCTGGGCAGGATGCCCGCGGCCAGGGTCGTCGTTGCGGGGCTGGGAAAGCCCAAGGCGTTCGACGCCGACCGCGTCAGGCGCGTCTCCGGGACAGTCTGCACCCGCCTGCGAAAGATCGGAGTCAAGGATGCGGCAACCATCGTTCACGGCGCGGGCATCGGCGGCCTGGATCCGCGAGCCGCCGCCCAGGCATTGGCCGAGGGCGCGCTGCTCGGCCTCTACAAGTTCGACAAGTACATGTCCGGCGGACAGGACAAGGGCGAGATAGAGACATTCCGGGTGGTGGAGCTCGACGCCGCCAAGGTCCCGGACATCCAGGCAGGTCTCGACACCGGTGCGACGATTGCCGCGGCGGTAAACCGCTGCAGGGACATGGTGAACGAGCCGGCCAACGAGATGACGCCTTCCCAGATGGCGGAGAACGCGCTGGAGGTCTCCCTGGCGGGCGGCCTGGAGATGGAGGTGCTCGACAGGAGCGACATGGAAGAGCTGGGAATGGGCGCTCTCCTGGGAGTCGCACAGGGGTCCGATGTGCCGCCCAAGCTGATCGTCATGCGGTACAAGGGCGACCCGGGCGACGAGTCCACCTCGCTGGGCCTGCTCGGCAAGGGCATCACCTTCGACTCCGGCGGCCTCGATCTCAAGCCCCCTGCTGGGATGCGGCAGATGAAGCGCGACATGTCAGGCGGAGCCGCTGTCATATCCGCGATGGGCGCCATCGCGGCGCTCGGCCCCAGGATCAACGTCACGGGCATCATAGCCGCCACCGAGAACATGCCGGGCGCCAACGCCCAAAAGCCCGGCGACATCGTCAGGACCATGAGCGGCAAGACCATCGAGATCGACAACACCGACGCCGAGGGCCGCCTCGTCCTTGCCGACGCCATGGCGTATGCGCGCTCCCTCGGCATCGAGCGCATCGTCGACACGGCCACCCTCACAGGCGCGATCCTCACGGCCCTCGGCAAGGTGCGCATGGGCGTATTCGGCAACGACCAGTCGCTGGTCGACGACGTCCTGGCCGCAGCCGAAGAGGCGGGCGAGCGAGCCTGGCAGTTCCCGATGGACGACGAGTACAAGAAGCAGTACAAGAGCGACGTGGCGGACATCAAGAACACCGGCGGGCGCGATGCCGGCTCGATCACCGGGGCGCAGATCATCGGCGAGTTCGCAGATGGTGCCGCGTGGGTGCACCTGGACATCGCCGGTGTCGCATACGGAGAGTCGTCTACAGGCTACAAGCCCAAGGGAGCGACGGGAGTCCCCGTTCGCACCCTCGTGAACCTCGCCGTCAGGCTGGCGGGCTCCTAGACGCGCACCCCGGCTGATGGATCGCCTGACCAGCCTTGCCTGCACGGTGGTTGAGACGTGCCGGTGATCCGCGTTTCCCGCCGGTTCGTTGTACGAAACCCAGACTGTGTGATAGAATCTGTCAAATCTTCCTCGGGGCTTGGCATTGATCCAAAGGACGCCCAAGTGGACGTTTATCACCAACCATGGGCTGGTGCTAAGCTATATCTTCCACAATCCCAGCCACACCGCGCGGGAAATAGCTAACCACGTGGGCATCACCGAGCGCACGACCCACAAGATCATCTCTGACCTGGAGGTCGGCGGGTACATCATGCGGCGCAAGAGCGGCCGCCGGAACCTGTACAGCGTGGACCCGGCCCAACCCCTGCGGCACCACACGAAACAGGACGTCCTGGTCGAGGACCTTCTGCACGCCCTGACCTCTCGTCGAACCGACGAGGGTGGAGCCGCGTAGAACTCCCCCGCACGGCCGACCCTCCCCTTCCCGCTCGCTCCCAACCCCTGTTTCTCGTTGACCGCCCATTTCGCCGGGTGCTAGAATCGATATATCGCGGTGAGCGTGGCCAAGTTTGGTTAAGGCGCCAGGTTGTGGCCCTGGAGATCGAGGGTTCGAATCCCTTCGCTCACCCCACCAAAGCCGTCCCGACGGCGCCTGTCCTTGCTGGGTCAAGACTGGCGCCCCTCCAGCCGGGAAGCGCGCGCCCGTAGCTCAGGGGACAGAGCATCGGTCTTCGGAACCGAGTGTCGCGGGTTCGAATCCTGCCGGGCGTGCCAGGCCTCACCCCATCCTTCTACGTTACGACTGTGCCGCGCTGCTTCCCACGGCTGGTCACCCCTCAACCCCCGAAAGGCATTCTGCTATACTGCGTCGCATTGGGACGGTAAGGAGGGCACGGCGCAATGGGAGTGCCTGTATCGCAAGCGCTTACAGTCTCCTTCCACGTGATGAAGCAGCGGCTGGCGCGGCGCGAGCGCTACCCGCTGGTGCTGATGCTGGAGCCGCTGCTCCGTTGCAACCTCGCCTGCGCGGGCTGCGGCAAGATCCAGTACCCGCCGCACGTACTCAAGCGCGCGCTCACCGTCGAGCAGTGCATCGCCGCAGTGGAGGAGTGCGGAGCGCCCATCGTCAGCATCCCTGGCGGGGAACCGCTGCTATACCCCCACATCGGCGAGCTGGTCGAAGAGCTCACGCGCCGCAAGAAGTACGTCTACCTGTGCACCAACGCGCTGCTGCTCAAGCAAAAGCTGGAGGAGAATGTGTTCTCCCCCTCCAAGCGGCTCAGCTTCAGCGTGCACATGGACGGGCTGCGCGAGGAGCACGACGCTTCAGTCTGCAGGGATGGGGTCTACGACATCGCCGTCGAGGCGATACGGGAAGCGGTCCGGCGCGGCTTCCGGGTCACTACCAATACCACGCTATTCAACTCGGCCGAGCCGATGCGCGTACGCGACTTCTTCGATGCCATGATGGACCTGGACGTCGAGGGCATGATGCTGTCCCCGGGGTTCAACTACGACAAGGCGCCGGACCAGGACTCCTTCCTGGAGCGGGAGCGCACGCAGCAGCTGTTCTCCCGCATCCTTGCCGGCAAGAAGAAGAGCTGGCGGTTCAACCAGTCGCCCCTGTTCCTCCAGTTCCTCATGGGCAAGCGGGACTACGAATGCACGCCGTGGGGCAACCCGCTCTATACGATCTTTGGATGGCAGCGCCCGTGCTACCTCCTGCAGGACGGCTATGCCGCCACCTTCCGGGAGCTGATGGACGACACGGCCTGGGAGGAGTACGGCCGGGCGAGCGGCAACCACAATTGCCAGGACTGCATGGTCCACTCCGGCTACGAGCCCTCCGCCGTACATGCGACGTTCGCGACGTGGCGAGGCCTGCGGGACTCCGCCGCGGCTACGCTTTCGGGCAAGCTGTGAACGATGGACGCGCTACCTCATTCGGCAAGCCAGGGGGCTGATTGCGGAGTCGAGGAGCTGGTCGAACGGGCCTTCCACTACCGCGGCGACGTCACCGTCCGGACGGATGACGGCGGCTCCCTGACCGGCTACCTCTTCAATCGCAACGCTCGCGCGGACGAACCGTTCGCCCAGCTCTTCGAGACCGGGACCGGACGCGAGATTTCCATCCCCTACCGGACCATCGCAGACGTGCAGTTCACCGGGCGCGATGCCGCCGCGGCATCGGCCCAGCGCTTCGAGGCCTTCCAGGACCGGCAGGGAAAGACGCCGGCACAGCCCGGTAGGCAATCGAAGTGACATGGGCACCGCAGCCGTCGCGGCTCCTCTACTGACTATTGCACCAACCCAGCGCGAATTGGGAGGACTGGGCTTCGGCAACGACCGCACTCGCGCGAGCATAGTCGGCATTGGGCGCAGCGCGGGCGAGCAGCTCGAAGGCCTTCTCGACGCCGCGCCATGCCGGCTGCTCGTCTCCCTGGGATACGCAGGGGCGCTCGATCCTCATCTTCATCCAGGTGAGCTCGTCGTCGGGAATTCCTACCTGCATGGAGCAAGCGCCGCGATACCCGGCGCTCCCCATGCGACCCGCGCCGCGATGCTGCTGCGCGAGTCGGGCCTCTCGGTTCTCGAGGGAGCTGTCCTGACCGTGGACGAGCCGCTCCTTACGCCGCGTGCCAAGCGCCGCGCACACAGCGGCAGCGGCGCGCTGGTGGTGGACATGGAAGGGCGCTGGATAGCCGACGTGGCAGCGTCGCGAGACATCCCGCTCATCGGGATCCGTGCGGTGCTGGACGAAGCCTACTATCCCCTCCCGGCGTTCATCGCGACCATCATCGCCGACGGAGGCGGCCGGGAGTGGGTGCATGCTCTCCGGGCAGTATCGCATCCCTCGGCGCTCAGGAGCTTCCTGCCGCTCGCGCTAAAGTCTCGCAGGGCCTCGCGCGCCCTGCAGATGGCTGTGCGGGGCATCCTGCCGTCAATCGCCGGGCAGCTGTGACCGCCCCTCCCGTACAGACTGCCTGGCGGCCGGGATAGGGCCGGGTGTCGCAGTTATTCGACCAGGGCATTGCAGGCCGCCTCCGGGAAGCGCTGGAGAGGACCCAGCAGTACTTCTTCCGCACCCAGCATCAAGACGGGTACTGGTGGGGGGAGCTGGAGTCCAACCCGACCATGGAGGCGGAGTACATCATGCTCACGCACTTCATGGGGTCGGACGAGGGAGACCGCATCCCCCGCGTGGCGGAGGACATCCGCCGAAGGCAGTCGCCCGACGGCTCGTGGCGGATGTACTACGGCGCGCCGGGTGACCTGAGCACGTCGATCGAGTGCTACTTCGCGCTCAAGCTCGCAGGGGACTCACCCGGCGAGCCTCACATGGCACGCGCCCGGGACTTCATCCTGCGACACGGAGGCGTGCCCAGGGCGCGCGTATTCACCAAGATATGGCTTGCCCTCTTCGGCCAGTGGGACTGGAAGGGGACGCCTGCCATGCCTCCCGACATGATGCTGCTGCCCAAGTGGGCGCCGTTCAACATCTACCGCTTCGCCAGCTGGGCGCGAGCGACCATAGTGCCCATGACCGTGATCCTCACGCTGCATCCAACACGGCCCCCGCGTGAGAGCGCCTGGGTCATGGAGCTATACCCGGAAGGGCCCGTAACGTTCACCCTCTCCCGCTGGAAGGCAAAGCCCTTCTCCCTCAAGGGCTGGTTCCTGGTCCTGGACAGGATCATCCGCATCTACCGCAACCTGCCCTTCATCCCCGGCCGGGACAGGGCAATCAAGGCTGCAGTCGATTGGATCATCAGCCACCAGGAAGCGGATGGCTCGTGGGCGGGAATACAGCCACCCTGGGTGTACTCACTCATCGCATTGAGCGCCCTCGGATACCCACTTGACCACCCCACGATTGCGAAAGGGCTCGAGGGATTCAGGAGGAACTGGAGCCTCCCCTCCGAGGACGGTGACGCGCTGAGAGTGCAGGCCTGCCTCTCGCCCGTGTGGGATACGTGCCTGGCGATGCGCGGCCTCCTGGACTCCGGGGTGCCGTCCGACCATCCCGCCATGCAGCGCGCCGCGGCCTGGCTCATCCGGGAGGAGATCCGCGTCAAGGGCGACTGGGCCGTGTACAGGCCCCACCTGGAGCCCAGCGGATGGGCCTTCGAGTTCGACAATGTCCACTACCCCGACATCGACGACTCCGCCATCGTGGTGACAGACCTGGCGTCCACCAGGATGGGCGACGATGCCGGCGAGCGGGCGCGGTTGGATGCCGTCGACCGCGCCGTTGAATGGCTGACGGGGATGCAGTGCTCGAACGGCGGCTGGGCCGCATTCGACTGGAACAACGACTCCAACCAGCTGGCCAAGATCCCGTTCGCCGACTTCGGCGAGCTCCTCGACCCTCCCAGCGTTGACGTGACCGCACACGTACTGGAGATGTACGCGAAGTTGGGCCATTCGGAGGAGCATCCGGCCGTCCGCCGGGGGCTGGCGTACATCTGGGACCAGCAGGAGCACGACGGCCCGTGGTTCGGACGATGGGGAGTGAACTACATCTACGGCACGGGCGCTGTGCTGCCGGCGCTGGAAGCACTGGGAGTGGACATGACACAGCCTCGAGTGCGCCGCGCCGTCGAGTGGCTCCAGGCACGTCAAAACGCGGACGGGGGTTGGGGCGAGACCTGTGTCAGCTACGTCGACCCCTCCCTGCGCGGGCAGGGCGAGAGCACCCCGTCGCAGACTTCCTGGGCCCTCATAGCGCTCCTGGCGGCAGGTGAAGCGCAGCACGAGTCGGTAACCCGCGGCGTCGAGTACCTCCTCGAACGCCAGCGGGAAGACGGGACATGGGATGAGCCGCAATTCACGGGATGCGGCTTTCCCGGCTACGGGCCAGGCGAAAGGCCGGATAGCTACGAACCGCTCGACGGGGCAAACTCGCAGGGCCCGGAATTGGGCGCAGCCTTCATGATCAACTACCACCTCTACCGCAACTACTTCCCGCTCTGGGCGCTGGGTAGGTATGCCCGGGCGTTGCAGAGCGAGACATCGACAGGGCAGGATTGATCGAGCCGTGACGTTGTGGGAACCTCGCTAGAATGCTACTTGGCGCAATAGAGACCGGCGGCACCAAGGTCGACTGTGCGGTTGGCACGTGGCCGGACGACGTCCGGGACCGCATTCGAATACCCACGACCACCCCTGCCGAGACCGTGTCAGGCATTGTTGCTTTCCTCGCCCGGCATCACCGGGAAACGCCCCTTTCAGCCATTGGCATCGGCTCTTTCGGCCCGATAGACCTGCGCACCGGCTCGCCCACCTACGGCTACATCACCTCGACGCCCAAGCAGGGCTGGCGGCACTTCGATCTCGTCGGATCAGTCAATCAGGAACTCGGGCTGCCGGTCGCGTTCGACACCGATGTCAACGCAGCCGCGCTCGGCGAATACCGTTGGGGGAACAGCGGCGCAGTCGACAGCCTCGTCTACGTCACCGTCGGCACCGGCATCGGAGGCGGAGCGGTCATAGAAGGCCGCCCGCTGCACGGCGCAAGCCACCCGGAGATGGGACACATCCGCATCCCGCACGACCACGCCGCCGATCCCTTCGACGGCTCCTGTCCTTACCACGGCGACTGCCTCGAGGGCCTCGCATCCGGCCCCGCGATGGAGGCCCGGTGGGGCGCGCCCGCAGGCTCCCTGCCCGAGGACCACCCGGCCTGGGACCTGGAGGCGGAGTACCTGGCATACGGGGTCGCCAATATCGCCGTGACCCTGTCGCCAGAGCGGATCGTCATGGGCGGCGGGGTGATGCAGCAGCGCCACCTTTTCCCAAATATCCGCGGGCGCGTGATCGACGTCCTAAGCGGCTACGGCGTCTCGGAGGGTATCGTGGAGGCCATCGACGACTACATCGTGCCGCCAGCCCTCGGCGACGACTCAGGCATCGCGGGAGCTTTCGCACTGGCGCGGCTGGCCCTGGACAACCCTGGAGAAGTAAAGTGACGAAGCTGCCCACCGCGACACTCGGCAGGACCGGCATAGAGGTCACGCGCCTGGGCTACGGCGCCGGGCACCGTAAGCACATGACCGAACGCCAGAACCAGGAAATGGTGCGCCGCGTCGTCGACTCCGGAATCACCCTGATCGACACCGCCAACGACTACGGCAACAGCGAGGAGATGATCGGCCTCGCCATTTCCGACAGGTACACCGCGGTCACCGTCGCCACCAAGTGCGGCTGCTCTCCGACAGGGCACGCCTGGGCGCGGGAAAACCTGTTTCGCGGCCTCCACGAGAGCCTCGAACGCCTGCAGGCCGACCGTATCGACATCATGCAGTTCCATGGCGCGACCGTCCGCGACTGCGAGGAGACCGGCGCCGTCGAGACGCTGGTCGAGATGCGCGACCAGGGCCTCGTATCCTGGATCGGCGCGTCTACCAACCTGCCCGACCTCCCGGCGTTCATCGACTGGGGCGTGTTCGACATCTTCCAGCTACCCTACTCCGCCCTCGACCGGAGTCACGAGGAGTGGATCACGAGGGCCGCCGAGTCCGGCGCGGGGGTCCTCATCAGGTCGGGCGTGGCCCTCGGCGAGCCCGGCATCGGCACGGGAAGCCCATCCCAGTGGCGCGCCTTCGAGGACGCCGGCCTCGACGAGCTGCGCGAGGAGGGCGAGAGCCGCACCGCATTCATCCTGCGTTTCGTCGCGAGCCATCCAGACGCCCACTGCAACCTTGTCGGCACGACCAGCCCCGCACACCTGCGCGAGAACATCGACGCCATGGTCCGCGGCCCCCTGCCGGCCGCAGCCTACGCCGAGGCGAAGCGCCGCCTCGAGGCCATCGGCATCGTCCCCTCTCCGGCCTAGGCGCAGGTCCCATTCTCTCCTCCCGGCCCCCAGGGTTTGGTAGCAGTCCGCCATGCTGTTAGAATCCCTTGCGCTGCCGCAGGGTCCAATAGCGCGCCCTGCTCTACCTACTCTCCTTAGGAGTCCTGCCATGTACCTAGTGCCCAAGGTGATGAGCACCCAGCACCCCGACAACGCCACGCCGGCGCCCTTCGCCGACGACAGGGGCGTCGTGAGGGGCCAGGGAGAGGTCGATGAGGCCGTCAACGTCTTCGACATGGGCTGCGACGAGCAGATGTGGGACTCCGAGGGCAAGGAGGCCGACACCCAGGTCGTCCGCAAGCTCCTGACAGGCTACCCCGACTTCTTCCGCGACGAGCACCAGCTGGGCCGCGACATCGCCCTGACCCTGCGCGTGCCGAATCCGAGCATAGAGCGCGGCATGAGGAAGTCCCTCGTCGAGGCACTCCAGAGCGTGCCCTCCGCCATGGATATGGCCCGGAGCTTCTACGGCGATGAAGACACCGCTCCCATCCAGGAGGTCATCCTTCCCTTCACGACCTCCGCTGAAGAAGTGTCCCTCGTCGAGGCCTACTACCGGAAGGTGGTCGTGGGGCAGGAGGACCAGACCCTGCTCGACGGCCAGTCCGTCAAAGATTGGGTCGGCGAGTTCCTGCCGAAGCGCATCCGGATGATCCCGCTCATCGAGGACCGGGAGAACCTGCTCCGGTGCGACCGGATCGTCGAGGAGTATGTCAGGGACAGGGACCTGCCCCACCAGCGCGTCTTCTTCGCCAGGAGCGACCCCGCCCTCAACTACGGCATAGTCGGCGCGGAGCTGGTACTGAAGGAGGCCCTGCTGCTGCTCCACAACCTGGAGACCAAGCTGGGCCTGCCCCTGTACCCCGTCATCGGCGCGGGGTCAGTGCCCTTCCGGGGCCACCTGACCCCGATCAACGTGGACCGGGCAGACGTCGAGTACCCCACCGCCCAGACCCTCACCGTCCAGTCGGCCTTCAAGTACGACTACGACGAGGAAGTGGTCCGCAGCGGGATAGCGCAGATCCGCGCCCGCGAGCGGGGCGAGCCCGTGCCCATAGACCGGACGCGCGCGGGCGAGATAGTCGACAAGACGACCGAGGAGTACCAGGCGAACGTCCGCCGCCTCGTCGACGCCATCAGGGCCGTCTCGGCGCACGTGCCCAGGCGGCGCGAGCGCAACCTGCACGTCGGCCTGTTCGGCTACGGCCGCACCCTCGGAGGAGTCGGCGGAGTGACCCTCCCGCGCGCCATCAGCTTCACGGCCTCCCTGTACTCCATCGGCGTCCCGCCCGAGCTCCTCGGCCTGGCCTCACTCGACCGGGATGACCTGGCCTACGTGCGCGAGGTGTACCCGAGTCTCGACGGGGACCTGCGGGCGGCGCTGCGCTTCGCAAACGAGCGCCACGTCAAGGAGCTGCTAGGCGAACCCTACCTGGCGCTGCTGGGCCAGTTCACCGACGACCTGGACCGCGTCCACGAGGGACTGACCAGCGCCATCTGGGCAAGCCTCAATACCGACAACACCACCGTGCACCTCGGCCATTTCATCGAGGAGGCCGCCCACCTCCGCCACTTCCTCGGCTAGGTCAGCCCCGCATTCTCGCAGAAGGCGACCAGCATCTCCCTCGACTGCGCCTCGTATATCGGGGCGTAGCCCGCGAACTCCCGCAGGTTGGCCTCGGCCTCGAACGCTGGATCGAAGAGCGGCCCCATCATCTCGTAGTCGTCCGCCTGCTCGCGGTTCCATACTCGCAACTCGTCGAGCGTAAGCTGCGGCTCGAACTGGAACGCGTACGAGTTGCCGTACCTAAAGGCGAGGCTCTGTCGCCTGAAAGTCCCGTCGCGGCACAGCATGTAGCCGAACGCAAGCTCGACCGCGCCGGGCGGTACGGTGAAGCACTCGCCGTGCAGGGTCGGGACCAGAGGCACGCGCAGCTTGCCGAAGACCGGGTCCCTGCTGCCCTCCTCGGTGACCCACACCTTGCGAAGGCCGAACTCGTACCCTCCCGTCGGGCTCACCTGCCCTCCCAGCGCTCGGGACATGAGCTGCGCGCCCAGGCAAACCCCAAAGATGGGCACTCCCGCGTTCATTGCGTCGACGAAGTACCTCTGCTCGGCATGCAGCGCCGGGTAGGGGTCGTTGGCCGATTGGGGGCCGCCAAGGGCGATGATAAGGTCGACCTCATCCAACTCCGGCGGCTCGAACTCCTCGAACTGCGGTGCGCCCTCGAAGACGTTGAGTGGGCGCAGCTCGAAGCCGCGTTCTACGAGGGTCGAGGTGTAGTTGCCCGCCAGCGTCTCGGGCTCGGCGTGGCGTATGATCAGCGCTACCTTCGCCATCTGTCCGTCACTCCGGCAAGAGCCAATCTCGCCCTGCCATGTCGTCCTGAGCAACGCGGAGGACCTGGGGTGGGTCGGCCTCAACCATGCGAAGAGACGACCCTTTCACCCTCAGTCTGCAGCTCCGGCTCGCTCGGTCAGCAGCCCGGCCGCTGCCTCGATCGTATCCCTCAGCGTCCTCGTGCGGTCGATTTCCTCGGGGCTCTCGTCCGCGAACGGCGTCGCCGCCAGCAGCCTGAACATCTCCGCCGCGCCCTCGTGGAACCCGGGCGTCACTCCGGCCGCCGCGAACGTCTCCGCGATCTCCTCCATCTCGCCGATCCACCGCCCCGAGTTCGCCGGCAGTCCCGGAATCCCCGACTCCATGTCCGACAGCGCCTCGCCCTGGCTGAACTCGAGCTCCTCGATCAGCTCGTCGTACAGCCCCAGCGAGTATGCCGCCGTCAGCATCGCCACGCGCAGCGTGTTCGTCCCCTTCGTCATCGACGCGTAGCACATCTTCATGCCCGACGCCCTGTCGATGGACGGCCCCAGGTTCCTGATCGCGATGCCCTTGCCGTCGAGCTCGTCCATGAGCCCGGCACGAGGGCCCGACGTGTAGATGCGCGGGACCGCGCCCCTCGCCGGCGACCCGCCGACGATCCCGCCGTCGATGTAGTCCCCGCCAGCCGCGCCGATGATCGAGGCCATCTCCGCTGCCGACCTGGGCGACACCGCGTTGCAGTCCGCAAACGGCCTCGACACCCCGGCGGCCCGCATCGCCTCCGCCACGTCCCTAGCTACACCCACCGCCTCGGCGGGCACCAGGATGGACATGATCAGGTCGGCCTCCCGGACCATCTCCGCCAGCGGAGAGACATCGGCGAAGCCGGCCGCAGCCGCCAAGTCCCGGGTGCGCTGGCTCCTTCCGGCCAGGCACGTAATCACCCGGTATCCGTGCTCGGCAAGCGCCTTCCCGACCCCATGCCCCATGTCGCCGGGGCTAAGTATCGCTATCGTCTGAAGTCCCATTCTCACCTACCCTACTGCCGGTCTTACCTCGGCTGTGCGCATTATATGGCGGGCTCATGAGACCGGCAAACGCGGCTGCCGTACGCTGAGAGACCACGAGAACAAGAAGAACATCAACGCTGCCTCGTGGTACCCTCGACTTCCTGGAAGAAGTACGGCCACGCGAGACGACGCCTGGCGGGATAAGATCACCCCACCTATTGCAGGGACGGGATCACTGACCTTCGAGCCTGGATTGACCCATTTGCATAACCGCCTTAGGATTGCGCTTCTCGAGAACTGGGGCTCCCCCTGTACCTAAAGGATCACCAAGTTGCAGAATTCGGGTCGCAGCAGCTTCCTACCTACGACACTGGTCCTCATTCGCCATGGTCAGGCAAGGCGATCTCTCGACACAGGATTCTATGGCGTGGAAGCTCCCCTGAGCGGACTCGGGCGCCGTCAGGCCTCCGCCCTGGCCGCAAGTCTTGCCTCCGGGCCTGTGCTAGACGCGCTCTACTCCAGCAATCTGCCTCGCGCCCTGGAGACGGCATCGGTGGTGGCCGAGCGCTTGGACATGGAGGTCTTGGTCGACAGCAGGCTCGCCGAGTTCGAAGTGGACATGACCGTCGAAGTACCCCCCGGGTGCCGCCCCGACCTGCTTGTGTGGCATCCCGACCACACTGGCGCGGCTGGAGAGTCGCTGGCCCAGTTCACCTCGAGAGTGCGTGAGTTTCACGAAGAGGTTGTAGCCAGGCATCAGGGACAGCGGGTCGCCCTCATCTGTCACGAGGGCACGATTCAGGCCGCCCTCCAGTGGTCGCTCGGCATGGACCCCAGGAGTCCCTGGCAGCATGAGTTCAATGAGCTGCGAAACGCCTCCATCACCGAGATCGAGTTCTGGCCGGAGGGCCGCGTGGCTGGTGGAGCGCCCAGGTACTTCGTGCTCAAGAGGATCGGCGATGTCGGACACCTTGAGGGCCTCGTCACTGACTGCTAACTCAGACCCGACGACCGCGCTAGCTCGAAGGACAGGTTATCCGGCCTCGCTGACCGCGTCTGCAAGCCGCGAGATACCCTCCCCTATCTCCTCCTCGCTGTTGAAGCTGAAGCACAGGCGGGCCTTGTTGCGGCCTGGGTCGTCGCCCGTCGCAAAGTTCGTGCCCAGGTCGTAGGTGACCCCGCGCTCGGCAGCGGCTTCGGCGGCGTCGACCAGGTCCACGTCGTCGGGCATCGTGAGCCACGTATAGAGCCCGCCCTGGGGCGTGCCCCAGCTCGCCGTCGTGCCGAAGTTCTCGGCCAGGGACGCAAACATCGCGTCTCGCCTCGACCTGAACACGCTGTTGAGCCTCGCCAGGTGGTCGTCCAGCCTCGTGGTCGCAAACTGGTGAACGGCAAGGGCTCCGTACTGGGTGACGCCGCGCGACCCCTTGATCGGCATGACCGTCTCCAGGAACTGGCGCTGGGCTATGAGATAGCCGATTCTCATGCCGGGCACCACTATCTTGCTGAAGGTGCCCGTGTGTATCACCACGCCGGCGTCGTCGACGGAGGCCATCGCGGGCACGTGCTCGCCCTCGAAGCGGAACTCGGCGATGCCGTCGTCTTCGAGTATCGGCACGCCCTTCCGCGCGGCCACCTCCACGATCTCGCGGCGGCGCTCCACCGGCATCGTCCACGTCTGGGGATTCTGGAACGTCGGGATCAGGTAGATCATCTTGGGCTGCTTGCCGTCCGCTACCGACCGGTCGATGGCCTCCTCCAGGGCGTCCGGCGCCATCCCGTCGTCGTCGCTGATCACGCCCCTGATGTCCGCGCCGAACCTCCTCAGGGACCAGAGAGTGCCCCCGTACACGAAGTCGTCGACTATGACCACGTCGCCCGGATCGACCAGCGCCTCGGTCACGAAATGGATGGCCTGGCCCGAACCCTCCGTAAGGAGGATGTCGTCGGGGTCCACCGAATAGTCGCGCCGCTCGCCAAGCCGCTGCGCGATGAACTCCCTCAGGGGCGGATAGCCCTGCGTGTCGGGGTAGACCGAGTCCGTGGAACCCACCTCGGCGAGGGCCTCTCCCATCGCCGCGTGGGCCTCCATGATGGGCAGATTCGCCGGGTCCGGGTAGGACATCACGAACGGGTACTTCGGCATCTCCTTCCTCGCTCCGGGGAGCGGAGTGGGCTCAGGCGCGGTCTTCGCCCTGAGCGGCCCAAAGTCGAGCTGCGAATCGTTCACCACAATCGCCTCCTGTATTCGCCGGTCACGTAATGTACCACACGCCGCACGGGCGTCCTCGGGGGTCTGGCACAGATGCCGCAAGTCCTCGACCCACCAACGGGGCTCAGCTATCTGGTATAGTTCGCCGGTACGTCCAGATACTGACCCACAGGAGAGTCGATCCAATGGCAAGTCTGTCGCTCAAGGATCTCAGGGACCAGGTCCCTGTGACGAACGAGGTGTCCTACTTCCAGACCGGCACATACGGGCCGGCATTGTCGTCGGTGGTCAAGGCCGTCCGGGAGTCGATGGAGTATGAGGCCATGCACGGCCCGGCCAGGCCGGCCACCCGCCAGTTCATCATGGAGAAGGAGGAAGCGGCGAGGGCCAACCTCGCCGAGCTCCTGAACGTCGAGCCCGACGAGCTGGGCCTGGGCTCGAACACCACCCGCTCGATGCAGCGGGTGCTGCGCAACGTCGACTGGCAGGAGGGCGACGAGTTCGTCACGACCAACCTGGAGCACGTCAGCACAGCCGATGCCTCACGCGGCCTCGAGCAGGAGCGCGGGGTAGTAGCAAAGGTCGTCGACGCGGGCGACAGCGACGCCGAGTTCCTGGAGTCCCTGGACGGCGCGTTCACGGAGCGCGCCAAGCTCATGCTGATCAGCCACGTCGCCTCGCCGAACGGCCGCATCATGCCGGTCCGCGAGGCCGTCGACCTCGCCCACGACCGGGGCGTGCCCGTCCTGGTCGACGCGGCCCAGTCCATCGGCCAGTTCCCCGTCGACGCACAGGCCCTCGGCTGCGACTACCTGATCGGGTCGGGGCCGAAGTGGCTGCTCGGCCCCATGGGCAGCGGCTATGTCTGGGTAGCCCCGGACCACACCAACGGCTTCCGCCCATACTTCACGCCCGACGTGGGCTCATGGAGCATGCCGGGCGCACCGCCGGATGAGCCGACCGCCCGCGCCAGGGCCGAGTTCGGCACCTACAACCACCCGCTCGTAATAGGCCTGGGCACCGCCGTGAGGACGCTCCTGGATGTCGGCCTCGACCGAATCCGCGACCACGTCGCGGGGCTGTCCAGGACGCTGCGGGGGGCGATGATCGACACGCCCGGCGTCAACGTGCTGACGCCGATGGAGCCCGGCAAATCGGCGGGTGTGACCACACTCACGTTCGACGGCTTCAGCGACGAGGACCTGCAGGGCCTGGTCGCGTGGCTCGACGCGGAGAAGAACATCCTGGTCAAGGCGCAGTGGCTCTCCGCGCCGCTGCGCATAGGCCACTCCGGCATGCGCATCTCCGTCGCCGGCTTCAACACCGAGGACGAAATACACCACCTGGTCGACTCCCTGCGCGAGGGTGTGAACAGGTAGGCCACCGAGCCGCTTTCGTAGGGGCGGGTTTGAAACCCGCCCTCCCCAACTCCTCCGTCGAGAGGGGTCTCGCGGACACGAGAAGGTAACTCGCTGCTTCGTGATTGTGCGCTCAGATCGCAACCGGCATGGGCGACCGCTTTCGTAGGGGCGGGTTTGAAACCCGCCCTCCCCAATTCCTCGGTCGAGAGGGAACGCGCGGACACGAGAAGGTAGCTCGCCGGAGGGGGCCCGTCAGCCCTGGCGGCCCCTCAGGCGCGGGTCCAGGATGTCGCGCAGCCAGTCGCCCAGCAGGTTCGCCGCAAGAACGACCAGCATGATGGCAACGGCCGGGAAGCTCAGGTGCCACGCGACCGTCATGTAGTCTCGGGAGTCGGCGATCATCTTGCCCCACGTGGGCACAAGCGTGTTGACCCCGAGCCCCAGGAAGCTCAGCGCCGCCTCGGTCAGTATCACCCCGCCGAATGACAGGCTCGCGGCCACGATGACCGGCTGGATGGCGTTGGGCATGATGTGGCGCAGCATGACCCGCAGGTCGCTCGCGCCAAGCGACCGGGCCGCCTGCACGTAGTCCCTTTCCCGCAGGCTCAGCACCTCTCCGCGTATCAGCCGCGCGAAGCCGACCCACCCCCCTATACCAAGGAAGACGATCATCTTGGCCAGCTCGTTCTGGTCGGATGGGACAAATGGCAGCTGGAAGTCTCGCAGGAAGGCGATGACAGCGATCAGCAGCACGAGAAACGGTATGGCCGTCTGAGTGTCCGCTATTCGCATGATCACGTCGTCGACTAGCCCTCCCCTGTAACCCGTCAGCAACCCGAGGAATACCCCGGACGTCACCCCGATCACCACGGCGGAGAACGCCACGATCAGCGACAGCCGCGACCCTACCAGCATCCTGCTCAGCACGTCCCGGCCCAGGTTGTCGGTACCCAGGATTCCGACGCCCTCCACTGGATCGATCCAGAACGGCTTCGCCAGTACCTTCTCCTTTCGGAGGTCGATGGCGACGGGATCCTTGGGGGCAAGCCAGCTGCCGAAGAGCGCCCCGATCACGAAGGCGAGCATGATGGCTATGCCGACGATGCCCATGCGGTGTACCCACATCTTCCGCCACACGCTCATGCCGTGCTCGCGGCGCCGCTCGGCGATGGTATCGAATGTCCCTGCCAGTTCGCTCACAACGCTACCTGTGCCGTATCCGCGGATCTACAACCGCATAGAGAAGATCCATTACCAGGAAGACCAGGACCGTCAGAGTGCCAAACAGCAGGACGTCCAGGAAGACCACGGGGTAGTCCCGGTTGTTGACTGCCTGCGCCATCAGATTGCCCACGCCAGGCCACGCGAAGACCACCTCGACCACCACAACCGTGCCGAGCAGGTGCGGCAGGGAGGACACTACTACCGTGATTACCGAGATGCTCCCGTTGCGCAGGGCGTGCCTGAAGACCACCAGCCTCTCGCTCAGACCCTTGGCCCTCGCCGTCCGTACATAGTCCTGGCTCAGGGCCTCCAGCATGCCCGACCGGCTCATCCTCGCGACCGTTGCGACCAGGCCCAGCGAGAGCGTGAACGCCGGCAGGATGATGTGCTTCCACGAACCCGTCCCGGACGTCGGCAGCCACCCAAGGTGGACCGAGAAGATGATTATCAGCACAATCGCAAGCCAGAACTGGGGCACCACGAAGCCGAATACGGACACGCCCGTCGCAAGGTTGTCGATTATCGACCCCCTGTTCAGGGCGGCCGCAACGCCGAGGGGAAGCCCGGCAGCAAGTCCAAGGACCGCCGCCAGTAACCCAAGCCTGAGGCTGTTGGGCAAGCGCTGGATGATGAGCTCCGTCGCCGGGATGCTGTACCTGAACGAGAATCCGAAATCTCCGCGGGCCGCACGCCCCCAGAACAGCACGTACTGGATCAGGATATGCCTGTCCAGGCCAAGCTGCTTCTGCACGCGCCGGTACTCTGCCTCGATCTCCTCCTGGGTCCTGTTCTCCTCCAGGCTAACCCCGAGGCTCGCGGGATCGCCAGAGACGCGGATCAGGAAGAAGACCAGGGTCACGACGCCGACTACAACAAGGGCCGCCTGGAGAAGGCGGCGCACGATAAACGCAGTCATTCTAGGAGTATAGCCTCACTTGACCGTTCCGGGGCCCTCTCCGCTTCCGGGAGCGAGGGTACGCTGGGAGCCTCTCGCCTTTCGGAAGAGAGGCGGTGGTTCTGGGAGGGCGGGGCCATCAGGCTGCCGCCCTCCCAGAACCTAAGCTATTCCTGCTCCAGTTCTACTCGGAAGGAATCTTCAGCTCGAAGGAGATCGAGGCGGTTATCGCCGGCATGTTCGGGCCGAAGGCCAGGACCGACGGAATCGTGTAGGCGTGCAGCGCCTGCGCGCTGTCGCAGATGTGCGCCGCAATCCTCTTGACCTCTGCCTCGCGGGCTACCGTGTCGGTCATCACCCGCTTGGCGTCGACCATCTCCTTGAAGGCAGGGTCGGCAAGGCCGTTGCCCCACATGCTCGTCGTGTTGTCAGCCAGGTACCAGTTCAGGCCGATGTTCATCGCGCCGTCCGGCAGCGTCTGGTTGATCAGCTGCTGGAGCCACTCCGACGACTCCAGGTAGGCAAGGTCCACGGTTACGCCGACCTGCGCCCACTGGGACACGATCGCGTCCATCAGCGGCCTGTCCCTGAAGTACCGGGCGTTCGTCACGGAAGCCGGAATCGTCAGGCCGTCGGCATAGCCGGCCTCTGCCAGCAGCTCCCGGGCCTTCTCAGGATCGTAGTCGTAGCGGCCGACCAGGTCCTCGTTGTAGCCGAATCCGCCCGGCGCAACGATCTGGCACTGCAGCCTCGTCCCGTATCCGCCCGCGATCGTCTCGTACATTGCGTCCATGTCCACGGCGTACAGCAGGGCCTGCCGGACTCGCACGTCCGCCATGGGCTCGAAGCGCCCGTAGATGTTGAAGCCAATGTACATGCTCTGCGTGCTGTCGCCCACGAAGATCTGGAAGCCCTCGGAAATGAGCCCAGGTACGTTTTCGGGCGGAGCAGCCGTGATCACGTCGAACTCACCCGCCCGCAGGCCGGCCACGCGGACCGCCGCCTCCGGCACGTGCCTGATGCGGATGTCCTTGATTACCGGCTTGGGACCGGGATAGTCCTCCCAGCGGGTCAGCTGGATGTAGTTGTCGCGCTCCCACTCAACGAACTTGTAGGGACCGGTACCGACCGGCTCCTCCGAGTAACCGGCCGGGCCAATCGCCTCCAGGTGGGCCGGGGGAAGCGGCATGAAGGTGAAGGCATTCGCCCACCTGTCGACAGGCTGCCTCAGCTTGTAGTGCAGCGTGTAGTCGTCGACGACCGTGACCGCCTCGTGCAGCGTCCCGATCCTGTCGGCCGGGTCCACATAGTCGTCCAGGCCCCGGAAGGACCAGGCAACCTCGGCGGTCTCGGACATCATCAGCTCGTAGCTCTTCAACAGGCCGTGAGCGTCGAGATGCTCGCCGTTGTGGAACATAATGTTCTGCTTGAGCTTCAGCTCCACGGTGTCGGTGCTGCCCGGCAGGAAGCCGTAGGACTCGGCGAGCTCAGGCTCGATCTGGCCCGTCGCATCGTTCAGGGCCGCCAGCTGCCCGTAGATCAGGCGCGACGTGATCCGGCTCTGCAGCGAGGGAATCACGTTGGCGACCAGGTTGGCCGGCAGCGCGCCGACCGCGATGGTGATCGACTCAGGATAGCCCGCGGCTGCGGCTGCGGCCTGGGCGTCCTTGGCAACCATGACCGCGTCCTGCGCGGACATCTGCGCAGCCGAGGCAGCCGTCTGGGCCGCCGAGGCTGACGCTGCCGCCTGGGCGGCTTCGGCCGCCGCATTCTCGATCGCCTGGTTCGTGGCAACGAGGGACGCGTTCACGATGCTCGTCACCTGGTCGGCGGTGAGCTGGTCGCCGACCGCGTCTTCGACGGCCTTGGCAACCAGGTCCTCGACGTCGCCGCGCGTGAGCGAGCCGGCAAGTCCGGCGCTCACCTGGGCCTGGACGATGCTGCTGATCTCGTCAGCGCTGACGCCCTCTGGCACCGCATCGGCAACCGCGGAGTTGACCAGGCTGCTGAGCTGGTTCACGTCGATCTCAGGCGCGGGCAGTGCCCGGACTGACTGGTCGACGATCGCCTTCACGTCGGCGGCTGAAAGCTGGCCCGCCGTCGACTGGCTCACGATGGACTCGACGTCCGCACGGGTCAGGCCCGCGGGCTGAGCAGCGATGGCTGCCGTGACCGAGTCCGAGACCAGGTTCTGAATCTCGGCGGCGCTGGCGCCCTGGGGCTGCGAAGCGATGGCCGCCTCCACCGACTTCTGAATCTCGGCGGCGCTGGCGCTCTGCGCGCTCGCGACCGCGTCCTGGATCAGCTTGGCCGTGTCGACCGCAGGGGCCGGCTCCGGCTCATCGCTTCCGCAGGCGACTGCGAAGACCAAGGCCGCAAGCGCTGCGACGATGGCCACTGACCTCCACTTCAATAGACTATGTCCCATGTTTCTCCTCTACCTCCTAAGTTTTGCGGGGATTACCCGGGACTTCTCCAATTTGTAATTGGCTCTGAAAGCTGCGCACCTCGTCCTCCGACCCGTCGATGGGGAAAGAAGTCGCTGGCGCGCGAATCGCTACATGCGGCCGAACTTCTCCAATACGTGCCAGAAGTCCAGCTGCTCGACCCCGTGGGTCCTGTATATGCCCACGGCGTCCGCGCCGTTGTCCTTGGCGATGCGCCCGGCCTCCAGCATCAACTCGGGCTTCTGGAAGCTGTTCGGGTGGTAGCAGGACAGCTCGGCGATGACCCTGCAGCGGCCGTTTACGACATCCGCCGCGTGCCTCACCTGCCTCGCCAGCGCATCCAGGTCATTGTTGGTACGGAACCAGAAGAAGAGCTCGTCGAACGCCCCGGCTTCCACCCAGGCCGGCCAGTCGTGGAGCAGCTTGACGTAGTCGCCGGCTTCGCCCGCAATCATCGTCGCAGAGAACACGGCGTCGGGCTTTGCGGCCTTCACGGCGTCGCGCGCCTCCACCATGTACCGCGTTACGTAGTCGGCCCGGAACTGCACCCAGGCAGGATCGTCGTTCGGGATCTCCTGCGGGTCCTTGCCATGGGCTTCCTGGAACTTGGAAGCGACGGCCTCCTCGTATCCGTAGGTGACCACGCCGTTCTCGTCCTCGTTGCCGAGCACGAACTCGACCTGCACTCCGCTCCCGTCCGCCTCGACCAGCGCATCCACGAACTGCCTGGTCTGCTCCGCCCGTACCTCCGGGAATGCCAGGCTGAGATAGAGGTCCTGCCCGGGCTGGAGGGTGTAGGAACGGTCCAGGGTGAAGCTCCTGTACTCAGGATGCGCCCGGGCGAAATCCGTCATCGACGTGTCGACCTTGGGGTTGTCGTAGATCGGGCTGTGCGCCTCGAGGATCGCCCTTGCCTCAGGTGCATCCACGGGGGGGCGAAGAAAGTCGAGCGACCAGCCCCAGGTCACCCGGGCCCAGCCGTGGCGAGGGAAGGAGTTGTAGTTGACGTAGGGGTGGACGTCGATGCCGTTCTCGCGAGCTACCTCGGTGAGGGTGAGGGTCCTGTCCCCTCCAATAATCCTGGATACGCCGGCATCGACGCACTTGCGCATCCAGACCTGCATGTCGTCCCGGAAGGAATCATCCAGGGGACCGCTGGGAACTACGGGCGGCCCCCACAACATAACCTCTGTCGTCAACTCGGCCTCCAGCAGGAAATCTGGCTGTCTTAGGCGCGCATCCGGTCGCAGCAGACGCTCAGGTGGAAGTCAGCCACATACCGCACACGCACAGCCACTAATGATAGTGCGGTCGTCGAATTCTGTCAAACAGCGCGAGTCACCGGCCCCTATATGGTCTTTGTTCGGCCTGTCTTAGTCACCTGAGACACCCGCTCAATTCACGCCCGCGTAGTGCGGCCTACGAGTTTCGTCACGGGGTCGGATGGTACACTGCCCCGGGGTGGATGCCCCATGACCAAAGTCGGACTGATAGTCAACCCCATCGCCGGGATGGGCGGCCGCGTCGGGCTGAAGGGCACCGACGGCGACGCCGTGCTCGCCCGCGCCCGCCTGCTTAGCGCGCCGCAGGAGGCCCCGACCCGCGCCGTAGAGGCATTGAAGGTCCTGGCCGCCGCCGGTGACCTCCCTGTCCTCACGTGTCCAGCTGAGATGGGCGAGGACGAAGCGCGCGCCGCGGGCCTCTCCCCCAACCTGGTCGTCGACGCCACAAGCGGTCCTGACACTACCGCCGGTGACACACGCCGGGCCGCCGGTGAGATGGTCCGCCGCGGCGTGGACCTCCTCCTCTTTGCGGGCGGCGACGGCACGGCCCGCGACATCCTCGACGCCGCCGGCGACGCAGTCACCGTGCTCGGCATACCCGCGGGCGTGAAGATCCACTCCGCCGTCTTCGGCTCGACCCCGCGAGAAGCCGGGCGCGCGGCCCTCGCATTCGTCCGCGGCGAGCTCACCTCCACCCGCATGGCCGAGGTGATGGACATAGACGAGGATGCCTTTCGTAGAGGCGCGCCAGCCGCGCGACTCTACGGATACCTGAGGGTGCCGGACGACACCGCCTGCCTGCAGGCGGCCAAGGCCGGCGGCGTGGAGTCCGGCGAGGGCGCAGTCAAGGCCCTGGCCACCGCGGTCGTCGCGGCCATGCAGCCCGGCGTCACCTACGTCATGGGCCCCGGCAGCACAATAGCCGCCGTCTTGGACGAGCTGGGCCTCGAGGCCACCCTCCTCGGCGTCGACGTGGTGCGGGACGGCCGGCTCCTCGCTTCCGATGCTAACGAGCGCCGCGTCCTCGAGCTGATCGAGGGCCGGGACGCCGGGATCGTCGTCACCGTCATAGGCGGCCAGGGCCACATCCTCGGGCGAGGCAACCAGCAGATCAGCCCCCAGGTCGTCCGCTCCGTCGGCCTCGACAACATCATCGTCGCCGCCACAGGCGACAAGCTCGCCTCCATCCGCGGCCGCCCCCTCCTCGTCGACACAGGCGACCCTACCCTCGACTCCGCCCTCGCCGGCCACACCCGCGTCCTAACCGCCCCCGGCCAATACACCATCCACGAAATCTCTGGTTAACGCCCCGTCACTGTGGCTGCAAAGCCCGGCCGCCCCCTCATGTCGTCCCGAGGAGTCCCCGACGAGGGACCTGGGGCGGGGTCCCCCCAACCTTGCCAACCATCACCGTCGTCCACAGCTGTCGTCCCGAGGAGTCTCTGACGAGGGACCTGGGGCGGGGTCCCTCGACCTAGCGAAAACGCCGCCGTCTCCATCGCCCTCTCCCCACAATCCCTCTCTTAACTCTGTGCCCTCTGCGCCCTCTGTGGTGAATCCTCCCCCTCCCGAATTTGCCCCGCGCACGCCTCCCATCTATCCTACGCCCACAGACAGCAGGGGGGAGCAGCAATGGGTACCTTCGACGGCAAGGTGGTCATCATCACGGGCGCGTCCCACGGCATCGGGCGCGCCACCGCAATCGAGTTCGCGAAGCACGGCGCGTCCGTCGCCATCGCCGACGTCGACGTGGAAGCGGGCCGGGAGGTCGAGGCCGAGCTGAAGAGCGCCGGGCCCGGCGGCCTGCTGATCGAGGCTGACGTGTCGAAGGCCGACGCCTGTAAGCGCGTCGTCGACGAGACCGTCGCGGCCTTCGGCGCGGTCGACGTCCTTTTCAACAACGTCGGCATCCAGTCGCCAAGCTCATACCTGAATGTCGAGGACACGCCCGAGGACCTGTGGGACCAGATCATCGACGTGAACCTCAAGAGCTACTACCTGATGGCCAAGTACGCCATCCCCGAGATGCGCAAGCGCGGCGGCGGCGCGATCGTCAACACCGCCAGCGTCCAGGGCCTCCAGTCCCAGCCCCTCGTCCCGGCGTACGCGGCCAGCAAGGGCGGCGTCCTGTCGCTCACCAGGAACATGGCCCTCGACTACGCGGCCGAGAACATCCGCGTACTCGCCGTCTGCCCGGGCGCCATCGACACCAAGATGGTACGCACCGCCGCCACCCTGGAGGAGGGCGACCCCGACGACATCATCGCCGAGTGGGGCAGGAGCCACCCCATCGGCCGCATCGGCCAGGGGGTCGACATAGCCAACGTCGTGCTCTTCCTGGCCAGCGACAAGGCCTCCTTCATGACCGGCGAGCACGTAAACGTCGACGGCGGCTACATGGCCCTCGGAGCCTGGGCAGGCGCCGCCGGAGCCGCCGCCGTGGAGGAGTAGCGGCCATTTGCTCGGTTAGGCGAAATTGACATCGCTAATCCTATGTCCTACTCTGTACGTACATCCGCCCCGTGGCAGTACGCCGCGCTCCCAGCTTGGCTGGTGATCATGAGCGAGGCCCATCCCTCGGGGCTTTTTCTTTGTCCACGAACAGAGGGCGGGCTAGGTGATTGACAAGGCGGCGATTCTAATTGATGGAGGCTACTTCCTCAAACGCCTACCGTCTGTCCGGAGCGACATCGACACGGGGAGCCCAGAAGAGGTTGTCAGGGCGATTGACAGGCTGGTTGGCAGTCATCTGAAGCAATTGAACGACATATCTCGAGCCGCAAATCCATTCCAGCTCCTGTATCGGTGCTTCTACTACGACGCCTTGCCGTACGCCAAGAAAGGACACAGTCCGATAGGTCGGCGCAGCATTGACTATGCCAAGTCGGATGTGGCGCTCTTTCGAAACAAGCTCTTCGATGCTCTCCGGGCGCGTCCCAATTTCGTCCTGAGACTCGGACAAGTAGAGAAGCCCGGCGACAGCTCTTGGATATTGAAACCGAAGCCACAAAGAGGTCTCCTGAGCGGAGACATGGCGCTGTCCGACCTCAGGGACTCAGACTTTGCACCCAACCTCCACCAAAAGGGCGTCGACATACGCATCGGACTTGACATAGCTTCCATTACCCTGAAAAGACAAGCGGACACCATCATCCTTGTCTCAGGAGACAGCGACTTTGTACCTGCGGCCAAGCTGGCCCGGCGCGAGGGAGCAAGGTTCATCCTCGACCCGCTTTGGCAGAATGTGTCACCTGATCTCCTGGAACACATAGACGGTTTGAGAAGTGGGTTTCCGAATCCGCGACGTGAAGCAAGCGATACGCATTAAGCTGCGTTCATCGGTGGAAGACGCCAAGTCACTCAGGAGGTCTTGAATGCACTACAGGAACGAGCGAAACCACGGCTGCCGCATCAGCGACTCCTGGACCTACAGGGGGCTCAGGACCGCCGTCCTCGAAAACGAGCTGCTCAGGGTCGTCGTGCTCATCGACAAGGGCGCGGACGTCTACGAGTTCCTACACAAGCCCACCGACACCGACTTCGTATGGCGCTCCCCGTGGGGCGTGCGCGACCCGTCCAGGTTCGTGCCGACGACCGGGTCCCACGCCGAGCTCTGGCTCGACCAGTACGAGGGCGGCTGGCAGACCGTCCTGCCCGGCGGAGGCTTCCCGTCACAGTACGGCGACACGCACCTGGGCCTCCATGCCGAGGTCAACACCGTGCCGTGGGACGCCGCCATAGTCGAGGACTCCCCCGAGCGCGTCGCACTCAAGTGCTCGGTCAGGACCGCGCGCACCCCCTTCTACTTCGAGAAGACCCTAACGCTGGAGTCGGGCTCCGCCGCCCTGGTGACCGACGAGGTGCTTGTCAACGAGGGTGAGGAGACCGCACACGCCGTCTGGGGCGAGCACATAGCCATCGGAGAGCCGTTCATGAACGAGGACTGCGTGATCGACCTGCCCGGCGGATCCATCCTCATACACCCGGACAAGCTCCACCCGAACAGCAAGCTCAAGCCGGGCTTCCGGGGCCCGTGGCCGTGGGTAGAGGGCGAGGACGGCAGCCGCATCGACGCCAGCATCATCCCGCCTAAGGAGTACAGGTCCTACGACATGGCCTACGTGACCGACATGCCCGAGGGCTGGTACGCCGTCCGCGACACGAAGCGCGGCGTCGGGTTCGGAGTCTCATTCCCCAAGGACCTGTTCGAGTTCCTCTGGTTCTGGCAGTCCTACGGCGGCGGCTTCGGCTACCCCTGGTACGGCCGCACCTACAACATCGGCCTAGAGCCCTTCACCAGCTACACTAACATGGGCCTCGCCCAGGCCATCGAAAACGGCACCGCCCTCACCATCGAAGCGGGCGGCCGAGTCGAGGCCTCCTACGCAGCCGTAGCCTACACCACCAACACCCCCGTCACCCGAATCACCCCCGACGGCACAGTAGAGACGGAGTAGGCCAACCGTCGAACACCCGTCGTTCCCGCGAAGGCAGGAACCCAGCGGAGTGGGGACGGGGGCTCTCCCCCTCTTC
This sequence comes from Dehalococcoidia bacterium, assembly GCA_965116315.1. Lineage (GTDB taxonomy): Bacteria > Chloroflexota > Dehalococcoidia > Lucifugimonadales > CAJWER01. Next base: position 1,379,545 of record OZ220672.1, read on the forward strand.
CCCCCGAGGGGGAAGATTGAGATGGGGGCTCTCGGCCTTGCTGAAGAGCCGGTTATGCATGGCCAATCAACTGCGGAAGCCCCTTGCAGAGAAGCCCCGCTGCGAGTACCTTAGCACTAGCACGAAAGCCGGGAGGTTGCGCCCCATGACCGACGCTTCGAATGACAGCCTGGTACAGCTAGGCGGCACCGTAACACTGCCGGGAGACAAGGGTGTGCACGGCGCATCGCTCCTGTTCGACAGGGAGGCCGGGACCGTGAGCGTCAAGTTCGACGAGCCGGTCGCCGGATCCGACACCTGGGAGGGCAACTCGGTCGTCATCAAGCGCCGCCTCAAGTACCACGAGGTTGTCTTCAACACCGTCGACCTTCCCGTCGAGGACCTCGACCTCGTATGGAAGATGAACGTGGCCCTCAACGCCAGGATGGCCGCCGGAGTCGTCCTCTGCCGCCCCAACGACAAGAAGATCAAGGGCGAGCACGGCTTCACCTTCTCCGCGCCCGGGGATGCCCCCGCGGGCAGCAACAACTACCTGACGCAGCTCCCCAGCGACCTCTACAAGACGATGGAGCCCGGCGACTACCCCACAGCTCGTTGAAGATCACCGACATCCGGACCTTCCACTGCTCGGACGGTGTCCGCAACAACATCTTCCTGCAGGTGCTGACCGACGAGGGCATCGCCGGCGCCGGCGAGCCGTACACCGTCGGCCCTGACGAGGGTGTGATCGCCCTGGTCGAGTCCATCAAGCCCTGGTTCATCGGCCAGGACCCCTCACGCATCGAGTGGCTCCTGCGGCGCGCCCGGAACAACATGCGCTTCCCCATCGGCCCCGTCGGCTGGTCTGCCCTGTCGGGAATCGACCACGCCCTGTGGGACATCGCGGGCAAGGCCGCCGGGCTGCCCGTCTACATGCTCATGGGAGGCAGGCACCGCGACAAGGTCCGCGTCTACCACGGCGTCAGCGGCGACTCGCTGGAGGACCTCGCCGACAACGCCCGGGCCCTGGTCGAGGAGGGCTACACCGCCCTCAAGACCTCGCCCTACGCCGGCAATTGGCGCGCCGATCCCTGGAACGCCGTCGTCCGCGGGGCGGGCGCAAGGCTCGAAGCCCTCCGCGACGCCGTCGGCCCGGACGTTGACATCGGCGTGGACGTCCACGCAACCCTGGTCGAGCCCATGCGGGCCGAGCAGCTCGTGGCCGCCATGGCCCCGTACAGGCCCATGTTCATCGAGGAGCCGGCCAGGCCCGAGCACTTCCCGACCTTCGCCAGGCTGAGGGAGAGGATCGACGTCCCACTCGCCACCGGCGAGAACCTCTACGGCCTCGACCACTTCGTTTCGCTCATTGATGCCGGTGGCGTGGACATCATCCAACCCGACCTCTGCTCGGGCGGCGGCCTGCTGGAGGCCAGGAAGATAGCCGCCGTGGCCGAGGCAAGCTACGTCACCATCGCACCGCACAACCCACTGGGCCTGCTCTCCACCGCGGTCTGCACCCAATTCGCCGCCAGCACGCCGAACTTCGTCATCCTCGAGTACCACGGCGACCACGCCAAGCCCGAGAAGGCCAAGTTCGTCGACGACCCGTGGCAGCCGGTCGACGGCTGGATGCACCTGCCGACCCGCCCCGGCCTCGGCATGGACCTGAACATCGAAGCCATCGAGAGCAGCCCGCCGGTCGCATGGAACCGGGGCTTCCCCGAATACGCCGACGGCAGCCCGGGGTTCATCTAGCATGAAGATCACCGGCATAACGTGTCACATCGTCGACGGCGGCGGGCGGAACATCGTCCTCGTCAGGACCGAGACCGACGCCGGCATAGTCGGCTGGGGCGAGTCGTTCAGCGTCGGGCCCGACCTGGCTGTTGCCGCCACCATCGACCACCTCGAGGACTGGATTCTCGGCGACGACCCCCGGGACATCGAGCGCCTCTGGGCCACCATGTACCAGGGACTCCGTTTCCCGCCCGGCTCGGTCGGCCTGGCGGCCATCAGCGGCATCGAGCACACGCTGTGGGACATATCCGCCAAGGCGCTGGGCCTGCCCGTGTACCGGCTGCTCGGCGGGAGGGTGCGCGACCGCGTCCGGGTCTACCAGGGCTGCACCGGCCCGACGCCCGAGGCGGCGGCCGAGAACGCGCTGGGGCTCGTCGAGGAGTACGGCTACACCGCGTTCAAGATGAGCCCATTCCCGCCCGACGACCACCTCAGGCCGTGGAACGAGGTCCTGCGCGAGGGCCCCAGGCACATGGCCGCCGTGCGAGAGGCCGTGGGCGACGACGTCGACATCGGCCTGGACGTCCACGCCAAGGTCCTCGAGCCCATGAGGGCGTTGGAGCTGGCTCGCGCCGTCGAGCCGTTCAACCCCTTCTTCTTCGAGGAGCCGATACGCCCGGAGGGCATCCGCGAGATGGCCTGGCTGCGGCGCAGGTCGCCCATACCCATCGCCACCGGCGAGGCCCTCTACGCCAAGTTCCAGTTCAACGACCTGGTGCGCCAGCAGGCCGCCGACATCATCCAGCCCGACGTATGCGTCTGCGGCGGGCTGATGGAGATGAAGAAGATCGCCGCCATCGCCGAGGGCCACGACGTGGTCGTCGCTCCCCACAACCCGATGGGGCCGCTGGCAGGCGCCATCAACCTCCACTTCGCCGCCTCGACGACGAACTTCCTCATCCTGGAGTACAGGGCGCACGACAAGGGTCGCTGGAGCGAGCTCGTGAAGAATCCCTGGACGCCCGTGGACGGCCATCTCGCCATACCCGAAACGCCCGGCTGGGGACTGGAAATCGACGAGGATGCCCTGGGCCGATACCCTGCCATTACCTGGCGCAGGGGCAACCCCATCCGCGCGGACAACAGCCCCGCCTTCATCTAGGAGGGCGTCGACATCTGCGACTCCGAACGTAGCGAAGCGCGCCAACCCTGTCATCCCGAACGTAGCGAAGCGTGCCAACCCTGTCATTCCGAACGTAGCGGAGCGTAGTGAGGAATCTAAGACACCGCCTGCAAGACGACGTAGTCGTTGGGCGGACGCCTTAGATTCCTCGCTGCGCTCGGAATGACCCGGAGTGTCAACACTACCAGGGACTACCCGCCCCGATTCCGTTACCCTTCTGAAAGGAGGGTAGCTTTGCGTGGACTGATACCCGGACTTCTCGCCGGCCTGTGCGCGGGCATCGCGTTCACCGCCATGGCCGAGGCCGCAGGAGCCCCGCTGGGCGCTCAGACCGTCGTGGGAACGGTCGCCGCCGATGCGCACATCGCCATCTACGTGACCGGACTAGCGGCGCAGATCGCGGTTGGCTGCCTGGCGGGAGTCCCATCCTGGCAGGCCGCCTCGATGCTGCCGAGACCCCTATCCGGTGCGTTGATCGCACTCGTGCTGTGGACGCTCGCGGTCGCCGTGCTGGCGGTCAGCCAGCCGGGAATAGACGGGCGCGCCATCCTCTCCGCACTGCTAGGATCCGCAGCCTACGCGTCGACGTTCGTATACATCCATACCGAGCTTACGTCCGGGTCGCACAGCGAGGGGACGGCTCGGCGGACCTTCCTCATCCGGTTCGCGGGCTGGGGTGTCCTCGCGCTTGCCGGAGCAGTCGGCCTACGATTCCTGCTCCACAGCGGCGAGTCCCAGCAACCGGAGTCACTCGCCCGCCCGCCATCAGGAGGCCTCGAGACGGAGGTCACACCCAACTCGCTCTTCTACGTGGTCTCGAAGAACGAAGTCGATCCAACCGTCGACGCGAACGAGTGGCGGCTGGAACTCACCGGACTCGTCGACAACCCCATGTCCCTGACCTACGACGACCTCAAAAGCGCGCTGCCCGTCGAGGAGTACGTGACGCTGGAGTGCATCGGCAACGTGGTCGGCGGCGACCTGATCGGCAACGCCAGGTGGAAGGGCGTGCGCCTGAGCGCCCTCCTCGAAGAGGCGCGGCTCGTGCCGGACGTGGTCGACGTCACCTTCGAGGCCGCCGACGGCTTCACCAACGCCGTCTCGCGAGGCAGGGCCATGAGCGGCGACGTGCTCGTCGTCTACGAGATGAACGGCCAGCCGCTGCCGCCCGAACACGGCTTCCCGGCCCGCATCGTCGTGCCGGGGTTCTATGGGTACAAGAGCGTCAAGTGGCTCACCAAGATCGAGCCGGTCGACCACGACTTCATGGGCTACTGGGAGGTCCGCGGCCGCACCGACAACCCCATCATCAAGACCATGTCGAAGATAGTGGCGCCCGCACACGGATCGAGCCATCCGCCTGGTCCACTCGCGGTCTCCGGGGTGGCCTTCTCCGGTGACAGGGGCATCGCCACGGTGGAGCTGAGCACCGACGGCGAGCGCACGTGGTCGCCGGTCGACAGGCTCAGCGAACCCCTGTCGCCATTCACCTGGGTCAACTGGGATGCTACCGTGGAGCCCACGGCACGGGGTCCGCTGGTGCTGAGCGTCCGAGCCGTGGACGGCCAGGGCGTCGTGCAGACCCCGGTCGAGAAGAGCGTCTACCCCGACGGCAAGACCGGGCGCCACAAGGTCAGGATAAGCATCGGAGAGGCATAATTGAGTTGAGGCCCGCCAACGACCCCTCGATCGACTACAGAGACCTCGTCCGGGTGGCGTACGACCGTTGCGCCGCCGCGTACTCCGAGTCCCGCATGACGGAGGCACACCCTGAGCTGGACCTGCTGTTGGAGTCCCTAGACGACGGAGCTTCCGTGCTGGACATCGGGTGCGGCTCAGGCGTCCCGGTAACGCGGGCGCTCTCCGGCAGGTTCGCCGTTACGGGCGTGGACATCTCCGGCGAGATGGTCCGGCAGGCCCGCGCCAAGGTCCCCGGAGCGAGCTTCATACATGGCGATATCGCCTCGGTCGAGTTTGCGGACTCGAGCTTCGACGCCGCCGTGGCCTTCTATTCGATATTCCACCTGCCGAGGGAGGAGCACCCCGACCTGTTCCGCCGGATTCACGGATGGCTGAAACCGGGTGGCTACCTAATGTGCACGCTTACCCGGTATAGCGAGGCGGCATACACGGAGGACGACTTCTTCAGACAGACCATGTATTGGAGCAACTATGGCCTGGAGGACTACAACGAAATACTGGCAGGCCTTGGGTTCACGCTGCTGAGGACTTCCTCCATCGGCCATGGGTATACCGAAGCCCAGGACACGCCCCCTGAAACACACCCCCTCGTCTTCGCCAGGAAACGGTGAGGCTGGCCTGACTACAGGGGCTGGCGCCCCGCGAACCCCGTGTCCACCTCGTGCCAGAAGTCGATCTGCGCCTCGCCCTCACGCCAGCACAGGTAGACCTCGCGCCCTTCCCTGAGCGATGGGAAGTCGACCAGCCCCGGCTCGATCCCCTTCACCAGGATGCCCTTCTCGGAGATCGCGTCCGCCTTCTGGTTGATCTGGGCCGCCACCTCTTCGAAGAGGGCGCGCTGCCGTTCCAGCCGGTCGCGCGTCGTGCTCCCGCCATTGCTCCCGATGCGCTGTTCCAGCGCCCTGGTCTCGCCCCCGAGCTCCTGCGCCCGCGCCCGCAGAGGCTTCAGGTCCGCGAAGAGCTGCGCCAGCCACGGGACGTGCCCGCGAGCCTCCTCGAGAGTGAAGTACCTGTCCGGCAACCGGCCCTCCGTCAGTAGACCCGCTCCATCTCGCCTACGGGCACCTCGATCAGCGTTGGCCGCCCGATCTCCAGTGCTCCCTCCAGCGCCATGTGCAGCTCGTCTGCCCCGCTTGCCCTCACGGCCCTGGCCCCGTACGCCAGGCCCAGGCTCACGAAGTCCGGGTTGTGGAGCCGCGTCCCCAGGACGTGACCCCGGAACTGCTCCTGCTGTGCCCTCAGCACATTCCCGTACGCGTTGTCATTGAACACGATGACCACGATGCCGATCCCGTACTGCACGGCCGTCGCCAGCTCCTGCGAGTTGTACAGGAAACCGCCGTCGCCGGAGATCACCACAACCGCCTTGTCCGGCGCGCCGAGCTTCGCTCCCAGCCCCACCGGGAACGCGTGCCCGAGCGTGCCGTGATGGGACGCCGACAGGAAGCGGCCGCCCTCGTACACGGGCAGGTAGTTCCGGCTGTAATACCCCATCTGGTTCATCCCCTGCACGACGATCCCGTCGTCCGGAAGCGCCCGCCGCACCGCGTCCAGGAGCGACCTCTGCGGCTCCAGCTGGTTGTGCGCGGCGAACCTCTCCCGCAGCAGTGTCGCGATACCAGCCTGTTCACTGTCCTCCCGCGGCCCCATCGACCCCGACAGCGCCTCGAACAGTGCGTCCAGGGCCGAGCCCGCGTCGCCTGTCAGTCCCAACGTGTGGTGCCCGGGCCGCGACGTTTCCGCGGGATCCACGTCGATGCGTATCACCGTTCTCCCCTCCGCATCTGGGAAGGGAGTCCGGGTGCCCACTGCAAGCACCACGTCCCGGCCCTCCAGCCACGCTGCCAGCGGCGGGTACCGCGTCTCGGCGAAGCCCATCGACAGCGGATGGCGGTCGGAGAGGGCGCCCTTGCCGCCCGCCGTCGTTACGACCGGCGCCTGCAGGTACTCCGCAAGCCTCGCGAGGCTCTCCGATGCCCCCGCGATATGCACCCCGCCTCCGGCCCAGATGACCGGTGCCCGTGACTGTGCCAGGACCTGGGCCGCCCGCTCGACCTCGTCCGGGTCAGGAGCGATAGGGCCGTGCTCCTCGGGCTCGATGAGGTCCACGTCCTGCTGCAGGGCCAGGACCGGCTGCCCCACCTGCAGCAACACCGGGCGCGGCCGCCCGCTGCGCATCTGTACCATCGCCTCGTTCACGAGCCCGGGTAGCTCGACCGGCCACTCGGCCTGCCCCTGCCACTTGGCCAGGGGCATGAGCCAGCCCGAATCGGCGGCGCCGGCATCGTGGCTGTACAGGTCCGTCCCCGTGACCACCAGCATGGGCGACGACACGTCGAAGGCCGTCGCCAGTCCCGCCGTGGCGTTGAAGAACCCCGGGCCCTGCACGACGACCACCCCGGCGGGCTCGCCCGTCGCCCGGAAGTAGCCGTCGGCCATGTAGGTGGTGGCCTGCTCGTGGCGCACGGAGACGTAGTTGATCTCGTCCGCCTCCCACAGCGCGTCCACGATCTCGTACTGCCCCGCGCCGGGTATCCCGAACACGGTGCGGATGCCCTCGCGCTGCAGCGACCGCACGAGGGCCTGTCCTCCCGTCATCGTTGTCAATGTGCTACCTGTCTCTGGTGTAGTCCCGCGCATTATAAGCCCTGGCCGGGATGCGGGCCCGTCAGTCCGGTTGACAGTGCCGGGTCGCCAGCCTACCATCCGCGTACCCGTACCATGGGAGTCTCACAACGGAGGGCCAGCATGGTAGAAGCACTCGAACTGAAGTCACAGCCCGATCTTGAAAGCCGCGTGAGGGGTATCGAGGACGACGGGTACGCGTACTTCCCCGGGGCGATGAGCGCCGACCAGGTGGCGGAGCTGAGGGAGGTCATGAAGCACCTCACACCCATCGAGGCTAGCTTCAACCGGTACACGACGCCGGACAACGGCGGCTTCCTCAACAAGCACATCAACAACGTCTTCAACCGCGACCCGATCTTCCTGCAGTACATGGACAACGCGGGCGTTATCGACCTTGCCGAGGCCATACACGGCGACGACTGCCACATTATCGGCATGACGGCGTGGGTCACGGGCCCGGGCCGGCCCGACCAGCACCTCCACTGCGACTGGCTCCCCGTCGAGCTTCCCGAGGACGTGCTCTCCGACCCCCGAGTTAAGATGCCCGTCTTCATCACGACGGCCCACTACTACCTCAACGACATGTACGAGGAGCTTGGCCCGACCAAGTTCGTGCCGGGCAGCCACAAGTCGGGCCGCCGCCCCATGGGCGACACCGAGTGGAACGGCATCACCGAGAAGAGCGTCCTCTGCAAGGCCGGCGACGCCGTGATGTTCCGCTGCGAGGTCTGGCACAGGGGCACCTCGAACCGCAGCGACGAGGACCGCTACCTTCTCCAGGTGCACTACGCCAAGCGGATGATCACCCAGAAGTTCCCGCCCTACCTCAACAAGTTCCAGTTCGACCCCGACATCATCGCCCAATGCAACCCCAGGCAGAGGCGGCTCCTGGGCGACCACACCTCGAGCAACTACGACTAGGCAAGGGCGCTATGCCGGACAGGCCCGCATACCAGGTAGTGGCGGACTCGCGGCCCACGGGCAGCTACCGTGGCGCGGTGGTGGGCTGCGGCCGGATGGGCAGCACGATCGACGACGAGCACGTCGGGATGCCCCACTACCCCTGGCCCTGGGCCCACGCCCCCGCAATGATCGAGGCGTCCGGGGTCGAGCTGGTTGCAGGAGTCGACGTCGACAGCGCCAGGCTCGAGGACTTCGGGCGGCGCTGGGACGTATCCGGGCTGTACACGGACATCGGCGAGATGGTCGAGCGCGAGCGCCCGGACATCGTGAGCGTCACCACCCGCCCCAGGGAGCGCCCCGAGGTGGTCGCGGCCCTGGCCGAAAGCGGCGTCCGTGCCATCTTCGCGACCAAGCCGCTGTGCCGGTCCCTGGCCGACGCCGACGCGATGATCGAAGTGTGCCGGCGGACGGGCACGGTCCTGTCGGTCGCCTGCCACCTCAACTGGTACGCCCCCTACACGGCCGCCCTGGAGCTGATCCGGGGCGGCGAAATCGGCCCGCTGCGCTCCATCGTCTGCAACACGCCCATGACGCTGTCCAACATCGGCAGCCACTCACTGGCCCTGATCAGGCTGTTCGCCGGCGCTCCCGCGAGCTGGGTCTTCGGCCACATGGACGACGATGCCAGGGCAGCCGGCGATGAGGACCTGTCCGGTTCCGGCTACGTCTTCTACGAGAACGGCGTCACGGCCATACTGAACTCCCGGGCGCCGGCGCGGACCTGGTCCGTCGAGTTCCTGTGCGAACGGGGGCGCATCGTCTCCCGGGAGCACCACGCCGAGTTCGAGCTCTGGACACAGGGGCGCGCTGTCGGCGACACCAGCATCAAGTACGAATCGCGCCAGCTCTTCCCCTACCCCTGGAGGCCTCGGAGCTCCATGGTAGACGCCATCGAGGGAGTGGCCCGCTCCATCGAGGCCGGGCGCGAAGAGGTGTGCCCGGGCGAGTTCGGACGTGAGGCCCTTGAGATCGCTATCGGCCTCAGGGAGTCCCACAGGAGAGGGGGAAGCAGGGTGGACCTCCCCCTGGCGGACCGGTCCCTGTCGCTGGGCAGGCCATGAGTCCGGCCCGAAGTGGGCGGCGGGAGCAGTCTTTCCCCGTTGACTAGCTGGAAGGGCAACTGTATACTTGTACAAAACAAGGCAGGTTCCAGCCAGCCTTGTCGCAGAACGAAGCAACAGAGGCCCCTTGGTGGTTCTAGCGAGGCGGACCCACCCGTTCCCATCCCGAACACGGAAGTGAAACGTCTCAGCGCTGACGATACTGCACTCGCAAGGGTGTGGGAAAATAGGTCACCGCCAGGGGGCTTTTGCGTTGCAGGAAGGCCAGCCTCGCCAGGTACCCTGCCACAGGAATACTATGTGCTAGAATGGCACCTAGGGTGTTCAGAGTCGTGAATTGAAACTCGTGAATCACGGAAGGCAATAGCTTGACCACGGAACAGCCGGACCCCGCCGCTCCCCAGGACATGGAAGAGCTCCTCGACTCGATCGAGCCGATGAAGCCCTTGGTGAGAGGCGATGTGGTCGAGGGCGTCGTGATGCGGGCCGACCCCGAGGGCATCCTCATAAACGTAGGCCACAAGGCCGAGGGGATCATCCCTCCCGGCGAGATGCGCTCCCTGAGCCGCGACGACTCCAAGATGCCGGACGTAGGCGACGAAATCGTCGCCTACGTTATTAGAGGGGAGAGCGCCGAGGGCGCTGCCATCCTCTCATTGGACAAGGCCATAGGGGAACAGGGCTGGATGACCCTGCAGAAGGCCCTCGAAAGCGGCGAGAACCTGACGGGCAGGATCGTCGATTTCAACCGGGGGGGTTGCATAGTCGACGTAGTCAACATCCAGGCCTTCGTACCCATGTCCCAGCTCATGAGCGTTTCGCGGAACGAGCTACGCAGGATCCGCGAGGCGCGCGAGGCCGGTCCCGCGTCCCAGGAGACCCAGGGCAGCGAGGAGCAGCCCGAGGAAGCCCAGGACGCCGAGAGCGCCGAGCCGCCGGTCCAGGAGCAGCAGGTCCAGGAGCAGCAGGACACTACCGAGGCGCTCGAAAAGCGCTACATCGGCAAGGAGATCGAGGTCAAGGTCCTCGAGCTGAACCGGAGCCGCAACAGGGCGATCATGTCCGAGAGGCAGGCGGTCCAGGGGCAGCGGGAAGCTCGCAAGGCGAAGTTGATCTCGGAGCTGAACATCGGAGAGCGCCGCCACGGCACGGTGTCGGGCATCAGCAGCTTCGGCGCCTTCGTCGACCTGGGAGGCGCCGACGGGCTGGTCCACATATCCGAGCTGTCGTGGACGCCTGTCCGGTCGCCCGAAGACGTCGTGAAAGTCGGCCAGGAAGTCGACGTCCAGGTCCTCAGCATCGACTCCGTCAACAACAGGATCGCGCTGAGCATCAAGAGGTTGCAGCCCGAACCCTGGGAGACGATCCACGAGCGCCTCAACGTGGGCGACATAGTGGATGCTACTATCACCAAGCTGGCGGACTTTGGGGCCTTCGCCCGTGTCGAGGGATCGGTCGAAGGACTCATACACATCTCAGAGCTGGCTCCAAGGATGATTCAGCACCCCAGGGAGGTCGTCCGGGAGGGCGACGAGGTCCGCCTCAAGGTGCTGCGCATAGAGCCCGACCGGCGCCGATTGGGCCTGAGCCTCGTGCAGGCCGAGCAGGAAGGCTACTACTAGGCAGTCTAGTCGCCAGGAGACTCACATGACCAGCAGCAGCAGATTCGAAAAGTTCTCAGAGAGGGCGCGCAGAGTTCTCTCTCTGGCGAACGAGGAAGCCCAGCGCTTCAATCACAGCTACATCAGCACCGAGCACATCCTGCTCGGCCTTGTCCGCGAGACGGACGGCGTTGCGGCCAAGGTGCTGACGAATCTGGGCGTGGAGCTGACGAAGGTCCGGTCTGCGGTGGAATTCATCATCGGCAAGGGCGAACGCACCGCCACGGGTGAGAAGGGCCTCACACCCAGGACGAAGAAGGTGGTCGAGCTCGCCGTCGACGAGGCAAGGAGACTGAACCACCACTACATCGGCACCGAGCACCTCCTCATCGGACTGCTGCGCGAGGGGGAGGGCGTGGCTGCCGGCGTCCTGGAGAGCCTCCAGGTAACCCTCGACAAGGTACGCGCGGAGACCGGGCGCATACTCAGCCAGAACCCAAGCCAGAGCCAGGCCGGCACAGGCGGCCGCAACCAGACCAAGACACCAACCCTGGACCAGCTCGGAATCGACCTGACGGCGTCCGCGAGAGCCGGCAAGCTGGACCCGACTGTCGGGCGAGAGCAGGAGATCCAACGTGTAACGCAGATACTGAGCCGGCGCAGGAAGAACAACCCCGTGCTCGTGGGGGAGCCGGGCGTCGGCAAGACGGCCATAGTGGAGGCCCTCGCCCAGCGCATAGCGAGAAGCGAGGCCGCGACCACGCTGCAGGGCAAGCGCCTCGTCACGCTCGACATGGGCGCGCTGGTGGCCGGCACGAAGTACAGGGGCGAGTTCGAGGAGCGGCTCAAGAAGGTCGTGGACGAGATCCGCGGCAGCGGCAACTGCATCCTCTTCATCGACGAGGTCCACACCATGGTGGGCGCAGGTGCGGCGGAGGGAGCGGTGGACGCCGCGAATATCCTGAAGCCTGCCCTCGCTCGCGGCGAGCTGCAGTGCATCGGCTCGACCACACACGATGACTACCGCAAGTACGTCGAGCGCGACCCTGCCCTGGAGCGGCGCTTCCAGCCGGTGGACGTGAACGAGCCCACCACCGACGAGACCATAGACATCCTCCGCGGCGTGAAGGGACGCTATGAAGAGCACCACGGCCTCGACATCGCCGACGAGGCGATAGAGGCGGCCGCGAACCTGGCGTCGGTCTACATCCCCGACAGGTTCCTGCCCGACAAGGCCATCGACCTCATCGACGAGGCGGGGTCCAGGGTGCGCATCAACTTCAGCACGGCCCCGCTGTCCGTCAGCGAGACCTCCCGGATGCTCGACAGCGTGCGGCAGGAGAAGGATGAGGCGATCTCCACCCGCCAGTACGAGTATGCGGCAGAGCTGCGGGACAGGGAGTCGAAGCTCTCTGAGAAGCTGGAGGAGCTGGAGAAGGACTGGCAGGAGGAGATGGGCTCCGAGAAGCCGCTGGTGACAGCGGAGGATATCCGCGAAGTCGTCGGCATGTGGACGGGAATCCCGCTCAAGAGTCTCTCGGAAACCGACACGGAGCGCCTGGTCAAGATGGAGGAGGTCCTGCACGAGCTCGTCGTTGGCCAGGACGAGGCCGTCAAGTTGGTGTCCAAGGCGGTCCGCAGGACCCGTGCGGGGCTGAAGAACTCGAGGCGCCCGGTGGGCGCGTACATCTTCTCGGGCCCGACCGGAGTGGGGAAGACCTACCTGGTGCAGAAGCTCGCCGAGTTCATGTTCGGCAGCCAGGACGCGATGATCAAGCTCGACATGTCCGAGTTCAAGGAGCAGCACATGGTCGCCAGGCTGGTGGGCGCTCCTCCAGGCTACATCGGCTATGAACAGGGAGGCCAGCTGACCGAGGCGGTGCGCCGCAGACCCTACAGCGTGATCCTCCTCGACGAGATCGAGAAGGCTCACCCCGAAGTCTTCAACGTCCTGCTCCAGATCTTCGACGAGGGCACCCTGACCGATGCCAAGGGCCGCAGGGTGGACTTCAGGAACTCCTTCATCTTCATGACCAGCAACATCGGCTCCAACCTGATCCAGCAGGACAGGAGCCTCGGGTTCGCCAAGAGCAGCGACGAGGGCAAGGCCGCCGACTACGAGCGAATGAAGGACAACGTGCTAGAGGAGATCAAGCGCTTCTTCAAGCCCGAGTTCCTGAACAGGATCGACGGGACCATCGTCTTCCATGCACTGAGCAAGGAGCACGTCACCCAGATAGTGGACCTCCAGCTGGACGATGTGAACGGCGTCCTGTTCAAGGAGAGGGGCATCACCCTCGAGGTGACGGACAACGCCAAGACCTGGCTCGCCGAGAAGGGGTACGACCCGATCTTCGGGGCCCGTCCCATCCGAAGGCTCATCCAGGAGAGCATCGAGGACAAGCTCTCGGACTCCATCCTGGCCGGAGACCTGAGCCCGGGCGATACGGCCGTCATAGACGTCGACGACGGGGAACAGCTCACCGTGGAGACCAGGTCCCCCCTGCCCGCTGCCACCGTCTGACCCTGCCGGCAAGGCGCCACGCAGGACAGCGCAGTAGGCCTCTGGCGAGCTTGCCCTGGTAAGCCCGCGAGAGTGGCCCGTTCACCCTGAGCAGAGTCTTGCCCGCATGCGGCCCTGAGTGGGTGGTTAATAACTGCAGCGCCGCGCAGGAGGTACGTTCGGCCTGAGCCTGTCGAAGGCCAGTGCTCAGCAGGACAACCATGAGATGGAGCAGAAGCCCGGGGCACTCCCCCGGGCTTCTTGACGTCAGGCAGCCTGTTGAGTCGCCCCCGGCGCCATACCTGCTAAACTGGCGGACGGACCTCCCAAGCCTGCGATGCGCGAGGAGCCACTTGGCCAAGACTAAGACCGTGTACGTCTGCGATAGCTGCGGCGCCGAGAGCCCCAAGTGGGAGGGCCGCTGTCCCTCCTGCGGGCAGTGGAATACGCTGGCCGAGTTCAGGCAGGACTCCCGGGACAGCCGCCACTGGACCGGGGCGTCCGCTCCGGCCGTCGAGCTGTCCGAGGTCCAGGCGGACGACACGCCCCGGATCGCCGTGGGCTCCCAGGAGCTCGGCAGGGTCCTCGGAGGAGGCATCGTGCCCGGCTCCGTCACGCTTGTGGCAGGCGACCCTGGAATCGGGAAATCGACACTCCTGCTCCGGCTCGCTTCGGACGCCGCGGCTGCTCTGGGCAGCTGCCTCTACGTCACGGGAGAGGAGTCCGCCTCGCAGATCAGGATGAGAGCCGACAGGCTCGGCCTGACCGGCCGGGGGCTCTACATCCTGCAGGCCACCGAGCTTGCCGAGATCAGGGCCGAGCTGGACAATCGAAGGCCTCCTCTCGTCGTCGTCGATTCGATACAGACCCTCTCCGACGAGGCTTCGTCATCGAGCGCGGGGAGCACCACGCAGATCAGGGAGTGCACCCGGGCGCTCCTGGAGTGGGCCAAGGGCGCGGGCGTGCCGGTGGTCATCACCGGACACGTCACCAAGGGCGGCGACATCGCCGGGCCGCGCGTGCTGGAGCACATGGTGGACGTGGTCCTGTACATGGAGGGCGACCCGATCAGCTCGTGGCGGCTGCTGCGGTCCGCCAAGAACCGTTTCGGGTCGACCAATGAGCTTGGCGTGTTCGAGATGCGGAGCGAAGGCCTGGTGGACGTGCCCGACCCTTCGCACGTCTTCCTGGGCGAGCGCAGGAAGGACGCGGTGGGTTCGGTTGTGGTAGCTACCATCGAGGGCACTCGCCCCCTGCTCGTAGAGGTGCAGGCGCTGACGAACCCGTCGCTGCTGCCCGCCCCCCGCAGGGTGGCGACCGGAGTCGACTTCAACCGGCTGCTGCTCGTGTGCGCCGTGCTCACCCGGCGCACGGGGATCTCCCTGGCCGACCAGGACGTCGTGGTCAGCGTGACCGGCGGGCTCCGGGTCTCCGAGCCCGCCGCCGACCTGGGCATAGCCCTCGCGGTAGCGTCGAGCATGAGGAATGCGCCCATACCGTCGGGGCTCGTCGCATTTGGCGAGGTCGGCCTTGCGGGTGAGATACGCGCCGTGCCCCAGGCCGAGCGGCGGATCGCCGAGGCCGAGCGGCTCGGGCTCACCCGGCACGTATCCTCCCACCCGGCCGGCAATGGCAAGGGACCCGGGCGGCCGGTGGCGACACTGGGCGAGGCCCTCACCTACGCCATTCCGCGCACCTCGCGCCGGACGACCCCCGAGATCGAGATGCGAGCGGCCGGGGGTTAGGCATGGGGAGCCGGGCGAAGATTCTGAATGCCCTAAGGCGCTCGAGGCGCGCCCTGGAAGATGCGTTGGCATCCGTGCCGGAAGACCGGACCGACGAGCCCGGTGTCGTCGTCGACTGGTCAGTAAGGGATCTCATCGGCCACGTGACGACCTGGGAGCAGGTCGTGATCGATGCCCTGCGCCGCTTCCTCACGGACCGCGATGCGGAGGCTGTCGTGACCTGGGCCAACGTCGACAACGTCGATGGGCTCAATGCCCGCGAGTCGCGCAGGAAGAGGGACCTCAGCCTCGTACAGCTGCGTGAAGAGTTTTCAGAGTCACACGCGCAGCTTGTCGCACTGCTGTCTGAGTTTCCCGAAGGCGAGCTCGCCCGGGAGGAGGTCGAGAAGCGGGTCCGGGTGGACACCTACGACCACTACGCGGAGCACACCGCGCACATCCTTGAGTGGCTGGGCGCGCCGGCCCCGGAGCGGACCGGGAATTGAGAGCCGGCTACCTGCAGTGTGTCGGTGGGGTGAGCGGCGACATGCTGCTCGGGGCAATCGTGGACGCGGGTGTCCCCATCGACGATCTGCGGGCCGCGCTGGGGGGCCTGGAATTCGGCGGCTTTTCCATATCGGCCCGGAGAGACAGGAGGGGCGGCGTCGAGGGCACCCTCGTGTCGGTGGACCCGGGGGCGTCGCCGCGGTTCGATACCATCTCAGGGCTTATCGAGGCCGTGGACGCCTCAGGCCTGGGCCAGCCCGCCAAGTCCCGGGCGCGGTTGGTCCTGGAGAGGCTGGGAGGGGCGGAGGCATCCATACACGGCGACGAGGAAGCCCATCTCCACGAGCTTGGCAGCGCGGATACCCTCATCGACGTGGTCGGGGCGGTGCTGGGGTTCGAGATGCTCGGGATAGAGCGGCTCTACTCGTCGCCGCTGCCCACCGGCTCGGGCGTGTTCAGGAGCGAACACGGCCCCCTGCCGGCGCCTTCGCCGGCCACGACCGCCTTGCTCGCGATGGCCGGCGCCCCGACAGTCCCGCCCCCGGGCGGAGCCTCCGCCGCGGGCGAAATGGTCACGCCAACAGGGGCCGCGATCGTGACCGCGCTGGCCGAGTTCAGGCAGCCCGCCATGACCGTCTCGCAGTCAGGATACGGGCTCGGATCCAGGGACCCCGGTGGCTACCCCAACGTGGTCGCGCTGCGCGTTGGAGAGGTCGCCGGAACGCCCGGAGCCACGACGCTGAGCCTGGTGGAGACGAACATCGACGACATGAACCCGGAGGCGTTCCCCTACGTGTCCGAGCGCCTGTTCGAGCTGGGAGCGCGCGACGTGTGGCTGACCCCCATAAACATGAAGAAGGGGCGTGCGGGTGTGATGCTCAGTGCGCTCGTCGACCCTGGCATAGAGCGGCAGGCGGTGGACCTGGTGCTGCGCGAGACGACTACGCTGGGAGTCCGGGTCAGTCCCGTCTCCCGGTACGAGGCGGAGCGCGAGTCCATCACCGTGAAGACGAGCGTCGGCGAGCTATCGGTCAAGATCAAGCGGCTGGGGGGCAGGAACGTGTCCCTGTCGCCGGAGTACGAGGACTGCCGGAGGATTGCGCGGACCACGGGGCTGCCCATCCTGGACGTGTACCGCATCGTGGAGTCCGAGGCCTCCGACCGGCTCATGACCGATGTGCAGTAGTGCGGCCACATGAGTGACAGTCCCCCCAACGACGGGTACCAGCGTCCCTTCGATATCGCGGTACTTGTCGCCGCGCACGTCCTGCTCCTCCCCTTCTGGGTGCTGCTATGGACGCTGGTCCCCCTCGCGATCTGGCTCGGGGACCGTGGGCACGTGCTCTACGGCCAGACCCGTCTCGGCAAGAACGGGCGGCCGTTTACGATGCTCAAGTTCCGGACGATGGTCGTGGAGGCGGAGTCGCGAGAGGGGGCGGTCTGGGCCAGCGACGAGGACGAGCGGCAGACCGGGGTCGGGAGGATACTGCGGCGCTACAGGATCGACGAGGTCCCGCAGGTCATAAACATGCTCCGGGGCGAGATGAGTCTCGTCGGCCCAAGGCCGGAACGGCCCGAGCTCCACGCCGAGTTCGAACGGTCGACGCCTGGGTTCGGGCGCAGGCTTCGGGTGAGGCCCGGCCTTGCCGGGCTGGCCCAGGTGCGCGGCAGGTATTCGACGCCGCCGCGCGACAAGTTGCGCTACGACTGCCTCTACATCCAGAAGATGGGGCCGCTGCTGGACCTCAAGCTGCTGGCGGCCTCCGTCTGGGTAACGATTCGCGGCTACCCCCACTAGCCCGCCTGGAGAATCTCAGGGGCAGCAGCTTCCACAACGCCTCGATCACGATGGCCGCGCTCAGCTTCGACTCGCCGCTGACCCTCTGGGCAAAGACGATGGGGTGTTCGACCACGCGGTAGCCCCGCCGCTGGCAGGCGCTGGTCTCCTCGGGCAGGAAGGCGAAGCCGCGGCACCTGAACTCGGCCATGTCCAGCGATGCCAGGACTTCCCTGCGGAACCCCTTGAACCCCGAGGTAACGTCCCGGGTGCTGATGCCGGTGACGGCGCGAATGCCCGCGTTGCCGATCTTGCTCAGGATGCGCCGGCGCAGGCCCCACTCCTCCTCCGAGCCGCCGCCCTCCACGTACCGTGAGCCCACCACCACGTCGGCCTCGCGCAGGTCCCGCAGGAATCCGGGGATGTACTCCGGTGCGTGGGAGAGATCGGCGTCCATGTGGACTATGTGGCCCGCGCCGGAATCGAGGGCGTATGCCAGCCCTTCGAGATAGGCGGTGCCGAGGCCCTGCTTCGATCCGCGCTGAATCAGCTCCACGCGGCCGTCGTACTCGACCCCAAGATTCGAGGCGACGTCTCCGGTACCGTCGGGCGACCCGTCGTCCACGACGATCAGCACGCACTCAGGGAGGTCCAGATCGAAGAGGCGGCGAGCAAGCTCCGGCAGGTTCTCCGCCTCGTTGTACGTGGGCACCACGACCGCGATCTCGGGACGTCTGGACCCGCCTTCACGAGGAAGGACCGCGTTCGTGGCGTCTTGGTGCTCTGGACCCATCCTGACTCCTGGGATCGACGCTGGAAGATTCTCAGGGAAACCCGCCGGACAAATCAAGAATTTGTCCACGCCCGGACCCTCCCTGGATGATGCCCGTGGGGCGCCTCCCACAGCCGGGTGCGGCGAAAATTGCTGAATTTATACCAGTATAAGAAATTGTATACAACTGGGCTAGGTGCTATAGTCGCCCAAGGCTGCCATCCGTTGACGACAGAGCCAGTGGCGACGAGGCAGCCTCAAGGCCAAACTGATCGAGGAGTGAGGGGATATGACAACTGCGACCATCGACAGGGTGAGAGCGTTTGAGGGCCGGCTCGAGCGGGTGGACGAGGGGCTGTCGCACCTGGGACAGACCGTACAGGGCGCCGGGAAGAATCTGGCGAGCGCCGACGAACGGCTGGCGAGGCTCGACAACAGGATCTCGGCGATCGAGAAGGACCTCGCATACATCATGACCAACTCGGTCAACAAGAACGACGTGTCGGAGATCGTGGAGGAGATCGTCAAGGGCCTCGAGGGCAAGATCGTCTCCTGCTCCTGGCGCTAGCGTCCGACGGGCAGCAACTGACGCATAGTCTTTACGGCGGCGTGGCCGGCATCAACCCGGCCACGTCGCCCCTTCTTTCGAAGACCCCACCAAAGCGCCGGCAGCGCATATCAAGGGTGTGGGACGCGGAGACCTCTACTGACATTGGGTCTCATTGACCATTGGGGAGCTGCAGCATGACTACACGAGGGTCCACTCTCTCAGGACGCCTAGTCCTTCTCATAGTCTCGTCCATGCTCGTAGCGGCGGCTTGTTCGGACGGTACCCAGCCCACGACTGCCGCTGACCCTATTCAGACCGTTCAGCCGTCACCTACCGCTCGACCCGCGCCGACCGTTCAGCCATCTCCCACCGCTCCACCCGCGCCCACTGCGCAGCCATCTCCCACTGCTCCACCAGCGCCCACCGCACAGCCATCTCCCACTGCTCCGCCCGCGCCTACCGCGCAGCCATCCCCCACTGCTCCACCAGCGCCCACCGCGCAGCCATCTCCCACAGCTCCGCCTGCACCCACGGCGCAGCCATCTCCCACCCCCCGTCCCGCGCCAACCGTTCAAGC
Source organism: Dehalococcoidia bacterium (assembly GCA_965116315.1). Classification (GTDB taxonomy): domain Bacteria; phylum Chloroflexota; class Dehalococcoidia; order Lucifugimonadales; family CAJWER01. Next base: position 1,398,811 of record OZ220672.1, read on the forward strand.
TGCGCCTACGGCCACCGCCCAGGCTTCGCCCACGGCCCAGCCCACACCTGCCGCTAGACCTGCATCCGTGGACCGGGCCGCAACCGTCTCGCAGCTCAGGAGGAACGCCGAGGAGTTCGAATACTCCATCGGAAAGCATGGCGGAAACTTGACCTTCGCGACCATCTCCGAGCCGCTTACCCTCAACCTCGCCATCGCTAGGGACGCCTCGTCGTCCGGCGTCCTGGGCTACCTCTTCGAGGGCCTGACCGAGACCTCGTGGCTTACCGACGAGATCGAACCGCGGCTGGCAGAGTCCTGGGAGCATTCGGAGGACGGCCTTACCTGGATATTCAATATCCGCAGGGACGTGAGGTGGCATGACGGCGAGCCCTTCACCGCCCACGACGTGGTCTTCACATTCAACCGCATCATCTACAACCACGACATTCCCGCCAGCAGTCGACCGGCGTTCCTGTTCCGTTTCCTGGACGAGTCGACCGGCAGGTGGGAAGAGGCACCCATGACGGTAAGGGCCGTGGACGACTACACCGTCGAGTGCGTCCTTCCACTCCCCTTCGCGCCGTTTCTCCGCTCGATGGGCACCGCGATATACCCCAGGCACATCCTCGAAAAGCACGTCGACGACGGCACGTTCAACTCCACGTGGGACATCAACACCGACCCGGCGGAGGTGATCGGCACCGGTCCCTTCACCATCGAGGACTACTTCCACGGCGAGCGCGTCGTCATGCGGCGCAACCCTGACTACTGGCTCAAGGACAGGGCGGGCAACAGCCTGCCGTACTTGGACCGGATCGTTCAGACCATCGTCCCCGACCTGCGGGTCGAGCTCGACAGTTTCCTGGCGGGCGAGTCCGACGTCCATGGAGTGCTCGGCGAGGAGCTCGTAGACCTCGAGCCGCTGCAAGAAGAAGGAGACTTCACGATATTCCGGCGAGGGCCGGGCTTCGGTACGACGTTCCTGGGATTCAACATGAACCCAGGCGTGAGCCCGGGCGGCGAGCCCTACGTCTCCCAGGAGAAGCTGGAGTGGTTCAGGAACAAGCAGTTCCGGCAGGCCGTAGCGCACGTCATCGACAAGGACACGATCATCGCCGACGTCCAGCACGGCGTCGGCTACTCGCAGTGGTCATCCATCAGCCCGGCCACCGGCGACTTCCACAACCCGAACGTGAGGAAGTACGAGTACGACATCGCCCAGGCGAACGAGATACTGGACGGCCTGGGCTGGGTGGATACGAACGGGGACGGGGTCCGCGAAGATGGGACGGGCAACGAGATCGCGTTCACGCTCGTGACCAACACCGGCAACAACGTCCGGGCCAGGGTCGGGACCATCGTGCACGAGGGCATGACCGAGATCGGCCTGAAGGTGGACTACAGGCTGATCGAGTTTGGCGCCCTCGTCGGGCAGCTTACCCAGACCTACGACTGGGAGACCATGATCATAGGCCTCACGGGTGGCTCGGACCCCTACAGCGGTATCACATTCTGGCATAGCGGCGAGGCCCTGCACCTGTGGCACCCGAATCAACCGCAGCCGGCGACGGAGTGGGAGGCCGAGATAGACGAGCTCTACATCAGGGGAAGCCAGGAGCTGGACCGCAACAGGCGCGTGGAGTACTACCACCGGGCCCAGGAGATAGCCGCCGAGAACGTGCCGGTCATCTACACGACCCTCTCGGAGCGGCTCAGCGCCGTCCGGAACGTGTTCGGCAATCTCACGCCGACGCTGTACGCGCTCTGGGACACCCGCTACCTGTACCGCACGGACTAGTAGCCAGCGAGTGCTGCATCAGCTCACCTGATGCTGGGAGTTACGGCCCGGCCCGCCCTGCGACGGTAATGATCTCCGGGCTCGCGTCCGTGAGGGGACTCCGGTCCCAGTCTCCGAACTGCTCCACGACCGCCAGCCCGGCGCCATTCAGGAACTCGGCCAGGGTACCGGCGTCCAGGAACCTCAACGTGCTTCGGCTGAGCTGAGGCCCATCCCAGTCCGGGCAGGTGTAGGTCGTGGCGAAAGAGACGAGGTCCCCGGCGACGGGCTCATCCACCTGGTGCGCCATCCTAAACACGCCGCCGCCGTGCGTAATCTCGACCGCGTTCTCCGGGACCCACTTCTCCCAGCCTCTGGCCGAGGGGTTTCGGGTCTCGAACACGAAGCGCCCGTCTGGGGTGAGGGCACGCCGTATCGACGCCAGCGACTCTCGCAGCTGCTCGTCCCCGAGCAGGACCTGGAATGCGTGGCCTGTCATGACTACTAGATCGAACTCCTCGCGCCAGTCGGCCGAGGACAGGTCGCCCAGGACCCACTCCACGTCGGGCCGCTTCCGGGCCTGGTCCAGCATCGCATCGGCGGGATCGAGTCCGCACAGCCGTCCCGTGTGCCCGGCCCCGCGCGCCAGGCGCAGCAGTTCGCCGGTGCCGCAGCCGACGTCGAGCACGCTCTTCGCTGACATCACGAGGGGGAGGTAGAAGGCGAAGTCCGGCCTGCCCGCGCAGAACGCATCATACAGCTCAGTCAGGATGGGTTCGGAAAACAGCCGGTCGACCATCCTGTGAGTCTGGCACTGTCACCAATCGTCGTCAACAGGAACACCCGGACGTGCCCTCTGACTCGGACGGTCGAAACTGCGGACACGGGGAGGGCGGGTTTCAAACCCGCCCCTACAGGTTGAGGTTGGCCCGGGGCCTGCGGGCGATTGAATCTATGGCCCTGCCGGGATAACATCACTGCCGATCCTGCGAACGGAGCGACGCGATGCCCGGTCCGAGGCGCAGCCCGGTAATGACGCCCGTTGAGGCGCGGCAGTTCCACGACGAGGTGCTCGTGGTGGACAGCCAGCAGCCCGGTGCCACGTCGGGCCTGCTGTTCAACGACGTGATGCGCGAGGCCCTCGGCGAATACCTCGCCCAGGGCAAGACGCGGGGCGAGATACGCAAGCTCATGCAGTCGCTTGCCGCCCGCGAGGTGCAGACATCCCCGGAGGCGCGCCGGGAGTACATGGGCCTGTGGGAGGCGTCGGGCGTCGACGTGGCGAGCGGGACCTACGCCGGCCCGGAGGCCCCCGAGACCGCCTTCGAGACCTCGCTCAACGCCATTTCGCAGGCCCGGGCGATGATCGACGCCCTCGACGGCCAGCTCCGGCTCGTCCTCACCGCGGACGACATCGAGGAGGTCTACCGTGACGGCGTCCGCGGGGTCATATTCGACTTCCAGGACACGACGCCCTTCGGGAGCGACCTGGGGCGCATCGACCTGTTCCACAACCTGGGGCTGCGCGTCGTGCAGCTCACATACAACCTCCGCAACCTCGTGGGAGACGGCTGCACCGAGCGGTACAAGACGGGCCTGAGCTACTTCGGGCGCCAGGTGGTCGAGAAGCTCAACGAACTGGACATGCTGGTCGACGTGAGCCACTGCAGCCAGCAGGTCGGCTGGGACGCGCTCGACGTTTCGACCAGCCCCATCATCGTCACCCACTCGACCAGCAACGCCATCTGCTACCACGACAGGGGCAAGGACGATGACCTGGCGAGGGCGATAGCGGAGCGCGGAGGCTTCTTCGGCGTCGCCGCAATCGGCGGGTTCATACGGGAGAGCACGGACGCGACGCTGGACCACTTCGTGGACCACGTCGAGCACCTGGTCGACGTGATGGGCATAGACCACGTGGGCATCGGGTGCGACAAGTGCGGACCGGGCCCGGGCACCGAGTCGAACGTCGAGTACCCGGATGAGCTGGGGCCGTTCGACACGTCATTCCTGTACAAGGCAGACCCGGACCCCAGGAGCACCAAGGGCGACTTCTCGTGGTCGGGATTCAGGCCCGAGCACAGGCTGAGCGAGGACCACCGGATAGACGGGTTCGACCAGTTCACCGACTGGCCCAACATCACCCTGAAGCTCGTCGAGCGCGGCTTTAATGACGAGGAGCTTCGCAAGCTGCTGGGCCTGAACTACGTCCGCATCTTCAGGGAGGTCGTCGGATAGTGTCGCGCCGGTCTTCCGACGACAGCGTCATGGAGAACGTACGCCTGCTTCCCTTCCTGAACGAGGTCTACGACCGGCAGCCTCCCCGGCACCGCTTCCGCGCAGAGACGCCCGCGGAGTGGCGTGCATGGCGTTCGGAGGCGCACGGAAGACTGAGGGACCTGCTCGCCCTCGATACGGTGGAAGACCATCGCTGGACCGACTCGCCTCCCCCGCAGGTCTCCACTCAGCTGGAGGGCCCGGACTACACCATCGAGCGGGTGCTGCTACCAACGCTGCGCGGCGTGTGGATGCCGTGCCTCGTCCTCGTCCCGAACGGGCCTCCGCCCTACCCCGCCGTGCTGTGCCTCCACGGCCACGGGATGAGCAAGGACATCCTGGCAGGGGTCCCGCGCGACGATGCTGAGCGCGAGCGCATGGAGCTGCTTCGCGGAGACTTCGCGGCCAAGTTCGCGAGGGCCGGCTACCTCGCCATCGCTCCGGACGCGGCGGGCTTCGGCGAGAGGGTCGAAGAGGCGTCGCTGGCCCAGGCGGGGAACTACTGCCAGCACCTGTCCGTCAACGCCCTGTCTCTGGGTATGTCGCTGCAGGGCATACGCGTGTGGGAGATCCTGCGCGCCCTCGACTACCTGGCCGGTAGGCCGGACGTGCAGCCGGGGCGCATTGCTTGTGCGGGGCTGTCGATGGGATGCGAGCACGCCATGTACGTCGCCGCGCTGGACGAGCGGGTCCGCGCGGCTGTCCTGAGCTGCGGGCCGCGGGCGATCATCCCCGATGCGAAGCACATATCCTGGTGCGCGTGCCTGTTCTCGCCCGGCATATTCAACGAGATGGACTGGCCGGACATCACTGCGCTCATAGCGCCAAGGCCAATACAGCTTCAGTTCGGCGACGTCGACTACATCCCGCTCGACCTGGCGCGGGAGACGCATACGATGCTCCGGCATGTCTACTCGCTGAGCGGCGCGGAGCCCGGCGCCCTGGAATACAACGAGTTCTCCGGCGCCCACGAGTTCCATTTCGAGGCGGCGCTGCCGTTCGTAAGCAGATGGACCGGCGCCCGTGAGCTTGCAGGAGCCGGAGGAAGGTGAGCCAAGTGGCCAATCCAACGCTGGCAATAGACGGCGGTCCCAGGGCAGTAACGGAGCCCGTCGACGACTCGTGGCCCAAGGTGGGCCCGCTGGAGAAGGAGTACGTCAATCGCGTGGTCGACAACTACGACAGCGCGTACGACGAGATCGACAGGTTCGAGCAGGAGTTCCGCGAGTTCGTCGGCACCAGGTACGCCGTGGCCATGTGCAACGGCACGGCGACCATCCACTCGGCGGTCTTCGCGGCAGGGGCGCGCCAGGGCCGCGAGGTCATCGTGCCATCGGTGACGTGGCACGCGAGCATCTCTCCCATCCTCCACTGCGGCGCGACGCCGGTGTTCTGCGACGTAGACCCCGACACCTACTGCGCCGACCCGGCCGACGTGCGGTCGAAGATCACACCGGATACTTGCGCCATCGTCGTCACCCACACCTACGGCAATCCCGCCGACATGGACGGCTTTCTCGACATCGTGGACGGCACCGGCATCAAGCTGATCGAGGACGCTTCCCATGCCCACGGCGCGACCTGGGACGGCAGGCAGGTCGGGTCGATAGGCCACATCGGGTGCTTCAGCCTGCAGTCGAGCAAGGCGGTCTCGGGCATCGAGGCGGGCGTCGCCACGACCGACGACCCTGCCCTGTACGACAGGATGCTCGCGCTGGGGCAGTACGGCCGCGTCGAGAAGCTGGCGCAGACGGACGAGTTCGCCGACCTGCACAACATGGGGCTCGGCGTGAAGTACCGGGCGAACCCGCTCGCAATGGCGATGGCCCGCGCCCAGATGACCAGGCTTCCCGGGCTGAACGAGGCGAGGCGCAGGTGGTTCCAGCAGCTCGACGACGCACTGTACGAGATTCCCGGCGTCCAGTCCCAGGCGACCTACCCCAAGGCCACCCGGGGCGGCCTCCTGCTTTACGCCGGCACCATCGACGGCGACGTCATCGGGGCCCCCGTGTCGATGATCCTCAAGGCCCTCGTGGCCGAGGGCGTGCCCACCACGCCGGAGATCACGCCCTACGGCTATGGGGCCATGCACCTGGAGCCGCTGTTCGGCGGCTTCGACTTCGACGGCGTGGGCGGGCCGTGGGCAGACCTGCCCCAGGGCACGCGGAGGCCGATGGGGCCGGGTTCGCTGCCCGTGAGCGAGCGCATCCACCGGACGCGCTTCTGGCTCACGACGCCGGTCGACCCGAGCCCGGAGTGGGTGAGGCAGGTCGCCGAGGCGTTCTCGAAGGTGGCCGCCAACGGGGCGCGGCTTACCGAGCTTGCGGAGTCGCAGCAGGGCGACAATTCCTGACCCGGAGGGTATCTTGCCGACACATCCGCTCCAGTTCTTCGACGCCAACTGCGGCTTCGGGCAGTACTACAACCCGCCGCCGGGCTACGATCCCAGCGCCCTCGCGCTGCTCGACAAGATGGACGAGATCGGCATCGCCGAGGCCGCCGCGTACCACTTCAAGGCACAGCAGTACGACTTCAGGGAGGGCAACGCCGTGCTGCTCGACGAGGTCGCCGAGCACGACAGGCTTCACCCGGTGCTGATGATCGGCCCTCACCACACGGGCGAGGCCCACTCGCCGGACGAGCTGTCCGACCTCATGCGCGAGAACGACGCGCGCATACTCAAGATGTTCTTCGGCGTCCAGCCCTTCGTGCCCGGCCCCGACCCGTTCCTGATGGGACCGATCTTCGACCGCGTGGCGGAGCATCGCCCGCTGCTGGTCCTAGACTACGCGGACATCCACCAGGTGCAGTTCGACTGGATAGTGGACATCCTGAACGGGTGGCCGGGAATCAAGGTGGTGCTGGTGCTGCCCAAGCTGGAGTACCACGAGCGGTACTTCTACGCGCTATGGGAGCGGTACGACGGCTTCTTCCTCGAGCTGGCCGGCAACCAGACGATGGGAACACTGGAGAAGATCGTCGAGCGCTTCGGACCGACCAGGGTCCTCTATGGCTCCCGCTACCCCTACTTCACACCGCTCCAGAGCATGCTGCAGATCATCTACGCGGGGATCGACGAGGACGCGAAGCGAAAGATCGCGGGGGACAACATGAGGTCGCTGCTGGAGGACGTGACGCTGTGAACACGCAGAGCACTATTCTGCAACGGGCGCTGGCCGGGGACCCCCTGGACGACGTCCTGATCATCGACGTGCACGTGCACTGGGGCAAGTGGCTGACGATGCACCTCCCCGCCGCGGAGGAGGGGATAGTCGCGGCGATGAGGCGGACGGGAGTCACCAAGGCCTGCATCAACGGCATACTCAACCCCGACGTGGCGCAGGGCAACGACCAGGTGGCCGCGGCGGTGAGGCGGAACCCGGACGACCTGATCGGAATCGCAGCCCTGAACCCATACCAGCCCAGGCCGATGGTCGACGAGCTGAAGCGGTGCATCGAAGAGCTTGGGATGAGAGGGCTGAAGGTCCACCAGATGGTGTCCGCGCCAGGCTATACGCCATTCCCGATCGACCCGCTGGACGATGCGTGGACGAAGGTGTGGGCGTACCTGAACGAGCACGAGCTTCCGGTGCTCTGGCACGGAGTGGTATCGGAGGAGGTCATCGCGAGGTTCCCGCGGGTGCCCTTCATGATGGCGCACGGCAGCAGCAGCCCGGAGACGTTCCGGCGGATGGCCCACTACCCCAACTTCCACATCGAAACGGCATCGACGCAGAACACCCGCTGGTACCTGGCCGAGGCCATTGAGGCGCTCGGGCCGGCCAGGGTCCTGTGGGGCACGGACGCGCCGCTGGACGACTTCGCACACAGGTGGGGGTTCGTGCTGGACAGTGACCTGTCGGAGGACGAGCAGAGGCTTGTGCTGGGCGGAAACGCCGCGCGGCTGCTGAAACTCTAGCCGACGAGGGCGACGTTGCGGTAGGCTATCGGGCGGCGCCATTTCACGCTGGCCCGACGGCGGAGAGGTGCCATCCGTGATACTGCTGGGGGGACGAGACGCGCAGTGATAGCAAGGTTGACGGACATGGCGAGACGGGTGACCGAGGCTCCTGCCTTCGAGTCCGCCATCATCGCCATCATCATCATCAACGGCGTGTTCCTGGGGCTTCAGACCTCAGAGACAGTGGACCGGCAGTACGGCGACTTGCTGGCCATGGGGAACCACGTGGCGTTGGGGATATTCATCGCCGAGGCGCTGCTGAAGATGGTCGCGTCGTCGCCGCGGGTCGTGGGGTACTTCCGCGACGGCTGGAACATCTTCGACTTCCTCATCATCGTGTTCGCGCTCATCCCGGCGACCGGCGAGCTGGCCATGGTGGCGCGGCTCGCGCGGCTGCTGCGGGTGCTGCGGCTGGTCTCGGCAATCAAGGACCTGCGGCTGATCGTCGCGGCGCTGGTGCGCTCGATTCCCAGCGTGGGGCACGTCCTCATGCTGATGAGCATCATCGTCTACATCTACGCCATCATCGGCTACCACCTATTCAGCGAGCACGACCCCGAGAACTGGCGGACCCTGGGGATCTCGGTGCTGACGCTGTTCAACATCCTCACGCTGGAGGGCTGGACGGTGGTCATGGCCACCGCGATGAAGGCCAACCCGATGGCCTGGTTGTACTTCGTCACCTTCGTGGTGATCGGGACCTTCGTGGTGATCAACCTGTTCATCGCGATCATCATCAACAACCTGGACGAGGAGAAGATCGAGCGCCTCAAGGACCTGGAGCAGCCGGTCTCCCGCGAGGAGCTTCTGCGCGAGATCCGCACCACTAGGGACGCTCTCCACAGGCTGGAGCAGCGCATAGAGGACAGCTAGGGAGACGCGTCGTGACAAGACTCTGTAATAAGCGAGTCATAGCTTTCTGGCTGGCGGCGCTGCTGGTGCTGGCGGCACTGGCCTGCTCTGGCGACGAGGAGGAGGGTCCCTTCAGGATCGGCGTAATGGAGTCGCTGACGGGGCCCGGGGAGACCTACGGCACGGTGGCGAGCCAGGCCAAGCAGATGGCCGTCGACGAGATCAACGCCGCGGGGGGAGTCAACGGACGCCTGATCGAGCTCGTCGTCGAGGACTCGAAGTGCGGGGCCCAGGACGCGATTACCGCTTACAAGAAGCTGACCGAGGTCGAAGGGCTGAAGATCATCCTGGGTACATCGTGCAGCGGCGCGATGCTGGGAGCCGCTCCGCTTGCCGAGGCCGATGGGACAATCCTGTTCTCGGGGCTGGCGAGCAACCCCGACATCGCCAACGCGGGCGACTACATCTTCCGCACCCAGATCAGCGACATCCAGGTCGGCATCGACACGGGGAACAGCCTGTGGGCAGACGGCATCCGCACGCTGGCGACGATCACGGAGGCGACCGATTACGCGGAGGGCGTCAGGCGCACGTCGGTGGCCCAGTTCGAGGAGCGCGGCGGCAAGCTGGTGGCCGAGGAGCGGTACCAGCCTGAGGTTACCGACTTCAGGTCGCAGCTTACGAAGCTGTTCGCGGCGAGTCCCGACGCGCTGCACATCGCGCCGCAGTCGGAGTTCTCGGCTGGCACGATCATCAAGCAGGCCCGCGAGCTGGGGTACGAGGGCCCCATATACGCCGAGACTATCTCCGTGGGTACTACGGCCCTGGAGATCGCGGGCGATGCTGCGACGGGTATGAAGGCGATCACGGCGGACCTCGACCCGGACAACGAGAAGGCGCAGGAGGTCCTGAGGAACTTCAGGGAGCGCTATAACTACGTCACGCTGCCGTGGCACCTGGGGTCCGCGTACGACGACGTGTATATCGCCGCCGAGTGCCTGAAGAAGACGAACGACGACCAGGACGCGGACGGCTTCCGCGACTGCATGTACGAGATCACCTGGAGCGGCGCGATAGGCGACAACTACAGCTTCGACTCCGACGGCGAGGTCGTGGGCCTGTCCAGGGTGGTCGTCGAGGTGCTGCCGGCAGCCGAGCGGACACCGGACCGGAAGTACAAGGTCCTTGGGCCCGCGCCGAGGCCATAGAATCAAGAATCTCTCGTCCAGGTCATGCACGGCCTTGCTGGCGGCGGTGGCCGCCTTGGTTGTAATTGCGTCGGGCTGCGGTCTTATTTCGAGGGAGCAGCCCGAGCCGACCCCACTCAAGATCGGCCTGCTGCTCGACTTCACCGGATCGCCGGAGGCGTCCGCGGACAGGAAGAGGGCCTTCGACCTGGCGATCCAACACATCAATGCCGGCGGGGGCGTGCTGGGCATGCCGGTCGACAGTGCCGTGGCGGACGCCACCCGAGACCCGTCCGTCGCCGTCGAGGCAGCCCGTCATCTCGTCGAGGTCGAGGGCGTCCATGCGATAGTGGGGCCCAACGCCAGCTCCGCGGCGCTGCCGGTTGCACGGAGCATCTCCGCTGTCCTCAACGTTCCCACGGTCAGCCCTTCCGCCACCTCCCCGCAGCTGACCGATGTGGAGGACGATGACTACTTCTTCCGCACGGCGCTCTCCGATGCGGCCCAGGGTCCGGTCCTCGCGCGTGTGACCCGAGACCTCGGCTTCGACAACGTTGGCTTGATCTACGAGGACGACGCCTATGGCAAGGGGCTGGCCGACGCCTTCCAGGAGGCCTGGGATGGGACGCTGCAAGTCGTATCCGTCGACCCGTCCCGGACGAGCTTCACGTCTGAGCTGGAACGCAGCGCGAACGCGGGGGCGCAGGCGTTGGTTGTCATAGCTTTCGAGGGCCAGGCCCTGCCCATAGTGCGCGAGGCCATCGACGCGGGGCTGTACAGCAGGTTCGTCTTTGGCGATGCGGCGAAGCGAATAAGCCTTGTCAGGGAGATTGGCGGGGACAAGTTGGGCGGCATGTACGGCACCGCGGGAGCGTCCGGCCCCGACAACCCCTCTACGGCCGGCTGGGAGACAGCCTTCGTTGCCGAGTACGGCGAGCTGCCCGTCCTCGCCTACGTCAAGGAGACCTACGACGCGACCGTTGCCATCGCCCTCGCCGCCCAGGCGGCGGGCAGCGTCGACGGGGCCGCAATCCGCGATCGCCTGCGGGAAGTCGCCGGCCCACCCGGCCGGACGGTCCCGGGCACCCCTGCGGGAGTCGCCGATGGCCTGTCCTCGCTCGCCGATGGCCAGGAGATCGACTTCGACGGCGCCGCCGGCACGCTGGACTGGGACGAGAACGGCGACCTCCGCCGGGGCCACGTAGGGACGTGGCGGTTCACGTCCGACGGACGAATCGAAGAGCTCGATACGGTGACCTACGTAAAGGGGCGGTAGCACGCACCCGCGTCGCGGTGTGCGAGGCCGTACTACAATCGACATTGGAGTGCTGAGATGAACGCTGTACCCACACGCACGACCCTGGCGAAGACCGAGGCCCGCGCCGCAAACGGCATGGTCGCGACCAAGGACGTCCACGCGACACGGGCGGGCGTGCAGATACTGGAGATGGGCGGGAACGCGGTCGACGCCGCGGTGGCGGCCTGCTTTGCGATCGGCGTCGTCGAGCCGGCTTCGAGCGGCATTGGGGGCGGAGGCTACCTGGTCTACCAGGTGGGCGAGCGCGGGGGCGTGGTCGGGTTCCCGATGAAGGGCCCGCTGGCCGCCCGGCCGGACATGTACGAGCTGTCGGGGCAGACGTCTGTCGGCAACTTCGGGTGGGCCGGAGTCGTGGGCGACGAGAACCTGGACGGGCCGCGGTCCATAGCGGTCCCGGGCGCGGTCGCGGGACTCTGCGAGGCCCACAAACTGCTTGGCAAGCTGCCCCTCGAGGACGTGGTCGCTCCGGCCGTGTCGCTGGCGCGGGACGGCCACTCGCCGGGATGGCATAGCATGTACTCGCTCGGCCTCATGGCGCCGCGGCTGTTCGAGTTCGACGAGCTCCGCAGCATATTCATGCCGGACGGGAAGTTCCCGGCGGGCGACCTCACCACCCCGGCCGTCCTGCGACAGCCGGAGCTGGCCGACGTGCTGGAGGCAATCGGACGCCAGGGGCCCGGCGCCTTCTACTCCGGGGACATCGCCCGCGCTATCACTTCCGACATCGGGGCGACCGGCGGGACCGTGTCGGAGCAGGACTTCGCCGAGTACCGCCCGTTCGTGTGGGAGCGGGGGCTGGAGTTCGCCTACTCGGGGCACACGGTGCGGGTGCCGCCGTTCGCCTGCGCGGGGACGACCTCGGCCATGACCCTGCGCGTCCTCGACGGGTACGACGTGAGGTCGATGGGCCACAACTCCACCGACGCGCTCCACGCCTACATCTGGGCGGCGCGCCTGGCGTACGCGGACCGGTTCGAATACATGGCGGACCCGGCCTTCGTCGACGTGCCGTGGGAGGGACTGGTGTCGGACGGCTACACGGACATGCGGCGCGGCCTCGTCGATCCGGGCCGCCTGGGCGACATCGAGCCGGGCGACCCGTGGGCGTTCGATTCCGGCGAGCCGGGCGAGAGGCTGCCGGGCAGCGTGCCGGCGCTCGATTCCGGGACGACGCACCTGTGCGCGATGGACTCCGAGGGCAACGCCGTGTCGCTCACGAACACGCTGATGGCCGGGTTCGGGTCGGGGTTCGTGCCGAAGGGCACCGGCGTGGTGATGAACAACGGCATGATGTGGTTCGACCCTGTCCCGGGCCGCGTCAACTCGATCATGCCGGGCAAGTACCCGCTCAACAACATGACGCCGGCGCTGGTGATGGGGCCGGGCGGCGTGCGGATGGCGGTCGGCGCCTCGGGCGGACGGCGGATCACGAACTGCGTCACCCAGCTCATATCCAAGGTGGTCGACTTCGGCATGGGGCCGCAAGAGGCCATCGACTCGCCCCGCGTGGACTGCTCGCTGGCGGTCACGAGCGTCGATCCGCGACTGGACGCAGGCGTGGTCGCGGAGCTCGAGGGGCGCGGCCACCGGATCTACGTCATTGGCGACGACCACGTGCAGGGGGGCTTCGCCGGGTTCGCGAGCCCGGTGGCGATTGTGCGCGACGACGAAGCAGGCTTCCGCGCCGGGGTGGACACCTTTCACTCAGCCTATGCAGCGGGGCTCTGAGGGAAGCGCGATGGCTCACCCAGACACGGCCGTCGTCACAGGCGCGTTCAGCTATACCGGCAAGTACATCGCCCGGCGCCTGCTGGACGCGGGGGTGTGGGTGAAGACGCTGACGGGACACCCGAACCGGGAGGACCCGTTCGACGGCGCGGTCGAGGTCGCGCCCCTGGACTTCGCGGACGGGGACGGGCTGCGCCGGGCCATGGACGGCGCGGGCGTGCTGTACAACACCTACTGGATCAGGTTCGCGCGGGGCGAGACGACCTTCGAGCGCGCCGTCGAGAACTCCACGGCGCTGTTCGAGGCGGCCAGGGACGCCGGAGTGGCCCGGATCGTCCACGTGTCCATCACCAACGCCGACTCCGGTTCGCGGCTGCCGTACTTCAGCGGCAAGGGGCGCGTGGAGGAGGCGCTGAAGGCCCTGGGTGTCCCCTATGCCATCGTCAGGCCGACGCTGGTGTTCGGCGCGGAGGACGTGCTGCTGAACAACATGGCGTGGGCCATCAGGCGCTTCCCCTTCTTTCCCATCGTCGGCAGCGGCGAATACCTGGTCAGGCCCATCTACGTCGACGACCTCGCCGCGTTGGCGGTGACCGCCGGCTCAGGGACCGAGGACTCGGTCACCGACGCTGTCGGCCCGGAGTCCCTGACATTCGATGCGCTGCTGCGGCTGCTGGCGGCGGCGTTGCGGTCGAGCTGCAGGTTCGTGCACACTTCCCCTGCGGTGAGCCTGGCGCTGACGGGGCTCGTCGGCATGCTCATCCGCGACGTCGTGCTCACGCGCGATGAGATCGACGGGCTGTCGGCCAGCCTGCTGACGTCCGACGGGCCGTCGACGGGCGCGACCAGCCTGAGCGAGTGGCTCGACGAGAACGCCGGCGCGCTGGGCCGCCGGTACGTGTCGGAGCTGAGTCGAAACTTCCGGCGGTAGTGCGCTTTCGGACGACTGCGCGCACTTTGCCCATGGGAGCCGGGGACTGGAATGGGCATTTGGACTCGCTGTGTCATGGGCAACTTGCTCCTCGGCAGCGCGAGAGCCCCCATCCTAACCTTCCCCCTCGGGGGGAAGGGACAGTCCGGCCCCGCGCCTGCTCTTGACATAGCATCGCCTGGGGGGCACGCTCTAGGCCATTCTTGGGGGAACGACGGGAGGGACTCCATGTACACGACGGATATGTATGAGGGCATGATCGCCGAGACGATTACGATCAGGGGTCACGGCGGCGACGTGATCAACGCGTACCTGGCGAGGCCGCTGGGGCCCGGGCCGCATCCGGGCATGGTGCTGGCCCACCACATGCCGGGGTGGGACGAGTGGTACCGGGAGACGGCGCGCAAGTTCGCGCATCACGGCTACGCGACCATCTCGCCCGACCTGTACCACCGCATCGGGCAGGGTACGCCGGACGACGTGGCGGCGAGGGCGCGGTCGGAGGGCGGGGCTGACGACGAGGAGGTCGTCGGCGACCTGGCGGCGTCGATGGACTACCTGCGCTCGCTGCCGAACTCCAGCGGCAAGGTGGGCTCGTTCGGGACGTGCTCGGGCGGCCGCCACGTGCTGCTGGCGGCGTCGCGGGTCACGGGGTTCGACGCCGTGGTCGACTGCTGGGGCGGGCGCGTCGTGATGTCCGACGCCGAGCTTACGCCGAAGACGCCAGTCGCGCCCATCGACTACACCGCCGACCTGTCGTGCCCCGTGCTGGGGCTGTTCGGGGAGGAGGACGCGGCGCCGGCGCCGGAGCAGGTCGCGGTCCACGAGGAGGCGCTGAAGCGGCACGGCAAGGAGTACGAGTTCCACATGTATCCCGAGGCGGGCCACGGGTTCTTCTACTACGACCGGGCGGTGTACTGCCAGGAGCAGGCGGTGGACGGGTGGCAGAAGGTGTTCGCGTTCCTGGGGAAGCACCTTGGGTAGACCCGCACGGGCGACATACGAGGATGAAGGCGGCGTCGTTCCTGGCATGGTCGGGGCCGACCCCGCCCCAGGTCCCTCGGCGGAGCCTCTGGACGACATGGTGGGCTCGCCCGCCGGGGACTAGCCCCCATCCTAACCTTCCCCCTCGGGGGGAAGGGATACCCGAGAGGAGGAGTGCGATGTGTACGATGATTACTGAGCAGGCTGGGATTACGGGGAGCGGCAAGGGGACGCCCGGGTGGATCAGCGTGGACCGGGTGAACGTGTCGTACGACCACCCGGCGCACATGACTCTGGAGCACACGCTGAACATCGACTTCGTCGACCGGTCCGGGACGCTCGGGGACCGGGTGGCGGTGGAGCTGACGCGGGAGTCGGCGCGCCGTCTCGTGGACCTGATCGGGGTCGCGCTGGAGCGGGGCGCGGAGGTCGACGGCCCGGAGCCCGCGGCGGCGGACTAGCGGGCCATGGGCGTACGGATACGGGAGGCGGTGCCGGCGGACGCGGGCGGCATCACGAAGGTCCACGTCGATACGTGGCGGACGGCGTATGCCGGCATCGTGCCGGACGAGCACCTGGCCGGGCTGTCGTACCGGAACAGGGAGGCCGTGTGGTTGCAGATCCTGTCGAGGGACAAGCCCGCGCAGTGCAACCTGGTGGCCGAGACGGGCGGCGGCGAGATTGTCGGGTTCGCCGGGGGAGGGCCGGAGCGCGAGGGCGACGAGGTCTACCGGGGCGAGCTGTACGCCGTCTACCTACGGCAGGAGCACCAGCGCCGGGGAGTCGGGCGGCGGCTCGCCTGCGCGGTGGCCAAGGGGCTGCTGTCGGCCGGGTTCGAGTCGATGCTGCTGTGGGTGCTGGAGGACAACCGCCGAGCCCGCCGGTTCTACGAGTCGCTGGGGGGCGAGCTGGTGGGCCGGAAGAGCATCGATATTGGTGGTGCGACGCTGGTAGAGGTATCCTATGGGTGGAGGGACATAACCGGGCTGGCGGGCGGGCATAGCGTTGCGGAGCACTGCCCTTCGACCCTTCGACAAGCTCAGGGCGAACGACCTAACGGCGGCGGGCTCAGGGCAGGCAGGGACAGGGCGAACGGCCTTAGTACGCGGGCTTAGGCGCACGACGGCCGGGGAGGGCGGGTTTGAAACCCGCCCCTACAGTGCCGAAGGGGGACATCACCCTCACCCCAACCCTCTCCCGTCGAGGGAGAGGGGGTAGGCGACAGGCTTAGGGCGAACGGCTTGATGCGGGCGGGCGCGGGAACACGACATAAACGGACGGCGGGCGGACACATGGGTCCGCCCCTACGCAGGGAGATGCAGCCATGAACTTCGAGTTGGCCTTGATACGGGTGGTGCACATACTGGTCGGGGTGATCTGGGCGGGGTCCGCCATATTCATGGCGGCGGTGCTGGACCCGCGGCTGAGGGCCCTTGGGCCCGACGTTCACCGGAGGGTGACGGAGGCGCTCTACCTGCCGCTCCGCTTCGTGCTGGAGGGCGGCGGCGCCATCACGATCCTGGTCGGGATCGCCCTCGTGTTCAGGCTGCAGCGGATCGACGACCTGCTCGACACGAACTGGGGCTGGGCGATCACGATCGGGCTGGTGACGTCGGTGATTGCGCACACGACGGGCGTGCTGGCGCTGTCGTCGCTGAAGAAGCTGCGGGATACGGAGGAAGAGGGCGACGCGAGCCGGCTGGCGGACCGGGCGACGACGCTGGCGCGCATGACCGCGGTGCTGGTCACGGTGGCCGTGGTCACGATGGCCGCGGCGCGGTTCGTGGGGTGACAAGGGAAGAGCGGGACATCCATTGGACACCCCTCAGGTACGTTGACCTGACAGGGAGAGTAGGCCTAGTTCAGTTTTGAAATCAGGGTGCGTAGGTCCTGCCGAAGTCCACTCAGCTCTTTCTCAACGCCAGTGAGCCGTCCCTCAACATGGGCATCCAACGCCTGAATACGATCCACAACGGTCTTAATGTCAGCCTTCGTAGCCAAACCCTTGCGAAGCGTATCAAACTCCTCGCGAGTGACAGTCTCTAGTGTCGCCATCGGACTCCTCTAACTCTTGCGGAGGATACGGTCTAGTTCGGCCTTCGGTCGCGTCCGCAGAACGGCGGCAACGATATTCTCCGGCGTGTCCGGAATTGGCTCCGGCTCACAGCGCGGCCTTCTAGCTCTGCCACGCTTCTCCGCCTATGAGTCTCCCATGCATGGATATACCCCAAGCGTAGCGGGGCTGATAGTTTTCGTCAATAGGTTTCGGCCTTGGCAGTTGTTCGCGACCGCCACTTCAGGGTAATTCCCTCCTGGTCTGTTCGATAGGGCCGGGGCGCGCCCTGACTGGTTTGGCCCGCTGCCTCGCGGAGCCGGAATGTTCAACGGTGCCCACATGCGTGGGCGAAGTGATCAACTATGCGACGGTCAACGGACTCCTGAAATGACGCGCCCCGGTCTTCGTGAAGCGGCGGTAGTTCGCCGCCCCCCATCCACAATCTACGCAGACCCCGCGACCTTACTGCTCAGTCGTCAAGGTGTGCGACGGCTATACGGTTTCCCGCACCCGGAAAGGGGGTAGACGCTACAGTTACGGCTCCGGATGAGTTGCCTCGCTTGTCCTCGAAGGCGTTTTCGCATAAACACCACGGGCCCGCTCCATCCCGACTAGGAGGCGGACCCGGAGGGGCTCGGGCTCATCTGTTCCCCTTCCTACGGGGATAGAATAGCACGGGCGTTCTGTGGTTGTCAAATCGCGGGGTGGGCCAGTAGCTTGTTCAGGCTTGATGTTCCATGGCCAGCTTGCCCTTCGGTAAGGCGAGAGCCCCCATCTCAATCTTCCCCCTCGGGGGGAAGAGGCCGGTCGGCGGGGCGAGAGCCCCCATCCTAACCTTCCCCCTCGGGGGGAAGGGACCAGACCACAGCGTGGCGGGGTGGGCCGGCTTCAGACGGCGGCCTGATGGCGGCGGGCTAGGGCCAGGTCATAGTTGGCCTGACGGCGCATCCAGAAGTCGGCATCGCTCCATCCGATGCGCTCCAGGGCCAGGGCCACCGGCGGCGATATTCCACAGCGGCCGTTCAACAGACGCGAGGCCGTGTTCCGGCTGACCCCGAGGCGGGCAGCGAACTCATTCACGCTCCAGCCCTCGGCGTCCAGACTGTCCCGCAGGCTCGCGCAGGGATGGGTTGGATTGGTTGCGGTCATTGGCTCCTCAACCTGATTGTACATGGCGCGTCGGCCTTGTGGCAGATATGGCCGGGTATGGCCGTCATCTGAGCGGCGCAGCGACGAAATGCCGTCGTCTCTTAGCATGGGTCGAGGCCGACCCCACCCCAGGTCCCTCGCCAGGAGGCTCGGGACGACAGTTCGTGGAGCCCCGGTGATGGCTAGGGTGATGGTTGGCAAGGCTGGGGGGACCCCGCCCCAGGTCCTTCGCACGGCTCAGGACGACAGTTCGTGGAGCCCCGGTGATGGCTAGGGTGATGGTTGGCAAGGTTGGGGGGACCCCACTCCAGGTCCCTCGCCAGGAGGCTCGGGACGACAGGCCGTGGGGCCCGGTGATGGCGGGGGTGATGGCTGGCAAGGTTTGGGGGGACCCCGCCCCAGGTCCCCTTCGACAGGCTCATGGCAGGCTCTCGTCGGGGCGAGAGCCCCCATCCTAGCCTTCCCCCTCGGGGGGAAGGGACGGGACGACAGTGTGGGGCTCAGTCTCTCCGGCTAAGCGGAAGGGTCAGGGGGTGCGGTATTGGTGATTAGGAGGTGATGATTTCAATTGACATAATGCTGGGGGGTGGGGGTAGGCTAAGTCCACAAGGGCCTCCATGCCATTCGCGGCTCGTCCGGTGTCGTGGCGGGGAACGCAGCTTCCCCAATAGAGGCCATACGGGGGATTCGATGAAACTGAACAACACCGTCCTGACTCTGGCCCTGGTGGGAGTGCTGGCCCTGGCGGCCCTCGCGGGGGGGCTGCTGTTTATGGGGGACGTGGTCCATGCGGCCGATCCTGTGTTCGAGACTGGCAACGATGCTCCGACCGTGCCTGAGAACACGCCGCCGGGCGTCAATATCGGCGACCCCATCTCGGCCACTGACGCCGACGAGACGGGTGACGCCACAACGACCGCAGTCGAGTTCGGTGACACGCTGACCTACAGCCTCAGCGGCGCGGACGCGGACAAGTTCGACATCGACGCTTCGACCGGACAGCTCATCACTAAGGACCCGCTGGACTTCGAGAATCCGACTGACGTTGGGGCGACTGCCGAAGACAACGACTACGTCGTGACTGTGACGGTCAAGGACAGCAGCGGCGGCAGTGCTACGTTGGATGTGACGATCACGGTCACGCCCGTGGCGGAGGAGCCTGGCGCGCCCGCCGCGCCGACGGTGGTGTCAACGGATTCGGACAGCGACGCAACGACGTACGAATTGAGGGTGATCTGGTATCCGCCAGACGACACGGTGGAGGATATCGCATCGTACAGTGTCGAGTACAAGAAGACCACCGAGACTTCCTTTACGACCGGGACGCCCGACGCCTTCCCGGCCACGACCGCCACGATCACAGGGCTTGAAGAAGACACAACCTACCAAGTGCGGGTGCAGGCCACGAACGCTGCGGGCACAGGTCCTTGGTCGGTCTCGAGCGTGGGGTCGACCAACAAGAAGGACAACGCCCTGCCCGAGTTCGCAGACGAGACCGTGACGCGGATTGTGTTGGAGAACTCTGATCCGGGGGTGGTCGTCGGCTCCAAGGTGAGCGCGACGGACGACGATCACGTGCTCCCGCTGACCTACCAGCTCCATGGTCCGGACGCCAACTCGTTCGACCTGCAGGCGTCGACCGGGCAGATACGGACGAAGAGAGGCGTGGTCTACGACTTCGAGACAAAGCCCACGCTCAATGTGACGATGACCGTCTCCGACAGGCAGGGAGGAACAGACGCGACGGCGGTGACGATCAACGTCACGGACGTGCCCGAGGCGCCGTCGAGGCCCGACCGCCCGACGGTTCGCGCAACGCAGGGATCGAGCAGGAGCCTTGACGTGAGCTGGAAAGCGCCCGACAACACCGGGCCCGCCATCACCGGCTACAACATACGGTATAGGGAAGGCAACAGCGGCCGCTTCAGACTCATTACGCCTACAGGCACGGGCACCACCACCACCATTGCGCCCACGGATACTGACCTCTCTGACGGCGATGACCGGCTGACGCCCGGCTCCTCCTACGAGGTGTACGTGCGGGCCCAGAACGGAGAAAGCCCCAGCGATTGGTCTGCGGCGGGCACTGGGAGAACGAGCATCGGCAACAACGATCCGACGTTCGATGACAGACCCAACCTCAATAGAGAAACTGATGGGAGTCTGGTGGCCGCCACCACCGAGCGCACTGTGGCCGAGAACACCCGGGCCGGGCAGTCCGTCGGAAGAGCGGTGGGGGCAGTGGACGGAAACGGCGACAAGCGGACCTACAGGCTGGTCGCTGCACCTTCACCCAACGAAGCACACGTGAGCAACTTCGACATCAACGAGTCCACCGGGCAGATACTGACCAAAGAGCCTCTGAATCACGAGGCGGTGTGTAGTACTGAGGACGCAGGTCTGACAGGAGGGGACGAGGAGAACTGCACCTATACGGTGAGGGTGCAGGTCTGGGACGGATTCGACGAAGACAGGAACAAGCAGGATACATCTATCCTCAATGACGATGACCCCGCCAACGACGCCACCATCATCGACGACACTATCACAGTGACGATCACGGTAAGCGACGTGGCCGAGAAGCCGGCCGCGCCGACGGTGACGGTGACCTCACTCGCGGTTCTGGCAGATGCAACAGATGCGACGCTAACGGTAACTTGGGATAGGCCTGAGAACATGGGACCTGCCATCACCGGCTACGTGGTGGAATGCACCGGCGAAGGAATCACGACCGACGACCCGTGCCCTCAGCCTCCCGATACCCTGACTCTAACCGATGCGGTGCAGACGCACACGATAACCGTTACTCCGAAAGACCTCACTCGGAACAATCCCTATCGAGTGCGTGTGCGGGCGGATAACGACGAGGGCGAAGGTGCGTGGTCGAGTTGGGCTACGCAGTCGACCAGCAAGCCAGGCAATGCTCTGCCTACTTTCACCGACCCAGAAGATGGGGCGTATACGGTACCTGATCTGTTGTACGTGGTAGAGAACGCTCCACGAGCCCAAGAACCGCTCACCACTGACATGGGCAGCGGAGGCATAGGTGGTGTGGTAGTAGCCAATATACGGAAGCACGACACTGACAACGAATCGCCGCTTATCCTCCGCCTTGAAGGTCCTGACGCGGGCCTGTTTGACATCGTCGCCTCGACAGGGCAGATAAGAACGAGGTCGAAGCTGAATCACGAGGACCCCGACTGCTACGATCCCGATCCAGATGGCGTTCCAGCTACTGACGACTCTACATGCACCTACAGTGTGAGAGTGAAGCTCTCCGACCCCAGTGGCGGCAGCTTCTTCCACGCCTTGACGGTCAACGTCACGGACGCGCCTGAGCACCCTGAGAAACCTGGCGCGCCGAGGGTGACGGCCACGTCGGGCTCGGGCTGGAGCCTCCAGGTGACCTGGAACGCCCCACGCAACGACGGTCCTCCCATCACCGGCTACCAGATACGGTACCGCAAGACCGGGGACAGTGCTGCTCCCTGGCGACAGTGGCCCCCCGCTGGAACCAATGTCACGGACAGGAGCGCCAAGATAACGACCATACAGGTCTCGGATACTGATACTACCCAGGTGCACCTGGATCCTCGCACCCAGTACGAAGTGCAGGTGCGGGCGCTGAACGGAGAGGGAGACCCATCCGCCTTCGGTGAAGATCCCAACGACAACTGGTCGACGTCGGGCAGGGGCACGACCGGCGCGAGCAACGAGAGGCCGGTCTTCGCCAGCACGCTGCCGGCCATCGTCGAGTTGGAAGTGGAGGAAAACACGCGGTCGGGGCAGAACGTCGGCGACGCCATCGAGGCCACAGACCCGGACAACAACAGGCTGACCTACACCCTCGAAGGGCCCGGCAAGGACTCTTTCACCATCACCAGTACCGGGCAGATACGTACGCGGTCGCCTCTCAACCACGAGGCGAGGGACAAGTACTCGCTGACGGTGAAGGTGAACGACGGACAGAGGAAGAACAACAGCGTCGCCGCCAAGCCGGTGACCATCGAAGTAACAGACCGGTCGGAGCAGCCGTCCGCTCCCGGGGCGCCGAGGGTGTCCGGCATACCCGGCTCGACGGACAGCGTGCGCGTCACCTGGGATGAGCCCGTGACCGCGGGTCCAGCCATCACCCACTACAGCGTTCAGTACGCCGTTAGCGGGAGCCGTGACGCTTTTCGGCGGGTGACGGTCCCAACCGGCGCCGCGGACAGGAGCGTGGTCATAACGGGCCTGACTGCGGGCACGCGCTACAACGTTCAGGTGCGGGCGGAGAGCCCCGAGGGTCACAGCGACTGGTCGCGCTCGGGCACAGGGTCGCCGAACCCCGACGCGGAGAACAGGAAACCCGCATTCTCCACCCGCTCTTACACCTTCAGCGTGGCTGAGAACACGGGGCCGGGCGCCGACGTGGGCAGCCTTATTGCGGCCCTCGACCCCGACGGCGACACGCTGACCTACGCCCTGGAAGGGGTGGACGCGGACTCGTTCGACATCATCGCCACCAACAGCGCCGGGCAGATACAGACGAGAGCGGCGCTGAACCACGAGGAGAAGTCCAGGTACTCGGTGGCTGTGAGGGTAAGAGACGGCCGGGGCGGCACGGACGCGGCCAACGTGACGATCAATGTCACGGACGAGGACAACGAGGCGCCGGACACGCCATTCGCGCCGACGGTGACGGCGCTGTCGAGCACGAGCTTGCAGTTGAGCTGGGACGCGCCGGCGAACGCCGGGCCGCCCATCACCGACTACGACTACCGTTACCAGACACCGGCGGACTCCGGATGGACCGAGGTGACGACCACGACGATCAGAGCGACGACGATAACGGTTGACGGGCTGACCCCCAGCACGTCCTACGACGTGCAGGTGCGGGCGAAGAACGCGGAGGGCACGAGCGAGTGGTCGAACCCGGGCAACGGGGCGACGAACGCGCCGGGGGCCAACAACCCGCCGGTGTTCTCGGAGGGCTCGAGCACGACGCGGAGCGTCAGTGCGACGTCGCCTTCGGGCACGCTCATCGGCGATCCCGTGACGGCGACTGACACCGATACGGACGACACGGTGACATACAGCCTGGAAGGGCGTGACGCACCGTCGTTCGACATCGGCGAGACGAACGGCCAGCTTCGCACGAAGTCCGGCATCACGCTGATCGTCGGGACGACGTACACGGTCACGGTGGTGGCCGACGACACGAAGGACACTACGAGGATTGATGTGACGATCGAGGCTACCGCCGCGCCGCCGAACAGGGCGCCGGTATTCACGGAAGGGGCGAGCACCACGCGGTCCGTCCGGGACGACGTTTCGACGGGCACGGACATTGGCGGCCCTGTCAGGGCTACGGACCCGGATACGGGCGACACGCTGACGTACAGCCTGGAGGGGACGGACGCGTCGTCGTTCAACATCGCTTCTACGAACGGGCAGATACGGACGCTGGCGGCGCTGGACGCGAGCACGAAGTCGACGTACTCGGTAACGGTGCGGGTGACGGACGGCAAGGGCGGGAACGCCACTATAGCCGTGACGATCAACATCACGAGTGCGCCGACGACGCTGGGCTGCGACAGGCGCGGCGCGGTGCCGAACGGGTCGAGCAACCCTGGCCTGGTGGCGGACTGCGAGGCCCTGCTGAAGGCGACGGCCAAGCTGGAGAACGGCGCGAGGATCCTGAACTGGTCGGTGTCGAGGCCCATCACTGAGTGGGACGGCATCCGCGGTCGCAGCGGCGCGCTGACGGGGACCCCGCAACGGGTGACCGAGCTCTGGCTGCATAACCTGGGGCTGAACGGGGAGATACCGGCGGAGCTGGGCGAGCTGAGCGAGCTCACGCTGCTGTACCTGCACCGGAACAACCTGACGGGTGAGATTCCTGGCGAGCTGAACAACCTTTCGAAGCTGGAGCGGCTGTATGTGTACGACAACGACCTGACGGGCATTTCTAGCCAGCTCGGGTCGGGCATGCAGAACCTGAGGCGGTTGTTCGCCCAGCGCAACGACATAAGTGGGTCGATACCGGCCAACCTGGGCAACATGCCGAGGCTGGACTTCCTGCGGCTGGACAGGAACAACCTGACGGGGTCGCTGCCGAGCCAGCTCGGCAACCTGGACAGGCTGCGGCGGCTGTACCTGCACGAGCAGGATGGCTGGAGGGCCAGCGGCGGGGGCCTGACGGGCACGATACCGTCGACCTTCGGGAATATGACGAGGCTGGAGTACCTGGTGATCCACCGGAACAGCCTGAGCGGGCCGATCCCGTCCGAGCTGGCCAACCTGACCAACCTGATCTGGCTGGGGCTGTACGACAACGGCTTCACCGGGAGTATTCCGTCGGAGTTGGGGAGCCTGTCCAACCTGGAGCGGCTGTATCTGCACCGGAACGGGCTGAGCGGCCAGATACCGGCGTCGCTGAGCGGCCTGTCGAGCCTGACGAACCTGTGGCTGAAGACCAACTCGCTGACGGGGACGATACCGAACGAGCTGGGGATCCTGGACCTGAACAGGCTGCGGATCAGCGGCAACGCCCTGACGGGGTGCGTGCCGGCGGGCCTGGTGCCGACGCGGTCGGTTACCGACAGCGCAGGCAATGTGACGGCGCCGAGCGACGATATAGCGGATTCGGGCCTGTCGGTGTGCAACTGATGTAGGGGGAGTCGAAGAGGGCTGACTGGAGGGACGGCCGGGCCGGATGGCCCGGCCGTCCTTGAATTCTGGGGGTCGGAGTGGCAAGGGGACGCCAGAGCGATCAAGTGGCTAGGTTTCTGAGGTCAGCCTAGCGGGCTGTGGCTACGGGCGTGGCCCCGGCTCGCTTGGTCTTTGGCAGGGCGAGAGCCCCCATGTACGACCGGGCACATGGGTAACAGTTAGACCGGGGACATAGGTAACACTTTCACAGGTGTCTTGTCGATACGTCTCTGGTTATCATCCAGGACGCCTATGAGGAGTGGCCCGAAGTGTACGGACCAGGTTCGCTCGTCCTGCTGTAGCAGACCTACTGGCTCGCCTCTGAGAGACGCACTCACGTATACAAGGTCTCCCTTCCACTTGATCACGCCGTTGCTGCGCACGCTGCGTACCGTGACCCCGGCTCCATACTCTGGCGAGCTGATGCGTGCAGGATAGGGCCTGAACGAGGGCGTGTACAGGAGGCTTGGAGGTCGTTGGCCCAGGGCCTCGTGCGGTCTCTCGTTGTTGTAGCCATGCCTGAAGCGATCGAAGGCCCGTCTCTGTAGCCTCCGGTTGGCCTCTGGCGGCTTAGCCGTGTCTTCGTCCAGTGTCCTGTGAAACCGCTCAAGGCGTCCGTTCTGCTCTGGGTGTCCGGGCTCGATCCGCTCCGGCACTATCCCCAGCTTGATCCACCATGCCGACAGCGGCGTGAGGCCTGCCAGGCCCACACTGGCGAAGGGAGGGCCGTTGTCGGTCCGGATAGCCCGCGGAAGGCCATACTCCCGGAAGGCCCGCTCCAGTGAGCGCTTGACCTCAGGGCCGGTAGGGCGATCCAGACCGTCGCACACCAGCAGGTAGCGGGACATCGCGTCCTGGGCCGTCAGGGGGTCTATGCGCTCCCCGTCCCCCGTGCGGAACCAGCCCTTCAGGTCGATGGCCCACACGTCGTTCGGATGCTGGGCATGGGCGAAGGGTTCGCTCCAGCTTGTAGCCGTACGCCTCCGCTTGCGCCGCCTTACCAGACCCGCACGGTCCAGTATCACGCCCGCCGTGCTCGCCGACGGCCAGGGCACGTCCGGCTCAATGGAACGCAGCCGGGCCACGATCTTCTTAGGACCCCATGTGGGACGCTCTCGCTTGGCCTCGACGATGCGCCCAGCCACCTGGGTCGGCGTGGCGTTGGGATGGTGGCGAGGAGCTCTGCTCCTCTCGAGCAGTCCGTCCTCGCCATAGGCCTCATACCGGCCTATTAGCTTGTAGCCGGTCTTGCGACTGATACCTAACTTCCGGCACAACTCGGCGACTGTCTCTTCCCCCGCACAGTGACGCTCGATAAACCGCATTCGCTCCGACTCGATGCTCATCTCTTTCCAGGGCAACACAGCCTCCTGCTCTGAGATTGCTATTACAATCCCACATTGTGTTACCCATGTGCCCGGTTTAGGTGTTACCTATCTCCCCAGTCTGTACCCCATCTCAATCTTCCCCCTCGGGGGGAAGAGGCCGAGCGGCCTCCCCCCGCCTCTGAACACTCACCACGGGACTTCTCAGTGTCGAAGCGCCCGCAAGATGGTAGAGTAAACCTGCTGAGGAGTGCTTCGAAGGGGAGGATGTATGAGGGACGCGGAGACTACAGCGCCCGCTCGAGGAGGGGAATCTGCCATGCCCGCACGCCGTCCGCGCGAGGTGACGGCCCGGCTCGGAAAAGAGATTTACGAGAGGGACATCCGCCACCTTGTTGAGACGGACCACCAGGGGGAAGTCGTCGCCATTGACGTCGACAGCGGGCGCTATGCGCTCGGCAAAAATGCCATTATCGCCTCTGAGGGTCTGCGGGACCAACGCCCGGACGCCCAGATCTGGCTGATGCGGGTTGGTCATCGAGCGTTGTATCACTTCGGCGGCAGTTCGCTTCGGAGAGTAGAGTGATCGAGGGGGCCGTGAACGCCCACCTCGAAGCCGTCGTGACCCTTCCCTTGCTAGGCCCAGCGGGGCAGACGCGGGAAGTCGACGCAGTGGTCGATACCGGCTTCAACGGCTATCTGGTCTTGCCGCCGACGTTTGTGGCGGACTTGGGACTGCCCGTGGTGGGTGACGGCGAAGCGGCCCTGGCCGACGGCAGCGAGGCTGCCTTCGACGTGTATGGCGTCACTATGCTCTGGGACGGACAACAGAGGTACGTCGAGACCGGAGCGGTTGGCATAGACCCTCTCGTGGGCATGGCTATGCTCGACAACCATGACCTGAGCATCCAGGTCCGGAACGGCGGGCGCGTGGTCTTCCAGGCGGGAGAGTAACCGAACTCCCGGCATGAACGCCGGACACACCGCCACGCGGGCGCCCGCTCGGATCCACCCCTACGCCGCGATAGGGCAAGAACGGCGAAGTGGGCCGGCTGGGATTCGAACCCAGGACACTCGGATTAAAAGTCCGATGCTCTGACCAGGCTGAGCTACCGGCCCATGGTTGAGAGGGGAAGTGGATGGCCCGGCGTATTGGGGCGCCGGGTTGTTTGTTTTGTCTACATCTTGGTTGTGCTGGTCAGCACTGGCCTTCGACAGGCTCAGGCTCAGGCCGAACGTACCCTACTCTGACTATACACGAAGGGTTGGGTTGGCCGCGCCGTTTATTCCTGGGTAGCAGGTCAGTCCTCGTCCGGGCGAAGAGGGCGGGTTTCAAACCCGCCCCTACGGCGTTGGGGGGGTGGCGAGGCGTTTTGGCGGGGGTAGCCGGTCAGTTGCGAAGATCCCCCTCATCCCAACCTTCTCCCGCAAGGGGAGAAGGGGTAAGAATCCGCCCCTACGGTGTTGGGGGTGGCATCTGCCGGGCAAGGAGGGCGCGGCGCTGGTGGTATTATGCCGGCCTGGAGAAGGGACGCGATGAGGGGGTGGCGCTGTGCCTTATGTGGGGTTGAGTACGGGTATCGAGGCTTTCTATGAGCGGGAGGGCGAGGGGCCGCCGCTGGTGCTGATCATGGGCACGGGGCTGGACCTGGGTTGCTGGGACGGGCAGGTGGCGGAGTACCGGCAGCGGTTCGACTGCGTGCGGTTCGATAATCGCGGCACGGGCAGGTCGGGGAGCGGCGACGGGGAGGTGTCGACGCGGCTGATGGCGGCGGACACGGCGTCGCTGATGGACGACCTGGGGATCGAGCGGGCGCATGTGTCGGGGCTGTCGATGGGGTCGTGCATCGCGCAGGAGCTGGCGCTGTCGCGGCCGGACCTGGTGGAGACGCTGCAGCTCCACGGCACGTGGGGGCGGGCGCACGGGTACGCGAGGCGCAAGTTCGCGGCGCAGGTGAGGCTGCTGGAGACGTTCGACCTACGGACGGCGTACGAGATCAACGTGCTGTGGTTCCTGACGCCGGGGTTCATGCACAGGCACCCGGAGCGGGTGGAGGCGCAGATCGACGCGATCGTGGGGTCGAACCAGTCGAGCGAGAACCTGGCGCGGCTCTACAGGGCGAACCTGCGGCATGACACGCTGGACCGGCTGCACCGCATTACCGTGCCGACACTGGTGACGGTGGGGACGTTCGACCTGGCGCTGCCGCCGATGTATTCGCGGGAGGTGGCGGAGGCGATACCGAACGCGGAGCTGGCGCTGTTCGAGGGGGGCGGGCACCTGCACAACGTCGAGGAGCCGGGGGAGTTCAATGCGGTGACGCTGGAGTTCCTGGGGAGGTGTGGGGGGTAGGACTTGGCTGAGCACTGCCCCCGTATCGAGTACGGAACCTTGTATGTCAAGACACTGTGGCGAGTTCTGGTGTTGGCGTTAACATTTCTTTCATCTCACGGTAGATCTGGCGAGCCAGGTAGGTCTTGAGGACCCGTATGGCCTCCCTGTGAGTCTTGCCTTCTTGTTCCTTGCGAGCCACGAGGGCCTTGGACGCTTCGTCTATACGCAGACGGGTGCGAGCGATGATGTGTATAGCCCAGTTGAGACGTCGGTTGCCGCCTCGATTGACTCGTGCATGTTTGCTCGCTCCGCTCTCGCGCGGGACGGGCGCCGCTCCGCAGTAGCTGGCAAAGTGGTGCTGGGTCTTGAAGCGTTCGATGTCCCCAACCTCGGCCAACAGCAACCCGGCTATGACAGGTCCCACGCCTTGAAGGTCCAGCAGCCCTGGGGCCACGGACTGGACCATCTGGTCGATCTGCCCCTCCAGTGTATTCAGCTCCTGCTCCAACGTATCGACGACACGCTCCAAACTCTCTCTTGCCGATGGCGTCTGCATGTCTCCCAGGCGCATCCTGTTGGCTTGGAGTTGCTGGGCCAGGTGCCTGCGGGTGCGGGTGAGTTCCTGCATTTGCCGAAGCCATGCCGGAGCTCTGACCGCAGGACGAGTCGGTTCGGCCTGCAGTACGCGGGCCACCAGCACCGCATCGTGAGGGTCGGTCTTCCGATGCCCGCGTCGCTCAACCACTTGCTGAGTAGGTATGGGGACAACGTCCATGCCATCACCCATACAGCGCCTCAGCCACGGAGTGAAGAAGGTCTGTGTGGGACCTTCCACGGCCAGCCGGTCGCAGCCCAGGCTCTTTGCCCAAGATATGAAGGACTCCAACCCGTCCGAATCGTTCGAGAACTCTCTGACATCTCGCACCTGCCCCCGGCTATCCAGTGCCGCCGCGGCGTGGTGTCCGGGGTGAGGGTCTATACCGATGATCGTCGTCATACCGCCCCTCCTTGTGGTAGAGTCTCCCTAGGGACGTGTCTGCGCACTCCTGCGAGGAGATCGAGCCAGGGTGGCACCCTTGAATCCAGCGACGGACAAGTCCCCCAGGGGTTGCGGTGTGGGCAGTTCCGTACCAGGCCACTTATGGCAGGGCAGGCTTGGGCCACACATCGCGACCCCTATCGTGTCATAGTGACCTCTCACTTCGCATTCGCTAGTGCTGTGGGCATCGCGATGCCCACAGCACTATTGCTAAGGTTGAGCTTGACATACAGGCAGGCTCTTCGACAGGCTCAGGGCTAACGATCTTTCCAAGCTCAACGAGGGGACCCCGCCCAGCCGCCCCTCTGGGTCCCTGCCTTCGCAGGAACGACGATGGGAAGGCAGGGAGGGCGGGTTTGAAGAGCCTGTTTCATTAGTCTGAGATGGGGTATTGTCAGGGAGAAGGTCAGGTTTGTCATGCTCTTGGGTGAACAGAGATGCCGCATCGACCGATGAGCCGTGAGCAGATATGGATGTTGCCGCCGAGTCCTGATGAATGGCTGCCGCCAGGCCATGCAGCTCGGTTCGTAGCCGAGTTCGTGGATGCGCTCAGCCCTGACGAGTGGTCTGAACTTGGAATCGACGTAGATGGGAACCAGCAGGGAGCGCCAGCCTACCATCCACGCGCGATGTTGAGCGTGTGGGTTTACGGCTTCATGATGGGAGTGCGTTCGAGCCGGAAGTTGGAGTTGGCCTGCCGGGAGCAGATTCCCTACATGTGGCTGACGGGCTGCCAGCAGCCGGATCACGTGACGCTGTGGCGGTTCTACAGTATGCATAGGGAGGGGATGCGCAAGCTGTTGGAGCGGACGGTGCGCACTGCGGTGAAGATGGACCTGGTCAAGTTGGCTGTACAGGCAGTGGATGGGACGAAGGTGGGTGCGGATGCGGCGGCAGACCGGACATACGATGCCGACGGGCTGGGCCGGTTGTTGGGCCGGTTGGAGCGGGAGATAGACGAGTTGGAGGCGCAGAACGAGGCAGGGGAAGAGTCGGCGTCAGCCCAGTTGCCAGACGCGTTGAGAGACCGCAAGGCCCTGAGGGACCAATTGCGTGAGGCGTTGACCGAGCTTTCGGACGAGGATGGCGGCAAGGGTCTCAACCTGACCGATAAGGATGCGCGGTTCATCAAGACGCGTCAAGGCATCATGCCGGCCTACAACGCACAGGCGGTGGTCTCGCCTGTGGAGGATGGCGACGGCCAGTCCGGTATGCTGATCACGGCGGTCGACGTGGTGGATGAGCCGAACGACGCGTCTCAGTTGTGTCCAATGATGGACAAGGCCGAGGAGACGACTGGACATAAGGCGGAGATGACGCTGGCCGACGCCGGATACCATTCTGGGAGCGCGCTTGAGGAGTGTGCCCGCCGCGAGCAGCTCGTGGCGATGCCCGAGTCACAGAACCGGGCCCTGTCGAGCCCCTACCACAAGGACCGCTTCATCTACGACGAGACGGGCGACACATATGACTGCCCGCAAGGCCATCGGCTTCGATTCGCCAGATTGAAGCGGACTCGAGGAGTGCCGATGCGTCTGTACCGCGCCTCCGGGACCGTCTGCCGGGCCTGCCCGGCCTTCGGGGTCTGTACGAAGGACGGGCGACACGGGCGAGCACTTGAGGTCGGGCCGCACGAGACACTGTTGCGTCGCCATCGGGATTGGATGTCCACTGACGAAGCCATTGAGGCCTACAGCCAGAGAAAGTACATAGTCGAGCCGGTCTTCGGGATCATCAAGGAGCAGCAGGGAGGGCGGCGATTCCTGCTGCGAGGGAAAGCGAACGTCGTTGCCGAGTGGACCCTGCTCGCCACCGCCTTCAACCTGCGCACCCTCTGGCGGATGTGGCGAGCCACGATAGATCGGATTGGTGGGTGGGGCCCCGCACTCCAGGCAAACCGTGGCTTGCGAGCCGCTGTCAACACCACAGCACCGGCATATCTCGTGGTCCAGGTGATTATCACCCGCGCATTCGAACTCCTGCTGCGCCCCAGGCCTTGCATCCCACAAGCGTGACAACATACCCACAGGTCTCAATAGCCAATCCCACCTACTGAAACAGGCTCTGAAACCCGCCCCTACGGGGGAACAGGGTGTTCGGCGATCTCAGCGCGAGCGGGCTTACTCGGGGCGTTCGGTGAAGTGGCCGGTGTTGCGGAGGGACTGGACGCCGGAGGTCATTAGGGAGACGGGGAAGTGGACGGGGACGCAGCCCTCGATCTGGGACTGGTAGATGCCCATGACGATTTCGAGGGACTTGCGGCCGGCCTCGCCGTCGCTGCGGAGGGGGTTGTTGCCGTCGAGGGCTCCGGCGAGCTCTTCGAGGGCCGAGACGTAGGTGGAGGTGGGGGCCGGGAGGCCCATCTCGCGGGGCTGGAGGGTGCTCCACTGGAAGCCGCTGTCGGGCTCGTAGACGTCGAGCTCGGTCTGGAACAGCTCGAAGCCCGCCCTGCCGTAGCGTATGACGCCGGTGGTGCCCCTGAACTCCATGCCGCTGTCGTCGTACTCGGTGAGCTCGGCGCCCGAAGCCAGGCAGGTGACGCCGTTCTTGAACTTGATGAAGGCGGCGGAGAAGTCCTCGACAGCCCAGGGGCGGCTCCGCTGCTCGGCCATGCCGCAGAGCCAGTCGACGTCGCCCAGATAGAAGTCGAGCAGGTCGAAGTAGTGGGTGAAGTCGTGTAGCAGTGGGCCCTCGTTCTCGGCGCGCCACCAGGGGGCGGGCTTGCCGCCGTCCATGTAGCAGTAGACGTGGTTCAGGTCGCCGATCGCGCCCTCGTCGAGCAGCTCCTTCACTCGGAGCCAGTTGCCGTCCCAGCGGCGGTTGTGGTTGATCTGCAGCAGGACGCTGGCGCGGTTGCAGGCGTCGATCATGGCGTCGCACTCCTCGAGGGAGAGGGCCATGGGCTTCTCGCAGATGATGGCCTTCGTCGTGGAGGCGGCGGCGCATCCCTCGACCATCTCGGCATGCAGCTCGGGGTGAGTAGCGATGATGCAGATGTCGGGGCCGACCTCGTCGAGCATTTGGAGGTAGTCGTGGTAGAGGGCGTCGATGCCGTAGCGCTCGCCGAACAGGTCGAGCTTCTCGCGGCCGCGGTTCACCCCGGCGACGAGGGTGAAGGAGTCGTTCACCGTGATGGCGTCGGCGTGGTTGTCGGGGCTACCGGGGTCGAAGTCGAACTGCGCCCCCACCCTGCCCGTTCCAATGATCGCGACGGTGTAGCTGGACATGCGGAACCTCCAGTCGATGCGGCTTCGGCGGGGGGAATATTAGCACGGCGGGCCGGGGCGGCATAGCTGTTCCAGACCTGGCCTGACACCGGCAACTTTGCACTCTGGCAGGGCAAGAGCTCGACAGGCTCAATCTTCCCCCGAGGGGGAAGAGGCCGACCCACCTCCCCTCGACTCTGAGTATTTGCAGTGAGGCACCTGCGCTGTGCTACGATGGGCCTCTGTCCTGGCAAGCCTACTCGCGCGGTTCCGGGAGGCCCAGTTGAGTTCGATCATCGCAGGGAGCACAAGTACCGAGACGCTCTCTCCTGACGGCAATTCCTGCTTGCTGGAGCTTGCGGGCGGACGCCTGATGCGGCTGACCGACGGGCTGAACGCCTTCTACTCCGGGGATGGGGGCGCGACATGGGACGGAGGGCCGCTGATGAACGGCGGGGAGCGGGTGGACGGGGGCAGGAACTACAGCCTGTGCCGGCTCAAGTCGGGCGCGATCGCCATCCTGTACAACCGGGAGGAGCGCCTTGCCGGTCGGCCCCAGAACTACGCGAGCTACTTCCGCACGTCGAGCGACGAGGGCCGCACCTGGTCGAGTGAGCTGCGCATAGAGTTCGTCGAAGGGGTGGCGTGGGCGTGGCACGACACGATGACGGTGATGCCGAACGGGCGCATCGTCATCCCGTTCCGGGCGGTCAACCCGTCCACCTACACTCGCCCTACCCTGCTGCCCGGCTACGGCAACGCCGGCGGCAAGCGGGTGGCGGTCGAGGGTCACGCGCACGCGCCCGAGATGGACATCGGGTTCGTGATGTACTCGGACGACGAGGGCGAGACCTGGACCCAGAGCGCGGGCAAGATCTACATCTGGCACCAGGACGGCTTCGGGGGCATGTTCCCGTGCGACGAGCCGTCGATCGCGCCCACCCGGGACGGACGGCTGCTGATGTTCATGCGCACCACGCTCGGCGTGCTGTACCAGTCGTGGAGCGAGGACGAGGGCGAGACCTGGAGCATGCCCGAGCCGACGCAGCTCTCATCCTCGTATTCCCCAGCCAGACTACGTGTGGTACCCGGCACGGGCGACCTGGTCTGCGTGTGGAACCAGGTCTCGACGCGCGAGATCGAGGCAGGCGGACGGCGTTGCAGGCTGTCGTCGGCCGTCTCAAGGGACGGCGGGGCGACCTGGAAGCACTTCAGGACGGTCGAGGCTGGCGGCGTCGACCGGAACGTGCAGTGGGTCAGGCCGCCGGTGTCGCCGTCGTTCGTGCGGTCATTCGACGAGGTGGGCGATCTGCCGGAGGACTGGGGCATGTTCAGCTACGCCAATCTCAACTTCGCGGCGGGCAAGGCGTTCCTGGAGTACGAGTACCGGGTGGGGGCGTATGCTACGGACGAGCCGGACGGCCGCAGCGGCTGGAGGATGGGGTGGAGGACGCAGGGCCGCAAGCGGCGAACGCTGCCGATCGAGTGGTTCTACTCGGGCGAGTAGCGCCTTGGGCTCGAAGGCCAACGGACAACGCATGGACACGCCCCCGGCGACAGAAAACTTACGTGGGTATCCGGATGGGCGCCGCGGGGGTGCGGGCATAGAAACATGACGCCGCAGTACATTCACCGGAATGAGTGGCTGGTCTACGGGCTTCTCGTCGCAGCCGTATTGGCTGTATCGCTGCCGCTGTTTCCTTACAGGTGGCACACCTTCCTGCACATCGCCGGCGCGGTGGTCTTCCTCGGGAACATCATCGTGACGGCCGCATGGATGCTGATGGCTGAGCGGACACGAAGCATCAACGTCATCCACTTCTCCGCCAAGGCTGTTATCCGCGCCGACCTGCTGTTCACCCTGCCCGGTGTGCTGCTGATACTGTTGAATGGGTTTGTCATGGTGTTTGCCAGGTGGGGCGGGTGGAACGCATTTCACAGCATCACCTGGATAACCCTTGCCCTGGCGCTCTTCACTGCCTCGGGCGTGATTTGGGTGGGAGTGCTCATCCCCGTTCAACACCGGATGGTCGTATTCTCGGACCCATCGGAGTACACGGACTCGCTGCCATCAGGGTTCTTTAGGGCGCTGCGGCAGTGGTACTTCTGGGGTGGAGTGGCAATTCTGCTGCCGGTCTGCTCTCTATACCTGATGGTCAATAAGCCAACCTTCGGCTGAGCGGCAATTCCCCGTGGCATCCTTGTCATTGGTTGAGGTCGACCCCGCCCCAGGTCCTTCGCTTTGCTCAGGACGACATCGTGGGGTGGCCGGGACTGTCTTCATGGCAATGACGAATGGGGCGTCTTGCGACTATTCTCGTACCAATGACGGAGGCGGGGGATTCGTGCAACGCTGACAAGAGAATTGCGGGTC
Source organism: Dehalococcoidia bacterium (assembly GCA_965116315.1). Lineage (GTDB taxonomy): Bacteria > Chloroflexota > Dehalococcoidia > Lucifugimonadales > CAJWER01. The sequence goes on from OZ220672.1 coordinate 1,433,985, forward strand.
GCTAGGGCGGTCTGTTGAGGCGTTGAGGCGCGCTTCGGGGCTCAGTTGGGGAGAAGGACCGTTCGGGCGGCAGCGCCGGTGTTCATGTCGTGGAAGGCCTCGTTGACTTCCTCCAGCGGGCGGTAGCTAGTGATCAGCTCGTCCAGCTTCAGGCGGCCGTCGAGGTAGAGGTCGATCAGCCAGTGGAAGTCTACCCGGGGCCTGCCCGATCCGTAGAAGGAGCCGAGCAGGCCCCTGTCCATGAAGAGCTGCATTGCGGGCACGGTGATCTCCGCGTCCTTGGGCGGGACGCCGACCGCGACGACGGTCCCGCCCGGCCGAAGGGACTCGAAGGCCTGCCGGATGACCGGCGGCGAGCCGATGACCTCGAACGCGTAGTCCGCGCCGCCTCCGGTGATCTCCTTGACCTGGGCGACGGGATCCGTCTTGCCGGCGTCTACCGAGTGGGTCGCGCCAAGCTTGCGTGCCATGTCGAGCTTCAGGGGTACAGTATCGACGGCTACGATCACTGACGCGGCTGCGAGGGCGGCCCCCTGGATGACGTTGAGGCCCACGCCGCCGCAGCCGAAGACGGCGACCATGCTGCCCGCCTCGACATCGGCCCTGTTCACAACCGCGCCCACGCCGGTCGTGACTGCACAGCCGAGAATCGCGGCCCTGTCCAAGGGCATGTCCTTGCGTATCTTCACAGCGAACTCGGCGGGGATCGTGGTCGCCTCAGAGAAGGCGGCGTAGCGGTGGACTATCGGCACTCCATCCTGGCTGAACCTGTTGGTGCCGTCGCGCATGTACGGGGTCGCCCACACGTTCTCGCAGAGATGGGTGCGGCCGACCCCGCAGCTGCGGCACCGTCCGCACTGGGCGGTGAGGGAGAAAACGACGTGGTCTCCCGGGGCGAAGTCAGTTACGTGCGGCCCCACGTCGGTGACCACTCCCGCGCCCTCGTGGCCCAGTATGGTGGGCAGCGCATCGGGCGGGTTGCGGCCAACGACGGTGTGGTAGTCGCTGTGGCAAGCGCCCGCGCCGGCAACTTCGACCCGAATCTCGCCCGACCTGGGCCCTTCGAGGTCGACCTCCTCGACTGAGAGGGGGGCGTTCAGCTCGCGGAGCAGCGCGGCCTTCATTTCGGGGTCATACTACCATCGCAAACGGGCAGCCGGGGCACTCCATGCAAGTGTCTGCCTCTCAAGCCCGGGCGGGAGCAGGTAAGTATTCAGAGTCGATGAGCCGTGGGTAAGGTCTGGTCTTCGGCAGCATGGCTGAGGCCGACCCCGCCCCAGGTCCTTCGTTGGGGACTCCTCAGGACGACACTGTGGGGCAGCCGGGCCCTATTCTCATAGCAATGACGGAGCTATGCGAGGGTCTCCTCGGGGGGAAGAGGCGGGAGGATTTCGGTTGCGAGCTCGCGGTAGCGGCAGAAGGCGTTGGCGAGCTGCATCTGCCTGGGGGTGCGGCACTCGGGGGCGAACAGGTCTGGCGAGCCGACGAGGACGCAGACGCAGCGCGCCCTGGACGTGGCCACATTGAGCCGGTTGAGGCTGTAGAGGAACTCCATGCCGTGGGGGGCCTCCTCCGGCGTCGAGGTGGCCATGGAGTAGATTACGACGGGCGCCTCCTGGCCCTGGAACTTGTCGACCGTGCCGACCCTCGCGCCGGGCAACCGCTCCTGGATCTTGAACACCTGGGCGTTGTAGGGCGCGATTACGAGCACGTCGTCCGTGCCGATGGGCCTCTCGTCGCCCTGCTGATCGATCCACGAAGCTCCCCCGTCGACCAGGCTGCGCACCAGAGCGGCGACGCGGTCGGCCTCCTCGTCCGAGAAGCTCTGGTTGCCCTTGTGCGGGACCGCGAGAAAGCGGAGCCCGGTCCCGGATACAGGGCCGGTTGATACGACTCCCTGGAATTCGAGGCCGGGGCGCGAGGTCAGCTTGTCCTCGTAGAACGCCTCCGAGGTGAAGGCGCAGATGTCGGGATGGAGCCGCCAGGTCTCCTCGAGGAACAGGCCCTGGTCGCGCCCGATGGTCTGGCGCCCGGCGAGCAGGTGGGCCAGGGCAGACACGCCAGCGCCGTCGGGATGCGTGCCCTGGGTGGGCTGGTCGAGCTGCTGCGGGTCGCCCAATAGGACCAGGCCAGGCCCGGCGTGGGAGATGGCCAGGACGTTGGCCAGGGACACCTGGGCCGCCTCGTCCACGAACAGCACGTCGACGGTGTCGAGGGCCTCCTCGCGGGCCCAGAGCCAGGCAGTGCCCGCGCCTACGTGGCAGTCTCCGGCAAGCTGTCCGAAGACTGCGGCGTTGTTGGATTCGAGGACCACCCGGTCGTCGTCCGACTCCTCCGACGAGTTGCGTCCGATCTTACGTACAGCCTTGAATTCCAAGCGCATCTCATCTGCGGCTTCCAGCGCCGCGTCGAGGAGATTGGTGATCACCTTGTGGCTGTTGGCGGTGATGCCGACGCGCCTGCCCCTGCGGACGAGCTCGCAGATCATCCTGGCCGCGGTGTAGGTCTTGCCCGCGCCCGGCGGCCCCTGGATGGGCAGGACGCCGAATCCGCCCCTGGAGGCGATGCGGAGCGCGGCGTTCAGCGGCGTCTCGCCAAGCATGCGGACCGGGTCGCCGCCGAGCCGGGGACCTTCGCGGAGTAGGAGCGAGCGGGCCGCGCCGTACGGGCCATCGCCGGCGATGCCATGGTCGGCAACGTGCTGGCCGATTCGCACCAGGGCGCTGCTCAATACGTCGCTCCGTACGAGGTCGTGGGCGAACGCCGCGTCCGGGTGGATGTCGACGGCGCTGCCCCGCTTCTTGACGTCGACGGTGCGATTCTGGACGTCGATGGAGACCAGCGTGCCGAGAGGTTCGCCTCCAGGCATGTGCAGTGTCTCATTGCCGCGGAGGGTGGTCTCCTGCACGGGGAAGCTGTAGCGATGCGTGGGCAGCCTGCCTGGGCCATCGACGTCGCCTATGAACCTGAGATCGGCGACGGCCTGGCGCTCGTCGAGCAGCTCTTCGACCGAGCTCTCGCACAGGCGGAAGTACTCCCACCAGACGGCCTTCTCTTCCCGGCGGTGCCACTCGAGCATGTTCGCCAGCAGCCACCGGGCGTGCTGCTCGGGGGTACGGTCGTCCTCCAGCGCGGGGACGTCCGCGGACAGGCGCTCGGCCAGGTCCCTGACGAGCTGCTGCCGTTCGCTGAGCTCCTCGTCCGCCTGTCCGTCATCCGGCTGTGGCCGCTCTATGTCTGCGCCGCCGTCGACCAGCCGCTGGCGGATGCCTTCCAGCCAGTCGCGCAATCGGAGGGTGGAGACGCAGTCGTCGCGGTTGTAGCCCTCGACGACGTCCTTGTGCTCCTGGCGGATGGCGCCGGGGTCGCCCAGCTCCAGTGGTGCGGAGACGCCGTAGAGGGCGGAGTTCGCATCGCCCAGAGACACGTCGCGGGTGTACCCGAAGAACTTCTCGAGCTCCTTGATGGAGTAGCTCTCGACGCTGGCGCGCAGGCCGCCCCGCACGACCCTGAACAGGTCGACGAACAGGCCGGCGCGGAGCATACGGTCGACATCGTCCTCACGGGTGGCGTGGCGGCCCATCATCCGCTTCATCGCGCTGGGCTCGTAGGGAGCGAAGTGGTAGATGTGCATGCCCGGGTGGGCCTTCCAGCGGGCCATCACCCAGTCGACGAACTGCTCGAAGCAGCGCTTCTCCTCCTCGTATGAGAGGGCCCACAGCCCGGTGTACTGTTCCCGTCCTGCGCCGTCGACCGAGACGTAGCCGAAGAGGTATTCGAGGCCGCCCGGTCCGACAAAGGGGTCGCCCTCGAAGTCGAAGAAGATGTCGCCGGGCGACGGCTCCGGGAGGAGGGCGAAGCCCGTTTCGGGCTCGGGCTCCAGCGTCTCGTAGACGGGCTCGCCGGTCTCGCGTCCCTTCACCTGGACGCGGGCCTGCTCGCGGACCCTCTCGTAGCTGACAGGCGAACCGCGGTCGGGCTTCCACTGCAGCGGTACCGGCATCGCGGCCAGGGCGGATGTGGTCGCGACTCCCCTGCCCTTCAGCTCGTCGACGTGGCGGCCCGATATGCCCGCCACCAGGCAAGGATGGTCGTCGCTGCGCCTGCGCCCATCGCACTGGCGGCTCCAGCGGCAGACGAGGCAGTGCTCCTTCGGGTGGGGGTAAGTCGGCTCGCGGGTCCGGTCGACGAGGGACGACTCCAGCCAGCGCTTCACGAGGCGGTAGTATGCGGCGTAGTCCCCGGTGCGGTAGGACTCGGCCTCGAACTCGGTCCAGGGCGCAACGACGTACATATTCTCCGGGGTCACGCCCTGCACCGAACGGACGAGGTCTGAGTAGAGGGAGAGCTGGAGGATGGTGCCGCTGCGGGTCTCCCGGGCCAGCTTGGTGTCGATGACCTCGTAGGACCAGCCGCCCAGGTCGCTGGGGACCTCGACCCGCCTGAGGATGTCGGTGCGGCCGCTCCAGCGCCCGTCTGCAAGGGCGCCCTGGACGATGATGTCGTGCCCGGAGCGCATCGCCTCGACGGTGGATGCGACCTTCTCGTCGTCGATGCCCACGCCGCCTATCGAGGTGACGGCATGGCCGGCGTCCTGCAGGTGGGCGATGTAAGCCCGCTCGTGGGCCAGCCCGCGCTCGCGCAGCAGCTTCAGCATGGGGTCCCAATGGCTGGGCGCGGCCCGCTCGCCCGCCGCCACCTCGAAGTTCAACTCGGTCAGGTGGCGGCAGGCGAGGTGGTTGACGAGGTCGCTGGCGCTCAGGTGTAACTTCCCGTCTATGGTGTGCATTAAGGCGCTTCAACTCCGGCAGGGGATGGGCCGACAGGCAGGGATGAACGCTCCGACTGTGCCGCCACCTAACCTCAGCCTATCCGAAGCGCTGGGCAATGTACTTCATAGCTACTCTGACGGGCAGTTCAGTTGTGGATGGGCCTGTCCTTACGTAGAAGCGTTCGGTGTTGCCATCCCTCACGTACACGGGATCTGGGGCTTTGTCACAGCGCACCGCCAAGACGCGGCCCTCGTCGAGGTCGTCAAAGTTCGCGTGCATGAAAGCCCACACGTCAGGTCCGATGCTCCGATTAACGATGTTGACAAGGTGCAGACCCATTCGATCCTCATTGTCGAAGCCATCAACATCGAGACCTATCGGTGAGCCATCGTCCGATACCCCCACGATCAGAGTGCCGCCATCCTTGTTGAGGAACCCTGCCAGCGTCCGGAGGATTGCATGTTCCATGCGACTGTCCTTCTGTCCCGTATGTAGATTGACTCGGAGGGTCGACTTGAGCTCGACCAGGTCCGATTCCCCGCCGCTGATCAACTCCTCCAAGTCAATCCCGTCTGCCTCCTCGGCAGCATGACCCCCCGTAACGAGTTGTTGGTAGCCTTCTCGAACGATCTGCGCTATTAGCTCCCGGCGGCGTGCCAAGAAGTCCTTATAGTCCATACGCTCCCAACCTTCGGGGAGCGCATGGTACTTGTACATTCGTGCCAAGTCGGCTTCGCTAAGTCTCTCTCGCAACGGCGGCAGGTAGTCCCCTGGCGGTTGATCAGAAATCCTTGCGTTGTCCGTCCACTCGACGTAGGCGTAGTTGGCGATTTGGTTAACGTCTCGCGTTCCCGTGATGCCGATCTTTGCCAAATGACCTCTAGGGAACAGATGATGCCTTTCTATAGATCTAAGGCCGCTGTGCGACGCGGGGTCCAGCATTTCGGCTACGGAAAAGCTGGAGAATAGCACCGGAGCGTCCAGCAAGACCAGGGCAGCCTCAAAAGCAAACAAGGACGGACTTCGCGCCGAGGAAGTAGCAAGTTCATTTGGAAGCGTCACCTCCCAGTAGTCCGTCGTGAGTGTGACGTTGCAGGTCTGGCGCAGCCTCGCAGTGAACTCTTCAGGGGTCTTGACATCCCGAAGCATGGCCAGGTCGGACTCCATCCTGGACTCAGGCGAGCCTGTATACCTGCCTGTGACCGCAGACATGAAGAACCACTGGGCGATGATCTGACGCAAATCGCGTTCAGCCATCCTGAGTTCCGTCCTGCCGATCAAGTAGAACGTGTAGGTGTACATGAGCGCCGTCTGCGAACTGATCATCCTACGTCCTCGATATCCCGCCCTTCGGAGGCATTGCATGAAGTCATGCCAGTACTGAAGGTTTAGGACCTTCGATTGAGCATCTTGCAGAAGGGCGAACTGTTCGCCTCTCCGATCTTCGCTGAACGTGCCGGTCTCTAAGTCCTTACCTCGCAGAATCGAATATACGTGCTCAAGCCTGGCCCGCTTGAATGCGAGACCCACACCAACACGCAACATCTGATCTGGCGAAGGTTCGATGAAGTGGTTGTATGGCGACGGTCCACCACTGGACGGAATCCGAGCTTGCCTGCAAAAGCTCTCCAGTTCGGTCCTTCCCTCGTCCCAAAAAACTGACATGAGAGTAAGGATGAAGTCAGATTGATTGAGCGTCTTGCCCTGGCTATTGATCCTGACGAAGACCTCAGCAACCGCTTCCTCTGAAGTGTCAGCGGAGAGCTGTAGGGCTGTAAACGGGAATCCAAGGAGGCCTTGGAGTTTCACGATGGCGGATCGGATTCTCTTGACTTCATCATCGGGCACTTCTCTAACGGAGCGCAGGCCGCCAAGAAAGTCCTCCACAACTTGAAACAGATCTGTTTCGTCGCTCCACAGCTTTGAAATGTCGGGGATGAACGATCTGTCGCGTTCAATTGCCGCGCTGGTCACCTCGAACTTCTCCTCTATCGGATTAAACGCAATGCGGATCCGTTCGCTCTTGTAGTTGCTACGGACGACTGGGACCCCTTTTATCACCGCATAGAGAGAGGTCAATCTCTGTTGCCCATCAACGATAACTAGGTTAGGCGACAGCTGTTTGGTATCCGAACCGATGGTCCTGTGTCCAGAGACTGGAGCGTTCGCCCAGAACAGCAGATAGCCCACTGGATACCCACTATACATAGAGTCAAACAGGTCTCGAATCTTGGTGTTCGGCCAGACGAAGGGACGTTGTATGTCTGGAAGGCCAATGAGTCCCATTGAGATGTTGCTTACCAGCGTGTCCAAGGCATAGATCACCTGCGCGAAAGCCGTGTTGCTCAATTCAATCTCTCCTTGGGGTTCAGTGGGCCTACGACCGCGAGTCGGTGCGAATGCACCTGTGCCAAGTGGCCCTGTCTAGATGTGTGGAGCCAACCTTATGGTATCTGTCGAGTATCGCGGCTGTCGACCCGACCCTGGCTCGCGGCCCAATGTGCAGGGCGACTCGGCGAGTCGCCCCTACCTACAATGTGCGGGTTCCCGTCACATCAAGTCTGAGCTGGCACTGGTAGGCGCGGGCAGGGATGGGTCTTGTGGTATCTTGGGGCGGCCGAGGGGCGGGAGGGATTCGGGCCCGTAAGGAGCAGGCAGATGGTCTCTGAGTTCGAGAAGGCACAGACGCGTCCGGAGTTCTACATGCCGCCGCCGATGGACTTCCCCGACGCGGGGGCGTCGGAGGAGGACGTGCTAGATGGGGTCAGGGAGATACTGGGCTCGATCCCGTACGAGATCGAGAACAACTTCGGCGTGAGCTACGTGGGCCCACCGCACCCGATCACGCGGAAGGTGTACGAGCTGACGCTGGGGACTTTCTTCGTCGAGTGGGCGCGGGAGCTGCAGCCCGGCCCGTACGAGCTGGAGAAGCAGGCGGTGCGGATGATGGCGTCGCTGCTGGGGAAGCCGGACGCCGTCGGGTTCATCACGAGCGGGGGCACGGAGTCGAACATCTCGTCGCTCCGGCTGGCACGCAACCTCTCGCCGTCGGTATCGGCGCCGGAGGTGATCATGCCGGAGTCGGGCCACTACAGCTTCCACATCGGCGCGGAGATGCTGGGCATCACGCTTCGGGAGGCGCCCCTGGGGCCGGACATCCTGCCCGACATGGACTACGTCGAGAGCCTGGTCAACAAGAACACCATCGGCCTGGTGTGCTCGGCGCCCGGCGGGGCCTTCATGGTGATCGACCCGGTGGAGGAGTTCGCCGACCTGGCGCGGCGCAAGGGCCTGTTCCTGCACGTGGACGCGGCCTTCGGGGGGTTCATACTGCCGTTCATGAGGGAGCTGGGGTACGACGTGCCGCAGTTCGACTTCAGCCATCCGAGCGTGAGCACGATGATGACTGACGGCCACAAGCTTGGGATGATGCCGGTCGCGACGAGCTTCTTCATGGTTAGGGACGAGGAGATGCTGCAGGCCATCCCGACGGAGCGGACGGTGATCCACACCGTGACGGCGACCAAGCACGGCGAGCGCGCCGCTTCGGCGTGGGCCGTGCTGCGACACCTGGGCCGCAAGGGCTACCTGGAGTCGACGAGGCACGTGCTGGAGGTGGTGGACTTCATCGCCAAGGGCATCGAGCGCATCGACGGGCTGCGGCTGGTGGTGCCGCCGTCGATCACGCTGGTGAGCTTCACGTCGGACGACTGCGACCTGGGCAAGGTGCACGAGGGGATGGTCGAGCGGGGCTTCGGGCACACGTACGGCACGGTGAGCGGGATCGAGTACATCCGCCTGTCGATCCACCCGCACCGCGACCTGGAGCACGCGGCGCTGTTCCTGGAGGCGCTGGAGGACTCGGTGAGGGCGGCGCGCGCCTGACCGGCGGGCGGTTTTGTATAATCCAAGCGTGCTCCCGGGGAAGGTGAAACACACGTGACGACGCCAACTCGCAGGACCGTCGAGGAGACTGCCACTCTGGGCGACCAGATCTACGAGAGAGACATCCGGCCCCATGTCGAGCCGGAACACGTCGGCGAGGTAATTGCCATAGACGTGGACACCGGTGACTATGCCCTTGCCGAAAGCGCCAGCGCCGCGGCGAAGCGTCTCAGAGAGCGGCGCCCGGAGGCCGAGGTCTGGCTGATGCGGGTCGGCTATGAAACTCTGCGCTCCTTCGGCGGCGGCTCCAAGCGGAGGGCGGGGTGATAGAGGGCGTGGTGAACGCCAACTACGAAGCCGTCATTACTCTCCCCTTGCTAGGCCCGGCGGGGCAGACTCGCGAAGTGGAAGCCGTGATAGATACGGGCTACAACGGCACTCTGACCTTGCCCCCGGACTTGGTCGCGGAGTTGGCGCTGCCGCTAGTGGGTCCGAGCCAGGCCACCCTGGGCAACGGGGTCGTGGAGACCTTCAATGTCCACGACGCCACCGTGCTCTGGGGCGGAATGCCGAGAGACATCGAAGCCGACGCGGTGGGGCCAGCACCCCTCGCAGGCATGTTGCTGCTGGACCGCCACAACCTGTTTGTGGAAGTAACTGATGGCGGGCGTGTGTCCATACAGCCTTCGCAAGGTCCTTAGCTCAATGTCCAAGCACCAGGTACTACCGTCATGGAACTGACACAAGACCTCCTGCAGAGCTTCAGGTGGCGCAACATCGGGCCGTTCAAGGGCGGGCGTTGCGGTGCGGTGAACGGCCACCCGACGGAGCCGATGGTCTTCTACATGGGCTGCGTAGGGGGCGTGTGGAAGACGGAGGACGGCGGCGCGTACTGGGAGAACATCTCGGACGGGTACTTCAAGACCTCGGCGGTCGGGGCCATTGCGGTGTCCGACTCTGACCCGAACGTCATCTACGTGGGGATGGGCGAGTGCAACGTTGCGGTGCCGAGGCTGCAGTGGACCGCGCAGGCCGACGGCGTGTACAGGTCCACGGACGGCGGCCGGAGCTGGACCAACGTCGGGCTGGAGAGCACGCAGCACATCGCCCGCATCCGCATTCACCCCGAGGACCCGGACCTGGTGTACGCGGCGGTGCTGGGCCACCTGGAGGGCGACGACGACGAGCGGGGCGTGTACCGCTCCAAGGATGGCGGGGAGACCTGGGAGCGAGTGCTGTACCGGTCGGACCGCGCCGGGGCCATCGACATGTCGATAGACCCCAACAACCCGCGCGTGCTGTACGTGTCGTTGTGGGACGTGCGGCGGAGCTTCTGGTGGAATCGCAGCGGCGGCCCCGGGACGGGGATATTCAGGAGCGACGACGGCGGCGACACGTGGACCGAGCTCACGGGGAACCGCGGCCTGCCTGAGGGCCCGATGGGCCGCATAGCCGTGGCGGCGTCGCCGCGCGAAGGTAGGGTGCTGGCGCTCATCGAGGCCGAGAAGAGCGGGCTCTACGGGTCGGACGACTGGGGGGAGTCGTGGGAGCTGTTGTCGGACAACCCCGAGCTGACCAACCGGCCGCATTACTACAACCACCTGTTCGCCGATCCGGTGGACTCGGAGACGATGTACATCCTGAACTCGAAGATACACCGCTCGCTGGACGGCGGGCGCACCTTCCACGACGTTACCGGGACGCACGCCGACCACCACGAGCTGTGGATCGACCCGCGCAATCCGCAGCGGATGATCAACGGCAACGACGGCGGCGCGTCGGTGTCGTTCAACGGCGGCAAGTCGTGGTCGAGCATCTACAACCAGCCGACGGGCGAGTTCTACCACATCACCACGGACACACGGTTCCCGTACCGGGTCTATGGCACGCAGCAGGACAACTCGGCGGTGTCCGCGCCGTCGAGGTCGAACCGGGGGGCGATCCAGTGGTGGGAGTGCTACAACGTGGGCTCGTCGGAGAGCGGGCACATAGCGGTGCGGCCCGACAACCCGAACATCGTCTACGCCGGCGCGTACGGGAGCAACCGGGGCGCCGGGCCGGTCACGCTGCTGTACGACCACAATTCCGGGGAAGTGCGCGGCATCTCGGCCTGGCCGGACGCCATGTCGTTCACGTTCGAGGACCGCGAGTACAGGTTCGCGTGGGACAACCCGCTGGTCATCTCTCCACACGACCCGGGCGTGCTGTACGGAGCGGCGAACGTCGTATTCCGCACGGAGAACGACGGCGCGAGCTGGGAGGTGATCAGCCCGGACCTGACGCGAAACGATCTAAGTGAGCCGGGCGAGTTCGACCCGCTGACGGACATCGCGACCTTCGAGCGGTGCACGATCTCGAGGTTCGCCGAGTCGCCGGTTACGCCGGGGGTGTTCTGGGCGGGCTCCGACGACGGGCTCATCCACCTCTCGACCGACGGCGGCGAGTCGTGGACGAACGTGACGCCGGACGGCTTCCCTGAGTGGTCGATGGTGAGCAGCATCGACGCGTCGCACCACGACGCGGGGACGGCCTACGTGGCGACGACGCGGTACCAGCACGGCGACTACCGGCCGTACCTGTACCGGACCCACGACTACGGCGCGACGTGGCGCGAGATCACGGGGGGCATCTCGGAGATCGACTTCACCCGGGTCATGCGTGAGGACCCGGCGCGGAAGGGGCTGCTGTACGCGGGCACGGAGGGCGGGGTCTACGTGTCGCTGGACGACGGGGAGTCGTGGAGCCGCCTGCATACCAACCTGCCGCCGGTGCCGATACACGACATGGTGGTGAAGGACGACGACTTGGTGGTGGGCACGCACGGGCGGGCCTTCTGGATACTGGACGACGTGACGCCCCTGCACGAGATGTCCGGCCGGGTGGCGCACTCGGGCGCGTACCTGTTCAAGCCGAGGGACACGCACCGATTCCTCATAGAGCCGAACCCGTACGCGACACCGGAGCCGGGGCCCGACAAGTTCTACTGGCTCTCGCTGGGGATGCCGGCGACCTTCTACACGGACGCGACGCCGGAGGGCGAGCCGATGCGGCGCTACCTGGACGCCGGGGCGAACCCGCCGGACGGAGTGGTGGTGACCTACTACCTGCGGGAGCAGGCCGAGGGCGAGGTGAGGCTGGTCTTCATGGACGGCCAGGGCAACGAGATCGCGTCCGCGTCCAGCGAGCCGGAGGACGATGCCGAGGTGCGGCTGTCGACGCGGCAGGGCGCGAACCGCTACGTGTGGGACATGCGCTACCCGCGGGGGCTGCGGCTGCCCGACGACAGGATCGAGGAGCGCCCGTTCAAGGGGCCGCTCGCGCCGCCTGGGGAGTACCAGGTGCGGATCGAGGCCGGCGGCGAGTCGCAGACGCAGTCGTTCCGCATCCTGCGTGACCCGCGCGTCACTGCGACGGACGCCGACCTGCACGAGCAGTTTGCGATGCTGATCGAGCTGCGCGACAAGCTCACGGAGTCGCAGCGGGAGGTGCTCCGGGCCAGGGCCGTGCGCGACCAGGTCGACCAGTGGGTGCGGCGGGCCGACGGCCACCCCGCGCAGGAGCGCCTGACCGAGGCGGCGTCGGACCTGAAGGACAGGCTGCTGGCGGTCGAGGACGAGCTTGTAAGCCGGCCGGACGTTCCCTGGGCCGAGAAGCGCAACAGGGGCACGCTGTTCCCGAAGAGGCTGAACGGCCGGCTTGCCGACCTCATCGACACGGTGGCCATCTCGTATGCGGCCCCTCCGAAGCAGTGCCGCGAGGTGCAATCCCTGCTCTCCAGGGAGGTCGACACGCGGCTGGCGCGGCTGAACGAGATCATGGACGGCGACCTGGAGGGCTTCAAGTCGGTCCTGGAGGAGCTGGAGGTCCCGCCCATCGCGACGTAGCCGGGCGATGCCGCCGGGCCTCGACCGTGTCAGGCCTGTCGGGGCCCGGGCCTACTGCGAGCTCTCGACCTGGCCCATCATGGCCGCGTCGGTGTTCTGCTTCAGGTCGGCGAGGGTGATCTGGGACTCGCTGATGATCTTGCGCACGTCCTCGATGGTCAGCTGTCCCGCGACGGACGCGTCGACGATCTTCTGCACGTCGTCAGCCGTCAGCTCCTCGCCGGTGAAGACGAGCTTCCGCACGTCCTCGGCCGTCAGCAAGTCCTGGGTCGCTTCGTCGACGATCCTCTGGACGTCCGCCACCGTCAGCAAGTCGCTAGTAGCTGCGTCGACGATTCCCTGAATATCGGCCACGGTCAGCTGGTCGCCGGTTGCCGCATCGACGATCTGCTGGACGTCCGACATCGTCAGTTGGTCGCCGGTGGCGGCGTCGACGATCTCCTGGACGTCCGATGCCGTCAGCCGGTCGCTCATGGCGGCGTCGACGATCTCCTGGACGTCCGAGGCCGTGAGCCGGTCGCTCATGGCGGTATCGACGATCGCCTGGACGTCCGACGCGGTCAGCACTGGGCCGATCCGGGCCTGAACTTCCGTCGCGACGTCCTCGGTGGACTCGCCCGAGCCGCACGCGACGGCGACGGCAAGCGCGATTGCCGCCAGGAGCGATGTCCAGGGCACTGCCGTGTTCGACGCAGGCCTCATTCCAAGCCTCCGGGGTGTGCGGATGGAAGGCTATCGACTGGCCGGTGGGGTGTCAATCAGGGGCAATCTGGTCCTCGCGTCCCGGCCGCTGCGAAGAGCAAGATCGGGCGTCCGAAAGTTGTGCTGGGCGAGAGCACTGGCCTTCGACATGCTCAGGCCGAACGTAATCCGGCTGCACGGCGTCACTGAACGCACACACACGGCTCGTGGGCGGGCTAGACGCTGCTCACCGGCGAACGGACTTTCAGCGGGCTCCGAGCTTCTGGGCAAGCTCGGCGTTGCTGGGCTCTACCAGCACGGAGCCGTCCTGGAACACGATGGTCGGGACGCTGCGGTAGCCGCCGTTCAGCTCCATGACCTTCAGGGTCGCATCGGCGTCCTGCTCGATGTCGATCCAGTCGTAGTCGATGCCGTGCGTGTCGAAGTAGAGCTTCGCGCGCTTGCAGTCGCCGCACCAGTCCGTTCCGTACACGGTGATTGCCTGTTGGTCCATGAGTTTGCCTCTTTGAAGGATGCGGCCCAGGCCGCCTGTTTCAATCATACAGTGACGCCTGCCCCGGGGACTTTGGACTGGGGCCTGGGCGGCCCGCGGCTGAGATAGGGTGGTACCCCTGACTTGACAAAATCAAGAACCGAAGCCGACTCCGCAGTCGTACCGTCGCAGGGCATGGGAACTGTGTACGTCACGGTCGCCTCGTCTCCCTCCACCTCGATACCTTCCACGAAGTTGCGGATGAGCGACTTGCGCTCGGGGATCGTCCCATCCTTCAGGAACTCCCGGAAGTCCGCAACGTACCGTGTGATCTCCTCGGTGTCGGGCAGCTCCACTCTCCGCCGCTCAAGCTGGGTTTCGGCGTCCTCTCTCGCAGCTTCCAGCTGCTCCTCACGGTGCCTCAAGGAAAAGATGCGGGGCGACAGGACCTCCAGCGTCAGGTCGCTGGTCTCGATGGCATCATAGAGCTTCTCCAGCCGCTTCCGCACGTCGGACAGCTCCGCGTCGATGACCTCGAGTCTGCCGGAAAGCTCACCGGCCATTGAGTCGATCTCCTCGGCCACCATCTTCACAAGCGCCACGATGGTCTCCTCGTTGAGAATCCGCTCCCTGATCTTCTCCACCACAAACGTCTCCAGCTTCGGGGCGTTCAGATAGCGAGCGCTGCACGTTCCAGCGCCCTCCCGATGGAGGGTGCTGCAAACGTAGTAGGCGAACCGGCCGCTCTTGGCTCCCTGGGCCAAGTAGCTCTTGCCACACACGCCGCACTTGAGCAGACCGCTCAGCAGGAACTTGCTCCCCACTCTCGCGGGCCTCTGCACCTTCGGGGCGCGGTCCCGCATCGCCTGCTGAACATCGTCGAACAGTTCCCTCGACACCAGCGCGGGCCAGGCTCCCTCAACCCTCACCGGGTTGGCGGCCTTACCTGCCTTCGACGTGCGGCCCCACACCGCAGTTCCGGTGTAGGCCTCGTTGGTCAGCATGTAGTGGAGACTTCCTTTGTTCCAGCGGTTGCCCCTGTTCATGATGCCCCGATCGTTAAGCTCCTTGCATATCTCCTTGAGGCCATTGCCCCGGAGGGAGCTCTCGAATATCTCCTTCACCACCGGGCCAGCGGACGGGTCAACTTCCAGCACGGGGCGCTCCTTCACCCCGTCGCTGACCTTGATGCGCCTGTACCCGAAAGGGGCTACGGAAGCCATGAAGAAACCGCGTGATGCGGCCTCCCTCATCCCCCGGACGACGTCCTGGGCAAGATTCTCGCTGTAGAATTCGTCCACGCTCTCGATGATGGCCTCCATGAGCTTGCCCGTGGGGGAATCATCAGCGTGCTCGGTGATGGACACCACCCGGATGCCCTTGCGCCGCAGCTGGGACTTGAAGGCCACGGCGTGCTCGCGCTTCCTGGTGAAGCGGCTGAATTTCCATACAAGAATCACCTCGAAGGGTGCTTTGGTCTTGCTGCCCTCCTCAATCATCTCCTTGAACTGGGGCCTGTCGGCGACTCGGCCGCTCTCGGCCTCGTCCACGTACTCGCGGGCGACGGTGTAGCCATTGGATCTGGCGTACTCCTTGAGCGCCCTCAGTTGGGCGGCAACGGACAGATCCACGTCCTGCCGGTCGCTGGACACCCTGGCGTAGAGCGCCGCCGGCGTGAGCGGCTGTAGGTGCTTCTTCTTCATGCTGTCCTCCTTCAATCTCCCTGTGAGTGTTCCTGTTCGGCATGGCGAGCGCGGAGCCTCTCATACCGGATGGTCCTGAGCCATTCCCGCTCTTCCATGTAGTTGCGAAGGGCCTCGCGGATGAGCTCGCTCATAGTGCGGCCCTCCTCGCGCATCACGTCCTGCACCTGCTCGGCCATGTCAGGCGGCAGGGAGAAGGTGATCGTCTTGGTGTTCCTATTGATGAGTCTGTTGGTCATAAGCTGTCTTACTCTGTATCATGAGGTACCCATGATTCGATGTCAAGTGATCTCCAATCTCCTACTGGCGCCCTTCATCACTTCGGGTCCCAATACTCCTCTAGCTCGAAGAGTGGGCGGTTGAGTTCGCGCGCAGCATCCTTGAACCATTCAATGATGCGAGTATGTTTCTCCCCGTTGATGTCGCGTAGAGTGACTTGTGCCGCTATGGCCAAATTAGACTTAAGGTCTTCCGTTTCCCAGCATTGCTCAGATAGTGCGGTTCGTAGCTGAGTGTCAAGCGGGGGATGTATGACGCAAGGCAGGCCCTCCCTGCCGAACCCGGCCAAATAGCATGTCGTCTTGAGGTACATGGCGATCATCTTCGCGGCCCATCCATAGCTTAATCTTGGTTCATGTTGTCGGAGCGCACAAACAGCCCCGATGTGCCAGCAATCGAACTCCTTGTGGTCAATTGGTCCAATTGTCTTGTCAAAGAGTGGGTCGAAGTCTACGTTGTTCAGAGCAACCCTAATGGCACTTCCCGATGTGTCTATCTCCTTGCCGACTCCAAACATCGCCCTCTGGATGCACCACAGCGCATACCTATGAGCGATCTTCCACTTGATTGGTTCGCAATCTCTATCTGTCATATTGCACTAATCCCTCGCGGCTGGTCATGCACCTTTGCGGCTGGTGCCATGCGTGATGTTCCGTCTATATCGGCATGATGGCTTGGACCCGTATTCGGTGCAGCCCCAGAAGGAACCGAACCCGCCTGTGATCATCCGAAGGACACCTAGACCACACCTGGGACAGACGGTTGGAGGACGACGACAAGCCTGATTCGTACATGACGCCACACGTTCGTCGACCAGTACGTAGCCCGAATCGCAGTTCGGGCAGCGGGGCGCAAAGTGGTCGCAGCTTGAATGCGAGCAGTTTAGATACCTTGGGTTCTGTGATGGCCGTAGGCGACCTCTACCGCAACGTGGGCACTCAGGCGCCAGTTCGCCGATCTGACGCAACTCGCTAGACTCCCTCAGCAACTCCGCCACAAACGTCGATGGCTGCACGGGGTCGGTCACCAGGTATGCGCCGTTTCGTGCTCGGGTCATCGCAACGTAGAAGAGACGCCGCTCCTCCGCAAACGGGAACGCTCCCCCGGAAAGCGAGGGCAGCACGAGCTCCAGCAGTGGATCGTCCTCGACTTTGGAAGGGAACCCCCAGCGGCCATCATTGAGATTGAGCACGATCACATAGTCAGCCTCGCGGCCCTTCGCTCCATGGGCGGTGCTGAACTCCACTCTCAGCGATCCTCTCCGTGGAGACCTGCGAAGCTCGCCTCGGCGCTGACGGTAGCGGCCCAGCACTAGGACAGTCTGCTGGCCTCGGGCCTTTGCCTCTATGTCCTGCAACGCCTGCGCCACGCCTCCTGTCGGACTGGGGTCGGCGACGACGGCGACGCCCTCATCTTCGGCTTCGCTCGCGGGCAGCAAAGGTCTCTGGGTCTGCTCCGGGTTCCGCTTCACGAACGCGGTCGAAGGGCCGAGTATGCCGTCGGCGAATCGGAAGGTCCGGCTCAGCGTGCGCTCCTCTACATGGCCAAGCAAGTCGCCGCAATCACGTAGGAGACCGACGTCGCTTCCCGCAAACCTGTAGACCGACTGCCAGTCGTCGCCTACGAGGAAGTAAGCCACGTCTTGCTCCCGTAGCACTTGGAGCAGAGCCATACGCCCCGCAGATATGTCCTGGAACTCGTCCACCAGAACGTAACGATACGGAGGCTTCCATCGGCCCTCGCGGATGTGCTCTGCGGCAAGGTTGATGAGGTCGTGGAAGTCCAACTCCCCTTGGTCCGCAAGTAGCTTCTGGTAGCGGGCGCGCACCTGTTCAAATACGTCAAGGAAGCTCTCGTTGCGCCGGCGGTCTCCCGTCTGTCGGGCGCGAGATTCGAGCTCGTCTGATGACAATCTGCCGCTCTTGACGTGGTTCAGGAAAGTCGCCAAGAGTCCAGCCAGCCGCGAGGTCTGCTCCTGAGCCAGCCGTCGGACCAACTCTTGGCGGGGAATCTGCTCGAAACGAACACCGGCCTCTTCGAGCCGCCTTCGCAGCGTCTCAAGCAGGACGCCCTGCCGGTGTTGCCAGCTATGGGTCTCCACCAGCGTCGAGCCCCGTTGACGGTGGATGCTCCTCTTCCACTCGACACCCTCCGCGTATCCTCGCCAGCCGGGCGGAGGGCGGCCATTGCGGTCCAGTGCAAAGTGCTCGATGTAGATGTCGTGGCCCGGGAGGAAGAAGTCCGGCTGGTACTGCCGATGTTGCTGCGTCGCCGTCGCCGTCTCGTACGGGTCTTCGTATCGAAATTCGACGCCGTGTTCCGTGAGGTAGTTTGCGATCTCAAGCTCCTCGAAGCTCTTGACCAGGACCCCGCTCAGCGTCCGCAGCTCGATGTCTCGAACGTACTCCTCGTACTCGTACAGGGTGTCGAAATCGAATGCAGACTTGTAGGGCGCGTGATGGTAGATGATGAAGTCGATCACGGCCTTCGACTGATCCGGGTCGTTGAGAAGTTCGCCGATGATGGCGTCGACGGCGCGTTTGAGAGCCAGTTCGTCCTCCGCGAGCTTTGAGATGGTGGGGGCGGACTCGGACTCTGCTATGACGCGGCGACCGAAGCTGTGGAAGGTGTGGACGTGCGCCGCCGAAAGGTCGCCTTTGAGCCGTCCTCTTATCTCGTCGGCCGCCTTGCGGTTGAACGCCAGGACCAGAACCTCGTCGGGGGAAACGCCTTCGTTGCGGACAAGATGGGCGATCTTCCCGACGATGACCGAGGTCTTGCCTGTTCCCGCCCCGGCGAGCACCAGGGTCGCGTCCTCGTCGGTGGCGACCACTTCGGCCTGTTCGCTCGTCAGACGGTTTCGCAGGGTCCCGGATGCGGCTGCCTGCACAGTGGGGACGTTCTTCGAGATGAAAAGGCTGTTCGCACGCCGCCTCGCCGCTTCGAATCCCTCGACCGATTCGAGGGGAGCAAGCCGTCCAATCGCCCCTGCCGCTTCCCGGTCGAGACGCTCTCTGGTGAGGCCTCTGCACCCCTGTAGGACCGGAGCTAACTCCTCGTGCAGCTCTCGGGAGTTGCTGTATCGGACATAGCGGTCGCCGGCGAAGTGTTGGCGCAGCCGCTCATCAAGCCGTTTCAGATCAGGGCTCAGCACCTTGGCGACTCGGGCGGCGCCCTTAATCGTCTCATCCCTGACCCGTAAGGCTTCCTTCTCGTCGAGTCCTCCGATCGAACGCTCGGTCCCGTCACCCAGGCAAATGGTCAACCGATGCCAGAACGAGGACCGTCGAACGGTGATCGAGTCTATGGCCCCAACGGGTATCTTGCGCGGCCCGCCACCCATAAGTCCTTCGAAGTGGAGCGTTTCGCCGGTCAGCGATACGCGCTTAGCACCCAGAGTGAACAGGCTATGGAGCTTGGAGCTCTCGGCCGCAACGCGGTTCTGTGTTCTCATGTCAGTCATGGTCATCCATTATGTGGCTCGTAGCATCCCACAACGTACGCGCCGGGCGTCCTCATGCCCCAAACGAGTTCGAGCGACGGCGAATTCTAGGGGCTCATATATCAAACGAGACCTTTTCGATTCGAAATCGTTCTGAGATGAATCTCAAACCTTGCGAGAGTGTCTTTTGACTTAGGTCTTCCTCACACTCGGCAACGCTCCTAGTATGAGCGGCGCCACAGGTACTAGCGTCAAGGGTGCCCACCATACCGACCTGTCGATGTCGCGGAGTCTTTTCACGCTGTTTGCAGTCCAAACGTTCAGCCAGACTACTATCTCTGCACATAGACAGATGTAGGCCAGTCCCCTGAAGTAGTCATAGTCAACGTGGACCGCATAGCTGAATAGGTACCACTCCTTGACCCAGGGCCACATTAACATCGTGGCCACTACCAGAGCCTTGACTAGCACTAGAGCAATCAGTACCGACCAGTAGACTCTTCGGTTGACGCGGCCCTCGAATCCGAACAGCATCTGTCGTAGAGTCATTAGATCAGCCTCCTCCTTGACAGCTTGAGGTCTCCTTAGTGATCAAATGGGACACCACCACACGACTAGGCCCATGACGACTCCCCAGACCGCAATACCACGAACGCGACGACTAGTTCTGACTCACTCATGTCATTTCAGACTTGTCTCAATAGACGAACACCTGTTCAAGGTCTCGTTTGATATATGAGTCCCGAATTCTAGACGTGATTGAACCTGTCGGCCCCTACCTCAGCACAAACCACCACAGAAGAATGGTGCCGATCAGAAGCGCAAACAGAGCGAAGGCCCACACACGGGCAATGATGAGCAACTCCTTCGTCTCCTTGTGAGCGGCGACCTCCTGCCGGTGCGCTATCTCAAGCTCCACGTACGGCTGTCTTGCGGTGGCTGCGGACTCTCTAGCCTCGTCCCGCTCGCGCTCCAAGTCGGACGCCCTGAGCTTCCACTCGGATACCCTCTGCTCCAACTCCCGCACGGTCCGCTGAAGCTCATCCTCCCTGGCGATCGACCGATGCAACAGCTCCTCGTCGCTCAGGTACTCCGCCCCTTGCATCCGCACGTAGACACGGCGGCCCTCCCTGGCAATCTCGATTTCCCCTCTCCTGATCTTGCGGTCCAGGGTCGATAGGGATACCTCCAGCTCCTCAGCAGCCGCCGCTTTCGTGACCCAGCGGACGGGCTCATCCATCGCCTTCTCCCTCTCCACAGGCTGACACATCACGGTTGCAGGAGTGCAATCGAGTTGTCCTCGGAGCGTCGACATACTTTAGCATGGCGTCCCATTTGCCCAGCTAAAGAATGGGAAAACTGGAACGAGGGAGTTGGACGACGTGATGGGGGCAGCGGCAGCTACGGTTTGGGGAAGTTGGAACGTGCTCAACTCGTACGTCAGCGGCAAGCACGCGACGACAGCGCCGACCAACCTTCAACCGCTGACCGGTGGCCGCGCAGTGGTTCCACTTCGCCGGAAATGTTGACACGTCACACAGTCGAGAGCATTGAACAGGGCGAGAAGGATCTCGGCGGCGAGGTCTCCGACCGGCTCCGCGACCCCGCCCGTTCTGCGACAGATTGTACTTTGGGGAGCTGTTGGGGGCTGACACGCTGAGTGAGGGGAATGCCCTTCTGGCCCCTATAGGAAGCACGGGGGACGGCTCTGGCGACAAGTTGTCCGCATGGTTCGAGGGCTTCAGGGTCGGTATGCGGGACTCCGCAGCAGAGCGACTGTGGCTGGGAATCGTAGCTGACGGGCCATAGGGATGGGCCAGATGTTCAGTGCCTACGATGAGGCCTGACCTGTCAGTTCTGCAACGAGTTGTACCCGGGAGGACGTAAGGGGAGATCTGTGATGTGTCGCGTCTGCAAGTTGTCCCAGCAGCTATGCTGGGACAACCCCTATCGGAAGCGTCGGGGACGGCGATGGCGGTCATTGTTGTACCTGACACGTCAGGGCCAGGGGCCTTCTGTCGAGGGAGTGCGGGGGCGGAAGAATCCATGCGTCGCCCAGGACGCCGTGCTCGGCGATGGCCTCTGCGTTGGAGGTGACGATGGGCACGTCGTCCACTTCGTCGGCGATGTCGAGGAATGCGTTCTCGCTGTCGTGGGACTCGAAGACGAAGAGGACGTGCGGCGGGCGTCCCCCGTGGTCCCGCTCAGCCCAGCCGGTCCGGAAGTAGCGTCGGTAGGACCTCAGGCGCTTGGGGACGCGCTTCGGCGTGGTGGCCCGGCGCTCGAACTCCAGCAGGAAGGGACGCCACCGGCCTTCGTACTCCAGGTTGAACGAGGCGTCGGGGTGGACTACGTAGGTCGTCCAGTCGTAGCGGTAGCCGATGGTGGAGCGTGACGTGGGCAGCAGGTCGAACAGGTCATGGTGCGGGGATCGGGCGACCTCGGCTGACATAGCAGAGGCAAAGTCGACGACGCCGGCGTGATGCCGCAGTTGCGACGCCAGGGCTCGCAGGGCGGTCCCAGCGTAGACCTTGGAGTTGGCATATGACGGTTCGGGACTCCATCGGTCGAGGGTTAGGCCCACGGCGGCCCGGTCCCTGCGGGCCAGGTGCGTCAGCCCCTCGTCGGTGAGCATGAGGAGGGAATCGTCCTCCCGCACGAGCCCGCACTCACGCAGAGAGCGGAGCACCTGGTTGACTCTCCGCAGGGTGACGGCGCCCATCAGCCCCGCCAGCTGCTCACGTGTGCACAGGGGCCATGCGGAAAGCAGGTCGAGGGCGTCCTTCTCGGCCCGGGTCAGCTTCACCGAGAGAGCCGCTGCGAGCTGCTCGGCAGGCTCCGGCATGACAGCCTTCACGCCGGAGGGGTAGAGCGCTTCGGGGTTCGGCTTCGTATTGTCGCGAAGGAAGGAGTGGGACGAGTCCAGCAGGCGGTCCATCCACGCCAGAATGTCTGCCAGGGAGGTGTCCGGGTCGATGCGCACGGGAGGGTTGTGGCCCAAGCCGCTCCCGCACTGCTGCCAGACGGAGCCCGTGTGGTCTCTGGCCAGGAGCTCCCCCTCCGTCGCAACGAAGGTCCCGCGGTGCTCCGACGGGTCGCCCAAGGAGCGGACGGCCCTGCGGGTGGCCTGGTCCGCGTGGGTCATCACCAGGGTGACGAAGGGCCTCTCACGGCTGCGCATTCGCTCCATGCTCCTGAGGCGGTAGCGCAGGTTGGCCGTGGGCAGGGTCGCTCCCTGGCGGATGATGCCGATGGAGCGCCCGCCGGACACGGTGACCAGCATGTCGTAGGGGCCGCTGCGGTAGTGGTCAACCCGCACGGGGTCTTTGTGCTGGTCGGCGTCGGCGATCATGGCGGCGACGCGGTGGAGGACAGCCACCGCGTCCATGCGGTCGGCCAGCAGCCGGAACCGCTGCCTGGACACCGGGTACTCGCTGAGGAAGTACTCCGTGCCGTGCTCGATTCCGCCTCCGGCGACGATGCCCTGCTCCGTGGGGAAGTGGCGGCGCTTGGGGTGCGGACCCAGGACGCCCAGGTGATGGGCCACGGAGTCCACGAGGCCCCGCTTGGCGAGCTTGCCAAGCCGGTCTCGGAGCGTGGAGGCGGGGACGCGCCCGAAGCGGGACAGTTCGTCCACGGTGGCAAGGGGCGCGGCACACAGCAGCCGGAGGGTGTCCTCCAACGCCTCGGGCAGGGAGCGGGACAGAGGGACGGTCTTGGGGTCCGGCCTGCTGGCGAGCACACGCT
This sequence comes from Dehalococcoidia bacterium, assembly GCA_965116315.1. Taxonomy (GTDB): domain Bacteria; phylum Chloroflexota; class Dehalococcoidia; order Lucifugimonadales; family CAJWER01. The sequence continues at coordinate 1,456,871 of OZ220672.1, forward strand.
CGGTGACGGCGATGGCCCACGTCGCCGCTTCCAGCATCTCGACGCTGTCGCCCACGGTGTCCAGGACGGCACGGGGCAGGGCGCGGCCCGCGTGGCCCCGCCTCAGGAACCGCCACAGGGTGTGCCGGGAGACGCCGAATGCCTCGGCCGCGCGGCGACGCCCGCGCCACAGGACGTAGGTCCGCACGTACTCGCGGACGGCGTCCTCAAGGTCCTGGTCGGGCGGTGCGCTCTTGCCCGGCGCTCGCGTTCCTTGCTCCGCAGTGGTCACTCGGCTGCTCCTGTCGTCCATGGGCCAATACCCATTGTGGACGCTAAAGACGGCGAATATAACGTCATGAAAACCATTGTTTTGGGGGCGGCCTTGTGGTAGAGCAGCGCCCGGTGGTTCCGTCGAAGGGTCGGACGCGGGAGCGTCGGAAAGGGAAGCCAGCCAGGCCTCAGAGATCGGCTAGCGAGCCTCGTTCCTTGCGCAGTCTTCCGCCGTAGCCCCGGGCCGGGAAGCTTGTCGTCGCAGATGGGCGCGGGCGATGATCCGGGCCATGATGCGCAGCCCACGCCGCATCCGCTCCTGTTGCTCGGCGGTGTACTCCACCGGCCTCCGCTCCGCCGTCGACCTGCGATTCGTTGATGAATTCCGGCCGTTGTCGCTTCTCATTCTGCCGTGTGTCACTCATTCGCGACCTGGACCCGACAGGGATGTCGTCCACCGCCTGCCGAGGCACGCGCCCTTTCCAGTGTGGTTGATGAGAGCGCCGTTCGGAACCTCTCGCGAGAGGGTGCGAACGCGCACCCCCTTACAGGGTCCTAGAACCAGGAATCGTCGGGATGCTGGTCTGCGTGGCCGATGCCCTCGCCAGCTCCGGCGGTCTCGACGTCCAGTCTGTGATCGTGGGAGACCGAGCGGTATCCCCTGGAAGGGACTACGGCGCTGTTAACCCCTTGAGGTCACTACGCCTGTGTAGTCCGCCCTATGGGATTTGACCTGAGACCCTCAGCGCCGCCGCCAGGATGTCAGGGGGCTGTACAGGGGGGTCGAGCATGTGCACAAGGTGTACATCTGGGCGGTCTTCAAAGCTGGAACAGGGTGAAATCAGCCTCTATAGGACGTGAAAAGCGAACACTTTTTTTGTTAGGGGCCGGTTGCGGCGGGGTTGTACATGCGCCATAGCTGGGCTGTACATGTTGTACACCGGCGAGATTCGGGAGATCTGTACATGAAGCTGTACTAATCGCACAGCGTAGCGCTGGCGATGAGACCGGACGAGATACTCCGGGTAGCAGGCGAGGACTGCCTGCGCCTGCTCGGCGCTGCTCAGGTTGGGAACTGTGCCGCCCGGCGGGTTGCCCTATATCGACGCCGAGCCGTCCATCGGTCGCCACTTCCTTGTATGTGAGGCTTGGGCCGGAGTGCACGTCGGGGTTCCTGTGCAACTCCATGTGTAGCCCACCAACGCGAAAGTCATGCCGTCCACGACGAGAGTGAGGTCCAAAGAGGGAGCGTTCTGCTACGCGGAGGATAAGAGCATCGAGCATGGATTGGTAAGGAAGCCGCTCGACTTCGCAGGTAGTATATGGACGTGGGTTGCGATTGACAGCGACACCAAGCTCATAGTGTCATGCAAGGCGGGCCTGAGAAAACGGTGACTATGCTAACGAGTCCTACAGGACTTGGCTAGATAGTGCGTCAGTTTGAAATGTTCGTTTTATACGGACCCCGTTTCGGAGCCGGCTCAGCGGCCTCCACGAGGTCCATGATCCACTCCATCCGCTTGCCGTACGGCACCAGCCCAGCCTCCTGAACCGGCGTCTTACCGATACTGCTGTGGACACGGCAGAAGTTGTACCAAACTCCGTACAGCGAAACCATGTGAGCGTGATTCTCTGCCTTCTTGGTGAACGCGTTGGTAAGCCTCGTGAAGCGCCGGATGCTCATCCGCATCGTGAGGTTGTGACGCTCCGTGTGCGCCGTCGTCACCGCGTCCATGTCCGGCGCGCCTATCTTCGACAGCTTGACCATGAACTGCAGTGGCTCAGGCGAATACCGCCGGTCTACCCGCGGCGGACCGTGGTACTGCTTGGCCAGTTGAGCGTAGTCGATCTCCCGCCCGTAGAACGCCGCCGCAACCGGCTCCTCGTAGATGTTGTAGCCGTCGCTGTTGAGCTGGAACCGACCCTCGACCCGATCCGCGAGATCGTACATGAACCCGTACGCCGTGTCCGGGCCGCGATTGCCTACAGCCCATGTCACTAGGAGCCGCGACTCAGGTCCAGGGCTGTCCACGTCCACAGATCGCCCGCCTCCGGACTCTTGGCCTTAGCCGCGTTCCCGCGCTTCGCGTAGCAAAACGCCCAGATCTCGTCAACCTCGATGTACCGCGGCGTCAATCCACGGACCGCCTCATCGTGGTACGCCTTACACGCACGCCCAGCGTCCACCATCAGCTTCGCAACGGTGTTGTACGAGACCTCAGCCACCCGCGCGGCTGCCCGCATGGACATGCCCTCAGTCAGCAGCTTGAGGACCTGAACGCGTACGTCTCTGGGCAAACGATTCATCGCCCGCACCCGGCTTGACATGGCAACCGGCGGGACGTACGATGGGGATGTAGAGCCCATCTGCAAGCCGCCGATGAAGAAGGCCCGCTGTGACGCGCAGCGGGCCTTCTCTTTGCCTAGCTGGATTGTAGCACAGGCGTTCAGCGCCGGGAACCCTCCCGGTCAACGTATTCACGACCTTCGAGGGTTATCTCGAACAGGCCCGCCGAGCGAGGGACCACGAGCCCTTCCGCTGCCAGCTCTAGAATGGCCTCTCTGTTCGGCCCGCCGCCGCTGATTCGAGGCGCCTTCAGCGTACCGGTCTTGTTTCTGGCGGCCCTCCGAAGTAGCTGCCAGGCGGGTGCGGACAGGCTCATTCCTTCAGATCCTTCGGCCGCTCGAGCTCGATGCGGATACGGCGTCGAGGAACGTCCTCCTCGATCTGCCGCGTGGCGATCTTCATCACCATCACCGCAGCCGACACCGGGTCCTTCGGCCGCTTCTCTCCTCTAGGTCCCGTCGGCATCTATACCAGCCGTTCGTGGAGAAAGTCTCTGAGGGCTGACATCTCCCTGACCATAGTTCTTTGCTCAGACTCAATGCCGGTAAGGCGCTCGTCGAGCCGTCTCCCGACCCGCTCGACCCGCTCATTGATGTCCTGGACCGTGGACTCGAGGCGCTCCAGCCTATCCGTGTGGTCCTCCAGGATCCGGCTATGCTCTCTCTGCGTGTTAGATATACCTCGAAGGGCCGCCTGATGCTCGGCCAGTACACTCTGCTCAACCGTCGTCATGATGCTCCTCCGCTAACCCACCAATACAATACATAGCCACAGAAGGCTATGAAGGCGACGGCGACGATGCCCGCTGCGACCTTGCGCTTATCGTCGTCACTCACGATGCTCCTCCTACACTCCTAGCAGGTGAACGGTAGCCAGCACCACAATGCCTGTAACGCGTAGAACAGCATCGCTATCGCAAACAGACCCGCCATGATGGCGCATCCAGCGCCGAACAGGACCGAGCCCGTCGATGGTGTCGACTCCTTCTTTAGCCTAGCCTCCTCTACCTCTACTCGCCTGCGCTCAAGATCCAGTCGCTCTTGTTCGAGGTCGCCCTCCGCGTCGCTGTTCACAGGTGCCCTCCCTGCCAGGCGGTAGAACCTTGCCTAGCCAGCAAGAGCCCTAGATGCAACCTCGGCAAAGGAGGGCGCGGTGGCTCTCCGCTTCGGTTGCATACAAGGATGTCGGATCGTGCTGGCTAGGCATCACGAGGATAGCACCTTGACAGCGCGTCCGTCTAGTAGATGTATGGTGAGAGCGTAGCTAGCGGCGGCGACCGAGGCGGAGCTGCCTCTTCCGGGCCTGGAGCATCTTCCGCCGACGTTCGATGAGACGCATGGTCTGGCGGTGGGGCCGCTTGTCGAGCTGATTGCGCCTGACTCCACAAGGTCGCTCGAACAGACGCTTGGGTATGGGAGATCTGACCGGGTACGGCATGTGCCTACTCTACCACGGAAAACTTGACAATAGGGGACTAGCGACATGTAGGGTACACGCGAAGGCCCCGACGTTTCCGTCGAGGCCCTCTGTAGACCGGGTAGCCGAGAGGTAAGGCACCGGTGTTCGCATCACCGGATACGCGGGTTCGATTCCCGTCCCGGTCTCACAGGGTTGCAGGATCAGCTGCTCCCTCTACCCTGCCGCGAGTATAACAGCCCCTGCTCGATCCTGTACAGCCTCCGTTCCATGCGCCTCAGATCGTTCCTGATGCCGTACAGGGCTTTCGAGTGAGCCATCACCGTTCCACCGTGTGCCCGGTTCAGCTTCTCGAGCTCGTCAAGGACTGCCTTCAAGTCTCCGTCCATGAGCCGAGACTAGCACTGCCGTTCTGGGGACGTCTACGGCTATTCGTAGAACATTTCAGATTGAGGCACTACCCTTGGCTAGTCGCATTGTCGGGCGCGCCAGAGTCTTCACCTAGGTTGAGTTCATGGCCGAGGAGCTGGGCAAGCCGAGGCGACGGGGCCGCAAACCAGTTCGTGACCATCTCGATGTTCAACTGGCTTTGATGCTGGAGCAGGGACAGGGGAGGCCGAGCCGGTTGACACGGGCGCTAGGTCGCAAGATACGGTCGAGCGGATGTTGGACCCCAGGATCGGCGTTTCTCTGGTGAGTTTAGGTCTGTATCTACATCGTTGGCGTCAAGAAGTAGAATCGCCTGGGGGTTCAAACCCCCTACGGCGTTCTCAAGATTCTTTGGCGCTTTCATCGGTTCACATCTAGTCTACGGAACCCCTTCGACTTGGTCGATGTCCTTGATGCCATCGTACATCACGTACACAGAGCCTGAACGGCGACAATCATTCTGGCCGGACGACAACTACTTTGGCCGGTTCTTAGGAACGATCATCTTGTACCAGGAGGTGCCAGACTTGATCACAGATCAGCAGGTAGTTCTGCCGAACCTTCGAGTTGGTAGTGTCTCTATAGTAGGCTGCTGGGATGTCGCTGCCGTGAGGTTGTGATACTCGTCCAGCTGCTTCTAGTCCAGGTGCCACTCGCCGACCGGTACCCTTACGAACTCGAACAGAGCCATACACAGTATGATTGTAACTCCTAAGATGAGTACCAGATACGTCCACGAGGCGGGCATTGATGCCCGACTCCTCCACCAAGCCTACTGTGGAGCTCACGCCGGCCGCGCGTTATAGGCGTCCATGAGGTCCCGGTCCATCAGGACGTCTCGGACCGCGTCCGGCATCTCCGTTTGAGCGGGCGGCATTGGTTGTGCCTGCTCGATCCCCGCTTTAGGCGATGTCGGCCGTACTGGCTTGGTTCAACACCGCGTCTAGGAAGTACAACGCCTTCTTGCGGTCCAAGTCCGGGTGTGCGAACTGGTTCCGGTAGCCGCGGAGGCAGCCGTAGCAGCTCGAGTCGCAGCCGCAGGTGCCGCCTAGCCTCTCTTGGGCCGCTCTCAGCATTCGTTGGAACACGCGCTCATCCCCTAACTCCGCGACCAAGCCGGCGCCGCCAGGTACGTTGTCGTACAGAACAATCGCGGCCTCGTTCGGCGCGTCGCCCGCGGTAATGGTCACGTTCAGATCCATGTCGGGCACGTCCATCGTGTCCGCAGCGCCGAGCAATATGGCGTAAGCAAGAGAGTAGGCATCCCACTCGGCGGTAAGGCCCGGAAAGCGCATCCGCACGACGTCGGTCACAAGCTCATGGCCAAGCGAAAACCGATCCAGAATACCGCTGCACCCAGACTCTTCGGGTGTCTTGTGGGCTCCCTGCGGGTTGGTCATGTGTCGTCCACACGTTTGGCAGATGTAGAAGCCGGCCCTGTCCTTGCCTTCACACAGAACTACCAAGCTCCCCGGCTGTGCCTGTGTCACCTTGACAGCCCCCAGCATCTCCGTTTCGGGAGGGTCGCTGTCGAAGCCAGGGAAGAAGGGGCGGGTAGTGTAGAGACGCTGCGGCCTCCGACGCGGCTCTTTGGGTTTCTCGAACAGCGGAGTTACGAAGCCAAAAGCAGGTTGCAGGTACTTCTTCGTGAAGCGGCCGGCCGCGTCTGACTGATCGAAGGTTCGCGCGTCATCGTAACTGTAGCTCTTGACAGGAAACTGCTTCCCGGGGATCGTCTTTACTCCGACTGACACCCATTCCTTCTTGTTGGCCACAACCTTGCCGCCGGGAGCGTACTCGGCGATTGCCTGAGACAGGTCGCGTTGTAGCGAGACGCCATTCGAGTCCTCCCGCCGCGGGCGTGTGTCCAATTCCACCACGTCGACCGGGAATCCGTACTTGGGGATGATGGCTTTGCGGGACAGGAACTCCAATGTTCTCTCGTTGGCGATCGTGTTCCTGCGGTCGATCAATTGGCCGATCTTCCAGCCTGCGGTGCCGGGCGTTTGGCTGAGCTGGGAGACCTCTGCCTGAATGCGCAGATAGTCCGCGCATACTTCAGACTGTGCTATGGCAAACCGGCTGTCCGGCCCTGCAATGGTCGCGACCCATCCGCCCGCGTCGAGAGCGATTCTGTCGTGCATTTCCAGCGGTACTATCTGGCGCAACGACTCCTCCAACGTCAGATTGCCTTCACAGAACCGTCCTAGGTCGGAGACGGCGCTGGGGATGTCCCAATCGCCAATAAGCGTGCTGACGTCGTGGAACCTGTGCAGGTTCGTCGGATGCCGGAAGAAGGCCGACAAAGCCACGGCCGCCACATGCCTGAGGATGATCTTGTCGTTAGTCATCCGCAGGCGCGGCGGCTGAATGACGCCCTTGATGACGCGTCCCTCTGGGTCATCGTAGTGATAGAGGTCGTGGGGGTTGCGTCGGCAGTATGTCAGTGCGAGGCCCGGCTCTTCACGTCGTCCGGCGCGCCCCGCGCGCTGAGTGTAGTTGAATGGCTCGGGCGGAACATTGCGCAAGAACACAACCTCGAGATCACCCAAGTCGACGCCGATCTCGAATGTGGTAGAGGAGCTGAGCAGGTGAATACGATCGGCTTTGAATTGGTCCTGCCGCCTTCTGGCCTCGTCGCTGTCTATCTGGGCGGTGTGCTCCTCCGCGCGGAGCTCGGCCGGCAGGTCTGCCCGATACAGTGCGCGATAGTGGTTGCGGTCAAGACGCTCTTGATCTGCCACCTTCAAACTGCCGGGGCACTTGTTGCGGGGACAAACGCCGCGTATGTCGTGAGCGCTGACGCTGGCGCATGTGTCGCACTCGAACATCTCACCCTGCTCTGCGAGCTTGACGCGGAGCCACCGGGGGTTGAGGCGAAACTCGCCACTCCCGTTGGCGCGCAAGAGTATGTGCTCGTCCTCCGACCGGGCACTGCGGTCGTGATCGCGGATCGCGCCCCATAAGTGCTTCATGAGCTTCACTGCGGCTTCCGTCTTCTCTTTCTCGGAGAGCCCGCTACGGGCAAGAAGCCTGTCAAGGAAATGCTGAACGACCGCCGAGTGGCTGCCGCCCCATTCAGAAACGTTTCTGCGCCGCCGCGGTCTTGTCCGGCTGAACGCCACTTGCGCCCGTTCAGGCGACACATGGTCCCACTGCGGGTAGGCCGGGTCGTCAGGCAGGGCCAGCGCATACCGCAGCCGCAGAGTGTCCAAGAGGTACTGCACCAGTAGATGCGCTTCGCCACTCGTAAAGTTCCAAGGAGGTGACAGCATCGACTTTGGGGGAGCGAGGCTGTCCGGAAGCTTAACCCTCCACTTGGCCAGCCCGACACCCGCAAGCGAGAGCCTTCTCTCATCGGTCACGGCCTCTCGCAGAATTGCCGTTAACACTCGGCGTGTCTTCTGTTCCCGTGAGTCAGCCACACTGAACAGCCCGGCCCTTTCCCACTGTCTGGACAGACGGTTCTGCAAGTCGTCGATGGATAAGCCTTCGGAATCGATCCCGGCTTCTTGCAGTGCGCGCAGCATCATATTGCGGTCGCGGAGCTTCTCGTACGAGTCCTGAGCGTACCAAGCGAAGAATGCGGCCTCCTGGCGGCTGTCGGCGAACGCCAGCACCTTGCGCCCATCTTCTGGCAACAGCTCGTGCAGGGCGGTCGCTATCACAGCGTTGGGACCGTCTGCCCCATGTACGATCTCTTGTACCGGATCCCCAACCCCCCCACGCTGGTAGTCGCAAGTCTCGCATTTCTTTAGCTGGTCGCGATTGTCTCCGTGGGACTCGCACTTCTTGACGTCGATCGCGGCCCCACATGTGCAGCCGGGACCGGCCTGCGAGAGACTGCCGCAGATGCGGCACAGAACGTGTGACTCTTTCTGGCCACGAGTGACCGGCAGGTAGTAGTCAACGCCAAAGTTGGGCTGGCTTGGGTCTCGGCTCGCCTCGACCAAGTGGCCGGCGTCTTCCCGACCTACGTAGTAGTGCTGCCCACACTCCCGGCACAGTGCGATCTCCAAGGGCCGGGCGGTCAAGCCGTCTTCTGTTTCCCCCTGCTTGCGGTTAAGGACTACGTTGTCCTTCCCACCCTCGTGGATCAGGAAGGCACCTTCAAGAGCGCGCATGAAGACGTGGTAGCGGCGCGGGGCCGCTTCCTCATCAATCTGAGGCTCGTGCTGTCCGAAGACGACGCCCGGCGTGGAAAAAGGCTCGCCAAAGAGTTGTTCGGCGAATTCGCCGACCAGTCGCCGGTCTTCTTCGCCCTCTCCCGACGCGATAGTTGCACTCGTAGCGATGCACCGGAACGGGCCATCCCGGCCACCTTCGCGCAGCCGCTGCTTGACGCGCCGGACGAGCATCCCCATCTCCATTCCCCTGGCACCCCGATACTGGTGTGCCTCGTCCAGCACGATGAACTTCCAGTGTGAGCCCAGGCCGTCGTCGAACAGTGGGCTGTCCTCCGGACGTATGAGCAGGTACTCCAGCATAGAGTAGTTCGTCAGCAGGATATGCGGCGGGTCAGCCCGCATCTCCTCCCGGAACACCATCTCCCCGGGCAGCCGTTCCTCCTCACGCTCGACAGCGTTGCGCCAACGATCGCTCTTGTTCTCAGGAGTCTGACCGATGTACTGGCCGAAGGTTGGCGCAAAGCCGGAGTTACCCTCCTCAAGTTGTCTACAGATCTCCCCCAGCCGCCGTCGCTGGTCGTTGGCAAGGGCGTTCATCGGGTACAGCACCATGGCCCGTACCCCCGGTTCCTGCAACTGCCCGTCGAGGTGCTGCCGGTAAAGGTCGAACAGGATCGGGTAGAGGAAACTCTCGGTCTTGCCGCTTGCCGTGCCGGTAGCCACCACGACGTTCAACTCTTCGGCGAACGTGGCACGAACAGCTCGGTCTTGGTGCGCGTACAGCGGGCCGTCGCGGAGCGCCTGCATCAGGTCGGCGCTCCGGCCGGGGAAGAACTCCTCTGCCAATTCCCAGCCGGACGCTCCCGTGCGAAACTCCCGCTTTGGTTCGGGGAACGGTCCCTTCAGGAGGTCGTCGCTCCGTAGCGCGGAGTCGAAGGACGCCCGTAGCCCCGGCTCCTTGAAGTAGAAGGACGTCTTCAGATAGCTCTCGTATCGGCCACGAATGAGGCTCCGCCATCGGGCGATATCTGTGTGGTCGGGCATACGTCTTGACCTCGTTCAGGGTGTCGATGTTCACTATGTCCGCTGCGACGAGCCCCTTCTACTGTGATAGCCATAAGAGCGCCGCTTCCGCCGCCTGCGTCTCTTCCGGATTACTGGCACGTAGTTAGGGTCGTCGTCGAGAATCCTCTCGATGACCCTTGGAGAAAGGTCGAGCTCACTGGTGGGCCACCGTTTGCTTAGTTCGTCGCTGATCTGTCTTGCAGTTAGGGGCCGATCGTATTCGGATAGGACCACCCGGAACACCGCATCCTTGAGCAACCTGCCGGAAGCTAGGTAGTTGGCCGTTGAGGCGCAGCATTCGCGTACATCCTTAATGTGCTTCCCCACGCTCGTGTGAGAATCGGAACAATCATTCTCCGTCAACTGATGCTCGGGGCACTTAGTGCGGACGACCAGGGTGAACAGCTCCGCACTCCGCCTGGCAATATCTAGGTCGTATCGGCGCTGAGGGTTCTTCACCACAAGCGGTTCCTTTGGAACCTGGGGTAGCTCCAAGACAGGGTTTTCTGTGGAATGCGCGGTCTCGCGGGACTCCTCCGACTCTTTGGCCTTCTTCGTACTGGCCGTCCCTTGCCGTCTTTCCGGATCCCATCGCGCCTCCGGTCCCGTCGTCTTTGTTTGATCTCGTAGCGATTCTGGTCTTGGAGGGGGAGCTTCGGGAGTGACGTGAATCAACGCTATGTCATCTCCGTCGTATCGCATCCTCAGACTGACGTTCCTTGTCGACGGCTCTTCGATCTCCTCGTATTCGACAAACGCATCCAGAGGCAGGGATACTTGGTGTAAGCCGCGCTCAGTTCTCTCTGCGCGGAACGACTGGTCCAGGTCCTTGCCGGAACCGAACCCTGCATGCACGTTCCTGAAGGAGGATGGCACTCGGATCTCTATCTCGGCCTCAGCGTGACTTTGATCCCTGTATTCGTCACGCGACATACGTATAGCCCTATCGCACCAATCGCCAGGGGCAGCGTTGGGGCGAACTATCCTCCACCAGATGCGCGGCAACCTGATCACTACGTCTACACTACTGCCCGGTCCCAGGGACCATCTCGTCTCATCACATTCTGGATGCCGCCCCAATGACGCGGTGCCGTCAGGCCCCACCTCCACATGAGGATTATCCACCTGCAGTTTAGGCTGAATAGTAGCTCCCGGATTACCTATGAAATGTAGAGTAGTTGGTGAGTGAGACGGAACCAGCAGCATATCCCGTGAGTACGACTCACCGTTGACCCGTATCTCGTGCAAATCTGCACAGTATCGGAACTCGCCGCTGTCCAACATTTCGGCGCTCTTGTCATAGACCCGAACGAAGAATCGTCCCTGGCGCCTGCCGAGGACATCTCTAAGGGATTCCTCCGCAGGCCTGAAGTTCTGTCCATCCCAGCCGTTGTGTGCCTCCTCACCCACTCGCACCCAGGCAATGCCATCTGCCGGCTTCAGCACCGGCGCAGCTCCAACGAACAGATCGCCCTCTTCAGAGTCGTCATGAACGCGTTGTCCTTCCAAGGCGTACCCGGACCGGGCTAGGAAAAGCGTGTGCTCTTCAAAGCCGCCAACGTCGTCTGGCTCGTCGCTCTGGCCCATGTAGAAGAAGTGAGCAGTAAAGTCATCATCGACACAACCCTCTGGAGCAACCGGAACGTGGCCGTTGCGAGTCCAATGGCGCGGGGCGATAACTACGAAATGCCCCCGGGTAACGCCTCTAACCCTGCGTCCATCGCCATGCCACTGATTCGGCAGCTTGAAGACCAAAGGAGCATTGTCGAACAGTTGTATCTCATCGCCGTTGCGATCTTCATACTCGATTACGATGCTCCCATAAAAAGACAAAGGGCAGTATTCGTGGTTCTTGGCAGATAGCTCTCTGTCACCTTGTCGCACCCTTTCGACCTTCCGCTCTTGGGGCACGTACAGGATGACATCCCATTGCCATGACCCAACAGGCTTGCGGCAAATCAACTCCGACTTGGTAGCGAATGTTCTTGGCCCGTTACCGGAAGGTTCGCTGGGACGACTGCGAGATCCGCGTCGTCCACCATGTCGCCGCGGAGCCCCTTTCCTTCTTAGCGAAGGCCCGGTTGGCTCATTAGGTTCAAGGCCTTCGTCCTGTGGTTCATCCTGATCGGGAGGTTCAGGGCTGGTGTCGTGGGATGGTTCGTCCTGCCCCGCAGGTTCAAGGCCTTCGTCCCGTGGTTCATCCTGTTCGGCAGATTCAGGACCGGCGTCTGGTGTTCCGTACTGATCGGGAAGTTCAGGGCTGGTGTCGTGGGATGGTTCGTCCTGCCCCGCAGGTTCAAGGCCTTCGTCCTGTGGTTCATCCTGTTCGGCAGATTCAGGACCGGCGTCTGGTGGTTCGTCCTGATCGGGAAGTTCAGGGCTGGTGTCATGTGATGGTTCGTCCTGCCCCGCAGGTTCAAGGCCTTCGTCCTGTGGTTCATCCTGTTCGGCAGATTCAGGACCGGCGTCTGGTGGTTCGTCCTGATCGGTAGGTTCAGGGCTAGAGTCTGGTCGTCCGTCCAGCTCCCGAGGCTCAGATCCGTCACTCACTGGTTGGCCCGACTCCACAGTCTCAAGCCTATCGTCTGGTGGTTGGCCCGCTTCCGTTCCCTCAGGGCCGACTTCGGAGGATTTGGCGGGCTCCACTTCATTAGGTGGTCCAGATCCACGAAGTCCAGTAATTCGGCGCCAGACCGACATGAACCAATTTGATAAGTTCACTTCCATTGACCTTGTCTCAAGAACTCATGGGCGATTGTACAGGAAGAAGGACGATACAACGGGAGCGATGTAGAAGATGCTCCATGGTCGAGAACCGTAGGAAGGGCCTGTGAGGTTCTGCTGACTGCGCTTCCGATCCCGGCAGCGAGTGTTCTGTGGGCGATCAACTGGTCGAATGAAGTTGCCAATGCCCCCCAACACATAGGCTTGGGCACAGCTGTCGTACTGATACTCTTGGCGGCGGCCTCAGTTGCCTCGTGAGTATAGAACATGACGACGGCAGCTTCAATCCGGGTGCGGACGAGGTGAGGATGCAAGAAATATCCAGGCGTCCAAGAGGCGCAGTCATCGTGGTAAAGCTGGGACTCGACGATGGATTCATCGTGGACTTGTGCAACACCAAGAACAGTGGTCACTCCAAGTCAACTGCGCGCGCCAAGAAAGATGTGGGGCACCGTCTGCCAGAGCTGGGCGCGCCCCGCTACCCATATTTGGCCACTGGTAGATGTATGCCCACGTGTCCTATCCACCACTTGCGTTCTTCTGCAACCCATATGACGTGAATTCTGACCTCTCCACCTCCTATCTTAATGTGAGCAGGCATGTACTTCGAGTCACCTGTAGTACGGTCGCTAAAAATCCTTTCCGAACGATACATTGCCCCTACACGCTCACTCTCATGAGGGGTATAGGTTATCCCTCGTTGCTCTAGCCATTCCGTTACAGATGTGCCCAAACTACCCTTCTCGATCTCGATGGCACATCTGTCCAATACGGCGAGTGCCTCATAAATCTCTTGCGGGCGTCGAAACTGCGACTTCCTACTAGACTCGAATGCATCTGAAAAAAAACGTACATTCAGCAAAGTCCGGCTAGCGCGATAGACGGCATCCTCTACATTAGAGTACCGATAGCGTTGTTCTACAACAGGTAATACATCCACTTCGCTGCCGCCTGGAGTCTCGCTCGACCTCAGTATCCTTATCTCGTTGCGGAGTATCTGATTCTCGTTGCGGAGAGCCCTTGCCTGCTTCATCAAGGCATCATACTTCCGTTCGTTACTTTGACTATCTCGAAACGTCCCGCACTTTGGACACTTGACGATGTCGTCTGCCATTTGTCAATCCTCGACTTCCGCCAATTCACACATGTCGTTAGCAGAGCCTGTCGGGGTCCAATCAGCGCGCTCCCGAAGAGCGTCTCATCGACCTCTCGCTCCGCAACTCATTCAAACGTGCCTCTAGGTCGTAGACCTTCTGTTGCTTGTCGAGGTATTGATTCCACGACTGGTTGAAGGTTCCTGGGTTATTCAGGTCTACGGCTCTTCTGGCCTCTCTCAACTGTTCGGTCACTTTGTCTATCTCTCGGTCTAACTGCTCTACCGTCATCGCCGTCGGATCCGAGGGTGTGAACAGTCCTGCATTCCAAGCGAGAAAGCCTATGACAACGACTAAGACGACCACACCTAGCAGGATCAGCCTCTGTCTGTCTCCTACTTCACTCACCTGGGCCGTCCTTCAACCGTAGCGTGTCATCATCAAGATAGCATCTCGCGCTCTCAACAGCTAGGTACTGCCCGAGGTCCAGGCCCGACTCTAGTTTTGCGTTTAGACTCTCCGGCTCCTCCAGCACCAACAGGACGTCTTCCATATGATGGACTACGCTAGTGAGCCAGTGAATATGAACGTCGGAGAGGCATATGTTTGGCCCGAAGTCGAGCTCAGGTGTCTTACCCTCGAAGACGGCATCATCAATCATCCTTTGGGTAAGCTGCTGGTTGGTCTCCACGTAGTCGTCAAGCCAGGATTTCAGATCCTTGAATTCGGTGTTGGTTACCTCGACCAACTCGTTCCTCACTTCCACGAGCCTACCCTCAACCAAGGTCTGTACCTCGTTCATCTGAGCATCGCTAACGCTCCGTGCAGAGATAGAGCTAAGGCGACGGTCATAAGAATCTAGGCGCGCGTCGTAGACCAACCCAGCACATCCAATGAGACCCAACAACACGACTGCGAGCACGAACTTTAGCAAGACAACCTCCGCTATCACGAAAAGGCCGCTCTTGCAGAGAGGAACCAATGAAGGTGCCGCCGGCGACCGGAGCGTACCCACTGTCGCTAGTCTATGGCAAACGGTGTGAGAAGTCAGTGACTTATCGGTGTTAATCTCGGTGACTTATCCTGTCACCGCCCCAAATCAGGGCCATCCAGCGCGTTATGCTAGCTGTAGTATTACGCCGCGAACGAGGTGCAGCCTTGAACCGAGGAGTGCAACCGGAATCGCGCTACGGAGCTATGACCGTTGTGTAGGTCTGATGAAGCTCTCGTGCCTCGACTTCAGAGGCCGCCTCGTGACCCTGGGGCCCTTCCCGCAGTCCTACGACGATTCTGCGGCCCGCGCTGAGGAAGACGGGCGGGAGGTCTCTCTCAGGGAGTATCCCCTGGTGCGGGCGCTGAGCTCGGGGGAGACGGTGCGGGCCGAGGAGATCGTCATCCAGGTCCCTGACGGGCGACGGGTCGACACCATCATCAACTCCACGCCCATCTTCTCGGAAGAGGGCGACATGGAGTCGGTGGTCGTCACGCTGCAGGGCCTGCCGCCGACGAAAGAGCTGGGACGGCAGAGGGCCGAGTTCTTGGGCATGGTGAGTCAGGAGCTGCTGGCGCCCCTGACCTCCATCAGGGGGGCGGCCGCCGCCGTGCTGAAGGACATGACCAGGCTGGACTTCGCCAAAGCCCGCCAGTTCTTCGGCCTCATCGAGTGGCAGGCTGAGCGTATGCAGGGCCTGATCTGGGACCTGCTGGAGCTGGCCCGAATCGAGGCCGGGACGCTGGTCCTGACGCCCGAACCCACGGACCTGGCTTTTCTGGTGGGCCAGGCCCAGGCGTCCTTCCAGGAGAGTGGGGCCGCCGCCCCGGTCGAGGTGGACCTGTCCCAGGACCTACCCCAGGTCGCGGCGGACAGGCAGCGGACCCTCCAGGTGCTGGACCGCCTGCTGTCCAGTGCCGCCGGCCACCTGGTGGCCTTTCGTGTCCAATAGACGGCAGCGCTACGCCGATCTTGCCCTTCCCAACGTTGCCGCCGGGCAGACTCCACTTGCCTGCCCGTCTGCCCTTGTGGCGTTTGTATAAGAGAATCCTTCTTCCGTGACTCACCACGAGGCCAAAGCCGGCTTTGTCCATCCTGGAGCGCGGATAATGCACCCTGCGGCTGCCCGGGTTCTCGGTCGCCCACATGCCAATGCCACTCCTGTCCGGGCCAATCGCCAGGCAGTCATCATGTGGCAGCATGTCCTTTTGGAACCACTTGGCGTCCAGGCACTCTTTCCTCTGGATACTCAGGCGCCCGCCAACGGGTCTCCCACGCCATATTTCAAAGTCGTTGTGCTTGCTCTCGTGGTACAGATCATCGGCGGTAATCCTGATGCCCGTCTCTTCGCGAGTTTCCCTGATGGCGGTGTCCCGTAGGCTCTCACCCTTGTCCTGCTTTCCTCCCGGCAGACTCCACAGGCCCCTGTGCCTAGGCTCCGTCCGCTGGATCAGGAGGATCTCGTTTCTTTCGTTCACCACGAGACCGAATCCCGGCATGGCTCGCCTCCGTCACGAACAGGTCAGCCCTCTCATTCGCCGGGATACTCTATCAGACCTTGTCCATTGCAAGCGTGGACACGTGCAGCGGCGTTGTCTCTCGTGGCAGCGACAGGGCTGGATACCGGCTTAATGGCCGGAACGGCGGGAATGTGTTTACGTCTCCGGGGCTCTTGTAGTAGTCTTCTCAGTAGTCTTGTTTCCGAGGGAGAGCCACAGATGGCGAAGTTCGAAGTGATGTCGCAGACCAAGGCCGAACTGGATTCGGCTACCGGCAGACGGGTCGAGATCATGGTCGAGTATCTCGGCTATCTCAACCAGTTGAAGGAAGGGGAGGCCGGCGTGCTGAGGGTGAGCGGCTCGGACGAGAGCCCGACGGCCCTCCGTCGTCGGATCGGCAAGGCGGCGGAGGCTGCGGGAAAGGAGATCGTCATCAGGCGCAAGGACGATGCGATCTACTTCTGGCTCGGTTCCGGTGCGAGACGACGAAAACGCGCGCGAAAGGAAGCCGTACTCAATTCCTAGGCATCAGACTCGTCGTTTCCTGTAGGAAGGGACGTGCACCACAGGCACCGGTGCTGGCCCGCTTGGCACATGCAGCCCCTTCTAGACCCCACTTGGCCCGAGAGAGGCAACCCCTCCTGATCCAGAGACGGGGGAGAGCTACCGAGACTATCAACTGGTCAGAGAGGAGGTCATCCGGAGAGTAGAGCTCGTCGAGAGTCTCGGCTCCGCATTCCCTGCCCGCGGTATGGTATTCCTCTTACGTGACTTCTGCGACTAGGTCCGGGAACTCGGCGCGGATCCTATAGATTATCCTCGCGATGCGTGCTGGTGCTGTCAGTCTCATGATCTCTTGGGCACGGCAGTCCTCCAGCAGGGTTCCCACCCATTCGCCAGGATCTTCGTGCAGGGCATCTTGCGTCCCTTGCTCGATCAGCCTATGGAACATAGCAGCTCGCTTCGACGGGCTGAGTTCAGGGTTGTCCACGTTCTCCAAGGCTGCTTCCCATTCGACTCGGTGCATCATCGTGAAATTCAATCGTGAAACTCACTTCCCTGGTCAACTCTTCTACGTCATGGCCGACAAGGCTGTGTACTACTCGTAGGTAGTTGCGGATGCGTTCTACGCGGATGGTCGCGGTTTCGCTGTTCGGTTGCGGCATCTTGGTGTCCCTCTCTTTGGGTTTGTTTGGTTCCCTTAGCCCTAGTCCGCTTGGGACAACTCACAACTCAACATAGGCTGTCGCACCCTTCGAGGAGACGCCACTTTGGTGCGCAGACCCTCCGGACCTGACTCGCTCAGCGATCCGTCCCACCGGTACAAGGTGATCCGGCAGACCCACAGCCCCAGAGTTGGTCAGCCCTTGCTATCTCAGCGTCCGCCAGTAGTTCGCCCAGCCCAATCAATCGCTCCTGAGCTTCAGTAAGCAGGTCTCCTCTATTGCGACAGAACCAAGAATGCACACGTTGAACGGCACGGGGCAGGCCGGATCGGAGCTTTAGAGGGTGGTCCGGGACTACGTGCGCACCTACGCCGTGCTGCATGGGCGGCCCCGGACGGCCGACGCGTTCGGCGTGTCCCGCCACACGCTGTGGCGCTTCCTCAACCGCGGGCACCAGGGGCGCGCCATCACCCGTGCGGTCCTGGGGCGCGTGGGCCGCACCGCACAGGCGCTGGACGACGCCAGGGAGAGGCTGATACTCCAAGCGCGAGCCGGGCGACGGACGGACAGTGAAGGCCTGGTCGCCGAGCCCCTGCGCCAGGGTCTCGAAGACACCCTCCTGCTGCTGTGCGCCACCCCCCTGGCCATCGTGGACGAGCTGTCCCGCTTCGGGCGCGTTCCGGCCTCCACGATGAGGGAGCGCCTTGGCAAGCTCGCCACGCAGGGACTCGCGGACTCCGTGCCGCATCACCTGAACGCATTGGGGTCCCGCCCGCAGCGCCGGTATTTCCCAACGGAGCGAGGCATCGTCGCCGGTGGCAGGATCGAGCACGGCACGGAATACTTCCTCAGCGAGTACCCGGTGTCCAGGCAGTGGTTCAGGCTGCTGGCAGAGCAGTTGGACGCCGTGGCCGTGCTGCACCGCGTCGCCGCCATGATCGCCGACGCCGACCGGCACGACGACCCCGTGCGAGTTGACCACTATCGCAATGGCTCCTACGACATGCTGCTCTCCATGTCCGGTGGCAGAACCATCGGCGTGGTCCGCCAGGGGCCCGCGCTACCCACATCCAACCTTCGCTACCGCCTCAGGAGCATCGAGCGGATGCGCATCGGCGACAGGCCCTTCGTGACACTCGTTCTGACCCACGCAGACCAGGCCACACGCAGGGCCGTCCGTTCCCTGGGCGACCCGTCGGAGCACCGCAGGACCTTCGTGACGACGGAGGGGGAGCTCCTGGCCGGAGACCACACCGGAGCAGTCTGGCAGCAGTGCGGCAGCGGCTTGGGCGAGGACCCGCCCGTGCGCATCGATACCGACGCATCCCTGGCGGGCATGCTGTCATGGGCAGAGCGCCTTCTCACCCATTTGTTTACAACTTCACCCCGACTGTCTCACATCTATCTGAACGAAATCAAAGGGGTCCTGTAGTAGGAAGGGGCGGGGTCACCTTTCACGTTCAGGTCGCGAAGCGCGTGGATGTGGTGAACTTCTACGTCCACCGTTGAGTCACACACCTCGCATATGTCCGCTTTGAGCCGTTTGATAAGCTCGGTGCGGTCGCTCCTGTACCGTTGAGGCTGTTGGTCTACGAGAACTGCCTGCCATTGCCGTTTCAGGGGGATGCCATCCAAGCATGGCCCTTGGGAGAAATCTCGAGGGCCATTGTCATTAGTGCTGCGAATGAAGTCAAGAGAGTATCTTAACAAGAAGGTTACGACTACGGCCCCAAGTTTTATAAGATACTAACATCAAGCCGCTAGGATGGGGTACATACCCTACTAGGAGGTGCGGCGATGTTGAAGCGACTGTTGACCATAGGGTTGGTACTGACCTTCGGGCTTGTCGTGGCGGGCGCTGCTCCACCGGCAACTCCGACTGAGATTCCCGAAGCCGACCGTGAGGGCTCTATCACCGGTGAGGTAGGAGGCCGATCCTACGTCATGTGGTGGGTCTATGACGAGGACGATGGCCCGGCAGGGATATCGCCCGGCCCTATGACAGAGGCAGGCAGGGCCATAGTGGATGATGCGTACCAGCAGCTTCCGCCCCACATCCAGGCTAGCGTGGATAGGGTCAAGAATGGCCAGGGCTCCACGAACAGCCAGGTCGACCACTGGTGTACACTGGTTACTCCCAAGCCGACCAAGAGTGGCGCGGACAAGGTGTATACCGATTCGTGGCTAGCCTGCTACGGGCCGAGAATCAAAGAAACTCGGCTCAAGGTGCAGCTGCAGCGACAGCTAAGCTCTGGATGGTGGTCGACACTAGCCACCAACGATGGAGGATGGAAGGCGGTTTCGTCGCAAAGCCGGAGCGTCAAGGCGACGTGCCAGGGCGGGACTCACGACTATCGGACAAAGAGTCAGGGCTGGCTGAAGACCACGAACAACTCCGTCAGCACCCAGACAAACGCGAGCGGTAGCAAGAGCATAACCTGCTAGGGCGGCGACGGTTTAGACCTTTTGGGCCCGGTCGTTTGACGGCCGGGCCCTTTTGCGTTATCGGGATTCTTGCATAGCCTTACCAGAGAAGAAAAGGAGTACGCCGAGAAGGCATACGACTATTGCCCACGACTGCCATAGCGCCCACCCTGTAACTATTGAACTTCGAGAACCAGTCAAGGGTCTGGTCTGGCAGTCTGGGCTCACAACAGACTTCTCTGAACCTTGAGGACGAGCCCGGACCGCCGGCCGGAACGCAAGAAAGGCGGCACATATGGTTGAGCAGGATGGAGGACACCGGGACTCGGCTCCATTCTTGTGTGGCAGTCTAACGCCCTGCGCCGACCGCCTCGGCATCCCGTTCGCGCCCCAGTGTCAGCGCCCACTCGAACATCGAGATGGTTGCGGGCTGGGGCTTCCGGTTGCGTGGCTTCGGTTTGACCGGCTCCTCGGCCATGAACTCGGCCCAGGAGAACAGCGAATACCGCAACTCCTCGGTTTCGTGGTCGTTGCGACCGTTCCCGTTGACGTGATGCCCGTTCGGCACAAGCTCGGCCGTCGGCCCGATGCCGAAGGCGTCGTGGTGAGCGGCGAGACGGGCACGTCAGAACGTGACGCTGTACCCGTGCTGCTGGACGATGCGCGGCAACGTGGCTTCCGTCCCAGGACGCTGGCAGGTGACTATCGTTCAGATTGATTGGCAGGCATATGCCTCGTCAACACGGACAACACACTACTCGTCCAGAAGAGTTATCTCATAGGAGCCAACTCCCCTGACGTATTGACGCACTATGTCCAGAGGCACATCATATCCATGATCCTTGAGAACAGATACCGGCATCGGTGTTTCGACCTCGGTGAACGACTCGGCCCAATGTGAAATGTTCGGAGGGCAAATTCCAAGGAGATGTTTTCCTTCGACCATCGACCTATCTACACTTCCCCTATAGACTTGTTCAGTTGGGCTCATTAGTCCCCTCTCAACGTATAGTTGCTTGAGACTATCATGGCGGGTCACAACCAAACGATCCTCGGGAGCAACAGAAACTGCGGTAACTAACTCTCGAGCATGTACCCTGTATAGACCCTCAACAAACAGATCGTCTGCTCTATCTCGACCCTCACGCCAGGCACCCCTCTGCGAATTCGGCTTGACGTAAGCCGCTATGCTGACCTTGGAAGCGTAGCTATAGACCATAGGTCCAATGATGACATCACAAGATTCTACAGGATTTTCTCTCCAGAATTCTACCTGCCCCACCACGTCTGACTTTCTGATGCCAAATCTATCCAAATGTTCCCAAACCTGAGTCGATCTCATGACTGCATCTCGAAGTTCGGCAGAACCCGTTAGTCGAACATCCATCGTCTATCCTTTGACTTGGGTTAGAGCTGCTCCACTCTGGGCTGCGGCGCTCCGCCCCTTGCCTCGAGGTTTTGGCCGCGCAGGAACTGTTCGAGGAGGACGTTGACGCCCTCCTCTCGGACAGATTCGGGGTCGTTCTGCCAAGTAGTTGCATCCGTCCAGCCGGACGCCCTGTCGGCGTTCTGATAACCCAACACATGCACAACGAAGTCTTCCGGGGCGCACCCAGGGCGGTTGGGAACTCGAATCGAATTGGAAACGCCTTTCAGCCTCGTTGATGGCGAAATTCGCGGCTTGAACATCACCGGGGTCGTCAAGTATCCACTTCTTGCCCTCTCGAGGAGGCGGCAAGATTGAACCCAAGTCCGCGCCACCGTCTACGGATCGCAGCTTAAAGGCGGCAAATTCGAAGCGGCTTATCTCCGTGGCATCCCTGGAGACGAGAGTGCTGTCACCCAGCAGAACGCCCTTGAACTTCACTACGCCACCTGCGAACGTCGGGTATTGCTCCCATCGGATCAGGTCGTGGCTGGTGCGCTCGTAACCTTCGTCGAAGGGACGGTTCTCCGGGGCGTTGAGTTTCCCCGACCAATGGTAGTCGATGATGGCGTCCTGTCCCGCGAACGCTTTGCGGACTTCCGCCATTCCGGGGGTACGGTCCTCTTCCTGTACTTCCAAGGATAGCCGATAGTATTCCCGGAGGCTCGAAGTAAATGTCTCGGCACCCATGCCTACGAGCAGATCATAAGAGAGTGGCTGGCCCAAGTAGTAGGCGCAGTGAAAGCGTCTAACGTCGGCCCTATCCGGGTCCCACTCCGAGAGCATCTCCAGGTCATGGGCCTCGCAGTCCCTGCGCTTGGGTTGCAACTGCCCCATGGCTTAGGCCCATCTAGAGTCCGAACTGGTACTCAACAATGTTGGCCAGACCCTCGTCTATCCAGTCTTCATTGCCCGCCCAGAAATAGTGAGCGGTCTCGTGAACGAAACCTGTTTGAAGATGCCGCCACTCGAACGTGCCCTGAGCTGCCTCGTACTTTGGCTTGTAGCTGTAGGCAAATCCAAAGTTAGTGCCCGCGTATTTGTCAGTAACAGCGAGGTCGTTCAGCATGACTATTACGTGGTCCATAGGGAGCGGCAGACCCACCACCTTCTCGACGAATTCAACTGCGTCCCGCACCGACTCAACGGTCCCCGGCCGGGATTGGCTGTCGGTACGAACGGTGCTGATCTTGAGATGAGGAGTCAACTCTGTGCCGAGGGAGATGGTCTCAATGGCTGCGCATCCGGTGTTCAGCGGGCGTTGAATCTCATCCGTGTCGCGAAGGGTGCCCACACCGGCAATCAGTGTGGTCTCATCGTCGGTGACGCCGTCCTGGAAAATGGAGTGGTCTGTGAGAGCAGCGAGACTGCCTCCGTCGGCCATGTTCTCCATTCCCCGAATAGCTAGTGCATCTGTGGCGTCAGGAGAGAGTAGGAACGGCATGGAGAATAGCTGGAAGACCACATCTGGAGCGTCGAAGTCCAGTGCGCCAAGCGAATCTATGATGTCGTACTCGGTTTCGGTAATTCCGTCTTGCACCCACGGGGCGCTGAGAGCCGCGTACAGATTCGACGGATTCCGAGTATCAAGGTAACCGAGCTTGTCCAAGCCTTTGTATGCCAACTCCGAGATATCATCCTGTACCCACGGCATGCGTAGGGCCGCATCCAGGTTGGCGACATCTTCGACCGCCATCCAAAGCAGCTCGTCTACGGTTGAACGTTCTAGGTCAGAAAGTCCGTCGTAGACCCAGGGGAGCGTGTGGATTTGCTGGGCCAAGGCTGGATAGTTCCTCACTAGCCATCTCGTGTTGTTTGTGTCATGGGTTGACAGCAGAGTAGTTGGCACCGGGGTTGGTGTGGCGACGGCGTAGGCGTTGGAGTAGGAGTAGGGACTGGCGAGGGTGTAGGTGTTGGCGTGGCCGTGTCAGACGGCGTAGGCGCGTCGCTGGGTGCAGGCGTCCGCGTAGGCGTTGGAGTAGGAGTAGGGACTGGCGAGGGTGTAGGTGTTGGCGTGCCGTGTCAGACGGCGGAGGCGCGTCGATGGGCGCAGGCGTCGCCATCTCAGATGGAGGGCCATCGCTACATGCCGCCAGAGTCGTGGCGATGAGAACTGCCAACAAGCCGCCTAGAAGGGCATCTCGAACCCACGTCCAGAGACTATTGGGTATTGGGAACATCTCAATGAGCCGTGGTGCAGTCTTCTCGCAGGCCGTCTTGGTAGAGTGCTGACATTCTGCATTCCGTGGTCGGACAGTTGGCACGGTCAAGACTGGATGCTTCCCCACACGAGCAGCACGAGCCACAGGAGACTCGAAGGTCCTGTCAGGATGAAAGCCCATCGGACCCTGTACACCTTCGTGCTCACGATCTGTGAGACTCTGTGAATCTGGTCAAGGAGTTGGCACTCGATTGTTTTAGGGGTCCACGCCGTGGGCCGTTTGTCTTGGGGTTAGTATAGCACGTTGACTGGCCCCAGCCGGTGGTAACCGATATAGTCACTATAAAGTCACCTATAATTCACTCTAGGTCGCCCAGATCTGTGCTATAACCTGACCACTCTATGTCCGCAACTGGCTGTTCGGAAGGGGGCTCCTCTTTGGCTTCGGCTGGAGCCGGAACCAATGGGGCCGAGAGTAATGGGCCGCAAAGAATGCTGCCCACGGGACGGGCAGTTTCGCACGGCAGGATGATGAATGCTCTACGGCCGTAGCCAGCGGCCCGATGTAAGGCCACCGTTATCCTCAGGAGCTTTCCATAGAGGTTCTCTCTTGCAGATAAGAGGAGAGTTGCCCTTTGCACGAACAGGAGGCCGCCAAGCTACGGGCCGAACTCACCGCCCTGCGGACGCGCTTCCTCACACTGAGCGAGGTTAGTCGCCGGGTCGAGAGCCTTGACCTGGCGACCGTGCTACAGGAAGTCGTCGATGGCGCCCGTTCACTGACGGCCGCCCGATACGGCGCACTGGCCGTGTTCGGCGACTCAGGGACCGTACAGGACTTCATTACCTCCGGCATGACGCCGGAAGAGCGTCGGAGGCTCACGACATTGCCCAAAGGCCTGGGCATCCTGGGTTACCTGAACGAGGCCCGCGAACCCCTGAGGATTGCGGACCTGACAACTCACCCCCGGTCGGTCGGCTTCCCTGAGAATCATCCGGCTATGAGGACCTTCCTGGGCGCCCCGATCCTGCACCTGGACGAGTCGGTCGGCAACATATACCTGACAGAGAAGGAAGGTGGCCAGCAGTTCACGGACGAAGACGAAGAAACCCTTGTCATGTTCGCCGCCCACGCCGGGATGGCGATAGCCAACGCGCTCAAGTTCAGCGAAGAACACGAGGCCAGGGCTGCCGTCGAAGACGACCGGGAACGACTGGAGGCACTGGTCCGTACCTCGCCCGTGGGCGTCCTGGTGGTCGATGCCCGCACCCGCACAGTGGTATCAGTCAACCAGGAGGCGAAGCGCATCATGGGCATTGCGCCGGAGCCCGGGAGCTCATTGGCACGTTATCAAGAGGTGACGATCTACCGCCGGACTGACGGCCGCGAATACGGGATAGACGAACGCCCCCTGTCGCGTGCCCTGGGACATGGCGAGATCGTCAGGGCCGAGGAGATCCTGTTCGAGCGGTCTGACGGCCGGACGGTCTCCACCCTGATCAATGCCACGCCCATCTACTCTGAGAGCGGGGAAATCACCGCTGCGGCCGCAGTCATCCAGGACATGACCCCACTTGAAGAACTGCAGAGGATGCGAAACGAGTTCCTCGCCATGGTGAGCCATGAACTGCGCGCCCCACTCACGACCATCAAGGGGACTGCCGCTACGGTGCTGAGCACGTCGATGTCTTTCAGCCCCTTAGAGACCCGCCGGTTCTTCCGAATCATCGACGAGCAGGTCGACCGGTTGAGCGAACTCGTCAGCAACCTGCTCGACGTGACCAAGATAGAGGCGGGCGTGCTGGTGGTGACTCCCAGGGGTACGACTGTAGCAGACCTCGTAGACGAGGCGATCCAGACTTTCCTGCGCGCGGGATCGCGGAACTCCATCGATGTGGACTTGGCGCCGGAGTTACCGGCGGTTGCGGCCGACCCGCTCAGGATAACGCAGGTGCTGGGCAACCTTCTTTCGAACGCATCAAAGTACTCTCAGGGAGGGTCCGCGATCAGCGTGTCCGCTGTGCTGAAGGAGCCATATCTGGCTATCTCCGTCGTGGACCAGGGTCAGGGGATTGCCGCGGACCAACTCCCGCACCTGTTCAAGAAGTTCTCCCGGGTAGACAGTGCTGAAGCGCAGACCGAAGGGCACGGCCTGGGCCTTGCGATATGCAAGGGCATCGTCGAAGCCCACGGTGGCCGCATCTGGGCTGAGAGCCGTGGCCGCGGCCATGGCTCCCGCTTCACCTTCACGCTGCCCATCGCCCCGGCTGAGGCGGACGGCGAGGCTGAACGGAGTACTAGGACGGCAGTTACCGGGCTTACGCGCATCCTGTCGGTGGATGACGACCCACAGGCGCTGCGATACATACGCAACGTGCTGACCGATGCCGGCTATCACCCCATCGTTACCGGCAACCCGAATGAAGTGATGCACCTGTTCGAGATCGAGAAGCCCCATCTCGTCCTGCTGGATGTGAGGATGCCGGGAATGGACGGGTTTCAGCTGATGAAGCAGCTACGTGAGGTTTCCAACGTGCCGGCCATCTTCCTGTCTGGGAGCGGAGGCGACGAAAACGTTGTCCGCGCACTTGAGATGGGTGCGGCAGACTACTTAGTCAAGCCGTTCTCGCCAACCGAGCTGGTGGCGAGGATCGAGACGGCGTTGCGTACGCGACCTGGGAGTGTCGAGCGATCACAGCGCAAGCCCTACCGCTTTGAAGACGTGACAGTCGATTACGACACCCGCACTGTGGCTGTGTCGGGTCAGACAGTACAGTTGACAGCGACGGAGTACAGGCTGTTGTTCGAACTGACCACGAATGCCGGGTTAGTGTTGACCCACGACCAGCTACTCCAACGGATCTGGGGAGCCGAGTATTCGGGGGAAGGGCAACTCGTGCGTGTCTTCATCGGTAACCTGCGACGCAAGCTTGGGGACGACGCCAGGGACCCACGGTACATATTCACCGTACCGCGGGTCGGTTACCGCATGGCGAAGCCCTGAGGCAGGGGGATGCTTGCACGGACAGCGGCAGGGTAATCCACATCTGCGATGGCGGGCCAGTTCTGCGACTGAAGATTCCTAGCGACTCGACCCAGGAAGAAGGTTCAGCGACTTCTTTATAGAACCTTTACGGTTTCGCGCTTGACCTTCGCGCCAGACTTACATTGGGGCTGTAGCTTGGACTCAGGCTTCAAGTAGAGGAGGCGCTTATGAGCTTTCATCGTCCCCTGGTGCGGAGCGCCTCATGCTCCGAGGGGCCATCAGGGTCATCGCCCCATTATGAAAGGAGGCGCTCATGTCCTTACATCGCCCCTTGATGTGGAGCGTCCTACGCTGAGAGGCCATCTTGGGTCTACACACTCTAGGTAGCAACCTCTCCTACCCAAGTCAACGAAATGGGAGGATGCGATGTTGAAGAGGACGTTGACTATTGCGGTCTCGACGATTCTGGCTGTGACCCTGATGGGTGCGGGTCCTGCGGACTTTCCTACTGGTGTTCCCTCCGAAGGAGAGCTAGAGGTCGAGGTAGGTGACTGGATGGTAGTCTTCCTTTGGGGGACTACTGGAACTCCACTGACGAACGTGGCACCAGTCATGCGCGAGATCGAGACTCCCCCTACGGAAGTGCAGCAGGTCTACGCCAGTCTCTCAAACGAGACGCTAGCCCAGCTTCCAGAGCGCATACGTCGGAAGGTGGCCGGAGACTCGTCGGTGCAGTACAACCATCACGACTACGATTGCATACTCACCGTGAACAGTCCGTGGAAGTCCGGTGCCGACGTGCGGGCATATGCATACTGGGACTGCACAGCAGAAGCCCGGACGAAGAAGACCCGCTTGCGGATTACCTTGTTTCAGGACCTAGGCACGAAGCTCGACACCAGTGGAGGCACTTGGCAACGCACGACACGACAAAGTCGTTCTGTGGTCGGACCCTGCGCTAGCGGACGGCACTACTACTTCGCCAACACGAGTGCGTCGGTCGAGTTCCATAACGGAGCGACGCGGCATACATCGTCAGCCCCAGGCTCTTTCATTACGTGCTAGATAGGTCGGAGCCTACGACTTGGGCTCTCTAGTCCAAGTCGTAGGCTGTTTCGTAGGGGGTAGCCATGATTAGAGCGTGGAACGTTGGAGCCATCCTGATAGCTGGCCTAGTCATCGGGTACGGCATGGGGTGGTGGATGAACCGCTCCGAGTCTCCCAACGTCTACTCAGTTGGAGACTACGACTTCATCATTGGGGACTACGACTCACTAGTCCAACCATCAGACCCTACCCGCTGGCAGAGAGACGATAATGATACTGCTCTCTATTCGGGATTTGGCATGGCGTGGTCTGTCGAACCCGAGCAAGCCGAGAAGGACTATCCTCGACTAGTTGCACTGATCATGGACGGTCATTTGGAGCTCGTAGCCTACGAAAGGTTGACTCCCAAGTTGCAGGCTGAATTGCAGGATGCCGTGGCCGAGGAAAGACGGCGAAAGTTCGTACCTGATGTCTTGCTCAGGTACGACGATGACGTAGAGGACGATGCTCGCTAGGAGGCTACCAAGATGGAGGGACAGTGCACCTGGACTGGACAATCAGGGACGGAGTAGGTTCCGCTCAGCCCTTACGCTCGGAACTATTCGGGGTGAGAGTGCGCTGACCTCTCTCCACGTGGCCATAGGTGGACGGGCCGTTCGCCCTGCGATAATCGGATTCTCTCCGTTCCACCTCGGCGTTGCTCTTCAGGGAGTCTGCAATGGCTACGACTAGTAGCGCCAAAGCAGCAGGCACAGACAGGCCGATTGAGAATATACCCACGGCGCAGAACGCCGAGATTGCCAACGCAGGCGTCCATAGCAACATGCTATGCCTCGCCTGACCGGCGTATCCTAATGCAATGACTAGCGGCGCCACACTCCAAAACAGAACGGGGATGAGGAGCAGCCAGAGCACCCTCAGACCTTTCGCCTCCACCAGAGTCTTCGTGTGCCTCGTCGTTTGTCCTACGGATTCGCCCGGCATGGATGGAGCTCTCGATACCCACTGGTAGAAGGTCTTGGCATTTGGCGAGCCAACGGAGCCACTGGCTAGGCTCCCCGATTCAGCGCTCAGACTCCTCAACGACAGGGGGGTTCTCAGCTCGTGGGCCAGCCCTGCGGCCAGAGAACCCAATTCTGAGACCTTTCTTCGGCTGACGAGCATATCCTGGGTCCGTTCCAGCTCCTCAAGCGCCCTCTCCAGATTCTCGCTCTTGGTCTGCCATTCCTCGGACAAGCGGCGAACGGTGTCCAGCTGCATCGTCTTTAGCGAACTCTGACGCAGCGTCTCCAGCCCTCTGCAGGTTCCGAAATCTCGTCCCGCCCAATGGGTTCGATCCGGTAGTCAAGTTCCCCCATGCCCAGCCGCCGAATCCAAGTCTCCACCTGGACGGCCCTAGGGCTTGTGTACAGCACCAGAGCGTCTATCGCTATCACGCACGCCAAGGCGGTGGCCGACAGGACGATCAACAACGGTCTTCCCGCGGCGATGGACGCGCCAAGGCCAGCCATGAGCAGAAAGTTGACAGCCAGTATGAGAATCCCGTGCTGGATGCTGTAGCGGCGGATGGAGAATCGGGACATCCCCAGCGCCTCGTCTGAACTCAATGGGGCGGTTTGGACAGTCGGCTCATGATGTTCGCTAAAGAGTGCCCCTCGTGGCCAAGTCGGCGCTTCGGCTTCTGGACTTCGCTATAGCTGGGATCGCTTCGACCACCGTGGCATGGCACCAGGGAATTGTCTATGCCCAGACACTTACTCCGGGCACAAGCTGGTCTTCGACCTCGCGGGCATGTCGTAAGCGGTGCGTACCAACTCAGACGGCTCCCGCATGGTGATCTACGGAAACGGTAGTAGCATGCCGACCTCTCCGTCGTTGAGTCAGTGCCACTGCCCGAGGGTCAAAGCGTCAAATGGACCCTCAATTCGAAGGTTCTTGATTTTATCAAGCCTGGTACCCCTGCCCGGACTCGAACCGGGGCACACGGTTTAGGAAACCGTTGCTCTATCCGCCTGAGCTACAGGGGCTCGTGCTCTAGCCAAATTCTATTGTAGCGCGGACTGCGGCTCCCCGCACTACCGAGGCCTCACCGCAACGGTCAGGGATGATAAGAAGGATGTCCCGGCTCGGATGCGCTCGCGGCCAACCGTTTTGAGGGCGACTCGGCGAGTCGCCCCTACGCAGCCCTACGCAGTCGCCCCTACCCAGTAGCTTGAAGCGGGGCTGGGAACGAAGGGCGGTCTCTACCTAGCGGCCCACATCGATCTTCGAGGCGCGGCTGAGGACCCGGGCGCGGCCGTCTTCCATGACGACAATGTCCTCGATTCGCACGCCGCCCCAGCCAGACAGGTAGATGCCGGGCTCGACGGTGAAGACCATGCCGTCCTCGATGGCGTCTTCCCCCGTCGGGCCGACGCGCGGGTACTCGTGGACGGCGAGCCCCACGCCGTGGCCGAGGCTGTGGCCGAAGTTGTCGCCGTAGCCCGCGTCGGCGATGATGTCGCGGGAGATGGCGTCGACCTCCTGGCCGGTCATGCCCGGCCTGACGCGCTCCTCGGCCTCGATCTGGGCGCGCAGCACGGTGCCGTAGACCTCGACGAACTTCTCGTCCGGCTCTCCCACGAGTATCGTGCGGGTGAGGTCGGCGCAGTAGCCGTCGTACTTGGCTCCCATGTCGATGACGACGGCCTGGCCCTCCCTGAGCGGCGTCTCGTCGGCCAGGTGGTGCGGCAGCGCGCCGTTCGGGCCCGCGGCGACGATGGTCTCGAAGGCGAGGCCCTCGGCGCCCTGCTCTCGCATCGACTTCTCGAGCTCCCACGCAATCTCGCCCTCGGTCACACCCGGCTCGACCGTCGCGGCGACCGATTCGAGCGCATGGTCGGTGACCTCAACGGCTTTGGTCAGGATCTCCAGCTCGTCGCGGTCCTTCACGGCCCTCATCTTGTCGACGAGATCGCTCGTCTCGACGAGGGTCGGCCCGGACGAGTCTTCGTGCTCCTCGATCGCCTTCCTGAAGGCGGAGTGGGCCGCAACCGATACGTCGCTCGCCTCGAAGCCGACCCGGTTTAGCCCTGCTTCGTGCGCCAATTCGGGGAGCCACTTCCACCCCTGGCCGGCCGTCATCCGCTCAATCCGGTAGCCTGCCGACTGTTTCTCGGCCTGCTCGGTGTACCGGAAGTCGGTGACGAGCACCTGGGCCGCCTCGCTGATGAGCAGGTAGCCCGCCGAACCCGTGAAGCCGGACAGGTAGCGGCGGTTCTCCGGGCTGGAGACCAGCATCGCATCGATCTCGTTTTCGCCCAGCGCGTCCCTAAGCCTTTCGATCCTCGCAGTCGTGTTCATCTAGCCTATCCTGCCTCCGCCGCATGTTCCGCCAGGAACGTGAGCCCGTAGATATACCCACGCCAGCCAAGTCCGGCGATCTGGCCGACCGCCAGGGGGACGATGACCGAGCGATGCCGGAATCTCTCGCGGGCGTGGATGTTCGAGATGTGCACCTCGACCACCGGCAGGCCCGCGTCTGCCAGGGCATCGCGCATGGACAGCCCGTAGTGGGTCAAAGCGCCAGCGTTGATGAGTATACCCGACGCGCCGCCCGCAGAGTCCTGCAGGAAGTCAACGATTGCACCCTCGTGGTTGCTCTGGAACAGCTCGACCTCCACGCCGAGCTCCCCGGCGGCTTCCCTGATCCGGTCCTCGAGCTCAGCGAAGGTGGTCGTGCCGTAGGGGCCGGGGTCGCGCCTGCCGAGCATATTCAGGTTCGGTCCGTTAATGACGAGTATCTTCATGACTCAGGCTCTACCTCCGCGCCGGGCCTGGCCCGCGGGTGCGTCGAGAGGTACACCTCGCGAGCCTTCGATTGTGTCACATGAGTATATATCTGGGTGGTCGCCGGGCTCGAGTGCCCCAGCAGCTCCTGGACGACCCGCAGGTCCGCCCCGCCGTCCAGCAGGTGGGTGGCGAATGAGTGCCTGAGGGTGTGCGTGTGCACTCCCGACGCCAGGCCCGCCCTGGCCGCATAGCGCCGGACCTTCGCCTGGATGCTCCGGCGGCTGAGGCGGGCGCCGAAGCGGTTCAGGAAGAGTGCCGCGCCGCTCCCGGGCTGGGAGAGCTTCGGGCGCACGTCCCTCAGGTAGAGGGCAATGGCATCGTGCGCCTCCGACCCGATGAGCACCGCCCGCTCCTTTCCGCCCTTGCCCACCACGCGAAGCTCCCTGCTGTTCAGGTCGAGATCGTGTACGTCCAAGTCGTGCACCTCGCTGACGCGGAGTCCGGCGGCGTACACCAGCTCAAGCAGGGCGCGGTCCCGCACCCCCAGGTCTTCGCTCGTGTCCGGCGAGGAAACGAGTAGCTCCGCCTCGTCCTGGGAGAGAAAGCGGGGCAGCCGCTTGTCGCGCTTCATCACGCCGCGCCGCGGCAGGGGGTCCTTGTCGATCAGCTTTTCGGCGAGCAGCCAGCGGAGGAACGACCGGAGGGCGCTCAGCTTTCGTACGACGCTCGACCGCTCGTATCCCAGCTCAACGAGCCAGGCCAGGTAACCTCGCAGGGCGTACCTGTCCAGCGCCCTCAGGTCCCCAATCCCGCGCTCCTGCATGTAGTCGAACAGGGGCCGCAGGTCGGTCCTGTAGTTCCTGACCGTCAGGTCCGCAAGGCCCTTCTCGGCTTGGAGGTGGACCGTGAACCTGTCAAGCAGCGAAGCTCGTTCGTCGGCGTCCATAGTGGGAGATTTGTACACCGCAAACGGCCCCGCCTGGAAGGCTAACCGGGTGCACTTTAGCCCCAATGCAGTGGACCGACCGGCTTCTCCGGCTGAACGCGGGGCGGCTAGGACGCCAGCTCGACTACCTCTTCCTCCGGCACCGGGCCCTTGAATCCGCAGGCGAGGCAGCGGGCGTTCTCCCTGCCGGAGGCGACCAGGAGCTTGCCGCAGTCGGGGCAGGGCTGTGGGAGGGGACGCTGGTTCGACGTAAAGGTGCACTCGGGGTAGTTGGTGCAGCCGTAGAACTTCTTGGGTCCCCGGCCTCTTCCTC
This sequence comes from Dehalococcoidia bacterium, assembly GCA_965116315.1. GTDB lineage: Bacteria > Chloroflexota > Dehalococcoidia > Lucifugimonadales > CAJWER01. The sequence goes on from OZ220672.1 coordinate 1,489,056, forward strand.
CCCTGCCCTGTCGCTCCACCAGTTCGCCGCCGTCCTCGGGGCATTCGACCCCCGTCCGCTGCATCAGCGGCTTGGAGGTCCGGCAGTCGGGGAAGCCGCTGCACGACAGGAACCTGCCGAACCGCCCGGACTTGATCACCATGGGGCGGCCGCACTTGTCGCACTCCTCGTCGGACTCCTCGTCGATCTGGTCGCGCGGGACCCGCTCGGCTTTCTCGAGGGCACGCTGGACCGTCTCGGCGAAGGGCCCGTAGAAGTCCTTCAGCACCGGCGTCCACTCCCTCTCGCCGCTGGCGATGTCGTCCAGCTCCTCCTCCACGCGCGCCGTAAAGCCCACGTCCATGATGTCGGGGAAGTGCTGTGTGAGCAGGCCGCTGACGGCGATGCCGAGCTTGGTGGGCGTGAGCCTGTTCCGGTCCTTGCGTGCATAGTCCCGCGCGAGAACGGTGGCGATGGTGGGCGCGTAGGTGCTCGGACGCCCGATGCCCTGCTCCTCCAGCGCGCGGACCAGGCTGGCCTCCGTGAACCGCGGGGGCGGCTGTGTGAAGTGCTGCGTCGGGGTGACGCCGCGGGAGTCCAGCACATCATCCTTCTGCAGCACCGGGAGGGGAGTGTCCTTGTCCTTGTCCTTCGCGACATCGTCCCGGCCCTCGAGGTAGAGGCGGCGGAAGCCGGGGAACTTGATGACCGAGCCCGTGGCCCGGAATTCGTATGCGGCGCCGGACTGCGTGCCGGAGGCCTCGATGTCGACGGTCGTGCCGTCCAGGAGCGCGTCGGACATCTGGCTCGCCACCATCCGCTGCCAGACCAGGTCGTACAGGCGGAACTGGTCCGTCGTGAGGTAGCGCTTCAGGGAGGCGGGCTCGCGCCGCACCGACGTGGGCCTGATCGCCTCGTGGGCCTCCTGCGCGCCCTTGACCCTCTTGGTGTAGAAGCGCGGCTTGTCCGGCGCATAGCCGGGGCCGAACTTGTCGCGGATGTAGTCCCTGGTCTCGTGCACGGCGCTCATGGCGACGTTCGTCGAGTCGGTCCTCATGTACGTGATGAGTCCCACGGACCCCTCGCCGCCGATGTCGATGCCCTCGTAGAGCTGCTGCGCGATGGCCATGGTGCGGCGGGTCGTATATCTCAGCTTCCTGAACGCTTCCTGCTGGAGCGAGCTGGTTATGAAGGGCGGGGCCGGCCGGCTCTTTCTCTCCCTGGTGGCGACCTTGGCTACGGTGAAGCCGGCGGGCTCCAGGTCGGACGTCAGGCGGGCAGCCTCTTCGCCGTTGGGTATGGCGATCTTTCCCTTCTTGCCCTTGACGGCCCGGAGGTCCGCCTTGAAGGACACGGTCTCCGCGCCGCCGTCGGCCTTTGCCAGCAGCGCCTCTATGGTCCAATACTCCTCGGATACGAAGGCCTGTATCTCTTGCTCCCTGTCGACAATCAGCCTCAGGGCGACCGACTGCACCCTGCCCGCGGACAGCCCGCGGCGGACCTTCTTCCAGAGCACGGGGCTCAGGTCGTACCCGACCAGGCGGTCGAGAACCCTCCTGGCCTGCTGGGCGTCGATGAGCCGTTCGTCGATGGTACGGGGGTGGTCGAAGGCGTCCCTCACCGCAGGCGCGGTGATCTCGTGAAAGACGACGCGCTTCACCTTCGACTTGGCGATCTTCGCGGCCTCGATGAGGTGCCAGGCGATGGCCTCTCCCTCCCTGTCCGGGTCTGTCGCGAGATACACCGTGTCCGCCGCCGCGGATGCCTTCTTGACCTCGGCCACCACCTTGCGCTTGTCGGGCAGCACCGAGTACTTGGGCTTGAACCCGTTCTCGACAGCCACGCCGACCTCCCGCTTCGGCAGGTCTCGCACATGGCCCATCGAGGCCATCGCAGTGTAGTTTCCACCCAGGAAGCGCCCGACGGTGCGGGCCTTCGCTGGCGATTCGACTATTACCAAGTCCTTTGCCATTTTCTCCTAAACGGCCTGGTATTCCGCAGGCCTCTCCTTGATCCTGATGTAGTTCATGCCGCCCACCTGCCGGACGACTCCCTTCAGCTCCATCATAGCCAAGGCTCCGCTGACGAGCGAGATGTCCATGCCGCTCGAGCGGACCACGTCGTCGATGTGCACGGGGTCGTAGGTGACGAAACCCAGCAGGGCCGCTTCGTTCTCATCTTCAGGGAAGTGGGCGGCCATTTCGATCTGTTCGCCCACGTAAGACAGGTTCAACTCTTCCAGCACGTCCCTGTAGTCTATCACCAGCTTGGCCGCCGAGTCCCTGATGAGTCGGTTCGTCCCAAGGCTGGTGGGCGCAAATACGTTCCCAGGCACGGCGAATACCTCGCGGTTCTGTTCGAGGGCGTGATGGGCGGTCAGAAGCGCGCCGCTCTTCTCTCCGGCCTCGATGACGACGGTGCCCAAGGTCATTCCACTCATTATCCGGTTCCTGCGGGGAAAGTGCTGGGCGCTGGGCCGGGTCCCGGGCGGATGCTCGGATATGAGCGCCCCGTTCTCCACAATCTGCTCTGCAAGCCTGCGGTGACCGGGGGGATAGATGACGTCGACGCCGCTTCCAAGCACGGCCAGGGTCCGGCAACCCGCGTCCAACGCCGCCTGGTGCGCCACCCCGTCTATGCCGAGGGCAAGCCCGCTGACTACGGTAACTCCAGACTTGGCCATGTCCTGCGCCAGGTGGTATGCCACCTCGCGACCGTATGCCGATGCCTTGCGCGTGCCCACCACTGCAATCGAGCGCTCGTCGTCCTGGTCCAGGCTGCCCCTGATGTACAGCACCGGGGGCACGTCGTAGATTTCCTTGAGCCTTGCCGGGTACTCGTCGTCGTGCCACGTCAGTGCCGTGATGCCAGCCTTCGCGACCGCGTCAAGCTCGGCGTCCGGGTCGATGCCGAGCTTCCGCGTGGCTACCGTGGTGGCCGTCCGGTTGTCGAGCCCCGCCTGCTTGTACTCGGCAAGACCCGCCTTCCAGGCCTGTTCCAGGGCGCCGAAGTACTGCTCCAGCATCCGGATTCTCACCCTGCCGACCTGGGGGATGCGGTTGAAGGCCAGCCAGTATTTGAGCTCGTCGGGCTTCATGCGGCGACAGATTCTAGCACAGAGAAGGGGTTCCTTTGTCAACCGGCAGCCTCGCTCGGTGACAGTTCAGTCTCGCACGGCATTGGAGGGCGGGTTTGAAACCCGCCCCTACAGATGGAGCGAGGAGCGGCACGGGGTTGCGTGGCGCGGCTACCTGATGTTCACGCTGGCGAAGCGGGCGTCGATCTCGATGTACACCCTGTCCTCGGCGGTGCGGTAACCCGGAGACTCGTAGTAGCTCCCGGGATCGCGCCCCCGGACCGTCGCGCCGTCCGCCAGGGGGCCCTTCCTGTGGAAGCGGCCTCCTATATCGAACGACGTGAGCTCCGAATCATTCACTATGAGGGCCTCGACGCCTTCAGGTATTCGTATGTCTATGCTCGCGCCGACGGCTTCGAGCAGGGCCTGTACGTGTCCTGCGCCGGAGGGCATGGCGATCTCGACGCTTCCCATGTTCGCATCGACGTAGAGCTCAGTGACGTTGATGTCCGTCAGCTCGAGGTCTACCGACGCCACGTTCGCCTCGACATCCACGACCACCTCGGGCACGCGGGGCACGTATACCTTCCAGTCGGCTCCCCACAGGCAGAGAGGCGAGTCCTCCGCCGTCTTTACGTCGAGGGACGCCACGTCGCGGTACCGTCCGACGAGGGTGGAGGCTCCTCCGCACGGCGAGGAAAACTCGCCCTCCAGGTTGCGGGAGCCATAAGCGGAATCGATCGTGAGGTTTCCCACGTCCACGTCGACCCAAAGGTCCAGGCGGTCGGCGCCGCCGAGGGGCTCGCTGATCCTTTCGACGACGAGCTCGCCGCTGTCCTCGGCCATGAAGGCAGCCCCCGAGAACGCGCCGGCGATGAGAGCGGCAAAGATCAGCGCGGAGAGCCAGGGCAGGCGCCTGCCGAAGACCAGGCTCACGCCAATCGCGATCAGCACCAGGGGCCAGAACCGCCAGATCTCGACCCACAGCTCCCACCTGACGATGCCCATGTTCTGCAGCAGTAGGGTGACTCCGGCTGCGATGAGGAGCAGCGCGGCTATGGGGACGCCCGAGAATCGACGGTCGCCCATGTCAGCTCCGGTCGAACCTACGCACGATCAGCAGCACACCCAGCAGTATGAGCAGGGCCGGCCAGAACTTGCCCCAGTCCAGCCACTCGAACAGGTCCAGGTTGTAGCCCAGGGCCAGGCCGCCGATCACCACGAGCACTACGCCGATTGCCATGTTCCGCCTGCGCTTCCTGCTGTCTTCGCCCCGCCCAGCAGGCTGATACGACTCGCCCGCGGTCGAGGCCTCCTCATCGGGGAACCCATCGTCTTCCGCGGAGGCGGAGGAGATCGGGACAGGCCTGGTGGGCACTATGATGACCAGGGCGATGTATGCCAGCAGACCCAACCCGGCTGACATGATGGTGACTATCACCCAGGCGATGCGCACTAGGGTCGAGTCCACGTCTAGGTACTCTCCAAGTCCACCGGACACGCCGGACAGCATCCTGTCGGACGTACTCTTGTACAGGCGTTCCTTCATGGCATCCCTCCGGGCCGGCGCTGGTCGCCGCCAATGATAACATAAGCTGCGATACAGCGATAGCCCATTACAACGCAAGGCTAAAGCGCAGCAAGTGTCTGGCAAGGACTGGGTTGTAGCAGCCCGACTGATGACCCGCTGCAACGTGCATTGGGCCGGCGGGTCGGTAACACAAGGCTGCTTCGGCGCCCGGAAATTTGGGCGCCGAAGTGCAGCCCAGGGGGTATTCAGCCGTCCTGTTTAGTGAGATAGCGCCAATGTACGGCGGCGCGGCCTTGACGAGTTGTGGGGTGTAACTTACGCTACGCATAGGAATTCCGTCATAGACAGGACTATTCCCACTTTGCAGGGAGGCATCTGATGGCTTCCAGGATCCTGGACCGCATAGACGAGCCGAGCGGCCTCAGAACGCTCACAATCGAAGAGATGGAGCAGGTCGCCCAAGAGGCGCGCGACACCATCATCTCGGTCATAACCGAACGCGGCGGCCACCTGGCCTCGAACCTGGGCGTCGTCGAGTTGACGCTGGCCCTTCATCGCATCTTCGACAGCCCCCGGGACAGCATCGTCTGGGACACGACCAACCAGACCTACACCCACAAGCTGGTCACGGGGCGGCGGGACGAGTTCCAGAACATCCGGCTGGAGGGCGGCCTGTCAGGATTCGGGGAGCCGATGGAGAGCCCCCATGACGCGCTGTGCGCGGGCCACGCGGGCACCGGCCTCTCCATCGCCCTCGGCATCGCTGAGGCCGCGGCGAATCGCAAGACGGACTCGTGGACCATCGCCGTCGTCGGCGACGGGGCGATGACCTCCGGCTCCAGCTTCGAGGCGTTGAACAACATCGTCCACCTGAACCCAGAAAAGCTCATCGTCGTCCTCAACGACAACGGGATGTCGATCTCCGAGAACATCGGCTTCCTCACCAACTGGCGCAAGCGCCTGATCACTCACCCCGAGTACACGGCGATGGTCGGGCGGATGAAGGCCCTTTCGAAGAAGGTTCCGACCGGCGAGCTGATGTACAGGCTGGCCAAGAGGGTCAACACGGGCCTCGACGGGCTCATCGTTCCCACGACGTTCTGGACGGAGATGGGGTTCCACTACCTTGGCCCCGTCGACGGCCACGATTTCAAGCAGATGGAGGAGACGCTCCGGCAGGCCAGGAAGCCCTCAGGCTCGGTGCCGTTGATTCACTTGGTCACCCACAAGGGTCACGGCTACGAGCCCGCCGAGGACGACCCGGTCAAGTTCCACCAGCCAAGCTCACCGCTGGGAGACTCCTCGGGCGCACCCACCTACTCCAAGGTCTTCGCCCAGACGATAACGGAGCTGATGCGGCGCGACGAATCGGTTGTCGGCATCAGCGCGGCGATGCTCGAGGGGACCGGCCTTGCGGAGGTGCGGCAAGACTTCCCCGACAAGGTCTTCGACGTGGGCATAGCGGAGCAGCATGCCGTCAGCATGGCGGCGGGCATGGCCTCGAACGGGCTCAACCCATTCGTATCGATCTACTCCACGTTCATGCAGCGCGCATTCGACCAGGTGGTCCACGACATATGCCTGCAGAACCTGCCCGTCTCGCTCATTGCGGACAGGGCCGGGATCGTCGGCGAGGATGGCAAGACGCACCACGGGGCGTTCGACATCTCCTACCTGCGGTGCCTGCCAAACGCCGTTGTCGCGGCCCCTATGGACGAGAACGAGCTGCAGCACCTCGTCTACACGGCGTACAAGTACAAGGGCCCCTTCGCCATACGCATAGCCAGGGGCGCAGCCGTCGGCACGCCGCTCGACGACGATCTCCGCGAGCTGCCTATCGGCAAGGGCCGCGTGGTCCGCGAGGGCGGCGACGTGGCCATCTTCGCCCTGGGCAAGCCTGCGAGCGCGGCGATCGAGGCTGCGGGAGTCCTCGCCGAGCACGGCGTCTCGTGCAGGGTGGTGAACCCTATATTCGTGAAGCCGCTGGACGTAGACCTGCTGCTGGATGCGGCGAGAGGCGTCGGGCGAATAGTGACTGTGGAGGAGAACGTGCTGGCGGGCGGGTTCGGCTCCGCCGTCCTCGAGGCCCTTGCGGAGGCCGGGCTGGAGGACGTGGCCGTGCACCGCATCGGCATGCCCGACTCCTTCATCGAGCACGGCACGGCGGCAGACCAGCGTCGCCACCTGCAACTGGACGCCCAGGGCATCGTGGACCAGGTGCTGAGCGTGTTCTTCCCGGATGCCGCGTCCCGCGCGGGCGCGACGGAAGCGGCGGCAAGGGTCTAGCGGGAAGCTTCCAGGAGCCCTGCCTAGGCCGCCCGGGGACTTCGGCCTCAGAGGCTATCCTGGGACTCCTCCGACGAGCCCGGTCCCGGGAAGATCGTTCGTCCTGAGCTTGTCGAAGGACAGTTCTCAGCAGCGTACGCTGCAATTGAACTAGCCCCTCAGCCTAGGGCTTCGCTGCCCACTGCGCCAGCGCCTTGCCGGGAGAGGCTATCTCATCCACAGAGGTGTAGTAGTAGTCCTCCCAGCCGTCCTGGGGCAGCCCGGTGAAGAGCATCAGGTTGAGGGGGTACGTCTCACTATCGGTGGCGCGGCGGAAGTCGTCGCGGAAGAGGAAGGTGGGCTTCCCCAGCGCGATGGCCATGCCCAACTCGACCATCACCCCCTCGTCCGGGGGCACCCCGTTGACGACGGCGAAGATGGCGTCGGCAGCATCCACGTCCCTGAAGTCGGCCTGGCCGATCCTGTAGGCCCAGCCCGCCTCCTGGAAGTCGACCTGGTTGTTACGGGCGAACGGTTCCCACACTTCAAGGCCAAGCTCCTCTAGGGCGGCAATGAGGGGCGGCAGGAGGACGGCCTTCTGCTGCGTGGAGAAGCCGTAGGGATTCGCGAGGTAGATGGTCTTGCTCATGCCAACCCGATAAGAGGGGCGGGCAACCGGGCGGCCCGCGCCGGACCAGGGGACTAGACGTCGAGGCCGTAGAAGTCGATAGCGTTGCCGCCCATGAGCCTGGCTCGGTCTTCATCCGCGATGTCGCCGACGGCCTCCAGGGCGGAGCTCACCACGTCGTCGTAGCTCGAGGCGAGTAGGCACACGGGCCAGTCGCTGCCGAACATGAGGCGGTCGAAGCCGAAGATGTCGACTATGTGGCGGACGTAGGGCTTGAGGTCGTCGTATTTCCAGTTGTCGTGGTCGGCCTCCGTCACCATGCCGGAGACCTTGCAGTAGACCCCCGGTATCTCGGCCACCCTGGCTATGTCCTCGGCCCAGGGCTCCATCCCGCCGCTGGCTATCGGCGGCTTGGAGATGTGGTCGATCACCATCTTCAGGTCCGGGACCTTGTCGGCGAGTGGAGGCACCTGCGGCAGCTGGTGCGGCCTGGTCAGAACGTCGTACCTGATACCGCGCTCGGCCAGCGCCTTCAGGCCACGAATCGACTCTGGGCGGGTCAGCCACTCCTGGTCGGGGTCATGCTCGACGCCGTGGCGGACACCGACCAGCCCGGGGCGCCGCATGAGCTCGTCGAGCACGTGGCCGACGCCCGGGTCCACCAGGTCCACCCACACTACCGCCCCGGCAATGAAGTCGCCGGACTCGGCGAGGTCGATCAGCCACCTGGCCTCGTCCAAGGACTCGTGGGCCTGCACCAGGACCGTCCTGTCGATGCCGTTGCGCTCGAGCAGGGGACGCATGTCGTCGGGCAGGTAGTTCTGCTTCAGCACGTTGTCGCCCGGCGGCATCCAGGCATAGTGGAGCTTGTCGATGTCCCACAGGTGGTGGTGGCTGTCTACGGTAACCTGGGCCATGCGGCTAGTCCCCATCGAACCAGTCGACGTCGAAGGCCTCATCCATGGAGGTCCACCACTCGCCGGGCCTGGCGGCCGGCGCCCTCTGCTGGAAGGTCCGCATCAGGTCGTCCCACTCCTTCGCCCTGCCCGTCTCCATGTACTTGGCGAAGTCGCGCACGGGCTCGAAGTCGTCCGGGGTCTCCAGGTACATGAAGAGCCGGTTGCCGCTGATGTAGATCTTCATCTTGGTGATGCCGAGGCCCCTGAGCCCCTCGATCACGTCGGGCCACACGGCACGGTGGTACTCCAGGTACTCCTCGATGACGGCGGGGTCATCCTTAAGGTCCAGGGCCATGCCGTATGACTTCATAGGTGTACTCCCGTCTAGCGGTAGTGGCCCCGGGCGGGCAGGTCCCAGACAGCCTCGAGGGCGCCGTCCCGTATGGCGAACAGGTAGTCGTGGACGTTGACGGAGCCCGCTACGTCCATCGGCACGCACCAGATCCGGTCGCCGAGTTGCAGCCCGTGGTTGAGGTCCTCCGGCACCTGAATTCCGCCGTGCTCGGCGCTGAGCCCGCGGCACACCGCGCCCTCCACGCCCACGATACCCGGATTGCCCGCATCGCCGCCGATGGCCTTGCGACCCCCGTCCGTGATGATATTGCCTGGCTCCGGCATGCTGGTCACACAGGTCATCACGCTGCCGGCGCTCTCGAACTGGGGACGGTGTGCCCGGTACTTCTCGTCCATCAGGGCGTAGGAACCTGCCGGCACCTCGGTCACGCCATCGACGGCTCCGACGATCTCGTAGTTGTGGGTGCCGCCGATGCTGAGGACATCGACGCCAAGCCCGGCGGCCTCGACGGCCTCCCTGGCGTCTACCATGACGCCTGCCCACTTGAGCGATGCCGCCTCGAGCTCGTCCCGGCTGTCGCAGAGCATTGTGCCCTCGTAGGTCATCAGCCCGGCGAAGGCGAGCCCTTCGGCTCCATCCACTGCCCGCGCGAGCTCGACCGCGTCGGACGGGTCCGCACCCATGCCGTTTTGGCCCGTGCGGACGTATACGACCACGTTGAGCGTGACTGACGCCGCCGAGGCCGCATCAGAGAGGACGCCGGTCCCCGCGACGCTGTCCGCGCCGGCGGTGACCTTGGCCGTCCGAGCCAGGGCTGCCAGGCGCCTGGCCTTGAGGGGCGTGGCAACGACGTTGGCAACGAGGAAGTCGCCAAACCCGTACCTGGCAAACACCTCGGCCTGGCCCACGGTGGCCGTGGCAATGCCCCCGACCGTGCCGCCGGCCGCGAGCTGCCGGTGAGCTATCGCCGGGCTGCCGTGCCCGCTGACGTGGGGCCGCAGGCCGGCGGCACCATCGCGAAAGAACGAGGCCGCGGTCTCTATGTTCCGGTCGAGCTTTTCGACGTCGACGACAAAGGCCGGGGTGTCGAGCTCCACCTCCGGCGTTCCGATCGGCTTGAATATAGGTCGTTCCATGAAGTTGCAGCTCCGAGGGAGTTCACGCGCCCTGTCTCTAGGCCGCAGGGCGGGCTAGAGAATAGCACACCGGATTCGGGCCAGTCCATCACGAATGTGTCCTGGGGTAGCGTAGGGACGGCCCCCTCGTTTGGCCTGTGCCCGACCGCGTGTTACCATCCACTCAAGAGGCAGCATTGCGGAGGGCCCGGCATACTCGGCGCAGCGGCACAGTACTCAAGCCCGAACGGCGACATCTCCCTGTTGGATGGGGAGTATGTGGACTCCACCATCAGCCTGGAAGGAATGCGCGGGAAGGACCGCTCCACCACCCTGGTACTGACGGACAGGCGCCTGATACACATCGGCGCGGAGGGACGCAACCGCACCGCCTCCTTCGTCTCGATCGCCGACGTCACCTCGGTCGAGGTGACGAACAAGCGACGGCGAAGCCTGACCGGGCTCGCCTGGGCCGCGGCGGCGCTGCTGGTCGCGGCTGCCGTGTGGTCCATCCTGGACCATGCGGTCTTCTCGCCCCTCGCGGGGGCGCTGCTTGCGGCGATGGGCGTCTACCTGGCAGCTGACAGGCTGTGGGGTTACAACAGCGTCCTCGCGACCTTCCGGTCGGCCCAGGAGCAGATCGGTATTTCCATAGAGGACGCGGGAGGCGAAACCAGCGCCCAGGTCCACGCCCTGACGACCCGCCTGTTCGAGCTCAAGGATGGGGCGTCGCCCGGCACACGCAGGTTCGCGCCGCGCTGACGCGAGGGCCCGCTTCTTCAGCCCAGCCGCAGCCGGGGCTCCACGTCCATGCCCCACTGGTACTCCGAGCCGCCCCTCAGGTGGAACCAGCCCGCCGCGCCTATCATCGCGCCGTTGTCGGTGCACAGCGCCGGAGCCGGAATCACCGCCGGCACGGGAGACACCGCCAGCAGCTCGCGCCTGAGGGCCGTGTTGGCCGCGACGCCGCCGCCCAGGACGACGCCCCGCACGCGGTACTTGCGCACGGCCTCCAGGACGCGGGAGACTATCGAGTCCACCACGGCGTCCTGGAACGCAGCCGCCATCTCGGCCACCTCCCCCTCGTCCAGCTCCGAGCCCTCCGCGGGGGGGTACCATCCCCTCTCCTCCGCCCGCCTGACCACGGCGGTCTTGAGCCCGCTGAAGCTGAAGTCCAGGGAGTCCTTGACCCTGGGCCTGGGCAGCTTCGGCTCCGTGCCGGCGCTCGACTCAGCGGCCTTCTGGATCGCCGGGCCTCCCGGGAATCCGAGCCGCAGCACCCTGGCCGCCTTGTCGAAGGCCTCGCCCGCGGCGTCGTCGCGCGTGCGCCCCACGAGCGTGTACTGCCCGTGTCCGCGCATGAGGACCAGGTCGGTATGGCCGCCGGACGCAATCAGGCAGAGCAGGGGGAAGCCGGGCTCGACCTCGGGGTTTGCTTCGTCGAGCCAGGCGGCATAGACGTGGCCCTCCAGGTGATTGATGCCGACCAGCGGCAGTCCCTCGGCCAGCGCCAGCCCCTTCGCCGCGTTGACGCCAACCAGCAGGGACCCTGCGAGCCCGGGCCCGTTGGTCACTGCAATGCCGTCAAGCTGGCCAAGGCGCATCCCGGCTTCGTCGAGGGCCTGACGGACGACCGGCACCAGCGTCACGAGGTGCTGCCTGGACGCAACTTCCGGGACGATGCCGCCGAACTGCGCATGGAGCGTCGCCTGGGAGGCAACGACGTTGGAGATGATGCTGCGGCCGTCCTCCACGACGGAGGCGGCTGTCTCGTCGCACGATGTCTCTATGCCGAGTATCTTCAAGGGTGTATCCAGAAACGAGCGGGTGAATTCAATGGTAGTCCACGCGGCGCCTGCGGTTCCACCCTGTCATCGCTCCGGCGGACCCCCGACCATGGCTGTGGTAGGCTGTTGCTCCCAGCGCGTTGGGGCGTCGATCCGGACTGCCGGGAGCGTTCGGGCCGCAGGAACACATGGAGGTGCGCCGGATGAAGCTGCTCATCGTTGGGTGCGAGTACGCCGGTACGACTACCCTGGCCCACGCCATCGACGACTGGATGGCGGAGGCGATGGGCAGCCGGATGCGGCTGATCCACGACCACTGGAAGATCCCGTACACGGTGGGGCACCCGGCGAACATCACCGAGGAAGAGGAGCAGCAGTTCCTGGCCCTGAGCCCGTGGCTGAAGGACAACGTGCAGAGGCACAACCTCTACTACCACGCGCCGCGGCAGACCTCTTCGGGAGACTCGGCGGACAAGATGGTCATCGGCATGCACGTGGACGACGCCATCTACGGCCCGCACTACTTCGGCTACGGGGGCCCGGGGGAGCAGTTCGACCGGAGAGACGTGTCGAGGAAGATCGAGCACCTGATCGTCACCTTCGAGCCCGAGACTGTGCTGGTGCTGGTGAAGGCGTCCCCGGAGGTGATCGCCCGGCGCATGGAGGAGGACCCGCGCAAGAACGGAGTCCTGCAGGCGGACGACGTTGAGTACATCCTCGGCAGGTTCGAGGAGGAGTACGAGGGGTCACAGATCGCCAACAAGATCACGCTGGACACGAGCGACTCGACGGTGGAGAGCACGTTGGCCGAGTTCGTGGCGAAGATGGAACCGTACTTCACCACGTCGGACAGGCTCAGGATGATCTCCCGCCGGCTGGGCTAGACGGCCACTCACATGGCGAGCCGCCTCACCGGTCGGCTACGACCGGGTTCCTGAGCGTGCCTATTCCTTCGATCTCGACCTCGACGGTGTCGCCGACGCTGATTTCTCCCGTATCCGGGCAGCCGCTGCAGATGATGTCGCCGGGGTTGAGGGCCATTATCTCGGACACCCAGCTGACCAGCTCCGCCACGCCGAAGATCATGGCGCTGCTGTTGTCGTCGACGTCCGTGCGGCCGTTGACCCTGCACTGGAGCCGGAGGTTGTCCCCGTCCAGCCCGGTGGCGATCACAGGACCTAACGGGCAGAACGTGTCGAACTGCTTCCAGCGCATAGTGCCGCCGCGCCCGATGTCGCTCACCGTCATTTCGGAGGCGCTCACGTCGTTGGCGCAGGTGTAGCCCAGGACGTAGTCGAGCGCGTTCGCGGCGCTGACGTGTCTTGCGGTCCTGCCGATGACGATGCCGACCTCGGCCTCGTGGATCACCCTCGAACAGGTGCGAGGGTAGACGATGGGGTCGAGGTGGGCGATGTTCGTGCCAGGCTGCTTCATGAATATGCCGGGGCCGTCCCGGTCGTCCTTCTCGCCGTAGTTGGCCGCTATGCCTACGACCTTGTTCGCCGGCTCCAGGGGCGCGAGCAGCCTGGCCTCGGCGAGCGGCCCGAGGTAAGACCCGGGCATGGGGTTCCCGTACAGGTCTCCCCTGGTCTCCCGCACGTCCTCTCCATCGATCACTCCCCACTGGACGCAATCTCGCCACGACAGCCGTGCCAGGTGCATGTTCGCCTCCCGGGTCTCTCCGGACTCCCTCGCGGGAGAGTCTATCAGCCGTGGCCCGGCGCCGCCCAAGGTGAGGCGGCACATCCCGAGACCCGATGCCGGCTGCACTGCAGGCTGGACTAAGGGGACCGTCCATCCGCCCTTCCTGGCTGGCTCCAATTGACCCTTCGGGGGGCCGATGTTACACTTCCCTCCGCGCCCGGAGCCTGTACCAGTGACCTGGCGCAAGCTGCCGAGCGCATGTGCGCCAGGGGAGACCTAGATGTCCAGAGTTCTCGTAATCGCGGTGGCGCTGATCGCGCTCTTCACATTGGCCTGCGGCTTCACGAGCGAAAAGCCGACTCCGACACCCAGCCCGACGGAAGTGCCGATACCGGCCGGTGCGAACGTCGTGGAGAACGTGATCGAGAGCTCCCCCATGTCCCATAAGGGCGCCACCATCGCCGCGGGCGACTTCGTCAGGTGGACCAACAGTTCGAACCTCGCTCACACGGTTTCCCACACGCCCACTGTGGGCGGCGTGTCCAAGCTCTTCGATACCCACCTCCAGGCAGACGACTCGTTCGTCTACCAGTTCAACGAGCCGGGCGAGTACCGATACGCCTGCCTCATCCATCCCGTACAGATGTGGGCAGTTATCACGGTCCAATAGACCTGCTTCCGGAGGCCGCGCCCGTTCCCGGACTATGGGCTGAAATGGACTGCGGACAAGCCTGGCCCGGGGAGGCGGCGGGCAGACAATGAGATCCGTCGTCCGAGAGCTGTTCGAGACCGTCATCCTTGCCCTCCTCATTTTCCTCGCGTTCCACCTGAGCATCGGGAACTACCGGGTGGAGGGCTCGAGCATGTCCCCAAACCTGGAAGAGGGCGAGTACGTCATCGTCAACAAGCTCGTCTACGCTCGTCCGCCGGTCGAGCTGCTTCCCTTCATAGGAAAGCCGGAGGACCCGTACCTCTACCGCCGTCCGCGCCGGGGCGAGGTGATAATCTTCGAGTTCCCCAGGGACATGGAGCGGGACTTCGTCAAGAGGGTCATCGGACTTCCCGGGGATACCGTCGAGATCAAGCGGGGCCAGGTCATCGTCAACGACATCGAGCTGGACGAGCCCTACGTAACCCACAAGAGCGCTGGGAGCTACCCTAAGAGTACGGTGCCCGAGGGGTCGTACTTCGTGCTCGGCGACAATCGCCGGGCGAGCAACGATTCGCGGGACTGGGGCCCGGTGTCCGAAAACAGGATCATCGGGAGGGCTTGGGTCAGCTTCTGGCCCCTGGACCGCTGGCAGGCCATCGACATTCCCGAGGCGTGGGCCTCGATACCCGACTAGCAGAAGCAGGAGATGACATGACGACCACCGCCGACGGCACAAAGAAATACAAGGTGATAGGCACCCGGCCCGTGCGCCACGACGGCGTTCCGAAGGTCACCGGGGAGGCGCAGTACGGCTCGGACGTCCACCTGCCGGGAATGTTGTACGGCAAGGTGCTCAGGAGTCCCCACGCCCACGCGGTGATCAGGTCCATCGACACCAGCCGCGCCGAGGCGCACCCGGACGTGCGCGGCGTAGCCACGGCGGCAGACCTGGGAGCGACGGTGGGCAGCATCGGCAAGGAGGTCGTGCTGGGAGCGACGCAGACGGACAACGTCCTGGCAAGCAGCAAGGTGCTCTACAAGGGCCACGCAGTCGCGGCCGTGGCCGCCGGCAGCCTTCACGCCGCCGAGGAGGCCCTGTCGCTCATCGACGTGGAGTACGAGCCGCTCCCGGCGGTCACCAACGTCGAGGACGCCATGAAGCCTGGCGCCCCGTGGCTGCACGAAGACTGGGCGTCGGACGGCTCAGAGACGCCGAATGTCGCCGGACACGAAGGGCACAAGTTCGGCGACCTGGACGGCGGATTTGCGTCCGCCGACGTCATCATAGAGCGGGAGTACCGGACGCAGACCGTCCACCAGGGATACATCGAGCCGCAGAACGCGACGGCCTCGTGGTCTGCCGACGGCAGGCTGACCATCTGGTGCAGCAGCCAGGGACACTTCGGCATGCGCGACAACGTTGCCAGGATCCTGGGCTTGCCCGAGTCGGCGGTGAAGGTCGTCCCCATGGAGATAGGCGGCGGGTTTGGCGGGAAGCTCAACGCCTACCTGGAGCCCGTCGCCGCGGTGCTGAGCCGGAAGAGCGGCCGCCCGGTGAAGATGTGGATGACCCGTGCCGAGGTGCTGGAGTCGACGGGACCGGCGGCCGGCAGCTACGTGCGGGTGAAGATGGGAGCGACGCGCGAGGGCCGGATAACCGCTGCCCATGCCCACTACGCTTACGAGGCGGGGGCGTACCCTGGCGCTCCGGTGGCAGCCGCCGCGGCAGCAGTGTTCGCCCCCTACGCCCTCGAGAACGTGCAGATCGACGGATACGACGTCGTGGACAACAAGCCCAAGACCTCGGCCTACAGGGCGCCGGGCGCCACAGTGGCCGTGTTCGCGGTCGAGACGGTGATCGACGAGCTGGCCGAGCGGCTGGGGTTCGACCCCGTGGAGCTGCGCCTGCTAAACGCCGCCGCGGAGGGCACCCGGCGGGCGGACGGCGTGATGAACGTCCGCATCGGCGCCGAGGAGGTGATGCAGGCGGTGCAGGAGCACCCGCACTACTCCACGCCGCTGGGCGCCCCGGGCGACGGGAAGCTGAGGGGGCGCGGCATCGCGATGGGGTTCTGCCGCAACAACACCGGCATGGCGTGCGTGGTCGCGAACGTCCTGGACGACGGGAGGGTGAGCCTCGTAGAGGGTTCGGTGGACGTCGGAGGGAGCCGGACGGCCGTCGCCCAGCAGCTTGCGGAGGTGCTGGGCCTGCCGGTCGAGGACATCATCCCCCAGGTGGCCGACACGGACACCATCGGCTACACCTCGAACACGGGCGGAAGCGGGGTCGCGTACAAGTCGGGGTGGGCGGCCCACGACGCCGCGAATGACATCAAGCGCCAGCTCGTCGAGCGGGCCGCGCTGCTGTGGGAAGCGTCGCCGGAGGACGTGGAGTACGTGGACGGCGCGCTGCAGCACAGGTCGGACCCCGAGCTCACGATGGGGTTCAGGGAGATCGCCGCGCTGCTGCCTGAGACGGGCGGACCCGTCGTGGGGCGGGCCAACATCAACCCCGGCGGGCTGCACGGCTCCTACGCCGCCAACATAGTGGACGTCGAGGTGGACCCGGAGACCGGCAAGGTCGACATCCTTCGCTACACGGCGCTGCAGGACGTCGGCAAGGCCATCCATCCCAGCTACGTGGAGGGCCAGATCCAGGGCGGCACCGCGCAGGGTGTCGGCTGGGCGCTGAACGAGGAGTACTTCATGAGCGAGGACGGGCGGATGCTGAACGCCTCCCTGCTCGATTACCGCATGCCCACGTCGTACGACCTGCCCATGATCGAGACTGTGCTGGTGGAAGTGCCCAGCGCGCTTCACCCGTTCGGGGTCAGGGGCGTGGGCGAGGCCAACATCGTCCCGCCCCCGGCGGCCCTGGCGAATGCCATCCACGACGCCACCGGCGTGAGGATGCGCAGCCTGCCCATGTCTCCTGGGGCGGTCCAGAAGGCCCTGGCGAAGGCGGCCGGAGCCAGGTAGGAACGCCGCGGCAGCCGGCCCAAGAGCCTACCCCGGCCCCGCCGCGGGGCCCAGTGCTATCCCTTGGGCGGGATGCTGCCGTTGCGCTTGCCGTTGGAGGACACCTTGACCTCGCCGTTGGCGGTGTCCGGAATCTCCAGCTCGCCCACGCAGGCTATCGAGGCCACGGAGTCGCCC
Source organism: Dehalococcoidia bacterium (assembly GCA_965116315.1). Lineage (GTDB taxonomy): Bacteria > Chloroflexota > Dehalococcoidia > Lucifugimonadales > CAJWER01. The sequence continues at coordinate 1,506,143 of OZ220672.1, forward strand.
TGGTCCAGCTTGAAGATGGTGACGCCCTGCGCCGCCCTGCCCGTGCTGCGGATCTCCGACAGGTTCGTCCTGAGTACCTTGGCCTTGGACGAGACGACATAGAGTTCGTCGCTGTCGGTGATCACCTGGGCCGCGGCCACCTGGCCGGTCTTCCTGGTGACTTTCAGCGTCTTGACGCCCTGGCCCCCACGGCCTTGGGCCCGGTACCGGTTTAGGTCCGTCAGCTTGCCGAAGCCCTTCCTGCTGATTACCAGGAGCTTGCTGTTCGGGACTACCACGTCCATGGCGATGACGACGTCCCTGTCGCGCAGTTCCATGCCCTTCACGCCCCCGGCCGCCCTGAGGCGCGGGGTGATCTCCGTGAGGGCGAACTGGATGGACTGCCCCTGTCGGGTGACCATCATCACGTTGTCCTCGTCGGACGCCAGGCGGGCCGTGACCAGCTCGTCCTTGTCCTTGAGATTCATGATGATCAGGCCCGCACGGCGGACGTTGGAGATCTGGTCGACGGTGACCCGCTTGACCAGGCCCTTCCTCGTGGCCAGGACCAGGAAGCGTCCCTCCACGCCGAGATCGGGGATCGCTACGACGGCGTTGACGTGCTCGGTGTCGGTGAGCGGTATGACGTTGACCACCGGCACGCCGCGCGAGTTCCTGGACGTGTCGGGCCTGAGCTCGTACGACTTGAGCGGCAGGACGCGCCCGGTGTTGGTGAAGAAGAGCAGCGTGTCGTGGGTGTCGCATACCAGGATGTGCTCGACGGGGTCGTCCTCCCGGGTCGTCATGCTTACGACGCCCTTGCCTCCCCTGTGCTGGTTGCGGTAGGTGCTGGCCGGGATGCGCTTTACGTAGCCGCCCTGGCTCAGTGTTATGACGATCTGCTCGTGGGGCTCCAGGTCCTCGCGCCTGAAGTCCCGGGCGTCCTCGCCGATGACCGTGCGGCGCTCGCTCCCGTGCTTCTTCTTGAGCGCCATCGTCTCCTTCTTGATCTCGGCGTCGACCTTCTTCGGGTCGTCCAGCAGCTCCTCCAGCTCTCGAATCGTCGCCTGGAGATCCCTGTACTCGCTCTCTATCTTCTCCCGCTCGAGGGCGGCAATCCGCCTGAGCTGCATGTCCAAGATGGCCTGCGCCTGCAGGTCCGACAGGTCGTACCACTCCATGAGCTGGGTCTTCGCGGTCTCGGCGTCCGCCGCGTTGCGTATCAGTGCGATGACGGCGTCGAGATTCGACAGGGCGATCCTCAGTCCCTCGAGAATGTGGGACCGCTCTTTGGCCTTCCGGAGCTGGAACTTCGCCCTTCGCCTGATCACATCGCGGCGAAAGTCTATGTACTCGAGAAGGGCGTCCTTGAGGGTGACCATCCGAGGAGTACCGTCGACCAGAGCAATCATGTTCGCCGAGAAGGCGCTCTGCATGGCAGTGAGCTTGTAGAGCTTGTTCAGTATCACCAAGCCCTGGGCGCCGGACCTCAGCTCCATCACGATTCGCATGCCCCTGCGGTCCGACTCGTCCCGGATCTCGGAGATGCCCTCCAGCCTCTTGCTCTTGACCAGGCCGGCGATCTTCTCGATGAGGGTGGCCTTGTTGACCTGGTAGGGCAGCTCGGTAACGACTATCTGCATCCTGCCCGACCGCTTCATGGGCTCGATGGTGGCGGTCGCACGGACGACTATCTGGCCCCTCCCCGTCTCGTACGCCTCCCGGATGCCGTCGCGGCCCATGATGGTCGCGCCGGTCGGGAAGTCAGGCCCGTGAACACGCCGCATGAGCTCGGAGGTAGAAGGATCGGGGTCCCTAAGCAGCAGGTATATGGCGTCGCAGAGCTCGGACAGGTTGTGGGGCGGGATGTTCGTCGCCATGCCCACCGCGATGCCGGAGGCGCCGTTGAGCAGAAGATTCGGGAGCCTGGCCGGAAGGAGAACGGGCTCCTGCAGACTGGCGTCGAAGTTGTCGATAAAGTCGACCGTCTCCTCGTCGAGGTTGGCCAGCATCTCCTCCGCGGCGGAGCTTAGCCGGGCCTCGGTGTACCGCATTGCCGCAGCCGGGTCGTTGTCGATGCTGCCGTAGTTACCCTGGCCGTCGACGAGCGGCTCGCGCATCGAGAAGTCCTGGGCCATGCGGACCATCGCGTCGTACACCGCCCCATCTCCATGGGGGTGATACTTGCCCAGCACCTCGCCGACTAGCCTGGCGCTCTTCTTGTAGGAGGAGTTGGACCTCATGCCCAACTCCTGCATCGCGTAGAGTATGCGACGCTGTACAGGCTTCAGTCCGTCCCGAACATCCGGCAAGGCCCGTGCGACGATGACGCTCATCGCGTAGTCCATGTAGGACGAGCGCATCTCCTCCTCGAGCCTCTTGGGCATGATGAAGCCGTATTCGGTTTTGGTTACCATGTACCCTCCCGTTAGAGGTCAAATCTGCCGCGGGCGTAACCGTACGATGCACCTACGATTATACCATATTTTGGACTTGTCCGAGACGGCGGACAAGTCCACCCGTCACGCCCGTTTGACAGCCGGAATCGCGCCGAAATAGACTCCCTGTGAAGTGATGCCGGGCAGGGAGTCGAAACGGGATGGACCTGTACGTGCTGAGGCACGGAGTGGCGGAGGAACGCGGGGCCGGGTACGCGGATGACGGCGAGCGCCCGCTCACCGCTAAGGGAGTACGCAGGATGACCCGACAGGTGCGGGGACTCCGCGCTCTGGGGGTCTCCATAGGGGTGGTCGTGACCAGTCCCCTCGTACGAGCCGTGCAGACTGCCGAGATCGCACACGAGGGCCTGCGGGTGACCGGCCGGCTGGTTACGTCGAATGCCCTCGCGCCTGGCGGGAGCCCCTCGCAGCTCATCAGCAGCCTGGCCACGGGGTACTCGACGACAGACGGCGTGATGGTGGTGGGCCACGAGCCCTACCTCGGCAGCCTTGTCTCGGTCCTGACAACGGGCGACTCCGAGCCCGTCGTGCGGCTCAGGAAGGGTGCCCTGTGCAAGCTGCGGCTGCCGGCGCCCAGGTATGGACGATGCGGGTGGATCGAGTGGTCGATGACGCCAAAGCAGATGGTTAGCCTGGCATGACCAGGGGAGCGCCACAGGAACAGGCGGGAGGCTGGGGCCAGCCCGTCGGCCTTCTCGCCTCGCGGGCAATTGAAGGGCGGCTGAACAGGGTTGCCACGCTCCTGCCGCGCGCAGCCAAGCACCCCGAAAGGGACGCGGAGTACGTGCACGACCTGCGAGTGGCATCGCGCCGTGCAGCCGCGACCCTGAGGCTCTTCGAGCCCTGGCTGCCCCCGGCCGTTTCCAGGAAGACGCGGTCGCGCCTAAACCGCATCCGCAGGGCTGCCGGTCCCGCGAGGGACCTGGATGTCATCGAGGAGCGACTCTCCCGGCTGGCTGCCGCGGGGGGTGCGACCGCCCAGCTCGCGACTGCGATAGACCGCGTGCGGGTCCGGCGAGCCAAGGCCCAGAAGCCCATTCGACGCTCGTACAGGAAGTCCAGGAAGCAGAAGTGGCTTGGCAAGCACGCGCGGTCCCTGGTTGCGCAGGTGGAGTGGCGCGGGCAGGGTCCCGAACCCCGGCTCGGCGACTGGGCGGGCGGCGCTCTCATCCCGGCGCTCCAGCGTTTCGGCGACCGCTCATTCGACGATCTGACCGATCCCAGGGCTCTGCACAGGATGAGGATCGCAGAGAAGCGGGTACGGTACTCGCTGGAGGTAATCGGAGGCGCGCCCGACTCGCCCATGGGCGACGTGATGCCGGTGCTTGTGGACCTCCAGCGGCGGCTGGGGGAGATCAACGATCACCATGCAGCCTGCTCGCTGATGCTGCGCTGGCGCGACAGGTCGAAGGACGAGGGTACTAGGGAGGTCTTCGCACACCTGGCAGCCTTCGAGCGGTGGCTTGGCAGCTACTCGCACGACAAGTTCCTGGAGTGGTGGACTCCGGCAAGGCGCCTCGAGTTCCACGTGCAGATCAGCTCGCTCTGCAACAGCATGGCCGGCTCCGGCGTTGATTCGGAGCGAGCTCAGACGCTACCATATCCCCTGTAGCCCACGCGACGGGGCATCCGAGTCCACAGATTCGGGGCGGTTTGAGTAAGAGTCTGCACTCAGTACAGCCTCGATGTCCCCACACTGACGTACTCCCGGAAGGCGATTGCTAGCCGACACACCTGACATACTGAACAAGATCGTCGACGTGGAGCGTGGGGACCTGGAGCGCCGCAAGGCTGCCGCGTCACTCGGCGACCTCGAACGGCGTGCCAGGGACGCCGGGCACCCTCCGCCGCTCAATCTCGCCGGCTCTCTCATGGGCACCGAGACGAGGGTGATCGCCGAGGTGAAGCGCGCCACGCCGTCCAAGGGCGTCCTGCGGGACGACATCGACGCGGCGGCCCTGGCGTCCACCTACGCCGACAACGGCGCGGCGGCCATATCCGTCCTGACCAATGGGCCCTTCTTCCAGGGCAGCCTGGAAGACATGGAGTCCGTGCACGGGGCGGTCAGGCCGCGGCAGGTGCCGGTACTGCGTAAGGACTTCCTGTTCGACCCGTACCAGGTGGTCGAGGCCCGGGCCCATGGCGCGGATGCCGTGCTGCTCATAGTCGCCATGCTCCCCTCGTCCCTGATGTCGGAGCTGATGGACGCTGCCAGGCAGCTCTGGATGCAGTGCCTGGTCGAGGTGCACACCGAGGACGAGCTCGAAACGGCCATCGAGTCCGGCGCTGAGATAGTGGGGATCAACAACCGTGACCTCCACACGTTCGTGACGGATCTGGAGGTCACCGAGCGCCTCGCTCCGAAACTGCCGCCGGACCGCATCGTCGTCAGCGAGAGCGGCATAAGCTCCAGGGGTGACGTGGAGAGAGTGGCCAGGGCGGGCGCACACGCCATACTCGTAGGCGAGGCGCTGGTCACGTCGGACGACCCGGGGGCGCGGCTCAGGGAGCTGGCGTGACGAAGTTCAAGATATGCGGCCTGCGCGACGCGGACAACGCGCTGGCCGCCGCGAACGCCGGAGCGGCCTTCCTGGGGTTGAACTTCGTGCCGGGCGTGCGGCGCCAGATAACGACGGCACAAGCCCTGTCCATCGTCGGGAGGCTCCGGGCGGCGCTGGGAGAGGGCGTACCCACCCTCGTGGGGCTGTTCGCCAACCAGCCCGTCGACGAGGTCAACCGCATCGTGAAGGAATGCGGCCTCGAGCGTGCCCAGCTTTGCGGCGACGAACCGCAGGGATACTGGAACGAAGTTGCTGTTCCCGTCATACGGCAGATCAAGGTCCGCGACGACATCCCCACTGACGCCGCGGTCGAGGCGGCGGCCCGGCAGATCGAGGAGGTCGTGGGCGCGGGCTGCACGCCCATGCTCGACAGGTACGAGCGGGGCCACCTGGGGGGAACGGGCCGCACCTTCGACTGGCGTGTCGCCCGGGAGCTCGCCTCGCGGTACGACCTGGTTCTCGCCGGCGGGCTGACGCCGGACAATGTGGCCCGCGCCATCTCAGAGGTGCGGCCGCGGGTCGTCGACGTGTCCAGCGGCGTCGAGACGGACGGGGTGAAGGACGCCGCGAAGATACGCCGCTTCGCCGAAGAGGTGAGGAGGGCCGGCTGAGGGCCCGGCTACTCCCCCACCCAGGGGATCACCACCGTCAGCGGCTCGCCCTCCGGAAGGTTCGGCGTATCGCGGTGGCTGACCTCCCTCAAGACCCATGCTCCGCGCGGAGTCAGCCGGACGACCCTCAGCTCGCTGCTTCCCAGCTGCCCCTTCTCCAGCCTCAGCTCCATGGGCCCGCGAAGGGCCGCCTCGTCGACCGTATACTCGACCGTCATGCTCACCCTGCGGGCGCCGTCCCCATCGCCCCGCGCCTGCCTGAGCACCATGCCGTCGATCGACGCGCTCGCCTCCGCCGGCTCGCCTGAAGTGCCATCCAGCTCCACTGTCAGGATGTTGCCGAGAGTCGAGATCTCCAGCGTCGCCCTGTCCGACGTTGTGCTGAACGTCATCTCGACGCGGTTCCGGGCGGCGTCGGGGAGCTTGTCGGGGATGATCGGCAGCGCTGACGACAAGGGTATCTCACCCCGCAGCAGCCTGCCGGACTCCCCGGCCAGCCTCATGAACCAGTCGCTGGGCAGGTCGTACCCGTCCACGTCCAGGGACAGGAAGCTGCCCCCGACGGGCAGGCCCCCGATGCGCGGGACAAGCTTGAGCATGGCGGTCCCGTCGTCCATCCCGTCGAACGACACGACGTAGAGGGCATCCGCCCCCGCCGACACCGCCTCGAATGCCTGCGCCCAGTAGAGGAGCCCGCCGTCGCGCGGGACGGCGTTGAGGGGCATACCGCCGCTCCCTGAGAACCCGGGCCACACCGCCGGAGCGTAGCCCACGCCGGCGTCCGCATCTTCCTTCGCGCGCGTCACCTGGGCGGTGGCGTCGAGATCGTCCCCTGGCTCGCCTATGTCCCAGGGGCTTACGTAGTCGACGGCCCGGAGCAGGTCGGCCCACCACGCGCTCTCCTGGGACTGCCACCGTGCGGGCGCCACCACGAAGAGCGCGGCCTCCCCGCCTCCGCCGGATGCTGCACGGATGCTCGATACTGCCGCGAGCAGGTTCGCGGGCCCGCCGGGGTCGTGCGCGAGCCCGGACCCATCGATGCCAAGCACCGGGCGGCCATCGTGGTGGAGGTAGCGGTCGCTGCCCGTCAGCCCCAGATCGCCCGCTACGTAGGCCCAGTCGCCAGCGATGTCCCCTGGGGCAGCCCGGCCCAGGTCGTACATGATCGCGAAGACGCGGCCGTGAGCCTCGGCCCCAGCCCTGACGTTCCGGGCCACGCGGTCCCGAAAGGCGGCCATCGCGGCATCTTCCGCATCTCCTGCGGCACGTCGCAGGAATACGCCATCCAGGCCGTAGTCCGACATCCACTGGAAGTGGCGGTCGACGGTGCGGTGGTTGGCGCTGGAGAAGAGATTGACTGCAGTCCCGTCTAGCAGCTCCATGTTCGTCCCGCAGAGCCCGCCCGTGGGCAGGTCCGACACGTCCGGCAGGTATGACACGGCAGCAGACTCCATCGAGGAGGAGGCGCCGTCCGTCCACCCGGGCCAGTGGCGGGTCCCGGACTCATCGCCGGGACAGCCGAAGTAGCCCCTGTACTCGAGCATGACCTTCAGGTCCAGGGTGGAGGCGTCGACCTCAACGCCCTTCGCAGCCGGGGCGGGCGCAGGCTCGGGCAGGGGCGCGGAGCCCTGGGAGCACGAGACGGCGACAAGGAGCAGGGCCGTGGAGGCGAGGGCGATCAGTCGGGACATACGCCGATTCTAACGGAACCCATCGCGCCGCGGTCCCACCCCATGCGCGGGGTAACGCTGATCCGCCGGATGGCTGTGCGTACCGCGGCCAGGTTGAGGACTCGCCCGGCTACGGGACCCTGGTGACCCGCAGGCGCTTGACCCGGCGGCCTGCCGTCGAGAAGACCTCGAACCTCAGCCCGTCGTGGACGACGAAGTCGCCGGTCTTGGCTATCCTGCCGAGCCGCTGGTATACGAACCCGCCCAACGTGTCGAAGCCGTCGCCCACCAGCTGGGTGGAGAGCGCCTCTCCGGCCTCGTCGATGCCAAGCCGGCCATCGAGCATGAATTCGTCGTCGCTTACCTGCTGGACCGCGGGCTCCTCCACGTCGAACTCGTCGGTGATCTCCCCGACGATCTCTTCGAGCAGGTCCTCGATCGTAACGAGCCCCGACACGCCTCCGTACTCGTCGACCACGATGGCGATGTGGCGCTGGGTCTCCTGGAATTCGGTCAGGAGCTCTTCGAGGGTCTTGTATTCCGGAATGAACAGGGCCTGCCTCACTATGTCAATCGTGAGTGTGCTCTGCGTCCCATTTCCATCGCCCAGCAGACCCAGGATCTCCCTGGAGTGGACGATGCCCTCTATGTGGTCGACGTCGCCGCGGGTGACCGGTATCCGGCTGTGGCCCGACTCCATCATCGTCCGCACGACCTCGGACATGGGCGACCCGAGCTGGACGGTGACCATGTCCACCCTGGGCACCATGACCTCCCGGGCGATGGTGCGGTCGAGGTCGACGACGCCACGGATCATGCGCGCCTCATGCTCGTCGAGTGTCTCCTCGTCCTGGTCTATTCCCAGGCCCTCGGCCGGTCCGTTAGCTGCGGGCGGGACCTCCTCGCCAAGGGGGGCCGTCAGGCTTCGCACAGCCCTCTCTTCGAGTGTGAGCAGCGGCGCAAGCAGCTTAGCCAGCACGCGGACCGGCCTGGCAAGCTTGAGGGCCACCCGCTCACCGTAGAGCCTGGCCAGCCCCGCCGCCGCCACGTGCACCATGCCGACCGCGGCCAGGGCCACGGCGCCCGCGACGTAGGCAAGCGCCCAGCTGCCGCCGAGCGCTATCGCCAAGGCTACCCCGGAAACGATGGTTGCGCCGAGCGCCACATACTTCAGGAGAGCCACCGAGCCCGAAGGACCAAGTGGGGTCGAGCGGAGCGCCTCGAGCGCGACTGCCCCGGGCACCTCGTGGACGACCAGCCACTGCACGCGCTCCCGCCTCACCGAGGCGATGCTCGACTCGGCAAAGGATGCCAGGAAGAACCCTATCCCCGAGATGGCCAGGGCCACCCAGGGTAACGTACTGTCGCTCTCCAATTAGTGTCTCTTTACGTCACTAGCACGGGCGGGAACTCCGAGAACGAGCTCTCCCTCCCGCACTTCTCGCGTTACCACCGCGCCCGCGCCCGTCCGTGCGTTCGCCCCAACTTCCACGGGGGCGACCAGCATCGTGCCCGAGCCGATGAAGGCCCCGTCGCCGATGCGCGTTCTATGCTTCTCGGTCCCATCGAAGTTGCACGTCACCGTTCCAGCCCCCACATTGACCTGGGAGCCCAGGTCGGCGTCTCCAATATAGCTGAAGTGATGGACCCGCGTTTCGCTGCCTATGCGACTCCCCTTCACTTCCACGGATGTCCCCACCCTGGCGCGAGTCTCGACGCGGGTACCCTCCCGCAGGTTGCTGAAGGGCCCGACCTCGACCTCGTCCTCCAGCTCGGCGCCGGTAATCACCGAGGACTGGACCGCGCAGTCGTCTCCGACCGTCGAGTCCGCAATCACGGTGTTGGGACCTATGTTACACCGGCGTCCGATTCGCGATCGCCCCGTTACGTGGGTGTTGGGCAGGATCACCGTCTCCTCGCCGATCTCGACACCCGCGTCGATGTAGACCGCCTCGGGATGGGGCATCGAGACGCCGCTCAGCATCCAGCGCTCGCGCAGGCGCCGGCGCATGACGGCCTCGGCCTGGGCGAGCTGCACCCGGTCGTTGACACCCATCACCTCCGAGGCCTCGTCGACGGCGACGGCCGCAACCCCGGCGCTAGTCTCCACTGCTGCGGCCACCAGGTCGGTCAGGAGCACCTCGCCGTTCGCCGAGGGCGCCACCGCCTGAAGGGCAGGCCAGAGCCAGGAGGTCCGCATCCGGTATGTCCCGCTGTTCACTTCGCGAATCTCCAGCGTCGCGGCGTCGGCCAGGTCATGCTCGACGATGGCCCTGACGCCGCTGCCGTTTCTCACAATCCTGCCCAGGTCGCCGGGGTCGTCCATCACGGCAGTCATGAGGGTGAGAGAGGCATCCCTCTGGCGGTGCTCAGCCGCCATCAGATCGAGTGACCCGGGCGTGATGAGCGGCGTGTCCGCCGTCATGACCGTGAGGTCGTCCACGCCGTCCAGGCTGTGCCGGGCCTGGAGCAGGGCATGTCCCGTGCCCAGGGGCTCGGCCTGCTCCACGTAGGTAACGTCGTTGCCGAGCAATTCCCTCAGGGCATCCGAGCCCGGAGGGACGATGAGGACGATGCGGTCCAGGCCTGCGGCGCGCGCCGCCTCCGCCACGAGGGCAACCATCTCCTTGCCGCAAACGCGGTGCAGGGGCTTCGGCAACCCGGACTTCATCCGGGCGCCTCGTCCGGCGGCCAGTATTACGGCTGCCTGTCTGTCCTTTGTCATGAGGGTAGGAGCCAGCGCTCCGGGTCTCATGCTAGCAACGCATAGGAAAAAGTGTCAAGACGCACCACATCCGCCAAGATACTCGTTGTCTCGCCATTCGGACGGGGGGTATACTCCACAAAAGCGCTGCGGAGGATGTCACATGTCCAAGCCCGTCAGCCATGTCGTAACGAGACCCGGAAGACGCGAAGGGGACGACGCGATAGGGATCCCCGTAGCCGAGGATCTGGCGTCGGTCCCGGGCGTTCCACAGAAGCCGACTGACGTGGCCTTCTACAGCAGGGAGTACCCCCTGGAGACCCAGTCCATCGACAAGTCCGCCGACCGCCAGTGGGCATGGACGTCACAGGCCGACGACCTCACCGACTTTCGCGAAGAGCAGGAAGAGCGGATGGCGTGGATGTACGAGGCGGCGCGCATCTCCGCAACGGTCGAGCCGACGGGAACGCCGGTGCCCGGCGAGAACCTCACGGACGACATTCGACGATTCGCGCTCGACCTGGGCTTTGGGGAGGTCGGTTTCGCCCGCTACGACCGCCGCTACACCTTCAAGAGCAAGAAGCGTTGGGCGAAGTTCGAGCACGCCATCTGCCTGGCCGTAGAGCAGGACTACGACAAGACCCAGAGTGGGCCCAGCCCGGAAGCCGACCTCGCCCGATTCGAGGCATACGAGGTGCAGATGACGCTCGGGCTGAAGCTGGCGGACTACATCAGGACGAAGGGATACCATGCCCAGGTCCACGACGCCAGCGATAACAGCGGGCCCTATATTCCCCTGTTCGTCGCGGCCGGCCTCGGACAGCTTGGCGCCAACGGCCAGCTCCTCTCGCCCCGTTTCGGATCGCGGTCGCGGCTGATGCTCGTGACCACAGACGCACCGGTGACCTACGATGAGCCGGTCGACTACGGCATCCACAAGTTCTGCGATCAGTGCCAGGTGTGCGTCAACAGGTGCCCGGGCAGGGCGATTCCCCGCGACAAGGTCTGGTGGAGGGGCGTCGAGAGGAACAAGCTAATATATGATCGGTGCAGGCCGATCATGGTGACCTTCCACGGATGCGCGGTATGCATGATCGTCTGCCCGATCCAGCGATACGGCATGAAGCCGGTAATGGAGCACTACATCCAAACGGGCGAGGTGCTTGGCAAGGGTACCGAGGAGCTGGAGGGCTACTCGCTGGAGGGCAAGGGCCACTTCGGCCCCGGGGAGATGCCGCACTTCGACCGCGACCTGTTCGAGATTCCCCATGGCCGGGAGGAAGATTGGCTCTTCCAGCAGTTCAAGGAGAAGCTGAGCTCGGAAGGGGTGCCGGACAAGTCCGAGTTGGAAGACTTCGCGTCCAACGTGAAGGAGGTACTGGACAAGGGTGAAACGACCTTCGACATTGCATAGACGGCCGCAGATACGGCTGTGAACTGGCTCGACATCGTTCTGCTTGGCACCCTCGCGGTCTGCGCCGCCGTCGGTCTCAGGTTGGGCCTGATCAAAGCCGTCCTTGTGGCCGCCGCGGTCTACGCCGGCGGATTCGTAGCGGGACGATTGAGCGGCGGAGTCGGCGACTTCCTGAGCGGACTGGTCTCGATGGAGGGCGACATCGGGGACCTGCTGAACAGGACCGTCCAGAACGAGACGATTCTCACCGTCGCCACCTATGCCGTCATCATCGTCGCGTTCCTACTTATCGCTCGGCTACTGTCCAAGATGGCTTTCGTGCTGAAGCTGGCAACTATGGGCCTGTCCAGCGTCGTGGACCGGGGGGGAGGGCTGCTCCTCGGGTTCCTCATCGGCGTCGGGCTGACCAGCGCCGTAGTCCTCGGCCTGGCCGCACTCGCGTACGGGACAGCCTACGACGACGCCGTGGGCGGTGTATCGTTCGAGCAAGTCGAGGGAGTGGTCGAGAGCCTCGAGGGAACACTGGTCGGCTCCCAGCTCGTTTCGTTACACTTGGAGGTGTTCGACAGGCTGCCAGGCAACGCCCTGGGCTATGTACCGCCCAGCTTCAATCAGGCGGTCTCGAATCTTCAGTCGGAGATAGATAGAAACCAGCTACCATGACCACCATGATCCACGCGCCGGTACTGGTCCTGAACCAGAACTACCAGCCCCTGAACATATGCAACGTGCGCCGGGCCCTGGTGCTGGTGGGACTGGGCAAGGCGGAGCTTATGGCGAACGGCCGGGGCGACATACGCACGGTCTCCACGAGCTTTGCCGCGCCGTCGGTGATACGCCTGGTGTACATGGTGAAGCAGCCCATCATCCGCCGCCGGCTCTCCCGGCGCGCCATCTTCTACAGGGACAACTTCGTGTGCCAGTACTGCGGCGTGCGGGGCAAGACGCTGACGCTGGACCACATCATCCCGCGCTCACGGGGTGGCGCTCACGAGTGGGACAACGTGGTCAGCGCCTGCGTGCAGTGCAACCACAAGAAGGCGGGACGGACTCCGTCGGAGGCGCGCATGCGACTGCGCAGGAAGCCCTCCGCGCCGAAGCCCGAGCCATACGCCCTGTTCCGCCACCGCCCGATACTGGACGAGTGGCGCGAGTTCATTCCCTGGGTGAACTAGGGCCGCCTAGCCTTCGTACACCTCGGGGTTGACGCAGGTCAGCAGCCTCTCGCCCCTGATCCCGTTCAGCAGGTTGGTGGCCGAAATCCGCGACATCTCGCGGCGCGTTGCGACGCTGGCGCTCGCTATGTGGGGCACTATGACGCAGTTGTCCAGGGTTAGCAGCGGATCGTCCATGGGAATCGGCTCCGGGTCGGTCACGTCCAGACCGGCGGCGGCGATCTGGCCGTCCACGAGCGCCCGGTAGAGGGCGGCCGGATCGACGATGGGTCCCCTGGCGGCGTTGACCAGCACGGCGTTGGACTTCATCTTGCCCAGGGCGTCGTCGCTGATCAGGTGATGGGTCGAGTCGTTTAGCACTGTGTGCAGCGAGACGAAGTCCGACTTCCTCAGCAGCGTGTCGAGGTCGACGTATGTCATGGGGTAGTCGGCCTCGAGGTCCTTGCGCTGCTTGAGGTCGTAGTATAGGACCTTCATGTCGAACCCAAGGCCGCGCTTGGCGACCTCCAGGCCGATGCGGCCCATGCCGATGATCCCCAGGGTCGCGCCGTAGAGGTCCTGGCCGAGGAAGTGGAGCGGGTGCCACGTCCGCCACTGGCCGGCCCGCACCGCGCGCTCGCTCTCGGTAACGCGCCGCCCCGCCGCCAGCATGAGCGCCAGGGTAGCGTCGGCCGTCGTCTGTGTCAGCACCTCGGGCGTGTATCCGACCGGGATGCCCCGGCTCGTCGCCTCGCCGATGTCGATGTTATTGTAGCCGACGGCAATCTGGCTGATTACCTTGAGCTGCGGCCCGGCCGCGTCCATCAGCTCGGCGTCGATCCCGTCGGTCAGCAGGCAGAGCAGCCCGTCGATCCCGCGCACCTTCTCCAGCAGCACGTCCCGGGGCGGCGGGAGCTCGTCCTCCCATATGTCCGCGTCCGTCCGGCTCCTGATCTGCTCTATGTACTCCGGGAAGATCTCGCGCGAAACGAACGTGCGGGCCATGTTGGGGTTGCCTCCAGTCCAATCGTGTGCGGGCGCATCGCCCATTACAAAGTCATGCCCCCAAGCCAGCTTAGGGGCGGGCGTATTGTAGCACGCCGACCCTCGCCGCCGTCGCACTCTGCGACCGGCGCTGAATCTGCGCCTCCGATTGACTTGTGCGGCCAGCGTGCTACCGTATCGTCGATCTCGACAGGGAGGTGGCGATGTCCGGCACGAGAGCGACGGTGCACTGGAGCAAGGTGATCTGCAAGCAGCCCGAGAACTACCTGGGCTGGCCGACTGTCGGGCGCACCGATGACGGGGAGCTGCTCGTCGTGTTCTCCGGCGAGCGGGAGACACACGTCTGCCCCTACGGCGTGAACCAGCTCATTCGTAGCACCGACGGCGGTGAGACGTGGACGGAGCCCGAGACCGTCAACAGCTCGCCGCTGGATGATCGCGACACCGGCCTGCTGGTCACTCGCACGGGCGCCCTGGTCATCACCTGGTTCACCGGGACGTCGTACTCGGACCCGGCCAGGTACAGGGAGCAGTATCCCGACGAGCACATGTCGTGGGTGCGGCACTGGCAGAAGATCCCGCAGCGGGACAGGGACAGGTACCACGGCCACTGGTCGAGGCGCTCGACCGACGGCGGCAGGACCTGGGAGCCCCAGGTCGACACCATCGTCACCGCGCCCCACGGCCCGATACAGCTTAGGGACGGCCGGCTGATGATGGTCGGCAACGAGAGAATCGACGGCCGGCCGACGGTGGCGGCGGTGGAGTCGCGGGACGAGGGCCGCTCGTGGCAGCTGGCGGGCATCATACCCATACCCGAAGAGAAGCTGCATGACGCCAGGCACTTCAACGAGCCCCACCTGGTGGAGCTGCCCGACGGGCGGATCGTGACGATGATCCGCTACGAGCCGACGAAGGAGCGGTACGACGAGTGGTACATGCACCAGTCCGAGAGCCTGGACGGCGGCAGGACGTGGACGTCCGCCCACGCAACGCCGATCTGGGGCTGGCCGCCGCACCTCATCCGGCTGGCGAGCGGCGACGTGCTGGTGACCTACGGCATCAGGAGGGAGCCGTTCGGGGAGCGGGCGTGCCTGAGCCGCGACGGCGGCGTCACCTGGGACATCGAGAACGAGATCGTGCTGCGAGACGACGCGCCGAACGGCGACCTGGGCTACCCGGCCACCGTCGAGATGGAGCCGGGCGAGCTGCTCACGGTCTACTACCAGGTCGAGAACGAGGGCGAGAAGACGTGCATGATGGCCACGCGATGGAGCCTCCACTAGGAAGGAGCGGCTATGTACTTCAAGAGGGAGATCCCCGTATCGAGCACGGTGTACCGGCCCCTGGCGGTGAAGCGCTACGTCATGACCACTATGGGAGGGTTCTGGCCCGCACTCCAGAAGCTGCCGAACGGGCACCTGGGGGTCGTGACACGCGACGGCGACTTTCACATAGGCGCGCGGGGCCGGCTCGTTTTCGTCTCCTCGCCCGACGGGGGAGAGTCCTGGAGCCACGCGTCCGTCATCTCGGACGTGGGTCCGGACGACCGCAACCCGGCCTTCGGCGTAGCGGCGGACGGGACCCTGCTCGCCTGCTTCATCAGGGCGGACAGGTACGTGGTCGGCAACTGGACGCCCGAGAAGGACAAGGGCGGGTACACCGCCCTGTGGATGTCCCGGTCGACCGACTGCGGCGCGACCTGGAGCGAAGCGGAGCTCGTCGAGGGCCAGGGCAACGAGGAGTGGAGCTACGCGGGCAGGACGGGGCCGGAGGACGACCACCGGTACGCGTCCGCGTTCAACAAGATGCTGACCCTGGAGAGCGGCGAGATGCTGATGGGCTACGCGATCAGTACGACCGGACGGCCGCGCCAGGCGGGCGCTTCGTTCCTCGTCCGGTCCAGCGACCACGGGCGGACGTGGTCGGACTGCGTCACGCTTGGCGAGGGCACCGGAGAGCCGGCGCTGTGCGACCTGGGCGGCGGGCGGCTCATGGTCATGCTGCGGGGTACCCGGGAGGACGCCACCGGGCTGTGGCAGATCGACTCCGACGACAACGGGCGCACCTGGACGGAGCCCGTGCGCGTCACCGACAACAACGAGCACCCGGGCGACGTGATACGCCTGCAGGACGGCCGCCTGCTCCTGACGTACGGCCGCCGCCTGCCGCCATTCGGTGTGCAGGGGATGCTGAGCAGCGACGACGGCAGGACGTGGGACCGGGACAACAGGCTGATGCTCGTGGGCGACGTGGGCGACCGGGACTGCGGCTACCCCAGCTCCGTCCAGATGGACGACAGGAACATCGTCACCGTCTACTACGCGTGGGACATCCTGGGAGACACGAGGCTGGGCGTGTACGGCGGCTCGCTCGTGTACCGCCCCGAGGACCTGTGACCGCTGCCTGCGTCAGCGGCCCCTGCCCGACCCTGCACGGCCCTTCTGTGCTAGCATCGTTGTAGGGGCCGCTGGCAGGGCGGCAGACTTGCGCCGGCGACTCACGAGTCCCTCGACCCGTGATTGCCACAGCCCCTCCATCCATGCGCGAATCCCAGAATCGAGGTGTGACCTGTGCTGAAGAAGCTTGGCAAACTTACCCGAGTCAAGGCCAACCCGGACGGCGTGGACGCGCCTCCCGGGCAGTACGTTACGGAGAAGTTCCCCGTCCTGACGTTCGGCCCCACGCCCCGCGTCAGCCTCGACGACTGGCGGTTCAGGGTATTCGGCCTGGTCGACAAGGAGATCGTCCTGGACTGGGAGCAGTTCACGGGCCTCGCAAAGACCACCGTTGACGCCGAGTTCCACTGCGTGACCCAGTGGAGCCGCCTCGAGAACACGTGGGAGGGCGTGCTCTTCGAAGATGTCATGAGTCTCATCAGCCCACGGCCCGAGGCGACCCACGTGATGGTCCACTGCTACGGCGGCTACACGACCAACGTCGCCCTGGACGTGCTGCGGGACTCGGACGTGCTGTTCGCGTACCGGCACGATGGCGAGCCGCTGGCGCCCGACCACGGGGGCCCGATGCGGCTGGTCGTGCCCAAGCGGTACGGGTGGAAGAGCGCGAAGTGGGTGAACGGGATGGAGTTCATGGCCGACGACGCCCCCGGCTTCTGGGAGCAGCGGGGGTACCACATGGAGGGAGATCCCTGGAAGGAGCAGCGCTTCTGGGACAACCTCAGGTAGACAAGAAGAGGGGCCCCCGCAAGGGAGCCCCTCTCGAAACTTCAGGGTAGGCTGCCGGCCGTCAGGCGGCCTTGATTCCGCTCTTCTTCACACCCACCTCTTCGAGCAGCCGCGCCCGCCTGGGGCTCATGATGTCTTCCATGAGCCCGCACTGCAGGCACTCCCTGTAGTCGCCGTAGAAGTCTCGGTTGACGTGCATGTCTCCTCTGCACCTCGGGCAAGCCTTGAAAAGCACCATCGGCATACCTCCCTTGCGGGTCCTTAGCCCGCTGTTGATATCTGCTTGTGGGGCGGGGCCGGTACTCCTGGTCGGATAGGGACGCAGGCCCGGTTCTGGGTTGTTGTGTTAATCAAGTTGACACGTACTGTATCAAGATGTACACTCGTATATGGATCGTGAATTCGCAGCTTGACCCACCCCAATGACTTGCTTTGTTGATACCTATAACGGCTGAAGGCAGCCGGAGGTTAGGACGGAAGATATGCAGCGAAATCGCAGGTTCATACAGGAAGTCCCGCAGGGCCAGATCGAGGGCGTCTACATCATCAGCGTCGCCGCCCGGATCCTGGAGATGCACCCCCAGACCCTCCGCAAGTACGAGAGGGCCGGACTGGTGCGCCCGTCCCGCACCGTGGGCATGCTGAGGCTGTACTCGGAGGAGGACATAGCCCGCCTCCGCCTCATCAAGCACCTGGTGGGGGAGCTGGGGCTGAACGTGGCGGGAGTGCAGCTCGTACTGGGGCTGTTCAACAGGATGCTCGAGGCCAAGGCGGGCGTGGCGGAAGTTGACGACGCGAGGCTCCGGGACTACGTCAACGAGGCCCTCGACGAGCTATTCGAGGCCCTCCACGTCCAGGTGCGGTAACCGGAGAACGACACGGGAGACGAACACAGAGCATGAGCAACGGCGAGACGGAGCAGGGACCGGTTGAAGACGACGCCCAGGCGGAGGAGTCACCTTCCCTGGAAGAGCAGCTAGCCGAGGCGCTCAGGGAAAAGGACCAGTTCAGGTTGATGGCGCTGAGAGCCCAGGCGGACCTGGAGAACTACAGGAAGCGGGCCGGCGAGGAGCGGGAGGAGGCCAGGCGAAGCGCGAACACGGCCATCCTGCTCAGGGTCCTGTCGGTCATCGACGACTTCGAGCGGGCCATGGCGCTGGTGCCGGACGACGCTGTCGCACCGGGCTGGCTGGAGGGTCTGCAGCTGGTGCACAAGAGCATGTCCGCGCTGCTGGAGTCCGAGGGCGTCAGCAGGATCGAAGCGGTCGGCAGGCAGTTCGACCCTCACGAGTCTGAGGCCATCCTGTACCAGGAGTCGACATCCGCGGCGGACGGTGATGTGATCAGCGTTATACGAGAGGGATACATGCAACGGGACCGGGTGCTGAGACCGGCGCAGGTCGTCGTTGCGAAGCGAATCGAAGACAACAGCGAAGAAAGCGAGGTGGCACAGTAATGCCGAAGGTCCTTGGAATCGATCTGGGTACGACAAACTCTTGCATGGCCGTCATAGAGGCCGGCGATCCCCGCGTCCTGGAGAACGCGGAAGGGGCGCGCACGACCCCATCTGTCGTGGCGGTGAATGAGAAATCGGGCGAGCGGTACGTGGGCATGACGGCGAAGCGCCAGGGGGTCACGAACCCGGACAACACGGTCTTCTCGGTCAAGCGCTTCATGGGACGCCGCTACGACGAGGAGAACGTGCAGCGCGACATCAAGCTCGTGCCCTTTTCGGTGGAGAAGCACTCGAACGGGGACGCGCACGTGAGCATGGGCGGCAAGAGCTACGCGCCGCCCGAGGTCGCGGCGGTTATCCTACAGAAGATGAAGGCCGACGCCGAGGCCAAGCTGGGCGAGCCCGTAACCCAGGCCGTCGTGACGGTGCCGGCCTACTTCAACGACAGCCAGCGGAACGCGACGAAGGACGCCGGCCGGATAGCGGGCCTGGATGTCCTGCGGATCATCAACGAGCCGACGGCCGCCTCCCTGGCCTACGGGCTGGACAAGAAGACCGACGAGAAGATTGCGGTGTACGACCTGGGCGGCGGCACGTTCGACATAACGATATTGCAGATCGGCGACGGCGTGTTCGAGGTGCTGGCCACCAACGGCGACACCCACCTGGGCGGCGACGACTTCGACCAGCGCATCATGGACTGGATCGTGGCCGAGTTCCTGCGAGACCAGGGCATCGACCTGAAGCAGGACCGGATGGCCCTGCAGAGGCTGCGCGAGGCGGCGGAGAGGGCGAAGGTCGAGCTCACGACGCTGACCGAGACCGAGATCAACCTGCCCTTCATCACCGCCGACGCCTCCGGGCCCAAGCACCTGGTGATGACGCTTTCGCGCTCCAAGCTGGAGCAGCTCGTCGACGACCTCGTGCAGAGGTCCATAGGGCCGTGCAAGCAGGCTCTCGAGGACGCGGGCACCGCTGCCGGCGACATCAGCGAGGTCATCCTGGTCGGCGGCATGACCCGCATGCCGGCGGTGCAGAAGGCCGTCGTCGACCTGTTCGGCAAGGAGCCCCACCAGGGCGTGAACCCCGACGAGGTCGTGGCGGTCGGCGCCGCCATACAGGCCGGCGTGCTGCAGGGCGAGGTGCAGGACCTCCTGCTCCTCGACGTCACGCCGCTGACCCTTGGCATCGAGACGCTGGGGGGCGTCACCACGTCGCTGATCCCCCGCAACACGACCATCCCGACGGCCAAGACCGAGACGTTCACGACGGCGCAGGACGGCCAGACCAGCGTGGAGGTCCACGTCCTGCAGGGCGAGCGGTCGATGGCGCAGGAGAACAAGACGATAGGCCGGTTCATGCTGGACGGCATCCTTCCCGCCCCCCGCGGCGTGCCCCAGGTGGAGGTGACATTCGACATCAACGCCGACGGCATCCTGGAGGTCTCCGCCAAGGACAAGGGGACCGGCAAGGAGCAGAGGATCACCATCACTGCCAGCTCCGGGCTGAGCGAGTCCGAGATCGACCAGATGGTCAAGGACGCCGAGTCCCACGCGGAGGAGGACCGGAAGAAGCGGGAGGAGATCGAGACCCGCAACGCCGCCGACAGCGCGACCTACGCTGCCGAGAAGCTGATCAAGGACAACGAGGACAAGGTCCCGGACGACCTGAAGGAGGAGGTGACGGCCAACGTCCAGGCCGTTCGCGACGCGCTCAACGGCGAGGACGTCGCGGCCATCACCGCCGCCGTAGCCGCGCTCCAGGCATCGGTCCAGAAGGTGGGCGAGGCCGTGTACGGCCAGCAGGGCGGCGGCCAGGGCCCGACCGAGCCTCCGGAAGCGGACGGCGACCAGGGCGGGACCGTCGAGGGCGAGTACAGGGAAGTCTAGCCGCCGGGGCAGCAGATGGACCGAGCACGCGATCTCGGCGAGCTTGAGGGCCGCCTGGGATTGGCCTTCAGGGACAAGGAGCTGCTGCGCCTCGCACTGGTGCACAGCTCCTACTTCCACGAGAATCCCGGCGTGTTCGCCGAGTCGAACGAGCGGCTCGAGTTCCTGGGAGACTCGGTGATCGGCGTTGCCATTGCGGACGAGCTGTTTCGCCGGAACCCGGGCTGGTCCGAGGGGGAGCTAACGCACGTCAAGTCGATACTGGTGAGCGGAGAGACCCTCGCCGGCGTGGCCCGCGACCTGGACCTGGGACGCGAGCTCTACATGGGAAAGGGCGCCGTGACCGTCGGGACCCGGGGCCGGCAGACCTGTCTCGCTTCGACCCTGGAGGCGGTGGTTGGCGCTCTCTTCATGGACCAGGGGTACGGCCCTGCGCGCGACTTCGTGACCGGTATCATTCCCTTCGAGGGAGGGATGGCCGGCAGGGAAGCCACCCTTCAGAACGCCAAGTCGGCCCTGCAGGAGATTCTGCAGGCGCAGGGCAAGGCTCCTTCATATCGCTCCAGGAGGTCCGGCGGCCCGGAGCACGAGCCGGTCTTCACCGCCGCGGTCAGTGTCGGGGGAACGATCCTCGGCGAGGGTAAGGGTTCGAGCAAGTCCAACGCCGAGCGCGAGGCCGCCGCCCAGGCCCTGGATACGCTGGAGGGGAAATAACCCGCTAGGCGAACGACCTCTGCAGGAAGTCGAGGTCGAGCTCCGGGTACACGGGGAAGCGCCGCAGCAGATCGCCGACCCGCGACTTCGCCTCGCCCAGGGCGGACTCGTCCGTCCTGTAGCGCGCCTTGCTTAGGGTGCCCGCGTTCCGCCCCTTGGTGATCCTGGTCGGGCGGCTGCCGGACAGCAGCAGCCTGAAGACCGACGCGATCTCGGCCATGTCGCCGTCGCCCATTCCCAGCGTGGTGAGAGCGGGCGTGCCGATCCTGAGCCCGCTGGTGTACCAGGGACCGTTGGCGTCGAAGGGCAGCGAGTTGCGGTTCAGCGTGATTCCCGCGTCGCGCAGTATCGACTCGGCCTGTCGCCCCGTGAGCCCGAACGGGGTCACGTCGATGAGCATCAGGTGATTGTCCGTGCCGCCCGTTAGCACCTCCAGCCCCTCGTCCATCAAGGCCGAAGCGAGCGACGCCGCGTTGGAGACGATGCTATGTGCGTAGTCCCTGAAATCAGGGGCGCTGGCCTCCCTGAACGCCACCGCCTTCGCGGCCAGCGCGTGCGGGAGAGGCCCCCCAAGCACCAGCGGGCAGCCCTTGTCGACGTACTCTGCAAACTCGTCGGTGCAGAGCACCATGCCTCCGCGTGGACCCCTCAGGGTCTTGTGCGTGGTCGACGTGACGATGTCCGCGTGAGCGACCGGGTCGTAGTCGCCCTCGAATACCTTGCCGGCCACGAGGCCCGAGAAGTGGGCCATGTCCACCATGAAGACGGCGCCCACCTCGTCGGCGATCTCCCTGAATGCCCGGAAGTCGATCTTCCTGGGGTATGCGCTGTAACCGGCCAGCAGTATCAGGGGCCGCACCTCCCTGGCGCGTTCGCGGACCTGGTCGTAGTCGATCAGGCCCGTCTCACGGTCCACGTTGTAGGACGAGGCATCGAAGAGCCGGGACGAGATGTTGTGCCGGTACCCGTGGGTGAGGTGGCCGCCTGAGTAGTAGTCCATGCCGAGCAGGCGCTGGTTGCCGAGGGCGGCCCGCAGCTCGGCCCAGTCGGACCCGGACAGCGCCGTAACATCCCTAGCATCGAGGTCCTGCAGGAAAGGGTCCTGGACGCGGGCCGACAGCACCGCCGAGTAGGCCACCAGGTTCGCGTCCGCTCCGGAGTGGGGCTGCATGTAGGCATGGTCGGCCCCGAATATCTCGACGGCCAGCTCGGCGGCCAGGCTTTCGACGGCGTCGACGTTGTCGCAGCCCGCGTAGAAGCGGTGGAAGGGGTAACCCTCTGCGTACTTGTCCGTGAAGAGGTTCCCCTGGGCGAGCTGGACAGCCAGCGACGAGTAGTTTTCGCTTGCGATCATCTTGAGATTGCCGCGCTGGTCGGCGATCTCGGACACGATGCTCCGGGCTACCCCGGGGGCGACCTCGCTTATGCTCTGGAGCGATGCCAGGTAGGCTACGAACGAGGCGTCGACCCCTCCGGGAGGAGCCGACGCCAGGTATTCGACAAGCGGTGAGTCCTTAGCCATCCTGTCCACTATTCTCCTGGAGAGACTTCCCGCGCCGGCGCATCAGACAGACCCATCGATAACCACGTCCAGGAGCGCCGGCTTTCCCAGGTCGAGCGCCTTCTCCACGGCAGGCCCGACTTCGGCGGGGTCCTCGATCCTGCGGCCGTGCACCCCCATGCCGGCGGCGATCTCGGAGAAGTCCGGCCGCAGCGGGAAGTCCATGCCCATATACCGGCTCACGGGAGTCTCTTCGTTCATGATGTGGGTCTTGTAGAGGTTCATGTTGAGCTTCAGCACGCGGTAGGTCGAGTTGTTGCAAACGACGTAGACGACGGGCAGGTTTTCGTTGGCCGCCGTCCACAGACCCTGCACGGTCATCATCGCGCTGCCGTCGCCGTCCATCGCTATCACGGGCCTGTCGGGGTTGGCCAGCTTCACCCCGAGCGCGCCGCCCATGCCCCATCCCAGTGCGCCCCCACGCCCGCCAAACACGCTGCCCGGCTCGTCGAATTCGAAGGAGTCCAGTAGCGCCGCGCCGGACGTCACCGCGTCGTTGATGATGATGGCGTCGTCGGGAGCCACGGCCGCGATCTCCGCCATCAGGCGTTCGGCGGACATGGGACTCGCGTCCCACCTGTCCTTGAATCTCTGTTCCGCCCTGCCCCGGGCCGCGCGCTTCCGCTCTCCGACCTCAACGGCCCTGCCCTTCGCGGCCTCCCTCTCAGAACCGGACAGCATCCCGTCCAGCGCCTCGGCCAGGGCGGCGAGCCCCGTTTTCGGGTCGCCGACGAGTCCCACGTCCGTGGGCAGTGACGTGCCCACGCCCGCCGAGTCTGCGTCCATGTGCAGCAGCTTCGCGTCGGGATGGAAGAAGCGCATGGCCGGCTCGGAGAACATGTAGTACGCGGACATCATCCTGCCCACCGCGAGCACAACGTCCGCCCTGCCCACGGTGTCCACGGCTTCGGGGAACCCAAGCCTTACACCGCCCAGGTACTGGGGGTGCGACGTGGGGAAGTTCATCTCGGAGTAGGATGCCGAGTAGACGGGCGCGCCCGTGAGCTCCGCCACTCTCACCGCCTCGGCGCTCGCGGCCGACTGGGCGACGCGGTCCCCGACGACGATCACCGGGTTGTTCGCCCCGGCGAGTATCTTCGCGGCGTCCTCGACGGCCTGGGCATCAGGCGCTGTCCTGAAGTAGCCCCTGGGCGAGGGGTATATGTCCATCTCGCCCTCGTCGTCCAGGGAGTTGGCGGAGAATGCGACGAAGGTCGGGCCGGTCGGCGGGGTCTTCGCTTCCTGGAAGGCTCGCCGCATCAGGCTGGGCACCTGCTCCGGGTGCGTGGCCTCGGCGGTGAACTTGGTGAACAGGCGCACCATCTCCGCCAGGTCGGTGCGGCCCCGGGCGAGCTCCCGTATGTCCAGGTTGCCGGCGCTGAGCACCAGCGGCGTGCCGCCCTCCCTGGCGTTGTGGAGCAGGCTGATTCCGTTGGCGAGGCCGGTCTCGATGTGGAGGTTGATGAAGACCGGCTTGCCGGAAGCCCTGGCGTACCCGTCGGCCATCCCCATGGCCACGCCTTCCTGCAGCACGAGCTTGTAGTCTAGCTCGGGGTGCGCTTCCAGCTCGTCCATGATGGCCGACTCGCTGGTGCCGGGGTTGCCGAAGATGTACTCGACCCCCTCGGCCTTGAGCATCTCCATCATCGCGCGCTTTCCGGTCATCCTCGCCATGTTCGAGCCCTCTTCAACTCCGGGTGATGGGCCGTCGGCCCGCCGCTATTCTACCACCCCGGTTGCGTGTGCCGCCCATTTGGCAGCGCCGTGCGCGGGGCCAAGGGGTTGGGCGTGCCAGCGGGCGGCCCGGCAAGATATAATAGGGGTCGAAACCAAGGCCGGGTGAGGTGATCCGTGGTACGTGCGTACGTGTTGATCGAGGTATCCGCAGGCCGATCGCAGGAACTTGTAGGCACGCTGTCGGCGCTGGACGGCGTTCAGAGCGTGGCCCGGGTCACCGGTCCCTACGACGTCATAGCGGAAGTCGGGGCCGACAGCGTAGAGTCCATCGTGGACATAGTGGAGCTGCAGATTCACTCGATGCAGGGTGTAACGCGCACCACGACGTGCGCCTGCATGGCCGGCTAGCTCGACTGGGAGCCGGAGTTGTCGGGAGCCCGGACCTCTTCAATCGGCTCGGCCTCCATCTCAGGCTCCGTACTGTTACGGCGCCGCCTGTGCCCATTGAGGGCGTGCGCCAGCACGAGGGCCGATACGCCGCCGATTCCCAGCGCCGTTGCCATGTTGCCCTCGTCCACTATCCCCATCATAGCCACCGACTGACCCTCATACGCCCTGTTCAACAGGGCGAGGGTGCCGTAGCCGAACACTATGCCGAGCAGTGAGGTGTAGGGAAGCTTCTGCCCCCCCAGCGACACGACCATGGCAACGGCTACTGCGATTACTCCGAATATGGGGAAGAGCGCAATGATCGCGCCTCCCAGGGTAGCCAGGCCGTCGCCACCGCGGAACCGCGAGAAGATCGAACGCCAGTGGCCAAGCACCGCCGCCCCCGCGGGCAGGACCAGTAGAGGCTCCTCCAGGGGCGCCTCTACCCAGAGATACTGGAGATACATGCCGATGACCACCGCGAGGGCGCCCTTCGCCATGTCTCCCAGCAGCACGAGGACAGCCGGCGCGCGGCCGACGTTGCGCATCACGTTGGAGGCGCCCGGAAGCCCTGTGCCGACCTCGAAGATGTCGACGCCGGCCCTGCGGCTGAGAAGTGCCGCGATGGGGAAGGACCCGAGGAAGTAGCCTATTACGACGGCTAGCAGGGTGGCCAGGAGGAGTGAGCCGCTCAACGAGTGTTGCCCTCCGTCAGTGCTCTTGGTCTCATTATAGCTGGACGTTTTGCACGGTGCCACAGCTAACGGCTCGAACTTTTCTGTGAATGTGGGCGATGTTCTCACAGCCCCCCGGCAGCCGAGATTGTGTTGGCCTCCCGCACCACGTATAGTGTCGGCGCATAATCTAAGGACGAGGTCAATGATGGGAAACGACGGCAAGCTGAGAGCAGGAGTGATCGGGGCACGGCTGGGGGCCAGCCACGCATACGCGTATGCGAACTCACCGGAGTACGACCTGGTCGCCGTGTGCGACCTGATGCCCAACGTAATCGACGAGATGTGGGACCGGGCGAAGCTGGAGCGGGGCTCGGTCGCAACGTACGGCCCCTACCAGGATATGCTGGAGGCCGAGGACCTGGACGTCGTTAGCGTAACGGTGCCGGACCACCTCCACGCCGACCCTGTCTGCGACGCCTCCAACGCCGGAGTCAAGGGCGTGTTCTGCGAGAAGCCCCTCACCGTCAACCTGGAGGACGCCGACCGGATCGTGGAGACGGTGGAGCGCAACGGCACCCAGATGTCCGTCGACCACACGCGGAGCTTCGTCCCGAACTACCAGGCGGCCAGGGAGTCCGTCCGGAACGGCGACCTGGGCGGCCTGACGCGGATCGTGGCGCACATGGGCGGACACCGCTCGATGCTCTTCAGGAACGGGACGCACACGGTCGACCTGATCAGCTTCTTCGCCGAGTCCCGGCCGGTGTGGGTGATCGCGGCACACGAGCGCGGCTTCGAGGACTATGGGACCGTCTACAAGGGCGAGGGCGGCAAAGACCCCGCCCTTGACCCCGGCTCGACGCTGATAATCGAGTATGAGAACGGCGTGCGGGCTATTCTCAACTCCGCCAAGATGACTCCCGCCTTCGGGGAGATCGACCTGCAGGGCCCGAAGGGCAGGATCAGGCTCGACGACTCGTCGTCGGCCCGCTGGCTGTCCGACGAGGTGGAGGGGCCGCTCACCCTCGACCCCACCTTCGACCATCCCGGATATCCCGAGTTCTTCGGCGACGCGCTGGTACCGGCGGTGCGGGAGCTCGCCGCGATGGTGACGGGCGATGCGGTCAGCAGCTCGCCGCCGCAGCGGGGCCGCGACACCCTTGAGATCATGCTCGCGGCGCTGCTGTCCCAGGACCGGGGCAACACCAGGGTGGAACTCCCGCTGCCAAGGGGGTAGCCAGCCCTTCTTATAGTTGGCAGGGAACGCTTCCCTCTTGTAGGGGAGGGTTTGAAACCCTCCCTCCCGGGCGTCGACCCGGCTGTTCGTTTCCGGCTCCGTCAGGAACCGAGGTGAGCGCCGGCTATCGACCCGTTGCCCTGGAGGAACTCGCGGGCGCTCGACGCGCGCCGCCCCTCCTGCTGCAGGCGGCTCACCTGGAGGGAGCCCCTCCCGGTGGCAATGTCGATCCGGTCCCGGGCGTCCGGCGCAACTACGGCGCCGGGCCGGTCTGCGGTGGGCCCGTCACAGGGCGATGCCTCGATGATCTTGAGCATCCTGCCTTCCCAGTAGGTGTGGGCCCCGGGCCACGGGGTGTAAGCGCGAACCCGGCGGGCGATCCGGTCCGCGTCCTCGCTCCAGTCTATTCGCCCGTCCTCCCGGCTGAGCAGCCTGGTGATCGTGGCCTGCGACTCGTCCTGGGGACTCGCCTGGATGCGGCCCTCCGCCCACTCCGGCAGCACCTCCACGAGGAGCCCTGCCCCCATCTCAAACAACCTCGCAGTCAGCCCTTCGCCCGTCTCGCTATCTCCGATGGGCGTCCGGCGCTGGGCCAACACGGGACCTGAGTCCATACCCTCGTCCATCACCATGATCGTCACGCCCGTGGTCGTCGCTCCATCGACAATGGCCGTGGAAACGGGTGAGGGCCCGCGCAGCTTCGGCAGCAGCGACGGATGAATGTTGAGGCACGAATGGCGCGGCAGGACGAGCACCTCCCCGGGCAGGAAGAGCCCGTAGGCCGCGACAACGATCACGTCAGGGCACAGTGCAGCCATCTCTCGCTGAACGTCGGGCGATTTCAGCGACGGCGGCTGGAAGACCGGGATGCCCATCGCCCCCGCCGCCGCCTTGACCGGCGTGGGCGAGGTCCTCCGCCCCCTGCCCGACGGCCTGTCCGGCCGGCTGTAAGCAGCGGCAACCTCGTGCCCGGCCGAGACCAGCGCCTCGAGCACCGGCACGGCAAAGGCAGGAGTGCCCATGAACACTACTCGCAAAAGCTGCCTCCTCCGCGGCGACGGGGCACGGGTCGGCCAATTCGGCTGAGGGTCGGGCAGTTGAACCTCGTGCAACGCGCTCCTATACTAACACCCGGCCTAGCTGAGACCCGGAGAGCGCGGATGCCGATTATCGACCACAAGTCAGTGCCAGAGGTGCCGTGGCGGCCGAGCTACCGGAAGTGGGACATCGTGGGTCCGGAGACCGGCATGAGCACGAACCTGTCGTACTCCGTAGCGCAGGTCGGGACGGGGGCTCCCCTCCACCTCCATGAGGACGACGAGCTGATCGTGATCCTCAAGGGCGAGCTTGAGGTGCGCCTCGGCGACGAGACCCGCGTCGTGGGGCCCGACCACACCCTGGCGATTCCCCCTAATGTTGAGCACGGCTTCAGCGTCGTAGGCAACGGCGAGGCCGAGCTGCTGATATTCTTCCCCGTCCCCAACCCCTTCGACCGGACGACGTACCTCGAAGGGAGCCTGCCAGGCTAGTCCTGATGACCGCGGCGAGCTCCTCGACCCCTCCCCGACCGGGTCAGCCGACTCCATGACATGCCCGTGGTGCAGCTACGAGAACCAGCCTAAGGCAAGGTTCTGCGGCAACTGCGGACAGGGTCTGCAGTTCGAGATAGTCTGCGCGTCCTGCTCGACACCCAACCCGGCCGAGCACAGGTTCTGCGACGCATGTGGGGCGCCCACCTACGACGCGGCGCCGGCCCCCGTTTCGGCTCCCAAACGCCCCCCGCGCATGGCCCCGGGCGTCGTTGCGGCCGGCGTACTGGCGCCTGCGCGAGCACGCCTGGAGGCTGCGGGCCTCTACAACTGGGAGACCGCCGCGCTAATTGCCATTACCCTCTTCGCGCTTGTGCTGCGCCTTGTGTTGCTTTCGACATCTCCGCCCAACCTATCGGCCGACGAGGCCGACAACCTGCAGGTCATCCTGCAGATCATGGCCGACAACGGCCCCGGCTTCTTCGGCATGGATTGGACCCAGGCGCCCGCATTCAACCTATACCTCGACAGCTGGTTCATGGCGGTGTTCGGTGAGTCGCTTGTCGGGCTGCGGATGGCGAGCGTAGTCCTCACGACCCTGTCACTGCCGGCCTTCTACTTCGTCGCGCGCCAGTACGATCTCGACAAGACGGCTGCCCTCGGGGCCACCCTGCTCCTGGCGACCTGTCTCTGGTACCTGCACTTCTCCCGGAACGGCTGGTACAACGTCAACGTCGCACTGTACGCGGTGCTTGCGATACTGGCCGCCACGGCCGCTATCAGGCGGGGCAGTCTTCGCCTCTTTGCCGTTGCCGGCGTGGTGGCGGCTCTTGGACTCTACGGCCACCCGAGCGGCCGCGCAATCATCGTAGCTCTGGCCGCATATCTGCCCTTCGCACTGGCACTCGACCGTGGGAAATGGAAGCGGCTGCTGATCGGCTATGCCATCATGCTCCTGACCGCAGTCGTGCTGTTCCTCCCCCACCTCAGCGAAGTGTCGGACGACTGGGGCGGCTACAACACTCGCGTCGCCGCCACCTACATATTCAACGAGCAGAACCGGGCTCAGTTCGGCGACAAGGGCGCGGCCCAGATCCTCGCCGAACAGACGTGGAACAACTTGAAGGGCTTCATCTACCTAGACACGGGCGCATCCTACGTCGGCATCAACGCCCGGTACATCCCCGGGGGCCACGGCTTCCTCGACCGGTTCACAGGCGTGCTGTTCTGGGTGGGGATGGTTGTGGCCGCCGTGAGGTGGCGGCAGACGCTTCTCTGGTGGGTCTTCTTCGTGGTCATGCTCTTCCCCACCCAGGTCTTCTCCAACGCGACTCCCGACGGGGCCAGGGCCATCGGGACCGCTCCGCTCTTCTACCTGTTCGTCGCAATGGGCCTGCACTGGCTCTTTGGGTTTAGGTTCGGAGAGAGATGGTGGTTCAGAAGCGCGGCCGTCGCTGTTCTCCTGGCGATAGTCGTGCTGAACGTCTCGGCCTACTTCGACTGGATGAGCCAGCCGGAGGCGGCGTATGCCCGCCAGCCCGCAGTAGAAGTGGCCGACTTCGAGGTGTGGAGGGACTTGCAGAAGGCCGAGGCCGAAGCCGGACTTCCGGGCTTCAACGTCGGCCAGTGGCTGGAGATGAAGGAACAGGGGAGAGCCCCCTGACACGTCGACCCCGGCGTCTGGTCGTCTCCGGGACTCAGCCTGGACGGTTCACCTTTCGAAAAAGCCGCAGGGCCCCGGGCGGTGCCCGGGGCCCTGCGTAGTCGGCATACTTCTCGGGAGCTACGCTGCGTCCAGCTTCTCCCTTATTGCTGTCCTCATGATCTTGACGCGGTCGAGGTTCGGGTGGCCGCCCTCCTCCGCCTTGTCGAAGATCGTGTCCCCGTCCACGATCACCTGAAGGACACCGGCATCGCCGGGTGTCATCGTCGTCGCTATGTCGGCACCACCTTCAGCAAAGAACTCGTTGGCCATCCAGGCCGCCTCAGCGTGGTAGCCTCAGGGTACGCAGTAGATGATCTCGACGTTCAGCTTGCCTTCCATCGCACTACCTCCATCGCTCGATTGACTGAGGCTGAATCTAGCACAGGGCACCCCGCCTGTCAAAGCGAACCCGGAACACCTGCCGCCTAGTTTGTCGCGCTCCGGCGCTCGGCGATCCGGCCCCGCACCTCGGGGTTCACCAGCGACATCGGCCATGCGCCCCGGAGCACCCGCGCGACCTCCTGGCCGATCTGGACGTGGGCGGCGGCGGCCGACACGGACGACGTCCCCGCAGAGTGCGGCGTGACTATCACGTTGTCCATCTTCAGCAGGGGGTTGTCGGCGGGCGTGGGTTCCTGCTCGAAGACGTCGAGTCCCGCGCCGGCGATCTCCCCGGCCTCGAGCGCCTGGACCAGCGCCGCCTCGTCCACGACGGGCCCGCGGCAAGTGTTGATGAAGTACGCCGTGGGCTTCATGGCCTTGAAGAAGCTCTCACCGATGAGCTTCCGCGTGCCGTCGTTCAGGGGCACCAGTACCGACACGAAGTCCGAGCGGCTTGCGAGCTCCTCCAGGCTGTCGACCAGCTCCACCCTGTACTCCCTGGCATGCCACGGCGCTACGAACGGGTCGTATGAGATCACGTCCATGTTGAAGGCCGACGCCCGCCTGGCCGTGGCCCTGGCTATGTTCCCAAGCCCCACGATGCCGAACACCTGCCCGTCGATCGTCGGGTAGGTGGCCGCGTCGGGAGCCGGTTCGACCCCCCACTTTCCCGCGCGTATGTGGTTGTGCAGCACGGTCAGCTTCTTGGCGCAGGCGAGCAGCATCATGATCGTGTGGTTGGCCACCTGCTCGGTCACGAATCCGGCCGTGTTGACGACCATCACCCCGTGCTCCGCGGCGGCCTCGTGGTCGATGTGGTCGAACCCGTGGCCCATGCTCACGATGGCTCGTGCCGTGTCGATCTCCTGGATCACCTCGCGGGGCAGCTTCACCCCCTGGTTGATCACGACGTCCGCGCCCTTCATGGCCTCGATAACCTCGCCGCTGCTGCCGCACACGTGGACACTGAGGTCGTAGTCCAGGCCCTGGAGCTGCTGCTCGATGACGTCAGTGCTGGGCTCGGACGGGGAGATTACCGAGATGGCGTGCTTTGACATGTGGCCCCTCTTCGTAAGGTAGTTGCGAGTCTGCCGGGGCCTAGCGGGCGGACGTCAGCACCCGGGGCAGGTCGGAGGACCCCATCAGGTACTCGTCGACTCCGCGGGCGGCCTCCCTGCCCTCCGCCAGCGCCCACACGACCAGGGACTGGCCCCGTGCCATGTCTCCGGCGGCGAATATGCCCGGCGCGCTGGTCATCCTGTTCTCGTCGGCCCTGACGTTGCCCCGTCCGTCCAGCTCCACGCCCAGCTCGGCGAGCATGCCGTCGTGCTCTGGATGTAGGAACCCCATGGCCAGGAGGACGAGGTCCGTCTTGAGCTCGAACTCGCTGTCCTCCAGCTCGATCATTGTGGGCCGGCCCGTCTCGTCGGGCGGCCCCCAGTCTACGTAGACGCCGTGCAGGGTCTCGACCCTGCCATTGGACCCGGAGAACTTCTTCGTCAGCACGTTGTAGTCCCTGATGCCGCCCTCCTCGTGAGCGGCCGACGTGCGGAGTATCAGCGGCCACTCAGGCCACGGGTTGCCGGGACGCCGAATCTCCGGGGGCTCCGGCAGAAGCTCGAGCTGGTACACCACCTCGGCTCCCTGCCTGTGCGCGGTCCCCAGGCAGTCGGCCCCGGTGTCGCCGCCGCCCAGGATCACGACGCGCTTGCCCTCGGCGGTGATGCGCTCCGCAGGGTCGATCGTCTCCCCTTCCAGGAGCCTGTTCTGCTGGGGCAGGTACTCCATCGCAAAGTGGATGCCGTCGAGCTCGCGCCCCGGGACCGGCAGGTCCCTCGCGTGGGTGGAGCCTCCTGTCAGCACCACCGCGTCGAACTGCTCTACGAGTCCCGCCGACGGATAGTCCTTACCGACGTGAACGCCGGTCTTGAATACCACGCCCTCCTGAGCCATCTGGTCCACCCGGCGCTGCACCAGCCGCTTCTCCAGCTTGAACTCGGGGATCCCCAGGCGCAGCAGCCCGCCGATGTAGTCGGC
Source organism: Dehalococcoidia bacterium (assembly GCA_965116315.1). Classification (GTDB taxonomy): domain Bacteria; phylum Chloroflexota; class Dehalococcoidia; order Lucifugimonadales; family CAJWER01. Next base: position 1,538,180 of record OZ220672.1, read on the forward strand.
CCGCTCGTACACGGTGACCGAGTGGCCGCACCGGTTGAGCTGCTGGGCCGCGGCGAGTCCCGCCGGCCCCGACCCGACGACAGCCACGCTCTTGCCCGTTCGGTGGCTGGGCGGACTGGGGACGATCCACCCCTCGTCCCAGCCGCGGTCCGATATGGCCTTCTCGATGTACTCGATGGTCACGGGATCCTCGTTGATGTTGAGGACACACGAGGCCTCGCAGGGCGCCGGGCATATCCGGCCCGTAAACTCGGGGAAGTTGTTGGTCGAGTGCAGGGCATCGAGCGCGGTCTTCCACTGGCCTCGATAGACCAGGTCGTTCCACTCCGGGATCAGGTTCCCCAGCGGGCAGCCCTGGTGACAGAAGGGCACCGAGCAGTTCATGCACCTCGCGCCCTGTCCCCTGGCCTCCTGCTCCGTCCAGCTCTCGTAGAACTCGGCGTAGTCCTGCGTCCTGTGTACGGCAGGCCGCTTGGGAGGAGGCACGCGGGTGAGCTCGATGAATCCTGTCGGCTTACCCATCGCCGCCCACTTCCACGAGATCGGCCGAGCGCTCCGCGGCCCGGGCCCGCTCCGCCAGGACACGCTTGTAGTCGCGCGGCATCACCTTGACGAACCTGGGCAACATCGCTGCCCAGTCGTCGAGCACGCGGCGCGCGTTCGTGCTCCCCGTGTGGTGGTGATGGGCCTCGACGAGACGCCTCAGCGCCTCGATGTCCTCCCCGGCCTCCACCTGTTCGAGGTCGACCATTTCGGGATTGCAGAGGCTCTCGAACGTGCCTCCTTCGTCCAGCACGTAGGCCTCACCGCCGCTCATCCCGGCCGCGAAGTTCCTCCCTGTTGGGCCGAGCACGACCACCCTGCCCCGCGTCATGTACTCGCAGCCGTGGTCGCCCACGCCCTCCACAACCGTCTCGGCCCCGCTGTTCCTCACGGCGAAACGCTCGCCCGCGATGCCGCGGATGAACGCAGACCCGCCCGTCGCGCCGTACAGGGCGACGTTCCCGACGATGATGTTCTCCTCGGGGACGAATGTTGCGCCCTCGGGCGGCACCAGCACGACGCGCCCGCCGGACAGGCCCTTGCAGAAGTAGTCGTTAGCGTCGCCCTCCACGAACATGGAGATGCCCGCATTCATGAAGGCCGCGAAGCTCTGGCCGGCCGATCCCCTCAGGTTGATCTGTATCGTGTCGTCCGGGAGGCCGTCCTTCCCGGCGTTCTTCGTCAGCTCATAGCTCAGCATCGCGCCGACCGTCCGGTTGGCGTTGCTGATCGGCAGGTCGATGACGGTCGGCAGGCCGGACTCGATGGACCGCTTGCCCATCTCGATCAGCCTGTTGTCCAGGGCCCGTTCGATGCCGTGGTCCTGGTCCTCGCAGCAGTAGGTCGCAACGGACCCGGGTACATCGGGGCGATGCAGCAGCGCGGTGAAGTCCAGCCCCCTGGCTTTCCAGTGGTCGACGTCGGCAGGCGGCGCGAGCCTGTCGACCCTGCCCACCATCTCGTTGACGGTCCTGAAGCCCAGCCGCGCCATGATCTCCCGCAGCTCCTCGGCCACGAAGAAGAAGTAGTTGATGACGTGCTCCGGCTCGCCGGCGAACTTCTTGCGCAGCTCCGGGTTCTGGGTGGCGATGCCGACCGAGCAGGTGTTCAGGTGGCACTTCCGCAGCATGATGCAGCCCATGACGATGAGCGGAGCCGTGGCGAACCCGAACTCCTCGGCGCCCAGTAGGCAGGCGACGGCAACGTCCCGCCCGGTCTTGAGCTGGCCGTCCGCCTGGACGACTATGCGCCCCCGCAGGTCGTTCATCACCAGCACCTGCTGGGTCTCGGCGATGCCCAGCTCCCACGGACTCCCGGCGTACTTGATCGACGACTCCGGTGACGCGCCGGTGCCGCCGCTGTCCCCGCTGATCAGCACCACGTCGCCGTGCCCCTTGGACACACCCGCGGCGATGGTGCCGACGCCGGCCTCGGCCACGAGCTTCACGTGCACGCGCGCCGACGGGTTGGAGTTCTTCAGGTCGTGGATGAGCTGCGCCAGGTCCTCGATCGAGTAGATGTCGTGGTGCGGCGGAGGCGAGATCAGCTCCACGCCAGGCGTCGAGTTGCGGATCATCCCGATGTACTCGTCGACCTTGTGACCGGGCAGCCGTCCGCCCTCCCCGGGCTTCGACCCCTGGGCCATCTTGATCTGGAGGTCGCTGGCGCTGGCAAGGTAGCCGCTCGTCACGCCGAACCTGCCGGAGGCGACCTGCTTCATGGCGCTGTTGTGCTGCTCGCCGTACCGCGCCGGGTCCTCCCCGCCTTCGCCCGTGTTGCTGCGGGCCTGGATCCTGTTCATCGCGATGGCCATCGTCTCGTGGGCCTCGCGGCTGATGGACCCGAGCGATACCGCTCCCGTCGCGAACCTCTTCACGATCTCCGACGCCGGCTCCACCTCGTCCAGGGGTATGCCCTCGCTCTCGTACTTGAAGTCGAGCAGGCCGCGGATCGTGCACAGGCGGCGGCTCTCCGAGTCCACGTGGCTCGTGAACTCGCTGAACGTCTCGGGGTCGTTCAGACGAGTCGCCTTCTGCACCTTGGCTATCGACTCGGGGTTCCACATGTGGTACTCGCCGTTGTGGCGCCACTGGTACTGCCCGCCCACGTGCAACGTCGATGCGCCCGCGACCTCATGCTCCGGATACGCCGTCGCGTGGCGTCTCTTCGACTCGGCCTCTATCTCCTCGAGTCCTATGCCCCCTATGCGCGAGGGCGTCCAGGTGAAGTACCGGTCGACGAGGTCCTGGCTCAGCCCGACGCCCTCGAAGATCTGCGCGCCGCGATAGCTCTGGAGCGTCGAGATGCCCATCTTGGACATAACCTTGATGACGCCCTTGTGCACGGCCTTCACGAAGTTCTTCTCTGCCTTCCCGTAGTCCGTAATCTCCACGCTGGCGTCGCTGGACGCCATCTCGTAGAGCGTCTCGAAGGCCAGGTACGGGTTGACGGCCGCCGCGCCATAACCCAGCAGCAGCGCGCAGTGGGCCACCTCCCGGGGCTCCCCCGACTCGACGACGATGCCGACTCCCGCCCTCGTCCCCTCTCGGATCAGGTGGTGGTGCACCGCTCCCGTCGCCAGCAGGCTGGGGATCGGCGCGTGGGCGCTGTCTACTCCCCGGTCTGACAGGACGAGGACCGTGTAGCCCTGTGCCACCAGCCTGGAAGCCTCCTCGCACAGCGCGTTCACAGCCGACTCGAGCGAATCCGCGCCCGGCTCGAACAGCGTCGACAGCGTGGCTCCCCTGAGCCTCCCCGAGTCGACGCTCCGGCACTTCTCCAGCTGCAGGTTCGTGAGCACAGGCTCGTACAGCTTGAGCTGGTTGCAGTGGTCCGGCGACTCGTCCAGCAGGTTTCCCTCGGGCCCGACAAAGGTCTCAGTCGAGGTGACGAGCTCCTCGCGTATGGCGTCCAGCGGCGGGTTGCTCACCTGCGCGAAGCGCTGCTTGAAGTACGAGAAGAGGAGCGGTCCCTGGTCCGAGAGCACGGCCAGCGGCGTGTCATTACCCATCGAGCCCTCGGCCTCTGTGCCGCCGGCGCCCATGGGCTCGATGATCATGTTCAGCTCTTCGCGGGTGTAGCCGAAGGCCGCCTGGCGCTCGACCAGGGTGTCCAGGTCCGGGCCGTGGACGTGGTCGGGCTCGGGCAGGTCGTCCAGCTCCACCTTGTTGTCGGCAAGCCACTGCCCGTAGGGCCGCCTGCCCGCCAGCGACTCCTTGATCTCGGAGTCCTCGACGATGCGCCCCTCCTCGGTGTCGAGCATGAACATGCGGCCCGGCTGGATCCGCCACTTGAACCGGATGTTCTCGGGCGGTATGTCCAGTACGCCCGTCTCCGATGCCATCACCAGGAGATCGTCCGTCGTGATGAGATAGCGGCAGGGCCTGAGCCCGTTGCGGTCCAGTATCGCGCACACCTTCGTCCCGTCGGTGGCTATCACCAGTGCGGGCCCGTCCCACGGCTCCATCAGGCAGGAGTGGTACTCGTAGAAGTCCTTCTTGGGCTGCTCCATCGGGATGTGCGCGCCCCACGCCTCGGGAATCAGCATCGCCATGACGTGCGGCAGGGAGCGCCCGGAGGCCAGGAGCAGCTCGATCGCGTTGTCCAATGTCGCCGTGTCGCTCTGCCCTGGTGTGATCAGCGGCAGCAGCTTCTCGACGCCGTCGCCGAGGGCTTCGGACGAGAGCATGGACTCGCGAGCGGCCATCCAGTTCTCGTTGCCCTGCAGCGTGTTTATCTCGCCGTTGTGTATCGCGTGGCGATAGGGGTGCGCGAGCTTCCACGAGCCGAGGGTGTTCGTGCTGAAGCGCGAGTGGACCATGGCGAACGACGTGACCACCGACTCATCCGAAAGGTCCGGGTAGAAGGGCTCCAGCTGGTGGGCCAGGACCAGCCCCTTGTATACGATGCGATTCGACGACAGGCTGGGGATGTAGAAGTCCGCGCCGTCAGCCAGCCCCATCGCCGCGACGGCCTTCTCGACCCGCCGCCTGATGACGAACAGCTTGCTCTCGAAGGGGTACGTCTCCGCCAGCTCGCCCCGGCCCACGAAGAAGTGCCGTATGCGGGGCTGGACCCGCGCGGCCAGCGTTCCGATGTGCTCGGGCCTCACGGGCACGTCCCGCCAGCCCAGGAAGCGCTGGCCCTCTTCGGTCACGACGCTCTCGATGACACTCTCGCAAGAACGCCCCTGTGCCTCTTCCTGGGGCAGGAACGCGACCCCGACGCCGTAATCACCCGGCGGTGGAAGGTCGATGCCCGCGCGCTCGGCCTGTGCGGCAAAGAACTCATGGGGCATCTGGAGCAGGATCCCGGCGCCGTCGCCGGTCTCCGCATCAGCCCCGGACGCGCCCCTGTGTCCCAGGTTGATCAGGGCTTCGAGTCCCCTCGTGACGATCTCGTGGGACTTCAGGCCCCGTGTGTGGGCGACCAGCCCGACGCCGCAGGCGTCATGCTCGAAACTGGGGTCGTACAGCCCCTGCTTCTCCGGCGCAGGCAGGTCTCGGATATGGTAGCTATTGCCCACGTTATCGCTGGACCCAGGCTCCAAGGCTCAGACGGGTGATACAAAGTGAGCCTTCTCTCCCGGTCCCCTCCTGCCGTGCGGAATGCCCGGCGGATGTCTCGGTGAAGGAAGGCCCAACGGCTCGACTCTCGCGGCTCGATTCTGGCGTGTTCGAGTAGCCGGCGCTCATAGGACTACCGCTACGATTACTGGCGACGAAGCATAGCATAGCTGCCCTATGGTGACAAGGAGTTTCGAACCTATGCGCAAGCCATACCCTCCCCTCACAGCATGGTAAGGTAACGTTCGATTTCGTAGTCCGTCACCTGCGTCCTGTACCGGTCCCACTCCAGACGCTTGTTGCGAATGAAGCTCTGGAAGACGTGCTCTCCCAGCGCCTCGCGCACCAGGTCGCTCTCCTCGGTGAGCCGCAGGGCCTCCCCCAGGCTGTCGGGGAGCATCTCTATGCCCAGCTCCCGGCGCTGCTCCTCGGTGCTCGTGCGGAGATTGAACCCGGCCGGCGGGGGCAGCTCGTACTCCTTCTCTATGCCGTTCAGCCCCGCGGCCAGCATTACGCTGAACGCCAGGTACGGGTTGCACGCCGGATCAGGGGCACGGTACTCGATCCGGCGCGACTCCTCGCGACCCGGCCTGTACGACGGGACCCGGACCAGGTCCGAGCGATTGACCTTCGCCCAGGACGTGTACACCGGGGCCTCGTAGCCCAGCGGCTCGCCCTCGGGACTCTGCACCAGGCGCTTGTAGGAGTTCACCCACTGGTTCGTCACCGACGTGATCTCCCGCGCATGGCGGAGGAGGCCGGCGATAAAGCCCTTGGCTATCGAGGAGAGGTTGTCCGCATCGTCCTCGTCATAGAACGCGTTGCGCCCTCCCTCGAACAGGGACTGGTGCGTGTGCATCCCGCTGCCGTTTATGCCGTAGATCGGCTTCGGCATGAACGTCGCGTAGCAGCCGTGCCTCGTGGCGATCTCCTTGACCACCAGGCGGTACGTCATCATCGTATCCGCCATGGTCAGGGCGTCCGTGTGGCGCAGGTCTATCTCCTGCTGTCCCGGCGCGACCTCGTGATGGCTGAACTCTACCGGTATGCCCAGCTCCTCCAGGGTAAGGACCGTCTCGCGCCTGAGGTCGGTCGCCATGTCCTGCGGGACCTGGTCGAAGTACCCGCCGTCGTCCAGCGGCTCGGTGCCATCCGAGCTCTTGAAGTAGAAGTACTCGATCTCGGGCCCGACGTAGTAGGTCAGGCCGAGCCGCGCGGCCCTCTCCAGGTTCCTGCGGAGCACGAACCGGGGGTCCCCCTGGAATGGCTTGTCGTCTGGCGTCACTATGTCGCAGAACATCCTGGCGACGGCGTTCGTGCGCGGCCGCCAGGGGAGGATTGTGAACGTCGTAGGGTCGGGAAGGGCATACATGTCGCTCTCTTCCGAGCGCACGAAACCCTCGATCGCCGACCCGTCGAACCCCATCCCCCGCGTCAACGCGCTCTCGAGCTCCTCGACCGTGACCGAGACGCCCTTCAGCCCGCCCAGTATGTCCGTGAACCAGAGACGTATGAACTTGACGTCGTTGTCCCTGGCCTCGTGCAGCACAAAGTCGATTGCTTCCGAGTCTCTGTGGATCATGCTGGGTCTATGGTCCGAGTCCTGCCGCGGTCTTGCGGCTGATGTAAAGCAAGAGGGCCTGCGCCAACGGAGACACAGGCCCTCTCTGTGATCATGCGGCTAATTGGCTAGGACGCCGCCCCGCACACCGTGTTCAGAATCAACCGCGTGACCCTGTACGGGTCGCAGTTTGCGTTCGGCCGCCTGTCCTCGATGTATCCCTTGCCGTCGCGCTCCACCTGCCAGGGGATGCGGACGGAAGCGCCGCGGTCCGACACGCCGTACCGGAACTCCCTGTACGAGCAGGTCTCGTGAAGGCCGGTCAGGCGCTCCTCGATCCTGTGGCCGTACTCGGCGATGTGCGCCTCGTGGTTGCCCTTGAGAGCCTCCGCCGCGTCGATGCACGGGTCGTAGCTCTCGCGCATCTGCCTGGTCGAGAAGTTCGTGTGGGCGCCGGCGCCATTCCAGTCGCCCTGCATCGGCTTGGGGTCGAGTGTCGCGCTGACGCCCTTGTTGGGGCCGTCCGCGATGTGGATGTCCTCGCCGATGCGGTACAGTAGCCAGCGGGCAACCCAGATCTGGTCGGCCACTGCCGGCGCGCCGACCGGCCCTATCTGGAACTCCCACTGGGCCGGCATGACCTCGGCATTGATGCCCGATATGTCCAGTCCGGCCTCGATGCAGGCATCCATGTGCTTTTCGACGATGGGCCGGCCGAAGACCTCGTCCGAGCCCACTCCGCAGTAGTACCCACCCTGGGGCGCCGGGAACCCGTTGTCCGGCCAGCCCAGCGGCTTGATGCCGTCGAAGAAGGTGTACTCCTGCTCGATCCCGAACCACATGTCGAAGTCGGCGTACTTCTCTGCTGCCTCTGCACAGGCCGCCCTGGTGTTCGACGGGTGTGGCGAGAGGTCCGGCAGCAGGACCTCGCACATCGCCAGGATGTTGTCACCGCCGCGAATCGGGTCCGGGCACGTGAACACGGGACGCAACACGCAGTCCGAGTTCTCCCCCGGGGCCTGGTTCGTGCTGGACCCGTCGAAGCCCCAGATCGGCGGCTCCTCCCCTTTTGGCACTACCTTGCCCTTGGACCGAAGCTTCGATACCGGCTCCGACCCGTCTATCCAGATATACTCCGCCTTGTAAACGCCCATCTCTTCCTCCATCTGGGCCGGTGGCCCGTTTTCATGCTCCGCAAGCTGCTTCAGCGGTCTTCAAGAACCGCTTGGGCTGAGGAAGAATTCTAGCGTTCCGATGTTTCGCCCCTGTTTCTTACTTGTTACAAATATGTTACACGCACCCCTGCGCGCTCAACTCTCTATCTGGTAACTTGTCGCTGCACGAGGGAGCACTCATCGAGGAGGCTGTCATGGACCGCGTGAAAGCCGACGTTTACTCCGACTACAACTGACCCTTCGCCCACAGTGCGGCGGTGTGGCTGCACAGGGTAAAGCAGGAATACGGCGACGGGCTGGACATCACCTGGAAGCACTTCTCGCTGGAGCAGGTCAACTCCAGCGACCAAGCCTCCAAGGTGTGGGAGACGCCGGACATCACGAATGCCCAGGCGCTGGTCGCCCAGGTGGCCTCCGAGGCCGCCAAGAGGCAGGGCCCGGAGCTATTCGAGCGCTTCCACCTGGCCCTCATGGTCGCCCGTCACGGCGGGCAGGGACGCATCCGGCTGAACGACCCGGCCCCCATACTCGAACTGGCGGCCGCGAACGGCCTGGATGCCGACAGGATCCGCGATGACATGGCCGACCCCGCCATGGCCGAGGCGGTCGGACGCGACCACACCGAGGCCGTGGAGCGGCACGGCGTCTTCGGTACGCCGACCTTCGTCTTCGAGGACGGCGCGGCCATCTACCTCAAGACGCTCGTGCCGCCCGACGAAGACTCCGTCGCCTTCTTCGAGCACTTCGTGGCCATAGCCGCGGGCCGCCGCTACATGGGCGAGATGAAGCGCCCCCAACCCCCCTGGCCCCGCGGCGCTTGAATCTCCGCCTACCGGCTACTAGACCGCGATCGACCGCCAGCTCCCCTGTAGGGGCGGGTTTGAAACCCGCCCTCGGCCCTTCCAGTGGGGCCCCGGCACTCCCGGTGGACAATTGGCGCGGTCCCTGGGGAGTCCCCGATGACGAACATGGTGGGGGGGGGTCAGTAAGCGCCGCGCGGCTACTTCAAGATACGTTCGGCCTGAGCCTGTCGAAGGCCAGTGCTCACCAGCATAATAGTGACTGGGCAGCGGTTACTTGAAGGCTGTCGAATGAGATCTGGGCGGGAACTCCACCTCCATCGCAAAGGACTACACCGCGACCAGAGCCGGCTCGCCCGCCTTGCTGAAGGTGAGCTCGTTTCCCTCAACGTCCACCTGCACCATGTCCCCCTCGACAAGCTCCCCGGACAGAATCCTCGTCGACAGCGGGTTCTCGATATACCGCTGCACCGCTCTCCGCATGGGCCTCGCGCCGTAGACCGGGTCGTACCCCTTCTCAGCAAGCCAGTCCCTCGCGTCCGCCGTCAGCGCGATCCCGATGCTCCTCTCACTCAGCCTCTCCTCTACTTCCGCGACCACGAGATCGACCACGCTGCGGATCTGCTCCCGCGCCAGGGCATCGAACACGACGATCTCGTCGATGCGGTTCAGGAACTCCGGCCTGAAGGTCTGCTTGAGCGCGTTCTCGATGGCGGTCCGGCTCGCTGCCGACTCGTCCGAGCCCATGGTGAACCCAAAGGTCCCCCTAGGCGTCATGCCGGTACCCACGTTGCTCGTCATGATGATGATCGTGTTCGTGAAGTCGACGGTGCGCCCGTGCCCGTCGGTCAGGCGGCCGTCGTCCAGCACCTGCGGCAGCGCGTTGAAGACATCAGGGTGCGCCTTCTCGATCTCGTCGAACAGCACAACCCTGAATGGCCTGCGCCGCACGGCCTCGGTGAGCTGGCCGCCCTCCTCGAATCCGACGTACCCCGGCGGCGCCCCGACGAGCCTGGAGACGGCGTGCCTCTCCTGGTACTCGGACATGTCCACGAGAATCAAGTTCTGCTCGTCATCGAACAGGTACTGTGCCAATGCCTTCGCGAGCTCCGTCTTTCCCACTCCCGTCGGCCCAAGGAAGATGAAGCTGCCCAGCGGGCGCCTGGGATCGCCTATGCCCGCCCTTGCCCGCCTGACGGCGTCCGACACCGCCTTGACGGCCTGGTCCTGCCCGATGATGCGCTCGTGCAGCCGCTCCTCCATGTGGATCAGCTTCTCAGCCTCGTCTTCGAGCAGGCGGTGCACCGGTATGCCCGTCCACAGCGAGATCAGGCCGGCCACGTGCTCCGCATCGACAACGACGGCCGCTCCACCCTCCTCAGCTTCGCCGGACGCCTTCGCCTCGTACTCCTCTATCAGGCGCAGGCGCTCGGCCCGGAGCTCCGCGGCCCGCTCGTACTCGTCCCGGCTGGCGTGCGCCTCCTCCTGGTCGCCCGCCTCGCGTATGCGGCGCTCCAGGTCCTTCAGCGCGTCCGGCTTGACCTGGCCGTCGATGCGCAGCTTGCTCGCCGCCTCGTCGACCAGGTCCACGGCCTTGTCGGGCAGCAGCCTGTCGGTTACGTAGCGCCTCCCCAGCCGCACCGCCGCCTCCAGCGCGCCGTCGGTCACGCGCACCTTGTGGTGCCCCTCGTACCTGGGGCGCAGCGCCTTCAGCATCTCCACGGCGGTCTCCACGTCCGGCTCCTCGACGAGCACGGGCTGGAACCGGCGCTCCAGCGCCGCGTCCTTCTCGATGTACCGGCGGTACTCCCTCTCGGTCGTCGCGCCCAGGACCTGTATCTCGCCCCGGGCCAGGGCCGGCTTCATCATGTTGCTTGCGTCTATCGCGCCCTCCGCCGCGCCCGCGCCGACGACCGTGTGAAGCTCGTCTATGAACGGGATGATCTCGCCGTCCGATTGCGTGACCTCGTCGAGGACGGCCTTCAGGCGCTCCTCGAACTCCCCGCGGAACTTGCTCCCGGCAACCATACCGGCGATGTCCAGCGCCACCAGGCTGCGCCCCTTCAGCTCCTCGGGCACGTCGCCGGAAGCGATGCGCTGGGCGAGCCCCTCGGCGATGGCGGTCTTGCCCACGCCGGCCCCGCCGATGAGCACAGGGTTGTTCTTGGTGCGCCTGATCAGCGTCTGCATCGCCCGGGCTATCTCGACGTCCCTGCCGACCACCGGGTCCAGCTTGCCGCCGCGCGCAAGCTGCGTCAGGTCGACGCTGAACCGCTCCAGCGACTGGTAGCGGGACTCAGCCCGCGAGTCCGTGACCCTGTGAGCGCCGCGGATGCCCGCGAGTGCCCGGTAGACCTTCTCCAGGTCGACGCCGGACTCCGCCAGCACCTTCGCGGTGTCTCCGTGCTCTTCCTGCACCACCGCGACGAGCAGGTGCTCGGCGCTGATGTAGTCGTCGTTGAGGCGCTGCGCCTCGCCCCTGGCCCTCTCGAGCAGGCCCTTGGCGCGCGGGGTCACGAATATCTGCGACGACTCGTACGCAACCTTGGGGGCCTGCGCCAGCAACCCTTCCACCTTCTCCCGCATGGCCGCCTGGGGCACGCCTAGCTGCCTGAATACTTCAGCCGTCACACCCTCCTCATCCTCGAGAAGGGCGCTGAGCACGTGCTCCACGTCCCACTGGCTGTGGCGATGCCGTCGGACGGCCTCGTGCGACCGCCCGATGATCTCCCTGGCCTGCTCGGTAAAGTCCTCCGACCTCATGACCATGTCTCTCTCCCGCGTCCACCGGCCCGGGCCTCCGCCCGTCCCGAAGATAGGGGCTCGCACGCAGCCTCTTCCCTCGCTGGCCTACTGAGCCGCTACTCGTAACCGCTCCGTAGGGGCGGGTTTGAAACCCGCCCTCGCCATGCCCGCGATGACTGAATTTGCTAGTGCCTCACCCCTTATGTGACATGGTCGAGTATATCAGCCTGAGTGCTATCAGTCAATTCTATATGAGTCTTATCGTATCAACTCTAGGCTAGCCCCTGAATCGCAGCGAGTAGACGTGCGCCTCCTCCAGCGCAAGCCGCAGCCGCACGGGCTTCCCGGCCAGGTCGGACACGTCACTGCCGCCTGTCCAGCTCACGACTCGCTCGATCTCGTCGCCGAAGATCTCCGCGCTGTCGGCCAGCGAACGGCCTTCGAGCGCCCGGCCCTCCATGTCCTGGATCTCCACCCTCAGGCTGCCAGCTGCCGACGAGGAGTAGTTGAGCACGAGCTCGCTCCCCGAGAAGGTGAGCGGCTTGGTGAGAACTTCGCCGCCGCCAAAGGGCGCATAGGCTGAAACGAACCCGTCCGTCCGCAATGACCCTCGCTTGAACCTGGCAGTCGGGCGCAGGTTGTGCTCCTTGTAGTAGATCGAAATCTCGGCAGGCCCGGTCGGCACGACGCCCACGCCGACCGTCATGTTCCTGTCCGTCCAGTTGTCCGGGTCCGGCCCCGGCGGCAGGAACGGCTCCATGAAGCGCCTGTCCCACCGGATGCCGTCCCGGCTCGTCATAAAGACGCCATCGGACGCGCCGTTGGGTATCGGATCGTCGTGGAACTGCCGCTCGGGCACGAAGCGGCGCGGGAACATCATGAAGATGTGCGGCGCGCGATAGTACTGGACGCATGCGTTCGTATAGAGGTGCTCCGGCGTGGAGTCGCCCAGGTCGATCTGCCTCGGCGGCTCCCAGTCCAGGAAGTCCTTCGAGGTGCTCCGGCGTATCGACCGGAACCCGCCGCCCCGGAACGAGTCGGGGTCCGGTATCCAGCTCCTCATGTACATCACGTACTGCCCGGTCAGCCCGTCCCAGAGAGGTACGTTGTGGGAGTCGAAAATGGGTCGGGTCCCGTCGTCGGGCGCCACCAGCAGGGGGTCTTTGTCGAAGGTATTCCAGGCGATGCCGTCGGCTGAGTAGTGCCCCCGGATCGCGTCCCGCTCGCCGTCGATGTGGCGGATCCGCGAAATCGCCTTGTACCGCTGCTCGTCCGTCGCGGCCGGGTTGCAGTCTTTGAAGACTGCCATCTGCTTGGCGACCGAGCCGTCCAGCAGGATGTTGTTCTCCGTCGACCCCTCGAACTCGACCAGCCCAGTCGTCACCCGCTCCCAGCATATGCCATCCTCGCTCTCGGCATAGGCGACGCGCTGGACTGCGTCGGCCCCGGCCCTGTACCACATCCTGTACCGCCCCTCGTCCACAATCACGGTCGAACACGCGCTGACCGGGGACTCCCAGGGCCTGTCGAACTCCAGCACGACCTCGCGCGGTATGGGCTGGTGCAGCCGCAGCGTCGCCCCGTCCATCTCCTCGATCAGCCAGTCATCCACGAACAGCTCCAGCCTGGATCCGATATCCCGCACGTTGTCCATGTCCGGCCTCCCATTCGCCAGTGGCGTTCGCCAATGCTATTCTCCGTTGACAGACCCCGGCAACCCCCAATAGACTCCCGGCCCACCTGGGCTTCGGACCACAACCATGATCGAACGCATAGACACGAGCCGGCTCGACGCCGCGCGGGCCGTTGTCGAATACGTCCTCCCCAGGGTCGACGACACCGGCCTATTCCGCCCGGAGGAGTCGCTGTGGGCCGAGAGCGGCGTATACCGGGCGCAGCTTGCGGGCACGCTGGCTGTAGTCGGCCGACTGCTCGGCGACGAGCGTTGCATCGACGCGGCCCGGCGCATCTTCTACAGGATGCTCGACGTCCGCCTCGGCAAGCTGTGGGGCCTGGACTGGTGGTGGGACCATCCGGTCGCCGTCCAGCCGCCCGCCGACTGGGAACGCCAGAACCGCACCGTCGACGAGGGCTACGAGGCGCCCACGAACCTGTTCGACCTCGGCCTCTACTACCGCGTGACGGGCGACGACTCGGTGCTCGAGCCCGCCAGGGAGAGCATGGCGGCCATGTTCGACCGCTGGGACTACACGTCACGCGGCTTCCACCACATGACCGCCGAGCACGCGGCGCTGGCTGCCTGGGCATGGGAAGACGCGCTGCCGGAGTTCGCGTCGAAGAAGGACCCCATCATCGAGTGGGTCGTCGACGACTTCGTCCGGGAGGCGCCCCGCGACTTCCCCTTCATGAGCGCCGTCAGGATGACCCTGCTCCTCGCTGCGACGGGCACGGAGCACCTCGGATCGACCATCAGGCCCGGCATCGACGCTCTCCTCGCCGAGCCCTCCCGCAGGTACGACCACAATAGAAACGACTTCCGTCACAACGCGTCCACGTCGGACCACGTCAACAGCCGCGCTAACATTGCCGTGGCCATCATGATGAAGCACTACGACCTCGCCGCCGGCGAGCAGGTATACACCCACACGCCGCTGTACGAGTACCTGAGCGCGTGGATCGACGGCATGCGGGCGCCCGGCGGCAGCTACTCCGAGTGCAGGGACATCGCGACGGGCCGCAGGTACGGCCAGGGCTCGCCCGCCCACTACATCCCCCTGTGGTGGATTCTCGGCGCCCGCCTCCCGTAAGCGCGCATCTGACACCGCGTCCATCTGGGTAACTGCCAGACCGTAGCGGCGGGTTTGAAACCCGCCTTCCCCTGCACACTCGCTCGAATGGGCTATACTACTGGCGTTCGAAAAGCGTAGTTGACACGCCCCGGGCCGCTGGGAGTGACCGGATGACAATCGCGCATACTCCAATAGAGAGTCACGAGACCCACAGCAAGAGACTGCTGGAGCACGCTCAGGAGCAGCTGGACCAAGGTGATCGGCTCCAGGCTTCCGAGAAGGCATGGGGAGCCGTTGCCCATCGGCTCAAGGCCATCGCGGAGCAAAGAGGGTGGCGCTATCGATCGCACGCCGATGTCAACCGGGTGGTTGGGCGGCTGGCCAGGGACATGAAGGAGCCGAGGCTCAATACCCTGGTGTCAGTTGCCCACAGCCTGCATCAGAACTACTACGAGGATGCAATGCCCGAAGAACTCATCCAGCACAACATCGACGACATGAAAGAGATGCTGGACATACTCGCGAGGGCGCTATGAACTCGACGATTGCGGTACTACCGGGAGACGGTATTGGCCCCGAGGTCACCGCCGAGGCCATCAAGGTCCTCGACGCGGTTGCTTCAAGATTCGGGCACGACTTCGACCTGCGCTACGGGAGGATCGGCGGCAACGCCATCGACGACTTCGGCACCCCGCTCCCCGACGAGACGCTGGAGGTCTGCGACGGCGTCGACGGCGTGCTCTTCGGGGCGGTCGGCGGCCCCAAGTGGGACGACCCCAACGCCGCCACCAGACCCGAGGACGGTATCCTCGCTATTCGAAAGGGTCTCGACCTGTTCGCGAACCTCAGGCCTGTCAAGGTCTTCCCGGCGATCATCAACTCCAGCCCCATCAAGCCTCACCTGTTGAAGGGCGTCGACATCATGGTCGTGCGGGAGCTGACGAGCGGGCTCTACTTCGGCAAGCCCAAGAAGCGGTGGGACACCTCCCGCGGCCGCCGGGCCGTGGACACGCTGAAGTACACCGAGAGGGAGATCGAGCGCATCCTGCGCGTCGGCTTCGAGCTGGCACGGGGACGGCGGGGTAAGCTCACCTCGACCGACAAGGCCAACGTGATGGCGACCTCGCGCCTGTGGCGTGAGATGGCGGCGGAGATGGCCTCCGAGTACCCGGACGTCGAGCTGGAGCACATGTACTGCGACAACCTGGCGATGCAGATCATCCGCGCGCCCGCCCAGTTCGACGTGATCGTAGGCGAGAACACCTTCGGCGACATCATCTCCGACGAGGCCGCGGTCCTGGCCGGCTCGCTTGGCATGCTCCCCTCTGCCAGCCTCGCCTCCCTCCCCGCGAGCGGCGGCAGGCGCAGGCGCGTCGTCTCCCTCTACGAGCCCATCCACGGCAGCGCACCGGACATCGCCGGGCAGGGCATCGCCAACCCCATCGGCATGGTCCTGAGCACGTCGATGATGCTCCGCTACTCCCTGGGAATGGACGAGGAGGCCGACGCCGTGGAGCGCGCAGTCGACGGCGTCCTGGCGGAAGGCTACCGCACCCCAGACATCGCCGCGGACGGCGGCGACGTGGTGGGCACCACCCGCATGGGCGACGTCATCGCTGGGCTGGTATGATTGATGCGGGCTGAGAAAGATCATCCAGATCTCGAAGCTAGAACAGTCAGCCCTAGGTCAGGCAGGGTAAGGGTCGCATGTTAGTCGCTGATCACGTCGAGACCGCACACGACTTCCTGGATGCCGCCGACCGCGAGTTCGACGCTGGCGACGTATTGCAGGGCTCGGAGAAGCTCTGGGGCGCGGCGTCACACGCAGTCATGGCCGTCGCGCAGCAGCGGGGCTGGCCCATGGGCAGCCATCGCCAGCTCAAGATAGCAGCCGACAGACTCGCGGCAGAGTACGACGACCAGAGCATCAGCGCGGGATTCGCGCTGGCCGAGAAGTTCCATGCAAACTTCTATCACGGGTTCATGGAGGACTGGGAGTTCCACCCTGACCGCGACATCGTGCACGGCTTCGTCATACGACTGACCAATGGGAGACAGGCATCTCAACAGGGCTGATGCCATTCCAGCGCGACCACGCACAGCCTCGCAGAACCGTTGAGTGAGAGCCAGCCCGGGAAGCGGCGGCTGGGCCTCGGCTTCCTCGCCTCGCACGGGGGGACCAACATGCAGGCGGTCATCGACGCCTGCCGAGAAGGCAGGGTGAATGCCGAGCCCCGTGTGGTCATCAGCAACAACTCCCGCTCCAGGGCCCTCAGCAGGGCCGCCGACGCTGGCGTTCCCCGCTACCACGTCAGCGCCGTGACGCACCCCGAAGACGACGACCGCGACCGCGCCATCGTGGACATACTGGAGCGGCATGGAGTGGACCTGGTCGTACTCGGCGGCTATATGAAGGAGCTCGGCCCGCAGACAATCGCACTCTTCCGCAACCGCATTGTCAACGTGCACCCGGCCCTCCTGCCCAAGTTCGGCGGCCGAGGATTCTTCGGCCTGGCCGTCCACGAGGCCGTGCTGGCCTCCGGCGACAGGGTCACCGGCGCGACCATTCACCTCGTCGACGAGCATATCGACCAGGGGGCGGTGCTGGCCCAGCAGACGGTCGCGGTGAAAGACGGCGACACGCCTGAGACGCTTGCCGAGAGAGTGCTCGCGGTCGAGCACAGGCTGTACGTCGACACCCTGCACCGGATCGCCTCGGGCGAAATCGACCTGGACGCGGCGGGTGACGGCACAACACAGGAATGGTAGCTTTGAGAGAATTCGAGAGATGCCTGGGGGCAACGGAATATGGAACTTGGCGCTTTTTCGGTTAGCCTGGCCGTCAACGACCTTGAGGCTTCAAGGGACTTCTACGAGAAACTCGGGTTCAGGGTCGTGGGGGGCGATCCCTCGCAGAACTGGCAAATCGTCAGAAACGGCGGTGCCACTATCGGTCTCTTCCAGGGGATGTTCGAGCAGAACATCCTGACCTTCAATCCCGGTTGGGATGGGGAGGCTCGACCGCTTGAGTCCTTTATTGATGTGCGCGACCTGCAACGGCGGCTAAAGGCAAGCGGTGTGGTCCTGCAGAGTGAAGCGGACGAGAACAGCACGGGCCCTGCAAGCTTTGTGGCCTTGGACCCGGACGGAAATCCGGTCCTGGTGGATCAGCACGTCTAGAGCTCAGTTGGGGAGAGAAAAATGTTCGCAGGCTTTAGCAGGACACAGATCGAGACCTCAGGCACCACCATCAACCTGGTGCACGGCGGCAGCGGCGATCCCGTGCTGCTCCTGCACGGTTACCCGCAGAACCACGTCATGTGGCACAAGGTGGCACCCCGGCTGGCCGAGCGATTCTCCGTGGTCGTTCCGGACCTCCGGGGCTACGGCGACAGCGGCAAGCCGCCGTCTGACGGCGGCCTCGAGGTCTACTGCAAGCGCACGACGGCGCAGGACCAGGTCGAGGTGATGAACTCGCTCGGCTTCGGCTCGTACCACGTCGTCGGGCACGACAGGGGCGCTCGCGTCGGCCACCGCATGGCCCTCGACCACCCCGAGCGCGTCCGGACCTTCACCTCGCTCGACGTCGTACCCTCGCAGGCGGCGTTCGAGAACATGGACGCCTCCCTATCCTTCGCCTGGTTCCATTGGCACCTCATGCGCCAGCCCTCACCCTTGCCCGAGACCATGATCGGCAGCAACGCGAAGCTGTACCTGGACTTCCTGCTGGAGCGATGGGCGGCCGTGGAGGGGGCGATAACCCCGGAGGCATACGCAGAGTACCTGCGCTGCTTCTCCAACCCCGAGACGGTGCGCGCCACCTGCATGGACTACCGCTCGGTCGAGCTGGACCTGGTGCACGACGAGGCCGACAGGGGCCGAAAGCTCACGTGTCCCATGCTCGTACTCTGGGCCGGCAACATGGCGAAGCGGCGCGGATGGCAGACGGGCGCGAAGCTGCAGATGCTCGACGTCTGGCGCGAGAGGGCCGAGAGCGTCCAGGGTCGTGCGATCGACTGCGGCCACTTCCTCCCCGAAGAGGCCCCCGACGAGGTCACCGCCGAACTCCTCGCCTTCCTCTCCACCCACTGACATCGGATCCCCACGCGCCACCGCCAACCGGTAGGGGCGGACCCACGTGTCCGCCCGCCGTGGACAGGCGCGTACGATGTACGGAGGCTTGGCCCAAACCCACCACGCCGCGCCGGCAAACCGTAGGGGCGGGTTTGAAACCCGCCCTCCCGTCGCACTGGATGCCCGACGACCCCTCTGTGATACAATCCCACCCTGCCCCTGCGATAGGTGACTCTTGATAGAGGTCAGGGACATAGGCCGCCTCGTCTGGATGATGCGCGTAGCAAGCTGACAACGTGCGCCCTGTACAGGTGCGTCCTGCGAACACGAACAAGTGTTCCCTCCCCGGCCCCCTCGACGGCTGATCGAACAACACGACTCCTGAGCTGCGCCCCGCCGTAGCTCTCCGCTTCGACTCCCGGCACCGGCGGTCCGGGATGGGAACCAGACCTGGCAGACACAGGAGTTCCCACAATGCGGATAGCCAGCCTTCACAACGTCACAACCCACTACGGCGCCCAACCGGTCCTTACGGGCGCGTCATTCGAGATCAACTCCGGCCAGAAGCTCGGCCTCATCGGCCCTAACGGATCGGGCAAGACGACCATCCTGAAAGTCCTCACCGGTCGCGAGCCCGTGACCGGCGGCTCGGTCTACCTCGACCCCGGCGTCCGGGTCGGCTACGTGCCCCAGCACTTCGAGCATGACACCGGCGCGACCGTGACCGACTGGCTCCTGGCCGAGTACAGCCCCATCGCCGACGCACTGCACGTCCAGGAGGAGGCCCTTGCGCGCTCATCCGTCGCCGACATGGACAGGGCGCTGCGCACCTACCAGGAGGCCCGCGACGCGTACGACCGCATCGACGGCGACTCCTGGCCGCGGCGGGCACAGGCGCTGCTCGACGCCTTCGGACTCGGCGGCAAGGAGCGGCAGCAAGTGGCCTCCCTCTCCGGCGGCGAAAAGAACGTCCTCTCGCTTGCCCAGGCACTCCTCACCGAGCCCGACCTGCTCCTCCTCGACGAGCCCGCCAACCACCTCGACTACCTGGGCGTCGCGTGGCTCGAGGACTTCCTGGTCAAGTTCGGCGGAACGGTCCTCATCGTCTCCCACAACCGCTACCTGCTCGACCGTGTCGTCGACGGGATACTGGAACTCGAAGGCGGCCGCATCCAGGAGTACAGCGGCGGCTACTCCGACTACCGGGGTGAGAAGCTGCGCCGGCTGATCTCGCAGCAGCGCGACTACGTCGTCAACCAGAAGCGTCTCGCCCAGCTGGAGGCCCTGGTGAAGCGCTTCGAGCAGATTGCCAGGTCCAAAGCCGACCCCGCCTGGGGCCGGCGGCTCCGGGCGCGCAGGTCCCAGCTCGAGCGAGAGAAGAGACAGGCCGTCGATAAGCCGGTCCTGAGCAGGGGCGCGGTGAATGCCGACTTCACCACGGAGGCGACCCGGTCCGACATCGCCCTCCAGGTGCGCGGCTACAGCAAGACCTTCGGCGACCGGCAGCTCTTCGACAACGCGGACCTGCACATCGCCAGCGGCGAGCGCGTGGCCCTCGTGGGCCCCAACGGCGCCGGCAAGACCACCCTGCTCAGGGACATCGTGGCAAAGGGAGACTGGGACAGCCGCACCATCAGGATAGGACCCAGCATCCGCCTCGGGTACGCCGCACAGGAGCAGGAGGTGCTCAGGCCCGAGCGCACCATCCTGGAGGAGGTGGGCGCAGGCGCGACCATCAGCAGCAACGAGGCGTTCGGGCTGCTCAGGCGGTTCCTGTTCGGATGGGAGGACCTGGACAAGAAGGTCGCCGACCTGTCCGGCGGCGAGCGCAACCGGCTCCAGCTGGCCCGGCTCATGGCGCTCAGGCCCAGCCTCCTGGTGCTCGACGAGCCGACCAACCACCTCGACATACCCACGCGCGAGGCGGTCGAGGAGGCCCTGGAAGACTACGCCGGCACGATCCTGGTCGTGTCGCACGACCGCTACTTCCTAGACAAGGTGGCTGGCAGGGTCGTCGAGCTTCAGGACGGCAAGCTCGTCTCATTCGACGGCAACTTCAGCGAGTTCTGGTACGCCAGGCAGGCCCTGGAGAGACCCGTGCCGGGACGCGTCAAGACCAGGGAGCGGAGCAGGGTCCGGGCAAGGGTCGAGCGGGCCCAACAGAGGGACAAGGTCGCGTCGCTGGAGCGCCGCATCCAGGAGGCGGAGGCCGAGAAGCTCGACCTCGAGCGCCAGGCGACGGAGGCCTTCAACCGGGGCCAGCACCGCCAAGGCCGCCGCCTCGGCAGGCAGATCGAGCGCACATCATCCCTGCTAGAAGACCTCTACAACCAGTGGACAGACGAGAGCCCGTAACAGTCCGGGTTCAACCTGCGAACACCCTGCACTGGCGTAGGGGCGGGTTTGAAACCCGCCCTCTTCCCGGCCCTGGCGTCCGCGCGACCCGGAGGGAGACCGCTACAGGTCCGCCTCCGACGGCAGCCACGTCTCGAAGAAACGCTGCCAGTTGCGGTACATGATGTTCTCGATGTCCTCGGTGCCGTAGCCCCGCCGCTCCAGCACGTCCGCCACCTTGAGGTAGTCGACCACTGTGTCGATCTCATACGGCGCTTCCGGCACGCCGCCCTGCCCGTCCGTGTCGCCCCCTATGGCCGCGTGGAGGGAGTTGCCCGCAAGCTGGCACACGTAGTCGATGTGGTCGACGTAGTCCTCCAGCGTAACCGACTCCCGGGGGAAGACCTCCCACGGACTCGGGATGTGGCCCATCCAGTCGAGGCCGCCCTTGTATATCATCCAGGTGTCCATCGACGCGCCGATGACGCCGCCGCGCTCGATCACCGCCATCAGGATGTCGTCGGGCTGCTGCCGCTCACCTGGCGTGACGGCACGGCAGTTCTGGTGGCTCGCGAGCAGGGGCCCCTCGAATATCTCCAGCTCCTCCCGCACAGAGGCGTCCGACGTGTGCGTCACGTCCAGGATCATGCCGAGGCTGTCCATCTCCCGGAGGAGCGCCTTCGCGGGGGGCAGCAGGCCGCCGTCCGTCCCGGTGGACGTGCCGTGGGAGTATGCGCTGACGCCGTAGTGCGAGAGGCTCACGACACGGAGGCCATTGCCCCACCACTCGTGTATCTGCTCGGGCCACACCACCGAGTCGGCCCCCTCCATGCCGATGACTAGACCGACCGGCAGGCCGTCGAAGGAGTCGGCGGACTCCCACTTCTCCATCAGCGAGCTGAATCCTTCGCGAGTGGCAAGTATCGAAGCCTCGCCCAGGGACTCCAGCAGCTGGTAGTACGCAAGCTGTCCCATCCCCGCCGCGTACGCGAGATTCTGGGTCCGGTACTCACCGTGCGGATGCCCCGGCCTCTTGACGCATGCGCACACCTTGACCAGGGCCGCGGCCATCCTGGCCTTCCGCATCTCGGGAATGGAGGCCATGGTGTACGCGTCAGGCCAGTGCCCGTTCTTGACGGTGCCCTCCTCGGCGGTGCGAATCCGGCTGAGCTCCCATGTGTGGTCCCTGTCCCAGTGAAGCGCGCCAACGGCCATCGGGTAGTCGCCATCAATGATCAGCATCTCATTCTCCTAGTGTGATGAGGCACTCGAAGCCCGGCACCCTTCTCCCCGTGGAACTTGGGAGGTGAAGGGTGGGTTGGCAGGAGCGGCAGGTTTCGAACCCGCGCCCTGCGGCCATGGAGTTAGGACATTTGATCGTATCCACTCACCTAGGTAAACATTCTATAGTCGAAGGGACCGGTTTGCCAGTCTCAAAACCCATAATTCTGGGGCGGGCGAAAGACGCGTTGACGGTCCAGGGCGCTTGTTATACGATCTTTTTTGGCTTGTCAGTGTCAGGGCCCGGCAGCGCGAGTTGCGATAGAGGCGGGGTTTATAGCCGCTAGGAGGGCCAGGATGAGCAGCGAAGACCTCCACTTGATGGCGCATCTGATGCGTCGCGCCGGCTTTGGCGCCACACGCGACGAGCTGGAGGCTCACGTCGCCAACGGGTATGAGGAGACCGTAGAGGACCTCCTCCACCCTCGCGACCGCGGAAACCTCCCAGACGATGTCATTCGTCGCTACCACGTGGCGGCGGACGAAGGGGTCTACGCTGGGACGAGAGATTGGATGTACCGGATGATCACCACCCGTTGCCCGCTCGAGGAGAAGCTGACCCTCTTCTGGCACGGCCTCTTCGCCACCTCCTTCTTCAAGGGCAACCAGGCCAGGACGCAGATCAACCAGCTCAACACCTTCCGCCGGCACTCCCTGGGCAGCTTCCGCGACCTGCTGGTGGAGCTCTCCAGAGACCCCGCGATGATCTTCTGGCTGGACAACAGCGATAACCACGCCGGAGCCATAAACGAGAACTACGGTCGGGAACTGCTGGAGCTTTTCACGATGGGGATGGGCAGCTACACCGAGCAGGACGTCAAGGAGTGCGCCCGCGCCTTCACCGGCTGGACGATCGGGAACGTGGACTACATGACCGCCAAGGGGCTTAAGGACTCCTTCTCGCCCTACGGACGGATCGCCTGGCACTACGAGTACGTCCCCGAGGACCACGACGACGGGCAGAAGACCTTCCTCGGCGAGACGGGCCGATTCAATGGCGAGGACGTCATCGACATCATCGTTCGCCAGCCGGCGACGGCTCGGTTCATAAGCACGCGGCTCTTCCAGTTCTTCGCGGCGGACGAGGTCGATGAGGAAGGTGAGGAGGCTGTCGAGGCCATGGTGGAGGCGTATTTCGATTCGGGATACGAGATACGCTCTGTGATGCGCGCTCTGTTCACCTCACCCTACTTCAAGTCCGAGAAGGCACGATTCGCGCGGGTCAAGGCGCCAGTGGAGCTCGTGGTTGGGGCCGCCCGCCTATCGGGAAGCTACCGGGAGCCCACGTTAGACTTGGACAGGGTGGAGCTCGAGACCTCGTACATGGGGCAGGCGCTCATGAGGCCGCCCGACGTCTCGGGGTGGCATGAAGGCGAGGAGTGGCTCGATAGCGGCACGATGATGGAGCGGGTCAACTTCGCGTCCAAAGAGCTGGGCGACGTGTCCAAGCCTGGAATCCGAGCGATCATCGAACGCCTCTCCACGGACAATGGCGGCACTCTGTCTCCCGATGAGCTCGTGGACCGATGTCTTGACCTCGTGGGGCCGCTTCCCGTGTCCGAGGAGACACGGGTCACTCTGACCGGCCACGTGGCCATGCGTGGGGACCTGCATCTCGCGGGGCGTCGGCAGGGAGATGAGTCCGAGCGGAGGGTCGGCGAGCTCCTCGGCCTGATCGCGTCGACACCGGAGTTCCAGTTCGCCTGATCGGCACTCTACGTCGCGGCCAAGCGTGCCTTCGTGAGCGGGGCCGCCACATCTTTCACGGTCGTCAGTCCGCCGTCGAGAATGGAGTCCGCGATGAGTACGCAGCCTGCCACGAAGACCCTCAGCCTGGAGTACGTCAAGACGATTGGTGTGATCAGCCTCGGAGGAAAGGGGGTCGGGGGCCGCGGCTTCCTCAACCCGGTGGGCCTGGACGTGAGCAGCGACGGGCGGATCTTCGTCTTAAACCGGGGGCAGATCCGGGTCTGCGTCTGCAATATGGACGAGGAGTTCCTGGGCTTCTTTTCCGGCGGGCCGGGCTCCGGGGACGGACAGCTCCGTCTTCCCACGGCCATGGCTTTCGACAGCAAAGACAGGCTCTACGTGACGGACGAGTTCAACCACCGCGTCTCCATCTTTGACGCGGAGGGCAACTTCCTGGGCGACTGGGGTGCACAGGGCGACGGGGACGGCCAGCTCAACAGCCCCTCGGGCATCGACTTCGACTCCGAAGACAACGCCTACGTCGTAGATCAGCGTAACCACCGGGTGCAGAAGTTCACCCCTGACGGCGACTACCTGCTCGGGTGGGGCGAGTTCGGCGATGGCGATCGCCAGCTCAACCTTCCGTGGGGCGTGGGCGTAGACGGCCAGGACAACGTCTACGTGGCCGACTGGCGGAACGACCGCATCCAGAAGTTCTCCCCTGATGGCCGGTTCCTGGCCAGCTATGGCGAGAGCGGCGACGGGGACGGGGACGGCCAGTTCAACCGGCCGGCCGACGTGGCCGTGGACAGGAGCGGGTATATCTATGTGGCCGACTGGGGCAACGAGAGGGTGCAGGTGCTCGACCCCGATGGCGTTTTCCAGCTAAAGCTGCGGGGACAGGCCACCTTGTCGAAGTGGGCCGAGGAGTTCTTTGCCGCCAATCCGGATGAGGGCGAGCCTCGGTCCAGGTCGAATTTGACCCCAACCATGCCGCCTCACCTCGACACACCTTACAATGCGGCGTCTCAATCGGAGTCCCTCTTCTGGGAACCCGTCTGCGTTACCCTGGACCAGCAGGGTCGGCTCTACGTCACCGAGAGCAAGAGACACAGGTTCCAGGTCTACCAACGGGACTAGCCCTCGGCCCAGCGGCGCTTGCCCGTTGAGCGCTTGGGCCACGACTGGGCTCGCTCGCACGACTCTAAAGGAGTGCTAAAGGAGTTAAGAATGAGGAAGGCCGATGACTGAACCCAAAATAACGAGGCTGGAGGTGCACCAATTCCAGCCCGAGCTGGCGGAAACGATGGCTGGAGAGGGTCGCTCTGTCTACACACCTGGCGACCGCCACTCGCGCTCGGCCTACGCGTTGAGGATTCTCACAGATATGGGCGTCACGGGGGAATATGTAGGGGGGAGCGCGGCCGACTATGCCAATCTACCAAGCTTCCTCGATCACCTGATAGGGAAAAACCCACTGGAGAGAGAGCGCATCTACGTCGAAGCCAAACGCGCGACACGAGTGCGGGCACGCATCGGTACGGCGCCAGTAGACATTGCCTTATGGGACCTGGCTGGCAAATACTACAACGCCCCTATCAGCCAACTCCTTGGAGGGTACAAGAGGAGTCTCCCCACATATGTCGCCACCGCGCGTGGACAGGAGAGCAACCATAGCGGCGGGTTGAACAGTTCGGAAGCTTACGCGGATTTCGCCGAGCAGTGCCTTGAGTTAGGCTATGCCGGCTTCAAGATCCACGGCTGGGAGAACACGACCGCTGAGCGCGAGATAGCTACCGTCCACGCCGTCGGAAAGCGCGTGGGCGGCAAGATGGCGATGATGCTGGACTGCTTCAATGCGCTGACGACGTTCGCCGAGGCCGTCGCAGTCGGGCGCGCGTGCGACGAGGAGGGCTACTTCTGGTACGAGGACCCTTACGCCGATTGCGGCATATCCCAGTTCGCGCACCGCAAGCTGCGGCAGCTAGTCAAGACACCGTTGCTTATCACGGAGAACGTACGCTCTCTGGAGCCTCGAGTGGACTTCATCGTGGCCGGCGCCACTGACTTCGTACGAGGGGACGTGAATTACGATGGCATCACAGGTTCAATGAAGCTCGCCCACGCTGCTGAGGGACTGGGCATCGACATAGAGTTCCACAGTCCCGGCCCGGCTCAACGGCAGTGCATCGCTGCCATTCGTAACACTAACTTCTACGAGTTGTCGGGCCATCCAGTGGCCCCCAACGCAAACTACGTCTCAGTGTACAAAGACGGATATAGCGACAAACTGGACGCCTGCGATCAGAACGGAGAATTCCCTGTGCCGCAGGGACCTGGACTCGGAGTCGAGTACGACTGGGACCTGATATCGAAGTGGCGCACAGGGCTGGTAGAGTACGAGTAGTCCCTCTCACTCGCAGTTCGGGCCGCCAGATGCGCTGCGTCTGGCCGCAGATGCGGCATCGAGAGGGAAAGTAACGTCCAGGTCTCGGGGTCTAACAGGCAAGACACGGCCGACCCGAACACCAATAGGGGCGGCGACTACCAACCACCCTCGCGCTGCCAGGGCCAGTCCTCCATCACGGCTCGCAGGTCCACCGGTACCGGGACCCCTTCGCTCCACTCCAGCCCTGCGATATACAGACCCCTCCACGGCCCGGCCTTGGGGGACCTGGTCGAGAGCTTGCCCAAGGGGTTGTACGAGTGGGTGATGTACCAGCGGTCCTCATCGTCGTTGAAGATCACAGGAGCGTGCCACGGGCCCACGAAGCGCCACGGACCGAAGTGGAAAGGATCGTCTCCGACCGTATAATGCAGGCCGCCGGGGAAGTGCCTCGCGAACACATAGACCTTGCCGTCACGCTGCACCGCTCTTGGCGTCTCGAAGCCCGGTGGGCCCGCGAGAGGGTTCCAGTTATATTTGTCCTCGATGACAGGTCCGTGATCTTCCCAGTGGATCAAGTCTTTGGAGGTCGCAAGGTTGATGCCGGCGCGAGTCTGCCTTTCGGCCTCGTCCATGACGGGCTCTACGAACTTCCGGCAGCAGTAATACATATGGTACGTGCCGTCCTGGTAGATGATAGATGGGTCCTTACACTCCATCACCCCCTCTTCCCTCCAGCCAGATAACTCGCGGTCGGGGATGAAGGTGGGAGAGCCATCCCCCGGGTGCTTGAACCAGCTCCACAGGTCATCGGATACAGCCATGGCATAGCGGCGGCTGGCGCCCAGATACGGCCTCGCCTGATAGACCAGATGCCAGCGCCCCTCGTGCTCGATAATGCAGCCGTCGCCTACCTCATAGGCGTCGCAGTCGCCCGGGCCTCCTGCCTCCACCACGGTCCCGTGGTGTGTCCACGTGAGCAAGTCTTCGGAGGTCGCATGGTCATATGAACACGGAGTCTGGCCCGGATAGTCCGGCTCGTAGAACAGGTGCCATAGGCCATCAGGCCCCCGAACGATGATGTGGCCATTGACGTAGTGGCCGTCGGGCACGTAGACCTCTTTGGCCGCGGTGGGCTGGGCGAAGATCTCGCGTCTTCTCTCTTCAGTTGTCACCTGGTCACCTTCCTCGTGCCGGCCGGCCCTTATGCTCGTTCACTGCCGCTACCCACCGCCCTCGCGCTGCCAGGGCCAGTCCTCCATCACGGCGCGCAGGTCCACTGGTATGGGGACCCCTTCGCTCCACTCCAGCCCTGCGATATATAGACCTCTGAATGGCCCGGCCTTGGGGGACCTGGTCGAGAGCTTGCCAAAGGGGTTCATTCCGTGGGTGATGTACCAGCGGTCCTCATCGTCGTTGAAGATCACAGGAGCGTGCCACGGACCCACGACTTGCCACGGGCCGAAGTGGAAAGGATCGTCTCCGACCGTATATTGCAGGCCGTAGAAGTACATCACGAACATATAGACCTTGCCGTCATGCTGCACCGCTCTTGGCGTCTCGAAACCCCACGGACCGAACATCGGATTGGTGATCCAACGGTCCTCAATCACGGCTCCATGGTCCTCCCAGTTGACCAGATCGGTCGAGGTCGCCACGTTTATGCCAGTATGGGTCTGCTTCAGCGGTTCGTCGATGGGCTCTACCAGCTTCTGGCAGACGTAATACATATGGTACCTGCCGTCCTGGTAGATGATAGACGGGTCCTTACACTCCATCATTCCCTCTTCCCGCCAGCCAGATAGCTCGCGGTCGGGAATGAAGGTGGGAGAGCCGTCCCCTGGGTACTTGGACCAGCTCCACAGGTCATCGGATACGGCCATGGCAAAGCGGCGGCTGGCGCCCAGATATGGCCTCGCCTGATAGACCAGATGCCAGCGCCCCTCGTGCTCGACGATACAGCCGTCGCCTACCTCATAGGCGTCGCAGTCGCCCGGGCCTCCGGCCTCCACTACGGTCCCGTGGTGTGTCCACGTGAGCAGGTCTTCGGAGGTCGCGTGGTCAAATGAAGACGGAGGCTGGCCCCGATAAGCCGGCTCGTAGAATAGGTGCCATAGGCCATCAGGCCCCCGGACAATGATATGGCCGTTGACGTAGTGGCCCTTGGGCACGTATACCTCTTTGGCCGCACTGGGCTGGGCGAAGATCTCGCGTCTTCTCTCTTCAGTTGTCACCTGGTCACCTGCCTCGCTTGCTGCCGGCTGGCCCTGTGCAAGGGGCCGGAAATCACATCTGAGAGACACTCCTTCAGCTAAGCTCTCCTAACGGTCCGGAGCAGGCATATAAGGCTCTCGGACTCCCGGCCCCGATGTGGCATCGGGGCACACCCTCCCTACTCCATCAGCCTGCTAGAGGGCGGCGACGTACTCCAACTCCTGTTCCAGCTCCTCGATGGTGTAGAAGTGCTCCAGAAGTATGACGGCGTCGAGCCTCTTGACGCCCCTGTGCAGCTCGGTGGGCAGAGAGCCCTTCCCGACGGACACGTGGGAGTCATTGCGGCCTCGGGTGTCGTAGAGGTAGTTGTCGCTCCAGTGAACGTGGCGTATCAGGTGAGGCTTGGCCAGGAAGGCCAGCATCCGTTCCCTGCGCCGGTCCTCCGGAAAGGTATGGGCATAGGTACAGGCGTGGCTTGTGTCAAGGCAGAGACCCACGTTGGGACGGTCGACGTCCTCGCATACCTGCGTCCACTCCTCAGGAGACACACCGAAGTACTCGTTCTTGTCGGCCCAGTCCATCTTCTCTGCCGGCACGTCGTCCGCGATGCCGTTGAGTTCAAAGTAGGCGCAATTGTTTTCCAGGACTATCTGGATTCCGCGCCGTTCGGCGAAGGCGGCGATCTGCCTTATCCCATCGATGAGGCGCTCGTAGGTGCCTGTCTGGTATTGGTCCAGCGTCTCGTCGATCCACCTCTTCGGCGCGAAGTGCATGTTGACCAGCTTCAGATGAGGATAGCGCCGGGCCACGTCCACGTAGTCGAGGATGGTCCGGATAGACGTTTCGCGAAACTCGTCGTCCGTAGAAGCGATATTACCCCGGATCTTGCCTCCGACTTGCAAACTACTGGGGGCGTGACCGCTGACCAGCACCTGGGAGAAGGCGTTCATCGCCTCGACCTCGTTGGTCAACGTCGTCCCGGCGTTGCCGTTCAGCCCCAGGCGCTCGATGTGGTCAAAAGCATCTACCGTCGCCACCAAGGGGTGCCTGAAACCTGCATGCTCCACAGTCATCGGGGTCTTCCGGCCGTCCCGGGAACGTTCATTGTCCGGCGTCTCCCCTTGTGAGGGTCTCCCGCAAGATGTCGAATCCCGCCTCAGTGGTGACCATAAGATCTGGCAAGCCAGATGTCAATTACATGCACCAAGAGGCCATCGACGCCGAGCTGTCAGATGGATGAGGAACTGGCGGACGCCACGGAAAGCGTTTTCGGACCTTACTCTCCCATGATTCTCCGACGCGATTCCGAAGCGGCGGCGGACTGAAAAGCCAGGAACCGCAAGGTCCTTGGGTGAAGTGTTGGCAGGAGCGGCAGGATTCGAACCCGCGACCTGCGGTTTTGGAGACCGCTGCTCTACCAGCTGAGCTACGCTCCTGCGTCGGGGCACTCTCGATTCTAATACGGCATCCCGCTGGGGTAAAGGGTATCAATGCGTGTGGGCGCGAGATTCCAGCGCGTAGTGCCAAATGTGTCGCGCGTGGCCGTGCCGTGATAATCTGTTGGCTGGGTGCCCGGCTTTGGACAGCCCAGCCGGACGCATAGGCAACCGCCCTGGCAGACCCACGAGGTATACATTGCACTTGGCCATAGACGGCTACGGGGCCGACCCCAAAACCCTGGAGGACACCGGCCTCGTACGCCGCTTCCTCGACGAGTACCCCGACGCCATCGGCATGACCAAGCTCTCGCCTCCCCAGGTCTACACCTACAGGGGCAAGGTGCCGGAGGACTGGGGCGTGTCGGGGTTCGTGATCATCGCCGAGAGCCACATCAGCATCCACACCTTCCCAGACAGGGGCTACGTCAACATCGATGTCTTCTCCTGCAAGGACTTCGACGCCGAGGCGGCGCTGGCGGACGTGAAGCGGTATTTCCAGATCGACGAGGCGAAGTCCTGGACGATGGAGCGGGGCGTGGAGTACTCGTCTCCGCGCGAGGCGCATCGCGAGATGGTCAGGGAGCGTGTGACGATCTCGTCGGCCATGCACGGCAATGGGTGACAACCGCCCCGCCCCAGTCGGGCCGCCACGCGCCTGGGACACCTTCCTGGGCATAGGTCCCGATGAGTCCGGCGACCCCGCCGTCACCCTCATCCCTGTCCCGTACGACGCTACTACCTCCTATCGCACAGGCTCCAGGGACGGCCCGCGGGCGATCATCAGGGCCTCTCGTGAGCTCGAGGACTACGACCTGGAGCTCGACCGCGACATATCGGGTGTCGGAATACACACGGCGCCCGAGGTCGAGCCGTTCGCCGGAGGCCCGGAGGGCATGATCGACAGGGTCGACGGGGCCGTCTCCGAGACCCTGACAGGCGGCACCATCGTCGGCCTCCTGGGCGGCGAGCACAGCATCACCGTGGGGGCCGTGCGGGCCCTTGCGCGACGCCACCCAGACCTGTCGGTCCTCTACCTCGACGCCCACGCCGACCTGCGGGACGAGTACCAGGGCAGCCCGTGGAGCCACGCTTGCGTCGCTCGCAGGGTCCGCGAGGTGTGCCCCATCGTCGAAGTGGGAGTGCGCAGCCTGAGCGTGGGCGAGCGCCGCTTCATCGACGACGAGGACGTTCCCGTGGTCTTCTGGCCCCACGAGGATGCGGACGTCGGCGAAGTCCTGCCGGAGGTCGCGGACCGCCTCTCCGGTACGGTCTACGTCAGCATCGACCTGGACGCCCTCGACCCGGCCATTATGTCCGCCGTGGGCACGCCGGAGCCCGGCGGCATGTCCTGGCGCGCGGTCACCACGCTCCTGAGGTACGTCGCCGAGCGCAGGCGGATCGTCGGGTTCGACATCGTCGAGCTGAGCCCGGGCGAGGGCCCGGAGGCCTGCGCCTTCACCGCAGCGAAGCTGGCCCACAAGCTGATCGGCTACGCCACGTCACTGGGACCCCCCGCCGCCGAGGCGGCTCGGCCTCTTCCTCCCGAGGGGGAAGATTGAGCCTGTCCTGAGCCCAGTCGAAGGGATGGGGGCTCTCCCCTACGATCAACGCATAACTCATTGACCTGGGGCGCCCGTCTCGGCTATACTCAGGACTAGGCTACTGCTGGACTTCCGGCGCGTAGCCGTGTTTTGTGTTTGCCGAGGCCCATGCCCCAGTGGCGCAACAGGCAGCGCAGCCGATTTGTAATCGGCAGGTTAGTGGGTTCGAGTCCCCTCTGGGGCTTTTCTCACTGTCGGGACCGGCGCACAGCCCCCTGGACCTCCGGAGAGACGAGGGGTGCGCGGCTTGGAATGGCGAAAGGGCTTGTGCTACACTGAATTGTTGGTACGAGGAGGGATGGGAGAGTGGTTAAATCCACCAGACTGTAAATCTGGCGCCCGGAAGGGCTACGTAGGTTCGAATCCTACTCCCTCCACCAAAGGAAAAAGGCCCGGAAGCAAGGCTTGAAATGCCCTCATAGCTCAGGCGGTAGAGCGCGTTCTTGGTAAGAACGAGGTCAGCAGTTCGAGTCTGCTTGAGGGCTTTCGCAAGGAAACTAAAAACTGAGGAGCGAGAATGGCGAAGGAGAAGTTCGTACGAGATAAGCCCCATGTAAACGTCGGCACCATCGGTCACGTGGACCACGGCAAGACGACCCTTACGGCCGCGATCACCAAGACCCTGGCATCCGCGGGTATGGCCGACTTCCGGCCCTTCGACAGCATCGACAACGCGCCGGAGGAGAAGGAGCGAGGCGTCACCATCGCCATCCAGCACGTGGAGTACCAGACCGAGGGACGCCACTACGCACACGTGGACTGCCCCGGCCACGCCGACTACATCAAGAACATGATCACGGGCGCCGCCCAGATGGACGGCGCAATCCTGGTGGTCAGCGCACCGGACGGCCCGATGCCCCAGACGCGCGAGCACATCCTCCTGGCCCGCCAGGTGGAGGTACCCGCGATGGTGGTCGCCCTGAACAAGGTCGACGCCATGGATGACGAGGAGCTCCTCGAGCTCGTCGAGCTGGAGCTGCGCGAGCTGCTCACGGAGTACGGATTCCCCGGCGACGACATTCCAATCGTCCGCGTCAGCGCCCTCAACGCGCTGGAGTCCGAGGACTCGTCCAGGGATTCCGAGTGGGGCAAGGGCATCTGGGAGCTGATGGACGCGGTCGACGAGTACATACCCGTGCCCGAGCGCCCGCGCGACCAGCCGTTCCTCATGCCCGTCGAGGACGTGTTCGGCATCAAGGGCCGCGGCACCGTGGTCACCGGCCGGGTCGAGAAGGGCATCGTCCACGTGGGCGACCAGATCGAGATCGTGGGCATCAAGGACACGCACCAGACCGTCGTCACGGGAGTGGAGATGTTCCACAAGACCCTGGAAGAGGGCGAGCCCGGCGACGCGGTCGGAGTGCTCCTGCGCGGCATCGAGCGCGATGGCATCGAGCGTGGACAGGTGCTCGCCGCCCCGGGCAGCATCACGCCCCACACCGACGCCAAGGCACAGGTGTACGTGCTGACCAAGGAAGAGGGGGGCCGCCACACGCCTTTCTTCACCGGATACAAGCCCCAGTTCTACATCCGCACCACGGACGTCACGGGCGAGATCAAGCTCCCCGACGGCGTGGAGATGGTCATGCCGGGCGACAACATCGAGATGGACATCAAGCTGATCATGCCCGTCGCGCTGGACGAGCAGCTCAGGTTCGCCGTGAGAGAGGGCGGACGGACTGTCGGTTCCGGCGTCATCACGGAAGTGGTCTCATAGCTCGAGGGGCGTGAAACATGGCCAGGAAGGGCGATAGCAGGGTCCTCATCAATCTCGGCTGCACCGACTGCCGCGAGAGGACCTACCACACGTCCAAGAACCGGCGAAACGACCCCAACAGGCTGGAGCTCAAGAAGTACTGCCCTCGCTGCAGGACTCACAAGCTCCACCGAGAGGTCCGGTAGCAAGCGGTGGTCAACGAGGCTGGTCGCCGCGTATTCAGCATCCGCTTCATCGGCGAGACCATCGCCGAGCTGCGGCGGGTTACCTGGCCGACGCGCGAGGAGACCATCCGGCTGTCGATCATGGTGATCGTCGTAGCCGGGGCCGTGGGCGCATTCCTCGGGCTGGTGGACCTCGGTTTCACACGTATATTCGAGGTCGTACTCCGCTGATCATGGCTTCCGTTACAGACATAGAGACCCGCTGGTACATCGTCCACACGTACTCCAGTCAGGAGGAGCGTGTCAAGAAGAACCTGGACCTCCGCATCGAGACGATGGAGGTAAAGGACAAGATCTTCGAGGTGGTGGTGCCCACCGAGGAAGAGGTCGAGATCAAGGACGGCCGGAAGAAGCCCAGGCGGAACAGGGTCTTCCCCGGCTACATACTGGTCAGCATGAAGATGGACGACGAGAGCTGGTATGTCGTGCGGAACACGCCCGGCGTCACCGGCTTCGTGTCCGCCGAGGACGAGAACGACCAGCGGCCCAAGCCGGTCCCCCTCGAGGACGAAGAGGTCGAGAGGATACTGAGCCTCATGTCCTCGCCGCAGCCCAGGGTGAGCGTGGGACTGGAGAAGGGCCAGTCCGTGCGGATTACCGACGGCCCCTTCGTGGACTTCATGGGCGTGGTCGACGAGGTCTATCCCGACCGCGCAAAGGTGAAGATACTCGTGTCGTTCTTCGGAAGAGAGACGCCAGTCGAGCTCGACTTCCTGCAGGTAGAGAAGGAGGGCTAGTTGGCCAAGAAAGTCAGGACCGTCATCAAGCTCCAGATCGAGGCCGGCAAGGCGACGCCGGCACCTCCCGTCGGAACGGCCCTGGGACCCCACGGGGTCAACATTATGGGCTTCGTCAAGGAGTACAACGAGCGGACCGCGTCCCAGGCGGGCAACATCGTGCCCGTCGCGCTGACGATATACGAGGACCGGTCATTCTCCTTCGAGCTTCGCACACCTCCGGCCGGCTCGCTGCTCAAGAAAGCCGCGGGCGTAGAGAAGGGGAGCAGCGAGCCGCACGCCGAAAAAGTGGGCTCGGTGCCCGCTTCCAAGGTGAAGGAGATCGCCGAGCTGAAGATGAAGGACCTTAACGCCACGGACATCGAGGGCGCAATGAGAATCGTCGAAGGCACGGCGAGAAGCATGGGCCTCACGGTGGACCGTAACGCATAGCCCCGTTCGAGGACTGATTCATGGCAAGTCGAGGCAAGAGATTCGAACAGGCGATGGCCCTGCTGGAAGAGGGCCGCGAATATGAGCCGGAAGAGGCCGTGTCCCTGGTGAAGCAGACGGCCACCGCAGGGTTCGACGAGACGGTGGAGCTCCACCTGCGCACGGGTGCAGACCCCAGGCACGCCGACCAGCAGATCCGGGGCATCGCCGTGCTTCCTCACGGCGTCGGCAAGCCGGTCAGGGTGCTCGTGTTCGCCCAGGGCGAGACCGTATCCGCCGCGCTGGAGGCGGGGGCCGACTTCGCGGGCAACGACGACATCATCGCCCAGATACAGGACGGGTGGGTCGACTTCGACGTATCCATCGCCACGCCCGACATGATGGGCAAGGTAGGCCGCCTCGGACGCATCCTGGGCCGCAGGGGGCTGATGCCCAACCCCAGGACCGGTACCGTGGTGCCCGCCGAGGACGTCCCCAGGGCAATTGACGAAGCGAAGAAGGGGCGGGTCGAATACCGCCTCGACAGGACCGCCCTGATGCACCTGCCGATAGGGCGCGCCAGCTTCGAGGAATCCATGCTTGTCGAGAACATGGCAACACTCGTCAACAGCATTGTCCGTGCAAGGCCCGGCGGGGTGAAGGGGCAACTCATTCGCTCCGCCTACCTCACCAGCACGATGGGACCGAGCGTGAAGCTCAACGTTGCCAGCACGAGCGCACTCACAGTAGAATAGATGCGGTGCGGGTCCTGAGACCCGCGCCGGCCGCAGACAGCGGGCTCCGTCGTAAAGACGGACGAAGACACCAGCCCGCCGAGGCAACAGGATCGTGAAGGCGTAGAACGCCTTGCTGTTCCCTGGGTCTGCGGGCTCGGGGATTTTTTTTGCGGAGCAAGAAGTGCCAACAGAAGCGAAGAGAGCACAGGTAGAGTCGATACGCGAGCTGCTTGAGAGTAGCACGGCCGTGGTCAGCACCGACTACACCGGCCTGTCCGTCCAGTCGATGACCGACCTCCGGCGGTCGCTCCGCGGCAACGGTGTGGGTTTCCGCGTCGTCAAGAACACGCTGACCCACCTGGCTGCGGACGCAGCCGGCAAGCCGGGAATGAAGGAGATCGTCGAGGGCCCCACGGGCATCGCTTTCAGCCCCGACGACCCGGTCGCCCCGGCCAAGGCCCTGCGCGAGTTCATCCGCAGCAGCCGGTCCACCATGACGATAAGGGGAGGGCTCCTGGGAGAGCAGGTGCTGTCGGCCTCCGAGGTCGAAAGGCTTGCCGACGTTCCGTCCAAGGACGAGCTGATAGCCCGCCTCATGGGCCAGCTCATGGCCCCCGTCACCAGCCTGGCCTACGTGCTCGACGCGCCCGTCGCCTCCCTGGCCAGGGTGCTCCAGCGCAAGATCGACACGGCGGCGAACGAAGAGGGGTAACGTAGGGACGGCTTGTACTACCCGCAATAGGAAAAGACGTAGGGGCGGGTTTCAAACCCGCCCTCTTCCCACCGCAGGACTAGACTAACTCATAAGGAGCAGCGAAATGACCACGAAGGAAGAGGTACTGGACGCGATCAAGGAGATGTCGGTTCTCGAGCTTGCCGAGCTCGTCAAGGAGCTCGAGGATGCCTTCGGCGTCAGCGCGGCTGCCCCGGTTGCGGTCGCCGCAGCCCCGGCCGCTGCTGAAGAGGCAGCCCAGGAGGAAGAGGAGCAGACAGAGTTCAACGTCATCCTCAAGGACTTTGGCGCCAACAAGATCAACGTCATCAAGGCGGTGCGGTCCATCACCACCCTCGGCCTCAAGGAGGCCAAGGACGTTGTCGAAGGCGCCCCTGCACCCATCAAGGAGTCCATCGGCAAGGACGAGGCCGAAGAGGCCAAGAAGATCCTCGAGGAAGCCGGCGCCACCGTCGAGGTCCAGTAGAGGGAGGAGCCTCCTCCTCTAGCCGCAGTCCCGCCGCCGCTTGGCTCGGGGCTGTGGTGTTCACTCAAGTAGACAACCCAGCGAGTCCTTTGCGCGAGCAACGGACAGCTGGGTTGTATGCGTTACGCGCCTACAGGGCGCTCAGGCCTCGACGTACGGAATGGTCTGCGGGCCCTGGGGCAGCACGCACATACTGGCTTCGTCCCCGCCGTGGCGGCCCAGCGACTCCTCGATGACCGCCTGGATGTCCTCGGCCGGCCGTAAGTGCGCTCCACGGACTTGGTCGGCGGACAGGTAGCCCGACTTCAGGTAGATCTCGTGCTTCAAGAGCAGCTGCGACTGGATCTGCACCTGCCACTGGTCGTGGTGCCCTTCCTCCCAGGAGTCGATCATCTCCATCAGCTCCTCCGGCGAGTCCCGCGACGTGAGCATCCTGCCATACTCGCCATGATCGGGAATGCCGTCCAAGCACTCGGCGGCGCAGATTATCGTGCCGCCCTCCCTGGCCACCAGCGCGGCGGCTGACATCCCCTTCACCGCCTGGTAGAGGTTCAGGTCCAGCGGATAGCCGCTGTTGGTGGTAATGACCATGTCGTAGGGCTGGGGCACCGGCC
Source organism: Dehalococcoidia bacterium (assembly GCA_965116315.1). GTDB lineage: Bacteria > Chloroflexota > Dehalococcoidia > Lucifugimonadales > CAJWER01. The sequence goes on from OZ220672.1 coordinate 1,574,976, forward strand.
GCATGGCGTTCCGACGCGCTCCATCGCAGGCGGCGCGGTGCACGGCAAACAGATCTCCCGCGTATGCACTCGTGATCTCGTGGTCGCGGTTGATGGTCACGTCGAGGCTGAAGTGGACTCCGGTGAGCGCCGCTATCTCGCGTATCGAGTCGTGGATGGGGTTGCCCTCCGTGACCGCCCAGGTCGCCTTCGGGTTGGCGATCAACGGCGCGCTGTGCAGGGCCATGATGGTGTCGAACCCGGCCAGACCTGGCGCTACCATCTTCGGACCGCCGCTGAACCCCGCGAAGAAGTGCGGCTCCACGAACCCCGTCGTGATGCGTATGTCGGCGTCCACCCAGTGAGAGTTGAGCCAAATCGGGAAGCCGGCAGCCGTGCTCCCAAGGTGCGTCAACCCCTCCTCATCGAAGGACGAGTGGTTGACCACGCGGTAGTCGCGCACCACGTCCGCCCCCAGCATCTCCTCCAGCTCTTCACGCGTGTTCGCCCGGTGAGTGCCGGTCGCAACCAGTATCGTCACCTGGTCCTTGGGAACATGCCCAAGCTCGCCCAGCAACACCGGCAGGACCGTGGCCGAGGGCATGGGCCGCGTGATGTCGCACACCGAGATGGCGACGGTATGGCCCGGCTCGACCATCTTGCGGAGGGTGTCGGACCCCACGGGGTTGCGCAGGGCGTTGACGAGCGCAGCTTCCACATCCGGCAGACCCGGCATGTAGGTCGGCTCCACGACGGTGGTCTGCCGGTCCGGTACCTCGATGGTCAGCCCTGTGCGGCCGTATGCCAGCTCGACCTGCATGGCTCAGGTGACCGTACTCGGATCGACTGGCCGCTGCGTGTCCGACGACCGGTAGGCGGCGAGCGCGGCCTGCAGGACCTTCTTGGCCATGCTCGCGTCCATCATCGGCTGCCGTCCCTCGATGATGCCGTCGATGAAGTCGCGGGCGGCGCCGTCGAAGCCGGTCAGCCAGTCCATCGGCACCTGGTAGCTGACCGACTCCGAGCCCTTGTGAAGCATCACGGGAGGCAGGTCCAGCATCTCGCCGCTGCACCGCGTCACCCAGATCGTGCCGGCGGAGCCCTGTATCTCGAAGAAGTCGTCGATGGGGTAGTACGGCGCCCTGATGTTCATCTCGGGAGCGGACGCGGACTCGAACACCCCCAGGCAATCGGAGCCCCTGAACTTCCAGGTGATAACGCTCGGCGCCTCGATCATGAAGTCGTCTGTCCTCGTGACCATGGCCGACACCCTTTCGGGCTCCCCTACCCACCACATGGCGGTCGCGTACTTGTGCACACCCTCGTCGTAAAGCAGGCCGCCCGGGTTGAGCGCGGCGTCCCTGCGCCAGGAGAGGGCATCGTGCCCGATCCTGAACGATTCGGAGTCGCTCTCGAAACTCGTCAGCAGGACGCGCATCCGCACTATCGAGGGCTCGCCTATCGCCCCGCTGTCCAGGAGCTCCTTGGCCTTGACGAGCGGCGGGTAGTAGATGAAGTTCTCCGTCACCCTGAAGCAGGTGTCGGCGCGGGCGGCGGCCTCGGCAACCCTGTCGGCCTCCTCGACTGTCGCCGCGACCGGCTTCTGGCAGGAGACGTGCTTGCCGGCCGCGAGAGCGGTAATCGACTGCTCTGCGTGCAGATGAGTCGGTGTCAGAAGCTCGACGGCGTCGATGTCAGCGTCTTCGAGGACCTGCTCGTAGCGCGTGTATATCTTCGGCGCGATACCCCACTCGGCCGCCTTGCCTTCGGCGCGCTCGCGCACGGGGTCGCAGAGGGCAACGACGTCGCACTTCTCATGCTTCAGGTAGCCCGGCGCATTGAGCTGGGAAATAGTCCCGCACCCGACGATGGCCAGCCGTACCCGGCCCCGCTGCGAGTTGCTCATGTCGGCCTGCCTCCGGGAGTCTAGGCCTTCCTCAGCATGGCCTCACAGAGGTGGGCCGCATCCACGAGGTCGGGGATCGTCACGTACTCATCCACCGTGTGCATGTTGTGGTCGGCCATGCCCACCACGACCGCGTTGATGCCGTTCTGGTTGAAGATGTTGCCGTCGGACCCGCCGCCCGTGGGCTTCATCGTCGGCTCCATGCCAAGCCCCCGGATGGCGCCCTGTATCCGCACCATGAGGGGGTTGTCGTCGGTGATCCTGTAGTGCTCGAACTCCGTCACGTAGTCTGCGTCGATGGCGGCTTCGGGGAACATACCCCTCACCTTATCGAGCACCCCGTCGATTTGCTGGTGGATGTCGTCGATCGCCTCGATGTTCAGGCTCCGGAACTCGCCGACCACCGTGGCACTCGCTGGCACGGCATTCCTCACGGAGCCGCCCTCGATGGTACCCACGTTGAATGTCGTGTCGCCATCGAGCCTGCCCTGGGGCAGCCTGGTGATCATCTCCGAAGCAATGCGGATCGCCGAGAGTCCCTTCTCAGGCTCCACCCCGGCGTGGGCCGCACGGCCCTCGATGGCGAACCTGAAGCCTATGTACGTCGGCGCCGCGTTGGTGATGCGGCTGGGCGGCCCCTCGCCGTCGAATACGATGGAGTCCTTCGCCGAGATCATCGAGTAGTCCAGGTTGCGGGCGCCGAGCAGGCCCGGCTCCTCTGCTCTCGTGAAGCACAGCTCGATGGGAGCGTGGTCGCCGCCGTCTTCCCGGATCGACGCCAGTCCTTCGAGTATCGCCGAGACTCCGGCCTTGCAGTCGCCCCCGAGGATCGTCGTTCCGTCCGACACGATCCTGTCCCCAACGATCGATGGCTTGACGCCCCTCCCCGGCTCCACCGTGTCCATGTGGGCGGACAGGAGCAGCGGGTTCTCGCCGCCGTCGCCGGCTATGATGTTGCCGTAGCTGTCGGTGTGCACGTCGAGCCTGAGCGCCTTGAGGCGCTTGACCAGGTCCTCGGCGATCTCGTCCTCATGGTGCGACGGGCTGTCTATCCTGGCCAGATCGATGAACGTACCGACCAGCCGGTCTCGATTGATCATTCAGTTCTCCTAGCTGCTTCGTCAGATAAGCAGTACGTGGACGTTGGCTTTAGTAGCTCGCTCTTCGTCCTCGGGGCGGATGCCGTAGCCAGCGACGACGCCCATCACGTCCTGCTGGAACACCGCCCTCAACGCCTCGGCCGACTCCCGCGCACGCTCTATGTCGCTCTGGCTGATGTCGTTGGACACTTCTATTGCCACCCATACAGGAGAACGGTCCATCTTCCGCTGCGCACGAAAAATGATGTCGGTTGCCTGGATTCTGGATTCCTGCTCGTCGGAGATGACGCCGCTATCGAGCGCCGTCTCAACAGGCTCGAAGAGCTGCCGGCTGGTTTCCTGCAAGGTGCTGTGCACTACCTGCGATCTGCGCAGGTCGAACTTCTTGCTAACGAGTGAGCGGACCTGCCTGAACGCCTTAGCCTCTAGGCCGTCTCCCTTCAGGACCGCCAGATCCGCCTTCAACCCCGCCACGTCCGTCTTCAATCCCTCCACATCCGTCCTCAATCCCCTTACGTCAGCCTTCAGCGCCGCAATGTCTATCTTCATCTCGGCAACGTCAGCCTCCACCCGCTCCAAGCGCGCAGGCATGCCGAGAAACTCGTTGGTGAGCAGCGCACGAAGCAACAGGGTCTGGGCCTCAGGGTTCTCCTGAAGCTCCTCTATGATTCGGGCTACCAGTGACTCAGGATCGGGCCTTTCGGCTTGCGCAACCATGGCTCGATTATACCATCACGCAGGTAGCGGTACGGTTTTCGTAGGCCCTACCCCACGGCTACGGGGTTGCCGGTGCGTCCGGACTCGATTGCGGCCTCGACCGTGGCGGCAATTGCACGCCCGGCCCGCGCGTCCAGCGGGGTCGGGCCGCCCGCGTCTATCGCGCGAGCGAAGCTCTCCACCATGAGGAAGTCGCCTTCGTTGGCAACCCGCCGGTTGTACGGCCCCTTCACCTGATCGCGGTGATAGACCGCAACCTCCGGGCGCGACTCGTTCACGACCAGCGCGCCCTTCGAGCCTAGCACCGAGACCTTGATCATGGCGCCGTCCGTGTGGCCGCCGCGACCGATCCGCCCGATTGTTAGCGACCCGGCGATTCCACGCTCCATCTCCAGCGTCACCGACGCCAGGTCCTCCACGCCGTTGTCGACGTTGACCTGGTGGAAATGAGAGGCGGTCCGCGCGAATACCCGCTCAACCTCTGCGCCGATCAGCATGCGAATGTACGCCAGGGGGTATATCCCCTCGATCTTCAGCTCGCCCATCGGCTCCGACCCTACACCGCCGTCGCGCCCGGTGGCATGGGCCTGCTTCTGGTACTCGTACCAGTCGATCGGCGGATCCTCCGGCTTCCGCGAGCCCTTGGGCGGGCCGGCGTCTGAAGCAAAGTAGAAGTCGACGTGGATGGCGTGAGGAAGCCCGATCTCCCCGCTCTCGATGGCCTCCCGCGTCTGGACGAGCGACGGCATGAAGTTGCGGCTCCACATCATGAACTTCACGCCGTTGCGCTCCACGGCCTCGACCGCCCGGTCGCACTCCGCCACGCTCGTGGACATCGGCTTGTCCTGGATGACGTGGAGGCCCGCGTCAGCCGCACGCACCGCCAGGTCGCAGTGCCGCTCGGCCTGCGAGCTGATGACCGCCACCTGCGCGCCGTAGTCGCTGAGCGCCTTCCCGACGTCGCGGATGTACGGCACGCCGAGGTCCCGCGCTAGCTGCGCGTTGCGTTCGTGCGCCCACTCGCCCTGGTCGGCGTCTTCGGCGACAACCACGGGCTCGAATCGCGGGTGCGCGGCGACGCCCAGAGGCACATACTCGTGCTTCACCGCGCTGAGGGCCGCGAACCTGAACACCGCGGGGTCAGTCGAGCCCATACTCGCCTCCAGCAAGCCTCGCGGTCCTGCCGCTGCACATCGACTCCGCCGCCGCCTCGGCGACGAGAATAGCGCTCCGCCCATCGACCCCGGTCGCGGATGGATCCCGGCCGTCGCGGATCGCGTCTACGAACTCCCGTAGCTGGGCCAGGATGTGACCGACGCCGCCACCAGGACCAAGGGCCCGTGTGCCGCCGTCCCCGTACACCAGGTTGACGTTGTGGTGATCGTCCGCGTACGCCGCTCCCTTCGAGCCGATCATCGACAGGAAGTGGTACCCCGGCCCCCCTGGAAGGCTGGCCGAGTAGTCGATGACCGACATCCCGTCCCCTTCGAAGCCCAGGTGCACCTGCACGTAGTCCGGCTGATCGGTTCCACCATGCGAGACCCGCCGCCCGGTGGCGTAGACCTCCGTGGGCAGGCCGCCGAAGAGCCAGATCGCCAGGTCGATCTCGGCGGACAGGCTCCGCACCACCACGCTCCCCTGCTCCTGGTCGAGAGCGGGCCAGCTTCCCGTGTCGAGGGACTCCCAGCGGTGAATGCGCAGCAGCCCCGGCTCGCCAAGCTCGCCCGAGTCCAGCGCCTCCCTCACCGTCGCGCCCGCCGGGGCAAAGCGGACCAAGTTTCCCGCCATCAGGCGAACGCCGGACTTTTCGGCGGCGTCCACGACCGCGTCGGACTCCTCCAGGGACAATGCCATGGGCGTCTCGACCAGCACGTGCTTGCCCGCCTCCGCCGCAGTGACAGCAATCCGTCCGCGCGAGTGCGCCGGCTCGTCCACAACAACAGCGTCGAACGAGTCCGCGTGATCGGCCAGCAGTCCGCCCAGCGAGGGTCCCGATGCCGAAGCCCCGAGCGTGACCTGGGCAGCTATCGCAGCAACAGGATCGGCGTCAGCCGTTGCGGTGATGGCCGCCCCATCCAGGCGCGAGGAGACGGCGGCGTAGGATGCCGCGTTGCCACAGCCTATGAGCGCCAGGCGAATCATTCTTCCCGCAGCTGTATCAGCTCGATCCAGTTGCCGTCAGGGTCCTGCAGGTAGCATGCGGTCCGGCCCGGGGCCACGTCCGCGGGCCGGTTCATCGTACGGGCGTCGCTCTGGGCAACCCTGTCGAATGCGGCCCCGATGTCGTCCACGAGAAAGCACAGGTGGCTCCCGCCCAGGACGCTGCGCTCCTCGGTCGGTCGCTCGCCGGGCGGTGGATCCAGGTACTGGATCAACTCGAACACGTGCTCGCCGCCCGGCGCTCCGAGCAGCGCTATCTTGAGATGTGCGTTGTCGTATCCGACGACCTGGTCGATGCCGGCGCCGGTCCGCTCGTATCGGCGCTGGACCTCCAGCCCGATGACGCCGCAGTAGAACTCCACGGCCTTGTCCAGGTCGCGCACGACGAAGCCGGTGTGGTGCAGCCGTTCAATCATTTGCGTCTCCCTTGGAGCTCACGCTACTTTCCCTGCGAGAGCCGGTCGATGGCCGCGAGCGTCTCGCCGACCCGCTGCCTGAGAGCCGATACGGCCTCGTCGTCCCACTCGTAGAAGCCCCTGCCGGACTTCACCCCGAGCTCGCCGCGCTCGACCATCTCCTCGATAATCGCAGGCGACTCCCCCGACGACTCGATCACGGGGAATAGCTGGTCGATGATGTGCGATATGGTGTCCCAGCCCGCGAGGTCGAACACCTCCAGAGGCCCCGCAACTGCGAGCCTGCGCCCGAAGCTGCTTGTCACCACCGTGTCCACGTCCTCCGGGCTGGCGATGCCCGCGGCCACGATAGACAGCGCCTCCCGCAGGAGCGCGAACTGCAGCCGGTTGCCGATGAATCCCAGCGACTCCTTCTGCAGCACGACCGGCTTCTTGCCGATCCTTTCGAAGATGCCTGTGGTGACGGCCAGCGCCTCGTCGGACGTCTCGGGCCCCCTCACCACCTCGATGAGCGGCAGCAGGTACGGCGGGTTCCACCAGTTCGCGACCAGCACCTTGTCCGGGCGCTTCGTGGCCGGGGCGAGCTGGCTCGTCATGAACGACGACGTGTTGCTGGTGAGGACCGTGTGCTCCGGGCAGGCCTTGTCCAGCGCCTCGAACACACTCAGCTTCAGCGGCATGTCCTCGAACACGGCCTCGACGACAAAGTCGACCTCAGCCATGCTCCCTTCCAGGGACGTGCTCGTGTGAATCCTGGCGGGCACGGCCTGCTCGTCCTCCTCGCTTGCCAGCCCCAGGCCGCGCAGCACGCCCAGGTTGATACTCACGTTGGACAGCGCGTCGTCGAGCGTCCTCTGGTCCAGGTCGTTCAGCATGACGTCGAGTCCCCGAAGGGCGAACTGCAACGCAATGCCGTGGCCCATCAGGCCCGCGCCGACAATTCCGACCTTGTTGATGCTTGAAGCGTCCATGCCGGATGGGAGATTATCGGGGATGGCCTGTCGTGTCAACGTGTGACACGTAGAACCCCGTCGGTAGGGGCGGACCCAAGTGTCCGCCCGCTGAATGGAGGACGGTTCCTGAAGCAGGAATCCGGCATTCGCCGGCAAGACGGGTATACAAGGGTCTCCCGAGGGGGAACAGCACCGTTACTCGACGTCTGGGTCTATCCCCATGCGCTCCAGCAAATCGAGGAACTCCTCGTAGCTCGACACCTGCTCCACGGTCTTGATGAACGATGCGATGTCCGGGTGGGCGGCCCTCAGCGCCCGGACCTGCGGCCCAATGGGACTCACCGATGACGGCCCCTGCGCATAACGCCCTCTAAAAGCGAGGTAGGCCTGGTTGAGCTTGCGCAGCCAGTACCCGCCCAGGCGCAGCCGCCACCACCGTTGCTTCATGTACTCCTCGGCCTCCTCCACCCTGCCCTCGGCGAGCATCTCGTCGACGGTGCGGCGGGTCTCCCGCATCTCCTGGGTGAAGAAGGGGTCGCGCTCGTGGCGGGGCAGATAGCGGCTGGCCGCAATCGTCAGATCGCCCCCCATCCGCTCGAATACGGCGTCGCCCAGCTCATTGCCCGCAAGCTCAGCCACGGTCTCGTTCACGCTGAACATCTCAGGCGACACCCACCAGTTCCAGCCCAGCGGCCTGAAGAAGAGGTAGGCGTGGAGCCACTCGTGGGCCGACGTCCGCAGGACCGACCGCAGCGTCGCCTGGTCGGACACGATCGTGGGGTATGTGGAGAGGCCGACGATATTGTCCACCAGGGCCGACAGGTCGTGCTCATCGAGGAGCTCGCGCTCTATCCTGTCCCGCTCCAGGGGGGGCAGATCGGGGGCCATCAGCACCTGCTCCACGACCTCGATGTGGTCACGGCGGGATAGATTGAGGATGGTCGGCGGCTCTTCGAAGCTCAGGTCTACGGGCGGAAACAGGAGCCCGAACCTGGAGCCGAGTCCGGCATCGGTGAGCACGGCATCCAGCTCCGCCTCGACAATCTCCTCTGCCAGGGGCCTGAGGCTGTCGCGGCTGGTCGTATGCTCCCTGAGATGGGCGCGGGCCGCTTCCAGCCGCTCGCTCCCCCCGCCCGCATCCGCGCCTCCGACGCTTGCCTGTATGCCCTCTAGCCTTCTCTCCTGCCGCCAGGCGAGGCGCGTCGCCTCCATGTACTCGTCGACGACCTCCAGCCTCTGCGCGCGGTCGAGGCGCCGGCCCCTGGCGAAACCGTGGGCGATGTTCACCCACTTCGCCGGGAGCTTCGACACCTCCCACCTGAAGACCGAGAACCTGTACTCGAGCCCTGCCTCTACTCCCGGCGACGGGTTGAACGCATCCGGCGTCAGCCAGGCGAACAGTATGAAGAGGAACGCGACCCCGAAGTTGCGGCGGGTGAAGATCCGAAGGGCGAAGATGCGCCTTAAGGCATCCCTACCCTGCTCCAAGGTCATGGTTCATTATGCGAAATTCACGAACTTGACGCAGGTGGGCATCCGGACGTCGGCCGCGGGGCACGCCTGCTCCAGGTCCCCCGAGTCGGGATCGACCCGGAAAGTGACGATCGTGTCGGTATCCTGGTTGGCGGCCAGGAGGAATTCGCCCGTCGGGTCTATGCCGAAGTTGCGCGGGGTCTCGCCCTGCGTGGACGTGTGGCCGGTCGGCGTGAGGCGGCCCGTCTCCTGGTCGACTGAGAAGCGGGCGATGCTGTCGTGACCCCGGTTCGAGCCGTACAGGTACCGCCCGTCAGGCGACACGTGGACGTCGGCGCAGGTGGTCTCACCATCGAAGCCGTCCGGCAGCGTCGACACCGTGTGAATTGGCGCAAGCGTGCCGGCATCCGCATCGTAGTCGTAGGCCGTGACAGTAGAGTCGAGCTCGTTGATGGCGTACGCGAACCGGCCGTTCGGGTGGAAGTCGAAGTGGCGGGGGCCTGCGCCCGGGGCCGCAACCACGGACGCCGCGTCGTTGGGCACGAGCCGCCCGCTGTCAGCCTCGAACCGGTAGGCCACAACGTAGTCGGTGCCGAGGTCCGGCGCAAAGGCGAACCGGTTCGCGGCGTCGAGATTGATCGAGTGGGCGTGGGGCCCCTGCTGACGCTGAGGGTTCACGCTGGACCCCTCGTGCTGGATGAAGCTCACCGGCTCGCCCAGGCCGCCATCGTCCAGTATTGGGAATGAGGTCACGCTGCCCGAGCCGTAGTTCGCCAGGACGAGGAAGCGGGCCGCGTTGTCGACCTGGACGTGACACGGGATCGTGCCCCCGGTCTTCCGCGTCCCGATGAGGCTGAGCTCGCCCGTCGGCCGGGCTATGGAATAGGCCGCGACGATGCCCGTGGCCTCCCCCTCGTACTCGCTGATCTCCGATATGCAGTAGAGGTAACGCTGGCCTGGGTCCACCGTGAGGAACGATGGGTCCTCCAGCCCGGTCGTCTTGCTCGAATACGTCAGCTCACCCGTCTTCCCGTCCATCGAGTAGACGTAGATTCCCTCGCTGTCCCGGCGCGTGTACGTCCCCACGTAGACGAGATAGTTCGGAGCCATCGCATGTCCTCCAGTCCCTCCCCCATCCTCTCCCTCGACGGAAGACTGAGGTGAGGATGATTCTCCCTTCCTGTTACTCCACCGTCACCGGATTGGTGAGCACGCCGATCTCGGGAATCTCGATGTCCACCACGTCGCCCTCGTGAAGGTCGACCTGCGTCCCGCCTGTGCCCGTGTAGATGATGTCGCCCGGCCCCAGCGTGACTGACTGGCTGATGTAGCTGATGCAGGCCGCCGTATCGTGCACCATGTTCGACGTCAGGCAGTGCTGGACCTGCTCGCCGTTGACCCTGGCGAATATCTCCAGCTCGGTGGGGTCCAGGTCGGTCACGATGTAGGGACCGATAGGCGAGAAGGTGTCCGACGCCTTGGCCCTCCAGAACGTCGGATCGCTGGCCTGCCAGTCCCGGGCGCTCACGTCGTTGCCGCACGTGTACCCGAAAACGTAGTCCAGGGCGTCGGCCTCCGACACGTACCGGCAGGGCTTGCCGATGATCGCCACCAGCTCGGCCTCCTCCTGCACGCTCCCGGCACGGCCCGGCACCACGATGGTGTCCCCCGGCCCTATGATCGAGTTCGGAGTCTTCGTGTAGACCTGCGGGTACGCGGGGGGCTCCCCGCCCGCCAGGTGGTCCATGTAGTTGCCGCCCATGAAGAAGACGATATACGGCGAGACCGGCGCAAGCAGCTTCACGTCCGAAACGGCGCGCACCGGGCCGACGGTCTCGTACTCCTCAAACGGCGCGGCGCTTATCTGGTTGACCGCGTCCCCCTCGACTATCCCGTAGGCTATCTCCCCATCGGCCTCGAACCTGGCGAATTTCATGTCGTTACCCCCTTTGCCTCAAGCCGCAATCTACCCATGCACGCGCCCGGTGTCAACATCCCGTGGAGTCGCAGCAGACTTATAGAGTCGTGGTGACGTAGGGGCGGACCCGCGTGTCCGCCCGCCGGGCGGCGTTGTGGCAGGAGTGTGCCGCTAATGCGCGGCGGAGCCGTTGCTCGAAGCCGGCTCGTCAGCGGGGGACCGCACAAAGCGCTTCGCGGCGATGTAGTCCAGTACCAGGTCGGCGTTCTCCCGAGCCGACTGCCGAACGGTGTTCAGCGTAATCTCAGGATTCTCCGGGGCCTCGTACGGATCGTCGATGCCCGTGAAGCCGGTGATCTCGCCGCGTCGCGCCATCGCGTACATGCCCTTCGAGTCGCGCTCTTCGCAGACCTCGAGGGGCGTATCGACGAACACCTCGATGAAATGCTCGGAGCCCACCATGGCGCGCACCTCGTTCCTCGCGGCGCTGTAGGGACTAACAGCGGCGCATATCGCCACCCCGCCGTGCCGGACTATCTCGGCGGCGACGAACCCTATCCGCAGAATGTTGGTGTCCCTGTCCTCCCTGGAGAAGCCGAGGCCCTTGGAGAGATGCGTGCGAACCACGTCCCCGTCCAGGACCGTCACCTGGCGCCCGTGCTCCATCAGCAGGTCGGTCAGCACCTCGGCCGTGGTGGACTTGCCGGAGCCGCTGAGCCCTGTGAACCAGATGCACACGCCCTGCCGGTGCCGCGGCGGGTAGCTCTCGCCCAGGATGTCGGCGACCTCGGGCCTTGTGAACCACTCGGGAAGGGCCCGCCCCTCGCCCAGGTACTCCTCGCGGACCTGCGTACCCGAGATGGAGGCCGTCTGCGCGCCCTCGGGCAGGGCCGTGACCTCCTCGTACCGGTCGTCGTCGGGGACGTACACCATCTCGTGGAAGGTCACCGTCCTGACGCCCGTCTCACCGCTGAACCTATCGACGATCTCCTGGGCGTCATACGGGCCGTAGAACGGGTTGCCTGCCGAGTCCACCCCCGGGCTGGCGTGGTCCCGGCCGACGATGAAGTGGTTCGCGCCGTAGTTGCGGCGTATGATGGCATGCCACAGCGCCTCCCTCGGCCCGGCGAGCCGCATCGCGAGCGGCAGGAGCGACAGGAGGACCCTGTCCCTCTCGTAGTAGTTCTGGGTGAGCGCCCGGTAGGTGCGCACGCGCGTGTAGTGGTCCACGTCCCCGGGCTTGGTGAGCCCCACCACCGGGTGGAGCAGCAGGACGCCGTCGACGCTGGCGGCCGCCCGCTTCGTCAGCTCCTCGTGGGCACGGTGAAGGGGGTTGCGGGTCTGGAAGGCCACGACGTTGGAGTGGCCGAATTCGGCCAGGCTGGCCCGGGTCTCGGCCGGGGTCTTCCGCAAGCCCGTGAAGTCGTGGTGCGGCGGAAGCTGGAGCACCTGCAGAGGGCCCGACACGTTCACCCTGCCCCAGCGGTGCATCTCCGACACCAGGGGGTGCCGCACGTCCCGCGTGCCGAACACCTGGTCGGCCGCCTCCTCGAGGTCCCACTCGTATGCCTCCTGCACCGTCAAGACGGCCAGGAGCTCGTTCCGGGAATCTCGCAGCGCGATGTCGGTGTCGAGGCTTATCGACGACGGGTCGTCGACTGGCAGGGTCACCGGTATGGGGAAGACCGTGCCGTCGGCAAGCCGCATCTCCTCGACCGTTCGACGGTAGTCCTGCTCGCCCATGAACCGGTCCAGCGGCGAGAAGGCCCCGGTCGCCAGGAGCTCCAGGTCGCAGGCCGCCCGATCCGACAGCTGTATGCTCGGCAGTCCGCTGGCGCGGGCCTTCACTTCGTCGGCCTGCCCCGCCGGGACCACCAGGTCGACCAACTCGCCGCCATATGGCGGGATCAGTGTCGATTCCTCGATTAGCGTTGTCACTCTTCTGTCCTCCGTGTTCACTTGCGGCACACCGGCCGCACGGTTGATTCTCTAACTGCTGTGGCCGTTTCGGCCATTCGAAGCCGCCGTGGCATTCGCATGGATGCCGCACTCGCTGGGCACTCCGTTCTCCCACCACCAGCGGCCGGCCCTCAGGTCTTCGCCGGGTTCGATGGGGCGCGTGCACGGGGCGCATCCGATGCTCGTGTAACCCTGGTCGTACAGCTTGTTGTAGGGGACGTCGTTGTCGCGGATGTACTGCCACACCCTGTCATAGTCCCAGTCCGCCAGCGGGTTGAGCTTGACCATGCCGCCATGGGCGGCGTCCAGCTCGACCTTGGCCACGCTGGCCCGGGTCTCGTTCTGGCTGCGCCGCAGGCCGGTGATCCAGGCGTCGTACCCGGCGAGCGCCCTGTTGAGAGGATTGACCTTGCGAATCTCGCAGCAGCGGAGGCGCAGAGCCACGCTCCGGTAGAACGGGTTGACGCCCTCCCTGCTTACGAACTCGGTGAGGTCCCCTTCTTCGGGGTGATAGACGTCGACCTCCACGCCGTACCTGTCGCGCACGGCATCGACCAGGTCGTACGTCTCCTGGGGAAGCCTGCCCGTGTCGATCGTGAAGACGCGAGGCTGGGACGGGAGCCTGGAGGCTATGTCCAGGATCACCATGCCCTCGGCCTGGAAGCTCGTACACAACGCCACCCGGTCCCCAAACGCCTCAACGGCTGCCTCGATCACGTCCCGCGCGCTCGCGGTCTCGAGGGTGGCCTGGAGCTCGATGAACCGTGTGTCTACCCTGTCCTGCACTACCATGTTGGCTGCTCCGGTATCCGACTGCGTTCTCTTCGTACGGCCAAGTCTCGCCCACAAAAAAAGACCCCTCGAGGTTCGTCGCACTCGAGGGGTCCTGATTTCCTAAGCTCTCTAGACGCTTATGCCTGCACGCCTCCACGCGCAGGGAACCCGGGACGGAGCCCGGCCCCCCGATTGAATATACACAGACACTTGCAGGCCAATGCGCTAGTTACACTTTTCACAATCAACAATGGTAAGGGGCGGCTTGACCGGCGTCAAGGGCCGGGCGGTCGCTCAACTCGCCAACTCCGACGCCCCACCTGGGACGGCGGGTTTCAAACCCGCCCCTACGGGAGACGTGACGGACTGGCGTGTCTACTCTCCCCGGCGGAGGACGCGGCCGGGCCGGGCGCCGGTGTTCTTGCCTTCCCACACGACGGGCGCGCCGTTGACGATGACGTATGGGATTCCCTCGGGGTACTGCTGCGGCTCCTCGAACGTGGCCCTGTCGATGACGGTGTCCGGGTCGAACACCACCAGGTCTGCGGCCAGCCCCTCCTTCACCAGCGCCCGGTCCTTCAGGCCCAGGCGCTGCGCCGGGAAGCCCGCGCACTTGTAGACCGCCTCCTCGAGGGTCAACACCGGCTGCTCGCGGACGTAGCGGCCCAGCACGCGCGGGTAGGTTCCATAGAATCGCGGGTGCGGGACCGTGTCCGCGAGCCTGCCTTTGGGGGAGATAGCGTTGCCGTCGGAGCCGATCATCCCGATAGGCTGCGAGAGGAAGTAGCGCACGTCGCCCTCCCTACGGTTGTGGATGACCGCGGACACGATGTCGCGCTCCTCGTGAATCAGCCTTAGGACCGCCTCGGCGGGGTCTTCTCCCGTCTGGTCCGAGACCTGGCTGATCGAGAGGCCCACGGCGCCGGCGTTCCTCTCGGTGCTCACCGAGCTGATGACGATGGAGTCCCAGTCGGGCGGCTCACTGCCGTCCGCTCCCTCGGCCGTCTCGCGCCGCGCCCTGTTCCTGGTCGCCGGGTCTTCAAGCCGCGCCATCGTCTCCTCGACGCCGCCCTCCCTCACCCAGACCGGGACGACCTGGTGAAGGTCGATTCCGGCTGCCGTGTACGGGTACATATCGAATACGATGTCGATGCCCTCCGAGCGGGCCCTTTCGAACACGGCCATCTGCTCGTGCCCCTTGCCGTACAGGTAGCTCTCCGTGATGCCCATATGGGAGAACTGCACGGGCAGGGCCGCCCGCTTCCCGATCTCCGCCGCCTCATCGATCATCGTGAAGTGCCGCCCCGGGCCGCCCCGGGCGTGGGTGGCATAGAACGCGCCGTCGTAGCGCGCCACCGACTTGCACAGCTCTACGATCTCGCCGGTGGGCGCGTAGCACGACGGGGTGATCGTCAGCCCCGTCGTGATGCTGAATGCGCCCTGCTCTATCGCCTCCTCGGCGAGCCGCTTCATGGCGCGAACCTCGTCCGGCGTTGCGGGACGGTCGCCGGTCGCTCCTACGGCGATTCGGAGGGGGCTCTGCCCGAGTTGGGCCGCGACGTTGATGCCGACCCCGTTGGCCTCGATCCTGCTGGCCCACTCGTCCATCGTGGTCCAGTCCCACTCGGTCGCAGAGGCCATGGTGAAGCCCATGATCTCCTGCACGTCGCCCGGCGGCACGTCGCCCGACGGGAACGGCGAGTAGCTGCAGTTGCCGGTGACCTCCGTGGTAACCCCCTGGTGGGCCTTGCTCTCGCCGCCGGGGTCGTCGAGAAGAGTCACGTCGGAGTGCGAGTGCATGTCTATGAAGCCCGGCGCGACCACCAGCCCCGAGGCGTCGATCACCCGCGCGGCCTCCGCGCTGTCCAGCCCGCCGACAGCCTCGATCCTGCCGCGCGACACCCCAACGTCGGCCGGGAACCGAGCCCGGCCCGAGCCGTCCACCACCGTCCCGCCGCGTATCAGCGTCTCAAACGCCAACGTCCCCTCCCCTAGCTCGACCTAAGACATGCCCTCAGGAAGCCCAAGCAGGAAAGAACGTTCGCCCTGAGCTTGTCGAAGGGCAGTGCCCACCAGCACAACCATGATGTGGAGCAGTCACTCGAAACCTCGCCAATAAGCCTTGCCCTCAGCAAGCCCAGGCAGAGGGACACCCGTTCGGCCTGAGCCTGTCGAAGGCCAGTGCTCACCAGCACAACCATGATGTGGAGCAGTCACTCGAAAGCTCGCCAAAGGGCAGTGCTCAGCCAGTTCAAACAGCCCCTAGTCCGCGAGCCTAGTGAAGGTCCAGCTTGAGGGCTCGGTCGGAGCCCGTGATTGGCAGCGCCACAGGGCTCCCGCCAGCCTCCGACGAGAGGTGGAAGGCCACCACGATCTCCAGCGCCTTCATGCCGTCCTCGCCCGACGACGTGGGCGTTCCGCCGCTCTCCATGCACTCCATCAGCTCGCGGTAGCCGTTCTTCTCGCCCTGGTCCTCGACCAGCGGCGGCGCGCCCAGGTCGCGGGGAGTCGCGGCCAGGCCGCTGCGCATGTCGCGTGTGTCCACGTCCCGCGCCCGGTACAGCACGTCCGACCCGCCGCCCTCGAACACGTCGATCCTGCCGCGCGAGCCGCAGAACATGTGCGTGTGGGTGAGAAGCACGTCGGGCATGCAGTTGATCATGTGGCGATAGCCGTTGGCATACGTGATGTGCCCAAGGGCGCCCGGGTCCCTGGCCATCCAGGACTCCAGGGACTCGTTGTAGTCGGTGTTCTCCCGGTCGGTGCCGTAGTGGACCGTGCCCGACACCTCGACGGCCGGGCTGTCGATAACGAAGTTGATCACGTCGAAGAAGTGGGTGCCGTTGGAGCCGATGCGCCCCGCGGTCCAGTAGGACAGGCCGTGCGTCGGCCGTCCGATTGCTCCGTCCCTGATGGCATCCTTCACGGCGTGAAATCGCGGGGTCCAGCGGCGCTGGTGGCCGATGGCCAGCACCGTGTTGCCAGCCCTGCACTGCTCGATCATAGCGTCGGCCTCGACCAGCGAGTTCGCCATGGGCTTTTCCATGTAGATGCCGCGCACGCCGCTGGCGGCCAGGTCCTTTACGATCGGCGCACGGAAGGGTGCGGAAGTCGCCACGACCACGATGTCCAGGTCCTCGGCGTCCAGCATCTCGTCGTGCTTCGGATAGATCGCGATGTCCGGGGACTCGATCCGAGCGTCCTCCAGGTGTTCGGGGACCATGTCCGCCATCGCAACCAGCCTGGCCCCGTCCACGTCCCGCCACATTGGCGCAAGCTTGCGCCCACGGCCCCTGTATCCAATCTGACCGACCCTCAATTCAGCCATTAGTCACTCCTAGTCGAATGTGAGTACCGTGCGCGCTACCGTGCCGGCGTTCATGTCGTCGAAGGCCTCGTTGATCTCGTCCAGGGGCCGCGTCCGGGACACTAGCTCGTCGAGTTTCAGCCTGCCCTGGCCGTAGAGGTCGAGCAGCCACAGGAAGTCGACGCGCGCACGGGCGGAGCCGTGGAACGCGCCGATGAGCGCCCGGTCCAGCAGGAGGTGCCAGCCATCGACGGAGATCTCCTGGTCGCTGGGCTGCACCCCGACGACCACGGCGGTGCCGGTGGTCCGAACCGAATCGAGGGCCTGCCGGACGAGTGCGGGCAGCCCCACCACCTCGAAGGCGTAGTCCGCGCCGCCCCCGGTGATCTCCTTGATCCGCTCGACCGGGTCCTCCACCTCCGCGTTGATGAAGTGCGTCGCGCCCATCTGCTCGGCAAGCTCCAGCTTGTACGGGACCCTGTCGACGGCGATGATCTTCCCGGCGGACGCCAGGACGCCCCCCTGCACGACGTTCAGCCCGACCCCGCCGCACCCGAATACTGCCATGCTTGCGCCGGGCTCGACCTTCGCCCGGTTCACCACTGCCCCCACGCCGGTAATCACTCCACAGCTGATGAGGCTGCCCACGAGCAGGTTGGTGTCGTCGGGCACCTTGACGCAGGCATCGGCCAGGGCGATTGTCTGCTCGACGTAGGTGGGCCGGAAGTGGTACATCGGCCTCCCGTCCAACGTCATGCGTGTGACGGCTGCTCGGATGTGCGTCTCGCACAGGGCGGGGCTCCCGAGCGTGCAGTTGCGGCAGTACCCGCACATGGCGTCGAGGGAGAGGATGATCTTGTCGCCCGGCGCGATGCCCGATACCCCGGGGCCGACCTCCCGAACGACGCCCGCCCCCTCGTGTCCGAGCACCCAGGGCAGCCCGAATGGCTCCATGTGCCCGTCAATGAGATGGTAGTCGCTATGACACACGCCCGCGCCGATCATGTCCAGCATGACCTCGCCCTCGTGCGGCTGCTCGATTTCGAGGTCTCTGATGGGGATCCGGCTGTGCGGCCGTTCGAGTATCGCCGCTCTCACTGGTTCACCACGGCACGTCTACTCCGAACTCCGCCGCGACGCCCTCCAGGTCATCCCTGTGCACGGGGCCAACAGGGATCCCGTGCTGCCTGAACTCGACCTCGCGCTCGCCCTCGATACCGCCCGCATAGCTCGCCGTGTCGAAGCCTTCGAGGGGCGCAAGCTCCCTCAGCCGGCCGGTGAGGGCGTCCATCTCGCGCCCGTACTCGTCCGGGTCGATGAATAGCCCAACCTGGAACATCATGGCAAACCCTCGTTGGCCGGTGGCCCGATAGCGCCCCGGCCGCTCCTGACCGCCGGTGTACGGTGGGCCAGCCATGATGCCGCCCCACGACTGGGCGATCATGCCCAGGCCGATGCAACGGAATATGGTGCCCGGAATCCACTCGGCGAGATCGGGCCAGCGCGGCGAGATCCGCAGGTCGTACACAGGGGCGCAGTCAACGACTATAGGGGGCTCGCGCCCCGCCGGCGCGCTGATGGCGACCGGGGAGCCTATGGCGGGTGTGTAGACGGGCTGGCCGGGCTCCAGTCTCAGCTCACCGCCCGCCGTCACGAACGCGCCCATCATGTGCTCCGTCGGCATGCGGGCGTAGATGCCGGCGGCGCCGATGTGCCCGTGGTTCTTCGTCTGGACGACGGCCACGCCAACCTCCTTCGCCTTCTCGATAGCACGGACGGTGCCCTCGTACATCGGGAAGTACCCGAGGCCGCCGTCGCCGTCCATCACGACGCTCGTCGGCCCCTCCTGGATGACCCTCACGTCGGGGGCCACGTTCAGGTCGCCGTCGCGCATACCCCGCGCGTATCGCGCTATCTGGCGTGTGCCATGACTGAAGACGCCCCGCAGGTCGCTGCCGGTCAGAAGCTCCGCCAGCAGGTCGGCCTTGTCCGCCACAAGCCCCGACGCCCGGGCCACCGCCGCCACGAAGTCCCGCATGTCACCGTGCCGGACCCGCACGAAATCCTCGTCCGGCGGCGTGTTCAACTTGTAGACGGCCTCGGTCATCCGCGTGTGAGCTCTACGTGGCGTACTCGACGTCGACGCGGCTGCCCGTGCGGGCGGACTCGTAGGCCGCATCGATGGTCTGCAGCACCTTCAGGGCGTCGGCGGCTGTCAGCGCCGATTCGCGTCCGGCCCGGATGTCGTCGAGGAAGTCCTGTACCCAGTTGAACATCCACAGGCCGGAGCCCGTGTATCCCGGCGGGCTGGGCGAGAAGTCGTAGTCGATGGTCCTATCGGGAGCGTGAGCCCAGTCGGCAGATGAGCTCTTGACGGTGAGCTGGTGACCGCCCGTGGGCGTCCAGTGTGCCTCGCCCTCCAGGCCGCGGTACACGAGGGCGGTGTCGTACACGCCCTTGGCACTCTGCAGGTACCCGGCGTGCATGGAGCCGAACGCGCCGTTTTCGTACTCGAAGGCGGCTATCGCCACGTCCTCCAGCGGCTCGTCGATCGCCCCGACCGGGCGGCCCGTCATCGCCTGCACGGACTTCACGTCGCACCCCATCAGGAACCTCATCACTTCCAGGTAGTGACCGCCCAGCATGTGGAGGATGCCGCCGCCCTCGTCGGCGTTGGTATACAGGAAGCTGGAGGGCTCGCGGAGGCCGGGCCTGACCTGGCCTGTCACCATCCGCATCTCGATGTCGAGGGGACGCCCGAAGACACCGGCGTCGATCATCCGCTTCAGGTCCTGGGCCACGGGGTTGAACCTGTGGGGGTAGCCTGGAAGCACCTTCACACCGTTGCGGCCTACGGCCCGCACCATCTCCAGCAGGTCGGCGGACGTGCGCGCGAACTGCTTTTCCATGTAGAAGTGCTTGCCCGCCTCAGCCAGCTTGATTCCCGCACCCGGCACCTCCGCGGCAGGCAGGACGATCCAGCCCACGTCGAAGTCCTCGTTTGCGATCAGGTCGTCGACGTTGTCGTAGAGCGCCGCGCCGGGATCGTGCTGCCCGGCCTGCTGCAACAGGCCTGCATCCGTGTCCTCGCAGTATGCGACGACTTTCGCGCCCCGCACGTGCTTCAACGTCTCCAGGTAGCCGGTGCCCTCACCGGGCTTTCCGACGTGCCCGTGGCGCATTCCCACTATGGCAATCTTCAGGTGGTCGCTTCCGCTCATGTCGTCCTCCATCGTTTTCTGTGTGGCGGGGATAGGATAGCCTGTCGGCACTTCATTGCATAGCTCCAAGGCCATGTGCGGCACATACGATTGCGCCCAAAGCACCCAACTCTTGCCGTTCCTGTGGGAATAGACCCCGGCCATCCCAGAGTGTCGTCCTGAGGAGTCCCCGACGAAGGACCTGGGGCGGGGTCCGCCCCACCATGCCAGGTGACAACGCCATTCTCATCTCGCTTGACGCTCCGGGACGACGTGCTGTTGTGGTTGGCGCCGTCATCGCGGCAATACAGATGCGGTCTTCGGTGATGTGATAGAATGTGTGGAGCGCCCCCGACCTGTGGGGGCTGTTTTCGCGTAAGGCGCATCTGAATTCTGCGAGGCCCGTCATGGATACTCCGACAGTTACACTCTCGCCCCGCTCGGTGACGGGCAAGAAGGTCCGATTCCTGCGGCGCGAGGGCATGGTCCCCGTCCACTTCTACGGCCGGGGGGTCGACTCGATGTCCCTGCAGGTAGAGGCCGCAACCCTTCGCAGGGTCATCATCTCTGCGGGCGCTAACGTCCCGGTCAAGGTCAGCATAGACGGCCGCGACGGCGAGGAGATCTGCTTCATCCGTGACGCCCAGCGCCACCCCGTGTCGGAGGACCTGCTTCACGTGGACTTCTACCGCGTGGACGTGGACCGCGTCGTCCGGGCGGAGGTGCCGGTCATACTGGACGGTGAGGCCCCGGCCGTGCGGAATCTCGGCGGCGTCCTCCTCCAGGCCTTCAACAGCCTGGAAGTTGAGGCTCTGCCGCTCGATATGCCCACAGCCTTCCACGTGGACGTGACCGGGCTGGAGGACTTCGAAGCGGCCATGAGGATCAGCGACATAGCGGTAGCCGGGAGATTCACCATCCTTCGCGACGACGAAGAGGTGATCGCCAGGGTGGCCGCGCCGAGGATCGAGGAAGAGGAAGAAGAGGTCGTCGACGAGCTCGAGGAGGGTGTCGAGGGCGAAGAGGGCGAAGGCGAAGAGGGCGAAGGCGCAGAAGACTCGGCCGAGGGCGAGGAGTAGCCGGCTACTTCAAGACTACTGCCTCGGCAGAGCACTACCCTTCGACTGGCTCAGGGCGAGCGCACCGGAAAGGCGCGACTCGCTATTCGGTGTCCGGGGCCGCACCACGCAACTACGCCAAGAGGTTCACCCTCACCTCAGTCCTCTCCCGTCAAGGGAGAGGAGGGCCCCACTCCTAGTCGACCCTGTAGCGGCCGAGCACCTCTTCGTTGGGCTCAATGCCGAGCCCCGGCTTGTCGGGGGGGCTGACGTAGCCGTCCACGACCTGCAGGTTGTCGACCAGCATCTCCGTCCTGAGCGGGTCGGTCGACGTGCTGTAGTACTCCAAGATGAGCCCGTTGGGTATCGCCGTCATCAGGTGGATGTGGACGTCCTGGGTGCCGTGGGAGGCGAGCGGCAGGTCGTGTGACTGGGCCATCGCCGCCACCTTCATGAACTCCGTCACACCGCCCATGATCAGCGCGTCCGGCTGGAGGATCGCGGCGCTGCGGCTCTCGATGAGGTCCCGGAACCCGTAGCGCGTGTACTCGTTCTCGCCGGTGGCGACCGGGATGGAGGTCGCCTCGGTGATCAGCTTGTGGCCCCTGTAGTCGTCCGGGTTTACCGGCTCCTCGAACCAGAATATGTCGTAGGGCTCCATCTTCCGCGCTATCTCTATCGCCTCGTAGTACCTGTAGGCGCAGTTGGCGTCGACCATGAGCTTGGCGTCCGGGCCTATGGCCTCGCGGACCACCCTGACCCTCTCCACGTCCTCCTTGATGGGCACGCCGCCGATCTTCATCTTGACGGCGGTTGCGCCTGTCTCGAGCGCGACGAGCATCTCCTGGGCCAGGTCCTCCAGGGTCTTGCCCTCCTCATAGTAGCCGCCCGCGATGTAGACGGGGATGCTGTCGACGTACCCGCCGAGCAGCTTGTAGACCGGCTGGCCCGTCGCCTTGCCCTTCAGGTCCCACAGGGCTATGTCGATGCCGCTGATGACGCGGGTGGACAGGCCCCTGCGGCCCACGAGCTTCGGCTGCCACATCTCGTCCCAGATGCGCTCGGTGTCGAACGGGTCCTGCCCGACGACGAACAGCTTCAGGTGGTCTACGAGCTCGCGCCCGATGCCGACCGACCGGTCCACGCCACCTGCGAGGCCAAGCCCGGTCACGCCCTCGTCGGTGTCGATCTTGATCACGTCCAACCCTGCGGTCGGGTAGACGTAGCGCCCGTTGCGGATGGGCTTGGCCCTCGGCCAGCGGTAGGACTCCAGTCTCACATCAGTGACTTTCACGATTGCTCTCCTGTGAGGGGGAATGTGGCTTCGTGATTCTAGCATGGGGTGATTGTGCTGTTGGCGCGGCTTAAGGGCAGCGTTGTATCATGGCCTGTGGTAGCAACTGAGGGAGGGACGAGCTGCGTCGGGGCAACTTGGCCCGGCAGAGGCAAGACCCTCGTCCCCGCCCCTCTGGGTTCCTGCCTTCGCAGGAACGACGAATGGGGGCGCTCTTCGGTTCTCCGTTCGACGACTGGGTTGAAGGAGCGTGACATTGAAGAAGCTGGTGGCGGTGGAGCCTGACAGGGTCGAGGTGGTCGAGGTTGAGACGCCGAGGCCCGGTGACGACCAGGTGCTCGTTAGGGGAGTCCGGTCGCTGCTGAGCCCGGGCTCGGAGCTGAAGCGGGTGCGGCCCTGGGACTCGTACGGCATGGACCGCTGGCCGAACTACGACCTGGGCTACGCGATGACCGGCGTCGTGGAGGAGGTCGGGTCCCAGGTCGTTGGGGTGGAGCCGGGAGATCGGGTGATGACCAGCGGGCACCACCAGCAGTTCGTGCTGGCGAACGGGCCGCTGGTGCTGCCGGACCCCGCCACTCCCCTGCCCGACGACATGGACTGGGACATCGCCCCGTTCACGCTGTGGAGCCGGTCGTGCATCAACTGGGTGAGCCGCGCGGCGATCCGCCACCATGAGAGCGTGGTGGTCGTGGGATGCGGGCTGGTCGGGCTGTTGATGATCATGTGGTCGCGGCTGTCGAACCCGCGCCAGATCATCGCGATAGACCTGTTCGAGCGGCGGCGCGGGCTCGCTGGGCGGGTCGGGGCCGACACTGTGTTGGACCCGGCCGAGGTGGACGTGATAGAGGCTGTGAAGGACCTGACCGGCGGCGGCGCGGACGTGACGCTGCACTGCGTCGGCGGCATGGGCGGCAAGGCGTTCGAGACGACGCAGGAGGTGACGAGGCAGGGCGGGCGCGCCGTGCTCATCGGCCACCACTCGGACAATCTGACCATTCTGCCGCGGAACTTCAGCGGCAAGGACCTGCTGGGGGCGGGCGTCGGCTACAACCGCGACCCGCGGCTGTTCCTCGACGGGGTCAAGCTGATATCGGAGGGGAAGCTGCCGGTTGGCGAGATCGTCACGCACAAGGTGCCGTACACGGAGGGACCCAAGATCTACGACATGCTCATCAACTCGCCGGACGACTCGGGGGCGATACTGCTCGAGTGGGACGTGGAGGCATGAGGGCGACGGACGCGGTGCAGCTGCCCGACTCGGCGGGGCGCTTCGGCAAGTTCGGCGGGCGGTTCGTCCCCGAGACGCTGATGCACGCCCTGGACGAGCTGGACGGCTTCTACGAGTCGGCGCGCGGCGACCGTGAGTTCGAGGAGGAGTACGCCCGGCTGCTGAAACACTACGTCGGGCGGCCGACGCCGCTGTACCACGCGGCGAACCTGAGCGCCGAGCTGGGCGGGGCGCAGATCTACCTGAAGCGCGAGGACCTGGCGCACACGGGCGCGCACAAGATCAACAACGCGCTGGGCCAGGGGTTGCTGGCGAAGCGGATGGGCAAGCGGCGGATCATCGCCGAGACCGGGGCGGGCCAGCACGGCGTGGCGACGGCGACGGTGTGCGCGATGCTGGACCTGGAGTGCATCGTCTACATGGGCGAGGAGGACATCAGGCGGCAGGCGCTCAACGTGTTCAGGATGAAACTGCTGGGCGCGCGGGTCGAGACGGTGACCTCGGGCAGCCGGACGCTGAAGGACGCGATCAACGAGACGATCCGGGACTGGGTGACGAACGTCGAGACGACGCACTACATCATAGGGAGCGTCGTGGGCCCGCACCCCTATCCGAAGCTGGTGCGGGACTTCCAGTCGATGATCGGGCGCGAGGCGCGGGCGCAGCTCCTGTCGGAGACGGGTAGGCTGCCGGACTACGCGGTGGCCTGCGTGGGTGGCGGCAGCAACGCCATCGGGCTGTTCCACGAGTTCGTGGGCGACGAGAGCGTGCGGCTGGTCGGTGTCGAGGCGGGCGGCGAAGGGGCGGACACGGACCGGACGGCGGCGACGCTGACCTCGGGCGAGGTGGGGGTGCTGCACGGGAGCATGTCGTACCTGCTGCAGGACGACGACGGCCAGATCCGCGAGGCACACAGCATCTCGGCGGGGCTGGACTACCCGGGCGTGGGGCCGGAGCACAGCTACCTGAAGGACATCGAGCGGGCGGAGTATTACAACGTGACGGACGCGGAGGCGCTGGAGGGGTTCAAGCTGCTGTGCCGGACTGAGGGGATCATCCCCGCGCTGGAGCCGGCGCACGCGATCTACCACGTGTCGAAGCTCGCGCCGACGCTGGACCCGGACCAGGTCGTGGTGGTGGGTCTGAGCGGCCGCGGCGACAAGGATATGGGGACGGTGGTGGACGCGCTGGGCGTGGAGTAGGGTTAGTTCCACCCTCACCCCAGCCCTCTCCCGTCGAGGGAGAGGGGGTAAGAGCCCACCCTCACCCCAGCCCTCTCCCGTCGAGCGAGAGGGGATAAGAGCCCACCCTCACCCCGACTCTCTCTCATCTAGGGAGAGGGGACATCCCCGCCGCCCCTCTGGGTTCCCGCCTTCGCGGGAACGACGACTATAACCCTCCTTCTCCTCAATCCTGGCCCGTCGAGAGAGAGGACTTCACCCCCACCGCAGCCACTCCACCACCCAGCGAAGAGAGGATGGATTCCGGCCTTCGCCGGAATGACGGTTGCTGGGGTTACCAGGCTATTGTGTAGCCTATGTTGCCCTTGGGGGAGGCGGCGCCGGAGATGGTGGCGCGGTGGGGGTCGCGGCGGATGGCGAGGACTTTGCCGTTGGACCAGGGGCCTGTGAGGGTGACGTCGTGGCCGCGGGAAGCCAGGGCGGAGATGACTTCGCGGGGGATGCGGCTCTCGGCTACGACGCGGCCTGGGAAGGACTCGCGGGGATAGAAGGACGAGGGGAAGTGCGTGGTGTGGACGGTGGGGGCGTCGAGGGCCTGCTGGAGGTCCATGCCGAAGTCGACGTGGTTGAGGAGGAACTGGAGGGTCCACTGGTCCTGGCCGTCGCCGCCGGGGGTGCCGAAGACCATGAGGGGCTCGCCGTTGCGGGTGGCCAGGGACGGTGTGAGGGTGGCGCGGGGGCGCTTCCTTGGGGCGAGAGCGTTGGGGCGGCCGGGGTTGAGGTAGAACATCTGGCCGCGGGTGCCCATGGGGAAGCCGAGGCCCGGTATGACGGGCGAGGTGCCGATCCAGCCGCCGCTGGGGGTGGCCGCGACCATGTTGCCCTCGCTGTCGACGGCGTCCAGGTGTGTGGTGTCGCCCATGTGGGCGTGGCCGAGGCCGAGGTCGCGGACCTCGCGGGCGTCGATTCCCAGGGCGCGGCGGTTGTCGTCGGCGACGGGGATGGTGGCGTACTCGGGGATGCCGTTGCCGGCATCGCCGGGGCGCATGTCCATCGATGCGGTATCGCCGATGAGGTCGCGTCGGGCGGCCGAGTAGGAGTCGGAGAGCAGGATATCCATGGGCACGTCGTCGAACCTGGGGTCGCCGTAGTAGGCCTCGCGGTCGGCGAAGGCGAGCTTGGCGGACTCGGTGAGGGTGTGGAGGTATTCGGGGGAGTTGTGGCCGAGGCCGCGGAGGTCGTAGCCCTGGAGGATGGCGAGCTGCTGGAGGAAGACGGGGCCCTGGGTCCAGGTGGGGCACTTTGCGACGTCGAGGCCGCGGTAGTTGTAGGTGGCGGGGTCGTCCAGCTCGGCGCGCCAGTCGGCCATGTCCTCGTATGAGAGCAGGCCGGTGTGGGCCGTGCCGCTGGCGTCCTCGACGGGGTTGTCGCGGATGAAGGCGGCGATGCGCTCGGCGATGGGGCCCTTGTAGAAGGCGTCGCGGGCGGCCTCGATTCCGGCGACGCGGCCCCTGCCGGCGGCGGCCTGCTCGGCGCGGCACATGGTCTTCAGCATCTCGGCGAAGTCGGGGTTGCGGAGGATCTCGCCGACCTCGGGGACGCGGCCGTCTGGATAGTAGACCTGGCCGGTCGTCGGGTAGAGGTCGGTGTACTTGGCCTGGCCGGAGGCGAGGGAGTTATGCAGGCCCTCGTAGACGGGGAAGCCGTGCTCGGCGATGTGGATGGCGGGCTGGAGCACCTGGGAGTAGCTCATGGTGCCGAATCGTGCGAGGGCGAGAGCCCAGGTATCGACCACGGCGGGCACGGTGATGGGCAGGTAGCCGTCGCCCGGGATGAGGTCGATGCCGTTTTCGCGGCACCAGTCGATGGAGAAGGCCTGGGGGGACCAGCCCATGCCGCTGACGGCGTAGGTCTTCCGCTCCCTGGCGGAGTATACGAGGGTGGGTACCTCGCCGCCAATGCCGCAGCTCTGGGGCTCGAGGAGGTTGAGGCATATGCACATGCCCGCCGCCGCGTCGACGGCGTTGCCCCCCTGCTCCATGATGCGGAAGCCGGCCGCGGCGGCCAGGTAGTGGCCGGCGGTTACGACGCCCCTTGTGCCCATGACTACGGGCCTGGTGGTGAAAGGCAAGTTTCTAGTTGTTAGTTGTTAGTGGGGAGCCTGTTCTTCCCCCTTATCTTACACCCATATCTTGGGTGGTGAGCGGCCGGGGGGTCCTTCGACAGGCTCAGGACGAACGGAATAGGCTTGTGGTTTCGAGTAGTCGGGTGGCGTGTTGAGGTTCTTGCGGCGCCTGTTCAGGGTGCGGGGGTGGGGAGACGTCCTGGTCTTCGGGTTGCGGTTATTGGCCTGGGAGGGACGGGAGCCACGCCGGCCCCTGCCCGACCGGGTTGCCGAGGGTTCGAGGTCTACAGATGAGCTGCGGACGAGGCGTTCGTAGCCCGCCACGCGGCTGGGGTCGATGTGGTGGATTTCGCCCTCCTCGCCGGCGATGAATGGGCCGAGCTCGTCGTAGCCGTAGATTCCGCCGGTGATCTCGTCGCGGGCGAAGTTGTAGAGTGCGGCGTGTTCCCGGGTGAAGTCGAAGCGTTCGAGCTCTTCGATGGTGATTGGGGGGTGGTCTACCCCGCCGGGCGCCGGGGAGTCACCCTCACCCCTACCCTCTCCCGTCGAGGGAGAGGGGGTATCGAAGCCCAGCCCATCCCCGCCCCTCTGGGTCCCTGCCTTCGCAGGGACGACGGATGGGGTGGCGCGCTTCTGGGTTTCTGGCTTTGTGGCGACGGCCGGGGAGTCACCCTCACCCCTGCCCTCTCCCGTCGAGGGAGAGGGGGTATGGGAGCCCCGCCCGTCCCCGCCCCTCTGGGTCCCTGCCTTCGCAGGGACGACGGATGGGGTGGCGCGCTTCTGGGTTTCTGAGTTTGTGGCGACGGCCGGGGAGTCACCCTCACCCCTACCCTCTCCCGTCGAGGGAGAGGGGGTATGGGAGCCCCGCCCGTCCCCGCCCCTCTGGGTCCCTGCCTTCGCAGGGACGACGGATTGGTTGTCGCGCTTCTGGGTTCCCGCCTCCGCGGGGGCGACGGATGGGGTGGTTATGTGGCTGGCTAGCTCTTTGGCGGCTTCTAGGCGGTGGTGGGGCTTGAAGCCGGTGATGGAGCCGTCCATTACGCCGATGAGGAATACGACGATGTTGCGGCCGTCGCCGGTTTCGTGGCGGACGTGCCAGCGGAGGCTGCGCTGGAAGGCGTTGGGTCCGCGGGGGACGGGATCGGCCTGCTTCTGGCTGGGCTCGATGCTGCCCATGGGGAAGCGGCTGCCGCGCATGGACTCGCGGACCTGTTCGTTGTGGTACTGCAGCAGGTACTCCTTGACGAGGCCGGGGGCGAACTTGTCGATGCGCCTGGCCGCGGCCGCGCGGTGGTGGTCGCGGAAGCCCTCGATGTCGCCATAGGCGACGCCGAGGTAGAACCGGACGATGAGTCGCCCGCCGTCGGTTTCCTGGCGGACTATCTCGGCCATGGATGGGTATTCTGTCTGTGTTGTTACGCTCATGTGTTCTATCATATCACGCCTGTCAAGGGGGAGGATGAACCGCAGAGGGCGCGGAGGGCGCAGAGGGAAGAGGTTATGGGGAGAAGGGGGGATTGTCTGAACTGTGATTTGTGGGATTGGGGTGATGGGAATGATTGGGAGGGAGGAGGCTGAGGGGACGAGGGAGGGTCTGAATCAGGATTCTCAGGATTGGGAGGGAGGATTGGGATAGAGGATGGGGAGGGAGGAGTTACAGGGCGGGCCGTGGTTCAGGCGGGTCAGGGTGAGGGGAGGGCGGGGTGAGGGGGTGTTCCCGCCTCAGGGGGACGACGAGTTTACTCCAGGTGTTTGGGTGGGATGGAGGTTGCCAGGAGGGGGCGGATGCGGTCGAGGAAGGCGTTGGCGCGGTCGCAGGCTTCTCGGGCGTCGGTTTCGTCGAAGTGCAACTCGGCGTCGTAGTCTGAAGCGATGCGTTTGCCTTCGCTCCGGCCAATCTCGGCGCTCCACTCAGGCTCAATGAGGCCGGGCTTCACTATGTGCAAGCCGAACATGCGCTTCACGCCGGTATGGCTCTCGGCGTCAACGTCGTGGAGCTGCAGAACGGCCTTGGCCGCGTGGAGGATGGCGTAGTACGCCCTCGATACCGAGTCCGCGTAGTATCCGTCCCGATGGCATGATCTGGCCGCACCCATGCTCTCGGTTGCGCGGCGCCACTCGGCGATTGCGGACTCCGTGTTCATGCCACGTGGACACCTTCGCGCGTTACGGCGCGGTGGAAGGGCGAACCGCCACGCTCGCGCTCCGACCACTCGGTCCGGCTATAGACCATGATTGAGGGAAGCGCATCCCCGAACGCATCCAGCAGATAGCCCAGATAGGCGATCTCGTCCTTTAGGCGTCGGTCGGCTTCAGCGAGGACAACAAGGACATCGAGGTCGCTGTCCGGACCGGCGTCGCCGCGGGCCTTGGATCCGTAGATGAGGATGTCGTCGACGAGGCCGGGGTAGTCGTTGGCCAAGGTCTGGCGGTATTCGGCTAGCCATGCCTGTTCGGCGGGGGTTAGCTTCAACATGGGGTTGGCCTTTCGGGGTGTGGGTTCCAGTTTAGGGTAGCTGATGGAGGGCGGCAAGGGTAGTTTCACCACAGAGGGCACAGAGAGCACGGAGGGAAGAGCATAGGGAATATGGGGGAGAGGGGAATGTCTGAACTGGGATTCGAGTGATAGGGATGATGGGCAGGATTGGGAGGGGAGTCTTCACCACGAAGGGCACAGAGGGAACAGGGGGAAGGTAACTGTTCAGCGTTGATTAGACATGGGCAGCGTTGCTCTCCGGCAAGGGCGAGAGCCCCCTTCTCAATCTTCCCCCTCGGGGGGAAGAGGCCGAGCCCCCCACCCCGGCGTGGGCGGCGACGAGGCTTTCGTTCCCGCGCCTCCATTCGGCTACTGAGAGGTGGCCGTTCACGCCACACTGACGCCTTCGCGAGCCGCCATACGGCAGAACGGATCGCCTATGCGTTCGCGCTCTGCCCAGTCAGCCCTGGTATAGACGAGTATCAGGGGCACGGCCTCCGTAGTTACCGCCTGGAAGTGTCCCAGGTAGCTGATGGCATCCTTGGTTTCGCGGCTGCCGTCTTTGATCAGCACGAGCACGCGGAGCTCGATGTCCGGGTCGGTGACGCCCCTGGTGTGGGGACCGTAGATGATAATGTCGTCGACGAGGCCCGGGTAGTCGTTGGAGAGGGTCTGGCGGTATTCGTCGAGCCATGCCTGTTCGGCGGGGGTTAGCTTCAACATGGGGTTGGCCTTTCGGGGTGTGGGTTCAACCAGTGTAACAAAGAGGGTGATTCACCGCAGAGGACGCGGAGGGCGCAGAGGGAAGAGGGTGATTATGGGGAAGAGGGGAATGTCTGAACTGGGATTCGAGTGATAGGGATGATGGGCAGGATTGGGAGAGGAGTCTTCACCCCGGAGGGAGTAGTTGGTGGAATTGGGTGGCCCGAACGACGCCACGTAGAGCGAACACCCGGTCAAGTGTATACTGCGGCGAGCATGGTTCGTTTAGGTTGAGATTGGCTCGTGGACTTCGACGAGGATCAGGACGCGAGGATTAGGGCGGCGGCCTTTGACTGGCTTGCCGCGCAGGTCGCGATTCATGGGGATGTTCTTCCACGTGCCACTCTAGCCCAGGGGTTTGAGTTTCAGGGGCGACGTGTACCGGTAATCGGCCCGCAGGGCATCTTCAAGCCCGCCCTGATGGATATACCCATTTCGATCACTACGTCTCCAACGGGACCTTACGAGGATACGATAGGCTCAGACAGTCTTCTCCGGTACCGCTATCGAGGGACCGACCCTAGCCACAGAGACAATGTCGGGGTGCGGACTGCCATGAACTATGCCCTCCCACTGGCCTACTTCCATGGAATCGTCCCGGGCAGGTATCTGGCAATGTGGCCCGTGTATGTGGTTGGCGATGCCCCCGAGACGCTCACTTTCTCGGTTGCGATCGACGACGCGGTCCACGCTGGTCTGTTTCCGGAGTCTGCGGGAAGCGCAGGAGAGATTGCTGAAGTCCGTCGCGAGTACGCGACATCGTTGGCTCGGCGCCGGCTGCATCAGAGGGCGTTCCGAGAGTTTGTTCTACGCGCATACCGAAATCAATGTGCCCTCTGCCGGTTGCGGCACAGTGAATTGCTCGATGCCGCGCATATAGTCCCGGACACAGAGCCTGAGGGTGAGCCTGTCGTACAGAATGGCATTGCTCTATGTCGATTGCATCACGCGGCCTTTGATCGCTTCTTCCTGGCTGTGCGGCCGGACCACATTATTGAGGTCCGGCCAGACGTCTTGGAGGAAGCTGATGGGCCGACTCTCCAACATGCGATTCAAGGGCTTCACGGGGAATCTATCGTATTGCCGAGGAAGTCGGTTGAGCGACCATCCGTCGAGTTTCTGGCGAAGCGATACGACCGGTTCCTTGAGGTTGTGTCGGGGCGGTGAACATGTAGGCCGCAATAGGGAAGAGGGGAGTGTCTGAATCAGGATTCGCGGGATTCCGGGGATTGGCAGGATGTGGGGAGGGACCTGCTTTGACACACAGTAGTCCAGAAGGTCAATAGCCGACTGACTTACTGAAAGGCGTCCAAGATGCGTTTCACGAACGGCTTGTCGGTTGGCTCGACGCTTGCGTGCCATTCGAGCAAGTAGTCCATGAGCATGGCCGAGGAAGCGGGTAGTCTGCGGATGGCGTTCCATCCTGCCGGGTCGTCTTCGAAGATCGGGAGGAGCGAATAGGCGACCACGGCGTTCTTGTCCCTGAGGTAGCGGTCTTTCCGCAGGGCCTCCTCTTCGGACCGTAGCCAAGTAGAGAGTGCCATGCCTGCGGGGAGTTGGCGCTCAACTTGCGAGAGCAGGTCGTCAGCATAGGAGGCTAGCGACCCTGCGTAATCGGCCCAATGGGAATGCGGCGGCTCCGTGGGCCATCTCTCAGCCATGCGTCGTAGGGTGAAGACTGAGGCCAATTCGCAGACCGTCTCGTGGAACCAACCACTCGGTCCTTCCCCTAGACGCTCATAGTCGGACATGACATGACAGAACTCATGTGAAAACTGATACGCAAATTGGCTCCATTTTCTTTCCCGTGCGGTCAGTTGTGTGAATATGGGGCCAATGGAGGATGCGCGATAGTGTGTCCTCGGCTCCCAGTCATTGCATGGCGCTGGGACAACGACGATGGTTTCTGCCACTGGCACCCTTAGTGATCGATTCAGGTGAGAAGCGGTATCTCTTAGCAAGACCTCAATGTCCGCAGTTCGGGCTTGACCCCACTCATCGGGTGCAACGGTTATCTTCAACCGCTTGCCAATCAACTCCGCAGGCACGACGCAGCTGCGAATATCAGCCCTTGCCGTCCTCCAATCGGACTGATCGGGGCTGACAGTGCGCTGCGATATAGTTGCAGGCTAAGCTGGAGAGTCATTCTCATCACCACATCGCCTACCGACTTGGGGGGGGTTATGAAAAGATAGCTATGGGTATCACCTGCACTGCGGGTCCACGAATCTCCATCTCAACAGGCCCGGTGAACCCTGAACTCTGCATGCCCTCCAATGCTGACCCAAGATCGCCCACAACATCACCGAACTTTCCCAGAGCCGTCTTCCGGAGAAGGCTTATCCCATCGGCATTGCTTGTGATGACACGGGTTGCTTTGCCAAAAATGCGGAATGTTCCATCTATTGTGTCATTCATTGATGGGTCTATGAAGAACCCGGGCTCTGTGGTCAAAATGAATCGCATTTCGCCCACTTCTGCAATCAAGTCATACGAACCCTCAGCAGTGACCGCAGACTTGACCATCTCAATCTGCCGACCTGTCTCTGCCATACTGCCTTGAGCTTGTGGTTGTCTACCCCTTCTAGACCTCTTGCCTCCTCCAGTTCTTGACACCGTCTGGTCAGTTGACGGCCCAGCAAGCTCCGCCAGTGGCATAAGTACCTCAAAGGTCGAGAGCAACTCCAAAATCGGGTTCTTGCGAAGCGTCGCCTCAAACTCTACGAAATCCCCAGCACGAACGGCTCCGAGATTGGCTGAAGTCGACACGCGTCGAACTAACTCACGATCATGCAAGTCCTTTCTGAGGCGGGCAAAAAGGGATGAGGGTGTATGGACAATGTTCTCTGAAGTGGTTTCGCTCTGCTGTTGTTTCGCCTGCCGAGAAGCTTGGCCTCCTAGCTTGAGATCGAAGAGACCGAAGGCATTGCTGAGCCCAATTTGAGCCTCTCCAGACGTCGTGGTATTGGTTGTTCCCGAAGAGGCCGTTACCACCGTAGCAAAACTCGAGAAGCCCCCCTCGAGTGCTGCAAGGAGATCGAAGGTCAGACGTTGATTCAGGTAGAGGGCAATAGGGAGATCGCTTGACTCAATGTGGTCAAGTGCATCAGCTACCCCGTCCGACTTTACGGCGAGGTCCGACTTCTCAGATTTCCAGAGCTTGAATGGATTCCTCATACTTACCCGCTGAGCATGTTTAGGGCGGAGCCGGCTTGGAACCAGGGGATTTGGTTGGCGGCCATGGAGTGGTCGAGATGGATGGTGTCGTTGGTGCCGTCGGCGTGGTGGATGGTGCACTGGACGGGCTTGTTGGGGGCGAGGTCGGAGAGGCCGGTGAGGCTGATGCGGTCGTCCTCGCGGATGAGGTCGTAGTGGGCGGGGTCCTGGAAGGTGAGTGGGAGGAGGCCCTGCTTTTTGAGGTTGGACTCGTGGATGCGGGCGAAGCTGCGGGCTATGACGGCAGCGCCTCCGAGGAGCCGGGGCGACAGGGCTGCGTGCTCGCGGCTGCTGCCCTCGCCGTAGTTGTCGTCGCCGATTACGACCCAGCGCAGTCCTGAGTCCCGGTAGTGGGCGGCGGTCTGTGAGAATGCGCGGCCGGTCTCGCCGGTGAGGACGTTTTTGCCCTTGCCTGCCTCGCCGGTGAAGGCGTTGGCTGCGCCCATGAACATGTTCTCGCTGAACTTGGTGAGGTGGCCGCGGTATTTGAGCCAGGGCCCGGCGGGGGATATGTGGTCGGTGGTGGTCTTGCCCCTGGTCTTGGCAAGGACGGGCAGGCGCTCGTAGTCGCTGCCGTCCCAGGCGGGCCAGGGGTGCAGGGGCTCGAGTCGGTCGCTGTCGGGGTCGATGGCGACCTTCACTCCGCTGCCATCCTCCGGGGGCGCGACGTAGCGGGACTCGCCGGGGTCGAACCCGGTTGCGGGGACCTCGGGGGCCTGCCTGGGGGGGTCGAGCCTGAAGGTGGAGCCGTCCCCGGCGGTGAGCTCGTCGGTCAACGGATTGAACGAGAGGCTGCCGGCGAGGCCGAGGGCGGTGACGATCTCGGGGCTGGCGATGAAGTTCATGGTCTCGGAGCGGCCGTCGTTGCGCCGCGGGAAGTTGCGGTTGTATGAGGTGACGATGGTGTTGGGGGTGCCGTCGAGGAGTTTTTCGCGCCGCCACTGGCCGATGCAGGGACCGCAGGCGTTGGCGAGGACGGTGGCGTCGATGGCCTGGAGGGACGCCATCTGGCCGTCGCGCTCGATGGTGGAGCGGACCTGCTCGGAGCCGGGGGTGACCATGAGGGGCGTTGCGGCGGACGCGCCGCGTGCGCGGGCCTGGTCGGCGACGTCGGCGGCGCGGCTCATGTCCTCGTAGGAGGAGTTGGTGCAGCTGCCGATGAGGGCGGTGTCGATGGTGTCGATGAAGCCGTTGGAGTCGTCGGCGACCTCGGCGGCGAGCATGGATATGGGGCGGGCCCTGTCGGGGGAGTGGGGGCCGACGACG
The DNA here is from genome assembly GCA_965116315.1 of Dehalococcoidia bacterium. Taxonomy (GTDB): domain Bacteria; phylum Chloroflexota; class Dehalococcoidia; order Lucifugimonadales; family CAJWER01. The sequence continues at coordinate 1,609,447 of OZ220672.1, forward strand.
TGGGGCTCGAGGGTCGAGAGGTCGATCTCGACGAGGCGGTCGAAGTACGGCGCAGGGTCGGCGGCGACCTCCGCATCTGGGGTCACAAGAGCGGCATTGGCGTTGGCGAGGTCGGCGAGGTCGCCCCTGTCGGTGGCGCGGAGGTATCGCTCCATGCGCTCGTCGTATGGGAATACGGAGGTGGTCGCGCCGAGCTCCGCGCCCATGTTGGTGATGGTGGCCTTGCCGGTGCAGCTAATGGAGGCTGCGCCGGGGCCGAAGTATTCGATGATGGCGTTGGTGCCGCCGGATACGGTGAGCTCTCCGGCGAGGCGGAGGATGACGTCCTTGGGTGCGGTCCAGCCGCCCATCTCGCCTGTGAGCCGGACGCCGATGTAGCGGGGGTATAGGAGCTCCCAGGGCAGGCCGGCCATGACCTCGACGGCATCCGCGCCGCCGACGCCGACGGCGCAGGAGCCGAGGCCGCCGGCGTTGGGTGTGTGGGAGTCGGTGCCGATGATCATGGCGCCGGGGAAGGCGTAGTTTTCGAGGACGACCTGGTGGATTATGCCGGCGCCAGGGCCCCAGAACCCCGCGCCGAACCTGGCGGCGGCTGAGCGGAGGAAGGAGTAGACCTCGTCGTTCTCTTCGATGGACTGGACGAGGTCGATGCCGCCCTCGACGCGTGCCTGGATGAGGTGGTCGCAGTGGACGGTGGTGGGTACGGCGGCGGAGTCGCGGCGGGTCTGCATGAAGTTGAGCATGACGGTCTGGCCGAGGACGTCCTGGAGTGCGACGCGGTCGGGCCGGAGCGCGAGCTGGCTCTCGCCCTGGGCGAGGTCCTGGCCGGCGGGGTCGTCGAGGTGGCCTAGGAGGAGCTTGTCGGCGAGGGATAGGGGCCTGCCGAGCCTGCGACGGATTACGTCGAGGTTATTCGCGGTGGCGGAGTAGACGCGGGCGACCATTTCGGGGGTGGACTCGATGGCGACCATTTCAACACCTCAATGTTTGTTGCGTGGGGGTATTGTACAGGGTGGTGTTTGTGGGGGAGCCGGGGAGGGCGGGAAGATCACCCTCACCTCAATCCTCTCCCGTCGAGGGAGAGGAGGCCCGAGGGAAGAAGATGGCCCGGGCGGTGTGGTGTCATTGGGGATGTGGCCCGATGGCCGAGCCGGGGAGTGCGGGAAGATCACCCTCACCTCAATCCTCTCCCGTCGAGGGAGAGGAGGCCCGAGGGGAGAAGATGGCCCGGGCGGTGTGGTGTGCGCCGGGGAGGGGATCCCGCCCTCCGCCCCTCTGGGTCCCTGCCTTCGCAGGGACGACGACTATGAGCCCGGATGAAGGGCAGGAACGACGGCAATGCGAAGGCTCGCCCCGCGTCAGGTACGGGGCAGGGTCTGAGCGGGAACGGCGGTGCTCGCTATCGGGCGAGGCCGAAGTACTCGTAGTTGAGGTCGATGTAGGTGTCCCACTCGGGTGGGGTGTCGTCCTCGGCGAAGATGGCGGTGACGGGGCATACGGGCTCGCATGCGGCGCAGTCGATGCACTCTTCGGGGTGGATGTAGAGCATCTTGGGGGCGTTTGCGACTTCGGGGTCGTAGTGGTTGGGGCTGTCCTCGTCGTCCATGTAGATGCAGTCGACGGGGCACACATCCACACAAGCCGCGTCCTTAACGTCGACGCACGGCTCTGCGATGATGTAGGTCATTTCTGGGGGACCTCCTTGGGAAGGTGGCGTTTGTCTAGGGTCAATTATACGGGTGTGTTGGCGGGCCTTCAAGGGAGATTAGCCGCAGAGGGCGCGGAGGTATGGGAAGGAGAGGGGTTCACCACGGAGGACACAGAGGGCACAGAGGTAGGGGATTGTGGTGAAGGAGGTAGGTTCATTGCGAAGTTGCGGGGGGGGGCCCCGCTGCCCCGCGCCTCTGGGTTCCTGCCTTCGCAGGAACGACGGTTGTGTTGCACCGCCTCCCATCCCTGGGTTCCTGCCTTCGCAGGGACGACGGTTGAATTGCGCTTCAGGACTCACGGGAACGGCTGTTGGCGCAGGGGGCCCGTCGCCTCCCACCTCTGGGTTCCGGCTTTCGCAGGGACGACGAGTTTAAGGGGCTCTAAGCAGGCGGTGGATTTGGGGGCGGGTTGGGATTGTGTTGGTGGTGTGGCCGCGGACTGAGAGGCTGGCGGCGGCTGAGGCGAAGCGGGCGGCCTGGAGGGGGTCGCGGGTGTCGCGGAGGCTGATGGCGTATGCGGCGGCAAATACGTCGCCGGCGCCGGTGGGGTCGATCTCGCGGGCCGGGAATGGGGGGATGTCGTGCCACGCGCCGTCCACGTGGAGTCGCGCGCCACGGTGGCCGAGGGTGACGATGAGGACTGGGGCGAGGTCTGCCCAGCGGTCGATGGCGGCGGGGTCGTCGGTGTCCTCGGCGGAGACCACGGCGGCGTCGACGTGGGGGAGGACGTCGCGGCCGTCCCAGGGTCTGGGGGTGACGACGCCGCCGGCGTCCCATTGCCTCAGCCAGCCCTGGAGGGCGGCGACTACGACGGAGCCGGGGAAGAGGCGGGCGACGGCGGGGTCGATCTCGCCGGCGAGGGGGCCGATGAGGACGTGGGGGGAGTCGCGCCAGTCCAGGGGCACGTCGTCCGGGCCGATGGGGCCCGCGACGGCCTCGATGGTCTGGATGCGGCGGCCGTCGCGGTAGGTGTTGCGGAAGGTGGTGGTGCTCGGCGAGGGGACGACGTGGGCGGCTACGCCGGGCGTGGGTTCGAGGTCGTCCGGGCGGGCGCTGGTGACTATGGCGGCGGTGAGGCCGAGGGCGCGGGCCGTGTGGGAGGCGTAGGTGACGGCGCCGCCGGGGACTGCGCGGCCGCCGACGAGGTCGCGGGCTACGTGGCCTATGGCGAGGAAGTCCGGGGGGTTGCCTCCTTCTGCCATGGTGTCGTTCCGGGGATGAGCCCCCATCCTAACCTTCCCCCTCGGGGGGAAGGAATGGGAGGGGTCGCCGGGCTAGTCGTAGGCGGGTTCTACTACTACTCGGCGGCCTTCGCCGGAGCCGGTGCTGCCTGTTTCTACGTCTGGGTTGTCGGCGAGGGCCAGGTGTACGATGCGGCGCTCGTTGGGGGGCATGGGCTCGAGGGTGATGGGGCGGCCGCTGGAGGCGACCCTGCGGGCGACCTTCTGGGCGAGGGACCTGAGGGAGTCGTAGCGGCGCTCCTGGTAGCCGGCGACGTCGACGAAGATGCTGACGCGCTCCTCCATGATGCGGGAGGCGATGAAGGTGGTGAGGAACTGGAGCGAGCGGAGGGTCTCGCCGCGGCGGCCTATGAGGAGGCCGGCGTCGTCGCCGTCGATGTCGAATACGGGGCCGCCCACGTCGTCTCGGTGGGCGTGCCTGAGCATCACGGTCACGTCCACGCCGGTGAGGTCTACGACGTCCTCGAGAATCTCGGTCGCGACCTGTACGACGTCGGAGGTTTTTTCGAGTACGGTGACGCGGACCTTTGCGGGCTCAGCGCCGATGCCGAGAATGCCGGCCTTGCCGTGGCTAACGACGTCGATTTCGACGTCCTGGCGCTCTACGTCTAGCTCCTTTAGGGCGATTTCGATTGCTTCGTCGGCCGTCTTGGCCGTCATCTCGATCTTTCTCATCGGTGTCTGCCTCCCGGGCCGGGGTCTCCTCCTCCGAAGAGTCCTCCGCGCCCTCGGCGGCCGGTTCCCTGTTCATGGCTGACCGGCCTAGATTGACGATTGATTTGGCGAGGTCGACGAGGGGCGTCCAACCGGTTACGAACCCCTGAATCACTATACCCACTATGTTGGAGACAATCCAGTAGAGGGCGAGACCCGCCTCGAAGTTTAGTGTGAAGACGCCAAACATGCCGGGCATGAGCCAGAGCATCATGCGGTTGGTCGACTCCTGCTGTGGGGTCGTCGAGGGCATGGTGGTCATCTTCTGCATGACGAACATGGATACGCCTACCAGCACCGGCAGCAGGAACGGGAGGGGGTTGGCGCTGGAGTACTCGGCGAGGTTCAGGAAGAGGAACGTGCCGTCGAGGGGGACGGCCTCGTGGACCATGGGCAGCCATCCGAAGAGGTGCTGCGACAGGTCGGCGAGCCTCTCGGGGGTCGACGGCAGGGTGCCGCGGAGGGCCCAGAAGAGGCCGAGGAAGATGGGCATCTGCACCACGAGGGGGCCGAGGCAGCCGACGGGGTTGATGCCGTGCTCGCGGTAGAGCTTCATGGTCTCCTGGGAGAGCTTCTGGCGGTCGTTCTTGTAGCGCTCCTGCAGCTCCTTCATCTTGGGCTGCACGGCGGTCATGGCCTTCATGGAGCGGCTCTGCTTGACGGAGAGGGGGATCATGCCGGCGCGGATGATTACCGTGAAGGAGATGATGGCGAGGCCGAAGTTGGAGAAGAAGACGGAGTACAACAGCACGAGGCTGTTGATCATGGGGCGTATGATTACGCTGTTCCAGATTTCGCCTAGGATTTCCATATTAGGGTGTGGTCTCTAGCGGGGTTGTTGTTCCACCCTCACCCCAGCACTCTTCCGTCGAGGGAGAGGGGGAATGGGAGCCCCGCCCTACCCCGCCCCTCTGGGTTCCTGCCTTCGCAGGAACTACGATTGGGTCGCTTTCACCCCAGCACTCTTCCGCTGAGGGAGCGGGGTTATGGGAATGTCGTCGTCTCCTAGCATGGTCGAGGCCGACCCCGCCCCAGGTCCTTCGTCGGGGACTCCTCAGGACGACCTGGACTAGCATGCTTTTTCTTCTCCGCTGGATAGGGGGTTGGGGCGGTTGGAGAAGTGGGCCCACTCCTCGTCGGCGCCGCTGGGGGTGACGGCGAGGGCGCGGAGGGAGTGATCGGTGACGGCGACGAGCACGAGGTCGCCCTGGGCGGTGATCGAGGACCTTATCCTGGAGCCGATGTCGCAGGAGCGGACATCGTCGCCGTCGCCGAGCTCCCTGAGCCATACGCGCCCGTCGGAAGACCCGGTGACGAGGCGGCCGGACACGACCGCGGGAGCACCGATCACGGGGCCCCTCGTCGGCAGGGTCCAGACGAGGTCTCCCGAGAGGCGGTCCAGGGCGTAGACCATCCCGTCCAGGGAGGGGGCAAAGACCAGGTCGCCGTTGGTGGCGGCTCCGCCCCAGAACCAGCTGTCAGAACGGTCGAAGCGCCAGATTTCCGAACCGGTCTCGGCGTCGAGGGCGTAGAAGACGCTGGCGAAGGAGCCTATGTACAACCTGCCGTCGTGGAGGAGAGGCGTTGCGGTGACACCGCCCCGCGCGTTGAATCGCCACTTCTCGGAGCCGTCGCTGATATTCAAGGCATAGACGTTGTGGTCGAGGGAGCCGAAGTAGACGACGCCGTCCTGGGCGACGGGCGTGGACCAGACCCTGTTGCCTGTGGGGAAGACCCACTGGCGGGAGCCGTCCCCGGCGTCGAAGGCGTAGAAGGTGCCGTCGGAGGAGCCGATCATGACCACGCCGTCGGCAACGACGGGACCGCCCACGAGGGGCGAGAGGTCGCCGACCTCCCTGTCCCACAGGCTGCGGCCGTCGTCGGTGAGGGCATACATGATGCCGTCGTAGCCGCCGAAGTAGATCTTTCCTTCCAGCACGGCGGGCCGGCCGTAGACGGCGCGGCGGTCCTCCTCGCCGGTAAGGTCGAAGTCCCAGATCTTCGCGCCGCTCTCGAGCTCGATGGCCCTGAAGTCGCCGTCCATGGTGCCGACGTAGAGGGTGTCGCCGTCGACGACGGGGGACGACCAGCCCTCGGGTATCCCTATGCGGGTGCATGCGACGAGGAGCAGGGCGGGGACCAGGAGGGCGAGGAGCAGCCGGGCGCGTGCTGAAGCGTGTGGTGTTGAGTTAGATTCCCGCTTGCGGAGCTTGCGTAGCACTGTTGTGCCTGGGAGGGGAGCCCCGCCCGTCCGCCCCTCTGGGTTCCTGCCTTCGCAGGAACGACGACTTAGTTGCCACTCCTCTGGGTTCCTGCCTTCGCAGGAAAGACGATTTAGTCGGCGCGCCTCTGGGTTCCCCGTATCGGGTACGGGGCGGGCTGCGTCTTCGCAGGAACGACGAATGGGGGTTGCCCTTGACGGACGTGGTGGTCTTGTTGTCACGTTCATGGAGTCGGGAGGCCTTAGGGGACCGGGTCGTATCCCCAGGTGCCCAGGGGGCGGCAGCGGGCGATTCTCCTGATGCCGAGCCACAGGCCCTTCGAGGCGCCGTAGCGGACGACGGCTTCGCGGGTGTAGTTGGAGCAGCTGGGGAAGTGCCTGCATGCGCCCCTAAAGTAGGGGGACAGTGCGACCTGGTAGGTCTCTATGGCCTTGATGACGAGGCTACGCATTCTCTCCCCCCGGCGGGCGCGCGACCAGGCGGGCCCGCGCACAGAGGGACTTCAGCGAGCGCTCGAGGGTCTTGAAATCCGTGTCTCCGGCTCCTTTCCTTGCGATCAGCAGGATGTCCCAGCCCTCCCGCAGGTCGAGCCGGCGGACGGCTTCGCGCAGCCGCCTCTTGACCAGGTTCCTCACGACGGCCTTGCCGACGCGCTTGCTAACCGACAGTCCGACGCGGCTGGTCTCGAGGGAGTTGGGCCGTGCGACGAGCACGAGGAGCTTGCCGGACCAGGCCCGCCCATGCGAGCGCAACGCCGCAAAGTCACGCGGGCTGGTAAGTCGGCGCTCTCTGAGCATCGGGGCGAATCTCCACCCCGCCGCGCGGGGCAGGGGCAATGCATGCGTGAGACTGTGGGACAACAGGGCCCTTAGACGGACAGCCGGGTGCGACCCTTGAACATTCGCCGCTTGAGGATGCGCCGCCCGCCGCGGCTGCTCATTCGAGAGCGGAAGCCGTGGACGCGGGCGCGCCGCCGTTTCTTTGGTTGGTATGTTCGCTTTGGCATAACGGTTTATTGGTATCGATTATCGCATTGGCGAAATGGGGGTGTCAATTTGAGCCGGGAGGGAGTCTCACCGCAGAGGGCGCGGAGGGCGCAGAGAAGGGAGGATTAACCACAGAGGGCACGGAGAGCACAGAGGGAGGAGTTATGAAGAGGGAGGGAGTGGGATGTGTTGGGTTCGGAATGCCGGGTGGGGTACACTCGGAGGGCCGTAGATTCAGACAGGGCAATGACGTGGCCGCGCCGTTGGGGCCATAGGTGGGATGGGTCGGTGGGCCGGGGACGGGCGGGTTTGAAACCCGCCCCTACGGTGTGGGGCGCGGCGGCCGGCCAAGCGTGCGGGCGTGGCGGCCCGGGCGGGCTGGGATAACGTAGTGGGAACAGGGTGAGAGGAAATGACAGAGGCGAATGATCCGGCGGGGGTTTACCGTGCGCTGGGGGTGCGGACCGCCATCAATGTTTCGGGGACGACAACGGCGTACGGTGGGACGAAGCTGCGACGCGAGGTTATGGAGGCGATGAACAGCGCGGCGAGCGTGCTGGTGGACGTCCACGAGCTGAACGCGCGGGCGGGCGAGATCATCGCGGACATCGTTGGGGCGGAGGCGGCGTTCGTGTCGAGCGGGTCGGCGGGCGGGCTGGTGCTGCAGGCGGCCGCGGTGATGGCCGGGAAGGACCCGGCGAAGATGGCGCAGCTTCCGGACACGTCGGGGATGAGGAACGAGATCATCATCCAGAACTGCCAGCGGTTCGCATACGACCAGGCGTACCGGGCGGCCGGGGCGAAGCTGGTGGGGGTCGGCGAGGGCCGGCGGTGCCACCTGTGGCAGCTGGAGGCGGCGTACAACGAGCGGACGGCGGCTGTGGCGTACCTGTTCGCGCCGTTCTACTCGCGTAAGGCGCTGACGCTGCCGGAGGTGGTGGAGAGCGCGCACGCCCGCGGCATCCCGGTGATCGTGGACGCGGCGTCGACGCTTCCGCCGCGGGCCAACCTGAGCGCGGCGCTGAAGCAGGGGGCGGACATGGTGATCCTGAGCGGCGGCAAGGGGGTGCGAGGTCCGCAGGGCACGGGCATCCTGGCCGGGCGCAGGGACCTGATAGAGGCAGCGGCAGCCAACGCCAGCCCGAACCAGTTCATCGGCCGGGGCATGAAGGTGGCGAAGGAGGAGATCGTGGGGCTGGTGGCGGCCCTGCAGCTCTTCGTGGAGGAGGACGAGGAGGCGGAGACGGAGCGGTATGCGGCGGTCTGCCAGCGGATCGTAGATGCGCTGATCGAGGTGCCGGGGCTGGAGTTGTCGGTGAGGCACGACCGGACCGACTACCTGATCCCGACGGCGGTGATCCGGTTCACGCCGGAGTGGGCGGGGCGCCCGCCGGGCGAGGTGTTCGACCGGATGGCGGCCGGGGACCCGGCGATCTTCATGCACACGCTGGGGAACCCGGACGAGCTGGGGGTCGATCCTATGAGCATGGACGAGGGGGAGCTGGAGACGGTGATACGGCGGCTGGGGGAGGAGCTTGGGGGGTGAGTTGCCCGGGGAGGGGAGAGCCCCCATCTCAATCTTCCCCCTCGGGGGGAAGAGGGGGAGCCCTGCCCTTCGACAGGCTCAGGGCGAACGTACTTATCACTGCCCTAGGCTTCTCTCCAGGCCGTGGCGCGAGCCCCCATCCTAACCTTCCCCCTCTGGGGGAAGGGACAAGGCAACCCGAGGGCGCAGCCGAGCGTACTATAGAGTAAGAGACATGGGCAACCTGAGAGTAAGGGACATGGGCAACCTGAATTGGCTGAGAACTGCCCCCGTATCGAGTACGGGGCGGGCTCTTCGACAGGCTCAGGGCGAGCGAGTGGTCAACGCGGCTGTGGACGGCTTCATCGGGTCGGCGCGATTGGGAGGGCGGGTTTGAAACCCGCCCCTACACGTTTGCGTGGGCGGGCGCTGGCGCTCCTTGTTGTGGTGACGCTGGCGGCGGTGGCGTTTGCGGTGGGGTGCGGGAGCCCGGGAGAGACGGAGCAGCCTACGCCGGTGGTAGTGCCGACTGTGGCGCCGGTGTCGCTGGACACGGTGAAGCTGGCTGAGATCGTGACGCCTACTCCCCTGCCCCGCGCGCCGGAGCCGAGCCCTACGGCGGTGACGGAGGGGACGCCGCGGGCCGGATACAAGCCCGAGACGAACATGTACCGCTTCTTCTCGCGGGTCAACCACCCGGTGAAGGTGGCGCTGGAGGGGTTGGAAAGGGCGCGGACCCACAAGGACAAGACGCAGGTGCCCATTATACTGGAGGTGCTGCGGTTCTTCCCCTCGCAGCAGTTCCAGGAGGAGGCGCTGGAGACGCTGAACCAGCTGACCGAGCAGCCTCCCGAGGGGGAGGACTGGACGTGGAACCAGTGGATGACCTGGCTGTGGGCCAACTCGTCCGACTACCCGGTCCCGGACAAGTACGCGACGTGGAAGAGCGTTTTTCTAACGGGCGGCATCGACCAGCGATACCGTGAGTTCCTGCCGACGGACGGCGGCAAGGTCGCGCCGGACATCGACCTGGTGGAGCTGATGTGGGGGGGCGTCGCGCCGGACCAGACGCCTTCGCTCATAGACAGAGACTTCGACGTCATCGCAGTGGAGGAGGCCGACTACCTGCTCGCCGACGACAGGGTGTTCGGTGTATCCATCGACGGCGAGCACAGGGCGTACCCGCTGCGGATCACGAACGTCCACGAGATCGTCAACGACGAACTGGCGGGGCGGCCGATAGTGCTGGCCCAGTGCGTACTGTGCGGGTCGGGCGTCGTCTACTCGGCAAAGGTTGGAGGCGGCAAGACGCTGTTCGGGACTTCGGGTCTGATATACAAGAGCAACCCGGTGATGTACGACCTGGAGAACAAGACGCTGTGGCACCACTTCAACGGCTGGGCGGTGGCAGGGTCTGCCGCGGACCCCGGCGCGAGGCTGGAGCCGATCCCATCGGTGGTGACGACATGGAAGGAGTGGTCGGAGCTGCATCCCGACACGACGGTGCTTTCGATCGTGAACAGGATCTACCCTCCCGAGGCCTACGCGCCCGAGTCGACGCCGGGCTCGGCGCTGGAGGAGTACCTGAACACCGACGCGACAGTCTTCCCAGTGTGGCCGAGCAGCGACGCGCTCGGGCCGAAGGAGACGGTGCTGGGAGTGCGGGCCGGAGGCGAGGCAAAGGCGTACACGGTGGCCATGCTGCAGGAGCGCCGGGTGGTCAACGACGAGGTGGGCGGGACGCCGATCGCGATCGTGGCGTCGTCGGAGACGGAGGCGGCGCGGGTGTACGAGCGGGGAAGCGTGACGCTGTCGCTCGACGACGATGCGGAGTCGGGTACGCCAGCGGAGGTGGTCGGCGCGGACGGCGGGGTATGGGCTGTGACGGAGGCGGCGCTGGTCAACGAGGAGAGCGGACAGGAGCTTGCGAGGATGCCGGCGCAGATCGCGCTGTGGATGTCGTGGTACGCGTTCTACCCGGAAACGGGGCTGGAGAAATAGTGTTAGAGTGGGAATGAGGGCAGCGAGGAAGATGTGGTACAGACAACCCTGAAGGTTGGCAAGGAAGAGGGCGGGTTTCAAACCCGCCCCTACGGTCTGAATCGGGTAACCGGCGTTCTGGTCGCGGTTGGGTTGATGGCTGTGGTGGCGGTTGCGTGCTCGGGGACGGGGGATGAGCCGGAGCCTACGGCGAGCGTTCCGACGGCGGCGCCCACGGAGGCGGCTACGGCTGCTCCGGCTCCGACGGAGGCTCCCGCGCCGACTGCCACCACGGAGCCTCCTCCCACCGCGGCACCTCTTCCCACGGCAGGGCCGACGGGCACTGCGGCTACGTCGACCGCTCCGACAGCGGGCTACGACTCGACCGAGAACATGTTCCGGCTGTTCTCAGGGCGGGACCATAGCCCCGACGACACGCTGGAGGCCATCTCGCTAGCTGTGGCCAACAAGGACAAGTCGATGGTCCCGCTGATGATCGAGCTGCTGCGCTTCTTCGCCAACCAGGAGCTGATGGTAGAGAGCAGCACGGCGATCCAGGAGATAACGGGCCGGGAGTTCAGGCGCGAGCAGGGGTCGTGGAACGAGTGGATGGAGTGGCTGGGCAAGAACGCGGAGGAGTACAGCCCTCCGGACAGGTACGTGCAGTGGAAGAGCATCCTGATGAGCCTGATCGACCCCAGGTTCGAGGAGTTCCTGGCCCCTGCGGCGCAGGGGTCTCGAATCAACCTGTTCGAGGTCGCGTGGGGCGGCGTGAGGCCCGACGGGATACCGGACCTCCAGAGGGCGCCTGTGGTCGCCGCGGGCGAGCAGGAGTACCTGCAGCCGAGCGACCGCGTATTCGGGGTGTCGATCAACGGGGAGCACCGGGCGTACCCGCTGCGGATAGTGAACGCGCACGAGATGGCGAATGACGTGCTGGGGGGCGAACCGATCTCGCTAGCGTATTGAACGCTCTGCGGCACCGGAATAGTGTATTCCGGCAAGATCAACGGCGAGACAACCACATTCGGCACGTCGGGGATGCTGTACCGCTCCAACAAGGTGATGTACGACCGGCTGACGAACTCGCTGTGGAACCAGCTTACGGGCGAGCCGGTGATCGGGCCGCTGTGGGACTCGGGCATCAAGCTGGACTTCTTCCCGGTCATGCTGACGACGTGGGAGGAGTGGCTGGAGCTTCACCCCGACACGACGGTGTTGCAACAGGACACGGGGGTGTACCCCGCCGAGTTCTACTACCCCGAGGAGGACCAGCGGGCGATCTACTACGCCTACTTCAACGACCCTGAGACGATGTTCCCGGTGCCGGATAGGGACGACCAGCTCGACACGAAGGCCGTTGTGCTGGGAGTGCAGCTGAACGACGGCTACAAGGCGTACTCGTCGGAGGCGCTGCGGGAGCACCGCATAGTCCATGACGTGGTGGGCGGCGAGCAGATCGTGGTGATCGGCTCGGCGGCGAGCCAGGGAGCGAGGGCATACTACAGCGGCGGGAATACGTTCGCGCTGGTCGAGGACGAGAGCGGCGCCCACCTGGGCCTGCCGCCGGTCGTCGCGGACGCCGATGGGGTGACGTGGCAGGTGACCGAAGAGTTCCTGGTCAACACGGCGGACGAGTCGGAGAAGCTGGCGCGGATACCCACGCACATGTCGTTCTGGTTCGGGTGGTTCCAGTTCCACCCCGGGACGGAGCTCTATACGGGGCCGTGACGGCGTCCTAAATCTGCTGGCCGTCCTCCCCGTGTCGTGATTCCGGGGCGTTAAGCTCCCCGCGCCCCCTTCTGGCTGCCCGTCTCGTATCGACTGCGGAGCAGGCTCTTCGCCGGAGTGACGATTGGGGTTGGCCCGGCTCCTTAGCGCCGCGCCCGAAGGCGGTCGGCCACCCCCACACACCACCCCTCTGGGTCCCCGCCCCCGCGGGAATCCTTGGAGGGTCCGTAGCGGCGTGGCACAATGGTTCCCTACGGTATTCGTGATGGCGAGGTGCGGCGATGGGTGAGGTGAAGAGCTGGGCCAGCATCCTGGATGAGGCGACGCGGCAGCAGGCCGAGGTGGTGTCGCGCGCGCCCGGTGTGGCGGGTCACGTGGCGCTGATGCCTGACGCGCACCTGGGCATCGGCGCGACCGTGGGCAGCGTCATCCCGACGTGGTCGGACACCATCATCCCGGCGGCCGTAGGCGTGGACATCGGCTGCGGCATGATCGCGGCGAGGACGGACCTGCAGTCGCTGCCCGGCGACCTGCGGCCCCTGGTGGGGATGTTCGGGCGTTCGATCCCGGCTGGCGTCGGCGGCGACCACTCGCGGGCGAGCCGCCGGGCCGAGGAGTGGTTCGAGGCGGACCCGGTGCCGGACGAGTCGGTGTTCGATGCGGCTCCCGTGCAGCGGCGCGGGCGCGGCAGGAAGCGCGACGCCCGGTCTATGGTCGCCAGGGGCAAGAAGCAGCTCGGCACGCTGGGGTCGGGCAACCACTTCGTCGAGGTGTGCCTGGACGAGGCCGACGCCGTGTGGGTGGTGCTGCACTCGGGCTCGCGCGGCATCGGCAACGCCATCGCGGAGATCTTCATAGACGTGGCGAAGGCCGAGAACGAACAGGATCTGGAGGACGCCAACACGGCGCGGCTGGCGGGCAGCTCGTTCACGACGTACATCGCGATGATGGAGTGGGCGCAGCGCTACGCCGCGGCGAACCGGGTATTCATGATGGACGCCGCTATCGCCGACCTCGCACGGCACGCGGGCGAGTTCGAAGTGGTGGAGACGATCAACTGCCACCACAACTTTGCCGCGCTGGAGGAGCACTTCGGGCGCGAGGTCTGGATCACCCGCAAGGGGGCGATCAAGGCCGACACGGGCGACCTGGGCATCATCCCGGGGTCGATGGGCACGTCGACGTACATCGTGGAGGGAAAGGGCAACGCGGACTCCTACAAGTCGAGCGCCCACGGCGCGGGCAGGATGTACAGCCGGGGCAGGGCGCGGAAGACGTTCACGACCGAGTCGCTCAGGGAGATGATGGAGGGCAAGGCGTGGAACGCGAACAGCGCCAAGAAGCTGCTGGACGAGCACCCGGACGCGTACAAGCCCATCGAGCAGGTGATGGGGGACCAGCGGGACCTCGTGTCGGTGAAGAGCAAACTGACGCAGGTGGTGAACTACAAGGGGACGTAGCCTAGCCGGTGGATTAGCCAGCAAGTTCAACGGTCTGGCAGTGGGGCGCCTGGTGGCCAGGTAGGAGTGACCCCCCCGCCCCCTTCACCCTCACCCCAGCCCTCTCCCGTCGAGGGAGAGGGGGTTAGGAGCCCCAGCCCCTCGACGCCCCTCTGGGTTCCTGCCTCCGCAGGAACGACGATTGATCCACCTACCTTACAGGACAAACCCGCACCCCCCACGTCGAGGGAGAGGGGGTAAGAGCCCTCCGCGGGAGTGGCGGTTTCGTGCGGTGCACGGGGAGGGCGGGTTTGAAACCCGCCCCTACAGCGTCAAAACGCGGTGTGAGTCGCATCACCCTCACCCCAGCCCTCTGCCGTCGAGTGGCGGATGTATGGGAGCCCCGCACCTCCCGGCGCCTCTGGATTCCCGCCTCCGCGGGAACGACGATTGAGTTACCTCTGCCTTGCAGTCTCAATCCCAGGGAGCGTGGACTTGTGGCGTGGTAGAATCGCGGGCGGGTTTGGGGCCTGTTCACAGATGCGTCGGCTGGGACGGGGGTAGCAATGCTCGAGCGATTCAAGGTGCCGGAGCCGGACAAGGTGCTCATCCCGGAGGAGTCCCTCCGGGCGACGGTGTCGGCGATATTCGAGAGGATGGGCGAGACGCCCGAGGACGCGGCGCTCGGGGCCGAGGTGCTGGTGACGGCGGACCTGCGGGGCGTGGAGACGCACGGGGTCTCGAACATGCTGAGGGCGTACGTCAAGCTGTACGGCGACGGCACGCTGAAGGCGAACGCGGACTGGAAGATCGTGCGTGAGAGCCCGACCACGGCCGTGATGGACGCGGCGGGAGGGCATGCGATCATCCTCGGCCCCAAGGCGATGAGGATCGCCATCGGCAAGGCGCGGGAGATGGGCATGGGCGCGGTGGCGATGTTCAACGCGGGCCACTCGGGGCCTATCGGGCATCACGCGATGCTGGCGGCCGAGGAGGACATGGTCGGGATTACGATGACGTCGGCGGGGGCGAAGATCGCGCCGACGTTTGCCGCGGAGCCTAGGCTGGGCACGAACCCCATCGCCATCGCGGCGCCGGCGCGGAACGAGGCGCCCTACCTGTACGACGCGGCGACGAGCGCGATCGCGGGGAACAAGATCAGGCTGGCCCAGCGGGTGGGGGCGAAGCTGCTGCCCGGCTGGGTCGCGGACATGGACGGGGTGCCGAACGAGGAGCCCGTGTCCGCGATCGATGTCGAAGAGATGCTGATGCTGCCGCTGGGCGGGACGCGTGAGCAGGGATCGCACAAGGGCTATGGGTTCGGGATGATGGCGGAGATCATGTGCAGCCTGCTGTCGGGGGCCCAGCCGCCGATGATGGGCGGCGATATGTCGCGCCACTTCTTCTCGGCGTTCAACATCGACGCGTTCACGGACGTGGACGAGTTCAAGGACACGATGGACGGGACTCTGAAGACGCTGCGGACGACGCGTCCGGCGCCGGGGCACGAGCGGGTGCTGTACGCGGGGCTGTCGGAGCACGAGGAGATGATCGAGCGGCGGGCGAACGGGATACCGCTGCACAGCGAGGTGGTGGAGTGGTTCGACCACATCACCGGGGAGCTGGGGCTGGAGCGGTTGGGGAGGAAGTAACCGCAGAGGACGCGGAGGGCGCTGAGGTTAAGATTTTTGGGGAGAGAGGGAGAGGTGATTCTGACCGAGCTGTCACGACGCTAGGGCGGCGGCCGGGGAAGGGCGGGTTTGAAACCCGCCCCTACAGAGTCGCGCTCCGCGGTGTGAGGGTGTGCGGTCCCATTTTCGTACCAACGACGGATTGTAGTAGCCTCTTCGCGAGAACGATGACTGGGGCTGCTTCGGTGGGCGAGGCGAGAGCCCCCATCCTGGCCTTCCCCCTCGGGGGGAAGGAACAAGGCCCCGGGGAAGGAACGACACGACAGGAGTTGGTAGATGCCGGTATTGAGCAGGGACAGGATTGTGAGGATCGGGGAGGTGATGCTGGAGGCGGGCGGAGCGTTGCCGGGGCACGCGTCGATCGTGGCGAACCACCTGGCGGAGGCTAACCTGGCGGGGCACGATTCGCACGGGTTCATACGGATTCCGCAGTACCTGGAGGGGATCAAGGCGGGGAAGCTGGACCCGAAGGCGGAGCCGGAGGTGGTGCGGGAGCGCGGGAGCATGCTGCTGATCGACGGGCACTCGACGTTCGGTCAGGTGGTGGCAACGCGGGCGACGGAGATGGCGATCGAGAAGGCCCGCGAGCACGGCATCAGCCTGGCGACTATGGGGAACCTGGACCACACGGGCCGGATTGGGACGTACCCTGAGATGGCGGCGAAAGCCGGGATGGCGGCGATCATGTTCACGGGCTTCGCCGGGGGGACGTTCGGCAACAACGTCGCACCCTTCGGGGGCCGGGCCCGGCGGCTGGGCACGAACCCGATTGCCATGGCATTCCCCCACCGTGACGGCGCGCCGGTGCTGCTGGACTTCGCCAGCTCGATGGCTGCGGAGGGCAAGCTGCGGGTCTACCGGAACAAGGGCGACGAGCTGCCGGACGCCTGGGTGCTGGACAAGGACGGAGTCCCGAGCCGCGATCCCAACGCGTACTACGAAGGCGGGGCGATCCTGCCGGTCGGCGGCATACAGGGCGGCCACAAGGGGTACGCGCTGTCGGTGATGGTGGCGTTGTTCGGCGGGATGCTGGGGCACATCGCCACGCCGAGCGGCGCGGCGAACACGTGGACGGGGTCGACCATCGCCGTGATGGACGTGGGCGGGCTGGCACCGATCGACGACGTGCGGTCGGAGGTGCAGGCGATGATGGCGTACGTGAAGGACACGCCGCTGATGGAGGGCGCGACGCAGGTGCTGTTCCCGGGCGAGATCGAGGCGGTGAGCCGCGCGGACCGGCTGGCCAACGGCGTGTACATCGACGACACGACGTGGGGGCAGGTCGAGGGACTTTTCGATGAGTATGGGGTTAGGGTGGAGTTGGAGTAGTTGCAGCCCCGGAGTGGGGACCCCACCCGGCCACCCCTCTGGGTTCCCCTGCCTTCGCAGGAACGACGGTTCGAGGGGCCTACGCACTAGACGGAAGAGTTTCTTCCCGCGCCTTGCGAGGGGAGGGCGGGTTTGAAACCCGCCCCTACAGGACGCGGTTCGGGTACAGGTCATAAGAGGACGGCGGGCACGTAGGCCGCCAGACGCAAGTGGAGGGTCAGCCAGCGTGAGAGCTATTAGGGGGAGCGCGTCGCAGATTATCGTGGAGCAGCTTGCGGCTTCGGGGGTGAAGTATGTCTTCAACAACCCGGGGTCGCGGGAGGCGCTGTTCTTCGACGCGCTGGGGTCGCACCCGGACATCCACGGGATCATGTCGCTGCACGAGGGCACGGTTGCCGCGATGGCCGGGGGCTACGCGCAGGCGAAGATGGACACGGCGGTGATGTCGGTCCACCTGGGGGCGGGGCTGGCGCAGAGCCTGGGGCAGATGATCAACGTGTGGAACGGCAGCCTGCCCGTGGTGGTGATCACGTTCGCGGGGGACACGGGCAGCTTCGGCGACAAGGTGGGGCTCGACCTGAGCCACTCGTTCGGGCCCACTTCGATAGCCGCGCCCTTCTGCAAGTCGACCTGGGCGTCGATCGAGCCCGAGGGGCTTCCGCAGGCAATCGACCGGGCGCTGCTGGTGGCGGGGGCGCCGCCGGTGGGGCCGGTGCACCTGGCGGTCTACGACCGGGTGCTGACATCCGCGCAGGTGGACACGTCGATCATCGAAGGCAGACCCGGGCCGGGCCGGGCCGGGTATCCGGCTGACTCGGACGTGGAGGAGCTGGTGGACGCGCTGGCCGGGGCGGAGCGGCCGCTGCTCTACATCGGCGACGGGGTGTGGAAGAACGGCGCGGTAGAGGGGCTGGCGGACCTTGCCGAGAGCCTGGGCATACCCGTCTCCGGGGACTATCGTGCGATGCCCATACGGCACCCGCTGCACTGCGGAGGGTACGAGGAGGCGGCGCGGGCGCTGGAGCCGGACGTAGTGCTGTGCGTTGGAGTGCGGCACCACGGGCTGGGGCAGGCGAAGGACTACGCCGGGTTTGCCGGGCGCCCTCGGATACTTGCGTTGGGGCACGACTCCGGGAACCTGAAGAACTTACCCGGGCTGCAGGCGGCGGTGCTGGCAGACGAGTCCCGCGCCGTCGAGCAGATGCTGGAGGCCGTGGAGGAGCGCAACGGGTCGTTCGCAGAGCGTCGGGCGTGGGCGGCGGAGCAGGCGAGCATCCTGCGAGGGCGTCGGCGGCAGGCCGTCGAGAACGCCGCGGGGCCGCAGGAGGGCCTCGTGCGGTCGTGGGTGCTGGGAGACGCGCTCGACGACGCGCTGGAAGACGCGGGCGGCGGGATGGTGATGATCGAGCAGTTCGCGGTGCCTCTGGAGGCGGCCCGGGAGTCGAAGGACCACACGGGCAACGTCTACGTGCGGCCCGCGGGCGGCTCGGAGGGGTACGGCATCGGCGGAACCATCGGGCTGAAGCTGGGCGCGCCGGACACGCCGGTCGTGGGACTGGTGGGCGACGGGTCGGTGTACTACGCGGATTCAGGGCTGTGGTCGGCGGCGCATCACCGGGTGCCGGTGCTGTTCGTCATCCCGAACAACCGGGCGTACGGGATTGTCGCAAACTCGTACCAGCGGGCCGGCGGGGCCATGAGCGACGCGGGGAACTACGCCGGGGTGGCGCTGGAGGGCATCGACATCGTGAAGCTGTCCGAGAGCTTCGGCGTGGAGGCGCGGGACGTGACGGACGAGGCGGCCGTCGAGGCGGCGATTGCAGAGGGGCTGGAGACGGTCGAGGGCGAGCGTCGGCCGATGCTGCTCAACGTGCACCTGCCGCAGGGGCTGCCCGCAGGCGGGCGGGCGGTGGCGCCGTTCAAACTGGGGTAACCGGGAGTCCCCGTGACCTCACAGGGGCATTCCGAACTCCGGTTGAGCGAGCGTGGGCCATGAGCAGTATGTCTGAGATCCGACAAGCGATTATGGGGCTTTCCAAGTCCGACTATGCCAAGCTGAGGCGGTGGCTTAGCCAGCATGAATGGGAGCAGTGGGATCGGCAGATCGAGGCGGACTCGGACGCAGGCAAGCTCGACTTCCTAGTGTCCGAGGCTCATGAAGCTGAGCGGCAGGGCACCCTGCGGGACTGTAGCGGGCAGAACGTGAACTTTCAGGCTTGATGCTACAGGGCAGGTCTGTTCTTAGGCAGCGCGAGAGCCCCCATCTCAATCTTCCCCCTCGGGGGGAAGAGGCAGATCCCCTGCCCCTCAAGTGTCCGAATCCATGAGAGCCGTACGTACGACTTACGGGCCGCATGTTTTTGCGGGGAATCCGCTGGACCGGGGGGACAGGGAGCGGCGGGACGAGGGGTGGCTGGCGGCGCGGGCCGTGGACCCTGGCAGCAGGTTCCTTGTGATGCCTGAGCTGGATGTTCCCGTGGACGGCGGGGGCGGCGATGAGCTGACCTGGCTGACCCATGGGGATGTGCAGGGGTATGGTATCGAAGAGGGCGAGCCGGTGTTTCTCGGCAAGCAGGGCGGGGTCGCGCATTTCGCGGTGCTGGTGCGGGCGACGAGCGGCGCGGCGGCGCGGCTGAGGAACGACGACTCGCTGAGGTTCGTCGACGCGAGGTCGGCGGCGGGGTTCCTGAGCGGCCCGGAGACGGGGATCGTTGCACAGGCGCGGTCGCTGCTGGACTGGCACAACCGGCACGGGTTCTGCTCGGTGTGCGGCCACCGGACGGAGATGGGGCGCGGCGGGCACGTACGCAGGTGCACGGACTGTAAGGCCGAGCACTTCCCGCGGACGGACCCGGTGGCGATCATGCTGGTCCACGACGGGGAACGGTGCCTGCTGGGCCAGTCGCGGGGACGGTTGTCGCGGATGCGGATGTACTCTGCGCTGGCGGGGTTCATCGACCAGGGCGAGTCGGTCGAGGAGGCGGTGGCGCGGGAGGTGCGGGAGGAGGCCGGGATCGCCGTCCGCAACATCAGGTACCACTCGTCGCAGCCGTGGCCTTTCCCGTCGTCGTTGATGATCGGGTGCCACGCGGAGGCCGCTACGACGGAGATCCAGATCGACGCCGAAGAGATGACGGACGTACGGTGGTTCGAGCGGCGGGAGGTGCTGGATGCGCTGGAGGGTCGGAGCGAGAGGCTGGTTGTGCCGCAGCCGATTGCGATTGCGCACCACCTGATCAAGGCTTGGGCGCGTGGGGAGACTTAAGGGGCGCAGAGGGAGGGCGGGTTTCAAACCCGCCCCTACCGGGGCGCGGGGGGAGGCTTAAGACCCTAGCCGATGTACCTCTCGACGAACCCTTGCGGGAAGGCAGCCACCTTGTCGAGGACATACTCCGGCGCTACCTCGCCACGGGCGCCGGGCGGGTAGGCCGCCTCGAACATGTAGTAGCCCTGGTAGTCGATGTCCTTGAAGGCATCGAACACGCCCGCCCAGGCAATGTCCCCATCCAGAGGGGAGAAGTGGTCGCGGTCAACCCAGTCGTGCAGGTGCAGGTGGAACAGCCGGGGTCCGCACTGGGCCATCGTCTCGCGGGCGCGCTCGGCCTTTATGAAGGGGTTTACGTCGTCGTCGTCCCGCGTGTGCCCGATATCCACCACCATCCCGAACCGGTCCGAGCCGACCTTGTCCACGAAGGCCGTGTAGTCGGCCAGGTCCTGCCCGTTCTCGATGGTCAGCTTGATCGAGGTGCCTTCAAGCTGGTCGAGCATCTCGTAAATGCTCTTCTCGGACGGCTCCTCCGGCCGGAAGTGGCACACCATGACTCCGGCTCCGAGCTCCTCCGAGTTCTTCGCCGCCGCCACGCCCTGCTCGACGGCCTTCTTCCGGTTGTCCTCATCATCTGAGTTGAACAGGTATCCCGGGCAGTGTGTCGAGACGATGGATATCCCGGCGCTCTCGCACTCGGCCCGCAGCCACGACGTGTACTTCGAGTCGGCGACGTCCAGATGCCCAGGATTGCCGAGACCGCATACCTCGATGTGGCGGATGCCCCGCTCGGCGATCATCTCGATGTCCTTCGACTGCAGCAGCCGGTCACGCTCGAACACAATGGTTGAGGTGCCCAGTCGCTCCGTGATCTCGTCCGATGTCCAGCCGTATGCCGACATGCCGTTTGTCTCAGCCATTGGGGCCCCTCAAATTGCGGATTTGACGGCCTGCATCGGCACGCCGTCAGGTACCGTACTTGGGGCTCCATGACGGTGTCAACACGAACCGAAGGCGACGGGAGGGCGGGTTTCAAACCCGCCCCTACAGGGCCGCAACTGTTCAGAGTTGACGAGCCAGTGGCAGCTTTGCCCTTTGGCAGGGCGAGAGCCCCCATCCCTTCGACTGGGCTCAGGACGGGCTCAATCTTCCCCCTCGGGAGACCTTTGCGTAACGCAGTGGCGCCGGGGAGAAGACCCCTCCCCTCGCCCCTCTGGGTTCCTGCCTCCGCAGGAACGACGACTATATGGGCGCGCAATAACAGGTTGTTCAAGGGTCTCCTCGGGGGGAAGAGGGGGAGCCGCCTCCCCTCAACTCTGAACACTTGCCCTAGCCGGTGTACCTCTCGACGAACCCTTGCGGGAAGCCAGCCACCTTGTCGAGCACATACTCCGGCGATACCTCGCCACGCGCGCCGGGCGGGTAGGCCGCCTCGAACATGTAGTAGCCCTGGTAGTCGATGTCCTTGAAGGCATCGAACACGCCCGCCCAGGCGATGGCCCCATCCAGCGGGGAGAAGTGGTCACGGTCAACCCAGTCGTGCAGGTGCAGGTGGAACAGCCGGGGTCCGCACTGCGCCATCGTCTCGCGGGCGCGCTCGGCCTTGATGAACGGGTTCACGTCGTCTTCGTCCCGCGTGTGCCCGATATCCACCACCATCCCGAACCGATCCGAGCCGACCTTGTCCACGAAGGCCGTGTAGTCGGCCAGGTCCTGCCCGTTTTCGATGGTCAGCTTAATCGAGGTGCCTTCAAGCTGACCGAGCATCTCGTAGATGCTCTTCTCGGACTGCTCCTCCGGCCGGAAGTGGCACACCATGAGTCCGGCTCCGAGCTCCTCCGAGTTCTTCGCCGCCGCCACGCCCTGCTCGACGGCCTTCTTCCGGTTGTCCTCATTATCCGAGTTGTACAGGTATCCCGGGGAGTGTGTCGAGACGATGGATATCCCGGCACTCTCGCACTCGGCCCGCAGCCACGACGTGTACTTCGAGTCGGCAACGTCGAGATGCCCAGGATTGCCGTTGCCGGATACCTCGATGTGGCGGATGCCCCGCTCGGCGATCATCTCGATGTCCTTCGACTGCAGCAGCCGGTCACGCTTGAACACAACGGTCGAAGTGCCCAGCCGCTCCGTGATTTCGTCCGATGTCCAGCCATATGCTGACATGCCGTTTGTCTCAGTCATTGGGGCTCCTCAAATCGCGGATTTGACGGCCTGCACCGGCACGCCGTCAGGTACCGTACTTGGGGCTTCATGACGGTGTCAACACGAGCCGGAGGCGACGGGAGGGCGGGCTCAGGGTAGTAGGCGCTGGTGGCGGAGAAAGGTTACTACGGTCTCGTTTACGTGCATGGGGGGGCCGCCGGAGTGGCCGGGGATTTCCATGGGGGTTAGAAGGAGTTTTTCGCGGGCGCCCACCGAGTCGTAGGCCTCGGTGAGGGCGGACGCGAGGCGCTCGTTGTGGTGCTGGCCTATGCGCTTGTCGTCGTAGCCCATCTGGACCTGGAGGGGCCTGGGCGGGAGACGGTCGACGAGGTCGTACAGATCGTGCTTCCTGATCAGGGGGACGTCGTCCATGCCCTCGAACTCGCGCAGCCAGGGCCATGAGATGACCGGGCCGATGACGACTGAGGCGTCGAATTTTGGGTTGCACGCCGTGGCGAAGAGGACGGCGAAGCCGTGGCGCGAGCTTCCCATGAATACGATGCGGCCGGGACTGCCGAGGCCGTGGTTGAGCGCGTGGTCCAGTACGCCGTCGGCGCGGCTCTGCCACATCTCGAAGTCGTCGATGCCGTTCGCCAGATTCTCAGCGAGCTCGCTGAACTTGTCGAAGTAGCGGCCATGCATGAGCAGTATCTTCGCGCCCGCGGCCGTGAGCAGATCGAGCCAGGGGGTCATGACGTTGGGCTTTTCGAGGGTGTTGACGGGGTCCCGGACGGCGTCAAGGGCCTGGGTGGGGATGATGCAGAGGGGGGCGTCGGCGGGGACCTGGTCGTCGCAGCCGAAGTTGCAGAGGACGGGCTGGCCGTTGGCGTCGATGGTCATGGGGGTCCAGAAGTTGGGGTCGTATTGTTTGGAGGATGTCAGAGCGTCTTCTCGCATGTCACGTGGTCCCTTGGCATAGGTTGGGTCGACCCCGCCCCAGGTCCCTCGCCAAGGCTCGGGACGACACTGCGCGGCGGCCAAGTGCCGCAGTCATGATGTTGCAGTATTCCAACACGCAGCCGCGGGGAGGGCGGGTTTCATACTGGGTTTCAAACCCGCCCCTACGCTGGTCGTTCGTCAGTATGGGGTTGGAGGGGGAGGATGACGTGGGAGGGGTGGGAGGGGTCGTGGTAGATGGTCTGGTTGGCGGTGGTGTAGGCCCTGTCTATGCCGAGGGGGCCGCCGGTGTTGGGGTTGACGTCGAAGCGGGGCCAGTTGCTGCTGCTGATATCGAGCCGTATGCGGTGGCCCTTGCGGAAGATGTTGGACGTGGGGTAGAGCTGGAATACGAACTCGCAGGGCGTGCCCGGCTCCAGGTCCTCGGGGCTGTCCCAGCCGTTGCGGTAGCGGGCGCGGATGATGGAGTCGGTGATGTTGAAGGCGAGGCCGTCGGGGAAGTTGTCGCTGGGCGGGTATACGTCGATGAGCTTGGCAGTAAAGTCGGTGTCGAGGGCGGACGAGGAGGCCCATAGCCGCATCTCGATGGGGCCGGTGACCTCGGTGTCACTGTCCAGCTCGGGGGTCTGGAATGTGAGGACGTCGCGCCGGGCGTTCAGCGGCAGGGTGTCGCGGCAGCCGATTACGCCGGGGCGGCCCTTCTGGTCGAACGAGCCGGGGGCCATGACCATGTCGGCGGCGGAGATGCCGCCCCCCAGGGTCGGCACGGGGTCCATGGGATCGTAGGTGTAGTTCGTCGTGCCGCACTCCTCCGTTGCGGGCGCGTCGGGAGACAGGGAGCCGCCGGCGTGGAGGTAGTAGGGTGTGAAGACGGTGCCGGGCAGGGGCCAGTCAGGCTCGCTGCGCCAGTAGCCGCCGTGGTGGACGCGGCCGGGGTACTCGGAGCCGTCGCCGGGGGATCCCAGGACGGCCCTGTCGTCGCTCCCCTGCCCCATCGTGAAGATCCTGACCGGCTGCCAGTCGGACGTCTCGGTGCGGAGGTCCTTGAGGTGCTGGTCGAACCAGGCGAGCTTGAGGTCCATGTAGGTGATCTGGGCGTCGACGCCGAAGTATAGGTCGCCCGAGTAGGGGGTCTCGTACTTGCCGTGGGTCCACGGGCCCATTAGGAGATGCTGGGGGGACTTCTTGGTGCGGCTCAGGGCGACGTAGGACTCGCAGGTGTTGCGGGCGTAGGAGTCGTACCAGCCGCCGAGGTAGAGGGTCGGCACGTCGGCGTGCTCGTCGTAGTACTCGGAGATGGCGTAGCCGCGCTGCTTCCAGTAGTCGTCGTAGTCGCCGTGGGTCTGTATGTCGATGGCCCAGCGCTCGTATGAGGGGAGCCGCCTGAGTACGGTCGCGCCCTCGCGCAGGGGGTACTGCTCGATGAGCTCGTTCATGTAGGTCGTGTAGGCCCTGACTATCTCGGCCTTCAGGCCGGGGTCGGCCTCTGCCTCCTGGCTGGTGGCGGCCATGCGGAAGACGTAGACGAGGAAGCGCTGCTCGAGCGCGCCGTTCTGGCGCATGGAGCTGTGGTAGTAGTTGGACGCGCCGACACCGACGATCATGGTCGACAGGTGGGGCGGGTCGAGGGTCGCGAGGGCTGCCTGGTCGCTGCCGGCGTAGGAGTCGCCCATGGTCCCCACGCGGCCCGTGCTCCAGGGCTGGGTGCCCAACCACTCGACGGCGTCGTAGCCGTCGGGGGCCTCCTTCGCGAAGGCGTACCACACGCCCTCGGACTCGAAGCGGCCTCGGACGTCCTGCATGGCGCAGACGTAGCCGCGGCGCGCGAGGTACCGGGCGTCCAGCACTGCGCCGGGGGCGGCCTTGTTGTAGGGGGTGCGGACGAGTACGACCGGGAACTTGCCCTCGGCGCGGCGTCCGCCGGTCGCGGGGAAGTATAGGTCGGTCGCGAGGCCGATGCCGTCGCGGGCCGGGACCATGACGTTGTTCTCGGCTACTACGTCGTACTGCTGATGGGAGCCCTGGTAGTTCACGGGAGTCCTCCGGATGTTGCTATGGGGTCAGGGTTTGGGGGAATGATGGCGGCAAGCCACGACTCTCAAGGCCGACTCCGGAAGGAATCCAGGAGCTCCGCTGTCACGTCAAAGGCCGAACCAGTTACGCGGCAACGCTCTACAGCAGGGTCACATGAGTGGATGAAATGGCGTCGTCTCTTGCCATGGTCGAGGCCGACCCCACCCCAGGTCCTTCGTCGAAGACTCCTCAGGACGACATTTGTGCGGTGGCCGGGCGCCGATTTCATAGTGATGACAGACGCCGACGTTGTGCAGGGGTCACCCATAGGGAGAGGAGATCAGTTGGTGCCTGTCATTACGTAGTCGGTGTCTGTTGCGGCGCCGTGGCAGGTCTGGCAGCCCTCGACCTGGCCCTCCTTGTCGATAGTGCCGTCGGCCAGCACCTTGGCCCAGAACCAGTCGTTGTGGTCGGGGTTGTAGCCGGCCTTCTTGTACATGATAGTGGTCGCGTCGAGGACGCCTTCGGGGGTGAAGTTCTCCTTGACGAGGATCGCGCCGTCGGGCATGGAGCTGCCGCCGTCCTTCACGACTTCGAGGGCGGCAGAGTTGAGGTACGTGGTGAGGAGCATCCCGTGGGGGTCGGCCCCCTGGTATTGCTTCGGGAGGCCGGGCCACGTCTCCCAGGAGTCCTGGTAGTCGACCTCGTCGAGGTATGCGACGACGGAGGCCGCGGTGGTGTCCGGCAGTTCGGGCTCGTCGGAGCCGCCGCAGGCGACAACGGCAACAGTCGCGATCAGGAGGACCGTCAAGGGGAGCCAGATGCGCATCGAGCGAGTGGACATGAGCATCTCCACAGTGTCGAGAGTGAACGAAGTCTATCACCTGTCCGGGAGCCGCGCCAATAGTGATGACGGGGTCCGGTGATGCGGTCCGCCTGTCCACCCTGGCGCGGGTCAAGCGAGGGAAGACCTGACCCTCTCCACGATGGCATCGTAGTCTACGGCGGCGAAGTCGGTCGTGTCGATGAGGACCACCTCGGCGCCGTCGGTCACCGGGCCGTAGTGCTGGTAGCTTTCGCGGAGCTCTCGCACGGAGACGTCTCCCGGGCCGTGGCCGCTGTGCCTTTCGTCGGTGCCGGCCCGGCGGGCCACCCTGGCGAGCACGGTATCCATGTCGGCGTGGCAGTAGAGCTCCAGCACGCGCGCGCCGTAGCGCTCCCGCATATCGGCGACCCACGGTCCCTCGTAGCGGCGCTGGAAGTTCGACTCGACCAGGACGGACCGCCGAGCCTTCAGGTGCGCCTCGACGAGGTGGCGCAGGAGGGCGAATGCGGCCGTGCCGAGCATCTTCGACCACTCGCGGTCGTCCTCGCCGAGGGTGTCGAACAGGGTCTCCTTGATGGCGTCCTTCTGGAATACGACGACGTGCAGGGAGCCGGCGAGGAGCCGGGCGAGGTGGGTCTTGCCGGTGGCCGGGGCGCCGGAGATCATGACGAGGACGGGGTTGTTCATGGTTCGTATCATATACTGAGCATGGAAGTGGAGGGGGTCAGCGGTGGAAGGGAGCCGGGGAGGGAGGGTTTCAAACCCTCCCCTACAGCGTTGCGATGGCGCTCGCGCAACGGTCCCCCTTCGGCGGGAGAGGCAAGAGTCCGGACGGAGCGATGACTTGGGCTTGGAGTTTGTGGCGGACGCGACGGATGAGCAGGCCGGGGAGATCGACCGCGGTCTGATCGAATACAGCGCGGACTACGCGTCCAGCCGCGCCCCAGTCCCGGTGCGGGCTGTGTTCATGGAGTCGGGCCGGGTGGTGGCAGGTGTGGACGGCGCCGAGTACTGGCGGAAGCTCCACGTGCGGCGGCTGTGGGTGGATGCCGATCACCGGTCCAAGGGGCTGGGGCGACGGCTGATGGAGTGGGCCGAGGAGCGCGGCAGGGAGCTGGGCTGCACTTCGGTGGCGGTCGACACGATGTCGTTCCAGGCGCCGGGGTTCTACGAGAGGCTGGGGTACAGGCGGTTCGGGTTGTCCGAGGGGTATGAAGGCGGGGCGAGCCGGCACTATTTCGAGAAGGTGTTGTAGTGTCCGCAAAGGGAGGGTGGGTTTGAAACCCACCCCTACGGGCCGAGCTCTGGAGCTGGCGAGGCGGTACATGGCGTTGTTCTACTCGGGCCGGGACGCGAAGGAGCTTCGCCCCATCCTGGCCGACGACCTGGTGTTCGAGGGGCCGTTCCTGCGGTGCGAGTCGGCGGATGCCTATATCGAGGCGCTGAGGGGGGACTCGCGTGAGGGGTTGTCGTACGAGGTGCTGTGGGAGTTTGAGAGCAGGGCGTCGGCGTGCGTGGTGTACAGGTTCTCGAAGCCGGGTGTTGATACCACGATGGCGCAGGTTTTCGAGACGCGGGGCGGGAGGATCGCGAGGATCACGCTGGTGTTCGACACGGGGGCTTTCGCCTAGCTTCGCTCCGCACTGTGGTGGCCACCGCAAGTACCCTTGAGGAGCTACCTGAATTCGCATAGCACTGCCCTTCGACAGGCTCAGGGCGAACGCACCTGTCCTCGATTCCACCCCCCGCAGGAACGACGGAGTGGGCGCTCGGCGGGTGGGCACGCGGGTACGCCCCCCAACGTGCCATCTGCTGCCAAGGGAGGGGACGCTCTGGGTGTTAGAGCTGGCCGGCTGCGTGCTTGTGGAAGTAGGGCCAGTCCCACTCTGCGCCCCAGCCGGGGCCGGATGGCGGGGCGACGTGGCCGTCGACTACGTCGAGGGGGTTGAGCATGCCTATCTCGGTGGAGGACCGCCCGGTGTGGCCGCGGTACTCGCCGAAGGTCTCGTAGTAGCCGGTGTTGGAGATGGACGCTAGCAGGTGGGCGTGGACGAGGCCGTAGAGCCCGCCGTTGCCGTTCAGCTCGATGTTTGCGCCGTGCAGCTCGGCGAGGTGGGCGAGCTTGAGTATGGCGGTGGTGCCATGACGGGCGTTGGCGCGGATCATGTCCGTCGCGCCGGAGATGAGCCACTGGGCCTGCAGGTCGACGTCGTTCATCATCATCTCGGGGGCGAGGATGGGGACGTCGAGGGCGTCGCACAGGGCCTTCATCTTGTTGTGCTGGCGCTCGGGCAGGGGCTCCTCGAACCAGCGGTAGTCGAGCTCCTCGAGGGCGCGCCCGACGCGCAGGGCCTCCTCGAAGGTGTAGATGCCGACGGCGTCGTGCATGATCTCGATGTCCGGGCCCACGGCGTCGCGGACGGCCTCGAACCATTGGAGGTTCTCGCGGACCGAGTGGTAGAAGTGGTCCTTTATGGCCGGGAATCCCTCTGCGACGGCCATGCGGGAGTCTTCGGCGGCCTCCTCCTTGGTCTCACCGCGGATGTTCATGTATACGGGCGTCTTCTCGCGGACGCGGCCCAACAGGGAGTAGACGGGGAGCCCGGCGGCCTTGCCGAGAATGTCCCAGAGGCAGTTGTCGAAGGAGCCGAGCCAGCCGGGCGGCTGGTAGAGCCAGCGTGTGCCGGTGTGGAGGGCCTGGTAGAGTCGCTCGCGGTCGAGTGGGTCCTTGCCCACGACGAGGAAGCGGAGCTGCTCGAGGGAGGCGGAGGTGAGGTCGGCGGAGGCCCCGGCGTCGGCCGTGCAAGCCCCGACGATGCCCTCGTCGGTCTCGACGCGCATCACGGGCATGACGCCGGGCTCCGTGGACACGAGGTCGTGCTTCCAACGGTCGCGCCTCATGCCTGGGAGCAGGATGAGGTCGAATGTGCGGCTTGCGCCGGCGGCCGGGAGCAGGTGTACGGTGACGCTGGTGATCTTCATGGGGGCATGATACGGGAGATGGGGTGCGGTTGCCATAGGTATGGGAGGCCAGTAGAATCGCCTGTAGGAGAAGTGAAGGAAGGACGGCATGTCGGACACTGAGATCACCTTGGAAAGGCTGAGAGACGAAGCGTACGTGAGGGAGCTTGTCGAGAGTATGGGCGGCCCAGGGGCGATCATCGCGAGCATACGGGAGTATGGTCTGATCGTCGAGCGCATGTGGGCTGAGAGAGCCGCCTTGACGAAAGCGCATCCGAATCGGTGGGTGGCGATGGGAAGGGACGGTGTCCTGGCAGTCGGCGACTCCATGGATGAGGTGCTCGAAGAGGTTGAGAGCCAGGGTATACGCGGGGGAGACATCGTCATCGAGTTTCTCGACACGGACCCACCCCTGCTCATCCTTTGATAGCAGGCAAGTTCGATGAGTTCGGTCGGCCTTATGTGGAGGGACGACTAATCCTACCCCGGCTGAGGGTCGATCAGAGAATAGACTTCTTGGTAGACACGGGAGCAGATAGAACCTGCCTGCACTCACAAGATATTCGTAGAGTGCGGATGCCAATTGAGAAACTGGGAAACCGCACGGAGTACAGGGGGATAGGTGGAAGGTCCCGGTACTACCGTGAACCGGCCCTCCTGGGCTTCGACGACCAAGCTCACACAAGACACTATGTGATCGAGTTGCTTGTGGCGGAACCAACTCCCCACCACGAAGGCTTGCCCTCGCTGCTGGGCCGGGATATCGTCAACCGCTGGTACATGCAGTACGACCCAACAAGGTCGCGGCTCGAATGCACCGTGAGACATGCAGACTTCACGCTTGGATCCACATGATCACCCGCTGCCACACAGCCCGTACTTTCTAGCACACGTACCATGACTGTTTCGCACTGGCAGGAGACGGCGGGGGGGCAGGAACGGGTCAGCCATGACGTGGTGGTGGTAGGCGCGGGGCTGATCGGCTCGTACATGGCCGGGCTGCTGGCGGAGTCCGGCAGGGACACGGCGGTGGTGGAGAAGCACTACCCGGCGTCGGGCGCCAGCGGCAGGAACGCCGGCATGGTGCTGCTGGGCATGCGGGACAGCTACAACGAGACGACGGAGCGGTTCGGGCGCGAAGCCGCCCTGGAGATCTGGCGCATGACCGACGCGAACGTGCGGCGGATGCGGGAGCTTTCGCAGAAGTACGAGGTGGAGCACGAGGAGATCGGGACGTACTACTTCGGGGGCTCGCGGGAGGGCGACGAGGACCTGCGGCTGAGCGCGGGTATGCTGGAGCGCGAGGGGTTTTCGACCGAGTACTACGACCGGGACCCGCTCGACCGGGGGTTCGGTCCCGCGATGCTCCAGCCGGACGATTTCGCCACGCACCCGGCGCAGCTCACCCAAGCCCTCGCGCGGACGTGCGGGGCGGCGCTGTACGAGAACGACGAGGTGTTCGCCATCGAGCGCAGCGGCGCAGGGATGAGGGTGACGACGCGGAGCCACGTCATCGAGTGCGAGAAGGTGATGCTGGCGGTGAACGGCTACGCGGGGCTGGTCGACCCGTTCTTCCTGCCGTATGTGGCCCCGGCGCGCGGGCAGGTGCTGCTGACAGAGCCAGCGCCGAGGATGCTCGACGTGATGTGCATGAACTACAAGGAGTGCTACTACCGTCAGCTTCCCGACGGCAGGCTGCTGGTCGGCGGCGGCAGATGGCAGCACGTGGAGCAGGAGCACACGTGGTCGGACGAGGTAACGGACAACGTCCAGCGGTTCATCGCGAGCTTCATCAGGCGGCACTTCCCTGAGGGTACGGAGGCGGGGGTGAGCCGCCGGTGGGCGGGCATCCACGGGATGACGGAGGACGGACTGCCGATACTGGGGAGCCTGCCGCACCAGCCCAACGTCTACTTCTGCGTGGGGTTCACCGGGCACGGCAACTCGATGGGGCTGGTTGCGGGGGAGCGCGCGGTGGACATGATGCTGAACGGCACGGACCCGGGGGTGCTTAGCATCGAGCGGATGGAGTGATGATGGTGCGGCCCGTTCCCGCCGTTGGACAGCTGGGCGGCAAGATGGGAGGGCGGGTTTCAAACCCGCCCCTACAGGCCGACGATCTTCGCCCGTTACGCCTGGTCGCACGCACTAAGTCACCCTCGCCCAGACCCTCTCCCGTCGAGGGACAGCAGGGCAGCAAGATGGGAGGGCGGGTTTCAAACCCGCCCCTACAGGCCGACGATCTTCGCCCGGTCGCAGGCGCTAAGTTACCCTCACCCAGACCCTCTCCCGTCGAGGGAGAGGGGGTAAGAGGGCTCTCGGCGTGAGTCCGGTTGTCGATTTTCATACGCATGTTTACCCGGAGTGGCTTCGGGATGGGCGGGAGAGGTACGCGGCGGCGGATGCTACCTTCGGGGAGCTGTTTGCCGACCCGAAGGCGCGGATGGCGACGGCCGAGGAGCTGGTCGCGGCGATGGACCGGGACGGGGTGGACCGGTCGGTGGTGATGGGGATCGGGTGGACGGACCGGGGCCTCGCGCGGGAGGCGAACGACTACATCGTCGAGGCGGTCTCGCGGTACCCGGGCCGGCTCAGCGGGTTCGGCGGTGTGAACCCCGACTGGGGCGAGGGCACGGCGCTGGAGGCGGAGCGGTGCGCGTCCGCGGGTCTCGTGGGCGTCGGGGAGCTGCATCCCGATACGCAGGGGTACGACCTGGGCGACGAGGGCGCGATGGGGCCGCTGATGGAGGCGGCCGGGGCGCTGGGGCTGATCGTGCTGACGCACTCGTCGGAGCCGGTGGGGCACATGTACCAGGGCAAGGGTGAGACGCGGCCTGAGGTGCTGTGGCGGTTCATCCAGAACTTCCCCGACGCGACGATAGTGTGCGCGCACTGGGGAGGCGGGCTGCCCTTCTACGCGCTGATGCCGGAGGTGAAGGAGGGGCTGGCGAACGTCTATTTCGACACGGCGGCTTCGCCGTTCCTGTACGTCCGCCGGGTGTTCGAGGCCGGCGCAAGACTGGTCGGGGCTGATCGGATACTGCTGGGGAGCGATTATCCGCTGGTGAGGGCGAGCCGGCTGCTTCGGCAGGTCGAGAAGGCGGAGCTGGCTGAGGGGGACAAGGCGGCGATCAGGGGTGGGAACGCGGCGGGGCTGTTGGGGTTGATCGAGTAGCTGCGGTTACTGGGGGCGCTGGGGGACCTGGATAGGGACGTCGGGGGAGACGTAGACGACTACGTCGGAGCTTCCGAGGGACGCGCTTAGCTCGCGGAACAGGAAGTAGTCCATGACGGTGCGCCAGGAGTCGCGGTCTATGGCTGATCGGGCGAGCTTTTCGGGGGTCAGGCCGCGGTAGTTCTCGGGGAACCACCACCTGTGGGGGATGCGGACGCCGCTCTCGTATTGCCCCGCCAGGACGTCGTCGGATCTGGGCCTGTTGTCGGCGTTGAGGAGGAGGATGGAGGCGTCGGGGGCCTCGGTGATCGGCTCGGAGTAGCCCGCGTATCCCACGCCCGAGCGGCCGCGGAGGTACCAGGCCCAGGGCCAACTGAAGCCGCCCGCGCCGTCGATGGTAATGGTGGTGGAGTCGTCCGACTCGTCGATGTTGTCGACGATCTCCCGGTAGACTCCGGCGAGGGCCGGGGAAGTCTGGGTGTAGACGAGCATTTCGACGGGTGTGTCGCCGTTCCGGTACGCTGCGTACCAGGTGGCCCTGGCGGTGAGGGCCAGCAGGAGCAGTGCGAGAGACACCGCGGCGACGGACCAGAAATTGCGTGGGCCGACGAGCCTGGATATCCAGTAGCCGAGTGCGGCCAGGCAGGCGAGCCCAGCCACCATCCCAACCACGACCAGGTAGCCGTCCCTCCCCTCCGGTTCGGCGAAGGCCAGGAGCCAAACGCCCGCGACGAACAGGAGAACGCCGGGGACGATCAAGACGCCGTACCGCCAGGCGCGCCTCCACTCTATCCCCTCGACGACGTCGCCGAGGAACTTGCCCGCGAGGACTACCAGGGGCAGGGCGAGGTTCACGAGGAGCCAGGGCATCTTCTCCGTGATGTAGGTGTAGAGGAGGAATGTGGCCACGCACCAGAAGACGAGGAACAGGCCGAAGCGGTCGCGGCGTCGCCAGTAGAAGACGGCGCCCGCGACGGCGAACAGGAGGGGCAGGAACTCGTACAGGGGCGTGATCACGAGGTAGTAGTAGAGGGGCTGGTTGCCCCTGGCCACGTCCTGCTGGACGATCCAGTAGCCGAGAGACTGCCAGATGCCGCTGCCCAAGCCGAGCGGGTTGGTGAAGAAGGTCGAGTAGAGCAGCACCCAGACGACGCCGAAGATGGCGGCGCACTTCCACCAGACGAATCCGGCCCACTTCGAGCCGACGGTCGCGGAAACCCACAGCAGGAAGCCGATGGTGACCGCGGCGATCACTATGCCCCCGCCGGACGGCGCGCCGATCCTGGGGCTGCCCACCGGGCTGGCGAGCACCAGGCTGGTCCCGCCCAGAAAGGACACGTCCTGCACCATGCTGATCAGCGCGGCGCCGAGGGGCAGGGACAGGGTGAAGAGGAGGACGAAGAGACTGGCCTGGCGAGAGGGACTCTCGAAGCGAAGACTACGCTGGAGGGTCTGCCACGCACCCCCGACGAGCTGGCCCAGCGCCTGCAGGGGGTTCGAGTCCCCTACCCTGACCAGCGCCGTGATCGAGGACCAGTTGTTCGACAGGATCTCGACGAGCAGGTAGCTGCCCAGGATGGTGGTGATGACGTATGCGCTCTCCTTGGTCGCGAATGCGAGAGCGAGCAGACCCGACACCCAGAACAGGTACTTTGTCCTGCCCTCGTCGAGGAAGCGCCACATCGCTATGACGAGGCCGAGGGTCCAGACGGCCATGAGGATGTCGTTTCGGGCGAAGCGGCTGAAGTAGAACATGGCGGGCGACGCGGCCAGCATCACGGCGACGAGGAGGGCCCCGGTGCGCCCCAGGCGGCTCCTCAGGAAAAAGGGCAGAGCGACCAGGACGGTCCCGGCGAGGGCGTAGAGGAGCCGGGCGGTGAAGTCGCTGTCGCCCAGCAGGAGGAATATGCCGGCGGTGGCCTCCATCTGGAAGGGGCCGTGCATCATGGGGTCGTGGCGGTAGCCGTCGCCCACGGCGAGGTTGTAGGAGTAGAGGGCGTGGAGGCTCTCGTCGTGGTGCATGGCGCGGGAGCCGAGGTCCCAGAGCCGGGCGACGAGGGCTGCGATGACTAGGGCCGGGTAGGCTATGATTTCCGCGAGGTTGAGGGTCCCGTTTGCGAGGCCGGTCCTGAGACTGGCTGGGACTCGTCGGACTGCGTTCCACAGCGCCGGCCGCCGGGGGGTTGCGACTGGAGGCGCGGCTGTATCTGTGTGTTCGGAGCTCATGGGGCAGGTTCTATTTTATCAAACGGGGGTTATGGGGTGTTCGAGGGAAGGTTCTGCTGGCTCTCGAGGGGAGAGTCTTCCTCCATTCGCCCTGCTATGGCAGGGCCGTTCCAAGGCAAGGACCTTAGATTCCTCACTTCGCTTCGCTGCGTTCGGAATCACTATGGCCCTGCGAAGGCCACATGAGTGGATGAAATGGCGTCGTCTTTTGGCATGGTCGAGGCCGACCCCACCCCAGGTCCTTCGTCGAAGACTCCTCAGGACGACATTGTGTGGTGGGCAGGCGCCATTTTCATAGTAATGACAGACACCCTTGGCTGCGTTCGGAGTGACAGCGCCCTTGACTACGTTCGGGATGACAGCCACTGAGGTACGCACACGTTTGGTTGTGAGAGCTACAAGGTCAGGGAGAGGGGGTACGAGCTAGTAGAGGGTGCCGCTTTGCCAGCGGCGGAAGATCAGCCACATGAGGAGGAAGACTGCGAGGATTACGACTGCGCCAGCGAAGTCGTGGGCGAGGGCGGCGTTCGTGGCGTCGCCGAGCATGGGCCGGATCGCGGCGGCTCCGGATACGCCCATGAGGATGGCTATTGGGGCGACCAGGCCGAGGGGGACGTAGACCTTGCGCCGGAGCCTGACGACCCTGAAGAAGGTGGCGTTCAGCATGGCGAAGATGACGCAGACGAGGTAAGAGACGACGCCTATTGCGCCCAGGCGGTCGAGTACGAAGGGGACGAGGAGGTAGGCGATGGCGAGTCCGAGGGCGAGGTATATGAAGCGGAGGCCGCGCACGGGCTCGCGCCACGCGGCGGACCAGGCTTTCCTGGTGCTCCGCCAGCGGGAGGCCAGCAGCTTGCATGGGAGGCGGAGGAGTTTTCTTGTGAGCTTGGGCATTGCTGGCTATCGAAGCATACCAGCCGCGCCTGGGGGACTCGGACTGACGGGTTGGACAACAGGCGACGTCGTCCCCTGGCGCAGCCGAGGCCGACCCCGCCCCAGGTCCCTCGCCAAGGCTCGGGACGACATCGGGGATGGGAGGCCGTGTCCCAGGGTTGAGAATGGGCGTGCCGCCAAGGAGAGGGGTTGCGCCAAGATCCAGGCTAGCGGCGGGGGATGAAGTACCTGCGGGCTATGAAGAGTGCCAGGGACCCCGCGAATGCCAGGAGTATCATTGGCATGTTGCCAGCCACGAGGCCGATGATGAAGACGGCGACCGTTGCGACGAAGATGCCCAGGAATATGTAGTACTTGCGGTCCATGATCGCGGCGCTCCTGTCTTCCGATCCTTCAATACTATCTCAAGTCCACATGCGGGGCTGCCGGAGCACTGCCCCCGTATCAAGTACGGAACCTTGTATGTCAAGACACTGTGGCGAGTTCTGGTGTTGGCGTTAACATTTCTTTCATCTCACGGTAGATCTGGCGAGCCAGGTAGGTCTTGAGGACCCGTATGGCCTCCCTGTGAGTTTTGCCTTCTTGTTCCTTGCGAGCCACGAGGGCCTTGGACGCTTCGTCTATACGCAGACGGGTGCGAGCGATGATGTGTATAGCCCAGTTGAGACGTCGGTTGCCGCCTCGATTGACTCGTGCATGTTTGCTCGCTCCGCTCTCGCGCGGGACGGGCGCCGCTCCGCAGTAGCTGGCAAAGTGGTGCTGGGTCTTGAAGCGTTCGATGTCCCCAACCTCGGCCAACAGCAACCCGGCTATGACAGGTCCCACGCCTTGAAGGTCCAGCAGCCCTGGGGCCACGGACTGGACCATCTGGTCGATCTGCCCCTCCAGTGTATTCAGCTCCTGCTCCAACGTATCGACGACACGCTCCAAACTCTCTCTTGCCGATGGCGTCTGCATGTCTCCCAGGCGCATCCTGTTGGCTTGGAGTTGCTGGGCCAGGTGCCTGCGGGTGCGGGTGAGTTCCTGCATTTGCCGAAGCCATGCCGGAGCTCTGACCGCAGGACGAGTCGGTTCGGCCTGCAGTACGCGGGCCACCAGCACCGCATCGTGAGGGTCGGTCTTCCGATGCCCGCGTCGCTCAACCACTTGCTGAGTAGGTATGGGGACAACGTCCATGCCATCACCCATACAGCGCCTCAGCCACGGAGTGAAGAAGGTCTGTGTGGGACCTTCCACGGCCAGCCGGTCGCAGCCCAGGCTCTTTGCCCAAGATATGAAGGACTCCAACCCGTCCGAATCGTTCGAGAACTCTCTGACATCTCGCACCTGCCCCCGGCTATCCAGTGCCGCCGCGGCGTGGTGTCCGGGGTGAGGGTCTATACCGATGATCGTCGTCATACCGCCCCTCCTTGTGGTAGAGTCTCCCTAGGGACGTGTCTGCGCACTCCTGCGAGGAGATCGAGCCAGGGTGGCACCCTTGAATCCAGCGACGGACAAGTCCCCCAGGGGTTGCGGTGTGGGCAGTTCCGTACCAGGCCACTTATGGCAGGGCAGGCTTGGGCCACACATCGCGACCCCTATCGTGTCATAGTGACCTCTCACTTCGCATTCGCTAGTGCTGTGGGCATCGCGATGCCCACAGCACTATTGCTAAGGTTGAGCTTGACATACAGGGCAGGCTCTTCGACAAGCTCAGGGCGAACGATTCTTACATCGCTGCTCCAAGTCCTGAGCACTGCCCTTCGACAGGCTCAGGGCGAACGCATTCACGCAGCCCTGCGGGCGCTTCCAGATAGCCTCCTACTGGTCGACGACGGAGCCGTCGATGTGGAGGCGGGCGCCGATTTCGCCG
This sequence comes from Dehalococcoidia bacterium, assembly GCA_965116315.1. Classification (GTDB taxonomy): domain Bacteria; phylum Chloroflexota; class Dehalococcoidia; order Lucifugimonadales; family CAJWER01. Next base: position 1,646,328 of record OZ220672.1, read on the forward strand.
TGGGGGACGGGCGGGCACTTCTCCTGGGCGTCGTCGGCCAGCTCAATGCCTATTCCGGGCGCGTCGGGGATGATGAGGAAGCCGTTCTCCTGTCGCAGGGGCTCCTTGACCATGTCGATCTTGGGCGACTCGAGCTCGCCCTTCGGGTACTCCTGGATGGTGAAGTTTGGGATGCAGGCGGCGAGCTGGAGGCAGGCCGCGGTGCTGATGGGGCTGAGGGGGTTGTGGGGCACGACGCCGACGTAGTGTGCCTCGGCGACTGCGGCGATCTTCTTGCCGTGGGTCAGGCCGCCCACGAGGCAGACATCGGGGCGAACGTACTGGACCGCGCCCATCCGCAGCAGGGACTGGAACTCGTGGATGGTGTGGAGACGCTCGCCGGTGGCGATGGGGATATTGACGTTGCTGGCGACGAGGGCCATGGCCTCGAAGTTGTCGGGCAGGATGGGGTCCTCGTAGAAGAGCGGGTGAAATTCTTCTATCCCCTTCGCCAGCGTTATCGCCTCTGTAGGGGTCAATCGCCGGTGAATCTCGATGCAGAGGTCGACCTCTGTGCCGGCGGCCTCCCTGTATGCGGCGACGGCGTCGATGGCGTCGGCCATCTTGTCGGCGTGGGTCTTGAAGTAGGGGACGCTGCGCTCCTCGTCGAGGAAGGGCGTGAGGTGGCCGACGGCGGTGAATCCGTCGGCGCGGGCGTCGCGAACGCCCCGCACGAGCTTCTCCCTGGTGTCGCCGATGACGTGGTAGTAGACGCGGGCCTTGTCGCGCACGCGGCCGCCCATAAGCTGGTAGACGGGGACGCCGAAGTGCTTGCCGGCGATGTCCCAGAGGGCGATGTCGATGGCGCTGAGTGCGCCCATGATGGCCGCGCCGCGGAAGTGGCTGGTGCGGTACATGTTCTGCCAGTGGTGCTCGATGAGCAGGGGGTCCTTGCCGACGAGGTAGCGGCCGAACTTGTCGATGGCGGCGGCGGAGGCCTCGAGGAAGCCCCATGCGCCGGACTCGCCGTAGCCGACGATACCGGCGTCTGTGTGGACCTTGGTGAACAGGTAGCGGTCGACCGGGAGGGCCTCGACGGCGGTTATTTTCATTTGCGGTTCCTTTGTGTCGTGGTCGAGGGAGGGCGGGTTTCAAACCCGCCCCTACGCCCGATGGTTCCGTCCTCAGTGTGGCGGCTGAATGGCACGCTGGCTTTACTCGGGGGCTACGACTGCCAGGGGGGCCTCGCCGTTGACTACGCGGATGGCGTTTTCGAGGGCGAACTTGCGGCTCCGGTCCGAGGCCTCCTGTGCGAAGGACGCGAAGTGGGGCGTGACGACGACGTTGTCCATCTGGAGGAGCGGGTTGTCCGGCGGCGTGGGCTCCTCTTCGAGGACGTCCAGGCCTGCGCCCGCAATCTTGCCCGCCCTCATTCCCCTTATCAGTGCGGCCTCATCGACGACGGGGCCCCGGCAGGTGTTGATGAGGATGGCGGAGTCCTTCATGGCGTCCAGCTCGGCGTCGCTGATCATGCCGCGGGTGGCGTCGAGGAGCGGCACGTGGAGCGTGACGACGTCGGAGCGGGCCAGGATGTCGTCACGCGACACGCGGGTGACGCCGAGCCGGGCCTCGAGGTCGGCCGAGCGGTCGATGGCGTCCTCGTACAGGAGCTCGCACTCCCAGCCGGCGAGCCGCTGGGCGACGTTCTGGCCGATGTGGCCGAGACCGATGATGCCGACGGTCTTGCCGGTCAGCTCGTGGGCGTTCGGCCACCACTCTTGCCGGATGCCATCAGCCCATTTCCCGGCCTTCGCGGACTCCATCTGGACGTTCAGCTTGCGGTAGACGCTGAGCATGAGGGCGATGGCGTGCTCGGCCACGGAGATGGCGTTGCCGCCGCCGCCGTTGGCCACGAGTACGCCGAGAGCGGCCAGGCCGGCCACGTCGAGCCTGTCGGTGCCTGCGCTGGACACCTGCACGAGCTTCAGATTGGGGCAGCGACGCGCCACGTCGACGGTCCCGTCGCCAAAGATGACCACGGTGTCCTGCATGAGGGCGACCTTTTCATCGTCGGCCAGGCTCGAGTCGATCCAGGCGACGTCGGCCTCCGGCGCGAGGGTGTTCAGGTATTCCATCTGCCCGTCGTCAGGTGCGAGAAATGCGATCTTGGCTCCCATTCGTTCTCCTGTGTCAGTCAGTGGGTTTGCGGGGAGATTATATCGGCGGGCCTGGCTGCCCACAAGACGAGGTGGAGGTAGGTGTAACTGTTCGGAACTGTCGGACCTAGGTCGGGGAGCATCCCCCTCATCCCAGCCTTCTCCCGCCAGGGGAGAAGGGGCAGGAAGCTCTCGGCGTTGCGCGGTAGAATGGGTGCAGGTAGATTACCGGGGCAGGCTGGGCCAGAAGTGGAGACGGATTCGATGAGTGGATGAGAATGACCTCCTCTTGGGGCATGGTCGAGGCCGACCCCACCCCAGGTCCTTCGTCGGGGACTCCTCAGGACGACATGGCGGGGTGGCCGGGAGCTGTTTTCATAGTTGTGACGGTCTTGGAAGGGTGCCTGGGCGCACATAGATTGAGCACTTACTAGCGGAGGATTTTGACGATGCAGGTGTATTGGCGTGAGGTTAGGAAGGGACAGAGGCTGGTGCTGGAGATGGAGGACGGGGTGGAGCAGGAGGTCGGCGGGGTGAGGGCGACGAAGCGGGGTTTCGACGCTTTCGCCCAGACCTTTGGGTATGACCCCGGGCGGGCGCAGAAGGGGATTGGGTCGATGGAGGAGGCGAAGGCATTCGTGGAGCAGTTCCGTCCGTGGGAGCTTCATGGGGCGATGGGTGTGACGGTGGACGGGGAAGTGCGTCCGCAGGCCGAGTCGTCATAGGGTGCGACCGAAGTTCGTTGCTGGATGACGCTGGGGCGCTGGGGAGGGGACCCCGCCCTTCCACCCATCTGGGTTCCTGCCTTCGCAGGAACGACGACTATATGCGCCCTCTGGGGCTCCTGGTTTCGCAGGAACGACGCCTTTACCAGCGACCTAGGCGCGAACATGAAGGTTATGCAGCTAGTAGTCCGACTTCCTTGAAGTGAGGGATAGTCGGCTAGCGTGATGAGCTTATCCACGAATGCACAGGCGACCTAGGGGACAGGGCTCCTCAATTCTAAGATGTTGGACCACTAGTCTCATGGTGAGGATGGTGATGGAATGATTGGGTTCGTGGGGGGCACGGGGCCTGAGGGGCGGGGGCTGGCGGTGCGGATGGCGCTGGCGGGGGAGGACGTGATCATCGGGTCGCGGGACGCCGGGCGGGCGAAGGCCGCGGCCGAGGAGGTGGCTGGGCTCGTGCCGGGCGCGGTCGTGGAGGGAGGCCTGAACGAGGAGGCCGCGGCCCGGGCGGACGTGGTGTTCGTGGTCGTGCCGTATTCGGCGCAGAGGAGCACTATCGAGCCGCTGGCCGGGCATCTGGCGGGCAAGGTGGTTGTGGGCGTGACGGTGCCGCTCCGGTTCGGCAAGGGCGGGGCGTCGATCGAGCCGGTGCCGGACGGGTCAGCCGCGCTGGAGCTCGAGTCGCTGCTTCCGGATTCGAGGGTCGCGGCGGCGTTCCAGACGATCAGCGCCCACGACCTGCTCGACCCTAACAAGAGGGTGGACTCGGACGTTGTAGTATGTAGCAGCGATGAGGAGGCTAGGGCGCAGGTCATGGAGCTGAGCGGCAGGATAGCGGGGATTCGGGCGGTGGACGGCGGGGGGCTGGCGAACGCCGCGTACGTTGAGGGGATGACGGCGTTGATCCTGAACCTGAACCGGCGTTACAGGGCGCGGGCGGCGTTCAGGATTACGGGCATATGATGGGCAGTATGCCCGGGGTCGAAGAGAAAGCCCCCATCCTAACCTTCCCTCTCGGGGGGAAGGGACAAGAGAGGGAGCTTCCCCCTCGGGAGACCTTTGCGCAAAAGCGGTGGCGCCGGGAGAAGACCCCTCCTCGCCCCTCTGGGTTCCTGCCTCCGCAGGAACGACGACTATATTGGCGCGCAATAGCAGGTTGTTCAAAGGTCCCCTCGGGGGGGAAGGAAAGAGAAGGACGCGGGAGATTCGACAACAGATGAAGTCGAAGGTACTCGGGGCGATTGTTGGGGCGGCGGTGCTGGCGGTGCTGGCAGTTGGCGCGGCGGCGGCGGACGTTGCCGTGCCCAAGGACGCGATCCGCGTGGTTGCGGCCGTGCACAGCATCGAGTACCCGGACCAGATGGTCTTCCGGCTGCAGGCGGAGGGGGACGCGACGATAACGGAGGTCCGCCTGTTCTACAGCGTCGCCGGGCGGCCGGTGCAAGTGTACGGCTATGCCGACTTCGAGCCTGGCCTGGAGGTGTCGGCGGACTTCGAGGTGGAGACGTCCGGTTCGAGCTACATCCCGACTGGGGTGATGATCGAGTACTACTACCGGATCACGGATGTGAACGGTAACACGGTGGAGACGACGCCGTGGTCGTTCGAGTACAGGGACCCGCGGTACCGGTGGGAGTCCCTGACCATCGGCAGCCTGACGGTGCTCTATCACGACATTTCGGAGCGTCGGGTCGCGCAGGCGGCGCAGCAGGTGGCCGCGCGGATCGAGGAGATCAAGCCCGTCTTCGGAATCGAGGACGTGCACAGGATGAAGGCGGTGATCCTAAACGGCTCCAGGGAGGCGCGGCGCGCGTTCCCCCTGGTGAGCGAGGCGTCGAGGCGAGGCCACTACTTCGCGGGGTTTGCCTTCGACGAGTACGACCTGTTCCTGATGCAGGGGCTCGACACGGACACCATGATCCACGAGGCGACGCACCTGCTGGTGCACCAGGCCGCCAGCTCGGCGCTGGCAAGGGTGCCGGCGTGGCTGAACGAGGGCCTGGCGATGCAGTTCGAGGACCGGTCTATCGTGCGCAGCGCGACGGTGAGGAGCGCGGCGCGGGCGGGGCGCCTGCTGAGCCTGAAGAACATGGGCTCGGTGCCAGGCCGGTCGAACGACATCGCGCTCTTCTACTCCCAGGCGTGGAGCGTGGTGGACTACATGGTCGACACGTACGGGACCGAGCGGATTCCCGTCCTGCTCGGGACGTTGAACATGGGTAAGCGGATCGACGAGGCGCTGCCGCTCGTCTACGGGCTGACGGTGGAGGAGCTGGACGAGGAGTGGCGGAACGACCTGCTCGGCGTCACGCCCATCGCTCCCAGGCCCGATCCGGGCACCGTGGCCACCTCGGCCCTGCTGACCGGGGCAGCCGTGGCGGCGGTGGCGACGTCCGCATGGCCGTGGATATGGCGGTGGCTCAGGGGGCCCGGACAGTAGGGCCAGAAGTGAGGGAACGGGAGGCATCATGCCTGTCGACATGCCCTCGAAAGATACAGTCGCCCGGGTGAGGGGAACCCCGCCCATGCGCCGAGCCGGTTTCTCATCCGGCATCGGGAACGGGGCGGGATCTTCGCTGGAGCGACTGTCGAGCAGAGGTCTACCTGGGCGCAAAGAGGCCAGAGAGTTGACCGAAGGCGTGTTGGCGGAGACCGGCAGGAGCGGGCCGACGAGGCCCGTTGCTTTCGTGTACAGTGACGCGCTCACCCGTCACGTCCTTAGCGACGAGCACCCCCTGAAGGCCGTCAGGCTGCGGCACACTTACGACCTGCTCAGCTCCTACGGGGCGTTCGAGGGGCCGGGCGCGCTGCTGGTCGAGCCGCGCGACGCCACGGTGGACGAGGTGATGCTGTACCACACGCCGGAGTACATCGACTGCGTGCGGCGGGTGAGCGGCAACGATTTTTCCGTATCGCCGCTGGCGTTCGGACTGGGGCCGGGCGACAACCCGATCTTCGAGGGGATGTACGAGGCGGCGCTGCTCTCGACAGGGGCGACGATGCGGGCGGTGGACCTGCTGCTGGCCGACGAGGTGGACGCGGCGATCAGCATCTCGGGAGGGCTGCACCACGCCATGCCGGGGTACGCCGCGGGGTTCTGCGTGTTCAACGACCCGGTGGTGGCGATCAAGGTGATGGCTGCGAAGGGGCTGAAGGTGGCGTACGTCGACATCGACTGCCACCACGGCGACGGGGTGCAGCACGCGTTCTACGACACGGACGCGGTGCTGACGATCTCGGTGCACGAGTCGGGGGCGTTCCTGTTTCCGGGCACGGGGTTCGCGCAGGAGACGGGCACGGGCAGCGGGCGGGGGTTCTCGGTGAACCTGCCGCTGTACGTGTACACGTCGGACGAGGTGTACGCGTGGGCGTTCGACCAGATCGTGCCGCCGCTGCTGGAGGCGTTCCAGCCGGACGTGTTGGTGACCCAGCTGGGCATCGACACGCACTTCCGCGACCCGATCACGCACCTGGCGCTGACTGTGCAGGGATTCAGCCGGGCGGTGAGGAGCTTTGCGGGCAAGGCGCCCAAGTGGCTGGCGCTGGGCGGCGGGGGCTACGACCTGCAGGCGGTGGCACGGGCGTGGGCGTCGGCGTACGGGGTGATGCTGGGCGCTCCCCTGCCCGACACGATCCCACAGTCGTACTCAGACGCGTGGAGGGTCGCGACGCTGTCGGACCCGCCGGAGGTGGCCGAGGCGGTCGAGCCGTACCAGAAGGACGCGCGGCGGTTCGCCGAGGCGAGCGTCGATACGGTGCGGAAGCTCATTTTTCCGACGCACGGCATCCGGATTCCCTGAGGTACAGACTCCACGAAGTCTCTTGTATGAGGTTGGTGATTCTGGGCACCACGTCTGTTAGTCTGTGAAGGCAGACTACAGAACCCTTCTTGCTGCTGAACAGGCACCCCGAACTTCGGAGGCTTCCCATGGCCGGGTACTCACTCATCGACGCGTCAGAGCTCACCAAGCCGGCAACCGTTCTAATCGAGAAGATATCGGACGCCGTCGGAACTTTGTGGGAACCCACGCACATTCGGAGAGTCGCCCAAGCCAAGGCTGATGCGGCCATAACTCTGGCCGAAAGCGAAATCGAGATTGCTGAAGTGCAACGCAGGGCAGCTCGACGGTTTGTCGAAGAGGAAACAAGAAGGCAACAGAACATGGAGGACATAACTAGAAGGGCTATCGAGAACCTTGACCCCGATGCCCCTTCGGAGAACGTCGACGACGATTGGATTGCGAATTTTTTCGACAAGTGCAGGATTATTTCCGATGACGACATGCAGAGCCTATGGTCTCGAATCCTTGCAGGAGAAGCCAACTCTCCAGGTTCGTTCTCGAGGAAGACGGTCAACTTGGTTGCCGACATAGACAGAGAAAGTGCCGAGCTGTTCCGCTCTCTATGTCGCTTTGTTTGGCAAATCGCAGATCACCCCTGCCCACTTGTTCACGACTTTATGGAAGACGTATACCGCCAACACGGAGTGGGCCTATACGCGCTTGGCCACTTGAACTCCATAGGGCTTGTTCAGATAAGTGCTGTGGGCGGATTCAGTATCGAGAGACAGCCTAAGAGCATAGCTGCTACCTATCACGACAGGCAAGTTCAATTGAGACTCCCAAACGACTCAGGGAACGTCCTGCCAGTCGGAAAGGTACTATTCACTCCTTCAGGAAACGAACTGCTGCGAATAGTGGACACTACACCAATCGATGGCTTCTTTGAGTTCGTCTACGACAGGTGGGCGAACGAATCCCTTGTCCCTCCCAGAGAGACATGAGAGCAAGTACAGTCCTGCCTGGCGGGTTGACTGGGATTTGGAATGGGCTTAGTCTCAGGGCGGTTTCGGGGAGGATGGCTGTGGCTGAAGACAGGCAGGACGGGTATGGGGAGGTCGAGGGGGCGCTGAGGCGGCGGGCCGTGGAGCTTTGGGGCGAGGAGCGGGCGGCGGAGATCGAGGGGACTATCGAGGACGCGGCGCGTTCGATCTGGCTGGTGGAGGGCAACGCGCCTCCCGCGGACGAGGAGCCGGCGCAGTACCCCACGTCGAGCGGCTAGCGGGGCTGGCTGCATTGCGTACATGGGCAGCCTTGCCTACGTGAACCTCACCAGCGAGAATGCGCCAGAGCTATCTGAACTGGTGGAGCACTGCCCTTCGACAAGGTCAGGAGAGCCAGGCTTTCAAGTAACTGCTACACATCATGTTGCGCTGGTGAGCACTGGCCTTCGACAGGCTCAGGCCGAACGTAACTTAGCTCACGGCAGTTGCGACCACCCACGCCCGGCCAGCGTGCGGGCGTAACGTTGCCCAGGGCGAACGGTATTCCCCGGCCAGAACGCACAATAGACGGGCAACCAGCGGGAGACTAGCGGATGTCTAAGATCGATGTGTTGACGTATGGGTTTGCGCTGGTGACGGACCAGGGGAACGTGGGGTACTCGACGGTGTCGCTGGTGGAGACGGAGGGGCGGCGCATCCTGATCGACACGGGGCCGGCGTCGCGGCGGCTGTGGCTGCTGAAGGCATTGGAGAGCCGGGGGCTGGGTTTCGAGGACATCGACACGCTGATCCTGACGCACCTGCACTGGGACCACTGCCAGAACGCGGACCTGTTCACACACTCGAGGGTGCTGGTGCATCCGAGGGAGATCGACTACGCGCAGAACCCGAACCGGCACGACGTGATGTCGGCGAGCTACTTCGCGGATATGCTGCGCAAGCTGAAGGTCGACCCGATCTCGGACGGGGACGAAGTGGCGCCAGGGGTCTCTATCATCGACACGCCGGGGCATACGCGGGGGCACATCAGCATAGTCGCGGAGCACGACGGCGAGAGGGCGCTGGTGGCCGGGGACGCGATGCCGGACGGCGGGACGGTGCGGCGGAAGCTGCCGTACAACGTGTTCTGGGACGTGAATGACGCGACGGAGAGCGTGGAGAAGATGCTGGCGGCGTCGGATGTTTTCTACCCGGGGCACGACCGGCCTTTCCGGCTGGAGGGCGATGACCTGAACTACCTGCACGGGCCGATGGGGCTGGAGGTGGAGGCGAACGTGGAGGGCGGCGGGTCAGCTTCGCTGACGTACACGGTGCACTCGCACCGCAAGCCGACCATCGACTTGATGCAGCGGTAGTGACTTACTGCTGAGGCTATCGTTCCGCTTCGGCCGGGTCGCAATCAGCTTCAAGCCAGTTCAGCTTCCCCTTGGCGATCGCGGCCTTGGCTTCTTCCCACGTACCCACAGAGACTTCCATTGAGACGAGCTCTTCGGCGGCTTTCCGCCTGTCGCCCCACTCGCTCTCGATCTCGCGACGCATAGCCCTAAAGTCCTCGGGCCTAGTCTTTGGAGTGACAGCGCCATGGTTGGCCGTTATCCTCGCGCTGGAAGGGCTGATTTTGATTCCACCGTCCACCTGCTCGAGCGATACGCTGTCTTTGGGCTTGATTCCCATGGTACGCCTCAGCTCGCTTGGTATGGTCACCTGACCCCTGGAGGTGACCTTGCTCGTGTACTTCGTTATTCCGCGCCTTCCCGGCAGTGCATGATCTGTCGCCATATTAACTTACGGTGGGTACGGGATGGCCCTGCGACGCCCGTATCGGGTACGGGTGGGCCGTGCGGCGAACTCAGGGGAGCCAGGCTTTCGAGTAACTGTTCCTCCATGCCGTAGCGGAGCCCCGCCCACGCCCATCTGGGTTCCTGCCTCCGCAGGAACGACGAAGTGGAGAGCCGCGTCCAGTCACTGAGGTCTTGCACGGCCCGCGTTCTCTTCCCGCGGTCTATACGATGAGCATGGCGTCGCCGAAGCTGTAGAAGCGGTAGCGGAGGTCGGCGGCTTCGCGGTAGGCGCGGAGGATGAGGTCGCGTCCGGCCAGGGCGCTGGTGAGCATCAGCAGGGTGGAGCGGGGCAGGTGGAAGTTGGTTACGAGGGCGTCGACGACCTTGAACTCGTGGCCGGGTAGTATGAACAGGTCCGCCCTGCCCGATCCCGGCTCCACGACGTTACCGCGCGAGCTATGGTGGACAGCGGCGGCGTGCTCGAGGAGCCTGACGGCGGTGGTGCCTACGGATATGACCCGGCGGCCCTCTACCCTGGCGCTGTTGATGGCGTCCGCCGCGTCCGGGCCGAGGCGCCAGTACTCCGAGTGCATGGCGTGGGAGGCTATGTCGTCGGTGTCGACGGGCCTGAAGGAGTCCCAGCCGACGTGGAGGGTGACGAAGGCAAGCTCGGGTCCGGCCTCGCGGACCCGGTCGAGCAGGCCCGGGGTGAAGTGGAGGCCGGCGGTGGGGGCGGCGACGCTGCCTGCGACGCGGGAGTAGACGGTCTGGTAACGCTCAGGGTCTGCGAGGGGCTCATGGATGTACGGGGGCAGCGGGACGATGCCCATTTCGGCCAGGTGCTCCTCGTCCGAGAGGGCGATGTCCCTTGACCCGTCGGCGTTGACCGCGACTACCCTGCCCGTCACGGTGCGGCCCGCGCCCTCGACCGAAAACTCCGCACCCTCGCGCATGCGCCTCCCGGGCTTGACCAGCGACCGCCACGAGCCGCCTCCCAGGCGTTCGAGGAGCAGCAGCTCTATGCGCGCGCCAGAGGGGACGCTCGTGCCGTAGAGCCGCGCCGGGATTACGCGGCTGTCGTTGAATACGAGGAGGTCGCCCGGCCGCAGGTATTCGGGCAGATCGTAGAAACGCGCGTGGCTGATCCTCCCGCCGGCCCGGCGCACCACCATGAGCCTGGAGTGGTCGCGCGGCTCGACGGGCGTCTGCGCGATCAGCTCCGGCGGCAGGTCGTAGTCGAAGTCGCTGGTCTTCAGTCTCGCTCGACCGTCCACCTGGCAGCGTTGAGGGTGTTGCGGAGGAGCATGGCGATGGTCATGGGCCCGACACCACCGGGTACGGGTGTTATTGCGGATGCCTTTTCGGAAACGGCGTCGAAGTCCACGTCTCCGACGAGCCTGTATCCGCGCCTGCGCTCGGGGGCATCGACGCGGTTGGTGCCGACGTCGATGACGACAGCGCCCGGGGCGACCATGTCGGCGGTGATGATCCTGGGCTGGCCCATGGCGGCGACGAGTATGTCGGCCTGCAGGGTCATCGCCGCCAGGTCCTTCGTCCTGGTGTGGCATACGGTGACTGTGGCGTTGGCGGCGGGCTTCCGCTGCATGAGCAGGATAGAGAGGGGCTTGCCGACTATCTCGCTGCGCCCGCACACGACGACGTGCTTGCCCTCCGGGTCGCGACCCGTGCGCAGCAGCATCTGCTGGACGCCGGCCGGGGTGGCGGGCACGAAGCGCTCCCTACCCTGCACGAGCAACCCGACGTTCGCGGGGTGTAGGCCGTCGACGTCCTTGTTGGGATCCAGCGCCTCGATGACCGTGTCGACGTCGACGTGGTCGGGCAGCGGGAGCTGGACTAGCAGGCCGTGTATCTCGTCGTCCTCGCCCAGCTCGGCCACCTTGTCGATGATCTCGTCCTGGGAGGTCGAGCCGGGCATGCTCACGTCGCGGGCGGTCATGCCGGCCTCGGTGGCCGCCTGCTGCTTGCTGCGAACGTAGACCGCCGATGCGGGGTCGTCGCCCACGAGGACGACGGCGAGGCCGGGCGTAACGCCGTGGGCAGCCTTCAGGTCGGCCGTCTCAGCGGCCACCTCCGCGCGGACTTCGGCAGCGATTTTCTTTCCGTCGATCAGCTCCGCCTTCAAAGCGCTCTCCTTCGCCGGACCGATTCCGGCTCGGTCCAATTGTGAACCCAATTCTTGTTGACGGCCTTCTGACTACGCTAACTATAATACCCCACAACCCTTCGTTCGAAGGCCCGGACCTGCTCAAGGAGTCCCCCTTTGCCCGTCGACATAGTCGTCTGCGCCAAGCAGGTGATGGACCCGGAGATCCCACCGTCGGCGTTCCAGATAGACCCCGATACGAAGAGGGTGCGAGAGGCGCCCGGCATTTCGCCCGTGGTCAACGGTTTCGACGAGAACGCAGTCGAGGCCGCCCTGCGAATCAGGGAGCAGGCCGGGGGCACGATCACGGTGCTCTCCGCCGGCGCGGAGTTCGCGATGGACGTGATGAAGAAGCCCCTGTCAATGGGCGCCGACGAGCTGGTGCTGGCCCAGGACGACGCGTTCGCCGACCTGGACGCCCGTGCAACGGCGCGTGTGCTCGCGAGCGCCATCGGAAAGTTGGGCCGGTTCGACCTGGTGCTGTGCGGCCGGCAGGCCTCGGACTGGGACAACGCGCACGTGCCGCTGGGACTCGCCGAGCTGCTGGACGTGGCCTGCCTGACGGTCGCGCAGGGCATAGAGGTGGTCGGGAACGGCGTGGTCGTGCACAGCGTGACGGCGGACGGCTACGACGTGATCGAGGCGGACATGCCCGCGCTGGTGACGGTGAGCAATGAGCTGGGGGAGCCGAGATACCCGACGCTCCGGGGCATCATGGCGGCGGGCCGGAAGAGACCGACGACTTGGTCGGCGGCCGACCTGGGAGTAGAGCCGGAGATGCTCGAGCCGGGCCTCAGCATAATCGACCTGTACGTGCCGGAGAGCGGGGGGCAGGTCGAGATGGTCGAGGGCGAGGACGAGGCGGACGCGGGGCGCAACCTGGCCCTGAGGCTCCGTGAGGCGGGACTGATCTAACCGCGGAGGGCGCGGAGGACGCTGAGATTCAAGAATGGGTTCCGGCTCCACGCCGGAAGAGGGCTAGGAGGCTTGTGCTTGGTTGACGTATTGGTGCTGGGCGAGGTTGGAGATGGTGGGCTGGAGCCCATCACGGGCGAGCTGATCGCGGCCGGGCGCTCCCTGGGCGGGGTGGTCGGAGTTGCCCTGCTGGGGGACAGCCTCAACGATGCGGCGCGGGAGGTGACCGCGCTGGGCCCGGGCTCCCTGCTGCTGGCGGAGAGCCCAGCGCTGGACGGCTCGTCAATGGACGCCTACGTATCGGCATTCGAGCAGGTGTGCAGGCACGCCGAGCCCGGGACTGTGATGGTGGGCAAGACCCCCCTTGGGCAGAACGTAGGGCCGAGGGTCGCCTCCAGGCTTGGCGCCGCCGTGGCCCAGGACTGCATAGCAGTTGGAAGGGACGAGGCGAGCGGGGCCGTCGTTGCCGAGAGACCGGTCTACGGCGGGAACGCGGTGGCGAAGGTCTCATTCACCGGCGGCGGGCCCGGCTTCATAGTGCTGAGAGGACGGGCGTACGAGGCGCCCGACCCCGAGCCCTGGCTGACGGCGGACGTGGTCCGGGTCGAAGTGGCGGTGGAGCCGTCCGACGTGCGGGTCCGCCGCGTAGAGAGCGTCAGCCAGGACGTGGAGGGGGTGAGGCTGGAGGACGCGTCCGTCGTGGTGTCGGGAGGCCGCGGCCTGGGCGGGCCTGAGCCGTTCGGCAGCCTTCGGGAGCTGGCAGAGCTGCTCGGCGGGGCAGTCGGGGCATCGCGCGCGGCGTGCGACGCGGGATGGGTCGATCACTCGCTGCAGGTCGGCCTGACGGGCAAGTCGGTGACGCCGGACCTGTACATCACCGTCGGCATATCGGGCGCGAGCCAGCACATGGCGGGCTGCTCCGGGTCGAGGAACATCGTGGTGATCAACAGGGACGCGGAGGCGAACATCTTCAGGGATGCGTCCTACGGCGTGGCGGGCGACTGGCAGAAGGTGCTGCCCGCCTTCATAGAAACGGTCAGGGAGCTGGTCTCCTGACGGGAATCGCGAGGAGAGCGATGGACGGCGATTTCGTACTCGACCTGGATGAAGTGATTTACAGCCTGGAGACCGGAGAGGTGATCTCCCTGTCGTTCCAGACGTTCAACAAGGCGCTGGTGGTGGACACCCGGTGCAGCGATCGGGAGGGGCCGCTCGTCTGCGTCTGCCCTATCGTAGAGTCCCCGAGGGAGCGGATAAGGGCGCTGCGGAAGATGCGGCCGGCCTTTCCCCGGGCCAACAACCTGACGGTCATCCCGTGGCCCAAGTCGGTCTCGAGCCTGGTGAGCCTGGGGGTGTGGGGCAAGCTCGTTTCGCGGTTCGAGCACGAGGGCCAGCTTGATGCGGTGAGGGATTGCGCCACGGTGCTGGCCGAGCTCAGGTCGCTCGAGAGGTCCGAGGTAGCGGCGGTGCTGACGGGCGAGAATTACCACACGATCTGGTCGGCGACCCCGTAGGGAGTTTGACGGCGCCGGAAGCGAGGCGTGCCGGGTCGCAAGATGGGAGGGCGGGTTTCAAACCCGCCCCTACGACCCTTACGCGGCCGACCTCGACGCGGGCGGACACATGGGTCCGCCCCTACGTGAGCGAACCGCGCACCTACGGGGGCTAGGCTTCCTTCTGCTGCTCGACCTCGCGGACTATTCGCTCGGTGATGTGGCCGGGGACGGGGTCGTAGTGGTCGAAGCTGATTGTGAACGATCCCCTGCCCTGGGTCTGGGAACGCAGGTCCGTCGCGTAGCGCAGCATCTCGGCCTGGGGAGCCTCGGCCTCCACTACCGTGGTGCCGTCGCCCTGGGGAGTCATGCCGAGAATCCGGGCGCGCTTGCCGTTCAGGTCGCCCATCACCTCGCCGGCGTCGGAGTCCGGCACACGGACGTCGACGCGCATGACCGGCTCCAGGATGATCGGCCCGGCCAGCTTAATGCCGTCGGACAGCGCATGGCTTCCGGCGATCTCGAAGCTGACGCCGGACGAGTCGACTGAGTGGAAGCTGCCGTCGTAGAGGGTCGCCCTCAGGTCCACGACGGGGAATCCCGATACGGCGCCCCCAACCAGGGCCTGCCTGCATCCCTTCTCGACGGATGGGATGTACTCGCGCGGGACGGCTCCGCCGACTATTTTCTCGGCGAACTCGAACCCGCCGCCCCTCTCCAGGGGCTCCAGTTCGAGATAGACGTGGCCGAACTGGCCGTGACCGCCCGACTGTTTCTTGTGGCGGTACTCCACCTGTGTCTGCCGCGTAATCGTCTCCATGTACGGGACGCGGGGCGTCCTTAGCTCCAGCTCCACGCCAAACTTGCGCTGCATCCTCTCGACCGCGACCTCGACGTGTACGTCCCCCAAACCTCCGAGCAGGAGCTCGCCGGTGTTCAGCTCCCGCTGAACGCTGAGGCTCGGGTCCTCTTCGGTGACACGGGCCAGCGCCGTGGTGATCTTGTCCACGTCCGCCTTGGACTTCGGGTAGGCCGCCATCTGGTACACGGGCGTTGGGAAGGAGTACGCGGGGAGGGTCATGGGCTTGCTGCGCTCGGTCAGCGTGTCGCCCGTCAGGACCGACGAGAGCTTGGCCACCGCGCCGATGTCGCCGGGGGCGAGGGATGGAACGGCCTCCTGCTCCTTGCCGGTGACCACATACACCTGCCCGACGCGCTCCGCCTCGCTCCGGGTGGCGTTCCAGACCTGCTGGTCGCTCTTGAATTCGCCGCTGACGACCCGGATGTAGGAGAGCTTGCCCACGAAGGGGTCCGCGGAGGTCTTGAAGACCTGGGCGACCAGCGGGCCGCCTGCGTCGGCGGTCAGAGTGACCTCGTCGTCGCCCGACGCAGCTTCGACCGGCTTCCCGTCGGCGGGGGAAGGCATCGCGTCCACGACGAGGTCCATCGCCTCCTCGGCGCCGATGCCCGAGCCCGCGGCGCCGAACAGCACGGGCACGATTTCGCCCGAGGCGATCCCCTGCTTCAGTCCCTGGGCGATCTCGGCGTCCGTGAGCTCCTCGCCCTCCAGGTACTTCATCATCAGGTCGTCATCGGCCTCGGCTATGGTCTCGAGCAGCTTCTCCCGCAGCTCGTCATAGGCGTCCTGCAGATCGGCAGGGACTCCACTGCCGTCTCCGAGCAGGCTGACGACTCCTGAGAAGCCGGCCTCAGCGCCGTTCGGCACCTGCACTGCGAGACACTTGCGACCGAACACTTCGACCAGCGCGTTGAGGGTGTTCTCGTAGCTGACGTTCTCCCTGTCCATCTTGTTCACGAAGACGGCGCGAGGCAGCTCGAGCTCGTCGGCCATCTGCCACATCTGCAGGGTGCCCACCTCCACGCCGGAGGTGGCGTCGACGACGATGATGGCCGACTCGGCCACGCGTATGGCGGAGTTCACCTCGCCGCGGTAGTCGGCGTAGCCGGGGGTGTCCACGACGTTGATCTTGCGGTCCTTCCACGGGCACGGGAGCACCGCTGTCTGGACGCTGGTGGTCCTCTTCTGCTCCTCGGGCTCGTAGTCGGACGTGGTGTTGCCGTCGTCGGTCTTACCCAGCCGGTTGATCACGCCGGAGGCGAACAGCATCGCCTCGGCGAGCATGGTCTTGCCGGCACCGCCGTGGGACAGAAGCACGACATTACGCAGGTCTTGTGTATCGACATTCGCCATCGAGTCTCTCCTCCAGGAACCCACTCCGCCCTGGGAGCGGGGTTCGTTGCGTGTGCGAGTCTATTATAGGGCCACAGCGTCACCCATGGGAGACGCCGCGCCTTACGGGGCTCGCCCAACAAGGACTGCGGCATCCTAACCACTTCTCAAGGGCCGGTCAATCCCCGGTGGAGGTAACCGTTCAGAGTTGATGGGGCATGGACATCGTTGCTCTTCGGCAGCGCGAGAGCCCCCATCTCAATCTTCCCCCTCGGGGGGAAGAGGCCGAGTCGTCCATACCGAGTCGCCGCTACCTGCGTACGGCGGGGTTCTCGTCTCACCAAGTCTGAAGGGTGGTGGAGCGGTGGAATTGTTGCCGCTCCGCTGCAGGCTCCGGTATTATCGCTGCCTGGAGGTGCGGAGTGGACGGCAAGGACTTCCTATCTATCGCCGACCTGTCTTCCGACGAGGTTGGGCTGCTGATCGAGAGGGCCGCGCAGATGAAGGGCGGCCCGGCCGAGCGGGCCCTGGAGGGCAGGACGATCGCCATGCTGTTCGAGAAGCCCTCGCTGCGAACGAGGGTCAGCTTCGAGGTGGGCATCAGGCGGCTGGGTGGGGAGTGCTTCCACCTGGGCGGGCCGGAGGTGGGACTGGGCGAGAGGGAGCCCGTACCGGATGTTGCGCGCGTGCTCGACCGCTGGGTCGACGGCGTGGTTGCGCGCGTGAACTCCCACGAGAGCCTGACGCTGATGGCGAAGCACACGACTGGGCCCATCGTCAATGCGCTGTCGGACGTGGAGCACCCCTGCCAGGCGATGGCGGACCTGCTGACGATCCTGGAGCACAGGGGCGGGCTGGACGGCCAGCGCGTTGCCTACGTGGGGGACGGGAATAACGTGGCGGCCAGCCTGGCGCTGGCGTGCGCGTCGGTCGGCGCAAGTTTCGTCCTAGCGTCGCCGCCGGACTACCGGGTAGACCGCGCGACATGGGAGGAGGCGAAGCACCGGGCGGGCGCGAGCGGCGGGAGCGTGGAGTGGGTGGAGCACCCTGAGGACGCGGCAAAGGACGCCGACGTGGTCTACACGGACGTGTGGGTCAGCATGGGGCAGGACGCCGAGAGCGAAGCCCGGCACAGCGCATTCCAGGGCTACCAGGTCAGCCCGGGTCTGATGGAGCTAGCCAAGCCGGACGCGGTCTTCATGCACGACATGCCCGCCCACGAGGGCGAGGAGATCACGCCCGGGATGCTGGACCATCCGCAGTCGGTGGTCTTCGACCAGGCCGAGAACCGTCTCCACGCCCAGAACGCCGTGCTCGCCTACCTGTTCGACGACGCGACCGGCGGGGCCTCCTGAAGCCCAAGCCCGCGCCTCCCGCTACCCCTGAGCACTCCGGGGGTCGAGTGGCCGAAAGCGGAGTGACTAAATGACGGGCGCCTCCAAGCCGATCGTCGCCATAGTCGGGCAGCCCAACGTGGGCAAGTCGACGCTGTTCAACAGGCTGGCGGAGACCCGCCCGTCGATAGTCTCCGACATCGCGGGTACCACGCGCGACCGGGTCATAGCGGACGTGGAGTGGGGCGAGCGGCTGCTGACGCTGATCGACACGGGCGGGCTGGACGAGTTTCCCGAGACGGAGCTGTGGTCCAGCGTGCGCGACCAGATACAGGTCGCCATCGAGGGGGCCGACGTGGTCGTGATGCTCACGGACGTGACCGCCGGGGTCACCGCGCCGGACGAGGACGTGGCCCGGGTGCTGCGCCTGTCCGGCAGGCAGGTCGTTCTTGCGGTCAACAAGGCCGACAACGAACTGCGCGAGGCGGACGCGGCCGAGTTCTACAGGCTGGGGCTGGGCGAGCCGACGCCGGTCAGCGCCTATCACAACAGGGGCGTGGACGAGATGATGTCGCGGGTGCTGGACCTGCTGCCCGATGGGGAGTCGAGACCGGACCCGGAGGCGGACTTCAGGCTGGCGATCGTGGGCCGGACGAACGTGGGCAAGTCTATGCTGCTGAACTCCATCCTGGGCGAGGAGCGGGCCATAGTCAGCGACGTGCCCGGCACGACGCGGGACGCCCTGGACACGCTCGTCACCGTCGGCGGCAGGACCGTACACCTGATCGACACGGCCGGGCTGCGCCGAAGGGGCAGAATCGAACGGGGGATCGAGCAGTTCAGCGCCATCAGGACGATCAGGGCCATAGACCGCGCCGAGGTCGCGGTGCTGGTCATGGACGCGTCGGAGCTGGCTACAACCCAGGACTCCCACATAGCGGGGTATGTGCTGGAGGCGTACCGGGGCATAGTGCTGGCCATCAACAAGTGGGACCTGGCCGGCGGCCTGGAGGTGACGAAGGAAGAGGCGGAGCGCAAGGTCCGCGAGCGGTTCAAGTTCGTGAGCCACGTGCCCATCTGCTTCACGTCCGCGCTGGATGGGACGGGCATCGGCGACCTGCTGGAGCAGGCCGCGGAGGTCCACCGCAAGTGGAGCATGGGGTTGCCGCGCTACGACCTGCGCCGCACCGTGCTCAACGCAGTGGCGGCCCACCCGCCCGCAACCGGGAGGCGCAGGCTGAAGTTCTATGGCGTCACACAGGACAACTCGCAGCCGCCCAGCTTCACCTTCTACGTAAACAACTCGGACGTGGTACACTTCTCCTACCGGCGCTACCTTGAGAATGCCCTACGCAGCGCCTACGGCTTCGAGGGCACCCCCCTCAGGATGCGTTTCAAGAGCAGGGGAGAGCGATGATTGAGGTTGTCGGCTTCGCTGTGTTCGGGTACCTGCTTGGGTCGCTGCCGTTCGGCGTGATCTTCGGGCGGGTCTTCGGGGGCGTGGACGTGCGCGACCACGGAAGCGGCAGCACTGGAATGACCAACGTGCTGCGCACGGCCGGAGTCCCCGCGGCCGCCCTGGTGCTGCTCCTGGACATGCTGAAGGGGGCGGCTGCCATAGTCGCGGCCAAGCTGATTACCGGGTCCGCCGGGGCCGAGGTCGCGGCGGGGCTGGGCGCCATATCGGGGCACATGTGGCCCGTCTTTGCCGGGTTCAGGGGCGGCAAGGGCGTGTCGCCCGGCTGGGCAGGACTCTTCCCGCTGGAGCCCATTTCGGGGATCGTGGCGGGGATCATCGGCGTGACCGTGATCGCGGTGAGCCGATACGCCTCGCTGGGGTCGCTCGTGGGCGCTGTGTCGGGATCGGCCATCCTTGCGGCCATGGCCCTGCTCGGCGGGACGCACGACGTGTACGCCCTGTACGGCATCGCGGGCAGCGTGCTCGTGGTGGCAAAGCACAAGGACAACATCGTCAGGCTGTCGAGGGGCGAGGAGCGGCGGTTCGGCTCTTCCCCGGACGGCGGCGGAGAGCACAAGGCCAGCTGGAGCAGGGTCCTTCGATGGCCCAGGTCGGCGTAGCCGGGACGACGACCTGGGGAACGACCCTTGCCATAATCGCCGGGCGTGCGGGTGTGGACGTTTCGCTGTGGGCGCGCACCCAGGCCGAGGCCGATGAGATACGCCGGGCCGGCGAGAATCGCCGACTCCTGCCCGGTATCGAGCTGCCGCCGGGCGTCAACGTAACGGCATCCCCAGGCGAAGCGCTGCGCGGAGCCGAGCTCGTCGTCATCGCCGTGCCCTCGCAGACGATGCGCGCCAACGCCCGCGCCGTGAGGGAAGCGATAGCCCCTTCGACCGTGGTCGTCAGCGCGACGAAGGGGCTGGAGATCGACTCCGGGAAGCGGATGAGCGAGGTGCTGGCCGTGGAGCTGCCGCAAGTCCGCGAGAGCCTGTGCGCCCTCTCGGGGCCCAACCTGGCCGGGGAGATCGTGGCGGGGAAGCCGACCTCCACCGTCGTTGCGTCGGCCAGCCAGGATGCGGCGGACCGGGTCCAGGCCGTGCTCACGTCTCCCCTATTCCGCGTGTACACGAACAGCGACATCGTCGGCGTGGAGCTTGCGGGCGCGCTCAAGAACATAGTCGCGCTGGGAGCGGGCGTCTGCGACGGGCTCGACATCGGCGACAACGCGAAGGCCACCTTCGTGACGCGAGGCATAGCCGAGATCGCGAGGCTGGGAGTCGCCGCCGGGGCGGACCTGATGACCTTCGCCGGGCTGGCCGGAATCGGTGACGTGATCGCCACATGCTCGAGCACGCTGAGCCGCAACCATCACGTGGGGGTGGAGCTTGCGCGGGGCAGGCCGCTGGCCGAGATCGTGGGCTCGATGACCCAGGTTGCGGAGGGCGTGGACACGACGCGCGCGGCCCTCAGGCTTGCGGCGTCACTCGGCGTCGAGATGCCCATAACGCAGGTCACCCACGACGTGCTGTTCGAGGGGCTGGAGATCAGGCAGGCCATTGCGGACCTGATGGGCAGGGAGCCGGTCTCGGAGTGGTAGAAGGGTAGAGGGCGCCGATAATGTCTCCCAACGCAGGAGCCTAAGAGGGGAAGTCTCCCCGCCCCACCCCTCTGGGTCCCTGCCTCCGCAGGGACGACGGTTTGTGTCGCCGCCCGTCATTTCAAACATTTCGGACTACTAGCCTGAGGGCGACCCAGTCGCCGTCCACGTCGACCCGTTCCAGGTCGAGCCCGGCCTCCTCCAGGCGCTCGACGACGGGTCCCCGCGCCTGATCCAGTATTCCCGAGGCGACAACCCTGCCTCCAGGCCTGGCCGCCCGGGCGATGTCGGCGGCGAGGCTGCCTATCACCGTGGAGGATATGTTCGCGACCACGACGTCGTATCCGCCGGGCCTGAGGGACGGATAGGGCAGCGTGCCCTCGTCGACCTTCACGACCGATGCCACGCCGTTCTGGCGGACGTTTGCGGCCGCCACGTCCACGGCCGTGGAGTCGATGTCGAGGGCGAGCACGTCGGACGCGCCGAGCCTGGCCGCCGCGATCGACAGGATGCCGGAGCCGCAGCCGAGGTCCAGGACCGAGCCGGCGGGCTCCACGGTCTCTTCGAGGGCCGCCAGGCACATGGTGGTGGTGGGATGGTGGCCGGTCCCGAAGGCCATGCCCGGGTCGAGCTCGATGATCACCTCGCCCTCCGAGGGCTCGTAGCTGCGCCACGTGGGCACGATTACGGTGCGCGAGCCGACGTGGAGGGTGTGGAAGTGCTCGCGCCAGCTGTCCTGCCACTCGGCCTCATCGACCTCGCGGCTCCGGAGCATCGAGACCGGGCCGAGCTGGGCCATGAGCCTGACGCCGACGTCGATGCTCCCCTCGCGGGACTTCGCGGTCGGGCCGACGGGCAGGTACGTCATCACCCTGACGTGTCCAGTGTCGGGCGGGGACTCGCCCTCGTCGGGGTTGAATCCGCCGGGCTCCTCGACGGCCACACCGGCGTGTCCGTATTTCAGGAAGAGGGAAGTGAGGGGCTCCACGAACTCGCGGGGCGCCTGGACGCTGAGCTCCAGCCATTTCCTCATTGGAGGGACACGGTAGGACGCCGGGGAGGGCGGGTTTCAAACCCGCCCCTACGTGGAAGGGAGCAGGGGCGACGACGGCGGCCAGGGTCGGTCTCAGAGCCGCCCCCACATACGGGGGAGCCGGGGCGACGACGGGGAGGGCGGGTTTCAAACCCGCCCCTACGTGGGAGGGTGCTGGGGCGACGACGGCGAGGGCGGGTTTGAGAGCCGCCCCTACTCCCCGCCAAGGGAGTCCTTGAACTTGTCGAACCAGCTCTTGTCGCCGCCATTCGTCGATTCGCCCAGGCTCTCGGCCAGCTCCTCGATCAGCTCGCGCTGGCGGTCGGTGAGGGAGCGCGGCACGTCAACAACGACGGTGACCAGGTGGCTCCCGCGGCGCTTCTCCCTTCCCAGGTGCGGGATACCCAGCCCATCGAGGCGGAGGACGTCACCCGTCTGGGCGCCGGCGGGTATATCCAGGTCGCGCTCGCCGTCGAGGGTTGGGACCTGCACGGAGGTCCCCAGAGTCGCCTGGGCTATGTTGACGTGCAGGGAGGCCAGGACGTCGTTGCCGCTCCTCTCGAACAGCGGGTGAGGCCTGACGCGGATGGCAGCGTACAGGTCGCCGGGGCCTCCGCCTCCCACGCCAGCCGCGCCCTCACCGGTGAGCCGGATCTGCGTGCCGGTCTCGATTCCGGCCGGGACGGATATGGCGATCTTGCGCCTGCGCGCCTCGGTGCCCGCGCCGCCGCACGAGCCGCACGGGTCGCTCACCACCCTGCCCTCGCCCCCGCACCGGCCACAGGTCGAGACCTGCATGAACTGTCCGAAGATGCTCTGGGCGGCCCGGCGGACCTCGCCCGTGCCGCTGCAGTTGAGGCACGTAACGGGGCTGGTGTCGGGCTCGCTTCGCGTGCCCATGCACCGGCGACAGACCTCCGTGCGCCTGATCTCGCGCTCCCTCTCGACGCCGAACGCGGCCTCCTCGAAGTCCAGCGTCAGGGTGATGCGGAGGTCTGCGCCCCTCCTTGCCGTGGAGCGGGTGCGCGCGCCGCCGCCGAAGAAGGCCTCGAAAATATCGCCGAAGCCGCCGAAGTCCGAGTAGCCCTCGAAGCCGGCGCCGCCGTTCATATTGACGCCGGCGTGGCCCAGCCGGTCGTACCTGGCGCGCTTCTCGGAGTCGGTCAGCACCTGGTAGGCCTCGTTGACCTCCTTGAAGCGCTCGGTGGCGTCGGGGCTCCTGTTGCGGTCGGGGTGGTACTCGAGGGCGAGTTTCCTGAAGGCCTTGCGCACCTCCTCATCCGAGGCGGTTCGGGGCAGACCCAGGACCTCGTAGTAGTCTCTTTTCTGTGTGGTCATGCGAAGGCGGGCGCTACCGGCCGCTCACGCCTCCTACCAGCTCGCTCATGACGTCGGCCATGGTGTCGACGACCGACACGGCCTTCTTGTAGTGCATGCGTACCGGGCCGACGGCCGCTATGGTGCCGGCCATCTGTCCCGGAACCCCATACCTGGTGATGACGACGCCCATGGGCTGGAGCAGATCGTCGCTGTTCTCGTGCCCGATGACCACCCTGACGACGGCGGACTCCGGGGCCTGGTCCAGGGTGGCCTGGGCGAGCCGCCCATCCTCGACCGCCTCCACGAAGCCGGCCAGGGCGTCCCTGTCGGCGAACTCCTGCTGGGCGAACAGGTTCCTGAGGCCGTCCACGTAGTGGTCCACCCTGCCCGCCCGGTCCTCCTCGCGGAGTATGTCGACGGTGGCCTGGAGCAGGTCCTCTTCGAGGGGGTTGAGGGCCTCGCCGTGCGAGTCGATCTCCTCCCAGGAGAGGCCTCGCACGATGTCCGTGACGCGGTTGGCCGTGGTGTCGAGCTCCCCGTCGTCCAGGGGCCGGCTGAGGGGGATGAGCTGCCTCCTCAGCCGCGCCTCGTTGAGCACGACGATGAGGAGGGTCTGCAGGCTTTCGAGGGGCACGAGACGGACCTGCCTGACGCGCGACTCGGGGGCCCTCGGAAACGTGACGATGGCCACGCTGCCCACGAGCCCCGCTAGGACGGCGGCGGCGAATTCTGTCCACTCGTCGATCTCCCTCTCCACGTCGATGAAGCGGTCCCTCATCGACCGGCGCTCCGAAGGGACGACCCGGTGAGACAGGGCGACGGTCTCGACATAGGTGCGGTAGCCGGGGTCCAGGGGGACGCTCCCCGCGGAGGTGTGGGGGCGCGTGATGTACCCACCCTGCTCGAGGCCGGCCACATCGTTCCTGATGGTCGCGGAGCTGACGCTGAGGTCGTGTGTGCGTACGAGGGTTTGGGAGGCGATGGGCGCACCCGTGTTGATGTAGTCGTCGACTATGAGATTTAGGATGTTCGTCGCCCGCTCGGTAAGCATCCTGTCCACCGCCAGTGGGGTGCCCCGCGAGGGGGCCGGCTCCGTCGGCGCCTACCTTGAATCTAGCACCCGCATTTCGGGAGTGTCAACTACCGAGTCGCCCGATCACCGGAGGCGGACCCCTAGGGGGCAGACGGCGTCATGTCCCCCGGAAGAGCCGGGCAGCGCCCGTATTGCTCCCATAGCTGCGACATGCGCGCCGGGCGAGCTGGGAATGTTGGCGGGTGCCGCCCGGAGGGCTGTACAATTGACCTGCGAGCCGCTTCGGGGAAGTGTCGGAACTGGCAGACGAGCATGATTTAGGATCATGTGCCGCAAGGCGTCCGGGTTCGAGTCCCGGCTTCCCCACCATGACGTACCGATTTGCGAACTCCGCCATTGAGGACGATTTCAGCGGAGTCCGCTCCCCCTAACGGACTGTCATCAGGCGTAGGCATCGAGTAGATGATGGCGGCCTTGCCGGGCTTGATCTGTATCTCCTTTACGAACGAGTGGACGAAGGCTTTGGTCTCGGTCAGCTCGCTGTCCTTGAGAAACTCGCTCATCTCCTCTGCGAAGGTGGCGATGGTGTCGGCGCTGTCCAGGTACTGCCGCCGCTCGGCCAGCACCGCCCGTGCCTCGTCTGAGGCGCTCTCCAGACTCTCCTTGCGCCTCTGCAACTCCACGATATGGTCCGAGGCGGCGGCGATGTCTACGCTGTCGCTCTTCGATATGAAGTGCCAGACGCGGCCCAGTTGCTTCTTCACCTCCTCAAGCTCCGCCTCGATGCTCTCCAGCTTCTGACGGTGCTCCAAGGCCGCTCCGTCCATCTCCTCGTCCAGGTGCTTTACCAGTTCTCTGATGTTGGACTCGGTGAGAACGTTGGCGCGAAGCTCATCGACGATGGTGTTCTCGATCTTCTTGGCATTGAGCCTGGGGGTCTTGCAGGTCCCGCTGCCCCTCTTCATCAGGGACTGGCAGACGTAGTAGGTGTACTTGCCGCTCTTGGCCTCGGAGGCGGACATGGCCCTGCCGCAGGTCTCGCACTTGAGGATGCCGCTGAGCAGGTAGGGGCTGGACGCCCGGCGCGGGTTCGCCTGCTTCGGGGCGCGGGAGCCGAGTAGCTTCTTGACCCGCATGTATTCCCGCTTGCTGATGATGGCGGGGTGCGCGTTCTCCACCCGCACGGGCGGCTGGCGGTCCTTGGCGCTGATTCCCCACACCACGGCCCCCGTGTACGCTTCGTTGTCCAGCATGGCGTGGACGGTGGTCTTCTGCCACTTCTTGCCGTTGACCGTTGGGATGCCCTCGGCGTTGAGGGTCTTGGTGATGTCGAGGATGCTCCTGCCCTGTAGGGCCATGGCGAAGATGCGCCGGACCATTGCGTCGGCGGGCGGGTCTAGCTCCAGCCTGGGGCGCTTCTTCGCCCCGTCCTGTACGTGGACCCGCTTGTAGCCGTAGGGTGCGTAGGCCGACATCCAGAAGCCGCGTGACGCTGCCTCGCGCAACCCCCTGGAGACCTCCTGCGCCAGATTCTCCGAGTAAAATTCGTCCACGCTCTCGATGATGGCCTCCAGGAGCCTGCCGGTGGGGTTGTCCTCGGCCTGCTCGGTGATGGAGACCACGCGGATGCCCTTGCGCCTGAGCTTCGACTTGAAGGCGACGGCGTGCTCGCGTTTCCGCGTGAACCTTGAGAATTTCCAGACAAGAATCTCCTTGAAAGGGGCCTCGGGCTTTTCGGCTTCGTCCAGCATCTTCTGGAACTGGGGCCGAGCGGCAATACGTCCGCTCTCGGCCTCGTCCACGTATTCGCGGACGATCATGTAGCCGTTCTTCTCGGCGTAGTCCCTGAGCGCCCGCAGCTGGGCGGCCACGGACAGGTCCACGTCCTGGCGGTCGCTGGAGACCCTGGCGTAGAGGGCTGCCGGCGTCAGATCGAATCGGTCGTTCATCAGTCTCTCCTCCCTGTCTCTTCCTGTTCGTTCTGGCGGGAGCGCAGCCATTCCAGCCGCTCCCGTCTGCGCCACTCCCGCTCCTCCATGAACAGGCGGATGGCCTGCCTGAGCAACTCGCTCACGGAGAGGTCGTCCTTCTTCATCACACTCCGCACCTGCGCCTCCATCTCCGGGGGCAGGGAGAAGGTGATGGTCTTGGAACGCCTGGGGGTGGTCATGCTCTCTCTTTTTGCCTCTTGTTGTAGTGCTATGTCTTACAATACACTATCGAGGAACCGCATTGCAACTGTCTTGCCAGTGCCATCACACGCCGTATCGCTCCCTCCAGTAACCTGCCCATTCTGCCGCTTCATCGGGGAGGGAACGGGTCACGGCGTCGAGCAGGGAAGATGGGGCCGCCATGTCGAACTGTGCGGCCGGTTCCTTCAAAGAAGCCCGCATCACAGCTTCCACCGTATCCAGTCCTGGGAATCGCCGGGCCAGCAAAGGAGAAGTGGTGGTCCTACCGTCGGAGATCGTTCGATAGGCCCAATTCTCCTGCGGCACTATCACCACCACTTTGGCCTCGTCGATTCCCAACTCGCCATCCTGGACCATGCGGTCTGCCAGAAGTCTCTGGCGCATGATCTGGTAGAACGGCTCATAGAGGAAATCGTCCAGGTCCGGCGCCACATCCAGATTGAAAGAGGAGAATGAAGCCCGGTAACGCTCGGCGTATCTCCGTCGGCGCGTGTCGCCTCGCGTCCCTTCGCCCATGAAATGAGGCCGAGTGCTCAGGTATTGCTCGACGTACTTCCACTCCAGAAGATAGGCCCGCCTTCTTCCCTTCGTGGTTACGGCGACGAGGAAGGCGTCGATGCTGGTGTTCTGAGCTCCCCTGGTCGTGCCTCCCTCCAGGGAACGGCCCAAGCCTATCCACTCGAACTCCACGTCCGACTCATTTCCATTGTGAGAGATGTTCACCACACCTGCGACATCACCATCAAGGGTGCGTAGGACCGAAAGGAGCGCCCCTGGGATTCCGGCTAGGGGCAGCAGGAAGTTGACGCAGGCAACTTGGGAACTGGCCAGATTGCGGGTGGGGCCGTCTGACTTGGTGTCGTCGCCGCTCCTGGAGCTCTTCCACCACTTGATCCCGCGCCGGGCGAAGAATTCGATGGCTCCGCCCTCTCCCCGGATGCCGGGATAGAGGTTGTCGAGCTCGCAGCCTATGGCCAGCAGATGGGGGTTGCGCACGCCCTTGTCGTCGGCAGGATGTCGCCCTTGGCCGCTGACTGTCGGAGATGCGTCCCTGAACAGCTGTTGTCGCCGTTTGGCTGACCGTTCAAAGCCGGTTCTTGATGGCATCCTCTTACTCTCCTCTGCCGTCGTGTCCACCTCAACTGGCTGCACAATCGGCTTGCAGGTCCTACCAGGGGCCGACCGCTGCCGCCGCCGCCACGGGCTTGCGCCTGCGCCCGGGCATGTCCGAGGCGATCATCTGAGGTCCGAGGACGGCGGCGTGGCTCTCGGGCACGGCGACGACCACCACCCTCGCCAGCTTCCCGTTCCTGATGACGGGCCGGGCGAGGGCAGCATAGCCGCCGCCCAGGGCGAAGCGCGCTTCGCCGTAGCGGACAGCCTGTTCCGCCAGGGAGCCTGGGGGTATGGGCCTGCCCCAGCGGGGGATACCGCCCCGCTCTCCGCAGATGGGGAAGCCGGTCGGGTTGCCGAAGCCCCGCGTCCGCCGGACGACCTTGGCCCGCAGGTCGGGCAGCCTGCTTCCGTTCTTAGAGCCTATCCCGTCCTCCTGGGTGTACAGGACCACCATGAGGGGCGGGTCGCGCAGCACCTCGGCCAGCCGGATTGACACGGCGGCGTAGGAGCAGCGGAACGCCCGCTGCAACCTCAGCACGTCCAGGCCCCACTCCACGGCCAGTGGCTCGAAGGCCCTCGGCTGCATGAGCACTGCCGCAGCGAACCGCTCGGCCTGCCGGCACACCTTCCGGTCGGGCGGAGAGCCGGAGTCCATGTCGCAGAGGGTCTCGTAGATGATCTCGTAGGTCTCGTGTATCACCGAGTAGTCCTGCGTTCCCTCCCACAGGTCCTCCCGGTAGTGGATGTCGTAGCCGCCGCCCGGCGCGCTGTAGTGG
Source organism: Dehalococcoidia bacterium (assembly GCA_965116315.1). GTDB lineage: Bacteria > Chloroflexota > Dehalococcoidia > Lucifugimonadales > CAJWER01. The sequence continues at coordinate 1,674,381 of OZ220672.1, forward strand.
ATGCCCTTCACGTCCATGTGCCCGTTGCCCGACACCTCGCCGAACCCGGCCCGCTTCAGCAGGGCCTTCAACTGTTCCATCGAGGGACGGGCGGCCAGGTCGAAGTAGCGCACGAAGCGGGCGGCTAGGGTCTCAGGGTCTAGGGCCTCGCGGGGGCGTTCTTCCAGAAGGATGCGGCAGAAGTCCTCTCTCGTCCTGTTCATTCTCACTCCAGCAGCCTCTTATTGGCGAAACGCTCGTACATCTCGACGATGAACCGCTTGGTCTTCAGGGTGATGGGGCCGTCGGGCCGGGTGCCCACCCGGAACACAGGGTCGGCCAGGACGTACTGGTAGGCACGCTCCACCTCCATCGCCTCGTCGCTGAAGGGGTCGATGTGGGCCTCCCGCCCGGCCCTCTTCATCAGCTCCTCGGCGTCCACGTTGTAGAGGTGGGCCAGCTTGCGAACGACGTTTGAGCCGGGCATTCGGTCTCCCCGCTCTATCTGGGAGAGGTAGGAGCTGGAGACGCCGATGCGCTTGGTCACGTCCCGCAGGCTGAGGTCTCCCCGAAGCCGCCGGAGGAGCGGGCCTATGGCGTCGTCTCCCTCGATCTCGCGGCGTTCGTCCAGGTCCCGGTCGTCTTCAAGCTCGTCCATGTCGTCTCCCCTATGAGTCCGTAGCTGCGGACATCCACGCGAACGATGCGCCTGCTAAAACGCAGCTAAACTTTCGCGAAAGAATTATTACAACAGAGCGAGCAATTGTCAACGAGTTCAGTTTCCAAGCGTGAATAACGCCTCTCGGTCATTGCCTCGACACACTCTATATTGCTACACTTACGCACACAGAACGCATCTTCTAAATCTGGAAGCAGTATACATCACCGGCGCACGCGAAGACCACTCCCTCGTGGCGGCGCCGGAACCCCGCGAGAGAGACGTATCGCGTGAACACCAAGCGAAGGCTTACGGCGAAGCAGGAGCGGCAGCGGACGGAGGGCCTGCGAATACTGGCCCGCATCATCGCTCGCCACTACCTGGCCAACCCTCACCTGTACCCCAACGGCTCCACCCCGGCCGACGGTCAGCAGGCCGATGACGGGAAGACGGCCCGAAGGGAGGACAGGGAGTGAAGCGGAGGCAGCCATCGTCGCGGGTGAAGCTCAACCCCCACGCCGTCTGGGACTTGCTCAACCGGCGCAACATGACCCAGAACGAGTTGGCACGGCTTGTCGGCACCTCGTCCAGCTACCTCTCCCAACTGATGTCGGGGCATCGCTGCCCCTCGGCGGCCTTCCGCAAGAAGCTCATGGACGCCTTAGGCGTCACCGACTTTGACGACCTCTTCATCCTGGAGGCCGTCGAGTGAGGCCCAGCTCCATGCCCCCGCGCCGTCTGCTCTTCTGCGACACCTCGCCACCGGAGGACTTCGGCGCGCGCCTGAAAGCCTTCAAGGAGGCCACGGGCCTCACGTGGGAGGGTCTGGCCGCGTGCTTGGGCGTGGACCTGCGGCAGCTTGAGCGGTGGCGCGACGGCACGAACCCCGGCTGGAAGGGGACCTGCGCCCTGGTGAAGCTGGCGTCCACCATTCCAGGCGGCCTTCACATGCTGTTCGGGGTGCATGTCCTTCCACCCTCCGGCTGGGTGTTGCAGCCTCCGCTGTCGGCGGGTTCCAGGCGTCATACGAACGGCAAGGGAGGCTAGGGACGTGGCAGAGCAGCGCAGAGCGCATGGGCTGCCAGTCGTGTGGGTCTTCCCGCCGGACTTCCCGGAGCGGCTGGCGCTGTTTCAAGAGGAGAGCGGCCTGTCCACGCGGGGCCTGGCCCGTCTGTTGGGAGTCAACCCCGACCGCATCAGGAAGTGGAAGAGCGGGGCCGTGGCCCCCAACCACACCCATCTCTTCGCGCTTTACACCATCGCCGGAGCGATGGGCCTGCGGGACGGGATTCTGATGCAGGGCGACCAGGACCTTGCCGAGGGGGTGGACGCGGCGGTCCTGCGGGCGATGAAGCGGACGTAGAGACGTTCTTGAAACAGAGGAGGAGAGACCAATGACGACTGAGGTACGGAAGCGAACGTTGAACCACCGGCCACCGCTCTTTCCCGAAGACTTCGGGGAGCGGCTGGAGCGGTTGAAGGAAATGTCGGGTCTGCCGTGGGGCGAGTTCTCCGAGCGACTCGGCGTGACGCAGACGGGCCTGAGAAAGTGGCGCAATGGAGGGCCGCCCTCGGGGGCCTATTTCTGGGCGATTCTGAAGCTGGCCCGCGAGATTCCCGGAGGCTTCGACCTGATCATGCACGGCGGCGACGGCATGGAAGGGCATGAGGGCTGAGGGTGCCATCCAGAGGCGCTGAGGCTCCCGACCAGCGAAGGAGGGCCGGGCGGAGTGAACCGCCCGGCCCTCCTTTCGTTCTCCTCTACCCAGCCCCGCGCATGTCGGCGACCGCTCTATTGCTCTGCCGTGCGGTCGGGCTACTCCTCCGCCTCTTCGGCCCAGAAGGATGCCAGGAGCGTCTCGGGAGAGTCGTAACGCCGGTCGATCCACCAGGCGGCGTCGGACTGGGCCTTCAGCGGTTCGAGCACCCTCTCCTTCTGCGCCTCGAAGAACTCCGTGTCCTTCGCCACCCTTCCCTTCAGTTGCCCGCTGTCCCGCAGGTGATCCAGGTGCGCCTCGGCATCGGAGAGAGCCTCGTGGCGGAGGGTGAGCGCCCAGGCTGTCTGCTTGGGCGTCCCGGTAAGCGCGGGGAGCCCCTCGCCCTCCGCCACCGCTTCAGCCTGCGCCCTCTGACTCTCGATGTAGCAGGGTCGGCAGGTCCGCGCCCGCTCCCGACGCAGCTTGAGATCCAGGCGCTCTTCGGAGCCGCGCATCTTCACGACCTCTGAGTGCCCGCAGGCCCGGACGATCGTTTGCTTCGCCATCTCCCGTCGCTCATTCTCAGATACCAACCATGTTACATCCGGGAGCCGCCCGGCGTCCGCTGCAATCCAGCGAGACCTGAACCCCGGGATTGCTCTGTCCTGCCCATCTGTCGGACAATGGGGCATAGCCCCATATACCCATAGACGACGTGAAGGCGCTCGCCGACCGCTTCGGTCCCCGCAGCGATGCGGACATCCCTTTCATCCGAAGGGGCCGGGACGGAGATCGGGGGAGGTTCGAGCAATGCCCAGGTACAGGAAGAAGGTCTGCCGAGGGTGCGGCCGCATCTACCAGCGTCGGTATGTGAGAACATCCGGCGTCCTGGGCTGGTGCGGTCCCAGCTGTTACCTGAAGTCGTACCATCGGCGGAGGAAGGGCAAGGCGGCGGACGAACCCCCGGTCCCATTCGACGACGGCGCCATTCGGGAGCCTCGGGTGTTGGAGGCCCTTGCCCATGTGCTCCGGGAAGCCTCTCAGGAGGAGGGAACGGTTGCCGGGGAAGCGGCGGCTCAGGAGACCGAATATACCGGCGCTATGAACATCGAGGTCGTGGCGGACCGCGCCCTGGTTGCGCATACGCGGCTAGGCGGTGACGGCCGGGTCGAGGTCGAGTGGGTGGGTCGCTGCTGGGCGTGGCTGACCGAAGGCGACGTCCCATCGCTCATGGATGTGGTGGTCAGAGACGGCGAGATCGTCAAGCTGTTGGAGCCGGGGCAGGTGCGGCGCGTCCGGGCGATGGAGCGGACCATAGAGACGGCTGGGGGCGAGGTCGTCGGTCTTGAGGTGTGGATGGAGTTCAAGGGGTTTAGGGCGGAGTCCGAACCGGACGACCGGGCGGCGGCGATGGGGTTGCGGGAGGGGACGAAAGTTCGCATAACCGGTGAACGCAGCAGGGCCGAGCGGGGCAAGGTCGGCACCCTGTTGAGGTTCATCGCGGCCGTGGTCGAGGTGGACGGCAAGCGGTTCGGAACAGGACTGGAGAAACTGGAGCCGCTGGACAGCCCCGATGGGCCGCCGCATGCGGTCGAAGACGGCGTCATCGGGGAGGCCGGTGACGTCGAGGAAGGGGACGGGCCTAGCGAGTCAATGGTCGAGGTGGTGGCGGACCGCGCCCTCGTTGCGCGGACGCGGTTCGGCGAGGACGGCCGCGTCGGCGTCGAGTGGGTGGGCCGCTGCTGGGTGTGGCTGACCGAAGGAGAGTCCCCTTCGCTCATGGACGTGGCGGTCGGGGAAGCCGAGGTCGCCAAGCTGCTGGAACCGGGCCGGGTGCGGCGGGTCCGGGCAGTGGAGCGGGCCATCGAGACGGACGAGGGAGAGGTCGATGGCCTGGAGCTGCGGGCGGAGTCGGGGTCGGAGCCTGAGCCGGACCTCAGGGTGGCGGCCAGAGGGCTCTGGGAGGGAGGAAAGGTCCGCTTGCAGCCAGAGTATCCCTGGCGTGAAGAGGAGGGCAAAATAGGGACGCTGCTGAGGTTCTCCGTGGCACTCCTGGAGGTGGACGGCAGGAAGTTCGCCATAGGACCGAGGGACCTGGAACCGGTCGACAGCTCGGAGGGATCGCCTACAGGACTAGGAAGGGGCGGAAGCCAAACCGAAGGATAATTGAACCTATCCCCTTCATCCTGACGATGCGCAAGGTTTATGACCTCGTCTACGATTCAGTCCTCTGCAATCCGCTATTGTAGTAGCTTGGAGGACAGCTCTGTCAGAGGAACCCCATCGCTTTCCCAGATTGACCTCGCGATGCTTATTCGTGTGTTACCGCCCGTGACGATCAGATGCACACCGTCGGCGTATTCACCGGTTATCTGGCCTCGCTCCTGCTCGAACTTATCGAGTTCATCACACAATTCCGACACACGTTCGCCGATGTCCCCAACGAACCGCATACTTGCCTTAACGTCGACTAGCTCCGGTTCATCTTCCGAGTCCACAGGAACCACACAGAGCAGGAAACGATCACCTTGTTTGACCGCATTTCTCGCCTGGCTCGGTGTCATTCGCGCGTCATCGGTTCGTGTGGCCTTTACCTCTACAAGCCAACTCTCATCGTCTTTCGATATTTTCAACTCCCCCGCATCGTCCTCCGATAAATCCTCTGTCGCATCGGCTGCCACCTTGATCACCAAGTCGGCGCCCACTCTAGTTTTCTCAACCAAGTACCCTTCGTTTTCGAGGTTTTCCTTGACGAGACATTCTACGAGATTCCCGAATTGCTGATTGCGATGTACTCTCTGCGTCTGTTTGATGCGGTCTGCAAGGTAGTCACTGACAGCTTCATCCTTGCCCAATTGCGTCAAGAACTTAGGGACTACATCCAATCGGTCGAGCACATTCTCTGCCGCATTGATTATTGCCATGAGTTTGTTGTCCACACTGACGCGGGTCTGAGCGTCCACAGCCATGGACTCTCTCACTAAGTCAAGACGTGAAACTCCAATTGCTTGGAGCAAACTGTCAACGGCGGGATTGTCGGGAATTGAAAGTGTACCGCTGTCCCGGAACAAGCGACCAAGCGACTGAGCAGTCGCTGTTGTGTACCTGTCATTTCCAAGGGGGACCCAGCTGTTCTCTACTACAGTCGGTAGCCACTGACTCTGATAATGGTTGTGCTTGACATCGCACGTACAGAGTGCTTCCTCCGTCTGCAATCCTTGAGCGTCATGGACAACCAACCATTCAGTCAAGAATCTCCAGAAAAGGCGAGCACGTCGCTGGCTCCCGCGCGCCCGCCTGATGACGCTGTTGTCGTCGCCCCTGAAATGTACTATATCGGTTAGTTTGACTGCCTCATGTGCTTCATGCCTTGCGCCCTCAGCTAATGCTGGCAAGGGTTCGTCGGGCAAGAACCTGGGATGTCGAACCTCACGGGAGACCACTATTGAAGCTCTAACGATTTGGAACTCGCTCAACTTCTGCCAAACCTCAGCATGAGGGACCTCGTCATAGAATGCTGTTGATAGAATTCGCGCTGGCGGGAAGAGTTCCAAAAACTCCTGAAGGTCTTCGTCCCAGAGTGTTGCCGGCGCAAGAGGGACTTCTTCGTCAATCTGTCCGTCCGGGGCCAGCCAAACGACATGCTTGTCGCTGTCTTCCTCCTCTTGGCAGAACACAGGGAAACCACGTAGACGGTCCCATTCCTCATGCTTGGTGATCCAAGCGAACGCTCGAGTACTGCCCATAGCAAAGGCATCATCGAGATCACCACTAGCGGCGATTTCTCTAAGCTCCTCAATGACTTCTTTGACTACATCCTGATTTCGTTTGACATCCTTCCCGTCTTCACTATCAAGGGAAGTAAGTCGTTTGTCACGAAGTTCCTCCCTTAGTTTTAAGCCAACTTCATCAGCTATGTCCTTTAGCTCTTCATCAATGTTCTCATCGCGAAAGAGATTCCCTAGCTTATCGAGAGATCCCGACTGGTCCAAGATCAAGTAGCGGCTATTGACCTCGTCGGCATGTTCACCACCCCTCAGGAACGCAAGGACATTATCCAGCCATTCGGTGGCATCTATGCCTTCTACTAGCGCATCCTGGAGGTTCTCGATATTGCCATAAGTCTCATCCTCTGAGCTTCTCGCCACTCGCTCGATGTAGCGAGCAAATCCGGCTCCATCAAGCACTCCGTCGAATTCGGTAGTGTCGCAGCCACTCAGTGTGGCCCAGCTCTTTACCGCCTTGTTCCAACCAACTACCTCTCTCCGTCTTGGTAGTCTTGAACGAAACGCTTTCAGCCCACTCAGCAAGTCCCAGAGGGTTTCAACTTTGGTATCCTCGTCGGCGAGAGGAAGGAGCGACTCCGAAGGAGCCAGCGCACCCTCACCATACTCGCAGAGGACGGCAGGGGTACCAAGTAGAGGGCCTAGTAGATTCTCAGTAAGATGTTCTCGAAGCTTTTCGGGGACCAGCCATTCCCTATCGGGGATAGGTGGCACATCCGCTAACGTCGATACGTCATCCCACGCCGACTCACCCGCAAACTGAATGAGCCGGATAAGAAGTGTGCAGGCTTCTTCCACGGCCGCCTGATTGAGGAGATTGGCCTCGTCGCTCTCGTTCAACCAGAGGTTTACTCCGTCCCGGTCTTCATCTGACGGGGTAAACTGAAAGCTGTTTATAATGGCGGGAAAACTGAAGTTCTCGGTTCCAATCAATGGAAGCCCCAGAAACAACCTGGGAATATCTGCAACTTGCAGGCAAGATGTAGAGTCTCCTAGCGTAGCTGCCTGCACAGCAATGGAGGTGGCTTCTTTCTTGATCAGGAGATACTTGCTGCTGGTCCAATTGTCGGGGCTTGTTCGCCGGACCGTGACTTCCTGCACATCATTATCCTGTAACTGCTTCCGTTCAGTGACGTTGAAACTCACGAATTCACCTAGAGACTCGACAGAAATTTCACTGAACTCTTCATTGAATGCAAGGATGAGAGGAGACAGCATTTCCAGACTGGAGATGCCTTGGCTCACGACCCTAGCCGCTGCCTCACCTTCAACGGTATACCGGAACCTAGTCGTATAACCATGTGGTAAAGTCACCGCCTGGACAGACGTCAGAGAAGCATTGAATCTCCTTGCGGACTCTCGCATATCGTCATCTATCGACTGGATTGAAGTGGGTGCCCTTCGCACAGGAAAATTGAAACCCCGGCCGTCAACGAGCTTCCCTGAAACATAGATTTCGTTGGAGAGCAGATGCGTCGTGAGTAACCCACTTCCGTATTGCCCTAGCTTCGACTTGTCCTCGGCCTTGGTTGATCCATGGTAAATGACGCGAGCTATTTCTTTCATCTCGAATGGTCGGCCATTGTGCTCTAGCAGGACTTGCCCTTGATCGTGTCTGACTGAGCAAGTGAGGCTCATTGCGCCGTTGGGAGAAGCGTCACGTGCATTCTGCAACAGCTCCCATATCCAACGCGTTTGTACACGGTCTCTCCGTGCCGCGAGATTGGTGAGAAGTTGATAAACACGTTGTGCGTTAGTCGTGGTAAGTGTGTCTCGTTCGATCTGTTCCCAATCACTCTTGTCCACTATCATTTGTTCTCCCGGGTCCATTCGGTGGACCAGAAGGGTTGAGGCTAGGAATCAGTGTAGGTTAATGATCGCTCGGAGTCCACATTGTTATTCTTCCTTGAGGCGTACATTAGAACGCGTGCCCCATCACCGTCTGACGACGCCCTGGGGATCTCGCCTCGAAGCCCTCCGGTTGAGGGCGCGGTCGAGGATGCCGAAGGCGAGGTGGAGGCCCAACTCCGTCACTCTCTTGGACGGCTCCTCCTCCTGCTTGAGGAGGGCATGGGCGATGAGGTCGGCCATCTGGAGCAGGTCGTCGTCCTGGGAGCTTCGGAAGGTGGGGCCGCCGATGATTCGCTCTATGGGAATGTTCCTGGTGGCCTCCCCGTCCTCCCACGCCTCGTACCTGCTGGGCACGGGGTTGCGGCTCCTGAGCCTGCCGTAGAGCCTTCTGACCATGTTCTCCCCGCCCTCGTCGAAGATGAGGTGGGCGTAGCGGCCCTCCCCGGCGACGGAGGTGTTGATGCGGTTGAGGAGACGGTCGAGGCTGACCCGCTCGTAGCCGTTGAAGTCGGCCTTGCGCAGACAGACGTTGATGACCTCAATGCCCCCGCGATGGGCGGCGCTCTCGATGATGCGCAGGCCATCCATGAAAATCTCGGCCCCTTGCTCCGGGGTTAGCCTGCGGCCCGTGTTGTCGATGCGGGCCAGCTTGCCCCGTCCGGCCAGCAGGTCGCAGGCGTGCAGCTCCCGGCTGGTGGGGACGTTGTAGTCGCCTGCCATGGCGCTGCGCCAGTCCTGGATGGTGGCGTGCAAGCCGTTCCACCGCTCGGCGTCCACGCCCAGGGCGGAGCGGACGTAGCAGGTGGGGCCTTCTGACTCGTCGATGTAGTAGATTCTCATGACGGCGGTTCTCCTCGTTGTGTTCGGGTTTCAGCGGCTGCTGAAGGCGTGGACCGGTTCGGGGAAGCCCGGTCTGCGCCAGGTGCGGCCCAGCGGCCCCTCCCGCTCGACCAGATCCCTGTGGGAGACCAGCAGCGGGACCTCAACCCCGGCCCGCGCCATCTCCTCCCCGGCGATGCGCAGGAAGTGGGTCTGGGCGATGTCGTCGTCGAAGACGACCAGCACGTCGGGCCGCGTCCCGTGGTCGTCGGTCGGGCGGCGGGACGAGTAGTAGCGCAGGTAGGGTGCGAGGCGGGCAGCCATCGTGACTGGCCTGACGGCCCGGCGCTCCCACTCCAGGAAGAAGGCCCAGGTCACATCGCCCTTGCGCAGGACGCCGAAGGCGTCTGGGTGGATGGAGCGGAGCCGGTCGGCGTGCCGGAAGTAGCGGGAGGCCCTGCGGGGCGGGTCGAGCTGGACGATCTCCCTTGAGCGGGAGCGTGCCTGCCTCGCCAGGGCCGCCATGAAACCGTGGACGGCGGCGGTGTGCTGGACGTTTCTGAGAAGCTGTCCCGTGCGCTTGCCGGAGACGGTGCGCCAATCGACGGCATCGCCGGTGGAAGCGGCGCTCCATCGCTTCCTGGAGCCGCCCACGGAGGCGCGGTCCCTCCGGGCCAGCATCGCCAGCCCCCGGTCGGTGACGGCGAGACGGCGGCGGCCCTCGACGGTCGTGACCGCCGCCAGGCTCAATGCGGTCAGCCGCCCGACGACCTCGGAGAGCCTCGACCGCTTCAGCCCCATCAGCGCGCCGAGGTGGACGGCGGTCAGCCAGGGCCAGTCGGAGAGCAGGTCGAGGGCGCGCTTCTCGAAGGGCTTGAGCAGGGCGGGCAGCATCCAGTCCTCTCCGGCCTTCATGTCCAGGTCTGCGGGGAGAGACGCCCGCGCCGGAGGCTCCTCGTCGAGCCAGCGGCCTCGCGGACCGGTGTGGTCGAGGACGGTGCGCAGGTCCAGGAGCGCTGCCCCGGAGGGGGTACGCCAGATGGGCGCACCGGCCCCCGCAGAGGAGGCGTCCCGCTCCAGGGCGAGGTAGGCGATGAACGGCGCTCCTGCCAGCAGCCTGCGGGCGTGGCGCAGCCGGGTCTCGTCGGGCATGAGCAGCAGCGCGGCGGCGGGCTGCGCCCCCTCCCTGAGCCGCCAGAGCCGCTTGGAGAAGCCGGTGCGGTCGGTGGCCGGTCCCTGCCTGACGATTGCGATCACGCGCCCGTCGGGGAGGGCGACGACTGCGTCCATCGGCATGGCGCGGTACCACCGCAAGCGAATGGGGTGGGCGAGGGTCGATACGGCGGAGGCGATGCGGTAGACGACGCCAACGGCGTCCAGCCGCTCCAAGAGGAGCCGCCGCCACTGGTCCGAGACCGGTCGGCTGCGGAGCAGTCCGCCCACACTCTCGCCCTCCTTGCGGGCCAGCAGTCGCAGCCCCGCATCGGTGAGGCAGTAGCGGCGGGTCGCCGGTGTCAGATGGTAGGCGTGGGGGAAGGAGGCCACCAGCCCCTCGCATTCGAGACTCTCAACGGCCCGATAGACTGTGCCCCGCGACCAGCCGGAGACTGCCACCGCCTCCAGCCGGTCGAGGAGGGGCATGTGGGAGAGCAGCCGCAGGGTGTCGGCTTCGACGCGCCTCACTCCTCGCCCTCCCCGTCGTCCGAGTCCTGGGCGGGCCTGCCCGTTGGCGGCTGGAAGTGCTTGCTGCGCGTGTCCTTGCGCTCCAGGTCCTTGGGCGCGTCCTTCTGCTCGTTCTTGGCAGCGTCCTCGCCCTCCCTGGCCTCCTTGACGGCCTTGCGGAACTCCTCGACTCGCCTGCGGCCTTCGGCCTGCTGCGCGGCGATCTCCTCGTCGGTGGTGAGGTAGGAGGCCGCCTCTGCGGTGATGCGCTCGGCTATCGCGGGGTCTCCGTGCTCGGGCTTGCCCACCATCATGGAGAAAGCGGGCATCCGCTCCTTCTCCACGGTGGCGCGGACGTAGCACTGGTGGACGGGGAGGGACACGATGTCCTCCTCGCTCACCCGGTCCTTGCCCAGCTCCCACACCATCTGCCTGGCGTCGTTGCCCGCCACCTGGAAGACGGCGAGGCAGCCCACGTTGGCAAGCAGGGTGTCGCGCATGGTGCGGGAGAGGTCGTCGAGCTTGGCGAGGCTCTGGGTGGCCAGCACGAAGCTGGCCCCGAACTTCCCCAGCTCGCTGAGCATCGACTCGTAGTCCACGCCGGGCATGGACTGCATCTCGTCCACCACCACCAGCGCGCCGCGCCTCTGCTCCGGGGCGAGGCTTCCCTGCTCCCGTATCAACGCGTCCACCAGGTTGAGGAGGGACGCGCCCACCAGGGCGGCCACGTCCTTGCCCGCCTTGCCCTGGGCGGTTGAGACCAGCAGGATGCCGCCGTCCCGAACGACCCGGCGCATGTCGATGGTGGATCGGGGCTGTCCCAGGATGGCCCTTGCCCGCTTGGAGGAGGCGTAGTAGGAGAGACGGGTCTGGACGGGGGCCAGGGCGTCGGCCCTGGTCTCGCCCCGCCAGCCCTTGAAGTCCCTCCTCCACCACTGGAGCAGGAAGGGGTCGCTCACCCTGGTCAGCACCCCGTTCTTGAACTTGTCGTCGGCCAGGAGCGTCAGCGCGTCCAGGATGGTGAACTGCTCGTCGTCGGCGGTGTCCGGGTGCTCGTTGGCCTCGTGGAGGGTCTTGACGGTCTGCTCCAGGATGGACTGCATCCTCGGCCCCCACTGCTCCCACAGGCCCTTGGCGATGCGCACGACGGAATCGGCGGTGCGGTCGCGGTCGGAGAAGATGCGGGTGTCGAGGAGGTTGACGCCGGGCGCTCCCCGGTCGTCGGCCAGGTCGATGAGCCGCACCTGCCCCACGAGGGACTCCGGCACCTGACGGAGCAGGCCGCCCACCAGGTCGGCGTGGGGGTCGACGACGATGATGGCGTCTCCGTCCCTGCCCTCGGCCTTCTCCTGCATCTTGTGCCGGACGATGTGGTGCATCAACGTGGACTTGCCCATGCGGGTCCTCGCCACGTAGAGGTGGTGCCGTCTGAGCAGGTCGGCGGGGAAGCGGATGGGCCGGGGCTTGCCCGCCGTGGTCTGCCCCACCGGCGCTCCTCCGCTGACGCCCCTGGCGGCGGGCATCAGCACCCTCGCTCCGGACCGCTCCACCAGGGGCGTCTCGTCACGCGCTCCGGGCGGGTGCCAGAGGGCCGCCGCCTCGCGGACGCCCAGGACGCTGCGCCTGCCGAAGAGTCCCGGGCCGGAGGGGTGGAGCATCGAGGGGTCGGGCGCGACGGGCCGTACCTTGCTCACCTGGAAGCGCGCCCCGGCGGGATGGTCGTAATGGCAGTAGGCGGCGGCCACCGGCTCAAGCATCTCCCTGGCGCGCCGCCGTCCATCCCCCGGTTCCTCCGTCGCCGGCAGGACCGCAGTGACCTGAAGCTCACCGTCGAAGGCGATGCGGGAGACCTTCTCCCTGATGAGCAGGGGGTCGTAGACCCGCTTTCCCGCCTTCTTGATGCGGTGCCACAGCCAACCGCCTGCGGCCAGGGCTGCGGCGACGCCGATTCCCATGGCCACGGCCTTCCACGTCTCGCCCGCCTGCACCCACAGGTAGCCCTTGAGGGCGGCCAGGGCGGCAACTCCGAGGACGGCCATCGTCACGCCGTCCGTCTGGAGGGGCCGGGTCTGGTATGTGTAGGAGGGCTCGTACCGCTCAGGCACGGGTTTCTTGTGGGCCTTCTCCATGTGCGCCTGAGACCAGTCGGGTCCCAGGGAGCGAAGCATCAGCCGCGCCACGATGCGCTCGTTCTCCCCCAGGTTGGACAGTGCCCCCAGGAGAGCGATGAGCGGGTCCGAGCCGGGGTCGAGCAGGTCGTCGTCACGGAAGGTGCGCAGGGGGACGTACTCGGGGCCGTCGGCCCGCAGGGTCATGCTCCACGCCTGCTCACCCTCGTCCAGGCGCAGAGGGTCGTCCTCCATCGGCACATCGTGGATGCGGGCCTGGGGGTAGTGGGCCCCGATCTGTCCTTGCACCACCTGCCTGTCGAGGCAGCGGGCCAGCAGGGTCACGCCGTTCGTATCCCCCGCAAGCTCCAGGGAGAAGGGTTCGGGAACGGCGATGGACTGGAGCATGTTCTCCACGCCGAGCATGGTGCGCTCCCCGTCCCTGGGCGGCGTCACCGCCAGCAGCGCGGGTTTCCTATCCTCGTCTTTCGGCAGCCACTTCATCGGGTTCAGCTTCAATTGCTCTACTCCTTTCATTACAGGTTCGGATGGACGGTTGAGCAGGCCGCGCCTAGTGCTTTCCCGGAATCCACTCGATCACCTCCGTCTCCTCCGGCGTGGCTTCGATGCGCACGGGGAAGCGGTGTCCCTTCGACAACAGGAGGCCGTCGCCGCGCGGACACGACAGCAGCCATCGCTGGAGGTCTTCGGGCAGGTCGAAGGCGTCTCCGACCGTGCTTATCGCCGCCGCGTCCTGCTGGAGGAGCAGCTTGAAGGCGGCGTTCTGAAGCAGGGCACGCCCGGAGTGCCCCGTGATGGCGCGGGACGAGTCTTCCGACAGAAGGTCCTGGACGTCCTGGGTGATGAACTGCAACCCCAGCCGGTGCTTGCGGGCGCGCTTGGCCATAGACACCATGAATGCAGCGCCCTCGGGGTGCTGCATGATGCTCCAAACCTCGTCCACGACGAGAAGGCGGGGCTTGGGGTCCTGGGCCGCCGCCGCCCACACCGTCTCGGTGCAGACCATCGCGGCGGCGGGCCTCAGCTCCGGCTCCAGGAGGCGAAGGTCGAAGACGGTGACCAGGGCCTCGTTGCCCAGCAGGTCGTCTCCCTCGTCGGAGAGGAGGTTGCGCAGGCTGCCTGTGGCGAAGGGCCGCAGCAGCCGCGAGAGGTCCTCCTCCTCCCGTTCGAGGTAGGCGTAGAAGTCGCGGAAGCCGTTGCGCCCCCCGGCCCGGGCGTAGTAACCCGCAAGGGCGTGGTCGAGGGCGGCCCGCCGCTCGGCGGAAAGGCGCTCGCCGACCATGACCTCGATTAGTCGCCGGAGGCTGCCGATGCGCTGCAACAGCTCCTCGGAGTCTCCCTTGTCGATGACGAAGGGATTCATGCCCTGTCCGGGGACGCCGGGGGAGAGGACGCGCCCACCTGCGGCGCGGGCCATGTCCGCGTACTCGCCCTCCGGGTCGATGACGTAGGCAGTCACACCCCGGCACAGGCCCCTCAGCACGCCCAGCTTTGTAGCGAACGATTTACCGCTCCCCGACCTGGCGAGGACGGCGGTGTTGGCGTTCAGGTGCGTTCCGTCCCAGGGGTCGTAGACGACGGGGGAGCAGGCCCGCATGTCGATGCCGTAGAGGGTCCCCCGGCGGGTGTCGAGGTCGGGCGGCGAGAAGGGGAAGAGTTGGGCCAGGCTCGACGTGTCGAGACTGCGCCACTCGGCGACGGCGTTCAGTCCCAGGGGCAACGTCGATAGCAGCCCCTCGCGCTGCCTGAACCCCAGGTTGTCCAGCTTGCCGAGGGTCGCCCCGAAGTGGCCCTTGGCCCGCTGGGTCATCTCCTTGAGGGACGCCTCGTCCTTCGCGTGAAGGGTGACGGACAACGACGAATGAAATAGCCGCTCCCTGCCGCGCTGCACCTCGTCGCGTAGACGAGTCACGTCCTCCAGGGCGATCTGCGCCTCCGGGGACATGGTGCGTCCCCGCTTGAACGACAGGGACTGGGCCGACTCGAATCGCACCTTCTGCCACTCCAGCGTCCTCGCGGCCTGCTCCGTGGGGATCGGCCCCAGGTGGATCGACAGGTCCATCGGCGCTCCCGCAGCCATGAGGTTCTGTAGGAAGCCGGGGGCCAGGGAGCGGGGCCACTTGCCCAGGTGAAGGGAGCGCACCAGCCGGTCGCCGATCCGCATCTCGCGTCGGCCCATCTCAACCTCGACCGGCGTGTCGGCGTCAAACTCCCCAGGGGTAGTTCCGAGGCCGGCAGATACGAGAAACATCCGCAGCCGCCTGCCGCCGAGGGGATGGACGGACAGCCCGGCCCGCGCCAGCAGGCCCCGCAGCTCGTCGAACCGGGAGTGCTCGCACACGGCGTAGAATCGCCGGTCGAGGATGCCGTCGCGGGACTCCAAGTCGGTCAGGAGCCCGCGCAGGGACTCGGCTGCCGCCTTCGTCTGCGGGGGCAGGTCGGGCGGCTGGGCCTCGGTGAGCTTGTCCCTCAGCCCGTCCAGGCGCGGGGGGTGCTGCCTGACGAGGAGCTGCACGGGGAAGTCGCAGGCGTTGAGCGCCCCGGCGAAGGCCCCCAGCTTCGGCTCGTCGATCTCAAGGCCCATCACCTCGCACACTCCCAGCTTCACCCCGTCCAGCCGGACGGGTCCGTCGCCTTCGAGGTGGGACAGCATGAAGAACAGGGGCAGGTCGGGCGGCGGCTTGGGGGCCGGTGCCTGGGGTTCGGTCAATTGGGATGCCGACGCTGTGTCGGCCCCCGGGGTGTCTTGCGGAGCGGTCGCCGCTTCGGGCAACCCCTCCGCTCCGTCTCTCTTGAATCGTGCGATCAGCTTCTTCAACTTGGTACTCTCCTTTGTGCTAGGGGGTGGGGAACGGGACGAGGCCGCTTCTCAGCAGCGCGGCGACACCTTTGGCCAAGAGCACCAGCACCAGGCCAACGACCGCCATCACCACGGCGGTCCTGGCCCTGCCGCCGCCCCGGTCGTCCGCGCCCTCGGCCATCAGGACGAAGCCCGCCCAGACGATGGCGAAGAGACAGAGGCCGGAGGCGGCGTAGGCCATCGCGGTGAGAACCTCGTCGAAGGCCGCGAGCATGGTCCGCTCCTCCGGTGGGGCCGCGCCGGTGGTCGCCAGCGCGGCCCCAGCCAGCAGCGTTGCCGTCAGCAAACGCCTCACCACGGCCACTCCCATCCCAATCGCTCGAACCACTCGCGTAGACCGCCCGCGTGCGTCTGCTCGGCGGGCGGGTCTTCCGGATCGGGCTCCGGCAGGACCAGGGCGACGTAGGGGTCGTCCGATCCCACGCCGGACGCAAGGCTCAACGTCTCCTCGCTGGTGCGCGTGACCGGCTCTCGCTCCACGACCTCGGCCTTCACGTGCTCCGGGTGGACGATGGTGAGGGTCACGTCCTTCTGGATCGTCCTGCCCGGCACGTGGGCGTAGGCGTAGGCGGAGACAGTGTGCTCCGTCGTGGTGCCGTCCTCGTGGGTGACGGTGATGGTCTCGCTGTCGCTGTCGGAGTCACTGGCCCCCGGCCTCCACAGACTCACCGTCTCGGTGCGCTCCTCCGTCCGTTCCGGGTGGTGGGTGAGCACGGTCAGCGGGGGTATGGGGATGCTCAGCGACGCCTGAAGGCTCACTTCCACGCTCACGTCATGGATGGCGTGGCCGACCGCTATGGGCAGGGTGAACGGCGTCTCGCCGTCGGCGACGAAGGAGACGCTGGCCTGCGACGCTCCGGCCGCTGCAACTAGCGTCCCCGTGATCGCCGTCACCCCGGCTTCCATGAGCGCCGTCTGGGTGACGTTCTCATGCCCGGTCACCGTCTGAAGCTCGACCGGGTGCTCGATGAGCGCGACGCACTCGGACTCGACGACGCCCGTCACCACTCCCGGCGTCCAGCCGAGCGAGGTAACTCTCAGGTTGCAGAGCTCGCCCTCGACCTCCGGCAGCGGGTGCGGTATCCAGTCGTGCTCGACGGTAAACGCCCCGGCCTGACCCAGGCCGTCCTCCCACGAGAAGGTGTAGGATGGCACCGGGCCGTGCAGGGGGAGCGAGAAGTTCACCCGCTCCCCCGCGTTGAGGGTCGCCGAACCCCAGAATCGGAGCCAGTTCCCCTCCGGGCCGCCGTATGCCCGCGCGCGCAGGTCGATGTTGGTGGCTGCTCTCAGGGTCACGGCGGCCCGGTCTCCGGAGACGGTCAGGCCCTCGACGAATACCCGGCGGCCCTCCACCGGCTCGGCGATCTCGAAGTCGATCTCGTCCCGCCATGGCTCGTGGTCGTCGGCGAGCACGACCTGGGGGAGCGTGGCGGACGCCGCCAGTGTGACGGCGGCCATGACCGCGAGGAAGCCATTCGGCTTCTTCCGGCGTTTGTCTTTGCCCTTTACGTTGACGTTCTTTCTGCCGACCTGCATCCTCCTGGGCTTGCCGAACCAGCGGTGGGGACGGAAGGGTTTTCTTCCCCGCCCGTGGTTCCTGCGTCGGCGCAGTCTCTTCAGAGTCTTTCCAGCCCGTTTCGCCATCAGGCTCAGCGGACCGGGGCCGCCTTTCACCGGCTGCGCCGGCGCGGGCGGCTCGCTTCTCACCAGCTGGGATGGCGGCCCGACGTAGAGCCTCGCCCCCAGCCTGTACTTCAGGAGGTCGGCGGCCACCAGCGGCAGCCTCCGCCCGCCTACCTTCCCGACGACAGCGGCGATCCCTGATAGGCCGAACAGGACGGCAATCGCCATCCTCACCTCGGACGGCCCCACGGGGGCGTAGCGGTATGCGCCGTAGGACAGAGCGCACACCGCCGTCAGCGCCACGATCTGCGGGAAGGTGAACCACAGCAGCACCCTGTCTTCGGCCTGCACGTGGGTAGGTACCTCGTGTTCTCTCATGGTCTTCTCCTTCCCTTCCGTCTATCCGCCGCTGGTGTCAGGGGTGGGCGCAGGCGTGGGGTCGGGAACCGTGACGTCCACCGGCGATCCGACGACCGCGTTCATCACCAGTTCGACGACGCCGTAGGCCACCATCGCCAGGACGATGCCCGCCAGGGCGGTCATCATGGCGCTCTTGCCGCGCTCCATCTGGTGGGGCGCTCCCGACGCGGTGAGGTACATGTAGGCCCCGTAGATAAAGAAGCCCACGCCGACTACGCCGACGATCCCCAGCAGGATGCCCACCAGGTTCGATATGGTCTGAGTCAGGTCTTCCATTCGTTTGTCTCCTCTCGTTTCCTCTGCCGGGCGTTCCCCGCCCGGACTTCCTCGGTTCATCCGTCTCTATCGGTGTTGTCCGTCTCGCTTCAGTTACTTGCACATCGCTCCACCTCCTTCGCGTTCTCGGTCGGCGTGGGGCCGCGCCCCCGCCGAATGGGTTGTCGTTACTCGTCTGCGCTTCGGGGAGCCTGGCCTCCGGCATTCCCGCCGCCCGATGGGGTCGCCATGGACGCCGCCGAGCTAAGGCCGCTCGCCGTCGCCGAAAGCCCGGCGCTGGCCGCCATCGCTCCCACCGCCACGCCTCCCGGCCCTCCCGTCGCACCTCCGGCGATCAGCCCGATGGTCTTGGCCGAGCGCACCATCGAGGCGGGAAGGTTCATCCCGAAGTACAGGGTGCTCAGCCATGCGTCGAAGGTCCCGGCGTTGCCGAGCATCGACGGCACCCTGGTCGCCATGTAGACGAAGGCCAGGGACATGAGCAGCTTCCAGATGAGGTCCTGCACCGGCTCGAACGCGGCGACGGACGCGAACTCCTCAAGGAACCCGAAACCCAGGGCCAGCGCGATGAGCTGCACGGCCTGCTGGAACACGGTCGTCATGAAGAGCCGCAGCCAGTGGCGGCCCCAGCCCGCCGTATGCGGGAGAATCCACAGCCCCAGCGCGATGGGCGCCAGGGCCAGCAGGATGTCGATGAGCGCGAGGCGCAGGATCATCTGCACGATCACGTACAGCACGAAGAAGCCGTATACGAGATAGAGCAGGGCCAGAAGCTGCGCCATGCCGACGCTGCCTGCCTGGACTGCGGTGAGAAACGTTTCGAGGGGAGCCCTTAGCAGGTCTCCGGGAGTGACGTTGAGGGAGACGGCTATGAAGCCGGAAACGGCGTCCGCCACGTCCAGCACCAGCGCGCACCACCAGAGGGACGACGCTGCGGCCACCAGGCCCAGAACCAGCCGGGGCACCATCTCTCGCCATCCGGCCTGGGACCTGCCCACGTGCTCGGACACGATTAGGCTCAGCCCCATCCAGCCGAGGATCACCACAAGCGCGGCGGACGTGACGGCCCATACGACCGTCCACGCCCGGAAAACCAACTCGTGGCCGTAGGTGAGGTCAGCAGGGGTGCCGGTGAGGATGTCGGTCATCTCCCGCTACCCTCCCCGGCAGTTGTCGGCGTCCTCGCCGGACGCTCGCTCAACCACCCCGCAGAGAGTCCCGTGGACTCCCTCGATCACCCAGCCCGCGAAGGCCCTCGCCCAGCGAGCGGGGTTGAGAGCAGCCAGAATCTTGTCCCAGATACGGCCCGGCTCGTGGACGGGCACGACGGCGTAGAAGTCGCCACGCCTGCCGTCCTCTGCCTCGGCCAGCATCACCAGCAGGTATGCGTGGTCGGGGTCGAGGTCGGGCTGCTCGTCCAGGCGTGGGTACTCCCACGAGTACTCCCAGCCGTCGCTGCGCCGCTTCTCGCCGCCCGACACGCGGTACATGGTCGATATCCAGTCGCCTGTGTCGGCGTCCCGCACGGCGTAGTAGAGGCTCGCTATCTCGCGGTCGAAGACGGGGCGGGCGACGAACTCGCCGCCCTTCTTGCGCTCCACGAACTCCCGGTCCCAGTTGACCAGGACGATGGAGTCGCCGGGCGGGGCCTGTGCCAGGGCGACGTTGCTCGCGGGGATCGCCGCCAGCGCCGCCAACAGCAGCGCGGCGGCCAGGGGAACGAGCCTTCCGGCTCTTCCAAGGTTCCGTCGGACGGTCGATTGCGCTCCCACGTTGATGCCTCCTCGCAGGTGGGTCTACTTGCCTGCCAACGAGTCTGGCGAGTCGAAAAGGGCTTAGGAACGGCGCACGAGGGGGGTCAGTCCACGCGCCCCGGGTCAGGGAACTGACCCCTCTCGCAGGGCGTGACAAATGGCGGCGCGGATGTGGTGCACTACCCGTGTACAGGAAAAGGACTTCGGTGGACGGTGGCAAGGCTGGTTGTGGGCAAGCTGGTACAGGCGTGGGGCGCCCCCTACAGGACGTAGCCTGCGAGCACTTTGTCTCCGGAGTTCCTTCCACGGGCGTTGGACAACGGCACGTAGGAAAGTGGACAAAACGCCGGTGGGCCAAGCGAAGGTGAGTGGACAGTGACAGCTATGGAAGTTGACAAAACGCCGGTGGGGGCCGAGACGGGGCCTGACGTGGTGGATTTCTTCCCTGAAGCGACTCGGAGGCTGGACAGTCTGCGGCACATGCGGTTGTTGGCGCTGCTGCACGACATGATCGACGCCGGAGACGGTGCGACGACGGCGGCTGCGTTGGGTGTCAGCTACAGAACTGTGTCGAGGGCGGTCCGGTCAGGCACGCTGACCGACCGCATGGCGAGTGCGCTGGAGCGTCACCTGCTGCTGGGGGGCGGCTCTGCTGCCGCCCAGCAACGGGAGCAGGTCGAGAATCTGGAGAAGCGGGTTGCGGAATTGGAGCGTGACCTGGGTGGTCGCCTCGATGCCGCCGTAAGAGAGGTCAAGTCCCTGCGGGAGGAGTACGCCAGGGCGATGCGGCACGTGGAGCGCCGCCTGGTGGGTCTGGAATCTAGCAGGAGTGGCTCCGGGGAGCCCTCCTCGACCGGCCAGGAGCCGGATCCCGCGGAGCAAGGGTATGTCCGCCCCAGGGAGTACCCCCAGCTCGTGACTGAGGAGGCCGAACCCGACGAGGAGCGAGTGTACGGCGACGCAACGCCGGTGGTCGTTCAGTGGCGCACGGCGCGGGACAAGTGGCGGGCGCTGCTGAAGTCCGGGCCGGCTCTGGCGACGGCGGAGGCCAAGATGCAGATGCTGAAGCTGGAGATCGCCATCATCGAGGAGCACGAGCTGACGTTGCCCCCGGCCTCGTACCCCTGGGGGCGGGAGGACCGGCGAGACCAGGCCAGGCGGCGCATGGGGGCGCTGGACGAGGCGGAGGATGACCGGAGACGGGCGCTGTTCCGGCGGTGGGTGCGCCGCATTCTGACCTGCTGGCTGTGGCGGAACTAGGCCCCTGGGCTTCCCTGCGAAATGGGTGCGAAATCGGAGCGAGCAATCGGGGCGTCATGGGTCGATTTCCCCGTCCGGGGCCTTCCATTCGCTCGGTTGTTCGGGCGATAATTGACGCAGTTTCTGGCTTTTTCCAGCGTTTCCCGCCTAGAAACCTGGAGGGTCCATCCCCGACCCGGAGCGGCCTGACGGATCGAGCCCTGCTCTCCCGATGGCGCTTCACGAGGGATAAGCGCCTTCCCGCTGCGTGAGCCGGTCGAGGGGTCGAGCACTGCTCCCCCGATGCCGGTTCGGAAGTCGGGACACATTCGCAGAGGCTGAGGCGCAGACCGCGCTTCGGCTCCTCGGACACCTTGGTCGGAGTGCGTCCCGCACCCCGGCCATTCCTCATGCCTGCGGCACAACCGTCACGCGGTTGGGTCGCAGCTTCCACGCACGCCGTCCTGCGATGACACCGCTGGGCTGCGTCGCTCTCACCGCGTCGGTCTCGGACTGATCTGCAGGCGGACCGCAATTCCCCACCCACACCAGCTCACCCTCAGTCGCCTCTTCGTGATGTGACCCTGGGCCGAGCTGCGTCTTTTCACGGCGTCAGAAGCATCGAGCATCGAAAGGAGGTCACGACGGCATGGACGAAACACGGACACGGACAACGGAAGGAGGAACGAACATGGCGGAACGGTACACGGGACCCAGTGCGAGGCGGATCGCGGACCTGCTTCCGCACCGGGTGAGCTACGAGAGGGGCTGGTTCTGGACGACGACGGCCATCTGTCACGGCGGTCGCTCGGACGGGCTGGCGTTCAGGCAGAGGCCGGACGGCGAGGGCATCGAGGTCAGGTGCCACACGGGGAACTGCGGCAAGGGCGTGGTCATAACCGAGCTGGAGGCACTGGTCGGGCTGCCCATCTGGACGGCCTTCGAACCGGTGGTGGAAGTGACTGACAAGGCCCCTGGGAAGCGGCCCTGGTGGAAGCGGAAGAAGGTCGTGGTGGCCGGGATCGTGGCACTGGTGATTGCGGCGCCGCTCCTGACCCTCGACCTGGAACTGTTCTTCCTCAACCTCTTCGGCCTGGGAATCGGGGCGCTGCTGCTCAGGCGGTTCCTCGTGCGGCGCACGGTGCGCAGGTTCCGGCGCTGACCGGGCGGGTTTCAGCCCTCTCACAACCCATTCAACGCAAAGGGTCGCCTCCATCCGGGGGCGGCCCTTCTTCTTTGCCCGCAAGCGGGCGCAGATCGAAGGCAACGCAAAGCAAAGGCACTTAGGAGGTGCATGATGACAACGGCGACATTGGCAGCAGGCAATCGGACGATGGGCACGGCGGTGAGGCCCGGGCGCAGCCTGGAGGAGCTGGTCGACCGGCTCTTCGAGGCGATGGGGTTCGGGCAGGCGACGGAGACGGCGGAGCAGAGCGCGGTGCGTTCGATTCACGAGGCGCGGCGGCTCAGGCAGGCCGGGGACGTGGACGGCGGGCTGGCCGTCCTCGCCGGCATGGACATGGCGAGGGCGGAGACGCGGGAGGTCCGGTGGGCCTTCGCCGAGTGGAAGCAGCTTGTGAGGCGGCGGTTCGGGGGCCGGGAGGTCATGGTGTACAGCCAGGGCACGGGCCGGGCCGCCGCCCTGTTGTCCCACGGAGACAGCGGGACGCTCGAGGTCGCGGCGGTCCTGGGGATGCGGTGGAAGACCGGCAAGCTGGTCTCCCGGCGCAGTCTGCGGGGTCTGCGGCCCCTGAACGGGGGTGCATGATGGTCACGGCCAACGTGGACATACCCGCGCTGAAGGCCCGTCACCCCCTGGGCGACACGGTGGAGGCTTCGGGCGTCCGGCTCAGGGGCCGGGGCCGTGTCCGCCAGGGCGTCTGCCCCTTCCACGAAGAGGTTGAGGGCAGCTTCACGGTGTACGCCGACTCGGAGCGGTGGTACTGCTTCGGCTGCGGGCTTAGGGGAGACGTGCTGGACTTCATCCGGCAGTCCGAGAACCTGAGCCTGCCGGAGGCCATCAGGCGGCTTGACGGGGGCGCTTACCCCGCCGTCAGCCGTCCGGCCCCGGCTCGGCGTCCCAGGGCGGCTCCGCCGCCTCCCAGGGACCCGGCGCTCTTGACGGCGGCGGCTCGGTTCTACGCCGGGCAGCTCCGGCGCAGCCCCGCCGGGCTTGACTACCTTGCCTCGCGGGGCCTCGGCCCTGACGCCGCCGTGCGGCTCGGCCTCGGCTTCGCGCCGGGCGACGGCCTGCGGCACGCTCTTGAGTCGGCTGGCTTCTCCGCCGACAGGCTGAGGAACTGCGGTCTGTTCACCGAGCGGGGTTCGGAGCGGTTCGCCGGGATGGTGGTCGTTCCCGACCTCTCCGGCGGGCTTGTCCGCTGGCTAGTGGGCCGGGCCGTCGATGCCCACCGGACTCCCCGGTTCCAGGCGTTGCCCGGCCCCAAGCCGGTGCTTGGACTTGGGCGTCTCGGCCCCGCTCCGCCCTGGGCGGTCGTTGCCGAGGGCGTCTTCGACTGGCTCGCGCTTGCTTCCTGGGGCGTCCCCGCCGTCGCTGCCCTGGGCACCCAGGGCGTCGAGCGAGTGGCCTCGGCCCTCCGTGGCTGCCCCCGCGTCTTCCTCGCCTTCGACAACGACGACGTGGGCCTTGAGGCGACGGAGGGGCTTGCGGTCTTGCTTGGCAGGCGGACCGCAGCCGTCACCCTTCCCCAGGGCGTCGGCGACGTGGCCGAGCTTGCTTCCCTCCCCCAGGGGCGCTCCCTGTTCATGCGGCTGCTCGCACGTGCGGCCCGCTCCGCCCGGTAGCTCCCCGCTACCGTCTTGCCCTAACGGAGCTTCCCCGCTCCGCCTGCTTGTGCGGGACTCGCTCCCGCTTCATTCCCACACCACTCTGACCACCCAGGAGGACCTATGCCCAATTCACGCCGGGCCATGCCCGCTCACGGCTTCCCGTAGGGGAACCCGCCCATCGCTCACTCTCTACAGGAACGAACACCAATGGAAGGAGACACGAGATGTCTAACGGCAACAACAACGGACACCACCGCAACGGCGTCCACCAGGACACCGCCATCGTAGCCAGGAACGGCAACGGGGCGCACCACGACCCCGCCATCATCGAGGGACACGACCCCGCATCGAGTGCGGGGCAGGCTCTGCTGTGGGACGGGCTGCCGCCCGCCGTCACGCAGGCCCTCGGACAGCCCATCGCCCCCTCGCTGGTCTCCCAGCGCAAGGGGCGCGGCGGCAGGGTCTTCGACTACCTCGAAGGCCACGTCGTCATCGACCAGGCAAACCGCATCTTCGGCTACGGCGGGTGGGGCTACGAGCTGGTCTCGGACGTGAGGCTGCGCCAGATCGAGTCGGTCGATCCCCAGACGGGCGAGATCAAGACCGTCTCCGCCTACAGCGCCCCCGTGAGAGTCACCGTCGCGGGCGCTCTGCCCCGCACCGACACCGGCTTCCACGCCGTGACCGACGAGACCGCGGACGGACACGACACGGCGATGAAAGGGGCCGTCACGGACGGGATGAAGCGGGCCTTCCGCAGCTTCGGCGTCCAGTTCGGCAACGGCTTCTACGGAGACCAGCAGACGGTGGGCAACCAGCCCCGGCCTGAGCGTGCGCCGGTCCAGGCGCAGGCCAGCGGCACGTCGGGGCAGGCTCAGAGCGGGCGCAACGGCTCCCAGACGAAGACCCTCCGCAAGCGGCTCGTCGAACTGGCCGGGCGGCAGGGCTTCGACGAGGCGAAGGTGCGGGCCGCCGTCCAGAGGCAGATGGACAAGGACCTGGACGACCTGACGGCGGACGAGCTGAGGAAGCTGGTGGAGTCCGCCGCCGACAAGCTCAACCAGAAGCGGCAGGCGCAGGCCGCCTAGCCTCCCGGCAATCGGCACACGGAATCGAGCGGGGTTCGTCTCCTTCGGGGGCGGCCCCGCTCTCTCATTACAGGAAGGAGGTCACGAAATGGTGACGACGACCTTGACTTACACACCCTGGGGTTGGACGAAGGACGTTGCCGAGCTGGCGGAGGGCGTCTGGAGAGTGTCCACGCCGAGCCACGGCGGGCTGAAGCTCAGCCGGGAGCGGTGGAACGAGCTTCCCGCCGAGCTGCGGGACGCCATGTACACGCAGACCTTCGCCGAGGAGGACTGCGAGGAGCCGATGGTCCGCACGCTGCTGGGCCTGGGCGACGAGTGCGAGAGAGAGATGGCCCTGAAGGTGGCGGGCTACTTCGACCGCTACTCTCCGGCGCTCCCCTACCTCCGCGACTGCCCGCCGGGCAGCCACCACCACGCCGTCTCCCACCGGGGCGGCTACGGGACGGACCCCCTGGAGCGGTTCGACACCTGCATCGAGGCCGAGTCGTTTGCCAACGACCCGGAGATGGTGCGGAGGTACGGACGGATGGAGGCCGTGGAGTGCAGCCGGACCCGCCCGCTCTGCCGGGCGGAAGGGGGAAGGCCATGACCACGACGACAAAGGCCAGGCCCCACAGCCTGCCCAGCACGACCACGAAGCTGCAAACGGAGTTCGGGAACCTGTTCGTGACCGTTTCCGTGGACGAGGACGGCGAGCCCTTCGAGGTCTTCGGATTTCTCGGCAAGGGCGGGTCGTTCCAGCACGGGGTGACGGAGCTTGCCTGCCGGTTGATCTCCCTGCACCTGCGCAGGGGGACTCCCCTGGAGGAGGTGATCGACCAGATGCAGGGCATCCAGGAGATGCAGCCCTTCTGGAACCAGTTGGGCGACGGCAGGAGCGTGCCCGTCCACGGCCTCGGCGACGGCATCGCCCACATCCTCAAGGGCCACCTGAAGGCGAAGGAGGAGAGGGCGGCGGAAACGGTCGAGGCGAAGGCGGCCGCGTGAGCGGCTTGCGCAACGGGGCTGTCTCCACCGGGCGGCCCCGCTTCCCATCTACAGGACACAAGGAGGCAATGACGATGACAACGACGACTACCGACAGGGCGGAGGTCTTCTCCCGTCCTGCGGCGAAGATCAACGACGACGG
This sequence comes from Dehalococcoidia bacterium, assembly GCA_965116315.1. Classification (GTDB taxonomy): domain Bacteria; phylum Chloroflexota; class Dehalococcoidia; order Lucifugimonadales; family CAJWER01. Next base: position 1,700,143 of record OZ220672.1, read on the forward strand.
CGAGCTGGTGGTGCGGGCCTCGGCGGCCCTGGGCTGCCGCCGCTCCCTCTGGTACTCGGCGACGGGCTACCAGCCGACCAATCCCCCCGGCGACGACTCGCTGACGGCGATGGAGGCGGGCAACGCCCTTGAGCCGGTGGTGGTGCGGGCGATGGAGCGGGCTGGCTGGAAGGTGGACGCCGCCGACTCCCAGGACCCGCAGCAGGTGGCGGTGCGCATCGGCCCCGGACTGCTGGTGACGGGACACCCGGACGGCACGGCGCGGATGCCCCTCCCCGAAGACGAGGCGGCGGCCCAGGTCCAAATGCTCCTGTTCGGGGACGTGTCGGACACTCCCGCCTACGGGACGGAGATGGTGGTCGAAATCAAGACCAGGGGGCCGGAGGCGTTCAGGCGGTGGCAGACCCTGGGGGCCGAGCGCAGCCACCCGCAGGCGGTGGCCCAGGCCGCCCTCTACACCCTGGGAAACTACGACGACCTTCGGGACGCCGTGATAGCCACGATGGACACGGGCGGCAGGACGTGGGACTACGAGGTCATCCCCGCCGACCGGCTGGAGAAGGCCCTCCAGGACGCCTGCGCATGGCTCGGCGAGCTGGGGGCGCACCACACCCGGAACGGGCCGGACCCCGACGCGCTGCCGGAACGGGACTTCACCGCCGCAAGCTGGCAGTGCCGGTCCTGCCCCTTCCTGGACATCTGCCTGCCGGGTGCGGCTGAGGTCGATGCGGAGGAGGAGATCGAGGAACAGGAGGTGAGCGACGAGGAGGCACGGGACGCGGTGGCGGCCTACGCACAGGCCCAGGAGTCCATCCGGGAGCCTGAGAAGGCCAAGCGCACCGCGCTGGACACCCTCAAGGCGTGGATGCGCCGCAAGGGGGACGCCAAGGCGACGGTCGGAGACCGCACGGTCAGCCTGGTGCAGTCCACAAGGTACTCCGTCAACCACCGCAGGCTCAACGCCGCGCTCGACCCTGAGACCAGGGCCGAGATCGTGACCGAGAGCGAGTCGGAGTACGTGCGGGTGACCTAGACGCTCCCTGGTGGAAGCGCACAACGGGGCCTGCTTCCCTCTAACAGGACAGCCCCGCCGAGTCCCATCAACCGGGCATGAAAGGAGACACCATGACCAACGCAGCCGGGACCACCACGGCCACGACCATGTGGCAGGACAAGCACAGCGGACTGCGCAGGCACAAGCTGATGACGAAGGAGCTGGGAGACACCATCCCCGCCCTCTACGCCAACGAGAACGTGGAGGACTACGACTCCGTTCTCGCCCACGCCAAGCTCTTCTCCCCATACGCCAACTGGACCTGGTACGTGACCGAGTGGGCCGCCGAGACCGGCGAGTGCTTCGGCCTCGTCCAGGGGTTCGAGACGGAGCTTGGGTACTTCTCGCTCGACGAGATGGCCGAGGCGACGGTGCTTGGCGGCGTCCCCGCCGTCGAGCGCGACCTGTACTGGAAGCCGACGACCCTCGGCGAGATCAGGAGACAGGCTCGCTGAGCCGAGTTCAAACGGACGCTCTCTCACGGGAGCGCAGGACGGGGCCGCTCCCCTCTACAGGGGACGGCCCCGCTCCCGTATCGAGTACGGGACAAGCCTCATTCAGACGGGCGCGGCAAGACCGCGCCACACCATCCACAAGGAGGAAATCGAAATGGCACGCACGATAAACAAGGTCGAGCTACTGGGACGGGTCGGGACGGACCCGGAGATGAAGTACACGCAGCACGGCACCGCCGTCACCAACCTGCGGCTGGCGACGGACCGCTACCGCAGGGACGGCGAGGACGCCACCGACTGGCACACGGTCATCGTGTGGGGCAAGGCCGGCGAGGCCGTCAACCAGTACGTGACCAAGGGCCAGCGCATCTACGTCGCCGGTCGCCTCGTCCAGAACACCTGGGAGAACGAGGACGGCCAGCGCCGCCACCGCACCGAGGTCCACACGCAGGAGGTCGTCTTCCTCGACTCCAACGGCAACGGCAACGGGGCGAGCGACCACGGCGACGAGGACTCACCCTTCTAGCCATCCCAGCCCACAACCGCACAGCGACGCCCGCCTCCTGAGCCGGGTGCAACACCAACGGGGCCGCTTCCCATCAAAGGGGGCGGCCCCGCTCTCGTCTGGAACCGATTACTAAGGAGGCCGACATGACCCGCAAGAAAGACCTCACCAAGGACGCCGTTCTGCTGAACGCGCTGCGCATCAACCTGAGCCTGCTGGGGGAGATCGCGATGCGCTACGACGTGGAGACGAAGCCGGAGCGCCCGGACGACCCGCCCTCGATCATCACGCCCAAGGACGTTCACACGCTGCTGGGGCCGGAGATGTCCCCGCTTGCCCAGGAGCAGCTCAGGGTGCTGCTGCTCGACATCAAGAACAACGTGGTGGGCCAGAGGGTCATCTACCAGGGCAACGTCAACTCGGCCGAGGTTAGACCCGCCGAGGTGCTGCGCCCCGCCGTCGTAGAGGCCGTGCCCAACATCATCGTCATCCACAACCATCCCAGCGGCGACCCCACGCCCAGCCCCGAAGACTTCGCCTGCACCAGGGAGATGTCCCAGGCGGCCAAGCTGCTGGGCATCGACCTGCTGGACCACATCGTCATCGGCGGCAAGAAGTTCGTCAGCCTCAAGGAGCGGGGCCTCATGCCCTGACTCCTATCCGGCATGGAGACCGCTCTCCACGACCGGGCGGCGTGCGCCCTCCGGCTTACCCACGCGGGGGCAGCCCCGCGCATCGACTCAACCCTCACGACGAAAGGAGACTCGACATGCTCGCAACCCACACCATCGACCCCGAGAGCCTCTACACCATCTCGGCGGGCGGCTTCTCGGCCACCGCCGACGCCTTCGCCCGCGACGACAAGACCGAAAGCCTCTGGTTCGTCTCGATGGTCGGCTCCCAGACCGCGCTCAAGGCGATCTGGGCGTCCCTCCTCAAGCAGCCCCCGGACGTCGCCCACATCATCCGTGGCGCGGACGGCATGGCGCTGTCGGGCGGCTACCAGAGGTGCCAGATTCCCTACGAGACCATCGGCACGTGGACGACCAAGATAGCCCGGCTTCGCGGCACGGGCGGCTGGCACGCCCTCGTATACACGAAGACCGCCGAGTTCGCCTACGAGAAGGACTCCTTCCTCCTGCTGGCGCAGTCCGAGGAGGAGGCCCCGGCCCTCCATCACCGCTTCCTCGACAAGCGCAGCCCGCTCCCCCTGCACCGCTCCTGGGCCGACTGGCTCTGGCACAGGGGCCTGGAGGAGGGCGAGATAGTCCCGCTCCAGTCCGTTGGCGTCTCCGCCTACAGGTGCTCCCCCAAGGCCAAGAATCTGCGGGAAGACCTCTCCCAGGCGGTGGCTTCGGGCTGGCTGACGCTGGCCGAGGAGGGCAGCGATGGATAGGACGCTGAAACGGGCCAAGCGCAACAACAAGCGGCGGGGCCAGCGCAACGGCGGGGCCTGGCGGCGGTTCTCCCCTGACGAGAAGACCTGCCGCTACTGCAAGCACAACGGCTCGCAGCACCTGATGAGCTCGGGGCAGCCGCACTTCTTCCGGCCCGCGACGGAGGCGGAGCGGAGCGACCCCTGGGTGATGCTCTACCGCCACAAGCTGCCGGAGGGCGGCTCGGTGCTGGTGCGGCGAATGACCGTCGCCAACCGCGCCGAGCTCATCACCGCCTACTGCGTCCCCTGCGCCGAGAGCATGGGGACTCCCCAGGTGCTCTGCTACCAGCGCAACCTGGCGATAGGCGAGGTGGTGGGGCTGCGAAGGAACGGACACGAAGAGATGGCAATCGCCGCCTGACGGCGGCGGGAAGGAGAGAGACCAATGGCAAGGGAACAGACACTGTTCTTCATCTGCCCGCACTGCGACGAGCGGTTCGCCCAGGTCGAAGAGCCGGACAGGGACATCCATACCGGGGAGATCTACCACTGCGGCTCCTGCGGCATCCAGGTGATCTTCACGGCGATGACCGTCGAGGACTACGTGCCGCCGCCCCGGGCGAGACGGGACTGCTACTTCTGCCAGCCCGAACCCTGCCGGTTCGGACCCAACACTGACGACACGGACAACGGAGAGAAAGGAGAGACGACATGAGACTCGCAGCTCAGAGCAAGGGCGGCTACTACCCCACGCCGGACAGGGTGGTGGACATGATCGCGGGGTTGATAGACATCCCCTACGGCCACCACAACTACAACCGGGAGACGCTGCGCATCCTCGACCCCTGCTGCGGGGGCGGGGACGCCGTGGCGCAGCTTGCGGAGGAGCTTCGCCACCGGGGAACCCTCCCAGTCGAGACCTACGGCGTGGAGCTTCACCGGGACCGGGCGCAGCAGGCGGAGGAGCGGCTCGACCGCGCCCTCGCCGCCGACCTGTTCGCCACCTCCATCGCAAACGGGGCCTTCGGCCTCGCCTACGTCAACCCGCCCTACGACTGGGACCAGGAGGACAAGCGCGTCGAGCACGCCTTCCTCACCCACTGCACCCGGTATCTCGCCGAGGGCGGACTGCTGGTCTTCATCGTCCCTCGCCAGAGGCTCTCGGTGTCGGCCCGCTACCTGTCCAACCACTACCGGAACCTGCGCTGCTGGGCCTTCCCGGACCCGGAGCGGGAGGTGTTCGACCAGGTCGTCCTCCTGGGCTACCGCAAGGCCGACCCCATACCCGACGCCTCCGCCGAGGAGACGGTCAACAGGTGGTCGGAGGGAGACCTCGACCGGCTGGGAGGGGTGCGCTACCCCTTCTTCAAGGCCAAGGCGACCCCGGCGGGCGACATCCTGTTCACAACCCGCACCGTCGATCCCGTCGCTGCGGCGACGGAGGCCAGGCGGACGGGTCTGTGGGCCAGCGCGGAGATAACCGACACCCTCTGGCCCGCGAAGGACAACCGCACCCGCCCGCTCATGCCCCTCAGACGGGGCCACATGGCGATGCTGGTGGCGGCGGGCTTCCTCGACAACCTCGTCCTGGAGGCCGAAGACCGGCGCATCCTGGTCAAGGGCAGGACCTCCAAGGAGATGGTGCAGGTCGAGGACACGCCGGAGAAGGAGGTCTACCGGGAGCGGCTGGTGACCACCGTCGTCTCCCTCGACCTGGGCGACGGCGAGATCGGCGAGATCGCGGCGTAGACGGCTCACCGCAGCCGCAACCACGAGGCCCCGCTTTGTTCCCCTACGGAACGGCGGGGCCTCGCCTCGCTTCGGACGCAACACACACCACCAACTAAGGAAAGAGAGGTTGAACGATGCAGATGACCATGACGATGGAGTCCTGCTGCCGCTGCGGGCAGCCCATCCTCCCCGGCGAACCGGCCATGCAGACCGCCTCGGTGGACATCGACGACCACGGGAGGGTGGTCTCCTCCCCGGTGAAGGCGTACCACCTGCGGGGCCGCTGCTACGAGGAGTACAGGCGGCGGGAGCGCCTCCCGCAGGCCGCTTAGACGGCTCGCCATCGAGCCGCATCACACGAGGCCCCTGCGCCTCGCTCTGGTCGGACACACACCCACAACCCTACACAAGGAAGGAGACACGACATGAACCTCGGAGAGTTCATCGACACCTACAAGGAGGCCATCGCCCGGCGGGTGGTGGAGTCCTACCCGCCGCTCTACCGGCCCTCGGAGAACGGCGGCACGCTCCCCCGCCTGCTCCGCACCCCCCTGGGGGCGCAGACCGACGCCATCAGGGGCGCGGCCCTCTCCCTCGAAGCCCACCGGGGAACGACGGTGGTGGGCGAGATGGGCACGGGCAAGACCTTTATTGGCGCGGCGGCGGCGCACATGGCGGGCTTCCAGCGCATCCTGGTGCTCTGCCCACCCCACCTCGTGCCCAAGTGGAAGCGCGAGGTCGAGCAGACGGTGCCCCTCGCCCGCGCCGCCATCGTCGAGTCCATCACCGACCTGGAGCGGCTGCGCCTCTCCATCGGCTCCGGCCCGCTGTTCGCGGTGATGAGCCGGGAGAAGGCCAAGCTGTCCTACCGCTGGCAGGCCGCCGTCACTCAGCGGTGGGCAACGTCCAAGGGCAGGCTGGTGCGGGACGAGGAGACGGGAGAGCCGTTCCGGGTCCCCTGCTGCCCCGACTGCACCGCGCAGATCACGGACAAGGACGGTGTGCCCCTCACCGACGCCGACCTGAACCGCAGGCGGCACGTCTGCTCCTACTGCGGCTCCCCCCTCTGGCAGGCCGACAAGTCCGGCCCGAAGAGGTATCCGCTAGCGGACTACGTGAAGCACCACATGAGGGGCTTCTTCGACCTGCTCATCACCGACGAGGTGCATGAATACAAGGGGCGCGGCTCGGCACAGGGCATCGCCGCCGGAGTCCTCGCAGACGCCTGCGGCAAGTCCCTCTCCCTGAGCGGGACCCTCATGGGCGGCTACAGCTCGACCCTGTTCCACCTCCTCTACAGGTTCAGCCCGGAGATTCGCTCCGAGTTCGGGCGCTCCGAGGAGGGGCGCTGGATCGAGCGGTACGGCTTCGTCGAGCACTCCATCGGCAAGCCCGACGACGAGTCGATGGAGGACGGGCGCAACAGCAGGCGCAAGAAGTTCCGCAAGGTGGTCAGGGAGAGGCCGGGGCTTGCCCCTTCAGCCCTCTTCCACCTCATAGGCAACACCGTCTTCCTGCGCCTGTCCGACGTGGCGTCGGGGCTGCCCGACTACACCGAGCAGATACTCCTGTCCTCGATGGACTCGGAGAAGGACGGGACGGGCTACTCCCAGCGCAGCGCATACGACACCGTGTTCGATGAACTGCGCAAGGAGCTGGCCGAGGCCCTCAAGAGCGGCTCCAAGAGACTGCTGGCAACGTACTTGCAGACGCTCTTGGCGTACCCTGATGGGTGCACCAAGGGGGAGACGGTCTTCGACCCCAGGACGGGCGACGTCATCGTCCAGGTGCCGCCCCTGTCCGAGAGCAAGCTGTACCCGAAGGAGCAGGCGCTCATCGACCTGGTGGCCGCCGAGCGCATGGAGGGGCGCAGGGTGCTGGTCTACGTCACCCACACGGGGACCCGGGACATCACCGGGCGGATGGACGACATCCTCACCCGGCACGGTTTCCGCGTGGCGGTGATGAAGGCCGACTCCGTGGCACCCAACAAGAGGGAGAAGTGGGTCGCCGACAGGGTGAAGCAGGGCATCGACGTGCTCATCTGCCACCCCAGGCTGGTGCAGACCGGACTCGACCTCATCGACTTCCCGACTATCGTCTGGGATGAGATAGATTACAGCGTGTACGTGATGCGGCAGGCGTCGCGCCGGTCGTGGCGCATCGGGCAGAACCGCCCGGTGAAGGTGGTGTTCATGTCCTACAAGAACACCCTACAGGCCGACGCCCTCAAGCTGGTGGCGAAGAAGCTGCAAAGCTCCCTTGCCGTGGAGGGCGAGCTGCCGGAGGACGGGCTGGCAGCCTTCGGCGACGACGGCGACGACATGATGATGGCCCTGGCCCGCAAGATCGTCAGCGGAGAGGAGGACGACGACGAGGCCGAGACGGTGGAGGAGGTCTTCGCCCAGGCCCGGAGCGTCGAGGCCACCGCCGAGGAGCTGCTGGTGGACGAGGGCTGGAAGCTGGTCGAGATCGAGCCGGAGACAATCGGGGTCAACGGCAACGGCCACCACGCCAATGGCAATGACGACCTGTTCGGCGTCGGGCCGACCGTCGAGTTGGTTCCGGTCGACGGGCACGCGCCCGCCAATAGCAACGGCAACGGCCACCATGAGGAGGCCGACGAGCCGCAGCAGACGCTGTTCTCCTGGGCCGAGTTCATGGCCGAGGAGCCGGTCAAGCCGAAGGGCCGGGGCCGCAAGCCTCAGCCCGCAACCCTCTCGATGTTCGAGTGGGCGATGACGCTGGAGCAGGGGCGCGAGGCCGAGCCGGTCGGCGCGGGGCGCTAGGCCGCAATACAACAGGGGGAGGGCACCCGAATCTGGGCGCCCTCCCCCTGCCAGTCAATGTATGCAGCCTTTTTTGCGTTTCTGGAGTTGCCGCTCCTTCGCCAGGCAATGTCATCGGCCTCCCTCGTGTATCAACAGGTCGATGCCCGAGTCCGGGCCGTGCTGGGAGAGTCAATCAGCAGCCGGACTAATTTGGCGTCTCCCCTTGAACGCTCATGTACGCCGCCTTTTTTGTTGCCCGAAAACTGCACTCCTATCTCAAAGTATCCGAATCGCTGTAGATTGACGGCAGATGCCTGCAAACCTATACTTTCATCGTAAGTTGTAGGTTTTAATTGTAAGGAGCTAGCAGGATATGGCGTCTGAAGAAGGTTGGGTCGGTATCGCAGACGTAGCTGCCCACCTGAGCGTAGGAAAAGACTCCATATACCGCTGGGTTGACTCAAGAGACTTCCCAGCGCACAAGGTGGGGCGCCTCCTGCGCTTTCGGCTTTCGGAAGTAGATGAGTGGGTGAAGGCAGGGGGTGGCAATAAGGCAGAAGACTCATCACGGTCGCAGGACGACACTGGCCCAAGTCCGGATAACGGGTAAAACGTTCATGCCACGTATCTTTGACAATCTGACTCTTAACTCCAGCCTCCTGCCCGCATTGCAGGAGACCTTGGGACTCTCGTCCCGAGCGGACTTCTGCGTCGGCTACTTCAACCTGCGGGGCTGGGGCGGACTCGCACCACACGTGGACAGTTGGCAGCCGGGTGACGGACCATGCCGCGTACTCATCGGGATGCAGCGCCTTCCTCACGATGACCTCAGGGATGCCTTGAGTCTCGTCAATGGGCCTTCTAGCATCGATAACCAGACAGCGCATCGTCTGAAGGTCCAGTTGGCTGAACAGCTTCGCCAGCAGCTCACCATCGGCGCCCCTACCAATGCCGACGAGCGGACCTTGCGCCAGTTGGCCGAACAGCTTCGCGCCAAGAAGGTCGTCGTCAAGCTCTTTCTCCGCCACCCGCTGCACGCGAAGCTCTACCTCCTGTTTCGCAACGATCCCATCAACCCCATCGTGGGCTATCTGGGAAGCAGCAACCTGACCTTCGCCGGTCTGTCGGCACAAGGCGAATTGAACGTGGACGTGCTCGACCAGGACGCCACTGTGAAGCTCAAGCAGTGGTTCGAGGACAGGTGGGACGACCGCTTCTGCGTGGACATCACGGACGAACTGCTCCAGATCATCGAAGAGAGCTGGGCGCGGGAGGCGCTGATACCTCCCTACTACGTCTACCTGAAGATGGCCTTCCATCTCTCCCACGAAGCTCGCGCCGGCCTCGCCGAGTTCAGGATTCCCAAGGTGTTCGGCGACCGGCTCTTCGACTTCCAGGCAGCCGCGGTCAAGATTGCGGCCCATCACCTGAACAAGCGCAACGGCGTTCTCATCGGGGACGTGGTGGGACTCGGCAAGACGCTCATGGCCACCGCCGTCGCTCGCATCTTCGAGGACGACTACGGGTTGGAGACGCTCATCATCTGCCCGAAGAACCTCGTCCCGATGTGGGAAGACTACGTGTACCAGTACCAGCTTCGGGCTAGAGTTCTATCCCTGAGCAGGGTTCTCGGCGAGTTGCCCACCCTGCGTCGCTACCGTCTTGTCGTCATCGACGAGAGCCACAACCTGCGCAACCGCGAGGGCCGCCGCTATCGAGCCATCCAAGAGTACGTTCGGGCCAACGAGAGCAAGTGCATCCTCCTATCGGCCACGCCTTACAACAAGACGTACTTGGATTTGTCCAGCCAGCTCCGCATTTTCGTGGAGGAAGACCAGGACCTAGGCATCCGCCCCGAACGACTCCTGCGTGAGTTGGGCGAGGTGGAGTTCGTCCGGCACCACCAGGCTGGACTCCGCACGTTGGCAGCCTTCGACTTCAGCGAGTACGCCGACGACTGGCGAGACCTGATGCGCCTCTACCTGGTGCGCCGCACCCGCAGCTTCATCAAGGACAACTATGCCGAGACGGACCAGGAGACTGGCAGGAAGTTCCTCACCTACGAGGACGGGACTCGCTCCTTCTTTCCCACCCGCGTGCCAAGAACGGTGAAGTTCGCCATCGACGACTCCAATCCCGATGACCAATACGCCAAGCTGTACTCGCCGGAGGTGGTCGACATAGTGAAGGACCTGCACCTGCCCAGGTACGGCCTCGGCAACTACGTGCTGGATAACCTGGAGACACCACCCACCAAGAAAGAGGCGGGTCAGATCGACGACCTTTCCCGGGCTGGGAAGCGGCTGATAGGGTTCTGTCGCACCAACCTGTTCAAACGCCTGGAGAGCAGTGGTTCGGCGTTCCTGCAATCCGTAGAGCGGCACGTGCTCCGCAACTACGTCTTCCTCCACGCCATCAGAAACGGCCTGCCTTTGCCTCTTGGCACGCAGGATGCCGAGATGCTGGACTCTCGCTTCAATGACGAGGACGCGGACCAGGCGAAGGGCGCTCTCTTCGACCCTGATGACGATGATCAGGATGAGGCAGTCGAGGAGACAGGCGGCGTTTGGACTGCCGCAGACTTCGAGGCGCGGGCAGCCCAAGTATACGGCGAGTACCAGGGCCGCTACAGTCGCCGATTCAAGTGGCTCCGCGCCGACCTATTCAAGCGCTCCCTTGAGAGCGAGCTTCTTTCGGACTCCAACGCCCTCCTGGACATACTCCAGGCCTACGGGGACTGGGACCCCACCAAGGACGCCAAGCTCGACGCGCTCAACTCACTTCTGACGGAGACATTCCCAGACCGGAAGGTTTTGGTGTTCTCCCAGTTCGCCGACACGGTTGACTACCTGGAAACGCAGCTCAAGAAGAGGGGGTTGGTGGACATGGCGGGAGTTACCGGCAGCTCCGCCGACCCCACGGATTCGGCATGGCGATTCAGCCCGGACAGCAACCAGCGGCCGGGCCGGGTCAGGCCTGAGCGAGAGCTTCGCGTCATAGTCGCCACCGATGTGCTCAGCGAAGGCCAGAACCTCCAGGATTCCCACATAGTCGTGAACTACGATTTGCCCTGGGCCATTATTCGTCTCATCCAGCGTGCTGGCCGCGTGGACCGCATCGGGCAGAAGGCGGAGGAGATACTCTGTCACTCCTTCCTGCCGGCCGAGGGTGTTGAGCGCATCATCGACCTGCGTGGGCGGGTCCGGGAGCGGCTCAAGGAGAACGCGGAAGTGGTCGGCGCAGACGAGGCGTTTTTCGAGGACGAAGACGACGATCAGGCCATCCTCAACCTGTATCACGAGCGAGCTGGCATCTTGGACGGTGACCCTGAGGGCGACGTAGACCTGGCGTCCCACGCCTACCAGATATGGAAGAACGCCATTGGCTCAGACCCGCGATTGGAGAAGGCCGTGGCCGACTTGCCGGACGTCGTCTTCTCTTCGCGGGAACACGCTTCAATTGCTCAGCGGCCTGAAGGTGTGCTCGTGTTCATGCGTACTGCCGACGGCAACGACGCCCTGGCGTACGTGGACCGCAAAGGCCAGAGCATCACCGAGTCGCAGCTTGAAATCCTCGCCGCCGCCGAGTGCAAGCCTGAAACCCCGGCCCAGCCTCACCACGAGAGCCACCACGAGCTTGTTGCCGAAGGAGTCAGGCACGTCGTCAGAGAGGAAAAGCGAGTCGGCGGCCAGCTTGGACGGCCCTCCGGAGCTCGCTTCCGCACCTACACTCGCCTCAAAGCCCACGCGGACGCCATCAAGGGTCAATTGTTCGACGTGGATGCACTTCACAAGGCCATCGACGACATCTACCGCTATCCTCTGCGCCCGTCGGCAGTGGACACCCTGAACAGGCAGCTCCGAAGTGGCGTCTCCGACGATCAGCTGGCCGAAATCGTCATGTCGCTGCGTGAGGAGGACAGGCTCTGCCTGACGGGGGACGCAGCCGCCGAGGCCCAGGAGCCTCAGATCATCTGCTCCCTGGGCCTGTTCGACAAGGAGGGGGACTCCTGATGCCTGTCTCCATTGAAGAGCTACGGCCCCACCTACAGGCTTTCGACTTTCCGCGTCTCTTCGTCGAGGGGCTGGGTTGGGACCACTACATCACGGAGCCGTTCATCGTTCGAGTCAACGAGCGAGACTACACGCTCAATCCAATTGCGGAGAAGGCGGGATTCGCCGTTTACGAGTGCGATTCCAGCGTCGACAACAATGTCCCCCAGTACCCGGTCCGACGCAAGATCGAGAGCGAAGTTGCCAAGCGCACCTTTGAACATCTCATCATCTTCAGCGACCCGGGCCGCAAGGCGCAGGTCTGGCAGTGGGTCAGGCGAGAAGGCGGGAAGCCTGCCGCCTGTCGCGAGTACGCCGTTACTACGGGCGCAAGCGGAGACCATCTGCTCCAGCGCATTCAGCCGCTATTCGTGTCCTTGGACGAAGAGCCGTCGCTGAACATTGCCCTTGTCGCATCCCGGGTCCGGGCGGCGCTGGATGTGGAGAAGGTCACCAAGCGATTCTACGAACGCTTCAGGTCGGAACTGACTGCCTTCGGGAAATTCATCGAGGGCATCACGGCCCAGGGCGACCGCGACTGGTACGCCTCCCTCATGCTCAACCGCATGATGTTCGTCTACTTCGTCCAGAAGCAGGGCTTCCTCGACGAGGATATCAACTACTTGCGCAACCGCCTGAAGATGGTGCAGGAGCAGAGCGGCGGCGGACGCTTTCAGCAGTTCTACCGCCTCTTCCTCTTACGGCTGTTTCACGAGGGTCTCGGCCAGCCCGAAGCCCAACGCGCTCCTGACCTGGCCGCCCTTCTTGGCAGGGTGCCCTTCCTCAACGGTGGCCTCTTCGACGTACACGATCTGGAGCGGGACAACCCAGACATCTCCATCCCCGACAAGGCGTTCGAGCGGGTCTTCGACTTTTTTGACGGCTACCGCTGGCACTTGGACGAGCGGCCACATCGGGAGGACAACGAGATCAACCCCGACGTGCTTGGCTACATCTTCGAGAAGTACGTCAACCAGAAGCAGATGGGTGCTTACTACACCAAGGAGGACATCACCGGCTATATCTCCCGCAACACGGTGATCCCATTCCTATTCGACGCAGCCAGGAAGGAGTGTCCTGTAGCCTTCGGGTCGGATGGCGGCGTATGGCGTCTATTGCGGGACGACCCGGACCGATACATCTACCCTGCCGTCGGCCACGGCATCGTGTGGAACGCCCGGCGGCCGGAAGACCCCAAACGCCTTGAAGCGCCCTTCGACCTGCCCGACGACATCGCCGCCGCCATAAGCGATGCGTCCAAACGCGGAGGCTGGAACGCCTCGGCGCCGGACGACTTCGCTCTGCCCACCGAGACCTGGCGCGAAGTCGTCGCCCGCCGTCAGCGTTACGACGAGGTGAAGGCCAAACTCCAAGCTGGCGAAGTACAGGAGATCAACGACCTCATCACCTTCAACCTGGACATCGAGCAATTCGCCAAAGACGTTATCTCCCAGAGTGAGGGGCCGGAGCTCCTGCGCGCCTTCTGGCACGCCCTCTACGGCAACCGGGAACGCAGCGACACCGGAATCTCCGTCCTGGACCCAACCTGCGGTTCCGGTGCGTTCCTCTTCGCGGCCCTCAACATTTTGGAACCTCTCTACACCGCCTGCCTGGAAGGGATGCGCGGCTTCCTGGACGACGCCGAGAGGTCCGAGCGCAAGCGCAGCCCTGAGCACCTGGGGGACTTTCGCCGCGTCCTTGAGCAAGTGCATAAGCACTCCAGCGGGGAACAAGGAGACGAGCACCGAAATCAGCGCTACTTCATCCTCAAGTCCATCGTCCTAAACAATCTCTACGGCGTGGACATCATGGAAGAGGCCGTTGAGATATGCAAGCTCCGCCTCTTCCTGAAGCTGGTCGCCCAGTTGGAGACCTACGACCAGATAGAGCCGTTGCCGGACATCGACTTCAACGTCCGCGCTGGCAACACATTGATTGGCTTTACGTCCCTCGACGCCGTGCGAGAGGCCATGACGGTCATGCCTAATGGACAGCACCGGCAGGTGTTTCCCGAAGACCAAGCAGCATTGGACCGCATCAACGAGGAAGCGGAGATTGCCAGCGCGGCTTTCAACCAGTTCCGGTGGCAGCAGACCATGTTCGACGACGACTCTCACGTCACCGCGGAGCACAAGGCCGAACTACGCGGGCAGCTCAGCAGGCTGGCGGGCGAGTTGGACCGCCTCCTGGCTGCCGAGTACGGCATCAATCACAAGAGGGTCCGTGCCTTCAATGCCTGGCGTACCAACCACCAACCCTTCCACTGGTTCGTTGAGTTCTACGGGATCATGAGTAAGGGCGGCTTTGACGTAGTGATCGGCAACCCGCCATACGTATCCAGGCGGAAGGTAGCCAAGTCCTATACCACGAGGGGGTTTGGAACCGAGGGTTGCCCCGACATCTACGCCACGGTAGTAGAGCGAAGCGTGAACGTGTGCCGTTCCGATGGACGGACAAGCATGATTGTACCGCTTAGCCTTACATTCAGCTCGGGATTTGGCAACCTGCGCGCTCACCTGTACGAGGAATGCGATTCGCTCTGGTTTTCATCCTTTGGCCGAATCCCCTCGGCACTGTTCAGTTTCGATACACGGGTGCGCAACACGATCTACTTGGGCCGTAAGGCGTCAAGGTCGCCGAAGCGCAACTTCACGACGCGACTACATAGGTGGTTCGACTCTCAGCGTCCGGTTCTGTTCGACGGCTTGTCGTATGCGCCGTTTTCCCCGTCAGCGTTCGGCGGGTTGATACCGAAGCTGAGCAGCTCCCGTCTCCTACAGGAATTCGAGTCACTGTTGGAGGGTAGTGGCTATCGACTCCAGAACGAGCTCACCCCGTCGCGCCAGGGGCACCACCTTCACTTCAAGCAAACCGCCTACAACTGGCTGACGTTCTGTGTAAACCAGCCGCCCGTGTACGGGTCAGGTAACAAACTGCTCCCCCAAACAAAGTATGGAACGGTCCGCTTTCAGGATGCCGACGACCGAGACCTGACCATGCTATTGACAAACGGCAAGCTGCTCTTTGTCTGGTGGGCAGCCATTGGAGACGACTTTGATTTGACTCAGACGGGTTTTGCAAGTGCTCCTTTCGGACCGGGCCAGCTCTCCAAACAGCAGCGGAACCGGCTGATGTCCCTATTGCCAGACTTGGAAAGCGCGATGAATGACAACGTGGTGTTCAAGCTGAACGCTGGCAAGAACATAGGCAACTACAATCTCGCCCGATGTCGGCAGGTCACGGACAAGTCGGATAAGGTTTGGCTCGACGCCTTGGGCCTAGGCGACTTGTGGGAAGAGTTTGAGCTGGAGCACGCATTGGTGGTAAGGACTTCCTTTGACGACGAAGGGGATGTGTAGGGTGGGCAACTACACCATGAAGTGCCGGATGGGCGGGAGGGGTGATAGCGGAGATTATGCAAAATGGACCAACTGACTGACTACAGCGACAGCAGAAACAAGGGCTTCTGCATCCATTGCGGGAGCGGGCTGAGAGCTGATGACTCCAATCGGGACCACGTTCCGACTCGAGGTCTCTTGAACCCGCCTTACCCCGAGAACTTGCCCGTGGTGGAAGCGTGTCGACAGTGCAACTCTGGGTTTTCGTCGGACGAGGAGTACCTCATCGCCTTTCTCGGCTCGGTGATCAGCGGCTCCACCAGACCAGACCCGGTTAGGTTTCCTGTGGCCTCCGGTATATTGACCCACAGCCCCCAATTGGGCAAGCGGATTGACCGGTCCCGAACAGATCAAGGAAACCTGTGGGGCGATGTCAAAGTCTCGTGGGAGCCGGAGCTCGACCGCATAGAGCGCGTCGTCGTGAAGAACGCCCGCGGGCACGTCCTCTATGAACTCGGTGAACCGATGCTTCAGCAACCGTCCCACGTGTCAATTTGTCCGATTCAGACGTTGACAACTCGACAACTCGAACAATTTGAGAACGTCCCCCATGGCGCAGGTTGGCCGGAAGTGGGAAGCAGAGCGATGCAAAGGGCGTTCATCGTTCACAGCCCTGAAGATCCCCAAGAAGTCTACTTTGAAAGCTGGCAGGATGTTCAAGACGGCGTTTATCGCTACGCCGTAACTCAGGGGCAAGAAGGCACCCTGGTGAGGATGGTACTGCACGAATACCTGGCCTGCGAGGTGAGTTGGGATGAATAGGGCCGCCACGGGAGAACTGGCTTGCTTGGCGACTCCCGACGCACTGATCGAACAGGAAGCGGAGGCATGACCCGTGCCAGACGATAGGTTCAATGAGCACTGCGAGGACCTGCTGGTGACGTACAACCGCAGGAATACGAAGGCCCTCACCAGGCACCTTGAAACCCTGTGCAGGTTTCTTCGAGAAGAAGGCAACCATGTCGTGCAGACTATGTTCGGCGGGTCTGTCCAGAAAGGCACGTACGTGACCGGCCTTAGTGACGTCGATGTCCTGTTGATAGTGAACGAGTCCTCTCTGCTGAACCAACCCCCCTCGAAGGTCAAGAAGTACGTGAGGGACGCCATAAAGCGACGACTCCCCAATAATCCTGTGCAAGCCGGCAAGCTGGCAGTAACGGTCAAGTACTCCGACAAGACCGAAATACAGCTGCTGCCCGCCATACGGACCGAGACTGGTGGCGTTCGGATCGCCCAACACGGAACTCGCAGGTGGAGCAAGGTCGCGCACCCCGAGAAATTTGCCGAGAAGCTCGCCCAGGTCAATGCGTCCAAGGACGGCAGAGTAGTTCCCGTCATCAAACTTGCCAAGGCGATGGCCGATTGTTTCATCACGCAAGATGACAGGAAGCTCAGCGGCTACCACATGGAGTCCTTAGCAATCGACGCGTTCAAGGGCTATCAAGGCCCCCTAGACCCGAAGAACATGCTCATTCACCTGTTGGGGCACTCGATGGAGGCAGTGAAGAAACCCATTGTTGACTCCACAGGGCAGTCGAGACATGTAGACGAGTACCTAGGGCAGGCAGATTCCAAACTACGAGAGGGGGCTTCGACTCAGTTCGGACAGATGCGCGCCGAGGTCAGACGTTGCACGACCAAGGCAGAGTTCAACAAGCTCTTCTGCGAAGGGAACTGAGACACAGCAATGGAGCACATGGCACGGTTGACCCCAACGAAACAAGCCCGGGGCGTCGGCGCGAACGACCAGGCCACGGTCGCGCTGCCACTGGAGACGGCCCACTTGGGCAACCTTCGGCTTCTCGACGAGCCGCTAACGGCCCTGTTCTGCTCTAATCGCTGCCCTGGCGATCTCATCTTGAAGACCTACGATATTGCCAGGGCCATGCGCGATGCTGGTGTGCCAGTCATCAGCGGTTTCCAAACACGGATGGAGAAGGAGTGTCTGCGCCTTCTGCTGCGGGGCGAGCAACCCGTGGTCGTCTGCCCAGCCCGGGGCATCGACAACATGCGCATCCCTCGCGACTGGCGCCCCGCCCTGGACGACGGCCGCCTGCTGGTCCTGTCGCCCTTCCCGGCCACGGTACGCCGTCCGACCGCTGAGCTCGCCGCCCAACGCAACGAGTTGGTGGCGTCGCTGGCGAGCCGGGTCTTCATAGCTCACGCCGCCCGGGGCAGCAAGACTGAGGCGTTCGCCTGCCGTCTTGCCGATGCTGGCAAGCCAATGCTGACTGTGGACAGCCCGGCGAACGAGCATCTACTGGAAGCAGGGGTACAGACGTTTTAGCTATGCGCCGCGAAACAGGCTGGCCAATAGACGAAACTATGAAGACCGACAAGGAATGTCACGTTTGTCAGGCAGATACTTCAACGCTAAGGTCCATCGACGTCCCGGCGGCCGACCTTTCATGGCCTGTTGTGAACGTGGCCGACCTCTTTTCGGGTTGTGGCGGTCTATCACTGGGGGTACAGCGAGCGGCTCACGACTCTGAATACTCCATTGATGTTCGACTGGCCCTGGATTTCGATCAGATAGCGATGAACGTATACCGCGATCTGTTCCCGACTGCGACGACAATCTGCAAACCTATCGAAGAGGTTTTGGATGGGGAAGTGGGTTCCCAGCTCACAGAATCAGAAGTCAAGCTTGCACATCAGGTAGGACCCTTGGACTTCCTTCTGGGTGGCCCCCCGTGTCAAGGCCATTCGAATCTCAACAACCATTCCCGGCGTGACGACCCTCGAAATGGACTCTACCTTCGTATGGCAAGGGCAGCTCAGGTCCTAAGCCCGTCGGCAATCATCATAGAGAACGTCCCGACCGTTACTCACGATGTGCAGCAGGCAGTTCAAAGAACAATCGACTGTCTCAAATCTCTCGAATACTCGGTGGGAGCCGGCGTTGTCGATCTATCGAACCTGGGAGTACCTCAACGGAGACGGCGGCACTTAATTGTTGCCTTGCAAGATCGCGATCTTGAAGCGCAAGCAGTAGTTGACAGTCTGCAGTCCCCGATTTGCGAACACGTCCCTAGGTCAGTCCGCTGGGCTATAGGAGATTTGGAGGATGACGCAAAAGCCACCACGTTCGATTCCGCCTCCACTCCGTATCCCATAAACCAATCACGGATCGACTGGCTGTTTGACAACGACAAGACCGACCTACCGAATGAGTTAAGGCCCCCATGTCATAGGTCCGACCACACCTACACTGCCATGTACGGTCGAATGGCTTGGGACCTTCCCGCGCAGACAGTGACCACAGGCTTCAATTGCATGGGACAGGGCAGATATGTGCATCCGTCGCGCAGGCGAGTGATTACGCCACACGAAGCCGCCAGACTTCAAACGCTACCGGACTTTGTCAATTTCGGCTCTGTGCCGGCACGGAAACACCTGGCGAAGCTAATCGGTAATTCCGTCCCCCCTCTTCTTTCGTTCGCCATTGGAAAGGAGGTGATTCCACTCTTGAAGAGTGAGTCACAACCTTCCACCGAGTCCGGGGAGTCAGACCGCGAGCTGATTGCACAGGGTGTCTGAATTGCAAACCATCCACTTCACAGTAGATTCGGAGCTGCTTCGCGAACTAGGCGAGCGACTGGTCGGGCGCCAGTACATCGCCCTCGCCGAATTGGTGAAGAACAGTTTCGACGCAGACGCGACGAGAGTGGAGATTCGCATTCAAGACGATTCGATAGAGGTGTCAGACAACGGTCACGGAATGACCGAAGAGGACTTTGCGAGTCGTTGGATGCGCGTAGGCTCGACTCACAAGGTCAACGAGATGACCTCGCCGACGTTGAAGCGCAGGCTGACCGGCTCAAAAGGAGTCGGACGTCTGGCCGTGCAGTTCCTGGCCAGCGAGCTGGAGCTTACCTCGGTTCCGAACGGAGATAGAGTTCCCGAAGGGTCGTCGGACCAAGAGCTCTTCGCGATGGTTGACTGGGATACGGCGGTTCAGGCCGGAGACTTGACCCAGGCGACCGCCGCGTACGAGTTGCGGGAACCCGACAACGCCGCCTTTCCCCTTAAGGGGACTCATGGAACGACGGTCACCCTGAAGAGGCTCAAGCACGACTGGAGTCCCGAGGAGTTTCAGAGTCTCGCAAGAGAGATATGGTTTCTCCAGCCTCCCTTCAGGTCCTTGACTGGTGCATCCGACATCAAGGACGGCGGTTTCGAGGTTGACCTGAGTTCACCGGATCCTGACGCCGTCGCTCTGTTCAACACTCAGATGGCCCGAATCCTGGACCTTTACACCTCTCGGATCGTAGGAAGACTGCTGCCCGCCGACGACTCGGACATGCCGGAGGACGACTCCGAGGGTCGGCCCTCAAAGCGGGAATTGGCACTGTCGTTGGAGCTTGAACGCCGGGCTCCGCAACCCTACAGGCTGTCGGTCCCCGTTCGTGGTGAAGACTCCTGCCTGATCGACAGCCTCGACTTCGAAATCCGCATCTTCACCCTGCAACACCGACAGCCTTACGGTATAGTCGTACAAGATGCGCGGGAGTACATGGCGCAGTGGGGTGGCGTCCACATCTACGACGCCGGCTTCCGCATTCCTTACGCCGGGCCCGCCGCAGACTGGTTGAGACTGGAGTTCGACCACGCTCATCGCCTGACCCAGTCCCGGCTTCTTCCATCCGATTTGAACGTCCATCTGGGGCTGAATCATCTACCGACCAATTCCCGGGTTCTCGGCGTCGTCAATATCGACACGAGCCGCGAGGCGAGGATTGCGGAGGTCAACGACGTGGCCCAGGGGCAGCACCTTCAAATCCAGGTCTCCCGAGATCGACTCGTCAGCAACGGGGCATTCCACCAACTTCAGGATGCCGTGCGATTCGCACTGGACTACTATGCCACTCGCCTGGCCGCTCAGCGGCTATCCGAAAAGGCATCTGAACGTAGAGTGGGTGCGTCAGGCTTCCTCGTAAGGAACGTTTGGGACGTGTTGGAAAGGCACGAAGGCGAGATTCCCCCAAGGGTGGCCACCGAGCTGAGGGCCGAGCTGGACAAGACAGTCGAATCCCTTCGCGAACAGGCCGATTGGACCAAGAGTCAGTCCGGCTTGCTCGGGGCGATGGCGACGGTCGGGTCTACGGCCATCGCTTTCGATCACCAGCTCAACCAGCAGCTCAGCCTCCTGGAGCACCACGCCGAAACTTTGGACGATCTCGGCACGACGAATCCGGGAATCAGCGACGCCATCGCCCCCATAGCGGCGAGCATCAAGGACTGGATTCAGGGAGTGCGCGATACTCGCGCCATATTCTCTCCTATCACGGACGAACGTAATCGAACGACGGTGGCGCGATTCAGGGCGAGGGCACTGGTCCAGAGCATGGTGGACGATATGAGAGCGCTACTGCGGGGCGTCAGAGTCGATGTCTCGCGTATAGATGGAAACATCCTGCTGCCGAACGCGAACTATCCGATCTGGATGGCCATCTTCCACAATGTGCTGATGAACGCCTCCAATGCGATGCTCGACAGCGAAAGCAAGCACATAGGGGTGTCATCGGCCGTCTCCGGCGAGAGTCGCGCTATCCGGGTCCAGGACACCGGAGTGGGCATCGACCTAAAAAGGGCGGAAAGCCTGTTTGAACCCCTCAAGCGGGGCTTGGAGATTTCCGCCGAGCGACGCGCACTCGGATACGGCGGGACCGGATTGGGCTTGGCCATCGTTCGGCTGCTGGCCACCGACCTAGGAGCCACCGCTCGATTTACTGAGCCGGAGGCACCATTCAAAACATGCTTCGAATTGGCCTGGCGGGAGGAGTTGTGAGCACGATGCGAATGTTGGTGTACGACGACAACCCGAAGATCGCGGAACGCTTGGCGGCCAGGATCCGGACGGTTTGTGGCGATGCGAATGTAACGGCTGTCAAGCGAGAGACCTTTCAGGCATTGATCGGCCTGATGAACCGCAGAAGAGCCGCGTGGAGAGCCGAAGAGAAAGACGCGCCCTTGATCGAATCGACCGATGTCGACGAGGCGGACGTTATCGTAATCGACTACGACCTCCTGCTCTACTCCGACGAAGGGGATACCACGGGAAGCAGGCTGGCGTATCTCCTCCGTTGCTTCAGCAAGTGCGGTCTCATCGTCGTGCTCAACGAGTACGGAACCAATTCCTTCGATCTGAGCCTCCGCAGCCCCTCTGAGGGTTTCGCCGACCTGCATCTGGGCGACGCCCAGATCGGCAATCCGGGCCTATGGACGGGTTCGTTCGAGGGCTACAGGCCCTGGCATTGGCCCTCTCTCCCCGCCGCTAGATCGGATTTCGAGAAGTGCGTCGAGGATGTTCGAGAGAACCTGGAGGAACCCATCCTCGACTTCCTCGGACTGAAGCGCTTCATCGACTGGTTGCCGAAGAGCGCTCACGACTTCTTCCACGGCAGCGGAAACATGGAAGCCGTTCGATTCAGCACCTTCGTGAGGCATGCCCGCGGCGGCATCGCATCGAAGGACGAGCTGCCGCCCGAATACATGGCGCGCGTGGCCGCGGCCCGGCTGCTCACCCTATTGAACGGGCTCATTCTCCCCGAACAGAGCATTCTGGTCGATGCGCCGCATCTCGCGTCGAGGTTTCCCAGCCTCGTGCGGGACGACTACCGGGACATCCATGGTTGGAATCGCTTGTGCGATCCGGTCAACGAAGAGATCGACGGCCTGTTAGCCGATGTCCTGGAGGAACACAGATTCGAGAAGCGACACTGGCTCTGGAGGCCCGCCTGGTATTGGCCGGACATCAGCAAGGACGAGCGCATCGCCGAAGTGAAGGACCCCTGGGCGGTCGACGATGTCGAATGGGTATTCTGCGAGAACGTTTCTAGATTCGTACCGGCGGAATTAGCCGACGACTTCAGAGCGGACGTCTCTCCGCCGTTCGACAAGCGATTCGTCCTGAAGCGGGAATCTCCGGAGGCCCTCGCGTTCGTGGGCAAGGTGGGTTCCGGGGGGCCTCAAGATCCTCTGACGGTCGAGTACGTTCCTCAAGCTGCATTCAGCATGTAGGAAGAGCCATGCCAGTTAATCCAGCGGACCGAGCGGTCCGAGTCGCCGTCGCGGACATATTGTCGAAGTTTCTGGGCAAACAGGGACGGAGTGACGGACCTCTTGCGACGCTCAGAGAGCAGGTCAACGAGAAGTACAGACCTATCCCTGTCGACGTGTACGGGCTTAACGGCTTGTTCGGCGGTAGCTTGGAGCTCGGCTTGAGGGATCAACATAGGTTTCTGTTCCTTGAGCCCGTACCTGACACGACGATTCTTCCTCTAGTGACTCTCGAAACTTCAAACCGATGGGTAAACTTCAGAGCCTATGTGCTACTCACGATGCTTGATCAGTGCGCAGCACTACAGGCCCTGGCAATCAGATTCGAGACTGACGAGGGAGTACCTCAGACTACCGGCAAACGCGGATCCCACGACTTCTGCCACGCCCAGCTTTGTCGGTACATCAACGACACGACACGAGCAACCACCCCAAGGTGGCTGCCGGAATCCCAGCCTTCGTTTCCACTTGACGCCGAAGATCAGATAGGGCTTGTGCTGTGCATGTTGACGACCATTTACGGCGGCCGCCATGTGGTTGAACGGATCAATACAACCGGCGATAGAGCCCTCCGCCGACACTTGAAGAAAGTCCGAGCCTTGGCCTGACTAGGTGTGAATGAGGCCACACTGACCATGCAAGATACCTTGACCCCTGAAGCACGTTCCCGGTTGATGTCTCGGGTCCGAGGCCGAGACACCGGGCCGGAGCTGCAAGTTCGGAGAGCACTTTGGGCAGACGGCTTTAGGTATCGTCTGCACGTCTGCGACCTGCCCGGGACCCCAGACTTGGTTCTATCGAAGTATCGGATTGCCGTATTCGTTCACGGATGCTTCTGGCACCAGCATGGCTGCAAGAAGTCCAGGCGTCCAGCGTCCAACGGAGAGTTTTGGAACTCGAAATTGGATGCCAACATCAGCCGGGACGCCAGGAACCGAACTACGCTTGAGGACCGAGGTTGGAGGGTGACCACCATTTGGGAGTGCAAGCTCGAAAGCGACACCGAGGACCTGCTCACCCTGTTAGGGGAGTTCAGAAGTAACGAAGGGGCAGAACTCCCTGTCAATCCTGCAGGAGTGGCTTCGTTACGCTCGTGAGGTTATGTTACGTGGGGATATTTGTCGTGTTAGATCGACGCCCAACCCAGTTGATGGCCTTAGACTGAACATACCGACGCGAGGCCGGTCGGTAGAGACTTCCATCCTGAGCCTCCGCCCACACACAGATCCTGCATCGCCTTGACGAAACGCCCTTGCTTTCTTCACGGACTACGCTTCTACCAAGGGCCGGCCAAAGTCATCTGCCCGCTCTGGCACTGGGATACCTCAAATGCTGACCAGCGCCGGTGAACCTACTCGCTATATGAACACCTCCCAGCGAAAAGTTCGCAAATCGGTACGCCTTGGCCCACCACCGCTACGGTAGATACCGCTATCTTCGAGATGTCGCTTGGCAGCCTGTCGGCGCACCAGGGACTTGCGATTCCTGTAGTGTGACGAGTAGTGACTGGGGAACACAAGCTAAGGAGCCAGGCCAGCCGACGAGCCAACGGGAAGCCCTGACCCGCGGCCCTCTCGATTTCCTCCTGTCCGAGGCCCCGCAGGCGGGGCCTCTCTGTTGTCTGTCCTGAAATCGCCGGTTGTCGTAGAATGTTGTATGTAGAAGAGTGACTTGAGAAGGAGCGCGAATGACGAACGCAGAGACCCCAGTGCGCCAGCGCAGGCCCAAGGAAGAAACGGCCCGTCTCGGGGATGAGATCTACAGGCGGGACATCAAGGCGCAGGTGGAAGCTGGCCGCGACGGAGAGTACGTTGCCATTGACGTGGCCAGCGGGAACTGGGCCATCGCCGGAAGCGAGCTTGCCGCATCGGACCTTCTACTGGCGCAGTGCCCTGGCGCTATCGACATCTGGCTCCTTCGCGTGGGGTACAGGGCGGTGGCCAGCATTGGGGGTGGTTCTCTGCGGAGGGCCGAGTGATAGAGGGGACTGTGAACGCAGCGTACGAGGCGGTTGTGGCCCTTCCATTGCAAGGTCCGGCAGGAGAGGCCCGGGACGTGGACGCCGTGGTGGACACGGGATTCACCCGCTTCCTCACCTTGCCGACGACGATGGTCGCGGAGTTGGGATTGGGCTTCAGAGGCGTCAACCGCGTGATCCTGGCCGACGGCAGCGAAGCAACACCCGATGTCTACGGCGTAACGGTGCTGTGGGATGGCCAGCCGAGAGAGATCGTTGCCTACGTGTCAGATACGACGCCCCTCATCGGGATGTCGTTGCTGCACAGGCACAACCTGAACATCGACGTCGAGGACGGCGGGCGCGTCCTCATACAGGCCAAGGCGTAGCCGTCCGCCTCCATTCCAGCCTCTTCTGCGCCACCAGACTCGATAAGATCAAGAAGCTCTCAGATCAGGTTCGCGCTGACTCTGTAGGCCTGTCCTGAGCTCATCTTCCCCCTCGGAGACCTTTGCGTAACGCAGTGGCGCCGGGGAGAAGACCCCACCCCTCGCCCCTCTGGGTGGGGGACGGTTCCTGGGGCAGGAATCCTGCCTTCGCAGGAACGACGACTATATGGCCTCTGGGTTCCCCGTATCGGGTACGGGCAGGCCCTTCGACAAGCTCGGGGCTTCGTTGCCGGCGGAGCCGGGAACGACCGAGTCTCCTGAGCACTGCCCTTCGACAAGCTCAGGGCGAACGATTCTCGGCTCTTCGACAAGCTCAGGACAGGCTCAGCCCTCTCCGTAACTGTTCAGACCCGGTGTTGACGTGGGCGCGTTTGCTCTACGGCAGCGCGAGAGCCCCCATCCCTTCGGCAGGCTCAGGGCAGGCTCTAACCTTCCCCCTCTGGAGACCTTTGCGTAACGCAGTGGCGCCGGGGAGAAGACCCCTCCCCTCGCCCCTCTGGGTGGGGGACGGTTCCTGGGGCAGGAATCCTGCCTCCGCAGGAACGACGACTATATGGGCGCGCAATAACAGGTTGTTCAAAGGTCTCCTCGGGGGGAAGGGACTGGCCGCCTCCTCTCAACCCTGAAACAGTTAGCCCTCTCCCGGTCTCCTTGATGGGGGAGGGGAACACTGGCTCCTCATCTTCGGGGGAGGTAGCGCTTGGGGAATTTGGCGACGACCGAGTAGAGTATGTCCACCATGTTGGCGAGGCGCACACGCGCGACCTGTGAGCAGAGCTGGTATGCCGTCAGGCGCTCGATGTCGTAGGACGATTCCAGCCACATCACCAGCTCGTAGAAGGCGATGCGGGCGGCGTCCTCCATCGGGCGGGCGCTGCCTACGGTCATCAGGAACTCGTCGGACTCGATTCGCGGTGTGGCGACATGGCGCCCCTTGATGAGATCAACGGTGAGAGTGCCACGTGTGGGTATCTCGGTGGCGACGCCGCAGACCTCAGCATCGCCCTGAGCGGCATGTCCGTCGCCGACGTGCAGCAGACCGCCGGGCACATTGACGGGCAGGTGGATGGTGTTGCCGGGGCAGACGTCGGCTGCGTCCATGTTGCCGCCGTGAAATCCGGGAGCGAGCGAGGATACTGCTTCGAGCTCCGGCGCGGTGCCGATTGTGCCGTAGAACGGTTCATAGGGAATAGCGGCGATGTCGAGATCCTCCGAGAA
Organism: Dehalococcoidia bacterium; assembly: GCA_965116315.1. GTDB lineage: Bacteria > Chloroflexota > Dehalococcoidia > Lucifugimonadales > CAJWER01. The sequence goes on from OZ220672.1 coordinate 1,726,173, forward strand.
GGTGATTTCGCCGTTGCTGATGGGATGCAGCATGACGCGCGGCGGCAATGGTGGGTTGAGCGTGCGTGTGAAGACCGTGGCGCACAGTCCCCCGAACTCCGGGATGAGCGCGCTGACGCCGTAGTCGCGAGTAACCTCTATGGAGTGGATGGTGACGGCGATAGTATCGCCCTTCTCAGCGCCTTCGACATAGATAGGGCCAGTCAGCGGGTTCACGTATGGCAGCGTGATTATCTGCGTAATGTCGTCGTCCGGCGAGCTAATCCTATTCTCGAATGCGTCCACCGTCTCCACGATGAAGGTTTCGCCCGGTGACACGGTAGCGACGGGCTGCTCGTACGGCCCAATCACATAGGAGAAGTCGCCGGCGTCGTTGATTATGGTCTGCATAGAGGACTCACCCCATTACGTCTGCATTATCTGGACCAGGTTGCCGCAGGTGTCATCGAAGACGGCAATAGTGACGTTGCCCATCTCCGTTGGCTCCATCGTGAAAGCCACGCCCAGCGACTTCAGCTTCTCATACTCTGCATGGATGTCCGTAACCCCAAAGGACGCCGCTGGGATGCCCTGGTCAAATATCCCCTTCTGATATTCTTGCGCTACCGGGTTTTCGTTTGGTTCAAGCAGAAGCTCGGTCCCATCCGGGTCGTCGGGCGAGACGACGGTAAGCCACTTGAATTCCCCCACGGGGACGTCATGCTTCTTCACAAAGCCGAGGGTCTCCGTGTAGAACTTCAGAGCTTCGTCCTGGTCGCTTACGAAAACGCCGGTGAGTACAATGCGCATATCTGTCCTCCTCTTCTTTTCGTAGTGTCACTTGAGCCATCGATCCATGACGGCCCTAAGGGGCTCATCGTCGAAGACGAGCATCCGATACTTGCCACGCTTCTCTGAGCTTACGAGCCCCGCTTGTTCCAGGAGATCAATGTGCTTGGCCAGGGCCTGTCGCGAGATGGCGACTTCATGCCGCATTATCAGGCGGGCCGTGAGCTCGTAAAGCGTCTGCTCCTTGCGCTCAGAGAGCTCGTCCAGCATCAACCTCCGTGTTGGGTCCGCTAGTGCCTTGAAGACCAAGTCCTTGTGCATGCCCGCATACAATACGCAACCGCAGGGTTGCATGTCAAGGGGCGATTCCCCAGGCCGGCAGGAACAACATCCCCAGCCATCCGGTGGGGTAGGCGCTTCTACACTACGGTGATCTGCAGGCGCGAAGGGCGCTCGCGGTCGTGGAAGACGGTCTGGCTTGCCACGCGCAGCTCGGTGTCCGACCAGAAGTCGGCCCCCGTGTTGTGGTTGCGGTCGAAGTTCGGGAAGTCCGAGCTCGCCACGTCCAGCCTGATGCGGTGCCCCTCGCCGAACCGTATGGCGGTCGGACCCAGCCTGATGGTGAGCTCGTAGGGAGTCCCCGGCTCCATCGGCTTCGGCTCGTGGTATCCCTCCCTGTAGCTGGTGCGCATGATGCCGTAGCTCAGGTTCACCGCCAGGCCGTCCGGCCGGACGTCGATGAGCTTGGCGGTGAAGTCGGTCTCTGGGGCGGATGAGGCGGCCCAGAGCTTGAGGGTGACGGGGCCTATGACGGTCACCGGCCTTTCCAGCGGAGGGGTGGCGTACACGAGAATGTCCTCGCGTGCGTCCAGGGGCGACTGGTCCCGCACCGCGGCCTGCGCGTCAAGGCCCATCAGGCTCATGACCGGGTCGCTCGGGTCGTAGTCGTAGCGATCAGGCCGCTCCGCCGACGGCTCAGACGCGGACAGGACGCCGTCCCCGCGGACCGAGTTGGCGCGCCCGCCGCTGTGCAGGAACAGCTCCATCTCCCGGGCGCCGGACGGGGGCCACTGCTCTTCGTACCGCCAACTGTTCTCGTTCATCACGAACAGCTTCACCGGAGGCTCGGAGCCGACGCCGGTGTCGATGCCCTTGAACCGGTAGTCGTACCATCGCGCTACCTCGCCGGCGTAGGTCGTGTCCGCCTCCGGGCCGAAGTCGAGGGGGCCCTGTCGCCGCACGAAGGCGCCGTTGTTGTGCCCCCACGGGCCGATCGTGATCCGATGCTCGCCGCGGAGTGCCGCGGGTCCGTTCTCGACCATGCCGGTAAAGTTGTCGATGGCGCCGATCAGCCGGTCGTACCAGCCGGTCACCTGGCACGTGGGCACCTGGACGCGGCTGTGAATCCTGTCGAAGGCCCAGAGCTCCCTGTTCTGCTCTCTCATATAGCGCTTCAGCATCGGGCCGAGGGTGGAGAAAACGCTGTCGGGTATGTCCGCGAGAGGCAGCCGCCAGATCCACTTGCCGCGCTCCAGCTCGTGCCACTGCAGGTCCGCCTCGGCGCGGGTCGACGGCCCTCGTTCATCGCCCGCCCTTCTCCGCGCGTCGACCGCCATGTTGTATGTCCACTGCAGGCGGCGGCCCGTCTCGAACACGCCAAAGTTGAGGTCGAGAACGCGGGACGCCATTCCGCTGGCGAAGAGCGCGCCAAGGTGGGGCGGCGCGGCCCCGGCTAGCTGCCATATGCACCACGATGGGTAGGAGTGCCCCCACGTGCCGACCTGACCGTCGGAGCCCGGCAGGCTCGCCGCCCACTCTACGGCGTCGTAGCCGTCCTGGGCGTCGAAGGTCTCGGCGCTGTCCTGGAACTGCCACACGAAGTCGCCTTCCGAGGCGTAGCGGCCCCGTATGTCCTGGATGGCGACGACGTACCCGCGGGCAGCGAGGTCTCGCGCCGTCGCCGCATTGGACCCGGAGGTCTTGTCATACGGGGTGCGCTGGAGCAGCACCGGGTAACCGCCGCCGGAGGCCGGACTGTAGACGTCCGAGCGGAGCACCGTCCCGTCCCGCGCCTCCATCGGGACGTTCTCCAGGGCTCGTACGTCGAATCCGCCCATCGGTCCACTCCTGTCGCGTGTTCGGATGTGAGCTCCCCGCCAGGAGAGGTCTTACCTGGATTAGATTCAGTATAGTCCCGGAGGCGGCTCAGGCGATCATGTGAGGACATGAGGCTGGCTCCAGCCATCACCCAGAGAGCCGTTCCTCGCAATCCCTGCCTGCTGACGTTCAGCGGAGCGCGTCTCGCTGTCCTTCTCTCAGGGCCACCTGGCGGACCCGCTCGCGTTCACCGTTATCTCGGCGGGGTCGTCCTCGTCGGTGACGATGATGGTCACCAGAATGCTGTCCATTGCGCCAAACGGGTCGGTGGCGGTCACGACTACTATGTATCTGTCCCTGACCTCGAAGTTCAGGGCGGCCTCGGTCTTCAGCTGGCCGTCTCTCCTCCCAATCCGGAAGAACTCGGCATCGGGGCCATACAGGTTGTAGATCAGCAGGTCGTTGTCATCGTCAATGGCGCTGACCGGCGCCCCGATGCTCCGCCCTGTCTCAGGGCTGTTCCCGGTGTCCTCGGCCACCTCCCGGATCGTACTGTCCGACTGGTCGCCCTCGGTGGTGTAGTCCTGGTCGGGGAACACGGGCGCGGCATTGACGAACCCGCCGTCCGACTCCGGAGCGGCGCCGAAAGACCCGTGCCGCCCCACGGGGACCTCCGACACCGCACATGCCCGGTCGCCCGTGACTGCCGACGCCACACACGTCGAAGACGGCAAGGCATTGCGAGGGTTCGGTATGTTGTCGGTGTAGAACGCCGTCGCCCGCAGGCACCTGCCCACGTCCGCCGCCTTCGGGATGTAGACCGCAGACTCTGCTTCGGCTATTGAGGTCCAGTCTGTCTCATCGTCGTCCAGGCACCGGCTGTCGCTTCCCGCGCCTATGACCTCGTCGGACCATGCCCACACCCACTTCCTGATGGTCACGCCGCCGTCGTCGTCGCTGACCACGGCTTGTATCTCGATGCCCACCTCCGGCTGCCTCTGGGACAGGAGCACCGCTCCGTCATCTTCCCCGTCCACTACATCGATGGTGACATCCAGGGTGGCCGACAGCTCCCGGCCTTCGCCGCCGGAGCGGGCCACGATGGTTATCGAGTACGAGCTCTGGTCCTCGAAGTCGGGCTCGTGGCCCGCCTTGAAGACCAGCTTGCCGGCGGCGTCGAAGTCAAAGTCGTCGCCGTCCTCGCCCGACACCGAGTACGTGTAGCTGGTGGGGTCATAGCCGTCAGGGCCGTCGGCGCTGCCGTCAGGGTCGGTGACCGCGTAGGTGTCCGCGCTAATGGCGTCTCCGTTGTGCCCGACCGTGATGTCCGGGATAGCCGGCAAGCCCGCCTTCTCCACTACACTCAGCAGGGTCGGTGCATCGTCAGGGAAGGCTGGGGGCTCGTTCACCTCTTCTATCGTGACGATGACATTCACCACGGCCGAGGCGGTCGACGGGTCGCTTGCCCGCACGCGCAGGACGTACTGGCTATTACCGGCGGCGCCGGGCCACTCGGGGTCGCTGGAGTCGCCAGGCAGTTCGGGGGCGCCAGTTAGGGTCGTCCAGTCCTCGTCTTTCCGCTCACCAGGATCTTCGTCGGTTTCGTCTGGGTCGTCGGCGCCCAGCACCTTGCCCACTCTTATCTGGCCGGTGAGGCTGTCGATGGTGAAACGGGCACGGTTTTCGCCGTCCTCCAGGTCGGGGGTGTCGAGGAGCTCGTAGTAGAGGGTGTCCCGGTCGGCGTCCGTCGCCGACACCGGCTCGCCTATGGGCATGCCCACGGCCGTGTTCTCCGGCACCGACCGGGCGACGTCGATGTATGAGGTGGACTCATCGTCGTCCTGGTCGTCGAAGGAGGGCGCGGCGTTGAACAGGGTCGTCAGCTCCACACGCCTGAGTGTCACAGCCGAGGCTGTCTTGCCCGTCCCGAACCTGTCGGAGTAGGTGACCGTCGCGCGCAGGTACCTGCCCACGTCTTCCGGCGCCGGCCTCCGCTCCGGCTCCGTTGCTCCATCTATGTCCGTCCACGTCCTTCCATCTACGGACCGCGCCCACTGCCATCTCTGGTCGTCCACCGGGCCATCCTCGTCCCGGAGGCTGGCCGAGAGCGGCCTCGATACCTGCGGCTGCGGCCTATCTATGCTCGCCACCCCGGCCTCGTCCACGTCCGTCACGGTAACGGTCACGGCGCGCGTGCCGCCAGCGGCCTCGACGGTCACCCGGTAGACGTTCCTGGACGACAGCAGTGAGCTAGTGGACTCGGACTGCGGGTCCTCGTAGTTGGGGGGCTCCCTGAAGCGCAGCACGCCGTCGTCGATGGTGAACACGTCGTCATCATCCCCTCTCAGGGTCCACCTGATGACATGTCCAGCCTCGTCGAAGGCTGTGTATGAGGCCACCAGCTCCGTACCGTTCTCGGTGTACCGTATTGCGCGGGCTCCGGTTATGTGCACAGGGTCATGCACGTTGGTGACGTTGATGGTCACCTGTATGCTGTCCGAAGCGCCCGATGGATCGGTGGCGGTCACGACCACGCGGTAGCTGTTCCTGGCCTCGAAGTTCAGGGAGGCCTTCGTCAGGAGCTGGCCGTGGTCCCTCGATATGTCGAAGGACGAGGCGTCCGCGCCATCCAGGGTGTAGATCAGCAGCTCGTCGTCATCGTCCATGGCGCTGACCTCGGTTCCGATGCCCATCCCTGCCTCTGTGTTCTCCCGCACCCTCCGGCTAGTCCTGTCCGACTGGTCTCCCGGCGAGTTCAGGTCCTGGTCGACGAACCTCGGTGCGGAGTTGGCAGGTCTTCTGTCCTGGGTTGGAGCTTCCGCCACTCCTGTAACCCGATGAGGGGGATCCCCCGGGCTCTCTATGTTGTCCGTGTAGATCGCCGTCGCCCTGAGGCACCTGCCCGCGTCGGCCAGCGCAGGGGTGTAGGCCGGCGACGAGGCCTCGGCTATGGTGGTCCAGCCGCCCACCACAAGGACGTTGGGGTCGTCAGGGTCGGCCCGGCACTCGGCTGACCGAATTCCCTCCTCATCCACCGTGACCTCAGCCGATCGCTCCCACATCCACCTGTCGATACGCACGCCGCCGTCGGGGTCGTTGAGAGCGGCGTACACCTCCCTGCCCACCTGGGGCTGCCTCTGGGACAGGTCTACCTCTCCTGGGTCTTCCGTGTCCACCACCTCGATGGTCACGTCCAGGGAGGTCGACCGACCGCCGGAGCGGGCCGTGATGGTTATCGAGTACGACCTCTGCTCTTCGAAGTCAGGCTCGTGGTCAGTCTTGAAGGTCAGGACACTCCTGACACCGTTGGCGAAGGTGAAGACCTCACGGTCGTCGCCGGTCACCGAGTACGTAAAGGTGGCAGTAGCGCTGTCCTGGTCGGTGACGTAGTCGTCGAAATCAACGGAGGTGGTGGTCCCCTCAACAGCTATGACCGGCGGGGTATCGTTCTCTCTGACCTTCAGCACCGTTGGCACGTCCCTACTGAAGGTGGGCGGCTCGTTCACGTTGGTGACTCTGACGATGACGTTCACCGTTGCCGAAGCGGTCGACGGGTCGCTCGCCCTCACCCTCAGGACATACTCGCTGTTGTCTGCTTCCCCGGCATCCTCATCTTCAAGCTCGGGGCTGCCGGTCAGGGTCGTCGCCTCGTCCTCGCGCTCGCCGTCGTCCTCTCCCAGCAACTTGCCGACCCTTATCTGGCCGGTCGCGCTGTCGATGGTGAACCGCGCAACACCGCCGTTGTCCTCCAGGTCTGGGGTGTCCAGGAGCTCGTAGAACAGGAGGTCCTCGTCCGCGTCCGTCGCCGACACCCGCCGGCCTATGGGCCTGCCCACAGCCGTGTTCTCGGAGACGCGCAGGGTCACCGTGGTGAATTCATCCCCACGCCGGTCCACGAAGGCTGGAGCGGCGTTGGCCAGGGTCCTCGCCTCCACGCGCCTGAAGCTCACTGCAGAGGCTGTCTTGCCTGTGCCGAACTTGTCGGAGTAGGTGACCGTCGCGCGAAGGTACTTGCCCTCGTCGGCCTCCTCCGGGCTCCGCCTCGGCGACGTCGCTCCCTCTATGTCAGTCCACGTGGTCTTGTCCTCCGACCTCGCCCACTGCCATGTCTGGGCCGACACCCCCTCGTCCTCGTCCGACATGCTGGCCGAGAGCGGCCTGGACACCTGCGGCTGCCGCCTGTCTATGCTCGCCGTTCCGGGCTCGTCCACGTCCGTTACCGTCACGGCCACGTCGTGCGTCCCGCCGCCGGCCCCGACGATCACGTTGTATACGTTCCGTTCGGCCAGAGACACACCCGCGGATTGCGGGGCTTCGTAGTTGGGGGGCTCTCTGAAGGCCAGCACGCCGTCGTCGATGGTGAACAGGTCGTCGTCGGGACCGGCCAGGGTCCACGTGATGTCGTCCCCATCCTGGTCGTATGCGAGGAATTTGGCGACGGGGGCGGTGCTGTTCTCGGCGAAGTCTATGGAGGAGCCGCCCGTCTGCCCATGTGCGGGACGGCCTGCGTCCGGCATGGCGACCCAAAGCAAGATGCCGGCGAGGACTGAGGCCAGCGCCAGCGCCCGGGACTTCCCGCGCCTGGGACTCCCCCGGCCAGGGTGGGGCAGATGCGCCGCGGCTCGACGCCTGGGAGGGCGGCCGGACCTCGATGTGGTGGGACGGATCAACGGGGCGCCCCGGTACCAGCAGGGCCAGCCGGACATGTCCTGGGCCTCACCGGTCCCCGCCAGGCGCGCAGGCTGGTCCAGGGTGTCGCCGTTGGTCTTGAACTCTCCGGCAAACTGGCGGCTATCTCCACTTCTCGTCCCGCGGCATCATACTGTCTGATTCGGTCGCGTCCATAAGAGATTCCAGGCAGGGCCGGCGGCTACCGGCGAGGCGTTCGCCATCGAGGGTGTCGAGGCTCCGGGTGAAGCCGCCATGAGGAACACTATACCCGGCCCCGCGCCCGGGCGACCCGGGCACCGACCCCGGTTAGCGGTCCTCCGCGGCCAGGGGCGCCGGGCCTCGTCCGGGATGCTCATCGGGGATGGCGCGCGGCCCAGGGGGAGTCACGTATGGCTCGTGATACACTCTGTAACCGTTTCGACTGACATGAGGTGCATGTTGAAGGAAGGTGACCGCCTTAGAGCAGAGAATGAGACGCTCCGGTCTCGTATAGCGAGGCTGACGCAGGCCATTCTCCGCATAAGTGAGGACCTGGATCTCGACACCGTCCTGCAGGAAGTGGTGGACGGGGCCAGGTCGCTGGTCGGTGCCAGGTATGGGGCGATCCTGATATTCGACGAGTCCGGGGGTGTAAGGGACTTCATAACATCCGGAGTGACCCCTGAGGAGCGGGAGAGTGTCGGGGACTGGCCGAGGGGCCGCGGGCTGCTCGGATACCTGAACGAGGTCGATGGCCCGGTCAGGCTGCCGGCAGTGGCGGGCCATCCCAAGTCTGTGGGCGTGCCCGGGAACCACCCGCCCATCGAGACCTTCCTGGGGACACAGATTCGCGGAGGCACCGGCCGCGGCAACATCTATCTCGCGGGCAAAGAAGACGGGCTGGAGTTCACCCCCGACGACGAGGAGACCCTCGAGATGTTCGCCACGCAGGCGGCAATGGCCATTGCAAACGCCAGCCGGTACGGCGAGGAGCAGCGGGCCAAGGCGGACCTGGAGGCTCTCGTAAACACGTCCCCTGTTGGTGTCCTGGTATTCGACGCCAAGACGAGGGAGGTGTTGAAGTTCAATCGTGAGGCTCACAGGATCATCAGCGGGGGGCGTGCCCAGGACCGGTCATTCGAGGAGCTCTGCTCCATGATGACGTTCCGCCGGATCGACGGGCAGGAGATCCCTCGCAGCGAGCTTCCCCTGGAACGCTCGATAGCGGCCGGTGAGACGGTGAGGGCCGAGCAGGTGGTCCTCTGCCTTCCGAATGGAGAGAGGGTGAGCACCCTGGTCAATTCGACGCCCATCCATTCCGGGGACGGCCAGGTCGAGTCGGCGGTCGTTACCATCCAGGACACAACCCCGCTGGAAGAGCTGGAGCGGCTGAGGGCCGAGTTCCTGGGGATGGTGAGCCACGAGCTTCGTGGGCCGCTGACCTCGATAAAGGGATCGGCCGCCACCGCGCTGCGCGCCTCCGTTCCGCTAGACCCGGCCGAGACGCGCCAGTTCTTCCGCATAATCGAAGAGCAGGCCGACCAGATGCGCGACCTGATCAGCAACCTTCTCGATCTGACCAGGATCGAGGCGGGTACCCTGTCGATATCTCCCGAGCAGACGGACGTGGCGAGCCTGGTGAACCAGGCAAAGAACGCGTTCCTGAGCGGCGGTTACAGGAACAGCGTCGAGGTGGACCTGGCATCCGACCTGCCGGCGGTGAGGTCGGACACCCAGAGGATCGTCCAGGTCCTGCACAACCTGCTTACCAACGCCTCCAAGTTCTCCCACGAATGGTCCCCCATACGCATAACCGCCGCGCGCCAGGACCCATACGTGGCCGTCTCAACCCTGGATACCGGCAGGGGCATATCCCCCGACCGGCTCCCGCACCTGTTCGGGAAGTTCTCCCGGGTGGATGGCGACGCCAGGGACGAGATGGCAGGGGGTTACGGGCTTGGGCTGGCCATCTGCAAGGGGATAGTGGAGGCCCACGGCGGCCGCATTTGGGCGGAGAGCGCCGGGCACGGACATGGCACCCGGTTCACGTTCACGATTCCGACGGTCGACGACAGCCTCGCCGGGCCCGATGACTTTCCCTATTCCGCGCCGCCCGCCTCGGTGGGGGCTCCCAAGGAGCTGGGGCGAATCCTCGTGGTCGACGACGACCCCCAGGTGCTGCGGTATGTCCGTAATACCCTCCTGGAGGCCGGATACCGGCCTGTGCTGACCGGCGACCCCGAGGAGATGGAGCGACTCCTGGAGACGGAGCAGCCCGAGCTCGTCCTGATGAACCTGGTACTTCCGGGGACGGACGGGTTCGACCTGATGACGCGCATCCCCGACATGTTCGAAGTGCCGGTCATAGTCCTGTCGGGGCGGGGCCGGGGCCACGACATTACGCGTGCCTTCGAGCTGGGGGCGTCGGACTATGTCGTCAAGCCCTTCTCGCCCACCGAGCTGGTGGCCAGGATCGGGGCGGCCCTGCGCAAGCGGACACTTCCCCGGCAGCCGGAACCCTTCGAGCTTGGAGAGCTGGTTATCGACTACGTGGAGCGCACCGTTACGGTGGCCAGCCGCCCAGCCCAGATTACGCCTACTGAGTACAAGCTGCTGTTCGAGCTGTCGACCAATGCCGGACGTGTCCTGACCCACGAACAGCTGCTGCAGCGAGTCTGGGGCGAGGACCGCTCGGTGGACCTTCGCGTGCTCCGTTCCTTCGTGAAGAGCCTCAGGTCCAAGCTGGGCGACGATGCCAGGAGTCCCTCCTACATCTTCACGCAGCCCGGCGTGGGATACCACCTGGCAAAGCCCCAGTAGGTCCCGCGAGTCCCTGGCACATCTCCGGAGTGCGGCCAGGCTGCCCGGCCGCGAACACATGCGGAGGACTGTCTCCCCCGGAGAGCGATGGACCGGCCAGCGGAGTTCGGGCTGAGAGGAAGCCGGGATGAAATCGAACGAGCGCATCAAGGTACTGGTGGTAGACGACCACTCCATCGTTAGAGAGGGGCTGAAATACGTCCTGGAGCAGTCTGGCGAGTTCGAGGTTGTGGGACAGGCGGGGGACGGCGAGGAGGCAGTCAGAGTGGCGGCCGAGTTGTCTCCAGACTTGGTGGTGATGGATGTCATGATGCCGAGGAAGGACGGAGTGGAAGCTTGTCGCGATATCATGGATTCTGCCCCCGAGACGCGTGTCGTCATGCTGACGGTCGCGAACGAGGAAACGGCGGTGCTGGAGGCGGTGGCCGCCGGTGCAACCGGGTATCTTCAGAAGGAAACCGACAGGGAACGGCTCCTGTCGACGCTGCGAGGCGTGTTCCGGGGAGAGCTTCGTTTGCCCGCTGATGCTGTGCGGGGCGTGGTCGCGGCGGTCCGGAGTGTCTCGGAGGCGGGAGATGCGGCCGATGCCGCCGGGCTGACTGTGAGGGAGCGGGAGATACTTGTCTCTTTTGCCGGGGGCATGTCGTACACCCGGATAGCGGAACAGAGAGGCGTCAAGCCGGTGACCGTGCGGAACGCCATCTACGGCATCCAGCAGAAACTGAGGGTCACATCGATGCAGGGCCTGGTGCTATGGACAGCGCGGAACGGGCTGCTGGACGACTATGACCCGGAGAGTTAGGGCTGTGCGCCCGGGCTCCCGCTACAGCCGCGGCGTTCACCTCGTCACAACAGCGGCAAATGTTCTAGGCATCACCGGCTGGGAGCACAGCGAAGGCGACCCGGAAGGGTTGAGACTCATTGCGAGGACTTTCGTCTGGGCACGCTGGCTCATAGTCGCCTTCGGTGTCCTGCTGTGGGTGTACCGACCTGTGGAGTGGCTGGAAACCTATGCGCTGTATGTGCCGGGACTCTTGCTGCTGGTAGGGCTCAACGGATACACGCACTACCGGCTGGCGACGGAGAAGGCCGTGACACGGGGCTGGATTCTCCTAAACGCGACGCTGGATGTGTTCATACTCTCGGGCGCCGTGACAGCAGGCGGAGGATTCAGTCACCATTACTTGCACTTGCTGTACTACCCTCAGCTTGCCGGGTACGCGGTGGTCCTCACGTCCTTTCGGCTCACCATGGCCTGCGCGACCTTTGTGGCCGCTCTGTATCTTGTCGTCAGCCTGACCGTTTGGGACGGCATCGACACTGCGGAGGGGGAGGAGAGAACCCTGCTCGCCCGGATTCTCGTCATGTATGCGGTGGCCGCAATTGTGAACATCATCGCCAGGTTCGAGCGAGTGAGGTGGAGGCAGGCCGTCGAGCGCGAGCGCGAGCTTCAGCGCGAGCGCGTCGAGTTCTCCCAATCGATTCATGACACCACAGCACAGTCGGCGTACATGATCGGGCTTGGCATCGACACCGCAAGGGCTCAGGCCGGGGACACCAACCCTGAATTGGCCGCCACCCTCGAGGCGACCTCACGGCTGTCCCGCTCCGCCATCTGGGAGCTGAGACACCCCATCAATATGGGCGACATCTACGAGGGTCGTGCGTTGAGCTCCGCTCTCAAGTCCCACGCCGCCAGTTTCGCCAACATCACGTCTGTGCCCTGCGAGGTGACGCAGTCTGGAGTCGAGCCGTCCCTCTCAACCGAGACCAGGGGCCTGCTCTTCTCAATTGCTCACAACGCACTCACCAATGCCTACCGCCATGCCCAGGCGAGCAGGGTGGGGATCCACCTGGCGTATGGGAAGCAGGAGGTGAGGCTGTCGGTGTTGGACAACGGAATAGGGCTTCCCAGCGACTATGCACAGCACGGCCACGGCTTCGAGAACATGGACGGGGACGCACAGCGATTGGGAGGCCGTCTTGTCGTCGATAAGAGGGGCGCAATGGGCGGCGCTACCGTGACGTGCGTGATTCCGCAGGGCGGGGCTTAGCCATTCCACAGTAACAGCTCGCAAGGGTATTGGCGGCCAAGCTCCAATGCCCCTGTTCCTCTACTGGCGCGGCGCATGTCGATGGAGCGGCACCTGGCGTGCGCGAGCCACGAACATTGTACTGCCCGGGATAGGGCAAATGCCCCAGCCAGCCAGGGCATCTGGTACTTGTTGCTGCCATCTTCCTGCCCTTACGGTAGCCAGAACCATGGGGACCTGTCACATGCGAGTCAGGGTATCGCTCGCGGTTTTCGGGAGGGCCGGTCCATGAGATGTGGGGTTCGCATATCTCGGTTCTCTGGCACCACCTTAGGAACTGCGTTGGCGGCTCTGGTCATGCCGGTCACGCTTGCCTGCGGCATCCTTTCTGACGATCCGGCACCAGAGCCAACGCCGCCTCCTGGCGAAGGCCCTTCGACGGGCGAGAGATCTCCCGGGGATAGCGAACCCGCCACCGGTATTGAGTTCGAAGCAAGGGCCACGCCCCTCCCGACGGCCACGCCCTACCCAACGGCTACGCCTTATCCGACGGCCACACCGTATCCCACCCCCACGCCCATTCCGACGGCCGCACCGACTCCATCCTCCGGGGCCTCGTCCCCTGCCTCGGCGCCTACTGCGACCCCAGCAGCCACCGCCGTCTCGGCTGGATCCGGCCCGGCGCCCACTCCAACGGCTGAAGCGGCGCAAGTTGTATCGACTCCCGTGGGCGCCCCCACCCTAGTAGCGGCGGCCCCACCAGGACCCTCGACAGGGACAACCCAGTTCACTCTCTCCAGAGGGGCCGAATTGAAGCATCCCAAGGTGGGGTCCGAGCTCGACGGCCTGATTGCCAGGGTGCAGGCCGGAGAGATCTCAGCGGAAGAAGCCGCGCGCGAGGCCCCCATTCACAGAGAAGACTCGATCGGAGTAGCCATCCATCTCTCTGGAAACGTGGATGGAGTGACGCGTTTCCTGGAAGCGAACGGCGCCTCCAACATATCTGCCAGAGATGACTACATCGAAGCCTACGTGCCTGTTCTGTTGCTGGCAGAGACCTCCGAACAGGAAGGGGTCATTCGAGTACGGCCGATTCAACCTCCGGAGGAGTCTCAGAGCGGGTCCGGAATTCCCGGGAACGGCCCCGCGGTTCACGGCTCGACAGCCTGGAACCAGGCCGGTTACACGGGCAGCGGCATCAAGGTGGGTGTAGTCGACAGTGGATTCGATGGATTTGCGAGTCTCATGGGAACGGAGGTGCCGGCAAGTGTGCAACTCAGATGCTACCGGGGTCTGGGCGAACATTCCCAGGACCTGGATGACTGTGGAGGTGGCAGCCATGGCACGGTCGTTGCGGAATCTGTGATGGACATAGCCCCGGGTGCGTCCCTATACATATCGGACCCCCAATCACTGGGAGACCTGAGGGATGCGGTTGACTGGATGATCTCGGAGGGTGTATCGGTCATCAACCATTCGAGGACGTGGTTGTTCGACGGTCCCGGAGATGGCACTTCTCCTTTTTCGATCAGCCCGCTGAACACAGTGGACAGGGCGGTGGCGGCGGGGATCGTATGGGTCAACGCCGCGGGGAATTCAGCACAGCGTACCTGGTTCCAACGCGGCCCTTTTGCGTATAGCACCATAAGCGTCGATGGCGAGAGTGTAAGGGTCCTAAACTTCGAGGCGTCCAACTTCAAGAATCGATTCCAACTATGGGGCTCGCTCCAATTGCGATGGGACGATGCGTGGGGTGGAGCATCCCGCAACCTCGACCTCTTGCTTGTCGCGCCGGACAGCGGCGACATCACCCTAGCCAGCATCGACCCCCAATCGGGAGGGGATGGGCACTTCCCCTACGAAAGGGTTAGCTCCGGCGCTACGTTCGACGTCATGATTGCCAACCGCGGGGGCAGCGAGCCGAGTTGGATCCAGCTGCTCGCATGGAGCGGGCAGGGGTTGACGTTCAAGACGCCGGAAACCGGTAGCATAACCAACCCCGCCGAGAGCGCGAACCGAGGCATGCTGACGGTGGGAGCTGCTCACTGGAGCAGCGCGAATTCCATAGAGAGCTACAGCAGCCGGGGTCCTACACCCGACGGCCGCATAAAGCCGGACCTGGTAGGGGCTGACTGCGGTCAAACGGCTTCCAGGTCCAGCCCCTTCTGTGGAACCAGCCAGGCCTCGCCCCACGTGGCTGGCATGGCGGCGCTGGTGCGCCAAAGGTTTCCCAGCTACTCTCCAGCTCAGGTCGTGTCCTACTTGCAAGAGAACGCTGAGCAGCACACAGGACCTGATCCCAACAACACATGGGGCCATGGCTTCATCGTACTTCCTCCGTCTGCTCCACAGCCCATTGGCTCGCCATCCATTCAATCGATGACCCCCGCTGCGAACTCCTTGACCGTGCAGTGGATCGAGCCGTCCAGCGGCGATGGCTCAGCCATCACCGCCTACGACCTGCGCCACATCGAGACCTCTGCCGACGAGACGGTCGACGCCAACTGGACCGTGGTTGAAGACATATGGACATCGGGCTCTGGGGCACTGAGCTACGAGGTGACGGGGCTCGCCGGAGGAACGCAATACGGCGTGCAGGTGAGGTCGGTGAGCAGTGCCGGGGACGGACAATGGTCGGCAACGGTCACGGGCACGCCGCTGCTGGAAGGGACCGCCTGCGTGACCGGCGGGGCCGTGGCTGATCCGAACAACAACCCCGCTTTGGTGGCCGACTGCGACACGCTGCTCGCTGTACGAGACACCCTTGCAGGGAATGGGGCGCTGAACTGGTCGGCCAGCACTCCCATCGCGAACTGGGACGGCGTTGAGGTTAGAGAGACGCCGCAGCGCATCACTCTGCTGTACCTCCCTAACCAGGGCCTTACAGGCACAATCCCGTCGGAGCTCGGCAGCCTGACCGGTCTGACACAACTGACCCTGATCGACAACCAGTTGACGGGGCCGATTCCTTCAGAGCTGGCCAACCTGAGTCAATTGACGCACATATTCCTGGGCAATAACCGTTTGACCGGCCCCATACCCTCAGAGCTGGGTAGCATGACCGGCCTCCAGGGCCTGGAGCTCTACAGCAATCGACTGACAGGGTCGATACCGTCGGAGTTGGGCAGCCTCGCCAATCTGCGGGCCCTTCACATCGACACCAACCAGCTGACCGGGACGATACCACCGGAGGTAGGCCGACTCAGTAACCTGCGGTGGTTGACCCTGAACGACAATCAGTTGACCGGGGAGGTCCCGGATGAACTGGAGCGGCTTACCAGGCTAGAGCAACTGTGGCTATCAGGAAACAGGTTCACTGGATGCGTTCCCACCGGGCTGCGAAGTGTAGGAGACATCGACAGGACACACCGGCTCAAGGAGATAGGAATTCCCTACTGTGACGAGCTGCTGAGCGGCCTGAGCATAGACCCTGCAGTACTGTCTCCCCAGTTCGACGCATATACCGCTGACTACACAGTGGCTGCCCGTGTCCCCCGAATCACGTTCTCCCCTACCAGCGGTCACAACGCTACGTTCGAGTACCTGGATGGAGACGACAACGTACTCGCCGACCTGGACGACTCACAGGCGGGGCAACAGGTAGACGTGCCGGCCGGCAGTGTAGCGACCATCAGGGTGAGAGTTATCGCCCCGCAGAACCGGTTCGGGTGGCACACGTACACATTCCATGTGACTGGGCCGGAGACCTTGGGGGCGCCAGCGATCAACCAGATAACACCGGGGACGGGATCACTAACGCTCTCGTGGATCCCGCCAGCGGTTGACGGCGGCGCGACGATCACCGCCTACGACCTGCGGCACATCGATAGTTCCGCCGACAAGACTGTGGACGCCAACTGGACATTGGTCGACAACGTGTGGACGTCGGGCTCAGGCGCCCTCAGCTACGAATTGACCGGTCTTGCCGGCGGCACCCAGTACGAAGTGCAGGTGAGGGCGGTGACCAACGCCGCAGACGGCCCGTGGTCGGCGACTGCCATCAGTACACCGTCACCAGCAGACTGCAATACCGGCGGTGCAGTGCCCGACGCGGCCAACAACCCTGGCTTAGTGTCCGACTGCGAAATTCTGCTGGCAATCAGGGATGCCCTGCGAGGAACAGGGACACTGGACTGGTCGGCTGCTAGCCCCATCGCCCAATGGAGCGGAGTGACCATAGGCGGAAGGCCGGCGCGAGTGACCGAGCTGTATCTCGCTTACTCTGGATTGAACGGAGTGATACCGGCGGAGATGGGCGATCTGGCCAATCTGCAAAACCTTTCGCTTTACGGTAACCAGCTGAGTGGAGGAATACCAGCAGCGCTGGGCGATCTGGCCAATCTGAAGGACCTCTCCCTCAGCTTCAACAATCTGAGCGGTGGGATACCGGCAGCGCTGGGAAGTCTGTCGAGGTTAGGTGTGCTCTGGCTGGAGAGCAATCAGCTCACTGGCGAGATACCGCCAGAGTTGGGCAATCTGTCCAACTTGGTGTGGCTGTGGCTCAATCAAAACCAACTGACCGGGGAGATACCGCCTGAGCTGGGCAGCCTAACCCAGCTGGAGAAGCTTAATCTCAGCGGCAACCAGTTGACCGGGTGTGTCCCGGCCGGACTACGCGGCGTCGCGCAGAATGATCTCGCAAGCCTCGGCCTTCCCGATTGTGGCCTGGGAACCCTTCCTGGAGCGCCTACCGGACTGACGGCGACGGCGAGCGGCCCGACCGAGATCGACCTGTCATGGATCGCTCCCTCGGATGATGGCGGGGCGGCCATCACGGGCTATCGCATAGAGCTCTCCCGGGATGGCTCGAACTGGAGCGAGCTCGTGGCAGACACAGGCTCCGCCGCAACGACGTACACTCACACAGGTCTGACGGCTGGGAGCACCCGGCACTATAGGGTTTCCGCCATCAATTCGGTCGGCGCGAGTGCGGCATTGAGCAGCGACAGCGCCACTACTGGCGTGGCTCCCGCGCCGGACCTGGTTGTGGACACGCCGGCGGTGGACACCATCGCCCCAGCCGCAGGTGCGCGCTTCACCCTGAGCGCCACAGTACGCAACCAGGGCAACGGTCGCTCGGGCTCGACCACGGTGCGCTACTACCAGTCCACCGACGCGACGATTACCACCGGCGACACGGAAGTCGGGACTGATTTCGTGTCCAGGCTCGACGCGGCTGAGAGCGGGGACGAGTCGACCAGCCCTACAGCGCCAGCCGTCCCCGGCACCTACTACTACGGCGCGTGCGTGGACGCGGTGACCGGCGAGACCGACACAACAAACAACTGCTCGGCTGCGGTGGCCGTAACGGTTGGTGCGGCTCCAGCACCGGACCTGGTGGTGGACGCGCCCACTGTCAGCGAGAGCGCTCCGGTGGCGGGAGCGCGGATCACACTGAATGCGACGGTGCGCAACCAGGGCGACGGCCGCTCGGACTCGACCACCCTGCGCTACTACGAGTCCACCGACGCGACGATTACCACCGGCGACACGGAGGTCGGGACTGATTTCGTGTCCAGGCTCGACGCGGCTGAGAGTGGGGACGAGTCGACCAGCCTTACAGCGCCAGCCGTCCCCGGCACCTACTATTACGGCGCGTGCGTGGACGCGGTGACCGGCGAGACCGACACAACAAACAACTGCTCGGCTGCGGTGGCAGTAACGGTTGGTGCGGCTCCAGCACCGGACCTGGTGGTGGACGCGCCCACTGTCAGCGAGAGCGCTCCGGTGGCGGGAGCGCGGATCACACTGAATGCGACGGTGCGCAACCAGGGCGACGGCCGCTCGGACTCGACCACTCTGCGCTACTACCAGTCCACCGACGCGACGATCACGACCGGTGATACTGAGGTCAGGACTGATTTCGTGTCCAGGCTCGACGCGGCTGAGAGTGGGGACGAGTCGACCAGCCTCACAGCGCCAGCCGTCCCCGGCACCTACTACTACGGGGCCTGCGTGGACGCGGTGCCGGGCGAAACCGACACGACCAACAACTGCTCCCCTGCTATCACAGTAACCGTAGGAGCGGCTCCCGCTCCCGACCTTGTGGTAGACACGCCGACGGTGGACACCAGCACTCCAGTCGCCGGTGCGCGGTTCACCCTGAGCGCCACCGTGCGAAACCAGGGCAACGGCTCATCTGCGTTCACCACCCTGCGCTACTACCAATCGACCGACGCGACGATCACGACCGGTGATACTGAGGTAGGCACGGACTCTGTAAGTAGGCTTGGGGCATCTGGGACCGGAGACGAGTCGATCAGCCTCACCGCTCCTTCCTCTGCCGGGACCTACTACTACGGCGCCTGCGTGGATGCGGTGTCGGGCGAAACCGACACCGCCAACAACTGCTCGACTGCGGTGACTGTGACGGTTGGGGCTGTGGCCAGTGTACCGGGCGCACCCACAGGCCTGACTGCTGCCGCGAACGGGCAAACGCAAATCGACCCTTCTTGGACCGCGCCATCGAACGACGGCGGAGCGGCCATCACCGGATACAAGATCGAAGTGTCGGCGAACGGTTCTTCCTGGAGCGACCTGGTTGCCAACACCGGCTCCACCGCGACCAGCTACTCCCACACCGGACTGACGGCGAATACCACCCGTTACTACCGGGTCTCCGCCATCAACTCCGTGGGCACTGGGCGAGCGTCGAACGTCGCCAACGCCACGACAGACCCGTCGACGGCCCAACAGGTTGGCACAGGTAAATGCTCTACGGATGGAGCGGTGTCAGACGCAGCCAACAACCCCGGGTTGGTCTCAGACTGCGAGACTCTGTTGGCTGCCCGGGACGCCCTGGGGGGAACAGCCACCCTGAACTGGTCTGCCGATACCCCCATCGCAAGTTGGGACGCCGTCACTGTGTCAGGCACACCTCGCCGGGTTACGAGAATCGATACTTCAGGCGAGAACCTGAACCTGTCGGGATCGATACCGGCGGGGCTGGGCGGCCTGTCCAGCTTGACCAACCTCCGGCTCAGCAACAACCAGCTGACCGGGCCCATTCCAGCGGAGTTGGGCAATCTGTCCAACCTCAGTTCGCTATCCCTCTGGAACAATCGGTTGACCGGTCCCATACCGGCGGAGCTGGGGAATCTGTCCAATCTGACGTTCCTGCGACTGAATTGGAACGAGTTGACCGGTTCCATACCGGCAGAGCTGGGCAACCTTGCCAAGCTGGAGTCCCTGTACCTGGGCGGCAACCGGTTGTCCGGGACCATCCCGGCGGAGTTGGGCAATCTGACGGACCTGCAGCATCTCGACCTCGGCAGCAGCAGCTCGGGCGAGAACCAGTTGACCGGTGCGATTCCGTCCGAGTTGAGGAATCTCACCCGACTCCAAAGTCTGACCCTCTGGAACAACCGGATATCCGGGACGATACCGGTCTGGCTCGGCAAACTGACCGACCTGAGAACTCTGATACTCGCCAGCAACCAGTTGACGGGAACGATACCCATAGAACTGGGCAGCCTGACAATGGTGAGCCAGTTCTGGCTCGCCCACAACCAGCTAACCGGGACTATACCTGGTGAGCTGGGCAATCTGACGAACGTCACGGAGCTGCACCTCGACGACAACCGCCTGACTGGAGACATACCGGCGGAGCTGGCCGGTCTGTCCGGTCTGCGGCAACTGTTCCTTGCGGACAACCAGTTGACAGGGTGTATACCGCAGGGTCTAAGGGAGGTGGCGGCGCAGCACGACATCGCACAGCTCGGCCTACCTGATTGCGGTACGGCGTCCTCGACTGCGGTTGCACCCGGCGCGTCCACTGGGCTGACGGGGACGGCTGACGGCCAGACCGAGATCGACCTGTCGTGGACCGCGCCATTCAGCATCACCGGGACAGCTGGCGTGACTGAGGGCATTTGCAGAATAGGCTGCACGTGGATTGAGTTCAACTGACTTGAACCAGATCAGAGTAGAGGCATGAGACATTTGAAATGGGAATTGTTCTATTGGTGGATACTGGCCAACACGGTCAGAGCAGTCGCGGGAGCGTCAGTGTGGTTGGTCGGGACCAGCAGCGGCGACTTTGACGCCCGCACCTTGGGCATCACTTCCCTGCTCTCTCTAGTGATCGCCGGCGTGATGACCGTTCTATTGCAGTGGCTGGTCTTGCGCCGTTACTTGGAGCGGGCTGGCTGGTGGGCGTTCGCTACCTTCGCCGGTCTTCTTGTAGCTTCGCTGGTCTGGGTCCTGGCCACTGCTATCACAGCGGACGCCATGGTTGAAGCAATCGATTCAGGAAACGTTGAGGCCTTACAGCTCTTGAATGCACTCGGATCCGCGTTCAACGGAGCTGTACTTGGAGTATTCCAGTGGCTGGTGCTGCGTCGGCAAGTGCCGCGGGCGGGCTGGTGGGTGCTAGCCAGTATCGCGGGCTATGTCGTTGGTGCCCTGGTATCGGTTAGGGCGATTGCTTGGATTGGTTTCGTAGTGTGGGCCGCATCATGGTTCGATGTAAACCCATTTGCGCACATGGCCGTCATGGGTGTGATGAGTGTAGCAATCTACGGGGCGATTACCGGAGTTGCGCTGATGTTGCTCCTGAGTCGCCGCGCGAAGGGCAGCGATGACGTCAATGCCAACTACCCGGCAAAGGTGTGGACCGATGACTAGCACCCGTAATCGTCTGAGAAAGTGCTACAGCGTCTGACCCAGCATCCGAAAGAAAGAGCAGCCTCAAGGGGAGATAAGACGTGAATCATCTCAAGGCCTTACACCGCGTAATCGGAAAATGCTTGACGCCAATAGTGGGGTCCTTGGTCCTTCTATCGCTCGGGGCATGTGGCATATTTTCGAGTGATGCGACGACCCTCCCGCGGTCTACGGCCACACCAACGTCGCAGCCTGCCGTAACCGGCCAGTCCTCTACGACTGGATCGGTAGAGAAGACTACGGCCGAAGGCTCCGATCTCTATCGCGCCGTTTGGACGGGAGACCTTGAAACTGTTAGGAAGCTTGTCGCGGAAAGCGGAATTGCGAATGAGAGTGACGAAGAAGGGAATCCGCTGCTGCACGAAGCGATATGGCGCGGTCACACCGAGGTAGCACAGGCTCTCATCGAAGCCGGAGCGGACGTGAACGCCAGGGATACGGACGGCAACCCGCTGCTGCACGAAGCGGTGTGGCGAGGCCACACAGAAGTAGCGCGGGTTCTCATCGAAGCCAACGCGGATGTCGACGCCATGGACTCTGACGGCGATCCGCTCCTCTACTCGGCGATATGGCGAGACAACCCTGAGATGACGCGGACTCTTGCCGAAGCCGGCGCGGACGTGAATGCCAGAGACTCAGACGGCAACCCGCTGTTGTACGCGGCGGTCTGGCGAGGCAAGGAGGAGGTCTTGAACATTCTCATCGCGGCTGGTGCGGACGTCAACGCAAGGAGGGCTAACGGAGAGTCTCTCCTCTACGTGGCGCGGTGGCGGGACCATGCGGAGATCGAGGAGATTCTTCTGGAAGCGGGTACCCAGGAATAGGGCATTCAGTGGGTCAGGAGTGCATTGAAGTACAACGGCCGCCGAATCCCGAGGGCTTGACTATGCGATTGAGGAGCTCGGTGCGTCTTCTTGTGTGCACGCTGGTCCTGCCGGCGGCCATGGCCTGCGGCATTCTCGGGGGCGACCCGACCCCGACCCCCGCGCCCGTGATGGTCTCCACCAATATCCTCACCCCGACCCCCACTGCCGAGCGTCCAGGCGCTGGGGACCGACCCGACGAAGTAATTCTGGACCCCTCGCCGCAGCCGACGTACACTCCTCAGCCGACTTACACTCCCGAGCCGAGCCCGACGCCCGAGCCGACTCCCACGCCTGAGCCCACGCCCACGCCTGAGCCCACGCCCACGCCTGAACCCACGCCCACGCCCGAGCCGACTCCCACGCCTGAGCCAACACCCACGCCTGAACCCACGCCCACGCCTGAACCCACGCCCACGCCCGAGCCGACACCCACCCCTGAACCAACGGCCACCCCTGAGCCGACCGCCACGCCCGAGCCCACGGCGACACCCGAGCCGACCGCTACGACTGAGCCGACCGCCGCGCCTGAGCCGACTCCCACGAGTGAGCCGACTGCCACGCCTGAGTCGACCGCCACGCCTGAGTCGACGGCCACGCCAGGATCTCAATTCAGTTGCTCACAAGGATCAGGTCCTACGCCTCTCCTTCGGGCAGTGCAGAAGGTCAACGTTGAAGCCGTTTCGATTCTTGCTGGTCTATGCCAGGATCATCTAAACATTGGGTATAGCTTTGGCTTGTTCCGCAATGAAACTCCTCTCAGCCTCGCAGTCAAAAGCGGGTCGACAGAGATCGTGCGGATTCTCGTAGATGCAGGCGCCGACCCCAATCTGACGGTCAGACAGAGCCTTTTTGTCGAGTTATCTCCCCTAGAGATGGCAATAGAACTGAACAGCACGACTATTGTTGAGATCCTCACAGGGACTTCAAACTAGCTGCCCAACGATGGGACATAGAATCGCAGAGTCTTACGGCCAAAGGAGCACCTGAATCGCCATGACGGACATAGCAGGATTTCGACAGATAAACGACTTGGTCGAGAAGGAGGCTCGGTTCGTTCAGACCCTCCTGGCTGAGATACGGAAGGCCATCGTCGGCCAGGACCGGCTGGTGGAGCGCACTCTGGTGGGGCTCCTGGCCGACGGCCACATTCTCTTGGAGGGTGTGCCGGGCTTGGCAAAGACTCTCCTGGTCAAGACGATTGGCGACGCGATCCAGGCCGGGTTCTCGCGCATCCAGTTCACGCCTGACCTCCTCCCATCGGACCTAATAGGCACCCGGGTCTACAACCAGCGCACCGGTGAGTTCAGCGTGCAGAAGGGGCCGATCTTTTCGAACCTGATCCTTGCCGACGAGGTAAACCGGGCGCCGGCGAAGGTGCAGAGCGCGCTGCTGGAGGCGATGCAGGAAGAGCAGGTGACCATCGGCGACGAGACTTTCCCGCTGGAGGCGCCCTTCCTGGTCCTGGCGACTCAGAACCCGATAGAGCAGGAGGGCACGTACCCGCTTCCCGAGGCCCAGGTCGACAGGTTCATGATGAAGCTCGTCGTCGACTACCCGGAGTATTCCGAGGAGCGCGAGATGATCGGCCGGTTCACCGTGGGTGGCGCGGCCGACGTGCGGCCGGTCGTGGACGCCGAGTATGTGCTGAACGCACGGGACATCGTGCGAAGGGTGCACGTCGACGAGAAGATCCAGGACTACGTGCTCAACATCGTGGTGGCGACGCGCGATCCCAGTGTCGCCGGGCTCGACGACGTTGGGAACCTGATAGCCTTTGGCGCTTCGCCCCGCGCCGGCCTGTTCCTGATAGCTGCGGCCCGCGCATATGCCTTCCTGAAGGGTCGCGGCTACATCACGCCCGACGACATCAAGCAGATCGCGCCGGACGTACTCGGGCACCGGATAATAACGACCTTCGAGGCCCAGGCCCAGGATGTCACCACAGAGCAGATAGTCCAGCGCATCCTCGATAACGTGGAAATCCCCTGACCATGCTGACCGACGAGCTAATCGCCAGGGTCAGGCGAATCGAGATCACGACTCGCAAGCTCGTAGAGGAAGGGCTGGCGGGTGAGTACCACTCGGTGTTCAAGGGCCGCGGCATGGAGTTCGACGAGGTCCGCCAGTACATACCGGGCGACGACGTGCGCACCATCGACTGGAACGTCACGGCCCGCACGGGAGACCCCTACGTCAAGAGCTACGTCGAGGAGCGGGAGCTGACCGTTATGCTGGCGGTCGACGTGAGCGGTTCAGGAGACTTCGGCACCAGGAACTGGTTCAAGCGAGAGCTGGCGGTCGAGCTGGCCGCGGTGATGTCCATTGCCGCGACGACCAACAACGACAAGGTTGGGCTGCTGCTCTTCACCGACAGGGTGGAGCTGCTGATCCCCCCGTTGAAGGGACGAAGCCACGTCCTGCGGATGCTGCGAGACCTGCTGGCGTTCGAGCCGGAGGGAACCGGCACGGACATCAGGTTGGCCCTGGACACGATCTACGTGCTCCTGAAGCGCCGCAGCATCGTGTTCCTGATCTCGGACTTCCTTGCCGACCCTGGATCGTACCGGCAGGCGATGTTGGTGACGAGCCGGCGACACGACGTTGCGGCATTCGACATCAGCGACCCACTGGAGTGCGAGATAGCGGACGTGGGAGTCATCGCTCTCGAGGATGCCGAGACCGGGAGGCAGCGCCTGGTGGATACGGGCGACAGGCAGTGGAGACGCGACTTTGCGGAGAGCGTGGCAAGGCTGGACGCTGAGAAGAACGATGTACTTGCCGCGGCAGGCGTAGACCGCGTCCGGTTGACGACCGAACGAGACTACATCACGGAGGTCGGGGCATTCTTCAAGAACCGGCTGCAGAGGATGTCGCGATAAGGGGAGCGCTCCGTACTTGGGAAATGAGATGTTTCGAGTGGTAAGCGGCGTAGTCGACGTCCTGGGCCTACGGTCTTGGGTTGCCTGGGCAGTTGCCGCTTTGCTGGCTGCCATCGCGCCCGGCGTAGCCGCCGCGCAGGACGGACCCCGCTCCGACATACGCGTCTCGTTCACTGCCGACAGATCGACCCTTACCGTCGGCGACCTCGCCACATTGCTGCTGGAGGTGACTCATCCGTCTGGCCATGTCGCGGTGATCCCCCGCCTGGGGAATGAATGGGGCTCGTTCGAGGTAGTAAGGCAGACCGCGGCGCAGCCAGCCTCTAATGGAGACGGAACGGAGACTACGAGCCAGCGGATCGAGGTCACGCTATTCGCGCCTGGGACGTACGAGACGCCCGACCTTCCGATATCCGTCCGCCGTCCGGACGGCAGCATCGAGCGGGTGTTTCCCTCGCCGGTGTCGATGACTGTCGCCTCGGTGCTGTCCGGTTCCGACGAAACGCTGAGAGATATCCGCCCTCCCGCCGAACTTCCTCCGCCGACATGGAGGCAGCCGGTCACCCTGGCCGCTGCCGCGCTGGCAGTTGTGGTTGTCCTGGTCGGAGGGTCGTACCTCGTCCATCGTCGCCGCCGGGGTCAGCATGAGCAGCCTGCTATGGCGGCCGAAACTCGCACTCCCTGGGAGATCGCGGTGCAGGAGATCGACCGGACCGAGAGCCTCGATCTACCCGCCCAGGGCCGCTTCAAGGAACACTACACCCTGGTGGCGGCGGTGACGAAAGACTACGTCCGCTCGATGTACCTGGGGGACGTAACCGGCGCCGATGCGGTGGAGTTGACCACGGACGAGACGGTGAGCGCGATATGGAAGTCGCCGCTGGACGGCAAGAACGCGCGCCTGGTCATTGACCTGCTCAATGAGGCCGATCTCGTCAGGTTCTCGAACTACTCGCCTGCGGAATCCGAGGCGAACGAGGCCCTCCGTCGAGCCCGTGCCTTCCTGGAGGGCACGAGGCCGGCAGCAGCAAGAGGGCCGGGGCAGGACGTCCCTGGGCAGCCGGAGGCGACGGCGTGAGCGACCTGACCTTTCAGTCCCCGCTGTTGCTGCTCCTGTTGCCGGTGGCTGTTGCCCCGGCCGTGCTGCCGTACCTGTGGAAGCGGCGGATGGGTGCGGTCACGATGAGCTACGCGGACACAGGGCTGCTCCCTGAGACCAGGGTGTCGCTGCGCCTCAGGCTGATGCCATTCGTTTCGGTGCTGCGATTCCTGGCGCTGGCCCTGGTCATCGTCGCCGCCGCAAGGCCGCAGCTGGCCGATGCGCGCGAGGTCATCCGGGGCGAGGGCGTGGATATTGCGATAGCCCTCGACGTATCGGACAGCATGGGCGAGACGGACTTCGAGCCGCACCGGCTGGGGGCGGCGAAGGAGATCATCGCCGACTTCATTGGAGAGAGAAGGTACGACCGCATCGGTCTCGTGGTGTTTTCAGGAGAGGCGTTCATCCAGAGCCCTCCCACGCTGGACCATCCCGCCCTGGGACGCCTGCTCAGGGACGTCTACCTCGCGGAAGAGATGAGGATCGAGGATGGAACTGCGATTGGCAGCGGGATGGCGACCGCTGCGAACATGCTGAAGGACTCCAGCGCCGAGAGCAAGCTCGTCACCCTGACCACCGATGGAGTGAACAACGCGGGCGAGCTCGACCCCATAACGGTCGCCAGGGCAGCCGAGGCGGTGGGCATCAAGGTCTACACGATTGGGGTAGGGAGAGACACAGATGGCGGCGCGTCCGAGACAGGGACCGCGGCGCAGGAGAACCCGCTGGACGAGGAGACGCTCAGGGAGATCGCGGCCATCACCAACGCACGGTACTATCGCGCGACCGATACGGAGGAGCTTAGGGGAATCTACGACGAGATCGACTCCCTGGAGAAGTCGGATGTGGAGATTCTCACCTTCACCCGCTACCGTGAGATACTACCCTGGATCCTCGTTCCCGCCCTGGCGCTGCTGCTGCTGGAGCTGGTCCTCTCGAACACCGTGTTCAGAAGGCTGCCCTGAGCTTGATATGACCTTCGCATCCCCACAGTTCCTTGTCATCCTGGCAGCGCTGCCTGCCCTGGCGTTATTCGCCCGGTGGGTCCTGGCGCGCCGGGCCGCGGCAATGATGCGCATTGGCGACCCTGCTCTCGTTGAGCGCCTGAGCGCCTCCAGCCAGGGGATGCGCCTCGCCCGGCTGGCTCTCTGGTTTGTCGGAGTAGCGCTGGTAGTCATCGCCCTGGCACGACCTCAGTGGGGCACCGAGATCGAGGTTGTCGAGCAGCGCGGGGTGCAGCTAATGGTGGTACTCGACGTATCGCGCAGCATGCTCTTGCAGGACGTGAAGCCCTCTCGCCTCGACCGGGCCAAGCTCGAGATATCGGACCTGATATCGCAGCTGCAGGGCGACACAATTGGAATCGTCCTGTTCTCGGGGGCCAGCTTCAACCAATTCCCAATAACTGCCGACTACGCCACCGCGCGAGCCTATCTGGATGTCGCCAGTCCAAAAGCGATCAGCCGCCCGGGCACAGTTATCGGAGAGGCGATTGTGACTGCGATGGGTGGGTTCAACGATCAGCGGGTGAGCCAGAAGGTCATCATAATCATGACGGACGGCGAGAACCACGAGGGCGACCCTGTCGAGGACGCCCGGCAGGCCGCGGCGGAGGGAGCGGTCATATACACGGTCGGTTTCGGTTCACCCGAGGGAGTGCCTGTCGCCGCGTACGACGAGCAGGGCAACGTGATCGGCTACAGGCAGGATGCGGAGGGCCGCCCAGTCCTGTCCCGGCTCGACGAAGGAGCTCTGCAGCGCATTGCTGAGGTGGGCGGGGGCAGGTACTTCAGGGCCGGTGGACCCGGCACTGTCAGTGGTCTGCTCGACGAGATAGATACCTTCCAGGACGAGGACCTTCGGAGTGAGCTCAGCGAGAGAAGGGTCGAGCGGTTCCAGCTCTTCCTGGTTCTGGGAGCTCTCTCGCTCTTTCTGGCCGAGGCGTTGACGGACCGGCTGTTGCTCACGTCGCGAAGGCGGCTGCGGACGGCTATCGAAGGAGCGGGTCGTGTTTGGTCGTAGAGCGATCATCGTCTTGCCGGCCATCGTCATCTGGCTTGCCGCCTGCGGGCCAACACCCGATCAGGTCAACAACTCGGGACACGAACCTTACGCGAACGGGGACTATGAGGCCGCCCTCGATGAGTACGCTGGAGCTCGGGAAAGTGTTCCAGAGTTGGGCGAGCCCCACTACAACGCGGGCAATGCGCTGTACAGGATGGAGAAAGTAGAGGAGTCGCTAAGCGCGTATGACGAGGCTCTCAAATATGCCAGGGACGATCTGCGCTCACGCGCGTTCTTCAACCGGGGCAACGCCGCCTTTCAGGCGATGCAGTACATCCAGGCTGTCGAGGCGTACAAGGAAGTGCTCCGCATGGACCCCGATGACCTCGACGCCAAGCACAACCTGGAGCTGGCCCTGAGGCAGCTTCCTCCGGATAGCCAGGACGAAGAGCAGACGCCGCCGCAAGCCCAGCCCCCACAGGCTCAGCCTCCGCCTCAGACTCAACCTCCGCTGGAGCCGCAGACCGAACCATTGACCGGCGAGCAGGCGAAGCAGACGCTGGAAGCTATTGGTGAGGATGCCCAGACCCTCCAGGAGCAAAGGGGGCAGACCCTGGTCTCCCCCAAGCCCCCGCCCGTGATCGACTGGTAGCCGCTGGCCATGGTATGCATTGGGACCATACAGCGAGCCTTGGCGGTAGTTGCTCTTGTCGGAGCGGCGATGGTCCTGGTAACGCTACCCGTTCGTGCCCAGCAGCTGCCGTCCGGCGAGCCGCTGTTCGTCACGGCGTCCGTGGACAATGACCGACCCTACATCGGCCAGCAGATCACATACATCGTCAAGATATACGTGCGTTCCGGCTTTCCCCACAGGGTCCACTACCAGCCTCCCACCTTTGCCGGCTTCTGGGATCCCGGCGAGACCGAAGAGCATGAGCCCAGCGAGATCATCGAGGCCAGGGACTACAGGGTCATCGAGCGGCGAACGATACTCTTCCCTAGCGTTGTCGAAACACTGACCATCGAAACCGGCGTGTTGACTGCCCGGGACTCGGAAGAATCGATCGTCGTTGAGAGCAACCCCGTTAGAGTCGATGTGCGTCCGTTGCCCACTGGGACGCCTGCAAGGTTCACTGGCGCGGTCGGCAGGTTCGAGGTCTCAGCTGACGTGGACACGACGACTATAAGGATAAACGAGTCCGTGCAGATGACGGTGAAGATCGAGGGCTCGGGAAACATCGACGCCCTCCCTGATCCATCCTGGTCGGCGTTCCAGGGCTGGCGAGCGATCGAGTCGCCTGTCGTCGCCAGCAGCTACGTCATCGATGGCAGACTCGCCGGGAGCCGGACGTACGAGAGAGTCCTGGTGCCCGAAACGGCAGGCGAGTTGGCGATCCCCGGGATATCGTACACGTACTTCGATCCCGATCTGGAGCAGTATGCCCAGGCCGAGACGTCACCCATCGTTGTATCCATTGCCGCTGTGGAAGGTGTGCCGTCTGCTCCTCCCACCGTCGTGGAAACGGAGGACGACCGCGCCGTCCAGGGCGCAAAGCGAATCAAGGCAGTGCCGTCTGCTGTGCGCAAGTCCGGCGGGGAGATGACGGATAGCGCCGTCTTCTGGGCCATGTGGTGTCTCCCGTTCCTGGCAATCGCCGGGGCGGTGGTCTGGCGGCGCAGGCGCGAGGCCTGGGAAGCCTCTCTTGCGGACTCGCGACGGCGCAACGCCTTGCCAAACGCCAAGTCGGCGCTTGCAAGCGCCGTGGCGGGCGGCGATGACCATGACATCGCCGCTGCCGACGCCGTGCTGTCCTACATGTCGGACCGGTTCGGGGAGCCATTGACCGGGCTCACGCAGGAGGCGCTCGGACAGCAGCTTCGGGGTGCCGGGGTCCCAGCCGAAGTAGCGGAGCGGGTAGACCGCACCCTGGCCTCGGGCGAGGCAGCAAGGTACACGCCTGGGGCACGGTCTGCCGATCAGGACCGCATCGAACGCGCCACGCAGCTACTGATCGAGCTTGATGGAGCTATCGAGCCATGACCGGACTGCTACGGCATTGCCTTGCTCTATCGGCCGCACTCGGCGCTATTGCGGTCGTAGGCGCCAGCAGCCTGCTGGCGCAGCAACCATCGCCCACCGGCATGATGGCGATGGCGAATGGAAGCTACGAACGAGGCGAATACGCCGAGGCTATTCAGCAGTACGAGTCCATGTTGGCCAAGGGATACGAGGACGCCGCCATCTACTACAACCTTGGCAATGCCTACCTCGAGACCGGTGACGTGGGTAGGGCCATCCTGAGCTACCTCCGTGCCCGGAGACTGTCTCCTCGCGACCCGGACATTGCGGCCAACCTCGATCTGGCGCTTGATATGACAGTCGACCGCATCGAGGCCGATCGGGATACGCTGGTCGAGAGCGCATCCCACTTGGCACGCATGTGGGTAACTCCAAGTGAGCTCGGCCTTGCGGGGCTCCTGTTGTGGGTACTAAGCGGGACTGCCATCAGTGTCCTCACCGTGTGGCGTGTATTTCCCCTCAGGCGCTTGGTCGGCGCACTGGCCGCCCTTGGGACAGTGGCGGCGGCGACTCTACTCCTGCTTCTCGTCACCATGACATACGCCAATCCATACGACAGCACTGGCGTAGTGACTGTTGCGGCCGTCGAGGTTGTGGGCGGTCCCGGGCCGCAATACCCCGAGGAGTTCGCCCTTCACAGTGGCGCGCAGGTACGCGTCGCAGAGTCTCGCCACGGGTGGCTCAGGATTGAGCTGCCAGGCGGGGAACTTCAGGGTTGGGTGCCGGCCCACGCCGTCGAGGTCGTTGGAGGAGACCTCTGAGCGTGGCCCGAAGGAGTCGAAGGTCCTGTTCACGTGGAGATAGCGGGACTCGGGTTCAAGTACGAAATAGCGGCCTTGCGCCATTTGTTCCCACAATCGTTACCACGCATGTTGTTCCTTGAGGTTCGGTTCGAGCCCAGCTAGGTGGGCTTACGGCTACAGGCCGCCCTCCCGGATGGTGAGTGTCAGCGTGTTCGATTTCAATCCCGGGTCGGTATTGCGGCTGGCCGCGTCGAGGGTGACGGTGTCGCCGTCGTCACCGTCGGCCAGGACGGTCAGGCGCAGCTCGCCGGGCTTACTGGCGTCCCCGGGATTCATCCGGCGCTGGGATATGGAGAAGGACGCCACCGTCCGGGAGTTGTCCCCGGCGCCCGTTGTCCTGGAGGGCGTCATCTCGTAGTCGTCCTGCGGGTCGCTGCTGCCCGCGTGTCGAATCTGCGCCGTGCCGGAGGGGGTGACCTCCACAGTCGTGTTCTCGGCAGCCGGGTTCTTCAGTGCGATGGTCACGACAACGGCGCCCCCACCTTTGGCCAAGGTCTTGCTGGCGGCGGCAAGGACGATGGAGTTCACCGCGCCCGGGGCGATGTCGCGGATGGTGAGGGTCAGGGTGTCTTTCAGCGACGGCTGCGCGCCTAGGTAGTAGGCCTCCATCACGATGGTCTCGCCGGGGTCGGACACACTGTCCTTGTGCACGGTGATCGTCCTGGTGGCGGTCTTCAGTCCTCCGGGGACCTGGAGGTAGCCGTGATTGCCGAGGTCGCTGCCGGCCGCGCCGCCGATGAGGTCGCCGCCGCCCCGGGCGTACGCGATGTTCTTCATGGTCCAGTCGGCGCCGAAGCTCGCCGTGGCATCGTCCGTATTGACCTTGAGGAGGATCGCCCAGCCGCCCGGCGGGGCCGGGCGGTTCAACGTCAGCGTCAGCGTCACGTCGCCCCCCTCGGCGGGCTGAGCGCTGCCGAGGCCCAGCTTCATGGAGGTGGGCGGGCTAACCGGGATCAGCAGCCTCAGCTCAATCGCCTCACCGGCGAACCAGCTCAAACCGGTAGAGGGTATCTCCACCGTCTTTCCGGAAACCTTGCCGGCGAAGCTGAACGTTCTGTACCTGTAGGTCGCGTTGTCCTTGACTTCCAGTCTCACTCCCTGCATCCACCCTTCGAGGTTCTTGTCGAACACCACCTGGAGGGACCGGATGGAGGAGTCGAGAGAGACTTTCGTGATCGCATAAGCCTTGCCGCCGTATGTAAAGGCGCTGGGCCTATTGGACGTGAGCGCGCTGGAGCACGCGGCTCCCCCCGCCAGGCCGCAGCCCGCGTTACCGCCCACAGCGCTCGCGGTCAGTGTGCCGGTCCAGAATTCCGTCAGCACGGTCTGGCCCTGGGCCTCGGCGGGCAGGACGGCCAGCGCAATCAGTATGGCGGCCAACGGAAGGAGCGGTGTAAGGCCGCGGGGGGCCAGGCCGGAGCGGAGGCTCCGGAAGGGGGTGACGGGTATTGCCGCCGCCAGCAGGCGACGCGGACTGCGGTGGCCTCGGGTCGGTTCCCTCATCTGGCTGCCTTCTCCTTGGGGATCGAGTTCAGGGGCCATCGTCGCTGGCGCTCGTATTGACCGTTATCACCGGGGGGTCGTCCTCGTCGGTGACGGTGATGGTCACCTCTATGCTGTCGGAGGCGCCGAACGGGTCGGTGGCGGTCACCGTCACCGTGTAGGTGCTCCTGGCCTCGTAGTTGAGGGGAGCCCTCGTCTTCAGCTGGCCGTCGCGCCTCGAGATGCTGAAGTGCCTGGCGTCCGCGCCGCTCAGTCTGTAGATCAGCGGGTCGTCGTCCTCGTCGTGGGCCCAGACCGGGCTTCCTATATTCTGCCCGGAGCTGGTGTTCTCGGGGATCTCCCTGCTGGTCGTGTCCGACTGGTCCCCCGGGGTGAGGAAGTCCTGGTCGGGGAAGACCGGCGCGGCGTTGACGAAACCGCCGTCCGGTTCCGGGCCAGGTGATGGAGCTGCCGACCGGCGCAACCTTACCGGAAACTCCAATACCTTCACGGCGGTCTGGACGCCGGCGGCAGCTATGTTGTCCGTGTAGGTCGCCGTCGCCCTCAGACACGTGCCCACGTCGTCCGGCTGCGGTTCGTAGACCGCCGACGTGGCTCCGTCAATCGGGGTCCAGTCTCCATCGTAGTCCCGGCACTGAGTCGAGGCGTCGGACCGGTCCCACTCCCAGCCGGCGATGGTCACGCCGCCGTCCGGGTCGGTGAGCGTGGCGCTTATCTCGAAGTCCACCTGGGGCTGCCTCTGGGACAGGGTGACCGTTCCGGGGTCCTCCGTATTCACCACTTCGATGGTCAGGGGCAGGGCGGCGGTGAGCGTGCGGTCGTCCACGCCTGAGCGGGCCAGGACGGTTATCGAGTACGAGCTCTTTCGTTCATAGTCGGGCTGAGCCCTGAAGCGCAGTACGCCGCCACTGCCAAAGTAGAGGAAACGGCGGTCCGGGCCGGACACCGAGTGCGGGAGGGGGTTGTCGCCGTCCTGGTCGGTCACGGCGAAGGTGGCTGCCTCGATCGCCGTGCCGTCCTCGAGGGTGATGACGGGCGGGTTCACATCCTGGTCTTCCTCGTCCTTCTGGTTCTCCTCGACCCTCAGCATGGTCGGCGCGTCCTCATCGAAGCGGGGAGGCTCGTTCACGTCGTCGACCGTGACGATGACGTTCACCGTGTCGGAGGCGGTGGACGGATCGCTCACCCTCACCCTCAGGACGTACATGCTGTTGCCAGCGGCGCCGGCGACCTCACCCACGGGTAGCGGAGGGCCGTCGGTGAGAGCCGTCGAGTCCACGTCCTCCCTCTCCCCGGCGTCCGCGCCGAGCACCTTGCCGACCCTGATCTGGCCGGAGGCGCTGTCGATGGTGAAACGGACGTGACCGTCGGCGTCCTCCAGGTCGGGGGTGTCCAGCAGCTCGTAGAACAGCACGTCCTCGTCGGTGTCCGTCGCCGATAGCGGCTCTCCTATGGACGTGCCCACGGGTGTGTTCTCGGGGACGGACCGGGCGACGTCGATGTAGAGGGTAGTGCGGTCTTCGTCCTGGTCGACGAAGGAGGGAGCGGCGTTGGCCAGCGTCCTGGGCTCCACCCTGTTCGCGCTGACCGCCGAGGTGGTCTTGTCGGCGCCGAACTTGTCGGTGTAGGTGACCGTCGCCCTCAGGTACTTGTCCACATCGTCAGCGGTCGGGTAGCGCCCGGGCGCAGTCGCTCCCTCGATGTCCGTCCAGGTGACCTCGTCTCCGGACCTGGCCCACTGCCACCTCTCGGCGGTCACCACCTCGTCCTCGTCCGACAGGCTGGCTGTGAGCCGCCGGTCGACCTGGGGCTGAGGCCTGTCCATCTTCACCGTGCCCGCCTCGTCCACGTCCGTGACCGTGACGGTCACGTCACGCTCGGCGCCGGCGGCTTCGACGGTCACCCTGTACACGTTCCTGTCCGCCAGGGGCACGCCCTCCACCGCGGACAGCGGTTCCTCGTAGTCGGGCGCTTCCATGAAGCGCAGCACGCCGCCGGTGATGGTGAACCGGTCCTCGTCCGGCCCGCTCAGGGACCACCTGATGACGCTCCGGTCCTGGTCGAAGGCGAGGAAGACGCCGACCGCCGCCGTGCTGTTCTCGGAGTAGTCCACCGAGCTGATTCCGATGATCCTGGCGGGCTCGTCCACATTGAGGACGGTGATGGTCACGAGTATGCCGGTCGCCGCGCCCGACGGGTCGGTGGCGGTCACCTCGACCGTGTATCTGCTCCTGGCCTCGCGGTCCAGGGGGGCGCTCGTCTTGAGCTGGCCGTCGTTCCTCGTTATGCGGAAGGACGCTGCGTCCGCGCCGCCCAGGGTGTAGACCAGCAGGTCGCCGTCATCGTCATGGGCGGTGAGCGGTTTTCCTATGTTCTGCCCGGGCTCGGTGTTCTCGAACACCCTGCGGCTCGTCCTGACCGCCCGTCTCTCGAAGTGGGGAGCGGCGTTGGCGGACCTGACGGCCTGCACGGGAGCTTCCACCACTTCCATCAGCCGCTCGTCGCCGGCACCGGCGGCGTTCTCCACGTTGTCGGTGTAGGTCGCCGTCACCCGCAGGCACCTGCCCACGTCGGCCGGCTGGGTGTCGTAGGCCGGCGACGTAGCTTCATCTATCGGGATCCAGCCGCCCGGGTCGGTCCGGCACCCGGCGGACTCGGCGGACCGCTCCCACACCCAGCGGGTGACTGTCACGCCGCCGTCGGGGTCGCTGATCGTGGCGTGTACCGCAGTGCCCACCTGGGGCTGCCTCTGGGACAGGAGCATCGATCCTGGGTCTTCCGCGTTCGCGACTTCGATGGTCACGTCCAGGGTGGCGGTCAGCCTGCGAGGGCCCTCGCCGGAGCGGGCCACGACGGTTATGGAGTACGAGCTCTGCGCTTCGTAGTCGGGCAAATGTTCCGGCCTGAAGCGCAGGACGTTGTCGCCGTCGAAGAAGAAAGCGCGGCGGTCGGGGCCGGACACCGAGTACGTGTAGGAGGTGTCGTCGTCCTCGTCGTCCTGGTCGGTCACGGCGTAGGTGCCGGCATCGATCCCTGTGACGCCGTCGGCAAGCGCAATGTCCGGCGGTTCCGCATCCTCCTCATCCTCGACTACCTCGGTAACCCGCAGCACCGTCGGCGCGTCCACGTCGAACCGAGGCGGCTCGTTCATGTTGACGACCGTGACGATGACGTTCGCCGTGGCCGAGGCGGTGGATGGATCGCTCGCCCTCACCCGCAGGACGTACACGCTGTTGCCGGCTTCACCGGCATCCTCGCCCTCAGGCAGTGCAGGCTCCCCGTCGAGAGCCGTCGAGTCCTCGTCCTCCCGCTCCCCGGCGTCCGCGCCCAGCTCCCTGCCGACCCTTAACTGGCCGGTGAGGCTGTCGATGGTGAACCGGGCGTCGCCGTCGGCATCCCTGAGATCGGGGGTGTCCAGCAGCTCGTAGAACAGCACGTCGCCGTCCGGGTCCATGCCGGCCACCGCCCTGCCCACGTTCGCGCCCACGGCCGCGTTCTCCGGGACCGACCGGGCGATGTCGACGTAGGGGGTGGACTCATCGTCGTCCTGGGCGGCGAAGGAGGGGGCGGCGTTGG
Organism: Dehalococcoidia bacterium; assembly: GCA_965116315.1. Lineage (GTDB taxonomy): Bacteria > Chloroflexota > Dehalococcoidia > Lucifugimonadales > CAJWER01. Next base: position 1,762,015 of record OZ220672.1, read on the forward strand.
CCAGGGTCCTGGCCTCGACCCGGTTGGCGCTCACCGCCGAGGCGGTCTTGCCCGGGCCGAACTTGTCGGTGTAGGTGGCCGTCGCGCGCAGGTACATGCCCTCGTCCTCGGGCTCCGGGGTGCGCGCGGGCGACCTCGCCCGGTCTATGTCCGTCCAGGCCGTCCCGTCCTCGGACCTCGCCCACTGCCACCTTACGTCCGTCACTCCCGCATCCTCGTCCGACAGGCCGGCTCCGAGGGGCCGGTCGACCTGGGGCTGGGGCCGGTCTATGCTCACCGTCCCAGGCTCGTCCACATCGATGACCGTTACGGCCACGTCGTGGGCTCCGCCGGACGCCTCTACGGTCACCCTGTACGGGTTGCGTGTTGCCGCAGAACGCGGGACCTCGTAGTTGGGGGGCTCTCTGAAGGCCAGGACGCCGCCGTCGATGGTGAACAGCGCGGCGTCGGGACCGCTCAGAGACCACCTGATGGGGTCTCCGTCCTGGTCATGGGCGATGAAGGCGCCGACCGGAGACGTGCCGTTCTCCGGGTACTCGATGGAGGAGTCGGCCGTCTGCGCATGTGCCGGATGGCTCATGGGACGGTCAAGGACCATGTTCGCAAGCAGCATGAGGGCGAGCACGACGACCAGCGCCCAGACTCTGGATTCGCCGCGTGGGGGAGTCCTCGGGCTTGGGTGGCAAGTCAACTTGGATGGTCGGGCCATAACCGGATTCTTCGGGGCCGGTAGAGTCCCGGCTTCTCATCAGAACTGTCCTTTCAACAAACGTCTTTGCAATTCGGGCACCGTCCCGGTTGTTCCGCCCTGCACATCATGTGCGGGGCCTTCCTGCGTTTCAGGAGAGAGATGGGCGGTCAACTCCCCGGCGCGCTCGAAGACCAACACCTGCCCACCTTCGCTGTGGAGCGTGAGTCGTTCCCCTGAGACCTCGAACCGCTCCACCGTCGCCAACGAGTCCTGCATCCGTTGTTCCTGTCGGAACAGCTCCTGGGATGGGCAACCCCTCTCCGTCCATCTCAGGTCGTCAAGGCGCAGCTCCGACTGCCGCACGCTGTATCTCGCTTCGTAAGAGTTGCAGCCCGTCAACCCCGTCATGGCCGTAGTGGTGAACTCGGCGGTTGGGCTGCCGCCCACCACTGCGGTGGGACTATCGGCCTTGCCCAGCGCGACCAGCCTCCACTCCGTTCCGGCCAACGGATTCCCTTCGCTGCCGCAGGCCGCCAGGAGAAACACGAGGCCAAGCAAGAGCCAGCGCATCGTTCCTCTCCTTTCAGCCGATGGCCCTGAAAGGCCATGTGTGCGGCCCTGTTGCGTTTGGGGGGATTCGAGCCGTGCGACAGCCCGCCTCTCTACCGGCCCTACCAACTGGAGCGGAAGACGTAGCCGTGGCATCCCGCCCGGTCATGCTGCCCCGCCCCCTCCCTATAATCCGCCGCACGCATCGTCGTCGGCGACGGTGACGAAGACCCCGATGACGGAGCCGCCGACCGCCTCGTACCTTGAGTCACCACCCGCGACCAGGAGCAGGATGACCAGCTGCTCGGATACGCAGTCGTCGTCCTCTGCGCCGGTCACCGTAACGGCCTGGGGCGTGGCGTAGTTGCCCGACCCGCCCGCGGTGAAGGTCAGCGTCGCCGGGGAGACGGTGGCGGCGTTGAGGTTCCAGCGGTGGTCGGGCTGGCCGTACTCGGATCGGGAATAGTGCGTCCTCACCAGGGTGACGGTGACGCTGGCGCCGGGGTCCCCGGTCAGGGCAGCCGTGAAGGTGCCGGACGAGCCCTCCGTGATGGCTAGGGTCGTCGTATCGACTATCGCAGCAAAGGCATCCTGCGGAGTCACCTGGGAGGCTGTGGGCGTGAACGCCTGGGTACGCGCCGTCGGCCGGCCGCCTCCGTCGACGTTGCCAGGCACCGCAAAGGTCGCGTACATGGCGACTTGGTAGGCGGTGTCGTTGGTCAGGCCCGAGATCACCGTAGAGGTGGTGGTCGCGCCGCTGACCGTGATGCTTCTCAGCTCCGTTGCGACGTTGTGCAAATACAGGCGGACCACGTAGCCGGTCAGGGTACGGCCGCCGGTGTGTGACGGTTGGTCCCAGGTGACGGTTGCCTGGGTATCGCCCGCTTCCACTTGCAGCGGGAACGGCGGGTCCATCGTCGTGGGGCGGCTGGCCACGGCGGTCACGTCCTCAATTAGGGACCAGGGACCGTTGCCGTCGCTGTTCGTGGCGCGGATCCGGACCTGGTACGCCTGGCCGGCCGTCAGACCCGAGAACGCGACCGCGCGCACCGTGCCGGTATGCGTCCAGTCCAACCAAGTCGTGTCGCCCTGCTGCCGGTATTGGACGTCGTAACCGGTCACCGACGCGTCGGGTTCGGCGTTCGTGAAGCCGTCCCACCAGTACAGATGGAAGCCGAGGTGGGCGGACGTCTGGGAATAAATCCAGGGCTTCGATTCCGGCGCCGCGGTCTCAGCCGGGCGCACCACGACGAAGACCGCCAGCACAACCAGCACGGCGGCCAGCAGACGGAGCGGCCAGGCGGCGCGTCGCCGGGTCGGCATGGCCGGCCCCAAAGTCCGGGGGACAGCAGAAAATGCCGCCCTCAACAGGCGCGCGGAGAGTAAGCGTTTGGAGCCTGGATCTGGGGGATACGCGGCCTCGGGCGTGATCTTCATCGAATCACCTCAGGTCCGCCATTCGGCGGCTCCCGGTCAAGGCCAACAGCCTCAAGATTTGATCGCAAATGCCGTAATCTTTCATCCGTACGTCTCTACAAGCCTCCTGAGTGGTTGACGGTGGCCTGCCCAGTCTCCGACCAGGCGATGGGTTCGATCCCGTTGTCCGAGGCTACCTGCACGTCGTAGGTGCCGTCCTCCTCCAGGACTGAGGTCACCTGGGAGGTCCCAAAGAACGGCCCAAAGTTGCTCCACGCCGCCTCCGGGGTCTGGTCCGCCTCCCGCCAGCGCAGGTGGTACTGCATCCTGGGGCTGCCGTCCTGAACTGCGTCCCAGCTCGCCGCGATGGCGCGAGAGAACCCCTTTCCGGGCGGCGTGGGCGTCAGCGTCAGCCCCGTCGGCGCGGGCGCGGGGCTCAGCGTCGTCACCTGCACCTCGTCGCTGGACTCGCTGGCGACGGTAATGGTGGGCTCCGTGACGGGCCCGTCGAGCTCTATCAGGTGGGCCCGCACCTCGTAGTCCGTGCCCTTGTTCAGCCCGGTGACCAGGATGTTCTTGAACGTCCAGGAGAATGCGCCGCTGGCGCCGGCGGGCAGCAGGTTGCTCACCGCGGCATCCGGCCAATCGTCGGATGTCGACTCCCGCACCTGCACCCGCATTTCCTGCGTGTTCAAGGGCTGTTCCGCTAATGTGACCGTGATGGCAGGCAGGCCGTTCCGCGCGCCCCGGGACACCGAGAAGGCCGGCGCCGGGAGCAGGCCGCGGGTGACTCTCACGGTGTAGGTCACGACCCTGCCGTACCGGGCCCTCTCCACCTCTATTACGTTCTCGCCGTCGGAGAGGGAGATTGCCTGGCTCAGCGCGTTGCCGTACCGGATAACATTGGCCTGCTGCAGGGAGCCCTGCAAACCCATCTTGATGCTGCCCCTGTTCACTCCCCCGGTGACGAATACCGTTACGTTCTCCACGTCCGGGTTCGCCCGGGCCTCGTATTCGTAAGTGAGGCCATCAAAGCGCGGGGTCAGGAGCAGCTGCGGGAGCCGGCCGAAGTCGGCGTCCGCCCCGATGTCGGAGCCGGTGAAGACGCGGAGGCCGGTCAGGAGTGGCGCGTCGTCGTTGGCCAGGGTAAACGTGACGCCCTTTACGGTGATGCCCGGCACGTTGACGGTGGCGTTCAGGACGAGCTGCTTGTCCGGCTCCACGGACACGTTGTCCAGGATCGTGATGTCCGCCGTGCCTGCGGTCTGGCTTTCGGCGATGGTGAAGGTGGGCGGCAAGCTGAAGTCGTAGCCGACCTGGGCGCGTCCCGAGATAGGGCGGGAGGTCAGCGTCACCTGCACACCCCCGGCCGGGGCCGGCTGGTCCAGGGTAGCGGTCACGGTCACCGTGCCCGCGTCCTCGCTCACCGTCCCGCTGGGTACGGTCAGGGTGAGCGTGGTCGGAGATTGGGCTGAGGCGGACTGGGGAGGCAGCAGGGCGAGCGCGCCGACGACGGCGGCAACGGCCACGAGCAAGCGTCCCGCGGACCGGACTGCGCGGTCACCATCACCTATAAGGTGGAAGCCACGCGGCATTCGCTTCATAGGTTACTCCCCTCGCGGATGCCTACACTCCTCCTACCTTCACTGTGAAGGTGACATCGGCGGACCAGGGGCCCACCCCGTCATCGTTCCTGGCGGCAACTCGCGCCTTGTAGTCGCCCGGGCTGATTCCTGAGAGCGATGCCTGCCTCTGCTCGAAGACTACGGCCACGTTGCCGGGGCCGGAAGTGACCGGCTTGTCCGGGAAGTTTCCGCTCGCTTCAACCACCTGGACCACGTAGCCCGTCGCCCCCGTCACCGCGTCCCAGAGCACCGCGGCGCTCAATCCGGGGGCCGCGCCCGGGGCAATCTGGCCCGCCTGCACGGAGCCCGGCGCGGACGTCGGAGCATTGGGGCCGTTGACCACGGTGATGGTGAAGGTCTTGCTGTCGCTGACCCCGTTGACGTCGGTCACCGTGTAGGTCATCTCCGTGCTGCCCGGGACCTCGGGTGTGCCGGAGATGGTGCGGTCTGTGGCGTCGAAGGTGAGGCCCTCGATCCCCGGCGATAGCGTGGACTCCATGAATAGCCTGTCCCGCAACGAGCCGCCGGAGACCTCCGGCAGCGTGATGGAGGCGGCGTCGCCGACGGTGAGATTAACGTCATCTATCTCCGGCAGCTCCGGCGCCGCGCGCACGTGGAGCCGGTGAATGACCTGCGCAATGGCCCCGTTCTCGTCCTCGGCCCGGTATATGAGGCCGTACACCGCTTCAGCCGAGGGCGCTTCCGAGCCGGTCTTGCTGGTGAGGACCCGGGCGCCGGAGTCGAAGGAGAAGCCGGGGACCTCTGCTCTTTCCTCGTACACCCCACCCGTTTCCACCCCGAAGGCCAGGCGATAGGTCAGAGCGCCGTGGCCGCCCGAGGCCGAGGGCAGCGTCGCCTCGAGCACGTCGGCCTGCCCGATGGTGTACTCGACGCGGGTCGATGCGGTGGAATCGAACTCGCCTTCGACGACGCGCCCCAGGAAACCCACTTCCGAATCGAACACTATGGGCGGGGCAACCGACACCTGGAAGGTGAGAGAAGCCGAACTGCCGGTCGCGTCGTCGGTGGCCGTATAGGTGACGGTGACCGGACTGCCGGTAGCCGCCTCCGGCGTGCCGAGGATGTCCCTGGTCCGACCCCCGCCCAGGGAGAGTCCCGCGGGAAGGCCGGTGGCGGTGTAGGTGACGTTGTAGCCGCCCTCGGCTTCCGGGAGCACGATGGTCGAAATATGGTTCTCGGTGGGCACCTCGGCGCCGGCGGTGAAATGCATGTCATCCACGGCGGCGGCCCCAAAGCTCACCGGTTGGATCGGCCACGTGTCCGATGTGTCCACAAGCAGCACCGAGACCTTGTCGCCGACTGCCCAGTCGGACGTCCAGTCCCAGGCGATCGTGTCGTTCGGAGTCCAACTTTGGCCGAGGGCAGCATAATCCTTCATGGCAAATGACTGGTCCCCGACGTGCAGGATAGAACTCCAGACGAGCGGGAGAAGCGATTTGTTCAGGGCAATCTGAATTTGCCTGGTGTCAGGGAAGTCCAGGAATTGCTGGACCTGGTATTCGACACCGTCATGCGTGAACCGGTTGTCCGTGAGAGCGACGCTGCAATTGCGCTGGGCAGTGCCAACATCGCACCCTTTCCCATTGCCTCCAGTGTCCTTGACGGTCAGCACGGCCTCCCAGACGGTGGGGACGGCCCAGGGGCCGTTGCCGCCGTCATTGACGGCGCGCACGCGCACGTCGTAGTAGGTGTCGAAGTGGGTCAGGCTGGTGATGGCATGGGAGGCGCCTGTGCCGGTGTGCCCGGCGTCCACCCAGCCGGTGCTGGGGTCGCCCGCGGTCGAGGCCGCCTGGTCGGCGGCGGTGGACAGCTTGTACTCCACGTCGTAGCCGGTGACGTCGCCCGTTGGGGCGGTCCAGGTCAGGTCCAGCCGCCCGGCGCCCGGACTGGACGTGACGCCGGCGGGCGCGGCGGGAGGCGCCGCCATCGACGTGTCGTCGTCCACGATGGTCACGGTCAGCGACCCCGCGACGTGGCCGCTCGCCGTGGCGCTCAACACCAGCGTCTCATCGTCCTCGACGTCCGAGTCGTCGACGATGTTCAGGGTCGCCGTGCCCGTGGTGGCGTTCTCGGCGATGGTGATCGTCCCCGACGACAGCGTGTAGTCCGAGGTCACCGTGGCCGTCGAGGCGCTCTGCCGGGTGAGCGTCACCTGCACCCCGCCCGTGCCCGCCGCCTCGCTCAGCGTCGCCGTCAGCGTCACCGACCCGGCCGACTCGGCCACGCTGTTGTCGGCGTCGCTCGAGGTCAGCGTCACCGTGGGCTGCGCGCTCTCATAGCCGTAGACGATAATCTTGGGAAGCCTGTGAACATCGATGTCTTTGGGATCCCTCCACATCGAAGCGCTGGTGGGGGGAACGGCGGTTGCCTTGCGGTTATTTCCGAGTCTCCAGCCCAAGCTGCCGCTTTCGCCGCCCGATGAGGTCGCCAGGTACTTCCAGGTGGCCTCCGTGCGAGCGGCCAACCGGTACATCACCAGGGCATACCTGGTGTTCCCCTGGAGCGTGGTGCCCTCGGGCGCCACGAGGTCGAGCGCGCTCACGTTCCCGTCGATCGCCGTGATCGTCAGGTCCTTGATCTTCTCACCGGGAACGAAGGTGTCGTCGGTCCCCGTCCAGAGTTCCGCTTTGAACGCAGACGCGTCGCTCATGACAGTTTCCTGGAGGACACGAACCTTCGTCAGCGTGTAGGTCTTCCCCGTGTTGCCCATCCCCGTGTAGATGATCACGCCGAATGCCTCGCTCCAGCCCTGTTGATGACTGTGCGTTACCTGGCTGTCATTCTTCACCAGCGCCACGGGGGTAGGGTCCTGCGCATGGGCGGGCGGCGCGCCGTCCTGGGCCACGAACACCGCCAGCGCGACGAGCGCTGCCAGCGCAAGGGCGGCAAGAGCGGACCTGTGCTGAAGGCGTCGTCCGGTCAGAAGATTGTGTGCCGACATGCGTTTCCTCCCTCAGGCGAGCTCCGCCCGATGATGGTCCGCTGTGCGCCGTATTGCCGGTCCCCCCGCCTGGCTACACCCCTCCTACCCTCACGGTGAAGCTGACCTCGGCCGACCAGGGGCCAACGCCGTCATCGTTCCTGGCCGCAACGCGCACCTTGTAGTCGCCCGCGCCGATTGCGACGATAATGACCTGACTCGTACGGAAGCTCAGAACCACGCCGTCGGGCGCGGAATTGACCGGCTTGTCCGGGTAGCTGCCGCCGTCGGCTATGATCTGGACCACGTAGGCGGTCGCTCCCGTCACGGAGCCCCATGTCGCCGCCGAGGTGCCATTGCTCGAAGCCTGGCCCGCCTCCAGGGAGGCCGGCGCGGACGTCGGGACATTGGGGCCGTTGACGACATTGATGGTGAAGGTCTTCGTGGCGCTGACGCCGTTGCCGTCCGTCGCCGTGTAGGTCATCTCCGTGCTGCCCGCGAACTCGGGCGTGCCCGAGAGGAGGCGCGATACCGTGTTGAAGCTCATGCCCTCCATGTCCAGGATCTCCACCGTCCTCGACACCGCCCCATCATTCATCAACTCCACCGTAATCACCGGCTCCAGCCTGTAGCTCAGCGCGGGCACCATGTTCCACCACGTGCCGGTGGCCGCCGGCAGGGTGAGAGAGACCGCGGCGCCAGCGGTGTAGGTCTTGTCCGTTATCTCCGGCAGGGTCGGCGGCCCGACCACGGAGATGCTGGTGTCGGCCGACGCCGTCGCTCCGTTCTCGTCCTTCGCCCGGTAGGTGACGGCGTATCCCACGTCCTTGAGGGCCATCCGGTTGACACTGGAGTTTCCGTCGATGGTCAGGACACGGGTGGATGGGTCCAGGCTCACGCCCGCGCCGGGGACATCCGAGGTCACCGTATCGGGATTGCTGTTGAACAACAGCTCGTAGGTCAGCGTCCCCGTGCCTCCCGCGGCCTCCGGCAGGGTGACGGTGAGGGGCTGCGCCTGGCCCGCGGTAAAGGTGATGATCCTCCCAAAGAAGGTTTCGAGGTCATCCTCGGCGAAGGCCACCGGCGGATTGACCGTCACCTGGAAGCTGAGGGACGCCGGTTCGCCACTTTCGTCAGCGGCCGTATACGTGACGGTAGCCGGACTGTCGGTTGTGGCCGTGGGCGTGCCGCGGATGATCCGGTCTTGGCCCATCGAGAGTCCGGTGGGCAGGCCTGAGGCTGTGTAGGTGACGTTATGGCTAAAGGCGGTGGCCGCAGGCAGCGCCAGTTTCAACACGTCGCGGCCGTCGTACTGCCTGGAACTGAAGTTGGGGACCTCGGCGCCGGCGGTAAAGGCCATGTCGTCCACAGTGGCGCTGCCGAAGCTCACCGAGGTGAACTCCAGGTTGAAGTGGTGATTCATGCGAGTGCTGGGGCTGCCGGTAGTGGTGAGGCGAAGTGTTGGATACAGGGGACCGGAGGAATTTGTCAGAGCGGCGCCTGACGTATTCGCGGTTCCTTTTGTTGCTGCGCCGGTAGTGTCACTGCCGCTGCCTGTTCTCTCGAGCAGAGTCACCCCCGTAATCGCGGTGTCGGTCCAGGTGGGAGTGAAGGTGATGCTTTCAAGGTCGGAGGGGACGGCGATGGTGTAGCTTGCCGTGTTGGCGTCGAATAACGGGTTTGGCCAGAGGTCAAAGGTGACCGTTTCGCCGGCGCGCGTGACCGTGCCGGTAATGGTCAGTCCGGTCAGGTGACCGGCTGAGCCGTGCGTGGCCTGGGCGGGCTGTGCGCCGGGCGCGACGAAGACCGCCAGCGCGACCAGCGCGGCTGCCAGGAGAAGGAGCGGCCAGGCGGCGCGTCTATGGGCCAGCAAGGTCGGCCCCTGAATCCGGGCGGTAACGGGCGTTGCCGCCCTCAACGGGCGGCGGCGGGAACTGAGATTGCCTCGGGTTATCTTCATCGGATCATCTCCTCTCAGGCCTTTGTTGGCCCTACTCATCCCGGCTCCAGCCGGAGCCGAACACGTAGCCGTCGTACCCCGCCACGTAGACGCGCAGCGACTCCGACTCCACCCAGCCGCCGTCCGTCGCATCCTTCCGGTCATACTCGCCACGCTCCCGCCTACAGACCGCCGACCTTCACAAATATCTTGATTTGCGTCGTTCCGTCTATGCCGGGACCCTGAAACCAGTAGTTAGTGTCGTAGTCGGCGTCCTCGCTCTCCAGGCCGTGCAGAATAAAATACCTCCCCGCCGGGTCGGAACCCTGGAGGGACACGGTGAAGGTCTGCGGCGTACTCCAGCTCATTGATGGGAAGGTCAGTGACGACGGGCTGACCCTCAGCGCATAGCCCTCATATCCGATGTTGATAGGTTCTCCGTCAGGTCCTTCAAGGTACGCTTTCACCGTAACGTCGGAGGCCGGCATGGAAGTCAGGGCGACCGTGTAGGAGACGGTGTCGGTTGCCCCCACTATCGCGGACTTTGGCTGGATGTCGATGCCCCGCTCCTTGTCTGCGTCGGGGGGTATGGAACGCGAGTTGTCAAGGATTGCGATTTCCAGCTCGGGATATTTATCCGAAAGATCGCCATCCACCACCGTGTAGGACGCGTCCTCGATGGCCGCCAACTCAAGGAGCATACTCTCAACCCCCTCGGTCTTCAGGTCCGGCTCGAACCATATCCTGAAGCTCGCCTCGTTTGATCCGGCCGGCAGATCCAACACCTTCGTCGCGGTCATGCCGGGAGCATCGGGCAGGACCAGCGTGTAGTCCTCTCCCTCGGTGGGGTCGCTCTCGTCGGGGTAGGGGTTGGGTTTGATTCTCAAATGTACGCTGCTGTCGTATTCCAACGGCGGGTAAATTTCAACGGTGTACAGCTCGGTGTACCGTAGGCCGTGAGAGGCAATCTCCAATGCTGCGTCCGAATCTTTCTCGAAGTAAACGCTCGGGATCGGATCGGCGCCTTCGCCACTTACGACAGCCGACCAGTTGCTCCACCCGCGGGAGTTCTGCGCCCGCACCCGTACGTCGTATAGCGTGTCGACCTCGAGGTTGGCGATCGTCGCATTCAACGTCGATATGAGGCCGGAGTCCTGATGGGGGTCCCATTCGGCTTCATCGCTCTTCTTCCACTGCACGCTATAGCCGGTTATCTCGGAGCCGTTGTCACCCGGCTCCGTCCAGGTCACTACGAGACCGGCAGTACTGGTCTCTGTGGCGGGAGCGCCGGGCGTGCCCGGGGCGCCGAATACCGCCGATACGGGGGCGGACTCATGGTCGTGGGCGAAGCCAAACGAGGCATCGTTGCCTCTGGCCGACACCTGGACGTCATATGCCGTGCCGGGGACCAGCGAGAGGTATGGGCCGCGCCGGTAGTATTCGTAGACGCGGCGGATATAGGCGTTGGACAGGTTGAACGAGCACCTGCTGGCGTTACAGTCTTGGAGTTCGTCCGCAATCCTGAAGTGATAATCACTGTAGCCATTCCACTCTCCCTGTGGCGACTTGACTCTGTAGCGCAAGTGGTAGCGTGTTCTGGTGCCGGGCCAGTTATTTTCGCCTGAGACCCTGTCCCACGAGACCAGAAACGCGTCCGGCGCGGGGGTCACGGTAACGTTGCCCGGCTTATCGAGGTGAGTGGCTTGCGCGGGCTGCGCCAGGAGCGCCAAAAGCCCCGCTGCCAGAAGCGCGAAGACGATGGTTTTCCCGGTTATGCCGATACGCTTGCCTGTGGTTTGCATGGTCCTGCTCCTTCAACAGCGTTACGCGCCCGCATCAAGTGCGGGGCAGGCCCCCGTGCCAACCCCTGTCCCGTTTATGTTCAACACCGGCGCTACTCATCCCGGCTCCAGCCGGAGCCGAAGACGTAGCCGTCGTACCCCGCCACGTAGACGCGCAGCGACTCCGACTCCACCCACACGCCGTCCTCGGTGACCGCGACGGTCTGATCGCCGAACAGGTCCTGGGTGTCCCCGCCGATCTTCGAGATGTCGGAGTGGCCCACGATCTTCCCGTCCGGGCCGCCTATGAAGGCGAACCACCTGCCGTCCACCGTCTCGGCCTCGTTGTAGTAGTCGATGGCAGCTTCCAGCCCCGCCAGGGCGCTCCCCGGACTGGCGAAGTAGGCAACGGTTCCCGCCAGCCCTCCCTCGCGGTACTTGTCCACCGCGACGGACACCAGCATCCTGGTGAACTCGTCGGCGTCTATGTACCAGCCGGAGCCGAACAACAACCCGTCGTGCTTCTGCACCCACGCGTTCTTCAGATCGAAGTCGCCGGTGCCTACTCCACCGCTCTCCGGGTTGCGGTAGACGTAGGAGACCCACTTGCCCTCCTCGGTGGCCGAGAGCATCTCCGGCCCGAAGTTGTAGCCGTTGGCGTCGGTGCCCACCCAGCCTTTCAGGTCGAGGCCCAGGCGTTCGGAGTCAGGGTGTCCGATGACGAGGTCGTTCCCGTCGATGATGAAGACGTACCACTGGCCGTCCACGCTCTGGGGGCGGTTGTAGTGGGCGAGGGTGGCGTCGAGGCCCAGGGCCTCGTAGCGGGCGATGGCGTTTGCGACGAAGTGCTGCGTGTAATCGGCGGGGGCGGACCTGGACGGTATGTTGGCGATGGCCGCCCGGACTATCTCCTCCACGTCGGCGCGGGTAAGGCCCGGCTCGGGCGGGGTCATCTCCTTGATGGCGTCGTTGACGATACTCTCAACGTCGGCGGGGACCATGCCGGGGTCGGATTCGGCCTGGGTCTGCGCGGCCATCTCATCCCTGACTATCTCCTGGACCTCCGAGCGGGTCAGCCCCGCGTCGCCGCCTCCGCAGGCGGCGAACAGCACGGGGAACAGGACAAGGAACCCCGCAAGGGCAATCGCATGGCGCATAGGTATGGGCATGGTCGTCATGCTCCCCTCCGCCTACAGCCCGCCGGCCGACACAACAGGCGGCGCGGGCGGGTCATCTTCTCTATGCTGTAGGACATGGCTGCTGTGTCCTCCTTCGATGACGTTTCGTCCCCGCATCAAGTGCGCGTGCAGGCTCTATCGGGCATGGTCGTCATGCTCCGATCCCTCCCTATAACCCGCCGCACCCGTCTCCCGTGTCGTTGTCGTCAATGGTCACGTGGACCCCTTCGACGGGGGCGCCGCTGTCTTCGACCAGCACCAGGATGACCAGCTGTTCGTCACAGGTGTCGTCGTCGTCATTGCCGGTCACCGTCACCGTCTGGTCGTCGCTGTAGTCGGAGGATGTGAAGTCCAGCGTCGCCGGGGAGACGGTGGCGGCATTGAGGTTCCAGCGGTGGCCGGACTCGCCGTAGTCGGACTGGAAGTACTGCGTCTTCGCCAGGGTGACGGTGACGCTGCCGCCCGGATCCTCGGCCAGCGCCACCGTGAACGTGCCCGAACCCGTCTCCGATGCGATCGCCACAACCGGAGCCACGGTGAGCCGCACCGACACCGTGTCGCCCGCGGCCCAGCTCAACCCGGTGTCGTCCCAGGACGCGAAAGAACCTGTAGTGCCCGTTGAGGAGAGCCGCACGGCGCCCACGTGCAGCGTGTACGGCGTCGTGGGCCAGTCTTCGTCCAACCGGACACCGAGGTCGCCATCCGTCAGAGTTATTTCAGTGACGGCACGGTCCACGCCGCCATGAGCGAAGTCCGGGTCCGTGAGCGCTGAACTGCACTCGGCTCCAGTCTCCGAGTTGGTGCAGCCCAAGAAGAGGCCGCCGGTGAACGACTGCACCGTCAGATCGGCGGACCAGATGCTGTTCACGTACACCCCCGACGGCGGGGCGGGCAACGTCTTCAACTCCAGCGCAACCTCATCGCCCGCCGCCCACGACAGCCCCGTGCTTGTCCACGACGCAGTGTCGTCGATGACACCCGTCCGGCTTATCGTGGCGTCCGCGAACTTGAACTCGGTGCCGTCCAACACCAACACCCCCTCGCTGCGCAGGCCGTAACCCTCCTGCGACGAGTGCATGCTGGCACTTAACTGAGCCATGAGTGTGCCGCTGTCAACGGAGATTCGGACGATGAACGCAAAAGATTCGTTGCGGTAGGTGAAGGATTCGAGCCCCGCCGCCCAGCAAGTGTGCGACGTACCGTTGCCGCAGCCGACGGCCCCGCTGCCAAGATCATCCGTCGTCAGCGTGGCCGACAACAGCGACTGGGCCTCGCCGTGGTCGGCGGCGGCGGGCGGGGAGTCGTGGACAACGAAGACCGCCAGCGCGACCAGCGCGACGGCCAGCAGAAGGAGCGGAGAGAGGCGGCGGAGGGCCAGGCTCCCGGAGGGGGTAACGGGCATGGCCGCCCTCAACAGGCGGCGCATCTTGCTCCTTTCTCTCCCGGTGTTGAACACGGCTGTCGTGCCTCCTCTACAGGGACGTTTCGTTCTATTTGGTACTCTGTCCGGTGGTAGGCCCGGGCCTCTGCGACGCAGGGCGACCGGCTCTGTTGCATCTAAACCCAGCAAAACACTACCCCTATATCCGTATTCGTATCCATATTTTGTAGCTTTTCTTTTGTATTTCTTTGCGTGTATTTCTACTGGGCTCGCGGTATAATCAAGCTGCGAGACGCCACGGCTCCGGCCACGCCGGAGGTTGGGGTCCGCCCTGGAGGAAGAGATGGAGCGGTCGGAACAACGGGACCGGGAAAACGAGATGCTGAGGGAGCGCCTGTCCCGCCTGAGTGCGGCCAGCCTGCGCATCAACGAGAGCCTGGACTTCGACCAGGTGCTCCAGGGCGTCCTGGACTCGGCCCGCTCCCTGACCGGCTCCCGCTACGGGGTGATGATCCTCCTCGACGACGAGGGCGGTGTGCGGGACTTCCTCTCCTCGGGGACGACGGCGGAGGAGGACGAGCAGCTCTGGCTGACCCCGGAGGGGCTGCGCCTCTTCCAGGCCCTGACCGGCATCTCCGAACCCATGAGGGTCCCCGACCTGGTGGAGCACGTCCGGTCCCTGGGATTCAGCGACTTCACCATCCCCATGCCGGTGGGGGTCCTGCGCTTCATGGCGGCGCCCATGTTCCACCGGGGCGTTCGGGTGGGTCACGTCTTCGTGGGTGACAAGGAGGACGGAGAGGAGTTCACCCAGGCCGACGAGGAGACCCTGGTGATGTTCGCCTCCCAGGCGGCGCTGGTCATCGCCAACGCCCGCACCCACCGGGAGGAGCGACGGGCACGGGCCGACCTGGAGACCCTGGTCAACACCTCGCCGGTGGGCGTGGCGGTCTTCGACGCACGGACGGGAGCGCTGTTGTCGGTCAACCGGGAGACCAGGCGCATCGTGGACGGCCTTCGGGACGGAGCCCGGCCGGCGGAGGACCTGCTGGAGGTGGTGACCTGCGTGCGCGCCGACGGACGGGAATTCTCCCTCAGCGAGTTTCCCCTGGCGGAGCTGCTCAGCTCGGGCGAGACGATCCGGGCCGAGGAGATCGTGCTGCGGGTGCCCGACGGGCGGAGCGTCAGCGTCCTGCTCAACGCCACGCCCATCTACTCCGAAGAGGGCGTGTTGGCGTCCTTCGTCGTGACCCTCCAGGACATGACGTCCCTGGAGGAGCAGGAGCGGCTGCGGGCCGAGTTCCTGGCCGTCGTGAGCCACGAGCTGAGGACGCCCCTGGCGGCGGTCAAGGGTTCCATCACCACGCTGCTGGAGGCGGCGGGCCGGCTGGACCCGGCCGAGACAGCCCAGTTCCACCGCATCATCCGGGACCAGTCGGACCAGATGCGCTTGCTCATCGGCGACCTGCTGGACGTGGCCCGCATCGAGACGGGCACGTTGCCGGTGGACCCGGAGCCCTCGGAGCTGCGCCTGCTGGTGGATGAGGCTGTGGGCAGGTTCATGGCCGGTGACGCCGGGAACCCCGTGAACATCGAGCTGGCGGAGGACCTGCCGCTGGTGCTGGCGGACAAGCTGCGCGTCGTCCAGGTGCTGGGCAACCTGCTCTCCAACGCCGCCGGTTACTCCCCGGAGGGGTCGTCCATCCTGGTGAGCGCCGTGCGGGACGGGGTTCACGTGGCGGTGTCCGTCACCGACCGGGGACGGGGCATACCGGCGGAGCTGCTGCCGCAGCTGTTCCGCAAGTTCTCGCGGGCAAACGTCGCGGCTGGCGGGGCCGGTACTGACGGGTCGGGCCTGGGGCTGGCCATCTGCAAGGGGATAGTGGAGGCCCACGGGGGCCGCATCCGGGCCGAGAGCGACGGGCCGGGCCTGGGGGCAAGGCTCACCTTCACGCTGCCCACGGTGGAGGAACCCGCGTTCATCGCTCCCGCTCCGTCAACCGGCGCGCGTTCGCGGCGGGCAACCCGGGGCCGGGTGCGGGTGCTGGCGGTGGACGACGACCCCCAGGCGCTCCGGTACGTCCGGGAGGTGCTCACCAGGGCGGGCTACGCGCCCATCGTGACCGGCGACCCCGCCGACGTGCCCCGCCTCATGGCGGAGGAGAAACCCCACCTGGCGCTGCTGGACCTGGTGCTGCCGGGAAGCGACGGCATTGAGCTGATGAACGACATCCGCAAAGCTGCCGACGTGCCGGTGATCTTCCTGTCGATGCACGGCCAGGACGAGATCGTGGCACGGGCCTTCGACATGGGGGCCACCGACTACCTGGTCAAGCCCTTCTCGCCGACGGAGTTGTCGGCCCGTATCCGGGCAGCCCTGCGAAAGCGGGCGGAACCCTTCTTGGGCGAGCTGTCCGGGACGTTTGAGGTGGGCAGCCTCAGCATCGACTTCGCCGAGCGGCAGGTGTCGGTATCCGGGGAGCCGGTGGACCTGACGAACACGGAGTACGCGGTGCTGTACCAGCTGGCGGTGCAGGCCCCGAAGGTGCTGACCCACAGCCTGATGCTCCAGCGGGTGTGGGGACCGGAGCGGGTGGGCGAGGGCTGGCTGCTGCGGGATGTGGTCAAGAAGCTGCGCCGCAAGCTGGGGGACGACGCGGCCAACCCCACCTACATCTTCACCGAGCCGAGGGTGGGCTACTGGATGGCGAAGGGGGAGGCGGCGGAGGAGTGAGGGAGGACCAAGATGCAAAATGACGACGACCGGAAGTGGGCCGGCCACGATTACTGGCGGTGCGTGAATCCTATTCGTTAGTTGGTAGCCTCAGCGAAGGAAGAAGATATGGTCACTGTCTCGACGCCCTCAGAATACAAAGCCTCCTTGACACGCGCCAATTCCCCTCGCCCCCTGTATCGTGGATAAGCCGATGTCGCTTGGGATGTAGACTGCTCGGCAGTACGACGCCTACGGGATAGTCCCGGCCGCCCTCCAGACCCTGGGGCCATAGGACATACTCTAACGGGATACCTCGCCATCCTACTGGAAGAATGTAGGAAATTCGTTGGTAAGTGCCCGGAGCTCCCTTGGCAGAGCACCGAGTTGGACATTCTTGTTCAGTTGCAACACTTCGGAGCGGCGACCGGTCTGATCGACTTTACGACCGACCCTCTCGTCGCCCTCTGGTTTGCATGTGCAGAGCGTGCGGACAAGGACGGGGCGGTTTATATCCTGTCTCGAGAACACACTGAAGAGGTTAAGGAGAAGACGTCAGGGAAAAGGGCATCTTGAGTTACTTCTATAGGGCGGACGAACGGAACCCCGAAGGTAGACTCTCACACTGGGCTCCCACAGGCTCGTACGGCGCAAGGCCGGATTCGCAGCAGTCCGTCTTGGTATTTGGAACGGCCCTTATAGTCCCTGCCCTTCTCCGGCGGATCATCGTTAAAGGACAGGCCAAGGAGGACATCCTTGATGAATTGCGATTACTTCACAACATCTCAGCTGACTCCCTGTTCCCCGACTTCGTGGGACAGGCCCAAAACAATGCCGCATCAAAGCCATTCGACATACATTGCACGCTAGACGTCTGGAAGTCCCACCTAGCAACGAGAACCGACGACAGGGAACGTGCGCGAGGGCATTTTGAACTGGCTCTAGCGCATGCAGCTTTAGGTGACTACGAGAACGCAGAGGAGCAACTTACGGTCGGGCTCCAGATTAGCCCGGAGGATTGGGTGGCCTACGCTAACAGAGCCACAGTAAAAAGGCGCTCTGGAAACCCAGGCGGTGCCGTGGAAGATTATGATTCCGCACTCCGCTATTGCCCTGAAGAGTCGCAACGCGCGAGATTGCTGTGGGAGCGTGGTGGGTTGTACGAAAGTCTAGGGCAGACAGGACGCGGAATCGAAGATATGAATCTCGCTCTGAAACTGGGGTACAAGGTGTACCACCACGAAGCGGGCGACCAGCAGCAAGCCCGGCTACTCGACTACCCCCCGCAGCTAGACGAATTCCAAGAGCTTGAACAGCACTGGGGTCCCGAAGACTATGACCACTCATAGCCCATGTCTTCGTGGTTTATGTATGTGTTCCGTCCGAAGAGGTTCGATTTCTCCGCGAAGATCGCCGTGTCAGGGGATCACAGTCCCCCAAGCCTCATCTCGAACACGGTGTCATCTACCGTCCACGCAGTCCCGGCTTGATGCTCCCTTGGTCCCTAAGTCCGATGCGTCGCACTACGGGAATGGCGAGCTCTTGGTGCGCTGACAGGCTTCCGAGCGACATCTCGAAGATGGCGGTATCTACCGTAAGCGGTGGTGGAGATAGGGGGACTTGGATTAGCTACGAAATGTCACGATTTCGCTGATATTCCCACATTTGTTACCACTATTCTGTTGAGAAGCCGCGAGCCTGTCTGTACACCAAGAATTATGCCGCATCGCACCGCCCCCGTTTCACGTCGAGCCATCTACTCGTTCAGCTATGGGTCAACATCGCCAAGAGCGAAGGTAAGCTGGGCCGCCGCATCGCGCAACTGGGAGAACCGGCCAGGCAACTCCAATAGCCGACTCTCATGAGGGCCCATGCAAGTCCCTCAAGTGGCCGGCCGTTCGGTAGAGTGCCTCCTACGTGATAACCCAAACCAGCTACTCGGCGGTGTAGGTGCCAGCAATAAGGACAGTACGGCACCGAACGGCCCGAATCGCAGAGTGGCCAAGGGCGAGACCCGCCATTGACGCTTGCAGATGGGCAACCCACGCACTGCTGCTGAGTCAGCCTGTGAAGACCGAGGTCGTCAAGGATGAGCAGGTTCGGGGTGAGGAAGGACCGGAAGGCCTTGTCAGTGGAGTGGTCCACCCTGGCCTGGGCCATGGCCCTGAAGATGTCCGTCCACGCGCTCCGGTCCTTCGACCGCGCCCACTGCCATCTCTGGCCGGACACCCCCTCGTCCTCGTCCGACAGGCTCGCCACGAGCGGCCGGGACACCTGCGGCTGAGGCCGGTCAATGGTCACTGCGCCCGCTTCGTCCACGTCCATGACGGTCGGCGCCACGTCATGGACGCCGCCGTTGGCCTCGATGGTCACCCTGTACACGTTCCTCGATCGGAGCGGACCGCCCGCCGCGGCGGGCTGCGGCTCCTCGTAGTCCGGCGAGGCCCTGAAGGCCAGCACTCCGCCGGCGATGGTGAACAGGGCCGCATCGGGACCGCCCAGGGACCACTCGATCGGGTCCCCGTCCTGGTCGTAGGCGTGGAAGACTCCAACGGGGCGTGTCCCGTTCTCGGCGTACTCGATCTCGGAGCCGGCGCCCTGGGCATGTGCCAGGCCCGGACCTGGAACCATTCTCGCGATCGGCAGGCCGGTGAGGACGAGAACCAGCACCCGTGACCTGACAAATGGCGGAGTCCTTGGGAACGGTTTCAAGCTCATGTGAAACAGCAGAGACTTAGCCGAGTCATCCGGGGAACGGCAGGCCGCGGGCTCTGCGCCAAAGCGTATTCGCCGAGCATGTCCGCTCTAGGACATGCTCCTCTGCCGCCGCTCATATGTTTCAGGCCGGTGCCCAGGCGATCGGGTAGTCCGAGAGGCCGGATCGGGATCGGACCAGGAGATCACCAGCTCGCTTGGGCTGTCGCTGGTAAGGGTCAGGCCCGGGATGCTCCCGCGCTCCTGCTGGGCTCTCACGCCCCCGGACATCGGCGCCGACGTCAGCAGGAGCGCAACCGCCGCTAGCGCAAGGGATACGGTCCGTCTGCTCACGAGCCCGCCTGATCATGTCAAGGTCTTTCAGCTCAACCTCTCAGCTAGACATCGGGTTCTTGGATCCGTGGCGCATTAACGCGCCTGATGTATAGTCTTGGAGGATGGGAGAGAGTAACTCTGCGCCCGGAGGTCTGATGAGCCCAAGGCCTGGAAGCAGTCGCACGAAGCGAATGTTCCGGAAAGGGGCGTTATGGCTGCTGTGGTCCTTGGCCGTGGCAGTCGCACTACTGATCCTGTTCGTCATCCTCACCCCTCCGGGCCGGGCCGGGTGGAACACTACATTGTTTGTCTCGCAGACACTGGAGATACCCATCAAGCCCCAAGCTTGGTTCACCGATGACTCCTTGCGGCAGGAGGTCCACTACCGGACACCAGGCGGAGAGGCCGTGGCAGACATATACCACATAGCTGATGGGAAGCCTCGTGCGGCGGTGTTGCTGTCCCTCGGCGCCAACGACAACGGGCGGGACGACCCCAACATCGTCAATCTGGGCCACGCTTTGGCTCGGGTTGGCTACGTTGCGATGTTTCACTGGTCTCCCTCAATGGGACTGGACGCAAACATCGACCCGGATGAGCCAGAAAAGCTGGTCTGGGCCTTTCAATACCTGGAGGAGCTTGCCTACGTGGACCGGGAGCGCGTCGGCCTGGGCGGGTTCTGCGTCGGCGCTTCTCTTGCCTTGGTAGCGGCCGCCGATCCCAGGATTAGCGACCGGGTTCATTTCGTAAATGCCTTCGGGCCCTTCTTCGATGCAGAATCGCTCTTGCTCCAGGCCGCCTCGCGTGAGGTCGTGTACCAGGGTGAAAGCGCTGACTGGGAGCCGGACCCTCTCACATTTCGAGTCCTGGCAAGCGAGTTGATCGAGACGCTAGGCGACTCCCTAGACGCGGCCGTCCTGAGACGCCATTACCTCGAGGGAGAGGAGGCAAGCCAGGTCGAATTGGCGGCTCTGTCGCAGTCTGGAAGCGTGGTCGTCCGCCTGCTGGACGGGGTGGAGCCACAAGAGGCGGAGAAGCTCTACTCTAATCTGCCCCCGAGCTTCCACGAAGATCTGGCCAAGATATCGCCCTCCAATCACTTGGAGGGTCTTCGCGCGCGCCTACTGATAATGCATGACCGCCACGACCAGTTGGTCCCGTCTGCCGAGTCTCGCCGACTGGTAAAGGCCACGCAAGACCGACTTGACGTACGATACACCGAGTTCGTGGCCTTCGATCACGTCCTCCCCAGTGGTGGGGGCCCACTCACGCGTTTAGGGCAGGCTGTCCGGCTCTACCGCCACATGTACGACATCATCCGCATGGCTTCCTGACCGCATCCGCCTGTCCGGCATCTCACCATGTTGGGGGTGGGCAGCGAGGTTCGGTTACGAAGCGGCCCGGCGGATTGTGATCAGCAGGTATCCGCCGACAACGGTGGCCAGATAGAGTATGTACGCCAGATACATCGATATATGGCCCATCCGCATGAGTTTCACTTTCTCTTCCGGGGTGTAGCCAAGTTCCTCAACGCTGACTACCCTCAGCGGGATGATGCGGAACTCAAAGGTGGCTATCAACATGCTTGGGTCCAAATAGGCGATCAATGACCCAACAGCGCCGACCGTACACAGAAGCCCTATTACCGCAACCGCAGCTTTGAGCACAAGGCCAACCTCTGCCAGTGCCACACCCGGCTCATTGAGGGCCACGATGGTCGTGAACGCGCCTAACAGTATTCCAAAGACGACCATGAGGGAGAACCACGCACCGAGATTGGTGAACACCGTGATGCTCACATACGCGAACAGTATAGGTGGAAGCGTCGTCCATACCGCGCGCTCGAACGCGCTGCTGCGGATCAATCCATGCTGGCGTGTCCACAACACACTGAACATGATAGAGGCAGCCAGCGATAGGGCGAGGTGTGACAGAATCGTCAAGAGGAACGACATTGGAGTGTTTGTGATGGCCTCAATCGTGTAGAACCCGAAGTGGTCCGTCTTGTCGAACGCCCCTATCAGGAGGGATGCGTTCAACGTGAAGAGCAACGATGTGAAGAACAGATCCCCAACGTGGTCACGCTCAGTGCTGTCGCGGTTCGGCCTCAGCGACCTCACTGCCCACTGGCCGATCACAATCGCGAACCCGACCAGTACGTAGGCCAGCAGCGCCGGTGTTCGGTTCGCTCCTAGGGCATGTAGACCGAGTCCTCCCAGCAGGGCATAGGCTCCGGGCAGGGCCGCCTTCCGCAGGGCGTCTCTTGCTACGCCGTACACGTTTACTGGGGGCCTAGACGTACCCGCCGGGCCTATCAGGCTGTGGACTTCACGCTGAAGGCTCTCCACTTGGAGCTCGACGGACTGTGCGGCGGCTAGAATTGCGGCCCGGCCCTCCTCGTCGCCTAGAACGTCATATCCCGCCAGGCTCAACATCCGGTCCATCTCTGGCTCTGGCACCCTCAACGAGCGCCCGAAAGCGACCAGGAACTCCCTTGGCGCGAGCCTCGCGCCGCTCTCCCAACGGCTGACGCTGGAGCGGTCCAGATCGGCTGCATACTCCTCGCCACGTTCAACCATTAGGTCGAGAAGACCTTCCTGGCTCAGCCGCCTCCCATTGCGTCGGGCATCATCTCGATAGGACTTGATTAGCCTTCCTACCAGGATCGCCGCGCTGTCGTCTCGATGGAAATCGCCCATGTTCTATGCCAGCTTTCACGAAGACAACCAGAGTGTGACACGGGTGAGTGTTCAGAGTCGAGGGGATGCGGCTCGGCCTCCCCCCCCCCCGAGGAGGAAGTTTGAGATGGGGACTCTCGTCCTGCCGAAGAGCAAGGCTGTACATGTCACACTAAGTCTGAACAGTTACTGACACGGCTGTCTGTCCTGGTCTGATTAGCGCCGATGCCTGGTCAAGAAGCGGCCCGGCGGATCGTCACGAGCAAATACCCGCCAACCACTGTGACCAAGTACGAAATATTCGCCACAGACATCCACAGAGAACCCAGCCGCAGCAACTTGACACCCTCTTCAGCGGTGTAGCCGAGTTCACTAGCGCTCATCTCCCGCAGGGGGATAATGCGAATGCTGACGGCGGCCAAAGCGGTGTCTGGGTCCATATAGGCGGCAAGTGCCACTGCAGCGACAGACGAACACAGAGCCATCATTGCCACAATCGCCGCCTTTAGCACGAAGTCCACGTCGCCCAGCGATGTTCCAGGTTCATTGAGGGCCACGATGGCCGTGAAGGCGCCGAAGAGAACTACGAATATGATCGTGAAGGAAATCCAGGTACCCAGATTGGTGAACACGGAGATGCTGACAAAGGTGAACAGTATAGGCGGCAGGGTTGTCCAGACCGCACGCTCGAATGCACTCTGCCTGCGATCCCGCCCCTGCTGACGCCTCCACAACAGACTAAACATAATCGAGGCGACCAGCGAGATGGCTAGGTGTGAAAGAATCGTAAGCAGGAACGGCATCGGCGTGTTGGTGAAGGCCTCTATCGTGTAGAACCCGAAGTGATCGGTCTTGGTGAGCGTCCCCATCAACAGGGATGTGTTCAACGTGAAGAACAGCGATATGAAGAACAGATCCACTATGTGGTCATGCTCAGCGCGGTCGCGGGCCGGCTTCATCCACCGCAAGACACCTTGGCCGATCACGATCGCGAACGCGACCAGGACATAGGCCAGCAATGCCAGTGTTCCGTTCAAGCCCAGTGCGTTGAGGACGAACCCCACCACCAGTGCGTAAAGTCCGGGCAGGGCCAGCCGGCGCAGGGCGTCTCTTGCAACGCTGTACGCGTCTACTGGAGGCTCGGGCGGGCTCGCGGAGTCTATCAGGTTGCGGACTTCACGCTGGAGGCTCTCCACGCGGGACTCGATGGACTGCGCCGCAGCCAGCATCGCGGCCCTGCCCTCCTCGTCGCCCAGGGTTTCATAGCCCGCCAGGCTGAGCATCCGGTCCACCTCTGGCTTGGGCAGGTTGAGCGTGCGTCCTAGGGCGACCAGGAATTCCCGTGGCGCAAGTCTCGCGCCGCTCTCCCAGCGACTGATGTTGGAGCGATCCAGGCCAGCTGCGTACTCCTCGCCCCGCTCGACCATCAGGTTGAGAAGACCTTCCTGACTCAGTCTTCCGTCGCTTCTGGCATCGTCGCGGTAGGACCTGATTAGCCTGCCCACGAGGATGGCCGCACTGTCGTCCTTATAGAGCTCATCCATATTCGATGCCCGAATTCACGATTGCAAGCCAGAATGTGACACGCCTGTCACAGACACTGCGGTCTGATTCTGCTACTCATCACGTCGGAGCGTCAATAGGACTTGCGCACAAGGTTTTGTAGTCCCGTTTCCGATGACATGAGCCTCTGAATAGTGCATAACAGACGACGGCCGCAGTTTGAGCATCGGCAAGCATTGGAGGACTCCAGCCGCGTGGACATTCAGACGGAGATACGACGTGCGGTAGCAAAGATTCGGGTGGCTCACGAGATACTCACTGGCCTGATGGTGCCAGATGACAGTTCGATACAAGAGCTGTTACAGGACCGGGCGGCCGCACTGGGTGGCAGACTCACGGGGTCCGAGCTGGAGGTCATGTCCAAGTTCATAAAGGGGCAGTCACCTGAGGCGATCGCGGAAGAACGGGGCCTGTCCGAGAGGACCATCAGCAACCAGTTGAGTACCGGATGCCACAAGCTTGGATTCGGCGACAGGCGCGAGCTGAAGGGCTGGGGCGCCGCTGTAAGCAGGTTCATCCTTACCCAGCCGCCTAAGGACTAGATCAAAGAGTCGACGTGGACCCGAAGGAGGATGCGACATGAGACTTGGGAGGCTGATCGCTCTAGGGATAGCAATCGTTCTCTTTGGCTCGGCATCGTTCGCCTCCAGCGTCGTCCTGGCATCGAAGGCCGCCTGCGCCAGTGATGGAGCTGTGCCCAACGCTGGGAACAATCCCGGTCTGGTCTCCGACTGTGCGGCCCTTCTGGCGGCGCGTGACGCGCTGGCTGGGACCGCCACGTTGAACTGGGCGTCGAATACTCCCATCACAGGGTGGAACGGCGTCACACTCGGCGAATCGCCCCAGCGCGTAACGCGGTTAAGCTTACGATGGATGGGATTGACTGGTGAGGTACCGGCGGAGTTAGGCAATCTCTCCAGCCTGCGAGGGCTGTTCCTCTTGGGCAACCAGTTGAGTGGGGACATACCGCCGGAGTTGGGAAACCTCTCCAGCCTGCGAGAGCTGTTCCTCTTCAGCAACCAGTTGAGTGGGGAGATACCGCCGGAGTTGGGAAACCTCTCCAATCTGACCCATCTGTCCCTCTGGGGAAACAAGCTGAGCGGGGAGGTACCGCCTGAGCTGGGGAATCTCTCCAAGGTACACCAGATGTGGCTCTTTGATAACCAGCTGAGCGGGGCTCTTCCCCAGGCTTGGACTGGGCTGACCAGGCTGAGTACGTTCGAATTCTACAGAAACCGTGGACTGTGCGCGCCAGTAGATGAGGCATTCCAGGCATGGTTCCAGGGGGTCACCTACGCCCAGGGCAGCAGCTGCGCCCCTGTTGACTCGCAGGCAGATCGAGCGGTGTTGGTCAAGCTTCACAAGTCCACCAACGGCGAGAAATGGGAGAACAATTCCGGCTGGCTTAGCGACCGCCCGATCAGGGAGTGGCATGGCGTTATCAACGATGCGGACGGACGAGTCACTGGGCTATACCTCGACAGAAACCAGCTGACGGGTGAGATACCGATTGAGTTGGGCAACCTCCCAAGACTGCAATGGCTAGACCTCGGGCAAAACCAGGTGACGGGTGAGCTACCGGCAGAGCTGGGGAACCTCACCGAACTGCAAGACCTGTATCTTGGGAGCAACCGGTTGACCGGGGAGATACCGGCTGAGCTCGAGAATCTCTCCAACCTGCAAGACCTGCTTCTCAATGGCAATCGGTTGACCGGGGAGATACCGGCTGAACTTGGCAACCTGTCCAACCTGGTAAGACTGAACCTTTGGGCCAACCGGTTGACCGGGGAGATACCGGCTGAACTTGGCAACCTGTCCAACCTGTACTTACTTTGGCTCCACGACAATCAGTTGACCGGGGAGATACCCGCAGAGTTAGGGAACCTCTCCGAGTTGGAGTTCCTGTCCCTCGGCGGGAATCAGTTGACTGGATGTATCCCCCAGGGATTGCGGGACGTGCCGACAAATGACCTCGATCAGCTTAGCCTACCCTACTGTGGCGACGCGACCGCGCCGGGGCCTCCCGACATTGCGGCGGTGACGGGCGGTGTGAGCTCTCTTCTTGTAGAGTGGAACGCTCCCAACCAAACCGGCGGGTCGATCATCACGGCCTACGACCTACGCTATGTCGAGACCGCATCCGACGAGACGGTCGACTCCAACTGGACTGTGGTCGAGGATGTGTGGACAACGGGCAGCGGAGCCCTGGAGTACACCCTTACCGGACTCAACGCCGGTACGGGGTATGACCTGCAAGTCCGGGCCGTAACCAGCGAAGGGGACGGGCCATGGTCGGCAACCGCCACTGGAACGCCAACAGGTACGGGCGACTGTGCCAGCGGGGGCGCGGTGCCCGATCCGGCCAACAATCCCGGACTGGTGTCCGACTGCGCAACGCTGCTGGCGGCGCGCGACACCCTGGCAGGGACCGCCACGCTCAACTGGTCGGCCGATACTCCCATCACCCAGTGGGAGGGCGTCACTGTAGGCGGAACGCCGCAGCGCGTGACGACGCTAGGTGTGCAAAACATGGGATTGAACGGCGAGATCCCGATGGAGTTAGGCACCCTCTCCAACTTGGAAGTGCTTGCCCTCGGCCACAACGAGCTGACCGGGGAAATACCGGAGGCACTAGGCAAGCTAACCAACCTGCAGATGTTATACCTCAATGCCAACCGGCTAACTGGAGAGATTCCATCGCAGCTGGGCGGACTAATTGACCTTCTGGACCTATACCTAAGTAACAACCGGCTAACTGGAGAGATTCCACCGCAGCTGGGCGGGCCAACCAACCTAGAACGCCTACACCTTGGTGGCAATCGGTTGACCGGGGAGATACCTACCGAGCTTGGCAGCCTAGCCAACCTTCGAGAGCTGGGCCTGTGGAGCAACCAATTGACAGGGGCAATACCAACGGAGTTGGGCAACCTCTCTAACCTGCAAGAACTATCGCTCTGGAGAAACCAATTAACTGGGGAGATACCTACTGAATTGTGGAGTCTCTCCAACTTAGAACGCTTAGGCCTTGGCGAGAACCAGCTGACCGGGGAATTGCCAGCGGAGTTAGGGGATCTCTCTAGATTGAAATCGCTGTACCTCAATGGCACTCAACTGACCGGGGAGATACCAGCGGAGCTGGGGAAGCTCTCCAATCTGCAACGGCTCCACCTCAACGACAACCGGTTGACTGGGGAGATACCTACTGAATTGGGGAGCCTCTCCAATCTAGAAGAACTTAACCTCAGTGAGAACCAATTGACTGGGGAGATTCCGACTGAACTGGGGAATCTCCCCAACCTAGAACGCCTAGGCCTTGGCAAGAACCAGTTGACCGGGGAATTACCGGCGGAGTTAGGGAATCTCTCCAAATTGCAATGGCTGTATCTCACCCGGAACCAGTTGACGGGGAAGATACCCACTGCGTTGGGGAGCCTCTTAGGCTTGGAGTTCTTAATTCTCAGCGAGAACCAGTTGACTGGGCAGATACCGACTGAGTTGGGGAACCTCTCCAGCCTGCAAGGACTGCGGCTCAACGACAACCGCTTGACGGGGGAGATACCTGCGGAGTTGGCGAACCTATCCAACCTAGGATTTCTTTACCTAAGGGACAATCAGTTGACCGGGTGCATCCCCGCAGCATTGCGAGAGGTGCAGTATAACGACCTAGACATGCTGGATCTTCCGTTCTGCGGTGCGAGCATGTGCGCCACCGATGGAGCGGTGCTTGGCGCGGCCAACAATCCCGGACTGGTGTCCGATTGTGGGGCGCTGTTGGCGGCACGTGACACCCTGGCCGGGACCGCCACGCTGAACTGGTCGGCCAATACTCCCATCACCCAGTGGGAGGGCGTCACTGTAGGCGGAACGCCGCAGCGCGTCACGGGGTTGGGTCTAGACGGCAGAGGATTGACCGGCGAGATACCTACGGAGTTGGGGAATCTCCCCAACCTGCAATCGTTGGACCTGCGTGCGAACCAGTTGACGGGCGAGATACCTACGGAGTTGGGAAACCTCCCCAACCTGCAATCGTTGGACCTGAGTGCGAACCAGTTGACGGGCGAGATACCTACGGTGCTGGGGAACCTCTCCAGCCTGCGATCGTTGCACCTGAGTGTGAACCAGTTGATGGGTGAGATACCGGTGGAGTTGGCGAACCTGTCCAGCCTTCGAACGCTGCGCCTCAACAGCAACCGTCTGACCGGGGAGATACCGACGGAGTTGGCGAACCTCTCCAACCTGCAAGGGCTGGAACTCGGGGCGAATCAGCTGACAGGTGAGATACCAACAGAGTTGGGCAACCTCTCCAATCTGCGATACCTTGCTCTATACAGGAACCAGTTGACTGGTGAGATACCGAAGGAGTTGGGGAACCTCTCCAATTTGCAGGAACTGTGGCTCAACGACAACCAGTTGACGGGGGAGATACCGGTCGAGCTGGGCAATCTTGCCGGATTGACAGACCTTTATCTCGCCAGCAATCAGCTCACCGGATGTATACCGGGCGAGTTGCTACCCTTCCAAGACACAACCAACAACGACTTGGACATGCTGGGCCTTGCCTTCTGCGAAGGTCTGCCCGAAGCTCCAAGTATCGAGGACGTGACTGTGGGGACCGGCGCACTGGAGGGCTCCCTCGTGGTGGAGTGGAGTGCGCCGGCGAGCGACGGCGGCTCGGCCATTACCGCATATGACCTGCGTTATATCGAGACCGGGTCCGACGAGAGTGAGGACTCCAGTTGGACCGTGGTGGAGGATGTGTGGACCACGGGTAGCGCGGCCCTGGAGTACACGCTCACCGGACTGGCGGCCGATACCGAGTACGACCTGCAGGTGCGGGCGGTGAACGCAAACGGAGATGGTCCCTGGTCGGCAACCGCTGGGACCAGTAACTGTTCAAGCGGAGGCGCAATACCCGATCAGGGCAACAACACCGGCCTGGTGTCCGTATGCGAGTCACTGCTAACGCTGCTCGATGCCATGGCTGACAGCAGTGCGCTCAACTGGTCAGCAGATGTCCCCATCAGCGAGTGGGACGGGATTGAAGAGGACTCGCTGGAGGGCTCGCCGCCACAGGTCGTCAAGCTCTACCTCGGTGGGTTCGGGTTGGACGGAGCTCTACCCAGTGAGTTGTCCGGTCTGACGGAGCTGAAGGAGCTGTACCTGCATGACAACGACCTGTCTGGGACGATCCCACCTGAGCTGGGTGAGTTGTCGAACCTCACCCACCTGCACCTGCAGAACAACGATCTGACCGGCCCCATACCAGCGGAGTTGGGCGACCTTGCTGTATTGAGAGAGCTGCGGCTCGACAGCAACGACCTGAGCGGCCAGCTCCCCGCAGAGTTGGGCAAGCTGACCAGGGCTACTCGCCTCTGGGTGGCCGACAACGACCTGTCCGGCTCCATACCGGCTGAGCTCGGGGACATGGCAAGCCTCGACTGGCTGAACCTTGGCCGGAACAACCTCAGCGGACATATTCCGGCAGAGCTTGGGAACCTGTCCCGGATGCGACGGCTCTACATCTACGAGAACGACCTGTCTGGTCCAATACCCGTCGCTCTGGGCAGCCTGTCGCGACTCACTCACATAGTGGCACAGGCAAACAACCTGAGCGGCGAGATACCCGTCGAGCTGGGCAGCCTGGAGAACCTGGTGTGGCTGGGTCTCCACGACAACGATCTGACGGGCGAGATACCTGCAGAGCTGGGTAGTCTAGCCAAGCTGCAGAGGCTGTACCTGACCAACAACGAGCTGTACGGGGAGCTACCGGAGGAGCTCGGTGACCTGTCGGCGCTGACCAACCTGTGGCTGAACCACAACTACCTGTCGGGCCAGATCCCACAGTCCCTCGACAACTTGGAGAATCTGAGCAGGCTGAGGCTGGCTGGCAACAGGTTCAGTGGGTGTCTGCCTGAGGGCCTGGCCGCAGTGAGCAACAGCGACGCCGACCAGCTGGGCCTGGGGATCTGTGCTAGCCCCGTTAACGGAGCCACTACCGACGGGCGCTCTGATTCGCTCGGCGCCGTTGCACCCAGGCAGACAGCTACCGGCGGCTGTGCTGCGGGGGGCGCGGTGTCCGACGCGGCGAACAACCCAGGACTGGCGTCAGACTGTGAGGCGCTGCTTGCAGCGAGGGATGCATTGGAGGGCGCCTCTGGCAACGCTGAGCTGAACTGGTCGTCTGATATCCCGATCAGTGAGTGGAGCGGGATAGGCGACGATTCGCTGGAAGGAACGCCTCGGCGGGTGACGAGGCTCTACCTCAATGGCCTGGGACTCGGCGGGACGCTACCCAGCGGGCTCTCAGGTCTGACAGCGCTGAAGGAGCTGTACCTACACGACAACGACCTGTCCGGGACGATACCGCCTGAGCTGGGTGATCTGTCGAACCTCATTCTCCTGCACCTTCAGAACAACGACCTGACCGGCCAGCTTCCCCCAGAGCTGGGCAAGTTGACGAGGGCCATTCGGCTCTGGGTGTCCGACAACGACCTGTCGGGCCCGATACCGGCAGAGATCGGGGATATGGCGAACCTCGACTGGCTGAACCTCGGTCGGAACAACTTCAGCGGACAGATTCCGACAGAGCTGGGAGACCTGTCGCGTATGCGGAGGCTCTATATCTACGAGAACGACCTGTCTGGTCCCATACCCGGCGCCCTGGGCAGTATGTCAAGACTCACTCACCTTGTGGCTCAGGCTAATGACCTGGGAGGCGGGATACCGATGGAGATGGGCAGCCTGTCATCGTTCGTGTGGCTGGGTCTCCACGACAACGACCTGACGGGCGAGATACCCGCTGAGCTTGGCGGTCTAGCCAAGCTCCAGAGGCTGTACCTGACCAACAACGAGCTGTACGGGGAGATACCGGAGGAGCTTGGAGACCTGTCGGCGCTGACCAACCTGTGGCTGAACCACAACTATCTGTCAGGCCAGATCCCCCAGTCCCTCGACAACCTCCCAAGTCTGAGCAGGCTGAGGTTGGCGGGCAACAGGTTCACCGGGTGCCTGCCCGCAGGCCTGGCAGCCGTGCGCAACAGCGACGCCGACCAACTGGGACTCGAGACCTGTTCGAACTCTTGAGAAAGGCTGAACCCCTCCCTGAGCGCCAAATATATGCCCTCGAGGAGGCTGTGAAGTGTGGAGGAGAGTGGGCCGTGCTGTCGGAATGCACATACTTTGAGTCTCGACTAGCGCTATTCTGTCGTGAACGTGCTAAGCAGCAGACTTCGCGAGCCCCGAGCTGGAGGTCACGTCCATGTTCATCAAGGAACAGTCAAACCAGGCGATCCCGGAAGAACGGGCGATTCCGCGAAGGGTGCGAGTTGAATGGCTCCGGCGCGGCTGCCAGCAACTTCATTCCTCACCGCCGAGCCGCCGAAGGACTAACTGAAGACAGAGACTACCCCAAGAGAGTGTAAGAAATGAACCTTGGGAGACTGACCGCTCTCAGAATAATCATCGCTCTCTTGGGCGTGGCGGCAGCGATCGCCTCCAGGAGCGTCCTTGCGACGGAGGAAGCCTGCATCACAAGTGGCGCGGTGGCCGATCCTGCCAACAACCCGGGGCTCGTGTCCGACTGTGCGGCGCTACTGGCGGCGCGTGACAAGCTTGCAGGGACCGCCGCGCTCAACTGGTCGGCGGATACTCCCATTACCGAGTGGGATGGTGTCTGGGTCGCTCCAACAAGGCAGCGCGTCACGCAGTTGAATCTATTCAAGAAGAACCTGACCGGTGAGATACCGCCGGAGTTGGGGAAACTCTCCGACCTACACTGGTTGGGCCTCTCACAAAACCAACTGACTGGAAATATTCCGCCAGAATTGGGCAACCTCAGAAACCTGCGGAGATTATACCTGCTATTCAACCAGCTGACCGGAGATATACCGCCTGAACTAAGCCAGCTCGCTAATCTGGAACAGCTCTGGCTCGAAAGGAACCAATTGGTGGGAGAGATACCGCCGGAGTTGGGGAACCTCCGCAACCTTCGCTGGCTTAGCCTCGGTGTCAATACATTGACTGGGGGGATACCAGAAGGTTTGGGCAACCTCAGTAACTTGGTCAGCTTGGAACTTGGAAGCAACGCACTGAAGGGAAAGATACCAAAGAAACTGGGCAACCTCTCCAAGCTACGCATATTGAGCCTGGTGGACAATCAGTTGACGGGCGAGATTCCAGTGGAGCTGGGAGATCTCGCCAGCCTTCAGGAGCTTAGCCTTGGGTTCAACCAGTTAGAGGGTGAGATACCAAAGGAACTGACAAGTCTCTCTAATCTGACAAAGTTGAGGCTCGATTCGAACCGGTTGACGGGAAAGATACCGGCGGAATTGGAGAACCTACGCAGTCTCCGCGTTCTTAACGTTGCGGTAAACTCATTGACAGGGGGGATACCAGAGAGTTTGGGCAACCTCAGCAACTTGACCAGCTTGGAACTTGGAGGCAACGAACTGAAGGGCAGGATACCAAAGAAGCTGGGTAGCCTCTCCAATCTGGAGCATTTGAGCCTGTCAGACAGTCAGTTGACTGGCGAGATTCCAGTAGAGTTGGGAGATCTTACCAACCTTAGACGGCTCTGGCTTAATTTCAACCAGTTGGAGGGTGAGATACCGGTGGAGCTGGGAAACCTGTCTAAACTGGAAGAGTTAGGGCTGCATTCAAACCGGTTGATGGGGCTGATACCAACAGAGCTGGGGAACCTCTCCAGGTTGAACACATTGTTCCTTGGGGGTAACCGGATACCAGGGTGTATCCCGGATTTCGTGCGTCGGCTATCGAACCTGCGAAGAAGCGACCTGTACTTTTACTATCTTCCCGAATGCACTGGATTTGAAATAGTCCACTCAGTGGGAGAAGGACCGCAAGTCTACAGCGGCAACGTGTTCGTGCTGCCCGTTGCAGAAGACCTTGCCGACTTGACACCCGTCCCAGTGTCGAACTACGCGGGCGGTTTCTTTGACTATTTTAGTGATGACTTCGATTTTCTATTCTTCGTCTCTAATCTAGATCGCTTTGCGGAACCTTCGTACAACAGTACGAACTACTATGCGGGTGTGAGGAACAACATAAGGGGTATAGGCCTATCAAGTTTTAGCATCGGTAAGGGTTTGGGGTCGGACAAAACGCTTCAGGGTGTGATCCGACTTGCACACGTGGGCTCCTTCTCTCGGGGGCCAACTCTGCATGAACTGATGCATCGATGGGCAAACTATGCAGCACCTACGAGTTTCTACGGGCACTGGGGGTTCAGTAGTGCCAACGGACAACTCGGAGGGTTTGACATCGCGGATTTGGTGGACCACGGTGATGGCAGGTATTCGGCTGGAGTCATTGCTCCAGCCGGCGTCGCCGCAAACTGGAGACCATATAGCCCTATTGAATTGTACTTGGCGGGATTCATATCGCCAGATGAGGTCCCTGACCTATGGGTGGCGGAGGGTGGGGAATACTTACTTACAGAAAGCGGCAGGTGTGTCAGAGCCGACAATGGAGACTGTATCTTCACCGCAAGCAGAATCAGGACGTATACGATTGAAGACATCGTGGCGGAGCATGGAGAGCGGACTCCTGACCACACGCAGTCTCAACGGGACTTCCGAGCGGCGGCTGTCCTGCTCATTGACAAGGACCACCCGCTCGTCCAATGGCAGTTGGACGCGGTTAGCGCAGGCATAGCAGCGTTCAGCCACTCCGGTGCTGATGAAGACGATGAAAGCTACAACTTCTATGAGGCAACGGGTGGAAGGGCCACGCTAACCATGGACGGTCTCTCGCAGTTCCTGAAGGACATCCCGACGGCAACCTTGCCAGGCGTCCCTTCTGGATTGACGGCAACGGGCCGAGCTCTGCCCGGCATTGACCTGTCATGGAGTGCGCCGGCCAGCGACGGCGGTTCAGAAATCACCGCGTATGACCTGCGCTACATCGAGACCGCTGCCGACGAGACGGTCGACACCAACTGGACCGTGGAGGAGGACGTGTGGACGACTGGTGACGGAGCCCTGGAGTATACGCTCACCGGTCTCACGGCCGACACCGAGTACGACTTGCAGTTGCGGGCTGTGAACGCCGAGGGAGACGGCCCCTGGTCGGCAACCGTAACCGGAACGCCAACCTCGGCGAGCACCTGCGACACGGGCAGCGCAGTGTCTGATCCGGCAAACAACCCCGGCCTGGTGTCCGTCTGCGAGTCACTCCTTACGCTGCTCGATGCCCTGGCTGACAGCAGTGCGCTCAACTGGTCAGCAGATGTCCCCATCAGCGAGTGGGACGGGATTGAAGAGGACTCGCTGGAGGGCTCGCCGCCACAGGTCGTCAAGCTCTATCTAGGTGGGTTCGGGATGGATGGAACGATACCCAGCGAGTTGTCAGGTCTGACGGAGCTGAAGGAGCTGTACCTGAACGACAACGATCTGTCGGGACCGATCCCACCTGAGCTGGGCGAGCTGTCGAACCTCACTCACGTGCACCTGCAGAACAACGATCTGACCGGCCCCATACCAGCGGAGTTGGGCGACCTTGCTGTATTGAGAGAGCTGCGGCTCGACAGCAACGACCTTACCGGGCAGCTTCCGGCGCAGCTGGGCAAGCTGACGAGGGTGACTCGGCTATGGGTGTCCGACAACGACCTGTCCGGCCCGATACCGGCTGAGCTTGGAGACATGGCAAGCCTCGACTGGCTGAACCTTGGCCGGAACAACCTCAGCGGACATATTCCCGCTGAGCTGGGGAACCTGTCGCGGATGCGACGGCTCTACATCCACGAGAACGACCTGTCTGGTCCAATACCCGTCGCTCTGGGCAGCCTGTCGCGACTCACTCACATAGTGGCACAGGCAAACAACCTGAGCGGCGAGATACCCGTCGAGCTGGGCAGCCTGGAGAACCTGGTGTGGCTGGGTCTCCACGACAACGATCTGACGGGCGAGATACCTGCAGAGCTGGGTAGTCTAGCCAAGCTGCAGAGGCTGTACCTGACCAACAACGAGCTGTACGGGGAGCTACCGGAGGAGCTCGGTGACCTGTCGGCGCTGACCAACCTGTGGCTGAACCACAACTACCTGTCGGGCCAGATCCCACAGTCCCTCGACAACTTGGAGAATCTGAGCAGGCTGAGGCTGGCTGGCAACAGGTTCAGTGGGTGTCTGCCTGAGGGCCTGGCCGCAGTGAGCAACAGCGACGCCGACCAGCTGGGCCTGGGGATCTGTGCTAGCCCCGTTAACGGAGCCACTACCGACGGGCGCTCTGATTCGCTCGGCGCCGTTGCACCCAGGCAGACAGCTACCGGCGGCTGTGCTGCGGGGGGCGCGGTGTCCGACGCGGCGAACAACCCAGGACTGGCGTCAGACTGTGAGGCGCTGCTTGCAGCGAGGGATGCATTGGAGGGCGCCTCTGGCAACGCTGAGCTGAACTGGTCGTCTGATATCCCGATCAGTGAGTGGAGCGGGATAGGCGACGATTCGCTGGAAGGAACGCCTCGGCGGGTGACGAGGCTCTACCTCAATGGCCTGGGACTCGGCGGGACGCTACCCAGCGGGCTCTCAGGTCTGACAGCGCTGAAGGAGCTGTACCTACACGACAACGACCTGTCCGGGACGATACCGCCTGAGCTGGGTGATCTGTCGAACCTCATTCTCCTGCACCTTCAGAACAACGACCTGACCGGCCACATACCGGCCGAACTGGGCGACCTCAGCGTACTGAGAGAGCTGCGGCTCGACAGCAACGACCTGACCGGCCAGCTTCCCCCAGAGCTGGGCAAGTTGACGAGGGCCATTCGGCTCTGGGTGTCCGACAACGACCTGTCGGGCCCGATACCGGCAGAGATCGGAGATATGGCGAACCTCGACTGGCTGAACCTCGGTCGGAACAACTTCAGCGGACAGATTCCGACAGAGCTGGGAGACCTGTCGCGTATGCGGAGGCTCTATATCTACGAAAACGACCTGTCGGGCCCCATACCAGGCGCTCTGGGCGGCCTGTCAAGACTCACGCACATGGTGGCCCAGGGGAATGACCTGGGCGGCGGGATACCGATGGAGCTGGGCAGCCTGTCCTCATTCGTGTGGCTGGGTCTCCACGACAACGACCTGACGGGCGAGATACCCGCTGAGCTTGGCGGTCTATCCAAACTGCAGAGGCTGTACCTGACCAATAACGAGTTGTACGGAGAGATACCTGGGGAGCTCGGCGACCTGGCGGCTTTGACCAACCTGCGTGGGTACTGCCAGGCCGCCATCGACCGGGAGTTGACGAGGGACGAGGCCAACGGCTTGGGTGGGTTGCTCTCCGACAGGCCCGACCACGAACTGTTCGCGGCACTCCAGCAGGATATGTTCGGGGCCAAGACTCTACCCGGGAACTCTGCTGAACGCTCGAACTACGCAAGCTGCAGGAGCGAAGGGATACGTAAATGACCGGCAGGATTAGTCCAAAGATTGCTATTCTAGCTGCCTCGTCCATCGTAGCGTTATTGGTAGTAACCGGGGTGGTCATCTTCCTTTTCACAGGTGAATCAGATACCGAACCTCAGGCCGTCACAATAGGTGAACCGGTCTCCATTGAGCTTCCGGCAGAAGAGGCCGCATCGGTCACCCACGAGAGCGGGGCTCGAATCGAGATTCCCGCCGGCTCCACGACAGAGTCGACAACCGTGTTCGTGGCGGAAGTGGAGCCGCCGGAGAGCGACCTGGAAGTCCGCCGCGCCTTTGACTTCTCGATCGGAGACGTAGATCTCACTCGGCCGGTGACAATTCACATCCCATTCGAACTGGAAACCGGCAAGGAAACGTCGGCGCTCCACGCCCTTCACTGGAGCGAGGAAGCCATTGACTGGGAGCCAATCCCGGGAACCGTAGACGAGTCAGCTCGGACCATAGCCGTCACCACTTCCAACCTCAGTATTTTCTCGTGGGCATGGGTCAAGGTGGACGCCAGCTGCGATGTGAGTCCTGGAACAGTGGAGGCCGGCGAGAGCTTCACGGTCACTGCCACGGGCACGAGCCTGACGTCCGGGAACTTCAAGCTCTATATGAAGCCGGATATCCCAGGCCCGGTCGACCTCCCCGACCAGCCTGAAGCGAAGAGCGAAATTGCGACAGTTGGCACGGGCGAGCAGTTTCATCTAAGTGTAGCTAGCGCCCTGGAGATTCCCGGGGAGCACCAGATTGAGTGCAGGATATTCTGGGAGACGATAGTTCTGGATATTGAGCTGACGGGCCTCGAGCCGCCGACTGCCCTACTCAACGTGGAGGGGGAAGGGCAGTTCATGCATCGCGTTGACCTGGCGCTCAAAGCGGAAGGCATATTGCAGTTACCAATATACGTTGGAGACACGTTCGGCATCGGCCTTGAGGTGGAGAACCTGGGTGACGAACCGAGTATCCCCTTTGATCTGGTGGCATACTTAACTAGCGCCGTTGATGGAAGTGTCACGAGAGTGAACCCGACCAATTACGGTCATGGCCAAGAGGCTGTTGTCGGAGCTGGGGAGCAGTATGCAATCGCATTCGACGGGCTGGCGCCAAAAGACCTCCCGGCCGGCGACTATGTTGTATGCGTTGCAATCGAATACGCGGACACCTTGTCGCGCGACTTCGATACGTCCAACGACCGCACCTGCCTGGACAAATACGTGATGCACTATGTGGAAGGCGCCATGCCCATCTACACCACCCTCACGGAGACCAGAGCGGGACATAGGGTATGGACGGGAATGCCAAGGGGGTCGGGGCTTCTGGAACCGGGTGTAGGACTGGGTTTCGCTGACGATAGCGGGATCAGGGACGACGAGACCCTCAAGGGATTGTACAAGCGCCTGGCAATGGAGATCGCCTTCAGGGAGGCTCTGGAGTCGGAACATGAAGAGCAGCATGTCGCCATCAGGGGACTGATTGAGAACGTCAATGATGCCAAAAAGATCGTTGAATACATCAATAACTTTTGTGAGCCACTGAGGGTGCCATGTGGAGAAGCTATGACGCAGAGCGGCCTGCTAAAGTCTGGGGTGATGGACAAAATTCCCGAGTCCGCTGACGAGACTGGTGCATTTGTAGGGCAGTCCATTTCCGGCACATTGCTTTTTGGTGATCTGTATTTTTCGATGTTGGTGAATCAGGCCCTCGATATGAAACAGGCATCCAATACCCTTGTCGAGCTATACAAATTACCACTGGGTCAGGTGTGGGAGGATGCACTTCTCGAAGCTCAAACAGAAGTTGCATTCATGGACAAAGGGCAATGGGAGGCTATGGCGGTTGAGATAGTCAACAATAAGGATGAGATCTTACGCGAAGCGGCTGAATGGACAGCTAAAGGATTGAAAAAATACGCGGCAAAGAAGGGATTGCTGCACAAGCTTAGCCTTGTCGGCCAGAAGGCGCTGGCTCATTCCCTCGGTGTGAAAATCACTGGTAGTGCCTTGGGAGGTCCAGGGTTCGTGCTCTTCGTGCTCTCAACGATCTTTGCCGATGCCGTATATGATGACGTACAGGAAAGCCAGGACCAGATCGGCATAGCAACACTTGCCTCTTTCGTAAATGCGGCGTTCACCAATTCGTCGCACAGTTCCGACCTCAGGGAAGCCGTTGCTTATGCCAAGTATGTGGCCTACGACAATTTCTACAAGGCGGACGAAGGATTCGTTCAAGAGATACAGTCGTGGATTACGTTCAGGCCCGGGGACCATGATTTATTCTCCACTCACGCGGAGTCGGAGCGAGACAAGGCACTGGAGGAGCTGAAGGCCCTAGTGAGTCTGGACTCAGTGCAGGTCAGTCCTGGAAGCATCACCCTCGATGTGGGAAAGACTCAGGAGCTTAGAGTCGCCGCATTCACCGGATCAGGCAAGGCTGCGAACACCCAGGACTTTGAGTGGACCAGCAGCGCTCCGGGAATAGCATCCGTTTCTGAAGAGGGCATTGTGACGGGTGTCGCGCCAGGTGAAGCCACAATTACTGTCAGCGCTGGAGAAATTCGCGGCTCAGCACGGGTTACTGTGAGTAAGGGGGCAGAGCCCCTAGTGGTGCAGCCCGCTCCTAGTGGATCCGACCGAGACGCGCTCATTGCCCTCTACAACGCCACGGGCGGCCCCAACTGGGACAACCTTGGCACGAATCCCTGGCTAGTTGGAGACCCAAACTCAGCCCTGAGGGACTGGCATGGCGTTAGGGTTCACGCCGGTGACGCCGACAGGGTCTGGATTTTGACGCTGCGATGGAACTGCCTCAGGGGAGAACTGCCTTCCAGCATTGGGAACCTGACCTTTCTCGAATCCCTCTTCATCACGCAGAACGAAGCGCCAAGCGTGGACAATCCGGACGCATGCGGCAGCCTGGAAGGTCCCATACCTGCCAGCCTGGGCAATTTGACCAACCTACGGTCGCTGTACCTAACCGACAACAATCTGTCAGGGGCCATCCCGAGCGAGTTGGGCAACTCCCAATCCGGCCTTGAAGAGTTGTACCTCGCCAACAACAGACTCTCCGGGGGGATCCCGGCAAGCCTGAGCGATCTGCGCAACCTCTACGTGCTTGACCTGAGCGGCAACCGGTTGCAGGGGCAGATTCCAGATTCACTGGCAGACCTGCACAATCTGGAGGAGCTGAAACTCTCCGGGGGGTTGAACAAGTTCACCGGCTGCATCCCCCTT
This sequence comes from Dehalococcoidia bacterium, assembly GCA_965116315.1. Classification (GTDB taxonomy): domain Bacteria; phylum Chloroflexota; class Dehalococcoidia; order Lucifugimonadales; family CAJWER01. The sequence continues at coordinate 1,801,146 of OZ220672.1, forward strand.
GCCCTGTTTGAGGTCGACGACCACGACCTGGACAAGCTGAATCTGGAACCCTGCGGCGAAGAGGATGACACTGTCCAGACCACTCAGGTGCAGTCTGCCGGCGAGCCATTTGCCCGGAACCCGGCTGAGGATTTCAACGCATTGGCGGCAGCCGGAAACAATAGACCGTGGGGCATCTGGTCTGATGGGGTAACCATGTGGGTTTCAGATGAAGCTGACGACAAGATTTACGCATTTGTGATGTCAACGAAGGAGCGGGACCCTAGCAGTGAGTTTGACACCCTGAGGCAGGCAGGCAACGATGACCCAAGAGGAATATGGTCCGACGGAACTACGTTGTGGGTCGCCGACTGGACGAGCGACAAGATCTTTGCGTACGACATGGTTACTAGGGGTCGTGTTCCGGGTAGAGACTTCGATACTCTGAATGCTGCGGGAAACAACGAACCGGAAGGCATTTGGTCCGACGGTGCGACGATGTGGGTTGCAGACCAGAGAGACCGGAAGATCTATGCCTATGACATGATCACGAAGGAGCGTCTTGCGGATAGAGAATTCAATGACCTATGGCTTGCCGAGAATAACTACCCGAGGGGCATCTGGTCCGACGGTGTGACGATGTGGCTTGGGAGTCATCTTGCGCGTCTTGGGGACGGTCAGATACGCGCCTACGGCATGGTGAGCAAGAAACCTGTTCCTGAAAATGAGTTCGACAGCCTATCAAGTGATCATCTGAAGGGAATCTGGTCAGACGGAACCACCATGTGGGTGGTGGACGGATACATAAATGAGAAGATATACGCCTACAACATGCCGGCTATCTCTGCCGTCGGAGTCGTGCCTGGCCCCACGCCATTCGCCCGTGTTCCTGCGGAGGACTTCGAGCTAGTTGGTGGCAAGTTTGGACTTTGGTCGGACGGCACAACTATGTGGGTTGCAGATAACGATGACCACAGGATCTATGCTTACGACATGTCGACCAAGGAACGAGCTTCGGATAAAGAGCTTGGTGACGTGAGGGGCGAACTAAGAGGCATTTGGTCAGATGGAACTACGATGTGGGTCGCCGACTGGAGGGGCGACAAGATCTTTGCGTACGACATGGTTACTGGGGAACGGGCTCCGGGCAAGGATTTCAATACTCTGAGTAATGCCGGAAACAACGAACCGGAGGGCATCTGGTCCGACGGAATGACAATGTGGGTGGCGGATCAGGCTGACAACAGGATCTACGCATATGACATGACGACTAAGTTCCGTGCTTTAGATAGGGAGTTCGACTCCCTTGTGCCCGCGGGCTCCAATACTGGAGATGGTCCAAGGGGCCTGTGGTCTGATGGCGTGACGATGTGGGTAGTCAGCCTTCCGGATGGCAACGTCTACGCCTACGACCTGGCGACCAAGACACGAGTCCCGGGAAAAGACCTGCGTTCTGGCGGAAACGAGTACCCTTGGGAGGTCTGGTCAGACGGGTCAACCCTTTGGGTCTCCGATTCCCTTGGCCGCAAGATATATGCCTACGACTTGCCGCTGGGTACCAGTGCAACGCCATCCACCTCCGGCATCGCTGCCCCTGCTGGCAATGCCTTGGCCCGCAACCCGGCTGAGGATTTCAACGCATTGGCGGCAGCCGGAAACAATAGACCGTGGGGCATCTGGTCTGATGGGGTAACCATGTGGGTGTCGGACCCCACCGGCTACAGAATCTTCGCCTATAACTTGGAGACCAAAACGAGAGTTCCAAGTTCCGAATTTGACGGCCTAATATTCGGCCTCCCAGCGGAAAGTTCGCAATTCGGTACGCCCATGGCCCGCCGTGGTCAACACGTGCCAGGACTTGCCAGAGGTAGACTGGACCGCGATAACCGGAGTCTCCTCGGCGGTCTACGCCCCCAGGGCGGCCGACTTCGGCAGGTGCCTGCGGGCAACGGCCGCCTACTCGGATAACCTGGGCGAGGACCAGCAGGCGACGGGGGTGACGGAGATCCCGGTGGGAAGGCACGGGGTTGTTGAGCCTGATGAGCAGGAAGGCGGCTTCGTCAATGCCGCTCCCGCATTCCCGGACCAGGACCACGTCACCGAGGGAGACCAGTCGGATGAGACGAGCCGGACGGTTCCCGAAAACACGGAGGCGGGGCGGAACATAGGGTCGCCGGTCAGCGCAGTCGACGATGACGGCGACCTGCTGATCTACACCCTGGGCGGCGCCGATCGGGCATCCTTCAGCATTTCGAGGAACACCGGCCAGCTGAAGGTCAAGGCTCCCCTGAACTACGAGGCCAGGAACATCTACACCGTCGTTGCGACCGCCACCGACCCGTTCGGTGCCGCCGACAGCATCACGGTCACCATCGAGGTCACCGACGAGGACGATCCTCCGGTGATTACGGTCCTGACCGTGGGCAGCTCTGAGGCGAGTGGGAGTTGATTGATCCGGGGGGCGTGTCGAGGGACGGGTGGGAGGGTCTCTCCCATCCTCCAAGACTATACATCAGGCGCGTTAATGCGCCACGGATCGCAAGAATCCGGAGTCTGGTTGAGAGGTTAAGCAGCGTAAAGGACAAAGCCGCCCCTCGATCTACAGGTTGATGCGTGATTGAAGGTTCCCTCAGGTTTAGAGTCGCCTTCAAGAGCGTCAGATGGAAGGAGGCGCCATTTCGACATGGATAGAGTCTAGGACGGTAGCCGAGGGGTGAGATCGGCACTACGTCCGTCGCTCCAGGATCGCCTGTTCGACTTGATGCGACTAGGCTGTGTTCTAGTCCGTCTAGGGGAATCGAACGCCTGTGATGCCGATTCCCACAATTGTTACCACATGATGGAGTAAGCGGGAATAGAACTAACTACGTTCTAGATACGATATCGGCAGTTATTCCCACACTCGTTACCACAGGAGTGGAGATAGGGGGACTCGGCTTAGCTATGATATAGGGTCTAATCGTCAAATGTTACCACATCTGTTACCACAGTTCCATCGAGAATCAGTGAGACTATTTGAGCACCACGTTGACCTGCCACCCAACTGGCCAGCGACTCAAGGCGGAGTCATCGGACCGGACTTATGGGCTGTTGAAGATCAACGGCAGGTTGGGCAACATTCTTCATGCCGAAAATCCCATAGGCAATGAGACGGACCACCGGTTCTTCATAGACGCGGTCCCTGGCTGTCCGCTCGTCTGCCCTGGCACGTCTTTGCGGCGGGAGCGGGAATCCCGCCAGACACACAGGCTGCAGAATCACATCTGGAAGATATTGCTGACTACCGTTTCTGAGAGTCTCAGTGGTCCTGTCTGCGGGGAGAACACGTGCAGCCGAAAGGCTCGAACTGCTCGTGAGGGGTGGTAGTCTCGAGGGTTACACCCCCCAGCCAAAGCTCGAAGAACTTTGGCTGGGGGGACCTTGGTCGACACGAATGATGGGTTAGAGTCTTGTCATGTGGGCCTACAAGGCGGTACACATGAATCCCCCTACCAGAACCCTGCCGTATTGCCGGATGGCCGAGCGAACAAGCGTTTGCGATGAGGGAGCGTTGCAGTTAGTCCTGGTCCGGCTGCCCCTCCGGTTCCTATTCGATCGTTCCAATTACCAGTCGGTTAGGCAGTTCCGCGCGCTTATCGTCTTACCACAACTTGATTGAGAATCGCCGAGACTTCTCCGCTCCGCCATCTCGTCTAGCTCCAATTATGCACCGGGGTGCGCGCCACTCCTGTTCCAGCGACCTCACTCCTATCTGGGCACATGGTTGAAGGACAAGCTAGGGTCTGCCAATGCGACCTAGCTTGAACAGTCCCGGCTCCACCGCCCACGAATACCTGAGTTTTCCGTAGCTACTGCGTCTGCTGGATGAGCCCCGGAAGGTCGCAAGAGCCTCCAGTCTGCCAGGTGCTCGAGGCTCTCTCATTACCGCTTGTGAACGGGTGTCCATCACTCGTGACCCTCAGGCTGACACCCACGCTGGTTTCGCTCAACCTAGACAGCCGGCCTCGCAGGGGCCTCGTTGTCCTGTAGTCAGTCGGCTTCTCCATTCACGCTCCAACCGCGGTTCGGCCTGCGGGGCCCTCTTCGTCGCACACCGGTTTGACAAGGCATGGATACAGGTTATCTGAGGTGGTCGAAATAGCTTCAATTCACTGCACGGCAGGCCGCCCGAAGCTGTGCGTCAACCTTGTTAGGGCCTGGCGGGATCGGGTGTGCCTCCCGTCAGAGACAGATGTGAAGGTGGGGTTGAAGCGGGTCAATTACACCACATTAACAGAAATTGGCTTCAAGGTCCTGCTTTTCTAACGGCAACTTAATATGTGCCCCATATAATTGAAGCCAGCCGACCGAGTAACGGGGTGGCGTCCACCATCGCTAGTCGAGGCGAAGCGGGATTCTCAACTCGTTGTGGACGGGGGCGGATTCAACCGCTAGGAAGAAATAGGATGGGGACCAACCTACGGGCAGCAGTCGCAGCAACCTTAGCAGCAGTCGCCACGCTCGCAGTAGCACAGTTACCCGGGGTGGCAATACCTCGACTTGACCAAGTACGCGACGGGACCGTCTTGAGGCCAGCAGTTTGCTGTCCTTGAAACCGCCAATCCGCCCTGCTTGTCATTGGATCCTGGGGACTATCCCATCGGCGGATTCCCGGTTCGTGGCGTTGGTTGTCGCACTCGTCGTCATACTACTCGGGACAATGGCTCTGGATGATCCCCTAGGTCATCCGGCATATGCGCAAGCAGCCGACTCCTCAATAGACTTCGCCGAAAACAGAGCGGCGCCGGTCGCCAAATTCCTCGCATACGACCAGGACGGGGACGACATCGCGTGGACCCTGGGCGGTCCCGACGACGACCTGTTCACGATCGACGACGGCGTGCTGGCCTTCAGGGAACCCCCAAACTACGAAGCCCCGCTGTCTGCCACGTCGGGCGTGTCGCTGGCCGAACGGAACCTGTACAGCGTGACCGTCAGGGCCGGCGGCGGCACACACGACGTAGCCGTGAGGGTCACGGACGTTGACGAAGCCGGGACAGCGAGTATAGACAGGCGGCAGCCGCAGGTGTCCCGGCCGCTCGAGGCCAGCATGTCGGACGAGGACGAGGGGGTGTCGGGCCAGACCTGGCAGTGGTCGAGGTCGGAAGACCGCGCGATCTGGGCTGACATAGTGGGAGCGACGTCGCCGCGGCGGAGCCCGGAGGAGGCGGACGAGGGCTTGTACCTTCGCGCGACGGTCACCTACTCCGACAAGTTCGGCGCTGGCAAGACAGCCTCGGCGGTGAGTTCCAGGCGCGTGGAGGCGAGAACCCTGTCCAATGCCGCTCCCCGTTTCGTGAACCTGCGTGGGGATGAAGTTACGACGGTGACCCTGAGCGTCCGCGAAAACACGGCCGTGGGCAGGGCCATAGGCCGGCGGGTGTTGGCGACGGACGAGGACGAGGACCTCCTGTTCTATGAGTTGCTGGACACACCCGACCTTGAGGATAGCGATGGTGTTGCGCTGTTCACCATCGACAGCGCGTCCAGCCAGATAAGGGTAGCCAAGGTGCTGGGTGCGGACGACGGCGAGCGCGAGGACGAGGCGACGTCCCTGCCAGGGAGCCCCGAGTTGCCTGTAGGCGAGGATGCCGGGGAAGCAGACAACAACGAGTATGTCCTGCGGGTGAGGGCGAGCGACCCGTCCACCGCCTCGGCCACAGTGAACGTCACCGTTACGGTGACCAACGAGAACGAGCCGCCGGCCTTCGATGAGAATGTGCCGACTCTGCTCAAGGTCAGGGAGAACGAGGACCCGCCGGTCCTCACGTTCGGGGACGGCGACAGCCAGGTGGATGCCGATACCTTCGAGGTAACTGACCAAGATGGTCCGGTCACCACCGTTTCATACTCGGTGACCGGCGACGACCGCGAGGTCCTTGGATTTGTCAGCGGCATCCTGACCTTCAAGGCTGACCACGAGCCCGACTTCGAAGAGCAGAACTCGTACTCGATGACCATCACGGCCCGCTCCGGCGGTCGGTCGGCCTCCCTGGACCTGACCATCGAGGTGGTGGATACGGAAGACCCGGGAGAAGTGCCCCTGTCCCAGAGGCAGCCGCAGGAGGGCAGAGAGATACACGCCGCTCTCAGCGACCCCGATGGCGGCGTGAGGATCGACAGGTGGATGTGGGAGCGATCGGCTGAGGTCACGGTGGATGAGGAGGGAAATCGGTCAGCCGAGTGCCGGGCCGACCCTGACGACTCCAACGTCCTTGTAGTGGGCGGCTGGACCACGATAGCCGAGGCCTCGTCGCCGGCCTACACCCCTACGCTGGCCGACGTGGGCAGGTGTCTCAGGGCGACGGTGACCTACACAGACGACATAGAGAGCCCGGGTGATCCCCCTCATCGGGTTACCGGAGTGGTGGAAGCTCCAACCCAGGGCAGAAGACCTGCCAACGCCGCACCGAGGTTCGTCGACCAGGACCTGAACTCGCCGGGAGACCAGTCTGACAGGACGAGCCGGAGGGTGCCTGAGAACACGGATGCGGGGGTGGGCATCGGCACCGAGGTCAGCGCCATTGACGATGACGACAAGCTGCTGATCTACACCCTGGACGGCGCGGACGCTTCTTCCTTCGACATATCGAGAACCACCGGCCAGCTCATGACGAAGGCTTCCCTGAACTACGAGGCCAGGAACAGCTACAACGTGGTGGTGACCGCCACCGATCCCTCGGGAGCCTCGGACAGCATACAGGTGACCATCAACGTCACCAACGTCCACGACCCGGTATTCATAACCGGACCCCGCTCGGTACGGTACCCCGAGAACAGTACGGAGCCGGTGGCCTCCTACACGGCCTTCGACGAGGCCGGACATGTCATCAGGTGGTCCCTGCCTGGGAATGACAATGACAAGGATCTGTTCACTATTGACGACGGCGTGCTTCGCTTCAGGCAGCCACCCAACTACGAGGACCCCCAGTCTGCGGCAGATGACGACCTGTTGCTGTCGGCGAGGAACAGCTACCGGGTGACCGTCGAAGCCGCCGGCGGCACGCGCAGCGTGACCGTGACGGTGACGGACGTGGACGAGGCTGGGGTGACGAGCATAGACAGGCCGCAGCCGCAGGTCGGCAGGCTGCTATCGGCCGTCCTGGAGGACGAAGATGACATGGTGGAGGACGAGAGTTGGGAATGGGCGAGGTCCGAGAACGGAAGGACGTGGACGAGCATTGAGGGAGCTACGGAGCCTCAGCGGAGGCCGACCTCGAGCGACGTGGATATGTACCTGCGCGCGACTGTCACCTACTCCGACAGGTTCGGCGCCGGCAAGACCGCTTCGGCTGTGACACTCAGACGTGTGGAGCTGACGACCCTGTTCAATGCGGCCCCCTCCTTCGCCGGCCAGGACGACGATGAGTCTACCTCCTACATCGACGTCGCCCGGTCGGTGCCCGAGAACACGGCCGTGGCCATGCCCATAGGCGAACCGGTTTCGGCGACGGACGCCGACCAGGACATCCTGTTCTACGAGCTTCTGGACACTCCCGACCTAGAGGATGACGACGGCCGTGCGCGCTTCACCATCGACAGCCTCACCGGCCAGATCAGAGCTAGCAAGAGGCTGGGAGCTGATCCAGGTGCGACCGAAGACGACGCTGGTGAGCGGGAAGACGAGGACTCGACAAACCTCAGCGGTCTCCCCGCCCTGCCTGGTGATGAGGAAGCGGACAACGCTGGCAACAGCGAATACGTCCTGCGCGTGAGGGCGAGCGACCCGTCGACGGCGTCGGCCGTGGTGAATGTCATCGTCACGACCACCGAGGTGAACGAGCCCCCAGCCTTCCCTTACGCTGCTCCGACGTTGCTGAGTGTAGTAGAGAAAGCGGGCTTGCCGGTCGTCCCGGACATCACGGTCGGGCACAACGGAGACGCCATTAACGCGGACACCTACGCTGTCACCGACCAGGACGGGGACACCGGTCCTGACGGCTATAACGACACCGTCTACACCTACACGGTGTCGGGCGAGGATGGCGATGCCTTTGAGTTCAACAGCGATGGCGTGCTGGCCTTCAAGGAGGGCCACGAGCCTGATTTCGAGGATCAGAGCTCGTACTCGATTACCATCGTGGCCCACTCGGGCGACGATGGCCGCGAACTGTCGGCGGCCCTGGATGTAGCCATCGACGTGGTGGACGGGGAAGACCCCGGAGCGGTGTTCCTGTCCCAGAGGCAGCCTGAGGTGGGAATCGAGATCCTTGCCGCGGCCAGCGACGACGACGGCGGCGTGACCATCAGGAAGTGGGAATGGGCATGGTCCGACGAGGTCATAGGTGCGGGAAGCGACAGCGGGTGCCGGGACGAAACAGGGACACTCTGGACCGTGATAGCCGGAGCGGAGTCTGCTGTCTACATCCCGAAACTGGATGATGTGGGCAGGTGCCTGCGGGCGACGGCGTTCTACACCGACAACATACCGAACCCTCGCAATGCCTCGCCGTCTTTGACATGTGTGGTGTCGGCAGTCGCAGGCGATCGGGCATGCGGCGTTTCCGAAGTCCCGGTAGGGCGGCACGGGTCTTTCGGCGCTGCTCCGGAGTCGGATGGCGGGTTCGTCAACGCCGCGCCCGTGTTCCCAGACCAGGACTACACCACCGAGGGCGACCAGTCCGACAGTGCGATCCGGGAGGTGGCGGAGGACATTGGCGACAACCCTGAGGCAGGGCGGAGCATCGGGGCTCCGGTCAGCGCCATTGACGACGATAACGATCTGCTGATCTACAACCTGTATGGCCCCGATGCTGAGTTCTTCCGGATTGGGAGGAGGGACGGCCAGCTTAAGACCGAGACCCCCCTGAACTTCGAGGTTAGGAGCACCTACTCGGTGGTTGTGACTGCCACCGACCCGTTCGGCGCAATGGACAGCATACAGGTGATCATCAACGTCACCGACGAGGACGACCCCGCTGAAATAACGGTGAATACGGAGTGAGCCCGACCGCGGACCGTCTCTATGAACCATCTGCGATTGGGACTTTGGAGGCGAACAGGCCGTCTATCAATCTCTTGAGGTGAAATCCGATGTGTTCAAGTCATGTATTCTTGATCAGAACGCGTCCGCCTGCGTTACGTCCTTCTACGAGTATAGCGGTCTTGACACCGCTTGCGATATCTCTGCGACCACCTGCGAAGTATCCTTCATCCGTTTCGCCAATTTCATGATTCCTTATACGGATATGATAGAAGGCGACGGCATCCAGGACTTAGTCTATAGGGCCCGCTACGATCGAGTCAGTTTTGAGCTAAGCGGTGATGCCGCCATTCTTAGAGACATCATAACGACTGCCTCCCTTTCTCCTCGATGGGCTGGTGGCAACGAACTCCAGAGCGTCGATGTAACTTTCAAGGAAGGTGCGTTCCGTAAGGGTCCAATCATTCCAGGTGATGTGAAATTCAATACTTGTCTAAGCAACAGCGGGCCTCACCCTGATGACAATGATGGTGAGTCTCTCGCGTACGCAACAGCCGTGCATGAGGCAGGGCATGCGCTGGGTTTGTCGAACTTCAGCTACTTTGACCTGGTGTTCAGGCAAGGTCAACCCTACGAGGCTTCTCACCCAACCATTCCAGACGCTGTAATGAACTACGACAGCATCGTGTCGCGCTACCATCCAGGAGTCACATCTGCGTTCTCAGAGCCTGATTGTTCACCACATCCATTTGATGTGATGGCCATCTATGGCGTGTACAATCCAGAGTCCCGCCCATGAGAGTCTCGAGGGTCAAGAAGCGATGGATTCTGTGGGGGCTGTTGCTCCTGTTGTTTGTATTCTTGCTTGCGGTAGCAACGTACCTATTCTCGGCAGGGCTCATTCTTCCGAGATTGGGTTGCCTGTCCTTTGGGCACCACGGAAACCTAAGTCTGGAAGAAGTGACCGTACAGCGAACATATCCGCAGTTTACTCCACAATGGACTCCGGATGACTCCAGCATAGTGTTTGGAGTTGGAACCGGCCTCGGATACAGGTCGCCGAAGTTCGAAATCTACGTTGCAGGCATGGATGGACATAGCTTGCTGTCGATTAGCGACGGCGATGGAGAATACACTCTAGAACATTCGCCAAGTTTGGCTCCGGACGGTTCTCGTATCGCATACTCAAAATACAGGTACGTGGGTGATGATGATCGATATGTTGAAATTGAGATGTCTAAGCTGGACGGCACTGACAAGCTCAGGCTGACAGAGAGGGAGGGTCTAGACTTTTCTACTGCATGGTCCCAGGACGATGGTCACATCTCTTTTATGAGGCACGTCCCAAACCGATGCGTGTCGTTCGCCAGGACCTTTGTACCAGTCGTCGCCAGGATCATTGAGTCACCCTGCGGACCGGTATGCGGACTATTATCACTGCGGCGTTTGAGGGTCAACCACCTCCTCTCTATCGAGCAGCGCCCTGTGGGGTGACAGACGTTGCCGGTAGCTGTCGCCCTCGATGACGATCTGGTAGCTGGCGTTGGCGAGCCGGTCGAGGGCGCTGTTGCCCAGGATGGGATCGTCGAAGAGTCCGAGCCACTCGTCGACGGCCCTGTTGGATGTGACGACGAAGCTGGATGTGCGGTGCCTGGCGATGACCAGCTCGTACAGGTCTATCGACTGCTGCTGAGTCAGCCTGTGGAGACCGAGGTCGTCGAGGATGAGCAGGTCCGGGGAAAGGAAGGACCGGAAGGTCTTGTCGGTGGAGTGGTCCACCCTGGCCTGGGCCATGGCCCTGAAGAAGTCGTCTGCGCGTATGAAGCGGACGGAGTGTCCCGCCCGGACGGCTGCATAGCCGAGAGCCTGTGCGAGGAAGCTCTTGCCGACGCCTACCGGGCCGACGAGCAGGACGTGCTCGTTGCGCGGTAGGAACTGGAGTGAGAAGGCGGCGTCGAGGAGCCGGCGGTCGAACGTGATGGATGCCGACCAGTCGAAGTCTTCGAGGCGGCAGACCTGATCGAAGCCGGCTTGCTGGAGTCGGAGCTCCAGCCGCCTGTGGTCCCTGCGGTTGACCTCGTCGGTGAGGATCACCTGCAGGAAGGATGCGTAGTCGAGCTCCTCTCTGCGTGCGAGAGCGATCCTCTCGGGCAGCGTGTTGAGCATGGCTCCGAGCTTGAGGCGCTTGAGCAGCGGCGTCAGTTCGGTGGCGGTGGTCATGGTCATTCTCCTTGTGCTGGTTGAGCGGCGATGCCGTTGGCATGAGCGAAGACGGACCCGGACCTGGCGAACCGACCCGGGGGCATCGGGGGAGGCTCTGTCTCCGCTGTCTCCTGCTCCAGGGCCTCCACGAGGATGCGCTCGAGACGGCCCACGTCGATCAGGTCTACTGAGAGGGCCTTGCGGCAGGCGTCGTCGAGACGTTCAGAGGAGTAGCGTTCTCCCAACTGTAGGAGCTTGTGTCCCTGCCTGAGCCTGGCCCAAGGCAGCGGGCCTTCGAAGAGACGCTCGGCATAGGCCGCCACGGCCGGTCCGTGCGAAGCTGCCCTGAGCTTGATCCGATCAGGAGCTCTGAGGGTGTAGGCGCTCAACTCGGACGGGTAGTCGTCAGGGTCGGTGGACCTGCCGCCGCGGTCCTTCCGTGGGTGGACCTTGATCAGCCTGCCCCGGTAGTAGATGCGCACCAGCTTGCTGCCGAGCCGCACCTCCACCTTCTGGCCGGGCGGACATATCTCAGCCGGCACTGAGTAGAGGGCATACTGGCAGGCTATATGGTGGTCGGGATGGACCTTGGCAGTGCGCCAGTCGGTCATCTCGTAGGGCTCTCCGTCCCATTCCCCGAGCGCGCTGAGCTCCTCCTGACGGAAGACGGCCAGGGGTTGCTTGCGGGTGGTGCCGTGCACCCTCTGGCCAGCAACCTCCAGGCACCACCGCTTGGCCCCAGACCTCATGTCCGCAAGGTCGGTGAAGGTCCCCCCCTTGAAGAACCGCTCCCGGATGTAGGGCACTCCGCGCTCCACACGCGGCTTGTCGCGAGGATGGCGCACCCTTGCGGGGTCTGCGATGAAGCCCCGGTGCTGGGAGTACTCCAGGAAGCCGTGCGTCAGGCGGGGATGGAGCCGATCGGGACCGGCCACCGCCGCAGGGAAGTTGTCGATCACCAGGTACCTGGGCACACCCTCGAAGAAGGCCCAGGCAGCCTCCAACCCGTCAATCACGTCGACGAGCTTCTGGCTGAAGGTCGGCCAGACGAAGCTGTGCCGCGAGTACCTCAGGACGATGATCAGGGCCCAGACCACGCGGCGGCGGCCGGTCTCAGGGTCGTCCATCAGGCCCAGGCGACCGAAGTCCATCTCCGCCACTTCGCCCGGCGCACTCTCTCCCATCCGGACCGTCGTTGGACTTCGCCTCCGCCAGCCCCGTCGCTGGATGAACCTCCTCAACGATGTGTAGGAGACCCGGCAGTTCCGGTCCGCAAGTAACTCGTGGATGCGTGTCAGCTGCATCCGATCGGCAGTCAGCCACTCGTAGACCTGGTCGGCCCATGGGGCGAGCATCTCCTCGGTCGGTGCCTCGACCTTCCGAGGACTGCTCACGTTCAGCCCACACAGACGGCTCAGTTGGTCTTCGCTTGCAGCCGGACCGTCGCGCGTCAGACCCGCTCCCATCGCAGCATCGATGTACCGGCGGACTGTCGCCCGCGACAGTCCCGTCCCGCTCGCTATCTGTCGCTGGCTGTTACCCGACTGCCAGCGGCGAACCACCTCTGCTATCTCCACTCTCGACACCTCCCTGTACGCCATCGCTGCTCCTTGCATCAAGGCTCCAGCAATGGTCGCCAATCCGGCGCCCAGGGTGGTCAACAACCTGGCGAAGTGGCCTAAAGGTCCTGGCGATCTCTCCTTCTACTGGTACATAGCTCCTGGCGTTTGACAATGCGACGAATCCGGACCAGATGTCCATCTCTGGCGTTGCGGCGGGCCCGGAACATAGGAATCGCGCTGTCCAACCGTGATCAGCGTCCTATCATTCGGGCGCTCCCAAGCCTCCCAGCCAAAGCTCAAAGATGGTGCTAGTTGCCGTGCACGTCGGCCTCCCAGCCAGAACTCGAAGGTGGTACTTGCTTAAGTGTACGGTGGTGATCTTGTGGATGAAGGCACCATCGTCTACTGCGCCACGCGACGATAGTCCGAAGAGGCTGCGGAGTTTTTGCAAGCAAAGGGGGTAGATGCGTATTATTTCGCTGGAGCGATGAGGTGCGTGAGAGACGACCCGTGCCTTCGCGTCACCCTCGTCACCCCGACCGCGGAAACCAAAGTCCCAGGCAGTTGGCCGACACCGCGACCCTCGTCAGGCGTCCGTGTAATTGCCACTTGAGACGGAGCCTGCTTCCCGACACCTTGACGGACGAGGTTGGGTTCATCACCAGACTGGAGGAATGGTGATCTCACGCCACCCGATGACATTGTGATAGCCCGCCCTCGAACTCTGAGGTGATGTATGAGCGAGCTACGACGACGTGCCGCTGCTGTACGTAGAGCGATACTTGGCCCCGTGTGGATAGTCCTTATCGCCGGGCTCGTAGGGGTAACCCCTTCTCTCTCACTGGTGCTTTGTGGTGTCGATGATCCCAGAATCGTCGGTCCGTCACTCTTGGTGCCAGTGCTCGCGGCTACTGTAGCTGCTTGGTTCCGCGAGAGGATTGAGCGGAACAGAGACCGCGTTGGCTGGCTCTATTGCGGCTGGATGGTGGGAACGCGGCGTGCTGTTGGAATCGAAGACCTTGGTTTTGCCGGGCAAGCGCGGGGACTCGTGGTGGTGATTCCAGAGTGCAATGAAGATTCTGCTTATCTGTTCGTTGCGTTCGCGGTGGAGTACCTGGATAGGCTTGCCGACCTAACGATGAGCGGCAGTCCGTGGATGCTTGCGATGGAACAGAGAGACGAGCGTATCGAAAGCGAGGGTGTGGAGTACGTGGTGCTTCTTAGCCACGTCAAGCATAAAACCTCTCTTCTAGAAGGCATGGAGATGTTTGTCTCGCTGTCTCGCCATGCCTTGCGCCAATAGCTTGGCCAGTAGCCGTTCCCGTCTTGTGTCTGCTGGAAGTCGGACCATCTCAGCAGGGGGATTTACCCCGCACCAGCCCTCATGGAGTTCGTCGAGACCCCATACGAGGGGCTCGAATCCTAGGTGGGGATCGTGGTGCTAGGGAATCACAGGCCCCCGAGCCAAGGCTCGAAGATGGTTCTGTCCACCGTATGCGTTGGTGGCTGACGAAGGGCTCGAGCAGGCCGCCGGCAGTGGCAGCGATAAGTACGGACAGGAATGGTGCGGACTTCAGTGCATGTCGCCATGACGACTCAGGGAAACTCCGATACCGGACCGGCGCAGGGCCGGGGCGGCCTTTGGTGGCTAGCCGATTCCCCGCCCCGGGTCGGCCTGGAATCACTCTGGTCTCTTGCAGGTCCTCGGAGTGGTGATCGCGTTCGTATCTCCAGGGTTGAACAGGCGCATGCGGACGCAATCCCTGCCCATGAGATCTGCCGGGCAGGCCCGACCTGCTAAAGGTCCACGCCTTCGACCTCCCAGACCTCCAGGGACTGCTCGAGCATGTCGATGCGGCTCCCGGGAATCCCCGCCCCGCGTAGCTCCTCCATGAATCTATCGAGGTCCCAGACCTTGACATCCATCTGCCCCGGCGGTTCGGGGATGTCCGCGGACCTGGCCATGGCTATGAACACTCCCGATACGGTCCTGATCTCCTCGGGCCAGCCAAGCGCGTCCGCAAAAGTTGACCGGTTCTCCCTGACGGCCCTTACGGCCGCGTCGAACCTCTCCACCTCACGCGCAAGGTCGCGCCGGGAGGCCGAGCCACCCTTGACCTCGATGATCCTGCAGTCGCCGCCGCGGGACTCAAGCTGGACGCCGACGGCGTCGAACTCCCTGTCTCCAAGGCCCTCGAGGGAGACCTCGACGGACGTTCTCACGAGGTGGTAGCCCGCCTGCGACAGCAGGGGAATCGACAGCAGCTCCGGGAACACTCCCCTGATCGCCGAGGTGACCTTCTCCTGCTGCCTGACCTGCTCTAGGAGGTACTGGAACTGCCGGGAGTCGCAGAGGTCCAGGAGGGACCTGGCGGGCAATTCGTAAAGGTCCCTGTACTTGATGCTCCCTCCCATGTCCCCGGCGATGTCACCCAGCCTTGAGAGCTCAGCGCTACTGGCCGCATCGGCGTCCCTGACCCTGTACGCGTGATGGAACGCCCACCACTGGGAGGCGTCGCTGAACAAGCCCACCGCCGGCATCAGCACCGCCAGGGATACTCCGTCCGACTCGGGACCGTGAAACACCCGGATGATCTCGACCGGCCGGCGGCCCCGGAGGATGCAGGCGAGCCCCGACACGATCGTCTCTATCTGCAGGCGACTGCGTGCGTCGCGGGATCCGACCAGGAGCACCGACCTCCCCAGCAGCGAGGCCAGCCTCTCCTCCGGGGACACCCGGGATACCGGGGCGGTGAGCGAGGGCAGGACGGGTGACGGTAGCGCCGGAGGGGCCGCAAGGACGAAGTCGTCATCCTCGGGATGCAGCGCCCGGACGGCGTCGAGTATCTCGTTGCCCGTCTCCCAGGCCCTGTCCGGCTGTGAACTCTCCCGCAGCAGGGCCGCGGGGTCCGGCACGTCCCCGGGCCACAGGCCCAGCTGCCTAAGCGACACGGTGACCGCGGCGAGCTTGCCCGTCAGCCAGCCGGGCTCATAGTCCCGCTCATCAAACCCGGGAAACCTAGGAAGCGAGTCGCGCTGGACGTCGAACATCGAGTCCCCCAGCGGCGCCACGTGCTCCCAGCGTGCGGGCAGCCCCCGGCAGTACCTGAAGGTCTCCGACAACGGGCCCTGCGCCCAGTAGTCGCGCAGGTGCCGGACCGTGCTCATCTCGAGGATGCGGCGGGCATCGATGCCGTCCGGTTTTCCCGGCGGGCCCACGATGCGCCAGTCACCGGCGATTTCGAGGAGATCTTCCGTGAGCGCGCCGGCATCGCGGCTCACATCTGCGAGCCTGTCCCACGAGACCCCCGAGCGTCGAAACGAGGTAATGAGCAAGTCGATGCCACCGGCTATTCTCTCCATCTCGGTGCCCGTGCCTCCGATCAGGGCATCGAGCGTCGTGCCGTCGTCCCCCTGGACGATCCTCCACCAGCGAAAGAGGCCTTCGTCACCTTCGATACCGAGGAGATTGGGGAACCTGATGACATGGTCCAGGATGCCGTGGAGCGCGGGCTGTGCCATGAGCGAGTATCCCACCGCAAGGTCATTTGGCGGTATGCCGCTATCGGGGACCACCGAGTTCCGCAGCTCCAGCATCCGATCGAAGGCCCCCGGACCGCACAGCGACCTGACGATCATCGCGTTCGACATCAGCTCCAAGCGCTCGGTCTGCAGCACCCGGTCATCCATCATCAGCTGCACTCTCCTCCCTGGTGCGTGCACCGTCGGCGCACGGCGTATTGTCACGCCGCACGTCAGGCCCTGTACGTGAACCGTTTCATTCTCGTCGCGGGCCGCAGCGTCGTCCGCACGTGCGAATCGGGAGGGTCCCCTGGGCAGCCGGGCGGCCTGCGGCGATCCGGTCCGAGACCTCATTCTAAACCGGGGTCCTCTGGCGGGCGGGCGACACAACGCGTCGCCTCATCCCTGAGAGACTACCGGACGATGCTCACCGCGACCACCTGGCCAGCCTTCCTGCGTAGGGTAATCAGGACTTGGGAAAGCAAGTCTAGAATCTCAACGTTCTGGTCCTGAACCACTTCGCAGGTCAGGCACATAGAAGGGGCTGCAACCTAAGGTTAGGGCCGTCCCAAGCTGCCCAGCCAAAGCTCGAAGATGGTATTTGTTTCAGTGCACGGTGGTGGGCTGGCGCGCACCCCAGAGGTTGCAGTTTCCGGTTTGCGGTTCGGCAGCCTTCCGGCACCCTCAAGAATACGCTTCCGGGCCTCGGGCGGTCAATTCATACAACTCCGGCCAGGGTATTTCGACGAAGGGTCGATGAGAGCGTCGGGACAATCCAGCTTCCTGCCGCCATCAGCCGTGTTGGGGCTTACACAAGCCGAGCACTCCTCGAAAGTGCCAACGAGGTGAGATTCGATGCTCACTTCTCCTCCCGTCCTTGCGGTCCCCCTTCCGCCACTCGGTGGCCGACGCTGGGCTCGCTGAAGATGTAGGCGAGGTTCTCGGTGTCGTCGCCTAGCTTGCGCCGCAAGTTCTTTATGGTGGCTCCGGTGCGCTCAAGACCAGCGTGGGTATCAGCTAGGGGGTCGCGAGGAATGGAAACCGTTCACAACCCGGCAATAGTAGAGTCTCGAGTACCTGGCAGAATGGAGGCCCCCGGCGCTGTTCCGCCGACTAGTAAGTACGTACCTGCCAGCGCAGGAGTTTGCGATTCAGCC
Source organism: Dehalococcoidia bacterium (assembly GCA_965116315.1). Taxonomy (GTDB): domain Bacteria; phylum Chloroflexota; class Dehalococcoidia; order Lucifugimonadales; family CAJWER01. Next base: position 1,818,530 of record OZ220672.1, read on the forward strand.
TTAAGCGGCCACCCAGAGACTCCCATACTCATAACTCCACGGTTGAGGACTACCTCTGCGGCATCTTCGTCCTCTCTGGGGCTACCCTCCGGTGTCGGGATCGTGTAGTGGATCGTGGCCTTGATGGGCCTGGCCGCAACCTCCTAGACGAGACCCCGGCAAAGACTACCGGGGTCCCGTCCTTGACTACCTTACTACGATGGGCTTTCTGCGCATGCGGCAGTCCTCAGGTACAGAGGGGGCGGGACTTCGCCCCAGATAGCGTCATAGTCCACGCCATCCCCGTGGGCATAGACCCTGAACTTGTACAGCGTGTTGCAGAGAACGCCGCCGTCTGGCCGTATCTCGGCACTCGTTGTATCCGTGAACACGTCGGAGTACTGGTGCGGGTCGATCTTCCATTGGATGTCGTACCTGGTGGCACCAGTCACCGGGTCCCAGGTCGCATCAAACCCGTCCGCTACTTCCGTCACTACCAGATTGGTCGGAGCGGGAACCAGGTCGGGGTCAACATCCGTCACGTCGACCGTGACGGTGGCTAACGCCAGGCCCCAGTTGCCCGACCTTGCCATCACGCGGAGTTTGTGCGATGTGTCGGTCTCATAGTCCAGTCTACTGGCGAGCGTGATCGCTCCTGTACTGGCATTGATGGTGAAGTGTCCTGCTTCATTCCCGGAGAGCAGGCTGTGTGTCACGGTGTCTGAGCTGTCGGGATCGGTGGCCAGCACGGTACCGACCGTCTCACCGGGCGCCGAGTCCTCTGGGATCGTGAAGGTGAATCTGGAAGCGCTGAAGTTCGGGCCTTGGTCGCACGATCCGAAAGTCGTGGTACCAGAACAGTCGACTGTGGCGCCGTACACCCGCAGCATCAGCGTGTCCCCGCTGGCCCACGGGTCAGACGTGGTAGGCCAAGTCAGGGTCTTGTCGGTGTTGTCTTTCTTGGCATCCGAGACTTCGAGCGAAAGCGCAAGCGTCCCGTCCAGCGAAATGAAGTCAAGGTGGCGTCCGGACAGTCCATTTACCGGGTCTACGGTCACTGTGACCTCATTGGACTCGTAGGAGATGCTGCTGATCGCGGTGGTGCCGAACGAGCTGGGCGCGAGTTGGCCGTTCGTGTCGTCTGCCAGCACAGCCGTGCCGACCGTCACGGGGTCGAAGAACCCCTCGTGTATCACTTGGGCTGGCGCGGTTACGCCGACCATGTACTGGCTCCATTCCTTGAAGCTCTCTGGTATCGGGACGTCGCAGATGTCCAGATACGGGGGTCTTTCCAGGTAGGTGAACACGTACTCCCCAGCGGGGAGCGGTCGGAGCGTATTGACCATGCCGGGCGTGCTGACCTCAAACAGTCCGGCATCATCGCCCTCAAGCGCACCACTCGTGCCCGCGAAGAAGTTGATCGCCTGCTCGGGGTTCACTCGTATATCCCTGGCTAGGCCGGAGTCGATGTCGAACCTGTACACCACCTGAAGCTCGCCAGGCTCCAATCCGGCTTTGATTGCGGCAGAGTGATAGGCATCCTTTCGGAGGTACGAGTACTTCCTATAGATGCAGCGTTCGTACGCCGCCGATCCGTCGCCGGCGGCGACCTCAGCCGCAATCTTGGCGACCTCAGCTTTGAGTGCGGTCAACGTGATGGTCGGGGCGGAGGCTTGGTCTGCCGGGCTGCCGGGTCCCGTAGGCACGTCCAGCAGGTAGGCCCGCTCGGTGCCGGTCTGTTCCCCGGCACTCCGCTGGCTGGGCATGGTGTCCGAGCCCTCGGTTGTGGAGGGCAACCATCGCTTGTTCCACTTACTGGCGATGGTGTAGTAGTCCCACCAACCAGGACCGCCCCTGATGGCTCCAAGTGTGTATCGGTCAGTCTGTTTTGTACTGAGCGGCGCCCCTATATCCCAGTCCCACAGGAACAGGATCCCTTCGCGGTCGTCCCATTGGGTGTCCCGGTCGGCCTGGTAGGTGTCAGTGGCAGCGTCGGCCTCGTCTTGAGTCGGGTATCTTTCGAAACTGTTAAGCGCGAGGGCGACTATCTGGGTTCCCCCGCTTCCCTTCAGGTACTCAAGCACATTGAAGGTGTATGCCAGGCCCCTGGCGAACTCCGGGGTCTGCGGCTCTCCCCCTGATATGACGGAAAAGCTGTCGACCACGCTGGTGACCGACACGAATTCCGCACGCACTATCGCATCGGCCCCCGCGATCCGTTCGAGCAAAGTTGTCTCACCGGCAGGCGCTGGGACGGACACCGTCATGGTGCCCCTTGCTCTGGCCTCCGCTGCTGCTGCCTCGGCCAACGCTTTCGCCTCCTCGTACTCGGCCTCCGCCAGCTCTGCGGCTTCTGCGGTCGGCTGTGCCGACGCCTCCATTGCCTTCTCTGGTGCGGTTGCTGTCTGTGTCGAGACGAGCTGCTCGTCCGGTTGGACATCGGGAGCAGGTGCCGCACAACCCACCAGCGCAAAGGCCGCCAGGACTCCCAGCCAGAAGCGTACCTTCGTGAGCATCATGTCTCCTCCCCTATTCGCTAGTGCGGCGATGCGCCGTGTTCGTTACGGTAGACCTGCTTCAAGTACTTGATGTCCCCGTCAGGGACGGACGACTTCTTGTGGGTGGAACGGTCCATAATGAGCCCGTGATAGTTGCCAAAGCGGTCGAGATCGACTAGGCCAGCAGTGTGACCGAACTCGTGCATGACTACCCTGCGAAGGTAGACGTACATGATGTCATTCGTTTCGTCTGGAGACATGTCCAGGCTACTGGCATCGTGCCACCGAACCTCGTACATGACCGTTTGGTTGCCCTCTTTGACTTCCATCTTGGTAGGGTACTCTACCCAGATGTAATCGGAGAGCATGTGTCCGCCGGATTCATCTACATCCGCGCAGGCGATACCGTCTCTGCCACCCGGGCCGACGCAGGTGGTACTGCTCACGTTCGCCGCTATGAGAACGGTCACATTGTCAGCATTGTCTGCAGAACAGTCCTCGCAGAACTTGACCTCTGGAGTGGTACGAGTGGCCCGGGTATCCCACCGTTCCGCTGCCGCCCTGATGGCGCCGGGGAACCATCTGGCCTCTGGAGCCGGTGGCTGTGGCATGCTGGCCGTGAGCTCAAACTGGACCGTGTGGTCGGATTGATGACCGTAGCGCTCCATCTTCTCCTGCGCTGTGACCTCCAGCTCGTACGTCGGATTTGCTCCTGCCGTCCCACTCACTCCCACCTCAATCGTGTAGTCCCCAGGCGAGAATAGCTTGGCGATCTGCGCGTCCTGGCTGCCGGGAGTTTCATCGGTGTTGTCGTTCTCCTGCTCGACACCCATGGTCGTGTCATTCCACAAGGTGAGCTTCGGGTCACTGTTCGTGGCCGACAGCTTGATCTGTAGGTGCGTTTCCAGATGGAGCGAGAATGTGTAGAGGACCGCGAGCCTAGCGTCCTGCCTGAAAGGTGAGGTGCAGGGGAAGGCGGGATAATGCTCGTCATCGTTGGGGTCGTTGCCGGACTCCCTGGTTAGCGTATAGGGACGCGGGCCGTGCCCAATAGTAAACAGCGACGGCAGGCGGTACGAATCACATGCACATTCGTCGGTCGTGACCTCTTTCCTGACCCAATTCCCCGTCAGGGATGAGGTCTTGGCGCGGATACGGTAGACGTAGCGCGTACGGCACGTCAGCCCAGTGTCCTGGAAACTGGTGCCGGTGACCGTGGCACGCCAGACCCAATCGTTCTCGTCGGTCTCGTCGCCGCCATCTGCCAGCCTGCTGATCTCGTAGCTGGTTCCGGTCGCTCCCTGGTTCCAAGTCAACGTGATGCTCGTCATGGTCGTGGCGGCTGTCAGGCCGGATACGGTGGGTTTGGGTGGCGGTGGCGGCGGAGGTGGCGGAGGTGGTGGTGGCGGCGGCGAGGGGTCTCTAACCGTGACGGTCGTGGATGCCAGGACCGTCTGGTCGGATATTAGCCTGACGGTCGATGTTCCGGCGCTGCATCCCCAGAAGCGCCTGGTGATGTCGGCAGGCGGCTCAGGCGAGTTGGTCCAGTTAGGTTCGGGCGTATCGCTTCTCGAACACCGGCTGGTTTGCAACGGCGAGGTGGCCGTGATGTCCACCTGAAGGTCAGGCGGCGTGACGTTATAGCCCTCGGCTATGATGCCGGACCCCACGTTGATCGAAGAGAAGCTGACACGTAGCTCTCCGTATATCGGTACCCGGCTCGCTTCCTCTTCCTCTGTCCATACTAACACGCCACCAATCCAAGCGCCTCTGCCGGCAGAGTTCCGGGCCGCAACGCGAATTGCGTATTGCGTCCCCGGCGTCAACCCGGTAGGGGTGAGATCGCGGTCCGTCGATGACACGGTATCTATCGTGGGGACCTGGCCCACCGGACCGTAGCTCACGTCGTACCCGGTGATGGGTGCTCCGCCGGTGTCGGTGGGAGGTGTCCAACTGATATGGATCGAACTAGTCCCCCGGGACTCGGCGTCGAGAGAGGCTGGGGCTCCCGGGGGAGTGGGTGCCGTTTGGGCCTCCATCTGTTCGGCATCCAACAGGAGGAACGTCGCAGCCACTAGCAAGACCAACGCCCCGGCACTCAGAATGAAGCTCCATTGTTTCATCGAATCCTTTCCTTCCCGTGTTTCGGCACCCTGATGTCCGTCTAACATGGACTCAAGAAGGTTTCACTGAGGAGGCATTTTAGAGGCCCTGTGTGAGGATGCTGTGAGGATTTCGGGGAATATGCGTGAGAATTGTCGTGAGAGCCTGGAACTGGGGCGGAGGTGGCTTGAGCCATCAGTGTTGACGCGGTACACTCCCTCACGTACTGGACGCCTCGCTCCACCTTTGGCTTGTCCTTGGGACGTCGCACCCGGGCCGGATCGGTGATGAAGCCCCGGTGCTGGGAGTACTCCAGGAAGCCGCGGGTAAGGTGGGGGTGCAGCGCGTCGGCCCCGGCCACCGCAGCAGGGAAGTTGTCGACGACCAGATACTTGGGGATACCGCCGAAGAAGGCCCAGGCCGCTTCCAGCCCGGCCACCACGTCCTCCAGCTTCTGGCTGAAGGTGGGCCAGACGAAGCTGTGCCGGGAGTAGGCCAGCACCAAGGTGAGCCGGATGACCAGCAGAGCCGTTCTAGACAGCGTCCCGCTCGACGAGGGACCGGAGATGAGCCTGCACGATCATGCGGGTGAGGATTCTCAGGCCCTGCAGGCGAATCACATCCTTGCTCTTTGGCGAGACTCGGGAGCTTCTCAGGTGTTCCATCCCACTGGCGCAGCGGTGGTCACTTGGTGTATGATTCATTGTGCAGTACTAACGTTCTGTGACTGAGAGGGGGAAAGTACGCCTGCACCTGGGCGAGGAGGACGAAGCCGCCCGAGATGGCAAGGCAGGTGCACTTAGATGATGAAGCAGAAGGCCGGACCATGAGCTGATACACGAGGCTCTCAAGAACTACATGCAGGAACGAGAGTGGCCCTCGACCCTCAGGTACGAGAGACTGAAGGAGAGAGAAAGACTCCAAGAGGAGGAACGGTAAGTGGGAGGGGTGACATCGACGATGTAGCTAAAACGCTGCTTGGTGCTCTCGGCTATGGGAGCATTGCAGGGTTCGAGCCAAGGGTAGCGTTCAAGGTAGGCCCACGACGCTCAGATTTTCAATAGCATAGTGCACGGTTCGTGGTACCGATCCTCCACTTTGACTCACATTTTTCTTCCGGTGCGTGCCGACCATTCGAGACGATTTCTGTCTATGTCGTGCCCTGCAGGCGTTGAGGTTTGAAGTCTTCGCCTGAACGCTAGTCACATAGCAGAGTGCAGCAGGCCGACAGCTGGTCCAAATTATGTCGGATGGTTGCCGGGGAGAGTGGAATCACGGAACAAGAGGCGGTTTGACCAAGGCTCTCTTCCAGGCCTCAGCGGGCCCATACCGAGGATGCCGCCTGAACGGGGCGAATCTGGTAGTCGAGCTTCTGAATCGTGTGCATCGAGGGCTGGGAGGTAAGGTGGGGCACGCCCTAGCCCCGCCCATTAGTCCCCATCTACCCATGTCACCCCTTCGGGCAGACCAGGCCAGGCGACTAGCGTGCCGTCCGTGGTAATGGCCAAGGTGTGATCGGTATGGGCCACAACGCTCCGGTACGTCCCGTTAGGAGCATCGCACCTGCCGCCCCGCTCGTTGCCCCAGCACACGACGGTGTCGTCGGTTGCTACGGCGCAGGTGTGAAGCTCGCCAATGCTCACGCTCTGGTAGGTCGCGGCGGGTGCGTCAGCCTGGCCGTACTCGTTGTATCCCCAGCACGCAATGGTGTCGTCAGTTGCAATGGCGCAGGTGTGATAATCGCCGGCGCTAACACTCTGGTGGGTTCCACCACGGTACCGATCGTCTCACCGGGCGCAGTGTTCTCTGGGACCGTGAAGGTGAACCTCGAGGCGCTGAAGTTCGGGCCCTGATCGCACGACCCGAATGTGGTGGTACCAGAACAGTCGACTGTGGCGCCGTATACCCGCAGCATCAGCGTGTCCCCGCTGGCCCACGGGTCAGGCGTGGTCGGCTAGTGGCTCGAGGAGCCGTCACAGGTGAAGAGCAGACCATTGTGTATGCCGGCGCGCCTAAGCCCCTTGCACTGCAACGAGTTTTTCTTTGTCCTTAATCTGGCCCGTCCTGGTACTCGGAAGCCAGGGTGGTTTCAGCCCTTCGTAGGCACTAGAGTGGAGCGAAGTCGAGAGATAAAGCACAAGATTAACGGTAAACTCACAGGAATTGGCCGCAAATCAACAAAATCCTTACACGTATTTTATATCACATACTGTAAGATTTGGAACATGTCACAGTCAGTGGAAGAGTCCGACAGCCATACGGTGCAAGAGCCATGCGACTGACAAGTTGCGGTCGGAGGTCGCTTCGGGTCCCCAGCTGCAAGGAGCACTCTCCATGTCCGTTCAGACAGCCAGAACGCTTCTCATCCTGACAGCACTCATCCTGTCCACATTCCTGGTGCTTCGCACTCAACAGGTGCTCGGAGAGAATGAGGATGACGTTCGTCCTCCAAGGTACGATACGTACCTAGAGTGTCTGATGTACGAGACACAGGAATATTGCGACGATCTGTTCTTCCCTGAACCCACTGCCACGCCCACAGCCACTGCCACGCCCACACCCACTGCCACGCCCACAGCCACTGCCACGCCCACACCCACTCCAACTGCGACACCTACACCCAGACCTACCGGAACACTCAGGGCGGACGACACAACGATCACGGTGGGAGAGACGACTCGTGTGGTGGCGATCGATGTGGAGCCATCCGATCTTGCGCTGGACCTCGATATAAGCGATACCAATGTTCTTGTAGGGTTGGAGTACGTGTACGACCACTGTCAGAGTGGAATTTGCCCTTGATGCCACCCTGTTGGGCTGCGGGGTTGGAACGGCCACTGTGACGCTAGTCACCTACAGCTCGCGGACTCGCCTGGACAGCATCACGATTACGGTAGAGGAGGTAGAGGACCGGCTCAGTTTGCCGTTCATTTCGAACAAGAGCGGCACGGTCGGGACGAGTCTGGCGGTGCAACTCCCCGAGGCCAGCGGCGGTGACCCTCCGTACAGGTACGCTCTGTCTGGCCTGCCCACCACACTCACCTTCACAGAGTCCACAAGGCGGATTACAGGCACGCCCACAACCGCAGCGGAGTACGACCTGACCTACACGGCCACAGATGACAACGGTAATGGGGACAGCGTGTCAGAAACATTCAAGCTCGTAGTCGCCAACCCTCCGCTGGCCCTGCCGACCATCGACGACGCGAGCGGCACGGTCGGGACGAGTCTGACGGTGCAGCTCCCCGAGGCCAGCGGCGGTGACCCTCCGTACAGGTACGCTCTGTCTGGCCTGCCCACCACACTCACCTTCACAGAGTCCACAAGGCGGATCACAGGCACGCCCACAACCGCAGCGGAGTACGACCTGACCTACACGGCCACCGATGACAACGGTAATGGGGACAGCGTGTCAGAGACATTCAAGCTCGTAGTCGCCAACCCTCCGCTGGCCCTGCCGACCATCGACGACGCGAGCGGCACGGTCGGGACGAGTCTGACGGTGCAGCTCCCCGAGGCCAGCGGCGGTGACCCTCCGTACAGGTACGCTCTGTCTGGCCTGCCAACCACACTGACCTTCACAGAGTCCACAAGGCGGATTACAGGCACGCCCACAAGCGTAGCGGTGTACGACCTGGAATACACGGCCACAGATGACGACGGTAATGGGGACAGCGTGTCAGAGACATTCAAGCTCGTAGTCGCCAACCCTCCGCTGGCCCTGCCGACCATCGACGACGCGAGCGGCACGGTCGGGACGAGTCTGACGGTGCAGCTCCCCGAGGCCAGCGGCGGTGACCCTCCGTACAGGTACGCTCTGTCTGGCCTGCCCACCACACTGACCTTCACCGAGTCCACAAGGCGGATCACAGGCACGCCCACAACCGCAGCGGGGTACGACCTGACCTACACGGCCACGGATGACAACGGCAGTGGGGACAGCGTGTCTGAGACGTTCATGCTGACAATCAACAGTGCTACACCTCCCACTCCCAGCGGCAAGCTAAGGATAGTCCCGCCGGGCGACAGCACGATCGACGTCAACGAGACAGTTGAAGTTGAGGCGTACGACATCTCTCCTTCTACCCTGGAAGTCGAAATCGGGTTGGCGGGCTCGCTCGACATCGATAATGGAAGGCCTTGCTCGGCGGCACCGTTGCCAAACTCCTCCACACGTAGCGTTACATCGTGGACTTTGAGGGGCTGCGAGCCGCCGGGAGAAGGCTCAGTGACACTGCATCCCCTGAACAGCGACACCGTCCTGGATACCATTTACTTTACCGTGCAGGCTCCAAAGCCTCCTCCCCCTCCAGCTCTATCTATGTCGTTCAACTCATCTCCTTCTCAAACTTCTCCCATAGAAGTTGGCGAATCCGACATGTTTGACGTTCTTGTCTCAAACTCTACGTCTGGCAGAGAGTACAGGATCGTGGCTTCGGTGGATTCCAGTGGATCGGCAGCAGGTTTCGACTCAACTTGCTCCGAGTACTCACAGACCTCCTCGGAATTCACCGGGGCATCGTCCGAATCGAGGTCGTTCACACTGTACGGGTGCCGTAAGGCGACGGGCCTCAACCTGGTCGCGGAGCTTCAGATCCAAACAGATGGTGGCGTGCCAGACACTTTGGTGTGGGACGAGGTCACGACGATCAGCACATCTTTCAACGTCGACGCCACCCACCCGGGGGTTGTAGCTAAGCCGACGGTTACCCCGGCCGAAGAGAGCCTGGACGTAGGCTGGACGGCGCCGTCCTACGATGGCGGAGCTCCCATCACCAGGTACGAGGTCCAGTACAGGGAAGGGGCGTCTACGACCTGGCCAGCGGTCAACATAGTTACTGTCACCGGCTCGACCGAGACCAACATTCCCGGCCTCCAGGTCGGCGTCTCTTACGACGTGCGCGTTAGAGCTTGTAATGAGGACAAGTGTGGTTCATCATGGTCCTCTCACGAGAGCGGCGAGCCACTCGAGCCACTCCCGCAACTGGCTGCTCCGAGCGTCTCGGTGGGCAGCGACGGCGAGAGCATCGTCGTTGCGCGGTACACCCTCCCATCGACTACCCTCCACTACGAACTGTCCCTCTTCTTGTCGGATGATGACGTGAGCTACCAGCAGGTGTCGGGCTCCGCCGTGTCTATACCTGGGACACAAGGTACTCTGGAGCATACCTTCGCGGACCTGGACAACCCGCACCCGATAGCACATGCGTATAAGGTAGGGATCAGGCCATGCAGAGACGACCAAGGCAACACTTGCAGCCTCACACACAGCTTCAGTAGCACCGCTTACAGTCTCGACGAACCCACCATCGACGTGAAGCCCCTCCGGGATCGAAGGGTCGAGGTGAGCTGGGCGGAAGATCGAGATGCCGGTGAATATGCCGTGGAGATTACGAACCCTAGCTCCGGCAATTCGGTGGAATGGGTACGGGATACGCCAGTGATGATCGAGCTCGACGAAATGAAGCTAGACGAAACTGACGACGTAAGCCCGTCCTTGGGAGAAGGCTTGGCCGATGCCGCTGTCTTCGAAATCACCGTTACCGCGAAAGAAACCGGCACGATGCGTCAGCACCTGAACCGGGAGGCCAAAGCCTCGATCGTCGACAGCCCTGTGGTGTCGGTCAATGGGAACAGTGTGGGTTCCCCAAACGGACAGGCGCTCGTCAAGTGGAGAAGCATATCCGGAGCCACCGGTTACACGATTCGTTATCGGAAGCTGGGTGGAGACTTCGAGATGCCCATTCCTCCATTGGGAAACGGGAGGACGCAACACACGATCACGATGCTCGATCTCTATGACGTGTACGCCATCCAGCTCAACTACAGCACTAGCAGCGGGGAGGTCTTTTCTGCTCGCGATGCCTACGTTTGGCCGTCGGACAGGGAACCTGACACCCGAATCGAGACCTTCGCACTGTGGGATCGGTTCGTCCCCATAGTTGGCGGCAAACCCACCTATACGTATCGAGTGTGCGAAGAGACCTTCCCCGCTGGCAACTTCAGTGAAGATGACGATAGAGACAAGAGGGGAGCATGGCAGGCCATCATAGACGACGCCTTCGCCCAGTGGGCAAGGGCCACCGACGACTTCTTGGTGGTGGGTGACGATGGAGGAGACTGCACCGACTACACCGGCTTCATCACTCAAATCGTAAACAGTATAAATGAAGAGCTTGGTGTAGATCCCCCGGATGAGGAAGTTGTGGCCTACGTCGAGGAGTTCGTCGACAACGCCACGAAGAGGCTGCGCGATCTGCATGAGATGGATAGCAGATTCAGCGAGGTGTTGATGTTCGATGATGTCGAAGGCGACATTGCTTACTTCGCCAATGTTGGTGTGTTTTCGGAGGCCACCTCAGAATTGTCTATCGACTTAGGCTATACGTGGTGTTGGGAGAATCCCCTAACGAGGGGATGTGCTCCGCCACGCTCTGTCGAAGAGACAACAGACGTGTTCATCCGGCGAAGTCACTTCGACAGTCCCAGTCTAACTATGCCTGATCGACTGGATCTACGTGGCAGTGAAGTGATGTTCAACAGATGTACAGATCCAGACGGGGTCTACGGGACCCTGGTGCATGAGGCCGGCCACGCACTGGGACTCGGACACTCGACACTGAATAACGATTCCGTAATGCACGAGTTTCTTTCAAATCTGAACTATGGCGTACGTTGCTCTCCGCACCCATTTGACATAATGATGTTCTTTGCACTCTACCAGACGCGGTGACCGCTTGAGGGTAGACCAACGCCTGATACACGCAACTCTTGCCACTCTTCTATTGGGGAGTGTCCTCAGCTGTGCGAGGGACTCGGGAGACGGGCCGCAGGTCCACGGTGGGCAACCTGCCGCATCGAGCACAGCTGGCATGCCAGCCGCAACTGTGGCACATCCCACAGAAGCCACCGCTGGGGCAAGCGAACGGGGGCCCGGTCAACTCACACCAGTCCCAGCAGAGTCTCCTACGCCGACGCCTACTCAGACATCTACAGCCGCCATGCCGGCTGCAAGCCCTACCGCGAGGCCGCTACCAGCGAGATCGTCCCCCGCTCGGAGCCCCACCACCGTACCACCGACTCCAACACCTAGCGTGGCAGCCTATGCCAGTAGGGGACCTGGCCCCTGCCTTGGAGGGATCATCGGTGCACCCATCTATGAGCATTTCCTGCAATGGTCACCTGACGGGTCCCATATCCTGTTTGACTTCTCCCTCAATAAGTATGGCGTGGCGCCGTTCGCACTATACGCAGTAGACACACGTGGCTCCAAGCTAAGGAAGATCGTGACGGAGCTGGAAAACTCAAACTCAGGAGAAGGTGCCATATGGGAGGGCGGGTACATGATGCACTTCGGCATATCCCCGGATGGCTCCAGAGTCGCTTACTCGACGTGCAGATACCCGTCGCAATATAGGGGGCGTTCTACGACTCACTTCTTCGAGATCGCTGTAGCCAACATCGATGGAACCGGAAAGAGGAGGATAACCGAGAACAGCTACTACGACAATTACCCTGTGTGGTCGCCAGCCGGAGATCGCATTGCATTCGTTTCGGATCGTCACAACGTCACTACTTATGGAGGCCAAAAGGTGATTGGTCAGCTGACGAACTATGAGGTGGCGACAGGTGAATCGCGGGAGATTAGCTCCTCTCTCGGCGACAGAGTCGCCCCATATCCCCCTGTGTGGTCTCCTGCCTGGTCTCCCGACGGGGAGCGCATAGCATTTGTTGCCTTCAAAGAAGGCTACAACCCATTTCGAAAAGAGCCGCGTGCGGTCTACACGGTCAGACCTGACGGCTCCGACCTCAACAAGATCTCCGATGCCTATAGCGAACCGTCCTGGTCTCCCGTCGGCACGCGAATCGCGTTAATCGTCCCCGATGCTGGCGGGGCGTCGCTCTATACGTTTACGCCAACAGGCGGAAACCCCCTGATGATTGCCCGGATTCTGGACGATGTGGAGAACCCCGACCTTTTCTGGGCGGGGTCTGTCTCCTGGTCTCCCGACGGCTCGCGCATACTCTACACCTGTAATGGCGTGTGTGCGGTCAACCTGGACGATGGATCGCGAGTTGAGATCTCACCCGACAATGAGGTGCCTGCCTACTGGAATGTGGTGACGGCTTGGTCTCCAGATGGGTCCAGAATCGCTGTGAGGCCTGGAACCAGAACCGAGACCAAACCGTCAGCCGCGATATCGATTGGGTCGTACCCGAGTACCGTAAAGGGCGCGATAGTGCTGTACACGATGTCGCCAGACGGCACGGATGCCCAGGTCCTGGTCAGGTATAGCGATGGCGCCCTGATCTCCGAAAGCTCATGGAACAGTCGATGAGCAACGTCAGTTACCCAAGAGCACGAAGAGCCACTGGCTGCAAGGCAGCGTCGATTGTACGACGCCCGGTCCTTCAGCTACCAGAGGCAAGATGGGAGCGCAGTCGTGACTAGGATGAAATTGAAGAGTACGGTGCTGTGCGTCTTCGCGATTGCACTGCTGTCCACGTCTGCGTCTGGTTGTGGAAACTTCAGGACATCCCATGGAGAGCCGGTCGGCGACGGTGGGGCCGTGACTTCGCCCACAGCAGCCTCAGGCCCTGTACTGGACACCGCTGCCCCTGAGCCCTCCTCTGTGCAATCTGAGCCGCTGGAAGCCAGCTCGGACATACCGGCCGCGCCTCGCCCATCGGTTGATGCTACAGAGGCCGGGGGGATTTCGAACAGGCCTGTTGCAGACCTGCGTGGTGTGGCGACTGGGGTCGCCGATTCTCGCACACCTGGGTCGGCCAATGGCGGTGGGTCCGATGCGACTCCATCACAACGGGAAAGTGAGTCTGCTGGGAGCATCTCCGCTGCAAAGGCGACCGTCGGCCTCCGCGACGTAGGCTCAATCGACACGCTCTTGGGGCGGTCAGACAGGGTTGCGTACAGCGGGGGACACTTCCTGACAGTAGAGGACGTCCTGGAATCCGGACTGCGTGGCTCCGGGGTTTCTCCAACTCACGTCGTCATCAGAGGGACTGCGCCTACCGAGTCTATCAGATGCGAATGGCGGGGCATAGCGCGGACCATGGCTCAGAGGGAGCGTGCAATTCGGTTCTGGCTGGGCCTGAACACCGGAGCGGAGATTCCCGATTCGACACTCTTGGAGACCCTATTCACAGTTACCTTCGACACGTTGGGTACGGAGTATCGTGAGACGGCGAAGTCAAACTTCAACGCGATCGCCCGGGGCGGTCTATCGACCGAGTATTTGTTCCTGACTTGTCATGCGGACTTCACGGTCACGGAATACCTTCTGGGCAGTGGTCCCGCCATCGTCACCGTTGCCTATGACCGTTTGGGGGAGACCCGGTCCTATGACCTGTACCGGAGGGAGCATGAGACCGGTCAGTTCGGCGCCGACGCACTATTGTCACAGGAGGACTATGAGGCCTCGCTGAGTGAGGTCGTCGAAGATGCTGAGCAGACGCTGGCCAGCAGGATAGGCGGCTACGACAGCGTGGTATTCCTTGCTCCGATGGGGGCACACAATGCGATAGCTGTAGAGGTGTGGCAGGCAGTTGCACAGTGGGACATACAGACGGAAGCTGACGGGACCGTGAACGCTGTACGCTATGGCGCCCCTGAGGGCTATCCTGAGCACACGCAGACGCTCAACAACCTGAGGAGCCGCATCACAGCGGGAGCAGCTAGCGACGGGCAGGCAGGGAACCGGATAGCGAATATCAGCGGGCTGAACCAGTACTACCGGGACATCGGGGCATACGATGACATCACGCCGGACGACGGCTCGACTGCGACGTTCACACCAGCGCAGCCGCCCCCAGTGTACGCGCCGGCTCCAGCGACCCTCACGGCGACGGCCTCTGGAGAGGATGCGGTCAATCTTTCGTGGAGTTCCGTGAGCGGTGCGTCGGGGTACCACGTGCAGCATCGTCTCAGCGGCGACGACCATTGGGCGACGGCAGATTCGGGCGTAACGGGAACGACATATGCCGCGTCTGGTCTGCCGTGCAACATGACTCACGCGTTCAGGGTGGGTGCGTATGGCGACGGGTCGACGTACAACGTGCGGGCGGGCCTATGGTCGTCTCCTGAGACGGCGACGACGGACACGTGCAGTCCGCAGCCTCCGAGGTTTGAGGAGGACCCGTATTCATTTGATATCAGCGTCATCGGCGAAGTTGGGGACATTGTGGGTGCAGTCTCTGCCATCGACGTGAACGGGGATAGGGTGACGTATACCATCGAGTCGGGGGACGAAGCTGGTAAGTTCGCCATCGACGGAAGCACTGGAGAGATCGCTCTGGCCGCTGTGCTGGGTTCTCCGGTGGGCACTTCCTTCACGTTAACGGTTGGAGCGAGCGACGGAGTGAGCGGCACGAGCACCGTGACAGTTGCCATCACGGTCGTGGCGATCACGTGTACCGGCGGGGCTGTGGTTCCCAATCCGGGCAGCGAGCCTGCCTTGGTGCGTGACTGCGAGACCTTGCTTGGGTTCCGAGACGTGCTTGCTGGGACTGGTGCGTTGAATTGGGATCTGGACACTGGCATCGCGAATTGGGACGGTGTTGCGTTGGCTGGCACGCCGCTGCGTGTCACTGAGTTGGACCTATCTTCACGAAGTCTGACCGGCGTGGTGCCTGGAGGCCTGGGAGAGTTGACCGGCCTCGAGCGGCTGAAGCTCAATCACAACTTCCTATCCGGGGGTATCCCGAAGGAGTTGGGAGGGCTGGTTGAACTGGAGCACTTTCAACTCTCCAACAACATGCTGTCAGGTCCCATACCTTCTGAGTTGGGGAATCTGTCGAAGCTCAAGGAACTCTTCATTCTTTCGAACGATCTGAGTGGGGAGATACCGTCGGAACTGGGCGACTTGCCGGAGTTGGAGCAGCTATTGCTTTCGGGCAACGATTTGAGCGGTCCGATTCCTGCCGAGTTGGGGGGACTGTCGAAGTTGAGAGAGTTGTGGCTGTACGAGAATAGACTGAGTGGCACGATTCCGCCTGAGCTTGGGGGATTGACGAGTGTTCGGGTGCTCAGCCTTAACGACAATGAGTTGAGCGGTTCGATACCGTGGGAGTTGGGCGAGTTGCCGAGTCTGTTGCGACTGGCCCTGTCCGACAACCGTTTCGAGGGATGCTTACGGCCGTCGCTGCGGAATATTGCGAGCCACGACCTCGAAGATCTGAGATTGCCGGACTGCATACAGGACGGCCGTGTGCCAGCGCCCGGAGGCCTGGCTGTGACACTGTTGTCGGGCACGTTCACGATCACGTGGAGCGCTGTGACTGGGGCCGCAGAGTACGAGGCCCAGCACCACGTGCAGGGGTCACAGGACGACTGGGAGAGCCTGACTGCCACGTCGGGCACGACCTCTAACTACAGTCCCGCCGGCGGACCCGAGTGCGGCACGACATACCAGTTCCGCGTACGGGCCTACGGGGACGGCGTGACCTACGTGGCAGGGTGGGGACCACAATCAGGTGAAGAGACTGTCACCACCGAACCCTGCAACCAGGCTCCCCAGTTCGACAAAGCCTCATACGAGTACTCCGTGGCCGAGGACGCGGCCGTCGACGATCCGGTGGGCAACGTGTCGGCGACGGACCCGGACGCTGGCGACACGGTGTCGTACTCGATCACCCAGGGAAACGACGGCGGCAAGTTCGCCATAGGCGACGAGACGGGCGACATCACCGTCGTAGCCGGGCTGGACTACGAGACGGCTTCGTCGTACACCCTGACGGTGGAGGCGAGCGACGGCCGCGGAGGCGTTGATACGGTTGAGGTGGACATTGAGGTCACGGACGTTGCCGAGGACCTACCACCCGCACCAGGAGGCCTGGCCGTAACACTGTTGTCGGGCACGTTCACGATCACGTGGAGTGCTGTGACTGGGGCCGCAGAGTACGAGGCCCAGCACCACGTGCAGGGGTCACAGGACGACTGGGAGAGCCTGACTGCCACGTCGGGCACGACCTCTAACTACAGTCCCGCCGGCGGACCCGAGTGCGGCACGACATACCAGTTCCGCGTACGGGCCTACGGGGACGGCGTGACCTACGTGGCAGGGTGGGGACCACAATCAGGTGAAGAGACTGTCACCACCGAACCCTGCAACCAGGCTCCCCAGTTCGACAAAGCCTCATACGAGTACTCCGTGGCCGAGGACGCGGCCGTCGACGATCCGGTGGGCAACGTGTCGGCGACGGACCCGGACGCTGGCGACACGGTGTCGTACTCGATCACCCAGGGAAACGACGGCGGCAAGTTCGCCATAGGCGACGAGACGGGCGACATCACCGTCGTAGCCGGGCTGGACTACGAGACGGCTTCGTCGTACACCCTGACGGTGGAGGCGAGCGACGGCCGCGGAGGCGTTGATACGGTTGAGGTGGACATTGAGGTCACGGACGTTGCCGAGGACCTACCACCCGCACCAGGAGGCCTGGCCGTAACACTGTTGTCGGGCACGTTCACGATCACGTGGAGTGCTGTGACTGGGGCCGCAGAGTACGAGGCCCAGCACCACGTGCAGGGGTCACAGGACGACTGGGAGAGCCTGACTGCCACGTCGGGCACGACCTCTAACTACAGTCCCGCCGGCGGACCCGAGTGCGGCACGACATACCAGTTCCGCGTACGGGCCTACGGGGACGGCGTGACCTACGTGGCAGGGTGGGGACCACAATCAGGTGAAGAGACTGTCACCACCGAACCCTGCAACCAGGCTCCCCAGTTCGACAAAGCCTCATACGAGTACTCCGTGGCCGAGGACGCGGCCGTCGACGATCCGGTGGGCAACGTGTCGGCGACGGACCCGGACGCTGGCGACACGGTGTCGTACTCGATCACCCAGGGAAACGACGGCGGCAAGTTCGCCATAGGCGACGAGACGGGCGACATCACCGTCGTAGCCGGGCTGGACTACGAGACGGCTTCGTCGTACACCCTGACGGTGGAGGCGAGCGACGGCCGCGGAGGCGTTGATACGGTTGAGGTGGACATTGAGGTCACGGACGTTGCCGAGGACCTACCACCCGCACCAGGAGGCCTGGCCGTGACACTGTTGTCGGGCACGTTCACGATCACGTGGAGTGCTGTGACTGGGGCCGCAGAGTACGAGGCCCAGCACCACGTGCAGGGGTCACAGGACGACTGGGAGAGCCTGACTGCCACGTCGGGCACGAGCTCCAACTACACTCCCGCCGGCGGCCCTGAGTGCGGAACGACATACCAGTTCCGCGTACGGGCTTACGGGGACGGCGTGACCTACGTGGCAGGGTGGGGACCACAATCAGGTGAAGAGACTGTCACCACCGAGATGTGCGACCGAGCGCCAGTCTTCGCACAGCCGACCTATTCGCTCACAGTTGCTGAGGACGCCGCCACGAATAGCCCAGTCGGCAACGTGTCGGCGACGGACCCAGACCCTGGCGACACGGCGACGCACTCGATCACCCACGGAAACCACGATGAGATGTTCATGATCGACGGCAGAACGGGTGAAATCGCGGTGGCGGGAGCCCTCGACCCTGACGAGGTGGCCTTCTACGCACTGACCGTGGAGGCCATGGACGCCAATGGCAACACTGCCACAGCGAGTGTCGGCATCGCCGTCATACTGACTGAGTGCTCCAATGGGACCGTAGTATCGAGGCCGGCCCTCAACCCCGGTCTCGTTCGAGACTGCTCAATGCTGCTGGCGGCCAGGGATGACCTGGCGGGTGAGGCCACGCTTGACTGGAGTGCCACTACCCACATCGACGAGTGGCAAGGCGTGAGGGTGGAGCCCCTCCCATCCCCCCACGTCCGCGCCCTGCTACTCACCGACGCAGGGTTGACGGGGAGTGTGCCTGCCGCGCTGGGGGGGTTGGCGGATATCCGAAGGATCGATCTCGATGAGAACGTGCTGACGGGCCAGATACCGTCGGAACTCGGCAGCCTGCCCGACCTGGAGCGGGTATACATCCAGAACAATCAACTGACGGGCCAGATACCTGTCGAGTTGGGCCGGCTCAAGAGCCTGAAGACTCTGTACCTAAGCGGTAACAGTCTAACGGGTGGGATACCTGTCGAGTTGGGCCGGCTCAGACGATTGACACAGCTGGTCTTGGATGGCAACTCCCTGGAGGGCGAGATACCGACTCAACTGGGTGATCTGAGCCGTCTGGAGCATCTGTACCTCCGGGACAATGGGTTCACGGGGACGATCCCCTCCGAGCTGGAGGGACTGTCAAACCTGACCTACCTGTATCTTGATGGCAATAGCTTCACGGGATGCATCCCAGCGGGGTTGCGGGACATCGACAACAACGATCTCGACACGTTGGGACTGCTCTACTGTGGCTCCAGCTCCCAATAGCTACCACTGAGTGACTGACTCGTGATCACCGAGAAGCTCGTCAGCCGGGGAGGTTGGCGAACACTCCCTGAAACCTCGTCCTCCTCCGTAGCCCTGGGCACTCCGTCATGCGGCGCTCGGTCCCCTCCCTCGGCGGGAGCGCCTTCCCCAGGGTGTCGGACAACCGTGGTGTAACCCCCCTGAGTCGACCGTTACCGCCAGGGTCCTCCTGTCACGCCGGGGAGTTGGGTACCCATCCTGCCTCCCTGCAACAACATACTCCGGGGCAGCGCCGTCGGTAGCGCGCCATGAAGACTCCCCAGATTGTCCGTTATGTCACCATCGAACGATTGCTCCTCACTCCCTTCCTCCTCAGAATCAGCATGCTGAGACTTCCGTACGCCTGAACAGGAAATTCGTCACCTCCGAAGAACGGAAGTTTGTCAATGATCAGGAGCTAGGAGCCAGAGAATCGAGAGATAATCAGGACCTATATACCACTTAATCAGGGAAGGGGGACCGCCCTGGGCATCTGATTGGCGACCATTGCTGCAACCAGGCATGAGCACGAAGTGCGATGACCCTGACAAGGGTACGGAGCATTCTGCCTGTGCAGACGTAAGCGCCATCGACGGGCACATGACCAGCCGCGTGATCTACTTTGAGCATCCGACGAACATTCAGTGGCAAGAGAACGGCGTGATAACCCGTTTTCCGATCAAATGGCACAATACGTACCACGACGACTGGAGTAAGGTGACGGTGGACGGCGAAACCCACATAGGGCTCTACCTGCGCAGGGTCGCCATGCACGAGTTCGGCCATCCTGCCGGGCTGAAAGACCTGGATGCCGGCGACTACCCGGGGTTCCTGATGTCAGGTGAGCCTGAGCTACAGAACGTTCCGTCTCGCGACCTCACCTACCTGAAGCAAGTCTACCGCAACGAGCATGGAGCTTCCCCACATGAATAACAGGAAGGGAACCTTGAGGACCAGACTGCGACTATGGATCGGAGTCCTGACGGCCGTCATCCTGGTAGGCTGTGCAGCGCCTGCTCCTCTTGAGCGAACCACCCCGCCCGTCGAGCTCGTACCAACGGCAGCACCGACACCCGAGTCTGCTGGGTTCGCGCCGGGCGCTACCGCGACGGCAGCCCCGGCGCCCAGCCCGGAACATCCCGTGGTGCTCACAGGGAGCACCATCACATATGACCCTTACGGCCCGACCTCGGTTCTTGAGAAGATCGCGTCATCTGACGTGATAGTCAGGGCAGAGGTCGCATCGGTCAGCGCGGTGGTCGACAGCTTCTCGATTATCGGCCTCGACGGTGAGCCCGAGCCCGCAGTATTTGCCAGGGGCCTGGCATACACGCTCACGGTGCTTGAGTACCTGAAGGGCAGCGGCGGCAGCCAAGTGGTGGCCGTCGTCTTGGACAACGCTAGGAGATATGCCACCAAGGCCGATGCCGATGCTGCCACTGCAGACCACCTGGCGACACGGGACACCCGATGGGAAAACCAAGAGGGTCTCTTCTTCCTGTGGAACTGGCGGACCGGGCGGCCGGTCAGCACCCAGCAGACTGATCGGTACATGCTGGGATCAATTCGGAGCGCCGGCGGCCTGGACGATCTGTACACCGTCGACAGCAGGCATGACCAGCGCTGGCTACCCGCGGCTTCCCCGGTCGGCAGCTCGCGGTCTGGCGGGCAGCAGACGCCCGAACCATCCTACATACTGACCCCTGGCGATGACTATACCGCGACCTCGACTATCGCGCTTGCCGACATAAAGACCAAGGTATCCGACATCGCGTCCGAGGTTGCCGACGGCGACGGTACAGCCGAATACGAGCGTTGCGTCTACGAGAAATACACGGAGTTGCGACGGAACGACAACAGGCTCACCTATCTGGCGAGTCGCAACATCGTATCGGACCCGCCAAGGTTCGAGATCGAGTCGGGCCTTGCAGAAGGCGCTAGAGTGAATTCACAGGCGATCAACTCCCGCTCGTCCACCAGCGGGTCGCTCGAAGGCGACGACGCCGATCTGTTCAAGGTCGACCCTGTAGGTGTGGTAAAGACGCTCCGGCCGCTGCCAGCGGGCCAGTACGGCTGGGTCTACCTTGAACGCTACCCTTGGCTCGAACCCTGCAATGCGCCAATAGCCGAAAGCACCAAGCAGCGCTTTAGCTACTTTGTCGACGTCGTGGCTCCTGCCGGTACGGACCTCGAAGCGTTCTTCGATCCCGTGACGGTCGGCTCGGCTGCGCTGGCCGACGATGCGAACGGCCAACTCGCGCCCAGCTCGTTCGGCTCCACCACGATCAGCAGCATCTCGTACGAGTCCAATGAGGTCACAGTGACCGTAGACCCGGTAAATGGACTGTCCGGACACCACCTTGACTTCATTTCGCTGGACGGGACGCTTGCGCTTTCGCTCGAAGTCTCGGATGCCAAGAAAGACAACACCGACAAGACCCTGACCTGGCCAACCACGTCTGACCCGTGGGCCAGCGGGGACACGCTGATGCTGCGGGTGTACGGCGCCACGGTAGATTGCTCCGGCGCCACAACTTTCGGGTCGTGCGATCAGGGCCCGAACTTCAGCGCCTCTAGGTTCACCTTCACGGTCCCAGAGAACACTGCGCCCGGTGAGACGATCGGTACCGTGCTGGCCACCGACCCCGATAGCTCAGACATCGTGACCCACAGCCTGCTCTCCGGGAATGAAGCAGGACACTTCACCATCAATGCCAGTACAGGAGCGATCACGCTCGCCAGTAGACTGGACTATGAGACCGACACATCGCACAAGCTCCGCGTGATGGCAAGGTCGGGCAGTTGGGGCCTGGCGTTAGCCACCGTCACGGTCGACGTGACAGATGTTGACCCCGACCTGGTTCCCGCCCCGACCAATCTGGTGGTGACGGAGGTCGCGGACGGCTTCGACGCGACATGGGACGCGGTGCCTGGAGCCACCACGTACGACATCCAATGGAAGATCGACCCGCACCAGTACTCCGACGTGTTCACGGATACGACGAGTGCAGAGATACGGCCGGACGGCGGCGTTCTCTGCAACACGCTGTACAAGTTCAGGGTCTATGCCCACGGAAACGGCGTGGACTACGACGCTACCTGGGGTGAAGTCCCGCTCCCTCTGTACCTGAGGACTGCCGCATGCGCAGAAAGCCCATCTTAGTAAGGTAGTCAAGGACGGGACCCCGGTGGTCCTCGCCGAGGGTCTCGTCGAGAGGGATGTGGGGATGTTCGCTTAAGCGCTGGACTACACTTGGGAGAAGTGGAGCACTCCTTCCCCCGGCCCAGCGCGCCATCGTCGAGGGCGAGTACATCGGCTCCGCCAGAGTGTAGGCTTGGACAGGTTCGCTGCACCGTGCAGGCTCGCACGAACCCCAACCAGGGTTGCTGACGGCTTTCTCGCAGACGCTTGCCAACGCCCTGTGGGAGTCTACGCGCATTGACCCTCTTGGAAGAGGCTGTTTGTGCTCAACTTGGGCACACCATCCTTCGCTTCTGACACGCAGATTCGCTCGCTGGTTGAGGACGTGGCTTCCAACACAGGGGACTGCAGGTTCACAACAGCTTCACACTGACAGAGTGGGAGCAGGTCGTCGACGCGGGACAGCTGAATGCATGGGAAGCCTATCGTGATGTCCCTCGCCTAGGTCGGAGACGAAGGCTACCGAAAACCAAAGTCAGGTTCAGTGTCCACCCTCGAGTATGTGCGGTCAGGGCTCAAGGAGCAGAGTCTAACTGCACGCTCGGAGATGTTTGGACAACTTGCGTCCAGGTCATCCTGGTACGCCAAACATTCGCGGGTGGCTTTGAAGGCCGTAGATCTCTTGGCTTGTCCGAGCGCGTCGAACTGGAACTCGGATACAGAGTTTAGGCCCTCAGCCGTAGGTGGTTTCTGAAGGCGGTCCACGGTCGGGCTCACCACGCATTCACCGTTATGTGAGCGGGATCGTCCTCATCGGTGACGATGATGGTCACCCGTATGCTGTCCATCGCGCCAAACGGGTCGGTGGCTGTCACCACCACCGAGTAGCTGTTCCTGACCTCGAAGTTCAGCGGCGCCTCGGTCTTCAGCTGGCCGTCGTTCCTGCCAATCCCGAAGAACTCGGCGTCAGGACCGGTCAGCGTGTAGATCAGCAGGTCGTCATCATCGTCGTGGGCTCTGACCGGCGCTCCGATACTCCGCCCTGTCTCAGGGTTGTCCCCGGTGTCCTCCGGCACCTCCCGGATCGTACTGTACGACTGGTCGCCCTCGGTGTTGAGGTCCTGGTCGGGGAACACGGGCGCGGCATTGACGAACCCGACGTCCGCATCCGGAGCCGCGCCGAAGGCCCCATGCCGCCCCACTGGGACTTCCGACACGCCCGTTGCGGTCTCCCGGAGGCGGCCTACATTGTCGACGTAGGTCACGGTTGCCCGAAGACACATGCCCACGTCGGACGCCTTCGGGGCATAGACCGCGGACGTGGCCCCGGGTATCGTGGTCCAGCTGTCATCGGGGAGTGCGAGGTCCCGACACTGGGGCAAGGGCGCTCCCCTGTTGTTCTCCCCGACCACCACGTCGGACAGCTCCCACATCCACCTCCTGATGATCACGCCGCCGTCTTCGTCGCTGGCCGTGGCATGGATCGCGATGCCCACCTCCGGCTGCCTTTGGGACAGGACCACCGCTCCGGGGTCTTCCCCGTCGACCACGTCGATGACCACGTCCAGGGCCGCCGACAGCCTGCGCGCGCCCTCCCCTGAGTGGGCCTCGACGGTTATCGAGTGCGAGCTCTGGTCCTCGAAATCGGGCTCGTGGCCCTCCTTGAAGGTCAGGATGCCGTTCTCTATGTCGAAGTCGTCGCCGTCGGCTCCCGACACGGAGTACGTGTAGGTAGTGGGATCATAGCCGTCAGGGCCGTCGGCGCTGCCGTCAGGGTCGTTGACTGCGTAGGCTGGAGGGTCATCGATGCGGACCCCGCCATGCCCGACCTTGATGACCGGCGGGTCCTCGTTCTCCTCTACGCTCAGCAGCGTCGGTGCATCGTCAGCGAAGACTGGGGGCTCGTTCACCTCGGTGATCGTGACGATGACGTTGACCGTGGCCGAGGCGGTCGACGGGTCGCTCGCCCTCACACGCAGGACGTATTCACTGTTGCCGGGCCCGGCGGCATCCTCATCAGGCGGCAGCGTGGGGGCGTCTGTCAGGGTCGTCGCGTCGTCTTCAGTCTCGCCGGGGTCTGCGCCCAGCACCTTGCCGGCCCTTATCTGGCCGGTGAGGCTGTCGATGGTGAAGCGCGCGCGGCCGTCGCCGTCCCCCAGGTCGGGGGTGTCCAACAGCTCGTAGAAGAGGATGTCCCGGTCGGCGTCCGTCGCCGATACCGGCTCGCCTATGGGCATGGCCACGGCCGTGTTCTCTGGCACCGACCGGGCGACGTCGATGTAGGAGGTGGACTCATCGTCGTCCTGGCTGGCGAAGGAGGGGGCCGCATTGAACAGGGTCGTCAGCTCCACGCGGTTGAGTGTCACTGCCGAAGCTGTCTTGCCGACGCCGAACTTGTCCGAGTAGATAACCGTCGCGCGCAGGTACCTGCCCACGTCCCCCGGCGCCGGCCTCCGCTCCGGCTCCGTCGCTCCTTCTATGTCCGTCCACGTCCTCCCGTCCACGGACCGCGCCCACTGCCATCTCTGGTCGTCCACCGGGCCATCCTCGTCCCGCAAGCTAGCCGAGAGCGGCCTCGATACCTGCGGCTGCGGCCTGTCTATGCTCGCCACTCCGGCCTCGTCCAAGTCCGTTACGGTCACGGTTACGCTGCGCGTGCCGCCGGCGGCTTCGACGGTCACCCTGTATACATTCCTCGACGACAGCAGTGCGCTAGTCGACGCGGACTGCGGTTCCTCGTAGTTGGGGGGCTCCCTGAAGGCGAGCACCCCGCCATCGATGGTGAACACGTCGTCATCATCCCCTCTCAGAGTCCACCTGATGACATGTCCGGCCTCGTCAAAGGCCGTGTAGGAGGCTACAGGCTCCGTTCCGTTCTCGGCGTACCGTACCGAGCGGACTCCGCTTATGTGCACCGGATCGTGGACGTTGGTGACGTTGATGGTCACCTGTATGTTGTCCGAGGCTCCCGAGGGATCGGTGGCCGTCACCACCACGACGTAGCTGTTCCTGGCCTCGTAGTTCAGGGAAGCCTTGGTCATCAGCTGGCCGGTGTTTCGCGAGATGTCGAAGAAGGCTGCATCCGCCCCATTCAGGGTGTAGATCAGCAGCGCGTCGTCTTCGTCGAAGGCGCTGACCGGGGTCCCGATGGGCTCCTCGGGATTGGTGTTCTCCGCAATCTTCCGGCTCGTCCTGTCCGACTGGTCTCCCGGTGAGGTCAGGTCCTGGTCGACGAACCTCGGTGCGGAGTTGGCAGGTCTTCTGTCCTGCACGGGAGCTTCCGACACTCCGGTTGCCCGCCTTTCGGTGTCATTCAGGTTGTCGGTGTACATCACCCTCGCCCGCAGGCACCTGCCCACGTCAGCTTGCGTCGGGGTGTACACAGCCGACGTGGCCCCATCTATCGCGGCCCAGCCCAATGGATCCACTACAACTGAGGGCGTGTCAGGGTCGTCCCGGCACTCGGCGGAAGGGATCCCTTCCCCATTCACCGTGACAAGGGCCGACAGCTCCCACACCCACCCGTCGGTCCTCACGCCGCCGTCGGGGTCACTGAGAGCGGCGTGCACCTCTCTGCCCACCTGGGGCTGCCTTTGGGACAGGGACACCTCTCCTGGGTCTTCCGTGTCCACCACCTCGATGGTCACGTCCAGCGAGCTCGACCGACCACCGGATCGGGCCGTAACGGTTATCGAATACGAGCTCTGCTCCTCGTAGTTCGGCGCGTGGTCAGTCTTGAATGCCAGGACACTGTTGACACTGTTGACACCGTTGATGAAGGTGAAGACCTCTCGGTCGTCGCCGGTCACCGAGTACGTAAAGCGGGCGGTAGCGCTGTCCTGGTCGGTGACGTAGTTGTCGAAATCAACGGAGGTGGTGGTCCCCTCAACAGCTATGACCACCGGGGTCTCGTTCTCCCTGACCTTCAACACCGTTGGCACGTCCTTACTGAAGGTCGGCGGCTCGTTCACGTTGGTGACCCTGACGATGACATTCACGGTGGCCGAGGCGGTCGACGGGTCGCTCACCCGCACCCTCAGGACGTACTCGCTGTTGTCGGCGTCGCCTGCATCCTCACCAACAGGCAGCGCGGGTTCGCCGTTTAGTGATGTCGCCTCGTCTTCCCGCTCCCCGTCGTCCGCGCCCAGCACCTTGCCGACCCTCACCTGGCCGGTCGCGCTGTCGATGGTGAACCTCGCAACGCCGTCGTCGTCCTCGAGATCGGGGGTGTCCAGCAGCTCGTAGAACAGGAGGTCGGAGTCCGCGTCCGTCGCCAGTACACGCCGGCCTATGGTCCTGCCCACGGCCGTGTTCTCGGAGACGGACAGGTTCACCGTGGTAACTTCTTCCCCACGCAGGTTCACGAACCGGGGAGCCGCATTGGACAGGGTCCTCGCCTCCACGCGCCTGAAGCTGACCGCAGAGGCGGTCTTGCCGGCGCCGAACTTGTCGGAGTAGGTCACCGTTGCGCGCAGGTACATCCGCTCGTCCGCCTCCTCAGGGCTCCTCCTCGGCGACGTCGCTCCCTGTATATCCGTCCACGTCACACGGTCTTCCGACCTCGACCACTGCCACCTCTGGCCCGACACCCCCTCGTCCTCGTCAGACATGCTGGCCGAGAGCGGCCGGGACACCTGCGGCTGCCGCCTGTCTATGCTCGCCGTTCCGGGCTCGTCCACGTCCGTTACCGTCACGGCCACGTCATGGGCGCTGCCGTTGGCCCTGACGGTGACCCTGTACACGTTTGTCCCAGACTTGGACAGGGGGGCTTCGTAGTTGGGAGGCTCCCTGAAGGCCAGCACCCCGTCATCGATGGTGAACAGGTCGTCGTCGGGACCGCTGAGAGACCACTCGATGGAGTCCCCGTCCTGGTCATAGGCAAGGAATAGCCCAACTGGGGAGGTCCTGTTCTCGCCAAACTCGATGGAGGAGTCGACCGATTGCGCATGAGCGAAACGGCCTGAGGGACCGCCCGTAACGGAAATGGAGAGCAGCACGCCGGCGACCGCGACAGCCAGTGCGGCTGTGCTGGACTTCACGCGTCTCAGGATGCCCGGGCCCGGGTGACGACCCGAGCGGGTGTTCGGGTCATGATTGATTTGGGAGCGGGCATCCTTCTGAGTTTCATGTCCGTTGCGCGGCGATGCACGCTGTCCTGGGTGGTTCCAGAAGCCGGTTGAACGGCCTATCCGCTCGGGCCTGCGACTGTGAACTCCAACCCCTCGGAGAGCATTCTGCCGTCTCCCGTGCAGATGGCCCCCTCGTCGCTGCAATCCGTTGTTACAGGCAGCACTACGGTCAGGGCGGCGTTGGAGTCCGGCTGAACGGTGATCGTCCAGCCTATGTTGCTGCCCTTCTCCTTCCGTTTTGCCTTCTTCACCGTCCCTCCGTCGACCACGAAGACATGATCCCGCAGGGTCCTGAAGCTCAGTTTGAACTCCTCGCTGAACCGGATCTCGAACGTGAATACGTCCGTGCCGTTGTGGCTTACGGGGGAGTCCTCCAAGCTGACGGTGAGCGGGGCTAGAGCCGTTGCCACCGGGACGGTCGCCTTGCTGACCAGCGACTCCTCGTTGCCCGCATCGTCTGTGAAGGTGACTCTCACTCTGAGTGCGTTGCCTTCGTCGCCTGGAGCAACCGTGTAGGTGGACAAATCCGCGCCATCGATCTCCACGTCGTCCGCCAGCCACTGGTATGCGAACACTGCTGCTGTCATGCCGTCATCGTCCGCAATTCCTGATGTGGTGGCCGTCAGCGTTTGCCCAACTACCGGCGAACCTTCGATCGCCGGGGCGCCGGTCGCAGGTGCATTGACCGGCTCGGCTCTACGGTTCGGAGCCGGAGAAACGATCACGCCAAAGCTCGTCAGCGACTCCTCGTTGCCGGCGTCGTCATTGAAGGTGACCTTCACCTTGAGGGCCTTACCCTCGTCCTCGGAGGTAACGGTGTAGGTCTGGCCTGTCGCTCCATCGATTTCAGCGTCGGTCTCGGTTTCCAGCTCGAACCGAATCCACTGGTAGGCAAAGACGGCGCCCGACATTCCGTCCAGGTCCTGGATGCCGGTCGTGGTAGCGCTAAGCGTCTGCCCAGTCTGTGGGGTACCTACGATTGCAGGTCCTCCCGAAGCCGGGCTGTTGGAGGTCGCCAACAAGGAGTCCGGTCCCGGAATGGTGTGCTCAGGCTGGTTGTTGAGGCGTCGTTCTCCGCTGCCGCAGGGAGCGCCCGGTGCGTCGCATGCCCGACCCGCGGGGAGTGTAATCCTGACGTCGCCACTGGTGGCCGGCTCCAGCACTATCTCCCAGACAGTGGAATCTCGGTCGAGCCACCAGGCGCTGGTTACCTTTCCGCCCTCCACGTCGAGGAGGTAGGCGTAATTGCGTCCGATGTCGACCCGAACCGGCTCGCTGAACTCGATCTGGAAAACGACTTCGCTTCCGGGGCCGCTATGCGACGCCGGCACCATCGTGAACTCCGCGTTCACCGGCTCCAGCAGCCCTGGGTCCGTCTCGTTCCTGGCCTCCGAGGGAGGCTCGCCAAACTCACAAGAGCTTGCGTAATTCCCCGCGGTGTCCTTGATTGCGGGAGCTCCGGAGGGTAGTGTCACGTAGCGGAATTCCACCTCATCGCTGGCCCTGATGACACGCTTCGCCGGCTCCTCGAGGGTGAGTATCACGGACCTTCCCGATATGGATACGCCGCTGACGTTTCTGGGGGCGCCGTTTACGAGCACCCAGAACGACTCCCGGCTCGGGATTGAACTGTCATCCAATGTCCGCTCGTAAGTGATGGTCAGCTGGTTCCCATTCACCACGGTGTCGGTAGTGTGGAGGGGTTTCTCCTGGGGCATGCCGAAGTGTTCGTCGGATGGCTCGCTGTCTCCCACCCCGTTCATGGCGATGACGCGCAAGGTGTACTGGGTGTAGTTGCTGAGCCCGGTGATCATGTGGAAGATCTGAGTGAGTCCTGCGCCAGGAGGCTGGACGGTAACCTCCTCGATGGCATTCGAGTTGCCCCAGCTCTCCGTAGCGAGCTTCCACTGAAGCCGGTAGTGCGTGATGTCTGAGTTGCCGTTCTGGAGGGGCTGTTTCCATATGGTGACCAAGCTGCCATCGCCAGGAATGACTCTCAAGTACCTGGGCGCCATGGGTATGGTCACCGGTGGCTCGGGCCGCTCGCTGACCGGGTCCTCCACGATCATGATTTCGTAGGTGTTTCCGTCAGTCCAGTCGGCATAGAGGTCCTGTAACTTCGGGTGATGCCAGATGAACCTGTTCCCGGATTGGTTCCCGTCCAAGGCATCAGTGAAGGGCAGGGCGATGCCGTCGATATATAGAGTCCAGTCCCGTTGGTGGTCCTTATCGACCCTCAGCTTAAGTTCGTCTCCCACCACCTCCTTCAGGTATATCGAAAACGTCGAATACTCTGGGATACGGCCGGGGGGACCGGGACTAACATCGGGATGCGTACCAGGGCTCGTGAACATGCTCCATACCATGTACTCCTTGCCCCGGAAGGTGAACCGGGTATCGCTCAGGCTGGAGTACCGCATGTAGGGTTCCTGCGTGGTGTGGTACCCCAGACCCAGGCCCGGTCGGCTCCAGTCTTTCGATCCCGAGTCGGCGAACTCCACGGTGGCACACCATACGGCCGTTTCGCAGGTCGGCACCTCCATGTTCATGAGCTCTACCGTGGCGACGGACGGGGTTCCCCTGGCCACTCCAGCCGGGAGGTTGCCGAAGCGGAGCTCGACGGTCTCTCCGTCGTCCTCTACCTGGTCGTCGTAGGCCATGACGGTGAAGGTCTTTTGGGTGTCACCGGAGGCGAAAGTCACGTTGGAGGGCACGCCGGTCCAGTCGGCGCTTGTGGCGCCGTTCATACCCGTTGCCGTGATGGGAATGACCGTTTCGAGGGTGGGAGCGTTGTCCAGTTGTACTGTCACCACGGCCCCGTTTCCTCCCTCGTAGGCTTCGTAGTACGAAGCTCCGAATGACACGTGGATTGAGTCGACCATGGTGACGACGGCTTGGGTGTTGGTCCCTCCGGTGAGTCCAGTCAGGAGAGTCCCGAACCCAAGAGTGAGCTTCTCGTCGTTCTCGTCCCGGTCGTCCTGCACGGCGGTGATAACGAAGGATTTCTCGGTGTCACCGGTCTCGAAGTCCAGGCTGGCCGGTACGCCCGAGTAGTCATTGGTGGTCAACCCGGTGCCGGAGGCGGCGGTCAAAGGCAGGCTGAAATCCGCCTGGGGTGCTGCGCTCAGGGTCACCTTGACGGTTACGGTGCCGCCTTCCTGGGCGGTGTAGGATGCCTCCTCAAAGCTGACGGCAATGTCCGGCTCTCCTTCGCCGACGATTTCCCTGTTCCCGCCGACCCTGCCTCCATCGTCGTCGATGATGCTTATCACGGTCTCGCTGGTTGTACCTGCCGAAGTCCCCGTTGGCAGAGTGTCGAAGCCGAGCCTCACCGATTCGTCGTTGTCGTCCTCCTCGTCGTGGGCGGCGGAAAAGACGATGGTCTTTTCGGTGTCCCCGCTGTTGAACACGACGCTGGAAGGGACGCTGTAGTCAGCGTCGCTGGCCCCGTCCTGGTTGGTCCTGGTGATGGTTATAGTGACCGTTCGCTCAGGGTCGGCGCTCAGGATGACCTTGATGGAGGCCTTGTTTTCCTCCACCTCCGTGGTGGATGTATCGTCGCTCTCCATCACGCTGTAGGTAGCGTGCTGGAAGCTGACCGTTACCTGGGGAACGTCGTCGTCGGTGATGGAAACAACCGCCTGGGACGGGCCGGCGGAACTGACCCTTGGAGGAAGGGCGCCG
Source organism: Dehalococcoidia bacterium (assembly GCA_965116315.1). Lineage (GTDB taxonomy): Bacteria > Chloroflexota > Dehalococcoidia > Lucifugimonadales > CAJWER01. The sequence continues at coordinate 1,849,455 of OZ220672.1, forward strand.
AAAGTAAGCTTCACACTCTCGTTGTCGTCGTTGGCTGTGTCCTGGGTGGCTTCGAAGTCAAAAGTCTTCTCCGTGTCGCCGCTGTTGAAGACGATGCTGGCCGGGATCCCGGAATAGTCGCTGGAAGAAGCCCCATCCAGATTGGTGACCGTTATGGGTACTTCCACGGTTCTCTCCGGATCGGCGCTGAGCTTTACCTTCACCATTTCGCTGCTGCCTTCCGCGACGGTGTAGGACGCCGAACCGAAGCTGACGGTGATGCTGGGTACGTCGTCGTCCGTGATGGAAATGGTGGTCTCGTCCGTGGCGCCCGCAGAGACCCTTGTCGGCAGGTTTCGGAAGCCCAGCCTCACGCTTTCTCCGTCGTCGTCCACCGTATCCTGAGTTGCCGAGAAGGTGAAAGTCTTCTCTGTTTCGCCGCTGTTGAACACGACGTTCCCTGGCACATTTGAGTAGTCGGAGCTCGAAGCGCCGCCCTGGTTTGTTTTGGTGAGGGGTATAGTCACCGTCCGCTCGGGATCGGCGTCTAGCTTCACCTTCACCGTTTCGCTGCCGCCCTCGGCGACGGTGTAGGAGGACAGTTCGAAGCTGACGGTGACGCTGGGCACGTCGTCGTCCGTGATCGAGACCGTCGTCCCGCTGTGGGACCCTGCCGAAACCTGGTCCGGCAGAGTCCCGAAGCTGACTCTCACGCTCTCTCCGTCGTCATTAACATTGTCGGAAGCCGCCGTGAAGGTGAAGGTCTTCTCCGTATCGCCGCTGTTGAAGACCACATTCCCGGGCACATTGGAGTAGTCGGAGCTCGAAGCCCCGCCATGGTTAACCTTGAGCAACGGAATGGTCACCGTCCTCTCAGGGTCGGCTGAGAGGACCACCTTGATCGTTTCGCTGCTGCCCTCGGCGACGGTGTAGGAAGCCTGCTCGAAGCTGACGGTGACGCTGGGCACATCATCGTCTGTGATGGAGACGGTGGTCTCGTCCGTGGAACCCTTGGTCACGCCGGACGGCAGGGAGCTACCAAAGCCGAGTTTGACGCTTTCTCCGTCGTCGTCAATCGTGTCCTGAGTTGCCGAGAAGGTGAAGGTCTTCTCTGTTTCGCCGCTGTTGAACACGACGTTCCCTGGCACATTGGAGTAGTCGGAGTTCGAGGCGCCGCCTTGGTTTGTCTTGGTGAGGGGTATAGTCACCGTCCGCTCGGGATCGGCGCTCAGCTTCACCTTCACCGTCTCGCTGCTGCCCTCGGCGACGGTGTAGGAGGACTGTTCGAAGCTGACGGTGACGCTGGGCACGTCGTCGTCGGTGATGGATATGGTCGTCTCATCCGTGGAGCCCACGGTCACGCCGGTCGGAAGGGAGTTGCCGAAGCCGAGCTTCACGCTCTCTCCGTCGTCGTCTACCGTGTCGTCGGTGGCCTCGAAGTCAAACGTTTTCTCGGTGTCGCCGCTATTGAAGACGACGCTGCTCGGGACGCTGTAGTCGGAGTTCGAAGCGCCACCTTGGTTGTTCCTTGTAAGAGGAATGGTGACGGTCCGCTCGGGATTGGCGCTCAGGACAACCTTGATGGTGACGGTGTTGCCTTCTGCTACCGTGTAGGAGTCCTGCTCGAAACTGACCGTGACCGAAGTCACGTCGTCGTCGGTGATGGAAACAACCGCCTGGGACGGGCTGGTGGAAGAGACCCTCGGAGGAAGGGTCCCGAAATTGAGCCGCACTCTCTCCCCATCATCGTCCTCCGTATCGTCCGTTGCGGAGAAGGTGAAGGTCTTCTCCGTGTCGCCGCTGTTGAAGACGACGCTGGCCGGGACGTTATAGTCGGCAGAGGTAGCCCCGTCCATGCCTGTTGAGGTGATCGGCACCTCCACCGCCCGCTCCGGGTCGGCTGAGAGGACCACCTTCACCGCTTCGCTGCCGCCCTCGGCTACGGTGTACGCAGTCTGTTCAAAGCTGACGGTAACGCTGGGCACATCATCGTCTGTGATGGAGACGGTCGTCTCGTTGATCGTACCTGCGCTTACTCCAGCAGGCAGGGTGTCGAAGCCCAGCTTTACCGACTCGCCGTCGTCGTCCGCCGTATCCTGCGTTGCAGAGAAGCTGAACGTCTTCTCGGTGTCGCCGCTATTGAACACGACATTGCCGGGCACAATGGAGTAGTCGGAGCTTGAAGCGCCGCCCTGGTTGGTCTTGGTCAGCGGAATCGTCACCGTCCGCTCCGGATCGGCGCTCAGCTTCACCTTCACCGTGACGGATTCGCCCTCCGCCACTGCGTAGGAGGGCTGCTCGAAGCTGACGGTGACGCTGGGCGCGTCGTCGTCGGTGATGGATATGGTCGTCTCGTCCGTGGAGCCCACGGTCACGCCGGTCGGAAGGGAATTGCCGAAGCCGAGCTTCACGCTCTCCCCATCATCGTCAACCGTATCCTGGGTTGCCGAGAGGCTGAGCGTCTTCTCGGTGTCCCCGGCGTTGAACACGACGCTGCTGGGGACGCTGTAGTCGGCAGAGGTAGCGCCGCCCTGCCCGGTGGCTGTGACCGGTATGGTGACGGTGCGCTCGGGATCGGCGCTCAGCTTCACCTTCACCGTGACGTCGTCACCCTCGGCAACGTTGTAGGAAGACTCCTCGAAGCTGACGGTGACGTTGGGAACATCGTCGTCGGTGATGGAGACGGTGGTCCCGCTGTATGTCCCTGCCGAAACCTGGTCCGGCAGGTTCCCGAAGCTGACTTTGACGCTCTCGCCGTCGTCGTTAGCCGCATCGTCGATGGCTTCGAAGTCAAACGTCTTTTCGGTGTCGCCGCTGTTGAGTACGACATTGGAGGGCACACCGGAGTAGTCCGGGGCAGTGGCCCCTCCCTGGTTGACCCTGAGCAACGGGATGGTCACCGTCCGCTCCGGGTCGGCTGAGAGGGTCACCTTGACCGCGACGCTGCTACCCTCGCCGACCGTGTAGGAAGGCTGTTCGAAGCTTGCCGTGACCGTGGGCACATCGTCGTCCGTAATCGAGACGGTGGTCTCTGCCGGAGTCCCCTCTGTGATGCGGGTGGGGAGGGTTGCACCGAAGCCCAGCTCCACGCTTTCGCCGTCGTCGTCAACGTCGTCTGGGGAAGCCTGGAACGTGATCTGCTTCTCGGTGTCACCGGCGTTGAAGACGACGCTGCTGGGGACGCTGTAGTCGGCAGCCGTAGCGCCGCCCTGCCCGGTGGCGGTGATGGGTATGGTCACGGTGCGTTCAGGGTCGGCACTGAGCCTGATGGTCACCGACACCTTGTTTTCCGTGACGTTGGTGGTGCTCGAGTCGTCACTCTCGGCGACCGTGTAGCTGGCCGAGGCGAAACTGACCGTCACCTGGGGGTGATCGTTGTCGTCTATGCTCACCGTGGCCTGGGAGATGGTGCCGGGGTTTACCTGGGCCGGCAGGTTGACGAAACTCAGCCTGACTTTCTCTCCGTCGTCATCCAACGAGTCGTCGGTGGCCGAGAAGTTGATCGTCTTCTCGGTATCGTTCGCGCCGAAGTTCAGGGTCGTCGGCGCTCCCAAGAAGTCGGTAGACCCCACGCCATGCAAGTATGTAGCGCTCACCTGGACGTCCACCGCCCTCTCGGGCTGGGCCGAGAGAATCACCTTGATGATGACGCTGTCGCCCTCGGCAACGGCGTAGGAAGGCTGCTCGAAACTCACGGTTACCGTCGGCACGTCGTCGTCGGTGATGGAGACGACTGCCTGGGACGGGCTGGTGGAAGATACCCCCGGAGGAAGCGTCCCGAAGGTGAGTCTCACCCTCTCCCCATCATCGTCCTCCGTATCGTCCGTCGCGGAGAAGGAGAAGGTCTTTTCAGTGTCGCCACTGTTGAATACGACGGTCTGCGGGACAACCGAGTAGTCGCTCGTTGAAGCCCCGTCTATGTCCGTTGCGGTGATCGGGACCTGAACCGTCCGCTCCGGATCGGCGCTCAGCATCACCTTCACCGCTTCGCTGCTGCCCTCGGCGACCGTGTAGGAGACCTGCTCGAAGCTAACGGTGACGCTAGGCACGTCGTCGTCCGTTATGGAGACGGTCGTCTCGTCGGTGGAGCCCACGGTCACGCCTGTAGGGAGGGATGACCCGAAGCCCAGCTTCACGCTCTCTCCGTCGTCGTTCGCCGCGTCGTCCGTTGCTTCGAAGTCGAACGTCTTCTCCGTATCGCCGCTGTTGAACACGACGCTGTTCGGGACGCTGTAGTCGGAGCTCGAAGCCCCGCCCTGGTTAACCTTGAGCAACGGAATGGTCACCGTCCTCTCAGGGTCGGCTGAGAGGACCACCTTGATCGTTTCGCTGCTACCCTCGGCGACGGTGTAGGAGGGCTGTTCGAAGCTGACGGTGACGCTAGGCACGTCGTCGTCCGTTATGGAGACGGTCGTCTCGTCCGTGGAGCCCACGGTGACGCCGGTCGGTAGGGATGACCCAAAGCCGAGCTTCACGCTCTCGCCGTCGTCGTCCACCGTGTCCTGAGTTGCCGAGAAGCTGACCGTCTTCTCGGTGTCCCCGCTGTTGAAGACGATGCTGTTGGGGACGCTGTAGTCTGAGTTTGAAGCGCCGCCCTGGTTGGACTTGGTCAGAGGGATAGTCACCGTCCGCTCGGGATTGGCGTTCAGGACAACCTTGATGGTGACGGTGTTGCCTTCTGCTACCGTGTAGGAGTCCTCTTCGAAGCTGACTGTGACGCTGGGCACGTCGTCGTCGATGATGGAGACGGTGGTCTCGTCCGTGGAACCCTTGGTCACGCCGGCCGGTAGGGATGACCCAAAGCCCAGCTTCACACTCTCGCCGTCGTCGTCCACCGTGTCCTGAGTTGCCGAGAAGCTGACAGTCTTCTCGGTGTCGCCACTGTTGAACACGACGCTGCTGGGGACGCTGTAGTCGGAGGCGGTAGCGCCGCCCTGCCCGGCGGCTGTGAGGGGTATGGTCACTGCGCGTTCAGGATCGGCGCTCAGTTTCACCTTCACCGTGACGCTGCTGCCCTCGCCAACCGTGTAGGAGTCCTGCTCGAAGCTGACTGTGACGCTGGGCGCGTCGTCGTCGGTGATGGATATGGTCGTCTCGTCCGTGAAACCCTTGGTCACGCCTGAGGGCAGGGAGCTACCAAAGCCGAGTTTGACGCTTTCGCCGTCGTCGTCAGCCGCGTCGTCCGTTGCTTCGAACTCGAACGTCTTCTCGGTGTCCCCGCTGTTGAACACGACGTTCCCTGGCACATTGGAGTAGTCGGAGCTTGAAGCGCCTCCCTGGTTGGTCTTGGTCAGAGGGATCGTGACGGTCCGTTCAGGATCAGCGCTCAGCTTCACCTTCACCGTGACTGAGTTGCCCTCGCCGACCGAGTAGGAGGGCTGCTCGAAGCTCACGGTGACCGCAGGCACATCGTCGTCTGTGATCGATACGGTCGTCTCGTCCGTGGATCCCGCAGTCACGCCGGTCGGTAGGGAGTTGCCGAAGCCGAGCTTCACGCTCTCTCCGTCGTCGTCCGCCGTGTCCTGAGTTGCCGAGAAGCTGACCGTCTTCTCGGTGTCGCCGTTGTTGAAGACGACGCTGCTGGGGACGCTATAGTCGGAGGCGGTAGCGCCTCCCTGGTTGGACTTGGTCAGAGGGATAGTCACCGTCCGCTCGGGATTGGCGCTCAGGACAACCTTGATGGCGACGGTGTTGCCTTCTGCTACCGCGTAGGAGTCCTGCTCGAAACTCACCGTGACCGATGGAACGTCGTCGTCGGTTATGGAGACGACCGCCTGGGACGGGCTCGCGGAACTCACCCTCGGAGGAAGGGCCCCGAAAGTAAGTCTCACTCTCTCCCCATCATCGTCCTCTGAGTCGTCCGTTGCGGAGAAGGAGAAGGTCTTCTCCGTGTCGCCGCTGTTGAACACGACGGTCTGCGGGACAACCGAGTAGTCGCTCGGAGAAGCCCCGTCCATGTCCGTTGCGGAGATCGGGACCTCGACCGTGCGCTCGGGATCGGCGCTGAGCTTCACCTTCACCGCTTCGCTGCTGCCCTCGGCGACGGTGTACGCAGTCTGTTCAAAGCTGACGGTGACTCTGGGCACATCATCGTCTGTGATCGAAACGGTGGTCTCGTCCGTGGTGCCCACGGTCACCCCGGCCGGCAGGGAGCTACCAAAGCCGAGCTTGACGCTTTCGTCATCGTCGTCAGCCGCGTCGTCCGTTGCTTCGAAGTCGAACGTCTTCTCGGTGTCCCCCCTGTTGAACACGACGTTGCCGGGCACATTGGAGTAGTCGGAGTTCGAAGCACCGCCCTGGTTCGTCTTGGTCAGAGGGATGGTGACTGTGCGCGCCGGATCGGCGCTCAGCTTCACCTTCACAGTGACTGAGTCGCCCTCCGCCACCGTGTAGGAGGGCTGTTCGAAGCTGACTGTGACGCTGGGCACGTCGTCGTCGGTGATGGATATGGTCGTCTCGTCGGTGGAGCCCACGGTCACGCCTGTAGGGAGGGATGACCCGAAGCCGAGCTTCACGCTCTCTCCGTCGTCGTCTACCGTGTCGTCGGTGGCCTCGAAGTCAAGCGTCTTCTCGGTGTCGCCGCTGTCGAAGACGACGCTGCTCGGTACGCTGTAGTCGGAGGCACTGGCGCCGCCCTGGTTGGTCTTGGTCAGAGGGATGGTGACCGACCGCTCAGGATCGGCGCTCAGGACCACCTTGAGGACAACGGTATTGCCCTCAGCAACGGTGTAGGAAGACTCATCGAAGCTGACGGTGACGTTGGGAACGTCGTCGTCGGTGATGGAGACAGTGGTCCCGCTGTATGTCCCTGCCGAAACCTGGTCCGGCAGGTTCCCGAAGCTGACCCTCACGCTCTCCCCGTCGTCGTTGTCGGCGTCGGAAGCCGCCGTGAAGGTGAAGGTCTTCTCCGTGTCACTGCTGTTGAACTCGATCTCAGTGGGAACGTTGGAGTAGTCAGAGGAACTTGCTCCTCCCTGGTTGACCTTGAGCAACGGGATGGTCACCGTCCGCTCCGGGTCGGCTGAGAGGGTCACCTTGACCATGACGCTGCTACCCTCGCCGACCGTGTAGGAAGGCTGTTCGAAGCTTGCCGTGACCGTGGGCACATCGTCGTCCGTAATCGAGACGGTGGTCTCTGCCGGAGTCCCCTCTGTGATGCGGGTGGGGAGGGTTGCACCGAAGCCCAGCTCCACGCTTTCGCCGTCGTCGTCAACGTCGTCTGGGGAAGCCTGGAACGTGATCTGCTTCTCGGTGTCACCGGCGTTGAAGACGACGCTGCTGGGGACGCTGTAGTCGGCAGCCGTAGCGCCGCCCTGCCCGGTGGCGGTGATGGGTATGGTCACGGTGCGTTCAGGGTCGGCACTGAGCCTGATGGTCACCGACACCTTGTTTTCCGTGACGTTGGTGGTGCTCGAGTCGTCACTCTCGGCGACCGTGTAGCTGGCCGAGGCGAAACTGACCGTCACCTGGGGGTGATCGTTGTCGTCTATGCTCACCGTGGCCTGGGAGATGGTGCCGGGGTTTACCTGGGCCGGCAGGTTGACGAAACTCAGCCTGACTTTCTCTCCGTCGTCATCCAACGAGTCGTCGGTGGCCGAGAAGTTGATCGTCTTCTCGGTATCGTTCGCGCCGAAGTTCAGGGTCGTCGGCGCTCCCAAGAAGTCGGTAGACCCCACGCCATGCAAGTATGTAGCGCTCACCTGGACGTCCACCGCCCTCTCGGGCTGGGCCGAGAGAATCACCTTGATGATGACGCTGTCGCCCTCGGCAACGGCGTAGGAAGGCTGCTCGAAACTCACGGTTACCGTCGGCACGTCGTCGTCGGTGATGGAGACGACCGCCTGGGACGGGCTGGTGGACGACACCCTCGGAGGCAGGGTCCCGAAAGTCAGTCTCACACGTTCCCCATCGTCGTCCACCGTGTCCTGGATGGCCTCGAAGTCAAACGTCTTCTCGGTGTCGCCGCTGTCGAACACGACGTTCCCGGGCACTCCCGAAAAGTCGGCGGATTCGGCCCCATCCATGGTGGTGACCGTGATGGGCACCTCGACGGTTCTTTCCGGATCGGCGCTCAGCCTCACCTTCACCGTGACGGTGTTGCCCTCGGCGACTGTGTACGACGCCGATCCGAAGGTGACTGTTACCGGCACGTCCTCATCGTCGGTCACGTTCACCAATACGCTGCCGACGGATATTCCGTCATACTTCGTGTCGGTACTCGCGGCAGTGTGAGTGACCGTGCCGTCCTCGTCGTCGTGGCCGCTGTCCTGCGACGCCGTTACCGTGACGGTCTGGGCCGTGTCCCAGTTGGTCGGGGTGAAGGTGAGATCTGCGGGATCGGCGGTCACGTCGGTGTTGGACGGGTCGTTCACCGTGATGGTGACGCTGTGGGTGGGTTGACTGTCCAGGACCACCGTGTAAGTGTCGGAGTCCCCTTCATCTATGTCGAGCGACGTGTCGGAGACCGTCACTCCCGCAGTGTCGTCGTCCCGTATGGTGAAGGTGCCGGTTGGGATCGGGATGCTGGCGTTGACGGCGTCTGATAGCGTGAGGTTGAACGTCTCGTCTGACTCGTCCACGTCGTCGTCGGCAATCGTCACGGTCACGTTCTTCGTGGTGTCTCCGGGTGAGAACGTGAGGGTTCCGCTGGCCTGGGTGTAGTCGGTGCCCGATGTAGCCGTCCCGCCGCCGGTGGCGTAGTCCACCTTCACGGTCTGCAGGCTCGAGGGGTTGAGGGTCACCGTGAAGGTGAAGCTCCCTGCATCCTCGTCATCCTCGCCGGAGCTGACGGTGAGTTGGGGTTGGCTGCCCTGAGGAGCCTGCCAGTTCACCGTGACGCTGTCAGAGCCGGAAGTCACGCCGCCCAGGGTGGCGGTGGCCTCGTTGGTGACCTTCCCTGCGTCCACGTCAGCCTGGGTCGTCGTGTATGACCCCGTACACGTCAGGAACGCTCCTGGCGCAATGCCGCCACCGGGGACCGCCTGGCATGTGATGTTGCCCGACGCTATCTTGTCGTCGTTGATCTCCAGGGTCCCCGACAGCGTGACGGTGCCGGTGTTGGTGACCTTGTAGCTGTAAGGGATGCTCTCACCGGTCCCGTCGAAGCCGTCGGCCGTGGTCGTCTTCTCCAGCTCCAGGTCCTCCACCTGGTCCACTGCGGTCTCCCGGGTCACGGTCTTGTCCGCGACTCCATCCGCAGTGGCCGTGGCGGTGTTGGTAACCGTACCTCTCTCCACGTCCGCCTGGACGATCGTGTAGGTGACTGTGGAGGTGCAGGTTGCTCCGATGGGCAGAGAAGCGCAGTCGGTGCCGCTGGTGTTTATCAGGGCGTCCTCCACTTTGACGTTCTCAAGCGGGACGTTCCCTGTGTTGGTCGCAACTGCCGTATACCTCAGGGTGTCGCCCAGGTTCACCTTGCCGTCGACGTCGGTGTCCCCGTGCGTCGGGGGCTCCATCGTCAGTGTCAACTCGGGGGACGGAGTGTCGTCGTCTGTCACGGTGACGGGGACAGTGGCGACGGCCACACCGTGGTAATCGGTGTCATTGGCCGATGTCACGGTGTGGGTGATGTTGACCACGTCTTCGTCCACGGCGTCAGCGTCCTGCTCCGTCGTCACCTTCACCGTCTGCGCCGTCTCCCAGTTGCCGGTGGTGAAGGTAAGAGTGGTCTTGTCCAGGGTCAGGTCAGTGTTTGTGATGCCACCAATGGTCACCCTGACGTCGCCGACCGGCTCCGTGTCCAGGACCACCGTGTAGGTGTCGAAGTCGCCTTCCTCTATTTCGAGGGAGGTCTCCGATATCGTCACTCCGACGGTGTCCTCGTCCGTCACCGTGACGGCCACGCTGCCGGCGGCCAGACCGTCGTAGTCGCTGTCATCGCCGGAACTGACTGTGTGCGAGATGTTGACCACCTCTTCGTCCACCGCGTCATCGTCCTGCTCCGCCGTCACCCTCACCGTCTGCGCCGTGCCCCAGTTATTGGTGGTGAAGGTGAGAGTGGTCTTGTCGAGTGTCAGTTCAGCATCGGTAATCCCCCCGATGGTCACCGTCACATCCCCGACCGGCTCTGTGTCCAGGACGACGGTGTAGGTGTCGAAGTCTCCTTCTTCTATTTCGAGGGAGGTCTCCGATATCGTCACCCCGGCGGTGTCGTCGTCCGTGATCGTGACCGGCACGTTGTCAGCGGTCAGACCATCGTAATTGGCGTCGACGCTCGAACTGACAGTGTGCTTGATGGTGACGACCTCTTCGTCTGTGGCGTCGTCGTCCTGCCCCGCCGTCACCGTCACCGTCTGCGCCGTGTCCCAGTTTCCGGATGTGAAGGACAGGGTGGTCTGGTTGAGCGACGCGTCCGTTCCGGTGACCCCGTCGATGGTTACCGTGACGTCACCGACCGGCTCGCTGTCCAGGACGACCGTGTAGTCGTCGGAATCTCCCTCCTTTATATCGAGGGAAGTTTCCGAAATCGTCACCCCGGCGGTGTCGTCGTCAGCAATGACAACGGTCGTCTCTGCCACACTGCCTTCGCTCACTCCCACCGGCAAAGGACTGTCGAAGCTCAGCAGCACCGACTCCCCGTCGTCGTCGATGTCGTCCTGGGTGGCGGCGAACGCGAAGCTCTTTTCCGTTTCTCCGGCGTTGATCGTAATCTCCTGCGGCACGTTGGAGTAGTCGGCGGAGGACGCTCCGTCCTGTTCGGTCACCTTGATCGGGATGGTCAACAGGCGCTCCGGGTCGGCGTCCAGCGTTACGGTTACGTCCACGGTCCCGCCCTCGTCTACGGGGTAGGCGACGGCGCCGAAGCTGACCTTCACCTCCGGTACGTCGTCGTCGGTGATGTTCACAGTCGTTTCGGAGGGCGTTCCGGCAGTCACCCGGTCGGGCAGGGTCCCGAAGCCCAGCTTGACCGACTCCCCATCGTCGTCTTCGGTGTCCTGGGTGGCGGTGAACGTCACGGTCTTTTCCGTCTCTCCGCTGGCGAAGGTGACGTTGGTGGGCACGCCCGAGTAATCGGCGGCGCTGGCCCCGTCCTGATCGGTGGCCGTTACGGGAATGGTCACCGGCCGCTCCGGGTCCACGCTGAGGGTCAAGGTGACATCCACGGTCCCGCCCTCGTCCACGGTATAGGTCGTCTCATCGAAGATGACCTCAACCAGGGGATCGTCGTCGTCCCTGATAGTCACCTCCACGCCGGGCACAGACAGGTCCCGGTAGTGCGTGTCGGCCGAACTGATCGAATGGGTGATCTGCGCCGGGGGCTCGTCATCACCATCGTCGTCGTGGGCGCCTTCGACGAATACGTACTTCCTGGTCCAGCTCTGAGGGGTGAAGGTGAGCGATCCCGGGTTCACGGTGAACCCCGCATTGGCCGGTACATCGACGGTCACCACTACGTTGGCGGTGGGCTCTGTGGCCAGGGAGATGATGTAGTGTTTTCGCTGCCCTTCCCGAACGGTGAGGGAGGTGATGGGGACCCGCACTGCCGAGGTGTCGTCGTTGGCTATTGTCAGTCGGGTCGAGACCACCGTTAGATCGGGGTTGTCCGACGTACCATCGATCGTTACGGTCTCGTCTTCATCCTCGACGTCGTCATCCGTTCCAGACAGGTATAGCGTCGCCGACCCCGAGGACTGGCCCGCCTCGATGCGTAGAGGGGTAAGCAAGTTGGCGATGTAGGACTGGGACCTTAGCGTGTCGCCCTCGAGGTTGACCGTTAAGTTCACGTCGGAATTCAACGTGCTGGCCCCCTCAAGGGTCGCAGTGATTCCCAGGAAGTGAACGTTGCTTCCCTCCGACACCGTATCGTTGGCCGTGGACAGGGTGACGGTGGTCGGCTGCGGGTCGTTGTCCACTATGGTGAGCCGGACTCCATTGACCGGAAGGCCGGGGTCGGAGTTAAGGCCGCGGATAGCGACCTGTTCGTCGCCCTCGTAGACGGTGTCTTCGACCGGGGTCAACGTCAGGTTGGCGGTGGCGGAGTACTCGCCGGCAGGGATGGTCAGGGTCGAGGAGTCCCAGGTCGCCGTGTAGTCGTCCGTAACGGTGGCGGATACGTCCAGTACGGACATCGCAACCGCTGTGTCCACGCTTCGAGTCCCGCCTCCCAGCAGGGTCGCACGCACCGGGATGGTGACCGCGCTGCCGCCCTCACTGATGGGTCCGGTTGTCGCCAAAAGGGAGATGCTCGTGGGTTCCTGGTCGTCATCCTCGATGACCACGTCGGCGGGGGTGACCGTTATGGTGCCGGGGACGGTGCCGGTGACCTCCAGCGTCTCGTCGCCCTCCGCGACGTCGTCGTCCAGCACCTCCAGGGTCATGGTCGCAGTGGCCGACATCTGCCCGGCAGGTATGGTCAGCGTCGCAGTGGCCGACTGGTAGTCATCTCCCGCAGTTGCCGTGTCGTCCGCAAGCTCCAGATTCACGACGGTATCGATCACCCTGGACGACACTCCAGACAGCGTGCCGGTTACGGTCAGCTGCAGGGAGGATGCCGATTCAGCGACGTTGTCCGGGTCCACGGTCAGCATGACCTCGCCCGGCTCCACGTCGTTGTCTACGATCTTCACACCCTTGCCGGTCGAACCTGCAAAGACCGTGGACTTGGCCGACAGGCGAGCGATCTCGTCGTCTTCGGACAAAGTGTCGTCAACCGGCGTGAGGGTAATGGTGGCGGTCACACTGGACTCGCCGGCAGGGATCGTCACGTTGGCGGTCGTGGCCGAGTAGTCCACGCCCAGGGTCGCGTTGTTCTGTACGCCCGGACGGTCGACCATCTCCACGGTCACCGGCGTGCCGACGGTGAACTGAGTCGTCCCGTCCAGGGATACCGTTACCGTGATGTCGGTCGCCCCCGCGTCCTCGTCAACCTGGTTGTGCGAGACGGAAGAGATGGTCAGTCCGGTCGGGGCGGTGTCGTCGTCGATTATGGTCCCCTCGGCTCTGGTGACTCCCAGGGGGACCATTTCGGGCGGTGAGGAGTTGCCGATGGTGGCCTCTTCCAGCTCTACCACGAAGTTCTCGGTCCCCTCGACCAGGGTGTCCTGGGTGGTCGTCACGGTGAAGGTGGCCGACCTGTCTCCCGCGGGGATGGCTACCGTGCCCCTGGCGACGGTGTAGTCCTTGTCAGGGAAGGCCGTTTCGCCTGCGTCCAGCGTGTCGCCAACCTGTTTCGTCGACCATCCCGCCGACACGTCCCGGTCGGAGACCGTGGACAGGGTGATGGTGAAGGTGGCAACGGCCCCTTCGGTCACGCTCGGGGCGTCCGCGATGGACACCGTCAGGGCGTTATGGTCCAGGATTCTTGTCGTGGCGATGTTGTCGGTGGCTGAAACTGAGCCTGTCCGCTCGTCGGTGGCGGCGCTGAATATCTCTACATTCAGGGTCTCATCGCTCTCGCTGACGCCGTCCGCCAGCACCGGGAAGGTGATGGTCCCTTTCGACTCGCCGGCGGGAATCTCCAGGACTCCGGCCTTGCCGCTGGCGTCTCCGGGCGGGAACGTTATCGCCCCTTTGGGTGCGGAATAGTCGTCCGTGACCGTGGCGGAGCCGGAAGTCTCGAAGGAGACGCTGACGTCGCCCGCGGGGACCCCTCCCGTCAGCGTCACCGTGAAGGTGGTGTCGTTACCCTCGGCCACTCTTTCGGCATCGGCGGAAATGGAAGCGGTCAGGGTCTCGTTGTCCCTGATGGATACTCCGAAAGACCCCTCAGTGGGCGAGATGGTGGCGAGCCGCGTATTGTTGGCCACCAGCTCGACGCTGAAGATCTCCAGTGCGGCTTCGAAGAGATTGTCGTCGACGATATCCACGTCGATGAACCCGGTGTTTTGTCCGGGCATGAAGGTGAGTTTTCCGTTTGCCCCCTGGTAGTCCGCCCCCAGGGCCGCGGTGCCCGGGACCGTACGCCATCCAACGGCCGGGTTCCTTTCGCTTGCCGTGGTGTCCGGATGGGACAGCTGAACGGTGAATCTCACGGGGCCGGCGTGGTCCTCGTTCACAATCGAGTAGGCCCGGCTCACGGACGCCACCAGGGCCTGTTCATCGTCGACGATTGTGCCGAAGGCGGCGCCGTCGGACAGGCTGGTGAGGGGCGACCACCGTCGGGCGGCGTACCTGTTGAGGTTCTGAGCAGGTTTGCTGAGCTGCGCCGTGAAGGTCTCGTTCCTCTCATGATACGTGTCGTCCAACGTGACCACGGAGAAGGTCTTGGTCTGTTCCCCGGCCGCGAAGGTCAGGGTTTCGGTCTTGGCCTCGAAGTCCTGCCCCAGGCTCGTGGCGGTCACGTTGCCGTGGGAGGTGGCTTGGCCGTCCGCGGTGGCAACGTCGACGGTCACCTCCTGCGGCGCGGGTCCATTCAGGCTCACGGTGAAGTCCACTTGCCCGGCGGACTCGTCCGCTTGGGCGTCGGCTATTGCGAACGCCAGGTCGTTGTCGTAGAGGTACAGCGTCCTGTAGGGGGCCCCCTGGTTATGTGAGTCCGGCGGTCCGATATACACGGGGGTGTAACCCGTGCCCTCCAGTATATTGAAGGTCAGGCTGCCGTCGGCCTCCACAGCGCTGTCGTCCGCTGTGGGCAGGGAGAGCCCGACTGCGGCGACTCCCTGGGCAAAGGTAACGGTCGTCGGCAGCGCGCCCGATATGAAGTCTCCCGTCTGGGTGATGTCCAGGTTGACCGTTATCGCCCCGTTAGCTGCGTCTCCCGCCGTCGCAACACTGAAGCACTCGCCCTGGATGGTGACGTAGCAAACGCCACCGTTGGTTTCCTGGGGGACCAGGCGCCGCAGCGTGACCAACACGTCGTCACCCTCTTCAGTATGGAACGTGGAGTGGAGGAAGGCGATTCCGTAATCGATGTCATCGTCCAGGATCGTGCCCCGGCCGGTGTCGTCCGCCACCGTCAACTCCGAGGGGTTGCTGAGGACCACGTTGAATGTCTCGTCTGCTTCGTCCAGCTGGTCGTCCAGCAGGGACACAGTGACGGTCTTCTCGGTCTCTCCGATGGCGAAGTTCAGCGTGCCGCTTGCCGCGGTGAAGTCCAAGTCGCCGGTCGCGGCGTTAGTGGACCCGTCCTCAGCCGTGGTCCAGTCCACCGAGGCCGCACGCTCGCTGTTGGCCCGGTCCAGCGTTACGGTGAACTCGATCGTCCCGTCCGACTCGCCCGCCGAGGCGTCGGAGACCGATACGTCCGGCAGAACGTAGTCGTTGTCGGTGACCGCGGTGGTCGCGGACAGCACGTACCAGGAGCTGCCGCGATAGTCCCTTACCCGGTAACAGTAACGGTCGTCCTGGGGAGGGCAAGCTTCTGGACGCACTCCTGTGTACTGCAGCTCCACGGTAATTTTGCCGTCGAGTTCGTCCACGCCGTCGTCTGTAGTCGGCACGCTGAGGGTGACCGTCGCCTGGTTGGCGGCAAAGGTGACCGTCTGGGGGGCGGCGCCGGAGATGTACTCGCCCTCCTGGGTCACCAGGACGTTCACCTGGAGGGAACGGGTGATTGAGTCGGGCTTGCCCCCGTGACGGTGCAGGGTGAAGGTGGCGGCATCGCCTTCGCTCACGGAAGCCTTGTCCCGCGTGATGCGCACACCCATGAATCTGCTGTAGTACCGGAAGTTGATGCTCGACGGGGTCCCCACCAGGTATTGGGGATAGTAGCCGCAGTTGGCCGGGTTACTCGGGCAGTAGTGGGACGCCAGCTCGAGGGTCCCGCTCCTGCCAAGAGCGCTGGTGTAGGCAAACGTTCCGATGCTGACTCCGTTGGAGTCTCCCGGATCGATACGCCATCCCCTGACTTCCGACCTGGTGGTTGTTTCATCCTGAAGTGGAGCCGGCGAGTGTTTGACATGGGTGATGTCGGCATTCAGAAACAGCTTGCCGGAAACGTCTCCGGTGCGGCTGAAGGGAAGAACGACATTGTCGAACCCATCGTAGTATTCGCTGATTGTAGAAGACCCGGTCACCGTGGGTATGTCGTCGTCCTGGACCCAAATCTTGGCCGATGCGTTGTACAGGGCGACGTAGTCGTCGTCCGCGTCGTTGAGGACCGTGGCGTGGTACGTGCTATTGCCATAGTTCAGGCTGTCGTCCGTGGTCTGCCGGGTGACGGTCACCGTCCGCGTCCCGGCCGGGAAGTCTACCGTGATCTCCTCGGTGTCGAAGTGGATATGCTCCAGAGGCGTGGTGATGCCCCGGGTGGGGTCGTCCAGGTCCGCCTGCGTCACGCGGTACCTGACCCGGTTCAGCTCGAGCCTGGCCTGCAGGGCGCTGTCTGTCGGAGTGCTGCGGGTGACAGTGAAGGACACCGGCTGACCCTCGTTCACCCAGTTCTGGTCCCTGGTGACCGACACCGAGGGCTTCGCGGCGTCGTTGTCGTAGATGGTGAAGGTGAACGAATTGGGCCAGCCGGCGCGGTAGTCCGTGCCGTCCACTAGTGTTACGGTCAGCTTGCCGACATCCTCTGCGGTGGAGTCGTCCTGGGTCGGGATCGTGACCGTGGCGTTGGCTTGTTGTAAAGCGAAGGTCACGGTTTCAGGAAGGGTTCCGGTCGTGTAGTCGCCGGTCTCGGTTGTTTCCAGGGTCACCGTGAGGGGACTCCTGCCCGTCCTGGTTAGTTCCAGGGTTATCGATTCACCCTCGGCCACCCTCAGGTCGGGCGTAAGCAGGATGACCGTCTCCAAATTGGTGTCTCTCACCGTCACCGTAACGCTGGACGGCCTGTCTCGCCAGTAGGTCCTGGGTTCTCCGATGGTCGGCGGGTCCAGCAGAGTGGCGGTAACTGTATGGGAGCCATTGCGGGCATCATCGTCCGTCGTGGCTACCGTGTGCTCCACGGTGGCATCCCCCGCCGGGAACACGACGGTGTCCTGCCGGCTTTCGGCATGGGGAGCGGTCTTGACGACCTGCAGCCACACGGTCAGCTCATTGGTCGTGTCGCCGTCGCGGGTCAGGGTCAGGATGACGTCGCTGCCCTCGTCGACGGTCTCCGCCTGGGCTTCCAGCGTGACCGATGACTCGTCGTCTTCGATTACCCCGTCATGGACGAGGTTGGCTACACCGTCTTGGAGGGCGGCATTGACGGGGTTTGACAGGACGATGTGGAATCGTTCCTTGTATCCGGCGATCGAGTTCTGCAGGATCTCCACCGGAATGGCGGCGCTGGTCTCCCCCGGGTCGAAGGTGAGTGTTCCCGTACTCTGGGTGACGCTGAGGCCATCGCCGGTGAAGTGGTCGTTGACGCTGTATTCAACGGTTGTGGTCATAAGAGAGGGCAAGGCCGTCAGCATGTCCACCCAGACGTCGACGGTACCGTCTCCCTCGCTGACGGTGGTGCTCGTGTCGCGGAACCCCAGCACCGGCAGGGGGTCCCTGTTCCGGACGATGATGGTCCCAGATGGATACGAGTCGTTGATCTCATAGGCGTCGTCCACGAGCAGCTCGACCGTGAACTCCGCGTCACCGTCGTAGCCGTCGTTGCGGTGGGTAATGTAGCCCGGGGTGATGTACGAAGTTCCTGCGGGAATGGTGAGGGTCTGGTTTCCCAGGGTCGAGTCGTACACGGCATTGCCGTTCTCCGAGTGGTTCACCTTCACCTGGAGGGGCTCCCCGGTGTGCCCGTTGTGGAAGATCCGGTAGTCGAGAAGGTTCCCCTCGTCGATGCTGTTCCTGTAGGCTTCCACACCCACGATGTAGGAGTCGTTGTCCAGTATGGCCCCGGTGACGGTGGTGGCGCTCGCAGGCGTCCAGAACTCGGGTCTCCCGGGTTGAAGTGCCGCCGAGTAGTGGTGGTCCGGCCCTTTGTAGCTGTCGTCTGGCTGGCTGTACCTGAAGGTCAATAGGGACATGCCCGCGCTCATCCCAAACACGTGGTATTCCTCGTTGCCCACCGGCCCGGCGGTGATCGGGATCTCCAGGGGGTTCTTGTCCTCCCCGATACGGGTGATCTCCAGGACCAGGTCGGTGCCCTCGTCCACCTCGGCGTGATTGAAGCTGATCGACACCTGCGGCGCCACGTCGTTGTCCGCCACCTGCACGGTCAGCGAGCTAGAGCCCACGATGTCATAGTGCGGCTCCTGTGCCACGGTGAAGGTGAAGGCATTGTCGAGGATGTCTCGCCAGTCGTCCGGGGGCGTGATCGCTATCTCCTTGGTCGTTTCCCCTGCGGCAAACACGATATTCGAAGGGACCTCGACCGCCTCCGAGGCAAAGTTGCCCTCCAGGAACCCCCCGGGGTCGTCCACCGACACGCCCACGATAAGCTCGTCTGCGGTGTTGTTGCCCCGGGTCAGGGTGAAGGTGGCCGTGTCCCCCTCCGTGATGCTGGTGTCGTCCACCGAGAGGGTGATGGTGGGCCGATCGTCGTCCAATATCCTGACCGTTTTCGTTGAGATAAGCAGTAGCCTGTCTGACAACGTGGAAGGAACGAGGAGACCGGCCATGAGAGTATCCTGGGGCTCGTACACGGCGTCGTCCAAAGTGGCGACGGTCAGTGTTTCGGTCTGGGTCACATACTCCACAAACAGGTCCGTCATTGGGACCGCGGGGAATACCACGTCGTGGACCTGGTCAGTCGGGTTGGTACCGTCGGCCATGCGCTGGTTGGGCTCCCAGGTGCGCACCTGGACCGTATGGGTCTCCAGGGGGTTTCCCCAGTTCCGCTCCAGGGTGATGGTGACGTCCTGACCCTCGGGCAGCTCTTTGGGTTCGACCGACTTGAGCTTGATGTGCACCCCCAACGTAAGGTCTGGCCAAATGGTCTTCTTCCTGGCGCCGTTCACGGTCCAGTACTGGGCCTCGTGGACGGCGCTGAGGGCGGTCCCTTCGGCGACGTCCTCTATACGCTTGATCTCAGCTGAGTACTGCCACGAGTGGTGGTCGAGGAGCCCGTTGTCGAGCACCTCGATTCGCCCGACCACCTGTCTCTGGTTTCCCGTCAGAGTCAGGGGGAACTCCTGGTAGCGGTTTCCCGTTTCGGGATCTGTGGGCCAATCGGAGTGCCGAGGACTTTCCCAGTCGCGGTTGTGTTCCACCCGAACGACGAAGGTTGCTGTCTTGCCGGTGTCCTGGGCGCGGCGGCTGACCACGAAATGGGCGGGGTAGGGCTCCTTCAGTCCGTGGGAGACTGCGAAAGCGCGGTCGTCGTCATAGTAGAAGGTCCCCTCCGCAGGGCCGGGAGTACACTCGCCGTCGACGCAGGTCCGGTATGACTCTCCCGCCTCCCAGTGCTCACTGTCGCCGCTGATCCGACCCCACTTGAAGGTAAGTTCCTGCGCCGTGTCGTTGTCGGAAACCGACAGGGTGGTGAAGGTTCCGTTATTCCCGGTCTGTCCCAGGTAGTAACCCGTTCCCGGCAAGACGTGGACTTTGACCAGTCCGGCGGGTTCCAGGTCCCGCTGGTCGTCTGGGAAGGTCAGGGTCAGCGTCTGGGTTGTGGAGTTGGCTGGGAAGGTAACCTGGGTGGAAATAACGGGAGCCGTATCCCAGTGGTTGCCCCTGAGCCGGGCGTCCGGGTCATCCACCAGGATGTTCACGGTCAGAGGCTGGGCCGTGTCTCCTCCGGTCCGGGTGAATGTGACGGTCGTGCTTCCGCCCTCGACGACGGAGGTGGGGTTGGCAGCCACTGTTACAAGAGCGCTGCCGCTGGGCGGGTCGTCGATCTCGATATTGAAGGTGTTGGGGCTCCCCTCTCGGTAGCGGTTGGCGCCGTCAACCTGGCTGATGCTCAGGATGTCCGCTATCAGCTCGTCAGAGCCGGTCTCTGCGACCCCGTCCACGTAGGGATAGACGGTGAATTCGGCGTGTCCCCGCCAAGCCTCGATGGTCACGTTGTGGTATTCAGTGCTGGGGTTGACTCCGAAGCCCTCCTGGCGGTTAGTCTCACTGGTCTGGACCCTGGCAGTTACGGGCTTGCTCATTGGGCCGTCCACCCGGTACAGGGTGAATACGATGCTCTCGCCCTCGGTCACCGTGTTCACGTCGGCGTCGATCGTGATAATGCCATTGCTTGCCCCGCTGTCGGTCGCAGATACAGTGGTCTCCCGGAACCCCGACTTGACACTCCAGTACTGGGCCTCCTCGCTGGAGGTAAGCTGGTCTCCCGAGTGGTCCTCGATGGGCCTTATGGATGCCCAGTAGCTCCAGTTGGATTCTTGCTCGCCGTTAAATGTGACCCTTAGCTCCTCTTTGATCTCGAGGTCGCTTCCCGCGAGTTCGAGCGCGTAGTCCCTGTACAGGCGACCTGTGCCGGTGTCCTCAGTCCAGTCCTCCAGTCTCCAGTCGTCACCGCTGCGGTCGGCCTCTATCCTCACCGTGAAGCGCGCGGGCACACCTGTGTCCGCGTCCTGCTGCCTTCGTTTGACGACGAATGCCAGCTTGTCGCCCTCATGCACATCGGCGTCGTTCACCCCCTCCTTTCCGAAGTTGAGCTCCAACTCCTGGGCGGTGTCGTCGTCGGTGACGGCCGTACTGGCGCTGGTTTCCAGCCCGGTATGTCCAGGAAGGTACGGGACCGACTGCTGCATCGTTGGAGGATCGACCTCCACTGTGATCTGGCCGTTCGGAACGTCCCGGTGATCGTCCAGGGTCTGCAGGCTGACCGTGGCGGTGGACGAGTTCGCGACGAACACCACGCTGGTTGGCAGCGTGGGGGGTGAGTCCCAGTGGTTGCCCCGGGTGAAACCATGGAGGTCTTCGACACTGATGCCCACGGTCAGAGGTGACGCGGTGTCGCCTGTACGAGTCAGGGTGAACGTCGCCGCGTCGCCCTCCGTAATGCTCGTCGATCCGCTCGCGATGCTGATGCGCGGCACGCTGGACGGAGGGTCCAGTATCGTGAATTCGGCTTCATTCTGGGTATCGAGCCCGTAGGAGCCATCACTACTTGCCACGAGCCTCGCCTTCAGGTTGTGGCTCGCTTCAGCAGACTCGTCAAGGCCATCGACATAGGCGGTAACCAGGATGTCCTTGGTAGGATACAGTCCTACCGCTCCATGGAACCTGACCCGGTGCGTCTGAAGACTGGGGTTGTTGCCGGTGCCGTCGTCAAGGTTGGGTTCCCAGGTCTCGACCTCCACCGTCACGTCTGTACCGGACACGAAGCCGCCGGTCGCGGACACCTGGAAACGGACCTCGGCGCCCTCGTAGACCTGGGGGAGCCCGGAATAGCTGGCCTCGATCTTGAACGAGGGTGTTGGGGTCTGCGCGTGGGCCGGGTTCCCGGACACAAGGAGAATAAGTGCGGCCAATCCCAATGCCGCCGCAACGGGGTGAAGGAGATGAGCGAACGGCTTGGGGTAACGGGTCACAGCCGAGCCCTCCTACACGAGCAGGCCTGTCGTAACACCCGTTCAATTTCGAAAGTTGACTTGCTCTTAGAGCAATGCATGATCCCTGGGCTGTGCGCTTAGATCGTCCCTGTTTGCCCTATCGCCTCGTAGTTCGCCACGACTCTTGAGGTCACTGAGACGAAGGCCGCCATATCCTCTTCGCTGACGCCCTCACAGAGCCTGGAGTCGTATGCCTGAACGCGCCGGTGAAGGTCCTTCGTCAGGGCCAGACCCTCGTCAGTCAGCGTGAGCATTACCACCCGCCGATCGCTGAGCAGGCGCCGCCTCCGGACAAGGCCCTTGTCCACCAGCTTGGTCACCGAGCGGCTAATGCCCGGCAGCGCGAGCGGCAGCGTCTCGGCCAGCTGCGAGGGGGTCCACTCTTCAACTTCTAGGAACAGCCTGAGCAGGGCAAAATCGATGTGCGTGAGACCGTGCTCCGCCACTATCTGCGCCATTCCCCTGGCTACGGCGTTGACCAGACCGGTCACGCAGGTCCCTAGGTCGGAGGGCGTTGCCCAGCTTTCCGTGTGGAAGGTAGAACTCGGCGAGCTAGCGGAGTCCATACCGATAGGCACGAAGTAGAACTATTGCCATAAGAAAACAATCTACAGACCCCGTGTGAGGATGCCGTGAGGATTTCGGCTAATGCGCGTGAGGGTTTCCGTGAGGATTGGATCTCAGGGGAATCACGGACAAAAGGGTGCGGACCAACCCCGGGAAGGCTGTCCGATGGCCACAAGCTCCATACGTCTGACAGAGGCCCGACGCCCCGGTGCCGGAAGCGGGAGGAGACCGGAATCCCGAGGGAGCTTCAGAACCTGTCGGCGGGCGTCATGTCCGGGACTTTACCCTTCGACTGGATCAGCGAGATTTCAATGGCTCCGGGGCCGGCGTATACCCCCAGGGACGGTCCCAAGCGGGCGATGTGAGGCTCGACGCCCTCCGGCAATACTTCCCTCAGATCGTTGGCAACCTCACGGGCAACTTCGGGCGTAGTGCTGTACGATACGGCCAGCGATTCAATCGGTGCGAACTCCCGCGCGGCCTCCTTCAAGTTTGACAGGGCCTTCCGGAAGGTCCTGGCCTTTCCCAGCGGATGCACCTCGCCGTCCCGCACGATGATCATGGGCTTGATCCTCAGAGCTGAGCCCATCATCGCCTGCGCCCTTCCGATTCGCCCGCCCTTCCGGAGGTATTCGAGGGTCTCGAGCAGGCACATGCATTGGGCGCGTCTCGCCGCGCTTTGTGAATGCGATACAACCTCTTCCTGGTCAGCTCCCCGGCGGGCGACGTTGGCGGCCGCCAATACGATCAGTCCCAGGCCCATGGACGCTTGACGCGAGTCGATCACGTCAATTGGGCAATCCAAGGACGACTCCGAGGCACCCTGTCGGGCCGAGTTCCAGGTACCGCTGATCTTCGAGGAGATGTGAATGGACACGATTCCATCGGTGTCCCGGCCCAGCTCTTCGTACACATCCTTGAAACGTCCCGGTGACGCCTGAGATGTTGTAGGCAAGTCGGCGCTGTCGGAGAGCATCTTGTAGAACTCGTCCGGCGTGATCGTGACGCCGTCTTCGAAGACGCGGGTGCCGAAGTGCACACTTTGCGCAACGACGGTGATGCCCAGACTCTCGGCCGTAGCCCGGTCGATGCTGGAAGTGCTGTCGGTAACTACCTTTACGGTCACGAGGCCTCCCTCGGAAGTCGCCGGTCGTTCGATGGCTTCGGCATGCGGTAGCCGACGCCGGGTTCGTTGAAGATGTACGTGGGGCGTGACGCATTGTCCCCAAGCTTGTGACGTAGCTCCTTGACGTACGTGCGCACGATGCGTGAGTCACTGGTATAGAGCGGTCCCCAGACGCGCCTCAACAGCTGTTCGTGCGTCAACACTCGCCCGGCGGACGCAGATAGCTCGGTGAGTAGCTTGTACTCGGTAGCGGTCAAATGGATCGGGCGGCCGGAGACGACCACTTCTCGTTCGACGTAATCGATGGAGAGCTCGCCACTCTGGTACTGCCCGGAGGGCTCATCCCTGTCTGCGACCGATCTCCCCCGTAGGGCTATGCCGATTCTCGCCAGCATCTCCGTGGATGTGAATGGCTTGGCGACATAGTCGAAGGCCCCAAGCTCGAACGCTCGACCTATGTGTTGGTCCCATCCGTGCCCTGCCATGACAATCACCGGCGCATCCGAGATTCTGCCTACCCGCACCAACATCCCTAATCCATCGGCCCAGGACTGCGTCGGCTCCAGGAGGATCACACGCGGCTTCTGCTCCTCGATCATGCGTTCGACGTCGTCGGAATCGTCGACTATCACTGCCGTGAAGCCGGCTTGGGTCAGGGTGTTGCGAAGGTATCTGGCCGTCTCACCGCTGTCAGAGACCGCCAGGACTATTACCCCCTCACGATCAGGATGGCGACCGGATGCCGGCCAGGCCGGTGTCAGCCCATCAACATGCTCTGCTTCGTCAGCCGCGGGGATCGTGAACGTAAACCCGGTGCCGCCACCTCGATCGCCGCCATCGACCGACAGGCGACCTCCATGCGCCTCCACTATCCCCTCGCAGATCGCTATGGAGAGATCGTCGTTCCCGTTCTTCCTCCCTGCAACCTCGGGGACGGTCCCCCTGGTCCTCCCGGAGTCGTCCTGCGGACCGGGGCAGGCTTCTCCAACGCTCACGTTCTCCACTGTGATCGCGACATGCAAGTCTTGGGGCGATGCGCTGATTCGGACGGTGGATGACTTGTATGAGTATCCGGATACGCAGGAGAGGAGGTTGGCAAGAACCTGAAGGACTCGCCGCCTGTCGGCCATGACCCGAGGAAGGGAAGGTGAGAGGTGTACCTCCACGCCGTTGCTCGCCTTGCCCTCAAGAAGGTACGTCTCCTTTGCCTCGTCCAGGATGTCGGCCACCTCCAAAGGCTCAGGACTGACCGTTAGTAACCCTGCCTCGATCTGAGTCACGTCGACCAGGTCGTTGATGAGCCGACGCATGTGGTCTGACTGCTCGTCGATTACCCTCAGGAACTGGCGGGTCTCGGTGGGATCGACAGGGTACGTGGAGTTGAGCAGGGTGGACGTCGATCCCTTGATCGCGGTAAGCGGCGTCCGCAATTCGTGGCTCACGGCGTTCAGGAAATCTGCGCGTTGCCTCTTGATCTCTTCCAGTGGAGTAATGTCCTGTATGGTGGCGACCACGGACGCTATGTCGCCATTGCCGCGGCGGATCGGCCTGGCATTGACGAGTGTGGTCACCGCTGGCCGGTCGCCAGGCGGGTGTATGACCACCTCATCTGCGAGTATGGTCTCACCGCGTGCCAACGCCTTCATGGTGGGCAGCTCGTCTATGGGAATGTCGCTGCCGTCGGCCCTCCGCAGGGCCATCACCCTAAGGAGCTGCCCAAGAGAACGGCCCGGCGCGTTCAGCCTGCCAACTATTCGCCTGGTCTCGTCATTGGCCGAAACGAGGTCACCCGTCTTTCCGTCGAAGACCAGGACCCCAACTGGTGAAATGTTGACCAGCGCCTCGAGGTCGGCCTTCGCCTGCTGTTCTTCCCGATACCTTCGCGCGTTGAAGATTGCCGAGCCTGCCTGAGAGGCGAACATCACCAGCACGTCCTGGTCTTCGTCCGTGAATTCCCTGCCGCCTTCCTTTTCCGTGAGGTAGATGTTGCCCACGTGCTCGCCGCGATGGCGGATCGGCATCCCGAGGAATGTCTTCATCGGTGGGTGGTTTTCGGGAAACCCGACTGAACTGGGATGGCTGGAGATATCCGCGAGCCTCAGAGGCTCACGTACCTCGTTCATGTAACCGAGCAGGCCCAGACCCTTGGGCAAGACGTCCAGGCGCTCGATCTCCTCGGCGGAGAGTCCGGAGGTTATGAAGTCCTCTATGCCCCCTGACTGTTCGTAGGTGAGGAGAGCTCCGTACCGCGCACCCGTCAGGTCGCGGGCGTTGCCGATCACTTCCCTGAGGACGGTGTTGACATCTAGGGTCTCGCTGACTCGAAGGCTGGCCTCGCCAAGCTTTGAAAGCCGGACCCGGAGTGACTCGATAGTCTGCAGCAAGTGGCTGAGTTCGACTGATGTCACGCCGTTTTGACGCGAAGTCAGGGACGACTCTGCACTTGGGGAGAGCCGGCCAGTCGACCCCTCTTCGCTCGATTCAGGGCTGTACCCTGCCTTCAACACCCGACTTCCGCTTCCAACTGTTGTCTGGCAAACTCCACGCGATGACCGCTGCCGGGCAGGCGGTCCGACCAGGACCCGTCTCTAGCGTCCACCAGCCCTGGCCGTAAACCGACTTGTCCCTCGCTTGCGACGCGAAACGCCCCTCGACGAGTGGAGCAATAGTCACTCCATTATAGGGGATTCTTGTAAGGCCGCCATTAAGTTTCCAGCAAATAGGGGGCAATTATTGTGAGTTTGGTGTAAAGATGATAGTATGGCCCCGATTACCCAGGATTTCCCCAGCTTGGCGTCAGGTAGAGGGAAGATCGGACACGACAAATCCCAACCGAGGTTGGATAGTGAATCGAGAAGACGACCTGCTACAAGAAAATCAGGCGCTACGGGACCGGCTATCCAGACTCAGCAAAGCCAGCGTACGCGTCAACGAGAGTCTCGACTTCAACGTCGTCCTCCAAGAAGTCATTGACAACGCCCGCTACCTTACCAATGCCCGCTATGGGGTCATTGCAAGCATGGATGAAGTTGGCGGGCTGGACTCAGTCCTTACATCCGGGACGACGGAGGATGAGCACCGCCAGCTCGTGGAGTTGCCGGATGGTTCGAGGATCTTTGATTACTTCAGCAAGATCCCCGGGCCTCTCCGCGTGGGCAACTACTATGAGTTTGCAGAATCGGTCGGACTGAATGGATGGCTGCCGATGACCGTATTTGCGGGTTTGGCTGCGCCCATAAGACATCGCGGCGAAGCCGTGGGGATCATATGGTTGGGTCACAGCCGGGAGGGCAAGGAGTTCAGCGAGGAAGATGTAGAGACCCTTGTCATGTTCGCCTCACAGGCGGCGATGGTCATCCCCATCTCCCGCAGGTATCGGGACGAAATGCGCTCCAGGGCCGACCTCGAGACCCTGATAAGCACGACCCCGGTGGGCGTTGCGGTCTTCGACGCCAGAACGGGAGCCACTGTTTCTACCAACCGGGAGTGGATGAGAATCATCGATACGCTGCTGGCCCCGGAAGAACCATCCGAGAATCTCCGGGAGACTCTGACGATCCGGCGTGCCGATGGTCGGGAAGTCCTCCTAGCCGAAGTACCTATAGACCAGTTGCTCACGGCTGGAGAGAGGGTGCGGGCGGAGGAGATGGTTTTCAGTGTGCCCGACGGACGGAGTATCACTGTGCTGCTGAATGGCAACCCCATCCTTTCAGAGGACGGTGGAGTGGAGAGCCTCATCGTGACGATGCAGGACATGACACCTCTCAAGGAGGTTGAGCGGCTTCGGGCCGAGTTCCTCGCCATGGTGAGCCATGAGCTGCGCACTCCACTGGCCACGGTGAGGGGCTCGGTGTCCGCCCTGCTGGAAGAATTCTCCGACATGCATCCCGCCGAGATGCGCCAGTTCCACAGGATCATCCTCGAACAGACCGACCGCATGCGCGCGCTGATCGCAGACCTCCTTGACGTGGCCCACATCGAGACAGGTACTCTGCCCGTCTCCCCGCAACCGACGGACCTTGCGGTATTGATAGGCGAGGCCGGAAACGCCTTCCGCATCGGCGGGCACAGGCACAACCTCATCATTGACATCCCGCGGGATCTGCCCTGGGTGATGGGAGACAAGTCTCGCATTATACAGGTGCTTGGCAATTTGCTGTCCAACGCTGCACGGCACTCACCTGAGTCATCCACCATCAGTGTGAGTGCCACACCGGGCGATCTCCAGATGTCAGTATCGGTCTCCGACGAAGGCAGGGGCATCCCCGCCGATAGCTTCCCGCACCTGTTCAGGAAATTCTCCAGAATCGAGACCGAGGAGCAGGGTGGGGATACTGGCCTGGGCTTAGCGGTCTGCAAGGGGATAGTGGAGGCTCACGGGGGCCGGATCTGGGCGGAAAGTGATGGGCCCGGGCTTGGAGCGCGGTTCATCTTCACCTTGCCGACAGTCGAAGGGGCTGGGTTTGTCTCTCCGGAGCCGTCCCACCGGCTCTCCGCGCCTTCAGCTCACAGGTCGGCACAAGAACAGCTGCGGATCCTAGCCGTGGACGATGACGACCAGGCGCTCAGGTACATCCGCGACGCCCTGGTCAAGCCGGGCTATGCGGTAATCGCCACCGGTGACCCGGAGGACGTGCTCCGCCTCGTCGAGGAGGAAAAGCCCGATCTGGTGCTGCTCGACCTGATGTTGCCCGGAGTCGACGGAATCGATCTGATGAAGGAGGTTGTAAGCGCCCGTGACGTGCCGGTAATCTTCGTGTCCGCCTACGGTCAGGACCAACTCGTCGCCAGGGCCTTCGAGATGGGTGCCGACGACTACGTGGTCAAACCATTCTCGCCCACAGAGCTTGTGGCCCGGATCAGGGCGGCTCTGCGCAGGCGGACCACATCTGAGCCGTCAATCCCCTATGTGGTGGGAGACCTGACCATAGATTACACGGAGCGTCTCGTGACGCTAGGAGGGAGTCCGGTAGATTTGACGGCCATACAGTACCGGTTGCTGGTCGAGCTATCGGCCAACGCGGGGCGGGTGCTCACCTACGAGCACCTGCTGAGACGGGTATGGGGCTCGGACGGCGACGCCGACGTACGGCCCATGCGCACCGCCATCAGCGCCATACGAGGCAAGCTGGGCGACGACGCCGGCAACCCGACTTACATCTTCACCAAGCTTCGTGTCGGCTACAGCATGCCAAAGGCAGACACTCCCTGAAGGGGAACCTCCCGCAGACCCCTGATCTGTGTCTTTTCCCTGTCACGGGACAGAGGGTCGACTGGCGGACTCCCTAGACGATGACTTCCCAGCGAATAATTCGCAAATTCGGTTGCCTTGGCCCAGCTACGCGGTGCGCAAACAGTCTCGCGTATTCTCGACAAGACTGTGGAAACATTTGTGGGAACATTGGCTTTTGTAGCCCCCCTTTCGTAGCTAATTCGATATCCCCAGCTCCACTCCCTGTGGCAACAGTCCCACACTCTTGCGCCAATTCGTAGCTAAGTGCGATTCACCTAGGCTCCACTCCGATCCCGCAAAGAGCATGGGAGGCCGGGCCGAGTGGCCCGGCCTCCCTGTGTCCTCGGGCTGCGGTCTACTGGCCCGCCGGGATGGTACCTGGGCAGACGCTGAGGTGCGAGTCCGCGATGTCGTGGCTGTCTACCCTGTTGCCGCTATCGTCCCTCATCTCTTGTGGCACCAGCCCCACCGGCACACACCCCGTCAGGCCGGGGTTGTTCGCGACCCGCAGCCGAGTGAGGTCCAGGTTGCCCAAGCTGGCTGGTATGTCGCCCGTCAGCGAGTTGCTCTTGAGCCACAGGTTCGTCAGGCTGCTCAGGTTGTTCCCGTGCACGTACAGTCTCTCCAGGTTGCCCAGGCTGCCCAGCTGCGACGGAATTGAGGCCGAGAAGCTGTTGTCGTAGAGTCCCAGCCACTTCAGGTTCGCCAGGTTGCCCAGTTCTCCGGGAATCGACCCGCTCAGGCTATTGCGGTGGACCACTAAGTACTCGAGCCTGGTTAGGTTGCTGAACGACGCTGGTATCGCGCCGCTCAAGCCGGGCCTGTTGTTCCTGTCGTCCCTGTTCTCGTGCAGGTACAGGCGCCGCAGCGTCGATAGGTTGCCCAGCTGGCTCGGTATCGCGCCTGTCAGGCTGTTCCTGTCCAGGCGCAGCCAGTCCAGCCTGGGCATGCTGCCCAGTCCGGCCGGGATGCTCCCCGAAATGCTGTTCCGCTGGGCGAAGAGCCGCCTCAGGTTGGCCATGCCCGACCCAAGCTGGTCCGATATGCCCGTCAGGTCGTTGTCGTACACGTACAGCCACTCCAGCTTCGACAGGCTGTTCAGTTCCGCCGGAATCTCACCCGTCAGGCTGTTACGGTGCAGGTACAGCCACTTCAGCTCGCTCAGGTCGCCCAGTTCCGGCGCAATCACGCCACCCAGGCTCATGCTGTGCAGGTACAGCCGTGTCACGCGCGCGGGCGTTCCCTCCAGAGAGTCGCTGCGGACGCCGTCCCAGTCCGTTATAGGCGTGTCTGCCGACCAGTTCAATGTGGCGGTTCCCGACAGCTTGTCTCGCGCCTCCAGCTGGCGGACTTGCCCGAAACCTGGGGGTCCGTGTACATCGCCGTGGCGCGCAGGAACCTGTTCACGTCGACAGCCACGATGGCGTAGGTGTAGGTTGTCGCCCCGGAGATGGGGGCGAAGGGTCCTGAGGCCGAGACCCCCATTTACTGTGAAGTTTGTATTAAGTTGCAAGAGTCGCACCGGTTGGACCTAGTTCCGGGCCGTGCCAGACCGGGTACGAAATAGTTCATCAGCTGCGCCGGACACCTCGTAACTCCGACCGGCAATCCGGTGAGCCTGACGGCCATTGAGTACCGGCCGCTGGTAGGAATGGGGGCAACGCGGGTCGAGTGCTGACCTACAAACGCCTTCTTCATCGGGATTCGATTTCGGATGGCGAAGGCGACTGCAACTCATGCGTGCGGGTATAGGCGCCATCCGCCGCAAACTGCGCGACGATGGCCACAACCAGTGCTGCATCGCGTCACCGAGCTTCGTGTCGGCTACGGGATGCATGGGGGAGATGCGCCGCGGGCAAGAGAGACCCGGCAATGGTACCCAGGTGCCTTCGGTGGCACTGGCAGTGGTGCTGTTGGAGGGGTTTCCAGAACCACTTGGCCAGGCGGCGGCGCAGATCTGACTAGTGGTGGCTGGGCCTCCTTGAACGTCCGGTGTTGGATGAAGGGCTGCCTCGACAGATTCAACGAACCTCCAATCCGGCAAGTCGGAAGGGCGTCAGGGGCCAATATTGGGTTGGCCGTCCCTTTCCTAAACCAGTACCTCCAATCGAAAGTTCGCAAATCGGTCTCCCGCCTTTCGAGGAGGTGATCAACAGTCTCCGACCGCAGGTGGAAGCCCTCGAAAGCCGTCAGGAACCCTGGCGTTGGGGTTCGTGCGAGTCTGCAAGGTGCAGCGAAACCTGCCTACGCCTACACTCTGGCAGGGCCTTGTACTCACCCTCGACGATGGCGCGCTGGGCCAGGGGAAGGAGTGCTCCACTTCTCCCAAGTGTAGTCTAGCGCTTAGGCGAACATCCCTACATCCCTCTCGACGAGATCTCGGCGAGGACCACCGGGGTCCCGTCCTTGACTACCTTACTACGATGGGCTTTCTGCGCATGCGGCAGTCCTCAGGTACAGAGGGGGCGGGACTTCGCCCCAGATAGCGTCATAGTCCACACCATCCCCGTGGGCATAGACCCTGAACTTGTACAGCGTGTTGCAGAGAACGCCGCCGTCCGGCCGTATCTCGGCACTCGTTGTATCCGTGAACACGTCGGTGTACTGGTGCGGGTCGATCTTCCATTGGATGTCGTACCTGGTGGCTCCAGGCACCGCGTCCCATGTCGCGTCGAAGCCGTCCGCGACCTCCGTCACTACCAGATTGGTCGGGGCGGGAACCAGGTCGGGGTCAACATCTGTCACGTCGACCGTGACGGTGGCTAACGCCAGGCCCCAGTTGCCCGACCTTGCCATCACGCGGAGCTTGTGCGATGTGTCGGTCTCATAGTCCAGTCTGTTGGCGAGCGTGATCACGCCTGTACTGTCATCGATGGTGAAGTGTCCTGCTTCATTCCCAGACAGCAGGCTGTGGGTCACGATGTCTGAGCTATCGGGGTCGGTGGCCAGGACGGTACCGATCGTCTCACCGGGCGCCGTGTTCTCTGGGACCGTGAAGGTGAACCTAGAGGCGCTGAAGTTCGGGCCCTGATCGCACGACCCGAATGTGGTGGTACCAGAACAGTCGACTGTGGCGCCGTACACCCGCAGCATCAGCGTGTCCCCGCTGGCCCACGGGTCAGACGTGGTTGGCCAGGTCAGGGTCTTGTCGGTGTTGTCCTTCTTGGCATCCGAGACTTCGAGCGAAAGCGCGAGAGTCCCGTCCAGCGAAATGAAGTCAAGGTGGCGTCCGGACAGGCCATTTACCGGGTCGACGGTCACTGTGACCTCATTGGACTCGTAGGAGATGCTGCTGATCGCGGTGGTGCCGAACGAGCTGGGCGCGAGTTGGCCGTTCGTGTCGTCAGCGGCCACGGTTGTGCCGACCGTCACGGGATCGAAGAATGCTTCGAGATCCGTACCGTTGGGAGCGGCGACGTCGACAAAGTAGGTGCTGTACGCCCTCGCGTTCTCGGACAATGGGGCATCGCAGGGCTCGAGGTCAGGGTGTCGTTCAAGGTATTGGAAGGTGTAGGCATCCGCTGGCAGCGGACGCAGTGTCTTGACAACGCCGACCGGATCGACCTCGAACAGATCATTGTCGTCGCCCTCCAGCCAGCCCTTGGTGGTCGACTTGTAGTTGATGTTCTCCGGGTTCACTCTGGTGCCCTCAGTCAGCCCTGACCCGATAGCGAACCCGGGCTGAGGCACCGCCGCCGAAGATGCGGCCCGGTGGTCGTAGCGCCGCTGCTGTGCGTATTTCGCTACGACGCAGTTTCGGTAGGCGTTCGTGCCGTTTCCAAGAGCAACCTCAACGGCTATGTCGGTTATCTCGGCCTTCAACGCCGTGAGCGTGATCGTCGGGCCTGCGCCGGTTGGAGTGGGCACGTCCAGGAAGTAGGTCCGCGCGGGCGTGGTGCCGTCGTCGGCGTCCGCCTCGATGGCGGGCAACCAGCGTTTGCTGTACCGGCTGGCGATCGTGTAGTAGTCGTAGTCGCCCATGCCGCTCCGCACTGCGCCCATCATGTACCGGTCAGTCTGATTCGTGCTGGCAGGGCTGCCCTCCGAACGCCAGTCCATCAGGAAGAAGATGCCCTCGCGGTCCTCCCATTGGGTGTCCCGCGCTGACAGGTGGTCGGTCGTTGCCGCCTCCGCCTCTGCCTCGGTCGGATAATTCAGGAAGTGGTCGATGACTACGGCGACCACCTCATAGCCGCCGCTTCCCTTCAGGTACTCATGGACCGTCAGGGTGTACTCCAGGGCCTTGGAGTAGACCGCTGGCCTGTACCCACCGTGGTACTTGATGCTGAAGCTGTCGACCACCTGCGCTACCGATTCGACCTCAGCCCTGATAATCACGTCGGCCTGGGCGATCCGCTCGGACAGCAGGGCCGCGTCCATGGGCTGCGTAACGTCCGCCGCCCGAATGGTTGTTCCCATCGAATACCCATGAAGGATGCCCCTGGGCGTGGGTGTCGGCCAGGGTGTCGATGTAGGCCCTGGAGTTGGCAGGGCGACCGTAGAGATTGCGACTGCTCTTGCGATCAACTCTGCCAACTCGTCCGATTGGGTAGGAGAGCCTGACGACGCACACCCCAGCAGGGCGACGGTGGCAACGATTCCAAGCCAGAGCCGTGCTTTCGTAATCACGTTCTAATTCCCCCTGTCCAGTGGATTGCCCTGACTGTCATGCGGGACCGAGCCGTGTTCGTTGCGGTAGACCTGGTCAAGGTAGTTGAGATCATTTGTCGGGATGTTCTGCATCTCCGGCTCGTTAGCCATCAGGAAACCCGGAAAGTCGGCCCTCGCAAGGTCGGCCAGGCCAGCGACAGGGCCGAACTCGTGCAGCATGACCCCTTTGAGATACACCCCATACTGCACGTGTCCGTCGTCGCCGTCTCAGGAGACGACCTAGGCCTGCCCGCACGTTGTACGTCGACCCGTCGCCATACGCACCCACCCTGAACGCGTGAGTCATGTTGCACGGCAGACCAGACGCGGCATATGTCGTTCCCGTTACGCCCGAATCTGCCGTCGCCCAATGGTCGTCGCCGCTGAGACGATGCTGCACGTGGTACCCCGACGCACCGCTCACGGAACTCCACGAAAGATTGACCGCATCCTCTCCAGAGGCCGTCGCCGTGAGGGTCGCTGGAGCCGGCGCGTACACTGGGGGCGGCTGCGCTGGTGTGAACGTCGCAGTCGAGCCGTCGTCCGGCGTGATGTCATCGTAGGCCCCGATGTCCCGGTAGTACTGGTTCAGCCCGCTGATATTCGCTATCCGGTTCCCTGCCTGCCCGTCGCTAGCGGCTCCCGCAGTGATGCGGCTCCTCAGATTGTTGAGCGTCTGCGTGTGCTCAGGATCGCCCTCAGGGGCGTCATAGCGTACAGCGTTCACGGTCCCGTCAGTTTCCGTCTGTATGTCCCACTGCGCAACTGCCTGCCACACCTCTACAGCTATCGCATTGTGTGCCCCCATCGGAGCGAGGAACACCACGCTGTCGTAGCCGCCTATCCTGCTGGCCAGCGTCTGCTCAGCATCTTCGACGACCTTACTCAGCGAGGCCTCATAGTCCTCCTGTGACAATAGTGCGTCGGCGCCGAACTGACCTGCCTCATGCTCCCTCCGGTACAGGTCATAGGACCGGCCCTCTTCCAAACGATCAAAGGCCACTGTGACGGCGGTGGGACCGCCGCCGAGAAGGTATTCCGTGATCGTGAAGTTCGCATGGCAAGTAAGGAACAGGTACTCTCTTGACAGACCTCCGCGGGCGATCGCATTGAAGTTCGACTTTGCCGTCTCACGAAACCCGGAATCCAACGCGTCGAAGGTTACGGCGAATAACGTCTCCAAGAGTGTCGAATCGGGAGTCTCGGCACCGGCATCTAGCCTCAGCCAGAACCGGACCGCGCGCGCGCTGAGCGGCTGTTCGTGCAATGCCACGCCAATCGCATCTGATAGACTCGGTAGGCGCAGTCCCTCTGATGACGACGTGAGCCGGGGAAGCCCCGGATCCACGTAGCCCGAATTCCAGAACTTCCTCCACAGTGAGCAGGCCCCCGCCGCTGTATGCAACCCTGTCTGACCGCCCCAAGAGCGTGTCGATTGAGCCTACGTCGCGGAGGCCGACGGCCGCCTTTGCAGCGGAGATGCTCCCAGCAGACTCACTTTCCCGTTGTGATGGAGTCGCATCAGCCCCACTGCCATTGGCCGGCCCAGGTGTGCGAGAATCGGCGATACCAGTCGCCACACCACGCAGGTCTGCAACAGGCCTGTTCGAAATCCCCCCGGCCTCCGTAGCATCAACCGATGGGCTGGGCGCGGTCGATATGTCCGAGTTGGCTTCCAGCGTCTCAGATTGCACAGAGGAGGGCTAAGGGGCAGCGGTGTCCAGTACAGGGCTTGAGGCTGCTGTGGCCGGATTCACGAACACACCGTCGCCCACTGGCTCTCCATGGGATGTCCTGAAGTTTCCACAACCAGACGCAGACGTGGACAGCAGTGCAATCGCGAAGACGCACAGCACCGTACTCTTCGACCGCATCCTAGTCATCACTGCGCTCCCATCTTGACGGAATGTTGCCTCTGGTAACTGAGGATCGGGCATCGTACAATCGACGCTGTCTTGTAGCCAGTGGCTCTTCGTGCTCTTGGGTAACTGACGTTGCTCATCGGCTTTTCCATGAGCTTTCAGAGATAAGGGCGCCATCGCTATACCTGACCAGGACCTGGGCATCCGTGCCGTCTGGCGACATCGTGTACAGCAATATCTCGCCCTCCGCAAACGACGACCAAGGTATTGCTTCCACTGCGGTTCTGGACCCATACCTCACCGCGATCCTTGACCCATCTGGAGACCAAGCCGTCACCACATTCCAGTAGGCAGGCACCTCATTGTCGGGTGAAATCTCAACTCGCGATCCATCTTCCAGGTTGACCGCGCATATGCCATTACAGGTGTAGAGTATGCGCGAGCCGTCGGGAGACCAGGAGACAGACCCCGCCCAGAAAAGGTCGGGGTTCTCCACATCGTCCAGAATCCGGGCAACCATCAGGGGGTTTCCGCCTGTTGGCGTAAACGTATAGAGCGACGCCCCGCCAGCATCGGGGACGATTAACGCGATTCGCGTGCCGACGGGAGACCAGGACGGTTCGCTATAGGCATCTGAGATCTTGTTGAGGTCGGAGCCGTCAGGTCTGATCGTGTAGACCGCACGCAACTCTCGGCAGCAAGGCAACAATCCGAGGGGCGGCCTATAGTCTTCAAAGGCAACAAATGCTATGCGCTCCCCGTCGGGAGACCAGGTGGGAGACCACGCGGGGGGATATGGGGCGACTCTGTCGCCGAGAGAGGAGCTAATCTCCCGCGATTCACCTGTCGCCACCTCATAGATCGTCAGCTGACCAATCGCCTTTCGGTTTCCATAAATAGTGACGTTGTGACGATCCGAAACGAATGCAATGCGATCTCCGGCTGGCGACCACACAGGGTAATTGTCGTAGTAGCTGTTCTCGGTTATCCTCCTCTTTCCGGTTCCATCGATGTTGGCTACAGCGATCTCGAAGAAGTGAGTCGTAGAATGCCCCCTATATTGCGACGGGTATCTGCACGTCGAGTAAGCGACTCTGGAGCCATCCGGGGATATGCCGAAGTGCATCATGTACCCGCCCTCCCATATGGCACCTTCTCCTGAGTTTGAGTTTTCCCGTTCCGTCACGATTTTCCTTAGCTTGGAGCCACGTGTTTCTACTGCGTATAGTGCGAACGGCGCCACGCCATACTTATTGAGGGAGAAGTCAAACAGGATCTGGGACCCGTCAGGTGACCATTGTAGGAAATGCTCATAGATGGGTGCACCGATGATCCCTCCAATGCAGGGGCCAGGTCCCCTACTGGCATAGGCTGCCACGCTAGGTGTTGGGGTCGGTGGTACGGTGGTGGTGGGGCTCCGAGCGGGAGACGATCTCGCTGGTAGCGGCCTCGCGGTAGGGCTTGCAGCCGGCATGGCGTCCGAAGACGCCTGAGTTGGTGTAGGCGTAGGAGACTCTGCTGGGACTGGTGTGAGCTGACCAACCCTCTGTTCGCTTGCCCCAGCGGTTTCTGCGGGATGTGCCACAGTTGCGGCTGGCGTGCCAGCTGTGCTCGATGCGGCAGGTTGTTCACCGTGGACCTGCGGCCCGTCTCCCGAGTCCCTCGCACAGCTGAGGACACTCCCCAATAGAAGAGTGGCAAGGATTGCGTGGATCAATCGTTGGTCTACCCTCAAGCGGTCACCGCGTTTGGTAGAGTGCAAAGAACATCATTATGTCAAATGGATGCGGAGCGCAACGCACCATATAGTTGAGGTTTGAGAGCTCCTCGTGCATGACGGAATCTCTACCTAGTGTCGAGTGTCCAAGTCCCAGTGCGTGACCGGCCTCATGCACCAATGTGCCGTAGACCCCGTCTGGATCTGGGCACCTGTTGAACACCACCTCACTGCCACGTAGATGCAGTCGATCAGGCATATTCCCGCCCGGATTGTCGAAGGGACTTCGACGGATGAACACGTCTGTTGTCTCTTCGTCAGAGCGTGGCGGAGCACATCCCCTAGTCCTGGCATCTTCCCAACACCACGTATACCCTAAGTCGTTAGACAATTCTGAGGGCAGGCCAGACAGAGCGTACCTGTACGGAGGGTCACCGCCGCTGGCCTCGGGGAGCTGCACCGTCAGACTCGTCCCAACCGTGCCGCTCGCGTCGTCGATGGTCGGCAGGGCCAGCGGAGGGTTGGCGACTACGAGCTTGAATGTTTCTGACACACTGTCCCCATTACCGTTGTCATCGGTGGCCGTGTATTCCAGGTCGTACACCGCTACGCTTGTGGGCGTGCCTGTAATCCGCCTTGTGGACTCTGTGAAGGTCAGTGTGGTTGGCAGGCCAGACAGAGCGTACCTGTACGGAGGGGCACCGCCGCTGGCCTCGGGGAGTTGCACCGTCAGACTCGTCCCGACCGTGCCGCTCGCGTCGTCGATGGTCGGCAGGGCCAGCGGAGGGTTGGCGACTACGAGCTTGAATGTCTCTGACACGCTGTCCCCATTACCGTCGTCATCTGTGGCCGTGTATTCCAGGTCGTACACCGCTACGCTTGTGGGCGTGCCTGTAATCCGCCTTGTGGACTCTGTGAAGGTGAGTGTGGTGGGCAGGCCAGACAGAGCGTACCTGTACGGAGGGTCACCGCCGCTGGCCTCGGGGAGCTGCACCGTCAGACTCGTCCCGACCGTGCCGCTCTTGTTCGAAATGAACGGCAAACTGAGCCGGTCCTCTACCTCCTCTACCGTAATCGTGATGCTGTCCAGGCGAGTCCGCGAGCTGTAGGTGACTAGCGTCACAGTGGCCGTTCCAACCCCGCAGCCCAACAGGGTGGCATCAAGGGCAAATTCCACTCTGACAGTGGTCGTACACGTACTCCAACCCTACAAGAACATTGGTATCGCTTATATCGAGGTCCAGCGCAAGATCGGATGGCTCCACATCGATCGCCACCACACGAGTCGTCTCTCCCACCGTGATCGTTGTGTCGTCCGCCCTGAGTGTTCCGGTAGGTCTGGGTGTAGGTGTCGCAGTTGGAGTGGGTGTGGGCGTGGCAGTGGCTGTGGGCGTGGCAGTGGGTTCAGGGAAGAACAGATCGTCGCAATATTCCTGTGTCTCGTACATCAGACACTCTAGATACGTATCGTACCTTGGAGGACGAACGTCATCCTCATTCTCTCCGAGCACCTGTTGAGTGCGAAGCACGAGGAATGTGGACAGGATGAGTGCTGTCAGGATGAGAAGCGTTCTGGCTGTCTGCACCGACATGGCAAGCGCTCCCAATGGTTCCTAGGATCCCGTGCGACCTGTGGTCGCAGCTCGTCAGTGGCATTACTCTTGCGCCGTATGGCTGTCGAACTCTTCCACGGGCGTGACATGTTACGAGTATACGGTACCTGGTGTAAACTAACTGTAAGATTATCGCCAATTGTTGTGAATTCAATGTGAATACGGTGTTTTGCCTCCGAATCCCACCTGCGACTGCAGAGGCTACATGGGCCCGGTCAATCCTGGAAAGAAGGGGATCACAGGCCCGGGACAGATGGGGCACGGATTCCCCCGCATGGACCCTGAAGAGGTCCAACTATTCAATCAGCTGGAGATTCAAAGGATAAGGGGCAGTTCTGCCGCCACGATCGAGATGTTCAACCGCAGGATGATCCCCACGTGGATCCACATGGAGGGTGTTTGAGTCTTCAACCGTACTTGACATGGCTATACCCCTGTCATCCTCGGCGCTCGGAGAAGGCGTTCCCAAGAGTCGTCTCCACCGCCCAGTTCAATCGGGTCAGCAAGCTGATGCGGTCCCGCGCACCCAAGATCGTCCACCCCCGTAGGGTGGGAAGCCCCTTCCTCTTCAGCAGGCTGATCAAGTGCAGGAGTTGCAACAGGGCACTTACCGGCCAGTCCTCCAAGATCGGCCGGTACTCCTACTACGTCTGCCAGTCCCTGGTCAAGTTAGGAAAGGGGGCCTGTAAGACTCCCAGGCTCAATGCCCGTCGCTTCGAAGAGCTCATCGTTGGCAAGATTCGCTCCAGCATCCTCACCGAAACCATCATCGGCGACTTGAAGAAGGTCGTTGCGCAGGAGTTGGGCGAAATGATCCGCGAACAACGAAGGAGACTGGACACGGCCGAGTTTGAGCTTACGGACGCACGTCGCCGGCTAGGCCGGGTCTGGGACCTCGTCGAGACTACCGACGACGATCTGGGCGACACCACTCAACGGATCAGGGCCAACAGGGACCGGCAGATGCGCCTCGAGGCCTCAGTAGAGGAGGTCAAAGTCATCCTATCCCAGCGCAGGGCTATCAGGGACGACATGGAGACCATCGCTGCCAACGCACTGGACACGACCGATTTCCTGAATGAGAGCGAGTTGTCCGAGCGCAAGGCCTTTGCCGAAACCTTCGTCAGGGAGATCACAGTCATGCCAGGCAAGGTCGTTTTCGACTATACGGTTCCAATGGCTGCCGACAGTCATAGCCCCGGAGCTGACTCCGAGGAACTGGAATTAGGCCAGCCCGCTAGAGTCGGCTTCCAATGATGTCCAATAGCTAGCACAGCATTAAGGCGATACTAGGCCTAGTGGTCAGCCGCAATGGAGGCCAGGAACCGGTTCGCGACTTACATGGTTTGGGCCTGCCCGTGGCCGCACAGCTGAGGGCACTGTGGCACTATGCCGAGAAGAACGGCTACCTGGCTGCCAGCAAGTACGTGGACGAGACGGAGAGTAGATGCATCGCTGGGTAGCCCCAGTCCCGCAGGGTGCTGGACGAGGACTCTCCTGGCATGCAGGGTTTCCGCTGAAGGTCTACTGTGTAGTTTCCAGACTTTCTTTCCGATTCCTGCGAGAGACAGTAACCTTGGGAGTCGATACATCAAAATGGAATCTTACCGTGCCAGCCGCCACATTGTAATCACGGTTTAGGGGAAGAGACTGGCATTCGTACTTGACCCCAGAAATCGCAAGAACCTTCACGCTTTGTGGGTCGAGCCTCAGTAGGTTATGTAGATGACTGCCTTCGCTTTCTTGGTCACCGATCCCAGGGTCGTCTACACTGAGTTCGGTTTGCCTACTGGCCCTCTGGGGGCCAGTCTGGATAAGTAAATCCTGACTAGATACAGTCCCTGGTGGTGGAATACCTGGCTGTAGCGGGATCTTGAGTCGAAGGCCGGTCCCGGGGACTGGTTCATAAGCCTCGACACTGCGGGCACCGTTGAACAGTACTATGTTGCGTCCGCCCCCTCCAGTCTGCGCTGAACTGAAGATGATCCCATCAAGACGGGGTTCGACCCGGTTGGCCAAATACTCTGACACAATCTGTGTTGCGATGTATTCTCTAGCCTCCTCATGTGGCATGACGGGCCTACTCATTTCGCCGACCAATTCTTTTAGGAACTTCTCTCGGCTTCGTTTTTTGATGAAAAGGGGATCAAAGTGACTCAAGCCGGAGTACACGCTCGACAGCGCATTAAGATCGAGTACGCGGATCTGGTTCAACACGTCGAACCTCACTAGGACCACGAAGCTCCCCACAGGGGCCCGAACCTCCGACACGCAGGTTTCATCCTCTAGTGCACCGTAGAAGACCGGGATACCCTCAGCGTTCATTCGGCCAGCAGTAGCCTTGTCCAAAGGGGGAGGACCAAGTTGACTGCCCAGGCTTTCTAGTATGGATTCGATTTCCGGCCCAGAATGAGCTGTCCGAGCTCGCCAGATAGAGCTATCCTGCCCGCCCGGCCCTATCTCACGAATAACCGGCTTGTTCCGGTGGGTTGTGAAGGCGGACAGGTTTTCGAAAATCCTGTTTAGTGTGTCCTCCGTGGTGGCACCGAAGAATCGGGCACGGGAATGGATTACCTCCTTGAAGTCCCACCAGGCTGATCGGAAGCCTGAGGTGTCAACCTCAGCTTCTACATACAACATCTGATCACTGTAGGGGTTTTCATCGCCTTCTGCGTTTGCCGTCTGAATAAATCTGTTGAACAGATTCTCTCGCACAGCCCCTGCGATACATTGTTCAATGCCAGCAACTTCTTCTATAACAGTTTCAACGTCGTCCGATCCTAGCCTAAATCGCTCAGGGAGATCGTCCCGCGAGATTGGTTGGAAATGCTCCTCTAGCACGCAGTGGATGCGGTTGGACAGATCCGATAGGGGCAATGCAGTCTTCGCCGCGCGGCAATAGGTGCATTTCGCTCGAGTACCTTCTTTCTCCACCTGTCTGGCCAGAAACGTGTCGCCTACGCAGGCATGACACACATGCTGAGACCCTTCGTTCTTCAAAGCGCTTTCTCCAGTGGTCGAAGTCTTTGCATCCATCACAATTCATCGACTAGACCGTTGATCTCTGGCTTTTCAAACTGTCCCATCCTTGCTGGTTGCCAACAGATGTGGACTGCTACCTGCCAATGAGTTTCCGAACTCAGGCTCGAATACCAACTCCGGCACGACAACTTCCCAGGTGTCGCAGAGGAGTCCCTCACGGTACTGCGGCTCCGAACTCTCTTTGTCCCAGGTGGCAACGGCCAAGACCGTAGCAAATGCACAGGGCATATCTGTTGGCATCGCGAAGCTGCCAGCGAGCTGTCCCACCGTATTGCCGCTGCTGTTCAGTAGTTCCCAGCGGTTCGACCCCATCTCCACTCTTAGCGGATCGCCAGGAGCCAATGCGGCGATGGCTCGATGCACTGGCTGGCTAGGAGGTTTGTAGCCCGCGTAGCTCAAGAAGACGTCGCCAAGGCTAAGCCTCCGATAGAGCCGTCCCAGTTCATGAGCAGGGGTTGGCAGCCCCACCGGCGCAGGGCGGTGCAGCGCCGAGTGGTTGTTGCGTAAGACATCTTGAAAGGGGTGACCTCCCGGAAGGCGCATCAGGGTGAGGGTCTGGCGTGCTCGGGTCATAGCCACGTAGTACAGGCGACGTGGGGCGTCCCGATCCTCACCTTTACCGACGCGGTCCCACGCGCCATCAAGCACGACCACGTGATCGAACTCCAACCCCTTGGCTCGGTGGGCAGTCGTCAGGAGTAATCCGTCTTGCCGGCGACGAAACTCCCGACCCCACTCCGCAAGCCATTCGACAAAGTAATCCAGCGACGTTTCCGCTCCGCCGGTCTCCAGTTCGTATTCGGTTACGGCTTCCTGAAGCAGCGTGGTCCACGGGCCTGTGGGTTGTTTGCCCAGCCAGTCGGTCATGTCCTTGCTTCGCACCAATTTAGAACCTTGCTCACATAGCCAGTCCCGAAGTGCCCGAGTCTCTCGCAGGTGCCAGAATCCCGAGAAGTCCTCATTCGCCATCTCAACGGGTATCCCCTCAAGCTCGCATAGGCTCCGTATTGGGTCCAAGTAGCTCCAGTCCCGGGCCACCACTGAGCAGGCAGACCAGTCCCAGTTCGAATCGAGACCAGACAACCGCTGGAGCTCTTCAACCGTTACCTGAGCCTGAGAGATAGGACTGTTGCCGGCCGGTAGAATCTGGACCCTTCCGCGGCCCACGGGGTCTATCGGGGCCCAGGCGCCGCCCGGCGGCTCCTTGGAGCGAATCCTATCGACGGTGATGGGATGCCCGGCCTTCATCCGTTGCCGGGCTGGATGGATTACCGCGTTGGCGGCCGCGATGACATGGCTGGTTGAGCGATAGTTGTCCGTTAGGAAGGCGGGCCTGGCACCGTAGTCCTTTTCGAATCGTCGGATGAACTCCACCGATGAGCCGTTGAACGCGTAGATGTTCTGGTCGTCGTCTCCCACCGCGAAGAGGCTCAGCTTATCGTCCTCCTCGGTTAAAGTCCTGCCCGCCAAGGCGGAGATCAATTCGTACTGTTCCAGGCCGATGTCTTGGTACTCGTCGACAAGTATCCAGCGAAAGCCCGCCAGCAGCCGTGCTCGATACTCGTCCGCCTCATCGGGCGGCAGTCCCTCCCCACGCAGCAGGGCTGTGGCCTGTCGCAAGACCTCCTGATAATCCCCCTCGTTCAGACGGTTTGCACGTCCCGAGAAACTGGCGCCGACCAGCCGCATGGCAAGAGCGTGGCAGGTAAACACCAACACTCCCCGAGCGTCATCTCCAATGAGTTCCGTTAGGCGGCGGCGAATCTCTGCCGCGGCGTGCCGGTTGTAAGCGAGCGCAAGGATGCCGCGAGGGTTCTCCCTCTTCACTCGCACGAGATAGGCGATGCGGTGCACCAACACCCGCGTCTTACCGGAGCCAGGACCCGCAAGCACCAGGACATTGGTCTGCTCCCGGTCGTCGGCCACGATACGTCGTTGTATGGGGTTATTCAGACTCTCGACGACGGCCCGCCAAGACTCCGGCGTAGTCTGGCGGGAAGTCTCCGTCTCTCGATTTGGCAGCCAGCGATTGAGGAAAGCCTCTTCGCGGAGCGCAAAGTAGTCCATGGCCAGGCGTAGGGCATCGGCCATCGAGCCAAGACCCTGTTGCGCATACTCCGCCATAACGTGGATCTGCAACACCTGCTCGTCGTAATGGAGCTTTAGGGAGGCGAATTCGGCTTGGGCAAAGCCGCGGGTTTCAGGCCTAAGGTGGATGGTCATGGCTGGGCGGAACACTGCCAAGCCCTTGTTCAGCCGAATTACCTCCTGCTCGTGCAGCCACAGTAGGGCACGTTCCATCAGCTTGGCGGGGTCCCGGGCCTGGCTTCTCAGGATCAGGTCTGACTGGACCGCTGCAAGCAGCTTGCCGAGGGTCGTCTCTGCCAGTAGGTCGGTGCCCCGGCTTCCTTGAGGAAGAGTCTCCAGCAGATGATCCAGCAGGCGCCGAGCCGCCGCACGACGCAGCTCAGCAGTCCTCTCCAGCGCTCCCCACTCGCGTTGCAGGGTCACCTGTACGGTCTCGGTGTCCCATCGGCGTACTCCAAGGCTGCCCCCACTGCCTCCCTCGCCGCGCCCGTCGGCGGCGATGCTCCTCACGATGCGCCACAGCCGCTCCGGTAGTGCATGGGGGTTACCCTCATCCTTGAGACGTTGGGTAGCGAGTCGAAGATGGAGCATGGACGTATCGCCTGTGCTCATGTCCGGTGCTGTCTCGCGCAGGAGGGCGATCAGATCGGCCTCCAGCGCAGCCGCCTGCTCGAAACGCTTCAGTGAGGCTCGCTCCACGGCCGTATGGACAAAGGCCGTCAAGGCCGTGTCGTTGTTGGCTATTCCCCATCGCTCCAGGTCGTAAAGTGCTCCTCGGACGCCTTCGGATGTCAGACCCGTTGCCGCCATCAGCTCGTCCGTGGAGATTCCCTCATCCGCATCCGCCTCGACCAATGTCTGTGCAATGGTCAGCCAGTTGACGGCGGTAGCCGCCGGTGATGTCGACTCTTTCAAGCCTTGCCTGTGCCTCCTCCACCGAGCTCACCCGCAGAGAGGACGGGAACACCTGCACT
This sequence comes from Dehalococcoidia bacterium, assembly GCA_965116315.1. Taxonomy (GTDB): domain Bacteria; phylum Chloroflexota; class Dehalococcoidia; order Lucifugimonadales; family CAJWER01. The sequence goes on from OZ220672.1 coordinate 1,893,620, forward strand.
CGGTTCTCCTCACGGGTGAGCAGCACGGCATCCTCCAACCAGGCAACTGCAGTCCGCACCCGGTTGTCGTCCGTGTTGGAGTCTCGTTCGAAAGCCTTCTCCTCATCCTCGCCGAGAATCTCACCAGCGGTGGCCTCAACCTGGCCATCCAGACGCTTCTTCCGGTCCAGGTTCCTCAGCGCCCTTAAGACGCCGTGGATCTCCCGCCTAGTTAGCCGCGATCGGGCCGACATTCCGAACTGGCGCTCAACGTCGTCCTGGGTATAGAGCAAGACGCAGCGCGCTCTTTGCTGGTCCCTTCCGGCGCGGCCCGCCTCCTGCAGATAGTTCTCAAGGGAGCCTGGGATGTCGGCGTGGATGACCAGGCGCACGTCAGGCTTGTCGATGCCCATGCCGAAGACATTGGTGGCGACGATGGCCCGCAGGTCTCCGCGGATGAAGCTCTCCTGCACGTTCTTCTTGGTCTCCGGGGGAAGGCCCGCATGGAAGTGGTCTGCCTTCACTCCTTTGGCCTGTAGGAACTCCGCGAGCTCTTCGGAGTGGCGCCGCGTGGCGCAATAGACGATGGCCCCGCCGGGCTCATCCGACGGCAGATCGGCATCCAATATCTGGTGTACATCGGCGGACTTTTCCCCGGTGCTCGCCTGCACCACCACGAATTCCAGATTGGTGCGCTGAGCGCCGCCGTCGAAGACCTTGAGGTCGACGCCCAGTTCCTCCTCGAAGTGTTCGACAATATCGGTCTTCACATCGGGTTTGGCGGTGGCGGTCAGACACAGAACCGGTGGGACGGGTTCATCGCCGGCCTTCTCGCGTATGAAGCGCCCAACGTACCTGTAGTCGGGCCGGAAGTCGTGCCCCCACCTCGAAAGGCAGTGCGCTTCGTCCAGTACCCAACCTCCGATCTCCCTTTGGTCCAGGGCGCGGCGAAAAGAGACGCTACGAAGCTGTTCAGGGGCCGCGAGGACGATGCCGGCATCTCCTAGCCGCACCCGGTCTAGCGCATCGGCTCGTTCCGGCATGGAGAGCAGCCCGTTGATGGTGACGCAGGAACCGATGCCCTTGGCCTCGAGGCCAGCCACTTGGTCGGCCATGAGTGCGACCAGTGGAGAGATTACAACCGTCAGCGCACCGGTCTTGTCGTAGCGCGACAGCGCGGGGACCTGGTAGCAGAGCGACTTGCCAGCGCCGGTGGGGAGGATGCCCAGCACATGCTCCCGGGCCATGACAGCTTCGACGATGGCTCTCTGCATGGGCTGTCCATTCTCGTCTAGAGGTTCGGGGCGGAAGTCTGAGAAGCCGAACCAACGGACGAGCTCTTTTCGAGCGTCGTGTCTCTCCCGGCACCAACCACAAGCGGGGTCGGTACAGGCGGTGTCGCGCATGCGCCTGACCAGCCGACCCGCCTCGGGGAACTGATGCCGTACCCAAGGAGGCATCACCGAGCTGCCCCCCGACACTGACAGCCAAGCCAGCGCGTAAGCTAGCGCCCAGCCGTGCCGAGGTGCGTCCACGATGACCTCTCGGGCGCATGTCTGGCAGGAGTTGTCAGCCAAACGTGTATGGATTGCCTCAAAGGCCTCGGCGTCCGATGGCCTGGCCGAGTTCCTCAGAGATGAAAACAGGCCATCGAATCCCTCGCCGCCATCACACGTGGTAAGCCAATGCCAGGCTGTCAGCAAATTGGACGGCGCATCCCTAAAGGCCTTGATCTGGTCGTCAAAGACCTCTAGGGCGAGTCTGGCATCGAGTTCAGGGTCGTTGATGCGCCCGCGCCTGAGCCCTCCGTCCTGGTAGTGCTTGACCAGGTGGTGGTAGGGGTTGCGGGGAAAGGCCAGGGGATTGAGTCTGAGCGTGTCCACAGCAGGGAGCTGCAACAGTCGCAAACGGGGATTCGCTGCTTTCAGGTGGGGCAGATCGAAATCAATCAGGTTGTGGCCGAGCAGGAAATCAGCGCCGTCGGCAAGGCCGTCTAGCTCGGATAGCGCGTCACCCACGCTGGCGCCCTTGGGACCCGTTAGAGACTGGCCTGTATCGGAACGTACGCCTGCAAAAACGTTGATGCGAGAGTCTCGGATCCCGACCTCAAGGTCGAGTGAGAGGCAACGTGACAAGGATATGCCATGGCCGCTAGACACAACTGCGACTTCCCCTTGAAGTCTCGGAGATTTTGCTACTTGCAAAGACCATGTCATCGATTCTCAGCTCGACGCGGATGCCGCCGGACCAGGGGGACCGTCATGCGGGCGGCCACGGTGAGCCAAGCCCCCATCTAGCTCCCTGTCGTGTCCCCAGGGCATGACGGAAAGTGGCCGCCTTTCTTCATGATGGAAAGCAGAACGCTGAACGCAGGCACGAATTCGTTCTCCACGGCGTGGAAATTGTACCTTCTCTTGTCTCGCTGATAACCATGAACGTCTCTATTCCTAATCCGCTTCAAATCAAGATATCTAGTCTCTAACGCCTTAGTTTCAACGGCGTCAATACTGGCGTGTAGGCACATCTCCATCACTAGCGACGGAAACTGATTGTTACCTTTCTTCCTCTTTCTGAGGAGTGCGTCTAGGCTCTTGTCGAGAGGGTACTCGGAAAATTGATGCCGAGTGCTCATACATGCGAAGGCGGCTTTGATCAGGTTCTCAGACGCGACCGAAAACAAGACCCATCCAATGTAGCGTCCATAATTGTGGCTGAATTTGTCCTTGAGGCTGTCCTCGAAGTGACTGTCGCCCTGACCAGGGTGCGGCGGTGTGAAGCGTCCGCCGTGCCACCTTATGAGACCGCTTTCTTCAAACAGGGCTGTGCTCGCATCGAATAAGTCCTTGCACTTCGAATGGTCCAACTTCGTCCTCCTTCGTACGTGCGTGGCCTAAGTCAGTGCTGTGCACCACTCTCAAATTGGGGCCGAATGCCCTGGCCTCGGTGTCTCTGAAAGCCAAGGGCGTCCGATCCCTCACTCCGCATCTCTCCCGCGGGCATCCAGTAGCCCACCCCGGGCTCGGTGAAGACGAGGTGGGATTGTCCGCGTCGTCGCTGCCCTTCCTCTCAATTCTGTGGGTCACTTTGCCCAAGAATCTCTTCCTCTAGCTTGCTCACAACCACCTTCATGAGCTCTTCCCCGTCAATCTTACAACCAGAATCAATGTCTGCTATCACAAAATCCGACCTCTGAAACGCATTCGAGAATCCACTGCCGAACCCAGTACGGCGTTCAAAGGTGAGAGACATACCCTTGCTGGGAGAAGCCGTCGGCTCTTCATAGTGCTTACTGATCGTGGCAAGGTAGTGACATAGTCGAAATGGCCAGTCAGCCCGCCAATCAACATCAAGACGGTCATGCAATAGATGCCACGCATGAATTGCCCAGTCCTTGAGAATCTCCTTGATCCTCTGGTCAGGATGTCCATATATGTTCTGCAACTGCTGGACATACCACAGTACCTGTTCAGGAGTGGAAACCATGTCCATTGCATAGGGTTCCGGGAAAACTCGATCTATATCGGCCAATAGTTCTTCTCTAGGCTTCTTGGTCATATCTCACTCAGCAACTGGCTGGCGAAGGGTCTAGAAAGCGATAGCGGTCCCGAAGATCAGACTCCGCGATGGCCCCCGCCCCAAGTGTGCTCCCTACCGAAGTGAATCCTTTTCCTCCACCCCACTCTTTGTGTATGACTTCCCCAGTACGTCGGGGTTCGTGGGATTCATTGGCGTTAGTCTAAGTGGTACAATTCTGACATTCAAGGAGTTGTGCCAATGGCGAGCACGCCGGAACAGATCATGAGCTACGCCGCTTCCCTGCCCGAGGGCGGACTGCTGCATCCGAAGGCGCTGCTGCATCTAGGGAGCAGAGCAGCTATTGATCAGGCCTTGTCCCGCCTCGCCAAGCAGGGAAGGCTCATGCGAGTATGCCACGGCATTTACGTGCCTCCCGTAGAGACGCGTTTCGGCGACCGCGCTCCCGCCCTCGACAAGGTGCTCACCTCTCTTTCGGCGCTGTGGGGTGAAACGATAGTGCCCTGCGGCGGCGCTGCGGCGAACGCCCTTGGACTCACTTCACAGGTGCCAGTCCGTTCGGTCTATCTGACATCCGGGCCAAATCGCAAGTTGACGCTGGGCGAGTTGACTGTGGAGTTGCGTCACGCCCCACGGTGGCAACTGGCTGCGCCGGATCGACCAGCGGGAGAGGCTGTCCGCGCCCTGTCGTGGTTGGGGCCTGAGGAAGTGGAGGCAGGTCTCGACGTGATCGGTCGGAAGCTCTCTAGCAAGGACCTCAATGAGTTGGTGTCGCTGCGGGCCATCATGCCAAACTGGATAGCCGAACCCACCAGCGCACTGGTGGCCGATAGTCTAGACACGACTCCAATCGGCCATGCAGGGAGGAGTTGACGGTTTGACTGCTGACGCCACAATCTGCGAAGGGCAGGTGCTCACCGGGCCGTTGTTCAACGAGCCCATGCGCGTGTTGACCGTGCGTCCAAACGGCCATGACTCCGTTGAGGCGGGACTGGTCGGACAGCGGACCGAGCGGTTCCGCCAGGTTACTTTGACTTCGGTGGAATTGGCCGAGTTGACCATAGCCGAAGCCGCTTGCCCCTACGATGGCGACGGCGGTCTCTTGAAACTCGGACTCGAGGCCTACTCCCTGGGGATCGCCCACGAGTTCGACCCGTATTTCGGCCTATCGATTTCGCGGGTGGACCCGCTTCCGCACCAACTCGAAGCGGTCTACGAGTATTTCATGAAGCTGCCCTCGGTGCGGTTCCTGCTGGCCGACGACGCAGGAGCCGGCAAGACCATCATGGCCGGTCTTCTCATCCGCGAGCTCAAGCTCCGGGGCATCGTGGAGCGAGTGCTCGTCGTCTGCCCTACCAACCTGGCCTTCCAGTGGCAACGGGAGTTGAGGGAGAAGTTCGACCAGCAATTCCTGGTGATGAAGGGCTCAGACATCCGCGACCAGTTCGGCGTGAACCAATGGATGAGCCAGAAGCAGGTGATCACGTCCCTCGACCTCGCCAAGCGCGAGGACATCCTTCCTGGGTTGAGACAGGTCCATTGGGACCTGGTGATCGTCGATGAAGCCCACAGGATGTCGGCGAGCGACGAGACGCACAAGAGCCAACGCTACAGGCTGGGTGAGCTTCTGCGTGACAGAGCCGACAACATCTTGCTGCTAACCGCCACTCCGCACAAGGGCGACCCACACAACTTCACCCTGTTCCTTCAACTCCTTGACCGCGACGCCTACGCCGACGTGAAGTCGATCCGCAGGGCAATGGAACAGAGAAGAGCCCCCTTCTATCTGCGGAGGACAAAGGAGGCGATGGTCTACTTCCCGGAGCGTCAGGCCGATGGTGGCTGGGCGACCCGACCGGTGTTCACTAAGAGAAACACTCGCACCGCCGACTTCTCCATCGACGGAGAGGAGCACGACCTGTATCGAGCGGTCACGAGCTTCGTCAAGTCGCAAAGCAGACGTGCCGCGGACCAGGGCGACGACCGGCGTGCTCGCGCAGTCGGGTTCCTTATGTCGCTGTACCAGCGGCGTCTGGCGTCCAGCGCCTACGCTATGCGCCGCTCCTTAGAGAACAGGGCGAGACGGCTGGAGGAAGGTCTCAAGCAGGCCCAGACACTGGCGCAAACAGCGCCGCCCGACCTTCCCGATTTGGACGATCTGGAAGAGCTGGAGGAGGCGGAGCGGGAGCGAGTCGAACGGATGGTGGAGGCGGTCACGCTGGCCGGCAATGCGGAGGAGGTCCGCAGGGAGGTTACGGAGCTGCGTGGACTCGCCGAGCGTACGATGTCGGTGGAAGCGTCGGAGGCCGAGGCGAAGCTCACCAAACTCAGGGAGATCCTGAAACAGCTGGGGTTCTTTGAGAAGTCTGACCAGCAGCTATTGATCTTCACCGAGTTCAAGGACACCCTCGACTACCTGATAGAGAAGTTGAAGGCCTGGGGATTCCGTGTAGGCAGCATTCACGGCGGTATGAAGCCGGGTTCGCGCGACGAGCCAGGCACGCGGCTAAATGCTGAGCAGCAGTTCAGGGACGGCGCCATCCAGGTGTTGGTGGCGACCGAGGCGGCCGGAGAGGGCATCAACCTCCAGTGCTGCCACATCCTGTTCAACTATGACATTCCCTGGAATCCGAACCGGCTTGAGCAGCGAATGGGACGAATCCACCGCTATGGACAGCGGTTCGACTGCCTCATCTTCAACTTCGTCGCCGCCAACACCATAGAGGGAAGAGTCCTCCAGCGGCTCCTATCCAAGCTCCAAGAAATCAGGGACGCCCTCGACGACGACGCCGTGTTCAACGTGGTGGGCGAGGTGCTGCCAGCCGCCCAGGTCGAACGGGTCCTGCGGGACTTCTATGCCGGGAGATTGGGAGAAGAAGACCTGGAGGACCGGCTTCTGCGTGACGTGGACGAAGGCCGCTTCCGCGCCATCTGTCAGACCGCGCTGGAGGGTCTGGCGTCCAAGAACATCAACCTGTCGATGCTTGTCGAACGCCGCGCCCGCGCCCAGGAACGCCGCATGGTGCCGGAAACCATCGCCCGCTTCATCACGGCTAGTGCGAAGATAGCGTCTCTCCCGCTCAGGTCGGCACCAAGCCTCCCTCACACCTTTGATCCGGGTCGCACCCCGACCGCGCTCAAGCGATACGAGCGAGAACTCGACTGGCGGTTGCCCGAGTTGGCATCACGCTACCCGCGACTTTCCACGGACAGGAAGACGGCGGAGACGCGCAACCTGGAGTGGGTTACGCCCGGACACCCTCTGTTCGAGGCTCTTAGGCGGCACAGCTTCGACGCCGGACGGGAGGCCTTCTCCAAGGGCGCCTGCTTCTACTCCCTGGAGTACGAAGCCCCGGCACGCCTCGACTTCTACAGGGCACGGGTCGTCGACGGCCTTGGTCACGTCATACACGAAAGGCTCTACGTCGTAGAGCTGTCGGAGGAAGGTACGCCCCGCCTCAGCGAGCCGAGCGTCCTTGGCAATCTCACTCCCGCCGAACCGCCTGACGATCTTCCTGCCGTCGCCTCGTTGCCGGAGGCCGACGCCTGGCTGAACGAGCACGCCTTCAGACCTTTCATTGATGAGGTGCGGGCAGAGCGTTTCTCCGAGGTCGAACGAATAGCCAATCACGTCGAGTTGTCGCTGACCGAGGTGCTGGCCCGCTCCGACCAGGAGATTGGACGCGCCAATGAGGACATGGGCAATCAGGTCCCGGGCGCGGAAGGCCGCCTTGCGCAGGCGGAAGCCAGGCACGATGAGGCGATGGCGCGGCGAGAGCGACGACGGCGAGAGCTCACACAGCAGAAGGCGCTCACCCTTCAGGGTGTTGAGCGACTGACAAGCCTCCTGGTGCTGCCGCATCCCGAAGGCGCGTCGGAGGATATTCGCAACCTACGCCCCAATGCCGAGACAGAGATGACCGCGATGCGGATGGTTATGGAGTACGAGGCCGCCCAGGGGCGGCAGGTAACCGACGTTCACGAGAGGAACCTGGGCTACGATGTGACCAGCCTGGACGTGAATTCGGGCGAGTTGCGTCTGATAGAGGTGAAGGGGCTGGCTGCGCCGACCGGCACGATATTGCTGTCGCCGAATGAGAGACGGGTGGCGGAGGACCGCCGCGACTGCTACTGGCTTTATGCCGTGACCAACTGCGCTGACAGTCCTCAATTGCAGGAACCCATAGAAGACCCGGCTCGATTCCCGTGGCATGAGGTCAGCAAGGTGCAGCACTACTGGCTGGAGGTGGGCGCGATGACCCGGCCCATGCAGCCGGACGGAGAGAGTTCTGGGAACGGGGCGAACGGGAGCCGGGAATGAATAGAACCTCAATGGGCAATACCACAGTCACCGCAACCGATGTCGAGGAGGTCGTAAGACGCATCGTCCATGCGGCACAGCCAGAGAAGATCATCCTCTTCGGCTCTGCTGCTCGCGGCGAGATGGGGCCGCACAGCGATCTGGACTTCCTGATCATCAAGGGTGGGGCTCACAGGCGAGAACTCACCGACAAGATTCGCCTGGCGCTGCGAGGCGTGAATGCCGCCGTTGACCTCGTGGTGGCGACTCCCGAAGACATCGAGCGATACAAGGACAGTCATCCACTGATATACAAGCCCGCCTTGCGAGAGGGGGTGGTGGTGTATGACGCAGCCTGAGCGTTTCCCGCCAGACGACCCGAGAGAGTGGATGAACCGCGCGCGAAGCAATCTTGCACTGGCCACGAACCGTGTTTCCGGGGCCTACCTGGAAGACCTGTGCTTCGAGGCTCAGCAGGCAGCCGAGAAGGCCATCAAGGCGGTGATGATCAAGCGGGACATCGAGTTCCCGTACGTGCACGATCTGGGAAGGCTGCTCTCAATGCTTGAAATCGTTGATGAGCCGATACCGGAGGAAGTCCAACAGGCGGCGACTCTGACCAAGTACGCGTGGGAAGGCCGCTATCCCGGCGTGATGGAACCGGTCTCCGAGCATGATTACGGCGAGGCCATTCTCCTGGCGGAAGCGGTGGTGCAGTGGGCGGAGGAACGCCTGTGATCCCCCCGTCCTGCAAGCGGTTGGCTGAGGTTGACTTCCCCATAGCCGAGGTGTCGCGGCACGCCGCTCGGGAGAAGTCGATTCGGCACGGCCATCCCTCGACGCTACACCTGTGGTGGGCGCGGCGCCCCCTGGCTTCGTCTCGGGCGGTGCTGCTTGCTTTGCTGTTGCCCGACCCTTGCGACCCTCACTGTCCAGAGCCCTTCAAGGCCGGCGCCAAGGAAGCTCTGCTTGGGATGAAGACCCGGCCATCGGGATGGAACCAGCAGGTAAAGACGGATGAGGGACTGCGGCGAGCTCTGCTGAAGTTCATCGCCGACTTCTCAAACTGGGACAATTCGGCCAAGGCGGAATATCTCGATACGGGCCAAGCGCTGGTGCGCGCCGCGCATCCGGAGGAGACGCCCCTGGTGGTGGACCCCTTCGCAGGTGGCGGGTCCATCCCTCTGGAGGCGCTCCGCCTCGGCTGCGAGACGTTCGCCAGCGACCTCAATCCCGTCGCCTGCCTGATTCTCAAGGTGATGCTGGAGGACATTCCGAGGCATGGTCCCGGACTCGCCGATGAACTCCGCAAGGTCGGGGCGGAAGTCAAGACTCAGGCCGATAAGGAATTGGCCGATCTGTATCCCAAGGACCCAGATGGAGCAACACCCATCGCCTATCTCTGGGCGCGCACCGTAAGGTGCGAGGCCCCGAACTGCGGGGCCGAGATACCGTTGATGCGTTCCATGTGGCTGTGCCGCAAGGCCAACCGCAAATGGGCGCTGCGCCCCAAGGTGGTGAGCGATGACAGATCTGTTCCCCGCGTGGAGTTCGAGATATTCGAACCGGATTCCGATGGAGAGGTAGCCTCAGCGACTGTGGCGCGGGCCAGAGCAACCTGCGTCTGCTGCCGTGCGGTGCTGCCGCCGGACCGCGTGCGCTCCCAGCTGGCCGCCCAGCGCGGCGGAGCGGACGCGGTATTTGATGAGCGCGGTCAACGCGTCGGCGGAGCTCGGATGACGGCCGTGGTGACGCTCAGGCCCGGCGAGAAGGGCCGCCACTACCGACTGCCAACCGACGACGACTACGCCGCCATCCGCAAGGCGCAGGAACGGGTTGCCAATTTGTTGGACGAATGGAAACGCGGGGGAAGGCAGGGTCTCTGCCCCATACCGGATGAGCCTACCCCAGCTGGAGGTGGTTCGGGTGCAGGTCGCGCATTTAGCGTGCAGCGGTATGGGATGTTCGAGTGGGGAGACCTGTTCACGGCACGGCAGAAGGTCGTACTGGTTCAACTATTGCGTATCGTGCGGAACAGAACCGTTGCCGGTCTGGCGGCGATGTTGGGCTGTGCTCTTAGTCGCGTCTCCATGAGCGATATGTCGTGTACTCGGTGGAATGCAGTGGCTGAGAAGATGCAGCATACATTCGGTCGTCAGGCAATTCCTATGGTATGGGATTTTGCGGAGGTCGTTGTTACAGCTGAGGCTCCAGGCAACTGGAAGAGTGGATACGAACTGATAGCCGACGTGGTCAATTCGTCTGTGAGCCTTAGCCGCGGCCAAGTTCAGACGGCTGATGCCACTGACTGCCCACTGCCAGATCAAGCCGCTGGAGTCTGGTTCACGGATCCGCCTTACTATGACGCAATTCCTTACGCTGACCTCTCAGACTTCTTCTTGGTTTGGCTCCGTCGGAGCCTCCCAAACCATCCTCTTTTGCGAGACCGGTTCGACCCTGAAAACGCACTCTCACCTAAGGCCGGCGAAGCGGTCCAGGACGAGACGAAATCTAGCAATGGTCGCCCCAAGACCCGTGAGTGGTTTGAGGAAACAATGGCGACGGCCTTCGCTGAGGGCCGCCGCACACTGCGTGAAGACGGAATAGGCTCAGTCGTCTTCGCTCACAAGACCACAGAAGGCTGGGAAGCGCTGCTTTCAGGCTTGATTCGGGGTGGCTGGACAATTACTGGCTCCTGGCCTATTGCTACCGAGATGGGATCGCGGCTACGCGCCCGTGAGTCCGCCGCCCTCGCCACCAGTATCCACTTGATCTGCCGCCCTCGATTGGAGGCGGCGCAGGTGGGTGATTGGGCCGACGTGTTGCGTGAGTTGCCGGGGCTCGTCGCCGACTGGATGGACAGGCTGCAAGGTGAAGGCGTCCGAGGTGCAGACCTGGTTTTCGCCTGCATTGGGCCTGCGCTGGAGGTCTACAGCCGCTATTCTCGTGTGGAAACGGCGGATGGACGAGAAGTCGGCCTAGCGACGTTCCTGGAGAGGGTCTGGGAAGTTGTGGGCCGAGAAGCTCTTGAGCAGGTGCTGGGCACAGCCGAGGCCCAAGCCCGCAACGGCGCGGCGGGAGCGTTGGAGGAGGACGCGAGGCTGACCGCCCTGTTCCTCTGGACCTTGCAGAGCACCAGCGAGAACGACTCTGCCAATAGTGCGGCTGACGAGGACGACCATGGCGACGAGGACGAAGCGCCTCGCCGGAAGTCCACCGGCCACAGCCTGCCCTTCGACGTGACCCGACGCTTCGCCCAGCCCCTCGGCATCCACCTCGAGGATTGGGAATCGCGCATCGTCAAGACTGAGAAGGGCGTCGTGCGGCTTCTTCCCGTCACCGAGCGGGGCAAGCAACTGTTCGGCGATTCTGGAGCAGACTCCTTGGCAGACGAGATCGAGTCGAACGCGATGTCCTCTCCCCAACTCAGTCTCTTCCCGGAGGAGCCGCCTGCCGTGCGGGGACGGTCACGGCGGCGCGGGAGAGCTGCGGCCACTCACCAAAACGACGAGTTGGAAAACAGACACGGAGCCACGACTCTCGACCGAATTCATGCAGCCATGCTACTTCAGGCTTCGGGCCGCAGTCAGGCGTTGCGAAACCTGCTGAGGGCGGAGCAGGAGCGCAGCCCCGATTTCCTGCGCCTCGCCAATGCCCTGACCGCTTTGTATCCCAGGGGCAGCGAAGAGAAGCGGCTGCTTGACGCCATGTTGCTGGCTGCTCCGCGATGAACCTTGATCGACCAATGCCCTCAGGCGCTAGAAGAGAGGACGATGCTGACCATATGCGGCGGGCGAATTCGGCTTTCGCACCCACCGACGAGTTGAAATCACCTAGCAGGGAGTCAAAGCGATGGACCCTTGGTACAGAGTCGTAACACCCCGCAGCGAGGTCAGGGAGGGACGCTCATTCAGCCCTGACGAGTTCGCCATCGCTTTGGAGCAGGTTGTGGCGGGAACCGCGCCACCGGACTACAGCGATCCGGCGCAATTCTTTTCGCGCACTTTCTTCACCCGTGCACTGACGGAGCACTCCGGTATGGTCCTGCGGAGGCTCTCCGGTAGGACGGAGAACACCTCGCCGGTGCTGACGCTGATCACCCAGTTCGGCGGCGGCAAGACCCACACACTCACTTCTCTCTATCACCTCGCCAATGCAGGCCCCAAAGCACCAAGCCTGCCCGGAGCCTCAGAACTCTTGCACGAGGCTGGTCTTGGCGATGTTCCCGCCGTGAGCGTCGGTGTGTTCGTGGGCAACGCCTGGGACCCGTCCGAGGGCCGGGAGACGCCCTGGATCGATCTGGCCCGGCAGGTGGCAGGAGAGGCGGGCGTGTCCGCCCTGGGCAGCGCTGCCCGGACGACCCCGCCAGGGACCGAAGCACTGGCTAGAGTGTTTGCAGCAGCAAATGCTCCCGTGTTGCTGCTGTTCGACGAGGCGCTCAACTTCGTGAACCGTCACCGCAGCATGGCGGATTCCTTCCATGCCTTCCTGCAGAACCTAACCGTCGCGGTCACCGGGGCAACCCATGCGGCAGCGGTCATCAGCCTCCCCCGCAGCCAGGTGGAGATGACCGAGCGCGACCAGGAATGGCAGGAGCGCATCACCAAAGTCGTTCGCCGCGTCGCCCGCGATCTCATCGCCAATGACGAGTCCGAGATAAGCGAAGTCGTGCGTAGACGCCTATTTGAGGACTTGGGCGCCGAGCGCACCAGACGACGTGTCGCACAGACCTACGCGGACTGGTGTTTCGAACGAAGCGCCCGCTTGCCCTCAGAGTGGACGGCCGTGGACAGTGCAATAACCGGCGCGAAAGCGCGCGACTTTCTCCGCAGCCGGTTTGAGGCCTGCTACCCGTTCCATCCGGCGACACTTTCGGTATTCCAACGTAAGTGGAGGGCGCTTCCGCAGTTCCAGCAGACGCGGGGTGCGCTGGCAATGCTGGCCCAGTGGATTTCGTGGGCGTCGAGAGAGCAGTTCCGGAAGGCTCGGACCGAGCCGTTGATCAAGCTCGGCTCCGCTCCGTTGGACGTGCCCGAGTTCCGGGCGGTGGTCCTCGGCCAGTTGGGGGAGCAGCGTCTTGACACCGCCATCGAGGCGGACGTTGCCGGAGACACATCTCACGCCAGCGCGCTAGACGTGGACATCAAGGGGGCAATGCGCGACCTGCATCGAAGGGTAGGCACGACCATCCTCTTCGAGTCGTCCGGTGGACAGGTGGAGAAGGTGGCCCATCTGCCGGAGTTGCGTTTCGCCCTTGGCGAGCCGGAGGTGGAAACCACCAGCATAGACACCGCGGCGACGGCTCTGGAGAAGTCCGGATTCTTCGTACGCAGGGTCGGTGCCGATGGCTACCGCATCCACCATCAGGCGACGCTGCGGAAAGTCGTCAGTGACCGTCGTGCCTCTCTGGACGAGGAGGAGGTCAAGTCTGCGGTTCGGAAGGTCGTACAGGAGGAGTTCGCTAGGGGAGCGTCGGTACCTGTCGCCTACTTCCCTGAAAATGGCGACGCGGTGCAGGACTCGCCGCGGCTAACGATGGTGGTCGTCGATCCCGCTGAGGAGTGGACTGGAAGCGGCCAACTGCTGGATCGCGTGGCCCACTGGACCAGGGAAAGAGGTAGCTCCCCAAGGTTATATCCGGGTGCGTTGGTCTGGTGCGCACGGAAGCCAGGGCGCGAGTTGAGGGAGAGCGTCGAACAGTGGCTCGCATGGCGCCGGGTGGCTCAGGAACTCTCACAGGGTGTACTTGGTACTGAATTTGACCAGACCGACCGGGCCGAGGTGCAGAACAGAGTCAGGGATGCGGAGGAGGCGGCCAAAGATGAGGTGTGGGGAGGGTACAGATTCGCGGCCTTGCAAGATTCGCGGTCCGCGGACGGATTGAAGGTGATCGACCTGGGCGCGGGCCATTCAAGTGGAAGCGAGACACTGTGCGGCAGGGTCGTCAACGCATTGAAGTCGGGGGCGCTACTCAACGAGTCCGTCGGCGCGGGATACATCGATCGGCACTGGCCGCCCGCCTTCAAGGAAACTGGGGCCTGGCCGCTGAACAGCCTGCGCCAGAGCTTCCTGGATGGTTCGCTGACTCGACTCTTGGACCCGGACTCTGTGCTCAGGACGCGCATTGTCGACTTTGTTACCGACGGCGAATTCGGGTTGGCGTCCGGCGACACAGGGGACGGAAACTACGAACGGGTGTGGTTCAAGGAGCCGGTAGGGGTAGACGAAGTGGCCTTCGAGTCCGGGGTCCTGTTGTTGACCAAGACCAAGGCCGGGAAGCTCCGGGCCCCGGCCCAAGCCGCTGAGCCTGCACAGCCGGAGGAACAGACAGATCCAAGTACCGCAACTGGACCCGGCCCCCTGCCTCCATCTGGCGAAGACACCCAGGTCGGGCTGCCCATGGGGACAGGCCGGAAATCTACGTTGCGGATCAAGGGAACCGTCCCTCCCGAGGTGTGGAACCGGCTCGGGACGAGAATCCTTCCGAAGCTGCGTTCCGGAGAAGACCTTAGCGTGGGCGTGGAGTTCTCGGTGAGCGTGGATGCAGGCCTGGCCCAAGGCTTCCAGTTGCAACTTTTCCAAGCGCTGGACGACCTCGGATTGAGAGAGCAGGTGCGGATCGAACTGGGCGAGAAGGGCTCGACCACGTAGTCGGCGGCTCCCATGTCGAGTGCTCCGGGGAGTCCGCGCACGTCCCTAGGGGTTGCGATCATTCCTCCTTAGTGAATGACACATCCGAGTTCAGGTCACTATAGATCTTGCCCTCTATGTTGAACTCCTGGACGAACCTCCCTTCCTGGTACTTATCTATCCTGAGGACGTAAGGGACGTCCCGCCCGTCTAGGGACAGAGGCGCTCCTCCGCCCTCTGGTCCAATCTCCCCAAATTGCAGCTGATATCGATTCTGTTCCTCTATGTCTTCATACCCATAGACCGATGCTGCAGACACAAGGCGCTCAACCAGGTACTGCAGTTGTCTCAGCTGTTGGCTTGAAACCGAAGGGTCATTCCTACCATCGTGGAATACTTCATTTCGCAAACGACCTAGGTCGCGTACGAGTTCTGAGTCGCCTGGTTTAAGATGAACTCCCCATGCCTTCGCAAACAGTTCGAGTTTCGTCCTAGGCGGCCATTGGTTCTGGAAAACTCTTCCCGAGATCATCTCTTTCGAAATCATCAACGGCCGGGTAGCTCGTCCAGGGAGCTGAAGCGCGGCGACAGCCTCTCTGAGTGTGTCCCCCACCGATTCCCGAGGCCCGTCGAAGACACCGGGATAGTCAATGGCATTTAATACCGACTCCAAGGAAATCCAGGTGGCAATGAACTGATCACTAATCCCTTCTTCACTTGAAGCAATCCCAAGCCACCTCAAAGAGCGCTGTATGCCAGCAGAGAGCTTTCGTTCCCGGTCAGTCAACGAGCGTTGCTCAGTCTGATCTGCGAAGTCCCCTGCTTCAGATGCCTCAAGGAAGTGCTTCGCGAAGAATGAAATCCTGTCGTGTACGTCCTCGAGGTCGACTTTAGTGTCTTGGTCAATGAGAGGAAGTGTTCTGATCCATCCTTTGGTGTTCTTTTGATCCAAGATGAGCATCCAGGGTTGCAGGGTCACCCTGGACCTGCCCAGATCAACATCCCATTCAAGGAGCTCAGAATCATACCGGGTGTCAAAGTGGCTCATGCCGGTACGTAAGCTGAAGCTAATCAGGTCAGCTGTAAACTGAGCCCTGCCTAGAGCAAGGCCTTCAGCCTCGATAAGATCCCGTGCGAACACAACACCCCAGGCCTTTGGAACCTCGGGCTGCCAAACTGACTCAGCCTTGCCGATATTGGAGTCGGCTAGGAGCGGATTGAAGACGTCGTCGGCATCACCGGAGGTAATGCCGAAGTCCCTGATGAAAAAGAACTTTCTGTCGCCCTTGGCCGTAAGCCCCTCTAGCGGGACAGCATACATGAAGGGTCGAAGTTCCGTATCCAATGTCAGACCCGGCACGTCTACTCCGCGAACGAGGCCGGTGAGTTGACGGAACCAGTAAGCTATCTCTTCGTTCGACATGCCGAAGATTTCAATGTTCTTGACGGATGCTCGACCTAACTCCCAAATTGCCCCCTCTATCGAGAACTCCATTGAACCGTCGTCTCGCCATGCCGCCCGGACACATGCGCCCTTCTGCCTCAACCCCTTGGGTCCCCGCAATTCTGCTTCAGTGTGGTAGTCCCACCGTGCCCCCGAGGGTGGAACGACAACGGCCGAGGCCGATTTCACAATGTGATTGCCTTCCAGGCGTTCCGTGAATGTCTGTTCCTGAATGGCCTCTCCAGCAAAGCAGTCGGCACCGAAGCACAACTTGGAGAGATTGACGGTTCCCTCAGATGTCGATTCGGATTCTGGCGTCTTATCGGTTGTCAATAGGGCCCTCCATCCGCATAGTTCGGGTTGTCGCGCTCAGTTCGGGTTAGAGACCTGATGACAAGCCGAAGCGGACCCAAACGTTAGGTTTTCTTAATCTCCAGTTTGAGGAACTTCTCTCAAAGCTATATCTGACCGGATCTTCGGCCTCTCAGGATCGCAAACTACATGGATGCTCTGCCCAGAAGACGCACCAGTTCAGGGATGACGCCTCGGCGCCCTATGCCAAGATACGCCCGGTATAGACCCCTGATGTCATTGAGGTTCACACCAGAGTTTGGCTCGTGTTCAACTTTGTTCCGGTTGTGACGCAGCTTCCGGAGAAGCGTGGGCACATCCCTAGACAGGAACTTCAGGTCTTCACTTGAAAAGCCCAAGGTCCCCAGATAACCCTTGCCTACAGTGCTGCCAAGCACGTCAAGATATTCAGTTAGTCCCGGGTATTGCTTACCGGCTCTGGAAAGGAGTCCTCTTCGGTAATCGGAATACTCAGGCTTCGTTCCCGCCCATTCGACGAGGGGTTGCCAGAGACAGTGGTACAGAGTGTCTTCTGTAGCACGTTGAAGCGGGCTTAGTATTTGGAGGAGCCTGCTTTCGGGCCCATTGGCCATCCAAACCCCGTCGCAAACGATGAGCGCGTTTTGCGCATCTTCGCTCAGTCTGCCCCACATTCCGCCGTTGAGGAAATATCGAGACAACCTCAAGGTGACGGCCTCGTTGTTGCTCTTCTCATATAGGCTGCGAAGCTGGCCAGGGGTCAGCTGAGCCTTTGCCCACCCTATCGTCTCATCCCAGTAGTCCGTTTCCTCCTCAGCCACAATATCGGAGCCGCGATGGGTTTGGGACTCTTTGATCAAGAGGTAGTTCTTCAGTGCTTGACACGAGTCAATTACGCCCGCCCAGTCCACCTCGCCCTCTGGGACATTGCTAAGGTGTGCCAGGTAGGACTTGGCTCGATCCTCAACACTATCGAGCCAAGGTGGCAATTGATAGCGGTCGTCCGGGGACAGGATCAGATGGAAGTCCATGTCACTAGCCTGCTCTTCCGACTGGACGAAGGCTTTCAGCGATAGCGATAGTTCTCGCAAAGCGGCGGCGTAATCGCCGGTGTGAAATGCCAGCTCCGCGCCAACCCGGCAGTAGAGAGAACGGATGGTGAGCAGCGTCGGAGAATCAGCCTCTCCATATAGGAACCACAACCGTTCCAGTTCCCGGAAGGCCGGGCCTACGTCGTCTCCATAGCCGTACTGTTGCTCCCCAATACCGCTCCGCCTCATGGCCCGAACCATTAGGGAGGCGTGGTAATGGATGGCAGCAGCCACCAAGGGGGTGTGCCCGGGCCCATCCGGTTCATAGGGCACTTCGAACAACGGCGCGAGTTTGTGAAGACGGTCGATCACCAGTCGGGCGCCAGCTGCAGGATCGCGTACAGCCGTCTCCACAGCATCCGCAACCTCCGGATCGACGTAGTAGCCTTGGGACTCGGAGAGGAGTTCGCCGAGCTCTTCCATTCTCCTGGCGAACTGCTCTGGACTGTGCATGTCTTCAAAGAAGGTTTGGAATAGGTCAGTGGAGTCCTTCAAGAGGTCCTCTTGGCTTTCGAGTCTCTTCACGATGACAAGAGTCCTACTGACATCGGGTATCCAGGCCATTCCTCTTACCTCTCCTGACCCGCTGGTATCAAACGAGACACTACCTAGCCTTCGGTCCCTTCGACGCCATTACTGCCCTGGTCGAACACCAGCTCGGGTACAACAACCTCCCACCTATCGCAACGAAGGCCGTCCTGGTACCCCGGCTCGGAACGTTCTCTGTCCCAGGTGGCCACGGCCAAGACCGAGGCGAACGCGCAACGCATGCCGTCGGGAGCCTCGAAGCTGCCGGCAAGCTGTCCTACGATCGTCCCATTGCTGTCCAAAAGCTCCCAACGACCCGAGCCGGCGCGCACCTCTAACCGGTCGCCGACCGACAGCGTGGCGATGGCACGGTGCACCGGGTGGTTACGATGTCTGTATCCCGCAAAGCTCAGGAAGACGTCGCGCAGGCTGAGCCGCATGTACCGGCGCGAGAGTTCCGGTGCTGGTGGATGGAGATCAACGGATGCCTGCCGCCGGAGGACATGGGAAGAGTTCAGCAATGCGTCCTGGATTGGGCGAGGCCCCGGCAGGCGCGCAAGGGTGAGAGTCTCGCGTGCGCGTGTCATTGCCACGTAGTACAACCGCCGGGTTGCATCAACATCCTCCCCACGGCCAAAACGATCCCAGCCTCCGTCCAGCACAACCACATGATCGAATTCCAGCCCCTTGGCACGGTGAGCAGTGAGCAGCATCAGTCCCCGCTGTCTCCTTCTCGCTTCGCGTCCCCACTCGGCCAGCCATTCGATGAAGTGATCCACAGACGTTTCCGAGCCACCGGTCTCCAGTTCGTACTCTGCTACGGCCTCCCGGAGTAGATCGATCCAAGGACCCGGGGACTGTCCGACAAGCCAATTGTTCAGGTCCTCGCTTAGCACTAGTCGGGAGTCTCGACCTCGTAACCAGTTCACAAGTGCTTGCGTCTCTCTGAGATGCCAGACGACTGAAAGCTCTTCATCCGCCATCTCCACCGGAATCCCCTCGAACTCGCATAGGCTCCGCACCGGGTGCAGGTACTTCCACTCGCGCGCCACCACTGCGCAGGAGGACCAGTCCCAACTTGAGGAGAAGCCAGCCAACCGCTTCAACTCAGCCATGACCGCCTGTGCCTGTGTGATGGGGTCGTCACCAGCCGGAACGACCTGGACTCGACCACGCGCGACGGGGTCCTGTCCGGACCACTTACCTCCAGGCGGATCATTGCGTCGCACGCGATTGACCTCGATCGGATTCCCCGTCTTCATCCGATGCTGTGCGGGTTCGATGACCGCATTTGCCGAAGCGATGATGTGGCCGGTGGAGCGGTAGTTGTCGGTCAAGTAGGCAGGTCTGGCCCTGTAGTCCGCCTCGAAGCGGCGGATAAACTCCACAGACGCGCCATTGAAGGCATAGATATTCTGATCGTCGTCCCCCACCGCAAATAGACTAATCCTGTCGTCCTCTTCGGCAATGGTTCTTCCCGCCAACGCCGAAATCAGTTCGTACTGGTCCTGTGCGATGTCCTGGTACTCGTCCACCAGAATCCAGCGGAAGCCCGCCAGCAGACGTGTCCGATACTCGTCCGCTTCGCCGGGCGGCAATCCCTCCCCACGAAGCAGGGCCACCGCCTGCTGGAGAATCTCCTTGAAGCCCGCGTCATCTAGACGATTTGCACGCCCGGTGAAACTCGCGCCAACCAGTCGCATGGCAAGCCCGTGGCAGGTGAGAACCATGACTCCACGTGCGTCGTCGCCGATGAGCTCAGCGAGGCGGCGACGGATTTCGACTGCGGCGTGCCTGTTGTAGGCGAGCGTCAGGATACCGCGAGGATTCTCGCGTCTGGCCCGTATCAGATAGGCGATCCGATGCACCAGCACCCGCGTCTTGCCGGAGCCGGGACCCGCGAGCACCAGCACGTTCGTCTGCTCCCGGTCGTCCGCCACGATTCGTCGCTGCACGGGGTTGTTCAGGCTCTCGACGATGGTCCTCCACGATTCAGGCGTGGTCTGGCGTGAGATCTCCGCCTCCCGGTCCGGCAGCCAGCGACGCAAGAACTCTTCCCGGGGAAGGCTGAAGTAGTCCATTGTCATCTGCACAGCATCGGCCATTGCCCCAAGGCCCTGCTGCACGTATTCCGCCATGACGTGGATCTGCAGAATCTGTTCGTCGTAATGGAGATTGAGGGATGCAAAGTCGGTCTGCGCGAAACCCCGTCTCTCCTGCTTCAAGCGGATGGTCATCGCAGGACGAAACACCGTAAGTCCCCTGTTCAGCCGAATGACCTCTTGCTCGTGCAGCCACAGCAGCGCTCTATCCATCAGCCGGCCGGGATCCCTGACTTCACTCATGAGGGTCATGTCAGATTTGACCGCAGACAGGAGCTTCCCCAGCGTCGTTTCGGCCAGCAGGTCCGTGCCGCGTGCTCCCTGCGGTAGGCTGGCAAGCAGATGGTCCAGTAAGCGGGAGGCGGCCTCACGGCGGAGTTCGGCAGTCCTTTCCAGCGCCCTCCACTCTCGCTGCAGTGTCACCTGCATGGTCTCTCCGTCGCGTCCGCGCACGCCGAGGCTTCCTCCACCCCCGCCCTCACCTCTTCCGTCGGCTGCGATGCTGCGGATGATGCGCCGCAAGAGTTCCGGCAGAGCATATTCGTGGCCATCGTCCTTGAGACTCTGAGTTGCCCTACGGAGATGTAAGGGATAGGACTCTCCAATTTCGATATCTGGGTCCGCCTTGCGAAGCAGGTCGATCAGGGCCCGCTCCAGGGCCTCCGCCTGCTCGAATCGTTGCTTCGAGGCTCGCCGTACTCCTGCATGTACGTAGGCAGTCAAGACGGTGTCGTTGCTGGCTATGCCCAATCTCTCAAGATCATAGAGCGCGGCTCTTATCCCCTCCGGGCTCAGGCCAGCAACCGCCATAAGCTCGTCTGTGGATATGCCCTCGTCCGCATCCGCCTCGATCAGCGCCTGTGAGATGGTCAGCAGCTGGCGACGGCGATCATCCGTGATGCGAGCCCTTTGGAGCTTAACGCCCGCCTCCTTGATCGATCCCACACGGAGGGAAGAAGGGAACACCTGGACCCGGTTCTCCTCCCGGGTCAGGAGGACAGCCTCCTCAAGCCAGGCCACAGCAGTCCGCACCCTGGTGTCGTCCGTGGCAGAGTCCCGCTCGAATGCCTGCTCTTCGTCCTCGCCGAGGATCTCGCCAGGTGTTGCCACCACCTCACCTTTCAATCGACTCTTCCGGCCCAGGTTGCGCAACGCCCTCAGAACACCGTGAATCTCACGTCGAGATAGACGGGAACGGGCCGACATGCCGAACTGCAGCTCCACATCGTCCTGAGCGTAGAGCAGGACGCAGCGTGCCGCCTTCTGGTCTCGTCCGGCTCTGCCCGCCTCCTGGAGGTAGTTCTCCAGGGAGCCGGGGATGTCGGCGTGGACCACCAGACGCACGTCCGGCTTGTCTATGCCCATTCCGAAGGCGTTGGTGGCGACGATTACGCGCAGGTCCCCACTTTTGAAATTCTCCTGGACGTTCTTCTTGGTCTCGGGCGGCAGTTTGGCGTGGAAGTGGTCCGCCTCCATTCCCTTTGCCCGGAGGAACTCCGCTACTTCTTCAGCCTGACGCCGAGTAGCGCAGTAGACGATTGCACCGCCCTGCTCATCCTCCGGCAGGTCCGAAGTCAGTACCTGGTGGATATGTGCGAACTTCTCCCCGCTGGTAGTTTGCACGACTACGAACTCGAGGTTGGTGCGCCGGGCCCCGCCGTCGAATACTCTGAGGGTTACTTCAAGCTCCTTGTGGAAGTAGTCCACTATTTCGTCCACGACGTCAGGCTTGGCCGTAGCGGTCAGGCACAGTACAGGCGGCACCGGATCATCCCCCGTGCTCTCACGAATGAAACGCCCGACGTACCGGTAGTCAGGCCGGAAATCGTGCCCCCACTTGGAGAGGCAGTGGGCCTCGTCCAGGACCCAGGCTCCGATCTCACGCTGGCCCAGTACGCGGCGGACCGACACGTTTCGAAGCTGCTCCGGCGAGATTATGAGGATGCCGGCGTCTCCAAGCCTCACCCTGTCCAGGGCATCGGCTCGTTCCGGCAT
Organism: Dehalococcoidia bacterium; assembly: GCA_965116315.1. Classification (GTDB taxonomy): domain Bacteria; phylum Chloroflexota; class Dehalococcoidia; order Lucifugimonadales; family CAJWER01. Next base: position 1,915,553 of record OZ220672.1, read on the forward strand.
GGACAGAAGCCCGTTGATCGTCACGCAGGAGCCAATTCCTCTTGCCTCCAGCCCCTTTACCTGATCGGCCATGAGGGCTACCAGTGGAGAGATGACCACCGTGAGGGCGCCTGTCTTGTCGTAACGGGACAGGGCCGGTACCTGATAGCAGAGCGACTTGCCCGATCCCGTTGGCAGGATGGCCAGGGCGTGCTCTCCGGCCATGGCGGCCTCCACAATCGACTGCTGCATGGACTTGCCGTCTTTGTCCGGGGGCTCAGGGCGGAACCCGGGGAAGCCGAACCAGCGGTGAAGCTCCTTTCGGGCATCGTGCCGCTCCCGGCACCATCCACAGCCTGACTCTGTACAGGTGTCGTCGCGCAGTCGGCGCACCAGCAGTCCCGCCTCTGGAAACTGGAAACGCACCCAGGGAGGCATGACCGAGTTGCCCCCCGCTACCGACAACCATGCGAGACCGTAAGCCAGCGGCCAACCGCTATGGTCTGCAGCCGCCAAGACCTCTAGGCCGTGCGTTCGGCAGGCTTTGCCATCCAACCTCGTCTGGATGGCTTCATGGGCTTCGGCGTCCGACGGTCTCGGCGAGCCGCGCAGAGCGGTGAAGATCTTGTCGAATCCCGCACCTTCTCGTGACGTGGTCAGCCAATGCCAGGCGGCCAGCAGTTCGGGCGGCGCATCGCGCAAGGCCCTCCGCTGGTTCTCGAAGACCTCCAGCGTTAGCCTTGCATCCAGTTCAGGGTCGTTGATGCGCCCGCGCTTGAGTTGCCCGTCCTGGTAGTGCTTGACCAGGTGATGGTAGGGGTTTCGCGGAAAGGCCAGCGGATTGAGCATGAGCGTGTCCACCGTGGGCAGTCTCAATAGTCGCAGGCTAGGACTGGCGGCCTTCAAGAGGGGCAGGTCGAAATCGATCAGATTGTGTCCGATCAGGAGGTCGGTCCCGTCGGCAAGACCGTCAAGTCGGCGCAGTGCCGCAGCGAGGTTGCCCCGGCCCGAAGGGAATAAGACGGACCCGCCGGTGTCCGGGCGGACTCCCGCAAGAGCGCGAATTCGCCGGTTCTTTACGCCGACTTCAAGATCGAGCGAAAGGCAACGGAGCAAGCGTTCACCTCTGTCGTCAATATCAGGCGGGAGTCAATTCTTGTCCACGGGCCTAGCCCAGATTAAACAGAAGTCATCCTCGTTGGACAAGATCCGAAGGCGCTGTTGCACTATGGGACTGGATGATCTGCTGACCCCAACAGCTCGTTGACTCGCTCTGCCAAACAACCTTGAGATAGGGCCCACCTCCAGCAGGTGAAGAAGTCTTCATTTGCACCTGGCAGCATTGTCTTTGGCAACCCTACGGGCTCTCTCGGCATCTGGCGCCCCCAAAGCCTGTTCACCACGGGTGCGCGCAATCAAGGGTTCACACCGGGCGAATCTTTGCGTCCGGCCCCTCCGACGATTTATAGGTGAACGCCTCCTCAGACCCGGGTCGCCCGGATGGACGTGAGCAGGTCTGCCCGGAGTTTTTCTAGCCCTTCCTTGTTCGGCATGTATCTGACGTAGCGTATGTGGCCCAGGTCAAACGGAACATCCTGGTCGTTCTGCACGACCATAATCACCTCGCGACCGAGGGCGTGGGCAATGCCGGTTTCATACAGTACGTTCGGGTTCCGGCCGGTGAGGTCGCTTATCACCAATCTGCTCTGCGCTATCGTCTTGAAGACATCGTCCATTATCCGAGTGGGACCATATATCTCATCAACGCGAAGGGCCTGAAGCCCCAGACCATTGCAGGCTGACTGGATCGCCTCATACACCGGGTCGAATTCCTTCGCGAACGGCATCATCACGGCAATGTGGCCGAGAGCCGGCAGCGGCCATTGCTCGACACTGAACAGCCTTGGCGGTTCGCTCCTGGATTGATCGTTGAGCAGCTTGAAGAGTCCTTCAAAGAGATTGCCCCGCTTGACAGCCCAATGCGTGCGGGTGCGTTCATCGACGCCGGAAGCGCGGGTCGTGATGTCGAAGTAACCGCAGTCGAAAATCTCTTCTGCGCTGAGTCGGTCAAACGAGTGCTCAAATCGAAAGTGGAGGTTCGCCCCCCTCTTTTCAATGTCGTCCAGGTGACTCAGGACGGCAGGCGCTGCCTCCCCCTTGCGGACTTCGCCCAGGACCAAGGCTGGCAACTTGCTGAGAGCTGCCAGATTGTCTTGGTAGGTCTGCTTGAGGTCGTCGCCCGTGTACTCGAACAGTCGATCCGCCGGGAAGAAAGACCGTCCGGATGGATTAGTGAAGATGAGGTCCTCAGTATCCCCAATTACAACCAGGCTGTATTGAGTCAATGACCATCCCACTGAAACTACCTCACATATTTCTCAAAGTACCCGGAGCAGCCTGTCGTCTCTACTTGCGTCGTTCGCCATGCGGGCGTCCATTTGCCTGAAGGGCATGACCCCACTGGACAGGCGCGTCTACGGTTCCGCACCTCGCCGGCCAAATAGTGTGGAACTTGGTGGTCGCGTGGGTCGCCGTCCGGTGGCAACGATCAGATTAGGACGTGGCGCCCTTTCGACCTGTCTCGTACGAGTCCGCGACTTCAACTCGCCCGACCTTTGACGTACTCGACCATTTCCTGGTAAGCCTGATCTCCGGTCAATTGGTCCCTCGACTCAAAGCAGAGTTCCACTGCGAGGTCTACGGCGCGTTCCATAGAAGCCACCCAGTTCCCCCAACCGTTCGGCAATCTGACGTTGAGGTGGCCCGAGTTGTACGTAATTGTCACGCTGGTTCCCCGTTCATCAGTCACGGTTGCACTTTTCTCATCCACCGAGACCTCGACAATGAACTCTTCCCCACTTCGCTTGATCCTACGACTCAACATTTCCACGGGTCCTCTCCTTTCAAGAATCGTCCGTTGTTGCCGGTCCTGAAGTGAAGGGACCGATCTCATTCGCATCTGAGAGATTGACCGGCATCGAGTCACTTGCATTCTCCGCGGCTGCTGCCGTCGGGGTCCGGGGAACCACCGTCAGCTCCCCCGGCTCTCCCTATTCCCAGCAGCCTGTGAAACTGGCTCACCCAAAGGATCGTCCCCATAGAGAATCCCATTATTGCCATTGCCAGGGCTACAAAATTCAGGACGGTCAGGACATCCCCATGATCCCTCCACATCGCCTCACTCGTCGAGACGGGAAGCATCATCCCAAGCAGAGTGAAGCCCAGGGCAGACATGATGTGTAGAGCACCTGCAGCACGCAGGGACCCTCTGAGGCGGAATTCCACATAGTTCGAGAAACCCGCAGCCACTCCGAATGCCCCGAAGATTGCCATGACCTGGGCGAGTGTGAAGAGCGATCCCCCAACGTAGGGGTGATTCGGATCGACGAGGTAGGGTATCAGCCAGAATCCGACTGCATATCCGGCCACCGCTCCTATTGCGGCACCCAATGCTGACATTGCAATGTCGAGGATGGCCCAGAAATGACCTCCTCTCGCTTTAGATAAGAGGTGACCGACTTGACTCCACATTGTCGCCGTGGAGGAGCCGATAAACTTCAGCAGCTTGCGAAGACGCATGTCGTCGCCTCGTTCAATCAGAGTCGTCGCCAGCACACTCGGCACCCAGGATAAGATCTCCCCAGTCTTTTGGAGGACCCTCACGGATCAGTTTCTGAATGCCCCTGCGACATAGTCCTTGGCCATTGGTAAGCAAGTCCACACTTTCAGATCCGCCCGAGATGGAGCCTGTGTGGACTGCTGCTGATGCCCGGTCGTACGAGTCCCGCAGTATCTTGCGTATGCCCTGTCTGTCCTTAAAGTCATTGCCCAAGTGCCAGGCGCCAAACAAGGCAAGCCTGAATCTCATCTCCTGGCTCGTCCGTTCGTCTTGAAAATCCTTCAGGTATATCGTTTCAAGAGCTATGCGAAGGTCTATGAAACAATCCTCTAGACTCTGCCTATGATCCTTAGATTTCATCCACCGGGAAATGGCCGTGCGGGTGGTGTGGCCAGAACCCAACGATTTGATCGCCTGCAGCGTGTCGCGCAGTTGTTCTTGAGATGGCATCGGTACTGACCTGCCATCTCGAAGCAAAACGCCTGCGGCCACTTCAAGCTGATCGTTCAGCCCCCCGGCAAGAGTGAGCGGCCACTGTCAAACGCCAGGAGCTATGTACCAGTAGAAGGAGAGATCGCCAGGACCTTTAGGCCACTTCGCCAGGTTGTTGACCACCCTGGGCGCCGGATTGGCGACCATTGCTGGAGCCTTGATGCAAGGAGCAGCGATGGCGTACAGGGAGGTGTCGAGAGTGGAGATAGCAGAGGTGGTTCGCCGCTGGCAGTCGGGTAACAGCCAGCGACAGATAGCGAGCGGGACGGGACTGTCGCGGGCGACAGTCCGCCGGTACATCGATGCTGCGATGGGAGCGGGTCTGACGCGCGACGGTCCGGCTGCAAGCGAAGACCAACTGAGCCGTCTGTGTGGGCTGAACGTGAGCAGTCCTCGGAAGGTCGAGGCACCGACCGAGGAGATGCTCGCCCCATGGGCCGACCAGGTCTACGAGTGGCTGACTGCCGATCGGATGCAGCTGACACGCATCCACGAGTTACTTGCGGACCGGAACTGCCGGGTCTCCTACACATCGTTGAGGAGGTTCATCCAGCGACGGGGCTGGCGGAGGCGAAGTCCAACGACGGTCCGGATGGGAGAGAGTGCGCCGGGCGAAGTGGCGGAGATGGACTTCGGTCGCCTGGGCCTGATGGACGACCCTGAGACCGGCCGCCGCCGCGTGGTCTGGGCCCTGATCATCGTCCTGAGGTACTCGCGGCACAGCTTCGTCTGGCCGACCTTCAGCCAGAAGCTCGTCGACGTGATTGACGGGTTGGAGGCTGCCTGGGCCTTCTTCGAGGGTGTGCCCAGGTACCTGGTGATCGACAACTTCCCTGCGGCGGTGGCCGGTCCCGATCGGCTCCATCCCCGCCTGACGCACGGCTTCCTGGAGTACTCCCAGCACCGGGGCTTCATCGCAGACCCCGCAAGGGTGCGCCATCCTCGCGACAAGCCGCGTGTGGAGCGCGGAGTGCCCTACATCCGGGAGCGGTTCTTCAAGGGGGGGACCTTCACCGACCTTGCGGACATGAGGTCTGGGGCCAAGCGGTGGTGCCTGGAGGTTGCTGGCCAGAGGGTGCACGGCACCACCCGCAAGCAACCCCTGGCCGTCTTCCGTCAGGAGGAGCTCAGCGCGCTCGGGGAATGGGACGGAGAGCCCTACGAGATGACCGACTGGCGCACTGCCAAGGTCCATCCCGACCACCATATAGCCTGCCAGTATGCCCTCTACTCAGTGCCGGCTGAGATATGTCCGCCCGGCCAGAAGGTGGAGGTGCGGCTCGGCAGCAAGCTGGTGCGCATCTACTACCGGGGCAGGCTGATCAAGGTCCACCCACGGAAGGACCGCGGCGGCAGGTCCACCGACCCTGACGACTACCCGTCCGAGTTGAGCGCCTACACCCTCAGAGCTCCTGATCGGATCAAGCTCAGGGCAGCTTCGCACGGACCGGCCGTGGCGGCCTATGCCGAGCGTCTCTTCGAAGGCCCGCTGCCTTGGGCCAGGCTCAGGCAGGGACACAAGCTCCTACAGTTGGGAGAACGCTACTCCTCTGAACGTCTCGACGACGCCTGCCGCAAGGCCCTCTCAGTAGACCTGATCGACGTGGGCCGTCTCGAGCGCATCCTCGTGGAGGCCCTGGAGCAGGAGACAGCGGAGACAGAGCCTCCCCCGATGCCCCCGGGTCGGTTCGCCAGGTCCGGGTCCGTCTTCGCTCATGCCAACGGCATCGCCGCTCAACCAGCACAAGGAGAATGACCATGACCACCGCCACCGAACTGACGCCGCTGCTCAAGCGCCTCAAGCTCGGAGCCATGCTCAACACGCTGCCCGAGAGGATCGCTCTCGCACGCAGAGAGGAGCTCGACTACGCATCCTTCCTGCAGGTGATCCTCACCGACGAGGTCAACCGCAGGGACCACAGGCGGCTGGAGCTCCGACTCCAGCAAGCCGGCTTCGATCAGGTCTGCCGCCTCGAAGACTTCGACTGGTCGGCATCCATCACGTTCGACCGCCGGCTCCTCGACGCCGCCTTCTCACTCCAGTTCCTACCGCGCAACGAGCACGTCCTGCTCGTCGGCCCGGTAGGCGTCGGCAAGAGCTTCCTCGCACAGGCTCTCGGCTATGCAGCCGTCCGGGCGGGACACTCCGTCCGCTTCATACGCGCAGACGACTTCTTCAGGGCCATGGCCCAGGCCAGGGTGGACCACTCCACCGACAAGACCTTCCGGTCCTTCCTTTCCCCGGACCTGCTCATCCTCGACGACCTCGGTCTCCACAGGCTGACTCAGCAGCAGTCGATAGACCTGTACGAGCTGGTCATCGCCAGGCACCGCACATCCAGCTTCGTCGTCACATCCAACAGGGCCGTCGACGAGTGGCTCGGACTCTTCGACGATCCCATCCTGGGCAACAGCGCCCTCGACCGGCTCGCCAACGCCAGCTACCAGATCGTCATCGAGGGCGACAGCTACCGGCAACGTCTGTCACCCCACAGGGCGCTGCTCGATAGAGAGGAGGTGGTTGACCCTCAAACGCCGCAGTGATAATAGTCCGCATACCGGTCCGCAGGGTGGCTCAATGATCCTGGCGACGACTGGTACAAAGGTCCTGGCGAACGACAGCCACCCCTCGTAGCGCTGGTCGCCGAACGACCAGCTACCCCCGTCAGTGACTCTAGATAGGCCTGGAACACCCTGGTAGTGGCCCCAGTAGAATCCCGCTTCCACATGTGTGTCACACACCAGCGAGATGGCCTGACAGACGGTGTCAAAGTCGATTCCCGCGACGTCTTGCACCGTTAAGACGTCCTCCGGGCTTGCTGTGCTGGGACGAAATAGAGCAGGTGATGCTTTGTGCTCGATGTGAAGCACAGTCCGACCCACATAGTCCTTTGCTGACCTACCGGAAGGCTTTGGTAGATGGACGGGAAGCTCATCGGCGGACAGAGGCAGAGGCTCTATGCCGATTCCGTCCAGCGGGAATAGCGGTTCAGTGAATGCAACGCCGTTGAGCAGGGCTGCGGTAAAGTATCTCACCGGGCCTGTACCCTCTCGCCACCACAACAGGTGATCTACTACGGCCTCGGCCCCTACGACGGCCGCGCCCTTTACGAGGGCCTTGGTAAAGTTGGATACGGGAGACGACCAGCTGTGGAGGTTCCGTACACCGTCGGTGTACCCGCTATATGATTCTCCGCTTCCGCCTATGGGGAAAGCGTGCCCTATACGGTCCCCTGAATCATCGATGTAGTCCTGGAGAAGGCACCGGACTTGGCACTCTAGCTCCGATAGCGTTTCGTCGTTGATTATCAATAGAGCGCTCGATGCTCTATCGTACCCCGTGGCCTCCCATCCTTTTCCTTCAATCAATTCAGCCAGCTGTTCAGGCGTAGCCAATTCTTCAGCCCTCGAAGCGTAAGAAATCGAAACGCCTTCTCTGGGCATCTCCAGGCGGCCGGTATCGAACGTAGCTCCTGCCACTGACGACTCCAATGCTCTGGTTAGTCGATCCACTCCCATGCTTCTCCCCCTTGTAAGAAGAGCTACGTGAGGTCAGCCCTTGTTGATTGGGACGAACGTCTTCGCTGTCCCATACCTACCTTGAAGACTTCAGATTGTGAATCGCCGCCAAGCAGGCGTACCTAGTCAGGTGGTATCTCCTACAGCTTCCTGTCGACTGTGATTCCCACACTCGTAGCGGCTTCATCTCTGACTCGTTGTGACAACCCCGGTCACCGCGTCCCTCCAGGGCCGCCCTTTGGACTTCTACTGGGTCCTCGATCTATCGTCCAGGCAACGACTAGCATCCTGGGCCTAACTCAGCCAGCCGTGGGAACAGTTGGTCTGTCGATTGTCCGCAAACATTGGGTAGCTGTTGTGAGGGTCAGGCTGCCGGTTGCGCCTTGCGAACGCCTCGTCGATCCACTGGCGAATCCGGTTCACCTCGTTATCGCTCCCCGACCAACGGTGAACATCCGCAAACGGGTCGTTGCCCCCGCAGTTGTACGCGAGCCGAGGGGGAATCAGGCGGGGGTTGTATTCTGCATCGCTGAAATCCGTGTGGGTCGGGAGGCGGATCCCCAAAAGGCCGCACCTGTCGTTGTGGTCGGTATCGATCAAGCTCGCGGAGATCTCCCAGTCGACGTGCTTTCGCTGCCAAGTGCAGCGGCCAATGAGGACCACCGTGACGGTGGCGTCTGCGATGTACTCGTCGCGGATTCGCCGCCTGATTTCGTCTACATGCAGGTTCTGGTCGACTATGTCGCCGGTATCGACAGACATGTCCACGATGTGGCCGCTCATCATTCGAACGAACCGGTCCTTGTACTCCTGGTCTTCCTGATGGTGGTAGCTGATGAACACCCTATGTCGTCGTTGCCGTGGCATCTGCACCCTCCACCAGTTCAGGCACCTCTGCAACTTCAGCGAACAGATCAGCATACTGCCGAAGTCGTTCTCTGACTTCGTCCAGCGCGTCCAGGAATTCGCCGCGTCCCTCCCATTCACTCTCGTCTCGGAATGGATTGTCACGCTCCCAGTTGCGCAGCTTCGGGTGCCACTCGGTGAGAAGCGGACGGAGGACCAGATTGAGCATGGACACAGCGAAGTACCCGAACGACAACTCGTGCCCGCTCTTTGGCCGAGCCACGCCAGGCCCATACCCTCTCAAGATGCCCCTTGTGGTGTCGAACAGCGAGTAGATGGAGTCCAGAGCTTCTCGCAGGGACCCCTCCCGTGATGAGAAGCCCCCGAGTGGAGTCCGGGTCACCATCTCCACGTAGAGCTCCCAGGCTGCTCTCACCTCAGACTCGTCCGGCTCCCACGTTCCGGAGATGCCTCCGATGCCCGGCAATTTCAGATCAAGCTTCACTTTAACCAGCTTTGGCATTTCATGCGCCTCGTAGGAGAGTGTTGTTATCTATGGTCTGCCAACCCGATCCCTTTGAGAGGTAACCGTTCATCGACTGGACTCTAGGCACGATAGCGGACGCCGCGAATGGCAGTCACCCACGAATCAGCCTCTTCCGGAGTCCACAACGTCTTTAGCTTCTCAAGGTAATCCGGCAATGGGCGGTATGCCCGCGGCTTGTACAGGGCTTTCGCTTTGCCGGAGGGTGTGGAGACACCAACCTCCCACGGCACCCACCATGAACTCTGGGTTTCATCCGAGACAACGATTATCATTGCATTCGAGTTGTCGATGGCGGTCATCAGTGCGCCGTCTAGGTCTCCCTGACCCGGCGAAAGCGTGTGGTCGTGAACATCAATGAAGACACGCCTGCCTAGCTCGTCCAGATAGTAGGCTAGTTCCCATGCGGTGGCTTTGTCGGTGTGCCGGTACGACAGGAACACGTCCGATTCCTCCGTGTGGATTGTGTATGCCTTCATCAAGACGGTGCCGCTCCAACGCTGGGCACCCAGCGACTTGGCTAAGTTCTTTCCGTAGGTGATGGGCATGGCGGCCCTCCTTATTGCAATTCGCCGCGAGATAGATCCTTTTGTTCTGAGACCGCCTCCAGCAGATCCTGGGTCAGAGCGACGCTCGACTCAATAATGAATTCGGGGTTCTCAAGAGCCCCGACCGACCTGACCAGGAGGCTAGTGCCCATGTCGGACCGGGAACCGAACAGGGTCTCGAACGTCGACAACGCGCCGGAGGTCACACGACTCGAAATCTCGTGCGACTGCAGCAGTCCGAACTCCGAGGCCAGCTCGGCGGTGTCGATGGCGCGGAGGAGCCGGTAGATGTCGAAGGCGTCCTTGGGGAGCTGTTCTTGACGGCGTACATCCCCATCCTCCAGGCGTTCTCCTATCTTGTGCACCTTCGACACCAGCAATGCCGCCGGACCGGCCACCTTCAGAAGGCATGAGCGATCTGCACCTGGGACCAGAGAGGTGATTTTCCTAACCTTACGGCTAACGAGGGCGCCCTCCAGTCCCCGAACCTTCATGGCCGCCATGTTTCCGTGGGGGCCAAGCCGTGCTGCCCTGCGGCCGGGCCCGCCTACGGCCTCCGGCACTAGCAGATCAACCTGTGACAGGCCTTCCCTGCTGTAGAGTCCCGGCTGGTCGCCCAGGTGGAATCCCGCCCGGCTCATCGCCTCTACTATTGCGGGGCTGCCGCCCAACAACTCAGGGTCGAGCGCGAGGTCCGCATCATAAGTAAATGGGGAGATGGCGAAGCTATCGTCCTCAGCCTCCGTATGCACGTAGATCGCCTGGGCACCCACCAGGATGACGGCATCGCCGTGCGGTCCCAGGGCTTCGACCGCGTCTAACAGCGTCTCCCGGGCATCTAAGTAGCTTCGGTCATAGATAGTTTCCATGAGTCCTCGTTGTCCCGCATCCACTCCAGAAGGGCCTCCGCCTCCGCCGGCCCTCGCCCCGGCCCTTTCATGAGGTCCAACAGGACCTGGGTAACGCGGGAATAGGTTATGCCGTCGTCGTATTCGGCGCGCTCGAACACCACGGTGTCGAATGGGCGCACCAGGAGGGTGTTGCCACCTGTCTCCGCGGGGCGCAGTCCCAGCGACTGGGCGGCGGTATCAGGGTCGTCGACGTAGAGCGCTGCTAGGCGCGGCTCCGCAATGGGTGCCAAGCGATACGCCGCAAAGGAACCGGTGACCGCGTACCGGGTTTTCGAGTCGCGAAGCCGGTTGAACAGCGCCCTCGTTCCCCTCGGCTCAAGCCAAGTCGTCAGGGTGTTGGAAGAAGCGAAGTCGTAGTCCGTGGCCCACCTACGAGCCAGGGCCTCCCAGTCCACCGAGACGAAGCGTCCTCTCGGGCTCTCCTTGGCGACGATTTCGTCCGGCTCCAGCAGGTTGGACACCCTAGAAATCATGGCCGCAGAGCTTTCGGTCTCACTGGCCAACTCCCGGGTCCCGAAGGGAGTTCGGTAGTCCATGAGACCCCTGACCACGCGGGCGGTGCGGCCACCCTTGAGCGACTGGAGCGCACGTTCCTCTCTGAAGGGGTTCTTGTCCGCCCCCTGAGTCTCGATGTACACCGCGGGACGGTCAACGGTGAATCTGATGTTTCCAGTTGAGTCGGCGTAGCTTATCCCGGCCTCCGTCAGGCGCTCCCTCGTCAGCGGGCTCAGGTAGGTAGAGACGAGTATGTTGGCAGCGGTTATGCCGGCTTGCCCGTATCTCGGATATGACAGCCTCTTCAGCTGGGACGCCACACTGTCGACCAGCCTGGGCTCCACAGGGTTCGCCTTGACCTCCACTATAATGTCGGACGAGAGTCCGTCAGGATCCCGGATTTCCCAGATGGCGTCGATCATGGGAGTGGATTCCCGTGGGGTCGGCACGGCGGTATTTCTCTCGCGGTCGAGCAGGAGCCATCGGGGCGGCAGGCGCGAGCCTATCTCCCTCACGGTTGTGTCTATGAGCTTTGTTTCTGATATGTAGCTGTTCCGCATCATGCGAAACAGTATAAGTCCTGCAACATTCTGCCGTCAAGGGTGAACCCGTGCCATCTACACAGTTGACAGACAGCTTCGAATGGCGGATAGGATAGTTGAAACCGCACCCACGGGGAGTAGCTGTCACATGCGTAGGGGTGGTCGCCCTGGTGCTCGCCTGACACACTGATGCCCATGTTTCTTGTCGAAGTTTGGGAAGCCTACAAAGAGGTCACGGCTGTACTCGGCCTGTTGGTGCTGATGTTGGCCGTCTGGAAGAGGCGGCCGATACTTGGGTTTCTGTGGGTGTCTGCGGTGGGGCAAGTGAAGGTGCTCAGGGTTGCTGCGCGTGAAGCAGTGAAGGCATGGGCGACGGCGTGGACGGCATCCGACGGGGCGTGGCGCAAGGCGGCCACGGTGATTCTGGGCCCGTTCATGCTCACGGTAGTTGTGGCGCCGGTCGTGATCCGTCAGGAAATGAGACTCTTGGCGACTACGTGCAGGGGGCTGCGGCGCTTCAATGACGCTCTTCGAGATTGAAGCTCCGGTAGGGTTAAGTTGCAAAGAGGCCGACGTGCACGGCAACTAGCACCATCTTCGAGCGTTGGCTGGGAGGCTTGGGAGCGCCCGAATGATAGGACGCTGAGCACGTCTGGACAGCGCGATTCCAATGTTCCGGGCCCGCCGCAGCGCCAGAGATGGACATCTGGTCCGGATTCGTCGCATTGCCAACGGCCTCGTCACCACCAATCCCGGTGGCGTGACTCAAAGCTGTTCAAAAGTCAGGCGCCAGACCTGCCAGCAATATAGGACCGGCAACCTCCGTCTGGGACAGGTTTAGGGCTTTGCCGAAGACACATAGGCGCTGCAGAGAGGGGCGAGTCCCGCCCGATTCCCATATTGATGAACCCCTTGGCGATGCCAGCGCAATCCCTGTAAACCGGGATAAGTGTCCTTCCCGTCGTGAGAGCATAGGCCGGTCGCAGCCGAGCCCACGGCGTGTCGGCCGGCTGCTATCAACGTCCCATCTACGCTTGCCCGGTGATCTCCACCACCTGGCTCGCCAAGTCTTCGCCGTCCCGCTGAGACGATGCGCCCTGACAGTGCAGCCGGAGGAACGACCGCCGCCGCGTGTCTCAAACCCTTCGGCTGAGGTGCTACCATCAGCCTTGCGTAGCGTCTAGGATGGACTTCCACAAACGTGAGGGGGTGTCGCCGATGGCTGAGGTAGGGCGGGCAACATCACGAAGGTCCAGGACAGGGGTAAGCTACGCCAGCCAGTGGAACAGCTTCGTCGCATGGTCCGAGGCGTCAGGGAGGCGTCCGCTGCCCGCTTCGCCTGAAGACGTGGCGGCCTATCTCGAAGACAGATCGGAGACGGGTGCACGGCCCTCGACCCTGAAGGTGGCGGCTGCAGCGATTGCCCGCAGCCATAGGGACGCCGGGTTCGACGTGCCGATCCATCGCGGTGCCGCCCGAACCGTGTTGCACGAGTTGACCCGTGACGAGGCTCCAAGTCCAATCAGGACCCTACCGCTGGACCTGGATTGCTATCTCGCAATCAGGAGGACGGCGCACAAGCCTCGCTCGGGACGAGGCGGTTGGCTGGAGCGCACACCGAATGCTCGTAGGCGAGGGGCGGTGGATGTTGCGATGATTGGCCTGATGCGGGAAGCGAGGCTGCGGGTGAGCGAAGCGGCCGAGCTGACCTGGGGCGACATTGAGCGGGTGCGCGGGGGGTCAGGCCGCGTGCGCGTCACGGAGACTGAGGAAACAGGCCACCGCGAAGTGAGTATCGATACCATGAAGCTACTACTCGCGATCCGAAGGGGCGCAGACGACGACGAGCCCGTCCTTGGCATGAGGCCCAACCAGATAGCTAAACGAATAGACGCGGCGGCGAGACAAGCTGGTCTGGGTGGAGGATACTCCGGGGACAGCCCCAGGCTGGGCATGATCAGGGACATGGAGACTCTCGGGGTGCACCTCCTGGGCAGCTACATCGCAGAGAGCTCACGCTAGAGGTTCGCCCTCCCGCCGAGTGACAGGTGCTCCATGTGACCGGTTACCGGAGACAGCAGGAGTCCCCACAGGAAGTGGCGCCCGCAATCAGCCCTGTCCTCATTATTGACGGAAAGCTCAAGCATCCTCCAAGCCCTCGAATTCGTTAAACTGTATATAGGCGACGGAATTCGTAGCCGCCTAGCGAGAAAGGGGATTGCCGGAGGGGTGTTGGGAGCAAGCCAAGGACGGGGCCTCAGCATCCGTTCTGACCCCGAAAATCGTAGAAGCAATAGAGAGATGGAGTCTCATCACGTAGCTGCCAGCGAGGAGAAAAGGGGATAGTCCAGATGGGGTTACCTATCAGTCTAAGAAGGAGCGGATAGGAGAGAACGCTTCGGTCCGGGCCGCAGTCTCAGCCCGAAAAACAAAAGCGTGTATAAATACAGCTATACACGCTTTTTGTGATCTCCCCTAATCTTTGGCGGAGGCGGTGGTTAACCGCTGCACGGGTCGGAAAGTATCACTCTCTGCCATCTGAAGTCAAGTACCGTCATCAGGCTTTTCTTCCTAAACTATGTGCCGATCACGCCACTCGGCGCCAGTAGCCGTGGAACTGCGCCACCGCACCCTTGCCGGCCGTCTCATTGCGGGTGTAGTGAGCGGGCATAGTGGGTGAACGCCAGCGCCCGGCATTCATCAGGCTGGGCAACTCAATCCCGGCCCTTGCCAGATCCCGCGCCATGCCCACCCTCGGCGAGTGACCGCTAAAGCCGTCCCCGAGCCCGGCAGCCTCAGCCGCCTGCTTGATGCGCCTGGAAATCTGATTGGGACGCAGCCCGAACACACTGTCCGCACCAACCTTGGAGCCGCACATCGAGCCCAGTGCCGACATCGTTGGGACAGACAGGAATGCGACTGACCCTACACCCTCTGCGTCCGTCTTCGAACGGCGAATCAGGAGGCGTCCCGTCCCATCGGCCTCGGCCGCGATATCCCTCCATTTCAGGACGGCTGCCTCCGATACCCTCAGCATCGCGTCGCGCATCAGGCTGATCAACGCGATGTCCAGGTTGCCTCTGCACGTGGCAGTCTCCCGACTCTCGAACCTACCGCCTCGTCCTCGCCTGGGCTTGCAGGCGGTTGACTGTATGGCGGTCATCTCTTCGGCTGTGAGGGCCCTGGCCTGCTTCTGACGCCTTCCGGCCTTGCGAGTTGCGCTCCTGAGAGTCCTCTTCACCTCCGGACCGGCGCAGGGATCATCGTGTCCCGCCGCCCTATGGACGAACGCTATGGCTGAAGCGGCGGCCCGCAAGGTTGCGGGTTTGTGTCCGTGCTCCTGTATGCGTTCAGCCAGGTAGGCAGCCACCTGTGCTGGGCCGGCTGGGAGCGCCCGTACCCCCTTCCCTGCGGCCCACTCGATGAAGCTCCGCCATTGAACCCGGTAGTTCTTCATCGTGTTCTCCGCGATCTCATGGCCCAGCACGGCGTTGAGATTGTCTTTATCGGCTTCGGTCAGATCGTCGGCCCGCTTATCGGAGGCCGTGTAGTAGGGGACGACTGCTACTTCGGGGTCAGTCCGAGCGTTGGCGCCGAGTGTGTCACGAGGAGTTTCGACCTTATCGAAGTCCCAAAGTCTGCTGACCCTGGCCTGCGGTCCTGACAGTGTGCCGGAAGTCCGTTCACCTTGGTTACTGCCTGCGTAGACTTGCCGGTTTTCCAGCAGCCGCAGGCTGGCGGGAATGCAGTCTGTGAAGTTCGTCGTACCCTGTGCCATAGGTCTCCTCGCCGCTTTCATTGGCGTCTGACTACAGGGTGTATAACTGTATTTATACACCCTGTGCTTACAAGTTCTCGTGCGGGTCGCCCGCAACGACATGCAACTGCATTGAGCGACCTGTCAGTCAATCCTGAGGCAGGCTCGACTCTTTGCTTTTGCCCAAGACCCTTTGATTGGGGGTGCCGCTATACCTGACAGCTTCCCCACACAGAGCAACGCCATTCTCTTAGGAAGACCTCCCTCAACACTTGGAGGAGTCTTAGGAAGAGGAGTCCGGACTGTCGTGGGCCGAGTTGGCGCGCCGTCCTCGACCCGTGTTGGACCACCAGTTCTACCAGCGGCCGATACTCCATGGCGTTCAGGCTCATCGGAGTTGCCGGCCAGAGTCATGAGATGTTTGGCGCAGCTGATGGACTATGTCGTGCCTGGTTTGGCGGGGCCCGGACCTATATGGAGATCATCGACAACCCCGTTGTATGGGACAAGGCGGATTGCGGCCTGGCTACGGATCTCAACGCCAGCGACGGGTTCTCGTCGCAGGCCCTGCCTAGCAGCGGTCATGGCGCGGAACCTGACAAACGGAATGTGAATGATGAAGGCAGGGTACATCAGGGAATCGAGCGAAGAGAAGCCGACTGACCGGCTCTCCACATCGACTGAGCCGTCCCTGACTTCGCGTCACAACGGGGCGACACCAGTCGAACCCAGCCAGCTTCCCATATATGTGCAGAGGATCCTCAAGGGCAGGTTTTGGCATGACCTTCTCTGGCGTTAAGCTAATCCCTCTGGCTGTTCTGCTCGTCCTCTTGGCGCTCGTGCTGATGGCGTCACCGACAGCCGCCCAGGGAACTTCGGGGAGCAACCCCGGCGCACTCACAGCGGAATACGTCGACGACAGCGGAGTCCGACTGCAGTGGGATGCTCCCCAGTCGCAGCCGGAGTCCGTAACCGGGTACGAGATCATGCGTCGCTTGCCCCTCCAGGGAGAATCCCTGTTCAGCACCCTGCTATCAGATACAGGGAACACCGACACCTCGTACACGGACACCTCCGCGGTCACTCCCGGCGAGAGATACGAGTACCGGGTTAAGGCAATTCGGGGTTCCGCCAGGAGTGAGCCTTCCAACACCGCTTCCGTGGACCTCCCCGTCGCTGACCGGGACGGGACTCCCAACGGGGCCATTAGCCTGGGCGACATCGCTGGGCTGAGAGACCAGGTGGTCCATAGTGGAATGGTAGACGGCGACGCGGACAGGATTGACTACTTCGTGCTTGAACTGTCCCAAGCACGAACTGTCGGACTGGGGCTCGGGCTGATGGACCGAAACGCAGACCTCTTCCTTGAGGACTCCGACGGGAGGGTCATACAGGAAAGCCGTACCGTGGGGACCGGAGATGAGGCGGTCTCCGAGTCGCTGGCGCCTGGATTCTACTACGTGCGAATTGAGGCCCAGGAGACGGGCGAAAACTCCTACGAGTTCACCTACGAGGTGGCCGGGCATGAACAGCCGTCCATAGTTGCTCGGAATGCAGGTCCCACAACCACTCCCAAGTCCATCACTACCCCCGATTCGCAATATCAGTCGACGTCGCAGGGGGGTGCGCAATCTTTCGAGATACCCATCACCCCTGATTCGCAATCGCAATCCACGTCGCAAGCTCAGGGAGGCGCGCAACCTTTTGTGATAGAGGTCGATCCCAGCTGGCTGCAAACGGACGAGAATTCGACGGAGATCCTCCGGGAAGATGACGTCGATCTGGGAGACATCACCGACGCAGGCGGTCCCTTCCATTTCAATGGGTCGGTGGACAAGGCCGGCGACAGCGAGGACTGGTTCTCGTTCACCATCTCCTCGGCGCAGAGGGTTACTCTCATCCTCCGGCAACAGGACTCCAACGCCGACCTGGTCCTGGAGGACATAGTAGGCAATGAACTGCACGCCAGCCGGGACACCGGAACCGGCGACGACCTCATCGACGAGACCCTGGAGCCGGGAACGTACTACCTAAAGGTCGAAGCGGTCGGGGACGGCAGCAACAACTACTCCCTGCACTACGAGGCATGGCCGGTTGACGGAGCACCTGCGGATACACAGACCGAGCTAGAAGAGCAATCCGACCAGTCCAGCTCCACCAAGAGCGACGTCCTGGGCAAGCAGACGGGGCAGCCGGATACCTCCGGCACGACAGCCCGCAGCCACGGCAACAACCCCTCCCGTCGCACCGGAGACATCGTGGTTCCCAGCAACCCCCTGGACCATACGGACCCGAGCGATGAGGTAATCAGGAAGAGATCAGGCGAAAGGCGCACTCAATACATCTACGAAGGCAACGACATCGACTATTTCCTCGTTTCCCTCAACGCCGATTACGTGTACCTGATCACGGTCCGGGGCAGTAGCGAGGATCCCAGCCTCACCCTGAAACACCCCAGGATCGTTGGAATCTACGATTCCGACGGGCATCTGATCCCCTATACATCGGCCCTTGGCGGGGGAAGGGGCAACGCGGATTCGCGCTCCGCCGAGCTGCTGTTCGACCCGCAGCACAGCTCCGGGACTGAGGACTACTACATCGGGGTGACCGGGCACGACGTGGTGCCGTACCAGGGTGAAACGGGGACCTACGACCTGATAGTCAGGTCAAAGAGAGAGTCCGACATTGCCGAGAACTCAGGCTATGACTGGACCTTCGGGCATGACACTGCATACGGGAACAGGCCCGAACTGGCTGTTGGCGGAACCACGTCGTATGGCCGGATCGACTTCACCAACGACTGGGACTATTTTACGTTTCCAGTACGGAAGGGGAGGAACTACACCGTCGCGATAAACACCTTCGGGAAGCAGCATTCCCTCAGGCCTGCGATCTCCTGGGTTTATGACTTGTCCTCTCCCGATTCGGATTCCGACCTCCACTTCCAGAACATCCCTGGCACCGGACACCTTACTTACGACAATGACGACCGTATCTATCACTTCTCCTTTAAGGCCCGCCACACGGGGGACTACCTGTTCGGCATAACCGGCGCCAACACCTGGGATTTGCCCCAGAACTGGCAGAAGTGGACGGGACCGTACGCCGTGAACGTGGTGGAGGGCTCCAACTATACGATTCCGGAACCCCGGGCGGACGATTGCGGCTCATGGAGGGGAACCAGGTGCTCTATTCCCGGGTTTCCCCCGGGCACCAGGACGCAGGCGGTCGAGGGTCGGTCTTTCAATTCGCAACGAAATCCAGGCACAATCAACTACAACGGAGACGTGGACTGGTTCGCGGTCGGTCTCAGGGCCGGCTTCGAGTATGGTTTTGTCTTAAGTGGGGCCAATCCCGACCCACTTGACGACCTCCACCTCACCCTGTACGGCCCCGACGGAAGGCACCTGTCCCCGCCGGTGTTTTACGATGGCACGGGTGAGAATTCAGCGGAGATCCATGGCTTCGTCCCGGACGCCGATGGCATCTACTACCTGGCCGTGAAGAACGCGAGCGACACTGAGGTAGGCAACTACTTTGTAAGTGTCTTTCAGTCCCTGGACTGCTCCCCGGACTCCGGCACCAAGTGCGCGATTTCCAGGACCTCCCGGCCGTCGCCCAGGGTCCCGAGCATCGAAACCCGGGGATTCGGAAGCGCCCAGGGCAACATCTCCGGAGACGGGGACAAGGACTGGTTCGCAGTCAACCTGACAGCCGCCAACCAATATCAGATCGATGTCAAGGGCGATAGCGGCACGGAGTACGGGGGCACGCTGCCTGATCCTCTGGTCACGTTGTACGGCCACGACGGAAGCGCCCTTTCTCCGGCGGTGACCGATGACAACTCGGGGGAGGACAACAACGCCAGTATATCCCATTTCGCCCCCGCCACTTCCGGCAGGTACTACATAGCGGTTGAAAACGCCGGCGGCACGGGTACCGGCACATACACCATCGAAGTCTTCGAGGGATTTGACTGCGCGGCGGACAAGAACACTCAATGTCGACTGCGGGTGAATAAGCCGAGACGGACATCGCCGGAGTTCGTCGGGGGGACAACTCTCGCCAGGATCGGCGAACCCGGCGATGTGGACTGGATCGCGGTCAATCTCAGCTCCACTTTGACGTACCAGATCGATGTCAAGGGCAACACCCCCGACGATCTGGGAGGGACGCTGGGGGACCCGTACCTGGCCATATACGACAGCGACGGCAACCCAATCTCCACAGCGGTTGATGACGACGCCGGGGAGGACATCAACGCCCGGCTTGATTCCTTCTCCCCTCCCACCACCGGCACCTATTACATTGCCATCAGCAGTTCCTCGGGATCAACCATCCAGCCCGAGTCGGGGACTTACACCGTGGAGGTCTACCGCCATCGCGACTGTCCGAGAAACAAAACGACGCACTGCTCGGTCCCGGTGGCACACGAGGGCTTCGCCGACGCCAAGATTGACTATCCTGAGGATGGGGTCAATGAAGCGGACGTTGACTGGTTCGCCATAGATGTCTATGTGAACAAGCAGTACACCGTATACATGCAGTCACGAGGGCAGGACGGCAATCATCTGCCCGACCCCAAGATCCTGGGGATCCACAACCGCATAGGTGAGCGCTTCGCAAGCGTTATCCATAATAACGAGACGGATGGCGATGATACTAGAGAGGATTTCGTTAGAGTAGAAGAATTTTGCACGACAGATGAGGACGGAGATGAAGATTGCGTTTATATTTTTCTTTATAGGTTCTCCAATGAAGACAGCGGCCTGAACCGTGAGAGTTCCCGCATTCTGGCTGTCAGTTCCGAAGACGTCTCAAGTCAGGGCCCATACAGGTTTTACCTGGCCGTTGGGAGCCAGGACGGCGAGGCGGGTGCTTACTCCCTTTGGATGACCGAGAGGGACTACGATGACGCTCGCGACGAGGAGACGCAAGCCAGGGACCTGGCCCGAAACTACGCAACAGAGGGGGTGGTCATGCCCGGCGTCCCGGCCAAGGGGATCATCGACTTCCCGGGCGACATTGACATGTGGGCGATCCATGTTGAGAAAGGCGAGGTATACAAACTCGAGGTCAAGGGAAATTGCGTGACGGACCACGGCGGCAGTCTTCCGAACCCTGCCATCGGATACGAGGGACTCGACGATGCCGGGAAATGCACGAACGCCGCCACCACCTTCATCAGGGGTGAGGCGGGAGTCTTCTACCAGATGGTGGCCTCCGAGGAATGTTCGCCTCAGACCAACATCAGGTTTGTGGGAACGGGTCTCACCTACACTCAATGGGTGACCGAAGGCATCCCTTCCTTTTCGCACATCGATGTGGACTGCAGCAACCCCACTGACACCGGCTCGTACACGGTTGAATTGACCAATGTCAGCGACGAGGTGACGATTCCGGAGCTGAACGCCGTGTGCTGCTTTGAACCGGGCCATATGCTCATCCAAGAGGGCCTCTACGAGGCGCAGGATGCGCCCTTTGGAGACTGGTCCGGCAGCACATACACTAGGGCACATCTCAGACCGCACAGGTCCATGGTAAGCAGCATTGGCAGAGCGGGCGACACCGACTGGTACATTCTTGATTTCCGCGCGCTGCTTCCAGTACAGGGTACAGGCATCGAACTCCATGCCATGGGAGAAGCCACCACTGACGACTGGGGATCTCTGGCCGATCCGGTGCTTACGCTCTACGACTCGAATGGCACCACTGTTCTGACCTCCGACGACAATTCGGGAGACGACAACAATGCGTCGCTAAGGCTCAATTACTCACATCTAATTGGAGGAGAGCTGCTGACCGGACGATACTGGGTCGAGGTGAAATCCAAAACGGCGAGTGGGACGGGCAGCTACGTGCTGCGGATGGCCAACTTTGGGGGCTTCGTCTTCGACCATGGGAATATCCACCGAATCGGAGGAAATGATGTCGAATTCCGTAGCTTTTTTGGCGACCCGACGCCCTGGCCTGTTCCGGATATTTCTGACGGCAGGAATTCCCCGGGGCGGATACTCGTGGGCGGGAGCGTACTGGGCTTGATTCATGACAGAGACGACTCCGACTGGTACAGGGTCCAGCTTGACGGTTCCAAGGACTATACGATCGACATGAAAGGGGAGAGCACCACGGATGACGGAGGATCTCTAGGGGACCCGATAGTGCGGCTTTATGACGAAACCGGGTCCTGGCTTAGTACAAGAGACGGTGGTGGCACGGACAACAACGCCAGAATTAGTGACTACACTCCACCCAGTTCCGGGACCTATTTCGTCGAGGCGGTGCGCGGTTCGCAAGGAGCGCACACCGGGACCTACACCCTATCGGTTACCGATACAACAGGGGGCATGAATCGTGCGCAAACCTGTAGCAACGCCGGGACGTCATCTGTCCTGGTGAGCTTCGCCGACGCCACCTACAGTGTCATCGAAGGCTCGACCGTTACGGTGACGCTCAATCTGAGCGAGGCCCTGGCAGACGATGTGGATATCCCGATAAGGGTTGCCCACAGATTTGGCGCTACATCCGCAGACCACCTCAGTGTCCCGCAATCCGTTACCATCACCGCGGGGGCTACGACCGCGTCCTTCGACTTCACTGCGGTGGACGACACGGACGGCGACGACGGCGAGCTGGTATGGCTGATTCTGTGCGACCTCCCAGACGAGGTCAGTCACGGGGACCCAGCCAGAACCGCTGTCAGCATTGTGAACACTGACGACCCGGGCATAGTGGAGCTGGGCTTTGCGCTCTCCAACGTACTGGTCAATGAGGGGAACTCGGCCACGGTGGTCGTCAGCCTGGTACAGGCGCTTAACAGGGAAGTCCAAGTCCCTCTCGTCGTAACTGGCAAAGGTGGAGCGACGTCGGGCGACTACACGATTTCTACCACCACGTTGACCTTCGGACTCACCGACACCTCCAAGGAATTCACGATCAACGCGGTGGACGACACCATTGACGACGACGGGGAGAGCCTGCTCATTGAATTCGGCGCCCTCCCCACCGGCCTGGAAGCCAGCGGTGTCTTCTACCATCCGGAACTCACGGTTCACCTGGGCGACGATGATGTACCAGACGTGACGGTGGGCTTTGAGGACGCCTCGCAGGATGTCCTGGAAGGCACAACGGCAAGGGTGCCGATCAAGCTCAGCCAGGCCCCTGAACGGACAGTGTTTGTGGGGGTGGAGGTTGAAACTCTGGGTGCGCAGCCTTCGCAAACAACATCTTTGACGGCCCTTAAGTTTGACCCGAGAACAACCACCATCAATGCGAGCGTCCCTGTTGCGTACGACACCCCGTATACCGGCCTGAAGTTGACTTTACTCAGCGAGCTCTTCCCCGCCGGGGTAACGGCCGGGACGATCTCGGAGACCACTCTGACCATAATCGAAGACGATTATCCCGCAGACTCGACTACGACAGGAGTGCTGGGGACCGTTGACCCAAGCACACTGGAGGGCCAATTGGGTTTTCCCCAAGAGCTTGCGGCCCTGACTGAGGTCACCGGAGAACTGGAGCTCGACGGCGACAGGGACTGGTTCCGGGTTCACCTGGGAGTTGACGAGTCATATCTGATCGAGGTCAAGGGAAACAACGCCGACAATCCCGGCGGAACCCTGGAAGACCCATATGTGCAGCTGTTTGACAAGGACGGAAACAGGGTGTTCAGGAGCGAAGACGACAACACGGGAAAGGGGAACAATGCCCGTATCGTGTTCAACAATGCCGACGGCGGTTACGTAGATCAGCTGCCTCCCAGGAGCCTTTACTTTGTCCAGGTGAGGGACCCCGATGGCGCGGGCACCGGGACATATACCCTGTCCGTCCAACCGGCAACCGACGACTACCCCGCCAGCGTGAGCGCTCCCGTACTGATTCCAGTGGACGGACAGGCCACGGGAGAGATCGAAGTGGACGGCGACCGGGATTGGTTCTGGATGAACCTGGATACGGAGAAGTGGTATCGAATCGGCGTGAATGGGGTCAGTTCCACGGACGAGGACAATACGCTGGCAGATCCGGAATTGCAGATCTTCTTCCGAAAGGGGAAGAACATTGTCCCCCCCGTAACCAACAATGACGGGGGACTTGGAACCAACGCCAGGAGGAACTGGATAGCAGTTGGATCGGGTCTGGGACCATCGTCCCCCCATATCGTGGAGGTGAGGTCCCACGGCAATGCCGGCACCGGGACGTACACGGTCTGGGTGGAGGGTATCGACGATTATGCCCGCGAGAGGTGGTCGTCAGGCACCGTTGCGGTCAACGGCGAAACTACAGGGAACCTGGAAGTCGATGATGACGACGACTGGTTCAAGGTGGAACTCAAGAAGGGGAACGCCTATCTGATCGAAGTCAAGGGAGACAGCAGCGCCGACAATGGGGGGACACTGGCCGACCCTAAATTGAAACTATATCCGCAACTGGGAAGTAAAGCCTTGGCACAGGACGACGACTCCGGTGAGGACAATAACGCTCTAATCCGTTTCTTTCCCGAGGATTCCGGCCCTCATTGGATCTCGGTGTTCAGTACATCGGGCAAGGGTACGTATACCGTTGCGGTCACGCAGACTAACGACATTTCCGCAGACAATCAGACCACGGGAAGTGTGCCAGTAGGGGGAGAGGTGATCGGCGTCATCGACTTCCCGGGCGACCAGGACTGGTTCGCAGTGGACCTGGAGGCGGGCAAGCTGTACCAGCTGGACGCGAAGAGCAGGACCCCGGACGACGGCTCAAGTCCTCCGCTGGCCGACAAGTTGATAGGGCTTTACGATTCCAACGGAGATTTTGTCGGACGGATATATATCGATTCTCACGGAAACCTTGAGAATCCGAACTCCAGGGTGGCCAATGGCAGTGCCGGCGAAGATGACGATGCGAGGATTGGCTATCAGCCCGGGCAGACGGGAACATACTTCATAGCCGTATCAGCCGTCGACGGGGAATCCACGGGAGCCTACACCGTCGCGGCGACCCTGGTAGAGGACCCCGAAGACCAGGACACGTCCACAACAGCCACGTTGGCGGTCGGTGGCAGCGAAGTGGGAGACATCAACGTCATAGGTGACCGCGACTGGTTCGCGGTGGATTTGGAGGCGGAAAAGTGGTACCGCGCGTCCATCCGGGGCGCTACTTCCAGAAACCCAGGCGGCACGCTCATAAGAGTGCTATTGGTCTTGTTTGATACCAATGGAGAGTTCATATACAACCACATAGACAGATCGCGTGGAGACCCCGTGAATCTAGACTTTGCGAGGATGACCTTCAAGGTGGATGCTGCGGGTACGTATTATCTCGAGGCCACGAAGGCCATGCAGGCTGGAAGTGATTTCCCGTTCCACCGGTCGAACGACGGCGGTACGTATACGCTTTCTCTGGAAGCCCTTGATGACCACGCAGAGGGCGTTTCCACCAACAGCACCATCGACGTCGGTACGCCCGTTCAAGGAGAGATCGACATCCTCAGGGACGTGGACTGGCTGCAGGTGAGTCTGGCGGCCGACAAATGGTACAGGCTGGAGGTCAAGGGAGACAGCACGTTCGACAACGGCGGCACCCTGGCCGATCCCTTTGTGAAGCTGTACGACACCTTCGGCTCCACACTGACTCCAACGGTGGAGGACGACAATTCGGGCGTAGAGAACAATGCCCAGGTCACCTTCAAGTTGGACAACTACGACCCGTACTATGTGGTGGAGGGTCCCTTCTATATCGAGGTGAGGAGCGCCGACCCCAACGAGGATGGTACATACACGCTCTCTATCATCGAGGTGGTGGACGACTTTTCCGCCGATACGACCACCTCAGGCTCGGTGGCCGTAGGCGAGGAGGCAACCGGGACAATCGACCTGGTAGATGATATCGACTGGATCTCAGTCCAGTTGGAGGCGAGCACCCAATACAACATTACTGCAAAGGGCGCCGTGCCCCTGGACTGGGGCGGCACGCTGCCCGATCCCTTCATACAGCTATACGACAGCACCGGAACGCCGCTTTCCCCGGTGGTCTCGGACGATAACTCCGGCGTTGGCCTCAACGCCAGACTCGTATTCACGCCGGGCACGTCGGACACCTTCTATATTGAAATCAAGAGCGCCGCCCAGGACGGAGTGGGTTCCTACACCCTCAGCGTTGCGCAGCCTTCGGCGGACGACTTCGGCGCCGATACAACCACCACCGGCACCGTGGCGGTCGGCGGACAGGCCGAAGGGGAGGTGGAGCGGCAAGGGGACACCGACTGGTTCTCGGTCGCCCTGACGGCGAACCAGTGGTACCGCTTCGACGCAAAGGGAGCCAGCGCCAGCGCCTACGGCGGCACACTGCCGGACCCCTTTGTCAAGCTGTTCGACAAGCATGGCGACGCGCTGTCTCCAGCAGTGGAAGACGACAACTCCGGTACGGACACCAACGCCCGTGCCTTTTTCAGACCGTCGGAAACCGAGACCTTTTACGTCGAGGTAAAGGAAGCGGACGGTACCGGCACGGGAACCTACACCCTGGAGGCGACTCTCGTATCCCTGGACCTCACCGTCCTCCGGGTGGCCGCCGGCGCCGAGCATACCTGTGCCATCCTGAGCGACGGCGCCACGGTTTGCTGGGGCGACGACACCGAGGGCCAGGCCGCCCCTCCCCCGGGCGTGACCTTTGAACAGATATCCGCCGGGGTGGGGCATACCTGCGGAGTCGACGGGGACGGCCTGCCCCACTGCTGGGGTAACGACGACTTCGGCCAGTCAACTGCCTCCACGTCGGGGGTGTTCGAAAACGCGCTGGCCGGATGGAAGCACAGCTGTGGACTCAAAACGGACATGAGCGTGGAGTGCTGGGGAAGTAACGACAAAAACCGGGCCACGCCTCCCGCCCACGTATACCACTACCTCTCCATAGGCCGTGAGGATACCTGTGCCTTGGCCGACACTGATGGCGATACTGTGCCGGACAAAAGCATCTGCTGGGGCAGGAACCACAACGACCGGCACAGCCCTCCTGTGTTGATGGACATCATCGCCGACGGCCACGATCACGGTTGCGGCATCAGATGGACGGGCGCTCACGACGGCGAAGCGGAATGCTGGGGAAAGGACTACAACAACAAACTGCTGCCGCGCCCAGGCACCTTCATCGCCATGGGATCGGGAGAAACCAACACCTGCGCCATAAAGACGGACGGTAGTATCAGATGCTTCAGTAGCGACACCACGGAACCCGTCTACAACCCGCCCTCCGGGACGTTCAAGGACCTGAGCTACACAGACAACCACGTGTGCGCCATTACGACCTATGACAAGCTGGTCTGCTGGGGAGAAGACGACCACGGGAAGGCCATGCCTCCCCTGGAGCTGCAATACCATACCTTGGTGCTCTTCAGGCCGGGTTCCTACACCGTTTCGGAGGGCGGCTCCGTAAGCGTGACCGTGGACCTGATCGGCAGGTACGCCACCGGAACGGTGTGGGTGGGAGAGACACTCAGAGCCGACACCTCCGGGATCAGCGACAGCAACGGACTCAACAACGTCCAGTACACCTACCAGTGGATACGCAGGGACGGCAGCACGGACACTCCCATCACCGGCGCCTCGGGTCCGACGTACGTCCCCACCTCAGACGACCTTGGGAAAGCCATAAAGGTGAGTGTCACCTTCACCGACGACCACGGCTACGCAGAGACTCTGACCAGCCCCCCGACAGGGAACGTGACCAGACCGCCAAACGAGCCGCCAACCGGCCAGCCGACCATCAGTGGCACGGTGCGGGAGAAAGAGACACTGAGAGCCGACACCTCCGGGATCGTCGACTTCAACGGACTCACCCACGTCCAGTACAGCTACCAGTGGATTCGCAGCGATGGCGGAATGGACAGCAACATCACCGGGGCCACGGGCTCGACGTACGTCCTCACCCCTGACGACGCGGGGAAAACGATCAAAGTGCAGGTCAGCTTCACCGACGACCATGGTTACGCAGAGAGTGTCACGAGTGCCTCAACGCGTCAGGTAACGAGGGTCCGCAATCAACCCGCAGTTGGAGCGCTGACCATCACCGGGACCGTTGAGGTTGGCGAGACGCTGAGCGCCGACACCTCCGATATCCATGACTTTAACGAACTCACTAACGTCCAGTACAGCTACCAGTGGATACGCAGGGACGGCAACACGGACACGCCCATAATTGGCGCCACGAGTTCGACGTACGTCCTCACCTCGGACGACCTTGGGAAGGCAATAAAGGTGAGTGTCAGCTTCACCGATGACTCCGGATATCCTGAGATGTTGACCAGCGTCGCCACGGGGAACGTGGCCAGTAGTTCCAACGTAGACGCCAGCGGCCAGCCGACCATCACCGGGACGGCGCGGGAGGGAGAGACGCTGGGTGTCGACATCTCCGGGATCAGCGACAGCAACGGACTCACCAACGTGCAGTACACCTACCAGTGGATACGCAGCGACGGCGGGACCGACACCGACATCACGGGCGCCACGGGTTCCACCTACGTCCTCACCTCAGACGACACGGGGAAATCAATAAAGGTCCGCGTCAGCTTCACCGACGACTCCGGGTACTCTGAGACTCTTACCAGCCCCGCGACAGGGAGCGTAGAGAGGCCGCCCAACGAGGCGCCAGCCGGCCAGCCGATCATCGCTTTTGCCGGAACGGTGCAGGTGGGGAAGGCACTCAGCGCCGATACCTCCACGATCAGCGACGGCAACGGACTCGACAACGTCCAGTACAGCTACCAGTGGATGCACAGCGACGGCAACACGGACACGCCCATCATCGGCGCCACGAGTTCGACTTACGTACTCACCTCAGCCGACCTTGGGAAAGCAATAAAGGTGAGTGTCAGCTTCACCGACGACGACGGATACCCTGAGATGTTGACCAGCGCCGCCACGGGGAACGTGACCAGTGGTTCCAACGCAGCCGCAACCGGACAGCCGGCCATCTCTAGTCTGACTCTCCTGATTAACGCCACCGGACTGAACGGCGCCACCTCGGCCGACTACACCGTCGACGCCAGCGCGGAGTTCGCCGTGGGGGCGTCCTCAATGACACTGGAGTTCAGTGCGGCCACGGACACCGATGCGGACCCGGGCGAGAGTGTGCTGCTCAGTTTCGGCACTCTCCCCACCGGCATGGGACTGGCCAATCCGTCCGAAATTGAGATCGCCATCACCGACGGTGAGGGAGGAAACAACAATAAGAGCGTCCCAGAGAACCTCCCTGAGAGCACGGTGAGTTTCGAGGAGGCCTCGTACACGGTTGGTGAGGGCAGCAGCGTGACGGTGAAGGTGAAGCTGAGCGCCAGTCCTGAGCGGACGACGATCATCCCCATCACTGCCACCGGGCAGAGCGGAGCCACTGCCTCGGACTACAGCGTCCCAACCAGCGTCGTGTTCAACAGCGGGGACACGGAGAAGAAGCTCTCGTTCGCCGCAACTGACGACGCGGTTGACGACGATGGAGAGTCGGTCAAACTCACCTTCGGCCAACTCCCTAACGGGGTGACGGAGGGAACGACCAACGAGACGACGGTCTCGATCACCGACGACGACGAACCTCCGGTGACGGTGAGTTTCGAGGAGTCCTCGTACACGGTGGCGGAGGGCAGCAGCGTGGCGGTGAAGGTGGTGCTTAGCGCCGATCCTGAGAGGACAGTGACCATCCCAATCACCGCCACCGGGCAGGGAGGGGCCACCGCATCGGACTACAGCGTCCCAACCAGCGTGGAGTTCAACAGCGGAGACACGGAGAGGACGTTCTCGTTCGCCGCAACCGGCGATGAGGTTGTCGACGGTGGAGAGTCGGTCAGGCTGGGCTTCGGCACACTGCCTGCCGGTGTGAGCGAGGGAACGCCCAATGAGACGACGGTCTCGATCACCGAGGACGACCTGCCCTCGGTGACGGTGAGTTTCGAGGAGTCCTCATACACGGTGGCGGAGGGCAGCAGCGTGGCGGTGAAGGTGAAGCTGAGCGCCGATCCCGGGCGGACGGTGACCATTCCCATAACCGCCGCCGGGCAGGACGGGGCCACCGCATCGGACTACAGCGACCCGGCCAGCGTGGAGTTCAACAGCGGGGATACGGAGAAGACGTTCTCGTTCGCCGCAACTGACGATGAGGTTGACGACGGTGGAGAGTCGGTCAGGCTGGGCTTCGGCACACTGCCTGCCGGTGTGAGCGAGGGAACGCCCAATGAGACGACGGTCTCGATCACCGAGGACGACCTGCCCTCGGTGACGGTGAGTTTCGAGGAGCCCTCGTACGCGGTGGCCGAGGGCAGCAGCGTGATGGTGAAGGTGAAGCTGAGTGCCGATCCCGAGCGGACGATTAACGTCCCTCTCACCGCCACCGGACAGGGCGGGGCTACCAGCTCCGACTACAGCGTCCCAACCAGCGTCGTGTTCAACAGCGGGGACACGGAGAAGACGTTCTCGTTCGCCGCAACTGACGATGAGGTTGACGACGACGGAGAGTCGGTCGGGCTGGGCTTCGACACCCTGCCAGCAGGTGTGAGCGAGGGAACGACCAACGAGACGACGGTCTCGATCACCGACGACGACGTTCCTCCGGTGACGGTCAGTTACGAGGAGTCCTCGTACACGGTGGACGAGGGCGGCAGCGTGACGGTGAAGGTGAAGCTGAGTGCAGATCCCGAGCGCACGGTGATCATCCCCATTTCCAGTACCCACCAGGGAGGCGCGAGTACAGCTGACTATTCGGGCGTGCCTCCGAGCGTGGAGTTCAACAGCGGGGATACGGAGAAGACATTCGACTTTTCCGCTACCGCTGACGAGGAGGGCGAGAACGACGAATCGGTCAAACTCGCCTTCGGCCAACTCCCGGACGGGGTGACGGAGGGCACAACCAATGAGACGGAGTTAAGCATTATCGATAGCGACGGCGGCGGAGAAGGAGGGGACGGGGTTGTCCCCAAAGACGATGAGATCACGGTCAGTTACGAAGAGTCCTCGTACGCGGTGGCCGAGGGCAGCAGTGTAACGGTGAAGGTGAAGCTGAGTGCCGATCCCGAGCGGACGGTGACCATCCCTCTCACCGCCACCGGGCAGGGCGGGGCCACCGCATCGGACTACAGCGTTCCGTCCAGCGTCGTGTTCAACAGCGGGGACACGGAGAAGACGTTCTCGTTCGCCTCAACTGACGATGAGATTGACGACGATGGAGAGTCGGTCAGGCTGGGCTTCGACACGCTGCCTGCCGGTGTGAGTGAAGGAACGACCAACGAGACGACTGTCTCGATCACCGACGACGACGTTCCTCCGGTGACGGTGAGTTTCGAGGAGTCCTCGTACACGGTTGGTGAGGGCAGCAGAGTAACGGTGAAGGTGAAGCTGAGTGCCGATCCCGAGCGGACGGTGACCATCCCCATCACCGCCACCGGGCAGGGCGGGGCCACCACATCCGACTACAGCGTCCCGACCAGTGTCGTGTTCAACAGCGGGGACACGGAGAAGACGTTCTCGTTCGCCGCAACTGACGATGAGGTTGACGACGATGGAGAGTCGGTCAGGCTGGGCTTCGACACGCTGCCTGCCGGTGTGAGCGAGGGAACGACCAATGAGACGACGGTCTCGATCACCGACAACGACGTTCCTCCGGTGACGGTGAGTTTCGAGGAGTCGTCGTACGCGGTGGACGAGGGCGACAGCGTGATGGTGAAGGTGAAGCTGAGTGCCGATCCCGAGCGGACGATTACCGTCCCTCTCACTGCCACCGGGCAGGGCGGCGCCACCGCCTCGGACTACAGCGTCCCGACCAGCGTCGTGTTCAACAGCGGGGACACGGAGAAGACGTTCTCGTTCGCCGCAACTGACGATGAGGTTAACGACGGTGGAGAGTCGGTCAGGCTGGGCTTCGACACGCTGCCTGCCGGTGTGAGTGAAGGAACGACCGGCGAGACGACGGTCTCGATCACCGACGACGACGGTGTCCTCATCGCGAGCGACCCGGACGCGAGGCACTACGACGGAAGCCCACCCACCGGCACTGCCGTGGTCCTCTTGAGGCGTCAGGCCGATAATCCGTCCAAGGCGGAGCTGAGGGTGGACTGGACCCACGATGGCTGTACGGGCGAGGGGGACTGGTTCTCGGTTGCGCTGACCCGGAACGGCGGCACGCACCATGTGGGCTGGATAATGGGTGACCCGGAACTCTACCGCGAGATCCGGGACGGGATTATCGGCTACGACCCCGTTCCGGGGCAGACCGAGTACACCACCGGATGGGATGCCCTCGGTCATGGGTACGATCGCCTGCGTCAGTCGGACTTGGACATGGCTGTCCGGGTGCAATGCAACAAGGGAGAGCAATCTACAGAGCGGGATGAGCTGGTGGCCCTGATCAACCTGGAAGATCCGGGAACGCCGCTGGGAGGGGACCAGACAGAAGAATCCGACCCCGAGCCTGAACCGGGGTCTGCAGAAATAATTCTGGACCTGCTGGAAGACGGCACCGTCAAGATTTACTTTGTCCACCTGCCCGAACCGCCTTCGTCGGGGCTGGTGTACAGGGCCGACGTCGTGGATTCCCAGGGGAACGATGCCGATGGCTGCGAGGGCAGCGGAATGGGTTCCGAGGAGTACATCCACATGGTGGACGAGGAACCCGAGGTGAGAACCGTCGAACTTGGCACGGACTGCGCCCCGGGAGAATATGCCGTTCAGGTCTCTCTCGCAGGGGAAGGGGGTACGGAGTTGGCGACGGCAACCATGACCTTCGAGGTTGAGTGACTACCGCCGCTTACCGGAAGCATCCTGAACGCCCCTGTCTCTGACCGTGGGATACGCGGTCCCCGGCGGCCCCTTCTTCATCCGGGACAACCGGGGCCGGAAGGCGGGCTCCTTCAGCGGGCGGGCGGTGACCAACGACACCGCACCGGGCCTGCTGACGGGAGCCGCGTCGGCCGTCCCTGACTCCCATTACGAGAGCAGCGTCTTCAACTTCCAGCTGCGCTTCAGCGAGGAGCCCCACGGCGGCTTCAGCTACAAGACCCTGCGGGACCACGCGTTCACGGTGACCGGGGGAGCTGGTGAAGGCGCGTCGGCTGGCGCGGCCCAGCAACGCCGCCTGGGAGATCCACGTCTCGCCTGGAGGCGATGGATCGGTGGCCATCGTGCTGCCCGCCACCACGAATTGCGTGGCGCAGGGCGCGATCCGCACCGGCGACGGCAGGATGCTCTCCAACCGGCTGGAGATCACCGTCCCGGGACCAGGCGGGTAGGACGCGTCGAAACGCCGAAGGGCCGCACACATGGCCGGTAGGGAAGGGCCAGCGGCACCTGCTCGTCGGCCGGGCCCCACGCCGGTGGCGCCCGAAAACAACAAGGAGACCGCAAGTGAACGGGCTTGGACATCACATCGGCAATTGGAGCATTTCTCAAAGAGAGACGCCTTGCCCTGCGGCCATGGCGGGAATCCCGCGACTTGCCGTCCCCGAATGACCCACTGTGACTCGACTACTTCGCCCGAGTTGGCAATCGAGCCGGAGGACTTCCCCGTACGGGAGTCCCCGAATACCGGCACTGGCTCTTGTTCTCACCGCCCTGCTCCTTGCGACCACGTTCCCGTACGGCCTCGCAAGTCCGAGCCCGGCACTCGCACGGGCTGCCGGCTCCTCCATCGAATACGCCGAGAACGGCACGCGCCCCGTCGGCGTCTTCCACGCCTACGACCAGGACGGGGACGCCATTGAGTGGTCTCTGAGCGGTCCCGACGCCGGCATGTTCACCATCCGCGACGGCGTGCTGGCCTTCCGGCGGCCCCCGAACCACGAGGACCCGCAGTCGGCGGCAGCGGGGAACGTGTACAGCGTGACCGTCGAGGCCAACGGCGGCACGCACGACGTGGTCGTGAGGGTTACGGACGTAGACGAGACCGGCGTGGTGAGCATAGACAGGCCGCAGCCGCAGGTCGACCGGCCTCTCGGGGCCAGCCTGTCGGACGAGGACGAGGGGGTGGCTGTCCAGGGGTGGCAGTGGGCGCGGTCGGAAGACCGGAGGCGATGGACCGACATACACGGAGCGACTTCGCCTCGGCGGAGCCCGGAGCAGGCGGACGAGGGCATGTACCTGCGCGCTACCGTCACCTACTCCGACAGGTTCGGCCCCGGCAAGACGGCCTCGGCGGTGACCGCCAGACCTGTGGAGGCGAGGACCCTGTCCAATGCCGCTCCGGGCTTCGTGGACCGGAATGGGGATGAAGTTACCACCCTGACCCTGACCGTCGCCGAGAACGCGGCCGTGGGCAGGCCCGTGGGCCGGCGGGTATCGGCGGTCGACGAGGACGAGGACATACTGTTCTACGAGCTCGTGGACTCGCCCGACCTGGAGGACAGCAGGGGCGATGTGCGGTTCAGCATCGACAGCCTCACCGGCCAGATAAGGGTAGCCAAGGTGCTGGGAGCGGACGCCCGGACGCACCTGGCAGGCCATCCCGATGAGCGGGAGGACGCAGACGGCAACAGCGAGTACGAACTGCAAGTTAGGGTGATCGACCCGTCGACCGCCTCGGCAACGGTGAACGTGACCGTGAGGGTGACCGACGTGAACGAGCCCCCCGACTTCGACGAGGACGCACCGACCCTGCTGAGGGTCAGTGAGAATGCCGGCCCTCCGGTCATCGTGTTCGGGGACGGCGACGCCCGGGTGGATGCCGACACATTCGCCGTGACCGACCAGGACGCCGGTGACACCACCTTTACCTACTCGGTCACGGGCGACGACCGCGAGCTTCTTGGCTTCGACGACTCCAACATCCTGCGCTTCATGGAGAGCCACGAGCCCGACTTCGAGGAGAAGAGCTCGTACTCGATAACCGTCACGGCCCGCTCCGGCGTGGGTGCTCGCAGGCTTTCCGCCACCCTGGACGTGACCGTCGAGGTGGTGGACACGGAGGACGCGGGGGAGGTGTCCCTGTCCCAGAGGCAGCCGCAGGTCGGCATCGCCGTACATGCCACGCCCACCGACCCCGATGGCGGCATGAGGATCAGGAGGTGGGTGTGGGAGCGGTCAGAGATCGCGGTGGTTGACGGAGGCACGCCGTCGGCCGAGTGCCGGGAAGACCCCGACATGCCCGGCATAGATGTCGTTGGCGGCTGGACGCCGATCGATGAGGCCTCGACAGCGGTCTACACCCCAATGCCGGCTGACGTGGGCAGGTGCCTGCGGGCGAGGGTGGTCTACACAGACAACATAGAGAATCCGACCGATCAGGACGACGAGGCAATGGGAGTACTGGAAGGTCCCGTGCAGACCAGCAGGCTCGCAAATGCCGCCCCGCGGTTCGTGGACCAGGACCTGAACTCACCTGGTGACCAGTCGGACAGGACGAGCCGGAAGATCGAGGAGAACACGGAGGCCGGGCAGAGCATCGGGAGCCCGGTCAGCGCCTTCGACGATGACGACAAGCTGCTGGTCTACACCCTGGGCGGTGAGGACGCCGCCCTCTTCAGCATGTCGAGGAACGACGGCCAGCTCAAGACGAAGGCCTCCCTGAACTTCGAGGCCAGGAACCGCTACGTCGTCGTGGTGACCGCCACGGATCCATCGGGCGCCGCGGACAGCATACAGGTGACCATCAACGTCATCGACGTGCATGACCCGGTGCGCATAACCGGTGTCAGCTCGGTGCGCTACGCGGAGTACGGCACGGCCCCTGTAGCCTCATTCACGGCATTCGACGAGGGAGATCATGTCATCAGGTGGTCGGTAAGTGGGCCTGACCGAGACCTGTTCACCGTCGATGATGGCGTGCTGGCTTTCAGAGACCCCCCCGACTACGAGGACCCGCAGTCCGCGGCGGATAGCGCGCTGCTGTCGTCGAGGAACGTGTACCGGGTGACCGTCGAAGCCGCCGGCGGCACGCGCAACGTGACCGTGACCGTGACGGACGTGGACGATGCCGGCACGGCGAGCATAGACAGGCCGCAGCCGCAGATCGACAGACCGCTCTCAGCCAGCCTGCTGGACGAGGATGACGGGGTGACGGACGAGAGGTGGCGGTGGGCGAGGTCCGAGGACGGAAGGAGATGGACTGACATAGAGGGAGCGTCAGCGCCGCAGCGGAGGCCGGCGGAGAGCGACGTGGGCATGTACCTGCGTGCGACGGTCACGTACTCCGACAAGTTCGGCTCCGGCAAGACCGCCTCGGCGGTGACCGCCAACCGGGTGGAGGCGAAGACCCCGGCCAATGCCGCTCCCTCCTTCGCCGGGCAGGATGATGATCAGTCCACCCGCTACGTCGACGTCACGCGGTTCGTCGCCGAGACTGCGACCGTGGGTTCGTCCATAGGCGAGCCGGTGTCGGCGACGGACGCCGACCGGGACATCCTGTTGTA
Organism: Dehalococcoidia bacterium; assembly: GCA_965116315.1. Taxonomy (GTDB): domain Bacteria; phylum Chloroflexota; class Dehalococcoidia; order Lucifugimonadales; family CAJWER01. Next base: position 1,951,164 of record OZ220672.1, read on the forward strand.
CGAGCTCCTGCACACCCCCGACCTGGAGGATGACGACGGCGACGCCCGCTTCACCATCGACAGCCTCACCGGTCAGATAAGGATCGGCAAGGAGCTTGGCGCTGACCCCGGCGAGACCGAAGACGAGGACTCGACGGCTCTGACCGGTGCCCCCGCACTGCCTGGCGATGAGGATGCCGGGGCTGCAGATAACAGCCAGTACGTCCTGCGGGTGAGGGCAAGCGACCCTTCGACCGCCTCGGCCACAGTGAACGTTGTCGTAACGGTCACCGAGGTGAACGAAGCCCCTGCCTTCCATGAGGACGCACCGGCGCTGCTGAGCGTAGTGGAAAACGCGGACCCGCCGCTCATCAGGGATGGGCACGGCGGGGCCCCTATTCATGCCGGTACCTACGCAGTCACCGACCAGGACGGCATCGTCACCGGTCCTGACGGCTACGACGACACCACCTACACGTACTCGGTGTCGGGCGCCGACGGCGATGCCTTTGCCTTCGACGGCTCCGGCATGCTGACCTTCAGCACGGGCCACGAGCCTGACTTCGAAGACCAGAGCCTGTACTCGATAACCGTTGAGGCCCACTCGGGTGATGGCCCTCGCAGGCTGACTACCACCCTGGACGTGACGATCGAGGTGGTGGACGGGGAGGACCCCGGAGCAGTGGTCCTGTCCCAGAGGCAGCCGGAGGTGGGCATCGAAATACATGCCACGGCCAGCGACGACGACGGCGGGGTGACCATCAGGAGGTGGGTGTGGGAACTGTCCCATGAGGTTACGGTGAGCAGGGGCGTGCCGTCACACGAGTGCGAGGACGACCCTAACACGCCCGGGATAGATGCCGTTGCCGAAGAGGGCTGGACCCCGATAGCCGGAGAATCGGCGGCGGTCTACGCCCCAAGGCCGGACGACGTGCGCAGGTGTCTACGGGCGACGGCGTTCTACATCGACAACGTAGGTCGCGCTCAGGACAAGGCAACGGGAGTCTTGGAAGTCCCCGTAGGGCGACACGGTTCGTTTGACACTGGTCCGGTATCAGACACCGGGTTCGTCAATGCCCCGCCCGTCTTCCCCGACCAGGATTACCTCACAGTGGGAGACCAATCGGAGACGACGAGCCGGGAGGTGGCGGAGAACACTGAAGCGGGACGGAGCATCGGAGCGGCGGTCAGGGCCCAGGACGAGGATGACGATCTACTGATCTACACGCTGAGCGGCGCGGATGCCGAGTTCTTCCGAGTCGGGAGGAACGATGGCCAGCTGAAGACCAGGGCTCCCCTTAACTACGAGGACAGGAACGCTTACACGGTGGTCGTGACCGCCACCGACCCGTTTGGCGCTGCGGACAGCATTGTGGTCACCATCAACGTCACCGATGTGGATGACCCCCCGGTGATAACTGTCCTGACCGTGGGCGGCCCTCAGGCGGGTGGTAACTAAACCCCCCGTAGCCGAGCGGCTGAGACCGTCCCGGCCTGTACGGCGGCCGACACCCGGGTGAGGGTAGTGCCGGAGGCCGGGTGGATGAGAAGTCCGTCCTCGAACCAGGCCGTCCGATGCCTGAGACAGACCGGCGAGCGAGTCCCTCCGCTCCCAACAAAGAGAGTAGCCGGCCATGCAACGGGAGGCGCCGTGCCGCGACAGCGCGTTCGCCACAACAGAAGAGCCCAACCCGTCCCCGACGACTTTCCGCAGCGCCTGGGGTGGTTCAAGCACGCATCTGGCCTGTCGTGGGCGGAGATCGCCCGCCGCATCGGCGTCGCCCCCATCACCGTGAGGCGCTGGCGAAATGCGGGAGTCCGCCCCAACTACCGGCAGCTGAGGGCGCTCCACGAGCTGGCCGACAGCCTGGGACTCCTCCACCTGCTGGTCGACTGATGCCCCCGGCCCGCCGGTGCCGGAGGTCGGGGGCCTGAAACGCAAAAGAGGCCGCATATATCGCCGCGTGTGTAGGGAGCGCCTACTGGAACGGCCGGGCCGAACTCCCGGCGAGAAGGTAGCGCGCACGCCCACAACTTGTGGAAACGCAAAAAACTCCCCACATATCGGCGACCGGGCCCGTCTTCTAGCGGTCCGGCCCGTTCCGGCCGGTCTCCTCCAAGAGCGTCTGCGCGAGCTGGTGATAGTCCTCCGCCTCGTCCAGGAGGCCTTCCGCCTCCAGGTCCTGGGCCAACTCCATGGCGAACTGCGGAGCGGGGGTCTTGCAGCATTCGCAGACGAGCCCGACCGGGACATCGTAGGCCGAGAAGTCGCTGAGTGAGGCCATTCCTCTCTCCCAACTTGTGCTGGTCACCGACATCTATGCCGGAGGAGTGCAATAGATGTGGCGACTCAATGAGTATGTCTTCAACTGAAACAACGGTGTGGGAATTCTAAAGAGGTTGGCATATGGGTTCACCCACGTCGACGGCTCGCAACCGTTAGCTAACCGAAAATCACCTGTACATTTCAGAACCCCCAGAAAACCCTTATGCCTACCGCTGAAGAAGCCCTCCTCATAGGAAACCGCCGACCCCTGGCTGCTGCGTTGTGTCCACCGACGCAGTTCTTCATTCAATGTCGCCGAACCCAAATCATACTCCGTCGACGAACCATGGAGGACTTTTTCCATGTCCATCGGAGCAACCGATGAATCCGGGTCGAAGACTATCACCATGTATGGCAGTGTCAGGGATGACGCTTCCGGATCATTGAATTTCCTCAAGTACGAAATCTTGCCGTTCAGCACATCATTGAGTCTCTTGCCGGAATCACCTGCGATCGCTGACATGACACCGATGGCCCCGTCATCCTCGAGTTTTCGTAAAGCCCGGTGCTTATCTGTCTCGTCTTCCTTCAGGTAGAACGCAATTTCAACCCTTAAGTCAATGGCCAACCGTGGAAAAGCGAGTCTACGCATTGCGCTCCTCACTCCATCCAACCACTGCGGCTCCCAGTTTAGCCAATCGGCGTGCTGGCTATATCTTTGTTCCACCTCATTCGCAGTCTTGCGGACTTCATGGAGTATCTTGTTAAAGGCCACAGGCCCTCCGCCCCTTCCGCTGACTGACCTACTACCTTCGATCGAAAGTACGCTAGTGGCGAAGTGCTCCGTCTCAACTGTGCATATCCTTCGCCTTAAGTCTTGGTACTCCTGCTGTTGCGGGTCTACATCCCAGAGTGGACCACTATGCAGCACAGCTACGTCGGCCACAACGCCGCGTCCCAAACGATCCCGAATCAGGAAATCAGGGGTTCTTCCCTGAAGGCCAGGCTGAAACTCAAAGCTCAACCCCTCCAAGTGTTCGAAACGCGTGCGCATCCACAGCTCAGCAGCTGCGCTGTACTCCTGTTGCCAATTTCCTGACAAGAGCTTACCCGCCAGGTCCTTATCCGCTGATTCCGCAACTAAGCCAGTGGCATGCCATTTGCGATAATTCTCTTCCCAGTACTTACCCTGTAGGTCCTGACATGAAAGTTCCATCGCAGATGTCTCCTTTAGGTGCCTGATGTCCTCCCTCGGAGAGGCCGTTGCGCCCACACGGTGGATTCTCTCACGCCTACCTCGAATATGGTCCTGGCCCTCGGCCCGCTTTGCGGAGGCGAGCCATTACGCTAGTGCCTCGAAGCAGCGAACTAGCTCGTCAATCTTGCCGAGGATGGCGTCGAGATTCGGGTCCAGGGCGAGAGGCTCGTCCACTGAGCAGCCTCTGGGGCGTCCCGCGACACTTCGCGGCGCTTCTGCCTATCCAGACTCAGATTCCCCAACATCTGCTTCAGCCTAATAGTTGTCCAGCAGGCCATTCCTAACGGACCAGAGGACCAGTCCCTGCATCGTTTCTATCCCCAACTTCTGCTGAATCCCGTAAACGGCGTTCCGAACGGTCACCGGCTTGACGCCTCTAGCCTCCGCAATCCGAGCGTAGGACATCCCCTGGGCGAAAGAGACTAGTATGTCTCGCTCCCGTCCGGTCAGACCGGCCGCGGCCGCGGCGTCCCCAGTCCTGCCACCACCCCGTATTGCCTCGAAGGCCCGCTTAATCACCTCGACGGGCACACTGAACTCGCCCATGACCGCGTCCCGTAGGGCCGACATCAGGCGTTCCCTGTCCGTCTCCTTCTGAAGGTATCCAGTGGCGCCTGCGGCCACGGCCTCCACTACGGCGTCCTCCTCCGTTGAGGCGGTCAACATGACCACGCGAGTCTCGGGCGCGGACTCCATGATCTCCCGGCATGCCTCCACACCATCCTTCTCCGGCATGATCACGTCCATCACGACCACCTGTGGCGACACGTCGGCCGCCATCCTGACCGCCTCCTCGCCGTTCGCCGCCTGTCCTACCACTTCAAACTCGCCGGATTGCTCCAGTACGTGCTTCAGGCCGATCCTCACCACCGAGTGGTCGTCAACGATCATTACCTTTGTGCGCTCACCCTCCGACATCCGATACTCCTATCCCTCTTGTGCCCGCGGAATCACACAGGTCACAGTCGCGCCGCCCATGACGCCCTTCTTATCCACGACGAGGCGCCCACCAAGCTGCTCAGCGGCTCTGTTCATATTTGCGAAGCCGTTGCCGCGCTGCTCATAGTCACCGGGGAGTCCTACCCCGTCGTCCGATACCGACAGGCTGCTGTGCTCCTCGCCAAACTCCAGGGCTATCGTCACGTTGGTTGCCTCGGCGTGGCGATAGGCGTTGGTGAGCGCGTTGTGAGCGATTGAGAAGAGCAGGCTCTTGGCCTCCATCGACAGGTCCGGCTCAACCCCAGCGTGAGTCATCCTGGCAGGTACGGACGTTACATTGGTAAAGCTTGACGCATGTGACCTGAGAGCCCTGTTCAATTCCATGCCCTCGAAGACGCTCCCCATGTTAATGGGATGTCTCAACTCCCATATGAGCGACCGTGAGAGCCGGGACGTCTCCTGAAGTGTCGCGGTCACCTTCGTATTCGCGTCCCCGAGTTGTGCCTTTGCCGTGTCGACTCCCAATCCAATCATGTAGGCCGATTGAGCCGCCGTGTCGTGAATGGCACGAGACAGATCGATCCGTTCGCGCTGAAGCGCCCGCTCGCGCTCCACAGCCCGCCTCCACCTCATCCGCTCAAACCCCGTTGCCAGGTTCACTGCGGCGACTACCAAGTACATGATCGCTATCCTTGCAAGCAGAGCCTTCTCGTCCTTCGCCTCCGTATCAATGCCATCCCCGACCATCAGGCTGATCGTCAGGTAAGTGACGGACGCCATCGTCACCCAGGCCATCGTAGCCCTGAAGGAAGTAAAGAGCGCCGCAAGTCCGGCAAGCGCGGGATAGTAGAACAGGTGTAGGAAGGAGTGATTGAAACCATCGCTCAACGCCAACGCTGTCGAAACAAGGACCACGTCCAGGGCGCAGAGGGCCACGAGCATGCGCCATGTAATGGACCTGACCGTCAACAGGCGGTAGTGAAGGTATCCATTGAACCCGACCAGAGCTATGAGGAGCAGCGGAAAGGGTATGAACCTGGCAACCCCTACGTGCACGTAATAGGGGCGATACAGCAGCTCAAAAACCAGTACTGGGAGTATGAACCAGTGCGCCCTGACGGCAATGATTGCCACATACCGCAGCCCATCTGAGTCCTCTTTACTGGACCTCCGGTCGTCTACCCAGAAGGCGTCGGCTGCCTTTCTTGCTATCTGCAAGACCCGCCCATAGTGGAATCCGTGAGACATTCGACCACCCGATTAAAGGTTTGAGCGTATTGGGCACTCGATAGTGTGGACGGGAGGGGTGCCCTCCTCGCTACTCCAGTTAAGTTAGCCCTAGTGGAGGCACGTCTGCAAGAGGCAAATGCCTTGTGGGGATGTAGCACGAGTACCTGTCTATCGCACTAGGCGCATCCTTCTGTGGAGGCGCGAGCCCTCATCTTTAGGGGTCACGCCGGACGCAGGATTCCAGAGCACGTGCACTGGGAACAATTCCACGCCCATTCCGAAAGGGGCCAAGCCCTCTCAAGGCAGTGCGCATGCCCCTTTTCAAAGGGGCATATGGTAATTGACCGCGGCAGGGAGAATCAGGGAGTCTGATTACGACACGCTCGGGTTGCTCTCGTGCGGCGGTTCTGGGCGGGCTGCGACTAGTCTCAATTCGGAAACACAATCTAGATGAACCCTACGAATCGACCAAGACTCTTCGGGCCTTTCATCATCCTCGCGGCAATGCTGGCGCTGTCGGCAGTGGTGATGACCTCGAATGCGACCGTCCACGCCAACTCATCTCCCGATCTGGAGGTGGGGACCCCGACGGTGGACAACTCGACCACCCATACGGGGGCATCGTTCACGCTGTCGGCGACGGTGACCAACGCTGGCGACGGCGACTCGGCCGCGACAACCCTCCGTTACTACCGGTCAACGGACGCAACGATCACGACGTCGGACACGGAGTTGGGCACCGATGCGGTCGGCGCACTGGCGGCGGCGGGTACCAGCGAACAATCGATTGATCTGACCGCTCCGTCAACGGCGGGCACGTACTACTACGGCGCGTGCGTGGATTCGGTGACCGGGGAGTCGGACACGTCAGACAACTGCTCGACGGCGTTGACGGTGACCGTGAATTTGCCGCCGGATCTGTCGATGACCAGGACGAATCGACTCACGTCCATCATATCCAGCGGCTTTGGCCCCGGAGCGACATTCTCACTGCAATCGGTCGTTGACAACCCAGGTGCAGGGGCATCCACAGCCACGACAGTGCGGTACTACCATTCCGCGGATACCACCATCACTACGTCGGACACGGAGGTGGGCACCAGCGCGATCGCAGCGATTGCCGCGGGATCACTTAGCGTCCAGAGTATCGAGCTGACCGCGCCGTCGACCGCAGGCACGTACTACTACGGGGCGTGCGTGGACACGGTGCCCGGAGAGTCCGACACGACCAACAACTGTTCGCCCACCAAGTCGCTAGAAGTACCGGAGGCCGCTCCGAACCTGATGGTGTTCGACACTTCGGTGAGCGATGACAGCCCATCCACTGGAGGAACTTTCACTCTGTCGGTGACCGTGCACAACTTTGGCGCCTTGGCGTCGGAGGCGACGACGCTACGCTACTACCGCGGTTTATTTTATCTGTGGATCTCGCCATCGGACGTAGAGGTCGGCACCGACGCGGTCGGCGCCATCGCGTCGGCCGGCGACAGTCCACAGTCGATCGAATTGGCCGCGCCGTCGACGGTTGGCACCTACTACTACTACGCGTGTGTGGACGCGGTGACGAATGAGACGGTAACAGGGGAGGATAACTGTTCGCTGGATGCTCGTGTGACTGTTGTAAACACAGCGGCAACGGGTGCGCCGACTATTGCCGGGACTGCCCAGGTGGGCCAGACCCTCACGGCAAGCACGACCGGGATCTCCGACCACGACGGGCTGACCAACGTAACCTACAGCTACCAGTGGCTGGCCGACGACACCGAAATCGACGGGGCGACCGGTTCCACCTACACGGTGCAGTCAACAGACAACGGCAAGGTAATAAAGGTGCGGGTCTCCTTCACGGATGACGGGGGCAGCGATGAGACGCTGACCAGCGCGGGCACGTCGGCGGTGGTGATGGGCGGGTTGTAGAGGGGGAGCCTAATGGGACAGTCGGTCAGACCGTTGAATTACCGAAGCCTGAGCCTGCTGGCTCCATTGGCATTGTCTGTTCTCTTCATCTTTCTCCTGACTGCCTGTGGAGACGGACTGTCTCGTGCGGAGGTCGAGGAGATAGTCCGTGAGGAGATGGCAGATGCCCCCGCCCCTCCACAGCCTGAACCGGGACTCACTTCGGCAGACGTGGAAGAGGCCATTCGCAAGGCGATGGCAGACTTGCCACAGCTAGAACCCGGCCTTACTCGGAATGAGGCTGAGGAGATCGTGCAGGCCGCCATCACAGCCGTGCCGTCTAGGTCGGCCCCCGCCGACTACACCAGGTTCGTCGTAAATAACGCCATCAGCCTCTACAAGACGCAGGGCATAGACGCCACCCTCGCCCACTACAACCGCGAGGAGAGCGTGGACGGGCAGTGGTACGTGTTCATCATTGATGAGAACGACATGGTGATCGGGCATCCCGACACGAGCCGATTGGGACTGGACGTGAAGGGCTGGGTGAGCACCGACGCCAACGGATACAACTTCGGGCCGGAGATCTTGTCGGCCACCGCTGAGGGCAGGTGGGTGTCCTACGTGTTCGAGAACCCAGAGAGTGGTGGCGTCGGCTCAGGGAATTTCGGCGACCTGGAACTAAAGAACGTCTGGGTAGTGCGTCACGACGGACTCCTGTTCGCCTCCGGCTGGTACATCGACGCCGACGAGTTCACGAAGCAGCTGGTTTCCGTCGCAGTTGACAAGTTCAACTCCGGGGGCCTTGCAGCGACGGTCGCATACTTCACCAGCCCCGGAAGCGCTCTTGCTGGACTGGAGTCGGCCATCGACTACTACAACAGCGCTGAAACAGTTGACGGCAAGTGGGCCGCGTTCATTGCGGACGGAAGCGGGAACATCGTGGCGCACTCGAACCCTGCTCTGATCGGGAGGCAGATGGGGGAGATGTTTGGCTCAGGGGACTTTTCCACTTCAGAGGAGGGCCGCTGGGTTACTTCGGAGTCGTTGCGGATGTGGATTCAGGAGTCTGACGGGTACTTGTTCGGCTCCGGCTGGCACCACGACGAATGGGGAGGCTGAGGAGATGTGCCGGTTGACAGACCGGTTCATGGGAGCCACTTGTGGCGGTGGTTTTGGGTGGGCTGTGTTGGGACGCAACTCTAAGGGGTAGGACATGACAAGAGCGATGAGAAATCTCAGATCAAATCTGCCATGGGCCGCGCTAGCCGGTGTGCTCGTGCTCCTTATCGGACTAACACCGACGGTCCTGGCCCAGAGCCAGAGCAGCGACGCCACCCTGAGCGGGCTGACGCTGAGCAACGTGGACTTCGGCACGTTTGCATCCGGAACCACCTCCTACACGGCCAGCGTCGCGAGCACTGTCACGCAGACGACCGTGACGCCCACGACCACCCATTCGGGAGCGACCTACGCCATCAAACGCGATCTCGACACCGATGCAGACGGGGAGATCGATCTCCGATCGGGCTGCAACAACATCGCCGTCGAGGTGACGGCTGAGGATGGGCAGACGACACAGACCTACACCGTAGCCGTCACCGTCCTGGATGCCTCATACGCCAATCTCTGCGACCTGAAGATGAGCGGTCTGAAAATTGAAGATTGGACGACCGATGAAGCCTTCAGGCCGCGCAGCTTGAGCTACGACGCCGACACCGTCCCCTTCGAAACCAGCCAGACGACCGTAACCTACTCACTCGGGGACCCGGATGCGAGCGTCGTCGTCACGAGTGAAAACGGTACGTACGCGGACGGCATCGTCCCGCTGGACCCCGGGGGGTTTACGGAAATCAAGGTCTCGGTCACTTCTGAGGATGGCCAGACGACCACAACCTACTCAGTACTTGTTTATCGATTCCCAGGCTCGAACGACGCGAGACTCAGATGGCTAACACTGAGCGGTGTGGACATCGGCCTCTTTAACAGGGAAACAGTCACCTACACAGCCAGCGAACATGAAGATGTTGCCCACACAACTACGGAGACGACCGTCACTGTCTGGACTTCTGACGACGACGCAAGCTATGTCATCAAGCTGGACGGCGTCGAAGATGATGACGGGGTCATCCCGCTGGCCGTGGGCGACAACGTCATTACGGTTGAAGTCACCGCACAGAACGGCACGAGCACCAGGACGTACACAGTAACCGTCAAGCGCCCGGCGACGGTTTCGACCAACCCCAGGCTCTACAAACTGGTGTTGAGCGACGTAAACATCGGGCTTGGTGTGGGCAGGGGCGCATACAACCAGGCTGCGTACCTTCCATGGGAGGGAACTGTCGGTTCCAGCGTCTCTGAGACAACCGTGACGCCGGAGCCTTGGCATATTGGGTCAAGTTACATCGTGAAGATCGGCGATGTGGAATACTCTGACCACACGGTCCCGCTGGCCATGGGAATCAACACCATCACGATTGAGGTCACAGCCGAGGACGGAGTAACCACCGAGTCCTACACCGCGACGGTGACCCGCAGCGCCGCAAATTCTCCGGCAACGGGTGCTCCCACCATCAGTGGAACGGCGCAGGTGGGACAGACCCTGACAGCAAATATGGCCAGCAGCATCTTCGACGCGGATGGCTTATCCGCCCCGGGATACAGCTACCAGTGGCTTGCCGACGACACTAATATCGATGGGGCGACCGGTCGCTCATATACGGTCCAATCATCCGACAACGGCAAAGTCATCAAGGTGCGGGTCACCTTCACCGACGATGCGGGCAACGATGAGACTTTGACTAGTGCAGGGACGGAAGCGGTGGTATTGGGCGGGCTGTGATGAACGAGGCCAAAGGAATGAGAATTCTCAGACCAAGTCTGCCATGGGCCGCGCTGGCCGGAGTGCTCATGCTCCTTTTCGGTCTAACACCAACTGTCCTGGCCCAGAGCCAGAGTAACGACGCCACGCTTAGCGGGCTGACACTGAGCGACGTGGACTTCGGCACATTTGCATCAGATACCACTTCTTACACAGCCAGCGTCGCCAGTACAGTCATAGAGACGACCGTGACGCCTACACTCAACCATTCCTCAGCGCGCTATGTAATCAAGCTTGATGGCATTGAAGATGATGATGGCGTCATCCAGCTGGCTGCGAGCGACAATGTCATCACGGTAGTGGTCACGGCTGAGGACGGGCAAACGACACAAGCGTATACCGTGACCGTCACTCGCCCTGCTTCCACGGACGCCACCCTCAGCAGTCTGACACTGAGCGGGATAGGCTTCGGTACGTTCGCATCGGACACGATTTCCTACCAAGTCACCATTGCGGCGGGCAGTGTGTCAAAGACCACTGTCAGTGCAACGGTGAACCATCCTGCGGCCTCCTACACGATCACTAGAGTGGCCTATGAAAACAACTATGACTTCACCCCTGACCGCTCGGCAAGTATCAGTATCTTTGAGGGAAACAACGTCTTCGCCGTCACTGTGACTGCCGAGGACGACACCACCACGAAGACCTATACTGTGACCGTGACGAGCGGCCAACCGCTTACCGTATTGGGGATTGCGAACCAGGACTGGCCCGAGAACTTAAACACTTCGGGGATCCCGTACTGGGCCCAGCGCAACGAGGCGGACTTTGGTCTCTTGGTCGACGTCACGTGGTCGTTAACGGGAGCCGACAGCGACTACTTCTCGATCACAAAGGACGAATTCAACTACGGAGGCCTGAATTTCAAGTCCCCTCCCGACTACGAGACTCCCACGGACGCCAACACGGACAACGTGTATGAGGTGACCGTGAACGCATCCGACTCCGACGGCAACCAGGCGACACATGACGTGAGGGTCACGGTAACGGACGTAGAAGAGAACGCAACCGGCGCGCCTACGATAAGCGGCACGGCACAGGTGGGCCAGACCCTAACGGCAATCACGACTGGAATCTCCGACTCAGACGGCCTCACCAACGTGACGTACAGCTACCAGTGGCTGGCAGACGACGCCGAAATCTCCGGGGCGACGAGTTCCACCTACACGGTCCAGTCATCCGACAACGGCAAGGTCATCAAGGTGCGGGTCACCTTCACCGACGACGCGAACAACGAGGAGTCATTGACCAGCGCAGGAACGTCGGCCGTCGTGTTGGGAGGACTATGATGACCATTGCACGACGACTCGGGCTCTTGGGGACGGTCATCACGCTTGGGGTAGCACTGGCGTTGGCAATTGTGATGACCTCGAATGCACCCGTCCACGCCAGCTCGCATCCTGAACTGAGTATTCTGGGTGGCACGCAATACACAGCCCCCCTTGTCCCGGGGGGAACGTTTACATTGACGGCGCGCGTGGAGAACGAAGGCGACGGACAAGCTCCGGCCACGACCGTGCGCTATTACCGCTACACGGACGATACAGTCACGACGTCGGACACGGAGTTGGGCACCGACTCGGTCGACGCGCTGGCATCGGGGAGCTACGTCAATGAACAGATCGAACTCACAGCGCCGTCGTCACCCGGCACCTACTATTACGGAGCATGCGTGGATGCGGTGGCCAATGAGACGGACACAACCAATAACTGCACGGTCAATCATGGCGAAGGTACGGGCCATCTATCGATAGTAGTATCGGAGCCCGGTCGTCCAAACCTGAGAGTGCATCGCGCCAGGGCAAGCGACAGCAACCCGGTAGCGGGGGAGACCTTCACCCTGTCGGCCAGAGTGCTCAACGACGGTTCCGGGGAATCACCGACCACAACCCTGCGGTACTACCGCTCCACGGATTCTACTATCACGACGTTGGACACGGAGGAGGGCACCGACTCGGTCGAGGCCATCACCGGAGGGAGCACCAGCGCACAGTCGATCGATCTGACCGCTCCGTCCACGGCGGGCACGTACTACTACGGTGTGTGCGTGGACACGGTAACGAATGAGTCGAACACGACGGACAACTGCCAATCCTCCGGCACGCAAGTGACGGTGGCCCCCGCCCCCATCATCAGCGGAACCGCCCAGGTAGGACAGACCCTCACGGCCGACACGTCCGATATCTCCGACCCCGACGGCCTCACAAATGTGACCTACATCTACCAGTGGTTGGCCGACGACACCGAAATCGACGGGGCGACGAGTTCCACCTACACGGTCCAGTCAACCGACAACGGCAAGGTCATAAAGGTGAGGGTCACCTTCACCGACGACGCTGGCTACGATGAATCCCTGACCAGCGCGGGAACGTCGGCGGTGGTGTTGGGAGGACTATGATGACCATTGCACGACGACTCGGGTTCCTGGGAACGGCCATCATGTTTGGCGTAGCGTTGGCGGTGATTGGCCTGACCCCAACGGTATTAGCTCAGAGCCAGAGCAGCGACGCCGAACTGAGTGGTTGGCCGGAGTTTTCCGGCATTGAACTCACTAAAATATCCAAGTACAAGTACAAGGCAAACGTCTATCACAGCGTCTCGCAGACGACCGTCACGGCAACAGTCAATCATTCCGGGGCGAGCTACGTCGTAAAGCTCGGAGGGGTCGAAGACGACGACAGAGTCATATCGCTGGCTGTCGGCAGCAATGTAATCACCATAGAGGTTACCGCCGAGGATGGGCAAACTACTAGAACGTACACCATCACGGTCAATCGCGCTTCGGCGTCCGATCTTACGACGGGTGAGCTGTCCACAGACTTGCCTCCCCTGAACTTCCGGGTCATCAAACTATCCACGAATCAGGCCATACTTCTTTACAAAGTTCCAGAGAATCGGGGCATTTTCGGGAGACAGACGGAGAGGTACAAGCACGATGGCGAAGACTTTGTGTCGTTAGGCTCCGGTCCTCGCTTCACCTCGGATACTGACATGGGTGGCAGTTCCTCGTTTATTGGTACGGGTGCCTCCGTGATGTCGGGCGCGCTGTACAAGTACACGCTGAGGCTCTCTGACAGTGAGGGCTCAATCGTAATAGAGTCATCTGTGATAGTGCGAATCCCCAGGTACTCCATATTCAGTAGTTCGTCGAATGCCGCGCAAGCGGACGCCACGCTCAGCAACCTGACGCTGACAGGTGCGGAGGATTTCCTGAATGAATCCAGCACCAATTCATCATTCTGGCGTGAAGATCAAGGTTATAAGGCCACGGTTCCAAATAGCGTCTCGGAGACGACAGTTACGCCCACGTTGAACCAGTCGGATGCTAGCTACGTCATCAAGATAGGAGGGGTGACTGATTCCGACGGTACGGTCCAACTCGCTGAGGGCGTGAACATCATCACGATAAAGGTCACTGCCGCGGATGAAACCTACTTCCGACTCTACACTTTGACGGTCAAACGCGGGTTCGCGAATACTCCGGCAACCGGCGCTCCCACGATCACTGGAACCGCCCAGGTGGGACAGACACTCACGGCAAGCACGGCCGGAATCTCTGACGCCGACGGCTGGGACAACGTGACCTACAGCTACCAGTGGCTGGCAGACGACGCCGAAATAGACGGGGCCACGAGTTCCACCTACACGCTTCAGTCATCCGACAACGGCAAGGTCATCAAGGTGCGTGTCACCTTCACCGACGACAGGGGCTTTAGCGAATCGCTGACCAGCGCGGGAACGTCGGCAGTGGTGTTGGGCGGACTATGATGACCATTGCACGACGACTCGGGCTCTTGGGGACGGCCATCACGCTTGGCGCAGTCTTGGCGCTGGCGGTGGTAGTGGTGACCTCGAATGTGCCCGTTCACGCCAACTCAACTCCCGATCTGGAAGTGGGAACGCCGACGGTGGACGATTCGAGCCCCTTCACAGGGGCGTCCTTCACGCTGTCGGCCACGGTGACCAACGCTGGTGATGGCGGGTCCGCCGCGACGACGCTCCGCTACTACCGCTCGACGGATGCGACGATCTCAACGTCGGACACGGCGTTGGGTACCGATTCGGTCGGTGCGCTTGCGGCGGCGGGCACCAGCGATCTGTCAATTGATTTAACCGCGCCGTCTACCGCGGGCACGTACTACTACGGCGCGTGCGTGGATTCTGTGACCGGGGAATCGGACACGACGGACAACTGCTCGGCGTCGGTGACGGTTACCGTCAAGAATCGTCCGGACTTGGATGTGCGAGGCATGGAACTTGCCATGGACCTTGAGACCCCTCGCGAGGGCGGGACATTCCGCATTCAAGTGTGGCTTGAGAACGAGGGGGGCTCGGAGTCCGGAGACACAACGGTGCGCATCTACCGGTCGACGGACACGACGATCACAACGTCTGACACGGAAGTGGCAACCGCTGCCGTGACCTCGCTGGAAGCGGGGGCAAGACCAAAACAGTGGGTGACCATAACCGCGCCATCGACGGAGGGAACATACAACTACGGGGTATGCGTGGACGCAGTCACGGGCGAGACGGACACGGCAGACAACTGCTTCTCGTCGTCATTTGAGGTTCCGGTGCCACTGCCGCGCCCTGAGGTGGTGGTGCAAACGCCGTCGGTAGACGATGCGACCCTGGAGACTGGAGCGACGTTCACGCTGTCAGCAACTGTGGCCAACTCGGGTGACTGGCAATCTGCGCCGACTACACTCCGCTACTACCGGTCCACTGACGCAACAATCACGACGGCAGACACGGAAGTAGGTACCGATAAGGTGACCGGGCTGCTCTACGGGTCGTGGGGGTCTGATGTGTCTCAATCGAGCGAGTCTATCGACCTGACGGCGCCATCGACGGTCGGGACGTACTACTACGGAGCGTGTGTGGACTCGGTTACTGGTGAATCCGATACGACCAACAACTGTTCGTCGTCGGTGACGGTCACCGTCCAGGAAAACACCGCCGCCGCCGGAGCGCCGACGATCAGCGGTACGGCCCAGGTGGGACAGACCCTGACGGCAAGCACATCCGGAATCTCCGACTCAGACGGCCTCACAAATGTGAGCTACGGCTACCAGTGGCTGGCCGACGACGCAGAAATCGACGGAGCGACGAGTTCCACCTACACGGTCCAGTCAACAGACAACGGAAAGGTCATCAAGGTGCGAGTGACCTTCACCGACGACGCGAACAACGAGGAGTCATTGACCAGCGCGGGAACGTCGGCAGTGGTGTTGGGCGGACTATGATGACCATTGCACGACGACTCGGGCTCTTGGGGACGGCCATCACGCTTGCGGTGGCGGTGATTGGCCTGACCCCAACGGTCTTAGCTCAGAGCCAGAGCAGCGACGCCACTCTTAGTGCCCTGACGTTGAGCGACGTGAACTTCGGCACCTTCGCATCGAGCACTACTACCTACACGGCCAGCGTAGCAAATCGCGTGAGGAAGACCACCGTCACCCCCACCGCAAACCAGTCCGGGGCCACCTACGTGGTAGAGCTCGACGGCACTGAAGACTCCGACGGCGAGGTTTCGCTGAGCGTGGGAAGCAACGTCATCACCGTTGAGGTTACCGCCGAAGACGGAAACACTACCCAGACATATACCGTGACCGTTACCCGCGCTGCGAACTCGCCCGCAACGGGTACACCCACCATCAGCGGCACGGCCGAGGTGGGAGAGACGCTTACGGCGGATATGTCATCTATCGCAGATGCCGACGGTATCGCCACCTTGCCAGGAGGAGGCACATGGCAATTGGATTGGAAGGGCGATTGCGGTCGGGCTGTCCTGACGTCCCACGTCTATGAGAATGCCCCTATCGCGTGGGCTAATGAGGAGCGGAAGAAGCTTGTAATCCCCTGGCAATCCGTTGGTTCGGCGATCTGGGTTGAAGTGGGCTTTTATGACGAAGGTGGGGACTATGAGACCATCGACAGCGCACGAACGGCGATTGTACCGGGCCCCGTTGTGGGCCTGACGTTGGTGGACACATCCGACCAGTCGGACGTGCAAACGGTGAACTGCGATGATTCCCAGCCGATAGTACTGGACGCCAACGGCAGCTACTCGATCCGTGCGGAACTGGCGGACGGCGCAGAGTTGGGAAGCATCTCCTGGGACTTTGACTACGGCGAATTTACCCGATCTGACAACACCGCTCCCTATTCACTCTACGGGGAAAATGGGGACAGCGACCTTCTCGGCAGGGCGTTGGGAAGCGGTAGCCACGATATAGACGGGACGGTCTACTCCTCGATTGGCGGCCCGGTGCAGAATCTCTTCGTGAAGCTCAACATCGTTCACAACAGTCCGGCAACCGGTGCTCCCACGATCACCGGAACCGCCCAGGTGGGACAGACCCTCACGGCCGACACGTCCGATATCTCCGACCCCGACGGCCTCACAAGTGTGAGCTACAGCTACCAGTGGCTGGCAGACGACGCCGAAATAGACGGGGCGGCGAGTTCCACCTACACGGTCCAGTCATCCGACAACGGCAAGGTCATCAAAGTGCGGGTGAGCTTCACGGATGACGGGGGCAGCGATGAATCGGTGACCAGCGCGGGAACGTCGGCGGTGGTATTGGGCGGGTTGTAGAGAGAGAGCCCAATGGAGCAGTCAGTCAGCCTGTTGAATTGCCGAAGCCTGAGCCTGCTGTTTCCATTGGTATTGACCGTTCTCGTCATCTTTCTCCTGGCGGGCTGTGGAGACGAAGGACTGTCTCGCGCCGAGGTAGAGGAGATAGTACGTGAGGAGATGGCCGAGGTCCCTACGCCGCCTCAACCTGAACCAGGACTTACGTCGGAGGACGTGGAAGAGGCCGTTCGCAAGGCGTTGGCGGACATGCCTGAGCCGGACTCGGGACTATCCAAGAGAGAGGTAGAAGAGTTAGTCAGTGCTGCTATAGCGGCTATCTCGAAGCCACAGCCAGGCATTACCCCTGCCGAGGCCGAACAGATAGCCCGCGGCGTCGTGGCGTCTATCCCGCCCAAGTCGGCCCCTGCCGAGTACACCAAGTTCTTCGTCGACAACGCAATCAGCCACTACGAGACCCAGGGCCTGGAAGCTACCCTCGCCTACTACAACCGGGAGGAGAGCGTCGACGGCCAGTGGTACGTGTTCATCATCGACGAGAACGATCTCGTCATCGGGCACCCCGACGCCCACCGCCTCGGGCTGGACCTGAAGGGTTGGGTGAGCATTGACGCCACCGGGTACAACTTCGGGCCGGACATGCTCTCCGCCACCGAGGAAGGTAAGTGGGTCTCTTACGTCTACCAGAACCCTGAGGGCGGGGGCATCGGCGACGACCACACCGGCGCGTTGGAGTACAAACACGTCTGGGTGGTGAGACACGATGGGTTGCTGTTCGCCTCCGGTTGGCACATCTCCGCCGACGAGTACACCAAGTTCGTGGTGGACGAGGCCATCGACCGCTACCGCGCCGCTGGGCTGGAACCGACCCTGGCCTACTACAGTGACCCGGACAATGTTGACGCCCAGTGGTACGTCTTCATCGCGACTCCCGAGGGCGAGATTCTGGGTCACTATAACTCCGAGGACTTCGCCCCTCACCTGCAAGAGATGCTTGACGACGGGTCCTTCAGGGCCACCGAGGAGGGCGTGTGGGTGAATCACGAGGACGTGAATCCCGCCACCGGGGAGGTCGAGGACAAGCACTTCTGGCTTGTGGAGCACGACGGGCTGGTTTTCGGCTCCGGCTGGCACCACGACGAGTCTGGAGGCTGAGTGCAGGATCGCGAAACGGTGCTCCTATGAATCAACAAAGAAAGGTCCGCATGATTCCGTAACCCTTGGCGATAAGTTGGACGCTTACCTAGAAGACTCTGTCCACTCACTAGGTGACCCAGCTGAGTGAGCGTCCGGCTACTAGCTCCGTCTGGGAGTCTTCCCGGTGATCGATTGGTGGGGGCTCCCCCAGGGCCCAGGGGAAGGGTACCGCCCAAGCATACAAAGAACCATTTCGATGCCGCCACAGTGCATTCACACCACAATAAGAAACTGCGTCGCCTCCGACGGTCTCCGAGGGCACTTCAAGGGAATCAAGGAGAAGCCGGGACTGTCCCGGGCGGGGAGAGCCACACCTGCGTAAGTGCCGGCTGCGACGGTCACGTCGATGACGTGGTCAGATCAGCACTCGGCTCTATTCTGCAAGTGGTCACGACCGAGAACAATCCGGAGATCGGCTCTCCCTGGTCAGCAATAACAGGAATGGTCTTGGAGTGTCGCTCCTGGTTCTCGGCGGCTCCGAGGGCCCCGGGGATCACGCGATCCCTCCGCTTCCGGCGGCATCTGCGTCTCGAAAGGACCCCGCATGGAAGGCCCCTGGTCTCGGCCCTCGTCATGGGGTTCGCCGGCATTCTGCTCGCCAGCATCATCTCTGACGGTCCAGTGAGCCGTCTGGCATATGCACAATCGGTTGACTCATCAATAGAGTTCGCAGAGAACGGCACTTCTCCGGTTGGATGGTTCAGGGCCTACGACCAGGACGGAGACACCATCAGATGGTCTCTGGGCGGTCCCGACGCCGACAGGTTCACCATCGAAGGTGGAGTCTTGAGATTCAAGGAACCTCCGGATTACGAGGAGCCGCATTCGGCGGCTGGCGGGGCATGGGCGGCGAGGAACGTGTACAAGGTGACCATCGAGGCTTCCGGCGGCACGCACGATGTGGCGGTGACAGTCACCGATGTGGACGAGGTGGGAAGAGTGACCATAGACAGGCCTCAGCCGCAGGTATCCAGGCCGCTCGGGGCCATCCTGTCGGACGAGGACGATGGGGTATCGGCACAGACGTGGCAGTGGGCGAGGTCTGAGGACCTGACGACATGGACGGACATCAAGGGAGCGACTTCACCGAGGCGGAGCCCTGCCCCGGACGACGTGGGCATGTACCTGCGTGCGACGGTCACCTACTCCGACAAGTTCGGCTCGGGCAAGACCGCCTCAGCCGTAAGCGCCAACACTGTCGAGCCCAAAACCCTGTCCAATTCCGCTCCTTCCTTTACCGACCAGGACGAAATTGAAGACACTCCCTATATAGATGTCTTCAGATCTGTGGTCGAGAACACGGGCGCGGGCACGAATATTGGCAGTCCGGTTTCGGCGATGGATGCCGACCACGACATTCTATTCTACGAACTGCTGGTTACGCCTGACCTACAAGACCAGAATGGTCGTGCACGGTTCACTATCAACAACGCGACCGGCCAGATTGTGGTGGCAAAGAGTCTAGGTGCGGACGAGGGGGAGCGCGAGGACGAGGACTCGACGGCTCTCAGAGGCGACCCCGCGTTGCCTCAGGAGGAAGACGCTGACGATGCCGGAAACGGCGAGTACGTTTTGCGTGTGAAGGTGAGCGACCCCTCAACCGCGTCTGCAACGGTCAATGTGATTGTTGCGATAGCCGACGTAAACGAGGCTCCTCACTTCGTAAATGAGGACGCCCCGACACTTCTGAAAGTCAGGGAGCACGCGGACCCGCCGGTGATCACACTAGAAGACGGGGAAACCCCTCTAGGGTCCGAGACCTTCGCCGTAGCCGACGAGGACGGAATTCTCGCCGGACCCCACCCCTACGATGACACTTCCTACACATACTCGGTGTCCGGTCCCGACGGCGATGTCCTTGCCTTCGCCAGCGATGGCGTCCTTAGCTTCAGGGCAGACCATGAGATCGACTACGAAGAGCAGAGCTCCTACTCGATAACCATCGTGGCCCGCTCCGGTGAGGGACCGCGCAGGCTGAATGTCGCCCTGGATGTGACCATCGAGGTGGTGAACGGAGAAGACTCCGGTGAAGTGGTCCTGTCCCAGAGGGAACCCCAGGTGGGCACCGCGGTATTAGCCGTGGCCAACGATCCCGACGGTGGAGTGAGAACAAGTAGGTGGATATGGGAGCAGTCCTCTGAAATCACCGTTGACCAGGACGGCACCCCGTCGGCTGAGTGCCGGGATGATCCTGGCACACCGGTCCTCAATGTGGTTGGAGGCTGGACACGGATAGACGGGGCCACGTCGGCGGCCTACACACCGAGACAGTCCGATGTGGGGAGGTGCCTGCGTGCCACCGCGACCTACACGGACAACATAGACAACCCGGCGAGCGACGACGACGAGCGGGAAACCGGGACTACGGAAGCCCCCGTGCAGGCGAGGAGTCCCTCCAACGCCGCACCGCACTTCGTTGGCAACGCGTCCAGCACCAGCCGCAGGGTCGCCGAGGATAGGGAGGCTGGATACGACATCGGAGCGCCCGTCAGCGCCCATGACGATGACGGAGAACTCGTGATGTACACCCTGGGAGGTGCGGACGCCGGTTCTTTCAGCATATCGAGGAACGACGGTCAGCTGAAGACGAGAGCTCCACTGGACTACGAGACCAGCAGAAGCCACACGGTGATCGTTACCGCCACCGATCCGTCCGGCGCCTCGGAGAGCATACGGGTGACTATCAGGGTCAACGACGTGGACGAACCGGCGGAGATAACCGGGAGAACCTTGGTGAACTTTGTCGAGAACGGCGTGGACCCGGTGGCTGACTTCAGCGCCCGCGATCAGGACGGAGACCCCATAAGGTGGTCACTGAGTGGCCGCGATCACGACCTCTTCACCATTCGTGGCGGCGTACTGGCATTCAGGGAGGCTCCCGACTACGAGGACCCGCAGTCCGCGGTGGAGGGAGCGCCGCTGTCGGAGAGGAACGTCTACAGGGTAACAATCGAAGCCGCCGACGGGACTCACAACGTGGCCGTTACGGTCACTGACGTGGACGAGGCCGGGACGGTGAGTATCAGTAGGCTACAGCCACAGGTTGACCGGACTCTCCACGCCAGTCTAGGGGACGAGGACGAAGGGGTTACGGCCATGAGATGGCAGTGGTCGAGCTCCACAGAAGGGACGACCTGGACAGACATTGAGGGGGCAACATCCCCCAGACGAAGCCCGACACTAGACGATGTGGATATGTACCTGCGTGCGAAGGTGACCTACTCCGACAGATTCGGTTCGGACAAGACGGTCTCAGCGGTGAGCGCCTATCGCGTGGAGGCCAGGACGGCGCACAACGCCGCTCCTTCCTTCGCCGATCAGGACGAGGATGAGACCACCTCCTATGTCGAGGTGACCCGCGCGGTGGCCGAGAACTCGGCGGTGGGAACTAGCGTAGGCGAGCCGATAACGGCTGCCGACGCCGACGAGGACGTACTGTTCTACGAGTTGCTGGACACGCCCGACCTAGAGGATGAAGACGGCCACGTTCGGTTCACCATCGACAGCGTCTCCGGTCAGCTCAGGGTCCGTGAGCGCTTGGGTGCAGATGCAGGCGAGCGAGTGGACGAGGACGCTGCCCCTCTCACCGGGAGCCCAGAGCTACCCGAAGGCGAGGATGCCGGCGAACCAGACAACAGCGAGTACGTTCTGCGAGTTAGGGTGAGCGATCCGTCAACGGCCTCGGCTACGGTGAATGTCATCGTCAAGGTCACCGAGGTGAATGAAGCCCCCGCGTTCGACGAGGATGCTCCGACGGCGCTGAGAGTCAGGGAGAATGACGACCCGGCAGTCATTACCCTTGAGGACGGCACCACCCCGGTCAATTCCAACACTTACGCCGTGACCGACGAGGACGGCAGCATCGGCGGTCCAGAAGGCTACGACGACACCTCCTACACCTACTCGGTGTCCGGTGACGACGGAAAGTACTTCGAATTCGATAGTGAAGGCGTGCTGAGCTTCAAGGCAGGCCGTAAGCCCGACTTCGAAGAGAGGGAATCATACTCAATAACCGTTGTCGCCCACTCGGGAGAGGGTCCCCGGAGACAATCAGCCACTCTGAATGTGACCATCGAGGTCGTGAACACGCACGACGTAGGGGAAGTGCAACTGTCACAGAGGCAGCCACAGGTGGGTATAGAGATTGTAGCCACGCTCAGCGATCCGGACGGGGGAGTGGCCATAATCCGCTGGGTGTGGGAACGGAGCGTGGATGGTGATCTCGCCCCATCTGCCAGGTGCGAGGACATCAACGCTGATGGAGACTGGACGCTTATAGGAGACGCGTCGTCGGCGATCTACCTCCCAAAACCAGCAGACGTGGGAATGTGCCTGCGAGCGACGGCGGTCTACACGGACAATCTGGATGAGACCGAATTGAGAGCTACGGGGGTCTTGGAGGTTCCAGTAAGGGGGAGAAGACCTGCGGACACTCCGGTACCGGACCGCGGTTTCGTAAATGCCGCGCCTGTGTTCCCCGACCAGGACTTCCTCACCGCAGGAGACCAGTCGGACACGGCGAGCCGGACCGTTCCCGAGAATACGGAGGCGGGGCGGAACATCGGGTCGCCGGTTAGCGCGCACGACGATGACGGTGACCTGCTGATCTACACCCTGGGCGGCGCGGACGCCGCATTCTTCCGCATTACGAGGAGAGACGGCCAGCTGAGGACCAGGGCTCCTCTGAACTACGAGGCCAGGAACGCCTACACGGTGGTGGTTACGGCCACCGACCCGTTCGGGGCCGCCGACAGCATCGTGGTAACCATCAACGTCACCGACGAGGACGACCCCCCCGTGATAACGGTCCTGACCGTTGGCGACTCTCAGACGGGTGATAGCTGAGAGTCCCGGAGCCGGACGGCTAGGCCCTCCCGGCCTGTACGACAGCCGTCACCCGCGTGAGAGGCGTGTCGGAGACTGGGCTGGACGGGCGATTCGCCCTTCAGCCCGCGGGCCTGTGACGGACCGGCGGGCAGGGTTCCCCGCTGCCATGGAAGAGGGAGCAGCCGGCCATGCAACTGGAGGCACTGCGCCGTGCCGCGACAGCGCGTTCGCCACAACAGAAGAGCCCATCCCGTCCCCGACGACTTCCCGCAGCGCCTGGAGTGGTTCAAGCACGCATCTGGCCCTTCTTGGGCCGAGATCGCCCGTCGCATCGGCGTCGCTCCCATAACCGTGAGGCGCTGGCGCAGGGCGGGAGTCCGGCCCAACTACCGGCAACTGAGGGCGCTCCACGAGTTGGCCGAAAGCCTGGGACTGCTCCACCTACTGGTCGACTGAGGCCCCCGGCGCCGGGGGTCGGGGGCCTGAAACGCAAGAAGGAATGCATACATGGCCGAGCGGGACGGGGTCTCCAATGGATGAGCCGGGCCGGACTCCCTGTGAAACGGCAATGCCGCGCACGGCCGCAGCGTGCGGAAACGCGAAAAACCCCCACATATCGATGACGGGGCCCGTCTCCTAGCGGTCCTGCCCGTTCCGGCCGGTCTCCTCCAGGAGCGTCCGAGCGAGCTGGCGATAGTCCTCCGCCTCGTCCAGGAGGCCTTCCGCCTCCATGTCCTGGGCCAACTCCATAGCGAACTGCGGAGCGGGGATCTTGCAGCATTCGCAGACGGGCCCGACCGGGACATCGTGCAGCCGGTCCTTCAGGTACTCCCTCACGCTCCGCCGGTAGTCGATTGCCGCGTCGCCCTCGCAGAAGACACCCTCTTCTCTGGCACCCTCGTCAAACAGGTGCATCTCGTTCACAGCGTACCTCCAATCGGTCTCCGTCCTCACCTTGAATTCTCCATGGTCTGTGGTTCTCATCGATGCTTCTCCTTTCTAAAATGAAAAAGGCCTGTACACATGGGCCGCGGGTTCCCTCAAACGCAGAAAACCCACACATATGGGTGTGGGCGGGAGGGGCCGTCGCTCATCAGGCGACGACCCCTCCCGTAGTTCGCGGCCAGCGTACTGACGCCGACCGGCCTCTAGAACAGCTTCAGCGTCTGCTGGTGCGCCTGCTCCGTCTCTGCACCGGCGTTTGAGGCCTGCGCCGCCCCCTGGCCCCGCCGGTTCCGCCGCCCGGCCGGCGGGTCGGGCCGCTGGTAGGCGGGATGCTTCGACGATTCCTGCCATCCGGTCCTGGCCCTCTCGATCACGGCCGGGAGCTCCCCGGTCAGCCCGGTCAGGTCGCGGTCGATGAAGGACTCGATGTGCGGATCGGACGAGGGCTGCTGCACTCCGACGGTGGTTCTGCCGCCCTTGATGGACACGACGACCTTCAGGTCCTCCGGCGGTGCGGACTCGTCCCCGTCGTCGTCCTGCGTCGGCGATTTCTCCTCGCCGGTCTCCTGCTCCCCGGCGTCACCCGAGCCCTGTTGCTCCCGTGACGTCTCCTCCTTGGAGTCCTGCTCACCGGCGGTGGAGGCGGGACTCTCATCCGCCGCGCCGCCGGAGAGACTCTCATCTGCGCCCGGCGCGTCCGTCCGGGTCGTCTCCGTTCCGACTTCCTCAGGCATGTCTCTCTCCTTTCCTTATATAGGTGTGTTCCTCCAGCTCCCGCCCCTGGCAGGCCACTAGGCCGCCTTCCGCACCCGTCCCCTGATCTCGCCGAGGGTCTGGGGCTTCCAGTACAGGTCGCGTTCCACGGCGGGGACGCCGCCCAGCACGGTTACTTCTGAGAGTTCCGTCAGGTCGAAGTACCCCAGCTCCGTCTCCAACCCCTCGACGAGGCCGAAGCACTCACCGGTCTCGGCGTTCCACTCCGTTACGAACCAGGTCCAGTTGCTGAACGGGGTGAACAGCTTCACGTGCGCGAGGACGGAGTCGTAGTCCTCCACGTTCTCGTTGGCGTAGAGGGCGGGGATCTTCTCCCCGAGCTCCTTCGTCATCAGCTTGTGCCTGCGCAGGCCGCTGTTGCGGTCCTGCCACATGGTCGCGGTCTTGGTGGTCGTTCCCTTCTCGTCTGACATGGTTTCCCCTCTCCTCCTGCTTTCCGGTGCGTTCGTTTCCACCAGCTACTCGGCGTCTACTTCCAGCGTTCGCGCCACCGCCTCGGGGGTGACGTAGGTGGGCGTGACCGTACCCAGGTCCATGTCCAGGTAGAGGGCCATGAATAGGCAGTTGCCCGCCACCATGCGGCGCACCACCTGTAAGACCAGGGAGGCCATCATCTGGTTGATGGTCGGGTCCTGGTCGGTGAGGTCGAGGGCCGCGGCGCAGTCGACGTCGGGCGGCCTTGTCGACACCGCCGTCAGCAGGTCGGGCCGCTGGAGCGTGGGCGCGGGGGCCAGGTGGCAGGTCTCCTCCACGAAGGCGGTCTCGTCCCAGTCCATCCTGCCGGCGACGTTGCCGATGAGCACCTGTCCCCAGTTGGTGTCGTTGCCCGCGTCGATGAGCCAGCGGGAAGGGTGTCCCGGCAGGCACTCCGCCATGGCCCGTCGCGCGGCGGCGTTGTCGGCGCAGCCGATGATGAGGCTCTCGCCGTAGGCGGGCAGGCCGGGGTAGCCATGCCCGTTGGAGCGGGACTCGTCGTACTCCCGGAAGGGGTAGACAGAGTAGCCGACCGGTCGGCCGTAGGCCCTCGCCAGCCTGTCCGCTAAGGCCTCACTCTTGAACCTGCCCACGTCGTCTTTGTAAAAATTCTGGCGGAGCAGGTTGTGGGGCTCCACCCGGTCGTGGTCGACCAGGACGATGGTGGCCTCCCGCCCCTGGAAGAGGCGGCAGAGGCCCTCGGCGACGAAGCCGCCCGTGCCCCCGCAGCCGACCACCGTTATCCAGGGGTTGTCCAACAGGAAGGAGTTGTCCAGGTGGTATGCCATTGTTCGTATATCTCCTTTCTCAGTCGAGATCGACCGTTTCAGGCTCGTCGGCCAGCAGCCGGAGGCCGGGGTGCGGGCCGTCGAAGACCTGCGACCACTCGACCGGGGCGAAGTGGCCGTAGACGCCGACCCTGAGGCTCAGCTCGGGCCGGACGGTGTCGAGGCGTCCGGCGACGCCGTAGATCCTGAACCCCTGCTCATCCGCGTCGTCGGTCTTCGAGAAGAAGGCGCGGGAGCGTCCGTGGGAGTGGAACTCCGCGACCACCCCCGGTGGCGGCGCGTACTCGAGCGACGTTGCGGTCCCGACCTGCGGGGGCACCACCGGCCGGTAGGAGCGACCGTCCCAGCGCACGGCGAAGAACCGCTCGGTGTCCGGGTCGTCCTCGAACCAGCGCAGTCCCGCCTCAAGCAGACCCGCCGGGATCGGGCCGTGGACAAGTTCCACCTTCTCTACCACGGGAGCGAGCCCCCGCACCTCGCAGGGCGCGACAGCTACCCGCGCCTTGAGGTGGGCGCTCTCGGACTGGACGTAGAGACCGCCCGATCCGAGAACGTAGTCGAACCCGATTCCCTGGGTTCCGGCCAGCCCCTCCCTGCGATTGACGAGGTAGCCGACCGGCCCCGGCTTGTCGTTGGCGGGAAGCCCGCTGCTAGTGGTGGCGGAAGCCGAGTCTTCCTTCGGAGACCGCCATGGCGCGGGCCACCGTGCACTGGGGAACAAGGTCCTCTGTCGGGTATTCTGTCTTTCCATCGAGCTCCTCCCATAGCGCCTGCAGGTTGTCGGGGTGTTTCTTCGACCGCTCGCGGGTGTCCCCGGTGAGCGAGAAGAAGGACTGGAAGAATGACTCCGGTATCTGCCCCACCTCCTCGGGGAACCTGTGGCTGCCGGGGCAGACCCTGCCGTCTGCGAAGACGTTGAATGCGGGCATCCGGTAGAGCCCGTCGTCGGGGTCGCCCGGCCGCTCCTGGGCCGCGTAGACCCAGGGGGCCCGTGCCGGCGAGCAGACGAAGACCAGCCCCGGCATGGGAATGCGGAGCCGTGTGGGCGGCTTGAACGCCTCCCGTTGCAGGGCGACGGGCCACACCTGCGGCGGCCGCCAGAGGGCCACCACCTGTCCGGTCTCGCCCTGGCCCCACCACAGGGTCTCCTGGGGGAGGAGTCCCGAGGAGAACCCCAGGTGCTCGATGAACACGCCCGCGATCTCGTCGGCCGAGACGGTCCTGACCCAGGTCGACTCGCCGTCGAAGCCACGCATCAGGATGGTCTCCCCGTAGACCTCCATCTGAATCCTCAGGTCGTCCCTGGCGGCGTCCGCAGGGCCCGGCAGGGACCACTCCGTCTTTTCGACTTCACTGGTCATGGTCGCTTTCCTCCTTGTCTTGTTGTCGTTCGGGCAGCAGCGGCAGGATGGTGTCGAGCATCTCGGCGAACCGGCCCGGGAGGTCCTCCTCCAGCCAGTCGGCCAGTTTGGAGACCGAGTCCATGAGCGCCTTAGCCCTGCGCCACTCCTTGGTGCCCTCGGCGATGATGTCGTCATCCCAGGGGTCGCAGAACCCGTCGAACGAGCCATCCTCGTAGCAATTGTCGAGAAAGAAGTTCCCGGTCTGGGCGCAGACCCAGGCGGCGGCCTGCGCCGCGCCCTCGAACCTCGTCCCCTTGAGCGCCCCGGTCAGGTCCTCCAGCGGTATCCCGCCCTCCGGAATCCGGGTCAGGGTCGATTGCGGGATGCGCTGTGCGGCACACTCCAGCCATGCCGTGCGTATCCCGTCGGGGCCGTCGAAGAAATCGTCGGCCGGCCGGACCGGCAGAACGAGCGCAGAAAAGCCCTCGCGGTAGCCGTGCCACAGCTCGTGCTGGCCGTCGTAGCCGAAGCCCATCAGGTCGAAGGGGATGCCCCTGCGCATCCAGGACCAGGGTGGCTCCTCCTCGCGGCAGTCAATCCAGAACTCTATAAACGGGCTGTACAGGGGGAAGTGGCGCTCGGCGAAGAGGTTGGCGAAGCCTACGACCCTTTGGCGCACGTCGGGGGCCGAGAGCGCCGCCTCCGCCTCGTTGGGGAAGAGGCGGCGCGCCAGGCCAACGAACCATGCGTAGTCGTCGGCGTAACCGACGATGGTGGCGAGCTCCCGCAGCGACGGCGGACGCCGCAGGAGCTTTTCGGCGAGACCGCTCAGGAGCGCCGGGGCCGCAGCTTCCATCGCAGCGCCTCCAGCAGCCGCCCGGTGGCCGAGGCGTAGTCCTGCGCTTGGGCGCAGGCCATTTCGACATCCTTCTGCCGTGCGGCCGCGGCGTCCAGGTCGAGCCCGCCGTCGGGCCGTGTGAGCTCCGCCGTGAGCTCGATGATCTTGAGGTCCGTCGGCGGCGTCGCCGCCAGCAGACCCGCGAATGTCCGGGTGTCCATCGGATGCCCTCCTAGCTGGGGTTCCGGGCGTGGGCGCCCTTGGTGCCCACCCGCCTCTGGAACTCGTAGACGGTGTCCTCTCCCCTCTTGGTCTCCTTCACCGAAGCGTTGGCGATCTCGCCGTAGAAATCGGACAAAGTCGCCTTCACCTCGTCGACGGTCATCCCACCGTCGGGATCCGGGAACTCGCGGCCGTCGTACACGAAAATCCTTGCCATCGTTCTTCTCCTTTGCGTGTGTGCTGGTTCCGTTTCCGTTTGCGAGGGGCCGCCCCTCCATTGGTGACGGCCCCCTCCCGTATTCCTGCGGTCTAGCGTCCCGCGCCGACCGGCTCCCTCTCCCGTTCCTGCTCCATCGCCCACTCGAACATCGAGAGGGATGCGGGCTGGAGCTTCCCGTTGCGGCGCTTCGGCTTGACCGGCTCGGCCATGAACTCGGCCCAGGAGAAGAGCGACTGCTGCGGCTCCTCGGCCTCGTCGTCGTGGTGGCCGTTGCCGTTCACCGGGGCGGGCGCATGGCCGTTCCCGTTGCCGTTTGGGGCGTGGCCGTTGACCGGCGCCAACTCGACCGCCGGCCCGATGCCGAAGGGGTAGTCGTGGCCGTTGGCGTGGCGCCCGTTTCCGTTCGCCTCGACCGGCTCCGGCTCCACCTCGACGGCCTTCCAGCCGTCGTCAACCAGGTACTCTTCGGCGCTGACCTCGGCGTCTCTGGCCGCCGCGAGGACCTCCTCCATCGTCTCGTCGTCGGCATCCTCCTCGTCCCCGCTGACGATCTTGCGGGCCAGTGCCATCATCACGTCCTCGCCGTCGTCCCCGTAGGTCGCCAGCCCGTCCTCCGGCAGCTCGCCCTCGACGGCGAGGGAGCTCTGCAGCTTCTTGGCCACCAGCTTCAGGGCATCGGCCTGCAGCGTGTTCCGGTAGGACATGAACACCACCTTGACCGGGCGGGTCTGCCCGATGCGCCACGACCGGCGCGACGCCTGCCTCATGACGTACACGCTGTAATCGGTCTCGTACCAGACCAGGGTCGGGAAGTCGATGAGGTCGAGGCCGGTCTGCACCAGCCTGGGGTGGCAGATCATCACATCCAGCCCCTGCTTCACCCTGTCCGCCACCCACTTCTCCCTGCGGTCCGGGGCCACGGCGTCGGCCTTCATCACCGCGGTCCTGAAGCCGTGCCGGGTGAGGATGTCCTCCATCCGCCCGGTGATGTCGCGCGTCCCCGTGTGGGTCGCGTAGACGAGCACCCTGCGACCGGCCAGCCGCTCGGCGGCCACCAGGTCGACGAGGGCCTTCTCCTTCGGGTAGAGCTTCTCCTCCGACAGCGGCGGTACCGCGACGATGACGTCGCCGGTCCTGGGGTCGAAGACCGTCTCCCCCTTGGTGCAGCCCTCCGGGTAGGCGAGCAGCGTCTGGAGGTAGGTGGCCAGCAGCCGCTTGGAGCCCGCCTTGAGCGCGTTCGCAAGCTCCTTGCGGAGCTCCTCGAACACGGTGTTGTAGGCCGACCGCTGGGAGTAGCCCGTCGCGCCCTCCTCGGAGTCCATGCCGGAAACCATGATCTGCTCGTGGTAGTCGGGCAGCCCCGACGCAACGTCGGAGAGGCGCAGGAACACCGTGTTCCCTATGATGTGGAACAGTGCCGAGGGAACGAGCCCCGGCCTCTCCCGCACCACCTTGCGGTAGCTGCGGCGGCGGCTGTTGCGCCCGTCCTCGATGGCGTCGTCGTCGGGCTTGCCGACGGTGACCTCCTCGAAGCCGTACCGCTCTATCCAGCGGCCCTCGTCGGAACGCCCGAACTCCGTCCTGATCTCCGGCGAGAACCGGTATAGGAGGTGAAAGAGCGTCGAGCTGTACCCTCCCATGAGGGTGCCGGACAGGCTGAGGGACTTGCGGCACACGTCGGCGAGGATGCCTGCCGCGATGCCTTGGGCCGAACCCCGGCCCTTGTACTCGTGGACCTCGTCGGTTACGAGCAGGTCGAAGAATCCCTTCATCCTGTGCTTGATGTAGTCGGCAAGCGGGTACCGCTTGGGCCCGGACCTGTCGGCCTGCCACAGGGGGGAGCCGCATTCGGCGCAGGTGTGCTTCCTGCGGTTGAGGGCCCTGTCGGTCAGGGGCACCCCGTCCTTATCCACCACCTGCGCCGTGCAGTCCGGGCAGCAGGGGACCTTGAACGGCTCACCCGTCTCCTCGATCCTGATGAGCCTCCCCTTCGACGTCGCCCACCGCTCGATGACGGCGGCATTCCAGCGGTAGGACAGCTTGGCCCTCTCCCGGCTCATCACCACGAACAGGGGGCCGGAGCCGGTGGAGAAGCGCAGCATCTCCAGGTCGGTGATGGACGTGACGATGACGGCCCGTGCGCCGGGCACCGTCATCTCCACCTCTCTCTTCCACTTGGGCACCAGGTGCGGCGGGCAGAGGATTAGTACCCTCTGGAAGCCCGCCATGTACGCTGCGGCTGCCCCGATGAATGTCTTGCCTGTGCCCATCTCCCCGACCACCGTGGTGCCCCGGTGGGCCTCGAGGGATAGGGCCGCGCCCTTGATTGCGTCGGCCTGCGCCCCCAGGGGCTTTCGGAGCAGGCGGGGGAGAACCCCGCCGTTCTCCGAGGGGCGGTAGAGCGGGGGGTAGGACTCGACCACGCGCCGTGCAATGGCGTCCTTAAATTTGTCGATGAACTCTCCGAGGTTCATTTCGGCGTCTCCTTTCCTTGCGTCTCTGGCGGACGCCGGGAACCGAGACGCACCACGCCCCCCGGAGGGGACGCTTCTGCCTCGGCTACCTGGAAGCGTCCCCAGGTCGATTCGGATCGTGCGGGGCCGCGCCGGAGGCGGGCCTCGTCCGGCGGCCCCTTGGGGGGCCCTCTATGCGGCTTTCAGGGCCTCTATCCGGGCCTTCTCGGCGGCCCTGTGGTCCTCGTAGCACCGGCCGCTGAGGTGGTAGGACTTCACCGGCGAGGACACGGCCCTGCCGGACTCGTCAAGGTCAACCGAGGCGGTCTGCATGGCGGGCTCGCCGGGGGCGATGGGCTGCCCGCAGCGCGAGCAGTCTTCGAGGACCATCACGGTCTGTGTCTGCATTGGTTCGCCTTCCTTTCTCTGTTGGGATGTGTTGTGGTCAGTCCGAACGGTGCGAGGCCCCGCCGGTTCCCTGTAGTGGGAGTGATGAGGCCTCGTCGCTGCGGCCCGGTGAAGCGGGGCCGGCTAGGCTGCGATGTCGGCGATCTCGCCGCTGTCGAGGTCGAGGGCCACCACCGTGGTGTTCAGCCGCTCGCGGTGGACCTCCTTCTCCGGGGAGTCCTCCACCAGCTCCATCTCCTTTGAGGTTCTGCCCTTGACCAGCATCCGCCTGCCCCCGGCCTCCAGCGCCAGGTTGTTGAGGAAGCCCGCCGCCACCAGCATCGCTATGTGGCCCCTGCGAAGGGGCATCAGCGGGCGGGTGCGGGCGTCCCCGGCGGGCCAGAGGCTGTCGGTGATGTCCGTGTTCGTCCACAGCCCCGACCGGCGCGCCTCGGCAGCGGCCGCGACGGGATCGACGGTGCGGGTCGTGAACAGGATGTCGCCGCTGGGCGACGTGGCCGGGCTGAACTCCGTGTAGCGGGTCGAATGCAGGGTTTCCGGCTGGCCCATCGACCACTCCATCACCATCCCTTCGGCGTGGGGGTCGGGGACGGGGTCCGTCTTCCGGTAACCGAACAGCACGACCTGGTCGAAGGCCTCCCGCTCCGGGTCGGGGAACGCCCAGCACTGCATCCGCCCGTAGTGGGTGGACAGGTAGCGGGCCGAGACTCCGAGGCGCTGTCGGGGAACGATGAAGACCAGCAGTCCGTTCTCGGCCAGGTATCGCGTCGTCTGGGTCAGGAAGGCGTGCTCGACGCGCTTGTCCTCCGAGTCCCAGTCGTATGGCGGGTTCAGGAGCAGCAGGCCGAAGGCCCCGTTGGCTATCGAGGTGGCGAACAGGTCGGAGGCCAGCGTTCGGGTGAGCCGCCCCTCGGCCTCTTCGGCCCTGTCCCGGTGCAGCTCCACACCGTAGGTCTCGATGGAGATCGATTCGGGCCGGTCGAGGCGCTCGGCCAGCCTCTGGAGCGCGTCGCCGGCCCCGCAGCAGGGGTCCAGGATGCGCACCGTCTCCCGCTCCCGATAGTAGTAGCCGGATGGGGTGTGAATCAGGTCGGCGATCAGGTCGACGACCCGCTCGGGAGTCGGGTAGTACCCCCCTTTTGCCTGGGCAGCCAGTCTCATGTCGATTCTCCTTTCTCTGTGTCCTGTGCGACCGTCGAAGGCCCGAAGCGGCAGGGCTCTGGTCGGCAGAAGTGGCAGTCCCTCCTCGCCATGGGCGGCGGCACGTAGTCCTCCACCGTCAGAGCGGTAAAGATCACCTGGATGCCGCAGCTACCGCAGTGGTAGATCTCCCCGGTGTGGATGTCCCTGTCCGGCTCCTCAACCTGGGCGAACCTCTCATCGCAGTGCGGGCAGGTGAAGAACAGTGTCTGTTCCGTCATGGTCCGTCTCCTTCCCGCCGCCCTCAGGCGGCGATTCCGATGTCGTTGTGGCCGAGTCTCTCCAGTCCGACCACCTCTCCGATGGCGAGGTTCCTCTGGTAACAGAGGACCTGGGCCGTGCCCATGCTCTCGGCACAGGCCGTGCAGTAGGCGGTTATCAGTTCGGCGCGGTTGGCGACGGTCATGCGGCGCACCAGCACCGAGCCGCCCTCCGGCAGATCGTGCCTGTAGAGCATGAGGTACGGGTCGCGCCGCTCCGCCTCCGTCGCGGGACGGAAGAAGTGGGGCTGTCCCGATGACATCAGGTGCCCGGTGTTGTCGTGGGGGCAGTAGCGGCAGGTCTTCCCGTCCGGGGAGAACCGCTGCCATGCGGCGTGGTTGCGCCGGCCCCGTCGCTTGCTGTGGCGCCTGGCCTTCTTCAGCGTCCTATCCATCGGACGCCTCCGTGGGGAGCGTGAGCCTTCCCGACGCCACCGCGTCAGAGAGGTCTTCGCGGAGCTTCTTGGCCTTCGGTGAGCACCGGTAGGCCGAGACTCCGACGGACTGGAGGGGGACGATCTCCTCCTCGGCGATGCCCCGCTCCCAGAGCCAGTCAGCCCAGGAGCCGTGCAGAGGCAGCGGGCTGCGCTTGTCGAGGAAGCGGTGGTGGAGCGCCGGGGCCTCCCCCTCGGACTGCGCCAGCAGCAGGAAGGAGTCCTTCTCGTAGGCGAACTCGGCGGTCCTGGTGTAGACGAGGGCGTGCCAGGCACCCGAGACGGGCAGCCGGGCGATCCTGGTCGTCCACGGTAGGGTAGGCCGCCGGCGAGTTACTCCGGGTCACCGGAGCACTTTTCCGTCGGCCTCCCTCCGAACCGGACGTGCGGCTTTCACCGCATCCGGCTCTCTAGTGTCAGTTGAAGGTCGGTAGTGTCGGGCAGCAGGTCACACCTGGAGGGTGCGGCCTGTCTGTGTGTGGGAAGCGAGTGGGTCGTAAGGCCGGACCCTACTCGACGGGTACCTTGCTAATGACTTCGATGAGCGTGTAGACGTGGCTGGGCGAGTCCGTCTGGAACGGCCCCTCTGCCTTGGTTCGTTTGACCTTGAGCGTCCACGTGTAGCCTTCCTCGTAGTCGAAACCCTTTATCCCCCAGTGGATTGCCTCGCGGCCGTCCGGACCGTGCATCATCATGCATGGTCTGGGTTCGAGTCCACCGCACTCTGCATGGGGTGCCAGTTCTGGCTCGATTTCAACTTCCAGCACTTTACCCCCGAAGCAGGCCACTAGGCCAAGAGTGATGAGAGCCACCACTGCCAGACTCACGAAGCCGGTTCTAAGTTGGCCCCTCATATTGACTGTCCCCGGTAGGAATCCAGTCAAGTCTAGCAGGGAATCGGCCCTTGGGGAATCAGGCCCCACTTCCAAGAGAGGTCTGTTGGGTACCCTGATGACTTTAGTTGTTGGGATGACACTACCTTACTTCTACTTACGCGGTTTCCAACTGCCGCCATGGATGGTCAGATGGCAAGGGCGACAGACCACGAGGGTCTTGCGCCGTCGGGCCGCCATGACTTGTACCCACTTTGGCTTTGACCGTTGGCCTTTCACGTTTAGGTCGCGTAGCGCGCGGACGTGGTGGACTTCGATGTCCGCCGTGGCCTCGCACAGCTCGCATGTGTCCGCTAGGAGCCGCTGTATCAGCTCGTTGCGTTCAGTCCTGTTCCGTGTGGGCTTCCGGTCTACGAGGACGGCCTGCCTGTTCCGCTTCAGGGGTATGCCACCGAACCGTGCCACCAGTGGGCGTTTCCCCTCGCCCCGCTGCTCCACGACCTCTAGGCAAGCTCGTTCCCCATGCGCGGTCTGCACGGTGCTCTTGTAGCGCCGGAAGATTTTCGCGGATGTGGTCTTGTGCTTGTTGGCTAAGGTCTTGGCCAGCGACTTCCCCATGACCCATTGCAGCCTCCCGAAGTGGAAGACGTTGTAGGCCAGTAGGTAGTACTGAACGACGCCCCGAAACTCCGCTTGGTACCGGCTGACGATGGTGTAATCCTCGTCATTGTGGAACCCGTTGCGACGCACCGGTTTGCCGTTGCTCATGTAGGCTTGGCAGTGTTGCTCGATGACTTTGGCGGGAACCCGCAGACCAATTCGGCCATTGACTTTGCGCTTCCCGTGGGAGTCGAGTTGGTCGTTGGCGTGTTGGTTCACGAGTTCGTAGCCGAGGAACCTCGCCGCCTGGCTGGTGGCGTGGGTTATTAGGGTCTTGTCCTTGGATAGCTCCAGCTTGAGCGTGTCGCGCAGGAACGTCGCCAAGGACTCCTTTATCTGCTCGGCTTCGGCCTTTGGCCCGCTGAAGCCCAGTACGAAGTCGTCCGCGTAGCGCACGTACCGTAACCGGCGGTACTCTGGGTCGAATGGGTCCACGGACGGCAGTTGTTGCATCTGCTTGCGCAGTTGCATTGCCAGGGCGTGGTTGCCTTTCTTCCGATAGTATGACGCTCGGTTTTTCAGTCGTGTCCATGCGGGATTCTTCTGTCGGGCTGTGCCGCGGGTGTGTGCTGGAATCAGCACCGTTTCGACGTACTTGTCCAACCGGTCTAGGTAGATGTTGGAGAGAATGGGGCTGACCACGCCACCTTGCGGCGTACCGCTCAGGGTGTGGCCGTGCTTCCAGTCCTCCATGTAGCCCGCCTTCAGTAGGTACTTGAGCAGGCGTAGGAAGCGGTTGTCGTGCAGCTTCTCGCCGAGTACCGACAGCATGACCTCATGGTCGATGTTGTCAAAGCACCCTTTGATGTCACCTTCGACAAACCAGCGGACACCAGTCCAGTAGTCAACCACGTTGCCTAGGGCGGTGTGGCAACCCCGACCGGGCCGAAAGCCGTGGGAACGGTCGGAGAACTGCGGCTCATAGTAGGCGTCCAGAATCATCCGGATGACCTCTTGCAGCAGCTTGTCCGTCCATGTTGGTAGGCCCAAGGCGCGGGTCTTGCCGTTAGGCTTGGGAATGTTGACCCGTCGCACCGGCGTCCACCTGAACCGCTCGTATCGAAGCGTGTCGATGATGCGGTCGATTTTCGCCAGTGACATACCGTCCACGGTCTCTGCGGTGGTTCCTTCGGTCATCGCTCCCTGGTTTGAGTAGAGACGTCCGTAGGCCCGCAGGTACAAGTTCCGGTTGTAAAGCAGCCGATAGATGTTCTCCAGCGGCAATCCTCGTTCTCCGCGTTTGCTGATGACGTTCAGTACAGTTTCGGCGTCTTGCATTGTGCAAACCTCCCTGTTGTATTCCGTCGTTGACACCTGCCCTCCTTCGCCATGTGGACGGCTTTCCCGTCCTCGGACTACTATGAGGGCTCCGTAGCCATAGGGGTCGCCCCCCGTAGGCCATCCCGCGTTCCGTCAACATAGGACGTATCTAGCGCGACTGTAGGTACCCCGTTCGTCCCTTGAATAGGCCCATATAGGCCCACGTTCACTCATCGGAGTTGCTCTGGTCTCGGCACGAAACCAGTGCAATGAGTGACGCCGGGTTGCAAGCGTTCTACCGGCGGGTGAAACCGATACACCACTTTGGGACTGGGGTTCAGGCAATCAAGCTTTCACCGTATCGCGCGGGTCTTGCGGAACCAGCCCTACAACGCTTTCAGGCCGTAGCCGCTTTACCGACATGCTGTTTTCCCCCTAGGCTTTCGCTTCGAGGTAGGTCGGTTGACCCAAGAACCTTCTCCGAGTTCTTCCTAGCTGAGCTAGGTATCCTATGCCGCGTGACGCGGCGCACTCCCGATAGTTTCGTACGGAATGACGCAGCGCTGGTAGCCGCCGTGCAGCGCCATCCCGTCAGCTCCTCGGATGATGTGGGCCGTGTCCGGGGGCTGCTTCAGCAGCGACGCCCAGATCGCCTTGAGCGCGGTCTGGGAGCCGACCATCGAAACGAACCAGAGGCCTTCCGTCCTGTCGTCGCGGGCGAAGGCGTCAACGGTTGCGCTGAAGCCGCCCGCCGAGATGGTGAACAGGTCCTCGGGGTCTATGGTGTGGGTCGCGAGCATGTTGCACCTCCTTGTGGTGTGGTAATGAGGAGATGCGCGGGGACGATGCCCCTGCGTTTTAGCCCCCGTAGGGGTCGATTCCGTTGCCTTACGCCGCGTGATCCGGG
This sequence comes from Dehalococcoidia bacterium, assembly GCA_965116315.1. Lineage (GTDB taxonomy): Bacteria > Chloroflexota > Dehalococcoidia > Lucifugimonadales > CAJWER01. The sequence goes on from OZ220672.1 coordinate 1,988,254, forward strand.
GGACGGTCTTCCAGGAGCTCGCAGTCGCTCAGGTGGTAGGCGGCGCCGAGGAAGCGCCGCTCGGCCAGGGCCTGCGTCGCCTCCTCCAGCGTGTCGCCCTCCAGCGCCCAGGCGGTGGCCCATGTCTCCCTGCACGTCCTCTCGTGGGCCTCTCTCTCCTCCTCCGGGCCGTCGAATACGACGCAGGGAAACGGGTCCGGGTCCCTGTCAACCAGGGCCACGAATCTGCCCGCCAATATGAACCCGGCCCCAGGCACCTTCCACCTGACGGGCGCGTTCTGGATGTCTATGTCAGTCATGGATTCCTCCCCTAGTCTCCGTGGTGATGAATCCGGAGACCCTATGCGGCCATCAGACCCTTATCCTTGAGGCTGACGAACCGTCCTCTGCCGATGACGATGTGGTCGACCAGCTCGATGTCCAGCAGGTCGGCCGCCTGCTTCAGCTTCCGCGTGATGTGCACGTCCTGCGGGCTGGGGTCGGCCGATCCCGAGGGGTGGTTGTGAGCGATCGCAATTGCTGGAACGGCCTCGACCACGGCGGGCCGCAGCACCTCCGCGGCTCGTACCATCGAGCTGCTCACGTTCCCCTGGTAGACGACCCTCTGGCCGATTACGTTGTTGTGGGTGTCGAGCAGCAACACCCGCAGTTGCTCCTGGGCCAGGGACGACATCTCTGGCCCCAGCAGGGCGTGGATGTCCTGGGGCGAGCCGATGGACGGTGGGTCCTCCGGTCGCTCCGTCTGGGTGTTGACCTCGTACCGTACGGCGATCTCTCCCAGAAGGCTCAGGTTGCTGCGCAGGGCTTCCAGCAACACCTGTCCCTCCGCGCTGGGCGGTGAGGCGGGGTCGAAGCTGAACGACGGGTTCTTGGTCTGCTTCTTCTTCCTGGGCATGTCGGACTCCTTGCTTTTCGGTTACAACAGAGGCGGGGCCGCCTCCCGCAGATTGGAAGCGGCCCCGCGGGTTGGGGGCGCCCGGTCGATGCGGGCGTCGTAGTGCGGTTGCAGCGTCTCTCTGGGCGTCTCGAAGAATTGCTCAGTCCCCACTGGCCGGGTCCAATGCCTCCTGCATCAACGCGTACGTCCTGGGCGCTGAGCCTCTTGGCGGAAGGGTCTCGCCGATCTCGGAGCGCAGCGTCTCCGACAGGCGATCCCAGACCTTCGCCAGCGCGGCCCACCTGGGGCATCGTTCCGCCAGGACGAGAAGTCCCTTTTCGCGGGTATCCGGCACTGCCTCCAGGAGGAGCAGGCAACGCCGCAGGTCGGCAGGGTCGACGGGCCACCACGCATCGTGCCCTGTGGGGCGCAGACCGAGGGTTGTAAGGGCTATGGCATTGGAGGAGATGCCGCGCTCTCCAACGGCCAGCCACATGGTCATGCTCGTTGTCATGTCGGCCTCCTTACTTAGTGGTTAGAACAGAAGGCGGGGCCGCCTCCTGTAGGTGGAAGCGGCCCCGTGTTTCCGTCCGGCTGAGAGCCGGGCGTTGCCTGATGGCGGGTTGGTGCGTCTACTCGAAGGGAGAGGCGTCGGGGACGTGCCCGCCGTTGCCGTTCCCGTTGCCGCCGTCGAGGAACACGACCTCGTTGGCGTGGACCTCGGTGCGGTACCGGCGCTGACCGTCGTCACCCTCCCACGAGTTGTGGACGAGGCGTCCGGCCACGTAGATGCGCTGGCCCTTCTGGACGTACTCGTTGACCGCCTCTGCCGTCCCGTTCCAGACCACGACGTTGTGCCAGTCGGTCTCCGGCTCGGCGTCCTTGCGGTAGCGTTCGGTCGCCAGCCGCAGCTTGGTGACCGGGGTGCCCTGCGGGGTGTATGTCATCTCCGGGTCGGTCCCGACCCGGCCCAACAGCTCTACGCGATTGATCGTGCGTGCCATAGTTCTGTATCCTCCTGTGTGGATGTGGCGCGTTCCTTGCGCGCCCTTCTGGTTGAATGCGGGGCCGTCGCCTTTAGAGTGGATGACGGCCCCGTTCTGCGTTCCCGCGAGGGGAGCGTCTAGCTGACCCGTACGTACTCCGACTCGCTCTCCGTGACTATCTCCGCCCTGGTCTCAGGGTCGAGCGCCTCGTTGAGCTTCCGGTGGTTCACGGAGTAGCGTGTCGTCCGCACGAGGCTGACCGTCCTTCCATTCACGGTCGCTTTCGTGTCGCCCTGGCGGCGCATCCACGCCTTCAGGGTGTCGAGCGCCCCACGCTTGGCCTTCTCGGGCTCCTTCACGGAGTCCTGGGCCTCGGCGTAGGCCGCAACCGCCTCCCGCGCCTCCTCGTCCGTCACCTCCTTTCCTTCGGTCTCGTTCTCCTCGTCCCCTTCCGCCGAGCCCGGCAGGCAGACTGCCAGGAACGGGCACGACCGGCACTGCCAGGAGTTGGCCGTGAAGTCGCGCTCCGGCAGCGCGTCGGGGTCGGGCCCGTGCCGGATGTGGTGGGCCCCCAGCTCGCCGAGCCATTCGCAGGCGTCCTGCAGGGCCCTCTCCAGCCGTTCTGCGGGGATGCGTTCCCAGTCCCAGGTGCGGCTGCCCGTGTCCATCGTGGCGATCACGGCGGGCCGCATCTCCCCGAACTCTCCGAGGGTGTAAAAGGCGGCCTGGGCCACCGACGCCGGGTGGCTGCGCTCGGCCCCCAGCGTTCGCCAGCGGCGGAACGCCTCGGGACCCCGCGTCTTGATCTCGACGACCACCGGGTCGCCGAGGGTGGGGGTGTCCGGTTCCCCCTCGAAGAGGAACATCTGCGGTGGTGCCTCGCCCTCGTCCAGGGGAAGCCGCACCGTGCCGTCGGGGTGGCCCGTGACCAGGATGTTGGGGCCGACCCTGACCGCGACCTGGTGCGGGTCCTGCGGGTCGCCGGCGTCGACCTGCCAGCCCGCCCTCTCCATCGCCCGTACGACCACCGGCTCCAGGGCGTTGCCCGCCTCCATAGCCGTCAGCGACTCTTCCGAGGGCGGGTTCGTCGGCTCGTAGTTCGTGGCGGCGTACCAGAGGGCGCGGCGGCAGCCTAGGGCCGCCGATGCCCGCACCTCGATGTTGCCGTCGTCGTCGAAACGTGCAGCAGGGCGGGAAAAGACCTCCGCCCTGTCAATGGTCTCTGTCGTCATGGTGTTACCTCCTGAGTCCTGTAGATGGAAGGCGAAGAAGGTCAGGCGGCCTTCGCCTCCACCTCTTCCGTACGCTCCGCCTCAGCCTGCTCTGCCGCCTCCCTCTCCTCTCTGGCCTTCAGGTGCGCCTTGAGGATGTGGGCGATGCCGTCGCCGAGGCCGTGGATCGGCACGCTCCTGCCGTCGCCCAGGTTGTTCCAGAACGGAGCCATCTCCTGGATGCCCGCGATCTGGTCGACGATCTCCTGGACCGGGGTGCCGCGTCGGAGGTGGAGCGAGATCAGCCTGCACGCCAGCTCGGTCACCCCGTGCTGGAAGCTGCCTCCCTTGCCGAGAAAGCCGAAGACCTCGAAGGGCTCGCCGTCCTCGTCCGTCGAAACTGTGACGAAGAGACTTCCCATCTCAGTCTGGAGCTTGGTCGTTGTGCTGGGCAGGCTCCGGGGCCTGTCCCGTGTCGTCGTCATCGTTCGTCCTCCCTTCTCCCGCCAGCCAGTCCATCGCCTCGCCGATAGTGGAGATGACCATCCCACACCACCGGCAGTTGGGCAGCCTGACCACGGGACCGCCGCAGTAGCGGCAAGCGTCGGCTGTGCTTTCCATCTGTCTGCTCCTTCCTCGTAGGAATCAGAGCGAGGCCGTTCCGAAGGAGCCGATCCCTCTCGATTCCGCGTGCTGATTGTTCGGGAAGGCCAGGCGGCCTGTCCCGAGTCTTCGCGGTCATGGCCTGCCACCCCGAGTCGTACACAGCGGCAGGCCGCCGGTGCACTGGATGGCCTCCATGGGCCCGTACCTCCGCACCATCTCCGGGTCGCCCGTGAACGACTCGGCTTCGATGAGCGTGTCGAACCGCTCGAAGGGGTCCGACGCCAGGCCACCCCAGTAGAAGATGGCGTGGTAGTGGATGGCAGGAGAGCAGTTGCGGAGGTGGGGGAGCGCCGGCGCGTAGCGGTCGAAGTAGCCCGCCACCGTGAGGGCAAGCTCCCTCTCGCGGGCGTCGCCCAGGCCCAGGAGGGTCCTGACGATGGGCTCCTCGCAGTCCTCCTCGGCGAAGGTCCGGGTGAACATGCCGTCGCGCAGATCGGCGGGAAGCTCGTCCCACCGCTCCCGGCTGAGCTTCAGCCCGCCGTGGCCGGGCGTTGTGACCCGCCAGACGCCCTCGGCGAGCTCCACGATGTCCTTCGTCCAGCCCCAGGGTGTGTACGTAACGTTCGTCGTCATGTCAGACCTCCTTGATTTCCTGCAAATGAGAGAGCGGGGCCGCCCCACTGTGGAGAAGACCCCGCTCTGGTGTGCCGGTTGTCCGGTCGAGCTAGGCGGCCTGGGCCTGCTGCATCTGGTTGAGCTTGTTCGCTGCGGCCTCGATGAGCGAACCCAGCTCGGCGGCCGTAAGGTCGCTGGTGCTCTTGCCCGTCTGCCTCTGGACCGCGGCCTCTATCTGCGCGTCGTCGAAGCCCTGCTTGGCGCACAGCTCCATGAGCCGCTTGCGCAGCTTCGCGGCCTGCGCCTGGACAGGCTTGCCACTGCCGTTGGCCTGTGCGGGCACGCGCTCCGGCTGGGCCGGAGAGCCGGCCTGGGACTGGTCCCCGTAGAAACCATTCCCAAACTGGATGCCGAAGCTGCGGAACGCCCGCTTCATGCCGTCGGTGACGGCCCCCTTCAGGGCGGTGTCATGGCCGTCGACGGTGTCTTCGGCAACCGGGTGGACGCCGATATCGGTGCGGGGCAGGGCGCCCGCGACGGTGACCCGGACGGGTGCGCTGTAGGCCTGGGAGACCGACACCTCGCCCGTCTGGGTGTCGACGGTCTCGATCCGGCGCAGGGTGACGTCGGCCACCAGCTCGTATCCCCAGCCCCCGAATCCGAAGATGCGGTTGGCCTGGTCGATGACGGCGTGACCTTCGAGGTAGTCGAAGAACTTGCCGCCGCGCCCCTTGCGCTGGGAGACCAGCGAGGGGTCGATGGGCTGGCCGAGCGCCTGGGTGACGACGGGCGAGAGCCCGTCCCAGAGCAGCTCGTGCTCGCCGGGTATCGCGGCGTCGGGCTTGTGCCCGTTGCCGTTGCGCGATGCGACCGCGGTGCCGTTGCTGGCGCCGTTTCCGTTGTTGTGTCCGTTCTTGCCGAACATGTCGTATCTCCTTCCTTGTTCCTGTAGCGAATGAGCGATGCGGGTTCCCTCTACGGGAAGCCGTGCGCGGGCGAGGCCCGTCTGAAATGGGGCATAGGACCTCCCCCGATCGGAGTCGGGGGCAGTCTCTTGGCCGTGGGAGTGGGTTGGGGATGAAGCGGGAGCGAAGCCCGCTGGAGAGCGGCGGGGAGCCGCTAGCGGGCGGAGCGGGCGGCCTGCGAGAGTAGGCGCAGGAAGGCGGCGCGCCCCTGGGGCAGAGCGGCAAGCTCGGCCACGTCGCCGATGCCAGCGGGGAGGGTGACCGCGGCGGCCCTGCGTCCCAGAAGGGTCAGAAGCCGCTCCGTCGCCTCACGGCCCGCGTCGTCGCCGTCGAAGGCGAGGAAGACGCGGGGGCAGCCCCGGAGGGCGGAGGCGACCCGCTCCATGCCCTGGGTACCCAGGGCTGCGCAGGCGGGTAGGCCCCACCCGGCAAGGAGGAGCCAGTCGAAGACGCCCTCCGTGACGACCGTCCACGGTGGCGCGGGGCCGAGCCTACCGAGTCCGAGCACCGGCTTGGAGCCGGGAAGGGCCTGGAACCGGGGCTTTGCGCCGGAGTTCAGGGCCCGGCCCTTCAGCCAGCGGACGAGGCCGCCGGCGGGGTCGGGTACGACGACCATTCCGGCGAACCGCTCCGCTCCCCGCTCCATGAACAGCCCCGAGTCCCTGATGCGCTTCTCCGAGAAGCCGAGGGACTCGAGGGCCTGCCGCAGACCGCCGCCCCGCGCATAGCCGAGGCAGAGGCGGTCTGCGGCGACCGGGCCGACGCCCCGCGAGGCCAGGTACCCCCGCGCTTCTGTCGAACGCCGGAGGCAACCGGCGTAGAAGCGCGCCGACGCCGTCAGCAGGGAGGGGTCGCGGGGAGCAGGCGCGGCGGACGCAGGACGCCGCGGTCCGGCTGGAGGATTGGCGGCCCTGGGCGCAAGCCCTGGGCTGCCGTCCAGCCGCGCGATGGCCTCGGTGAGCGTCAGCCCCTCGGACCTTTGCACGAAGTCCAGGACGTCGCCGCCGAGACCGCAGCCGAAGCAGTAGAACCGCTCACTATCGGCGTACACCGTGAACGAGCCCTCCGCCTCGGCGTGGAAGGGACAGACGCCCTGGCGGACCCTGCCCCTTCCCCTGAGTCGCACCCCGGCGGCCTCCACCGTGTCGCCCAGCGAGTGGCGCGCCTTCAGCGTCTGGATGTCAACGGTTGCCGTGACCATCACGCGCCTCCGGCCGGAGCCTGCCTCGCATTCGATACGAGGGGCCGCAGCCCCCGGAGGCTGCGCTCCGAGACGACCTTGCCCGGCCGCCAGCGCATCCCCAGCACCGCCGCGACCTCCAGCGTCCCGTCGCCGTGGGGCACCAGCGCCGCGGCCCTCCCGGTGCCCTGGGAGTAGACCAGGGCGCCCAGGCTGCCGAACCGCCGCCTGACCAGCCCCTTCCACTCTGAGAAGGCCCACCGGGCCTGCTTCTGCTCCGCCTTACCCATGTCCGCGCCGGCCAGGACGCCCAGCGCCCCCTCGACGTCCCCCGCCTGCCGCAGCCTGCGGGCCTCGTGGATCGACCGCGCCGGGGTCGTCTCGACCGCCTGCGTCTCCGCGTCGTCCGCGAATCCCATCGCCGCGAAGAGCTGGTCGACCAACTCCTCCAGGCTGCGCCTGGGGCCCGCCGTCTCCCAGTCCATCGTCCGGTTGTCTGCTGCCAGTGTCGCCGTCGTCATTACGCACCTCCTTAGTGCATTCGCCTTGTGTTGCCTTGCCGATCCCCGCCCGACCTGCGGGCAAAAGAAGAGGGGCCGCCCCCGGATGGAGACGACCCCTTGCGTTGAATGGGTTGTGAGAGGGCCTGAGCCCACGTTGTCAGCGCCGGAACCTCCGCACCGTGCGGCGCACGAGGAACCGCCTGAGCAGCAGCGCCGCGATGCCCAGCCCGAACAGATTCAGGAAGAAGAGTTCCACGTCCAACGTCAGCAGAGGCGCCGCAACAAGCAGCGCGACCACCGCCGGAACCCAGACCTTCTTCCGCTTCCACCAGGGAGCCTTTTCAGGAGCCTCCGCCGGCGCAACCGGCACAGGCTCGAAGGCTGTCCAGATGGGAAGCCCGACCAGCTCCTCCAGCTCGGTTATCACCACGCCCGGTCCGCACCCTCCGGTGTGGCACCGCACGTCGATGCCGTTGCCGTCGGGCCGCTGCCGGAACGCAAGCCCGTCCGACTTGCCCCCGTGACAGACCGCCGTCCACGTCCAGAACCAGCCCCGCTCAAAGCTGACCCGGTGTGGCAGCAGGTCGGCTATCGTCCGAGCGCTCGGCCCGACGTACCTCTCCGTCCGTGTCCGTGTGTCGTCCATGTCCTGGTTACCTCCTTATGCTTGAATCTCGTGCCTTGCCGAAGACGCAGCTCGCCCAGGGCGCAGAGCGACCGTGGGAATGGCTGCGAGACGTGATGCGGCCAGCCTGCTCGAACCTGCAGACCGGCGCGTGTCGAAGCTGCGACCCAACCGCGTGACGGTTGTGCCGCAGGCATGTCGAACCGGCCGGAGCGACAGACGCGTTCCGACCGATTGTTCAGGAACGAAGCACAGTGCTCCGCCCCGGTGTCAGGCGACTGGAGCGATCAGGCCCCAGACCGCCATGCCAGGTGCCCGGCGGGTGAAGGACCTATGTCAAACTCCAACCGCCGGACGTGGACCGGGGACGAGGGACCAACGTCAACCACGTCAATCCGGTCCGTGCTGCTTGCGGAGAGCTACGTCGATCCGCAGCGGCAGCATTCCCTCGTGGGTGACCTTTCCAGAGAGCGAATCATCCGTCAGGTCAACCCGGGCAACAGGGTTCGCGCCCCCAGGTTTCTGTGGTTGGAAACCTTGGTGAAAGCCAAACAGTGCATTCATCATCACCCGGCTCCGGCCAGGCATCAATCCCTCGCAGGGTGGTCTTCGCCTCCAATTTCCTGCGACCTCGGCAGCCCGCCCGTGCAAGGCACATGGACGGCCAAGCTACTTCCGCCTCAACTTGGCCCTCAAAGACCGCCAAGCCCTGGGCAAAAGCTCACGCCAGGCCAGCGCCCTCCGCGTGTCGGAGAGCGCTGTGCGACGCCAGTTGACCTGCCCGTTGCGGTCGAAGCCGCGCAGCGGAAACTTGGCCGGAGGAAGAGTCAACCCGTGCTCCTCCAGCAGCTCCAACTCCACCGACATGAACCGCTCCTCGGTGCGCAGCCAATCCAGGCCTCTCCCCTTGTCGGGGTGGGTCTCCTTCAACCCCCGCCACTCGACGATCAGGGGCCACGCGTCGCCGAACACCTCCTCGTCGTCATCAGCCGGCTCTAGCGTCACCAGGTCGGGGAACTCCCGCCGCAGGAGCTTCTTCCTCCTTGACCTGGGTTCGGCGGGGCCGGACTCCCCGGGTTCCGGCTCGCCGTCCTGACCGCCGCCCGCCGTCAACCCAGCGACCGTGCGCTCCAGCTTCCGCTGCACCTCGGCCCACTCCTCGCGCAGGCCCCGGTTCGCGTCCTCACATGCCCTGTGCTTGACCCGCATCTCCTTGCCCTGTTCTTCGACGATGCCCTTCAGATCCTCCACCTGGTCTGCCAGCTTATCGTTGCGGTCACGCTGCTCCTGGGCGGCCGAGCCCACACCCGACTGGAGAGCCCGCTCCAACGCCCCACGGATGCGCCTCGACAGCAGACCCTCGTCGAGGCTGGCGTCCAGCGTCCTGCGGTCCACCCCCAGGATGGCCGCGGCCTTCTTGCGACCGTGGTCCCGCTCCAGCTCCTGCAACAGGGACATCAGACGCAGGTGGTGCATGTCCTGCACGCTCTTGCTCTTCTCGATCACGCCCTTCTCCGGTTCCATGACTTCTCCTCCTGTTCTCGTCCGACCTCAGTCCCGGGTCTCGCCCTCATCAACCGCCCTGCATCTCAGAAGCGGTCGCATGTGGACCCCTGTAGGGGGTAACGGGCGTTTCCGGGCCGGTCCGGCTCTTCCGTCCTGTGGGGCCCTCTGCCCCTCAACGTCGTACCCGGCCGGACTGGGGACTTAAGTCAAAGTGTTCACAACTTTCGCCCGCACAAGCCCTCATTTGTACCTGTTTCAGCTTTGAACTCCCGCGTTCTTGGCCTCTGCCACAGAGCCTGTTTTCGTGTACACACCCATTACTGCATAGACCCGCCCAAGCTGCCAAGAACCCTGTGGGGGCCACCCGTAAGGGGGCACATTTTTGTCGTCCCCCGCAGGCAGTTTTCAGGCGGATTTCGTTTGTTCAGACTCTCTCGGCAGACGGCCGGTCCGGTGGATCGGACGAAACCGTAGAGAGGTGAACATCTTGGCGCTGAAATCGAAGCTACGGTCTGCAAGGCGACTGATTCCCCTGGCATCCGCGCTGCTCCTGGCGGCGCTCCTGGCGATCCCGTCCAGCGGGGTCGCCATGGCCCAGGCCCCGCCCGCCGATGAGATCGTCCTGGTCAACGCCGACCGGGACTTCGTCGAGCGAAAGAAGAAGGGCGAGTTCGTCGCCCGGCCCGTCTTCGACCGGGAGATCAAGGACCTCTTCTACGCCGTCCGCGATGCCGACACCGGCGACTGGATAAGCGCCATGTACGGGGTCAGGGGCGGCGAAAAGAGGGTCAGCGACGGATGGGAGTACTCCTGGGAGTACCCCAAGCTCAACGAGCAGCCCGAGCTTGACCCCGATAAGTCCTACCTGCTGGTGATGATGGCCGTTGCCGAGGATGGCAAGCGCTCTCCCTTCTACGCCGTCATCCCCATCCACACCTCCGGGAAGATATGGGACAAGATCCTCGCCGCCCTCAACCCGGCCCGCTGGGCGAGAGCCTTCGCCGGCTGGGTGGTCGAGGGAGTCCACGGGACCCTCTGCGGGGTCGTCGAGCGTGCGTCGGGCGAGGACGCCGCCAACTGCTGGGGGGGCTAACCGATGGCCGACATCCTCACAGGCACGCCCCCCGACCTCACCTACGCCCACGACCTGGTGCGCCAGGCGTGGATCGTCGTCTGGGCCATCACCTCCGGCGCCCTGGTGGTGATCCTGGGCTGGATGGGCCTGACGCTCATCCTGTCCGAGCACCTGGGCAGCCGGCAGGCCGGGTGGCGCGAGCTCGTCCCACGCCTGCTGCTGGGGCTGGTCGCCGCGGCGTCGTCCCTGTGGTGGTGCGCGCTGGTCCTCGACGTAGCCGACGCCGTGTCCGGCTTCATCGCCGTATCGCTGAACGTCACGCCGGGCGACCTGCTCAGGGCGCCGCTCAACACCTTCCTCACCGCCGTGCAGGCGGGGAGCGTGGGCATGGCCCAGCTGCTGGCACTGCTCTATCTCGTCTACGGCTTCTTCGTCCTCTACGTCATCGTGCAGATGGTGCTGCGCCTGGCCCTCATCGACATCCTGCTGGCCCTCGCGCCCATCGCGCTGGGACTCTGGATCCTTCCGCACACCGCCGGATGGGGGAGGAATTGGCTACGGCTGTTCATGACGACGGTCTTCCAGCAGGCCGTCCAGCTCATCGCGCTGGCCCTGGGGTTCGGGTTCCTCAACGAGTTCGCACAGGTGGCAGCCTTCGAGCCCGTCCAGGACCTGATCTGGAAGCTGCTCCTGAGCCTCGCGTTCGTCTACATGGCCACCCGGGTGCCGACGATGCTCGGCAACGCGGGCACCTTCGACTCCTGGCTCTCCATGCTCTATTTCGGCTTCTCACTGCCCGGAACGATGGTGCGCTCCGCGAAGACCATCGGGCTGCTGGCGGGGAGCGCGGGTGGGCCGGGCGGTATGGCTGTGGGCGCAGTGGCGGCCAGCGCGGGCCTTTCGGCTGCGGCCGGCGGCCTCACCTCAGCCGCCTCGATGGCGACCCCGTCCGGCGGCGGAGCCTCCGGCGGCGGAGCCCCCCGGAGCAGCGGCGAGTAGAGACCAAGGCAAACAAACGGCGCAGGCACAGCCGCGCCGGCGAGAACAGAGACGGAGGCGGCGAGATGTGCAGCTGACGCGGAGAACCGGAACTACCGACAGAGACGAGCGGAAGGCTCGACAGAAGGAGAGGAGAGAGAAATGGAAGACCTTACACAGACGATTTCAAACCTGGTGGGCATCCTGCTGGGTCTGGTCGGAGCCATCGGAGTGGGCTTCTTCATATACGGCGCCTACCTGTACCTGACGGCCAGCGGAGCGCCTCACCAGATGGAAAGAGGTAAGTCGGCCATGATGACGGCCCTCGCGGGCATCGTCCTGGCACTGGTCGCCTACGGCGTCGTGGAGCTGGTGATGAACGCCGTGGTGGACCCCGGCATCGACATCGACGAAGCGCTGCCCGAGCCGGAAGCGCCGAGCGACGGCGGCGACGGCGGATAGGCGGACGAGAGGAGGGAGGAACAGAACATGAGAGAACACGAGGTCCCGACTCACGTCCAGGCGGAGGACAGGGTGCTTCTGGGATTCACATTTCCCCAGATCGTGGCGGTCACGGCGGTGTGCGCCATCGCATACGGCGCATACCGCTACGCCCCCGTCGGACCGTCGCAGGTGCGCATGGCCCTGGCCATCGTCCTCGGGCTGGTGGGAATCGCCATGATCGTGGGGAAGATTGGCGGGCGGCGGCTGCCTCTGGTGGCCGCCGACCTGCTCAAGTACCGGCTGGGGGCGCGGGTCCACGAAGGGCCCGTCTCCCAGCTGGTGAGGAGCGAGCAGCCCGCGCCGCCACAGTCTGCCAGGAGCGGCCCCGGCCCGCTGCGCCTGATGGCGAAGCGTACGAAGCGAGCCCTCCGGAGGCTGCGCAAGAAGAGGAACAGGCAGAAGGACCGGCGCAACGGCCGGATGCCCTTCCGCCCCCACGGCTGGTTCGGCAAGCGCCGCCGCAAAGCGGACAGGGGCCAGCAGGGGCACAGGGCCGAGACGCTGGAGAGCGCGCGCAGGAGCCGGAAGGGGTTGATGGCGGTCACCGTCGCCGTACTGGTGGCGGCGACCGTCACGCTCCCCCAAGCCGTCCTCGCCGACGGCCACGACCGCTGGCAGGACGAGATCGACTTCGAGATCGCTGAGCCCGTGGAGGGCAGGAGGATATTCGTCGAGGGCCTGACGGTCTCCGAAGAACGCGCCCTCGTCACCCTCCGAGCCGCGACGGACGTGGACATCCGCATCCGTGCCTTCGGAGGTCCGGACGGCACGTGGCTGCGTTTCTCGGCGTCGGACCAGCTCGACGAGGGGGAGATCGGCCGCTACCGGTTCCCCCTGCATGGACTCGTGCCGTCCTTCACGGTCTCCTGGGAGGACGGCCTCGGCCAGGCGGGAGCGCTCACCGTCGAGCACGACATGATCCCGCACCCGCTCCCCGAGATCGAAGGGGAGCTCTGCAACCTCCGCGTGACCTCCCTGGCATGGACTCCCGGCGCAGTGAACGGAGTGATCGAGTCGGAGTGCGTGACGACCATAGAGCATCCGGTCGAGGTCCAGACGGTGGCCGGACACCAGGACGTCACCCAGACGGCCCTGATTGAGGCCGGGGTGACGGCGATAACGGGCACGGTCTCCGCTGCTGCCGGCGGGTCGACCGCCTCGGTCGAGTTCATCCCCGACGGGGAGACCCGCTTCACGCTTGCCGTGGGGGCGGGCGAGGCGATCCACGCCGTGACGGTGGACGCCGGCCTGGAGGCCGTGTTGAACATCCCCATCCCGCCGCTGACCGTGCTTACGCATCACCCGGAGCGTACCGAGGTGCGCACCGAGACCGTGAGCCTCTACAGGCCGGGGGCCAGCGACTCCGACAGCGACAGCGAGACCATCACCGTCACCCACGACGACGGCACCACGACGGAGCACACCGTTTCGGCCTATGCCTACGCCCACGTGCCCGCCACGACGATCCAGAAGGACGTGCCCCTCACCATCGTCCACCTCGAGCACGTCAAGGCCGAGGTGGTCGAGCGCGAGCCCGTCCCGGGCAGCCGCGAGGAGTCCCTGTCTCTGGCCTCAGCAGTGGGGTCCGACGACCCCTATGAGGCCCTTGTGCTGCCCGAGCCCGAGCCGGTCGACTCACCCGCCGAGCAGTCGCCTGCGGGCGGCCTGCAGGGCTGGTTCGAACTGCTGGGATGGGAGTGGCCGTGGTGAGGCGCGGGTTGACTTTCCTCCTACTAGCCGGGGCCGCGCTGGCGACGACCGGCGCGGCCCCGCCGCCGGAGGAGCAGGCCATGCTGGAGGCCTTTGACAAGGCTCTCACGGCGATGGCCTACGCCGGCTCCGGCCTCTGCTTCTTCGCCATCGTCTGGGCGGGGTTCGTCCTGATGGCCGAGGGCGGGGGCGAGCGCGGCGGAGGGAGCGCCAAGACCGCCGTCGTACTGGCCGTGGTCGGCCTCGTCCTCGTCCTGTCCGCCAAGGCCGTCGCAGCACTGCTCAGGCACGGCGTCATCCCCACCATTACGGGCCCGTAGAGCGTAGGAGGTCACCCCGTTGAAAGAACGAATCGACATCTTCAGGCGAAGGGCCGGAGAGCTGCTTGGCAGGCTGGCCGCGCTCAAGCGGAGGCCGGAGGTCGAGTCTCCCTCACCGCACGAAGAAGCGGAAGACGGCCCCGACGCTCATCTCGACTGGAAGGCAAAGATGAAAAGGGTCCCGGCCCGGTTGCACCAGACGACACCGTCGCTCCCCGTACTGAGGGCGCGGGCGTTGGGCATAGCCAAGCGGGTGGCGTCGATAGTCAGCCGAAAGACCAGCCCCCCGGTGAAACCGGGTGCGGAGCCAGCGACCCCTGCGCCCAAGCCGCCGCCCAACCTGCCCCAGTTCTTCATGCTGTCCCACCTCGAAGAGGACGGTCCAGTCCGCCTGGACAACGTGAAGCTGGGCATCTGCGAGGTGATGGGCCTCGAGATCGACGAGCCCAAGCTCGGGGCCTTCGCCGGGGCCCTGAACGCCTGCGACTTCCCGTTCCAGTTGCTCATCCGGCAGCACCCGCCCCGCCTGGGACGGCTGCGGGAGAAGCTGCGGGAGACACAGCCGGACAACCTGGCCCCGCAGACGAGGGCCGCCGCCGAGTCGCTCGGGCGGCTGCTCGGCGACCTGGAGAGACGCGACGGCATCCTCGACCGGCGATTCTACGCAATATGCGAGGCCGCACGCATCGACGAACTGCGGGGCCTGCTGGCGAGGGCCGGCCTCTCCGTCCACCCGCTGACGGGACGGCAGCTCCGCATGTTTCTCGTGTCGGCCGCCCTGGGCGGTTCGCCCACCGAGTTCGACGAGGATGCCGGGGTCGAGGTGGAGATCAACCGCCGCGAGGTGCGCGTCGGCGAGAGCCTCGTCCGCTCGATGCACCTGGGCAAGTGGCCCCGGTCGCTGGCCCCCGGCTTCCTGCAGGGGCTGATGGCCGCCGGAGCGCCCATGGACCTGTCCGTCCACCTCGGTCCGATACCCGCCGAGCAGGCGGCCAGGACGCTGGAGTGGCAGAAGGTCCGCTTCGAGTCGGCCCAGTCCCTCTCGCTCAAGCGCGGGCGCACCATGTCCCCGGAGGCGGAGATCGCCCTGGAGGACATCACCCGGCTCAGGGACGAGGTGCAGCGGGGCAGGGAGCGGCTCTTCCACTCGTCCCTGTCCGTGACCCTGCACGCGAGGGACGAGGCGTCCTTGAAGGAGATGACCCAGCGGGCCAAGGGACACTTCGCCGCCACGCTGGGCAAGCTCGACAACCTCGCTTTCCGCCAGCGCGAGGGGCTGCTATCGACGCTGCCCCTGGCCCTCAACGCCGTGGCCGAGTGGCGCAGCCTCGACACCTCCAGCATAGCGCGGCTCTTCCCGTTCTCGCCGCCCGACCTGGATACCCGCAGCGGCACACTCTACGGCATCGACATGCGGGCCTGCTCCCCCGTGGTCTACGACCCCTGGGACGGGACCCACCTAAACGCCAACACCGCAGTGCTGGCACGCTCCGGCTCAGGCAAGAGCTTCGCAACCAAGCTGGGAGTCCTCAGAGGCCTGTGCCGGGGCGTGACCGCCTACGTCATCGACCCCGAGGGGGAGTACGCGGACATGGCCCGCGCAGCGGGCGGGCGCGTGCTCTCCCCCGGAGTCCCGGGCGAGGGCATGAACCCCTTCGTCATAGACAAGGGCGACTCGGAGGAGATGCTCCAGCGCATCGGCAGCCTGAGAAGGCTCATCGAGGTGATGGTTGGAGAGCGGCTGACTGCGGAGCGCAGGGCCTCCCTCGACCACGCCCTGGCCGGCTACTACGCAAAGCCCAGGGAGCGCACCGGCTTCCGCGATTTCTACAAGTTCCTGCAGGAGGACGAGGCGGGCGACCCCGACCTGGCGAGACTGCTGAGGCCCTTCGCCACCGGCAGCCTCCGCCACCTTCTATCGGACGAGGGAGACGACCTGCTCAACAACGAGGCGCTGGTGACCGTATTCGATCTTCGATTGCTCGAACCGGAGCTGAGGCCCGCCGCTGCGATGGTCTGCACCGAGACGGTATGGGCGGCCGCCGCCCAGGACCCAAAGCCCCGCCTTCTGGTGGTGGACGAGGTGTGGTCGATCATGCAGCACCCCGAGGGAGCCGCCTTCCTAGTATCCGTTGCCAAGAGGGCCCGCAAGCACCGCCTGGGCCTGCAGTTCATAACCCAGGACGTCCAGGACCTCCTGTCCGAGGACTCGTCGAGGGCCATCACCGGTCACTCCGGCCGGGCGCTCCTCCAGAACGCCGCCTTCAAGCTGCTGCTCCAACAGGACGCAGCCGCAGTGGGCGCGGTGGGCGACGCCTTCGACCTCCCCGAGGACCTCCAGCGATGGCTCCTGTCCTGCCCCCGCGGGGACGGCCTCCTGCTTGCGCGAGGCAACCGATTCCCCGTCCGCATCGAGGCCACGCCGGAGGAGACCGAGGTCGTCGAGTGGAGGCCGGGACGCCACTAGAGAGGAGCACACCGATGAAACTGAACCCCAGAGAGTTCCTGTTCGGAGACGACAGCTTAAATAAAGGGCCAGTCCTGCTGGCGGTCACACCGCCCCGTGCCGGGGAGCGAACCCTATTGGGAGTGGAGAACTTCCTCCAGTCCATCGCCGTTCCCGAACCCTTCTCGCTGGAGCTGGCCGGCGATCTGGACGGCGTCACCCTCATGGCCCGCTGCCTTGACGACCAGGTGGTGCGGGGCCAGATCTCCGCCCACTACCCCCAGGCCCGCATCCACGAGGTGCACCCCGGCGAGGACCCCCTGTGGCTCAGGGACGGGGAGCAGGCGTGGTCGATCACCCTCCGGGCCGACGCCCCGGAGTACGTGCCGCTAAGGACCTTCCGCGACGACGACCTGCTCGACCCCGGCTCCGACCCCCTCATCGCCCTCATGGGCGCCCTGTCCGAGCTGGAGGAGGGGGAGCGCGTCGTGGCCCGGCTGATGCTCCGCTCACTCGGCCCCGACTGGTCCCAGCCCCACATGGACAGGGCCCACAAGCGCCCTGGCATGGAGCCGAGGGAGCCCTCCTACACCTTCCAGACCAAGCCCCTGCAGATTGACGGCGTGACGATGGCTGTGCTCGGCATCGGAGCCCTGGCCGCCCTCAAGGGATACCTGTGGGTGCAGGAGGGCGAGATATGGAAGGCGGCGGCGCTGGGCGTTGTCACCACCCTCGGCATGGCTGTGGGAGGCTGGGCCTGGTGGCGGTGGAAGAGGGCCCGCAGCCGCGTCGAGGACCCGGTCCTGATTCGCGAGAAGGTCTCGCGCATCGCCTTCGACGCCGAGCTCCAGGTGGTCGCCGTCCTGCCCGCCGGCACCCGGCCCCAGAGGGCGAAAGAACTCCTTGGCACCGTGGCCGCCGCCTACCGCCACTTCGACAACCCGGCCGGTGCAAGATTCAAGATAGGCGACGTCCGGCCCGCCGTTCCCGACCCGGACTCGCTCCATCCCTCCGGCGCCGGGCTCTTCGGCAGGCGCAGCGTCCTCGGCGTCCGCGAGGCAGCCTGCCTGTGGCACCCGCCGGGGGCTGGAGACGAGACGCCCCTCGTGGAGCGGTCGAGCGCAAGGGCGCTCCTCCCCTCGGCCAGGGGCGTGAAGGGAGGCGCGCTGGTGGGCGACACCACGGCGAGCAAGCCCCGGCCCATCCGCTTCCCCGAGGACCTGATCAGAAGGCACCACCTCTACGTGGCCCGCACCCGCATGGGCAAGTCCACCCTGATGCACCACCTAGCCGTCCACAAGATGCGGGAGAAGGCCGAGGGCCGGGACGCCGACGCCATCGTCGTCATCGACCCCCACGCCGACCTGGTGGACGGGCTGCTCCGCCACGTGCCGGAGTCGCTGGAGGACCGGGTGCGACTCATCGACCTGGCCGACCAGAAGAGGGCGCCCGGCATAAACCTTCTCGATACCCGCATCTTCTCCGACCGCGACCGCACCGCCGACTCGGTGGTGCGCGTCGCCCGGGGCCTGTGGGACCAGTGGGGGCCGCGCATGCAGTCCATCCTCGAACAGACGGTGAAGACCCTCCATGAGGCGAATGAGCACCCAGAGACCGACGAGGGCAGCCAGCACACCATCCTCGACGGCCTCAAGCTCCTCTCCGACCGGAAGTTCCGCGACGCCGTGCTCAAGCGGATCGAGGACCCCTATCTCCTTGAATGGTGGGCCAGGGACTTCGGAAGCTGGCATCACCAGTACCGCGCCGAGGCACTCGCTCCGGTCCAGACCCGGCTGTCCTACTACGCGTCCTCCAAGCGGGCAAGGGCCATCCTGGGACAGCGGCGCTCCACCATCGACCTGCGCGAGACGATCCTGGGCGGCGGGATACTCCTCGTCTCCACCGCCCAGGGAGCCGTGGGAAGGGACGTATCCGCCCTGGTCGGGGCCTCCCTCCTCAACCTGGTCGACTCGGTCATCCGCGAGCAGGAGAGCGTGTCGCTGGGCGAGAGGCGCGGCGCGCTGGTGGTGGTTGACGAGATGCAGTCGATGCCCGGCGTGGACTACGAGTCGATGCTCAGCGAACTGGGCAAGTTCGGCGCCAGCTTCGTCCTGGCGACCCAGAGCCTGGCCAAGCTCGACGACCTCTCACGCACCATGCGGGACACCCTGCTCGCCAACGTCGGCTGCCTCGCCGTCTTCCAGGTGGCCGGGGGCGACGCACGTCAGCTGGTGTGGGAGCTGGGCAAGGAGCGCGTGACCGAGGACGACATCACCTCCCTGCCGGTGCACCACTGCTACGTCAGGGCCACCGTCGGCTTCGAGCGGATGCCTGCCTTCTCCATGATGGTCAGAAAACCGGAGGACGGAGACGACGCGGTCGCGACCCGCATCCGCGAAGCCGTCCCCTCGTACACCCTCTCGGCCCGGGACCTGGAGGACGCCGGCGCCGAGGACAAGAGAAAGGTTCGGGACTTCAAGGACCGGACAGACGCCATCCAGAAAGAGAGCGAGGAGGCCAGGCAATGAGACCCCAAGGATGCGAACCCGAAACCCTGCGCGCCCTGGCCGAGATGCCGTTCCTCGACCGCGTGGACCTGGTCTCCGTCACCGGACGCTCCAAGGGCGCGGTCTACGAGGCCGTCGACAGGCTGGAGAGCGGAGGATTCGTCTCCGCCGTCCCCCACGCCACTGAACTCCACCCCCAGACCCTGCGCTACCACCTCACGGCCGCAGGCCTGGGACGCCTTGCCGAGCAGGAGGGCGTGTCCGAGGACGAGCTGGTACGCGAACATCCCATCTCCGCGAGGTGGCGGCGCATCCTGATGGAACGCGTGGACTCCCTGGCGTCCGTCTACCGGCTGGCGGCCGCAATCGCCTCCGTCGCATACCCCGTGCGCTTCCGCTGGTACCGGGGCATACCCCTCGACGCCGCCCTCGAGCTCCCCGGCGGAAGGACGGTCGGCATCATCAGGCAGGGACACACCGCTGACCGGTCGCCGTTCTCAAGGCGCCTCTGGCGAATGCGCCGGGGACGGCTCCCGGGAGTCGTCCTCGCGCTCATGGCCGACGACGTCCGGCTCAGGCATGCCCGCAGGTCGTTGATGGGCGCGCCCGCCCCCTTCTACCTGGCCCCGGAGCGGGAGGCGGTCGCCGCGTCGCCGGACGCCCCGGTCTGGACCCCGCCTCCCGTCAACGCCCTAGTCGAGCTGCGCTCGATCCTGGACCGGATTGAGGAGGGGAGCCCCATTCCCGAAGAGGACCCGCTGCAGCACGTCTCACTCCCCGCAGACCTCGCCGTCGAGGGGCCGGGCTGGAACATCCCCGACCATCTCCTGCCCGCAACCCTCCGTGCCGCCGAGAAGCGGGCCCTGGACCTCATCTTCGACTGGCCCTGGATCGCCCTCACCGACCTGGCCGGGCTGTTGAACGTGTCCGTTCCCAGGGCGTCTCAGATTGTCGCGCCCCTGGAGGGATTCGGGCTCGTGGTCCGCCCCAACGACGCGGCCCGACGCCTGACCCTCACTGATCGGGCGCTCGCCCTCCTCGCCCGCAGGGACCGCACTTCCCTGGCCATGGCCAAGAACCGGTGGAGCGCCGCCCCCCTGTTCCCCGGTACCCCCCTCGACTGGGAGAACGTGACCGGCGCAAGAAGCCGCCAGCTGCTCAGGAACCTGCGGCACTCCGCCGCCGTCCACGTCTTCCTCTCCGCCATGACCGTGCAGGCTGCATTCATCGAGTGGGAGGTCGTGCAGGTCGACCCGCCCAGGAGGGCCTCCCGCCACTTCCGGTACGACGAGGGGCAGCGCTCCGTGAACCCCGACGGCTTCGGCGTCCTTAGAAAGGGCGAGACCGTCCTCCCTTTCTTCCTGGAGTGGGAGCGCCGCGCCGTGCGACCATCCACCATGTCGGCTCGACTCGCCCCCTATCTGCGCTACTACTCATCCCACAGGCCCACCGACGACCACGGCACCAGGCCCTCGGTCCTGGTCGTGTTCGACGACGAGATAGCCCACACCCACTTCCTGCGGCTCGCACGGGAGGAGATGCAGGCCAGGGGCGTGGACGTGCCCCTCTGGGTCTCTCACGCGTCCGCCATCGAGGAGCTGGGACCCCTCGGCCGCGCCTGGCGCACCCCAAACGAATGGGCGTCGCCCCGGGCTCTTCTGCCACAGTAGAGAACCAAAGGACGGAGAAGACATGCCCTCACAGCCCAACAACCGACCCAAAGGCCCCCGGAGGCGCACGGGACGGACCGTTGTCCGGCTCAACACCGCGGCCCTCTGGGAGCGGCTCTCGCAATTGAATCGCTCCCAGAACTGGCTGGCACGCGAGATCGGGGTCAGCCCCGGTTACGTGTCGATGCTGGTCAACGGCGGGCGCACGCCCTCCGGGCGCATTCGCCGCCGGATGCTCAAGGCCCTCCGGGTAAGAGAGTCTCAACACCTATTCATCATCAAGGAGGAAGCATGATCAAGAGTAACGCCGACTCCCGTTTGAACGGGGCAATGGACGACTTGGACGACGACCTGTCGGACGGGTTCCAGACTGGGGTTCTGCCGAGCGACTTCCCGAAGCGCCTCGAACGGCTCAAGGAGGCCAGCAAACTCACGTGGAGCGGATTCGCCAGGGCCGTCGGAGTGGACCCGAAACAGATGCACCGCTGGCGCAAGGGCGTCGAACCGTGCGGGGGAGCCATGCACTCCCTCTACCGCTTCGCCGTCCGCTTGCCCAACGGCCTGGCGATCCTGATTAGCGAGGGCTACCAGACGTCCATGTTCAAGGATTGACTGGACCGCCCCGCCAAGCGCAACGCGCACCGGCGGCCCGGCGGGGCTGGCCCAGGCTCACACCCATGGCGTGAGCCGTAAGCGAACTTCGCCGGCGCTCGCCCGTTCCGTCCCGCGCCGGCGCCCCGCTTGCCCAACCGTAGCGGGAGGCCAGCGTACCACGGAATCGGTGCTGCGAGTACGAAACAATCAGCCACCCCAGAGACAAGGAGCGTGACAATGAAAGACAGATTGCTACGTCGTCGAGAAGTAGAGGAAATTACCGGGTTGAGCCGTGCCTCGATCTACAGGTTGATGGGAAGCGGAAGATTCCCTCAGCCTGTAAGAGTCAGCGACACCGCCGTCAGGTGGAAACTACGTGACATCACGACATGGATAGAGTCTCGGCCGGCGGTTGGTAGCCAACTGCATCCCGGCGAGCAGATGGCGTCAGAGCAATAGCGCCCTGGATCCTTCTCCGCACCTATAACTTATGCTCCTAATGTACACAGGGGGGGCGGAAGTTAGGCACTTCCCTCGTTGAACCTCTGGTCAACATTCGTGAACAGTTCGTACTCTCTCGGGGGAATCCTTATGCGGGCACACCTCCGTCCCGCTTGGCATCGGCTGGACTGCCATCTCTGAGTGATCACAGCGACTTCAAGTCCGAGAGTACTCCAGCGAGTCGGCTCGCCAACAGGTCGACGTGGCGCACCGAAGACTCCCAGTCCACTGACCAACCGTTGACTTCGGGAACGTCCTCGGTGAAATCGTCGTCAGAGAACTGATCCACCCACCTTAGGAGAAGACTTCTAAGGTTCTCATCAGGCGCCGGATCTCTGTTGAGTATGTCAACTCCAAATGTGAAATGCTTGGTCCAGCTCCTCCCCGATGGCGTAGGGAGCCAGGCGACGGTGATCGGATTGCTCCATCGCGAACACAGCCCGCGTATTGACACGCTTCCGGAGTACCACTGCAACCTACCGTGGGTTACGCCCACGTCGAGAAGCTGTGCCGCAGCACTTCGCGTTTCACTGCTCGCAAATTCATCCAGGAACGTCTGCCGGTCGAGACTTGGGCGCCCTTCCGTCGAACCCGGAGCGGACACTTTGGCAGTCCTCCCGAGAACGCGAGGGACCAGCGTCTGTGTCTGCCCTCCCCGGAACTGCTTGATCTCAACTGCAAGCACCTCGATGTTGGGCATCTGCGCATTCAGGAACTCCACCACGCGCTCAAGCTCGTCAGGTATCTCGTCAGCAATGAACAGCAGACGCATCCGTTGCGCGGAGAGATTTGTTGCTACCTCCTCCCAGAAACCGTCAGCGTCAACATCTCCATGCGTCTGCAGCAATCTCCCTAGTACCTCGTCAGGGGCTAGGCCGTGAGCGCCGGTCGACTCCTCGAAGGTCCGTCTCAGCTCGTCCGCAGTCCAAGTTCTTGAGGCATGCGCTGCGTACTCCAGCAGTTGCCCCACTATGGTGCGCCTGATCTCGGGATTCGATCCCCGCTTCACTTCGGCCAGCGTCGGGACGGCGTCCTGATCGACGATCAGATGGTCAAGCGACCACCGGGAACCTGAACCGGGTGTCTCGGAGATTCCCTTCTCGCGGGTTATGAGGAGCCAACGCCGGGGATCCCCCGGACGTATCTGTTCACCGTCGAGCAGCTCCGGGTGGCTCGGCAATCAGCGACTGAAGCTCATCCTCGGTAGAAAAGGGTTGCTCGTTGAGCGGTGTCGTTCGCCAGGACCTTTGTACCAGTCGTCGCCAGGATCATTGAGCCACCCTGCGGACCGGTATGCGGACTATTATCACTGCGGCGTTTGAGGGTCAACCACCTCCTCTCTATCGAGCAGCGCCCTGTGGGGTGACAGACGTTGCCGGTAGCTGTCGCCCTCGATGACGATCTGGTAGCTGGCGTTGGCGAGCCGGTCGAGGGCGCTGTTGCCCAGGATGGGATCGTCGAAGAGTCCGAGCCACTCGTCGACGGCCCTGTTGGATGTGACGACGAAGCTGGATGTGCGGTGCCTGGCGATGACCAGCTCGTACAGGTCTATCGACTGCTGCTGAGTCAGCCTGTGGAGACCGAGGTCGTCGAGGATGAGCAGGTCCGGGGAAAGGAAGGACCGGAAGGTCTTGTCGGTGGAGTGGTCCACCCTGGCCTGGGCCATGGCCCTGAAGAAGTCGTCTGCGCGTATGAAGCGGACGGAGTGTCCCGCCCGGACGGCTGCATAGCCGAGAGCCTGTGCGAGGAAGCTCTTGCCGACGCCTACCGGGCCGACGAGCAGGACGTGCTCGTTGCGCGGTAGGAACTGGAGTGAGAAGGCGGCGTCGAGGAGCCGGCGGTCGAACGTGATGGATGCCGACCAGTCGAAGTCTTCGAGGCGGCAGACCTGATCGAAGCCGGCTTGCTGGAGTCGGAGCTCCAGCCGCCTGTGGTCCCTGCGGTTGACCTCGTCGGTGAGGATCACCTGCAGGAAGGATGCGTAGTCGAGCTCCTCTCTGCGTGCGAGAGCGATCCTCTCGGGCAGCGTGTTGAGCATGGCTCCGAGCTTGAGGCGCTTGAGCAGCGGCGTCAGTTCGGTGGCGGTGGTCATGGTCATTCTCCTTGTGCTGGTTGAGCGGCGATGCCGTTGGCATGAGCGAAGACGGACCCGGACCTGGCGAACCGACCCGGGGGCATCGGGGGAGGCTCTGTCTCCGCTGTCTCCTGCTCCAGGGCCTCCACGAGGATGCGCTCGAGACGGCCCACGTCGATCAGGTCTACTGAGAGGGCCTTGCGGCAGGCGTCGTCGAGACGTTCAGAGGAGTAGCGTTCTCCCAACTGTAGGAGCTTGTGTCCCTGCCTGAGCCTGGCCCAAGGCAGCGGGCCTTCGAAGAGACGCTCGGCATAGGCCGCCACGGCCGGTCCGTGCGAAGCTGCCCTGAGCTTGATCCGATCAGGAGCTCTGAGGGTGTAGGCGCTCAACTCGGACGGGTAGTCGTCAGGGTCGGTGGACCTGCCGCCGCGGTCCTTCCGTGGGTGGA
The DNA here is from genome assembly GCA_965116315.1 of Dehalococcoidia bacterium. Lineage (GTDB taxonomy): Bacteria > Chloroflexota > Dehalococcoidia > Lucifugimonadales > CAJWER01. The sequence continues at coordinate 2,012,155 of OZ220672.1, forward strand.
CCTTGATCAGCCTGCCCCGGTAGTAGATGCGCACCAGCTTGCTGCCGAGCCGCACCTCCACCTTCTGGCCGGGCGGACATATCTCAGCCGGCACTGAGTAGAGGGCATACTGGCAGGCTATATGGTGGTCGGGATGGACCTTGGCAGTGCGCCAGTCGGTCATCTCGTAGGGCTCTCCGTCCCATTCCCCGAGCGCGCTGAGCTCCTCCTGACGGAAGACGGCCAGGGGTTGCTTGCGGGTGGTGCCGTGCACCCTCTGGCCAGCAACCTCCAGGCACCACCGCTTGGCCCCAGACCTCATGTCCGCAAGGTCGGTGAAGGTCCCCCCCTTGAAGAACCGCTCCCGGATGTAGGGCACTCCGCGCTCCACACGCGGCTTGTCGCGAGGATGGCGCACCCTTGCGGGGTCTGCGATGAAGCCCCGGTGCTGGGAGTACTCCAGGAAGCCGTGCGTCAGGCGGGGATGGAGCCGATCGGGACCGGCCACCGCCGCAGGGAAGTTGTCGATCACCAGGTACCTGGGCACACCCTCGAAGAAGGCCCAGGCAGCCTCCAACCCGTCAATCACGTCGACGAGCTTCTGGCTGAAGGTCGGCCAGACGAAGCTGTGCCGCGAGTACCTCAGGACGATGATCAGGGCCCAGACCACGCGGCGGCGGCCGGTCTCAGGGTCGTCCATCAGGCCCAGGCGACCGAAGTCCATCTCCGCCACTTCGCCCGGCGCACTCTCTCCCATCCGGACCGTCGTTGGACTTCGCCTCCGCCAGCCCCGTCGCTGGATGAACCTCCTCAACGATGTGTAGGAGACCCGGCAGTTCCGGTCCGCAAGTAACTCGTGGATGCGTGTCAGCTGCATCCGATCGGCAGTCAGCCACTCGTAGACCTGGTCGGCCCATGGGGCGAGCATCTCCTCGGTCGGTGCCTCGACCTTCCGAGGACTGCTCACGTTCAGCCCACACAGACGGCTCAGTTGGTCTTCGCTTGCAGCCGGACCGTCGCGCGTCAGACCCGCTCCCATCGCAGCATCGATGTACCGGCGGACTGTCGCCCGCGACAGTCCCGTCCCGCTCGCTATCTGTCGCTGGCTGTTACCCGACTGCCAGCGGCGAACCACCTCTGCTATCTCCACTCTCGACACCTCCCTGTACGCCATCGCTGCTCCTTGCATCAAGGCTCCAGCAATGGTCGCCAATCCGGCGCCCAGGGTGGTCAACAACCTGGCGAAGTGGCCTAAAGGTCCTGGCGATCTCTCCTTCTACTGGTACATAGCTCCTGGCGTTTGACAAGCGGCTTGAACTGCCCACTCTTAACCACTGTGTATATACGCTCGGACATTCGTGCCTCTAGGCTGGACAGACAGGCAACCGGCGAGACGTGACACTAGACGACAGAGGGGCGGATATGGTACTCGCATCCAGGACGAAGGGCAATCTCGTATCGCTAGGTGGTGGGGAGTCAACTGGGAGGGATCGTCCACTCCTGAGAACCAACCTTGTATGGGGATCGGCCGGAGTCTGACGGACCCTGCCTAGGCCCACCGCCGCTCAATGACCGGCGCGCACCTTTGCCTCCACACGGCGGATCACACGCTGTCCGCCCTCGGAGGTACGTAGGATTGCTAGTCCTCGCGATAGAGTTTCACCAAATGCCGTAGTTGCCATGGACAATGAAATCTTTGCCTTGTCCTTCTCGGGCATAGACCTGTATTCCTCTGGAGAGGCGTACAGATTAGTGCTGTTGCACATCATCCGCAGATCCTCGCGTCGACGTTGTCTAGGACCCGCGCTGAGCATCCTAGCTATCAACCTCCTAATCGCGATGTTCACAGAGTTCCGCTCACATGGGTGGGAGGCGATGAGCCAAGTGACGCCCTGCAGGGGAAGCACGTTGAAAGATATCAAATACTCCCTTGTCTTCTTGCCACGGGGCACCTCGACAGGGGTGTACTCCGCACAGGCGTAGCGAATGATTGGGCGGAAACTGGCAACGTGGTGGACTAGGTGAATTGCCTCCGAATCACCTAAGATGCGCTGGTCGTAGCGCTGCTTCAACCTGTAGAGTTCGGTGATTCTTTCCGAAAGGCCAGCCAGAACGCCAAGCGCGAGCTTTACCGCAAACCGGTTACCCTCTGACGACCTCTCCCGATGAACCTGAGACGCCGCTTGTTCGACTCCCCTCAACTCGCTAATGCGAAACAGCAGCGTCCGGTAAGCCAGGAAAAAGAGAGACTCCATGAATGCCTCAAGCCCTGGTGGAGGACTACGGTCATATAGGATGGTCCCTCCGTGCAAGTCGGGTACAACCAAGTTGTCAGCCCTACCCAGCGCACTAGCATCCTGATCATGGTCGTTGCAGGCAAAATGCCTCACACTGGCTTCTTCTATGGTGACGGGGTGCGGTGGTAACTCCTTAATCTCCCAGGGCCACTGCTGAGCCAGTGCCGGGCGTCCACCGCCGGGAGTCGCTGCTGAGGTCTGCTTAACCGTGTCATGTATGTCAGGGAAGAATTGGTATACGTACAGCCCTCCTCCTGGAACTTGCCTGTCATGGCACGCTATTTCCTCCAGTGATTTAGCTCTCTGAATGGAGTGGCTTCTCCGTTCGGCTGGCCTCTGGCACTCGACAGGGTAGGCCAAGTTATCATCACTGTGCCTGACGGGATAGAGGCAAGTGGGACTGGCCTCGTCGGAAAGGATATCTTGGAACCGGTATATGTCCTTCAGAGCCTGATGGATTTGAGTCGAGGGTATGAATCCCACGCCCGACTCGTGAACGATTCCGCTCCATATCTCAGCGTCGCTAATCTGACGTCTCAATACTCCAAACTCCTCCGGGTAGAGGCAGCCAGCAAGGAAGAACTGTGGCGCCTTACAACAGCGCCCTCCGCCAGTCCCAGCACCCCTAGCATTGCCTCCCTTTGCCAGCTTGTGTCGAAGAGCCGCGCCTCCCTCTGCCGCCTAGTGCAGCAGGGCGATTTTCCTCGTCCAGTGAAGGTCGGCTCTACTGCCGTCAGGTGGAAGGAGAGCGACATCGCCGCTTGGACAGAAACCCGGCCCGTGGCGACGAGCCAACTTGGCTCGAACGCCGCCTGAGAGCGGCAAGTCGACATGGTGCGACTAGGCCGCGAGATAGTCGGCCCACTGCTGCATGAGTGTCCGGCGCCGGTCGAACAGGTCGGACCGTGCATATGCTTGCTCGACACTGCCGCCAAGCTGATGCGCCAGGGCCGCCTCACCCACCGCCCAGGGCGTGTCCGTCTGTTCCATGGTCCACGTCTTGAAGGACGTCCGGAACCCATGCACAGTCGCCCTGTCAGCGAGGCCAGACTTACGGAGTATCTTCGTCAGGGTCATGTCGCTCAGAACCCGGCCAGGCCTAAGCGGGGACGGGAAGCAGAGCCCGGATCCGTCTTCAAGTTGCTGTGCCAGAACCAACACGTCGAGGGCCTGATCACTCAGTGGTACCCGATGCTCTACGCCTGCCTTCATGCGTGAGCCGGGTATCGTCCACGTCGCACCCACCAAGTCGATTTCCTCCCAGGTGGCACCCCTCGCTTCACCGGAGCGCGCCGCCGTCAAGACCAGGAAATTCAGACAGTGTTTCGAAGCGAGGGAGATCTGGGACGCTTCGACGGTCTTGAGAGCCGAGCCCACCTCCTGGTAGGGAAGCGCTCGGAGATGCGCCTTGACCTTTGGCATGGAGGGCAAGGCCCCATCGATGGCTTCTCCCGCCGGATTGGTCTCAGTCAGCTCGTTCGCAATAGCCCACTTGAAGATCGTTCGCATCCTCTGCCGCACCCGCCGTGCGGTCTCGGGGCGCTTCGACCATATGGGGGTAAGGACGGCTAACACGTCGGTGCGGCCTATCGTGTCAACAGGCTTGTTACCGATCCTGGGGAAGGCGTGGCGTTTGAGGGTCTGAATCCACGCCGACGTGTGGCTTCCATTCCGCCACCGAGGTTTGTTGGCTTCGTGGACGGTGTATGCGGCCTGGCTGAAGGTGGGCATCGCGGGTCTGCGCTTCTCCGCTACCGGATCCTTCCCGTTTCCAATCGTCTCGCGGTTGTCCGATGCGCGCTTCCTGGCCTGCGCCAACGAGACGCCCGGATAGCCGCCCAAGCCGATGTCTCGCCTTCGACCGTCGACGGTTATCCTCTGGACCCAACTCTTGCGGCCCTTCTTGGTAATGAACAGGTGCAGGCCGTCTCCGTCCGAGTAGCGGCCGGGGTCTGTGAGCGCCTTCACCCTTGTTGCCGATAGCTTCAAGCTATTCAACCTCCTCAATCTGTTACCACAAAAATTACCACACTTGCGGCGAGACAACAAGAGATTGCGGGAGATCGCCAGGGATGCCTCGACGGGCGAAAAGGGCACGAATGCTACCTGAATCAGCTACGATTTGAGCCCTAGTGAGACGCGAAGAGGCGGGATGGGAATGAGGGAGAAAGGGGGTTTGTGGTGGAGATAGGGGGACTCGAACCCCCAACCTCGGCATTGCGAACGCCGCGCTCTCCCAGTTGAGCTATATCCCCATGCACTCTTGATTATAGCGCGAACCGGCGCCGCCCGTATAGGCGACTTGGCGCAGAAGGAGAAGTTTGCAAGGGGGGTGTATGGAGCCAACGGACGGATTCGAACCGTCGACCTGCGGTTTACGAAACCGCTGCTCTACCTCTGAGCTACGTTGGCTTGTCGGGCCGACAATAGAATTGTAGCACGGCTGCCAACGCCTGACTCTACGCGCTGAACCTCGGCTGCCTGGGATCGCGGTCGCGGAGCAGGTAGGTGTTGTTGCCCTTCAGCGGCAGCTCGACCCGGGCCCCGCCGCGCAGGTGCGACTCGATGCTGGCGAAGATGAGCTCCGTGCCCGCGTGGGCGGCCCTCGCCCCGCCCTTGGGCGGCTCGCCGGTGTCGAGGGAGTTCACCAGGTCCTCCACCAGGCGCAGGTTGGCGCTCTGCGGCCTGAAGCGGGGGAACCGGCCCGCAACCATCGTGGGCGAGCCCCTGTACCCGGGCGGGCCCTGCTCGCGGATCCGGTACTTGGAACCGGCCCACGCCGTCAACGTGCCCCTCTCGCAGCTTGCCTCCCACTCCACCTCGTGTGGGGAGAGTACCGCGTAGGCGGTGACGCCGTTCTCGAACTGGATGACTCCGTGGGACACGGGGTCCTCAGTGAGCCTGTCCCCGTCGATCTCCCAGTTGCCCTCCGCCAGGGTCATCTGGACCCAGGTCGCCCGCGCGTCGCCGTTGAGGTACAGCAGGTTGTCGTAGTGGTGGCTCGCGCCGTTGAAGAGGCTGCTTCCGCTGAACACGACCGTCTTCAGATCGCCGATGCGGCCGCTCTCGATCACCTCCCGCATCTTCACAAAGCCGGGGTGCCACCGTCGCTGGGTCCCCAGGTTCAGCACCGCCCCGTTGCGCTCGCACGCCTCCAGGATGGCGTCGGCCTCCGCCATCGACGCCGACAGGGCCTTCTCGGCGTAGATTGCCTTCGCGCCGTTCTCGACGGCGTAGATCACGATCTCCGCCCGGTGCTCGGGCTGCGTTGCGACGCTGACGATGTCCGGCTGCTCCCGGTCGATCAGCTCCTTGTAGTCGGTGTACTGCCGCTCCTTGGGGATGTCGAACTGATTGCCGACCTCCTCCATCACCTCGGGCCGGATGTCGGAGCATGCGATCAGGTCGGTCCTGGGGCATTCGTAGAAGACGGCCGTGTGGGCATACGGCGGCACGTGGCCCGGCGCTCCCACCACCTCGTTGTCGATGAACGCGCCCATCCTGCTGCAGCCTATCACCGCCGCTTTGTAGGTCTTCATGCGAATCAGCCTCCGCTATCAGTTACTTCGGACTTCGCGAGATTACACCTCAGCCCGGGCTAGTCCTGTCGCTCGAAGCGCGGCTGCTTGGCGGGTATGCCGCGCTCCAAGCGGATCGTGCTGCCCACCAGCGGCAACTCCACCCTCGCGCCTCCCCTCAGGTGCGACTCGATCACTGCGAAAATCAGCTCCGTGCTGGCCCGCGCGACCCGGGCGCCGCACCGCGACGGCTCACCCGTGTCCAGGGAGTGGACCAGGTCCTCGACGAGGGCTAGGGTCGAGCTCTTCCACTCGAACTCCGGGAACTCGCCCATGACGAGCTTCGCGCGGCCCCGATGGTCCGGCTCGCCGCGCTCGCGGAGCTGCCACTGGTCTCCGTTGTCCAGCGCGGTCAGCGTTCCGCCCTCGCACACGGCCTCCCACTCCGCCCGCCGGCCGCCGGCGTTGAGGGCGTATCCCGTCACGCCGTTCTCGAATTCGATGATCCCCTCGCCGACCGGGTCGATGGTTACCTTCCCGTCGCCGATGGCGTGGTCGGCGTCGCGGAGCAGGCCCTGCACCCACATGGCGGGATGGTCGCTGTTGAGCCGCATTATCAGGTCGAAGGAGTGGCTCGCGCCATTGAAGAGCGCGCTCGTGTTGTATATGGTCAACGCCCTCAGCCGTCCCAGCCTGCCGCTGTCGATGATCTCCTTCATCACGTCGAAGCCCCTGTCCCACCGCCGGTTCGTGCCCAGGTTGAAGAAGACGCCGTTGCTCTCACAGGCCTCCACCATTGCGTCGGCGTCGGCCATGGAGGCGGCCATGGCCTTCTCGGCGTATATGGCCTTCGCGCCGTTGTTGGCCACGTAGGTGACGATCTCGGCCCGTGGCTCCGGCTGGGTGGCCACGCTGACGATGTCCGGCTGCACCTTTTCCATCATCTCCCGGTAGTCGGTGTACTGGCCCTCGGGCGGGACGCCGTAGCGCTCGCCCACCTGCGCCATGACATCCGGCCTCAGGTCGGAGCACGCGACCAGCTCGGTCCGGTCGCACGCCTCGTATCCGGCGGCGTGGGAGTACGGATACCGGCCCGCCGCTACCTCGTTGTCGATGAACGCGCCCATCCTGCTGCAACCGATCAGCGCCGCCTTGTAGGTCTTCATGTCCCCTGCCTTTCATGCTGCCCGGCCCGCCGCCGACCCAAGCGCATTCATGGAAGGGTCGAGGCGTGGCGGAGTGTCCCGCGACGGTAGCAGGATGATGGGACATATTCAAGCCAGCAATCCGGCTTATAGCTGTCCAGAGTTGGTGTGAAATAGACGGCTTTGCCCTTCGACAGGCTCAGGACAGGCTCCCTGGCAACGGCGAGAGCCCCCATCTCAATCTTCCCCCTCGGGGGGAAGAGGCGGAGCCGCCCAGCCCCGCGCCTCTGGGTTCCCCTGCCTTCGCAGGGGCAGGCTCTGCCTCCGCAGGAACGACGGGTGGGGTGGCCGGGCCTACTGCTCGACGATGGGTTGGGCGATGATCCACAGGCTGCTCGCCGTGTAGATGACCATCAGGGCCAGCATTGCATACTGACCCTTCAGGGCTGCGGCGCGGCCAACGGGCCTGCCCAGGGACACGACGTGGGCCACGTATACGGAGGCGACGTGACCCAGCACGATGGCCGCCACGGATATGTACCAGACGGCCTGGGCCCCAATCAGCTCGAGGTCCAGCAGATAGCCGGACGTGCCCAGGAGGTCCCAGCCCCAACCGAAGGGGTCGGAGGCGAGCGGGATGATGAGCTGGCCCTGGATCAGCAGATAGCCTATGAAGTGGGCCAGGTTGTAGGCGAGGGCGATGGGCACCAGCGACAGGACGAACACCCTGGCGATGGCGACGACGCCCAGGTCCTCGCCCGAGACCCGCCGGATGCCCCACGAGAAGGCGAGGTACACGGCGGCAAAACCCGCCACCACGGCGACGATGCCGAAGGTGTCGATCACACCAAGGGGGTCCGTGCCGAGGGCCGACGCTGTCGAGTAGAGGACGTTCTGGACGCTGCGCCAGAGCTGCGTCTCGGACAGGCCGTCGAAGGTGACGCTCGCCAGCATGAGCACGACGAATGCGGCGCCGGCGGTCGACAGCCTTCCCGGCAGCGTCAGCCCCACCGCATACGGGCGCAGGTTCACCTCTCTTTCGGCCCCTATGCCCCCGGCGACCTGGAAGCACTCGAGGCAGTCCACGCAGTCGCCGTCGTAGGGCTCGCATCCTGAGCCGCACGACCGGCAGCCTCGGCTCTCAGGCACGCGCATCTCGGTCGGGGAGAAGCGGGCGAAGAAGGCGAACAGCACCGAGAAGAGCTCGGCGTTGCGAAGCCAGACGTGCTTGCCGAAAAGCAGCATGCCGGCCCAGGTGACCAACGAGTAGAGGACTATAAGCACTGCGAGGTTCAGGGGCGTCGCCGCGCCGGGGTACACGTTCTCCAGCCACACGAACACCAGGAACAGGGCTGCCGCCGGCCACGCGTCCAATCCCCGGGGGTAGAGGTACATTGGCCCGGCAGGGGCGCCGGCTATCCTCTCGGCCCACTCGAACGCGGCCTTCCACGGGTTCACGACCGCCCAGAGGTTGCCCACCAGCGCAGCCAGGTACCCCATGCCGACCCAGAAGATGATCCAGACGAAGGTCGGCGAGATGTTCTCGAGGGCGCGGTTCGTACCGATGAACCCGGCCGCGGCCATGAGCAGCAGCACCCCCACCGCCAGCGACCGCAGGACCTCGATCAACACCCGGCTCGACAGTACGGGGCCGATCAGCGGCACGCGCAGCAGGTCGAGCCGGGGATATGAGACCCGGCCGGACCCGCCGCGGACGAAGATCGACAGCACGACGAACGATGCCGCGACGGTCGCCGCCGCCCCAACCACGAACAGGTTCAGCGGCAAGGGCAGGTCGTAGCGTTCACCGAAGCCGTGGGCGTAGGCCGTCCCGGCCGTCAGTGCCGCGCCGGCACAGCCCAGCACTATGGCGAGGCGGAGGGGTCTCATGCTATCGGGGCGATTGTACGCCCTCGCAAGGCGGCGTCACAACGAACGTCCATAACTTCACGGCTGCTCCTCCAACGTCCGAATGTAGTTGACCACGTGCCATATCTCGTCGTCAGAAAGCCTCTCGCCCAGCGCGGCCATGGCTGTCCCGGGGATTCCCTCGTTCACGAATGCGAACAGCTCTGCGTCGGAGTGCAGCGGTACGTGCACGAGTAGATTACCGGGCGGCGGGTCGAGGGCCAGGCCGGCCGGGCCGTCGCCGAGGCCCGTTTCGCCATGGCAGGCCTGGCAGGTGTCCTCGTAGACCTGCGCGCCGATGCGGAGCGATTCGGCGTCGGGCACGAAGGGATTTTGTGACGCGCCCCCGGACGTGCCGGCCAGGTCGCTGCTGAAGAGCATCGCCGCACCCGCCACCAGCCCCAGGACTCCGGGAGTCATCACGCCCGCCCCACGGAGGGTGAACAGGCCCCCCAGGGGCATGCCGGTCGCCAGGAACAGTACGCCCAGGACGACGAGTCCGGCGCCGAGCAACACCTGCCCCGTCTCGGGCGAGGGGACGATTCCACCGCTCCCGCCGGCCTCGACCTCGAACCTGAAGCCGGTGTGGGCATCGAAGGCGTCCGGGCGCCTGACGACCAGCTCGGTCTGCCATGCGCCAGCCATGCTGAGGCGGCCGCCGTCCGCGACGTACACCCCGTTTCCGGCCGGAGCCGCCTGGAGCACCTGCTCTCCCATGTCGTGGTCCAGGTTGCCGATCGTCACGCTGACGTCGGAGGCGTTGTCAATGGGGTCGCCCAGGCGGTCCGCCAGCGAGACCTCGAACCGGTTTACGCCAACGGCGCCGGGCTCGATTCTTAGCGTCATGTCCGCGCCCTCGGCAGTCCCGGTGAACTCGATGGAGTCCGGGATGCCGAGGCCCTCCCGCGCAGCCACCTGGCGAGCCGGCTCCAGCTCGGTCAGGAAGCCCACGGCCAGGACTACGAGAACGGCCACGACGACCTCGGCAGCGACCAGCTTCCGCAGCCAGCGGGCCGTCGCGTCGCTCCCGGCCAGGCGGGGTCTGATCCACATGAGGTTGACTGCGGCGAGGAGTAGTAGCCCGGCCACGAGGGCGACCTTCGCCAGCAGCGCGACACCGTACGGAGTCGCGAGGGCCTCCGCTATGGTCACCTGCGCCCACGCGCTGTATACGCCCGTGACGACGAGCGTGGCGACGCTCAGGCCCGCCAGTACCGAGAAGCGCGGTACTACGGCGGCAAGCACCCTGCGACTCTGCGGGCCCGCAAGGGTCGCCAGTGCCGTGGCCGTCAGCAGCAGGAGCCCCGCCAGACCCCCGACCCACACGGACGCTGCGGTGAAATGCACGAGGTCGTTCGCAATCGCGGGCTCCCGTATGCCCGCGGTAGCCGCGGCGTGACTCGTCAGGCTCAACGTAGCCAGCAGCCCGACACCCAGTCCGAGATGCAGCGCCTTCAGGCCCGTCTCGCCGGCGGACCACCTTGCTTGTGCGAACATGACGGCGGCGATGGCCGCTGCCAGTCCGATGCGCCACATCCACAGCTGGCCCCAGTCTGTCTGCGTAAGGACAGTGAACACAGGTCCGGCAACCACCGAGAGCACGGACTGTTCATATAACGTCGACGCCTGCGCAAGCAGCTGGGCCGCGGACGCCAGGACGAGCAGACCCAGTGCCGCGGCGCCCAGCCTGGCGGAACGGGACGCCCAGAGCCGTCCCAGGCGGTCATCCGACCCTCTTCTCCGCAAGACAGGGCCCGCTACGACCAGCTCGAAGCTCGCCGTGCCCACGACTACCAGGGCGCCAAGAAGCACCAGCCACTGTACCATCGGGTCGGCGGGTGACAGGTGGAGCACCTCACCGGCCGTGTCGACCGCGGGTTCATCGCTCGGCGTTCCAACCGAGAATATGAACGAGCCCCGTACGCGGTGCCCGTCGACGGTCGAGACGTTCGTCCATCCGACGGTAAACGTCCCTTCCTCCAACGGGTGCAGGGAGACGGACATGACGACAGGATTGACGGGGTCGACGGCGCTGTCGCCGTGGTCGACCCTCGCGCCGGAGGAGTCGAGGACGCGGATCTCGCTGAATGCCGGTTCCAGCGGCTCCGTGAACGTGATCACGACCCTGTCGGGGGCCTCCTCGAGGACCGAGTCGGGCGCGGGATCGGCGCTGGCGAGGTTCGCATGGGCGTAGGCTGCGTCCCCACTCCAGGAGAGCGCAAACAGCAAGACAGCGACGAAAGCGGCGGCAGCGGCGAGCCTTGCGCCGGGCACCTCTACCTTCTCCGCAGACCGACCGCCAGGCCGGCTGCCCCTGTGCCTATGCCCAACACGCCCAGGACAATGCCGGCGATGCCGAGCATCCTGGAGGCGGAGGCGTTGTCGGAGGCCTCGATGGCCGCATCCTGGGCACCCTCGGCCGAGGACTGGGCGCCCCTAACGGCACCTTCGATCTCCCTGACCGTCGCCTGCCTCTCCGGGAAGTAGAGGTCCCCGGCCGGGTTCACGGAGCTGAAGGTGTTGGGGCCGGACTCGAAGGTCTCGTCGATCTGATGGCCCTCGACGGTGCCGAAGAACCGGAACCGGTAGTGCCCTGGCGCCGTAGGGATCAGACCGGCCCTGTAGTGGCCGGGATCGCCGATCACCCGGACCAGCCGCATCGACTTCGACACACCGCTGCCGACGTGAGTCACCTCTACCTGAAGGGTCTGCTCGAGTCCCTCGACCGGCACGAGCTCGCCGTGGTCGTGGTCCCCGCTGCCTCCACCAGAGCTCGTCCCGTGGTGATCGGTGCCAGAGCCGTGCCCATCAGCCGCACTCTTGTCCACTCTCAACTGGACTCCATTCCCCACCCCTTCGATCGCCGGCTCGACGGCAAAACCGACGGTGAACTGGTAGTCGCCCACGGACCTGTGATCGTGGGCGGAAATCACCGCCGCCGATGCCAGGCTCGCCGCCACCGCGACAAGTGCGATCGACAAGGCCTTACTAACAAACAGATTCATTGGTAGCTCCTTTTCCCTTTGCAAGTGCTTGCACGGCAAGCAACCTGGCCGGCGGACGAAGTCTCCGCTCGACCGACCGCCGCCAATCCGCTGGGAAGAGAAGCTAGACTTGCGGCGGCTGTGTATGAGGTGTGACGAAGGTCTGCTGGCGCAGAGCAATGTAGTGTTCTGTGATTGGGTATCGCGTTTCATTCGGATCATGGAACGAGAGCTCGGTCCGCGATGCCGATCCCGTGACATACCCATGTGCGGCCGCAGCGCCGCTGTAAGCTGCAATGACCACCATGCGCCCCGGTTCCCCATCATCCTCCGCCGAGACCGCGTTGAGCCGGTCGTAGGCAATCTCGTGGCTGTGCAGGTGATCGGGGAACATGGCCCCGACGTGGCTGTGGCCGGGCTGCCTGCCGGCATAGTGATGGTCCAGCATGGGCCCCATGCCGGGCAGCAAGGCCACCGTTGCGGCGGCCGCTGCCCAAGCTATGGCCGCCAAGAGGCGGCGGACTGACGAGAGTCGCATAGGCGAATTATAGCGGACGGGAAGGCGCTACCGTGAGGAAGTGACGCCCTTTCGCTGCCGAAAGTAGGCCCTCACCGACAGCCCCAGCACTGTTACGAGGCCCAGGAGGACAGCCAGTATCGCTATCCCGCCGAGGGGGTTGGCCTCGACGACCTCGAAGGTAAACGTCGCCTCGGCAGGGCCAGGGACAGCGTCCACCAGGACCGTGAACGTCCACTGCCCCACCTCGTCCACCGAAGTGTTGATCTCGTAGTAGGTCGGCTCGCGCAGATTCCTGTCGGCGGTCAGAGGCCCTATCTCGATGGGATCGTCCCCCGGCCCTTCCCCGATCACGGCTACGCTCGCATCGAGGATGTACTCCTCGGTCGCGGACTCCTCCACGGTCACGGTGAGGTGGATATTCCCCACGAGGGGGGTGGCGGGAATCGTGCCCAGCGAGACCACGTAGGGTCCCGCATCCTGCCTGTCGAAGCCCAGCACGCGTCCGTTGGCCGATGCCTGCTGGACGGCGGCGGCGAACAGGATGATGGCGGCGGCCATTACGGGCGCCAGTCTGGTCAGGGTCTGCACGAGCTCGGAGTCTAGTCGGGCCCGGAGCCCTGCAGGAGGTAATACGTCATGGACTGCAGGGACAGCACCGGGTCGATATTCCTGAGGATGACGCCGTCGGGCACGTGGGGGGCCACCGGCGCGTAGTTCAGTATGCCCTCTACACCCGCCTGGACCAGCCTGTCGATGACCGACTGGGCCTGGGACGCGGGCACCGCCACAATGCCGATGGTGATGTCGGAGGCGTTGACCGTGCCGTCCAGCTCCGACATCGGCCCTATGGGTATTCCGCCGACGCTCTTGCCCACCAGGTCGGGGTCGCTGTCGAAGGCGGCTACTATCCTGAACCCGGCGGGGACGAACCCCGGGTAGTCGATGATCGCCTGTCCGAGATTCCCAACCCCAACCAGGCAGGCAGTCCAGCGCCTGTCCAGCCCCAGGATCCGTCGAAGCTCGTCCCGGAGGTACGGGACGCTGTAGCCCTGGCCCTGCTTTCCGAACTTACCGAGATAGCTCAGGTCCTTCCTGACCTGTGCCGGGGCTATCCGGATGAGCCTCCCCAAGGTCCTGGAGTCCACCACCTCGTTGCCGGCGTCGAGGAGCTGGGACAGGGCCCTCACGTACATGGGAAGCCTGAGGATAACTACGTCGGAGACCTCGGACAGGTCTTCCGGCTTTTGGCGCGGGCTAGGCATTGCGATGGCAGTATAACCCCGACCGGGCTCCATGTGAATCAATGCGCCGGCCACGCCGTTGGGAGCCGCATGGCCGCCCGCATATTGACACTCGCGCCTTCTGAGTGCTAAAATCAGCTACGATTTTGAGGTGCCGCTCGCCGCGGGCCCGGTGGAGCGGAATGCTTTCCGGTTGCCCTGCCAACAGAGACTCTGACGTGTGCCGGGAGACCTGCTGGGATGGTGACTGAGAACAAGGTAGAGCTCAACAAGGGCCTGAGAAGCGGCTACTACGACCGCACCGAGTCGAGCCTCATCGTCCCCAAGCCCGGCAAGCTTCTCTACCGCGGCTACAACATCCACGACCTGGCGCAGTACTCCACCTTCGAGGAGACGTCCTACCTCCTCCTCTACGGCTCCCTTCCGACCCGCTCCCAGTGCGACGAGCTGACCGCGAGGCTTGCGTCGCTTCGCAGCCTCCCCGGCCAGGTGATCGACACCATCGCGATCTACCGGGACGCCCATCCCATGGACGCGCTCCGCGCAGCCGTCTCGGCGATGAGCGTCGCCGATCCCAACGTCGAGGACAAGTCCCACGAGGGCGTACTCGACAAGGGCATAAGGATGGTCGCGGCTGCACCGTCCATGGTCGCGGCCCACCACCGCATGAGGAACGGGCTCGACCCCGTAGACCCTGACCCGAGCCTCACACATGCGGCCAGCTTTCTGCACCTCCTGTTCGGGGAGTACCCGGACCCGGAGGACGCGAAGCTGATCGACAAGGACCTGCTGCTCCACGCGGAGCACGGCAGCAACGCGTCCACTTTCGCCGGACGGGTCGCCGCATCCACGGGCGCAGACTTCTACTCCGCGATGACCTCGGCGGTGGCCGTCCTCAAGGGCCCGAAGCACGGAGGCGCCGCGGAGGCGGTCATCCGCATGGCCCACGACGTCGGCAGCGAGGACAACGCCGAGGCATACGTCGAGTCGGTGATCGGGAACAGGGGCAGGATCCCCGGATTCGGCCACCCGGTGTACCAGGACATCGACCCGCGCTCCGTCCATCTCAAGGCCGACGCCAAGGCGCTTGGGGAGCGCAAGGGACAGCCCAAGTGGTTCGCCATCATCGAGGCGGTGGCGAGCAGCAAGGCGATGACGAGGCGCGCCAAGCTCGGAATCAACCCCAACGTTGACCTCTGGTCCGGGGCCATCTACTCCCTTCTGAACATCCCGGAGGACCTGTTCGTGCCCCTCTTCGCGATCGGCCGGATCCCCGGATGGACCCTCCATCTACTGGAACAGTACGCTTCGAGGGACATACTCCGTCCCAGGCTCTACTACAGCGGAGAGAAGGACCTAGAGTACGTGCCAATGGACCAGCGGCAATGACGCCAAGCCGGAGTCTCAGCAGGAGACGGGCCCGGCTGGAGAGGGATGGAAGGTGACCAACAGCGGGGAGCCAGCGACGGACTGCCGCCACGAGTGGCTTATCGACAGCCCCAACGGTCCAACCAGCAGGGGCGTCTGCATGAACTGCGGCGAGAAGAGCGAGTTCAAGAACTCCATGCCCATATCCGGCTGGGACAGGTCGGGTGGGCAGGCCCGAAGGGCGAAGCAGTCCCGGGCATAGGCCTCGAAGACGACTTCCCGCAGCACGCCGACACGGGCGCCGAGGAGCTAGCGGCGCCCTTTCCAATGAAGGCTCACAGGTCCGAACGCCGCGCCATTCCCGCGGCGGGCGCGTAGCTCCTCCTCCCCTTCCCCCATGACCACGGACGCCGAACAGGAGACCCGGGCCCGCATTTCCGAGCGCGGCCGGATTACCTTTGCCGAGTTCATGGGCATCGCCCTCTACCACCCAACCGGCGGCTACTACAGCCGGGGCGGCGCCGTCGGGCCGTCCGGCGATTTCTACACCAGCCCGTCGGCCCACCCCGCCTTCGGCGCCCTGCTGGCCGTCCAGCTCCGGTGCATGTGGGACGCCCTGGGCCGGCCCTCGCGCTTCGACGTCGTCGAACTGGGAGCCGGCAGCGGGCGGCTGGCCGCCGACATAACCGCACACGCCGGAGGGCTCGAACCCGGCTTCGCCGCGGCTATCAGGTACGTCGCCGTCGACCGGGCCCTCCGGCCCTCCGGCGCCGGCGGACCCAATTCATATGAAAGCGTGCGAGCTGCCCGGGTGCCGATGAGAGGCATCGAAGGGTGCTTCATCTCGAACGAGCTGGTCGACGCCTTTCCCGTGCACAGATTCCTGGTGGACGACGAAGTCCTGGAGTTGTACGTCACGGAGAGAGACGGCGCGCTGGTGGAGATACCCGGGGAGCCCTCGACGCCCGAGCTTGCCCGCCGGTTGAGCCGCCTACCGCACGAGCTCCCGCCGGGCTACTGCGGTGAGGTCAACCTCGCCGCCAGCCCCTGGATGGCGGAGGTCGGCGCGGCGTTGAAACGGGGCTTCGTCGTGACCATCGACTACGGCGACGTGGACGTCGATCTCTACTCCGCCAGGCGCGTGTCCGGCACCCTGCAGACCTACCGAGGCCACTCCCCGGGAACCGGACCGCTTGCGCAGATCGGCCTCCAGGACATCACGAGCCACGTCGACTTCTCGGCGCTCGCGCACGAGGGACGACGGGGCGGCCTTGAGCCTGTCGGGCTCGTGACGCAGTCCGACTATCTCCGCAGGCTTGGATTGGGGTCGTGGGTGCGGGCCGCAAGGGCTCTGCCGCTGGCCCAGCACGAGATACAGGCCAACACGATGGCGATGCGCAGCCTGGTGGACCCGGCGGGCCTCGGCAGCTTCAAGGTGCTCGTCCAGGAAAAGGGCACGGACATCGACGACATGGAGGCTCTCATGCCCGGCCCCGATGACGGCGAGCCCTGCGACCCGCCGCTTCTCAGCCGCGAGCACATGCCACTCATGGAGGGCCGGTATGCCCACGCGACCTGGCAGCCCGGCTGGGCGGACCTGGCGGGAGGCCCGGCGGATCAGTCCTCCTGAGCCTGGCTGGGCGGCCGCGGCTCGCACTTGCGGGCCGTGGTGATGAAGCCCGTGTGGGCGACCATCCTCTGGGCCGGGCGGACGCTGCGGCCTCCCGCAGACCACGGCCTCACCAGGACCTCGACCGTCTCTATGAGCTCGAACCGGCGGTCGGCGCGAAGCGCCAGCGTGAGGTCATGGAACTGGTGCACCGTCGGCAGGAAGCTGACGAATATCCCCCCGGGAGCGAGCGCGTCACCCGCGTGGGGAACGACGTTCCAGGGCTCCGGCAGATCGAGCACGACCCTGTCGAAACCGCGCTCCTCGATCTCCTCGGACACGTCCCCCAGCCTGAAGGTCAGCTGAGGGTGGTCCGGCAGGGCTGCCGCCACGTTCGTCCTCGCGCGTTCCAGCATGTCCGGGCGCACGTCGTAGGAGACCACCCTGCCCTCCCTCCCGACTGCGCGGGCCAGCAGAAGGGTGATCGCCCCCGATCCCGAGCCGGCTTCGAGGATGCTCAGGCCGGGATAGATGTCGCCGAGGGTCAGGATCGCGCCCATGTCCTTGGGATAGACGACGGTAGCGATTCTCGGCATGAGCCGCGTGTAGTCCGCGGCGGTCGGCTTCAGCGCCAGGACGATGTGGCCCCTGGACGTGGATGCCCGCAGGCCCTCGTCGCTCCCGATTATGTCGTCGTGGGCAACGTCCCCCAGGTGGGTGCTGAAGCGGGCTCCCTCGTCGAGGGTAATGAGGTAGAGCCTGCCTCGCTTGTCGACGATCATGCATGGGTCTCCAGCGCAGAACAAGTCAGTGCACCATCACAGAGGCCCGGGCCTGCCCTCTTAGCGCATTCCGCATCTGGGTTTCCTAGGTGGCCTGCGAGGCGTCGATCTTGTCCACCTCGGCCAGCACGTCGGCAACGTCCAGGTCGGACTCGGTCAGGCCCTGGCCCGTCGGACCCGGGAGCCGCACGCTCTCGTACGTGCGGGCGAACCTCACGACGCCGCTCTTGTCGACAATGACCACGGCCCGGAGCGACGCTCCCCTCCCCTCGTCGAACAGGCCGTATGACCTCGTCATCTCGCCGTGGGGATGGAAGTCGCTCAGCAGCGTCACCGGGTAGGAGTTGGACGGCCCCAGCGAGATGTTGTAGGCGGCCAGGCTGGGCCTCGGATCGCAGCTAACACCCAGCACCTGGGTGTCTCTCGCCATGAATTTCGAGTTATACTCTCGAAACTCGGCGATCTGGCTCGTTCAGTTGTCGGTGAAGGCGAAGACGAAGAAGGAGAGAACCACGTTCTTCCTGCCCCGGAAGTCGCGCAGCGAGACCTCCCGCTTGTTGTGGTCTGTCAGCGTGAAGTCCGGGGCCTTTTGGCCCACCTCGATCATATCCAACCTCTGCAATCTGGGGTGGCCGGATTATATCACCGGCAGCCCAACCTAGGAGAAGCCGATGAAAGTGCTGGTAATGGGGCCCGGCGGGGTCGGCGGGTACTACGGGGGCGTGCTGTCAAGGAACGGCCACGACGTGACGCTCGTGGCGCGCGGCGAGCATCTCGAGGCGATAGCCAGGGACGGGCTGCGGGTCGAGAGCCTGAACTCGGGCAACTTCACCGCGCGGCCCGGAGTCACGGACCGCCCCGGCAAAGAGCATACGCCGGACCTCGTGTTGTTCACCGTGAAGGGGTACGACAACGAGACGGCCATCGAGCTGATACGGCCGGCGGTGGGCCCGGACACCGCCGTGCTCACGTTGCAGAACGGCATAGGCAGCGGCGACCAGCTGGGCGCGGCCCTCGGGGCCGGGAAGATACTGCTGGGCGCGACCTACATCGACGGGGACAAGAAGGGCCCGGGCCACGTGACCGAGACGGGCAAGTCTCCCCTCGTCGTGTTCGGAGAGCAGGACGGGCGCGCGACGGACCGGGCGGAAGCGATCCGGGCTGCATTCGCCGATGCCGGTGTCCCGGTGGAGCTCTCGCTCAACGTCGAGAAGTCCCTATGGGAGAAGCTCGTGTACATCACGGGCTGGAGCGGCATGATCTGCTGCACCAGGACCTTCTTCCCCGAGATATTCGAGACGCCTGAAGCCGAAGCAATGACGCGCACCGTGATGGGCGAGACCTTTGCCGTGGCACGGGCCAGGGGGATCGACCTGCCGGACGACATCGTCGATGCAACGCTGGAGGCGTTCCGCGACGTGGGGGACGACCCCGTATCGTCGATGTTCGCCGACCTTCGGAAGGGCGGAAGACTGGAGGTAGAGGTCCTGAACGGTGCGGTCTCGCGGATGGGCAGGGAGGCGGGCGTGCCAACCCCGGGCAACGACTTCATCACCGCCTGCCTGCTGGTGCCCCACAATCGCGCCATGGCGGAGTACGCAGCAAGCTGAGCGGAGGATAGCCATGTCTCACTTCTATGACCTGGAGCGGATTGACAGCAAGGACCTCGTGGACGGCGTAACCCTCCAGGCGGTATGGGGCGAGAGGATCATGCTGAGCCGCGTCGTCATAGAGCCCGGCGCGGAGGTGCCCCTGCACGACCATCCCCACGAGCAGGCCGGTACTTTGCTGGAGGGCCTGATGGAGATGACCATCGGCGACGAGACCCGAAACCTCACGCCCGGCGACTCATACGTCATACCCGGCGGGGTGATGCACAGCGCCCGCGCGGTCAGCGGCAGGGTGGTCGTGCTGGACATATTCTCGCCGCCGCGCGAGGAGTACAAGTAGCCTCATCTGGCCCCGACTCCCCTAGCGGGCGGCACATCCCCAGGCATAACCCGTAGGGGCGGGTTTGAAACCCGCCCTCCTATCGCCTGCTGAAGAGGTTCAGGAACCTGTCTTCGAAGAACTCGAAGAGGCCCCACCGGTCCAGCTCGCGCTTCAGGATGTCCGGGTTGGCCCCCCCGCCCACCTCCACGAACATCCTCTCGATGGCGTCGATGGCCGCACGCGGCACGCCGCCGAATCCCTCCTGGGGCTCGAGCATGCCCCGGCCCGCCATCTCCTGGACATTCCCGGCGATGGAGGAAGAGGTGAACTCGTAGATGAACTTCAGGAGCGCGACATCCCAGGCCTCGTCGACGCCGACCATTACGACCGACATGTCCTCTTTGCGCTGGTCGAGGTCGCCGGCGATCCTGTGGGCGATCTCGCTGGGCAGGCCGCCCACGATGTCCATCTTGTCCGCGGAGTTTCGATACTCGTACAAGATGCCCGGGCTGTTCGGGCCCGCATCTCTCGCGATGTGTGAGAAGTACTCGTAGGCCTCGGAGCTGAACCCGTCCAGGTTCATGGCGTAGGTGGGCGTGACGATGGCCGGTTTCTCGGCGATCACCCGCCCGGTCCGCACGACGCCCTCCTGCTTCCCCTCCTGGAGCTCCTGGTATATGGGCTCGGTCACCACGTAATAGGCTATGTTCGTGGAGCCGAAGGTGTGAAGACGCTGTTTGGGGAACCTGACGATCCAGCTCTGCTCGACCGCCCTGCGCCAGTCGTTCTCGTTCCGCAGCATTATCTTGGTCCGTAGGATGTGGGGCGCGACGTTGGCGCACCCTCACATTCGATGCTAGTTGCCAGCCGGAGATCGTGTCAAGCGTTGTCGAGGGGAGGACAGGGACAACGTCGCCGACTTCCGGTCCTACGGACCGGACCGCCCACCAAAATAGTGAGAAATTCGACCTCTAAAGGGATTGCCACACCGAGGGTTCGGACTTAAACTCCCCGCATCAATTCACTATGGAGGTTGACAGGTGACACAGACACTCAAGATCGAAGCGCTCAAGCGTCGAAAACTACCCATCAACCTCAGGCAGAGCGGCAACAGCGACGCCCTGATGTTGATCTCGACCCGCGTCAGGAAGTCCCCGTGGTGGCACATGTCGAAGGCCGCCGGCTGCTGGGCCTATACGACCTACAACCACCAGTACCATCCAAGGGCGTACATCAGGCCCGAGGACGGCGGTCTGATGGCGGAGTACGGATACCTGACGGAACACGTCAGCATGTGGGACGTGGCGGCAGAACGCCAGATCCAGGTCAAGGGACCGGACGCGGCGGACTTCGTGAACATGCTGATCACCCGCGACGTGCACTCCGTGGTCCCCACCATGCAGGCCCGATACGTGATCCTCTGCAACCAGTACGGCGGCGTCATCAACGATCCGGTGCTGCTCCGGGTGGCTGACGACGAGTTCTGGTTCAGCATCTCCGACTCCGATCTGCTCCTCTGGGCACAGGGGGTCAACTCCTCCGGCAAGTTCAACGTCGACATCCACGCGATCGACGTGTCGCCGGTCCAGATCCAGGGCCCAAAGTCGGCACCGCTGATGGAGAAGATGTTCGGACCCCACGTCAGGGAGATCCCATACTACGGCCTGATCCACGACACCCTGAACGGCCATGCGGTCACGATCTCGCGGACGGGCTTTTCCGCCGAGGTCGGGTTCGAGATCTACCTGCACGACGCCACGCTGAATGCCGACGATGTCTGGCCCCACATCCTGGAGCAGGGTGAGGAGTTCAACCTGGGGGTCATCGCCCCCAGCCACATTCGCCGGCTCGAGGCAGGGATCCTGTCCTACGGGCAGGACCTGGACATCGAGAACAACCCATTCGAGGTCCGGCTCGGCTGGCAGGTGGACCTGGACAAGGGGGACTTCATCGGGAAGGAGGCCCTGGCCAGGATCAAGCAGGAGGGTGTCCGGCAGCGCCTCGTGGGCCTGAAGGTCGGCGGGGAGCCAATCGTCTGGTACAACGAGGACTTCTACCTGGTCAAGGACAGGGACTCAGGCGACGACGTGGGCTACGTGACCAGCGCATTCTGGTCGCCCAAGCTGGAGTCCAACATAGCGCTGGCCGTCATGCCCCGGTCCCACTGGAGGCGTGGGACCCGCGTGAAGGTACAGCTGCCGAAGGACGGGATTGTGGATGCCGAGGTGGTGCGCGTACCGTTCGTCGACTCCACCAAGGAGCGCCCCAAGACTGCCCTGGCGGAACAGCTCGAACCCCGGGCGCACCAAGGGCCGGCGGCTGCGATCGCGCCAGGCATAGGCGAGCCCGGTCAGCCTTCCTTGACGAGGTAGGCCGCGCGCTCGGCCATGGCGATTACAGTCAGGTTCAGGTTCGCCCGGACCGTGTCGGGCATGATCGACGCGTCGATGACGCGCAGGCCGTCGACGCCGTAGACCCTCCCGTACTGGTCGACGACGGCCAGCGGGTCGCTTGCGGGCCCCATCTTGCACGTGCTCGACACGTGGTGAGCCGTGATGACCTCGCGCCGCATCCAGGAGTCGAGGGCGTCGTCGGCGGCCAGGACTTCGTCCGACGGCGCGATCCGCCCCTCGACTATCCCATCGAAGGCCGCATGCTCGAACAGGCCTGCACATAGCCTGACTGCTTCGCGGAGGCGCGACCTGTCGAATGGGTCGTCCAGCAGATTGAAGTCGAGGTACGGCGGCTGCCTGGGGTCGCCGGACTGGATTCTCAGCTCGCCCTGGCTCAGGGCAAGGTAGAGGCACAGGCTCACTCCTACGCCCACGGGGCGCAGATGGTCCGCGCCTCTCATGGGCCTGGCAGCAGCGTAGTTGCCCATGTATATGACGAGGTCGTTTTCGTATGGCGAGCCCGAGGCCGTGAACCGCAGCGTTACGGTCCCCGTCGCCACCTGGGCGGTGTCCAGCTCGAAGTCTTCACGCGTGCGCCAGGCCATCGGCACGTCCGGGTGGTCTCGTAGATTGCGTCCGACTCCCGGCAGGTCCTGGATAACGGGTATGTCGAATTGCCTCAACTGGTCCGCTGGCCCAATGCCGGACAGGGCCAGGATGTGCGGCGAACCTATAGCCCCGGCGCAGAGGAGCACCTCCTCGCCATAGAACGACAGCTCCTCATCGCCGCTGATCACCCGCACTCCCACCGCCCGGCGGCCATCGAAGATGATGCCTCGGACAAGGCAGTTCGGCATGATGGCCAACCCGGGCCGGCTGCGCGCCGGGTCGAGGTACCCCAGCGCCGTGCTAACGCGCACGCGGCCATCGATGTTGAAGGCGAGCGGGCCCACGCCCGTGGAGCCCGGCCGGTTGTGGTCCGGGCAGTCGGGGAACCCTGCGTCCCGACACGCCCGGTAGAAGGCGTGCTGCTGGGGTCCCCACTCGTCGGGCCGAAACCTGCGGCAAACGATGGGGCCGTCCGAGCCGTGCAGCTCGTCCCGGAAGTCCTGGTCGGCCTCCAGCTTCAGCATGTAGGGAAGCATCTTCTCGTAGCGCCACTCGGTGTTCCCCCACTCCGCCCACCGGTCGAAGTCCTCGGGCATTGCCCGGAGGAACTGGGCGTCGTTGACGGCGCTCGATCCGCCCGCGACTCTTCCCCTGGGGATATCTATGTGGGCCTCGCCGGTTGCCCTGGCGCGATAGTGCCATATTTGTCCGCTGTCCTCGAGGGTCGTGGCGGTCCCGTAGGCGTACTTCACAACGTCAGGCATGTGCTCCGGCGGGGGATAGTCCGCGCCCGCCTCCAGAAGCAAGACCGAACGGCGAGGGTCCTCGGACAGGCGTGCCGTCAGTACAGCCCCCGCCGAACCCGCCCCTACGATGATGTGGTCGTGCTTCTTGCCCTGGGCGCCCATCTAGATGCGCAGCTCCAGCCTGGGCTCCAGCAGGCGGTCAGGCACCTCGTTCTCGCGCATGAACTCGACCAGGAGCCGGTGGATCTCCCTGGCGACGTCCGTGTGCCGCTCTATCACGTTGTCGAGCTGTTGGGGGTCGGATGCCAGGTCGTATAGCTGTGACACCCCCGGGGCGGTGCTGTAGAGCAGGCTCCAGTGTCCCGCGGTGACGGTCGTGACCGGAGGGTCCTTGAGATCGCGGAGGAAGTTGTCCACCGACTGGACCGCATCGCCCGGATTCGCGAATGGGATGCTGCTGACCACGTAGTCGCGTCCTGATCGCCCAGAATCGCCCAGGGCGGGCGCAAGCGAGCGGCCCTGCACGAAGTCCGGGATGTCGAGGCCCAGCAGATCGAGCACGGTGGGCATCACGTCGATCGCCGAGCTCAGTCCGCCATATGCGCAGGGAGACACCCCGGGGACGCGGACCAGTAGGGGCAGGTGCACGATCTCCTCGAACAGCGGGGAGTAGCCCCACTGTGAACCCGCTTCGTCATAAGGCCGCAGGGTGCCGTCAGGGTACTTGTCGGAGCTCATCTTCCCGAAGAGGCCGCCGTGCTCCCCGAAGTAGAAGCCGTGGTCCGTGGTGAAGATTATCGCTGTCTTGTCCATCAGGCCCATGTTCTCGACGGACTTGAGCAGGAAGCCGATCCACGTGTCGACCATGGTGATCTCGCCGCAGTAGGTGGCGTGCCCCTTCCGCAGCTGCTCCTCCGTGTAGCCCGGCACGTCGTGCCAGTTTCCGTATAGCGGGAGCACCAGCTCGCCGTCGTAGCCGGGCATGTATAGCTCGGTGTAGTAGGACGGAGCGTCCCAGGGTTCGTGGGGGTCCCAGGTGTCCACGACCAGGAAGAAGTCCTCCTTGTAGTGGCGCTCCAGCCACTGGATGGCGGTCATGAATGTCTTCGGCGCATTCCTGTCCGACTCGTAGTGCCACCTGTCCCTGATGTCCAGCGCCTCGTTGTGATAGCCGGGCTCTGGAATCAGCGACCACAGGGTGTCCTGTCCGGGGTTCATGAAGAAGGTCTGGAAGCCGCGGTCGTAGTTCATCCCGTCCCGGAGGTAGTAGGGCGTGTCGACCGACGCCGCCGTGTGGAGGCCGCGATCGGCCAGAATCTCCGCCAGGGTGGTCACGCCCACGGGCAGTGCCTGCCACCCCATAAAGGACATCGTCCAGCGTCCCGTCTGGTGGTCGGCCCTGGTGGGCATGGTCGGGAACCCGGCCGAGTAGTGGGCGTCGAACCTGACCGACCCGGCCGCCAGCGCATCGATGGAGGGAGTCCGAATCGTCGGATTGCCGTATGCGCCTATGTGGTCCCTGCGGAAGGTGTCGGCGACTATCCAGATGATGTTCACGTCGACCACCCCCTTTGTGTAGAGCCGGAAATGTATCACACCTCGAAGGACACCGATGCACCGTTCAAGCGTGTATGGCGGCGTCCGTGCCTGGCGGAAGCTTTCGGGGTCGATGAGCTATGGGCGGCTCAACTGTGAGCGGTTGCGCCTGACGTCTTGGCTTTGCGGTTGGCATGACGCTCGGCTAGAATGGGCGGCGTGACGAGGCGCGACCCAGGGGGTTGAGCATTGCCCGAGATGATGAAGGTCTACACCCACCCGGACTGTGACTACTCCAATGCTCTGAAGGGCGAGCTTGCGGATCTGGAAGTGGAATACGAAGAGATCGACCTGTCCCAGAGGCCGGAGGAGTGGGCGGCCGTCGAGAAGCTGACGGACGGCGAGCGCATCACCCCCGTCTCGGTAATAGGAGCGATCGTCACGGTCGGCTACAAAGGGATTGGTTGATCGTTCTAACCCGGAGCCGTGCGCTCCGCAAGACCGAGCAGCCCCTGGTACCCCTACACTAGCCCGCTCCCGCTGCGGCGGCAGAGCCGTTGGGGAAGGATAGACACGACATGAGAATTCAAGATGCCTTCGACATGCGGGGGCGGACCGCGATAGTGACCGGGGGCGGCACGCACCTCGGCCGGGCGATGGCGATGGCGCTGGCGGAGTTGGGAGCGTCTGTCGTGATCGCCAGCAGGCGCGAGGAGCTTTGCCTGCAGGTTGCCTCGGAGCTTCGCGATGAGGGGCTGGACGTGACCGGCCGCGGCTGCGACGTGACGGTCGAGGAGCAGGTCGACGCGCTGGTGGAGTCGGTCGTCGAATCCGCGGGCAGGCTCGACGTGATGGTGTGCAATGCAGGTGGGGGCGCGGCTCCCGCCACGCACGTGCCGGACGGCTCGGTCGACGAGTTCACGGCGACGCTGGAGCTGAACGTCAAGGGGACGTACCTGAGCGCGCAGTCCGCGGCGAGGGTGATGGTGAAGCAGGGGGCGGGCGCGATCATCACGATCGGGTCGATTCACGGGTCGCTGACGTCGGACAAGCGGTTCTACGAAGGACTCGGCTTCGGCCGGGGCGGGCCGGCCTACCAGGCGTCCAAGGGCGCGATCATCAACTTCACGCGCAACCTCGCCGGGGAGCTGGGCGAGTACGGCGTGACGGCGAACTGCATCAGCCCCGGCCAGATCCCCAGACCGGACGCGAGGCCGGAGTTCGTGCAGAGGTGCGCCGACAACATCCCGCTGAACCGGGGCGGCGAGCCGGAGGACCTGAAGGGCGCGGTGGCGCTGCTGGCGTCGGACGCGGGCGAGTGGATCACCGGCCAGAACCTGATCGTCGACGGCGGCTGGACAGTCTGGTGAGCAACCACCCCGCAGCTCCCTGAGGGTACGTTCGTTCGGCCTGAGCCTGTCGAAGGCCAGTGCTCAGCAGGGCAACCTTGAGGTGGAGTGGCTACTGAAAGCCCATCGAAGCCCCCCAACTACACACGCGAGGGCTACACCCTTCAGCTGCTCAGGACGATTCGACGCTGGGCGGGGCGGTGTAGGCGCTGTACATAGCGGCAACCCGGCCGGTGCTGGCGTCGCCGTCGTGGATGTAGACTCGGTAGCTGAAGACGATAGTGTCGCCGGCGGGCAGGGTGTAGTCGCCGTTGTGGCCCTCGCCAAGGAACTCTGACAGGCCGAAGGGGTTGGCCGACATCAGGCCGTAGTCCCTCGCGTGCCAGTAGGTGGGGTGGCCGAAGCTCTCGGGGCTCTCCAGGAACGCGACGCCCGCCGTCTTCCCATCCACGGGGCCGGAGTAGTCGCACCACTCCGCCCGCTTGCCCCACACCTCCGACTCGCCAACGCCGCCCCTGGAGTTTTCGAGGCGACCGTGCGCCGTCACATCCATCGACGTCGCGACACGCAGGGAGATGAAGCCGCCCTCCTTCGTGTCGCCGAACAGGGCGTCGGAGCCCGCGGCGGTCAGCGCCAGCTCGTAGTCGACCAGCCTGTGCGGCGCGGTGGCGTACACGGTAATGGTCCGCCTCTCGGTCAACACTGCAGGGCCGCCTTCGTGGCCGACCCAATCGCCCAGGGCGACGAACCTGCCGAACACCGGGCCTGACTCGACCGACTCGAAACCCCTGTGCAGGGTGCGTCCCGAGGTCTCGGCTTCGGCCCAGTTGTCGACGTGGGCGGCCTCGCCGTAGGCGCTCCAGATGCCCTTGTGATGGGGGTGGTCGTTCGTTTCGCCGGGCACGTCCGGGACCATCGGGAAGCCGCGCGTCACGGAAAGGCCGTGGGGGCCGAGCACAGGGTGGAAGTACGGCCTGAACCACTCCGGGCCGTATCGGTAGCTGGTGAACGGCTCGCCGTCGATGGCGATGTCCAGGCTTCCCTCACCCGAGTCGGTGAGCTGTACGGCCGCGGCCGCCCCGCGCCCTTCGACAAGCTCAGGGCGAACGGCGCTTGTCAACTCGACGGCGCACGTCCTGGACTCGCCCGCGGCGAGAGGGCCCTCGATCCAGGTTATGCGGCCCGGGCCATCGGCCTGGGCTGGCCTGGAGGAGCCCGATGACCCGTCCACGAGCGTCAACCCGCCGCCGGGCGGGATCTCCACACTGGCGGAGACAGGGCCGCCGGGGAAGTCGTTGCTGCTCTCAAGGCGAATCGAGTTTGTGGCCAATGTCTATGCTCCGTGAGGGGTGATGTGCGGGTCACACGCTGAGCTTGGGTTCGCGCCAGCGAGGGCCCTTCTGCCAGGGGTCGCGGTTGGTGCGGTGCATGCGCAGGTCGCTGTGCTCCAACGGCATCGTTATGCGCTCGCCGCCCCTGAGGTGCGATTCGAGGATGGCGACCATGATCTCGACGCCGTGACGGGCTGACTCCATGCCGCCCGACGGCGGGTCTCCGGTATCGAGGGCGCGGGCGAGGTCTTCTATGAGATTGACGGTGGGGCTGCTCATCTCGAAGTCCGGGAACGGGACCTCCTTGAATGTCCTTGGGCCGTCCGCCTTGCGCAGGAAGAACCCGAGGGTGTCGTTGATGGTGCCGACGGCTCCCCCTTCGCAGTTGACCAGGTACTCGTAGCGACCTGTGTTGGGGAGGTACGCCATGACGCCGTTCTCGAACAGTATGACCCCGTCGCCGCCGGGGTCGTCACTGTAAACGTTCCCGTCGCGAACGGCTTCCGATGCAGGGGCGTTCCCCTGCACCCAGACGGCGTGGGGATCGCCTATGAGATACGTGAGCAGGTCCATGACGTGGCAGCCGTGATCGAACAGCCCGGCTCCGTAGGTCATCACCAGGTTCTGGACGGCGCCGAGCTCTCCACTGTCGATGATCTCCCTCATCTTCCGGAAGCCGGGGTGGTAGCGTCTCTGGGCGCCCATGTTGAGTATCGTGCCGTTGCGGTTGCAGGCCTCGGCCATGGCGTTCGCCTCGCCCAGCGAGGGAGACAGGCCCTTCTCGCAGAAGATGGCCTTCACGCCGGCGTCGGCTAGGGCTATGACCACCTCGGCGTGGTGCTCGACGTGAGTGGCGACGCTGACTATGTCGAGATTCTCCGCGGCGACCATCTCGCGGAAGTCGGTGTACTGGCCCCCGGGGGGCACGTCGTACTGCCTGCCGAACTCGTCCATCAGGTCGGTGCGGAAGTCCGAGCAGGCCACGAGATCGGTCCTCTCGGACGTGTGGAAGCCGCCGCCGTGGGAGTAGGGTGGGAAGACCCCGGGTTCGCCAACCACCTCGTTATCGATGAACCCGCCCATGCGCCCGCAGCCTATGACCGCCGCCCTGTAGGTCTTCACTTAGCGTCCTCCTGCGTTGTGCAGTCTCTGCAGTCTTCCTAGTCAACCCGGCGATTGGCGGGTACCTGTTCAGATTGGTGCGGCATCGACAGTCTTACTCTTCGGCAGGGCGAGAGCCCCCATCTCAATCTTCCCCCTCGGGGGGAAGAGGCCGAGCCGCCTCCCTTCGTCTCTGAACACTTGCATTGCCCCTTACTGCTGCTGGCCCTCGGAGAGCAGCGCGATGTCGGCGTCGACCATGATCTTCACCAGGTCCTCGAACGTGACCGCCGGCTCCCAGTCCAGCGTCTCCCGGGCCTTGGAGGCGTCGGCTATGAGATGGGTGACCTCGCTCGGCCGGGTGTAGCGCGGGTCGAACTCGACGTACTCCCGCCAGTCCAGCTCCACGTATTCGAAGGCCGCCTCCAGGAACTCCCTCACCGAGTGGGTTATGCCGGTGCCAATCACGTAGTCGCCCGGCTCGTCCTGCTGGAGCATCAGCCACATGGCCTGCACGTAGTCCGGGGCGTAGCCCCAGTCCCGCTTGGCGTCGAGGTTGCCGAGGTGCAGCTTGTCCTGCTTGCCCGCCAGGATCCGCGCCAGGGCCATGGTGATCTTACGGGTCACGAACGTCTCGCCCCGCCGCGGCGACTCGTGGTTGAAGAGGATGCCGTTGCAGGCGAAGAGGCCGTAGGCGTCCCTGTAGACGGAGGTCATCCAGTACGCATACAGCTTGGCGCATGCGTACGGGCTCCTGGGCTGGAAGGGGGTGAGCTCGCTCTGCGGAGGCGGCGCGTTGCCGAACATCTCGGAGCTGGAGGCCTGGTAGAACCGGGTCTCGATGCCGCTGCTGCGGACCGCCTCCAGCACGCGGGTCGTGCCGAGGCCGGTCACGTCGCCCGTGTGCTCCGCCTCCTCGAACGAGACGCCCACGTGGGACTGTGCGCCCAGGTGGTAGACCTCGACGGGCTGGACCTCCCGGAGGAGGCCGGTGAGCATGTCCGCGCTGGTGAGATCGGAGTGGTGCAGGAAGAGCCTGGCGCCGGGCTCGTGGGGCTCGACGTACAGGTGGTCGATCCTCGAGGTGTTGACGGTGCTGGCGCGCCGGATGAGCCCGTGCACCTCGTAGCCCTTGCCGAGCAGCAATTCGGCCATGTACGAGCCGTCCTGTCCGGTAATGCCCGTAATAAGGGCGCGTCGTGTCACTGGATTCTCTCCATCCCGCGGTTGTGTGCTCCAAGCACGGCATTATACAACCCTTCTTCCTGTGCCTGTTCAGAATCGGTGAGATACTGGCTTGGAAGCCGATGGCGGCATCTCAACATGTCATTCCGAGCGCAGCGAGGAATCTAAGGTGTTTGCGGTTGAGTCAAGGTGCCCGTTTTCAGCTACGAGACCTTCCTCGAGGACAAGGTTCTAGATTCCTCACTTCGCTCCGCTGCGTTCGGAATGACAGACGACGAGGTTTCGCAAAGCTCTCCTCGGGGGGAAGAGGTTAAGCCGTCGACAGGCTGTTGGGGGAGGTGGTAGCATTCTGCCCCGCACAGGGAGCACTACCGGAGGCCAGCATGGGGACCAGCAAGCAGACCGTTGGAATCGCGATGATCGGCAACGGCTTCGCGGCGGACTTTCACACCGAGGCGTACAAGCGAGTCATAGGCGTGGAGGCGCGCCTGGTCGGGGTGTACGGCCCGCGGCCCGAGGGGCGCGGCGACTTCGCGAAGAAGCACGGGTACGAGAAGGTGTACTCGAGCCTCGAAGAGGCCCTGGACGACCCGGACGTGGACATGGTGGACGCGTGCGTGCCGAACAAGTTCCACGAGGACATGGTCGTCCGGTCGCTCAATGCCGGGAAGCACGCGGTCATCGAGAAGCCGTTCACCGGCGCGTTCGTGCCGGGGCAGGACGACGAGGGCTGGCGCCAGTGCCTGAGGGACGGCCTGGAGAGCGCGGACCGGATGATCCAGGCCGAGCAGGACTCGGGCCGCACGATCATGTACGCCGAGAACCTCATCTACGCGCCCGGCGTCCAGAAGGCGAGGCGGCTGCTCGATGCCGCCGACACGCCCATCCTGCGGATCGTTGGCGAGGAGTCCCACAGCGGCACGCACTCGCCCTACGCGATGGTGTGGGGCACGAGCGGCGGCGGCAGCCTGTACAACAAGGGCTGCCACTCGCTGGGCGCCGCGCTTCACCTGAAGTACGAGGAGGGCAAGCGGCGCCTGGGCCGGCGCATCCGCCCCGAATGGGTGGTGGCCGCCGTGGCGAACCTGACGAAGACCGAGGCGTTCGAGAGCGAGGCCGAGCACACCATACGGACCGGGTGGAAGGACTGCGAGGACTGGGGGATGATGGTCGTGGGCTTCGAGGACGGCTCGATTGCCCAGATCAACTCCGCGGACATCGTGCTCGGCGGCATCCAGAACCTGCTCACGGTGTACGCCGCACGGGCGTCGATCCAGGTGAACATCAACCCGAACAATGCCCTCTTGGCCTATGCGCCGGACAACGAGACATTCGGCGACGAGTACATACGCGAGAAGGTCGAGACCAAGGCCGGGTGGCAGTTCAGCAACCCCGACGAGGACTGGATGAACGGCTTCCCGCACGAGATGCAGGACTTCTGCGAGTGCGCCGTGTCAGGCGGCGAGCCCATATCGGACAGCGTGCTGGGGCGGGACGTGGTGGCGGTCAGCTACTCGGCATACCTGTCGGCGGCATCCGGGCGAAGGGTGGAGGTGCCGATCGCCTGACGGCGGGCCCGGGCCTACACGTCGAAGGTCAGGGACAGGGGGTCCTCGTCGAACTCGATCTCGCTGAGGGCCTCGTTCGCCGCCTCTTCGATGGCCTCGTCGTCCGACTCCAGACACTTCTGGAGGGCCTGTCTGGCAAGCGCGCCGCCAACGGAGCCGAGAGCGGCTATGGCGGCGATCAGCACCGAAGTATCGTCGTCTCGTAGAAGCGAGATCAGGTGCGGCGCGACCTTCTCGTCGCCCAGCAGGCCGGCCGCGTTGGCAGCCTCGAACCGGATGGGGGGCGACGGGTCCTCCATCTCCTTCAGGACGATGGGGAGCCACACGGTGTTCGACGAGCGGCCCATGGCGTAGATCGAGGACTGCTTCAGCACTGGCACCCCGCTCGCATACGCCTCCTTGATGATCTCCACCACGCCGGGGTCCGGCAGGCAGGCCACCGCCTCGACGGCCCGGCGCCTGACCTCGAGCTCCTCGCCCGGGCTCTCTATCACCGCCACCAGCGCCGAGCGAATCGACTCCTCGTCCCTGGAGCTCAGCTTCCCGTCCTGCGCAAGGGCTGTGAACCTGCCGAGCGTGATGCAGGCAGCCGCCCTGACCCTGTCCGAAGGATCGCCCTTAACCAGGCCGACGAGAGGCCGGATGATCTTCCGGTCCTCGCACTCCCACAGGCCCCTCGCCGCAAGCTCGCGGACCCCGTCGTCGCCGTCGGCCAGGCAGGACCGAAAGGCGGCGTTGAAGTCGAGCTCCAGGTTGTCCTCGGCCAGCTCTGTGAGCTTACCCAGGATGTCCCGCCTGGTTTCCGTGGAGATCGCGGGCCAGGCGTCCTCGAACTCGTCGGACTCGTCCGACGAGAGGTCCGACAGCTGCAGGAGTCCCGAGTACTTCAGGGCGTCGCCGTCCTCCGCAAGACTGGACAGGTACTCAGTGATGCTCAAATCTGCCTCGTCGCCCGGCTTCGCCAACAGTCACTCTCCACCCCCAGGAATCTTCACGCGACGCCCTCCCAATGAGACTGGCGTCGCTGGCGAAAGTAAGCGAGCCTCCCGGTGCTTGTCAAGTAGCCCTGCCCTACGCTTTCGGCGACGACAGTGGTAGCCTTTGCCCCATGGATGTGAAGTCGCCACGCCGACCCAGACGCCGGCGCGTCTCCTCCGCAGACGTGATGGCCCTCCTGGGGCCGGTCTACGGGCCATGCGAGTGGACCCCAAGGTACGAGGCTGCCCCGGAGCTCGTACTGACGATCCTCTCCCAGCACACCTCGGACCTAAACTCGGAGCGCGCCTTCGACAACCTGATGTCGACCTTCGACTCGCTCGATGCGATCGCCGACGCTCCTGTCGAGGAGATCGAAGAGGCGATTCGGATGGGCGGGCTGGCGGCTCAAAAGGCCCCGCGCATCAAGTCCATCCTGCTGCAGATCCGGAAGGAGGTGGGCTCGTTCGACCTGTCCTTCCTGGCGGAGATGCCCTTGGCCGAGGCCAAGGCTTGGCTCACGAGGCTCAACGGCATCGGCCCCAAGACGGCCGCGATCATCCTGTGCTTCTCATTCGGTTTGCCCGCGATGCCGGTCGACACGCACATCTTCCGGGTCTCGAAGCGCCTCGGGCTGATCGGGGAGAAGGTGAACGCCGACAAGGCCCACGACATCCTCGAGCCGATGGTAGCGCCCGAGGACGTGTTCCCCTTCCACATGTACCTCATACGCCACGGCCGGCAGGTCTGCAAGGCGCAGCGGCCGCGCTGCGGCGAGTGCGTCCTGGCCTGGGGATGCCGCGCCCGCCCGAA
The DNA here is from genome assembly GCA_965116315.1 of Dehalococcoidia bacterium. GTDB lineage: Bacteria > Chloroflexota > Dehalococcoidia > Lucifugimonadales > CAJWER01. The sequence goes on from OZ220672.1 coordinate 2,045,044, forward strand.
GCTCGAACGCGAAATGGCCCGCCGAACACGCTAGAAGATTGGGTGAACAGCAGAGGCCAACCTAGTCCTTAAGCTCCGCCTCATTCTCAGATTCAGGCTGCTCGGCAGCAGTATTGGGACGGCTGTCGTAGCCTCCCTTCGTGCCCCTGGGTTCTTCACGGATGTATGACCCGACGACTCCGCCCGGTTCGACTCGCCCTTCAGCGGCCTTGGATGAAATCGCAGCCCTGGCAACGTCGTCCAGGGCAGCAGCCATCAGGTCAGGATCATCTTCTTCAGCCGCTGCCTCGAGGTATGCGGCGGCATCTTCCTCCGTCCGCATATGTTCGGCCGGATCCCACGAACGGGTCCGAGTCTTTGTCATAACCCTCTCCTATAGACCTCACAAGGTGGTCCCGATTGCTGCCTCATTATCCTAGGTCGTTTGGGCAAATGCCGCAGCCATTACATTTCACGGGACAAGACCATCCTTATGGCTGACACTGCCGTTGCATGCTTGCAGCCGCCCCATTGACATCGCGCAAGTCAACATCCGAACCGCTCCTTCTGTGGTCCGGCGGCGGCGCTCCCTGTCGTAGGACCGTTGCGGCTTGGTATAATCTGTGACAGCCCCTGCTCGATGGGGGCTGATGGGAGCTCCTGATGATCAAGGCCGGGATCATAAACGTCACGGGCTACGCGGGGGTCGAGCTTGCGCGCATACTCGCGCGGCACCCTGAGGTGGAGATCGCCTCGGTGACCGGACGCAGCGCCGCGGGCAAGAAGCTGTGCGACGTATTCCCGCATCTCTCGGCGATCGACGCCACGATCACCGAGGACCTGACCGAGAGCGTCGACGTCGTGATCTCCGCGCTCCCTCACGCCGCCAGCGCGGAGCGGCTCGGCCCGATGCTGTCGAACGGCGTTCGCTCGGTCGACATCAGCGCCGACTTCAGGCTGAAGGACATTTCCGAGTACGCCGACTGGTACCAGGTGGACCATCCATTTCCTGAGCTGGTCGAGGAGGCGGTTTACGGCCTGCCTGAGCTGGGCCGCGAGGACATCGCCGGCGCGAAGCTGGTGGCGAACCCCGGCTGCTACCCGACGGCGGCCATCCTGGCGATCGCACCAGCGGTGAAGGCTGGGCTGATCGAGGCCGACGTGATCGTGGACGCGAAGTCGGGCGTGTCAGGCGCGGGCCGCAAGGTGTCGGTGGACTACCTCTATTCCGAGGTGAACGAAAACCTGAAGGCCTACTCGATGGGCGGGCACCGGCACATGCCGGAGATCGTCCAGGAGGTACGGCGGCTCGATCCGTCGGCGGACCCCAGGGTCACCTTCATACCCCACCTGGTGCCGATGACGCGCGGGATACTCGCGACGTGCTACGCGCCGCTCAAGCCCGGTGTGCTGGGCGACAACACAGAGGCGGTGGTGAGGGACGCCTACGAGAGCTTCTACGCGGACGCGCCCTTCGCACACGTGGCCGCCCGCCCGCCCGAGACCAAGCACACCCTGGGCAACAACGATTGCATCGTGTACCCGACAGTGGACAGCAGGACTGGCCGCCTCATTGCCCTGGGCTGCATCGACAACCTGGTGAAGGGAGCCGCGGGTCAGGCCGTCCAGAATATGAACCTGATGTTCGGCATGGCGGAGGACGAGGGCCTGCGCCAGCTGGCCCTGTACCCATAGAGACATGAGCTCTGCAGCCCATTCCGTAATCCAGAGCGACGAAGAGCGGAGCCGCGCGGTCAAGCGGGCCTTGGTGCTCGCCGCCCTGGGGGTCATCGCGGCCATCGCGTCCTGCACCGGCGTCCACTTCCTGTACGTCTTCCTGTCGACCGCCGACTCGGCCGATGTCGCGGACCGGTACCTCACCGCGCTGGGCGAGGGCCGGGTCTCGGAGGCATATCAGCTCACGTCGACCGGGTTCCGCGAAGAGCAGGGGCCGGAGGCGTTCGCGGACGTCCTGGAAGTCGCGTCGATAGTGGGCCACGAGCTGGATTCGTGGGAGAACCGCACCCTGGACCACAACCGGTTCAACACGTACGTCGGCACCCTGACGACCGAGTCGGGGCGCTCGTTCCCCTTCATAATGGAGGTGATCGAGGAGGACGGCGAGTGGCGCGTCCGGACGCTGACGGGCCCGGGCAGACACGACGTCGGGCCCGGGGCGTGGTTCCAACAGGTGCCCAAGGAAGCAACGCTCAAGCAGATTGCCCGCGAGACGATACTGGCCTTCCACGAGGCCGTCCGCGACAAGGACCTGCCCCGCTTCTACGAGACGATGTGGACGACCAGGACCGCGATTTCGTACTGGAAGTTCGAGGCCGCCTTCCAGGACCTCCTGGATGACGATGTCGACCTGTCTGGAGTCCAGGGCATCGAGCCCGAGTTCGTCGATCCGCCGAAGCTGGACCGCACGTCGGAGGGCACCCTGCTGGTGGTGAACGGCAGGTTCGACGCCGAGGGCGGACAGGTGCCGTTCACCTTCAGGTACAAGTACGAACACCCCGTGTGGCGCCTGTTCAACATCAACGTGGGCCGGCCCGGCGAACCGACCTTCGTTCTACGATGAAGCAGGTTCGGCCACCGGTGCGTACACCAGCGGATTGCGCATAGGGCCGGTTCAGGGATAGAATTGGACTTGCTACGATATTCGTAGAGGCGCCGGTCGCCGAGTTGTGAGTGAGCGGCCCGGCATACGCCCCCATCGTCTAGAGGACTAGGACGTCGGCCTTTCAAGCCGGAAACACGGATTCGAATTCCGTTGGGGGCACCACTCACTCGACAGCGGCGTAGAACCTGGGCCGTGAGGCCCTCGCCCAGCGACTCCCGGTGTCCTGTATCCTGTAGATATGGGTACTGCGGTTTCTCAACGAGCGATTGCGCTTGTCCAGGGACGCGGTAGGGCCCGCACCCGCACCGTAGGCGCCGGGGCGACGCCGCTCCACGCGAGGCGCTGGGTTGGGGCTGCGGTGTGCGGGGCGATCGTCACAGCTTCGCTGGTGGCGTGCGGCCAGGCATCCGACGACACCGCCTTCCAAGCGCCGACCGCGCCGGGCCCGGAGGCGACTGCCTCCCCCACATCCACGCCATCTCCCGAGCCCACGCCGGTCCCCAGCGCAACCCCGGCGCCAACTGCGGCCCCAACACCGACCCACACAGCCGTCCCAAGCCCCACGGCCACGGCGACGCCGAGGCCGGCGCCAAACCTGGCCCCGTATGCGCCCCAGGGCTGGGATGCGCCCCTGGCGGTCTCCGGCAGCGCGCGGGACCGCGACGCATCGGGGCTGCGGGCGGGCGGGGAGTCGTTCGTCTCCTGGGCCGTTGCAGACACTGCGGGGACGCAGGTCGACAGCAGGTTCTTCATCGACCTGCAGTTCGACGGCGTCACTGTGTGGCGGTGGACCAACGACCTGCTCCCGGCGGGCGGATACATCGACATCACCGGCTGGCCGGACCTCCACAGGCTGGTCAACATCGACCCCGGCACGCACACCCTGACCCTGGTGATAGACCCGACGGACCTCATCGAGGAGTCGGACGAGACCGACAACCGGTTCGAGGCTCAAGTGGAGTGGCTGCCGCTGGAGACCGCCCTGCCTTCGCCCCCGGCAAAGGATAGGCTGCCCGACCTTGCCCCGCACACTCCCCAGGGCTGGGCGAGCCCCATCCTGGCGAACGCCAGCGGACGGGATGACGTCGACGGGCCCCTGTCCGTGGACGCTCCGGCCAGGGTGCTGGCCGCCTTCACCAACGCCGGCGCGGCAAGCACCGGACTGAGCATCTGGGCCCACCTCTATCTCGACGACGTGCTGGTGGACGTTAGCGTTAGTCCCGGCCTCCTGATGGGAGATTCCGCCGGGCGGCTTCGCGTCGAAGACCTGCGCGACAGGATTCCGGTCTCACCGGGCGAGCACACGCTCAGGCTGGTGATCGACCCGGCGGACCTTGTCGCGGAGTCGGACGAGACGAACAACGTGTACGAGAGACGCCTGACCTGGGGCTCGGGCGACCTGGCGCAGGAACCGGTCGAGGCTGCAAGCACTCTGACGGAATACCCGGAGCCCCCTGCCCTCCCGAACCTCGTTCCCGCCTGGAAGTTCGGCTGGGACGGGCCGATAGTCGTGTCCCGGGAACGGGGCACCTCCCTGGACGCGGCGCCGGTCCTCGGCAGGACCGCCTACATAGACATCGCGGTCGCCAACCTGAGCACCGTGCAGCCCGGCCGACCCTTCTCCGTCGACCTCTACTTCGATGAGCAGAAGGTGGAGTCGTTCAGCTTCTCCACCACCTCCCCGGCGACTTCCGAGACTCTGCTGGACTGGGCGGGACTGGCGGAGGCCGTGGACCTGACGCCGGGCCGCCACGTCCTGAAGCTGGTCATAGACCCGGAGAACGCCATCGACGAAACCAACGAGGCCGACAACACCTTCGAGAAGTCCGTGACGTGGAGCGGCGAGCCTGACGAGCAGCCGCAGCCGAAGACCTACACGGAGGACGAGCTGCGCTGGATGCTGGCCGACCTGCGGGGCCTCGTCGACCTCAGGCAGCCGGCATTCGAACCGGGCAGCGCGGACTACCGGAGAGACATTCTGCGGGTCGCCGAGGCGGGGTACTACCTGCTGACGGGCCGCAGCATGGAGGACGAGCGCCTCAGCGTCGAGCTGCTTCCCGGCGACGAGTACGCCGCCTGGGTGGACGAGGACTTTGCGAGGAGCTTCGCCGTGACGGACCCGTCGGACTACGATGACCTTGCCAGGAGCAGGGAGCTGATGAAGGACCACGCCCTGGGTCTCAAGACGCGCCGGCGAGGCGAGGTTGCCGTCGTGGTCGACGCCAGCCAGCACGCGGACTCCGCCCTCAACTCGCTTGTCCACGAGCTCGGCCACGCCGTCCAGGACTTCGTCAACCCGGGGCAGACCGAGGAGCTCGCGAGCCTGCCGCTCGTGGGGCTTCGCGAGGCCCAGGCGCACCAGTTCCAGCGGGCGTTCTGGCTGAAGCTCGAGGACTTCACGGGGCTGGACCTGCTCACGTACCCCGACATCGGACCCTACCGGGCCTACGTCGCCGAGCAGGTGTACGCCGTGCTGCGGGATGCGGCGTCAAGCGGGCACCGGCTCGCAATACTCATCCAGTGGGCGGCCATCATCAAGGAAGCTGAGCTGGAGGATCTGAGGACGGAGCTGTTCGCCAACGGCCGGCTGGATGCCGGCTCCTCCAAGGCGCTCTTCGACTACCTGGTCTCCATACCCGTCGAGGAGGTGGACGCGAAGGTGGAGCGATGGCTGCAGGGGGCGGCCTTCGAAGCGGGGGCCATCGTGGGCATAGGAGTCGGGCGGTTGGCGCCGGAGGGCGACGTGGACTTCGAGGGGCCTCCCGGGCTGCGGTCCACGAAGCTGCTGATGCCCTAGGACGTACTCCGAGTCATCCGCCCCCGACCGCCCTGACTATCTCGACCGTGTCCCCCTCGGCCAGCTCCACGGAGGGCATGTCGTCGCGCTTCACCACCTCGCCATTGACCGCGACTGCTATCGAGGCCATGTTCACGCCGAGGGATGCCACGTAGTCGCTCAGGGTGATCGCCTGGGGCAGGTCCCGGTCCTCTCCGTTGACGCGGACCCTCATGCGAGAGCTCCTTCCGTTGAACGAGTGCGTCTCCACGCTTCGGTCATCGCCCGCCTCAATGACCTGGCCGCCGCCTGTGGATCGGGGCTCTCGGTGATGGCGGTGATGACCGCCGCGCCCGATGCGCCGGCCCCCACGACCTCCCCGGCGTTCTCGGGCGTGATGCCCCCTATCCCCAGAACGGGAGCAGCGCCGTGCCGCTCGAGCTCCGCGAGAGGCGCCAGGCCGCCGGGCGGCTTGCCGGGGTGGGATGCCGTTGCGTAGACAGCGCCGAAGACCAGCGCGTCGGCCCCGGCGCGGGCGGCATCGACGCCACCTGCCACGCTGTGCACCGACCTGCCGATGAGGATATCGCCTCCGACCAAGTCTCGGGCAGCCTCCACCGGGATGCTGCCTTCGCCAAGCTGCACGCCGTCCGCGTAACACGCAAGGGCGACGTCTACACGGTCGTTCACGAAGAGGCTGGCCCTGGACTCAGTGATCCGCCGGAGTGCGAGGGCGAGGTCGAGAAGACGGCCCGCCGCCATGTCCTTCTCTCGAAGCTGGACAATGTCGACGCCGCCCGACACTGCCGCCTCCACAACCTCCTCGAGGGGCCGCCCGGCGCAGCGTCGCCGGTCGGTCACGAGACAAAGCATGGGCGGCTCCGGAAGCCTCACGAGTACCCTCAGGAAGAGTTCTTCGGCGAGGCCACGCCGGATGTCGGGCTGCTGGCCACGGCCTCGCGCCGACGGGCGATCCGACCGGCGAGGAAGGCCTTGCGGCCGGCCTCCACGCCCAGCCTGAACGCCTCGCCCATCAGCGTCGCGTCCGCCGCCTGGGCGATGCCCGTGTTCACCAACACCGCGTCCGCGCCTTCCTCGATGGCCTGGGCGGCCTCCGACGGTACGGCGAGGCCCGCGTCCACGACCACCGGCACGGAGGCCGACTCGATGATCAGCCGTATCTCGTCGATGGTCAGTATGCCCTGGCCGGTGCCTATGGCGGAGCCCAGGGGCATGACCGTCGCGCACCCGATCTCCTCCAGCTTGACGGCCAGGACGGGGTCGGCGTGGATGTAGGGCAATACCACGAACCCCTCGTCGATGAGCTGCACCGCCGCCTCGTATGTGCCCACGGGGTCGGGCAGCAGCCGGGCGTCGGGAATGACCTCCAGCTTGATCCAGTCCGAGCCGGTCACCTCCCTGGCTAATCGGGCAGTGAAGACCGCCTCCTCGGCAGTCTTGCATCCGGCGGTGTTCGGCAGGACTGTATAGCGCGTCCAGTCGAAGTAGTCGAGGATGTTCTTCTCTGTGGGGTTGTCCAAGTCGAGACGCCGTATGGCGACGGTTATGATCTCAGCGCCGGACGACTCGACAGACGAGACCATCTCCTCCATCGAGCGGTGGCGGCCCGTGCCCACCATCAGCCTGGACTTGAACTCCCTGCCCGCGATTACCAGTGGGGCGTCCATTCCACTCTCCCTTTCGGGACCCGGCATGTGCTCCAAATGCATGAAGCCGCCGACTCCGTGCCAGCGGCTCCCTGGTAGTGGACTTGGCGTGTCCCTGCGCTGGCATTACCCAGATCAGGTACTGGCGGTCGCCCCTCTGCGCGGGGCCTCTCAGCCGGGTCTCCCCAGGCTCCCAGCCAATATCCGTTCTGCAGCTAGCATAGTCAAACCCCGGGGTACAGTCAACCTCAGGCGCTGCTTTGCCGGTGAAGATGGGGGGCAGCTTCGGTGATGGCGCGTCCGGCGGGCGGACACATGGGTCCGCCCCTACCGACCCCTACTCCACGATGCTCAGCGTCTCCGCCATGCCCTGCTCCTCCCACACCCTGCTGAACATGTAGAGGGAGGGCTCGTCCGCGGGCACGGTCACGACCACGATCTTGATGTCGCCCGCCAGGAGCTTTATATCGGCCAGGAGGTCGCCCTCCTGCCTGCTCTTCCTGTCCTCGCTGACCGCGAGGGCGAAGTTGTGTCACCAGCACTCGTCAGGCGTGAAGTGGGTGTTGTTCACGACGAACATGACCCTCTCGCCGGCGGGCAAGGTCTGGGAGTCCAGGTCGAAGTAGTAGTTGTAGCTCTCGTCCCGCAGGATGTGGACGTTTATCGTCTTGGCCACGTCCGACTCGTCGATGTCGACGACTCCTATGAAGGAGTCCATCAGCCTCGAGTGGCCGCCTATGTGCAGCCCGCCGCGCAGATCAGGTTCCTGCGCCGTGGACTCCAATGCAGGGGCCGGAGCAGCGTCGCCGGCGGGCGCGTCCGGCGCCTTCGAGGCAGCTTCCACCGGCTTGGCCGCGGAATCGCCTGCCGCGTCAGCCCGTTGTGTGCCGGCTTCGCTGACCGGGGCAGACCTGGCCGTCACCTCGGGGGCGGCGGCCGCCTGCCGGGGAACGACCTCGGCCACCATGGCGGACACGGACCCTTCGGGGTGGCCGCTTCGCGCACTCCACGCCACTACGGCAACCAGCAGCGCTACCAACGCCGCCGCTGCGAGCCACACTCTGATCGGCGTGTTCGGCATATCCCTGCCTGTCACTCCAGCCTGGACGCTATCCGGGCATTGTAGCTGAGGGCATATTTCGTGTCCACGCGGCGGACACCGTACTCCCCGTCCCAGGAGGGGCGGCGTTTCGGACGCCGCCGATTTGCGGTTTGCACCGTCTTATGCTAGATTCCTTGCGGACTCACGCCGGACCCTGGGTCTCGGCGCCCTTTGCTATGATGGAGATTGAGATGCGCAGATTCTTGTGGGTTGCAACCGTGGTTGCAGCACTGTTGGCGGTCGTAGCGTGCGGCGGTAACGAGGACGAGGGGCCCGACTTCGTAGTGGAGGAGGTGCCCGGCGGCACCGTAGGCTACACGGAGATCGAGGGCGGACAGGCGGCCCTTGGCAAGCAGGCCGCCCTGGGCGAATCGGTCACCCTGGACGCCGGTCTCATGAAGGGACCTATCGGGGAACAGCCCCTGCAGGGCAGCGCTGTAGTCACCTTCTCGTCGATTGCGACCGCGACCGACATAGGGAACGCGGCTAGGGCCCTGGCAGGCGGAGCTTCCGCCGCATTCTTCGATTCCCGCGAGGGTCACTACCTCGTGGTCTACTACACAGTGAAGAACGACACTGAGGGAGGGCTCCAGCCCAGCACCCACGTGAACGGCAGTTTCATGCTTGTGGACGACCAAGGCCGCGCCTGGTCCCCGGCGAACTACTATTCCCACGGGTTCGAAGTGCCCTACGCGGTGGGATTCGATACCGGTATCGAGGACACGCGAAAGTTCGTGGAGCCCGGCGACTCAGTGGAAACGGCTATCGGGTTCGACGTGCCCAAAGACATCAACGTGGTCAAGCTGCGATCGGAGCTGCTCGACCTAGAGGTGTCGCTGGGCGGATAGCCCAGCAGCTTCCGGGAGGATTGTTGCAATGGCCAGCGTCTTGGAGATAAGGGACCTCGCGACCTACTTCTACACCCACGACGGGATCGTGAAGGCGGTCGACGGCATCAGCTACGAAGTGGAAGAGGGCGAGACGCTCGGGATCGTTGGAGAGAGCGGCTGCGGGAAGAGCGTCAGCGCGCTCTCAGTGATGGGCCTGATCGCAGACCCACCCGGCAGGATAGAGCGGGGCGAGGTCCTGTTCGAGGGAGAGGACCTCCTGGGGCTGAGCGACGCCAACATGCGAAAGGTCCGTGGGAACCGGATCTCCATGGTGTTCCAGGAGCCCATGACCTCGCTCAATCCCGTCCTGACGATCGAGCGGCAGCTCACCGAGACCCTGGAGCTGCACCTCAGCATGACCAAGAACGAGGCCAGGTCCAGGTCGGTCGAGCTTCTCGAGATGGTTGGCATCCCGGACCCGGGCCGCCGTGTCAAGGGCTACCCGCACCAGATGAGCGGCGGCATGAGGCAGCGGGTGATGATCGCCATGGCGATCAGCTGCAACCCCCGGCTGATCATCGCGGACGAGCCGACGACGGCGCTGGACGTGACCATCCAGGCCCAGATCTTGGAGCTCATGCAGTCGCTGTGCAAGGAGCTGGGCACCGCCCTTATCATCATCACGCACAACCTGGGAGTCGTCGCCCGCTACGCACAGCGCGTCAACGTCATGTACGCGGGCAAGATCATCGAGAAGGGCACCGCCCGGGAGATCTACGCCGACCCGCGCCATCCCTACACCCTGGGGCTGCTGAACTCGGTCCCCAGGCTCGACGAGGAGCGAGGCTCCAAGCTCGTGCCCATCGAGGGCCTGCCCCCCGACCTGATCGAGCTTCCGGAGCGGTGCAGCTTCGCGCCCCGCTGCCGGTATGTCATCGACCGTTGCCTGCACGAATTCCCGCCGCTCGAGGCTGTCAAGGACGCCCACCTTTCGGCGTGCTGGCGGTCCGGCGAGCTCGACGAGATAGGCCTGAAGGCCAGCTAAAGGAGAGTCTCTTGGTCCAGACAGAAAGCCAGGCTACGGCCATACAGAGCAACGGCACCGACATCCTGGAGGTCAGGAATCTCCAGATGTACTTCCCCGTCACGTCGGGGATCATCTTCCAGCGCAAGGTCGCCGACATCAAGGCCGTCGACGGTGTGTCCTTCTCCATCAAGAAGGGGGAGACACTCGGCCTGGTGGGCGAGAGCGGCTGCGGCAAGACGACGGCCGGGCGGTGCATCCTCCAGCTCTACCAACCCACCGCCGGCGACGTGCTCTTCGAAGGCCAGCGCCTCAACGACCTGAGCACCAAGGAGATGATCCCGTTCCGACGGAAGATGCAGATCATCTTCCAGGACCCCTATGGCTCCCTGAACCCCCGCATGACCTGCGGCGACATCATTGGCGAGCCCCTGGTCATCCACAAGCTGACCTCCAACAAGGGGGAGTACAACGACCGGATTGCCGAGCTACTCACGGTGGTGGGGCTCAACCCGTACATGGCCGACAGGTACCCGCACGAGTTCAGCGGGGGCCAGCGCCAGAGGATCGGAATAGCGAGGGCCCTGGCCGTCAACCCCAGCTTCATCGTCTGCGACGAGCCCGTCTCGGCCCTCGACGTGTCCATCCAGGCGCAGGTCATCAACCTGCTGGAAGAGCTCCAGGACCAGTTCGGCCTCACCTACCTGTTCATCGCCCACGACCTCTCCGTTGTGCGCCACATCAGCGACCGCGTGGCCGTCATGTACCTGGGCCACATCGTGGAGATAGCCGACAGGGACGAGCTGCACGAGAACCCGCAGCACCCCTACACCAAGGCCCTCCTGTCCGCGGTGCCCATCCCGGACCCGGTACTGGAGGCCGAGCGGGAGCGCATAGTGCTGACGGGAGACGTCCCCAGCCCGATGAACCCGCCCGAGGGCTGCGTCTTCCACACCCGCTGCCCCGAGATGATCGACGACTGCACACTGGGCATGCCCGAGCTTCGCGAGGTCAGCCCGGGGCACTACGTTGCCTGCATCAGGGCCGACGGCTACGGCGACTACAAGTAACCTCGCCCCGCAGGACCCGCTCCGAACGCGCGGCCCTTTAGTCCAGGGCAGCGCTTGCTTGGACTGATGGCCTCACTCGGTAGGTGTTCAGAGTCGAGGGGGCGGCTGGCCTCTTCCCCCTGAGGGGGGAGACTGAGATGGGGGCTCTCGCCCTGCCAAAGAGCAAAGCTGTCCATGTCACACCAAGTCTGAACCGTTACCACGCAAGCCGCCCTTGACTACACAGACGTACAATTGTACAATTCCAGCATGGAACTGGTCGTAGACACGTCTGCCGTCATCGCCGTGATTGCCGGCGAGCCCGAGAGAGATGCCATCATTGGACGCACCAAGGGTGCAACGCTGGCGGCGCCCGCGTCTCTTCACTGGGAGGTCGGGAACGCGTTCTCTGCGATGTTCCGGCGGCGACGCATCACGCTGGAGAGGGCCAGGGAGGCCATCAGGAGCTACGAAAAGATCGTCTTCAGGTTCATGGACGTGGACTTGGGCCAATCCCTGGAGCTATCCGAGCGACTGGCTCTGTACGCCTATGACGCCTATGTCCTGTCATGTGCCCTCACGCTGAGATCGCCGCTCATTACGCTGGACACCAAACTAGCGGCCGCCGCCCCGTTGGTGGGCGTGCGCGTACTGGAGATCGACCAATGAGAGTCTACACCTACTCCGAAGCGAGGCAGAGCCTCGCGTCGCTCCTGGACGTAGCCCAGCAGGAAGGGGCCGTCAGGATCCGGCGCAGGGACGGCCAGCTGTTCGTCGTCAGGCCCGAGTCATCGGACGCTTCGCCGCTCGACGTGGAGGGCGTAGACCTGGGCGTGACCACGGACGAGATCGTTTCGATGATCCGGGAGGGCCGGGAGCGCTACGGCTGAGTCCCGCGCATGTACGTGGAGGCTGACGCATGAAGATCACCGGCCTGGAGCTGACACCCGTCTTCTCGACCCGCGAGATGGGCAGGACCTGCCCGTCCGACCCCGACAAGGCCGTCTCGTACCACGTTATCGTCCGGCTCCACACCGACGCCGCAGTGGTCGGGCTCGGCGAGATGTCGGACATCGACTTCGCCAGCGACGTCGCGGCCGTGGAGCGGCTCCAGGCCAGGCTCGAGCCGCTCCTGCTCGGCAGGAGTCCACTCGACCGGGCGGCGATCGCGCTCGACCTCGAGAGTCACACCTGGGACCACCAAGTCCTGTGCGGGATAGACATCGCCGTCCACGACGCCGTCGCGAAGGCGCTGGACGTCCCGCTCTACGTGCTGTTCGGGGGCAAGCTGCGCGACCGCGTCCCCTTCTCGTACCCCCTGGCCCGGTGCCAGACGGATGCGGACGTGGACGCGAACGTCGAGCGGGTCGAGTGGCTCCAGGGGCTCGGCCACAACATGGTGCGCTACTACTTCGGGGCCGACATCGACCTCGACCACCGCCTGCTGACCGAGCTCAGGCGCAGGGACGTGAGCATCAATGCCCTGGACGCAAGCGGACGTCTGGACGTCGACGTTGCCATCGAGGCAATCGACCGCCTCGCCGAGTTCGAGCCGAACCTGGTCGAGTCGCCCGTCAGCGGCCGGCACGACGCCGGGGTCGAGGACTTCCTGGCGGTCAAGGAGGCCGTTGAGGTGCCCATCGGCGAGCACATCGCCAGCGCCGAGGTTGCCGAACGCCTCGCGAAGCACGAGGCCATCGACGTGTTCAACACGGGGCTGGGCTACGAGGGCTTCGACTTCTGCGTCAACACCTTTGCGCTCGCAGAGCTGTTCGACATCAAGACGCTGATCGGCAGCACCGTGGAGCTGTCCATCGGCACGGCGGCCCGGGCCCACGTCGCGGCAGCCATGCGAAACCTCGACCTGCCGATCTACCCCTCCGGCCCGCTCGTCTACTACGAGCAGGTCGTGAAGGAGAAGGTCCGCTACGAGGACGGCCACGTCATTGTCCCCGACGGGCCCGGCCTTGGAGTCGAGCTCGACGACGAGCGCCTGCAGGCCCAGCGGGTCTAGCGCAGCACCGGCCAGGACCGCAGCGGAGCCATAGCTGACCACCTGGCTATGTCGTCCCGAAGCCCCAGCGAGGGACCTGGGGCGGGGTCGGCCCCGGCCACACCAAGGTGCGAGGCCATCCTCATCCCAAATGCGTGGCCGACACGTCATGGGGAGTGGGCAGGCGCCGATCTCCATTGGCGTGCACACCCGTCTGGTTTCGGGTACTCTCTATCGAGCTTCGGCCAAGCTCATCACAGGAGTGAAGTATGACGGCTGGTGACGGATTCAGCTTCGACGGTCTACTCTCGGGCCGCGCGCCTGCGCCCCGCCCGGGCGCGGCGGTGCAGCGGGGCAAGTACGACTTCGCGGTGGCCTACCCCGACCCCGACTCGCTGCCTCTCGACGACCTGGCCGCATCCCTCCGCTCGGCGCTCGAGGACGAGGGCCGCGACCTGGCCGTCTACCCCCACGTCCAGGGCTACCCGCCCCTGCGCGAGTACGTGGCCGACAAGCTGATGCGTACGCGCAGCATCGACGTGACGCCGGACGACATCATCCTGGCGGACGGCTCCAGCCAGCCGCTGCACATGATCATCGAGACCCTGGTGGAGCCCGGCGACGTGGTGCTGACCGAGGACTACTTCTACAGCGGCACGCTGAACACCCTGCGCCGGTTCGGGGCCGACGTCCGCGGAGTGGCGTGCGACGGGGACGGGCTCGACCCCGACGCCCTTGAGGAGGCCATCGAGCTCGCGTCGTCGAAGGGCAGGCGACCCAAGATGGTCTACACGATTCCAACCTTCCAGAACCCCCAGGGATGGACGATGACGCTGGAGCGGCGGAAGGCCCTCGTGCAGGTCGCCCAGAGGCACGGCGTGCCCATACTGGAGGACGACTGCTACGTCGACCTCCGGTTCGAGGGCGAGGACGTCCCGTCGATCCACTCGCTGGACGACTCCGGGCTGGTAATGTACGTCGGCTCGTTCTCGAAGATCATCGCGCCGGGCATGAGGCTGGGGTACATGACCGCGCCGCGCCAGCTGCTCGACGTTGCGCTGGGTGCCAAGAGCGGCGGCGGGGTGAACCAGTTCGCCGCGCTGGCCGTCCACCGGTACGCGAACTCGAGGCTGGAGGACCACGTCACGGACGTCAACCACATCCTGCGTGCCAAGCGCGACGCGATGCTGGCGGCCCTGGGCGAGAACATGGGCTCCGCCGCCGCGTGGAGCCGCCCCGACGGCGCGCTCTACGTGTGGCTCCGGCTTCGCGATGACGCCGACACTGCGGCGACTCAGCAGGCCGCCTTCGACGCGGACGTGGGCTACCACCCGGGCGTCAACTTCGCCCCCGACGGCGTGTCGGGGGTGAACATGGCGCGGCTGTGCTACGGGTACAACACGCCCGAGGAGATCGGCGAGGGCGTAGCGCGCCTGGCCGAGGTCTTCGACCGGGCCGGGTACCTCGGCTAGCGGCGTCCCCTACCCGCCCAGGCGGTCCGCCAGTCGCTCCCTGAGGGCGGCTGCGTTGCTCCTGAGCAGGGGCAGCTGGGCCTGGAGCCTTGCCGAGGTCGAGGACTCCTCGAGCAGCGCCTGCTTCACGTCGTTGTCCGCCTGCACAAGTGTGCACACCAGCCACGACAGCTCCGCGGGATCTTCCGGGGTCCTGGGCTCGCGGACCCAGCCGCCGCGAAGGCCGTGCAGCAGCCGTATCTGCTCCTCGACGGCCTCACGCACGTCCGCTACCAGGCCGGCCTCAGGCGGCCCGGCGCTGTCGTCGTCAACGACTTCCACAACGCCCTCCATGTAGGGGTGCTGGAAGACCACGCTGTCGATTCGGAATCGCTCCCGGCCGGTGACCATGATGTTCATCCGGCCGTCCTCTTCCTTCTTGACGCTCACGATCCGGGCGGCTGTGCCGATGGCGTGAGGCTCGGCGTTGCCTCCCACCTCGAGGCCAGACCTGATGAGGACCACCCCGAACGCGGTCTCGCCGTCGATGCAGCGCTGGATCATCAGCTTGTAGCGCTCTTCGAAGATGTGCAGCGGCAGGAAGCCGCCCGGGAACAGCACCACGTTGAGCGGGAACAGGGGAATCGTCCGCTGTGGACCGGTCATCGAAGCACCTTGCAGGCTTGGGTTGGTGAATACGCGGGACGCATGGGCGGGCTCAGCTTGCCAGATTTCGCGTCTCGATGCTAGAATACGGATACTCTGGGGATTCGTCTAGTGGTAGGACGACAGACTCTGGATCTGTAAGCCGAGGTTCGAATCCTCGATCCCCAGCCACCATTTGGCCGGCAACGTGGCGCGTTCGTCTAGCGGCCTAGGACACCGCCCTCTCAAGGCGGAGATCACGGGTTCGAATCCCGTACGCGCTACCACTCACACCCCTCAAGACCTGTGCTATAACAGGGAATTCCTGGGTACGCATCAGCCGGTAGTTCGAAGAGCGGCTCATGCCGTGATCCTCTCAACGTCTCGACCCCTCAGCAGTCTGTCATGCATAGGGTTGGAGGGACCGCCGGTGTCAACTCTTAACGAGGCATAGCGAATCGTTGGCCAGGTCGTCGCGCCTTGACCGGCCTCATGGAGCCCCTTACATTCCCTCTATCGGGCCCTCACGAATCAAGGAGCGACAAGCGGCGTGACCCATTTCCCGGCACTGGCACTCAACGCCCTGCGCGACTTGGCGCCCATCATCGCCGTGATCGCGTTCTTCCAGGTCGTGGTGCTACGGCAGCCCTTTCCGGACCTGCTTGGCGTTGTCCTGGGGCTACTCTGCGTCATCGGCGGGCTGACGCTCTTCATACAGGGACTGCAGAGCGGCCTCTTCCCCCTTGGGGAGGGGCTCGCCCAGGGCTTCGGCCAAAAGGGCAGCGTAGCCGCAGTGCTTGCCTTCGCCTTTTGCCTGGGCTTCGGCACTACCATAGCCGAGCCTGCCCTGATCGCCATAGCCGCCGAGGCAGCCGACGTTGCCGCGGAGGCCGGGGCCATCGTCGATGACGACCGGGAGCGGGACTCATATGCCTTCGAGCTGCGGATGGTTGTCGCCCTCTCCGTGGGGGCGGCGCTCCTGCTGGGCGTCCTGCGCATCCTGAAGGGCTGGCCGATCCATAGGTTGATCATCGGGGGGTACATTGTGGTCACCGCGATGACCCTGTTCGCGCCCGCCGAGATCGTGGGAGTGGCCTACGACTCAGGAGGCGTTACCACCAGCACGGTAACGGTGCCGCTCGTAACGGCGCTGGGGGTCGGGCTGGCCACGTCCATCCGGGGGCGGAACCCGATGGTCGATGGGTTCGGTCTCATAGCGTTCGCCAGCCTGACCCCTATGGCCGGCGTCCTCGGCTACGGGATAGTGGCGACATGAGCGACTTCCCGCGCGCGTTCGCGGACGCGATGCTGTCGACCGTGCTCGACGTCGCGCCCATCGTGGTTATCCTCCTCCTGTTCCAGGTGGTGGTCCTGCGGCGTAAGCCGGCAAACCTGCGCCAGATAGCGACCGGCTCCGTCCTGGTCCTGGTGGGACTGAGCCTGTTTCTCATAGGCTTGGAGAACGCGCTGTTTCCGATAGGCAACACCATGGCGCGACAGCTCACCGCGCCGGAGACCATCGGGGTGGAGAGGTTGGCCGACGGCGTGGACTGGCAGGACTATCTGCTGGTCTACGCGTTTGCCGCCGCGATTGGCTTCTCGACAACGATCGCCGAGCCCTCCCTCGTCGCGGTGGCGCTCAAGGCCCGCGAGGTGTCCGGCGGCGCCGTTCACGCTTGGGGACTGAGAATAGCGGTGGCCATTGGTGTGGCTATCGGCGTGGCGCTGGGCTGCTTCCGCATCGTCACCGGCACCCCCTTGCCCTGGTACATCATGGCCGCATACGTCGTCGTGATGCTGCAGACGTACCGGTCCAGCAGGACGATCGTCCCGCTTGCCTACGACAGCGGCGGCGTTACCACGTCGACCGTCACTGTGCCTGTCGTTGCGGCACTGGGGCTGGGCCTTGCATCGAGTGTTCCCGGTCGAAGCCCGCTGATAGATGGGTTCGGACTCATTGCTTTCGCCAGCGTCTTTCCAATCATGTCCGTGCTGGGATACTCTATGGCAGCGTCCTGGCTGAGCCGCAGGCGGAAGTCCAAACTTCGCGAGGAGGCTTGAGCCGTGAGACTGAAGCTGATTGTTGCCCTTGTGAACGATGACAAGATCGACGTCGTCGTCGATGCGGCGCGGGCGGCAGGCGCAACCGGAGACACGATCATCAGCAGCGTGCGGGGCAAGGGACTGAGGCCCGAAAAGACCTTCTTCGGCCTCGACCTGTCCGCCAAGCGTGACGTCGTGCTGTTCCTGGTAGTCGAGACGCGTGCGCGCGAAATCCTGGAGCGCATCCGCGACGCCGGACGCCTCGATTCCGAGCCGGGCGCCGGCATCGCCTTCCAGGTGCCGATCGAGGATGCCGTGGGGCTGACGACACAGTTGCCCACTATCCTGGAGGAGGTCGAATCCGACACATGACAGAGGAAGTCCCCACCCGGGTAAGGGATCTCATGGCCACGGAGCTGCACGCCATCGACGGGCTCGCGACCGTGGCCGAAGCGATGGCGTTGATGGAGCGGCACCAAGTCGACTCAGTTGTCGTCAACCGGCGCAACAAGGACGATGAGCTGGGGGTATTGACAGTCGGCGACATAGCGCGAGGAGTGATCGCGCACAATCGCTCCCCTGAACGGGTCTACGTCTACGAGGTCATGTCCAAACCACTGCTGACTGTGCCGGATGACATGCTCGCCAAGTATGCCGTCCGCTTGCTCGTGCGCTTTAGTCTCTCACGTGCCGTGGTGGTAGATCGCCAGCGCGATGCTATTGGCAAGGTAACCCTGCGCGACCTGATCATGGGATACGCAAAGGAATAACGCCTAGTCGTCGTTCCTGCGGAGGCAGAGCCTGCCCTGAGCCTGTCGAAGGGATGGGGGCTCTCGCGCTGCAGGAAGGCAAGGCCGCCCGTGACTCATCGACTCTGAACAGTTGCACCTCCACACTCATCCTTGACCGCATCCTTCGGGCGCATGTAGGCTGAGCCGAGCGCCTGCATGGGACCGGAGGCTCTACTCTCCCCTTGAAGACGGGACTGACAGAAGAGACGCCTCCGGACATCGAGGCCGGTTCGGTTCCCGCACGCTCCGGCTCCGGCGCGGTCTCCCGCCTCGGGCGCATCCCCCTCTTCGAGACCCTATTCTACCGCGACTTTCGCTGGGTCTTCCTCGGCTCCTTCGCATCGTTCATGGCGATGAACATGAACCTGGTCACCCAGTCCTGGCTGGTCGTCGAGCTGATGAACGACTCGCCCCTCGCCCTGAGCCTGTCGATCGTGTCGTTCACCGCGCCGATCACCGTCGTGTCCCTGTTCGGCGGGGTAATGGCCGACCGGATCCCAAGGCGCCGGCTGGTCATGATCAGCCAGAGCGGGAACGCCGCCATGACGTTCCTGATGGCCACACTCGACGTGACCGGCGTCATCGACTTCTGGCAGGTGATGGCCATCGGCCTCGTCAACGGGTCGATGATGGCCTTCAACATGCCCAGCCGCCAGGCGATCATCTCGGACATCGTGCCGGAGGCCCAGCTGATGAACGCCGTGTCCGTCAACAACTCCAGCATGAACCTGACCCGCGTGATCGGCCCCGCCGCGGCGGGATTCCTGATCCTCTTCATCGACACGTGGGCGGTCTTCTACCTCGTCTCCCTCGTGTACGTCTTCTCCGCCCTGTCGATGGCGATGGTGCGCGCCGGGTCCAGGCCGGCCGCGCGCTCGGGCAAGGGAGTGGCGGGCGACATCGGGGCGGGTCTATCGTACGTGGCACGGGACCCGACCCGCCGGGGCCTCATCCTCATGTCCTTCATACCGGCGCTCTTCGGGTACTCCTACTACGCGCTCCTGCCGGCGTGGGGGCGAGAGGCCCTCGACATCGGCTCCGAGGACCTGGGCGTGCTGATGATGCTCATGGGCGTCGGCGCGCTTGTAGGGACGCTCATACTCGCGTCCATGCGCAACTTCAGCCGGCGCGGCGCATTCCTGCTGCTCTTCTGCCTGTCGTGGGGCGCAGCCCTGGCGACGTTCGCCCAGACGGCCAGCTATCTCCACGCCATACCGCTGCTGATGCTGGTAGGGCTGCTGAACTCCGTGTTCATGTCGCTGAACATGACGCTCATACAGCTCTACTCTTCGGCGGAGATGCGCGGGCGGATGATGAGCATCGCCATGATGAGCTTCGGAGTAATGCCCCTGAGCGGGGTGCCGTTCGGCATCCTCGCGGAGTTCACCAGCACTCCATTTGCGCTGACGCTCAGCGGGCTGCTGCTCGTCGCCTTCACGCTGGTCTTCGCCATCGTCTATCCGAGCTACCGTCGGATCGAATGAGGACGCCCCGCGTCCCGCCTGCCCGGCAGGCGCGGGCGGATGTCCCCGGCGGGGAGCGGCGCTCAGTGGCGGGCGTGGCCGATCTCCTCGTTCGTCATCGGAGTCGCGAGGAAGGCTGACGTATCGACCTCGCCGAACCGGGCGGGGCTGTACAGCTGCGTGTCTATCCTCGTGCCGCCGTCCACGACGTGCTCGGCGACGAGCAGCCCGGACACGGGGTTGTAGGCGAAGCCTCCCGAGTGGAAGTGCGCGCCGATGAACAGGCCCTCGACGCCCGGCACCGGCCCGATCACCGGCTTGACGTCGTACGCGAAGCTGATCAGCCCCACCGTGTGGTAGTCCCACTCCGCGCCCTCCAGCATCGGCGTCCGCCTGACCATGTGCTCCCTGATGTACGGGAGGGCGTCCGGGTGCGGCTCCAGCTCCGACACGTCGAAGTCGGGGCCGCGCATATTATGCGAGCCGATGCCCTCCACCGACGTGCCCACCAGCAGCCTGTTGTCGTCCGTGGGTCTCACGTAGCATTCGAGGATATGGTCGTTGACCGCCGGCAGCCTGGGCGGCTCCGGGAAGGGCTTGGTGACGAATCGCTGGTGCACGAAGTTCTTGTGAGGCGTGCTGAAGCCCACAAGCGAGAGCACCTGGTTCGTCCACGCGTTCACGGCGCAGACCGTCGCGTCGGCCTCGATGGATCCCCGGTCCGTCACGACTCCCCTCACGCGGCCGCCGCTGCGCTCGAACCCGGTTACCTGCTCGTTCTCCCTGATCTCGACGCCCATGTCCTCCAGCTTGGCGCGCAGGGCGGGGACGTACCGGTGCGGCTCCGAGTACCCCGCCCGGAGGTCCAGCGGGCCGCTGTCGGAGTCCTGTGCCACGAGGTCGGGGAACCGCTCGCTGATCTCGCCGCCCCGCAGCACCTCGAACTGTGCGCCGAGCCGCCGCCACATGTCGAAGCTGGTCTGGGCCCGTGCGAAGGCATCCTCCGTGACCAGGTTCAGGCAGCCGACCTGGTGGAAGCGGTACCCGTCCAGGATGCGGCTGAACCGCTCGAACAGGTCCAGGCTGATCCCTCGGGCGCGCACCTCCGTCTCCGTGGTCAGCAGCATCGTGACAATGCCGCCCGCCTGCAGGCTGGAGCCGCCGCCCACCGTGCCCTTGTCGACCACGACGACGCTCTCGACGCCCTTCTCGACCAGGTGAAAGGCGGTGCTCAGGCCGGTCACGCCGGCCCCGATGACTACGACTGACTGGGGCTTTGTATGTGGCATAGTGCGGCAATTCTATGTCTCGAACAGGCACCGCACAAGACGGCTGTCCGACCAGGTGACCGTGCCGTCTCCACGAGCCGCGACACCCTCCAGGATTGTCATTCCGAACGCAGCGCAGCGGAGTGAGGAATCTATGGTCGTCATCGGTGTCGACCGTGTCTGCAGAGGAGCTTAGATTCTTCGTCGCTGCGCTCCTCAGAATGACAGGTGGAGGGGCAGCTCCCAAGTCTCATCGACGCCGAACAGCTACTCCCCGGCGCTACGAATCACCCCAGGCACACCCCCGCCGCCGCAGCTCGTCCCAGTCCAGCTCCGCGCCCAGCCCCGCGCCAGGCGCGAGATGCAGGCGGCCGTCCTCGACCCGCTCCGGCGGCGAGAGCAGGTCCGCCCGCCAGTCCGCCTCGTAGACGGCGTGCTCCAGCCCCATCGCGCCCACCACCGACGCCGTGACGTGCCCGCTCGCCAGGAGCGACACCGGCCCGGATGGGCTGTGCAGCGACACCCCCCCGCCGGCATCGATCGAGGCCCTGCCCGCCCGGGCGGCAACCGCCGCGCCGCCGCAGTACTTCACGTCGGGCATGGTGATCTTCACCGCACCCTGCTCGACAAGGTCGGCGAATTGCTCCTCGCCGTACGCCTTCTCGCCCCCCGCCACAGCCATCGGCGCATGCGCCGCGATCCTCGCCATGCCGGACGGATCCCTCGTCGGCTGCACCGGCTCCTCGAACCAGCTCACGCCAATCCAGGCCAGCTCCTCCGCCACGCCAACCGCCGTCTTGAGGTCGAAACGGCTGTGGCAGTCGACCAGCAGGGCCACGTCCGGCCCCACCGCATCCGCCACGGCAGCAACGCGTTGAATGCCCGGTCGGGCCTTCCCAAGCGCTTGCCCGGGGCTCATCTCGTCGAACGGCGCGCACTTCACTGCCCTGAATCCCTCGCGCACTGCCCGCTCCGCGGCCCTCGCGAAATCGGCCGGCGTGCGCGGGGTGCCGAACAGACCCCTGTTGATGTTCGCGTACAGCGGCACACTGGACTGGGGCTCGCCGCCCAGGGCCTCGGTCAGGCTCACGCCGTCATGCACCGACTGGATGATCGAGACGCCTGTGCGCAGCGCGCTCACCGCCGTAGCCATCGCGAACTCGCGCCTGGGAGTGCCTTCGCCCAGGCCCAGCAGGCGCGGAATGTCGGCCTCCCCATTCATAGCCGCGCCCCCCAACGAGGCGACCGCCTCCGCGACCAGCTTCACCGCCTCCGCGGTCGCGTCACCGGCGGTCAGCTCGACGTCCGCCCCTGCGCCTTCTACGTCGCGCAGGCGGGCAAACGTCCACTCCGTCCGCGGCGTTGCCACCACGGAGCCAAACTCGACCCGTTCCAAACGCACAGGTCCAGCGATCATTCCGATGACACCTCGGCGAGGGTCTCCTTCCCGGCAGTACGCTATGATACTGCCGTTGGGTTAGAATTGGGCGGGCCGCGAGGCTTGGACCTGCGGCGAAGAGACCCCTCGTGACGGGGGCGGAGCCGAACGATGGCAGTGGGCGGCGTACACGACATGGGCGGGGTGCCGGGCTACGGGCCCGTGGAGCCCGAGGAGAACGCGCCGGTCTTCCACGACGAGTGGGAGGGCCGGGTGTTCGGGCTCGTGGTCTCGATCCAGGGCGGCTTCAGGCGCAGCAACCTGGAGGGCCTCGATCCGGACGTGTACCTGTCCGGCTACTTCCCCCGGCTGATGGCGGCGCTGGAGCACGGCCTGATCGAGCGTGGCGTGCTGGCCCCGGACGAGGTGGAGGCGAAGGCCGCACACTTCCGCGACAACCCGGAGGCCCCCGCCACCCGCGTCATCGACCCTGGGCTGACCGAGCGCGTGCGGGCCGGGATGTACCGGCAGCGCCAGCTCCGCAGGGAGACGCGCCGCCCGCCCGCCTTCGCCGTGGGCGACCCCGTGCGGACGCGCCGGATCGAGCACGGCGGGCACACACGGCTGCCCGGTTACGCCCAGGGCAAGCAGGGGACGGTGACGGCGGTCTATGCGGCCTACGCCCTGCCCGACGAGCCGCCGGGGCGCGAACGCGAGGAGGCGCCCGCGCAGCAGCTCTACAGCGTCCGGTTCGACGCCGCTGAGCTCTGGGGAGCGTCGGCCGAGCCGGGTTCGGCCCTGCACATCGACATGTTCGAAGGCTACCTCGAGCCTATTGCTGAAACAGGAGGAGGCGACAAGTGAGCGGAGACCACGACGGCGATCACCATCCCCATCCGGAGCCATATCCCTCGGTGCGCGCGCGGGCCCTCGAGTCGCTCCTCGTCGAGAAGGGCCTCGTCACCACCGACGCCATCGACGAGGTGGTGCGCACTTACGAGCAGGACATCGGCCCCCTGAACGGCGCGAAAGTCGTGGCCAGGGCGTGGGTCGATCCCGGCTACAGGCGGCGCCTGCTGGAGAACGGCACGGACGCCATCGCCGAGCTGGGGTTCGGCGGCACTGAGGGGGCCGAGATAGTCGTGCTGGAGAGCACGCCCGACGTCCACAACGTCGTCGTGTGCACGCTCTGCTCCTGCTACCCCTGGCCGGTGCTCGGCCTGCCACCGAGGTGGTACAAGGACCCCGCCTACCGCTCCCGCGTCGTAGTCGAGCCCCGGGCGGTGCTGAGGGAGTTCGGGCTGGAGGTCGCCGAGTCGAAGGAGGTCCGCGTGTGGGACAGCACCGCGACCCTGCGCTACATGGTGCTGCCGGAGCGCCCCGACGGCACGGACGGCCTGACGGAGGAAGAGCTGGCCGAGCTCGTGACCCGCGACTCGATGATCGGCGTGGCGGTAGCAAAGTCGCCGGCCGCCGCCGGACGGGCGGACTAGCCTGTGTTGACGTTCGACCGGACACCCAGCACGTCAGCCACCCGCTCCTGTCATTCCGAACGCAGCGCAGCCTCTGTCATTCCGAACGTAGCGCAGCGAAGTGAGGAATCTAAAGACGCTGCCCGCAAGACAGTCCCGGACCGTAGGCTGCCGCCTTAGATTCCTCGCTGCGCTCGGAATGACCTGAATGTGAACACTGGCTGGAACGGAGAGAGAGAATGAGCACACAGCCCGACCGCGGGATTTCGAGCATGACCGGCGAGGCGGCGCTGCCCAGGAAGAACGGCGAGCTCGTATTCGAGGCGCCCTGGGAGGGCCGGGCCTTCGGGCTCGCCGTCGCCATGAACGAGGGCGGCGTCTACGACTGGACGGACTTCCGCGACAGGCTCGTCGAGGAGACAGCCCACGACGAGGGGCACGGACACCAGACCGCCTACTATGAGCGCTGGCTGAGGGCCCTGGAGAGCCTCGCGCTCGACAGCGGCCTCGTTACCCCCCTGGAGCTGGACGCAAGGACCGACGCCTACGTCGCCGCCGGTCCCCCCGACGACTACTAGACCCGCCGGGGTCAAGGCTTCACCCTCCGTAGTTACGCGTCCAATCCATGCCGCGAACGACGGGCTGTCCGTCCAGTCATATGGGACCGTCTAAGCTTCTTCACCAGGACTAGGGCTGAGCTCGTCGATCTCGCCGCGCCAGAGCCGCCGCATCTCATCGCTCGTCTCCAGCAGCTCATCCAGCTTGCCCTGCGCCAGCACGCGGCCCTCCCTTAGCACCACGATCCGGTCGGCCCTTGCGTATCCCGTCGGTAGGGGCGGACCCATGTGTCCGCCCGCTGGGCGCGCCATCACCGAAACTGGCCCCACTGGATGCGGGACGGTTCCTGGGGCAGGAATCCGGCTTTCGCCGGAAAGACGGGTATGCAAAGATCTCCGTAGGGAGCCAACACAGTACATTGGACCTGGCCGAACGCCACCGAAGCTCTCCCCAGTGGGTCACTTCCAGCCGGCTGCTCCGGCTGGGAGAGGCCATCGACTTCGACCTATTCCTTCCTGACGGCGTAGCCTCGAACGACCTGGTCGTGTTTGAGCGCTACCTGGAGCGCGCCGAGCCCGGCGGAGCGTTCTCGGCCGGCGGGGATCTGTCGTGGCTGGATGGGATCGAGCCCCGCGTCCTGCCCCTCGACTTCGACGGCAACCGGGCGTCGGCGACCTACCGCCCGACCCAGCCGGGCAGCTACCTCGCGCGGTGGCGTGTGGGTGGCGAGACGCTGTACCGCTACTTCGCCGTCATCGAGGACGACTGGGCGGTCGTACGCTTCAGCACGGGCGTGGAGCTGGACCCTCGCCCAAACCTGCACGCGACGGGCATCCCGCTCGACTATCGCCTGCCGGTGGTACGCGTCGACAGGACGCGGATGTCATACGCAGGGAAGTCGGGCCGTTTCGATGCCGGCGACCCCGTCTTCCAGGCCCTGCTCCGGCACCACCGAATCCACGGCGACGCCGTCATTCCCCAGCTGCCCGATACCCCCGACATGGACTTGGAGCAGCGGGCCGAGTACTACGGCCGCCTCCTGCGAATCGCGGGCGAACTACTGCCCGACCATAATGCAGTACGCTCCGCTCGGGTCAGCATGCGCCACCCGCTCGACACGGGCTACACCGAGACGTTCGTCCGCCTTGGTGTCAACGACCACTGCGGGCTGGAGGAGGCCAACACGGCTCCATGGCTCGGCATGCCGGAGTTCCCCTACTTCTCATCGCCGGTCGACTGCCGCAAGGTCAACCAGGCGCGCGGCGGGAAGGTCGTCGCCCACCAGTGGGACTTCTGTGGCGGATGGCACTTCCTGGGCCCTGCGATCTGGCACCACGAGATGTCCGAGGGCCGCTGGGACGACACGGTTTGCTGCATACGGCAGGGCGTCGCGGAGGCGCTGAACGCGAGCCGGCTGAGCGGGCATCCCGTCTTCCTCTACCCCCTCTACGACGGCATCTACGAGCGCGGCCAACCCGAGTTCGAGTGGGCCGAGCGCCTCCAGCAGCTGCTCGCGTTCCGCCTCACGAAGGAGCGCCCCATCGCCTTCGCCAGATCGCTGGACATCGCCGACTACTTCCGCCGCCACTTCCCCGTCACGCCCACGACCGTGTTCGTGAGCTCCACCGACCACCTGCAATACGACCGCCACTGGCTCATCGGCTGGAACAACCACGGCGTCGGCGTCACCCAGTACCGCCTGCCCAGGGAGACCCGCAGCTCCGACCTGCGTGTCGCTTCCCGCTCCGGGCCCGTCGCTCACCTCCTTCCTCCGTCGGGCGAGTCGCCAACCGCCGTCTTCAAGGACCCGCTCGCAACCGAGTACATCCTCGTGGAGGACCAGCACCGGCAGGTCCGCTTCGAGCGGGAGTGCCCCCTGCCCGTCTGGTACTTCGACTACACAGACCAGCGCGTCCGGCCCGAGGGCAGCAGCATCGCCCACACCGTCACCCCCGACGTGCACGTCAGTCCTCCCAACTGGACGCGTACCGGCGACGGGCTGACGACCGAGCTGTCGGTGAAGTCGAAGGCCGCGTTCCCCAACTACGCCCTCGCCCTCTGGGCCCTGCCCGGCGACTACGACCCGTCGACGTGGCGCATCGAAACCACCGCCGAGAGCCACCTGTTGGCCGGCAACACCAGAGGCGAGCACCACCTGGTCCTCCTGTTCGACCTGCAGGCGGGACACCAGGCCATATCTGTCCGGCTGATGCGATAGACTACGCGCCAGCCTGCGGCGTTCCCGAAGTCCCTTCTCCCCTGGCGAGATCACCCACACAGCCGTCACCCGCTGGGAGACGTGAAAGGAGGCGCCATTGCGAACAAGCGTAATCTTCAAGCGCGAGGGTCACTACTCGGGCATGCCCAACCTGACCATCCTGCCCGGCGGACGGCTGGTCGCGGCCGCCCGAGTACAGACGCACGCCTACCACGAGCCGGTGGGCGGCTGGGTGGCCTTCGAGTCCAGGGACGAGGGCGAAACGTGGACGCAGACCGACGACCCGTCCATCCCATACAACTGGCCCGGCAACCAGCCGCGGGAGAAGATGGAGCGGCTGGAGCTGGTGCAGCCGGACGGGACCCACCTGTGCGCAGGCTCGGTGGGCGCCGAGTACTGGCCGGAGGAGCGCAGGGGCGAGGCGGAGGCGCTGGGGCTCAAGATACGGGAGCACCCACCGGGCGCCGGTATGATCTCGGTGGGCGGCTACAAGCTGTTCGTCGCGCGCTCGCACGACCAGGGTGAAAGCTGGTCCAGGCGTGAGTGGGTCGTCCCGGGCATGGCCCAGGTCAGCGGCAACCGGCCGCCGACCTTCATGGAGGACGGCGCCATCCTGTACCACGTCTACACCACAGACACGCGGGGGGACCACTACAACTACGTGTGGCGTTCCACCGACCAGGGAAACACGTGGCGCCTGCACCCCATGGGAACGCACCTGCTGTCGGTGTACGTGAACGAGACCGCCATGGTTGAGACGGAGCCCGGCCGCGTGCTCGCGCTCCAGAGGGTGGACGAGAGGCCGTCGAACCTGCTGGAGAGGTGGTCGGACGACGGCGGCGTGACGTGGACCGACCCGCTGGAGACCGCCATCTGGGGATACCCGGCCCACCTGCTGAGGCTCAGGGACGGCCGCATCTTGTGCGCGTTCGGGTACCGGAGGGAGCCGGGCGGAGTCCGCGCGGTGCTCAGCGAGGACGGCGGCCGGACATGGGACCTGGACCGCGTGGTGGTACTGCGTGACGACGGCGGCTACCCCAGCAGCCTCAGCGTCAGGGGCGGTCACAACTGGGGTGCCGACGTCGGCTACCCGGTCTCCGTCCAGCTTCCCGACGACAGCATCCTCACGGCGTATTACATCACCGAGTCGGACGGCATCACCCACACCGCCACGACGCGCTGGCTGGCATAGTCCCTTCTCCCCTGGCGGGAGAAGGTTAGGATGAGGGGGAGGCTCCGATGATCGCGTACATAGCCAGGCGGCTCCTGCTGGCCCTTCTCACGACGTGGATCATCTCCGTCCTGGCCTTTGTAATCATCCAGCTCCCCGAGGGCGACGCGGCCTCGAAGCTGCTGGACCGCATGATGGGCAACGACGCGGCCTCCGACTTCCGCCCCGAGATGGCGGCAGAGCTTCGCAGCTACCTGGGCCTGGACAGGCCCATGCACGTCAGGTACCTCATGTGGATGTGGAATATGACCCGGGGCGACTTCGGCCGGTCATACAACCCCGGCGTTTACGTCGACCACGGCCAGAAGCCGGTGAGGGAGGTCATCGGCGACCGGCTCTGGACGACCGTGGCCCTGACCGGCTTCACGATCCTGTTCACCTGGACGATGGCCATACCCATCGGCATCTACTCGGCGGTCCGCCAGCACTCGGTGGGCGACTACGTATTCACCTTCGTAGGCTTCAGCGGCCTCGCGGTCCCGGACTTCCTCCTCGGGCTGGTGCTCATGTACATCGCGTTCGCATACTTCGACCAGAACGTGGGCGGGCTCTTCTCGGCGGACTACGCCGCCGCCCCGTGGAGCGCCGCCAGGGCGTGGGACATGGTGCAGCACCTGTGGATCCCGGCAGTCGTCCTGGGCACGTCCGGCACCGCCGGCCTGATCCGCGTCATGCGCAACAACCTGCTCGACGAGCTGGGCAAGCCCTACGTCGTCACCGCCCGCGCCAGGGGCGTGCGAAGCTGGCGTCTCGTGCTGAAGTACCCCGTCCGCGTCGCCGCCAACCCGCTCGTCAGCACCGTTGGATACCTGCTCCCCACCCTCGTCAGCGGCAGCGTCATAGTCTCCGTCGTGCTGAGCCTGCCGACCCTCGGCCCCGTCCTCCTCGACGCCATCTTGATCCAGGACGCCCAGCTCGCCGGCCTCATAGTCCTGGCCCTCGGCGTCCTCACCATTCTAGGCACCCTGGTCTCCGACATCCTGCTCGCCGTCGTGGACCCCAGGATCAAGCTCTTCGACCAGTAACCCGAACCCTCCACACCCGTCCCACGGGTCTCCTGTAGGGGCTGGTTTGAACCCGCCCTCTTCGCCCCGTTCAAAGACTAAACAGTTGCGGCCCTCTCGCTCCATGCCTAAACTCCCACGCCATATATAATGCGCTCACTCCATTCCCGATGCGAGGTTGAGCGATGGCCAGAGGACTCACTTCATACCGTTCGCCGATCCTGGGCACGACGCACATGGTGTCCGCCGGCCACTACCTGGCAGCCGCCGCCGGCTACCGCATCCTCGAGGACGGCGGCAACGCCATCGACGCGGGCGTGGCATCCGGCATCGCCATCAACGTCACCCTGCCCCACGCCACCAACTTCGGCGGCGTAGCGCCCATCGCCATCTACGACGCCGCGTCCGACTCCGTGGTGACCATCAGCGGGCTCGGGCGTTGGCCCCGCGCGGCGAACATCGACTACTTCAACCAGCACGCCGGCGGCCAGATCCCCACCGGGATACTGCGAACGGTGATGCCAGCCGCCGCCGACGCATGGCTGACCGCCCTCGAGAAGTACGGCACGATGACCTTCGAGCACATCGTCACACCCGCGCTGGAGCTGGCGGAGAACGGCTTCCCCGTCTCGGAGTACCTCAACGACGGCCTGCAGACCAACGAGGAGGACCACGAGGGCGGCGTCGCAATGTGGCCGTCGACGCGCGAGGTCTACCTGCCGGACGGACAGCCGCCCCGCGTGGGCGACCTGCTCGTGCAGGCCGACCTCGCCCGCACCTTCAGGCGCCTGATCGAGGCCGAGAGAGGCGCGGCCCACATGGGCCGAGAGTCGGCGATACGCGCGGCTCGCGACAGGTTCTACAGGGGCGACATCGCCGAGGAGATGGCCGCCTTCTCCGAACAGCAGGGCGGTCTAGTCACGCTGCAGGACCTGGCCGACTTCTCCGTCAAGATCGAGCCGCCTGCGGCGGGCCGGTTCCGCGACTACACGGTCTACACGTGCGGCCCCTGGTGCCAGGGCCCCGTCGTCGCCCAGACCCTCCAGATGCTCGAGGACGACAACCTGGCAGCGATGGGCCACAACTCTACTGCGTACATCCACCTGGTCACCCAGACCCTGAACCTCGCATACTCAGACCGCCACGCCTACTACGGCGACCCCGACCACGTCGACGTGCCCATCGAGGGCCTGCTGTCGAAGGGCTACACCCGCTCACGCCGGGCCGACGTCGACTGGGACGCCGCGTTCCCTGAGATGCCCGCGCCGGGCAACCCCTGGCCGTACCAGGGCGAGGCCCGCGGCGCCGCGGTCCCGGCCGGCGCGGTATCCGCGACGGGCAGGCAGATGCAAGACACGAGCTACGTCTGCACGGTCGACCAGTGGGGCAACGCATTCTCCGCAACGCCCAGCGATCCGCTGGCGGGCAGCCCGATAGTGCCGGGCCTGGGAATCCAGATGTCGTCCCGGGGCTCCCAGTCCTGGCTCGACCCCGACCACCCGTCCAGCCTTCAGCCCTGGAAGCGGCCCAGGCTCACCCCGAACCCGGCCATAGCCTTCAGGGACGGCAAGCTGTTCATGCCCTTCGGCACGCCCGGAGGCGACACCCAGTGCACGTCGATGGTGCAGCTCTTCCTCAACATCGCCGAGTTCGGCATGGACCCGCAGCGGGCAGTCGAGGAGCCCCGGTTCGCGCCGTGGAACTTCCCCAACTCCTTCTGGCCGCACACCTACCACCCGGCCAGGCTGGACCTCGAGGGCCGAATCGACCCGGACACTGCCGCCCGGCTCACCGCGATAGGCCACGACGTACGGGTGTTGAACGACTGGTCCCCCACGGCAGGCGCAATGTCCGCAATCGTAGTCGACCACGACCGCGGCACCCTCTCAGCCGGCGCCGACGCCCGCCGCGACAGCTACGCCATCGGCAGGTAGGAGAGAACTGTCGTCCTGAGGAGTCCCCGACGAAGGACCTGGATCGGGGTCCTTCCGGACCGTTCGCCCTGAGCCCGTCGAAGGACAGTGCTCCGCCGATGCAGGCCGCGTAGGAAGAGTCCCTAGCCCTGCCCGAATCTGATCCTCGGGTCCGTAACCGCCAGCAGGATGTCGGACAGCAGCGTGCCGACCACCGTCAACGTCCCCAGCAGCAGCACGATGAACCCGGACATGTACACGTCCTCCTGCAGTATCGCCTCCAGGAATATCGGGCCGAGGGTCGGCAGGCTCAGCACGACCGACACGATCACGCTCCCGCTCACCAGCGACGGCAGCAGGTAGCCGATGGTGCTCACCAGCGGGTTCGCGGCCACCCTGACCGGGTACTTCAGGACCGCCTTCCACGACGGCACGCCCTTGGCCCGCGCCGTGACCACGTAGGGCTTGCTCAGCTCGTCCAGCAGGTTGTTGCGCATCACGCGGATCAGGCCCGCGGTGCCGGACGTGCCCAGCACTATCGCCGGCACCCACAGGTGGTTGACCATGTCCAGCACCTTGCCCCAGCTCCACGGCGCGTTGGCGTAGTCGCCTGAGAACAGCCCGCCGACGCTCTGGCCGAGGTACGCATAGAACACGTACATCAGCACCAGCCCGAGCAGGAAGTCCGGCACCGCCAGGCCGCTGAAGCCGATGAACGTGAACAGGTAGTCGCCGACCGAGTGCTGGCGGACCGCCGAGTAGATGCCGACGGGAATGGCGAACGTCCACGTCACGACTATCGTGAAGGAGGTCAGGATCACCGTCGTCCAGATCCGGTCGCCGACTATCATCCTCACCGGGCGCTGCTCAGACTCGCCGCCGCCCCACACCTGGAACGACAGCCCCAGGTCGCCCTTCGCCAGGTTGCCGATCCACAGGGCGTACCGGACGAGCATTGGCCTGTCGAGGCCAAGGTACTTTCGCAGGACTTCAGCCTGCTCGGTGTCGATCTCGGTTGCCGAGAAGCCGCCCGTCATGATCTTGTCCATGTGGCGTTCGACCGCATCGCCGGGCGGCAGCTGGCTGATGAAGAACGCCAGGAACGAAATCGCCCAGATCGTGAGGATGCCGAGCACGATTCTCCTGGCAATGTAGGCCAGCATGGCGTCACCTCGCAGGCGCTAGCTGCCCATTATGCCAGATGCGCCCCACGAGACCAACGCGCGTCCAAGCGCGCACTGTCATTCCGAGGCTCCGCGAGGAATCTGAGCGCCTTGTCGTAGGAGCCGCCGCCCCGGGTCAGCCGCGTGCCTAGCCCTCGTCTGCCGAAGAGTCGCTGAAGGACAGCAGCCTCGCATACAGCCCGGCGTTCACCGCCAGCTCCGCGTGCGTCCCCTGCTCCACCACCCGCCCGTCCTCCAGCGCCACGATGCGGTCCGCGTCCCGTATCGTCGACAGCCGGTGGGCGATGACCACCGCGGTGCGGTCCCGCAGCAGCTCCTTCAGCGCCCGCTGCACCAGCGCCTCGCTCTCCGTGTCGATGCTCGCGGTCGCCTCGTCGAGGATGAGGATCCTGGGGTCGGCGACCAGCGCGCGGGCGAAGCTCATGAGCTGCCGCTGGCCGACGCTCAGATTGCTGCCGCCCTCCTCGATCGTCGTGTCGTAGCCGTTCTCCAGCCCCATGATGAAGTCGTGGATGCCCACGGCGCCGGCCGCCCGGAACATCGCCTCGTCCGGCGCGTCCGTGTGGCAGTACCTGATGTTCTCGGCAACCGTGCCCGCGAACAGGTGCGGCTCCTGCAGCACCACCCCCATCTGCCTCGACAGCGAGTCCAGCGTCACGTCGCGCAGGTCGTGGCCGTCCAGCGTGATCCTTCCCGCCTTCACGTCGTAGAAGCGCATGAGCAGGGAGACCAGCGTCGTCTTGCCCGCGCCGGTCGGCCCCACCAGCGCGACCGTCTCGCCGGGCTCGATCCGCAGATCGACGCCGCGCAGCACCGGGCGGTCCTCGAAGTAGTGGAAGCCCACCCCCTCGTACCGTATCTCGCCCTTCACGGGAGGCAGCGCCGGCGCGCCGGGCTTGTCCTGCAGCAGCGGCCGTATGTCCATGACCTCGAAGATGCGCATGGTGGAGACTACCGCCCGCTGCAGCACGTTGTACTGGCTCGCCAGCCTCTCGACCGGCTCGAAGAAGCGCGTGATGTACAGCGTGAAGGCCACCAGCACCCCCACCTCGATGGAGCCGCCGAGCGCCAGCATGCCGCCTATCGATATCACCAGCGCCAGGCCTATGGCGTTGAGCGCCTCGACCGACGGCATGAGCGCCGCGCCGAACTTCGTCGCCTCGATGCTGGCCTTCTCGCTCGCCCGGTTCGCCTCGTCGAAGCTCTGCAGGTTCGCCTGCTCCCGCCCCAGGCTCTGGACCACCCGCACCGCCGTCAGGTTCTCCTGCAGCTTCGCGTTCACGTCGGCCATGGTCTGGCGGGCCCTCACGTACGCCGCCCGCGCGAACTTCTGCCAGAAGATCACCACCGGGAATATCAGCACCACCGTGACCAGCGACAGCACGCCGAGGCGCAGGTCCATCGCCAGCATGCCGACCGCAACGCCCGCCAGGATGAACGTCTCCGATATTGCCAGCCAGCCGATGTTCATCACGCCCTGGACCTGCTGGACGTCGCTCTGGGCCCGTGACATGACCCGGCCCACCTGGTTGCGGTCGTAGAAGGTCATCGACAACCGCAGGAGTTGGTCGAATATGGCCGTCCGCATGTCGTACAGCAGCCGGTGGCCCAGCGTGGCCAGCATGAGGCTGCTCGCGCGCTGGGAGACATACTGGACCAGCGCCAGTCCGGCCAGCAGGGCCAGGGGACCCGCCATCTCCGAGACGGGCCTGCCCTCGGTGACGTAGTCGTCGATGAGCAGCCTGATGACCCACGGTATGGCGACGAGCGAGATGATGTGCACCGTATCGACGGCCATCGCTACGGCGGCCCGCCGCTTGTACGAGCGCAGCAGGCCCAGCATCCTCAGCACGGTCCTGACCGTCTCGAAGCGGCCCACCTCGGCCGAGTCGTCGAGCCGGATGTACTCCGACCGGCGGTCTTCCACAGTCGGGCTACCAGCCACGGCTACCCTCCCACCCGCCTGGCCGGGTCGCCCGTGCCGTCGGCTGCGGGCGCCAGCTGCATGTCGTGGATGCGCCGGTAGTACCCGCCAAGCTCAAGCAGCTCCTCGTGGGTGCCGCGTTCCACGATGCGCCCGCCCTCCAGGACCAGCACGAGGTCGGCGCGCCGCACGGTGGACAGCCGGTGCGCAATGACGAACGTGGTGCGCCCCTCGATCACCCGGGACAGCGCCTGCTGGAGCCTGTACTCGGTCCCCACGTCCACGCTGGACGTCGAGTCGTCCAGGATCAGGATGGGCGGGTCCGTCAGCAGCGTCCTGGCTATGCCCAGCCGCTGGCGCTGCCCGCCGGACAGCGTTATGCCGCGCTCCCCGACCCACGTGTCGTACCCGTCGGGCAGTCCATCCACGAAGTCGTGGAGCTGGGCCACCTTCGACGCCGCGACGATGTGGTCGAGATCCGGGTCGTCCAGCCCATACCCGATGTTGTCCCTGATGGTAGAGGCGAACGCGAACGACTCCTGGAGCACGATCCCCACGTTGCCCCGCAGCGACGCCAGGGTCACGTCCCTCACGTCATGGCCGTCCACCAGGATGCGTCCCTCCGTCACGTCGTAGAACCGGGGCACGAGATGCGCCAGTGATGTCTTGCCCGAGCCCGCGGCCCCCAGGAGCGCGACCATCTGCCCGGGCCGCACCTCGAAGTCTATGTCGTGCAGGGCAGGGACCCGGTCGTCGTAGCTGAAGGACACGCCCTCGAATCGCACGTGGCCGTCCGCCCTCGGCATGGCTTCCGCGCCACTTCGCTCCTCGACCGGTGACTCGGCGTCGAGTATGTCGAATACGCGCTCGCCCGATGCACGGGCGCTCGAGGCCGACACGACGACGAATCCGGCGAACCGTATGGGCCTCGCCAGGAAGCCCAGGTAGAGCAGGAACGCCGCCATCTCGCCGGGCGTGAGACGGCCCGCCAGTACCTCGTACGCGCCCAGGGACAGGACGGTGATGATGGCGGCATTCATCGCCAACGCGCTCAGGGACGTGCGGTTCACTGACATCTTCGACGCGGCTGTGCCGTAGTCCCTGGCATCGGTGGCGGGCCCCTGGAACTTCGCCCGCTCCAGCACCTGGCCCCCGAAGGCCTTGACTACCCTGATGCCCGTCAGGGCCTCCTGCACCACCGTCGCCATGCGGCCAATCGCCTCCTGCCCCTGCCGGTGCAGCCCAACCATCACCGGCACGTCGGCCGCCGATCGCCATATGACTATCGCCATGAAGCCCATGACCGCCAGGCCCAGCATCAGGTTCATCGTCAGCATGAGGATCGATGCCGTGCCCACCAGGATGACCATGAAGCCGAGCTCGCCCAGCCCCCATATCGGGAAAGTCCTGACCGAGTCCACGTCCGCCGTCGCCCTTGCCATCAGGTCGCCCGTGCGCTGCCTGTCGTGGAAGCCGTAGCTCAGGCTCTGCAGCTTCTGGAAGATGTCGGTCCTGATCTCCCGCCCAACCCGCTGCACCACGATCTCCGAGGTGTACTCGTCGATGTACCGCAGCACACCCTGCAAACCCGCCATAGCCACGATAGCACCGGCCTGCAGGAGCAGGTCCGACCGCGCGCCGCTCTCCAGCGCCGTGTCGATGGCGCTGCCCACCAGCCTCGGGATGATCAGCAGCGCCACGATGCTCCCGGCCATCGCCCCGTACGCCACGGTGACCAGCAGCTTGTGCCTGAACGCGTACCTGACTATCCGCCAAAGGATGCGCAGCATCCGAACTCATCCTCCAAAGGGGGAAACTCCTAGAGTACGACCGCGAAACCAACGAAGCAACGATTTCGAGCACTTCTAGGCCTGCCGGAGAATCGTTCGCCCTGAGCCTGTCGAAGGGCAGTGCTCACCATCACAACCATGATGTGGAGAGTCACTAAAGGCCTGTCGAAGAGCCCGCACCCAATACGAGGGCAGTGCTCCGCCAGAGCAGACAGTTAGTGCAGCCTCTACGCTATGGGGGACGGCCTCCCGCTCAACCACGCGTAACATGGCCATGGAAGCCCCCTGCGTCGTCGTCAAACCCCACCACGGGCAAGGAACTCGGTGACGCTGCGGCGGATGCCTGATGCATCGAGTCCGTGTGCTTGATCGTGGTCGGAGCTGCTGCCGTAGTGACGGAGCTCTTTACGGTCGACGCCAAGCGCCAGCAATCGGTGCGGGATGTCCTCCAGTGCGTTTGACACCTCAGGCGACGATGTGCCAGCCAAGTATGGCTCGACGAGAACCACAGCAGGCGAACCCAGGACGGCCCGCAGCGTCTCTGCATCGAACGGTCTTATGGTCGATGCGTAGAGGATCGTTGCGTCGAAGTCAGCAATGGCTTGTAGAACGGGCTCAAGCATCGGGCCGACAGCAATCACCGTGGCAGCCTCTTCTGAACCGCGCCGCACCACATTG
This sequence comes from Dehalococcoidia bacterium, assembly GCA_965116315.1. Taxonomy (GTDB): domain Bacteria; phylum Chloroflexota; class Dehalococcoidia; order Lucifugimonadales; family CAJWER01. The sequence continues at coordinate 2,081,098 of OZ220672.1, forward strand.
AGACCGTTCGAATGGGCGATGGCCGTGGAATTGACAGCCGTTCCAAGGCGAATGTAGTCGAGCCCCTTCCCCGCACTTGCAGCCCGCAAGACCGATTCCACTTCGTCCGGGTGGCCTGGCACGTGCACCTTCCATCCCGGAAGCGTCGATACAATGGCAACATCCTCCGGCGCCTGGTGCGTTCTCCCGGCTGCGGCGACATCGTAGGACGCCCCGACGGAGACGAAGACCGCGCCCAACCCTTGGTGACCAAAGTCTAGCTTGACCTGCTCGAACGGCCGCTCGACCAGGAACGGCGTATAGGTGTGAACGATAGGTCTGAAACCCTCCAACGCGAGTCCGGCAGCAAAGCCGACCAGCAGCTGCTCCCTGATCCCGACGTTCAGAATGCGCCCGGGATGACGTTCCACTACTCCCGCCTCCTTGAAATACGAGAAGCTGATGTCCGCGAGGACGACTGCAAGCTCGGCCCGCTCACCCAGCATCTCACCGGTTACGTTTATGAATCTGTCCCGCATGGTCGGCATCGAGCTATCCCTTCTTCTCTACATCTGCCACAACAACATGCGGCCGACCAGGATGGGCCGTCGACAGGGCGGCCTCTATGGCATCGTGGTCACGACCGCTGACCGTAACGGACGACCAGCCCTCGATTCTGAACCGCTCCTCTATGCCGCCCGGCCAGCCATGGGTCGCCGAGTGGTTGTCGATGACGCAGACGGTCAGCCTGGACATGCCCAATCGGCCGGCGACTGCTATCGCCTCGTGATTGCTGCCCTCGTCCAGCTCGGCGTCGCCGACAAGGCAGAATACTCTTGGCCCAGCAATCCCTTTCAGGTCCAGCGCAGCGGCCACACCCACTGCCATAGGCAGTCCGTGTCCCAGCGACCCGCTCGAGACTTCAACGCCGGGTATGAGCGACCGGTCCGGGTGCTGGCCTAGAATCGAGTCGTACCGTCCGAACGTTGGGAGGGCGTCCATCGGAACAAACCCCTTCGCCGCAAGAACGGCGTAGTACGCCATCGGGCCGTGACCCTTGGAGAGCAGGAACCGGTCACGGTTCGGATCGTCTGGAGCCTGCGGGTCCACATCGAGCACCCGGTCATACAGGACCCATAGCACGTCGAGCGTCGACTCGGAGGCGATCTCGTGCTTCTCATCCCCTGTCATCAACGTCTTGAGGCGGGGCAGGTCCCCGTACGACATCGTCGACAGCGTCTCTTGATTCGGATGGAGCATCTCTGGTCTCATGGAACGACTCTACAACTTCAAGTACACTTGAAGTCAACCCCTGCCAGGAGGGAATTGTGCGGACCCCACCGAACAGGCTCACGATCGGCGAAATGGCCGCCCGAAGCGGTGTCCGGACATCCACGCTCCGCTACTACGAGGAGCGCGGGCTGATCTCCTCAGAGAGAACGACCGGCGGCCAGCGCCGTTATGCCAGGGAGAATCTCCGGCGGGTTGCGGTCATCCGCGCCGCCCAGGTACTCGGGCTCACCCTGGACGAGATTCGGGCGGCGCTTGGCGAACTGCCGCAGGCGCGGACCCCCAACCGGCACGACTGGGAGCGGCTGTCCCAGGCCTGGCGCGGCTCGCTGGACGAACGCATCGCCGAGCTCCAGGCCCTGCGGGACAAGCTGTCCGGGTGCATCGGCTGCGGCTGCCTCTCGCTCGACACCTGCGCCCTCTTCAATCCCGAAGACCGCGCCGCCGCTGCCGGTTCCGGCGCACACTACCTCTTCGGCGACGCGCCATCCCCTGGCCCGGGTCAGTAGGCAATCCCAGGAGTCGGATTCAGATAATCTGCCGCTAGCCGGCGGTCTCGGCCGCTGCGTCTGCTGGGCCCCGCACCCACGACGTAGGGGCGGGTTTGAAACCCGCCCTCCCCACGACAATGGTGAACAGGCTGGCTGAGTCGGTCAGCCCAGGGCGGATGCGGCGAGAACTCTCTGCTCGTGCAGTCGGCTGCCGATCAGTTCGTCCATCTCCTGCCGGGAGGGATCGCCGCTAAGCAGGAGTTCGAGCCATACGGCAACGCCAGGCGCGTCCGCAAAGGCCTCTCGCAACTGTCCCGGCAATTCCGGCCTGGACGCCGGGTATACCCCACGCTCGACCAGGGCTGCCCGGGCCAGGTGCGTCAGGTAAGAGCGTGCATGCTCGTAGGCCGCATCGGTGTCGCCGACGCGGTGGAACTCAGAGAGCCACCGGTAGGAATCCGAAGCCCTGGCGTACGCGGAATCGATGTGAGGCAAGGGCAGCCTGTCCTTCCAACGGCGAACCACCTCATCCCAATAGCCGTCGCGCTGGAAGAGCACCTTGCCAAACTTGACGGCCCACCCCAGCATGTCGTGGCCGCTCTCAAGGGAGGACTCGACCTCGGAGTACGCATAGGCCCGTGCATCTATCTCCGACGGCGCCCTATGTCTCTTCTTGAAGCCAAGCGCGTCTCCACAGACCACGACCAAGTCCAAGTCGACACTCGAGACTCCGGGCCGGACGGCAGACCCCACGGCTACTACCGCTCTTACGTCCGTATCGTCTCGTACGTACTCCAGCAAGCCAAGCGTCCAGTCCCGCGACCGCTCAGTTGGCCACCGCAGTATGGCCCTCGCGGAATCGTCTCTCCTCTTTCTTTTGTCGACCATCGAAGGTGCACTCATATGCCGATTCCTAGGGTGCTCCGGCTAGCAGCTGCTCCACTGCGGTAACGTACTCTTCGATTTGAGATGCAACGACCTCAGCGTCCAGATTGGGGCTGGGAATGTCGCCATAGAGCCGAGACTTGCGAGCATCGTTGAGGTCATGAAGGAGTTCTGAGACATCGGGCAGGGTCCACCGATCATGCAGTTCCTTCGAAGCACCTTCCCTCTTCCAATGACTCCGTGACGTTGGCAACCCCATGTGCATCGAGGCCGCATCCACCGCCGCTTCCAGACAGTGGAACCCATATACTGACAGGTCCTTCCAGTCAGTCGGCTCGTCCCTAGCCGCCAGCACGTTCTCCAGGTGGCTCCTGGCGAGTATGAGCTTGTCCGGGGCCGTCGTCACACCGGACCCGCTGAGAGGGTCAAGTCCCTAGGTAGCCCTACTTCGCCAGGAAGTCGTGCTGCTCGTATGTTCCGTTCGTGATGGGCACCGGGTCGAGCCCGAGCCACCGGTCGGCTATGGTCGAGTAGGTGCTGCGGAAGTCGTTGTTGAAGTGCAGGTCGCCTTCCAGCTGCTTGTCCTCGTCCAGCGAGGGGTACTCGCCGTACAGACCGCCCTGCACCTGGCCGCCGACCACGAACGCGACGCCGCCCGAGCCGTGGTCCGTCCCCGCGCCGTTGTCCCTGATCCGCCGGCCGAACTCGGAGAACAGCAGCACCACCGTGTCGTCTGCCAGGCCGTGCTCTTCCAGGTCGTCCATGAAGTCGCCGACCGCGTTGGACACCTCGTCCCACAGCATCGTGTGGCTCCGCAGCTCGCCCGCGTGGGTGTCGAAGCTGCCGTGCTGCGTGTAGTAGACCCGGGTGCCCAGGTCGGCCGTCATCACTTGCGCGATGGACTTCATGCCCTGGGCGATGGGGTTGTCCGCGTACTCGACGCTCGACGAGTACTGCTCGGGCGCCGTGCGGAGTATGTCGGCGCCCTTGAGGGCGTCCGAGCCCGTCTGCTTGATGAATTCGGCGACGTTGTCGCCGGCCTGCGCCCCGTACATCCGGGAGAAGGAGTTGAGCGCATACTCACGCAGCTTCTCGTCCTCGATGTCCGGGAAGAGCCCGTACGTCTCCAGGTTCCCGACGGACGCAACCGGTACGCCCTTGGCGTACAGCGCCCTGGGCAGGCCGCGCCCGAAGTTCACGCCTGTCAGCACGTTCTCGCCGCCGGGGTCGATGTCGCGGATGGCCCTGCCGAGCCAGCCCTCCTCGCCGATCTTCTCGCTCTCGGCGGTGTGCCACACGTCCATGGAGCGGAAGTGCGAGCGGTTCGGGTTCGGGTAGCCGATGCCGTTGATGATGGCCAGCTTGCCCTCGTCCCACAGCCCCTTCATCGCCGTCATGGCGGGGTTCAGGCCGATCTCGTCGTCGAGCGCGAGCACGTTGTCCGCGTCGATGTGGACGTGCGGCCTGAAGTCGTAGTAGAGGCCGTTGCCATATGGGATCACCGAATTGAGGGCGTCGTTCCCTCCCGATAGCTGCAGAATCACGACCGAGCGATGGCTACCGTTCTTGCCGTTGCTGCCGTTGCTGCCCATTGCGCGCTCCTTCGTGTGTGCTCTCAGGCGGCCTTGCGGAACACCTGGATCCTGTGGCGGTTGCTCTCCAGTACGAGCAGCCGGCCTGACGAATCGAACTTGACCGATACGGGGGCCCAGAATAGCTTTTCTATCTTCGACGACTCCTCGTGCGGGTCGTCCGGGTCGAACAGCTCGATCTCCGGCTCCAGGTCCGCCCGCGATCGGGCGTCCCCCTCCTCCCGGTTGATCTCCAGGAAGTTCGCCGCCCACTTGGACAGCGTCGCCTCGCCCCGGTTCTTCATGACGAATGCGCCGTCGGGGTCCAGCACCTGAATCCGCTCGTTCCCCCAGTCCGCGATGTACATGTAGCCGTCGTCGTCCACGGCAACGCTGGCGGGCCTCATCAGCTCGCCGTCGCCCCGGCCGGTACTGCCGTAAGAGCCTGCCAGATCGCCTGAGGACGAGAAGCGGGCGATGCGGTCGTTCCCCCAGTCGGCCACGTACACGTCACCCGACGGCGCGACGTCCACTCCCCACGGCAGGTCCAGCTCGCCACTTCCAATGGTGAGCAGGTGCCGGCCGTCGGACGTGAACTTCTGAACGCGCCCGTTGTGGGTGTCGGCGACGTACACGGCATCCTCGCCGTCTATCGCGATGCCCGACGAGCCGTCCATCTCACCGTCGCCCGCGCCGCTCTCGCCCCAGTTGTGCAGGAAGCTGCCGTCCGGGTCGAACACGGACACGCGGCTCAGGTACTCGTCCGTGACGTAGACGCGGTCCTGGCTGTCGATGGCCGCGCAGCTAGCCCACACGAACTGCCCGTCGCCCCTGCCGTAGGTGCCGAAGATGCCGTAGTACTCGCTGTCGATGTCGCACATGGTGACGCGGACGCCCCGGTCGACGCTCTCCAGCGAGCGGTTGACCACGTAGAACCTGCCGTCCCGGCCGATCGCCAGGTCGCTCGGATAGTAGAAGCCGCGGCCCTCCATGGCCGTCATGCCCACCGTCATGTCGTACTCGATCATCCCGGCCTTCGCGCTTTTGACCTGCACCATTGCCCTAACCCTCGCCGCCTACGACCGCTGGAACTCGTCGGTCGCGGTGGACAGCCTGAGCACCCCCGCTATCGCCGCCGGCGAGCGGTCGGCCTGTTCGGCGAAGTCCACCAGGATCTCCCGCGACTCGTCGGAGACCTGTATGTCGCCCATCTGCTCCAGGCAGAGGTCGACCAGCCGTTGGGGCTCTATCGTCTCGCCGTTCCTGGAGGCGATGCTGTCGACCATGGTCTTCACGCCCGGCTTGTCCAGGTCGCCGACCTGCTCCGACGCGAAGTTGATTCGCTCGACCAGGGTGCCGGTGTCGAGCCACTCGACGCCCTGGTGCCAGCCCTCCACGCTCGGCGGGTTGTTAAGGTGCTGGCCCATGTACATCATCTGCCTGGCCCTGTCCATGATCTCGCGCCTGGGCCTGTCGAACTCGCCCGTGAGCCGCAGCACGCCAGCGACGAACTCCGCGGGGCTCTTCACCTTCTCGTACCTGATGTCCTCGGCCTTGAAGAAGTCCGACGTGAACAGCGCCCTGAGCATCGCCTTGATCTCGTAGCCGCTGTCGAAGTACGCCTTCGCCAGGGTGTCTATCGCCTCCGGGTCCCGTGGCGGCGTGTAGGGCCACGAGGGTACCGGCGGCTCGTCGGCGACGAAGAAGTGGTACATGTGCCGCGCGATGAACCGGGCGGTCGACTCCTCCTCGCAGATGATGTCGACGATGTCCTCGCCGTTGAAGTTGCCCTTCCTGCCCAGGAACTCCTTCTCTCCGTCGTCGTGGTCGCCCTCGTTGTACTGGAAGTGCCACGATATCCGGCCGTAGGGCCAGTCGGAGTCCCGCTCGGACCGCAGCACCATGTACTCGGTGTTGCCGATGGTCCACCCGGTGAAGGCGCGGGAGCACTCCTTGATGTCCTCTTCCGTGTAGTTGCCGACCCCGAGCGAGAACAGCTCCAACAGCTCGCGGCCAAAGTTCTCGTTGATGGCGTTGCCGTGGTTGTCGTAGTTGTCGAGCCACACGATCATCGCCGGGTCCTTTGCCAGCTCGACCAGGAGCGTCCGGAAGTTGCCGAGCCCGTACCGGCGGAACATCTTGATCTGGTCCGACAGCATCTTGCCGTGGATCACCTTCGGGTAACCCGTGGCAAAGATGCCGTGCCAGAACAGCGCCGCCTTCTCCGTGAGGGGCGCGTTCGTCGAGATCATCCGGTACAGCCAGTTGTCGCCGCTGCCCCACGGCCCCATCATGCCCGACTGCTCGTGGTGGAACCGGCGGGCCATGTAGTCGCCCATCCAGCCCGTGTCCGGCGGCTCGAGGAGGTCCTCCACCGCCGCGTCGTAGCCCTTCGCGGCGTAGGCCTCTATCTCCTCTCGGGTCGCGCCGAACCCCGCACGGCGCATCAGGTGGGCTATCAGCCTTGTGTCCTCGCTCATGATGCCCTCCAGTGTGACTTTAGTCTGCCTCTCCCCGATTCTAAGGCCGCAAGCCCCTCATGACAAGCCAGCCGTCCCGCGGCTACGGAATCGGCCCACACACTCCGGCTATGGAGCGGGGAACCCTGCACTGGCGGTCCAACAGCAGCGAATCCGCCGCACGGACCGCGGACCGCCTAGGCGATCATGCTGATCGACGCGCTGGCGATGCCGAGGAACAGCAGGAAGCCGATGACGTCCGTGACCGTCGTCACGACCACAGCGGAAGCGACCGCCGGGTCCAGCCCGATTCGCCGGAGCAGCAACGGCACTCCCGCTCCCACCGAGCCGGCGATGAGCATGTTGCCCAGCATCGACACGCCGAGCACGAAGCCCAGTCCAAGATTCTGCTTCCACACTACGGCGACGATGGCCACCAGCACCCCCAGCCATATCCCGTGCAGCAGGCCGAGTATCGCCTCTCGCACCAGGAGCCGCTGTGCCCCGACCCCAACGAGCTCGCCCAGCGCGATCGCCCGGACGATGAGGGTAAGCGTCTGTGTGCCCCCAATGCCTCCCTGCCCGGCGACCACGGGCAGGAATGCGGCGAGCACGACCACCTGGGTCAGCGTCGACTCGAAGAGGGCAACCGTCGCCGCGGCAAGGAACGTCGTCCCCAGGTTCACGGTGAGCCACGGAAGCCGCGTCCGCACCGACTCGGAGATCGGGCCGTCCACGGTCTCGCCGGCCACGTTTGCCACCTGCTGCATCTGGCGCGTGTCCTGCTCGAGGGTCGCGCTCAGCAGCGACTCGGACAGGATCACGCCTGACAGCCGCCCATCCTCGACTACCGGCAGCTGCGACAGGTTGTAGTGCCGTTGAAGCCGGGCGCACTCCTCGGCGGGAGTCTCCTCCGTCACCGTGGCCACGATTGACGAGGCTATCTCCCGAATCGGCGTCTCCTTGTCCGCCAGCGCGAGATCGACCATGCTGACCTGCCCGACGAGGTCCCCGGCTTCCCCCTCCACGTAGACGTGTGTGAGCTTGTGCCGGACATCGTCGAGCGCCCTGAGACGCTCCCGCGCCGCCTCGGCTAGGCCGTCGATGCCGACTGCCGGCGCCTGCGTGACCATGAGCGACCACGCTGTGTCCGGCTCGTGGGCAAGGATCTCCTCGGCAGCCTGGGGCTGGTCTAGGGACTCGGCTACCCCCTGCGAGGGCAGAAAGGGGATCCGCCTTAACATCGCCAGCGCCTGGTTGGGATGGATCTGGCCAAGTACAAACGTGAGCATCCGAACGCCGAGGCGGGTCCCCACCCGCCCTGCCTCGACGGGGTTCATCTGCCGCAGCATCCATGCCACTGTCTCGGGCGACATGACGCGGACCATCGTGTCTCTGCTCGTCCGGGGCAGGCTCGCCACGATGCTCCCCATGTCGGCCGGATGCAGGTACCGGATCAGCTCCCAGGCGGTGCTCTCCCTTCCCGCCCTGATCAGCTCCTGGACCTCTCGCGCGATCTCACCCGCCCTGTCGAGCGTGATAGCCTGCGGCTGCTGGAGCACGCTGCCGGGACCACGCGCCCTCTGAGGACTTCCCGGGGCGTTATTCATACGCGACCTCCCTAATAGGCGGATGCCTACGCGGCCGGCCATGGCTCAGGCCGTGGGTACTCGATCACTGCCACCCGCTTGAACCCGGACGAACCGGACCCGTAGAACGATCGGATGCGGTGCCGGGCGGGCGCGTAGACGGTACTGACAATCGGCAACGACAGCAGACCGGAGTCTTGGCCTGGGAAGCTGTATCAGTACCCGGGGCTCTACCTGAACCTGTAGCCCCGCGCGTTGCCCATGTTCGGATTGTATCCGTAATCGGCGGTCAGCTCCGGCTCCGGCAGCCCGACCAGCTCCCCGTCCCGGACCCACTCCATGTCGCTGCCGTACAGCCGCCGCCTCAGGATCCCAGTGAGCCGTTCCCGGACGTCTGCGTACTCCGGGTCCCCCGAGAGATCGTGCATCTCGTCAGGATCGTTCCGCAGATCGAATAGCTGGAAGCGGTGGCCGGTCGGGTAGTAGATGAGCTTGTGCCGTCCGTCGTGGACCATGCGGGTGGCCTGATGGTCTTCCTTGAACTCCCCGTAGAGGTGGTCCCTCTTCTCCCCGCCGACCATCGAGAGCCCCTCCACCGTGTTCGGAATCGGCACGCCGCAGAGGTCCAGCAGGGTCGGCATGATGTCGGCCTGGGCTACGAGCCTGTCGTCTTGCCGCCCGAAACCCGTGCGCTCCACCTGGCCTGGGGTCGGCACCAGCACCATGGGGATCTTGGCCGACCCCTCGTAGAAGAGCAGCTTGTTGTACAGGCCGTGGTCGCCGAGCATGTCCCCATGATCGCTCGTGAACATCAGGATCGTGTTCTGGACGATGCCCTGCTCCTTCAACAGGCCCACGACCGCCCTGACTTGGTGGTCGACGTGGGTGGACATGGCGTAGAAGGCGCGGCGCAGCTGCGCCGTTCGCTCCCTGGACAGGGCCGTCTTCCGGTAGTCCTGCTTGACCTTGAGGGCGAAGGGCAGCGAGTCGAAGTCTTCCGCCCACTCGCCGAGTACGGCATCGTCCACTTCGAGGTCGCGGTATATGTCCATGAAGCTGCTTGGCGGCACCAGCGGCGGATGGGGCGCGTCGAAGGACATGTACCAGAAGCTCGGGCGGTCCCGGTCGCGGCGGGCGATGAACTTGGCCATCTCGCGGGCCGTCCAGTTGGTGAAGTGATAGTACTCCGGGAGATGCCAGGGCCGGTACGCGAGCGAGTTCTGGATGCCGTAGGAGCTCTCCTCGCCCGGGTAGCCGTGCTCGGTCAGGAAGTGCTCGTAGTCGTCCTGGGTCACCTGGTCGCCCCGGTCGCCCAGGCGGCCCGACTCGTGGATCAGGAAGTCGTCGAAGCCGATGCGGTTGCGGGGCGGGTTGATGTGGAGCTTGCCCACCCCGTAAGCCTGGTATCCGGCGTCGCGAAACGTCTGGGCGACGGTGGGCAGGTTGGGCATGGGCAGCGTCTCGTCGAAAACCCGGTCGCCGTGAGTCTTCGAGAAGACGCCGGTCATGAGCTCCCGCCGGGCCGGTATGCACATCGGCGTCGTCGCGTAGGCGTTCGTGAACGCGATCCCGTTGGCCGCCATCCGGTCGATGGTGGGGGACTGGATGACCGGATGGCCGAGGGCCCCGATCATTCGCCCGGGCCAGTGGTCGGTGCAGATCAGGAGTACGTTCGGTCGATCCAAGACGGCCTCCCAGGAAACGCTAGGGGGTTAGCTGGCGGCAGAATTCGGCCACCATTCCGCAGACACTTGATTATAGCAGGCGGCCATCGCCAAGCTGGCGTTGGGATACCATTTCACGGGCGCCCATGCTTGGCGGAGCACCGCCCCGCATTGAGGATGAGGCGGGCTCTTCGGCAATTTGGCGCACAGCCTGGCCACGTCCGTCAAGGTGTTTCTTGAAATCCTAAGCCCGCCCCCCTAAACTGGACGAGAGCCTACTGAACGGCGCCTTCTGCTGACGCGACTGAGGAGAAAACCCATGGTTACACGCGAGAAATTCTCCAGCCAGGCATCGCCTGAGCTGCTGTCCCAGATGCGCGAAATCGCCCGAACCGACGGCCGCCACTTCCAGGCGGTCCTGGAAGACGCCATGCTCGACTACATCGAGAGCAGACAGCAACAGAAGGTCCGCCCAGAGGTCATGGCCCACTACCGCGCAAGCGTCGAGAAGAACCGGCGCTTGGCTGAGCTGCTGGCCCAGTGACGCGGAGGTACCCGACAGTCGAGGAAGTCCTCGCCATTCACGCTGACCAGATCGCCCAGTTCGGCGGCTCCATGGGACTTCGAGACATGGGAGCCCTGGAGTCCGCGCTGTTCCGTCCCCAGATGGGGTACTACGAAGGGCTCATGGAGGAGGCTGCAGCCCTGATGGAGAGCCTTGCCATGAACCACCCCTTCGTGGACGGCAACAAGCGGGTCGCATTCTTCACCACGGACTCCTTCCTGCGAATGAACGGCAGCTTCATCGACTGCGACAGCCAGGCGGCCTACGACCACTTCATTCACCTCTTCGAGACGAACTCATTCCGCTTCGCCCAGCTACACTCCTGGCTGGAAGAGCACGTAAAGCCACTGCCGTAACGGCCTGAGCCGCGACCGGACACCGACCTCGGCGAGCAGGCGACGCTTGGTTGAAATTCCGCCGCAGACCCGCGATCAGACGTGGACGCGCCTCAACACCGCAATCGGACCCTATCCCATCCCCCGCTTCATCCCCAAAGCCACGTGAAGCCCCATCCCGATAGCTATGGATCAGGCGGGCGTCTCGTCCAGGGAAGACTTGCGACCTCAAAGAAGGGGAGTCTCAAACCAAATCAGTCCGCGATGGACGGCGTGAGAAGGGGTTGGGTGGCGGAGAGAGTGGGATTCGAACCCACGGTCGCCTTGCAGCGACACGCGATTTCCAGTCGCGCCCAATCGGCCACTCTGGCATCTCTCCACTGGCGGAGAGGGTGGGATTCGAACCCACGATGAGGTTGCCCCCATACCGGTTTTCGAGACCGGCGCCTTAAACCGCTCGGCCACCTCTCCACGGACAAACGATTATAGCAGACGAGCTGGGCTGCCTGGCGTCAGGAAGCTACTCCAGGAGAACCCATGCTTGGCGGAGCACTGCCCTTCGACAGGCTCAGGGCGAACGACTTGGCTCCTATGACGTAGCCCTACGGCGCCTTGAACCGGTAGATCTGCTCGTCGAACGACAGCATGTACAGCTCGCCTTCCGGCCCCTCGCCGAACGCCGCGAGCATCAGGTCCGAGTGCACGAGCAGGCGATGCTCGGCCACCGCGCCGTCCGCCATCCGCACCGCCCATATCTTCCCGCTGCAGAAGTCGCCGTAGACGTACGCCCCGGCTAGCGACGGCAGCCTCGCGCCACGGTACACGTACCCGCCCGTGATCGAGCACCCGCCGTCCCGGCCGTACTCGACCACCGGCAGCTCCAGGCCATCCTGTTCGCACTCCCCCGCGCCCCGGCGCAGCAGGCTGCTCAGGCTCCTGCCCCCGTCGAAGCAGTGCGCGCCCTCCATGACGTTCCAGCCATAGTTGAGCCCCCGCCGGATGATGTCGACCTCCTCCCACGCGTTCTGCCCCACGTCGGCTGCCCACAGGTCGCCGGTCTCGTCATCGAAATTGAACCGCCACGGGTTGCGCAGCCCGTACGCCCAGATCTCCTCACGCACTCCGCCTCCCTCGCCCACGAACGGGTTGTCGGGCGGCACCGTGTAGCGCCCCTCCGAGTCCAGCGTCAACACGTCGATGCGCAGGATCGTCCCCAGCAGCGTCGTCCTGTCCTGCCCGTGCCCCTGCGGGTCGTTGGCGCTCCCGCCGTCGCCGACGCCGATGTACAGGTACCCGTCCGGCCCGAATACCAGGTGCCCCCCATTGTGATTGCTGTAGGGCTGCGGGATGACCATGATCTGCTTCTCGCTCGACTCGTCGCCCCTGCCCGACTCTGCCGAGAACCTGGAGATGACCGAGCGCCTGGGGTTGGCCGCCGAGTAGTAGACGTAGAAGTACCCATTCGACTCGTACTCGGGATCGAAGGCCAGCCCCAGCAGTCCCTCCTCGTTGCCCCGGTCGCTGACCCGTTCGGTGATGTTCAGGAACACCGCCAGCGCCTCCACGTCCTGCCGGTTCTCGAACGAGACGATCAGCCCTGGCTGCAGCACCAGGTAGAGCCTGTCGCCCCCTCCCGGCGGGTAGGTCAGGTGCACCATGCGGCCCAGCGACACGCCGGGGAAGGCGGGCTCGACCTCCAGCTCCGGCAGGCTGCCGGGCCCCGGGACAGCCGTTGGAGCGGAGGCCGGTGTTGGCGCTGACACCACTGTCGGCTGGGCCGTTGCTCGCGCCGCAGTTGGCAACGGCGCGGCCGTCTCGGACGGCGTGGGCACCGGCGCAGGGCTCGCCTGTCCAGTCGGCTCCGTCTCCACCGTGGAAACGGCTGGCGGCTCGTCCCCTCCACAAGCCAGCACAACGGCGCAGACCGCAACAACGGCACACGAAAGCAGCGTCCTAGTCAAAGCATCTCCCCGGTGATCGTCCCCAACGACGATGCCACTTTCCCGCATTCGAGGCAACTCCCATCCAAAGCCTCTGCATCCTGTGCCTCTATGGTGGCGAACCTCCCTCCCATTCCCCAATCACCTCTCTCTCCTCTGCGCTCTCCGCGCTCTCTGCGGTTAAATGCCCCGCCTAAATTGCCAGCGAGCCAAGGCCGGGAGTATAATGCAAACGACTCTACGAAATCCCCAACGGAGACTTGCAGATGGCGACGGACACCACTGTCGAAACCGGAACCTGGCAGCTCAAGACCGGCCTCGCGAAGATGCTCAAGGGCGGCGTCATCATGGACGTCGTGACCGCCGAACAGGCCAAGATCGCCGAGGATGCCGGGGCCTGTGCGGTCATGGCCCTCGAGCGGGTTCCCTCCGACATTCGCAAGGCCGGCGGCGTCGCGCGCATGGCCGACCCCACCAAGATCGTCGAGATCAAGGAAGCGGTCACCATCCCCGTCATGGCCAAGTGCCGCATCGGACACTTCGTCGAGGCGCAGGTCCTCGAGGCGCTCAAGATCGACTACATCGACGAGTCCGAGGTGCTGACCCCCGCCGACGAGAACCACCACGTGGACAAGCACGCCTTCAAGGTCCCCTTCGTGTGCGGCTGCCGGAACCTCGGCGAGGCCCTGCGCAGGATCGGCGAGGGCGCGGCCATGATCCGCACCAAGGGCGAGGCCGGCACCGGCAACGTCGTCGAGGCCGTCCGCCACGCCCGCTCGGTGATCGGCGAGATGCGCCGCATCCAGGGCATGAACAACGACGAGCTGATGGCCGCGGCCCGCGACATGCAGGCCCCCTACGAGCTGGTCAAGGAAGTCCACGACACCGGCGAGCTTCCGGTCGTGAACTTCGCGGCAGGCGGCATAGCGACCCCTTCCGACGCTGCCCTGATGATGCAGCTCGGCGTGGACGGCGTCTTCGTCGGCTCGGGGATCTTCAAGTCCTCCCAGCCCGACCGCATGGCCGAGGCCATCGTGAAGGCCACGACCCACTTCAACGACCCCGACATCGTCGCCGAAGTCTCGACGGGCCTGGGCGACGCCATGCCGGGTCTCGACGTGCGGACGATGCCGGAGGACGAGCAGCTGGCGGTCCGGGGCTGGTAGAGTGCCGACCATAGGGGTGCTTGCCATCCAGGGCGACTTCCTGGAGCACAGGCACGTCCTTGCCCGACTGGGGGTCGATGCGCCCGAAGTCCGGCTGCCGAGCGAGCTCGACGGGCTCGACGGGCTGATCATCCCCGGCGGCGAAAGCACGACCATCGTCCAGCTCATCGACATCTACGGCTTCAGGTCGGTGCTGGCCGACAGGGTCAGGGGCGGCCTACCCGTATGGGGCACCTGCGCCGGCATGATCGTGCTGGCCGACAGCCTCACGGACCGGCGCCCCGAGCCCCTTCACCTGATGAACATCGACGTCAGCCGGAACGCCTTCGGCAGCCAGGTGGACAGCTTCGAGGCCGACCTCGACATCGAGTCCGTACAGGGGCCGCCCTTCCGAGGCGTATTCATCAGGGCGCCCGTGGTGAACAGGGCCGGCGAGGGCGTGAGGGTGCTCGCCGCGCTGCCGGACGGGAGGCCCGTCGCGGTACGCCAGGACTCCATGTTGGCCACCGCCTTTCACCCAGAGCTTACAGACGACGACCGGGTCCACGACCTCTTCAGGAGGATAGTCGAGGGCTCGGCGTAGCACGAGGAGGAGAAACCCCCTATATGCAGGAGTGGATCGACAGCGACCTCGACATAATCATCGAGAAGCTGCCGCCGCACATCGCGGAGCCCTTCGAAGACGACAGCCGGCCGGGCGAGCTGCTGGAGGTGGTGCTCGATCTCGGCAGGGAGCCCCAGGCGAGATTCATCACCGAGACGACGACCCTCTCGTCCCGGGAGGTGACCGAAGAGGACATCCAGTACGTCGTCCAGCACATCGGGACCTTCGGCGCCGACAACAGGGCGGGCATCGAGCGCACCCTTCACCGCATCTCGGCCATCAGGAACCGCACCGGCAAGGTCGTGGGCCTGACCGTCCGTGTCGGCCGCGCCGTCTACGGCACCATCAAGATCATCGACGACCTCGTGCTCACCGGCAACAGCATCCTGCTGCTCGGCAGGCCTGGGGTCGGCAAGACCACCATGCTGCGCGAGGTGGCCCGCGTGCTCGCGGACGACGCCGATAAGCGCGTGGTCGTGGTCGACACGTCCAACGAGATCGCCGGAGACGGCGACATCCCCCACGCTGGGATAGGCGGGGCCAGGCGCATGCAGGTCCCCTCACCATCCCAGCAGCACGCGGTCATGATCGAGGCCGTCGAGAACCACATGCCCGAGGTCATCGTCATCGACGAGATCGGCACCGAGCTGGAGGCGGAGGCCTCGCGGACCATCGCCGAGCGCGGCGTCCAGCTCGTGGCCACCGCCCACGGCAACACCCTCGAGAACCTGATCATGAACCCGACCCTCTGCGACCTGATCGGCGGCATCGACTCGGTGACCCTGGGCGACGAGGAGGCGAAGCGGCGCCGCACCCAGAAGACCGTCCTCGAAAGAAGGGCCCCGCCCACCTTCGACGCGCTCGTCCAGATCCAGGGCTGGAGCGACCTCACCATCCACACGGACGTCGCCGACTCGGTCGACAGGATGCTGAGGGGCTATCCCGTCACCGTCGAGAGGCGCATTCTCGACGATGACGGGGCGGTGGAGACCCGCCGGGAATACGTCGAAGCTACCACGCTGGGCGAAAACGGCCGGCAGCCGGAGTTCGAGGCGTTTGGTCCGGTGCGCTCAAGACGGAACGAATCGGGCGAGCCCGGCAGGGAGACCCAGGCCGAGGAGCGCCAGAAGCCCGTCACTCGCATCCTTCCCTACGGCGTAAACAAGGACAAGCTCCGCCAGGCCGTCAGGACCGCCAAGGTCTCAGTGGAGGTCGTCGGCGACATCTCGACGGCGGACATCCTGCTGACTACGAAGAACTTCTACCGGCGGAGGACTCAGGCGCTGAACGAGGCCGAGAGCATGGGCAGGCCCGTGTATGTCCTCCGAAAGAACACGGCGGCCCAGATCCACCAGTTCCTCCGAGCCCTGGACCGCGGCCCCGCCAGGAAGGTGTCCCAGGATGCCATCAGCGACGCGGTCAAAGAGGCCGAGGAAGCGGCCGGAAGGCTCGACGATGGGGAGCACAGGGCCGACCTGAGCCCGCAGGTCGCCTACATCCGGCGACTGCAGCACCAGTTCGCCGAAGAGCGCGGTCTGGCGTCCAGCAGCTCCGGGCGCGAGCCGTCGCGCCGTGTGGTATTGTACCGGCGCTGACTTTGGAGCAGGCGCTTTGTCACTCTTCATATCGTTCGAAGGCTGCGACGGCACAGGCAAGACCACCCAGGCCAAGCTCCTGGAGACGCGTCTCACCGAAGCCGGCCACAAGGTCTTCCTCGTGAAGGAGCCGGGCTCGACGAGACTGGGCGACTACCTTCGCAGCTGGCTCAAGGACGAGAACAACAAGGCCCTGACGCCTGAGGCCGAGCTCTTCCTCTTCGCCGCCGCACGGTCCGCCCTCGTCACCGAGACGCTGCGCCCCTTCCTGGAGGAGCATCGCACGGTGGTAATCGCAGACCGCTACATCGACTCCACCACTGCGTACCAGGGCTACGGACGCCGCCTCGACCTGGAAGACGTGGACCGGGTCAACCGGCTCGCGACCGGCGGCCTGACTCCCGACATAACTGTGCTGCTCGACGGCCCGGTCGCAGACACCCTCAGCCGCGTCGGTACGTCCCAGCTGCCGATGGCCGTGGGGGAGCAGGTGAACGAGAACGCCAAGCGCATCGATGGCGAGGGAACACGGCGCTTCAAGGAAGAGTCCGTCGGCTTTCACGAGCGGGTGCGCCGCGGGTACGGGAAGATAGCCGCTCAGAACCCTGACAGGTTCGTCGTGGTCGATGCCCTTCTGCCGGTCCCGGAAATCGCCGATGCTATCTTCGCCGCCGTGGAGTCCAGGCTTCTCGCCGGCGAGCAGGCCCCGCCCGAGGCCCACACACTCCCCCTATGGCCGGTCGCGGAAAACGCCCCAGTAGTGGAGACTGCCTGATGCCCAGGATGACCGCCCAGCAGATCGAAGAGTACCTGGAACTTCCGCTCCTCTCCAACCTCGCAACCCTCCGTCCCGACGGCTCGCCCCACGTCGCCCCCGTATGGCACCTCTACAGGGGCGGGAAACTGCTCATCCTCTCGGAGCCGACGAGCGTCAAGGTCAGGAACCTCAGAAACGACCCGCGCGTCGGCATCTCCATCCCCAGGGAGACCGAGCCCCACGGCTTCGTGCAGGTGAACGGCACCGCGCAGCTATCCGACGAGTGGGACCGGCAGGTCCTCTGGGACATGTCCATCAACTACCAGGGCGAGGAAGAAGGCGCGCGGTACGCCGAGCAGACCTACCGCAACATGGACTTCGTTCTCATCACCATCACCCCAACCAAGCTAGCAGGCTGGACCTTCCCGTAGAAACTGACTCACAACACAACTGTTCAAGGCTCAGGGGAGGAGGCTTGGCCTCTTCCCCCTGAGGGGGAAGATTGAGATGGGGGCTCTCGCCCTGCCCAGGAGCGAGGCTGCCAGTGTCACACCAACACTGAGCACTTACTGAATCGCGGGAGAACTTGACCCTCTAGGGCGCACTGGATACAGTGTACACACCACCCCAGCGAGACTATCGCTGGGCCGACGTCCCCGCTTAGGGGGCGTCTCTTCATATATAAGGGGGCAGTGGGGCGGTGTCAGGAAGGCGCTGGCCGGCTCCTTGGCCGTCCCTACCTCGCCATCACCGCTGCCGCACCGCCGGCCGAAGCGACTCTCCCGCGCTCCTCGATCATCGAGGCGTAGTGGGCCACCAGCCCGTCGGCTACCGACTCCCAGCCCATGGAGGCCGCCGTGCGCCGCGCCGCCTCCGCCATCTCCGGCCCCTCTGACATCACGACGTCGAGGCAGCGGGCATATGCCTGCGGGCTGCGTTCCGGTACCAGGTGCCCGTTCACCCCATCCGCGATGAAGGACATGGGCCCGCCGACCACCGACGCGACCACCGGAGTGCCGCAGGCCAGCGATTCGAGAGCGGCAAGCCCGAAGCTCTCGTAGTAGGACGGCAGGACGCACACGTCCGCCGCACTGTAGTATGCCGGCAGCTCTTCCTGGCTGACCGCCCCGGCGAACGTCAGCCTGTCTTCCACGCCCAGCCGCGCGGCCACACCCCGGAGGCGG
This sequence comes from Dehalococcoidia bacterium, assembly GCA_965116315.1. GTDB lineage: Bacteria > Chloroflexota > Dehalococcoidia > Lucifugimonadales > CAJWER01. The sequence continues at coordinate 2,099,172 of OZ220672.1, forward strand.
GCGATCTCAGGGCCCGAATTCTCGTCCCCGCCCACTATGACGAAGCGCGTCTCGCCGCCATCGTCCATCAGCGGCAGCGCCTCGACGATGACGTCCAGTCCCTTGAGCGGCTCGATGCGCTGGGCGACCGCGAGTATGGTCCGCCGGCCGTCCAGCCCGAGCTGCCCGCGCGACTCTTCCCTTCCCATCGGCCTGAACAGCTGGAGGTCGACGCCCGCCGGCACCACGTCCACCTTACCCGCGGGCACGCCGTAGAGGCGGGCTATGTCGCTCCGCTCCCGCTCGGTGGACACCACCATCGAGTCGGCGCTCATCATCGCCGCGCGCTCGGACTCGATCCTCGTCTGCGACTCCTGCTCGTCCGGCCTCGCCTCCTGCTTGGCGCGCGCCAGCGTGTGGAACGTGGCGACGTGCGGCACGCCCCAGTCCCGGCAGAGATCGACGGCCGCAAGGCACGAGAGCCAGTAGTGGGAATGCACGAGATCGTAGGTTATCCCCTCACGCTCGCGGAACGCCGTCATGCCCTCCAGGAACTGCGGGATGTGGCGGTGCAGCCCCTGCTTCGGCTCCCCGTGGGGCCCGGCCTGCACGTGGATCACCCTCGCGTTCTCGCCCAGCTCGACTATCTCGGGGTCGTTGGGGTCGTGTACCCGGGTGTAAACGTCGGCCCTGTGGCCTCGCCTGCCCAGCTCTCGCGCTATCTGGAGCAGGTAGACGTTCATGCCGCCGGTGTCGCGCTCGCCCAGGCGGGCAAACGGACAGCCGTGGACGCTCAAAAGGGCCAGGCTGTACATGGGCTTCGTGCTTCCTATTGCAGTCGCAGAATCGGCCCAGGGCTGATCGGGCGTCGAATGCCGCCGGGCCATCACCGCCGGACAGTCACGCGGTAGACCTGACGGTCCTGTCCCCCAAGCCGGTACTTGTAGTCCTCGGAGCCTCTCAGGAAGTCGAAGACGCCGTCACCCGACTCGATGGAGCCCTCTATGGCGAGCGCCTTGCTGACTATCCCGACGCTGAGCTTGGAATACTCTGGGTCGTACCCGCTATTATACAGCAGGAACGAGCCGGCGTAGTCGAAGCCCAGGCACGACGCCACCGGCGTGCCGTCGAGCGCCAGCTCCTCCAGCCTGAGACTTCCTCGACGCGCAGCCTCTGTGACGGCGTCGAGGAAGAACGCCTCCCGCTCCGCCGTCATGAACTCGGCCTTGTCCGGGCTGCTCGCTCTGTGGAGCCGCAGGAAGACGTCCATCATGCCGGGCACCTGCTCAGGGGCGGAGCACACCGAGCGGGTCACCTCTCCCGCCCCATGGAGACGCCGGATCTTGCGCCTCAGCTCGTGCCTGTCCTTCTTCGACAGGCCCGACACGTACTCCTCCCATGACGAGGGGAGCACCGCGACGGGGGACACGTCCTCCGGCTCGATCTCGACCGACATACCCGCGGACTCGGCCGCACCTCCGAGGGACCTGAGCGTGGGCGACTCCTCCCGCACCGATTCAAGCCTGAGGGTGTGCCAGTCCAGCTCCGAGACGTGGTCGAGAAGGGCGGCGCAGAAGTCCCCTTCCCTGCCGCGCTCGACGATGAAGTCGCGGTAGTCGAACAGGTCCGTCGCCCCAAGCAGCTCCAGCACGCCGTCCGTGCGCACGAGCGGGGCCACGCCAACCGGGCGCGACCCATCGCTCACGACGTGCACGGCAAGCTCAGCGCCGTCGCCGAAGTGCTGCCACCACGTCTTCTGCCACCACGGGGTGAGGAAGAGAGTGGCCGCATCGCTCGCGCCCAGAACCTGCTCCCACGCGGCCTCCGCCTCCTCGATACTTGGGAAGCTGCTTACGATCAAGAATCACCGTCTCTGAGGCTGTCGAACTCGCGCCGCACCCTCTCGTCGGCCCTGAACGTGCCGCGCAGGGACGATGTCACGATGCGGCTCCCGGGCTTGCTCGCGCCGCGCAGCGTCATGCAGAGGTGCTCGGCCGAAACCACCACACCCGCGCCCTCCGGGGCCAGCGCGCCGGTGATCGCGTCGACGAGCTGTGTCGTCAGCCGCTCCTGCATCTGGGGACGCCGGGCAACGATGTCCAGCGCCCTGGCCAGCTTGCTCGCTCCGGCAACCCGACCGCTCGGCACGTACCCTATGTCGGCTGTGCCGAAGAACGGCAGGAAGTGGTGCTCGCAGATCGAGAAGAAGGGCACGCCGGCGATGACCACCATCTCGTGGTGCCCCTCCTCGAATCCCGTCGCCAGGACCTCCGTTGGGTCCTCGCCGATGCCGGCAAAGAACTCGGCGTACATCTCCGCGACGCGCCTCGGAGTATCGGCAAGCCCCTCCCGTCCCGGGTCCTCCCCGATAGCCTCCAGCATCGAGCCCACCGCGTCCCTAAGCTTGAATTCGTCAATCACTGGCTCATCATCCAACCGTCACTACGTAGCCCGGCGTCATGCGGCTTCGACATCGGTGAGCTTGAAGCCTCGTCCCTTGAACAGCAGGGGCTCCCGCCTGGACTCCGCAAGCGCATACGAGAAGCAGTCGCCGAAGTTCAGCCCCGCCGGGTGGTTGCCCCTGCCGAATCGCCGCCAGGCCCTGCGCGCGGCCTGTGCTTGGGCAACCGTGACCGGCTCCAGCTCAATCGCCGCGTCTTCCAGGAAAGCATCGAGCTCATATCCGGCTGCGGCCCCGCTTCGACTCTCCAGAACGATTGTGGTCTCGACGAGACTGGCAACGGACATGCGGCAGCGCGATGCCTTCGTGATGGCCCTGGCATAGCGCTCCGCATCCGACTCATGGAACAAGATGGCAAGGACCGCCGACGTGTCGACGATCACCTGGGCAGCCCTCGCTCGTCGTATAGGAAGTCGCCGTGCTCGACGGCCGACGGGCCGTCTCCCATCATGCCTGCGCAGCGCCTCCCGATGGCGAGAAGTCTTTGGACGCGGGCCTCGGCACTGCGTTCGCTCCTCTCGCGCTCCAGGCGCTCCCTGAGCGCCACCGTGATCGCGCCCGTCATGGTTTCACCCGTAAGCTGCGCGAGCTCGCCGGCCAGCCTACACGTCTCTTCGTTCTTGATGTTGAGACTCATGGAACATCCTACATCCAGGGTAGAGGTGCGATATACCAATCTACCATACATCTTCCGTTAGCGTAAGACCGAATCCACCAAGGCGGCCCCCTGTAGCCCGGCCTCCTTCATTGTCGTCCCGAGGAGTCCCCGACGAGGGACCTGGGGCGGGAGCCTGCCCTGAGCCTGACGAAGGATCCCCTCGACCATGCACAGGAACAACGCCGGTTTCATATCCTCTTGTGCGAAGATCAGGACACCGTCGGAACTGACACCCCCAGGCGTCCGGCTATCTCCGTTATCTCGGCCCACGTGGGCGCGGGCACGTCGATGCCCTCCACCAGCAGCCGCTCCTTCGTCTTTTCCTCCAGCTGCCCCGGCGCGTAGACGCGATCGACGCCCGGCAGCGGTGCCGCGGACGAGACGTATTCAGCGAAAGCCTCCACCTCGTCCAGGTAGGAGTCCACGTCGGTGAAGGCGGCGATGTCGATGGCCGTCACGAGCGCGCCTCCGCCCCTGCCCTCGCCGTCCGTGCACCCGGCGTGAGTCAGCGGCCCGACGATCATCTCCATCATCATCCCCAGGCCGTGCCCCTTGTGTCCGAACTGCAGCCCGCCCAACGCCAGGATCGACGCCTCCCCGGCATGATAGCGCGCCCCGTCCGTCACGTACTCGCCGTCCTCGGATACCAGCCAGCCCTCGGGAATGGACTCGCCGCGCACGATCTTCTGCTCGATCTTCCCCCCGGCCACGACGCTGAAGGTCATGTCGAGCATGAAGGGGTCCCTGCTCCGGCGCGGTATCGCGTACGCGACCGGCGCCAGGCGCAGCCGCTTCTCCGAGCTCCCGAACGGCGCCACCGCGAGGCCGCCCGTGTTCGTCCAGACCATGCCGATCATTCCCCGTTCGGCGATCTGGGTGGGATACGCCCCAAGCCGGCCCATGTGCGTCACATTGCGGACGCCCGCCATGCCTATGCCGGAGGCGCCCGCCTTCTCGAACGCGATGTCCGCCGCCTTGGTCAGGGCGACTATGCCGTGCGCCCCGTGACCGTCGACCAGCCGGAACAACGGGCCGTCCTTCAGGACCTCGTGCCTGCCCCACTCCACGTGGCTTTCCAGGGCCGTGTCGCCGTACCTGGGTATATACCAGACACCGTGCGAGTCGTGGCCTAGCAGGTTCGCCGTGACGATGTGGCTGGAGACTATCCCCGCCTCGTCGTCCGGCATACCCGCCGCCGAGAATACGTCGAATGCGATCCGTTCCAGGACCTCGTGCTGCACGACTGGCATGGTTCAGGTACTCCTTCCGGCGACTGTTCAGCGTTGAGGGAGGTTGGCATCTACCCCCGAGCAGACCGTTGCGTACCCCCGGGGGCTGTCATTCCGAACGTAGCGAAGCGAAGTGAGGAATCTAAGAACCTTGTTATCGAGGAAGGTATCGTAGCTGAAACGACACCTCGACTCGACCTCAAACACCTTAGATTCCTCCCTGCGGTCGGAATGACATGTTAAGCGGTTGGAATGACTTGTCGAACGGTCGGAATGACTTGTTGACGGCGGCTTACTCCCTCTTGTGATAGTAGCGCCGCCCAACTGCCGCGCCCCTTACTCTACTCGGTTATACGGATGTGCAGCTCCCTGATCTGCTCATCCTCCACGACGTCGGGCGCCTCGAACAGCGGGTCGATGGCATTCTGGGTCTTCGGGAAAGCTATGACGTCGCGGATGTTGTCGATGCCCAGCAGCACCATGATCAGGCGGTCGATGCCCGGGGCTATCCCCCCGTGGGGTGGCGCGCCGTACTCGAACGCGTCGAGGAGCTGCTTGAAGCGCTGGCCGACCTGCTCCTCCGTGTAGCCCAGGACCGCAAATATGCGCTCCTGGAGCTCGCGCTGGTGGACCCTGATGCTGCCGCTGGCCAGCTCCACGCCGTTGCATACAAGGTCGTACAGGTTGGCGATGACCCTCCCAGGGTCGCTCTCCAGGTACTGGACGGTATCGTCGTTCGGCATGGAGAAGGCGTGGTGCATGGCGTCCCAGCGCCCCTCGTTCTCGTTCCATTCGAAGAGCGGGAAGTCGACGACGAACGCGAAGTGGAGCACGTCAGGGTCGGCCAGGTCGTGGCGCCGGCCCATCTCCTCCCGCAGGGCGCTGAGGGCGATGTTCGTGGACTTGGCCGGGCCCGCCACGATGAGCACCAGGTCGCCGGGCCCCGCGCCGGTCCGGGACGCGATCTCGCGCACCTCGTCGATCGCAAGGAAGCGGGCGGCGGGCGACCTGTAGTCGTCGCCGGTCAGGTCCTCCAGCAACGCCGACTCGTCCAGGGCGATATAGACCAGGCCCTGCGCGCCGCGGGTCTTGGTGAACTCGACCAGGTCGTCGAGCTGGCGCCGCCCGTAGCCTCCCGCGCCGGGCACGCTGAAGCCCTTGACTATGCCGCCGCCGGACGCCGACGACGAGAACACGCGAAACTCGCTCTTCGCGGCCAGGTCCGTCAGGTCCGCCATCTCCAGCCCGAACCGGAGGTCCGGCTTGTCGGTCGCGAAGCGGTCCATGGCCTCCTGGTAGCTCAGGCGGGGGAAGGGCTTGAGGAGACGCTTGCCCGGCACCAGCTCCTCGATCATCGACGTGTAGAGCTCCTCGATCAGGTCCAGCACGTCGTCCCGCTCCACGAAGCTCATCTCCAGATCCAGCTGGGTGTGCTCCGGCTGCCTGTCCGCCCTCGGGTCCTCGTCCCGGAAGCACCTGGCGATCTGGAAGTACTTGTCCATCCCCGAGACCATGAGGAGCTGCTTGAGCTGCTGCGGCGACTGCGGGAGCGCGTAGAACTGCCCCGGGTAGAGCCGGCTCGGCACCAGGTAGTCCCTGGCCCCCTCGGGCGTGCTCTTGATCAGGATCGGCGTCTCGATCTCCAGGAAGTCCCGCTCGTCCAGGAAGTCCCGGATGTACTTGACCACCTTGTGGCGCAGGGCGATGGTCTCCTGCATGCTCGGGCGCCGAAGGTCGACGTACCGGTACTTCAGGCGAAGCAGCTCGTCCACTTCCGCGCCGTCGGCGACCTCGAACGGCGGCGTCTTCGACTCGTTGAGCACGACGGCCTCGGCGGCCATGACCTCAATCTCGCCCGTGGCCAGCCCGGGATTCACCGTGCCCTCGGGCCGCGCGTCGACGGTGCCGCGCACCTGGACGACCCACTCGCTGCGGAACCTCTCGGCTGCGGCGTGGGCCTCGGGAGCAAGCTCGGGGTTGAAGACGACCTGCACCAGGCCGTACCTGTCCCGCAGATCGATGAAGATCAGCCCGCCGTGGTCCCTGCGATTGTGCACCCAGCCGCTGAGGGTTACCCCTTCGCCCACGTGACCGATCCTCACATCGCCGCAGTGCATCGTCCTAAGCATCTGTTCTCTCCCGGCGCCTTATGTGTTCCACTAAGAAGGCCCCCTTTTCCAGAGGGGCCTCAGCGGGGGCTCGCTCATCCCGGTGTCCAGTTACACCGCGACGGCGTGGCCCCGCTTCTTGTCCAAATTGACGAAGGTCTCGGTGCGGCGAACGCCTGGGATCACGCCTACGCGCGTGCGCAGGAATGTGCCCAGCTCCTCGGCCGACGGCAGCGTCGCCCAGGCGAACACGTCGTACGACCCCGTGGTGACGGCCACCCAGCTTATCTCGGCCAGCTCGTAGAGGCTGTCCGCAACCTTGTCTACCTTGTCAGGCTCGACCTGGATGCCCACCAGCGCCTGGGACTCGTAGCCCAGCTTTGTTGCGTCGGGAAGCGCCACCACCTGGATGTATTCGTCCTCGACCAGCCGTTTCAGCCTTCGCCTGACCGTGCCCTCGCTCACGCCTACGTGGCGCGCTATCGAGGCGTTCGATGCTCGTCCGTCCGTCTGCAGTAGTTCGATGATCTTGGAGTCGAGTTTGTCCATTCCGGTTTTCTAGCCCTCAAATAAGAGTTATCGTACATATTCTACCGAGGGGCTACGAATTCTGTCAACAAAATCGACCGTCAGCGAACACGCTGGATAGCCAGGAAGATGGCAATCCCAAGCCCTATCAGGTCGAACAGGCCCAGTTGCAGCCCCGTGAACCCCACCACGACGACGAACGCCAGGACAACCCCGACGACCGCCGCCACGATAAGGGGCTGGCCGCGCTTCTTGTTGGTGGCCCGGCTGATGCCCTCCCCCACAAGGTAGCCAAGCCCAGCCATCGCCAGCGTGAACACATACGGAAAATAGAGCACGTTGGTAAACACGCCGGCGATCCCGAGGATCAAGCCTCCCAGCACGCCGATCCCGACTCCAGCGGCAACGCCGCGCACGATGAACCCGGTCGAGACGTCGTAGGTCGGGAGCTTGGCCGGCCGGCCGTGCTCCCGGCAGCGAATGCCCACCGGCGCCTGCACCATGCACTCAGGGCAGACGGGCCTTTCGCACCGGCTGCAACGGAGGTTCGTCGGCGTCTCCTCGTGCTCGGCGCAGTACATTCGCGCTCTTTCCTCAGCCATGCGGCTATCTCCTGTCCCCGGTCCCGGAGGCGGCCTGCTCGGACTCCGGCATCCGGCCCGTCCATGCCTCCTGCCTGGGCACGTCCCGGTCCCACAGGAAGCGGTGCATCAGGACGCGCGCGGGCCCGTACCGCTCGTGGGACGGCCACTCCCAGTTCCCAACCAGCCGCTTGACCACGAGCAGTACCGCCATTCCCCCAAGCATGTACACGACTTCGGGAGGCTGCCCAACGAGGATAGCGGTTACGGGCAGGGCCAGGAAAGAGATGAGCGACCATATGCCCGTGTCCTTCATCACGACGCGGCCCATGAGCCCTATCAGGAAAAGCCCCACGGCCAGCTCAACCCAGAGTCCCATCCCGAGAAGGACGCCGATGCCTATCGATATGCCCCGCCCTCCGGTCAGCTTCAGGTACGCCGACCAGTTGTGACCCGCGATGGACGCGATGGCGACGGCCGCCTGGACCGCCAGGCTCTGTCCCATGAGGTTGGCGGCGACGACAGGCATCGTTCCCTTGAACAGGGTATCGAACACGCCAAGGGCTATCCCTGTCCGCAGGCCCACGTGCTCCATGATGTTCGACGCGCCCACGTTCCCGGAACCGTAGTCCCGGATGTCGATGTTCCTCAGGTAGCGCGCCAGGAGAAACGCCGAGGGTATGGAGCCTACCAGGTAAGCCGCCGCGACCAGCGCCAGTCCTGTCATGAGCGCACCGCCCGGCCCTCAGCCCCTGGCCAGGGCGGCCCTTGCGGCCCTCAGCGCCTCCACCGATGACGCGGGAGGGCCCACGTCGCCGGGGCGCGCCTCGCCCGGGTTGCCCGATGCGTGGTAGTCGCTGCCGCCGCACGGTATCAGGCCCAGCTCGTCGGCCATCGACTTCAGCAGGGCGACCACGTCCGGCTCGTACAATCCGTAGTAGACCTCCATGCCCGCAAGGCCCTCGCCTCGAAGCTCGACCAGGATTCGGTGCAGCTCCGCTATGCCGTTGTCGTCCATTTCCGGGACCGAGAACGTGGGGTGGGCCATGACGGGGACCGCGCCGTTCGAGACGACCAAGCGCACGGCCTCCGCCGGTGTCAGCCGGGCACGCTCCACGTACGCGGGGCCGTTGCGGCCCAGGTACCTGTCGAACGCGTCCTTCGGATACTCCACGTAGCCCGCCTCCACCATCGCCTGGGCTATGTGGGGCCTTCCGATGGCGCCGCCGCCCGACAGCTCTTCGACCCTCTCCCACGACACGGGCACGTCCAGCTCGGCGAGGCGCTCCACCATCCGGCGCGCCCGGCCCTCCCTGCCGTCGCGAAACTCGTTCAGCGTGCTTTGCAGCCCGGGGTCCTCGTGGTCGACGAAGTACCCCAGCAGGTGGATCTCGCTGCCGGGCACGTCCGTGCTCAGCTCCACGCCGACTATGATCTCGAGGTCGTCGTGGCGCCGGGAGGCCATGAGCGCCTCGCCGATGCCCTCGGTCGAGTCGTGGTCGGTGACCGCGGCATGCCGGATGCCCTTGGAGGCGCACAGGTCCACGATCTGGGTCGGCGTGAGATTGCCGTCCGAGAAGGTCGTGTGCAGGTGGAGGTCGGCCTGGACCATCTAACGCCGCGCGGCGAGCCGCGGACACGGGGCCGGCCGGCGGAATTCCGGCCTCGACCTCGATGACCCGCAGACGCCGCTCACGATTCCCCGCGGTGTCCCGCTTACCTTGCGTACTCGACCGAGCGGGACTCGCGGATCACCGTGACCTTGATCTGGCCGGGATATGTCAGCGTGTCCTCGATCTTCTTGGTCACGTCCCGCGCCATCTTGTTGGCCCCGATGTCGTCCACCGACTGCGGCTTGACCATGATCCTGATCTCGCGTCCCGCCTGGATGGCGAAGCACTTCTCGACGCCGTCGAACGCCCTGCCAACCTCCTCCAGCGCTTCGAGGCGCTGGATGTAGTGCTCGGCAGTGTCGCGGCGCGACCCGGGCCGGGCCGCGCTGATCGCGTCGGCGGCGGCAACGATGAACGACTCCGGGCTGCTGTGCTCGTCGTCGTGGTGCTCCGCTATCGCCGTGCAGATGTGCTTGGGGATCCTGTTGCGAGTGGCCACGTCGGCGCCGATCTCGGCATGGGGGCCCTCGACCTCGTGGGTCAGGGCCTTGCCGATGTCGTGCAGCAGGCCGCCCGTCTTCGCGGCCCTGACGTTCGCGCCTATCTCGGCGGCGATGAGCCCGGACAGGTGTCCGACCTCTATGCTGTGCTGCAGCACGTTCTCGCCGTAGCTGTAGCGGTACTTGAGCCGGCCCAGGAGCCGTATCAGCTCGGCGTTCAGGCCCCGGACGCCCACGTCCATCATGGCCTCTTCGCCGGCCTTGCGGATGGTCTCCGCCAGCTCCTTCTCGGTCCTGGCGACCGTCTCCTCGACCCTGGCGGGATGGATGCGCCCGTCCGCTATGAGCTTGACTATGGCGAGGCGGGCGACTTCACGCCGGATAGGGTCGAAGCAGGAGAGCGTGATGGCCTCGGGCGTATCGTCGATGATCAGGTCGACGCCCGTCGCCTTCTCGATCGCGCGGATGTTCCGGCCCTCTTTCCCGATCACCCTGCCCTTCATGTCGTCGTTGGGCAGGGACACGGAAGACAGGGACACTTCTGACACCACGTCCGAGGCGAGCCTCTGGATGGCCTCGGATATGATCGTGCGGGCCTTCTCGCTGGCCTCATCCCGGGCGCGCTCCTCGGCGTCCCGGTAGTAGACCGCCAGGTCGTGGTCTATCTCCAGTGAGGCGCGCTCCATCAACTCGGAACGGGCCTCGTTCATCGAGAGGTCGGACAGCGCTTCTAGGCGTTCGACCTCCCTGTCCTTGATTCCATCGAGCTCGGTACGAACTGCATCGACCGCCTGTTCCTTCTCGGTAAGCTTGCGCTCGCGGCGCTCCAGGTTGGTGGCGCGTCTTTCAAGATTCTCCTCGAATCTCGAGAGGCGTGTCTCGGACCGGTTGATCTCTGATCTTCTCTCACGGAACTCCTCATCCCGCTCTGACTGCAGCTTGAGGGCCTGTTCCTTGCCCTCCAGTATCAGCCTTCTCTGCTCCTCCTCTGCTGCCTCCAGCTTCCGTGAGACTTCCTGCTCTGCGGCGGTGAGCTTGTTCCTGCTCACCAGTTTGCGGCCCAGAAACCCTGCGAACGCGCCTAAACCTATCCCGATCAGGACGGCGAGTACGGCGACAATGGCTAGTTCCATTGCTACTCACCTTCCTATTCGATTTTCAGGGAGCCATCCTTTCGTCGGCTCCGTCTCTGAATATTAGTTTGTAGCTACCGGGGTGTCAAGAACAAGCACATTCCACACTCTCTGTTGGGTATTCCTGGACTCCTCCACGGCAGCCAAAATCCGCCCTTCGCGGAATGGACTGGCGCACCCCTATGCCAACCAATCGTGCACCACGGACGTTATGAAATATTGGAACGGTTCCAAGTGCCAGGGCGCGAACAATCTACCAAGTCCGGTTGTATGTACGCTCTTCGGAGCACAAGGAGCATGTCATGAAGAATTCTGTCCCCAACAGCGTCGGAAGCTTAGGAATCGTAGCAGTACCCCTTTCGAGCAGGATCGCCGGCCTGGCCGTGATAGCCCTCGGGCTGGCGATGCTGCTTACCGCCACCGCCTGCGCGTCGTCTGAGCCGGGCCCATCGGCAGCCGAAATCTCGGAAGTCATGCGCGCCGCCCAGGCTCCCCCTGTCAGCCAGGGCCAAGCTGCAATGTCAGCCCCTCCGCCAAGCCGGCCCGCCCCCGTAAGTCCCCCGTCGGCGACCACGTTCAGGGACTACCGGCAGTCCAGGTTCGAGTCCACGGCCGAAGACAGCGTGTCGACCTTCAGCCTGGATACCGACCGCACCTCCTTCCAGCTGGCCCTGAACTGGGCCCGGGCCGGACACGAGGTCGACCCTGACTCCGTGCGAGCCGAGGAGTGGGTCAACGCCTTCAACTACGGCTACGACCTTCCCGCACACCGCGACAGCTTCGCGATTACCACCGACGTGTTCACGCACCCGCTGGACAGCCGGATGCACCTGGTGAGACTCGGCTTCCAGGCCCCAGATATGCAGGACGACTCGCCCCTCAATGTGACCCTGGTGCTCGATGCGTCGGGCTCCATGTCCCACGGCAACCGCGTCGCCATAGCCCGCGAGGCCGCCGAGAGCATCAGGCGCAGCCTGGGCAGCCGCGACCGCATCGGCGTCGTCCACTTCACGACGGACGTGATCGACGACCTGACAGTGAGACACGCCCGCCCCGACGACCGCGACATCAGGAGGTCCATCGACCGGCTGGCCCCTCACAACAGCACCAACGTGCAGGCCGGCCTCGACCTCGCCGTGAAGCTCGCCGACCGCGCGCGCCGGGACCGCCCGGACGCCCATAACTACGTCATTCTCATGTCCGACGGAGTGGCCAACGTGGACGCGACCGACCCGTTCGGCATCCTCGAGTCGGCATACGACCCGGACAGCCGGAACCCGCTGCGGCTCATCACCATCGGCGTCGGCATCGAGAACTACAACGACTACCTGCTGGAGCAGCTCGCCCAGCATGGCAACGGCTGGTACCGCTACCTGAGCGACGTGGACCAGGCCCGGGCCACCTTCAGCCGCGAAAGCTGGCTGGCCCTGTCCGTTCCATTCGCCGACCAGACCCGCGCGCAGGTTACCTGGAACGACGAGGTCGTCGAGTACTGGCGCATGATCGGCTACGAGAACCGCGTTACGTCCGACGAGTCCTTCGTCGAGGACCGCAAGGAATTCGCCGAGATCCCCATGGGCGCCGCCACGACCGTCTTCTTCGAGGTGATGGTGCGCGACGATGCCCTGCGCAGGCCCTCAGAGTCCTACGACCTGGGCGACGTCCAGCTCAGGTGGGTGACCCCTATGAGCGGTCTGACGAACCGCCAGTCCGCGGGTATGGTGTCCCGCCTCGACAGCGACCTGTCAGCGATGGGAGACGCGCTGCTGGAGTTCGGAGCCATCGTCGCCCTGGCGTCCGACCGGTACGGGAGCCTCCCGTACTCCGGCGGGGATGGAGCGGGGGACGTTCGGAGGGACCTGCGGGACCTGACTGATCGGCTGCAGCCCCTGGGCCGTCACCTCGGCCACCTCGACTCGTACCACGACTTTGCATTCGTGATGGACCACATGACCGACTCCCTGCCCCGGGATACGGCAAGGACGACCGGCTACAGCCGCTAGACACAGACGCAGCTGGCAGGAGGGCAGGCGCACGGGCCCGGTAACCCGCCGCCTGCCCTCCCTCTTGTCTGCCCTCCTCCCGTAGGGGCGGGTTTCAAACCTCAACCTCGCCAAACGCCAATCTTGCCAGCAGGTGCGCCCGCTGCCCCGCAAGGGTATGATTGCGCCATGAATATAGGCGTGATCGGCGCGGGGGTCTTCGGCCTTGCGTCCGCGATCGAGCTTCGGGAGCGCGGCCACGCGGTCACTGTGTTCGACCAGGGCAAGGTGCCGTACGAGGCCGCCAGCTCGACGGACGTCTCCAAGGCGATCCGGCGCACCTGGTACGCGGGGGACAACGAGACCTACGTGGAGCTGGTGGAGCGCGCCGCGGAGCGATGGCGGGAGTGGGAGGAGAGGTCGGGCACGAGCTTCTACCACAGGGTTGGGGGCGCCTACGTAGTGAGCGGCATCGAGCCGGGCTCGCCCATGGACGCCAGCGTCGACTACCTGCGCAGCCGTGGCGCGGACATAGTGGTGCTCACCGCTCCCGAGGCCCGCGAGAGATTCCCCCAGTTTCGCCTTGCCGACCACGAGCTCTGCGTGAGTGACCCCTGGACCGGATATATCGAGAGCGCCCGCGCGATCTCCGTCATGTGCCGCATGGCCAGGGAGGAGGGCGTAGCGGTCCGCGAGGAATCTCCCGTCGCGGGCGTGGAGGAGCGGGCCGGGGGCGTCGACATAGCCCTGGGCGACGGCCGGCGCGACGGCTTCGACCGCGTCGTCGCCGCGGTCGGGGTCTGGATCGGCCGGCTCCTGCCCGAAATAGGCGCTCACGTTCGGGTCACCCACCAGGAGATGCTGTTGATCGAGCCTGACGATCCGGCGCAATTCGCCGGCGGCACGATGCCGGTCTGGTCCATCAACCCGGACGACGAGGGCTGGTATGGGTTCCCGCTACTGCGCGAAGGGTACGCCAAGGCGGCCATCGATCCCCCCGGGGACACCGTCGACCCGGACCTGGACCGCTCCGGCACCCCCGGGTTCAGAGAGCGGGCGCTGGCGTTCCTCGAGCGCCGGATTCCCGACCTCGCCAGGGGGAGGGTCGTCGAGGGCCGCTCGTGCCTCTACGCCACCACTCCGGACGACCACTTCATCGTCGACTGGCGCCCCGGAAGCTCGCGCGTCCTGGTAGCGGGCGGCGGGAGCGGCCACGGGTTCAAGTTCGGCGGCGCAATCGGCCCGGTGGTCGCCGACGCGCTGGAGGACACACCCAACCCACTCGGCGACCGCTTCCGCATCGGCAGCCGGTTTGAGCAGCCCGAGAACGGCGGCCCGCCAAGCGACAGGGGGTACGCAAGACCAGCAAACGCGCCATGATACATCCGCAATGCACGAGCCACCATCTACGCCAACGCGTCTTGATCTGCTCAGCCGTAGGGGCGGGTTTGAAACCCGCCCTCTTCCCACCCTGGAACGACGACCCGCCCGCGGTCCAGGGGCGAAGACGACCGCAGGAACATGGAGGATGACATGACGAATACCGACGAGGCGCGCCGGATATACGACGACTCCATCGTCATAGACGGTCTGAACGTCAGCAACTGGGACAGCCCAGCCGTGTTCGAGAGCCTGTCCGGGAGCGGCACCACCGCCATCAACGCCACCATCGCCACCTGGGAGAACTTCCAGGAGACCCTCGCCCACGTCGCCGCATGGGCCGGGCGCTTCGATCGTTACAGCGGCACACTGCTCCAGGTGCGTACGGTCGACGACATCGTGAGGGCAAAGCGCGAGGGGCTGGTCGGCGTGATCCTCGGGTTCCAGAACGCGTCGCCCGTGGAGAACGACCTGGCCCGCTTCGCCATCTTCAAGCAGCTCGGCGTGGGCATCATCCAGGCCACCTACCACGAGCGGAACCTGCTGGGCAGCGGCTGCTACGAGCGCCGGGACGACGGCCTGAGCAACTTCGGGCTCGACGCCGTGCGCGAGATGAACAGGGTCGGGATACTGATCGACCTGTCCCACGTCGGCGAGAGGACGACCCTGGAGACCATCGAGCACTCCGAGAAGCCGGTGGCCGTCACCCACGCCAACGCCAAGTCCTACTACGACGTGCCCCGCAACAAGGCCGACGAGGCGCTGAAGCTGCTGGCCGAGAGGGGCGGCGTCGTGGGCGCGACGGCGATCACATCGTTCCTGCGCACCAGGGACGCCTCCACCCTGGAGGACTACGTCGACGCCATCGACCACATGGTGGGGCTGATCGGCATCGACCACGTGGCCATAGGGACCGACTTCACCCAGGACCAGTCGCAGCCGTTCTGGCGGTACATCGGGTCGCAGCAGGGCACAAAGTACCCGGCCACGTTCACGGACCCATCGGTGAACTTCGACGAGGTGCAGCTCTACCCCGTCGGCCTCGAGACGCCCGACGAGATGCCCAACCTGGCAACGGCCCTGCTAAGCCGCGGCTACGGCGCCGACGACATCGCCAAGATACTAGGCGGCAACTGGCTCCGCCTCCTCGGCGAGGTGTGGTAGACCTGCCTCCGGCGAACCCTCGTCCGTTCGCTTGACGCCACAGAACAGCCGTGCTATTCTATCCCCGTAGGAAGGGGAACAGATGAGCCCGAGCCCCTCCGGGTCCGCCTCCTCGTCGGGATGGAGCGGGCCCGTGGTGCTTTTCGAAGCACCTTCGAGGACAAGCGAGGTCACTCGTCCGGAGCCGTAACCGTAGCGTCTACCCCCCTCTCCAGGTGCGGTAGTTCCGTATAGCCGTCGCACACCTTGGGACTGAGCGGTAAGGTCACGGGGTCTGCGAGAATTGCGGATAGGGGGCGGCGAACAACCGCCGCTTCAGGAAGACCGGGGCGTGTCCCTCATTGGATCCGTTGACCGTCGCAAGTAGATCGATTCGCCCGCTCTGGTAGGGGCGGACCCAGATGTCCGCCCGCTGCCAGGTGGGCACCCGTTGAACATTCCGGCTCCGCGAGGCAGCGGGCCAACCAGTCAGGGCACGCCCCGGCCCTATCGAAGAAACCAGGAAGACCCGACAGAGCAAGAGAAGCCAGCAAGGACGACAGAACAGCGAAAGCAGACCAGCCGGACACAACCTAAAGGGACCGGGCAAGAGCCATCGCCGATTGGTGGATGACGCCACCGGCCGCCCCATCATGTCGTCCTGAGGAGTCCTCGACGAAGGACCTGGGGCGGGGTCGGCTTCATAGGAATGACGCGGATCGGGCGCGGGCGGATACCCGCGTGTCGCCCAGCTTACGAGCCCTGGGCGTGCTCGGCGAAGTGGCGCTTCAGCCGGGGGTATAGCTTCCGGTAGCGCTCGTAGGCCCGGCCGTACGACTCGGCGGTGTTGCAGTCCGGCTCGATGCGGTCGAGAGGGCGAATCCACGCCCGGCACGCCTCCTCGACCGGGGCAAACCCGCCCGAGCCTGCCGCCGCGAGCACGGCTGCGCCGTAGGGCGCGCCGCCGGAGGGCCCCACCGTAACTACGGGCACTCCGAGCACGTCTGCCTGCATCTGTCTCCAGGCGGCGCTGCGCGCGCCTCCGCCGACCGCCACGGCCTCCCTGGCATCGACCTCAAGGCGGCGCATCAACTCCAGGGAGTCGCGCAGGGCGAAGGTCACGCCCTCCAGCACGGCGCGGACCATGTGCCCGCGCTCGTGCCCGGCGTGCAGGCCCGCGAAGACTCCGCGCGCGTTGGAGTCGGCGTGGGGAGTGCGCTCGCCGGTCAGGTACGGCAGGAACGTCAGGCCGTCCGCGCCCGGCGGCGTGTCCATCGCCTCGGCTATCAGCTCGTCGTATGCGGACGTTGCCCTTTCGGGTCCCGCCAGGGCGCGCCTGAACCACACCAGGGCCGCGCCCGCCGACAGCACCACGCCCATCAGGTACCAGGTGTCGTCGACGGCGTGGTTGAACGAGTGTATGCGCATGCCGGGATCGACGCGGAGCCGCTCGATGGGTGCGACCACGGTGCCCGACGTGCCGATGGAGGTCTGGAGCGCACCCTGCCCGACCACGCCGGAGCCCACCGCAGCCGCGGCATTGTCGGCCCCTCCACCGGCGACCGGGGTGCCCTGTCGCAGGCCGAGAGCCTCCGCCGCTGCCGGGGTGAGCCTGCCGGTCACGCTGGTCGATCCAAGCACGGCCGGGAGCATCGCAATGTCGAGCTGCAGGGCGGAGGCCATTTCATGCGACCAGAGCCCCCGCCGCACGTCGAACAGCAGCGTGCCCGCCGCGTCCGAGGGCTCGGTGACCTTCTCGCCGGTCATGAGCAGGCGGACGTAGTCCTTGGGCAGCAGGACGGTGCGGGTCCGGTCGAACAGACGGGGCTCCTCGTCGCGCACCCAGAGAAGCTTGGGCGCGGTGAACCCCTCGAGCGCAGGATTGCCCACGAGCCTGCGCAAGCCGGTCTTGCCTACCGTGTCTGTAATGAAGCGGCACTGGGCGGTGGTCCGGACGTCGTTCCACAGTATCGCCGGGCGAAGCACGCTGTCCGCGCCGTCGAGCAGCACGGAGCTGTGCATCTGGCCGGACAGCCCGATGGCCTCGACGCCGCGGACGCCAGCCCCGGCGCACGCGGCCCGGACCGCCTCGATGGTCCCCCGCCACCAGTCGGCCGGGTCCTGCTCGGCCCAACCTGGATTCGGGACCGACACCTCGAGGGGCGACTCGGCCTCGCCGGCGACCGCGCCGGACTCGTCCACGACCAGCGCCTTGACCGCGGTCGTGCCGACGTCTATTCCGAGGTAGTGCTGGGGCATGGCAGGAGGCTACGGCAGGCATGCGCGGCGGTCAAGAACCGAAGCACCTGACGCGAGTTGACACGCTGGCCCGCCGAACCTATGCTCGGCACCGTCCCGGACCGGCAGCAATCAAGTGCGTGAGGAGGGTTCGGCATGTACGTGGGAACGCAGTTTAGGGCGCGGCACGAGACGGATATCCGGCAGCTTGCGCAGCTTGGCGTGGAGCACGTCGACGTGACGCCCGAGGAGCACTGGACCGAGTGGACCGTCGACCTGCTCACGTCGATTCGCGAGGAGTATGCGAAGTACGGCATCACCGTGGAGACGATGCACTCGCCGCCCAGCTCCAGGGTCGCTTTCGAGAGCGGCATGCCGCACCTGTTCCTGGGGCCGAGCGACGAGCGGGAGCGCGAGCTGGACGGCTTCTGCGATATCATCCGCATGGCGTCGGAGGCGGGCCTGAGGGGGCTGCTCTACAACATCACCATCCTGGGCCACCTGCGAACGGCGGCGCAGTACGGCAGGGGCGGCGCGCGACTGTCGTCGTTCAGGTACGCCGATCTCGACCAGTCGCTGCCGGAGTTCGAGGGCGGCGCGGCGGACGCGGACACGATGTGGGACCGGATCGACTACTTCCTGGCGCGCGTCGTCCCCGTGGCGAACGAGTGCAAGGTGCAGCTTGCGTGCCATCCGCAGGACCCCGGCATCAAGGACCACGAGTACCGGGGCGTGGCGCGGGTCATGGGCACGGTCGAGGGAATCAAGAGGTTCGTCGGCATGCACGAGAGCCCGTACCACGGGCTGAACTTCTGCCAGGGCACGATCTCGGAGATGCTGGAGCGGCCGGGCGAGGAGATCTACGACCTGATCCGCTACTTCGGGAGCCGGAGGAAGATCTTCAACGTGCATTTCCGCAACATCAAGGGGGGCTTGCTGGACTTCGTGGAGGTCTTCCCCGACGAGGGCGACGTGGACATGCTGCGGGCCGTCCGCACCTACAGGGAGGTGGGCTATCCGTACATGCTCATGCCCGACCACGTGCCGGACATCGACGGGGACGAGGCGCAGCAGGTGGGGTTCGCGTACTGCTACGGGTACATCCACGCGATGATACAAGCGGCGAACGAGGGGGCGAGGAATTGAGGCGCGGGACGACTCTGCGTGGCTAACTCCACGTCAGCCATTGGTGGCTTTCCCCAGGCAATTTGAGTGGCGGAGCACTGCCCTTCGACAGGCTCAGGGCGAACGAATCTCCTCAAGAGCCGAGCGGGTTTAAGCGGGCGAAGGGACGGGCGGGTCTGAAACCCGGCCCTATAGCCAGCGGGTGTACTGGGCTACTGTGTCGATGCCTACGAGGCCGCTGTAGGCCTTCTGGAGGCGGTCGGTTACCGGGCCGGGTGTGGCGCCGTCGCCGACGGTTGCGCCGTTGAAGGTCGAGACGGGGCATATGCACAGGCTCGTCGAGGTCACGAATATCTCGTCGGCCGTGTATGCGTCGAACACGTCGATGTCGTCCTCGGCGATCTCGACCCCAAGCTCGTGGGCCAGGTCCATGGTCGCCTGGCGGCTGATGCCGCCCAGCACGAACCGGCTCCTGGGCGTGCGGACCGCGCCGTCCTTGACGACGAAGATGTTGCTGCCGTTGCCCTCGCACAGGTTGCCGTTCACGTCGAGCAGCAGGGCGTAGGCGTTCGGGTCCTGCGCCCGGGCCTCCATGTCGGCCTGGATGAGATTGATGTAGTTGTGGGTCTTCGCGCGGGGACTCATCGAGTCCGGGGGCGTCCGCCGCACCGACGGCGTGACGATGGGCATTCCGTCGCGGTAGTAGTGGGCCCGCTCTTTGAAGGGGATGGGGAAGCACTCGATGACGATGCCGGGGCGGTCGGCGGAGCTCTGGATGTCGCCGCCGGCCAGCCGCAAGCCTCGCGTGACTCGCTGCGTGACCCAGATGTCGTCGAGCTCGTCCACCGTCGGGAGGTTGCGCTCGAGCACGTCCATCGTCAGTGCGGCCATCTCGGCCTGCGTCATCTGCGGGTCGATGCGCATCCACCTGAGCGACTCGTACAGCCTGTCGAGGTGCTCGTCCAGCCTGAAGATCTCGTGCCCGAAGGTGCGGGTCGTGTCGAACACGGCGTCGCCCATGATAAACCCGCGGTCACTGATGGAGATCGAGGCCTGGCTCTCCGGCACTATCTCGCCGTTTACGTATGCAACTCGCTCCTGCGTCATCCCTGCCTCCGCTCCGGCTGGAGTATTCGACTCTCGCAACCTTGACGTGTAACATGCGCACCGAGAGTCTACCACCGTGCGACGATCGACACTATGTACTCTTTCGGTCCATCGGTTGAAGGTTGTACCCCTCACCGGGAGGAAGATTCCAACGTCGGCGGTGCATTGACTTTGCACGGAAGACTCGCGGGCGACACGAGGCGTATGCCGTCTCATAGGCTCACAGGAAACTAACAGACATTGAGCGTATGTCTCACTACTAGCCCACACACTCGATTGATAATGGCCTGGTGAGAATTCCCAGCCTCCAATACAACATTCAGACCCTGCGCGGGGACATCCTTGGCGGCGTCACGTCGGCCGTTGTCAGCCTGCCGGTCGCACTGGCGTTCGGCCTTGCTGCGGGCCTGAGCCCCGCCGCGGGCATATACGGGGCGATCTCGGTCGGCTTCTTCGCCGCGGTGTTCGGCGGCACGCGGGCGCTCATATCGGGACCCACCGGCTCGATGACAGTGGCCATGTCCGTCATCGTCGCCAGCCATGCGGAGAACATCGCCGAGGCCTTTACGATAGTCATCATGGCGGGCCTGATACAGATGCTGTTCGGCCTGCTGAGAATCGGACGTTACGTCACCTACACCCCGTACTCGGTCATATCCGGATTCATGACAGGGGTTGGAGTGATAATCATCCTGGTCCAGACCCCGCCCTTCCTGGGGGCGCCAATCGCGGCGGGCGGGCCAATGGCCACGCTCGGCAACCTTTCGGGAATGTTCGACAACTTCGAGCACAACGCACTGCTCATAGCCATCGTCACCCTTGCCGTGGCCGTGCTCTGGCCCAACAGGTTCGACCGGTATCTGCCCTCTACCCTGATCGCGCTGGGGATTGGGACGGTTATGGGCGTCCTGTGGCTGACTGACGCGCCGACCATAGGCGCCGTACCCACTGACCTGCCAACGTTCCATTTGCCGGAAACAACTCCCGGTGTCCTCCTTCGAGCCGTCGAGCCGGCGTTGGTCATAGCACTGGTGGGTTCTGTCGATACGCTGCTTACCGCCCTGGTAGGGGACTCGATGACACGTACGCGCAACGATCCCAGCCGGGAGCTGCTGGCCCAGGGCATCGGCAACGTGATCACCGGGTTCATCAGGGGCCTGCCCGGGTCCGGCGCAACACCGAGCACGGTGGCGAATATCCAGGCAGGCGGGGCGACCCTGGTGTCCGGGGTGCTTGCCGTGGCTATCCTGGCGGTCATGGTGTTGACGCTGGGGGACTACGTTGGCTCAATACCGAACGCCGTCCTGGCCGGCATCCTGGTGAAGGTCGCGCTGGACACCGTCGACTGGCGATTCGTCACCAGGATGCACCGCGTTCAGCGCGAGCACCTGGCGGTCATGCTGCTCACCTTCGGACTGACGGTGTTCCTGGACCTCGTGGCCGCCGTGGCCGTGGGCATGATAGCGGCGGCCGTAACCAGCGCACGACAGTTCGAGCGCCTGGAGATGGACAGCGTCGTTTCCGTGCCCCTGCTCGACCGGAACTTCCTCGATGTAGAGGAGGACGATGAGGAGATCGACCTCTTCTCGGCCAGGGTAGGCCTGGTGGCACTCAGGGGCTCCTTCACCGTCGCATCCTCCAGCAAGCTCATCGACACTATTGGTGGCGACATCCGGGACCATGAGGTCGTCATCCTAGACTTCTCCGACACGCTGTATATGGACGACAGCGCAGCCCTCGTGGTGGAGCAGCTCGTTGAAACCGCCATAGCCCATGACACTCCCTGCATCGTAATGGGGCTCTCGGGCACACCGGCGCACAACCTCCACGCGCTCGACGTTCTGAAACGTGTTCCCACCGACCGGATAGTCGGCACCTGGGATGAGGCGAGAGGGACCGCGTTGGAGCTGCTCGGGGACAGGTAGGTCGAGGCGAACGGCGCGGCAGCCCCTTCAGAGGCTTGTCATGTGTGCGGGATCGGTGGAAGGCCGGGCGTTGTCCTTTCATCGAGCGGAGGTCTACCTTTCACACTGCCGTGCGGTTATATTGCAAACAGCCGGTGGCTAAAGTTTCAAACAGCCGGTCCACCATGCGCACCGTCCGACGCCTGCTCAGGCCCGATCTTGCCGTGATACGATGGCGCGACTGCTTCCGCCAGAAGGACGAGCACTAGTGAAGCGAAAACGCAACCTGCTGTTCCTCCTCACCGACGAGCAGCGGGCCGACACCCTGGAGTGCTACGGCAACACCGTCGTCCAGGCGCCTAACCTCAATGGCCTGGCCCGGCGCAGCTTCGTCTTCGAGCGGCCATACGTCACCCAGCCGGTGTGCACTCCCGCCCGCTCCTCCATCATGACCGGCCTCTACCCTCACACCAACGGCTGCACCGAGAACAACATCCCTCTCAGGCCCGAGACGAAGACCATTGCAGAGATGTTGCCGCCGGACTACCGGTGCGGCTACTTCGGCAAGTGGCACCTCGGAGACGAGATGGTGCCCCAACACGGCTTCGAGCGCTGGGGGAGCATGGAGGATACCTACCGCAAGTGGTCCACGGAAGGGAAGCACCAGGAGCGGTTCAGCGAGTACTGTCACTATCTGCGATCCCACGGCTACGAGCCTGACGAGGAGATAGGCGGCGCGCCAGTCTTCAGCCGGCCGATGGCGGCCAGGCTGCCGATGGAGCACAAGAAGTCGATCTGGCTGGGTCGAGAGGCGTCCCGATTCATAAGGGAGAGCGCGGACCGGCCCTTCGTCCTCTACGTCAACTTCCTGGACCCGCACGAGTACGGCGAGACCCCGGACGACCTGTATCCCCGCGACAACCTGGCGACTGGACCCGCGTTCCTGAAGAAGCCGGCGGAGAGCGCGTCGTTCCTCCACCGGACAAGGGCGGAGTACTATGCCGGCGCCGCCGGACACGGCAACGTGAGCGACCCGCTGGACTTCAGCACGGAGGCCGCCTGGCGCGAGGTCCGCGCACGCTACTTCGGAAGCGTCACGCTCGTCGACCAGGGTGTAGGGATGATCCTGGAGGCGCTGGAGGAGAGCGGCCAGGCGGAGAACACGATCGTTGTCTTCACCAGCGAGCACGGCGACATGCTGGGCGACCATTACATGCTCCACAAGACCACGATGTACGAGGAGTCGGCGAAGGTGCCTCTCATCATCCACGTCCCGTGGCTGAGTCAAGACCAGGAGTGCATTTGCGGTCCCGTGAGCCAGATCGACCTGGTCCCTACCCTGCTGGACCTGCTGGGCGAGCCGATTCCTCCCGAGCTGGAGGGCAAGAGCCTGACGCCGGTGCTCAGGGGAGATCGGACCCTGGAGGGGAACGACGTCGTCATCCAGTGGAATGGGCCCAACAACCGGACAATCGGATGGGACAGCGGGCTGCTGCCGCGGGAGCGGCTTCGGGAGATCTGCCTCGCGCCAGGCAGGACCATCGTCTCCAGCGACGGCTGGAAGCTGAACCTGGTGCCCGGCGACCGTGCCGAGCTCTACGACCTCAACTCCGACCCCTACGAGATGACCAATCGCTTCGACGACCCGACCCAGCGCGACAGGATCCGGGACCTCTACGCACGCCTCCAAGCCTGGCAAGAGCGGACGTGCGACACCGCGCCATTACCGGCTGTTACATGAACCGCCCTGTGCTGGGCAACGTAGGCCGGTGGGCACGCCGAGCGTCGTCCCCTGGAAGGACAGCATAGATGTGGTGGCCTTGAGGGGACTACGCGGCTGTAATCTCCAGAGGCTTGTCATGTGTGCGCGATTGGTGGAAGCCGGGCGTAGTCCTTTCGTGGAGCGGAGGTTTACCTTCACTCTGCCGCGTGGCTATGTTGCAAACTGCCGATACTTAACATTTCACACTGCCGATGCCTAAAGTTGCAAACAGCCGGTACATAAAGTTACAATCAGCCGATGACCGAGAACACGCTCTACACCCGCCTCGCGGAGCGGCGTCTCGCCGAAGCCCTGGAGGACTCGCCGGTTGCCCTGATTCACGGCCCGCGCCAATGCGGCAAGACCACTCTTGCCCTGATGGCCTGCGGGCCGGAGCGCCTGGCTTCGGGAGGCCGCCCCTTCCGCGCGCCGCCCTCAGGCTCTCCGAGTCATGCCTACATCACCTTCGACGATGCGGTAACGAGGGAAAGCGCCGAGGCCGATCCGATGGGCTTCGTCGCCGACCTTCCCGAGCGGGTCATCATGGATGAGGTGCAGCGGGTACCCGGGCTCTTTGCGGCGCTGAAGGTGGAGGTGGACCGCCGCCGGGCGGCGGGCCGATTCCTCCTGACGGGTTCGAGCAACGTGCTCCTCGTCCCCGCGCTGTCGGACTCGCTGGCGGGGCGCATGGAGACGGTGCGGCTGCATCCGTTGGCGCAGTGCGAGCTCCGGGGTTCCTCGACATCGCCCGGATTCCTCGATGTCCTGTTCGGGCGCGGGTTCGAGGTGCGTCGGACGGACAGGCTGGGACGCGACCTCGCCGAGCGGATCGCATCGGGGGGATATCCGGCCGCCCTGACGCGGCCCGCCGGCCGCCGGCGAGCCAACTGGTACCGCAACTACCTGGACGCCCAGGTGCTCCGGGACGTACGCGACCTCGCCCGAATCCGCTCCCTCGACGTGCTGCCGAGGCTAATGTCGCTTGCCGCCGCCAATACGGCAACACTGTTCAACCTCTCAGATCTGGCCGCGCCCTTCGAGCTCAGCCGCCCCACGATCCGCGAATACGTCACCTTGCTGGAGCGGGTGTTCCTGCTGGAGGAGCTGCCGTCCTGGCACAGCAACCGCTTGAGCCGCCTCGTGAAGAGGCCCAAGCTCCACGTAGGCGACACCGGCCTGGCCTGCGCGCTGCTCGGAGTGGACGCCGACGGGCTCTGGGCGGACCGGACCTTGCTGGGGCGGCTGCTGGAGACGTTTGTGTACCTGGAGCTCCAGCGGCAGGCAAGCTGGCACGACGCTCCCATGTCGTTTTTTCACTTCCGCGACAGGGACGGAGTCGAGGTGGACATCGTCATAGAGCGTGGCGCCCAAGCCCTCGCGGGCGTGGAAGTGAAGGCCGGAGCGACGGTCACGGCATCGGACTTTCGAGGGCTGCGGAAACTCAGGGATGACGTGGGCGACCGGTTCGCGGGAGGCGTTGTGCTCTACGACGGCGAGACGAGCGCCGGCTTCGGCGACCGGCTCTATGCGGTGCCGATCCGGTCTCTCTGGGAGACGCCGTGAACATTGTCCAAGCCGAGACCGGCTTGCCGTTGGAGGGCGGTGGTTTCCAGGGCGTGTTTCCGCCGTCTGTCAGAGGCGTTGGTGGCTCCGCAGGCAGGATTCGAACCTGCGACCCGCCGGTTAACAGCCGGCTGCTCTACCACTGAGCTACTGCGGAGCGCATGAGGGGGAAGAGCGTAGCTCTACACGTTCGATTGTAGCACCGGGGCCGCATGCCGACAAGGCCGGGCGCGTTTTCGTGCGCGGTGCCTGGGAGTCCTTTAGACTGTAGGCGTTGCGCATTCGGCATGGCAGACCGGCACTTGCCGGGTGCGCTGTCGACCTTAGCTGGGAGGACCCTATGAACAGCATCGATCTTGGGAGCTTGAACTACCTCGCAATCGTCGCGGGGGTGATCATCAACCAGGTGCTGGGCGCCGCGTGGTACGGCGGCCTGGGCAAGCCGTGGATGGCGGCGGTCGGGTTCACGGAGGAGGACCTGGAGGCGATAAAGGGGACGCCCAGGCAGTGGTACCCGTACATCGTCGCCATCGTATGCGCGCTGGTGTTCACGTTCTGCCTGGCGGTGCTGACGCAGCTGACCGGCGCGGACAGCGTGGGCGGCGGGCTCACGCTCGGCCTGCTAGCGGCGGTCGGGTTCATCGCCACGTCGTACGCGACTACCTACAGCTTCGAGGACCGGAGCGTGCGCCTGCTGCTGATCAACACGGGTTACCCGGTGATTTCGTACGCAATCATCGGGATTATGCTCGCGATCTGGTAACAGCTCGGACACGTCCAGCCGGCGCTTGCCTTGCGTGCTTGACGCTGCGGCTGCGCTCTTCAATAATTCAGCGGGGTGCAGTGACGCACCCCTCAGCATTAGTCGCAAATGACGATTCGGACCGAAAGGAGAATGAAGTGGGAGACAAGGATGTTGGATTCGTAGGCCTGGGGATCATGGGCCGTCCCATGGCCAGGAACCTGATGGCGGCCGGGTATTCGCTGACCGTGTACGACGTGGTCGGCAGCGCGGTCGAGGAGATCGTGACGGACGGCGCGCAGGCCGCGGGGAGCGCCCGCGAGGTGGCCGAGAGGACGCCCGTGGTGATCACGATGGTGCCGGACTCCGCCGATTCCGAGGCAGCGATCATGGGCGAGGGCGGCGTGCTGGAGGGCGCGTCGGCCGGGTCGGCCGTGGTGGACATGAGCTCCATCGCGCCCGCGTCGTCGCAGAAGATCGGGGCCGCGTGCGACGCGGCGGGGGTCGAGTTCCTCGACGCGCCGGTGAGCGGGGGCGAGCCGAAGGCCATCGACGGCACGCTGGCCATCATGGTCGGCGGGAAGCAGTCGGTGTTCGACAAGCACAAGCACCTGTTCGAGGTGCTGGGCGCCAGCATCGTCCTCTGCGGCGACTACGGGGCGGGGAACACTACCAAGCTGGCGAACCAGATCGTGGTGGCGGCGAACATCGAGGCGGTCGCCGAGGCGCTGGTGCTGGCCAGGAAGGCCGGCCTCGACCCCAACACGGTCTACGAGGCGATCAGAGGCGGGCTTGCGGGCAGCACCGTGATGGACGCCAAGGCCCCGATGATGATCGAGGGGAACTTCCAGCCCGGCTTCAGGATCCGCCTGCACCAGAAAGACCTGCACAACGCGCTGCTGACCGGCAAGGAGCTGGGAGTGCCGCTGCCGGTGACGAGCCTTGTGCAGCAGATGCTCGGGGCACTGATAAACGACGGCAAGGCCGACTCCGACCACTCGGCCATCGCCAACTTCATCGAGGACATGGCCGGGGTCACGGTGAGCGGCAAGTAGCGTGACGGCAATCACGGACAGGTGGGTCGCGCCCGGGCCCCAGCCCAACGGGCTGCAGGCGGCGGAGGACGGCCTCTGGCTGATCGACCAGCGCGACAACCACCTGTACAAGCTGGCCTACGAGGACGGCTCGGTGATCGCGCGGCTGCCCACGGAGACCGACCGGTCGAGCGGGGTCACCGAGGGCGGAGGCCACGTCTGGGTCGCCTCGACCTACAACGCCCGGATCTACAAGCTGGACGGCGACGGCGCAACTGTCGACCACTACGACACGCCGGGCAAGGGCGTCGTGGGGTTCGGGGAGCCCGGCCGGACGCACGTTACCGGGGCCCACGGGCTCGAATGGCTGGAGGACGGGACGATGTGGGTCGCCGTGCCCCCGGCGAGGAAGCTCTACCTGGTCGACGGGGCGACGATGGACGTCGTGCGCTCGATTCCCACGCCCGGCATGCGGCCCCACGGCATCTTCGTGAACGGCGGGGACCTGTGGTGCGCGGACACGCAGATGTGCAAGATCCACCGGCTCGATCCGGCCAGCGGTGCCGTGACGGCGGAGGTAGACGTGCCCGCACCGGAAGTCCACGGGATGACCCTGCACGAGGACGAGATCTGGTTCTGCTGCGCCGAGACGCGCAGGGTCTGCACGATACCGCTGCCGGGCTAGGGCCTGCGAAGGGGCGACTGTCGGGTCTGACTAGACATGGGCAGCTCTGCTCTTTGGCGGGCGGGAGCCCCCATCCCTTCGACAGCGCTCAGGACAGGCTCAATCTTCTCCCTCGGGAGACCTTTGCGTAACGCAGTGGCGCCGGGGAGAAGACCCCTCCCCTCGCCCCTCTTGTATGTTTAATGGTGATGGCGGGGCAGACCGTCGCCCTCTTGGTGAAAGAGACCGTAACCCAGCTTGGTCGCCCCGCCAAATCTATCCTAGAGCCCGAACAGTTGCCAGGGCAAGTGCAAGCCCGCATCGGCAAGGATGGGCCACGGAGGAAATGTCATGTCCGATGCTCAGCAAGTCTTTGTCGGGATCGATGTTGCCAAGGAATGGTTCGACGTCGCGGTGCGACCGAGTGATGAGAGTTGGCGTGGCACTCAAGACGAGGAGGGTATAGCCACACTTACAGATCGCCTGCTGCAGCTGCGCCCCCACCTCGTGATAATGGAGGCATCGGGCGGATACGAGCGCCTGATCGCCGCCGCCCTGGGGGCCGCCGGGCTGCCAATCGCAGTGGTGAACCCACGCCAGGTCCGCGACTTTGCCCGCTCCCTGGGCAAGCTGGCCAAGACGGACCGGATCGACGCAGAGGTGATTGCCCACTTCGGCCAGGCCGCCGACGTGGAGCCGCGGCCGGTGTCCTCACAGGATGCTCTCGAACTCGACGCACTGGTGACACGCCGCAGGCAGGTGGTACGGATGAGGGCCACCGAGCAGGTGCGCCGCCAACAGGCACTACCCGTAGTCCAGGTGCGTATCGACCGAGTGCTGGCCCTGCTAGACCAAGAGCTCAAGGAGATTGATGCCGAACTCAGCAAGCGGCTCCGAGAGAGTCCGGTCTGGCGGGAGCGAGAGGCGCTGCTCCGCAGTGTACCCGGCGTAGGTCCTACTCTGACCTTCACGCTGGTGGCTGAGATGCCTGAGTTGGGCACCCTCACACGCCGGCAGGTCGCCGCTCTGGTCGGGGTCGCCCCCCTCGCCCGTGACAGCGGCAAGCAGCGGGGCACGCGCACCTGCTGGGGAGGGAGAGCGAACGTCCGCGCTGCACTCTATATGCCAACACTCGCCGCGGTGCGCTTCAATCCGGTACTGCGTGCGTTCCATGATCGCCTGGTTGAGGCCGGCAAGCCGAACAAGGTGGTACTCACAGCGTGCATGCGCAAGCTGCTGACGATCCTGAACGCCATGGTCAAGCACAACACCCGATGGGACCCTCAGTATGCTTGACCTCTCAACACAGTTGCTGGGTTCCTGCCTCCGCAGGAACGACGACTATATGGGCGCCCGTAATAACAGGTTGTTCAAAGGTCTCCTCGGGTGGAAGAGCCTCGCGGTTCAGTCGGCTGGCTGGCGGCGGATGAGCTGAGCGTCGGCCCTGGGCTCCGGCACTTCGTGGATGAAGTAGTTGGCAGCGCTGTCCAGTACCTTCTCTATGACGCGCGCGGACAGGTCGCGGGGATAAGCGCTGGCCGCCCAACGTCCGCCCAGGTCGTTGCTGATGTCCTGGGCCGTCAGCGGTTTGTTGCCGCGGGCCACGAGTACCCTGAACACGGCGTCCTTGATCGGCGTGTCGGGAAGCAGGTAGTCGGCCGCGTCGGCGCAGCAACCCCGCACCTCCCTGATGTGCTCCGCCGGGGTCACGTCCAGGGCGGTGTGCTCGTTGCCGGTCGGCCTGTGCATGTAGCACTTCCTGGCCGCTATCAGTGCCGACAAAGACGCGCTGTTCCCGTGAGTGTTATCGACATCCAGCTTGTAACGGCGTTCTGTGTCCATCCCTTCGTCCATTGGCTACAGGTCCCTCTGTCTAGTGTTTTTCGCTACGATCACCCTCATGCTTCGACAAGCTCAGGGCAGGCTCCCATCCCTCTCCCGTCAAGGTAGAGGGGGTTCGACGGGCTAGAAGACGTCCTCCGGCCAGTCGACCATCTGCACTTCGACCTCCTCGCCGGCCTCCTTCACGGCAACGTCTTCCGGGCAAATGGCCAGCCCGTTCGCCCGCGACATGGACGTCAATATGTTGGAATTCTGGTGCCCCGTCAACCTCGCGTAGTACGCCCCGTCTCGCCTGGTGACGATGGCCCTGGCGTAGACGCGGCGCCCGTCGAAGTTGTTAATCGGCTCCTCGAGCGTGGCGCGCAATGTTGGCCGGGCGTAGCGGGTCTTGCCCAACATCTTCAGGATTGCCGGGCGGCCTATCTGCTCGAACCCGACCAGGGCGCTGACGGGGTTGCCCGGGAGGCCCAGGTGGGGCACCCGCCTGCCGCCGGGGCCGTCGAGCACGCCGAATGCCAGGGGCTTGGCCGGCCTCATGCGGACGGACCAGAGCTCGATCTCGCCCCGCCGCGCCAGCACGTCCTTGACTATATCGTAGTCGCCCTTGGACACGCCCGCGGAGGTCAGTAGTATGTCCGCCTCCAGCCCTGCCTGCAGCTTGGCGTCCAGGTCGTCCAGGTTGTCCCGGGCGATGCCGAGCAGCCTCGGCACGCCGCCGGCGCGCTGCACGGCGGCGGCAACGCTATAGCTGTTGACGTCGTAGATGCTCCCCGCCCGCAGGTCCTCGCCCACGTCCACCAGCTCGTCGCCGGTCGCCAGTATCGCGGCCACCGGGCGCCTGATGACGCGGACGCTGCTTCGGCCCACCGCGGCCAGCACGCCTATCTCCCCAGATCGCAGCACGGTGCCGCTCTCGAGGACCCGGTCTCCGGCCCTCATGTCCTGCCCCGCGGGCCTGACGTTGGCCGTGGGCGGGACCTCCTCGCGTATGCCTATCTCCGACAGCGAGCGGCCGGAGGCCCGGCGGTCGACCTCGTCCGTGTCCTCGAAGGGCACAACGGCGTCGGCGCCGTCCGGGATCGGCGCGCCCGTCATGATCCTTGTGGTCGTCCCGGGCTCCACGCGGCCCGTGGGAAGCTGGCCCGCGGCCACGGACCCCGTGACCCTGAGGGTGACGGCGGAGGTCTCGGATGCGCCGCGGATGTCCTCGGTCCTTAGGGCGTAGCCGTCCATGGCCGAGTTGTCAAGCGGCGGAATGTCGAACCGGCCCTCGACGTCCTCGGCCAGCACCTGCCCGTCGGCCTCCAGGATCGGCCTCGTCTCGGGCTCGAGCACGTCAAAGTAGCCGAGCACGCGCTCCCGCGCCTCCTCGACGCTCAACATCGACTCGTGCTTATGCCTGTGTACGTGCTCTACCAATTCGGTCTAATGCCGCTCCACGAAATGGCCCTACCGTGCCTCAAACATCCTCTCGTTTCACGTCTTCCCACCGCACCCATTCGCCTCGTTCTACCTCTGCCTGTCCTTCCGCCAATTCCCGTGCTTCGTCTTCAGTCAAGTCGTCGGGCTCCTGAAGGAGCACAACCATCAGATCGCGTACCTCCTCAAGCCTAGATTCGGGCAGCGATTCCAATAAGCTGTGAAGCTCCTCTCTGGTCACCACAAGAGACTATCTCAAAGCCACTTGCACTGGCGAGCACTGCCCTTCGACAGGCTCAGGGCGAACGTATCTTCTCCCTGCCCTTGGCTGTAGGAACTAGCAAGATTTCCTGGGATAGTTACCAAGGCCTCCCTATGATGTCCTCAGCTCTGCGCCGAGTTGGCGCTGGAGCTGGCGGAGGATGTCGCCCTGGGCGCGGTCTATTGCCTCGGACGTGAGTGTGGCGCGCTCCGACTGGAAGACGATCCTGTACGCCACGGACTTCTTCCCTGCCGGCACGCCCTCGCCGGTGTAGGTATCGAAGGGTCGGCTCGAAGCCACCAGCTTGTGGCGGTCGATTATCTGCCGGATGCTCGCGGAGGACGCGCCCTCGTCGACGATCAGCGCGATGTCACGCTCCGCCTGGGGGAAGCGGCTGACAGGCACGTAGGCGGCCGGACCGGTCGAGACGGCATCGAAGAGCGCCTGCAGATCGATCTCGAACATGGCGACCGCCGCGTCCTCCAGGTCGAACCGCTGCAGGGTCGAGGGGTGCACCTCGCCCACTACGCCCACCTGCCTGCCGTCCACCACGAGGCGGGCCGTCTTGCCCGGGTGCATGACCGCGTCCTCGCCCGGCTCGAACGCGGCCTCGATCCCGGTGTCGGCCAGCATCGCCTCGAGGGCGCCCTTGGCGTCGTAGAAGTCCATGTCGGCCTGCTGGGCGAGCCACGACGCGGGGAAGCGTGGGCCGGACATTGCGCCGACGACCATCTGCCTCTCGTCGGGCAGGTCGCGCTCCCTCGCCTCCTCCCTGGGGATGAAGACGCGCCCTATCTCGAACAGCCTCAGTCCCTCGCCCCGGGACATGCGGCGGTTCGCCCTGAGCGTCTTGAGCATGTTTCCGCGCAGGGTGGTGCGCAGGGCCTTTAGCTCCCTGCTCATCGGGTTGGCCAGCTCCAGCGGGTCGCCGATGTCATCGAGGCCGTTGACCATGTCGAGGGTCTCCCGGTCGGTCAGCGAGTACGTCAGTACCTCCTGCATTCCCGCCGCCGCCAGGGCGTCGCGGACGCGCTCCCTCAGGCGTTCGAAGGGCTTGGGGCTGTGATGGGGAATCGGGGTCGCCATCGCCGTCGTGGGGATGTCGTCGTACCCGACGATTCGCGCGACCTCTTCGATCACGTCGTCCTCGATCCTGATGTCCGAGCGCCAGTAGGGCGCGGTTACCACAAGCTCGTCGCCCCCGCCGTCGCGGACCTGGAATCCCAGGGACTCCAACACTTCCTGCACTTTCCCGGCCGGGAGGTCCACGCCGAGCACCTTTCGCAGGCGGGTCCCGGTGACCCGCAGCTCAGGGGCCTCGGAGCGGCCCGGGTAGGCATCGACTATGCCGGACGCGGCAGTGCCTCCGGCGACCTCTAGGATGAGCCGTATGGCCCGCCTGAGGGCTCGCGGGGCGAGGTCGGCGCGGATGCCGCGCTCGAACCTGTAGGAGGCCTCGGTGCCGTTGCCCAGCGCCCGCTTCGTGCGGTTGGTGTTCGTCGGGTCGAAGTTCGCCGACTCCAGGAGGACCGACGTGGTGGCCCCGGTGACGCTCGAATCTACCCCGCCGACGACCCCGGCCAGGGCGACCGGCCCAGACGGATCTGCGATGGCGAGCATGGGCGGGCGTAGGTCGTGGGTCTCCTCGTCCAGGGTTGCGAGCCTCTCGCCGCGCCGCGCCTGCCTTACGATGATCGTGCCGTCCGCCACCTTGTCGAAGTCGAAGGCGTGCATGGGCTGGCCGTACTCGAGCATCACGAAGTTCGTAATGTCGACGATGTTGTTGATTGGCCTTTGGCCCGCCGTCTCCAGCGCGCTCCGGAGCCAATCGGGGGACGGGCCGACGCTGACTCCCTGCACCAGCCCGGCGGTGTACCGGGGGCAGAGGTCGGGGTCCTCGATCTCGACGGTGACGCTGTCCGCTATGGGAGGCCCGTCCTCCGGGTATGCGGCTTCGGGCTCCGAGACAGGCGCGCCGGTGATGGCCCCGACCTCGTGCGCCACGCCGAGAATCGACAGGCAGTCCGGCCTGTTCGGGGTCACCTCGGCGTCGAGCACGGCGTCTCCCAGCAGGTCCACGAGGGGGGTGCCGACCTGCAGGTCGTCGGGCAGCACTAGGATGCCGTCGTGGTCTTCGCCGAGGCCCAGCTCGCGCTCCGAGCAGACCATGCCTGACGACACGACGCCCCTGATCTTCGCGGCCTTGAGGGGCTCCACCTTGCCGGTCCTGTTGCTCAGCAGCATCGCGCCCTCGCGGGCGAAGGCGATCTTCTGCCCCGCCGCGACGTTGGGAGCGCCGCAGACGACGGTGGCCGTCTCGCCGCTGCCAAGGTCCACGGTGG
This sequence comes from Dehalococcoidia bacterium, assembly GCA_965116315.1. Lineage (GTDB taxonomy): Bacteria > Chloroflexota > Dehalococcoidia > Lucifugimonadales > CAJWER01. The sequence goes on from OZ220672.1 coordinate 2,132,471, forward strand.
GCAGGGAGAGCCGGTCGGCGTTCGGGTGGGGGTTCACCTCCAGGACGTGGCCGACGAGGACCTTGTCGGGGTCCCAGTCGCCCCCGATCTCATCGACGGACTCGACCTCGAGCCCGGCCATGGTGAGCCTGTGGGCAATCTCACCCGGAGGGAGATCTACCTGGACATACCGTTTCAGCCATGAAAGGGGTACGAGCATCTATGAACCTGGGGCCCGCCGCACGCGGGCTCCTCCTTCAGAATTGGCGCAGGAACCTGACGTCGTTGCCGTAGAAGAGGCGTATGTCCGTGATGCCGTGGCGCAGCATGCAGATGCGCTCCACGCCCATGCCGAAGGCGAACCCGGTGTACTTCTGGGAGTCGTAGCCGACGCCCTCCAGCACGGACGGATGCACCATCCCCGCCCCCAGGATCTCTATCCAGCCGTTGCTGCAGATGCGGCAGTCGTCGCCATCGCACCTGAAGCAGTCGATCGCCATGTCGACGCCGGGCTCCACGAACGGGAAGAAGTCGCACCTGAAGCGGACCCGCCGCTCCTCGCCGAACATCCGCCTGGCGAACTCGAACAGCGTGCCCTTCAGGTCGGCGAAGGTAATGCCCTCGTCGACGGCGAGCCCCTCGACCTGGTGGAAGTGCCACTCGTGGGTCGCGTCCGTCGCCTCGTACCGGAAAGCCTTGCCGGGCACGATCACGCGCACGGGCGGCTGCGTGGTCTCCATGATCCGGGCCTGCATGGGGGACGTGTGGGTCCTGAGCAGCATGGGCCGGTTGCCCTCATCGTCCACGTGGTCGACCCAGAGGGTGTCCCACATGTCGCGGGCGGGATGGTCCTTGGGGATGTTGAGCATGTCGAAGTTGTACCTGTCCCACTCGACCTCGGGGCCCTCTTCGACCCCGAACCCCATGGACGCAAAGACCTCGGTGATCTCTCGGATGGTCTGCGTGACGGGGTGGAGGCCGCCCTGGGGAGCGGGCCAGCCAGGCAACGTGACGTCGATCCTCTCCTGCTGGAGCTGGCCGGCCATGGAGGCTGAGCGCAGGGCGAGCAGCCGTGTCTCCATATCCTGCTCTAGCCGGCCCTTGGCGCGGTTGGCGGCGGCGCCGACGGCCCGGCGCTCGTCCTGGTCGAGGGCGCCGAGGCCCCGGAGCAGGCGCGTCAGCTGCCCGCTGCGCCCGAGGTATGCCACCCGCCAGCTGTCGACGCCGTCCTCGTCGGTGGCAGCGTCGAGCTCACGGGCGGCCGCAGCCGTGACGTCCTCTACCTGCTGGACGGTGGGCCTGTCACTCATGGTGTAGGTGGACCTGGCGCGGAGAGAGTAGCAGCACGAATCAATTATTAGGGTTGCCTATGTGAACAGTCAAGGAGAGGAGGGGGCCTCCGTACTGGCTGGAGAGCCCCCATCCCCCACATCGAGTACGTGGCAGGCTCAATCTCTCTTCTGTTAACTCGCTGCCGGCGGGTCTTCCGATCGCAGGGAGGAATCTAGAGCGTTAGCGATCGAGTCAACGTGTCGATTCAGCTACGCGACCTTCCTCGAGAACAGGGTTTCTTAGATTCCTCACTTCGCTCCGCTGCGTTCGGAATGACAAACACTGAGGTTCGCAAAGGTCCCCAGGACGGGGGGGGGGGAGGGGTAAGCGCGCTACGCCTTCCTGCGGGGCCAGGGCTTCCAGTCCAGCACCAGGCGGCGGCGTCCGTCGGACATCTGGCGCGCCAATTCGCGGTCTATCCTGGACCAGTGGCGTCCGTAGCTGGATGGCCCGCGCCACTCCGCCTCCAGGCTGCCATCGCGCCTGAACAGGCCCCTGGGAGCCTCGACTGTTTCGCAGAGTCCATTGGTCGTGAGACTGTGGGTCTTCTCGGTCAGCCTCTCGATCTCTTCCTCGGCAGTCCCACCGCACGCGTCGCAGCCGCAAACGGGGAAGATCTCCTCCGCCCACCGGCCAAATCGCACGAAGAGTCCAGGGAAGTCCGTGAACACCACCGTGATGGGCGCGGCTTCCGGGTCTGAGGGACTGAGCCTGACGGACGGGCGGGCAAGGCCCCGCTGGCCCTCCAGATCCTCGTCCAGGCCGTACGCCTCGGCGCGCTCGACGTCGAAGCCGGCCTCGAGACGCGCGATCAACTCGAGGGCGGCGTCGTGCAGCGGCGCAAAGCGCTCCGGGTTTGTGAGGCGTCCGTACGCCTCTTCGGGTGGTCCTTCGGGCCCCCATCGGCTTGGTGGGGTCACTTGCTTTCGTTCCTGCGGTGTCGGTCCTGCTGTCAAGAGTATCACCCCGTGACATTTCAGACTCGGTGGCTAAGGGGCAGCCTGTTGCTTGGCAGGGCTGAGAGCCCCCATCCCTTCGGCAGGCCCTTCGACGAGCTCAGGAGAGCCTCAGGACAGGCTCAATCTTCCCCCTCGGGAGACCTTTGCGTAACGCAGTGGCGCCGGGGAGAAGACCCCTCCCCTCGCCCCTCTGGGTGGGGGACCGTTCCTGGGGACAGGAATCCTGCCTCCGCAGGAACGACGACTATACGGGCACGCGCAATAACAGGTTGTTCAAAAGGTCTTGCTCGGGGGGAAGAAGCAGATCGGGGGACGAGGCAAATCCTTGATGGGGGTGGCGCGGTCGTTATAGGCTAGGGGTTTGCGCGTTCGCGCCCCTTCGATCGGACGAGTCGGCCGCCGCATCTCCCCAGTTGCTCGTGAAGGGAAGGCCCACCGATGCTGAACAGCCTGGTACCCATCAGGGTGTACGTCGGCCTCCTGGCCAGGTACATGGCGCCGCTGTGGCCGAGGGCGCTGCTGCTGGCGGTCCTGCTCGGGTCCGCGCTGGCGCTCCAGCTCGTGCACCCCCAGATAGTCAGGGACTTCGTCGACGCGGCCCAGCAGGGAGGCGACGCTGGCCCGCTGCACGCGGCGGGCGCGCTCTACCTCGTTATCGGCGTCGTGTACATGGTCACCCTCTCGGCGTCCTGGTACGTCGGGGGCGACCTGGGATGGCGGGCCACCAATCGCATGAGGTCGGACCTGGTCCTGCACGTGCTGCGGCTGGACCTTACCTTCCACCATGCCCATCCGCCCGGGGAGCTGCTGGAGCGGATAGACGGCGACGTGGAGAGGCTGGCGGAGTTCTTCTCGCAGCTCACGGTGACACTGCTCCTCGGCTTCCTGATGGTCTTTGGCGTGACCGCCGTGCTGTGGCTGGAGGACTGGCGGCTTGGGCTGGGAATCGCGGTCTTCGTCGCAGCCAACATCTTCATACACGCCTTCGGACAGCGGCTTTCCGCCCCGCGGTGGCTCGCGAGCCGCGAATCGTCAGCGGACGTGTCCAGCTATATCGGCGAGCGGATGGACGGGCTCAGGGACATCCAGACGAGCGGTGCGGGGTCGTATGAGGTCGAGCGGTTCAACCGGCTGGTCAAGGCTGAGCTCAGGGCCGAACTCAGGGCCAACATACTCTCAAGGGCTGCGAGCGGGGTGTCAGACCTTGCCTACGGCCTGGGCCTGTCCGCCATCGTAGGGCTGGGGGCCTACCTGGTGCTCGGCGACGCGATCTCCGCCGGCACGGTGATGATGGTCCTGCTGTATGCGCTGAGGCTGCGCGGCGACATCCAGCAGGTCTCGCGCGAGATCGACGACCTGAACATGATCGGCGCGAGCATCCGGAGGGTGCGGGACATCCTGGACGTGCAGCCGGCGATCCGCGACGAGGGCCGCCGTGACCCGCCCGCCGGCCCCCTGTCGGTCGAATTCGACGACGTCCGGTTCGCCTATCACGGGGACAACTGGGTGCTGGAGGACGTGTCGTTCTACCTGCGGCCGGGAAGGGTGCTCGGACTGCTGGGGCGCACCGGGAGCGGAAAGACGACCATTTCGCGGCTGATATTCCGGCTGTACGAGGCGCAGCAGGGGGCGGTCCGCGTAGGCGGCGTTCGAGTGGACGAGGTGGGGCTGGAGGCGCTCCGCAGGCGTCTCGGCATGGTCACGCAGGACGTGCAGCTGTTCCGGGGCACGCTGAGGGACAACATCACGCTGTTCGACGAGACGGTGGAGGACTCGACCGTGCTTCGCGCCCTTGGCGAGCTCGGGCTTGCGCCGTGGGTGGAGTCCCTGCGCGATGGGCTGGACACGGAGCTGGCCGGCGGGGGCCGCCATCTCTCGGCCGGCGAGGCGCAGCTCGTCGCCATGGCGCGCGTATTCCTCAGCGACCCGGACCTGGTGATACTGGACGAGGCATCGTCGCGACTCGACCCCGCAACGGACGCGATGGTGAGCCGGGCCGTCTGGAGGCTGCTGGAGGGGCGCACCGGGATCATCATCGCCCACCGTCTCGGCACGATTCGCCGGGTGGACGACGTGCTGATAATCGACTCGGGCCGCATACAGGAGCACGGCGAGCGGGCGGCCCTGGAAGCCGACGACGAGTCGCGGTTCAGGGAGCTGCTCCGGTCCGGGCTCGAAGAGGTGATGGCATGAGCCTGGGGCGGTTCATACTCCGGCTAGTACTCTGGAACCCGGCGCTCTTCTGCGCAGTCGCCCTGCTTGCCATAGGATCCAACTCGGTGCCCCTGCTCGGCGGCCTGGTACTGAGAGAGATGTTCGACGTCTTCACGGGCGAGGCGGAGATGGGGAGCAGCATCTGGGGACTGGTGGCCCTGTTCGCGGCTGCCCAGGCGGCCTCGACCGCGTTCGAGCGCGGCTACTGGGTGACGGACGCCTGGATGGCCAACTCACTCTGGGCCTTCGTCAGGGCGAACCTCTTCAGGACCATCGTGGGAAGGCCCCCGGCGGTGGACAGGCCGAGCACCGGGGACATCATCGACCGCTTCTCCACCGACGTATCGGACTCGCTGTGGCCCATCTTCATCCTGACCTGGTTCCTGGGCACTTCGGTGGGGCTAGTCGTAGCGCTGTACGTCATGGCGAGCATCAACCTCCAGCTCACCCTCTTCACCCTCGCGCCGGTCGCGGTGATGGCGGTAGTGGCCCGGTTCTTCAGGGGATACTTTCACTCCACCCGCCAAGCATCGCGGGAAGCGAGCGGGGCGGTGACGGGCTTCGTCACGGAGATGCTGGGAGCGGTACTGGCGATCCAGGTCGCCTCGACGCAGCGGCTGGTGGCGCGCCGCATGGATGTCCTGTCGGACCGACGCCGCCGGTGGTATGTGAAGGAGATCCTGCTCGACTTGATGAACCGCCTGCTGGCCGGCACTGCTGTGCGTGTGGCGGTGGGCACGGTAATGATCGTGTCGGCGGGGCTGCTCGTGGCGGGCGAGATCTCCGTGGGGGACTTCGTGCTCTTCGTGAGCTACGCAATGGGCCACGCCCTGTCCACCTTTCCGACTGCGGTGGGCAGGATAGCGGCGGAGTTCAGGCGCTCGAGGGTGTCCCTCGACCGCCTCCTGGAGCTCGTGGCCGAGGGCGACGGCGAAGAACTCGTGTCGAAGACGCCCGCCAGGCCGGAGAGCGCAGCCCGGCCCGGCCCGGCCACTCCGACGGGCACGCTCAGGCAACTCGAAGTGCGGGGGCTGGGTTACGCCTACCCGAGCACGGGCCGGGGCATCCACGACATCGACCTGAGCCTGGAGCGCGGGACGATGACCGTCATCACCGGCAGGATCGGGTCGGGGAAGACGACGCTGCTGGAGACGGTGCTGGGCCTGCTGTCGGCTGACAGGGGCAGTGTCCTCTGGAACGGGGAGCCGATCGAGGCACCGAACGAGTTCATGGTGCCGCCGCGGTGCGCCTATACACCCCAGGTCCCGGTGCTCTTCAGCGAGACGGTGAGAGAGAACATCCTGCTGGGGCTGGAGGCCCGGCCCGAGGCCCTGGACGAGGCCACGAGGCTGGCTGTCCTGGAGCCGGACATCGCGACCCTGCGGGACGGGCTGGACACAGTTGTCGGGCCCCGCGGGGTGAGGCTATCGGGCGGGCAGGTGCAGAGGACGGCCGCGGCCCGGATGTTCGTACGGGAGCCCGACCTGCTGATATTCGACGACCTTTCGAGCGCCCTGGACGCGGAGACTGAGCAGCAGCTGTGGGAGCGGCTGTTTGCGGCGCCGGACACGACGAGCCTGGTCGTCTCCCACAGGCGGGCGGCGTACCGCCGGGCCGACCAGATAGTGGTGCTCGCCGAAGGGCGCGTGGCGGCCCGGGGGAAGCTGGACGAGCTGATGGAGACGAGCGGGGAGATGAGGCGGCTGTGGCACGGGGATATTGGTGAGGAGGGGGAGCCAGGCTCAATCTAGGTCTTGTCCAAAGAGCTTGGCGGAGAACCTCCCCTTCGGCAAGCTCAGGGCAGGCTCTTCGACAGGATTTCGAGTAACTGTTCAGAGTTGATGCTTCCCTAATCTAGGGCGCCCACAAGGGACGCCCCTACCGCTACGGCGTCCATCCCGTAGGGTGCAGCCCCTGTGGCTGCCCTCCCGTACTCTGAACAGTTGCGCTTTCGAGAACTGCTCCACGTCATGCTGTGCTGGTGAGCACTGGCCTTCGACAAGCTCAGGAGAGCCTCAGGCCGAACGTACTTTCACCCGACAGCCCGCCATGCTCAGTGCGTTAGTATCTGGGACAGGAAGCGCTTGACGCGGTCGTGGCGGGGGTTGTTGAAGAAGTCGTCGGGCGGCTGGTCCTCGACGATGAGGCCCTCGTCGAACATGACTATCCGGTCGGCGACCTCGCGGGCGAAGCCCAGCTCGTGTGTGACGGCGACGATGGTCATCTGGGACTCGGCCAGCTCGCGCATCACCTCGAGAACCTCCTTGATCATCTCGGGGTCGAGGGCCGAGGTGGGCTCGTCGAACAGCATGATCTTGGGCTGCATGGCCAGTGCGCGGGCGATGGCCACGCGCTGCTGCTGGCCGCCGGAAAGCTCGCCGGGGTACTTTTGCGCCTGCTCGGGGATGCCCACCCGTTCGAGCAGCTCCATGGCGATGGTCTCCGCCTCGTCCATGGGGAGGTGGCGCACCTTGGTGGGGGCCAGAGTGATGTTGCGCATGACGCTCAGGTGGGGGAAGAGGTTGAACTGCTGGAACACCATGCCCACTTCGCGCCTGATGGCGTCTATGTTGCGGATGTCGTCGGTCATCTCGAAGCCGTCGACGATGATGTCGCCACGCTGGTGCTTCTCCAGCCTGTTGATGGTGCGGATGAAGGTGGACTTGCCGGACCCGGAAGGGCCGATGATCACGACCACCTCGCCCCGGCCCACGGTCGTGGTGATCCCCTTCAGGGCGTGGAAGCTCCCGAACCACTTGTGGACGTCGCGGCAGACGATGATGTCGTCCGTACCGTTCGACCCCCCGTCGACGGCCATGGCTGCGTCCGAGTTTTGATTGTCCATATGACCGGCTCCCTTGCTTACCGCTCGCCCACACCCAGGTGTTTTTCGAGACTCCGGCTGGCGTACGACATGGTGTACGTGATCAGCCAGAATATCACCGCCACGAAAATGTACAGCTCTCGCCCGTTGTCGATGAACTCGGGGTTGCCCTGGACGATCGCCCGACCGATCTCGAGGATGTCCAGCATCCCGACGATGTAGACAAGGCTCGTGTCCTTGAACAGGGCAATGAACTGCCCGACTATGGCCGGGATTACGTTGCGAATTGCCTGGGGCAGAAGTATCAGCACCGTCACCTGCCAGCCCGGGAGCCCGAGCGCCCTGGCAGCCTCGGCCTGGCCGGGAGGCAGTCCCTGGAGTCCGCCTCTTATGTTCTCGGCCATGTACGCCGAGGAGAAGAGGGTGATGACGATCGCGGCACGAGTGACGGAGTCGACGGGGAAGTTCGCAGGCAACGCGAGGGGCACGAGCACCTGGGACACGAAGAGCAGAGTGATCAGCGGCACGCCGCGGAACACCTCGATGAATGCTACACAGAGCAGCTTCACCACCGGCAGGTTGCTGCGCCGGCCCAGGGCCAGGGCCACGCCGATGGGGAATGCCAGGACGATGCCCGACACGGACAGGATCAGGTTGAGCATCAGCCCGCCCCAGACCCTGGGGGACACGGGCTCCATGAGGCCCGGCAGCCCGGCCAGCAGGAGAAGGGTCAGGAAGTATGCCAGCAGACCGCCAATCACAATCGAACGCGGGCGGCCAACCTTTCGGGCCAGGGGAAGGGCGATAGGGAATGACACAGCGACGGCAGAAGCCGACAGGACCAGGTTGAGCACCCAGCTGACCCAAATGCTCTCTGAGAAAGGGTCCGCGAGGCCCACCATAGACAGTCCAGCCAGCACAAGAAGGCACAGTGCATAGACCGCGAGTGCAGCCGCGAGGAGCCGCCGGGGCCATTCTCCCCTTTCGGTCTTCCCGAGCCAGTAGGAGACTGCGAGGACCGGCAGGTTGCCCAGGACCAGCAGGCGTATGTCCAGGGGCATATTGACGCCCTCGTGCATCATCCCGTAGGGCAGGAGCCCCACGACCAACGCAATCGCGCCATAGCCAATGGCGATGCGCTCGGCCGCGCCCCTCCACATGCCGGCCGCCAGGCCGAACAGCACAGACGTCATTAGCCAGCCAACCAGGGGCCGCCAGGCGTGCTCGGTGGGGTAGACGCCGATGAGGTACTGCTGGGGACGGCTCGTGACCAGGGTCCAGTCCGACGTGGTGAAGAGCCAGCTCAGGCCCGCCCAGCAGGCCCAGAGGGCCACCGGAATCGACACGATCGTAACGATGGAGCTGCCCCAGCTCCCGAAAAGGTTGTGCCTGGCCCAGCCGATCCAGCCCGTCTCGGAGCGGGGTGGCCCAAGAGCCTCGGTATGTTCCGCGACGGAGGCCAAGCGGCGCTACCCTCCCCTGAACTGGATGCTGCGGTTGTAGATGTTGCCGACCAGGGAGTAGCCCAGGCTGTAGAGGAGGTATACGGCCATGATGATCAGGAAGATCGACACGGCCGGGGCCGTCTGGGTCATGGTCTTGGCGACGCTGGTCAGGTCGGCATAGCCGATGGCGATGGCCAGGCTGCTGTTCTTGGTCAGGTTCAGGTACTGGCTGATGAGGGGCGGGACGATGACGCGGAGGGCCTGTGGGAACGTGACGTAACGGAGGGTCTCCAGGGTGTTGAGGCCCAGGGAGCGGGACGCCTCGCCCTGGCCTTTCGAAACGGATTGGAGGCCCGCACGGACGATCTCGGCAATGAAGGACGAGGTATAGATGACCAGGCCAATGAACAGCGCCACGAGCTCGCTGGACTGGTTTGCGCCGCCCCTGAGGTGCCCGAAGCGGCCCTGGGGTTCCGGCACGTCGATGACCAGCGGCGCGCTTCCCACGGCGAGCCACCCGATTGCGCCGATGACGACAGCCGTGACGGCGGCCAAGACGACTGGGTAGGAGGAGCGCCCGGTGCGAAGCTCACGACGCTCGGCAACCCAGCGCACGGCCAGCGCGGCGGCGATAGCGACCAGGGCGAAGATTGCCCAGACCCAGATCGTATCCTGGCCTTTGAGCCATGGGAACGACAGGCCGGAGTTGCTGAGGAAGACGGCGTCGAACCAGACGAAGCCCTCCCGCACCGGAGGGAGCCCGAGGACCAGTATGTACCAGAAGAAGAGCTGAACGATCAGGGGGACGTTGCGGAAGAACTCCACGTACACCTTGGCCGCCCTGCTCAGTATCCAGTTGCCCGCGAGCTGAGCCGCGCCGATGAATATCCCCAGGGCCGTGGCGAATACCACGCCCACCAGGGACAGGCTCAGGGTGTTCGTAGCGGCCACGAGGAACGCATACGCAAACGAGTCGCTCTCCTCGTAGGGCAGGACCGACTCGCTGATGGGCGTGGAGTACTCCCTCGAAAGGAACGACCAGCCGCGGGGGATGTCCCTGTCTTCCATGGCGGAAGTGAGGTTGTAGATGAAGAACGCGACGGCCGCGATGACTATGATGGCCGAGACGATCTGGGCCGTCCAACCCAGGATTCGGGCGTGCCGCCATATGGGAATGCCCTGGTAGGTGAGCGACTTAGTCAGCGTCTGGGTCATCGTGGCGCCCATAATGCCACAAGCACGCCATACCCACAAGACGGCGCACCGGGCCACATCCGCTCAGTCTCCACGAGCACGGAGGCCCTCCACGAATGTCACTCCGAGCGCAGCGATGAATCTAGCCGGCTGAGTCGGGGCAGACGGGTCTCCACTGCACAGACCTTAGATTCCTCGTCGCTGCGCTCCTCGGAATGACAGTGGCGTGGCACGACACGTGGCGGGGCGGCTCTCAGCTCGAGGTCATTCCGAGCGAAGCGAGGAATCTCGCCGGAGTCGGGGCAGACGGGTCTCCACTGCACAGACCTTAGATTCCTCGTCGCTGCGCTCCTCGGAATGACAGTGGCGGGGCATGGCAGGTGGCGGGGCGGCTCTCAGCTCAATGTCATTACTATGAAAATAGATTGTTCAAGCGGCTACAAGGGTTACCTTGTGTCCAAGCCGTTCGAGTTGGTGGACGGCTTTACGCGTAATGGCGTCTCTGTCCCTCTTCTCGAAGTAGTTGTGCCCCAGATCCACATAGGGCTTCTTGGTTCTGATGATGGAGTGGAGGATGACGGCGATGCTGTGGGCTACGGCCATGGCGGCCCTGTTGGCTCCTATGCGACGGGCCAGGCGGTGGTATTGCGCTCCCAAGTAGGTCTTGGTTCGTGCGGCAGCCTTGGCAGATTCCACCAAGGCGGACTGAAGGGAGGTGTTGCCCCTCTTGACCGGGCTCCGCTTGTTCTTGCCGGCACTCTGGTTGTTGCCAGGACTGACTCCTGCCCAAGAGGCCAAGCGACCGGACGTGGGGAACCTATCTACGTCGGTCCCTATCTCAGCCACTATCGTCTCGGCGGTGCGACGCCCCACCCCCGGTATGCTATCGACCGCATCCAGTACGTCCTTATGCGGGCCAACTCTCCTGGCGACCTCGTCATCCAACCTATCTATCTCCTCGTCCAGGTAGCCCAAGTGCCGCAGTTGAGCGCCCAGTATGAGGCGCTGGTGATACCCCATCACCCCCTCCAGCGCCTCCTCCAACGCACCGAGCTTCTCCCTCAGCCGACCCTTCGCCATATCGGCCAGCACACTGGGGTCTTCCTCTCCACGGGCAAGGGCAGTCAGCATCTGCCTGCCCGACGCCCCAAGCACATCGCTGGCCACCGACCCCAGCTTGATGTTCGCTCCCTCAAGCACCTTCTGCACCCTGTTCGCCTCACGCGAGCGCTCCTGCACCAAGCTCCGACGGTAACGTACCAACTCCCTAAGCTCACGCTGGGCACGTTCAGGAATGAAGCTGGGCTGCAACAGCCCGTGCCGCAGAAGGTCCGCTATCCACTCGGCGTCCTTGACGTCTGTCTTGCGGCCAGGCACCGCCTTGATGTGAGCCGCGTTCACTACCCACACCGTGAAGCTGTCCTCCAGAAGGTTGACGACCGGCTTCCAGTAGACCCCCGTGCTCTCCATTGCCACATGCGTCACTCTCCGCTCTCCAAGCCATTCAGCCAGCGCCAGCAGTTGACGTGTCGTCGTCCCGAAGGTTCTCGTCTTCTGGCCGTCAGGCGTTGTCACACAGGCCACGACCGACTTCTTATGAACGTCAAGTCCACAACATCGCTCATATACGACTTGCATGTCACGACCTCCTCTCTCAGTTGCCGGCCGGTGGGTGGCTGCTACTCTGACGACTTTACTATGCGTGCTCTCCGCAACAGCGGGGCGACATTCTTATGTACCTGTCAGCCTCCCAGGCAGATTCCGACACGGGCTCTCGGCACCAATGACTACCGCCCTAGTTCTACCGCCCGGCTGCAACCATTTTCATCCACTTATGTGGCCTGCGCCAGGCCATAGTGATTCCGAGCGCAGCGAGGAATCTAGCCGGCTGCGGCGGGGCAGACGGGTCTCCTTTGCACAGACCTTAGATTCCTCGTCGCTGCGCTCCTCGGAATGACAGGTGGCGGGGCATGACAGTGGCAGGACGCGACAGGTGGCGGGGCGGCTCCCGGTTCTTGCCGGACTTGGGTGCGCTAGCGCAGGGGGGCGGCGTAGATCTGGCCGCCCTTCGGGCAGCCGGAGCAGGGCGCGTTGGCCCACAGCGCATTGCGGCTTCCCTCGCGGGGCAGGTCGATGCCTCCGGGCCCCAGGTGGCGGTCGTATATCTGGCCGTAGTTGCCGACGGACTTGATGACCGTCTGCGCGACCGTCTCGTCCAGCCCAAGGCCCTCCTGGCCGTATGACCCTTCGGTCCCGAGCAGGCGCTTGACCTTCACGTTGTCGCTTGCGGCCATTGCATCCACGTTGCCGGAGTGGACGCCGTACGCCTCGGCGTAGATGAGCATGCCCATCACGGCCTTGACGATGTCGAACCACTGCTCGTCGCCGTGCGGCACGACCGGGCCAAGAGGCTCCTCGGATATGGTCTCCGGGAGGATGACGTGGTCTTCGGGATTGGGCAGGGTGCTGCGCTGGGCGGTGAGGGCAGACCGGTCGCTGGTGAACGCGTCGCATGCGCCGCTCGCATACGACTCCAGGGCCACCGGCGACTCTTCGAAGACCCTGGCGTCGTACTCCAGGTCGTTCTGCCTGAAGAAGTCGGCCATGTTCAGCTCGGTCGTGGTGCCGCTGGTGACGCACACCGACGCGCCATCGAGGTCGTAGGAGCTGTCGACACCCAGGCTTGCCGGCACCATGAATCCCTGGCCATCGTAGAACATGGTCTGGACGAAGTTGCCCCAGTAGGTGTCCCGCGATGTGGTCCAGGTGGTGACGAACACCAGCATGTCCACCTCGCCGGACTGGAGTATGGGACCGCGCTCCGAGGCGGTAATCATGCGCACGTCGAAAGCGTTCGCGTCACCCAGGACGGCGGCGGCCACGGCGCGGCAGAGGTCGATGTCGAACCCGGTGGCGTTGCCCGCTTCGTCCAGGGAGCCGAAGCCAGGCGTGTCTGTTACGGCAGCGCAGACGAGACGGCCACGAACCCTGACGGCGTCCAGCCGGGAAGCCGCAGCCTTCTCGTCCACCGTGTCGGCGGCGAAAGCGTCGGGCTCGCTATTCTCGTCCGCGCAAGCCACCACTGCGGCCATGGCCACGAGAGAGGCCAAGGCCGCAATGAGCTTGAGGTCAGCTCGGATCATTCGTCATGTCGAGCCCGCCGCGACCTGAGCCGTGACGGGCCCGACCCTTGTTCGATTTATCGCAGAGGAGCGGCGTAGATCTGACCGCCCTTCGGGCAGTTCTGGCAGGGAGCGTCGGCCCAGAGAGCGTTCCGCCCGCCCTCGCGGGGCAGGTCGACCCCGCCCTCGCCGAGGTTGCGCTCGTAGATCTCGCCGTAGTTGCCCACGGCCTTGATGATCGCCTGGCCGACGTTCTGGTCCAGCCCAAGCTCGTCCTGGCCGAAGGAACCCTCGGTACCCAGGAGACGCTTCGCCTTCACGTTGTCGCCGGCGGCAACGGCGTCCACGTTGCCAGAGTCAATGCCGTATGCCTCGGCAAAGATGAGCAGGCCCATGGTTGTCTTCACGATATCGAACCACTGGTCGTCGCCGTGCGGCACGACCGGACCAAGCGGCTCCTCGGAGATCGTCTCCGGCAGGATGACGTGGTCTTCGGGGTTCGGCAGGGCGCTTCGGAGCGCGGCGAGCTGCGAGCGGTCGTTCGTGAACACGTCGCAGGACCCGCTCTTATAAGACTCGAGGACGACGTCCGTGTCCTCGAAGACCTTCGGGTTGTACTCCAGCCCGTTCTGCCGGAAGAAGTCGGCCATGTTCAGCTCGGTGGTGGTGCCCGCGGTGACGCAGACGGCCGCTCCGCCAAGCTCATAGGCGCTGGTCACGCCGAGGTCGGCCGGGACCATGAAGCCCTGGCCGTCGTAGAACATGGTCTGAGCGTAGTTGCCCCAGGATGCGTCGCGCGAAGTGGTCCAGGTGACCGTGCGCACGAGCATGTCCACCTCGCCCGACTGGATCGTGGGACCGCGCTCTGCGGCGGTGATCAGCCGGATCTCGATGGCGTCGGGGTCGCCCAGTACTGCCGTCGCGAGTGCGCGGCAGAGGTCGATGTCGAACCCGACGTTGTTGCCGGCCGCGTCGAGCGAACCGTAGCCCGGCACGTCGTTACGGCTGGCGCAGATGACCTTGCCGCGCTGCTTCACCGTATCGAGGCGGCTCCCCATCATCTCTTCGCCAGCGGACATCGCCTTGGCGTCTTCCAGCTCCTTCTGGAGCGCGTCATAGTCCGCCTTGGAGACCATGTCGCCGGACATGGACTCGCCCTGCGCTGCAGCCAGGTCAGCCTTTGCTTTCGTCAACTCGTTGTTGACCCGGTCGAACTCGTCCTGCGATACGCCGCTGTCGGAGCAGGCGACAGCCGCGACCAACGCCAGCATCGCCCCTATGACTACGACATACTTCGCCACTTGCCTCATCATCAACCTCCTTCGGAGTCCAAGACTCTTCCAAGACTCAACAATGTTAGCAGTGCTCTACTCAAGTGACAACTGAACACGGCTACATTTTCTGGCCTAATGTGAGGATTCTCTTGAATTGGTCGCCGAATTGGGACTGAATATCACCATTTGCACGCCCTGGCAGGCCGACAAGGGTCAGTTAGGGCCCGTGCATGGGGAGACGAGGCTAACTCATTGCGAGTTGGCAAGCGTACGCCGGGCTATGATCTCACGCATGATCTCGGACGAGCCGGCGGCGATGGTCCAGAGCCGGTAGTCCCGCGCGAATCGCTCCACGGGCGTCTCGCGGATGTAGCCGTAGCCCCCATGCATCTGGACGGCCTCGTAGGCCACCTGGTTTGCCACCTCGGTTGCGTGGAGCTTGGCCATCGACACCGCGACCTCCGCCTCCTCGCCTCGCGCGAACAGGGATGCGGCGTGGTAGGTGAGCCGGCGGGCGGCCTCGAGGCGGGTCAGGATGTCCGCGAACCGGTGGCGCAGGGCCTGCAGGTCGGCGAGGGGCCGCCCGAACGCCTCGCGCTGGCGGAGGTGGTCCCCGGTGTCCTCCAGCGCCTGCGCCGCGGCGGAGATGCTGAGCACGGCGGCCAGGAGCCGCTCGCGCTGCAGGCCGGCGGCCAGCTGGTGGAAGCCGCGGTTCTGCTCGCCCAGGAGGTTCGACGCGGGTACGCGCGCGTCCTCGAATACGATCTCCGCCGTATCGGACGACAGCATGCCGGTCTTGTCCAGCTTCCTGGTGACCGTCAGGCCCGGGGTGTCGCGCTCGACCAGGAGCTGGGAAAGCTGGCGGTGCCTGGGCCCTTCCCTGCCCGTTCGCGCGGATACGAAGTAGAGGTCGCCGTAGACGCCGTTCGTGGTGAAGGTCTTTGCGCCGTTGAGCACCCAGTCGTCGCCGTCGCGCTCGGCCCTGGTGGCTATGCCAGCCATGTCGGACCCGGCGCCGGGCTCGGTGATGGCGAGCGCACACACCTTCTCGCCGCTGATCACCGACGGCAGGTAGCGCGCCTTCTGCTCGGCGGTGCCCAGCCTCGCCAGCCACGGGGTGGACATGTCGGTGTGGACTATGACGCTGAACGCGACTCCACCCGCGCGGCAGCGGGCCAACTCCTCGGCCAGGACGACCGTCATCCAGAAGTCCGCGCCGCCGCCGCCGTACTCCGGCGGGTACTCGACGCCGAGGAAGCCGAGCTCGCCCAACTGGCGAAAGAGGCTGCGGGGGATCTCGCCGCGCTCCTCCCACTCGTCCACGTTTGGGACGATCTCCTCTTCCACGAAGCGGCGAATAGCCGAGCGGAAGAGCTCATGCTCCTCACGAAAGTTTTCCATGTTGGTATTGACAGCCTCGAACCGGATTCCGCCCGTGGGGCCCTACGCCTGCCGCTCCAGCTCCGAGCGGCGCAGCTCGTTTCGCCTTATCTTGCCGCTGATGGTCTTGGGCAGGTCGTCGACGAATTCGACCTCGCGCGGGTACTTATAGGGCGCGGTGACGCGCTTGACGTGGTCCTGCAGCTCGGCGACCAGCTCGGCGGACGGGCTGTTGCCCTGCGCGAGGACGACGAATGCCTTCACTATCTCGCTGCGCATGGGGTCGGGCTTTCCTATGACCGCGGCCTCCGCGACGGCGTCGTGCTCGACCAGGGCCGACTCGACCTCGAAGGGGCCTATCCGGTAGGAGGCGCTGATGATCACGTCGTCGGCGCGACCCACGAACCAGAAGTAGCCGTCGTCGTCGCGGGTCGCCAGGTCGCCGGTGTAGTACCACCCGTTTCGGAAGGCGCTGGCGTTGGCCTCGGGGTTGCGCCAGTAGCCGGGGAACAGGCCAACGGGCCACTCGGGCTCGGTTCGAACGGCCATGTTGCCCTCCTGCCCGTCCGGGAGCTCGACGCCGTCCTCGTCCACGATCGCCATGTAGTACCCCGGACCCGTCACGCCCATAGAACCGGGCCTGTACTCCATGCCCGGGAAGGTGGCCGCCAGGAGCGTGGTCTCGGTCTGGCCGTAACCCTCCCATATGTGCAGGCCGGTCTGGTCGCGCCACTCGTCGATGACCTCGGGATTGACGGCCTCGCCCGCGCCCACGACGTGCCTTAGCGCCTTTGGCGTGAACCTGCCCAGGTCCTCCTGCACCATCATGCGGTACGCGGTGGGCGGCGCGAAGAAGGTGGTGATGGGGTAGTCCTCGAACATCATGAGCGTACCCGCGGCGTCGAAGCGGCCGCGGTGGTCCCAGATGAAGATGGCAGCGCCCATGTTCCAGGGGGCGAAGAAGCACGTCCAGGAGGCCTGGGCCCAGCCGGTGTCGGCGAGGGTCCAGTGGAGGTCGGTGGGCCGGTTGTCGAGCCAGAACTTGCCGGTGGCGACGTGCCCGATGGGATAGGTCGAGTGGGTGTTCATCACCATCTTGGGATGGCCCGTCGTGCCGGACGTGAAATAGATGACGAGAGGATCGGAGGCGAGGTTGCCCGGATGGGGCAGATCGGCGGAAGCCGACGAGAGCAGGTCTTCGTATTCCAGCCAAGGGCCCTTTCCGCCAACGACGATGATCTTCTCCAGGGTGGGGCAATCGGCCCTGACCGACTCTATCTTGTCGACGTTGTCAGGGTCGGTGATGGCGACTGTCGACTCGGAGATGTTGATCCTGTAGGTGATGTCCTTGGGCGTGAGGAGCGTCGTCCCGGGCACGGGCACTATCATGGCCCTCATGCAGCCCAGCATGATCTCCCACCACTCCATGACACGCGGGAGCATGGTGAAGATGCGTCCGCCGGGCTTCACGCCGAGCCCAGCCAGGGCATTGCCGACGCGCTTCGATCGCTCGCCCATCTCGCGGAACGTGGCCTCGCGCGACGTGCCGTCCTGTCCGACCCAGACCATTGCGACCTTGTTGGGGTCCCGGCCCCACTCGTCGAACACCTCGTAGGCCCAGTTGTAGGTCTCGGGGACGGTCTGCCGGAAGGTGCGGTATGTCTCGGCGTAGTCGCCGACCTGATAGTGGTGGCTCATGTCGCTGCCGCCCGCTCCACGCTCCCCAGGACACCCGCCGTCCCCAGTTCCTCGATCTGGCCAGAAGTGTATCCCAGCTCGGCCAGTATGCCGCCCGCTTGCTCCCCAAGGCCGGGGGGCGGCCTGGACGGGCCTATGTCTGCCGAAGAGAAGCGGGCCGGCTGTCCCAGGAAGGTGCTCCCGGCGATGGACGCGAACATGCCTCGCTCCCTGAAATGCGGGATGCCAAGGACTTCGGCCAGATCGGTTACGGCGGCGGCCGGCACGTCTGCATCGAGCAGGGCCTCTTCCCAGTCCGCCGCGGACCTGGTGGGAAAGACATCCGCGAGCGCCGCTTGAATCGACGCCGACTTCCCCAGCCTCTCGTCCAGGTCCATGCCTGCCAGGTTTTCGAGTTCCGCCACGCGGCAGAAGCTGTCCCAGAAGTGGTCCTCGTGGACTATGCCGAGGCTGAGCCACCGCCCATCGGCGCACGGGAAGAGCCCATAGTGGGGGATGAAGGTGACGTTTGGGCTTCGCCCGTCCTCGGCGGGGTCGTTGGCCCTGCCGACTTCGAGCCCCATGAGCGCCAGGGCGGCGTCGGTCATCGAGAGATCTATGTACTCCCCCTCGCCCGAAACGCTCCGGCCGGCCAGGGCGGCCAGGGTCATTATCGCCGCGTAGAGTCCCGAAACGAGGTCGGAGAAAAGGACCGCTGGGGGCCATGGCCGAGACTCGACCTGTGACTGGAGCCCCATGTAGCCGCTGAGCGCCAGGTAGTTGACGTCGTGTCCCGGCCTGTCGCGCCAGGGTCCTGCTTGCCCGAACCCGGAGATGGAGCAGTAGACCAGGCCAGCATTGTCCTCAGACAAGGTGGCGTAGTCCGCTCCAAGCCGCGCCGACACGCCTGGCCGCCAACCCTCAAGGAGTATGTCGGCCTGAGCGGCCAGCCGGCGGAGCACCTGCTTCCCTCCGGCGGTCTTCAGGTCGAGGGCGATGCTCTCCTTGCCGTGGTTGATGCTGGCCCAGATGCCGGGGCTGTGGCGGAGCGGGTCGCCGCCGGGAGGCTCTACCTTGATGACCCGGGCGCCGAGATCGCCAAGGATGGTCGAGCAGAACGGCCCGGGGACGTTGACGGTCAGGTCGAGTACCGAAACATGCCCCAGCGGGCCGCGTCTCTCTCTATTCCAGGGGTTCAATATCTGAAGCCTGCGTCGCCCGGCTGTCCCGCCACTCCAGCTCCTCGTCTATCCTGAGCTGCTTCCCAGGAACCGTCCGACGAACTTGGAGCCATCCCTGTTCTTGAGCCCTGACCCGATCAGGGCGATCTCTTCGGGAAGCACGATTCCCCCGGAGAAGACCAGCTTCATGGCGTCCTCGACCGTCAGATCGGTTTCCAGGATCTCCCCCTCCGGCACGAAGGCTATGTTGCCCGAGGTTGGGTTGGGGACCGTTGGGATGTAGACGATGACTATCGGCTCGTCTCGATCGGGGGCATGGAGCGAACCCGTCACAAACCCTATTGCGACAGAACCTTCCCGGGGCCACTCCACGAAGACGACCCGGCTGAAGTGCTGTTGTGACGTGAGGGCCCGCATCGCCTTCTCGGACACACCGTAGATGGTGCTGACGATAGGGATGTGGTTCAGTATCGCGCTCTTGAGCTCCATGAACTTTCGACCGGGCATCGTAGAGATGGCCAGCCCGATGGCATAGCAGATGGCAATCAGCGCCAGCAGCCCAAAGCCTGGAAAGTCCAGCGGCCCGCCATCGACGAAGGGCTCGACCGCGTTGTCCGTGTGCCCGATGATGACGAGGATGATTACGATCGTGACAATGAGCGGGAGAAGGGCCAGGAACCCGGCCAGGGTCCTGCCAACGACGTGACTCTCGATTCGCTTGATGGCAGCCAGGATGAACAAAACCCCACCCCCGTCGAATGGACTATCGCGCCTGCCACTCTTGTAGGTGACAAGTGTTTAGACGGAGCATAACAATCGTATGTACGTCGTACTCTATAGCAACAATGGCCCTGTTTCAACGCGAGTAGCTTTCTTAAAGCAGGGAATTTCTCGCGGGCGGGCAGCCACCGGCGGCGGGGCCCAACTTTTGAAACAAAGTCAAAACTATGGATAGAACATAGTTGACTATTTTTCCAAGATAGGGCTAGCCTGTCACCACGCGGAGGTTTCTCATGGAAAAAGCAAGGCGCCCGGCAATCATCATCTTGGTACTGGCTCTCCTCGCCGGCACGCAGTGGGCTTCGGCCCAGGACGTGTCCGCTGACGTGAGCTTCTCGCGGCCGATCACCACGGTCATAGTCGACGGCTACTCGGCCCGCTCGTCTGAAGACGCAGCCGATCTCGCGATCTCCTTCCTGGGGCTTCTCGATACGCTGCAGGGCGACGACCTGTTCATGCTCATGGTGACTGACGACGCCACGCACTTCGTCGGGCCATACCGGCCGACGGATCCTGCCTACAACCAGGCCCGGGCCGACTTTGACGCGATCCTGCGGTGGCCGGTCACCATCCGGTCCGACGGGCTCGACAAGGCCTTGAGCGAGACTCATGCCGCCCTCTCAGAGGAACGGGCAGCAGCAGGGTCGGACATCTACCTGCTGGTCGGAGACTCACCGCACAACGACTTCAACAGCCTCTCTTCCAGCATCAAGCCCATCGTCGCAAGGATGGCGAACCAGGGCTGGAACGTGAGCGGAGTCAGCCTTCCGGGCGCCTCGAATTCGGCGAGGGGCTTCCTGAACCAGATCGCTTCAGCCTCCGGGGGCCAGATGGTGGACCTGACCACCCACGTGGGCCTCACCGCCGCCGCCCACGTCGTGCTCGGCCAGCAGGCCCGCGGCACGTTGACCGAGGTAGGCAGCAGGACCCTGACGCCCTACGAGATCATGAGCTCCGTAGTCAGCATTGCGCCTGGAACGAGCACCGCCTCGATCTTCATCTTCAGGGATTCCGCGGAGGGCTCCTTCCAGCTCAGCGATCCGACAGGCTTCCCCGTTTCCGAAGAGCGCACCGTCTACAGGGTCCAGGAGACGCCCAACGCCGTAGTGTGGGAGATCGAAGACCCGCTGCCGGGACACTGGAAGATCGAAGGACGCGGCATAGACGGCAATGTCTCGGTCTGGGACCACTCCAGCAATTCCTACAGGATTGTGCTGCAGCCTCTTGGAACAGTGCCGCTGAGGGAGCCGGCAACCGTCGTGGCCTACATCGCCGAGGGCGACCGCGTGGTCCAGCTGGATGACGCGCAGATCGTGGCGAACGTCACCGCTCCCGACGGCTCCAGCTTCAAGCTCGAGCTGCACGACGACGGTGTCGGCGCGGACCAGGCTGCGGGCGACGGCATGTTCTCGACCCAGCTTCCGGCCCTGTCCGCGACCGGAGACTACGACGTGGAGACGGAGCTCTACTGGGCGGACTTCAACTACAGCCTGACTTCCTTCGCGACCTTCCGGTCCGAAGCGTACCCGAGCATCCTGGTGGAGAGCCTCGACGTCGGCGAGCTGGCGGCCGGGGAGCGGACCCACGTCGCGGACGTGCTCGTCCACATCGACAGCACACCCTACGCGGTGCCTGCCGAGGCGCTGATTCCCGTCGTCAACGCGGCCCCTGGCTCGGAGGCCGATGTCGAAATCGTCGCCAGGAGCCTGTTCGGCGATGGGCCGGCCTGGGACTACGACGTATTCCTGACCGTGTCGGAACCCGGCACCTACTCCATCGCCCTGCAGCTGAACGCGGAGTTTGGAGGCGCCATGTTCTCCAAGCTCTCCGAGATGGTCGTGCTGAGGTCGGGGGGCTCGCAGGCTCCGGTCGCTGCCCCGCCGGCCGAGAATACCATCGCCGTGCAGCCCGCAGCAGTCGAGCCGGCGGTGCAGCCCGCGGCGGTGGAGCCAGCGGTCCAGCCAGTAGTCGCAGTCCCTGAGCCCGATGCTGCAACGCCGGAGCCGGCGGCGTCGCCCCAGTGGATCGCCCTGCTGGTCCTCCTGCCCATCCTGGCAGTTGCGGCCGGGGTTGGAATCTCCTTCCTGATGCAGACGCGCCCGTACGGGTACATATACGGTGACAGGGACGAGCGCCTCGTGGACTTCTCAGCAATCAGGCGGGATGCGTTTGCCGCCATATTCCGGCGGAGCCACGTGAGGGGCGCGGAGCTCGGCATACCCGGGCTCGAAGACGTGGCCTTCAAGTTCTCCGGGAACGAGATTCACGTCTTCAAGGACAGGAGCAGCCAGTCCACGGTTCGCGTCAACAACCAGCCGCTCATCGACCACGCTGTGGTCCAGAACAGGACGTGGATCGGTGCACGCGGAAAGCTCTACACCTTCCTCACCGAGGCTCCGGGGCTGATCGAGGGCGCCGGCGTGCCAGAAGCAGCCAGCGCGGACTGACCGGCGTACTACTGACAACCGATAACGGCTAGACAAAGGGGAGCGCCCGGCTTGGGCGGTCCCCTTTGCGTCTGAGGGACTTCTCGCGGAGAGGAGCCGCGCTACTCCTCGGTGATGGTGATCGTCTTGATGGCGTCGCCCGGTGTCCTGGCCGTCTGCGGGTCGCGCAGCGATATCGAGTTGACGACATCCATGCCCTCCACGACGCGGCCGAACACGGTGTGGCAGGACACGCCCCTCTGGGAGCAGTCCTTCGGGGTGCCGTCCGCTTCATAGCCGTCGAGGAATGGCGTGGGAATGAAGGTGATGAAGAACTGGCTGCCGTTCGTCGCGGCGCCGCCGGAGTTCGCCATCGAGAGTGTGCCCGGGGTGTCGTGTCTCCGTTCGAGGCTCACCTCGTTCTCGAAGCTGTACCCCGGCCCCCCGCTGCCCGTGCCGGTTGGGTCGCCGCCCTGGGCCATGAAGTCCTGGATGACGCGGTGGAAGGTGACGCCGTCGTAGAAGCCGTCGCGCGCCAGGAATACGAAGCTGTTGACGGTCTTCGGGGCCTCCTTGGCGTAGAGCTCTACCTCGAACTCTCCGCCCTTCTCCAGCTCGAAGGTGGCGGTGTAGGACTTGTCGGGGTCTATGGTCATGGCGGGGTAACTGTCGTAACGCTTCACTGCGGGCTCCTTGGGTGCGGGCACGGGAGTTCGCCTGGCGACCGGTGTGTCGGCCGGTTGGGCAACGGCGGTCTTCTCGGCCGCTGTGCTTTCGATCCCGGACGGCTCGACGGTCTCCTCATCGCCCGAACCGCACGCGGCCAGCAGCCCGACAGCGGTAATGGCGACTAGGGATGCGAGGAATCCATATGATCTTTTCATGGCGATCTGGCCTACCTGCGGTATTGCCTCCGGCCGGGACCAAAACGGTCGATGGCCTGAAGCGGGCACCATTCTACAATCAAACGGGCGGGACACGCTACCGGCGGAGGGACGCGGGGCACTGGGACGCCCCGTGAGGCCAGCCCCCGGCGCCCCGGGATTACCTGCTACAATGGCGGCCAGCCCGCCAGGGCTGCAGGGCGGCCTCCCAGGACAGGTACACGCAGGTACGACCTGGTGGTGAGGGCCCGCTCTGAGGCAGTTACAGACCGCCGGAGGGGTTTAAGGATGGTAGCCATACTGACCGCATCAAGGAAAAGCGCGCCGCTCGCTCTCGCTCTCCTGCTTGCCGCAGTTTTGCTGGCGGCCTGCTCGGGCGGCTCCGAGCCGGAGCCCGCGCCGGAACCGGAGCCCACGGCTGTACCAACCGCGGCCCCCGCGGCGCCCACGGCTGCACCCCAGGCTGCGGCGACCGTCGCTCCTACCGCCGCGCCAAAGGCCGAGGAGCCCACCGCGACACCGGAACCCGAGGCGGCGACGGAGGTGGTCGAGGAGCTGTCGCCCGAGGATGCAGCGGCAGCCGCGGCGGCCGTCTTCCCGTTCGACCAGTTCACCGGCCTGGCCGGCTGCGCTTCAGGCGCATCGATCGACGACCAGAAGGCCACACTAGTGACGATGGCAAAGGCGATGTTCGCCGGCGAAACGGCGTACGAGGAGAAGAAGCCCAGGATCACCGAGCTGGGAGGCACGCCAATCGATCCGACGGCCCGCGACCACCGCCCCACCAGGGGCATCCGCCTGGTGATCGAGTTCAACGGCGACGATCACGGCGGGGTGTTCGAGAAGAAGGCCAGCGTCGACCTGTGGATGCGAGAGGCGTACAACGGCCTGTTCAACTCGGGGTGCGACATGCTGTCGCTGGTCGAGATTTCCGGCTATGGGGCAGCTCTCGGACGCCACCCGATCGGACCCGCCGCGCTCTCCTGGGCCATCACCTTCAAGACCAGGATGACCAAGGACGTTGCTGAAGGGGTGGACTGGGAGCAACGGGATAGCCTCGACTTCGGCGAGATCTGGGACGTCATGATCCTCAATTTCAGGTGGGAGCAGGCCCTCAAGGGCGAGCCGGTCGGCCAGTGATCCGCAGTACCACAACCGTTGTGACATGGACGGCTTTGCCCTTCGACAGCGCTCAGGACAGGCTCTTTGGAAGGGCGAGAGCCCCCATCCCCTCGTCTAGGCTCAGGACAGGCTCAATCTTCCCCCTCGGGAGACCTTTGCGTAACGCAGTGGCGCCGGGGAGAAGACCCCTCCCCTCGCCCCTCTGGGTTCCTGCCTCCGCAGGAACGACGACTATATGGGCTCGCAATAACAGGTTGTTCAAAGGTCTACTCAGGGGGAAGAGGCCATGCCACCTTCCCTCAACTCTGAACACTTACGCCGTGACGGCCTGAGCTGACCGATGCGGACGCTTCCTCTTGGCAAGGGCGGCCCCCCGGTACCCGTCGTGTGCTTCGGGACGTTCCCGATAGGCGGCGGCTTCGGGGCAATCCCCGAGTCCCAGGCCATATCGACCATACACGCCGCCCTCGACGCGGGCCTGACGTTCATCGACACGGCCGAGGGCTATGCGAACGCGGAGGAGTTGCTGGGCAAGGGCCTGGAGGGCAGGCGGGACGAGGTGTTCCTGGCGACCAAGCTGTCCCGGGCGGACCACTCGCCCGACCAGATCGACGAGGCCCTGGAGAACAGCCTTCGCAAGCTGAGCACGGACCGCATCGACCTGTACCAGATACACAGCCCCTGGCCCGCATACCCCGTCGAGGAGACCCTGGACAGGTTCGTCCGCCACCGGAAAGCGGGGAAGGTCCGCTACTTCGGAATCTCGAACTTCACGGCGGCGCAGACCGCCGAGGCCGCCGGGCACACCCGGATACACAGCTCGCAGCCCAGGTACAACATGCTGTTCCGGGACGCGGAGGAGACCGTGCTGCCCGAGTGCGAGAAGCACGGCGTAGGCGTCATAGCCCACTCCGTGCTGGCAAAGGGACTGCTCGCCGGGAAGTACAGGCCCGGCCACCGGTTCGACGAGGACGACCAGCGGCACGACTGGGAGGACTACCAGGGCACCCGCTTCGCCCGAACATACGAGGTCGGGCAGAGACTGGACGCGTGGGCCCGGGACAGCGGGCGCGACCTCGCGCAGCTTGCCCTGGCCTGGCCGGTCGCCCACCCTGCCGTAGCGTCCAGCATCGTCGGCATCCGCACGCCGGAGCAGGCCCGGATGAACGCGCGGGCGGGAGACTGGACCCTCACGCCGGGGGACCTGGAGGAGATAGACGAGATCCAGGGCGACCTGCGCCTGCATTACTACCACGGGCCGGAGCGCGAGTACTACGGCTTCCGCGACAAGGGCGACCCGGAGTACGCGGGCGGCTGAGGGGTCACATTAGCGGCCACACCGACATCGTCGACGAGATACTGGCGGGTTCCTGGGACCTTCACGTCCACTCTCGCCCCGACCCTGAGGACGGCCTCCGGCTCGATGCGCTGGACACGGCCCGGCGGGCCCAGGAAGCGGGCATGGCGGGGTTCGTCCTGAAGTCGCACCACTACCCCACCGGGCCGGTCGCCGAGCTGCTGACCCGCGTCTACCCCGGTCTGACCGTCGTGGGTGCGGTGGCGCTGAACGTCGAGGTCGGCGGGCTGAACGTCCACGCCGTGGAGGCCGCCGCGAAGACGGGTGCGGGCGTCGTCTGGATGCCGACCTTCAGCGCGCACCACTTCACCACTCAGCAAGGCGGGCGGGCCGGGATTGCGATAGCGTCCGACGGGAAGCTCGTCCCTGAAGCGACCGCCGTCCTGGAGGCGGCGAGGAGCCACGACATGGCAGTCGCCTCGGGGCACGTCTCGCCGTCCGAGGCCATCCTGCTCTTCCAAGCCGCAAAGGACATGGGCATCGCGCGCCTGATCGCGACTCACCCCACACACTGGTCGACGACGGAAGAGCTCGTGGAGATGACGAGGCTCGGGGCCTACGTGGAGCATTCCTTCCTGTCTTGCATGCCGTCCCGGGGGCGGACCACCCCTGCGGAGGTGGCGTCGCTGATTGGCGAGCTTGGGCCGGAGCGGTGCGTGGTGACCTCGGACTTCGGGCAGTGGATGAACCCGCCGCCCGCCGAGGGGATGCGGATGGCCATAGCCGAACTGCTGAACGCGGGCATGCCCCCGGAGGACGTGACGACGGTGGTGAAGACGAACCCGCGGTCGCTCGTAGGGTAGGCGAGGCTACCTGCGGGCCAGCTCCTTCGATGCGCGGCGCAGTCCGCCGAACCTGAGCCGCAGCAGCCCCTTGAGGTCGCCCCAGGCAGTGCGGACTATCCTCACGCGGCTGTCGGGGTCGTCGGTCCACCGCACGGGAATCTCGTCGATGGCGTAGCCGTTCCTCTCCGCGAGCAGCAGCAGCTCCGTGTCGAAGAACCACGTGGTGTCCCTGACTAGGGGGAGGAGGTCCTGGGCTGCGCCCCGCGAGATGGCCTTGAATCCGCACTGGGCATCCCGGAAGCCGGTGAAGAACATGGACCGGAACAGGAGGCTGTAGCCCCTCGATAAGAACTCCCTGAGAGGGGAGCGGCCTATGACCACCGAATCCGGCCTCAGCCTCGACCCGATTGCGAGGGCGTAGCCGCCCGACTCAACCGACCCCACGAGCCTGTCGACGGCACCCAGGTCTGTCGAGAGGTCGATGTCCATGTAGGCGAGGATGTCTGCTCCGCTCTCGAGCCACGCTCGCTTGAGGGCGCGCCCACGCCCTCGCTGCTCCAGCCTCACGTAGCCGACCCGGTCGTAGTCGCGGGCGAGCTGCCCTGCCACGTCGGGGGTGGAGTCGGTGGAGCCGTTGTCGGCGATGAGGACTCGCCAGTCGTAGCTGCTCAGATTCGCCGCAAGGAACTCGTGCAGGCGGAGGGTGCTGGCTCGCAGCGAGCGCTCCTCATTGAGTACGGGCAGGACTATCTCCAGCGACTTGGCCAACGTGCGCCTCAGTGGCGGAAGTGCCGCGTCCCCGTGAAGACCATGGCCAGGCCAAGCATGTCGGCGGCCTCGATAACGTCGTCGTCGCGGAGCGAGCCGCCGGGCTGCGCTACCGCCGTCACGCCGCCCTTGGCCGCCAGTTCTATCCCGTCGGCGAACGGGAAGTAGGCGTCGGAGGCCAGCACGGACCCCCTTGCCTTGCCGCCCGCCACGCGCAGTGCGAGGTGTACGCTCGTCACCCTGTTCGGCTGGCCCGCGCCCATCCCCACGAGGGCCGAATCCCTGGCAAGGACGATGGCGTTGGACTTGACGTGAGCGGCGGCCCGCCACGCGAATGCGAGGTCCAACAGCTCCTCTCCGGTCGGCTGGCGCTTCGACTTCGCCACCCAGGACCTTGGCTCGACGGGAATCTCGTCGGCCATCTGCAGCAGCGCGCCGCCGGACACGCGACGGACGTCCAGCTTCTCCCCGGGGCCGTTCGCGGGCGCGACGCGCAGCACCCGGGCCTGCTTGCGCCTCTTCAGTATCTCCAGCGCCTCACGCTCGAAGTCGGGGGCGATCACGACGTGGTACAGGACGCCGCGCATGGCCCTGGCCGCAGCCCCGGTGAGGGTCCTGTTGAAGGCGACTATGCCGCCGTAGGCCGACATAGAGTCGCCCTCGTAGGCCTTGCGGTAGGCTGCCACCTGGTCGACGTCGATAGCCAGCCCGCACGGGTTGTTGTGCTTCACCACCACGGCGGCGGGCTCGGGGAAGTCCGACACGACCCGCCATGCAGCCTCGCCGTCCAGGAAGTTGTTGTAGGAGAGCTCCGGGCCCAGGAGCTGCTCGGCTCGCACGATCCCGCCGGTCGACAGGGGGTCCGCATAGACCGCTGCCTGCTGGTGCGGGTTCTCGCCGTACCGGACCGCCGCCGCCCGCTCGTAGCCCAGGGTTACGGCCTCGGGCATGTCGCCGGAGTCGCCGCGCAGGTAGTGAGAAACCGCCGTGTCGTAGAGGGCGACGTGCTGGAACGCCTTCTGGGCGAGCGCTCGCCTCTCATCCCGCGTCACGGGCTCCTTGGCCGCGAGACGCTCCGTGAGCCAGCCGTAGTCGACCGGGTCGACCACCACGATCACGTGAGGGAAGTTCTTGGCCGCGGCCCTCAGCAGAGTCGGCCCGCCTATGTCGATGTTCTCGAGCGCGTCCCCCAGCGTCGTGCCCGGCGTCGTGACAGTCTCCACGAACGGGTAGAGGTTCACCGCCACGAGGTCTATCGTTCCTATGTCGTGCCGGTCCAGCTCAGCCGCGTGGGAGTCGAGGTCGCGGCGGGCGAGGATGCCGCCGTGCACCTTAGGGTGGAGGGTCTTGACGCGACCGTCGAGTATCTCGGGAAAGCCTGTAAGCTCCGCCACCTCCTGCACAGGGAGGCCGGCTTCGGCTATCGCGCCACCCGTGCCGCCGGTGCTGACCAGCTCGAAGCCCGCGCCGTGCAGCGCCTGAGCGAAGTCTATAAGTCCAGTCCTGTCCGATGCGCTGAGAAGTGCCTTCACAAGCAGGATCCTCTTTCATTGAGATGAGTGCCAAGTATAGTATGTTGACAACTCTTTCGGGTCGTACGCACAATGGACACGCTGTACGAATGGGACGAAGCTAAGCGTCGGGCCAACCGCACGAAGCACGGCATTGACTTCACAGCCATTGAAGCATTCGATTGGCATAGAGTCTCCACTAGGACCAGCGAACGACACGGAGAGATGAGATTCATAGCCACCAGCTACCTAGGCGAACGACTTCACGTTGTTGTCTATACTATGCGTGGAGACACTATGCGCGTCATCAGTCTGAGAAGGGCCAGCAGGCAGGAGGCGAGGGACTATGACCAACCCGACTGACCGAACAAGGATGACCTTCGAAGAGATTGCCGCGGAGTATGGCGAAGAGGCCGCGATCCAAGCCGGCATTGCCGCTGACGCGGACACGTGGGAGCTCACGAAAGAGGACTTCTCGCAAATGCGCCCCGCAAGCGAGGTGCATCCTGAATTCGTGGAGCGTTGGAGCAGGACGCGCGGTACACGGGATTCCGCGGCGAAGGAGCGCGTAACAATACGGCTCGACGCAGACATTACGGCGCACTTCCGACGGGGTGGACCTGGCTGGCAGACACGGCTGAACGACACACTGCGCCGGGCCATCTTCGGCTGAATCACACCCTCGTCCTAGAGTCCCGTGTACTGAATGGTAACCCGCCCGTCTACGGTTGCGGGAGTTACCTCGCCTACTATCCCCGCCCCGGGGGCCGCCGCGAGCACGGCGTCCGCGTGCTCCGGCCCGCACACGAGGACCATGCCCAGGCCCATGTTGAATACGCGGTACATCTCGTCGACGTCGACCCCGCAGAGCTCCTGCAAGAGTGGGAATACCGGCGGCAGCGGCCACGTCGACGTGTCGAATGCCGCTCCGGTCCCGGACGGGAGCGCCCTGGGCACGTTCTCGATGAGACCCCCGCCCGTGACGTGCGCCATCGACTTCACGAGTCCGCCCAGGCCCTCGACCACAGGCCAGTAGGCGGTGTGGGGCGCGAGCAGTGCATCGCCGAGAGAGCCGCCGAGCTCGTCGTACGTCTCGTAGAGCGGCGCGGGGTCATCGTCCAGGCCCAGCGCAGCCCTCACTAGCGAGTAGCCGTTCGTGTGCAGGCCGTTGGACGGCAGCCCGACGAGCACGTCGCCCGCCTCGACGGTCGACGGGTCGAGGATGTCCTTGCGTTCGACCGCGCCGACCGCGAACCCGGCCAGGTCGAAGTCTCCCTCTGCGTACATGCCGGGCAGCTCCGCGGTCTCGCCGCCGATCAGCGCGCAGCCGGACACCTCGCACGCCCGGCCCATGCCGGCGGCTATGGACTCGAGCACGTCGGGGTCGAGCCTGCCGACGGCGATGTAGTCGAGGAAGAATAGGGGCCTTGCGCCGGACACGATGACATCGTTGACGCAGGCGTTGACCAGGTCCTCGCCGATGGTGTCGTAGCGGGACATGGCGATGGCGAGCTTGAGCTTGGTGCCCACGCCGTCGGTGCTGGAGACGAGCACGGCGTCGTCGAAGCCGGCGGGACTGAAGAGCGCGCCGAAGCCCCCGGGACCCGCCAGCACCTCAGCGCCGTGGGTGCGCTCGGCAATGGGCTTGACACGCCTGATGAACTCGGCCGCCGCGTCCCTGTCGACGCCGGCTTCCCTATAGGTGTGTGGAGCGGGACCGGGCATGAGCGCCGGCTACACCTCCAGGGCCAGCTTGTCCATCTCGAGCTGGACCGGGAACGGATGGTTGCCCGTGAAGCAAGCGGAGCAGATGCGGTTCTCGGCCAGGTCCACAGCCTTCACCAGGCCGTCGTGGCTCAGGTAACCGAGGCTGTCCGCGCCCAGGATGGCGCATATCTCGTCGACGCTGTTGCTGGAGGCGATCAGCTCCCTGCGGGTCGGCATGTCGATGCCTAGCTGGCATGGGTGCATGATGGGCGGAGCGCAGATCCTGAGGTGCACCTCGCTGGCCCCGCCCTTTCGCAGAAGATTGACCACGGGAACGCTCGTCGTGCCCCGCACTATGCTGTCCTCGACAACCACGAGCCTCTTGCCCCTGATCATGTCGGGCAAGGGGTTGAGCTTGGTGCGCACGCCGAGGTCTCGCAGGCGCTGGTCCGGGAGGATGAAGGTCCTGCCCACGTACCTGTTCTTGACCAGCCCGTCACCGTAGGGTATGCCGGACTGCTGGGAGTACCCTGCCGCAGCCGCGGTCGCCGAGTCGGGCACTCCGATGACCATGTCGGCGTCGACCGGGTGCTCACGGGCAAGCTCCCTGCCCATCTCCATCCGGCTGGCGTATATGAGCCTGCCGTCTATGACGCTGTCTGGCCGGGCGAAGTAGATGTGCTCGAAGACGCAGGAGGCCTTGCGGCCGTTGGTAGCGCGCTTGTAGAGAGTGCGAAGCCCGTTCTCGTCGACGATGATCGCCTCGCCGGGCTCCACTTCCCTGATGAAGTCCGCGCCTATGTGGTCCAGGGCGCAGCTCTCGGAGGCGAAGACCCAGCCGTCTCCGTTCAGCTTTCCTATGCAGAGGGGGCGCACCCCCAGCGGGTCCCTGATCGCCAGCAGGAAATCGCGCGTCAGGCCCACCATGGAGTAAGCGCCGCGGACCCGCCTCATGGCGTAAGCGATGCGGTCGGGCCAGTTGTTGGCGGGCGCGTTGGCGATGATGCTCGCCAGCACCTCGGTATCGCTCGAGGTCTGGAACTCGATGCCCCAGCCCTCGAGCTCTTCCCGCAGCTCGACGGCGTTCACGAGGTTGCCGTTGTGCCCGACGGCGATCTCGATCCCGGGCCCGTAGGCGGTCATGGGCTGGGCGTTCTGGATGAGGTTGCTGCCCGTGGTGGAGTACCGGGTGTGGCCGATGGCGATGTGGCCGGTCAGCCGCTGGAGGTCGTTCTCCTGGAAGCCCTGTACCAGGAGGCCCATGGCGGTGTGGCGCCTGATCTGCCCGCCGTCCGCGCTGGCGATGCCCACGCTCTCCTGGCCGCGGTGCTGCAGGGCGTAGGTCCCGAAGAAGGCCTCGCGCGCCGCCTGCTCGTTTGGGGTATAGACTCCGACAACGCCACACTCGTCATGGGGGCGATCGTCTGGAATTCCCATTTAGCTCCAGCAGGCGGTGGACTTGTGCATGGGTGAGACTCCCAGAGGCATTATATGGCTCGCCGGGCAGGCGGTCAACGGCCCGGGAGGCCGCCTGCACACCCGGAAACTATGAGATTCGGGCACGGATAGCGGGCATGGATATGCCGACCAGGCCGACCGAGACCATGCCCGCTATGGCGATGGCGGCAATGGCCGGGGCGGGCCCGTACTCGTTGGCTATCGAGCTCACGATCAGCGCGCCGAACGGGCCTGAGCCTATCGCCAAGCTCACCACGCCGAGGGCCTTGCCCCTCATCTCCTTGGGGGCCAGGAGCATGGTCATGGCCGCCTGCATCGAGCCGAACCCGGATTGCCCGATGCCCATGACCAGGAGCGTCGGCAGCGAGAAGGCGTAGACCGTCGACTGCGAGAAGACGAGCAGCGCGGCGAACGCGGTCAGCGTGCCGGCCAGCATGAGCCGGCCGTGATGGGTCAGTCTTGTAAGGGAGGCGATTCCAACGGCTCCCGCAAACGAGCCCATGCCGGGAGCCGCCTGCAGCAGCCCCATGAGGGTGGGGCCCACTTCGAGCACCTCGCGGGCCATGACGGGGACCATGTGCATGTAAGGGAAGAGCAGCAGATTCGCGAGGACGGTAATCAGCACCATCGCCCTGAGGGCCGAGTGTCCGGCCACGTAGCGGAGGCCGTCGACAAGGTTGCTCATTATGCCAGAGGGCTGCTGCTCCGAGCGTGTCGGCCCGGTCGTCAGCCTCGACAGCAGCAGTATGGAGGTCATCGACAGTGCTGTCACCACCAGGTAGCCGCCCGTTACGCCGATCCTGTCGATGAGCGCGCCGGCGGTCGCGGGGCCGATCATCATGCTGGCGCTCATGCCCATGGAGTCCAGGGCGACGCCGTTGGTCACGCGCCTCCTGCCCAGGAGGTCGTGTATCAGGGACCGCCTCGACGGCATGTCCAGCGCCCAGGCGATACCCATCACGAGTATCGCCGGGTAGGCATGCCAATAGACGGCCAGGTCGAGGACCATGAGCGTGGACAGCGACACCAGCGACATGAGAGCTGCCGCCTGCGTGGTCAGCAGGAGGCGTCTGCGGTCCATCGAGTCTGCGAGGACGCCGCCCAGGATCCCCAGGACGAACATCGGGATCATGCCGAAGAACCCCACGAGGCCGACCAGCCAGGGCGAGTCCGTCTCGACCAGCACAAACCACCCCAGCAGGGTCATCTGCATCCACCTAGAGGCGTAAGCGATGAAGTTGGCCGGCCACAGGAAGCGGTAGCTGGGGTTCCTGAACGCCCAGAATGTCCTGGGCAGGGGGATGCGGGTCGTCACTAGCGGGCCACGCCATCGCCGAATGGCTGGCGGAGCAGCGTTGATCTGTTCACGAAACGACCCGGCGACGCAGGCTCCGTTCTGGGGAGCCGACCCCGCCGGGCGGAGAGCATGACGCGCGACATGGGGACTATTGTACAGTCCATCCGACACGTACAGCAGTCTGAGATCGATGGAAGAGGCGGAAGGAGGCTTTTCCCCAAATGGGCCCGGCTCAACTACTCAGTGCCCATCACCCCGGGCCTCATCAGAGGCCCCGTCGTCATCATCAAAGGGGTTGAGCACCTCCACGTCGGTACGAACAAAGTGACGCACATTCCGGGTGACGACGGTGAGGCCATGCTCCAGGGCTGTGGCAGCGATGAGCAGATCGATATCCTGATTGCCCACGGATGCCGAGAGGCGGCCCCAGCGCCGGGACGTGGTTGCATCCACCGGCAAGATGCGATCTGCAAACCATGTCAGGGTCTGTTCGAACCACGTGGCAAGATCGAGGGCGAAATCCGGGTCCAGTGCCTTCTGCTGGACGATGCCCCTCTCTATTTCTCCAAGCGTTACGACGCTTAGGTACACGTCGGATGGCCTCTGGCCCTTAAGCCACAGGACTGGTGCAGGGTGGCGTTCCGGGCGGCGCAGGGCAGAGACCACGTTGGTGTCCAGCAGATACATCACCACTCCACGTCGCGAAGTTTCAGCGGGGCACTATCGAGCAGGTCTTCCGGGCCGCCCTTGGGTATGGCGAGAAGGTGCTCTATGAAGTTCGGCGCGCCGACCTTCTCGGCCTGGCAGAGCCGCTGATATTCCTCGACGGCCAGTACCACGACGGCGGGAGAGCCCCTCCGGGTGACGGTTTGAGGTTCACCGGATAGAGCGGCGTTCACAACTGCGCTGAACCGGTTCTTGGCGTCCTGCAATGACCACTCAACCATGATCTGCTCCGGCTAGACTATATGGCTAGATTATAGGGGCCTTCCTGCCACTCTTCAAGGCTGCGGTCAGCTTAACGTCGTCCTCTTGGGGCGCCGCACCGCCGTAGAGGCCAAGGAGCCTGGACGACGTGCCCTCCGGGCAACACCCGCGCGTTTGACTGGCATCTGGGTGCGGCGTATATTGCGCCACAGCACCGGAGGGAGGGCGGCGATGGACGGCAAGGTGGCCATCGTGACCGGAGGAGCGGGGGGCATCGGCTCGGCGGTGAGCCGGGCGTTCGCAACCGAGGGGGTGGGTGTGGCGGTGGCCGACATGGACGGCGATCGCGCCGAGAAGACCGCCGCCGAGGTTGTGGAGCTTGGCGGCCAGGCCATCGGGGTCGAAGTGCAGGTAGCCTCAGAGCCGTCAGTAGAGGACGCCCTGCGGAGGACCATCGACCGCTTCGGCCGGGTGGACTTCCTGGTCCACTGCGCCGGAAACAACATCAAGGCCCCTGTGCTGGAGCTCTCGGCGCAGGACTGGAGCAGCGTGCTGGATACGCACCTGACGGGGGCGTTCCTGTTCAGCAAGGCCGTCGGCAGGCACCTGGTGGAACAAGGCGAGGGCGGGCGCGTGGTGTTCATGTCGTCGGTCGCCGCGACGGCCCCGGTGCCCGAGCGGGGCTCATACAGCCCCGCCAAGGCCGGGCTGATCGGCCTCGCCGGTGTGCTGTCGCTGGAGTGGGCACAGTACGGCATCAACGTCAACGCCGTCTGCCCCGGCATGGTGCTCTCTCCCATGACCGAACTGGTCTACAAGCGCGAACCGGAGCTGAGGGAGCAGCGGCTGAAGAGGATGCCGGCAGGGAGGGAGGCCTACCCGGAGGAGGTCGCCGACCTGGTGCTGTTCCTGTGCAGCGACAGGTCGGCCCACATCAGCGGCACGGCCATCCCCATCGACGGGGCGTTCCTGAACAACGGCTTCATGCTGGAGCCCTAGTAGGGGCGGTCAGCCGGGCGTCGTCGAGAGCCCCCATCCTAACCTTCCCCCTCGGGGGGAAGGGAAAGAGGTCGAGAGCCCCCATCCTGACCTTCCCCCTCGGGGAGAAGGGAGAGAGGTCGAGGAGCCATGAGTCTTCTGGACAATGACACACAGGTATCGGTGTTGGTGGAGGGGCTGGACCACGCTGAGGGGATAGCCTGGGGGCTGGACGGATACGCTTACGCGGGCGGCGAGGCGGGCCAGCTCTACCGGATAGACATCGAGAAGCAAGAGGTTACGCAGGTCGCGGACACGGGCGGCTTCCTGCTGGGGATGGCGCTGGACGCCCATCACAACGTCTACGCCTGCGACATCGGCAACGGCGCGGTGATGAAGATCACCCAGGGCGGCGACGTGTCCGTGTATTCGAGCGGCACTGCCGACGAGCCGTTCCGGGTGCCGAACTACCCCGCCTTCGACGCAGCGGGGAACCTGTACGTGTGCGAGTCGGGAGGCTGGCACGACGACGACGGGATGGTCTACCGCGTCAGGCCCGGGGGTGAGACCACGGTATGGGACAGGCGGCCAAGGGAGTTCCCCAACGGGCTGTGCATGGGCCCGGACGGCGAGCACCTCTACGTCGCCATGAGCGTGAACCCGCCCCGCGTGGACCGCATTCGCATCGAGGCGGACGGGAGCCCGGGGGAGCATGAGACGGTGGCCGAGTTTCCCCGAACGGTACCCGACGGCCTGGCATTCGATACGGACGGCAACCTGTACGTGTCGATGTACAGGCCCGACATCATCTACCGGGTGACGCCGGGCGGCGAGATCGACGTACTAGCCGAGGACTTCGAGGGGACCCTGATCGCGGCGCCGACGAACATCGCGTTCTGCGGGCCGGACAGGGACATTCTGCTCGGAGCCAACATCGGCAGGTGGCACATCACCCGGTACGACACCGGAGCCTCGGGCCAGCCGCTGAACTACCCGGACATCGGGTAGGGAAATCACAATGCGATGTACCCGGCCATAGCGACGGCGTGTTTCCTGATCACATTGACAGTAGGCTTACTAGGGATATTGGCATGCAGTTCAACGCAGCCCACTGCAACCACCACGCCAACCTCCTTGCCCGGCTCTTTGCAGTTCGAGGCGGCCCTTGAAGGGGAGGATCTTGCCAAATACCGAAGTCTACCAGCCGAGTACAGGGAAGCTCTTCGACAGGAGTCTGAGGAGACGAATCCCACCACAGCCCGGCGCTATCTACGGGAGCTGCCACAAGAGGTTCTGCCGATAGCAGAAATACTGCCATCTGATGCCCTGAGTAAGTACGAGAACCTGAGCCCCAGGCGCCAGCGGTTCGTCCTTCTTGGATATGATGAAGCTTTCAAAGAACGGCCGCGGCAAGACCCCGCTAAGGCTCCACCCCCGTCGGCGGTACTTGCAGGAATGGTCAACCTGGCATACAAGATGGAATTCGGAGACGATGCCGTATTCCTCCCGCCGATGGCGGATACGCTTTCGGAGGCCGGACTCGCAAGACTAGACTCGTTGGACACCCGGATGAAACGAGCGTTCGAGCTCATCTGGGCCAACAGGAAAGTGCGTCCGGACGAAATCGATGGTCTTGTACAGGCGCTGGAAGAGGCATTGGCCGCAGCTCCGGGCGCCCTGCCGGACATCATGGCCATCGGTCTCGCCGAACACTCGATAGGGGTGATGAAGGAGGTGCCGGCGGCGGAGAAATTCGTCGAAGAATGGCTGGCGGCTGAGATCGTCCAGACGACAAACTGGCGCCCCAACGCCATCGCCAATGTCGACGGCCTTCTAGGACAGTTCCGCACGGTTAAGGACTTGGAGGCGCTAGCGGACCTCCGTTTGCCCATGGAGTCCGGTGTCCGGCCCATAGTCTGTGAGATAGGCCCCAGCCAAGGCGTGTGGCCCACTTGGGCCTTGCCGACCCCATTCCAGGAAGTGATGCCCGACAGCCTCGCAGCCGCATGGCCTTCTCCCTCGGACTCACTCTCTCCACAAGCGCTAGCCAAGCTGGAGAATCTGGACTCTGAGCTTCAGGATATGTTCGAACGCGAATGGTATGGCACAGGGCCCCTGCCGATGGAGTCCAGGCATATGGCTTGCACAGCGCTTAGATGGGACGCCAGGCTGCAAGACATCCAATTCACGCGGCTTCCGCCCCTTACTTCCTTCTTGTCGGACACGGCTCTGTCCGAGTACAACAACCTTCCTGAGCAGGACAGAGGAATCATATCGTCCGAGCTGAGACACAGCATACTTAAGGGCGAAATTACGGGTCCAGACACGTTCGTGAATCTCCACACACTGTCCAAGGAGGAGTCCCTTATAGCCCTGGGAACCTTTGCCGAGTCGCAGATTCGCGATTCTGCGCGTCGTGTTGCGGGCCCGTAACTGTGATTTGGAAGGGGAGGCAGCCTATGCTGGTACGTATTTGGCTAGCGCCTTCTTGGTCGCGCTCATTTTCGTTGCTCTGCCCAGTGTTAACGCGCGCCTTAGTCTGTCCGGCTACTCCTCGGCCCCGTGGCTGACCTTGCCCAGGAATACCTCGGTGAGGATGTTGGTCTCGAGGACCGAGTCGGGAGTCCCCTCGAATACCACGCGGCCCATGTCCAGCACGTAGGCGCGGTCCACGATGTCGAGCACGCCCTTGATGTTGTGCTCGACCACCATGATGGTGGTGCCGAGCCTCTCGCTGATCAGGGCCACCATCCTGAACACTTCCTTGACCACTATGGGGGCAAGCCCCAAGGTCGGCTCGTCGAGCAGGAGGACGTCGGGGCTGGCCATCAGCCCGCGTCCCAGGGCGAGCATCTGCTGCTGGCCGCCGGACATCGCGCTGGCCATGTCGCGGCGCTTATCGTGCAGGACCGGGAACAGCTCCATGACCGACTCCATGCGCCGCTCCTTCTCGGCCCTATCTTTCAGGTACAGGCAGCCCATCTCCAGGTTCTCTTCGATGGTCAGGTGGGTGAAGAGGCGCCTGCCCTGGGGGACGAAGGCGATGCCCTCCTTGACTATCTCGTGAGTCGCCGACGCCAGCGGCTCCGAGCGCCAGTTGACCTGTCCCTGCACGACGGGCGCCAGGCCCATGATCGCCTTGAGCACGGTGGACTTGCCGGCGCCGTTTGGGCCCATGACGGCGACCACGTCGCCCTCGTCGACGCCCAATGTCACGTCTTCGAGGGCCGATACGGCCCCGTAGCGCACGGATACGTCGACCAGCTCCAGCAGTGGCATGCTCTAGTGTCCCAGGTATGCGTCTATGACGTCCGACCTGCCCAGCACTTCCTCGACCTCCCCCGCGGCCAGGAGTGTGCCGCTGTCCAGGACGAAGAGGTGGTCCGACAGCTCTCGAACGATGTCCATGTTGTGGGATACGAAGACGATGGTATTGCCCTGCTCCCGCATCTCTTTCAGGATGGCCTTGACCCGCTCCAGCATCTGGGGGAAGAGTCCGGCGAAGGGCTCGTCGAACAGGTATATGCTGACGTCCATGGCCATGGCGCGCCCGATCTCCACCAGCTTCCGCTGGCCGTAGGAGAGGTCCACCGCCATTGCGTCGCGCTTCTCCCACATGCCGACGCTCCGCAGGATGCTCTCGGCCTTCTCCTTATGCCGGGGTCTCATCCGCTCCAGGAGCGAGGGAAAGGTGCGCCGGTCGGTCAGGACCACCATGATGTTGTCCCACACGGTCATCTGGTCGAAGAGCCTGACGTCCTGGAAGGTCCTCGTGACGCCGCGCCCGGGGGCGTCGTACGGCCTGATGACGCGCAGGCCGACCCCGTCTATTATCACGGCCCCCTCGTCGAGGGGCAGCATGCCGCTGAGGAGGTCCATCAGGGTCGACTTGCCGGACCCGTTCGGCCCGACGATGCAGGTTATCCACTGGCGGAAGATGGACAGGGAGAGGCGGTCGACGGCCCTGACGGCGCCGAAGTGCTTCGAGATGTCCTCAGTCCTGAGGACGAAGACCTCGTCGAGATCGACCTGGGGTTGGCTCACAGCTTGTACCTCCCGACCAGCCCCTGGGGCCGGAACAGCATAAGCAGGACCAGCAGGACGCCCAATACTACCTGCCGGGCCTGGCCGACGTACGCGTCTGGGAAGAACGGCAGGAATCGCATCCCCTCCTCGAGGAGCACGAAGGCCATTGCCCCGAGCAGGGAGCCCCAGATCGTGGCGAGCCCGCCCAGGATAACGACGGAGACGAGGAGCATCGACTCCAGCAGGATGAAGGAGTTGGGGTCTACGAAGGTCGTCCAGCTTGCGAAGAGGCCGCCCGCCAGGCCCGCCATCATGGCGGACACCACCCACACGGCCAGCTTGTAGTGGGTTGCCCGGTAGCCGAAGACCTCGATGGCGTGCTCGTCCTCCCTGATGGCCTTCAGCACCCGCCCGAAGGACGAGGTCACGATGAACCAGGAGACCAGGACGACGAGCGCCAGGAATGCCAGGACAAGCCCCATGAACGGTAGCTCGCCATCGAACGACCACCCGCCGATCGCGGGCTTTTCTATATCGCGAATGCCGAAGGCGCCCCTGGTGATTGGGCGCGCATTCAGGAACATGTTGAAGGCGATGATGGCGAACCCGAAGGAGACGAGCACGAAGATGTCGTCCCTGAAGCGGTTGAAGACGACGCCCACCGCTATGGCCGTCACCCCGGCCAGGACTACGCCGACCGGCAGCGCGGCGAAGAAGGGCCACCCATAGGTGGAGACCGCATCGGTGCGGAGCAGCTCGTAATTGGTGTCGGAAGTGAGGATGGCAACGGTGTAGGCGCCGATGCCGAAGAAGCCTATGTGGCTGACCGACAGCAGCCCGGTGAACCCGACGACGAGGTTCAGGCTCACGGCAAGGATCGCCCATATGCCGAATACCGTGCCCAGGGTTATGGCGAACCCCACACCCTGCCAGGTGGCAAACGCCACGGCCCAGGTGATGACCACAAGATTCGCCCACAGCTCCACGTTGCCGTTGGCGAGCCTCATTACCACCCGCTGCTCCCGGGCCAGTCTCGCCACGCCGGCAACTATGCCTGATGCCATGATCGCCGGCCTCACTTCCTCGGCAGGAGGCCCTGGGGCCAGAACGACAGGAAGAGGATGAGGACGCCGAATGAGATCACGTCCCTCCACTCACCGGCCAGGTCCCAGATGCCGAACTGTTCCAGCATACCCAGGGCGAAGCCGCCGACGATAGCGCCGTATAGGTTGCCGATGCCCCCCACGACGGAGGCGATCCAGCCCTTGAGCAGCAGCAGCAGGCCCATCCTCGGCTGGATGGCGGTGTCGTGGCCGCTGAGGACCCCGGCGGCCGCCGCGAAGACCGCGCCTATGAAGAAGACGATAGCGATGACGACGGTCGTGTTTATGCCGACGACCTTCGACACCTCTTCGTCGTCTCCTATGGCCCTGACCGCCTTGCCGAACGCGGTCCTCTTCAGCAGGAGGAGAAGCCCCACGAAGCCCGCGAGCGCCACGCCGATGGTGAACACGTTGAAGCCCTTGATGGTGCCGCCCAAGACCTCCCAGGGGGCGCTGCCGAAGGCGTCCGGCAGCGGGCGAGGGGCGCTCTCGAACACGATCGACGTGGCCGCCGTGATCGCCAGCAGGATGCCCAGGGACGCGACGAGCATTATCAGGGGCGATCTGGCCCTCTCGCGCATGTACACGTACAGGCCCCTGTACAGGGCCAGCCCGACGGCCCCGGCCAGCAGGCATGACACTGCCCAGCTCAGATAGAGCTTCGACTCGGGTGTATTCGCTATGAGCAGGCCGCAGTAGGACCCAACCACGACGCCTACGATTGCGGATACGGCCAGGAACGGGGTGCGCCCGGCCTGCGAGGAGACGACCCGGATGGCCCGGTGCACCGCCCACCCCACGGCAAGGGCCGCCACGGCCCCAACCAGGGGGCTGAGCGTGAGATGGAGGCTGTCCGTCAAGGTCAGTACGAGCCACGCGTAGGCGCCGGCGGCGGCGGCGAGCAGGCCCCCGGCGACGCGCAATGCCGTGGGATCGAAGCGATGGCGCAAGCGGTTGTACAGGGTCTCATGGAGGGCCCACGCGACCACCCCCGCGACGACGGCTGCGAAGAGGGCGTTCATGTAGAGGTTTTGTACGTGGTACAGGCCGCCCAGGGCCTCTCTCGACCTGAGATAGAAGACGCCGTAAGCGCCCATGGCGGCGGCGGCCCCATAGTACAGGTCGAAGAACCAGACGGTGCTGTAGACCAGCGTGAACCCCATTGCCAGGAGGG
This sequence comes from Dehalococcoidia bacterium, assembly GCA_965116315.1. GTDB lineage: Bacteria > Chloroflexota > Dehalococcoidia > Lucifugimonadales > CAJWER01. Next base: position 2,173,355 of record OZ220672.1, read on the forward strand.
CATACACCGCGCCCACCGAAAGGCCGTTGAAGGCGAACTGGACCGCCTGGTCGGGGGACTCGGTGATCTTCCAGGCAAGGTACGCCGCTGCCCCGAAAGCCAACGCGACCGCCAGCACCTTGTCCTGACGGTCGCGCAATTCGAGCAGGCGATTCACCTGGAATAACCCCGGTCAGCCAAGTCGCGCGGACTCACCGGCGCCCACCGCCAATGGCGAATGGGCGCGTCTGAGCCCGCATCGAGCGTCTCCACCTCCATGGAAGGAGCGCCTACTGGGTAGGAGCCCCGCCCAGCACCTTGTAACCCTGGTTGTCCTCGTTCCTCTCGGCTGTCGGCAGGACCTCTACGACGAGGTTGGAGAGGCCGACGACCTCGCCCTTGGAGTCGAAGCTGTAGCTGTCGCCGATAGCTCCGCTCCAGGTGATGCCGTACATGCAGTCCCTGAACCCGTCGGCGTCCTGGTCGTCACCCGTCTGCTTCAGGCACTCGGCCGTGATGTAGACGTCGTCGTACGCCGAGCCGAGGTACCAGGGAAGCGTGACGTAGTCGTACTTCTCCCTGAAGTTCCTGAGGACCTCCTGGGCCTTGTTGTTGGCAGGGTCCAGGTCAGCCGTGACCGCCTTGAGGCCGGTGGCGGCGTCACCCGCGATCTCCAGGGCAGTGGCGCCAACGACGACCACGTCCGAGTAGATGGGCCCTTCGAAGCCGAGCTCGCGCGCCTGCTTCACGATGGTGCCGCCCGAGAATTCGGCCTGGGCGGCGACGTGCAGGGCATCCGGGCTGGCGTTGAACAGCTTGGTGAGCTGGCTCCTGAAGTCGGTGGTGTCGGTGGGGTAGCGCTCCTCGCCGACCACCTCTCCTCCCAGCTTCACGAACTGTGCGACGGACTCGCGCCTCACGCCCTCTGCGTAGTCTGTCGACTCGTTAATCGTGGCGAGGGTGCGGATGCCGTCGGCCCACAGGAGGTTGCCGGTGTCGATGCCGAGCTGGGCATCACTCATGGCAGTGCGGAAGATGTAATCGCCGGCCTCGGCTATGTCCGGGTTGGTCGCAAGGCCGGAGAAGAGAATTACTCCCTCTTCCTCCGCCAGGGGCGCGGCTCCCAGCATTGCGCCGCTGCACGAGGTGCCGAGGATGATCTTCACCCCCTCAACGTCGGTCAGCTTGTTGTACGCCGTGATCGCGTCCGCCGAGTTGCACTTCGAGTCCTCGACGACCAGCTCGATCATGCGCCCATCGATGCCGCCGGCGGCGTTGATCTCGTCCACGGCCATCTGCTTGGCCTGGTTGGACACAGTGCCGTACGTCTCGCCGGGACCCGTGAGGGACTCCATCACTCCTATCCTGAAGGCCTCGTCCTCGCCGCCGCCGCATGCGGCCAGCGCCGTTACGATAACTGCCATCAGACCCACCAGGACAGCCAACTTCACAGTAGAGATTCTCATAACACACTCCTCTCCAGCCAATGCCAAAGATGACCTGTCCAATGCGGCCACTACCTTATATCAAGGGCAGCCAGTCCGCAACCGAAAATGTGGGTTTGAAGACGCGTGAATTGCGCCTCCAGACAGTGAAGACCAAGTCACTCGAACAATGAACCGGCCCGCACCACCTGGCTCCTACATCGACGCGAAAGACCAGTATCAACACTGTCTGCTATCAAGTCTCAATAGCGACCTGCAATGGCAACGGTGGATTGTGTGATTGCGACATCAGAAGGCCGCGGCTACCCTCTGGCCCCTGCAACCCAGCTCGCAAAGTACTCCGGCGCCCACTTGCGCGCCAGGTGGTACGTCCTCGACCTGTAACGGCTGTTCGGGGGGCGCGAGTCGGCCTCGATCCACGCCTCGGCGCCGGCGAGCCCCGGGAACTCCACCACCCACGCCCGATGCCAGTCCGACTGCGGCGCGACGAGCCGGTACATCTCCAGCCGCAGCATGCCATGCTCCCGCTCCACGGCGCTCATGGCTTCATCGTGTTCGCGGTCGCCGCGCTCCGCAGCCGGCACCAGGTCCGAGCCCGGAAGCCACCGGTCAAAGGCGACCACCACGATGCTGCCGGTGTCGGCCTCCAGGTGCGGTGTCTGAGATGGCGCCTGGGTCATGGGCGTCGCCGCGCGGGGCTCCGGGCCGTCCCCTCGCTCTCTCCGGGCGAGGTAGTACTCGTAGTATCCGTAGCGGCCGTAGGGGGGCTCCATCTCGGCGTCGATCCACGCCTCGGCCCCCTCGAAAGTCGGGAACTCGATCGCCCAGAACCTCATCCAGTCCTCGGCCGGCGTGAGCAGCTTGAAGCCTTCAAGACTCCGCAGGCCGTGCTCCCGCGCCACCGACAGCATCAGGTCGACGTGCTCGCGGGAGTAGTCGTCCTGTTCCTCCGCCGTGAGCCCATCCCACGAGGAGAGCCGGCCTCCCAGGTAAAGCGCCACTACGCCGTTTCCTTCCGATGCACGCATTGTCATCGCTTCTCCATACTCCGGGTTTGGTGCATGTTATCAGCCCGTTCAACAGGGGGTGGTGGCCGGACCCCTCGAGCCGCAGCTCGCCGAAGCAGGAGGCCGAACCAATCCCAACTCCCCGCGAGGGCGTATATGGAACCGAACCCCAGAGGCCCGCCGCCGGGCCCGTCATCTGACCCAGACACCTCGTAGACCGCACCGGCGCGGCCTTTCGCCGGGCGGCTTCTGGGCGTAGAATCAAAGGCGTGACTAGCACCGCATGGACACGGAATCTGCTGGAGGCCGGGGCTTGCCCGCAAGCGTAAGCGCCGTGGAGGTCGTGACGGCCGGCCCCCGGCTGGCGGCGGTCTGCGATGCCGCCATGCGGCAGCCGCGCGTCGCGGTCGACCTGGAGTCCAACGGCTTCTACCGGTACCCCGAGCGCGTCTGCCTCGTGCAGCTCGCAACGAACGACGACGTACACGTCATCGATCCACTCTCGATCGATGACCCTGCGCCACTGGGCAGGCTCCTGGCCGATCCGTCGGTCGGCAAGATCTTCCACTCTGCGGACTACGACATAAGGAGCCTGGACCGCGACTGGGGATTCCGCATACGCGGCCTGTTCGACACCAGCATCGCCGCAGCCTTCGTGGGGTCCGAGAGGCTGGGGCTCGCCGCGGTCCTGAAGGAGTACCTCGACGTAGACGTAGACAAGAACAAGAAGCTCCAGCGCGCCGACTGGTCGAGGCGGCCGCTCACGGAGGAGATGCTCCGGTACGCCGCCCAGGACGTCATCCACCTCGGGAAGCTGAAGGCGGTCCTGGACGCCAAGCTCGCCAGGCTGGGCCGGACGGAGTGGGTGCGGGAGGAGACCGAGCGTCTGGCCGGAGTCCGGTTTACCCCGCCGGACGATGAGTGGGGCTTCCTGTCCGTAAAGGGCAGCCGAGACCTGGACGGGAGGGGGCTCGCCGTTCTCCGGTCCCTGCACTCTTTCCGCGAGAACGAGGCACTGGTGCTCGACCGCCCCCCTTTCAAGGTGATGTCCGACGCTGTGATAGCGGCCCTGGCGGCAGACCCGCGGGCCGACATAGGCAAGGTCAAGGGCATAGGGAGATATGGCCGGGGTCCCGGCGCCTCCGCGGTGCGCCGAGCCGTGCGGGAGGGGCTGAGGGCAGAGCCGGTGCGGCGGCCCCGGGCTCCCAGGAACGGCGGGCCGCGGCTGAGCCCCAGGGAGAGGGCCAGGGCGAGGGAGCGGCTCCGCCTTCTCAAGGACTGGCGCTCCAGGCAGGCCAAACAGCTTGGACTCGACCCGCCCCTGGTCTGGCCGGCGGTGAGCCTGGGACGCCTGGCGGCCAGGCCGGACAGCCTTCCCTCCGAACTGGAGTGCGAGGACGTGCGCCGGTGGCAGCGCCGCGAGTTCGCAGAGTCGCTGGCCGCCCTCGCATCCGGGGGGCTGGAGGGCGCTTCCCAGCCAGGCGTGGACGGCAAGGCGCTCGGATCGAGAGCCGGGATGGGTGAGCGTTGACTTCGCTAGTCACCACACTCCTGTCAGCGTGGCAGCTGGTCGCCAAGCGAAGCCTGGCGCACTGGCGAGTGCTGCTCTCCGTCGTGCTTGGCGTGCTACTGGCATCGACCATCATCTCGGGGACCATCATCTACTTCGACGCCCTCCGCGATCTCGCCCTGAACCAGACCCTGGAGAAGTCGGACGACCAGGAGCTGGACATCCTGATAACGGGCGACCGGGGCCCCACGACAAGGTCGGAGCACGCCCTACTGTCGGGGTTGGTGGGCCGGTACGTCGACAGCCGCGTCGGCCACATAGTGCAGGGGACGATTCACGCGGGCAAGACGCCCACCATGTTCCTGACGCAGCCCGGCAAAGAGCACGAAGCGGGCAAGTACAACTCGCGCAGCTACTTCGCATTCGTCCGCTCGCTGGAGGACCACGTGACGATACTCCCGGGCGGCCGCCCCCCGCGTGACGGCCTGCTCAGCGGCCCGGGAGAGGTGCCCAGGATCGAGGCCATCGTGCAGCGGGACGTGGCGATCACGTTCGGGCTCGACGTGGGCGACAGCATGTCCGCCATACCGTTCTGGTCCGATGCGACGCCCGTCATCTCCGTCGTGATTGCCGGGATCTTCGACAAGAATGACTTCGACGACGACATATGGTACCTGGAAGAGAAGGTACTGGACGCATCGACGGGCAGCAGCTTTCGCACCGCGGCCTTCTACCTGACCGAGACCGGGTACCTCGAAGGCCTGGGACCCGCATTCAGCCGTCTATCCACCACCTACGCCTGGCTGCTGGACGTGGACAACGACCGGGTTACCGCCCGAAACGCGGGGGCGGTGCTCGACAGTCTCGAGGACCTGACGTCCCAGCTCACCGCGGTCACGTCCGGCCACTCGCAGAAGACGGCCCTCGCCGGCGCCCTGCGGGAGTACGACCGCAAGCTGTTCTTCAGCAAGCTGCCGATGTACGTCGTGATGATATTCATCAGCGTGGTCATCCTCTACTACGTTGTGACCCTGTCGGCGCTCGCCATCGAGGAGAGGCGCAACGAGGTAGCCCTTCTCCGGAGCAGGGGCGCCACCCCCTCGCAGATGCTTGCGGTATTCGCCCTGGAGGGGTTCACCATCGTGGTCCTGGCGGTCGCGGCGGGCCCTCTCCTGGCCGCGGCCGTGACGAGCTTCCTGGGCCTGACGCCCGCTTTCTCGGGCCTCACCGGCGGAGAGAGGCTGGAGGTAAGCCTGTCCCTGCCCGCCTACCTCATGAGCGCCCTGGGGGGCGTGCTGAGCTTCGTAGCCGTGATGGCCCCGGCGGTGCAGGCCTCGCGGATGAACGTGACCCGGCAGCGCCAGAGCGCCGCCAGGCCCGCCACCACTCCTGCGTTCCAGCGCTACTATGTCGACGTGCTGCTGGTGGTTGTCAGCATCTACCTCTTCAGGCAGCTAGGCCAGCAGGGATCGGTCGTCGCCAAGGAGGTCCTGGGCGACGTGGCGGTCGACCAGCTGCTGCTCGCCCTGCCCGGCCTCATGCTGGTTGCGGCGGGCATGGCGCTCCTGAGGCTCTTTCCCCTCGCCATGACGGCTGCCAGCCGGGCGCTCTCCCGCCTGCTCCCGGCGGGCCTCGCCATGGGCGTCTGGCAGATGGCAAGGAATCCGACCCATTACGCCAGGCTCTCCCTGCTTCTCATCCTGACCGCCGGCCTGGGGATCTTCGCCTCCAGCTTCGGTGCAACCCTGGCGCGAAGCTTCGAGGAGCGCATCCTCTACTCAACGGGCAGCGACATCCGGGTGCAGGGCATCAAGCCGGTCTACCGCACGAGATGGGACTACACACGGCAATACGGCCTCAACCGGGTCCTTCCGCAGCGGCACAGGGCCGTCATCACACCGTACGAGCGTTTCACAAATGTCGACGCGCTGAGTCCTGTGCTGCGGGACAGGGGAAACGAGATGGGCAAGACCTTCGGCACCAGCTACGAGATGCTCGCGGTCGACCCCGAGACACTGATGGACGTTGCCTGGTTCAGGGACGACTTCGCCGACAAGCCCATTACCGAGCTCATCGCGGACCTGCCCTCCGATGCACAGCCGAGCGGCATCCTGCTGCCCGACGAGGCCTACATCATCGGCGCCCGGGTTAAGGCCAACCGGCCCCACCCCAGCGTGCGCTTCACCGCCAGGCTGCAGAATGCCCAGGGCCAGTTCACGACCTACACCCTCGGCACGCTTGACTCCGACCAGTGGGTCGACATGGAGGTGAGCCTCCAGTTCGGCGTCCGCCAGTCCATGCAGCTCAGCCGTCCACTGAACCTAGTCTCGCTGCGCATCGAGGAGACCGGTGACAGGCGCCTGCAGGCCGGTTCCATACTTATCGACGATATCTGGGCCATCGACGCATGGACGGGCAAGACCGTGCTGGAGGGCTTCGACGGAGTGGATGAATGGACGGTCATGCGGGCGTCCCCTGACGCCGGTTCCGACACCCTGCGCCAGTCCGACGCGACCTACAACGGGTCGGCGACGGCGCTCTTCTCGTGGTCGGAGGGCTCGGCGGGGACTGCCAGGGGCGTATTCCGGGGATCGGGGAGCGAGCACGTGCCGGTCCTGGCAAGCACCTCATTCGCGAGGGCTACGGGAAGGGGTGAAGGCGAGGAGTTCGAAGTGTCGGTCGCAGGCTTCCGCGTCCCGGTGCGGCTGGCCGCAACCGTGGACCTCTTCCCGACCATGACCGTCCAGGACGAGAGGTTCCTGGTTGCCGACCTCAACTCGCTGACCCGCTATGCGAACATGGCGGCGTACAGCCGGGAGCTCCTCCCCAACGAGATGTGGATGTCGTCGTCCACGACGGGAGAGGAGCGGGCCGAGCTCGTCAAGGCGCTCGGCAACGCCAGGAACGTCACCAGCAGCATCGTCTTCGACCGCTCCATCAGGCTCGACGAGGCCCAGGTGGACCCTCTTGTCGAGGCGGGCTGGCGGGCCCTGCTGTTCCTGGCCTTCTCGGCCGTCCTGCTCCTGAGCTGCCTCGGCTTCGCCATACACGCATACGTGTCCTTCCGCAACAGGCAGCTCCAGTTCGCCCTGCTCCGCACCGTGGGGCTGTCGGGGCGCCAGATGCTGGCGATGATCTGGCTGGAGCAGATCCTGGTGGTCGCGGTGGGCATGGCCCTGGGAATGTGGATGGGCGGCCGCCTGGGAGCCACCATAATGCCCTTCCTGGGCCACGATGACTGGGGGACGCGCGTCATCCCGCCGTTTGTGATGGAGGTCGACTGGAACACCCTCGCCGTCACATACGGCGCGATGGTGCTGGTGTTCGCTGTCATAACCCTGGGGCTCCTGTGGCTCATACACCGAATTTCCCTCCACCGCGTACTCAGGCTGGGCGAAATGTGATGCGGTCTGGGACTCAAACTCGCGTCCCAGCCCATCACCAGCACACTGGTCCCGTGTTAGACTCAACGGCGCTGCGCGTGCCCGCAGAAGACTCGTGGCGGAGAGTGAGATGAAGAGAATCCTGGTTACAGGCGCCAGCGGCCAGATCGGGACCGAGCTGGTCCCGGCGCTGAGGGCCAAGTGCGGCCATGACAACGTCATTGCGACCGGGCACACAACCCCTCTGCCCGAGGAGGTGAAGGCGGGTCCGATCGACTACGTCGACGTCACGAGCTATGACGAGGTCGACGCCGCCTTCAGAAAGTACGAGGTGGACACGGTATTCCACCTGGCCTCCATGCTGTCGGCGCTAGCGGAGCGGAACCGCCGCGAGGCCTACGAGGTCAACTTCAACGGGCTGAACAATGTCCTCGAGGCCGCCGCCGCCAACGACCTGGACATGGTCGTCGTGCCCAGCTCCATCGCGGCCTTCGGCCCGGAGACGCCCCACGACAATACACCCAACGACACGATCCAGAAGCCGAACACCGTGTACGGCATCTCCAAGGTGTTCGGGGAGCTGATGGGCAACTACTACTCGACCAAGCTGGGCCTGGAGGTCCGTGGGGTGAGGCTGCCGGGAATCATAAGCTGGAAGGTCGAGCCCACGTCGGGCACAACCGACTACGCGGTGGCGATCTTCTACGGGGCGATTCGTGAAAATCGCTACACGTGCTGGCTGGGCCCGGACACGCGGCTGCCGATGATGTACATGCCGGACGCGATAGCCGCCCTGATTGGAGTCGCCGAGGCGGACTCGGGCGGGCTCCTGCACCATGCCGACTTTAACGTCAATGCAATGAGCTTCACGCCGGCTGAGCTCGCCGGGGAGATAGAGAAGCGGCTGCCGGGCTTCGAGATCAGCTACGAGATCGACGACCTTCGCCAGGGCATAGCGGACTCGTGGCCCGACAAGCTCGACGACACCGCGGCCAGGGAGGAGTGGGGGTGGGCGCCGGAGTACGACCTCGGCGCGACCGTCGACGACATGCTCCGCAACCTCTCGCGGGTGTTGGGGTCGTCATAGCGGCCAGGACATTCAGGAAGCAGAATTCCTAACCTGCAAGACTTGTGTGTTGAACGTCCCCGCGATATAGTAAGGAACCCCACACATCAGAAAGCTCAGGGAGCCTTGGAGAGAGAGATGGAAACTGGGAGAGGTTCACGGAAGCCAACACCGGACAGGAGGATGGAGCGTTGACCAGCTGGACTGTTGCCGAAACTGACAACCTGACCATACAGGCAAGACGGGAAGGCGGCACTCTAACCGCAACCACCGAGGGGCGCATCGACGGCGCCAACGCCCGCCTGTTCCTGGAAGCCTTGGAAGGCGCCATCGAAGACTCAGACACAGCCGTCCTGCTGGACCTCAGCGAGCTCTCGTACATCAGCAGCGCGGGCCTCAGGGTGATCCTCCAGACAGCCAAGGCTCTCCGGGGTCAGCAGGCCCAGTTCGCCCTCTGTTCGGCCAAGGGGCCGATTCGCGAGGTGTTCGAGATCAGCGGCATCGACCAGATCGTCTCGATCCACGACTCCGAGGCCGACGCGCTAGCCTCTTTCGGGAGCTGATTTCGCTGGACATTGCCGCCAGCATCAGACTGCTCTCTCTTCCCAAGGCTCGCGCCGGATCTGCACAGCTAGCACGAGGGCCTAGTTGAACAAGCAGCCCTGCAAGATTCTCGTTGTCGACGACGAGCCCGACCTGGAACCCCTGATGTTGCAGCGAATGCGCCGGAGGATCAGGGCGGGCGACTATAAGTTTGTCTTCGCAGGCAACGGGATAGAGGCCCTGGAACGGCTGCGCGCAGACGGCGACATCGACCTGGTGCTCTCCGACATCAACATGCCCAGGATGGACGGGCTCACCCTCCTGGACCAGATCCCACAGGTCGACCCAAACATCCGCTCCGTCATCATCTCCGCCTACGGTGACATGCAGAATATCCGCACGGCTATGAACCGCGGGGCCTTTGACTTCGTCACGAAGCCGGTCGATTTCGAGGACCTGACGATCACCATCGACCGGACCATGCGCAACCTGTTCGAGTGGCGGGAAGCGCTCTCCTCCAGGGACAAGCTGGTAGCCCTGCAGAACGAGCTGGACGTTGCCAGCAGCATACAGCAGTCCATACTCCCGACGCAGTTCCCGAAGAGCGACGACTACCAGATAGCCGCGAACATGGAACCCGCCCGCAACGTTGGGGGCGACTTCTTCGACATTCTTCGCCTCGAACATGGTCGTGTTGGGATCGCCGTGGCGGACGTGTCCGACAAGGGTGTGCCCGCGGCACTTTTCATGATGTCGAGCCGGACTCTCCTGAAGGGGGCGGCGATAGGAAGCGACACCCCCGGAGACGTACTGCGGGAGGTGAACGACCTCCTCAACGAGGAAAACGACGCCACCATGTTCGTCACGGTCCTGTATGCAATGTACGACCCGGAAACGCACAGGCTTACGTATGCCAACGGTGGACACAACTCTCCCCTCGTCGTCCACGCCGACGGCAGCTCGGAGCTCCTGCCTCTTACCGGCGGGATAGCCCTAGGCATCATTCCGGGCATCCACTACAAGCAGACATCAGTCGATCTCGCACCTGGCGACACCGTGTTCTTCTACACCGATGGAGTCACCGAGGCGATGAACGAAGAGGGAGAGGAGTTCGGAATCGAGCGCCTGCAAGGGGTCTTCGAGCCGTCCTCCCCTACCGACTCGGACACCGCCACCGCCGCCGTTTTCGAGGCTGTCCACGCCTTCGCGGGAGACACGGCCCAGTCGGACGACATTACGTGTGTGACCTTCCACCGCAGTGCATCATGAGCGCAACGCTGACCCTGAACATAGAACGCAGTCACGACGAGCTGGGACGCATCACGGATGCCGTAGAGGAGCTCGGGCACAACGAGAACTGGTCGAACGATCTTCTCTTCCGGGTGCACCTCGTGCTCGAAGAGCTGGTGCTCAACATCATCGACTACGGCTTCGACGACGGCAAGGACGACCACGAGCTGCTGGTCGTCCTCGTCTCGGACGACGATGCTCTCACGATAGATATTACGGACGACGGTATCCCGTTCGACCCACTGACGGACGCAAAAGTCCCGGACACAGATGCCCCGCTGGAAGAACGGCCCATAGGAGGACTCGGCGTCCATCTCGTGCGCACCATGATGGACGAGGTGGAGTACCGCCGAGAGGGTGACAAGAACCACCTGACCCTGGTGGCTCGCAGGGAAGGGTGAAGGCCGGAGGAACAATCCCGCCCTGGTGCGTGCGTGTGGCAAGGCGCGCGCCTTCGACCCTTGCGGCTGCCGCAATCGCGGCTGCGGTGCTCCTGGCTGCCGCGGTCTCCTGCGGTGACGACACCAGTCCCGCACAGAGTACGCCCACGCCTCCCACGGCGTCCCAGGGCGATGCTGCGACGGACCCCTCGCTCCCTTCCTCCCACGGAATATACGACGACCACATCGTGTTCGGACAGTCGGCGGCCTTCAGCGGACCCGCCCAGGCGCTGGGCAACGGAATGAGAGCCGGGATCCTGGCGGCATTCAAGGAGGTCAACGACACAGGGGGAGTTCACGGCAGGCTCATCGAGCTGGTGTCCTACGACGACACCTACGAGCCCGAGGCCGCGGCCACGAATACCGTCAAGCTGATCGAGGTGGAGGACGTCTTCGCCCTGATAGGCGAGGTGGGCACGCCCACTTCGCGCTCGGCCACACCCGTCGCGGCGGAGGCCGGCGTACCCTTCATCGCGCCGTTCACAGGGGCAGAGTTCCTGAGGGATGACGATTGGGACAACATCCTGAACCTCCGGGCCTCCTACTACCAGGAGACCGAGGAGATGGTCGCGCGTCTCACGGAGGACCTGGGCATAGAGCGCATCGGGGTGTTGTACCAGGACGACTCCTTCGGCAGAGCCGGCTACCGCGGCGCGACCCTCGCGCTGGAACGGCGGGGGATGAAGCCGGTGTCGCTCGGGCTCTATCCCCGCAACACGACCGCGGTCAAGGCCGCCCTGCTCGACCTGGGGGCGGGAGACCCGGAGGCGGTGATCATGATCGGCGCATACCGACCGGTCGCCGCGTTCATCGCATGGGCGCGGCACACCGGCCTCGATCCGATATTCATGACCGTCTCGTTCGTGGGCAGCAACGCACTCGCCCGGGAGCTGGGTCCCACCGGCACTGGCGTATACGTCACCCAGGTGGTGCCCTTCCCTACGGATGCCTCGCTGCCCGTGGTCGAAGCCTACCTGGCCGCACTCGATGCCTATGACCCGGGCATCATCCCCGGGTTCGTTTCCCTGGAAGGATACCTGGCCGGGCGATTGGCGATCGCCGGCCTGGAGAGATGCGGACGGGAGGTCGATCGAGCCTGTTTCATGGGCCAGATGTACGGCGCCGGCGACATCAGCATCGATGGGTTCATGCTGCGGTACGACGACGTCAATGACAACCAGGGGTCCGACAGGGTATTCCTCACCGTAATCGGGGAGGACGGCATGTACCATCCCGTCGAGAGGCTGAACAGGGAGGGAAGCCAATGACGACCATTGCTGCATTCAGATCCAGGCTGCCGTCCCTTCTCGAACTCCGATACCGGATCTCCACCCAGCTCTATTTCGGTATCGGGGGCGCCGTGGTCATGACGGTGGCCGCGAGCCTCGTCGGGTGGTTCTCGTTCAACAGCGTCGGGAATTCCCAGAGCCAGGTGAACGAAGAGAGCATTCAGGTGGTGGCTGCTTTCGGTGTCGCCCAGCACAGCGCAACCCTCGTCGCGGCAGCGCCGCGGCTGACCTCCGCCACTACGGCGCTGGACCTGGCCCTGGTCTCGGCCAGCATCGAAGAGGCCTACGCCGCCCTTGAAGAGCAGCTGGCCCTTCTCGGGGTGCAGAGCGATGGAAGGTTCTCCTTATTCGGCGCCGCTCTCAGAGAACACACAAGCGACCTTGGAGGAACCCCGGCAACCGAGAGCACGGACCCTCTCGAACGGATCCGGGCGAACGTCGACACGCTCATTCTCAACATCCACGCCATAGAAGACGGTATGGTTGAGCTATTCGAGCTCACCAGCCGCAGGGAGGAGCTGAGAGCGGACCTGACGGACCTGCGCATTCAGCTGGACGAAGTCATGGTACCTGCCGTCGACGACCAGCTCTTCTACACCATGACCGGCTACTCCCGCCTCGGCGACCCGCCGGCGGGTCGCGGGGACCACTTTTCGGACAGCGAGCTGGCGCACTACCGTTACCTGGAGGGCCTGCGCGCGGACTCCATCGCCGCGATTCAGCTGCTGGAGAGCGCATTTGCGATATCCGAGGCTCCTCTCATCGAGCCCCTGCGCGAGCGCTTCGAGTCCGCCAAGGGCAGCATCGAGCGGAGCATGTCGGCGCTCCAGGGGTCTCCCCTGCACGACCAGGTGGAGCCGTCCATAGCGCAGCTCTTCGAGCTGGGCACCGGAGACGACAACGGCTTCGACCTGCTCGTCGCAAGGCTCCGCATCATAGATGACCAAGAGGATAACCTGGAGAGGAACCGCGACATATCCGTCGACGTTCTCACCGAGGTCAACGGCCTCGTGAGCGCCGCCCGGAGTGGGGCCGACGAAGCCGCCGAGGCCTCCACCCAGGCGATTCTCACGGGCCGCACCCTGCTGCTGGCGATTACCGCCGTGAGCATCACCGGCGCGCTCCTGATTGCCTGGGGCTTCGTCGGGCGCATACTCCTGCGCCGTCTCCAGATGCTGTCTGACTGGATGCGGCGCATGGCGGGCGGCGACCTCGAGGCCAGGGTGGAGATCGGAGGACGCGACGAGGTCGCGGACATGGCCGCGGCGCTGGAGGTGTTCCGGCGTCACGCCCTCGAGGTGCAGCGCCTGAACCTGGTCGAGAAGCTGGCAGAAGAGCTCCAGGAAAAGAACGGCCAGCTCGAGGTAGTCCTGGAGGACCTCCAGAAGGCCCAGGACCAGATAGTCATGCGCGAGAAGCTGGCGGCGCTTGGCGAGCTGACCGCGGGCGTCGCCCACGAGATCAAGAACCCCCTCAACTTCGTCAAGAACTTCTCGGAGGTCTCCGAGGAGCTCCTGGTGGAGTTCAAGGAGATCATGGAAGAGGTCGAAGGCAAGGTGGACGAAGAGCAGTACGGGCTCCTCCAGGAGATCTCGGAGGACCTGGCGAGCAACATGGAGCGCATCCGTTCACACGGCGACCGCGCCAACCGCATTGTCCAGGACATGCTCATGATGGGCCGCGGCTCCAGCGACACGCAGTTCGTCGACGTCAACGGCCTTCTGGATGAATACACCGGCCTGGCTTACCACAGCGCGCGGGCCACGGACCCCGACTTCAACCTGACCATCGAGCGGGAGTTCGGTCCCGAGGTCGGAGAGCTGGAGGTGATCCCCCAGGACCTGGGCCGCGTCTTCCTCAACATGGTGGGCAATGCATGCTACGCCACGGATGAGAAGCGGCGGACCACGGCCGAGACATACTTCCCGACGCTCACCCTCAAGACCGAACGCGACGACGAGCGCGTGACGATCCGCATAAGGGACAACGGGAACGGCATGCCGGACGACGTCAAGGAGAAGATATTCAACCCATTCTTCACGACCAAGCCGACCGGCCAGGGCACGGGACTCGGCCTTGCCATGTCCAGCGACATCATCCGGGAGCACGGCGGCGCAATTCGCGTCGAGACGGAGCCCGGCGAGTTTACCGAGATGATCATCGATCTCCCGCTCAACCCCGCCGAGGCCATCTCCCAGGCCGGTACAGAAGAGGCCGGGGCCTAAGCCCGGGTACACCAAGAGCACAGGCCCGGCACATCTGGTGCCGGGCCTGCATCGGCAAGGTCCACGGAGCCGCCGCTGGGTCTACTCGTACCGCAGCGCCTCCGCCGGGTATACCTTCGAGGCCTGGCGCGCCGGAAGGAAAGTCGTCAGCAGGGAGAAGCCGTACGTCAGGACCAGGATGACCCCCAGCTGCATCCACGGCACCGAGAAGCTGAGCCCGTCGATGCCCGATTCGGCCCGTATGCTGTTGACGGCGTTGAAGGACAGGAGCAGACCCAGCCCCAGCCCGATTACGGCGCCCAGGACCGAGACGAATGACGACTCCAGCAGGAAGCTGAGGGCGATCATCCCTTTCTTGTAGCCGATGGCCCTGAGCATGCCTATGTGCTGGCGCCGCTCGACGACGGCGCGGGTGCTCACCACTCCCAGCGCCGCCACCCCTACGAGCAGGCCCAGGGCCATGAAGCCCGTGAACAGCCTGAAGAACGCCTGGCCGGCCGCGTTCTGCTCGTCGATGGTCTCCTCGAACACCTCGGCCTGCATACCGTTCTCGATCAGGGCCGCCTCCAGCGAGTTCGACACAGCCTTCACGTCGACCCCGTCCGATGCCCTGAGACGGTACTCCGTGACAGGGACCGGGAAGGGCGCCGCATCGTCGATCAGCTCCTTGGAGCCGATCATCCTGAAGGCATCGGCGTGGACCCTGTCCACGATGCCGATCACGGTGATGGATACCTCGACGCCCGTGAACGGCTCCCTCACGTCCAGGGCGACCGCCTCCATGCTCGACGCATCGTAGTGGAGGTCCCCGAGGAGCCTCTGCTCGTCCGGGTCGCGGGCGATCTCGGCCGCGTTGTTGGGCACGAGCCAGCCGCCCGCAAGAGCCAGCGACGGGTCGTCCCTCATCTGCCTCAGTACGTCTTCAGGGGTGGGGCCGTACCCATCGGCGACGACCTTGAGGTCCATGTCCGCGGACGACAGGAATCCGTCGTCCAGCAGCATGGCCGAACGGGAGCGCCATCGCCCGCTCTCGCCCCCGCTCTGCCTCATCTCGACGGGCACGTTGGTGACGCCGCCCACAGCCTCGAAGTCGGAGGCCGACACACCCTCGGCCGAGTCTATGGCAGCATGTATGTCTTCGACCGGTGTGTTGAAGTTGATGGCGCCGCCGGCGTCGTAGCCCATGTAGACCTTGCGCGGCTCCTCGAACTGAGTCGTAAACACCTCGGTCAGGACCGACATGATGACCAGCGTGAATATCACCAGGGCGAACATGGCGAGGGTAAGCCCGGTGCGGAACTTGGAGCTCATGGGGTAGGCCACCGCGGTCACCAGCGCGGGCCTGATGCGCCCGAAACGGGAGGTGAGCGCGGACAGCCCGCGTACCAGCAGGTCCGAGTTGTACATCACCACCCAGACGGCGGCCCCGACCATGGCGACGCCGGAGACGAACATTATGTCGAAATCGCCCTCAAGCTCGCCCACGAGGGGCGTCAGAACTGAGTCCGGCAGCGCCCAGAAGACGAGCATCGCCACACCGGCGGCGGTGTAGGCCAGCCTGTCGACGACTTCTGCACGCATCCCGGAGCGCCCCAGCCACCACTTCAGCATCAGCCCAAGGCCCACGATGGTCAGGGACACCCCTGCGCCAAACCACGACACCCTCTCCCACACGACAGCCCCAAAGTATGTGAGGACGACACCCGCAACAAGCACCAGCCAGCCCTTCAGCAGGTACGGCTGGATGAACCTGAGAAGGCCGAGCGCGACAGCCGTGAGCCACACGGGAGGCAGGGCCGTCAGCCCCGCGAGTCCCAGCTTCTTCGCCGACTCCCTGAACCTCCTTCCGAACAGCGCCCTGGCCGCCGCGACAATGTGGGACGCGGGCAGCACAAGGGACCTGAGCAGCCCCAGCAGCCGTTCCCTGAAGGAGGCTTCGCCCCTGGGGATGATCGACTCGGGCAGGCCGCGGATCGCAACCACGATGTTGAGGCGACTCACCCTGTAGGCGGACACCACCACCGTGGCGAAGGTTATGGCCATCCCCAGGCAGTACGCCACCACCACGCTTCGGGGCTCGAAGTGGATGGTGAGGGTGAAGTTCTCGTCCAGCCCGGAGAATATCTGGTTCATCACGGTGACCATCAGCATGCTCACGCCCAGCCCCAGGACCACGCCGATGGCCGCGGATACGATGGCGTAGGCCGTGCCCTCGAAGGCGAACATCAACACCAGGTGGCGCCGCTTGGCCCCAACGGCACGCGCCATCCCCATCTCGGACTTCCGGGCCGATGCCAGCATCACGAATATCAGGAATATCAGCAGGATCCCCACCATGATGGAGAACGAGCTGAACAGGATGAAGATGGAGGTCACGCCGGTGCCCGCCTCCTCGGAGGCATCGACTATGTCCTTCTTGATCTCGACGACCTGGAACTCGGCCAGCTCGGCCAGGAGCGTGTAGGCCTCGCCCGCAGCCTCATTGAGCTCGACCTCCTCCATATGCTCCACGACAGTCCGAGTCAACTCGGGGTCAGCCAGCAGGCCGCTCAGCTCGTCCGTCAGATCGGGCCTCCGCAGCTCCGCGGCAAGCTCTTTTAGGTCGTCCAGCTCGTCGCTGGAGCCCGAGTCGCCCACCTCCAGCTCGAGTGCAGCGACCTTTGCGTCCA
The DNA here is from genome assembly GCA_965116315.1 of Dehalococcoidia bacterium. Classification (GTDB taxonomy): domain Bacteria; phylum Chloroflexota; class Dehalococcoidia; order Lucifugimonadales; family CAJWER01. Next base: position 2,190,201 of record OZ220672.1, read on the forward strand.
CAGCCCCGAGGACATCCTCGCGGCCGAACAGGACCTTGAGCTCTTCGGCGACTTCCCGGTCGTTGAACAACACGCGCAGGTCTTTCGTGACATCCTCGCTCAGGTCGACGCCCGTCCGGGAGTCTCCCCTGTTCGAGATGACAATTGTGTTGATCTGGCCCGTCCGGCCCAGCATCTCCTGCGCCCGTTGAAGGGGGACCACCAATGTCGGTTCGATGCCGGCGAACCCGCCCGAGCTGACGATTCCCGCGACCTTCAGCCGCTCGATGCGCCCCTCCAGGAACACTTCGAGCTCGTCACCGACCTCGGCCTCGATCTCGTCGATGCTCGGTTCGGACACGTACACCTCGTCGGCCCCAAGGTCCTCCAGCCGCGCCTCCCGGCCGTCCTCGAAGCGAAGGCCGTCGAACCCGTCGAGCCGGGCCGGGTCGATACCGACGAGGTTCATCCGCCCCTCGCTGAGTCCCGTCCTCGTGTTCTTGACGGAGACATTCTCGGCGGCCTGGGGCATGATTCCGTCTATCTTGTCGTTCGCAGACATCTCGACGAGGAGCTCCTCGAACCGCTCCTTGGTGATATACGCGGCCCCAAACTGGGCGTCCTCCCCGGACCTCGTGGGCACGACCAGCTCGTCGATGTTCCTCAGCCACTCCACCGCGCCGTTTCGGATCGAGTAGCTGAGGGTGTCGCCAGTGCCGAAAGCGGCGGCCATGATGACGGTGCTCAGCATCACGCCCATGATGATGAGCGCGGTCTGGCCCGGCCTCCTTGGGATGGGTCGCAACCCCATCTTCAGCATGATCCTGTTCCGCGCCGCCAGCACCCCCAGCACGGCCATGGAGGCCAGTACCACGCCCAGCAGGACGTACATCAGGGTCGTCATGGACAGGCCGAATAGCTCTTCCATTACCCTGCCGCCTCCTGCCCGGAGTCACCCGAGCCGGCGCCGAGCCCGTAGTCCTCGATGGACCCGTCGCGCATCCGCACGATCCGCCGGGCCTTCTCGCCCACCTCGAGCGCGTGGGTCACGACGATGAACGTCTGCCCGTTGGTGCGGTTCAGCTCCTGGATGAGCGCCACTATCTCCGCGGCGTTCTCGCTGTCCAGGTCGCCGGTCGGCTCGTCGGCCCAGACGATTGCCGGGGAGTTCACGAGGGCTCGCGCTATGGTCACCCTCTGCCTCTGCCCGCCCGACAGCTCTCCCGGCGCGTGCTGCGCCCAGTCCGCCAGGCCCACCATGTCCAGCATCTCCAGCGAGCGTGTCCGGGACTCGGAGGCCGATACCCCCGACACCAGGAGCGGCAGCTCCACGTTCTCCACCGCCGACAGCACGGGAAGCAGGTTGTACATCTGGAACACGAAGCCCATACGGCGGGCCCGGTACTCGCTCCTCTCGTCGTCGGGCAGGTCGTTCAGGACCAGCCCGTCTATCAGCACCCGGCCGGAGTCCACGTCGTCCAGGCCCGACAGGCAGTTCAGCAGCGTCGTTTTGCCGCACCCGCTCGGCCCCATGATCGAGACGATCTCGCCGCGCTCGACGTTCAGATCTACGCCCCTCAGCGCGTTGACCTGGACCGATCCGGTGTCGTAGGTCTTCTCTACAGCCTCGGCAGAAATGATGAAGTCGCTCATTCAGTCCCCTTTCGCAATCGCTCGTCTAATGACAAACACCGCCGTCAATCGTACACCGTGGCTTTCATAATTACAAGTAAGTCACCTTCCGACAATCGGCGCCGCATGAAGACGCAAGCATACCACGGCCGTTGTGGTGAAGGCAGACGCACACTCGCACCCGGTCAAGGGTCTGCGGCTTCGTTGGGGCGGTTTCAAGCCCGCCCTCTTGACCCGGCGCGCCCATTCGAACAGAGGCGACAGGACCCAGGGACTGCTAGTCGACCGCTATCCTCAGCCGCTTGTTGATGCGCCCCTTGCTCTCGCGGCCCACGACCCTGATCCTGCCCACCTCGCGGGTGTTGGCGACGTGGGTGCCCCCGTCGGCCTGCAGGTCGAGTCCCGTTATGTCCACGGTCCGGACCTCCGTGATCGACGCGGGGAGCAGGTTGATCTTCGTGCGTATCAGGTCGGGTATCTGGAACGCCTCCTCGCGCGGCAGAGTGCGGATCTCGACATCCCTCGCGGCCTCGACCTCTGCATTGATGCGCCCCTCGACTTCCGTGGCGAATTCTGCCGACATGCTCTCCAGCTCGAAGTCCATGCGGGCCGAGAGCGGCTTCATGTCGCCGCCGGTGACGAGCGCGCCGTAGTCCCGCCACACCACGCCGCACAGGATGTGGAGCGCGGTGTGCGTGCGCATGAGCTGGTACCTGCGCTCCCAGTCGATCTCGCCGCTTACGGACTCGCCCTCCTGCGGGTATTCGCCGCCCTCGATCTCATGTACGAGCTGTCCGCCAGCCCTCGACAGCTTGCGCACTCGGTATTCTTGGTCGCCGGCCGTGAGTATGCCAGTGTCGGGCGGCTGCCCACCGCCGCCGGGATAGAAGGCCGTACGGTCGAGCACCACGCCCTTGTCGGCCACGCCGACGACGGTCGCGTCGAACTCCTTAAGGTAGCTGTCGTCATAGCAGAGAATGGTCGTCACGCTTGTCTCCTTGCAATCGCTGGATGGCCGCCAAGGGCGCCGCGAACGTCCGCGGCGCCCGGAATGTATCGAGGATACCATGAGCCGTTACGGCTCCGGGAGGCGGAACAGCATCTCGTACTGGATCTCCTGCTCCTGGAATCCCCTCTTCGTGTACAGCGCCCGCGCCGGCCCGTTCTCCCAGCCTGTTCCGACGTACAGGGCATTGGCCCCGCTCGCCCGGGCCTCCTCCTCTGCGAACGCCATCATGCGCGATCCGATGCCCATGCGCCGGAACTTGGGTGAGACCGCGAGGTCGTACACGTCCGCGCGTGTGAAGCCCCGCCATCCAGTGTCTGTGAACCTGACGCGGACCACCCCCGCGGTCTCGCCGTCGACCTCCCACAGCTCGACGATGGTCCTTGGGTCTGCCATTGACCTTGCCAGGTTGTCCAGGAACTCCTTGACCTGAGGGCCTGCGAGCCAGTTGTCGTGGAACTGCTCGAACGAGACGAGCGACCTGACCCACGGGCTGGAGGAGGCGTAGTTGGCGTGGTTGTGCAGTTCCAGCAGCACGTCTCTGTCGCGTTCAACGTCAGCCCGGCGGTGGGTTATCATGGTTGTCATCATACACCTGCGCCCATATATTGTCGGTACATTCCCGACCGCCAAGTGGAGAGGGGCGAGGAGGGTGGAGGTCCCGCAATGGAGAGTTCTATCAGAGCAACGGAAGTTGCGGTAAGTCCTCAGCAGAGCGCGGAGGCCCCAACCAAGTTCACGTTAGACAGTTTGCCTGATGCGCGTCTTCTCGTCGTTGAACCCATAGAGGTCATACCGATGGTGGAGGGGGACAAGCACGTCGCCGAGGCTCCGGAGATAAGCGAGTTTGGATTCGGTGACACCCTAGTTGGCGCTGTAGCGGACTTGCAGGCAGCTATCGCGGAGCTCTACTTTACCCTCGAAGCTGAACAGAGGCGGCTTGGCCCTGACTTGGCGGCGGTCTGGGGCACCCTCTCTCAGAAGAAACACAAGGCTGATGCCGCTAGCTCATTCGGATCTCCTGTATTCGGCACAAGTCCCGGCGGCCTCGGGTATTGCCGACGGAGCAACTCCAACTTCCTCGCCGACTTCTAGGAATACCGCCAACGCCCTCATCTCGTCTCCCTCTAGGTACTCTAAGGCTGCGACAAGTTCCTGATCTGTGACTCGTTCGCACCATCGGTGATCTCCGGTCTTTGCCACCATTGCTAGTTGTCTAGCTACGAACAAGGCAGTTTTCTGCCCTGGGTTGTCAACTACGTCCATCGTTGGTGTTGAGGTGGGTACAGGGTCGGACTCAGGCCCATAGATTCCCCACCATAGTAAGAACGCTAGGAAGAGTGCCAACGCCACGCCCCACAGTATTCGTTCTCCTAGAGTCTTCGCCACTTAATCCTCTTCCTTCCTTTCTGTATCCCGCTCAATGTCTACGTGGCGGTGGGTTATCATGGTTGCCATCATACACTTGCGCCTCCGGAGTCACACCGCCACATGACTGGTAGCTTGACCAGCTACGACGTCGCCGTGATCGGCGGCGGCATCATCGGCCTTGCGACGGCCATGACCCTGGCCCGCAGCTACCCCGGCCGGCGCTTCGTGCTGCTGGAGAAGGAGGCCGGGGTCGCCCGGCACCAGACGGGCCACAACAGCGGCGTGATCCACGCCGGCATCTACTACGCCCCGGGCTCGCAGAAGGCCAACTTCTGCTCCACCGGCGGGCGGCTGCTGCGCGAGTTCTGCGACGAGCGAGGCATCCCTTACAGGATGTGCGGCAAGGTCATCGTCGCCGTGGACGATGAGGAGCGCCCCCGGCTGCGCGACCTCTACGAGAGAGGCACGGCGAACGGCGCAGTTGGGCTGGAGATGGTCGGCCCGGAGCGCCTCCGCGAGCTGGAGCCACACGCCGCCGGGGTCGAGGCCATCCACTCCCCGAACACTGGCATCGTCGACTTCGGCGCGGTTGCGAACGCCTTTGCGTCCGAGCTCGAGCAGAACGGCGGAGATCTCCTGACCGGCGCTGAGGTGCTGGGCATAGACGAGCGCGGCGACGGCGCACACGTCCAGACGACGCAGGGCGAGGTCGCCGCCCGCCGCATCATCAACTGCGCCGGACTGCACGCCGACCGGGTCGCCCGCATGATGGGCGTCGAACCCGGCCTGCGGATCGTCCCCTTCAGGGGCGAGTACTTCTCGATACGCCCGGAGCGCCGCGACCTGGTGCACGGCCTGATCTACCCCGTGCCTAACCCGAAGCTGCCCTTCCTCGGCGTCCACTTCACCAGGCGGATCGACGGCTCCGTGGAGGCGGGTCCGAACGCGGTCCTCGCCCTGGCCCGCGAGGGCTACCGCAAGACCAGCTTCCACCCGGGCGAAGCCCTCGGCACCCTGACCTACCCCGGCTTCTGGCGTATGTCCGCCACGTACTGGAGATCGGGGATCAGCGAGCAGTACCGCTCCATGCGCAAGCGCTCGTTCCTCAAGTCGCTGCAGACCCTCGTGCCCGACACGCGCATGGAAGACCTGACCTCACCCGGGGCAGGCGTCCGCGCCCAGGCCATCGACAGCAAGGGCAACCTCGTGCAGGACTTCGCCATATCGCAGACCGACACCGCCATCCACGTCCTCAACGCCCCCTCCCCCGGCGCAACCTCCGCCCTCACCATCAGCCAATACATAGCCGACATGGCGGCAAAGGCCTTCGATCTTGAGGTCTAGTGGCAGGTGTCTCAAGGGGTGCTTCGCCAAGCTCAGCACGAGCGGCGCATAAAGTCGTTCGCCCTGAGCCTGTCGAAGGGCAGTGCTCAGCCAAGGCGCATTGGCTATCCACGAGCCAGGACCCAGCTAACGCGATCGCTGGAGGACCCTACCCGCCGAGGTCTGCCTTTAGCTCCTCGATGTCCACACCGCCGTTAGCGCGGTAGTCCGCCAGCGAGTCAAGGGCATCCAGCAGATCAAGCCGGTCCTCCAGCGCCTCAAGCGCGCCGTTAAGGCGGATACATCCGACGATCTCGGTTAGTTCGTCGCTGTCGAGCGTACACTCATCTCCCATAGCAACAATGCTGCTGCGGTTACCAGGGAGTGTCAAGCTCCCGAGGCGGGCAAGTGTGCTCGATGTCATACCGGCGGAAGCGGTATCCAGTCTCCCAGCTACGCGATCCGCCATCCTTAAAGTTGCAGGACCGTTCAGACATCCATCTTGACACGATCCGGCTTGCATGATAGGCTATCGCGACCTTACGCGTAAGTCTTAAAGGTGAAACGAGAACTAGGAGTAGAAGAATGCACGTTGTGGCAAATGACGGACCGCTTGTTTGCAGCGAGTGCGGTCACGCTATTCCAGAGGGTAGCCCGTGTATCTCTGAGATACCGGAGCAGATGCATGGACTGAACAGCGCCGGTCGAAGGGCGTTTCGTCATTTCCACGTCAGCTGTGAGGAGTGTCGAACCGGTAGGTCCTGCTACCAGGTGCATGCCTCACGGCAGCCCGCGAGCATAGCTCAGAAACGGACTGCCTGCGCGTACTGCGCACGCCCAATACCTGCCGGAGGGCTAGTCCTGCGCGACTCGTTCCTCGCTCTGAACGAGGAGGCCGGGGCCGAGAGCAACGAGAAAGCTGGACAGGGGCTAGCCAGTCTTTTCAACGTTCCGCTCAAGGGGGTCCGTTTCAATGACCTAAGCCCGGGCCTGAGGTGGAGGTTCAGAATAGCGGGGCTGGGAAATGGACGTGGGATTCGAACTCCTGCCCAAGCTGAGGCGTTCTTTCTCCAGAGTGTCCCCGCATCAGTACGTAGCCTGGGCGAGAGAGCCATAGCGCGGTTTCTGAATGGCAAGCAGGCGAGCCACGTAGAGTCTGTCGCAAATGCGCCTAGCAAGGCCAAAGCACTCGGAAACACGGTGTGGGAGTACGCGAAGAGCAACACTCAACGGGGTTCTCGGAATATGACGCGAGCGCAAAGGCTGGGTGTCACTGCTAGGAATGGTACACATGCAGCTGGGCTGGTCGCTAGGAGCGCCACTTTGAATGCCGCACGTGGCGGGATCCTTGCCGCGGCGCTTGAATCTCCGGTGAGCATCGCTGAGAACACCATTCGCGTGATGAAAGGGAAGAAAACCAAAGAGGACGCCGCCAAGGATGTTGCCAAGGACGTGGGGAAAGCAGGCATCACAGGTGGGATTGTGGCTGGTGGAGCCACAGTTGTAGTAGCGATCCCCCTAGTGGCGAAAGCTGCTCCCGTCGTGGGCGTAGTCGGGCTTGGTATATTCGCGTTCTCGTCAGCCAAGCGCATTCGGTACGCTATTGTCGATGAAACGGACGACCAAAGGCTGAACTGGGTGCACCTCCGCTTTCATGCCGAGCGCAGTGACTCGGAGGTCAGTGGCTCGTGCTATGATGCATTCGCCGCGACAATGGGTTGGGAGGTTAGCCTGGCCGAACTTGAGAGTGGAGTGCCTCAAGAAACCATTGAACAGACAATCCTCGCGAATGTCTGGCAAGAGGACGACTGGTATGTGGCCCAGGCAGTGGGCGTCAATGTGGCTAGCCAGGGGAGAACGGTCGATGAAGCACTGGCTAACCTGCGCGAGGCTTTGGAGCTTCACTTCGAGCCACCTAGGGCCACGGCTTAGCCACAGCTACATCGCATAGAGGCTATTGTGTCCTCCGGCTAACGACCCCCATCAGGAGTACCCAAATGAAAATCGCGTATGCCTTCCGCCGCAGCATCTACTACCCGTATCGGGGCAACCCCCGTGGACTGCCGGAGCGTGACGTTCGCGCGCGGCTCTTCGGGAAGATCAGGGAGACCGGCTTCGAGGCCGTGGAGCTGGGCGTCGACATGGTCGGCGGGCCGGACGCCGAGGAGGGGCCTGTCACAGAGCTGCGCCGCGAGCTGGAGAACTATGGGACTCCCTGCGTAGCCGTCAGGGGCGGCGGGGGCGTGTCGCAGCCCAACGTGGCGGCCCACAGCAGGCTCATGCTGGACAAGACCGTCGAGGTCGCCTCGTGGCTGGGCGCGGGCACGGTCAACGTCACGACGTCTACACCGCCGCGGAACCCGGACATGGCCGGGGCCTTCGTCGGCGAGCCCGTCTCCCAGGGAGGAAGCCGCATGGCGTCGGCCGATGCCTTCGAGCGCACGGCCGCCGCCCTGAGGGAGGTCGGCGCACGCGCCGGCGGCCTGGGCATCGACATAACCATCGAGGTGCACCAGCAGTCCATCACCGACAACAGCTGGTCGACCCTCTACATGCTTGACCTGATCGACAGCCCGCACGTGTTCGCCAACCCCGACCTCGGCAACATCTACTGGTGCTACGACATCCCCGAGGAGTCGACCGAGGACGCCATCGTTGCCCTCGCGCCGAGGTCGAAGTACTGGCACTGCAAGAACCTGCAGCGCGTCCACATACCGGAGAACGAGCACTCCATCTTCATCCGCGTGCCGCTGCCCGACGGCGAGATCGACTACCGGTTCGCCATCTCGGCCATGCACGACGCCGGGTTCGACGGCTACCTGGCCGTGGAGGGGATGACCCAGGGCGACCACATCACGAACGACCGCCGCTCCCTGGAGTACGTCAAGCAGCTCCTAAGCGAAATCGAAGGCTGAGCCACAGCAACCGGTGTCGATTCGGGTGATTCAGGCTAGCTCCCGCTCTCTCCTCTGTGTCCAATAGCTGCGCCTGAGTGCCAGTGACAGGAAGCCGGCGGCCGCAATCGCTATGGCAGGCTGGATGAGTTTGTGCTCACCCGCGGCCGCGCCAATGAAGACCCCGGCTAGGGATGCCAAATACAGGACGGCTTCCAGGTATCCCCGGGTCAGACGCGCCGCCACATAGGCGCAGCACAACAGGCTCCCGGCTATCCATGCGATGGAAAACCATGGAGATGTCCAGCCATACAACGGAACGCCTATCAGCGCATAGCCTTGCCATGCCCTGGGGAATAGATCGAATCCGAGGTGGACTGCAAAGCCCAAGCTGACGCCAAGGGAGAACCACCGCAATGGAACTGTGTCGCTGTTCTTTGCGACCAGGAAAAGGACTAAAGGAACGAAAGGGCTGTGCGTGACGATCGAGCGATGACGCAGGAACTCAATGGACTGGTCCGTATCGGGTAGCCACTCACCAACCCAGAGACCGACACCGAGCAGCACCAGTCCAACGACGTATGCCACCTACTCCAATCCCCCCGCTCGAATGAGACCCTAGCTCTCCGCGAAGCGGCCCGGATCGAATTCGTCGAGCGGCACCGTCGTCGTGCCCTTCGCGACCAGGTCGGCCGTCAGCTTCGCCATGGCCGGGCCGAGCATCAGCCCCAGCCGCCCGCCGCCGGTGGCGATGTATGCGCCGTCCGTGCCCGGCACCTCGCCCAGCACGAGCTTCCGGTCGGCCGACAGGGGTCGGACGCAGGCCGTGTGCATCACGACCTCGCCCTCGACCAGGGACGGGACGTTCTTGACCACGGCGGCCATGATCTCGTCGCGGGCCCAATCGTGGGTCGTCTCGTCGATGCCAACGTCCTCGAATGTGGGGCCGACCCACGTGAGGCCGTCGGGCTTGGTCGAGGCGAAGTGGTCGCCGCCGCCCACTGACGCGCGAATCGGCGGGCCCGGCAGTCGCAGCCGCAGTATCTGGCCCTTCCAGGGCTGCATCCGTATGGGCACGCCGAGCCAGTCCGAGGCCTCCTCGCTCCACGGCCCGGTCGCCACGACGACCCTGGCGCACTCGATCTCGCCGTCGTCCAGGGTCACCCCGCGCACGCGGCCGCCGTCCCTGGACAGGCCGGTGACGTTCGCCCTCACGACGCGGGCGCCCCTCTGCTCGGCGCCCATCGCCAGGGCAAGGGTGAGGCGCTGGGCGTTGACGTCGCAGGTGCCCTCCATGTAGACGGCGCCAAGCGCCGCCGGGTTGATGCGCGGCTCGACCTGCAGGGCGTCCCCGGTCGTGAGCCACTCGACGGTGTAGCCCTGCGTGTCCACCTCCCAGGAGTGCCTGTCGCGCTCCAGTCCCTCCGGCGACTGTGCGGCGACTACCTCGTCCTCGTCGAAGGCCAGGGACAGCGACGGCCTCTCGCGGAACTCCACGTTCACGCCGGTCTCGTCGAGCAGCGAGTCGGCCAGCTCATGGTGGAGGCGCATCCCCAGGGACGCCACGTCGAAGTGGGCGCCGTCCATCATCCCTGCCTCATCGAAGGTGCCGAGCGCCGCGTACGAGAAGCCGGAGGCGTGGCTGGCGATACCGTCCCGCTCCACGACGATGCACTCGAGGCCCTCCCGCGCCAGGAAGTAGGCCGTCGCGGTCCCCACCAGCCCTCCCCCAACAATCACCACATCGGCTGTACGCTTGCTCATAGACCCTCAGTCCCTTCTTCTCTCTCCATAGCTCCTACCCCTCTCTGCGGTTCACCTCTTCTCCGGCCTTGGCCGCCCCTGGAAGAAGAACCGCTCGGCGGTGCCGAACAGCAGGTGGTCCCGGTCCGACGGGCTCAGGTTGGCGTGGTCGCGGATCAGCGCCAGCCCCGCCTCGAAGTCCGCCGGGGGGTCGGCGTCGTAGTTGCCGGGTCGCAGCGCGGGGCTGTCACTCTCCCACATGCACCGCTCGGGCCCGAAGGCGTCGATGGTCCGCTCGACCAGCGGCAGCACGTCGAGATAGGGCTTGACCTTGGAGCCCAAGTGGTTGAACGGGCCCACCTTTACCAGCACGCTGCGGTGCCTGGCGAGGCCGCAGAACGCCGCGATGTCGTCCTCGCGGAACTGGCCGTCGGCGCCGATGCGGCAGAGGTGGTCGACGATGACGGGGGTGTCGGGGTAGAGCGCGCACATCCTGTCGACCTCGGGGATGTCCACCGGGTCCATCAGGAAGCTGATCGCCAGGTTCTCCTTCGCCCCGGCCTCGAACATCTCGTGGTAGCCGGGGTGGTCCAGCCACCTCGGCCCGGCGGCAAGGAAGCCCGGCCTGGCGCTGCCGCCCCTGACCCTGAACGCGTACACGCCGCCCCTTGCCAGGTCGGACATCTGCCTGCCCGGGCTACCCACGTCTATGTCCGTTACCGCGGGGACGATGCCGGTGCCTACGAAGCGGTCCGGCTCGGCGGCTATCAGGTCCAGGATGTAGCCGTGGTCGGTGCCGTACCAGGTCATCTGCACGAAGTTGATGCGGCCTATGCCGTGCGGCCCGGCCATGGCCAGGTGGTCCTTCGCCTCATACGAGGGGATCCAAAGGTCGGCCTCCTCGAACCCGGGCGAGAGCGGGTACCGCTCCTTGTCCGCCGGCCACACGTGAATGTGAGCGTCGATGATCCTGTCGACTGCATCTGCCATTTCCATACCCCCAAGGCCCGCAACACGCGGCGGGCGGCCCGACAAGTCTACACGCCCGGATGGCGAATGCAATTCACGTCATGTCGCTCATACCTATGTAGAATTGAGACACTGCCTGCGCCCGGCTGCTCCGAGACGGGCCATCGGCCATCGAGCACGGCGACCTGCTCTACGATGAGCGCGGACTCCCTAAGTGAGCGCGCATTTGACATAGAGCGAACTGGCGTTCTATAATCCCAGTGAGGGACAGACCCCGCGAGGGCTGTCCTTCTCTTCTTTTCTGAGCGGCCGGCCCCATCACCAAACGGGAGGATGTGGCTTTGGCCTTCTTCGACTCCAGGGTATCGAGGTTCCTGCTCTTCGACGCGGGCGGCGCCAGCCGGGACCTGTCGCCCTTCATCACCGACGTGCGCGGCCTGCCCGGCGACCGGTCGCTGAGCGAGGTCACAGCCCTGGGTGACGCCGGCGCAAGGTTCATCCCGGGCATCGAGGACGTGGCAGTCCTGCTGTCCGGCATTTTCGACGACAGCGAACCCGGCGGCCCCGACTCGGTGCTCGGCCCCCTGCGCGCCCACTCGTCGCCGGTCCGTTTCGAGTACGGCCCCAGGGGTGCTGCGGCCGGATCGGTCAGGTACTCCGGCTCATGCTGGGTCGCCTCGTACCGGCTCCGCAGCCGCGTCGGCAGCAGGGTCGAGTGGGCCGCGGCCCTGCAGGTCGACGGCACGGTGAGCCGGGACAGCTTCTAAGCACTATCGCGCGTACGCGGCGAAATCACAACGGAGCAACAATCATGCACGTACAACTGCCTTCGGGCGGATGGTGGGACATAGAGACGAGGCCGCGCTGGCGGCACCTGCGAGAGTGGATGCGGACCCGGCAGGAGACCAACGCCCAGGATCGGCTCGCGGACGAGGTGCTCGTCTCGCTGACGAACTCCTGGAGCTTCGACCTGCCCGTGGACACATCCTCGCTGGAACGGATGGACCCGGGCGACCTTGCCGCCGCATTCGGCGCCGTACGGCACGCCCTCGCCGAGCTGTGGGACCTGAAGAGCCAGCGGGAGCGCGCCGAGCGCCTCTTCACGGAGATGGCCGCCGGGAGGGTGCCCGACGAGTTCGAGGAAGCCCGCGTCATGGCGCTGACCGGTTGGAGCTGGCACACCCTGCAGGAGACGCCCGCCGACGCGGTGGAGTCGATGATGGCGTACCTCTCCGTCCGCAGCGTCCGCGAGCACGGGGGCGCGCTCGACTTCCCGGCGGCCGACGATGGGGCATAGAGACGTGGACGACGCAGCGCTCTCAGACCTCCGCTCGTCCCTGGCCGCGGACGTAGCCGGCCTGGCCGCGCCGTCGTTCAGGCACACACGGCAGGGTGAACGGGCCCCGGGAATGCCGGCCCAGGCGCCACCCGGCCCTTCCGGCGTGCACGTCACCGTCAATCTCGCCAGCGGCGGTGTGGTCTTCTTGGACGACGAGCGCCGCATGAGACTGCTTGCCAAGGAGATCAAGCGGCTGATCATCGAGGACGTCAGGCGTGGAATCGACGTCTAGCCGACGCGGAGCGGAGCGAACGCACATGCAGGCGAAGTGGCTGGTATCGGTCGACTGGAACGACGACGGAGTATTCTCGGACCCAGACGAGGACGTGACTTCTGACGTGCTCGGCCTTACGCTGGAGCACTTCCGAGACCTCGCGTCCGGGTACATGGAGTCCGCGCGGCTCGACCTCGAGCTCAGGAACGAGACCCACCGCTACAGCCCACCCAATGCCTCGTCGGCTCTTGCCGGGAACCTGGTGCCTGGGCGGCGGGTCTGGGTCAGGGCCGCGTACCCCTTCGACTCCCTGTCAGGCAGGTCGGGCACGCGCCTCGACTCCCGGTCTCCCGACCTCGGATCCGGCTTCTCGTGGACCGAGCACGGGGACGCATTTGAGATCGCCCCGTCGGGCAGCGGCGTACGCGCCGCCGGGTCCCAGGCAGGTATTCAGACGGCGACCATCGACTTCGGCTCGCCCGACGTGTCCCTCGGCTGCCGGTTCACAAGGGGCGCCGCGACGAGCCACGGCGGGCTGTGTCTCAGGCGGACGGCCGACGGGTACCTGTACGTCCGCGTCACCGGCACGGCCGTCGAGCTGGGGGAGGCACGCACGGGATCGCCCGACAAGCTCGTCGCCACCACCGCGCACGAGTGGGACGAGGGCGCGGAGAAGTTCCTCCAGATCGCCATGCACGGCGACGAGATAGCCGTGTTCGTGGACGACCGCGCCGTGCTCGAAACAACATCGTCGTTCAACTCGTCGGCCGCCAGCCACGGCCTGTTCTGCGAGGGCGCGGCGGACCACCTCTGGCGCGGATTCGGGGGCTGGGTGTCGCTGTTCCACGGGCGGATCGACGCGATACAGCCCAGGCCCCGGCGCGGCGCGCAGCACTGCCACGTGAGGGCGTTCGACGAGATGGAGCGGCTCGGCACGGTCACGCTGTACACCTACGCGACGGCGCAGCTGCCCCAGTCCGCGGGGGACATCCTGAACCACATCCTGGACTACGCCGGCGTCGACGCGGGCCGCCGCAAGATCGAAGGCGGGTCCGAGCTGGTGGCGGACACCTTCAGCCCCGCCATCTGGGGTGTGAAGGCCCTCGACGAGATACAGCGGCTCCAGGACGAGGAGGACGGCCTGGTCTACGTGGACGGCCATGGACGGTGGAGGCTGGAGGCCAGGGGGCACAGGCGCTCCGGCAACCACGAGCGAACGCTGGCTGCCGTGACCGGCACGGGAGGGGGCGCGGGCCCGTACTTCTCGGACCTGGCCTGGGACGACGGCGCGGGCAACGTCGAGAACATGGTCTTCATGCGGACCAGGGGCTATACGAACCACGGCCTGCGGGCGGCGTGGACGCTTGCCGAGAAGCCCGCGTTCCGCGCGCTCGAGACGAAGGACTACCTTGCCGAGGCCGCCGGATACGACACGCTGGGGGGACAGCTCAGGCCCACACCCAGGTTGGACTACAGGGCCAACACGATGCAGGACGGGTCCGGCGACGACATCACCCGCGAGATCGCCGTGTCGTACCCGGACAGGACAACCTACAACGGCAAGGGCACCCTCGTGCGCGTCACGTTCGGCGCGACTCCCGGCTACCTGACGCTGCTCCAGCTCCGCACGCTGAACGCCATCACCTACGACGACCCGGTCATCGTCCGCGCCGAGGACGCTGGCAGCCGGCGGCTGTACGGGGACCGGTTCAGATCCATCGACGCGCGTTGGACGAGGGAGTCGGCCACGGCCCTCGCCGCCATCCGCAGCAGGCTCGCCCGCAGGAAGGACCCCAGGACGGTCCTGAGGCTCACCGTCAACAATGGCTCCGGAGACAACCTGGCGCTCCTGCTCCAGCGTGGAGTCTCGGACAGGGTCCGCGTGAGCTACTCGGACATGGGAATCGACCGAGCCTTCTTCATCGAGGGCCGCTCTATCACCCTCTCCGAGGGCGGGAGCCTTGCAACCGGCGAGCTGCTCCTGAGCGAGGCGCCGTAGTCGTCGTCCCTGCGAGGGCAGGGACCCAGAGGTGTGGGCGGAGGGGTCCCCTTCCTACCGGGGAGGTGGCGCAGCAGCGCGCGCGGTTACCCCGACCCTGCTACGGCCTGGTGGCGGAGGGCGGCATGAGGCGGAGGCGCCGCTGGAATCCGATGCGGCGGAACGACTCGGCGTGCTCCATCCCGTGGCCCTTCGCACGCTCCCTGCGCCACATCTTCATCCGCTCGCCTATCTCCTCGACGCTGCTGCCGCCGATCTGGGATGTGTGCTCGGCGAGGGCCCTGATCGAAGTGTCCATGTGGCCCGTCACGTCAACCCAGTGGTCCGGGTCCGGATGGCCCATCACCCATGCCTCCGACACGTTGTGGGGCTCCAGCCCCTCCTCCAGCAGCTCGGGGAACGTCAGGTGGTCCCGCGCCGTGGGGAAGATGGCGGCCAGCGCCGCCTCGCCGGACGCGATATGGTCCGGGTGGCCGACGCCCCAGCCTCCTCCGTCGAGACTTCGCATCGGGTACATGCAGATCACGACGTCGGGTCTGTGGCGCCGGATCTCACGGGCTATGTCGCGCCTCAGCTCCAGCGTCGGCTCCAGGTAGGCGTCGGGGTATCCCAGGAATACCACGTCCTTCAGGCCCAGCACCTTGCCCGCCGCGATCTGCTCTCTCGTCCGTATTGCCGACAGCTCCTCGGACGTGATCGACCGGTCGCCCGTGCCCTTGCTGCCGTCCGTGCAGATGACGTACACCACCTCCACACCCTCCGCGCACCACCTGGCCACCGTGCCCGAGCATCCGAACTCCGCGTCGTCGGCATGGGCCACGACCACCATGGCCCTCTCCAGCGTCTTGTCCTCGCGTTCCTCTTCAGCCATATCTCCCCGCCAGCGTTCTGTTTCGTTCCATCGACGCGATATGGTATCCAGCAGGCGGCCCTGTGTCCATGATTGCCGGAAGCGCGTAACTGCTCAGGCCTGGTCTGACATAAACAGCATTGCTCTTCGGCTAGGCGAGAGCCCCCATCTCAATCTTCCCCCTCGGGGGGAAGAGGCCGAGCCGCCTCCCCTAGACTCTGAACCCTCTTCCGTATAATGGGCGGCGCTATGGAAACGCACGAGGGCGCGGGCTCTGCCTGGAACAGGGCATACGACAGCATGGCATGGCTGCCGGGAGGGTGGCTGAACGCCGCCCACGAGATTGTCGACCGCCACGCCAGGGGGCGGCTGGGCAACAGGAAGGCGCTGGTCTGGGTGGGCCGGGACGGCGAGGTCGAGCAGTACACCTTCCGGCAAATCAAGGCGATGTCGGACCGGTTCGCCAACGTGCTCGACAGCCTCGGCGTCATCCGGGGTGACAGGGTGCTGGTGTACCTGGACCGGATACCGGAGCTGTACTTCGCCTTCCTGGGAGCGCTCAAGTCCGGCGCGATCGCGGGATTCCTGGCTCCAGACCTGGGGCCCGAGGAGGTGCGTGACCGGATGGCGACGACGTCAGCCAAGATCCTGGTCACGCGGCCCGGCCTCCGCCGCAGCATGGGCGGCATCGTCTACGAGCTGTTCGACCTGCAGCACATTGTCATCGTGAACAAGAACGGGCGCGACCCGGGTCCGCCCGACATTGCCGACCTGGTGTACGAGGAGGAGATGGCCAAGGCGCCCGCCGAGTACCGAACGGAGCGCACGAGCCAGCTCGACGACGCGACGATCAGCTTCACCGCGGGTGTCTCCGGCAAGCCGAAGGCCGTCGTGCACCGCCACCAGGCCGTCGTCCAGCACTTCGCCACCGGACGGGAGGTCCTCGACCTGCGCGAGGACGATGTCTACTGGTGCGCCGCCGCCCCTCACCAGCTTGGCGGGACGGCATACGGGATTGCGGCGCCCTGGTCCAACGGCGTCACGCAGGTGGTGCATGAGGGTCCGCTCGACTCAGGCGGCTCGATGGAGTTGCTTCGAGAGCACGGGGTGACGGTCATGCTCACCACACCCACGGTCCTCCAGGAGATGGCACAGGCCGAGCCCCTGGGCGACGGGCCGCTCAGACACGCCGCATCCACCAGCAGTGCCCTCTATACCGACCTGGCCTCGCGGGCGCGGCGCACACTCGGAGTCCCCATCCACGACTGCTACATGGAGACGGAGACGGGCGCGTTCGTGTGCGCCAACCCGCCGGGGTCCGATCCCGCCCCGGGGTCCATCGGCTCGCCCGCGCCGGGCATCGAGATGGCTGTCCTCGGCCCAGGCCTCGAGCCCGTGGATACGGGCAGTGAAGGCCGGCTCGCCATTCGCCCGGGGTGGCCGTCCATGTTCGTCCGCTACTGGGACGACGAGCCGCGGTACAACGACCGCTTCCGCAGGGGGTGGTACCTCACCGGCGACCGTGCCCTCGCCGACCCCGAAGGCCACTTCCGCCTCACAGACCGAGCCGAGCCGGCCCACCATTCCTGAGGATAAGGGAGCCATCTTCTCTTCGTACTTGCGTTCGCGGCTAGTGGTGGCTAAGCTGTCGGCATGAACGTGTCCATGAGCGAACGGAACGTGGAACGCATCCAGAGTAAGGTCGATTCCGGCAGATACTCCTCTGTCGACGATGTTCTCGACAGCGCACTCGGTCTGCTCGACAAGAAAGACCATGCCCTGGAGCGCGAGTTTGCGGATATGCACGAGAGCGTGAGACGAGGCACCGAGCAGGCCGACGCCGGCCAGGTCGTTCCCGCTTCGGAGGTGTTCGAGGAACTCAGGAGGCGCAACGCGGCCATGTCCGACAGATCCACGTGAGCCGCTGCGTAGTCTCTCTCGAAGCCCTGTCAGACCTTCAGCAGATCCACGACTACATCGCCCAGGACAGCCCTCGCAGCGCCGTTCGGCTCGTGGACAGGCTCGAGCAGATGTGCCTGACGCTTGCCGACCAGCCCCGCCTAGGCGTCGCCAGGCCGGAGTTCGGTGCTGAGCACCGGAGCTTTCTGGCTCCCGGCACTCGCTACGTCATCATCTACCGACCCCTAAGCGATGGCGTGGAGATCATCCACGTCCGGCATGGCAGCCAGGACCTTCTGCGACTGTTCGAGTAGCTCGTCGTTCGGTACTCCCGCTAGCTAGGCTAATGGGGCGCATAGCGTCACCCTCTAGGAACGACGGGCAGGGTGACGTGGGACGGGTACTCGGGGCTGTGGTGGACGGTCTGAAGGGCCGAGACGACGGTCGTGTCGCTCCCTATGGGTTCGCCGGTATTCGCGTTGCGGTCGTACTTGGGGAAGTTGCTGCTGGACACCTCCAGCCGGACCCGGTGGCCCCGCTTGAAGACGTTGCTGGTCGCCCACATGTCTATGTCGTACCTGTACACCGTGCCGGGCGCTATGGGGCTCGAACGCTGTCCGGCCTCCCTGCTCCTTGCGCGAATGATCCCCTCCGTCACGTTCCGGGCGTACCCATCCGGGCCCACGTCGACCAGCTTGGCTGTGAAGTCCGTGTCCGGCGCGGAGCTCGACGCGTATATGGTCGCGGTAACCGGCCCGGTGACTTCGAGGGGCTCCTCCAGCTCCGCGGTCGTGTACACGAGCACGTCATGCCTCGACTCAACCAGCCTCTGGTCGTACGCCCCCGAGGGCACGACCCCGGCGTCGCATATCACAGGCCCGCCCCGGGTCAACACCGGGTCGAGAGGATTGTAGACGTAGACGTCCGGCGGCTCGCCGTCGCCGGGAGCATCCCTGACCAACCGCCCGTCGCCCCATAGGGAGTTCGCCTTGCCGTTGCTGCTGATGAAGAAGGGCACGAGCTCGGCCCTGGAGAGCGGCCACTCGTCCTCCTCCCTCCAGGTGTTCTCGCCCATGACGAAGATCGTGACGGGGCGGTCGCCCGGCACACCGTTGTCCTCGTCCTTCAGCCAGTGGTCGAAATACCTCAGTAGCTGGCCCTGCAGGTCGATCCCGTATGCCGACGATGCCACGCTGCCGAAGCTCCGCTCGCCCGCGACGCTGTCGCCGATGGCCGAGTGCACCCAGGGTCCGATCATCAGCCTCTGGCCCTTCCTCGCCGCCTCGGTTGCGCCGGCATCCCGCATCCCAGTGAAGTTGCGGATCGTGCCTCCCAGGAATATGTCGTACCACCCGCCGTAGTTGAACGCCGGAACGGTGATCTCGGAGTGGGCTTCTTCGATCGATATGCCCTTCCAGTATTCGTCGTACTCCGGGTGGTCCAGCCAGTCGAAGTAGTACGGCGCCATGTCTCCCCGCAGCTCGGCGAGGTCGTTGAGCGGCAGGTTCAGGAAGCTGTCCATCACGTCGTCCTTGGCCTCGACCAGCATCTCGTACTGCCTAGGCGAGAGGTAGAGCCGCGTCGAGAGGTTGCGCCAGTTCTCAGCGACCAGGGAGCTCATCGTCCAGTACAGATTGAACCCCAGCTCGAAGGCTCCGCCGCGCCAGGCCCAGCCGTCCTGGTAGTTCGATGCAGTCACGCCTGGGGCTATCGCCTGGAGGGACGGCGGCTTGGACTTTGCCGCGAGCCACTGTGTCGCACCGACATACGACGACCCGTACATCCCGACCCTGCCGTTGCACCACGGCTGACCCGCCACCCATTCCACCGAATCGTACCCGTCGCTCATCTCGTCCACGAACGGGTAGAACTCGCCGTCCGACGTATACCGTCCGCGGACGTCCTGTATGACCACGGCATATCCGGCCATCGCGGCGCGGACCGCGTCCAGCGAATAGCCACGGCTGTGGGGTGTGCTCTTGCTGTACGGGGTCCGCTGGAGCAGCGCGGGCAGCCTGCCCGGACGGTCGGGGCGGAATACGTCCGCGTACGTAATCGTCCCGTCCCGGAGCATCAACGGCTGGTCCGGTTCGAATCTGACGGAGTGAGTGTCGGCAGCCATCGCGGGATCGCCCTCGCCCAAGACCCTCGCGTTTCGGAGCGGCAATAATAGCACATCGACTATGAGCGGCGAGCCTGGAGCGAGGCTCCCAAGTCGTGCCCGCCGCCGCCCCACATTCCCGGACGAATCTTGTATAATGCGGAGGCTTTGCCAGGCAAGAACGATACCCAGTATCATCGATGCCAAAGTGCAGGCGTCCCCGGCACCGCGAAGGCCTGCACCCAAGCGCGGAGGTAGGCACGTCGCAGAGGCTTAGTAGGTTCACCCCCAGCCTGAGCTACGACCTCCAGACCTTCAAGGGAGACGTCTTCGGCGGCGTTACCTCGGCGGTCGTCGGCCTCCCGGTTGCCCTCGCCTTCGGCGTGGCCTCCGGCCTCGGGGCCCTTCAGGGCATCTACGGGGCGATCGCCGTGGGCTTCTTCGCGGCCGTCTTCGGAGGGACCCGCTCACAGATATCCGGACCCACCGGCCCGATGGCCGTCGTCATGGCGGTCATCGTCGCCGCCCACGCCGACAACCTGGCGGGGGCGTTCACGATTGTCATCCTGGCGGGAATCATCCAGATCTTCCTGGGCGTGATGAGGATAGGCCGGTTCGTTGCCTTCACGCCCTACTCGGTGATATCGGGGTTCATGTCGGGGATCGGCGTAATCATCATTCTGCTGCAGACCCTGCCGTTCCTCGGCCATGACGTCGCAACGGGAGGACCTGTCGGGTCCGTGCGCGCCCTGCCCAACGCGCTCACCGATGTCAACTTTATGGCCCTCGCCATCGCCCTTGTCACCCTCGCCGTGGGCATTCTCTGGCCCAGGCAGCTCAGCAAGTTCCTGCCCGCCACACTGGGCGCGCTCATCGTGGGGACGCTGATTGGCGTTCTGTGGCTAACCGACGTGCCGGTCATCGGCGACGTGCCCACCGGCCTGCCGGAGGTGCTGCTGCCGGAGCTGTCCGCCAACGCACTCGTGAATGCCGTCCAGCCGGCGCTGATCATCGCGCTGCTGGGCTCCATCGACAGCCTGCTCACCTCGCTGGTGGCCGACGCCATGACCCGCACGCGCCACAACCCGAACAGGGAGCTCGTGGGCCAGGGCATCGGCAACATAGCCGCCGGGCTCATCTGGGGTCTGCCGGGCGCGGGGGCAACCCTGGGTACGGTGGTGAACATCCGGGCCGGCGGGAGCACGCAGATCTCGGGGGCGATCCGGGCCGGAATACTGCTGGCTCTCGTCCTGGGCCTGGGGAAGTATGTCGAGGCCATCCCCCACGCGGTACTCGCCGGAATACTGATGAGGGTCGGCTGGGACATCATCGACTGGCGCTTCATCACCCGCATCCATCGCGTCCAGCGGGAGCACCTCATCGTGATGCTGATCACCATGGGACTCACCGTGTTCCTGGACCTGGTCACCGCCGTGGCGATAGGGATGATCGCCGCCGGCATGGCCAGCGCACGCCAGTTCGAGCGGCTGGAGCTCGACAGCGTAGTCTCGGTGCCTCTGCTCGACATGACCTTCTTTGCCGGTCACGACGACATGGGCGAGATCGACGAATTCTCGGCCCGCGTCGGCCTGGTGGCCCTCAGGGGCAGCTTCTCGGTCGCGTCATCCATCAAGCTCATCAACACCATCAGCGTCGACATCCAGGACCACGAGGTGGTGATCCTCGACTTCTCCGACACCGTCTACATGGACGACAGCGCCGCCCTCGTCGTCGAGCAGATGATCGATACCGCGAGGGCGGAGGACACCGAGTGCATCGTAATGGGCCTCTCGGGCCACCCGGCCCAGAACCTTCACGCACTCAACGTCCTGCAGCACGTTCCCGAAGACCACTTCGCCGACACCATAGACGACGCAAGGTTGATCGCGAAGAGGCTCCTCCAGGAACAAGCCGCGTAAGGCCACCGGCAGGGGCGGACCCACGTGTCCGCCATCCTAGAGTGCCCTTCGCTATGGAGTCATCGCAAGCGGGTGGCCGGCAATCTGGCGATCGCTGGTAAGCAGCCTCAGACCCTCCTCCTGCGCCTGCACGAGCAGCATCTCGTCGAACGGGTCCCTGTGGGGAATGGGCGTCTCGAGGCGACGGGCCGCGTGACCGATTGTCATGGGGAGGAATGTCACGTCCTGCTCTTCGAGCACCGCGACCACGTCTTCGGGCGCGAAGGGGACACCGTGCTCACCAATGCGGCCGCGCGCCTGGAGCTTGAGGCGTATCTCCCATATCGACACGGCGCTCACGTATAGCTGTATCGCCTGGTTCGTGAGGATAAGCCGTTCCGTGTCCGAGAATTGCTCTCGCGCGGCCATCAGGTTGTAGAGGTAGCTGGTGTCGAGGAGGACGCGCACGCCGGCTCTAGTCCAGGCCCAAGACCCGGCGGCTGAGGGCAGGGTCGTCAAACTCGGCCGGCCAGCCCGTCTCGTCTCGTTCGACGCCAAGGCGATCGCACGCCGAGGCCAGCTTGTCGAAGTCGATCCCGCCGCTCTTGCGATACCGGACGAGCTCTACCGTCGGCTCTCCGTGCTTCGTGATGACCACCCGCTCTCCGCCGTACGCCGCGGCCACGAGCTCCGAAAGCCGGGCCTTCGCCTCCCGCAGTGGGGTCTCCATCGGAACTGCCTCCGTCTCCAGCCCTCGGGTACAGGGTAAATCAAAGTTGTAGTCTCGTGCAAGACTACACTATGACTACATTGTTCTCGGCGCCTCATCGTGTAGAATCCCCAGACCGTCCCGCGGGAGGCTGACCATGACACATGACCTGATCGACCCGAAGGCCAACAAGCAGCTGTTCCTCGACGACCACGCCATCGAGCGCCTGTACGCCATGAAGCGCACGCTGCACCAGCCCGACCGGAAAGGCGCGGTGCTGCGGCGCGACCGGGACATGGGGCAGGTCCGCGTCGCCGCGTGGTCGGTGCCCATCTGGAACCCCGAGAAGGACCTGTGGGAGTGGTGGTACAACGGCCACTACGGCGAGACCGACGCATACTTCAACCACTACGCCACGTCCACCGACGGCGTCCACTGGGACAAACCCGACCTCGGGCTCTACGAGTGGCAGGGGTCGAAACAGAACAACATCGCCCTCGACCCCTCCGACAAGGTCGGAAAGCTCCATTTCCAGGCCGGCCTCGGCATCTACCACATCCTCCGCGACGACCGCGATCCCGACCCGGGCCGCCGCTACAAGGCCCTGTTCGGCGCGCACAACCGGCACCTCGGCGTATCGCCCGACGGCTTCGACTGGACCATGCTGGACGTGCCGCCCATTCCAAGCCAGGACACCTCAAAGTTCTTCTACGACCCGTACACCGAGCAGTTCGTCGCAACGGTCAAGCGGCCCACCCAGTGGGGGCGGTCCGTGTGGGTCACGACCAGCAGCGACTTCGACCACTTCTCAGAGCCGCAGCTCGTCCTCCACTCCGACGAGATCGACTGGGAGAACTGCCGCCAGCGCGTCCGCAAGATCGTCGAGGACCCGGCCTACTTCACGCCGCCAATCGTCGACGACGAGGACTACATCGCCGAGGTCTACCTGATGCCGGTCATGCCGTACGAGGGCATGTACATCGGCTTCCCCAACCTCTTCAACCCCTTCGGCGCGATACCCGCCCCCCACATGAACTTCACGCGTATCAACCAGCCGGAGCTGGCCGTCTCGCGCGACCTCTACAACTGGGAGCGCGTCGCGGACAGGGAGCTGTTCCTTCCCGTGCACCCGTGGGACGGCACCGCCTACGACACGAGCCAGATCAGCATCTGCGGCGCTCCCATAGTGCGGGACGACGAGATCTGGGTCTACTACAACGGCTACCGGATGCCGGGATACAAGCACCTGTACGAGGTCTACGACAGGAACAGGGAGCTCTTCAGGCTCCAGATTGGCCCCGAAGTGTACGAGGACATCGGCGCGTTGTGCCTGGCCACGCTTAGGCTCGACGGTTTCGTGTCCCTCGACGCGCCCGAGGTGGGCAAGGTCGTGACCAAGCCGTTCCTGTGGCGGGGCGAGCGCCTCTTCGTCAACGTCGACGCAGCGTGGGGCGAGCTCCGGGCCGAGGTGCTCGGGGCCGACAGCAACGCGCCGCCCGAGCCGGTTGGCCCGGCCATCGGACCCGACAACCTGCCCATCGTCTCGGGCTTCGACAGGTCCAGCGCAGTCCCAGTCACCGGCGACCATGTCCGCGCCGAGGTCCGTTGGGACAACGCCAACCCGCCCAGCTTCGAGCAGCCGGTCCGCCTCAGGTTCACCATGCGCCAGGCGAGGTTGTATTCCTTCTGGCTGGAGTAGTGACGAGCTGCCGCGATGCTGCCGCATCGGACACGGAACGGGTGTCGTAGGGGTGGGTTTCAAACCCGCCTTCGCCAGCCGGACGCCTCGTCCTACTCTGCGTCCAGCTGGTGAGGTTCCAGCCGGTACCAGAACACCTCGCCGGCCTCGATGGCCTCCCGGACCCGGTCGTCCCTGTGGGCGCCCACCACTGCCGGGTATGAGCGCTTGCCCGTGAACCTCGACAGGAAGTCCGCGTTGCGTATCGCCCTCGAAGTGTCCCGCCCATTGACCGTGAAGGAGATCTCAGCCGCCACGTAGCAGGCCTCCCCCTCCCCAGTCCTGGCCTCGAAGATCAGGTCCGCCGCCCGGAAGCTCCTCAGCTCGTTCGCAGGGATGTCCGCCGTATTGGAGATGTCGATCAGGTCCAGCATGTCGCCGCGGGTGAGCGTCTTAGTCAACCGCAGTCCCATCTCACTGGCAATGCCGGCAGCATCCTCGATCGCGGCGTTCCTGGCGTGCGCCCCTTTCAGCACGCCCACGTCGTCGGTGAGCCTGTCCATCCGACCGTCGAGCCTGTCCATCCGACCGTCGAGCTTGTCCACCCGACCGTCGAGCTTGTCCATCCGACCGTCGAGCTTGTCCATCCGACCGTCGAGCTTGTCCACCCGACCGTCGAGCTTGTCCACCCGACCGTCGAGCTTGTCCATCCGACCGTCGATCTTGTCCACCCGACCGTCGACCCTCGTAAGGGTCTGGGGCATCTCCAGCACTTCGCGGGTCAGCACCCGGGCGCGGATGGCCTCGAGCCACTTCGGGTTGTCGTCCAGTAGCTGTACCAGGTCCTCTATGGTGTTGATGGTCGCCATTGCATCCCGATCCTATGGGCATTCTAGCATGGAGGACCGGCCCAGTCCTGATGTCCATGAGATGGTAAGATTGCCCACCGAGCGATGGAGGTTAAGGAACTTGGCGAATACCATTCGACGTAAGCTGGCGGCGGGACAGGCGATCGTGGGTACACTGGCCGGCATGGACGTGCGGGCCGCCAACAAGGCCGTGGCGGAGTCCGGCTTCGACTTCGCGCTGATTGACACGCAGCACAGCGCCATCGACCAGACCATGCTGAGCCGCATGGTGACCTCGATGGGGGACAAGGACGTCGTCGTCCGCGTGCTGTTCAACGAGCCGTGGATGATCAACCAGGCGCTCGACATAGGCGCGGACGGCGTCATCGTGCCGCTGACCGAGTCAGCAGCCGACGTGGAGCGGGCCGTCGAGGCGGCCAAGTACCCGCCGCGCGGCGCAAGGAGCTGGGGCAGCTCACTGCGCGCCGACAAGTACGGCGGCTCGCCCGGCTACTCCAGGGTGGCCAACGACGAGACCCTCGTGTGGCCACAGATCGAGTCCGTCAGGTCCGTCGAGAACATCGACGAGATACTCACCGTCGAGGGCGTCGACGGCATCATGGTCGGCCCCGGCGACCTGGGCCTCACGATGGGTATACTGCCCTCGGAGTGGAACGACGAGCACACGGCGATGATCCAGCACATCCTCGACAAGTGCAACGAGCACGGCGTGCCTTGGGGCATGTTCACGTCGACCTACGAGATAGCGGAGTACTGGCTGGAGCGGGGCGGCAAGATCGCCACCGTCGGCGCCGACCTGGGCTTCCTCATGTCAGGCTTGGCCGCGATGGACGGCCGCGTCCGCGACCTCGTCGCAAGAATCAACGCCGACTAGGGGCTCCTTCGAAGCTCGACCCAATCATCCTCGGATGCAGGACTACAGCCGAGCCGGCAGCCCTGGGATCCAGGGAGCGGTCAAGAGCCGCCGCATACATCGAGGCCAAGGTCGACTAGATCGCTGTCGTGTACCGCCGCCAGACCTGGCGGCACGCAGCCGGTGAACCCGTTGCCGGAAAGACGCCAGCGCACCAGGTGGTCGAGCCGGTCCAGGTCGGCCGGTATCGGCCCGGTCAGCCGGTTCCCGCTCAGCCACAGGTTCGTCAGCGACGACAGGTCGCCCAGCGCCGCGGGGACGCTCCCAGTCAACCCGTTGCCGTGAAGGTACAGACGCTCCAGGTTCGACAGCCCGCCCAACGCACCCGGGATAGAGCCCGACAGGTCGTTGCCGTATAGAGACAGCCACTGTAGGTCGGCCAGACCGCCCAGCTCAACCGGTATGCCGCCCGTCAGCCCGTTCCGATGCAGCAGCAGGTGGGTCAGGCTAGACATGCCGGAAAGCTCGGATGGAATCGACCCGGTCAACCCGTTCTCGTGCAGGTACAGCCGCCTAAGCCTCGTCAACCCGCCAAGCTCGGCCGGGATCTCGCCCCTCAACCGGTTCCGGTATAGCGTCAGCCAGTCCAGGCTAGGGATGCTCCCAAGGCCCGACGGTATCTCGCCCGCCAGCTCGTTCCGGTGCACGAACAGCCGCCGCAGACCGGTCATGCCGGAGCCTAACCCCTCCGATATCCCGCTCAGCCTGTTGTCGTACAGGTACAGCCACTGCAGCTTCGTCAGCCCATTCAGGCCCGCTGGCACCTCGCCCGTCAGCTCGTTGCGGTGCAGGTACAGCCACCTCAGCTCGCTCAATTCGCCGAGTTCGGCCGGTATCGTCCCGTCCAATCCCATGCCATGCAGGTATAGCCTCGCCACTCGCGTCGGGGTACCCTCGAGGGCCGGGTACCTGCCGCCGCGACCGCGAATGCCGTCCCACTCCGTGATCGGCGTATCCGCCGACCAGTTCAGCGCCGCAGTCCCCGCCAGCACGTCCCGTGCATCGAGGAGCGCCTCGCAGTCCGACGCCAGCCCCGCGTTCGCTGCATCCGCCACGGCCCCGCCACTCACGCAGACGCTCTGCGCTTCCTCCTCGCAGAACGGCAGGCTGAGCTCGCTCAGATCGCTGTCGGGGTCATCTCCAGGGTTAACGTTCGAGACATCGCGGAGACCGGCCGGGATGCAGCCGGTGAGCTGGTTGCCCGCCAGGAACAGCCGTTCCAGGTTGTGGAGGCTGCCCAGCTCGGCAGGAATTGCGCCCATCAACTGGTTGCCGCTTAGCCACAACGTGGTCAGGTTGGACAGGCCGCCAAGCTCGACAGGAATTGTGCCCTCCAGCCGGTTGCCATTGAGCCACAGATCTTCCAGGCTGGAAAGGTCGCCCAGCTCGGCGGGAATTGCGCCCGTAAGCCGGTTCTCAGTGAGGACCAGCTCCCTCAGACTAGCCAAGCTGCCAAGCTCGGTGGGAATCGCTCCCGCCAGTCCGTTGAGATGGAGGTCCAGCCGCGTCAGATTGGACAAACTGCCGATCTCGGCCGGAATCCCTCCAGTCAACTGATTGATGCCTAGAGACAGCCAGGTCAGGTTGGACAGTTTGCCCAATTCAGCGGGAATTGTGCCCTCCAGATGGTTGTTGGCGAGAGACAGCTTCGTCAGGTTGGACAGGCTCCCGAGTTCGGCGGGAATAGCGCCCGTCAGCCGATTGTCACTCAGAACGAGCTCCGTCAGGCTAGCCAAGCTGCCAAGCTCGACGGGAATATCGCCCGTCAACTGATTGCCGTAGAGTCCCAGCCAAGTCAGGTTGGACAGGCTGCCCAACTCGACGGGAATTGTGCCCATCAACTGATTCCCGCCGAACGACAACGTCGTCAGGTTGGACAGGCTGCCCAGCTCAGCGGGGATCGTGCCCTCCAGCCCGTTGCCGTGGAGGTCCAGCCAAGACAGGGTTGAAAGGCTGCCCAGCTCGGCAGGAATAGCGCCCGTCAACTGGTTGCCGCCGAGAGACAGTGTCGTCAGGTTAGACAGCTTGCTCAGCTCGGTGGGAATTGTGCCCGTCAGCTGGTTGGCGCCGAGGGACAGGTCCGCCAGGTTAGACAGCTTGCTCAGCTCGGCGGGGATTGCGCCCTCCAACTGGTTGTAGGAGAGCCAGAACGTCGTCAGGTTGGACAGGTTGCCAAGCTCGACGGGAATTGTGCCCGTCAACTGGTTGTGGGAGAGCCGCAACTTCGTCAGGTTGGACAGACCGCCAAGCTCGGGCGGAATTGTGCCCGTCAACCCCCTACTGATCAGTACCACCTCCGTCACTCGCCCCGGCGCCCCGGCGACCGTCACTCCTCTCCACTCGGTTATCGGCCTGTCCGCCGACCAGTCCAGCGTCGCGCCTCCAGCCAGCATGTCCCGTGCATCAAGGAGCGCCTCGCAGTCCGACGCCAGGCCGGTATTGGACGCACCCGCTACCGCCCCTCCCATAACGCAGGCGCCCACGGGGCGCACCCATATGCTGTAGACACGGGCATGGCCGTCCGGCGAGGTCACCTCGATCCTGATCCCCACGATTCCCCCGCCGAGATCGCCCTGGAGGCCCTCCAGGGCGCCATCGCCATCCGCTATCTCGGTGCCGTTCTCGTCCAGGAAACGGATGACTGCGTCGTGATCGTTCGAGGCCGTCACAGTGACCGACGACGAGCCCTCCAACGCCGTGTAGTTCGTCCGGTAGGGGTCGAACGCGGGCGTCAGGACCCGTGGGCTGATCGCCAGTCCGCTCAACAGCACGTCGCAGAACGGCATTTCCAATGTGCCCAGGTCGCTGGTGGTGTCATGTAGGTAGAAGCCCCTGAGGCTGGCCGGTATGCACCCCGTCAGATGGTTCCCGGCGAGGAACAACCGCTCCAGGTTTTCGAGATTGCCCAGCTCGGCGGGAATTGTGCCCTCCAGCCGGTTGCCATTGAGCCACAGATCTTCCAGGCTGGAAAGGTCGCCCAGCTCGGCGGGAATTGCGCCCGTAAGCCGGTTCTCAGTGAGGACCAGCTCCCTCAGACTAGCCAAGCTGCCAAGCTCGGTGGGAATCGCTCCCGCCAGTCCGTTGAGATGGAGGTCCAGCCGCGTCAGATTGGACAAACTGCCGATCTCGGCCGGAATCCCTCCAGTCAACTGATTGATGCCTAGAGACAGCCAGGTCAGGTTGGACAGTTTGCCCAATTCAGCGGGAATTGTGCCCTCCAGATGGTTGTTGGCGAGAGACAGCTTCGTCAGGTTGGACAGGCTCCCGAGTTCGGCGGGAATAGCGCCCGTCAGCCGATTGTCACTCAGAACGAGCTCCGTCAGGCTAGCCAAGCTGCCAAGCTCGACGGGAATATCGCCCGTCAACTGATTGCCGTAGAGTCCCAGCCAAGTCAGGTTGGACAGGCTGCCCAACTCGACGGGAATTGTGCCCATCAACTGATTCCCGCCGAACGACAACGTCGTCAGGTTGGACAGGCTGCCCAGCTCAGCGGGGATCGTGCCCTCCAGGCGGTTGCCGTCGATCCCCAGCCACGTCAGGTTGGACATGCCGCCCAACCAGGCGGGAATTGTGCCCATTAACTGATTCCCGCTGAGCCACAACGTATCCAGGTTGGACAGGCTGCCCAGCTCAGCGGGGATCGTGCCCTCCAGCCCGTTGCCGTGGAGGTCCAGCCAAGACAGGGTTGAAAGGCTGCCCAGCTCGGCAGGAATAGCGCCCGTCAACTGGTTGCCGCCGAGAGACAGCGTCGCCAGGTTGACAAGGTTGCCAAGCTCGGCAGGAATTGTGCCCGTCAACTGGTTGCCGCCGAGAGACAACGTCGCCAGGTTGACAAGGCTGCCCAGCTCGGCGGGAATTGCGCCCGTCAGCTGGTTGGCATCGAGAAACAGGTCCGCCAAGTTAGACAGCTTGCTCAGTTCGGCGGGAATTGTCCCCTCCAACTGGTTGTAGGAGAGCCACAACGTGGTCAGGTTGGACAGGCCGCCCAGCTCGACAGGAATTGTGCCCATCAGCTGGTTGTCGTGGACGTCCAGCCACGTGAGACTGGCCAGGCTGCCAAGCCCGCCAGGTATCTCTCCACTCAACTGGTTGCCTGAGAGATCGAGCTTCTCCAGGTTGGACAGACTGCCAATCCCTGCGGGAATAGCACCCGTCAAATGGTTGGAAGAGAGGTCCAATCCTACAAGGGTACCGAGGCTGCCCAGCTGCGCGGGTATCGTGCCATTCAACTTCGCTTCTACCGTGCCTATTTCCACGTTGGCACTTTGGCCCCTGAGGTTCAGCTCCGTAACGCGCGGCGGTGTCCCGCCAAGACCGACGCCGTACCACTCGCCTATGGCAACGTCCGCCGACCAGTTCAGCGTTCTCGTCGCGCCGCTCCCCGCCAGCACGTCCCGAGACGCCAGCAGCGCCTCGCAGTCCGACACCAGCCCTGCGTTCGCTGCATCCGCCACGGCCCCGCCACTCACGCAGACGCTCTGCGCTTCCTCCTCGCAGAACGGCAGGCTGAGCTCGCTCAGATCGCTGTCGGGGTCATCTCCAGGGTTATCGTTCGAGACATCGCGGAGACCGGCCGGGATGCAGCCGGTGAGCTGGTTGCCCGCCAGGAACACCCGCTGAAGATTGGAGAGGTCCCCCAGCTCGCTCGGTATCCGCCCGGTCAGCCGGTTATGGTCGAGGAACAGATTCCTCAAGTTGGCCAAGTTGCCAAGCTCAGCCGGGATAGGCCCGCTTAGCTGGTTCCTCATCAAGGCCAGTGTGTGCAGATTGGCCAGGCTGCCCAGCTCGGCCGGGATTCCGCCAGTCAGCCGATTCCCCCACAGGGACAGGCCTCCCAGATTCGTAAGGTTGCCCAGTTCAGACGGTATCTCGCCTGTCAACCGGTTCCCCCACAGGTAGAGGTCCCTGAGCTCGGCCAAGCTACCCAGCTCAGCCGGGATACTCCCGGTCAGCTGGTTGCGAGAGAGGGTCAGTCCCCGCAGATTGGAGAGGCTGCCCAGCTCCCCCGGTATCGTCCCTGTCAGCTCGTTGTCGTCGAGTACCAAGCTCCGTAGATCGGTGAGGCCGCCTATCTCCGGGGGTATCGAGCCCGACAGCTCGTTCCCCTCCAGGGCCAACTCTTGCAGGCTGACCAAGTCGCCTATCTGAGCGGTGATGGACCCGACCATGCCATTGCGGGCTAGGTCCAGCCCCGTCACCCGGCCGCTGTCATCGGTGGTGACGCCGTGCCACTCGCCAAGCGGCCTGTCGCTCAGCCAGTTGGTGTTGTTCGTCCAATCCGCCCCACCGGTCACGTTGTAGAGCGCGGTCAAAGCAGCCACCTCAGCACAGTCGGGCAGCCCCAGTGTGGCAAGATCATTCGACTGCACGTGTCGCAGCCCGTTGGGTATGCACCCAGTCAACTGGTTTCCCTTAAGGGACAGTTCTTCCAAGTTGGCAAGGTTTCCAAGCTCAGACGGTATAGACCCGCTCAACTGGTTTCCACCGAGACTCAGGAGTTTCAGGTTGGCAAGGGCTCCCAACTCTGCAGGTATCGACCCGCTTAATCCGTTGTACGAGAGCTCCAGTTGTTTCAGACTGCCAAGCTCTCCCAACTCCGCAGGTATCCTCTCACTCAAATCGTTATCCCAAAGACTTAGTTGTTCCAGGCTGGCAAGCTCTCCCAACTCAGGGGGTATCCGCCCGCTCAGCTCGTTGCGTGAAAGGTGTAGTTGTTTCAAGTTGGCGAGCTCTCCCAACTTAGCGGGTATCCGCCCGCTCAACTGGTTCATATCAAGATAAAGCCCGTCTACACGTCCGTTCGCATCACTGGTAACCCCATGCCATGTCCTAATAGCCTGCTCACTCTGCCAGTTCGTACTGTGAGCCCAATTTGACCCGCCAAGGGCGTCGTAGAGCTCTATGAGGACGGTTCTGTCCTGTGACGAGTCCATTGTTGAGCAGGTGCTGCCACGAGACTCGGCGAGGCTCCCCAGCCATGCTTGGAATGTGTCTACATCCGGCGCGCAGAGCCCTGCGTTGCTATGGAAGTAAAGCCACCTCAACATCGTCAAGCCCGTCAAGGTCTGAGGGAGCATCCCTGTCAACTGGTTCTGCCATAGAGACAGGACTTGGAGGTTGGCAAGCGCTCCAAGATCCGATGGTATAGACCCGCTCAACCTGTTCCCCGAAAGACCCAGGCGTTCCAGGTTGGCAAGGGCGCCTAACTCCGCAGGTATCGGCCCGCTCAACTGATTCCCACCAAGCCACAGATACTTTAGGTTCGCGAGGGCACCCAACTCCGCGGGAATCGACCCGCTCAACCTGTTCCCCGAAAGACCCAGGCGTTCCAGGTTGGTAAGGCCTCCCAACTCTGCGGGAATCGACCCACTCAACTCGTTCCCATAGAGTGACAGCTGTCGAAGTCCCGTTAGGGCTCCAAACTCCGATGGGATAGGTCCACTCAACTCATTACCCCAGAGTTGCAGTCCTCCGAGATTGGTAAGTGCTCCCAACTCCGTCGGTATCGGCCCGCTCAACTGATTCTGCGAGAGATCAAGCCAGTAAAGGTTCGCAAGTGCTCCCAATTCCTTAGGTATCGCCCCTTCCAGCCGGGTCCCGGTCAGGGTCAGACTTCGAAGTTCAACAAGGTCTCCCAACTCCGCAGATATTGACCCACCCAACCTCCTCAAGTAGAAGCCTACCCCCGTGACACGCTGCAGGGTTCTTCCAACCGTCACGCCCTCCCAACCCGTCATAGGCGTATCAGCCGACCAGTTCAGAGTTGCGTCTCCCGCCAGGGTGTCCCGGGACGCCAGCAGCGCTTCGCAGTCGGACACCAGGCCAGGGTTGTTGACCGGATCGGGCACGGCAACACCGGAGGAGCATGTGGCCTGATCGCCCTGGGCGTACGCCACAGCACCCAGGGCAACCGCGCCAGCCAGCAGCGCCAGCGCTCCCACAACAGCCATAGATGACACTGGGAAGCGGCCGTGTGGAATCATCACTGAGTCACGTTCGCCCAACACCAGCTCCGCACGACGAACAATTCACCCTCTGTTGCCAGGTCGCCGCTGAGTAGGGGCGACACAGCGTCAGTCCACATGCTTCCCATTTCAGGTTTCGCCAAGACTCGAAGCAAGCGACCACCCTCGACTCAGTTAGAATCTGGAATGGATCATACACTCATTATGTAACTAATGTGTAACTTCATCACTGACAAGCCGTGAGACTTGTAACTCCTACGTCCCACCCTTCACCACGTCGAAGTGGAAGTCCGCGGCCAGGTACTCGCCGCCCCAGAGCTTGCGGCGGCCCGCGTTGTCGATGGACGCCAGCCTGCCGTCGTCCACGTTGCCGCCCCACGTCGGGTCCGAAGCCGCGGCCGCCTCGATGCTCGAATCTCCCGACTGCGCCATGAAGTCGTAGAGCCGGTCGAATCCCTCGCTCGCGTCCGCCGCCGACACCGCCAGCACCACCCTGATCCTGCCCGCGAACCCGTTCCCGCCCAGCGTGTCCGACGCGCCGCGGGACTCGAACAGCACCACGGCCGCCGGAAGCTCGTTCAGCGCGCGCGGGGACTGCCGGTGCACGCGCAGGCCGGGCACGCCCTCCAGCAGCGAGGCCAGGCCGTCTATCGCGGCGCGTATCTCGTTCGCCATCAGGAGCCCGCCCCGAGGGCCGGCTTGCGGTACGACCCCAGCAGCGCACGCACGTCCGCGTCCAGCACCGCGCGGCCCTCCGACTCGCCCCATGCGCCCGCGAGCCTCCACAGGCGCACAGTCTGCAGCAGCGCCGCCTCCACGACCGGCCCCGGGTACTCGAACACGTACACCGCCGCCCCCGACTCGTGCGCCGACGCTGTGGTCCCATTCACTCCCCTGTCAGCGACGAGCGAGCCATCGCCGGCCCCCTGGACATAGAGCTGCTCCTCACCGATCAGCAGCGTGTGACCCGGCGACGCGCCCGACTCGTTCGAGACGCCGATCTCATTCGTCTCCGCATCCGCGACGGCGCCGCTCGTCTCGCCCTCGCGCCGGGGCCGGCGCTGCCACCCCCACTCGCCCGCTATCTGCACAGTGCCCCGGCCCGCGGGCCAGGCCTGCCTCGCGCCATTGCCCGACACCTCCACCGACGTGTACGGCCTCGAAGTCTCCCTGCCTCCCACCGGGTCGGCATTCGCGGGCAGCAGCACGTAGTCGCCCTCTTCCCACGCCGTGCCGAAGGTCCCGTCGTGCCGGTCATCCGACCGGACGCCGCCGTCGTCGATCCGCACTAGGTCGGGAAGCAGCAGGCGCTTCGTGCCGTTGCCGTCGAACCGCCGCGTCGCCCGCACCGCGTAGAAGTGCCGGTTACAGTGCCGGTCGACCAGGCGGCTCACCGCCTCGGCCATCGCCAGCAGGCGGCCGTCGTCGCCCGACCCGGTGATGTTCAGCGCCGAAGGTCCCTTCAGCACATCCAGCGTCACATATGCATTCGCCATCGCTCCTCCTTGACCTCTGCCCCCTCATCCTGGCCTTCTCCCGCCAGAGGAGAAGGAACTTCCTACATTGCGAGACCAGGCCGCCGGGAACGGTGTCCCGGCGGCCTGGCCTGGTTTCGTTACACTCCCGTGATGTTGGTCTGCAGCGCCGTGTGCGTCGCCGTCGACCGGTCGCCCGTGCGCTCGGTGAGAGCGTGCCTGAAGCTCACCGTGACGACGGTCTGCCGCTTCTGCGTGTCCCGCTCCACGTCGATCGAGACCCTGCGCCGGAATCCCTGCATCCACTGGGTCCGGTTGAAGATCAGCAGGCGGCCTGCCGGCCTCGTGTTGCCCGCGTCCGTGACCTTGCCGTCGGAGTCCGCGAGCCGCATCTGCTCGGACACGATCACCGGTATGCCCTCCACGGCGCCGAGCATCCCGGTCAGCAGCGTCGCGTTGGGGCCAAGCTTGTCCATGGTCCGGAACTGGCTGATCGACTGAGCCCGGATGAAGGTGTTGACGTCCATGACCCACACCAGCTCGGACGGCCTCGCGCCGTACTTGCCCAGCTTCGCCCTGATCTCGTTGAACA
Source organism: Dehalococcoidia bacterium (assembly GCA_965116315.1). Taxonomy (GTDB): domain Bacteria; phylum Chloroflexota; class Dehalococcoidia; order Lucifugimonadales; family CAJWER01. The sequence continues at coordinate 2,224,619 of OZ220672.1, forward strand.
TGTCGTCCGAAACGCCCTCGCCGTGCAGGTTGCTCTGCGCACCGTTGTCCACCAGCGGCAGGTGGAGGATCCCGTCATAGCCGAGCAGCCAGTGGCCCTTCCCTGCGTCCGACTTAGCGATCGTCGCACCGTCCGCATTGATGTTGTTGGCCTTCGACGCGTCCGCATTCAGGATCACGTCGTCCAGGACTTCGGCCACGTTCCGCACCAGCCCTGCCCTGATCTCCGGCAGCAGGGCCACCACTGCGTCCTCCTCCAGGGTGAACGAGTAGGGCACGTGGCCGACCAGCTCGTGTGCCTCCAGCGTCGCCCGGCCGGTGCCCAGGGCCGTATCGGCCGCCGCCGTGTTCTCCGTGCCGGGGTAGAAGTTCACGTCGCCGAGCTGCTTGGGAAGCTCGAACGGCGTCGAAGGCATGGCGATGGTCGCTATGAGCGGCGCAACGAGCGTCCGCAGGTTCACGTCCATCCACAGCTCCCGCGCCTCCAGCGTCGCCACCAGCTCGTCCCCCGAGCCCGCCGTCGTGCTGTCCATGGCAGCCCGGGTCAGCGACCGGAGCACCGGCTGGCTGAACATCTCGTGCTGGCCCGTGGGGCGGGCGCCGACCCTGTGAAGCTGCCTCAGCCGCGCGTCGGCCGCCGCGTGCGACTCCTGCACGACCGCAGCGGTCGCCCCCTCCGCCAGCGACCTCCTGGCCGCCTCCATCCGCTCCATCCAGCCGGGGCCGAAGGACTCGCGCCGCTGCGACCGCGCGATCCGCCTCAGCAGGCCCAGGTCCAGCGCGTCCAGGCCCGCGTACGGTCCCTCCTGCACCACCGGCTCCTGGCCGCCCTGGCCCGCCAGCGCCCTGCGCCTGGGCCCGCGTCCCTGCTCCTGCAGCCGCGAGACCTCCCCGCGCAACCGCTCCGTCTCCTCCTTCAGCAGCCCCACATCCTGCGAGACCGGGTCGAACCGCTCCCGCACGAACTCGTTGATCCCCGACAACTCCTTCCTGATCGTCTCCATCTCAGTCGTCGTCATACGTCCTCCTCCATGCTTCTAGCTCTGAATCTTCCGTCTCTACCCTCGAGCCGGCCCCTGCAATTGCCGTGCATCCCAGGAACGTTCGGCCTGAGCCTGTCGAAGGCCAGTGCTCACCAGCGCAACCATGATGTGGAGCGGTTACGTGTAAGCCTGTCCAAGGGCCTCAGCCCCACCCTCCCCGTTCACCATTCACCATTCTCACTTCACCATTCCGAGGCCCTCCTTCACCTCGTCCACCAGCAGGCCGATGGCCTCACGCCACTCCTCGTCTCCCGTCCCCTCTTCGCCATCCAGGGCGTGGGCCATCAGCCGCCGGTAGGACTCCCGCAGCGCGTCCGGGTCCGCGGGCACCGGCACGAGCGACCACTCCACAAGCTCCGACGTCACGTCCCGACGCCGCCCTGCCTCGTCCGACTCACTCTCCACGGGCACCCAGCTCACCGACGCCGCCCGCAGGAACCCCTTGTCCCACGCGTTCTTCACGCGCTGGGCGAACGGGTCCTCAGCCAGGAACTCGAACTCCGCCACCAGCCTGCCGTCCACGCCCTTGCCCAGTCCCAGCGTCCTACCCACGGGCAGGCCGCCCGACGGCGACCGCCCCACCACGTCGTGCGCCCACATCACCACCGGGTTCCGCATGTAGGCCTCGGTGGACATCCCGGCGAGGTCCAGGTCCGGCGGCCGCCGCACCCTCTCGTTCGCCGCAATCGTCACCGCGTACCGCCCATCCCCCAGGTCCCTGCTCTCCACGATGTCCAAGAATGCCGAATGCAACACCGACCTCCTTCCTGGTCCTCCGTCGTTCCGGCCCCCGAGCCGGAACCCATCCCCGGCCTCGTCTCAGGCCCGGCCCTGCCGCCCAATAGAAAAGCCCCCGACCCGAAGCCGTCCGTCGGCCTCGAATCGGGGGCGATTCCCGCCCTGATTCCCGCTATCGCGCGAGAGAATCACTCCCGCGTCTCAACTACACTAGCACGTTAGTTCCCATAATGTCAACTCGCCCTTCATAGATTGAACAGACCGGTCTGACTAGGTATAATGCCCGCCATGAGCATCACTTATTCGACGTACGAAGCCAAGGCGAAGTTCTCTGAGATCATCCGCAGCGTCCGCGACGGCAAGACCGTCACCGTCTCATACAGGGGCGAGCCCGTGGCGGAAATTCGTCCGCTCCAGAAGGCCGCAACCATCGAGCAGCGTACCCTGGAGTTGGAGCGGAAGGGTGTCCTCGTTGGACCTCGGGAGCCCCGGGTCCCATTCGAGGGCGGCGTCCACGTCCCCGGAGCGCTCGAGACCTTCCTCAGAGAACGCGACTGATGAGCATCGCCTACGTCGACTCTTCGGTGATCGTCTGCATTGCATTCCAGGACCCCGGCTGGGTCGACGCGGAGCGGCGGCTTGCTGAATTCTCCGACTTGCGCTCTTCCAACCTGCTCGAGGCCGAGGTCCGGGCCGCTTACGCCAGAGAAGGGTTGGAGCTCGACGTCCGCGTCCTCTCCGGCATCAGGTGGGTCCTCCCCGATCGACCTCTGACGCCGGAGCTTGAGACAGCCCTTTCAGCCGGTTACCTCAGGGGAGCCGATCTGTGGCACGTGGCGACCGCCCTATACCTCGCGCCCACGCCGGGCGAAATGTCCTTCGTAACCCTTGATGGAGCCCAAGAGTCCGTAGCCAACGCCCTCGGCTTCCCCGCATAACCTCCGCTAGCCCGACTTCAGCCCCATCTCCTCGCGCACCTCTTCCGCCGTCATGATCCCCGCCTTCACGTACCCGATCCGGCGCTTGGCCCTGTCGTTCTCCGTCTCACGCAGCGCCTCCACCTCGGACAGGTCGAACCCCGCGCGCAACGTGCCGTCCCCCAGGCCCGGCATGAGGGCCGAGTTCAGAGCCTCCTCGTAGAACGCTAGCTGCGGGACTATCGTGTCCTCCCAGAAGACCCGCCGCGCCGTGTTGAAGTTCGAAAATGTCGCCTGCTCCAGGTCCGCCAGCATCGGCTTGGGCACGCCGTACACCCGCGACACGTCCTCCAGGCTCCACCTCATGTTCCTGAAGTACTCCATCTCGCGCGGGCTGAAGCCCAGGCTGCGCACGGTCATCCCGCCGCTCAGGAACGCCGGGCGGCGTACCTTGTCCACACCCTGGAACCGGGCCTCCCACCGCTCGTAGAACTCGCTCACCTCATCGTCCGTCGGCGTGTCCTGCGTCTCGACGAATACCCCCGGCGCGCTGTCGTTCAGCAGCGCGCTCCGGCTCGCACGCAGGGAGTCCAGGCCCATGTCGGCAGAGAGCCGCAGCGGGGCCATTGGCGACAGGCCCGCGTACTCCTCCATCGGGTTGAAGTACCGCATCCACACCACGTCCTCCGGCAGGTACGACGCCGCCTGCTGTCCCCCCGCCATGTATACGAACCCGCGGACGTAGCTCTCCTCGTCCGGCACGACGCGCATCCTGTCCGGGCGCAGGGGCCATATCTCCGCGACCCTGCCGCCGCCGTCCCGCTCCAGCCCCCAGAACGCCGACCCCCACAGGCCCAGGTACGTCTCGGTCGCGCGCCACAGGTCCCCCCGCGTCCAGAAGGGATTGGGCCGGTCGAGCAGCCGCTGCGCCGGATGGTCCGCCCCCGCCGGACACTCGCCGTCTCCGCGATGCACCACCAGCGGCACCCTGGCCACGGCGTTCTGCCTCAGCCTGATGGCCGAGTACACCAGCGCCGACTTCGGGTAGTATCCGCCGTACGACTCGGGAGTCCAGCTCCACCCCGCATCCAGGCCCTCCCATCGCCCGCCATCGAGCGACGACGTCCGCCCTCCACTCCTCGGCCCTCTCACCCTCTCCAACATCCTCACAACCCTATCCAGCACCATCTACTCCTCCCATCCACAATTCTCATTACTATGAAATCGGCGCCCGGCCACCGCACAAATGTCGTCCTGAGGAGTCTTCGACGAAGGACCTGGGGTGGGGTCGGCCTCGACCATGGCAAGAGACGACGCCATTTCATCCACTTATGTGGCCTGCGCCAGGCCATAGTGATTCCGAACGTAGCCCCCCAACCCTGTCACTCCGAACGTAGCCCTTCGGCAGGCTCAGGACAGGCTGCGCATAGTGAGGAATCTAAGGCCGCTGCCTGAAAGACAACGTGACCGTTGACGGACACCTTAGATTCCTCGCTGCGCTCGGAATGACGCGGAATGTCACCCAGGCCATCACTCGCTCCCCACAACTCCCTATCTCTGCGTCCTCCGCGCCCTCTGCGGTGAAATCCCTCGCCCCTAAACCCAGATCTTCATCCTCTCCTTCCTCACCGCGAACGTCATCGCCAGCGCGTCCGCCTCGTCCGGCGACTTCGCCAGCTTATACTTGATCTGCAGCCTGATCCGCTCGCCCTCCCGGTAGAACTTGCGGGTCGACACCTGCTCGATCAGGGCCGCGTCATTGTCCGTGTCCAGGTCGCCGATCTCGTACCTGTTCCGCATGATCCACCACACCTCCGCGCCCCGGTTCGCGTGGTACCTCGGGTTCGACGGCGAGGACCCGGCCACGAACGGCTCCAGCTTCGTCCTCCGCAGCCCGAGCTGCCTCAGCCGGTCAACCACGCCGCCGCCGACTCCCGTCTCGTCGACGACCAGGAAGTCCACCCTGTGACTGTCGCAATACCCCTTCAGGTACTCGGCGATCTCCATCGTGTCCTGGCCCTTGATCTTGCGGACGATCCGAGCATGCGCCCCCTGTCTCCTCATCACTATCGTCTTGTCGCGGCCGAACCGCGCCACGTCGCACGCCACGATCACCGGCCCGTCCGGTTTCAGGCTCCTCTCCGCGGCCTCCCGCGCCCACTTGAACGGCACCACGATGTCGTCCTGGTTCTCCGGGAACTCTGCCAGCACCGTGCTCAGGAACCTGGGGTCGTCGTTCCCCCACTCCGCCTCGCGGTCGGCCACGTCCTGCCGCGTCATCATGCCGGGGATGTACTCCTCCCCCTGCTTGAAGTTCGGCGTGTCCTCCGCACTGATCCTGATCGCCTCGTACAGGTGCCGCTTCGAGTGGTGGGAGTCGAAGAACGTGCCGGGCGACACGTAGGCGTTCCCCACCAACAGAAGCCGCCTGGGATGGAGCCGCCGGATCGCGTCCATGTCCCGCTCGTCCACCGCGTGGGCCTCGGTGACCACCACCAGCAGGTTAGGCGAGTGGAACCCGTGCAGGTTGTACGGCGAGTCCGTCGCGAACCCCAGCGCGAACGTCTCGTCGTCCACCTCGTACCGGGACGTCCTGAACATCTTTCCCTTCAGCTTGCCCTTGGGCGCCCAGGCGTGTGCCCACTGCATCTCCCTCCACACGATCTCGCTAACCTGACGCGTCGTCGGACCCGTCACGATCGCCTTCGCCGGCCTGAACGCGTTCACCCACCACAGCACCACCCGCGCCGCCGTCCAGTCCTTGCCCGACCCGTTGCACCCCACCACCGAGACCCGCCGGTGCTTCGCCACGGCCTCCAGCATCTCGACCTGCTTCCCATACGGGCTCTCCCCCAGTGTCTCCCGAACGAACTCCACCGGGGTTACACTCGGCTTGTCCTCCTTTCCCGGCTCTGGGCTCGGCTCTTCGTCACCCTCGTCGTCGTCACCAGCTTCCTTTTCCACCCCGCCTCGACCTCCCCAATTGCTTACGGCGCTCCCCCCATCGCGGAAAAACGAAAGGGACGGACCGCCGTCGGGTCCGTCCCTGCAACAACCGTAGAACAACCGTGCTCACATTGTCAAGTCAATCGATGATATCCATCCGTCGTTCCTGCGCAGACGGGATCCCATGAAAACCGTTCGTCCTGAGCCTGTCGAAGAGCCTGTCCTGAGCTTGTCGAAGGAACAGTTCTCAGCAGCGCACGCCGCATTTGAGAGATCATTGCTAAGCGTAGCGGCGGACCCACGCGTCCGTCCTCCCCGTCAGCTCACGTCCAGCAATTCGAGCTGGTGCAGGTACATCCGGTCGGCGTCGTCGGGGTACGTGTGCAGCACCCCGATCATCCGGCTGTCGTCGACGTCCGCCAGGTCCGGGTAGCCGCAGAGGAGGCTCGGCACATGGTTGGGGTCCATGTGCGAGGCGTAGAGCTGGCCCACGAACCGCCACTTCTCGCCGCCGTCCTCCGTGACGCTCACGCTGACCCCCCTGCGCGACGGCTCTTCGTCCCGGTACGCGCAGATCACCGCGCCTGAGTTGAGCCGGTGCAGCTTGATGTTTGCGCCCAGGAACCCCGTGTAGCGCAGGGGCGTCCACGTCCGCCCGTCGTCGTCCGAGTGTGAGAAGACGCTGTGCTTGATGTTGTGCTCCCGCACCACGGCCAGCAGCCGCCCGTCGTCGAGGCGGACCACGTCCGTGTCGCTGTAGTTGCGCTCCGGGTCGTTGGCGATGATGACCGGCTTCGTGAACGAGAAGCCGTCGGCCGGGTCGACGATGGAGACGCCCGCGTGCCACTGCTCGTCACGGCCCATCGTACCCATCGCGGCCATCAGGAAGCGTCCGTCCGCCAGTGGGTGGGGGTTGCTCTGACCGTACACCTCCGTCCACAGGGGGAACAGCTTCACCTCCTCGCCCGGCTCCGTCCACGTCCGCCCGCCGTCCCGCGAGTCCATGAACCCGGTGTACCAGTCGTAGAACGGCTCGTCGCCCCCGAGGGCCCGGTCGATCTTCACTCGGCCGACGATCAGGCGGACCATGTCGTCCGAGAACCGCACCAGCCCGCCCATGTTTATGCACGTCCAGCCGGGCACCTCGTAGACGACGCGCGGCTCCGCCCAGGTGGCGCCGTCGTCTTCCGACTCGGTCAGCAGCACGCTGCTCTCCAGCTCGTCGTACCCCTGGTTCAGGGAGAAGCTGAGGAGCAGCCGCCCGCTGTCCAGCCTGGCGAGGCTGGCGCACTTGCGGTGCACCGGCAGGTCGTCCGGGAACAGCACCCGCGCGGACGTGACCCGCACCGGCGAATCGTCATACAGCTTCGGATTAGGCTCGATCATTCGTGTAACTCCTGTCGGTACCTGTCTAGTCTCCGTCAATGAACGCGTGGGAGCAATTCGTTCGCCCTGAGCCTGTCGAAGGGCAGCGCTCCGCCAGAACGGCAATGATGGCAACCGTTCAGACTTCGTGTGACATGGGCAGCTTTGCTCTTTGGCAAGGCGAGAGCCCCCATCTCAATCTTCCCCCTCGGGGGGAAGAGGCCAAGCTAGGCGAAGTTGGGCATCACCTCGTCCACGAACAGCTTCATGTCGTCCAGCTCCTGGAAGTTCGGGAACACCGTGATACACAGGTCGAACCCCAGCTCCGCCCACTCGTACAGCCGGTCGGTCACCTCCTGCGGGTCGCCGGCGATGGGCGGCTGATCGCTCGCCAGCCAGTCCCCGGCGGCGCGCTGTGCCCTGGCCCGGTCGCGGTCGACGAATATGCGTGTCGTGAAGGTCTTTCGGATCGAGTCGTAGTCGCGGCCCTCCGCCTCGCAGTGACCCCTGAGAGCGTCCAGCTTGCGGCGCGTCTCGTCCGCCGGCCTCGCCAGGTCGTTCCACCAGTCGGCGTGCCGGGCCACGACCCGCAGCGTCTTGCGCTCCCCCGCGCCGCCGATCATGATGGGCGGCTTCGGGTCCGGTAGCGGCTCGCAGTGTGCGTTCTCGACCCGGTAGAAGCGGCCGGAAAAGTCCGCCGGCGCGTCGTTCCACAGCCGCCTGATCACCTGCACGCCCTCCTCCAGCATGTCGATGCGCACGCCCGGGCTCGGGTAATCGAACCCAAAGGCACGGTACTCGCCCTCGTGCCAGCCCGCGCCGTAGCCCAGGATGAACCTGCCCGAGCTGAGGTGCTGCAGCGTCGCGCCCATCTTCGCCATCATCGACGGGCTGCGGAACGAGTTGGACATGACGATGGTGCCCAGCTTCGGGCCCGGGTAGCGGGCGGCTATCCAACTCAGCAGCGTCCAGCACTCCATCCTGAACTCGCTGCCGTAGTTGATGTGGTCCGAGATCCACAGGCTCGAGAAGCTCTGCGACGCCACGTCCAGCGACCTGTGCAGGTCCGCCAGGTAATCCCGCGGCCGTATCGTCTCCAGGTTCCGCTCGCCCGTAGGCGGGTTGTATCCAAAGTCCATCCTCGGCCTGCCCGTCATAGCGCGCTCCTCCCCAAAGTGTATCCCCACAAAGCGCCCAGATTATACGCCACCCTTGTCCCTAACTCCCCTGAGCCTGTGGAACCGAGTTCGCTCGCCCTGAGCCTGTCGAAGGGTTCAGGGGTGCGAGAATGGGGGCTGGTGCGTTCGCCCTGAGCCTGTCGAAGGGCAGTGCTCCACCACGTCCGCCTTCCCTTCTCCATCATCCCAACCCTCTGTGCCCTCTGTGGTGAAACCTCCCTTCCCCTCCGCGCCCTCAGCGACCTCTGCGGTGAAAAACCCTGGTGATAGAATAAGGCGCATGGCAAAGAACTTCTGGATGGTCGTGCAGAAGCCCGAGGACTTCGAGATCACCCGCGATCTCGGCTTCACCGTCCACGGCATGAAGGGCAGGCAGAGGCGAAGGGCCCAGCGCATGGAGCCCGACGACAGCATCCTCTTCTACGTCAGCGGCATCAAGAAGTGGACCGCCATCGCCGTCGTCACATCCAGGTACTACGAGGACCCGACGCCCATCTGGAACCCCGCCGACCAGGGCCGGGAGGTATACCCCTACAGGGTCAAGCTCAGGCCGCAGATCGTCATGGCCGAGGACCTGTACATCGACGCCCTGGCCCTGGCGCCCCGGCTCGACTACGTCAAGCGGTGGCCCGCCGAGCGGTGGCCCCTGGCCTTCATGGACACGCTGCACCTGCTGCCCCAGAAGGACTTCCGGCTCATCGAGGCCGAGATGAAGCGCATCCACCCCGACTGGCGCAGCAGGCCCAAGCGCCGCTCCCGAAAGCGCAACCGCCGCCGCCCACCCCAGCAGGCAAACGGCACCAGCACCCCTCGCCATTCCGGCGAGAGCCGGAATCCAACGCCCAGCGGGTAGAGACGAGACGCCCACCCACCCTCTCCTGACCCCTTGGTTGCGTATCCGCCCACGTGGCGGGTAGCGGGACCTTCGGTGGGTCCGCTAGAATCCCTGGTCCAGATTACTGGCGAGGTGAATAATGGGCCTAGACGTCGGTGTTGTGAGGATCCAGTATCTCGACAGGCCAAGCGACAGCGTCTACGAATTCCTGCAATACTTGGCTGTTGGGGCAGAGGACGCTGAATGGAACGTATCGGGAGACGGTAATAGCTTCGTCGAACTCTACTACTCGACTATGGTCAGCAAGGCTGCCGAGTTCATCAGGGAACGCAATCTTCCCGCACGGGACACGGACGGCCTCTTGGGCTGGATCAGAAACCTCCCTTGGGACGGCAACACTATCATGCTACACTTGAGTTGGTGAGGGAGGCATGCAAGACGATCAAAGTTACCCCGAATCTTCCTACTCCGCGATTGGCCTCGACCAGTTGCTCACCCACTCGGTCGATAGTGTGCTCGCGCGAGGTGAGGACTGCACTTTTGAGAACATAGTATTCGAATGCTTCACGAAGTTTCCTAGGAAGTTCGGATTCGAACGTTTCCCTCATTGGCCCGACAGCGCCCGCGTCAATAAGACTTGGCTAAGATGCCGCACTGACAAGGGTTGGATAGTTGGCAACGTAAAGGCTGGCTTCCGATTGACCCCGGCGGGTAGGATAGTCGCCGCGCAGGTGGCAAAACAACTGAAGAACCAGAGTGGCTCGGCCAAAGCCGTTACAGCCAGCACGAGGTCAAGAGAAGCGGCCGCAGTCAAGTACATACAGGATTCTGACCCCTACAAGAGTTGGCAGACCAACAGAGACGCGTTCACCATGCGATTCCCTGAGTTCGTGGCACTCTTAAATGCTACGCTGGAAACGCCCCGGCGCGTCCTCCGCCAGAACCTGAGTTTCTACAAGGAGTCTGCCAGAGCAGTATCTGCAGAAACCGTACGGAGCTTTCTGGAGGATTGTGAGACGTTGTTCGCAGATCATCTGAAGGAACATTGATACTAGGGTAGTCCTATGAGGGCAGGCGACGAAGGCGAAATACAGATTGATTCTAGGGTTCCTTTCCAGCAGGCAAGGCAAGCAATCAAGTACCTTGTCGACGCCTCTGTGGAGTTAGTCACCAATTGTGATGACAGCTATCGACGCCTCAACGTGGAGACGGGAGGTAACATTAGCGTCGAATACCATCGAATGAGACAGAGCCAATGGGAGTATCTCAGAGTCAGCGATAACGCTGAAGGAATGGAAGCCGAACGACTACAGGATGCCCTGACTTACGGCGCAGTCACTAGTGGCTTCGTAGAAGGCAGACCGGTCAGAGGCCTTTGGGGTAGGGGCCTAAAGGAAACCATACTAGCCATTGGTGCAGGCCAAATAGAGACTGTCAGCCAGGGTCAGTACATCAAGGTGGAGATGTGGTGGGACGACGACCAGCAGACCGCACGTTGGAGGACTACTGATTTACGGGACACAGGTGCTCACAATGGTACCACAATAACTGTTTCCCCTGCGGCACACTGCAGTATACGTGCTCCCACTCATAGGACATTCCTAAACCAGTTGGCAACCCACTATTCGCTCAGAGACATTTGGACATCAAGAGAGGGTATGCTGAGGGTCTCCGGGGCGCCCGGAGGTTCTCTCAACCTCCGAGAGTCCCCAATCAGATTCACCCCTCCAAACGGCGAACTCGTACTGACGAAACACATTGAGACTCCCTTTGGCCCGGCAGCTCTTACAGTATGGGAGTCCCCGTCACCTCTGGCCTTCAATAGAACGGATCCTAGTTCGCTAGCTGGCTTTGTTGTCAAAAGCGAGAATGCGAGTTTGGATAATACACTACTCGGTCTTGAAACCACTGATGAACTTGCACGGTGCTTTTGGGGTCACATTGTATGTGATGGAATCGCCGCAAGAATCAGAGACGGCGATGACAGTCTATTGACCACAATCAGACAAGGATTGGATTGGCGTCACAGAAGTCTCAGAGATTTTCAATCCACGGTCGCTGAGGCTATCAGACCACTCATCGAAGATCGCCGGAGGCGATTGTCGCAGAGCACTACCTCGAATATACCAGAGTCACTCAAGAGGTCGCTCACGAGGTTGCTAAACCAATTGGCAAGAGATGAACTCTCCGAGTCTGGAGATGGACCTGGTCCGGATCCTGGCAAGATTGAGGGTTTAGTCATCAGGCCGTCCCGAGGCACTGCTGCTCCAGGCGAGCCACGGAGCTTCGGAATCTACTTCCCTAGTTCTATGGCGATACACAAACAAACTATTGTGGATGTTAAGTATGAATCACAGAATCAGGTTCGAATTACACCGGAGACTGTAGTGCTCCGGAAACATCCGGTTCACCCTAACCTTCTGTACGGCAGATTTGATGCCTCTGGAGAACGCGAAGGCGACGCAGCGTACATATTTGCGAGCACAGAAACAGATGTGCGACACGAAGATGTGGCTCAGTTCATTGCTGGAACCTTTGAACGCCGTCCACCCAAGAATGTCAGTGGAGGAGGGGGAGGCTTCATCCGTGAGATTGAGTATGATCGTGCCACCGATCCACAACAACGCGTGCAGTTCTCTGATGGAACAATTCGAATATTCCAGGAGTTCCCAGGGATATCGCAGTATCTACCTGAAGAAGCGGATACCAGTGAGGGCAAAGCGATGCTTGCTGAGTTGGTGCTTGAGGCCTTCTGTCGACAAGTCGCAAGGGCCCGCTTGGATAGAGGCGATGTAGTATACGTACCCGGAGGAGAAATCGATGCTTTCAATGCAGAGGTCAATCGACTGCTAAAGAAGTCTATGGCCTTGGTGCACGAACTCATTATCAGTCGTTTCTGACAACCTAAGACTTACCACAGTCAAACCCAACTGGGCGGGACCATCACAATACACCTAGCCGTCGTTCCCGTGAAGACGGGACACATCCCCGGCCCCAATGGGAGAACCCCTTACTTACCGGCCGTAGGCGCGGTTTCAAACGGCTCAAACCCGGCCCAGCCATCACGCGATGCTGGCCAATACCCCGGCTGCCATCTGGTACCATCGTGCCCAACCTCCACATGACAGCGAAGGGAGCCCGTTATGCGTAAGCCCAAGCTGGTCTACTACAACGACCTCCGCCACTACCTGATGTACCGGTTTGATCCGCCGATGAGCCGGTACCAGCTCCGGCAGCCCGTGGACGAGGTGTTGGGCACCGGCGTTGACACCCTGTCGGTCGGCCTGGCGTCCGGCCAGACATTCTGGCACGACACGAAGGTCGGGCTAAGGTGGGGGGAGCGCGTCGAGCGGCACAACAACGGGGTCATGTGGTGGCGCGCCGGCGAGAACCTGGAGCACGCCCTCCGCGAGGGCGTCGACCCCCTCAAGGTCGTGATCGACAGGGCGCACGAGAAGGACCTGCAGGTCCTGTGCAGCCTCAAGCTCAACGACCCTTCGTACCTGGAGTCCGACAAGCTCTACTGGCTGGGCAAGCTCAAGTGGGACCACCCCGAGGTGATGATCGGCGAGGAGGACCCGGACGAGCCCAAGATCGCCACGTGCTCGGACTACGCCCGGCCCGAGGTGCGACAGGAGCGCCTCGACGTGCTGGAGGAGGTCGTACTCAACTACGGCCCCGACGGCATCGAACTGGACGACTGCCTGAAGGACAGCCACCTCCGCGTCTTCTTCAAGCCCTCCGAGGCCCGCGCGAACATCCCCATCCTGACCGGGTTCATCCGCGACGTGCGCCGCCTCCTCGACCACGCCGGCGAGTCCAAGTGGGGCCGCCGCCTCGCCCTCGCCATGCGCGTCCACCCGACCGAGGAGGGCAACCTGTCCGCCGGCATGGACGTGCGCTCGTGGCTGGCCGAGGGGCTGCTCGACTTCGTCGTCCCCTACCTCGGCGGCCCCCACGACAAGCTCACCGACTCCCAGTACTCCTTCGACTGGCTGGTCGAGGCCGCGAAGGCCAGCGATACGTGGGTCTACTCGCCCGCGGGCCGCACGCCCTACGACGACCGCCACCCCGAGCAGACCATCGAGATGTTCCGCGCGACCGCCTCCAACCTCCACGCCCGCGGCGCCGACGGCCTGTACCTCGAGGACCTGAAGTGGCCCCACTCGCGCGACCAGTACATGGTGTTGCGCGAGATGGGCGACCCCGACGTCTACGAGCGCAAGACGAAGCACTACATGTTCGCGCCAGGCATCGACACGGTCGACTCGGCGCCCCTCGACCGGCCGCTGCCGGTCACGATGACCGAGGGCCTGACGGCCAGCATACCCGTCTACGTCGGCGACGACCTGGACTCGGCCCGCTCAGACGAAGCGTTGAAGTCGGTGGTGCTGGGCGTCCGCATCGTCCAGACCGGGCCTGACGACCGCTTCACGTTCAGGTTCAACGGCCAGGAGCTGGGGCTCGACCACGCCGAGGTCGTGACGTACTACGGCGGCGCGGTCCCGTACCAGGCCTTCCGCCCGGGGCTGCCCGAGCGCATCGACACCTACTACTGGTACCACTTCCACCTGCCGCTCGACCTGCCCCAGCACGGCGCCAATACCTTCGAGCTGACCATGGACAAGCGGTTCGCCGCCCGCACGGAGGACCGCCTCCTCCAGCAGATCGAGCTGGTAGTCAACTACGTCGAGCCCCCCGTCCCCATACAAGGCCAGATGTAGCGGCTAAACCGCCTCTCCCGTCGAGGGTGAGGGACCGGGGTGAGGTGAAGCTCCGTCGTTCCTGCGAAGGCAGGGACCCAGAGGCGCGGCGAGGGGCGGGGCTCCCCTGCCCCTCCGCTTAGAGTACCTCTCTGGTGTTCCGTTCAATCAGGCTGTTAAGAGGCATAGACAACCTCGCCCTCCCGCAGGGCGGGCTTTATGACCAGCGCGTGGCTGTCTCTGAAGCGCTCCACGTCTTCGGACGAGACCACGATCGCGTCGACTGCCGTACCTACCCCGTGCAGCCTACCGTATATCCGGGCCGTGAGATCGAGCGGATCAGACCCGTCCTTCACAATCAGGAGGTCAAGGTCGCTGCCGTCACCCTTGCTGCCCCGGATGGCGGAACCGAAGAGTACGATTCTCTCTGGATCCGCCACCTCCACAATACGGGCGATAACGTCATCGAACGTCGCCTGGTCAATGATTCGGCTGTTGACTGCTTGCTTCATGCCTGCCGCACTCTAGGTGTCCCCTCGTGGTCACAATAGCACATCGCAAACATACCGCCGCCCTGAGCTAACCCGTCAGGTACGGCAGCATCGACAGCGGCGACGCCGCCAGCAGCCCGGCGTCGACCGGCAGCAGCACCCCCGTCACCCACCGCGCGTCGTCGCTGGAGAGGAACAGCGCCGCGTGGGCTATGTCCCACGCCGTGCCCTCCGTGCCGAGGGGCGCGCCCTTCGCCCGCTGGCCCCGCACCTCCTCGGACAGGTGCGGCGCGACCATCGGCGTGTAGATGTAGCCCGGCAGGATGCAGTTGGCGCGGATGTTGTCGCGGCCGTGCTGCACCGCCATAGCGAGCGTCAGCGTTACCACGCCGCCCTTCGACACCGAGTACGGCGTTAGCGCGGCGAAGCTGCCCGACCGCACCGCCTCGACCGACGAGATGTTGACGATGGAGCCGCCGCCCGACTCGATCATCGCGGGGATAGCGTGCTTGGACGCGAGCATCATCCCCTTCAGGTTCACGTCCATGGCCGTGTCCCAGTCCTCCTCCGCAACCTCGACGACCGTGCCGGTCTTGATGACGGCGACGTTGTTCATGAGCACGTCCAGCCTGCCGTACCGCTCGACCGCCGCCTCGACCATAGCCCGGCAATCGTCGGAGCTGGTCACGTCGGCCTCGAAGACCGACGCCTCGCCGCCCTCTTCAGCAATCAGCGCCGATGTCTCCTCGGCCCGGTCGGCGTCGCGGTCCACCAAGAGCACCCGCGCGCCCTCCCGCGCGAAGAGCACGGACGTAGCCTTGCCCGTCCCATACCCCGGCCCGCTCGAGCCGGCCCCCGTAACGATCGCGACCTTGCCCTCCAGCCGAGCCCTGCCTTCAGCCATGAATACCTCCGCCCTTGACCTGGGCCAATCTTCTCACACAGGAGTCCGGCGCACACCTAACGCGCATCTCGCCTTGACCATGGTTCCCCCGGCCCTGCTACAATCGGATAGCTGTCTCAGATTGGAGAGTGTGATGGACGCAAGAGAGGCCGTAAACAGGGCGAGAGAGTACCTGGTAGAACTCTTCGACGGCGAAGACATCTACGAGATCGGGCTTGAGGAAGTGGACTTTGACGACATGGCGAACGAGTGGAGTATAACCTTAGGATTCAAGCGCACTTGGAATCGGACAGCGTACTTGATGTCCCCTCAGAAGGACCCCGAGCCGCGCTCCTATAAAGTGATACGAATCCACGACCCTGATGGCGAGGTCAGATCGTTGAGAGACCGTGGCCTGCCCGTATCAGGTACCTAGTGGCCCGCACTGGCTACTTCATTGACGCAAACCTCTTGGTGCTCCTAGTTGTGGGACGCACAGACCGGAATCTGATCCCTAAGCATCGGCGGTTGAGAGTATTCGCAAAGGAAGACTACGACCTACTGATCCGCTTCATCGATCAGGTCGACCGCGTATATGTTACGCCGAATACTCTCACTGAGACATCCAACCTACTCGCTCAGCACGCAGATCCGGAGTTGTCACTCTTCTTCGATAAGCTCCGTTTCATCATCCATGAAAGCGAGGAGGTAGTGATCGCCAGCGAACTCGCTTCCGCAAACAGCCAGTTCAGCAGACTTGGGCTCACCGACGCCGCCTTGCTCGAAGCCGCTAGCGAGGAAACGCCGGTGCTCACCGTCGATCTCAACCTGTACCTAGCAGCCCTGGAGAAGTCGCCCTACACCGCAGTAAACTTCACTCACTTCCAGGACCTGTAATTCGAAGATGGTGACGAGAGCGGCTGATACGGGTCGGCTCGAGCCCGTAGGAGTATGGGCTGATATACTTGACTGCATGGATTCGCGAGGCCTCAGGCGCGGATTCCAGACTTAGCACCGGTGAAGGTGACATGTCCAACTGGGAAGATTGCGATGCGGTCGAGCGCCGGACCGATAAGGTTAGCGGCGCCTGGGTATTTCGTGGAACTCGCGTGCCCGTATCGGCGCTCTTCGAAAACCTAAGGGCGGGGGCATCCATCGAGGAGTTCCTTGACTGGTTCGAAGGTGTAGACGCCCGACAGGTACAGGTCGTCCTCGACCATGAATTGAAGTCACTAGCAGTTTGACCGGCTCGTGAGAATCCTGTTCGACCAAGGCACTCCGAGACCGCTGCGCAGACACCTAAGGGGACACACGGTCGATACGACCTTCCAGTTAGGCTGGTCACAGTTGAGCAATGGCGACTTGCTCGATAGAGCGGAGGAGAGAGGATACGAGCTGCTGGTTACTACTGATCAGCAAATCAGACATCAGCAGAATCTTGGAGGAAGGAAGCTGGCTGTCCTCGTTCTGAGCACAACTGCCTGGCCGGACATATCGCTGCGAGTTGACGACATCCTGGCAGTCGTCAATGAGACCAGCCCGGGCAGTTTTACAGAGTTCCCAGTTTGATACGGCTGCCGGAGCGATTGTCCGCTGGCACTGCGCGATGAGTCCTACGCTCGCCGCCTGGCGCTAGGGGCAGCTTCCTCCACCCTGCGCGGTCTCTACAACAGGTCGCCCATGTAGCCGATAAGCGACGCCTTTGCCTCGTCGAGCATCGGAGTCGGGCCGACGGAGAGCTCGATTTCCAGGGCAGCGGCGATCGATTCCACGAGCCTGGCTGTGCTCGTCGAGTCAGCTACGATCTCGGATGGGAGGCTGGGCGCCTCCTCGAGTGTCTCGATCAGAATGTCCTGCTGTTGGATGACCGATGGCCCCTCGCCCAGCATCTGTGTGCCTAATACAAGCGAAGATTCCCCGTCGACCACGAGCACGACTGTGGGGAAGTAGGGGCGGTCATTCTTGTTGTCCTGGAACGCCGCGTGCAGGTAGAACTTGCTGAACTCCCAGGTTCCCGCCCTGTTGGCATCCGATCGAGCTAGTCGCTCCAGCCGTTCAGAGTCGGGGTAGCCGGGAGCCGCCGGGGGCCGGGGCGGCCTGAGGATCTCCCGTCCGTCGCGCCATTCACCGTCCCGGAAGGCCAGCGACAGCCTCAGACCGGGCTCGTCCTCGGAGTACAGGTCCAGCTCGCCCCTGGACACTCTGAGAGCGACGTCCTGGATATTCCGCAGCGCCACGGTGAGGAAGACCGCCTCGTCTGATTCCAGATGCCACGGCACGTAGCCGGGAACCAAGCTGCGGAAGAGCGGCCAGCGGCCTCGACCTCGATACCTGAGTCCCAGGCCGCGGATGATGGACCGGTCCCGGTTATCCAGGTGTTCCCGGTCGCTGAGCAGGACGGACAGGGACCGCATCGACTCCATGGTGTCCGGGGACTCGGGGTCGACCTCACCCGTCATCAGCGACAGGTAGCCGGCGAGCCCCTCGTCGCCGATGTATGCGGCCAGTCCATACTCCATGCCGGCGGCGCCCATCGCGGCGCAGTAACCCTTGTACTCCCCGGACGGGTGCTCTATGACCACCAGGTCGTCGTTGTCCAGCCACTCCCAGGGCTTGGCCTGGCAGTAGTCCTTGAAAGCCTCGTGCAGTTCGCGCCACTCTATAGTGCTTGGCTCGGCCATTACGCCTCCGGCAAAGCGATCCTGGAAACTACCCAGATTCTAACCTGCATTCGCCCTCGTATGGTGGAGGGGTGACAGGCGAGATTGACCCGGCAATTTGGCCGTTGCTATACTCGCCGCGCCCTCAACGCTGCTGCGCGGAGACTACGATGCAGGTCGGCGAGTACCGCCTGAACAGCCCCCAGGACATTGAGACCCCCGAGTTCCTCGTCTACGAGGACATGGTGGGCTACAACATCGACGCCGTGATTCGCGTCTGCGGCTCCGTCGACCGCATCGTGCCCCACGCCAAGACCCACAAGTCGGCCGCCGTCCTGGAGCGCCAGATGAACGCCGGCATGCGCTCCTACAAGTGCGCGACCCTGCGCGAGGCCGAGCTCCTCGTCGAGCACGGCGTGGACGAGCTGATCTTCGCCTACCCGCTCGTCCAGCCGAAGAAGATCGAGCGCCTCGCGAGGCTCAAGAAGGACAACCCCGGCACCGCAGTCAAGGCCATCGTCAGCACCCCCGAGCACCTGGAGGGCCTTTCGTCCGTGATGCGGCGCGAGGGCTTGACCCTGGATGTCTACGTCGACCTGGACACGGGAATGCGCCGCACGGGCGTGCAGCCCGGCGCCGAGGCTGCCGACTTCTACGCGACGGCCGCGCGGACGCCCGGCATCAGCGTGCTGGGCGTGCACGTGTTCGACGGCCACACCCTGTACAAGCCCGAATACGAAGAGCGCAAGGCCCTGGTCGACAAGAGCATCGAGTACATGCGCGAGGTCTGGGGCCGCGTCACCGCCCAGGGCATCGAGGTCGTCGACAACGTGGCAGGCGGCTCTTGGTCGTTCCACCTCTACCTGGGCGAGGAAAACGTCAGGGTGTCGCCCGGCACCTGGGTCTACTGGGACTCCCGCAACGCCACGATGGCCGAGCTGCCCTTCAAGGTCGCAGCGGTCGTGCTGGGCCAGGTCGTGGACCGCGACCCAGAGATGGACACGGTGACGACCGACGTCGGGTCGAAGGTCGCCTCGCCCGACCAGCCTATCACCAACCGCTTCACAGTTGTGGGCCACCCCAAGGCCGAGCTTGTCGCGCAGAGCGAGGAGCACGGCGTCGTGAAGCTCAACGGCGAGAAGCTGGACGTGGGCGACTACATCATTGCCGCCCCTGGCCACGCATGCACGACGACGGTGAAGTTCCCCTTCGCCAACGTCGTCGACGCCAACGGCAACATAGTAGGCCGCTACGACCACACGGCAAGGGACCACTAACAGCCTTCGGAGGATGGGGTCTGCTTTCGACATGTCCTGAATCGGACGGCTCGGGGTGTAGGACGCAATGCAAGGTATCCAGAGGTTCATCCTAGTAGCTGTTGCAGCCGGCGTTATAGGCTACATTGGTTGGTCAATCTACGGCGAAGGCACACGACCAGCGTCCGCTAGAATGTCGCAGTCGCTTCACATCGCCCAGAGTCAGGCGCAAAACGTGAGCCAAGCGCTTACCGATGTGAGCACTGTGGGCAGTAGCCCAGAACGCCCAGCGCGAATAACAGAGTCTGGCGGGGTGGCCGAGTTAGCGGTCCTTGGCTCCTTGCTAAGTGAGTGGCGTCCCCGCTACGACGAAGCCAAGCTCGCATACAAGAAATTCAGCGCTTCCCTCGCCAACACCAAGAGCCGAGTTGCAGACTACTTTGCGCAACAGCAGGCACTGACCGAGGGCATGAGGGACCCCGAGAATAAGGCGAAGGCAAGACAGCAGGATGAAGCGGAAATGCTGCTGTACAGCCAGTGGCAAGCACGAGCCGACGCTGCCCTCCAGACTGCAACTGAAATCGTCATTCAACTCGACGATATGGATGCGAACCTTAGGAAGATGGAGTTGCGCGCTGACTTCGTGTTCAATGCCTCCTCGTCCCTGCCTGAGGTCATTACTGAGTTGAGCGCGCAGTTGGCTGACTTCCAGACTTCCAGCGATAGCATTAGGGCCGTGTCCGGTTCACCTTTCGAGGTGCAGCAACGATGAGGCTCGATTTGCGACGAGTTGCTACGGTCTCAATCAGGCTCATCGCGTTTGCAGTCACGTTGGTTCCGCTTGCGGCTTTGTTCTTGCCTTGGATCACTCTTGATGGCAGCGAGAGGATCCACACGGGCGTCACCTGCGTCGCACTGTTGGTCTCGCCCATACGCGAGTACCTCTACGGGGTCGATCCATTCCAAGCGGCAATCGTAACTCTCAGTCCCGTTCTGGTCGTGCTCCTTTCAATCGCGATGGGCAACCACTACTGCAAGCGCAGAGCCACATTCTGGGCGCCACCCTGCATGCTGGTAGTGGCCCTAGCAACCACTTACATGACTGGTAACTTGGTCAGCGGTACACATGAAGGACCACGGCTCCTCGCCTCGGCGGCAATTGTCTTAACTTTGCATCAGGCAGCCATACGCTTGCAGGTCGCGACACGAAGAAGCCGGAAGCTATCTTGGGCGTCCGGCCCATTGGCAGTCGCAACTGGCATCGACGAACAGCGCAGAGGGCGTTGAATACGAGGAATTCTGACAATGCGCAAACTCATCCCTGTGATCTTAGGTATGGTGTTAGCTACTGCCGCCTACTATCACCAGAACCCCGATGTCGTACTAGAGGCACCTGAGAACATAGTGGCCTTGGCTTCGGACCAAGCCACATCGCTGCAGAAGGTCTCTGACTCCTTCGCATCCTCCCTAACGGCGACCGGCACACCTAGGCCAAACTCTAGCGCTTCCAGCCCTACACTGCGACAAACCAAGAAGCCTGACACGGCATCGGATTCTGCTGCCAGGGTGTCGGAGCTTGAGCAGAAGGTCCATGCAGGCATTAATGCAGCACGAGCCAGGAACGGCGTGTCCCCACAGCTGCGATGGGAGAACCAACTAGGAGCAGTAGCGCGGGCACATAGCGAGGACATGACTAGACGTGGATACTTCGACCACGACAACCCTGAGGGCCTTGGTCCATCAGACCGCATCGATAGAGCTGGCTACAGCTGCTGGAAAGGCACTCACTACGGCGTTGCGGAGAACATAACCATTGAGCTCGTTTCCTCAAGCATCGACAGAATGGCTGATGGAGCGGTGCAGGGGTGGCTAAATAGCCCCGGGCATCGAACTAACTTGTTGGGTAGGCAATATGACCGAACTGGCATTGGTGCGTCATTCGGCACATGGAGGGGATACAAGGCCGCGTATGTGACCCAGGTATTCTGTTGAACGACGGGACGGCGATTTCGTAGGTCGAACCAGCTAGCCGCCGGCCACCGCAGGGACTATGCTCACCTCGTCGCCCGCCTTTGTGGCGGTGCCTAGGCCGTCCAGGAACCTCACGTCCTCGCCGTTCACGTACAGGTTGACGAAGTTGCGCAGCTCGCCCGACTCGTCGCAGAGCCGCTCGCTGATCCCCGGGTACTGGCAGTCGAGATCGGCGATGACATCGGCGACAGTCGCCCCGTCGCCGCTCACCTTGTCCTGTCCGTTCGTAAGCCGCCTCAGGGGCGCTGGTATCCTGACGTTGACGCTCATGCTTGACGGTCCTCCTGGATTCCTCGGGAGCGCGGGGCTGCGGTCAGCGGTCGATACCCGCGGCCTCGAACGATGTGTACGTGGGGTCGATCTCCACGCGATCGACCAGGTGCTCGACGACCTCCTGGGTCTTGAAGCCGTTGCCGGTGATGAAGGCCACCGTAACCTCGTCCCTGCCTATCTTGCCCGACTCGGCCAGCTTGCGCAGCCCTGAGATGACGACGCCGCCCGCCGTCTCGGTGAAGATGCCCTCCGTCTCGGCGAGGAGCTGGATGCACTCCGCTATCTCGTCCTCGGGCGCTGCCGCGGCCGTGCCGGCCGTCTCCTTCAGGACCTGCAGCGAGTAGACGCCCGCGGCAGGGTCCCCTATGGCCAGTGACTTGGCGATGGTGTCGGGCTTCTGCGGGGCGACGTAGGTGTCGCCGCTCTCGAACGCTGATACGATGGGCCGGCAGCCCTCGGGCTGGGCCAGGTGCATCCTCGTGGCTGGTTGGTCGATGAGACCAATGTCGGCCATCTCGGTCAGGCCCTTCCATATCTTCGTGTGGAGCTCGCCGGACGCGGCCGGTACGACGCAGTGGTCGGGCGCCTTCCAGCCGAGCTGCTCCGCCACCTCGTACCCGAGGGTCTTGCTACCCTCCGCGTAGAAGGGACGCATGTTGATGTTCACGAACGCCCAGCGCAGGTTGTCGGCCAGCTCGCTGCACAGCCGGTTCACCTGGTCGTAGGTGCCGTCCACCGCCACGAGGGTCGGGCCGTATACCGCCGCGCCCGTGATCTTTCCGTTCTCCAGGTTGCCGGGGAAGAACACGACTGTCTTCATCCCCGCCTTGGCCCCATGCCCGGCCACGGAGCCCATCAGGTTCCCCGTCGACACGCAGGCCAGGACCTCGAACTCGAACTCCAGGGCCTTCGCGGTCGTGACGGCCACGGGCCTGTCCTTGAACGAGAAGGTAGGGTTCACGCTGTCATTCTTGATGTAGAGGTTGTCGAGGCCCAGCTTCCGGCCCAGGTTCCTGGCCGGCAGGAGCGGGGTGAAGCCAGTGCCCATGTCCACGGCCTCCTCGGCCCGCACGGGCAGGAAGTCGTGATACCGCCACATCGAGAGCGGGCCGGCGGCGATAGACTCGCGGGACACGGCGCGGGCCATGGAGTCGTAGTCGTAGCGGACTTCGAGCGGGCCGAAGCAGAACTCGCAGGCGTTCGAGGGCTCGATGGGATAGACCCTGCGACACTCACGGCACTCTAGGGACTTGGCGTGGGACACTCGACGGGCCTCCGGCGGCGGGGATGCGGGCTTCCGGCCCCTCGCCACATGGCTAGAGGCAGGAAAAGGGTAGCAACGTCGCCGAAACCGTGTCAAGGAAAGTCATGGCGCCCCGGTCCCCCTCGCATTCCTCCGGCACCTGCCCAAGCGGTCCCGCGTCCTGGTGGATGCCCGCCCTCCCTCGCTGGGCCAGAATCGCAATGTCCTAGTTTGTACTTTTCTAAGAAATATGCAATTAGTCATCTAATACTCGTTGACAGTACAGCGAGCCCCCCGTTAGCCTTTTCTGCATCGATCGGACCGAACGGAGCGGAGGTTCCCCCCCAGATGAGCTACCTCTCGCTGGAGGAAAGCGTGTCCCTCGTCTTTGAGTCTTGCACCAAAGACGACAGGGAGGCCGTTCTCCAGCATTTCACACAAGTCGACCCCGGGCCGCGATAGCCACACCGCTCCTCCCTATGCTCAACAGAGTCGTCCGAACCGCGCCGTGTGCCTTCTTGACCTGGACCATCCTATGGCACCTCCTGTTCGCCAGCCAGGTGTCGATGTCCTACGCCTTCTACCCCGCCGACCTGCTGCTGCCGCCCGTGACCGGGCTCCGCACCGCTATTTCGATGCTGCTGCTCATGCTGGCGGGAATCATCACCCTCCGCTACCTCCGGAAGGCGCTCAGCAACGCGGCCCGCGTTCCAGACCCGCAGTCTCACCCCATCTACGACGTCGGATGGCCGGCCGCCGTGCCGCGCTTCGACTACGCAGGGGCCGCCCGGACTCTCGAAACCTCCATACTCACAGTTCGCGCGTCGGCCGCGAGGGCCCTCGATTCCGCCCGCTCCAGCATCCCCGACCGCATGCTTCCCGATGTCGTCGACGGCCCGTTCGCCGGCACGAATCGCCGCTACAGCCTGGGCCTGGCATAGCGCCAGAGGCGGCCCGGCCTTCCCTCTCTGAGGAGACTTTGTGTAACCCCGTCGGTAGGGGCGGACCCATGTGTCCGCCCGCCGGACGCGCCATCACCGAGGCTGGCCACCACCCGCCACGCCCACTCCGCGAAACGCGGGGTGTTATACTTTGAACCGGCCGGAAGGCAACCCGGCTGGACCCTCCCGGAGATAGTGATTTGACTACGAATCTAGCACCAACCGCGGACACATCCCGCACCGACAACTCGCTGCTCGAGGAGATACAGGACCGCGTCCTGTGGCTCGCCTGCCACATGGTCGACTACGCCAACAACGAGCGCCCGAACCCGACCGGGCTGAAGGTCGGCGGACACCAGGCATCCAGCGCGTCGGTCGTCACCGTGATGACGTACATGTTCTTCGAGTACATGCGCCCAGGCGACCGCATCTCGGTCAAGCCCCACTCGTCGCCCGTCTACCACGCCATCCAGTACCTGCTGGGCAACCTGGACCCTGAGTACCTCAAGGCGCTCCGCGGCTTCCACGGCCTCCAGGCCTACCCGAGCCGCACGAAGGACCCGGACGGCGTCGACTTCTCCACCGGCTCCGTCGGCCTGGGCGCGGTTGCGCCGAACTGGGCCTGGCTGGCCGAGGAGTACGTGCGCGACCACCTGGACCCCAACAGCGGGCCCGGCCGCCGCTTCATCAGCCTCATCGGCGACGCGGAGCTCGACGAGGGCGTCGTGTGGGAGGCCATCGCCGACCCGTCCCTGGCCGACACCAGGGACGTCCTGTGGGTCGTCGACCTGAACCGCCAGAGCCTCGACAGGATTGTGCCCGGCATCCGGGTTAAGGTGTGGCGGGAGATGTTCGAGGCAAACGGCTGGAAGGTCGTCGACGCCAAGTACGGCCGCAAGCTGCAGGCCGCCTTCGCCGAACCCAACGGCGAGCTGCTGCGCAGCGCAATCGACGACATGTCCAACGACCTCTACCAGCGGCTCCTGCGCGTCGACGCCGCCACCCTGCGGGAGTGGCTGCCCAAGGCCAGCACCCACCCGGGCGACATGGCCGAGCTGCTGGGCCGGTGGGACGACGACGAGCTGAGCGAGATCTTTCACGACCTGGGCGGGCACGACTTCGACGTGCTGCGCGAGGCCTTCGACGAGCTGGACCTGGAGAGCGGCCCGAACGTGCTCTTCGCCTACACCCTGAAGGGCTGGAAGCTGCCGACCATCGGGCACCCCCAGAACCACTCGGCGACCCTGAACGGCCGGCAGATGACCCAGCTCCGCGAGAGCCTCGGCGTGCCCGAGGACGAGGCGGTTTCGCGCCTGGGCTCGGACACCGCGGCCGGGCGTCTCTGCCTCGACCGGGGCTACGACCTCCAGCTCAGCCGGCGGAGCAACGGCGCGCCGCCCCAGATCGACATCCCCACAGAGTTCGGGCGCTCCTACAACGGGCGCATGTCCACCCAGCAGATATTCGGGCTGGTCCTCACCGAGCTGTCGCGGAGCAACGAGCACCTCCACGAGCGCGTCGTGACAGTCAGCCCCGACGTGGCCAGCTCCACCAACCTGGGCGGCTGGATCAACAGGGCGGGCGTATGGGCCAAGCGCCCCCAGGAGGAGTTCCCGGAGGACCTGGAGGGCAGCTCCATCAGGTGGGAGGAGTCCGAGGAGGGGCGGCACATCGAGCTGGGCATCTCCGAGAACAACCTGTTCATGGCGCTGGGCCAGTTCGGCCTCACCCACGAATTGACGGGCGAGATGCTCTTCCCCATCGGCACTTTATACGACCCCTTCGTCAGGCGGGGCCTGGACGCCTTCGTGTACAGCGTCTACGCCGGCGGCCGTTTCATAGTCGTCGGGACGCCGTCGGGCGTGACCCTCGGCCCCGAGGGCGGCTCTCACCAGTCGGAGGTCACGCCGTCCATAGGCGTGGAGATGCCCGAGCTCGGCTTCTACGAGCCCTGCTTCGGCCAGGAGCTGGAGTGGATACTCCTGGCCGCCCTCGAGAACATACGGACGCGGAAGGAGTCGACCTACCTCCGGCTCACCACCAAGAACGCCGACCAGGGCCTCTTCACCCTGCCCAAGGACGCCGATGCCCGGGAGGCCCTGCGCAGGCAGGTCATCCGAGGCGCGTACCGGCTCGTCGACCGGCGCAAAGACGACGGGTACGAGGCGGGCGTGAACGAGGTCAATGTGTTCGCATCGGGCGCGATCGTCCCAGAGGCCATCGAGGCGAGCGCCAAGCTGCTGGACGAGGGCATATACGCCAGCGTCATCAACGTCACCGGGCCCGGGCACCTGTACGCCGAGTACCAGGAGACGGCCCACGCCGCCGTCCGCGGCAGGCCCGCGGAGGCGCCGTTCCTGCAGGGCGTCCTGGACGGCCAGGAGCGCCGCGCCCCCATCGTCACCGTCGTCGACGGCCACCCCCACACCCTCGCGTGGCTCGGCGCCGCCCTCAACGTGCCCACCTACCCCCTCGGAGTCACCCGGTTCGGCCAGTCCGGCAACCCCGATGATCTCTACCGCGAATACGAAATCGACTCCGACAGCATAATGGCCGCCTGCTTCGCGGCTTTGGGGATGTAGGTTCGATACCGCGTTGCACCAACCTGGCGGCAAGATTGAGCTTGTCAGCCCGGACTTGGAAGCGGGGCAGGCGTCGTGGGACCGCTGACGCTGGAATACACCAGGCACGCCGTCCAGGCGATGGATGAACGCATGATTCCAAGAGAGTGGGTGGAGTCGTCAGTGGCGGAACCGGCCCTTCGCACTTCGGACCCAAGCGACCCCGAGGTCGAGCGGTTCTTCCGCCGCATACCTGAACGTGGAGACCGCGTGCTGCGCGTCGCCGTGAACACCCGCGTTGTGCCCTGGCGCGTGGTGAGCGTATTCTTTGATCGAAGCATGAGAGGTGAGCTATGAAGCTAAACGTGGACAAGGAAGCCGATGCTCTCTACCTCCGCCTCGACGACTCCCCCATAGTCGAGTCCGAGGAAGTCTCGCCCGGCGTCGTGCTCGACTACAACGAATCGAACGAAGTCGTAGGGGTAGAAATGCTCCATCTCTCCAAGCGCTCGTCCAACCTGAATCTCTCGGCCCTACAGTTCGAGACGATTTGACCAAGCAGTCCTACTTGGCGTCGACCTTAATGAACGTGAGTACTTCAGAGATTTCCGTCATGGGGACGCGCGCCCGACGGGCTTGATTGTTGAGGATTGCCATCCTGCGGCCCTGCTTTTGCTGGGTGCGGCGAGAGGCATAAGTTGTGTCGTAGAGTTGGTAGCCAGCATCACGGAATAGGCCACGAACTACGTCAGGGAAGAGATTTCTCTGCCCGGTGACAATGTCGCGGTTGTTGGGAATAATGATCGTACAGCGGCCATTTGAAGGCTGTTGAACATAGCACTCTTGTGCTATAGCGCGCATCGCCTGGGACCAGGCATCTGGGTTCATATTGGCTAAGTCGTTTGGTGAGTCGCTGTATTGTCCGTTGGCCAAACCTGGATAGGGCGGGTCCATCACGATGTAGTCGTATGAATCTTCCGGGAGCCCCTCTAGCAAGTCGTGCCTACGGATCTGCTCGCCGTACGGTCCACGGGGATTGAGGTCTGATCCAAATACCGTGAGGTTATGAAGACGATCCTCTAGCCATGAGTCTCTCTCTGTCCACACGTGGAGCATCATACCGGATCCTGCCATTGGGTCTAGCACAGAGTCGTCATCCCGCGCATAGTACCAGAGGCAATTCGCATATACGTCGCCAGGGATGTAGCCATATGCGTCGAATCCGTCAATCCTTGGCCAGCGTAGATTGCCGAAATTCCAGTTATCGGTTGGTCGTATTACGGGCGGCAAGGGATTGGGGGGTAATGGCCGGAGTGCCTTGATCTCCGGTTCGGTCATGGCCGGATGAATGAGGCCATCATTGGCAGCCTCTCTGATCCTCTGCGTCGAGAAGTCGGATAGGGCAAACAGGGTGCGCAAGCGATAAGGCAATCGGATATCGGGATTCTCTTTGAGCAGGAATTGGAGTCGTCGCCCAATGTTTGCCAGATTAGCCGCCTCCCTCGGTCTGATGTTGGCTCGAGCTAGAGTTCGCACATACTGAGTTTCGCTTAGCTGGCGGCGGGCTTCATCTAAACGGACACCCTGCAGCACGAGAGCGCGTCCAGCGTCCGTAGGAGTGCTGGTCAAGTATGCAGTCCAGTCTCTTGTCATTGGTTGACTAGTCTCCCTATTCTCTTAATCGGACCTACTTGCCATGCGCGGAATCGCCAGAGTTGCCCTACGGTGCCACAGTTAGCTGCGACCTCGACAGATCCATTTGGACCAGTAGCAGCGAACGCACACCGAACAGGTCGACGAACATCTCTCCAGGGTTCAACTTGTCGGCTTGTTCTAGCATGCCGGGCCGGGCCGTGGGCAAGGCATCTCGCAGAACTGTCATGTTCCGATGCCTGCCTATGATGGTGGTGTTGAGATTATTCCGGATGTTTTCCGGCACGTCGCCCGCGCTCTGTACAGCTATGACATATCCAATGTGAAGAGAACGTCCCTTCCGTATCTGCTCCGATAGCATTCCTGTGGCAGCCTCTCGCAGGTAACGGGACTCCGCCCTGAAGATGTCAGAGGCTTCGTCAATGATGATTTCCAGATCGTGGTCTTGGTCGGACCCTTGCGGCTGTTGCACCGCCGCTGTCCGTAAGTTAGCTGCGACCTGCAGCAAGTTTTGCAGGAACAGGGCATAGCCCCGGCTGTGTGTCTCACTTATCCGAATGACATTAAGACCCGGCTGGAAGATTTGAGCGATATTGCCAAGCGGCCGTCTCTGGCCGGTGAATCCGCTAGCCGGCAACTGTGGGTCGATAAATTCTGGGATGCGGCCACGGGCGTTGATCTTGCTGCGTATGGCACGCATTGTCTGAGCGCTGAGCGAGCCTCCCTGGTTTCCATACAACCGCGTTCCGAGCGCACCATCGTTCGTGTTCCTGATGTAGTTGATGAGATCGTGAATGGTCCAATTCGGGTTGCCCGAAGTGGCTCGGTCGTCTGCGAAGCTGCTGGCGATGTGGGCGAATATCTCCGCCTGCAGGTCTTCGTTTGGCCGGTAGAATATGGTTCCGGCCAGAATTTCTGGGTCGAGGTCCTGAGCTCGGACTCCAATCACGGTCGCATTCTGATTCGGGTCATTGGCATCTAGGGTCCAATATCGAACTGCTATGTCGTTAGGGTTCTGCCCATTCAAGGAGTATGCCCGGGGGTTCTGAGTCTGGGGATCTGAATTGACCAAGTGATGATGCTGATGGTCGGGTTTGTGGTCAAAGAGGATTACGCTTCGCCCTGCCGAGGTTG
Organism: Dehalococcoidia bacterium; assembly: GCA_965116315.1. Taxonomy (GTDB): domain Bacteria; phylum Chloroflexota; class Dehalococcoidia; order Lucifugimonadales; family CAJWER01. The sequence goes on from OZ220672.1 coordinate 2,253,469, forward strand.
CGGCATGGCCTACATTTGATAGCAGGTGCGATTTCCCCGAGCCTGTCGAGCCTGCTACTAGGATGTGGTGATTCAGAATACGGTTGGACGCATTAATCGGCACTTCCGCATCGCCACTCCGCGCCAATGTCCCTATCCTTCTGTTGACACCTATGGAAGGCGGTAAGTCTAGGTAGCGTATGATTTCGTCAGTTTCTGCAGGACGATGGACCGTGCCGGTCGTGGGTCGTATGTAAGCAGTTGATGCCTCGTCACTGTCTACATCGATAATGGCACTGACCTCCGCGTCATAGTAGCTGATGTTTGAGACGATCGCGTCGGTGGAGTATCCCCGTCCTTCTATTAGGGCAAGCATCTGGCTTAGTGCGATAGTGTCGAAAGGTTGAGGGGAGAACCGGCTCAGATTGCGATTGGCTGTTACGATCTGTAAGAAGAAGGGATTGGGAGTACTCTCAGCTATCAGGTAAGTGAACAGAGGGATCAGTTCAGTATCACCAGTTGCGATTAGCCGCACAATTGCAGTATCAGTCCCATGATCGTCGGCAATCTGAACCAGCCTTGTAGGTCCGGATGTCTGGGACTGAGTACTCTGTGCCCCAGCCTGAACAGGCGCAGGATTCTGGGCGGCCTGGCCGCTCCCCGCAACATTTGATTGAGAGTTCATTACCTTAGACTCCGCTCATTGGTAAGGTTCAAGAGCCGACTGGGGTTGTGAATCGAATAACGAGCGATGACCTCGTCTCGAGCTCTGCCTCCGTTAAACTTGGTGCGTACGGCTTGATCAGCAAACTGAAGCAGCATTGGGATGTCGTGATCGCGGGGACCTTGGTTATCATGCTGGAGGATAGCTAAACCCAGCGGGACGTTCCCGACGGTTGTCTCCATCCCAAACGCTCGTTGGTCGGTGCGGTAGATGACGCGGACCAATTGAGGCGCATTATGCTCCACCCACCTACTGATGTGTCCTTGACGAACATTAAACCGGTCTGACAGGATGTTGGACCAGTTCCCCACGATGAAGGCCTCACCGGGCTCAAGCGCGTAGCCTATGGCGTTGAGCAATGGATTCGCCGACAGTGCCTTGATGAATCCAATCGCCCGTCCAGTATCTAGTAACTGCTCCAGCAAGTCACGGGCAGAGTCTTGTGTGAGCATATTCTGCGTCGCAATCGGTCCGTCGATCAGCACAACATGGTCTTCGGCTTCGTCCAGCCACTCCAACGCCATTTCTCGTTCGTGGTATTCTCTGAATGTGCTGACCCATGAATGTTCCTGGTCGCGTGCGGAGCGAAGGTATTCGGCCCACTGCTGTACGGCTTGCTCCCAACTGACTCCAAGAGTTTGTGTGGTGGGCGCTAGGTGGTTGGCCTGAGTACGGGTTACATGGGCCCTTGGGCTCATGTGCGTTTGTGGAGTAACCAGGACGACGCCCGCCGCGTAGACCGTGTCTGTGACGAACTGCATCACAGCAATGGCGTCGGTGCCATCAACGGCGCCGATCAGATTTGAATGGTACAGATCTTTCGCACGCCCGAGTGCGGGCAAGGCAGTTGCGGCGATATCCGAAGTGCCGCCTGCATCATTGTCGATGATGCCTCGAATAATCCTAATGAATGCGTCCTCGTTCTGGGTGGAGACTCCAACTCTATCCGGTACGTCTCCCAAGACTTCATAGGAATCCGTAATATCTTGGCGTCCATCTAGGGCGTCTGCAAAGTAAGGGTGGTGTTCGGCCGGTGTTGTCATTGCGTCCTATCGTTCATTCTTCTGTGGTTCCTTGGTTCTCTACCGCTCCAACTTGCCTCGCGACAGGTCCCGGCTACCCCCGGCCTATGTAGGGCATGTCGGTCGCCATTATGGTGACGAACTGGACGTTCGTGTCGAGCGGCAGGTTCGACATGTGCACGATTGTCGACGCGACGTGCTCGACGTTGAACGTCGGCTCCACCTTCATCGAGCCGTCGGCCTGGGCCGTGCCGGACGGCATCCGGGCCGTCATGTCCGTGGCGGCGTTGCCGATGTCGATCTGACCGCACGCGATGTTGTACTTGCGCCCATCCAGCGAGGTCGACTTGGTCAGGCCGGTGACCGCGTGCTTGGTAGCCGTGTAGGCGGCCGAGTCGGGGCGCGGCACGTGGGCCGAGATCGAGCCGTTGTTGATGATCCGGCCGCCCATCGGCTCCTGCGCCTTCATGATCCTGATCGCTTCCTGGGTGCAGAGGAACGTCCCCGTCAGGTTCGTGTCGACCACCGCCTGCCAGTCCTCGAAGGGCAGGTCCTCCATGGGCAGCCTGGCCGACCCGAAGCCGGCATTGTTGAACAGCACGTCGAGCCGGCCGAACGCCTCCTTAGTCCTGGCGAACAGCGCGCCGACCGACTCGGGGTCCCCCACGTCGGCCTGGACGGCCAGGATGGACGCGCCCGCGCCCGCCAGCTCGACCGTCTCGTCCAGCGGCTCCTTCCGCCGTCCCGCTATCGCGACGGAGTAGCCGTCCCGCAGCAGCGCCAGCGCCGAGTGCCTGCCGATCCCCGATCCCCCGCCTGTAACGATAGCCACCCGTCCGTTCGAGCTCATCTGTAGCATCTCCTGGTCATTTTGGTTGTAGCTGCCTCAGCCCTGGCCGGCTTCCCTGGCGCAGCGCTCCAGCAGGTCCAGCGCCGTCCTGGCGAAGGTCCACATGTTCGCCTCGCGGTCGGCGGACCCCGTCTCCAGGGTGATCGACGCCTCAACCGGCCCCGATACCGCGACGCACGAGTGCCCCGGGCTGTCCCCGTACCGGTTCCCCGTCGGCCCGCTGGCCCCCGTCTCCGCGAGACCCCAGGTCGTGCCGAGCAGCTCCCGCGCGGTCCGCGCGTTCAGCAGCGCGTACTCCTCCGTGCTGGCCCTCAGCCCCTCCATCGCCTCGTCGGGCACGCCAAGCAGCCCCTGCTGGGCCGTCCTGGTGTAGACCACGGCGCCGCCCACGAAGTACGCCGACGCGCCGGGCGCAGCCAGCAGCGCGGCGGACACCAGCCCGCCCGCGGACGACTCCGTTACGGCCACGGTCTCGCCCCGCTCCTTCAACAGCGCGCCGGCCGCCTCGGCCAGCGAGCGCAGGTCATTCATGTGCTGTTCGGCCCCCTTCAATGTCCGGACGACCGCCAGTGTACCATGCGGAGGAGACCCTTCGAGGAGAACGCCATGACAGACTCACGGCCCAAGGTATTGATCGTCGGCGACCGGCGGATGCGCGACTTGAGCCTCCTGCCCGCGGACCTCGACCGGCTCGCCGCGATAGCCGACTGGGAGTGGCTGCACCTGGAGGGCGGCGCAGCCTACGGCTCGAACGAGGACTCAGGCGCCGTCCGCCGGCTGCTCGATAGCGTCGGCGGCGTCGACGCCATCGTCGTGTCCAACGGCTCCCCGCTGATCAGCGCCGAGGTCATGGACGCCGCCCCAAAGCTCAGGATCATCGGCGAGCTTGAGGGCGACCGGTTCGCCCACCGCATCGACGTGGAGGCCGCCTGGGAGCGCGGCATTCGCACCGTCGACACCACCCACGGCTCGTCCTACCCGGTCGCCGAGTGGGCCCTCGCCATGATCCTCATCTCGCTCCGCAACGCCGGGGCGCGCTACAGGAGCATCCTGGCCGGAGACGCGCCCACGAGCGACTACAACGACTTCGGGTACCTCCACGGCGAGCTGACCGGCAAGCGGGTCGGGCTGATCGGGTGCGGCCACATCGGGCGCAGGCTCGTCAAGTACCTGCAGCCGTTCGAAGTGGACATCCGCGTCTACGACCCATACCTGGCCAGCGAGATGCCGGACGCGATCGGCGTCGTGAAGACCTCGCTGGAGAACGTGCTCTCGCGGTCCGACGTCATCGTCTGCCTCGCCCCCATCACGCCCGCCACTGAGGGGATGATCGGCCAGCGCGAGCTGGACCTTATCCGCCCCAACTCGGTGTTCGTGAACGTGTCGCGCGGCGCTATCGTCGACAGCGACGCCCTCATCGCCCGCCTGAAGCGCGGCGACATCGTCGCGGGCCTGGACGTGTTCGACCCGGAGCCTATCCCGCCCGACAGCTCGATCATCGGGCTCCCCAACACCTTCTTGAGCCCCCACATCGCGGGCGTGACCCTGGCCAGCAACCAGCGCTTCTTCACACTGATGGTCGACGAGCTAGAGCGCTTCTTCCAGGGCGACGAGCCCCTCTTCCAGCTCAACCCAAGGTCCCTGGCCAACCGCAGAGGCTCAGCAACGCCTCAAGGATAGGCAACTACGCCACACCCGCGTGCTGTTGCTCGGGCAGGGAGACCGGGCATACGAACGGCTGGAAGAGAGGGCGGTACTCCCGGAGGTCGTCGGGGCAGCGGATGGTGAATTCGACCGGCGGCATAGGGTCAGGGTAAGTCTCTATGCCCCACTCGGCAAAGAACCGCTCCCGCTCTCCAATCTCTTCGAGGACTTCGAGGTGGTCGGTCACTAGCTCTTCCAACTCGCTTCGGCACTCCGCGAGTGTCTGGGCGAAAGTGCTGGTGCCCAGCTCCACGCAGCCGCCGATCCAGTCGGTTCCTTCCGCGTGAAACCTGAGCGTAAGGTACACGTACCCCGGCATCTTACCTCTCACTCTACCTGTGCCCAAGGGGGCTGAGTTCGGATACCTTCGCGCATGGTAACATTCGGGGCCGACGTGAACCGCGCCCACGCTCCCACCAAGGAGGCCCCGTTGAGCTTCGAACTTCGACCCGAGCACCTGTACACATTGCGGTGGCGGTCGATCGGTCCGCACAGGGGCGGGCGCGTGGTGGCCGTGGCGGGCGACCCCGAGGAGCGGCAGACCTTCTACTTCGGCGCATGCGCGGGCGGGGTCTGGAAGTCCACCGACGGCGGGACCTACTGGCGCAACGTATCCGACGGCTTCTTCCGCACATCCGCCGTCGGCGCGATTGCGGTTGCCGACGCCGACCCGTCGGTCGTATACGCCGGCACGGGCGAGGCATGCATACGCAGCAACGTCTCCCACGGCGACGGCGTCTACCGCTCCACCGACGCCGGTGCAACCTGGTCGAACGTCGGGCTCGAGGACACGCGGCACATCGCCCGAATTCGAGTCGACCCCCGCGACCCCGACAGGCTCTACGTCGCCGCGCTCGGGCACGCCTTCGGCCCGAACGCGCAGCGCGGGGTTTTCCGCTCCACGGACGGCGGCGGCTCTTGGGAGCGCGTCCTGTTCAAGAGCGAGAGGGCCGGCGCGATCGACCTGTCGATGGACCCCAACAACCCCCGTATCCTGTACGCGGCCATATGGCAGGTGCTGCGGACGCCCTGGAGCCTGGTCGGCGCGGGGCCCGAGAGCGGCCTGTGGCGGTCGACCGACGGCGGCGACACCTGGACCGACCTGACCGCCCGCCCCGGCATGCCCGGCGGAATCAAGGGCCGCATAGGCGTGGCCGCATCGCCCGCGCGGTCAGGGCGCGTCTGGGCCATCGTCGAGCACGAGGACGGCGCGCTGCTGCTCTCGGACGACGGCGGCGACACCTGGGAGCGCGTCAACGACAGCCCCATCGTCAGGCAGCGCCCCTTCTACCACCACCACATCTTCGCCCATCCCACCAGGCCCGACACCATGTGGACGCTGCCCATCCAGGCCTACAGGTCGGACGACGGCGGCCGCAACTTCACCATGATGACCACGCCCCACAGCGACAACCACGACCTGTGGATCGACCCGCGCGACCCCAACCGGATGATCGAGGGCAACGACGGCGGCGCGTGCGTCTCCTTCGACGGCGGCGAGACCTGGTCGACCATCTACAACCAGCCGACCGCCCAGTTCTACCACGCCGCGGTCGACGCCCGGCACCCATATCGGGTCTACGGGACCCAGCAGGACAACAGCGCCATCAGCACGCCGAGCAGCTCGCCCAAGGGCGCGATCCCCTTCTCCGAGAGCTACCCCGTGGGCCCTTCGGAGAGCGGGTACATCTCCGTGCGGCCCGACAATCCCGACATCGTCTACTCTGGCGCAATCGGCAGCGCCCCGGGCGGTGGGGGCGCGCTCCTCCGGTACAACCATGCCACCGACGAGTCGCGCATCATCACCGTGTGGCCGGAGATGTCCTACGGCCTGGGCGCGCGGGACATGCGCTACCGCTTCCAGTGGACCTTCCCGATAGTCATTTCGCCCCACGACCCCAACGTGCTATACGTCGCGGCAAACAGGGTCTTCCGCTCCACCGACGAGGGCACGACCTGGGAGGCGGTGTCGCCCGACCTGACCCGCAACGACCCCGACAAGGGCGAGCCGGGCGGCGGTCCCATCAGCCGCGACGTCTCCGGCGCCGAGGTCTACTGCACCATATTCTCCTTCGCCGAGTCGCCCCACACGCCCGGCGAATTCTGGGCGGGCTCCGACGACGGCCTCGTCCACGTCTCCCGCGATTCCGGCGCGACCTGGGACGAGATCACCCCGCCGGGCCTGCCGGAGTGGGCGACCGTCAGCATGATCGACCTGTCCCCCCACGACCCGGACACGGCCTGGCTCGCGGCCTGGAACTACAAGCTCGACGACTACTCCGCATACCTCTACCGGACCCGCGACGGCGGACGTACTTGGCACTCCATCGCCGCAGGCATTCCCGACGGCGAGTTCGTGCGTGTCGTCAGGGAGGACCCTGCGCGCCCAGGCCTGCTGTACGCCGGTACCGAGACGGGCGTGTACGTGTCGCCGGACTCGGGCGCGTCGTGGCAGTCCCTCCAGCGTAACCTGCCCGTCACGCCCATCCACGACCTGCTGGTCAAGGACGGCGACCTGGTGGCCGCCACCCACGGCAGGTCGTTCTGGATACTCGACGACCTCTCGCCTCTGCGCGGGCTGACTGACGAGGCGACAGGCGACGCCGTCCACCTGTTCGAGCCCGCGCCGGCCATCCGTCCGCTGAGAATGCTCGGCAAGATCGACCCTGTCAGGATCGGGCCGGGCAAGAACTACTGGACCGCCATAGGCGCGGCCGCAACCTTCGAGGAGGTCGAGTCGCCGGAGGGCGGCACCGAGCGCGTGTTCCTCGACGCCGGCCACAACCCGCCCGACGGGGCAATCATCACCTACCGCCTGCGAGAGAGGTCCGAGGACGGCGCGTCGCTCACGATCCTGGACGCGGCGGGCCGGGAGGTGAGACGGTTCACCGGCCTGCCAGCCGAGGCGCGCATGAACAGCTTCGCCTGGGACATGCGCCACGAAGGCCCCCACGAAGCCCCGGGCGACGACGACGAGCGCCTGGTCGCCGGGCCGGCCCCGGAAGGACCCACGGCGGTGCCGGGCAGCTACACCGTCAGGCTGGAGGCGGCAGGCCGCACCCTAGAACGCGAGCTGAAGATAGTGAAGGACCCGCGGTCGGAGGCATCGGACGCCGACCTCGACGAACAGCTCGCCCTGCTGCTCAGGCTCAGGGAACGGGTCTCCGAGACCAACGGCGCTATCGACGAGCTGCGCCGTGTCAGGCGCCAGGTGCGCGAGTGGGTGGCCCGCGCCGAAGCAACCCAGGAAGCCGAACGCGTCGTTGAGGCGGGCCGCGCCATCGTCGAGCGGCTCGACGGCATCGAGAGCAGGCTCGTCGCGACCTGGCAGACGACCGAGCGAGGCCAGATGGGCACGCCCCTACCCAAGCTCGCGGAAGCCCTCGCCACGCTCGTCAGCGTAGTAGAGAGCGCCGACTCCGCCCCCACCAGGAGCTCCTACGAGGTCTTCGACCACCTCTCGACGCGAGCAGCCCGCGAAATCCAGCCGCTGCGCGAGACCATCGACCAGGACATCCCCGCGTTCGTATCCCTCCTCCGCGAGACCGGCGTCCCAGACATCCGGACCGACTAAACCGTTCGGCTAGGCGAACTCACAGCCTCCGGGATCCTTGAGCTAGATTCGTTCGCCCTGAGCCTGTCGAAGGGCAGTGCTCCGCCATGGGGGACTCGTTCGGCCCTGAGCTTGTCGAAGGCCAGTGCTCAGGCAGCCCGGCTATTCTTGATCTTGAGGCAGCCCGGTAGCCCTACCCGGGCTTCCTTGCCTTGAGCGAGAACAGGAAAGGCACGAACTCCCTACCCTCCTCCAGGCGCCACCAGCCGTCCTCCCCCTGCTTCATCATCGGCAGAGCCTGCCAAGCCGAGAAGTGGTGCTCGTGAAAGAACTCGACAACCAGCCCCGCCGAAATCAGCGGATTGAGTATGTCGCCTACGCTGTGGCCCCACTCGAAGGTCGGCCCGTACTCCTCGTCCGGCCCATCCGTATAGGTCGGCCCCGGCTCGGACGCTATGGGGTCGGCCCCACGGGTGGAGTACGGGTAGAACGGGCACAGGTCGACCGGCTCCTCCTCGTCGTAGACGCTGCCGAAGGGGTGGGCGTCCACGATGTAGAAGAAGCCGCCCGGCTCCAGGAAGCGTGCGATCACCTTGGCCCACGGCTCCAGGTCGGGCAGCCAGGTCAGCGCGCCGTATGACGTGAACACCACGTCGAAGCGGCCGTCCAGCACCCCCGGCAGGTCGTAGACGTTCGACAAGACGAACTCCGCGTCGATTCCGAGCTCCTCGCTCAGCGACCGGGCCCGCGAGATGGCCTCCGCGGAGAAGTCGACACCGGTGACATTGGCCCCGAGCCTCGCCCAGGACATCGTGTCCATCCCGAAGTGGCACTGCAGGTGGAGCAGGCTCTTGCCGGCGACGTCGCCGACCTCCTCGACCTCGAGGGAGTTGAGCGAGGACTTGCCGGCTTTGAATCCGTCCACGTCGTAGAAGCGGGACTTGAAGTGAGTCGGCGTCCGCTCGTCCCAGCTACGGCGGTTCGCCTCCATGTACCGGTCGTCGCCGCCTCTCATCGCGGGCTGTCCTAATCCCCGGATGGTGGGACGAACGCCAGGATCCGCGCCGGGTTGCTCACCGTGATCGTCTCGATGCTGGACTCCTCGACCCCCATGTTCAGCAGGTGCGGGATGAACCGCTCGGGGATGAACGAGTACCCGAAGCCGCCGTACCTCTTCAAGTGCGTCTTCCAGCACACGTCGTGGGACAGCAGCACCTTATGCTCGTACCCGGCCTCGATGAGCCTTGGCACTGCCTCCGCGTCCCGGGCCGTCACGCTCGGACCCAGGCCCTCCTCGGGCCCGAGCACGTCGATGCTCCTGACCACCTCGTCGCGTCCGATCAGGTCCAGCTGGATGTACGGGCCCCGCTCCAGCAGCTCCAGCATCAGCCCCATGTCGTCGGCAATCTCGTCCGAGTGGCCGAGGATCACGCGCTCCAGGTCGACCCCGATCTCCTCGAGAATGTCCAGCGTCTGGTGACGCTCCGAGCCGACTCCGCCCCTGTGCAGGGAGATGGGCGCTCCGGTCACCAGGGACGCAAGGCCTGCGGCGCGGATGCTCTTCTCCTCGTTGGGGCGGATCGGGCCGCCGTTGACGCCAATCTCGCCTATGATCCCCGACCTGATGCCCGTGCCGCCCACGCCCTCGGTCACGTCGGTGACAATGACCTCGGTAAGGTCCTCGACCGAGCGCTGGTCCATGTCCAGGGGGTGGTAGACCCGCTGGTAGTAGCCGGTGCCCATGACGATATGCAGGCCCGTCACCTCGGAAACACGCAGCAGGGCTGCCGGGTCACGCTTCAGGCCTATGCTCGTAACGTCCACGATCGTGCCGCCGCCGCTGTTCCTGAACTCCATCACCTCGGCCACCGCGACTCCCTCGTCGGCCAGGATGTAGTTGTCGGCGATCGGCTCGGCATCCTTCGCGGCGCGGATGTTCCCCACGTCCACCTTCGCCTCCCACAGGGCAAGCTCCGTCGCGGGGAAATCTTCGCTGGTGAGTATGGGCTCGGAGCGCCCGGGCAGCTCGACGCTCAGGACGTGCGGCAGGTGAGTCTTCCGCAGGTCGAGGAAGAGGTGCTCGTGCATCAGTGCAGTCCCGAGAGCGCCGGGATCGACCGGACCACGGACCGTCTGGACCCTTCCCGTCAGTTGTGATGAATGAGTGGAAGGCATCGTTGAATTATAGGGGCTACAATGTACATATGCAGCGACCTGCTGCCAGGAGGATGCCATGTTCAAGAAGATACTGATCCCGCTGGACAAGACGGATGTGTCCCAGGGAATCATCCCCATCGTTACAGACCTGGCGCTGAGCACGGACGCGAAGGTGGTCCTGTTGACGGTGCTGGGCATCGAAACCCCGGGTGAGGTGCCGATTACCGTGCGCGAGGGCACCGGCGGTACCGCCGAGGCAGGACGCTACAGGACCGTCCCGGCCCCCACTTCGATGGAGCCGGCGGTGGAGGGTGGCCCGTTCCGCGCTCAGCTCGATGAGAAGGCTGCGGACGACGCCGAACAGCGCCTGCGTGCATTTGTGCGCCAGCTCGGCGACGCGGGTGTGGAGGCCTCCACTGCGGTCGAGTTCGGCACGCCGGCGGAGGCGATACTCAAGGCGTCCCGCGACCACGGCTGCGACCTGATTGCCATGTCCACACACGCCCGCAGCGGGCTCGGACGCCTGCTCATGGGCAGCGTGACCGAAGAGGTGATCCGCGGGTCCAGCGTCCCCGTCCTGACCATCAAACCCCAGGACAGCTAGGCTCGATCCCCTGTCCCGCCATCGGAGCCCTTCCCGCGGAGCTCTCGGTCACTGCGGAGTGGTCGCTCATCGCTGCCCAGGCAAGCGAAACCCGGGCTACTGGCCTCCTGCCAGGCGGGCGAACAGATTGCGCCAGTCAGGGGCGGTGCCCTTGCCGGCCCGGTAGGTGATGACTCCGCTGCCGTCCATGGCGATCTTTGTGGAGTGTCCCGTTATTTTCAGGTCCGGGAGTACCCTGCTCACGGGAACGGCGCTCTGGTACGTGAAATCGTTGCTGACCCTGTAGGCATCGAGCTCCTCCACCGTCTGGGTGGGGTCGAATCCCACCCCGTAGAAGGCTACCTCGCTCTCGAACTCAGGGTAGACACTGCTCAGGCTCCGTAACTCGGAGCGGCAGACCGGTCACCAGTCTGTGAAGAAGTAGAGAAGGACCGGCCTCCCGTCCATCCTCAGCTCGGTCGCCGTGATCTCCGTACCGTCCACCAGCTTCAGCACGAAATCGGGCGCAAGGTTGCCGACATTGGTCCCCACATCCGCCTGGGGGGCTGCCGTGGCAGTCGGCTCGGGCGTCGGCGTTTCCGTAGGCACGGGCGTCGGCGTCGCAGTCGGAGCCGGCGTTGGCGTGTTCGTAGGCACTGGGGTCGGCGTCGCGGTTGGAGCCGGTGTCGGCGTGTCCGTGGGTGCGGGGGTTGGGGTCGCCGTCGGGGCTGGTGTCGGTGTGTCCGTAGGCTGTGGTACGGGTGTAGCCGTCGGAACGGCCACGCGGGTATCGCCCGTCCGCGGGACCAGTGTTGCCGTCGGAGCGGGCACCGGCGTGTCCGTCGGCTGGGGTACAGGCGTCGCCGTCGGAGTGGGCACCGGCGTATCGGTCGGCTGTGGGACAGGCGTGTCGGTCGGTGCAGCCGTGGGAACTGCCGCTGCAACCTGGGCGGGCTGGGTGGGCGCCGGTGCGGGTTTGGACATGGGCGCCGTCCGGGTCTCGGCCAGCTCGCTCAGCACATTGACCCACTCGTCCCCATCGCCGCCGCCGAAGCCCGCACGGTACGTGATTACGCCCGTGCCGTCGATGGCTACCTTCGACGACTGCTTCAGGATGCGCAGGTCAGCGACGACCTTGCCAACTGGGTACGCGATCTCGTAGTTGTAGCCCTCCCGGGCCTTGAGTTCCTCGAGCTCATCGGGCGTCTCCGAAGGGTCGATACCGATACCGTAGAACTCGACCCTGTCCGCGAAGTCGGGGTAGATGCCTGCCAGGCGCCGTAACTCGGCGCGGCAGGTCGGTCACCAGCTCGTCAGGAAGTAAAGGAATACGGGCCGTCCCTCTTCCCTCAGCTGTGCGGAGGTCAGCTCACTGCCGTCCACCAGCCTGAGCTTGAAGTCCGGCGCCAGGTTCCCGACGGCGATTCCGACCTCGGGGGTGGACTCGCTCGCCTGGGTGGCGGGCGTCTCGGTCGGCGGGGCGGCGGTGGGCGGCGCAGTGGTGGGGGCCTGCTGGGCCGTCGGCTGCGGCACGGCCGTGTCGGTGGGAGCGGGAACCGCCGTCGGATCCGCCGGCTCCGACCCGCAGGCGGTACCCAGGATGAGCACTGCCAGGGCCGAGGCGGCGACAACCAGCGCTGCTATTGGTTTGGGTTTCACTTCCATTTCTCTCCAGAGGTTACATGCAGTGGGTCAGCTAGTCCAGCTTAGAACTTAGATGCGGGCCGGGGCCGGAGGGATTTGTTGCGAGGTTGGACCTGGCAAAGCTCACCTTTCGGAGCCCCGTCCGGCCATTCCGGCTGGAAGCGATACTCTGTCAAACTGTACTTCAAAGTGCTAGACTGGCCTGAAGCTAGGTACATATGATGGTAGTAATAGGCTCACGATAGCCGCAATTAGGCTTACTCCACCGCCGGGGGCTGTGGAGTATTTGGAGGCGTATCTTGATAGGACGACTGAAGGCGCTGTTCCTGGTCGCGCTCGCCGCTTCGGCAGCGGCGCTCCTGATGGGCTACGAAAGTGCATCGGCCCAGTCGCCGCCGCCGATACCCCACTTCTTCAAGGGGACGGTGAGCGTCGCGGGGCAGGTACCGCCCGACGGACACTTCCTCATTGCACGGATCGACACACGCTACGAGTCCGAGTCCGTAGCTATCAGCGGAGGGGCGTTCACCGGACTCGGTGTGGGTCCCCAGGACGCGACTACTATTGGCGCGACGATTACCTTCTTCCTGGATGGGGTTATCCAGGCCGATGAGACAGCGACGTTCACGCCCGATTACCGCAGCGGCGCGGAGTTTGAGCAGACCATCGACCTCACCTTCTCCATGCTGCCTGAGCCTACCCCCACTCCCACGCCAGAGCCCACGGCGACGCCCACTATCACGCCCACGCCCGTAGCCGCGAATCCTGCTGTCTACTCGGGTCCTATCGTCATCGCGGGCGGGACCGTGCCTGAGAACACCACCCTGATCGCACAACTCGGCGAATACCAGTCCTTCCCCGCCGTAATCTCGGGGAGCGCCTACATCAACCTGGTCGTGGCGCCCGGCGATCACACGCTGCTGGGCAAGCCGATCACATTCCTGCTCAACGGTCACCCGGCCGCGGAGACGGACAGCTACGTGAGCGGCAAGATAGACCAGAACTTCCCGCTGGTGTTCGTCGGCCTGGCGACCCCAACGCCGACGCCTACGCCAGTGCCCACCAGCACGCCTACGCCGGCGCCCACCAGCACACCCACACCGGTGCCCACCAGCACGCCCACGCCGGTACCCACCAGCACACCCACACCGGTGCCCACCAGCACACCCACACCGGTGCCCACCAGCACACCCACACCGGTGCCCACCAGCACACCCACACCGGTGCCCACCAGCACGCCCACGCCGGTACCCACCAGCACACCCACACCGGTGCCCACCAGCACGCCCACGCCGGTGCCCACCGTGGCCCCGCCGCCCACAGCGGTGGTGATCGCACCTACGCCGGTGCCGCCGTCCGACGGCGTAGACACGGGAATAGTCGTCATCATGGCCATCGTGTTGCTAATCCTGTTCGTTGCGGTAGCGGCCGCGGCCTACACCATTGGGACGAGGCGCCCCCGCTACTAGGCCCCGGTACATGAGATGAGGCTTGCCAGGACATTCGGGAGGGTGGGATCGCCACCCTCCCGGAACAGGGGTGGAGGCCCTGGGATGAGGGTATGGGCAGCCATAGCATTGGCCGCTGTGCTCGGCCTTGCATTCGTCGCCCTCCAGGCAGGACCCTCGCTGGCGCACGACCCTACTCCCACTCCAAGGCCCCCGCTGCCGGACGGGGTGCCGCCGATTCCAATCGTTTACGGGGGGACGGTGATCGTCGCGGGCAGCACTCCTCCGGACGGCCTTACCCTGACGGCCCGCATCGAGGAGGGCTATGAAGCGGAACCGGTGCCCATAGTGGGCGGGCAGTTCGCGGGCCTCACCATCGAGCTGGCGCACTCGAACCTGCTGGGCAGCGTCGCTACCTTCTACCTGAACGGCGAAGTCCCCTCGAACCAGACCGTCAAGCTGGTGCCGCTTGGCGGTGAGACCCTCAGGCTCACCTTCCCTCGACTGCCCACGCCTCCACCCACTCCGACCCCCACGCCCACGCCGGCGCCCACGAGCACGCCAACACCCCGGCCGACCCTGCCAGCCGTCTACTCGGGTCCCATCGTGATCGTAGGAGGCACCGTGTCCGAGGACGCGGAGCTTGTCGCGCGGGTCGGCAGCTATGTCTCCATCCCGGCGGTCATCAGCGGGAATAGCTACCTGAACTTGGTCATAGCTCCGAACGACGTGGACCTCCTGGACGAGGAGATTACGTTCCTCCTGGACGGCGTCGAAGCATCGAAGAAAGAGGTGTACGAGAGCGGCAGGATCACCCAGAACCACACCCTCGTGTTCGTTGGGGTCCCCACCCCCACGCCCACCAGCACACCCACGCCGGCGCCCACCAGCACGCCTACGCCGGCACCCACCAGCACGCCCACGCCGGCACCCACCAGCACGCCCACGCCTGTGCCCACCAGCACGCCCACGCCGGCACCCACCAGCACACCCACGCCAGTGCCCACCAGCACGCCCACGCCAGTGCCCACAAGCACACCCACGCCAGTGCCCACAAGCACACCCACGCCAGTGCCCACAAGCACACCCACGCCAGTGCCCACAAGCACACCCACGCCAGTGCCACCGACCAGCACACCCACGCCGGTACCGACCAACACGGCCGTGCCGGCAATCTCCCCGCCGGCGGCGGTCCCGACAGTTGCACCGGCCAGGACGGGCGATCAATCGGGGGCCATCATCTTCGTTGCCGCGGTCGCCCTCGTAGCGCTGGCTGCCTTGGGCGGGATCATCTACTACCTGGTTGCCGGTCGCTCGAACAGGAGTCCGGCGCCGCCGCCAGGGTAGGACCTCACGGAGGGGCCACACCCGGCGCCAGCCCGGCCTGGGCTATAATGTCGCCATGGCATGGACTCTGCGGCTTACAGTGATAGGGCTGTGCTTACTCGCAGCAGTGGGGTGCTCGACCCCGGGTGCCGGGCCCGAATCACCCCCCGCGCCCGCACCGGAAGACACGGAGACGGCGGCCTCGCCGACCCCAGAGCCGACCGCCGTTCCAGAACCCTCCCCGGACCCGCCTACCCCAGAGCCTGCGCCTGAGCCCTCGCCCACTCCAACCGTTTTCAGGGCTTCCATAGACACGCCTCCGACTCCCAGCAGGGAGGTCCGGACGGTCGACCGGGGCACCGGGCAACCAGCCCCCGACTTCGAGATCGAGCTGATCGACGGCGAGACCGTCACCCTGTCCGGCTACCACGGGCAGGTCGTGCTCTTAAACTTCTGGGGTACGTGGTGCCCGCCGTGCCGGGCCGAGATGCCGGCACTACAGCGCGCATGGGAAGAGTACAAGGACAGAGGGGTCGTGTTCCTCGGCGCGGCGATCTATGATGAGAAGGCCGACGTGGAGAAGTTCGCAGAGGCCTTCGGGATCACCTACCCCCTGGGCGTCGATCTCGCCGGCGACCTGACGGTCGAATACAAGGTGACGCAATTCCCCACGACCTTCCTGATCGACCAAGAGGGAAACGAGGTCCGCCGGATCGTCAACCAGGTAAACGAGGCCTTTCTGCGCATCTTCCTGAACGGCATGCTGAAAGAGGGTTGATACAAACAGATGGCAGAACCGAAGACCGTTAAGAGAGCCGATACCGACGCCGCCGAGCGGCCCCGGGGAACCCGTCCGGTGGTGTCCGGGACCCACGGCGTCATCTCCAGCGGCCACCCGCTGACGTCCATGGCGGGTATGCGCATGCTGCTGTCCGGCGGCAACGCCTTCGACGCCCTGGCGGCGGCGGTGATCGCCGCCGCTGTGGTCGAGCCGATAGCGTCCTATTCGCTCGGCGCAGAGAGCGTCTACATGCTCTACGACGCCCGTTCCGGCGACCTGAAGTCGCTGAGCGGACAGGGGACCGCGCCGGCCATGGCCACGCCGGACTTCTACCGCTCGCGTGGACTGGATGCCATCCCGACCGGACCCGGAGAAGATGCCCCGCTGGCCTTCACGGTGCCCGGCGTAGCCCACGCGACAATTTCGATGCTGGACAGGTACGGCACCAAGAGCTTTGCCGAGGCCGCCGCGCCCGCGATCGAGTACGCTGAGCGGGGATTTCCCCACTACCAGTACATGATTGATGCCCTTGGGGCGGAGTCCACCCGGAAGCAGTTCGACCTCTTCCCTCCAGGCGGCTCCGACATCTTCTACGACGACGGCGCGCTGCCTGTCGAGGGCTCGCTGCTCGTGCAGCCAGGTCTCGCGAACACGCTGAAGGCGATGGCGGCAGCCGAGGCCGTGTCGACAGGCACTCGTTCCGACGGGCTGAGCGCCGCGAGCGGCGAGTTCTATCGCGGTGGCATCGCACGACTCATCGCCGACTCCTCCTCAAGCGTGGGCGGAGTCCTGGCCTACGGGGACCTCGCCGGCTACGAGTCCCAGTTCGAGGAGCCGCTCAGCGCCAAATTTGCCGGGTACGAGATCTCGTGCCAGGGGACGTGGTCCCAGGCCGCCGTACTTCTCCAGTCCCTGAACATGCTCGAAGGATTCGACCTGGAGGCGATGGGCCACAACACCCCTGCCTACATTCACACCGTCGCCGAGGCCCTGAAGCTGGCGATGGCCGACCGCCAGGCCTTCTATGCCGATCCCGACTATGCAGACGTGCCCGTCGACGGCCTGCTCTCCAAGGAGTACGCCGCCGAGCGGGCCGCGCTGATCGACAATGGGAGGGCTGCCCCGGCGATGCCCGGCGCGGGCGACCCGTGGGCCCACTCATCGATGCCGGCGCCTGAGAGCCTGGCAGTCGCGTCGACGGCTCCGGCTGGGGACGAGCCAGGCGGCGAGGGGGGCACGACGCACATTTCCGTCATCGACCGGGACGGCAACCTGGCCTGCGCCACGCCCAGCGGGGGCTCCTTCGGCAAGTCCGTGTTCTTCCCTGAGCTGGGGTTCGCCATCAGCACCCGCATCGAGATGTTCAACCTCACCGAGGGCCATCCCAACGTCGTCGTTCCCGGCAAGCGCCCCCGAACGACCCTCGTCAACTACATCGCGTCCAGGGACGGGGTGCCGGTGATGACCTTCGGCTGTCCGGGCGGAGACCACCAGGCTCAGGGCAACCTGCAGCTCATCCTGAACACGCTCGTGTTCGGCATGGACCCCCAGGAGGCCATCGAGGCGCCCAGGTTCGCCAGCGACAGCGCGCCGGACTCCTTCTACCCCCACGTCTACTACCCCGGCAGGCTGTCGCTCGAGGCGGGATTCCCAGCGGAGACGGTCGACGCCCTGTCGCGCCTGGGCCACGAAATCGCCAGGGCCGGCGTGTGCGGCATGGGAGCAACCGTATCGCGCCGCAACCCGGACACCGGCGTACTCAGCACCGGCGCAGACCCAAGAAGAGCCTGCTACGCCCTAAGCTGGTAAGGGCCTCGTGTAGGAGCTACTGCGACAGGGCTTGTCCGTGCCTCGTGTGAGGCTGGAATGGGCTGTGTCAGAGTCGTTCGCCCTGAGCCTGTCGAAGGGCAGTGCCCAGCAAACGCAAGCCCCGCGTGTGGGGCCCAGACTAGCCCCTCAGTCCCACTCCAGGATGACAGCCAAGGCCTCCTCGGGCTTGTTGAACAGCATGTGGTAAGCCTCCGCCGTCTGCTGCCACGGCAGGCGGTGGGTCACCATCGGGCCCACCCTGACGCGCCCGTCGACCAGCATCTGGGCCGCGTCGGCCCTGTGAGAAGTACGCTCGCCGGAGAGCCGCATCCCCGCTATCAGCAGCTTGTCCATGAATATGCCCGAGTCGAGGGGCAGCAGGCCGTCCCCCGCCTCCTTCGCGCCCTGGTACTTGGCGATCAGGTGCAATACGCCGTCGCGCTTCATCATCCGCTGCGCCTGCTCGAACGATTTCAGCCCGGCATTGCCGCCGACGCACTCGACGACCACGTCAGCGCCCCTGCCGCCCGTCAGATCCATGACAGCCTCGACCGAGTCCGTCTCCGCCACGTTGATGACCACGTCGGCGCCGGACTCCTCCGAGATGCGGCAGCGCATCGCCGCCGCGTCCACGGCAATGACCCGGCCGGGGCTGCGCTCGCGGACCGCCTGCATGTACAGGTTGCCGACTATCCCCTGCCCCAGCACTACCACGTCGTCCCCGGGCTCGATGGGCGTCGACCTGGCCCACATCACCGCGCTCGTGGTCAGGCCGATGAACGTCGCCGACTCGTAGTCCAGCTCCTGCGGGATGTGGCCGTGCTCGCCCACCACGTACTGTGCGTGCGGCCCGCCCACGTTCGACCTGTCGCCGGGCCTGGCGCCGGTCACTCCGGGCCCGACCTCGACCACGTCCCCGGAGTCCGAGTAGCCCATCATGTGCGGCGGGATCGGGCCCGGCATGACGTAGCGGCGGAACAGCTCGGAGCCGCGGCTGATGAGGCTGCGGCGAACCTTCAGCAGCACCTCGCCCTGCCCCGGCGAGGGCACGTCCGCCTCCATCATCTGCACGTTCCCCACCCCGTCCAGCTTCTCCAGCCGCAGCATCTTAGCCATAGGTGCCTTCCCCTCTCTCAATCCTTCCCCTCACTGTATCTCATGGGCGTGGGGAAGGCACCTACGCGCCGTGATCACACTAAGCCAACACCGTCCGATAACCCGTATGCTATTATGGCGGCCAACGGACGGGCCGACATACCGGCATCACCAGGGAGGCGCACGATGACCACCAGGACCATAGCCGCGCCGACGACCGGGCCGCAGCCTTTCGTCGTCCTGCCCGACGCGCCGTTGTGGGATATGCAAGAAGCGCCATACGTCTCTCGAGCCCTGCTGACCCTGATGCGCCGCTACGCAGACCGGCCCGACGTATTCGTTGCGGCCCGCGGCTACCTGTGCTCCGACACAGGCAGCGACTGGAGCGAGTGGCTGGAGCCCGACTGCATGGTCTCCTTCGAGGCGTCGCCGGAGGCCGCTGCCCGGCGCAACGGATATGTGATAGCCGAGCAGGGCAAGCCCCCCGACTTCGTCCTGGAAGTAGCCTCCGAGACCACCGGCAGGAGGGACTACACCGCCAAGCGTGACGGCTACGCCGGGTTCGGTGTGACCGAGTACTTCCGCTTCGACTCCACCGGTGGCAAATACCACGACCGCCCCCTGGCAGGGGATCGCCTCGTGGACGGCGCATATGAGCCGGTCCCCATCACCGCCGACGCCGACGGAAACCTGCGCGGCTACAGCGAGACTCTCGGCCTCCATCTGTGCTGGGAGGACGCCCGACTGCGCTTCTGGGACCCCGAGACAGGGGCCTACCTCCACGACCACGACGACGCCGAGGACGCCCGACTCGCAGAGAGAGACGCCAGACTCGCCGCCGAGGCCCGCGCAGATATTGCCGAGGCCGAGCTGAGGAGACTTCGGGAACGCCTGGACCCGTAGCTGCTCACAACCGCCGCCCGGTGATAGTCAACCGGCGTGACATAAGAGGGAGTTCCGCTAGCAGGCGAAGAACAGCCACGAGGGCTTGCACCTGCACTTAGAGGGCCATTGTCTTGTAGGGTAACCCTCGTTGGTTGCCTTGGTGGGGTTAGAGCCGCCTAGACCCCTCCCAGCTCCCGCTGCTCGCCGAACACGCCTCGGAGCACGTCCGCGATCTCGCCCACCGTTGCGTATGCCTCCACGCACTCGATGATCGACTCCACCGTGTTCTCGCTGCTCCTCGCAGTGTCGTCCAGTCGATCGAGGGCAGCGCGGGCGGCGGCGCTGTCCCGCTCGCGGCGCACCCTGACCACGCCGTCCACCTGGCGCCTCGTCTCCTCGGGGTCGATGGTCTGCAGCTTCTCGATGGGCGGCTCGTCGGTCCGGTACTCGTTGACGCCTACGACAATCCTGTCCCTCTCCTCCACGCGCCGCTGGAACCTGTATGCGCTCTCGTGGATCTCCCGCATCTGGTAGCCGCTCTCCAGGGCCGTCACCGCGCCGCCCAGCCGGTCGATCTCGGCGATGTAGTCGGACGCCTCCTCCTCCAGCCGGTCGGTGAGGCT
This sequence comes from Dehalococcoidia bacterium, assembly GCA_965116315.1. GTDB lineage: Bacteria > Chloroflexota > Dehalococcoidia > Lucifugimonadales > CAJWER01. The sequence continues at coordinate 2,273,652 of OZ220672.1, forward strand.
CTCGACGTAATACGAGCCCGCCAGCGGGTCCACCGTGTCGGTGACCCCGCTCTCGTGCGCGAGTATCTGCTGCGTCCTCAGCGAGAGCTGCACCGCGTCCTCCGTCGGCAGCGCCAGCGCCTCGTCCTTGGAGTTGATGTGCAGCGACTGGGTGCCGCCCAGCACGGCCGCCAGCGCCTGTATGGTGGTCCTGACGACATTGTTCTCCGGCTGCTGGGCCGTCAGCGACACGCCGGCAGTCTGGGTGTGGAACCTCAGCATCCACGACCGGGGCTTCGCTGCGCCGAACCTCTCGCGCATGATCCGCGCCCACATCCTGCGGGCCGCGCGGAACTTCGCCGCCTCTTCCAGCAGGTTGCTCTGCGCCACGAAGAAGAACGACAGCCTCCCCGCGAAGTCGTCCACGTCCAGGCCGGAGTCGACCGCCGCCTGCACATAGGCGATGGCATTCGCGAAGGTGAAGGCCAGCTCCTGCACCGCCGTAGCCCCCGCCTCCCGCATGTGGTACCCGCTAATGCTGATGGTGTTCCAGCGCGGCGCCTGCCTGCTGCAGTACCCGAACACGTCTGTGACCAGCCGCATCGAGGGCTTGGGCGGGTAGATGTACGTGCCCCGCGCGATGTACTCCTTCAGGATGTCGTTCTGCAGCGTACCGTCGAGTTTCGACGGGTCCACGCCCTGCTTCTTCGCCGCCGCGACGTAGAGAGCCAGGAGAATCGACGCCGTGGCGTTGATGGTCATGGACGTGCTGACGCTGTCGAGGGGTATGCCGTCGAAGAGCCGCTCCATGTCGGCAAGGCTGCTGATTGGCACGCCCGCCCTGCCAACTTCGCCGACCGCCAGCGGATGGTCTGAGTCGTAGCCCATCTGCGTCGGCAGGTCGAACGCGACACTCAGGCCTGTCTGCCCCTGTTCGAGCAGGTAGCGGTAACGCCTGTTCGATTCGGCGGGCGACGTGAGGCCGGCGTACTGCCGCATGGTCCACAGCCGACCCCGGTAGGTGTTCGGCTGGACGCCCCGCGTGAACGGGTACTCCCCTGGCATTCCGACCCTGTCGGCTGGGTCAGCGCCGCCCGCGTCCTCGGGGGTGTACACGGTGTCGATCTCGAGGCCGGAGTCCGACTCGAAGCGCTCGCGCCTCTCCCCGAACCGAGCCTTCACCGGACCGAGCGTCCGCTCCTCCCAATCGCGCTTGCTGCCGTTGTCCATGGCTTGCCCTGCCGCTAGGAGCCGTTCGGCGTCCAGTCCGGATCGTAGGCGCCCTGGCGGGCGTACGCCGTCTGGCAGGCCCGCTCGAAGTAGGCCTGCTGCACCGCCTCGAGGTTCGCGTTGTTGCCGCCCCATGCCTTCAGCGGTGCCGCCTGCAGCCCGCGCCCGTAGGAGAACGTCAGCTCCCACGGCGCGCCCTCTTCGTTGGCCAGCCTGTTGATCGCGTCCAGGTTCACCGTGGCTTCCTCGTCGCCCTGCCCGCCCGACAGGAAAGCGATGCCCGGCACAGCCGCCGGGACGGTCCGCTTCAGGCACTCCACGGTCTTCTCGGCGACCTCGCCGGCATCGGCCCTGTCGGACGCGTCCTTGCCCGAGAGGACCATGTTCGTCTTCAGCACCGTGCCCTCCAGCACGACCCGTTGCGTCCCAAGCTGGTAGTAGACCTCGCGCAGGGCCATCTCCGTCGCCTCTAAACAGGCGTCGATGTCGTGGTCCCCGTCCATCAGCACCTCGGGCTCCACCATCGGCACCAGCCCGGCCTCCTGGCTCAACGCCGCAAAACGGGCCAGGGCGTGCGCGTTGACCTCCGAGCAGTAGCGGCTCGGCATCCCGGGGCCTATCGCGTAGATAGCACGCCACTTGGTGAACCTGGCCCCGAGAGCAGCGTACTCCTCCAGCCGCTCGCGCAGGCCGTCCAGCCCCTCGGTCATCTGCTCGCCCGGCGCGCCCGGCAGCGGGTGGCCGCTCTTGTCCACCTTGATGCCGGGAATGATCCCCTGGTCGCGGATGACATCCACCAGCGGCGTGCCGTCCCCGCCCTCCTGGCGCAGCGTCTCGTCGTACAGGATCACGCCGCTGATGTACTCGTTGGCGCCAGCGGTCCTGAACAGCATCTCCCGGTAGTCGCGCCGGTTCTGCTCCGTCGACTCCACGCCGATGCTGTCGAACCGCTTCTTGATTGTGCCGGAGCTCTCGTCCGCCGCGAGGATCCCCTTGCCCGGCGCGACCATGGCGCGCGCCGTCTCATTGAGCTTCTGGATGTCCAAACTCGCCTCCTTAGTCCTCTGTCCCTTCCTCCCGAGGGGGAAGGTTGGGCTGGGGGCTCGTGCCTAGCCGAGAACCCACCCCCATCAGCCGGTCAGTCGCCTTTGATTATCGAAATGGTCTCTTCCACCTCGCGCCTGCTGCCCAGGATCAGCGGGATCCTCTGGTGCCGCGCCTGCGGCTGGATGTCGAGGATCGGCTCGGACGCGGAATACGCCGCTCCCCCCGCCTGCTCGGCCACGTAGCCGAGCGGGTTGGCCTCGTACATCAGCCTCAGTTTCCCCTCCGGGCTCTTCACGTCCCCGGGGTAGAGAAAAATACCGCCCTTGAGCAGGTTCCGGTGGAAGTCCGCGACCAGCGAGCCTACGTACCTCAGCGAGTGACTGCCCCGGAGGCTCACCACCGCGGCCTGCGTGGCTTCGTCGAGCTTGCCGAAGTTGCCCTCGTTGGTGCTGTAGTACTCGCAATCCTCCGGGATAGTGATGCCCGGGTGGGTAAGCAGGAACTCGCCCGACCCGTCCAGCGTGAAACCGTTCACGGCGCCCGGCGTGGCCACGACCATCACCGTGCTCGAGCCGTACACAACGTACGCCGCCGCGACCTGCTCCCGGCCGGGGCGCAGCAGCAGCGACTCCGTGACCGCCTCGCCTGCTCCGCGCTTCCATATGCCGAATATCGAGCCGATGGTGACCGCTACGTCGATGTTGGAAGAGCCGTCGACCGGGTCCATCTGCACCACGTACCGGCGGGAGTCGTCGTCGCCGATCACCTCCACGCCCTCGATCTCCTCGCTCCCCACCGCCGCGACGTTTCCGCACCGCCTGAGGACATCGACGAATATGTCGGAGCCGGCACTGTCGAGCTGCTGGACCATCTCGCCGTGGACGTTCGTCTCCCCGGTTGCTCCCAGGGCGCCCTGGATCGCTGCCGCCTGCACCTCGGCCTGTACCCGCCGCGCTCCGTCGGCGATCGCGCCGATCACCGAATCGAGCCCGGCAAGGTCCTCCGAGGAGCCCCACGCCGACCCCATGAATCCGCGCAAGGTCTGCGTGGCAGTCGAAGTGTCTGCGGTGTCGCTCATCGTCCTCGCTCCTCGGTGCTGATTGTATCGCATTCCAACTCCCACGCGCCCCCGGCCCTGGGCGCCCACCCTACACGGACTCCTGCGGCTCCCCGCGGAATAGCAGTCTCACCCTGTTCCAGTCCATCGCCGCAAGTCCGAGAGCGATTCCGAAGTACACGAACGAGAAGCGAAGTCGCGCCTCCGGGTCCGTGAAGAACAGGTGCGCCGCGAACAACGCCAGGAGGAGCGCCCCCGCATTCCAGCTGATCACCCGCTTGACCACCAGCATCAACCCGGCGACCGACACCGCCGTTGTCAGCAGGAACTCGATGGCCTGCCTGTCGTCGAGCGGGAAGCTCAGGACCTCGCCCGCCGACAGGCTGAAGATCACAGCCATGCTCCCCACGAGCAGCGTCAGCTGGTTGACCCCCGACGATATCAGCGCCGTCAGCCCGGCCACCGGGTTCGCCCTGAGGGTGAACAGCACGGCCACGATGATCTCCGGAGCTTCGGAGGCCAGCGGCGCGATCCACTGGATCAGGATGAACTCGTCGATCCCGAAGTCCTGCCCCGTCTCTACCAGGCTGTCGACGAAGGGCTCGGCGGCCACCAGGATCACCCCCGCGGCGAACACGAAGAGGAACACAACCATGCTCCGGCGCCACACCGTGGGAAGGGAGCCGATTAGCGCAGCGGCGCCTATCAGGTCGGGCTCCTCGGCCTCCCTGGTCGAGCCGATCCAGAGGTAGGCGACGTAGAGCACGATCAGCCCCACCGCCAGCAGAATGTGGACCTGGTCCACGAAGAAGATGATCGCCGTCGCGGCAGTGGCGATGGCGAGCATCGCGATCTCCAGGCCCAACTCGCCCCGCATGTCCAGCACGCGCCGGCGCTTGACCCAGTAGATCAGGATGACCGCGGACCAGCCGAGCCCTATCAGCAGCCGGTTCGAGCCCGTCACGTTGGCAGCCACCCGGGAGGTCTCGTCGGTGACAGCCCCGGTCACAGTGTCAAACGACGAGCCCGCGTCCCACGCCAGCACCGCCTCTATGGCGTACTCCGGCAGGACGGCGATGAAGGCCAGGACCGCGATCGCCAGCGACGCGGACACGTCCAGCTCGGCGACCTCTGCCGCCCACGACAGCAGGAACGCCCCCGCAACGATACCTATACCGAACACCGCCGCCGCAACGACCGGGTCCACGTCCACGCCCGAGAAGCGCACCACGGCCCCCGGTATTCCCAGCAGCAGCAAGACGACGATGGTCGCCCACAACCGGGGCGCGTTCAGCTTCTCTTCCACTCTAGGGTCCGATTGCGTACGGGCGTCCCTTGGTCAGTCTCAATTACGTGAGACAGACGCAGTGTATTGTTCCGGCGCCACCAGGGTCAACGACCGGCAACAGCCCTTGTCGTCCCGAAGCGCCAGCGAGGGAAAGATCGTTCGTCCTGAGCCTGTCGAAGGACAGTTCTCAGCAGCGCACACAGTATTTGAGATAACTGCTAAGCGTCACCTCGAATTGAGAAGGACGTCAGTTTGGTCTATCATCGGGCCCCGCGACCTTGGGAAGGGAGACACCATGACGATCCCGCTGGACAGCATCAGGTCTATGCCCGCGTTCTCGCCCTACTTCCCGATGCCGCCCGCCCGCTACCGCAACATGAGGTCGCAGACCGTCTACTTCCGGGCGGCGGAGTCGGCCATCGACCGGGTCCTCCCCGGATGCTTCGACCTGCCGGACGACCCAATCTGCATGGCCACCGGCCTGACCGTTCCCTGGTCCGCCAACTACGGCGCGTTCGACGAGAGCGTCCTGTCCGTCAGTTGCACGTACGAGGGCGCGGAGGGCTGGTTCACCCCGGTGGCCTTCCTCAACTCCAAGTCCAGCATCCCCGCGGGTCGCGAGATATACGGCACCCCGAAGGTCTGGGCCGACTTCGAGATCGGCTTTGCCGAGCGCGTCATGTACACCAACACCCACGTCGCCGGCACTTCCATCATGAGCATTCGGTCCACCATGCACCGCGAGGCCGACCCCGCCGATATGCCCGCTTCCGGACACTCGTGGCGCCTCAAGGTCATACCCCGCGCCGACGGCAACGGCCTCGACGTCATGCAGCTAATAGACGGTGCGGACGTCTCCTCCGACAGGGTCGTCCATGTCTGCCGCTCAGGCGACGGCGTGGTCGAGTTCAGCCCCTCCCCCATCTACGACCTCTCGGACTTCACGCCAACCGAGTACCTCGGCGCATACTACGTCGAGGCCGACATGACCGAGAACTGGGGCCGGATCGTCCGCGACTTCCTGGACGACTGACACTTCCCAAGTGCGAGGATCGCTGTCCTAGCTGTTTAGACTTCATGAGGCACCAAGCCAGCCGCCTGCGGGTAGGGGCGACTCGGCGAGTCGCCCGCACACGTTGGGTCGCGAGCGAAACTGAACAGTTACTCGCTGACTTGGGCTATTGACAGCACGAAACGCAGCTGGTACATTTGTTTCGCACATAAGTACTCTATCCCCCGAGGAGACGGTCCATGGCACGAACGAGGTCCAAGAAGCTGTCCGACCGCCAGAAGCGGATTCTCAAGTTCATCGCGGCGTTCATCGACGAGCACCACTACCCGCCAACGGTGAGGGACATCCAGGCCGGGTGCGAGGTCAGCTCCACCTCGGTCGTCGACTACAACCTGCGGATCCTCCAGCGGGAAGGGCACCTGAAGCGCACCGCCGAGGTTTCGAGAAGCATCGAGCTGATCGGCGAGTCCGCCCCCAGGCGCGACAGCCTGATTCCCGTTCCCATCCTGAGCAGCATCGCCGCCGGCGAGCCCCTTCACGTTCCGCCCTCCTCCGCCTGGCAGCAGGAGGCGCTGGACACCGTCGAGGTCCCCGCCTTCATGACCAGCGGCAAGACCGACGTCTTCGGCCTTCGGGTCAAGGGCGAGTCGATGATCGACGCCCTCGTCGCAGACGGCGACCTGGTGATCATGGAGCCGGCCGACAACGTCAACAACGGCGATATGGTCGCGGCCTACTTGGAGGACAAGGAAGAGGTCACGTTGAAGCACTTCGAGATGTCCGGTGGCACCGTCACCCTGCACCCTGCCAATTCCACCATGCAGCCCATCCAGGTGCCCGCCGAGAACGTGTCGGTCCGAGGCCGGGTCGTCGGCGTAATCAGGACCGTCTGACCCTGCCCGGTTCCTTCGAGCCCAGGCTGCCGTATCCGTAGGGGTGGGTCTGAGACCCACCCTCCCCCGTTGCAGCAACAGGCTTGATCGAGGCCTTAGGCTCGACCCATGCCGCGCTCCAACGGCGCGCGGCCATGACGGAGGCCGGGCCCGTGGGTTATCGGTTCCCTGACCGCGATTCGGCTATACTTGCGGGGCAGCGCCTTGCACGGGGTCTAGCACTCCCTTTGCCGGCCAAGCCACACCCACCCAGGAGCAACGCGCTTGGACCTCGAGATACGCGCAATCGAGCCCGATGAATACGCGGCCTTCATGACCGCCGCCGCCCGGGGCTTCGCGTGGCACTGGGACGAGGCCAACGCCGAACCGCCCAAGGCCGACCAGGACCGCTCCCTGGCCGTATTCGATAACGGCAAGATCGTCGCGACGGCCCACGCCTTCTCCTGCCGCATGAACATCCCCGGCGGTGACGCGGCGACGGCCGGTGTCGACGACGTGGCGGTGCTCCCAACACACAGGCGGCGCGGCATCATGCGGATGATGATGGCCCACCAGTTGGAGGACTTCCACGAACGAGGCGAACCCTTCGGCGCCCTCTACGCCACCGAGAGCATCATCTACGGACGCTACGGCTACGGCATAGGCGCGTTCGAGGAGGACTGGTCCATCGACACCCGGCACTCCGCGTATGCCCAGCCGTTCGAGCACAGGGGGAACCTGTCGTTCATCGAGCCGGAAGCCGTCCCCGACATCTGCCCGCCCATCCTGGAGAGGGCACTGAAAGGCCGGCCCGGGTCCATACCTCCCACCCCGCACAGGTGGGGGCGAATAGCCCGGAGCCAGCAGTCAAAGCAGGACAAGTCTGCCTTCTTCCACGTCGTCTACGAGGAGAATGGGACGCCCCAGGGGTACGCCCGCTACACCATCGACGACGACTACCGGGTGGAGGTCGACGCAGGCGGGCTCATCTGGGCCACGCCTTCCGCCCACGCCTCCCTCTGGCGCTTCTGCTTCGACATCGACCTCACCTGGAAGGTGAGTGCCTGGGGCCTTCCCGTCGACGATCCCCTCCCGTGGCTGCTCGCGGACTCCAGGCGCCTGTCGCGCAAGGTCCACGATGGGCTGTGGGTCCGCCTGGTCGACGTGCCGGCATCCCTCGCCGCCCGGACCTACAGTGCCCCGGGGTCCCTGGTCATCGACGTGACCGACCCATTCTGCCCGTGGAACGAGGGCCGCTACGCCCTCGAAGCCGGGCCTGACGGCGCAACCTGCTCACGTACTTCCGCTACGCCTCACCTAGGGCTGACGGCGGGGGACCTCGCCTCCGCATACCTGGGCACCGTGCCCTTCACTCACCTGCGCAGGGCCGGCAGGGTCGAAGAGCTCGTCGAGGGTTCGCTCTCAAGGGCCGACGCGATGTTCGCCGCATCGCTCGAGCCCTGGTCGGCCTTCCACTTCTAGGCGAAATACCTTGACCCACTTGCCCAGGGCTGAGTAAGATTGTGCCCACACCAACGACAGGAAGATACGCTTGGGGACCGGATAGGTCGGCCACCAACAGATAATCGACTGACTACGAAGCCTCCCGCGCTTCACGCGGTACCGCGTGCGGGGGGCTTCCTTGTGTAGGGCCGCTACCAATCCCCAAGGAGACATATCCAAATGGTCATAGAACAGGACATAGCTGAGCTGAGGGAACGCATCAGGCACTCGGCGGCCCACGTCATGGCCGACGTGGTGACGCGGATGTTCCCCGAGACGAAGCTGGCAATCGGCCCACCGACGGAGGACGGCTTCTACTACGACTTCCTCTCGAGCGAGCCGTTCTCCAACGACGACCTCGCCGCAATCGAGAAGGCGATGCGCAGGACGATCGCGCAGAATCTTCCCTTCGAGCTGCACGAGTACCCCAGGGACCGGGCGCTCGACATGAACGCCGACGAGCCGCTGAAGCTGGAGATAATCGACGAGATACCCGAAGACGAGCCGATCACCACGTACAAGCACGGCGACTTCGAAGACCTCTGCGCGGGCCCTCACGTCGACTCGACGGGCAGGATCCCCGCCTTCAAGCTCCTGAGCGTGGCGGGAGCATACTGGCGCGGCGACGAGAACCGCGAGTCCCTGCAGCGCATCTACGGCACGGCCTTCGAGTCCCAGGAGGCCCTCGACGAGCACCTGCACCGGCTGGAGGAGGCGAGGCGCCGCGACCACCGCACGCTTGGCAGGGATCTCGACCTCTTCTCCATCCACGACCAGACGGGCCCGGGCCTGATCATCTGGCACCCCAAAGGCGGACGGGTCCGCGGCCTTATCGAAGACTTCTGGAAGCGCGAGCACTACGCCGCGGGCTACGACCTCGTGTACACGCCCCACATCGGGCGCTCGACCCTGTGGGAGACGAGCGGCCACCTGGGCTTCTACAGCGAGAACATGTACGCCGCCGTGGAGATGGACGGGCAGGAGTACTACCTCAAGCCCATGAACTGCCCCTTCCACATCATGTACTACCAGAACGACATCCGCAGCTACCGCGACCTGCCCATGCGCATAGGCGAGCTGGGCACGGTTTACCGATACGAGCGCGGCGGCGTCGTACAGGGCCTGCTCCGCGTTCGCGGCATGACCCAGGACGACGCCCACATCTTCTGCAGGCCCGACCAGGTCGTAGACGAGGTGAACGGGGTCCTCGACCTCACGTTCTTCCTGCTCAGCAGCTTCGGATTCAGCGACTACGACGTCATGCTCTCGACGAGACCCGAGAAGGCCGTCGGAGAGTCCGAGCAGTGGGATCTCGCCACCGAGTCGCTGCGCTCTACCCTCGTAGCCCGGGACATCGACTACCAGGTCGACGAGGGCGGGGGCGCGTTCTACGGCCCCAAGATCGACATCCACATCCGCGACGCCATCGGGCGCCAGTGGCAGATCACGACCGTGCAGTTCGACTTCAACCTGCCCGAGCGGTTCGGCCTGACGTACATCGGCGACGACGGGCAGGAGCACAGGCCCTACATGGTCCACCGGGCGCTGCTGGGGACGATGGAGCGCTTCATGGGCGTCCTCATCGAGCACTACGCCGGGGCCTTTCCCGTGTGGCTTGCGCCGGTCCAGGCCATGGTCATCCCCATCGCCGACCGCCACAACGAGTACGCGAGCCGGCTCAAAGAGCAGCTCGAGCAGTCGAACATCCGCGCCGCAGTAGACGACGGCAACGACCGCATGAACGCCAAGATCCGCAACGCCCAGGTGCAGAAGGTCCCCTACATGCTCGTGGTAGGCGACCGCGAGGTCGAATCGGGAGGAGCGTCCGTGCGGCTGCGCTCAGGTGAGAACCTCAGGGCGATGACTATTGAGGATACCGTCGCCAGGATACGGGAGGACGTCGAATCAAGGCGTTGACTGCGAAAAAGTGGGTGCCCGCATCTATTGTTGCGGGCACCCGCCGTGTGCTATATTCTCTTGCATTCTTCAGGATGAGGGTAGTCGCATAGCCAAGGAGTATCGGACCAACGACAGGATCAGGATCGCCGAGGTGCTTCTGATCGACGAGCGCGGCTCACAGCTGGGAGTCATGCCCACCCGGGAAGCGCTCAGGCTCGCCGAGGAACGCAGCCTCGATCTCGTCGAGGTGGCCCCCTCCGCCCGTCCACCCGTATGCCGGATCATGGACTACGGCAAGTTCCGGTACGAGGTTACCCGGCGGGAGCGCGAGGCGCGCAGGGACAACAAGTCCAAGGGCGCTTCCAACGAGCTGAAGGAAGTCAGATTCAAGACGCGGATCGGCGATCACGACAGGGAGGCCAAGACCCGGGTGGTCAGGCGGCTGCTGGGAGAAGGGGCCAAGGTAAAGGTCTCCGTGATGTTCAGGGGAAGGGAGATCACCCACCCTGAAATCGGGATGCAGGTCCTGAGAAAGGTTGCCGAGGACCTCAAGGAAGATGCTAAAGTAGAAAAGATGCCGGGTTTCGAGGGGCGCTTCCTATCGATGATAGTCAGCCCGGCAAAGAAGAAGAAGCCCCAGCCCAAGCAGACTAAGACTCCGGAGCCAGCAAGTGCCCAAGCTTAAGACTCACAAGGGATCAGCCCGTCGATTCCGTATCACCGGGACGGGAAAGCTGCGCCGCATGAAGGGGCACAGGAGCCACCTGCGCCGCAAGAAGCCGGCCAACGTCAGGCGCCTCTACTCTCAGAAGCTGGAGGTAGCCCCCGGCGACGGGAAGAACGTGCGCAAGCTCCTCCCCTACGGACTGCCCGGCTAGGCCCTTCTCTCCCACCCCGACACATCACCCACGCCAGGACCCAGGAGTAACCCGTGACCAGGATCAAGAGCGGTACCACACGACGCCGTCGACACAAGAAGGTGCTGAAGCAGACGCGCGGGCACCAGGGAGTTCGCCACACCCTGTACAGCCGTGCGCGCGAGTCCCTCATCCACGCCCTCAAGTACTCCTACGCCCACCGCAGGAAGAAGAAGGGCGACATGCGCCGGCTCTGGACCATCAGGATCAACGCCGCCGCACGCGCCAACGGCCTCTCATACAGCCAGTTCATGCATGGGCTGAGGCTCGCCGACGTGCAAGTCAACAGGAAGGTCCTCGCCGATCTCGCCCTCAACGACCCCGAAGCCTTCGCCCAGATAGCCGGCCGGTCCAAGGCCAGCCTCATGGACGCCGCCGCCTAAGCGATCTGGTCAAGCACGCCGAAGCCCAACGAAACACGTTCGCCCTGAGCCTGTCGAAGGGCAGTGCTCAGCCAGTCGCACGATGGGACAGCCTCAAGTCCCCCGCCCCGGTCCCCGCACTCGCATAGGAACGCCGGGATGACGCGCCCGCGCTCGATCACCCACGAAGGCTCCACGATCCGGTACACGGTCGTGAGGAGCGCCCGCAGGAAGAAGACCCTCACGATCACCATCGACCCCGGAAACGGCGTCCGCGTGCTCGTGCCGGCTCGGACACCCAACGCCGAGATCGAGTCCATGGTCAGGAAGCGGGCAGGCTGGATCCTCCGCAAGCTCGCCGAGGAACGCCCGCAGCCCAAGCTCAAGCCTCTCGAATCGGGCGACACGCTGCACTACCTCGGACGTGAGGTCCGCCTGCTCGTGCAGTTCACGTCCGAGGTAGTGCCTTCCGTGAGCCTCGACTCAGGCTTCCTCAAGGTAGCCTGCCCAGTCCGGCTCCCGGAGGAGCAACGGGCCGCTGCCATCAGGTGGGCGCTCCTGGCCTGGTACGGGGAGCGGGCAGCCGAGCTGCTGCTGGAGTCCGTGGAGCGGTGGCAGCCGGAGGTCGGGGTTTCCCCGGCGCGCATATCCATCGGCAACCAGAAGACGCGCTGGGGAAGCTGCTCGTCCAAGGGGAGCCTGCGCTTCAACCTGCGCCTGGCCATGGTCCCCCGCGCCCTGATCGACTACGTGGCCGTCCACGAACTGTGCCACCTACTCGAAGCCAACCACTCCGAGAGCTTCTGGCAGCACGTGCGCCGCTTCATGCCCGACTTCGAAGAGCGGCGCAGGAGGCTGAAGGAGCTCGAGCCCCTGCTCGGCCTTTGACCGATCGTCCTACTCTCCGGTCCACGTATCCGCCCGGCGCGCAAAGACTGTGGGGTCCCCCCGCCACTCTGCATAGCCGATGCGTCTGTCGTCCGTCAGGTAGTCAATCTTTTCGTCGAGGCAGGACAGCAGGTCGGAGTCACTCACGGCGAGGGCGAAGCCGCCGTACTCGGGCTCCGGGTCCAGCGCGGAGACCACGAAGGCGCCGCCGGACCCATAGGCGGCATCACTGTTGCCGACCTCGCCCCTGGCCACAGCGTCTATGCTCCCGTCCGCGAGTGCGTCAAGGAGTTCGGTCTCCCCGAGGTCGTCCCCCAAATAGACGACCTGCGGGAGGTCGTCCGAGGGCGGGTACAGGCGGCGTCTCTCCTGGAGGATCGAGGACTCGCCGGCCGCGGTAATGGTGTAGTCCCCACTCCCATCGGCGGTCAACTCGCCCCCTGGCGTTGAAATTCGAGTGCCGGCGGCCAGCACGCCGCTGGCGTCCGCGAGGCCGGTCAGCACGAGCAGGCGCGCCTCTCCCGTCGTTCCGGCAAGAACTCCGACGCGCACGTCACTCGTCAGCACATCGTGGCCGGTGAGGCGATTGGCATCCTCGGCCCGGACCAACAGGGACTGCCGGAAGGCTATGTGGCCCGACGTGAACGCGACCACCTGCTCCCCGGCCGCGTTACGGGTCCGGGAGCCCAGGATGGTGATGCCGCCTCCTACCACGTCGTATTCGGAGCCCGCGGGCTGGAGCCAGATATCGTCCCAGACCGCAATGGGCCTACGGGAGAACGACAGCCCGGCGCCATCCATCGCTTCGAGGGCGGTCAGCAGGTCGGCTTCGTAGCCGAGGTGCGTGCCGAACCCTGGGGAATCGGGGTCCTCATCGGCGCTGTAGCTGACGGGAGCGAAGAAGGCGTAGTAGCCCACGTCGAGGCTGCGGCCGTCCTCCGTGCAGGCGCGGTCCTGCTCGACCTGTGCCGAGCACGCGACTAGAGAGAGGACGAGACCCACGACCAGGGCGGCCCCAAGGTGTGTGGCCCGCCGGGTCAATCCTCAGCCCGGTCCGCCATGTCGATGATGATGTCCCACTCCGCCTGCGTGAGCGGGTGGACCGAGATGCGGGGACGCTTGAACAGCGAGCACTCCTCCAGGCCGGGCTCCGCCCTGAGCCGCTTCAGCGTCACAGGGTTCGGCAACGCCTCGTCACCCCTGATGTCCACCATGTACCAGATCGGGTTGTCAGGCGTGCTCTTCGGGTCGGGGTGATCGGAGTCCGGGTCCCAGGCCGTGAAGTCCGGGTAGCCGTCGCGCACGACGGTCGCCGTGCCGACGACCGCAATCGGCTTCGCGTTCGAGTGGTAGAAGAACACGCGATCCCCGACCTTGACCTGGTCCCTCAGAAAGTTCCTCGCCTGGTAGTTGCGCACACCGTCCCACTCCGCCGTCCGGTCCTCCTCGCCCATCAGGTCCGAGAACGAGTACGCCGACGGCTCCGACTTGAAAAGCCAGTACCCATGGTCCGCCATTTCGCCCATCTCCTCATCCGAGAGTTCGATAGCCCTGCAATGATACCAGTTAGATCCGGTTGCGCCGCCAATTCAGATCGTAGGGGCGGGTTTGAAACCCGCCCTCGCTTTGCCTACCCTGCAGGGCTGTATGCGTCCTGCGACCAGACTCCACGGAACCTGGCCCGCACCCCTCCCTCGCAGCCCCCGCTGACGACCCCTTGCAATAGCCCGCTTACATCATCACAATATCCCAACTGCCTTGAACTCGAAACTAGAAACTGGAAGCTCGAAACTCCCCCGGCACGCCCGCGCGGTCGTCATCGGCGGCGGCATTGCCGGATGCAGCACCGCCTACCACCTGGCGAAGATGGGCTGGAAGGACGTGGTGCTGCTGGAGCGCAGGAACATCTCCGGCGGCACCACCTGGCACGCCGCCGGACTCGTCACGCAGCTCCGCAACTCCAGGACCCTCATCGACATCGCCCGATACAGCATCGAGCTCTACGACAGGATCACCGAGGAGACCGGCGTGGAGACGGGCTTCAACCGCACCGGCAGCATCTCCGTGGCCCGCACCCAGGGGCGGATGGACGAGTTTCGGAAGATCGCCTCCCTGGGCAGGTCCTACGGCATCGAGATCGAGCCCATCAGCCCGGGCGAGGCCGGCGAGATGTGGCCGATGATGAGGATAGACGACCTCGTAGGCGGCCTCTACATCCCCCGCGACGCCCAGATGGTGCCGCACCTGGCAGCGGAGGCCCTCGCCCGCGGCGCAAGGATGGCGGGCGCACAGCTATTCGAGAACGTGCCCGTCACGGGCATCCTGCAGGACCGCGGCGCCGTGACCGGCGTAGCCACGGACGTGGGCGACATCGCCTGCGACTACGTCGTCATAGCCGCCGGCATGTGGTCGCGGGACCTTGGCCTGGACGCCGGCGTGAAGGTGCCGCTCATGGCCGCCGAGCACATGTACCTCGTCACTAGGCCGATGGGTCTGCCCCACGACGCCAAGTCCCTCCGCGACCCCGACGAGCAGATCTACTTCCGCCGCGACCAGGAGGAGAAGGGCGCGATCCTGATGGGCGGTTTCGAGTCCGCCGCCAAGCCGTGGCCCGACGGCCCCCACGACGACTACAACTTCAGCCTCGTCGAGCCCGACTGGGAGCACTTCAAGGTCTTCTGGGAGAACGCGATCTACAGGGTGCCGCAGATGGACGAGGCAGGTATCGACCGCTTCTACGTCAGCGCCGAAAGCTTCACGCCGGACAACCGGTACATCCTGGGCGAGGCGCCGGAGCTGCGGAACCTCTACCTGTGCACGGGCCTCAACTCGACGGGCATCGCCGCCGGGCCCGGCTCCGGCCGGGCCGTCGCCGAGTGGATGGTCGAGGGACACCCCACCATGGACATGTGGGAGGTCGACCCCAGGCGCTTCCACCAGTACCAGAACGGCCGGAAGTATCTCTATGACCGCACGGTGGAATCGGTCGGCACTCTCTACGGGATGCACTGGCCCCACAAGCAGATGGAGACGGCCCGCATGGCCCGGAAGTCTCCCCTGCACGACCGCCTGGCCGCGCGCGGGGCATGCTTCGGCGAGGCCGGCGGCTGGGAGCGGCCCAACTGGTTCGCGCCCGAGGGAGTCGAGGCCAGGTACGAGTACTCCTACGGCCGCCAGAACTGGTTCGACTACTCGGCTGAAGAGCACCGGGCCGTGCGAGAGGCCGTCGGCCTCTTCGACCAGACCTCCTTCGCCAAGTTCACGTTGCAGGGCTCCGACGCCGTCCACGTGCTCCAGCAGCTATGCGCCAATGACGTCGACGTGCCGCCCGGCCGCGTCGTATACACGGCCATGCTCAACGAGCGAGGCGGCATCGAGGCCGACCTGACCGTCACCCGCATCTCTGAGGACAGCTACATGATCGTGACCGGCGGCGCGGTGTCCGCCAGGGACTACGGGTGGATCGAGTCGCACATACCGGCCGGCTCCGACGCCGCTCTCGTCGACGTAACCTCCGCCTACGCCGTCCTCGGCCTGATGGGTCCCCGCTCCAGGGACCTGCTGTCGGATGTCACCGACAGCGACGTGTCGAACGACGCCATGCCCTTCCTCAGCTCGCACGAGATCACCATCGGTTACGCCCCCGTGCGGGCTACACGCATAACCTACGTGGGCGAGCTTGGCTGGGAGCTGTACATGCCATCCGAGTTCGCAGCCGGGGTATTCGACACGATCGTCGCCGTCGGCGGCGCACACGGCCTCAGGCTCGCCGGGTTCCACGCCATGGAGTCCCTGCGGGTGGAGAAGGCATACCGCGCCTGGGGACACGACATCGTCGACCTCGATACGCCTCTGGAAGCCGGGCTGGGCTTCGCGGTCGCCATGGACAAGGCCGGCGGTTTCCTCGGCAGGGACGCCTTGCTCGAGCAGCGGGACCGGGGGATGACCAAGCGGCTCGGCGTCTTCGTGCTCGCCGACCCGGAGCCCCTGCTCCTGGGCGACGAGCCCATCTTCCGCGACGGCGAGCTGGTCGGCCGCACGACCTCCGGGGCATTCGGCCACACGGTCGGAAGCTCCGTGGGCATGGGATACGTGGAGAGCGAGGAGCCGGTGACACCCGGGTACGTCCGCTCCGGGACCTACGAGATCGAGGTCCTGGCCCAGCGCTTCACGGCCAGGGCCAGGCTCACCGCTCCATACGACCCCAGGAGCCGCCGCGTCCGCGCCTGACCAACCAGGCTCGTTGCCCCCGCTACTGCCGGAGTGGCGCCTGGAGGCGTCGAGACGATGGGGCCGCGGATGCCCCCTCGGGGAAACGGCCGGTTCCTTGCCCTGCCCCTTTGGACCCTACCCGGTCCTGATTCATTTGACACACATAGGGGGCCGACATAGAATCTCCTGTACGCTCTGACCGGCGCCTGGGAGGACTGGATGGACACGAAGGCATACATTCTTATCGAGACGGCTGTTGGGAAGTCTCGCGACGTGGCCAGGGAGCTCCGCGACCTGGACGGCTTCGAGACGGTCGACCCGGTCACCGGCCCCTACGACATCATCGCGGTGATCAGCGCCAGAGATCTCAACGCCGTGGGAGACATTGTCTCCAGGCAGGTGCACACCATCGACGGAATCGTGCGCACTGTCACCTGTCTCGCCGTCGCCCGGGCGTAACGCCCGGCATCCCTCAGAGGGTTCGCCCCGGAGCTTGCTGGACTCCATCGGTGCACGGGCCGGTCCAGTCCGTGCGGCTCACCGGGTCTGGCAGCCTCCGAGCGCGGCGAGGCCTCACCGAAGCCGCCTCACCCGTCCCCGATCGTTACGTCTACTCCGAGCCTCTTGCCCAGCGCCGTAAGATACCTGTCGATGGCCGACCGCTGGCCGCTCCCGAGGGCGGACATGAACCTGAGTACAGGGCTGTCTATCTGAGCCTCCTCGGTCACCGATAGCGAAGACACCTCGCCGACCTCCGCGATCTCCATCGTCCAGTCGCCCAGCGCAACGCCGTCCTCCACGATCCGCCGTACCAGCCTGCGGTGGGGGATAGACTCCACCGTCTCCAGCGTGACCCTCTGTCCGCTCCCGTCGATCTCTCGCCAGCGGTCTCTCCCGCCACGGGGCGCCAGCCGGTCCACCGCCTTCAGCTCCGGCCGCCACTCCACCTGCGCCGAAAAGTCGGTAATCGTTCGCCACACCTCGGCCGGGGAGCGGTTGACATAGGTCACCCTGGTCACCGTTTGCTCGCTGGGAAGCCTGTTGCCCGCCAGGATGACCACAAGGCCGACGACCACGACAATCAGTAACAACAAGATTATCCAGATCATTGCGGATCCCAGCTTCTCACAACGGCTTCAGCCTGTACCCCATTGTCTCCAATGGGACATGCCAGTGCTCCTGCACCGCTGC
Source organism: Dehalococcoidia bacterium (assembly GCA_965116315.1). Classification (GTDB taxonomy): domain Bacteria; phylum Chloroflexota; class Dehalococcoidia; order Lucifugimonadales; family CAJWER01. The sequence continues at coordinate 2,291,109 of OZ220672.1, forward strand.
TCGTGGGTCGAGTGGATGCCTGAGCCGATGAAATCACAAAGGGGCCCCGCCGGGTGGCGGGGCCCCTTTCCTCTGGTCAACTACAGAAGTGTCAACCCGTGATTTCTACTCTTCGTAGTCTCTCTCCTGCTTGTTCTCGGACACAGTCAAGACCGCGGTGGCGCGGGTGGTGTCGGAACCAATCGCCTCTATCGTGTAGTCCCCAGTCCCGAGAAGGCAACGGAAGTCCCCATCCTCGTTCTCGTCATCGGGGTCCTGGCACGCGAGATCGAGATTGATCACCACGGCGCCCTTGTCGTTCGCGATGCCCTGCTTGATTGCACGCTTCTCGATGTCGCCGGCCCCGGGAACCACTACGCCAGCGCGCACGCCTTCGCCCACGCCGACCCACGTCAGCAGTGTCACGTTCTCGTTCGGGTTGTAGCCCGAGCCCACAATGTTAATGGAGCCCTTGATCCACATCGTGCCGGCCGTGAGGCTCGGTGCCTCTCCCGGCGTGGGACCTGGCTCGACGACCGGCGTCTCCGCGCCCATCACGTGAAGGGCGGTGCTCGCCGTGCTGCCGTCAGCTCCCTGCGCCTTCACCGTAACTACGCCCTGGCTCAGGATCTCGTTAGAGTTCCTCGACACGCTGGTCTCGCCACCTAGCGGACGGAGCGTCAGGCTCCAGGCGCCGCCGCGGTTGGAATCGACGAAGCCGAGGGTCGGCTCCACGCCGTCGCCGAGGTCGATGAAGACGATGGCCGGCTCATACTTCAGGAAACCTGAACCCGATACGGTCACCGCCTGGTCCAAGTACACGCCCGCCGAGCTGACCGACACGCCCGCCTCGGGGGAGACGGCCGCCTCGCCCTGAGGACCCTGAGGACCCTCTGGGCCCTGGAGGCCGGGGTTACCCGGGTTGCCAGGAAGACCGGGGAGACCAGGCTCACCCGGAGCGCCCTGCGGGCCTGGCTCGCCGGGGTTACCCGGGTTGCCGGGAAGACCTGGGAGACCGGGGTCACCCGGAGGGCCCTGCGGGCCCGTGCAGGCCACCAGCAAGACCGCTGAAGCCATGGCAATCACAATCGACAGTACAAACCCAGCTGGAGTACGATGTTTCCTCATTGAGACCCCTCTCTAGAAGAATCCGCTATGTTGCAACAGTCCGCACTTCAAGCGTGGGCTCGCAACACACAATTGCCCGTAGGACAAACGTACCTGCCCTCAGGCGAACCTAATCATATGTTGGGGATTATACGTTGTCAAGTCCCGAGCCACCTTACTTGGGCTCTGATTCACTCGATACGACAAGTGGGGCTGCTGCATAGGAGCCCTCCTGTCCGAAGGCCTCCAACGTATGTGAACCTGGACGGAGGAGACACTTGTAGTCCCCGTCATCGTCATCGTCATCGGGGTCCTGGCACGCGAGATCGAGGGGCAGTACCAGGATGCCGGAGTCATCCGCCTGGACTTGTACCATGGCACGCCTGTTACCGTCGCCGACTCCCGGTATATGCGGAACGTAGCGACGAATGTCCAACCAGTGCAAGTAGGCAAGTAGGGTCACCCGCTCGTTTGGGTTGAAGTCCGTCCCTATGACCTCGATTCCTCCGTTGATCCACATAGCCCCAGCGAGGAGACTCGGGGCAGGGCAGGTTTCAACATTCGGGGTCTCTGCGCCCAGAATCTGTAGAGGTGTGCTAGTAATGACGTTGCCAGCCTCATCTTCTGCCGTCACATTGAGGAAGCTCCTCCATCCGGGGGGCAGTATTTCATTCGAGTGTCGGCCCACGCCCGATTCTCCATCCAAGGGACCGAAAGCTAATGTCCAAGCCCCGTCCTGATCAGAGTCGACGGACCCGAGTTCAATATCCACCACTTCTCTCCGGTATAGATATACGACGACGGGTTTGTTCCTCTCGAACCCCGAACCCCGTATGATCAACTCCTGGTCGAGATAGACCGCAGCCGGCTGCACCCACATGCGAAGCTCAGGTATGCCATCGGGCGGACGGTAGAATGGAGAACTTGGAGACCCTAGCTTCGAGACTGGCTTCTTGGCGCCTAGAACATTAAGAGCGACGCTCGCCTGGCTCCCGCCGGCACCGAGCGCCCTCAGGGTGACGACACGCCTGTCGAGGATCTCTCCAATGTTCTCGGTTACGCCCGACCCTCCGCCTAGCGGCCTGAGACGCAGGGCCCAGTCGCCGCACCGGTTGGAATCGACGGATCCAAGCCTTGGCTCTAAGCCGTCGCCAAGGTCGATATGGACTGTACTCGTTTCGTATCTCAGAAACCCCGAACCCGATATGACCAGCTCCTGATCCAGGTAGACCTGCTTTGGGTTGACTGATACGCTGGCGCCGGATGACTCCTCGGGCAAGGTCGGGCTGCTTGGACTACTAGTGGGGTCTGGGGAAACGCCAGGCTCCGCCTGATAGTCCTGGGTGCAGGCAGGAAGAACAACCGCCGCGACGGCGATGGCTAACGCGAGCCGAGAACCCGCCGACAGGCGACTCCTCCCGGGGCGCCCGACTCTCGCCGCATCCATCCCCCTAGCTGTACTTGATCCTTGGGTCAACCACCGCCAGCAGGATGTCGGACAGCAGCGTACCCATGATCGTCAGCACCCCCAGCATCAGCACGATGAACCCGGCAGTGTATACGTCCTCCTGGATCATCGACTCCAGCAGCACCGGCCCCAGCGTCGGCAGGCTCAGCACCACCGATACGATCACGCTCCCGCTGACCAGCGCCGGAAGCAGGTAGCCCACCGTGCTGACGAGCGGGTTGATTGCCACCCTCACCGGGTACTTCATGATCAGCTTCCAGGATGCCATGCCCTTGGACCTCGCCGTCACCACGTACGGCTTGCTGAGCTCGTCCAGCAGGTTGTTCCGCATGATCCTGATCAGGCTTGCCGTGCCTGACGTGCCGAGCACCACGGCCGGCACCCACAGGTGCTGAAGCACGTCCAGGGCCTTGCCGACGCTCCACGGAGCGTCCTGGTACTCCGTTGAGATCAGCCCCCCGACGCTCTGGCCGAAGTAGGCGAAGGCCACGTACATCAGCACGAGCCCCAGCAGGAAGTCCGGCACGGCCAGGCCGCTGAACCCGATGAACGTGAAGAAGTAGTCCCCGATCGAGTGCTGGCGCACGGCCGAGTAGATGCCCACCGGGATGGCGAACGTCCACGTGACGAGGATCGTGAAGCCGGTGAGCACGATCGTCATCTGGATCCGCTCGCCTATCAGCTCCTTGACGAGCTTCTCCCTGGGCCCGCCGCAGTAGAACCGGTAGGAGATACCCAGGTCTCCCCTGAGCATGTTCGATATCCACTTGAAGTAGCGGATGTGCATGGGGCTGTTGAGCCCGAAGTACTCCCGGAGGTCGTCCGCCATGTCGAGGGCGACCGGGTCCCCATTCTGCATCAGGCTGTCCAGCTTTTTCGTGACCGTGTCGCCCTCGGGGAGCTGGATCACGACGAAGGCCAGCACGGTGATGGTCCACATCGTGAACGCCGCCAGAAGCAGCCGCCTTACTATGTATCCGACCATGCGGCACCACCTTTCTCCGCCGATTGGACGGCGGCGCTGGCGTCCTGTATTGTAGTCCTACGCCCCTGTAGCTCAGCGGATAGAGCACCGGCCTCCGGAGCCGGGTGCGTGGGTTCGAGTCCCGCCGGGGGCGCTCCCTAGAACCACTTCTCCTTGTCCACCACGTTCCTCAGCGGTCGTCCTTCGTCGAAACGTACGCAGTTGTCCAGGAATAGCTCGGTGCGCCTCTCGTCCAGGTTGGGTCCCGAGGCCGCGGCAACGTGAGGGGTGATCACCATGTTGGGCGCGTCCCACAGCGGGTGGCCGGTCGGAAGGGGCTCGATCTCGAAGACGTCCAGGGCCGCTCCCGCTATCTCCCCGCCCCTCAAGGCATCGTTGAGCGCATCGAGGCGAACCGTAGCGCCCCGGCCGATGTTGATGAAGTAGGCCTTCGGCTTCATGAGCCCGAACTCCGCCGGCCCGAACATGCCCTGGGTGTCGGGCGTCTCCGGCACCGTCAGGACTACGAAATCGGCGCGCGGCAGCACCTCGTGAAGCGAGGCCGGAGGGTGGACCTCGGACACGCCCGGCGGGGCTTCGTCGATGCGCGCGTCAACGCCGATCACCGTCATGCCGAACTCGGCGCAGAGCCGCCCTGTCTCCGCGCCGATGCCCCCCACGCCCACCACCGCAACCGTCGACTCCGGCAGGTAGGCGTGGCCCTGCTCGGGGATCCACTCCCGGCTCTGCTGGGCGCGGTAGTACGAGGGGAGCGCCCTGGAGAATGACAATAGCAGCGCCATGATGTGCGCGCTGATGTGGTCGTTGTAGATGCCGCGCACGTTCGTGACCACCACGTCGCTCTCGATGAGCGCCTGGTGGTAGTAGCCCGCCGCGGGCCCGGCCTGGGGGCACGCCACCCAGCGCAGCCCTTCGGCCCTCGCGAACAGCTCCGGGGTGATGTTGCCGTAGGCGGCGTCGGCCTCGCTGACCAGCTCCATCGCCTCGCCCTCGGAGCCGGCCACGTTGACCTGGATCCCCGGTACGAGCTTCTCCAGCCGCTCGGACCACCGGTGGGACTCGTGGACGCCGGGGACGCCCGGGCCCTCGGTGGTATATATAAGGAGGTTGAACGCCATGGGGCCTCCCGCACCTCGACCGCCCGGCAAGTCTATGCCCGCACCGATGGCGTGTCAAACCGCATGGGATTTCCACCGCTGAGAGCGCGGAGGGCGCAGAGGACCAGAAACTCAAAGGCAATCTCAAGGACCTGCACGTTCAAGCCCGGCGAAGAGTTGGAGGCCCGTTCGGCCTGAGCTTGGCTCTCCTGAGCCTGCCGAAGGGTCGAAGGCCAGTGCTACGCTAAGCCTTGTAAGTTGAGATAGTCTCTTATCGCGATGGGTTACCGCCGCCAGGAGGACTCGCATGAACGAGAGCCACGCTCCCGAAATCATATTCACCGACGACGGCTGGATCCTGAGCGCCACCGAGCCGCCCGTGTCGGCCGCCGACCTCCAGGCCAGGGTGGTCGACGGGTACGCGGGCCTCGGCGGCGCGTTCGGGTGGAGCCTGGGCGACCACGAGGTGTACCAGTACGAGACCGAGCGCGGCGAGATCTTCGGGCAGGGACGCACGTCGTTCGACGACGGGCTACGGTCGTTCGTCCACTCCCCCACGCCCGGCGTGATGCCGAGGATCGCCGGCAACATCCAGGCGCTCATGACCGAGGACGGCGGGCCCATGACCATCCTCACCCGCCAGACGCGCGAGGCCGGACTGCCCTTCTTCCCAAGGGTGCGGATGAACAGCCACTACGACATGGACCCGGAGCACCCCGGCTACGGCCGCTTCCGCAGGGAGCACCCCGACCTGATGATCGGCAGGCCGGGCGAGTCGATCCCCGAGGGCACCATCGAGTGGGGGATCAAGACGGGCCTGGACTTCACCTTCCCGGAGGTGCGGGCGCACAGGCTGTCCATCGTCGAGGAGGTGGTGGAGCGGTTTGACGTGGATGGCGTGGAGCTGGACTTCATGCGCCATCCTGCGTTCTTCCGCCCGGACGAGGCTTACGGCAGCCGGTACCTGATGACTGACCTGGTCGCACGGGCGCGCCGGATGCTGGACGAGGCCGGCAACGCCCGGGGCAGGAGGCTGCAGCTTGCCGTGCGGGTCCCGCCCACGCTGTACGACTCGGCGAGGATCGGGCTGGACGCTGGCGAGTGGATCGCCGGGGGCCTCGTCGACATCGTGGCAGTGGGCGGCGGGTTCATTCCCTTCGAGACGCCCATCGGCGAGTTCACCGCGGCGGCGTCCGGGACGGGCTGCCTGGTCTACGGCTGCATCGAGGGCACGGTGACGGCGGACGAGCGGAGCATGAGGGCGCTGGCTTCCCTCTGGCGGGAGGACGGCGCGGCCGGCGTCTACCTCTATAACTTCTTCACAATGTCGCCCGCGTGGAACCGCCGGACCACGCGGGAGCTGACCGACCCCGCGGCTGTCGCGGGCCTCGACAGGCGCTACGAGATCTTCCGGCCCAGGTCGTACGAGGGAGGGGGCGGCCACAGCACCGCGTTCAAGTACGCGAGCCCAGTCACCCAGCTTCCCGCGCGGCTGGCTCCATCCCGGGGCGGCGACGACGAGTGGACCGGCCCGAAGCTCACCCTCAGGCTCGCCTCGAGCGAGGGATCAGGCGGAGGCAGTGCGCGCCTTCGGCTCAGACTCGACCGGTTGCCCGAGCCTGGAGAGCGGCTCGACGTCGAGCTGAACGGCGGGCTCCTCCCGGCAGGGGACGCGAGAGTTTCGGAGGGATGGCGCAGGAAGGTTATCCCGACGACCTTCTGGGTCGAGTATCCGGCCAAGGTCGTGGAGCGCGAGGAGGAGGGTGTGTCGGTCGAGTACGTGACCGACCAGGGAATGCTACGGCCGGGCGAGAACGCCGTCAGGGTCCGCCTGGCCTCGGACGGCGGCAGGTCGCTGGCGCTCGACGCGGTGCAGATAGACGTGACGGGCGGGTAGCGGTGCTGCGTGATAGGCTATGATGTTGGGTCGATTCGTGTAGGTCGGCATGGCACTGCCCTTCGACAGGCTCAGGGCGAACGATCCTGCATGTGGCCCCAAGACATCCGACAGGGAGCAGAAGACACGGCATGACGATCACCTACGGAGAGTTGAGGAAGGGGCTTCCCATCGAGCTGGACGGGGAGCCCTATGCGGTAGTCGAGTACAAGTCGCACAAGATGCAGCAGCGCGCGCCGGTGATGCAGGTCCGGTTCCGGTCGCTGCGCACGGGCAAGGTCGTCGACAAGTCCTTCCAGGGCTTCGACGTGAAGTTCACCCCGGCGGCGGTCGAACGGCGGACGGCGCAGTACATCTACGAGGACGGCGGGCTCTACTACTTCATGGACAACGACACCTACGAGCAGTTCCCCCTGTCGTCCGAGCAGATCGAGGACTCGTTGCCGTACCTGGTCGAGCAGATGACGGCGGACATCGTCTTCTACGAGGGCAACCCGATCGCCCTGGAGATGCCGATCACCGTGGACCTGGAGGTCACCGAGGCGCCCCCTGGACACAAGGGCGACACCGCCCAGGGCGCGAGCAAGCCGGTCACGGTGGAGACCGGGCTCGTCGTGCAGGCTCCCCTGTTCGTCAGCACAGGCGACACCATCAAGGTGGACACGCGCAGCGGCGAGTACCTGTCGAGGGTATAGGCCGGAGTGACGACGCCAGCAAAGACCGACCCCACCACCCGGCGTAGGGGAGGTTTACCGGAAGTAGCGCCGCGCAAATGTCATGGCCGCGGGGAGGGCGGGTTTGAAACCCGCCCCTACGCAGGGCAAGGCGGCTGCCTGGCCGGAAAGAGGGCCTGACGTGCCGGTATACCACGTCTCGCAGGTGTCCGCCTATCTGCGGGACATGCTCGAGAACGACTACTTCCTCAACGACGTCTGGGTCCAGGGCGAGGTTGCCAACATCGCCCGGCCGGGCTCGGGCAACTGCTACTACACCCTGCGCGACGCCCGCGCCTCCATCCGCTGCGCCATGTTCGCGGGCAAGTCCTTCGGGGCTGAATTGCTGACCGACGGCGCCGCCGTAATAGCCCACGGGCGCATCGGGGTATACGAGCAGCGCGGCGACGTCCAGCTCATCGTCGACCAGGTCAGGCCGGAGGGCATGGGCGAGCAGGAGCTGAAGCTCGCGGAGCTGAAGCTGCGGCTGGAGAAGGAGGGCCTGTTCGAGAAGTCCCGCAAGCGCAGGGTCCCCCAGTTCCCCGGCCGGGTGGGGGTCGTGACCTCGCCGAGCGGGTCCGTGTGGCACGACATCCGTACGGTCGTCGAGAGGCGCTACCCGCTGGCGGAGCTGGTGCTGGCGCCCGCCGCGGTCCAGGGAGCGCACGCCGCTTCCACGGTACGTGAAGCGCTCGCGGCGCTCGACGAGGCGGGGGACGTGGACGTGGTGATACTCGCTCGCGGCGGGGGATCACTGGAGGACCTGCTGCCCTTCAACGACGAGGGCGTGGCCCGCGCCGTGTTCGCCAGCCGGGCCCCCGTCATCAGCGCCGTCGGCCACGAGACCGACCACACCATCGTCGACCTGACGGCGGACCTGCGAGCCCCCACGCCCTCAGCCGCCGCCGAGATGGCCGTGCCCGACGCACGGGAGCTGGGCGCTGGCATCGGCTCCTACCAACAGCGCATGAACTTCCGGTTGGTGAGCAGGTTCGACTCGGCCCGTCAGCACGTAGGCAATCTCAGGACGCGGTGCCTCCGGGGCAGCCCGAACGTGGACGCGCTCCGGCAGCGGGTGGACCGCCTGCTCGACGACGCTCACGCACGGCTCGTCCGCGGCATGAGTGTCAGGGCCGAGAGGGCCAGGGCGCTGGAGATGCGGCTCAGGTCACTCAGCCCCTCGGACACACTACGCAGGGGCTATGCTATAGTGAGAGCGCCCGGTACGGGAGAGGTCCTGGGAGACTCGTCGACCCTGACGGTGGCTGATCGGGTACACGTCACGCTGCAGAAGGGGTCGTTCGACGCGGAGGTCCTAGAGGTCCAGCCGGACGGTGCCCGAACCGAGGCAAGGGGCGCGGACCGCTCGCGCTGAACGCCGGCCCAACTATCCAGGAGGTGTCCAATGGCGCAGGCTTCCGATTATCCGGTGCAGCTCTCCATCGACTACCCGGAGTCCAGCAACCGGCTGACGGCGTTCTTCAGGCTCATCCTGGCGATACCCATCATCATCCTATCGGCGGTCCTGGGGGCACCGAAGTTCCTGGCGCCGCTGCTCATGCTTCTCTTTGCCGGGAAGTTCCCCAGGTGGTGGTTTGACTGGAACCTCCAGGTGATGCGTTTCTCGGCAAGGATAAACGCATACTTCGGGCTGATGCAGGACGACTACCCGTCCACCGAAGAAGAGCAGTCGGTACACCTCGACATCGAGTACCCCGAGAACCTCAACCGGTTCCTGCCGCTGGTCAAGTGGTTCCTGGCGATACCTCACTTCATCGTGCTCATCGTACTGAGCATCGTCTCTCTGGCCCTCACGGTCATCGCCTGGTTCGCCATCCTGTTCACGGGACGCTACCCCAGAGAGCTCTTCTACTTCAATCTGGGCATCGCACGGTGGAGCGTCAGAGTGACGGCCTACGCACTTGCACTCATGACTGACCGGTATCCTCCGTTCAGGTTCGGCGCGTAACGGTGTCCGAAGCCTCCGCGACCGAGCTGACCTTCGAGCAGGCCCTGGCCAAGCTGGACGAGACGGTCAGGGCCCTCGAGGCCGGCGACCTGCCCCTCGACGAGGCGACGCGCCTCTACGAGCAGGGCATGAAGCTGGCCAGGACGTGCAACGAGATGCTCGCGTCCGCCGAGCTCAAGATCACCAAGATCAGGACCGCCTACGGCGAGCAGATGCGCCTTCAGTGATCAGGGGCGACTTCCATATGCACACCTGCTTCTCTCCCGACTCGGAGACTACCCCCGAGCGGCTGGTGGAGAGGTGCATCGAGGTCGGCCTGGGGTTGATCGCGGTGACGGACCACGACGCCATCGAGGGCGCGCTCGCTGTGCGGGAGATCGCCCCGTTCCCGGTGATCATCGGCGAGGAGGTCAAGACGGCAGAGGGCGAGATCACCGGGCTCTTCCTCAAGGAATGGGTGCCGCCGGGCCTGTCTCCGCTCGAGACGGTGCGGCGGATCAAGGACCAGGGAGGGCTCGTCTCGCTGCCCCACGCCTTCGACCGCTTCCGCAGCGAGGTGATCAGCCCGGGGGCGCTGGATGAAGTCGTGGCGCAGGCCGACATCATCGAGGTGTTCAACGCGCGCAACAACCTGAGCGCCGACGACCGGAAGGCCGAGGAGTTCGCGAGGGAGCACGGGCTGGTGATGTCGGGCGTCAGCGACGCGCACACGCCCATCGAGCTGGGCCGCACCTACGTGGAGATGCGGGAGTTCGACGGCACGCCCGAGGACTTCCTGCGCGCCCTCGCCGAGGGCACGATCGTGGGGCGGCGGATGACGCCCCTCATCCACTTCACGACGACGTTCACCAAGATCAAGAAGCGGCTGCTGAACCGCAGAGGTCGCTGAGGGCGCAGAGGTAGGAGCAGGCTCTCAAGTTACTGCTGCACCCAAAGGTGGTCCTGCTGAGCACTGGCCTTCGACAAGCTCAGGCCGAACGATTCAACCGCAGAGGTCGCTGAGGGCGCAGAGGATAGGAGCGCGGGGGGAGCGGAGTGTCCGTCCCGCCAGGGGAATTCACCCGTAAATGTGGAGATTTGGTGTGACATGGACAACCTTGCTCTTCGGCAGGGCGAGAGCCCCCATCCCTTCGACTGGGCTCAAGACAGGCTCAATCTTCCCCCTCGGGAGACCTTTGCGTAACGCAGTGGCGCCGGGGAGAAGACCCCTCCCCTTCCCCCTCTGGGTTCCTGCCTCCGCAGGAACGACGACTATATGGTCGCGCAATAACAGGTTGTTCAAAGGCCTCGTCGGGGGGAGAAGCGAAGCCCTCCTTATACGTGGAAGACGTAGAGGTCGCGCTGCTGCATGGGCAGGGTTACCCAGGCGCCGCCCTTTACGTGGCTCTCTGCTATGGCGAGGCACGCCTCGGTGGTCTGGTGGGTGACGTCCACGTTGCCCAGGGCCGGGCGGCCCGACTCGTGGGCCTCGACCAGGTCCTCCAGCAGGTAGACCACGCTGCTCTCGGGCGCTACGGTGGGGTCGGGCGCGATGTCCCACCACTCGCCCCTGCCGCCCTTCCGTCGCAGCAGCACCTCCTGGCCGTCGTTCAGCGACCTGATCGAGCCCTCGGTGCCCATCACCTCGAACTCCCACTTGCCCTGGAAGGGGACCGACGAGGAGCTGAGGCCGTTCTCGTACTCGATGTCGAAGACGGCCCTGGGATCGTGGCCTAGCCAGTTGTCCTCGATCACGGTGTCCCTGGGGATCAGGCTGCCGCGAACGGCGCTCACGGCGGGGTCGCCGAGCAGGTACGAAAGCGTGTCGATGGAGTGGATGTGGCCGTGCAGCAGGCTGGAAGAGGTCATGTGGACGGCGCCCGTCACCTCGCCGATGTCGCCGTCCTCGATCCGGCGGCGGATCATGTGGTTCTGGTTGTTGAAGCGGCGGAGCAGGCCGGAGTTGTAGTGCGCGCCGTTCCTGTTGCAGGCATCACGGGCAGCGTCGGCCTTGTCCATGGAGGAGGCCATCGCCTTCTCGCAGAAGATCATCGGCACACCCGCGGCTGCCACGGCGATGGTGAGGTCGGCGTGAGCGTCACCCCGGAAGCCCCTGTGCGGCGCCTCGCGGGCGGGCTTGAGTGCGGTGGTGGCCACCGTGCAGATGGCCACCAGTTCCGGCTCTTCCTTCTCTATCATCTCCATGCAGTCCTCGTAGACCGCGGCGACTCCCCACTTCTCGGTGAAGGCGCTGCGCTTCTCCGGCAGCAGATCGGAGCCCGCCACGACCTCCAGCCTGTCGCTTGCCTCGCAGGCCCCGGCGATGGAGGTCGGGCTGCGCCAGGTCTCCAGCTCGCCGAACTCCTCGTCGATGGTGGACCCCATACGGCCAAGCCCGATGATTCCAACGCGATATTTTTTCAAAGCTGTCTCCTTTGTTGGCGTAGTGATCTTGTTGCGTAGCTGTTCAGGGTTGTTGAGACATGGGCGATCTTGCCATCCGGCAGCGTGAGAGCCCCCATCCTAACCTTCCCCCTCGGGGGGGAAGGGACAAGCCGCCTCCCCTCCAACTCTGAGCAGTTACCCTATTGCGGCGCCCATCATACAGGCTTGACGGGTCATCTGCTCCTAACCTCCTTAAAGGAGCCCTTCGTTTATAATCACGGCCATGAGCGTGGATGGAAGTCGTCTCGTTAGTGAAGCCCTGCGCAGCCTTCCCAGCGTGGACAGGCTGATGTCGGACGCGCGGGTGCGGGGCCTTGCGGAGGCAGGCTCCCGCGAGGCCGTCGTCGACCTGGTGCGCGGCGAGGTGGACGCCAGCAGGGAGGCGGTGAAGGGCGGTGGAAGTCCCCCCAGCATCGAGGACCTGGTCGCGGCAATCGAGGAGCGGGCGGCGTCGGAGTGGCAGAGCCGCCCCGTTCCCGTCATCAACGCGACGGGCGTGATCCTCCACACCAACCTGGGCCGCGCTCCCCTTAGCCGGGAGTCGATGGAGGCGGTGCATCGGGCCGCCGGGAGCTACAGCGACCTGGAGCTCGACCTCGAGAGCGGGAAGCGCGGCGGACGCCAGTCCAACCTGTCGAGCCTGGTCTGCAGGCTCACGGGGGCGGGCGCTGCCATCGCGGTGAACAACAACGCCTCGGCCGTCATGCTGGGGCTCGCCGCCGTCGCGACGGGCAAAGAGGTCATCGTGTCAAGGGGAGAGGCGGTGGAGATCGGCGGCGGGTTCAGGATTCCCGACGTGCTCCGCCAGAGCGGCGCCGAGCTGATGGAGGTGGGGACCACCAACCGGACCTACGCCCGCGACTACGAGGCGGCCATCACAGAGGACACCGGCGCGATACTGGTCGTCCACGCCAGCAACTTCAAGGTATCGGGGTTCACCCACGCCGCCGGCCTGTCAGAGCTGGTGGAGGTTGGCCGCAGGCACGGGGTCCCGGTGCTGCACGACCTGGGCAGCGGCTGCCTGCTGGACACGACGAAGTACGGGCTGGCCCACGAACCCATGCCGCAGGCCAGCATCGCCGCAGGTGTAGCCCTGGCGTTCGTGAGCGGCGACAAGCTGCTGGGCGGCCCCCAGGCGGGGATCGTCGCCGGGACGGAGGAGATGGTCGGACTGGTGAGCGCGCATCCACTCGCCAGGGCGGTCAGGATCGACAAGCTCAGCATGGCCGCCCTGAGCGCGACGTTGCTCCACTACGTCCGGGGCGAGGCCGAGCGCAAGGTGCCCATATGGCGCATGGTCTCGGCACCGCCGGACGACATTGCGTCGCGGGCCGATGCCTGGGCCGACGAGCTGGGCGGAAGGGTCCGCCCGGGGCTGTCGACCATCGGAGGGGGCAGCCTGCCGGGCGAGACCTTGCCCACGACCGTGCTGGCCCTGGACGGCAACGCCCACGGCGGGGCGGACGCCCTTGCCGCGCGGCTGCGGAGCGCATCGCCGCCTGTGATAGGCCGGATCGAGGACGACGAGGTGCTGCTGGACCCGCGGACGGTGCTGCCCGAGCAGGACGCCGACCTGGTCAGAGGCGTAAGAGACGCTGTATGACGCTGTTCGAGCACGAGGCCGGGCGGCAGCTGGACCGGAATGCGCCGTTGGCGGCCAGGATGAGGCCCCGGACGTTCGAAGAGCTGGTTGGGCAGCAGCACGTCATAGGGCCGGGGCGCGTGCTGCGCAAGGCCATCGATGCCGACCGCATACCCTCGATCATCCTGTGGGGCCCTCCCGGCTCGGGCAAGACGACCCTGGCGAACCTGGTTGCTACGGCGACGCGCAGCCACTTCAGCCCCATCAGCGCCGTCGGCTCCGGCGTGGCCGACCTCCGCCGCGAGGTGGGCGCCGCCCAGGACCGGCTGGGTATGCACGGCCAGCGCACCATCCTCTTCATCGACGAGATCCACAGGTTCAACAAGGCGCAGCAGGACGTCATCCTGCCCCACGTGGAGAGCGGGGCCATTATCCTGATAGGCGCCACGACGGAGAACCCGTCGTTCGAGGTGAACGCTCCCCTGCTCTCCCGCTCTCGCGTGTTCACCCTGCACCAGCTGGCCGACGAAGAGGTGGAGGCGCTCGTGCGCCGGGCGGCGGCCGACGAGGAGCGGGGGCTGGGCAAGATGTCGTCAGAGCTCGACGACGAGGCAATGGCGGCCCTCGTGACGTTGTCGAGCGGGGACGCCAGGTCGGCCCTGAACGCCCTGGAGCTTGCCGTCAGCGCCGCCGATCCGGACGGCTCAGGCGTGCGGCGAATCACCGGCGACCAGGTGGAGGACGCCATGCAGCGCCAGCACCTGGTCTACGACCGGGACGGCGACGCCCACTACGACACGATCTCCGCCTTCATCAAGTCGGTGCGGGGATCGGACCCGGACGCCGCCGTCTACTACCTGGCGCGAATGGTCGAGGCGGGCGAGGACCCGCTGTTCATCGCCCGCAGGCTCGTGGTCCTCGCCGCCGAGGACGTGGGGCTGGCCGACCCACAGGCCCTGCCCGTGGCGGTGGCGGCGCAGCAGGCCGTCCACTTCATCGGCATGCCCGAGGGTCGCATACCCCTGGCGGAGGCGACCGTCTATCTGGCAACGGCCCCGAAGAGCAACGCGGCCTACCAGGCCATCGGCAAGGCCATCGAGGACGTGCAGACGACCCGCAACGACCCCGTGCCGCTGCACCTCCGCAATGCGGCGACGGGTCTGATGCGCGGCATGGGCTACGGCAAGGGGTACAAGTACTCCCACGACTACGAGGGCCACTTTGCCCCTATGCAGAACCTGCCGGAGAGCCTAGAGGGCCGCAGGTACTACACGCCGACGGACCAGGGCTATGAGAAGGAGGTCGCCGAGCGGCTGCGCAGCTGGTGGGGCGAGGGCCGAGACTGACACCGTTCTCTGTAGACTAGCTCTCGGATTACGGAGGCGGACTGAGGCTAGTCGTTGCTGATTGTAACCTTCCAGCCAGCAGCGCCCTCGAGATCGTCGAACCTAGCGCTAATCGTTGGCAAAGACCCGCCGGAACTGCAGGGAGGCCGGCAGCCTCATTGGTGGTGCGCCCACCTGCCGAATCAGGTACGGCCCTCGTCCGAACCGCTGAACCGCATCCACGGCAGCGTCCTCGTCTGAGTCGTACGTATCCACAAGCTCCCCGTTGTAGAAGACGACCCACTTGCGGAAGTGCTTGGCCTCCAAGAACTCGCGCATCTCTTCATAAGCCTCGATCTGCCTGTCGAGCGAGTATGAGGCCATGTTATGCTCCATCCCCATGTTCATACACCCACACCGTGAGTAAGGCGAGTATAGCAGACAGCGCTCCCTTCCCAAATCTCGGGCAAAGGTCAGAGCCCGCCTCACAATTCATGAGGGGACGGAGCTGCGACGACAACAAAGGAGGAAGGATATGGAAGTCGAGCTGATTGCAGACTACGCATGCGTTGTGGGTGAGGGACCTCTGTGGCACCCCGGCGAGGAGCGGCTCTACTGGGCCGACATACCCACGGGAAGGATGTTCAGGTACGACCCGGCCGCGGGAAGCCACGAGCAGTTCTACGACGGCGACCTTGTGGGCGGGTTCACCATCCAGGCTGACGGCTCGCTGCTGCTGTTCATGGCGAAGGGCGCAATCGCCTCATGGAGCGACGGGAATCTCACCTACCTCGTCGACGGGCTGCCGGGCGAGGAGGAGAACAGGTTCAACGACGTCTTCGCCGACGTGAAGGGCCGGGTCTTCTGCGGCACCATGCCCCAGGACTCCTCCCGGGGCGCCGAGCGGCTCGGCACTCTCTACAGGCTCGAGACCGATCTCACCATAACCCCCGTCGCGCGGGACATCGGAATCTCGAACGGCATGGGGCTGACTCCCGACAGGAAGGGCCTCTACTACACAGACACGACGGACGACCAGGTCCACATATTCGACTACGACCAGGAAACGGGGGAAATCCGCAACAGGCGGGTCTTCGTAGACAGCAGCAAGGAGGTGGGTTTCCCTGACGGGATGACGGTGGACGCCGAGGGGTGTGTGTGGTCCGCGCGCTGGGAGGGCTCATGCGTCGTCCGCTACTCGCAGGACGGCGAGGAGATCGGGCGGGTTGCACTCCCGACCCCCAGGGTCACGAGCGCGATATTCGGCGGCAGCGACTACGCCGACATGTACATCACGACCGCCGGGGGCGAGGACAAGGCGCAGAACGGCCCCTCGGCTGGCGCACTCTTCAGGGTGAGGCCAGACGCCGGCGGAGTGCCGGAATACCCGTCGAGGATAGGACTGTGAGGACGGAGCGGACGAATTGTTGCATCGGTTCCCAAGGCCTTGACACGCTGAAGAGCGCCACTCTATAATCGGCGCCGATTCCGCGATTCCTTTATAAGGGAAAGGAGTTCCTATGAAACTTAGCTTGGTTAGTTGGAAAGGAGTAGTGCTTGCCACTGCTGGCGTGCTTCTGCTGGCAGCCTTGGCCTGTGGCGCTGCGGAGGAGACCACGACCACCGCGGCACCTAAGGCTCCCGAGGCGCCACAGGCAGCAGCGCCCGCGGCTGCGGCGGCCGCCGGAGGCGGCCAGGCGGCAGCGCCAGAGGCGCCCAAGGCGGCCGAGGCTGCCATGGCGGCGGTGCAGGACCCTTCAAAGGCCGTTGAGGTCGCGAAGGTGGGCACGACGAAGACCATCATCGAGCGCGATGCGCCGGTCTCGGAAGCCGTCGAGGGATACCAGTATGTGCCTGAGCCCCAGGTTCCTGGCGTGTACTGGGACTTCGTATACACCGGCCCGGCTCCCACGCAGTTCGGCGAGAACCCCAAGTTCGCCGAGATGGTGAAGGCCGGACAGCTTCCTCCCGTCGAGGACCGGCTGCCTGAGCAGTACAAGATCGTCCAGCCGCCCCACGGCATCGGCACTTACGGCGGCACGTGGCGCATCACCAGCCAGGGCAGCGGTCCGAGCAACCGCCTCTACTGGCACAAGAAGAACTCGGACGAGTTCGTGAAGCTGCCCCACGTGGGCTTCCACTCGGTCAGCGAGGATGGCCTCGTGTACACCTTCACCCTCCGCAAGGGGCTGAAGTGGTCCGACGGTGAGCCGATGACCATGGAGGACATCAGGTTTGCCTGGGAAGACGTGAACCTGAACAAGGTTCTCCACGAGACCCCGCAGACCCAGTGGCTCGACTCCGTGACCGGCGAGATCGTCGAGTTCGCGGTCGTCGACGACCTGAACTGGACGCTGACCTGGGACTCGCCGGACTTCATTCTCATGGAGGGCGAGGTCAGGCCCGGCTCACGCTGCACGTCCTTCTACTTCTGCTTCTACACCGCGGCCCACTACATGAAGCAGTTCCACGAGGACTATGCGGACGCGGGCGAGCTGAAGGCGATGATCGACGCTGAAGAGGCCGGCGACTGGCCGCGCTTCTGGGGCCTGAAGAACAATGAGGGGACGCACCTCGGCAAGCCGCTGATGAGCCCCTTCACCCTTGAGTCCCATTCGGACACCCTGAACACCTGGACGGCGAACCCGTTCTTCTTCGAGGTAGACCCCCACGGGAACCAGCTGCCCTACATTGACGGGTACATGGACGTGAGGGTTGAGAGCCGAGAGGTTGGAGTGTTCCGCGGCATGGCCGGTGAGACGGACCTGTCCGCCAGGGGCTACCAGATCCCCGAGATCCCGCTCTACCGCTCCAACCAGGAGAAGGGCGACTACCACCTGAAGATCTGGCCGCAGGTCGGCCCCGGCGACTTCACGACCAGCGTCATCCAGACATACAACACCGATGCTGAGATCGGCAAGTGGCTCCGCACCCACGACTTCCGGCAGGCAATGTCCCTGGCTCTCGACCGCGAGGCCATCAACGACACGATCCTGCTTGGTATCGGCACGGTCAAGAACTGGGTTGCCCATCCGGCCACCCCGTACTACCCGGGCGACCAGTGGGCGTTCCACAACACCGAGTACGACCCCGACAAGGCGAACGAGATCCTCGACGGCCTCGGCCTGACCGCGCGTGACTCCGAGGGCTTCAGGCTCCGAAGCGACGGTTCCGGCCAGCGGCTCTCCTTCAGCCACCTGTCCGAGCTCGGCCCGACGGCCGACATCATGGAGCTGGAGACGGACTACTTCGCTGACGTGGGCCTCGAGATCAAGAACAAGCCCATGAACGCTCCCTGGACCCTGAGCTACCCGGGCAAAGAGTACTTCGCGATGCTGAAGGCGCACTTCGGTTACTACGGCGCGAACCCCTGGTTCTCCGGCTGGACGCGTTGCTGCGCGACCGGCGGCGGCCCGGCCTTCTCGCCTGACATCTCCGACCTGCCCCGCAGCATGGGGCGCGGCCCTGACGGCGCCGTACCCACCGAGGGCGGCTACCAGCCGCGCTGCGACTGCGAGGTCAGCTCCGACTGGCAGCCTCAGGCTCCTGCGGACACCTACCCAGCCGACCCGACCGGGACGATTGCCTGGCTGCACGACAACTGGCACAAGGGCCGTGCACTCGAGCAGTACTCCCCCGGGCGCATCGAGATTGGCAAGGAGATCCACAGGATCCACGGCGAGCAGAAGTTCATGCTTAGCGTTGCGGCTCACACGGGCGCGTCCCGGGGCATCGTCCTCGTGAGGAATAACTTCCTCAACGCTCCTGAGACCCACATCGCCGACACCGTGGGCTTCTACGGCGAGCTCTACTTCTTCATCGATGGTGAGGACAACATCGGCCAGATGATGGAGCAGTAGACCTAGTCACAACCGACTAGCAAGAGAGAGGGCCCGCGAATACTCGCGGGCCCTCTTCTTTTTCCAAGCCGCACGTTAGCACTATGGGATGTGCTTGGAGAATGTACAGGTAGGCGGAGACTGTCTCCGCGGCACGGGCCGCAACCCAGGAGCGCTCCCGCCAAGGGCCGCGAGCCTCCTGCTCCTCTCCCGCTCTACGAGCGCGCGCAGTCCCTCATTCACCAACGCGGCTCTGCCCTCGATACCGATGAGCCGCCTGGCCTCTTCCAACAGACGTTCATCTATGTGCAAGTTGGTCCTCATGGCCCTTCGCTCCGGATTGCAGTGCCGCGAGTCCGACGATACCAGTATAGATGCCCCCGCCACGTCATGGGGGTCGCCGCCAGCCCCTGTGACTGTTCAGACTTCGCGTGACATGGACAAGGTCTGCTCCTTGCAAGGGCGAGAGCCCCCATCCTAACCTTCCCCCTCGGTGGGAAGGGACAAGCCGCCTCCCCTCGACCCTGAGCGGTTACGGCAGGACTACGTTGGCGTGCCTTATGGACTATACTGTGCGGCGAGGTGGACGATGGCCGGTGATTACGTCAAACTTCGCATCCCCATAGACGGGGGCCTGAACGACAGGCTGCAGGCCTTCTGGCGGGACATATTCGGTGACGCCCCGGACATCGAGCCCGCCGTGCTCCTGGGCAGCGAGACCGACCACAACACCAGCGACCTCTACCTCGTCGAGGAGGATGGCCGCGCCATAAGCACCACCATGGTGACCACCTGCAACGCCCTGCCGGAGCTGGGCGGCTTCGGCGAGGTCGCGACCGTGCCTGAGGCCAGGGGGCGAGGCCTGGCGACGGCCCTGTGCCGCCAATCGGTCGAGGACTTCGCGGAAGGGGGCGGCAAGGCGCTCTTCCTGGGCACGGTGAACCCAGACGCGGCCCGCATATACCACCGGCTCGGCTGGCGCAAACTGGCGTCCTCGATCGTGTGGGCCCTCATCACCGACGACCGGTCGCCTGAGGCATTCCTGGTCGACTACTTCAGCAACCCCGGGCCCGCCGCCGTGGAGGACGGCGGCCCCGGCGTCCGCGTCCCGATGGTCCCCCTGATCGTCACGCCCCACGACTGGCGGGTGCTCGACGCGAACACGGGCATCTTCTCCGCAAGATACGCCATGGTCCGCTCCTGCATGGGGCTCTACCCCAAGTACCAGGCGCTCAGAGAGGGTGGGCGGGGCAACTGGTTCGCTGCCAGGGACGCGCAGAGACGCATCGTCGGCCTCTCGACAGCCGTCATGGACGACTCCCGCGCGTGCAGCGTAGATGGCTTTTCGCATGGCGGCTCAGACGGAGCGTGGGATGACCTGGTCCGCGCGGCAATCGAGTGGGGACAGGCCAGGGGCGCAACCGCCGTCTATGCCACGGCGTGTGTCGAGGACGAGGACCGCATATCCCGGCTGGAATCGCTTGGCTTTAGAAACGCCGGCCCGGCGCCCGATTTCGACCTGGACGGCCAGGCCGTCGGCGCAGTGAGAATGGAGCAATCATGAAGCAGCGCACGATCTACTTCAACGACGCACGGCACTACTACCTGTTCGTCTTCGAGCCGCCCATGACCATGGAGGACGCGTGGCGGCCCGTGGACGAGGCCGCCGGCACGGCCGTCGACACCTTCAGCTACGGCGTCGAGCGCGGCGACGGCCTGTTCTACCCCTCGAAGGTCGGCATGAGGTTCGGCGCCGACATCCAGCCCTTCGACCAGGTCGCCTACTGGCGCGTGTGGAACAACATGCAGAGCCTGATGGACCGCGGTCTCGACCCGCTCACGGTGCTCATCGACCGCGCCCACGAGAAGGGCATGGACTTCTTCGCCAGCGTCCGGCTCGGCCGCTACGGCGGCATGGACCCGGCGCTGGACACCAAGACAGGCGGCCGCGGCTACGTCAACCAGGAGGTCCGCGACCACGTCTTCGCCGTGCTGCGGGAGCTCGCCACCGACTACGCGACCGAGGGCCTGGAGCTGGACTTCGCCGCGCCGCCCGGAGGCGCGTCCTTCTACTTCCAGCCCGAGGACGTGCCCGAGTTCACGCCCGTGATGACCGGCTGGGTGCGCGACGTCGCAGCCATGGCGCGCGGGCGCGAAGGCGGCGCTGCCGAGATCGGCGCCCGGGTCTACCCCACCCTGGAGGCGAACGAGGCCGCTGGGCTGGACGTCTCGACGTGGCTGGACGAGCGGCTCGTCGACTTCGTCGTGCCGATGGTCTACGGGCACAACGTCGTCGACGCGGACATGCCCATCGACTGGCTCTTCGAGGCCGCCCATCGGAACGAGATCGCCGTCTACCCCATGGTCTCGCCCTACCACACGGACGACTCGCGCGTCCGCATGGGCAGGCAGCACGCCACCCCCGAGATGATGCGCGCCGCCGCGGCCAGCTACTGGGACCAGGGAGCCGACGGCATGTACACCTGGTTCCTGGAGTGGCCACTGGGCGACACGGAGCGGAGCATCCTCACCGAGCTGGGCGATTCGGACCTGGCGATGCAGGGAAGCAAGCACTATGTCGTGCGTCGCACGAGCAACTACATGGAGCTTCACGGCATCGACTGTCCCCTGCCCATCGAGATAGCGGCTGACGACACGGGCGTCCCTCACGCGGTCCCCTTCTACATCACGGACGACTGCGAGGCGGAAGCCGACCGCATCGCGAGGGTTGCCCTCCGCGTTAACATCAAGGACATCGTGTTCGCCGACAGGGTATCGTTCCATCTCAACGGCGAGTCCCTGACCGGCGAGAAGCTCACCCGGACCCCTGCCGACGGCATAGCGCCCTACGTGGGGCAGTGGCTGGAGTTCGATCTCTCGGGCGTGCGTCCCCGCAAGGGCAGGAACACGCTGGAGATCACCCTCGAGGGCCGGGCGGACAACATCGTCAGCCCCCTCGTCGTCGAGGATGTCGAGATCGTCGTCGATCGCACCTTCTACCCGCCGAGGCTGTAGGCGGCATTACACATCGCCAGGACAATACGCCGCTATATGTCATTCTGAACGCGGCGAAGCGGAGTGAAGAATCCAAGATAGTAGGCTTACGGCAAGGACCTTAGATTCCTCGCTGCGCTCGGAATGACATGAGCGCTCGGATGACATAAGCGGTCGGAATGAGATAAGAAACAGAAACGCTGAGTCTGGAGGCTCCCATGGCCAAGCCGAGGTTCATGTTCTACCACGATGGGCGGCACCCGCTCATCTACATGTACGAGCCGCCCATCGAGAGGATCGAGTACGAGGCGGGCGTCGACGAGCTTGCCGGCACCCCCGTCGAGGCGATCATGCTCTGCCTGGGGGACGGCCGCACCTTCCTCCACGACACGAAGGTGGGCGAGCTCTGGGGGCACAACGTCGACAAGTGGCCCCACCTGGTGTTTCGCAGGGCCCACCAGAACGCGAAGAAGCTGATCGACGAGGGCAACGACCCCCTACAGATCCTCGTAGACCGCGCCCACGCGAGGGGCAAGCTCCTCTACCCGACGCTGCTGGTGCAACAGGGAAGCGGGGTGCGCGGCGTGGATGTCCGCACGTCCGACTTCCGCCTCGACAACAAGCACCTGGAGATCGGCGCGAGGGGCGGGCTCGACGGCAGCTTCCCGGGCGCCGAGTGCCTCGACTTCATGCACGACGAGGTGAGGGCCGAGCGACTGGCCATCATCCAGGAGACGCTGGAGCGGTACGACGTGGACGGCTTCGAGCTCCAGATGAACTACCAGCCCTACTACTTTCACCCCAACGACGTCGAGAAGGGCCGGGAGGTGATGACGGCGTGGGTGTGGGAGGTCTACGATGCAGTCAAGGCAAGCGGGGCGGACCGGGAGCTTGCGATCAGGATTCCCGCCAGCGTCGAGGCGTGCATGTCCGTCGGCATGGACCCGGCGGGCTGGGCGAGTGAGGGGATAGTCGACGTGCTCATCGGCCAGACCAGCTCGGGCTCGGAGGCCCTCGACCCCACGCTCGACCTGCGGCCCCTGGTCGAGGCGGTCGACGGGACGGACTGCCGCGTCCACGCGTCGATTCACAGCCGGATGGGGTCGGACAGGCTCGGCCAGGCCTCCATCGAGGTGGTCAGGGCGACCGCCAGCAACTACTGGGCCCAGGGGATCGACGGCATCTACCTGGCCCACTGGTTCGGCAACTGGCCCTACGACGCCACCTTCTACGAGAAGCTGCGGGAGGTCGCACATCCAGAGATCATGGCGCCGAAGGACAAGCACTACTACGTCCCAACGGAGATGGACAGGCACACTGTGCCCACCGATGGCGTGGACCCGCTGCCGCAGCTCCCCGCCGAGCTGGAGGAGGGCGGGACCGCGTCGATTACGCTGCCCATTGCCGACGATCTCCGGCGCTGGGACAGGTCCGGGCGCGTTCACGAGGTGCTGCTGCGGGTCCGGGTGACCGGCACGACGGAGCGGGACGAGATCGGAGTCAGCCTGAACGGGCGCGTGCTGCCAGACTCGATGCTGAGGAAGATCAACCACATGTACCGGATGAACGGGCCCAGGTACCGCGTGTTCGGCTACTGGTACATCTTCAGGCTTGGTCCCGACCACTGGCCGTCGCCGGGCGAGAATACCGTCAAGGTGACGCTGAAGCGCCGAGACCCCGACGTGACGGTGCCGTTCCAGGTGAGGGACGTGGAGCTGGAGACCAAGTACCTGCTGGGCAAGAACTACTACAGGGGCCCGTCCTTCGAGGACCCGGACCTCGGTCCTTCCGAGGCCTACGCGGAGTAGGCATGGAGCGCAACGGCAAGATCATCCTCGTGGCACAGGACCTGTTCTTCCTGCCGAGGGTCTACAACGCCGCCGCGCCGCAGGGGTACGAGGTCGTCCAGGCCCAGACGGCCGGGCGATTCGACGACCTGTCCGGCGATGGCCGAGCGGACCTCGTGCTTATCGATCTCGCCGGGGACGCCGGCGAGTGGCGGGCCGTCGTAGAGCGGCTGTCGCGCGAGGCGGGCAGACCCAGGATCATCGCTTTCGGCAACCACGCCGACGAGGAGGCTCTCGCGGAGGCGGTCGCGCTCGGCTGCGACTCCGCCGTGAGCAACGCCGAGCTAAGCCGCGACATCGCCAAGATCATAGAGTCGCTGAAACAGGAAGCCCTCTAGCGTCTGCGTGGTCGTCTAGAGGAGCCTCTAGTGAGGCGGGCTGGCTTTAGGCAGGCCGCACCTCTACTTGTACCGGTCGAGCTTGTCCTGCTCCCTTTTCTTGCGGTCAAAGTTGGCCCGCGTCACGGAGACAATCACCAGGAGCACCATCGCCACTACCGCAAGTCCTACGAATGCAAAGAACTCCATCGCTATCAGCCTCCACCGAACCCGTCGTCGTCGAAGTAGGGCACGGCGTTTGTCCCGTCGAAGGTGATGGGGCCAAGATTGTCGTAGTCTACGTTGCCGAACCTTATGTAGCGATAGCCATCATCGGTCTCCGAGAGCCTGATGTGCAGCACGTCGCCGTTCTCTAGCCAGACTCCGCCAACTGACCATTCGTGCTCTCGGTCATCGACGTGCGCGGCGGGGCCGTGACCTTCGAAGGTTACCCTTTCCAGGACTATGTGCATGCCCAGGCCATAGGCGTGGACGCCTATCACGAGGGCGATGCCTACGAGCAGCTTTCTGCTCCACGGAGGTATTCGCATTCCTGCCTCCTATGCCGCTAGTCGAGGCCAGAAACCTGACGTTGTGCCTCGCAGCCGCTTCCCGGACACGTTGGGATTACCGGTATCCTGCACCCCACATAGCCGGAGTTTAGCAGGTTGCCGCCCCTGAGTCCGCCACCGAATGGCAAGAACGCGGTCAGTCAGGTATTCTTCCGGTTGACACGAAGAGCCGCACAATACTGGTTGGAGGAGCGCCCATGCCCGGACTGACGCCCGAACAGGTGGACGAGCTGCTTGCCGGTCCCATCATCGCCAGGTTGGCGACCGTGAAGCCCGACGGGGCGCCGTACGTCGTCCCGGTATGGGAGTACTGGGAGGACGGCGCGATGTACATCATCCCCCGCGAGAAGTCGCGGTTCATGGAGTACGTCAAGAACGAGCCGCGCGTGGCCGTGTCCTGCGCCGACGACGTAGACCCCGACCACCCGCGGGTGCTGATCGAGGGCACAGCCGAGATCGTCGAGGGGCCTGTGAAGATGGCCGGGCGTATGTTGGAGATCGCCAGGGAGATGGTCGTCAGGTACGCGGGCGAACCAGGCCTGGCATACCTGGAGTCGACCATCGACAACCCCCGCTATCTGCTCAGGATCACGCCGGAGAAGATGACCACCTGGGTGAAGGGCTGGCATCCCAGGTACGAATAGGAACCAAGTGCTATCTCAGAAGGGTGCTTCGACAAGCTTCCAAGTAACTGCTACACATCATGTTGCGCTGGTGAGCACTGGCCTTCGACAGGCTCAGGCCGAACGTAACTTAGTTCACGGCAGTTGCGACCACCCCCGAATAGGAGTCCAGGATGAGCGACGACCTGCTGTCCCTCGACGCGTGCGGACTGGCTGAGGGCATACACGAGAAACGCTTCTCGCCGGTCGAGGTGCTGACCGCCTGCCTGGAGCGGATCGACGCCCTCAACCCGAAGCTGAACGCGATCGTGACCATGATAGACGGGGCGATGGAGCGCGCCAGGCAGGCCGAGGCCGCCACCATGCGGGGCGAGTCGTGGGGCCCGCTCCACGGCGTCCCCTTCACCGTCAAGGACTGCGTCGATACGGCGGGGACCAGGACCACGGGCGGCTCGCTCATATTCGCCGACAACGTGCCCGAGAAGGACGCGACGGTCGTCACGCGACTGCTCGACGCGGGCGGCGTGATGATGGCGAAGACGAACCTGCCGGAGTTCGCCCTGTGGTGGGAGACGGGCAACCGCATATTCGGCACGACGAGAAACCCGTGGGACGAGACGCGCACCACGGGTGGCTCCAGCGGCGGCGAGGCCGCGGCCGTGTCGAGCGGCATGTCTCCCCTTGGGATAGGCAGCGACGTGGGCGGGTCGATCCGCCAGCCCGCGAGCCACTGCGGCCTCGTTGGGCTGAAGGCCACCCACGGCCGCATCCCGCTGACCGGCCACTGGCCGGACGTGCTGCTGCGATACATGCACGTCGGCCCCCTGACCAGGACGGTGCGCGACTCGGCCCTGGCGCTCCGCATCCTGTCGGGCGCGGACGGTGCGGACCCATACGCACTCCGCGTGCCTGCGCCCGACATCGACGTGGCCGGACCGCTGGGGGAGCTGCGAATCGGCTGGTGCGCCGAGGGGCCGTTTGCACCGGTCGCCGCCGAGGTGCAGCAGGCCGTCGAGCGCGCCGCCTCGGCCTTCGAGGCCATGGGTCACCGCGTCGAGCCGGTCTCGCTGGACTCCTGGGACGAGCTGTCCGGCCAGGCCATCTCGGACGCCATCTACGCCGCCGAGGGCCGGCACTGGATCATGCCTATCATCGAGGGCAAGGAGGACCTGCTCGCGCCGACCATCGTCAGGCGTCTGTCGGCCCCCGCGCCCTCCATGGACGAGTACCAGGCCGCAATCGCCAATTGCGAGCTCCTGCGCCAGGACACGGCGAGGCTGTTCGCGTCCTACGACCTGCTCCTCTGCCCGACCACGCCCCTGCCGGCCCATCCCCACGACTCGGCAAAGCTCGACATCGACGGCAGGCAGGTCGTCGGGCGAAATGCCCTGAGGGCCACCATCCCGTTCGACCTCACCGGCTCGCCCGCGGTCTCCGTGCCATTCGGGCGAAGCTCCGACGGGCTTCCCATCGGCGTGCAGATCGTGGGCCGCCACCTAGACGAGGCGACCGTGCTGCGCGCCGCGGCGGCGCTGGAGGGCACCGGCAGCGCTGCCTGAGCGCCCACCAGAGTACCCCGTCTACCTTGGCAGGTGTATGGACCGGGGAGGGCGGGTTTGAAACCCGCCCCTACGTGGGGCGGTGTGTTGAGCTTGTCGGACGGCGATGCAGGTACCGTCCCTCATTTGCCGCGGTCAGTATAATCCGCGCAATTCCAGGTATCCCCTGGCGCTCGTTGGATGCGTTGACACCCACCTTGAGTCGCCACTACCATTAGATGGTGCGAAAGGCCATGCTCAGGCAGGCCTCCAGGATGGAGAATACCCTATTGGCGAATGCTAACCCGCTGACATTGATGGAGGCCGTTGAGCTTTACGTAAAGAGCCTGAGGGCAAAGGACAGCAACACACAGCAACACCTGGCACATTTTGTTAAGTGGATGGGAAAGGACGATCGCTCCAAGGGAGGGAACCTGCCACTAAGCAAGATAAGGCCTCCCGACATCGGGGCGTACGGCGAGCAGACGATGGGCTCCGGCAAGCAGGCGGTCGAGCGGCTGCAGAGCGTCAGGAAGTTCCTGTCATACGTCAAGCGAAAGGCGCTGACGGACCAGAACCTGGCGCAGCACCTGAGGATTCGCAAGGGCAACAGGTCCACCAGGAACACCACGGGTGACGCCCCCAAGGCCATCGAGGTCACGCGCGAAGGCCACAAGGCCCTCGTCGAGGAGTTGGAGGAACGCAAGTCGGAACGGGGGACGCTGGCTGCCGAGATCAAGAGGGCCGCTGCCGACAAGGACGTGCGGGAGAATGCGCCGCTGGAGGCTGCGCGCGAGCGCCACGGGCTCAACGAGGCCAGGATTCGGGAGATAGAGGCTATTCTCAAGGACGCCCGCGTCTCCGACGACGCCGAACAGAACAGCAGTACCGTGTCCATGGGCGCCAAGGTCGACCTGAGGGAAGGGCAGACGACGAAGACCTACACGGTAGTCAGCGCGATGGAAGCGTCGCCTACAGAAGGCAAGATCTCCGACGTCTCGCCTCTAGGCAAAGCCATTATGGGCAAGGCCGCCGGTCAGAGTGTGGAAGTGAAGACGCCGAGGGGCACGACTCAGTACCGAGTAGTCAGGGTATCCTCTTCGTAGGAAGCGTGCCTGGCCGCAGACAAGAGGGCCCGCCTGCGGCGGGCTTCTTGCGTGTTGGGGATTCGGGCACGCGGACCGGGAGGGCCCGCGAAAGACCGTGCGAATAGCGTATGGACCATAGCGCTGAACAGATAGTGCGTCTCGTGCTGCAGCTTGCGGCGATCCTCATCGCTGCCAAGCTGGCAGGGGAGATATTCGAGCGGTTCCTGAAAATGCCCGCTGTCCTCGGCGAGCTGGCGGCTGGCATCGTCATCGGGCCCTTCGCGCTGGGAGGCGTCGAACTCCCGTACCTCGGCGCCCTGTTCGAGGTGTCGGCCGACCTTGCCCATGATGCTGACCTCAACCCGATCGCACACATTCCCGAGTCCCTCTGGGCCATCGCCCAGGTGGGCTCCATAGTCCTGCTCTTCTTCGCAGGGCTGGAGACCGACCTGCGCCAGTTCCTGCGCTACGCGAGGCCTGCAACCCTCGTCGCAGTTGGCGGCGTGGTACTGCCCTTCGTCTTCGGAGACGTGCTGACCGTAATGTTCGGCTACGCGGAGGGCTTCGGCGACGTGAAGGCGCTGTTCATAGGCGCGGTAATGACGGCCACCTCCATAGGAATCACCGTGAGGGTGATGAGCGACCTGAGGCGGCTGGGTACGCCGGAAGGCGTCACCATCCTGGGCGCGGCGGTCCTCGACGACGTCGTCGGCATCCTGATACTCACGGTCGTGGTGGGATTGGCTAACACGGGCGACGTCTCGGTTGGGTCCATAAGCTTCGTGGCGTTCAAGACGATAGGATTCTGGCTTGCGCTCACGGGCATCGGGATCCTCGCCTCCCGGCACATCTCCAGGTTCCTCCAGGGCTTCAAGGTCACCGGCGCGGGGGTCGCCCTCTCTCTCGCCCTCGCTCTGCTCGCCGCCGGACTCGCGGAGAGCTTCGGCTTGGCAATGATCATAGGTGCGTTCTCCATCGGCCTGGCCCTCTCCGATACCGACCTGGCACTCAAGCTCGAAAAGCCCCTTATGGCAATCTATGCCTTCCTAGTTCCAGTTTTCTTCGTCGTGATGGGTATGCTGGTAGACCTGCGCGCCCTCGGCGGAGTGATCGCCTTTGGGGTGCTGCTCACGGCCCTGGCGGTCGTAGGCAAGGTCGCGGGCAGCGGGCTTCCCGCCCTTCTGGCCGGGTTCAACAGGCGCGGCAGCTGGCGCGTAGGCGTGGGAATGCTCCCCAGGGGCGAAGTGGCGCTGATAATGGCGGGCATAGGCGTGAGCAACGGTGTGCTGGACTCCGACCTCTACGGCGTCGCCATAATGATGACCATTGTGACGACCGCGCTGGCCCCTCCCATCCTCGCGATGTCCTTCAAGGGTGGAGAGCCGGGCCTCCGTTCGCCGGCCGACCAGGCGCAGGATGGCTGACGCCGCCGCGTCGGCGGATACCCAAGCCCTTGTCGAGGACCTGAGGAGGCTGGTCGAGGGCGAGGTCCGCTTCGACCCCATGACGCGGGCCCTCTACAGCACCGACGCCAGCATCTACCAAGTCGAACCCATCGGCGTCGTGCTGCCGAAGGGCGAGGATGACGTCATCGCCGTCGTCGAGACCGCCGCGCGCCACGGTGTCCCCGTGCTTCCCCGCGGAGGCGGCACCAGCCTCGCCGGCCAGGCTGTGGGCAGGGCCGTGGTGCTCGATTTCTCGAAGTACATGCGCCGCGTGATCGAGGTGGACGCCGAGCAGGGATGGGTCCGCACCGAGCCCGGCATCATCCTCGACGAGCTGAACCAGCACCTCGCGCCCCACGGCGTGCAGTTCGCCCCAGACCCCAGCACCAGCAACCGCGGCAACGTTGGCGGCGCACTCGGCAACAACTCGTGCGGCGCACACTCCATCCTCTGGGGCAAGACCGTCGACAACGTGGCAGAGCTCGACGTCGTCCTGTCGGACGGCTCACGCGCCAGCCTCGGTCCCCTCACCCGTGAGGAGGTCGAGGCCAGGGCCCGCGCCGAAGGGCTGGAGGGCGGCATATACCGCCGTCTGGCCGAGATCGGCGAGGCGGAGCGCGACGAGGTCCTGGCCCGTTACCCCAGCATCCAGCGCCGGGTCTCCGGCTACAACCTCGACGAGCTGATAGGGGCGGATGGCTTCGACTCCGCACGGTTCGTGATCGGCTCCGAGGGCACCCTCGTCACCATCACCGAGGCGAAGCTCAAGGTCGTGCCGCTGCCACGCTTCAAGGGCCTGGCCGTGCTCCACTTCCGCGACGTGAACGAGTCGATGGAGGCGACGGTAGCCGCCCTGGAGCTGGAGCCCGCCGCCGTCGAGCTCGTCGACGAGATGATAGTGAAGCAGGCACGCAGCAACCTGGCCTACTCCCGCATGATGGACTTCGTGGAAGGCGACCCGGGCGCGCTGCTTCTCACCGAGTTCTACGGCGACTCGGAGGCGGAGGTCGAGTCGAAGCTGGACGGCATCGAGAGGCGCATGGCCGCGGGCGGCCTGGGCTACGCTGTCCGCAGGATGTCCGACCCGGCCCAGCAGGCCCGCGTGTGGGCCGTCCGCAAGGCCGGCCTCGGCCTCATGATGAACGTGACCGGCGACGCAAAGCCGCTGCCCTTCGTCGAGGACACGGCCGTCGCCCCGGAACATCTCCCGGAGTACGTCCGCAAGTTCGACGAGATCGTGCGCGAACACGGCACCACGGCGGGCTACTACGGGCACGCCAGCGTGGGCTGCCTGCACATCAGGCCCCTCATCGACCTCAAGCAGGACGACGACATCAGGCGCATGGAGTCCATCTCGGAAGCGGTCAGCGACCTGGTACTCGAGTACGGCGGCGCGTTGAGCGGGGAGCACGGCGACGGCCTCGTCAGGAGCATGTGGAACGAGAAGATGTTCGGCCCGCGGATATACGAGGCCTTCCGCAGCGTCAAGGCCGCCTTCGATCCCAGGGGCATCATGAACCCGGGCAAGATTGTCGACTCGCCTCCCATGACGAACGACCTGCGGTACACGCCGGACTACAGCCCCCTCCGGCTCAGGACAGGCCTCGGCTACTCCTCCGAGGGCAGCTTTGCCGGCGCAGTCGAGATGTGCAACGGCCAGGGCGCGTGCCGCAAGGTGACTTCCGGCACCATGTGCCCTTCCTACATGGTCACGCGGGACGAGGAGCACTCGACCAGGGGCCGGGCCAACGCCCTTCGCGCCGCGCTGTCCGGGGCGCTGCCGGTGGACTCGCTCACCAGCCGCCGTCTCTACGACGTGCTGGACCTCTGCCTGGAGTGCAAGGGATGCAAGGCGGAGTGCCCGTCGAACGTGGACATGGCCAAGCTCAAGTACGAGTTCCTGGACCGCTATCACAAGGCCAACGGCTACCCCCTGCGGAACCGGATGTTCGCCAGCGTCGCCGCCCTGGGCAGGGCCGGGTCTTTCATGGCGCCCCTGTCAAACTGGCTGCTGGAGTCCGAGGGCGGCAAGGAGCTGCTCGACCGGTACGCCGGCATCGACCGCAGGCGTCAGCTGCCCTCGTTCGCGTCCCAGACCTTCGAGCAGTGGTTCCGCGCCCGTGGCGAGACGAACGGGGGCGGCGGCGACAGGAGCGCGGTGGTCCTGATTGCCGACACCTTCACGAACTATAATCACCCCGAGCTTGGCCGCGCTGCCGTCAAGGTGCTCGAGCGGCTGGGCTACTCGGTCGTGGTCCCCAGCATGGCCTGCTGCGGCCGCCCCATGCTCTCGGCCGGGATGATCGACCGCGCGCGCACCAGCGCCGCCGCCAACGTCGATGCCGTCTACCCGTTCGTGGAGCAGGGCGCAAGGGTCGTAGGGCTGGAGCCGAGCTGCCTCCTGACCTTCCGCGACGACTACAAGGACCTGCTGGAGGGCGACCGCCGGGTCTCCTCGATTGCGGACGCATCGATGCTGATCGAAGAGCTCGTAGCCGAGGCGATGGACGACGGCGCGGACCTCGGCCCCACCCGGGAGCCGGGCAGGGTCCTATTCCACGGCCACTGCCACCAGAAGGCCCTCGTGGGCACGGGCGCTGCCATGGAGGTCCTGCACTCAATCCCGGGGTGCGACGCCGAGGAGATAGAGTCGGGCTGCTGCGGCATGGCGGGCTCCTTCGGCATGGAGAAGGAGCACTACGACGTGTCCATGCGCATCGGAGAGCAGGGCCTCTTCGGCCCGATCCGCGACGCGGGTGACGATGTCACGGTCGTGAGCGAGGGCGTCTCCTGCCGCCAGCAGATCGCGGACGGCACCGGCGCCAACGCCAAGCACCTGGTCGAAGTCCTCGCCGACGCCATCTAGGGAAGCCATCCCTCGTTCGCCCTGAGCCTGTCGAAGGGCAATGCTCAGCGGGGCAACTTAGGGGACACCCTCCCCGTACACGCCCCTGTACGACGGCGGCAGCAGCATCGCCACCTCACGCATCACCATGTCGGTCAGCGACTCCATCACCGCCGCGCTGGGCTTCCCCTCGATCACCGGCAGCGTGAACGGCCGCCCTATCGTGACCGTAATCTTCCCTGTCGGGTTGAACACCCGCATCCACGTCCCCAGCCGCTCCGTCCCCGTAATGCCGACCGGCAGGATGGTGGCCTGCGTCGTCAAGGCGAGCCGCACGACGCCGGGGCGCGCCCGCTTCATTCCGCCGCGGCTGCGCGTGCCCTCCGGGAAGACGGCGATGACCTGGTCTCGCCGTAACTGGTCGAGCGCCCAGCGGTGCGCCGTGATGTCGATGCCGGTCCGCTTGAGCGGAAACGCGCCGTACTCGCGCAGGAACCAACTGGCGATGGCCGGGCCCTTGAATATGCTGTCCTTGGCAAGGAAGCGAATCCGCCTGGGGATGCTGGGCGACAGCAGTGGCGGGTCGAAGTTGCTCTGGTGGTTCGCCACCACGATCAGCGGCCCGATCTTGGGCACGTTCTCCCGGCCCGTAACCGTCCAGTCGGCAAACGCGCGGAGAGTGCCCTTCTGGGCAACGTTGCAGGCGTGGTATAGCAGGTCCAGGATCTCCTCCCTGTGAGAAGGCCTCACCACCGTCGTTCCCGCGGAGGCAGGAACCCAGAGGGGCGGGGCCGCGTTTGGATTGCGTGGTCCGACGCGCCTCAGGCCGTTGCAGCCGAGCGGCGGGACCGCCTGCCGTTCAGCATCGTCCCAATCGGAGTATATCTGACGCCAAACTCGTACACCACAAGCAGGACGGCGGTCACGGCGACGTTCAGCAGCACGAACTTGACGTGGGACCCTACCCGCCATCCTGCGATCAGCTCGAACCCCACGACTATCAGCGGCAGGTGCCACAGGTATAGCCAGTAGGATGCGTCGGAGAGGTAGCGCACCCAGGAGCGCTCCCTGGCGGCCGCCAGGCGGAACAGGCCCATCAGCCCGAAGCACATCAGCCATGCGAAGGCAGCCTGGAACAGCGCCGCCGCCGGCTTCGCCCACTCTTCCTTGCTCTCGAACAGCAGGTTCAGCCCGCCGAAGAAGACCACCGTCAGCGCGGGCAGGAGCGCGAGTGCCCACCATCCGCTGGCCTGGATGCGCCGCTGGTACATGAACGCGCCGAACACGAAGAACAGCGCGTAGTAGGCCAGCACCATCGGGTTCGGAATCAGCTTGTCCGACGTGTCTGGGCCGAACACCGGCTCGTGCATCAGCAACTGGGGCAGGAGAGTCAGCGGGACCGCCAGCCACCATATGACCGGGTGGCTGAATCTCACCCCCAGCTTAGCCGCGAGCATGAATCCGCCGCACAGCCATAGGATGAACCACAGGAACCAGAGGTGGCTCCACGTGCTCAACCATATGAACGGCCACCAGGACAGCGAGTACTCGACCTCCTCCATGGCGTCGAACGCCCAGATGAACACGGTGATCGTAGCCGGGACCACGGTGAACGCGCCGATTGCGAGGGGCAGGGCTATGCGCATGAGGCGCTGCTCTCCAAGGCGTCGAAGCCCACTCCTCTGCCACAGCAGCGCGGTGAAGAAGCCGCTGAGCAGGAAGAACACGGGCATCCTGAACCCGTGGATGGCGAAGAACAGCAGGGTGTAGATGCCCGAGACCTCGGCCGGGTAGCCCTCGGCAGACGCCTCCGACCACGCGTCGGGCATGAAGAAGAGCGCCGTGTGGAGGACTATGCCCAGCAGCATGGCGAAGGCGCGCAGGGCGTCCAGCTCGTGGAATCGGGGGCTTGCGGGCCTCGCCTGCCCGGTGTCGAGCTCGACATCCGGGCTCCGCGGCTCGGATCTCAAGATTGGGCTGACCTCACCAGCTCGACTACGCGCCGGGCGGTCTCCTCTATGTCCAGGCCGTCGGTGTCGATTACCACGGCGTCTTCCGCGGGCCTGAGGGGGGAGTCCTCCCTCCCGGAGTCGATGGCGTCCCGGCGCTCCAGGTCGCGCCGCGTCCGTTCCATGTCCAGCGCCGGGTCCTGCAGCGTCCTGCGCCTCGCACGCTCATCGATGGAGGCCGTCAGGAAGGCCTTGACCGGAGCGTCCCGGAGCACCACCGTGCCGATGTCCCGCCCGGCCATCACGACGGGAGCCCTCGCGGCGATCGCCCGTTGCTGCTCCACTAGAGTCCGCCGCACTGCGGGGACCTTGGAGACCGCCGACACGTTCCTGTCGATCTCGGGCGTGCGCAGCTCGCCGGTCACGTCCTCGCCGTCCGCCCACAGCCGGTACACGCCGTCCTCGCCCGCCTCGAGCCGCATCGACATCCGCGCGGCGAGGTCCGCCAGCGCATCGTCGTCCTCCACGTCCACGCCGAGCCGCAGGGCGCTGCGGGTGACCGCACGGTACATCGCGCCCGTGTCCAGGAACGGCCAGCCCAGCCTCTCCGCCACCGCCATGCCCACGGCCGTCTTGCCCGAAGCCACGGGCCCATCGATGGCTACGGACATAGCGGCACGCCCCTGGTTCAAACCAGTACCAATGGCGCCAAGGCCCCTCTGCCAGGCGCTTTGATCATGCGGGTTGGTAGCGCCGGACCTGGATCTCGTCTGCCCGGGCGCGCATCTGCGAGGCGTCGTACCAGGCCTGCATCCTCAACAGCATGTCCATGCTCACGTCGAATGCCTTCTCCATCCGCAGCGCCATTTCAGCCGACAACGCCGCGTTGCCGTTGAGCAGGTCCGACAGCGTCGCCCTACGAACGCCCAGGATCTCGGCTGCTTGTGTCACGCTAAGACCCAGCTCTTCGATAACCTCCGAGCGGATGAAGTCGCCTGGATGCGAAGGGGTCATATTTACTTCGATGCCGCCACTAGCCATTAGTGATAGTCCTCCAGATTCACGCGGTCAACAAAGCCGTCGTCCTCCAAGAACGTGATCCGCCAGTTTCCTGAGACCGAAACGCTCCACTCGTCCCTGCGGTCGCCGGACAGTCTATGGACACGCCAACCCCTGGGCGCATAAGCCATGAAGTTCTCCATGTCTTCTGCAAGGATCAATACCGTCAATACCTTCCGTACGCGGTCTACCAACTCGTGACTGAGGAATCTGAGATTATCGTCCTCGATCAGTCGACGCAGTCCGCGGTGGCTTACAGAGCGAATTATCATCCATTCAAATGTACGGTACCACAGTACATCGCGCAACACACGAACGTTGACACGCCCGGCTGCGGCCCTAGAATTGAGGCAATCCTCCTGCAGGGCGAGGCGCTGCCATGATTCAGAAGTTCGGTCACCTCTACGCCGGGTATGTCGACCTGGACAACATCGGCCTCGATGGGACGCCGGTGAACGACCGCTGGCTGCCCGACGAGCACCTAGCGACGGTGTTCGACAAGGCCGCGTCGATAGCCCGCACCATGGACGAGGGCGGGTTCGACGTGTTCTGGCTGGCCGAGCACCACTTCCAGCGCGAGGGCTACGAGTGCATCCCGAACATACTCATGCTCGCGCTGCACCTCGCCCACCAGACCGAGCGGCTGAAGTTCGGCTGCGGCTTCAACATCACCCCCATGTGGCACCCGCTCAGGCTGGCCGAGGACTACGCCACAGTCGACATACTGACGGGCGGCCGCGTGCTGTTCGGCATCGGGCGCGGATACCACACCCGCGAGGTCGAGGTCTTCGGTGCCCCGATGACGGACGGCGACGCCAACCGCGCCCTCTTCGAGGAGCAGGTCGAGGTGCTATTCAAGGCCTTCCACGAGCCCGCATTCTCCCACCACGGCGAGCACTACGACATCCCGCCCAGGGTGCCATACCGCGGCTACGAGCTCGAGGACATCACCCTCGTCCCCCGCCCTGCGAACCTGCCCGTCGAGTGCTGGCAGCCCATCGTCAGCGGCTCTCCCAGGGGGCTCGACCTGATGGCGAAGCACGGCATCAAGGGCGTGATCGGCGGCGGCGCGGCCCAGGGAGGCGCGAGCGACGCCCTCGTCCACACGTGGCGCGACACCCTGGCGCGGACGGGCCGCGACGTGGAGCTCGGCTCCGACCTGGCCATCAGCCTGTCGACCCACATCGCCGACACGGAGGAGAAGGCCATCGCCGAGGCCACGCCATTCTTCGAGGAGCACCTGAAGATGTTCGCGCCGCTCGGGTTCGTGCGCAACGTCACCGACGAGCAGATCGCCGCACTCGCCAGCCCCGACACGGCGCACGCTGCCGGCCTCCCTACGCTGCGGGACGCCATCGACGCCGGCTCATGGCTGTGCGGGCCGCCCGAGCTGATAGCCGAGCGCCTCATGGACGTGCAGGACCGGTACCCAGGCCTGGAGATGGTGAACGTCGGCCCCGTCGTCAGCACGCCGGAGAGCGTCGTGGTCGAGCAGCTCTCGTGGTTCGCGGCGGACGTAATGCCAGCGTTCCGAACGCCCACGACCTAGGCGCGGTCCACCTCAATCACGTCGCGACTACTAGGCTGTAGGGGGGGATTGCGCACAGCGTGGGGTCTCCCACAGAAGAGGGCGGGTTTCAAACCCGCCCCTACAGACTCCGCCCTTCACGCCCGCTCGACCAGGCTGTAGAGGGGGGGGGGGATTGCGCACAGTGTGGGCTCTCCCGCAGAAGAAGGCGGGTTTCAAACCCGCCCCTACAGGCTCCGCGCTTCACGCCCGCTCGACGAGGAAAAGCTGCTCGGTCACGTAAATCGGCCGGTTGTCGAAATTCCGGCTCCCGCGGAACGCATTGTACCGCGTCTCCACCACGTCGACCCTCCCCATGCCCTCCAGCATCCCGCGCATCTCGCCCGTCGAGATGAACCCCTCATTGTTGAACGACACGAGCAGGAAGGGGGCGTCGACCGTCTCCAGCAGGTCCCCCAGCAGCGGGAGCGACTTCGCCCGCACATTGTACCCGGACCGCTGCCAGTCGGGCGGAATCCCCGAAACCCGGCTGATGCGTTCCGGACGCTCGTAGCGCACCAGCAGGTCCAGCATAAAGTAGTTCGACCCGTACGGGTGCTGGTTGTACGGCGGGTCGACATACACCAGGTCGAGCCCCTTCAGCCGCCGCGCCGCGGCGTTGGCGTCCTCCTGCAGCACCACGCACTCGCACTCGAAGTTGCTCAGCACGGGCACGTCCAGCCTGATCTCGCCCATGATCCGCACCAGCGCGTCGCTGCCGCTTCCCCCGAACCGCCCCAGGCCCGTCTCCCGGTCCTTGTAGAAGCCCTTGAAGACGCCCGCCGTGTTCGCGTGGACAGACGCGCGGCTGAGCAGGGGTCCGAGCAGCATGTCCCGCATGTCCGGCGGCACAGTGTCGATGAGGCGTCGGTAGTTGTCGAGCCGGCGGGCATTAGCCTTCGTATAGAAGACGCGGTCTTCGCTGGTGATGCGCGACTCGTCCGCAGGCGAGTACAGCTCTTCGATGAACCCCCGCGGCAGCGGCTCCGAGTCCACCCTCGCGTTCAGGTCCGCCACGACCCGCTCGAGCTCGCCAGAGTCCACCGCGCTCCGGTTGCGCAGGTAGCAGCGCCCGATCACCGCGGCATAGCCCTGGAGATCGTTGCTTACGAGCAGCTCGGAGTGGGCCTTGAAATACCGCGAGACGACACCCGACCCGCTGAACGCGTCGAACACGCGGAGCCTGTCCTTGCCAAGACGCCGCTTGACAACGTCGACCGCGCCGCCGATCTGCTGGAGCAACGCCCGCTTGTTCCCGATGTACGTAATCAGCTGCCGCGACAGGTACTCCGGGGCTTCTTCACAGGCGCCGCCTGGCCGCAAATCCGGCCGGCTCGCCTCGGCCGGTGCGGAGATCGTCTCAGTCACGGCAGCCTCCCGCCGCGCATGCACGCATAGGACGCAGATGGCGCGTCACGGCATGGGGTCTACTCGAACGCCGCCTGATGTTTCGGGAGTCATACAACTACTGATTGCTGGTGTCCGATGTAAGAATGGCTTCGTCTATTCGGATGCAGGCGTAGGGCTTGGAGATGCTTCCGGAATAGTCAGGCTCCCTACGGGTGACCACTCGGAGTCCCCTGATTCGTATCTGGCACGAACCGTAGCCACATAGATAACACCCGGTTGCACAGTCATCAGCACCAGCGGGGTCTGTGTCTCTTGGTAATTCCAAGGACCCACAGTTGCCCCGTGTATCATTCTGACCGCAAAGTCCCATCTTATTAGTCCGCACTCTTGGCAGGGAGCTTTCCACGTGATGGATATGAGGAGCTCATTGTTGATCTGTTCAAGGACAGGTGCCTCTACCGGCAGTGTATGGGGCACCGGGGTCGGTACGGGCGTAGGTAGGCGCGGCAATGCTCTGACCACAAAGACGACGGTATCCTTGCGCGAAACGCCTGCCGAGTTCGTGGCGGTCAATGTGATCTCAATAGCCTGGCTTGTGTCCTGAGCTGCGGGGGCGTACCAAACGACATTCAACGACTCAAGCCCCAAGAAATGCCCAGGCCCGCTCCAACGGACTGATGTGTAGTTCTCGGCTGTAGCCCTGAGAATCAGTTCTTCGCCACCTTCGACCTCTCTATCCTTCGTGGTAATGGCGACGATTGGAGCGGGTATCGGCGTGGGCGTTGCTGTGGGCGCAGGAGTAGGCGCCTGCACGGTCAGCTGGACTATAGCCAGCAGCTCATGGGTTGAGGAGTTCATCAGGGCTATCTCAGCCTCCCCGGGTCGACAGCCCTTGATGACAACAGTCGTGGGTCGTGAGAACTCAGCGGAGGTCGTAGGTCCACAACTACCCAGCCCTAGATGACTGGTAGTCTTCAAGTAGTATTTCGTCACCGACCTCAGCTGCTCCACATCCACCCTGATCACCTCGCCCACCTTCAGCACAGAGGCAGACGCCTTCAACTCACCGCTAGGCAGGGGCGTAGGAGTTGGCGTGGCGGTAGGCGGCACGGGTGTGCTCGTAGGCGCAGGCGTCATTGTTGGCGTAGCTGTAGGCGTAGGTGTGATGGTAGGCGTAGATGTGCTGGTAGGTACCGGCGTCGGTGTTCGAGTTGGGAGTGGTGTCGGTATCGGAGTGGCTGTAGGAGTGTGAGTTGGCGTGTTCGTAGGTACCGGTGTCGGTGTTCGCGTCGGGTAGGGTGTGCGAGTTGGGGTTGCAGTTGGGGCCGGCGCAACTAGGTATAGCTCCCACTGCCTCTCTTCCTTATTCCACCTATGGTCATATATTGCGCCGTCTCTCGCCTCAATGGGAGCAGGCTTTGGCGGGATAGTAGGTGTAGGCGGCACCGTGGTGGCCGTAGGTATAGCAGTCGGGATTGGGGTCACTGACACCCTAGTTGGGATGGGGGTGGCTATCGCTGCCATGGCCTTCAGATCCTGCGTGGATATACGGGTAGGAGTCGCTGGTCGCCGGGTAGGAGTTGCTGTCGGCGTCTGGTCGTCTCCCTCAGACCCGACCACACCGATCGCTGCCAGAACGACTATCGCCATGACAGCCGCTGATATACCAATGAGTCTCTTCGGTGGGCGCTTCCGAAGGACCTGACTGAACGCTCTCTTTACCACCGTCCGTGTCTGTTTGAGGATTAGGTCTAACGTTGGTGGAGGAGTAGGAACAGTAGGTGGCGTCGAAGGCTTAGGTGTAGCAGTACCGCTCCTGTTGGCTCCTCGTCCGTATATCCCCAACCCGGGAGTGTGCTGAGTGGCCCGCTTACTGGAAGGTGTGGTTGTGCTCTTGGGCAGGTTGTGTAGAGCAGTTTCCAAGTTGGGGACCTGTCCTACAGGTAGAGCGCAGTACTCCTCAAGGCGTTCTGCTAGTTTGGCTACGGCCGGGTTTGGGGACCGCTTCAGCCTAAGGAAGAGTCTTGATGCTCTAGGGTCAGCAAAGTCGCTCCGTGTGAATATGAGGTTGTCCTCATTGTGGAAGGACCATAGACTCCGGTCGGACGCGATGGCGAGCAGGCTGATGTAGATGACCAGGGATGGGAAGTTGTCTATGTTCTCGTCATAGTGCTCCGCCGACCTATCCGGGTGTTGATAATTCGGGTGTCCCAACTCGGGGCTACGTCTTCCACTAAACTGCGGCAGGAATATTCCGTCATAGTCAACCAGCCGTATGCTGCCATCTCTCTCCACCATGACGTTGCCGTGCTGCAGATCATTGTGAGCGATACCCAGACCACGAAGATTGGGAACAAGATTCCTGCGCCACTCTTTCGCAAGTTGATCAAGCTCGTCGGGCTCACTCACTTTGGAGTCGACAAACTTGCTTAGCGATACTCCCTCTACCCATCCCATCCTGATGATGGGATACCAACTGCCTCTGACCCTAATCCCGTGCTCAACGTATTCAAAGTGTACAAAGGATCGAGGCAGTCCCTCGGCCAGGTAGTCACTAAGTGCCTCATAATGGGACTGTTCCTCCTTCACCTGGTGGGTGAAGCACCGAACCGCATACTCGCGGCCAGCCACGGTTACTTGGTAAACACTGGCGAAAGCACCTGCAGACACCAAGGGCGTTCCACGCCGGGTGAACGATACCTCCCCCACTTCGAGTTCTGTATCTTTGAAGCACAGATCGGGGTTCTGGATCGCCTCAGTGTAGTCAGTTATCCCAGGCCAGGTCACGACTCCCTGCTTGGGGAGGTTGCCTGGGGGCTGCGGCGGGCTAGGTACACGACTCTGGGAGGAGGCAGACGTGCTCTTAGGTAGGTTGCCCGGGGGCTGTGGCCGGCTAGGTACACGACGCTGAGAAGAGGTAGACGTGCTCTTAGGTAGGTTGCCCAAGGTCTGCGGCCGGCTAGGTACACGACGCTGGGAGGAGGTAGACGTGCTCTTGGGTAAGTTGCCTAGGGCAGTTTCCAAGTTGGGAACCTGTCCTACAGGTAGAGCGCAGTACTCCTCAAGGCTTCCCACAAGTCTGGCCACGGTGGGGTCGGGGGACCTCTTCAGCCGTTTGAAGACTTCAGAGCTTCCCGGGGCGGCATAGTCGTTCTGTGTCAGTATCAGGTTGTCTTGGTTATGGAAGGCCCATAGGCCTCTGTCGGCTGCGATGGCGAGAAGGCTGACGTAGATCACCAGGGAAGGGAAATTGTCCACGTAGGCGTCGTAGTCTTCCGCCTTCCTGAGGGGATGCTGGTAGTTCTTGTGTCCCAGCTCCGGGCTGCGCTCCCCTCGAAACTGCGGCAGGAATATCCCGTCGTAATCCACCAGGCGGACATTTCCATCTCCCTGCACCATCACGTTGCCGTGCTGCAGATCATTGTGAGCGATACCCAGGCCGCGAAGGTTGGGAACAGGCCCCCCACGCCAATGGGCCGCAAGCCGCTGAATCTCGTCGGGTTCGCCCACCTTGGAGCCGACGAACTTGCTTAGCGGCTCCCCCTCCACCCAGTCCATCTTGATGATGGGGTACCAGTCGCCCCTAACGCTTATTCCGCGCTCGATGTACTCGAAATGCACGAGGGACGGCGGAAGCGCCTCGATTAGGTAGTCGCTCAGCTGGTTGTATCGGGCCTGCTGGTCCTTTACCTCTCGTGTGAAGCAACGGACCGCGTACTTTCGACTGCCTGCGGACACCTGATAGACAGAGGCGAACTGACCTGAAGACACCAGGGGTGTTCCAAGTCGGTTGAGGGATACTTCCCCTGCTTCGAGGTCTGAACCCCTGAAGCACAGATCGGGGTTCTGGATCGCCTCGGTGTAGTCGGTTATCCCTGGCCAGGCCACCTCTACCTCGCGTGAATCTTAAGCGACGCTGATGGTGACCAGTGTGGTGTCGTCGTTCCGCATCGTCCCGGCGCTGCGTTGCTCCTCCACCCAGGCTTCCCACCCCAACGAATCCAACGCCAAGAGTGTCTCCCAGGGCCTTTGTCCCTCGTCATTCCTCGCGAGGAACCAGCAGGCGAGCGCATCAGAAGCCAGAATGAGCAAGTCTCCCGGCACGCATTTGCCTCTGCTCCGATGCAGCCTTCCCCATAGCTCTCCCGCATTGTCCGGGTTGCTGCATACCAGGGCAGGGTTATTGTCGAACTCGGCAGCGTCTTCCAGTGGGAAGGAGAACTGCAACCGATCGTCCCGGACCACGAAGAGGCAGCCATCCCCAACTGCTAGCGCCTGCCAGGAGAGGCGCTGAGGCTCGTCCGGCGCCGACCTGACGATCAGTCCGAGAAGGGTCGCGAATGCTCCGGCCCGCGCCTTCGCCTCCCCGTGCCAGGGGATGCGGTCCCACGGAACGGCGTCTCGCCACTCCTCTTGCGCCGGGGCCAACCAGTCGCGCAGGGAATCCTCGGTCAGGCGGGATATGTCGGGCGGACGTTCGACGAAGGCATTCGTGAGGATGTTCGCCCACTCCCGGGCAAAGGCAGACTCGCTGGCCCCATCGGAGACGGATACTCTTGCGGTACGACGCCCGGACACGCCCATGTGCTGCGGGTACACCACCAGAGAGGAGTCCTCATACTCTTCCGGCCGGTTGCCTGCCTTGGGCAGCCGGAACGTTTTGGGAGGTTGAAGGCGCATGACTATCGCAGGTCGGAAGCGGCGCGAGTGCCAATGTCGAGGAACTGCACGAGGGACACCAGGTCGGCGTTGTAGACATATCCCCGGGAACCTTCAGTCACTGGCAACCCCATTCCAGAGGCCATCTCCACGATCGAGCCAGGGAATTCTGAAGACATGCGGAACATCTGCCTCGCATACTCGTCGATACTCACCTCACCCTCGTCAGACGGGTACTGGACCGGGGCGGCGGACATCTCCGAAAGGTGCACGTTGTAGACGAGTACGTTGCCGTCGTTGGTTTCCAGC
The DNA here is from genome assembly GCA_965116315.1 of Dehalococcoidia bacterium. Classification (GTDB taxonomy): domain Bacteria; phylum Chloroflexota; class Dehalococcoidia; order Lucifugimonadales; family CAJWER01. Next base: position 2,333,656 of record OZ220672.1, read on the forward strand.
TCCATTATGTGCTGCGACCACGCCACGGGGTCCCCATCACCAGCCTCGCCGTCGGTGATATTGATCAGCATGGGTGGGTACGAGTCCTGGTGCTGGGCCGTCCAGTCCGAGAGTGCCGTGTGCGCGGCGGTTAGGGCTGCGCACATGGGCGTGCCATATCCGGCCTTGGGACGGAGCCACACGGGAAACTTCCTCGTGACCTCCACTATGCCGCCGGCGCCGTCCGACTCCTTGACTTGCCTGTCCTCCACCTCTGCGGCGTCCACCACTTCGCTGATAGCGAGGAAGGGCTGCTCCGGGGTTGTACCAGGAAGGGGCGTCTCCAGCTGGGTGTTCCCCGCGTTGTCGGTGGTGTACGTGATGACGCCTACATGAAAATAGTCGCGTATGTCCATGCCCTGGGAGCAACGTTGGGATATGGCATCGAGAACGCGGTTCAGGGCGTCGGCCGCTCCGTCCATCTTCGTCGAGTTGGGCTCTCCGCCGAGCGAATCTTTCATGGAGCCTGACTGGTCCACCAGGAATAGAAAACAACCCGGGCTGTTTCGGCTTATGTCCGCTGTGTACGACATGAGACATCTCCTTTTCTCTGTTGCATTTGCTTGTTCCCGCCTTCCATTGCAGTGCTCCTATTGTTCGTCATCTTTACCCAGCATTTCCCTGTAGTTTGTACGAGAAGCAGGTGGTGCTGAAGGCGCCGACGGCTCTATGTCTCTTTGAGTCGTGGTCCCGGCCGTTGAGGGAGGAGGAGCTTCCCGCCGTGTTGGAGGAGGGGGCGCAACCTGCTGCCGGACGGCTACCTCTTTCTCTACCTCCTTCCCGTGGTGGACAAGACTCAAGAATGACGCAAGCCATGTCACCGCCAGGGCCACTACGATTGCCAGCATAGAGACCATGGCTGCTTGACCTGAATCACAGGTTCTCAACGTTTCCCCACTCGCCAAAATCCATTCGTTTGCGCAATCCACTATCAAACCATAAAGAATGATGTATGCGAAAACGCCGATTATCAGAGCCCCCAATGTGATCAGGGAGGATAGTACGATTTGCCTAGTAGCATTCGTCTTCGTCATCAGATGCTCTCCTTTCTATGCCAGAACACTTGAGTCAACGCCAGAATGGCACAGGTGGCCAAGACCCCAAGCATCCAGCACACTATTATAGAGATTCGCGGATAACGCGCGGGTAAATTCGTCGCCAAAATTGATAACGTTATCGTGACTTTTCACTAGATTGGCTAGGAATCGACCTGATCAAGCCTGCCTCGGCACGAATCTCCCAGGGCAGAGGAGGTGAACAGTTGCCCTCGTCATCAGAGGGGCTCTCTTGCCAGGGATAGGGGGCGTCGGGACGTTCGGTCGTGTCGCCTGCCGAAATCACGGCAGACTCAGGCAACCAAGCGCATCCGGGTAAGCGGGACTACTCGAATGCCGCCTCGTCGGTGTCCTGGGGTATGAAGCCCAGCACCTCGCGGGCGCCCTCCAGGTCGCGGTAGCCGTAGCGGTTGTTCGAGGTCGCGAAGACGATCTCGTACCCGACGCTGTCGGGCGCGTCGATGGCCCGCCGCAGGATGTCGGCCACGTCCCGGTGGCTCAGGTATGTTGCGCTCGGCCTGGCGGTATCCGGGTGGTCCCTTTCGCCTACCGAGCCGATGCGTATGCAGATGACCGACAGCCCGTACGCGTCCGCGTAGTGCCGCCCGACCGCCTCGCCCCAGACCTTGGAGGCACCGTACAGTCCCCGCGGGCGGATCATGTCCTTGGTGACCATCGGCCAGCCGTCCGACAGCTCCTCGTGGCGCCCGTCGCGGATGGCGTCGTAGGGCGGGAAGTCCTCCCACGACTTGATGGTCGCGCCCGACGACGCGAACACCACCCTGGGCACGCCGGCGAGCCTCGCGGCCTCGTACACGTTGCGCACGCCGACGATGTTCGCCGCCACCAGCGAGTCGAGCGGCTCATCGCCGAGATGCGCCGCCAGGTGGACCACCACGTCCTTGCCCTCGAAGGCCGGGGCGATGGCGTCCAGGTCGGAGATGTCGGCCTGGAAGCACTCCACGCCGTCGACGGGCCTGCGGTTGAGGGCGGCCAACTCGTAGCCGCCGCGCTCCTCCAGGTGAGTCCTGAGGAGCCCGCCGATCAACCCGCTCATTCCGGTTATCAGCACCTTCTTCATCTGCCACCCTCATGCCGGGAGCTGCACGGATTGAATCTGCCTGTGCCACTCCGGTGTTAGGGGCGGGTTTGAGACCCGCCCTCGGCCTGCCGATGGGAGGCTCGTCTGCATCCGCAGACTACCTCCCTGCGTTGACTGTCCCCGAACCGTTGCCCTTTCGTGTGAAGGCTACCTCACGCGGGGCGAGTGACCGGCCCCGCTGGCTATAGGCTCGTTCAGGTAGACGTCGCCGTTGCGTATCTTGATGTTGAATCCGCAGCTCGGGTTGCTGCACACCCATGCCTTGTAGTGAACAGGCGCACCCTGTCCCCCAAAGTCAGACAGCGGCAGCAGGTTCCCGGTATCGCATCTGCGGCAGTCAGGCCAGCTATCGTTGCCCATCTAGCACCTCCATTCCACCTCACTTGCAACGTGTGCGAAAGACGGCGGGCAGTATACCACTAACTGAGACTCTCCGCTAATTTGGCCGTGAAGAGCCGTACATACCTAGCCCCACCGCGCCCCAGGATGCTCTGTACAAGCGATACTGAACGCACTGGTGTGCGCATCCCGGCAGAGAGCCCGGTCGATTCGAGGGCGTCGAGGGACGCCCGTCTCGCGCCGGCTGACATCCTGCGGTCCAGCCGGGCAAGGGTCAGGTGGGGGTGGAAGGGCCTCGTTTCCGCCGGGAACCCCAGCCTGCCCAGCGCCGCGTCCACATCCCCCTGGAGGCGAATCAGCGGCTCCAGCCGCCCACCGATTCCAACCCAGAGCACCTGCGGCCTGCGGGTGTTCGGGAACGCGCCGAAGGCCCCCGTCGACACCTCGAACCGCCGGTGACCGGCAACCGCCTCCGACACCGCGTGCCCTATCTCATCGACCCGGGACTCGGGCACGTCGCCCAGGAACTTCAGCGTGAGATGGATGCCCTCCGACCGGACGACGCGCAGCCCCTCGATGCGGGCGGCCCTGAGACTCCGCGCCGCCGCGCCCAGGGACCGCTCCACGTTCTCCGGCAAATCGACCGCCACAAACGCCCTGACCATCCGCTCCGACCCCCTCTCCCGACGAGACCCCTGCCCGACCTCGGCATCCTTCATTCGGAACGCAGCCCTTCGGCAGGCTCAGGACAGGCTACGCGAAGTGAGGAATCACTATGGCCCTGCGAAGGCCACGTGAGTGGATGAAATGGCGTCGTTTTTGGCATGGTCGAGGCCGACCCCACCCCAGGTCCTTCGTCGAAGACTCCTCAGGACGACATTTGTGCGGTGGCCGGGCTCCGATTTCATAGTAATGGCATGTCGTGGAGGCAGTCCATGTCTCCCTTGGCCTGTACCGCCGCCGCCGCCAGATTTGCCGAGGCCGTGCCTCGGTGCAATAATTGATTCTAGCGATTGCGCGCTCGCACACAAGGCTCATGACTGACGACATTATCGGGATGGACGACATGATGGCGATATACGAGGTCACCGACCTCATGGGGATCGACCGGGAGTCGATCAGCGTTCCCCTGGACAAGGACGGCTCGGGAGGAGCGTCGACCCTGGAGGACGGGATGCTGGAGATTCGCGCGCCCGCCGAGATGCAGACACGCGACTGGCTGCCGGCCCTCAAGGGCATCCTGGAAGGGCTGGGCTATGAAGCGTCCGCCGAGGGCGACGAGTGGGAGTAGCAGCGCCATGAAGTGGAGCTCGGCAGTTTCCCGGGAACCTACGCTGGAAGACGCTGTCGTCGAGTGCGCCGAGGATGTGTACGGCGACGCCGACCTCACCCTGGTCTTCGTGTCGGCCCACCACGCCGCCGCGCAGGACCGCCTTCCCGGCCTCCTGGAGCGCCGCCTCGGATCGGCGCCCACCATCGGCTGCTCCGCCGCCGGGGTCATCGGCGCGGGGCGCGAAGTGGAAAACAGCCCCGGCCTGGCCATAACATCCGCGCTTCTGCCGGGAGCCACCGCGGTGCCATTCCACCTGGAGGACGAGGACATCCCCGACGGAGACGCTCCCCCCGAGGCATGGGAAGACCTGGTGGGCGTTTCGAGGTCATCGGAGCCCGGCTTCATCCTGCTCACGGACCCGTTCACCATCTCCGCCGAGCGCCTGGTCGAGGGCCTCGACTACGCCTTCCCTTCATCCGCGAAGGTGGGCGGCATGGCGAGCGGCGCATCCGCCCCCGGCAAGAACGCCCTGTACGCGGGGAGCGAAGTCCACTCGTCGGGCGCTGTGGGTGTCGCTCTCCACGGCAACATCACCTTCGACACCATCGTCGCCCAGGGGTGCAGGCCCATCGGCGAGCCCATGCAGGTCACGGCGTGCGACCGCAACATCCTCCACGAGCTCGACGGCCAGAAGCCGCTCGAAGTGCTGGGAGCCGTGTTCCGAGGCCTCAACGAGAGGGACCAGCAACTCGCCCGGAACTCCCTCTTCCTCGGCGTGGTGATGGACCCGCTCAACGACGACCCGCAGCTGGGAGACTTCCTGATACGCAACCTCGTGGGAGCCGACCACAAGCAGGGTATCCTCGCCGTATCCGAGCTGCTTCGGGAGGGTCAGACCGTCCAGTTCCACCTCAGGGACGCCGAGACCTCCGCCCTCGACCTGGGCTCCATGCTGTCCAAGTACGCGACCGAGACGCCACTATACGAGGAGACCGGCGCGCTGCTCTTCTCGTGTCTCGGGCGCGGCTCGTACCTGTACGGCAAGCCCGACCACGATACGAACATGTTCAGGGAGAGGGTGAACGCGATGCCACTGACGGGCTTCTTCTGCAACGGGGAGATCGGCCCCGTAGGCGGCTCGACGTTCATCCACGGCTACACGAGCTCCTTCGCCATCCTGCGCCCAGGCCGCCCGGTGAAGGCCGGGTGAGCATCGGCAAGAGGTTCTGGTTCGGGCTGGGCCTCGGGGCGGCAGCCCTAGCCCTCTTCTTCCTCACCACCGACTGGGACCGGCTCGTCGACGCCCTTGCCGGGGCAAACTACTGGTACGCCATTCCGGCGGTACTCCTCTACCAGGTCTCCCTGCTCTTTCGATCGGCCCGCTGGCAGCTGCTCATGCGCCACATGCGGGATGTCCCGGTCCCAAGGCTCTACCCCGTAGTGGTCGTGGGGTACATGGCCAACAACCTCCTGCCCCTGCGAATCGGCGAGCTCGTTCGAAGCTACTACGTCGGCGAGCGGGAGGGCGTGAGCAAGACGGCAGCTCTCGCCACCATCCTCGTAGAGCGCCTCATGGACGCCCTCACACTCATAGTGTTCGTGGCGGTGATAGCCGTCTTCGTGCCCCTGAACGCGGTTGCCGAGGGATTCGGCGACAGGTCGAGCGTGCCGTGGCCTCTCCTCGCGGCGGTGCTCAGCGTGCCGTTCGCTGTGGTATTCGCCGTGCTTGTGGCGGTCGCATACCGGCCGGAGCGAGCCGCCGCCGCTGCCGAGGCCGGGCTGCGCCTCCTGCCTGATGCCGCGGGGACGCGCGCGCGGGGCCTCGTGGACAGGTTCATCCACGCCCTGCAGGCCCTGAGGAGCCCCTCGTCCGTGCTCGTACTCTTCGCCCTATCGGCGCCCGTCTGGCTCTTCGAGGGCGGCCTGTTCTTCGTCGTTGGGTACTCCTTCGACCTCCACCTGTCCTACGGGACCCAGGCTGAGATGGCGGCCGCCCTGGTGCTCGCCATGGCGCTCGCAAACATAGGCGCGGCCGTCCCGTCGAGCCCCGGCGGCATAGGCCTGTTCGAGCTAATAGCCCGCGAGACCTTGGTCCTGTTACCCCTCGCCGTCATCGACCGCTCCGTGGCGGGCGCCTACGCGGCGGTCGTACACGCAATACTCCTCCTGCCGGTGATCGCCCTGGGACAGGCTATCCTGGTCGCCGACGGCCTCTCCCTGCGGAATCTCTGGCGTGGAGGGCGGAGCCTGCCCGCCGGACAGCAGGGCGGCCTGGAATGAGGGTCGGGATAGTCGGAGCCGGAGCGGCCGGCCTCGCCGCTGCCTACGAGCTCGGGAAGCAGGGCCACAATGTCGTCGTGTACGAGCGCGCCCCCTTCATGGGCGGCCAGGCCTCGACCTTCGACGTGGGCGGCGCGAGGCTCGAGCGCGGCTACCACCACCTGTTCACCAGCGACACCGACATCATCGAGCTGAACGAGGAGATCGGCCTGGGCGACCGCATGACCTGGACCGACTCCAGTGTCGGCACCCTCTACGACGGCCGCATCTACAACTTCGTCACACCCATGGACCTGCTCCGATTCAAGCCGCTCAGTCTCGTGGACCGCATCCGCCTCGGCGTCGCGACGCTGGCTCTGCAGCGCATAAAGGACTGGCGTAAGCTCGAGTCGGTCACCGCCGTCGACTGGCTCCGCAAGTGGGCGGGGGAGAGCGGCTTCGAGGGCTTCTGGGGGCCGATGCTTCGAGGCAAGTTCGGCGAGAACTACTACCGCGACATCGGCATGCCCTGGATTTGGGGCAAGATCGCCACCCGCTTCGCCTCTCGCGAGAAGGGGCTCTCCCGTGAGAGTCTCGGCTACCCCATCGGCAGCTTCGGCGAGTTCTTCGACGTGCTCGCTGAGAAGATCGAGGCCCACGGCAACGAGGTCCACCTATCCACACCAGTCACACGCATCGTCTCAAGCGATGCGTCCCCTGCCCTTGAGTACGAGCGGCCCGACGGCAGCGCGGGCAGAGAGGACTTCGACGCCGTCATCGCCACGACCCACTCGTACATGTTCACAAGGCTCGCGCCCGAGCTGTCCGGCGACTACCGGAAGCGTCTCGAGAGCACGAAGTACCTCGCGGCGGTGCTGCTCGTCCTGGTGCTGGACAGGCCCCTGTCCCACATCTACTGGCTCAACGTTGCCGACCGGTCCATGCCGTTCGTGGGCGTCATCGAGCATACGAACCTCATACCGCCAGAGCACTACGGCGGGCAGCACCTCGTCTACCTGTCCAACTACCTGGAGCGGAGCGACCGCCTCTACAGCCTCAGTCACGAGGAGCTGCTGGCCGAGTGCGTCCCCCACCTTCGCAAGGTCAACCCCTCATTCGATCAGTCGTGGGTGATCAAGAGCTATCACCAGAAGGTCAACGCCGCCCAGCCGGTCATCGGCACCCACTACTCGCAGGTCATGCCCGATCACAGGACGCCGCTCAAGGGCGTCTACCTGGCCAACACCACCCAGGTCTACCCCCAGGACCGCGGCACCAACTACAGCGTCCGCATGGGCAAACACGTAGCCCAAATGGTCATGACCGACGCCTCAGCCTCAGCGTGAAAGTGCGTCCCTTCGACGGAGGTGGTCCGGTCTGTTGTACCTTTCGTCGTAGGGGCGAGTTTGAAACCCGCCCTCTCCCCGCCCAGCGAGACCGCAGCTACGAACCGGTACACAACATTGACTGGCGGTACATCCCGCCTTAGAATTGAGGCTAAGCCGCGAAGGAGCGTTGACGTGGTCGTCGCCAGAGAGAAGCCCAAGCCGCTCACCATCAGCATCAGCCCTGAGGCCGCCGAGCACGTCCGGCACTTCGCCCGCATGTCCGGCAAGCCCGAATCGCACCTCCGCGTCGGAGTGAAGGGCGGGGGATGCTCCGGCCTGACCTACGTCCTCGACCTCGTCGAGGAATTCCCCGAGGACGACAAGATCGTCGAGGAGCACGGGCTGAAGCTCGGAGTCGACCGCAAGTCCTACGTCTTCCTCGCCGGCACGATCCTCGAGTACTCCGGCGGCCTGAACGGCAAGGGCTTCGTCTTCAACAACCCGAACGCGAGGACCAGCTGCGGCTGCGGCACCTCCTTCGGGGTCTGACGGGCGGCTCCTGGCAGCCGGCGAACACCCCTGCAACTACGATGCCCTGACGAAGGGCGTCGCCCTCGTAGAGCGCCCATCGGGCCGCCTGCGCTGCACCGGCGAGGACTCCCTCGACCTCCTCAACCGGCTCTCCACAAACTCGCTGGCGGATCTGACCGTCGGGTCGGGCGCCAACACCGTTCTAACGTCCAACAAGGGACGTATCGTCGACGTGATCTTCGTCCTCAGGCAGCCCGACCATCTCCTGATGCTGACCGGCGGCGGGAACGAGACCAGGGTCGCCGAGTGGATCGACTTCTACACCATCATCGAAGACACCGAGGTCGAAGACCTCACGCCCATGACCGCGGCCATCTCCCTGATGGGGCCCGGCTCTCCGGCGCTGGTAGCCTCGCTCGCCGGCCCGGCAGCTGCGCCCGCCGGGAATGGGGACGCGTCAACGGTCGCCATCGACGGCGTTCACGCGACCGCAATCCGCCGCGACCTGGGCGACATCCCAGCCTTCGACCTCCTCGCCTCCAGTACCGACGGCCAGGGATTGCGAGACGCTGTCACAGATGCAGGCGCATGCCCCATCGGGCCGGAAGCCGTGGAGGTCGCCCGCATCGAGCAAGGGGTCCCGGCCTTCGGAGCCGAGCTGAGCGAGTCGTACAATCCCCTCGAGGCAGGGCTGCAGCACATGGTCAGCTACACGAAGGGCTGCTACATCGGCCAGGAGGTCATCGCGCGGCTGACGACCTACGACAAGGTGCAGAAGCGCCTCGTCCGCCTGTCCTGGCCGTCCGGCGCCGAGGTCGGCGCCGGGGCGAAGCTGGTCCTGGACGGGAAGCAGGCCGGGATCGTCACGTCCGACACCCGGGACCCGCGATCCGGCAACGGAGTGGGGCTGGGTTACGTCAGGAAGGCCCTGGCTGGCGCGGGCACTCAACTGGCCTCCGAGGCGGGTACGCCGGTAGATGTTGCTGGCGCCCCCTAGATCGGCCGCATAGCGGCCCGCCAGTCGGCCACGGGCCGGTGCTCCCAGGACGCCCGCCTACACACATTGCGGTCAGGCTGCCACCGACACTCCCATGTCTGCCGCCTGTTCCCGGAAGGGGACGCCGTCAACGGCATCCCCTCCGGGTCGTGCCTGTCTACTCTAGGAACGGCAGGCCGTAGAACACGCTGCAGTCGCCCTCGTGCCCAACGATCTCGAAGTTCAGGGTCCTTATCAGGCAGTACCTTGCTATCTCCGTCTGCCACAGCTCGAATATGGAGGTGGGCTCAGGAGTTGGTTCAGGCGTCGGCGTCGGCGTGGGTGTTGGCGCCGGAGTGGGGGTCGCCGGAGCAGGTATGCAGAGGTACGGGACGTTGCCGCCCGTCAGCTCGTCTAGCCAGTCCCTGTGTTCGTGAAGCTCCGGAGAAAAGCCCGGCAGGTCGCACGAGCCAGGGTGAACGCCGTGGGCCCGGGCGGTAGCCCCCCATAAGAGAACGGCTGCCATGGCTACCAGGACCAGCACGGCCGCCATGAACTTGAATCCCGTTATGAATTGGAACGTACCTTGGCTCATTTCCTCCCCCCCTCTTCAGCTTCTTTCGCGTCGCCTAAGTCTACCAGAACCGCGTGGTTCTATGGGGTTCCGGGGTTAGGAATCTGCCCAGGCAATCCCAAGGGGTCCATCTGGTCCCGTGAACGCGCCCCGGCCCTGCCATGCAATCGGCGGTCCGCCCCGGCGGGAGGCTGCCATAGGCAAACCCGTTCAGGACATCGATCCGAGGCCATCCTCCCACAGGAACCGCGCGAAGTCCGTGGCCGGAAGTATGTCGATGCCATCCTCAGTCCGCCTTGGGCGGGGCTCCAGGCATACGACGACGCGACGCCCTATGCCTGGGTGTTCCTGTGCCAGGGTTCGCAGCCCCTTCAGGTGCTTCCGAGTAACGACACTGGCAGCCTTGGCCTCGACCGCCAGCCTCGCATCGCCCATGAGGAAATCGACCTCTATGCCGCTGGGAAGCCTCCAGTAGGAGAGGTCGTCGTCCAGTTCGTAGTAGCTCGCGAAGGCGGAGAGCTCGTGGAAGACCCAGTTTTCCAATGCCTTGCCGTAGAGCTCGGAGCCGGCCGACACCTGGCCACGCCTGGCCAGCCGGTTCACCACGCCGACATCGGCGAAGTAGAACTTTGGCTTGGCCACGCGACGCTTCGGCCGCTTGCGGTATGCCGGCAGCCATCGCCCGAGCAGCGTATCCTCCAGTATCTCGAAGTAGCTGCGCGCGGTGTGGTTCGACACGCCGCACTCACGGGCGACGTTCGCCACGTTCACGATCTCGCCATCGCTCAGGGCGGCGGCGTCAAGGAACCCGGAGAAGGCCGGCAGGTTGCGGACCAGGCCCTCGGCCGCGACTTCCTGGGTGAGGTAGTCGGCAACGTAGGCGTCGAGCATCCGGCGCGGGCGGCTTGCCTGGTACATCCTGGGCAGGTACCCGTGGTTGAGGATTCGGTCCAGGTCGAACTCGTCGCCAAGCTCGCCGGCGGTGAGTCCGTGGAGCTCGTAGCGGGTGGCGCGGCCGCCGAGCAGATTGGCGCCGCCGCGCTTGACCTTACGGGCGCTGGAACCGCATAAGGCGAAGTGCGCACCCCGATTCTCGATCAGCCAGTGAGCCTCATCGAGAAGACCCGGGACCTTCTGCACCTCGTCGATGACTATCTGGCGAGGCTGTCCCGGCCCATCGGCTTCTACCTCCTGGCGCAGGAGTTCAGGGCGTGCGGCATAGCGCCGGAACTCCTCGTTCTTCAGGAGGTCTATCCAGCGGGCATCGGGGTAGCTATGCCTCAGCAGGGCGCTCTTACCCACCTGCCTGGGTCCCCACAGGAAGAAGGTCTCGCTACCAGGCCTCGGGAGTTTCAAGTTGCGCCTGAACATATGCCGACTATACCATAAATGGAAGTGCTACTTCCATTTTACGCTGTTTTCTGGAAGTAGTCCTTCCAGTTATGGCCTGTTATTTTGGAAGTGCTACTTCCATTTTACGCTGTTTTTTGGAAGTACTGCTTCCAAATACAGTGCTCAGGACAAGTCGGAAAGGGGCCAGCCGCCGGGAGAGCCGCGCCTAGCCGGGCGGACTCAGCGTTGCGCCGCCGTCCACCACGATGACCTGGCCGCGGATCATCGCCGCGTCCTCGGTGCAAAGGAACGCCACCACGCGGGCGATGTCCTCGGACGTCACCATCCTGCCGGCCGGGGTGCGCTGTCCCGACGCACGCATCTCCTCGCGGTTGGGGAAGTGCTCCAGCGCATCGGTCTCCACGTAGCCGCCCGAGACCGCGTTCACCACGACGCCCCGCGTCGCCAGCTCCACGGCCATGTAGCGCGTGGCGGCCTCCAGCGCCGCCTTCGACGTGCCGACAGAGAAGTAGTACGGCAGCACCGAGCGGGACCCCTCGCTGGTGATGTTGACGATGTGGCCTCCGTCGCCCATCAACTTCACCGCCTCCTTGGCGCACAGCCACGGCGCCCTGGCGTTGACCGCCATCGTCCAGTCCCAGTGCTTCTCCTCGAGGTCCTCCAGGCTGCGCTGCACGCCCGAAGCGGCGTTGTTCACCAGGATATCCAGCCGTCCGAACGACTCCGCGACCCGCGCGAACAGCTCGCCTATCTTGCCCGGGTCGCCCAGGTGCGCCCTGACACGTATGCACTCCACGCCCAGCGCGCGGATCTCCTGCTCCGTGGCCGCGGCGGCCTCGTGACTCCGGAAGTAGTTGAAGGCGATGTCGGCGCCCCGGCCCGCCAGCTCCAGCGCCACGGCCTTCCCGATTCCCCGGGACGCGCCCGTGACCAGCGCAACCCTGCCCGACAGCGGCCCCGATTTAGCGGCTGTGGCCATAACGGTATCGGGCGGTCAGACGGCCATGCCGCCGTCGACGGAGATCACCTGGCCCGTGATGTACTTCGCCCGCTCCTGCGCCAGGAAGGCCGCCATGTGCGCGATATCGTCCGCATCGCCGAAGTGGCCCTGCGGGATCACGCTGAGCCAGTGCGCGCGCTGCTGGTCGGTGAGGACCGCCGTCGTCTCCGTCTCCACGTAGCCGGGGTTGATGATGTTGACGGTGATGCTCCTCGTCGCCACCTCTTTCGACAGGGCCTTGGTGAACCCGATCATCGCCGCCTTGGACGCCGTGTAGTTCGCCTGGCCGGGGTTTCCCCGCTCGCCGACGACTGAGCCTATGTTGATGATTCGTCCCCAGCGGCTCCGCACCATGTTCCGCAGCACCGCCCGTGTGCAGTAGAACGTGCCGTGCAGGTTGATGTCGATCACCCTATGCCACGCCTCGTCCGACATGCGCATCAGCAGCTGGTCGTTGATTATGCCCGCGTTATTGACCAGGATGGCGACGGGCCCATACGTCCCCTCCACCTCGCCCACCATCGCCTTCACCTCGTCGAGCTGCGACACGTCTGCCTTCACGGCGAAGGCCTCGGCCCCCATGCTCTCGATGGTCCCCACCACCTCGTCCGCCGCGTCCGGCGACGAGTTGTAGTTCACGGCTACCCGGGCGCCCAGCTCCGCCAGCCGCAGGGCTATCGAGCGTCCCAGCCCCTTCGATGCGCCGGTAACCAGCGCCGTCTTGCCTTCGATGCTTCGATCGTCCATTCGCCCTCTTTCAGGCGCCCTGAGGCGCAGATTCTCTGATCTTTTGGAGTTGGGAGGCCTGATTGGCCGCAAGGTCGAGTTCGATGGCCCGCCGCGCGGTGCCTATGGCCCGCCGCACCGAGTCGGCCTTGCCGCGACCGTGCCCGACCACGCTGATGCCCTTCACCCCGAGCAGCGGCCCTCCCCCGTGCACCTCTACGACGTTGTTGACCTCGTAGATTTCGCGGGCAAGCTCCCGGACCTCGTCGTCCGGCAGCCTGCCCTTCAGTCGCTCCGAGACCATCTCCGAAATCCCGGCGCCGAGCCCCTCGGTCAACTTCATGACTACGTTGCCGACGAAGCCGTCCGCCACCACGACGTCAGCCTTGCCCATCAGCAGCTCGTTGCCCTCGACGTTGCCGATGAAGCTCGGCAGCGTCCGTTCGAACAGCTCCGATGTCTCGCGGACCTGGCGGTTGCCCTTCCCCACCTCGCCCCCCACGCTGAGCAGGGCCACACGGGGCTCCTCGATGTCCCAGAACAGGCTGGCGAACACCCCGCCGAGCACCGCGAAATTCAGCAGTTGCCCCGGGCGGCAGTCCACGTTCGTGCCCACGTCGGCCACCACCGTCTGCGGCGCGAGCCCGATGATCGGCCCGCCCAGAGCTGGGCGCTCGATGCCCTCGAACATTCCCAGCACGACCGCCGCGGCCGCCATGGCCGCGCCCGTAGAACCCATGGTCACGCAGCCGTCGGCCATGCCCTTCTTCACCAGGCCCGTGGCGACGAGGATCGACGCCCTGGGCTTCCGGCGAAGCGCCAGCGCCGCCTGCTCGTCCTCGCCTATCACGCCCTCCGACGGCACCACCATTATCGGGAGCCGCCCCGCGTCGTGTCGGGCCAGCTCCGCGCCGACCGCCTCTGGGTCGCCGACCAGCCCCACCTGCACGCCGCCCGCGCGGACCGCCGCCACCACTCCCGCTACCACCTCGCCCGGCGCGTAGTCGCCTCCCATTGCATCGACCGCGATCCTCACCGGCCCGGCCGTCATGACTCGTTCCTCACTATGACCCTCGCCTCGCCGCTGATCGCCTCTTCTCCCGTCTGTCTTCGCACACTCACTGTACACACAACCTCCCGGTCAGACTCGGCGTCGCTCACCGCCTTTACTTCACCAAAGGCCGTGGCGGTGTCCCCAGGGAACACGGGGGCCTTGAACCTCAGTTTCATCCTGCCGGACCGGTGCCAGTCGAGCCCGAAGCTCGACGTCATCATCTCCGAGATCGACGCCGCAACCAGCATCCCGTGGGCGATGGTCCGCCCGAACCGGGTCCCCGCGGCGAAATCATGGTCCAGGTGTATCGGGTTGAAGTCGCCCGACGCCTCCGCATAGTCGTCCACCCGCTCCTGGGTGATCGACTTCTCGACCGAACGCAAGGCTGCGCCGGCTTCCCACATCACCCGGCCTCGTCCTGCATGATGAGGGTCGTCGTACCCGACATCACCTCCCTGTCATCCTCGTCACGGACCGACATGTCTATGTCTACGAAACGCGAGCCGCGCCGCACCGAGTTGCGCGCCACCGTCGCCCGGCATCTCAGGCTGGCCTCCACGTCCACCGGCCCGGAGAAGGAAAGCTCCTGGCCCGCGTGGAGCGCCCCGCTGGGAATGCCAAGATCCTCCAGCACGCCCCGCAGTCCCAGCGCCGCAACCGCCATGGGAGGCGCCTTGGCCTCCCCCGGCCCTCCGGGCAGAGCGGTCGAGTCGCCAACCGCGTCGACGTACTTCGACAGGGTACCGCCGTCCACGCGGATCAACCTGTTCGAGACCTCCTGGCCAGCCGCCAGGGTCGAGTAATCAACAGTCATGGCATAGAGCTTCCTGAGACCACAAAATTATACGGCGGCCCGCACAATCCAATCAAACGAGCCGCCACTCTTGCCCCTTCTCCCCTTGCGTGAGAAGGCGCAGCCTGTCCAGAGCTTGCCGAAGTGATGAGGGGGTGCCTCGCTTCAGTCCGACCGGCCAGTCAGATCTCCGACACGCCTCCGCGCTGCATCTCCGCCTCGTCCAGGAGGCGCGCCAGCATTATCATCGACGCCTCCTCGTCGAAGTCCAGGCTCGCTATGGACATCGCACGGAACAGCACCCCCGTCGAGACCCGCGCCCGCACCGTCTCCCCCAGCGCGGGTATCCTGACGCCCAGCGCCTTCGCCATGTACGCCCCCGCCGCCATCCCCTGGCGCGTCAGCCGGCACTCCACCAGCAACCCGTCCCTATAGGCGAGCTTCAGTCCCTCGCTGTCCTGCGACAGCTCCAGCACCAGGTGAGCCCGGGGCGCGTCCAGCAGCTCCTCGGCATACTCGGTGACAACCGCGTGCGCGTCCGCGGACATGCCTGCCCCATCGCCGGGCCTCGCATCCAAGTCGCTCTCAGGCAATGCCCTCCTCCTCAGTTACCTTCGTTGCCGGGCACCAGCAGCTCTATGCCCGGGAAAGCCCCGACCAGCGAGAACCAGAAGCTGGTGCGGGACGGCACCGCCTCCAGACGCGTGCCCTCGAGCTCTCCCGACGTCGCCAGTCCCGTGTCGTCCCAGTGGCTGCCGGTCTCATTATCCACCATGACGCCTCCATCGGGCTTGAAGTGCAACCCCGTCCCGTCGACGTCGCTGAAGAAGGCCCGCGCTCCGGGACTCTCCTTCCCTCGGACGAGCACGACGATGCTCCTGCCGCCGACCGAGTCGTTGACCAGCCAGGACCTCTCCGGGACGAGGTAATACGCCTTCCGGCTGTCGCCAACCTCGACTGCGAAGACCTTGTCGGACGCCCGGAGCCGCAGGTCCATCTTCTCGGCGCTGACGGGGAACGGCGGCCCCACCGTGTCCAGCCTCTCCGGGTAATCCGCGAACCGGTCGATCTCGTATCTCGTGCCGCCCCCCGGGATGAGGCCAAGGTTTCTGCTCAGCACAAGGGTGTCCGGGTGCAGCGCCTTCCACTCGCCCCAGGATATCGTGATCGACGGCAGCGGATCGAGCCGGCTGCCGGTCAGCTCGCCCACTATCGCCTCGCCCGCCACCTGGAACCAGTACGAGCCCGTCTGGTGGTCGTACATCACCATGTCCGACTCGTACAGGGCGCTCGTGTTGCCGAACACGAGCACCCTGTCGTCCAGCCTGCGGTCGTACACCACCGCGCTCGCACACAGCGGGCAATACGACACCAGGATCGGCACTCCGTCGACCAGGTCGTGGACGATCTCGTGGTAGTTGAGCATCTTCAGTGGGTACGCGTACGCCTTCTCCCCGGCGGCGTATCCAATCACGAAGTCGCCGTCCGACAGCCAGTCGCCCCGTTCCCTCGGCTCGTACACCGGCTCGTAGATGGGTTTGATCGCGTCCCGCAGGCTCTCAACCGCCCGGTCGTTCGCCTCAGACAGCGGGAAGTAGCCGCCCTGGAACGTGTCGAACACCACGTCGGCCAGGTCCACGCTCGCAATGTCCCTGTCCACCGGCGGCGGCGCGGTCGTCGGCGTATACGGCGCGCCCGGCAGAGGGGTAGGGGCAGGCGTCGGTGTCGGAGGGCTAGGTTCGGGGGTAGCCGCCTGCACGGTCACCTGCGGAACGGGCACGCCCGCCGCCGCGTCTGAATCAGGCTCTGCCGGGTCGCCGCCGCACGCCGACATCACCACCAGCAGGGCCGAGAGAGCGCTCGCTACAAGGACGCGAGCCGCGCGGGAGGGGCCTGGGCTATAGGCCGCCATCTAGCCGAACCAGATGCCCAGGTACTTGGTGAACCAGAACAGCCCGGCGTACGTTGCGGCGCCCGTGGCAACCAGAGTAATGAGCATCCGGCGGTACGTGTACGCGCCGCTGATCGAGCAGGCATTGCGTCCCCGCAGGTAGAGTATGACCGCGACGGCCGCGACGGCGAGTCCACCCGCCCTGAAGAACCACCCGTATTCGTAGTAGAGCGTGTCGCCCAGCGTGACCGCCTCCGCGGCAGTCGCTACCCCCAGCAGGACCAGCACCACCGGCGACACGCAGCAAGTTATCGCCGCGAGGCCCGAGACGAAGCCCGCCTGCAGCCCCCGCCTGATCTCGCGCCCGCCTTCCTGCGTCGATGTCCCGTTCATAGCCACCATCTAGATTCGATGCCGCCCTCCAACGACCCGGTTCGCCAGCCCGACGCCCTCACACGACACACTGCGGCGAGATTGGCTCCGGCCGCCCCGTCATGTCGTCCCGAGCCCCGAGGGACCTGGGGCGGGGTCGGACGCGGCAGTGCCAGGAGACGACACCACCAGGCGCCCGCAGACCCCTATGGTAGAATCGCCCCGGCCCTCCAGCAACCTCCCGCGAGGCGCGCGATCCACGTCAGCCACCTCAGACTAGAGAACTTCCGCAACTACGAACGCCTCGAGCTCGAGCTGGGCCACGGCATGGTGCTAGTCGAGGGAGAGAACGGCCACGGCAAGAGCAACCTCGTGGAGGCGCTCTACCTCCTCGCGATAGGGAAGTCCCTCCGCGCGGCAACCGAACGCGAGCTGGTACGCTGGCAGCCGCCATCGGCGACCGAGACCTACACCCACGTCGCGGCTACCGTCGAGCACGACTCGGGAACCACCAGGGTCCAGGTCGACTTCCGCAGCTCGCCCCCGGCCCAGGGCGCGGAGCGGACCCAGGCTGAGTCCCCGCCAGCCGGACACGTGCAGAAGTACGTCAGGGTAAACGGGGCCCCCAGGAGGGCGTCCGACCTCGTCGGCGAGCTTCCCGCGGTGCTGTTCACCGCCCAGGACCTCGATCTCGTCTTCGGCTCGCCCACGGTCCGCCGGCGCTACCTCGACATCATGCTGTCCCAGCTCGACCGGCGGTACCTGCGGGCGGCCCAGCGCTACCAGCGGGTAATCACCCAGCGCAACCAGGTCCTCAAGGCCATAGCCGAGCGCCGGGCCAAGCCCGACGAGCTAGAGTTCTGGAGCGGCCAGGCGGCCGAGACGGGCGGGTACATGATGGCCGCGAGGGCGAAGACGGTCGCGGCCCTGTCGCCCCTGGCCGAGAGGCTGTATGTCGAAATGTCCGGCGGAGGCGAACGGTGCGAGTTGGTCTACGCCCCCAGCGTAGACGTGCCGGACATCCCGGTGCCCGAGGCCTGTGAGGCGGCAATCAGGAACGCCCTGGAGGAGCGCCAGGGCCGCGAGATCGCCCAGGGCCACACGGTTACGGGACCGCACAGGGACGACCTGCTGGTGAAGGTCGGCGGCATGCCGGCGGGCCAGTACGCCTCCAGGGGCCAGGGACGCACCGCCGTGCTCGCCATGAAGCTCGCCGAGGCGCGAAACCTCCGGGAGTCCGGCAACCGCCCGCCCGTCCTCCTCCTCGACGACGTCATGTCCGAGCTCGACGCGACCCGCCGCGCACACGTGCTCGACCAGGCAGAAAGCTACGCCCAGGCCTTCATCACCACCGCCGACGCCGCCTCAATCGACCCGGCCCGCCTCCCGGCCATGACCCGCTTCGCCGTCAACGACGGAGTTGTGTCCCGGATCGCCCCACACTCTGCGTCCTGAAGCTCAGCTGGAGCTGGCTCGTCTCCGTTCGCCCTGGGCCTGTCGAAGGCCAGTGCCCACCAGCACAACCACGTTGCGGAACAGTTACTTGAAAGCCTGTCGAAGAGCTCTACCGAGGCCGTGTCCCGCCGGCACCGGGACCAAAGCGTGGACGGGGCTGGCGGGCATTCACAACACCCTCCACCAGGGCGCGGCGAGCACGTCCGGAGTGAGCCACTCAAGGGTGTCTCCGGCGTGCAACAGCAGGCCTGCCCTGGACCTGTCGCCGTACTCGTTCCTGAAGATGCGCAGGCCAGCCGAATCTCGGATACGCGGCCGCTCTGTCGCCTTTACTTCGATAGGCATAAGGCGGTCTCCTGCCTCGACCACGAAGTCCACCTCCTCTCCTATCGATGTGCGCCAGTAGAGCACCTCGGCCCGGTCGAGCCGGGCATCTCGCCAGCACAGCAGGTCATGCAGGACCAGGTTCTCCAAGTGCGATCCGCCCGGCTCTTCCTCCTGGGTCAGATGCAACGCTACTCCTGTATCACCCCAGTACAGCTTTGGAGACTTGACCAACCGCTTCGTCCGGTTCACGGCATAGGCGGGAAGTCTAACGAGCATATACGATGTCTCCAGCAGATTGAGGTAGCGGTGCACCGTTGGCTGGGGTAACGCAACGTCACGACCGAGTTCCGTCTGGTTGACGAGTTGTCCCGTGCGGAGACATGCGGCCCGCATCAGCCGGCGAAAGTCCGGAAGCGCCGCGATGGACGACAGGTCTTGCAGGTCGCGCTCCAAGTAAGTGCGCACGTATCCATCGAACCAGATTGACCTGTCCCGATCAGTCTCCAGTTGGAGGGCCGGCAGTGGAAAGCCGCCGCGCCTTGCCCGCACGCGCCAGTCCTCTGGGCTGTCCGGCTGCTCGGCCACCAAGTCGAGCCACTCCTCGTCGGGAGCGTTCAGCAGCTTCTCCCAGATGCCTCCCCGTCCCAGGCCTCGCTCCTCTTGCCGGGTCATCGGCCAAAGAGTCAGATAGCTCGCCCGCCCCGCAAGCGACTCCGAGACCTGGCGCATCAAGAGCAGGTTGGCCGAACCCGTCAGCAGGAACTTTCCCGGCTGACGCTGCCGATCTATGGCACGTTTCACGGACTGAAGGAGGTGCGGCTCCCGCTGTACCTCGTCCAGGGTAAGCGGCTGGCTGCCCACAAGGAGCGCATCTGGATCGCGTCGCGCCAGATCGACCACGTCCAAGTCGTCCATGGACAGGAAGCGTCGGCTTCCACCGGTAAGCTCCCGAGCCAGCGTACTCTTGCCGGTCTGGCGTGCCCCCGTCACGACAACGGCCGGCATGACCCTGAGTCGCTCTTCGAGACTAGGTGTGACCAGCCGGGGAAGAGTAGCATCATCCATGGGCGTAATGATAATCATTCACGGCGTGAATGACAATCCCCAGCAGGGTGCACTACCCGTGGCTCACACGCACGGCCCGCGCCCACCGAAGGAGCAAGGGGTGAAGGCCGGCGGAGCCTATGCTCTTCGCCCTGAGCCCTGCCTGTCTTGAGCCTGTCGAAGGGCAGTGCTCCGCCCGGCGCGGCTGAGACGCTGCCTACAGCCCCCTGTCCGCGATGAAGGCGGCCAGGTCGGCCGTGCGGCAGCTGTAGCCCCACTCGTTGTCGTACCAGCCCACCACCTTGACCATGTTGTCGTCCATCGACATCGTCGAGAGGCCGTCGATGATCGAGCTGTGAGGGTTGCCGATGTAGTCGCTGCTCACCAATGGCTCGTCCGAGTACTGGACGATGCCGGCCATGCTGCTGCTCGCCGCTTCACTGTAGGCGGCGTTGATGTCGTCGACCGACGCCTTCTTCCTCACGTTCGCCACGAAGTCCGTCACCGAGCCGGTCGGGGTCGGCACCCTGAAGGCCATGCCGTGAATCTTGCCGTTCAGCTCAGGCAGCACCAGCCCTACAGCCTTGGCCGCGCCGGTCGTGGTGGGGATGATGTTGAGCGCCGCCGCCCTGGCCCGCCTCGGGTCCTCGTGCACCCGGTCCAGGATGTTCTGGTCGCCCGTGTAGGAGTGGATCGTGGTCATCAGGCCGTGCTCGACGCCGAAGTTGTCGTTCAGCACCTTCGTCATCGTCGCTATGCAGTTCGTCGTGCACGAGGCGTTGGACACGATGTTGTGGCCGGCCGGGTCGTACACGTCCTCGTTCACGCCCAGCACCAGCGTCACATCCTCGCCCGTCGCCGGCGCTGAGATGATGACCTTCTTCGCGCCGCCCGCACGGTGGCCGCCCGCTGCCGACGCGTCGGTGAAGAACCCCGTCGACTCCACGACGATGTCCACTCCCAGGTCGCCCCAGGGCAGGTCGGCAGGGTTGCGCTCCGCGAGCACCTTCACCTCGCTCCCGTCTATCAGCAGGCTGTCGTCGGTCGAGCCCACCTCGCCGGGGTAGGCGCCATAGTTCGTGTCGTGCTTGAACAGGTGCGCGTTCATCGCCGGGTCGCCCAGGTCGTTGACCGCCGCGACCGTCAGCTTGTCGGGGTGCCGCTCGATGATTGCGCGCGTCACCTGCCGCCCGATCCTGCCAAAGCCGTTGATGCCGACACGAGTTGCCATTTACCCTCTCCCGTCCTGCGAATACTGCTTCTCTATTGTAGACGAAAATCGCCGCCCAGTTGGGCGGCGTTCCAAGGGTCGGGTCCGGGTCTTGCCTGTGTTTATCTGGATGCGGACGGGACGGCCGGCGCTCCCTCGCGCACAGCGAGGACCCGTAGCCAGTTGCGCGGCATCGCCTCCACGTTCAGGTCCTCGAAGACCCGCTCGCAGCCCGTCTGCAGGGCCTTGCTGGCCTTGTCCATCGGAACGCCGGGCATGACGCCCGCGATGAAGTCGCTGAACCCGCTGATGTCGCGCCAGCCGTCCAGGGGCACCTGGACAGTCTCTATCTCCTCACGCGCGATGCGGAAGCCATGGCCCTCCACCAGCGTCCGGTACTCCTCGGCAGTGAGCTGCTTGCGCGACTCCACCTTGGCCGTCCTGTCCGGCGACAGCCCGTACTCGGTGCGGAGTATCCTGAGCGACTTCATCATCCACTTGCGGGCGAAGATCACCGTCTCGGGCGGGTGCGCGCCGTCGAAGAAGGCCGTGTTGAAGGCGAACTGCCCGCCCGGCTTCAGCACCTTGCCGATCTCGGTCAGCAGCTCGCCCTTGTCGGGCACATAGTGTATGGCGTTGCAGAAGAAGACCGTGTCGGCCGACTCCTTGACCGTCTCGGACACGTTCTCGACGTGCGACTGGATGAACTGCACGGCCGAGGCGGTCCGGCAGTTCAGGTCCTCCATGGCGACCCTGAGCATCTCCGCCGAATGGTCGATGCCGATCACCACCGAGTCGCGGGCGCCCTTCAGCCTGGCGACGATCAGCTTGGTGACCCCGCCGTCGCCGCACGCGAGATCGATGATTCGCTGGCCCGATCCCACGTCCGCCATGTCGACGAGTTGGGCGTTCTGGGTGCGATAGAAGGCGTTTTGGGAAAACTGGGAGAATCCGAACTCTTCAGTAGCCATCCTGCTGCTCCTGGCGGCAACGGCCGGGGAGCCTGCGGCGCATGGGCGCGCCGCCAAATGCCGTTTCAACTATACCACAGACGCCCTTCCCCGGTGTCCAATTCGTGGCCCGCTAGATGCCGACCTCCTGCAGGATGACCGGTATGCCCTTCTTCTCGTCCTTGGTGAGCGGCCGCAGCGGTCTCGTCACAGTGTCGCTGTCGATCACGCCCATGTGCTTGAGCGCCGACTTCATGCCTGAGAAGCTCGATGCGTTGGGACCGCCGCCCTTCGCAAGGTGCATCATCTTCGACGCCGCCATCACCTTCGCCTGGTAGGCCCGCGCCGTTTCGACTTCGCCGGCCTCGCCTGCCTCCCACGCCTTCGCAACTACGCCCGGCGCCAGGTTGGCGATGCCGGGAATCACCCCGTGAGCGCCGACAGCCGACGCGGTGGTGACCCGGAAGACCGAGCCCAGGAAGCGGTACATCTCGATCCCGCCCTGGTCGCAGAGCGCCCTTAGCTGTGCGAAGGCCTCGCCCGCGCCGGAGCTGTCCTTCACCCCGACCACCGTGCCCTCGCCCGCCAGCGCCGCCATCGTCTGCGGCTCCACGACGGTCTTGACCGTCACCGGGATGTTGTAGACCCACAGCGGCACGCCCGACTGCTCCTTGATGTAGCGGAAATGAGCGGTGACTTCGTCCTGCGCGCACGGGTAGTAGTAGGGCGGCGTCGCGGCGATCCCCGCGAGGCCCCACTCCTGGACCGCTCGCGCCAGCCGCACCGTCAGGTTCGTGCTCGGCGCGGAGATGTTCCCTATCACCGGCACGCGGTCGGCCACCTCGTCGACCACCGTCTCGATGGCCAGCAGCTTCTGCTCGTCGTCGAGCGCCGCGAATTCCCCGGTCGTCCCGGCGGCCCATATGCCGTGCACGCCGCCCTCGATCAGGTAGTTCACCAGGCGGCGCAGCGAGCCGGTGTCCACCGTCTCGTCACCGTTCAGCGGCGTGAGGATGGGGACGATGACCCCGTGCAGTCCGTCTGTGCTCACTACATTCACTCCTGTTGCCAAGGCGGCTCAGCTGCCGTTCGAAGAGTTCTGTTCAAGCGACGGGGGCGGCTCATCAAAGGGCTTGCCCTCGGCCTCGGCATCCATGCGACGCCGATTCCAAGCCTCCCAAGCCTCACGCTCCTCTGCGCGGCCCTCTGCGCGACCTTCTGCACGGCCCTCCGAGCGCTGCTTCTCCTTGAGCGGCTCTACGAGCTTCTGCCGGAGATACTCCCCTGTAACCATGACGTTCTGTGTCACCTCCGTTGTAACAACGGTAGCTACCGCGGCCGCTACACCAACCTCGGCCATGCCCGATATGATAGCCAGGACAGTCTCGACCGCACTGTCCTCTGTCCGTTGGGCTATCTCATACCAAGATAGCAGACCCGTGCCAACCAGGCTCTGGAGGCTGAACAGGAGGAAGTAGGCTGTCTTCCAACGGGGCGATATGCTCCATATCGACTCCCTCATTCAGGAGCGCGCTCTACCACGCCCCGCCGCCGATGGCGGGGATGAAGTGCACCTCGCTGTTCTCTCCTACCTTGTCCAGCATCCCGAGGGCAGAGACCTCGCCGTCTATTGCAACCGATATGTTCGGCTTGATCTTGTAGCCCTCGACGAGACGTCCCTTGATGCCTGGGTGCATCTCGTCGAGGTTGTTGACGATCTGGCGCACGGTGGAGCCGTGCACCTCCACCCGCTCCTTGCCGTCGGTCAACTCCTGGAGCAGCGATGGAATGAAGACCGTCGCCATAGTGTCTATCCCTAGTCCTGGGCCCAGATCGTCTTCATGACGTTCGGCGGGCTCATCGGAAGCACGTTCATGCGGATCCCCGCGGCCCTGTACGCCGCGTTGGCCAGCGCCGCGGGCGGGGGCACGATATTGACCTCGCCGACACCCCTGACGCCGAACGGATGGGACGGGCTCGGCTTCTCGACGATCACCGTGTCGATCATCGGCAGGTCCAGCGCCAGCGGCACCCGGTAGTCCAGGAACGTGCTGTTGGCCATCCGCCCGTCGTCTTCCATGTAGTACTCTTCGTTCAGCGCCCAGCCGATGCCCTGGACGGTCCCGCCCTGCATCTGGCCCTCGACGTAGCTCGGGTGGATTGCCTTGCCAACGTCCTGGGCGATGGTCGCCCGCAGGACGTCGATCTTGCCCGTCTCCTTGTCGACCTCCACGTCCACGATCAGGCCCGCGAATGCGCCGCCCTGCCCGGTCGGGTTGACCACGCCGCGCCCGGCGATGGGACCGCCGGTGCTGTTCAGCTCGGCCGCCAGCTCCTTGAAGGTCATCTTGAGCTCGGAGTCGGTCTTCGAGCCGACGACCCCATCCTCCATCTCCAGCGAGTCCGCGTCCACGTCCCAGATCAGCGCCGCGCGCTCGATCATCTGCGCCTTCACGTCCTGGGCCGCCTTGTAGGCCGCCATGCCGGTGGCGAACGTGGTGCGGCTCCCGCCGGTACCGAAGGTCCAGCCAATCGAGTCCGTGTCCACGACCGACGGTATGAAGTCCTCGGCCGGTATGCCCAGCACCTCGGCCGCCTGCATCGAGATGGATGTGCGCGTGCCGCCGATGTCCGGCGAACCCTCCGTCAGGGCAACCGTTCCGTCGTTATTGACGGCCAGGTTGACGGCGGACTGCAGGCCCGCGTTCATCCAGTAGCCGATGGCCACGCCGCGGCCCCGGTTCTCGCCCTCGATGGGCGCGGTGTAGTGGGGGTGGTCCCTGAGCGCCTCGAGTACCTCGACGCAGCCGATGTTGCCGAAGGCCGTGCCGTCGGCTCGCCGCGTCCCCTCTGCGGACGCGTTCTTGAGCCGGATCTCGATCGGGTCGATGCCCAGCTTCTCGGCGATCTCGTCGACCACCGTCTCGCTGGCGAACTCAGCGTTCGTCGCGCCGGGGGCCCTGTATGCGGCCGTCTTCGGCTTGTTCACGACCACGTCGTAGCCGTCGACCTGCACGTTGGCGATGTTGTATGGGGCGAACACGCACTCGGCGGCCGCGCCGACCGGCGAGCCGGGGAATCCCCCCGCCTCGTAGGCCAGGTACGCCGTGGCGGCCACCAGCGTCCCGTCGTTCTTCGCGCCCATCTTGACCTTGATGTACGAGCCTGGCGTCGGGCCGGTCGACTCGAACTCCTCGGTCCTCGTCATCACGATCTTGACCGGGGCGTGAGACATCTTCGACAGCACCGCGGCGATCGGCTCGCCGTAGGGCTCGAACTTGCCGCCGAACCCGCCACCGATCTCCATCGGCGTCAACTTCACCTGCGACAGCTCCAGCTCCAGCACCTGGGCCGTCGCGTCGCGGATGTTGAACGGGCCCTGTGTGCTGTTCCATATCAACACGCGCCCGTCGTCGTTCCAGTGCACCGTGCAGTTGTGCGGCTCCAGGTACCCCTGGTGCACCGTGGCCGTGTCGAACTCCCGCTCGACGACCACGTCCGCCTCGGCGAACCCCTTGTCAGGGTCGCCCAGTCGATGCTGGAAGTGCTGGGCAACATTGCTGGCCTTGCCGGTCTTCTCGCCCAGCTCCTCGGTCTCGACGTCGTCATGGAGCAGCGGGGCCGCCTCCTTCATCGCCTCGCGAACGTCCGTCACGGGCGGAAGGACCTCGTAGTCGACCTCGATGAGATTCGCGGCCTCTTCGGCCACGTGCTGGTTCACAGCGGCGACGGCCGCCACGGGCTGGCCCTTGAAGACGACCTTGCTCCGGGCCATGATGCCCTCGCGCAGGTACTTCAGGTCCGTCCCCAGCTCGCCCAGGGTGATCTTCCGCTCGCCACTCTCGTTGTCGGTCTCGGGGAGATCCATGCCCGTCATCACCGCCCGGACGCCCGGGTACGCGGCAGCCGCGCTCGTGTCGATCGAGCGGATGTTGGCGTGGGCGTGCGGGGTCCTCAGGATCTTGCCGTACAGCAGCCCGGCGGTCTGGTAGTCGGCTCCGTACTTCGCCCGGCCGGTCACCTTGTCCGCGCCGTCGTGGCGGATGGGACGCGTGCCGATAACCTTGTACTGCTTCGGTGGTTCTTGTGTCGTCGTCAAAGCTTCACCTCCATCCACCCGTTGGTAGTCTTACGATGCGGCTGCCATCCTCTCGGACGCGTCCATGACGGCGCGCACGATCTTGTCGTAGCCCGTGCAGCGGCACAGGTTTCCGGCGAGCCAGAACCTGATGCGGTGCTCGGACGGCGTCGGCTCCTGGTCGAGCAGCGCCTTGGTCGCTACGATGAAGCCCGGAGTGCAGATGCCGCACTGCAGGGCCGCATTCTCCAGGAACGCCTGCTGGATCGGGTGCAGTCCTTCGGGGCTGGCGACCCCCTCGATGGTGTTCACCTCTGCGCCGTCAGCCTCGACGCCGAGCACGAGGCACGACGTCACGATCCGCCCGTCCAGGCTCACCGTGCACGCGCCGCAGTTGCCGTCGTTGCAGCCCTCCTTCGAGCCGGTGAGGCCCACTACGTCGCGCAGGCACTCCAGCAGGCTCTGCCTGGGCTCACAGAGGAACTCTACGTCCTCGCCGTTGATCTTGGTCTGTACGTGTGTCTTGCCGGGCATCTACTCGCCTCCCTTCGCTCTCTCGACAGCCGTGTTCAGCGCGCGGCGCGTCAGCACCTCGCACAGGTGCGTCCTGTACTCCGCCGTGCCGCGCATGTCGGTGATGGGCTTGGCAGCCGCGCTGGCAATGCCCGCCGCCTCGGCGATGCTCTCGTCGTTGACGGGCTTGCCCGCCAGCGAGTCGCCCGCCTCCTGCACGAACAGCGGAGTAGGCGCAACCGACGCCAGCGCCACCCGCGCCGACGTGAAGGTCCCGTCCTCGATCTCCACCGACACGCCCGCTCCGGCCACCGCGATGTCCATCTCGTTCCGCGGTATGAACCGGATGTAGCGCGCGCCTGAGCCCGCCTTGGGCGCCGGTATGCTGATCGACACCAGCAGCTCGTCCGAACCCAGCACAGTCCTGCTAGGCCCGGTGCAGAAGTCCTCCACCGCCACCTGGCGGGAGCCATTCGGCCCCGTCACGTTCGCGGTCGCTCCCAGCGCGATGAGCGCGGGGATCGAGTCGCCGCTGGGGGTGGCATTGCAGAGGTTGCCCCCGATGGAGGCCCTGCCCTGAATCTGGATGCCGCCGATCAGCGTCGCCGCGTCGGTCAGCCCCGGGTACTTGCAGGCGACCGTCTCGCACGAGTAGATCCTGTAGCACTCTACAGCGGCTCCGAGTGTCAACCCGTCGTCGTCGTTGTAGGAGAGCTCGTTCAGCTCAGGTATGCCCTTGACGTCTACTACAAGGTCCGGGCTCCCGACTCTCTCCACATTCGTCCTCAACAGTACGATCAAGTCTGTGCCTCCAGCCAGGGGACGCGCCTTGCCACCCCCATCGGCTAGCAGCTTGACCGCCTCGTCCAAGCTCTCAGGCCTGGCATATTCGATCCACTTCACTGGCCCACTCCTTTCTCTAGGTTCCTGCCGTCTTGCGGCTGGAATCCCCACCCGAAACGTGCGAATAGTGCTCCCAAGGATGACCGGAAAAGAGGGCATCCTCCACGAGCGGCCCCAAGTATAGCAAACGCAAGGGGGCCGGACAACGACGCCCGGCTCCTACACAAGACCGTCATACCGACGAACGCCGGTATCCAATCTCCCACTCGCTACGGAAAGCGTCCGGTGAGCCTGCGCCCGGCCTCCTGTCCCTTCTCCCCTGGCCAGAGAAGCTTGGGGTGAGGGTGACACCACCGGCCGTCACCCGCCCGTGGGTATCACCGCCCGCTTGTGGACTGCGACACCTATCTGCGTGTCACCCTCGTGCGCCTCGATCTCGTACGTCAGCCTGTTGCGGTCGACTTCCGTCAGCACAGCCTTCACCGTCACCACGCCGCCGATGGCCGTCGGCGCGACGTGCCGCAGCCCGTCCACCGCGTACCCGACCGTCGTGCTGCCTTCCGGCAGGTACGGGTCGGAGGCCTCGATGCAGCACTCCTCCATCAGCTTGAGCAGCGACGGCGTCGACAGCACCTCCGCGCCCGGCCGCCCCATCCGGTTGATGGTAAGCGGCTCAGTAACCTCAGTCTGCGTCTCCGCACTCAGTCCAGCCTCAAACTTGTCCATTCCACACTCCACTTATGTAGCCGTCGTTGGTACGAGAATCGGACCGCGCACCCCACACCGTCGTTCCTGCGAAGGCAGGAACCCAGAGGGGCCGGGGTGGGGCAAGTCCCGACGCCAGGGAAGTACGTTCGGCCTTAGCCTGTCGAAGGCCAGCGCTCAGGCACCACATAGCCCTCTGGCATGCCTGCCGGGGAAGATCGTTCGCCCTGAGCTTGTCGAAGGGCAGTGCTCTGCCAGGGCAACCAGCCCGGGTCACTCACACCTCGGGAATCGCCCTTACTCAGGCAGATGGGGCTTCTGCCGCCTCCAGCCGTCGTCCGACGGGAACGCCGTCGTCATCGTAATCCTGTCCGCGTCCCCGACGCGCCAGTCCTTCACCTTCTCCGCCCACTCCGTGTAGTGCGGCATCGTCCGGTGCTTGTCTATGGCCGCCTGGTCCGCGTACACCTCGTACAGGTGCACGAGGTCGGGGTCGTTGTCGTCCGTCAGGATGTCGAACCGGAAACACCCCGGCTCGTCCCTCACAGAGCCCACGGCGTCGCTCAGGGTCTCCTCGACGAACTGCTCTCTCAGCCCTGGCTTCACCCTGATGCTCACGAAAATAGATATCATCTCACTCTGACCTCACCCATGAATTTGCGCGCCACATTATATCCCACACACCACCGAGACACGCCGCCAACCCGTAGGGGCGGGTTTGAAACCCGCCCGTCCCCAGCGGTCGCACACGAGGCAGGTCCAATCCCGCCAGTCCTCTAATCCTGAGAATCCTGATTCAGACACGCCCCGCTATGCACCGGACAACTTTGGTGCCACAATCTCCCCTATCCCTCCCCTAGACCTCAGAGGTGCGCCATGTCCTCAACACCCACCACCATCGCCCAGCTCCAGGAGGTCGCCGAGCAGGTCATGTCCCCGGACCTGGTCCGGTTCGTGCGCCGGGGCGCGTTCGGCAACTGGACCGTCGACCGCAACCGCCGCAAGCTCGACGAGATCGCGGTGAATCCCCGCCTGCTGAGGGACGTGAGCGGCCGCGACCTCTCGACCACCGTGCTCGGCCAGCGAATCAGCTTCCCGGTGATGTGCGCGCCCGCCGGCGGACAGTGCTTCTCGCACCCGGACGGCGAGCTGGCCACAGCCCGCGCCGCCAGGGCGGCCGGGACCCTCATGGCGCTGCCCGTCGGGTCCGGCTACTCGATCGAGGAAGTGGCCGAGGCCGCGTCGGGCCCGCTCTGGTTCCAGCACATCCACTACAGCGACGCAGTCAGCGAGGCATTCCTGCCGAGGCTGAAGCCCTCGGGCTACTCCGCGGTGGTTCTGACCGTCGACGCCCTGGGGCCCTTCGAGGTCGACAGCCGCCTGCAGGGGAGCGAAGGCAGCCTGGAGGGCAAGATGTTCGGCAGCCTACAGGGCTACGGAGACCTGCAGGACGAGCACGGCGGACCGCGGTGGGCGCCGCCCAACGTCACCTGGGACAGGCTCGGCTGGCTGCGCTCGCTCTCCGGCGGCCTCCCGCTCGTCATCAAGGGCATCCGCAACGCCGAGGATGCACGCCTGTGCGTCGACCACGGCGTGGACGGCATGGTCGTCTCCAACCACGGCGGGAGGCAGTTCGACGGGGGCAGGGCGAGCATAGAGGTCCTGCCCGAAGTCGCCGACGCGGTGGGCGACGATGTCGAGGTCTACTTCGACTCAGGCGTGCGCTCCGGCCTCGACGCGTTCAGGGCCATTGCCCTGGGAGCGCGGGCCGTATTCGTCGGACGCGCCGTCCACTGGGGTCTGGCCTACGACGGCGAGGCCGGGGTGTCGCTGGCCCTCGAGATCATCCGCGCCGAGCTCGACAGACTCCTCGCCTTCAGCGGCGCCCCCACCATCGACGCCATAGGCCGCGAACACGTCATCGTCGACTAACGGGCGCCCGCTCTCGATCTGTAGGGGCGGGTTTGAAACCCGCCCGTCCCCGGCCGCCGCGGATGTACGCGCAATCCCGGCAATCCCCCAACCTGAGAGTCCTGATTCAGACCGCCCTTGTAATATAATCCGTCGCGAGCACGCCAATGGACCTCGCCGCATACATCAGGGACGTCCCGGACTTCCCCAAGCCCGGCATCCTGTTCAAGGACATCACGCCCCTGCTGGGCGACCCCGCCGCCTTCGGCACGGCGGTCGACCGCTTTGCCGGGCGCTACTCCGGCGAGCCCATCGACGCCATCGCCAGCATCGAGGCGCGCGGCTTTCTGTTCGCCGCGCCGCTTGCATCCAGGCTCGGCAAGCCCCTCGTGCCCATCAGGAAGCCCGGCAAGCTGCCCTGGGACACCCAGTCCCTGACCTACTCCCTCGAGTACGGCGAGGACACCATCGAAATGCACTCCGACGCAATCCGGCCCGGCCAGAGGGTCCTCATCGTCGACGACGTGCTCGCCACCGGCGGCACTATGTCGGCAGCCGTGCGCCTCGCAGAGCGGGCAGGGGCGGAGATCGCAGGGCTGGCCTTCATGATCGAGCTGAAAGCCCTCCGCGGCAGGGAAAGGCTGCGCGGCTACGACCTCTTCTCCCAGCTAGTCCTCTGATCCCGTGAACACGCGCGAGTCACGCGGGTCCCGGGTCGCCGCCATCGGCGCCGTCCTGGGCCTCGTCCCAGCCGCAGGACTGGGGCTTCTGTCCTTCCTTAACTCCGACGGTCCGCCCGGCGCCGAGGTCGTCGGCGCCCTCTCGCTCGCGCTGGTGTATGCCTCGCCGTACGTTGTCGTCTTGGTAATCTCCAGGGTCAGGAACGCCGGCGCTCGGGGCGGACTGCTTGCCCCCATCGGTCTGCTCTCTCTGGTCGCCAGTTTCTCCTCTATGTCTATCGTCACGGTGGTCTTCCTGCCCGCGACCTGCTTCATATGGCTCGCCGTAGCACGGAGCCTCGCTGCCACGACAAGGCCGCTACCCACCATCCTGCTCGCCGCAGCCGGAGGCGCCGTCGTCGCGGCGGCAATCGTGTCCGGCTTCTTCGCCCTCCTCCTGGTCCAGGAGGACGAGGATCGGTGCTGGGTGCTGCAGCAAGATTCGAACGGGCATCGCCGCTGGGAATCGGTCCCCAATGTTGCGGGGCCGGGAGGCCTTAGCCCCGGGCCAATATCGGGGCCCAGCGTCCGCAGCATCTGTACGAGCGACGTCATCACAACCACCGAAGCCGCCGCAAGCGCCGGCATACTCGCTCTCGCGCTGATAGCCGCACTGCTGATGACAAGGCGCCGCTGGCCCGATCCATCGTCGGGGCCTTCAACATCTGGCTGAGCTGAGTGTGCAGCTGTTCGGAATTAAGGGGTGGGGCTCAGCCTCTTCCCCCGAATGGGAAGATTGAGATGGAGGCTCTCGTGCTGCCGAAGAACAAACCTGCCCAGTCTCATCAAATCTGAACAGTTGCCTGAGTGTCTGCTTCATGGACGATCGGGCGGGACGTGCTATATTTGTGCTTTCACCTTACCGGCTCAAGTGAGGAGAATGACCCATGACTGTCGTAGCAATTGGCGGCCTGACCGGCGGCGGCGGGAGGCTCCTGGGCCCGATAGTGGCCGAGAAGCTGGACGCCGACTATGTCGACCGGCTGATACTCACCCGCGCCGCGCCCAAGGTGGGCGCAACTGTTGAAGCGCTGCACCAGAGGGAAGAGCGAGCGCCCACCAGGTCGGATCGCTTCTCCGGCTTCCTGCACCGCATCCTCGAGAGGTCCGCGGCGACCGGCGTCAGCGGGGACCCGTACTTCGGGCCCGGCTCCATGGCGTTCCTGACCGAGGAGTTCGAGGAGATGCCCCCTCAGCCGGCGACCCGGGGCCACGAGGTGGAGGACGAGCAGTATATCGAGGCGATACACGACGTGATCGAGGAGATGGCGTCGTCGGGCAACGTCGTGTTCGTCGGGCGCGCCGCCGCCGTCATCCTGAAGGACGAGCCCCACGTGCTCAGGGTCGGCGCGGTGGCCGACCTGGACGACCGGATCGCCAGGATCATGGAGCGGGACCGCATCGACCGCAAGATGGCCGAGCAGGTGGTGGCCGACCGCGACGAGGCCAGGGTGCACTACTTCCGCCGTTTCTTCGGCATCGAAGACCCCGACGATCCCCACCTGTACCACATCGTGATCAACACCAGTGTGATGAACCTGGAGTACGCCTCGGAGATAATCGCCGCCGCCGCCAGGGCACTCGCCGAGCACCGCCTGGAGGCGTGATGAGGATCACCCGGGCCCAGGCCGACGAGATCATCGCCCACGCGCTCGAGGAGGACCCCGACGAGTGCTGCGGCATCCTGGCCGGCAAAGACGGCGCGGCCAGCAGACTCTACCGCATCACCAACACCGTCAAGAGCCCATACCGCTACATGATGGACCCGCAGCAGTTCCTAGACGCCGACCTGGACTCGGAGCGGAACGGCATGGAGTTCGTCGCCTTCTACCACTCGCACACCCACTCGCCGGCGTACCCCTCCCAGACCGACGTGCGCATGGCCCAGCAGAGCGGCTACCACGACGTCTACTATATCCTCGTCTCCCTCGAGGACCACGACAACCCGCAGATCAACGCCTACCTGATCCACGAGTCCGGCGAGATAGTCCAGCAACCCCTGGAAATCGCCTAGCGGGGCCTCTCTTACCCCCTCTCCCTCGACGGGAGAGGGCTGGGGTGAGGGTGAAGTCTCCCTACAGCCCGGAGAACTTGATCCGGGGGTCTACCACGGCCAGCAGGATGTCGGAGATGAGGGTGCCGATGACCGTCAGGACACCCAGGAGCAGCACCAGGAACCCCGCCAAGTAGGGGTCCTGCTGCACGATGGCGCGCAGGAGTATCGGGCCGACCGTCGGGAGGCTCAGCACCACCGACACTATGACGCTGCCGCCGACCAGCGATGGCAGCAGGTAGCCTACAGTGCTCACCAGCGGGTTGATCGCCACCCGCACCGGGTACTTCAGCACGAGTCTGAAGGCCCTGACGCCCTTGGCTCGGGCCGTCACGACGTAGGGCTTGCTGAGCTCGTCCAGCAGGTTGTTCCGCATCACCCTGATCAGCCCCGCCGTCCCAGACGTGCCAAGCACGACTGCCGGGATCCACAGGTGCTGGAACAGGTCGTACGCCTTGGCCAGGCTCCACGGCGCATTGACGTAGTCCGCGGAGAAGAGCCCGCCGACATTCTGGTTGAAGTAGGCGAACCCGACGTACATCAGCACGAGGCCCAGCAGGAAGTCCGGCACGGCCAGACCGGTGAAGCCCAGTACCGTGAACACGTAGTCGCCCACGCTGTGCTGCCTGACCGCGGCATAGATGCCCACCGGAATGGCGAACGTCCACGTCACGATGATGGTGAAGCTCGTGAGCACGATGGTAATCCAGATCCGGTCGCCGATGATCGACTTGATGGGCTTCTCACCGCTGGCGTAGTACCCACTCCCGAACGTGTACCCCAGGTCGCCCCTCATCAGGTTCCCCACCCACTTCAGGTAGCGGATGTACTGGGGCTGGTCGAGGCCCAGGTACTCGCGGTAATACTGGGCCAGCTCCGGGTCGTGGGACGTGTCGCCCTGGCTCATGGCCCAGTCCATCCACTTGTCGACGGCGTCGCCCTCCGGCAGCTCGATGATGATGAACGAGAGGATGCTGATTGCCCAGATGGTGACGAATGCGAGGAGCAGTCGCCTGGCGATATAGGCAGCCATGGTCGCCCTCCTTGAGTGGGCTTACCGCCCCATTCCAGCACAACCCAACCCCCCAGTCAATACGCCGGCCACCCTGAGCATTCAACGCACCTGCCTACATGCCAACGGTCCTGGTCCCGTAGGGGCGGGTTTCAAACCCGCCTTCCCTTCCCCACTGCCAAGACTTTCGCTTGACAGCTACGTCTCGCGCCAGGGCAGCTTCCACAGGCCCAGCGCCATCGCGACGAGGGCGAATCCGGCCAGAACCGCCATCTCGAACATCACGTCCGTGCTCCCCGACAGCGACGCCGACAGGCCGTCGGCGGCGTACCTGAGCGGCGACACGTAGCCGAACCACCGGATCAGCAGCGGCGCCTGCTCCATCGTGTAGTAGACGGGGGACATCACGGCCAGCAGGAGGCCCACAGTGCTCGCCGCCATGTTTGCCGTGTCCAGACTGGGTGCGAAGCTCACAATGAACAGGACGAGCCCCATTATGACCAGCACCGCAAGGACCAGCATGGGGAAGATCGTCCAGGCTATCCGCACGTCTATGCCCCGCGTCATCGCGAATCCGAACAGCGCAACCACGGACACGGCGCCCACCACGAATAGGTGCGCCAGCGAGCCAGCGACATATGCCGTCTTCGCCACCGGCATCATCACGAAGAGCTTCTGTACTTGCCCGAAGCGCTCGTACGCGAACTGGTTTCCCGTCAGAACGCCAATCGAAAAGGCGACTCCGAACAGCAGCGTCCCCGCGATGATGCGGCGCAGCGCCGCGGGGTCGTCCGGCACGAAGGTCGAAGTCAGGATGAACAGCGGCAGCGGCATTGCCAGCACCCCAAACAGCTGCCAGTGCCACACACGAGCCGCCAACCTCAGCTTGATCTCGGCCACCACCGCCACGTCCGACAGGAACTTCACGATCCCGCCCGTCCGCAGCGGTTCCGACAGCGGCGCCGGACCCCGACTACTCGCCGCCATCGAGCCGCTCCTTCGAGCCCGTCAGCGCGAGGTACACGTCCTCCAGGCTCGCCCTGGACACCGCGTACTGCCGTACTTCCATCGCCCGCACCTGCTCCACGAGCGAGCCATCGTCGGCGCCGTATATCGTCTCGGGCTCGTCCGGTCCATCGCCGCGGCTGAACGTCACCTTGAACTCCAGCCCGTGGGCCGCCCGCAGGCCGTCCACCGTGTCCAGCGCCATCAGCCGCCCCTCGTGGATGATCGCCACCCTGTCGGCCAGCGTCTCGGCCTCCTCCATGTAGTGGGTCGTCAGGAGCACCGTCGTGCCCTCCGACCTGTACTGCCGTATGAAGCTCCACACGTCCCGGCGCGACTCCGGGTCCAGGCCCGTGGTCGGCTCGTCCAGCACCATGAGCGACGGGCGGGCCAGCGCCGCGACTCCCACCAGCACCCGCCGCTTCAGCCCTCCCGAAAGCGCCTCGATGGGCCGGTCCCTGTGTTCCCGCAGCCGCAGCGACTCTATCACGTGCTCCGTCCTTGCCCGCGCGTCCCCCCGCGACAGCCCCCGCAGCATCCCGAAGAGCCGCAGGTGATGGAACACGGTGAGCCCCCAGTACAGGTTCGCCTCCTGCGGCACCACGCCCAGCATCGGCTTGACCGAGTCCGGGTCCGACACAGCGTCCCGCCCGAGGACCCTAACGGACCCTGACGTGGGTGTGAGCTCCGTCGTGATCTGGCGCACCAGCGTCGTCTTGCCCGCGCCGTTCGGCCCCAGGATGCCGACGAGCTCCCCCGGTTCCACGCCGAACGAGATGTCACGGTTCGCCCAGGTCCCGTCCCGGTACCGCTTGCTCAGCCCCCCAACCTTCAGCACCGCTGTGCCATGTGTCTCATTCATCGATCACACGTTGACTCCAATAGCCTACTTCTCCCTCCATGGAAGCCTCCAGAGCCCAAGGGACATGGCCCCAACCGTTGATGCGGCAAGCACCGCTACCTCGACCGACACGTCGGTCCCACCTGTAAGCGAGGTTGATAGACCGTCGGCCGCATACCTCAGGGGCGATACATAACCCAGCCAGCGGAGAAGCAGCGGGGCCTGCTCCATGGTGAAGAAGACGGGCGAGACCATCGCCAGAATGATTCCTATTATATTTGCCATCATGCTTCCGACCGTGAGGGAAGTTGCGAAGCCCGTAATGAACATGGCCAGCCCGGACAAGAACAGAACGGCCAGCAGGATCACAGGCAGGAAGGTCCATGTCGGATGTATGTCTATCCCTGAGATAAGCGCAAACATAAGGATAGCAACTACTGAGCCGGCGCCGATCCCCGAAGAGTGTACTAGGGTTCCGGCGACGTAGGCGAACTTGGAAACGGGTGCTGTGACAATCAGCTTCAGATTGCCGCTGAAACGCTCGGCCAGGTACTGTTGAGCGCCCTGGTTTGCAGTGGAGAATGAGACGCTGAACACTAGCGTCCCAGCTATGATTCTGATTGTCGCACCAGGGTCGTCACCCACATAGGCGTGCAGCATGTAGAACAAGGGCAGCGGGAAGACCAGCGCACCAACAATGAGCCAAGTCCAATTCTTTGCGCTATTGTGCGTCCTGATCCCGACTACCGTTGAGATGTCGGCAAGTAGCTTTAGCGGTCCCGTAACCTGAAGGTCCATCGCCAAGGGAACATTGGTAGACTCAATCTTACGTGTCATCTTGGATTCCCTCTCCAGTCAGCGCCAGGTACACGTCCTCCAGATTGGCCTTTGAGATCGAGAACTCCTCCATTCCCTGTTTCCTCAGGCGCTCGTTCAGCTCGTGGGCTGTGCCACCGTATATGGTGTGCATCTCCCCGGCGTGGTCGCGAAACGTCGCCTTGAACTCCAAATCGTGAGCACTGCGAAGGGCGTCGACGGAGTCCATGGCCAGCATACGACCTTCGTTGATGATGCCAACGCGGTCGCTCAACGCTTCCGCCTCCTCCATGTAGTGAGTGGTGAGCAACACCGACGTGCCGCTGGCCTTGTACTGGGCTACCACGGCCCATAGCTCGCGCCTCGATTGCGGATCGAGTCCGGTGGTCGGCTCGTCCAACACCAGAAGCGGCGGGCGGGCAAGCACGGCGATGCCGACCAGAACTCTCCGGCGGAGGCCCCCGGACAGCTCGCCGGGGAGCTTGTTCCGATGGTTGCCGAGCCGGAGCGCCTCGACCAGCTCGTCCGCGCGAGCGCGAGAGTCCTTCCTGGACAAGCCATGAAACCTACCGAAAGCTCGAAGATGGTGCCACACCGAGAGTTCCCCATACAGCGTTGCCTCTTGCGGGATGGTGCCCACCACACCCTTGACGCGCGTCGGCTCGGACACGGCGTCGTAGCCCATCACCCGGACCTTACCCGACGTGGGGAGAAGCTCCGTCGTGATCTGCCGTACCAGGGTAGTCTTGCCCGCGCCGTTCGGCCCCAGGATTCCCAGCAGCTCCCCCTCGCCAACGGTGAAGCTAATGTCACGGTTGGCCCAAGTCCCGTCCCGGTAGCCCTTGCTCAGCCCGCCAACCTCCAATACCGGTATGCCCGCTGCATTAGTCATGGAGCCGCACTCTGATAGCAGTTCTAGACGTGCTTTCGACCAGCCCATAGTCTTGCAGATTGCAAGGGCGAACAGACCATCACCGTACTCCTAAATGCGCGCTGTTCTGACATGGGAATTTGCCCAAGCCACCATTGCCAAGGATAGCGTCAAGGCCCCGGCGGCGGCGAACATGACCCATATCTCCACGAACTCGGCGATCAGGCCGCCAGCGAGAGCGCTGGCAGGGAGGAGTATGACGGACAGGCTGCGGAACATGCCGAAGACCCGGCCGCGGTACTCCTCGGGTACGGCCGTGATCATGATCGCGCTGCTGGCGACCATGCTGGCCACGACACCAATCGTCTCGAAGAACTCAAGGACGATTGTGACCGGCAGCCATGTGGATGCCGCTATGCCAAGGCCACACATGCCCGACAGGGTCCAGCCGGATGCCAGTATGCGGCCCGCGCCAAACCTCCGCTCCAGTGGTCCCGCAATCAAGCCGGCCACTATGCCTCCGGCTGTGGAAACGGCGAGGATCACTCCAAAGGCGCCGGCCCCGCCGCCTAACTGCTCCTGCACGAGGGCCGGCCACAGGGGGCCGATGAAGGAGCCGACGTTGATGAGGACGCCGAGCCAGAGCAGCGCTCGAACGACGGGCAGCCCCGCGACCGTCCGCCAGCCTTCTCGCAGGTCACTGGCGACCGACATTGGGGAGAGCCCGGGGCGCGCCTCGCCGGGGGCGCCAGACTGGGCAGCCCTTCCTGGCAGGCGGGCGATTGCGATGCACAGCGCAACGAACGCGAACGACGCGGCGTCTATCACCAGCGCCCACACGGCGTTGGCCGCGGCTATCAGCAGCCCGGCGGCTGCGCTGCCGACGAGCTGCGCCGTCTCCCTTGCGGTCGAGAAGAGGCCCTGGGCCGTGGTCAGCAGGTCGCGCCCCACGACCGAGGGCATGATGGAAGCGCGGGCCGGGTTCATGAACGTGGTCAGGCCGTTCAGCTTGAAGATGGCGACGAATGCGACGACCGGCGGCAGGTGGCCGACCACGACGATTACCAGGACCACGGCTCCCACGACTGCGGCGGCGGCGACGTTGGTGGTCACCATGATGGCCTTGCGGTCCCAGCGGTCGGCAAGGACTCCGGCGAGGGGCGCGAAGATGACGTCGGGGATGTGCCAGACGGCCTGGATGATGGCGGTCTGCAGGGTCGACTGTGTCTCCGACCAGACGACCCACATGACGGCGAGGTTGAAGAAGGCGTCGCCGAAGTATGAGACGGCCTGGCCGCTCCAGAGGAGTACGAAGGAGGGTTTGCCGAACAGGCGGCGGTGGCCGTAGGTGATGCTGAGCGCCTTACCCTTCAGGCCAACGGCTAGGCTCATGTCCCCACCCTCTCCCCTTCCTAGGGCACCAGCAACGACCTATCCCAAGACTGTCATCTGATCGCCTGCTACTCGCAGTAGACGCGCACGCTGTCGCTTCCGTCCTGGACGTGTACCTCCAGCTCGCTCAGGGCGTCGATAAGCTGCTCCACGTCCTCCGCCCGCAGGTTGTGGACATCGGCGTCGATGCCGTGGTCCTTCAGGGCCTTGTTGATTCCCTCCGCGGCATTGCCCGGCACCAGCGTGTGCAGCTTGACTCCCGCCTTGATCAGCGCGAGCGGCACTCGCACGTCCACGTGCGAACCCGACCCGTTCGAGTCCACCACCACCCGCAAGTACCTGGCCGGTCCCTTGCGCGGGGGCAGCACCTCCTGCGGAGCCCTCGCCGCGGCGGCGTCCTCGTCGACCAGCCCGATCAGGCGCTCTGCCTCCTCGACGGACACCTTGCCCTCCGCCAGCATCTCCAGCACGCGTCTCCTGTTTTCGCTCATGTCACTCCTCCGATTCGTCGATGCCCGCCTGCCGGACAGTAATGGTGCCGTTCACGGTCTGCGCAACCAACTCCGCCTCGCCTTCGCCCACGGTCCCTTCCAGCTTCCGGGCCCGGCCGCCATGCCGGCGGGGTCTCTGATGATGACTGTCCTCCGACGCGACGAATCCCGGTATCTCGCACCTGACCCGCCCATTCACAGTGCTTGCCGTCAGCCTCAGGCTCGGTTCGCCTTCGAGGGCAACCTTGATGCCCCCATTCGAGGTGGCCAGACTGTTGCGGCTGCCGGGCTCGAGATCGCCCTGGAGCGTGATGGCGCCGTTGCTCGACTGCACCTCGAAGCCGCCTTGGCCATCTTCGATGGATATGGGGCCGTTCGATGATGTGAGCTTCGCGGAGCCCTGGAACCCCTTGACCGTAATCGTGCCGTTTCCCGTGGTCGCGCTCAGCTCGCCCTCCAAGTCTGCCACCCGCACAGCCCCGTTGGAGGTCAGTATCGTCCCTCCCCGCTTCATCCCGTCGACCTCCACCAGCCCGTTGGTGGCCGTCAGGTCAAGCTCCGTTGCGTTGGGGGCGGTTACCTCGATGCTGAGCCCGAAGTTGCTCCCAAACAGCCCGGACAGGAACCCACTCGAACGCCCCCTGGGGGAAGCCTCGACCTTGATGGTGTCGCCCTGCTGCACGGCGCTGTATTCGACCGTGCGAGGGTCGCTCAACTTCGCCCGCACTCGAATCGAACCGGGCTCGCCGGCGGTCACCCGCACGAGGCCCTTGAAGCTCTGTACGTGAAGACGCGGGCTGTCACCCACCTCGAACGTGTCGTCGTGAACGGGTGCCTGGTCCTTTTCGCCCAGCACCACGGTGACCTTCTCCCGAACGCTGTTCTCAAGCTCGCTGGCCAGGGACTCACCGAGCCGGTCCAGGGGATTCAGACGCCCCTCGGTCGCATCCCCCACCCGGTCCTCGGGGTGACTGCCGCCGTTTAGCGCCTTCAGAAGACGCTCGGCTTCGTCCACGGTTATCTTCCCCTCCGAGAGCATGTCGAGAATTCTCCGCCGTCCGTCGGTCATGGAGAGCACGTCTAGGATTCTTCGCCTTCCGCCGGTCATTGCTGTCCCCCTTCCCTAGTCGATGGAGATGAACACCCGGCTGCCGCCGCTCGCGACGTCGACGCGCAACCCCCGCAGCGAGCACGCCAGGTACAGCAGCCACGGGAGTGCAAAGAGGACGGGGCGGCCCAGCCCCCTGCGCCAGAAGAGAGCCGCGACCAGCGCGCAGGCCGGCATCGCAAGCGCAAACATGATGGCCGCGAACGGCCACAGCAGGAATACCGGTATCCAGAGCCGGCGTCGGCTCTCCGCGCTCTGGACCCGGACCCTCAACAGCGCCGGCGGCAGCATAATCACGAGAGTCTCCTCAACGCCTCCTCGACGTCGATCTCGCCGGATTCAAGGCTGTCCAGTACGTCAGTCGACCGGGGCCCCGCAGCCGGAGACTCGGCGGGTTGCGAGCTAGGAGGCACCACCTCAACCAGCGCAAGCTGGCTCGAAATGCGGTTGAGCCGGTTCTTCACCGTCGGGTAGCTGATGCCGAAGAGGCGCTCCATCTCCTTGATCGACCCGTGGACCTGCACGAACGTCATCACGAATACCTGGTCCTCCGCAGACAGGCGGGCCAGGTCCGGAGGCTCGAACTCACCCTCGATGGCGATGCCGCTGTCCCGCAGCCGCACCCGCTCCACGACGATCCGCTCGCCCCGAGTAAGGTCGGTCAGATCCTTCCAGTCATTCACAGCCATCATCCACTCATGTCTCAACTATGATGCTCCAAGATACTCCACTGAGTTGATAAAGTCAAGCCTGATATTAAGATATTCAAATCTACCCTGGTACGGCATTCGCCCAGTGGCTTCCGGGGCTCTAGCGGGCGGCTTCCAGTGCCAAGCCCGTAGATTCTCAATTTGCAGTCCCTGCGCACGCGGGGCCGGCCCTGGGCCAACTTCTTAGATTCCTCACTGCGTTCGGAATGACATTCGCGTAGAACTCTCAACTCTTGGAGACTGGACAGTTACCCAAGCCCTGAGGGATGGACTGGGAAGCTGGTCTCACTTATGCTTAGCCCCGACACCACTGCCGGGGATGAACGATGGAAGACCTGCCCGTAGGAGCGTCCGGCGTGACCATCAGCCCCATCGGGCTGGGCGGCGGCAACTGGGGCCGGGAGGTGGACGAGGAGACCTCCTGGCGGGTGATGGACTACGCCGTCGAGCGGGGCGTCACCTTCTTCGACACGGGCGACCTGTACGGAGGCGGCCAGTCCTTCGAGACCCGCAAGCGCGTCTACGGCACCGACGACCAGCGCGAGACCACCCTGGAGATGTTCTCGTCCGAGAAGATCATCGGGCGCTGGATGGCGGCGCGGGGCTGCAGGGACGAGATCACCCTGTGCACCAAGGTCGGCTCCGGCGGCAGCGCCGAGAACATCGCCGCCACCCTCGCCCAGAGCCTCGACCACTTCCAGACCGACCGCGTCGACATATACAAGCTCCACAGGCACTACGACGACGTGCCGGTCGACGAGACCCTCGGCGCAATGGCCGAGCAGGTGTCGGCGGGCCTCACGCGGGCTATCGGCGCATCGAACCACACGGCCGCGCAGGTCGAGGAGTCGCTGGCGGCGAGCGACCGGCACGGCTGGCCCCGGTTCGATGTGCTGCAGCTCCCGTACAGCCTCGCAGCGCCGGACATCGAGGACGACCTGCTGCCCCTGGCGGGCCGCGAAGGGGCCGCAGTCACCGCATACAGCCCCCTGGCCGCCGGATTCCTCACCGGCAAGTACGACCGCGACCCCGCGAAGTGGCCCCAGGGCAGCAGGTACCACATCATGCCAGGCCACGCCGACCAGTACTTCTCCGACCGCAACTTCCGCATACTCGACCTGCTCAAGGAGAAGGAGGCCGAGCTGGGCATCCCGTCGATACAGCTTGCAATGGCCTGGGCGATGACGCACCCGGACGTGACCGCCGTGCTGATAGGCGCGCGCAACGCGGGGCACATCGACAACGCCGTTGCCGCCCTGGAGCGGGGCATGGACCCCGACCTGCGCCAGGAGATGGCGTCCTGGACCCGCGGCCCGATGCCGTAGCATGTGACATGGACAGCTTGCTCTTCGGCAGGGCGCGAGCCCCCATCTCAATCTTCCCCCTCGGGGGGAAGAGGCCGAGCCACCCGCGCCAGACCTAAGCACTTCCACTTGCAACAACAACAGAGGAGGCCACCACCATGGAAATGAGGGAGCTGGGCAAGACCGGAATGAATGTGAGCGTGCTGGGGCTCGGGCTGGCCGAGATACCCCGCCACGACTATGCCTACAGCGACGTGGAGGCCACGGCCAGGGTGCTGAACAACGCGCTGGACAACGGAATCAACTTCCTCGACACGGCCGCATGCTACGGCGAGACCGAGGAGATGATGGGCCGCACCGTCGCGGGCAGGCGCAGCGAGTACTACCTGGCCACCAAGGCCGGCCACGTCACCGGCGGCGCGTCCGGCGAGCCGTGGACCGCCGCCGTCATCGAGGAGAGCATCGACCGCAGCCTGAAGCGGCTCAGGACCGACTACGTCGACCTCGTGCAGATTCACACCTGCCCGATGGATGAGCTGGAGAAGGGCGAGGTGATCGAGGCCCTGGAGCGCGCCAGGGACGCCGGCAAGACGCGCTTCATCGGCCACAGCGGCGACAACGAGGAGGCGATGTGGGCCGTCGAGAGCGGCCGGTTCGACACGCTCCAGACCAGCTACAATCTCGTCGAGCAGCACGCTCGCACCAAGGGGCTGCTGGACGCCGTCGAGGAACACGGGGTTGGTCTCATCATCAAGCGCCCCGTCGCCAACGGCGTCTGGGGCAAGGACGAGAGCCAGCACTCCTACGGCGACGAGTACTTCGACCGCTACCTCGCGATGATCGAGGAGGGCCCCGTAGACGGCGCTCCCGACGCGCCTTTCACCCTCGCGATGGGGTTCGTGCTCGCCCGCCCCGAGATCGACACGATCATAGTCGGCACCCACAACCCCGACCACGTGGTGTCCAACGTGAAGCTGGTCGAGAACGACATGCCCATCGCCGACAAGGCCGTGGCCGACCTCTACCGGCGGTTCGACAGGCTCGGCACGGACTGGCGCCAGAGGACCTGACCGCGCCATGCGGCACCATGCGGGGGGCGCACGAGCACCCTGGGCCGCGCCGCGTCTAGCGTTGGCGGCCCTGGTCATTGCCGTGTCCCTGACCGCCGCCTGCTCGCCCGACACGGCCGAGCCGGCACAGGCCCGACCGACTCCCGCGCCCGACGATGAATTCACGGTACGCCGCTTCGCCATGGTCGCCGCCTACGCGGACAACGACGACATCACCGACTCGCGGGTGCTGAAGGCGATGAGCACCGTCCGCCGGGAGGAGTTCGTGCTCCCCCGCGACAGGGAGCTCGCATACCTGGAGAGGGCGCTGCCCATCAACGACGGCCAGACCATATCCCAGCCGCTGATCGTCGCCCTGATGACCGACCTGCTGGACCTGGAGCCGAGCGACCGGGTGCTGGAGATCGGCACCGGGTCGGGCTACCAGGGGGCCGTGCTGGCCGAGATCACCGACCACGTCTACAGCATCGAGATCATCCCGTCGCTGGCCACAGAAGTCGCGGCCAAGCTCGAGAGGCTCGGCTACGGCGGCATCAATCTCAGGCTGGGCGACGGCTACTTCGGCTGGGAGGATGAGGCGCCCTTCGACGGCATCATCGTCACCGCCGCGCCCGACCACGTGCCTCCACCCCTGCTGCAGCAGCTCGCCGACGGCGGCAAGATGGTCATCCCCGTCGGCCCCCCGGGCGCCGTCCAGACCCTCTGGCTCATCGAGCGCAGGGGCGACGAGTACATCAGGCTAAACCAGGGCGCAGTCAGGTTCGTACCCTTCACCAGGGAGCGCCAATAGTGAGTCCCACTATGTCGTCCCGAGGCTCTGCCGAGGGACCTGGGGCGGGGTCGGCCTCGGCCTTGCCAGGAGACGACGCCATTCTCGTAAACTCATGTGGCCTGCCAGGCCATGGTGGTTCCGAACGGAGGGACCTATGCCAGCACCTAGAGTGATCTACCAGCCCAAGCCTGGGAGCCCCATTGACGTCGACCGGGAGTTCTATGGACGGCTGGGGCGAGAGACGAATACGCGGACCCTGGTCGACCGGTTCGTGGTGCCGGTTCGGTCGGGCAGGGCCTGGCCGGTGCTGGCGGGCCAGATATGCCGCATCGTCGTGGTCGAAGGGGCGCAGGTCGCCGACTTCAACGCGTGGAACCTGAACAACCCCCGCGAGCGGTTCTGGGCGGCCCGCACCAAGCAGCTGCACCGGGCCCACGTCAGCACGTTCGACCGGCTGTGGTCGTGCCTGCCGTACCTGCGGCCCATGCTCACCATCACCGGCGACACCGTGGACTACCCGCTGGACGAGGACGGGGCGGGATGCCACGACCTGCTGGGCACCCGCTGCGACCCGTACGTCCACAAGCTGCTGAACGGCGAGGAC
Organism: Dehalococcoidia bacterium; assembly: GCA_965116315.1. Lineage (GTDB taxonomy): Bacteria > Chloroflexota > Dehalococcoidia > Lucifugimonadales > CAJWER01. Next base: position 2,378,125 of record OZ220672.1, read on the forward strand.
TTCGACTTCTGCTGCCACTCGAACCTGGTGCGTGCGGTCGCCCCGTACCACCTCGACGAGAGCGACGTCCACGACGTGCTCAACATATTCCAGGTGACCGGCCTGACCAGGGACGACCGCTACTTCGTGAAGCCCTCGCCGGCGAGACAGGGGGACTTCTTCGAGTTCTTCGCCGAGATAGACCTGCTGTGCGCCATCTCCACCTGCCCCCACGGCGACCTGTCGGTCCAGGTCTGGGGCGAAGACGAGGGCGACCCCATCGACACCTGCCACCCGCTCGGCGTCGAGGTCTACCAGCCTCGCCCGGAGCTTCTTGAAGGCTGGCAGTCGCCTCCGGCAAGCGACTACCGGGGCATCCACGGCCTCGACCGCCCTCCGGTTTAGGGCAGCCTGCCTTGTAACTGTTCAAACCTGGCGTGACATAGACAGCCTTGTCCCTCGGCAGGGCGAGAGCCCCCATCTCAATCTTCCCCCTCGGGGGGAAGAGGCCGGACACTTGCCCTGCTTGCTGTGACGCCTGCTAGGCGTCGAGGGCGAGTATCCTGGCCGGGTTGTCCACGGTAGTGGCTCGAATCGCGTCTTCGGAAAAGCCCTTGCGGCGCATCTTGGGAACGATGTTCTCGAGGATGTGGCCGTAGCCGTGTCCGCCGTACTTCACGAGCCGGTGCCTGGTGGCGATGTCCTGGCCGATGACGACCCGGTCTGAATAGCCGGCGTCGACGGCGAGCTTGATGAAGTCCAGCCTCTGGGCGTCGCTGGGCATGTCGATCTCGGCGAGGGGATAGTACGACCCCTCGTTGCCGAACAGGTCCCACTCAAGATAGCAGCCTGAAGCGGCGATGCCCCGGACCGCGTCGAACTCGAACACGGTCCTGTCCATGTGCCCCATGATCACGCGGGATATGTCCGCGCCGCGGTCCGCAAGCAGCTCCAGTATCTCCAGCGGCGCGTCGGGATGCCGCCCGGGGTGGACCGAAATCGCGGCGCCCGTCTCTCCCTGGGCGACTGCCGCCGCCGACAGGGACTTGAGCTCGTTCGGCGCCAGGGGCCACGTGCAGCCGACCTCCCCGATAATGCCCGCCTTTACTCCGGTGACGCCTACGCCATCGACGATGTCCCCGATGATCTCCCGCGCCAGGTCGTCCCCGGTCCGCTCGTCCATGTCTTCCGGGTGGGTCGCATCGACATAGAAGCCCGAGCCCATGATGACGTGAACGCCCGACTCACGCGAAATCCGGGCCAGCGCTTCCGGATCGCGGCCGATCTGCGCGGTGGTCGCATCCACAATCGCGCCGCCGCCCGCTTCCCTATACTTCCCAAGCTCCCCGATGGTCGTATCCACGTCCATGAGCTGCAGGTTGAAGCGGTTGCTGTAGTAGTTGCGCCGTATCCACCCGAGGTTCTCCAGGGTTATGGGCGCATCCGCCAGCTCCGGACGCGGCGAGTCCTGGGCCGGACGGTACATGAACGAGAAGTCCAAATACAGGTGCTCATGGGTGGTGGTCGCACCCAGCTCCGATGGATGTACGGGCCCGAGCACAGTCTGGACCAGACCCCGATTGCTGCCTGATGGCACGGCGCCGCTCCGTGTAGTATCGTGGCCCACAGCGTAACAGGCCCGTCGATTCCTGTCGTCGAGCATCGCCCTAATAGTGCTGTCGAGCCGGCTAGAGGGGAGGTCAGGGCATGAGATTCGCGGCGTTCACCACTGTGGCGGGGTCTGCCGGCGAGGCGGCCACGCCCTCGGAATTCATCGACAACCTCAGGCAGCAGACCATCCTGGCGGAGGAGCTTGGCTTCGAGGCCATGTGGCTTGGAGAGCACCACTTCGGGCCGTACGGAGTGGGCGATCTGCCGAACCCCATCCTGCTCGGCGCGGACCTCGCGGCGCGGACGTCGAGGATTCGCATCGGACAGATGGCGAACATAGCCCCGTGGTGGCACCCGATACGGCTCGCCGAGGACCTCGCCATGCTGGACAACATGACCGGCGGCCGCGTGGAGGTCGGCTTCGGCAGGGGCATCTGGCCCTACGAGGGCCCCCAGTTCCATCCCAACGCCGACCCGCGCAAAGACAGGGAGAACAGGGTGCTGTTCCAGGAGACGGTGGAGGTAGTGCGAGAGATCTGGACCAACGAGTACTTCTCGCACCAGGGGGAGAACTACACGTTCCCCGTCGACGACACGGTCTTCTCACATCCGAAGTACCCGTCGGACCCCGCCTGGCAGGACGGTGACAGGGTGACGAAGCTGCGGGTGACGCCCAGGCCCTTCCAGGAGCCGCACCCCCCACTGTGGATGACCGTCTCCACCGACCGCTCCGTCACGACCGCCGCCGAGCTTGGGCTGAAGGCGTGCTACTGGCAGCCCCCGCCTCTCAGGATCAGGCAGCGAATGGAGCTGTACGCCCAGGTCAGGAGCGAGACGGAGGGCCGGCCGTTTGCCCTGGGGGAGGACCAGGCGGTCATGCGCTCCACGTACGTCGCCCCTTCGATGGAGGAAGCGCGGCGGGACGCGGAAGAGGGGATCATGTCCGCATTCATCTTCAACGACCCCTTCCGCGGCAGGCAGGTCTTCACCAATCCGGGCGAGGTCCTGGCCCCCGAGGTGCAGCTCGACTGGGACTTCCTGGAGCCGCGCACCCTGCTCGTGGGCTCACCGGAGAACGTCGTGGAGAGGGTGCAGGAGCTGCAGGAGGTGTGCAGCCTGGACTATCTGCTGGTCGAGTTCACCCACATGGGGATGCCGCTACGCAAGACCCTGCGGAACCTGGAGACCTTCGCCGCAAAGGTCATGCCGCGCTTCGCCAACGACGGCTGAAGCCTGCACGGGTGCGGCTCCGCCTCTTCCCCCCGAGGAGACCTTTGCATAAGGCAGTGGCGCCGGGAGGAGACCCCTCCCCTCGCCCCTCTGGGTTCCTGCCTCCGCAGGAACGACGACTATATGGGCGCGCAATAACAGGTTGTTCAAAGGTCTCCCGAGGGGGAAGATTGAGCCTGTCCTGAGCGCAGTCGAAGAGCTTGCCCCGTACTCGATACGGGGGATGGGGGCTCTCGCCCTGCCAGGGAGCCAGGCCGCCCGTGTCACACCACTCCAAATGGCTACTGGTGGATCTGGACCTTGACCGAGCCGCTGGTCTTGTCGTAAGCGGTCTCGAAGGCTTCGCCGATGCGCTCCAACGGGAAGCGGTGGGTCACCATGGCATCGAGGACCGCCCTGCGTGAGACTAGAAGGTCGATGGCGATCTCGTAGTCGTGCTTGCCGTCCAGGAGGCTGTAGCACGACGAGAAGATGATCGACTGCTCCTTCTGCAGCGGCGCGAGCAGGTCGATGGTGACCGGTTCATGGAATCCGCCCAGTATCACGATGCGCCCCTGGGTCCGCGTCAGCCGGACCGCCTGGTCGACCGTCGTGCTCACGTAGCCGCCGACGCTCTCCAGCGTGAGGTCTGCGCCCCTGCCGTCGGTGGCGGCCTCGACCCGCTCCGCCAGGTCGTCGGACTCGGAAGGCAGCGCCTCGTCGGCTCCCAGGCTCAGGGCCATCTCAGCCTGGTGGGGATGGCGAGCGGTGACCAGCACCTTGCCGGCGCCCATCGCGCGGGCTGCGGCCACCGACGTCAGCCCGATGTTGCCTGCGCCCAGTACGAGCACCGTCTCCCCTCCGGCCATCTGCCCCCTGCGGACGCCGTGTACGGATACCGCGAGCGGCTCCACGAGTCCGGCAGCCTCCCACGATATGCTGTCGGGGATCGGGTAGCATCCGGCGGCGCGCCTTGCTATGAACTCGGCGTAGCCGCCGCCGCGGGGCGGATCGCGGTCCGTGCACTGCACGAACTGGCCTGAGCGGCAGAACCAGCAGCGACCGCAGGCGTTGCCCTGGCCGATGTTCTCGATGGCCACCCGGCGGCCGACCAGGCCCGGGTCGACACCCTTTCCGACCTCGACCACCTCGCCGGCGATCTCGTGGCCGATGTGCATCGTGTCGGGCGTCGTGTTCCGTGCGTAGAAGAGCAGGTCGGACCCGCATATCCCCGTGCAACGGACTCGCGCGACTGCATCACCCGGGCCGACCTCCGGCCTCGGCGCCTCCGCCAGTCTCATCTTCTCGCCGTCGTACAGCCCTGCCTTCATCGTTCCCATTAGAGACGCTCCTGGTAGTCGCTGTCCGTGTTGAGGGGTGGGGCATTCCGCTCGCCCTGAGCCGGTCGAAGGGTCTCAAGAGCGGAATGGGTGGGGCCTCCACTCCGCTGCGCCAGGGTCGACTATTGCTTTGGAGAGCCATTGTAGCTGCTTGTCCCAGTTGACGTTCATCGTTCGGTGTCCACGGCCCCACATGCGCGCGACTCAAGACAGGGGTTTGACCGGCGGAGCACTGCCCCCGTATCAAGTACGGAACCTTGTATGTCAAGACACTGTGGCGAGTTCTGGTGTTGGCGTTAACATTTCTTTCATCTCACGGTAGATCTGGCGAGCCAGGTAGGTCTTGAGGACCCGTATGGCCTCCCTGTGAGTCTTGCCTTCTTGTTCCTTGCGAGCCACGAGGGCCTTGGACGCTTCGTCTATACGCAGACGGGTGCGAGCGATGATGTGTATAGCCCAGTTGAGACGTCGGTTGCCGCCTCGATTGACTCGTGCATGTTTGCTCGCTCCGCTCTCGCGCGGGACGGGCGCCGCTCCGCAGTAGCTGGCAAAGTGGTGCTGGGTCTTGAAGCGTTCGATGTCCCCAACCTCGGCCAACAGCAACCCGGCTATGACAGGTCCCACGCCTTGAAGGTCCAGCAGCCCTGGGGCCACGGACTGGACCATCTGGTCGATCTGCCCCTCCAGTGTATTCAGCTCCTGCTCCAACGTATCGACGACACGCTCCAAACTCTCTCTTGCCGATGGCGTCTGCATGTCTCCCAGGCGCATCCTGTTGGCTTGGAGTTGCTGGGCCAGGTGCCTGCGGGTGCGGGTGAGTTCCTGCATTTGCCGAAGCCATGCCGGAGCTCTGACCGCAGGACGAGTCGGTTCGGCCTGCAGTACGCGGGCCACCAGCACCGCATCGTGAGGGTCGGTCTTCCGATGCCCGCGTCGCTCAACCACTTGCTGAGTAGGTATGGGGACAACGTCCATGCCATCACCCATACAGCGCCTCAGCCACGGAGTGAAGAAGGTCTGTGTGGGACCTTCCACGGCCAGCCGGTCGCAGCCCAGGCTCTTTGCCCAAGATATGAAGGACTCCAACCCGTCCGAATCGTTCGAGAACTCTCTGACATCTCGCACCTGCCCCCGGCTATCCAGTGCCGCCGCGGCGTGGTGTCCGGGGTGAGGGTCTATACCGATGATCGTCGTCATACCGCCCCTCCTTGTGGTAGAGTCTCCCTAGGGACGTGTCTGCGCACTCCTGCGAGGAGATCGAGCCAGGGTGGCACCCTTGAATCCAGCGACGGACAAGTCCCCCAGGGGTTGCGGTGTGGGCAGTTCCGTACCAGGCCACTTATGGCAGGGCAGGCTTGGGCCACACATCGCGACCCCTATCGTGTCATAGTGACCTCTCACTTCGCATTCGCTAGTGCTGTGGGCATCGCGATGCCCACAGCACTATTGCTAAGGTTGAGCTTGACATACAGGGCAGGCTCTTCGACAGGCTCAGGGCGAACGTACTTGCAATGGCTGCGCGGCAACTACTGACCACCCACGCACGGCGCGGGCACCGGGCATAACGTTGCTCAGGCCGAACGGGAGGAGTCACCCCAATGAGCTTCCTGGCCAAGCCTAGGTCGAGCGAGTACGAGTCCTGCCCACCCAGACCTGGGCGGCTGCGGCGGCGGTCAAATACGCCGCTGCGCCGCCGAGTATCACCCAGGTGAAGCCGAAGGAGAGCGCGAGCACCGTGGCGAGGATGGCGCTGATGACGGACGTCGAGCCGTTGACGGCCCACGCCCACGGGACCAACGCCGGCGCCTGTTCGCCCAGCGTGCGGATGGCGCGGGGGAACGGCATGCCCATCGCGATGCCTAGCGGCGCCAGCAGCGCGACGCTGACGGCGAGCCTTCCCGCGAGGGGCAGACCCAGGGTCGCGTCGAACAGCATCGGCAGCCCGAATGCGTAGAGGACCGACAGGGCCGCCACGGCCGAGACGACGGCGGCCATCGGCACGGTGAGCCGGTCGGATGCGAGGCTGCCTACGCCCGACCAGACCAGCACGCCAAACAGCACGGTCGCGAAGGCGTAGGTGGGCTGGTCGAGGTACAGGATGAACCTCTGCAGCAGCGGTATCTCCACCCACAGGAACCCCAGGCCGAGCCCGGCGAAGTATACGAAGGGCCAGAGCCTCCCGACCGCACTCGCCTCAGTGCCGCCGTTCGGCACGTCCCGGCGGAAGAGCAGCGGCAGGAGGATGAACGCACCCGCGGCGACTATCGCTACCACGAGGCTGCCCAGCACTATCAGGAACCCCGCGCCGCCGAAGGGCTGGAACGTCCTGCCGAGGCTGCCCAGTATCTCCGGCGTCTGCGACCACCTGAACAGGTGGAAGTAGAAGGGCCGGTCGTCGCTGACGGGCGAGATGTCGTGGCTGTAGCCGTCGTAGAATTCTTCCCTCGCGCCGGCGTCCAGTATGGCCGACACCGTGTCGTGGTATGCCGGTGTAGGGTGCACGCTGAACCTGTTCAGGTCCGAAGGCGCTATGCCCGGGTGGTAGACGAGGTCGTACTGGAGCGCGTCCGCGAACCCGCGCACAACATCGATGTCTGCCTCGCTCAGCGGCGACCGCTTTACGATCAGCGTGACCGTCTGGAGGCTACGGATCACGGCGATGTGATCGCCCGGCTCCGCACCATGCCGCTCCAGCGCCTCGACGGCTACCGCGACTACCCTTACGCCCTCGCTCGGCGGGGTCTGGGCCCAGCGCGTGACCGACAGGATGCCGCCGGGCGCGAGACGGTTGTAGTAGATCTCGAACGCCTCGACGGTGTAGAGGTAGTTCTCCGACACGCCGTACGCGCCCGCGAGCACCGGCCTGAAGGAGTCGGCGAGGCTCACCTGTATAACGTCGAACCGCTCGTCCGTGCGGCTCAGGTAGCTCCTCGCGCCCTCGCCAACGACCGTCACCCGCGTCCTCCCCAGCACGCCCGCCACCTGGTCCGTAAACCGCTCACCCACCGCCTCTACGACCAGCGGATTCGAGATGACCGCCGTCACCGACTCCGCGCCGTTGCGGAGGGCGGTGAGCACGTCGAGCCCGCCGCCGGGCTCGATCACCAGCGCGCTTGGTCCTTCTGCCAGCCGGTAGACGAGGGAAGTCGGCATGTACCCGGCGAACTCGGCCTGCTCGGGCGGGACCGCACTCATCGGGCTCAGGTTGTCGCCGTCGACCGCCAGGGCGGTCTGCGGCGGCAGGACTCCCTTGTACGCGAAGCTTAGTCCCGGCGCGGCGTGGATGCTGCCGCTCTCGATCACCTCAACGAGTGAGAATGCATTCCACCTGCTCCAGGCCTCTTCGGCCCCCTCGTGCCGCAGCGCCTGGCTGACGGCCTTGTACGGCGACAGCTTCAGATCTGTCACTCCCAGCACGACGGCAGCCGCCACCGCCGCCGCGCCGAGCACGCCCGGGACCAGCCAGGCGGGACGCCGCAAGTCGCGCCCGGCCATCGCCGCCGCCCCCACCAGGGCGATGACCCCCGCCGCCACGACCGAGCCCGCCGAGCCGACGACGAGCGGAAACACTACGGACAGCAGGCAGCCAATTCCCGCGCCGACCAGGTTCGTGCCGTAGAGCACCCCGGCGCGCGATGGGTGCCGCGCGAGGCAGGCCCCGACTATCGAGCCGGCGAAGAAGAACGGCACCGCCAGGGCGAGGTAGTAGAGAGCCAGGTACGCTAACTGGCGGGGCTCCCACAGCAGCGTGTACGCGTCGAACGGCAGCACGTTGGTCGCGTACAGCCCGCCGGTCGACGTGACGGCGAACAGCAGCCCCGCGCCGGCGACGATGGGCCTGATGTCCCGCGACGCCAGTCTCGGGACGAGCGCCAGCGCCGTGCCGCTCGCGCCAAACCCCAGCAGGGCGAGGCTGATCGCCAGGAAGGCGAAGTGGTAGCCCTGGGTGACCGCGAAGATGCGGGTCAGGGCTATTTCGAACAGCAGCGTCGCGGCGGAGACCAGGAGCACGCAGGCGTACAGCCCCGGGGTTGGGGCTGCATTCTTCCCGGCCTCATGGGAGTACAATGTGGACACGAAGCGACCCGCCCAGCGACACGGAGGTGCTCTATGCCATCCTACATCCTCACGCTGACCCTCACACCCGAAGGCAGGGAGAAGCTGCTCGCCGACGCCGAGAGCCTGCACAGGATCTCGTCCGAGGTCGAGACGGACGACACCATGGTGCTCGGCATGTACGCCGTGCTCGGCGAGTACGACTTCGTGGCCATAGTCAGGTCTCCCGACAACGACGGCGCGGCCCGCTTCTCACTCGAGCTCGGCGTCAGGGTGGGCGCACACATCCGCACCATGCCCGCCATCCCCATCGGACGGCTGGCGCAGGGTGACGGCAACCCATCCGACGTGGAGACCGACGTCTCGGTCGCCGCCGGGGACGGCCCGCTGGAGGAGATCAGCCCTTGACGACGGGGCGCAGCGCCTCGATGTGCTCCGGCCCCGAGGCGCAGCAGCCTCCGATGATCAGCGCGCCCATGCCGATCCACTCCCGGCCGTACTCGGCGTACCTCTCCGGGGTGTTCTCGCCCCAGTCGATGGCCCTGTTCTGCGGGTCCTCGGGCGCTGCCTCGGTGTAGCCGATGTTGGCGTAGGCGCCGATCACCCCGTCGTAGGCGTTCCTCAGCCCCGGCAGGCTGTCCGTGGTGTACCCGGGCTCCGTGCACATGGCGAGTATGGCATCCACCCTGCGGTCGCCAAGCCCGGCGACCAGCGCCTCCGGGTCGGCCAGGTAGTTGTTGACGTGCTTTACGCCGAGGAAGAGCGGCAGGCCGACCTCCGAGCACGCGTCCACGGCGGCGATGCAGTCCTCGACGGACCCGACGTACTCCGGGAGGATGGCGTCGATGCCGCAGCCCGCCAGTATCTCCGCCTGCCCACGCAGCTCCTCGAATATACCGGGATGGCCGGGACTCGCCGGCGCGATGCCCCCCGCGACGTAGGCGCCGGGGTTGACGGCGTCGCGCGCCTGTACGGCGATGTCCCCCGAGATCTTCGTGTACTCCGCCCACCTGTCGCCGATGCCGTCCAGCCCCATCCGCGTCGGGTTGGTCCAGAAGGAGTTGGTGATGATGATGTCCGCGCCGACCTTCAGGTAGTCCTCGTGGACCTCCCGCACGAGGTCGGGGGCCTCGCCAAGGGCCCGGGCCGACCACGGGCCGATGTCGCCCGGGGGCCCGGCCCCTCGGGCCACCTGCACACCCCGCCGCTGCAGCTCCGACCCGGTCCCGCCGTCCATCAACAGCAGCTCGCCCCGGCCAAGAACGGTCATGATGTCTTCGCGCAAGTCTCTACCTCCTGAGATTTCAGGCGCCCTAGTATACGGGGTTCACCCGGCTAATGGGCCAAGAGCCGCCTCACCCTCGCGCCCACACAGCTCCGAAGGCTTGGAAGGGTCCCCACCCGTTCGCCCTGAGCCTATCCCGAGCCTTCAGCCACCCATGCTGTCATTCCGAACGTAGCGGAGCGTAGTGAGGAATCTAAAGGACGCCGCCTGCAAGACAATGCGATTCGTTGGACGGACACCTTAGATTCCTCGCTGCGCTCGGAATGACACGGAAGGTCAACACTACCTAGTCGTCGTCGGACCAGTCGCACCCCGGGTGACCGTCTTCGAGGGACTGGGACACGTAGTCCGGGTCCAAGATGGACGCCTTCCAGTCGGCGCAGCAGCGAGGCGACCTGCACGGGGCCTCGTCTCCCCTGGGCTTCCCGCCGTCGAGGAGAATCCTGGCGCTCCGGCGGTCGGCCCTGGCCGCGCCATCCACCCTGCCACCGGCTACGTCACGGAGGAAGCGCTCGATCCTCAGGCCGCCGCCGGTCTCCTCCCGGAAGACCTGCGAGAACCTGCCGCCGGCATCGACGGAGTCGACCAGGGCCCGGCAGTTGCGAAGCTGCTCGGCGAGAAGGACACGCCGGCGCACGGTGAAGTCCTCCCCGCCGCCCTCGACGACGCCGACCTGGAGCCCGACAACCCTCCTGAACAGGTCGAGATCGCCGCCCAGGACCATCGCAAGGGTCGTACCCTCCCACCGCTTCTGAAGCAGCACGGAGTCCACGACCAGGTCCAACAGCGACTGAGCCGCCTCCAGCCGGTGGACGGCCTCGAAGCCTTCGAGCTCGTCCCGCAAGGCTTCGATGTAGAAGTCGAGGATGGCGAGGCCGTCGTTGGTCTTCTCGCGGACGATCTCGGCGATCGTGGGGGGTTCCCTGCGGTCTTCAGCCTGGGTCTGTGTCAACATTGCGCCTCCGAATATATGTTCTGTATACTATGGACAACCGGCAGCTATGTGTCAAGATAGAGGCGGCGGCGATTGAGCGATGTGGTAGTATCCCGGCGCGGAGACGGACACGCATGACCAACACCCTCTACTACGGCGACAACCTGGATATCCTGCGGCAGCACGTGCCCGACGAGTCCGTCGACCTCGTCTACCTCGACCCGCCGTTCAACTCCAACGCCAACTACAACGTGCTGTTCAAGGAGCAGTCCGGCGAGGAGTCGCCGGCGCAGATCAGGGCGTTCACCGACACGTGGGAGTGGACCCAGGAGGCCGAGCGCACCTTCGAGCAGGAGATCATCACGAACCTCGACACGCCCGCCAACGTCAAGGACATGATCTCCGCCTTCCGCCAGTTCATCGGCAGCAACCCGATGATGGCCTACCTGGTCATGATGACCCCGCGGCTCGTGGAGCTTCGCCGTGTCCTCAAGCCCACCGGCTCGATCTACCTACACTGCGACCCGACGGCGAGCCACTATCTGAAGTTGGTCATGGATACAGTGTTCGGCCCCCGTCAGTTCAGGAGCGAAATAAACTGGCGCCGCACCAATGCCCACAACGATGCCAAGCAGGGCCGTCGCCAGTATGGGAATGTGCGTGACACGATCCTCTTCTACACTAAGGGAGGCCGTTGGACCTGGGATTGGCTGTACACGGAATACGACAGCCAATATGTAGACTCGTTCTACAAGTTCACTGAGCGAGATTCAGGACGACGATTTCGGATGGGTGACCTGACTGCCGCCAAGCCAGGCGGAGACACGCTCTACGAATGGCGGGTCAAGCGTCAACGTAATGGTGATTGGGAAGCCGACCTAGGGAACGAATACCTCGAACCGGTTGATGGATGGGAGTACAAGGCAGCGCACCCCTACCAGGGGCGGTATTGGGCGTACTCTAGAGAACTGATGACTGGTATGGCCCAGGAAGGACGGCTCGTATACACAAAGTCCGGTATGCCCAACTACAAACGCTACTTGGACGAGATGCCTGGCGTACCTCTTCAGAACGATTGGACTGACATACGCCCGGCTTCTCGCTCCGAGTCACTCGGCTATCCCACACAGAAGCCTCAGGCCCTATTAGAGCGCATCATCCAGGCGTCCTCCAACGAGGGAGACGTGGTGCTCGATCCGTTCTGCGGCTGCGGGACCGCCATCGCGGCAGCAGAGAACCTCGAACGCAACTGGATCGGCATCGACGTCACGCACCTCGCCGTCGCCCTAATGAAGAGCCGCCTGAAGACCGCGTTCGATCTGAACCCCGGCAAGGACTACGAGGTGGTGGGAGAGCCTGCGGACGTGGGCAGCGCGCGGGCGCTGGCGGAGCAGGACCGCTACCAGTTCCAGTACTGGGCCATGTCGCTGCTGGAGGCGCTGCCCCGCGAGCAGGGAGGACGCAGGGGCGCGGACAGGGGCATCGACGGCGTGGTCCACTTCATCGACGGCCCGCGCCGCGCGACGAAGAAGGCCATCGTACAAGTGAAGAGCGGCAAGGTCTCCTCGCCGCTGATCCGCGACCTGAAGGGGACCGTCGAGCGCGAGAAGGCCGACCTGGGCCTGTTCATCACGCTGGAGGAGCCGACGCGCGACATGCGCACCGAGGCGGCCAGCGCCGGGTTCTACCACTCGCACATATGGCAGCGCGAGTATCCCCGGATGCAGATCCGCACCGTCGCCGAGCTGCTGGACGGGCACGAGTTCGACATCCCCCAGCACCCATCCATGTACCAGCCCGCCCAGCGAGTCCACCGCCCCGAAGGCCGCCAGACAACCATGCCCGACACGGTGTGAGGCTGGCCTCGCCCTAGCATTGACCAGCGCGTGATGCGGATAGGTGGAACTATGCCCTCTCGTCTGATAGATATACCAAGCGGCGACATATTCAGGAACGACAAGCTGGGCTTGGAGCCCGCAATTGCCAGTCGTACCGAGGCCATACTATCCCGCAGTCCCCAGGCTATCGCTATTGACGGACACTGGGGCACTGGCAAGACGACCTTCATGGCTTTGTGGGCAGCCTACCTTCGAGGCGAGGGCGTCAAGGTCGTTGAATTCAACGCTTGGAAGGCCTTTGGCGCTGATCCTTTCGATACCCTCACGAAAGAGATCTTGCGCCAAGTGGACATTGCTGGCCCCGAGCAAAAGAGATCTCATGAGAGGATACTCGCTTTCCTCAAGAACCATGCCGACTCTGTTGCTCAAGGCACCAAACTAGCGTCTCTTCTTCACCCGGACTTAGAGGCTGTGTCGCAGATGGTTGAACTGGGCACTCAAACCATAGGCAACTTGACCATGTCCGAACCAGCGGAGACTGGGAACACCGAAATTGATTCACCAGATGCATTCACATCGCTACTGTCTTCGGCAGCTAGGACTTGGTCAGATCGGCCGATCGTAGTCATGGTGGATGAGTTGGATAGATGCAGCCCCGAGTACTCAGTTGAAATGCTCCAACTCCTTGAGCACGTCTTCTGCGCTGAGCACGTTGTGTTTGTTGTAGCTGTGAATCTCGCTGAGTTGGTTCACTCAGTGAGGGCCTTCTACGGACGGGGATTCAACGCAGAGGGTTACTTGGAGCGGTTCTTCGACGAGATTCTGCCTCTACCCACGTCGAATCGCTCTCAGTACATAGAATCCTCCCTCAGCGCCATCGACTCTGATGTGGTGTCAGACGCCCTGCCGTTTCTTTATGCGTCTGGGATGAGTCTTCGAGAAATGGACAAGGCCATTGAACAGCTTGGTGATGCCATTGAAATAGACCCCGCGCCAACATTTGCGCTAGTCAAACTCTGGATCGCTCGTACCCTTACACCGGTCGAGTATAGACAGTTCGTACAAGGGGAGGTATCTGACAAGGCACTAGCGGAAGCTGTCTTTAGTAGAGGGACATGCGGAAATCTCCGCACCGAACAAGATAGGCAGCGCAACGCATCTGCACAGCGATTGGAGATGGTTCTAATTGCGAGCACGTTAGCTATGCGCATTCCAGATACACTCTACGACGACGATCCAGTCAACCATTCAGAGCTTTACCGTCACCACTCTCAGATAGTGGAGGCTGACAGAGCCCTTGGCGATGTGCCTGTGATTTATTCTTCCGGGGTGCTACATTTGGCTTCTGGGCTCTCTGAGAGAATCTACGAGGGCGATGTCTATGGGATACTAGGGGCCATTCGTCTCCTAGACAGGGACCCAACACCACAGTGAAGTTGACCGTGACTACCATCATGGCTCTTCTCAGAGTCTCTGTGCGGGCATACTAATACCCCTCACCATTGGGAGCCCCATCAATGCACGTTCGCCGATGGCACACTCTTCGCCCTACACCCGCCTTAAGACCTGGCCGGAGCGGTGGGTGGTGAAGCTGCCGTCCTGTATGGAGACTCCGCCATTGACGAGGACGTGGCGGACTCCCTGGGCTAGATGGTTGGGGTCCTCGAGAGTGCCGGTCTCGCGGTAGGTGGCGGGGTCGAATACGACGATGTCGGCGGCCTTGCCGGGGGCGAGGGTGCCCCTGTCGGCCAGGCCGATGCGGGCGGCGGGGGCGGCGGCGAGCTTATGCACGGCCTCCTCGACGGTAAAGTCGCCCGTCTCGCGCACGAACCGTCTGTAGAACCAGGCCGCCCACGTGTACGCGCCCAGGAACAGCGTGTCCGCGAGCGGGCCGTCGGTGCAGAGGGCGGTGGCGTCGGACTCCGTCGTGCAGAGCGGGTGCCGGAAGGTCTGGCGCAGCCACTCCTCCTCGTAGGCGTGGGAGATGATTAGCGACCGGTGGGGGTCCTCGGCCTCGGCGAGTATGACGTCGAGGAGCGCGTCGAAGGGGTCCCCGCCTCGCGGCGCAAGCTCAGCGAAGCTCTTGCCCACGGACCCGGGGCGCGCCCAGCTCGTGAACAGGTATAGGCGGTCCCAGCCGACGAGCTGCAGGTTGGAGACGATGCTCCTGTGCTGCTTCATGCGCCCGCGCGCCTCGGGGTCGCTGAGACGTGCGCGCAGGTCGTCGGGCGTGCCCTCAAGCGCCCAGGCCGGCAGCGCGGCGCTGGCGTTGAGGATGCCGTGGAGGCGCGTGTGGGCGTCGAAGGCGGCGTCGAGGCCGGAGCTTCGCGCCTGCTCGACCAGCTCGACGACGCGCTCGATGGATCCGGGCGGGCTGCTCCTGCGGGGGACGATGTGGGAGATCTGCAGGCGCGCCTCGCTGTCACGGGCGACCCTTATGCCCTCCTCGATGGCCTCGACCGCGCGGATGTCCTTGTTCCGCTCGTGGGTGGCGTAGAGGGCCCCGGCCCGCGCCACGATCCGGCACAACTCGGCGGTCTCGTCCTCCGACGCGGCGCTCTCCAGAGCGTACTCCAGCCCGTTCGAGAAGCCGTACGCACCCGCCTCCAGGCCCTCCTCCAGCATCATGCCCATGGCCCGCACCTCGTCGGGTGTGGCGGTGGCGCCGGGGTCGGCCATGGCGGCCAGCCTGAGGTTGCCGTTGGGCACAAGGGTCGCAACGTTGACGGCCGGCCCGGCGGCCTGGAGCCTGTCGAGGTACTCGGGCATGGTCGACCAGTCGATCTGCACGACGGGGTCGTAGCCGTAGATGTTCGAGGTAAAGCGGTCGGGCTCGGTGATGGGCGCGCAGCCGTGGCCGCAGTTGCCGACCAGCTCGGTGGTGACGCCCTGGGCGACGGCGCTCTGGGCGCGGGGGTCGACGAGCAGGGTGTAGTCGGAGTGGCTGTGGATGTCGATGAAGCCCGGGGCGACGATCATGCCCGTCGCGTCCAGGCGGCGCTCGGGGTCGGCGTCGCGGAGGTCGCCGATCGCGGCGATCCTGCCGTCCTCGACGCCAACGTCGGCGGGGATGCCGGGCGTTCCGGTGCCGTCGACTACGGTGCCGCCGGTGACTACGAGGTCGATCATGTCGGACTACCGTCGGGGAGCCTGAGAGGATGCGGAGTTGGCCGGGGCACGTGGAATGTCAGCGAAACCGCTTTCGGGCTACTCCCGAACCGGAGCCGGAACTCGGTCGAACATGGCTTCACGAATTATGTAGGGCTGCCCTTCGAAGCGGGCCTGCCCCGCTTCAAGCTTGGCGACGCGCTCTGCGAGATGGCCCATACGCTGGTCGATCTGGTCGAACCGCTGGTTATTGTACGTCTCAAGCTGGCTGAAGAGCCGCTGGTCCATCCGTCTTTCCATCCGATGCAGGGCAGTCAGCGTGACCGTTGCCAAGGCAACGCCAATGGCGAGGACGCCGACAAGTATGGAAAGGACGCTGGCAAGCTCAGTCATAGCAACAAGGAGTTTACCATAGGATCGAAACCAGCGATTCAGCCCTGCCGGTAGGCGGCGAAAGCCTCGGCTACGCCTGCCTCTTCGGGGGTGCCGTCGTGGGCCAGGAGGCGTATGGCGAGGTCGAGCTCCTGGCCGCGGTCGAGGACGCCCCTGGCTCGCATGAAGGGGTTGATGGTGATGGTGCCGTAGTCTGCGCAGTAGAGGGGCGCGCCGTCCAGCGACCGGTGCAGCATGACGGTGAGCCCCGCCGTCCTGCCGTGGGCGACCCCGCCCGATATGTCGACCCAGTCCGCGGTGCTGCCCGAGATCGCCTCAGCACCGACGCGCCCCTGCGAATCGAGCATGGTCGCGCCGCCGTCCGGCCTCAGGCTGTCCTCGACCCGCACGGTGAAGTAGGCGTGGCGCGCCGGGCCAATGGTCAGATCCCACCTGGTGGGGCGAAGCTGTGACCGCACGTCGACGACGTTGCACACGTCGCCGACCTGGATGTCGATGGTGCGCGTCTCCTCGGCGATGACGCGCCTGCCGATGTCGGGCGGCGCGCCCCACTCGACCGGCCCCTGCCACTGGAGAGACTGCACGAGGGTCAGCCGGTCGGGGCCGCGCTCTTCCACCTCTACGGCGGTCGCCCAGATCCGGCCCGGCGCCCTGCCCTGGAATATCTCGTTGACGTAGAGGTTGTAGGTGGCCTCCTCGATCTCGTTCGACAGGGTGACGATCTGCGGGGGCAGCTTCACGAACACGGCGTCCGCGCTCACCACCACGGAGTTGTGGTGCGGGTGGTCGCTGGGCGTCTCGGACGTGAGAGGGACTCCAGACGGCGAGTATAGGGGGAAGATGTAGCTTCGGAACGTCCCCTGGGTGAGATCGAGGATGGCGCGGTCCTTCCACCGCACGGCGACGCGCCGCAGCTTGGGCGTAGGCGAGCCCGCGACGTCCTGCGTCTCGATTCCGACGTCGAAGTGGCTCACGCGTCGTCGCTCTCCACGTCCGGCGGGTCCAGGTCGACGGTGAAGCCGTATCTCGACGACTGGACGGCGGCGTCGGTCACGCGGATGGAGTCGAGATTGTCCGCGCCGTTGGTCTCCGGCTGCCGCCACTCGGCGAGGGCCGAGAGCATCTCGCCCATCGAGCCGCCCCACGCCTCCGGGTGCCACGACCCGTGGATGTCGAAGGTCTGCTTCATGTCCCGGTCCCTGCCGGAGGCGACGGTAAGCTCGACCCGGCCGCCCCTGATTGGGCCGTGCCGGGCAATGGACGCCACGGCCTCGCTCCCGTCGACGATCCACAGATACGGCGAGTGGTGGAGCGCGCTGGCGATGTTATTGAAGTGCAGCGTCGTCATCAGGTCGTCCGGCTCGTACTCGCACAGTATCGAGTAGACCATCGGGTCGCGGGCGAGCTGGCCCGGGACGCGGGTCGTGACCGCGCGCACCTTGGACGGCGTGCGTCCCGTGAAGAAGCGGGCCAGGTCCACGTAGTGGATGCCGTTGTCGACGATGGTGAAGTCGGGGAAGGTCACTGACGGAGAGCCGGGGCCGTCCTGGTGCTGGCGGTGCAGGTGGGTGACGCTGAACACGTGCCCCAGGACGCCGGTGTCGATCACGAACTTCAGGGCCCGGTGGTAGGGTGCCCAACGTGCCTGCTGGTTCACCATCAGGACGATGCCCGCCTGCTCGCACACTTTGACGATCTGCTCGGCCTCTTCCAGGGTGGGCGCGAGAGGCTTCTGGGAGAGGATGTGCTTGCCCGCCTCCGCTATCTTCTCGACGAGGGGCAGCCGGTCGGCGGGGACGACGGCGAGGTCGACAACGTCCACGTCGAGGCGGTCCAGGACCTCGTCGACGCTCGTGGTAACGAACGGGATGCCGTACTCGTCCCCGGCCTGCTGCGCCTTCTCCTCGACCAGGTCGCAGGCGGCGACCACGCGGTAGCCGAAGTCGCGGTATGCGGGCAGGTGCGCGCCACGGGCGATGTTCCCGCACCCGACGACGGCGATGCCGTACCGCTGGACTATCTCGGGGGCAGGCGGCGCGGGACGGTAGCTGTCAGGTGAGAGCTCGATATGCATGTGCATACCTCACGGGTCCGAGCAGGCTGGCGGAAAGCCCAGTGCGCTATCCGCGAAAGGAGGTGGGAGACCGGTCGAACTCAGAGGCGCGACCCGGGTCCGGCCGGCCTTCCGAGCCGGCCTCCCCGGCCTCCAGCCCGGCAACGCGCTCGGCGATCTCATCGAACCGGCGGTCGATCCGGTTGAAGCGGTCGTCGACGTGGCCCTCCAGGCGATTGAGAAGCGCAAAGATCAGCGCCGCCAACGCAACTCCCACTGCCAGGATGCCAGCCAGGATGGTGACCAGAGCGAGTTCATTCATAGCGACGAAAGTCTAACATATCCAGGCGTCCGTCATCGCCCGGGCCCTATGCGCCCGTCTGCTGATCGAGGGCGGTCCCGATCCACTCGGGGCTGGTGAACAGGCTGCTTACCGACTCGCCGAGGTGGATCCGCCGTATGGCCTCGCCGAGCAGGGGGGCGATGGAGAGCACGCGCAGGCGGGGCATGTCCGCATGGCGGCGAGGGATCGTGTCGGTGGTGACCACCTCCACCACGTCGGGCTGGGCGTTGAACCTCTCCGCGGCCGAGCCTGTGAAGAGCCCGTGCGTGCAGACCAGCGACACCTCCGTCACCCCGCGCTCCCTCAGCCGGTCGAGCAGCTCCATGATGCTTCCGCCCGTGGCGACCTCATCGTCGAGGACAATGGCCCGCCTGCCGTCGACCTCTCCGACTACCGTGTCGATCACCACCTCGGTGTCGCTGACGCGCTTCTTGTTGCCGGCGGCGACGGGGACGCCGAGCAGCCTGCCTAAGTGGGCTGCGTCCTTCGCCCGTCCGAAGTCCGGCGAGACCACCACCGTGTCGTCGAGGCTGCGGCCTCGGAAGTGGCCCGCCAGGATGTTTAGGGCGTTCAGGTGGTCGACGGGCACGCTGAAGAACCCGTGCACCTGCGGCGCATGAAGGGTCATCGTGAGCACGCGGTCGGCGCCGGCCGCGACGAGAAGGTCCGCGGTGAGCCTGCCGGCGATAGATATGCGGGGCGCGTCCTTCTGGTCGGAGCGGGCATAGGCGTTGTAGGGGATGACGGCGGTGACGCGGGAGGCAGACGCGCCCCGGGCGGCGTCGAGCATCTGCAGGAGCTCCATCAGGTTGTCGTGCACCGGCGGCACGAGGGGCTGGATCACGAATACGTCGGCCTCGCGGCAGTTGGCCTCGAGCTGGACCTGCATGCAGTCGTTGCTGAAGCGCGTGAATGTAGCCGGGCTCAGCGGCACGTCCACGTGGCTGCAGATCTCCTCCGCGAGCTCGGGGTGGGCGCTGCCGCTGAAGACGACGATGTTGCGCATGTGGTGCTCCTGGTCTCGCGCGCCCGTTACAACCTTGGCGGCTGGGCGGCCGGGTAGACCTGCTCGGACGGCAGGACCTCCGGCTCCGTCGGCAGGGGGCCGCGCTCGGCGCTCATGCGCTCGCGCAACTCAGCCGTCGCGTCCACGTCCACGGCGTCGGCCGCCGGAGTGAGCACGACCCCGTAGGCCTCGCGCGCGTGCTCGGGCGTCACCTTGTGCTGGGTCACGTCGGCCAGCACGGCCTCAGGGTCGCGCAGCAGCGGGTCGCCGTAGCCCCCGCCGCCGGGCTGGATGAGGCGGTACACGTCGCCCCTGTGCAGCGTGCGCAGGAACTTGGAGGGCAGCACCTCGGCGTCGGTGTCGGGGTTCAGGACGTTGAAGGAGCGGCTGCCGGGGGAGCCGCCCTGGGTGCCCCAGGGCAGGAACCTGGCGCGGTCGGACCGGATCTGCAGGGTGGCCTCGTCGTGCAGCAGCTCGAACTCGCGGACCATGCCGAGGCCGCCGCGGTACCTGCCCGCGCCCGCCGTGTCGGGGATGAACCCGTAGCGCCTCACCAGGAGCGGGTGGTAGGCCTCGATCGACTCGATGGGGGTGTTGGACATGTTGTGGATGGGGGCGGACGCGCCGTCGGCGCCGTCGGCGAAGGGATTGCCGCCCCTGGGGCCGTCGTTGTCGAACTCGACGAACACGAACGCCTTGCCGTTGTCGTCGTAGCCGCCGAAGCTGATGCCCACCTCGCCGCCGCCCCACGCCGCGGGGACCTGGCCCGGCAGGGCCTTCGCCATCGCGCCGAAGACGGCGTGGGCGACCCTGAATCCGCCGAGCCCGCGCGCCGCCACGGGGGCGGGGTGCTGCGGGTTCACGTAGCAGCCGGGCGGGGCGACCACCTCGAAGGGGCGGAAGAACCCGGCGTTCGCGGTGATGTCGGGGTTGGTCAGGCTCTTGAATACGGCGTAGACGGCCGACTTGGTGAAGGGCAGGTTCGGGTTGATCGAGCCCTTGGCCTGGGGCGACGTGCCGGTGAAGTCGACCAGCATCTCCTCGCCCTCGATGGTGACCTTCACCCTGATCTCGATGGGCTCGGGCGAAAAGCCGTCGTCGTCCACGTAGTCCGAGAACTCCCAGGTGCCGTCGGGAAGCGCCTCGATCTCCGCCCGCGTGAGGCGCTCGGTGTAGTCGATGATGTCGGTCATGTAGGTCTTCAGGTCCTCGATGCCGTACTCGTCGAGGAGCTGGAGCACGTCGCGCTCCCCCTGCTCGACCGCCGCGACCTGGGCGAGCACGTCGCCCTGGACCATGTCGGGGACGCGCACGTTCTTGCTAAGGATGCGCCACACCGTGTCGCTCCTGACGCCCTCCTCGAAGAGCTTGATGGGGGGCAGGCGCAGGCCCTCTTGGTATATCTCGGTGTTGTCGCAGGCGTTGCCGCCGGCGACCCGCCCGCCGATGTCCGTCTGGTGGGCGATGACCGATGTCCAGGCGACCAGGGTGTCGTTGTAGAAGACGGGCTTGAAGAGAAAGATGTCGGGCAGGTGGCTGCCGCCCTCGTACGGGTCGTTGTTGATGAAGACGTCGCCGGGCTTCACGTCGTCGCCGAAGTAGCTGCGGACGGCGTCGAGGGCGGGTTGCATAGCGCCCATGTGGAGGGGCAGGGTGAGGCCCTGGGCCACCTGGTCGCCGTCGGCGTTGAATATGGCCGTCGAGAAGTCCATGCCGTCCTTCACGACCGCCGAGCGGGCGGTCCGAACGACCGTGACGGCCATGGTGTCGGCGGCGCTGTACAGGTAGTTCCTGATAACGTCGCGGGATATCGGATCGAGCCCTTCTCCGTTGTCCATGCGCACTCCGCCTATGCCTGGGTCGCCGTCTCCCGCAGCCTGTCCACGAACCACCACGGGGCGGCACGAAGTGTAGTTTCAACCCGCCGGGAGGTCAACGGGAGGGTGGCCGCTGAGGTTTGGCGGAGGATGCCGAGAATTTCAAAGGGCGTCGGGGCCGTTCAGCTCGGGGAGAGGCCGCCAGCGGTGATCACCTTCCTCGAATCTCATCGATGTACTCGTCGACGCTGACGCCCTTGCCGAGAGCATCCTTGCCGAGTATCCCGTATACGCGGTCCACAGGGTGTTCCATAGTGGTCCTCTTTCTGATGAGGAGTCCGCGGTCGGTGGGGTCAATCTCGATTTCGACGTTCTGATGGAGTCCGAATCGCTCCCGCAGGGCCTTGGGGATGGTGATCTGGCCTCTCGCAGATACTCGCATGACTCCACCGGCATTGATGAACTAATACACAAACATACTTTGGGCCGCGCCGCAAGGCTGGTCCCTTTCAAGGCCACTGCATCAATTTGAAATAGAGCTTCGCGATACTGGTCGGCGTACCAGCACTCTGGCTTGCATTAACGGAAAGGACTGATGGGCCGAACAAGTACGGAGACACTCCAGAAATCGACTGCTGTAGTCAATGAGGCCTGCCTGATGCGCCGGATGTACGACAGGAGTCCCAGGCGGTCGAATAGGACACCCGGGCCTTCGATGGTAGAATGGCTTGGAGGAGGCATGTATGAAGCTACCCTGGCGCCGGCAACAGCAAGCCAAGAAGCAACCCAAACCAGCACAAGGCGCCAACACGATCGAGCCTGGTGTCGAAAGGCATACTAAGGGCTTTGGTAATCTTGAAGACTTTTCGGTCCTCAGGCACCATGCGGTACGGGCACTTTGCGGGTTCCTGATGGACAGGCACTCCTCCTGTAGGTCGCCGCATCTGTTCTGTAATGTCCACATACATCAAAGCGGAGAAGGGGGTGGGGTTCAGCACTTCATAGCTGATGCTATTCCGCAAGGAACGTCAGACTCGGACGTTCCAAACATCATAGCAATCTACTTGACCAGGGCAAAGATCGTCAAGGAGTTCGAAAAGGACGAGACAATTAACCAGATGGACTACATTTCTAGAATGGCTCCAGCCGGGCCTGTTCCCGACACAAAGCTGGTCGTAGAGGCCCCTGTAGCTGGAGTGTATCCAGTTATGTTTGGGCCTATCACCAATCCTGTTGAGGGAGACTATTCAACAGGCAGGCTCGATCATGAACGAGCTAGGCCCGTCAACGACTGCAACCCAGAGCCCAGGCATTGCTGGTGGAGGTATTGGGAGTTTCAGGGCTCGGACTACAACGAGGAGGGTCAGTTGGTGATACCTCGGCTTCTTGGTCTTCAGGTGAACGGTGAATGGTGGATCGCCTCCGGATACAACGACGGGTCTGCCGTCCAGCAGGTTGCTGGCCTAGAAGTTGCGGACAGCCCAAGGCATAACTTTGGCATATACACTGAAGCCTTTCGCCGAAAGCACAAAGACGCGCTGATTATGTCTACAGGAAATAATGAATACTCAAAGATCCTAGGTGAGAACCTACCCACATATCCCAGGGTGGAGTTGGGTAGGTAAGCTAGGGAGACGAGATAGCATTGATTTGAGGCTAAGCCTAGCCGCCGCACCTCACATCCCAATAGTACCTCCCAAAGTTCATTTCGCAACTTTCAAGACCAGCTTTCGGCCAAGAGCTAGGCCAGCAGAGAGATGTGATAGCAACATTTGTTCAAGCTGGCTCTTTACCTGGATTCCTGGCCCGTATCGATCCTTTGACGAGCTCAAGAGAGCAGGCCTTTGTCGGAATCACCATGGTCTTGCGAAGAACAACGAAGGCGGCCTCGTTTCTTGGCATGGTCGAGGCCGACCCCGCCCCAGGTCCTTCGCGTTGCTCAGGACGACATTGTGGGGTGGCCGGGCGTTTCTTTCCTGGTCGTTGCGGCCTTGCGAGGGTCTCAAGATTGGGGACTGCTGTAGCAATTGCCGTGCCGATTCTCATATGCTATGCGACCTACTGGTTACGACAGTGTAGGCTAGTCGAAGCTTCCCAGGGAGAGTTGTGTAGGTGCAGTCCACAACCCAGATAGACCCGATCAGGTTTGAGGTTATTCGGAACGCGTTGGTTGAGGCGACGGAGGAGATGGCTTCGGCGCTCAGGCGGAGCGCGTACTCGACGAATATCAAGACGCGGCATGATTTCTCGTGCGCCGTGTTCGACCTGGAGGCGCGGACGGTGGCCCAGTCCTTCAGCCAGCCCAACCACCTTGGGTCGCTGGTGGAGACGGTGCCCCGTGCGCTGGCGAGGTACGGCCCGGAGAGGCTGGGCGAGGGCGACGGGATTCTGGTCAACCTGCCCTACGAGGGCGGGGTGCACCTGAACGACATCACGCTGATCTCGCCGATCTACCACGACGGCGAGGCCGTCGGCTACGTGGCGTGCCTGGCCCATCACGTGGACGTGGGCGGCGGCGCTCCGGCCAGCATCGGGGCGTTCCGCGAAATCTACCAGGAGGGGATCATCATCCCCCCGGTGAAGCTGGTCGAGGGTGGCGAGATCGACAGCGACGTGTTCGACCTGGTGCTCGCGCAGGTGAGGGCGAAGCGGGAGACGGCGGGGGACTTCCGCGCCCAGATCGCGGCGAACAACACCGGCATACGCAGGATGAACGCCCTGCTCGACCGCATGGGCGTGGACACGGTGCGGCGCTACGTCGACGAGCTGATCGAGTACACGGACCGGCGCACGCGCGCGGAGCTGGCGGCGCTGCCGAGAGGCGTGTACGCCGCCGATGGCTGCCTCGACAGCGACGGCTACACGGACGACCCGGTCACGCTGGCGGCCAGTGTGACCATCGACGACGACGGGGTGCTGTTCGACTTCACAGGCTCGGACCCGCAGCGGCCCGCCCCCGTCAACTCCACCTACGCCCAGACCCACTCGGGCGCCGCATTCGTCCTCAAGTGCCTCATCGACCCCGACGTTCCGGTGAACGCCGGGTTCTATCGCAACGTGCGCATGGCCGCGCCGGAGGGCACCGTCGTCAACTGCACCGAGCCGTATCCCGTGGTGGGAGGCTGGGAGACGCAGCTGCGGCTGGTCGACGTCATCTTCAAGGCCCTCGCCCAGGCCATCCCCGACAGGGTGCCGGCGGGCACCGAGGCGATGATCTGCCATTCGGGGTTCGGCGGCACGGACCCCTACAGGGACGAGACGTACTGCTTCCTCGAGACGATAGCTGGAGGCTACGGCGGCCGCGAGTCGAGAGACGGGCCCGACGCGGTGCAGCCCCACGGGAAGAACACGGCGAACGCCCCTGTGGAGGAGACCGAGCTCAACTACCCGGTCCGCATCACGCGGTACGAGCTCGTGGAGGGCTCGGAGGGCCCCGGCAGGCACAGGGGCGGTTTGGGGCTGCGACGGGACTACCTGTTCCCCGACCACGAGGCGTCCTTCACTATCCTCGCCGACCGGGAGCGCTGGGGTCCCCACGGCCTGTTCGGAGGTCTCCCAGGCGAGAGGGCGCACTACGTGCTCAACCCCGACTCCGACGCGACGGAGCTTGGCTCGAAGGTCACGGTGCAGCTCGAGGAGGGCGACGTAGTCAGCTACCGCACGTGCGGGGGCGGCGGCTACGGCCCGCCGGCGGAGCGCGACCCGGACGCAGTCCTGTCCGACGTCCGCAACAGCAAGGTGAATGCGGAGAGGGCGCGGGAGGTCTATCGCGTCGCCGTGGACACGAGAACCTGGACCGTGGACCTGGGAGCGACCGCCAAGCTCCGGTCGAACTCCACCGAAGATCCGGGACGCGACCGTTGACCGACCGGTACCGCCTCGGGGTCGATGTCGGAGGCACATTCACCGACGCCATACTGCTGAATGAGTCCACCGGCGAGGTCCGGACCGGCAAGGTGCCGTCCACACCCGGCGACCCATCGCAGGGGTTCCTTCATGTCGTCGACCGGATGCTGGGGCAGAGTGAGGTGGCTCCCGACGCGGTCAGGTATCTCGTCCACGGCACGACCGTGGCCACCAACGCGATCATCGAGGGCAACCTGGCGAGGACGGCGTTCGTCACGACGGAGGGCTTCAGGGACCTGCTGGAGATACAGACGGGGATACGTCCGGTGCTGTACGACCTGCAGTTCGAGAAGCTGCGGCCCCTGGTGCCGCGGTACCTGTGCTTCGGCGTGCCCGAGCGCCTGGACTTCCGGGGCGATGTGCTGGCCCCCCTCGACGAGGACGCCATGCGCCGCGTGGCCGGGCAACTCCGCGACGAGGGCGTGGAGTCCGTCGCGGTGTGCCTCCTGCACTCATACGTCAACCCCAAGCACGAGAAGCGGGTCGGCGAGGTCCTGCGCGAGGTCCTGCCGTCCGTGCCGGTGTCGCTCTCGTCGGAGGTCGCGCCGGAGTTCAGGGAGTACTTCCGGGCCAGCACCACGGTGATCAACGCCGCCATCCGGCCCGTGGTCTCCCGGTACCTGGGGAGCATCCAGGACAGGATACGCGGGTCCGGTATTGCCGGAGAGCTGCTGGTCATGCAGAGCAGCGGCGGAGTCCTGACCTTCGACGCGGCCATCGAGCGGCCCGTGTTCATGGTCGAGTCGGGCCCCGCAGCCGGTGTGATCGCGGCAAGCCATCTTGGGAGCTCGCTGGGTCGCGGGAACGTCATCTCGTTCGACATGGGCGGCACCACCGCCAAGGCCGGGCTCATCGAGAATGGAACGCCGCGCGTCACCAAGGACTACGAGGTGGGAGGCACGGCCGGGGCCACCGAGCACGGCGCGAGGGGCTCGGGCTATCCCATACGCACGCCGGTCATCGACCTGGTGGAGATCGGTGCGGGCGGCGGCTCCATCGCGTGGATCGACTCCGGCGGTATACTCCGAGTCGGCCCGCAGAGCGCCGGAGCCGACCCCGGGCCGGTCTGCTACGGCCAGGGCGGGACGGAGCCGACCATTACCGACGCCAACCTGGTGCTGGGCAGGCTGTCGCCCGACTACTTCCTGGGCGGCGAGATGGAGCTGGACGTCGAGGGCGCCCGGCGTGCCATCGAGACCCAGTGCGCCGAGCCCCTGGGCATGGGGGTGATGGAGGTGGCGCTCGGCATCGTGGAGATCGCCAACAGCGCCATGGTCGGCGCGCTGCGGCAGGTGTCCGTCCAACGCGGGCACGACCCGAGGGACTTCATGCTGGTGGCCTTCGGAGGAGCCGGGCCCGTCCACGCCAACCGGCTGGCGGCAGAGCTGGAGATCCCCACGGTGCTGGTCCCACCAAGCCCGGGTACAACCTCGGCCATGGGCCTCCTCGTGACGGACATCAAGCACGACTATTCGGTGGCGCTAATACAGCGCGCCGATTTGCTGGACTTCGAGGCCGCCTCCGAGAGCTTCAGGCGCATGAGGGCGGAGGGCGAAGCGGCCCTCTCGCGAGAGGGCGTGGGGCCTGCCGAGATGGCGTTCCTGTACCAGGCCGACATGCGCTACGTCGGCCAGAGCTACGAGCTGACCATCCCCCTGCCCGATGGCGGCGTGAGTCCGCATGGGCTGTCCGCCGTCATCGACCGCTTCCACGGGGAGCACGAGCGCGCCTACGGGTTCAAGGCGAACGGCGAGCCGGTCGAATTCGTTGCCCTGCGCCTGAGCGCTGTCGGGAGTATCTCGAGACCCCGGGCGAGGGAAATAGCCGGCAATGGCGGGGACCTGTCAGCCGCCCTGAAGGCGAGCCGTGCCGTCTACTTTGCCGAGACCGGGGGCCCGGTGGACTGCCCCGTGTACGACAGGTACAGGCTGCAGCCCGACCTAGAGTTGCCGGGGCCGGCGATAGTTGAGGAGGTCGACTCGACCACGGTGATTCATCCTGGCTACCGGGCGGTGGTGGACAGGTACGGGAACCTGTTTCTGCGGAGGCAGGAATGATGACACGAGACCCTGAACCTCGCCGAGGCGGTCGGGAACCTCGCGCCTAGAGGTGAACCCCGGGCAGTGGCGGGCACGCTATCCCAACACAATGTGCGCCGCGTAACGCGGCATAGGATACCTAGCTCAACTAGGAGGAACTCGGAGGGAGTTCCTGGGCCAACCGACCTACCTTTAGGCGAAAGCTGAGGGGGACAACAGCATGTCGGTAAAGCGGCTACAGCCCGAAAGCGTTATACGGCTGGTTCCGCAAGGCCCGCGCGATACGGTGAAAGCTTGATTGCCTGAACCCTAGTTCTCAGTCGGTGTATGAGGACACCCGCCGGTAGAACGCTTGTAACCCGGCGCCACCCATTGCATTGGTCGGCAGTGTGGACTAACGCACCTCCGATGGGTGAACGATGACCAACTAGGTCATTCAAGGGAACGAACGGGGCACCTACAGTCGCGCTAGAACGTCCTATGTCAACGGAACGCGGGATGGCCTACGGGGGGAGACCTGTACTGAACGTCATACGCAAACGCGGAGAACGAGAATTGCCGCTGGAGAACATCTATCGGCTGCTTTACAACCGGAACCTTTACCTGCGGGCCTACGGTCGCATCTACTCAAACCAGGGAGCTACGACCAAAGGTGTCACCGCAGAGACCATGGACGGTATATCACTGGCGAAAATCGACCGCATCATCGAAGCCTTGCGCTACGAGCGGTTCCGGTGGACGCCGGTGCGTCGGGTCAACATTCCCAAGCCTAACGGCAAGACCCGCGCTTTGGGCATACCGACAGGGCCGGACAAGCTGCTCCAAGAGGTCATACGGATGATTCTGGAAGCCTACTACGAGCCGCAGTTTTCCGACCGCTCCCACGGCTTTCGGCCCCACCGGGGATGCCACACCGCCTTGAGCGAGGTGGCCCACACCTGGACGGGTACCCGCTGGTTTGTCGAGGGTGATATCAAAGGGTGCTTTGACAACATCGACCACAACGTCCTGTTGTCGGTACTCGGCGAGAAGCTCCACGACAACCGATTCCTACGCCTGCTCAAGTACCTACTGACAGCAGGCTACATCGAGGACTGGAAGTATGGCCGCACGCTGAGCGGGACACCGCAAGGCGGCATCGTCAGCCCCGTCCTCGCCAACATCTACCTAGACCGGTTGGACAAGCACGTCGAGACGGTGCTGATTCCAGCACACACCCGAGGCAAAGCCCGAAGGCGCAGCCCCTCATACCGCGCGTCAGCCAGGCGCGTGGCAGCGGCCCGGCAGACGGGGAATCACGCTGAGGCGGCGCAACTGTTCAAACAGTTGCAACAACTTCCGTCAGGCGACCCCCACGACCCCGGATACCGTCGGTTGCGCTACGTCCGCTACGCGGACGATTTCGTCTTGGGCTTCATCGGGCCAAAGGCCGAAGCCGAGCAGATACGGGAGACCTTGGAGACATTCCTGCGCGACACACTCAAGCTGGAGCTATCCAGGGACAAGACCCTCATAACCCATGCCACCAGCCAGGCGGCCAAGTTCCTCGGCTATGAACTCGTGAACCAACAGGCCAATGACAAGCACGTCCGCCATGGACAACGCAACGCCAACGGCCGAATCGGTCTACGGGTTCCCGCCAAAGTCATCGAACAACACTGTCAAGCCTACATGCGCCACGGCAAACCGGCACACCGCAGCGTCCTTATACACGACGAGGATTACTCCATCGTGGACAGGTACCAGTCGGAGTTTCGGGGTGTCGTCCAGTATTACCTGCTGGCCCAGAATGTCTACCACTTCGGGAGACTGCACGGTGTCATGCGGGAATCGCTTGTCAAGACCCTCATCGCCAAGCACAAGACCCCCCGCCGGAAACTGCTCAGACGCTACAAGAGCGTCGTCCAGACCGAAGAGGGCGAACGGGCCTGCCTTGAGGTTGTCAAACAGCGGGATGCGGGGCAGCATCCACTGGTGGCACGGTTCGGTGGCATATCCCTGAATCGGAACCGGCAGGCAGTTCTAGTAGACCAACAGCCTGAACCATACAGGTTTCACCGCACCGAGCTTGTAAAACGGCTCCTAGCGGACAAATGCGAGATGTGCGACTCAACGGAGGACGTAGAAGTTCACCACATCCGCGCACTTCGCGACCTGAATGTGAAAGGTCAACGGGAAAAGCCCAGGTGGGTTCAAATCATGGCAGCACGGAAACGAAAGACCCTCGTGGTCTGCCGGACGTGCCACATGGACATCCACCACGGGCGCAAGTAATCCGCACAAGCAGAAGTAGGTAGCGTCACGACATGGGCAAACGAGACCCTAGCTACGTCCGACCTCCCGCAGGTAACACACACGGCAAAAGACACGCTCAGTAGCACCGTCATCCACGGTACACTTACTGGCACCATCGCCGTACGCTAGTATAATACCAGCTAACATCCTGCGGGGAAACTACGGTAGTTGGGTAACATTGACATAGACCTTCCAGTTTGGTTTGTTCTGGTCATCCTTGGGATGCCCGTCCTAGTACCGACCTTGGCCGGGTTCGTAATCGGCCTCGTCGTTCGCCGTGTCAAGTACGGCGTGCTCATCGGGGTCGCATTCGGTGTCCTCATACAGGTCTATCTGACCATCGGGGCATCACTCACAATTCGGGTTCTACTGTTGCTGCTAGCAGTCTTGGCACCCATCTTCGTCATGTGGCGAAGGCACCGCCAAGACACACGGGCCTAACCCTCCCTAGCTAGGATTCGGCATTCAAAGGCACCGCGCCACCCGGCGCGGTCCTTGCTTTTACTGACACTACCCACATCGACACTGGAGAGCCGGATGCGGTGAAAGCCGCACGTCCGGTTCGGAAGGGGGCCGACGGAAAAGTGCTCCGCTAACACGGGGTAACTCGCCGGCGGCCTACCTTACGAACTACCTGAGCACTGCCCTTCGACAGGCTCAGGGCGAACGATCTCCCTAATAGGCCCTGATTCGTCCTGACCCGTGTCGAGCAACCGGCCACCCGGGCTATAGGCCTTGCTTGATGTAGTCGGCGATGCGCTCGCCTATGACCATCGTGGTGACGTTGGTGTTGGCTCGGATGCAGTCCGGCATTATGGAGGCATCGGCGACGCGCAGCCCGTCGATGCCCTTGACCCTGCCGTGCTGATCGACGACGGCCAGCGGGTCTGAGTCTGGCCCCATCTTGCAGGTGCCGGATATGTGATGGCTGGTGTTGATGTTCCTCTTCAACCACTCGTCGAGCGTGTCGTCGGACTGGAGGTCGGCGTCGGTGGGGTTGACCCGCTCCTGAATGATGTCCCGGTACTCGCCGCGCGCCGCCAGGTCGAGGCAGATGTGCACCGCCTCGCGTAGGCGCTGGCGTCGAACGGCTCGCGCAGGTAGTTGTAGTCTAGGTCGGGCTGCTCGTGGGGGTCGGCGGATGCCAGGGAGACACGTCCCGAGCCGAGGGCCAGGTTCAGGTGGGGCACCATGCCGATGCCGAGGGGCTCGGAATCGGTCGAGTAGTAGTATCCCTCCTCGGTGACGAAGGAGATGGCCAGGATGTACATGTCGTTCCGAAGCTCTGAGCCCCCGGCGGTGTAGCGGAGCCCGATCTGGAGCTTGGGCGCAAGCTCGTCCTGCCGGAAGCCAGGTCTCGTCTTCCATACCAGGGCGACCTGCGGGTGGTCCCTGAAGTTCCTGCCGACGCCGGGCAGGTTGTGGGCGACGGGAATGCCGACGCCGCCCAGGTGGTCGGCGTCGCCGATGCCCGAAAGCATGAGAAGTTGGGGCGAGCCGATGGGACCGCCGCTCAGGACTATCTCGTCGCCGTAGAGGGCGAACGTCTCGCCTCCGCTCTCGACCATGACTCCGACGGCCCGGTTGCCGTCTAGGATGAGCCGGTGGACGAGGCAGTCCGCCCTGACGGTCAGGTTGAGCCGGTGCCTCGCCTGGGGCAGGTAGCCGATGGCGGTGCTCCACCGGACGCCGTCGAGGGTGTTGAAGGCGAGCGGGCCGACGCCGGTGGAGTCGGGGTTGTTGTGGTCGGGACAGTCGGGGTACCCGGCTGATTTGCAGGCATCGTAGAACGCCTTCTGGTCGGCGTTCCACTCGTCCGGCGTGAACCGCCTGGCCACTATGGGGCCGTCGTCGCCGTGGAAGTCGTCGTGGACGTCGAGGTCGTTCTCGATCCTCCGGAAGTACGGGAGCAGGTCCCTGAAGCCCCACTCATCGTTGCCGGCGGAGGCCCACCCGTCGTAGTCCTCGGGCACGCCTCGGAGGAATATCTGGGCATTGACGGCGCTGGAGCCGCCGACGATACGGCCCCTGGGCACCAGCATGGGCTCGGCCTCGTCGGTGGACCTGCCGACGTAGTTCCAGCTGAACTTGCTGTCCGCGCCGAAGGCCCTGGCCCAGATGTTCCTGTCGCCGCCGTGGCCTAGCCTGATTTCGTCGGGGAGCTGCTCGATGTCGGGGTAGTCCGGCCCGGCCTCCAGCAACAGGACCGACCGGCCCGGGTCCTCGGAGAGGCGCGTCGCGACTATCGCGCCGGCCGAGCCTGCGCCAACGACGATGGTGTCGTAGTTCATCCGGGTTTCCTCCATTAAGGGCTGTCCCCCGGGGCGTGTCACTCGATCATTGGCCGGATGGACCGGCCTCGATCGCCGCATGGCGCGACCTAATCTTCGGCCACTCCTCCCCGCGCGCCCAGGGCCAGTCCTCCATGACGTCCTGCAGGTCCATGGGAACGGGGACTCCCTCGCTCCACACCAGCCCGGCGATGTACAGCCCCTGGTAGGGCCCGCCTTTGCTTCCCCGCGTAGAGGGCTTGCCGAAGGGCCTGTAGGAGTGGGTGATGTACCACTTCTCCCCGTCCCTGATGAAGACTGGAGCGTGCCAGTGGCCCATCACGCGCCACGGGCCGAAGTTGAACGGATCGTCCCCGACGGTGTACTGGAGGCCCTGGTAGTACAGGGCGAACAGGTATGTCTTGCCGTCGTGCTGCACGGCCCTCGGAGCCTCGTAACCCCAGGGGCCGCATACCGGATTGGTGATCCACCTGTCCTCGACGACGGGCCCATGATCCTTCCAGTCGACCAGGTCGGTCGACGTGGCCACGTTTATGCCGGTGTGGGTCTGCTTGAGGGGGTCGTCGTAGGGCTCCACCATCTTCTGGTAGATGTAGTACAGGTAGTAGGTGCCGTCCTGGTAGATGATGGTCGGGTCCTTGCACTCCATCATCCCCTCTTCCCTCCACCCGGTGACCTCAGGGTCGGGGATGAACCAGGCGGAGCCGTCGCCCGGTAGCTTGGTCCAGCTCCACAGGTCGTCGGATACGGCCATGCCGAAGCGCCGGCTGGCGCCCAAGTATGGCCTTGCGTTGTAAAGCAGGTACCAGCGTCCCTCGTGCTGGACGATGCAGCCGTCGCTCACCTCATAGGCGTCGCAGTCGCCCGGACCACCGTGTTCGAGCATGGAGCCGTGGTGCGTCCAGGTGAGCAGGTCCTCCGATGTCGCATGGTGGTTCGAGTTGGGGAAACTGCCGGGGACCATGGGAGCGTAGTACATGTGCCACAGGCCGTCGGGGCCCTTGAGGATGATGTGGCCGTTGAGGTAGTGGCCGTCGGGCCGGTAGACCTCCTTGGCCGCGCTGGGCTGCGCGAATAGCTGGCTCTTCCTCTCCTCAGTGGTCATGTGAGCCCCCTGATCTGCCAAGGTCGGGCAATTATACACGCGCCGAGATGCGGAATTGGACGCGCAGCAATACTACTCAGAGCACACGACTATGCTACCTTGATGATGGAGGGATGATTCGAGTGAGCAAGGTAAGCGACCTGCACGAGAGGTGGAGCAGGGACCCGGGCTACCGGGCTGCCTATGACGAACTTGGGAGCGAGTTCGAGCTGACCCGTGCCTTGAACGAGGCTGGAACCGGCGGATGCCCCACACAAGCACAATCCACTGACCGCATGAAGACAGGCGCCAGCACGCCCGCACCAGTGGAGAGGTGCTCTTCGACGGGCCAGCGTGAACGCGGTTCTCCCTGCCCTATCGAGCGAATGTCTTCAACAGTGACGGCGGCACAGCGTCTGGCGCGGCAAAGGCGGGTGTCGGTCTCAAAGAAGAAGCGCGGCTATGTTCGGCGCCCATCCCATAAGCGGGACAACGTTCTCCGACCACTCCACGCTACATCGGCAATCTACTAAACTGCCGTCAGCGTGTCAACGACGCCAGCCTACTCGTGAGTGTTCAGAGTCGAGGGAGGGCAGTTCGGCCTCTTCCCCCCGAGGGGGAAGATTGAGATGGGGGCTCTCGCCCTGCCAAAGTGCAAAGCTGTCCATGTCACCCAAGTCTGAGCACTCTCGCCTCCTCGCATTTGTTCAGTGTTGATGGGAAAGATGTACCGGCTCCGACTAGATCGCGGCCCAACGTGGAAGGGCGACTCGCCGAGTCGCCCCTACCTACATGCGAGGGGCTTGCCCTCTTACCAAGTCTGGGCAGGCACGCCTCATCCGCGCTCGAGGACTATGTTCGACATGGCGTCGAGGGACGCGGTCCACCTGGGAGGGACTATGGTGGTGGAGTCGTACTCCTCGACTATGAGGGGGCCGGCCGCCGGGCTGTCGCCCAGGGCTGGGCGGTCGATGACCGGCGTCTCGACCCAGCCGGGACCTGACCCGAAGTAGACGCTGCGGTCGCCGGGGGACCGTGTCGCCGAGCCGTCGAGGGCGACGCTGTCGGGCACGCGGGGCCGCTCGGACGTGCCCCTGGCGATCACGCGGATGCCGACAAGCTGCAGGGGCTCGTCGACCCTGTACCCGTAGGTCCTGTCGTGCTCGCGCATGAAGAACTCGGTGATGGTCGGCAGCGACTCCTCGCTGAAGCGAGCGACGGGCATGTTGATGGTCAGATCGGAGGTCTGGCCGGCGTACTTCACGTCCAGCTGGGCCTGGATCTGCTGCAGGGGCGCATCGAAGCCCTCCTCCTGCAGGAGGCGGCGGCCCTCGGCCTCCAGGTCGTCCAGGATGGTGTTGGCCTCGTCGAGGTCGACCTCCGCGAGGCGCTTGAAGTGGGTGCGGACGAAGTGGTGCTCCACGTCGGCGAACAGCAGCCCGAAGGCGCTGAAGACGCCCGGCGACGGCGGGACGATGATCCTGGAGATGCCGAGTGTCTCGGCCAGCCCGGCGGCGTGGATGGGCCCGCCGCCGCCGAAGGCCATCAGGCTGAACCGGCGGGGGTCGCGCCCGCGCTCGCTGGAGACGGCCCTGAGGGCGCGGCCCATGTTCGAGTTGACCAGCACGTGGATGCCCCAGGCAGCCTGTATGCCCGTCATGGCCGAGGGCCCGGCGACCCTCTCCTCGATGGCGGCCATGGCGCTGCCCGCGTCGATGGGGAACGCACCGCCCAGCAGGTACTCAGGGTTGAGGTAGCCCAGGACTACGTTGGCGTCGGTGACGGTCGGATCCTCGCCGCCCCCGCCGTAGCAGACGGGACCGGGCACCGCCCCGGCGCTGTGGGGCCCGGCCTGCAGCCCGCCCGCGCGGTCCACCCAGGCGACGCTGCCGCCTCCGGCGCTGACCTCGGCAATGTCGATGGCGGGCACCCGCAGAATGTAGCCCGAGCCGCGCAGGAGCCGGTGCCCCGCGTTCATGCCGCCGCCCACCTCGTACTCGGGCGCCAGGAGCATCTCGCCGCCCTCGATGATCGAAGCCTTGGCGGTCGTGCCGCCCATGTCGAAGGTCATGAGGTCCCGCTCGTCCAGCCGTCCGCCGAGGTGGAAGGCCCCGACCACGCCCGCGGCGGGGCCGGACTCGATGCAGTACATCGGCTTCTCGGTGGCCACGTCCAGGGGAATGAGGCCGCCATTCGACTGCATGACCGTCACCGGAACTCCGAAACCCATGGCGCGGAGCCCTTCGCCGAGGCGCCGCAGGTACTCCTCGACGACCGGACGGACGTAGCCGTTGATGACGGTGGTGCTGGTGCGCTCGTACTCCCGCATCTCGGGCAGGAGCTCGCTGGAGACGGACAGGTTCACGTCTGGCAGCGCGCGCCTGAAGGCGTCGGCAATGCGCCGCTCGTGGTCGGGGTTGGCGTACGAATGGAGCAGAGAGACGGCGACCGAGCGGACGCCCTCAGAGCCGACCGCGGCGACCACCGCATCGACGTCGCTCTCGTCCAGGGGGATGAGCACTTCACCATCGAAGCTGACCCTCTCCCTGACCTCCAGCCTGAGCCGGCGCTCCACGAGCGGGCGGGGCTTCTGGTAGTAGAGGTCGTAGAGCCGCGGGGTGCGTATACGCGTCAGCTCGAGGACGTCGCGGAAGCCGGCGGTGGTGACCAGCGCCGTCGTCTCGCCCTTGCCCTCCAGGATGGCGTTGGTGGCGACCGTGAAGCCGTGGCCGAGCTCGTACACGTCATCGGCACCTATGCCCAGCTCGTCGATGCCCCGTGCGAGTCCCTCGATGACGGCCCGGCTGTAGTCGTCGGGGGTGCTGGCGACCTTGACGACCTTGACCGCGCCGTCATCGCCAAGTAGCACGACATCGGTGAATGTGCCGCCTATGTCGACGCCGGCCCGGAAGCGAGTCATGGCAGTGGGCTACCTGTTCCTCTTGAACACTGCCGCCACGCCGAAGACGGCCGTCGCCACCAGGGCCATGATTGGACCTGTGGGCATGTTGGCGTGGAAGGAGAGGAACATGCCGACGCAGGCGGACACGACGCCGATGACCGCGCCTATGGCCATGACGTGGACGAACCTCTTGGCGAGCAGGAAGCCCGTGGCCGCGGGCGTGATGAGCATGGCCATGACCAGGACGATGCCGGCCGCCTGTATGCCTATTACGATTACGAGGGCGAGCAGCGCCAGGAGGACGTACTCCACGACCCGCGTCTTTATTCCAACGACCGCGGCTCCCACGGGGTCGAAGGTCGTGTAGACGAGGGGCCGGTGGAAGACGTACAGCCCGGCGAGGACAAGCACCGCCAGGGCCAGGGAAATGTACATCTCGCCCGTGTTGACGCCCAGTATCTCGCCTATGAGGAGGTCCTCGATATCCGGCGCCTGCCTGTCCCTCAACCTCAGGAAGGTGTTGATGTAGAGCGGGCTGGACAGCATGACGAGGCCGAGGGCGAACATGCCTGCAAAGACGATGCCGATGGACGTGTCCTCCCTGCTGCCCGTTCGCCTGCTGATGTAGCCCATCAACAGGGCAATGGCGACCCCGGCCGGGACGGCAATGATCAGAGCGCTGCCCGTCACCAGTAGCCCGACCCCCATGCCGGGCAGGATCGAGTGGGCAAGGGCATCTCCCATGAACGCGCGCCCGCGTGCCACGACGTAGGCCCCGATCACCGGGCACATGATCCCGACCAGGACGGATACGACTAGGGCCCGCTGTACGAAGCTGAACTGAAGCGGTTCTGCAAAGAGCCCCACGAAGTCCTCTATCAATGGGGGTCCTCGTGACCATGGTCATCGTCGCGGGAGTGGGCGTGTCCCTGGTGCTCATCGTGGTCGTGGGGATCGACGTGATGATGGGCGAACTCGAGCCCGTGTGACCCGTACATCTCCTCGAGAACCTCGGGGGTGAAAGCCTCCTCGGGCGGGCCGTAAGCGCACATGTGATGGTTGATGCAAAGAATGCGGTCGAATCGCTCGGCGATGTTGGTCAGGTTGTGGGTCGAGATGATCACGATCCTGCCCTCGTCGCGGAGGGACTGGAGTACCTCGACAATGTCCTCCTGGGCAGCCAGGTCGACGCCGCTGAAGGCCTCGTCCATGAGGATTATGCTGGCCTCCTGCGCCAGCGCGCGGGCTATGAACACCCTCTGGCGCTGGCCTCCGGAGAGCTGGGTCACGCTGGACGAGCGCCTGTCCCACATGTTGACGCGTTCGAGGCTCTCCCGGACCATCTCCCTGTCGACCTTGCTCGCGCGGCTGAACCAACCGATGTTGTTGCCGCGCCCCATCATCACAACGTCATGGACGGTAGCGGGGAAGTGCCAGTTGATGCTGTCGCGCTGGGGCACGTACGCCAGGGCCCCCTTTCGCTCGGCCCCGCGGACGGTCAGCGAGCCGCTGGCGATGGGGAGCAGTCCCACGATGGCGTCGAAGAGTGTGCTCTTGCCGGCGCCGTTGGGCCCCAGGATTCCCATTAGCGTCCCCGGGCCCACCTCGAAGGTGATGCCCGTCAACGCCAGGTGCCCTCCGCGCTCGACGGATGCGTCCTGAACGGTAATGCCCGGCTCGGCAGTCATCCTGGTCATCTCCGATCTCAGGTCCGGGGGTGGGACTTGCCGAGCAGGATACTACCAGATTTCCTAGGGCGAAGTACCGCGACGAGCCGGGCCTACCGGTCGGGCTGAATCACGCCGCAAGCTATGCGGCTGCCCGTGTCATGCTCCCCCTCGCCGTAGGTGTCGGGCTTCTCATGGACGATGATCGAGGAGCCGTCGGCATCGAAGAGAGAGTGCTCCTTCCCGGTGTCCAGCGTGACGCCCTCGGTAAAGAAGTCCGCGCGGGCGGAGCCGTCCGCGGCCGCATAGATGTTTGGCAGGTCGCCGCCATGGGTCTGGCCGGACGAGCCGCGCCAGTTGGGGTGGATGAAGCCGTGTTCTCCGGTGCCCTCGGGATCGAAGTGATCGCCCGCGGCGTCGAAATCGGGCGTGCACGCGCCGACCGAGTGAATGATGAACGCGTGACCGCCCGGGGCGAGCCCCTCCACCTTGGCGGCCACCAGGACGCCGGAGGCCGCCTGCAGAAAGTCTACGGACCCCATGGCTTCCCCATCACTGGCGACGAGGACGGCGGAGGCCTTGGCTCCCACGTTGGACGGAGCATCCTGCCCGGACCTGTAGACCAGGAAAGACACGATAGCGACCAGGGCGAGCCCGGCAGGCAAGGCCACAATCAACGGTCTCATAGTTTGAGCCATCGAACGCTTCCCTTCCAGAGTGGTCGAGACGTTCCCGCGTGTGGCCGCGACACGTCGGTCGGCCTAGCCGATGGCTTGTCGCGGCCCAGCCACCCCCTTCACTCCGACCCAGTCTGTGCCATCACTTCAGGGCCTGGACTATGCGGTCGACGTTGGTCCGCACCATTCCGATGTACGTATCCGCGCCGCTGGCCTCCGGTCCGAGTGAGCCGGAGTACAGGCGGACCAGGTCAGCGCCCGATTCCGTGGCGACCGC
The DNA here is from genome assembly GCA_965116315.1 of Dehalococcoidia bacterium. Lineage (GTDB taxonomy): Bacteria > Chloroflexota > Dehalococcoidia > Lucifugimonadales > CAJWER01. The sequence goes on from OZ220672.1 coordinate 2,416,235, forward strand.
CTTGGCCAGGCGCTCGCTGACCGTCGTCTCCCCGAACACCGCGGGGACGTTGTTCTCCTCCACTTCGTGTACTAGCTCCGCCAGGTCTCCCGCCGACGGCTCCACGTCGGTGGTGGTCGAAAGCACAACACCCACCACCTCGAAGTGGTAGAGATTCGCGAAGTACCCGAAGCTGTCGTGTGAGGTCACAAGAAGCCTGCGTTCCTCTGCCACCGCCTCGACCTGCTGCTCCGTCCAGGAGTGGAGCTCGTCGAGCTTGGTGTTGTACGCCGAGGCGTTTGCGAAATAGGTATTGCCGCCGTCCGGGTCCAGCACGGAGAGGCGCGCGGCTATGTCGTTGACCACGATCTTCACGCGGATAGGGTCGAACCAGAAGTGGGGGTCTTCCAGGCCGTGTCCGTGGTCTGCGTGCTCGTCCTCGCCCTCTTCCGTCAGCTCTTCGATGGCCTCGATGGCGTCGGCGGCTGACATCTCCCCTGCCTCGACCTGCTCGATCAGCTCGTGCACCATCTCGGGCAGCTCTTCCTCTTCACCCTCGTGCTCGCCTTCCTCCTCTTCGCCCTCGGCGAGGAGCTCCTTGAGCTCCTCGATGCCCTCCTCGGGGCTTATCTCGCCGTCCTCCACCTCGTGCACGACGTGGCTGATGCCCTCCAGTAGCTCTACCTCGTCGGCGTGCCCAAAGGCGAACTCTATGGGGTCGACCAGCTCGCCCATCTCGATGATGGAGTCCTCGTCCCGGGCGGCGTTCTCCAATAGATCGTGGAGCCACTCACCCTCCAGGCCCAGGCCGACGCTGAGGACCAGGTCCGCCTCGGCTATCCTGGCCACGTCCTTGGCGCCGGGCTGGAAGGTGTGGGGGTCGGCTCCGATGGGCACGAGGCTGAAGACCTCAACATTGTCCCCGGCCACGTTGCTCACCCAATCGGCCATGATGTTGGTCGTGGTAACGACGCTCACCTTGTCGGTCTCTTGCGGGACGGCGGTTGCGGGAGCCGGCTGCGTCTCCGAGCTCGATGCCGCGGTCGAGGGGGCCTGGGTCGGCGTGGTCGGCTCACTGCCCGAATCATCGGCACAGGCGGCCAGCGCAAAGAGCAGCGCAATTGCCAGGACGGCTGCGCCTAGCGCGGTCCGCATGTTACTCCCCGTACTGAGGGCGTTCTTCATTCCATCCTCCTTAGGTCCTTGTCGAGTGACAGCAAGTATCTATTGCTGTCTCAGTATTGATATTCAATCTCATATCATGCCAGGGGTATGCTCTCGGTGAGCCGGCGGGTGGGTGCTAGCTGGCGTCCGCGTCGAGGCAGCGTTCGCAGACGACGTACAGCTCGATGCTGTGTCCTACGATGTTGCCGGGGATGTCGCTGCCTATCGCCCTCATGAGGCGCTCGACCGTAGCCGCCCGAAACTCCCCGACGTTGCCGCACCTTACGCAGACCGTGTGGTGATGGTGCTCGACGCGGGACAGGCTGTACTTGGGTGCGCCGTCCATGAGGTTCAGCCTGCAGATTACGCCGGCCTCGAGGAGCAGCTTGAGGGTCCGGAATACTGTTGCCCTTCCAACTCCGGGCAGCTCAGAGCCGATCTCCTCGGCCGTGAATCCCTCCTGCTTCCCCTCGAGGATCCGGATGATGGCGCGCCTGGGGGCCGTGGCCCGGTAGCCCCTGTCCTCCAGGATAGCCATGATGTCGGGGCGGGGCGTCAGAACTGTTGTCATGGGATTTGATGTCATACGATACAGAGTATCAGTAATGTCTTCGTCTTGGCCCCGTTTGGTCTCAGGGCGACATCATTCTTACAGGCTCCGCGCGGTTCGTCAACCCCTAAGAGTATCAAATCAAACCGCTTTGGTTGAGATTGGGCACTCGGCTCGTAGCTGTTGAGACTTAGGGGCGGGACCCAACCCTCTCTGAATAGGGAGATTGGGGCTGTCGAAGGAGTGGGCTTCTCGGGGCCGCGCCTTCCTGCCCGGGCGCCTGTGATACACTGGATCGGGAAATGGGTTCACCGGAGCTCCCAAACCCGGCTTCGCCTGACCTCGATTCGGCGGACGAATGGGACGCTGGCGATATGGGTTGCGGTGAGATACTCATCCTGCTCAGGTCGCGGATGCAGAGGCTCGAGCCCGGAGAGGTCCTGAAGCTGACTGCGCGCGACCTGGGAGCTCCCGAGGACCTGCCCGCGTGGTGCAGATTGACCGGCCGCCGGTTGCTCCGCGCCGACCACCCGGAATACTGGATCGAACAGCGGCGCGCCTGAGCGCCAACCCCCTGGAGAGGACATACATGGCAGGGAAGTTTTGCGTCAGTCTCACGTGCGCCAAGGACAACACAGACAAGGCGACCGTGGCCTTCGTAGTCGCCAACGCCGCTCTCGGATCTGAGAAGGAGACGATGGTGTTTCTCAGCACCGAGGGCGCGCGGCTGGGCGAGAGAGGCTATGCCGACGACGTCCATGAGGATGGTTTCATGCCCCTCAAGGAGCTCATGGACATCTTCTCGGAGGGAGGCGGGACGATCTACGTGTGCGCCCCCTGCTTCAAGAAGCGCGGCCTCGACGAAGACAACCTCGTCGCCGGGGCGATCATGGTGGGCGGCGCGAAGCTGGTCGAATTCCTCTCGGACGGCACCCCGTGCGTGACGTACTGAGGGACCCCGTTGTCCCTCGCAAGCCCAGGGGCGGCGCCTAGGCACCCAGCATGGACCCGGTAGACCGTCACGCCCACGAGCCTGACGCCAGCTTCGACGGGGGCGACCTGGACTGCGGCGGCGGGCTGCTGCTCCTTATCCGCAGGAACATAGACCCGCTCGAGCCCGGCAGCCTGCTGGAGATACTGTCCACCGATTCGACCGTCGAGGTCGAGCTGCCCGCATGGTGCCGCCTTACCGGCAACGAGATGGTCTCCTGGACAAGGGACGGCAACCGTCGCAGCTACCTTGTCAGCAAGGGGCCCTTCACAGGGGGCGGCCGCGGCCAAGAGCCCGTGCCGCCCGTCGCACGTCAGAACCGTGTGGATGTATCGATACCGCAGTCGCTGCCTCCTCCCGTCCCCGTCCCAGAGATTGCGGCCCTGTCGGTGATGGGCATCGGCAGCTGGCCCCGGCCGGGCTGGATGCTGCGGACGATGCACGAGCACCTCGAGGGGCGGCTTGACGATGCGGAGTTCGGGTCAGCCGCCGACGACGCGGTCAGGCTGAGCATCGACGCCCAGGTCCGCGCGGGAGTCGATGTCGTGACGGACGGCGAGCAGCGGAGGGACAGCTACGCCAGCTTCGTTGGCGGGCTGCTCGACAACTGCCAGCTCATCCCGCTCAGCGATCTGACGGCGATGGTCGACGACCCGGCGAAGTTCGAGAACGAGCTCCGCGCCCTCGACGTCCCCGCCGGCGAGGTGCGGCACCCGGTGGCCTACGCCAAGCTCGGAAGAAGCGGCCCCTTGGCGGTACATGAGGTCGAGTTCGCCCGAACGCACACCCGCAAGCCGGTGAAGGCCGCGCTGCCGGGGCCGTACCTGCTCACCAGGACCATGTGGCTAGACTGCCTGACCGACCGCCCATACGAGACCCGCGAGGACCTCGCCCAGGATGTGGCCCGCGTGCTTCGCGAGGAGGTCCATCTCCTCCTTGCATCGGGCGCGGCCCTGGTGCAGCTCGACGAGCCCGTACTCACCGAGGTAGTGCTGGGCGGGCAGAGATCGGGGCACAGCTTCATGTGCGGGGCGCTGAGCGAGAGGCTCGAGCCTGGCCCGGAGCTCGACTTCGCCGCGAGTCTGCTGAACGACGTGGTCCGGGGCCTCCCCCGGGAGCGCCTGGCGCTGCACGTATGCCGGGGCAACTGGACCAGCGACGAGTCCGCGGTGTTGGCGGGCGGGTACCAGCCGCTCCTGGAGGTCCTGGGCCGGGTCGAAGTGGGCGCGCTGTTCCTGGAGCTCGCCACGCCCCGCGCGGGCGACGCCGCCGTGCTGCAAGGCATCCCGGACGACAAGAAGATCGGCGTGGGCGTCGTCAACCCGAAGACGAGCGAGGTTGAACCGGCGGACGTTGTACGGGAGCGCATAGGGCGCGCCATCGACCTGTTCGGGCGGGAGCGGGTGCTCCTGACGCCCGACTGCGGATTCGCGACCTTCGCCGACAACCCCGTCGCATCGGCCAGCGTCGCCGAAGCCAAGCTAAGGGCGATCGTGGAAGCACGAGATACAAACGCCTGAGGCCCCGTCCCCGCGCCTGTCACTCCTATGAAAATAGCGCCCGGCCACCGCACAATGTCGTCCTGTGAAAGCCGGATTCCTGCCCCAGCAACCCTCCCCCATCCAGTCGTCGATCCCCTACGCGGTACGGCGCGCTTCGGCAAGGGACCATAGCAGTCGCCGCATCGCGGCGGGCGAGGCAAGGGCGCTCAGCGCCGCGCTTCCGCCCGTGCCGACCCGCACTGAGTAGCTGCCGGGGTCGAGGCGTTCGAACACGTCCTCGTCGGTACGGTCGTCCCCGGTTACCAGGGTGAAGTTGTACGGCCCCCGTTGCTCCTTGACGTAGGCATAGGCTCGACCCTTGTCAAACCCCTGCTGACGTATCTCGATGACACACGCGCCGGTGGTTACCTGTACCGGCTCGTTGGCGAACCGCGTTTCCAGCATGGTCGTCAACTCCAGCGCCTGCCACGAGCTCAGTTCCTCGTCGGCCTCGCGATAGTGCCATACAAGCGCGGATGACTTCTCTTCGAGACGTGCGCCGGGCGTCCGTTCCACGTACTCATCCAATACGGTCCGGGCCTCGTCTTTCCACGTCACGATGGGCGGGGCTCCCATGCGTTCCCACCGCTGCTCGTCCCGCTGCTTGATCCACGACCCGTGTTCAGCAATGAGCGACACACCCACTCCGCCGAACCAGTTGTCGAGCACCTCGCGTCCCCGGCCACTGTTCATGTACACGTCGACACCCGGTAGGGACGACAGCGACTGCAGCAGGCCCAGGATCTCCTCAGTCGGGATGGCGTCTTCGTGATGGTCTGTGAACTCTCTGAGTGAGCCGTCGTAGTCCAACATGAGCAGGGCGGTATCGGCCCGAGCGAAGTGGTGCGCCATAGTGTTCGCAAGCACCTCCGGCTCCAGCAGCGGCGGGCTGTCCGCCGGCTCGTGGCTGGGATGCAGGAGGGATGCCATGAACCGGTCGACCCATCGATGGACGCCGTTCGACACGACGCGGCGGTGCATCGGCATCATGCGTTCGCTGCATTCTGAGAAGTCCATTTCGAGGGCGCGTTTCAGCGTGTCGGCCGTCCCTTCGATGTCCCACGGGTTGACCCTCAGCGTCTCGCCCATCTCGGACTGCGCCCCGGCGAACTCGCTCAATACCAGCACGCCCCCACCGTCATCGCGGCAGGCGACGTACTCCTTGGCAACGAGGTTCAGTCCGTCGCGCACCGGGGCCACGAAGGCCACGTCTGCCAGCCGGTACAGAGCACCAAGCTCCTCCTGGGATATTGAACGGTACAGGTAATGGATCGGGATGTGGGCCGGACCTCCATACAGTCCATTGATCTCTCCGACCAGCCGTTCAACTTCTGCCCGCAAGTCCTGGTAGCTCTCGATCCCCTCCCTCGAGGGGACGGCGACCTGCAGATAGACTACGTTCTTACGCCACTCGGGCGCGTTCCTCAGGAGTGTCCGGAAGGCTTCCAGCTTGAGTGGCACGCCTTTCGTATAGTCGAGCCGCTCGACGTTCAGGATTACCCGGCGCTCCCCAAAGGTCTTCTTGTGCTTGGCGAGCGTCAGATCGGCGGTACGGGAGAAGGCGCGGTCACGCAGCGACTTTGCGTCGATGCCGAGAGGATGAGTCTCTATGCGCACCTCGCGACCGTGGAACCAGGCGCTTCCACCCCTGCTCTCGACTCCCAGCATTCTCCGCAAGCTGCGGCGGAGGTGATCGGCATATTCATACGTGTGAACGCCTATCAGGTCGGCGCCCAAGAGACCGCGAAGGATATGCTCTCTCTGCGGCAGTACTCGGAATACTTCCGATGACGGGAACGGCGTGTGCAGAAAGAAGCCAATACGGACATCCGGAATTCGCTCCCGCACCATGTGCGGCAGCAGCATGAGTTGATAGTCGTGAATCCACACCGCGTCTCCCGGCCTGGCGTGCTCGGCCACGCGCTCCGCGAACACTTCGTTGACCCGCCGGTAGGCGTCGAAGTGGCCGGGATCGAACTCGCAGGTCTCGAGGAGGTAGTGGAACAGCGGCCAAAGCGCCGAGTTCCCATAACCCCCGTAGTAATCTCGATAGTCGGACTCGGAGACGTCTACTGGCACCAGCCCCCGGGCAGCCAGGGCCGCCACCGACTCGCTGTCAGGCTCTTCCCCGGCATGGCCGATCCATATGCCGTTCCGCTTTTCGTGCAGGGGATTGAGTCCGGCGACCAGCCCCCCACTGCTGACCACAAGTTCCTGCGCGCCGCCCCGATCTCGCCGGGCTGTTACCGGGAGACGGTTGGAGACCAGGACTATTCGGCTCATGGTAATAACTGGGCGAAGGTGGACACTGGTCTTAGTCCTATCCAGGATTCCCCATATCGGGAGTCCTCAGGCTCAATGGGCAGTCCAAGTATCTTAGTCACGTCCTGCAAGGCCAGTCAAACAACCGGAGAGGAGGAAGAGTAGCTGTTCAGAGTCGAGGTGCGCGCCCATATAGTCGTCGTTCCTGCGGAGGCAGGATTCCTGCCCCAGGAACCGTCCCCCACCCAGAGGGGCGAGGGGAGGGGTCTTCTCCCCGGCGCCACTGCGTTACGCAAAGGTCTCCCGAGGGGAAAGGTTAGAGCCTGCCCTGAGCCTGTCGAAGGGATGGGGGCTCTCGCGCTGCAGAAGGGCAAAGCTGCCCCCCCTCATCGAGTCTGAACACTTACGGGGAAGATCGCTCCGTGTCGGCGAGGGCATTCTCTGGTAACATCGGTAGCCAACACCAACATCTCAGAACCTGGCCGACAGGAGACATGACACGATGGGCTATCACTACGACGCGGCCCCGATCCCGGACGAGCTGCGACGCGACTTCGACGTGTACGACCGCATCAGGGAGCTGGGCCTGGACCTGGGCACGGCTGAGGAGAACGTCACATCGCTGGCGGGACAGGGAATCGCCGGCGTCGTATTCCACGACAGCGGGCTCGTGTACCTCTCGGGGGTGCCGGGCGGAACTGACCCCATGAGCGACGACCCGGACGTAATCGAGCACGGGCGAATGGGCGCACAGGAAGCGGCGGACGTTATCATCACGCGCCTGCACTGGGCGTTGTCGTGTGGAGGCGAGGGCGACCTGAACGACGTGCTGTACACCGTGAAGGCGCTGGGCATGGTCGTCTCTCCCGGAGGCGGTGTGGCCAGCGCGGGCCCGCCGGTCACCAACGGCTTCTCGTTCAGGTGGCAGTCCATATTCGGCGGCGGCATGGGCGACTATGCCGAGGACGGCATCGACCCCGGCGGCTACGCGGGAGTGCACGCGAGGAGCGCCATAGGCGGCTTCGATGGCGCATTCTCGGTCGAGCCGGAGATCATCGTGGCGATCCCGGCTACCCTTGCCAGCACGATCATATCCAACAGGGGCTGGGTGTTCCCCCTGCCGCCGGTGATGCTGGAGAAGGTCAGGCGCTCCGCCACGTAATTGCCGATGGACCACCCGGCGCTCTTCACGGACCTGTACCAGCTGACGATGGCGCAGGCGTACCTTCAGAGCGGCACGACCGGCAGCGCCACGTTCAACCTCTACTTCCGCAGCTACCCGCCGGACAGGGCCTACTTTGTGCTCGGCGGCGTGGAAGACGCGCTGGACTACCTGGAGGGCCTCAGGTTCACCGGGGACGACCTCGACTACCTGGCCAGCCTGGACCTGTTCGACGATGGCTTCCTGGGCCACCTTGCAGGACTTCGGTTCACCGGCAGCGTGCGCGCCATGAGGGAGGGCTCGATCTTCTTCGCGGGCGAGCCTGTCATGGAGGTCACCGCGCCGATCATCGAGGCCCAGATCGTCGAGACCTGCCTGCTGAACCAGGTCAACCTCCAGACGATCCTCGCAACCAAGGCGGCGAGGGTGGTGCACGCCGCGAGGGGAAGGACGCTCGTGGACTTCGCGGCCCGGCGGACCCAGGGCGCCGAGGCGTCGAACAAGCTGGCCCGCGCCGCCTACATGGTGGGGTTCGCCGGCACCAGCAACGTGCTGGCCGGGAAGATGTACGGCATCCCCGTATTCGGCACGATGGCCCACTCCTTCATCGAGGCGTTCGAGTCCGAGGAGGGGGCCCTCCGCGCCTACGCGCGCTCCTTTCCCGACACCAGCACCTTCCTGGTCGACACGTACGACACGCCCGGGGGAGTAGAGAAGGCGGCGGTGGTTGCGTCGGCAATGGCGTCGGAGGGCCACTCGCTGCAGGCGATAAGGCTCGACAGCGGCGACCTGCTGGAGCTGGCCGGAGAGTCGAGGGACATCCTCGACCGGGCCGGGCTCCCGGGAGTCCGCATATTCGCAAGCGGAGGGCTGGACGAGTTCGAGGTGGACCGGCTGCTCAGCGAGGGCGCTCCCATCGACGGGTTCGGTGTCGGCACCAAGGTCGGCGTGTCCCAGGACGCGCCGTCGTCCGACTGCACGTACAAGCTGGTGGAGTACGACGGGCGGCCGACGCTGAAGCTAAGCACGGACAAGGCCACGCTGCCATCGCCCAAGCAGGTGTACCGGTTCGTCGACCGGCAGGACCGCTACGAGCGGGATGTCATCGCCCTGGCGAGCGAACGGCAGCCTCCGGGTGGCACGGCCCTGCTCGGCGAAGCGATGGCCGGAGGACGCCGCGTATGGGACGATGAGCCGCTCGAAGAGGCCAGGAGGAGGTTCGCCGTCGAGTTCGACCGCGTGCCCGTCGAGCTCAGATCGCTGAGGACTACCGAAAAGTACGACGTGGGGACCAGCGACGAGTTGGCGAGCCTCGCTCAATCTGTCGCGGCGGAGCTCAGGGCGCGGGAGCTGGTGTAAGAGGAGATAGTATGGCAAAGGTACCCCTGGTGACGCGGGACGACATCCCGGAGGACAAGCGGCACGTTTACGACGGCATAGCGGGGACGCGGGGACGCGTGCTCAACGTGTTCCGCACGCTGCTGAACAGCGTCGACGCGGCGGAGGCTGTGGCGAACCTCGGCGCGTACATACGCTACCGGTCGCCGCTGGACCCGGCGATACGGGAGACGGCGATACTCGCGACGGCCCGCGAGAACAACACGGCGTACGAGTGGGCGCACCACGAGCCGATCGCCCGCGAGGCGGGCGTCCGGGACGAGGTGATCGAGGCCATCCGCATCGGCCGGGCGCCCATGGGGCTGCCGCCCAAGGAGGGCGTGTTCGTCCAGGCGGCCAGGGAGCTCGTCCGCAACGGCTCCCTGAGCGACCCCACATTCAGGGCGGTCGAGCATCTGCTCGGCCCGGCGCAGACGATAGACCTGATAGTGCTGGTCGGGTACTACTCCATGCTGAGCAGGATGCTGTTGTCGCTTGACGTGGAGCTGGACGAGGGGGCGACGGCCGATCTACCGGAGCTGTAGAGGGCAGGATAGGGGACCTTCGTAATCCAGTACGTTCGGCCTGAGCCTGTCGAAGGCCAGTGCTCAGCAGTGCAACATGATGTAACAGTTACTTGAAAGCCTGCCTGTCCTGAGCCCGTCGAAGGGTCGAAGGGCAGTGCTCAGGGCGAACGTGTCGAATACCACGCGCCACTGGTGGGCTCAGACGAGCGAAATGGCGAAACTGCCTGTAGAGGCTCAGAAGCGCAGGGCGCGTTGGAGGCGGGCGGTGCCACGGTGCGGGCCGACGACACCCAGCCTGAGGTGCTCGGTTCGCAGCAACTCCCTGGCGACCCGTCGGACGTCGTCGACGCGGACGCCGTTGACTCGCTCGACAACATCGTCCACGCCAAGGATGCGACCGAACAGGAGCTCCTGGGCGCCCATCCAGGCCGACACGGCCCTGGAGTCCTCCATCGAGAGGGCCATCATCCCCGTGTGCATCCGCCGGGCCCGCTCCACCTCAGCTTCCGTCACGGTCTCCGCCATGCCTGCCGCGACTTCGATGATCGTACGGACCGCGTCGTGCAGGGTCTGCGAGTCCACCCCGGCCATTACCACCAGCGCGCCGCAGTCCAGGAAATGCGCGGTGCTGCTGTGGATGTCGTAGGCGAGACCGCGCTTCTCCCGCACCTCCACAAACAACCTGCTGCTCATCCCCTCGCCCAGCGCGACACTCAGCATTTCCACGGCGTATCGATCGGGATGACCCAGGGCCACACTGGGGACTCCTATGGCCAGGTGCGACTGCTCGGTCCTCCGCGTCTCAACGCGGACCTGGGGCCCGGAGGTGCGTCCATGGAAGGGCTCCCAGTCCCCGCCCGGTACCGGCTGCCAGCCCCGCGTCATGGACGACACTAGATCGACCACGCGCCCGTGCTCTACATTTCCCGCGACGCTGACGACGATGTTGTCCGGCGTGTAGAAGCGGCCAACGTGCTCCAGGACCAGGGCCCTGGTAAGGGCGGACACGGACTCGCTCGTGCCCGCTATGTCGCGCCCCAGGGGATGATCAGGCCAAAGCTGCTCCTCTATGAGGGCCTCGACCCTGCCCGACGGCTGGTCGTTGACCATCTTCTGCTCCTCGATGACCACGAGAAGCTCCCTCTCCAGCTCCTCTGGGTCGTAGACCGAGTTGCGCACCATGTCGATCAGCAGGTCCAGGGTGTCGTCGAGGTAAGGCAGGGCGACCTTGCTCCAGTAGACGGTCATCTCCTGTTCCGTCGACGCGTTCAGGATGCCGCCGACGCCCTCCACGCCGCCGCTTATGTCGATGGGATGGGGGCGCTTCCCGGTGCCCTTGAAGACCAGGTGCTCCACGACGTGGGAGATGCCGGCCCGTTCGGCGGGTTCGTAGCGAGATCCAACGCCGACGTAGACGCTCACCGTCACGGAGCGGGTGTGGCTCATCGAGCTGGTCACGACCCGCAGTCCGTTGTCTAGGGTCGTCCTCTCGAAGGCTGGGCCCGACGATGACATGGCGGCGATTCTATGCGATGGTGCAATAGCGGTCAATTTGCCCTATAGTCACGTAAGTGTTCAGAGTCGAGGGGAGAGGGATCGGCCTCTTCCCCCCGAGGAGACCTTTGAACAACCTGTTATTGCGCGCGCCAATATAGTCGTCGTTCCTGCGGAGGCAGGAACCCAGAGGGGCGAGGGGAGGGGTCTTCTCCCCGGCGCCACTGCGTTACGCAAAGGTCTCCCGAGGAGGAAGATTGAGCCTGTCGAAGGGCAACGCTGCCTATGTCTCATCAACTCTGAACAGTTACATAGTCACCGTATTCGCTGCGGAGGTGAGGCAATGGGATTCTCATTCATACAGATGTCCGACACGCAGATAGGCATGTCTGCCACGTTCGGCGGGCCGGACAATCCGAAGCGCGCCGAGATGGCCGCCAGGGGCCTCCACCCGCCCCTGTTCGAGGAGACGGAGGGTTTCGCCTTCGAGAGCGCCAACTGCGAAAAGGCTGCCGACGCCGCAAACAGCCTCCGGCCCGCCTTCGTAGTCGTCACCGGCGATCTGGTGCAGGACCCGGGCGACGAGGAGCAGGTGGCCGAGTTCAGGCGCTTTGTGGGCCTGATCGACGACGACATCCCTGTCCGGCTTGCGCCCGGCAACTGCGACGTGGGCAACGAGCCCACACCGGACCTTCTGGCGCTGTACCGGGAGCGTTTCGGCGCCGACAACTACTCATTCGACCACGGCGGCGTCCACTTCCTCGTCTACAACACCGGCATCGCATTCGACCCGTCCCTGGCTCCAGGGGAGTGGGAGGCGCAGCTCGAGTTCCTGCGCTCGGACCTGGCCGGGGCCGGTGGGAGGAGGACGATAGCGTTCGGCCACCACCCGCTGTTCGGCTCGGGTCCCGGCGATGCGGACTCGGCCATGGCCATCCCGGCGGAGAGGCGCGGAGTCATCCTCGACCTGTTCGCCGAACACGGCGTCGAGGCCATGTTCGCCGGCCACTGGCACAGGAACAACGCGGCGTCCGCGGGTGCATTCGACATGGTCATCTCCGGCCCGGTCGGCGTGCCTCTTGGGGACGACCCGTCCGGCTTCCGCGTGGTGCGCGTCCTCGAATCGGGGCTCGACCACACCTACCGCAGCCTCGACGATGCTTCTATGCATTAGAAGCCAAAGGCCGTGATGCTCGTGGGCGGTAGTTCCCTAGATACGGATCTGGCCGTCAATGAAGACGATAGGACGCATCAATAGAACACCCGCCCGGGGACAGGGCCGAGGCCACAGTCCAGCGGGCGGGGAAGAGATACGTTGACACTAACACCACAAGATTAAGGTAGTCAACAAGGTTGGACGTAACTGTTCAGTATCGCTGAGTAAGGATGTCCCGGCTCCGAGTCGCTCGCGGATCCAACGCGCAGGGCGACTCGCCGAGTCGCCCCTACCTACATGCGACGGGCTTGCCATCTCATCAAGTCTGAGCAGGTACGGTTGACGCTCGCTCCCATAGGAGAGCACGGGCATTTGCAATTGAGAGGGGTGCGGACTAACATACCTGTCTGGAGTTGATGCCGATGCCCAACGCAGTAATCGTCGTCGACATGGTAGTTGGCTTCCTGGAAGAGGGACACAATCTCTACAACCCCACTTACAGGGAGCTGATCCCCAACATCAGGAGCCTGATCGAGCGAGAGCTCGCGCAGGGGTCGTCGCTCATCTTCATGTGCGACACCCATGACCCCGACGACCTGGAGTTCCAGATGTTCCCCGTGCATTGCGTGAGGGGCACCGACGAGCCCCGGCTCATAGAGGAGCTGGCCGGTTACGGCGGCGAGGTCATCCCCAAGCGCCGCTACAGCAGCTTCTTCGAGACGGACCTGGGTGACCGGCTGGCCGAGCTGCGGCCGGACAAGGTCATAATCTGCGGGGTGTGCACGGACATCTGCGTGATGCACACTGCAGCGGACGCCCGGAACAGGGACTACACGGTCGAGGTGCCAGGCGACTGCGTCGCCACCTTCGACGCCCGCGCCCACGACCACGCCCTGGAACACATGGAGAAGATCCTGGGGGTATCGGTCCTGCATGCCCAGGAAGCCTGACGGAGCCCATGGGGCCCACGCAGGGCCGTCGGACTGCCCACGGGAACGATAGGCCCAACCCAATCCGACTGAGGTACTAGGCCAGACCAATGGTCAACAAGGAATTCGAGGTCAGACGCCCCGTACTGGTGGGCGACACCGCCGACGTCTATCTTCAACGCACGATCACGATCCTCCGCAACGAGAACATCAACCCCGTCGTCACGATGGAGTTCGCGCCCGAAAGGGACGGCGTTCTCTGCGGAATCACCGAGGCGAGGCAGCTCCTGTCGAGGATCCTGCCGCAAATGGGCGCCGAGGTCTGGGCCCTCTCCGAAGGCTCCACGATCGAGGCCAGGGAGGTGGTCCTTCGTGTGAAGGCGCCGTATGGGTCCATCGGGCTCTATGAGACGGCGATCACCGGGATGCTGGCATCCTCCACCGGGTGGGCCACGGCGGCCCGCGAGTGCGCCAATGCGGCAGGTGAGACGCCGGTCATCGCTACCGGCGCGAGAAACATCCACCCCAACGTCGCGCCGCACATGGACTACGCCAGCGTCCAGGGAGGCTGCGTCTCCTGCTCGACGATCCAGGGGGCCCGCATGGCAAACGTAACCCCGGCGGGCAACATGCCCCACTCCCTGAACCTCATCATCGGCGACGCGGTACAGGCTATAGAGGCCTTCGACCGCCACATGCCGCAGGAGGTCCCGCGGGTGGCGCTCGTCGACACCCTCAGGGACGAGTCGGAGGATGCCATAAACGCCGCCCGCAGCCTCGGAGACGGGCTCAGGGGCGTCAGGCTCGACACGCCGCCCGAGAGGGGTGGGGTATCGCCCGACCTCGTCAAGGAAGTGAGGGCCAGGCTCGACGTCGCGGGATTCAGGCACGTCGAGATCATGGTCAGCGGCGGCATCACTCCGGACAGTATCCGCAACATGATCCAGGCCGAAGCGCCGGTCGACTACTTCGGCATCGGCTCCTACATCGCCGCCGCGCCTCCCAACCCCTTCAGGTCCGACATCCACGAGATCGACGGCCGCCCTGTAGCCAGGCGTGGCCGACTTCCCGGCCTGACACCAAGCCCCCACCTGGACCGGGTCTTCTAGCCGCCTCACTCGGATCCTCTTACCCGGCCCGGGCTCCCACTCCCAAGCCCTCCTCAACCGCGCGAGCGCTCCCCCGGTTCCGTCCCTTCCCTGGTCCTAACACTCTTCCTCCCGCTAGCTAGCTCCCTCCCTCGCAGGCAGTCACCCGCCTCCGCCTCAGGAGACCTTTGAACAACCTGTCATTGCGCGCGCCCACATAGTCGTCGTTCCTGCGGAGGCAGGATTCCTGCCCCAGGAACCGTCACCCACCCAGAGGGGCGAGGGGAGGGGGCCTTCTCCCCGGCGCCACTGGGTTACGCAAGGGTCTCTTCAGGTGTAAACAGTCCTTGTCATCCCCATCGTCGGGCAACCACCCCCAGATAACCCGCACCCAGGGCCACGTTCTCTGCGCCCCGAGGCCGTTCCACCGCACCGCCGCCATCCACTCATGCCATCACACATCGAGCCGACAGGGCGTGCAAGATGCCCACAAAATGAAGCTCCCTCCCCGCCTAGAACGGGGAGGGAGCCTTACTATCGTCTTCGGTTCTGCCGGGGACGGGGCCCGAAGCCCCGTCCCACTATGTTTCGTACCTTACGGTACCAGCACTCCGGCCTCTCTCAGGTAGACCCAGTAGCCGCTGTTCTCGGAGAGCGTAGCATCCGAGTTGGGGAGGATGGACTCGAACACCTGGGTGGTGTTGTTGTATCCATAAGCCCTCGTCCAGCTCAGGCCGCTCAGGTAGGAGTCCGCGTCCACAGGATCGCTACCCACCTCGGTTGTGCGGACCGGAATCAGGTTCCAGCCTGCGACCAGGTCGATGGATACCGGAGGCTCCTGCGAGCTTGCGCCGAGCAGATCGACCGACTGCGTCACCACGCCGGTAGCGTGTACCCAGTAAGCCGTCATCGACGACACGGTGGACAGTTCGAGCGAGCTGCCAGGCTGTCCGAGCGAGCCGTCTGCCTGCCGCGTAGCCCTGAACCAGTTCCGCTTCTTCGCGTCGTAGGTCAGCACAATGTCGATCGCGCCGTTCGTGAATACCTCGTTCACGCCCCTCTTGTCCGGTGCCAGGGAACCAGGTATCGAGATCAGGTTCCATCCCGGCCTCAGGCTAATCGCCGCACTCCTCTTGGCCACGGTGAACGCGGAGGAGGTCTCGAGCGTGTTGCCAGCAGCGTCCGTAGCCTCCAGGCTCAGCGTGTAGCCGCCGAGAGCCAGGTCAGAAGCCGCCCAGATGAACTCGATGTTGTCGCCCGTGCCCGCCTGGAACATGGCGGTCACGTCCTTGTCAGTGCCATCGGGCATCGTCAGCATGGCCGAGTCCAGTGTCACACTAGTGTTGGTATCACCGGGGTACTCGTCCTCGTCGAAGACCAGCCTGATGAACGGCGACTGGTCCTTCACCGTGCTCCCATCGGAGGGTTCGACCATCACCGACGGCGCGCTTACGTCGACCTCGAAGGTCGCGCCCGCGGGCACGTAGTGGTACGTCACTTCAACGTCTCCGTCAGGAGCCGCGTCCAGGGTGATCGTCCGTGCACTGGCGTCCACGCTAGCCACGGTACCGCTGCTAACCGTCACGTCGCCGCCGTCGACCATCCCATCGAAATTCGCGTCACCAATAGGACCGTTACCCACTGTGAGGGTCGTCCCGTCGGCCGAGACAGTCTCCGTTGCTTTGGTCAGGTTGTTGCTGGTGTTGTTCCCCAGGTCGGTGACCTGTACGGAAACCCCGTAGACGCCGGTCGTGGTGGAGTCCCCAACGCTGAAGGTGGTGCTAGCCGATAGCGGACTCGGCCTGGAAACCGTAGCTGCACCGCCGGTCCCGCCATGGACCGTAACGCTCAGTCCATTCGTAGCCAGCTTCTCGTCGAAGCTCAGGGATATCGCGACTTCGCCTTCCTCGCCCACCAGCTCGCTGCCGATGGTCAAGTCCGTAATGCTAGCATCAATCTTGTCAGACGCGATCTTCCTGCTGGCCTGATCGTTAGCCGTGTCGACCTCGTTGCCCGCATTGTCGGCAACCGATCCGACGACTGCGACTTCAGGCTTTGCATCCGGCGCAAGTTCGCTGACCGTCAGGTTGACGACCTTGGCGTCGTCAGCATCTACAGCCGCTGCCGTCACGTTCACGTCCGTTACCTCGAAGTCCTCAGCGTCGACGGTGCCGCCGTCCAGGACCTCGTCGAACATGGCCACCACTGTGGTCTTCGACGTTGCGTCTGCCATCCTCAGGTTCGGACTGACGTTGTCGATGTCAATCGTGTGGCTGTCATCGCCACCTACGGTATTGGTGTTGCCCGCGGTGTCCGTAGCCGTGATGCTTATCGCGAACGGCGACCCGTTACCCCTGTCCACGCCGTACTGGTCCCACTCGCCGACGGGCCTGGCGTAGATTGCGCGGACTCCATTGTCAATGCTGAGGTAGGAAACTCCACTGGCCTCGACATTGTTGATCATCAGCGAGATGGGAAGCGCCGTTATGTCTATTCCGGAGCCCGTGTCAGTCACGTCAAAGCTGATGGTCGGGTTCGAGATCCTGGTGAAGGTCCCGCCAGCCGGAGATATGTTATCAATCTGGGGTTCGACGGTGTCCACCGTGACAGTGTCGGTTGCGATGACATTACTGCCGTCCATGTAGGAAACGGTGACCGTGTCGCCGTTCTGGACCCATACGCCACCGTCGGTGTAGTTGCCGTCGGCGTCCACGCCGGCAGCCCCTGACGACGCCGCATCGCCGTTGAGCGAGACCATACCAGCGAAGAGCCTGGTGGTCGCGCCGGTTTCGGTGATCGTCACCCACTCACCCTGGGGATCGGAGGTGCTGTTCACCCTCGCCCTCTGGTTGCCCGACGGCTCGTCACCCATCTGCCCGACGTATTCATCGGCGACGTGGAACGAGAAGGTCACCTCTATGTTGCCGCCATCGACCGCTTCCAGGAGCGTGATGCCGCCGTCCTCTTTAGTGGAGAGGGCGAAGTTATCCGTGACCCTGGTGGTCAACTGGTCAGTCACCAAGGGGGTGTCTTCGCCCATGTAGTCCGCGGCGGAGTCGCCAAAAACAACCGTGACCATTGTGGAGGTAGAGCTGTTTGGCCCTGCTCTCTCGGTCGCCAGGTTGATGTACTTGGTACCCGCGGGGACATCCATGAAGGTGGCAGTGCCCGTCTGCGTCCCTTCGAGGGCGTCGTCGTTGATGTGGAAGGCCACGTCGACGCCATCCGTGACGAACGAGATGTCGTTCCCATCGCCGTCAACCCAACCCACTTCGCCGTCGTTGACGGCCTGGACCGAGGTGGTCCCCGACGCCGCGAAGACGGCCACGAGCAGCCCCAGGGCCGCCAATACGGTCAAGAACCTAACTGGATGCTTCACTGTCTACCCCCTTGTTGTATCCGCTTTTCGCTGGATTCAGGTATGTATTCGGCTCGTACACAAACGTAGACCCGAGAACCCTCGGTTCCCGGGAGCCCTCGGGGCTCGCTCTCGGCGCGGCGCGTGGGCACGCCATCGATGCCTCTCTATCTCGCAGAGTCTACAGGGCCGCTAGAGTTGTACACTAGGCTCATCGCCTTGTCAAGTAGATTTCGGCCTTGCTCCATACGTACAACCGGGCCTTCGGACTCTGCTTTGGGCTGGGGGTAACTATATACCACGTCCAAAGTTTGTGTCAATGGGAAGGGAGGCGGGATTCGCGGCCGGACGGGACGGGAATTCGGCCCCACGCAGGCGCCGGGACAAGGGACTCCACCGGCCATTGCCCGCTTCCCCGGTGAGTGACAACTCGGACTGACGGCAGGCCCTGGAACGGCAACCGGGGTCAGCCCTCTTTGCCGAGGGTCGACAGGAATGCCTCGTTGTCCTTGGTCTTGCGCAGCCTCTCTATGACCTTCTCCGTAGCCTCGCCGGAGCCCATGGCGTCGGAGGCCAGGATGCTGACCATGCGCCGGAGGAGCCAGACCTGTTTGAGGGTGTCAGGGTCCAGCAACAGCTCCTCGCGCCTCGTGCTGGACCGCGGGATGTCGATGGCAGGGAAGACCCTGCGCTCGGACAGCTTCCTGTCCAGGTGGACCTCCATGTTGCCCGTGCCCTTGAACTCCTCGTAGATCACGTCGTCCATGCGGCTGCCCGTGTCCACCAGGCAGGCTGCGATGATGGTGAGGCTGCCCGCGTCCTCAGTATTGCGGGCCGCGCCGAAGAAGCGCCTGGGGGGGTACAGCGCAACGGGGTCGACGCCTCCGGAGAGGGTCCTCCCGCTGGAGGGCATGGCGACGTTGTACGCCCTGGTCAGCCGGGTGAGGCTGTCGAGGAGCACTACGACGTGGCGCCCTGTCTCCACCATTCGCTTGGCCCTCTCCAGCACCAGCTCGGCCACGTGGCAGTGGTTCTCCACGGGCTCGTCGAAGGTGGAGCTGTAGACCTCGCCCTGGATCGAGCGGGTCATGTCGGTGACCTCCTCCGGGCGCTCGCCGATGAGGGCGGCCAGGAGCTGCACGTCGGGCTCGTTCTCGGAGATGCCGTTGGCGATCTGCTTGAGTATCGTGGTCTTGCCGGCCTTGGGGGGCGAGACGATCATTCCCCTCTGGCCCCGACCGATGGGGGAGACCAGGTCGATGAGGCGGGTGGACAGCTGGTTCCGGGCCGTCTCGAGCGTCATCCTCTGGGTGGGAAATATGGGAGTGAGGTTCTCGAAGTGGGGTCGCTCCCGCGCCTCCTCGGGCTCGATGCCGTTGATCTCCTCCACGCGCACCAGGCTGAGATACCTCTCGCCTTCCTTGGGGAGACGCACCTGGCCGGACACTTCGTCACCCGGACGGAGCCCGAACCTGCGGATCTGGGACTGGGAGACGTACACGTCGTTGGTCTTGGAGCGGTGCCCGTTGGTGCTCTTGAGGAAGCCGTATCCATCGTTCGTCTTGGACAGGATTCCCGAGGCCGAGGCGTTGCCGTTGTGCTCCGCGATGACGGCGTTGCGGTCCTCCTCGGCCTGCCGCGAACGGCGGCGGCGGTAAGATGTTGATTCTGGCAGTGTTCTTCTCCTTGGGCTTAGTAGCTGTGAGAACTTGCGGGAAGAGCCCGGAGCCTGGATTCAGGTACCCTCGGCCACGCTATTCGATGCTTCCCTGCAGCAGGGCAATGCCGCCCGCGGTCCAGGGTCGACGCTGCCACGCCAGCTATGTTGGCTCCCTCAACTGACTCGGGGAAAGCTCCTGGGTTGCAAAAGCTGCGGGCGGTGGTTGGGAACGCTTTGACCGGACAGGCCGGACAACTGCGAATGTACTGGAGGTGTGTTGGAGCAGGGGGATCGTCTACGTCTGTTACCAGCATAGCACAGCGCCGAGCCGCTAGTCCATACCTTGTGAGTCATCACAAGTGTTCGGAGTTGAGGGGAGGCGGCTCGACCTCTTCCCCCGAGCGGACCTATGAACAGCCGTCATGTGCGCGCCCATCTAGTCGTCGTTCCTGCGGAGGCAGGAACCTAGAGGGGTGGAGAGGTAGGGTCCCCTCCCCGGCGCGACTGCGTCTGAACACTTACGGATGGGAGTGTAGGCTGGGCGGGAGAAACAGGTCACCGCTCCGCGAAGGGCATGGAGTGCTGCCCGCCCTCCCTGAGGGTACCGGCCACCGCGCGCACGAACTCGCTGAACAGGGGGTGGGGCCTGTCGGGCCTGGACCGGAACTCCGGGTGGAACTGGACGCCCACCATGAACGACGGGCCGTCGTACTCCATTATCTCGACGAGCCTGCCATCGGGAGACAGGCCGGTGGGCCACATGCCGACCTCCTCGAACCCCTCCCTGTACGCATTGTTGACCTCGTATCTGTGACGGTGCCGCTCGTGTATCACGCCGTCGGCATCGTAGGCGCGGGCGGCCATCGACTCGGGCACAAGCTGGCATGGGTAGGCCCCGAGCCGCATGGAGCCCCCCATGTCAGAGACGCTCCGCTGGTCGGGCATAAGGTCGATGACCGGGTGCGGCGTGCGCGGGTCGAACTCCGTGGAGTTGGCCCCGGGCAGGCCCATCAGGGCGCGAGCGGCTTCGATCACCATCACCTGCATCCCGAGGCACAGGCCGAGATAGGGCACGCTGTTGTCCCGGGCGTACTCGACCGTATCGATCATGCCCTCGACGCCGCGCTCCCCAAAACCGCCCGGAACGACGATGCCCTTGGCGTCGGCCAGGTGGACTTCGGGCCCGTCCCGCTCGATCTCCTCGGAGGGCACCCAGCGCAGGTCGACGCTGTAGTCGTGGGCAAGGCCGGCATGGGTAAGGGCCTCACGGACGGATAGGTACGAGTCGGGAAGCTCGACGTACTTGCCGACGACGGCAATGGTCACCACGCCGCTGGGCTCCCGCAGCCTGTCCACCATGTCGCTCCAGGGGCGCAGGTCACGGCCCTTGTCCCTGATGCCAAGAGTCTCCAGCAACAAGCTGCCCAGCCCTTCGTCCTCAAGGATGAGTGGCACCTCGTAGACGCTGTCGACGGTCGGGAGGGCGATGACGCCCTTCCTGAGCACGTCGCAGTGGACGGCGATCTTGTCCTTGATGTCGTCCTCGACAGGGTGATCGCTTCTGCAGACTATGGCGTCGGGCTGAATGCCGATGCTGCGCAGCTCCCTGACGCTGTGCTGGGTGGGCTTGGTCTTCAGCTCTCCGGTAGGCCCTATATAAGGAAGATAGGTCACGTGGATGTAGAAGACGTTGTCGCGTCCCACCTCGTTCCGCATCTGGCGGATGGCTTCGAGGAAGGGCAGTCCCTCTATGTCGCCGACCGTGCCGCCCACCTCGGTGACTATCACGTCGGCCCCACTCTTCTCGGCCAGCATGAGGATGCGCTTCTTGATCGCGTCCGTGACGTGGGGCACAGCCTGGATGGTCCCGCCCAGGAACTCGCCCCTTCGCTCCCGCGATATGACGTCGCTGTAAATCTGGCCCGCGGTCACGTTGGACAGCTCGGTCAGGTCGACGTCGATGAAGCGCTCGTAGTGGCCCAAGTCGAGGTCGGTCTCGCATCCGTCGTCAGTCACGAAGACCTCGCCGTGCTGGTACGGAGACATGGTGCCGGGGTCGACGTTCAGGTACGGATCGAGCTTCAGCACCGAGACGGAGAGGCCGCGGCTCTTCAGGATGCGCCCGAGGGACGCGACGGCTATGCCCTTCCCGACAGAGCTGACGACGCCGCCCGTCACGAATACGAAGGAGGTCACGACCTGGCCTCTCTCAGGGCCCGCCCGTAGTGGACAGGAGGTGTCGCGGGGCTGTTCAGCGGGAGCTTCGGAAGAAGGTCTGGGCAGGGAGATGCGGGAGGGTCGGATAGCCTGCGCGGCTCCATCTAGCGGGCCGCCCCGATGCGGGAAATACCGGGTGCGTATGCGGGCATGTGGCCGTCCCTCGGTGGCTGGCGAAAGTATAGGGTCGCCGCCACAGGGGTGTCAACACGAGACCCGGTTGGGCAACAGTTCAGAGTCGAAGCTCGGCGGGCTCCGCCTCTTCCCCCTCGGGGGGAAGATTGAGATGGGGGCTCTCGCCCTGCCGAAGCGCGGGGTGGCCATGTCCCAACAAGCCTGAACATTCATACGGCCGGCAACTCAAGAGGCCCATCCCTGTTCAACGTGGCTGACGAACCAATCGGATACCGCAGCGTGGTTGGCGTGGTTCTGGTCAAGCAGAGCGACCAGGACATTGACATCAAGCAACGCCCTCAATGATCAGATCCCCAACTCTTCCCGCAGCTTGTTGACCAGATCGTTTGTGACAGGGGCTCCGCCGGCCGGTATGGGATTGAAGCCGTATTGGTCTAGCACTTCCGCGCCAACCGGCTGGCGTTCAGGGGTTGAACCATCAGGGGTTGAACCATCCATGTGCGCCTTGTGAACTCTCTTGACGTCATACTCGTGGCAGGAGGCGTAGTCGAGTGGGCGTTTCATGTATCCCTCCTAGTAATGAGTAGCTTGGCAATGATACGGCCTCGCTCCGTACTTCACAACGCCCACCGGTACGGGGGCGGGAGGGGCGCAGAGGGCAAAAGTGGCGCGACCCTCCTTCACCACTCTCCTGGGTTGCCGTCCTCACTGGATGACGGAGCTAGGTTTCGAGGCCCAGGTCGCCCTCCCAGAGGCGCTGCATCTCGTCGGAAGTCTCCAGCAGGCGGTCCAGGGGCCCTTCGGCATCGACGCGGCCGTCCTTCAGGACGATTATGTGGTCGGCGAGGCGGTAGGCCGAGCGGCGGTGTGACACCACGAGTACGGCGGCGTCCAGCTCGAACACACCGCGCCACAGCATCCGCTCGGTGTGCACGTCCAGGGCGCTGGACACGTCGTCGATCACCAGCAGGTCGGGAGTTCTGACGAACATGCGGGCGGCGGCCGATCGCTGGACCTGGCCGCCCGAGAGCCGCACCCCGCGGGGGCCCACGACGGTGTCGAGGCCGTCGTCCAGCTCCTCGATGTCGCGCTCCATGGCGGCGGTCCTGATGGCGCCCGGCAGGTCGACCCTGAGCTCCGGCAGGCCGAGCAGGATGTTGGAGCGCAGCTCCTCGCTGAACAGGCGCGGCACCTGGGAGACGTAGGCGCAGCGCGGCGGGACGAGGAACTCGCCGGGGTCGTCGACGACGATGCCATTCCACCTGATCTCACCCGCCTGTACGGGCAGCGAGCCCATGATCGCCCGCAGCAGCGTGGACTTTCCCGACCCAATGCGCCCGGTGACGACGACGAAGCCGGCCCGGGGCAGCCGGAAGGACACGCCGCTCACTCCCCGCCCGGAACCGGGGTGCACGTATGTCAGCCCGTCTATCTCCAGGGACTCGAAGCGGTCGTCGTCGGTCTTGGGCTGGAACGGCACTTCGGGCATCCGCCCGAACAGGTGGCTGCGCCGCCTCCGCACCAGCTCGACCGCCTCGGCGTCCGGCATCAGGTCCCTCAGCCGGTCGAGGGAGACGCCGACCTGCCGGTAGCGCATCAGGGTCCGCCCCACCTCGGCGGCCATCCACTGGGTCCAGCCCAGGTAGAAGACGAACAGGGACAGGTCGCCGACCGAGAAGCTCTCGGTACCGAGTGAGCGGGCCGCGGCGATGAGCACGAAGCCGGTGCCGATGTTCTGGATGTTGGAAAAGACGGCGTTGAGGCTCTCGCTGAGCAGGATGTCCTTCAGGGTGGTGCGCTTGCGCTCCGCGTTGAGGTCGTCGAAGCGGTCCAGCACCCTGTCCTCGGCATTCGCGACCTTGATCGCCTCGGCCGCCCCGAACATCTCCCCGATGTATCCCGTCACGTCTCCGGCGGCCTCCCTGCTCTCCTTCCTGTACCGCTGGATCCTCTGCCGCGCCACGTTGACCACGAACACGACCAGGAAGATCGGCACGAATACGCCGAAGGTCATGAGGGCGTCGATTCGCGCCATGATGTAGAGCGCCGTGGGCAGGAAGAACATGTGCGCCACGAAGAACTTGAACTGCGAGATGTACTCCGCCACGTGGTCCGCGTCGTCCCTGAAGCGGCTGACCGCCTCGCCCGGCGAGCTGGGCAGCCCGCGGTGTGCCGGCAGATCCATCAGGTACGAGAAGGCGTTGCGCTGCAGCATCGCGGCGACGTTGAAGTAGCTGTAGTCGTGCAGCACTACCCCGCCCACGAACAGGGTGAAGACGAGCACGCCTATGGCGACCAGGATGGCGCACAGTTCCCATATGCCGAAGGAGACGCTCGCCTCGCCCGTGAGCTGGTCGAATACCTCCCGCTGGATGAGCCCGACGGCGTTCTCCAGCACCACCATCCAGAATATGACAGCCAGCAGCTCGGCGAGCAGCGGCCACTTCAGGGCCCAGAATATGCGGAGCAGGGAGCGCCACGTACTCATGCCAGCATCTCCGACGCATCGACTGTGAGCATCTGGTGGAACCTCGAGCCGGGCTCCGCGGCCAGCCGCTCGCGCTCACCATGCTCGACGACGAGGCCCTGCTCCAGCACCATCACCTCGTCGCAGCGGTCGAGGGTGGACAGCCGGTGGGCGATGACGATGACGGTGCGGCCCTCGACAAGCCTGTCCACGGCCTGCTCGATAAGCTGCTCGGTGCCGGGATCGATCCTCGACGACGCCTCGTCGAGCACGACCACGCGAGGGTCGCGCAGGAAGACCCGGGCGAACGCCAGGAGCTGGGCCTCGCCGGCGGACATGCCCGCCCCCTCGGACCGCACGACGGTATCGAGGCCGTGGGGCAGGTCCGCATACCAGCTTCCCAGGCCGAGCTCCTTCACCACCTCAATCATCCGCTCGTCCGGGATGGAGTCGTCGAGCAGCGTCAGGTTGTCCCGCACCGTGCCCTCGAACAGGCGCACGTCCTGCGTCACGACGCCGACCTGGCCGCGCAGCTGCCCGATGCGGGCGTCCCGCACGTCCTGCCCGCCAAGGAGCACGCGGCCGCTGTCCGGGTCGTAGAGGCGGAACAGGAGCCGGGTGATGGTAGTCTTGCCGCTGCCCGTGCGCCCCACCAGCCCGAGCGCGCGCCCAGGCGCGAGCTCGAACGAGACGTCGTTCAGGACGGGCTCGCCGGGGTTGTAGGCGAAGGTGACCTCCTCGAATCGCACGGGTAGCGCGCCCTCGGGGAAACGGACGCCGGGCCCGTCTAGTATGCGCGGCTTCGTCTCCAGCAGGTCCAGTATGCGGATCAGGCTGGCGGTCGCCCGCTGCAGGTTGTTGAGCTGCTGGGTGAACCGCTCCATGGGCTCCAGCAGCATTCTCGTGTAGTGGACCACCAGGTACACGGTGCCTATGGTGACGTGGCCGTTCAGGTACAGCCATGCGCCGACACCGAGGGCCACGGCGTTCCCCACCGCGAAAGAGAACCAGGTGGTGTTGAGGACCAGGCTGATCATCAGCGACGCGATGAGGTTCTTGCGGAACCAGTCCCTGATCCTGCTGTGGAACCCCAGCATGACGTATGGGCGCGCTCCGCTGGTGCGTATGTCCTCCCTGCCCGCGAGTCTCTCCTCGATGAAGCCGAAGGTCTGGGCGCTCGCCTCCCTGACCGCCCGGAACCGGTCCACGGTCAGGTTGCGCAGGCTGTACAGCGCAACGAGCACCAGCAGGGCAAAGACCGTGAGGACCAGCCCGGCGCGCCACTCCTCACGGAAGAGCAGGACCAGGATGCCGGCGAGCAGTATGGTGCTGCCCAGGATGTGGATGACGAACGTGGAGAAGAAGCCGCCCAGCTCCTCGGCGTCGCCGTCGATGCGCTCGATCATCTCGCCCGGCGTGCGCCGGTTGTGGAACGACATGTCGAGCTTCATGCAGTGGCGGGCCAGGTCGCCGCGTAGCGCATTCGTCGCCGTCCAGCCCACGCGCCCACTGGTGTAGGTGGTCACCACGTTGACGGCCTGCTGGAACAGGGCCACGCCCGTGAAGAGCACGGCGATCCATATGAGACGAACGACCGGGCTGCCGGCCAGCGCCTCGTCGATGAAGTAGCGCAGTATCTGCGGTCCCACCAGCTGGAGCCCGATGTTGCCCAGGAGCAGTACGGCAACCGTCGCCGCAAGAGCCTTCTGGGGCCGCAGGTAGGTCCAGAGGAGGCTCGCGTACTTCCCGAACGGGACTCGCGTTCGTGGCGCTGATTCGGTGTACATAGTGGTACAGGCCCTCAGTCTCAGAAAGGCCAGAGTAACAAGGATAGACACGAGGCGCCCTGCCGCCTACCATTTCGAGCCGAAGGGTCCGGTCCCAAGGTGGTGGGAGCCGCTCAGCGATGGATGTTCATTCCGAGCCCCGCGAGGAATCTAGGTGTCTGCCCGCACACGACGTTGTCTTGCGAGCAGCGACCCTAGAGGCTCGGACCAACCCGACCCAAGTACCCTGCGACCCCGGAGGATGAGATGCGGTTCTACCGGTTGCTTTACGAGGACGCGAACCTGGCGCTGGCGGTCGAGACGGACGACGGGACTCTCGTCGACCTGACTTCCATCGACCCCGACCTGACTGAGATCGAGGACCTGGCCCTGGCGTCGTCGCTGTCGGGCATCACGATAGACGCGGCGACCCGGAACCTGATCGAGGCAGGGGACGGCGATACCCTGGACTTGGAGGCCGTCATCGAAGGCTCGCGGGAGCGCGGGGCGACCGGCCCGTACCTGGACCGGCCGTTCGACCCTCCCGAGGTCTGGGCGGCCGGCGTGACCTACAAGACGAGCGAGATGGAGCGCCGGCGCGAGAGCAAGACGCCGGACATATACTCGCGGGTCTATGCGGCGGAGCGGCCGGAGATCTTCATGAAAGCGACGCCGGACAGGTGCGTCGGACCCTTCGAGTCCATCGGGGTCAGGGAGGACTCGGAGTGGAGTGTGCCGGAGCCGGAGCTTGCCTTCGTGCTCTACAAGGGCGAGATCATCGGCTACACGATCGGCAACGACGTGAGCAGCCGGTCCATCGAAGGGGAGAACCCGCTCTACCTGCCCCAGGCGAAGATGTACGACAGGTGCTGCGCCATAGGCCCCTGCTTCGTCACCGCGGAGACGCTGGGAGCCGCCGACAACCTGGACATCCGGTGCGAGATACGACGGGACGGCAAGGCCATCTTCGAGGGCGAGACGTCTACCTCGTCGATGGCGAGAAGCTGCGAGGAGCTCGCAGAGTGGCTCCAGCGGCACAACACCGTGCCCAACATGACGACTGTGCTAACCGGCACGGCCATCGTCCCGCCACCCGAGGTGACGCTCGAAGAAGGCGACGAGGTGTCGATAAAGATCGAGGGCATCGGCATGCTGGAAAACGACGTAGTGGTCGTCTAAAGGCTGGTGCGGAGAGTTAGTCAGGTGAGCCATGCTAGAATCTGCATGACAGTCTCGGGCGCTTCCGCCCCCTGTGAGGCATGACAGGCAGGGAGTTCCTGAAGCGGGTGAGGGAGATTGGCCGTGCGCGTGGTGTGGTGGTCCGTGTAGACACCGAGCGTGGCAAGGGCAGCCACATCACCCTCTACTACGGGAATGCCAATACAATCGTGAAGGACCGCAGGAAGGAGATCGGGCCTGGCCTACTCTCGAAGATGATTGCTGACCTGGGTCTTGATCGCTCGGACTTCAGATGAGCCGGAAAGGATAGCGAGGCCATGCGATTCCTCTACCCTGCAGAACTGTGGCATGCGGGTCCGGGCGAAGTCGTCGTTTCATTCCGCGACATCCAGGGGTGCCACACCTCCGGCGCGGACGAGGCCGACGCGTTGGAAGAGGCCCAGGACGCCCTGGAAGAAGCAATCGCAGGGCGCATCAACCGCGGTGATCCTATCCCCCCGCCAAGTACATCTCTCCCCGGGGAGTACCTGGTCGCAGTGCCCACCGGCATGGCGGCGAAGGCGGCTCTTGTGCTTGCGTTCCGGAGTAGCGGCCTGACTCACTCATCACTTGCCGAGCGCCTAGGTGTGGACGAAGGCACCGTGCGCCGGATGCTCGACCCCCGCGACGACACTGCCCCAGATCTTATCCACAAGGCGCTCCGCATCCTCGGCAGCGAGCTGGTGGTCGAGGTACGCGAGTTGGTATCCGCCTGAGCGAGGACTTGGAGAGACTATGGAGCCTTCGAAAGAGATGAGCCGCGAGGAAGCTGCGGAGTACTGGGCCGCCAACGAGTTCACTGCCGAGAACTCCAGTGAAGTGACCGAAGGTATCCTGGTGCGAAAGCCCCTGCGGTCAATTCGACGCGCTGCGCGAGTTGAGCCCAAGCGGCGTTGCCGAGGTCTAGGCGGCCCCTAGCACCTCGCTGACCGTCGAGCCTATGTCGGCTGGGGTGGGGACTATGGCTGCTCCGGCCCGCTCGAGGGCGGCGATCTTCTCGGAGGCGCGGGCGGCCCGGCCGGTGATGATCGCTCCCGCGTGACCCATGCGCCGCCCCGGAGGCGCGCTGCGCCCGACTATGAGGGCCGCCACGGGCTTGCTGAAATCGCTGGCGATGAACTCGGCCGCCTCCTGCTCGCGCGAGCCGCCTATCTCCCCTATCAGCACAACCGCGTCCGTGTCCGGGTCGTCCTCGAACGTGGCCAGCACGTCGACGAACGACGTGCCCGAGACAGGGTCGCCGCCGATGCCCACGCACGTCGACTGGCCGATGCCCAGCCCGGTGAGCTGACCCACCGCCTCGTAGGTCAGCGTCCCACTCCGGGATACGACCCCTACCCTGCCAGGCTTGTGGATCGCGCCCGGCATGATCCCCACCTTGCAGGCGTGGCCGGGGGATATGAGGCCGGGGCAGTTGGGGCCGATGACGGTCACGTCCTTGTCCCGGATGTAGTGGACGACGCCGACCGAGTCCGAGACGGGTATGCCCTCGGTGATGCAGACGACGACGGGGATGCCGGCGTCGACGGACTCCACGATGGCGTCCGCGGCAAAGGGCGGCGGGACGAATATGAGCGACATGTTCGCGCCGGTCTCGTCCACGGCGTCGGCGACCGTGTTGTAGATGGGGACCGTGTCCTCGAACAGGCCGCCGCCCTTCCCCGGCGTGACGCCCGCGACCAAGTTGGTGCCGTACTCCCTGCAGCGGCTGGCGTGGAAGCTGCCCTCCCTGCCGGTGATGCCCTGCACCAGGAGTCGCGTGTTCGAGTCGGCGAGAATACTCAAGAGGCGCTACCTTTCATTGGAATCCAAACCGTTCGCCCTGAGCCTGTCGAAGGGTCAGCCCGCAACGCCCAGTACATCGTCGACTGCGCGGGCGGCCCCCGCCAGGTCGTCGACGAGCCTGACCTCCAGGTCGGAATCGGACAGGATGCCGCGGCCCTCCTCGGCGTTGGTGCCCAGCATCCGGACCACCATGGGGGTGCTGTCCATCTGCGGGTTCTCGGCGGCCGCCTGGAGCATGCCCCTGGCCACCACGTCGCAGCGGAGTATGCCGCCGAAGATGTTGATCAGCACGGCCTTCACCCCGGGGTCGGACAGGATGATGTGGAGCGCGCGGGCGACCTTCTCCTCGTCGGCGCCGCCTCCCACGTCCAGGAAGTTGGCGGGGCCCGCGCCCGTCTGGCCGATCACGTCCATCGTCGCCATCGCCAGCCCTGCGCCGTTCACCATGCAGCCCACGCCGCCGTCCAGCTTGACGTAGCTGATGCCGTACTCGGCCGCCTGGGCCTCCAGCGGGTCGTCCTGCGCGGGATCGTGCAGATCGCCCAGGTCCGAGTGGCGGAAGAGCGCGTCGTCGTCGAAGTCGATCTTCGCGTCGGCGGCGAGCACCCGGCCGTCGGTCGTGACGGCGAGGGGGTTGATCTCGACCAGCGAGCAGTCGTTCTCGCGGAATATGCCGTAGAGGGCCTGCATCATCGATGCGACCGGCCTCATCTGCGCGGCGTCCATGCCGAGCCCGTAGGCGATCTTGCGCCCCTGGTAGGGCTGGAGCCCGAGGCCCGGGTCTACCGGGACGCGGATGATCTTGTCCGGTGTGGACTCGGCTACCTCCTCGATGTCCATGCCGCCGGCCTCGCTGACCATGACCACGGGGCCGCGCGCCGCACCATCCGTCACGATGCCGACGTACAGCTCGCGCTCTATGTCGATGGGCTCCTCCACCAGCACGGCATCGACGGGCACGCCCTCGGGGCCGGTCTGGAATGTCACGAGCCGGGTGCCCAGCATCGCGTCGGCGGCTTCGGCGGCCTCGTCGGGAGACGAGACGATCTTGATTCCGCCCGCCTTGCCCCGGCCTCCCGCGTGGACCTGTGCCTTGACCACGGCACTGCCGCCCAATGACTCGGCTACGCTGCGGGCCTCGTCGGGAGACGTTGCCGGGCCCCCATTGGGAACCGGCACGCCGCCATCGGCAAGGATACGCTTGGCCTGGTACTCGTGGACCTTCAACGGCTGAGGCCCAGGAGCAAATAGATCAGAGTGGCGGAGGGAGTGGGATTCGAACCCACGATGAGATTGCTCCCATACCGGTTTTCAAGACCAGCGCCATAAACCACTCGGCCATCCCTCCACAATGTGTTGAAGAGCCATTTTACCCCGCACCGGGCCAAGGCGGCAATCAAACAGCGGCCTCCGGCGCGTCAGTTTGAGCTTGCGGCGCTTTGGTATGTCCAGATCCGACACCTGCATCTTGACATGGATGACTTAACCTAGTCTGATAGCTACTCAGGACAGCAGCAACCTGGGATGAAACCATGGAACTGCGTGACCCCTTCAAAGGCAACAAGCAATGACCGCCAATCCAAGTACAGCCAGCGAATCAACTCCGCATGCCAGGTTCGTCCAGATCGTCGGCAGCTTCGTCGATGCCGTCACGGACAACTTCAAACAGCCCATCTCGGCCCAGCCGGAAGACCAGTTGAAGGCTCCCGTGGGCGACCTTCTTCAGGAGGCCGGCGGCTTGACCGGCCTGGCCGTAGCGTGGCGAACGGAGGTCCACCCCGATGACATTGACGGTCGTCCCGATTTGGGCGTAGTCGTCAACGGGCTGTTGACCGGACACGTAGAACTCAAACGTCCCGGGCTGGGTGCGCAACCGGAGCACTTTACGGGGCACAACCGTTCACAGTGGGAGCAGTTCAAGGCCCTGCCCAACCTTATCTACACTGACGGCGGGGAGTGGAGCCTGTACAGGTTCGGGGAGTTGAAGCTCAGAACAAGGATTGCCGCCGATGTCACTCAGGACGGCGCGAAGGCAGCGGACCTAGGTGGTATCGAAGCTTTTCATGAGCTCATTCGTGACTTCCTGTACTGGGAGCCCATAGTCCCCGGAACGGCGGAAGGGCTGGCAAAGTTCCTCGCCCCATTGGCCCGCGTGCTAAGGGACGACGTGACGGCAGCCTTGGAGAGAGAAGCCAAGCCGCTCCGGGCGCTGGCCCGTGAGTGGACCGGACGGCTCTTCCCAGAAGGAGACGACGACCAGTTCGCCGACGCCTACGCCCAGACGGTGACCTACGCGCTCCTGCTGGCAAGATTCGAGGGCGCGGAGAGCTTGAGGCCTGCCATGGCGGTGGATGTGCTTCAGCGGGAACACAGCTTGCTCGCCGAGGCCTTGCAACTGCTGGAAGCTCCATCTGTCCGCAAAGAGTTGCAGATGCCCATCGAACTCCTCGAGCGCGCTATCCAGGCCGTGGACTCGGCGAAGCTGGGCCGGTCGACAGACCCCTGGCTGTACTTCTACGAGCATTTCCTGGGCGCGTACGACCCAAAGCTCAGGAAGGACCGCGGCGTGTACTTCACGCCCGTGGAGGTAGTCCGCGCCCAGGTGACACTGGCCGCGGAGCTGCTCCGAACTCGCTTCGGGAAACCCCTTGCCTTTGCCGACGATGATGTCGTGGTCCTGGATCCTGCCGTGGGGACCGGCACCTATCCATTGGCGGTCGTCGACCACGCTTCGAGCGCTGTGCAACAGCAGTTTGGTCCGGGAGCGGTCGCAGGAAGGATCAGAAACTTGGCGGACCGCCTTTATGCCTTCGAGGTGCTGGTCGGCCCATATTCGGTAGCGCATCTGCGCCTGTCGCAGAGCTTCAGAAACTCCGGGGTGATCGATAAGGCTCCCAAGGTTTACCTAACTGATGCCCTGGAGTCTCCTAACCATCCGCCACAGTTCACTTCCAGCCTGCTGCAAGAGCAGCTCACGGAGGAGCGGAAACGAGCACAGGACGTGAAGCGAAATGTGCGGGTGTTTGTCTGCCTGGGGAATCCCCATACGACCGGGAGGAACAGGACCCTGAGGAATCCACCGAAAAACGAAAGGGCGGCTGGGTGCGATACGGAGACGAAGAACAGGAGGGGGTCGAATCACCCGCCACCATACTCGAAGACTTCCTTGCCCCGGCGCGTGAGGCAGGAGCTGGTGTTCACCTAAAGAACCTATACAACGACTACGTGTACTTCTGGCGCTGGGCCCTCTGGAAGGTGCTTGATTCCACTGGAGAGGCAGGAATAGTCACGTTCATCACTGCGTCCTCCTATTTGCGGGGCCCAGGTTTTGCCGGCATGCGCCAGAAGATGCGCCAGGTGTTCGATGAGCTATGGATCATCGACTTGGAAGGAGACAATATCGGTGCAAGGAAGACTGAGAACGTCTTCGCCATCCAAACCCCAGTCGCCATCGCTATAGGCGTGAGGAACGGGACGCCACAGCCGAAGAAGCCGGCAAAGGTATGGAAGACGAGGCTCACTGGCGGCGAGCAAGAAAAGCTGGCTGTGCTCGACTCCGTCGGGTCACTTGGTGACCTAGACTGGAAGGAGTGTATCCAAGAGTGGGGTGCGCCCTTCTTCCCGGCGGAAACCGGTGTATTCTCGGACTGGCCAGCAGTCACTGACGTGTTTCCGTGGCAGCACTCAGGCACCCAGCTCAAGCGGACATGGCCTATTGGCGAGACCAAGGACCTTCTCATCACGCGCTGGCAAAGCCTGCTGGAACAGCCGCTCAGGAAGATGAGCACCGCATTCCGGGAGACAGGCGACCGGAGAGTTGGCGTTGCGTATCCGGGTTTGCTGGACGCAAGTGTCCAACAACCGCCCTTGGCGAACCTGCGCGGGAAGCCCTCACGTCCTACCGTCAGCCGTTACGGCTACCGCTCCCTTGACCGCCAGTGGATAGTCTCAGACTCGAGGGTGGGGGACCGCATGAGACCCGACCTATGGCGGGTCCACAGCGAAGAGCAAGTCTACATGACCAGCCTGCTGACAAAAGTGCTGGGTGTCGGTCCTGCGGCTGTGGCAACGGCGGAGGTGCCGGACTTGGATTACTTTAGTGGTCGGGGAGCGAAGGACGTCATTCCCCTCTGGCGGGACGCCAAGGCTACCCAACCGAACCTACCGACCGGACTCCTCGACACGCTGCGCGTGGCATATGGAACAGCCGTCAGCGCCCGAGGGTTCTTCGCGTACGCTTATGGCGTCCTGGCGCAGCCGACCTACGTCGAGCGGTTCTGGGACGAGCTCGAAATGCCTCCTCCCAGGCTGCCCATCACCAAGGACCCTGGAGTGTTCCAGAGGGTCGCCCAACATGGTATGTGGCTCATGTACCTGCATACCTACGGCGACCGCTTCGGAGGCTCCGATGACGGCGGCTCCGTGCCGCGGGGGGCAGCTCGCTGTACTGAGCCCGTCTCGTTGGAGCGGTACCCGAAAGACTTTTCCTACGACCCCGCGACGCAGGTATTGCGCGTTGGAGATGGGAGCTTCTCCCCAGTGAATCCCCAGGTGTGGGACTACTCGGTTTCGGGCTTACAGGTCGTCAAGTCTTGGCTGGGACGCAGGAAGCTGAACAGGTCTGGTCGAAAGTCGTCGCCACTGGACAGAATACGGCCCGAGCGCTGGGAGTTCACCGTGGAGCTGCTGGAGCTGCTCTGGGTGCTTGAAGCAACTTTGGCGCTCCAACCTGAGGGTGTAGCCCTGCTCGATGAGGTCTGCTCCTCTTCGCTCTTTACCCAGGATGAGCTACCGACACCCAACAGCGAGGAGCGTCAGAGTCCTAGCACCGCCCCGGCTCGAAAGCAACAATTGGGACTCCTTGACGAAACCGAATGAGTGTCATTAGAGCCGTCGACTCTGGTTCGAATCTGGTTCGTTTGCATGGTGTAGAGATGCTACTCCCGTAGAGGTGCTGTGGTGATCGTGGTCCGTGCGATGCGCCCAGGCGACAGACCGCAGGCTGAGGCGATGTGGAAAGCGTTGAGTCCGTACCGCCCAGGAGACGGGGCTGAAGTCGAGGCGATGTACGAGCGGGCACTTCGCGCCAGGGATGCGGGAGACGCCAGATGGAAGAGCATCGAGGCCACGGAGTCAGATGCCCTGGGAGGGAGTCTCTCAACAGACTGGGTGGCAGTCGCGCCGCAAGGACGCGGAGAGGGCAGGATCGTCGGCACGGTTCAGGTCGTCAGTCCCACAGCCCTCTCCGAGATGCCCACCGATTCTCTCCTGTGCCAAGACCTGCGTCTGCGGGGCGACGTCGCGCAGCTACGTCTTATGCGGGTGGCAGAGGACATGTGGGGGCAGGGAGTCGGCACGCAGTTGGCGGAGACCGTCATCGACTGGTGCCGACTCCATGGAATCCGCACCTTGGTCCTCAATACGACAACGCCGCAGAAACCGGCCATCGGTCTGTACAACAAGCTGGGGTTCTGCGAGATGGACCGGACGTTCTTGGACAGATATGAACTGGTCTGGTTCCGTCTCGACCTGTAGCGCCAGCTTGACCGGGAGTGACCGGCGAAGTCACTCGTACGATTGCCGCGAGTTCAGCTGCGAAATAGATGGTGCCGAAGGCCGGATTCGAACCGGCACGGGATGTAACTCCCAACGGTTTTTGAGACCGCCGCGTCTACCGTTCCGCCACTTCGGCAGGAGGCGAGGGGGCACGTGCCCCACCGGGCCATTATCGGAAACGCGCCGTGTACGCGTCAACAATCCAGCGCGCCCCCCTGAGCCATTTCGCCAAACGCACACGATGTTCGCTAATGGCAAGGTCGAGGCCGACCCCACCCCAGGTCCCTCGGGGCTCGGGACGACACTGCGGGGCAGCCTGGCGCCACCTGTACAGCAATGGCGTAGTAAGAGATTCCCTCGGGGTATAAGGCTAACGTTCGTCCTGGCGGATGGGGCGGCCGTAGGCGTCGAAGAGCTCGAGGTTCGGGGTGCCGCGCCGGTCGACTCGGATGGATACGCGGTCCTTGCCGTCGCCGTCCATGAGGACCAGGCTGGGCAGGCCGTCCTCGTCCACCTCGAAGGACATCCGGGCCTCGCCGTAGGGGCCGGTCAGGTCGATCACCGGCGTGTTCCCATCGTCGACCCCCAGCGAAAGGCGCGGCTCGCCCGCCATGTCGTACAGGCTCAGCGTCGGCGAGCCCTCCGGGTCCAGGTCCAGGGAGGCCCGCACCGAGCCCCGCAGGTCGTACAGCGAGAGGGAGGTCGCCCCCGTGTCGTCGCCGGCCGCCAGCTCGGCGACGCTCTGGCCGTTGCCGTCCAGCAGCACCAGCCCCGACGTCTCGCCCTGCGTCCCCATGACGACCCTGGGCCGTCCCTCGCCGTCCACAACCTCGAACCGGCTCGCTCGAATCACTTCCTCGGCCATGACATGCCTCCGCTGTAGTAGGGCCCCTAATAGCATAGGCCAATTCCGCCGCGTCCGTGGCGATATTCCTTGACTCTGCCGCGAACATTGGTGCTACAATAGCTGTCTTGCCGCTGCGGGGGGACATCTGGGTACGCCCATGCAGGCAGGAGAGGGCGGACGACGTGTCTACAGTAGGCATCATCGCGAATCCGGCCGCGGGGAAGGACATCAGGCGGCTGGTGGCCCATGGCCGGTTTGTGCCGAACAACGAGAAGGTGAACATCCTCAAGCGGGTGCTGGCCGGCCTGGCGGGCGCCTCGGTGGAGCGCGTGGTGATGATGCCGGACACCGGCATGCTGTGCCGCCAGGCCGCAAGCGACTCGCAGACAGGGCTCGAGACGGAGATGCTGGACATAGCCGTCGACGGCGCCGAGCACGACTCGACGCGGGCGGCAAGGGCCATGGCCGGCATGGGCGTTGCGTGCATCGTGACCCTGGGAGGCGACGGGACCAACAGGGCCGTCGCCAAGGGGTCGGGCAGGGTGCCCCTCGTGCCCATATCCACCGGCACGAACAACGTCTTCCCGTACACGGTCGAGGGAACGGTGGCGGGCCTGGCGGCCGGGGTCGTGGCGTCGGGCAGGGTGGACGCAGGGGCCGTGACGACGCGGGCCAAGATGCTGCGAGTCAGCGTCGACGGGTCGGAGAGCGAGCCCGCGCTGGTCGATGTCGCGGTCAGCGCCGTGCCGTTCGCCGGGGCGCGGGCGATCTGGGACATGTCGACTGTGCACGAGGTCTTCCTGGCCCGGGCGGAGCCGGACGGCATCGGGCTGTCGGCCATCGGCGCACGGCTGGAGCCTGTCGGGACCGCCGATGGGCACGGACTTCACGTGCGTATCGGCGAGCCGGGCGCCGTCGTGTCGGCCCCGATAGCGCCGGGAGTCGTCGAGGACGTCCCGATCGCGGGGTGGTCCCGCCTGGAACCGGGCGAGCCGGCGAAGGTCGGCCTCGTTCCCTGCACCATCGCTCTGGATGGCGAGAGGAGCCTCCGGGTGGCGCCGGGGCAGGGAGCCGAGGTGGCGTTGACGCCGGACGGCCCGCCCGTCGTCGACGTGCCCGCAGCCCTGGCCGGGGGATCGGAAGCGGGCTTGTTCACGCGTCGGTGACAGGGCTGGGCTGCTCCCGACGCACAACTGCCCCAGCATGGTTGTACGGGTGAGCACTGGCCTTCGACCCTTCGACAAGCTCAGGAGAGCCAGGCTCAGGCCGAACGTACGTACCTTCAGGCAGCTCGGCGCGGACGGGGCTGTCGCGCCGGATGCGTCCAACCGGGCCCTTCGTTCGTAGTAATAGTGACCAAACCCATCCCTGCAGCGTTGTATTACTAACGGGGGTGAAAACCAAGATGGTTATAGCAACAGACGATACGCAGACAATGGTCGCGGAGACCCTCCCCGACACCCTGATGGGTGACGAGGCGCAGGACGTCGCCCTGCACGAGGGCGCGGACGCGATGCGCGTCTACCTGCAGAGCGCGAGCCAGCATCCCCTGCTCACCAAGGACGAGGAGGTCGAGCTCGGGTGCGCCGCGGGGACCTGGATGCTGCTGAAGGAGCTCAGGTCCAGCTTCGAGGACGTGCACGGGCGGCCGCCCAGGCCGTCGGAGCTCGGGGCGATAGCGCTCCGGGACCTCGCCCAGCACGCCGGCAAGATCGAGGCGCTCGCCCATGCCGTGGGGGCCGCCCACGAAGCCGGAGTCGGACCCGAGGTCCGCGAGGCCATCGACAGGCCGCTTGCGAACGGCGTGAAGGCCGAGGTTGCCGAGCGCGCGGGCGTCTCCGAAGAGGACGCCGCGTCCGGGCTGGCGGCCGCGTCGAGGCTGCTCGGCCTGCTGCCCCCGACCGTGGTGGAGCGGGTTGACTTGTACGACACGGACCGCGCGGATATCGAGGCTGTCCTCGAGGACTGCGAGCGGGACCTTTCGAGCCGGTGGGCCGAGGTGGAGCGCGAGGGCGCGGCGGCGATGGAGCGGCTGGTCAACTCGAACCTCAGGCTGGTCGTGAGCGTGGCGAAGAAGTACGGCGGCAGGGGGCTGCCGCTGCTCGACCTCGTCCAGGAGGGCAACCTGGGGCTGATGAGGGCGGTCGAGAAGTTCGACCCCCACCGGGGCTACAAGTTCAGCACGTACGCCTACTGGTGGATCATGCAGGCGATGACCCGCGGCCTCGCGGACCAGAGCCGGACGATCCGCCTGCCGGTGCACGTCGTCGAGCGCGTGCAGCGCATGAACAAGATGGAGCGGACCCTGACGACGGACCTGGGTCGGGAGCCGACCATAGAGGAGCTTGCGGAGGCCCTCGAAGTCGAGGTCAGCGACGTGGAGGACCTGCAGCGCAGGCGGCGGCACACGCTGTCGCTGGACGCGCCGGTCGACGACGAGGAGTCGTCCGCACTGGAGGACTTCTACCACGACAAGTCGGCCGTGCCGCCCGAGGAGCTCGCGATCCGGCAGATCACGCGCGAGAAGGTCCTGGACGCGGTCGCCGAGCTTCCGCCCCGAATGGGCTACGTGCTCCACCTGAGGTTCGGGCTGGTCGATGACCGGCCGCGGACCCTCGAAGAGGTGGGCCAGCTGCTCGGCGTGACCAGGGAAAGGACCCGGCAGATCGAGCGGCAGGCCCTGAGCCAGCTGAAGGCGTCGCCCGAGGTCCTGGAGCTGCTGGACAGCCTGGACCTGGACGACCCCTTTCAGTAGAGGGTGACGGCCACCTCTTCCCCGGCGTAGAGGCCGCCCGCGTCGATGGGCACGGTGACGTGCCCGTCGGCGCGGATCATCGTATAGACCAGGTTCGAGCTGCCGAACACCGGCTCCGCGGTCACCACGCCGTCCACCTCATCCAGCGCAACCTGAACTGTGTCCTGGCGTCCGGTTTGCGACGGCACATCCCTGGCCAGACTGGCTCGGACCGACGGCCGCCACTGAGTGGGCTTCGCGCCCATGAGGGCCCTAACCACGGGCGCCGCGATCATGTCGAA
This sequence comes from Dehalococcoidia bacterium, assembly GCA_965116315.1. Classification (GTDB taxonomy): domain Bacteria; phylum Chloroflexota; class Dehalococcoidia; order Lucifugimonadales; family CAJWER01. The sequence continues at coordinate 2,454,500 of OZ220672.1, forward strand.
GACGACCGCGGCGGAGACGGGGTTACCGGGCAGTCCAATGGCGGGCTTGCCGTCGAGCAGGGCCAGGATGGTCGGCTTGCCGGGCTTGAACGAGATACCGTGGACGAGCACGCCCGGTTCGCCGAGGCTGGCGAAGACCTGCGCGGTCATGTCCCGCGCGCTCACCGAGCTGCCCGCCGAGAAGACGAGCATGTCCGAGCGGGCCAGCCCCTCGACGGCGGCGGCGCGCTGCTCCTCGAAGTCGTCAGGCACGAGGCCCGCCTTTACCGGCACGCCGCCTGCCCTTTCTGCCAGCGCGGAAAGCGTGTATGTGTTCACGTCGCGCACCTGCCCGGGACCGGGCGTCGACTCAGGCGGCACCAGCTCGTCGCCGGTCGACACGATGGCGACCCGTGGACGCCGGGCGACCGCGACCCGTTCGATGCCCAGCGTCATCAGCCCGCCGACGTCCTGCGGCCTCACCTCGTGACCCGCGGGCAGGACCACGCCGCCTGCGCGGATGTCCTCGCCGACCTGGTTGACGTTCTCGCCCGGCGCGACGGGCCTGAGCACCTCGATGCTGCGGTCGTCGATGGCCTGGGTGTGCTCGACCATCACGACGGCATCCGCGCCGGCGGCGAGCATCCCACCCGTGTAGGCCCTGGCGGCCTGCCCCGTACCCAGGGACACGGAAGGCGGAGCCCCCATGGCGACTTCGCCGACCACGTCGAGGAACGCCGGGAGACTCTCGGTCGCGCCGAAGGTGTCGGCCGAGCGTACGGAGTAGCCGTCCATGGTGGAGCGCGGGAACGCGGGCAGGTCGGCTTCGGACAGGACCTCGGCGGCGGTCACCCGGCCCAGCGCCTCGTACGCACCGACCATCTCGGCTTCGATCTGCGGCTCGAGGCGGTCGAGCAGGACACGCAGCGCCTGGCCCGGAGGCAGGACGTTGAAGAATTCAGGCATGTCTGCCTGCAGGTCCGATAACCCCCTCTCCCTCGATGGGAGAGGGCTGGGGTGAGGGTGAAGACGAAGGTATCGGCACGGCTCTCCCCCTCATCCCTTCGACAAGCTCAGGGCAAGCTCCACCTTGTCCCGCCAGGGGAGAAGGAATTCTACAGGCCCAGGATGTTGCCTTCGGCGTCCACGTCCAGCTGGCGCGGGGAGCCGGGGAGGCCCGGCAGGGTCATCATCGTGCCCGCGATGGGATAGATGAAGCCCGCGCCGACCGACGCGCGGACGTCGGAGACCTCGAAGGTGTACCCCGACGGGCGGCCCATGAGCCTGGGGTTATGGGATATGGACAGGTGCGTCTTGGCCATGCAGACCGGCAGGTTGCCCCAGCCGTTGTTGCGGAACCGTCGCAGCATGGTTCGGGCCGACGGCGCCCACCGGACGTCGTCCGCGCCGTATATCCTGGTCGCGAGGGTCTTGACCTTCTCCTCGACCGGCGCGTCCTCGGGGAACAGGTACGTCAGCTCCGGCTCGCCCTTCGCCGCCTCCACGACCGCCTCGGCCAGGTCCGTGCCTCCCGCGCCGCCCTCGGCGAAGACGCTGCTCTGCACGGCCGCCTGCGCGCCCGCCGCCTCGGCGCGGGCCTTCACGATGGCCGTCTCCTCGGGCGTGTCCGATGGGAACTCGTTGATGGCGGCCACGACGGGAAGGCCGTAGGAGCGAACGACGCCGATCAGGTGCTCCAGGTTGGCGCAACCCTTCTCGACCGCCTCGGTGTTCGTCTCGTCCAGCTCGCGGAACTTCACGCCGCCATGGGACTTCATCGCCCGGACGGTGGTCACCATGACCACGGCGCTGGGCTCGAGGCCGTTGGCCCGGGCCTTGATGTCGATGTATTTTTCAAAACCAAGATCGGCGCCGAACCCGGCCTCCGTCAGCACGTAGTCCACGTAGCTGCGCGCAAGCCTGTCGCCGACCACCGAGCTGCACCCGTGTGCGATGTTGCCGAAGGGGCCGGTATGGATCACGACGGGCTGGCCCTCCGTGGTCTGCACGAGATTTGGCTGTATGGCATGGCGCAGGAGCGACATGAGGGAGCCGACGGCGTCAACGTCATCGGCGGTCACGGGAGAGCGGTCGGCCTTTGCGCCGACGACGATCCGCTTCAGCCGGTCGCGGAGGTCCTCCAGGTCCGAGGCAAGGGCCAGGACGGCCATGATCTCTGACGCGGTGACGATGTCGAATCCGGACTCGCGCACGGGGGCGTTGTTCTTGCCGCCGAGGCCGGCGATGATGGAGCGGAGGGCGCGGTCCTCCATGTCGGTGACCCTGCGCCACGTGATGTCCTCGGGCCGGAAGCCGTCGACCTGGCCTCGCTGGGCGACGTTGTCGGTCAGCGCCGCCAGGAGGTTGTGGGCCGACGACACGGCGTGGGCGTCGCCCGTGAAGTGGATGTTCACCTCGTCCTGCGGCTCGACGAGCGATGCTCCGCCGCCGGTGCCGCCGCCCTTTATGCCGAATATGGGGCCGAGTGACGGCTCCCTGAGGGTCGCGGCGGCCCTGTAGCCGAGCCTGCCCAGCGCCTGGGTGAGCCCGACCGTCGTCGTCGTCTTGCCCTCGCCCGCCCTCGTCGGGGTGATGGCGGTGATGAGGATCATCTTGCCCTTGCGGCCGCCCTCCCGGATGGCGTCCAGGGAGAGCTTGGCCTTGTACTTCCCATACGGGGAGACGTGGTCGGGGTCGATGCCCATCCAGTCGGCGATCTCAGTGATGGGTCTCATGGGTCCTCCTGGCTAGATACGGTCACACCGCCGAATTGTAGCATAGGCCGCCTCGTTGCCAGCCAGATGGCAGAGCTGCCCAGGATGGTATGATTCAGAAGCGGCGTTTCTCGAAGTAGGGACTATGCTATGGGAGCGACCCACGTAACCGTGGCCATACGAAACCCAGCTGAGCCCAGGCGAGTGTGGGAAGGGCTGTTCCTCGTCGATACCGGAGCAACAGACTGTCGCGTGCCCAGGCAGCACCTCGAGTCCATTGGCCTTGTCCCGGAAGGTCAGCGCAGGTACGGCTTGGCCGATGGCAGCGAGGCCCGATTGGACATCACGGGTGGTCGGATAGAGTTCATGGGCGAGACCACCTGGGGGACCATCGTGTTCGGAGAGAAAGACGCCGAACCGCTGCTGGGAGTCACCGCACTGGAGTCTGTGGGCATCGAAGTAGACCCACGCAACCAGACGATCACCAGGCTCCCGGCAACGCGCCTGAGGGGATTCCAGGTTCTGGGCGGGTAGCCAGCAGGTTGGCCGGTTGGCTATGATGTAGCCGCCATGGCCGCCTCGCTCACAGACATCCGCAACGCTGCCGCCGAGCTTCGTGAGATAGTCGGCGACACGTACGTCATTCACCGGCCCGAGGACCTGATCGTGTTCGAGTACGACGGGTCCGTGGACAGGGCCATGCCCCAGCTTGTCGTCCTTCCGGCGACGACGGATGAGGTGTCGGGGGTGCTCGCGACTGCCCACCGTTACGGGTTGCCCGTGGTAGCCCGCGGAGCGGGCACGGGGCTGAGCGGCGGCGCGGTCGCCGAGGAGGGCGGAATCGTCCTGGCCCTCACGCGGATGACACGCATCCTCGAGGTCGACCCGGTGGACCAGGTGGCCGTCGTCGAGCCGGGCGTGGTGAACGTCGACGTGACCGCCGCAGCGTCGGAGCACGGCCTCTACTACGCGCCCGACCCTTCGAGCCAGACCGCTTGCACCATCGGCGGGAACATCGCCGAGAACTCGGGCGGGCCCCACTGCCTCGCGTACGGGGTCACGACGAACCACGTGCTGGGCATGGAGGTGGTGCTGGCCGACGGCTCGGTCCAATGGCTGGGCGGGCGGACGCGGGAAGCGCCGGGCTACGACCTGAGGGGCATCGTCATCGGGTCGGAGGGCACGCTGGCGGTGGCTACGAAGATCATCGTGCGGCTGCTGAGGCAGCCGGAGGCGGTCCGCACGCTCCTGGCGATATACGAGGAGATCGGACAGGCGAGCGCCGCGGTGTCCGGCATCATCGGCGCTGGGGTCGTGCCTGCGGCGATAGAGATGATGGACCACCTGTGCATCAGGGCCGTGGAGCCCGCGGTGAACGCCGGCTACCCGGAGGGAGCCGGGGCCGTGCTGCTCGTCGAGGTGGACGGGCTGCGGGAGACCGTGGAGGAGGAGTCGGAGGAGGTCGAGCGCATCTGCCGCAGCCACGACCCGATGGAGATACGGACGGCGGCGGACGCGGACGAGCGGGCCCGGCTCTGGGCCGGAAGGAAGGGCATCCTCGGCGCACTCGGCAGGCTCGCGCCCAACTACTACCTGGTCGACGGCACGATTCCCAGGACGAAGCTGCCCGAGGTCCTCGCGAGCATCGAGGACATCTCCGAACAGTACGGGCTGCCCATCGCGAACCTGCTGCACGCGGGAGACGGCAACCTGCACCCGTCGATCCTGTTCGACGAGCGCGACCCCGACCAGCTCTCCAGGGCCATGGCGGCCGGGGGCGACATCCTGAAGCTGTGCGTGGACGTGGGCGGGGCGCTCTCGGGCGAGCACGGCATCGGCATCGAAAAGCAGGAGTACATGCCGCTGATGTTCAACGACGACGACATGGGGGCGATGGCCCGCCTGGCCCCGGCGTTCGGGGCGAACGGCATGCTCAACCCCGGCAAGGTCTTTCCCACAGGCAAGGACCGCACCCACGTCTCCCACTCCGCCCCGGTTGCCCTGACCGGCGCGGGCGCGTACATCTAGGCTATCGAGATGCAGGCGGGGCGGGAGTATGAGATCGAGGGCATCAGACCGCACTACGAGGCCCGCCCCGACGACGTGGCCGGCATCGCGGATGCCCTGCGGTTCGCGAGCCGGGGAGAGTTCGCCGTAGTAACCTGGGGCGGCGGTACGCGGATCGGCCTGGGCAACATCCCGACCGGGTACGACATGGCCCTCGACGTGACCGGCCTGGACCGGATAGTGGACCATACCCCCGGCGACCTGACCGCGACGGTCGAGGCCGGTATCACGATCACGGCTCTCCAGGAGGCCCTGGGCCGTCACGGGCAATTCCTGGCCGTCGACCCACCCCTGCCCGACATGGCCACGCTGGGCGGGACCCTGGCAGTCGGCGCGAGCGGCCCGCTCAAGTGGCAGTTCGGCAGCATCCGGGACACGGTGATCGGGATGAAGGTGGTGCAGGCAGATGGGACGGTCACAAAGAGCGGCGGGCAGGTGGTCAAGAACGTCAGCGGGTTCGACATGGCCAGGATGCACATAGGCGCGCTCGGCACGCTGGGGGTGATCGCGGAGGTCTCGCTGAAGCTCACACCCCGCCCTCCCGGCGAGGCGACCGTGCTGGCCGCCTTCGAGCGGTCGGGCCCATGCCTTGACGCCGCGCTGGGCCTGTTCCGAAGCGGCCTGATGCCGCTGGCCCTTGCCGTGTTCGACGCGCAGGCCGAGCGGAGGATGGGAACGCGGGCGCCCGGTAACGCAGTCGCCGGCAGCGGATGGCGGATGGCCGTGCGGCTCGGCGGACGCCCTCGCACCCTGGACAGGCAGGTGAGGGAGGCCCGCGCCTCCGCAGGTGACGCCGGGGCAGAGGTGCTGGACGCCGATGAGGCCGCGCCCCTGTGGAGGGCGCTGAGCGACTTCGGCTGGGACCGGGCCACGCGGCCGATGCTCGGCTTCCGGGCGAACGTCACACCGTCCGGCGTCGCACCCCTCATACAGGGGATAGAGGGAATCGACAGTGAGGACGGCCTCGATCCGGCAATCGTGGCGCACCCTGCTCATGGCACGGTCCTGGCCTCGTGGCTGGGAGACGGCAGCGTGCGCGCGCCCATACCCGGCATACTGGACCGGATGTGGGACCTCGCCTCACAGAATGGCGGCCACCTGGTCCTCGAGCAGGGTCCGCTGGCCGCCAGGGCCGGAATCGACGTCTGGGGCGGAGCAGGCGGCCCGGAGCGGGTGGCGAGAGGCCTGAAGAGCCAGTTCGACCCCAACGGAGTACTGAACCCGGGGCGATCTGCGGGGAACATATGACCACGCCTCCGACCGGCCTGGACCCGCTGAAGCTGTTCTCGGGGCCGGACGCTCCCGCGGAGTCCGACCTGTACAAGTGCGTCCACTGCGGCTTCTGCCTGCAGGCCTGCCCAACGTACGTTGAGACGGGGCTGGAGACGGAGTCGCCGCGGGGCCGCATCGCCCTGATGAAGGCTGTCAACGAGGGTCGAATCGAGATAGGCCCCACGGTAACGGAGCACTGGGACCTGTGCATCCAGTGCCGGGCCTGCGAGTCGGCCTGCCCGTCGGGCGTGCCCTACGGCAGGCTCATCGAGGCGACGATGGCGCAGGTCGAGCAGCAGCGCAAGCCGTCAGCGCTCGCCCGCGCAGTCTCCGCCCTGCTCCTGCGCGGCATCGTGCCGCACCAGGGGCGGCTGTCCCTGGTGGTAAATGCGATGCGGATGTACAAGGGGCTGGGCTTGCAGGCGGCCGTCCGGAAGACGGGCCTGCTGCGGCTGGTGTCGAAGAGCCTCGCCGAGCTGGAAAACACAGCCCCGGACATCGCCCCGGGCGCGTTCAAGGTCAGGGGGCAGGTTATCCCCGCCGTCGGGGCGCGGAGGGCGAGGGTCGCGCTGCTGTCGGGCTGCGTGATGCCGCTGGTGCACGGGCCCCAGATGGACGCGGTGACGCGGGTGCTGGCGCGAAACGGGTGCGAGGTGGTCGTCGTTGCTGGCCAGGCCTGCTGCGGCGCGATCCACTCCCACGTGGGCGACATGGATGCGGCGCGGGAGCTTGCCCGGCGCAACGTGGACGCGTTCCTGGGCGAGCAGGTGGACGCGGTCGTCGTGGCATCCGCCGGATGCGGCGCTCGGATGAAGGAGTACGGGCACCTGCTTGAGGACGACGGGGCATACTCTGAGAGGGCGGCGACGCTTGGGGGCATGGTGAGGGACGTTCACGAGTTCCTGGCGGACCTGCCCCTCGTGCCGCCGGAGGGCCGGCTTCCCTACAGGGTCACGTACCAGGACTCGTGCCACCTGGCCAATGCCCAGCGCATCACCGAGGCGCCCCGGCAGCTCCTGCGCGCGATTCCCGGGCTGGAGCTAGTGGAAATGGCCGCCTCGACCAGGTGCTGCGGAGCCGGGGGGACGTATGCGATAACGCAGCGCGAGTTCTCGCTGCGGGTGCTGAGGTCGAAGATGGGCAACGTCCGCGCGACGGAAGCGGACGTGCTGGCGACGGCGAACCCCGGCTGCGTCATCCAGCTCCAGCAGGGCTCAGCACAGTACGGCCCCGACGTGCAGGTGCGCTACGTCACCGACCTCCTCGACGAAGCCTACCGCGCGGAGACCGCGTGACGGCAATACCAGGACCCCGCGAAGCTACACCATGCCGCTCATAGTGCCCTGGCGGCCTTCGGGGCGGCGGACGCGCTGGGCCGGCTGGTACATGGACGGGTGCGGGGGGATGTCGAAGTCGCTCCCTCCCAGGAGTTCCGCGATGGTGCGGATCTGCGTCCTGGGGTAGTCCCGCTGCCAGATCTCGGAATGGTAGAAGCCGGCGTTAGCGGCCTCGGCACGCATGTCACGGGTCGGCTCCTCCAGCGTGATGAAGAGACCCAGGTCGGCTTTCTCGCGCTCGACGGTGCCGTTCAGGTCCCGGATCAGGGGTGAGGAGACCCTGCCGCTCTTGACCTGGACGATGGCCTTCTTGGTCCCTCGGCGAGGTCCGTCGATGAAATGGAGAAGGCCGTCGATGCCCCTGTCCGCGCCCCGGCGCTGGTCCTGTTCCCGTGGCAGCGCCTCCAGCAGGGACATGGCCCAATACTGGAACTGGTAGCGGTCCTGCCCGGCCAGCGCCCGCGCGCTGCCCACGTCCGTCGGCTCCCCAACGACTCGGTAGTCCGTGCCTGGGTGCAGGTCGAAGGCCGTCCTGAGGCGGCTCTTCATGAGGGCGACGGCGAGATGTGTGATGTCGATGCCTATCCAGCGTCGCTTGAGATTCTCCGCGGCCGCGACGGCTGTGCCGCAGCCGCAGAACGGGTCGAGCACCACGTCCCCTTCGTTGGAGGACGCCTGGATGATACGCTCGAGGAGTGCCTGCGGCTTCTGGGTGGGGTAGCCGAGGCGCTCCTTTGCCCGTGAGCCGATCGGCCCTATGTCTGTCCAAACGTCTTGAAGTGGTACTCCGGGCATTTCGTCGAGGTATCGCTTGTATGCTGGGACGGCTCCTGGGCTGGTCTGGACAACGCGCCCCTGTTCTATCAGCTCGGCCATCCGCTCCTCGCTGTACCTCCAATACCTTGTGACACCCATCACCTCGTATTCAGGATTGCCCTTCGAGGCTCCGCCTGGACCAGTCAAGTTGTCGAGCCGGTATCGCCTCCCTGTTTCCGGCTCGACGTGACGGTAGGACTGGCCTATGTAGTCCTGGTCGTACTCCGTGTGGAGTTGATTCCACGTCCAGCTATCGCTCATGGAGTAGAAGAGGATCAGATCATGCACTCTCCCGTGCTGCCGGCGGCCCTGTCTTGCGTCACTGTGGGCGCTCGTCCGCTTCCAGGCTATTTCGGTGCGGAAGTGCTCCTTCCCAAACACTGTGTCCATCAGGATCTTGAGGTAGTGACCGGCGGTGGGATCGCAGTGGAGGTAGATCGACCCGGTAGGCTTCAGCACCCGGCGAAGCTCAACGAGGCGTGGCGTCATCATCACCAGGTAGGCCATCATCGCGTTCCCGCCGACGAAATGCCGGAAGGCGGAGGTCATCTCCTTGACGTTGGCGGGTACGGCGGAGTTCGTGATGATCTCCTGCTCATAGGTGCGCACCGCCTCCTGGGTCCACTCCCAGGTGTCGCTGAAGGCCCTGATCTGGGCGGGTGAGGCCTCGCCGGACTGCTCCTTGAACAGCACGTTGTAGTTGGCGTTGGAGTTGAACGGCGGGTCGAGGTAGACGAGATCGACCGACTCGTCGGGGAGGTGCTGCCTGAGGATGTCTAGGTTGTCGCCGTAGTACAGGGTGTTGGTCATGGGGGGACTCAGGTCGGTACTATAGCATTGCTCGCACGCGGGCGCGGAGTCGGCTCAAGCCTGCGGTACACCCAACCGGAAGCGCGATAGCCAATGGGTGATGGCAGTCACCCGGACCCGACCTGGCCTCGCTGTCTGAGGGCGTGGTCGATGAGCACGAGGGCCATCATCGCCTCCACCATGGGGACGGCGCGCGGGAGCACGCAGGGATCGTGGCGGCCCCGCCCCGCCAGGGTCGTGGGGTAACCGTCCACGTCGACGGTCTCCTGGGACCGCATGATGGTGGCTACGGGCTTGAAGGCGGCCCGCATGACTATGTTCTCGCCGATGGATATGCCGCCCTGTATGCCGCCTGAGTGGTTCGTGCGCGTCCTGACGCGGCCCCCCTCGTTGTAGAAGGGGTCGTTGTGCTGCGAGCCGGTCATGGCGATGCCGCCGAAGCCTGAGCCAATCTCGAAGCCCTTGCACGCGGGGAGCGACATGACGGCCTTGGCCAGGTCCGCCTCCAGCTTGTCGAACACGGGCTCGCCCCAGCCCGGCGGGACTCCCCTCGCCACGCACTCGACGATGCCGCCGAGGGTGTCGCCGTCTTTCCTGGCCCCCTCGATCTGCTCGATCATCCGCTCCGCCATGTCGGCATCGGGGCAGCGGACGATGTTGGCCTCGACGTCGGCCCTGGTGACCGCGTCGGGGTCCACGTCGGCCTTCAGCTCACGGACCTGCTTCACATAGCCTACGATCTCCACGCCGTAGTCGCGGGCGAGCAGCTTGCCTGCTATCGCGGCGGCGGCAACGCGGCCGATGGTCTCCCTGGCGCTGGCCCTTCCGCCGCCCTTCCAGTTCCTGAGGCCGTACTTGGCCTGGTAGGAGTAGTCGGCGTGGGACGGGCGGAACTTGGTCCGCATGTGCTCGTAGTCCTTGCCGCGGGCGTCCTCGTTCCAGACGCCGATGAGTATGGGCGTTCCGAGGGTGCGCCCCTCGAACACGCCGGAGAGTATCTCGGCCCTGTCCGACTCCTTGCGCTGGGTGACGATGCGGCTCTGGCCCGGGCGCCGCCGGTCCAGCTCGGGCTGGATGTCGTCGACGGACAGCTCCAGGCCCGGCGGGCAGCCGTCGACGACGACGCCCACCGCGTCGCCGTGGGACTCACCCCACGTCGTCACCCGGAACATGTGGCCGAAGGTGTTGCCCACCTGTTACCTTGCCCCCGTCAATCGCTCCCACTCCATCAGCCTTCAAGACCATGAGCAGAGTGCTCTCGGCTGCTCTCTGTCCGGGCTGACCTCCCCCCAGCCCCCTGGATTCCGGCCTTCGCCGGAATGACGGTGATTACGCCGGGGGAAGGGGCGGCGTGTTATGATGGAGTCGTAGACAATAGTACCATTGCCGCAAACAGCGGGCCCGGGTGGAACACCTGCGAACACCTTTCGCTCCGGCGAATGAGAGTGGATCGTAGCCCGGGCCCCCTCTTTTGAGCGGCGGCTCGCAGACTGGTCGAAACGGGACAGCCGAACCGGTTGTGAAGGGTGCGAGACGGGACGTAGGCTTGTCCCATGACTGCGATATCCCTCTCGCTGGCGTGGATGAGGAGCGTGCCCGCGTACAAGCCCGACCGCCCCGTTCGGAGAAGGCCCTCCGGCTGGCGCTACACCCTTCGAGCAACCCAGAGCCGGGACTTCACGCTGCTCTGGCTGAGCACCATGTTCATGGTGGCAGGCTACCAGATGCAGGGCATCGCCCAGGGCTACCTGGTGTACGAGATGACCCGCTCGGCGAAGATCCTCGGCCTCGTGAGCGGCATGGCGGCGGTGCCCGTGCTGTGCCTGGCGCTCGTGGGAGGCGCCTTCGCCGACAGGGTACCCCCGAAGCGGCTGATCCAGCTTGGGCAGGCATGCTCGATGAGCCTGGCGCTGTTCGTGGCCTTCTCGATTATCACCGAGTCGGTCACGTGGGTCCACCTGGCCGCCGCCGCCCTGATGCAGGGCGTCGCATGGTCGTTCATGGGCCCGGCGAGGCAGGCGGTGATGCCCCACGTGCTTCCGCGCAACCGGATAGCTAACGGCATCGCCTTGATTTCGGCCGGCATGAGCGCGCCTGCACTTGTGGCTCCCGCCGCGGCGGGGCTCATCTACGCGTTCGTAGGCCCCGAGGGGGTCTACCTCGTGGTGGCCGGCCTGGGTCTCACTGCGGTTGCCCTGTCGATGTCGATCCGCGCCGACACGAAGCCAGAGGCCGGGCCGAGGGGATCGGTGGCAGCGGACATCGCGCAGGGGATCTCGTACATCTGGAGCAAGGAGTTGGTCCGCCTCCTGCTGTTGATCGGGTTCGTGTTCGTCTTCTTCTCGGCCCCACTGCAGAGCCTTCTGCCGGTGCTCATCGTCGAGGTGTACAAGCTTGAGTCCGAGGCGCTGGGCCTACTGGTGAGCATGTCCGGCGTCGGGGCGCTGGTCGGGACGGTGATTATAGCCGGGCTCCGGGAGGGCGGGCGCGGCAAGCTGTTCGTCGGTGCGGGGGCGCTGACAGGGGCCGTGATGGTGGCCGTCGGCCTCATCCCCATCTACGGGCTGGCCGTGGGGGTAATCGCAGCCGCGGGGCTCGGCACCGCCGGTGTGTGGTCGCTGAACCAGATACTGATCATGGGGCAGATCGAAGACCGGTACAGGGGCCGGGTCATGAGCATATTCATGATGAACTTCGGCCTGATGCCCTTTGCGGTCCTGCCCGCTGGCATCATCGCCGACATCGTGGGCCCACAGCCCGTGCTCGCGGGACTCGGCGTGCTGATCGTCTCGTTCTCCGCGGTGGTCCTGGTGAAGGAGCAGCGGCTCAGGGCCCTGCGATAGACCCGGCGGTTACTGCCGACGCGGGGGCTATATCGGCAGCCTGGGCGCGGGGATCAGCTTGTGATTCGTGGTGTCGGGAATCAGGCCCAGCACCTGGAGCGTGGTAGCCCCGACAAGGTACTGGTCCTCCTCGCCGAATACCACGCGGCTCGTAGCTTGCCTGCCCTCGACCGACAGGCGCGCTTCCCCAACCCCGAATTGCACTTTCCTGCCGTCGGCGAGAGTGAATTCCATGGTTTCTTCGGGTTGCACGCCTACCTGCTCACGCAGTACGTAGTCTGGCAATACAGTGAAAGTGGCGCCCGTGTCGACCAACGCCTCTACCCACTGAGTGACTCCACCGTTCCCATTGCTCACGCCAATATGCGCGGCGAACGTACCCATATGACCAATCCCCGCATTGCCAGATACCAACAGACTAGCGCGGGAGCCACCTGCCGTCAATTCGGCATGCTCGACAGCACCGCGTTTGCCAGTGGCGTGGTCAGTGGGTAGACTGCGTGGGTGAACTCCAACGGACACTCCTCGCCGGACAAGCCTGAATCCGCCGGGGAGCGTTCTCGGGAGAAACGGGCCAGGAGCTCCGCCGTGCGCGCGCGGGCCAGGCGCCGGTTCTCACGGGGCACCTTCGCATCGTTAGCCAACCGCAACTACCTGTTCCTCTGGATCGGCATGATCTGCCTGATGGGCGGCGTGCAGATGCAGATGATCGCCCGCGGCTACCTGGTGTACGAGCTTACCGAGCGCCCCCTCCTGCTCGGCATCGTGAACGGGGGCTCGGCGATCCCGATACTCCTGCTTTCGTTGTGGGGCGGCGCCATAGCCGACCGGGTCGACCGGAAGAAGATCATCCAGGGCGGCCAGGCGCTGAATGCTGCCATCGCCCTCGTGGTGACGGTCCTGATCGCGACCGGCCTCGTCCACTGGACTCACCTGCTCACCGCGTCGATGCTCCAGGGCGGGATGTGGTCGTTCATGATGCCGGCGCGGCAGGCCATCATCCCTGAGATCGTCGGCCAGAAGAACCTGACGAACGGCCTGGCCCTGAACGCGGCTGGCATGAGCGCGATGACCCTGGTGTCGCCCGCCATCGCGGGATTCCTGTACGAACGCTTCGCGGCCCAGGGGGTGTACGTCGTCATCACGGCGCTGGGCTTCCTGGCGATGGTTGCCACGAGCATGGTCCGGTACGACGGTAGCAGCACGGTTCGTGCCAACGTGCCGATGATGGCGGACATCAAGGAAGGCATCCGCGTCATAGCCGCAAACCAGATGGTGCTGATCCTGCTCATCATGGGCCTGACGACGACCCTGCTCGCGATGCCGTTCAGGTTCCTGATCCCCGTCTTCGTGGTCGAGATCTACGGCAGGGGCCCCGAGGAGCTGGGCCTGCTGGTGAGCATCATGGGGCTGGGATCGCTGGCCGGGGCCATGTTTATTGCGTCCCTGGGAAAGTGGAAGCGCGGGCTTCTGTTGATCGGGGGCAGCTTCATGTCCGGGATCGGCCTGCTGCTGGTGTCGGCCTTCCCATACTACATGGCCGGGGCGGCCATCATGGTGCTCATGGGTCTCGGCGACGCCACGCGCCGGACGCTGAACCAGACGCTGATACTGGAGGTGGTCGAGGACCAGTACCGGGGGCGCGTGATGAGCGTGTTCATGATGAACTACGGGCTCATGCCGCTGGGGGTGCTGCCGGCCAGCCTGGCCATCGAGGCGCTCGGGGGACAGATGGCGGTTGCCATCCTGGGGTTCGGCATGATCGCCGTCACGTCCGTAGTGCTGCTGACGCAGAGGCAGCTACGGGAGTTCGCGTAAGGCCCGGCGGCTGTGCCCCCCGACCGCGGCGCTTCCAGGCGGGCCTTAGCTGGCTTCCTGCTGGCGGGTGAGGTGGTCCGTGAGCATCTGGCGGTAGGACTCGAGGTCGGGGACTTCGGCGCCGGGCGTCTTGGCGCGGTCGTCCCAGGTGCGAACGCGTACCTGGGACCGCCAGTTTGGGGAACTCGTGAAGTCCTCCAGCTCCTCGGCGGTCATTGGACCTCCCTGGCGGCGGAGGGACTCCACGCTGACGTCGGACAGTGTCGCCGCGTAGTCCTTGTCCGTGGCGACGAGGTAGCGCTTGGCGGCGACGTGACCACTGACGATGTCGGCGACGTCATCGGAGAAGCCCAGCTCCCTCAGGGCCTGGGCGCCAATTCGATCGTGGTTGACGACGCCGACGCTGGTCATCTGCCGGCCCTCGACGGGCCAGATGTGGCCCAGGTCGTGCAGGAGGGCGGCGATGATCTCCTGGTCGCTGCCGCCGTCCTGGCGGGCGTTGTTGGCCGCCTGCAGGGCGTGTTCGAGCTGCGAGACCCTCTCGCCATGGTACTCGGCCTGCCCGGCGGTGCTGAGGAAGTCGAGAACGCGGTCGACGGTTGCGGCTGGGTCGGGAGTCATGTGAAGCCTCCTTCAAGGTGGGGCAAGGACACTCGTCTCGCTAGAGAGTATGCCAGCAATCTACCCAGAGCAATAGCAGATTGGGGAACGACAGGGCAGCCTGTTTGACCAGAGAATCACGGTAATCGGGATGTCCCCGCATGCGTACCGGCGTCCTTGTCGAAGGCCCCGGCTCGCACCCCCGCGACCCGTCGGGGACTCACTTGTCCATCAGCGGCCGAGGAGGCGGAGGGCGGCCCGAGCAGCGTAGTAGCCGCACATGCCGTGCACTCCGCCACCTGGAGGCGTCGACGAGGAGCAGATGAAGAGGTCGGTCGACGGTACGGCGTAAGGGCTGAACATGCGGGCGGGGCGCGAGAAGAGCTGGCCGAGGTCCTGCACGCCACCATTGATGTCGCCGCCGACGTAGTTCGGGTTGTAGCGTTCCAGGGCAGCCGGCGGCCTGACGCTCCTCTTCAGGACCAGCTCGCGGAAGCCAGGGGCGAAACGCTCCACCTGGGCCTCGATTCTATCGGCCATGTCGAAGCGGGAGCCATTGGGCACATGGCAGTAGGCCCATGCGGTGTGCCGGCCCTCCGGGGCCCTGGACGGGTCGAAGAGGCTCGGCTGGGAGAACAGGACGAAGGGCCGGTCGGGGTGGCGCCCGGCCCACACCTCGCGCTCGGCCTGGGCGATCTCGGCCATCGTCCCACCCAGGTGCAGCGTGCCGGCCCGCGCACACTCCGGCGACCTCCACGGCACCGGGCCGGTCAACGCCCAGTCCATCTTGAAGGCAGCCGGTCCGTACCGGTACGACTCCAGCTTTCGGCGAAAGGAGCGCGGCAGGCGCTGCCCGGCGATCCCGATCACCTGCCTGGGCGTGATGTCGAGAAGTGTGACAGCGGCAGAGGGCAGGTCCTCCAGACGCTCCACCGGCGTGCCCGTCTCGATCCGACCGCCAAGTGAGGTGAGATGCGCGGCAAGGGCGTCGGATATTCGCTGGGACCCGCCCCGAGGCATCGGCCAGCCGACTGCATGAGCGCTTGCGCCGAGGACCAGACCTATCGCGGCGCTAGGAGACCGCTCGAGCGGCAGAATCGAGTGGGCGGCCAGCCCGGCGAATAGCGCCCTGGCACGTTCGCCGCTGAAGCGGGACTGGGCCAGAGACAGCGCCGACCTCAGGCCGGCTATTCCAAAACGGGCGGTCACCAAGGGGCGCCGCGGGACTCTCAGAGGGCCAAGTATGTCGGCGGCCAGCTTGGCCCAGTCCCTCACGAGCGGACCGAACAGCCGCACGTAGGACGCCTGGTCGGGCCCCAGGCCGCCCGCGGTAGCCTCGACCGAGCGCTCTAGCATCACGGCCGTACCATCGTCGAGTGGATGCGCCAGCGGCGCGGGAGGCTGGACCCACTCAAGGCCGTGGTCTGACAGCGGCAGCGTGGAGAGGAAGGGCGAAGCGACTGCCAAGGGGTGTACTGCGGAGCAGACGTCGTGGAGGAACCCGGGGAGGGTGAGAGCTGCGGACCGGGCGCCCCCGCCAACAGTGTCCTGCCCTTCGACAATCAGCACTGAGCGCCCTGTCAGGGCAATAGCTATTCCCGCCGACAGGCCGTTGGGCCCCGCGCCAACCACGACGGCGTCATAGCTGCCGTTCTCTGCCGACCCACGATTCAACACATGCCCGCTATCCATGCGGCCCAAACGCCAGCCCTATCTCACCAGCAAGGTCTTGAGGCCTTATCGAGTCCGGTACCCTCGTCTCATACCAGTGGATGAAGGGCCCAGCTTCAGGTCCACCCCGGCGGGAGGCGAGGCTTACCGGCGCCTCACCCACACGACCGCAGAGAGTGCGGCAAAGAGTAGCACCGCAGCAACAGCCCCCAGCAAGATTACCCAAGTGGCGCTCGCGCTAGCCTGGGTTGGTTCGGATGTTGGTTCGGGTTCGGAGCCGGCCGTCCCGCCCATGGGAGGACTGCCCTTTCCCAGGGCATCGATGTCGGCCTGCGCTTCACCCAGGAGGGCGGTGCGACTGCATATGCTGACCCAGTACCCCTCGTCATCGCGGGCGCTGGCGTTGGCGTAGAGGATGTACTCCCGTCCCTCCTCGAAGGCGAAGCCGCAGCTCCCACCCGTCGGAGGCGTACTGACGTGCATGTCCCTGACGACGTCGCCCTTCCACACGGTGCTGACCTCGAGTCCGATGGTGGTACTGTCGCCGGGCCCGGCGGTCCTTGCGTTGGGGTCGAAGGAGTGCTCGATGGAGACGACCCTGCCAGCGAAGACGGCGTCGAACTTCTCCATCTCTTCGGAGGGAGGACCCGGCTGCACACACTTGCACGCGTAGACCTGGCCGGCGTTGCCCAAGAGCCAGAGGATGCTCAGCGCAAGCGCGACGGCTACCACCCCAGCGTATGAGACTGTGAATCCCCTGCCCTGCGAGCCTGCAATCAATGTCCGCATGACCTGCTCCCTTTGCCGTCATTTCGATGAGGCTCCTGGGCTGCACTGGAGCCCTAGACCCCGTACTCGAACGCCCTCTATGTATACAACGTCCGATAGAACGATGGGGTTGTGAAGTCGGGGCTTCCCCGCCTGCTCACGGTTGGACTCATGGAGCCTGGATTCCGGCTTCCCGCCGGAATGACCTGGTCGCGGGCGTTCGCTACTGCTCCATGTTTATGACGATGTTGTCGGGGCCGCGGGCGAGGAACTGCTCCGACGGCACGTCGTAGGGGTTTTCCTCGATGTGCCAGAGGTGGGCGGGCACGAAGAGGTAGTCGCCCGGGCCGGCCTCGACCGACTGCTCGAAGTTTTCGCCGAAGTGGACGCGGACGTGGCCGGAGATGACGTAGGCGGCGGTCTCGGCCTCGCCGTGCTGGTGGGGCGGGCCCTTGTGGTTGGGCTCGGAGGTGACGGTGCCGAACCAGATCTTGCTCGCGCCGACGGCGGCCGCGTCGATGGCTGGGCGGCGCTCCATCCCGGGGGTCTGTGCGGTGTCGCTGGGCGGGCGGGTGCCGTGCACCACCGTGGGTACCTTGAGGTCGGTCTTGGTTGCCATGGGGTGGCCTCCTCGATTGTGTGAGTGCATTGGGGTCGCATCCGGCGACACGCGCCCAGGTGAGAAGCATAAGGGCGAATCCCCGCCAAGTCTATAGGAGAGGGTTGGCGTCGAAGGCAAGAGGGCGGGTTTGAAACCCGCCCCTACGAGATGCAGCAGCTTCGCATCACGGCCAGGGGGAGATGTTCTGTATGCCTAGCTGGGGCCAGGCGGCGGGCGCGCCGGCTTTCTCGAGCCGCTGGTCAATGGGGAGGGTCTCGTCCCACAGGCGGGCGAGGAAGCGCATGCCGTTCGTCTCGTCCGACTTCTCGGAGGCGAGCCAGACCGCCGGTGGGCCCATCACCTCGGGCCGTATGAGGGACTCGCGGTCGTAGACGATGTCCTGGGGGATGAGGTTGGTGTCGGTCGTGCCGCCGGGGACGAGGACGTTGGCGGTGACGCCGGTGCCCTCCAGCTCCTGGGACATGAGGGCGACCAGGGCTTCGTGTGCGGCCTTGGACGGCCCGTAGGGGCACAGGCCTGCCCGGTACATGGAGTCGACGCTGGTGGTGACGCCGATGATGCGGCCCCAGCCCTGGGCGAGCATGTGGCCAACGGCCGCCCGCGACATGAAGAATGCGCCGCTGGAGTTGACGGTGACTATCTTGCTCCAGGTCTCGGGCGTGATTTCCCAGAACCTGGTCCCGCCGGAGCCGCGGGCCGACGGGTTCATGATGCCCGCGTTGTTGACGAGGATGTGAAGTCCACCGAGGCCGACGATGGTCCGGCGGACGGCCTCCTCCGCGCTGCCGGGGTCCGAGACGTCGCAGACGATGGGCAGGGCGCAGTCGTCGCCGCCGGCGGAGCGGACCTCGTTGGCGGTCTGTTCGAGCCAGCCACCGTCGACGTCGAGCATTGCGACGCGGGCACCGGCCCGCACGAAGGCGAGTGACATGGCGCGGCCCAGGCCCGTGGGGCTTCCCGCGCCGGTCACGACGGCGACTTTCCCGGTCAGGGGCTTGTCTGAGATCGACGTGGCGTATTCCATAGTCGCGGGAGTTGAAGGGGCTGGTGACCCGCCTCGGACTTGAACCGAGAACCTACTGATTAAGAGTCAGTTGCTCTGCCAAATTGAGCTAGCGGGCCGTTGGAGAGGGAGGCGGCCTCGTGTCCGGAGGCCATGTCTCAGCTACGCAATTGTAGGGGGCTGGCCGTTGCAGCGTCAAGGTGTGCGGCGGGGGATACTCCAGTGGGCGCGGGTCGACGGCGCCGCCGATGGCGTCGCTATTGGAAGCTCAGGACCGGGGCTACCGGTCTGCGCTGACGGGGGCATCGGCCCCACGCGGTCCGGGGAGGGGGGTTTCAAACCCGCCCCTACGGAGATGCCCTTTTGCCAGAATCTCCTGGGTTGTGGTTGGCTGGTCGGCTCCTCCCTTGTGGTCGTTCTGCTTGTCTCTCGTTCGTTCTGTCGGGACTTTCTGGTTTGTTCGATAGGGCCGGGGCGGTCCCTGGCTGGTTGGCCCGCTGCCTCGCGGAGCCGGAATGTTCAACGGTGCCCGCACAAGCGGGCGATAGATCTACATGCGACAGTCAACGGACTCCATCGAGGGACACGCCCCGGATCGTATCTGAAGCGACGGTTGTTCGCCGCCCCCTATCCGCAATTCTCGCAGACCCCGTGACCTTACCGCTCAGTCCCAAGGTGTGCGACGGCTATACGGAACTACCGCACCCGGAAAGGGGGTAGACGCTACGGTTACGGCTCCGGACGAGTGACCTTGCTTGTCCTCGAAGGTGTCTTACAAACACCACGGGCCCGCTCCATCCCGACGAGGAGGCGGACCCGGAGGGGCTCGGGCTCATCTGTTCCCCTTCCTACGGAGACAGAATAGCACGGCTGTTCTGTGGTTGTCAAGCGAACGGAGAGTCCCGCCTCAAGAGCGTCGTGTGGCCGAGCACTGCCCCTTCGACAGGCTTTCAAGTAACTGCTACACATCATGTTGCGCTGGTGAGCACTGGCCTTCGACAGGCTCAGGCCGAACGTACTTTGTCTGCACGGCGGTTACTGACCACCCACGCGCGATCCGCGGGCGGGCATAACGCTGCTCAGGGCGACGACTGGGGTTCCCTGTCTCCCTATCGGGGAGGGCGGGTTTGAAGCTCGCCCCTACGGGCCGGGGATTTGGAGACCGTCCCTGCGGTGCGCGAGGGGAGGTGGGTTCGTGGACACCCTACCGGGGCGAGCCTATAATGGGTTTCCGGTACGGGCCCGGCTATGCGGATGGCATTGCGTCCGGCGCGAGAGGCGGGCCCACCAGTCGTATGCAGGAGGCCGCATGACCGCCAGCGAGCTGCCCCACTCTGAAGTCCCAACCGTCCCGGACCGCATACTGCTCGGCCCGGGGCCAAGCACGGCGCACCCCCGCGTCCTGCAGGCGATGATGGCGCCGATGATCGGGTACCTGGACCCCGACTTCATGAAGATCATGGACGAGCTGTCCGAGCTGCTGAGGCGCGTCTTCGAGACCGAGGACGGCCTGACGCTGTCCGTGTCGGGCACGGGGTCCGCCGGCATGGAGGTCGGGATCAACAGCCTGCTGGAGCCGGGCGACACGGTGATCATGTGCGTGTGCGGCTTCTTCGGGCACCGGATGGAGGACATGGCGGAGCGGATCGGCGCGAACGTGGTGGTCCTGGAGAGCGAGTGGGGCAAGCCGTTCCCGGCGGAGATGCTGGAGGCGGAGCTGAAGAAGCACGAGCGGGTGAAGCTGGTGACGATAGTGCACGCGGAGACGTCGACCGGCGTGTTGCAGCCGCTCCGGGAAGTGGGAGCGCTCGCGCAGGAGTACGGCGCGCTGTTCATGGTGGACGCGGTCACGTCGCTGGGCGGGAACAGGGTCGAGTTCGACGACGTGGGGATCGATTACTGCTACTCGGCATCGCAGAAGTGCCTGGCGACGCCTCCCGGCATGGCGCCCGTCGCTGTGAGCCAGCGGGCGCTGGAGGCAGTGAAGTCGCGACAGCAGAAGCCGACTTCGTGGTACCTGGACCTGGGGCTGATAGCGAACTACTGGGGGCCGGAGCACGTCTATCACCACACTGCGCCGGTGAGCAACATCGTCGGCCTGCGGGAGGCGCTGCGCATCGTGCTGGAGGAGGGGCTCGACGAGCGGGCCGCACGGCACAGCCGCAACGCCCAGGCGCTCAGGAAGGGGCTGGAGGCGTTGGGCCTGGAGCTGGTGGTGGACGAGGCGCACAGCCTGGACCAGATCACGCCCGTGTGGATACCGGAGGGCGTGGACGACCTGGAGGTCAGGCAGAAGCTGCTCCGCGAATACACCATCGAGATCGGGCGCGGCCTGGGCGACTTCGCCGGGAAGGTGTGGCGCATCGGGCTGATGGGCGAGTCGAGCAGGGCGCACAACGTGCTGGCCTTCCTGTCGGCGATGGAGGAGATACTGCCGGGGGTAGGCTACGAGGTCGCACGGGGCGCCGGGGTTGCCGCCGCGAGCAAGTCGCTGGCGACGGAGTGACATGAGACACATCCCCATCGTATTCCCGCTCTCTTTCGCGGTGCTGCTCGTCGTCATATTCTTCACGAGCGCCTTTGCCATCGCGGACGGGGCGGTCACGAGAGAGGCAGACGCCACCCAGGCCGGCGGGGAATACGAGTGGTACGAGTCGACGGCGATCTACGTCTGCCCGCTGCATTAGGGATTGAGAGTGTTGAATGGAGAAGGGTGAATTGGGGATGGCGAGATTCGAGGACAGGGTTGCGATAGTGACAGGGGCCGGTTCGGGGATCGGACGAGGGATTGCTTCGCGGCTGGGGAGCGAAGGGGCGCGGATCGCGCTGGTCGATTTCGACGGCGAGCTTGCTGAGCGGGCCGCCGGGGAGCTGGCGGGCGACGGCGTGGATGTGGCCTCGGTTGTCGGAGACGTGGGTGAGTCGGAGACTGCCAAGCGGGCGGTCGACGAGGCGATGAGCAGGTGGGGCCGGGTCGACGTGCTGGTGAACAACGCGGGCATAGGCGGCGACGTGGGCAATATCTGGGAGCTGCCGGTGGAGGAGATGGACCGGGTGTACAGGACGAACCTGCGGGGCGTCTACCTGTTCACCCACTATGCCGTGCCGGCCATGCTCGAGAAGGACTATGGGCGCATCGTGAACATCGCGTCGATAGCGGGCAAGGAGGGGAACCCTCGCATGGTTCCCTACTCGGCCACCAAGGCCGCGGTCATCGGCCTGACCAAGTCGGTCGGCAAGGAGCTGGCCACCACGGGTGTCCGGGTGAACTGCGTGACGCCGGCGGTCGTGCAAACGCGGATATTGGACCAGCTCACTGACGAGCAGGTCGGCTACATGGTCGAGCGGATACCGATGGGGCGGACCGGCGACGTGAGCGAGGTTGCGGCGCTGGTGGCCTGGCTGTCGTCGGAGGAGTGCTCGTTCACGACGGGCGGCGTGTTCGACATAAGCGGCGGCCGCGCGACGTACTGAGTCCGGGGCGGGCCGCATGATCGTCGACTCTCACGCCCACGCTTTCCCGCCGCTGGGCGGGCCCTCAGGCTTCTCGTCCCAGGCGCGGCACGCCGGCTACACGCAGCACGCGCTGGCGCATCACCACCAGCCGGTGCGCCGCCTGTCCGACCACGCGCGATTGGAACGGCAGACGCTGTGCAGCGGCGAGGACGTGACGATGGGCGGGCTGACGGACGTGGGCCTGCGCGGGGGCGGGTTCGGCCGGCTCGCGTGGACGGCGGACGGCGAGGAGTGCTACCTGCAGTACCTTCCGCCGACGCTGGTCAACCTGGCCGCGCCGCCGGGCCTGATGGTCGCGCAGATGGACTACGTGGGCGTCGACAGGGCCGTGCTGCAGACGGGGCACCTGTACGGCAGGCTCAACGGGTACCTGGCGGACGCGGTGCGGAGGTTCCCTGACCGGTTCTGGGGGCTGGCGATGATCGACGAGTGGCGGGCCGACTCGCCTTCGCAGCTACGGACGCTGGAGCGGGCCATCGGCGACCTGGGGCTGCACGGCCTGTGGTTCCAAACGAGCGCGCTGGAGCAGCACGGGCGGGCCGAGACGGTGGACGACGCGGCCTTCCGCCCGTTCTGGGACCACGTTCGCGACATGCGCATACCGGTCTACCTGAACGTGACGGCGGCCGGGCCGGGTCCGGAGCCCTACCTGCGGCAGCTTGCGTCGCTGGAACGGTGGCTCGACAGGTACACGGATATCCCGGTCGTCTACCCTCACGGGCTGTCGCTGTACAGGTTCATGCGTGACGGCGAGATCTCGATACCGGAGGAGGCGTGGCGGGCGATCGACGCGCCCAACCTGGTGGCCGAGATACTGATCCCGATATTCCAGGGCGCGATCTGGGAGTACCCGTACGCAGAGGCGCGGCCGGTCATCCGCGAGTACTACGAGCGGCTGGGGGCCGAGAGGCTTGCGTGGGGCTCGGACATGCCGAACGTGGAGCGGCACTGCACATACCGGCAGTCGCTCGACTACCTGCGGCTGTACTGCGACTTCATCCCGCCTGAGGATATGGCGAAGATATGCGGGGGGAATGTCGCCCGGGTGTTTCGGGGCGGGTAGCAGTGCTAGGCGCTATAATCCAAGTGCAGGGCAGGGAGCGGACATTACATTGCTGACTCAAGAGCACGTCGAGACTGCACGGGACTTCCTGGTGGCGGCAGAGCGCGAGTTCGCCGCGGGGGATGAGCTCCAGGGCTCGGAGAAGATGTGGGGCGCGGCGTCCCACGCCATCATGGCGGTCGCGCAGCAACGAGGAGCACCGTATGGGAACCACCGCGCGATGCTAACGGTTGCTCGCCGGGTGGCCGACGAACTGGATGATGACGGGTTGAGGGCGGGCCTTGTGGCGGCGCAGCATTTCCATGCCAACTTCTACCACGGCTTCCTCGAACATGAAGACCTGGGATCCAACGCCGATCTGGTCCGCCGATTCGTCAACCGCATGCTGGCGCTGGCGGGCCGAACATCAGTAGGGACAGTGGCGTGAGCGGGTTCAGCATCGCAATCGAAATCGGCGACTTACGCGGGGATAGCTTCGAAGAGTTGGAAGCTCTCGTGGATACAGGCGCTACGACGACCGTAATCCCCGGCTCCGCGCTCAGGCGGCTGGGCATAGTCCCTACCAAGCGCGAGACGTTCGAGTATGCCGGAGGCGAGCGAGGCGAGCTGGACATGGCCGAGGCCAGGGCGCGCGTGGAAGGGCGAGAGACGACCACGTGGGTCATATTCGGGGAGGAGGGGACGGCGGCACTGCTCGGCGCCTACACGCTGGAGGGCGTATTCCTGGGAGTGGACCCCTACGGCCAGAGGCTCATCCCCGTGCAGGGGCTGCTGAAGTAGCAGTACAGAGTTGGCGGTCTAGAGGAAGCTCTCACCGTCAACGCGAGAGCCCCCTTCTCAATCTCCCCCTCGGAAGGCCCTGAACAACCTGTCATTGCGCGCGCCCATATAGTCGTCGTTCCTGCGGAGGCAGGAACCCAGAGGGGCGAGGGGACGGGTCTTCTCCCCGGCGCCACTGCGTTACGCAAAGGTCTCCTCGGGGGAAGAGGCCAAGACGCTCTTCCAAATTGGCCTCTTTCAAAGCAGAAACCCTCAAGCGATCACACTGCTACCAGTAGTTCGTTGGCTGCTGCTGAGGCAACAGGCGTAGTTGTGACCGTAGGTGGAAGCTCATGGTCGCGTTCCATATGTATGTCGATGAAGGCGGCAGCCAAGCTCTCCAATATGTCCAGTGTGTCTTCTGGAGTATCGCCCCAAGCCCTGCATCCGGGAAGAGCCGGGATCTCGGCCATGTACTTGTCCTCGGTCTCCTCGGAGGGGTCGTGCATGACGTATCGCAGTTTGTAGTGTTTCATGGTATCCGTCCCTTGGGCTTAAGCCGGGGAGGACGGGTTTCAAACCCGCCCCTACGGCATGGCTCGCAGCAATAACGCCCTACGGGCCTCCTGCAGACAGCTCCTGGCGGGTCTTGGCCTCGGACTCGATGTTGGGCCAGTGGTAGAGCATGGGGAGGGTGTCGCCCTCGGCCCAGATGGGGGTCTGGTCGGTGTAGTGGGGGCTGCCGGGGTGGCCGGATGAGCCCAGCGGCGTGATCCAGCGTGAATTGCCCCAGTCGGCCAGGTCGAAGATGTAGCGGGCGACGGACATGCCATTCGCCGTGAAGGGCTCGGACTGTGAATAGGTTGCCGCGTGGGGGGTGTCGCCGTCGCCGCTCATCGGGACGCGCGGCGGGTCGAGGAGCGACGCGAGCTTGGGGAACGCGCTCGACAGGGTGTGCGTGGGGCGCGTCGCGTGGATGCTCCCCCACTGCCACGAGTCCATATCGTCGCCCAGTGTGACCCTGAGCCACGTCACCCCCCTGGACAGCGCCTGCGCCGCCGTCGAGCGCCAGGTCTGGCCGTCGGGGAGCACACTGGCGTCGTCGACGGCCGCGGCGGCCTCGAACCTGGCGCGCATCTGGGCGACGTGCATCGGCGCGCCCCTGCCCGTGGCCGAGAGGGCGTCGCCGACCAATGGGCCGAGGTGGTGCTCGAGCAGAGCCCACTCGAGCTCGCGCCGGAACGCGCTGTAGATGGTGGGGGCGACGGCGTCCTTGTCCATCGAGCCGTCCCACCCGTCCAGCACGGTGAGGGCCTGGGCCGAGGCCTCGTCGATGGGGTCCACGCTGCTGAGCAGCTTCGAGTAGGTGCGGGCGGGTATGGATGTGATCTCGGCGTGTATCGATGCCATGTCCTCGACGGTCGCGTCGTGGAGCGGCTCGACGCGGTCCTTGATGCGGCGGGCCCTGTACTCGGGGGCGAAGTGGAGGGCGATGTAGTGGGGGTAGTCGTCGGGCGCGATCCTGTTGTTCGCCGTGACGATGTAGCCGGTGTCGGGGTTCCTGGAGCGCACCAGCTCTTCGAAGGGCACGAAGCCGTCCCACTCGTACTCTCCCGACCAGCCGGGCACGGGGAGCCACCCGTTCAGGGCCGGGCGGACGGGCAACCGGCCCCTGTTCAGGTACTCCACGCCGCCGTCCACGTCGGCGAACACGAAGTTGTTGCACGGGTCGACCCAGCCGCGCATCGCCTCGTCCATGTCGCCGACTGACCCGGCGCGCAGCATGAGCGGCAGGCACTCGGCCCAGGCGTTCGGCCCGGCGGTGGAGGTCTGCTTGCTGGCGATGCCGTATCCCGGCGGGCCTCCGAGGATGACCGGACCGTGGTGGGTCGACACGACCTCGATTTCGGTTCCGCCGCCGCCGCGAGACCTGATCGTCTCGCGGCGCACGTCGGGCTTTAGCCACTCGCCCTTCCACTCGTACTCGCCCGCGTCGTTGAACCTCTCGACGTAGAGATCGTGGTAGTCGGCCTGTGCGTGGGTGACGCACCATGCGACGCGGGCGTTGTGGCCGAAGTGGGGGAAGCCCGGACAGCCCGGGAACGAGAGGCCGAGGGCGTCGAATTCGGGGCAGGCCATGTGGTTCTGGTAGTAGACGTTGGGGGTGTCGAGGGGCCGGTGGGGATCGCCAGCGACGAGGGGCTTGCCCGAGGCCGTGCGGGTGCCCGTGAGGGCCCAGTTGTTGCTCCCGCCATCGGCGTCGGCGAGCCAGCTCACGTTCGATGCGCCGGCGGCAAGCTGCACCAGGGCGTCCCAGTCGCCACCGGTGTAGGACTCGCCCGGGGGCGTGATGAGGAGGTGGCCGGTGGGGTAGTCGGGGATGATCTCAGCGGCCTTCTCTACGCCGAGCTCGTTTATGAGGCTTGCGCGCCACAGCTTGCCCTCGAACACGCCCATCAGGATGTGGCGGACCTTGTATACGGCGAGACAGTCCTGCGGGGTCCAGGGGGCCGGCGAAGTGCCAGTTAGGCGGAACTCGATGGGAAGCTCTGGCGCCGTCTCTATGAAGGCGTTTACGCCGGCCGCGTAGGCATCGAGCATCGCCCTTGTCTCCGTGTTTAGGACGGCCAGGTCAGACTCGACGGAGGGGCCGATGCCCAGCCGGCGCATCAGAGTGTCCTGCTCGACGGCGTCATCCCCTACGACCTCGGCCCACCGGCCGTAGGCCCTCCGGCGGTCGTGCTCCATGTGCCAGAGCCTGTCCTGGGCGGTGGCGAACCCCTGGCCGAAGAAGGCGTCGTGGGTCGTGCCGGCGCGGACGTGGGGTATGCCGTGGGCGTCCCTGAGGATGGTGACGGTGCCGTCGAGACCGGGCAGGGTCATGGGGCTCGTCACGTCGGGGAGGGAGGCCGCCAGGTCTTCGGGGGAGGGGGACAGGTCGTCGTCGGAGTGGAGGGGGATGGTCACGGTTCAGGCTCCTTAAGTCCGTACGCAGGCCAGATCGAGGCGACCCCGCCCCAGGTCCTTCGTCGGGGACTCCTCGGGACGACAGGGCGGAGCGGCCGTTCGCTATCGCAATGGCAATCGCGATGCCTGCGCCGGCCGGCACAGGTTCCGCGTATCTTAGCCGAGCAGGCGTGCCGATGCTATGGCTACCGCTACGAGTATGAGGACGCCGACGAGCCACCAGGGGATTGCGGTCGATATGCGGCGGGAGCGTAGGCGTCGCTCGGCCCTCCTGCGGCGACGGCGGTTTGTCATGGTCAGCGTTCTCCCTGGCCGGCGTCCGACTCACGTATAGGGAGGTACAGCACGAACTCGTTGTGGCGGCGGTAGTACTCTACGGAGGGCCTGCAGGGATCGGCTTTGTGCCGCTCCGCCATGGCGTCGAACGTGGGGGCGATGCGTGGGACCAAAGACTCGTAGCTGCCGCGCAGGCGCTCAATCGCATAGAGACCGCCCTCTAAGGTGCGCGTCTCAAGGCCGAGGGCGGCTGGGTCGTCCTGCTCCTTCCTCTGGACGCATGCCCAGTATCTACCCTTAGCCTCGTCGAACAGGCCGTAGAAGCGCCTGCCCTTCAGCCCGACCACGGCCTCCAGCTCCTCGAATGCCTCTCCGATCGGCTCCTCGTACTCGCGTACGTACATCACTTCTATGGGCTGAAGCCGGGTTATGTCCTTGGCCATCGCAGTCTCCGCGAAGGGGCTTTACGGCGCCTGCAGGTTGACGCGCGGTTGAGAACGGGTCGACCCCGCCCAGATCCTGAGGGGTCGTCGACGAAGGACTTTCTTCGCAGCCAGAAGGGACGGCCTGGCTTGGGCTATTCGTCGGCGCTGCCGAATGTGCTGTCGTCCGTCGGGAAGCGGTCCCACAGCCACTCGACGTCCTCGGTGCGGGGCGTCTTGATGGAAGGGCGGCCTTTCAGGACGTGGTCGACGTACTTGATGAGGTCGTTGGCGCATATGGCGCAGTAGCCGTAGGAGTCGATCAGCCTGGCGGTGACGCTCCTCCAGCGCTGGGTCCAGTTGACACGCTGCCTCGAGAAGCGCGGGCGGGTGAGGCTCTTGTTCAGGTCGTTCCGGGAGAGCAGGAGGCGCTTCTCGATGGCCTCCTTCAGCCGGGACTCCGAGTCGTACGTGAAGGGCTTGCCCCTGCTCTGCCAGGCGGCGACGCATTCATGTATCTCCCGCCGGAACGCGTCCTTGCTGCGGTCGTTAATCCCGTGGACGCGCTCGAGCTCCCGCATGTCGCGCTCCCTCTCGGCGTCGGCGCGGGTGGGGCGGTATCCCTCCCTGGAGATGTCGGCGATGTAGGAGTTGAGGTTGGCCAGGTAGCTGGCGAGCAGGTCCTTGGCCTTTGTCTCGAACGCCTCCTCGCTGGCTATCTGCAGGTCGCGCACCGCCATGTCCTCGTAGGCCTTCACGGTGTCGGCGATCAGCGCTATCTTGGCGGCGACGTCGGCCTCGAAGCTCACGTTCTCGTCCAGGCCCTCCCAGAGGCTGCTGAGGGCGGCGAAGGGGGTGATGCAGCGAATGTTGGGCTCGCTGGCGGTCGCCCCGATGCGGTTCATCACGTAGCGCGGCGAGATGCCGGACATTCCCTCCGTCGGGTGATGCCGCTGCATTTCGCGGACGTCCTGGCGTGTGTAGTGTGGGACCGCGTGCCCGTCGTAGAGCCTGAGCTTGTCCAGCAGGGACAGACCCTGGCGGTCGGGCGGCTCCAGACGCGCCAGCACCGAGAACGCACTTGCCGCCTGGAGGGTCAGGGGCGCTATGTGCACGTCCCCCATGCGGCTCGCCTTCATCATCTTCCGGTAGATCTTCACCTCTTCGGTGACCTTGAGGTTGTAGGGGATCTGTACGGCGATGATGCGGTCCTTGAGGGCCTCGGAGCTCTTGTCCCTGGCGAACTCGTCGAAGTCTCCCTGGTTGGAGTGGCCGACTATGACCTCGTCGGCATATACGGAGCCGAACTTGTCCATCTTGATGATCTGCTCCTGGGCGAGGCTCAGGAGCGTGGTGAGCAGGTGGCTGTCGGCCTTGAACATTTCGACCAGCTCTACGAGGCCCCTATTGGCGACGTTGAGCTCTCCGTCGAGCCGGAACGCCTTCCCGGCAACCTCGATCCGGTCACCCTCGAGCCGGTCGGTGTTCACGCTCCCGACGAGCAGGGACGAGTCCGAAGGGTTGGGGTTGTTGGCCATGAAGTATCCGATGCCGATTGCTTCCGGCTCGGAGAAGGTCACGCGCTCGACCGGCACGTCCGCGTAACGGCCGCGATACTCGGTCCTGACCATGTAGCGGCACCGCGGGCAGAGGTCGCCCTCTATATATATGCCGTACTGGTGCAGGATCTGGGGCCTTAGCCTTTCGGGTATTAGGTGCAGGGGCTCCTCCTGCATCGGGCATCCCTTGATGGCGTAGACGGCGCCGACGTCGCTCCTGGAGTGTGCCTCCATGGCGCGCTTGATGAGATCGGTGACGGTGGACTTGCCGCTGGCCGGAGGGCCGAGAAGCAGCAGAATTCGCTTGCGTACTTCGAAGCGCTGGGCGGAGGCCTCGAAGTACTGGACGATGCGGTCCAGTGGCTCTTCGAGGCCAAACATCTCGCCCTGGAACAGGCCGTATACCCGCTCGCCGTCCGGGGTTACGTCGGAGCCGCATACCGTTATGGCGTCGTGGATGTAGGCGTGAGAGAGGCGACTCCTATAGGGGTCCTCGGTGACCAGGCGCAGGTAGTCCGAGAAAGTCCCCTCCCACGAGTACTTCGCAGCCTCGCGCTCGGCCTCGGATATGATGGCCTCAATAGTAAGCTCTTCAGTCATGACTCCTCCGCACTCCGATCAAGCAGGGGCCTCCCGCCCCCAGTCCTATGGTAACAGCGAGGGCGGCGGTGGGCCTCCTCAGGCGGCGGGGCCTCACCGGCCCAATATGGCCGCCGCCTGAGTTTGGATCGGTCCGAGCCTATGAGATGACGGAGGTGACTGCCCAGAGACCCATCAGCCCGATGACGACGCTGCCGAACAGCATGAACCAGCCCGTCACGAGCCTCAGGACCTGCATCTCGAAGGCCATGTAGAAGAAGATCACGGCGGAGATGATCGTAAGGAGGAGCGGAACCGCCGACATGGAGAGCCAGATGCCGAGGTCCTGCTCGAAGACCCCACCTTCAGCCATCGCCAGCGCGAATACGAGGAAGACGACCAGGGAGACGATGGACAGGAAGACGCTGTAGAAGCCTATGGCGCGGGGATCGAGATCCCAAAGGGCCTGCGCCCCAACGACGACAGCGTAGATGGCCCAAAGTACGATGAGCGCGGTGAGCGCGGTCAACAGCTCCGTCGCGCCATCGCCTGAGATCAGCGTGGGCGTGATGGTGGTGCCGAACATTACGGTGCCCAGGGTCATCAGGCCGAGGCCAGTGGTGAGCACGCCCATTGTCCGGCCTTCGGCATAGAGCCCGAGCACGTGCCAAGCCTGAGAGAAGACTGCCGCGGCTATCAGCAAGAAGAAGATGCCTTCCATACGTCCATGCCTCCTTCGGTTCGATGTGCGAGGAGCGATCGCCGCCGCAAGAGTGCGGCCGGGACCGTCCCAGCCGAGTGTCCGTAGTTTAGGCGGGCGGCACGAACTTGTCTAGTCTATGTATTAGACGGGGTGACTTCGTGGGGATGTTTGGGCACGCTTACGTCTAGTGCCAAGCTGGGATGACGATTGCACGAACGGCGCCAGTGAGATTGCGCCATAGCCGGGGACAGGGCGGGTTTCAAACCCGCCCCTACGGCGTCGCTGGGACGAACCGTGCTACTTGAAGAGGGGAGCGGGGCGCTCCACGAGCTGCTGCAGCCGGCGCATGAAGCCGGCGGCGACCGCGCCGTCTACGACCTGGTGATCGACCGTGAGGCTGACCGTAATCATCTCGCGTATCACGATCTCGCCGTCCCGCACCACCGGCTTGTCGACGGACTTGCCCACGCCGAGGATCGCCGACTGGCCCGCGTTGAGGATCGGGGTGAAGCCGTCGACCGAGCCGAGGACGCTGATGGTGAAGGTCCCGCCCAGGACCTCGTCGGGCCCAAGGGAGCCGGCCCTGGCACGGTCGGCGAGGTCGGTGGTCTCTGCGGCGATCTCCTCGATGGACTTCTCGTCAGCTCCGCGCACTACGGGAACGACGAGGCCCTCGCGCAGGGACACGGCCACGCCGACGTTCACGTCGTCGAATGTGAGGACCTGTCCGTCTGACATGACGGAGTTGAGGGCGGGATGGCGCTTGAGGGCCCCGGCGCAGGCCTTGGTCAGCACGTGGGCGATGGACAGGGTGACATCGGAGCCCGACGACGCCTCCTTGCGGAGCCGCTGGGCCTCGGTCACGTCCAGCTCCATGAAGAAGGAGAGCTGCGCGGTATCGGCCAGGCTGGAGCGCATGTGGTCTGCGATGGACTTCCGCATACCCGTCAGCGCGGTTGAGCTCGCGGGCTCGGGCAGGCCGCGCGGGCCCGCCGTTGCGGGGGCGGCCTGCTGCGACTCGGCGAACGCCCTCACGTCGCCCTCTGTGACCCGACCGCGAGGGCCTGTAGCGGTCACCTGGGAGATGTCGACGTCGAGGCTGGCCGCCAGACGGCGCGCGCCGGGCGTCGACGGCACGCCGGAGTCGCCGCGCCTGCCTGCTCTCTTTGCCGGGGCCCGGCGTGCGGCGGCCCTTTCGGCGGCGGCAGCCGGGGCGCCTGAGTCATCAGCCGCCGGAGGGGCCTCGCCCTCGGCGAGCAGGTAGGCGATGACCCCGTCCACGGGGACCACGTCGCCCTCTCCGGCGACTGTGTGGAGGACTCCAGCGCCGCCGGCTTCGAGCTGGTAGTTGAGCTTCTCGGACTCGATCTCGCAGATGACCTCGCCCTGCTCGACTCCATCGCCTGCGGCCTTGTTCCACTTCGAGATCGTGCCCTCGGTCATGAAGTCGCCGAGGCGGGGCATTACTATTGGATTTGCCATCTCTAGCTACTCCAGTACCTCGTGGGCTGCGGCCACCACGTCGTCCTTGTTGGGCACGTACAGTGCCTCCAGGGGACGGCTGTAGGGCACTGACGTGTGGGGCGGGGTGACCCTGCGCGGTGGCGCGTCCAGGTAGTCGAATGCCTGCTCGGCAACGAGGGCCGAGATGTCGCCCGCCATGCTGCACCGCGGGTAGTCCTCGTCGACTATCACGACCTTCCGCGTCTTCTCGACGGAGTTGAGGATGGCCTCATCGTCCATGGGCGAGAGGGACATGAGGTCGATGACCTCGGCGGAGTATCCCTCGGCCTCCAGGTCGGCGGCCGCCAGCCGGCATAGGTAGGTGGTGTAGCCGATTCCGACCAGTGTAACGTCGGTGCCCTCGCGCACCGTTCGGGCCGTGCCGATTGGAATCTCGTAGGACTCCTCGGGCACGTGCCCCTCGGGTCGGAGGCCCATGAGCTGCCTGTTGTTGAATACGATGACCGGGTCGTCGTCCCTGATGGCCGAGATGAGCAGCCCCTTTGCGGTGTAGGGGTCGGACGGGACCACGCACTTCAGGCCGGGGAAGTGTACGAAGAGCGAGTAGAGGGTCTCGGAGTGCTGGGCGGCGGAGTTCGTGCCGGCGCCTGTTCCCGCGAAGATGGTCAGGGGAATCTTCACCTTGCCGCCGAACATGTAGTGCATCTTGGCGGCGTTGTTGGTGATCTGGTCGGCGCAGACGCCGTAGAAGCCCACGTACATGAGCTCGACGACGGGACGCAGACCGGTCGCCGCCGCACCCACGCCGGCACCGATGAACCCGGCCTCTGAGATCGGCGTGTCGCGGACGCGGCTGGGGCCGAACTCCGGATACAGGCCCTTGGTGAGCCTCATGACGCCGCCCCACGCGTCCTCGAAGCCCTCGCGTCCGCCCGCGCCGGCCACGTCCTCGCCCATCACGATGACGGTGGGGTCGCGGTGCATCTCGGCGGTGAGCGCCTCGTTGAAGGCCTGGATGTACGAAATCTCTCTAACGGCAGCTTCGATGACCATCATCTACTCCTTGACAGGACTTTCCCGGCGGCTCATGTCGATTGGGCCAAGTCAGGGCCAATGCAGACGGGCGGCTAGTTGTAGCTCACGTATACGTCGGTCATCAGCTCCGACGCGTCTGGGAAGGGGCTCTCGTTGGCGAACCTGGTGGCCTCGGCCACCTCGTCGACGGTCTTCCGGTCCATTGCTTCGAGCTCGTCTTCAGTCGCCACGCCGTTCTCGAGCAGGTACGTCTTGAGCTGCTCGTTGCAGTCTCGGGCCTTGAACTCGGCCTCCTCGGACTCGGTCCTGTAGAGCAGCGGGTTGTCGGCCCCGAAGTGGCCCATGTACCTGTAGGTGAGGGCTTCGATGAGGGTCGGGCCCTCGCCGGCGCGGGCGCGGCGGACGGCCTCGCCGGCCACCTCGTACACGTCGAGCACCGACATGCCGTCGACGGCGATGCCGGGCATGTTGTATCCGGCGGCGCGGTCTGCGACGGACTCCCCGGATACGGCGTACTCGACCGGGGTCGATTGGGCGTAGCGGTTGTTCTCGCAGACGAAGATGACGGGCAGCTTCCATATGCCCGCAAGGTTCATCGACTCGTGTAGGACGCCCTGGTTGGCCGCGCCGTCGCCGAAGAAGACGACGCTGACCAGGTCTGTCCCCTCGACCTGGGCTCTCAGGGCGGCGCCGGTGGCCACGGGGATGTTCGAGCCGACAATGCCGTTTGCGCCGAGCATGCCCTTGTTGATGTCGGCGATGTGCATGGTGCCGCCCTTGCCCTTGTTGGTGCCGGTGGCCTTGCCGAGCAGCTCGGCCATCATCAGGTTGATGTCCAGGCCCTTGGCGATGCAGTGGTGGTGGCTCCTGTGCGTGCCGAAGATGTAGTCGCCGTCGCGCAGGTGGACGCACACGCCGGTCGGCACGGCCTCCTGGCCCACGGCGGAGTGCATGCCGCGCAGCTTGCCGGCGTCGGCCTCGCGCCTAGCCTGCTCCTCGAACCGGCGGATGGTGAGCATGGTCTGGTACATCCACAGGAGCGTGTCGGTGTCTAGCTTGGTAGTAGTAACCACGGCAGTCCCTCCCTGGGACGCGGCCCAATTGCACTGGGCCCCGGAGTGGCCGGATTATAGCACGCAGCGATCGGCCCCGCCGCTGCACAGGGTCAGCAACGACTGTGTATACTCATCCTTGCGTGAGACAAGGGTAGAAAGGACCGCAGGACATGACTGTCGACGAGCACGTCCGCACTGCGCGGAGCTTCCTTGAACAGGCCGACCGCGAGTTCGAGATCGGGGACGAGCTGCAGGGCTCGGAGAAGATGTGGGGCGCCGCCCGCCATGCCATAGCGGCAGTCGCCCAGGAACGCGGTTGGGACTTCGGCAAGCACGGGGCCATCCGGGCAGCGGTCAGGCGTCTGGCAGATGAGCGTGAAGACGCCATGCTGGACGCAGGCTTCCTTGCCGCCAGGCAGTTTCACGCCAACTTCTCACACGGCTTCATGCTGGATGACGACATAGAGCGGGGGCGCGTCGTCGTCCGCCGCTTCGTCGACCAGGTACTGGCGCTGAACGACGTGGACGGCGGGAACGGCCTCTAGCCCTACGGTGTGACGAAGGCGCGGGTTATGCTGGCTTCGTCGCCCTTGCCGGCCCACTCGGACTGCTCGAAGGCCTCGCCGATGCGGTCCAACGGGAACGAGTGGGACATCACGTCGGTCAGCGGGTACTTGTCCCGCGTGCGCGTCAGGAAGTCCAGGGTGACGGGCAGAATGTAGGGGTCGTAGTGGGTCGCGGGGATGATCCTGACCTGCCCCCACAGTACCTTGGAGATGTCCAGGGTGACGTTGCTGTCCGGCCAAATGTTGCCGATCTCCACGTATGCCCCGCCGCGCCGGACCATCTGGATTCCCTCGGGCAGCACCTGGGGATAGCCCACGACCTCCATCACCACGTCCGCGCCGCGGCCCTCGGTGAGCGCCTTGACGCGCTCGACGCGGGAGTCCGGGGTCTCGTACTCGCGGATGTCGATCGTCTCGTCCGCGCCGCACTTCCTGGCGAGCTCCAGCCTGGACGAGACGCCGTCGATGGCGATGACCTGGCCCGCGCCCATCTCCTTGGCGGCCGCGGCGGCGTTGATGCCGAGGCCGCCCGCGCCCTGGATGACGACGCTGTCGCCCATGCGCATATCTGCAATCTGCAGGCCGTATACGACCTGGGACGCGGCGCAGTTCACGGCTGCGGCGGCCTCGTCGGGCAGCTCGTCGGGCACCTTGAAGACGAAGTGCCCGGGGAAGAGGTAGTAGTACTCCGCGAAGCCGCCGTTGCAGTAGGGGAACTCCTCGATGGACGCGCGGAAGCGGAACCTGACGGGGCAGTGGTTCAGCTCGCCCCTGAGGCAGTTGTAGCAGCGGCGGCAGGGAAAGAAGTAGGTGAAGACGACCCTGTCGCCCTCCTTCAGGCTGCGGCCCATCGAGTCGGTCGACACGTCGGGGCCGAGGGTGTCGACTACGCCGGACATCTCGTGGCCGAGGATGACGGGGCCGGGCCTGCCGCTGAGGATGGGCTCGATCTCGCCACGCCAGAAGTGGAGGTCCGAGCCGCATATGCCCCCGGACGTGATCTTGGTGCGGATCCCGCCCGGCCCGACCGGCACGGGTGGAAGCTCGGTCATCTCGAAGTGATAGGGCTCTACGAATACGGCTGCCTTGCCCATAACCATGGCTACGTCCTCCTACCCGGCTCCGTTGACCTGCGCGGGTGTCTCCGGGCGCGTGAATGATACACTACCGCAGCCTTGGCACGTACCTTGACCATCCAAGGGAGAGAAGGATGCAGCGAGTAGGACTGATTGGCTCGGACAACAGCCACGTGGCGCGGTTCACTGAGATTCTGAACCTGGAGGAGCACCCCGCCTACTGGCCGGAAAGCGGCGCGACCGTGCATGCCATCTGGGGGGACGACGCGGCCCTGACGGCCGAGGAGGCCGAGAAGGGGCGCATCCCCGTGGTGGCATCTTCCCCTGGGGAGGTCGCGGAGGCGTGCGACCTGGTGTTCGCGACGTCGCGGCGCCCCGGTGTCCACGTGGCCCACGCGAGCCCGGCGATAGAGGCGCGCAAGCCCCTCTTCGTCGACAAGCCGCTGGCACAGACGCCGGACCAGTGCCGCGAGCTGATATCGCTGGCCGAAGCGGCCGGGACGATGATGACGAGCTTCTCGACCCTGAGGTACGGTTCGGCGGCCGAGGCGTACCGCAGCGGGCTGGCGAAGGCCGGGCCGGTGAAGTTCGCGGTGTACCTGGGGCCCTGCACCCGGAGGAACGAGTACGGCGGGATTATCTTCTACGGCATCCACGTCGCGGAGTTGATGCAGGAATTCCACGGGGCCGGCGTCGTCTCGGTCGAGGCGGTGGAGAGCCCGGCGGACGGCGACCCATCGAACATAACGGTCGCGTGCACATACGAGGACGGCACGCTGGTGACCCTGGGGCTAATCGGCGAAGGGGTGTACATATTCCACATGCTGGCCGTCGGGTCCGAGGGGATAGTCGAGGTGCCGGGCACGGCGCAGAACTACGCGGCCGACGCCCTGTCGAGGAACCGGGCCGAGGGCCGGGATACGAGCACGCCGTCAGGGGCGCAGGCCGCGCCGGAGGCGGACCACTACATGAAGGGCACGCGCCGGATTCTGGCCGTCCTGCGCGGCGAGGCGCCGCCCGTGCCGCACGAGCAGATGCTGCGGTCGGTGCAGATATGCACGGCGGTCGAAGAGAGCCTCGTGCGGGGCGGGCCTGTGGACCCGCGGACGTTGTAGCTCGCGCCCTTAGGGACTATCTCAGAACTAACCTGCACTGGTGAGCACTGGCCTTCGACAGGCCCTTCGACAAGCTCAGGAGAGCCTCAGGCCGAACGTATCTCAAGGTAGCGGCTCCACATCGTGGCTGTGCTGGCGAGCACTGGCCTTCGACAGGCTCAGGCCGAACGTATCTTCAAGGTAGCTGCTCAACATCGTGGCTGTGCTGGGCGAGCACTGGCCTTCGACTGGCCCTTCGACAAGCTCAGGAGAGCCTCAGGCCGAACGTATCCTCAAAGTAGCGGCTCCACATCGTGGCTGTGCTGGACTAGCACTGGCCTTCGACAGGCCCTTCGACAAGCTCAGGAGAGCCTCAGGGCGAACGTATCTCAAGGTAGCTGCGCGCCAGTTACCCCCAACACACACACACGACCCGCGTGCGCGCACTGTCACAATGAACCTAAGTCTCTTGCGCAGGCCTACCCATTCACACCTGGAGGTCTGCGGGTTGCCACATTGTTAGCCGATGGTGGTAAACTACGCGCGATCTTGGGCGTATTTCGGAACTTGTGCGATACCCAGTCTCAGAATACGCCGCGTTAGGAGGCTAGCCGTGTCGATGCTGTGGAGCGTCCTGTCTCGCCGCCGCCCTGCCGCCATCCTGGCAGCTACGGGCATAGCTACCGCCGTCGTCTTCCTGGCCCGGCCCGCCGTCGCCTATGCGGCGGGGGTCGACGAGGAGTCGGCTTTCGTTTTCAACACGTTCGCGTTCCTGATATGGGGCGCGCTGGTGATGTGGATGTGCGCCGGGTTCACCATGCTGGAGTCCGGCTCGGTGCGCACCAAGAACGCAGCGATGATCTGTCTGAAGAACATCGGGCTGTACTCGATCGCGGGCCTCGCGTACTTCTTCATCGGCTACAACCTCATGTATGGCGAAAGCCTCGGCGGCATCATTGGCACACCGGGGTTCATGTACCTGCCGTCCGGCGACGAGCTGGACCTGCTGGATGACAAGGAGGGCGCGCTCGCGTCGGTGCTGACGGACGGCGCCGGTTACTCCGTGATGTCGGACTGGTTCTTCCAGATGGTCTTCGTGGCGACGGCGGCGTCCATCGTCTCGGGCGCGCTGGCCGAGCGGGTCAAGATATGGTCGTTCTTCCTGTTCACGCTGCTGCTCACGGCGATCATCTACCCGATCGTGGGCGCGTGGACTTGGGGAGGCGGATGGCTGAGCGAGCTGGGGTTCCAGGACTTCGCGGGCTCGACCATCGTGCACAGCACCGGAGGCTGGGCGGCGTTGGCGGGCATGCTGGTCGTCGGGCCGAGGCTGGGCAAGTTCCGCAAGGATGGATCGGTCAGGGCCACGCCGCCATCGAACATCCTTGTGGTGACGCTGGGGGTGTTCATCCTCTGGTTCGGGTGGTTTGGGTTCAACGGCGGTTCGCAATTGGCGCTGGGGAGCGCGCTGGACGCGGTGGCGATGAGCATCGTGCTGGTCAACACGAACCTGGCGGCGGCGGCGGGCGTGATGGCCGCGCTGGCGGTTTCGCGGCCGATCCTGGGGCGCATCGACCTGTTCGCCGGGCTCAACGGCGCGATCGCCGGGCTTGTATCGATCACGGCAGCGCCGGACATCGCCGAGCCGGTCCTTGGCCTGCCAGGCCATCTCTGGGCGGTGATAATCGGGGCCATAGGCGGTGTGATCTGCGTCGCCGGGCTCAAGCTGCTGGAGAGGATCAAGCTGGACGACGTGGTCGGGGCAGTGCCCGCGCACCTGTTTGCCGGGGCATGGGGCACGCTGGCTGCCAGCATCGCCGGTGGGGCCAAGATACACATCCAGCTGCTTGGAGTAGTGGCGATAGGGGTTTTCGTATTCGCGGTCTCCTACGGGCTCTGGTGGCTGATAGAACGGACCATTGGCGTCCGGGTGTCTCACTCGGTAGAGCAGCTGGGGCAGGACGCCGGGGAGCTGGGCATGGAGTCTTACCCCGAGTTCGTGCTGATGCCCGAGGAGGACTTCGAGGAGGCGGACTAGCAAGGCGCCTGCGGATGGGTGGGGCCGCAGTGGCCCCCTCATCTCAGCCTTCTCACTCCAGGGGACGATCTCAAGAACTAACCTGCACTGGTGAGCACTGCCCTTCGACAGGCTCAGGGCGAACGGTATCCTCCCTGCACTTCCGCAAGCTGGAGCTCTTCGCTAAGGGAGGGGGGCGCCGCCGGGGCTGGCAGCTCGCTGTTGGGTCCAGCCCCGGTTTGGAAGAGATTATGAGATGGGGTTGACCGGAGCGCTGACTTCGGTGTAGGGTATATGGTCTGGGCGGAAGGGGGCTTTGCTGAGCTCCGGGCCCAGTGCACCTTAACAATTGGATAGTGGAAGGAAACGAAGTAAATCAACTAGAGTTTGATCCTGGCTCAGGACGAACGCTGGCGGTGCGCCTAATGCATGCAAGTCGAACGGCGCCTGTCCGACTTGTCGGGCAGGGGTAGTGGCAGACGGCTGAGTAACACGTAAGTGACCAACCCCGAAGCGGGGGATAATCCGGAGAAATCCGGCCTAATACCCCGTAAGCTCGCTCCAATACGTTGGGGTGAGGAAAGGTCCCACTTCGGTGGAGCCGCTTTGGGACGGGCTTGCGGCCTATCAGGTAGTTGGTGGGGTAATGGCCCACCAAGCCAAAGACGGGTACCCGGTGTGAGAGCACGAACGGGCAGAGGGGGACTGAGACACGGCCCCCACTCCTACGGGAGGCAGCAGCAGGGAATCTTGCGCAATGGGCGAAAGCCTGACGCAGCGACACCGCGTGGGGGAAGAAGGCTTTCGGGTTGTAAACCCCTTTTCTCGGGGAAGAGTAAGGACGGTACCCGAGGAATAAGCCTCGGCTAACTACGTGCCAGCAGCCGCGGTAAGACGTAGGAGGCGAGCGTTGTCCGGATTTACTGGGCGTAAAGGGCGAGTAGGCGGCCCGTCAAGTCTCATGTGAAATCTCTCGGCTCAACTGGGAGGGGTCATGGGAAACTGGCGGGCTCGAGGGCAGTAGAGGAGAGTGGAATTCCCGGAGTAGCGGTGAAATGCGTAGATACCGGGAGGAACACCCGAGGCGAAGGCGACTCTCTGGGCTGCACCTGACGCTGAGGCGCGAGAGCATGGGGAGCGAACCGGATTAGATACCCGGGTAGTCCATGCCCTAAACGATGGATACTAGGCATTGGGGGTATCGACCCCCCCTGTGCCGTAGCTAACGCGATAAGTATCCCGCCTGGGGAGTACGGCCGCAAGGCTAAAACTCAAAGGAATTGACGGGCCCCCGCACAAGCAGCGGAGCGTGTTCTTTAATTCGATGACAAGCGAAGAACCTTACCAGGGCTTGACATGCTTCTGAAAGCCGCCGAAAGGCGGCCGTCCTTCGGGACAGATGCACAGATGTTGCATGGCTGTCGTCAGCTCGTGCCGTGAGGTGTTGGGTTAAGTCCCGCAACGAGCGCAACCCTTGTCGCTAGTTGTTTTTTCTAGCGAGACTGCCTCTAACAAAGGGGAGGAAGGTGGGGATGACGTCAAGTCAGCACGGCTCTTACGTCCTGGGCTAGAAACACGCTACAATGGCCGTTACAGAGGGTTGCCAAGGAGCGATCCGGAGCTAATCCCAAAAAGGCGGCCCCAGTTGGAATTGCAGGCTGAAACCCGCCTGCATGAACGTGGAGCTGCTAGTAACTGCAGGTCAGCACACTGCGGTGAATACGTTCTCGGGGGTTGTACACACCGCCCGTCACGTCATGGAAGTCGGCAACACTTGAAGTCGCTGGGCCAACCCTATGGGAGGCAGGCGCCGAGAGTGGGGTCGGTGACTGGGACGAAGTCGTAACAAGGTAGCTGTACCGGAAGGTGCGGCTGGATCACCTCCTTTCTAGGGAGTGTTGCCTGGGCCTATACGGTCCACGGTTAACTCCTAGGTCGATCGGCGAGTGGGTCGCCGCGATGCCATGGGTCGAGCCGGATCCCGACTAGTCGGGAAGAGCTCCCCGGACGCAGACCGAACACCCCGCTAGACAGCTCGCCGTCTACTGAAGCTCTTCAAGAGCAAAGTGAAATCATCGTTTCCTTCCACTATCCAGTGGTTAAGGTCAGGGCCCCACCTCACGGACGGGGCCCTTTCGTTATCGCGCCGAGGGGCTGTAGCTCATCTGGGAGAGCGCCGCCTTTGCAAGGCGGAGGCAGGGGGTTCGAGTCCCCCCAGCTCCACCATGACGTACCGATTTGCGAACTCCGCCGTTCAGGGCTATCTCGGCGGCGTTCGCTCCCCCTATGGGACTGTCCTCCGGCGTGGGTATCGAGTAGACGATGGCGGCCTTGCCGGGCTTGACCTGAATCTCCTTGACGAACGAGTGGACGAAGGCTTTGGTCTCGGTCAGCTCGCTGGTCGCGAGGAACTCGCCCATCTCCTCGGCGAAGGTGGCGATGGTGTCGGCTGAATCCAGGTACTGCCGCCTCTCATTCAGCGCTTCCCTCGCTTCGTCTGCGGCGGCCTCCAGACTCTCCTTGCGCTCCCGCAGTTCCACGATGTGTTCCGAGGCAGCCGCCACGTCGATGCTCTCGCTCTTGGATATGAAGTGCCAGACGCGGCCCAAC
Source organism: Dehalococcoidia bacterium (assembly GCA_965116315.1). Lineage (GTDB taxonomy): Bacteria > Chloroflexota > Dehalococcoidia > Lucifugimonadales > CAJWER01. The sequence goes on from OZ220672.1 coordinate 2,495,581, forward strand.
TGCTTCTTCACCTCCTCAAGCTCCGCCTCGATGCTCTCCAGCTTCTGACGGTGCTCCCGGGCCGCTCCGTCCATCTCCTCGTCCAGCAGCTTCACCAGGTCTCTGATGTTGGACTCGGTGAGGATGTTGGCGCGAAGCTCATCGACGATGGTGGTCTCGATCTTCTTGGCGTTGAGCCTGGGGGTTTTGCAGGTGCCGCTGCCCCTCTTCATCAGGGACTGGCAGACGTAGTAGGTGTACTTGCCGCTCTTGGCCTCGGATGCGGACATGGCCCTGCCGCAGGTCTCGCACTTGAGGATGCCGCTGAGCAGGTAGGGGCTGGACGCCCGCCTGGGGTTCGCCTGCTTCGGGGCGCGGGAGCCGAGCAGCTTCTTCACCCTTCGGAACTCTCGCTTGCTGATGATGGCGGCGTGGGCGTCCTCGACCCGCACGGGCGGCTGGCCGTCCTTTGCGTTTGCTCCCCAGACCACGGCTCCCGTGTAGGCTTCGTTGTCCAGCATGGCGTGGACGGTGGTCTTGAGCCACTTCTTGCCGTTGACTGTGGGGATGCCCTCTGAGTTGAGGGTCTTGGTGATGTCGAGGATGCTCCTGCCCTGGAGGGCCATGTCAAAGATGCGCCGTACCATTGCGTCGGCGGGCGGGTCTAGCTCCAGCCTGGGGCGCTTCTTCGGCCCGTCCTGGACGTGGACCCGCTTGTAGCCGTAGGGGGCGTAGGCGGACATCCAGAAGCCCCTGGACGCGGCCTCCCGCATTCCCCTGGAAACCTCCTGCGCAAGATTTTCGCTGTAGAATTCGTCCACGCTCTCGATGATGGCCTCAAGGAGCCTGCCGGTGGCGTTGTCCTCGGCCTGCTCGGTGATGGACACCACTCGGATGCCCCTGCGCCTGAGCATGGACTTGAAGGCGACGGCGTGCTCCCGCTTGCGGGTGAACCGGCTAAATTTCCAGACCAAAATCTCCTTGAACGGGGCCTCCGGCTTTTCGGCCTCGTCCAGCATCTTCTGGAACTGGGGCCGGTCGGCCACCCTTCCGCTCTCGGCTTCGTCCACGTACTCGCGGACGACCATGTAGCCGTTCTTCTCGGCGTAGTCCCTGAGCGCCCGTAGCTGGGCGGCCACGGACAGGTCCACGTCCTGGCGGTCGCTGGAGACCCTGGCGTAGAGGGCCGCCGGTGTCAGATCGAGTCGGTCGTTCATCAGTCTCTCCTCCCTGTGTCTTCCTGTGTTGTAGTCGTGCGGGAGCGCAGCCATTCCAGCCGCTCCCGTCTGCGCCACTCCCGCTCCTCCATGAACAGGCGGATGGCCTGCCTGAGCAGCTCGCTCACGGAGAGGTCGTCCTCCTTCATCACATTCCGCACCTGCGCCTCCATCTCCGGGGGCAGGGAGAAGGTGATGGTCTTGGAACGCCTGGGCGTGGTCATGCTCTCTCTTTTTGCCTTCTACTGTAGTGCATTGTCTTACTTTACACTATCGGAGACCAGCCTTCAAGTCCTGCTAGGGCACAAGCTCGTCCCTATCTAGCGACGGGGCGTTTTCTTTGATCTCTCCATCCTTGTTGATGGTGAACCGTCGTCCGTCGAACAGGCTCTCCATAATCATGTAAATGTGATCGTCAGCACGGATCACAATTTCCTCTGTTATCGGCGGGTTGTACCATACTTTGAAGCTCACACCCCTTATCGAATATCCATGTGCAGGATGGCCCGGGTGTTCGGGCATCGTTACTACGCTGCCCGCTGGCAGCCGAAGATCATATTCCTCCTCGTTGGGACGTTTGCACTGCTCCTCACTAGCCAGTTTCTGAAGGGTTTCGGCTTCCTGCCCAGGAATACCAATCAAGATTTCGTTGAAGGTTAGGGGCCAATAGACAGGCCCACCCTGAAGGACCTCTTCACCGGGTCCAGGCTTTGGTGCAGTCAAATCAAATTGAACGTCATACATCTGGGTCTGGTCTATCGACAAAGCAATGTGAATCTCCCTGTCCACCGGCTTCCTCAACTCGACTAGACCAATGTTCTTCGACTCCGCGTAGGACTTGGCAGGACTCGTGAAGCCCATCTTGGAGACTATTACTCCTTTGTTCAGCCTTGCGTCTTGAACAACCTGGGCGAAGTCCCTCACTACAGGTAGACCCACCTTCGCGTTCCAGTTCTTGCACGAGATGGCCGTTCTGTACTGGTGCAGGCCATCGCTGTGATTCGTCAGAACGTCGATCTGGTGGAAAACGCCGGGCGGACCTTCGACTCGGCATGAACTGCCCCAGCACTCGATTGTCACTCCACTGGCTCGTCCTAGAGCCTGATAGATGTCCTTCACCAATTCCTCATAGTCTTGCCAGGGGATATCACTTGGCTCCGGGATAGGACTTCCATCAGGTGTGGCCATCTTCTTCTCCTTTGTCAGTAGGGTCCGTGCAAGCTACCAGGGGCCAACCGCTGCCGCCGCCGCCACGGGCTTGCGCCTGCGTCCGGGCATGTCCGAGGCGACCATCTGGGGTCCGAGGACGGCGGCGTAGCTGTCGGGAACGGCGACGACGACCACCCTCGCCAGGTTGCCCTGCCTGATGACGGGCCGGGCTAGGGCCGAGTAGCCCCCGCCCAGTGCGAATCGCGCGGTGCCGTAGCGGGCGGCCTGCTCGGCCAGGGAGCCGGGGGGTATGGGTCTGCCCAAGCGCGGGATGCCGCCCCGCTCCCCGCAGATGGGGAAGCCGCTTGGCGTCCCAAAGCCCCGCGTCCGCCGGACGACCTTGGCCCGGAGATCGTGCGGCCCGTTCCTGGGGTCTCTCCCATCCTCCTGGGCGTACAGGACGACCATGAGGGGCGGGTCGCTCAGCACCTCGGCCAGCCGGATGGACACCGAAGCGTAGGAGCAGCGGAAAGCCTGCTGCAACTTCAGCACGTCCAGCCCCCACTCCAGGGCCAGCGGCTCGAAGGCCCTCGGCTGCATGAGCACCGCCGCCGCGAATCGCTCGGCCTGCGTGCACACCTTCCGGTCGGGCGGAGAGCCTGACTCCATGTCGCAGAGGGTCTCGTAGATGATCTCGTAGGTCTCGTGGATCACCGAGTAGTCCTGGGTTCCCTCCCACAGGTCCTCCCGGTAGTGGATGTCGTAGCCGCCCCCCGGCGCGCTGTAGTGGATGCCCTTCACGTCCATGTGCCCGCTGCCCGACACCTCGCCGAACCCGGTCCGCTTCAGCAGTGCCTTTATCTGCTCCATGGAGGGACGGGCTGGCACGTCGAAGTAACGCACGAAGCGGGCGGCGAGGCGCTCCGGGTCCAGGGCATCGCGGGGGTGGTCGTCCAGAAGGATGCGGCAGAAGTCCTCTCTCGTCCTGTTCATTCTCACTCCAAAAGCCTCTTGTTGGCGAAACGCTCGTACATCTCGACGATGAACCGCTTGGTCTTCAGTGTGATGGGGCCGTCGGGCCGGGTGCCCACGCGGAAGACGGGGTCGGCCAGCACGTACTGGTAGGCCCGCTCCACCTCCATCGCCTCGTCGCTGAAGGGGTCGATGTGGCTCTCCCGCCCGGCCCGCTTCATCAGCTCCTCGGCGTCCACGTTGTAGAGGGCGGCCAGCTTACGGACGACGTTGGAGCCGGGCAGCCGGTCTCCCCGCTCTATCTGGGAGAGGTAGGAGGAGGAGACGCCGATGCGCCCGGTCACGTCACGCAGGCTGAGGTCTCCCCGCAGCCTTCTCAGGAGCGGGCCTATGGCGTCGTCGCCCTCGATCTCCCGCCGTTCGTCCAGGTCCCGGTCGTCATCAAGCTCGTCCATGTCGTCTCCCCTAAGAGTCTGTAGCTGCGGACAGCTACGCGAACGGTGCTACTGCTAAATAGCAGTTAAACCTCCGCGAAATAATTATTACAACAGAGCGAGCAATTGTCAACGAGTTCACTTTCCAAACGTAAATAACACCTCTCGATCATTGCCTCTACGTATTCTATATTGCTACACTTATGCGGACAGAACGCATCTTCTAAATCTGGCAACAGTATACATCACCGGCGCACGCGAAGGCCACATCTTCACGGCAGCGCCGGAACCCGTGAGAGAGACGTATCGCGTGAACACCAAGCGAAGGCGAAGGCTTACGGCCAAACAGGAGCGGCAGAGGATGGAGGGCCTGCGGATATTGGCCCGCATAATCGCGCGCCACTACCTGGCCAACCCCCACCTGTACCCCAACGGCTCCACCCCGTCCGACGGTCAACAGGCCGGTGACGGGAACACGGCCCGAAGGGAGGGCAGGGAGTGAAACGCAGGCAGCCATCCTTCAGGGTCAAGCTCAACCCCCACAAGGTGTGGGCGATTCTCAACCGGCTCAACATGACCCAGAACGAGCTGGCGCGGCTGATCGGCACCTCGTCGAGCTACCTGTCCCAGCTCATGTCGGGGCATCGCTGCCCTTCGGCGGCGTTCCGCAAGAAGCTCATGGACGCCCTGGGCGTCGCCGACTTCGACGACCTGTTCATCCAGGAGACGGTCGATGTGTGACGAACGGCTCTCCCCCTGTACTCCCCCGGACATTCCGCCCGGCGTCGCGCTGATGCCGGACGACTTCCCCCACCGGTTGATCGCTGTGCGAGACCTGCTCGACCTCAACTGGGAGGAGATGGCGGTGGCGATGGGAGTGGACCCGCGCCAGCTCCTTCGCTGGCGACAGGAGCGCGGCGCTCCCAACGGCGGGGCGATGCTGTCCCTGGTTCGGCTGGCGATCCGGTCGCCGAAGGGACTGGGGGAGCTTCTGGACGAGGACGTAATCGTGATCTTCAAACCGAGGAGGAGAGACCATGACCACTAGCGAACGGAAGCGGACGTTGAACAACCGGCCCCCGCCCTTTCCCGAGGACTTCGGGGAGCGACTGGAGGACCTCAAGGAGCTGTCGGGGCTGTCGTGGGGCGAGTTCGCCGAGCGCCTAAGCGTGACACAGCGGGGTCTGGCGAAGTGGCGCAATGGAGGGCCGCCCTCGGGTGCCTACTTCTGGGCCATCATCGAGTTGGCCCGCGAGTTTCCCGGCGGGTTCGAACTGATACTTGACGGCGGGGACGGGGAGGATGACGACGACTATCCGATCCCGCCGTGGCCCGAGGACTTCACGGAGAGGTTGGAACGATTGGAGGACCTGTCGGGGACTTCCCTTGAGGAATTCGCCCGTGCCTTTGGCCTATCGGAGGATCGGGCGCGTGAGTGGCGAAGCGGCGAGATGCCCACCACCGGCGAGGTGTGGGCGATGGCGCTGTGGGCCAGCCAGATTCCTGGCGGGGACAAGGTGCTGCTGGCGCCCTGGTTCCGGCTCCCGCCTTCAAGGGAGTAGGGGTCGATGGGACGGCAGCAGGAGTTGGTCTACCACGTTGCGCGTGAAGAGTTCCCCCAAGACTTTCCTGAGCGCCTGGAGGCGTTCGTCGAGGCCGCCGGGCTGTCCTGGCGGGAGCTGGCCCGCCTCCTCAAGGTCAACGCCCGAATAGTGCGGCGCTGGAGGGCGGGAGCCAAGCCCGGTTCCGGCCACTTGGTCAACCTGTTCGACCTGGCCGCAGGTATGGGGCTGCTGCACCACCTGCTGCCGTCGGTGGGTGAGCCGGAGTCCATCGAGAATGAGGAGGTCGGTGTGGGCGAGGGCTGACGGCACACGGCACGGGCGACAGGTCATAATCACGATGAGAGGGCCGGGTGGGATGACTCACCCGGCCCTCCTTGTCTTCCTGTAGTTGCCGCTTCTTCTCCTCATGTCTCTTGATTACCAAGAAAGCCTCAATGTGGCCAGTAGTCTGGTTTGCACATATCTGCTATGATACGCACCTATGGTGAAGTAGGAGTCATTCGCAGATGACAAACGGACAGCATATCCTCGTGCCAACGGAGTGGTACACGACCCAGGAGGCTGCACAATATCTGCGTGTGTCCAGCAGGACCATCTACAAATGGTGTCAGGAGGGGCGGCTCCCGGCCTATATCCTCGGTGACAAGAGGACAAGGCGATACCGGAAGGTTGACTTGGACAAGGTGCCACGCCTTCTGGAGGAAGCCAGCCATGACGATACTGAACACGGTACGGTCGATGAGTAGGCAGGAACCAGAGATTCTCGCCACATCCAATCGGTTGCCCATTGTGGCCCTGGGCACCATAGGAAAGGAGACTGAATGACCACAGAGTCAAGCACGGTAGCCTATCGTGCGCTCAGCTTGGGTGCTGGGGTGCAGAGTTCGGTGTTGGCACTTCTACTGTCTCAGTGCGACCCACGGTTGATGGAGCTCGGCTACCGCAAACCAGACGTCGCCATATTTGCTGATACCGGATGGGAGCCTGAGTACGTCTACACCCATCTGGATTGGCTGGAAGAGCAACTCGACTATCCGCTGATACGGGTTTCTAGTGGTGACATTAGGACGAATCTGAGGAAGGGCCTTACAGCGTCGGGGCACCGCTTTGTAGATGTCCCCTTCTACCTGGTTGATGAGGATGGAAAGAAGGGTATGCTACGACGCCAGTGCACCAACCACTATAAGATTGCCCCCATCTACAAGCGGATTAGGAAACTCGCTGGTGGACGGCGAGGTCGGCCATTCCCTAAAGACCACCATGTCGAGATGTGGCTCGGAATCTCGTTAGATGAGGTGGGCCGCATGAAACCGAGCCGGGAGCCTTGGGTGAGCCATCGCTGGCCCCTCGTGGATCTCCGAATGACACGACGCGACTGTGCTGAATGGTTCGCCTCCGAATACCCTGAGCGGTGGCTGCCGCGCTCAGCCTGCGTCATATGCCCATATCGTTCTGATGAACACTGGCTAGAGTTGAAGCGGTCCGAGCCTGACAGCTTCGACGAGGCGATAAGATTTGACCGCTGGCTGAGACACAGCAAGACCAATCCGGTGCGAGAATTGCTGAACGGCCGCCCATATCTACACTCTGCGCGTCGCCCTCTTGCCACCGTCATTGCGGAGAAGGAAAGGGACCCGGACTCTATCAACCACTTCAACGAGGAGTGTGAAGGTCTCTGTGGCGTCTGAATCGTATGAAGAGAAGGTCAGCCCCGGATACTCGCTGTACCCTCATCAGCGGCAGGTCCTACGGGACATCCTTCGCGCACTATCGTCTCCTGAGCGTCGAGCCGTCGCTCATCTTCCTACTGGAGCGGGTAAGACCAGGATCGCATCCCACGCTGCCTGCCGCCTGCTGAACGGTACGGACACCGACGGCGCCCTTATCGTATGGCTAGCCTCGACGGAAGAACTCTGTGAGCAGGCAGCCGGTGAGCTTTCAGAAGCTTGGTCGCACCTTGGCTTGCGAGAAGTCCACGTCCATCGATACTGGGGGAATCGTTCGATTGACCTACGCAAGGTACCATCCGGTTTCCTGGTAACTGGCCTTGCCAAGCTACGGTCCGCTTCGGACTCTGACAACACCCTGCTTGCTCACCTCGCCTCCCATACGTCGGCTGTTATCTTTGACGAAGCGCATCAGGCAGTCGCTAGGACTTATTCGTTCGTCACCGAGCAGTTGTGTAGCACTCGCCCCCCACTACTTGGACTCACGGCCACGCCGGGGCGAACAGCCAAGTTGAGTGACGCCGATTATCGACTCGCGGCCATGTTCAATCAGACCAAGGTTTCGATAGACCCCAGGGGACACGATAGCGCCGTCACTTATTTGATCCAGAACCAGTATTTGGCGGACCCGCGCTTTGTCCCTATCAGCTTTGAGTCAGACATTGCGGTCCAGGAGCCAGAGCTTGGCGTGGACTACACGAAAGATGACCTAGAGAGCTTGGGGCGCAACGAAGAGCGTACGTGCAAGATAGTCAATCTCGCCAAGGATGCGGCGGCGCGTCATCCTCGAACCATCGTCTTCTGCCCTTCGGTGGACAGCGCCATTGAATGCAATCGACTCCTTCAGGGCGAAGGGATCATGAGTCAAGTGGTTACTGCCGGTACTCACAGCGAAGAACGTCGGGCAATAGTCGATGCCTTCCGGGACGATAGCAGGGAGCACATGGTGATGTTCAACTATGGTGTACTCACTGCTGGCTTTGACGCACCCCGCACGCGCTGCGTCATTATTGCCCGGCCAACTACATCGCTGGTTCTCTACTCGCAGATGGCGGGCCGTGCCATGCGCGGCCCTAGGGCGGGCGGAAACCGAACCGCTGAAATTATGACCGTGGCGGACACAAACCTTCCGGGATTTGGGTCAGTGACCGATGCGTTCACAAACTGGGAGGACTTATGGTCGAACAATTCGACGAGCTAAGAGACGCAGATCGCAGCCTGTTTCCGGGCAGCTTCACGATACGTGCCATTAGGGATAGTCGCTATCACAACACAGCCTATGCCATAGCCGAACTCATCGATAACTCGATAGAGGCCAGTGCCGAGCGCGTTGAGTTGCTCTGCATAGAGCAAGCGGAAGCTAGTCAGTCCGGTACCCGTCGGAGAGTTTCAGAGATAGCTGTCCTGGACAACGGCACGGGCATGGATGCTAGAACGCTCTTGGATGCTCTCAAGTTTGGAGGAGGCACCAGGCATAGCTCTCCGAGGGGAATCGGCAAGTATGGCATGGGGCTTCCCACGTCCTCAATGTCCCAGTGCAAGAATGTAGACGTGTGGACCTGGCAAGACGGTGTAGATTCGACTTGGCACTCCAGCCTCAATGCCGATGCAATCGAGGGTGGCGATCACGATGTTCCCATTCCTGATCAGGACACGCCGCTACCAGACAGATGGAAAATAGCCGGGAGCGACGCCATATTTCGAAGCCGCTCAGGCACTCTCGTCGTGTGGAGCGACTTGGACAAAGTTCAGTGGAAAACCGCACGTGCGATTATCGACAACACATCGCGGGAAGTTGGGCGCATCCACAGACATTTCATCGACGCTGACATTACCAGAATACGGACCGCATCCTTTTTGGCGAATCGGCCTAGCGAATCCGAAATTGAGGCTACCGTCGTCGCAAACGATCCTATCTACCTCATGAGCCCAACGTCGGTTCCTGAAGAACCGTGGGACAGCACGCCTATGTTTGAGCAATGGGGTGACATCAGATACTACACGGTTGTTGTGGAAGGCCGGGAAGAGACGGTTGGCGTCAAATACTCCATTGTGAAACCCGAGGCGCTCAGAACGGACTTGGTCACGCAGAATCCTGGTGTGACGCCTAGAGGTCGGCACGCCAGGCACAACATCGGAGTATCAGTTGTTCGAGAGGACAGAGAAATCGTCCTAGAGGATGCATTCCTCAGAGAAGGGGGGAGCGCTGAAAACCCGCAGAATCGATGGTGGGGCTGCGAAGTGAGTTTTCGTCGTAGTTGTGACGAGTTGTTTGGGGTGGACCACAACAAGCAAATGGTTGCGAACTTCACGCAGGCTGCCAAGACCCTCGCGCGCGATGACCGCCCTAGGCAAGTTGTTTTGGACGAGATGGGAGTTGACGACGACACGGTCTACACCATCGTAGCCGACATCCGCGACCAGACACGGGCCATGATGGAAAAGATCAGGCAGATGTTCGCTCAGAAGCGAAAATCCGGCGGAACGGACGGTGGAAGTAAGACCCCAGAAGGCAAGGCAGTCAAGACCCAAACTGATGCGGATAGAGGAGCCATCGAAACGGGTGCTGAGAAGAAGACGCGCACGGACTTAGACCGGGAGGAAATTGCTAACGACGAAAGAATGGCCGGACTTGCCGAACAGTTCATTGCATCCGGCCAGCCGGAGGATGAGGCTCAGGAGCTCGCAAGAGTGTTGGTGCAAGACGACCTGTCCTATCAATTTAACCCGGCTCAACTCGACGGATACCAGATGTTCAACGTCCGCTCGAACCAAGGGGTCTTACACATAAACCTGAATACGGACCATCCGATATACGACTTGATCAGCCATGTTGAAGACCGGCTCGGTACAGAGAGCGACGAGAGTGATCCTGCGTTCCAAGCAATTGTAGCTCTGAGACTCTTGCTGTCATCCTGGGCAAGGATGGAGGACCAAACGGAGTCGAGAGAGGAACGGACACGCATTCAGGACATCGCCATGAACTGGGGTCGGCAGGTAGACAAGGTAATCAGTCAACTACGAGAAAGAGACGGTTAGGCATGGGCGACAGCCCTGGGAATCTGCTGACCCGTCTGTGCTCCAATGCTCAGAGTCTCGTGGTCGCGGCCCCGTATATCAAGGCTGACGCACTGTCCAGGGTTCTAACGGCCGCAAACTCTGAGGCGTCGCTCATCTGCGTCACGAGGTGGAGTCCACACGACCTCGCTGTTGGAGCCTCTGACGCAGAGTGCCGAAATCTCGTTATGGATTTCGGTGGTTCGTTCCGGCTGCACCCTTCTCTGCACGCCAAATACTATCGTATTGATGACGTTGTCCTGATCGGTTCGGCGAATCTCACAGCGTCAGCTATGGGGTGGTCGCCCCAACCCAACTTGGAGATTCTCTGTCGAGCAGACGACAACTTCGACTCTTGTGCGTTTCAACAGGAACTATTGGATGCGGCACGAGAACTAAGCGACGACGAGTTTTTGCGTTGGGAGGCTATCGCCAAGATCGCCGCTCGCAAAGAGCGTGACCTAGATAGTGGCCAGCCACGGCTTGACACATGGAGACCTAGGACTCGTGATCCTATTCACTTGGAACTCAGCTATGAAGGAAGGGGAGACGAAATAGCTTCGTTGGACGAGCAAAGAGCGGCGCGACGAGATCTCCAATCTCTTCTGATGCCGGCCAACCTATCTAACGAGGAAGTGCGGTTGTGGGCAACAGCATGTCTACTTGCAGCGCCTTTCACCAATACGGTGATTCATCTGCGCCGCTCCACAGATGCAGGAGGCTCCTATCAGTCACTTGCGCGCATGTACGGCCTCAACATGACTGTGGCCCGAAGAGACATGGAGACCGTTCAGAACTGGCTTGCTTTCTTAGCACCGGAGACTCTCTACGAGAGCGAGTGATGGAGAACGCGAGGTTGTGCAAGTCGGGTTTGGACCAGAATGCGACTGGCAAGAACAGACCGAGGAGGTGGCGACATGGCTGTCGAAGGACTTGAAGGGAGCACCAGGAAACAACGACGAACCCCATTCCCCGAGGACTTCGGGGAGCGGCTGGAACGGCTGTTGAAGATGGCCGAGCTGTCGCCGCAAGAGTTGGCCGAGCTTCTCGGCGTGACGGAGCCTACCGTGCGGAGGTGGCTCAGGGGCGGGGAGCCAAAGGGGTTCAACTACCTCGCCATTGTAACACTGGCGCGCGGCCTCCCCGGGGGCCTCAATCTGATGCTCTACGGCGACCCGGAATCGGAGAGTGACAGACTCGGAGGGGACCGATGAAAGCGGGCCAAGTGGCACTTCAGCAACTCTTGAATGGGAAGATTCAATATCGCGTACCATTGTTTCAGCGAACTTACAGCTGGGGCGAAGACCAGTGGTACAGACTGTGGACGGACGTGTTGGAAGTCTACGCGATGGACGAGCCCAGGAATCACTTCATAGGAGCGGTTGTAACTCAACCAATTATCGACGCGGCTGGGTTCACGACAAAATATCTTCTGATTGACGGACAACAGCGGTTGACGACGCTCTTTATCATCCTAGCCTGTATTCGCAAGTCAGCATCCCACGTAGCGTCACTCCCCGATCTTGTGGACGAGATTTGGGAAACCTGTCTTGTGAACAAGTTTGCACCTGCTAGTGATGACTTCCTTAAGCTTCGTCCCACACAGAGAGACCGCCAGACTTTTCGCGCTTCAATCGATGGTGAAGTTGCTAACCAAGGTGGGCAAGTGTCCGCCGCCTTCAGTTATTTCTCAGAGAGAATCGCTGAAGGTGACTTGGATGAACATCCCCTAGACTTGCGCAAATTGAAGTTGTGTATCACTGACCGACTCGATTTGGTAAGCATCACTTTGGAAACTGAAGACAGTCCTCATCGAATCTTCGAAAGCTTGAACAACACCGGTATGCACCTCGGCTCTTCCGACCTCATCCGCAATCTCATCTTTATGAGCATTTCAGGAGAGGAAGAGACACAAGACGCATATGACCGATACTGGTTTCCGATGCAGGAGGCAACGGGCAACCGTCTCGACGATTTCTTCTGGCATCACCTCATGATGGACGGTAGTCTCCCAAGACAAAGCGAAACGTTTGAAGAGGTTAGGAAACGTTTCGGCTCTGGGGACACTCCTCAGGCAGTCGAGATGTTGATACAGTTCTCCAAGTTCGCCCGGTACTATCGCTGGCTCTGCGAGATTGGAGATGAAGAGCCGGAAGGCTTGTTGCTCCGACAGATAAAACGGCTCAATACCTGGGAGGTCAATGTTGCCTACCCCTTCCTGATGCGGTCGCTGGATTGGGTAGACGGAGGAAGGATCAGCACCAGCGACCTAGCAAGTGTTATGAAGATGATCGAATCCTTCGTAGTACGTAGAGCGGTCTGTAACGTGCCTACAAACCGACTACGTGGCATCTTCGGTCGAATGTCGGGGCAAATCGACTCATCGGATTTCGTTGCATCATCAGGCGAGTATCTGCTCGATAACCACTGGCCGACTGACGACGAGTTCAAACACGCGTTCGTGGGATACCACGTTTACTCCCGCCGCCTAGCTAGGACCCGGCTGATCCTGGAATCATTGGAAGAGTCTTTTGGGCACAAGGAATCCCCCCAGATCACTGAGGAAATCACCGTAGAGCATGTGATGCCCCAAACCCTGACGACTGAATGGGGGGAAATGCTGGGTCCTCGTGCGGTCGACATCCATTCCCAGTGGTTGCACACACCTGGAAACCTTACGCTGACGGGTTACAATCCGGAATTGGGAAACGCCTCCTTCTACGAGAAGAAGGCGTTGCTGGAAAGTGCGAAGTTTTCGTTGACCGACGCGATTCTCAAGTGTGAGCGTTGGGACGAGAACGCGATGAAGACCAGGAGTGAGGGGCTTGCGGAGAGGGCAGTCCAGATTTGGAATAGGCCGCAGCGTCCCTGAACAATTCTTCGGCGCAGTTATACTCTCCGCCAGCTTCGGTCGTCCCGCCAAGGGAATCCCCCTCACCGCCTGACGACGCCCTGGGGGTCTCTCCGTGACGCCCTGCGGTTGAGGGCGCTGTCGAGGATCCCGAAGGCCAGGTGGAGGCTCAGCTCCTTGACCCTTGGGGAGGGTTCCTCCTCCTGCTTGAGCAGGGCGTGGGCGATGAGGTCGGCCATCTGGAGCAGGTCGTCGTCGTGGGAGCTTCGGAAAGAGGGGCCGCCGATAATTCTCTCTATGGGAATGTCCTTGGTGGGCGCGCCGTCCTCCCATGTCTCGTACCGGCTGGGCACGGGGTTGCGGCTTCTGAGCCTGCCGTAGAGCCGTCTGACCATCCGCTCGCCTCCCTCGTCGAAGATGAGGTGGGCGTAGAGGCCATCCGCCGCGACGGACGAGTTGATGCGGTTGAGGAGGCGGTCGAGGCTGACGCGCTCGTAGCCCCTGGTGTCGGCCTTGCGCATGCAGACGTTGACCACCTCGACGCCTCCCCTGTGGGCGGCGCTCTCTATGATGCGGAGGCCGTCCATGAAGATTTCGGCCCCCTGATCCGGGGAGAGCCTCCTGTCCACGCCGCCGGTCCGGGCCAGCTTGCCCCGGCCTGCCAGCAGGTCGCAGGCGTGCAGCTCCCGGCTGCGGGGGACGTGGAAGTCGGCCTCCATCGCCGTGCGCCAGTCGAGGATGCGCCCGTGCAGTCCGTTCCACCGCTCGGCGTCGACGCCCAGGGCGGAGCGGACGTAGTAGCGGGGACCCTCGGACTCGTCGATGTAGTAGATTCTCATTGTTGCCGTTCTCCTTGTGCGTTGGTCAGGGGGCCTATCGGCCGGTGGCCGCCGCTGGGGATGAGCCAGGCCCGTCCCAGCGGCCCCTCCCGCTCCACCAGGCCCCGGTGGGAGACCAGCAGGGGGAAAGCCGTTCCGAGCCTGTCCATCTGCTCCTGGGCCACTCTCAGGAAGTGGGTCTGGGCGATGTCGTCGTCGAAGACCACGAGGACGTAGGGTGTCGCGCCGTGGTCGTCGATGGGACGGTGGGTCTGGGAGACCAGGGAGTAGTAGCGCAGGTAGGGGGCCAGCCGCGCCGCCATCGTGACGGGGCGCACCGCCCGTCGCTCCCACTCCAGGAAGAAGGGCCAGAGGGCCTTTCCGCGCCTGAGCATCCCGAAGGCGTCGGGGTGGACGGAGCGCATCTGGCCGAAGTAGCGGAAATAGCGGGATGCCCTCCTGGGCGGGTCGAGCTGGTCGATCTGCCAGCCCAGGTCGCGGGCCTGCCGCGCCAGGGCCGCCACGAAGCCGTGGACGGCTGCGGTGTGCCCCATGTCGCGCAGCAGTTGCCTGCTGCGCCTGCCTGAGACGCTGCGCCAGTCGGCGGCGTCCGTGGGGGCGACGCTCCATCTCTTCTTGGCCCCGTCCACGGCGGCCCGGTCCCTGCGGGCCAGCAGGGTCAGCCCCGCGTCGGTGAGGGTTAGCCTTCGCCCTGCGACGGGGACGCGGGCCACGAGGCCGAAGCCCTCCAGGGCCGTCGTGAGCTGGGAGGCCCGCTGGTTGGTGACGCCCAGCAGTCCGGCCAGGTCGCTCAAAGCGAGCCAGGGCCAGTCGGAGAGCAGGTCGATGACCCGCTTCTCGGCTGGCCTGAGCAGGGCTGGCAGCATGTGCTCGGGGACGCCTCCACCGATGCGGCCGTCGTCGATGTCCGGGGGCACGGAAACCCGCACCAGGGGACGCTCGGCGGGCAGCGCGCCCCTGCGGTCGATCCGGTCGATGGCCTGCCGCAGGTTGACGGCGGCGTCGTTGGAGGACAGCCGCCACACCGGGTCGTCGGCGGATGCCGCCACAGCCTCCCGCTCCAGGGCAAGGACTGCCGGCGCGAACCTCCGGCCCAGGACCCTGCGGGCGTGGCGCAGCCGCACCTCGTCGGGGACGATGAGCAGGACGCCGCCGGGCCTCGGCCCGTCCCTGAGACGCAGGAGGCGCTTGGAGAAGCCCGTCCTGTCTGTTGCCGGTCCCTGCCGGACGACGGCCACGGTGCGCCCTCCGGGGAGGACGATGGCGGCGTCCATCGGCATGGCGCGATACCAGCGGAAGCGGATGGGGTGGTGGATGTTGGCGACGGCGGAGGCCAGGCGATAGATGACGGCCACGGCGTCGAGGCGCTCCAGGAGGACGCGCCGCCACCGGGCGGCCACGGGGTAGCTGCGAAGCAGCCGGTCAATGGTGAGGTCTTCCTCCTGGGCCAGGCTGCGCAGGCCGTCGCCGGTGAGGTGGAACCTGCGCGTGGGGGAGACCAGATCGGTGCCGTGGGGGACGGAGGCGATCAGCCCGGCGTCCTCCAACTGGCGGGCGGCCTCGTAGACCGCGCTTTGGGACAATCCGGAGAGATCGGCCATCTCCAGCCGGTCGAGGAAAGGCGTGACGGCAAGGCGGCCCAGCAGCTCCCGCTTGCCCCCGGTGAGCCGCCTCATTCCTCGACCTCCTCATCGGTCGTCCCATCCTCCGCATCCGGGACGTCGTTTCCGGCGAATCCGTCGCGCTTGCTGCGCACCCTGCGCTTGGGCTGGTCTTGCTCCTGGGGTTGTTGCTTGGGCTGCTCCTGTGCCTGCCCCCCGCCGCTCTCGGCCTCCTGGCGCTTCCTAAGCTCCTCCAGCTCCTTCCGGTACTTGTCCACCAGGTCTTGGAGGTCCGCGTCCCGCCGCTCGATGTCGCTGGCCGACGTGATGTAGCCTTCGGCCAGGGCGCGGATGCGCTCGGCGGTGTCGGCGGCTCCCTCCTCCGGCTTTGCGACCTTCATGGAGAAGGCTTCCATCCGCTCCGTGCCAACGGTGGCGCGGACGTAGCACTGGTGGACGGGGAGGGACGTGATGTCGTCCTCGGTCACCCGCTCCTTGCCCAGTTCCCACACGAGCTGGCGGGCGTCGTTGCCCGCCACCTGGAAGACGGCGAGGCAGCCCACGTTGGCGAGGAGGGTGTCCCGCATGGTGCGGGAGAGGTCGTCCAGCTTGGCGAGGCTCTGGGTGGCCAGGACGAAGCTGGCCCCGAACTTCCCAAGCTCGCTCAGCATGGACTCGTAGTCCACTCCCGGCATGGACTGCATCTCGTCCACGACGACCAGCGCGCCGCGCCTCTTCTCGAAGGGCAGGTTGCCCTGCTCCCGTATCACGGCGTCCACGAGGTTGAGGAGGGACGCGCCCACCAGAGCGGCCACGTCCCTGCCCGCCTTGCCCTGGGCGGTGGAGACGAAGAGGATGCCTCCCTCGTGGATGACGCGCCGCATGTCGATGGTGGAGCGGGGTTGGCCCAGGATCGCCCGCGCCCGCTTGGAGGAGGCGTAGTAGGAGAGGCGGGTCTGGACCGGGGCGAGGGCGTCGGCACGGGTCTCACGCCGCCAGCCGAAGAAGTCCCTGCCCCACCACTCCATCAGGTATGGGTCGTTGACCTTCGCCAGCACCTCGGCCTTGAAGTTGTCGTCTGCCAGGATGCGCAGCGCGTCGAGGATGGTGTACTGCTCGGACGCGTCCCTGCTGCGGTTTGCCTCGTGGAGCGTCTTGACGGTCTGCTCCAGGATGGACTGCATCCTCGGCCCCCACTGCTCCCACAGCCCCTTGGCGATGCGCACGACGGAGTCGGCGGTGCGGTCGCGGTCGGTGAAGATGCGGGTGTCGAGGAGGTTGATGCCGGGCGCTCCCCGCTCGTCGGCCAGGTCGATGAGGCGCACCTGGTCGATGAGGGACTCGGGGACGTGCTCAAGCAGACCGCCCACCAGGTCGGCGTGGGGGTCCACGACGACGATGGCGTCGCCGTCCCTGCCCAGGGCCTTCTCCTCGAGCTTGTGGCGGACGATGTGGTGCATGAGCGTGGACTTGCCCATGCGGGTGCGGGCGACGTAGAGGTGGTGGCGTCTCAGCAATTCGGTGGGAAAGTGAATCTTCCGGGGCGTACCGGTGGTGGTGTCGCCGACGTGGGCGCCGCCGCTGACGCTGCGGGCGGTGGGCAGGAGCATCTTGGCCCCGGCGCGGGCCACCAGGGGCGTCTCATCCCGCGCACCGGGCGGGTGCCAGAGGCAGGCGGCCTCTCGGACGCCCATGACGCTGCGCCTGCCGAACAGACCGGGGCCGGAGGGATGGAGCATTTCCGGGTCGGGCACGGCGGGCCGGATGCGGCTCACCTTCAGGTGCGCCCCTGCGGGGTTGTCGTAGTGGCGGTATGCCGCCGCCACGGGCTCCAGAATCTCCCTGGCCCGTTTGGGCCTGGCGTCCCGGGGCAGGATGGCGGTCACCTGAATCTCGGCGTCGAAGGCGATGCGGGAGACCTTCTCCCTGATGAGCAGGGGGTCGAAGACCCGCTTACCGGCCTTCTTGATGCGGTGCCAGGCCCAGCCGCCCACCGCGAGGGCTGCGCCGACGCCGATTCCCATGAGCGCGGCCTTCCAGGTCTCTCCCGCCTGCACCCACAGGTAGCCGCGGAGGGCGACCAGGGCCGCCACTCCCAGGACGGCCATCGTCACGCCGTCCATCTGGAGGGGCCGGGTCTGGTAGGTGTAGGAGGGATCGCGGCGGTCTTCCACGGGCCGTTTGTGAGCCTTCTCCAGGTGCGCCTGCGACCAGTCGGGTCCCAGGGAGCGCAGCATCAGCCGCGCCACGACGCGCTCACCCTCGTTGAGGTTGGAGAGAGCGCCCATAAGGGCGATGAGGGGGTCGGAGCCGGGGTCGAGGAGGTCGTCGTCCCTGAACACACGGAGCGGGACGTACTCGGGGCCATCGGCCCTGAGCGTCATGCTCCACGCCTCCTCGCCCTCGGCCAGGCGCAGGGGGTCGTCCCCGGCGGGCATCTCCTGTATCTGAGCCTGGGGGTAGCGGGCGGCGATCTGGCCGCGCACCACCTGGGCGTCCATGCAGCGGGCCATGAGGGTCACGCCGTCCGCGTCCCCGGCCAGCTCCAGGGAGAAGGGTTCGGGGACGGCGATGGAGCCGAGCATGTTCTCGACTCCCAGCAGGGTGCGCTCCCCGGTCCTGGGCGGCGTCACCGCCAGCAGCGCCGGGGGCTTGTCGTCTTCATCTCTCAGCCACTTCGTCGGGTTCAGCTTCAATTGGGTTGCTCCTTTCGCTACAGGTTCGGATGGTCGGATGGGACCTAGTGCCTGCCGGGTCTCCACTCGATCACCGCCGTCTCCTCCGGCGTGGCCTCGATACGCACGGGGAAGCGGTGCCCCTTCGACAGCAGCAGGCCGTCACCGCGAGGGCAGGACAGCAGCCACCGCTGGAGGTCTTCGGGCAGGTCGAAGGCGTCTCCAACCGTGCCTATGGCCGCCGCGTCCTGCTGGAGCAGGAGCTTGAAGGCGGCGTTCTGGAGGAGCGCCCTTCCCGAATGGCCGGTGATGGTACGCGAGGAGTCCTCTGAGAGCAGGTCCTGCACGTCCTGGGTGATGAACTGGAGTCCCAGCCGGTGCTTGCGGGCGCGCTTCGCCATGCTGACCATGAAGGCCGCCCCTTCGGGGTGCTGCATGATCGACCACACCTCGTCCACCACCAGCAGGCGGGGCTTGGGGTCCTGGGCGGCGGCGGCCCACACCGTCTCGGTGCAGACCATCGCTGCGGCGGGGCGAAGCTCCGGTTCGAGGAGGCGCAGGTCGAAGACCGTGACGAGGGCCTCGTTGCCCAGCAGGTCGTCCCCCTCGTCGGACAGCAGGTTGCGCAGGCTGCCGGTGGCGAAGGGCCGCAGCAACTGCGACAGGTCGTGGGCTTCGCCCTCAAGGTAGGCGTAGAAATCGCGGAAGCCCGTGCGCTCGCGGGACTGGGCGTAGTAGCCCGCTAGGGCGTGGTCGAGGGAAGCTCGCCGCTCGGCGGAAAGGCGTTCGCCGACCATGACCTCGATCAGACGGCGGAGGCTGCCGATGCGCTGGAGCAGCTCCTCGGAATCCCCCTTGTCGATGACGAAGGGGTTCATGCCCTGTCCAGGCACTCCGGGCGAGAGAACCCTGCCTCCGGCGGCGCGGGCCATGTCCGCGTACTCGCCCTCCGGGTCGATGACGTAGGCGGTCACGCCCCGGCACAGGCCCCTGAGAACTCCCAGCTTGGTTGCGAAGCTCTTGCCCGAGCCGGAGCGTGCGAGAACGGCGGTGTTGGCGTTGAGGTGCGTTCCGTCCCAGGGGTCGTAGACCACCGGGGAGCAGGCCCGCATGTCGATGCCGTAGAGGGTGCCCCTGCGGGTGTCGAGGTCGGGCGGTGAGAATGGGAAGAGCCGCGCCAGGCTGGACGTGTCGAGGCTGCGCCACTCGGCGACGGCGTTCAGCCCCAGGGGCAGCGTGGACAGGATGCCCTCGCGCTGGCGGAAGGCCAGGTTGTCCAGCTTGCCCAGCGTCGCCCGGAAGTGGGCCTTGGCCCGCTGGGTCATCTCCTTGAGGGACGCCTCGTCCTTCGCGTGCAGCGTGACGGACAGGGAGGCGTGAAAGAGCCGCTCCCGTCCGCGCTGCACCTCGTCCCTGAGACGGGTCACGTCCTCCAGGGCGATCTGCGCCTCCGGCGACATCGTTCTGCCCCTCTTGAAAGACAGGGACTGGGCCGACTCGAAGCGCACCTTCTGCCACTCCAGCGTCCTCGCCGCCTGCTCGGTGGGGATCGGCCCCAGGTGGATGGACAGGTCCATCGGCGCTCCCGCCGCCATGAGGCTCTGGAGGAAGCCGGGGGCCAGAGAGCGGGGCCACTTGCCCAGGTGGAGAGAGCGGACCAGCCGGTCTCCCACGCGCACCTCGCGCCGGCGCAGTTCCACCTCCACCGGCGTCTCCTCGTCGAAATCCGCCGGCGTGCCTCCGAGGGCGGCCGACACGAGAAACATCCGCAGCCGCCTGCCGCCCAGGGGATGGACGGAGAGCCCGGCCCGCGCCAGCAGGCCCCGCAGCTCGTCGAAACGAGCGAACTCGCACGCGGCGTAGAAGCGCCGGTCGAGGATGCCGTCGCGGGTCTCCAGGTCGGTCAGAAGCCCCCGGAGGGACTCCGACGCGGCCCTCGTCTGCGGGGGGAGGTTGCCAGGCTGCGCCTCGGTGAGTGCGGCCCTGAGCCTGCCCAGGTCCGGCGGGTGCTGGCGGATGAGGAGCTGCACGGGGAAGTCGCAGGCGTTGAGCGCGCCCGCGAAGGCCCCCAGCTTCGGCTCGTCCAGTTCGAGGCCCATCACCTCGCACACTCCCAGCTTCACCCCGTCCAGCCGGACGGGGCCGTCCTCCTCCAGGTGGGAGAGCATGAAGAAGAGGGGCAGCTCGGGCGGCGGCTTGGGGGCCGGTGCCTGGGGTTCGGTCGATTGGGAGGCCGATGCGGGGTCGGCCTCCGGGGTGTCATGCGGAGGGGTCCCCGCTTCGGGCAACCCCTCCGCTCCGTTTCTCTTGAGTCGTGCAAACAGCTTGTTCAACTCGGTGGTCTCCTTTTCGCTAGGGTGTCGGGAACGGGACGAGGCCGCTTCTCAGGAGGGCGGCGACGGCCTTGGCCAGCAACACCAGGACCAGGCCGACAACGGCCATGACCACGGCGGTCCTGGCCCTGCCGCCGCCCCGGTCGTCCGCGCCCTCGGCCATCAGGACGAAGCCCGCCCAGACGATGGCGAAGAGGCAGATGCCGGAGGCGGCGTAGGCCATTGCGGTGACCACCCGGTCGAAGGCTTCGAGCATCGCCTGTTCTTCTTCCGGGGCCGCGCCGGTGGTAGCCAGCGCAACCCCGGCCAAGAGGATTGCCGTCAACAGACGCCTCACCACGGCCACTCCCATCCCAGCCGACGGAACCAATCGCTCAGGCCGCCCGCGGGCGTCTGCTTGGCGGGCGGGTCCTCCGACTCAGGCTCAGGCACGACCAGGGCGGCGAATGGGTCGTCCGAGCCGATGGCGGAGGCCAGGACCAGCGTCTCGTCTCGGGTACGGCTGATGGGCGCTCGCTCCACCACCTCGGCCTTCACGTGCTCCGGGTGGATGATGGTGAGGGTCACGTCCTTGTCGATCGTCCTGCTTGGCACGTAGGCGTATGCGTAGGCGGAGACGGTGTGCTCCGTCGTGGTGCCGTCGTCGTGGGTGACGGTGATGGTCTGGCTGTCGCTGTCGGAGTCGCTCGCCCCCGGCCTGTACAGGCTCACCGTCTCGGTGCGTTCTTCGGTCCGCTCCGGGTGGTGAGTGAGCACGGTCAGCGGGGGCATCGGGATGCTGAGGCTCGCCTCCATGCCGATGTCGATGGTCACGTCGTGAAGGGCCAGGCCAGGCCCGGTCGAAAGCCGGAAATGGGTCTCGCCGTTGGGGACGAAGGCGACGCTGGCGGTCGATGCGCCGGTGCCTGCGGAGAGCGTCCCCGTGATGGCCGTCACCCCGGCGTCCATGAGGGCCGTCTGGATGACATTCTCGTGTCCGGCCACAGTCTGAAGCTCCACCGGGTGCTCGATGCTCGACACGCACTCGGACTCGACCGCGCCGCTGACCGCCCCCGGCGTCCAGCCCAGGGAGGTCATGCGCAGGTCGCAGAGCTCCCCCTCAACTTGGGGCAGCGGGTGCGGTATCCGGTCGTGCTCGACCGTCAGCGCCCCCGCCTGCCCCAGGCCGTCCTCCCACGAGACGGTGAAGGACGGAACGGGTCCGTGCAGGGGGAACTTGTAGCGGGACGGCTCTCCCTCGTCGAGCCGGTCCGACGCCCAGAAGCGCAGCCACGTCCCGTCCGGGCCTCCGAAGGCCCGGATGCGGATGTCCACGCCCGTCGCCGCTCTCAGCGTGACGGTGGCGCGGTCGCCGGAGACGGTGAGCCCCTCGATGAAGAGCCGCCGTCCCTCCACCGGCTCGGTGATCTCGAAGTCGATCTCGTCGCGCCACGGCTCGTGGCCGTCTGCAAGGGCCGACTGGGGGACGGTGGAGACCGCCGCCGCCAGAGCGACGGCGGCCATGACCGGGAGGAAGCCCCAGGGCTTCTTCCGGCGCTTTTCCTTGCCGTTGACGTTGATGTTGTCCATGTCGGCATCGGCTTTCCTGGGCTTGCCGAACCAGCGGTGGGGACGGAAGGGTTTTCTTCCCCGCCCGTGGTTCCTGCGGCGGCGCAGTCTCTTCAGGGTCTTCCCCGCCTTCTTCGCCATCAGCCGCAGGGGGCCTGGGCCGCCCTTCACCGGCTGGACCGGCGCGGGCGGCTCGCTCCGCACGAGCTGGGACGCAGGCCCCACGTAGAGCCTCGCGCCCAGCCGGTACTTGAGCAGGTCGGCGGCCACCAGCGGCAGCCGCCTCCCGCCGATCTTCCCGACGACGGCGGCGATCCCCGCAAGGCCGAACAGGACGGCAATCGCCATCCTGATTTCGGACGGCCCGACGGGGGCGTAGCGGTATGCGCCGTAGGACAGGGCGCACACCGCCGTCAGCGCCACGATCTGCGGGAAGGTGAACCACAGCAGCACCCTGTCCTCGGCCTGCACGTGGGTCGGAACCTCGTGTTCTCTCATTGCTTGCTCCTTGCTCACCCGTCTACTCGTCGGCGACGGGCGTGGGGTCGGGCACGGTGACATCCACCGGGGAGCCGACGACCGCGTTCATCACCAGCTCGACGACGCCGTAGGCCACCATCGCCAGGACGATGCCCGCCAGGGCGGTCATCATGGCGCTCTTGCCGCGCTCCATCTGGTGGGGCGCTCCCGAGGCCGTCAGGTACAGGTAGGCCCCGTAGATGAAGAAGCCCACGCCGACTACGCCCACGATCCCCAGCAGGATGCCCACCAGGTTCGATATGGTCTGAGTCAGGTCTTCCATTCGTTTTCTCCTCTCGTTTGTTGCGCCGGGCGTTCCCCGCCCGGCCTTTTCTCGATTAGTTCGTCTCTATCGGTTCCGTTTCGTCCGCTCGCCTATCTGCACATCGCTCCCACCTCCTTCGCGTTCTCGGTCGGCGCGGGGCCGCGCCCGCGCCGCATGGGTTGTCGTTACTCGTCTGCGCTCCGGGGAGCCTGGCCTCCGGCGTTCCCGCCGCCCGATGGGGTCGCCATCGAAGCCGCAGAGCTGAGGCCGCCCGCCGCCGCCGACAGGCCCGCGCTGGCCGCCATCGCGCCCACCGCCATGCCCCCCGGCCCTCCCGTCGCTCCGCCCGCGATGAGCCCGATGGTCTTGGCGGACCGCACCATCGACGCGGGCAGGTTCATGCCGAAGTACAAGGTGCTCAGCCAGGCGTCGAAGGTCCCGGCGTTGCCCAGCATCGACGGCACCCTGGTCGCCATGTAGACGAAGGCCAGGGACATCAGGAGCTTCCAGATGAGGTCCTGCACCGGCTCGAACGCGCCTATCTGCGCCACCTCGTTCAGAAACCCGAACCCCAGGGCCAGGGCGATGAGCTGGACGGCCTGCTGGAACACCGTCGTCATGAAGAGCCTGAGCCAGTGCCTGCCCCAGCCCGCCGTGTGGGGCAGAATCCACAGCCCCAACGCGATGGGGGCGAGAGCAAGAAGGATGTCGATGAGCGCGAGGCGCAGCACCATCTGCACGATCACGTAGAGGACGAAGAATCCGTAGACGAGGTAGAGCAGGGCCAGGAGCTGCGCCATGCCGACGCTTCCCGCCTGTACTGCGGTGAGAAAGGTCTCCAGCGGCGCCCTGAGCAGGTCGCCGGGGGTGACGTTGAGAGAGACGGCGATGAATCCCGATACTGCGTCGGCCACGTCGAGGACCAGCGCGCACCACCACAGGGAGGACGCGGCGGCCACCAGGCCGAGCACCAGCCGGGGCACCATCTCCCGCCATCCGGCCTGGGAGCGGCCCACGTGCTCGGAGATGATGAGGGTGAGGCCCATCCAGCCCAGGATGACCACCAGCGCGGCTGAGGTGATGGCCCAGACGACCATCCACGCCTGCTGCACCAGCCAGTGGCCGTAGGTGAGTTCGGCAGGAGTGCCGGTGAGGATGTCCGTCATCAGTCGGAACCCCTCCGGCAGTTGTCGGCGTCCTCGCCGGACGCGCGCTCAACCACCCCGCAGAGGGTGCCGTGGACGCCCTCGATGGCCCAGCCCGCGAAGGCTCTCGCCCAGCGAGCGGGGTTGAGGGCGGCCAGAATCTTGTCCCATATCTTCCCGGAAGTGTGGACGGGCACGACGGCGTAGAAGTCGCTCCGCTTCCCGTCCTCGGCCTCCGCCAGCATCACCAGCAGGTAGGAGCGGTCGGGGTCGAGGTCGGGCTGCTCGTCGAGCTTGGGGTACTCCCAGGAGTATTCCCATCCGTCGCTGCGCTTCTTCTCGCCACCCTTGACCCGGTACATGGCGCTTATCCAGTCGCCCGTGTCGGCGTCGCGCACGGCGTAGTAGAGGTTGGCAATCTCGCGGTCGAAGACGGGGCGGGCAACGAACTCGCCCTTCTTCTTGCGCTCGACGAACTCCCTGTCCCAGTTCACCAGCACTATCCCGTCGCCGGGCGGGGCCTGGGCCAGGGCGGTGTTGCTTGCGGGGATCGCCGCAAGCGCCGCAAGAAGCAGCGCGGCGGCCAGGGGAATCAGCCTCCCGGCTCTGCCAAAGGTCCGTTGGACGGTCGATTTCGCTCCCAAGTTGATGCCTCCTCGTCGATGGGGTCGTCTACCTGCCGTCGAGTGTGGGAAGCCGGGGGGCGGAACACCATGCCTTATATGGGAGGACTCGCGCGTCCTCCCTTTTGGGGCATGGGAATGAACGGGCCGGATGTGCTGTCATACCCGTGTACAGAAATTGGCGTCGGTTGTGGGAGTGCAAGCGGGAGGGCGTTTCCAAGCTGAAACGGGCGGAAACGGAGGGGTTGAGGGCCGGTGTTGCGAGCACTTTGGCGAAAGGCGTGGTTCCGAAGCGGTGCAGGAATGCAAGCGGGCTTCAGGCGAAGGCGCTGCTAAACCGGAGCGAGCAATGGGACGGGGACGCTGGAAGCCGGGGCGGGGAACCCCCTACTGGACGGCCCCCCTACAGGACATGACGGAGAGGAGGTTCGACCATGAATGAGCGGGAGGTGGACGGCAACGAGGGCCTGGATGCGGAGAGGTTCAGGCGGCTGAGGCTGGGCGAGTTCCTGCGGGACCTGGTGCGGGCGGAGGGCCGCATGGAGGCCGCCGAGCTGCTGGGGGTCAACTACCGCACGCTGGTCAAGGCCGAGGAGTCGGGCGAGATCACGGGGCGCATGGGCGATGCGCTGGAGCTGCTGCTCAGGAAGGCGGACGACGCCGAGGTCGCCCGGTTGCGGGAGGCGGTCGGTGCGCTGGAGGAGCGGGTGGCGGCGCTGGAGGACGGCGCGGAGACGCCGGGTGCTGCGGAAGCGAAGGGCGGGGGCGAGAGCGTTCGGTGCGAGCACGGCGATGACGACGAGACGGAGGCCCAGGCGCAGGAGGACGACTCGGAGCAACAGGTGGAGGACGGGAAGGACGGCGGTGAGGAAGGAGCGGGCCGGTCGGAGACCGGGGCCGCCCCATCGGGGGGTGGGCAGCGTCCGCTGAATCCCGACACGTTGCGGCCGTTGGACCCGGAGATCGTCACCGTGGAGCCTGCCGACGACGACGTGGAGGTCTACGGCAATGCGTGGCCCCTGGTCGAGGAGTGGCGCAGCCTGCGGGTCGGGCACCCCAACCGGGGGAGCACGCTGTCGTGGCTGACGAACGAGGAGCGCCTGCTGGAGCTGGAGCTGGCGATGCTGGAGGAGCACGGGATGACGCTGCCGCCCGAGAAGCAGCCGCTCAGGGGCTTCGGGCGCAGGGGCCAGACCACCCACCGCTGGAAGGCGCTGGCCGAGACGCGGGTGAAGTTGCGGAAGCGAAAGCTGCTGCGCTGGGTGCGCCGGGTCCTCACCCTGTGGCTGTGGCGGAAGTAGGCCCCGGAGAGCGGTCTCCGGGGCCGGTTTTCGGCGGTTGCTAAGTCGCTGCGAAAAGGGCGCTAAAGAGGGGCGAGCAATTCAGGTGCGGCTGCCCCGAAACCCCCGCCGAAGCCTTCCATTCGCCCGGTCGGGCGGGCGATAATTGACGCAGTTTCTGGCTTTTCCAGCGTTTCGTGCCGAGAAACCTGGAGGGTTCCCGTCCCCCGAATCCGGGACCGGCTGCATAGGATCGAGCCTCGCTCTCCGAACAGCCGCCCAGGGGTCAGACCGGAAGGATTGAGCCTCGCTCTCCCGATGGTCGCCCCGGTGGGACAAACGCCTTCCCGCTGCGTGAGCCGGTCGAAGGGTCGAGCACCGCTCCCCCGATGCCGGTTCGTAAGACGGGACACATTCGCAGAGGCTGAAGCGCACACCGCGTTTCGGCCCCTCGGACACCCTGGTCGGAGTGCGCCTGCGCCCCGGCCATTCCCCATGCCTGCGGCACAACCGTCACGCGGTTGGGTCGCAGCTTCCACGCACGCTGGCCTGCGATGAATGTCGTAGGTCTGCGTCGCTCTCACACCGCGCCGGTCTCGGACTGATCTGCAGGCCGGTCGGTTTCACCCATCTCACCGCAGCTTCCCAGGTCGCTTCCCCGTGATGTGCCCCTGGGCCGAGCTGCGTCTTTTTCACCCCGGCGTCTCCTGCGTTCGGCTCGTTGTCGGACTGCGGGCGTCGTCGGCAATCGGACACACGGATTCACGGCGTCAGAAGCATCGAGCATTGAAAGGAGGTCGAAGACGGCATGGACGATTCACGGACACAGGCAGACGAAGGAGGAACGAACATGGCGGAACGGTACACGGGACCCAGCGCGAGGCGGATCGCAGACCTGCTTCCGCACCGGGTGAGCTTCCACAAGGGCTGGTTCTGGACGACGACGGCCATCTGTCACGGCGGCAGGTCGGACGGGCTGGCGTTTCGGCAGAAGCCGGACGGCGAGGGCATCGAGGTGCGCTGCCACACGGGGAACTGCGGCAAGGGCGTGGTCATAACCGAGCTGGAGGCACTGGTCGGGCTGCCCATCTGGACGGCCTTCGAGCCGGTGGTGGAGGTGACTGACAAGGCCCCTGTGAAGCGGCCCTGGTGGAAGCGGAAGAAGATCGTGGTGGCCGGGATCGTGGCTCTGGTGATTGCGGCGCCGCTCATCACCGGCGACGGCGAGCTGGTCTTCCTCAACCTGGTCGGGCTGGGCATCGGCTGGCTGCTGCTCAGGCGGTTCATGCCCCGGCGTCCCGCAAGGCGGCGCTGAGGCTTCGGGCCGCTCACAACACATCCCCAACACGCAAGGGCCGTCTCCATCGGGGTCGGCCCTTCTTCTTTGCCCGCAAGCGGGCGCGGATCGAAGGCAACACAAAGCACAGGCACTGAGGAGGTGCGTAATGACGACGGCAACACTGGCAACTGGCACTCGGACGATGGACACGGAGACGGCGCGGCCCCGGCGCAGCCTGGAGGAACTGGTCGACCGGCTCATGGCGGCGATGTTCCCGGCGCAGACGGAGACGGCGGACGCCCCGAGCGTGGCCCGGAGCGTCCACGAGGCGCGACGGCTCAGGCAGGCGGGGGACGTGGACGGCGGGCTGGCGGTCCTCGCCGGCATGGACATGGCGAAGGCGGAGAGGCATCAGACTCGGTGGGCCTTCGCCGAGTGGAAGCAGCTTGTGAAGCGGCGGTTCGGGGGCCGGGAGGTCATGGTGTACAGCCAGGGCACGGGCCGGGCCGCCGCCCTGGTACCCCACGGCGACGGCGGGACGCTCGAGGTCGCGGCGGTCCTGGGGATGCGGTGGAAGACCGGCAAGCTGGTCTCCCGGCGCAGCCTGCGGGGTCTGCGGCCCCTCGTATCGAGTACGAGGCAGGCTCTGAACGGGGGTGCATGATGGTCACGGCCAACGTGGACATCCCCGCGCTGAAGGCGCGTCACCCCCTGGGCGACACGGTGGAGGCGTCGGGGGTCAGACTGAGGGGACGGGGCCGCGTCCGCCAGGGCGTCTGCCCCTTTCACGACGAGGTTGAGGGCTCCTTCACGGTGTACGAAGACTCGCAGAAGTTCTGGTGCTTCGGGTGCGGTTCCGGCGGCGACGTGCTGGACTTCATCCGGCAGTCCGAGAACCTGAGCCTGCCGGAGGCCATCAGGCGGCTTGACGGGGGCGCTTACCCTGCCGTCAGCCGTCCGGTTCCCGCACGGCGTCCCAGGGCGGCCCCGCCGCCTCCCAGGGACCCGGCGCTCTTGACGGCGGCGGCTCGGTTCTACGCCGGGCAGCTCCGGCGCAACCCCGCCGGGCTTGACTACCTTGCCTCGCGGGGCGTCGGCCCTGGGGCCGCCGTGCGGCTCGGCCTCGGCTTCGCGCCGGGCGACGGCCTGCGGCACGCTCTTGAGTCGGTCGGCTTCTCCGCCGACAGGCTGAGGGACTGCGGGCTGTTCACCGAGCGGGGTTCGGAGCGGTTCGCCGGGATGGTGGTCGTTCCCGACCTCTCCGGCGGGATTGTCCGCTGGCTTGTCGGGCGGGCTGTCGATGCCCACCGGACTCCCCGGTTCCAGGCGTTGCCCGGCCCCAAGCCGGTGCTTGGACTTGGCCGTCTCGGCCCCGCTCCGCCCTGGGCGGTCGTTGCCGAGGGCGTCTTCGACTGGCTCGCTCTTGCTTCATGGGGCGTCCCCGCCGTCGCTGCCCTGGGCACCCAGGGCGTCGAGCGGGTGGCCTCGGCCCTTCGTGGCTGCCCCCGCGTCTTCCTCGCCTTCGACAACGACGACGCGGGCCTTGAGGCGACGGAGGGGCTTGCGGACTTGCTTGGAAGGCGGGCCGCCGCCGTCACCCTTCCCCAGGGCGTCGGCGACGTGGCCGAGCTTGCTTCCCTCCCCCAGGGGCGCTCCCTGTTCATGCGGCTGCTCGCACGGGCGGCCCGCTCCGCCCGGTAGCTCCCCGCTACCGCCTTCCCCTAACGGAGCTTCCCCGCTCCGCCTGCCTGCGGGACTCGCTCCCGCTTCATCCCAATCCCCACTCTGACCACCCAGGAGGACCTATGCCCAATTCACGCCGGGCTATGCCCGCTCACGGCTTCCCGTAGGGGAACCCGCCCATCGCTCACTCGCTACAGGAACGAACACCAATGGAAGGAGACACGAGATGTCTAACGGCAACAACAACGGACACCACCGCAACGGCGTCCACCAGGACACCGCCATCGTAGCCAGGAACGGCAACGGGGCGCACCACGACCCCGCCATCATCGAGGGACACGACCCCGCATCGAGTGCGGGGCAGGCTCTGCTCTGGGACGGGCTGCCGCCCGCCGTCACGCAGGCCCTCGGACAGCCCATCGCCCCCTCGCTGGTCTCCCAGCGCAAGGGGCGCGGCGGCAGGGTCTTCGACTACCTCGAAGGCCACGTCGTCATCGACCAGGCAAACCGCATCTTCGGCTACGGCGGGTGGGGCTACGAGCTGGTCTCGGACGTGAGGCTGCGCCAGATCGAGGCGGTCGATCCCCAGACGGGCGAGTTCAAGACCGTCTCCGTCTACAGCGCCCCCGTGAGAGTCACCGTCGCGGGCGCTCTGCCCCGCACCGACACCGGCTTCCACGCCGTGACCGACGAGACCGCGGACGGACACGACACGGCGATGAAAGGGGCCGTCACGGACGGGATGAAGCGGGCCTTCCGCAGCTTTGGCTGCCAGTTCGGCAACGGCTTCTACGGAGACCAGCAGCCGGTGGGCAACCAGACCCGGCCAGAGCGTGCGCCGGTCCAGGCGCAGGCCAGCGGCACGTCGGGACAGGCTCAGAGCGGACGCAACGGCTCCCAGGTCCAGACCCTGCGCAAGCGGCTCGTCGAGCTGGCCGGTCGGCAGGGCTACGACGAGGCGAAGGTGCGGGACGCCGTCCAGAGGCAGATGGACAAGGACCTGGACGACCTGACGGCGGACGAGCTGAGGAAGCTGGTGGAGTCCGCCGCCGACAAGCTCAACCAGAAGCGGCAGGCGCAGGCCGCCTAGCCTCCCGGCAACCTGCACACGGAATCGAGCGGGGTTCGTCTCCTTCGGGGGCGGCCCCGCTCTCTCATTACAGGAAGGAGGTCACGAAATGGTGACGACGACCTTGACTTACACACCCTGGGGTTGGACGAAGGACGTTGCCGAGCTGGCGGAGGGCGTCTGGAGAGTGTCCACGCCGAGCCACGGCGGGCTGAAGCTCAGCCGGGAGCGGTGGAACGAGCTTCCCGCCGAGCTGCGGGACGCCATGTACACGCAGACCTTCGCCGAGGAGGACTGCGAGGAGCCGATAGTCCGCACGCTGCTGGGCCTGGGCGACGAATGCGAGAGGGAGATGGCCCTGAAGGTGGCGGGCTACTTCGACCGCTACGCCTCGGCGCTGCCCCACCTGCGGGCCGCCGCGCCGGGCAGCCACCACCACGCCGTCTCCCAGCGGGGCGGCTACGGGACGGACCCCCTGGAGCGGTTCGACACCTGCATCGAGGCCGAGTCGTTCGCCAACGACCCGGAGATGGTGCGGAGGTACGGACGGATGGAGGCCGTGGAGTGCAGCCGGACCCGCCCGCTCTGCCGGGCGGAAGGGGGACGGCCATGACCGCGACGACAAGGGACAGGCCCCGCAGCCTGCCCAGCACGACCACGAAGCTCCAGACCGAGTTCGGCAACCTGTTCGTCACCGTCTCCGTGGACGAGGACGGCGAACCCTTCGAGGTCTTCGGATTCCTCGGCAAGGGCGGGTCGTTCCAGCACGGAGTGACGGAGCTTGCCTGCCGGTTGATCTCCCTGCACCTGCGCAGGGGAACCCCCCTGGAGGAGGTGATCGACCAGATGCAGGGCATCCAGGAGATGCAGCCCTTCTGGAACCAGTTGGGCGACGGCAGGAGCGTGCCCGTCCACGGCCTCGGCGACGGCATCGCCCACATCCTCAAGGGCCACCTGAAGGCGAAGGAGGAGAGGGCGGCGGAAACGGTCGAGGCGAAGGCGGCCGCTTGAGCGGCTTGCGCAACGGGGCTGTCTCCACGGGGCGGCCCCGCTTCCCATCTACAGGACACAAGGAGGCAATGACGATGACAACGACGACTACCGACAGGGCGGAGGTCTTCTCCCGCCCTGCGGCGAAGATCAACGACGACGGCGAGCTTGTGGTGCGGGCCTCGGCGGCCCTGGGCTGCCGCCGCTCCCTCTGGTACTCGGCGACGGGCTACCAGCCGACCAATCCCCCCGGCGACGACTCGCTGACGGCGATGGAGGCGGGCAACGCCCTTGAGCCGGTGGTGGTGCGGGCGATGGTGCGGGCGGGCTGGAAGGTGGACGCCGCCGACTCCCAGGACCCGCAGCAGGTGGCGGTGCGCATCGGCCCCGGACTGCTGGTGACGGGACACCCGGACGGCACGGCGCGGATGCCCCTCCCCGAAGACGAGGCGGCGGCCCAGGTGCAAATGCTCCTGTTCGGGGACGTGTCGGACACTCCCGCCTACGGGACGGAGATGGTGGTCGAAATCAAGACCAGGGGGCCGGAGGCGTTCAGGCGGTGGCAGACCCTGGGGGCCGAGCGCAGCCACCCGCAGGCGGTGGCCCAGGCCGCCCTCTACACCCTGGGAACCTACGACGACCTTCGGGACGCCGTGATAGCCACGATGGACACGGGCGGCAGGACGTGGGACTACGAGGTCATCCCCGCCGACCGGCTGGAGAAGGCCCTCCAGGACGCCTCCGCATGGCTCGGCGAGCTGGGGGCGCACCACACCCGGAACGGGCCGGACCCCGACGCGCTGCCGGAACGGGACTTCTCCGCCGCAAGCTGGCAGTGCCGGTCCTGCCCCTTCCTGGACATCTGCCTGCCGGGTGCGGCTGAGGTAGATGCGGAGGAGAAGATCGAGGAACAGGAGGTGAGCGACGAGGAGGCACGGGACGCGGTGGCGGCCTACGCACAGGCCCAGGAGTCCATTCGGGAGCCTGAGAAGGCCAAGCGCACCGCGCTGGACACCCTCAAGGCGTGGATGCGCCGCAAGGGGGACGCCAAGGCGACGGTCGGAGACCGCACGGTCAGCCTGGTGCAGTCCACAAGGTACTCCGTCAACCACCGCAAGCTCAACGCCGCGCTCGACCCTGAGACCAGGGCCGACATCGTGACCGAGAGCGAGTCGGAGTACGTGCGGGTGACCTAGACGCTCCCTGGCGGAAGCGCACAACGGGGCCTGCTTCCCTCTAACGGGACTGCCCCGCCCAGTCCCATCAACCGGGCATGAAAGGAGACACCATGACCAACGCAACCGGAACCACCACGGCCACGACCATGTGGCAGGACAAGCACAGCGGACTGCGCAGGCACAAGCTGATGACGAAGGAGCTGGGTGAGAAGATCCCGGCCCTCTACGCCAACGAGAACGTGGAGGACTACGACTCCGTTCTCGCCCACGCCAAGCTCTTCTCCCCATACGCCAACTGGACCTGGTACGTGACCGAGTGGGCCGCCGAGACCGGCGAGTGCTTCGGCCTCGTCCAGGGGTTCGAGACGGAGCTTGGGTACTTCTCGCTCGACGAGTTGGCCGAGGCGACGGTGCTTGGCGGCGTTCCCGCCGTCGAGCGCGACCTGTACTGGAAGCCGAAGACCCTGGGCGAGATACGGAGGGCGGGATGAGCAGGTTCGCGCCCAAGACCCTGCGCAGGATGCCCGCCACGACACGCGAGATCGCACGGCTGGCCAACGAGCTGGCCTCGGTGCAGACGCGGCTCTCCAACCGCATCGACGGGCTGGTGAGCATGGAGATGATGGCGAACGCCTCTCAGCGGGTCTTCTGCAACAACGCCGCCCACGCCGCACTGGTGGACGCCGCGCTGCGCTACCTGAAGGCGATTGACGACCCGGCGCTGGGGCCGGGCGCAAGGGCCGACGCGCAGATGGCTCTCCAGGCTGCTGCGGCGCACTTCGACCCCGACAGGCTGTTCGGGGGCGACGACGACGGGCCGGGGCCTCCGGTCTTCGAGATCAGATAGACGCTTCCTCACGGGAGCGCACGACGGGGCCGCTCTCCTCTACAGGGGGCGGCCCCGCTCTCATTGCAAACGGGCGCGGGAAGGCCGCGCCACAACATCCACAAGGAGGAATCGACATGGCACGCACGATAAACAAGGTCGAGCTACTGGGACGGGTCGGGACGGACCCGGAGATGAAGTACACGCAGCACGGCACCGCCGTCACCAACCTGCGGCTGGCGACGGACCGCTACCGCAGGGACGGCGAGGACGCCACCGACTGGCACACGGTCATCGTGTGGGGCAAGGCCGGCGAGGCCGTCAACCAGTACGTGACCAAGGGCCAGCGCATCTACGTCGCCGGTCGCCTCGTCCAGAACACCTGGGAGAACGAGGACGGCCAGCGCCGCCACCGCACCGAGGTCCACACCCAGGAGGTCGTCTTCCTCGACTCCAACGGCAACGGGAACGGCAACGGGAACGGGGCGAGCGACCACGGCGACGAGGACTCGCCCTTCTAGCCATCCCAGCCCACAACCGCACAGCGACGCCCGCCTCCTGAGCCGGGCGCAACACCAACGGGGCCGCTTCCCATCAAAGGGGGCGGCCCCGCTCTCGTCTGGAACCGATTACTAAGGAGGCCGACATGACCCGCAAGAAAGACCTCACCAAGGACGCCGTTCTGCTGAACGCGCTGCGCATCAACCTGAGCCTGCTGGGGGAGATCGCGATGCGCTACGACGTGGAGACGAAGCCGGAGCGCCCGGACGACCCGCCCTCGATCATCACGCCCAAGGACGTTCACACGCTGCTGGGACCGGAGATGTCCCCGCTTGCCCAGGAGCAGCTCAGGGTGCTGCTGCTCGACATCAAGAACAACGTGGTGGGCCAGAGGGTCATCTACCAGGGCAACGTCAACTCGGCCGAGGTCAGACCCGCCGAGGTGCTGCGCCCCGCCGTCGTCGAGGCCGTGCCCAACATCATCGTCAGCCACAACCACCCCAGCGGCGACCCCACGCCCAGCCCCGAAGACCTGGCCTGCACCAGGGAGATGTCCCAGGCGGCCAAGCTGCTGGGCATCGACCTGCTCGACCACATCGTCATCGGCGGCAAGAAGTTCGTCAGCCTCAAGGAGCGGGGCCTCATGCCCTGACTCCTATCCGGCATGGAGACCGCTCTCCACGACCGGGCGGCGTGCGCCCTCCGGCTCACCCACGCGGGGGCAGCCCCGCGCATCGACTCAACCCTCACGACGAAAGGAGACTCGACATGCTCGCAACCCACACCATCGACCCCGAGAGCCTCTACACCATCAGCGCCGGAGGCTTCTCGGCCACCGCCGACGCCTTCGCCCGCGACGACAAGACCGAAAGCCTCTGGTTCGTCTCGATGGTCGGCTCCCAGACCGCGCTCAAGGCGATCTGGGCGTCCCTCCTCAAGCAGCCCCCGGACGTCGCCCACATCATCCGTGGCGCGGACGGGATGGCTCTGACCGGCGGATACCAGCGGTGCCAGATTCCCTACGAGACCATCGGCAGTGCGCCGCGTCACGCGGCATAGGATACCTAGCTCAGCTAGGAAGAAATCGGAGAAGGTTCTTGGGTCAACCGACCTACCTCGAAGCGAAAGCCTAGGGGGAAAACAGCATGTCGGTAAAGCGGCTACAGCCCGAAAGCGTTGTAGGGCTGGTTCCGCAAGACCCGCGCGGTACGGTGAAAGCTTGATTGCCTGAACCCCAGTCCCAAAGTGGTGTATCGGTTTCACCCGCCGGTAGAACGCTTGCAACCCGGCGTCACTCATTGCACTGGTTTCGTGCCGAGACCAGAGCAACTCCGATGAGTGGACGTGGGCCTATATGGGCCTATTCAAGGGACGAACGGGGCACCTACAGTCGCGCTAGATACGTCCTATGTTGACGGAACGCGGGATGGCCTACAGGGGGAGACCCCTATGGCTACGGAGCCCTCGTAGTAGTCCGAGGACGGGAAAGCCGTCCACATGGCGAAGGAGGGCAGGTGTCAACGACGGAATACGACAGGGAGGTTTGCATAATGCAAGACGCCGAAACTGTACTGAACGTCATCAGCAAACGCGGAGAACGAGGATTGCCGCTGGAGAACATCTATCGGCTGCTTTACAACCGGAACCTTTACCTGCGGGCCTACGGTCGTCTCTACTCAAACCAGGGAGCGATGACCGAAGGAGCCACCGCAGAGACCGTGGACGGTATGTCGCTGGCGAAAATCGACCGCATCATCGACAAGCTTCGATACGAGCGGTTCCGGTGGACGCCGGTGCGACGGGTCAACATTCCCAAGCCTAACGGCAAGACCCGCGCCTTGGGCCTACCGACATGGACGGACAAGCTGCTGCAAGAGGTCATCCGGATGATTCTGGACGCCTACTACGAGCCGCAGTTCTCCGACCGCTCCCACGGCTTTCGGCCCGGCCGGGGTTGCCACACCGCCTTGGGCAACATGGTGGATTACTGGTCGGGTGTCCGCTGGTTCGTCGAGGGGGACATCAAAGGGTGCTTCGACAACATCGACCACGAGGTCATGCTGTCGGTACTCGGCGAAAAGCTCCACGACAACCGATTCCTACGCCTGCTCAAGTACCTACTGAAAGCAGGCTACATGGAGGACTGGAAGTATGGCCGCACGCTGAGTGGTACGCCACAAGGCGGCGTGGTCAGCCCCATTCTCTCCAACATCTACCTAGACCGGTTGGACAAGCACGTCGAAACGGTACTGATTCCAGCACATACCCGCGGCACAGCACGAACATACAATCTCGCGTGGACACGACTGAAAAACCAAGCGTCACGCCAACGGAAACGAGGGAACCACAAGGTAGCCCTGCAACTGCGTAAGCAGATGCAGCAGCTGCCGTCCCGTGACCCCTTCGACCCAGGCTACCGCCGGTTACGGTACGTGCGCTACGCAGACGACTTCGTGCTGGGCTTCAGCGGGCCAAAGGCCGAAGCCGAGCAGATAAAGGAGTCCTTGGTGACGTTCCTGCGCGACTCGCTCAAGCTGGAGCTATCCAAGGACAAGACCTTGATAACCCACGCCACCAGCCAGGCGGCGAGGTTCCTCGGCTACGAACTCGTGAACCAACACGCCAACGACCAACTCGACTCCACAGGGAAGCGAAAAGTCAATGGCCGAATCGGTCTGCGGGTTCCCGCCAAAGTCATCGAACAACACTGCCAAGCCTACATGAGCAACGGCAAGCCGGTACGCCGCAACGGTTTCCACAACGACGAGGATTACACCATCGTCAGCCGGTACCAAGCGGAGTTTCGGGGCGTCGTCCAGTACTACCTACTGGCCTACAACGTCTTCCACTTCGGGAGGCTGCAATGGGTCATGGGGAAGTCGCTGGCCAAGACCCTAGCCAACAAGCACAAGACCACATCCGCGAAAATCTTCCGGCGCTACAAGAGCACCGTGCAGACCGCGCATGGGGAACGGGCTTGCCTTGAGGTCGTGGAACAGCGAGGCGAAGGGAAACGCCCATTGGTGGCACGGTTCGGTGGCATACCCCTGAAGCGGAACAGGCAGGCTGTCCTCATTGACCGAAAGCCCACACGGAACAGGACTGAACGCAACGAGCTGATACAGCGGCTCCTAGCGGACACATGCGAGTTGTGCGGGGCAACGGCGAACATCGAAGTCCACCACGTCCGCGCGCTACGTGACCTAAACGTGAAAGGCCAACGGTCAAAGCCAAAGTGGGTACAAGTCATGGCGGCCCGGCACCGCAAGACCCTCGTGGTCTGTCGCCCTTGCCACCTGAACGCCCACGACGGTAGTTGGACACCGCGTAAGCAGCGATAGGTAGTGTCAGACCCCAACAATTGAATACGACCCCTAACGCCTTTCTCACCTCCTCAGCATGGTACACTCAACAATGACCTACCAGAGGTTCCCAAGAAGGGAGAGAGGGAAATTGAGAAAATGGTTGGATTGGCCACGGTGGCTCCTGCTGGTGTGGCTTAGCTCCGTGATTTTGGTGTTCGTGCCTGTACTTCCGGAGATCATCACGACGGCTGCGGTCGGCGCGACCTTTGGGTGGTACGGCATCAAATGGTTGGTGCGTAAGGGTCATAGCTCTCGCAGCAGCGACTGATGCGCCACGTATCGGCACTAGCCCTCATCGTCTTTATGGCACTCCTGGCTACTTCCTGCGACCTAATCGATCTCGATTTGTTCAAGAACGATCAGGACTCCAGTGAACAAGACTCCCGCAAACCGGATTCCGGCCCTTCAGCGCTCGGTGTCGCCGAGCGACGGGCCGCCTACGAAACCCAGTTTGCTGAGTTCGATGAATACTGGCTTACCGACCGAGAAGCAGCCCAAAGTCGATCCGCCCACGGCTTTGTCGTTCCCGCAGGTTGTGAGGAACGCCTAGCCGAGGCGGGAGCCCGAGATGAGGTCTTAGCCAACGCCCTGCTCATCGCCGCAGCTGAGAATAAAGGCTTAAGAGAAATCTACGACTTGTGGGGAAAACGGATCGACCTGCTACAGGAACTCGACCGCGACATGAAACAAGGTTGTCGCTAGGACCGGTTGACACCCACACTGGCCCCTAGCGCCCTTCTTCCCTAAACGCAGTTGCGTCTTTCAACCGCACTGCGCTCGACACCACGTGATGCCCTCCGGCACCACGCCCACGTAACGATACTACCTCACACTCGACACTAGAGAGCCGGATGCGGTGAAAGCCGCACGTCCGGTTCGGAGGGGGGCCGACGGAAAAGTGCTCCGCTAACGCGGGGTAACTCGCCGGCGGCCTACCCTACCGTGGACGACCAAGATAGCCCGGCTTCGCGGCACGGGCGGCTGGCACGCCCTCGTCTACACGAAGACCGCCGAGTTCGCCTACGAGAAGGACTCCTTCCTGCTGCTGGCCCAGTCCGAGGAGGAAGCCCCGGCCCTCCATCACCGCTTCCTCGACAAGCGCAGCCCGCTCCCCCTGCACCGCTCCTGGGCCGACTGGCTCTGGCACCGGGGCCTGGAGGAGGGCGAGATAGTCCCGCTCCAGAGCGTCGGCGTCTCCGCCTACAGGTGCTCCCCCAAGGCCAAGAAGCTGCGGGAAGACCTCTCCCAGGCGGTGGCGTCGGGCTGGCTGACGCTGGCCGAGGAGGGCAGCGATGGATAGGACCCTCAAGAAGGCGAAGCGCAACAACAAGCGGCGCGGCCAGCGCAACGGCGGGGCCTGGCGGCGGTTCTCCCCTGACGGGAAGACCTGCCGCTACTGCCCCCACGACGGCTCGCAGCACCTGGTCAGCTCGGGCCAGCCGCATTTCTTCCGGCCCGTGACGGAGGCGGAGCGGCGCGACCCCTCGGTCATTCTCTACCGGCACAAGCTGCCGGAGGGCCGCTCGGTCCTGGTGCGGCGGATGACCGTCGCCAACCGCGCCGAGCTGATAACCGCCTACTGCGTCCCCTGCGCCGAGAGCATGGGGACTCCCCAGGTGCTCTGCTTCCAGCGCAACCTGGCAATCGGAGAGGTGGTGGGACTGCAAAGGAACGGACACGGAGACATGGCAATCGCCGCCTGACGCGGCGGAAAGGAGCTAAACCAATGGCAAGGGAACAGACGCTGTTCTTCACCTGCCCGCACTGCGACGAGCGGTTCGCTCAGGTGGAGGAGCCGGACGGGGACATCCACACCGGGGAGACATACCACTGCGGTAGCTGCGGCATCCAGGTGATATTCACGGCGATGACCGTCGAGGACTACGTGCCGCCGCCCAGGGCGAGAAGGGACTGCTACTTCTGCCAGCCCGAACCCTGTCGGTTCGGACCCAACACTGACGACACGGACAACGGAGAGAAAGGAGAGACGACATGAGACTCGCAGCTCAGAGCAAGGGCGGCTACTACCCCACGCCGGACAGGGTGGTGGACATGATCGCGGGGCTGATAGACACGCCCTACGGCTACCACCACTACAGCCGGGAGACGCTGCGCATCCTCGACCCCTGCTGCGGGGGCGGGGACGCCGTGGCGCAGCTTGCGGAGGAGCTTCGCCACCGGGGAACCCTCCCCGTCGAGACCTACGGCGTGGAGCTTCACCGGGACCGGGCGCAGCAGGCGGAGGAGCGGCTCGACCGCGCCCTCGCCGCCGACCTGTTCGCCACCTCCATCGCAAACGGGGCCTTCGGCCTCGCCTACGTCAACCCGCCATACGACTGGGACCAGGAGGACAAGCGCGTCGAGCACGCCTTCCTCACCCACTGCACCCGGTATCTCGCAGAGGGCGGACTGCTGGTCTTCATCGTCCCTCGCCAGAGGCTCTCGGTGTCGGCCCGCTACCTGTCCAACCACTACCGGAACCTGCGCTGCTGGGCCTTCCCGGACCCGGAGCGGGAGGTATTCGACCAGGTCATGCTCCTGGGCTACCGCAAGGCCGACCCCATTCCCGACGCCTCCGCCGAGGAGACGGTCAACAGGTGGTCGGAGGGAGACCTCGACCGGCTGGGAGGGGTGCGATACCCCTTCTTCAAGGCGAAGGCGACCCCGGCGGGAGACATCCTGTTCACCACCCGCACCGTCGATCCTGTCGCTGCGGCGACGGAGGCTAGGCGGACGGGGCTGTGGGCCAGCGCGGAGATAACCGACACCCTCTGGCCCGCGAAGGACAACCGCACCCGCCCGCTCATGCCCCTCAGACGGGGCCACATGGCGATGCTGGTGGCGGCAGGCTTCCTCGACAACCTCGTCCTGGAGGCCGAAGACCGGCGCATCCTGGTCAAGGGCAGGACCTCCAAGGAGATGGTGCAGGTCGAGGACACGCCGGAGAAGGAGGTCTTCCGGGAGCGGCTGGTGACCACCGTCGTCTCCCTCGATCTGGGCGACGGCGAGATCGTCGAGATCGCGGCGTAGACGGCCTGACTCAGCCACAAACCACGAGGCCCCGCTTTGTTCCCCTACGGAACGGCGGGGCCTCGACTCGTTTCGGACGCAACACGCACCGCTAACTAAGGAAAGAGAGGTTGAACGATGCAGATGACCATGACGATGGAATCCTGCTGCCGCTGCGGGCAGCCCATCCTCCCCGGCGAACCGGCCATGCAGACCGCCTCGGTGGACATCGACGACCACGGGAGGGTGGTCTCCTCCCCGGTGAAGGCGTACCACCTGCGGGGCCGCTGCTACGAGGAGTACAGGCGGCGGGAGCGCCTCCCGCAGGCCGCTTAGACGGCTCGCCATCGAGCCGCCCCCAACGAGGCCCCCACGCCTCGCTCCGTTCGGACACACCCACACCCTACACAAGGAAGGAGACACGACATGAACCTCGGAGAGTTCATCGACACCTACAAGGAGGCCATCGCCCGGCGGGTGGTGGAGTCCTACCCGCCGCTCTACCGGCCCTCGGAGAACGGCGGCACGTTCCCCCGGCTGCTCCGCACCCCCTTGGGGGCGCAGACCGACGCCATCAGGGGCGCGGCCCTCTCCCTCGAAGCCCACCGGGGAACGACGGTGGTGGGCGAGATGGGCACGGGCAAGACCTTTATTGGCGCGGCGGCGGCGCACATGGCGGGCTTCCAGCGCATCCTAGTGCTCTGCCCGCCCCACCTCGTACCCAAGTGGAAGCGCGAGGTCGAGCAGACGGTGCCCCTCGCCCGAGCCGCCATCGTGGAGTCCATCACCGACCTGGAACGGCTGCGCCTCTCGATCGGCTCCGGCCTCCTCTTTGCGGTGATGAGCCGCGAGCGGGCCAAGCTGTCCTACCGCTGGCAGGCCGCCGTCATATACCGGTGGGCAACGTCCAAGGGCAGGCTGGTGCGCGACGAGGAGACGGGCGAGCCGTTCCGGGTCCCCTGCTGCCCCGACTGCACGGCCCAGATCACGGACAAGGACGGGGTTCCCCTGACCGACGCCGACCTGAACCGCAGGCGGCACGTCTGCTCCTACTGCGGCTCCCCCCTCTGGCAGGCCGACAAGTCCGGCCCGAAGAGGTATCCGCTAGCGGACTACGTGAAGCACCACATGAGGGGCTTCTTCGACCTGCTCATCACCGACGAGGTGCATGAGTACAAGGGGCGCGGCTCGGCCCAGGGCATCGCCGCCGGAGTCCTCGCAGACGCCTGCGGCAAGTCCCTCTCCCTGAGCGGCACCCTCATGGGCGGCTACAGCTCGACCCTGTTCCACCTGCTCTATCGGTTCTCCCCTGAAATCAGGACGGAGTTCGGGCGCTCCGAGGAGGGCCGCTGGATCGAGCGGTACGGCTTCGTCGAGCACTCCATCGGCAAGCCCGACGACGAGTCGATGGAGGATGGACGCAACAGCAGGCGCAAGAAGTTCCGCAAGGTGGTCAGGGAGAGGCCGGGGCTTGCCCCGTCAGCCCTCTTCCACCTCATAGGCAACACCATCTTCCTGCGCCTCTCCGACGTGGCGTCGGGGCTGCCCGACTACACCGAGCAGATACTCCTGTCCTCGATGGACTCGGAGAAGGACGGGACAGGCTACTCCCAGCGCAGCGCCTACGACACCGTGTTCGAGGAGCTTCGCAAGGAGCTGGCGGAGGCGCTCAAGAGCGGCTCGAAGAGACTGCTCGCCACCTACCTGCAAACCCTGTTGGCCTACCCGGACGGGTGCACCAAGGGGGAGACGGTCTTCGACCCCAGGTCGGGCGACGTCATCGTGCAGGTGCCGCCCCTGTCCGAGGACAGGCTCTACCCCAAGGAGCATGCGCTCATCGACCTGGTGGCCGCCGAGCGCATGGAGGGGCGCAGGGTGCTGGTCTACGTGACCCACACGGGGACCCGGGACATCACCGGGCGCATGGACGACATCCTCACCCGGCACGGCTTCCGGGTGGCGGTGATGAAGGCCGACGCCGTGGCCCCCAACAAGAGGGAGAAGTGGGTGGCCGACAGGGTGAAACAGGGCATCGACGTGCTCATCTGCCACCCCAGGCTGGTGCAGACGGGCCTCGATCTCATCGACTTCCCGACTATCGTTTGGGATGAGATAGATTACAGCGTGTATGTCATGCGGCAGGCGTCGCGCCGGTCGTGGCGCATCGGGCAGAACCGCCCGGTGAAGGTGGTGTTCATGTCCTACAAGAACACGCTACAGGCCGACGCCCTCAAGCTGGTGGCGAAGAAGCTGCAAAGCTCCCTCGCCGTCGAGGGCGAACTGCCGGAGGACGGATTGGCCGCCTTCGGCGACGACGGCGACGACATGATGATGGCGCTGGCCCGCAAGATCGTCAGCGGAGAGGAGGACGACGACGAGGCCGAGACGGTGGAGGAGGTCTTCTCCCAGGCGTGGAGCGCCGAGGCCACCGCCGAGGAACTGTTGGTGGACGACGGCTGGAAGATTGTCGAGGTCGTGCCGGAGACCATCGGGGTCAACGGCAACGGGAACGGCCACCACGCCAACGGCCATGACGACCCGTTCGGCATCGGGCCGACGGTCGAGCTGGTCCCGGCCAACGGGCAGCACGCCAACGGAAACGGAAACGGCCGCCACGACGACGAATCCCCGGAGGCGCAGCAGTCGCTGTTCTCCTGGGCCGAGTTCATGGCCGAGGAGCTGGTCAAGCCCAAGGGACGCGGGAGCAAGCCCCAGGCCGCAACCCTCTCGATGTTCGAGTGGGCGATGGAACGGGAGAAGGAGCCGGTCGGCGCGGGGCGCTAGACCGCAACG
Organism: Dehalococcoidia bacterium; assembly: GCA_965116315.1. Classification (GTDB taxonomy): domain Bacteria; phylum Chloroflexota; class Dehalococcoidia; order Lucifugimonadales; family CAJWER01. The sequence continues at coordinate 2,538,053 of OZ220672.1, forward strand.
CAACAGGGGGAGGACACCTAGATTCGAGTGTCCTCCCCCTGCCAGTCCATGTATGCAGCCTTTTTTGCGTTTCCGGCGTAGTGAGCTTCCTCGTGTGCAGCCCCTCTTGTTTCTGGTAACGCCGGGAGTTGGCCTTCCCCTCAGCTACCGGACTCGTCGTGGTGCCAGCCGGAGCCGAAAACGAGCCCGTCGTGCTCCACAAGCCAGAAGTGCTTGTCCTCGACCTCCCCGGTGGCGGGATTCACGTCCTCGTGATTCACCCACACGCCCTCCTCGGTGGCCCTGAATGACCCGTCGTCAAGCATCTCTTGCAAGTGCTCTGCGAAGTCCTCGGCGTTGTAGTGACCCAGAATCTCGCCTTCGGGGGTCGCGATGAAGACGTACCACTGGGCGTCGACATTATCCGGGTCATTGTAGTAGGCCAGGGTGGATTCCAGCCCAGCGGCGTTGTAGCGGTCGATGGCCTCGTCCACCACGAACTTGGTGTACTCGTCGGCGGAGATGTGCCAGCCCGAGGCGAACAGCAGCCCATCGTGTCTCACCACCCAGACGTGCTTGTACTCCAATGCGCCGATGTGGTCGTCTCCTATGCCCCCGCTCTCAGGATTCTGGTAGACGTAGGACACCCACTTGCCTTCCTCAGTGGCCGAGAGCATGTCCGGCCCGAAGTCGTACCCGGTGGCGTCAAGTGTCACCCAACCCTTCAGGTCCAGGCCAAGGCGATGGGCGTCGGGGTGGCCGATGACAAGATCGTTCTCGTCGATGATGAAGACGTACCACTGGCCGTCGATGCTCTCCTCCCGGTTGTAGTAGGCGAGAGTAGCTTCCAGGCCGTGGGTCTCATAACGGCTGATTGCGTTGTTGACGAAGAACTTGGTGTACTCGGCGGGAGCGGACCTGGGCGGGATGGACGCCACGACGCCGCGGGCTATCTGTTCAGCCTCGGCGGATGTAAGGCTGGGCTGTGGCGCCGCGATGACTGCAATGGCGGCAGTGACGATCTCTTCTACCTCTCTCTTGGATAGTCCCGATTCCGGCTCAGGCATGTCTGCCAACGCCTTGCGGATGGCCTCCTCCACGTCTGCCACCGTGAGACCGGGTTCAGGCTGAGGCGGCGTAGCGGCCTCAGCAATCTCCTCACGGACTATCTCCTCAACCTCCGTACGAGACAGTCCTGAGTCTCCACAGCCAGTCAGGAGAAGGATGACAAGAACGGTCAAGGCCAATGGAGCCAGCAGGCTCAGGCTTCGATAATTCAACAGCCTGATCGACTGCCCCATTAGCCTCCCCCTCTACAACCCGCCCAATACCACCGCCGACGTTCCCTCGCTGGTCAGCGATTCATCGTTGCCCGCGTTGTCCTCGAAGGTGACCCGCACCTTGATGACCTTGCCGTTGTCGGATGACTGGACCGTGTAGGTAGAACTTGTTGCCTCGTCGATTTCGGTGTCGTCAGCCAACCACTGGTAGTTGTAGGTCACGTTGGTGAGGCCGTCTGAGTCGGAGATTCCAGTCGTGCTTGCCGTTAGGGTCTGGCCCACCTGTGCCGTTCCGCTGATGGTGGGAGCGCCCGTGGCGGGGGAGTTGACCTGGACGGTGACCGTTACCGACGACGAACAGTTGTTGGTCGTATCGGACTCACCCGTAACCGAGTCTACGCACGCTCCGTAGTAGTACGTCCCGACCGTCGATGGCGCCGTGAGATCAATCGACTCGCTCGACTGAGACACATCAGACCCCCACGACCCGTAGAGCAGCCCGCCTAGCTCATCGGTTCCCACCTCCGAGTCTGCCGTCGTGATTGTTGCGTCAGTGGACTGGTAGTAGCGGATTGTAGTCGGAGCAGATTGCCAGTCACCCGAATTGGCCACAGTTGCTGACAGCGTGAACGTCGCTCCAGTTTCCAGGGTCGCATCGTCTACCGACGGTGTTTGCACCGCCAGGTCCGGGCGTGGCAGCGGCACCGGAACCTCAAACGATGACGAGAAGCAGTTGTCTGACGTGTCCGTCTCGCCCGTGACCGCGTCCACGCACACTCCGTAGTAGTATGTCCCCTCCGTTGACGGAGCCGTTATGTCCACCACATAATCGCTTCTTTCCCCGGCATCCAGCGAGGTCACTTCAGCGGTGGCCACTTCCGTGTCCGACGTCGTGACCGTCGCGTCTGCCGACCGGTAGATGCGGACCGTCGTATCTCCGGACGCCGTGCCCCCCTCGTTCTGAAGAAACACTTCTATGGAGAATGTCCCGCCCACACGGGGGGTTTCAAGGTCCATGGCAAGCTCCATGCCTCGGACATCCAAGTCCGGAGCCGAGTTGGCGTGGACGGGCGTATTTGAGGTCGTCACTACCGCTGCCAGTGCCAGTACTGCACCAAGCGTGATGGCCGTCCCCAAGAGCCCGAGTCGTCGTGCAATGGTCATCATAGTCCGCCCAATACCACCGCCGAGGTTCCTGCGCTGGTCAGCGTCTCCTCGTTGCCCCCATCGTCGGTGAAGGTCACCCGCACCTTGATGACCTTGCCGTTATCCGATGCCTGGACCGTGTAGGTGGAACTCGTCGCCCCGTCGATCTCCGTGTCGTCTGCCAGCCACTGGTAGGTGTAGCTCGGGTTGGTGAGGCCATCCGGGTCGGAGATATCGGATGTGCTTGCCGTGAGGGTCTGTCCTACCTGCGCCGTTCCATTAATGATAGGGGCAGGGGCCACAGTCACTTGCGTGCCGGTGGACTGGCAGTTGTCCGTCGTGTTCGACTCATTTGTCACCGTGTCCACGCACACACCGTAGTAGTACGTGCCCGCCGTGGACGGAGCGGTCAGATCGATCGACTGTGCGCTGGTGCTCCCCCCGGTGATTGCCCCGACCGAGTCGGTACCCTCCTCCGTGTCCGATGTCGTAATCGTAGAATCCGTGGAGCGGTAGTAGCGCAGGGTCGTGGCCGGGGATTCCCCGGAGCCGTCGTTAAGCACGCGCGCCGACAGGGTGAAGGTTTCCCCCGCTACCGGGTTGCTGTCGCTTGCCCTGGCGCGATGCACTCTCAGGTTTGGACGGCCGGGCTTCGACACTACTATCGATAGATGGCCCGCTCCACCGCCATGATTGACCGTGCAGTTATTGTTTGTGTTCGACTCCCCTGACACCGCGTCCACGCACGCTCCGTAGTAGTAGGTGCCGGGCGACGCTGGCGCTGTGAGCTCAATCCGCTCATTGACGTAGCCCCCCGATGCCAGGGCGTCGATTGAGTCGGTGCCCAATTCCGTGTCCGATGTCGTGACCGTATCGTCTTCATAGCGGTAGTAGCGCACGGTTGTAGCCGAGGATGCCCCGCTGCCATCGTTACTCACGCGGGCTGTCAGTGTGAACGTTCCCCCAGGGACAAGGGGGTTTGTGTATTGGGTGCCGCCCAGGATCCTCAGGTCCGGCCGGGCATTGACCGTAACCGTCACCGACGCGGAGCAGTTGTCCGTAGTGTCGGATTCCCCGGTCACAGAATCCACGCACGCGCCATAGTAGTAGGTGCCCGCGGTAGACGACGCGGTTAGATCAATAGACTGATCGCTGGTGCCCGCCGCCGCCAGCGCACCGACCGCATCGGTACCCAACTCCGTGTCCGACGTTGTGATCGTTGCATCCGTCGACCGGTAGTAGCGGAGCGTTGTCGCGGCCGACTCGCCATCGCCAGCGTTGCTCACCGTGGCCGACAGGGTGAACGACGCCCCTGTATAGGGACTCGCGTCGCTCACCGTTGGCGTTCCCACCTCCAGGTCGGGAGCCGAGGTTGCATGGACAGGAGTATTCGAGGTCATCACTACCGCTGCCAGCGCCAAGACTGCGCCAAGCGTGATGGCGGTTCCCCTGAGCCTAAGTCGTCTTACAGTGCTCACTCTCACGCGTACCTTCCAATTGGACATCGGTGGCCGTCCATCAAACATCTCATAGCCCAAAAGTACGGTTAGGTTGGGAAGGCCGAGTATTTGCAGAACAGGCCGAGGTTACTATCCCACCTTTAACGCAGAACTGTCAACGGCTCGGCCTGTTTATGGATAGTTGTATCGGCCCTTGGCTCCGTGAGGTAAGAAGTGGCGTCAGCCCCACCGCAGTCTTGCCTTCCCTGGGACGCAGCATCGATAATCGGGACGGACTGTAACCCTCTTGGTGGGGCGGTGGGACCATCGGACCATCTGGGAGAAATGGAAGAGCCTCCAACCCGGTAGGCTGGAGGCTCATTGGGTGCTTTCCTGAGTCGACTGACCGACTCCTCAGATAAGAACCTCCCAGCGAAAAGTTCGCAAATCGGTACGCCTTGGCCCACCAGGCTTAGGGAGAGGGCAGGGTTGCTGTCTCATGCCCATGCGTTGCGGCAGAGAGAGTGACGTGGGTCGTTACCCGCCAAACGCGGCTGAGGCCCAGCCGACGGTGGTGGCGACCGTGACGGCGAAGGCGAACTGCTGGGCGACAAGCCTGCCCGCGAACCGTAGCCCGAGTTCGCGCCCAATCGTGATCGCCGTCACCAGGCATGGCAGCACCGTTCCGGCGAGGAATGTTGCAACCAGCAACTGGGTCGCGCTCAACGAGGCCACGGTGCCGGCCTCGGCCAGGAGCAGTATGCCGTCCTTGCGGACAGCGGCGAGCACGGTCGGCATTGCCGCGTCCGCCGGCAGTGCGAACACGGCCATCGCCGGTGCCAGCAAGCCCCCCGCTGCATCGAGCACGCCCGACCAGTCGAGGAGCGAGGCAACCATGGCGATCGCGAAGAAGGTCGGCAGCGCCGTGCGGAAAAATGCCCAAACCGTTCCTCGTGCCTCCGCCCCGACTGCCGCGAAGGACGGCCGGGTGAGGAAGGTGCGCGGTTCGATGAGCAGTGTGTTGAGTGTCGACCGCGCGGCAGGCTGACTGATGAGCCGCGTGTACACGAGCGTCGCCGCGACGAGCAGCGCCAGGTACGGCACAACGAGACCGCTCTTGTCGGCGGCGGCAAAAACCGCGAGCGTCGCGCCGAGTTGGTACGAGCAGGCGGACCCGAAGGAGATCGCGCCGACGGTCGCCGGCCGGGTGCACGCAGAGCAGGAGCGTGTCGAGACGATTGCCGGGACGTTGCAGCCGAAGCCCATCAGCACTCGTGTCACGTCGCGCCCGTGCAGGCCGACCGGCCGCAGCAGGGGGTGGAGGGCCGTCCCGATGCGGTCGGCGAGGCCGCTCGCCTTGTAGACGCCGATCAACACCGAATAGACCAGCACCGTGGGGACCGCCCACACGAACAGCAACGGCCCCATCGTGAGCAGTCCGTAGTCACCGGCGAGCACAGCCACGAGCGGTCCCGGCCAGTCCTCTATCCTCTCGGCCAGGGGTGTCGTGCTCGCCACGACCAGCGGATCAAGCCAGGCGGCGGCCTGGTTCGCGCCGAGCACGGCGAGCAGAGCGGGCAGGACCAGGAGCAGGACCGCTGTGGCGGGACCTGCGACCGCGCGTCCAAGGAGCAAGCGTGGTGGGAGGTGCCGTGACATCGATGTCATGTCGGGTCAGCACGCACAGGACTCCACGCAGCAAGAGAGGTCGTCCAGGTACATCCCCACCGCTCGGCGGGCCGCAACGGCTTCCGTGGTGTCCCTTCCGAGGCGCTGTGCGATCGCATCGGCGACGACGGCGAAGCGCTGGCGGAACTTGTAAATGAAGCAGAAGTGCACGCCCCGGTGCTCGACAAGAGGGCCAGAGATGAACAGGCCAGGCACAAGCGTGGACTCGTCAGCCTCTTCCGTGACGACGGGGGCCCCTTCCTCATCGTACTCGATCAGGCCGTCGAGGTGGCTGAGGGATCCCTTGAAGCCGGTGGCGAGAATCGGGCGTGTCTCGCTCGCCCATTCGCGGCCGTCCGAGGCCTGGACGACCCACTTGTCACCGTCCACGCGCACCGACGTGATGTCGACATTGTCGACGAGGTTCACGGAACCTGTGGAATAGGCCCATTCCAGACGCTCGCGGGAAAATGGGGTAAGGGCGATGCTGGGGTCCGGGTCTTCACTGGTCCATGTCGCATCTCGCGCCAGCACGGTCACATTCTTCTCCAGCTGCACCAGCGAGACGGCCGCGTCTGCGGCACTCTCGTAGCCACCGATCACCGTGAAACGGCCACCCTCTAGTTCCTGCCATGTGCGGACCTCGGACGAGTGGCAGCAGGACTCTGCGCCCGCGAAGGAATTGCGGTTCGGGTACTGGAATTCCCCGGCCGCCCAGATGACATGTCGCGCCCGCACCGGCCGGTCGGCCGTCGTGAGCGTGAATGTTCCGTTATCCTCGACTGCGACGGAGCAGACATCGATGCCAGGTCTCACCTGGAGCTCGTAGTGTTGGGCGACGTTGTCGAGGTACTTCGCGTAATCGATTCCGCTGGGGTGTTCGCGGTCGAGCGTGTAGGCGGGCGATGTGCCGGGGACGATCGCATTGAGGTCGAGCAACCCAAACGCGTTCGACGTGAACGACGGCGTGATGAAGCGCATCTCTTGCGGCCACCGCCGGAATGAGGCGCCGACCTCATGGCGATCGAGGATGATAATGTCGTCGACGCCAAACTCCCTGAGGGCAACCGCGCATCCCAGCCCGGCCGCCCCCGCGCCCACGATTGCGACTTCGTGGAGTCGTGACCCTTCCGGTGCCTCATCACGCCTCCGTCCCTTGTTCCGATTATTCATAGATACTTCCTCTCAATTTGTAACTTGTGAGTGCCAACAATATCGAATCTTAGATGAAATCATGTATCATCTCTCGTGTCAATACCTCCCGGAGAAGGACTCATTCGCCGCGCATGGCCACGCTGGCCATCTGCTCCTCCACGCCTTCCCTGCAACTTAGCCCCGTGGTAGTCTTTCGGCGTCCGCCAGCCACGACGTGCAGGAGGTACCAGATGACCGCCGCAGCACGGACTCCAGGGCCCGGCCGGGCCTTCCGCCCCCGGCTTATCTACTACAACGACGCCCACCACTTCCATGGCAAGCGCGTCGAGCCGCCGGTGAGCATCGCCAAGCTCCGCCAGCCGGTGGACGAGGTCCTCGGCACGAGTGTGGACCTGCTGGTGCTGGGACTGGGGTATGGGGACGTCTATTTCCACAACAGCAAGGTTGGGCGGGTCATCGGGGAGGCGAAGGAGGTCTGGGAGAACTACATCGACTGGCGGATCATGCGCATGGTGCAGGTCGCCCGCGAGAAGGGCACCGACCAGGTGCGAGAGGTGATCGGCCAGGGCCGGCGCAGAGGCGTCACCGTGTTCCCGAGCCTGCGGCTCCAGGACGCACAGGCCCCAGGCACCCAGCGGTGCGGCTGGCTGCGATGGAACCACGAGGAGGCCGTGTGCCACGGCATCGACGATCCCCGCTGGCCCAACCACCAGACCAGGTGGGCCTACGACTATACGAACGAGCTCGTGTGGGACGACAAGAAGGCGATGATCCGCGAGATGCTCGTGGACTACGAGGCGGACGGGATCGAGCTCGACTTCATGTTCTTCCCGCTCTACTTCAGGATGGAGGAGACCGAGCAGGGCATAGCGACGATGAACCAGTTCGTCGCAGAGGTCCGCGGACTGGCGGACTCCATTGGGGAGCAGCAGGGGCGAGAGATTCCGATCATGGCCCGGGTTCACGCCGACGAGCGGGCGAATCTCGACATCGGCCTCGACGTGGCCGCGTGGATGCGCGATGGCGACGTCGATCTCGTGGTCGGCAGCGAGCGGGCCAACCTCCTAGACACCGGGATGGGCGACCGCTGGCTGCCCGACGCGGCGAACAGCGCCGGCGTCCCGGCATACTACCGCCCTCCGCGCCGCATCTACGACCACCGGGCCGGCAAGCCGGACGCCGAGATGTTCCGCGCGCTGCGCCAGTCTCTCAGCTACCATGGCTGGGCGGGCGTATTCGACGGGTACTATCCCTGGCCCTTCGCCGAGCGCGAATACCAGATCCTACGCGAGGCGGGCAACCCGGAAGTCCACGAGCGCCGGAACAAGCGTTACATGCTGGCGCCGCGAGAGGGCAAGAGCGGCGAGGATACAACCACGCCCGACCGCCAACTCCCCGCCGACCTCATTGCCGGCGAGACCGTTACTCTCAAGTTGCTGGTGGCCGACGATCTCGAGGGCGCGAAGGCCGACGGGGAGCTGCGGAGGCCCATCCTCAACATCCGGTTCTCCTTCTTCTGCGTCGAGGACGATATCGAGATCCGCTTCAACGGGCGAGTCCTGCCCATAGACGAGGCGGAAGTCACCGATGAACGGGCGCTCCGCATCGTCACCGACATGATGGCTGGCATGGATGTGCAGGCGCCCTTCGGCATGTCGGCCCACTTCTTTTCATACACGCTGGAGGTGGACGATCTCGTCCAGGGCTACAACATCCTGGAGGTCGAGACGAAGCGGCAGGAGAAGACTGCGGAGTTCACTCGAAGCGTGAACGGGGTCGAGGTCCGGGTGCGGTACAAGGAGTTCGAACGGCCCGCCGGCCTCGGCGTGGACCGAGTCGGCGCGATATAGAGAGCCATGGACAGCCGCAGCTACAGGAACCGTCAGCCCGGTTTGGCTTGGGGCAGCTGGGCTTCAGCTCTCCACCGAGCATCGTCTAACGGGACCGCATGAGTGAGAAACACCTCGGCGATCTGAACACCGGGTACAAGCTGGGACTCTCTCCCGATCAGCTTGGCGAATTCGCGAGGCTTGGAGACGATGAGGCGGCTGCGCGGCTTCATACAATTGGGGGATGGCTGTCGCGCGTGAACGTGCAGAACCACGACGGCGTGACGGTGACGCCGGCCCTGTCAAGCTTCCTCGCCGGCGCGCAGGACGTCCGCGAGGCGATACGTCACCTGGACGAGCTGAGGTCGGTGACGAGGCACGGGAGGTTCGAACCCGGCGACGTGCTGATGCGGGAGCTGGAGTATCACCGATTCGTCGCGGAGTGCAGGCGCCAGCGTGACTGGCCGGATGAACCCGATGGGCAACGGGGGCTGTTCGATTCGCTCCCCAGCCTGGATGAGCCCCACGACGACCCGGCAGAGCTGACCGAAGAGGACGTGCGGGAGTCCAGCCGGGCGGCGTATGAGGCCATCTGCCTGCTGCGGTTCCTGCGCCGGTTCAGGGCCGGCACCACGCGGCCGGTGGTGGTGTTCGGGAACGAGCGGTATGGGAGGGACTGGGTCGTCCAGCCGCTGGAGCGGTACCTGAAGGACGACTTCGACGTCCGGTACTGGCGCGTCCAGTCTCACCACTCGATGCGGTTGACGGTGCCCCATTGGGAGGGACGCTGGAACCGTTCAGGGTTCCCGCCGGACTTCTGGGTGGAGCTGAGCGAGAGCCAGCCTCACGTCGTGGTCGTCGACGAGTGCAGCCCTCGGCGGACCGAGCACTACAGCAAGCTCGCGCGGGGGGTGCGCGACATCCTGAACTGGTTCATGGTGTTCAACGACATCAGGGCCGAGGGGGACGGGTCCGTCTACGAGGCGGAAAGCACCCTGCCCGCCCATCACTTCCCCGAGCTGAGGAAGTGGCACGAGTACGTCGTCACAAGGCGGGAGATGCGCCACTACGTCAGGCCGGGGCCGACCTACCGGGTCCGACACTGGTCGCCGGAGCTTAAGCCCGAGATGCTGATGGGCGACATGGTAGTCGCCAGCCGGCCGCCCGAGATGGGCGAAGACACCCCCACAGTCGTGCTCGCGAACCCCGCGATCTACCGCACTGAGGGGGACGACCTGCCGGGACCGCTGCGGGGTACGCGCCCGTACTACTTCAACGACCCCGAGTTTCGAGTGCGGGAGCGCATCGTCCCCGGGTTCGGCCCCCACGGGTTCGAGACGCGGGTCGAGGGACCGACCACGGACGAGTACGTCGTCGCCGCACGGCTGCAGATCGAGAAGGACATTGCCAGCCTGCTGGGCGAGGAGGCGCCGTGTGCCGCTCACAGCGGCTCGGTACCCTCGTCCAGTATCGACAGGTAGCCGTCGTAGGCGAAGAGGCGGCCCCTGCGCCGGCCGGTTACCTCGCGGGCAATGCCAAGGTCGACCAGCCCCCCCATTGCAGAAGAGGCCGTGGAGAACGCAAGTCCAGTGTCCTGGCAGACCTGGGCGACCGACCGGACCGGGTGCGACGTCAGGGCCTGGTGCACTCGCATCGCCGACGCGGCCAAGCGGCCAAGCCCTTCCAGCCTGGCGGCGTCCTCGGCAACCATGTCGGAGAGCCGTACGGACGTGGCGACGGCGGCCTCGGCCGTCTCTCGCACGCCCTCCAGGAAGAAGGCCAGCCACGCCTCCCAGTCTCCGGTCCGGCGCACGCCGTCCAGGAGATCGTAGTAGGTCGAACGATGCTGCTTCAGGTACAGGCTCAGATACAGGATGGGCTCCCGAAGCACTCCAGCCTCCCAGAGGAGAAAGGTGACGAGGAGCCGCCCCACGCGCCCGTTGCCGTCCAGGAACGGGTGGATGGTCTCGAACTGCACGTGCGCCAGGCCAGCCCTGAGCAGGACGGGCAAGCCGTCGTCCTCGGCATGGAGGAAGCCCTCCAGCTCTCCCATGCAGCCGGCCACCTCGGTGGGCGGCGGGGGAACGAAGGCGGCGTTTCCGGGACGCGATCCGCCGATCCAGTTCTGGGACGTCCTGAACTCTCCCGGGGACTTCTCACTGCCCCGTCCGCTGGATAGCAGTACGCCGTGGATCTCCCGGAACAGCCGGTTGGATAGCGGGAACCCGCCGCGCAACCGCTCCAACCCATGGTAGAGGGCGGCCACGTAGCTGGAGACCTCCAGGACGTCGTCGAGGGGAGCACCCGCCGCCTCGGCGCTCTCGAATTGCACGAGGTCCGAGAACGACGACTGCGTGCCCTCGATCTGCGAGGAGAGTACCGCTTCCTTGCGGACGTAGGCGTAGATGAAGAGGGTCGGCTCCGGCAGCAGGACGGTGACGCTGTCCAGGCGTCCCAGGGCTATGAGCGCCCTTTCGAGGAGCTGCTGCAGGTCCCCGTCCAAAGACAGGTAAGGATCCGGCGGCAGGGGTGCGGGGACGAAGGCGCGGACCTGCTCGCCTCCGTAGTTCCTGACGTGATACCTGCCCGTTGTGCCGCGGCGCATAGCGGGCGCCTCCTCAACAGTAAGACTGGATTTCCCCGACAACTCGAAATAAGGGCAGTGCTTATTATAGCAAAGCGGCCTAAGTCAAAATAAGGAATCCTGGACTCGTCTCCCTGGGACCCAGGAACTCGAAATAAGGACGGGGACTATTTTGCCTAATGGCATTAACTCGAAATAAGGGCGGAGCTTATTATGATAATAGGGCTTAAGTCATAATAAGACTGCCCCAGGCTTCCGGGTCTCACCCTGCCCGGCCACGAGCGAAAGGCTTGCCGTGGAGGATGCTGGCGGGCTGGCCGAGGACGAGGACGTTCTTGCGCCGCATTCCCGTCCCAGGGGCGATGCGGTCTGCCTGGTCGCGGGAGAGAAGCAGGGCCGCGGGCGAGCCGCTCAGCTCGGGGCGCCGGATGAGCCTCAGCAGGGCGGCGGTGGGCACCTGGGCGAACCTGACGCCGAAGGGCACGTTGGAGACGAGGCGGCACCCGGGGGCAAGCGACGAGTAGTCGAAGTCATCGAAGGAGCCGTTGACCAGGACCGCGGGGCGTCCCCTGAGCCTCGAGCGGGCGGCGCGGCAGGCATCGGCGTCCACCTCGAGACCGGCCAGGGGCCCCGCCCCGTACCTGTACGCCGCCACCGCCAGTATGGTGCCAGACCCCATGAAGGGGTCGAACACGGGGGCGCCATCCCCAACGCCCGCGATGGTGAGGAGGCCGCAGGCGAGGTGATCCCTGAGGGCGCCGGGCCGTCCGTCCTGCTCGGGCCCCAGGTTGCTGTAGAGCTGCAGGCCGAGCACGGCCACGTCGGCGTCGGCCTTGCAAACGATCCGGACCCCCTCGCGCTGGGAGGGACGCCACCGGGGGAAGGCGGCAGCGACGGCGCGGCTGACGAGCCTATGGAGGGCGTCCCTTCGCATGGAGGTGCGCCCGTAGAGCTCCGTCGTGACGGAGAAGCGGCGCGTCGCCGTCTTCTCCGCAAGGGGCAGCCAGCGCAGGACTCCCTCCTTCAGGCGGCCGCTGTCGAGCCGGCGCGCCAGCTCGCCCACCGCGTCCGACCGGCCGGCCGGGGCGAAGTCGGCCAGGCAGCCGTGCACGCCGGCGGGAGTGAGGAGCGGCTCTGAATCGAGCCCTTCGAGTACGGGGGTGAGCAGCGAGGAGTCGCGGTGGTGAAAGGCCACCCGGCCGGAGACACTGAGGCCGCGCAGCTCGCGCAGCGTGGCGAAGGCCCAGCCGGGCTGGGTGGTGAGGAAGTACGATCCCTTCAAGCGGGACGCCTTGCCCCTACCCCGCCCACCTGTCGACGCCTATGATGCGCTGCGCGCCGCCGAAGCCCCTGAACCCGCCGCCACGGCTGACGCCCGACGACCTGACGGAGCTTCCGCCGGTCCTGGCTCCCCATGAGCTGCGCACGCCCGTCGAACTGCTCTTGAATGCGCCGGTGGACTGCTGGGTCGACCGGTAGCTCGTCCTGGCCGTGCTGAGGTTCTTGCCGGCCGAGTTGTAGCGGGAGGATGCGAAGCCGGTCTTCTGGCTGGTGAAGTACCTGCTGTTCTTGGAGACCTGGCTGCGATACCCGGACGTGTTCCGGTAGTTGTCGCGGTAGCTGGTCAGGTTGTTGCGGGCGTAGAGTGGAGGCGTGTAGTAGTAGTACCCCAGGGGGCTGATAGATGAGATGAGCATGTAGGTGAACAGGAAGTTACCCGCCCCGAAGCCGTGGTGGTAGTAGGAGTTCGCGCCGTACCCGCGCATCTCGTGCTGCTCGTTCCGCTTCACGATGTCGAACAGCTTGTCGTCGGCGGCGTCGTCGATCTCATGGTTCTTGTTCAGGTCCTCCCACCCCTCCAGCACCAACGCGTCGGGGTCCTGGCGGGCCCGTATCAGCACCAGCCCGTCGCCCTCGTAGATCTCGTTGACGCGCTTCTCGAAGTCGGTGGCGCTCTCCGACTTCTTGAAGGCCTCCTGCACGTCGTCCATGTTGATCCGGCCGGCGGCGCCATCGGTTGCGGCCCACTCATCGTAGCTCGGGCCTGAGCTGCACGCGGCAACGATGGGTCCCGCGGCGATCAGCGCCCCTGCTGCGGTGCGGGTGCCTAGTCTCGTATGTTTCCTGTTCATCTCAGTGCCTCCATCATGTCGGTGCGCCAACGCATTGTCGTTGGGTATCAGGCAAGTATCCCGGCCAGCTCGGCAGGCAGATCCACGTCGCGGGGCTCGATGTTTCGCAGCGCGGCCTCGGAGTCCGCCGCCGCGAGCAGCCTCGGTATGAAGGAGTCGCGGGTGTCACGCACGAACCCCTCGTATTCCGCGGCGCAGTCACGCTGGAACGCGGCAATGGCGGACTTGTGGCCGGCCGGAGCCAGGGGCGCGATCGCCATCATCTCCTGGAGTCGCTCGAGGTGGCCGCACCAGAGGTCGTCGCCGGCCTGTACCAGCACCACCCGCGCGAGCTCGTCGAACCGAGAGGGACCCAAGGCCGCCCGTGCCCCCTCCAGCCTGTCGACCAGCATGTCGCCCAGCCGACGGGCGAGCTCGTCCAGGCCGAGGCCCCACAAGCCCTCGCAGTCCAGGCCGAAGTCCAGGTGCATCTCATCCGCCAGCTCGTCGAAGCGGCGTTCGTAGTCGTCGAACGGTGCGATCCCCAGGCAGCGCTCGACGGTCCTTGCGGCGAGCCCGCGGGCGGCGCCGGCGCACTCTTCCAGCACGTCGCCGGAGTCCTGCGTGCGGAGCCGGTGGGCGTAGTAGGCCAGGGTCTGCCCATCGAGGACCCGGTAGTAGTCGGACAGGAAGGCGCGCTGGGCCTCGTCGTCCAGGGTGGAGAGGTCCTGGACCCGTTCGAGCTCGCGCTCATCCACGGGGACGGCCCCGGGGTCGGCCGGGCCACGGCGGCGAGCGCGTCTGCGGATGCCCGCGCCCAGCGTCCTCCCGGCGACCGGCCTGTCTTCCAGCGACAGCATGAAGCGGGTCGTGCCCGGCTGCCCCTGGCGCCCGGCCCGGCCACGAAGCTGGTCGTCCACGCGCCTGGACGGATTGAGCTCGGCGCCGATCACGTGGAGGCCCGCGCCGGGCTCCGGCACAATGTCGGTCCCGCGGCCGGCCATGTTGGTAGCTACGGTGACGGCCCCGGGACGCCCCGCGGCCTTCACTACGGCATCCTCGTCGGCACTGTTGACCGCATTCAAGGTGCGGTGGGCGATGCCCCGGTCCCACAAGGCGCCGCTGACGACCTCCGACTGCTCCACGGTCTGGGTCCCGACCAGCACCGGGCGTCCGGCGTTCACGCAGCGCTCCACCTCGTCAACGATGGCCCGCAGCTTCCGGCCTGCCGTTCCGAACACGAGGGGCTGCAGGTCCACCCGGCGCGACGGGAGTGTCGTGGGGACGCGCACGACGTCGAGCCCGTACAGCCGCCGAATCTCGTCTCCGGACGAGAGCGCCGTGCCCGTCATGCCGGCGAGGTGCGAGTACCGGCGCAGGAAGCCCTGGGTGGATATTTGGGCGGCCGTCCGGCGCTCCGGGTTGACCGGCAGCCCCTCCCTGGCCTCCAACGCCGAGTGGAGGCCGTTCCTGTAGGTGGAGTCGGGCCTGCGGCGCCCTGTGAGCCGGTCGACCAGGACGACCCGGCCCTCCGCGACGATGTAGTCCTCCCCGCGGCGCAGGAGCAGGTGGGCGCGCATGGCCTGGTGGACCTGGTTGGCCAGGGCGCGTCTCCGCGCGATTCGCCGGTCCAGCCTCCGCTCCTCCTGCCGCCGCCACGCCACGTCGCCGCCGGAAGCGGCCCCGGCTCGCTCTAGCGCGTTCTCGGGTCCGCTCGTGTCGAAGGCGGGGCCCAGGCGGGACTCGATGAAGCGGTAGCCCCGCTCGGTCGGGACGACGGACGCCCCTTCCGCGTCCAGCCGGTAGTGGAGATCGTCGACGGGGCCCCGCTCGTCGAACTCGATTGCGTCGGACGCCCAGATGCGTATGCGGTCCGCAAGCCCCGGCTCCTCCGACGTCAGCCGGGTGAGGTACTTGTTCTCCGGGTCGGCCAGGAGCAGCGCGGCCAGCACACGGCGTCTCTCCGCACCTGCCGGCAGATCCCCGGCCATGCGGACGAGCCGGTCCGCGGTACGTGCCTGGAGCTCGACCATCTCGCGCACGACGGAGTCCGCGGCGTGGATCGAGCGGCGGCCGGCCGACGGGCCTCCGGAGATGATCAGCGGCGTGGGCGACTCGTCGATCAGTACCTGGTCGGCCTCGTCGACGATGGCAACGTCGAGCCGGCGCTGGACCCTCTCCCGGGCCGAGTGACGCATGTTGTCGCGCAGGAAGTCGAACCCCAGCTCGCGCACCGTGCCGTACACGACGTCGGCGCCGTACGCGCCGCGCCTCTCTTCGTCGTTCATGTGCTGGAGGACGGCCCGGACGGTCAGCCCCAGCGACTCGTAGACCGGCGCGAGGCGCTCGGCGTCACGCAGGGCGAGGTAGTCGTTCGCGGTGACCACGTGCACGCGCCGGCCCTCCACGAAGTGGCGGACTGCCGGGAATACGGCGGCGATGGTCTTTCCCTCGCCCGCGCTCATCTCGACGACCCTTCCGCGGAGCATGTGCAGCCCGGCGAGGACCTGCTCGCCGGTGGCCGCGAATTCCAGCGCATCGGCCATCGGGGAGCGCTCGACCGCCTCGTAGAAGGCGGCCGGGAGGGCTATGTCGCCTGGTTCCTTGCGACGCAGCTGCTGGCTCACCCACGCAATGGTCTCGACGATGCGGCGCTCGCCGCCGGACAGGCCCATGCCGTCGAGGGAGGAGCCCGCTTCGACTGCCCGCCGGGCCATCTCCCTGTAAGGGGCAACAGCCTCATGCTCGAACTCCGTATCAAAGAGACGCCAGGCCCCCAGGCGCCGTCGTATCACCTCGTCGACGATGCCGAACGTCTCAACCTGGGCGCCGCGGACTGCCTGCCGGCGGATTTCAGCGAGAGCCTGCGCCAGCTCCCCGTCCGACAGTCCCGCGAAGGGCCGGGCCTTGATCCGGGCGATGGCTTCCGGGTCACGCATCGTCATCAGCCTCCGCCTGCTCCCCAGGCGGCACGATCAACACCGGGTCGCCGCCGCTGCGCACCAGGGACTCGGCTAGGCTCCCTATGAGCCAACGCCTGAAGCCGGAGCGCCCGTGGGTTGTCAGCGCGACGATGCTGTGGGGGATGTCCCTGACCTGCTCCAGGACTATGGTAGTCGGATGGCCCAACAGGACGCGCCACTCCACGTCGATGCCGTCCTGGCTGAGGTTCTCGGCGGTCGCCTCCATGTACGCCCTGGCCTCGTTCTCCATGTGGGCATTTTCTTCGTCTATCTCCGGAGGATGCTCGCCCACCCAGAAGTAGTGGAGCGGCCGCACGACCCTGATCAGAACCACCTTGTATTCGAGCCTGGAGGCCATCTCCCTGACGTGGGGCAGAACAGTCTCGGCGAGGGCCGAGCCGTCGAGGGGGACGACCAGCTTCGTGACCAGGGTGTCGCTGCCGTGGTAGGCGCGCACCTTGTCCGGGGTGATGGTGAGCACGGGTGTGTGCGCTGTGTGGACGATCCGGTCGGCGACGCTGCCGAGGATGCCCCTTCCAAGCAGGCTCCTGCCGTGGGTCGACATGGCGATGAGGTTACAGCCGAGCCTGTCCGCGGCTTCCGTGATCTCCGAGTCCGCCCGTCCCGAGACGACCAGCTCCTCGGTCCGAACGCCATCCTGCCGGAGCTGGTGGGCCGCGTTGTGGAGTCTGCCCTTGGCCTCCTGCTCCGCGCGTTCGTACAGCCTGGAGAAGTAGGTCTCGCTCATCTCCATTGCCCCGCGATCCATCACCGAGAGAAGTATGACCTCCAGGTCCATGCCCGAGGCGATGTGGGAGACGTACGGGAGTATCGCCTCGGCCTCGTCGGAGCCGTCGAGCGGCACCAGTATCTTTCGGAACATTCGGCACCTCTGCGGGAATGGCTGTAAGGCTATTCGCTCTCCCCTGCCCTGAGAGATAGTATAACGCGCCGGTAGGTGGGGTCCCCCCCGGGGTCCGGCAGCCTGTAGACGGTCCGGTAGATCTCCTTCACCAGAACTGCAATATCCCGGTTCGACGGGGGTCCCTCAGCCAGGACGGGCTGGAGCACCAGCTTCAGCGGCCTGGCCGACAGACCCTGAGTCTCTGGCTGCCAATAGTCGCACGGCGCGGTGAAGGCGCGCCACTCCGAGACGTACAGGCGGTGGAGCGGGCTGCCATCTTCGACCTCCGAAGCGATGCGGTCGACTCCCGGCTTGCCGAGGCCCCGGGCGTCGGCGGCGATGGCCTCTAGGAGCCTGGCCCGCATCGCGCCGTATAGCCCCCTGTTCCTGGCCCGCGGCTCGACGGCAGAGTACAGGACCATACCCACGTTGACACGCGGCAGGTACGCCCCCACCACAGCGCCGATGACGGCCCCGCGTTGCAGAGCCGCAGCCACCGTCGGGAGCGCCTCCGGTTCGGCTGAACGTGAGACGGACCGGAGGAACGACTCCCTGTCTTCGACCAGCCCCGCCGGGAGCGACGATACCAGCAGAGAGTGTACTTCCAAGACGCGGGCAGTGTCGCATGGGTCTACCACCGACACACGGACGCCCCCCGGCGGGCCGGAGTCAGGCATCGGAGTAGCGCAGGTCAACGATGCGGGGAGCCTTCCGGCCCTCCAGGCGCCTCCCGTCGACGAATGAAACGTCGAGCTCCAGGAACCCGCTCGATACCAGGTACGCGAGGTCCGGCTCCCGTGTCTTCATCGACCTCATGATGGCCGGCTCGTGGGCCGAAAGGGAGTCCGGCAGCGTGAGTCTCATCCTGTCGCGGCCGTTGCCGGTCAGCTCCACGCCGATCGGCCCGCCGTACTGCACCGGCCAGAGGGCTGCCCGGCTCACCGTCTCGTACGCCAGCTTGACGCCGAGGACGGACACGGTTCCGTCGGTGCGTCCCAGCACGTCGACCCTCGGATAGTCGAGCCCGCAGGGGCACCCGCCGTCCCTGACGCGCAGGAGGTCGCCCAGGGCGTACCTGAAAAGGGGCAGCCCCTCGCGGTCGAGGGTCGTTATCAGCGCCTCCCCCTCGGGGCCGCCACCGGCGATCTCGACGACATTCCAGTCCGTGAGGACGTGTATCCCCTCGTGCGCCCCGCACTCGATCCCCAGGGCCGAGGTTTCGGATGCGCCATAGTAGGCGAACACCTCGAGGCCGAGGTCCGATTCCAGCGACATGCGTGTGGGCTCCCGCATCTTTTCGCCCACGTAGACGATCTTGCCCAGGCGGCGCGGCCCGCGGCGCAGCCGGGCGGAGAGCGGCTCGATTATCCTGTCGAGTATCGACGGAATTGTTATGACGGCGGTGGGGTCGAGGGCCAAGAGAGCGTCGACCGTGGCCTCATCGGACATGCCGACGCTGAGCGCCCAGTATTCGTCGACCCCCAGGCGGTCCAGGGCCTCGGTGAACGACACCATGAGTGTGAGCGGGCCCGTGTCGAGGCAGGCAACGGACTCGCCCGGCCCGATGCCGGGTATGGCCAGTAGCCTGGCCAGCACTTCGGTCTCAGCCTCGACGTCGCTCCCCGTCATGATCCGGCGCTTGGGCGGCCCCGTGGTCCCCGACGACACCTCGATGTCGACGACATCGCCGGCTGCCCGGATGGTCTCGTCGACGAGGCGCCGGAAGCTCTCGCCCGCCAGGACGGGCAGCCGGCGGAGCATGGCAAGCGGACAGTCTTGGGTGATGTCGCGCCGGCTAATCCCGCACTGTTGGAAGGAGTCCCTGTACGGCTCGAGGGAGTCGTACGCAAAGAGCATCTGCCGGCGAAGGGCGTCCGTGGGCGGCGCTCCCACGAGCGCGGCGTCGGGCCCGGGGCTCGTCAACCGGCGCCCTGGCGAATCAGCTCTGCCATCTCCTCGGGCTTCAGCCGGGACTTGCCTATGTATACGAGCTGGTCGCCCTGCGAGACCTCGACATCGTCGAAGTCCATGTGGACCGAGTCGCCCCGTATCACCCCCACGAGGTTCACGCCGTGGTCGAGCAGCTCCTTCGCGGCGCTCGTGTATGTGGTTCGCGGGGGAGCGGACGTGACTGGGGTGCTGGCGAGGTTCGTCTCTATCTCGTTGCTGGTCATGGCCAGCGTGAGCCTGGTCACCCCGGAGTCCTGGGACTCCTGGACGAACAGGTTGTTCACGACATCCATGCCGAGGACGAGGGTCAGGTTGGCCGACGAGTCGAATAGGACCGCGTGCCGTGAGTCGAGGCACTCGGCGATCACCCTGACGCCGGGGTTGACCTGGTGGATGACGAAAGCGATAGAAGCGACCAGGCTGTCGCTCCTGGGGTCCTCGTGGCTGGGGCTGAGGACCATGACCTGCCGGGCGTGCTCCACGTTCGCGCGCCTGTAGGTTTCCTCGTCCAGGGGCCACCCGCGCACGAACGACACGTCGTCCTTGTCGAATGGCAGCTCTTCGATCTCGTGGTCGACGAGCACGATGTCGATGCTCCTGTGGTCGGGGTCTCGCCTGTACTCCCGGATGATCTTCCGGACCCGAGCCTCGCTCGGGAAGTTCACCAGTACCAGATGGTCCCTTACGTTGACCCTGCCCATGCCCTTTCGCTCCTTGTGCCGCAGGTCGGCCACCCAGTCGACGGCCATCCCCAGTGCTGTGGTGAATGTTGCCAGTCCGATCAGCACGATGAAGATCGCCGTGCCGATCCTCGCCCCCAGCGACTCCGCCGAGAAGTCGCCGTAGCCTATCGTCGTGACGGATATGACGCTGTACCAGATGCTGTCCCAGATGGTGATGTCCGGGTTCGCGTCGCTCTCGAAGAGGTAGAAGGAGAGGGTGTTGCCGGCTATGGCTACGACAATCAGCACCAGGAGCAGGGAGATTCCCAGCTCCTTGCGGCGCCGCACCTGCCTGATTATTCGAGACAGCGAGTAGAAAATCGAACCAGCCCCTTCAGCCGAGAGCGCCGAGCTTCATTTGGTATCGGCCCAGGCTCTCGACGGCATCTTCGGTTTCGATACGAAGCATCGGCTGTGTCCTGTTGTGAAGCGCCGTCACGACCAGCCTGCCGGAGTCTGAGCGCTCGTACAGGTACTGGTCATTATAGAGCGTCCAGCGCTCCATATCCTCGGAGTGGCCGAGGAAGCCGAGCTCGTCGACCATGTAAACGTCGACCTGGCGGCACCGGTCGAGACTGTGGGAGCGCCTGAACGTGACGGCGTGTCCCGCTTGTCCGGCGACCTCCCCCTCGTCGAAGGCGTCGGTCAGCACGACCAGCATGTCGGGGGCCAGGAGCCGCACCGCACGGTATAACCTTCCTACGGCTGCGGCCCCCCCGGCTCCGCCCCTCTGGGTCCCTGCCTTCGCGGGAACGACGGATCGGCTCTCGTTGCCCCTGTCGACGAGGACGTGCGCGGGGATACCCATGTATCCGAGTATCGTGCTGATCTCGGCTGCGAAGTGGCGGCGCTCCGGGCTCGTGACCACGGCCGCGCTGCGGACCGCCGCCATGTCCCAGGCGTCCCTGAGGGCGTCGCGGAACACGTCGTAGCGGGCCGCGGTCTCCGTCACGCTCTCGGCGACCGCTACTGAGGGTCGGCTGCGGCCCCTGTACGGGCCGACTATCCACTGGAGCGCCTTAGGGTTCGCCAGGGTGTCCGCAAGCTGGCGGCTTCTCAGGAGGCCGATGGGCGTGACGGGCAGCTCCCGGAAGTCGCTGAGCCCGTCGATGCCGGGCGCGCCGTTCAGCCGGTCCCGGTAGAAGGGGGTGCTGCGCGCCGCCTCTACCACCGCGCCGAGCAGGTCCACCAGGTTTGCGGGCGAGTCGTACCTCACGTCGACCCCGATGCGCCCCGGCTAGTGCTCCATCACCATGCCGCCGTCGATGTTGATGGACTGGCCGTGTATCCAGGAGGCGGCCTCGGTGCACAGGTAGGCCATGAATGCGCCGACCTCGTCGGGCGTTCCGGCCCGTCCGATGGGGTGGGACGCGGCCCTCTCCTGCCACTCCTCGCCCCTGCCGAACACGTCCATCCTGGCGGTGTCGACGGCGGCCGGGCAGACGGCGTTGACGTTCACACCGTGAGGCCCAAGCTCGCGGGCCAGCGACTGGGTCATCCCCACCACGGCGAAGTTGGCCGCGTTGTACGCGATGGCGGTCGCGGCACCGCGCTTGCCCGCAATCGAGGACACGCTGACAATCTTGCCGCCCCTGCCCTGCTTCAGCACCTGCCGCACGAATGGGCGGGAGCAGAGGTACATGCCGCGGACCTTGACGTCGACGACCTTCTGGAAGAGGTCCGGCTCCACGTCCACTACCGGCGCGCGGTCTGCGCCTATGGGCATCGCGGCGTTGTTGATGAGGATGTCGGCGCTGCCCAGGTTGCTGACCGCGCGGGCGACCATGTCCTCGGTCTGGTCCACGTCGGTTACGTCGACGATGAGGGGCAGGGCCCTGCGGCCCAGGGCGCGGATGTCGTCGGCGGTGCTCTCCACGTCCCGCCAGCCCATCGCCTTCTCGTCGTCGGGGAAGGTCGCGGGGTCCCGGCCCGTGCCGGTGACGACGACGTCTGCCCCGAGCCTGGCCAGCTCGATGGCCGTCGAGTACCCGATTCCCCTCCGCCTGCCCGCGCCGGTGACTATTGCTACTCTACCTTCCAACTCTCCCATCTGCTTTCCTTTCCGGCGGAGGGCGGCCGCCCCCCGCCGCCAATGGATAATTCGCTACTGGGCCTCGCGGAGCGCCCGCTGGGTCGCCAGCACGACCAGGGTCATAGCCGTGATTATGCCGCCCATTATGAATAGGGTCGTCCTGGCGCCCAGGTGGTCCGCTGCGAGTCCCAACGGCAGTACTCCGAGGGGTACAAGGCCGATGCTCAGCATCAGCACGCTCATCACCCTGCCCCTGTACCTGTCGTCGACTGAGTCCATGGCCAGCGACTCCTTGAGTGCCCTCTGGGGCGACGCGCCCAGGCCCATCAACAGCATGACGGCCGCGCCCGCGACATAGTACGGAAACGAGGCCATCAACAGCAAGGTCGCTCCCGACATGAAGCTGGTGACGAGGAGCAAGACCCCGCGCCGCCGGCTGCCGACGTGCGCGACGAACAGGGAGCCGGGCAGGGCGCCGATACCCATGACTGCCGACAGGAGGCCGAGGGAGCCCGCCTCCCGGTTGTATATCTCGACTACGAACACCGGCAGGAGCTGGGTGAAGGGCAGCATGACCAGCGTGGAGACGAGTGCCATGGCCAGCAGCACCATGACGACCCTGTTCCGGCCGATGACGACCAGGCCCTCCTTCACTTCCTTCAGCACGTCCCTGGCGGGGCGCGACGGGGCGCGGCGAGTGGACGGCACCATGCCCGTAACGACCACCGCGGCCGTCTGCAGCACGAACATGCCCAGGAAGACCGCCGCCGGCCCGAAGAACTCGTAGAGCCCCCCTGACAGCGCGGGAGCCGTCAGCATTATGGCGCTCGTCCCCGCAGAGTTGAGCCCGATGGCATTGGTGACCTCAGAGCGGTCGACGAGCTCGGGGATGATTGCCTGCCTGGCGGGCAGCATGAACGCGAACAGGACCCCGTGGATGGTGGAGGCGGCGAGAATGTGGTACCAGGTCACCGTTTCGGTGATCACCGATAGGGCAAGGGCGAGGGCGATGAGTGCCTCCGCGCCCTGGAAGAGCTGTATCAGCCGTTTGCGCTCCATCCGGTCGGCTATCGCGCCGCCAAACAGGGCGAGCGCGAGCATCGGCAGGCCGTACCCGATGCTTATCACGCCCAGAAGCCCGGCGGAGCCTGTCAGGTCGTAGGCGAGATACCCCTGGCCCAGGGACTGGAACTGGCCGGCGCACCACATGAACATGGTGCCGGTCCAGAGGTAGCGGAAGTTGCGGTTGCGGAGGGCGGCGAAGGTCCTGCTGAGCCCCGTAGCCTGGAACGCCGGCGGGGGCGCGGCACCCGGCCTGGGAGCCTGGGACGGCCCGGAGCCTGCCGCCCTGGAGGGAGGCGACCCCGGGGTCGGGTGTCCGTCTCCGGGGCCCGGCGGTTTCGTCATGCAGGAAGACTATACCCCGGCCCCGTTGCCCGCAAGCAGGAGCGGGGAGAGGGACTCAGGGGTACGATATCCGCAACATGAGAGCCGCTTGCCGTTGGTTTCTGGACTTGACAATTCCGTGCGACTGAGTACCATCTTCCCAACGTGGCAACCGAAGTCTCGGCACGCGTCCCCGGTGGGGATACATTGCGCTGTGCCGCATGGCTGAGAAGTTGCCCAAGGAGGTACGTGATGAAGGATAGGCGCACTGGGCTAGGGATACTCGTCATTCCGATTCTGGCGCTGCTGCTGCTGGGCATACTTGCCTGCGGCGGGGCCGATGAGGAGGACGAGGCAGGGGAAGCCATGCAGTCGACCGCTCCCCAGGAGGCGGCTCCCACGGCGGCGGCGGTAGCAGCCCCGACGGAAGCTCCCAAGACGGAAGCCCCGAAGGAGACCATGCAGGAGACCATGGGTGAGGCCACCCTGGCCGGCACCTATGACAACGGCATGGTGAAGTACACGGTGCCGGTGACCGTGCCGACGACATTCAACGAGGCTCCCGAGCTGGCGGCCAAGGTGGCGGCCGGCGAGCTGCCGCCCGTCGAGGAGCGGCTGCCTAAGGACCCGTTCGTCGTACCGCCCGTTTCCATCGGCAAGTACGGCGGCACGTGGAACCGGCTCTACACCTGGGCGGGCGACCACTCTTACGTTTCCGCCGACGCGTTGATAGCGTGGGACGGCGACGGCCAGACCTGGATTCCCAGGCTCGCCAAGGACGTGGAGTTCTCGAACGGCGGACGCACGCTGACCATCACCCTGCGCGAGGGTCACAAGTTCTCCGACGGCGAACCGTTCGACGCAGAGGACTTCCGATGGACCTGGGAAGCCCTCCAGCTGAACGAGGAGTTCACGCCGGTGCTCTCCAGCCAGTGGAAGAGCCCAATCACCAAGAACGCACCGACGTTCGAGGTGGTGGACAACAAGACCGTCCAGTACACGTGGGACGACCCGAACTACGCGTTGGTCGACCGCGGTCTCGGCTCCGGGCTGTTCTCGAACAGGCTCAGGGGCCTGTATTCGGCCAGCCACTACCTGAAGCAGTTCCACCCGGACTACGCAGAGGACCAGGCCACGCTGGACGCGGCCATCGCAGAGGCGGGGGTGGAGAACTGGGTCGAGTTGATGAAGCTGAAGGTCAACCACTACCAGAACGATGAGCTTCCGGTGCTGAACGCCTGGAAGACGATCGACCCGAGCGAGGGCGAGGAGTGGATCCAGGAGCGGAACCCGTACTTCTACGCTGTAGACACGGCGGGCAACCAGCTTCCGTACATCGACAAGATCCACCTGGTGCTGGTCGAGGACCTGGAGACGGTTGCCCTGCGGGCCGCCAACGGCGACGTGAGCTTCCAGGGCCGCCACATGACGCTGGCGAAGGTGCCGCTCTACCGGGCGAACGCTGCCCAGGCCAACACCGAGATGGTGTTCTGGGAGTGTCCGTGCCCCAGCGACGCGGCTATCAACATCAACCAGAGCTACAACGCCGATCCCCTGATTGGCGAACTGCTCAGGACGAGGGACTTCCGGAAGGCGCTGTCGCTAGGCCTGAACAGGGATGAGATCAAGGAGACCTTTTTCCTGGGCATGGGTGAGACCCGCGCATACGTCCCCGAGCCCGGGACCACCTACTATCCGGGTGACGAGTACCTCCAGCTGAACGCCCAGCGCGACACCGCGATGGCCAACGAGCTGCTGGACGGCATCACGCTTTCGACGGACGTCGACCCGGACGGCAAGGGGATCAGGGAAAAGGGCTCCGACGGCATCAGGCTGCGGCCCGACAACGGCGAGCCCCTCCTTCTGCATACCGTGACGCTGGGCGCGTACGCGGTGGACTATGGGCCTGTGGCTGAGATGGCCCTGCGGCAGTGGAAGGAGATCGGCATCACGGGGACGAACACGGAGACCCGTGACGCGGCGCGGAACATCCAGAACAACGAAGAGTACATGTTCGTGTGGGAGACGGGCGGCGGCCAGAGCCCATGGGTCTACCCGTACTGGACGATTCCGTGGCACCAGGCATTCCGGTCCGGCGTAGAGGTCGGCCGCTGGTACGACACGGGCGGCGAGTCGGGCGACGCGCCTGACGACCCCAAGTACGCCAACCCCGAGGGTGAGTTCCCGCTCCAGAGGCTGATCGAGATCTACGACGAGGGCAAGACCTACCCGATAGGCTCGCCCGAGCGGGTCGAGCTCGGCAAAGAGGTGTACAGGATCCACGCGAACGAGGTCATAACCCTCTCGACCGTCGGTTCCACACCACTGATGAAGGGCACCTTCGTAAAGAAGACGAACTTCATGGGCGTGCCCGAGAACACCGTGAACGGCACGGGCCTCCACAACCAGGGTCCGCGCCCCGAGACGTACTGGATAGACGAAGGCCAGTAGGCCAATCCTTCCGCCCCATAGCGGACCTGGCCGGGGCAGGCGCTCGTCTGCCCCGGCCAGGCCCTGGGGCTCTATTGAAACGGACCCGCGGACGAGGCGGCTGACCGCCACCGGGAGGTGTTCGCGTGCTAGGATTCCTGGGCCGTCGCACACTGCTCGGCCTGTTCACAATCTGGGCCATTTCGGTCATATCCTTCATTGTCATCCAGCTGCCCGAGGGCGACTGGGTCGACAACTACGTCCTCCAGTTGGAATTCGCCGGTGACCCGGCGAGCATCGAGGAGGCGCAGGCTCTGCGTACGCAGTACGGGCTAGACAGGCCTCTCTACGTCCAGTACGGGAAGTGGATCCGGCGCATGACGCAGCTCGACTTCGGCTACTCCTACTACCTGGAGGTGCCTGTCAGGCAGATCCTGGCCGAGCGCTTC
Source organism: Dehalococcoidia bacterium (assembly GCA_965116315.1). Lineage (GTDB taxonomy): Bacteria > Chloroflexota > Dehalococcoidia > Lucifugimonadales > CAJWER01. Next base: position 2,564,080 of record OZ220672.1, read on the forward strand.
CCCTTCCAGATACTGCTGGCCGGCGCCACCATCATATTTACGTGGCTGCTCGCGATACCCATCGGAATCTACTCCGCGGTCCGGCAGCGTTCCGTGGGCGACTACACGTTCACCTTCATCGGTTTCGCCGGCCTGGCGGTGCCGGACTTCCTGCTTGCCCTGATACTGATGTATATCTCCTTCGCATACTTCGAGCAGACCGTGGGAGGCCTCTTCTCCCGCGAGTACCTGTCGGCAGAGTGGAGCCTGGCCCGTGTCTGGGATATGATGAAGCATCTCTGGATACCCGTCGTAGTGCTCGGGACGGCAGGTACCGCGGCCCTCATTCGCATAATGCGCAACAATCTCCTGGACGAGCTGCCCAGGCCCTACGTCCTGACCGCAATGGCAAAAGGGCTCCCGGCGTGGTGGGCGATCCTGAAGTACCCGGTAAGGGTCGCCCTGAACCCGCTGATCAGCACGATCGGATACCTCCTTCCGGCGCTGATCGGCGGCAGTGTGATCGTGTCGGTGGTGCTCAGCCTGCCGACGCTGGGGCCGGTGATGCTGCGAGCCCTGCTCGAGCAGGACATGTACCTGGCTGGGACGATAGTCCTGCTTCTGGGAGCGCTCACAGTCGTAGGCACCCTGATCTCCGACGTCCTGCTGGTCATGCTCGACCCGCGGATCCGCGCAGTGGGGTCGGAGTAATGGCCACCGAGAGCGCCGCGCTGCCCCAGGGGGCGATGTCGGACGAGTCGCAGGAGATCTTCGTAGCCTCCCAGTGGAGGCTGATGTGGTGGAGATTCAAGAGGCACCGGCTCGCAATGGTCTCCGCAATCATCCTGGCCATGTTCTATTTCGTGGCGGCGTTCGCCGAATTCCTCGCGACCTCGGACCCCGCCTACCACACCGAGAAGTTCCACTATTTGAGGCCGCAGCAGATCCGGTTCTTCGACGAGGGCAAGTTCAGGCCTCACGTCAACGGGCTGAAGGGCTTCAGGGACCCCGACACCTTCCAGAAGGACTACGAGGTCCTGCCGGACGTGAAGATTCCCGTCCACTTCTTCGTGGAGGGCTTCGAATACAAACTCCTCGGCGTGTTCACGACCAACCGCCACCTGGTTGGCATCGATCCCGGCGTGCCCGTAGAGGAGCGTCCCTCCATCTACTTCCTGGGCAGCGACGACATCGGGAGAGACGCCTGGTCCAGGCTGATGATCGCCACGCGGATCTCGCTGTCGATCGGCCTCATCGGCGTGGCCCTGAGCTTCTTCCTGGGGATCGTGCTGGGCGGCATCTCAGGCTACTACATGGGGATGGCCGACGTCTTGATCCAGAGGCTCATCGAGATACTGCGCTCGATTCCGGCTATTCCGTTATGGATGGCCCTCGCCGCATCGGTGCCCAAGGACTGGAGCGCGCTGCAAGTCTACTTCGCCATTACCGTCATCGTGTCGGTCATCGCCTGGACGGAGCTGGCGCGGGTGGTGCGCGGACGCTTCCTGTCGATGAGGGAGGAAGACTTCGTGATGGCGGCGCGGACCATCGGCGTGCCGGAGATGCGGATCATCTTCCGGCACATGCTCGCGTCTTTCACCAGCCACATCGTCGCAGCCATCTCCCTGGCGATACCGGGCATGATCATCGCCGAGACGGCGCTGAGCTTCCTGGGGCTGGGCCTGCGGCCGCCGGCGGTAAGCTGGGGCGTGATGCTGCAGCAGGCGCAGAACGCGCAGACCGTGGCGATCTACCCGTGGCTCATGTTCGTGGCCGTGCCGGTGATCATCGCGATCCTGGCATTCAATTTCATGGGCGACGGACTGCGCGACGCTGCCGACCCCTACAGCAACTAGGCAGTGTTGCCCTGGGAGCCACCAGGGCTAGGGCTACAAGATCAGGCCATGCCAGATCAGACCTGATGCACCTACCGGATCGGGCCATGCTGCCCTTACCGAGATCGGAGCTGGTGAGGCGGTGCTGGACATTCAAGGACAAGAGGATAGGGAGGCGACGGCGTGCATGAGATAGGTTCGAGACGGGAGCTGTTCATCGACGGTCTGCTGATCGACAGGCTGGACGGGGCGCGCCTGAAGCTGCAGGAGCCGAGGCCCGGCGGGGTCGCGGTCAGATTCGGTGACGGAGCCGGGCGCTCCGTGGAGTCGCGCCACGCCTTCTACACGACGGTGCTGCAGGACGGCGGCACCTATCGCATGTACTACCGGGGCGGGAGCTACGGAAGGACGGAGCGGGGCTTCGAGTCGCACACCTGCTATGCGGAGAGCGGGGACGGGGTCACCTGGCACAAGCCGAGCCTGGGGCTGGTCGAGGTGGAGGGGTCGGCGGACAACAACGTCATCCTCGACAGCGGGTGGCAGTTCTGCCCATTCGTCGATACGCGGGCGGGTGTACCGCCTGGAGAGCGACTGAAGGCGAACGCCAGGCACGCGGACGGGCTGCACGGCTACGTCTCGGGCGATGGCGTGCACTGGAAGGAGACGAGCGCCGAGGCGATAGTCCCGAACGCCCTGAGCAACCACTTCGACTCCCAGAACGTGATGTTCTGGTCGGAGGCCGAGGGCCAGTACGTGCTCTACGCCCGGCACAACGAGGGCGGGAACAGGGCGGCGGCGAGGTCGACATCCGCCGACTTCGCGTCGTGGAGCGAACCCACGCTGATGGCCTACAGCGACACGGGCTCGACCGTACCGTCGGAGCACCTGTACACGAACCAGACGCATCCCTACTTCCGTGCGCCGCACATCTACGTGGCGATGCCGGGCCGCATCCTCTTCGACCGCCGGACCGTCACGGCGGAGGAGATGGAGTTCTTCGAGCGGGAGATGGACTCCTGGGGCGGCGGGCCGCAGGACTGCTCCGACGGCGTGCTGCTGACCTCGCGCGCGGGGACAACGCGGTACGACTTCACGTTCATGGAGAGCTTCGTTCGCCCGGGCATCGGGCCGCAGAACTGGACGTCGCGGAACAACTACCCGGCGCTGGGCGTCGTCCAGACGGGGCCGACCGAGATGTCGTTCTACGTACACCGGGCATACAGCCAGGCCAACGCCCACATGGAGCGCATGACGCTGCGACTGGACGGCTTCAGCTCCCTGAACGCGCCCTACGCGGGCGGCGATGCGGTCACCAAGCCGTTCACCTTCGCGGGTGAGTCGCTGGAGATCAACTACGCGACGAGCGCGGCCGGCAGCATCCGGGTCGAGCTGCAGGACGAAGCCGGGGCGGCGCTGCCGGGCTTCTCGGCAGACGAGTGCGACGAGCTGATCGGCGACGAGATAGCACGCACCGTGACGTGGCAAGGCGCGGGCTCCGTCGCGGCGCTGGCGGGGCGTCCGGTGCGCATCCGGTTTGCGATGCGGGACGCGGACGTGTACTCCTTCAGGTTCGGGGACTAATAGCGGCCGGTCGGGGGCGCGCTACCGGTTGAACTTGAAGGCGTAGAGGTCGGCGTCGACCAGGCTGAAGCGTAGGCGCACGGGCCTCCCGGCGAGGGCCGACACGTCGGAGCCGTTCGACCACTGCGCTGTACCGTCGATCTCGTCCCCGAACATCTCCGGGTAGTCGTCCAGCCCGTAGCCCGCCAGGGCCTGCCCGTTCTCGTCCTGCACCTCTACGCGGACCGAGCCGACGGCCGAGGTCGAGTAGTTGAGCTCCAGCGAGGAGCCTGAGAATACGAAAGGCCTCGTCGTGAACTCGCCGCCCGAGTATCCCGCGTTGACGGAGACGAAGCCGTCCGTGCGGACCGAGTAGCGCCTGATGTGGACGGAGTCCAGGTACCGGTGCTGCCGTGAGTAGATAGACAGCTCCTTCGGCGACGTCTGGACTATGCCCCTGCCGACGTATACGCCGCGCTCGCGCCAGTTCTCGACCATCAGGCCCGGGCGGATGTAGGCCTCCAAGAAGCTGCGATCGAAGTTGATGCCGTCACGGCTGGACATGAAGACCACGTCGTTGACGCCGGGCGTGGCGGCGCGGGCGATGTCGTTGTCGGGAGTGCGGTGAGGCACGAAGCGCGAAGGGAACATGAGGTACGTCCCGGGCGCCCTGTCGTATGGGGTGCAGGCGTTGGTGTAGAGGTGCTCGAAGGGAGCGTCACCGCAGTCGATGGGTTCCAGGGGCGACCAGTTGATGAAGTCGTCGGAGACGGCGCGGCGTATCCAGCGCACCCCGCCGCCGAACTCGCGGCCCAGCCCGCCGTCGGGCTTTGCGGGCCCGCCGGCCGGGGCGAACCAGCCCTTCTCGGCGCTGAAGCGGACGCTGCCGTCCGGGTTGCCGACGCCGCGGGCGTAGACGACGTACTTGCCCAGCCGCGGGTCCCAGAAGGGCACGTTGTGGGAGTCGAACGGGCCGTCGACCATGACGGGTCCGTCGGACATGGGCCGCCAGCTCAGGCCGTCGGGGGACGCCAGGGGCACCAGGCCGTAGGGACCCGACTGCGACCTCTTGCGGACCGCGAAGGCCTTGTAGCGCTCGTCTTCGGCGGCTTCCGGGTTGTCGTCTAGGAACGGGGCGAACTCGGTGAGGGGCCCGCCGTAGACGAGGTTGTTGCGCTTCGAGCCATCGAGCTCGACCACGCCAAGCTCGGGCTTCGTCCACTCGACACCGTCGTCGCTCTCCGCGTAGGCGCAGTACTGCCATCCACCCGGCGGCCCGTCCTCATCGCCCCTGCCGGAGGAGAGGTAGTACATGCGCCACTTCAAGCCGTCCCCAAGCACCAGGTGGTAGGCGGAGAGTACCTCGTCCCAGGGGTGCTCGGCCCCGATGGAGATGTCCGCGGCGACAGGTTCGTGGAGGACGCGCTGGACACCCGATGAGGAGTCGATCCAGTGGGGGTCCACGAAGAGCTGCCTGTCGGCGCCTATGTTCTCGACCTGCGCGGCTGTCATTCGTCTCCTCCTGTTGGGCGGCCCGCAGTCTACAGCCCCGGCCGGGCATCGGCAAGGCGAGACTCTATCGGCCATCAACTGCCACCCAGAAACCGGAACCACCATGCCCTGGGTGAGCCACATGAGCGGATGTCCAAGGTGCAGCCTGTTGACATGGTCGAGGCCGACCCCGCCCCAGGTCCCTCGTCGGGGACTCCTCGGGACGACAGAGGGGTGGCCTGGTGCTATTCTCATGGCGATTTCCTTGGAAGCGCCCCTTGCGTTGGCTATACTTGCTACGGGATTCGTAGAGGAGTTGCTCACTTGCGGAAGAGGTACTTTGCGACGCTGACGGTTCTCGTGACACTGGTCCTGGCCGCGCTCGCGTGCGAGGACATCGACGGTGAGCTCTCGCCCATCATCGAGTCCGCCCCAACGGTGAAGCCCGCACCGCAGATCAAGGCCGCCCCGACCATCAAGGCCGCTCCCACGATCAAGCCCGCGCCGGCGTTCGGCGGCGATATCGTGAAGGTCAAGAACCTGGACCAGGGCGGCACCGGCGAGTACAAGTTCGTGCCGTCTGAGTTCGAGTTCGAGCTGGGCGAGACGGTGACTTTCGAGATGTCGGGCGAGACGGAGTTCCACACCTTCACGGTCGACGACCTGGACATCGACGAGTCGGTGGACGGCGGGCAGACCGTGACGTTCACCGTCAAGTTCGACAAGGCCGGCACATTCGAGCTCATCTGCATCCCGCACGAGGCATTCGGTATGATGGGCACGATCACGGTGAAGTAGTGGACGCCAAGCTGCCCGACAACGTAGCCGCCGCCCTGTCCGAGCTGGACATTCCGCACGAGGTCGTGCCGTGCGACCCGGACTTTGCGGACACGGCCCAGTTCTGCGAGCGGTACGGCTTCCCCATCGACAACTGCGGCAACACGATAATCGTGGCGTCGCGGCGCGAGCCGGTGCAGTACTCCTCGTGCACGGTGCGCGGGTCCGACCGGCTTGACGTGAACAAGACCGTGCGCAAGCTGATGGGCGTGCGACGCCTCTCCTTCGCGGGCGCGGAGCAGACGGCGGAGCTCACGGGGATGAAGATCGGCGGGGTCACGCCTTTCGCGCTCCCCGAGGAGGTTCCCGTTTACTTCGACGAGAAGCTGATGGAGCTCGACTACGTGATCCTGGGCTCGGGCGACCGGTCGTCGAAGATCAAGATGAGCCCGGCGCTGCTGACGCGCGTCCCGAACGCCGAGGTGGTCAGCGGGCTCTCGATGCCTCCGCGACCAGCGTAGGATGCCCTACCTGGGTATACAGGGCCTGATGCCGAGGGACCTCAACGAGGTCTCGGACGCGACGATGGCCCGTATCAGGCGCGAGGGGTTCTCCGGCGCGGCATGCCGCTGGTACGAGCCGTCGTCCGCAACGAAGGGCGACGTGGTGCGGCTCCGGGAGATCATGGAGGCGGGCGGCGTGGTTCCCTGCCAGGCGGTCGCGCAGCACCCGGACCTCATAGCGCCCGACCCGGGCGAGAGGGCCGCCGGCATCGCCGAGATGCAGCACATGTGCAGGGTGACGCGGTGGCTGGGTGCGGGCAACCTGTACCTGAGGCCGGGCAGCGTCAATCCCAAGGGGTCCTGGTACCCGCACCCCGACAACGCAAAGCCGGAGACGTTCCGGGTCCTCGTCGACAGCGTCAGGCAGGTGTGCGACGCGGCCGAGAAGGAGGGGGTGCTGCTGGCCATGGAGGGCCACGCGCTCTCGATACTCGACACGCCGGAGCGCATCAGGGACCTGATCGACGCGGTGGGATCCGAGACGCTGCGGTTCAACGCCGACCCCGTGAACTTCGTCGGCAGCCTTGCCGACGCCTACGACACCACGGCCATGATCGACAGGATGTTCGACGTGCTGGGCGAGCACACCATTTGCGGCCACGCCAAGGACTTCGTGGTGCAGGACCGGCTCGTGCTGCACATCGAGGAGGCGGTGATAGGCGAGGGTCTGCTGGACCAGGCGACGTACCTGAGGCGCTTCGAGGAGGCATGCCCGGACGGCTACGTCCAGATCGAGCACCTGCCTGAGGAGCGGATACCCGAGGCCCGCACCTCGTTCTACAATACGGGCGTCGAGGCGGGCATCAGGTGGCGAGAATGAACCCGGAAAGCAGGCGGATCGTAGTCACGGGCGGCGCTACGGGCATAGGGCGCGCGACCGCCATGCACTGCGCTGGAATGGGCGCGCGGGTCGTGGTCGCCGACGTGAACGAGGCGGACGGCGCGGACTGCGTTGCTGAGATAGCCGCTGCGGGTGGCGAGGCCTGGTTCGTGCGGACCGATGTGTCGGACGAGTCCGAGGTGCGTAGTCTGATGGACGAGGCCGTGAGTCGCATGGGTGGCATAGACGGCCTGGTGACTGCGGCGGGCATCGCGCGCGACTCGATGGTGCCGGTCGAGGAAGTGGCCGAGCAGGTGTGGGACGACACGATCGACATCAACCTGAAGGGGAGCTTCCTGGCGGCCAAGCACGCCGTCCCGGCGATACGCTCGGCTGGGGGCGGCGTGATCGTGATGATCGCGTCGGGCGCGGGAGTGAAGGGCGCGAGCAGCACAGTCTCCTACGGCGCGAGCAAGGGCGGCGTGAACGGCCTGGGCATGACGCTGGAGGCGAAGCTGCGCGACGAGGGCATCCGCGTCAACGTGCTATGCCCGGGCGAGATCGCGACGCCGCTCAAGCTCGGCATCATCGAGCAGCAGGCCAAGACCGCCGGCGAGAGCGTACGCCTGCGCCAGGAGAACACAGACCTGGGCGAGCCCGCGGGGGTGGCGCGGATCATCGGGTTCCTGCTCTCGGACGACGCCGCCTACGTGCGGGGCGCGGTGTTTACCCGCTAGTCGCCGGGGTCCGCGTCGATCGTGCCGTGGTAGAGCGGCGGAGGGAGATGCGGGAGCCCTGGAGTGTCGCCCAGACTATGACGGCGGCGGCGAGCATGGCCGTTCCCATCACCGCGAAGGTGTAGGTGTAGTCGAGCCAGTGGATCATGACGCCGGCGATGATGGGCCCGGCGACCTTGCCGGCGTTCTTCATCGACCCCACGAGGCCCATGCCGGTGGCCAGGTGCTTGGCATCGACCCTGGCCGAGACGAGGGCGAAGGTGGACGGGAAGACCATCGCCTGGGCGACGCCTATCAGCACGGCGGGGACGATCATCACGACGCCGACCGCCGATACGGGCAGCAGAAGCAGGGCCGCTCCCAGCACGACCATGCCGGCGACGGCCATGGGCACGAACCCTATCCGGTCGCTCAGCCTCCCGCCGATGGGCTTGCAGACGATGTGTACTCCCTCCTGAATAGCGAGAAACAGCCCCGCGTCCAAGATGCTCGCGCCGGACGAGAGCGCGAGCAGCGGTACGAAGGCCTTGACTGCGTATACGGCAATGAAGATGCCCGCCTCCATCCCTCCGGCCAGCCATACGGCCCCAGACTTTACGCCGGAGCCTAGGGCCGACATCACCTGCCTCCGGAGCGGCACGCGGGCCGCTACCTGGGCGCGTACGGTGTCCGGCAGCATCAGCACCGGAACAAAGGCCGCGGCGCTCAGCAAGCCGATCACGGTGAAGACGCCGACCGGGTCCAGGTAGCCGCTGTGGAGTAGCCATCCGGCAGCTATCGGGCCGACGACGTAGCCCGCGCCGCGGGCGGTGGAGAACCAGCCTATCCTCTCGGCCCTCCTCTCCTGCGACAGCTCGGCAACATATGCGAGGGTGACTGGGCCGTAAATCGCCGTCGCCAGGCCGTGGACTATGCGTACGGCGAAGAGCTGCTCGGGTGTCGTAACGAAACTGTAGACGAAGGGCATACCCGCAAAGAAGGCCGTGCCGATCAGCAGCCAGAGCCTGCGCCCCGACCTGTCCGAGAGCATCCCGAAGGTCGGCTTGAGGACCATGCCCGTGAGGGTCGAGACCGAGACGATGATGCCAAGCAAGACGTCCTGCGCGCCGAGGGCCGCCGCGTAGAGGGGCAGCAGGGGCGCCTTGCCCATCTGGTACGCCGAACGCACGACAAAGTCGGCGCTTGTGATCAACACGAAAGCGCGGGAGCGGATCATATGGAGATACGGTTCCTGTGCATTGGGGGCAGATGGGAGACTATACCGGCATGGGACATTGGTCAAGAGAACGCTATGGAAGCGCGGTTTTGAGACTTCTGTTGCTAGTCAGGGGGGCGTTGGGTAGGATAGGGCCGTGCTGGCGCGGGCTTGCATCGGTCCGTGAGGAGGTTGCCAGATCCCCAGAGAACGCCGCCTTGTAGTCGTCTCCAACCGCCTGCCTCCCATCGAGGCCCCCGCCGACGAGGAGGAAGCCCGAGTGGCGCCAGTGGGAGGGCTCGTGGTCGCCCTTCGTGCTCCCCTGGAGAGGAGGAAGGCGTTGTGGGTGGGCTGGAGCGGCAGCGCCTCGGACGGCTCCCCGTCCGACACCCCCAACCGCACCACGGTGCGCGGCATCGACCTGGCCTCCTTCGACCTGTCCCAGAGCGAGGTGCGACTTTTCTACAACGGCTTCTCGAACCGCACGCTGTGGCCCCTGCTGCACAGCTTCCCGGCCAAGATGGCGGTCCGACACGACTACTATCGAGGGTATGTCAGGACCAACAGGCGGTTCGCCGAAGTGGTGATGTCGCTCCTGGGTAAAGACGACGTGGTGTGGGTCCACGACCACCACCTCATGCCGCTGGGACGGGAGCTGCGCCGCCTCGGGTGGACCGGGGAGCTGGCGTGGTTCCTCCACACGCCCATACCGCCCGCCGAGGTGTTCGGCCTGCTCCCCTGGGCTTCGGACCTGCTGGGGGCGATCCTCGAGTACGACCTGGTGGGCGTGCATACGCGGCGTTATGCCCACAACCTGTTCGACAGCCTGGCCAGCGAGGTACCGGGTGTAGCCATCGGCGACACCTTCAGGTACAGGGACAAGTCGCTGACGATACGGTCGCACCCGATTGGCACGGACTTCGAAGGAATCACCTCCATGGCCGGGCGCGTGGACCGGCGCACGGCGGAGACCATCGTTGGCGGAGCACCGGAGGGCCACAAGTTCATACTGAGCGTGGACAGGCTCGACTACACCAAGGGAATCGTCCAGCGGCTGCGGACGTTCGAGTACCTGCTGGACCGGTACCCGACCCTGCGCGGTAACGTCTCGGTCATCCAGGTCTCGGCGCCGTCGCGCACGCGGGTGCCCGAGTACGTGGAGGAGCGCCGGCAGGTCGACCAGCTGGTAGGCCAGGTGAACGGCAGGTTCGCGGAGGCCAACTGGACTCCCATCCGATACCTCTACCGCTCGTATCCCCAGACGGACCTGGTCGCGTTCTTCCGGCGGGCCGATGTCTGCGTGGTTACGCCGCTGAGGGACGGGATGAACCTGGTGGTGAAGGAGTACGTAGCCTCCCAGGAGCCTGACGACCCGGGGGCGGTCGTGCTGTCGAGGTTCTGCGGCGCGGCCGAGACGATGAAGGACGCGATCCTGGTCAATCCGTACGACATCGAGGCTACGGCGGCTGCGATCTACCGTGTGCTGAACATGTCGAAGAGGGAGCGGGTGAGGCGCTGGCGGTCGCTGATCACAGACGTCCAGACCCAGACAGCGGAGGCGTGGAGCGAGGCCTTCCTTGCCGACCTGGACGAGATCTGCGAGAGCAGGGACGCGGAGCGGGCGGCCGCGGTCGCCGCTGCTGCCGACTCCTAGCCAGGGTTCCAGCGACGCGGGGCCTTCGACAAGCTCAGGACAGGCAGGCTCAGGCCGAACGGGCCAGGGCGCCGCATTGCCACAGTAGAGTCTTGGCCGGGCGGCTGCGGTGTCAGGGGTCCAGGGTGTCCAGGAAGGCGGCGTCCTCGCCGGAGAGAGGGGCCGACCCCAGGAGGTCGGGCCTGCGCCGGTAGGTCCTGCGCAGCGCCTCGCGGCGGCGCCACCTGGCGATCTCCTCGTGGTTGCCGGACCTCAGGACCTCCGGCACCTCCCAGCCGCGAAACTCCGCCGGCCGCGTGTACTGGGGGTGCTGCAGCAGGCCGGTCGTGAAGGAGTCGTCCTGGGTGGACTCGAAGGAGCCTACCACGCCCTCTGAAAGCCTCGAGACGGCCTCGATGACGACCATCGCCGCCAGCTCGCCGCCGCCCAGGACGTAGTCGCCGATGCTGATCTCGTCGGTCGCGAGGTGCTGCCTGACACGCTCGTCCACGCCCTCGTAGCGGCCGCATATGAGCACTATCTCTTCCAGGCCGGCGAGCTCCTCGACGACTCCCTGGGTGAGGGTGCGCCCCTGGGGCGACAGGAGTATCACGGGGGTCCCTGCCCCGTCCGGCCGGACCGACTCCACCGCCTCGAACAGGGGCTCCGGCTTCATCAGCATGCCGGGGCCGCCGCCGAACTGGTAGTCGTCCACGGTCCGGTGCCGGTCGTGGGCGAAGTCCCGTATGTCGACGAGGCGCAGGTCGACCAGGCCTTTGTCCCGCGCCCGGCTGATGATGCCCTCGGCGAACGGGCTGTCGAACATCCGGGGGAAGATTGTGAGGACGTGGAATCGCACCGGCGCCTCGGGGGGCTAGTCGATTCGCTCGAGCAGATAGAAGACCGGCCTGAAGCCGTCGGAGCAACTCGTGATGAAGGTCCCCGGCTTGACGCCGACCATGTTGCCGCCCCGGGCGAGCACCATCACGTACTTGTGGATGTCAGCCCACGCGTAGTCGCTGAACCCCTCGGGCATGCCGCCGTCGGTAATGAACTCCTGGCCCACGTCGAAGTCGTGGCAGCAGCCCGCGGGCTTCCAGTCAGCCCCTTCGGTGTAGGCGTCGACGAAGTCCTGGTTGAAGGTCTTCTTGAGAACGGTGATGCGGACTTTCCTCCGCTTGGGATACGCCGTGGTCTGTGTCATGGGCTGCCTCCTGTCCTCCTACTTGACCGGGTGTGTGCGCCAGCCCCGGATCATCTCGAGCGCGTGGGGGATGGCCGCCCTGGCCACGTCCAGCGTCTCTGAGACGCCCTTGGGGCTGCCGGGAAGGTTGACTATCAGGCACCCGGACCTCACCCCGGCGACCGACCGGCTCAGCATCGCCATCGGCGTGTGCTGCAGCGTCTCCATCCTCATGGCCTCCGCGATGCCGGGGACCTCGAAGTCGATGACCCGCCGCGTCGCCTCCGGGGTGACGTCCCTTGGTCCGAGACCGGTCCCACCCGTCGTCAGGACCACGTCCACCTCGCCGCCGTCACACCACTCGCGCAGCTTGTCGGCCACGAGGTCGGCCTCGTCGGGCAGGATGTCGCGGAGGGTCATGGCAAAGCCTTCGGCTTCCATGATGTCGCGGACGGCGTCGCCGCTGGTGTCAGCGCGCTCTCCCCGGGACCCGGCGTCGCTTACCGTGAGGACTCCTACGGTGAATGTGGTTGGGGCTTCAGCCATAGCAGTTCTTTCGCCTGCCTGAGGCCCTAAGGCAGGGCTTGAGACTGTTTTTGAAAAAGTCTTAAATCTGTCTGGTTTTACCTTGCGCTGCGTGTCGGCGCTTTGACACACTCGCGCACACCCCGAATCGGGGGCTTGAGTCTTCGGGCGGGGTTCGGCGCTAGTGTATCACGGCTTCCGGGCCGTGAGGTTCGGTACAAACGATGCACGGTGATCGCTGAGTATGGTGGAGGTTCACCATACTCCCGTGATGGTCAGGGAGGTGTTGGAGGCGCTGGACGTCAGGTCCGGCGGCCGCTACATCGACTGCACCGTCGGCGAGGGAGGTCACAGCGCTGAGATAGAGGCGGCGGCGAAACCACCGCCGAGGGTGCTGGGACTGGACGTAGACGAGCAGGCCCTGTCGACAGCGAGACGGAGACTCGGGAAGGACGCAACCCTGGTGAGGGGAAGCTACAGGGAGTTGAAACGGTTGGCCGAAAGAAACGGCTTCATGCCAGCAGACGGGGTGCTGCTCGATCTTGGGCTCTCGTCTCTCCAGTTGGAGAGCGGCGCCAGGGGATTCAGCTTCCTGCGCCCGGGGCCGCTGGACATGCGGTTCGACAGCCGCCAAGAGCTTTCGGCGTACCAGATCGTGAACGAGTACGGCGAGGAGGAGCTGGCGAACCTGATCTACAGGCTCGGTGAGGAGAGGCAGTCACGAAGGATAGCCCGGGCCATCGTCCGGTCGCGGCCCATCGGGGACACGGCCGAGCTCGCCGAGGTAGTGAGCAGGTCGATGGGCAGGCAGCCGCGCAGGCGCACCCACCCGGCGACGAAGACCTTCCAGGCCATCAGGATGGAGACGAACGCGGAGCTGGAGAGCGTTGAGCAGGGAGTGCGGGGAGCGATCGAAGTGCTGCGCCCCGGCGGCCGGCTGGCCGTGATCAGCTACCACTCCCTGGAAGACAGGCTGGTGAAGCGGCTCCTGGCCAGGGAGTCGTCCTCATGCATATGCCCTCCGGCGCTGCCGGCCTGCTCGTGCGACCACGAGCCCACGGTCCGGCTGGTCAACAGGCGAGTCATCAGGCCGGCACGGACAGAATCGGAGACCAACCCCAGGAGCCGCAGCGCGAAGTTGAGGGCCGCCGAGCGCATTTGAAGGCGCTCCGAAAGGCGGACATGGCGACCGCGGCTGCGAGGACGGCGAATACAACGGAAGGGAGACAGCGGATGGCGACACGCACAGTGGCAATGCGAGAGACGGATGTGGATGTGATGAGCCGTTCCGGGAAACCGGCTGCGGCATCGCGAGCTCTCAAGCGCCCAACGAGCAATATGATGACCGCCATAGACGTGGGCACCACCAAGGTGTGCGTGATCACAGGGCGCAGAAGCGCCAGGGGCGGCATAGAGGTGATGGGGTATGCGACAGTCCAGTCACGGGGTCTCCGCAAAGGGAGCGTGACGGATGTCGACGCAACTGCCCACGCCATCAGGAGTACTATCGAGCAGGTCGAGGAGGAGAGCGGTTACCAGATCGACTCGGCCTTCGTCGGGGTTACCGGCGCCCACGTCTCGTTCCAGAACAGGCGAGACAAGCTCAGCCCCAGCAGCAGGGCCGGTGTGATCACCGCCGACTCCCTGGCCGGACAGGCCAGGTCGTTCGGCAACGTCGGCGACCCCCAGCGACAGATGATCCAGGCCGTTCGCACCAGCTACTCCGTGGACGGCGAGGAGGGGATTCGAAACCCCATTGGCATGCACAGCGACAACATCGAGGTCGAGACCCACGTCGTGGTCGGCCTTTCCGAGCTCATCGAGAACGTCGAGAAGGCCGTGGCGCTGGCTGACGTGAAGATGACCAGCATGGTGATGGAGCCGATTGCCAGCGGCATGGCGGTCCTGACCGAGGAGGAGAGAGAGAAGGGCGTCGTCATGGTCGACATGGGCGGCGGCACGACGGACCTGGTCGCCTTCAAGGAAGGGCACATCTGCTATACGGGCGCCATACCGGTGGCCGGGTACCAGTTCACGAACGACATCGCAATGATGTTCAACACCTACTACGAGGCCGCCGAGAGCGCCAAGATCCGATTTGGCAGCGCCGAGCTCTACTCCACCCGCGAGAACGAAGAGCTGGAATTCCCGGTCAAAGGCCGGGACATGCGGCTGAAGGTCCGCGGCAACGAGATAAGCCAGCTAACCAGGCAGAGGGCCCAAGAGCTTGCCAAGTTAATAGGCCTCAAGCTGGACAAGGCCGGACTGGATGAGGAGACGCGTTCGCGGATAGTCCTGACGGGCGGGGCGTCCAACTTGCAGGGGATGGACGTGCTCATGCGAAACACCCTGTCCCACTGGACTACGTCGGTGGAAGTACGCAAGGGAACGCCGGAGAACGCCGGGAAGCTGCCTGACGAGCTTTCGGACGCGACCTACTCCACAGGGGTCGGGATGCTGCTCTGGGCTGCGGCCAACGACGGGCCTGTGCCCGCGGACGCGGAGATCGCCTCTAACCGCCACAAGAGTGACGGGGATGGGCGCAGGGGCGGCATACGAAGCGTGTTCGGACTGTTCGGGAAGCGCGAGACGGCGAACTAACTCAGCAGACAAACAGGGGGAGGCCCAATGATAGAGAATACGAAGGAACAGGTCGGGTACACCAGGATCAAGGTGCTGGGAGTTGGCGGCGGAGGCTCCAACGCCGTTGCCAGGATGTTCAGGGAGCCAATCCGCAGCGTCGAGTACATGGTCGTCAACACCGACAACCAGGCCCTCGTCCGCTGCGACGTGCCGATGCGCGTGGGCATCGGGGATGTCCTGACCAAGGGCAAGGGTGTCGGAGGCGACCCCGACGTGGGAGCCATGGCAGCCGACGAGAGCAGGACGGCCATTGCCGAGACCGTTGCCGACGCCGACATGGTCTTCATCGCGGCCGGCATGGGAGGAGGCACCGGGACCGGCGCCGCCCCGGTGATCGCGGAGATCATCAAGGACACGGGCGCGCTGACCGTAGGCGTGGTCACCACGCCGTTCAGCTTCGAGGGAGTCAGGCGATTCCGCACGGCCGAAGAGGGGATAAAGCAGCTCCAAGACCACGTGGACACGCTCATTGTGATCCCAAACGAGAGGCTCCACATCATTGCCGATGAGGAGCTGACGACGGAGAACGCCTTCAAGATGGCCGACGACGTCCTCAGGCTGGGCGTGCAGTCGATCGCCGAGCTCGTGACGGCGCCGGGCGAGATCAACCTGGACTTCGCCGACGTGCAGGCCGTGATGCGCAACGCCGGCCCTGCCTGGATGTCGATCGGCTGGGGCTCGGGCGAGCATCGGGCCAAGGAGGCGGCCCAGCACGCCATCTCGAACCCCCTGCTGGAAGTCTCCATCGAGGGCGCGACCGGCGTGCTCTTCAACATCATGGGCGGGTCGGACCTGAAGCTGTCCGAGCTTCACGAGGCTGCTGAGGTGATCCAGCGGGTAGTCGATCCCGACTGCAACATCATCTTCGGCATGGGCACGAGCCAGAAGAACGACAACGAGATCAAGCTGACGGTCGTCGCGACCGGGTTCCCCACGCCGGAGTCGCTCAGGGAGCGCGACGAGGACCTGATGGAGATGCTGGAGAGCTCGGCGGTCGGGATCGGCGATTCCGACCTGGACATTCCCCCGTTCCTTCGCAGGCTCTCCAGGCAGCGCACCAACGGCAAGGTTCACGCGCCCGTTTCGTAGCGCCTCGAAGGCACAGCCGACGGAACCGATGAGAGAGAGGGCCCCGGGTCATACCGGGGCCCTCTCAGCGTACGTGGGGCTGCGAACGATCTCATAACGGCCCCGTTAGTGGTTGAGGGGCTGAGGGTGCTGGGAGGGCGGGTTTCAAACCCGCCCCTACGGCGGCGAGCGGTAGGGCGGCCTAGAGGCGATTGTCGTCGATGTAATCCCAGTCGAGGTCTATGCCCAGGCCCGGCTCGTCCGAGACAATCACGTTGCCATCGTCGTCCATCGGGTCCGGGATTGAACGCAGGTAGGGCTCGGGCTCGTTGCCGTCGACGCCCGGGCGGAGCAGGCCGCGCTCGTAGTACTCGCAGGTGGCTTCCGGCACGGCCGCGGCCAGCTGCAGGTGGGGCCAGCCGCTCCCGTGCAGCTCACACTTCAGGCCGTATGCCTGGCACACGTTGATGAGCTTCCAGCAGCCCGTGACGCCGCCATAGTAGTAGTCGATGCGAAGCATGTCGGCGGCGCCCTGCATCACCCACTCCGCCCTGCCGAAGGGGCCGCCGGATACGTGCTCGGGTGAGCATATGGCGATATCCAGCTCCCGCGTAAGACGCCGGTACGGCTGGATACGGGTCTCGATCATGGGGTGCTCGAGCCAGTAGAAGTCGAGGTCCTGGAGCTGCCTACCGACCCAGATAGCCTCCTTGAGCGTATACACGCCGAAGGGGTCGAGCATCAGCACCATGTCGTCGCCCACGGCCTCGCGCACTGCCCTGCACACCTCCACGTCCTCCCTGGGAAAGCCCGGGAGCTGGGGAGCGGGCTGCTGCTTGTGGGGGTCCCAGCAGATGTAGGCGTGGACCTTGTAGGCCTTGTAGCCCTGCTCCTTGCAGTGGATGGCGTGCTCGGCGTAGACCTCCGGCCCTCCCATGTTGGGGAAGGTGCTGGCGTAGGCCTTGACTCGGTCGCGCGCGCCGCCGAGAAGCTTGCGGACGGGCAGACCAGTCGCCTTGCCGGCGAGGTCCCACAGGGCGCAGTCGACTATGCCCATGTCGGCCTCGGAGAGCTGCTTGCCGAAGGTTGCGCCCTGGTCCATCCAGTTCCAGAGCTTCTCGCGGTACATGGCGTCCTCGCCGACCAGCATGGGCCTGACGATGCCCTCGATGATGGCCCTATCGCCGCCGACCATGCAGCCCTCGACGCCCTCGTCGGTCGTGATCCGGGTGACGGTCGTGGTCGTCTCGCGCTCCTCGCCAGTCCAGACGCCATAGGTCCAGCGCGACGGGCGCACCATGTCCGTCGTCCTGAACTCGATCACCTCAACGTCAGTTATATGCATGGCGTGTCCCGGTGGTCCGGGTACGTGTAGAATGTGCGCCGGTCAGGATACCACCCGGCAGGAGGCGCCGCCATGAGCAACGGCGTAGAGCCCATCAGGATGGCACAGTACGGCACGAAGCATGGCCACGCGGAGGGCGTGCTCCAGGTGATGCTGGAGAACCCGGACGTGGAGGTCGCCGGCGTTCACGAGCCCGACGCCGCGAGGCGCGAGGAGCTGCAGCGCCGCGATGCGACACCATGGTCGGCCGTCCGGTGGCTGGACAAGGCGGAGATACTGGAAGACCCGGCGATCGTGGCCGTGTCGTCAGAGGGGCTGAACGCCGAGAGCCTGCCCCAGACCGAGGAGATCATCGACGCGGGCAAGCACGCCTTCTACGACAAGCCCGCGGGAGACGACTACGCCCACTTCCAGCGGGTGGTCGCCAAGGCGAGGGAGCGGGGTCTGCTGATCCAGCTCGGCTACATGTTCCGGTACCACGACGGGTTCTCGCGCATCGCCGAGTGGGCAAGGTCGGGGTTCCTGGGGCACGTCTTCGCGATAAGGGCCCACATGTCCACGACCATCGCCGAAGACGCCCACAGCAGGCTGTCGGTGCACCCGGGCGGTGTATTCTACGACCTGGCAGGGCACGTGCTGGACCAGGTCGTGTGGATTCTCGGCAAGCCGGACAGGGTCACGTCGTTCATGCGGCGCGACGTATCGACCGTGGAGGGGTTCACCGACAACGGTCTGGCAGTGTTCGAGTACGAGTCTGCGATGGCGACGATCGACATAGCGGGCATGGAGCCGAGCCCGACGGCGCGTCGCTACGAGGTGTACGGCGACCGGGGTTCGGCCATCATGGAGCCGTACGAGCCCGCCGACACGCTGCGGCTCTGCCTGGCCGAGCCGTCGGGGAGCTTCCCGGCCGGCGTCTCGACCATCAAGCTGGAGGACCGGAGGCGGTACGTGGCGAGCCTGGAGGCCTTCGTGAAGGACCTGCGGGGCGAGAAGGAGCCCGACCGCTCGCTGGACCACGAGCTGCTGGTGCAGGAGACCCTGCTGCGGGCAACGGGGAGGATACGGTCGTGATGCGTTGCACGATCCGCATGGTCGTGGCATAATCGCACGAGTATGGCATCTTGTTGCTTAGGTGACATGATATGGAAGTAGTGACGAAAATAGCAGAAGGCGGCAGGGTTGTTGTGCCCTCGGCATTTCGCAGGGCACTCGGCCTAGAGCCCGGCGACCCCGTGATCATGATGTTGGATGACGACGAGGTCCGGCTGCTCACTCCTGATCGTGCCATACGCCGGGCACAGGAGATCGTGTGCAGCTACATTCCAGAAGGCCGGAGTCTAGTAGACGAGCTCATCAGCGAGCGTCGGGAGGAAGCGCTGCGTGAGTGACTTCGTCCTGGACGCTTCCGCGCTGCTGGCCCTGATACATAGGGAGCCAGGCAGCGAGCGGGTGGCTCCGGTGATGTCGAGGGCCGTCATCGGAGCCGTGAATATGGCCGAGGTCGTTGGAAAGCTGGCCGACGGAGGCATTCCAGAGGGCGCGATAAGAGCAGCTCTTGGTGCGCTTGGCATCCACGCCATCGCCTTCGACGAAGGGCAGGCGCTGGAAGTCGGTCTCCTGCGGAACCGGTTGGGCAGATCTGGTCTGTCGTTGGCGGATCTATGCTGCCTGGCTCTGGCAGGAAGGCTGGGAGTTCCCGCTATGACCGCAGACAAGCGCTGGTTGGAAGTAGACACCGGCGTGGACGTGGTAACAATACGCTGAAGCGGCGTCGGAACATCGGAGAGATGTCATGGGTGACAAGCTGAAGGTAGGTGTCATTGGGTGCGGCGGGATGGCGGGCGGCCACGTGGCGGGCTACCTGGCCTGCGGCAGGTTCGAGATCGCGGCTCTTGCCGACCTGAGCTCGCAGGCTATGGCGGACTACGACGCCCGGTTCGGGGAGCACGAGGACTATCACCCCAAGCACTACACGGACGCCAACGCGATGCTCGACGCCGAGAGGCCGGACGTCGTCTCCATAGGCACGTGGCACAAGGGCCACGCGAAGTGGACCATCGCCGCGGCGGCGCGGCGACCCAAGGCGATACTGTGCGAGAAGCCGATGGCGGAGGACCTGGGGCACGCGGAGCAGATGCTCATCGCCTGCGACCGGCATGATGTGAAGCTCGCCATCGGCCACCAGCGGCGTTTCCTGCCCTCCTACGTCGCGGTGCGGGAGCTGGTCGCGGCGGGGGCCGTCGGGAAGGTGGAGCTGGTCAAGGCCGTGTCCGGCTCTGGCCTGCTGAACTGGGCCAGCCACCTGTTCGACATGTTCCGGTACGTGCTCGGCGACGACGACTGCGAGTGGGCGATGGGCACCGTCGAGCGCAGCACGGAGAGGTACGAGCGGAACACGCGAATCGAGGACCGGGCCGTGTGCGCGTTCGGCTTCAAGGGCGGCGCGGAGGGCATCCTGCTCAGCGACTTCACGCCCGACTACTACCAGGGCTGCACCATCTACGGCACGGCGGGAATGATCGACCTGAGGCCGGACCACTACCGCCTGATGAACGAGAGCACGGGAGGCACGTGGGAGACGTTCACGCCCCCAGGGCAGTACGTCCAGCCAGGGGACGAGGGCTACGAGTCGCGCGAGGGCTGCGCCCGCCAGGCGGAGGAGCTGGCCGACTGGGTGGAGGGGAAGTGCGAGACCCACCGCGGCGAGGCGACCCACGGCTTCAAGGCGGTCGAGATGGCCTGCGCGATCTACGATTCCGCCAGGCTGCACGAGGTGGTCAGGCTGCCGTTGCAGACCCGCGACTACCCGCTCGACCTGATGGTGGAGTCCGGCCACCTGCCCGTGAGGTATCCTGGCCGGTACGACATCCGCGCCCGCCAGCTACGCGGCGAGAACATGACCAGCGACGCGGAGAACCGCTAGCGACGAAGACGCTAGAGGACAAGATGGCGCAACTGCCACCCTTGCGGGGCTTTGTTGTCAGAGGATCGTTGCGTGTGTAAGATTCAATTGGGTAGCTATGCCAGTGTGTTTATTCTCACGGGAGAACTACTATGGGAACCGCCGCGAGGCTTACGCATCCCACGATCGACCAGTTGTTGGCATACCATCAGATGCGAGGGGATCTGGAACGCGACCACATAGGCCAGTGGGTAGTCATCTACGGCTCAAAGCTGGTGGGTGACGGCTATGAGTCCTACGACGATGCCGTAGAAGCGGCGAGGCGACGCGGGCTGGACGACTTGGAATGCCTAATTCGCCGGGTGGGACCGGAGGCACACATACTCTCCTATGGCCAGTGATCACAGGACCATTTCAATACAGTGTTTCCCCCGAACTGCTTAGGTGGGACGGGCCTCCGATCCCCGTAGTCGTAGCGGGGGGAGATGGGCTTGCGCTGCTGGACACTGGAGCCGGTATTTCGTGCATTGACATCGCTTTCGCCACATCGTTGCAGCTGTCCGTGCAAGGAACGCACGAGGTGACCGGGGCGACTGGCACAGGCGATTACCCGAAGTTCAGAGCCGACCTATACGTACCGTCGCTGGATGTCACCGTTCCCTCGCCCATCGTCGGAGTGCCGCTCAGACGGATGGGGCATCCGTGGGACGCGATCGTCGGACGGGACGTTCTTTGCCAGTTCGAGATGACGGTAAACGGCAAGACAGGCCTAATACGCTTCACTCCAGCGCCTTAAACCCGTAGCAGGTCCAGGGAGAGTTCAGGCTCTGGCTTTGGAAGCCCGCTATCTGCTGGGGCGGCCCCCGTCAACCGCGTGAAACCACGCGGTGCCGCAGCTAGTTGCGGTAGCGGCGGGCTTCGGCGGTGCCTTCCATCATGGAGCCGTCGCGCATCTCCTTGACGGAGTCGGCCATGGCCAGCAGGGTGGAGTCGTGGGTCGCGGCAACGACGCTGATGCCGCGGTCGTGGACCGTCTCCTATCTGCAACCATCGCTGGCTGCCGCGGCAGGCTGCGGCCTGTGCTTTCCTCATCAGACCTGCTATTCGGGTTGCTGCAGGCCCCGAAGACGTTCCCGAAGCATTTGGGCCTCGGCCTCCGCCGCGGCGGCCCGGCCGGCCTCGGTCTCGGCGCGGGCCCTCCATTCCAAGGGCGTGGGCAAGTACTCTCCGGCTGCGGGGTCGCGAGCACGCAGCCAGCCCTCATCCCAGCACAGGTCCAACCCCAGTGCCGGGCTATGGCCCCATATCAATCCGCTCGGCTCCCGGTTGATCGGGAACGGTTCATACGCTCCTTCGACAAGCCGGTCGCCGGCCAGCGGCGCGTCGTGATAGCGACCGCCGGTGTGGTCGAACCGCCAGTACTCGCCCACGCCGTAGCCCGCATACCCGTCCCGTTTCACGGTGTAGTCACGCCGACCGGTGGCGCGTGAGGCCACCTCCAGAACGAAGTCCGGCGGTTTGCCCACCTCGCTGATCACATAGCCGTTGCGTTCCACGATGGCGCTGGGGTCGACTCCAAAGGCCACCACGCAGTCGGGCGCCAGCCGCTCGGCGTCGTTGCCCGGGTCGTCGCGGAGGTAGCCCCCGCCGGATATCAGGACGTCGTTGCGGTGGGCGAAATGGGGCCGTAGGCAACTATCGAATCCAGAGATCCTCTCGTTCTGCTGCATGTCATACGTCCGGGGCGGATCGGGCAGAGGCTTCAGGTGAGCGTACTTGCCGAACGGCTGGGGTTCGAGCGCCGGTTTGGTTGTCATTGCAGACCTCACACACGGGTAGTGGCTCTGCGCAGTAGCCGGAGATTATAGCATGGCGCTTGGGGGAGCCCTTAGTTGCGGTAGCGGCGGGCTTCGGCGGTGCCTTCCATCATGGAGCCGTCGCGCATCTCCTTGACGGAGTCGGCCATGGCCAGCAGGGTGGAGTCGTGGGTGGCGGCGACTACGCTGATGCCGCGGTCGTGGACCATCTCGCGGAACAGGCCGAAGATGGACCGCGCGTTGTTGGAGTCGAGCTCACCGGTGGGCTCGTCGGCCAGGATCAGGGGCGGCTCTGACACTACGGCGCGCGCGATGGCGACCCTCTGCTGCTCGCCGCCTGAGAGCTCGTAGGGCCGGTGGTTGGCTCGCCTGGTGAGGCCGACCATTTCGAGGGCGTCGCGGGCCCGTTGCTCGCGCTCCCTGGCCCTCACGCCGGATATCCTCAGGGGCAGCTCCACGTTCTCGAATGCCGAGAGCAGCGGCAGGAGCCCGAAGGACTGGAAGACGAACCCGATCTTGTGGCGGCGAATCTCCGTGAGCTCCTTCTCGCTCATCTGGGAGAGGTCCTTGCCCTCGAATAGCACGACGCCGGACGTCGCCTGGTCCAGACCCGCAATGAGGTTGAGCAGGGTGGTCTTGCCGGAGCCAGACCGGCCCACGACCGCGATGAACTGGCCTGGGCGGACCGCCAGGCTGACGCTGTTCACGGCGACGACCTCCTCGGAGCCCAGCATGTAGGTCCTGCCGACGTCTATGGTCTCGACGATGTTTCCGTTCGTGCTCAAGTCTCAGTCCTCCGGAGTAGCCCCCATCCTAACCTTCCCCCTCAGGGGGAAGGGACACGAGTAGGAGCAGGGTGCTCAGTCGCCAGATACTACGGTCAGCTTGCCGTCCTCGACCACCAGCCGGGCGCGCTCCTTGATCTTCAGCTCTTCCAGCATCTCCCTGGGGATCTGTACCCTGCCCGCGCCGTCCACCAGCGTGAACTCCTCGAGGGCTGCGTCGGCCTCCGCGTCGCCGGTGATGCGCTGGAAGCTCACCCTGCGCCTGATCTCCGTCGAAGTCTTGCCATCTCGGACAAGCACGACGCGCCCGACTTTATACGCGATGTCGGGGTCGTGGGTGACGATTACGATGGTGGTGTCGAGCTCCTGGTTCACGGTGCCGAACAGGTCCAGAATCTCGCCCGCCGTGGCGTCGTCGAGCTCGCCGGTCGGCTCGTCGGCGAGCAGGAGCGGGGGGTGATTGGCAAGTGCGACACCGATGGCCACCCTCTGCTGCTCTCCGCCCGACAGCTTCTCTGGGGTGTGGCCCATGCGATGGCCCATCCCCATCAGCTCCAGGAGCTCTTCGGCCCTGGTGCGGCGCTCCTTCGACGGCAGGTTGGTCAACATCATCGGCAGGGCGACGTTCTCCAGGGCAGTGAGATATGGGAACAGGTTCCGGCTGGTCTGCTGCCAGACGAACCCCACGTCCTCTCGCCGGTACAGCTCCACGTCCTTGCCGGTCATGCGGAGCAGGTCCTTCTCCCCGACGGTGACCTTGCCGGCTGAGGGCGAATCGTAGCCGGCCAGGATGTTGAGCAGGGTCGTCTTGCCGCTGCCGCTGGCCCCCACGATGGCGACCACCTCGCCGTGATCGACCACCAGGTCGAGGCCCCGCAGGGCCACCACCTCCAGGTCGGCGATCTTGTAGATCTTGAACAGGTCCTCGCAGACGATGTACGCGTTGTTCGAGGTCGTCATTTCAGTTGTCCTCAGGTCTTCAGGCGCTCCCGCCGGAGCGGTCGTATGGTGTCGGTTTCGTCTAGGGTATCACGGCTAGCGGCGACTGTATGCGCCATAGTTGTCCGGCTCATGCTATGCATCGCCCAGTCTCAGTACCGAATGTACGGAAATCCTCCGGATCAGCCACACCAGCCCCAGGGTGATGACCGCGAATACCGCGAACATCAGCCCGTAGGTGGCGAGGAGCGCCGCCCAGTCTACTTCGGTCGTGAACGGCGGCACAACCCGGTCTCCCCAGTCGTCGTGACCCAGGAACGGCATGATCACCGCGCCGAGGCGCGCCCCCATCCACGTGCCCAGGGCCATGCCAACTGCCACGACCATGGCCTGCTCTATCCAGACCATTGTAATCAATTGGGAAACCGACACGCCAACGGTCCTCATTAGGGCGAACTGGACGAGGCGGTTCCGGTAGGAGACGTAAGCGTGTACGAGGAATCCGATGCAGCTCAGGATCAGGACGGCGGCAAACGACAGGAATAGCAGCGACCTCCAGCCGGCGTTCACGAGGGGGTCGACCCTGGTCTCCTCCAGGCGCCGCTCCCTGTCGAAGACTACGGTCGAGGGGCCTCCGAGGATTCCCACCCTCTCCAGCAGGCTGGCGCGGTCCGCGCCCTCAGTGGACGAGACCAGCCACACCTGGTTTGGCGCGAGACCGTCGCCGAGAGCCGCCATGTTGACGTACCCGGTGAGCGCGTCGATGTCGGTGACGAGGTAGCGTCCGTCTCGCGACGCCACCGTGGGGAACAGGTCGACGACACCCGCGAGGACGACGGGGACCCGGTGGCCCGCGACGAGCACCTCGAACTCATCGCCCTCGGCGTGCCCGGTGTCCTGGATGAGCGCCGTGCTCGCAAGGGCGGGTATCGGGGCCCGCCCGGACCCCTTGAATATGCCGCGGATGCTCTGCGGCGACCCCTCGGACCAGGTGAAGATGACCGAGCCTGTCTCGCCAGGCAGGACTTCGCTGGCGGGCCTGACGGCGTCCGATATGGCCTCGTCCGTACCCAGGAGAGGCGTCCAGTCGACTGTGTCGAAGGACTCCAGGGTAACGGGGCCGGCCGGCGTCGAGACGCTGATCTCGTCGATCAGCAGGGATCCGGCCTGCAGGTCCAGGAAGGGGTCCGTCTCGTGAATCCGCAGGGAGACGAGCGACACGGGCGCCCGCCCCACGCCTTCGGACAGGTCCGCGGAGAGATCCGTCCACTCGCCGGACTCGAGCCTGTCCAGGGAGATGGTCCTGAACACGCCGGCGGCGTCCCTAGTCTGAGCCGTCACCCTGACGCCCGGGTGCGGGCGGTCCGGCTTGACCCGCACGACGAGCGACTCCGCGCCCGCAGGCAGATCCAGCCCAGCGGGCGGGGACTGTTCGAGCCTCTGCAGCAGGGTCTCGATCTGTTCGCCCGCGTAGTCCTCGCGGAAGAACGCCACGTAGCCGAACGCGGCCGGGTCGACGCCGAACATCTCGAAGGGGACTCCAGTGAGCCTCGAGAGCTCCTGCCCTGTCTTCCTCAGGACCGCGGTGGCCGTGTCGACGCCCGCCACTTCGTCGTACTCGGCCGCCAGGGCCGCCGCTCCCGCGTCCGTGAAATCGCGGCCCTGTATGCCCTCGACCTTCACGTCCGCGCCCGTGGAGTGGAGCACTCGCTCCAGGAAGCTCCTGTCGAGGGTCGCGCCGAAGCTGGACGCGAATATGCCGAGGCCCGCCGCCAGGATGAGCAGCAGGGAGAGCCGGGCGTAGTGGGTCGGGCTCCGCGCCATCTGCCATATGCCCATGACCAGGCCCGCCGGTATCGAGCCGGAAAGCAGCCTGCCTGCCAGGTTCATTGCAATGGGGAATATGCGGAGCAGCACCACCGCCGCGGCTATGAGTGTCAGCCCGGGAAGTGCCAGGAGCAGCTCGCTGACCGCCGACTCTCCCAGCAAATCTGTGGCGACGACCGATCCCTGCTCCGTGAGCTGCCTGAACAGGTAGATGCTGACGATGAGCAGCAGCACGTCGACGTAGTAGCGCTGGAAGGCCGGCTGCGCCGTCGGCCTCGCAGCCTCCTGCCTGTGGCGTATGACGCCCGTGCGCGACACCTGGAAGGCCGGCAGGACGAGGGCGACCAGGCCCAGGACACCGCCGACCGCGCCGAGCATGAACGACGTCGTGGACAGGCGGACGTCGAGCAGGGAGCCGCCGGTCAGGTCGGAGAAGGCCGGCGTCAGCCCCATCAGGCTGATCGCGCCCGCGGCGACGAGGGGCGCCGCCACGGTCGCCAGGACCGCGATGGTCAGCCCTTCGAGCACGAACACGACCAGCACCTGGGGGAAGCTTCCGCCGCGGCTCCTGAGCAGCACCACCTCGTTCCGCCGGGTCTCCACGACCAGCGACGAGAGCGTGGCTACGTAGTAGAGGACCACGACGCCGATCAGGGCCAGCACCATGTACATGGGCAGCTTGCTGAAGAAGAGCCTCCGGTCGTACCGGCGAATCTCGTCGTCCAGGGTCGTCGCCTGCAGGTACTCGTTAAGCGTGGTGTCCAGGTGTGCGCCGAGGTTCAGGAGATTCGCCGCGGCTATGGGCGCGTTTCCAGCGTCCAGGCGGCCCTCGTCCACGTCGAGCAGGTAGTAGTAGGTGCTGTCCATCTTCAGGAGCGGCGGGCCCACCACGTTCAGGAACGCCGACTCGGTGACGTAGAACGGGATCGTGCGGAACTCCTCGCCCGCCGCCGTAGCCATCACCGAGTCGAGATGCCACAGCTCGCTGCCGGGGCCGGCGCGGTCGAAAACTCCGCTGATGACGACGTTGACGAACGGGGCGTCGTCGGTCCACGTTGGCACTGCGACCAGGCTGTCGCCGACGCCCACGCCGAACAGCTCGGCGGCCTCCCGGGGTACCACGGCCTCGACCTTCGGGGGCTCGCCGGGCCCATGCAAAGCCTCGCCGGTCGGCAGGCGGCCCCACTCTGCCACCTCGACGTTGTCGGCGAGACCGTCTATGAATACGAAGTAGGTGCGGGAGTTATCGCTCCCAGCCTGCTCCACCATGCCGGGCCGCGCGAGGAACATGGTGGGCGAGCGGCCCGCGCGGACGGACCCCTTCAGCATCCACGAGACGCGGCCGTTGATCTCGTCCACCGCAGCGTCGTTCAGCCGCAGGTACTCGTCCTGCGTCGTTGGGCCACGCGTCGACTGGAGGACTATGTCGAGGTCGGTGGGCGCAGCCTGGGCGAGCGTGCTCTTGAGGGCCGTCTCGCGCAGGGCGTCGAAGTATATGACCGTCCCGGCCATCAGGGACGAAGCGAGCAGCACGCCGATGACGACGGACGAGAGCAGGCGCCAGTTCGAGAGGCTGCGCCTGATCACGAGCTGCCACACGACCGCCAGCCGCGCGAGGATGCGGAAGGCGCGGGAGGCTATGTTAGGCGCGGTTTCAGTCATAGGTCTTTCGGAAGAGCGAGCTGCTCCGATGTTCGGAACTGGGCCCCGGCTGGCCCGTTATGCGAATCAGTTACGCGATGCCATGGGCTAGCCTGTTTGCGTAGTCACGCCCGGACGTTGGCGGCGGCAGTGGCTTGCCGTCCTCCCGATAGAGCAGGATCGCCTCTTCCACTATCTGGCAGAGCTCGTCGAATACCGCCTTTTCGTCGGTACCATGACAGCCGCCATAGATCAGACCAGGCGCGCTTCCCACGTAACATTGGTCCTCATCGGACCACTCGACAAGCTTTACGTACCTCGCGCTGTCCTTCATTTCCTGGACTCCTCTATTGCTGCTCGTACGGCTCTAATCTGATAGTTCTTGGCATCCTCACCCAACCTTCCGGATACCGTAGTGGGTCCGGACACTCTGGGATGCACAAAGTTCCGGTGACTGCCACGCCCTCCTCGGTTCACGAACCCTGCCCGCTCAAGGTCAGCTATCAACTCACGTACTTTCGGAGGCATTACGGCTGCCGACTACTTGGGTTCTAAGCCAGCCGTGACTGCAGAGGCCATCATAGCACCCAGGGATGCCGGGCCTGAGAGGCACGTTCCAGAGCCAAGACGACTGTGCATGTGTTCAATTCGCCTCCAGGCGGGTGATGCTGCCGAGGTGGATGCGCCAGATGCTGCGGGCCAGTATGAATAGGGCGGCGGCGAGGACGAGCGTGAGGGCGGCGTAGGTGGGGGCCATGAGCGCCCAGTTGGTGAGCAGGTGGAAGGGCGGGACGACTGCCCTGCCCGTCTCGGTCACCACGAGCGGCGCGACCATCATGGCGCTGGCCTGGAAGCCGGCCCAGCTGCCCAGGCCGATGCCGACGCCCGCGATCATGACGTTCTCGAAGGTCAGGAGGCCCATGAGCTGGCGGCGTGAGACGCCGATGGTGCGGAGCATCCCCATCTCGCCGCCGCTCCGCCTGGACAGCAGCAGCAGATACGCCAGGTAGCCCAGGGCCGAGACGAGCACGGCTACGGGCGGCGAGAGCAGTACCATTGGCCGCCAGCCCGCCGTGACGAAGGGATCGAGCCGCAGCGCGTCGAGGTTGGCCACGCCGTCCACGACGACTCCCGCCCGGCCCACGATCTCGTCGACCTCGGTGCGGACCGCTTCGTGGGTGAGGTCCGAAGTCGTCACGAACAGCTCGTTGGGCTCGAACCTGTGGGCGGAGCCGAGCACGTTGAGATGCCTCAGGACGCTGTCCATGTCGGTCAGCAGGAACCGTCCGCCGGCGGGGTCCAGGGTCGGGAAGTAGTCGACCGCGCCCGTGATGACGACGGGCATCCGCCTGCCGCTGATCCTGGCGACGAAGGTATCGCCGACCTGGGCTCCTGCCGCCTCCAGGAGGGCCGTGCTCGCCACCACGGGCATCGCGCCTGGGTTGGGGTTGCTGTAGAAGCCGCGGTAGCCCTGGTCCGTATCGCTCCCGAAGACGAGGGCGCCCGACCGGCTCCCGACCCGGGCGTCGTCGGCTGTGATCGCGAACCGGTCGGACGAGATGTCCGCCGCGATGATCGGGGTCCAGTGCAGGTCGCCCTCGAAGTCCTCAAGCACGTGCGCCGAACCGTCGGCAGTCGTTGCGTGGATGTCGTCGACTAGGAGCGCGCCGGGCGTTTCGAGCCCGAACAGGAACGAGGGTTCGGCGATCTGCAGGGCGAGCAGCGTTATGGGCGGGGTGATGTGCTCAGGTATCTCGGCTGTCATGAGCTGCCAGTCGTTGCCGATCATCTGGCCCAGCTTGATCTGGGACGGGAAGGTCACGTGATCGTGCACGGCGAACCAAAGCTCGGCCTGCGGATGGTGCGCGATGGGCCTGATCCACGCGCTGATCGAGACCGAGCCCTCCGGCAGGGTCAGCCTTGGCCTTCGCTGGTCCGCGCCGAGCTGCGAGAGAACGCCCTCGATAGGCAGCTCGGAGAAGTCGCCCCTGTACCAGAGCATGTCGCCTCCCAGCCGGTCGGGCTCCAGGCCCAGCAGCTCGAACTGGACGGGGCCGATGGTGCCGGTGGACCGATACCCGAGCGCGACGTTCTCGATTCCGGGCGTAGACAGGTAGCGGGCCAGCAGTCCCTGCAGGCCGCCCGCGCGGTGTGCGGTGAAGCCGGCCACGCGGAGGTCCGAGCCCGACTCGTACAGCTCCCTGTGGGTGTGGCTCGTCTCCAGAGTCCCGCCGACCGTCGTCGCGAATATGGCCAGGCCCGTCGCCAGTACAAGGAGCAGGATTAGCCAGGAGTATTGCAGCGGGCTGCGCGCCATTCGGACGAGGCCCAGGGACAGCCAGACCGGCAGGCGCCGCACGACCATGCCGAGCAGGTCGAAGAGGAGCTGCGCCGGCACGAGCGCCGCGAGGCCGATGGCTAGCACTGTGAGCGGGTCGGCGGCATCGGGCGGCCGCAGGACAAGGAGCGCAGCGGCCGGGACGGCCTGCGCCACAAGGCCCAGGACCCTGGCGTACGTGCCACGGGCGCGCAGGGTGGCCCAGTATGCCAGGCCGACCAGCACGGCGAGGGACGAGTGCACGGGCCAGTCCGAGCCGCCGTCCCCGAGTATGCCCTGCGCCGCCGCTCCCGCCGCAAGTCCGGCGGCGGAGAGGAAGGCCAGCAGGTGGACCAGGCCCGGCGACTCGCCGCTGACGTACCTGATGAGCAGCGGGAACAGCCTCATGAACAGGAGCGCTACTACGACCAGGAGCAGCACCGGGGCGGCGAGCAGCGTCTCGTTGATCTCGGCCGCCTCGAACAGGCCGCCGGACGCGACGTTGCCCCGCGCGTTCAGCTCCCAGAAGACCAGCCCGCCCAGCACGAGCAGGGCTACATCCAGGTGGTACCTGTGAAAGAAGGGCACGGTCGGCGGGCGGGATGAGCGCAGCTTGTGGACGAGCAGGCCCATGCGCGCGCCAGCCGTGCCAGGACCCACGAGTATCGCAAGGCATACGAGCCCGGCTGCCGCTGCCAGGATGAAGGGCCAGTAGTCGAACCGCACGGTCAGCAGGGTGCCCAGGGTCAGGTCGCCGAAGTTGGGGAGCCGGCCGCTCAGGGCAACCGCGCCCAGGGCCAGGAACGGCCCGGCCACAGCGGCCACGGCCACCATGACAGCGCCCTCCAGGGCGTAGAGCCGCAGCACTTCGACTATGCCCGCGCCGCGGGAGCGCAGCAGCGAGGCGTCGCTCTCCCGGCTGCTCACTATGTACGAGACCATCATCACCATGAAGAACAGCACGGTGATCACGGTGAGCAGCATGAGCACGAGCATGGGCACCTGGGTGAGGAAGCCGCGCCGTTGGAGGTCGTCTATGAGGTTCCTTACGCCCGACGCGGTCGCGGCGGAGCCAGGCATGGCCGCTATGATCGAGTCGCGGAAGTCCGCCATCCGCCGCTCGGCTTCGGCCACCGGCCAGCCGGCCACCCCCTCCTTGTCGAGGAGAATGAACCAGTTGGGCTTGGCCAGCGACCCCGGGTATGCGGCCGTGACCGCCTCGATCATGGCCCATTCCGTTGCGAACATGGGGAGCATGTGGACCTCTGGGACGTCCACGCCGTCTGGGAGAGTCTCCTCGAACCCCGTGGGGAGGTTCAGCTCCAGCGGCGGCGTCTCCATGTACACGCCCGCGAACCGCCAGTACTCGGAGTCGGGATCGCCGATCTCGATGACGCC
This sequence comes from Dehalococcoidia bacterium, assembly GCA_965116315.1. Classification (GTDB taxonomy): domain Bacteria; phylum Chloroflexota; class Dehalococcoidia; order Lucifugimonadales; family CAJWER01. The sequence continues at coordinate 2,595,063 of OZ220672.1, forward strand.
GACGATGCGGGCCAGTATCTCGTTCCGCGCCTCCACGGAGGGCCTCAGCCTCATAACGTCTCCGACCTGCACCTCGAATCCGTCGGCCACCTCCTCCGACACGACGGCCTCCAGCTCGGGGCCTTCCGGCGTCCTATCGACCACGTCGGCCGGCATGCGCCCCTCCAGGACGCGGACGTGGCTCTCCAGGCCCGAGAGGTGATGGAGGAAGCCGCGTGTTATCGTGATGTCGGCGACTCCCTGTTCAGGGATGGGGTGCTCGGGGTGGCCGACGAGCTGGCGTGGGCCCCTCAGGTACTTGGCGTGACCCACGTAAGCCCCCGCGATGGTCCCGTTCAGCGCCTCAGCCAGGGCCTCGTCGGCGGCGCCCACGGCGGAGTGGGCCAGGACAGTGCTGGGCCCAAGCACGTGGACCTGCACGGCCTTCTCGGGCAGCCTGCGGAGCGCGGTCTCGAACGCGAGCTGCTCGAGGGAGCGAAGGTATACGGGCGCGCCGGCGCTCAGGGTGACCGCGACGAGGATGGCTGCGAAGACGCTGGCCAGGAGCAGCCTGTCCTCGGCAACGTACTTCGCTGCGAGACTTAGCTTGCTGGGCTGGTCCATCAGTAGCGAGGGCTCGATGGGTGGCGCGTTTGCATCAGGTGGGTCCGCCTCAGTACCGCCTGGTACCTGTACGGGCATTATAGCCAATGCGGTTTCGCACGTTCTATCGCCCCAGCCCTAACGCGATGGGCCGTTCGTTCGTTGTACCCATTGAGTGTCGTAGAATTGGACTACCGGGCGAGCGCCCGCGGCCTGTGAGAGCCGTGGGCACGCTCGCCTTGCACATGGAGAGGCTAAATGGAACTGGCAACCGTCCGGCAGATGAACGAAGAGGTGGAACAGGGAGCGGCCTTCCTCGATGGCCTGATGACCGAGATACGCAAGGTCATAGTCGGGCAGGACGCCCTGGTCGACCGGGTGCTCGTGGCACTCATGGCGAACGGGCACATCCTGCTGGAGGGCGTGCCCGGGCTGGCCAAGACGCTGCTGGTGAAGACGGTGGCGGAGGGCATCGACGCCCGGTTCTCGCGCGTGCAGTTCACGCCGGACCTGCTGCCCGCCGACCTGCTGGGCACACAGATATACAACCCGAGGACGACAGAGTTCAGCGTCCACACGGGGCCCATCTTCGCCAACCTGGTCCTCGCAGACGAGATCAACCGCGCCCCCGCCAAGGTCCAGAGCGCGTTGCTGGAGGCCATGCAGGAGCGGCAGGTGACGATCGGCGGCGAGATGTTCAAGCTCGACGAGCCCTTCCTGGTGCTGGCGACCCAGAATCCCATCGAGCAGGAGGGGACCTACCCTCTGCCCGAGGCCCAGGTGGACCGGTTCATGCTCAAGGTGCTGGTCGATTACCCCGGGCGCGAGGAGGAGCGGAGCATCGTAGACCTGGTCACGGGCGATGAGTGGACCGACGTGAATGCCGTCATCAGCCCGGAGCAGATAGTGGGGGCCAGGGACATGGTGCGCAGGATCTACGTGGACGAGAAGATCAAGGAGTACGTCCTGGACATCGTGGCGGCGACGCGCCACCCGACGGGTGAGGCGCTCGAGGACCTGCCGCAGCTCATCGCCTACGGGGCGTCCCCCAGGGCGAGCATATTCATGATCGAGGCGGCCCGGGCCCACGCCTTCGTCAAGGGCCGGGGCTACGTCACGCCGGAGGACATAAAGCAGCTCGCGCCCGACGTGCTGCGGCACAGGGTCATCACGACCTACGAGGCGGAGGCCGAGGAGGTCACGAGCGACGACATCGTCCAGCGGATACTCGACCACGTCGAGGTGCCCTAGAGCCGTGGCAATGGACTGGCAGCACATAGGTTCCTGCGCACATTCCGACCGCGTCACTGTGTGTCATTCCGCCCGCAGGGAGGAATCTAAGGTCCTTGTCGTGAGTCCACCGGGGCTGGTTAGGAGACGAGGACGTTGCTCTAGAACGACGTCCTTAGATTCCTCAGATTCCTCACTTCGCTCCGCTGCGTTCGGAATGACAGCCGCCGAGGCTGCGCCGGAGGTCGGCTCGAAATGCTGACGCCGGAACTGCTTCGCAAGATTCGCCAGATAGAGATCAGCACCCGCCACCTGGTCCAGGACACCTTCGCGGGCGACTACCACTCCATCTTCAAGGGCCAGGGGATGGAGTTCGACGAGGTGCGCCTCTACTCCCCCGGCGACGAGGTGCGGCGCATCGACTGGAACGTGACTGCCAGGATGGGCACGCCGTACGTGCGGCGCTACCACGAGGAGCGGGAGCTGACGGTGATGCTCGTCGTCGACGCGAGCGGCTCGGGCGACTTCGGCTCGTCGGGCCAGTTCAAGCGCGACCTGGCGGCCGAGCTGACGGCCGTCCTCTCCTTCGCCGCGACGACCAACAACGACAGGGTTGGGCTGCTGATATTCACGGACCGGGTCGAGCTGCTCATACCGCCCCGCAAGGGGAGGCGGCACGTCCTGCGGCTCATCCGCGAGATGCTGGTGTTCCAGCCCCAGGGGCGAGGCACCGATATCCGCCTCGCCCTGGACACTATCAACCTGGTGCTCAAGCGAAAGGGCATCGTATTCCTGGTGTCGGACTTCCTGCTCGACACGGAGAGCTACCGCCGGTCGCTGGCGACGACGAACCAGCGGCACGACGTGGTCGCGGTGGACCTGGGGGACCCGCTGGAGCGGCAGATCCCCAGCGTTGGGCTCGTGGCGCTGGAGGACGCGGAGACGGGCGTGCTGAGCTGGGTGGACACCAGCAGCAAGCGGTGGCGCGAGGCGTTCGGCGCAAGGGTCGACGGCCACGAGGAGGCGAAGAGGCAGCTGTTCGCCGGCCTCAGCGTCGACCGGGTGCAGGTGATGACGGACAGGGACTACGTGGCGGGCCTCAGCGCCTTCTTCAAGGCCCGGTCGCGCAGGCTGTCGCGGTAGAGAATTGAGAATGTTGAATGGTGAATTGAGAAGTGGGATGGGTTGGGCACGAGGGGTGCTGCCGCTTGTCGTGCTCGCTGCCGTGCTATGGGCGGCGGGCGGCGACGTCCACGCCCAGGAGGAGGGCAGCACCAATGTAGAGGTCACTGCGTACACCGACGTCTTGCCCGACGGCCTCCTAAGCTTGGGCGAGATAACGGTGGGCCGACCCGTCACAATAGAAATCAAGGTCACTCACCCACCCACGAGCCAGATCACTCTCCCGCAACCACCCGTGCAATGGGACGAAGTGTTCGAGGTGATCTCCCAGTCCCCCGCGGCAACTACCGAGCAAAACGGAAGACTTGTGACCAGCAAGACCATTGAAGTCGTTCTCTTTGCACCGGGCGAGCATGAGCTTCCCCCACTGATAGTTGAAGTCGTGGACTCGCAGGGCACTATCCTCGACCAGCCTGTCCCTGCCCTCCCGCGTCCACTGAACGTAATCCCGGTGCTGCCCGAGGACGACGACGAGCCTAAGGACATCCGGCCTCCTACAGAGATGGAGGTCCCGCTACTGAACCTGGAGAATCCCGGAGCCCCTGGAAACTGGCCGTGGATAGTAGCAGGCCTCACCGCCATCGGCTTGGCCGTCTGGGGGCTCTACCTGCTGCTCAGACCCCGGCCACCGGAGCCCGTGTTCATACACCCCTACGACGCCGCGATGGAGGAGCTCCAGCGGATCGAGGGCTTACGTCTCCCGGCGGGCGGCCGCTTCAAAGAGCACTACACACTGGTCGGTAACGTGATAAGGACGTACCTCGAAGGCGAGTTCGGCATACCGGCCCTGGACAGGACGACATCCGAGATACAAGCGGAGGTGAACGCGGCGGACATAAACGCCGATGGCGCAGTCGAGATGCGGTGGCTGTTCGTCGACTGCGACATAGTGAAGTTCACCGGCCTGGAGCCCGACGAGCACGAGGCGGGCCTGATGGTCGGCAGGGCCCGGGAGATACTGGAGATGGTCCGGCCGGCCGACACCCCGCCTGAGCCGGAGGGCGGACAGCTTGCGGGGGCGGGGGCATGAACCTCCACTTTGCGACCCCGTGGGTGCTGGTTCTGCTGGTCGTCGTGCCGCTGCTGGCCGCCCTGCCCTGGCTGTTCAGCCGGTGGGCCAGGCCCGCCGGGATGCGCTATGCCGACACGTCCATGGCAGTCGGCGCCGGACGGTCCTGGCGGCTGACGCTGAGGCCGTTGCTCTTCGCCGTCAGGCTGCTCGCCCTGGCCCTCGCCATAGTTGCGCTGGCGCGGCCCCAGGCCACGGAGGCCCGCGAAATCGTACAGGGCGAGGGCGTGGACATCGCCCTGGCGCTGGACATATCGGGCAGCATGTCGTCCCTGGACTTCGAGCCCAGGAACCGCCTGGAGGCTGCGAAGACGGTGATCTCGGACTTCGTTGAGGAGCGGCCGTACGACCGGCTGGGCCTGGTCGTCTTCGCAAGCGACTCGTTCATCCAGAGCCCGCCGACCGTGGACCACGCCTTCTTCAAGACCCTGCTGGACGAGGTGAAGCTCGCGACCGAGCTGAGCATCGACGATGGGACCGCGATCGGCCATGGGCTGGCGACCGCGGCGAACATGCTCAAAGACTCGGAAGCCGAGAGCCGGGTGATAATCCTGCTGACGGACGGCGCAAACAACACCGGGTTCATCGATCCGGGCACCGCTGCCCTTGCGGTCAAGGCACTGGACATCAAGGTCTACACCATCGGGGCGGGCCGCCCGGGCCTGGTGCCGGTGCCCCAGCGTACGCGATTTGGCACCCGCATAGTGAGGCAGCAGAGCGACCTGGACGAGGAGACGCTGCGGGAGATCGCCGCGACGACGGGCGGGCGGTACTTCCGTGCCGAGGACTCGGAGGGGCTGCGCCGGACCTACGAGGAGATCAACCAGCTCGAGAAGTCCCAGATCGAAGTCAGCCAATACACGAAGTACACGGAGCTGGCCGGGTGGCTCCTGGGGCCCGCCATCGCCCTGATGCTGCTGGAGCTGCTGGCCCGCAACACCATATTCCGGCGGATACCGTAGCATGACCTTCGAACACACAGACTACCTCTACCTGCTGGCTCTGGTACCGGCGCTCGTGCTCTTCGGCGTCTGGGTCTCGCACCGGCGCAGGACGGCCATATCCAGGCTGGGCGACCCGGACCTCATAGCGAGGCTGAGCGCCGCCGTCAGCGGGCGCAGCCGGACGGCCAGGAACGTCCTGTGGCTTTTCGCCCTCGTGCTGGCCGCGATAGCCTTCGCACGCCCCCAATGGGGGAGCGACGTGCAGGTGCTGGAGAAGCAGGGCGTGCAGGCCGTCGTCGCCCTCGACGTGTCCAAGAGCATGCTCGCCGAGGACGTCAGGCCCAGCCGCCTGGAGCGGGCCAAGCTGGAGGTCTCCAGCCTCCTGGACCAGTTGGACGGCGACGAGGTCGGGCTGGTGCTCTTCTCAGGCGCGGCCTTCCTGCAGTCCCCCCTTACCTTCGACTACACAGCCGCCAGGACATACCTGGAGGAGGCTGCCCCCGGGCTCATTTCCCGTCCGGGGACGGCTATCGACAAGGCCATCTCGACCTCCCTGTCAGCCTTCGACTACACGCGGCCGGGCCAGAAGGTGATAATCCTGATGACGGATGGCGAGAACCTGGAAGGCGACCCGTTCGAGGCGGTCGCCGAGGCGGCCGAGAGGTCCGGCGTGGTCATATACACCGTTGGGTTCGGGTCCGCCGCCGGGGAGCCGATCCCGGAGTTCGACCAGTGGGGCCGCCAGACCGGCATGAAACGCGACGCGGACGGCAACCTCGTCCTTTCGAGGCTGGACGAGCCCACACTGCGGCAGATCGCCCGGCTGGGCGGCGGCAGGTACTACAGGGCATCGGCCCCCGGCGCGATGGAGGGTCTCGCCGAGGAGCTCGACTCCCTGCAGAAGGAGACGGTCGAGGCAGAGTTCGAGACGTTGAACATCGAGAGGTTCCAGATATTCCTGGCCCTGGCCGTGCTCCTGCTGATCGCGATCGAAGCGCTGCCGGACCGTGTCGTTGCCTTGCCGTGGCGCCGGCGGGCCGCGGAGGAGGTGGCATGACCCGCATACGAGCCGATGCCTCGGTCATCCTGCTGCTGTGCACTTTGGCGGCGTCCCTCCTGACCCTCCTCGCCGCGCTGTTGGCGTACGAGCGGCCGGACCCGGCAACCACGTATGCCAACAACGCCTTCGAAAACGAGGAGTACGAGCAGGCTCTCGACGGATTCGAAGAGGTGAGCCAGAAGCGGCCAGGCCGGCCGGAGCCCGACTATAACTCCGCCGGCGCCCAGTACAAGCTGGAGGAGTACGAGGAATCAGCGGAAGACCTCGACAGGGCGCTGCTTGACGCGTACAACATGGACGAGGAGAGCCTTCCTGACGGCCTTGCTGCCAGCACGCAGTTCAACCTGGGAAACGTCCTGTTCCAGTTGGGGGAGGAGAGGATGGCCGTCGACCAGTACCAGGAGGCCAGAGACCAGTACAGGAAGGCCATCGATCAGTACAAGGAGGTGCTGAAGGAGGACTCGGACGCCGAGGACGCCAAGCACAACTTGGAGCTTGCCCTGCGCAGGATTGAGGAGCTGGAGCAGGAACAGCAGCAGCAGGAACAGCAGCAGCAACAGCAGGACCCGCAGGGAGAGGGAGACCAGCCCGGCTCGCCCGACCAGCCCGACGAAGAAGGCGACGACGAGCAGGAGGGGCCCGACGGCGACAGGGAGGGCGTCGGCGAGGACCCCGAAGGGGAGCAGCGCGGCGACGGCTCGGAACAGGAGAGCCCCCTGCCCGAGCGGCCGGGTACCCCACAGGAGCAGCAGGAGATGACGCCCGGCCAAGCCCTCCAGTTCCTGGAGGCGGTCGGCCAGAACCCGGAGACCCTCCAGGGCTACCTGCAGCGGCAGTTCGTGCCCTCATCCCCGCCGGAGCGGGACTGGTGAACGCAAGAGTCCACGCGACTCTGATTCTCGCCCTGGCGGCGCTGGGGTCGCTGGTTGTGCTGGCGAGTCCGGCGTCCGCGCAGGACTCGCCGGTCTCGGCCGAGGTGGACTACGACCGGATATCCATCGACGAGGTATTCACCCTGACGGTTACCGTCACGGGTTCGACAAGTGTGCCCGAGCCCAACCTTTCGCCCATGGACTGGGCCGATGTTATCTCTCGGTCCCAGGCACACCAGATCACCAACTACAACAACGCGATCGCCACCAAGGCAGTGAACTACTACAGGCTCCAGCCGACCAGGATCGGCGCGCACACCATCGGTCCCGTCTCGGTCGAGATCGGAGGACGGACCTACGAGACTGAGCCGATAGAGGTTGAGATCACGCGGACCGGGACCGGCCGGCCCGCCCCAAGGCCGGCGCCAACCCCCTTCGTCCTCCCCGGCCTGTCACCCGCCGACGAGCAGGACGCATTCCTGGTGTCGGCAGACGTGGACAACGCCTCGCCCTACCTTGGCCAGCAGGTCACGTACACCTTCAGCTTCCTTAGCGTCTATGGGTTCTTTGCCCGGCCCCAGGGGTACGAACCGCCGGAGTTCACGGGCTTCTGGCACAGGGAGGACCCGTTCTGGCGGGAGATAAGGGACATCGTTGGCACCCGGCGCTACAGGGGCATGGAGGTGAACACGCTGATCTTCCCGGCCGTCGAAGGGGCCGTCACCATCGAGCCCTCCACCATCTCGGTACCCCCCAGCGTTTTCAGGAGTGGGAGGACGCTGGAGACGGATCCTGTCGAGCTGGAAGTCCGGCCGTTGCCCGGCGGCGAGCCTGACGACTTTCGCGGGGCTGTGGGCGACTACAAGGTGGCGGCAAGGATAAAGGACGGACCCGCCGCAGCCAACGAGCCCCTCACCCTGTCCATGTTCATCACCGGCAGGGGCAACCTGGAGGCGCTGACCGAGCCCGAGCTTCCTGAGCTGCCCGGCTGGCGCTCATTCGAGGGCGAGTCCGCGGTCGACACGCAGATAACCGACGGCGACCTGATGGGCATCCGGACGATAGAGCGCGTCTACGTCCCCACCGCTCCGGGCAGTTTCACGATACCGGCCATCCCGTTCTCCTACTTCGACCCCTTCGCCGAGGAGTACCGGACGGTCGCGACGGAGCCCATACCGCTCACGATTGCGCCGTCCCCGGGACAGGAGGCTCAGCCGCTAATGTCAGAACGGGACGAGGTCGAGCGGCTGGGGTCCGACATCAGGCACATCAAGCCTGCGCCGAGCGAGCTGCGTCCGTATGAGTCTCCCATCACCGGCGACATCGCCTACAGGCTGGGATGGGCTGCGCCGCTGGCCGCCATCGCCCTGGCAGGGGGCCTGAAGCTGTACAGGGGCCGGCGGCGCGATCCCGTCGAGCTGCGGAGGCGGGCCGCCTACCGGAACGCCATGAAGTCTATCGATTACACCGGGGGCGACGACAGCCCCGCGGACAGGGCGGACGCGGCGTTGAGCGCATACCTCGGCGACATGCTGGGACAGAGCATCGCGGGTATGACCCAGGCCACGCTGGCCGACGTGCTGTCCGAGCGCGGGGCCGGCGAAACGCTCGTCGGGCGGGTGCTCGACGCCCTGAGCCTGTCCGAGGGCGCGAGGTTTGCTCCCGGGGCCGGCCCCGAGAGCGACAGCCTCATCGACGAGGTGCGCCGGCTCATCACGGACCTGGAGCAGGAGATCAACCCGTGAGGCGATCCGTCATTCCCGCGAAGGCGGGAATCCAGCGCGTGTGCGCGCTCATAGCCGCGGCGGCGCTGGCTGCCCTGCCTGTGGCTACGTCGGCCCAGGGACCGGCCGACGTCGAGGCCATGGCCGCCTCGAATGCGCTCTACGAGGGGGGACACTACGAGCAGGCGGCGCGGTCGTACCAGCAGCTGGTCGACAAGGGCTACGGGGACCCCGCGCTCTACTACAACCTGGGCAACGCCTACTTCAAGGGCGGCGACACCGGCCGGGCCATCCTCAACTACCTGCGTGCCGAACGGATCTCGCCGAGGGACGGCGACATCCGGGCCAACCTCGACTTCGCCCGCAGCCAGACCCTGGACGTACTGGAGTCCGGCGAGGCGCCCCTCGTGAAACTCGCAAGCTCCCTGCTCTCCCGGGTCACCACCGGCGAGCTGGGGGCCGTCGCGCTGGCCTTCTGGCTCCTGTTCGCGTCCTGCCTGCTGATGATGATGGTCGGACCCCGCAGGTGGCTCGCGTGGATGAAGCCGGCTGTTGTGGTGACCGCGGCTCTGCTCCTGCTGGGAGGCGGCTCGCTCGGGGTGAGGCTCTACGTCGACTCCACCGACCGCGAGGCGGTCATCGTGGCGGAGGAGGTCGACGTGGTGAGCGGGCCGGGCAGCCGCTACACGCCGGAGTTCACGCTGCACGCCGGAACCGAGACGGGGCTGGTCGAGAAGCGCGGGGCGTGGGCAAGGATCGCCCTGCCGGGGGGCAGCCTCCAGGGCTGGGTGCCAGCCGCCGCCGTCGAGGAGGTCGCAGTCTCGCAGGCCGCCAGGCCGTAGGCAGAGGCCTCTAGCCGTCCTCTACGAACAGGGGGGCAAGCAGGTTGTCGACGGGCACGAAGTCGTCCGTCAGGAGGATGCTCTCGCTGGCGTCGATCCAGTCGCGGAATTCGCCGGGGGGCATGACGTGGAGCACGAGACGGCCCCGCCCGGCGCGGGCGTTGGCCTCGGCGACCTTTGCGAAGGGAACAGCCTCGTTCGACGCGGCGACCACGTAGGTGTGCCGCAGGTCCGCATCCCACAGGTCGCTGTTCCTCATCAGGTAGACGTAGTCGAAGGTCTGCTGCAGGGTGTGCACGACGGCCCTCAGGAAGCGGCCGCTGTGCAGCTTGTCGACCACGTTCAGCGTGTACAGTCCCCCGTCCTTGAGGAGCTCATCGACCCGCTCGTTGAATTCGAGGGTAGTCAGGTGGTACGGCACGGAGAAGTGGTCGAAGGCGTCCCCGATCACCAGGTCGTACTGGCCCTCCGGCAGGTCCAGGAACTTGGTCCGCGCGTCCTCGTTGTACGTGACGATGGTGGTGTCCCGCGGCATCCCCAGGTGCCTGTGGACGACCTCCGTCACGGCGGGGTCGATCTCCACCACCTCGACGACGCTGTCGGGGAACCGGTCCTCGATGAAGCGGGGCATGGTGTACCCCCCTCCTCCGATGAAGAGCGACCGGAACTGCGGGTCACTGTCTCCCATGTAGACCGACAGGTCGCCCAGCACCTTCTCGTAGCCATAGACGAGGAAGGTAGGGTCGTCCAGGTCTACGTAGCTGTGCACCAGCTTGTCGAGGATCAGGACGGAGACCGTCCTGCCAGCCTCCTCCCGCACCGAAACGCGGATGCAGAAGTAGCTGCTCTCGACCAGGCAGATCGTACTCAGGACATCCATCCTCACAGTCAGCACAGCGACCGCGACCAGGAGCGCCGTGAGCAGGCCCGTACCGATCCTGACCTCCCACAGGCGCCCGAAGGCGACGGCGAGGACCAGCAGCACGACGGCCGCTGCTACGACTATCGACCGGGTGCCTATCCACTGGATCAGCACGAACCCCGTGATGAACGTACCGAAGATGCTGCCGGCAGTCGAGACGGCGTATGTGGCGCCGACTATGTTGCCGGTCCTGGCCAGGCTTCTCAGCCGCAGCTTCACGACGATGGGCGTGACCATACCCAGGATGACGCTGGGCGGGAAGAATAGCACCGTCGTCAGCACGACTATCCTGGGTACGATGGGCAGCCCGTCCAGCGCGTTGGCGGTCACGTCGATCAGTGGCAGGATGCCCAGGCTGGAGACGCCGCTCGCAAGCAGCACGAGGCCCAGGAAGGGCCTGCGTGGGAAGCGGTCGGCGGCAACCCCCCCGACGAAGTTCCCCACGCTGATTCCGGCCAGGACGATGCCGATAATGCTCGTCCACGTGTACAGGGACACGCCGATGGTCGGCGCGAGGATGCGGCCGGCAACGATCTCGATGGACAGGCCGCAGGCGCTGGCCGTGAATACGATGACGTAGGACGCGAGGGTCAGCTTCCAGTCGCCGCCGCGCTCCGGCGGTCCGGGTTCCTCTACCGCCTCCTCTGAGACGGCTTCCGCCGTGGGGTCGAGCTCGGCTTCAGACACTGTGGGCGGCCTGCTCCGGTCGTCCTACGCCTGCGCGTCCATCATGCGCCGGACCCTGGCCGGGATGTCGTCGCGGTAGGTCTCCATCGAGCGTATGCCCAGGGAGCGGTCCTCGATGGGCAGCGGGACCCGGGTCCCTCCGCGCCGGTGCGACTCCCGTAGCGCAATCGCAATTTCCAGGGCGGCCCTTCCGTCCTCGCCGGAGGCCTTGGGCTGGCCGCCCGTCTCTACGGCCTGGACGATGTCCTCGATTATGGTTATGCCCGTGCCCTGCATCCTGGCGGGCATCGGGACCGGGAACTGGGCCGCCGGCATGCCCCGTCGCCGCGCGCCCTCGGACAGCGGTTCCGTCCGGTACACGGTGTACTCGGCCGGCCCCTCGCGGCAGATGATGCGCCCGTTCTCGCAGATGACGTCTATCTCGCCCCCGGCGACCGTCCCGCAGAACGTCGTCCTGGCGAACGAGCGGACGCCGTTGTCGAAGGCGAGGTAGCAGTGGCCCGACAGGTCGTGGTCCGCCGCGGCCGCCTCGTCCGACTCCATCTCGCCGAACACCCACTCCACGTCGCCGCCGGCCAGGAAGCGGATGATGTCCAGCATGTGGCTGCCGTTGTGCGACAGGCCGCAGGGGAAGTTGGCGTCGACCTGGAGCACCGCGCCAAGTTCGCCCGAGTCCATGATCCGTTTCGCCTCCGTGTAGGACGGCATCCATCGCCGGGCCGTGTTGACGGCGAATACGACGCCGTTATCCCGGCAGGCTTCCACCATGGCGTCGGCCTCGGCGAGGGTGATCGAGATGGGCTTTTCGGCCCAGATTGCCTTTGCGCCGGAGCGGGCCACGTCCTGCACGATGGTTGACCTGAGGGTCGCGGTTGTGGTGACGCTGACGAGGTCTGGGCGCTCCTTCTCGAGCATCTCGCGGTAGTCGGTGTAGAGATGGTCGTCCGACAACCCCCAGCGCTCGCCGAACAGGGAGCGCTGCTCGTCGTGGGGGTCTGCGCCCGCGATAAGCTCGGCCTGGGTCGAGTAGAAGTAGCTGGGCCCGTGGCAGTAGGGGGCATAGGTGGTGCCGCCGTACTTCATCTCGTCGTCGTAGGTGCTGCCCATGCGGCCAAGCCCGATTACTGCGGCGCGGTATGCGGCCATGTATCTCCCCCTGTCTCTTCCTGGCGCGGCAGGCGCTACTATAGTTGCGGGCCGCGCGGGGTGTCAATTGGACTCGCCCGGCTGTAACAGATCGAACTAAGAGGGCGGGTTTGAAACCCGCCCCTACCGGGTCGGGAGTGATACCTGTCGAAGCTACCCCAGGGAGGGCCCAGCAAATGGACCATCGCATTACGCAATACGAGACCCCCGTGCCGGGAGATTTCATCCGACGGATATACGAGATGTGGCGCCAGGTGCCGGAGGACGTGGGCATCGGGCAGGACATCACGCGGCTCAGGGACCAGCTGAGCAACGCGGTCAGGACGGAGGACCGCAAGCTGTTGTACGTCGCGACCGTGGACGGGGAGATAGCCGGTACGTCGATGATCTGGGTCTCGCGGCGCGATCCGAAGCTGTGCGAGTTCGGCCTGCCCGCCACCGCGCCGAAGTTCCGGCGGCGGGGCATCGGCCAGGCGCTGTTCGACCGCCCGGTCGAGGACTTCCGGGCGATGGGCGGCGAGGCCATGTTCCTGGGCACGAACCAGGTGCCCGCCGAGCGCGTCTACCGCCGGGCCGGTTACAGCAAGCTGGTGGGGTCCATAGCCCAGGTGAAGATACTCAGCGGCGATTCGCCTGAGGCATACTTCGTCGACTACTTCCGCGGCTTGGGACCTGCGACGGTACATCCCGGCGATCCCTCGGACCGCACGCCGTCCGTTCCGCTCGTGCATTCGCCCCACGACTGGCAGGTGATGGACTGCAACGCCCCTGCCCTGTCCAAGCGCTACTTCACCCACCGAAGCTATGCGGGCCAGTGCGGCAAGTTTATCGACATGCTGGAGGGCGCCGATTCGACCTTCTTCGCGGCGCGCGCGGGGGACCGGCAGAAGGTCGTCGGCCTCTCGACGACGAGGATGCTCGGCGACGGCGTCTGCTCGGTCGACGCGTTCACCCACACGTACTACCAGCGCTCCTGGCACGAGCTTATCGAGGCGGCGATGGAGTGGGGGCGGGAGCGGGGAGCCAGTACGCTGCAGACGACGCTGTCCGAGGAGGACTACGACAAACGGCGCCTGTTCGAGGGCATCGGGTTCAGGCCCGCCGGGCCGGCGGGCGAGTTCTTCCTCGACGGCTTCTTCCTGGGCGACAGCCCCGAGGGGAAGGCTGTTTCCGCGGTGAAGATGCAGCTCAGGTAGAATCGTCCTCCCTGCCCCGAACCTGCCCTTTGAGTCCATCTCCGAACTTGTCTGAGTTGGCAGAGCACTGCCCTTCGACAGGCCCTTCGACTAGCTCAGGAGAGCCTCAGGGCGAACGTTCCTGCAACTAGAATCACAAGAAGGGGCCCGGACGGTTTGGCGTCCGGGCCCCTTTGTGTACAGCCTTGTCTTCAGTTCCAGGCGGCTACTGGATGTTGTCCTGGCCTCCCGGGAAGTAGAAGAGCTCGTTGTACCAGCCACCCGTGTCGGAGGTGTGAGTCTCCGGGATGTTCAGGTGGTTGTTCTGGTGCATGATGATGCCGCGCATGTACCCCATGTGGGAGACGACGCTGAGGTAGTACTTCTCGTCCGCGTGGATGCGGAAGATGTTCTTACCCAGCTCGATCCGCTCCGGCGAGAGGGCCGGTATGCGCCTGCCCTCGTGCCAGCTGTCATGGAGTATCGCCACGTTGCCCGACGGGTCGGCGGGATAGGTGTCGGCCGGAGCCGCGGGCTCCCAAACCGGGGCCATCTCGCAGTCGCAGCGAGGCTGGTATCCGCCTTCCTTAGGCACGGCGCCGTCCGGACCACGCTGCATCGAGCGCGGCAGGTCGGAGATGTCCGGCGAGAAGGCCGGGCCGCCGCCCGTGGCGCAGCAGCGCGTCCAGCTGGAGAACCAGGGGTTCGCGCCGTAGAGCGAGAAGTGCCGGAGGATCGCCAGCGGCTCCTTGCCCGGGTAGCTCAGCGTCCAGGGCGCGTTCATGTTCTTGTCCTGGAACTCGACGCCCACCTCTGCCCAGTAGTCGAGCATCAGCTGAGCGGCATCGCCCGTCTGGCCAAGCTCGGATACCGTCCTGAAGGAGAGGCGCTCGCCCGAACCGTCGGTCCTGAGGCGGAACCCCTCGGAGTCCTTCTCGGTGTATCCCAGGCCGTCCAGGATCTCGTTGGCCTTGTCCGGGTCGTACTCGATGTCCTTGAACGCGTACTCCTCGCCCGGGTAGTACTGGACGGCCGGGTGGGGGACCCAGTTGTTGGGGATCCCGAGGCCCAGGTAGAGCGAGTCGTTCATGCCCTCGCGGTCGACCGCGAAGGAGAGGGCCCTGCGGAAGTCGTTCGTGCGCAGGAGCTTGCCGACCTCAGCATCCTGGTTGCAGGTGATGCAGATGCTCATGGCGATGTCGCCCGGGCCGGTCGTCGGCCAGATCTTGATCGAGAAGTCGCCCTTGTCCTGGTTGGACCTGTAGAGCGGTATCTCGGAGACCAGGAAGTCCCTGCCCGCTATGTCGGTCTCGCCCGCCATGCTGCGGAAGACCGCGACCTCGCGGCTCTCGACCTTGATGATCTGTACGCCGTCGTTGTAGGGAAGCTGGTTCCCGTGCGGGTCAACCTCGAAGAAGAACGGGTTGGCGTCCATCGTGTAGAGGGTGTCCGACTCGGAGGCCAGCGTCCAGTGGCCCATCCACGGCCAGTTGACGTGGGTGCCGTAGTTGTTCATCTGGCCCCAGAAACGCGGCCAGTCGCCAGCCTCGGCATCCTCGATCAGCTTGGCCAGCTTGTCGGCGTCCGCGTAGTCCTGGTGGAACTGCTTCATGTAGTGGGACGGCGAGTAGAAGCAGTAGTAGAAGGACGTGCAGTTCGACCCTGGCCTGACCTCACCCTCCATCAGGATGTAGTCGGGCGTATCGAACGAGAGGGACCAGTGCAGATCGTCGACCACGGCGAACTTGACGATGTTGCCGGTGACCGAGTCGAGCCACTGGGTCTGGGGAGTCTCGTGAAGCACCGTGTTCAGATTCACGTCCTCCCAGGCGAACCGGACATCCTCCATGGTCATGGGCGTGCCGTCGGACCACTTGAGGCCCTTCCTGTTGCGGAAGGTGTAGGTCCTGCCGTCCTCGCTGATCTCGAAGAAGCCCACGTGGGGGAGGTGCTCCACCTCGTTGGAGTTCTTCTTGTCCCAGTAGTACCAGGACATCCACGCGCTGGCGCCGCCTGACCACGTCACCCTGCGGGTTCCGCCATAGTCGCCGATGCCGTCGGGAGGCGAGACCACCTTGATCTCCTCAGGCAGGCGCTCCTCGACCGGAGGAAGCTGCCCGGCCTTCACCATCTCGGCGAAGCGGGGGTTCTCGCTGAACTCGGTCGGCCTGGGGCCTGTGTACTTGTAGTCCCAGTACACGCCGGGCAGCTGGGGCTCGGGGACGTACTGGAAGTCCTCCTTGGCATCCTCCATCGCAACCTCCTTGGTTGCGAGGGCGGGCTTCGGAGCCTGCTCTTCCTTCACCTGGGCCGCCTGCTGCAGGGGCACCTGCGTCGGCGCGGGCGCGGCGACGGCCGGGGCCGCGGTGGGGGCCGCCGTCTGCTGGCTAGACGAGGCGCTGGTGTCCGCCGGAGCGGTGGTCGAGCCAGTATCCGTGCTCTCCTCTGCGCCGCCGCATGCCAGCGCCGCCACGAGAGCAAGCGCCGAGAGCAGCACAAGGGTCAACCTAAAGCTACGTAGAACCATATCCGTCTCCTCCTCAGTGGCGGAATACGCCAGATTGCGCGGTATGCTTACACAACCATGCGGGCAAGTCAATACCCGGTTGTCCGATGCGCTCTCACGGCTGCGTTGGATGGCGCCGCGCAGGTTGCCCCAACAGCGAGAAGGGGGTGGGTTTGAAACCCACCCCCTACGGCTGTCTACTCAGCGGCTCTCGCGAGCGCGGGGTTGAGCTCGGGATTAGACACAGCCCTGGTACTCGCGGCCGCTGACCAGGTGCCAGAAGCGGTTGCCGTGGAGGTTGCCGTGCCGTATGTGGTAACCCTCGGGGGTGACCATGAACCTGTCGTTCGGGTCTTCGGATGCGCCCGAGTAGTCGCCGAACTTCGACGTGGCGTCAGCGTAGTGGACGGCCCACCCGCGGCGGCGCTTGTTAGACTCGTTGGGGCCGGTCGCGTGGAGGGTCCACCGGTCGTGGAACGCGGCGTCGCCGGGATTCAGGGTGATGACCTCCTCCTGCGATAGCTCCCTCTCCCCGATGGCCTCCTCTCCCAGGTCGTCGAAGCCGAACTGCGGGTAGTCCGCCTCGATGGTGATGTAGTGGAAGGGGCCGTTCTCGATGGTCAGGCCGTCGAGGGAGATCCAGCAGGTTGCGCTGCGCTTGCTCAGGTGGAAAAAGCCGTCCTGGTGGTACCTGTTGGCCCCGTGGTACGGCGGGTCGTCGTTGAGCGGGGCCTTGTTGTAGATGTGGTCGAACCAGATCTTGACGTCGGGGCTCAGGACCTCGTGGAGCACCTTCATGATGTTGGGGTGCGCGGCGAGTGAGCGGAAGTACTCGTTGTTGTCGGCCAGGTGGTTGATCTGGCCCGAGAAGGTGCTGTACGGATCGTCCGTGGCCGTGGCCGCCCTCTCGTCGGCGTCCACCTCGCGCCTGCGGAGGGGATATACCCTGTTCTCGCGGCGAGCGTGGAGGTCCGTCAGCTTCACCTCGGGGAAGTCCTCCAGCGCGGGGCGCCCGCCGCCGTTCGATTCGGCCTGGGCCGGCATCGGGTATCGGGCCTCGACCCGGGCGCGCTCGGCCTTGTCCATGGCGTTGTAGCCCTCGAGGTCCGCCGCTATGGCGTCCGCGTGCTGGCGCATAGTCTCCACCTCGACGGGGGAGAGCACGTTCCGCACGATTATGTAGCCCTTAGTCCTGAATTCGTCGTTCCTGACCTCGCTCATCTCCATTGCGGGCGCCTCCGTGACGGGACTTGTACTTGCGCCGGGATTGTAGACGGGAACAGCGGTCTCCGCAACAGCTTTTTCGCCCGAGGTTCTCAAGGTGGACCAAGGTCCAGGGGCGCTGGGACTGGATCGAGGACGGTTCCTGGAGCGGGAATCCGGCTTCCGCCGGGTATGACGATGGGGGTGCTGACGGCGTTGACAGCAGCGTGCGCCGTCAATACACTCGCGCCCGTTCGCCCCATCCCCCAATTCAAGGAGAGGCCCCATGAGCAAGAGGTATCACCAGGCGGCGCTCGCAAGCTGCGAGATCCCCTGGGACAAGAACGGCGAGCTGATCGAGCCGGTCTTCCGCGCCGAGGTGCGGCACACCATCTCGTCCGGGTTCAACAACCTGTACATCTTCGGCACGGCGGGCGAGGGTTACGCCGTGACGTTGACCCAGTTCAAGGAGATCGTGGGCATTTTCCACGAGGAGACGACCCGCGAAGGGGTGTATCCCATGGTTGGCGTGATCGGGATGTCTACGCCGCAGGTCGTGGAGAAGATCGGCGCGGCCCACGACATCGGGTTCCGTACGTTCCAGATCTCCCTGCCGCCCTGGGGGGAGCTTACGGACGACGAGTACATGACCTACTTCACGGACGTGTGCGGCAGCTTCCCGGACTCGGGCTTCCTGCACTACAACCTGCCGCGCCCGAAGAGGGTGCTGGTGACCGAGGACTACAAGAGGCTGCAGGACGCCGTGCCGAACCTGGTCGCCACCAAGTACACGAGCGCGCCCCCGGCGGAGTGCGCGACACTGGTGAAGGAGACGGAGATCCAGCACTTCCTGGGCGACAACAACTTCCCGTTCGGCTGCCTGCACGGCGAGTGCTCGCTCCTAAGCTCGTACGGGCCGATGATGCCGAAGAGGACGCTGGAGTACTTCAGGTACGGCGTGGAGGGCGACATCGAGAACCTGTTCCGCATCCAGGCGAGGATCGCGGAAGCCGCGAACGACTTCCTGGGCCCCGTGCTCGCCAAGTCGATGATCGACGGGGCATACGACAAGATGATCGTCCGCGCAGGCGGGCTCGACATGCCGCTGCGCCTGCTCTCCCCATACCACGGCGCGGACCTGGCGACGTACGAGAAGTGCTACGAGACACTGATGGCCAAGCACGGGGACTGGCTGGAGTGAGGAATTGGGAATTGAGATGGTGAATTGAGAATGGGGGACCGGGGATGACTTACAGGGTCGGCGTGATCGGGTGTGGGCGGAAGGGGACGTCGCACGCGCGGGCATATGCCCTCAACCCGGCGACGGAGGTAGTCGCGGCGGCGGATACGGATGCCGAGAACCTGTCGCTGTTCTGCGAGCGGTTCGGCGTGCCCGGGTATACGGACTACCGGGAGATGCTGCGGCGGGAGCGTATCGACATCGCCGTGCCCATCCTGCCCGTGAGCGTGAACCCGGAGGTGGTGCTGGGGTGCGCCGAGTCCGAGGTCAGGGCCATCGGGTGCGAAAAGCCCATTGCGGCTGTCCTGTCCGACGCCGACCGGATGGTCGAGGCGTGCCGGGAGCGCGGCATCAAGCTCTCCGCGGGCGACCTGGACCGCAACTTCCCCGAGTACTGGCAGGCGCGGAAGATGATCGAGGAAGGCGCCATCGGCGACGTGGTGACGATCAACATGCTGAAGGGCGGCATCACGGAGATGTCGGGCGGCGGCTGCCAGCTCTTCAGCCTGGTCAGGATGTTCGCCTTCGACGCCAACGCGGCCTGGGTCATCGGGTGGGTCGGCGGCGACCCGTGGAGCGACCACGACCAGGCTGTGGGCGGCTACATCCGCTTCGAGAACGGCATCGAGTGCCACATGCACCTGGATACCAACGCGCGCAGCGGCATCGAGGTGCTGGGCACGGGTGGAGTCTTCTACTGTGACGGCTCGTACCTGGAGATGTGGACGGCGGAGGAGGGCGCGAACCGCCCGACGATGTCGGACCTCACGAAGGTCGAGGGTGTCTTCCCGGAGTCGTCCCTGTGGGAGGGGAGCGGCAGCTACGACGACGAGGGCTGGCGCTTCCCGGGCCGGCGCAACACGGCGACCGTGCAGTCCGTCATCGACGCGCTGGACAACGACACGGAGCCGACGGGCAGCGGCGAGAACGGGCTCAAGGTGCTGGAGCTGGCCATCGCGATGCGCGAGTCCCACCGGCGCGACCACGTGCCCGTGAACCTGCCGCTGGAGGACCGCAGCCTCAGGGTCTACCCCCACGAGGGGCGCTGGCTGAACAAGAAGGAGGTCTACGGCGCGGAGTGGTACGCCGAGGCCATCGGGGGCCAGACCCGCGGGGGTGGGGGCTAAAGCTACCTCAAGCCCTGCATCTGCTGAGCACTGCCCTTCGACAAGCTCAGGGCGAACGGGACCCACTGCGATTGCTGAGCACTGTGCTTCGACCCTTCGACAAGCTCAGGGGAGCCAAGCTCAGCACGAACGATCTTCCATGGGGGGCCGGACGAAGGGCGGCTAGGGCAGAGGCTCGCCTTCATTTGCCGCGATCAGGGCGTCGAGGAGCTTGCCTTGCAGCTCCTCGGCGGAGCCCGGCCCGATCTCACGCGCCGCCTCCAGGGCTCCCCTGGCCGCGGCGTTTGCGGCCTCGTGCGCTGAGAGTCCGAGCGCATCCGCCTGCTCCACCGCCCCCTCGATCGCGGCGGCCGCGGTCATGCCGATGTCCTGTCCCAAGTCCTTGGCCGTATGGACGACGCCGTATCCCGCACCCCACAGGGCGTCGGTCGGGGCCACGTCAGACCCGGCCAGTCCCTCCAGTACCGCGGCGGCGGCGTGGCGGGCGGCCCGGTCCAGCGCCATGCCCGAATCCAGGGCCGCGTGCACCGCACCGCTGGTGGCGCCGACAGCCAGTCCCGCTCCGTGAGCGCCCAGGTCGCCGGCCTGTCGTGCAGCCTGCAGGACGGCGCGGCTTATCACCCTGGAAACGCTGCGGGCGGCCCTGCGGCCCGTCGACACTGCGACCACAGCGTCGCGCATCGATGCGGCAGCCTGATAGGCGGTCACGCCCGCGGCCACGTCCAGCCCGGCGAACCTGGGCACGAATCGCACCGTCGCCTCGGGCACGCGGGACGCCATCGCCAGACCTGGCACCGTGTTGAGCACGCGCAGGTTGTCCCGCGTCTGGGCCATCAGGGTGTCCATCACGACCTGCTGGTCGACCTCGCCCTCCTCGCGTATCGTCGCCAGCACCCTGAGGGTGACCAGCCCCATCAGGAAGGCCACGGCGAACAGGAAGTCGAAGCCAGTCAGGAAGACGGCGGGGAACTCAATGGTCCTGGCCGGGCTCACCCACTCGAATGCGACCTGCAGGTGCCTCACGCTGAAGAAGTCGGCGAACAGACCTCCCAGCAGGGGGCTAGTCCCGGCGCCGATGCTCGCGGCGAGGGTCGCCGCCGTCAGATACGAAGTGGCCTGGGCTTTCGGCGCCATCTTCATCCTTATGGTCGTGGTCGAGATGTTCACGCCGGCGGTGGCGACCCCGATGAGCAGGTGCAGGACGACCAGCAGCGGCACCGTGAGGGCGTGGCGGTCAGGCAGGGTGGTGAAGGTCCAGCCCAGCACCACCAGAAAGAAGAGCGAGGTCGATACGGACAGGACGACCTTGCTGCCGTACTGGTCGACCATCGGGCCCCATACGCGGAGGAACACGACGTTCGCGAGCTGGCTCGCGACGGTCAGGCCCACCACCAGTGAGAGAGGCATATCCAGCCTCTCCAGCATGTAGACGGCGAAGAAGGGGAGCGCCAGCTGGGCGGCGAAGTTCCACAGGAACATGAAATTGATGAGGGGACGGTAGCCGGCGTCGGAGAATGGCGCGGCGAGGGTGTCGCGCAGGGACCTGCGCGGGCCGTCGGGCCGGGCCATGCGAGGCTCGGGTATGCGGGCCATGAAGCCGACGGCCGGCCAGCCCAACAGGACCGCGCCGAACAGGATGGCGATCGAGTAGCCGTATATGACCTCGTCGGCCGCGACGCTGCCCTTCCAGAAGTCGATGTAGGCTGCGGCGGCCATGCTGGATACCGCCGCAGCGAGGGTCGCCATCCTGAGTCTCAGTGCGAAAAACGCTCCCAGCGATTCCCTGGGCACGAGGTCCTGCAGCCAGCTGTTCCAGCCGGTCGTCACGAACGCGAGCGCTGCTCCCCTGACGGCCACCAGGGCCAGCAGAATGGTCACCGCGCCGGCGTGCGGGACGGACAGCACGAAGGGGACCATAGCGACCAGCACCCAGGCCCCGTACGCGACGAAGTATGCGCTGACGGCGAATGCCTTGCGCAAGCCCGTCCGCTCCACGACGACCAGCGCGAGCACCTGGAGCGGCTGCATGAGGAACGGCAGCGCCGTCATGATGCCTATCTGGGTGTTGTTGGCGCCCATCGCCAGGGCGAAGGCCACGAGGAACCCGCCCGACGCGAACCCGTCGGCCGCCGAGGCCGAGACGGCCTGCCACGTCGTCGTGCGCAGCCCGCCGGCGCGCTCCTCGTCTGTGAGCGCCGGGCGAGGCCTGAACAGCCCTGCCACGTCCAACTACCGGCCTAGACGCTCGACCCGAAGCCGAGGCCCTTGTTCTTCATGCTGACGCTCGAGCTTCCCCCGATCACCACGTGGTCGAGCAGCTGCAGGTCCACCATCTCCGCGGCCCTGGCGACCTTGCGAGTCACCAGCACGTCGTCCGGGCTGGGGCTCGGGTCGCCGGACGGGTGGTTGTGGACCATAATGAGGGAGGGGCAGTTGCGGCGTATGGCGGGGCTCAGGACCTCCGCAACGCGCACGAGGGACGAGCTGACGTTGCCCTTGTATACGGTCTCCATCCCCAGCACGTGGTTCTTCGTCGACAGGAGCAGGACCCGCAGCTCCTCCCTGTCCAGGTACCCCATGTCCGAGCCGACCACGTTGAACACGTCGTCGGCAGTCGCGATAGTGGGCCGGTCCTCCGGGCTCGCTGCATGGAGCCTGCGCCCGAACTCCAGCGCGGCGAGGACCTGGCAGGCCTTGGCGTCGCTCACGCCGTGGACCTCGCAGAGCTCCTCGTACTGGATGCGCCCAAGCCCGCGCAGGCCGCCGAGCGTGGCCAGGAGCCGGTTGGACATGTTCAGCACGCTCTCGCCCTTCGAGCCGGTGCGCAGAAGTATCGCCACCAGCTCGGCGTTGCTGAGCGCCTGCGCGCCCAGGTTGCGCAGCCTCTCACGGGGCCGGTCGCCGTCCGCCATGTCGCGGATCATCGTCGCGGCGTACGGCCCGCTGCCGTTCACCGCCGTTGGCTGGTGCGCTTCTGTTGTCGTGACCAGGGCTCGCCCCCTTGGTTCGGGATGGGTGAATTCGGCCCATCCAACGGACTCGGATTACGGTAGCACTAACGTTCGCGCCAAGTCAAGCGCACGGATTACCCCGTTCCAGTCGCCGTGGGACGTCAAGAGGGCGGGTTTCAGACCCGCCTCTACGCGCACCTACGGGTTGGCGACGTTCTGGGGGCGTCCCTCGATGTAGGCGATGACGTTGGTGACGCAGCCCTCGTTCAGGCTCTCGACGCCCTCCGGCGTCTGGTCGGCGATGTGGGGCGTGAGGACGACCTGCTCGCACGAGAGTATGGGGTGGTCGGGCGGCAGGGGCTCCTGGTCGAACACGTCGAGGCCCGCCCCGGCGAGGTGGCCCGAGTTCAGGGCCTCGACCAGGGCATCGGTGTTCACCAGCTCGCCGCGGCCTCCGTTCACGAATATGGCGCCGGGCTTCATCAGCTCGAACTCGCGCGGGCCCAGCATCTCACGGCTGTCGTCGCTGAGCCTGACCTGGATGCTGACGACGTCGGACTCGCGCAGGAGGTCGTCCAGCTCGACGAACTCGACGCCGAGGGCCTGGGCGCGCTCGGGCGACGGATTGTAGGTCCACGCGATGACCCTCATGCCCAGGGTGTTGGCGATGCGGGCGACCTCCGCGCCGGTGTTGCCGGTGCCGATCACGCCGATGGTCTTGCCCCTGAGGTAGATGTTCTGGCGCAGGCCCCAGCGGCCGGCCTTCAGCTCGGCGGTCTGGTAGGAGGCGCGCTTCGCGACGGCGAACATCAGCCCGATGATGTGCTCGGCGACGTAGGGGGCGATCTTGCCGGGCTGGTTGCAGACCACGACGCCGCGCTCCTTCGCGGCCTCCAGGTCGACCATGTCGGTGCCGATGGAGCAGGTGGCGATGAGGCGCAGTTCGGGCAGCTGCTCCAGCGTTTCCCGGAACCACTTCACGGCGCCGCGCGTGTTCATGATCACGTGTGCGCCCTCGACCCGGGCAAGCTGCTCGTCCATGGTCGTGGGGCGATCCGTGTACAGGGTGAGGTCGCCGTAGGGCTCCAGGCGGTCGAGGTGCGGCGAACCCTGCACCTGGGGCGGGTCGTCACCGGGCACCACTATCTTGAGTCGCTGGTCGGCCATTCGGTCCTCCTCGTTGCTTGGAACTGACGCAAGCTGGAGTTCTCTACTATCTTCCGGGTGGGCTAGTCTCAGAACAAGAGTGATGAAGTAATGACAGCCTAAAATGCGACGGCCCCACCAGGGGCATCAAACCTCGGCGGGGCCGTTCAACTGTCCCTGTGCTGCCTACCTAGGCTGCAGGTCACCTTTGGGTATTTGATACCAGCGCACCTCGCCGTTATCTACACGGCCCTCCACTTCTGGCATCAACTCGACTCCAGCAACAACCGGCACGGACAGGATTCCGGTAAGCTCTTCAAGATAGTTGGCAGTCCGTTTAGCCCGCCGGATGTCGTCTGCACCAACGGTGTACGAAGCCTCAACCGCAAGGTAATGTGGGTGATGCTTGGCGTCCTGCACCATCATCACGAGGTCGGCGTTCTTGAAACTCTCGACCTCGTTCTTGTCCTTGCCCTTGTCACGAGCCTGTCTTCCGTACTCCAAGAGGGTAGCTTCAGGCAACTCATGGACGAATTGATAGCCAAGGCCATCAGCAACACGGGCTGGCTTACGGACGGTCTCGTTCGTGGCATGAGCCCCCTTGATCATGTCAAGATCGTTCTTCATGCCGTCAATCTTGACGTTGAGATTGTCGTAGTTGTCGCTCAGGCCGTCGATCTTGCCATCGATCTTGGCCAATGTCTCAAGAATCCCTTGCGGGTCGTGGGGGTCGCGCGGCGAAGACATCTACACTACTCTCCGTTTAGTTTAGCTTGCCTCAATTCTACACCTGATTGTCAGTCAACAGCCAGGTCATTGCCCCATTTCAGACTCCTCACATCTGCTATGGCAGGTCGATCAGGGCGGAGCCAGCCTGCTGGGATGCCAGGAAGCCGGTGAGCACCTTGACGGTCTTGCGGGCCTCGCGTGCCATGGAGACACCCTCGCCGCCGTTCTCCATCAGGTCGGCCAGCTCCTCGTAGGCGACGGCCAAGTCCTCTGATGCGTAGGAGCCGGGGACTATGCGGCGGCGGGTGCCGTTCTGCCTGTCCGCGCCCGACTGGAAGACAGTGGCGCTGTCCGCGGTCACGTATAGCTGGCCGTCCGGCCCGGAGAGCTGGAGGGAGAACATGCCCTGGGTCTCCTTCATCCCGCAGTAGAGGGCGCGGACGCCGTTCTCGAACTGGATGAAGCCCATCGCGCCGGGGTCGTTCTCGGGGAGCTTGCCGCCGTCGCCCTTGTAGCTGTCCCAGTCCTCGAACCCCTCCTCGAGCCTGGCCCAGACCTGGGTGGGCTCGGACTCGGCGTACATGCAGATCGTGTCGATCATGTGGGTGCCGTTCCTGAACATCATCGCCCTGGGCCCGCCCAGCGTGCCCACGATCGTCGTGAGATTACCGATTGCGCCGCGCCTGATCTCCTCGCGGACCTGTATCCACATGGGCATGTAGCGGCGCGAGTGGTCGACCGTTATGACGACGCCGTTGTCCTCGCAGGCCTGGATGAGGCTGTCTGCGTCCTCCAGGCTGGTGGCGAGGGGCTTTTCGCAGAATATGCCCTTCACGCCGGCCTCGGCGGCCTCGATGCCCAGCATGGCGTGGGTGTGGTCGCCGGTGGCGATGGTGAGGATGTCCAGGTTGGACTCGCGCAGCATCTCGCTGAAGTCGGTGTAGTGTCCCACGTCGGGCCACCTGTCGCCCCAGGTCCGGCCGAACTCGTCCAGCAGGTCTGGCACGAGATCGCAGACGGCGACGACGTCGAACCGGTCCGAGATCGATAGTCCTGAGGCGTGGCTGTGCTCTATCGCGGTGCGGAACGGGGCCGGCGGCTCCGCGAACCCCCTCGACGTGATACCTCTGAGGCCGACCAGGCCAACCCTGTATGCCCTGTCACCCATAGTTCATCTCCTGTGCTGATGTGCGTCCAGGCCACTTGTACACCAGCGCGACCGTAGTTTCAACCCGGCCGCCAACGTGAAGGTTCAAGCGTGGTAGGGTAAGGCGCCGCCGATAGCAACGACCAATCACGCGCAAGGAGTCAGTTGACATGCTACGAGAAGCCGACTGGGACCTGTTCAAGAAACTGTTCCCGATCTTCTGGGCCATCGGGATGGTCGCGTACCTGTACGGATGGGTCGACTACTACCTTGTCGGTCCACAGAGCGTGGGCTGGAATTCCTGGCTGCTGCTCCCGCTGATGAACGCCATAGGCCAGATCGGTCTGTCGGCCGCTGTGCTGGCTGCGGTGAGTGCCATAGGGAAGGGACTCCTGGTCAAGCCGCCGGCCCCCGCGACCGAGGAACCAGGAGGGGAGTCCACTAGCGCAGCACCGGCTTCCGAGTCCAGTTGTGCCGCGCACAGCCACGACGTATCATCCGGTCGCGCCACGGCGCCAATCTCGACGCGGGAGGCGACGATGTACTACAGAAGGCCGCTGCACAACCTGAGCGGGGTCCTGAGGCCCCTGCCGACCGAGCGCTACATAATGATGACGATGGGCGGGTACTGGCCGGTCATCGACAAGCTGCACAACGGGCACCTGGGCGTGGTGACGCGCGACAGCGACTTCCACGTGGGCGAGAGGGGCCGGCTCATATTCGTGCACTCGCCGGACGGCGGCGAGTCGTGGAGCCACTCCATAGTCATATCGCAGGAGGGGTCGGACAACCGGAACCCGGCGTTCGGCGTCACCCCGAAGGGCACGCTGCTGGCGTCGTTCATCAAGCAGGTGAACTACACCGATGGGCAGTACGACATCGTGAAGGCGCAACCCACGCCGCTATACGTGTCGCGCTCGGACGACCACGGGCTAACCTGGACGACGGACATCGCCAGCGTCGACGGCGGCGAACGGATCGTGAGCTCGCCCTTCGGGAAGATGATCACCCTCGACGATGGCGGCTTCATGATGACGTACTACCTGGGCGGCTCGGTCTACCACATCGTTTCCCACGACGACGGGCTGACGTGGAGCGCCCCGACGACCATATGCGACGGCGGATTCAACGAGACGGCCCTGTGCAACCTGGGCGGCGGGGGCATCCTGGCCGTGATGCGCAGCGGCGACGAGGGCTTCCTGTCGCAGGTGCGCTCGGAGGACGGGGGCGCGACGTGGTCGGAGCCGGAGCAGCTCACGGGGCCGACAGAGCACCCCGGCGACGTGATCAGGCTACAGGACGGGCGGCTGTTGCTGACGTACGGCAGGCGGACGACGCCGTTCGGCATCCTCGGCCTGGTGAGCCGCGACGACGGCAGGACGTGGGACACGGAGAACCGGCTGCTGCTAGTGGCCGATTCGGGCAACGACCAGGGCTACCCCAGCAACATCCAGCGCGACGACGGCGCAATCGTGACGGTGTACTACTCGGACATGCACATCGCCCGCCGGCGCCCACGCCCGGAGATCATAGGGATACACGGGGCCGCGGTGATCTACAGACCGGAGGACTTGCCGTAGGACGGGCTGGAAAAGCACGAAACAGAGATTGACCTGAGGCCTGCGGGACTAACCGACGGGCAGGGTGCCGTGCGTTTTGACCCAGACGAAGGCCTAGCGCCGCGCGTGGACTAGAGTTGCCTGCTTGCGTCTCAGTCCGATGTGGGAAATGTCGGTTGGGACGACCTGGACGTATGGGGGGGGGTTCGATGAAGCTTGGTCTCGACGCGCGCGGTGGCGTGGATGACGAGCTGCTGGCGTTTGGCGCCCAGCTCGGAGCGACCGACGTCATCGGCGGCGGACTCCCGGAGGATGTGGGCTACTGGGAGTACCTCGACCTGCTGCGGCTACGGACGAGGGTCGAGTCCGCGGGGATGAGACTCACTGCCATCGAGAACCTGCCGCAGCAGTGGATGGACAAGATCAAGCTTGGCCTACCGGGTCGGGACCAGCAGATCGACAACGTCTGCAAAACCCTACGCAACATGGGCGCGGCCGGTATTCCGATTCTCGGGTACAACTTCATGCCGATGCGCAGCAGGACCGGCTACGCGTGGCGTACCTCATGGGACGCGCGCGGTCGGGGCGACTCCCGAGTCTCCAGCTTCGACTACGAGCTCGTTCGCGACGCGCCGTTGACTGAGCATGGCGAGGTATCGGACGCTGAAATGTGGTCGAACTACGAGTACTTCTTGAAGGCGGTCGTGCCGGCGGCCGAGCAGGCCGGCGTCAGGATCGGTGTTCACCCCGACGATCCGCCCATCTCCCCGCTGGCTGGACTGCCACGTATCCTGCGGAGCCACGAGGCGCTCCAGCGTCTGTGCGATACCGTATCCAGCGACTACAGCGGCCTCGAGTTCTGCCAGGGCACCGTGGCGGAGATGCCCGAAGACGTGATCGGAGCCATCCGGCGGTTCGGCGGTCAGGGCAAGATCTTCTATGTCCACTTCCGCAACGTCTCGGGACCCATCCCGAGGTTCCGGGAAACGTTCATCGACGAGGGCCACGTGGACATGCTCGAGGCGATGCGAGCATACCGCGAGGTCGGCTTCGACGGGCCGTTCATCCCGGACCACGTGCCGTCAATTGGCATCGGTTCGCCCGGCTGGTCCAAGTACGCGTCCGAGGCCTACGCGATGGGCTACATCAAGGCCCTCATCGACGAGGTTACCGGCGGCGCGTAATTGGCGGCCTCTGAGTCTGCTAGCCCTCGCCCAGCACGTCGTCGAGTTCCTGTAGCTCCTCGTCCGAAAGGTGCCAGCCGGAGGCGCTGGCGTTGGCCTTCACCTGTTTCGTCCTGGTTGCGCCGGCTATGACAGAGCCTACGAGGGGGTTGGCGAGGAGCCAGGCGATGGCGAGCTCGACCATGGTGCGGCCCCTGTCGGCGGAGAAGGACTCGAGGGCTTCGAGCACGTCGTAGTTCGCGCTCCCCAGTGTCGCCTTGGCCCTAGGGGAGTCGTCGCCGAGACGGGTGCCCTCGGGGGCGGGCTGGCCGCGCCGGTACTTGCCGGTGAGCAGGCCGTTGGCGAGGGGGAAGTACGGCAGGATGCCCACGCCGTAGGCCTCGCAGCACGGCACCAGCTCCTTCTCGATGTCGCGCTGGAGCATGGAGTAGGGCGGCTGCACGCTCGCGAAGGGCTCTGAGCCGACGGCGATGGCCCGCTCCATGGCCTGGGCGAGCTGCCAGCCGGCGAAGTTCGAGCAGCCGATGTAGCGGACCTTGCCCGACCTGACCAGGTCGTCCAGGGTCCTCAGCGTCTCGTCGATGGGCGTTGCGGGGTCGGGAAAGTGTATCTGGTAGAGGTCGATATGGTCGGTCCTGAGGCGGCGCAGGCTGCCCTCGACCTGGTCGAGAATGTGCTTCCTAGACGCGCCCACGGAGTTCGGCCCGTCGCCCCGGGGCGAGGCGACCTTGGTGGCGATCACGGCCTCGCTACGTCGGCCTTCCAGCGCCCGGCCGATGTACTCCTCGGACAGGGAGTCGCCGTAGCTGTTGGAGGTGTCGATGGTGTTCACGCCCTCGTCGAGAGCGGCAAGGACCACGCGCTCAGTTCCCTCGTAGTCGAGCCTGCGGCCGAAGTTGTTGGTGCCGAGCCCTACGACGGACACGTCGAGCCCCGAGCTGCCGAGCTTCCTGTATTCCAATGGACGACCTCCTGCCGGTGGTGGGACCGGGAGAGGTTATCACAGGGCATGGATGCGGCGTGGCAGCGGAGAGTGGTAGGTGACTCTTCAGAATTGACGATACGCTGACCAGGAGCCGCTGCCACCAGCGGGATCCCCCTCATCCCAACCTTCTCCCGCAAGGGGAGAAGGGGCAAGAGCATCAGCATGAGCGCCCACTCGAGTATCATAGTCCAAGGCGGCTCGTGGACTGCTCCGGGGTTGTAGGGGCGCATGGTGCCAGGATCCTCGGCCCCGACCTATCAGCGGGCACGCTCGGGAATGCCCGTTGGGTTCCTGACTTCCCACGCCACGGCGGGAAGGGCGGGTTTCAAACCCGCCCCTACAGATGTGTGGGACTTCGATTCGAATCGCCAGGCTCTTGGCGAAGGAGGATTAGCAATGCTCGGTCAGGTCCATGAGCACATTGTGAAGGAGCTTGGGGAGAGCAGCCGCACGGATACGATTTTCGTGCTGACTGCGATCGTCTTCAACCTCATCGTCCTTGGCATCAACTTCGGCGTGGCATCGGAGGCCGCGACGGACAGGGGCGACGCCACGTACGACATCATCCTGGCGATCTTCATCGCCATGACGGTGCTGCTGAACGTCGTGGCGGTGGCGGCGCTGGCGGTGGGCCGGCGGACCCGCGGCATACTCCTCAGCGGGCTGGTCGCCATGTACCGCGACAACGAGGTCGACAAGTACTACGAGCCGTCCCTCATGTCGAACTACAGCGTGCGCTACCTGCTCTTTGCCGGGGTGATCGCGACCCTGGCGGTCACGGCGATCATAGTGCCGCTGATCATCCGCTTCACCGAATCGGGGTAACCGCCCATGGTCGGAAGGGTCGCCGAAGCGTCATGCCGAGCGGAGCGAGGAATCTAGCACCTGCGTCAGGGAAGTTCCGGGGCTATGCACCGATTCTAGATTCCTCGTCGCTGCGCTCCTCGGAAGGACAGCATCGAGGCCGATTCTGCGCCGTAGCCGAGTTGGAACAGCTACGCCCAAACTCGCGGCTTTTCACTGGTTCGACTCGGATGTATGCTTACCGCGCAGGGGAGGACGGGTTGAAACCCGCCCCTACGGTGTGGCAGGTGGGCGTACTCAAGCCCATGAGGCTCTGAAAGGGCGGTGCGGCATGGCATTTTCCTTCGTGCAGATCGCGGACCCGCAGTTTGGGATGTACTCGTTTCTCAGCGGGGTCGACAATCCTTCCGTGGACAGGCTTGCGGACTTGGGGCTGATGGTCGAGCGGGTGCCGAAGGTCGAGGGCATGGACTTCGAGACGGCCAACCACGGCAGGGTGATCGACGCGGTCAACAGGCTGCGCCCGGCGTTCGTCGCGACCTGCGGCGACATGACCAACGACCAGGACAACCCGTTCGAGGAGCACGCCGAGCTGATGCGCGTCACGGCTGGGTTGTCCGACGACATCCCTATGCACTGGGTCTCGGGCAACCACGACGTGCGGGGCCAGCCGACGCACGAGTCGCTGGCGCGGTACCGGGGGATGTACGGCGACGACGTCTACTCGTTCGACCACGAGGACAGCCACTTCGTGGTGCTGAACAGCACGGTGATCAAGAGCCCGGAGAACGTGGAGGACGAGTGCGAGCGGCAGCTCGCGTTCCTGGAGGCGGACCTGCGGGAGGCGAGCGCGGCCGGGAGCCGGCACATGGTCGTGTTCACCCACCACCCGCCGTTCCTGGTCTACGTGGAGGAGGCGAACAACTGGCTGGTGCTGCCGCCGGAGCGCAGGCTGCCGATGGTCGACCTCTTCCTCGAGACCGGCGTCACCCACGTCTTCTCCGGGCACTGGCACCGCAACCACCACGGGTACTACAAGGACCTGGAGGTGGTCGTGACGAGCTCGGTCGGCTACCCGCTGGGGCCGGACCCGTCCGGGCTGAGGGTCGTGCAGGTCGGCGACGACGGGATCCGGCACAGGTTCTTCCCGCTCGACGCCCTGCCCGACAGCCTGGACCTGGGTACGGAGGGCTGACGGTGGACCAGGAAGCCCGCCGCCGGCAGCTCTACGAACTCCTGGGGGACCTGCCCGACCGGGACCGGCCCATCTCGGCGCGGCTGGTCGACGAGGAAGAGCGCCCCGGCTACGTGCTCGAGAGGCTGGTGCTGGACCTGAACGGCGAGGAGGACGTGCCGGCCTACCTCACGCGCCCCATCGACGCGAGCGGGCGGATCCCGTACGTGCTGTACAACCACGCCCACGGCGGCAACTACGAGCTTGGCAAGGACGAGCTGCTGGATGGCCGAAAGGCGCTGTACGACCCGCCCTACGCAGAGGTGCTGGCGGGCATGGGCTACGGCGCGCTGTGCATCGACACGTGGGCCTTTGGGGAGCGGCGCGGGCTGACGGAGCTCTCGATCTTCAAGCGAATGCTCTGGTACGGCCAGGTGATGTGGGGGATGATGGTGTACGACAGCATCCGCGCGGTCGACTACCTGGTGTCGCGCGACGACGTGGACGCCGGGCGCATCGCTACGATGGGGATATCGATGGGCAGCACGATGGCGTGGTGGACGGCGGCGCTGGACACGCGCATTAGGGTCTGCATAGACATCTGCTGCCTGACCGACTTCCACGCGCTCGTGGCGCGGGGGCTGAACCACCACGGCGTCTACTACTTCGTGCCGGGCCTGCTCAAGCACTTCACGACGGGCCAGATCAACGGGCTCATCGCGCCGAGGGCGCACCTGGGGCTGGCGGGCAACCACGACCCGCTGACGCCGCAGGAGGGGCTTGACCGGATCGACGCGGAGGTGAGCGCGGCTTACGAGGAGGCGGGCGCACCTGAGGCGTGGCGGCTGTCCCGGTACGACATCGGCCACTTCGAAACGGCCGCCATGCGCGCTGAGATCGTCGAGTACCTGCGGGAGTGGCTGTAGGCTCTGCTTCCCTGGTGCGAGAAGGCAGGGCCTGTCCTCGGATGACGCAGCCAACTCCGTCTATCGGCAAGGACGAGGGCGGGTTTGAAACCCGCCCCTACGGACCGGCGGGGCAGCGACGGTCACATAGGTAGGCTCGAAGGAGGACAGGCATGAAGATCACCGGTGTCAGGCCATGGATAGTCAGGACGCCCAGCTACGGGGACCCGCGGCGGCCGGCCGGCAACCTCGTATTCGTCGAGGTGTCGACGGACGAGGGCCTTACGGGCTGGGGTGAGATCACGACGTACCCGGGCGACGTGGCCAACCGGGTCGTTGCGGGCGTCATCCGGGACGCCGCCGAGCTGATCATCGGCCATGACGCGTCGCAGATCGAGCTGATCTGGAACACGCTGTTTCGCCACTTCACCTACGTCGGGACGCGGGGAGCGATCAGCGCGATGGTGAGCGGGATCGACATCGCGCTGTGGGACATCAGGGGCAAGGAGTTGGGCCTGCCGGTGTACCAGATGCTCGGCGGCGCGGTGCGCGACAGGATCGGGCTGTACACACACCCGTCCCCGCCCGACACGCCCGAGCAGGCCGCCGCCGATGCCAGGGAGATCGTCGACTCGGGCCACCGGGCCCTCAAGCTGGACCCGTACTGGTCGGAGATGAAGGACAAGGGCCTCCTGTACCTGGACGGGCAGATCAGCCCCGAGGTGGCCGGGCGGGCCGTCGAGATCATCGCCGCGATACGCGAGGAGGTCGGCCCCAGGATCGAGATACTCATCGACGCCCACGGCAACTTCAACGTGCCCACAGCCATCTACCTGGCCAGGAGCCTCGCCCCCTACGACATCCACTGGTTCGAAGAGCCGGTGCCGCCGGAGAGCTACCACGCCCTCAAGCAGGTGGGGGAGCAGGTGCCGGTGCGTATCTGCGTCGGCGAGCGGCTCCACACCAGGCACCAGTTCCTGCCGGTGCTTGAGGACAACCTGGCCGACTTCATCATGCCCGACGTGACGTGGACGGGCGGCATCAGCGAGCTGAAGAAGATATCGACGATGGCCGAGGCGTACTACGTGCCGGTGTCGCCCCACGACGCCTCAGGGCCCATCAACGTCCTTGCCGGGGCGCACGTGATGATGACGGTGCCGAACTTCTACAAGCTGGAGACTAGCCGCTACCGGCTGGACCGGTACGACGCGTTCATCGACGAGCCGCTGGACGTTCGGAGCGGCGACCTGTACCTGTCAGACCGCCCGGGCCTGGGCGTGGAGCTGGTCAGGGATTACCTGGAGGCGCACGAGGTCACTCAGTGACATCAACGCAACCCACGCTATAATTGAGTGACTACGCAGGTGGGACGCGAGCATGAACAAGATTGAAACCGACCTGCCGCCCGAGACCTCAGAATATGTCCGCATCCTTCGGGAGCATATGCCGGAGCTGGAGCGGGACTACGGCGTAGCGACCCTCGCCCTCTTCGGCTCGTACATCCGCGGTGAGCATCGTGCAGGCAGCGATCTAGACGTGCTGGTGGATTTCAACCGCCCGATAGGCATGTTGGGATTCATCGATCTGAACGATAGGCTTTCGGAGCTTGTGGGGACGAGCGTCGATCTAACGACAATCCGTAGCGCATCAAGCCATCGAAGCGGACGGCGGTTGTTGCAAGAAGCCGTCCCCATATGACTCGGTCGTGGCATACCCGCGGGGAGTGGGTGTAAATCCCTTCTAATGGCCGGTCAGAAGCACGGCACGCTCAGGAGTCGGAGCAGGTCGGCAGGCCGAGGGCATCCGCGTCGCTGTTGCTCACTACGGCAAGCCCGGCGGGCAGGCATCCGGTGAACGCGTTGCCCGCCAGCCTCAGCCTGCGAAGCCTCTCCAGGCTGTCGAGAGACTCTGGTATCCGGCCCTCCAGGTAGTTGCTGCTGAGGAACAGGTCGGTCAGCGCCGACAGGCTGCCGAGCTCCGCGGGTATCTCACCGTACAGCTCGTTGTTGGCCAGGTAGAGCCTCTGCAGCTTGTCGAGGCTGCCAAGCTCCGCCGGTATCCTCCCGGACAGGTCGTTGTCGTAGAGGCCCATCCACACCAGGTTCGACAGGCCGCCAAGCTCAGGCGGCA
Source organism: Dehalococcoidia bacterium (assembly GCA_965116315.1). Taxonomy (GTDB): domain Bacteria; phylum Chloroflexota; class Dehalococcoidia; order Lucifugimonadales; family CAJWER01. Next base: position 2,629,288 of record OZ220672.1, read on the forward strand.
GCGAGCCGGACAGGTCGTTCGACTGCGCCACTATGTGAGTCAGCCGCGACAGGCTGCCGATCGAGCTGGGTATCGGGCCTGCCAGGTCGTTCTCGTAGATGTAGAGCCTCCGCAGCCGCGACAGGTCCCCAAGCTCGGCCGGTATCTCACCGCCGATGTTGTTCCGCCCGAGGTTCAGCCAGTCCAGGCTGGACATGCCGCCAAGCTCAGGAGGGATCGTGCCGGACAGGTCGTTGTCGGCGAGGAAGAGGCGCGTAAGCCTCGTCAGGTTGCCAAGCTCCGGGGGAAGCTGGCCTGACAGGTCGTTGCTCTCCAGCCGCAGCTCCCTCAGCGCCGAGAGATTGCCCAGCTCCGGCGGCACCTCTCCGCCCAGGTCGTTGCCGTATGCGTGGAGGTGCGTGAGGCTTGCCAGGTCGCCCAGCTCAGGCGGTATCGGCCCGGACAACTCGTTGTCGTGGAGGTACAGCTCCTTCAGTGCGGTCAGACCGGACAGCTCGCCCGGAATCGACCCGTCCAGACCCATCCCGCTCAGGTACAGCCTGGTCACTCGCTGCGGCGACCCCTCCAGGGAGCCCTCGGTGACTCCGTCCCACTCGGCAATGGGCGTGTCGGCGGACCAGTTGAGCCGCGGGTCCCTACCGACCTTTGGTGGCGCGAGTACGTCCCTCGCGGCCAGCAGCGTGTCGCAGTCGACCACCAGGGCGGTGTTGGACTTGTCCGCCACCGCCTCGCCGCAGGCCTCCAGCAGCGGCCCTGGAATCGTGGGCGTGCCACTGTGCCCGTAGACCTTGACGCTCCACGACCTAAGGACCCCGCCCACCGAGGGAATGCGGTCAGTGATCCGGAGCTGCCACGTTCCGTTGGGGTCTTCGCCCAGGTGCTTCGCCGAACCGAAGCGGTAGTCCCCATTCAATTCCACCATGTCAAAGCCATTCGAGAAGGCGTCGAAGCTCCCCACCAATGTTGAGACTGTGCCGGAGGGGGAGACCAGCTCGATGTCGAGGTCCCTGAACGACGTGTGACGGAATGAAGCAGTGACCTCGACGAACTCGGTGAACTCCACGCCGGTCGCCAGCGAGAGAGACCTCGTTACCGTCGTGGGAGCGCCGTCAAGGGGGGCATCGGGAACCGACAGGTTGAGCTGCCCCGATGCTGCGTCAGTGCTCTGGAGGGGGGGCGCGGTTATCCAGCTCCGGGCGAATCGGACCGCGGCTCCGGCGTCGACCACCCCGAACCCGTACTCGCGGTTGAAGTGGTACCGGTGCGAATCGGACGCAGACCCGTACTGACGCGCGCCGTCCTGCCAGCCGGGGTTGGCGGCGTCGTTCTTCCTTGCGGTCCCGGCGAGTATCAGCTTCAGGTCGCGCCACGTCAGGTCGGGGTTGACGTCGCGCATCAGCGCCGCCACGCCCGCGACGATCGGGGTGGACGCGGACGTGCCGCCGAATTCCTCGTAGTAGCGGTCGGAGTTCTCGGTGGTGAGGATGCCTTGATGCAGGTCGGAGAGGTCGTTGGAGGGGGCGCAAATCCACAAGTTCGCACCCATCTCCGAGAATCCGCTCCTCGTGTCGTGGTCGTTCACAGCGCAGACAGCCGTAACGCCGTGGTAGTTGGACAGCCCAGCGAGGTTCGCATCGTCTCCCATTTCGTGCCCGTTGCCGGCCGCGAAGACATAGAACACGCCCTTGCCTCCGTAGCCGGACCGTAGGCTGGCATCCACCGCCTGCTCCCAGAACGACTCGGACGGACTGACTCCCGGGCCGTCGATGGGGCCCCAGCTATTGTTGGACACCGCCGTATCGGCCCTGTGGCGGGACATGGCATCGGCCCTGTTCAGGGTCGTGGTCTCGGCGGCCAGGTAGTTGTAGCCGTACACCGTGGCCCTCGGAGCCACGCCGCGCACGCCGATGTCGTTGTCCCTTGCGGCGATGATGCCGGAGACGTGTGTACCGTGGTGCTCCAGGGGCGTATGGATGCTGCCGCTCCCCGTGTAGTCGTGATTGCGCGACGTGTCGACGTTGTCCTTCAGGTCCTCGTGGGTGAAGTACATCCCGTCGTCGACCACGGCCACGTTTATTCCCTCGCCGGTAGCGCCCTGCGCCCATGCGGCTTCGACATTGACGTCGCCTCCCCCAGGCCTATCCAGGTGCCACTGGCACCCGTACAGGGGGTCGCTGATCTCGGGGTTGCCGAGCGCGCGCGTCCTGGCCTCGCACTGCTCGATCAGCTCTGTGTACTCCGTATCCTCGAAGACTCCGAAGGTGTAGGGGACTGGATAGCCGAGGCTTGCGGAGGTGGTGACCTTGAAGTAGTAGGTGCCCGGTTCGAAGTCGTCCCTGATGAGGAAGCCGGCCGGATTGGGCTCCCCGTCAATACGGGCAATAGTTTCATAGATATTCACGGATACCTCAGCGCCGGCAGCGTCGAGCACCTCGACGGACAGGGGCGAGACCGGAAGAATGTCGAATTGCTCGGGGCCGACCGGGTAGATGAGGAACAGGTTGATCGCGTCCACGAACAGGTTCGTGGCCTCGGACAGGTCTATCCTGAAGTAGTCGGCGTCCCCCCTGGAGTCGATTCCGCCCGGGGCCAGACTGTCGACCGCAACACTTGTGGCATCGGCGGTGGTGCTGCCGGGGTCCGTGGCGGCGGCGGCGTGGACGACGTAGTCCCCAACCTCGCTCAGCCCGGTGTCCTCGTCGCGAAAGCCCCGCACGGCGAGGTAGTATGTGCCCCCCGGCAGGACCCACCTGATGTGAAACCCCCTCCGCTGGCTGCCAATGAATCCATTGTCGTTGTGAGCAAGGAGGTTCTCGCCGCTGTCGTAGAGCCAAGCGACCGAGTCCAGCTCGCCCGTCGCGTACACCCAGACGTCCGTGGAGCCGGAGCGGCCGGCGAGGTCAAGCCTGAAGACGTCGCGGTCGTCCCCATGGCCGCTCCGGCCGGCCACCGACGACCCCAGGGGCAGGTCCGTAGCCGTGGCGAAGGTGTCGCCGTGGTCGTCGGCCGGCTGCCCCCACACCCCGCCGGCGCCCACCGCCAGGCCCAGGGCAAGGCCCACCGCCGGAAGGACAGTCTTCCATGCTGCGGGGAGCGATGGGCTTCGAAGTGTTAGCAAAGGGGCTGCATCCCGGGCGTGGGAGCTTCAGCCGGTCAACAGGACCCGCGAGCACGCATGGGGCGGTTCCGGCCGCATCCTAACGTACCACGTGACAACCGGACTTGCAGCCCGGTCGTCACGCGCCCGTTCGCGGATCAGGAATCCGAGCAGGTCGGCAGACCCAAGCTGTCCGCGTCGCTGCTCCTCACGTCGGCAAGCCCTGCAGGCAGACATCCGGTGAACGCGTTGCCCGCCAGCCGCAGCCTGCGTAGTTTCTCGAGATCAGCGAGGGACACCGGGATCTGGCCCTCCAGGTAGTTGAAACTGAGGAACAGGTCAGTCAGCTCCGACAGGCTGCCGAGCTCCTCGGGTACCTCACCGTACAGTTCGTTGTTGGTTAGGTAGAGCCTCTGAAGCCTGCCAAGATCGCCAAGCTCCGCCGGTATCCTCCCGGTCAAGTCGTTGTCATGGAGGCCCATCCACACCAGGTTCGACAGATCGCCCAGCGCGGGCGGCAGCGTGCCGGACAGGTCGTTCGACTGGGCCACTATGTGCGTCAGCCGCGACAGGCTGCCAAGGGAGCTGGGTATCGGGCCTGTCAGGTCGTTCTCGTAAAGGTAGAGCCGGCGCAGGCGCGACAGGTCCCCAAGCTCCTCGGGTATCATGCCGCTGATGTTGTTCCGCCCAAGATTCAGCCAGTCCAGGCTGGTCATGCCGCCGAGCTCGGCCGGTATTTCGCCTGAGAGGTCGTTGTCGGCCAGGAAGAGACGGGTGAGCCTTGTAAGGTTGCCCAGCTCGGGAGGAAGCTGGCCGGTCAGGTCGTTGCTCTCCAGCCGCAGCTCTCTCAGCACGGAGAGATTGCCCAGCTCCGCCGGCAGCTCACCGGTCAGGTCGTTGCCGTAGGCGTGCACGTGCGTCAGACTCGCCAGGGCGCCCAGTTCGCGCGGGATCGGACCTGACAGCTCGTTGTCATGGAGGTACAGCTCCTTCAGTTCGGCCAGGCCGGACAGCCCAGGTGGAATCGACCCGTCCAGCCGCAAGCCGTTGAGATAGAGCCTGGTCACTCGCCGCGGAGACCCCTCCAGCGAGTCCTCCAGGATGCCGTCCCACTCGGCGATGGGGGTGTCCGCCGACCAGTTGAGCCGCGGCTCGCCATCTGCGAGCGGCAATGCCAGCACGTCTCTCGCACCCAGCAAGGCATCGCAGTCAGCCAACAGGCCGGTGTTGGACTTGTCCGCCACCGCGTCGCCGCAGGTCTCCGCTGGGTCCACAGCTTCAACGGAGTACGTGTCCGGAGGATCTATCCCGTAGAATATGGACTGTTCCAAGATCACCATGGAGTTGCCGTCTCCACATGAACCTCCCTTCGAATCGGCCACCGAGCAGCCCCATACAAAGAGCGTATACACTCCGTCGCCATGCTCTCTGAGGACATCCCCAATATCGTGGGAGAGGGTGATCGTGGAGCCGCTGATACTCTCCTCTCCGTCTATCCAGGGAATAGTGATGGACTCTGGGGTCGGCTGACAGAGCTTCGCCTCTTCGTACAGGCGGTGCGCTTCTGACGCTGAAGAGGGCGGTGGCTCGGAAGGACTAATGTCGTAAGGGGTACATCCCGAATAGTATGTCCTCGTCACCTCGTCAGTAGGGTAAGAGTATCCTGGAGCTGCCTTCTGCCTCAGCAGAGCCACCCTCCTTCCATGCTTGTAGCTGTAGACCCGCGCGACCTGCCCCTGCGTTAATGTATGCGGAGGGGGATTGAAGTGCACTGCCTGCGCAAGGCTCTGTGACGGGTACACTTCTTCAGAAGTGCAGGTAACGCTCAGGACGGTCCCTTGTATGTTAGGGGGAACGCTGCAATTGAGGTAGTCTCCTTCGAATTGTTGGACTGTCCACATTTGGTGCGTATCCCATGAGAGACCTAGGTTCAACTTCCGGTGCCATGGACGGAGTATGTTCTTCCTATGTCCAGGACTCCCCATGTAAGCGTCCATGTGTTCGCGTAGTTCAGTTTCGATGCTCTCTATGGGGCGATAGAACGACCTGTCTTCGGCTTTGTAGCAGTAGTCCAACCCCGCAACGTTCTCACTTTGCGATTGATAGCCTCCCGCGAGGGAGTATCTCATCTCGGGGCCGAGTCCATCTGTGCTCCAATGGCTTGAAATGCAATCCCTTGCTGAGTTATCAGCATGTAATTGAGCCGCATTGTTGTCGCCCAGGGAGACTTCCGGAACTCCCGCCTTCCTTCGCTCCTCGTTGATGAGTCCCAGCATGAACACCTTTTCACCCTGGAATCTCAGGTTTGGCGTTGCCGGTTGTGTACTCCTTAGACGCAGGGAAGTAACAATTGTGGCCTCTTCGGGCGTATAGGATCTCTTCGGCGATATGGAGAGAGACCCCGGACCGGCGAGTTCGGACAGAGGGATCCCGGGATTCTCAAGAGATATCGGTGTGGCACTGGGTTCAGAGGCGAAGGCAAGCTCACCTCCAGGCCCGCCGCGGTCCATTCCCACCATCAGCAGTACACCTGCCGCCGTCACCAGTGCAGTTGCCGCCAGCGTCGCAGGGAATCGCCATTGAACTGTCAAGTCGTGCTCCTCGTGCCTCCCGATGAAGCGTCCGGCAGACCGGCATGAATTATCCATGGAGTAGCTTTCGCAAGCAATCGCAGAGTGAGTTCGCACCAGTAGTGGCGTAGCCGGCCGGTCATGGTGCCGCTCGGTCAGGCCCGGGCGGCTGTGGGGTTCCGCTAGCCGTTCGAAGCAGACGCAGAAGGAGCCGGTCTCGGCCCCCGATCCTAGCGGGGGCGCATGTGGGGGAAGAGGACGACCTCGCGGATGGAGCGGCGGCCTGAGAAGAGCATGACGAGCCTGTCGATGCCGATGCCGAGCCCGCCGGTGGGGGGCATGCCGTACTCCATGGCCAGCACGAAGTCCTCGTCCAGCCGGTCCATGTACTCGTCCTGGAACTGGGCGTGCAGGGCCTCCTGCTGTTCGAGGCGCGCGCGCTGGTCAATGGGGTCGTTCAGCTCCGTGAAGGAGTTGCACACCTCCATGCCCGCTATGAACCCCTCGAATCGCTCGACCACCTCGGGCTGGCCGCGCTTCTTCTTGGCAAGCGGGGACATCTCGACCGGGTAATCGACCAGGAACGACGGCTGGACCAGGTTAGGCTCGACGGCGTCGGAGACGAGCTTGTCGAGCAGCCCGCCCCAGCTCATCTGCCGTCCCACGTCGAACCCGGCCGACTTCATCGCGGCGCCCAGCGACTCGATGTCCGGGCAATCCAGGAAGTCGATGCCCGACCGGCGCCTGATCTCCTCGCGCAGGTCGAGCCGGGGCCACGGCGGGGCCAGCTCGATGGTCTCGCCCTCGAACTCGATGGTCGTAGTGCCTAGCACTTCCGACGCGAGGCCGGACACCATCTCCTCGACCATGCGCATCACGTCGGTGTAGTCGGCGAACGCCTCGTAGCTCTCCATCATGGTGAACTCGGGGTTGTGGGTCAGGTCCACGCCCTCGTTGCGGAAGATGCGGCCGATCTCGTAGACCTTCTCCATGCCGCCGACTATGAGCCGCTTGAGGTAGAGCTCCGTGGCTATGCGCAGGTAGAGGTCGCTGTCGAGGGCGTTGTGGTGGGTCATGAAGGGCCTGGCAGTGCCGCCCGCGGCGATGGGCACCAGCACGGGCGTCTCCACCTCCATGAAGCCGCGCCCGTCCATGAATCGGCGAAGGGCGCTCACTAGGCGGGTCCGCATGACGGCGATCTGCATCGCCTCGTCGTTAGAGATGAGGTCGAGGTACCTCTGCCGGTAGCGCGCCTCCACGTCGGCCAGGCCGTGCCACTTCTCGGGCAGGGGCCGGAGCGACTTGCTCAGCACCGTCCACTCCTCGGCCTCGACCGTGATCTCACCCGTGCGAGTGCGGAACAGGGGGCCCGACGCGCCGACCCAGTCCCCGATGTCGACGTCGGAGAGCGCGTCGTAGGAGTCCTGGAGGTTGTTCTTCCTGAGTAGGACCTGGACCTTGCCGTAGCCGTCCTGGAGGCCGAGGAACGTGGCGCGGCCCATGCCGCTGCGACGCACGATGCGGCCGGCTACGGAGACGGGGGCCGTGCGGTGTCCCTCGCCGTGCTCGCCTTCCTCGGCCTCGAACAGGGACGCGGCCTCGGCCGAGGTGTGGCTCCTGTCATAGGTGTGGGGATAGGGGTCTATGCCCCGGCCGCGGAGGTTCTGGAGCTTCTCGCGGCGCACACGGAGGAGCGGACTCTCGGCGTCCTGTGGGCTCGCCTCGGCGGTCTCGCCGAGCTCTGACATTGCAGGATCTCCCGGCGCGGCCTTAGGTGACCTTGTTGATTGTGAGCTTCTGGACGCCCGCGGGCGTTTCCACGTCGACCACATCGCCGACCTTCCGGCCCATGAGCGCCGAACCCACCGGCGAGGACTCCGATATCTTGCCCTGGGACGGGTTGGCCTCTGCTCCGCCCACGACCTGGTACAGGACCTTGGAGCCGCGGCTGTTGGTAACCGTCACGGACGACCCGAACTCTACGACGGCGGTCTTTCTCTTCTTGCGCTCTGTGACGACGGCCTTGGAGAGGATGTGCTCGATGTCCGCGATCCGGCCCTCGACGAACGCCTGCTCGTTCTTGGCCTCCTCGTACTCGGCGTTGTCCACGGTGCCGCCGGTCTCATGCGCCTTGTTGATACGCATGGCGACCTCCCGGCGGCGCACACCGGTCAGGTGATCCAGCTCCTGGGCGAGGGCTTCCCGCCCCTCTGGTGTCAGGTGTGTCTGTCGAGCTACTGCCATCTTCCTACCCCGCTACATCCCCACTCGGGTAAACGAATAATAGCCACCAGGCGCCTGGTGGCTCATCCTCCCTACATTGCGATTCTAGCGTGCCCGTTGTTGAAAGTAAATGATACCCATACCCCCGTACGCGCCCGCATCCGGATGCCCGGCGGGCGCCGGGCGGCCGGATCAGTCCCGGCGACTGCCCGGTCAGCCGAAGGCTGCCGGGTCTACGTCGACGGTCCAGTCGCGGGGCGCCCTGACCTTGTCGAGGAGGTCGCGGGGGCGCGGGCCCCTGAGTATGAGCTGCCACCTGTAGTGGCCGCGCACCCGCTCCGGGAACGCCGGCGTGGGCCCGAGCAGCTCGACCTCGCCGAGCCCCCATGCCTCGCGCTCTGCCAGAAGCGCGTCGGCGAACTTGCGCGCCTCGCCCTCGGCCCGGGCCCGGTTGACGTGGGCGTAGGCCAGGCGGATGAGGCGGCTGAACGGCGGGTTGCCCTGCTCGCTCCGCCGCTCCATCTCCTCTTCGTAGAACCTCCGGTAGTCCTGAGCCGCCGCGGCCCTGATGGCGTAATTGTGCGGCTGGTACGTCTGGATGATGACCCTGCCGTCGGTCGCCCCGCGGCCCGACCGGCCCGCCACCTGGTGGATGAGCTGGAATGTCCGCTCCCCCGCCCTGAAGTCCGGCACCATCAGGCCCACGTCGGCCAGGACGACCCCGACCAGGTCCACGGACGGAAAGTGCAGGCCCTTCGCGATCATCTGCGTCCCGACGAGGACCCGCGCCGCCCCCGACCTGAATTCCTCCAGCGCCTCCTCGTAGTCGCGGGCGCTCCGCACGGCGTCCCTGTCCCAGCGGGCAACCGGAGCGCTCGGGTGGAGCCGCCGCACCTCGTCGGTTACGGCCTTGGTGCCAATGCCATAGAACGCCAGCCGCCGGTGGCCGCACTCGGGACAAACGTCCGGCGCCTTGCGTCGCTCGCCGCAGTAGTGGCACAGCAGCCTGTCCCTGTCGCGGTGGTATGTGACCGGCACGTCGCACCGGCGGCACTGCACCGCCGCGCCGCAGTGGCGACACTGCAGATATGGCGCGGTACCCCGCCGGTTCAGGAACAGCACTGCCTGGTTTCCGGCTGCGATGGACTTCGACAGGGCACCCTGCAGGGCCCGGCTGAAGATGTGGCGGTTGCCTGAGCGCAGCTCGTCCCGCATGTCGACCACCTGCACCGCCGCCAGTCCGCGGTGCCGGGGAGCGTCCCCGGGCTGCGCTTCGTCCGACACGCGATGAGGGAGGTGCAGGAGCTTCACACGCCCGCCGAGGGCCCGGCGGTACGACTGGACGTCCGGAGACGCGCTGCCCAGCACCACCGTGGCCCCGGTCAGCTCCGCCAGCTTGAGCGCCGCCGTCCTGGCGTGGTAGCGCGGGACGGAGTCGTGCTGCTTGTACGTCCACTCATGCTCCTCGTCGACCACTATTAGCCCAACGTCGGACAGGGGCGCGAATACGGCGCTGCGCGAGCCCACCACGACCTTGTACTCGCCCTGGCGGACCTTCCACCACTGGTCGAACCTCTCCCCGTCCGTGAGGCCGCTGTGCAGGACGGCGATGTTGCGCGGGAAGCGGGACGCGAACCGCTCGATGGTCTGGGGAGTCAGCGCGATCTCCGGCACCATGATGATGACGCCGCGCCCCCTACGGATGCACTGCTCGGCTGCCTGCAGATACACCTCGGTCTTGCCCGAGCCGGTCACCCCCTCCAGCAGGAACACCGCGCCCTTGCCCAGCGCCCTCTCGATTGTGGCGGCGGCGCGCCGTTGCATCGGCGTGAGGCGCACGTCGGGGCGCTTGGGGAAGGTCCTCCCCGCGAGGGGGTCGCGGTCCTCCGGGCGCCTGGCCCTTTCGAGGGCGCCCTTCTTGACCAGGGACCCGATTGCACTGGCTCCGAACTCCCTGTTGGCATCGGCGAGGAGCATGGGGGAGACGCGTTCCAGCATCAACTCCAGGGCGGCCCTCTGCCGGGGGGCCCGCTTAGTGATCTCCGCCAGCTCGCGTCTGAGCCTGGACGCGGCTCCGGCGGGGAGCTGGACGTAGTCTCGCATCTTCACCTGCTGTGCGGGCCTCGTCCGGGCGAAGGTGCGTGTCACCAGCCCCGCGTCCTCCAGCCGGCGCGCGGCGACCGTCGCCGGCTCACCGAGCACCCGTTTGAGGCGCCCCTCCTCGACCGGGCCCTCCTCCCTGACGAGGTCGAGCACGCGCTGCCGGTATGGGGGCAGCTCGGCGGGCGACGATGGCTCGGGGACGGCCTCGAAGTAGCTCTTGATCCTGAAACGCCCGCCGGGGGGCAGCATGGGCGCGGCGGCCTCGAACAGCGAGCAGGCGTAGTATTGGCTGATCCACCGCGCCAGTCGCAGGTGCACGTCCGAGAGCACCGGGGCCGAGCTCACGACCTCCTGTATGGGGCGCACGGCTTCGACCTGTGGGTGATCGGCAAGCTCGAAGACGATGCCCTGGAGCTGGCGCGGGCCGAATGGGACTACGACGAAGTGGCCGGGGAGCACGTCCATGCCGCCGGGGACCTCATAGCTGTAGGTCCGGTCGTTCCCAGCCGGCGCGTCGACTGCAACCTCGGCGAAACGGTCCTGCTCGGACAAGGGCGCACCTCTACCCCTCTAACGGGATAGTAGCAGCCACGCCTCGCTCTAGCGACGGCGGTGCGAGGAGCGGGCCGGGCAACCCCGGCCTCAGAGGCCGGGTTGGGCGGGCTAGCGGCGTTCGGGAATCCTGGCCTGACGGCCCGACAGGCCCCTGAGGTAGTGGAGCCGCGCACGCCTGACCTTGCCGCGCCTTGTGACCTTGACCGCCTCGACAGTGGGAGAGTGCACCAGGAAGGTGCGCTCCACGCCGACCTCGTGGGTGACCCTGCGCACGGTGAAGGTCGCCCCGGGGCCGGAGCCGCGCTTGCGGATCACGACGCCCTCGAAGACCTGGGTACGCTGCCGGTCGCCCTCGGTCACGCGTATGCTGACCCGGACAGTGTCCCCGGGCTGGAAGTCCTCGATCTCCGGGTTGGGCTCTACTTTCACGAGGTGGTGTGCGTCCATCGTAACGGTCCCCTGGGGAAGCGGCCGCTCACGCGCCGGGCCAGCTTCGGATTGGCTTTGCAACCTTATGATGATACATCGCTGCCAGTCACGCACGCAAGTTGATTTCAGCTTTGAGGGGAGTGCAAAACACCGCCAGCGGTCAATCCTGTGTCGTTGGGTCGGGTCTGATGTACAATCTAGCCAAACCCTTCCCAAAACGCGACTCAGGTGGAACTATGGCGATACAGATACAGGGTAAGCACAGAGCACTGGTAGTTGGCACGCGTGACGATAGCGAGCGGGTATCGCCTGGTGACCTCTACATCGCACCCGCAGAAGACTTGAGGAGAATGGTGGCGCTTACTCCATCTCAGGCATTGGCATTGGCAAATGCGCTGATAGGGACGGTGCAGACTAAGCTCCGAGAGGAAGAGGAAGAGAACGAGAGGCAGTCCGAGTTGGAGTACAGGGCAGACCTCTTGGATGAGGGCTGAAGCTGCCAGAAACCTTCAGTTCCCGTTCCCCCGCAGCACAATCCCCAATCCCCCATCGCGGGCCGCTGGTAGCTACCTGCTCATGCCCCGCGTCCGCGCCGCTCGTCCACCTCGTCAGCCATGATCTGACCGTTGTCCAAGTCGATTTCCGCGCGGAGCAGCTTCCATTTGGCCCTCAGCCAGCGATCCTTTCTCAGAACAAGGGCCCTGGAGGCCGTTGGCATATAATTGGTTGAAGAGACAGGCAGGAGTGCGCGCCGTTGAAGAATCGTGTCGAAGCTACCCGTCCGGCCTTCTCCCGCAGATGACACGGATTCGGGACCTGCTCGATGATTCCACCCCTGCCCTTTCCGCGCTGGCTGAGCGGCCCGCGGGCCTGTTCGTCGACTTCGACGGTACCATTTCGCGGCTTGCGCCCAGGACATCAGGGACAAGGTCGGCCTCAGCGACATCCTGTACACCGGCAACCACGGGGCGGAGAGCATCGAGGGGGACGCGCACTCGGGGTCTCCCGTGGCAGAGCAGTACCGGAGGCACCATCGAGCGGGTGCTGCGGGACCTGCGCGGGCTGGCGGACGTCGACGGGATGATATGGGAGCACAAGGGCTCCAGCGCCGCCGTGCATTACAGGGCTACGGCAGACCCCGAATCGGCCCGGCGCGGTCTGGCCGCGGCCCTGGATAGCGTCGGAGCGACCGGGCTGCAGACTTTCTGGGGCAAGATGATCCTGGAGATACGCCCGCCGGTCGGCCTCCACAAGGGCCACGCCATCAGGAGCGTCGTCGAGGAGCGGGGCCTGAGTGGTGCCGTGTTCCTGGGCGACGACTCGACGGACGTCGACGGCATGCAGGCGCTGACCGAGCTACGGCGGCACGGCAAGGTGCGCGGATGCGGAGTCGCGGTCGTGGACAAGGGGACACCCGCCGCGCTGCTGGAAGCGGCCGACTACCGGCTCGACGGCGTCGACGGTGTGGAAACGCTGCTGGAACGGCTCTGCGAGTCCCTCTGACCTGCGCCTAGCCCGGCAGGAAGACGGGCTGGGTCCACGCCTTCATGTGGCCTGAGCTGGTGACGACCGCCCTCACGTACCCCTCGTCGCCGGTGGGCACGTACTCGGCTTCCTCTCCGTCTACCTCGGCCAACAGCCTGCCGTCCTTGCCGGTAAACCTGGTCGTGTATAGGCGGAATGGCTCCGGTTCGACCTCGAGCCGGATGCCGTCCACAGACGCCTCCAGGTCCTTCAGGGCCACACCCGAGGACGCGTAGAACTCGCCCGTCGCCAGCCCGTCGACTATGGCGTCCTGGCTCAGCTCGGCGGCGCGAACGGCGACCCAGCCACGGCCCGGGTTGCTCTTATGGGGCGAAAAGTCGTGGTAGTTGTGCGAGTCGTCCGTGGCCACGCCGAAGACGACAACGCCCGCGCTCAGCACGCCGTCCCAGATCTCGTCGTAGCTGAACTTACCCGGCCCGCCGTAGACGTTGGTCGCCGGATGGCCATTGAACACCTCCAGCATGCTCAGGCCCTCTATGAGCCTGAGATGGGTGTGGTCGAAGGCCCACTTGTAGTTCGGGTGGTTGATGGACGGGATGCCGCCCGCCTGCCGGATCGCGTTCACGTTGGCCTGGATGGTGGGGACGATCTCGCCGGCGTCAATGGGCTCGACTACCCTGGACAGCCCGATGCCGTTGATGTGTATCGGCACCGTGCCGCCCTTGATGTTCGCCGAGACTTCCTCGCCGGGCACCAACAGGGGACGCTTGAAGCGCCGCTTGCCCGCGCCGTACTCGAAGATGGTCAGGTGGTTGTGGTCGCTGAGGACGAGGAAGTCGTAGCCGTGCCGCCTGTACCAGCTGACGACCTTTGCCGGGTCGGCGTCCCCGTCCGACTCGGTCGTGTGGGTGTGGATGTTGCCCTTGTACCAGCTGAGCTTTGCCATGCCTGTCCTCTCCTCCTGAGACTCGGGCAAAGCCTAGCGGCGCGCCCCGGGCGTGTCAATCTCAACTGGGTATAGGTAAGTGTTCAGGCTCGGTGCGACATGGCGGTCTTGCCTTTGGCAAGGTGAGAGCCCCCATCCTAACCTTCCCCCTCGGGGGGAAGGGACATGCGGCTAGCCCATGGGGACGATGTGGCCGTGATCGCCTCGGGTCATGAAGCTGCCGTCGGGGTGCATTCCAATGGATACCCACCTGCCCGGCCCTACGAGCGTCTCCCAGGGCTGCACTCCGCACCGCTCGGCCCAGCCCCTGTACAGGTCCGACAGGTAGGCCACGGTGCCGGGGTCCTTCGCAGACAGGTCGTGCAGTTCGGTGCGGTCGACCTCCATGTCGTAGAGCTCCCAGGGCCTGCCGTACTCGGATACGAGCTTCCACCTGCCCAGCCGCACCGCCCTGTTGCCCTCGTGCTCCCAGAACATCGGGCGCTCGGACACCGTGCCCTCGCCGGTGATAAGCGGCCTGAGGCTGACGCCCTCCTGTGGCGTGACGGCCCGGCCGTTGTGCTCGGTCGGGTACCGCGCGCCGGCTAAGTCGATGCACGTAGCGGTGATGTCGATGAGCTGGGCCGGCTCGTGGACCAGGCCCGGGCTGTCGATCGCCTCGGGCCAGTGGACTATGAACGGGGTGGAAATGCCGCCCTCGTGCACCCACCGCTTGTGGCGGCGGAAGGGCGCGTTGCTGACGTTGGCCCACTGCACGTCGTAGCTCGCGTAGGTGTCGTCCGGGCCGGGGTCGATACCGGGGTCGTTGCCCAGGCGGACCCGCCTGCCGTCCGGGGTCGTCCCCGTGCCGGGAATGGGGAGGCTCCTGTGCGAGGGCATCGCCGGGTCCTCCTGGAGGAACTCGGCGCAGCCGCCGTTGTCGGACAGGAACATGACCAGCGTGTCGTCGAGTATCCCCAGCGATTCCAGCTTGGCCAGTATGCGGCCGATCCCCTGGTCCATGATCTCAACCTGGGCCGCGTAGACGGCCATGCGCAGGTCCTCCCACTCCTTGTCGGGCGCGTCGCCCCAGGGCGGGACGTCCTCGTCCCTGGGGCTGATGTCCCAGCCGGGGTCGACGATGCCCATGCCCTTCATCTCCTCGTGCCGGGCGGTGCGCAAGGCGTCCCACCCCTTGCGGTACTTGCCCAGGTGCCGCGCGACCGCCTCCTCGGGAGCGTGCAGCGGCCAGTGTGGCGCGGTGTATGCGACGTACTGGAAGAACGGCTTGCCGAGGGCGGCGCTCTCCTCGATCATCCTGACAGCGTTGTCCGAGACCGCGTCGGTGATGTAGAAGCCGGGCTCGGACTCGACGATGTCGTCGTCGTTCCAGAGCGCGTCGCAGAAGTAGTAGCTCCCGCAGCCTCCCGCGATGCCGTAGACGCGGTCGAACCCGCGCTTGCGGGGCGAGGACATGTCGGGCCCGCCGGGGTCGGCTGGGTTGTCGCCGACGTGCCACTTGCCGGACATGCCTGTCCTGTACCCGCCGGCCTGCAGCACCTGGGCGACGGTCACGCAGTCGAGGCGCAGAAAGCCCTGGTACTGGCTCGGCCCCGGAATGCCGCCCGTCATGTGGCCGATGCCCGCCTGGTGGGGGTTCAGCCCGGTCAGCAGCGCCGCGCGGGAGGGGCAGCAGCGCGCGAAGTTGTACATCTGCGTGAACCGGACGCCGCGCTGGGCCAGCCGGTCGAGGTTGGGCGTCGGTATCTCGGAGCCGTAACAGCCCAGGTCCGAGAACCCCATGTCGTCGGCCAGGATGAGGACGATGTTGGGCCGCTTCGAGGTCATATGTCAGCCTCCGCTCGGGCGGGCTCCTGAGTCTTCATTCGCGGGCGAGAGTTTATCACTCCGCTTGTCCGGTTGACTGGGCGCGAGGGGCGTGGCTACACTCCGATGCGCGCTGCCATTGGCACAACTTCTGCGGCGCGGGGAGCGGAATGGCCGGCACCAAGGCGGTGGCCGAGGAGATCAGGGCGCAGATCGTGAGCCTCGTGCGCGACTTCGTCCGCCGCGACGTGGAGCCCGTCGCCGCCCAGTACGACCACGACGACATATACCCCGCCGAGCTCGTGGACACCATGCGGGAGATGGGCCTGTTCGGCATCACCATTCCCGAGGAGTACGGCGGCCTGGGACTCGACCACGAGACCCTCGCGGTCATATTCGAGGAGCTGAGCCGTGGCTGGATGAGCGTCAGCGGCGTGATCGGCACCCACCACCTGATGGCCTCCATCATCGCAGGCCAGGGCACCGCCGAGCAGAAGGAGCGCCTGCTGCCGCGCATGGCCAGGGGCGAGGTGCGCGGCGGGCTGGGGCTGACGGAGCCGGAGGCCGGCAGCGACGTTCAGAACATCAGCACGACGGCGGCGCGGGACGGCGAGGAGTACGTGCTGAACGGCAGCAAGATGTTCATCACCAACGCCGAGAACGGGAACGCCTTCGCGGTCCTCGCCAAGACGGACACGGAGGCCGACCCGCCGTACAGGGGCATGAGCTGCTTCATCGTAGAGAAGCCGAACCCCGGGCTGACCGTGGGCCGCCACATCGACAAGCTGGGCTACCGCGGGCTGGACACGGCGGAGCTGCTGTTCGAGGACTGCCGGGTCGGCGCGGAGAGCCTGGTCGGAGGAGTCGAGGGGCGCGGATTCGGCCAGGTGATGAGCGGGCTGGAGTCGGGCCGGATCAACGTCGCGGCGCGGGCGGTGGGGGTCGCCGAGGCCGCGTTCAGGGCGGCCGTCTCATACGCCCAGCGCCGCAGGACATTCGGCTCGCCCATCGCCCAACACCAGGCCATCCAGATCATGCTGGCGGACATGGGCACGAAGATCGAGGCAGCGCGGCTGCTGACGATGAACGCCGCGCGGCTGAAGGACGAGGGCAAGCGGGTCGACCTGGAGGCGGGCATGGCCAAGCTGTTCGCCAGCGAGATGTGCGGCCAGGTCACCCTGGACGCCATGCGCATCCACGGCGGCTACGGCTACACGAAGGAGCACCCGGTCGAGCGCTACTACCGCGACGCGCCCCTGATGATCATCGGCGAGGGGACGAACGAGATGCAGAAGCTAATCATAGCCCGCCGCCTGCTCGAGAAGTACAACGACGGCTGAATTCTCACCACAGAGGGCACAGGGACAAGGCAGAGAGTATCTGGGGAACTGGAGGCTAGACATGGCTACAGCAACCGGCGCGCAGGTCGACACGGACTACCTGCAGGGCTTCGCGGAGGCGTGGAACAGGCACGACCTGGAGGACCTGATGTCGTACATGGACGAGGACTGCCTGTTCCAGCTGTCGTCAGGACCCGGCGTGGACGGGACGCGGTATGAGGGCTACGAGGCCGTCCGCGAGGGCTACGCGAAGGTGCTGGAGATGTTCCCGGACGGCCAGTGGACCAACCCGCACCACTTCGTCGCGGGCGAGCGGGGCGTCACCCAATGGACCTTCGTGGCGACCATGCCCGACGGCTCCAGGGCCGAGGTGGACGGCTGCGACCTGTTCACCTTCAGGAACGGCAAGATAGCGGTCAAGAACTCGTTTCGCAAGAACCGCATCAAGTAGGACCGATGACGTTCGATCCGACCGTAAGGGCGGCCATCATAGGGTGCGGCGCCGCGGGCCGCTCGCGCATACGGAGTATCCTGGCCGGCTTCGACAACACCAGCATCGAGGTGGTGTGCGAGCCCTCGCCGGATGCATACGCGGAGGCGGCGGCGATCTTCGAGGAGGCCGGTCGACCGGCCCCGCCCAACGTCCCTGACCTGGACCGCCTGCTCGGCGAGCACGCCCACGGGCTCGACGCAGTGTTCGTCGTGACGCCCCACGCGATGCACTTCAGCCAGGCCAAGGCATGCCTGGAGGCCGGTCTGGACGTGCTGCTGGAGAAGCCGATGGTCATGAACGTCCAGGAGGCGCTGGAGCTCATCGAGGCCCGGGACCGCGCCGGGCGAACGCTTGTCGTCTCCTTCCAGGGCAGCCTCTCGCCCCACATCCGCAAGGCGGTGGAGATGCTGCGCTCCGGGGAGCTGGGGCACGTCCAGACCATCTCCGGCGTCATATGGCAGAACTGGGGAGGCGATTTCCGAGACGGGTGGCGGTGGGACCCGATGGTCTCCGGCGGCGGCTTCATGTTCGACAGCGGCGCCCACATGCTGAACACGGTGTCCGACCTCGCCGGCGAGGACTTCACAGACGTCTGGGCGCTCTTCGAGAACGACGGGGCCCCTGTGGACATCAACGCCGCGATCATGGGGCGCCTGGAGTCCGGCATCCTGGTGACGATCCACGCGGCCGGGCAGACAGCCCCCTCGTGCGCGTCGGACATCAGGGTGTTCTGCACCAGGGCGGCCCTTCGCACAGGCGCATGGGGCGAGTCGCTGGAGATACTCCATGCCCAGCCACCCAACTGGCAGGAGACGGGCATCAGCCGCGACCAGGGCTGGGAGATCGTGCCGGTGCGCGAGTCCCGCGGGGTGTGGGAGGAGTTCCTCTCCGCCCGCGAGGGGCGCATCGTCAACCCCTCACCCGCGGAGCTGGGGCTGCGAATGGCCCACCTGTGGGACGCCATCAGGGAATCGGCGGCACGGGATGGCGAGCCGGTCCGGTTGAAGAAGAGGCAAGTATCCGCGAACCAGGAGAACCGAAATGCCTGACCTGCCGAGAGTAACGGTCTGGAACGAGTACCGGCACGAGAGGGAGGAGGAGGAGATTGCGGCCATCTACCCGCGGGGTATGCACGCGCCCATCGTCGACTATCTGTCCGCCAGGGGCTTCCCCGTTCGCGTGGCCACCATGGACGAGCCGGAGCACGGGCTGACCGACGAGGTGCTGGCCGAGACCGACGTGCTGACCTGGTGGGGGCACAAGTCCCACCGGGAGGTCGACGACGGCGTGGTCGACCGGGTCTACCAGCGGGTGCTGGACGGCATGGGACTCATTCCCCTGCATTCCGCACACTTCTCCAAGATATTCAAGAAGCTGATGGGCACGAGCTGCGGCCTGTACTGGCGCAGCATCGGGGAGAAGGAGCGCCTGTGGGTGGTGAACCCCGGGCATCCCATCGCCGAGGGGCTGGGCGAGTACTTCGAGATACCCCGCGCGGAGTCATACGGCGAGCCCTTCGACGTCCCCGAGCCGGACTCGCTGGTGTTCATCAGCTGGTTCGCGGGCGGCGAGGTGTTCCGGAGCGGCTGCTGCTACAAGCGGGGCCGCGGCAAGATCTTCTACTTCCGCCCCGGCGACCAGGCGTACCCCATCTACCACCAGGAGGAGGTGCTGCGCGTCATCGCCAACGCGGCGATGTGGGCCACCCCCGACAGCGGCGTGGACGACAGGCCTGACCGGACCACCATCAAGGGCATCAACCGTCCCGAGCCTCTGGAGGACCTCGGCTGATGCCGTATCGCGTCTCGCCAAACGGGCGAGGGTGACGCGGGAAGGAGAGACGGACGATGGACAGGCTGGACAGAAAACTCAGGATGGGCATGGTGGGCGGCGGCAGGGACGCCTTCATAGGCCCCATCCACCGCATAGCGGCCCAGATGGATAACAAGATCGAGCTGGTCTGCGGCGCCTTCAGCAGCACGCCGGAGAAGTCCAGGCTCAGCGGACAGGACCTCCTGCTGCCCCCGGCCCGGGTGTACGGCACCTACCGGGAGATGATCGATGCGGAGGCCGCACTGCCCGGGGACGCCGGGATGGACTTCGTAGCCATCGTCACTCCCAACAGCACACACTTTCCCGTCGCCTCAGCCGCTTTGGATGCGGGATTCCACATAGTGTGCGACAAGCCGATGACGATGGACCTGGCGCAGGCCAGGGAGCTGGAGCGCAAGGTCGCCGAGACCGGCAGGATCTTTTGCCTAACCCACAACTACACCGGCTACCCGATGGTCAAGGAGGCGAGGGAGCTGGTATCGGCCGGCGAGCTGGGCGCGGTCAGGCGGGTCGTCGTCGAGTATCCGCAGGGCTGGCTGGCCACGAGGCTGGAGGCCGAGGGCATGAAGCAGGCCGTGTGGCGCACCGACCCGGCCATGGCCGGGGCCTCCTCGTGCATGGGCGACATCGGCACGCACGGCCAGAACCTGGCCGAGTACATCACGGGCCAGCGGATCGACGAACTGTGCGCCGACCTGACCACCTTCGTCGGCGGGCGCGGGTTGGACGACGACGGCAGCGTCCTGCTGAGATTCGATGGTGGCGCGCGGGGCGTGCTGTGGGCAAGCCAGGTCGCGGCGGGACAGGAAAACGGCCTGCGGATTCGCGTATACGGCGAGCGTGGAGGCATGGAGTGGCTCCAGGAGGAGCCCAATTCGCTGACCGTTCGCCGAGTCGACGGGCCCGTGGAGATCAGGCGCACGGGCACCGGCTTCGTGGGCGCGGCGGCGGCGGCAAACGTCCGGCTCCCGGCAGGACATCCCGAGGGTTACATCGAGGGGTTCGCGAACATCTACAATAGCTTCGCCGACGCTCTGGCGCAGGTCGTCGCGGGCGGCCAGGTAGACGAGGCTACCGCCGACTACCCCAACGTCCACGACGGCGTCAGGAGCATGGCATTCCTGGAGACGGTCGTGCTCAGCGGCAGCAGCGACCGGAAGTGGGTCCAGGTGCCCGCCTAGCGGCGCGGCCAATAAAGGCCCGAAGGGAGGAGACGATGACTCGACCGGTCACACTATTCACCGGGCAATTTGCCGACATACCCCTGGCGGAGCTGGCCCCGAAGGCCGCCAGTTGGGGTTACGACGGACTCGAGCTGGCGTGCTGGGGAGACCACCTGGACGTCGACCGCGCCGCCTCTGACAGCGGCTATGCCCAGGGAAGGCTCGAGCTCCTGGCCGAGCACGGGCTGAAGGTCTACGCCATCAGCAATCACCTGGCGGGCCAGCTCGTGTGCGACCCGAACGACGACGCCCGCTCGGACACATTCGCGCCGGAGCCCTATCACGGCGACGCGGAGGCAAAGCGGTCATGGGCCGTCGAGGCGATGGTGAACTCGGCCAGGGCGGCCCAGAACATGGGCCTAGACGTGGTCAACGGCTTCACCGGCTCGTCCATCTGGCACATGATCTACAGCTTTCCACCGGTCAGCGCGGCGACGATCGACGAGGGGTTCGCCTACTTCGCCGAGATGTGGGACCCCATCCTGGACGAGTTCGACAAGTGCGGCGTCAGGTTCGGACTCGAGGTGCACCCGACGGAGATCGCCTTCGACATAGTGACATCCCATCGCGCCCTCGAGGCGGTGGGCCACCGGGACGCCTTTGGATTCAACTTCGACCCCAGCCACCTGCACTGGCAGATGGTCAGCCCGACAAAGTTCCTGCGCACCTTCCCTGACCGCATCTACCACACCCACATGAAGGACGCCGCCATCACTCTGGACGGCGAGTCGGGGATCCTCTCGTCCCATCTCAATTTCGGCGAGCCGGGGCGCGGCTGGGACTTTCGCACGCCCGGGCGCGGCCAGATCGACTTCGAGGACATCATCCGCACGCTGAACGCCATCGGGTACGAGGGACCGCTGTCGGTCGAGTGGGAGGACGCTGCGATGGACCGGGAGTTCGGCGCAGCGGAGGGATGCAGGTTCGTCAAGTCCAAGCAGTTCCCGCCCTCCGACCGGGTCTTCGACGAGGCCTTCGGCGAGTAAACTGGGTTGGGACACAGACCGGCTGGAGTGACCGGCCAGGAGCCTACGGCGATGCGTGAAGTCAGCATAACAGAGGCCAGGGCCCGCTTTTCGGAGCTTCTCCGGACGGTGGAGCGTGGCGAGAGCATTTCGATCACTCGCCGTGGTAGACCCGTAGCGCACTTGGTTCCCGCAGGCGACGGGGATAGAGCGCTTCGCCAGCAAGCGATGGGCCGCTTCATGGAGATGCGCTCTACATGGAGGCGGACCGGGATGACGAAGGAGGAAGTCCTAACTGCACGCCACGAGGGCCATCGCCTTTGAGCGTGTTCTACGACGCCATATACCTGGAGTTGGCGCTGAGAAAAGAGTCGCCGCTCGCTACGTTGGACGGCGGGCTTGCCGAGGCCGCGACGATGGAGCGAGTGCCCCTGATCCGCTGAAGGATTCGGGCGACCAGCGACGGAGCTAACCCGCCCTTTGACACTCCAGGGGCTGTATGATACTCATATGTTCTATCCCATAAACAAAAGTTCTTACAACACTTACGGGGAGTATCTATGGCCATTTTTGAGACTCCTGAATGGATATCGCCTCCACGGACGGGAGAACTGGAGTGTGTCTACGTAGGTCGAGGCGACGTCGATTGGCAGCGCGCCGTCCAGTTCGTCGTGAACGGGCACCGCTATACCTCGCTGGTTCCGGTGGAGGCCGTCGATTCTGAGAGGAAGAGACTTCGCATCAAGATAATCGGCTCCCTCAAGGACGGTTCGTACCTGGTAGACCTTCCCGCCGAGACCTTTACGTCGGGCCCAAGGCTCCAGATACGGAGGGATGCCCCGGCGCTGGTCCATGCCCCTCAGTGACCGGGACATCTTCAAGGAGATAGAACGTGGGGGCCTGAGATTCGATCCGATGATCGAGCTCAATCAGATATCGACGTCCTCAATCGACCTTCGACTTGCGAATGTCTTCACCATTCCCCGCCTGCCCAGTCAGGGAGTATCCCTCACCGTAGACCCAGGTCTGATTTCACCAGAGGATGTGTTCAACGAATATGCCGAGGTGGTCACCATTGGATCCGGGGACAAATTCGAGTTGGAACCGGGGGCCTTCGTTCTGGGCTACACGCTGGAGAAGGTGGGGCTATCGAACTATCTTGCGGCACGGATTGAGGGCCGGAGCTCAATGGCGCGGTTGGGAGTGTCCATTCACCAGACCGCCCCGACTGTCCAGGCAAACTTCCATGGCCAGCTTAGACTGGAGATCTCCAACATTGGCCCCTACACCGTGCTGCTCGAACCCGGGACTAGGTTCTGCCAATTGATAGTCGAGACACTGTCCTCTCCGGCAGAGAGCCCGGACGTGAGCCAGTGGCAGGGCCAGAGCAGCACCGACTGAGCCACATCCACGTGGTCGTACATATCCATCGTCCTCTCATGCCGCAACTTCCCCTCTAGAACGGCTGATATGTAGTGGCGGTCCAGCGGGCTATGGCGGCCTGGGCGCGGGGGCTGATGGCGCGCTGGACGTCGACGTTGAGGAGGGCCGGGCGGTTGGCGGCGAAGGCTCGGTTGATGGCCGCGGGCAGGTCATCCGGGTCCGTGACGTGCTCGCCGTAGC
This sequence comes from Dehalococcoidia bacterium, assembly GCA_965116315.1. GTDB lineage: Bacteria > Chloroflexota > Dehalococcoidia > Lucifugimonadales > CAJWER01. The sequence goes on from OZ220672.1 coordinate 2,651,979, forward strand.
ATCCCAGGGCCTCGGCGACCTTGTCGTACCGCGTCGGCAGCAGGTCCGTGGCGACCGGCTTGCCGTACACCTCGAGCTGGATCTGGCGGTCGATACCCCACGCCGCGTCGTTGCCGAGGATCGACACGACGTTAATTCCATGCCTTACGGCAGTGTCCAGCTCCATGCCGTTGAACCCGAAGCTGCCGTCGCCGGTGATCGATATGGCCCGCCGGTCGGGGTATGCCAGCTTCGCCGCCATTGCCGTCGCCAGGCCCGAGCCGAGCATGCCCACCGCCGAGAAATAGTGCCACGACCGCGGCGTGAGGGCCGGCAGGTATGCGCGGCCAAAGTGGCCGAAGTCGCCGCCCTCGAACGTCAGGAAGTCGTCGCGGCGCAGCGCGGACTGGATCGCCTTGTGGACGTAGATAGCGTGCATCGGCGTCTCGCTGACCGCAAGGTCGATTAGCTTTGCAAGCTGGGCCTCCCGCACCTCGCGAAGCTCCTCCACCCAGGGCCGCTCGGACCACGAGCGGGACGCGGCGCTCGACGCGATCCGGTCCGCGACCGCGGCAACGTCGCCCACGATGCCCACGGCGACACCGCGATTGCGCCCGATCTCGGCCGGCGACGGGTCGACCTGCAGGACGGTCGTGTCCGCGGAGACCGTGGGCGGGAGGGCGTACCCGATGATGATGTCCTGCTTCATGCCGAGCAGCAGCACCACGTCGGCGTCGCGAAGCCTGCGGGCGGCGTCGTTCAGCCCGTTGTCGTAGAAGCCCGCGCAGTACGGGTGGTCGTCGGGCACCATGCCGCGGGCCCCGGCCTCGGTCATGATCGGCACCCGCGTTGTCTCGACCAGCCGTTGCAGCTCCTCGCCGGTGCCCGAGTACGCGGCGGCGGTCCCGGCGACGATCAGCGGCCTCTCCGCAGCGTGGAGCGCGTCCACGACGGCCTCCACCTGGCTGTCCGACGCGCCCGAATCCGGGCTGGGCCGGTACTCCGACGGCTCGAAGTAGGTGACCTCGCTCTCGTCGAGGGTCTGCTGCTGGATGTCGATGGGGATGGTCAGGTGTACGGGGCCGCGCCTGCCGGAGTAGGCGAGCCGCAGGGCCTGGGCGATCATGTGGGGGATGCGGCGCGGGTCGGTGACCAGCCACGCGCCCTTGGTCGTCGGGCGGGCCATTTCGACCTGCTCGATCTCCTGCATCGCGCCGCGTCCAAGCTCGTGCAGGGGCGCGCTGCCGCTGATGGAGAGCAGCGGGGCCTCGGAGTTGAGGGCGCTGCTGAGGCCGGGAATGGCGTTCGCGAACCCGGGCGTCGTATACATGGCAACGCCCGGCTGGCCCGTGATGCGCGCCCAGGCGTCGGCCATGTGGACCGCCGCCTGCTCGTGCCGCGTGTCTATGAACCGGAAGCCCATGTCCGCCATCACGTCCATGACGGGCAGGACGTGGTCGCCCGCCAGCGCGAACACGTTGGTGACGCCCTCCATCTGCAGGGCGCGTCCTATCAGGTGGCTTCCGGTAACGATGTTCGACGTTGACAAGGGTACCTCCGGCTGTGTGTTGGCTCACCATATTGTAATGGCTGCCGAGCGCCGGACGCTGCCTTGACAGGGCCAGCGGGCTGGCATAGCGTTCGGGCGTCCGCAGACAGGAGGCTGTCTATGCGCGGTATGGTCCAGACGGTGCTCGGCCCGGTCTCGCCGGAGACGCTGGGGCCGACCACGGCCCACGAGCACCTGCTGCTCGACTTCTCGGTCGTGTTCCAGGAGCCCGAGGCCGCCTCGGAGCGCGGCCTGGCGTTCGAGCCGGTCGGCCTCGACAACCTGGCGTGGACCAGGTACGACCCCTTCCGCAGCAGGGACAACCTCATGCTGGTCGACGAGGACACCACCGTCGAGGAGGTGTTGCTATTCAAGGCCGCCGGGGGCCGGACCATCGTCGACACGACGACGAGGGGCATAGGGCGCGACCCGGCCGCGGCGGCGCGGATCTCCCGCCGGACCGGGCTCAACGTGGTGATTGGCTCCGGCTACTACGTCGGCGCGTCCCACCCCGAGGGGATGGACGCGAAGACCGAGGACGAGATAGCGGCCGAGATCGTGGCAGACCTCACGACCGGACAGCGGGGCGTGAGGGCCGGCGTGATCGGCGAGTTGGGATGCTCGTGGCCGCTGTGGCCGAACGAGCTCAAGGTGCTGAAGGCCGGCGGAAGGGCCCAGGCCGAGACCGGCGCGTCGATCATCATCCACCCCGGCAGGAGCGAGGACGCGCCGTTCGAGGTGCTGGACGTGCTGGCGGCGGCGGGCGCTGACGTGGAACGCGTCGTCATCGGGCATCTGGGGCGGACTTACTTCGACGCCGAGCGACTGCTGGAGCTTGCGCGTACCGGGTGCTACCTGGCGTACGACCAGCTAGGGTGGGAGACGTCGAACTTCTCACTGGCGTCGACCGACTTCCCCAGCGATGCCCAGCGCATCGGGTTCGTCAAGCTACTCGTCGACGAGGGGCACGGCGGGCAGGTCCTGCTGGGCCAGGACGTCTGCTCGAAGGACAAGCTCACCAAGTACGGCGGCCACGGCTTCGCCCACCTGCTCGACAACATCACCCCAAGGCTGATCGATGCAGGTATTTCGCAACACGACGTCGACCGCATGCTGATACACAACCCGGCGACGATGCTGACCCTCGCCTGAGAGTCTCACCGCAGAGTACGCGGAGACCGCAGAGTAAGAGGGAATTGCACCACAGAGAGCACGGAGGGCACGGAGGCGAGAAGCTGTGGGATGGGGATAGGAGGGCCGCGTTGATTCTCGTTGACCGGCCCATAGCCCCCTGCTACACTCCGGCCAGCCAAGAACATGCCGGTCGCGGAGGAGCGATGATAGGCGTGCTGACCCATCACTGGGCGAAGGAGGGCCTTGTCGAAGAGGCGGCGGCGCTTCTCGACGGCAACGGGCTGGCCCAGAGCCGGGCGCCTGGCTTCGTGGTGCGCTACAGCATCGCCTCCAAGTCCGACCCCACGAAGCTGTCGAGCCTCGTCGTGTGGGAGAGCGAGGAGATATACGACGCCTGGAAGGTCAGCCCCGAGCGCGCCGCGGCCATGGCCGGCGCCGAGGACCTGTGGGCCCGGCCTCCAGAGTCCGAGCGTTTCGACGTTACCTCCAAGGTCCTGCCGGGATGAGGGCGCTTCGGCGTTGCCTCGACGAGTCCCGCGCGGTTGCCTCCTTCCGGCGAACGGTAGACACGGAGGCCCTGATGTGGGCTGCCGGGCTGCTGATGCTTGCCGCGAGCAATCCCAGGTCCGACTTCCACTTCACCCTGTTCTGGCCCCAGTGGGTGTTCGGCATACAGAGCCCCGGCTACGGACTCGGCCACTCAGTCGCCTACCTGTTCAGGGGCGACCTGGCAAGCTCTCTCGATTCGCATTTGCTGGGAGTGCCGGTCGTGATTGCGCTCACATATCGGATCATCAGCCTGCAGGTCCGCAAGATGCGGGTATACAGAAGCTAGGAGGGACGGAATGGCTGACATTATGCGGCTAATGCCCGACCTGGAGGGCGAGGAGATGCTCTTCGTCGGGGGCCTCGTCAAGGAGATGACGGACACCCAGGGCGAGACGTTTGCGGTTGCCTACAGGTCCCAGCGACGCGACCCCACGACCGTGCTGCTGCTGACGTTGCTCGGTTTCGTCATCCTGGCGGGCGTCCAGCGCTTCTACCTGGGCCAGATTGGCATGGGCCTGCTCTACCTGTTCACGGCCGGATTCTGCCTCATCGGGACCATCATCGACGTGGTGAACCACAAGAAGCTCGCTTTCCAGTACAACCAGCTCAAGGCGCAGACCATAGCGGCCACGGTCAGGGGGAGCACCTAGGCCGTCACCCTCGCGGTATGTTGCCGCCCACTTCAGGCGTGCTTGTCCTGATCGACTAGGGTGTCTCGTATCCGATTGATCTCTTCGGCAGTGACGCCGATGCTGCTGAGATACGAGGCCACTCCGCCGTAGTCCCGGCGCACCAGCCGCAGCAGCTCTAACATGGTCTTGGGACGCGCAAGGGTGGCTAGGGCGCGGCCTGATGCCAGGTCGCCTGGATCCATCCATGAAGGCGCTCCCTCAGCAGTGAATCGGCGTATGAGCCCCTGCGCGCTCAGCGAGTAGTCCGCGGCGATGACATCGTCCGGTACCCCGGCGAGGCCGAGGACCAGCGCTGCGATGATCCCCGTCCTGTCCGTTCCGCCAGCGCAGAAGAATACAGCGGGATCATGAGGACTGCTTGCGAGCGTCGCGACTATGTCGCGGACTACCGGGCCGCGATGGGCGAGAAGAGCGGCGTAGGAAACAGACAGCGGCCAGTGCTCTTGGCTGAGGTCATACCACGGGATCGGCTCGTCCCCTTCAAGGTTGCAGTGGCGGTAGTCGAAGCGGGCATCGCCGGCCAGGGAGCAGGGGTGCCTCAGGGTCTCCTCAGTCGTCCTCAGATCGACGACGGTTCGCACGCCATAGGCGTACAGTATCCCCCTCGCCTCACCAGCAAGGCCGGACAGTAGATCGGACCGAAGGAGACGGCGCCACTTGGTCTTTCGACCGTCTGACGACGGCAACCCGCCCAGGTCGCGGACGTTGAAGGCGCCGGGAATGTCTATGCGGCGCACAGTAGTCTAAGGCTGTGGTCTGCCGCCATCGAGACCTCAGTCGCACTGCGGCCACGGGATGTGGCGGAGGTCGTGAACGTCAATGAAGGCACCTACAGTCGCGCTAGATACGTCCTATGTCGATGATACCGGGACGAGGTTTAGACCGAGTACGACAGGGAGACCTTGCACGAAGCTACATCGTTCTACCACTGGTGCATTGCAGCAGCACCCCCACGAGAATGACTGCGGCTAACAATAGTAATCCGCAGCCGCAACCTAAGCGGCTCATCTCTCTCGCCCCTGCGGCCATGTCTTCAGTGACGCGCCCATAGCTGCGCCCATAGCTCATGCTGTTGCCTTCCATCCCCCCACAAGCAATTGCAGGGTATCAGGATGTGTAGACCCGCCTAGTGCAGGCTACCGAGAACACTAGTGAAACCAAATCCCAAAGTCAACGGAACCCGGGATGGCCTACGGGGGAGACCCCTATGGTCACAGAGTCCTCGTAGTAGTCCGAGGACGGGAAAGCCGTCCACATGGCGAAGGAGGACAGGTGGTTCGACGGAATACAACAGGGAGGTACTCAGGATGAGAAATGCCGAAACTGTATTGAACGTCATACGCGAACGCGGAGAACGAGGATTGCCGCTGGAGAACATCTATCGGCTGCTTTACAACCGGAACCTTTACCTGCGGGCCTACGGTCGCATCTACTCAAACCAGGGAGCTGCGACCAAGGGCGTCACCGCAGAGACCATGGGCGGTATGTCACTGGCGAGAATCGACCGCATCATCGAAGCCTTGCGCTACGAGCGGTTTCGGTGGATGCCGGTGCGACGGGTCAACATTCCCAAGCCTAACGGCAAGACCCGCGCCTCGGGCATACCGACGGGGCCGGACAACTGAGAACGCGTTGGTGCTCCTGTCACTGTTGATTGTATGAGTCGGGTAGATTAGGGTCTACCGCTGCCCGGTGAGCCTAGCGGAACCAGTCGAAGTTTACGCCTAGGGAGCGGTCCTGGAGGGGCAGGTCGACGCGGACGCCGCCCTCGTCGGACGACTTCTTGAGCGCCGTCTCCACCTCGAAGGCTACCGCGACCCGGCGGCCGGAGTTCTTGGGCTCGTCCAGCCGGCCCTCGATGCAGTCGATCACGTCGGCCAGCGAGTAGATGCCGCCGTAGTGGCCCGTTTGCGGACCCGGCCAGGGCATCATGGCGCGCCCGGCGGCTGGTCCAGTATCGACGTCCTGCCACAGCTCCCAGCCTCGCGGGAATTGGTGGACGAGCTCGCCCCGCGTTCCGCTGACCCTCAGCTGGGGCGCGCCGGCCCGGAAGTGGACGACTACGCCGTCTCTGGTCACCATCATCCCCTGCCCCTTGAACTCGTCGCTGCCGCCCTCGTGCCGCTCGTCGTCGCCGGTCCCTATCGCCCACGCCGGGTCCGCATCGAGGAAGAAGGCCCAGTTCTGGTGCTGCGAGCCTGGCCTCGGCGCCTCTATCGACACGATCTCGCCGATTGCACCCGACTTCACCAGCTCCTTCGCCGTGGTGAACGATGGGTGGGTGGTCGAGATCGCGCCGCAGCTCAGGGGGACGCCGGCCTCGGCGCAGGCCCCAATCATGCGGTCGGCCTCCTCAAGGGTGTTGACCATGGGCTTCTCGGTCACGATGCCCTTCGCGCCGTTCTCGACGGCGGCGACGGTCAGGTCGGCCCGGCCGCGGATGTTGGTAGCGACGGCTACGAGATCGGGCTTGACCTCCTCCAGCATCGCCATGGCGTCGGTATAGACGCCCTCGACGCCGTACCTCTCGGTGAATGCGTTGAGGCGGCTCACGTCCCTGTCGGCGGCGGCCACCAGCTCAACGTCGGACCGGTCGGCCATGGCCTCGGCGTAGCTGGTCGGCCTGCCCGACCTGAGATGCGCCTCGTGCTGCTGGAAGCTGCGGTGGACGTCCAGGTCGGGGGTCGGCCTGTCACCCGACAGCAGGTCGAACCGGGGCTGGGCGAGCGCCGGCCCGGGGCGCTCCGCCAGGTCGTAGAGCATGCCCATCCATCCGAGCCCTATCACTGCGCCGCGGTACTTTGCCACTGCCCGCCTCCTGCTGCTCGCTTTCCCTCACCCGCGTCATTCCGACCGCAGGGAGGAATCTAAGGTGTTCGCGATCGCGCCAAGGATGTCGATTCGGCTGCGAAACCAGTTCTCGAAAGCAAGGTTCCTGGATTCCTCACTTCGCTCCGCTGCGTTCGGAATGACAGACGCCGATACTCGGCAAGGTCTCCCCGAGGGGAGAAGGCGAAGCTCCGGACGCCTCCTCATTCCAGCCTCCTCCCGCGATGGGAGAAGGGGCTAGATCTCGCCCTCTGCCCTGAGCGCGGCCAGGGCGCGCTCGAAGGCCTCGGCCGTGCGGTCGACCTCGTCCTCGGTGTGGGCCGCGGAGACCATGAAGCCGATGCCGCCCATCATGTCCACGCCCTCGTTCAGCATCGCCAGCTTGAGGTTGCTGGACTGTGCAGCGGTCGCTTCGGCCAGCGTGTCGTGGGGCACCGTCGATATCTCCTCGTCCTCGGCGTCCACGCCTAGGGCCACGTGGACGATGGACGCCAGCCCGTGGACCTGCCCAGGCACCTCCATCTTGTTGAGCGAGTCGCGGAGCCCCGCCTTTAGGCGGACGGCCATCGCGTCGGCCCGGTCGTTCACCGGCTCGCTGGCGATCTTGCTTAGCGTCGCTATGCCGGCGGTCGCCGACACCGGGTTGGCGTTGAAGGTGCCGGGGTGGGCCAGCCGGGCCTCGCCCGCGTCGCCCATCTGCTCCAGGATGTCCGCCCGGCCCGCAACCGCGCCGCCGGGCAGGCCTCCCGCCACGATCTTCGCCATCGTGGTCATGTCGGGCATGATCCCGAACCGGCCCTGCGCGCCTCCCCGCGACATGCGGAAGCCGCATATCACCTCGTCCATGATCATGATGACGCCGTGCTTCGCCGTGACCTCCCGGACGCCCTCCAGGAAGCCCGGATTCGCCACGGGGAACTGGCCCCAGTGGCCGCCCGTCGGCTCCATGATGACAGCCGCAACGTCGTCGTCCTTCTCCAGCAGCTCCCGCAGCGCGTCGACCTCCGGCTCGAGGACGACCACCGTGGACATCGTCTCCTCGGGGATGCCGACCTGGGTGTTGATGCCCGACTCCATGGATACGTAGTCGTGCCAGCCGTGGAAGTGCTCGCGGAACTTCACCAGCTTCTTACGGCCCGTGAATCCGCGCGCCAGACGGAGCGCCAGCAGCGTCGATTCGGTCCCGGAGGCCGTGAACCGCACTCGCTCAGCGCACGGTATCAGGTCCTTCACCAGCTTGGCCCACTCGATCTCCAGCTCGGACGTGGTGCCCATATGGGTGCCCTGGGCCAGCCGGCCCGCGACCGCCTGGGTGATCTCCGGGTGAGCGTGGCCGAGCATCAGCGCCCCGAACCCCATCATGTAGTCGATCAGCTCGTTGCCGTCGACGTCCAGCTTCGACCCCCCGTTGCCCTCAGCCACGAACAGGGGGAAGGGCTTCACCACCCTCGACTGGTGGCCGCCGCCGGGGATCAGCCCCGCGGCGCTCTCATAGGCCTTCCTGGAACCCCGGAACTTCTGCTCGTACCGCTCCAATATGGTAGCCATGGCCGTGCCTCGCCAGTGAGAGTAGCCCTGGTTAGGGCGGCCTGATTGTACATCAACCCCGCTGCCCAGTCCTCTTTGACCGGAGCGGGCCGCGCCAATATACTTCGCACGGAATTTCAGAAGGAGCCGGAGCAGCTCTATGGAAGCCTTCGAGGCCACGACCAACCCGTTCGGCGGCATCATCCCCAAGCCATCGGCCCTGCCGCGAGAGGCAGAAACCTTCGTGGAGGGACTTCGACTATCTCTCGACCGGTGGCGAGAAGCCGGGTACAAGGTCGTGTGGCTGGAGCTGCACATCAACAGGGCCGGGCTGGTCCCGATAGCCGTGGGCCACGGGTTCGAGTACCACCACAGCGGCGAGAACTACCTCATGCTCACGAAGCGACTGGTCGAGAACGCCTTCATACCGCCGTATGCCTCCCACTACATCGGCGCGGGCGGCGTCGCGATCAACGAGAACGAAGAGCTGCTGGTGGTGCACGAGAAGGGACGGCGCTCGGGCGGCCCGCCCTTCTACAAGCTCCCGGGCGGCGCGCTCCACGCGGGCGAGCACCTGGTCGACGGCGTAGTCAGGGAGGTGTTCGAGGAGACGGGGATCGAGACGCGCTTCGTGTCCCTGGCCTGCTTCCGGAACCAGCACGGCTACCGGTACGACAAGTCCGACATCTACTTCGTGTGCCGCCTCGAACCCCTCAGCCACGAGATCACGAAGCAGGAGGACGAGATCGAGGACTGCATCTGGATGCCCCTTGACGAGTACTACAACGCCGAGAGCGTCAGCTTCTTCAACAAGCTCGTCGTCCGCGCAGCCGTCGAGAGCCCGGGCGTCATCCCGACAGAGATCGAGGGCTACCGCGACCCCGAGACGGTCGAGGTGTTCATGCCCAGCGGCACCGTCGAGCTATTCCCCGGCTCGCAGTAGTTGCTGAGGCCGCCCCTACATCACCTTCTCGACGCTGGACACGGGCACGCCACTCGATAGGGGCGGGTCGTTACTCCTTAGCAGCAACGATCTGGGCGCCCGACTGCTGGATCATGAGTCCCTCGGTCTCTCCACTGACCGCCCTGTCGAACGTAACTTCAACGTTGGCAACGGGGCTAAAGAAACGAGTGGGCGACTCTGCGATCAACTTCAGGGGCGGCTGCAGCGGCGGCTTGAGGAGGAGGTGCCCATTCTTCGCCCAAACCGCGAATGCAGTGCCGTCATCTGTGACATAGTGACCGGCGAGCGGGTTGAGGGTTTCGGAGGATGCATCAGCAGGCACCTTGTCCTTCGGCTGCAAAGTGTCTGAATAGTCGGGCCACTGGTATCCCTCTGCGATCGACCTGGTCACCTCATAGAGGAAGAGATCACCCCAGTCAAAGTTATTCATCACAACCGCGCCCATGCCGAGGTCCCGGTAGAAGACCCACTTGGCGACAAACCCAAAGGAGGATCCGGTCATCCAAAACCGGCTGTTTTCGTCTTCGCCGGATACCCTTAGACCTAATCCCCATTCATTGCCTATGGGCGGGGTCAGCATCTGCATAGCCGATGCTTTGGAAAGAACCTTGGTGGGTTTCCCTTTAATCGCACGCTGAATCTCGATGCCCAGGCGAGCCAAGTCGGAAGGAGTCGTCCTTAGCCGGCTCACAGCCGATGCGTGTACTTGGGTTCTTCCCTTGACGGTCTGGCGGCTCCAAGTGTGCCCGGTAGCCATCAGTTTGTCCAAATGGGGTGGGAGTGGTTCGACAACCGAACTGCGGTCCATACTGAGCGGCTCGATTACGAGATCGTGGACCAACTCCGAAACGGGCCGACCAGTCACATCGGCCACCACCTGCTCAGCTACGACGTACCCACCCGTCGAGTACCGATTCTGGAGCCCTGGAATACCATCTACAGTGACGGGAGGCTGAATGGAGGGAGGTTTCCCATTGAGCACCTGTAGCGGCGTGGGTATCTTGCCATCTCGACCATAGCCAACAAGGCCATGAATATTCAGTCCTGCGGTGTGACTTAGGATCTGCCGTAGAGTTATGACGGGTTGCCAGTCACCGTTACTTGGGACCTTCCACGACCTCAGGTAGACATTTACATCCTCGTCGAGGTCCAGCACTTTCTCTCGCACCAGTCCCATAACCGCGACCGTAAAGATGGTCTTGGTTATGGAAGCGGCTTCGAATAAGGTCTCAGTTGTGACGGGTTCAGGCCTCCCATCTTCCTTGAGACCAAATCCGCATGCGGCTTCGATTCGTCCATCGCTGACCACGGCGATGCTGAGCCCAGGGACCTGTTCTTGGACCATCCGCTCGGAAATGTTCTGCGGTGGGCCGTACTGGTTCCGAAGTGACCCTTTAGGGCGTAGGCTGGAGGCGATACGGTCTATCCTATCCCTGGTCATGGCGGACGCTGCTGGTGTTGGAGACTGTGATCGGCTCTATCAGGCCCGCAGCACATCTCTGGCGGACTTGAGAAGCGGATTCAACGTCCCCCTAGCGCACCCTCTCGACGTTGGCGACGGTGTACTGGGCTTCCTCTTCGGTGCCCTCGTCCTCGCGGCCGATGCACTTGATATACTCGACCGTGCCGCTCACCTCGACCGCGACCTCGTAGACCAAGGTACGTCCGTCCTGGCTCGACGTCTCGACGCGGACCTGCGCCCCCTCGTGGCCGTTGCTGGAGGGCACCGCCTGAACCGAGACCGGCCTGCCTGCGACACTCCATCCCTCGCGCATCAGCACCTCGCCCTCGGCGACCATCTCGAAGGGCGAGTCCAGCCCAGTCAGGCCGCGGTAGTTCTCCGCCAGGACCGACGCGGGCCCGCTGCGGGAGACCAGCGCGTCCACCTGCTCGGGCGCTATCCGCACCCAGTTGCGCCCGCCGGGCATGTCGATCAGGTTGGGCGCGAGCCTGTGCCCGCCGAGGTGGCTCACCTGCCAGACGCGCATCCGGCCGCCGAACCTGGGCGCCTGTCGCTGCCGAAGCTCCTCGTAGATGGGAAAGCCCATCGAGGCGCAGCACTTGTCACGCGAGCCGTGTGTGCAGACCAGCATGTCCCGCACGCCGTTCGTCTCGCGCCGCCAACGGGCGAACCGGCCCAGGTCCCCCCTGTCGACGAGCAGAGCCCCTGCGATGTCTCCCAACGCCTCGGTGGGGACCAGGTACTCCTCGCGCTCGAAGGCCGTGAACGGGCCCTCCGGCCGCGAGAAGAGCATCACCGTCGCATGTCCGTCGGCGGAGTACTCGGCATCGGGGCTGACGCACAGGGCGCGCGCGTCCCGCCCGGCCTCACCGGCTGCGGCGACTGCGTCCTTCACGGACTCCGGGAAGTGCGGCGTGTCCGGCACGTCGGGCTGCCATGGGCGCGCCAGCTCGAACACCAGGCACCGCTGCCAGCTTGGAGCGGACCCCGCCGGGCGCTCTCCGGCTTCCAGCGAGTACTCCGCACAGAATGGACTTCGGGCCTTTCGTGCTGTGTCTGTGGTCAAGAGGCTCCTCCGATTGATCACTAGTCGGCAAGGCTGGATTGATAATGCTAAGAGCTGTTGGTATACTACCTATATTAGCCCCCTCGGATTGCGAAGCAACCCGAGGCAATCGACTAAAGAGGTTGCGCGTGCGCAACCTCTTTTTGTGTTCTGCTAGGCGGTCCTCCAACAATGGGATAGTAGATTCTGGTCCAAGTCGATCACCCTGTCGGCAACGTCTCGGAGGCGCTGAGAAGTATTCTGACCTAGCAGCGCCACCTCAACTTGCTGACCATTGTTCTTCACAGCTTGCAGGGCATCTTCAAAGTCGCTGTCGCCACTCACCAGCACCGCAACATCGTAGTTCTTGTTCTGGCTATGAACAAGCATGTCGATGCTGATCTTGACGTCCACTCCCTTCTCGTATGGCTGCTCCTGAGGCCAGTTCCGGTAAACCATGCGACCTAGCCTCAACTCCAGATAGGGCACAGACTTCAGCGCTTGGAAGAATCGTTGCTGGGCTTTGTAACGGGTCGAGTCCTTGGTCTGGTCAAGCGGGGCGTTGTAATAGTACAGTTGTAATAGTACATACGCACTAGTCTCCGACTTCCTGCCAAAAGCCCCAAGAACTTCTCGAAGTCAAGGTCGTTTCTGCCGCAGACGTTGTTTAGGGAGTGGTAGAGATTACTCCCGTCGACGTATATGGCTACTCTGTCAGTGTGCATTCAATCCCCTGGAAACGCGGCACAGCTACTATATCTAATCTGCACGGCTCCGCCATCCTCAAGTGTATAGCAGTAGTGGCTCGGTTGACTATTCCTCCGGGGGTGCTATTAGGAAGCGGCTTGAATATGCCCGCGCCGGGGGCTATGCTTTGGGCGACCGTGGAGGGGTGACTTGAGAGTCCTGGTTACCAACGGGGGGACGCGCCTGGGCAGGCTGGTGGCCGGCGCCCTAGCCGGTGAGCACGATGTCAGGCTCACCGACCGCTCGACTATTGCGGACGCGCCGGACGGCGTCGAGGTCGTGATCGCGGACCTGGGCCACGACGAGGCGACCAACGACCTCGTCCGCGGCATGGACGCCATCGTCCACTCGGGCCAGCCCGACTCCAACGTTTCCGTCTCTGACCAACTCGACGCGGCCATGCGGTGCACCTACAACCTGCTGACCGCCGCCGTGGAGGAGGGAGTGCCCCGGCTCGTATATCTCAGCTCCCTCTCGGTCATGCGGGGCCACGCGGAGGACCACACGGTGTCCGAGCGGTGGCGGCCCAGGCCCGGCACGGACGTGTCCGCCCTGTGCTACCACTTCGGCGAGTACGTCTGCCGCGAGTTCGGGCGGGCAGCCCAGGTGGACGTCGTATGCCTTCGCCTCGGCGGTCTCGTCGCGGACGGAGGCACGGCAGATTCCACGTCGGCCCTCTACGAGCGCGACGCCGTCCAGGCCGTCGAGAAGGCGCTGGCCCTCGGCGACGCCGAGACGGAGCCCGTATACCAGGAGCCGGTGATCCGGCCCACCTGGAGCGTCTTCCACATCCAGTCGGCAGTTCCCAACGCCCGCTACACGACGAGCTCGGCCGCGGAGTTCCTGGGGTATACGCCCTCGGAGCGCTCCCACTAGCCCGGGCGCCGCATAACCCGTGCCCGTGCCCGACGACAACTGCGGAACGAAGGAGGCCGTCGGGCGGCTGCTCGATCACATGCAGTCGGGCTCCGACGAGCCGGTCACCGAGGCCGATGTCCACCGCAAGTACGCCCCTGTTCTCGCCGCCGCGGATGTGCCCAACGCCGTAGAAATCGCCATCCTGATCGAGTCCATCGACGTCAGGCTCGACCTGGAGTTCGCGGGGCCGCTGCTGGCGCTCACCCCGGACGAGGCATCGCACAGGCTGTCGCGCCTGAAGGACTGGATTGGCCGGTTCTACATGCACGACGTGATCGTCACACCCGTCCTGGCCGAATTCCTGGCCCGGCCCGGCGACTTCGAGGCGAAGCTGACCCACCTGGACAGGCTCGTCGACGCGACCGGACGCGGGGAGTTCGACGCCAGCGACCCCCTGCAGCGCGACCTGGAGTACCAGAAATTCTCCCACGAGTACCACCGCCTGTACGGCACAAACCGGAAGCTGCCCTACGTCAACGAGCCGCCTTCCGCCCTCTACCGAAAGTTCGTGGAGTTCCCCGTGCTGGACCACGAGCACCGCGACGAGGCTTGCCTGGACGACCACCTGCTGGAGATCAGGCGGGCCGGATACGAGGCCGCCGGATTCCTGCGATTCTTGCGGCGATTCCGCGCCGGCACCTCCCGGCCGATAGTCGTGGTCGGCAACAATCGCTACGGCCGCCAGTGGATCGTCGAGCCGCTGGCGGGCCTTCTCGGCGACGGATTCACCCTACGGTACGACGGCGTCCCCTCCCACATGTCCACGAGGCTCAGCGTGGCGTCCGCTCGGAACTTCGAGCAGTCGGCCGACAACACAGGGCCGTGGACTGCGGACGCCTTTCCAATGGAATTCGTCCGCGAGATGGACAGGGACATGCCACACATCGTGGTCGCAGACGCCAAGAGCACTCACAGGTTCGAAGGCTCGATGATGCTTTCCAGGGCCGCCAAGACCTACGCGAACTGGGTGGCGGCATTCAACTACGTGCGGGCCGGGGGTCGCCTCGACGCCTTCCGGGACGAGAGCTGCCTGCCTCCCGACCACCTGGGACGACTGGTGCACTGGTACGAGTTCGTCAGGGTGCGGAGGCAGCTCGAGGAGTGGGTCGCCCCGGGGCCGACATACAGCGTAGGGCTGTGGGCGCCCCAGACCACGGACACCGCTCACCTGGGCGAGATTCCAGTGCCATACCGCGCGCCGGCGCTCGATACGGATGAGTCGCAATTCATACTTGCCAACCCGCTCGTGTACGACGATGCCGCCCTGCCCGACAACCTGCGCGGCACCTCGCCCTACTACCTGGACGGCCCGGAGAAGTACGTGAAGGAGGAGATCGTCTTCGGCTTCGGCCCATACGGCTTCCAGCCCGCCATCAAAGGAACGATGACCGCCAGCTTCGTCGCCGCCGCCCAGCGGGCCATCGCCGAAGAGGTCGCGTCCCTAACCGCTGGGGAAGGGGAATAGCCCTCGCGCCGGGGCTCGACGTGAGTCTGCTACACTCTGGCCGTCGGCGGGAGGGCTAGGAGCCGCGGAGAGCCAGCACCATCAGCACGACGACGGTGGGTACTACGATCATCCAGAGCAGCTGGCGCGGGGATATCTTCATGGCATTGCCCGCGTCGGATTCTAGCACGCTCCCATGACGTACAAGCTGATAGCCCTGGACATCGACGGCACGATCCGCGGCCCGAACCGCGAGATCTCGGACAGGACCCGGCGCGTCATCGACCGCGTGATCGAAGCCGGCGCGGTGGTGACTGTGGCGACCGGGCGCATGTTCGAATCCGCCAGGATGTCCACCGTCGCCCTCGACCTCCGGTCGCCGATCATCTCATACCAGGGGGCGCACGTGGCGGACCCGGTCACAGGCGACGTGCTCTGGCACCTGCCGCTGACCGAGCGCCAGACCCTCGAAGCCCTGGACGCGCTGGACGGCTGGCCGGGCGACGTGGCCGTCTACCTGGGGGACGACGTCTACGTCGGCGAGATGACGGCCTGGGCCCGGGCCTACAGCGAGCGCAACCGGCGGGACGTGCTGGTGGTCGACGACCTGCGCGACCTGGCCGGGCGCGGCCCAACCAGGCTGCTGGCCGTGGGAGACGAACCTGAGGTATACGCCCTGGAGCGCAGGCTGAACGAGCACCTCGACTCCCGCCTCCACGTCACCAGGTCGCTGCCCACTTTCTGCGAGATGATCCACCCCGACGGCGGCAAGCACATGGCCCTCGAGTGGCTATGCGGCCACCTGGGCATCGACACGAAGAGCACCATCGCGTTCGGCAATGGGTACAACGACGTCCACATGCTGGAATGGGCGGCCCTCGGAGTCGCTGTCGGGGATGCGGTGCCCGAGGCACTCAGCGTTGCGGACCGCGTAGCCCCCACTCTCGACCAGGACGGGCCCGCGCACATCCTGGAAGAGCTGCTCGAACAGGGAAGGATCGGCTGACCGGCAATGACTCAGACCGGCAAGCGCCCCACCGTCGTCGTACTCGGCGGCATCAACATGGACCTGATCGGCGTGACCCCCAGGCTGCCCGCACCCGGCGAGACCGTGATGGGCAACCACTTCTACACCGCTCCTGGCGGGAAGGGCGCGAACCAGGCGGTGGCCGCCGCCCGGATGGGCGCGCACGTGAAGATGGTCGGCAGGGTCGGCGACGACGTGTTCGGCCCACCGATGCTCGACGACCTGCGGGGCTACGGCATCGACACGAGCGGGATCTCCGTCGACCGCGACCACGCGTCGGGCATAGCGATGATCCTGCTGGACGACGACCGCCAGAACTACATAATCGCCATCTACGGCGCGAACATGCAGTGCGGTGAGCCGGAGCTGGCCGCGGTCGAGAGGGCACTCGACGGCTCGGACGCCCTCATGCTGCAGCTCGAGACGCCCTACGAGACCTCGCTGAGGGCCGCACAGATGGCGAACGAGATGGGCGTGACCGTTGTCTGGGACCCGGCGCCGCCCCTTGGCCTGCCGCCCGAGGCCTTCGCCGCTCTTGACGTCGTGACGCCGAACCAGACCGAGGCCGAGGCCCTCACCGGCATACCCGTGTCGGACGTGGGATCCGCCCACGCCGCGGCGGAAGCGCTGCTGGAGGCCGGAGCGTCCATCGCCATTGTCAAGCTCGGCGAGGGCGGCGCGTGCTACGCATCACCTGAGGGCCGGGGCCACGTCCCGTCCCACGACGTCGAAGCCTCCGACACCGTTGCCGCCGGGGACGCCTTCGGCGGCGCGTTCACCGTGGCCCTGGGCGAGGGCTTCAACATCGCCGAGTCCGTCCGCTACGGCACCGCCGCCGGGGCCATAGCCGTCACGAAGCCCGGGGCGCAGGAGGCCATGCCCACCCGCGCCGAGGTCGAAGCGCTGCTTGGCAAGTAGCCCCTAACTGGTCCATCGAGGTACTTGTTCCCCCGGCCAGCACTCCTATCGCGTATCGGGAGAGTCGGGCTGGTCGTCATAGAAGCGCGACGTGAAGAGCAATCCGTTGTGGCGGATGGCCCACGTATGGGCGTACAAGGTCTCCGAAGACCTGGTGTTGGGGAAGACGAAGCTGACCCAGATACCCTGCTCCGTGGCCGCCGCCATCTCTTCCCCAACCTTCCGGATGCGACTCGCGCCGAGGCCCTTCAAGTCGGTGCCAATGAGATTTGGAGCGAGGAAAGCGACGCGCACGACATCGTTCTCATCGGCCATGGTCAGGTTCCACTGGCCGTCAGCGCTATCCGGGCTGTTGTAATGGGCGATGGTGGCGTCCAAGCCGTTTGCATCGTAGTACTCGATGGCCTTCTGGACATACGCCTTGGTCTGCGCTGCCGGGTCTCCAACCTGCGGGTAGTAGCCGGAAGCGAAGAGCATTCCGTCGTGGCGCACCGCGTACCCAACCTTCGGAACTTCGTTCAGCGTCACCGGATGAGGCCACAGGTACTCCACCCAGACTCCTTCGCCGCCGTCGGTGGCCTTGGCCAGCTCCTTGCCCAGCTCGTAACCGTCCGAACCGACCACGTCCTTGATGTCCGTCCCTATCAGCCGGGAAATCAGGGGATGGACGTGATAGACGTCGGCGGCGTCGGTGGCGAAGAGATACCACTGGCCCTCGAAGCTGGCGACGCTGTTGTAGTAGTTGAGCATGGACTCCAGACCGTCGCGCTCGTAGCGGTCAATGGCCTGGTTCACGTACTGGACCGTGTATTCCCTCGGGTCGGCGTCCCGCCAGGCCGGCGGTCCGGACTCAGGCTCGCCGGCATAATAGCCGGAGGCGAATATCATCCCGTCGTGGCGAATGGCCCAGGTGACCTTTTGCTGTTCCTTCCGGGAAACCGGATGGGGCCATAGGTATTCCACCCACACACCTTCCTCGGTGGCTTGAGCTATCTCCCTGCCCAGCTCCTGGCCGTCGGAGCCGACAACGTCCTTGATGTCGGTGCCGATGAGGTGAGGAAAGATGGGATGAGCCAGGTATATGTCATCCTCGCCGATGAGGAACAGGTAGAACTGTCCGTCCAGACTGTCCTTGCCGTTGTAGTGGGCGATGGCGGCGTCTAGGCCGTCCTCGTTGTACTTGGCGATGGCCTTGTCGACGTACTCCTTGGTGGAATCCGCCACGTCTTCCGTCAGGGCGGAATGGCTGGCAGCGAACACCAAGCCGTCATGAAGGACCACATAGACCCGTCGCGGCTCTTCCTGCTTGGTGGCCGGGTTGATGCCCCGAGCGGTAGACCATATCCCATCCTCGGTGGCGTCGGTTATCAATCTACCCAAGGCGGAGAATCTCGATCCGGGGCCGACGTACTGGCCCTCGAGGGTGGGCAGGGTGCGGTACACCAGCACTACGCTCTCTTCGGTGTCTATGATGGTCAGCGGCCGTCCCCTTTCAACGCCCGCCTCGGATCTGTAGAACTCAACTGTGGCGTCCAGTCCGTTCTCTCCAAAGTAATCTATGGCGGCCGCAACGAAGGCTTGTGTTATGGCGTCGTCGTCTAATGTAGCTGCTTCCGGCGTCGGCTCCGGGGCTGGGGTGGGAGCGGGTGCCGGTGTGGGTTCCGGCACTGATGTGGCGGTGGGGTCCGGCGCCGTAGTCGCGGTGGGCACCGGAGTTGGGGCAGGATCGTCGCCGCAGGCAACTACGAAGGCTGCCAGGGAAGCCACGACCAGGAGCAACAAGAGTGCGGGAATGCCGGCTGGCGCGCGCCGGTATCTCGAACCCGTCCATTCTACCCGCGTATTGTCCTTCCGCTCGGTTCGCCGCATGATCTGCCCTCCCTGCTGAGTGTGCCACCTGATTCTACAATTGGCGGTGTGCAAACGCATAGGATTTACTGAGATACTCAGTCTCATTCGCATATGGAGCCAAAGGCGGCCAGCCCAGGTGGCAAGGCGTCTTCCGGGTGGCGCCAAGATTGGCGATAGGATAACATCCCGCCCGGAAACATAGGAGTAGGGAGGGCCGCTTGTCGCGTGGCGGCAACTCCCAGGCGAGCTATTGCGACCGGGTTTCAACTAGATGTTCAGAAGAGCCCAGGGGCGGTCCGAGCTCCAATACGAACCGGATGAGCAGTGCCCGCCCCTGGTGGCGATTACCTCAGCCTTACAGGTTTTCATACCCAACACCATCAGCCTGGTCATGCTGGCGGCACTCGTGGTGCTGGCCTCCGGAGAGTCTGACGGCTACCTGTCATGGATGACATTCACTGTCCTGGCAGTAACCGGGGCCAGCATGGTCCTGCAGACCCTCCAGCTACGATACTTCGGTTCGGGCCGCCTCATCGTCACGAACTTCAACGTTCCATTCCTCGCCGTTTGCGCTTTGGCGCTCCAGGTCGGCGGACCCAGTTTGCTGGCCAGCCTGATAGTAGCCTCCACCCTGGTACAGACTGTACTGACATTGCGCCTTGCCTCACTCCGCCGGATATTCACACCGACGGTGAGCGGCGTGGTGGTCATGCTGGTAGCTGTCTCGGCCGTGCCATTCATCATCAGCAGGGCGGTCATTCCGCCGGAAGGGGAGTCGATGGCGCTCTTCCTGGCGCCGGGAATGGCTGCGCTGGCCGCTGGGGTACTGATCTCCCTGCAGGACACGCCGGCCTGGCGCATGTGGGTCTTGCCGATCACCGTAGTGGTCGGCCTGGCTGTGGCCGTGCCCCTGGGCTATTACGACGCCGGCATCATAGTTGACACTCCATGGCTCCGCCTGCCCCACCTCGGATGGCCGGGGCTGGACCTGAACTTCAGTACGGACTTCTGGACCCTGCTCCCTGTCTTCGTGTTTGTGAATCTCACCGCCTTTATGAAGGCGGTGGGGGACCTGTCAGTAATCCACCGCGCCTCTTACCGGAATCAGGCGGCCATCGACTTCCGGACGGTGCAGGGCGGTTTGAACGTTTACGGAATTGGCACCCTTCTCTCCGGACTCCTGGGGACTTTGCCCGTCGCCGCGCCATGGGCGGCCACCGCGGTCTACATTGGATTCACCGGCGTCGCCGCCAAGAGCGTAGGGGTATACCTCGGACTGATGACCATGGCGGTCGCCTCGTTCTCCAAGCTGCTTGCCGTAATAGTCGCCATTCCCAGCCAGGTGGTCGGCGCGGTGTACATAATCATCTTCGGCATGCTCTTCATCGAGGGTGCTAGAACGGCATTTGCGGGACAGTTCGACCAGAAGAAGGCTACTATCACCGGTGTTTCCATGGTACTGGGCCTATCCGCCGGAGTCCTCAGTGGGTTCTTCGAGGGGACTCCGAGTCACCTTGTGGGCAACAGCATTGTCATCGGCGGCATGGTGGCCGTAGGCATGACCGCATTCACCGAGTTGTCGGCACTTCGCTCCAGGAAGCTGCGGACCGACTTGTCCGAGTCCTCTCTGCCTGCCATGGACGGCTTTCTCCGCGATTTCGCCGACAGACACTCCTGGACGGAGGAGGGGAGGGACAGGCTGCGCCTGGTAGGAGAAGAGGTCATGCTGAGCCTGTTCGATGAAGAGGACGATGACCCTGCCGAACAGCGGCGACGGATGGTCGCCACAATTCGTCCCGAAAGCGGCTCGGCCGAGCTTGAAATAGTGGTTGCTTCGGACGACGCCATCCAGGGGAATATCGAGAATCGCATGGCCTATCTGGAACAGGACCAGGCGCTGGAAGACGAACAGCAACTGTCCGTCCGGATCCTGCGCCACTACGCCTCATCGGTACACCACCGCAAGTACTACGGCTTGGACATCATCAGCTGCCGCGTGGACAAGTAGCGCGGCAGCCCTCGATTCACTCCTCCAGGGACAGGTAGCGGGCCCTGCCGAACGTCGGCGAGTAGATGAGCATCAGGTTGTCGTCCTCCCTGTGCACCTCCCGCACAATGTCCCCAATGACTTCTTCGCCCCCAGAGAGCCTCCCCGAGCCCAAGCGCCTCTCGGTCTGGGGCGGCACGAAGATGTCGTCATAGGTGAACCCCCGCTCGCCGATGAATGGGAACTCCACGTCGTGGTAGAGGTCCGACTCCTCAGGTCTGCCTCCGACGTTCCTCACCCGCAGCGTCGCCGTGACCCACTCGTGGCCCTTTCTGGGCTTAAGGGGCTCGTCTTCCCTGGGATAGCCGCGCCTGGCGCCGAGCACCGTGACCTCCATCCCCGAATGGACGACA
This sequence comes from Dehalococcoidia bacterium, assembly GCA_965116315.1. GTDB lineage: Bacteria > Chloroflexota > Dehalococcoidia > Lucifugimonadales > CAJWER01. The sequence goes on from OZ220672.1 coordinate 2,673,014, forward strand.
GGGACGCCCAGCTTGACGGGATTGACCCTCTCGAAGTTCTCCGTCACCTGCTCGGAGGGCTCGGACGTGAGCAGCGTGCCTACCAAGGCGGCCATTGTCCCTGCCATGAATCCGGGGGCAGCCGCGATGCCCATATCGAATATCCCCCATGGCCCGCCTGACATGAGCTGCCAGAAGGTGACGGTCGCCGCTCCCGCCAGTATCGATGCGATGGCGCCCCAGAAGTTGAACCTGCTCCAGTACAGGGCCAGGATCGTGGCAGGACCGAAGGTCGCTCCCATCCCGCCCCAGGCGTAGGCGACAAGATCGAATATCGAGTTAGGAAACAGCAGTGCCAGGACGGCCGCCGCTGCCCCAGTCATCACCAGGAGGAGCCGGCCCAGCCACACCCGGCCGTAGGCGCCTATCGTGAACCCGCGCCAGTCGCCGGTGGGTGCGTCGAGCACCCAGCTGGTGTTCGGTGCCCAATCCGGCCCCCCGGTCCTGTAGAAGAGCATCCCCACAGCAGCGTACTCGTATCGCATCCGGTATGCGAACTTCCTTATGACGGGCAGGTCGGCCGTTGCTATTGCCGAGGCCAGCAGAAGCTGGGAGTCGGCAGTGCTCATCACCGCCGCGATCACACCCGTGAGCAGCAGGCCGGTCACTACCGGCGTGAAGAACGCGTCGGCCAGGACTATGTACACGCTCTCCGAGTCCGATATCGAGATGCCGGCCTCCGCGAGAGCCGGCCTGGCCACCAGCCCCACCAGGAAGCCCAGCCCGAATATGAAGAACACCCACACCGTGCCGATGTTGCGGCTCGGGCCTATCTTCCCCTCCCCTCCTACCGCCATCAAGCGCTGTAGGATGCGCTGTGATCCGAAGGCGCCCAGCCCCCATCCAAGAGTCGACAGGGCGAAGACGAAGGTTATGCCCTGGCCTCCAGCGGTCGTCAGGGGGTTCCAGAAGTCCGCGCCCTGGCCCTGGCCCTGGAACGGTTCGCTCGTCATCGCGATGAGTGCCATGGGCAGGACGAAGAAGCCGGCCAGCATTAGCATGGCCTGGAACACGTCCGTCCTCGAGACCGCGAGGAAGCCCCCAATGAATGTGTAGGAGGTCACCGCGACGAGGGTCACCAGGACGCCGGGCGTCCAGTCGAGCCCGAACACCGTCCCCAGCAGCTTTGCCCCCGCGATGAGCCCTGAGTCGATGTAGATCATTATGAAGAATATGGTCAATGCGGCGGTCAGCGCCCGCAGAATGCCCGTCCTGTCCGAGAACCGCTTCTCGAAGAAGTCGGGCAGGGTCAGGGAGTCCTCCAGGATCGTGTACCTTCGCAGCCTCTTCCCCAACACAGTCCAGACGAACCAGACGCCGAGCACGATTCCCAGCGCGGTCCAGAGGTGGACGGCCCCCTCAGAGAATGCCAGCGCCGGGAACACCAACATCGTCCATCCGCTCGTGGTGGACGAGCTGGCGCTCAGTGCGGACGTGAAGCTGCTCATCCGCCTGCCGCCCAGCACGTAGTCCGACATCTCCCGCATGGGGCGGACACGGACAACCGATATGGCTATCAGCGAGGCAAAGTAGAGGAAGAATACGGCGAGTATGAAAGGGTGGAATTCCATGGATGCGTGGGCGGACAGCCGGATTCATCCTACGACCTCGACTCCACCAATGTCCACCGGGCGATATGTACTGTGCCCAGGAGGCAAAGGGCATGGCAGAGGCGAGGGCTCAGAGCATAGCTTACGGCGAGTCACCACCACCCTGGCTGCGGGCCGCGGCGACCGTGCCGTCACCAGACTCCGGGCACAGGAGGCGATGCCCCCCACGCCGAGGAAGAGGCGCTGCTGGCCCGGCGAAGCCTTGCCGATGTGCTATCCTCTCCCGGGACGCAATGGATGGGACTGACGTATGAACATTCCACTCACACCAGATATCGAACGCGCTCTGGCCGAACAGGCTCGGAGACTCGGGACTACTCCTGAACGACTTGTCATTGACAGCCTGAGAGCGCAGTTCGTGTCTACCCATGCCTCGACGGAGAGTGCCGACACCCTCGCCAACTTTCTCCACGAGCACATAGGGGTCCTCAGTAGCAGTGACCACGTGGCCGGCGGTGCTCGTATGTCGGAAAGCAGCGGCCAGAAGTTCGCTGCGGGGCTGGCAGAGCAGCGTCGACGGTGATGACGGTACTTGCCGATACGGGGCCCATCGTGGCCCTCCTTGACCAGGACGACATCCACCACTCCGAGTGTGTTTCCGCCTTGACGGGTCTGTATTGGAGATAGTCAGGTAGGTTCTCTGAACCGATGTGGCGGGGCCAAGTCTTTCCGACCCGCAGTGCGCAATCCATTCCCACGTCAGACCACGAGGCACCATCGGATATACTGGGCGCCGGAGGTAACGGCACACATGGCAGACACGCGGGCTGAGCGCATAGCTTACGGCGACAAGAGCCTCACGGTGCGGCTGCCCGAGCGCACGAGGGTGATCGACGCCAGGGCGCCGATGACGCCTGTGCCGGACATCCGCCAGGCCGTCCGCGACGCCATCGAGAACCCAATTGCCCATGAGCCGCTCCGCAAGCTCGCGGGCCCAAAGGCGAAGGTGACCATAGCCTTCGACGACGCGTCGGGCTCCTATTTCCAGACGCGGCGCACGGACTTCCGGCAGGTCGCCATCGAGCTCATCGTCGAGGAGCTTACGGCCCTCGGCGTCGATCTTCGCGACATCACCCTCCTCTGCGCCCAGGGGCTCCACCGCAAGCTGACGCGCGTCGAGATGGAGACGTTCCTGGGACGCAGGCTCGTGCTGTCGTTCGGCTACAACAACCTCTATTGCCACGACGCGGAGGACACCGGCCAGCTTGTGCACCTCGGCTACACCCACAGGGGGTTCGACGTGGAGGTGAACCGCGCCATCGTCGACTCGGACCTGTTCATATACCTGAACACCATGTGGGCGCCCTTCAACGGCGGCTGGAAGTCGACGGCCGTCGGGCTCGGCACCTTCCGCAGCATCCGGCACCACCACCGGCCCTGGCCGTCCGCGCGCGGCCACTCGGTCGACGACCCCAAGAGCTCGGCCTTCAAGAAACTCGTGTGGGAGCAGGGCAGCCTCATTGAGAGGGCGCTGGCCGAGAAGGGCCGCCGCGTCTTCGCCATCGAGACGGTCTACGACAACTCTGCGCCGCTCAAGGACATCATCGCCGTCTTTGCGGGCCACCCGACGGAGGTCCACCCGCACACCCTGCGCGCCATCGAGGAGCAGCTAGTGGTGGACGTGCAGGGGCAGTCGGACATACTGGTCGCGGGCATCCCGGGCGCGGAGTGCTACTCCAAGTTCTCGGTCATGAACCCCATACTTGTCGCCAACTCGGCCATGGCCAACACAGTGATGCAGTTCCAGGGGATGCCCGTGGTGCGCGAGGGCGGGATCGCCATCCTGGCCCACCCGTTCGAAGCGGTGTTCGACGAGCGCCGGTTCGCCCCGTACGTGGAGTTCTACGATCGCCTCCTGGCGGACGAGATCGACCCGTACCAGCTATGGGAGGGCGCGGTGGAGGACTTCGCCCACCGACCCGAGTACATACACGGCTACCGGCACGGCTACGCCTATCACGGCTCGCATCCCTTCTTCATGTGGAACAGCACCGGCATCCCGCGCCGCTACCTGGGCCGCATCTTCTTCGCGGGCGTGAGGGACTTCGAGGCGGTGAGGCGCTGCGGCTTCGAGCCCTTCGCCACCGTGGAGGAGGCCGTCGCCGCGGCCGAGTCCGACCTCGGCGCGGACGCCTCTATCACCCTGCTCCAGCGGCCCCCGCACTTCATCCCCAGGGTCGCCTGAGTCGGTGTTGGCGGCAGAGGGTACAGCGAGGATGGCGCCGTCGAAGAAGATCCTGATCATCGCCGGGCCGAACGGCGCGGGCAAGACCACGTTTGCGACCGAGTTCCTGCTCAACGAGGCGGACTGCCCCAATTTCGTCAATGCCGACCTGATAGCTTCGGGCGTCAATCCCTTCCAGCCGGATCGCTCGGCGGTCCTCGCAGGCAGGTTGATGCTGGACATGATCGAGGGCTACGTGCTGGATGGGGAGAGCTTCGCGTTCGAGATCACCCTGAGCGGGCGCAACTTCGCCCGGCACATCCCCCGTTGGCGGGAGCGGGGGTACTGGGTCAAGCTTTATTTCCTGCGCCTCCCATCAGCGGACATGGCCGTAGCTCGTGTCCGAAACCGGGTCCGGCGGGGCGGTCACGACGTGCCAGAGGATGCCATTCGCCGCCGATTCGACGCCGGGTGGCGTAACTTCAACCTGATATACAAGGGCCTGGTCGACGAATGGGCAGTGTATAATGGCGCAGAGAGCCCACCGTTACCGATCGCACAGGGGAGGAACTATGGCTAGCAGCAACGATCGGACCAAACGTGAGCATGCTTCTGAGGAGTGGACCGACGACACCCTTGCTGCCCTTGCCGCATTGCGCCGGGCTGCTGTCAAGGCCCGGCGCGAGTCGATAGAGGCGACCGGCTCGGTCCCCACGTGGAGGGACGGCAAGATAGTCTACGAGACCGAGGTCTAGCCCACTCCAGTTCTTCCTCTTGGGAGATGACCCCGGCCTGCCCCCCTCACCAAGACTCTCCCTCTGTGTCCTCCGTGCCCTCTGTGGTCAATCCTCCCGCGCGTTGACACGCACCGGCTTCGCGTCTAAACTCGCGCCTGTACATCCAAATACGATGGCGGTACGGGGAAATGACGAATACCAGGCTTGACGACCGCGCCATGCAGGGCTTCATCAGGGACGGCTACGTCGTCGTCCAGCCCGAGCTCGACGCCGACTTCCACCGGCACGTCTTCGACTCCATCGACCACGTCTTCGAGACCGAGGGCAACCCGGGCAACAACCTCATGGCCCGCATATCCGCCATCGGCGAGGTGTGGTCCGATCCCGCGGTCGACGGCGCAATGGCGAGCATCCTCGGCAATGGCTACTACATGCACCCGCACCGGCACATCCACTACCGCCCGCCCGGCGGCGAGGGGCAGACGCTGCACAAGGACGGCTTCTCCAAGCGCCGCCACCGCACCCGGTGGACACTCGCCATGTACTACCCGCAGGAGACGACCCTGGAGATGGGGCCGACGGCGTTCGTGCCCGGCAGCCACTACTTCAACACGGAGGAGGCGGGTACGGCCAAGGATGAGATGAAGCTGCCCGTGCCCGCCGGAAGCGTCGCCATCGTGGACTACGACATCTGGCATCGCGGGACTGCCAACGAGAGCGACCGCAAGCGCTACATGGTCAAGTTCCTGTTCGTCCGCATGGAGGAGCCGCCCTCGCCAAGCTGGGACGGCCCCGGCGCCGGGTGGAGTCCGGAGGGCGAGCACGACGCCATGTGGTCCTCCATGTGGGACTGGCACACCGGGGGCAGCGGGAACGGCTCGGGGTCCGCGTCCAACGGCAAGTCGGTCGACGACCTCCTGCACACTGTCGTGAACGACGAGGAAAAGGCCTGCCTCGACGCGGCCTACGAGCTTGCCGCCGTGGGCGAGACCGCAGTCGCTTCGCTGATGGATGCGCTGCAGGCCGACTACGGCGACGCTGCGCCGACCGACGAGGTCTCCTACGGCAAGCTTGCCGCCGCCGACCGCCCGGAGCAGATCCGCAGGAACATCAGCTATGCGCTTGCCTCGATCGGCGGGCCGGCGGTGCCGGCGCTGGTCGAAGCGGCCAAGCACCCGGACTGGTGGGTGCGAGATGCGGCAGTCGAGACACTGGGCGACATCGGGCCGGACGCGGCCGGCTCGGTACCCGTGCTGCTGAAGGCGCTGGAGGACGAGTCGCTGCAGGTGCGGCGGCACGCCACCGAGGCGCTGGGACTCGCGGGGCAGAATGGGGACGAGGCCGTGCCTGGGCTGGTCGGCTCGCTCGGGGACGCGGACGAGTTTACGAGGCGCAACGCGGCCCTCGCCCTGGCGCGGATCGGGCCCGCGGCAGCCGACGCCGTGCCCGCGATCAGGAGCGTGCTCCGCGACGACGACAGGTACGTCAGGGGCAAGGCCCTGGAGGCCCTCCGCCGCATAGATACACCGGCGGCACGGGACGCCATCATCGACGACCTGCTGACGTCCCGCTGGTGCGAGATAACCACGAAGGACAACCTCTACTGATACCGACTCCGTCTCATACCGTAGAGGCGGGTTTCAAACCCGCCTTCCCAATCCGGGCGCCGCAGACGCGCCAATAGGCTGAAGAAACACCACCAAAGGAGCTTGAATTGAAGAAGTACACCGTTGCAGTTATAGGCCTCGGACGAATGGGCAGCTTCCTGGACATGTCCATCGCAAACGCGGCAAAGGAGAGCGACCGAATAGAGCTCGTGGCAGGCGCAGACCTGCTCGAGGAGCGGCGCACCAAGTTCAACGACGACTGGGGCGTCCCTGTCTACGAGGACTACCGGGAGATGGTCGAGCGTCACAGCCCTGACATCGCCGCGATATGCACCACCTCCACCGGCCTGCAGAAGCCCGGCAGGGAGGCGCCGTCCACCGACTTCGTGGGCGACTCCCACGCCGACGACGCCGTCGATGTGGTCGAAGCCGGCGTCTCCATGCTCTTCGTCGAAAAGGCCATGTCGTGCTCCATCGCCAAGGCCGACGCCGTGCTGGAGGCTTGCCAGAGCAGGGGCGTGAAGTACGGCTCCGGCCTCCTGCGCAGGCACAACAGCGCCTACAAGGCCGTGCGCAAGGCCGTGGACGACGGCGAGATAGGCGAGGTGAAGACGGCCGTGCACTACGGCAGCTCCAGCCTGATGCACGGCCATATCCACTCCATCGACACCCTGTCGTACCTGGTGGGCGACCGCAAGATAGGCGCGGTTCGCGGCGAGCTGATTCCGCGCAGCACCGTAATCGAGGGCAACAGGATCGAGTCGGACCCCCAGGCGATATACCAGCTGGAGTTCGAGGACGGCCTGATGGCTTCGACGGTGCCGGGCGGCAGCTTCGAGTTCGAGGTGATCGGGACGGAGGGCACGATCCGCACCCAGAACAACGGCTCATCCGTCGCCATGCGGAAGGCTTCGGGCGGTGAGGGCCGGCCCCAGATGCTGGACGTGCCATTCCCTGCCAGCGAGCCGATGAACAACACCCTTGCCTGCCTGGAGGACCTCGTCGACGCTCACGAGCAGGGACGGGAGGCCCACGGTGACATCGCCGTCACCCACCACGTAACCGAGGCCTGCATAGCGGTGGCCGAGAGCCATGCAAGGGGAGGCGTCTGGGTCGACCTGCCGGTCGAGAACCGGGACATGTACATCTTCCACGTATAGCCAATCCTCCACCTGCGCCCGGTTGACCTAGGCGCGGCATCCCGCAGCCTGGTGGAGAGTGGGGTTGAGAATGTGTTATATAATCGGAAATTAAGGCTGAATCATGGTCGTCCAGCAACCCATAGAGAGTCACGCGGTCCACAGCGAGCGGCTGCTCCGGCATGCCGAGGAGCAGTTGACCAGTGGCGACAGGTTGCAGGCTTCCGAAAAGGCATGGGGAGCCGTCGCCCATCAGCTGAAGGGCATCGCGGAGCAGCGAGGGTGGTCGTACAGGACACACGCGGATGTGTTCAGAATAGTAGACCGACTGTCCAGGGAGATGAGGGAGCCCAGGCTCAAGACGCTGTTCGCAGTCGCTAACGGGCTGCACCAGAACTTCTACGAGGACGCGATGGAGCTGGACTACGTACGCAGCGAGATCGATGGTGTGAAAGAGCTGCTGGACATATTGAGCCAGGCGGACCGTTAGACTCACCATTCCCAGGGACCAGTGAGAGGGCAAGGAGACAAACAGCCTAGGAGAGCGTGGCGATGGTAAATCCGAGACACATGCTGACTTCCGAGTTCCGGGACGAATTCCGGGGCTCGGTCACCAAGGCGGTGAAGATAGACTCTTTCGCCGATGCGGTCGAGAAGGCCATGTACGTCTTCGCGGCGCTGATTGCGGCCGCTTTCCTGGTCTTCCTCGTCTACTTCATGGGCGTGAAGGTCTTCGCCTTCTTCATTGCCTTCTTCATCTTCCTGGTCTTCGCGAAGGGGCTGTTCGTCCTACTGATCAAGTAGACGGGCTCCCCGGCGGCGAAGATGAGACACGAGCGCACCGGCTCCGCAGCGGTCGGCCGCCTTCCTGTTGGCCTGCCTGTCTGCTGGGCAGGTATGCTTGCGTGTTGATGTGCCTACCACCGGCGCGAAGAACCTGACCCTGTCCATCAGGCGGTTCCTGCGGAGCCTGCTGGCGGCGGGGGGATACAGCAGGCTCACACGGGGAGGCATCGCCCTCCTGGCCGTCCTCACTGCCGGCACCACCGGCTACATGGTCGTAGAGGGCTGGGGCTTCCTGGACGCGGTCTACATGACCGTGATAACGATGACCACCGTTGGGTACAGCGAGGTGAGGCCCCTCTCAGAAGCGGGCCGCATCTTCAACCTGTTCGTCATGGTTGGCGGCGTCGGCCTGATGCTGTACATACTCTCCGTGACGGTGCAGGCCGTCGTGGAAGACGAGGTGCTGAAGGGCCTGTTTCGGAGGCGAAGAATGAGGACGAAGATCGAGGCGCTCGAGCACCACTACATCCTCTGCGGCTACGGCAGGGTGGGCAGGGAGGTCGCCGCCGTCTTTCGGGGCGAAGGGGCGCCCTTCGTGGTGGTTGATGCCAGCGAGGCAGCCGTAGCGGCCGCTGAGGACGACGGCATCCCCACCATCCGCGGCAACGCCACTCACAACGAGACGCTCCGGCAGGCGGGCGTCGAACGAGCCCGGGGCCTGATAGCAGCGTCCGGCAGCGACAGCGACAACGTGGTGATCACGCTCACCGCCAGCGCCATCAATCCAGGGTTGAACATAGTAGCCCGCGCCGACGATGCGGAGACGAGCGAGAAGCTGACGATGGCCGGGGCGGGGCGGGTGGTGACGCCCTACAGGATAGGCGGCCGCAGAATGGCCTTCTCCGCCATCAGGCCCATGGCCGTCGACTTCTTCGAGGACATAGTCAACCCTTCCAGGGCCGGACCGAGGATCTCGGAGGTAGAAGTCCTCGAGGGCTCGCCGCTTGCCGGCATGACCGTGGCCAAGTTCACCGAGGCGAACGATATGCGGGTCCTGGCGCTCTGCAAGAGCGAAGGAACAATCCTCTTCACACCTGAGTCCGGGACGGTCATGGAGCCGGGTGACGGAGCGATCGTCCTCGATATGGGCGCGGGCGCCCAGGAGTAGCCGGCCCCACGAGAGACAAGAAAGCCCCACTGCTCCCGAGATCAGGGCAGTGGGACTATGAAGCGCTAGCTATAGCCGCGTAGACCGGCCTAGTAGACCCCGTCCAGGAACCGCCACAGCGACTCGGTCGCGATGTCCGCAGCCATGACAGCGGCGGCCCGGTCCGACTCTGAGGTCGTCAGGGCCTCGATCATCTCGCGCTCGGCGTCCGAGTGCTGCTCGTCGAGGGTCTTGTGGATCTCGAAGAACGAGGTGGTGTCTTCGTCCTCAATGCCGTAGTGCTCGCGGAGCCCGGCGATCTTGGCCACGGCCACCTTCGGTACCTGCGACTCGAAGGCGTACAGCGCGGCGGCCCCGGCGGCGGTGGAGCCGGACGACGTCAGGCTCTTGTACGTGTCCACCAGGCTGGTGGTCGCGTCCACCGGCTCGCTCTCAAGCACCTCGCCGCGGTCCACACCCAGGCCCTCGCAGAACCTCAGCCAGAGCTCGACGTGGTTGTCCTCGCCGTGCTCCTCGTCCCACAGGTTGTCCAGCAGGTGCTGGCGGACCGACGGGTCGCTGCACCGGTGGTGGACGCCGCTCAGGAAGGTCGGGTACGCGCTCTCGAAGTGGTAGTACTGCGCCGCGTACTTCTTGAGGGACTCCAACGGCAGCGTCCCCTCGTTCCAGGCCTGGTAGAAGGGGTGCGTAAGCAGGCTCTTTCCTTCGATGATCTCGTCGATTTTGCCAATTACGTCGGTAGCCAAGGTCTAGTCCCTCCGTAGTCCTTAGGGTGCGGCGCACCGCCCTTTGGGCGCCGCACGCGAGTTTAGCAGCGCGTTCGCACGGCCGTCAACCGAAATCCCCGTCCTTTCCGTCTATCTCGCGGGTGCGGCCCGGTGCAGTATCTCCGCTGTCGCCGGGGTGTTCGTGCCGAACACCAGGTCCTTGGCCCGGTCGTTGGCGCCCGCGCACACCACGTAGTACCGGTCGGCGGACTCCTGCACGGGCAGCACGACGCGCTCCTGCTCCATGGGCGGCAGGTCGTAGAGCCACTTCCACGCAACCCGCACCTTCTCCGGCACGTTGAAGTTGTTGATCAACTCGCGCGCCGGTCTCTTGGCGTGGGCGTGGATGAATGCCCGGGCCGACCGCTTGGTGAAGCCGTCACCGGCGATGGGTCTCGCGTGGGCCGGGGCCATGAGTATCAGGACCGCGCCCCTCGGCGCGTCGTCCAGCTCGCCCGCCAGGTTCGCGATGTAGCTCCCGCCTCCCGCCGTGCAGCTGTAGGCGATGGTGCGGAGCAGGCCGTCGCCGGTGTTGTTGCCCTGGTCGCCAACGTCCGCCTCCCAGCCCGTGCTGAACACGGTGATGGTGCTCGCGTCCGCGTCGAACCCCTGCTCCACGTGGAACGGCTCCCAGGGCGTGTCGTCCTCGTTCTCCGCGATGAGCTGCGGGAACTTCCTCGTAGTGCCGATGGTGTCCATGTCCAGGTGGCCGGGGTACCAGTGCCCGACGTTCTTCAGAGTCAGTATCAGCGCCCGCCCGATGACTATGTTCACCCTGGACTGGCGGCCCGGGCCGAGAGCGGCCCTCTTGGAGTTGATCCCCAGCTCGCGGGCGATGGGCCCGTTGACCAGAAACAGCGGCCCGTTCGCGCTGGTCGACATCAGGAAGCCCCTGGCGTCCTGGGGGTCCAGCATAGACAGGGCTTTGGCTCCCGCCATTACGACGGGCAGGTGCTCAGGCCTGCAGCCGGCCATTACGGCGTTGACGGCGATCTTCTCGACGGTCGCGTATCCCGATCCCGGCGGCAGCAGGCACACCACCTCGTCGCGCGGCAAGGTGGTGCCGGTCAGCATCTCCTCGACGCTCTCGGCAGTGGGCGGAATCAGCGGGAATCCGTCGCCCCAGTCGTTGTCGAGGAAGGCCTCGTTGAACCTGGCCAAGGCGTCGAGCTGGTCAGCGCCCTCAAAGGACTCCGGCCCGGAATTCAGCCCGGCCAGGGCCTCCTTCTCGATCTCGTACCCGTTGCCCTGGGTGGTGAGGAGCCTCACCACGTCGTCGACGCACGGGTCCGTCTGCTCGATCGCCTCCTCGACTGTCACGTTGTTATAGACCTTGGGCACGACGGTGAAGGGCGTGCTGCGCATCCCAAAGGCCTTTGCGCTGGCTATCGCGTCGTCCTGGAACCCCTCGGACAGGATCGTCGCGGTGGGAATACCGGCCTTCTCAAGCTCGACCATGTCGTGGATCATCCACGACGTGCACGACCCTCAATCGGCGGTGCAGCCTATGGCTACGTCCACCTCCATCTTGGCCTGGTCCATGACAGGCTTGGGGGTCGGCAGGGCGCCGCTGTAGAACTCGAGGGTCACGTCGGGCACACTGCGCCTGATCAGCTCGCCCGCCCTTTTTAGGGCCACGTCGCCATTGGCCTTGCCGTTCCAGACGAGACCGACGGTCTTGCCCTCCAGGCTGTCGGGCCTGGGCGCCGGAGGCGTCGCCTCCACGTCGCCGAGCACCGGCGCGACCGGGTTCATCACTTCGAGCCTGTACATTCTTGACCTCCTGGCATCTTTCTGTGTGCGGTGCGAGCCGCGGGCCGGCCTAGTCGGCCAGTGGAAGCTTTTCCAGCACCTTGGGGTTGAACAGGTTGAGCGGTCGGCGGCCGGTGAGCACCCGGGCGACCTCCTGGCCGCACCGTACCGGCAGGTCGGCGATGGCCGCGTCCGAGTAGTACGACGAGTGGGGGGTCAGTATCACGTTGTCCATGCGGAGCAGGGGATCGTCGGCGGGCGGGGGCTCCTGCTCCAGCACATCGAGGCCCGCTCCGGCGATCTCACCCGCCTCCAGCGCCCGCACCAGCGCCCCCTGGTCCACTACCGGGCCCCGGGACGTGTTGATCAGGTAGGCTGTCGGCTTCATCTTCGCGAAGGCGCCGTCGTCGAACATGTGGGTCGTCTCGTCCGTCTTGGGGCTGTGCACCGATATGTAGTCGGACCGCGCAAGCAGATCGTCGAACAACACCGGCTCCACGCCTGCCTCCTCGAACGCCTCGGATGGCAGGTACGGGTCGTGGGCGATGATCTTCATCTCGAAGGCTTGCGCTCTTGTGGCCAGCGCCCGCCCGATGCGGCCGAAGCCGACTATGCCGAGCGTCTCGTTGTGAATGCTGCCCACAGGCGGCGGGATGACCGGCACCCAGCCGCCTGACCGGATGATCGAGTCCAGCTTCAGCAGGCGCCGGTTGCAGGCCAGCAGCAGGGCGAACGCGTGGTTTGCCACCTCGCGTATCCACAGGTCGGGCACACAGACGACCGCGACGCCCAGGTCGGTGGCGGCCTCCACGTCGATCACGTCGACGCCCACGCCGGTCCTCAGCACGACCTTCAGGTCCTTCATCGCCTCCATGTCCCGCCGGGTGATGGGCGAGTCCACGTCGATGATCCCATGGGCGTCTCGCGCTTTCTCGATAAGCTCGTCGCCTTCTATGCGGGGCAGCACTATCTGCTCGGCCCCGACCTTCTCGAGCTCGAGACGTTCCGGCTCCAGCAGGTCGCGGGCATGAACTCCGACACGGTATACCTTGTACTTGTAGGTGGTCATGTGGTCCAGATTCCAGGTTGGGATGGGTCGAATTATCGGCCAGTATCTTATACCAGGTTGCCTTGGTGCGGCCATGTACCGGCAGGCCGGGCTCATGAGGCTGACACGCATGAGTAGCGGCTGACTTCAAACCTATCCTCCCGGGGTCAAACTTGGTTCATTTCTCAAAAAGATATTGGAATTCCCCTTTATAAATGCCCAAGAACGGTGCTAGCATCGCGCAGTCATCCCATCGGTGAGGGTCGGGAGAGGTCGATTAGGTGGAGTCGCTCCCATGACGACTCGACTTACCGGGGGCTCCCATAGGGGCCGCCTGCTGAGAGCGTCTAGGAGCGCGGGCCTGAGACCCACGTCGGAGAGAGTGAGGGCGGCGGTCTTCTCGATGATCGGCCCCGAGGCCGTAGAGTCGGCGAAAGTGCTCGACCTGTATGCGGGAACAGGCGCGCTGGGGATCGAGGCACTGAGTCGAGGAGCTGACTCGGTCGATTTCGTAGAGAGTGACGCGGGACGGTGCAGGGAAATCAGGGCGAATCTGGAGACCCTGGGACTGGCGGATCGGGGAAAGGTGCATGTCGGGCGTGTGGAGAAGGTCTTATCGAGATTGGTCGGACCCTTCGGCCTCGTGCTGATCGACCCCCCGTACGACGCCGATCCCTGGGACGGAGTGATGACACTGCTGGACGGAGAGGGCAAGTTGGAGCGTGAAGCGATGGTAGTGGCGGAGCATTCGTCGAGGTTCGACCTCGCTCCGGCCTACGGGAGCCTGGTGAGGGCCAGGAACCGGAGCTACGGCGACACCTCGGTGTCAGTCTACAGACTGAGGCGAGATGAATGACGACGGCCGTATACCCCGGCAGCTTCGACCCGGTCCACAACGGGCACGTCGACGTGGCAACCCGCGCCTCGGCGGTCTTCGACCGGCTGGTCATAGCAGTCTACGAGAGTCCCCCCAAGGACATTCTCTTCTCGTCCGGAGAGCGGGTCGCCCTGGTAGAGAAGGCGGTGGGGCATCTGGACAATGTCGAAGTGGTGGCCTTCACGGGGCTGGTTGCTCCGCATCTCGTGCAGAGCGTCGGGGCGAAGTTCATCGTTCGCGGGTTGAGAGCCGGTCTGGACTTCGAGACCGAGTTCGAGATGGCGCTGATGTGGCGGACGCTGGACCCGGACGTGGACGTGGTCTGCCTGATGAGCGCGCTTCAGCACCAGTTCATCTACTCGACCCGCATCAAAGAGGTAGCAAAGCTCGGAGGCGACGTGAGGGGACTCGTCCCCGACTGCGTAGTGCCCGAGATGCAAGCTAAGTACGGCTCGGCGCAATAGACGCGAGCGAAAGGGGGCCCAGTCATAGATATCATTCAGGTCATAGAGGAGATGGATTCGCTCACCAGCACCGCCAGCAAGGTGCCGGGAATGCGCAAGAAGGTGATGGTCGACTCAGAGCGACTCTCGTCGCTGGCGGCCGCACTCCGGACTGCGATTCCCGCAGACATCCAGGAGGCCAGGGAGATACTCCGCCAGAAGGAGTCGATGGTCAACCAGGCGAACCTGGAGGCCAAGCGCATCAAGGAAGGCGCAAGGCAGGAGCAGTCCGCCCGGCTGGACGAGACCGAGATAGCGCGCCAGGCCGAGATCAAGGCGGAGAACATCCACCAGGCGGCCCTCCAGCAGGCGCAGGAGATCACCCAGGACGCGCAGCGCCGCGCATACAAGATCGTGGAGGACGCGGAGACCCTGGCGAACCATCGCCGGGAGGGCTCCAACCAGTATGCCAGGGAGACGCTGTTCGACCTCGAAGAGCGCCTGTCGACGGTCTTGGGCCAGGTGCGCAGGGGCATCGACACGCTCGGCCTGAAGGCCGATTCTACGATACCTTCCTAACCTCCACCGGACCAGCCGGCAGGGGCTCTAACGGTCTTGCCCCTGCCGGCCTCCCCTCACTTCGGAGCGGCTAGGTAACGACAGCGGCTTGCCGAACGTGCGCGATCGGGTGGGCGCTTGCCCACTCGTACGCGGCGGTCGCCGCCAGGGCGCCCTGCGACGCCGCGGTGATGGTCTGCTTCAGGTCGCCCGAGGCGTCCGTGACGTCGCCGGCGGCCATCACGCCGCCCACGTTCGTGCGCCCTAACTTGTCGACGACGATCTCCTCGATGTCGTTCAGGTTGACGCCGAGCTGCTTCGCGAGATCGACTCGCGGGTCTGCCCCAGCCTCGATGAAGAGGCCGTGAACGTCCAGCTCACTCGTCCCGTTATGCTCGCGGTCCAGCACGATACTGTCCAGCCCGTCGGCACCCTTCAGCTCCACGACGTTCGTGCTGAAGACCTTCTCCACGTTCTCCGCCGCGTCCAGGTGACGGAGGTTCACCGGCTCGGGCCGGGTGAACGCCTCCCGCCGGTAGATGATGTAGACCTTCTCGGCATACTTGCTGAGCAGGGTCGCCCCCTTGACCGCCGAGTCCCCGCCGCCGACCACCGCAACCGTGTTACCCCGGTGCAGCGGCGCGTCGCAGACAGCGCAGTATGAGACCCCGCGGCCTGTCCACTCCTCCTCGTGTTCCAGACCCAGCGTCCTGCGCTCCCTGCCCACCGCGATGATGACCGAGGCGGCCAGGTACTTGAGGCCGCCCTCCGTGCCAACCTCGAAGGCGTCGCCCCGCTTTGAGACCGACACCACCTTGTCGTCGACTATGGGGACACCGTAGCGTTCGACCCCCTCCCGGAACTTCATCATCAGGTCGAACCCGTCTATCTCGGGATAGCCGGGGTAGTTCTCGATAAGCCCTCCGATGGCGGTCTCTCCGCCAAAGGTCTCACCTATGACTACCGTGGAAACCTGGTAGCGCGCTGAGTACATTCCGGCGGCAAATGCGGCCGCCCCCTGCCCGGCGACAACCACGTCGTAGCTTTCTACTTCTGTCGTCAAGTGAATCGCTCCTTGTCCTCTCGCTCGTTCATTGGATGTCATGGCGCACCGGGCCGGTGCTCCGACAGATCAGTGGAAGACCCGCCCCGAGTCCATTGCCAGGGTCTGGCCGGTAACGCTGTCGGTGGCGCAGAAGAGGGCCACCTGCCTGGCGATGTCGTCCTTGTCGGCAGGCCGCTTGAGCAGGGCTCCCTGCACGGCCGCCTCGCGGAACTCCGGAGCGAGATTGTCGGACATCTTGGTGCCCAGCAGGTAGCCGGGCGCAACGCAGTTGACCTGTATCTCCGGTGCCAGGCCCACCGCCATGCACTTGGTCATGTGTATCAGGGCGGACTTGGCGACCGCATATGGGATCGACGAGCCCGTGGGCTCCAGCCCCGCCACCGACGAGATGTTGACGATCCTTCCGGCGCCCTGCCGCTTCATCGCGGGTACCACCGCCTTGATGCACAGCATCGGGCCGGTCAGGTTGACGTCGAAGATCTTGGTCCAGTCCTCGTACGTCATGGCGTCCATGTCGCTGAACGGGATCCACTTGTTGTAGCCGGCGTCGTTTACCAGGATGTCGATCCGGCCGAACGCCTCCAGCACCGTCTCCGTTGCGGCCGACACGCCCGACGGGTCCGTCACGTCGCACTGCACCGCCACGGCCCGAACACCCTTGGCTGCGAGCTCCGACGCTACCGCCTCGGCCTGCTCGCGGCCGGTGTTGTACAGCACGGCGATGTTCGCGCCCTCGTCTGCCAGGGCGTGGCAGATGCGTCCCCCCAGCCCGCCGCTGCCGCCGGTAACTATCGCTGCAGTGCCCTTCAGGTCCATTGGAAGCGCCTCCGTACTGGCAATTTGCGGGCCGGATTATAGCACCCGGCGACCATCACCACCGCCGCTTTCGCCACTCCTCCCTGCTGACCCGCTTCTGGCCCAGCCGGTACAGCCACGCGATCGCGAAGCCGAGTAGGGCGCCGAATACTATGCGGTCGCCCCGCGCCAGGTCCCAGTCCATGAGATACGAGAGCCACACCACCCCGAGGGGAAGGAAGACGATGGCAAGCCCTATGAAGGTCCGGGTGGAGGACTTCATACCTACAGACTAACAGATTGCCGCTGTCCTGAGCGCCGCACACCCCCGCTGGCCGACGATGGGCCGCCGACCGGCTCCGAACGGGCCGTCGCTGGCTGCGGAAGCTTGCAACCGTGAGCATGCACGTATACTATGTGCAAAGCTACGTATACTGTCAGAGGGAGCCTGGGCGCCTATGAAACAGAAGCTCACCATCACCGTCGATTCCGATCTGGTACCTGCGGCCAAGCGGTACGCCCGCTCCCGCGGCGTCTCCCTCTCGGCGATTGTCGAGGAGTCCCTGCGAGAAGTGGCTGGGACCGACGACGAGTCGTTCGCCTCGCGGTGGCGTGGGCAGTTCCGGGCGGCTGAGCGGAACGCCCCTCGATACGACGCGCTGGCCGGGAGATACCTCCAATGATGCTCCTCGACACAGACGTGCTCGTCGACGTTGCCCTGGACAGACCTCCGCACGCCGATGCGGCCTACGAGCTCCTCGACCGGATCGAGCGCGGATCGCTAAGCGCCTGCATCGCGTGGCACTCCGTGTCGAACTTCTACTACCTGGTGACGCCTGTCAGCGCGGAAGTGAGCGCGCGCGAATTCATCGCCGGGCTGACCCGCTTCGTGGGGGTCGCGGCCACCGACGCCGAGGCGGTGCGATACGCCGCCGAGCTTCCATTGCCATACTTCGAGGACGCCATGCAGGTAGCTGCGGCCCGCGCATGCGGGGCAACCCAGATCGTCACGAGAAACGTCGACGACTACGAACGGTCGCCGGTCCGCGCGGTCACTCCTCGGCAAGCCCTCGACGAGCTTGCCTGAAGCCGGACAGCCACCTTCGGCTTGCACAATCTCCAATGCGGGAGGAATGAGCGCCCATGCGGGTAGCCATAGCAATTCTCGCCCTGGCGGCCATGCTGGGCTGCGCCTCTGAGCCCCGGCCGGCGTGCGACGATGGCTTCGAGGAATTTGCCGAGTACAGCCTCTTCTTCGGTCGAAGCGATTCCACCGGTGCGGAGGTGGTGTCGGAGGAGGCCTGGGACAAGTTCCTCGCCGACACCGTGACACCGCGCTTCCCGGATGGGCTCACCGTGATGGACGGCCGCGGCCAGTGGCAGCTGGCGTCCGGCGCAGTCCAAAGGGAAGGGACGAAGATACTCTACATTCTGGCGGGCGCCGGAGACGGCGAGCGGCGTCTCTTGGACGAGATTTCGGAGGAGTATAAGCGTCGTTTTGACCAAGAGTCAGTACTCATGACCTCGGGCACCACTTGTGCGGAGTTCAAATGACGCAAAAGACGTGAACTCGACTTCTTGTGATCGGACACACCATTCTTGGCCATCAAAGCGGCCGTCTCCTGCCCCTGTGTTGAAGAGAGTGCGGCCTTCAGTGACGCAGAAGTAATGAATAAAACTGCATTATTGACATTGTTCTTCGCGCCCGTTTAAGCTGGCCTTGTAGTTTAGTCAAGCACTTTCGAGTGCGGGGAATCCCTAAAGGAGGTGGACCGGATGCTTCCCATTGTTTCTCTCAGATCGGTTTCGCGGGACGACGTGGACAGGGTTGCATGGTGGCTGGAGGATGCCGAGGTCTCTTCCCGCTGGTTCGGGCAGTACGCCTGGGGAGAGCCGATTCACCGCAGCTACGAACCCGCCCACATGCTCGAGTCGAGCGACTACGAGTGGCGCCACATCTTCGGCGACCCAAGGCGCCTCATCTTCTCGATCTACAATGACAAGGACGAGCACGTAGGCGAGAGCCAGATCATTCTCGACGGCCACGAGGGTGCGGAGCTTTCCCTCCTCATAGGCCGCAAGGACCTGTGGCACCAGGGGTACGGTGCGGCAACCATGCTCGTCCTCATGGACAGGGTCTTCTCGACGCTTAAGCTGAGCAGGGCATGGGTTAACGTGCCCGAAGACAACATCCCCGCGCTGGGGCTTTTCGAGAAGCTCGGCTTCCTCAGGTCGGACAAGCGTCGCCTACCGGCACGGACCGACGGGACCGTCCTCAACGCCTACATCCTGACCATCGACGCGCGGGCGTACACGAAGCGCCAGCCCATCGAGGAGAGGCCCAGGCCGAGCGAGGTCGTCACCATAACCGGCCTCCCGGGAAGCCGGTCCGAGGAGGTCGCCTACGAGGTGGCCAGCATGCTCGGAAGCCGTCTCGTGGACGACGAGATACGCAACGAGCTGCTAGGCCGGCTGAACTGCTCCCCCGGGGAGCTCGAGGGTTTCGAGGCCAGCTTCCGCTCCTTCTGGACGCGGCTGCTCAACTCCGTCGTCGTCCCCATGGAGTGGTCGGCGGCGTACGACGCGGCCTACGTATTCAGACCGGACCCCTCCCTGGACCAGGACCTGCTCACCGACCAACTCACCAAGGAGCAGTACGCGGGCGCCCTGGCAGGCGTCGTAAAGCGGCTCTGCAAGGAGGGGGGCGTGGTCATGCACGGCCACGGCTCCCACCGGATAGCCTCCGAGCATGGAGGGAGCCTGAACGTCATGGTGGCCGCATCCTTCGACAGGCGCGCGCAGAACGTGGCGGCCCAGGAGGCCGTGTCAGAGGACGAGGCCGCCAAGCAGCTGAAGGCCGCGGACGGCGAAGTGCAGTCGGTCTCCCACCACCTGTGGGGCGGCGACATCGGCGACCCCGGCGCCTTCGACCTCACCGTGAACCTCGACAGGGTGACGGTGCAGGAGGCCGCCCGGCTGATAGTCGGCGCGCTCGGCCACGATGCCGACTCGCCCGCGAGGCTGAAGGGCGCAGGGCGTGAGGCCGAGTTCGCTGCCAGCTAGGCTGCGACTCCCATCCGGGACAGGGCGTTAGGCCATGCCTGACTGGTGGCTGGAAGCCGCGCTGCCCGCAGTTGTGTTCGGGACCCTGCTGGCGCTATGGGTCCTCATACCGCCGCGAGACGGCGAAGAGGACCTCGCCAGCAGGATCCGCAATAGGCTCTTCCGCCGGCAGTAAGCCTGCGCTCGGCTACTTCGCCACCACGTTGACCAGCTTGCCTGGCACGTAGATCACCCGCGCGACCTGCTTGCCCTCCGTGTGAACGGCAACGCGCGGGCTTGACAGGGCGGCCTCCCTGGCCGCGTCCTCGCTGATCGACACGGGGACCTCCAGGCGGTCCCGCAGCCTCCCGTTGACCTGCACGACCAGGGTGATCACCTCGTCCGTCGCCAGCTCGGGGTCCCACGACGGCAGCGCCTGGTTGTGGATGCTGAAGTCGTGCCCGGTGCGCTCCCACAGCTCCTCGCTGATGTGTGGCGCCATGGGGGCCAGCAGCAGAAGCAGCCTCTCCACCGCGCCGTCCCAGGACTCCGAGCTCACGGAGCCCGACTCCCAGGTCCGCCCCATCTCGTTGCTCAGCTCCATCAGCGCGGCCAGCGCCGTGTTGAACTTGAACCGCTCCAGGTCCTCAGTGACGCGCTGGATCGTCTTGTGGACCGTGCGGTCCAGGTCGCGCACCGCGGGTTCGTCGACAGGCGACGAGTCCAGCTCCGTGCTTTCCCTGGTACACAGGTCGAACAAGCGGTTCATCCACCGCGACATGCCGTTCAGGCCCGTCTCGTTCCAGGTCCCTCCCTGGTCCCACGGGCCCAGGAACATCAGGTAGCACCTGACCGCGTCCGCGCCCACCGTCTTCACGTACTCGTCGGGCGCGACCACGTTCCCGCGTGACTTGCTCATCTTCTGGTGCTCGGCAATTATGTGGCCCTGGTTGAACAGCCGCGTGAACGGCTCGTCGAAGTCCAGCATCCCCAGGTCGCGCATCGCCTTGGTGAAGAACCGGGCGTACAGCAGGTGCATCACGGCGTGCTCGGCGCCGCCGGTGTACTGGTCGACCGGGTTCCACTTCTTGACCGCGTCCAGGTCGAACGGCCCCTCGTCGTAGTGCGGGCTCGCGAACCGCAGCTGGTACCACGACGAATCGACAAAGGTGTCCATCGTATCCGTCTCGCGCCTGGCTGGACCGTCGCACGCCGGGCAGGACGTGTTCAGGAAGCCCTCGTGCCGCTTCAGGGGCGACTCGCCCGTGGGCAGGAACTCCGCGTCCTCGGGCAGCAGCACCGGCAGCTGGTCCTCGGGGACCGGCACGGTGCCGCACCCGTCGCAGTAGACGATGGGGATCGGTGTGCCCCAGTAGCGCTGCCGCGAGATCAGCCAGTCGCGCATCCTGTACTGGACGGCCCTGCTGCCCCAACCCTGCTCCTCGACGTGGTCGGCGATCCGCTCCTTGCCCTCGTCGCTCGGCAGGCCGTCGAACTTGCCCGAGTTAACCTGCGTTCCCTCGTCCACGTACGCCTCGGCCAGCTCACCGCCGTCCCAGTCGGGCGGCGCGACGACGACCCTGATGGGCAGGTCGTACTTGGTGGCGAACTCGAAGTCGCGCTGGTCGTGCGCCGGCACACCCATCACGATACCGGTGCCGTAGGTCAACAGCACGTAGTCGCCGATCAGGATGGGCACCCGGTCGCCGTTCAGCCTGTTTACCGCATAGGACCCGGTGAACACGCCCGTCTTCTCCTTCTCGGTCGACATTCGCTCGATCTCGGTCTGCCGCCGGGCCTGGTCCACGTAGGCCTCGACCTCGTCCCTGTGCTCCGGCAGCGTCAGCTCGCCTACCAGGGGATGCTCCGGCGCCAGCACGACGAACGTCACCCCGAAGATCGTGTCGATGCGGGTCGTGAAGGTCGACAGCGTCGCCTGGTCCAGGCCGTACTCGGATATGTCGAACTCGATGTCCACACCCTCGCTGCGGCCGATCCAGTTCGTCTGCATGATGTTGATCTTCTCGGGCCAGTCGATCTGCGACTGGTCCAGCAGCTCGTCCGCATACTTCGTGACCCGGAACAGCCACTGGTTCAGGTCGCGCCTCGAGACCTCCGAGGAGCACCGCTCGCACTGCCCGTCGATGACCTGCTCGTTGGCCAGCACCGTGTTGCACGAAGGGCACCAGTTGGCCGGCGCGTGGTCCCGGTAGGCCAGTCCCGCCTCATAGAACTTCAGGAACAGCCACTGGTTCCAGCGGTAGTACTCGGGCGCGGACGTGTCGATCTCCCGGTCCCAGTCGTACACCGTGCCCAGCATCCGCAGCTGGCGGCGCATGTTCTCGATGTTGTTCCCGGTCCGTATGGCGGGGTGCACGCCGTCCTTGATCGCCGCGTTCTCGGCGGGCAGCCCGAAGGCGTCGAACCCCATGGGGTGCATGACGTTGTACCCGCGCATCCGCATGTACCGCGCGTGGGCGTCCGACGGCGCCATCGCGTACCAGTGGCCGATGTGCAGGTCGCCGGACGGGTACGGGTACATGGTGAGCTCGTACCGCTTGGGACGCGGATCGTCGTCCTCCACCCTGTAGGTCCCGCTGTCCGCCCACCGCTCCTGCCACTTGGGCTCGATGTCGGCGGGGTCGTACTTCAGGTCCGCCCTGTTCATCGTCCTGGCTGTCGTCGTCATATCTGGCTCCTCCTGCTCCAACCGGCGCTCAGCAGCAACAAAAAAACCCGCCCCCATGTCAGGGACGGGACTTGCTGAGCACCCCGCGGTACCACCCTGGTTGCCCCGTAGCTTCGGGGCCGCCTCGGAAGCGATAACGGCGCTTCGCCGTCCCGCCCTACTCCGGTTCAGGCGGGAAGCTCAGGGGCGAGTTCGCGGGTCCTTGTGCGCCGGGCTTCCACCTACCCCCGTTCTCTATCGCACGGCGCCCGCTACTACTCCCCATCGTCGCGTCGAATATACCCTTCAACCGTAGCACGCCCCCCAATACCGGTCAACTTCGGTAGGGGCGGGTTTGAAACCCGCCTTCCCCGGCTTCTGCCCGCCAAGACCGCCGTCACTCCGGGCTAGAGGGCTGAGGGACTCAGGCCCGCTCGGGTCCAGGGACCCAGCCGCGCTCTTCCCGCCAGGTTGGGCCCACGTCTGCAAAACGGTCGAGCCCAAGGGCGCTGATGTCGATGCTCGACTCGCCGTGCATCACAAGCTCGCTCACGGCCTTGCCCGTGGCGGGGGCAATGCCGAACCCGTGCGCCGACGCGGTCACCACCACGTAGTTGCTGGGAGACTCCAGGATGTCGATGATCGGCATGAAGTCCGGGGCCTGCTCCACGATCCCGGCCCAGCTCCGGATCACCGGGGTGTCCGCTGCTACGGGAAGCAGCTCGGCAAGCCGCCTCGCGATGTTCCTGATCAGGGGCGTGTTGGGCTTTCCCGGGTCGGATGTAAGGTCCACGTCGGTCCACTCGTGGGGCCCCCCGCCGAACAGCAGGTTGCCCCGGGCGGCCTGGCGCCCGTAGAGCCCGTTGCCCACCAGGGCGATGTCGAAGAGCGGCTCCAGCGGCGCAGTCGCCAGTATCTCCACGCGCGCTGGCGCAACCGGGACGTGCGCGCCCACCATCTCCGCCAGCAGCCCCGTCTGGGGCCCGGCGGCAGCGACCACCACGTCGGTCCCGATAGGCCCCGCGGTCGTCTCCACCGACGCAACCCTGCCGCCTGCGACCTCGAAGCCCGTGACGGCGGTGTCCTGGTAGAGCCTGCCGCCCAGGTCCTGGAATGCCCATGCGAAGGCTTGCGCCGTCCGCTGCGGATTGGCGTGACCGCCGTTGGCGAAGAAGAGCCCGCCGAGGGTCCTCCCCGTTATCCCGGGTATCAGATCCACCACCTCCCCAGGGTCCAGCTCCTCCACGCTGATGCCCCGGCGCAGCGACTCGTCCCGTTCTGAAAAGAAGTCCCCCATCTCCTCTTCCGACACGGCGACCTGGAGCCTGCCCTGATGCGTGAACTCGGTCGGGTAGCCCAGCTCGTCGTCCAGCGTCGGCCAGATCTCCAGCGACTCCACGGCCATCGGTATCATCGGGGGCTCGTCGACACGCTCGCTGATCATCCCGCCGTTTCTACCGGACGCCTCGCCGCCGACCAGGCCCTTCTCGACCACCACCACGTCCATCCCAGCCTTTGCCAGGAAGTAGGCGGAGCTCAGGCCCGAGACGCCGGCCCCGATTACGACTACGTCCGCGCCTTTGACGGGCATGCCTGTCCCTGCCGTCCCTACCCCAGCACCGGATTCGTTGGGCTGAACCACTTCGGCCAGTCCCCCCGTACCTGCTCAGTCTCGTCGTGCGGCCACAGGACGTTGAGGGGCAGCGGACGCACGGGCGGCCTGTAGGACATGAGGGGCATCCCTGCGATGTCGGCGCCGGACTCCTCTGCAAGCAGCATGGACACCTGCTCGCGGCAGAGCCGTCCCTGGCAGTGGCCCGTGCCGGCCCTCGTGAGACGCTTGACCTGGCCCGGATTGACCGGGCCGTCCTCGAGCTGCGTCCGCAGGCTCCGCCGGCTCATCTGCTCCGACTCCCACTCCAGGTACCGCGGAGGCCGCAGGCCAACGAGGTCGGCGCGCGTGACCTCCTCGCACGGGCAAACCAGGACCTCCGGTCCGCCGGCTTTGACAAGGGACCGGCGCCACCTCTCCCAACCGGCCAGGACGTCTGCCTGGCCTGTGGGGGCCGCCGCCCGGAGGCTCTCCCGTCGATCGCGCGCCTCCTCGATGCGAATAGCGCCCAGCGACTCCGCAGCGGCTATCCCGGCCAATTGACCCTGGCACCGTGCGGTCTCGGGTGCCAGCACCATGCCGTCGTGGAAGCCCGCGGCATCGCCGGCAACGAACACGCCGTCGACGCTCGTCCGCATCCAGTCGTCGCAGACCGGCATGTGCCCGCCCAGCTCCGACCTGAAGGTGAGGTCGCAGCCCAGCAGGCTGAGCAGCTCGACATTAGGCACCAGCCCAACGGCGAGGCACACGGTGTCGGCTGCGATGACCTTCTCGGAACCGTCGACGGGCTCATTGCCGTCGTCGATCTCGACCAGCACGACGGAGTCGATCTCTCCGGCGCTGCCGGAGGCCTCCCTGACCGTGTGAGACGTGTACAGCTCCACACCCCGGCCCTGCAGCTCGGCCAGCAGCGCCTCATCGCCGCGCACTGAGGAAGACACTTCCGCGATGGCGAGGACCTCCACACCCATCTCCAGCGCCATGCTGGCTGTGTGAAGGCCCAGGTTGCCGGAGCCCAACACCACCATCCGCTGCGAGGACAGGGCGCCGTACCGGCTCATCAGCGAGTGCGCCCCGTTTGCCCCCATAGCGCCTGCCAGGTGCCACCCCGCAAAGGCCAAGCCCAGGTCCCGGGCGCCGGACGCGACGATGAGCCGGTCGAACCCGAGCATCCACGAACGCTCGCCGTCGGACAGGCCGAGCTGCGGGCCGTCCAGCTCTCTGCTCGTCTCGGTATTGCGGAATGCGCCCCACGCGCACGTCCCGAGCAGTACCTCCACGCCGGCTTTCTGCGCCTCCGCCAGGGCTGGGTTGGCCGCCGCCACGTTCTCCAGCATGGCGGCCCCGTCGCGGAGCCCGTCAGAGGCCCGCCCCCCGAAGAACAGGGGCACGTCAAGCCCCATCATCGAAGCACCAATGGGGTTCTCGTCGATGAGGGTCACCCGCACGCCGGCCCTGGCCGCTTCTACTGCGGCCGCCGCCCCGGCGACTCCCCCACCCACGACCACCAGTGGCCTCGACTCCACCTCAGCCCTCACCTGCTGGGCTACCCTGCAGGGGCGGGACTGAGACCCGCCATCCCCTGCTCCTCCCAGTCAGGGCCATTGCCCAATCCCAGGCCATCCAGGATTCCAGACCGCCGAGGCGACGTGATCGTGGCCGGTAGGGAGCCGTGGAGGGCCTTGATGTAGTCGACTCCGAATCCGCAGCACGTGCCGATGACCTGGGCCCCCATGTCGACCCATTTGGCGGCCTCGTTCGTCAGCGCCTCGGCGCTGTCCTTGTTGGCCGCCATGGTGTCCTGCCAGGTATCCAGGTAGTCCTGCCTCCCCGCGTCGGGATAGGCCGCGATGGGCCCGGACCACAGGTCCAGCAGGACCTGGAGGGCCGCCGTGGTCTCATCCAGCCTGGCGTGGAAGATGGTGATCACGTCTGGCTCCAGCGGCAGGACCTCGCGGATGCCCGCCTCCAGGGTCATCTCGTAATCGACATTCCGCCAGCTCGACGTCCACATGGGCACGCCCATGCCCACGCTGTAGTGGCGGTCGTCTCCCAGGCTCAGCCTGACGGTCTCGCCGTCGGGCGCCATGGACGCCGTGAATCCCACCCACACGGGCAGTCCCGTGGCCTTGGCCGCCTCGGCGGCGATGACCCTGGACTCGTTGTCGGCCCACATGTTCTCCATCAGGAAGAAGTCCACCCCGGACTCGGCCAAGATGTCCGCCTGCTCTTCTACGTGCACCCTCAGCTCCTCCGCCGAGAGGCTGGCCCCGTAGCCGTAGCCGGTCCCGCCCAGCAGTGTCCCGGTCCGGCGGTCGCGAACCGGGATGCGGCACGAGATCGAGCCGGCGATGTAAACGGGCCTGTCGCCGGCTGCCCTGTCCCGGGCCTCTATCGCCGCGCTCACGGAGCGCACGTTGACCTCCCTCACCAAATCCCCGTACCCGGACGCCTCCAGCGCGGGGCGCAGGGTGTTGAAGGTGTTGGTGGTGATGATGTCGGCCCCAGCGCGTATGTAGCGCTCGTGCATCTGCCGCACCGTCGCCGGGTGCGTGTAGTTGCCGGGCCCGCACCACGACGCCGGGTCCATGGGCACCCCCATGGCCTGGAGCTCCGTTCCGATCGCCCCGTCCAGTACGACCACCTCGCCTCGGTCCATCCGGCTCTTCAGGTCCCCGTAGTTGACCATGCGCTCACCCTCCGCTAATGCCTGCACTCTACCTGGACTTCCAACAGACAAGCTGACAAATCAGGGAAAACACACTCGGCAATCGAACCGGCGCAATATTAGTCCCCAGTTCGAAGCGCGTCAACTACTTTTTCGGCCAAAATTACGAGGTTCCCGGATGATTACGTAGCCTGTGCTCGGACGACAAGGAGGACTGTGGGTCCGCCCATCGCGGCAGGCCTAGGGCAGCGGGCTCCAGCGGAGACCGAGGGTGAGGGAAACAAGCGCAAGTATGGCGCCGATGGCCGTCAGTACGGCCGACACCTCCATGCGCACCTTTTTCTTTTCGATCTGCACGGGTATCGCGGAAAAGACCTGGATGAGCTCGTCCGCGCTCTCGGCCAGGTAGTACTCGGCATCGGTGATCTCGGCGACGCGCATCAGGGTCGACTCGTCCAGCCTGAGGAAGTTCCTGAAGCCCTGGCCCCCCTGCCCGAAGCCCCCGAAACGGCGCCACCCGGAGGACCCCAGGCCCCCCTGGCCGATCCTCCTGTTGAACTCGTCCCCGCCGAGCTGTTCCGAAGTGCACATGAGCGTTGTTTGGCTCGCGGTCCCAAAGCCTATCGTATACACCCGCACGCCCCTGTCGCTGGCGGCCCGGGCCGCGGCCAGCGGGCTCAGCCCCCGGTTGCTCGCCCCGTCGGTCAGCAGGACTATGACGTCCGGCTGAAGGCCCCCTTCCAGCCCGGAGGACTCCAGCTCTTCGCGGGGGGTTACGTACCTGTTGACTGGCGAAATGTCAGGGTTCACCTCGGCCAGCGCGTCGAGCGAGCGGGCGATGGCGCTACCCACGGCGGTGGCCCGCGCGGTCGTCAGGCTCGACACCGCCTCCAGCAGCGCTTCCCTGTCGGTCGTGGGCGGCACGATCAGCTGGGCAAAGCCGGCGAAGGCGACTATCCCGACCTGCGTCCCGGGCTCCTGGCTCTCGATGAACCTCTCGGTGGCCTCCTGGGCAACCGTCAGCCTGTTGGGATCGACGTCGTCGGCGCACATGCTCAGCGACACGTCCAGCGCCAGCATGACGGTCGTCCGGCTGGAGGCCACCGTCACGTTGGCGAACGGGCGCGACAGGGCCAGGATCAGCAGCGCGACGGCAAGCACCAGCAACGCGAACGGCAGGTGCCGCCTCCACCGAAAGCCGGAGGGCATCGCCTGGCGGATCAGCGACAGGCTCGAGTAGTGGACGGCATAACGCCGCCGACGCCTCAGCACCAGGACGTACGCCATCACCAGCAGCGGAATCGCCGCCAGGAGCAGCAGATAGACCGGCCAAAGCAGCCCCATGGTGTTACCTCCGGCTACGGTGCCCGGCCGAACCAGACCAGCGAGAGCGCGCCGCCCGCCAGGAGCAGCAGCGCGCCGACACCCCCGAAGACGGACGTGACCTCGACCTCGCGCGACTCGACCACAAACTCGGTCTCCAACTCCTCATACACCGACGGCACGTCGCCCACGTCTTCTATAGCGAAATAGACACCCTCCGTCAGCAGGGCGATCTCCTGCAGGACCGGCTCGTTCAGCTGGGTGGACAGGTTGAATCCGTCGACCTCTATGGTCGCCCCCTCCGCTGTTCCCAGCCCCACCGTGTGGACGCGCACCCCGCGTTCGATGGCCGTCTGCGCCACCTCGATTGGGTCGGGAGGGTCGGTGTTCTCTCCGTCGGTCAGCAGCACGATGATCGCGGAGGCGAAGGCTCCCCGGGGACCCGTCTCATCCGCCGGTTCCGTGGAGCCCGGTGCGGGCTCAGGAGCGACGAGGTTCAGCGCAGTGAGGATGCCCCTGCCCAGGGACGTCCCGCTCTGCGGCACGAGGCGGTCTATGGTGGCCACCAGCGCCTCGTCGTCATCGGTCGGCGTCTGCACGACCAGCCCTCCCTCCCCAAAGGCCACCACGCCTATCGCTGCAGTGGCCGGGCGCCGGTCTACGATGGCATTTGCGGCCAGCTTTGCGGCGTCCATCCTAGAGGGCTCGACGTCGTCCGCCGCCATGCTGGAAGACACGTCCAGCACAAGTACCACGGTGCCCTCCTTCCGCGGCAGCGGCAGCTCGACCTGCGGGCGGGCCGAAGCGAGGGCAAGCACCGCAATGCCGACCAGGAAAATGGCGGGAGGAATGTATCGCCGCCGTCCTGCGACCGTGGGCGTTCCCTCCCGCACCGCCCCCAGCGTCCCAAGGCTGGCTGCGTCCCGAGTCCGCCTCCCCTGCATGCGCACGTACAAGAAGACGCACGCGGGCAGGGCTAGGAGGGAGACGAGGACCCAAGGCCAGATGAAGGACACGCCGTCGCCTCCTAGTGCCGGCTCTGCTGCGCCCTGCCGCGCAGCGAGGCGAATCGAAGCACGGCCAGCACGAGGTCCTCATCCGTCGACAGCGTCAGCTCGTCCACGCCTGCCCGCTTGAAGGTCTGGGCCAGCTCCACTTCGCGTTGGAGCGCCGCTTCCTGGAACCGCCGTCTGAACCCCTTGTCGCTCGTATCCACGCTCATCTGCTCGCCCGTCTCCGAGTCCTCGACCAGCACAACGCCCACGTCGGGAAGGTCGGCCTCGCGCGGGTCCCAGAGCCGCACGGCCACGAGGTCGTGCTTACGGTTCAGGCGGTCCATGGCCCTGTCCCACCCCGGCAGGCAGATGAAGTCGGAGACCACGAATACGAGCGAGCGCCGCTTGATGCCGTTGTACGCCGACTCGAGCAGCTTCGCCAGGTCGGTCATCGCCCCGCCGGGCGAGGACTGCTGCCTGTGGATGTCGTTGATCAGGCGGAGCACCTGGTGGCGGCCGCCGCGGGGCGGAATCGCAAACTCGGCGTCGTTGTCGTAGAGGACCGCGCCGACCCGGTTCCCGTTTCGCGTCAGCAGCCGCGCCATCAGCCCCACGAGGTCGACCATGACGGACTCCTTGCGGCGCTCCTCCGCCCCGAACGCCATCGAGGGGCTCAGGTCGAGCAGGAACCAGGCCGTGACCTCCCTGTCCTCCAGGTACTGGCGCACATACGGCATGTCCATCCGCGCCGTCACGTTCCAGTCGATGTGGCGGATGTCGTCCGGCGGCTGGTACTCCCGCAGCTCGGCGAAGTCCAGGCCCGCGCCCATGAAGAGGCTGCGGTAGTCGCCGTGAAGAATCCCGTCGAGTCGCCGCACCAGCTGCCAGTCCAGGCGGTGCAGGAGCCGCTCGGGTTCCTCCGGCTCAGCCGGCCTGACGGGCGCCTGCATACTCACGAAGAGGTACCTCCGGCATCGGGACAGCCTCCATCACCCTCCCGAGTATGTCGTCGCCCTGGACGTTGTCGGATAGGGCTTCGTAGGAAAGCACGAGCCTGTGTCTCATCACGTCGAGGGCCACGTCGCTGACGTCCTGCGGAAGCGCGTAGTCGCGGCCGCGCACGAAGGCCAGGGCCCGGCCCGCGATGATCATGTTGATGGACGCCCGCGGGCTCGCCCCGAACAGTATGTAGCGCTTCAGGTCGTCGAGGCCGAACATCTCCGGCTGCCGCGAGGCAGTCACCAGCTTCACCGAGTACTCCATCAGGGCCGGGTCCACGTACACGCTGTCCGCCTGGCACTGCAGGGCCATGAGCTCCTCGGTATCGAAGACGGGCTGGACGTCCTGCAGGGCGCCCGTCATG
This sequence comes from Dehalococcoidia bacterium, assembly GCA_965116315.1. Lineage (GTDB taxonomy): Bacteria > Chloroflexota > Dehalococcoidia > Lucifugimonadales > CAJWER01. The sequence goes on from OZ220672.1 coordinate 2,703,241, forward strand.
CGCTCCACGATCACGAACTCTTCCGTCGAGCTCGGATAGCCCACGAGCACCTTGAGCATGAACCGGTCCACCTGCGCCTCGGGCAGGGGATATGTCCCCTCCGACTCGATGGGGTTCTGCGTGGCCATCACCAGGAAGGGCTGCGGCACCGGGTGGGTCTCGCGGCCTATGGTGACCTGCCGCTCCTGCATCACCTCCAGCAGGGCGCTCTGGACCTTGGCCGGGGCGCGGTTGATCTCGTCGGCCAGCAGCAGGTTGGTGAAGACCGGCCCCAGCGACGTGTTGAACTCGCCGGTCTTCTGGTTGTAGATGCGCGTCCCCACCAGATCGGCCGGCATCAGGTCGGGGGTGAACTGGATGCGCTGGAACTCGCCGCCGATGGCCTGGGACAGCGTCTTGACCGCCATGGTCTTCGCCAGCCCCGGCACGCCCTCCACCAGGATATGCCCCCTCGACAGCAGGGCCACCACCATGCGCTCCAGCAGGTGGTCCTGGCCCACTATCACCTTCTTCACCTCGTACAGCACCCGTTCCATCGGCTGGATGTTTCCGTTACTGGTCATGCGTGGCACTCACCTCTCGGTCGACTATCGCGGAGGCCCGCCGGCGGCGCCAGCGGCCTCGTCGATGGGCACGGCGAATCCTATACCAACGAAGAAGTCGTCCCCGGTCGGGTTGATCAGCCCGGTGACGATGCCAACCACGTGGCCCCGCCGGTTCACCAGCGGACCGCCCGAATTGCCCGGGTTCACCGCCGCGTCGAACTGGATCAGCCCCCGTAACGGCTCCTCCTTGTCCGACGGCCTGAACTCGCGGTCCAGCCCGGATACCACTCCCGCGGTAAGCGACCCCACCAGCCCCAGCGGGTTGCCCACCGGGAACACCTCGTCCCCGATCCGCAACGAGGAGGAGCTGGCAATGGTGGCCGGCACAACTAGGCCCGGCAGCTCGGCCGGGGTGAGGACGGCGATGTCCCTGTCAGGCTCCGCGTTGGCGACTGTCGCATACGTGGTGGAGCCGTCTGCGAAGGAGAGCTTGACCTCCGTCGCGCCCTCGATGATGTGGTATGCGGTCAGCACCGCCGCGTCGCTGTTGACGACTACTCCGCTGCCAATGCCGAAGCCCTGCCCCTCTTCGTTGACCTTGTCCGTCTGAACGACAACCAGGGACGGCAGTATCACCTGGTAGACCTGCGCCGAGACCTCAGGGCTGGGTGCCTGGGACTCCAGGACTTCCGCAACCGCCGCCTCCAGGTCCACCGGCGCGACCTGCTGGTCATCGGTGCCAGGTGTTCTCCAAAGCACCAGGACGGACAACGCGGCCACTACCCCGAGCGCAACAAGGGATAGCGCGACGGGCCGCTCCCGCATGGCTCGCCATGGGTGCGCCCAGACCGAAGGCCGAGAGATCGACTCGTCGACCGGCGCGTCCGCGGCTTCGGGTTCCGGTCGGGACCTGTTGGGTGGAATCATTCCAGCTCCCTGGGGGTCTCCTGCCTGTCTATACGCTCGCTGCGCGTCTTTGGAGTCACAGATCGAATGGGTATTCTTCAAACCTAACACAGTAGTGTCCGGGAAGTGTTAAGGGCACACGGACCGCGGTCGACATGACGCGGGTGGGAAACACAACTGTAACAACAACAAAAAACATCTGTAACAACTGCCGGATAACATCTCTCACCAGCTTGGCGTCGCTCGGGTGCGGTGCATGGAGGCCGCTGCGGGCCCGCCGGACACAAGCAGGGGGATGGAGACATGGATTCCGGACATACCGCCTGGATGATGACGGCCTCGGCCCTGGTGTTGCTGATGACGCCGGGGCTCGCGTTCTTCTATGGGGGGCTCGTACGCGCCAGGAACGTCATCAGCACGCTCATGTACAGCTTCATATCCATGGCCGTCGTGAGCATCGTCTGGGTGCTCTGGGGCTACAGCCTGGCGTTCGGCGAGGGAAGCGCCCTCATTGGCGACCTGAGCCTGTTCGGCCTGTCGGGCATCGGCATCGACCAGGTCGAGGACGGGGGCATCCCCACGCTGCTGTTCGTGATCTTCCAGATGATGTTCGCCATCATCACGCCGGCGCTCATCACCGGCGCGTTCGTCGAGCGCTTCAAGTTCACCACGTACCTGGTCTTCCTGGTGGTGTGGGTCACCATCGTGTACACGCCCGTGGCCCACTGGGTGTGGGCCTCCGAGGGCTGGCTCTTCAAGGACGGCGCACTCGACTTCGCGGGCGGCACGGTGGTACACATCAACGCCGGCATGGCGGCGGTGGCGGCGGCGCTCCTCGTCGGCAAGAGGCGCGACCCCGGCGCCGAACCCCACAACGTCCCCTACGTGGTGCTGGGAGCAGCGCTGCTCTGGTTTGGGTGGTTCGGCTTCAATGCCGGCTCAGGGCTGGCGGCCAACGGCGTGGACGTGAACGCCTTCCTGGTCACCAACACGGCGGCGGCCGCGGCGGCCCTCACGTGGGGCGTCATCTCCCAGGTGCAGACCGGGCGCATGAGCGCCGTCGGCGTGGCGTCGGGAGCGGTCGCCGGGCTGGTTGCCATCACCCCGGCGTCCGGCTTCGTCGGCGTGTACGGGGCGCTCGCAATTGGCGCTGGAGCAGGAGTGCTCTGCTACATAGCAGTCTACCTGCGGACCAGGATCCAGATCGACGACGCGCTGGAGGTCTTCGCTGTGCACGGGGTCGGCGGCATCTGGGGCGCAATCGCCACAGGCATATTCGCAGCGGCTGCCATCGGCGGTACGGCGGGCGCAATCGACGGCAACGTCGGCCAGCTTGGCACACAGGTGCTCGCGGTCGTAGCCACCATGGCATACTCCTTCATACTGACGTTCGTCATACTGAAGGTGCTGGACCTCATCCCGGGGCTGGGCCTGAGAGTGGCCCCCGAGGCCGAAGACGTTGGGCTGGACATCTCCGCGCACGGCGAGAGGGCGTTTGTAAGCGACGGCGCAGACTAGACAGTCCCTTCCCCCGAGGGGGAAGGTCAGACTAAAGAGTCGCTTCCCCCCGAAGGGGAAGGTCGTACATAAAGAGTCCCTTCCCCCCGAGGGGGAAGGTTAGGATGGGGGCTGACTCCCAGTCCCGCGAAGCTTGGAACTGAGGTGAGCTACCGATGATCAAGATAGAAGCAATCGTCCGCCCCGAACGGATCAACTCGGTCACCGCGGCCCTGGAGCAGGCCGGCTGCGGCGGCTTCCACTACCAGAACGTCACCGGCCAGGGCACGCAGAGAGGCGTGGAGGTCTTCACCGGCAGGGGCGCGCAGATGGTCCGCGCCGCCGGGTCCAAGACACTCATCGTGACCGTCGTCCCCGACGAGCTGAAGGAGGCCGTCGTCGAGGCCATCGTAGGGGCGGCCCGCAGCCCCGACGGCGGCCGCATCGGCGACGGCAAGATAATCATCTCGCGCGTCGAGGACGTCATCCGGGTCCGCACGGGCGAGCAGGGCGAGGCCGCCATCTAGCGACAGCCCCCCGGCTGCCCTCCGGGCTTTCTCACGAAGGGCTCAAGGAACTCTGCCGGCAGGCCGGGCGCATCCGGCCTGCCGGCAGGACGGCCAACGATCCCCGAAGTCCTCGCTAAGCACCGCCCGACCCTACTTCGACGTCGACCGCCTGGTAACTGCTCACAGGTGATGGGAGACGGCTTGTCCCTTCCCCCTGAGGGGGAAGGTTAGGATGGGGGCTCTCGCCCCGCCGGTGGGCAAGCTGCCAATGTCACACCAACTACGACCGCTAGCGCCCGGATGTGCCTGCGCCCTGAACTGTGTTATATAGATGTACCGTATCGGGCGGGGTGGAGCCCAATCATATTCGACGGCGATGTCAACGAAGCGAGAAACGCCTTGAGCGGGCTGTCCCCTAGGGGCGGCAAGCCTGCAGCCAAGGAGCCCCTCATTCCCGCCGCCCGAGGGCGCGGCGCGGCCTGGCGCATCGGCTGGGCGCTGCTACTGGCAGCCGCCCTGGGAGCGGGCGCGGCGTGCGGCGGCGACGCCCCGCAGGAGCCTTCGCCCACGCCCGAAGCTTCACCGAGCCCTGTGCCCGTCGCGGCGACTCCCACAGCCCAAAGCGATGGTCCCCCTGTCCTGCGGACCCCGGTGGTCGCGCTGCCGGCGCCCGGTGGGGGCTCCTACACAGTGCTCCTTCCTGACGGGAAGCCCCACACGACCGCCAACATTCGAGTGAGCGACCTGTACGGTGACGGCAGCCTCCACATCTTCGCCACCGAGCCGCTGTCCGGGCGCGTGATGTGGCTCCGCGGCCTGGACGACGCAGTAGAGCTCAGCGAGGGTCTGAACCAGCCCGTCAGGGTGCATGCCGCCGACGTGGACGGCGACTCCCACAAGGACCTCGTGGTGGCGGACATCGGCATCCTGGGCCCCACCAACCGGCCGGTCGGCAGCGTCGTCCTGCTGCGCAACGACGGCAGCTTCGAGTTCGAGCCTATTGTTCTGCTGGATGACGTGGGGCGTGTGGCGTGCGCCGAGGCCGCCGACCTGGACGGCGACGGCGACCTGGACATCGCCGTCTGCATCTTCGGACATCTCGACGGGAGGGTGGTCTGGCTCGAGCAGACTGGGCCGCTCGAGTTCGTCGAGCACGTCCTCGACGACCGCCCTGGAGCGATACACGCCTACCCGTTCGACGCCGACGGGGACGGCGATCTCGACCTAGCCGTCGCCCTCTCCCAGGAGTCCGAGGAGGTGCTGCTGTTCCGCAACGACGGAACGGGAGACTTCGAGCGAGAGGTGCTGTTCGCGGCGAACGAGCAGTACTACGGGCTCTCGGGAATCGAGCTTGCCGACCTCGACGGGGACGGCGACACGGACATCCTCTACACCAACGGCGACACGCTGGACCCTGCTGATCGGGAGATCCTACCCAACAACTTCTACGGCCTCGCATGGCTGGAGAATGATGGGTCGGGGGCATTCACCAGCCACGAGCTGACCAGGTACTGGGGTGCTTATGCGGTCAAGGCGGTCGATCTCGACGGAGACTCCGACCTGGACCTCGTGATGTCAGGCATGCAGCTGCCGGACATGTACCCCCAAGACGAGGTGCAGAACCTGATATGGCTCAGGAACAACGGCAGCCAGGAGTTTGACAGACTGGTGCCGGACATCGTGCTGCCTCCCTTCATGATCACCCTGGACGTGGCCGACGTGGACGGCGACGGCACGCCGGAGATAATCGGGGGCAGCCACAACTACACGGGCGGCGACGAGGGCCACCGCCTCGTCTACTTCAATATCCCCACGACCGGGGCAAAATAGTCGCATCTGACCAGGCTCGAAGCGGGCCTGAACCTCTTCCCCCTGAGGGGGAAGATTGAGATGGGGGCTCTCTCTTCCGGGCGGTCTCGCGGCCCTGGAAGTCACACCTCCCCGGCCGCCACCTCTATCGAAGAGCCCTCGAAGTCGTCCCCGACCGGCTCGGACCGGCCTCCCAGGCACCGGGCCAGGAACGCCTCGGCGACGGCCATGAACGACAGGTTGTTCTCAGGCCTGGCGAAGCCGTGCCCCTCGTCCGGGTACAGCACGTATGTCACCGGTATGCCCCGCTCCTTCATGGCATTGACGATCTGGTCCGACTCCGCCTGCTTCACGCGCGGGTCGTTCGCGCCCTGGCCTATCAGCAGCGGGCGCACGATGCTGTCGACGCGGGAGAGCGGCGACCGCTCCGCCAGGAAGCGCCTGCCCTCATCCGTCGAGTTGTCCCCGACGCGGGTCCGGAGCATCGCAAGCATCGGCGCCCAGTACGGCGGCACCGTGTCCAGCAGCGTGTTCAGGTTCGACGGCCCGACGATGTCGACGCCGCACGCGAACACCTCCGGCGTGAAGGTCAGGCCGACCAGAGTCGCGTACCCGCCGTAGCTGCCACCCATGATCGCAACCCGGTCGCGGTCGGCTATCCCCTGCGCCACGGCCCACTCGACGGTGTCGATCAGGTCGTCGTGCATCGCCGCGGCCCACTCCATGTCGCCCGCGTTCACGAAAGCCTTCCCCAGGCCCGTCGAGCCGCGGAAGTTCACGCTGACGACCGCATAGCCCCGGTTCGCCAGTAGCTGGTGAATGGGATCGTAGCCCCAGCTGTCCCGGCCCCACGGCCCTCCATGCACGAACAGCACCGTCGGCAGCGGCTCCGTGGGGAGGTCGACGGTCTCGCCCGTTGAGCCGACCGGCAGCGTGTAGTAGACGATCAGGTCGAGCTCGTCTCTCGACCTCACAACTGCGCTGTGCATAGGAGCAAGGGAGACCTCTTCCAGATCCGGCCGGTCCGAGAACAGGTACTCCAGCTTCCCCGTGTCCCGCTCGTACAGGTAGAAGGTCTTCGGCCCAGCGTCCCTCTCGTACCGGACGATCCACCTCCGGTCGTCCAGCGAGCGCGAGCCCACGTCGAACTCCCCCTTTTCCTCGTCGGCAATTCGCTCAAGGTCGGCGGCTATCGAATCGTCGAGGACCTGCCACGTCGTGCGGTCGTACTCGAACGCGACCGCCTGCGGCACGCCCGTCTCCGGATGCTCCAATGTATCGGAGACATCGGCCCTGGGGTCGATGGCGATCTCCGTCGTCTCCCAGGTCTCAGTGTCGATTGACACGAACGCCGAGGTGTTGCGACCCCTGCTGTCGAACGCATACAGGGTGCGGCCACCCGCGTCGAAGTACTGTAGGAAGGTCGTCAGCTCATCCTCAGGGCCGACGGTCATTACCACTTCGCGCTTACCCGACTCGGACAACGTGAGGATGTTGGCCCCGCCGTCCGGCAAGACTACGCGCGCCATCCGGGGGTTCAGGTCTCTGTCCGGCATCATGCGGGCGGCGCCAAAGTCGTTCTCGACCACCAGCCGGGACTCTCCCGTCAGGATGTTCACCCGGTAGATGTCGTGATGCTGCGGGTCCCGGCGGTTGATTCCAAGCAGGACCTCGTCCGGGAACCGGTCGGACATGGCTACGGGGTAGGCGGTGACCCCCTCATAGGGGGTCAGGTCCCTGGTCTCCTCGGTCTCCACGTTGACCGCGTAGACGTGCCAGTCCTCGTCGCCGCCCTTGTCCTGGACATACACGAGATAGGCGGGGTTGTAGGTCCAGATGTAGAACCTGATGCCCCTGTCGGTGTCCTGTGTCACAGGCCGGGCGTCCTCGATGGCGTCGACAGGCCCAACCCACACGTTCAGCACGCCGTCCACCGGCGCAAGATACGAGATGCGCTCCCCATCGTGGCTCAACTGCACCTCGGTCCGCTCGGGGTTCCCGAACAGCATCCTCCTCGGAATCAGCTCCAGCATATCAGTCATTGAATACTCCTTGGATCCTCACATCGATTGTAACGCCAGACTGCAACAACCTGCGCGCAATCGGCCCAGCGGCCGTAAGGGCGGGTTTCAAACCCGCCCTCCCTCGGCACGACCTCGCGGTCTCAACCCCGACCGGAGAATTCGGCTAGGTCGGTGTCTCGTCCCGTCAGGTACCGTGCAACTCGCTCTGCGTTGTCCTCGGGGCTGGCTGCCGTCGTGTCGACTTCGATGTCATATGTGGCCCCGGCGTGCAGGTCCTGGAATTGCTGTCGCGCCCAGCCGGGTTCCCGCTGTGGTCGTCCCCTCTCTCGCTGCTCCAGGACATCGAGACTGCAATGGACCCCGACGCGGCACAGCCGGTAGCGTTGGAATACGGACAGCGCATCGGCTATGTCGTCAGGGCGTCCGTAAGGTAGGATTCCATCTACGATCAGGTCGAAGCCTTGTTCCGCGAATGCGACTATGGCGCGGTGTAGGGCGCGGCTCATTGGTGAAGGCTGCCCGTGCCCGACGTCTTCCGGCAGATGAGGGACAAACCGGTCGGCTTCGATGTGCAGGAAGAGCCTCGCGGGCAGGGAGAGACGCCGTTGAAGTGCTCTCGACAGCGTTGTCTTGCCGGAGCACGTAGTACCGGATAGCAATATGATCCAAGGGCGTCGTTCCCCATGGTCTGGCGCCGTAGACATCTGTCTCCTGGGTTGGGCCCCACTTCCGAGGGCCACTGGGATTGCCGCGATTGTAGCGCAGCATTAGCGGAGCGGTTGCTGGAAATGTCACGCAAGAAGATCGCCGCCATCGTCACGACATTCTTCCCCGGCTCCCACGCCGACCTGCTCGTGTCGCCATTCGTGAAGGGGTTTCCCACCCCGTCAGGCGTACTCGAGCCGGATGTCGACGTCGTCTCCATGTACATCGACCAGGCCCACCCGCAGGACATCGGCGGCGAGCTTGCCCGCGACCACGGCGTCGAGCTATTCCCCAGTATCCGGTCCGCCTTGGCGCTCCGGCAGCCGCCCAAGGGCCACTGGCCCACCGCGCCGGGTTGGGAGATAGGCGAGCTTGCGGTCGACGGCGTGCTCATCATCGCCGAGCACGGCGACTACGCACCCAACGAGCGCGGCCGCCAGATGTACCCCCGCCGCCACTTCTTCGAGCAGGTGTGCGGGATGATCGGGCTGTCAGGCCGCGCCGTCCCCGTATTCAACGACAAGCAATTGGCCTACTCGTGGGACGACGCGCGCTGGATGTACGACCGCGCCGCCGAGCTCAACATCCCCTTCATGGCCGGGTCCTCGCTGCCGGTCACAGGCCGTACGCCGGCCCTGGAGCACGAGACCGGCGCTCCTATCGACGAGGCCCTGTCACTCGGCCACTTCCACGCCTACCCGAACGGCCTCGACTCCTACGGCTTCCACGGTCTGGAGGCGCTGCAGTGCATGGTCGAGCGGCGGCGAGACGGCGAGACCGGCATCGCTGCGGTCCGGTGCATCGAGGGCCGGGCGGTCTGGGAGGCCGCCGAGCGGGGCATGTGGCCCAGGGACCTGGCCGCCGCCGCGGAGTCCCGCATCGACGAGGTCGAGCCCGGCAGGATGGAGGATCACTGCGTCCGCCCGGCCCTGTTCGAGCTGGAGTACGCCGACGGCCTCCGCGCCTACACACTCATGCTCGACCGGCACGTCAGGGGCTTCGCCTACGCCGCCCGCGTGAACGGCGAGACGGTCAGCACCGGCTTCCACACCACAGGCTCCCACGGCGGGGAGCCATTCACAGCCCAGGCCCTCGCCATCCAGGAGATGTTCCTGACCGGCCGTCCCCAGTACCCCGTCGAGCGCACCCTCCTCACCACCGGCTCCCACGCCGCCCTAATGGACTCCCGCCACCTGGGCGGCGCCCGCATCGAGACCCCCTGGCTCGCCGTCCCCTACACCGTCTGACCAACCCAAGTAGCGCAAGACCATCCCGCCATGCCGCCCCGAAGCGCCCGCAAGGGACCTGTTCCGGCTGAAGAGGCGCTAACCATCAATTTCGTCCATGCTAAGCTAGTATTCCATGGTCAATCTGTCGACGCAGGAATACCTCCGATGGCAGTACAGGGACTCGTCCAACCTTAATGCCAGGGCCGGTCTGCACGTCCGCTTTAGCACGGAAGAATATCCCTGGTCTCGTTGGGTATTCGACCATTTTGACATCCCGGATAACGGGCGCGTACTTGAGCTCGGGTGCGGTCCGGGATTGCTCTGGCGAGAGAACCTGGGGCGGATACTCCGTAGCTGGAGCGTCACCCTTTCCGACGCCTCTCAGGGGATGGTGCAAGAGGCTGAGCAGAATCTGCTCCACACCGGTCTGAACTTCACGTTCAGGAAGGTTGATGCCCAGTCGATTCCCTATGAGGAAGACAGCTTCGACGTTGTCGTCGCCAACCACATGCTGTACCACGTCCCTGACCTGGCCCGGGCCCTCTCCGAGATTCGCCGGGTGCTGCGGCCGGGAGGGCGGCTGTACGCGACCACGAATGGACTGAAGCACATGGCCGAGCTCAGGGAGGTGCCGAGAAAGCTGGACATCAGTACGCCGATTGGCGGTGGTCAGATAGGCACGAGATTCCATCTCGAAAGCGGTGCCGGCGATCTGTCACCATGGTTCGCCGAAATCGAGGTCGAATGTAGGAACGGCGTCCTGGTCGTGACCGAGGCAGGCCCGCTGGTTGAATACGTGATGTCTTTCGAACGACTATCCGATGAGGAAGCAGCAGGGCTGCACGCCTACTTCACCGGGGAAATCCTACGCACAGGTGCGTTCCGGGTAACCACGGAATCCGGCATCTTCAAGGCTGCGAGAGAATCGTAAACAAAGCTACAAACGCGATGCTCTTGCCGGTGGGGTTTCCCAAGTCTCTCGAGTCGACTCGTACTCTCCGGGGATAGAGCCAGACGGACGCCCTTACACCGTCAACTCCCCGTAGACATGTACCGCCGTACCCCGAATCCCCACACCCGCAGGCACACCAGCAGGAACGCCAATCCGATCAGCGGCGACACGTACTGGAACCACAGCGGCGAGCCAAGCGGGTCCGCCTTCCCCAGGATAGCGAGCGCCGGGAAGTAGCTCACCGCGCCCAGCGGGAACACGAACGTGAAGATGCCCCGAAACCACGGGCGGTAGATCGACAGGGGGAACTGGGTCGTCTCGACCCCGCCGTTCGTCACCATGTTCGTCATCTCCAGCGTCTCGGTCGTCCAGAACGCGAGGGTGGCATGAAGGACCATCAGCCCGGCGAACAGGGCCGCGCCGCACGTCACCGTCGCTACGGCCAGCACGACTCTGGCCGCCGTCCACTCGACGTCCAGTGCCACGGTGGCCCAGGCGATCACCCCAACAGCCAGCACGAAACGGCCGAGCCGTCTCAGCACGATCTCCTGACCGGCAAGCTGCAGGGCCGTGGGGCGCGGCCTGAGCAGCAGGCGGTCGAAGTCCCCCATCCTCACTGTGGCACCGAAGGTGTCGAAGCCCCTGCTGAACGTGTAGGCGAATGCGAAGCCCAGGTGCACGAGTCCGTACAGGAACGCGACTTCGGCCAGGCTCCACCCCTCCAGAGTATCGAAGCGGCTGAAGAGCACCAGGATGCCGATGAACTCCACTCCCATGTTCCCGAACTGCCCGATCGTCTCCATGACGAACGACGCCCGGTACTGCATCTGGCTGCGAGCCGAGATGCTGGCGTAGCGCAGGTAGAGCCGGATCGCGCCTACCACGTCAGCCGCCCTGCACCACGAGGCGCCGCAGGCCGCGCGACAGCACCCACCGGCCCGCCAGAACCAGTACCGCGGTCCACGCAAGCTGGTGCCCCAGGTGGAACATCACGTCGCCGGCCGGTATGTGGCCGATGTAGAGGCGGTACGGCGTGTCGGCCATCCCTCGGAACGGCAGGACCTCCATCACCGCCTGCGCCCACTCCGGAAAGAATGGGATCGGGACCACCATGCCCGTGAATATGGTGACGGCGATGCCCGCCATCGTCGCCGCCCCCTGTCCGGATATGGTCCACATCGTGGTGACGTTCACTAGCGTCGTGAATGCGCAGCTTATAAGCAGCGCGCCGATCATCGAGAGCGCGAAGGCGACTCCCGCGGCAGGAGATGCCGGCAGGCCCATCCCGAAGAAGAGCAATGCCAGGGTCAGCAGCGGGGCGGCCCGGAGCAGCGTCGGGGCCGTGCGGTAGGCCGCCGCGCGGGAGAGCCACAGGTTGTACAGGTCCACGGGCCGCAGCAGCTCGTACCCGACCTGGCCGGAACGGATCAGGTTGTGTATCTCCCGGTCGACGGACCAGGGCAGCATCATGATGAACGCCTGCCCGAGCCAGATGTACGTAACCACCTCGTCCACCGTCATCGGCTGCGACGCCGTGCTGGAGCGAAAGAACGCCTCGAAGATCATCACGCGGATCAACCCCCAGAAGGCCTGGGTGGCGAACCCGGCGACCGCGGCGGCGCGGTACTGGAGGAGCGTCCGGAAGTTGGCGCTCAGGACGGCCCCATACGCCCTCACAGCCGCTGCTCGGCATACATCCGCGCGACGATCTCCTCGATGGGGGGACTCTCGACGAACAGGTCGCGCACGGGGTGATTCGACGCGATCCTGGCAATGAGATCGGCGGGGGGAGTGCGCCGAGGGTCGAAGCTCAGGTGGACCCTGTGGCCCTCGCGGCGCATCACCGTCGCCTCGGGGTCCGCGACCCTGGCGTCCTGCTCCTCGAGGTCGACGATGAGCCTCCGCTCCGGGGTGATGCTCGCGCGCAGCTCCTCCAGCGTGCCGTCGGACAGGATTCGTCCCTCGCCGATCACCATCACGCGGGTGCACAGGGCCTCGATGTCGTCCATGTCGTGAGTCGTGAGTATGACCGTGACGCCGCGCTCCCGGTTGAACCGCTTGATGAAGTCGCGAAACGTCAGCTTCGAGACGGCGTCCAGCCCGATAGTCGGCTCGTCGAGGAAGAGGATAGAGGGGCTGTGGAGCAGGGCGGCGGCCAGGTCGCACCGCATCCGCTGCCCCAGGCTGAGCTGCCGCACCGGCACGTCGAGCAGCGGCCCCAGGTCCAGCACCTGCACCAGCTCGTCCAGCGTCCGGCGGTACTCCTCGGGCGGCACGCTGTATATCTCCCGCAGCAGCTCGAACGACTCGATGACCGGCAGGTCCCACCAGAGCTGCGTCCGCTGCCCGAAGACGACGCCGATGCAGCGCACGTGGGCGATCCGCTCCCACCACGGCACGCGGCCCAGGATCTCGCATCGCCCGGAGTCGGGCACCAGGATGCCTGATATGACCTTCACGGTCGTCGACTTGCCCGCGCCGTTCGGCCCGATATACCCGACCAGCTCGCCGGGCTCGATCTCGAACGACACCCTGTCCAGGGCACTCACCGTGCGGTAACGCCGCTTCGCGATGCCCCGCACCGCGCCCCATATCCCGGGGCTGCGCTCGGCGATGCGAAACGTCTTGACCAGGTCCTCAACGACAATCTGCGACACTTGCATCCTCCCACTTCAATCTTGCCAATCCGCTGATAAGCGTACCGCTGGACAAAAAAAATTAGGCCAGCCCCTTGACCGCCAGCGCGTCCCGGAACCACCTGCGGTAGATGGGCTGCCTGCCGAGTCCCACCGAGCCCAGCGCCAGCGCCCTGCCGGCAGGCACCGCCAGCCTGCCGGTCGTCTCATGCCTGGGCTCCCACGGCTCGAGCGAGACGTCCGCGCACCAGAGGGACCTGACGAACGCCGTGCCCCGGACGCGGCCGCTCACCCATTCGACCCTAAAGAACCCGAGCAGCGTCGCATTCACGACCACCGCGCAGGCCTCCTCCAGTACCTCTCTGTCCAGCGTGGCCCGCCAGTCCTCGTCCCCCTCGGGCCTGCCGCCCGGAAACTCCCACGCTGCGCCCGGCCACGTCACCAATACGACCTCCCCCTCAGGTGTGAAGCAGATACCGGCCGAGCCGTTGGGCCTGCCGTCGGGCGCGGGAAGCTCCGGCGGGTGCCACGACTCGACCCAGTCCTGGCCCAGGCCGTCGCGGTACCTGAACTCCTGCCCCTCCTGCGCTACGAGGTCCGAGTTGGTCATCTCGCCGTTTACTCCGTTGACGTTCGGGTTGGATTTGCCGCGAGCCATTGCCTTCCGATATCCGCGCTCTCCGTGAGGACCCGGGCCGCGGCCTGTACTGCCGAGCGTCCTGCGTCGGAATCCGTGAAGCCGGACAGGAAGTAGTCCCACGACGAGAGGTAGAAGGTCGAGTAGCCGTCCGCCAGGCTGGCCATTCCCAAGTCCCGCAACTCCTGGGTCACCCCCGTGCGGTTCATGCTCCAGGCCTGCTCGGTGTCCAGCCCATAGACGTGAAGGACTCGCGGCCCGGCAGGCGAGACCCGCCAGACCAGCTGTCTCAGCGCCTCCCGCAGGTAGCGCCCGGGCTTGTCCACGAGATGCAGCGGCATCCTGTCGACCCACTCCGCCTCGCCCACAAGCTGATTGGCATCGTGCCGCCGTATCCCCGCCGAATCGCTGTAGTTGGCCTCCGGGTACTCCTCGCCGTATAGCACCTTCACGGTCGAGCGGGGTGAGTGCAGGAAGCCCTCGTGCTCGGCCATCATCTTGTTCATGACGATGAGCTGCGGCCTCGGCTCGTGCAGTGGCCGCGGGACCCTCGCGGCGAACCGGGCCTCCACGCCCGCCTGCACCTCCAGCGCCTGCGGCATCGTGCCCAGGTACATGGGCCACGCGGCATCGTCGCGGAACCAGATGTGCATGTCCACGTCGCTGACCTCGGGCACGTAGTCCAGGGGAGATTCCCACGGCTTCACCACCGACCCCTTGAGGTAGATGGCACGGATCGCCCCTCCAGGAATGAGGGCCAATAGCTGGTCCCTGAAACACTCGGCCAGGCATTCGGCTTCCCGGCGCAGCGTGTCGCGGTCGGGATGGCGCGAGCCCCATGTCGGAGGCGCGTGGCTCACAGTTACGCTCTTACCCGGGTCAGGCCGATTGCGCTTCGGCGGGGGCCGCGTAGCCCAGCTTCATCAGGCGCACCCCGGCGGCGTCTTCCGACACGGCGAAGGTCGCGGCTACCCGCTCTACCAGCTCAGTGTGATGGTCCGTACCGGCCCGCACCATCCTGCCGGCGCGCCATCTCGATAGGGCCGGTTCGACGACCGCCCTGAGGGGCGTGATGGGCATCAGCAGCGCGCCACCCGCGTACCCCGCCTGCCACTCCATCCAGTCGCTCTGCGGCGCGGCGATGACCCGCGACCTCCGGCACTTGCGGTAGTGGGGCTGGACCGACCCGGGCTTGCGCAGCCGGTCTTCGAGCGCCCACAGGAAGCCGTGGAATACCACGTGGGCGTACTCGTGGGCCAGCGTGCTGCGGAGCCGGTTCTCCCTCGCGGGCGACTCCGAGAGGTACCTGGCGATCCGCACCGAGGGCTTCTCCCGCCGCCGGAACTCCGTCACCCCCTCCACACCGCGTCCCTCGCCCGCGAGGTTGGCGTACAGGTCGAGCTCGGCGACGTCCCGCTCGATCATCACGGTCAGATCGTCAGTCGACATGGGATAGGACGCGGACCCGTTCCTGCCCTTCAGGAAGCCCTCCACGGTCTGCTCGCACTGGGCGTCGAGCTCGTACTGGTCGTAGTAGGGGCGCTGCTCGAACCGGCGCGACCGGTCACGGACCCACTTCATCGCCCGCCTCCCAGCTTCCGCCTGAACGCCTTGAACGCCGCGGCGACCTGCTTGGGATTCCCGGAGTCTGCACGCATGTCGGACGGAAACTTGCCCGCCAGGAAGTAGAGGTAGTCCTTGTCCAGGTCGAGCTCCCGCGCGAGCTGCTCCAGCAGGTGGTCGCCGGGAGGGTTGCGCCGGTCCCGCTCGATGTCGTTAAGGTACTGCGGCGATATGGCCGCCCCGTCCTCCTTCACGATCCGCATAGCCAGCTCCCGCTGGCTGACACCCTTGTCCTTCCGAGCCCCCGCAATCGTCTCCCCAAACGTCATGTTGCGCCTCCATCCCCAGCACGCAGCCGCCAGGATACGCATATCAGCATATCAGCTAATCAGACGCCCTGCAACCCGGCGGGGAGCCCTGGTCAACCTAGGACGGACATAGAGAAGTGGCGCAACGCAGGCAACTACCGTTCGCTCTGTGCCTGCCCCAAAGGCTGGGTAGACTAGTGTGGCGCTCTGGTAGGAGACATCAATAAGGTAGGGCGGGAATCAGCTTGGCCAGGCCTGACTCTCGCAGGTCCTATCCATCACTGTCAGATATGTTCCGACTGCCGCGTCTGTTTGATCGTACTCCGCCGCTCACCATGCGACAACCACCAACGTCGATGCTCGGCGGCGGCCCTCAAAAGCACGGGATGATCTGAGAGTTCCTCCGCCCAACTGTGGACCGGTTCTTGCGCGACCTTCCAAGTCCCCCGCCGCCTGTCGTGCTCCAGGAGCAATTCGGCCATTCGATGTGCCCGAAAAGCAGGGTGGGTAGTCTTGCCATTTGCCCAGTATAGAGTGGGCTCTCCCGAGTCATGGTCCTCGAAGATTTCGAGTAATAGTAGCTCCTCCCTGGTCGCCCTACGCTGGAGATCAGACGACGAGAACGGAGTGCCCATGAACATCTTGTCTATAGTGTCTTTCCAAGCGTCGAAGGGCCCCCCGTCCAACCAGGCCACATTGGGCACGGACCACCAGTCGCCGGATATAGTTAGCCGCCTATCTCTTGGCAAGAGCAGGGGACCTGCCTCCCCCCTCTTGGCTGCTTCGGCCCACGCGCTGGCCAGGTCCCCATCTCCATCTTCCACTACAGTCAGGTGATGGTATGGAATTACAGCATCGCCAGACCCGGGAATGTTCATGCTCGCCAGCTGGCGATGGACGACGAGGGATCGGCCAGCCCCTATCGTACGACCGCCAACATCCATTTTAGGAACATCCCTGGTGTAGTGACTGGTTTGCCCCGGCACCCATTGTCTTGGGTCCAACACGCCGCACTCCGCCAGCCCGATCAATGCCTGAGCGGTAGTCCCTACTCTGTAATACAGGCCATCGTTGCTCAGAAAACTCAGGTTGCCTTGGGCATGAGGGAAGTCTCCGAAGGGACTCCAACTTGCGTGAGGCGGATAGAAGTCCACCAGTGACGACGTTGCCCAAAGTAAAAGGTGCCGCAAGTCTTGCTCCGCTGGATGACCGTCGATCTCGAGAGCTCGGGGCGAGAAGTCCTCTGGAGCCTGAACGACCATGTGACCCTTCCACCACTCCCGCGTGATCGGGATTCTGGCCACAAGCATTCGTTTGCACGTGGCCCAGAGAAGCTCCTCAAAATGTACAGCACGGTCGAACAGGATGTCAGCATTGGTTTCACCGGCATGCACCACCGCCGGAAACGGCTGGCTCATCTCCACTGCGAAGCGATGAGCCAGCACCTCCCTGACATGGCCATGTCTTTCGAGCCCTGGCCCAGCCGGAGCCGAGAGATGGAATAACTCATGGAACAAGGTATGACTCATGCTGGCAGGCAATAGGTGATGAGGGTCGAACTTGATGTGCGGGACCTTGCCCTCCCAGGCACTCATGGCCCACGGCTTCACCATTTGTCCATGGGAGATCTTGACTCCGGCGCTGTGCAGGATGCCTGGTACCCGGGATCGTCTTTGATTATGACCAGACCAGTTGAAGCGGTACCCCTTGTTCGCGGAAAGCAACTTCAGGCAGGCCATCACCCCAAGGAACAACTCCCGCCTGCGTTCCGCCTGACAAGTGCTGGGATCAGTCATTCGCTTTCTGTGTCGGAGCACCGACCGGAAGAAAAGCCTGTGCGGTAGCCAACCTAATCCATTGGAGAGAGCCACGAGTACCGATGTTCTCACCTTTCCTGCGAACCATCGCCACGTAGTCTTCTCGAGTCGCTCCTCGATCTCGTCCACGTAGGGCTTGACAGTCCAGTAGAGGCCGGTGTTAGCGACTCGGCCGGTGGCCCAGTCGATGACTCTACGTAGCATCATGTGAACTTCCCCGGAATCCGCCCGGCCCGTATGCCACTCTTCAGCCCAGAGAGGTGTCTGCACTGCAGGCTAGACAAGATGGGCCGCACCCTGCCTGAGTCACGGCGGAGGAGTGATCGGTTGACTGCTACTTGGGCCAGAGCTTGAGCATCTGTAGGAGGGTCCGCTTGGTGGAGAAGTCGAGGCCCTCCTCATCCAGACCCATGGCCGATGTGGCTTGTGCAATTCGCGCGGCATTCTCCTTGTAGGTGCGGTCCACAAGTTCACTCTCTGGTTGGATGTGTTCCAAGAGCTTCTCCAAGGGCAGACCCAACACTTTTGCGGCCCTGACCATGACCACAAGGGAGACGTTGGTCTCTCCCCCTTCCAGGCGCCTGATGGAGGTCTGGGTAGTGCCCACCTCGTCGGCGAGGTCACGCTGGGTGAATGTCCTCTTGTCCCTGACACTCCTCTCTTTTCTACCGTCAACTATGTACTTGGCGATACGGGCGAGAGATTCGCGTTCGTTGCCCTTGGTCGTCGAATCCTTCAATGCCTTGACATCCTCCTGACTGTGCTGTATCATCGGAAGTGTTTCGCCTGATACGACGCGCCAGGAAGCTCTGGCGAGGCACCTTAGACGCTAAGTATTCTCCCTACGCGAGCTTTTCAGGCGAAACATCGAGGCCACCTTACCACGGGGGAGGCGCTACTTACCACAGGGGAGGCGCTAATGGAGTAGTTCGGGAACTCGCAGTCAATCGCCCAACTTCGCCAGGGATTACCGGCTGCCGGAGCCTGAGAGGCCCATCAGCAGCGACAACTCAGGGAAAGGAGAAACCAATGTCGTGCCGATGCCGACCGATGGATTACGACCTGCAGAGAGCCGATATCCTCAGACAGACCGACCGCGAGACGGTGTTCAACGGATTTGGGAACTCGCATATCAGCCACGTCCAAGGTAAGGGCTTCCATGTGACGACCCAGATTCCGGGGATCGGCCGTAAGGAGGGACTGGACCGTGGGTTCAGCATCCACGATCCACTGCGGGACTTCAGCTTCTAGGACCCCGCACCCATAGGCGCCATCAAAGTGGATGCCTTCGAGCAAAGCTGGCCCAAGTTGTGACGGGCTTGCCTCTTGAGCTAGTCAGCCTGACTCCATGGCCAGCAACTGGAATGAAGAATACCTTCTCACATCGGCGCCACCTGCCCCACACACCCTTAGAGGATGACCAGCAGGAGGAGAACAAAGTGAGCAAACCAACATGGGCAACCACAGTCGCGAACTGTACCCACTGCTTTGGCGTGCGGCACTGTAGCTGTGATGTCTGCCATCCGAACAAACCGAAGACAGGGTACGTGGTTCCCGCCCCGTGCAAAACGTGTGGGGCATCGGGAAGTCGCAAGTACGAGCTCCTAAAGAAGGAGGCCGACGCAGAGGGCCGCAATATACCCTGGTCTTCCCTGTCTCCGCGAATAGATCCAGAGTGGGTCGCCTATGAGCGCAAGAAGGAACGGGAGCTTGGGATATAGTTGCCGGGTGGCCGAGGATTCATTGCGCCTTCGCCAGCTACTTCGCGCCCCAGCGCAATGAGTCCTCCGGCTCATACTGCCCCACGGACCCGTGTCGGGAGTAGAAGGGACGGTTGCCTCGGTCGTCAGGAGGGTGACCTCCGAATACGCACCAGCTTCAGGTCCACCGCTCACGAGTACATCGAGACATCGTACCTATAGTATGCTGCGAATGTTTAGTATGCTGCGAATGTTCAGGTCCGCGCCCAGAGCCCTAGAACTCGTTCCGCACCTTGGCCGGCTGCCCCGTCCGCATCGACTCCCAGCACGCCAGGCCCGTCGCCACGACCCGTGCGCCCTCGCGCACTCCAACCCACGGCTTCGCGCCGTTCGTGACGCAGTCGACCATGTGCTCCATCATCACGATCATCTCGGTGCCGTGGCCCCGCTGCGTGTTCGGGAACGTGATCTCGTACTCACGCATCGGCACGGTCCCCGCCGGGTCGAGCCGCACCCTGCCGTCCACGATGGAGCCCAGCGTCCCGTACAGGCCCAGCCCGTTCATCAGCAGCGTGGGCGGGTGCACGACGCCGCACAAGGCCGCGACCCTTCCGATCTTGCCGCTGGCGAAGCGCACGTTGATCACGAAGTTGTCCTGCTGTGGGTAGTCGACCGCGACTCCGCCGCGCAGCCCGTAGCAGTGCACCTCCTCGATGTCCCCCATGAACCAGCGCAGTGCGTCGATGGGATGGCAAGCGCCGCCCAGGAGCAGGTCCTGGGGCATCTGCGTGCGCCACGGGGTGCCCGCATACACCGGCCTCAGGTCGTGGATGTACGTCGCCTCCCCCAGGAACAGCTCGCCCAGCGCGCCCGAGTCGACCAGCCGCTTCGACTCCATGTGCTTCGCGTCGCCCCGCATCGTCTGCGTCACCAGCAGCACGAGCCCCGTCCGGTCTACCGCCTCGACGACCTGCTCCACCTCCTCCATCGTGTAGACCATCGCCTTGGTGACCATCACGTGCTTGCCCGCCTCGAGGGCCGCCAGGATCTGCGGCGCGTGTATCGGACCCGGCGAGTAGATGCCCACCACGTCCACGTCGTCCCGGCGCACCAGCTCTCGGTAGTCCGTCGTGGCCGGAAGCCCGTACTCCGCCGCGGTGGCGGACAGGCGCTCCTCGTTCACGTCGCACACCGCCGTAACGCGCATCTGCAGGTCGTCGTGCTCCGGCAGGTTCGTCTGCAGGAGCGTCCTCCCGTGACCAATGCCGATCAGTCCAAGTCTAAGCATCTCGCCTCCAACGGGGCTGTACGTCGCCCAGCTTCTCGAACACGGCGCGCCACCGCTCGGGATGGCTGTCGTGGTCCATGTACGGCTCGAATCCCAGGTTGAGGTACGTCTTGATGGCCGGGAGACGCCAGTCGTCGGTCCACAACCGCGCGGCACGCCATCCCACCTCCCTTGCGTGGAGCAGCACCGCCAGCATCACCTGGTAGCCGAGCCTCTTGCCCTGGTGACCGGGTGCGACCGAGACCCAGCCTACCTCCGCCGGAGCGCCCTCCGCTCTCGGCGTCACGAAGCACGTCGTAGCCACCGATTTCCCCTCAAATACGACTATGTACGTGGCCTCGGGCACCACGTGGTGATCGCCCTCCAGCCACTCCCTGGCTCTCGCGTCGTCCCAGGCGCCCAGCTCTCCGGTCGAGTTCAGTGTTTCGATCCACTCCTGCTCGCCCCTCTCCGCCAACGTATGCAGGGCGTATCCATCCGGCAGGTCCACGGGAGGCAGCTCGCCGAACCGTTCGAACCTCATTTCGAGCTGAGGCAGCTTGTCCGAAGGCGTTGTTGAGTCCACTAGCTGAATCTCCCGTGACACTATGCCAGAAAACGACGTAAGGCGCAGTCTCTCCTCAGTCCGAGGCCTGGCGTCGACGGGAACGGTTCCATCCACTGGGGAACTAAATCACGACGATTTGCGTAGCAACTTTTGTCACAGTAAGAAGACATGTGCATCGCTCCCGTCAGTCTGTTATGATTCGTTGCCCAGGAGAAGAGGCAACCGGACCCGCAAAGGACCACGGTTCCCAGGAAAGCATGATCTCGGGAGGTAAGAGGATGTCCACCAAGCTAAAGAGCATACGGCTGTTCCTGTCGCTGATAGCAGTGCTCGCACTCGTGGCCGCAGTGGCCTGTGCGGCCGAGGACGAGGACGAGCCCGCCCCGCAGACCGAGACCAAGGCGGCCGCGCCTGCCGAAACGGCTCCGACGGCGGCCCCAGCGGCGCAGGTCGCGGCGACGGCCGCCCCGAAGGAGGCGCCGATGGAGGCCATGGGCGAGCCCGCCCTCGCCAAGATCGGCGTCAATGGCAACGTGACCTTCAGGTACGACGGCCCCATACCGACGAAGTTCAATGAGGCCCCCATCGTGGCGGAGCTCGTGAAGAAGGGCGAGCTGCCGCCTGTCGAGGAGCGGCTGCCGGAGGACCCGCTGGTCATCCCGCCGCCTGAGGCGATAGGCGTGTACGGCGGCACCTGGCGCAGGGTCTACACCTGGGCCGGCGACCACGCGATCACCTATACGGACTCGCTGCTGTGGGCCGACTCAGACGGCAGCGCATGGCTGCCCCACATGGCCAAGTCCGTGGAGATGTCCAACGACAACAAGACCATGACCATCAAGCTCCGCAAGGGCCACAAGTGGTCCGATGGCACGCCCTTCACGACGGCCGACTTCCAGTGGGGCTGGGACAACATAGCCAACAACGAGGAGATATCTCCAGTATTCGATGCGAACTGGGTTAGCCCGGTCACCAGGAACAAGCCCAAGTTCGAGGTGGTGGACGATACAACCGTCACCTACACGTGGGACGACCCCTATGGCGTTGCCCCCGTGATGCTGCTGCGGGGCTCGTTCCTCCACGTGAACTTCCGGTGGCCGTGGTGGGGCCCGTCCCACTACATGAAGCAGTTCCACGCCTGCTGCGTCGACAAGGCGGAGCTGGACAAGATGGTCGCGGACGCCGGGGTCGACAACTGGGTTGAGCTCCTCAAGCTGAGGAAGAACGCCTACCAGAACCCCGAGCTGCCGGGTCTCGCCGCATGGAAGACCTCGGACCCGAGCGAGGGCGAGGAGTGGATCCTGGAGCGCAACCCCTACTATCCCGCGATCGATACGGCGGGGAACCAGCTCCCCTACATCGACAGGATCCACCTGACCCTTGTCGAGGACCTGGAGACTGCCGGCCTCAGGGCCGCCAACGGCGACATCGACTTCCAGGGTCGCCACATGACGTTGGCCAAGCTGCCCCTCTACCTGAAGGAGAAGGATAGGACGAATATCGAGGCGCAGCTCTACAACTCGCCCAGCCCTAGCGATACGACCATCAACATCAACCAGAGCTACGACCAGGACCCGGTGATAGGCAAACTCCTCCGCACGAGGGACTTCCGCATCGCCCTGTCCCTCGGCATCGATCGGAACGAGATCAACGAGACGTTCTTCCTGGGCAGGGGCACGCCGCGCGCGTACATCCCCGAGAGGGGCACCATGTTCTATCCGGGGGACGACTACCACGACAAGTACTCGACCTTCGACCCGGACGAGGCGAACAGGCTCCTGGACGGCATCGGCCTGGAGAAGGACGCCAACGGCAAGCGTATCAGGTCTGACGGCGAGCCCCTGCGGCTCCACTTCGTAACCCTGGGCGCTTACGCCGTCGACTACGCCCCCGTCGCGGAGATCATCTGCCGCACGTGGGACAAGCACCTCGGGATAGCCTGCGACTACACCACGACCCGCGACGCGGCCAGGATGATCCAGAACAACGAAGAGTACCTGTTCGTGTGGGAGTCGGGCGCCGGAGTGATCCCCTGGGTCGGCACGTGGAACTTCTGCCCGTGCTTCCAGCACTTCCGCTCCGCCGTCGAGCCGGGCCGCTTCTACCAGACCGGAGGCGAATCGGGCGAGCCCTCCACCGATCCCAAGTACGCCAACCCTGAGGGCGAGTTCCCGATCAAGAAGCTGCAGGACCTCTTCGACGAGGGTAAGCAGTACCCATTCGGCCATCCCAGGCAGATCGAGATCGGCCAGGAGGGCTACAAGATCCACGTCGATGAGATGATCAACATCGGCGTCGTCGGGAGCAGCCCGCTGATGAAGGGCACGTTCCTCAAGAAGACCAACATGAAGAACGTACCCGCCAACTCGCTCATGCAGGGCTACTTCAACGCAGTCCCGGCGCGCGCCGAGGTCTACTTCTTCGAGGACGGAAAGAACGACGCCGGCTACTAGCCTGAACCGTCCCATCCGATAGCGCACCAAGGGCCCCGGGCCACCCCGGGGCCCTCTCGCCGTCTGGGAGGCCCAAAAACCGCCACGAGATCCCTTCAAGTGGAAGCGGACAAGAACCGTTCGCCCTGAGCTTGTCGAAGGGCAGTGCTCAGGAATACGATGACACTCCTACGACTCCTCACTGGAGCGACGCCATGATCAAGCTTGCCTGCAACTCCCTCATAGCCCTCGACCGGGCCTCCGGCCTCTGGATGGACGCCGAGGAGTTCGTCGACATGGCCTACGAGTTGAGGCTCGACGCCGTCGACTTCCAGGTGGACCGCGGCCTCCGGTCTCGCGACAGGGAATACCTGGCCCGCCTGAAGCTGGCGTGCCTGCAACGCGGCCTGCCCATCGGGTTCCTTGGTATCGGCAGCGGCTTCATAGGCTCGGCCGGGGAGCCGGGCGCCGGCCAGGTGGGCGTGCCGCTCCCCCGTGACGAGCTGCGCTGGCGCATCGACGAGGCCAAAGCGGCGGTCGACGATGCCGCCTTCATGGGCGCGCCGCTCATACGGATATTCGGCGGCAGCGTCCCCGAGGCCACACCCGACCGCGACGCCCTCTTCGCCGAGATGATCGACAGCTACCGGGAGGTCGCGGACTACGCGGCGGGCAAGGGCGTATTCATAGGCCTGCACAACCACCCGCCGGTCGACTCTCCCACCGGCGACGAGATCATCGAGATTCTGCGCGAGACCGACCGCGAGAACTTCACCTTCATACTCGATACCGGCAGGTGGTGGGGCTCTCCCGGAACGCCTCCGATGGGCGTGGCCGACCCGGACGTCGACATCTACGAATACATGGAGCAGACGGCCCCCTACGCCTCATACGTGAGGGCCAAGATCTACAAGATCGACAGCGGCCGCGAGGAGTGGATCGACTACGAGCGCGTGATGGCCATCCTCCGCGCCGTCGACTTCAACGGCACAATGTCCATCGTCTACGAGGACCAGGGCAACACCTGCACCCCCCGCGAAGCCATAGCCCTGGCCGTAACCCACCTGCGAGCCATCCTGGCGTAAGCCTAGCGTCCCACACCCTGGGGGGAGGCCCGCCGGGCTCCGGTTCTCGTAGGGGCGGGTTTGAAACCCGCCCTCCCCTCGCCAGGCTAGTCCGCAACCACAGGCCAGGGCTTAGGCCGGCGGCTCCCCCCTCAGCGAGTCGTTCAGCCCGTACCTGTCCTCGCCGCGCACCAGGAACGTCCGCGTCAGGTAATCGATCCGCTGCTCCCTCAGCCCCTCCGGGTCGAACCTCACCTCCGGCGTCGTGAATCGCAGCGAGTACGCCACGCGCGGCACATCGCTCACGTTCGCGTTCGACCCGTGCAGCGTCGCCTCGCTAAAGAAGACCACCTCGCCCGGCGACATCTCCACGTCGATGGCCTTCGACTCGTCGACCTGGTCGGGGGCCAGCCCGCGCGAGAACGCGCTCTGCTCGTCCAGATTCCTGTAGTCGTCGTCCAGCCACGCCTTGTGCGAACCGGGAATCAGGCGCAGGCAGCCGTTCTCGGAGAACGTCGGCCCCAGCGCTATCCACGCGGTCAAGTTGATGCGCGGCTCCATCGGCCAGTAGCTCGCGTCCTGGTGCCACGGGATGTACTTCGTGTTGTGCGGCTCCTTGTACCAGAACACCGTCGCCCACAGCACTATGTCCCGCCCAAGCGCCAGCTCCACGTGGTCCAGCACCCGCTCGTGGGTCGCCAGGTCGTGGGCCCAGCGGTGCTCGAGGTTGAAGCCGCCCGGCTTGAAGTCCGCTGGCCCCGGCGCGTCCTCCGGCTGCCCGATCGCCTGGAAGAAGGCGCTGCGCCCGGCCGCAGCCTCGTCCGGCGTCAGCAGTGGCACCGGCCCCGTGTATCCCTCCTCGGCAAGCTGGTCGAGCGAGAAAGTCGCTCCCGATACAGTCATCAATGCACCCCCGGCTGGTGGTTGAACTTGAAGGCGTAGAGATCGGCGTCCTTGAGCCAGAAGCGGAGCCGGACCGGTCTGCCGGCCAGGGATGAGACGTCGCGGCCGCGGCCCCAACCGACAACGCCCGCGATCTCGTCGCCGAAGATGTCGGGACAGTCGTCGAGGGAGAAGCCCTCCTGCGGATCCCCGTCGCCGTCCTGGATCTCGACCTTGACCGTGCCGACGGCCGAGGTCGAGTAGTTGAGCTCCAGCTCACTGCCATCGAAGGTGAAGGGGTTTGTTACCAGCTCGCCACCCGCGTAGCCCGCGTTGACGGAGACGAAGCCGTCGGTGCGGAGCGAATACCGCCGGATGCGCTGGGTGGGGAGGGCTGAGTTCTCCTTGCCGTACAGGGAGAGCTCGGTTGGCGAGGTCTGCAGGACCCCCCTTTCGAGATAGATGCCCCGGTCGTGCCAGTTGTTCCGGTCGAGGCCGGGCCTGATGAAGGCCTCCTTGAAGCTGCGGTCGAAGTGGATGCCGTCCCGGCTGGACATGAAGACGATGTCGTTCACGCCCGGGCTGCGGGTCCACGTAGGGTCGGGCGTTCGCTCGACTACGAACCTGGACGGGAACATCAGGTAGGTGTTGGGTGCGCGCTCGTACTTCACGCAGGAGTTGGTGTAGTGGTGCTCGTCCGGGGTCTCGCCGGTGTCGATGAGCTCCAGGTCGCTCCAGGTCCTGAAGTCGTCAGACGTCGCGCGGCGTATCCAGCGGACCCCTCCGCCGAACTCGTGGCCCGGCTTCGTTTCGGGCCGGCCGCCTCCGCTGGTCGACCTGAAGGTGTCGTTCTCGCGGTCGTAGTAGACCGAGCCGTCGGGGTTGCCGATGCCCCGGGCGTAAATGACATACCGGCCAATGGAGTCGTCCCAGAAGGAGACGTTGACGGAGTCGAAGGGCCCGTCAGTCATGATGGGCTCTTCCTGGAGAAGGCGCCAATGGATGCCGTCGGGGGACCGCAGGGCCAGGAGGTCGTTGGTGCGGACGACGGCCTTGTACCGCTCGTCGTCCGGAGCGTTGGGGTTGCTGTCCTTGAAGGGGGCCATGTTGGCGCCGGGGCCCATCCAGATGGCGCTGTTGTTCCTCGATCCGCCGATCTCGAAGAGGCCGAGGTCCGGCTTCTCCCAGTGGATGCCATCTTTGCTCTCGGCGTAGGCCGTCGTCGCGTCGGGGTAGCGGACGGGGTCCACGGCGGGTTTGCTGCCGCCCGGCGTGACGATTACGCTCGGGTCGTTGTCCGTGCGGTACCAGGCCCTGTAGAGGCCCCCGTCTTCCATGAACCCGGCCGCACATGGGCTCAGGTCCCACGGCGGGTCGGACTCGATGGCCGGGGCCTCGCGGGTGGGCTGGTGAAGAACCCGGGTCGTCCCACTCGTCTCGTCGATCCAGAAGTCGTCGACGAAGAGCTGGCGGTCGGTGCCGATGTGGACCGGGGTGTTTGCCATGTCAGCCTCCCTGCCGGGCCAGGCCCAGCCGCTTCGACGCCTCGGTAAGCTGCTCGAGCGCGTCGCCGATAGCGACGAGCCTCGACCCGTCCGGCGCCGGCGAGATGAAGCTGGCCGTCTCATATAGGTCGAACCCCGCGAACCGCTCGTCTTGTGCGACCCGCTCCAGGTCGGCCACGTAGTCCGCAGTGCCCACGGCGCGGTCGATGTACCGGTTGAGGTAGACGGGCAGGCCGCGCCTGTTCGCCTCACCCAGCACCTCCATCGCGAAGCCCTCCGACAGCGCGTTGTCGAGCCTGCTCCGCTGGGCCGGGCTATCAGGGTGGTCCTCCAGCGCCTCGAACCAGCTCGTGCGGAACACCACGTCGTCGATCAGCCCCTCGTCCAGCCACTCCCGCCACGTATACCTCATGTTGGCCGGGAAGCCCATGAGCTGCCCGTGGCACGGGTCGGGCCGGAACGCCTCGGTGTGCATGTGCGCCTGGAAGCGCTTGCCGGCCGAGCGGGCGCGTTGGCTCGCCTCGCGCATGAAGTCGGTGTAGTGCCGACCGCGTATCCCGGCGATGGCTGACCGCGCCTCATCGCTGCCGTCAGGGTCGCCGCCGTGGATGCGGCGGAACTCCTCGACGACCGGCTCATCGTAGCCGTACTCGAGCGGCTCGTCGGTCAGGCTCCCGTGGGCCGACACGCGGATGTCGAGGCCGTCCACGCCCGAGTCCAGTATCCTGTCGACCCAGCCCGACCACAGCCTGCGCACCTCCGGCAGCGACTCGGCGGGCGTGGCCGCCAGGTACTCGTTCTTGCCCCGGGCGAAGGCGACGACGCCGTGGCTGGGCAGCGAGCTCCAGAACCGCTCCCCCTTGCCGGTCGAGTTGTCCGCGTCCAGGTATAGCTGCAGCATACCCCAGCCAGAATCGAACTCCAGCCCGTGGGTGCGGAAGTCGCGGTTGTGGTCCCAGATGTCGCTGCGCGTCGCCACGGTGATGGGCAGAGGCTCAGGGCCCGGGCCGTACGCCTCGATCATCCCGACCGCCGTGTTCCTGAAGTCGGGCTTGCCGTCCTCCAGGTCGGTCGTCACCAGCACGAAGGCGTCCGGCAGGTCCAGCCCGTCCAGGGTCAGCGTCCGCACCGGCGATCCCTTCGACACGACGGGCGTGCCGTAGTAGTCGGCCACGTCCCGAGGCGCAGGCTCGACCGACTCAGTGAGCGTAAAGTCACCCGCCGCTCTCGTGTACCTGTAGTTGTCCGGGCTCACCCATAGCTGGATGTTCTCGCGCGAGATGCGCGTGGGCGCGTCGTCGGACTTGCGAAGCTTGATCCGCCGTATGGGCATGCTGTCGAGTCCATCCGGGCCGCCGAGGGGCCTGCGGCGCACGCGGGCGTGCGGATTGCGCTGGATGAACGGGATGACGCTGACCAGCGGCCCGCCGATGCGCTGTATCGCCCCGGGCGGGCTCCCGGCCAGCCCCTGGGGCTTCGTGATAGGCGCGCCGGCGTTGTACGGCTTCAGCACGCCGTATATCTCCAACCCGTGCCTGTGGGCCGCCGCGGCGCCAGCCCTTAGCGGCTCGCCGATGTTCGCCAGCGTCTCGGGCCCATACGGCATGGCCGGGAATATGTACCCGGCCCAGTAGGACTCCGGGTCGTCGTCGCCATAGTAGAGCCAGTTGACCCGCCGCACGCCGAGGCCCCGCAGGACCGACATCAGCTCGTCGAGCAGCGCGTGCGTGTACGGCCCGTCCCGCACGTCGTCGGGAAAGTCCACGGTCGCCGTGAGCATGAACGGGCTCTTCCGCGAAAGCGCCAACTGCCATCCTCCTCGAGTACACGCGAGAGTCTAAGCCCGCCCGCCAACCTCGTCAAACCGCGTGGCCTTGCGATTGACGAGCCACTGGCAGCCGGGCGAACATGTAACCATGCCCGAGACTTCACCATCGGCCGCGTCCGCAACCCCTGTCTATCGCCCGGCGGGCCGGGTGCTGCTCGTCGATATGGACGGCTGGGTGCTGCTGTTCCGGACGACCTTCTCAGAGGGACCAAGGGACACCACGCTTTGGATCACGCCGGGGGGAGCGCTCGATCCAGGGGAGACCTACGAGGAGGCTGCGGCGCGCGAGCTCTGGGAGGAGACGGGGCTGGCGGGCATAACACTGGGGCCGTGCGTCTGGGTCCGCCGGCACGTCTGGCAGTGGGACGACCAGTGGGTCGACTCGGACGAGCGTTTCTTTCTCCTCCGAACGCCGGGGTTCGACATCGCCCCTGCGTCGCTGGACAAGCTGGAAGAGGAGTACATGCAGGGGCACCGGTGGTGGAGCGTGCCAGAGATCGAGGCCGCACGCGGCGTCGAGACGTTCGTGCCCCGGCGCATCGGGGAGCTGCTTCCACCGATAGTCGCTGGCGAGATACCGACCGCACCGATAGACGTGGGGCCTTGACTTGGCATAGCAGCCGGCCTCCCGAAATAGGGCCCCGGAATCCTGTTCCTGTGGGGTCCTAGCCCCGCGCCCGCGCCTTGTCGCGGCGTTGACGCTTGCGCCCCGACACAGAGAGCTCCGCCTTGCGGAGGCGAAGACTCAACGGCGTGACTTCCAGCAGCTCGTCGTCGGAAATGAACGCCAGGGCCTCCTCGAGGCTCATCCTCACAGTGGCGTTGAGGCGCTTTGATACTTCCGCCGTTGAAGACCGCATGTTGGTCAGCTTCTTTTCCTTGCAGACATTGACGTCGATGTCGCCTTCCCGGCGGTGGGAGCCGACGATCATCCCCTCATAGACCGCGGCGCCCGCGTCGATGAAGGTGTCGCCCCTGCCCTGGGCATTTAGCAGACCGTAGGTGACGGCTGTGCCGCCCTCCGACGCCACCAGAGCGCCGCTGCGTTGGGAGTCGATTTCGCCCTCCATGGGCTCATAGGAGCTGAAGACTCCCGTCTTCACGCCGTCCCCTCGCGTCATCCGAAGGAAGAAGGCGTTGAATCCGATCAGTCCCCGGGTGGGTATCTTGTATTCCATGTGGACGTAACCGTCCTCGCCGTACCTCATGTCCCGGAGCTGGCCCATGCGAGCGGAAAGATGCTCGGTCAGCGCCCCCACGTACTCCTCCCGGGTGCTGATACTCAGGATCTCGTAGGGTTCGTACACCTTGTCGTCGACCACCTTGGTGACCGGCGTGGGACGGGACACCTGGAACTCGTACTGTTCCCGGCGCATCGTCTCCACCAGGATCGACAGGTGCAGCTCCCCTCGTCCGGAGACGACGAACACGTCCGGGCTGGGGGTGGCATCCACCCGGAGGCTGATGTTCGTCCGCAGCTCCCTGGTCAGCCTTTCGTGAAGATTGCGGGAGGTGCAATGGACGCCTTCCCTGCCCATGAAGGGCGAGGTGCTCACCCCGAAGGTCATGCGCACCGTGGGCTCGTTGACGTCGATAGTCGGCAGGGCCTCCGGGCTCTCGGGCGAAGCTATGGTGTCGCCTATGGACACGCCTTCAGGGCCGGCCACGGCCACGATATCCCCTGCATGGGCCTCTGGCACTTCGACCCGCTCCATCCCCCTGAACACGAAGACCCGATCGAGGTTGTGAGTGCCGGCATGGCCGTGGCGGCCAAGCACGGCAACGTCGTCCCGTTGCCGGAGCGTCCCGTTGGAGATGCGGCCCACGGACACCTGGCCAAGGTAGTTGTCGTAGTCCAGGGCCGCCACCAGCAATTGGAGCGGGGCGCCGGGATCGCCCGTGGGGGGCGGCACCGACTCCAGGATGGCCTCGAAGAGGGGCTGCATGTCCGTCCCTGGCACGTCCGGGTCCGTGGTGGCGTAACCCTGGCGGGCCGAGGTGTAGAGCAAAGGGAAGTCCAGGTGCTCGTCCCTCGTAGCAAGCTCCAGGAACAGGTCCTGGACCATCGCGAGTACCTCAGCCACGCGGGCCTCTGGGCGGTCCATCTTGTTGATTACGACCATCGGCGCTACGTCCTGCTGGAGGGCTTGACGAAGTACGTAGGTGGTCTGAGGCATGGGGCCGTCGACGGCATCGACCAGCAGCAGGCAGCCGTCAGCCATATTCATGACCCGTTCCACCTCGCCGCTGAAGTCCGCGTGGCCAGGTGTGTCGATGATATTGATCCTGACACCGCCGTAGGAGACCGAGGCGTTCTTGGCCAGGATAGTAATGCCCCGCTCCCTCTCCAGCGGGTTGGTGTCCATAATCAATGCGCCCACCTGCTGGTGGGCCTGGAAGACCTGGCCCTGCCTCAACAGCGCGTCGACCAGGGTGGTCTTGCCGTGGTCGACGTGGGCTATGATTGCCAGGTTGCGAATGGCGTCGTTCCGATAGTCGCTCAATCTGCTCACCCCAACAGATAATGGTAGCAGGGGGGCAGCCCCCTTGTCGGCGATTTTCCCCGCTCCTCCCGGCCAAGCGCCTCGCCAAGTGCCACGTCGTTCGCCCAGGTTAGACGGCGAAATGATTGTGCCCGCCCAAATTGACACCCCCATGCCCCGAACATAGAATGGACTTGCATGGCGATACAGCACGAGACTGCGCCTGCATATGGAGATGATCGAATGACCCAAACTGCTGAACTGACCAAAGATGTCGTGATGGAGGCCCTGAGGGACGTGTACGACCCGGAGATTCCCGTCAACGTCGTAGATCTGGGGCTCGTCTACGACTGCCAGGTCGCTGACGGCGACGTGCAGGTCAAGATGACCCTGACCTTCGCGGGCTGCGGCATGGGCCCGTACATCGCACAGCAGGCCGAGTGGCGCATTGCCGAGATCGAGGACGTGGAGGACGTGGAGGTCGAGATGGTATACGACCCCCCGTGGACGCCCGACCTGATCTCCGAAGAGGGCAAGGCGCTGCTGGGCCTCGACTGACCGGCGCCCGAAATCCCACCACCCGATCGGACCGGAGCGGACGCCACAAAGCGCGTCCGCTCTTTGTTTCTCCAGGAGAAGATATATGACCCAACAGCGCCCACCCAACCAGCAGCAGACCGCCCAGGCCCGCGCCAAGATCGAACAGATGAAGCGCCAGTTCGAGCAGAAGCGCGCCATTGCCGACAGCCTGGGCGGCATCGGCTGCCAGATCGGCGTTTACAGCGGCAAGGGCGGCGTCGGCAAGACGACCGTCGCCGCGAACCTGGCCGTCACCCTGGCCCAGGACGGGGCCGCGGTCGGCATCCTCGACGTCGATATCGACTGCCCCAACGTCGTCCGCGCCATGAAGGTGCCCGAGGTCCCCGTTGTGAGCGAGGACAACAAGCTCGTGCCGCCGGAGCGGTTCGGCGTCCGCGTCATGTCCATGGCCTACTTCCAGAAGAACGAGGAGGAGGCGACCATCTGGCGCGGGCCGATGATCCACAACGCCATCAACCAGCTCCTGCAGAGCACCGACTGGGGCACGCTCGACTACCTGGTGATCGACCTCCCGCCCGGCACGTCCGACTCGCCCCTGACGGTCATGCAGACCCTGAGCCTGGACGGATTCGTGGTCGTCACCACGCCCCAGGAGCTGGCGAAGATCGACGCCAAGCGCTCCATCAACATGATCAGGACGCTGAAGGTGCCCGTGCTGGGCGTGGTCGAGAACTTCGCCGGCGAGGTCTTCGGCTCAGGCGCGGGCGAGGAGCTGGCGGACGAGATGGACCTGTCGTTCCTCGGCAGGCTCGAGATGCGCACCGACTACCGCGACACCTCCCGCCCCACCGTCCTGTCCAGCGCCCGAGTCCTCCAGGAGTACCGCACCATAACAGCCGCCACCAAGGCCGCCCTGGAGAGCGCCACAGCGGGAGTGGCCTAGACTAGGCGAGGGAGCATCATCGTCAAAGGTGGTGCGCGTCGTGCAGAACGACACTGCTGCGGAAATCAAGGTCGTTGAGGGCATCGATGGGATGCACGTGGACGCGGCCCTACGCGTGGCCCACGAGGCGTTCGCTGAGAAGTTCCGCATTGGGTTCAGAGACGCAGACGACCTCGTCAGGCTCTTCAGAGACTCGGTCGACCCGTCGAGCTGCATCTCGGCGACTGTAGATGGGCAATTCGCGGGCTTCCTGGCGTTCCAGACATCGGGCCGGGAGTTCTATCACCTGAACCCGATGGCGGTATTCACGAGGTTCTCGCCTCTGAGGGCCGTACGCGTGCTGATCAACCTGGTGCTGCTTGCCGACCGGGTAAGGCCCGACGAGTTCATCGTGGACTCACTGGCCGTCGACAGGTCGGCTCGCGGCATGGGCATCGGGACCGCCCTCATGCGCATGGCTGAGGAGAAGGCCAGGTCGGAGGGCAAGCGCACGATGTCGCTGGGGGTAGTCGGAGAGAACGACGGCGCTATCCGGCTGTACGAGCGACTGGGCTACAGGACCACCCGGACCTGGAGGGGCTTCCTCATAAGGCTCGCGTCCGGGTCGGAAGAGGTGCGCCGCATGGAAAAGCCGATAGCCGACGACTACTGAGCCTGTGACTGCCTACTGGGGTCGCCGGGGCCCCTGAGCCGCCGAATGGGCAGCGAGACAGATTCATCGGGCTACGGTTACCAGGGGCGCCTCCACGACCTGGAAACCGCGGCTCGGAATCTCCTCACCCGCGTCCTCCATGTCCTCGATATGCGCATCGGCGGCATCCTGCAGTGCCAAGAGCACCTCCTGGCGCGTGTGGTCCCGAGCCGTGCATCCCGGCAGGGCCTCGATCCATGCGCTCCATCGGCCGTCCTCATCCTGTTCGAGCTCTGCCGTGATCACGTATGTCTTCACTGCCGCCTCCCCGAGCCACCGGGTTTCGCCTCACCCCATTCTAGCTGATGGTCCGCCGTCGCTTGCGCTAGCTTAGTCCGAGCCCAGCGCCTGGTGGATCTCGTCGAGCCAGACCACTAGCTCGGCGGTCGCGTCGTTGTTGTAGCCGGGGCGCCCTGACTGGGCCCACTCCCACGCGCCGTTCTCCGACTGCGCGTCGATCAGGTTGTCGCCTACCCTGGCCGCCATGTCGCCGTACTTCGCCTCGCCGGTCAGCGTGTACATCATCGACGCCGCCCAGCCGACCTTGCCCGCCCGCAGCAGGCGGAAGTGATAGTCGCCCACGTAGTCGCAGAACAGCATGTACCAGCGGGCCAGACCGAGCCACTCCTCCTCGCCGGTTGCCATGTAGAGGCGTGACAGGAACCCCGCCGCGATGCCGGGGTGGAAGAAGGACTGGTCGCGCGACTCGTCCCGCGTCAGCACGTACCGGAAGTCGTCGCCGTCGCGCACCTCGGTGATGAGCCCGCTCTCGCGGCTGTACACCGTCCACATCTCCTCGGGGTAGTTGGGCTGGTCGTCCATCATGCGCTTCATCCACGCGCCCAGACCACGGGCGACGTCCAGACGTCCGGTGTAGATGGCGCACCAACCGCTACCGCTCACCACCCACAGGTCCTGCTCGGTCGAGGCCTCGCCTTCGGTAGGGCTGGAGTAGAACCCGCCGCTCTCCGGGTCGTGGAAGCGCATCAGGAAGTCCATCCCGCGCTGGGCGAGGTCGAACTGCCCCAGCCTGTGCGCGCCCTTGATCACCCAGGCGTTGTGGTAGCTGTAGTAGTAGCTGTCCAGCTGGTCCGCCGGCCTGGGACCGAAGTCGCCGTCCGGGGTGAAGCCGTTGCGCCGCACCCAGTCCAGCAGTCGGCTGGCCGCGCCCGACATCCCGCACACCATCAGCGCGGCGGGGACCTTGTAGTACTCGGTGACGCCCTGCGTGGGGTCGCCGAAGCTGCCGTCGTCGTGGAGCTGGGTCAGCAGGTACCGCCCGCCCCTGTCACGCGCCTCTCTGAACCTGTTCATGGGTAGCTCCTTTCAGTAGCGTCGAGGGGGAGACAGCCCCCATCCTAACCTTCCCCTCGGGGGGAAGGGACAACCGGCCGGCTGGCTTTACGCGTCGACCAGGGCCAGGTTGGACATGGACGCCTCTATCTCGCCGCTGTCCACGCGCCGCGTCAGGTCGACAATGGCCTGGTTTATGGGGGTCGGGACGCCGACCTCCTGGCCCTTCCTAACCACGTAGCCGTTGAGCTGCTCCACCTCGGTCGCCCGGCCCTTCATCAGGTCCTGGGCCAGCGACGGACGCCCGGTGCCTATGTTCCTGCCGTGCTCGACCAGCAGGCCCTCCACCTCCTCCTTCGCGGCGCCGTCCTCGAGCGCCCTGTTGAACAGCTCGGCCGGGACGCTGCTGATCGGCTCGACCGATACGCCGTGGGCCTCGGCCACGCGCACGAGCTCAGCCGCGATCCGCATGGACAGGAACCGCACCTCGGGGTTGAACCTGAGCTCGGCCGACTTCAGCCCCGTGAAGCCCGCCACGGCGTTGCTCATGGAGTTGGTCGCCAGCTTGGCCCACCGCTCGCCCCAAAGGTTCGTCGTCGTCTTGGTGATGCCGGCGTCGCCCATGACCTCGGCGAGCCTCTTCAGCCGCTGGGTGATCAGCCCACTGGGCTCGCCCAGTGTGAAGGCGGGCCGGTCGATGGAGCTGGTCCGCTCCGGCGTGCCAGGCTCGTACATCCCCGCGCCCAGCGTCACGACGCAGCCAACGACCCTCGACCAGCCGAGCACGTCCGCGATGGCGTCTTCGTTGATGCTGTTCTGGGCCGACACCACGTAGCCGCCCGGCGCCAGGTGGGGCTCGATGAACTTGCTCGCCCAGCTCGTGTCGTACGACTTGACCGACAGGAACACCACGTCGAACTTCGTCCTGGCGGCCGACACCTCGCCCAGGTGCAGGGCGGCGGGCCGGACGGTGAACTCGCCCTCGTGGGACTTCACGGTCAGCCCCGCGTCCTTGATCCGCTCGATGTTCGCCGGCCACAGGTCTATCAGCGTCACGTCGCGCCCCCCGCGAGCCAGGTACCCGCCGATCACCCCGCCAATCGCCCCCGCGCCAAGAATCGCAATCTTCATTTCGGTGTATCTCCTATCCGCCGTTGATGGTTAGGCGGGTCTGTGTTCGCTCTTCGACCCGCTCCCGGTCCAGCGGGAAATAATAGTGCTTCCCTGACAGCCAGGTGCTTAGCTGGTCGCAGTAGTTGGGACTGCCGGGGTTGCCGGACAGGCCGGCCGTGTCCACCGCCCACAGGCCTGGCGGGTCGTCGGACAGCTCCGCGTTGATCCTGTAGTTCGCGCCGACTGCGGCCAGGTACGTTGGGTCGAACCCCGTGTTGCAGACGGTGATGCCGCTGCCGCGGACAGGGTCGCCGCCCCTGTTCAGCGTCTCGAATATCTCTCCGCGCGACGTCAGGTGATGGTCGAGCCTCACCGTGTGTACCGCGCCCCACGTCCACGCGGCCATGTCGCTGCCGAGCCTGGACTCCAGGTCGTCCAGCGCCGTGTTCATCGCCTCGACCATCGCGCCCTCCCGGTCGCCGCCGTCGAACCAGCCGTGCTCGTCGCCGTCCAGCAGGCTCAGCGACAGCCCCGCCATCGCGGTGCCGAGCACGGCTGCCTGGTCCGGCTCGAAGCGCTCGGCCGCGGCCCTCAGCCCCCAGTATAGGAAGAAGCTCTCGAATATCGCCGCGCCGACCCGGTCGGGCTCCATCATGCAGTCCCACGCCCGCAGGTGGCCGGCGGCCTGGGCGATCCTGGCGTCGTCGACCTTCTCCAGCGTCCACAGCAGCCCCGGCAGGCCCTCCTGCGCCCTGAGGGACATGGAGTCCATCTGCATCTCCGCCACGTCCTCGCGCGTCAGCCGGTCCTTCTCCTCGATCATGGTGCGAATGCGGCGGGCGCGGTGGCCGCTGCTCCACACGCCCGACAGCGGGTAGGGGAAGTCCTCGGGCGCGAGCCGGTTGTTCGCCGAGCGCACCCAACCCTGGTCGGGGTCCTCCATGCGCGGCATGGCGTCGTAGGGGATCGACTCGCGCCACCGGTGGGCGGGATCCCAGCCCGGCCGGTAGCCGCGCCCCCAGCTCTCCTTGATGGGAATCCTGCCCACCGACTGGTAGCCGAAGTGGCCGTCCACGTCCGCGAAGCCGAAGCTCCACGTCGGCACGATCCACGTCCTCAGCGCCTCGCGGATTTCGGCGGCGCTGCCGGCCCGGTTTACGGCGAGCATGGATGTGATCTCGTCGCAGGGCTCGTGGCCCATCCACCTGAGCGAGACGGGCCCGCTGTCCCTGGCGATGCCGGGCACGATCTCTTCGGCTAGCGGGCCGTTCCGCGTCGACCTGATCGTCCTGGTGACCGGGTCCGCGC
Organism: Dehalococcoidia bacterium; assembly: GCA_965116315.1. Classification (GTDB taxonomy): domain Bacteria; phylum Chloroflexota; class Dehalococcoidia; order Lucifugimonadales; family CAJWER01. The sequence goes on from OZ220672.1 coordinate 2,739,995, forward strand.
CCTTCACGTCGATCCGCTCGACCACCTCGGTTGCCCGCTCCCACTCGCCGTCGTACAGGAAGTGGCCGGGCCTGTCGGGGTGCTCCTTCTCCTGGTAGAGGTCGCGCTGGGCGCAGATGTTGTTGGTCAGGCCCCAGGCCGTGCGCTCGTTGCGTCCGAATATGATGCCCGGCACGCCCGCGTAGCCCGCGCCTACCGCGTTGAAGCCCGCGCCCGACAGGTGGGCCTGGTACCAGCACGACACGCTGCCGAAGGCGATGTGGGGGTCGCTGGCGAGGATGGGCAGGCCGGAGTCCGAGAGCTTGCCCCCTATGACCCAGTTGTTGCTGCCCAGGCCCTCTTCGGGGTCGCTGACCACCTCGCCCACCCTGTCGCCGCCGGACCTGTTCGGGGGGTAGTGGCCGTGGGGGACGATGCTCTCGTCCTCCGCCTCGCCCAGCAGGAACGCCTGGTAGAGGGGGCCGTCGCCCAGGGCCCGCCTCGCCATCTCCGGCAGGGCGATGACTGGAAGCCGCCCGGTCAGGTACCAGCGGAACTCGGCCCAGATGGCTATGGAGTCGACGGGCGACCAGGGCTCCGGCTCGTAGTCGAGCAGACCGAACTCGATTGGCAGGTTCGCACGGCCCTCCTCCATGGCGGCGTTGATGCCGTTCGAGAAGGCCTCGAGCAGGTCCCTGGTCTCTTCCGGGATGCGGTCGATCTCCGCGGCGGCGATACGGTGGATGCCGACCGTGCGGGCGATGATGTCCGTCTCCAGGCCGTCGGGCCCCAGCACCTCGGCGAGCCGCCCCACGGCCTTGCGGCGCAGGTAGTCGAGCTGCCACAGCCTGTCCTGCCCCATGGCGAAGCCGTAGCCGAAGAAGAGGGAGCCGGCGTCGTCCGCGTATATGTGGGGCGTGCCGGTCTCGTCCCGCAGTATCTCGACCCGGCCGGCGCCGTCGAGAGCCCGGGCCGACTCCAGGTCCGGCAGCCTCGACTCGAGCTCCCCCTGCCACCACTCGTCGAACTCCGCGCGGCTCATTCCAGCGCCTGCGCACACGGCGTCGATAGGCTCGCCCTCGCCGAGCCGCTTCAGCCCTATGCCAAACAGATACCGTAACGCGCTGATGTTGGTGGGGATCGACTCGCCATCATCGACTCGTCTCAAATTGCTCATTGCTTCCTCCCAATCGGCTCCGGAGTCCATGCTCGCACCCCGGTCAAGACTATTGCGCCTATCACGAACATGACCGCCACGGAGATGAACCCGGGCCCGTAGCTGCCCAGCCGGTCGAAGGACTGGCCGGACAGGAAGGGACCCAGGAGTCCCGACACGCCCATCGCCAGGGACATCAGTCCGGCGATGCTGCCGAAGTTCCTGAGCCCGAACGTCTCCTGCGCGACGAGGTTGATCAGCGCGCCGTACGAGCCCATGAACAGCCCGAACAGCGGCACGGCGAGCCACGCTATCGGCGGTGTCGGGAACAGCACCATCATCACTATGAAGAACGCCTGGCCGGACAGGCTCACCATCATCATCCGGCGGGCCGTAACCCGCTCGGAAAGATACCCGAAGCTGAACTTTCCCGCCATGCCGAACGCGGCCAGCAGGCTCATGGCCCGCGCGGCTGTCTCCAGCGTCATGCCCGACGTTATCAGGTGGTCGGCCACCTGGGGCAGGATCGCGCTGTAGGTGAACGAGCCCAGTATCAGCGAGACAATCAACATGTAGAAGGTGCGGCCCCTGACGGCCTCGCCGACGGCCTGGCCTGTGAGCTGGGGCGCGGACCCCGACTTGCCCGAGCCCTTCGAGCTGCCGTCGTCGGGGAACTCGCGCACCAGGAAGACCGTCAGTAGGGCGATCAGGAAGGTCAGCCCCGCCATCAGCAGGAACGCGCCCTCCCAGTTCCCGAGCGCGAGCATCGGCCCTACCATGAGCGGAACGGCGAGACCCCCGAAGTTGTTGCCCATGGTCGTCAGGCCCATCACGCGGCCCGGGGTCCGGGGGAACCAGATGGAGACGAGGCGCCCGGCGGGCAGGTTGGTCGCGCCAGCCAGCGCCACGTACTGGAGGAAGCTGAGCAGGTACCAGTGCCAGAGCTGCGACATGAGGGGCCGGAACAGGAAGCTGGCCGCGGCGATCACCAGCGACCAGGCCATGAGCGGCCTGGCGCCCCGTCCGTCCATGTACCTGCCGAGGAAAGGCGCGATTAGGCTGCCCACGGCCACGAAGGCCAGCGACGCGCTTACGGCCGTGCGCTGCCATCCGAACTCCTGCTCCAGCGGGCCGATGAACAGCCCGAAGGCGTAGCCCGGCCCTATGGATATGGCCGAGGAGAGGAATACGGTCCCAACTACGAGCCAGCCGTAGTAAGTGAGCTGGCCCTGGAGCCCGGAGTAAGCGGCGCGCATCGCCCTATAGTACCACCAGGGGGGTGAGGCGAGTCCCCCTGTCGGCGGCCCTGCGCCTGACTCCCCGGACTTGCCGGGCGTTAGGGTAGCGCCTCCCCACCGGACGCCGTTGACGTCGTCCGGGGCCCCTGCATATACTCACATTCGGTTGGTACCCCTCAAGCTCCAAGTCAAGAACTTCATGTGCTACCGGGACAGCGTCCCGGAGCTTGACCTGCAATCCATCCACGTCGCCTGTCTATGCGGCGACAATGGCCACGGCAAGTCTGCCCTGCTCGACAGCATCACCTGGGCCCTCTGGGGCAAGTCACGTGCCCGCACCCACGACGAGCTCGTTCACCAGGGACGCTCCGACATGGCCGTCGACCTCGAATTCGCCGCAGGTACCCAGCGCTACCGGGTCAGCAGGCGGTACTCCCGGCGCAGCAACCAGGGCCACACGATCCTCGAGTTCCAGGTCTCCTCCGGCAACGGGTTTACCCCCGTCACCCTCAACACCGTGCGGGAGACCGAGGAATACATCCGCAAGATCATCCACATGGACTACGACACCTTCGTGAACACGGCGTTCCTGCTCCAGGGCGAGGCCGACATGTTCACCGCCAGCACCCCCGCGAAGCGCAAGGAGGTGCTCGCCGAGGTCCTCGACCTCGCCTACTACGAGACCCTGGAGGAGCGCGCAAAGCAGCGCAGCCGCGAGATCCAGGGGCAGATCGAAAGGGCCGACACGGGCGTCGACATCCGCGCCGCCGATGTGGCCGGGCGGGAGGAGCAGGAACAGGCCCTCGCCGGCGTCACCTCTCGCATGGAGGTGCTGAAGACCCGCGCGGAGGAGGCGCTGGCTCATCACCGCCGGCTGGAGGAAGCCGTCACCGCCCTCCGCGCCAGGTCAGCCGAGCTGGACACCCTGGAGCGCCGCATCTCCGGCGCCGAGGAGGACATGGCCGAAATTGCCCGGCGCATCCCGGACACCCGCGGGCGCATCGAGGCGGCAGAGGAGCTGGTAGGCAGGGAGGACGAGATTCGCCGTGGCTTCGATAACCTGGCCGCCGCCCGGCGCGAGGTCGAGCGTCTCCGAGACGCGGCCCTGCAGGCGGCAGACCTCGAGGGCAGGATCTCCGGCCTGGACAAGGCCATCGCAGTCGAGCGGACCCGGATCTCCGGCGACAGGGAGCGCGTCCGATCACGTATCGCCGACGAGCTGGAGCCGGCTGCCGCCCGGGCGCCCGCAATCGAGACCGAAATCGCAGCCGTAGAGCACGAAGAGCACGCCCTCGACGCGGCGGAAGCAGACCTCGAAGCACAGAAGGACAAGATCGACCGGCTGGCTTCGGAGCGCGACGCTCTCAATAGCGCAATGGAAAAAACGGCCGAGATCGAGTCCCGCAAGGCCCGGGTCGAGCGCGAGATAGCCGTCCAGGAGGCCCAAGTCAAGGCCGCCGTGGAACACCAGGCGAAGAGGACCACTGACCTGGCGCAGGCTGCCAGCGGCCTCGACGCCCTGAGGCAGCAGCTCGAAGGGTTGGCGACGGAGGACACGGCCATTGACGCCGAGGCTGCCGAGATCGACGCACTCAGGCGATCTGTCGAGAGCGCCGCCGCACGGATGGACCAGCTCAACCAGGCGAACAGAGACCTCCGCGCCGAGATGGATGACACCCGCCGCAAGTTCGACATCCTGGGTGACGAGGCGACGTGCCCCGTCTGCAAGCATCCACTGGGACCCGATGGCCGGGAGCACATAAAGGCCGAGCTCGAGCAGCAGGGGCTGAACAGCAAGCGCCGCTACTCCGAGAACAGGGCAGAGCTGGACAGGCTCGAAAGCAGCCATGCTCGCCGGGAAGACGAGGCTCGCAGCCGGGCCGCTGCCCTCGAACAGAGACGGCGCGCCGCGGCGCAGAGGAGGGCGACCCTGGAGGAGCGGCTCCAGGAGGCCACGAGGGCAAGAGATGAGCTGGGGACCGCGGAGGCGTGGCTCGTCCAGCTTCGCGAAAACCTGACCACCGGCAGCTACGCCCTGGAAGAGAGGGCGAGGCTCAGGGACGTCGAAGCCGAGCTGGCCGCCGTCGCCTACGACCCGGACCGCCGCCGGGAGATCGACCTTGCCGTCACCGACCTGCGGACCAGCGTCGACGCCGGGCAGGGCGAGCTGAACCGCGCGCGTACGGAGCTCCGCACGAGGAGGGCCGTCCTCGCGTTGGACCTGGAGGACACGAAGCGCGCCTCCGGGGAGCTGGAACCGCAGCGCAGACGACTGCACGAACTCGACCGGACTATCTCGGCGGAGGACTTCGCCCAGTCCGAACGGCGGCAGGTCGAAACCCTCCGGGAGCGCCTGGAGGGCCTAGGGTACGACCCGGAGGAGTACCGCGCCGCCCGCTCGACCGCCGCAGACCTGGAACCCTACGATGAGCTCAGCCGCCGGCTAGGCGAAGCCAGGGCTGGCCTGCCGCGCGAGCGGGAGTCCCTGGCCGCCGACACAAGGATGCTCGAGAGACGCCGGTCGGACATTCGGGCCGACCGGGACAGGAGCGATGAGCTTCGCTCACAGGTGGCCTCCATGCCAGCCAGGGAGCGCGAGCTCTCCGAGGCCGGCCAGGCCCGCGACTCCCTGGAAAGCCGGGTGCGCGAGGCCGCCATCGAGCAGGGAAGGCTTGGCCGGGATCTCGAACGGCTAGACCGGCTCCAGGCCGAGATCGAGCGCCTCCAGGCCGAACGAAAAGAGCTCGCCGACCGCAAGTCCATCTACGACGACCTCGCCGTCGCCTTCGGGCGGAACGGCATACAGGCGCTCATGATCGAGAACGCCATCCCCCAGCTTCAGGAGGACGCGAACGAGCTGCTGGGCAGGCTCACCGAGAACCGCATGTCCATCAAGCTGCAGGTCATGGAGGGCCGCCGCGTCCGGGGCGTCGCCTCCGAGGAGCTCGACATCCGGATATCCGACGAGGTCGGCACCCGCAGCTACGAGATGTTCAGCGGCGGCGAGGCGTTCCGCATCAACTTCGCACTCCGCATCGCCCTGTCGAAGCTGCTGGCCCGCAGGTCCGGCGCCCCCCTCCCCATCCTCTTCATCGACGAGGGTTTCGGCTCCCTCGACACGGGCGGCCAGGAGCACCTCAAGGAGGCCATCCAGTCCATCCAGGCCGACTTCGAGAAGATCATCGTCATAACCCACGTCGAACAGGTGAAGGAGGCCTTCCCTGTCCGCATCGAGGTCACCAAGACGTCGTCCGGCTCGACCTTCGCCATCGCCTAGGAATGGTCTGAACAAGTCCAATCCACTCCCGCGAAGGCGGGAGTCCACGGCCCGCCCTTCACTGGATGGGATGGTGGTGATTCTGACCTATTCAGAGGTTTCCTAATACCGACACGCATTGGGAATACCCCGGGTCCGAGGCCCTTGTGTTATTGACCTGACACCTCATTTTGTGTCATTGGGATGACTTTTCGATGCAAGGGGTTCCTAAGTGGTAGAATAGGAGTGTAGAAACGCGTCGAGGCTGTGTGAGAGATCCAGAAACACAGACGCCAACCCGCGCGTAAGTGAAGAGATTCACCTTCGGCGCCGGGTCTCTGCGGAGGGTCGGGTGAGCGAGGGGGTGGTGAATGCCGCCCATGAAGTAGTGGTTACTCCTCCTCTGCAAGGAGAGGAATCGTTCCGATGACTTTGACCAAAGCCCCGTCAGTCCCGCAACGCCTCTTGAAGGCGGCTACCCTGGCTGGCATTGCCTTGTTGGCGCTGGCTGCCCTGACCCTTCTGCACACCACGCCGCTCGTAGAGGCCCAGTCGACCCAGTCCTCCAACGCCAACCTGAGCAATCTGACGGTTAGCGTCCACGTCAGCCCCGACACCATAGGCACAACGAAGGCGCTGGTCCCCTCATTCTCCGCGACCACCACCAGCTACACGACGTCCTCGGTTAACAGTTTCGTCACCCACGTGAAGCTGACGCCGACGGTCGCTGACACGGGCAAAGCGACGGTCAAGGTGGGCAAGTCCGGCAATCTGAGCACGGTGACCAGCGGGGCGGCCGGCGACGCCATCGAGCTCGCTGTGGGCGCCAACGATATCCTGGCCGAGGTGACGGCGGAGGACGGGACCACGAAGACCTACACCGTGACGGTGACACGGGACCAGATCACTACCGTCTGGTCCGCCACGCTTACGGTAAAGAGCCTCGGCAATAATCTTCTTGGCTGCTCCTCAGGGCATGATGCGGCCACTTCGTGCAGAGAACAAGAAGTGCTGTCGGACGATTCATTTTGGCATATCGACGCCACGTACATCTCTACAGAGTACGAAGTTCGTCCGCTCTACCGTTCAGAGACATTGGGCCGACTTATTTTCGACGTCCACCCGGAGCCGTCTCAGGACTTCGTGAACCATGGGACACTGCACGTCGGCGACCAGACATTCGCCCTTGCAGACGCGAAGCTCAATGACCACTTCCGTTGGTTTTACTGGACAGCATCCGCATTGTCCTGGTCCGCCGGCGACAAGGTGGCTCTGAAGCTGACGCTGGGTGCCCAGTCCTCGAACGCCAACCTGAGCGCGCTGACCGTCTCCGACGGGAGCAACGATGTGCCCCTAACGCCGGCCTTCGCCTCGGACACCACCGGCTACACGGCCAGCGTGGACAACTCCGTCAGCAGCGTGACCGTGACGCCAACGGCGAACGATGTCAACGCCACGGTGACGGTGGAAGGCTCCGGGGTGGCGTCGGGCACGACTAGCTCGGACATCGCGCTGGCTGCGGGCACGCCCAAGGCCATCAACGTGGTGGTGACCGCCCAGGACGGGACCTCCAGGACTTACACGGTCACGGTAACCCGCGCCTCGCCGTCTGCGCAGGAGATGAGCGTGGCGTTCTATATCAAGCAGGGCGTTCGAAGCGACGGCAGCGGCGGGAGCCTTGTCAGCGCGAGCGGACTGACCATCTCGGAAGGACTGTCAATCACTTACTTTGTAAAGCTGCTTACCCAGCCCAGCGCGAATGTGACCGTGGCGCCTGCAAGCTCTTCGTCTGCGATATGGGTCAATACCGGCTACGACGGGCCGTTGACCTTCACTCCTGAGAACTGGGACAGGGTGCAGTCGGTGCAGGTCTTCACCTACTCCGGGGCCGCGGCTGACGAAAACGCCGGCAACATCACTCACACCGTTAGCAGCGACGACTCCAGCTACGGCGGCCTGACCACCTCCTTCACGTTGGATATAGTCGGCACGAGCTCTGCGTGCACCGGTTCGGCTGCCCCGACGCTCACCGTGGATGACTCAAACCGTTGGATGTCGATCAGCCCGTCGGCGGCCTCCTGCGGGAGTACGCCCATAGTCGGGTACGACACCGCCATCAAGAAGGACGACGGCCCGTGGGAGTTCAGATCGAATAGCAGATGGGCCGTCCCGGCCTCATCTACGTACTCAGTGAGTCCGGTTGTGAATACGTACGAAGTGTTCAGCGGCTCCACCTACCAGGTGAAGACCCGCGGCCTCACCTACAATAAGGGGGTCAGCCCGTGGTCGCCGGTGTCGACAATCACGGTCGCGGGCGTTAAGGCGAGCGACGCCGACCTGCGGTTCTTGTTCATTTCGCCGGGCGACCTCCAGTTCGATGCAGATACGACCGAGTACACGGTGAACGTGCTCCAGAGCGTGACCAGCGTGACAGTCAGCCCTTTGACCAGTGATTACCGCGCAACCCTTTCCGTGGACGGCGTGCGGCCCGGTCCTGAATACGGGGTGCAGGTCTCCCTTGTAGAGGGCGAGGACAAGGCCATCCCGGTGGTGGTAACGGCCGAAGACGGCGTTACTACCAAGACCTACACGATCACTGTCGTCCAGGTTTCGGCACCCGCGGAAGGAGACCAGGATTCTCCGGGAGAGGACTCCAACAATACTGGACCCGGGGGACTGTGAAGAGGGCAGACGCGCTTCCGTAGACTTTTGAGTAACTCCGGTTGTGTCCCAACTGACTTCAGAGGTTCCTAGGGGGCGCTTCCGAAGCCGGTCCACTCAAACCGTTGCGCGGCGCTTGAGGAATTTCGTTCGCCCTGAGCAGCGTTATGCCCGCCCGCGGACCGTGCGTGGGTGGTCAGTAACTGCCGTGCAGACAAAGTACGTTCGGCCTGAGCCTGTCGAAGGCCAGTGCTCCGCCATTCCATTCCCACCGCCACACATCCGTCTATGCGACGAATACAGCACCCTACTACCCCACCATGTCGTCCTGGGCGACGCGAAGGGACCTGGGGCGGGGTCGGTCTCGACCATGCCACGAAACGACGGCCCGCCTATACTCCCTAGTGGTTTTTCGCACATTGCTTGGACAATATCAAGAAGGCCGGTTTATGAAATAGAAATCACGAAAAATAGGGCCCTAAAAACCTTGAGGCGTATCTGGAAGGGGCGTAGACTTTAATGTTGTGCGGCGGATTTCGACGTGACTAGAGCGCCGGATCCACTCAAGGCCCACGGGAGCAGATGTCGGACCGGAGCAGAGTCCGACGCGTTTTGATCCTTGCACGAATCCTAGCGCTCACCTTCGCCCACAAGTGGCTCCTCGGAATCTCCCTACTCTGCGTCTCAGGCGCAACTGCCGCATACCTCGTGCTGCCCTGGCTCTTCGGGGAAGCCATCGACGAGGTCTACCGCACCTTCAACGGCGGCCCAGTCTCGGAAGCCGCCATCCTCAGTATCTCCCTGACGATACTTGCCGTCAGCCTGATCAGGGGCGCCCTGACCTTCGGCCAGACCTACTTCGGCGAGCGCCTGTCCCAGGCGGTCGCATACGACATACGCAACAGTTTCTACGGCCACGTTCAGAACCTGAGCTTCAAGTTCCACGACACACACCACACCGGCAACCTGATGTCCCGCGCCATCACGGACGTGGAGGCCTTCAGGATGTTCATCATGGCCAGCCTGGTCAGGTCGCCCTACTTCGCCATCCTCTTCTTCGCGACGGCCGGCATACTCATCTGGCGCGACTGGCTGCTCGGGCTCGTAGCCCTCAGCTTCATGCCGGTACTGGCTATCCTGACGGCTGTCCTGCGGCTGCACCTCAGGAGAATCTGGCTGCGCGTGCAGGAGGACATGGCCGACCTCAGCACCACGCTCCAGGAGAACATGACCGGCGTCCGCGTCGTCAAGGCCTTCGCCGCCGAGCGCTACGAGGAGTCCAAGTACGAGGCCAGCAGCACGGCCGTCTCCGACGACATGATCAGGGCCTCCCGCCTCCAGGCCCTCAACACCTCGGTGATGGTCTTCGCGTACCTCATCGTCATCGGTCTCATTCTCTGGGTCGGCGGAGCGAGGGTCATCGACAGCCACCTGACGCCCGGGGAACTGGCCAGCTTCCTCTTCTACATGCAGATACTCTCACTCCCCGTCCAGAGCGCCGGCATGGTCGTCAACTCCTACGCGAGGGCCTACTCGGCCGGCCAGCGCCTTTTCGAAGTGCTCGACTACAGGTCGCCCGTTCGGGAGAAGCCCCGCGCCGCCGCCATGCCCAAGAGCAGCGGCCACGTCCGCTTCGACGACGTGTCGTTCAGCTACGACGGGCGCACTCCGGCGTTGCAGAACATCGACATCGACGCCTCCCCCGGCAAGGTTATCGCCGTCGTGGGCGCGCCCGGCAGCGGCAAGAGCACCCTCGTAAACCTGCTGCCCAGGTTCTACGACGTAACGTCGGGCAGCATCACCGTCGACGGAGTCGACATACGCGAGGCGACCCTCAAGTCTCTCAGGCGGAACATCGGCATGGTGCAGCAGGACGTGTTCCTTTTCACCGCCTCGCTGAGGGACAACATCGCCTACGGCCGCGAGGACGCGACCATGGACGAGATAGTCGCCGCCGCCCGCGTCGCCCAGCTCGACGACCACATCCAGGGACTCGAGGAGGGCTACGACACTGAGATCGGCGAGCGCGGCTCGACCCTGTCGGGCGGGCAGCGGCAGCGCATGTCAATCGCCAGGGCCGTGCTGCTCGACCCGCCCATACTCATCCTCGACGACTCCACCGCCAGCGTCGACGCCAACACGGAGGACAAGATCCGCACGGCCATGGAGGCCGTCATGAAGGACCGGACGACCTTCGTCATCGCCCACAGGCTCAGCACCGTGCACAAGGCCGACGAGATCATAGTCCTCGACAGGGGCCGCATTGCCGAGCGCGGCACCCACGAGGAGCTTCTGGCACGCGGAGGCGCGTACAGGCGCATCTACGAGCTCCAGCTAAGGCCCCAGGAGGAGGTCATGATGGAGTTCGACGTCCCGGCCGAGATGGAGGCGGCAGTCCGATGATGTCCGGCGCGGGCTCGTTCATGCGGCAGGCCTCCCGCGACTCCGGCAGGCTGGACGACGAGGTGTTCGGCCAGGCCTTCAATTACCGCGTCGTAGCGCGGATGGTCCCCTACGTCATGCCGAACAAGGGCCTGGTATCCCTGGCAGTCGCCTCGATGCTCGTCTTCACCGCCACCCTGGTCGCGGTCCCGTGGCTCATCAAGCTCGCCATCGACGAGTTCATCACCCAGGGCGACTTCACCGGCCTGATGTGGATCGTCGCCCTGTTCATCGGCAACGCCATGCTCAACTGGGGCGCCAGCTTCACCCAGGAAGTGACCATCGCCCGCGTGGGCCAGAACCTGCTCTACCGCCTCCGCAGGGACATGTTCCACCACCTGCAGAAGCAGTCCGTCTCCTTCTACGACAAGAACGAGGTCGGCCGGGTCATGTCCCGCGTGCTGGGCGACGTGTACCAGCTGCAGGAGTTCCTCTCCGTGGCCGTCGTCACGGTCGGCAACCTGCTGAGCCTGGTCGGCATCGCCGTCGCCGTGCTCATCCTCAGCGTCCAGCTCGGACTCATATCCCTGGTCACGATCCCCATACTCATACTCGTGATGGCCGTATGGCAGCCCTTCGCGAGAAAGGCGTTCATGCGCGTCAGGCGGGCCGCAGCGATCGTGAACGGCAGCCTGAACGAGAACATCTCCGGGGTCAGGGTCGTCCAGGCCATGAACCGCCAGGAGCGCAACGCCGAGATCTTCGAGACCAAGAACCGCGAGAACCACAACGCCGCCGTCCACGCCTCGGGGATCTCGTCGGGCCTGCTTCCCAGCGTCGACATGCTGACCGCCATCTCCATCGGGCTGGTGCTCTTCTTCGGCGCCAGGATGGTCGGCAGCGACACGCTGGCGGTCGGCTCCCTCGTGGCGTTCGTGATGTACATCCAGCGCTTCTTCGACCCCATCCGAAGCCTCACGATGCAGTACACCCAGCTGCAGCGGGCCATGGCCTCGGGCATCCGCATATTCGAGCTGCTCGACACGAAGCCCGACCTGGAGGACAAGCCGGGCGCCAGGGACCTTCCGGCGATACAGGGCCAGATCGAGTTCAGGGATGTCCGCTTCAGCTACGCCGAAGGCGAGGACGTGCTGAAGCGCGTGAACATGCACGTCCTGCCGGGCCAGACCGTCGCCGTCGTGGGCCCCACCGGCGCGGGCAAGACCACCCTCGTCTCCCTGCTGTCCAGGTTCTACGACGTGGAGGAAGGCAGGGGCGCGATACTGATCGACGGGCACGACATTCGCAACAGGACGCGCGAGTCCCTCGCCCGACAGATCAGCATGGTGCTGCAGGAGCCGTTCCTGTTCACCGGCACGGTCAGGGAGAACATCAAGTACACGCACCACGACGTGTCCGACGAGGACATGATCGCCGCCGCGAAGGCCGTCGGGGCCCACGACTTCATCGAGAGGCTCGAGGACGGCTACGACACCCTCCTCCACGAGCGGGGGGTGAATCTCAGCGTCGGCCAGCGGCAGCTGATCAGCTTCGCCAGGGCCATCGTGGACGACCCGCGCATTCTGATACTGGACGAGGCGACCGCCAACATCGACAGTTTCACCGAGATGCTGATCCAGAGGGCGCTGCAGACGCTGCTGGAGGGCCGCACGGCCATCGTCATAGCCCACCGGCTCTCGACCATACGCGGCGCGGACAAGATTGTCGTGCTCAACCGCGGCGAGGTCGAGGAGGTCGGCGATCACGACGAGCTCATGGACCGCAACGGCCTCTATGCCCACCTCTACGCCATGAACTTCGCCGCCCTAAAGGCAGCCATCCCCGAATAGCCGCGGGACAGCGGCGCCATCGCCGTTCGGCACGCCGCAAGGGCGGGTTTGAAACCCGCCCGCCCCCGGACTCCCGGCCTGGACCTACTCCCGGTGCTTCTCCCTCAGGGCCTCGACCACGGTGGTCTTCGCATCCGCCGCCGGGCCACGGGCATGGCCGCTCTGCCCCAGGTCCAATCGACGATAGACATCAAAGGGCGTACTGACCGTTTCATCTCGCGCAGCCTGCGCGTACGACTCCAGCCCCCGTTTCAGCACGTCCGAGATCGACAGTCCGGACTGCTCGCACAGGGCAGCCAGGACGGCTTCATCATCATCGTCGAGGAAGACAGTCCTGACACCCACACACAACTCCTGGTCCGTGCAATGGATATCGGGCAATTGCTTATCACAGCAAAGCGAGGCTGCCTCGCAGTCCTGCTAGAACAGGGCTGATTGGCGGTCCTGGGGGAAGGCCAGGCCCAGGTGCTCGTAGGCTCGGCGGGTGGCTACGCGGCCACGGCGGGTGCGGTCGAGGAAGCCCTTCTGCAGCAGGAAAGGCTCGTACACGTCCATGATGGTGTCGGCCTCTTCGCTGATCGCCGCTGCGACCGTCTCGATGCCCACGGGCCCGCCGTCGAACTTGTCGATGATGGTCGTCAGCACGAGGCGGTCCGAGTCGTCCAGCCCCAGGCCGTCCACCTCCAGCCTGCCCAGGGCATCGAGGGATATGCCGGCGGTGATCACGTTGTCGCCGACCACCTGTGCGTAGTCGCGCACCCGCTTCAGCAGGCGGTTGGCGACCCTAGGGGTGCCGCGCGACCGGCGGGCTATCTGCTGCAGGCCGTCGTCCTCGGCCTCGATGTCCAGTATCCGCGCCGAGCGTCGGACGATGGTGTGCATTGCCTCTTCGTCGTAGAAGTCGAGCCTGAACACGTGCCCGAAGCGGTCTCGCAGCGGGGAGCTGACCATGCCGTATCGGGTCGTCGCGCCTATGAGGGTGAAGGGCTGGATCGCCAGGTTGATGCTCCTGGCCTTGAGGCCCTTGTCGATGACCCACGAGACGACGAAGTCCTCCATCGCGCCGTACAGGACCTCCTCGACCACGCGGTGGAGCCGGTGGACCTCGTCGACGAACAGCACGTCGCCCTCCTGGAGCCGGGTCAGCACCGCCACCATGTCGGCGGGTCGCTCGATGGCGGGCCCGGAGGTGGTCTTGATGCGCGTGTCCATCTCGCGGGCGATGATGTTCGCCAGGGTCGTCTTGCCGAGGCCTGGGGGGCCGTGGAGCAGCACGTGGTCGAGCGGCTCGCCGCGCTGCTTCGACGCGGCGATGAAGATGTCGAGGTTGGACTTGAGCCGCTCCTGGCCGATGTACTCCGACAGCCGCTGGGGGCGCAGGCTGTCGTCGACCGGGCGGTCCTCCTCCTGGGGGTCCCCCGAGACGATGCGCTCCGTAGCCAAACCCGGCTCCTGGGGCCGGGAGGTCATTCGACCCGGCCCACTCCCGCGTCTTCCATGGTCTTCCAGAGGTCCTCGCCGCTCTCCTGCCACCAGCCGTACAGGATTGTGATGTCGGTGCCGATGGAGAAGTGGCGGACTCCCATGTCGAGGTACTCCTTGGCGTCGTCGGCCGTCTGCACCTCCGCCCTCGGGGCCACGCCCTTGGCCAGCGCGGTCTTGAAGACCCTGTCGCGGGCCGCGACGATGTCCGGGTGGGTCCGCTGGCCGGCGAGGCCCACGCTCATCGAGTAGTCCGAGCCGCCCCACTGGACCATGTCGACGCCGGGTATGTCGAGTATCTCGTCGAGATCGTCGACCGCGCCCTTCTTCTCGATCATGACGGCGACGACGGTGTCGTTGATCAGCTCGACGTAGGACTCGCCGCCGCCGTAGCCCATGTAGGTGTTGCGCCTGGTGGCCGCGCCGTAGAGGCCGCTCCACTCGGGGGTGTCGGCGCGGGCGATGCGCACGCACTCGCGGACCTCCGCCGCCGAGCGGGCGTCGGTGAACAGGACGCTGCCGAAGCCGGCGCCTATGCCGCGCTGGGCGAGGAACTCCTGGTGGCTCTGGTCGACCTTGATCATGGAGCCCAGCTTGTGGAGCTCGGCGGCGCGGCACAGGTTGTCCAGGTCGTGCAGGTCGAACGAGCCGTACTCGGCGACGAACTCCACGTAGTCGTAGAGCCCCGTGTGTCCGAGCGCCTCGACCACCGAGGGCCAGGTGGTGTGGATGTGGGTGCTCAGGGTGGGCTCGTCTCGGCTCAGTTTTTCCCGAATGATGTTGGTCCTCATGAAGCCTCCAGGCAGTGGCCAGGGTCGGTCCGTCAGTCCGCATTATAGCCGACGCAAGTCTTTCGTACCGTGTCCCTTTAGGGCGGCAAGAGGGCGACTCGGCGAGTCGCCCCTACAGGGCTGTATCTCGCGCGGGCACCGGGGAGGGCGGGTTTGAAACCCGCCCCTACGATAGTCCCTAGTCAGGGGCGGCGACGAAATTCGTAGAGTTTGCTACTATGGACATATAGCCCTTTACCTGCGGAGGTACGGATTGGACACACTGGCCCACATGACTGAACACGGACACGAGCTGCTGGTTGCCGGAAGCGACCCGGCGGCCGGGCTGAAGGCCTTTATCGCAGTGCACGACACGACGCTGGGGCCGTCGTGCGGCGGCGTGAGGATATGGCCCCATGCGACCGAGGAGGCCGCGGTCACCGACGTGCTGCGGCTCTCGCGGGCGATGACCTACAAGTCGGCCGTGGCGGGTCTGCCCCTGGGCGGCGGCAAGGCGCTGATCTGGGCCGACCCGCGAACCGACAAGACGGAGGCGCTGCTTCGCGCGTTCGGGCGCTTCGTCGACAGCCTGGGGGGCCGCTACATCACCACCGAGGACGTGGGCATGACGCCGGCGGACCTGGAGCCCATCGCCCTGGAGACGCGGCACGTCGTCGGGCTGCCGCTGTCGATGGGCGGCAGCGGCGACACGTCGATCCTCACCGGCCTGGGGGTCTACCTGGGGATGAAGGCGGCGGCGAAGGCCGCGTGGGGCGACGACGACCTGGGGGGCCGCACGGTCGCCGTGCAGGGCTTCGGCCACGTGGGGCAGCACGTAGCGCCGCACCTGGTCGAGGAGGGGGCGCGGCTCGTCGTCACCGACATCTACGAGGACGCGCGGGCGGCCGCGGCCGAGCTGGGCGCGGATATCGTTGGCGCGGACGAGATATACGACGTGGAGTGCGACATCTTCTCGCCGTGCGCCCTGGGAGGCGTGCTGAACGACGAGACGATCCCGCGCCTGCGGTGCGAGGTGGTCGCCGGCGGCGCGAACAACCAGCTCCTGGCGGACGAGCACGGGGCGGAGCTGCACCGGCGCGGGGTGCTGTACGCGCCCGACTTCGTCATCAACGCCGGCGGCATCATCACCGTCGGCTCGGAGATCGGAGGCGTGTACAGGGCCGACCGCGCCCGCGAGATGACCGAGCGAATCTACGACACGACCGCCCGGGTCATCGAGGCCTCGCGGGCAGAGGGCGTGCCCACGCACGTGGCGGCCAACCGCATCGCCGAGCGCCGCATCGAGTCGGTGCGCGGCACGAGGCCGCCCTTCCGCAGCCCGCTGGGCTGAAGCGACGGCGGGGTTTGCTGGCTCCCCGCACCCCACCGGGACGGCGGGTTTCAAACCCGCCCCTACGGCGACGCGCTCTGTGGTCGCGGCTACCAGGGGGGTGAGCGGCCGGGGGGCTCGGGTCCCACTTGCCGGCTGAGGATGGCGGCCCTGGCGTTTCCTGCCCTGCGGCGCTGTGTTCGTGTGCGTCTTCGGGGGCGGGTTTCTGGTTGGGGGGCGTTCGCGGTGGTCGGGGTAGGCTCTTCGGAGAGCTCGGAGCGCCCCTCGCCGCCCCTCTGGGTCCCTGCCTCCGCAGGGACGACGGTTGGGGTGTCCCGGTTCTCCTCCGCATTTGCGGGGGCGACGATTGGGTTGTCTGGGTTCCCTTCTTCATTCGCGGGAACGATGGATAGGGGGTTGCCTGGTTTCCGCGCCGCGCCGGGGAGGGCGGGTTTCAAACCCGCCCCTACGGGAGACGGGGTCTGGAGGCCGGGAAGCGGGCGGACACGTGGGTCCGCCCCCCGTATCGAGTACGGGGCAGGCTCTACGTCGTCGAGGAGGATGTGGGAGCGGTGCTCGTCTCGGACTATGTGTGATATTAGCTCCTTGGCGGCGGCTATCCTGTGGTTGGACCTGAAGCCGTCGACCCAGCTATGCATGACGTCGTCGAGGAACTCGACGACGGTGGCGGCGTCGCGCGTCTGTGCTCGGACGAGCTTGATCATGAGGTCTTCGTCGACGGCAGAGAGTACGGTGAGGAAGTCCTCAGTCAGCAGGCTGAGGAAGTCATAGGCAAAGGGGCCCTGGACGTGCAGGGGCGCGACGGCGGGGCCCTCGTCCTTGCGGGGGCGTGGGCCGCGTTTCCGGCTTTCGCAGTGGTCGCAGGTCTCGTCGCCGTGCTCGGCGATGAAGTCGGCGGCCTTCTTAAAGCCGTACTTCATGAGCTGCTTTGCGGCGTCGATCCTGTGGCAGAGCTTGGCGTCTGCGACCCTGCCCTCCATGACGTCGAGGAAGAAGTCGATGATGCGAGCGCCGTCGTTGGTCTTCTCGCGGACGATCTCGGCGATGGTGGGCGGCTTCCGCTCCTCGGTTGTCTCTGGTATGGGCACATCTGTTTCGTACATAAGTGCTATTATGCATCCGGTCCTGGCGGTTGTCAAGAGGGAGATTTCACCACAGAGGAAAGGCGGAGGGCACAGAGGATGGGAGTTATGGGAGAGGGAGAGGGAGAGAGAGGAGGGACCTTGGGAGGGGATTGGCAGCGGGGCGGTTGATGGGCGCGAACAGTAGTGCTATGCTTTCGCGCATGCCTCGCCAGACGGAGCCGAGCATCAACAACGCGCTGGGGGCGCTGCTGCAGGGGATGATGGGCAGCGCGACGGTGCGTTCGGAGAACGTGCGCGCGGTCGCCGGGCATGCCGGGCTGCAGCCGGACATCATAGTGACCGAGCCTGGGCGGGCTCCGGTGATAGTGGAGGCAGAAATCGAGCCCGCGCGGAGCGTGGAGGCCGAGGCGAAGTCGCGGCTGGGGCTTGAGGTGGTGGACGGCCGGCGCACGGTCGAGGCAGTCATCGCGCTCAAGTACCCGGAGGCCGTGGCGGACTCCGACGATCTGAGCGCAGCGCTGTCGGGCGCCCGGCTCTCGTACTGCGTGCACTACGACGACCGATCCGAAAGCCGCTTCCCGGAATCAGGCTGGCTTACGGGGTCAGTGTCGGACCTTGCCGACCTGGTGCGACTGGTGTCGGTGTCACAGCGGGACGTGGACGTTGCCGCCGACGCGCTCCAGCGAGGAATCGAAAGGGTCGCAGCCATCCTGGACGAGCTGGATGCCACCCAGTCCGGTGTGACGACGCAGATAGCCCGCCTGCTGGGGATGGTGAACGTGCCGCAGACTCGGCGGATGGCCTGCGCGATCATCGCCAACGCCCTGGTCTTCCACGAGCGCATCGCCGGGATGTCCGACAACGAGGTCAGGCCGCTGAGCCTCGTGTGCGGCGCGGGTGTTACCAATCCGAAGGGCGAGACGCTGGCGGCGTGGGCGGAGATCCTGGACATCAACTACTTCCCTATCTTCTCCATCGGCAGGGACATCCTCAGCCAAATCCCGTCCGGGCCTGCCGCCCGCATCCTGAACACGCTGGAGTTCACCGCCGGTGAGGTGAGCTCCGCAGGGGTGGACAACGCCCACGACCTGACGGGTCGGATATTCCAGCGGCTGATCGTAGACCGGAAGTACCTGGCCACCTTCTACACGCTGCCCGCGTCGGCGGCGCTGCTCGCCCGGCTAGCCGTGTCCAAGATGGAGGGAGTCGACTGGTCCGATGCGGACGCAATCGGCAGGCTGAGGGTGGGTGACTTCGCCTGCGGTACGGGCGCTTTGCTGTCTGCGGCCTACGAGCAGATAGCCGCGCGCCACGAAAGGTCAGGCGGCAGCCCCGTAGATCTGCACGCCGACATGATGCAGAGTGCTCTTTACGGCTGCGACGTGATGCCGTCTGCTATCCACATCACCGGCTCCACCCTGTCCGGCGCGCATCCCGACATAGGGTTCGAGGGATCGCGCCTCTACACCCTGGCCTACGGGCGGCGGCCCGACGACACGGTCAAGATAGGCTCCCTGGAGCTGCTGCGCACCTCGTCCATCGCGCCCCTGTTCAACACCAGCGAGCCTGCCCGCCGGACGGACCGGATAGGGGAGCAGACGGCTGACTACGTGATCGCCGACATCCCCGACGGGGAGTTCGACATGGTGATCATGAACCCGCCGTTCACGCGGGCCACGAACCATGAGGGCGCCCACGCCGACGTCACCAACCCGGCGTTCGCGGCGTTCGGCGCGACGTCCGAAGACCAGACGGCGATGGGCAAGTTGATGAACCAGATGGCCAAGGGCACCTGCTATCACGGCAACGCCGGCATTGCGTCGGCGTTCGCGGCGGTGGGGCATAAGAAGCTGAAGCCGGGCGGCGTGCTGGCCCTCGTGCTGCCCCTCTCTGTCGCGTCCGGTCTGTCCTGGCAGGGCTTCCGAAAGATGCTGGCGGAGGACTACACCGACCTCGAGGTACTGAGCATTGCGGCGAACGGCAAGGAGATGTCCTTCTCGTCGGACACGGGGATGGGAGAGTGCCTGGTGGTCGCCCGCAAACGCAAGAAGGACGAGCCCAAGGCGGGACGCGCCCACTTCGTTTCACTTCGCCGGCGTCCGCAGGGGTTTGCCCAAGCCAGCGCCGTGGCAAACGGTCTCGTAGGCGCCGGCGTCGTGCGAGAGATCGAAGATGGGCCATACGGCGGCACGGACCTGCAGGTAGGAGACGAAACGGTTGGCGAAATGATCACCGCCCCGCTGTCCGAGGACGGGGGGAATTGGGGCGGGGTCCGCCTGCTGGACTATTCGCTGGCTCAGACGGCTCACGCTCTGACAGAGTCCAAGTTGTGGCCTCCCTGCCAGCCAGCGGCACTGGACCTAAAGATGGCTGCCCTGGGTGTCGTGGGTAAACTTGGGCTGGTTGATCGCGACATCACGGGCCCAGCCCCTAGAGGCCCATTCACCAAGATTGCTGCCAGTCCAACGGCTACCTATCCCTCCCTGTGGAACCACGACGCCAGCAAGGAGACTCGGATGGTTTGCGAACCTGATTCGCAGCTACAGGTGCGGCCGGGAATGGAGAAAGGGGCAGCGGAAGTCTGGTCCACCGCCAGCCGCGCTCATCTGAACCGTGACTTCACATTTGGATCTCAGGCACTCTCGATCGCTTTCACGGAGCTGAAGTCAATGGGTGGCCGAGTATGGCCAAACGTCGCCTTCGACAATCCGAAACGTGATTTTGCATTGGCGGTTTGGGGCAACAGCACCGTGGGTTTGCTGTCATACTGGTGGCACTCCAGCCGACAGCAGTCGAGCAAAGCAGGTATGACCGTACGCTCCGGTGACTCGATGCCAGTCCTCGACCTCCGCGCTCTTAGCGACGAGCAGCTTGCGACCGCAGAGGAGATATTCGAGGACTTCCGGGACAGGGAGCTCAAACCGGCGTATCTTGCGGACGCCGACCCGAACCGGGCGCTGCTGGACCAGCGGTGTGCGACCTGCTGGGATTCGACGAGGGGACGTACGAGGCGGTGCGGCGGCTGTCGGCGAAGTGGTGCGCGGAGCCGTCGGTGCACGGTGGTAAGAAGCGGCCCAGGGGCGCGAGTTTCGTGATGTGATGGACAGGGCGGAGCTGATAGCGCATATCGAGGAGCAGATCGCGCACATCGGCGCGAATGTTCCGGCCTCGCAGGGCGGGGGCGCGGCTGCACGCAGCCTACAGGCCATCGCAGCGGCGCTGGGGGAGCCCGGCGCGGAGGGCGCTGTCGAGGCAGCCAGGAGGCTGGTGCGGGAGGTCGAGGAGATGGGCGGGGTCACCCGGGGCATGAACGCGGGACCACGTGACGAGCGCGAGGTGATCCTGTACGGCAGCAGTGCGGCGAGGGAGAATCACCAGTACGCGCTGCGGCTGCTGGCGCTGGTGCGGGAGGTGTCAGAGGGGCCGGATGGGGTGAACGGGGCGGCGGCCTCGGCACCGCAGGCGAAGGCGGGCGTGGTGACGGCGGAGGAGTGGATGCGGGCGTTCGATGGGGCGGGGGGTGCGTAGGAGCCGGGTTGGGCCAGGTGAGGGCTGATGTGAGCCTTAGAACAGCGTCTTCGTGTACTTCTCCACGCCGTCGATCAGCTCTTCAACCTCGTCTTTGGTGGGTTCTCGCTCCTTGTTGTGGTCACAGAGATTGCGAATATCTCCAAGCCTCTGGAATTGACGCCATGACGGTATATCGAGGACTCCACCACCCTTCAGTAGTTCGCTGAAATCGCCAATGGTTGGATTCTTCTTGCGAGTCGTTAGGGCGTGATTCTCGGCAACCTGCCCCAAGTGCCTCTCGAGGACTACCCCCGCAACCGCTCCGGCGGCCCTGAGGAACCCGTTTCGTGTGAGTTCCCTTGCAGCGTCTAACTCAGAGTCAAAGAGGTCCGCCTGTACCAGTTGTCGGATGTCAAAGAGAGAACTCTCGAATCGGGCTTTTGCAGACTCGAGTATAGCCAGTTGATTCAAGAACTTCGTCCGGACTGCAGAGGAGTTGTCAAAGCCGTGGATACGAACGCCGGTGAGCCAATCCTGAATGGCGTATGTGGAGAAGGTGATACTGTTGCGGCGTCCATCCCACTTGTAGAGTTGCTCAAACTCGGTGAGGCGACCAGGGAGAAGCTGCTCCAATAGGACGTAGGCCTCAGTGTACCAACGCTGGTAGCCTGTCAGGGTCTGAGCGGTGAGTTCTGCAGGCTGGTTGCTGTCGCTGAGACCCGACAGGTCGTCCTGAACGTCTAGTCCTAGGTTGATCAGTGCCTCAAGGTCCGCCTTGTGCTTCTCAAGGTTGTTCATGTCGTTCCCCTTCGTGGGTGCATGGGTGTCTCGCTACCCCTTGGCCAAGGCATTTCCTTGTCAGGGAACCTACAAGGGCGAGGTAGGCCTGGACGGCGGTGGGTTTGGGTGTGGTCGTGGGGACAGTGTACAGCAGGGAGGAGATGGGGATAGGGGACTCCCCCACCCGCGCCCCTCTGGGTGGGGGACGGTTCCTGGGGCAGGAATCCTGCCTTCGCGGGTACGACGGTGGTGCTGAGCGGAGGTGGCTTCACTGGCCGGCTGAGCACTGTCCTTCGACAGGCTCAGGACGAACGGGTGGGAGGCAAGCTCAGGACGAACGGGTGGGAGCACCCGCCCCGCCCACGCTCCTCTGGGTCCCTGCCTTCGCGGGAACGACGATTGTGGCGCGGCTCCTCTGGGTGGGGGACGGTTCCTGGGGCAGGAATCCCGCCTTCGCGGGAACGACGGTGGTGCTGAGCGGGGGTGGCTTCACGGGCCGGCGGAGCACTGTCCCCGTATCGGGTACGGGGCAGGCTCTTCGACAGGCTCAGGACGAACGGGTGGGAGCCCCCGCCCCGCCCACGCCCCTCTGGGTCCCTGCCTTCGCAGGAACGACGATTGTGGCGCGGCTCCTCTGGGTGGGGACGGTTCCTGCCTTCGGGGGAAGGACGGTGGTGCTGAGCGGAGGTGGCATCATTGGCCGGCTGAGCACTGTCCTTCGACAGGCTCAGGACGAACGGTTGGGAGCCCCGGCCCCGCCCACGCCCCTCTGGGTTCCTGCCTTCGCAGGAACGACGACTATATGGGCGCGCAATATCAGGTTGTTCAAAGGTCTACTCGGGGGGAAGAGGGTGTGTCACGGGCACCTTTGCTTTTCGGCAGGGCGAGGGCCCCCATCCTAACCTTCCCCCTCGGGGGGAAGGGACAAGCCCTTTCGGCGACGCGAGAGCCCCCATCCCTTCGGCAGGCTCAGGGCAGGCTCTAACCTTCCCCCTCGGGGGAAGGGACAGGCCACCGGCCGTCTGATTGTTGACCGTGTTTGGGGGGCGTTGGTATTATGTGATGTCCTTTGCTGAAGCGCAGTGCTATGAGGACAATCGGACTTACAGGGGGTATTGGCAGCGGAAAGAGCGCAGTATCTGACATCCTGCGAGACTTGGGCGCCTGCGTGATAGACGCGGATGCCGTGGCCCACGAGGTCTACAGGCCCGGGACGGACGGGTGGCGGGAGGTTGTGGAGGCCTTCGGCAGCGAGGTGGCGGGCCCTTCCGGCGAGATAGACCGTCGCAAGCTGGCGGGAGTGGTATTCGGGGACGCGGCGCAGGTGGAGAGGCTCAACCGCATCGTCCACCCCCGGACACGCGCACTGGTCGCCGAGCGGCTGGGGGCAGCCGGGGAGTCCGGCGAAGCGACGGCGGTGGTGGTCGAGGCGCCCCTCCTGTTCGAGGCCGGGTGGGGGGAGATGTTCGACGAGGTGTGGGTCGTTACGGCTCCCGAGGGGGAGGCGTTGCGGCGGGTCGTCGAAGCAAGGGGCACGGACGCCGAGTCGGCCAGGTCGAGGATGCGGGCCCAGATGTCGAACGAGGACCGCCTGAGGCGCGCCGACGCGGCGATCGACAACTCCGGCAGCCTCGACGACCTGAGGGCCAGCGTCACGGAAGCCTGGGACCGCTTCGTCGCAGGTGTGAACCCGCAGGACTCGCGCTAACAGCCGCAGCCTAAACTTATGACAACCAGCACCCAGACCCTATTCCGCAGCTACATAATCGAGGAGTACCACCTTACCGAGGAGCCCTACTACGTACCGGTAGCGGACGAGATCGAGCTCTTCGAGGCGGCGTACCGCCAGCGCATCCCGATCCTGTTCAAGGGGCCGACGGGGTGCGGCAAGACGCGGTTCGTGGAGTACATGTCGTACCGGCTGGGCCAGCCGCTGACCAAGGTCAGCCAGCGCATGGACGGCGATCCGCCAGCCGAGGACGACAGCGAGAACGGCCACCGCAACCTGCCGCTGGTGACCATCGCCTGCCACGAGGACCTGACGGCCAGCGACCTGGTCGGGAGGTACCTGCTCCAGGGGGAGGAGACGGTCTGGATCGACGGGCCGCTGACCCGGGCCGTAAAGGCGGGCGGCATCTGCTACCTGGACGAGATCGTGGAGGCGCGGAAGGACACGACGGTGCTGATCCACCCGCTGACCGACCACCGGCGCATCCTGCCTGTGGAGAAGCGGGGGGAGCTGCTGGAGGCGGCGGAGGGGTTCCTGCTGGTGATGTCGTACAACCCCGGCTACCAGAGCGCGCTGAAGGACCTGAAGCACAGCACGCGCCAGCGGTTCGTGGCCATCGAGTTCCACCCGCCGCCTGCCGACATCGAGGCGCAGATCGTCGAGCACGAGTCGGGGGTCGACGCGAGGACGGCGGCGCAGCTTGCCAAGCTGGGCGAGAAGGTGCGGAACCTCCGCGAGCACGGGCTGGCGGAGGGGGCGAGCACGCGGCTGCTGATCTACGCGGGCAAGCTGATAGCGCAGGGCATCCAGCCGAGAAGGGCCTGCCAGGTGGCGGTCAACTGGGCCGTCACCGACGATGCATCGATCCACAGCAGCATCGGCGAGGTCATCTCGTCCATATTCGAGTAACGGGCACATCAACCCCAGCGATACGCAGAGCGAAGAGCACCCTTCCCTGACCAGGGCGGGTGTCCTCGTGCTCGTGTACCGGAAGGAAGGGGAGCTCCACCTGCTGCTCAACAAGCGAAGCGAGACGGTCGAGGACCACAAGGGCGAGGTCTCTTTTCCAGGCGGCAGGATGGACGCCGGGGACGCATCGCTGCTCGACACGGCGCTCCGGGAGGCCCACGAGGAGGTGGGCGTCCGGCCCGAGGACGTGCGGGTGCTCCGCCGGCTGGATGACGTGAACACGAGCACCGGCTACCTGGTGACCCCCTACCTGGGCGCGATCCCCGAGGGCTATCCATTCGTGGTCAGCGCCGTGGAGGTGGCCGAGCTGGTGGAGGTGCCGGTGGCGGCGCTGGTGGACGGCTCGACGATCAGGGACGAGACGCGCTTCGAGGACGGCGTGCCGGTGAGCCGGCCGAACTATGCCTACGGCGGGCACCTGATCTGGGGCGCGACGGCGCGGATCGTGACGGGGCTGCTGGAGTTGCTGCGGGCGGATGATAGCGGGGAGCTGCTGTCGGTGGCGGGGCGGGTATGAACGAGATCCGCAGCTATTCAGGGTTGATGAGACATGGGCAGCTTGCTCTTTGGCAGCGCGAGAGCCCCCATCTCAATCTTCCCCCTCGGGGGGAAGAGGCCCAGAGGTGTCCATGAACGATAAGACTCGGGGGGAGCTGAACCTTATTGGGCGGCGGCTGGAGGCGGCCCGTGAGGGGCTGTCGGGGGAGGTGCAGCCGGCGATCGAGGCGGTTTCGGCGGAGCTGCAGGACGGCCAGGTGGTGGAGTGGGCGGAGCGTGGCGCGGCGATGGCGGAGCAGTCGGTGCGGTCGTGGGAGGCGGCGTCGCGGTTCTACGCGGTGAGCCCGGCGGTGGCGCGGATGATGCCGTTCAACTACTTCCTGAAGTGGGCCGACTGCGGCTCGGAGCTGTGCGCGGAGTCGCCGACGCTGGCGGTGGCGTACTTCGCGGCGAGCCCGGGGGCGATGAGCCGGCTGAGGTCGCGCCACATCGAGACGTGGATGGGCCTGGGGCGCGGGCTGTACAGGGGCTCGTGGAAGTCGAGCACGCTCTCGACGAAGTTCTACGAGGCGAGCCCGGCGCTGCTGGGGACCCTGACGGTGCCGGAGCTGGAGCGGTTCACGGCCTTCCTGGGCGCGCTGTCGCAGCGGTCCTACGACATGGCGGCGGAGTGCCTCGCGGCGTCGCAGGATATTTTCCCCATGCTGGGGGAGGACAAGCGGACGTTCATCCGGCTGGGCACGTCGCTCACTGAGACGACGTGGCGGCAGGTGAAGGGGCTGTTCGAGTCGTCGGCCCGGGCGCTGCCCAACATACAGGCGGACCAGCGCACGAGGTTCATCCGGCTGGCGCAGGGGCTGCACGACGCGGGGGCCGTCAACGTGCCCGCCTCCATAGCGTCGGCCGGGCAGGCGCTGGGGCAGGTCGACACGGAGCACCACGAGCCGATCATGGGCATGGCCGAGTCGCTGATGAAGAAGGCGCCGGAGGCAGTGCCGAGCTTTATCGACAGCTGCCCGAAGGCGCTGGAGAAGGTCTCGATTACGCAGCTCGGCCAGTGGTTCGACAAGGGCACGGGCATCCTGGACCACAACGAGGACGGCGGGCTGGCGTACTTCCGGATCGAGTCGTCCCGGTCCCACGAGGAGCTGGAGACGCTGTCGTCGAGCGTGGAGTTCACCCGCGTCAAGGACGTGATGGAGATGTACTGCCGGGCGCTTGCGGGCACTGAGATCAAGCTGTCGACGAGCGACGACCTGGCGGAGAAGAACATCGGGTGGGTGTCGGACGAGGCGCCAACGACCGAGGGCTCCACCGTGTTCCTGCCGGCGCAGGAGGGACGGTACGGCAGCAAGCGGGAGAACTTCGCGCTGTACAAGGTGATCTCGACGCACCAGACGGCGCACCTGGAGTTCGGCAGCTTCAGGTTCATATACGACCTGCCGTCGACGCTGTTCGAGGACCTGCGGCCGCAGGTCGACCCGGCCGGGGCCGGGGAGAGCCCCCTTCCTGACCTTCCCCCTCGGGGGGAAGGGACTGGCGCGCCCACTCAGGGGGAAGGGACGAGCGCACCCGCTCGGGGGGCCGGGGAGAGCCCCCTTCCTAACCTTCCCCCTCGGGGGGAAGGGACAGACGCGCCCGCTCGGGGGGAAGGGACTGGCGGTGGGTGGGTTACGGACATGCAGCGGTTCTTCGACATATTCGAGCAGAGACGGCTGGCGCTGGATGTGTTCACGATCGTGGAGGACGGGCGGCTGGACGCGATCGTGGTGGCCGAGTACCCGGGGATCAGCACCTCGTACCTGGCGGTGCAGGAGGGTGCGCTGGAGAGCCGGCCGGACATCAAGTCGCTGCCGGCGCGGGAGGCGCTGGTCGAGCTGCTGGTGCGGATCAGCCTTCGGCAGCAGGAGGGGCTCGCCATACCGAAGCAGTACAGGGAGGAGGCGCACCAGGTCGTGGCGCTGGCCCGCAAGGTGGCCGTGCCGACGGCGACGGTCGAGGACGCGGCGGAGGCGACGCTGCGGATCTACGCGATCCTGTCGCAGATACCGAACGAGGAGGCCTCGCCCGACGACTGGCAGGACATGGAGCTTCCCGACGCGGAGGGGGCCGACTCCGGGCTGGACGAGAGCCAGCTCGTCGACCAGCTCATGCAGGACGCGGAGAGCGAGGAGGGCGAGGAGGAGGAGTACAACCCCAGCGAGGACGTGGACTACCGGGGCGAGTTCAAGCCTGAGCTGGCGCAGATGATGACCGAGCTGAGGATGCAGCGGCAGGGCGAGTCGGACGAGATGGAGGGCGAGCAGATCACCCAGGAGATGCTCGAGGAGATGCTGAAGTCGAGCGCCGAGGTGGACCTGGAAGCGGGCGAGGGCGGGATGGAGGAGGCGACGGGGGCGTTCGCCGACAACATGCTCAAGGAGGCGGGGCTGCAGCTACCGCAGACGCCGGAGATGGGCCAGGGTCCGCTGATGCACGTGGACGAGCAGGGCGGGTCGCTGGACCCGGACGAGCCGCAGTCGTTCGTTTACGACGAGTGGGACTTCAGGGCCGACGACTACAAGCCGAACTGGTGCATCGTGCGGCAGAAGAAGATGGCGGAGGGGGACGCGGGGTACTTCGGCAGCACGCTGCACAGCTACGGGCCGCTAGCGGACCAGATACGGCGGCAGTTCGAGATGCTGGTACCGGAGATGTTCCGCAAGGTGCGCAAGCTGGAGGACGGCGAGGAGATCGACATCGACGACGTGATCGAGGCGGTCGTCGACATTCGCACGGGCGCGGGGCCGAGCGAGAAGCTGTACTGGAAGCGCAACAAGGTGCAGCGCGACGTTGCGGTGGTCTTCCTGCTCGACACGAGCGCGTCCACGGCGGAGGCGATCGAGGACTCGAAGAACGTCACGGACGATTGGGACGCGCCGAGCGACCCGGTCGAGTACATGGTGTGGCTGCGGACGCGACGGGGCGACGGGATGCGGCGGTCGTACAAGCGGATCATCGACCTGGAGAAGGAGGCGATAGTCCTGCTGATCCACGCGCTGGAGGCGATCGGCGACGTGTACGGCATCTACAGCTTCTCGGGGTACGGGCGGGAGAACGTGGAGTTCTACACGATCAAGGACATCGACGAGAATTTTTCCGACCGGGTGCAGCGGCGGATCGACCGGGTGGCCCCTTTGCACGCCACGCGCATGGGGCCGGCGATCCGACACGCGACGATGAAGCTGGAGGCGCAGGACGCGCGTACGAAGCTGCTGTTCCTGATCAGCGACGGCAGGCCGCAGGACCGCGGGTACAGCCGCGAGGGGGTGGAGAAGGAGTACGCCGTCCACGACACGCGGATGGCGCTAGACGAGGCGCGGGACAAGGACATCAGCGCGTTCTGCCTGACGGTCGACAAGAACGGGCACGACTACCTCAAGACGATGTGCGCGGACATGGGGTACGAGGTGCTGGACGACATCCACGCGCTGCCGAACAGGCTGCTTTACCTTTACCGGCGGCTGACTATCTAGCTGTAGCCTCGGCACATCGCTCGCCCTGAGCGTGGCTGAGGGCAGTCCACGTAATTCGACCAGTCGTTCCCGGGAGGGAGTCCTTGCATGGCCCTGACGGGTATGCAGACCCGGCCCTTGCACGCGACGTATCGCCGCAGCCGGCTGCGTAGGTTCATTCAGACTTCGTGTGGCATGGGCAGCTTTGCTCTTTGGCAGGGCGAGAGCCCCCATCCTAACCTTCCCCCTCGGGGGGAAGGGACAAGCCGCCCGCCCTCGTGGCATGGGCAGCCTTGCTCTTTGGCAGGGCGAGAGCCCCCATCCCTTCGGCAAGCTCAGGACAGGCCCTTCGACTGGGCTCAGGACAGGCTCAATCTTCCCCCTTGGGAGACCTTTGCGTAACGCAGTGGCGCCGGGGAGAAGACCCCTCCCCTCGCCCCTCTGGGTTCCTGCCTCCGCAGGAACGACGACTATATAGTCCGCTCGCCTCGTGATTCTGAGATAATCGCGTAGGATTGACCGACTCCACACTTCGGAGGGCGTTGATGCGTATTGACAGGTTCGAGGTCTACCACGTTGCAATGCCGCTGATCTATCCGTGGCGGACGGCGTATGGCGAGGACTACGACATCCACTCGGTGGTCGTGAGGGCGGTGAGCGGCGAGTACGACGCGTGGTCGGAGTCGAGCCCGCTGCGGGCGCCCACGTACCTGACGGAGAGCGCGGCGTCGGTGTTCCACAACGTGGCGGAGTTCTTCGGGCCGCACGTGGTGGGCGGCGAGTATGACTCGGCGGACGAGCTGAACGAGCGGATGAGGGTGTTCAAGGGCAACAGCTTCGCCAAGGCGGCGATCGAGATATGCTGGTGGACGCTGCAGAGCGCGATGACGGGCACGCCCGTGCACCGGCTGCTGGGCGGCGAGACGAGGGAGGTTCAGGCGGGGGCGGACTTCGGCATCCAGGACTCGTACGACATGCTGCTGGCGAACATCCAGCAGGCGGTCGACGGCGGGTTCCCGCGGATCAAGCTGAAGGTGGCGCCCGGCTGGGACCTGGAGATGCTGCGGACCGTCCGCGACGCCTTCCCGGACACGACGTTTCACATCGACTGCAACTCGGGCTACACGCTGGACGACCTGCCGTTCTTCGAGGCCATCGACGAGCTGGGGCTGGCGTTCATCGAGCAGCCGCTCCACTACGCGGACGTGCTGGACCACGCCGAGCTATCGAGGCGCATCCGGACGCCGGTGTGCCTCGACGAGACGATCGTGAGCATCAAGGCGGCGGAGCAGGCGATCAGCGTGGGGGCGTGCGAGTACATCAACATCAAGCCGGGGCGCGTGGGCGGGCTGGCGAACGCGAAGGCGATCCACGACGTGTGCCAGGACGCGGGCATACCGGTGTGGATCGGCGGGATGCTGGAGAGCGCGCTGGGCGGGGCGCTGTGCGTGGAGGTGGCGACGCTGCCGAACTTCACGTATCCCGGCGACCTGTTCCCGTCGTCGCGCTTCTACACGGAGGACCTGTCCGACCCGCCGATGGAGCTGACGCCGCGCAAGACGTTCAAGCCGTTCGAGGGACGGCTGCCGACGCCGGACCGGTCGCGGCTGGAGAAGGTGACGGTGCAGTCGAGGTCTATCGTGTAGTAGTCCGACTTCCTTGAAGTGAGGCGTAGTCGGCTAGCGTGATGAGCTTATCCACGAATGCATAGGCGACCTGCGGGGACAGGGCGGGTTTCAAACCCGCCCCTACAAGATACTCCTCAACTCTAAGATGTTGGACCGGTAGGCTTGGCCGCGTAGATGTCCCGGCTCCGATTCGCTCGCGGCCCAACGTGAAGGGCGACTCGGCGAGTCGCCCCTACCAACATGCGACGGGCTTCCTATCTCATCAAGTCTGGGCAGGTGCCAGGGGGCGAAATCCTAGCAGGCTGACCCCAGGGCCCATAGAATGATTCTTTGGCGGCGGACGGCCCCCCCTTCTCACGACAGCCCCGGGAGTGATTCGTATGAAGGTCCTGCTGCGGCTGGTCGGGTACTCCCTGGAGCGCAGGGCGCTCTTCATCATCACGGCCGTGATGATGGTCTGCTCCATCGTGCCTCGCGTGGCGGTCCCCTGGCTGACCGGTAACGCCATAGACGAGGCGCTCGCCAGCGCCCACGCGGAGCTGGCTCTAGTGGTGGGCCAGATCGTACTCGCCGGGTTGGTCAGGGCGATCCTGGGCTACCTCGCCCTCTACATGGGGGAGAGGGTCGGCCGGGAGACGGACTACCAGCTGAGGAACGACTTCTTCGACAAGCTGCAGAGTCTGAACTTCGGGTTCTACGACCGGCAGAAGACCGGAGACCTCATGTCCAGGGCCACGGTGGACATAGACGCCACGGGGCGGTTCATTTCGATCGGCTTCCTGCACGGCATATCCGCGGTGGTCTCCTACATCCTGCCGATTGCGGTCATGATCACCATCGAGTGGCGCATGGGGCTCGCCGTCCTTGCCTGCTTCATCCTCGTCTCGTGGTTCGGCGTAAGCCTGGCAGCCAGGCTGTACCGCGCAAACAGGCGCATCTTCCGGGCGACCGGGCGGATGAACACGCTGGTACAGGAAGGCCTATCCGGAATGAGAACGGTCAAGGCGCTGGGCTCGCAGGACTACGAGATTGCGCGGTTCAGGGAGGGGGCGGGTGCGGTCGCCGCCAGCTCCATCCTGGAGGGTCAGCTAGCCGTCACCAGGGATGCAGTCCTGATGTTCCTGTTCGGGCTGGCGATAGCCGGGGTGCTGCTGTTCGGCGGATGGCAGGTCCAGCAGGGCGCGCTCACCCCTGGCGCGCTGGCATCGTTCGTTCTCTACATGGTCATGCTGGCCGATAGCATAGGCGGGTTCGAGTGGAGGGTGCATGTCTTCTCCAGGGCCCTGGCCGCGGGCGAGCGCATCTTCGAGGTGCTCGACACCCGCAACCCGCTCGAAGTCCCGAGAAATGCGAAGGACCTGGCGGCCAAGGGCCGCATCGTGTTCGACTCCGTGTCCTTCGAATACGATGCGGATGTCCCAGCCCTGCACGACGTGAGCTTCGAACTGCAGCCGGGGCAGACTGCGGCGATCGTGGGCGCGGCGGGCTCGGGCAAGAGCACGATCGCGCACCTGCTGCCCCGCTTCTACGACGTCTCGGAGGGCAGAGTGCTGATCGACGGCCTAGACGTTCGCGACGTGACCCTGGAGTCCCTGCGCCGCAATGTGGGCATCGTGCAGCAGGACGTGTTCGCGTTCTCGGCAACCATACGCGACAACATCGCCTACGGGGTCGACGACGCGTCAATGGACGACATTGTGAGCGCGGCGAAGGTTGCCCAACTCCACGACTTCGTCGCGGACCTGCCGGACGGGTACGACACGTGGGTCGGCGAGCGCGGCATAACGCTCTCGGGCGGGCAACGGCAGAGGCTTGCCATCGCCCGCACCATCCTCCTCGACACGCCCCTCCTGGTCCTAGACGACTCGACTTCCAGCGTCGACGTGGGCACAGAAGCGGAGATACACAGGGCGATGGAGGAGGTCATGAAGGGAAGGACATCCCTCGTCATCGCCCACAGGCTGTCCACGGTCCGGAACGCGGACACCGCACTTGTGCTCGACCAGGGCAGGATCGTCGAGAGCGGCACACACAAGGAGCTGCTGGAGCTAAATGGCTTCTACCGCAGGATTTACGACCTGCAGCTCCGGCCGGCCGACGAGATGCGGGGGCTCAACTGATGGGCGCACCGGCAGGCCAGACCCAAGGGTCCGCGCGCCTCGACCTGGAACAGGACCGCCCAATTAGCTACTGGCGGACGCTCGTACGGCTGCTGGGGTACGCCCGCCCGTACAGGGGGAAGATAGCCCTCGCCCTCGCGGCGATGCTGCTGTACAGCGGAACGATGATGGCGCTGCCCTGGACGGTCAAGCAGGCCATCGACGGGCATGTCATGTCCGACGACGGCAGCTTTGCAGGCCTTGCCGCAGCCGTGGGGCTGTTCTGCCTGGTGGCCCTGCTGCGCTTCGCCACGGGCGTGGTCCACAGCCGTGTGCTCGTGAACGTCGGCGAGAGCCTGATGCTGGACATCCGCATCCGGCTCTTCGAGCACATCCAGGCCCTGTCGATGTCCTTCTACGACCGCAACCAGGCGGGCAGGGTCATGTCGCGGGTCCAGAACGACGTGATGGAGCTGAGCCAGGCGCTATTCGCCGTCCTCGCATTTGCGCTCGCCGACCTGTTCAGCGTGGTGGGCATTGCCGCAGCGATGGTCCTCATGGACGCCACGCTTGCGGCGATTACCCTGGGCATGGTCGCTCTGCTCATCCCCAGCCTGGTGTTCTGGCGCCGGTTAGCACAACCGCACTTGAGGAGGGCGAGGATGACCGTCGCCGGGGTGAACTCGGGCATCCAGGAGAACGTCGCGGGAATCCGAGTCGTGCAGAGCCTCAACCGGCAGCGGCACAACGCCGGTGCATTCCGGGAGGTCAACCTGGAGAACCTGGACGCATCCCTGAGGTCGGCCCGCTACAGGTATGGACTGTGGCCGTCGGTCGAGCTGCTGGCCGTCATCGCGATGGCCATAGTCATCTACGTGGGCGGCCGGATGATCGGCACGTCCCTGGAGGTGGGGCTGCTCGTCGCCTTCGCGCTCTACATAGAGCGGCTCTTCGAGCCCATTCGCGACCTGACCGGCGAGTTCGGCCAGCTCACCGGCTCCCTGGTCGCAGCCGACCGGGTATTCGAGCTCCTCGACGTCACGCCGGACGTCCCGACCCCTCCCGACGCGGTTGCCCTGCCGGGGGTGACCGGCAGGGTCAAGTACGAGGACGTCAGCTTCCACTACGCGCCGGACTCGCCGGTGCTGCAGGACATCAGCCTGCACGTCGAGCCGGGCGAGACCGTGGCCCTGGTGGGCCCCACCGGCGCCGGCAAGACGAGCCTCGTGTCGCTGCTGATGCGCCTGTACGACGTGGCCGAGGGACGGATCACCATCGACGGCCACGACCTTCGCGACGTGACGCCCGGCTCGCTCTCGCGGCAGATCAGCGCCGTGCCGCAGGAGCCCTTCCTATTCTCAGCGACCGTGCGCGAGAACATCCGGTACAACCGGACAGACCTGACCGACGCCGAGGTCGAAGAGGCCGCGAAGGCCGTCGGCGCCTACGGGTTCATCGCGCGCATGAAGGACGGCTACGACACCGAGCTGGAGGAGCGCGGCGCCAACCTCAGCATGGGGCAGCGCCAGCTCATCAGCTTCGCCCGCGCCCTCGCCAGGAATCCCCGCATCCTGATACTCGACGAGGCGACGGCCAACGTGGACACGGAAACGGAGCTGCAGATCCAACAGGCCCTGGAGAGCCTGATGCAGGGCCGCACGTCCTTCGTCATCGCCCACCGCCTGTCGACCGTCCGGAACGCGGACCGCATCGTGGTGCTGGACGGAGGCCGCATCGTGGAGCAGGGCACACACTCAGAGCTGCTGGCGAAGCGCGGCCTGTACCACAGTCTCCATTCGCAGTAGGCGGCATTCAGCAGGCACACCCCCGCCCTTGGGCGTCACGTAAGGGTCTGAGGTACACAGCGGCCGAACCTGCCCCTAACGAGCGGTCTGCGGCTGGGCCGATGCAACCCCGGGCCGCAAGACTGGGATTCTATTACTGAGGGGCGTAACAGTGGGCGACATCGAACATCTCAGAGTTGCCCTGGAGCAGGCCAAGGCGGGAGACCTGGATGGATTCGCTTCGCTGGTCGAGAGGTTCCAGGACATGGCTGTGGGCTATGCGTACTCCGTTCTCGGCGATTTCCACCTGGCCGAGGACGCGGCCCAGGAGGCCTTCCTGGAAGCCTATCCCAACCTGAACAGGGTCTACGGACCTGAGGCGTTTCCAGGCTGGCTCAAGCGGATAGCTTTCAAACACTGCGATCGCATCCTGAGACGGAAGACGATTGCCGCGAAACCGATCGACGAGGGTGCGGAGCAGGTCGCCGCTTCAGACGGCAACCCGCAGTCGGCTGCCGAGGCGGGTGAGCTCGAAGCCAAGATACGCGATGCCGTCGACTCCCTGCCCCCAACGACTCGCACGGCGGTCACTCTCTTCTACATATCGGACTACTCCCAGCGCGAGATCTGCGAGTTCCTGGGAGTACCAGCAACGACATTGAAGAGCCGGCTGCATCGAGGACGCAAACAGCTACAGGAAAGGATGATTGACATGGTGGAGCAAGACCTGCGGCAGAACCGGCCCTCCAGGGACAAGGACTTCGTGAACGGTGTTCGGAGCGGTCTGCGGGACGTCTACGCTGGCTGGACGGAGGCGAGCCTGATTGACGGCGATCGCGGACGGCTCCTCTACCGCGGCTACAGCGTCGAGGACCTGGCGGAGCACTCGTCCTTCGAGGAGGTGTGCTACCTCATGTTCTACGGAGCACTGCCGACCAGGCGTCAGCTGGTTGAATTCGAGGCCGAGATGAAGTCGCTGAGACATGTACCTGACGACACTCTCAGTATGCTCCGTAGCCTCGCAGGGATGCAGCCGTTGGACGCGTTGAGGACTGTCGTGTCGGCGATGAGCGGCTCAGAGCCCGGGTCGGCGGACCATTCGTACGAGGGTGTCCTTCGCAGAGGAATCAGGGTGACGGCCTCCGCTCCCACCATGCTGGCCGCCCACTCACGGATGAGCCGTGGAGACAGCCCCATCGCTCCTGACAAGAAGCTTGGGCACGCGGCCAACTTCCTGTACATGCTCTCCGGGAGAGTGCCTGACCCGGACGACTGGCGTGCCCTCGACAAGGCTCTCATCCTGCACGTGGAACACGGAGCAAACGCGTCCTCGTTCGCTGCCCGGACCGTGGCTTCCACCGGGGCGGACCTGTTCTCAGCCATAACCGCGGCCATGGCGGCCCTCCAGGGGCCGAAGCACGGTGGGGCGGCAACCTCAGTAATCAAGATGGCGCTGGGCATTGGGTCCGCAGACAAGGCAACCGCGTACGTGAAAGCCGTCCTCGACAGAGGCGGGAGAGTCCCGGGATTCGGTCATCCCGTCTACAGGACGACGGACCCCAGGGCCGACTGCCTAGAGCAAGAGGCCAGGAACGCTGCAGAGAGAGGGGGCAGCCCGGCCTGGTTCTCCACCCTGGAGGCCGTAAGGGATGCGATGGCCCGTTACGGGAATGAGGGGATCGCCCCGAACGTCGACCTGTGGTCGGGGGCAATCTACCGCCTACTTGGCGTTCAGGAGGAGATGTTCAGCGCCATGTTTGCGGTGGGCCGTATCCCTGGGTGGGTCGTGCATGCGATGGAGCAGGAGGCTTCCGGCGTTCTGCTGCGTCCCCGTCTGCGCTATGGCGGCCCGTTGGACCTGCCTTATATGCCCATCAGGGAGCGGGCGTAGCTTATCCCTCACATCCTGCAATCGCTCTAATGCCATTCCGGCTGCACAAGTCGCAGGTATTGCTTTCGACCTCGCGCTACAAGCAAGGGGGTAACTGTTCAGAGTCAATGAGCCAGGGCAGCCTTGCTTCTGCAGCGCGAGAGCCCCCATCCCTTCGACTGGGCTCAGGACAGGCTCAATCTTCCCCCTCGGGGGACCTTTGCGTAACGCAGTGGCGCCGGGGAGAAGACCCCTCCCCTCGCCCCTCTGGGTTCCTGCCTTCGCAGGAACGACGACTATATGGGCGCGCAATAGCAGGTTGTTCAAAGGTCTCCTCGGGGGAAAGAGGGTGAGCCGCATTCTCTCGACTCTGGACAGTTACCGCGAGTGCTACTTTCGGTTTCGCATTTCAAGCAAGGTCGATTGTGCTGGCTCAGTGGGGTCAGATTAGGCCGGTGGATTCTTCTACTTGTTCTTCTTTCATGAGGAGGGCTGGGAGGATGGCTATGAGGGAGAGGAAGCCGGTTATCATGAACATGTTCTGGAAGACGGTGACGCCGGCGTCGATGAGGAGGGCCTCGGTGACCTCGTAGGACTCTGTGGGGACGACGTGGGCGGTGAGGCTGTAGAAGCGCTCGATGCCCCAGGCGGAGAGGGCCGCGAGGCCCAGGGCCATGCCGACCATCCGCGATGCGGTGACAAGCGAGGCCGCGGCTCCCCAGTAGTGGCTGGGCGAGGCGCTGAGGGCGGCGACGCTGATGGGGGGGATGACCAGCCCGAACCCCAGGCCGGCGGTGACCAGGGGCAGGGTGAGCCGAAGCTCGTCGACCTGCGCCTCCCAGCCGCTCATTACCAGCAGGCCCGCACCCATGAAGAGGAGGCCTGTTATGCAGACCGGCCTCACTCCGGCCCACCTGAGGAGATACCCGCCCGTCACCGCCCCGACCGGTATGGCGGCGGTGAGTCGCAGCAGCTGGAGGGCGCTCTGCCATGCCGACTTCTCCATGACGGTGCCGGCCATCAGCGGCACGGCGACCAGCGCTATTATCAGGGAGACGCCAACGAGGAACTGGGCAGAGTTGGACGACAGGAACGCCCTGGAGGTGTAGAGGAAGGAGGCCAGCAGGGGCTGGACCGCGCGGCGCTCGACCAGGACGAGCAGGACGACCAGGAGGAGTCCCCCGGCCAGCATCAGGTATGGGTAGACGGACGCTCCCGAGAATATGCTCCTCTGCGCGAGCCCGATGGTCAGGGCAGTGAGCGCCGCCCCGAGAACGATCGCCCCGAAGTAGTCCATCTTAGAATCGGGGTTGGCCCTGTGGGGCAGTATGGCCAGGAGGGCTATGAGGAAGAGGCTCTGGGGTATGTCCAGCCAGAATATCCACCGCCATCCGATCAGCTCGATGATGGCCCCGCCGTAGAGGGGCCCGAGGACGGACCCCAGCTCGGCGGATGCGGCCACGAGTCCCAGGGCGATGCCGCGCTTTTCCGGCGATACTACGCCCACGGCCATGGCGAGGCCGATGGGAACGGTTGCGCCACCGCCCACAGCCTGGGCGACCCTGGCCGCCACTATCCAGGGGAAGTTGGGCGCAAGCGCCACGAAGGCCGAGCCGATGGAGAAGACGACGAGGGCCGCCTGGAACATCCTGACGCGGCCGTAGACGTCGGAGAGTCGGCCCGCCAGCGGCATGGCCACGGTGTAAGCGACCAGGTATGCGGTTACGATCCAGGCCGCCCTGTCCAGGTCGGTGAGTGGGATCTCCAGGTCGACCATGACGCTGGGCAGCGCGGCTACGACGACCGTCTGGTCGAGGGCGGTCGAGAATACGCCCAGACAGAGGATACCCAGCACGACCGTCTGGGACGAACCCAGGGTGGTGAGCCGGTCCCGGAGGTCCTTCACTGGCCGGACCCGACCTCCGGAAGCTGGATGTCCACCGGGATGTCGAGTCCCTCGATGGTCAGGAGGCGGGTAGTCCCGGGGCCGTCGCCGTTGTAGATCTGGCCCGCAATGCGTAACTGCCGCAGGGCGTAGTCGGTCTCGTCGATCCACAGGGTCAGGGTTACATTGTGACCCGGGTCCGCGGTCGTGATCAGGTCCGCCAGGCCATCGGAGGTGATGCTCCCCTCGACGTGGAAGGTCTGAGCGCCCCCGATGGCCTCGCGGCCCTCCAGTGTCGCGTCCTCTAGTCTTGCGAGCACGTCGCGCAGGGTCGGGCCCAAGCCGCCGAAGTTGAAGGGCACCTGGTCCAGCGGCAGAGGGGCCCAGGGCGCGTCCTCGGAGAACTTCATGAAGGCCTGGTCACCGACTGCCAGCATCTCGATCTCGACAAACCCGAATGCCGGGGCCACCACGTCCACCAGCATCCTGAAGCTGTCGGGGGCCTCGACCTCGGCCTCCATGCTCTTGAAGGTGGTGTCGAAGAACTTGGCGCCCGTCTCCGTTTCGTCGATCATGCCGAACTTTGCGGACTTCATGGCGGCCATCCTCTCGCCCGCCCTGGAGAGCACGTCCCTCACGTCAGGGACCGGCGTGGGCGTCGCATCGGGGGTCGGCGTGGGCTCGGCCTCCGCGCCGCACGCGGCGGCCAGGACGAGGAGGGCCGCGACCAAGGCTGTGATCGACCACCGGCGAA
Organism: Dehalococcoidia bacterium; assembly: GCA_965116315.1. GTDB lineage: Bacteria > Chloroflexota > Dehalococcoidia > Lucifugimonadales > CAJWER01. Next base: position 2,778,205 of record OZ220672.1, read on the forward strand.
GAAGGGTTATGGGCAAGGTCATCTCCTTGTTAGGCCTTGGACCAGAACACGCCTAGCCTGTTAGCTCCCCTGAGGTAGTCAGTGTTGATAGGACGATGCCCGCCGTGTAAGGTAGTGACGTGAGGGTGGAGTGACATGGATCTTGACCGGATACTCGCGCAGATGCAGGGTGTGTACGCCAAAGACCCGCGATACGCTGTCCGTAGTCAGGCGTTTATCAACATCCTTCACAAGGAAATCTCAGAAGACCTGGATGCGCGGCTCAGCAGCGCAGCTCGCAAACGGCAGGTTGCTGTCGTCAAGGAAGCGACAATCTACGGCTCCCATAAGCCCAAAGATGTCGACGTCTCGGTCATAGACCCTGAGAATGGTCCCTTGGTGATGATCGGGATACGGAGCCAGATGAGCTCTGTCGCCAAGAATGCACTTACCTACTACGAGGGGATCATCGGCGAGTGCATCAGCATACAAGACAGGTTCCCTATGGCTGTAACCGGCTATCTTTACCTGATGCCCCTCCAACCGATCATGGAGGGCCGGAAGCAGGAGACCATCAACCATTCTCGGTATGCCCGGATGTACGATGCGATAACGGGACGTACTGGGCAGTCGTACCGGGATATCCGAGGTATCTTCGATGAGTTTGCCTATATGGTGGTTGATTTCAACCAATCTCCCCTGGTACTTTGCGATCGCCTGCTCGCGGACGTTGAGCACGACCTATCGGTCACTACGTTGGTTGACCGCATGATTCACACCTTCAAGCAGCGCCACATCTTCCTTGACGTGTTCGAATAGCGGCATTCGCCTTACTCGCTTGACTGGCTTTCTGTAAGCTGTCCGCCACGAAGCCAGTACGTGTATCCCTTGTTGAATGGACGCGACTTCCTGCGCGGAGAGTCCCATGGACTCCATAAGGACAGGCCCGTCGCCTATCAGGTAGGGATTCCTTTTGGCTAGCAAAGCCTGGTCTACTTCGGCCATGTGGCTGACAGGCAGGCAACCTAGCTGAGGGACCCTTACGTTGGCTACCTCACCTGGGATAACAACCAACACGCCACCTCCGAGCGAATGGACTCGGAGCTCACAATAGAGGAGGGTCAGAGACGTATACCACGCAGCCATAAACTGTTCGGCAGCATAGCCCGCACGCAGGAATCCACACAGGATGCTGTTGCTTGCCACCAAAGCCGCGTCGTTGGCAACGAGCGCCGGTACTTCCTTGAAGACCGACAGCATTACATCAGGGACGCGAACGTCGGGAACCGTGTACCAGGGCTTCCGACTCCGGCACTTGTAGCCCGTGTCGATGCCCTCACGCTCGCCTTGAAGGATATATCGTCGTTCCGGCTGCGAGAGGTTGCCATTCGGGTAGAAGAGCCTTCTCAGGTCGTCGAGAGCGATACCAGATGTTCGAAGACCTGCCCCACTCAATCCACGGCTGGCGGCCACGGTGCTGCGCAAACTCGTTTCAGGTAGCCCGAACCTCGTGACCGTTCCTGCATCTGGATGAAAGAACCGTTTGTGGCCGCTAACATAGCCGATGTTGAACGTGCAGAACTCGGGGACTGGCGACGTCAACGGAAGGACGTGCTCCAGGAGAGCGTCCACATCATCAGACAGCAACGCTCGAACGAACGGCCGCTCCTCGATCACCGCCTTCATCGACACGTCTTTTCTGACTGTTGGCTGGCCCATGTCCAAGTCTCGCGTTCGCTCATAAGCTTCAAAACAGACGGTGTCGGTCAATCCGCCACGATTGTCAGCGAATAGGATGACGGCTTCCTGCATCAGGTCAGGGAACATCCGCTCCTTCACACGCACCAGCCGCAAGTTGCCGAAGTTGTTTCCCAAGAACTCCCACAGCGACTTTGCGTAGCGAACATGGGTGATCTCGTAAGGCAAGACAAACGCGAGACGCCCCCCGCGCACCAGGAACTGAGTTGCGTGGAGGACGAAGGCCATCCAGACGCTGCCGGCGGATTCCATTGGGGTCCCCAGGACTCTCTCGGTCGCTCTTCTTGCCCTCTCTTCCTGCTCAGGTGGCAGTGACCGTAGACGCACGTAAGGAGGATTGCCGATAGCTACATCGACTTGGAACGGAGTCACACCTAGGAAGTCTCCCAAGATCGAGTGATCGACATCCACCAGCCCACCCGCGACAGCGGCACGATAGGCATCGGCCATCATCTCGACACCCCGTATCTGGCCCGCGTTCGCTTGCCCTAGCGCAGCGAGAAAGACCCCCGAGCCGAAACAGGGCTCCAGAACTCTATCGTCATGCGAACGGATTGCCCAATTGACCATTACCTGCGCCGCGAGTGGAGGTGTGTAGTAAATGCCGTTGCGCCTTCGCACTAGAGGTTTCGGCAAGTTATCCGGAGTTGGAGCGTGCTTGTAGTCTAGCTCCCCAGAATCCATAAACTGAGCCCCTCCAGCGAGAACTCTTGACAATGCCATCTCCGTTTCCTACTCCCTTCCTCGCGGCGTGCGCTCGCAACTTTGCCGTACGTGTTCTTCTAGCCCGGGCGTTGAGGAGTCGTGGTGTTGGGGAGTCATCACACTTCTTCGTCCCATCTCACAGTTTGCCCCGTCGGCGCTTTGGAACCCGTTTCAGCTGGCTCAGAGCGTCAAGGCCCTGGAGTACCACCTTGCTGGTGGCTGGCTGGCGATCACCTGACTTCCACTTCTGCACGGTGTTGTAGGAGACGCCTAGTTCGTCCGCCACCGCCGCCAAACTCCACCCGCTCTTCTCTAGGGCGGCTATCTTTTCTTGTACAGGGTTCATCAGTATTATCAGTAACATACATTGTCTATGTCGTCAAGATGCACTTGCTGACAGGCCAACAGCTCAGGTCACTTCTCAGTCGGGCAACAGCTCGTACCTTGTCAGCGTGACGACGCGTTCTGCAAGTGCCCAGACTCGATCGCGATGCAAGCGCGTCTACGCAGTCGAATTCACCATCCAGCGGGAAGTTGACAGGGATCATCTTCAGGTTTAAGCTCCGTTTCGATCTGCTTGGGCGCGCATGTTTGACGATGTGGCCTGCGACTACCTCCTGGAGGTGCTTTGGGGACGATGCTGAGACGTTGGGCAGTCCTTGGCGTGCTGGTGATGCTGGTTGCCGCCGGGGCCGCGTGCGGATCGACGCCTGAGCCTACCCCCACTCCTGAGCCTACGCCCACTCCAACGCCGGAGCCCACACCCACTCCGGAACCCACGCCCACGCCTACGCCTGAGCCCACCCCCACTCCTGAGCCCACGCCCACGCCGGTTGACGCGCGGGAGCCTGAACCCACGCCTACGCCGGAGCCGCAGCTCGAACCTGTCGGCTCACCGGATGCGGAAGCCATCATGGAGGTATTCGCGGGGTACTGGAAGGCATACAACGACTATGAACCGGACAAGGCGCTGGGGTTCCTGGTGGAGGAATTCCGCGTGACGCAGGACGAGGATATCCGGAACAACATAGGGCTGCTGCAGACCTTTGCGGCGAAGGTGGAGGCGACCGCGGAGGGCCCTCCCGGGCAGTTGGAGAACGGCGAGGCCCAGGTGTACCTGAAGTTGATGACGGTCGTGGGCGAGCGCCGCGTCCGCATGGTCTTCCGCAAGGTGGACGGCGAGTGGATGATCGCGCTGACCGAGGAGATGGTGCAGTAGCCTAGTCCTCGAGGCGTTCCAGCGCTCCTTTCAGTCCGCCCAGCGGCACGACTTCGCAATCGCTTCGCGACTGGCGCTCCGCTCCGCCGTATACGACGGCCTTCGCAGTGACTTCCGGGACCAGCTCGGCGACACGGCTGAGGGAACGAAAGTAGTCGGAATTGACCGTGGAGCCGGCCTTGATCTCGATGGCCCCGATGCCTCGGCCGGTCTCGTAGAAGAGGTCGCATTCCAGCCCCCGCGCATCCCGGAAGAAGGACAGGTTGGGCTGCTGCCCGCGGTTGAACCGGTGCTTCAGCACCTCCGCGACGACAGCGTTCTCGAAAAGAGCTCCACGAAGGGGATGGGTGACCACCTGCCTCGCGTTCTCGACGCCGATGAGATAGCTGGCGAGTCCAACGTCGTAGAAGTAGAGCTTGGGCGATTTGACCAGGCGCTTCCGGATGTTCGCGTGGAACGGCTGCAGCTGAAAGACGATGTAGCTCGCCTCCAGCACCGTGAGCCACTCTCGCGCCGTGGTGTGTGAGACTCCGGCATCCGAACCCAGCGACGTGAGGTTGACGAGCTGCCCGACTCGTCCGGCGCATAGCCGGACGAAAGTACGGAAGCTGGAGAGGTTGCGTATCTCGCCCAACCGGCGAACGTCGCGTTCGACATAGGTCTCCATGTAGTCGCCGAGGGCCTGCTGCGGGTCGAGTCCCTGGTCGAGAATCCGGGGGTAGAACCCCGAGTACAGGATGTCGTCCACCGCAACGCTTGCGCCCATCTGCCGGCGTTCAGCCAGTGAGAACGGCAACAGCCGGAGCAATGCTGTGCGCCCGGCGAGTGACTGGTTGATGGCATCGGAGAGCCTGAACTGCTCGCTGCCGGTGAGGATGAAGAGACTGTTCCGGCCCCTTTCGTCGGCAAGGACCTGGAGATAGGACAAGAGCGCGGGGACGTGCTGGACCTCGTCGATGATGGCGCCCTCACCCAGCTGGGCGAGGAATCCCCTGGGATCGGATTCGGCGAACTCGCGCTGGTCGGGTGCCTCCAGGTTGGTATAGTTGAGATCTGGGAACGCCGAGCGGCAGAGGGTCGTCTTACCCGACTGGCGCGGCCCCGTCACGGTCACAAAGGGGTACTGCCGGAAGAGGGCCGTCAGGCGGGGTGTGATCTCGCGCTGGATCATGTGGGCCAAGATAGCAAGGAGGTGTGCAAATTGCAAGTAGTACTTGCAGATTGTGCAGTCGGCGTATCTGGCAGCGGTGAAATCGACGCTACAGCGCCCGTGAGTCCCGCCTGTCCGAGGACAGATGGCGTAACTGTTCAGGGCTGGTGAGACATTGACAGCTTTGCCCTCCGGCAGCGCGAGAGCCCCCATCCCTTCGGCAAGCCCTTCGACAAGCTCAGGGGAGCCTCAGGACAGGCTCAATCTTCCCCCTCGGGGGGAAGAGGCAAAGCCGGGTACAGACTGGGGAGATAGGTAACACCTAAACCGGGCACATGGGTAACACAATGTGGGATTGTAATAGCAATCTCAGAGCAGGAGGCTGTGTTGCCCTGGAAAGAGATGAGCATCGAGTCGGAGCGAATGCGGTTTATCGAGCGTCACTGTGCGGGGGAAGAGACAGTCGCCGAGTTGTGCCGGAAGTTAGGTATCAGTCGCAAGACCGGCTACAAGCTAATAGGCCGGTATGAGGCCTATGGCGAGGACGGACTGCTCGAGAGGAGCAGAGCTCCTCGCCACCATCCCAACGCCACGCCGACCCAGGTGGCTGGGCGCATCGTCGAGGCCAAGCGAGAGCGTCCCACATGGGGTCCTAAGAAGATCGTGGCCCGGCTGCGTTCCATTGAGCCGGACGTGCCCTGGCCGTCGGCGAGCACGGCGGGCGTGATACTGGACCGTGCGGGTCTGGTAAGGCGGCGCAAGCGGAGGCGTACGGCTACAAGCTGGAGCGAACCCTTCGCCCATGCCCAGCATCCGAACGACGTGTGGGCCATCGACCTGAAGGGCTGGTTCCGCACGGGGGACGGGGAGCGCATAGACCCCCTGACGGCCCAGGACGCGATGTCCCGCTACCTGCTGGTGTGCGACGGTCTGGATCGCCCTACCGGCCCTGAGGTCAAGCGCTCACTGGAGCGGGCCTTCCGGGAGTATGGCCTTCCGCGGGCTATCCGGACCGACAACGGCCCTCCCTTCGCCAGTGTGGGCCTGGCAGGCCTCACGCCGCTGTCGGCATGGTGGATCAAGCTGGGGATAGTGCCGGAGCGGATCGAGCCCGGACACCCAGAGCAGAACGGACGCCTTGAGCGGTTTCACAGGACACTGGACGAAGACACGGCTAAGCCGCCAGAGGCCAACCGGAGGCTACAGAGACGGGCCTTCGATCGCTTCAGGCATGGCTACAACAACGAGAGACCGCACGAGGCCCTGGGCCAACGACCTCCAAGCCTCCTGTACACGCCCTCGTTCAGGCCCTATCCTGCACGCATCAGCTCGCCAGAGTATGGAGCCGGGGTCACGGTACGCAGCGTGCGCAGCAACGGCGTGATCAAGTGGAAGGGAGACCTTGTATACGTGAGTGCGTCTCTCAGAGGCGAGCCAGTAGGTCTGCTACAGCAGGACGAGCGAACCTGGTCCGTACACTTCGGGCCACTCCTCATAGGCGTCCTGGATGATAACCAGAGACGTATCGACAAGACACCTGTGAAAGTGTTACCTATGTCCCCGGTCTAACTGTTACCCATGTGCCCGGTCGTACAAGCCGCTACGCTTCTGGGTTGAGTTCGGCGAGGTCTACCCAGGCGCCTCGCTGGGCGGAGAGGGCTGCGGCGTCGGTGAGGAGCTGGGCTCTCCAGCCGTCGTCGAGGCCGGGGTGGTCGGCGCCAGTGCCCTTGGCCCTCTGGCGCACGCCGGGGAAGGCGAACTGGGCGAACTGGTTGACGGGCCCGCCGTCGGGGACCGTCTCCAGCAATTCGGGGTCGCCCTCGGGTCCGGCCAGGACCAGCCGACCCGCCCAGCGCTCGACTCCCAGCGAGGCCTGGGTGCCGTGTATCTCCATGTCGGGCGCCAACCCCTTCCGCAGGTAGGGCGAGTGGGACGGCATGATGTAGCCGACCGCGCCGCCGTCGAACTCGATGGAGATTCCGCCGTAGTCGTAGGCGGTCCCGGCCCGGACGCGCTCGCTGTCGCTCGACAGGTGGGTCTCCCCCCAGCGCAGCGCCTCCTCCAGGTTCGGGTCGCCGATGTCGGGCTTGGGTGGGGTGATGACCCGCGCGTGGGCGATGACGCGGGTGGCCTCGAGGCCCATCAGCCACCGCACGGTGTCGTAGGCGTGGGAGCCCAGGTCGCCGATGCTGCCGGAGGACGACACCGAGGCATCGTCGCGCCAGGTGAAGGGCATCGCCTCCGGGCGCGGGTTCTGCCACCTGCAAACGACGCCCCGCACCTCGCCCAGCACACCCGAGTCCACAATCTCCTTCGTGCGGGCGAAGACGGCCACGTAGCGGGTCCAGAAGGGGACGAAGTGGCCGAGCCCTGAGTCCCGGTAGGCCGACCACATGTCGTAGGCCTCGGCTGCGTTCGCGCCGATGGGCTTGTCGCAGATCAGGTGCTTGCCACGCGCCGCGCACTCCATGACGGCCTCGTGGTGCCGGGCGTCCGGGGTGACGACCATCACGAGGTCGACGTCGGGGTGCTCGACTATCTCGCGCCAGTCTCCGGTGACGAAGCCGGCGCCGTCCTCCCTTGCGGCCTCCTCCAGGGGGCCTCGGCGGCGGGCGCAGAGTGCGACGATGTCGGCGTCGTCCTTCGCGTCCCTGATCTGGGCGCGGTACGGGGTGCCGATGAACCCTGTCGCGCCGATGACGCCTACGCGGAACTTCATGGGGCGGCCTCCTCGTGTGGCGGGCGGGTACGGCGAAGGGTCAGCGGAACATCCTCGCGATTTCCTTCATGCCCTTGCCGGAGCTCATCTGCTTCATGAGCCTCTGGGTCTGCTTGAACTGGTTGAGTAGCTGGTTGACGTCTCGCGGAGTCGTGCCGCTCCCCTTCGCTATGCGCCGGCGGCGGCTGCCTCCGATGATGCTCGGATTGCTGCGCTCGGCGGGGGTCATGGAGTAGACGATGGCCTCGACCTTGACGAGCTGGCCATCGTCTAGGTCCGCCTCGGAAACCCGGCCCCTCATCGCGGACATTCCGGGGATCATCTCCATGATCTGGCTGAGGGAGCCCATGCTCTTGACCTGCTGGAGCTGGGCCATGAAGTCGTTCAGGTCGAACGTGGCCTGGCGGATCTTCTTTTCGAGCTTGACGGCCTCGTCCTGGTCGAAGGAGGTCTGGGCCTTCTCGATGAGGGTGAGCATGTCGCCCATGCCGAGGATGCGGGAGGCGAGCCGGTCGGGGTGGAACTCCTCCAGGGCGTCGAGCCGCTCGCCCGTGCCGATGAACTTGATGGGCACGCCGGTCACGGAGACTATGGAGATGGCCGCGCCGCCGCGGGCGTCGCCGTCGAGCTTGGTGAGCACCAGTCCTGTGAGCCCGATGCGCTCGTGGAACTCCTGGGCGACGGCGACGGCGTCCTGTCCGGTCATGGCGTCGACGACGAGCAGGGTCTCGACGGGGTCGACGGCGTCCCTGACGGCCTCTAGCTCCTTCATCAGGTCGTCGTCGACCTGGAAGCGGCCGGCCGTATCGACGAGCGCCCACGACGCGCCGGTCTCGGCCGCTCGCCTCACGCCTTCGGAGGCGACCTTAGGGGCATCGCGACCCTCGCCGCGGTGTACGGGGACGTCGATCTGGCTGCCGAGGACCTGGAGCTGCTCGATGGCCGCGGGGCGCTGGAGGTCGGCCGCCACCATCAGGGCGTTCTGGGAGTCCCGCTTAAAGCGCCTGGCGAGCTTGCCGGTCATCGTCGTCTTGCCGGCGCCGTTGAGCCCGACCATCAGGATGACGGAGGGCGGCCTAGGCGCGGGCTCCAGGCGCTTTATGCCGCCGCCGAGGACCGCGGTCAGCTCCTCGTTGGTGATCTTCACGACCTGCTGGCCGGGGGTGAGGCTCCTGAGCACGTCCTCGCCCAGCGAGCGCTCGCGAATCTTGCCGACGAAGTTGCGCGCGACGCGGAAGTTTACGTCGGCCTCCAGGAGGGCCATGCGGACCTCGCGCAGGGCCGCGTCCACGTCCTTCTCGGTGAGGCGGCCCTTGCTGCCGAGGCCGCGGAACACGCCGTTGAGTTTTTCGGACAGGGTCTCGAACATCTTTTATCCTTCCAGGCCGATGCCGGCGTAGCCCTCCTTGACCCAGGAGGTGATGATTAGGTGCTCGAGCCAGTCGTCGGTGTCGTTGATCATCTGGTGCCAGGACATGGGGGGTATGCACACGGCGTCGCCCTTCTGAACATCGTGCACGACGTCGTCGATCTTCATCTTGCCGCGGCCCTCGGTGAAGTAGTAGACCTGCTCGCGGTTCTCGTGGACGTGGTAGTCGCCGCTCTTGCCCGGCTGCATCCGGTGCATGGTGAGGGACTGTATGCCCTGCAGGGGGGCCTCGTCGTCGGGCAGGTCCCTCGTACCCCGCTCGTCAAAGAGCCTCCAGATGATGGCGCTCTCGTGGCCCACGACCGGTGTTGCGTCCCGCCAGTTTCGAATGGCCGTCATGTCGTTCTCCTTTGTGGGACCAGATCGGGTCTGTTCTACGCTTCTGTCAGCCTTGTCTCTCGAAGGATGGGAGCCCCACCCCGCACCTCTGGGTTCCTGCCTCCGCAGGAACGACGATTATGGGGGTGTTCGTTTCCATCTTCGTACCAATGACGGGTGGTGGTTCATCGGATTACGTCGAAGCCGGTGTAGGGTCTCAGCACCTCGGGGACGACGACGGAGCCGTCGGCCTGCTGGTAGTTCTCGAGCACGGCGATGACGACGCGGGCGACGCCGAGGCCAGAGCCGTTCAGGGTGTGCACGAAGCGCGGACGCGCTCCCGGCTCGGGCCGGTAGCGTATGGCAGAGCGCCTGGCCTGGAAGTCGCCGCACGTCGAGCAGGAGCTGACCTCCAGCCACTCCCCGCAGCCCGGCGCCCACATCTCCACGTCGTAGGTCTTGACCGAGGCGAACCCCATGTCGCCGGTGCACAGTATCTTGACCTGGTGGGGAATGCCGAGGCGGCCGCACATCTCCTCTACCTGGGCGAGCATGACGTCGAGCTCGGCGTCCGACTGCTCCGGCTCGACCAGCTTGTACATCTCGACCTTCTCGAACTGGTGGACGCGCTTGATTCCGCGCGTGTCGCGCCCGGCGGCGGCCCTCTCGCGCCTGAAGCAGGGGGTGTGGGCCGTGTAGTTGAGCGGCAGGATGCCCGGGTCGAGTATCTCGCCCGAGTGGAGCCCGGTGAGGGGCACCTCGGCGGTCGGGACGAGCCAGAGGCCGTCCTCGTCGTCGTGGTACATGGTGTCCGCGAACTTGGGGAGCTGGCCCGAGCCGGTCGTGATCGCCGCCGAGACCATGTCGGGGAGGTACATCTCCTCGTAGCCGGCGGCGACGTGGGTGTCGATCATCCACGAGATGAGTGCGCGCTGCAGGGCTGCGCCCCGGCCCTTGAGCACGTAGAAGCGCGACCCGGCCAGCTTCGCGCCGCGCTGGAAGTCGATGATGTCCAGGTTCTCGCCGATCTCCCAGTGGGGAGCGGGCTCGAAGTCGAAGTCCGGCAGGCCCTCGGACGTGCGCAGCAGCACGTTCTCGTCCTCGTCCTCGCCTACCGGCACGTCGTTGCCGGGTATGTTGGGGAGCGACAGGAGGAGGGCGTCGAGCTCCTGTTCCACGTCCCGGGTCTGCGCGTCCAGCTCCTTGATGCGGCCGCCGACCTGGCGCATCTCGTCTATGAGCTCGGGCGGCTTCTGCTTCGACGCGCCGATCTGCCGGCTCACGTCGTTGCGGCGGGCGCGGAGCTCGTCGCCCTCGTGGACGGCGGCCCGGCGCTGCTCGTCGAGCCGGAGTATGCGGTCGACGTCGGCGCTGTCGCCGCGAAGCTCGACGGCGCGACGGACGCGGTTCGGGTCGTCCCGAATGATTTCGATGCTCAGCATATGCGTGTAGTATACCCCTTCACCGCAGCCCAGTAAGGCAAACCAGACGCCCGTAAGTGTTCAGACCTGGTGTGACATGGGCAGCTTTGCTCTCCGGCAGGGCGAGAGCCCCCATCTCAATCTTCCCCCTCGGGGGGAAGAGGCAGAGCCGCCTCCCCTCACTCCCGGCGCGAAGGAGCATCGCTGATGATGGAGAATGACCGAGTTGTCGAGGAGGCTGCGCGGGCGGCCCAGTCCGCCGGGTCCATGGAGGAGTTGGGCGACGATATCGCGCGCCTGCTGGAGTCCGTCATGCCCATCGAACGGATGAACATCGGCCTGCTCGACATGGACGGCTATGTCTTCACCGACGCCTATGTTACGGGACGCAACGTGCCCGGGCGCGAGACCGGCCACCGGCGGACGTTGTCCGGCACGGTTGTGGAGGCCAGCATGAAGGCGGGCGGCGGCATCGTGATCGGCGGCGAGCCGGTGGAGGCGCTGGTGGAGCGGTTCCCGCGCCTGAGGTCGACGCTCGACACGGGGATACGCTCGATGCTCACGGTCGCCCTGGAATACGAAGGAAGTCCCTGCGCGGCGCTGGTGCTGGCGTCGACCCAGCCTTCGGCCTACACGGCGCGGGATCTGGAAGTGGTGCGCCGGGTGGGCGAGGTTATTGTCGATAGAATCATGGGGCTACGCAGGCAGCTGGAGGGATGACATGTCACTGAAGCTAACTAAGTTCGACGCGGCCGAGTACATCAACACACCCGAGCGGGCACGGGCATATCTTGAGATGGCTATCGAAGAGGACCCCGGCGACGGGAGCGACGTCCGCGAGGCACTCAATACGATCGCACGGGCCCAGAACATGAGCGCCATTGCAAGGTCGGCAGGGCTCGACCGGGCCGGTCTTATCAGGACGCTGTCGGCCAACGGCAACCCATCAGTAGCGACGCTGCTCAAGGTCACGCGCGCGCTGGGACTACAACTGAGTGTCAAGAGGACGGAGGACCATCAGCCTTCCTAGGCCACTATCCCGGCAGGCTGCGGTGTCCACGAACAGGCCGCGGCCCGGGCGACCAAGGCCATGCCTAAAGTGAGGCTTCGGCCGTCTCCATGGCGGCGATCAGTGCCCTGGCGTCTGAGATGCTACGCCTCACATCATCTTCGTGGAGATGCTCTTCGTAGAAGTTCACGTGAAGGGCATTCATCGCCTGGAACATACGCCCGTATGCGTCGGGGTCTGAGGTCAGGTGCATCAGTCTCCTGGCATTGTCGGATATGTCCCTGTGACTGCCGTCCGGCCAGCCCCGCTCCTTCGCAACGGACTTCACGTAGTGGGCCACCGCGCCCCACGCCTTCTCGGAGGCCTGAAGGAGGTCGCCCTTCCCGAACTCGATCTCCGCGTGTTCGAGGAAAGTCCTGCTGATTTCCTGATGTCGCGCCGTTGTGGTCATGGTTGCCAGCCTACCAGTGACCTAATCATAGCACGACGCCTTCTCGAGGGCGAAGGTGCGGACGTGGTAGGGGGCTATGTCGAAGGTTAGGGAGCCGTTGTTGAGTGCGGCGGGGCCTTCGTCGCGTTCCAGGAGGTCGACTTCGTGGGCGGCGGTTGTTGGGACCCCGAAGTGGAGGCTTGCGGGGCCGCGGGTGTTGTGACCCTCGTAGCAGCGGACGATGAGGCGGTCGTTGTCCTCGGCAAGCTTTATGGTGTCGACGAAGAGGCCTTCGCGGTCCGGGGCGACGAGGGACATCTCGCCCGGCAGGTCGCCGGAGGGTGGGGCGTCGCCCGTGACCCTCACGGCCGTCATGGGGTAGTTGAGCTCGTAGCCGGCGCGGGTGGAGCCGTTCCGCCAGTCGCCTTGGTGGGGCATGAGGCTGTAGGTGAACTCGTGGCTGCCCTGGTCGGTCAGCGGGTCGGGCTTGGTCGGCGAGCGCAGGAGGCTGATGCGCATGACGCTGCCCTCCACGTCGTATCCGTACTTGCAGTCGTTCAGGAGCGACACGCCGTAGTCGCCCTCGGACAGGTCCGCCCACTTCTGGGCGCACACCTCGAACTGGGCCTGGTCCCACGAGGTGTTTCGGTGGGTGGGGCGGTCGATTGCGCCGAACTGGATCTCGTAGGTGGCGCGGGAGGCGTTGACGGCGACGGGGAAGGCGGCCTTGAGCAGGGTGTGGGTCTCGTGCCAGTCGACCTCGGTGTGGAGGTCGATTCGCGGCGTGGAGTCGTAGATATGCAGCCGCTGCACGATGGAGGACCGGGAGAAGCGGCGCGTGATCTCGATTGTGGCGCGGACGGGCCCGGTCTCGGTCACGCGGACCGACTCGACGCCGTCGATCTCCCACGCCTTGTCCTCGAAGTAGCGATCGATGTCCCAGGCGTCGTAGTTGAGGGGCAAGTCCTCGAACAGCTGGAGCACGTTGCCGGCCGAGCCCGGCGCCAGCACCTGCCGGTCCGCTCTCTTGTCGTAGAGGGACGCGATCCGGCCCTTGTCGTCGAGCTCCAGGCGGAAGAAGCGGTTCTCCATCGCCGTGTCAGAGACCGCCAGCGACGACTCGCACTCCGCCTCGCCCTGCTCGATGCGCAGGGTCGTGTAGCCGCAGGAGGGCACACCGCCTACCTGCAATAGCAGGCGACCGTCGGCGGTGACCTGGTGAGGGACGGCGCGGCCTTCCAGGTCGACGAGGTGCGAGCCGCCGGGGAGCGCGCCCGCCTCCAGCTCGACGACGCCGTCGCGCCGCCAGGAGACGGGGTTGAAGACGACCAGGGCGTCTCCGCCGGTGTCGACCCGGTCGGCGATCGCGCGGGTGGCGTCTCCGATCATGGCCGCGGCGAGCGCCTGGACGCGGGCGTAGTCCCTCACGGCGTCCTCCTCGGGCTCTCGGGTGATGGAGCCTGGCAGGATGTCGTGCTGCTGGTTGACCAGGAGCAGGTCCCACGCCTCGTACAGCGCGTCGCGGGGGTACTCGCTGCCGGCCAGCAGGTGGGCCATGGCGGCGTATAGCTCGCTGTCGTGGAGGGCGACCTCGCCCTTGCGGTTGCCGCGCTTGATTATGCCCTTGGAGGTGTAGGTGCCCCGGTGCAGCTCCAGGTAGAGCTCGTTGGCCCAGACGTGGTGCGGCCCCGACTCGAGCCGCCGCTCCAGCCCGTCCATGTACCCCTGCACCGTGCCGTGCTCGAGGGCAACCGGCGCGCCGAGCTGGCGTATGCGGCGGCCCGTCTCTAGCATCTGGGTCGTGGGGCCGCCGCCGCCGTCCCCGTAGCCGTAGGTGAACAGGACGGAGTCGGCCTGGTCCTTCTGCTGGTACATAGCCCACGTCTCGGCGAGGGTGGGCGCGTCGAGGACGGCGTTGCAGGTGGTCGTCCAGCCGTCGCGGCCGGGGGACCTGGCGGTGAGCTGGTGGGCGACGACCGTGCTGCCGTCGATGCCCCGCCAGATGAAGGAGTCGTACGGCAGGCGGTTGAACTGGTTCCAGGACATCTTGTTGGTCAGGAAGTGCTTCAGCCCGCAGCGCCGGAGGAGCTGTGGGAGCGCCCACGAGTAGCCGAAGGCGTCCATGACGATCAGGGCGTCGCCGCTGCCGCCGAACTCGCGCTCGAAGTATCGGAGGCCGAAGGTGAGCTGGCGGACGAGGGACTCGCCGGACGGCATGTTGCAGTCGGGCTCGGTCCACATGGCGCCGTTCACCTCCCAGCGGCCCTCGGCGACGCGCTCTCGCACGGCCTCGTAGAGCTCGGGGAAGTCACGGCGGCAGTAGTCGTAGACCTTGCCCTGGTTCTGCATGAAGGTGAGCTCGGGGTACCGCTGCATCAGGTCGAGGACGGTTGCCACCGAGCGCCCGATCTTGAACCGGTTGACGTCGAGGGGCCAGAACCAGGCCAGGTCGATATGGGTCTGCCCGACGGCGATGGCCGTAGGCGCGGGCGGGTTGAAGGTCGATTCGTACAGGTCGGACGCCAGCTGGCGGGCGGCGGCCGGGATGGAGTCGTAGAAGGCGTCGCTGCCCGGCTCGCGGAAGTCGACCCCGACGACGGCACGGTCGAGGGCGCCGAGGATACGCACCCTGTCGACGGAGTCCTCCGGGAGCGAGAGCGCGGCGTCGTATGCCGTGGCGGCGTCCCAGTAGAAGGCCTCAGCCGCGCGGTCGATCAGCTGCACCTCGGTGCCGGGCTCCAGGTCGGGGTGAGGGCGTATGGAGGTGGGCTGCCAGTCGGTCTTCTTGAAGTCGGGCTTCCAGAAGACGTAGAGGGCGACCAGGTACTCGCGGCCCCCCTCTGCAGATTCGGCGAGGGGGATGTCGTGGTGGTAGGCGTCGAGCCCCTGCACAAGCTCGCCGTCGACGTAGGCGAGGGCCTCGGCGTTGAAGAGGGAGTGGAGGTAGCCCCCGACCTTGAGGGAGAGCGACACAGGGCTGCCCTCGAAGCGCTCCGGCACCGTGACCCGGGCGCGGAACCAGCTTGGGGCGTCGGTGCCGTCCCAGGACTCCAGGGCGGCCCATCCGGAATCGTCGAGCGCAGGGGACGCGCCGTCGTCTACGTCGCCGCGGTGCATCCGCCAGCCGGTGATCTCCTGGCTGTCCCGAACGACTGCTCGTCCGAGCTCTTCGATTCGCTGCTGGAGGCGAGGGATGACGTGCCTGAAGTCGGTGATCATGTCTGCTCCTGAGTTCGTTTGCGTGTGGGATGACCGGCAGCAAGGATGGGCGATGCTTCGAGTCGGGTCAAGAGCCTGAAACGTGAGCTAGCGGGGTATCAACTTATGCCAGAGGGAAGGGTGGGTTTCAAACCCACCCCTACGACGGTGGGTTGCGGCGTCAACGGCGGCTTGGAATTGCACGGGCGGATGGTGGTATGTTCTAGGGGTGTGAAGCTCCTGGAGGAATGAGATGGGTTTTGTGTATGTGACGGTGTCGGAGGAGGACAGGATCGCGCTTCTTTCGATGGACGACGCCAGCGGGAGGCTCGAACCGCTGGCCAGCTTCGACGTGCCGGGGCGCCCGGCCCCGATTGCGAGACATCCAGGCGGGGGCTACCTCTACGTGGGGCGGCGCGGCGACAACATGGTGTCGAGCTTCTCCGTCGAGGAATCGGGGGCGATCTCGGCGATAGGCGAGGCGGGGCTGAGGTCCGACCCGTGTTACATGTCGATGGGCAGGCGGGGGCGATTCCTGCTGTCCGCCTACTACGGGGGCGCGGGGGTCTCGGTGCACCGGACCGGCTCCGACGGCGCGGTCCAGGAGCCGGCCGTGCAGTGGGTCGACACGGCGACGGGCGCCCACTGCATCCAGACCGACGCCTCGAACAGCTTCGCGTTCGTGCCGCACATAGCCGACAAGGGCCCCAATGCCATCTACCAGTTCCGGTTCGACGAGGAGACCGGGCGTCTGTCGCCCAACGAGCCGGCCACGCTGACGCCGTCGACGGTGGACGGCCCGCGCCACTTCTGCTTCCACCCCAGCCTCGACGTGCTGTACACATCGAACGAGCAGGGCTGCAGTGTGACCGCCTACGCGCTGAACCGCGACACCGGCCTGCTGCGCGCGCTGCAGACGGTGTCGACGCTGCCCGAGGGCTTCACGGGTGAGAATAGCTGCGCCCAGATACGGATGACGCCGTCGGGGCGGTTCCTGTACGCGCCGAACCGCGGGCACGACAGCATCGCGGGGTTCAGCGTCGACGAGTCGACCGGGCTGCTCACGGCCATGGGCCACACGCCAACGGAGAGTGTTCCACGAGCCTTCGACATCGACCCTTCGGGGCGGTTCCTGTATGCGGCCGGTCTCGAGACGGGCCGCGTGGCCTCGTACGCCATCGACCAGGACTCGGGCGCGCTCACGCCGCTGGACGTGTACACGGTGGGAGACGGGCCCATGTGGGTGCTGGTGACGCCGGGCGGGTAGGCGCTCTCCGCCGAAAGGATAGAAGCATGGCAAACCCGCTCATCAGGGACGTCAGGGTGATTCTCACGGAGCCAGACAGGATACGGCTGGTGATCGTGAAGGTCGAGACGACCGAGCCGGAGCTGTACGGGGTGGGGTGCGCCACCTTCACCCAGCGTCCGACCGCCGTGCTGGCCGCCGTAAACGACTACCTGCGGCCCTTCGTGATCGGCAAGGACCCCGGCGAAATCGAGGACATATGGCAGTCCAGCTACGTGTCGTCGTACTGGCGCAACGGGCCGGTACTGAACAACGCGCTGAGCGGCATCGACCAGGCGCTGTGGGACATCAAGGGCAAGCTGGCGGGCATGCCCGTGTACGACCTGTGGGGCGGGAAGGCGCGGGACGCGGCGGCGGTCTACGTCCACGCCAGCGGCACGGAGCTCGGGGAGGTGGAGGACAGCGTACGCGCCTTCTCCGAGGCGGGACACCACCACGTCAGGGTGCAGATGGCCACGCCGGGGTTCCGATCATACGGCACGGGCGGCAAAAACTCGCGCGGAACGGGGCAGGGGCCGCGGGTGGCGACCGACCGGACGCGACGCAGGCCAGGGTCGGGGGAGCTGGAGGCGCATCCGCCCGGAATATTCGAGCCCACGCCGTACATTCGCACCGCGATGGCGCTGTTCGAGCACCTGAGGTCGACCGTCGGGTGGGACGTGGAGCTGCTGCACGACGTCCACGAGCGCATCCCGCCCATACAGGGGGTGGGCTTCGCCAAGGACGTGGAGCGGTTCAAGCTGTTTTTCCTGGAGGACCTGTTTCCGCCCGAGGACAACGACTACTTCCGCATAGTCCGCCAGCAGACATCCACGCCGCTTGCCATGGGGGAGCTGTACAACAACCCCCACGAGATCATACCGATGATCAAGGACCGGTTGATCGACTTCATCCGTGTGCACATCTCGCAGATCGGGGGGCTCACGCCGGCGAGGAAGCTGGCGGCGCTGTGCGAGGCGTTCAGCGTGCGGACGGCGTGGCACGGGCCGGGCGACACGTCGCCGGTGGGGCACGCGGCCAACCTGATGCTCGACCTGAACGCCTGGAACTTCGGCATACAGGAGTACGCGATATTCGGCGAGCGCACGCGGGAGGTCTTCCCGGGCTGCCCGGAGGTGCGCGACGGGTACATGTGGGCCAACGGCAAGCCCGGGCTGGGCATCGACGTGGACGAGGCGCTGGCGGCGAAGTTCCCGTTCAAGGAGCGGGCCTATGGGGGCGCGTGGGACACGGTACGAAGGGCAGACGGCTCCGTGGTGCGGCCGTAGCGAGTTAGGGGTTTATCTCAGAACCAAACTGCACTGGTGAGCACTGGCCTTCGACAGGCTTTCAAGTAACTGCTACACATCATGTTGCACTGCTGAGCACTGGCCTTCGACAGGCTCAGGCCGAACGCACTTCATCTGCACGGCAGTTACTAACCACCCCGGCACGGCCCGGGCACCGGGCATAACGCTGCTCAGGGCGAACGTGCCTTTTCCTGCACTTCGCCAGGATGGAGCTCTCCAACTGTTTGAGATAGTCTCTTAGTCGACGACTTCCTGGCCGCGGGCTTCGGCGGCTTTCTTCATGCGGCCGTAGGCTTCGTCGAACTCGGGGCTGCCGTCGTCCTCCCACCAGCCGAAGTCTATGCCGCGAATGTCTCCCTCCTCCATGCCTGTGATGCGCTGGGGCTGTGGCTTGCGCGGCGTGTGGACTACGGCGCCGTTGGGCAGGCGCAGGACGCCGATCACCCTGGGGCGCGCCTCCTCGATGGGGATGTTCGACGCGACCTTGCGCAGCATGGCCTCGTCGACCTCGTAGCCTAGGCCGGGGCCATCGGGCACAGGGGAGAAGCCCTCGTCGACGGGTATGCGCTCGGTGGTGATGTCCTCGGCGTACTGGTCGTCGAGGTTGATGGAGTGGGCCGAGGCGGTCGGCAGGACGGCCATGAGGTGCAGGGTCATGGCCTTCATCAGCGTGCCGCCGGTGAGCTGCATGATCACCTGCATGTTCGCCCGCGCTGCGGCGATACCACGCTGCACCGTGTCGCCGATGGGGCCACCCAGCATGAAGATGTCGGCCATGCCGCTGGCCATCTCGTAGTGTCCACCCAGGGCGGGCCCGCCGCCGTGGACTATGGGTATCGTCGTCTGGTCGCGGAGCCTTCGCCAGCCGTCCACGTCGGTGCGCGGCAGGGGGTCCTCGATGAAGCCGACGATGGGGTGATGGTGCTCCATCTCGGCGACCAGCGGCTTGACGACGCCGAGCGTCCGGCCCGTGCCGTTGAAGTCGTAGTGGAGCCTGAACCCGTCGGGTGCGACGTCCGCCGCCGCCTCGGCCTGTCGCAGGGGGTCGTACTCAGGGCTGGTGTGCATCTTGAAGACGCGGTAGCCCGCGTCGACGGCGCGCTTTATCTCGCCCGCGAACACGTCCGCCGGGCAGGGCCGCGTCCAAGCCGCGACGGCTCCGGCGTCGCGCACCTTCTGGCCGAGCAGCTTGTAGACGGGCACCTCCAGGTACTTGCCCATCGCGTCGTAGAGGGCCGCGCCGAGGCCCAGGTTCACATCGGCGAGCATGAAGTCGAAGGGGTTCTTGCCGACCAGGGGCTCGACCATCGACCTGGGCGGAGGAGGGCCGGGCCAGTCGTAGTCGCCGTAGCCGACTATGCCGGCGTCGGTCGTGACCTTGAACACCATGCGGCAGTCGATGTCGCCCATCCTCGCGCGGCCCACGGGGTTGTCGTAGCGGTCCGCCAGCCTGGGGTGTATTGGGATGACTTCGATGTCTGTGATCTTCACGTGTGCTCTCCTTGTGCCACGGCCTAATCGACGACCTGCTGGCCGCGTGCTTCGGCTTCGGCTTTCATGCGTCGGTAGGCCTGCTCGAACTCGCCGGTGCCGTCGTCGATCCAGCGGTCGAAGTCGATGCCGCGTATGTCGCCCTCCTCGGCGCCGGTGATGCGCTGGACGGGCCCCCAGCGCGGGGTGTGGACGGTGCGGCCGTTGGGGAGGCGGAGGAGCCCGATTACTCGCGGGATGCTTTTTTCTCTGGGGGTATTCGATGCGACCTTCCGGAGCATCGCCTCGTCGACCTCGTAGCCCAGGCCGGGGCCCTCGGGCACCGGCGAGAAGCCCTCGTCGACCGGTATGCGCTCTGTGGTGATGTCCTGCTCGTACTGGTCGTCGAGGTTGATCGAGTGGGCCGAGGCGGTGGGCAGCACGGCCATCAGGTGCAGCGTCATGGCCTTCATCAGGGTGCCGCCCGTGAGCTGCATGATGACCTGGGTGTTCGCCGCAGCCGCAGCCGTCCCGCGCGACATCATATCGGCCAGAGGGCCCAGCAGCATGTAGATGTCGGCGACGCCTTTCGCCATCTCGAGGTGGCCGGTCAGCGCCGGAAAGCCGCCGTGGACGATAGGGATGGTGGTCTGGGCCCGCAATCGCCTCCAGCCGTCGATATCCGTGCGCGGCAGAGGGTCCTCGATGAAGCCGACGATGGGGTGGCGGCGCTCCATCTCGGCGACGAGGGGCTTGAGTACGCCGAGGGTCCGCCCGTAGCCGTTGAAGTCGAAGTGGATGCGAAAGCCGTCAGGCGCAACGTCGGCCGCGGCCTCGGCCTGCAGCAGCGGGTCGAACTCGGGGCTGGTGTGCATCTTGAAGACGCGGTAGCCCTCGTCGACGGCCCGCCGAATCTCGCCGGCGAATATCTCGGCGGAGCAGGGACGGGTCCATGCCGCGACAGCACCGGCGTCACGGACCTTCTGGCCGAGCAGCTTGTAGACGGGCACCTCCAGGTACTTGCCCATGGCGTCGTACAGGGCCGCGCCGAGGCCCAGATTGAGGTCGGCGAGCATGAAGTCGAAGGGGCTGCGGTCGATCAGCGGCTCGATCTCGGAATCGGGTACCGGGTCGGCCCAGTAGTAGTCGCCGTAGCCGACTATCCCAACGTCGGTCGTGACCTTGAAGACGGTCCGGCAGTCGATGTTGGCCATCCTGGCCTGGGCATCGGGGTTGTCATACCGCTTGGCCAGCTTGGGGTAGATGGGGATGATCTCTATGTCGGTGATCTTCATGCCATTGCTCCACTCGCACTGGCACTAAGGTCTGGCTCTTGACTCCACGCTAACTGATCTGCGGCCGATCTCCGCCCTGTCCGGCTCAGATCGGCGCCGCACCCTCGAGTTCAGCTACCGGGTCTTGGATCAGTACGTCGGCCGATATCCCCAGGTGTCTGTGAAGCGCGCGCGCCATCGACATGGTAATGTCACGCTCCCCAGCCAGGACCTCCGACACCTGTTCTCGGCTCCCGATATATGGCATGAGGTCGTGATGGGTCAGACCGTGCTGGTCCATGTGGAATTCGATTGCGGCGATGGCGCTGGGGAAGGCGATGGCGTGGTGCCTTTCCTCGTACAGTTCGACCAGATCTACCAAGACATCGAGCTCGTCACCCTCGGGCGTGCCGATCTCCGCATGGAGTATCTCAGCAATCCTGACAAGCGCAGTTTCGTAGTCACCCTCAGTACGTATGGGACTTACGGTTGCCACTCCTACACCTCCTGAACATCAATGCCGTCGTACTCAGCATGTGTTCCTATGAAGCGGATGTATACGATGCCGCGTTGGTAGTTGATCTCCACCACCAACCTGTAGTCATTGCCCTTCAGCCTGAACACCGCACGCTTGCTCCCAACAGTACTGGCCCGAGGGTATTGCTCCCTCAGTCTCGCAGGAGTACTCCAATCATCCCTGCGTACTCGCTCGTACCAGCTTTCAAGTGGCGGCTTGGCGTCCGGGTGGCGCTCCCAGAATCTTCTCAGAGTGCTTTTCGCAATGATACGCACTACCTAGTTGGATTGCCCTCAAGCCCAGGATGAGTCAATGTCCAGATTATATCTCGCCGCACAACTTGCGCCATCACCCCGCCCAGGGGAAGGAGAGGGTGGGCTGGTTGGCGTAGCGGCGCATGGTCAGCGTCAGCTCTGCGCCGGCTCCGGGCTCGAGGTGGACCGCGAAGGAGCGGCCGTTTACGTCGACCGTCGTGCCGTTGGCGGAGGCGGTGTCGATCCGGTGCTCGCCGTAGCCACCGCCCTGGACGACCACCGTACGGGCCTCGACCTGGTTCACGTTCACCAGCGTGAGCGTCGTCTCCGTCGTCGTCATACCCGTTACTAGGGCGGCGACGTCTTCGGGCACGCCTGCGCGCTGGCGGTCGGGGTCGAAGTAGCGGACGCGGGCGTGGAGCGGGTGGCCCTGCCTGCCGGTCCCCATCCCGCCCAGCATCAGCTCGGTCAGGGATTCGGTGAGCGCGGGGGTCAGGCCGTTCATGTCGTCCGACATGCGGGTGTCGGGGGAGGCCGTGTCCCGGCGCACACCCTCCATCCTGGTGCGCACCTGCTCCAGGGTGTCCTCCAGGGCCGCAACCGGGTAGCCGGGGTTGCGTCCGTCCAGGAAGTCGAGCCAGGCGCTGTCCACGCGCTCCCGGTCGGACGGGTCGAGGGTCCAGTAGTAGATCTCCATGGAGCCCTCGTCGAACGGCTCGTCCCTGAAGTCGTACCAGCCGTCGTCTCCGTGCATTCGCGGGTACTGCTTGCGGCCGTCGACCACCTTCGCGTTCGCGTTGACCGCATCGATGACGCCCCGCCAGGTGTCCACGTACCGGAAGTCGCCTGTCGTCAGCAGACCGTTGCCGAAGCTCCAGGGAGCGCGACTCATCATCGCCGGGCGGTGCTGGATCTTCCCGGTGGCGGGGTTGTATACCGAGAAGCCCCACCCATAGACGCCGCCGTACCACCTGCCGCCGCACTCCCCGCCGATCGTCCCGTCCAGCCCCACGTTGCTCGGCGTTATCCCTCCGTTGGCCTCCGTGCGCTCCACCCAGGCGTCCACGTAGTCCACCAGCCATTCCCGGTACCGCCGCTCGCCCGTCAGGGCAAAGGCGTTGAAGGCCAGCGTGGTCGTGCCCATGTTGAGGGGATGGTCGCCCACGACGTCGTTGTAGTCCTGGAAGTGGATGATCATCTCCTCGAAGTTTCGCTCGCCGTGGCCCGGGTCGAACCGGCCCTCGATCTCGATGGGGTCGCCCGCCCAGTCCAGGCCCGTCGCCTTTCGCATGAGCGGGCCGCGGCTGCCGTTGAACATGCTGCGGATGATCCTGTGGTCGGGGTCGTAGTTGGGCGCGGCGGGGTCGTCGCCCATGTAGAGGCCGGCGAACCGCCTGGTCCGGAGTGCGAACGAGGGGTCCTGCGGGTCCGAGAGCCCCTGCAGGAAGAATGCCGAAAACCCCTCGCCGTTGTGCATCCAGTCGAACATGACCGGGAATTCCTTGAAGTACATGCCGTCCCGGGCGAAGGGCACGTACTCGGTCTTCGCCTCGGTGTACTGGCGCAAGTGGCCCTCCCAGCCCTTCTTGAACAGGTCCAGCACCACGTCCGGGGCGCCCAGTGCGTGGAGCATCGTCCAGTTGAGCATGTTCTCGGCCGCGTCGTCGGGGCCGTCGTCGCCGCCCCACCTGGGGACGCAGAGCAGGTATCCGCGCTCGTCGAAGTAGTGCTCGTAGAATGCCTCGCAGGCCTGGGCCTCCGCCTTCAGCAGCTCGCGCTCGAGGAGCGCCCACTGGGGCGGCGTCATCGGGGTCCCAATAGTCAGCACGGCGTGGTCGGGGTTTGCTGGTCGGCTCATGTGTGGCTCCTTGTGCGGGCTGGCGATCGGGGGGATTATACCCCGTCGGCACGTCGGCATCGCGTGGGACCGCCGCGCCCCGGCTGTTGGGCCGCGCTATACTTGGCGTCAGACCAGAGGCCCGGAGGATTCGCATGGAGTGGAAGCAGAGCGAGACGGCGGACGTAATCGACACGCCCGAGATACACGAGGGAGAGGGCGTCATAACACGGCGGAGGTTCTTCCACGGTGAGGTGAAGCTCCCTGTCAAGTTCGAGATATGGGAGCTGCCGCCGGGGGCGAGCGAAGGGTCGCACATCCACGACGGCAACGACGCGCTGGAGGAGTTCTACTACTTCATCGGGGGCGAGGGCGTCATGTGGATGGACGGGCGCGAGCAGCCGGTCCGGCAGGGCGACGCGGTCCTGGCGCCCCAGGGCACCGACCACGGCTTCCGCAACACGGGGGACGAGACGCTGAAGCTGCTGCTGATCTGGGGGCCGCCGAAGGTAGAGGGTTAGGCGGAGTGCTTGCAACATAGCGTGTTGCGCGAGATAATGGGTTCATGAGGATAGCCCACTCAGGGCTAAGGCGATTGTATGAGCGCGGTGATGGACGCTACCTAAATCCTGCTCATGTGGCTCGTCTCAGGTCGGTACTGGCCGACCTGGACGTGGCTCAAAGCCCGCATGACCTCAACCGGCCGGGTTATCGGTTGCATCCGTTGAAGGGCGACCTCCAAGGTTATTGGAGCTTACGTATTTCGGGTAGCTGGCGCGTAGTGTTTCGCTTCGTAGATGGTGGAGTAGTCGACGTAGACCTAGTGGACTATCACTAGCATGGAGGCCAAGAATGCCAATGCATGATCCACCACACCCCGGGCTAATGGTACGGGATAGCGTTGAAGCTGTGGGGTGGACGGTAACCGAGGCCGCACAGCATCTCGGCGTAGCACGGAACTCCTTGTCTCGGCTACTGAACGGGCGCGTCGGTATATCCCCTAGTATGGCGTTGGCCTTGGAGCGCATCGGCTGGAGCAACGCGAGCCACTGGATGCGGCTGCAGGCAGCCTACGAGTTGGCGCGCGTCCGACGGCAACAGGAAACCGCGGCGTAACGGTGGGGCTCAGTAGTAACACCGTGGCGTCGCGTTCGCGTTGACACTGCCGGGAGGGCTTGGATAGAATCGCCCGGCATTTAGAGGCTGCGAAACCGTGCGGCGAAGGAGATTCGCGAGCTATACGTCCAGCTCGATTCGGCATCGGTAACGGAGCAGTTCAACAGCGTTCGCCCTGGGCAGATTTGAGGGGCAAGCAATAAAGGTGGTGCAATGATCTCACTCCACGTATACCTGACACCCAAGCCCGGAATGGAGGACGCGCTCGACGCGGCGGTCTGCGAAGATTGGCTGCCCGCCCTGATGGAGCAGCCCGGGGCAATCAGCGCTGCCTCGGTCAAGCCCTTCTCGGACGGCGATCTCGAGGCGCTCGGCGCATTGAAGCCCGACGCGGCTGTGGAGGCGGTCTGTTTCTGGGAGTCGGAGCAGGCGCGGCTGGACTGGGTCGCGTTGCCCCTTCACGACGAGGTATTCGCCAAGGTTGTCGAGGCGGCCGACAGCGTTTCCTATACGCTCCAGGACGTCGACAAGAGCTGGAACGTCTAGGGCGGCGTTCCGGCGCCCTCCGCGGCTGACGGTTATATGGACGAGCGCGCCATAGGACATGCGGCCTCGGCGTTGAGCGCCGGGCGGCTGGCGTGCGAGCGGATGGGTCTGCTGCCGTCCGACATGCGGCCCGCCGACGAGGCCGAAGCCTACCGCGTCCAGGACGCCCTGCACGGGCTGCTCGAGGACAGGGGTTTCGGCAGCCCGGCCGGGCACAAGATCGGCTGCACCACGCCGGTGATGCAGAGCTTCCTGGGGATCCGCAACCCGTGCGCGGGGGCGGTCTTCGACTCCACGGTGCGCGAGGCCGCTGGGTCGTTCGACTTCGACCGGCTGCTTCACCCCGGCGTCGAGTGCGAGATGGCGGTCAGGCTGGGGGCCGACCTGCCGCCGGACGGTGCGCCGTACGACAGGGACTCGGTCGCCCAGGCGGTGGGGGCCGTCATGGCGGCCATCGAGCTGGTGGACGACCGCTGGTCCGACTACAAGTCGGTGGACACGCCGACTCTGATCGCGGACGACTTCTTCGGGGCCGGATGCGTGCTGGGGCCCCCTGTGACCGACTGGCAGGCGCTCGACCTGACGGCTATAGAGGGGTCCATGTTCATCAACGGCGACAGCGTCGGTTCAGGCACGGGGGCCGATATCATGGGCCACCCGTTCGAGGCCCTGGCGTGGCTGGCCAACTCGATGCAGGGGCGCGGCCGGGGGCTCCTTGCGGGCGAGTTCGTGCTGCTGGGGAGCCTGGTCGAGACGAAGTGGGTGGAGCGCGGCGACCTCGTGACCATCGAGCAGCCTGGCCTGGGCAACGCCAGCGCCCAGTTCTAGACCCCTAGGAAGTTCCTGCTCCGGGACTCCTTAGAACAACCTCCCATGATGCCCCATGAGCGGACGAATATGATGTCGTCTCGTGGCATGGCTGAGGCCGACCCCGCCCCAGGTCCTTCGTCGGGGACTCCTCAGGACGACATGGTGGGATGGCCGGGAGCTATTCTCATTGGAATGACGGGGTTACGCATCTTCCGTCGCGAAGAGCGTCTCAGCCCCTGGTTCGTATGTGGTAAAATCCCACCGGGCTCTGAGAGCCCCAAAGGTCGTCCTGTGGCCGGAGGCAATCGATACGGGCGGCCGGAGGTGTGAGGATGGCTACCAGGGAAGACATAGCCCTGACTGGGCACCTGATGCGCAGGGCGGGGTTCGGCGAGTCACCGGCGGAGATCGAGGCGCTGGCGGAGCGCAGCTACGAGGACGTGGTAGAGATGCTGCTGGACCCGCAGTGCCAGCCGGACGCGGACCTCGATATGCTCTATCGCTACCACCCGGGCGCGGAACGGAGCCTGGGCCTCGTGACCGGGCAGCTCAACTGGCTCTGGCGCATGGTGACGACGAAGCGGCCGCTGCAGGAGAAGATGGCGCTGTTCTGGCACCACGTGTTCGCGACCGGCGACTCCAAGGTCGAGAACTCGTACCAGATGCTGGCACAGGTGCAGATCTTCCGCGACCATGGGATGGGCAACTACAGGGACCTGCTGGTTCGCCTGGCCCACGACCCGGCGATGCTGTACTGGCTGGACCAGAACGAGAACCACAAGCGATCGCCCAACGAGAACTGGGGCAGGGAGCTGCTGGAGCTCTTCTCGATGGGCACGAGCAACTACACCGAGAAGGACGTGTTCGAGTGCTCGCGGGCCTTCACGGGCTGGACGATGGGGGCGAAGATACACCACCTGCTGTGGGGGCCCCATCTCTGGCCGTTCGAGTTCCATGCGGAGGACCACGACACGGGGAGCAAGAGCTTCCTGGGTCACGAGGGCAAGTTCAACGGCGAGGACGTGATCGACATCATCGTGCGGCAGCCGGCCTGCCACCGGTTCATCATGCGCCACCTGTACAACTTCTTCGTGGCCGACGAGCCGCAGGTACCGGCGTGGCCCATCGAGCCTCCTGGCAACCCTGAGGCGATCAGGGAGATGTGCCGGGTGTTCGTCGAGTCGGGCTACGAGATGAAGCCTGTGCTGCGCTATATGTTCAACTCCGACTTCTTCAAGAACGCCCGGTACCAGAAGGTCCGCAACCCGGCCGAGGTTGTCGCCGGGACGCTGAGGCTGACGGGCGACCTGAACACCCCCGACCCGCGCTGGGGCGATATGGGCAACCAGACCGGCTACATGGGCCAGGCGCTGCTAGACCCGCCGAGCGTGGAGGGCTGGCACACGGGCAGGGAGTGGATCAACAGCGGCGCGCTGATCAACCGCGTCAACTTCATGGCCGACCAGATGCGGAACATCGACAACCCCGGCGTCAGCGACATCGTGGAGCGGGTCGCGGCTAGCAACGGCCGCGACATGACGCCTGAGCACCTGGTCGACGAGTGCCTGGAGATTCTCGGCCCGCTGGAAGTCAAGGAGAAGACGCGCGAGGAGCTGGTCGAGCAGGCCGGAGCCGCCGGGCCCATAGACATGACTACCGATACGGGGTACGAGGAGTTCAAGGGACGCGTCGGCGAGGTGATGGCGCTCATCGCCGGCACGCGCGAGTACCAGTTCGGATAGGCGAAGCCGGCGGAGACCGGGTGTGAGAGAGTGCAGATGACGACGCTCACGAGCCTCGACCAGGTGGCCGGGGAGTACATAGAGACAAGCGGCCGGCTGCTCCAGCAGGCGGACGCCGAGTTCGAACGGGGCGATCTGCTCCAGGCGTCGGAGAAGGCGTGGGGCGCGGTATCCCAGTACCTCAAGGCTATGGCCACCCAGCGGGGGCTGCCACATCGAGTCCACAGGGAGCTGCGGCTGGTGGCCAACGACCTCGTGGAAGAGACAGGACAGCAGCGAATCAGGGAGTTGTTCGCTATAGCTGAGAGCATGCATGCCAACTACTACGAAGCATGGATGCCCGAAGCGGAAGTCCGGGCAGGAGTAGTCAACGTGAGGGAGTTGCTGGACATACTCAAAGCGATCCCCCGCCCGGAAGGGGCCCCTGAACAGTTGGTGCGGCAGCGAACATTCTTCAGGGACCGCGGTGACGGGTAAGGCATAGAGGCTCGAGGAGCCGGAAGAGGAGCGAGTGACATGACAACGAAGCAGAAGGACCCGGTACTGGTGGTGGTGCAGCTCAGCGGGGGCAATGACTACCTGAACACGGTCATCCCGCACAGCGACGAGAACTACTATGACAACAGGCCGACGATACGGTACGCGGACGAGGACATCCTGCGTGTCGACGACGACCTGGCGTTCAACCCGCAGATGGGCGCGATGAAGGACCTCTACGACGAGGGCAACATGGCGGTCCTCCACGGGGTCGGCTGGGAGAACTCGACCCGCTCCCACTTCCGGGCCATGGACATCTGGCACACTGCCGAGCCGGACGTGGTCGGCACAGAGGGATGGCTGGGGCGTACCATCAGGGAGCTGGACCCGGAGGGCGACAACCCCGTAACAGCTGTGAACGTCGGGTACGGGCTGCCCAGGGCGTTGCTTGCGCCGAATGCGTCCGTGGCGTCCGTCTCCGACCTGGAGGCGTATGGGATGCTCAGCTCCATCGAGCAGCAGGAGCAGCGCGAGGCTCTGCTGCAGCGATTCGCCAACATGTACGCGCCGGCCATCGGCACCGGCCCGGTGATGGAGTACATCGGAAACACGGGGCTCGATGCCCTCAAGGGCGCTGACATGCTGAAGGTGGCGCCGGGGCAGTACGAGTCGAGCGTGGAGTACGAGGCCGGCAACCCGCTGTCCCAGAAGCTGCGCGACGTGGCCCGCATCCACTTCTCGGGCCTGGGGTCGCGCATCTTCTACACAGAGCACGGCGGCTTCGACACCCATGCCTCACAGGCGGGGAACCACCCGAAGCTCTGGAACGAGGTGTCGTCGGCAATCGGCGACTTCTGGGACGACCTGCGTGAGCACGACGCCGATAGCAACGTGCTGATGTTCGTCTTCTCGGAGTTCGGGCGGCGCGTCAAGGAGAACGGTTCGGGCACCGACCACGGAGCCGGAGGCGTCGCATTCGCCATCGGGCCGGGGGTCCGCGGCGGGATGCACGGGGAGTATCCGGAGACGCGGGCCGAGGCCCTGGTCGACGGGGACCTTGCGCCGGGCATCGACTTCCGCAGCACGTATACCTCAATTCTCGAAGACTGGTTCGGCCTCGACGCGGCCCCGATAGTGAACGGGCGGTTCGAGAAGCCGGCGTTCGTCGAGAAGTAGTCCTAGACGGGGGTAGAGCTATGCTGATCACAGCCGCGGCGGGCAGGGCCTGGCAATTCAGCCACTCCCTTGGCCGCCCCACGAACGAGCACAACGGCAAGACCGGCGGCTACCGCTTTCCCATCGACCTGATAGCCGCGCCTGACGACATCCTCTACGTGCTGAGCAGGGGCCTTGGCTACCAAGAGGACTTCGGGCGAATCGGCAAGACGACGCTCGACGAGGAGCACCTGGGCGACTTCGCCAGGCGGGAGTTCACGTGGCCGGCCGGGATGGCTATGGCGCAGGACAGCAGGATCTTCGTAACCGACGAGTGGGAGCACCACGTGGCAATATTCCCGTCCGACGTTCTTTACCCGTACCCCGAGTTCAACCCTGACGGCGAGCGCATCGGGCAGTGGGGCGAGGCGGGCTCGGAGCCGGGCCAGCTCAAGGCGCCCAGCGGAATCGAGATCGACGCCGACGATAACGTCTACGTGGTCGACACGGGCAACGACCGGGTACAGAAGTTCACGAAGGACGGCGAGTACATCCTGGGCTGGGGCTGCTCGGGCAAGGAGCCGGGGCAGTTCGACCGGCCCTGGGGCATGACCATCGACCGCGAGGGCTTCGTGTACATCGCCGACTGGGGCAACGACCGGGTCCAGAAGTTCACCGGCGACGGCGAGTTCGTCCTGTCATACGAGGGGACGAAGGAGGACGGCGGCGACCTGAGCCACCCCGCGAACGTCGCGGTGGACAGCGAGGGCGACGTGTACGTGACGGACTGGGGCAACCTGCGAGTCCAGATCTACGAGCCCGAGGGCGACGTGATAGCGGCGCTATACGGCGACGCGATACAGCTGTCCAAGGCCGGCGAGTACATCATCAGGCGCGACTCGTCGACGATCGTCGCGTTCCAGCAGGTCAAGGACTACGTGCCGATGGGTCTGTTCGAGCGACCGACGGGCATCGAGGTCGACGACCAGGACCGGGTCATCGTCTGCGACACCAGGGGCCGCCTGCAGGTCTACGCGAAGGACAAGAACTTCGTGGCGCCGGAGCTGAAGGCCGAGCTTCTCTAGCGACCCAGGGATGGCGATAGCCGGAGTGATTTCGTTCGCCCTGAGCCTGTCGAAGGGCAGTGCTCAGGAGAGTCAGGTAGTATCCCCCGACCGTCAGGGCGCGGGCGCGTTGGGGTGAATCAGGCCCTCGGCGCGGAGCTCCTCCCACAGGTCGGCGGAGATGGGATGGGCCGCCATCCTCAGATTTTCCTCCAGCTCGTCTATCGAGCGCGCGCCGGGTATGGTGGCGGCGACCGCAGGGTGGGCGAGGCCGAACTGCAGGGCCGCAGCTTTCAGGGGCACGCCGTGGCGGTCGCAGACCTCGTTGATGCTGCGGGCCTTCTCGAGTATGTCGCGGGGCGCGGGCAGGTAGTTGAAGGTCGTGTCGTCCGAGAGGTCGGACGCAAGGATGCCGCTGTTGTACGGCCCGCCGAGGACGATGCCGATGTCCTTCTCCTCGCATATCGGCAGAAGCTCGTCGAGGCCCGACTGGTCCAGGAGGGTGTACCGGCCCGCCAGCAGGAAGCAGTCGGGGTCGGCCTCGCGGGCGAACCGGGCGAGCATCTCCCACTGGTTCATACCCGCGCCGATGGCGCCGATGACGCCCTGCGAGCGCAGGTCGTACAGGGCCGGGAACGCCTCGTCTCGGGCCTGCTCGAAGTGGTCGTCCGGGTCGTGGATCATGACGATGTCGACCCGGTCCAGGCGCAGGCGGGCGAGGCTCTCGTCGATGGACCGGAGCACGCCGTCGCGCGAGTAGTCGTAGGTGGGCTCGAGGCTGGGCAGGTCGACGAACTGATCGCTCTCGGGCTGCCCGGCGACCGGCTCGAGCAGCCGCCCGACCTTGGTGGACAGGACGTAGTCGCCGCGCGGGATGGTCTCCAGGGCCTCGCCGAACAGCATCTCGCTGCGGCCGCTGCCGTACAGGGGCGCGGTGTCGAAGTAGCCGATGCCGAGCTCGTGGGCGCGGCGTACCGTTTCGACGGCCGTCGCCGATTCGACGGCCGTGTACAGGCCTGCTAGGGGCGCGCCGCCCATCCCCACACGGGTGACGTGGACGCCGGTACTGTGTATGTTGGCTCTATCGAGGGGAGTCATTGTGGTGCTCCTGATAGCTACTGGCTTGGCCCCGCCGATCTAATTCGAGCCGTTGGCCTGATTGCCGGCGACAGCCACCCCAGGCTCCGGTGTAGCTGCTGCCGTTACGTGGAGCTGGCGTCCTATTGCGCCCAGGGCGGCGTCCATCTGGTCCAGGCGCGACCGGTGTTGGACATCGAGTACGCGGTCCACCTGCGGCATGTGCCATCCCAGCCGGCGGGCCAGCTCCGCCTTGCCGATGCCCTGCTCTCTCATCCCCTGATACAGCATTACCTTGACAGAGGTCAGCGTCGGCAGCACGGCGCAGGTATCGCCACCTGAGGGCATGGGAATGTCCCTGCGGTCGTGGATTCGTGCCGCTATCGCTTCTTCCATTGCGTCGACTGCGCGTGCTACGGCCTCCTCGCGGTCGGTTCCGAAGGTGGTCAGCTCCGGGAAGTCTGGGGAGGTCGCTAGCAGGGTGCCGTCGCCAGCTTCGAGCGTTATCGGATAGGCAAGCGTCTGTCTGCTGTCAGTGTTCCCAGGCATATCCGTGTTAGAACCTCGTTGGTCACCGGAATATAGCACAGGTTCGGGGACTGGATGGGAGACGGTTCTTATGGACAGGAATCCGGATCGAGGCCGGAATCACCATGACCGTGCGAATGCCATACAGGGGGAGGAAAACGCCGTCGCTCCGTGACATGGTTGAGGCCGACCCCGCCCCAGGTCCTTCGTCGGAGACTCCTCAGGACGACATGGTGGAGTGGCCGGGGCTACCCTTACAGTAATGACGGAAGTGGGGGGGCTTCGCGCTCACAGGCGGCCGGATTGGCGGGGGGCGGGGCGGGTGCAGGTTGATGTCAGGTGGATGGGGTTGTGCTGGTCGGAGGACTCGTGGAGGGCCTGCATGGCGTCGAGGACGTGGTAGGCGAGGCTTGCGTCGATACGGGAGGGCCTGCCCTCGGCGATCGCCGATGCCATCTCGGCGGCGCCTATGCCGCGTCCTCCCTCGTCGAACCGCAGCCGCACCTCCTCCCACTGGCCGTTGCCCACCTTCACCCTGACCGGGCCGCCGAAGTTGTTGGGGTCGGGGACACTGAGGGTGCCGCTGGTGCCGTAGACCTCTATGCGGGGTGACTCCGATCCCCACACGTCGAAGCTCATGGTGACCGTCGCGGGCGGGCCGGCTGCGAACTCGAGGAGCCCGGCCACGTGCGTCGGCACCTCGACCGGGAACGACACGCCCGGGTGCAGGTCGCTCGTCCGCACTTCGCTGGTGATCCTTGCGAGCCCGGTGACGCTGGCAATCGGGCCGAGCAGCACGACGAGGGCCGTGAAGTAGTACGGCGCCATGTCTAACACAGGCCCGCCGCCGCGCAGGTAGAAGAAGCCCGGGTTGGGGTGCCAGTGCTCGTGGCCCGGGCTCGTGAAGGACGCCGACGCGCCTATCGGCTCGCCGATCATGCCCTCGTCCAGGACCATGCGGCTAGTCTGTATGCCCGCGCCCAGGAACGTGTCGGGCGCGCAACCCACCATCACGCCTGCCCTGGCGGCCTCGCGCACGATCTGCGCGCCGCCCGCTCTCTCGACGGCGAGGGGCTTCTCGGAGTAGACGTGCTTGCCGGCGCGTATGGCCGCGAGCATTATTTCGACGTGGTGCTGGGGCGGCGTCAGGTTCAGCACGAGGTCCACGCCCGGGTCGGCGAGCAATTCGGCGACGGAGTAGGCCCTGGGGATGCCGTAGGTCCCGGCGGCGGCAACGGCGCGCCCGTGGACCATATCGGCGCAGCCGACGACGCGGACGTGGTCGTATACGGGCAGGTGGCGGAAGTACCGGTTGCTGACGCTGCCGCAGCCGATTACGCCTATCCCGAGGGGCGGCCTGTCAGTCACGGGAGGCCCAGAGCATGCCGCGCTTCGTTATCTCCATAACCTCGGGCACGTCGAAGTCGTCGAGCTTGTGGCCGAGCGACGAGTAGAAGACGCGGCCCTTGCCCCACATGCGCTTCCAGACGACGGGCATCACGCACCCCGCGATCCAAGAACCCTCGTAGGGGGCCGTGCTGCTGACCTGCTGGTCGCCCGAGAAGGTGGTCGTCGCCAGCACCTCGTTGCTGGGGTCGACGTGCATGTAGTACTGCTCGGTCGACATCCTGAAGTCGTCGAGCCCGGCGGTGATCGGGTCGCCGCGGTCGACGATGTTGACCTCGTAGTCGATGTAGCCGCCGGGATGGGAGACCCACTGGCCGCCGACCATGAACTGATAGTCGGTGCTCATGCGGAAGGAGTCGCCCATGCAGCCGTGCCAGCCCGATATGCCCACGCCGCTGTGTACGGCTGCCAGGAGGTTCACCTCCTGCTCCCGGGTGATCTCGCCCTGCGTCCAGATGGGTACGATGAGGCTGAGCTCCTTCAGCCTGCCGGCGTCCGAGTATGCGTCCAGTGTGTCGGACACCTGGACGTCGTAGCCCTGGCCTTCGAGCCACGGGCCGAAGATCTCGGCGCACTCCTTCGGCGAGTGTCCCGGCCATCCTCCCCATACGAGCAGGGCAGACTTCAAGACTCACCTCCATTTGGAACGGCTATGCAGTGTATCATCTGCCCGTCGCCGGGACGGAGACGGGAGATAGATAAGTGTCCAGGGTTGATGAGACAGGGGCGGCTTTGCCCTTCGGCAGGGCGAGAGCCCCCATCCTAACCTTCCCCCTCGGGGGGAAGGGACAAGCCGCGTCCCCTCGACTCTGAACATGTACGGAGGTAGCTGATATGGGCGGGCCGCTTCGGTGGGGGATCATCGGGACTGGGAAGATCGCCGCGGCCTTTGCGGAGGCCCTGGAGCACACGGACACGGGCGACCTGGTTGCCGTGGCGAGCAGGACTGAGACCAACGCCGAGCGGTTCGGCGGGACGTACGGGGTCGAGCGCAGGCACGCCTCCTACGAGGCGCTGGTGGACGATGCGGGCGTCGACGCCGTCTACGTCTCGACGCCGCACCCGATGCACGCCGAGTGGGCTATCAAGTGCGCCGAGGCGGGCAAGCACATCCTGTGCGAGAAGCCGATGACGCTGAACGAGGCGGACACCATGGCCGTCGTGGAGGCGGCGCGGCGCAGCGACGTGTTCCTGATGGAGGCGTTCATGTACCGCTGCCACCCGCAGACGGAGAGGCTGGTGGAGCTGCTGCGGAGCGGGGTCATCGGCGACGTGAAGCTGGTGCGGGCGACGTTCGGCTTCCGGCTCCCCCTCGACCTGGAGGAGCGGCACATCGCCAACAGGCTCGGGGGCGGCGGCATCCTGGACGTGGGCTGCTACACGGTGTCGATGAGCCGGCTCGTGGCCGCGACGGCCCTCGGCGTCGAGGTCGCCGAGCCCCGGCAGGTGCACGCGGCAGGGCACGTCGGGCCGGAGAGCCGCGTCGACGAGTACGCGTCGGCTACGCTGCTGTTCGACGGGGACATAGTCGCGGAGGTCTCGTGCGCCGTGCGGCTGGCCGTGGGCAGCGAGGTGAGGATCTACGGCACGGAGGGGCACATCGTCGTGCCGGAGCCGTGGTTCTGCAGCGGGCGCGAGGGCGGGACGAGTCAAATCGAGGTCCACCGCGCGGACGGGGAGCCCGAGCGGGTGCCCGTCACGACCCGCCGGTGGCTGTACGCGATCGAGGCCGACCACGTTGCCGAGAACATCGACCGCCGCGAGGCCCGCTTCCCCGGCATGACGTGGGAGGACTCGCTGGCGAACATGCGGACGCTGGACCGGTGGCGCGAGGCCATCGGCGTGGAGTACGAGGCGGAGCGACCCGAGGCGCTGACGGTGCCAGTCCACGGCAGGCCTCTCGCACGTCGCAGCGGGGCCACGATGACGTACGGCAGCGTGGACGGCGTCGACAAGCCGGTGTCGCGGACCGTGATGGGCACGCTTAACCGGCACGACCTGCGGCACGCGTCGGTGATGTACGACGACTTCTTCGAGCTGGGCGGGACGTGCTTCGACACGGCGCGGACGTATGGAAGCGGCCGGTCGGAGGCGACGCTGGGCCGGTGGCTTCGGAACAGGGACGTGCGCGAGCAGGTCGTCGTGGTGACGAAGGGGGCGCACACCCCCAACTGCTACCCGGAGGTGGTGACGACCCAGCTTGCGGAGAGCCTGGACGCGCTGGGCACGGACTACGTGGACGTGTACCTGCTGCACCGCGACAACCCGGAGGTGCCGGCCGGTGAGTTCGTGGACGTGCTCGACGAGCATGCGTCCGCGGGCCGCATCCGGGCGTTCGGGGCATCGAACTGGTCCATCGCCCGGTTCGAGGAGGCGAACGAGTACGCGGCGAAGCATGGTAGGACGGGGTTCGCCATCCTGAGCAACAACTTCAGCCTGGCCCGGATGCTCGAGCCGCCGTGGGAGGGCTGCGTCGCGGCGTCGGACCCGGAGTCCAGGCGGTGGCTGGAGGCGCGGCAGGTCCCGCTGTTGTCATGGTCCAGCCAGGCCCAGGGGTTCTTCGCGACGGACGGACCGGGCAGCTTCCCTGCATCGTGGCATAGCGACGACAACGTGGAGCGCCGGGAGCGGGCCCGTGTACTCGCAACAGAGAAGGGCGTGGAGCCGACGACCATTGCGCTTGCGTACGTGCTGGCGCAGCCGTTCCCCGTGTTCCCCATCATCGGGCCGGCGACGATGCGGGAGACCGCGTCGTCGCTGGAGGCTCTCACGGTGCAGGTCACACCCGACGAGGCAGAGTGGCTGAATCTCGAACGGTGACCGCCTGAGAGGGAGGTGGAGCGATGTTTGCAGAGACCGTCGACAGGCTGGACGAGGTGTTCGTCAAGGTTGAGGACCTAGAGGGCATGCGGACCTTCTATAGGGACGTGCTGGGATTCGACGAGGAGTTCCACCACGCCGGTTGGGGCGCTGGCTTCAAGATGGCCGGGGCGTCGCTTGTCCTCACCGCGTCCGACGAGGCCGCTTCCGGTGTCTCGCTGGTGTTCGCCTGCGGAGACATCGAACGGAGCCTGCGCGCAGTGACTGAAGCCGGGCTTGTCGTGACCCACCCGCTATCGGAGGGTCACTGGGGCTCGAAGGTCGCCGGGTTCGAGGACCCCGAGGGCAACACCATCTACCTGGAACAGCCCATCCGCCAATCCTGAGTTGGGTTGAGGACGCAGGCAATCTGTCCCATGGGCTAGGCCGAGGGCGGGTTTGAAACCCGCCCCTACGATCTGAGCGGGCGACAGTCCTTCTGGGGCGTAGCCGAAGCGGGTTGTATAATGCGGCCGAACGCCTGCCGGGCTGGCTTGGCCTGCGGGCAGTCCGATGGAGGAGATCGAGATGCAAACCCTTCAGCGCGTACTTGGGGGCTATCTGATGGTGATAGCGCTTGCTGTCGCCGTGAACTTCATCATCACGCCCTTCTTCTTCGACAACGAGAGCGGGTACCCAATATGGGATGTCCTGGACTTCTTCATGGCGGTTGCGATACTCATCGCATTCGCCGCGAGCTGCTGGGACAAGTGGAGCCTGTGCAAGGAGGGAGACGACGCCGACCTGAAGCGCTACGTGAGCGTGAACGTCGCCTTCTTCGCCACCGTCGTGCTGCTGCTGCTGTTCTTCTCGAACTGGGCCGCCCACCTCGTCAAGCATGAGACCCTGGAGGACTGGACCATCTGGGCGATAATCGACGCGATCCTGCCGCCCATACTGGGTGCCGGGGGGCTCAGGCTCTGGAGGTCCTGAAGTCCGGGCCACGGGAGCTCGTGCAGCGCCTGAGTGGTCGTGCCTGACACGTGCCCGCTGTGCGGCTCGGTAACATCGCCGTTTCATAGCGTGCGGAACCGCGCGATGAGCCGGGACTTCGTGCACTGCGTTGTGTGCGACCTCGTGTCCGTGCCCCGCCGATTCCACGTCGGCGCCGAGGCGGAGCGGAAGAGGTACCTGGAGCACAATAACGACCCGGACGACCCCGACTACCGCGCCTTCCTGGACCGGCTGTGGGGCCGGTTGAAGCCGCGCCTCCGACCCGGCTCGAAGGGGCTGGACTACGGCGCGGGCCCCGGTCCAGCCCTGGCGGCGATGATGGCGGAGGACGGGTTCGAGGCGTCGGTCTACGACAAGCACTTTCACGCCGACAGGGCGGTCCTGGGGCACACCTACCACTTCATCGTGTGCACCGAGACGGCGGAGCATTTCGACGACCCGGCCAAGAGCTTTCGCGAGCTGGACGGCCTGCTGGGAAGCGAAGGATGGCTGGGGGTGATGACGGCGATGCTGGACGACTGGGCGGACTTCCCGGAGTGGTACTATCACAGGGACCCCACGCACATAGCGTTCTACAGCAGGCGCACCATGCTGTGGATCGCGGACGCGTATGGGTGGCAGCCGAGCTTTCCGACTGAGAACGTGGTGCTGTTCGGGAAGGAATTGTGAATGGTGAATGGTGAATAGGGAAGTGGGGAGTTGAGCCTGAGCGAGCTGTTTGCGGGGATGGCGCCCCGCAGCATAACTACGATTGCCGGGGTTGGGTACGTCGAGGGGGTGCCCGCCCGGGATGCGCCCGCGGGATGGCCGATGGGCATCGGGCGGAACGCAGACGGCGACCTGTTCGTCGTCGACTACTGGGGGCACAGGATCTGGCGGATCGACACGGACGGGGTCCTGCACGAGTTTGCCGGGACGGGCGTGCCCGGCAACTCCGGTGACGGCGGGCCCGCGTCGGAGGCCCGGTTCGACCAGCCCCACGACCTGCGCATAGACGACGACGGCAACCTGTACGTCTCGGACCTGGGGAACGGCACCATCAGGCGAATCGACGCGTCCACGGGCATCGTCACGACCATAGCTGGCAGCGGTGCGAAGGGGCGCGGGGGCGACGGCGGGCCCGCGGTCGAGGCGGAGCTGGACACGCATTGCGGCATCGCCATCGACCGGGACGGCAACGTGTTCATTTCGAGCGAGTGGGCGAACAACATCCGCCGCATCGACGCACGGACGGGCGTCATCGACAGATTCGCGGGGTGGGACGCCCGCCACCACCCGTCGGAGGACGGGGCCAGCCGCCCGGCGTCGGGGCCGGGCCTCAGCATGGGCGGCTACCACGGCGACGGCGGCCCCGCGGACACGGCAGGCTTCCACCATCCGGAGCACCTGGCATTCGACTCGCGGGGCGACCTGTACGTGTGCGACAACTCTAACCACCGGATACGCAAGATCGACATGGAGTCCGGTACGGTCACGACGGTGTTCGGCAACGGGCAGGCGGCGTCGAACGGCGACGGCGGGAAGGCGGTCGAGGCCAGCGTCTTTATGCCGGACTCAATCTACGTGGACGTTAACGACAATCTGTACGTGGGCGAGAAGTACGGCTTCAGGATTCGCAGGGTGGACGGCGAGATTGGCGTGGTCGAGACGCTGGTGGGCACCGGCTCGCCCGGATTCGGCGAGGAGGGGCTGCCCGGCCCGGAGACGCGCTGCAACTCCTGCGAGGTGGGGCTCTGGGCCGACCCGGACGGCACGGTGCTGTGGTCGGACTGCTCCGGCAGGGCCAGGCGGTACGACGCCGAGACCGGCATCGTCACCACCGTGCTTGGCGGGACGAGCGT
The DNA here is from genome assembly GCA_965116315.1 of Dehalococcoidia bacterium. GTDB lineage: Bacteria > Chloroflexota > Dehalococcoidia > Lucifugimonadales > CAJWER01. The sequence continues at coordinate 2,817,063 of OZ220672.1, forward strand.
ACACGACGGCGAGGATGCCACCGGGGCCTTCCTGCGAGGGCCGGGCGGCCTCTCGGTCGGTCCCGACGGCCACATATACGTCGCGGACGTGTGGAACCAGCGCATACGTGCAATCGACCCCGAGACGGGCGTAATCCGCACCGTGGCGGGGAACGGCGCGCGGGCCCACGGGGGCGACAACGGGCCGGCAACGGAGGCGTACCTGGGCAACCCACACGACGTGTCGGTCGACTCGCGGGGGCGGGTCGTCATAGCCGACACGAGGCACGGTCACGTGCGGCGCGTGGACGAGGACGGCGTGATCCGGGTCGTGGCCGGCGCGGGCGAGAAGTGGGACCGGGGCGACGGTGGCCCGGCCATCGCCGCCAACCTGGTGCACGTGCTGTCGGTGGAGCACGGGCCGAACGGCGACATCTACGCCGGCGACGGCGAGGCGGGGCGGATCAGGCGCATCGACGCCTCGACCGGCATCATCGAGACGGTCGCGGGCACCGGCACGCCGGGCTATTCGGGCGACGGCGGGCCTGCCGTCGAGGCGCGGGTGGGGGCACCCACGGCGATCAGGTTCGACGGCGCGGGGAACCTGTACTTCAGCGACCGGGACCACAACGTGGTGCGCATGATCGACGGGGCGGGCATAATCGGTACAATTGCGGGCACCGGCGCACGGGGCTTCTCGGAGGACGGCACGCCCGCCGACCGGGCGATGCTGAACGAGCCGTGGGGCTTGGAGGTCTCCCCGGAGGGCGTCGTGTATGTGTCCGACACGGGGAACAACCGGGTGCGGCGCATCGGTCCGGGAGGCAGGCTGGAGACGGTGGCCGGGGGGCCCGAGGCCGGAGATTCCGGCGGCGGCGGGCCGGGGGTGCAGGCGAGGCTGAACGCGCCAAACGGCCTGCGTCTGTATGGGAGCGACGTGCTGCTGGTCTCGGACAGGTTCAACAACAAGATCAAGGCCGTGAGGCTGGGGGCAGAATGAGCGAGCGTTACAGCAAGGAGTGGATCGAGCGCCTGCTGGACGGGTCCAGGTTTGCGGGCGTCGACCCGCGCGACGTGCTGGCGGCCCACGGCATGGGCGCCGGGCATACGGTCGTCGACTACGGCTGCGGCCCCGGGTACCTGACGCTGGCGGCGGCGGAGCTGGCGGGTCCGAGCGGCAAGGTGTACGCCGTCGACAAGGAGCCGAGCATGGTCGAGCTGGTTGCTGGGCGGTGCGCCGAGGCCGGGCTTTCGAACGTGGAGGCCGTGTGGAACGGCGGCTCCGACGCTCCCCTGCCCGACGGCGTGGCCGACTTCGTGCTCTGCTTCCTGGTGCTGCACTACCCGGACACGGACGAAGGCCGCGAAGCCATAGCGCGGGACATAGCCCGGCTGCTGAAGCCCGGCGGACAGGCGGTCATCATCCAGTGGAAGGCGGACCAGCGGCGGACGTCGGGGATCACGTACGAGACCCTGGCGGGCATAGTGGAGTCGGCGGGGCTCGCGGCCGACGGGCCGTACGACATCTCCGACGAGCACTACAAGGCCATCGCACACAAGGCAACTGGTCAGGTTTGAGAGACGTGGGCAGCTTGGCCCTTCGGCAGCGCGAGAGCCCCCATCTCAATCTTCCCCCTCGGGGGGAAGAGGCCGAGCCGCCTCACCTCGACACTTAACACTTAACACACAAGCCGCTGGGCGACCGGGGCTGAGAGGAGACGGGCAATGAAGCGAGTGGGGTTCCTGCTGAAGGTGAAGGAAGGGATGCTGGAGGAGTACAAGGAGCACCACGAGGCCGTGTGGCCGGACATGCTCGACGCGCTGGCCCGGAATGGCTGGCACAACTACTCGCTGTTCATGCGCGAGGACGGGCTGTTGTTCGGCTACTTCGAGGCCGAGGAGAGCCTCGCCGCTTCCCTCGCCGGGATGGAGAATGAGGACGCCAACCGGCGCTGGCAGGAGATGATGGCGCCGTTCTTCGAGATACCGCCCGGCGCGCGGCCCGACCAGATGCTGGTCGAGCTGGAAGAGGTGTTCCACACCGGCTGAGGCCGCACGCGGTGATGAGAATGACGTCGTCTCTTAGCATGGTCGAGGCCGACCCCACCCCAGGTCCCTCGCCAGGAGGCTCGGGACGACATGGTGGGTGGTAGGGCGCTGATTTCATAGCAATGACAGGATGAGTAGCTGACTGGCTAGATTCCGCGTAATCGTCAACACTACCCAGTCCTCGCACTTCACCGCTAACAGGAGCATCATTCGCGTGGAACAGCGGGCCCGCCGGATGCGATAATTTTGGTAACACACCGAACATGAAGACCGGAGGCCAGGCATGAGACTGAAGGACAAGGTGGCGATCGTGACGGGGGGCTCGTCGGGGATAGGCCGGGCGATCTGCCAGCGGTTCGCCGACGAAGGCGCGCTGGTCGCCATAGGCGACATCGACATCGAGGGCGGCCAGGAGACCCTACGGCTCATCCAGGAATCCCGCGGAATCGCCACCTACATCAGGGCCGACGTCTCGGTGGAGCCGGACATCGCGGCGATGGTCGAGGCGACGATCAGGGCCTTCGGCAGGATCGACATACTCGTCAACGACGCGGCGGCCTTCGTATTCGGCAAGATCGAAGACGTGACGCAGGACGACTGGCACCGGGTCCTGAGCGTCAACCTGGTGGGGCCCGCGAACGCCGTGCGGCATGTGGTCCCGCACATGAAGGCGGCCGGAGGCGGGTCGATAGTCAACATCGCGTCTGTCAGCAGCTTCATCGCCCAGCCGGGGTTCGTGCCGTACAACTCGTCGAAGGGCGCGCTGCTGCAGCTCACCCGGTGCCTGGCGATGGACCTTGCGCCGGACAACATTCGCGTCAACTGCGTGTGCCCGGGCTCGGTGCGGACGCCGGCCTCGGAGCGCCACCGCGCCTTCGTGGGGGCATCGGAGGAGGACTTCTACCGTGAGGCCGCGGAGGGCAGCTACATGAGGCGGGTCGGCCAGCCGGAAGAGATAGCCGCGGGCGTAGTCTTCCTGGCATCCGACGAGGCATCGTTCGTGACCGGCACGCCGCTGATAATGGACGGCGGAGGCGTAGGCTAGCGGAGAAGAGACCTGTGCCCATACGACTGCTGCCCGAGGACGTATCGTCCAAGATCGCGGCCGGCGAGGTAATCGAGCGTCCGGCGTCGGTCGTCAAGGAGCTCGTCGAGAACTCCCTCGACGCCGGCAGCACCGACGTCAGGATCAGCATCGCGGCGGGAGGCCTGGACGAGATCAGGGTGGCCGACAACGGGTCGGGCATCGCCTCGGACGAGGCCGTGCTGGCATTCGAGCGGTTCGCCACAAGCAAGCTCACGGACGTGCCGGACCTGGAGGCGATATCGACGCTGGGCTTCCGCGGCGAGGCGCTGCCTAGCATCGCGGCTGTCTCGCACGTGACGCTCGTCTCCAGGACGCCGGACAGCCCCCAGGGCGCGCGCGTCGAGGTGAACGAGGGCGAGACGGTGTCCGCCGGTCCCGCGGGGGCGGGCGCGGGCACGACGATGACCGTGCAGCGGCTCTTCGCCAACTTCCCGGCCCGCCGCAAGTTCATGCGATCGGTCGCCTCGGAGTCCTCACGGATCCAGGCGGTCGTGTCGCGCTACGCCCTGGCCTACCCGGCCGTGAGGTTCGAGCTGACGCTAGACGGCAGGGCCGCCGTCAGCACGACGGGCTCGGGGGACCTGCGCGAGGTGCTCGCGGACGTGTACGGCGCAAACGTCGCCCACGCGATGCTGGGAGTGGACGTGGAGCGCGGCGAGGATAGGCCGGGGCTGTACGGCATGGTCAGCCCGGCCTCCATCTCGCGCTCGAACAGGAGCCACATCACCACCTTCGTGAACGGGCGCTGGGTGCAGGACCGGACGCTGACGTTCTCGATCCTGAACGCCTACCGGGGCTTCCTGATGGAGCGCCGGTTCCCCATCGCGGTCGTCGACGTGCTGGCGTCGCCCGCGGAGATCGACGTCAACGTGCACCCGTCCAAGGTCGAGGTACGGTTCCGGCGGGAGGGCCCCGTCTTCTCGGTGGTCCAGCAGGCGGTGAGGGCCAGCCTCGTCGCCGGGTCTCCCGTGCCCGAGGTCGGGGAGACGCCGGCTGCCGCGTCCGATCATACCTCCGCCTCGCCGGGAAGCCATCCCGCCCAGCCTCCGTTGCTCGGAGCCGACGAGCGGCCCCAGTCCCCGCTGCTGCTGGGAGCGGACGCGCCGGAGGGCGGCGAGGGTCCGCGGGCGGCACAACCCGACCCAGGCCCATCGCAGACGCTGCCCCACGCCGCGCTGCCGGCGCTGCGGGTCCTGGGGCAGGTGCAGGGCACCTACATCGCGGCGGAGGGTCCCGACGGCATGTACCTGGTCGACCAGCACGCGGCCCACGAGCGGGTCGTCTTCGAGCGGGTGACGGGCGAGTTCCGGACGAAGGGCGCGGACTCCCAGAGCCTGATGGAGCCGCAGACGGTGGAGCTGGACCCCCGCCAGCAGGAGCTGCTGCAGGCGCAGGAGGAGCTGCTCTCGGGGCTTGGATTCGTCGTCGAGCACTTCGGCGACCGCACCTACATGATCCGCGCAGTCTCGTCGCTCCTGTCGGGCACGGAGCCGGCCCAGGCGCTGAAGGACGTGCTGGACACGATGGCCGAGGGCGGCGGGTTCGAGAGCTGGGAGGAGCGGGCGGCCTACTCCATCGCCTGCCACGGGGCGATCCGGGCGAACGAGACGCTGACGCTGCACGAGATGTCGGAGCTGATGCGCCAGCTCGAGGCGTGCCGCCAGCCGCACACCTGCCCCCACGGCAGGCCGACCATGATCCACCTGACGTCGGCCAGGCTGGAGCGCGAGTTCGGCAGGACTGTTTAGCGACTGAACTAGGGGAGGCGGCTCCTCTGCCCTACGACAGGCCTTCAAGTAACTGCTCCGGCGCATGGCTGTCCTGCTGAGCACTGGCCTTCGACAAGCTCAGGCCGAACGTAACTTCAAGCACCTGCTCCACATGATGGTTGTGCTGGTGAGCACTGGCCTTCGACCCTTCGACAAGCTCAGGACAGGCAGGCTCAGGCCGAACGTGCTTCAAGTACCGCGCGGCAACGAATGGGAAAGCAAGGGCCGCCTGGGGATGGGGCTTGGGCTCCGGCCGCCGCTTGCATGGGGGTGCAGGTTTTCGCCTTGTGCTTTGGAGGCTTGGCGGCCGGAGCGCCGTTGGCCCTGGGGGTAGACGCCGAACATAATAGCGGAACGCATGTGCGTTGTCAATAGGGTTAGCACGGGTGTTTTCAGCGAATTCCGGGGACGGCCAAAGGTGGAATCTGGCAGCGGCCGACCCCGCCCCAGGTCCCTCGCTGACGCTTCGGGACGACAATGCGCGATGGCCAGTGTGCGCTGCTGAGCACTGTCCTTCGACAGGCTCAGGACGAACGATCTTCCCGGGCCCAGGCTCGCCGAGGGAGTCTTGAGATAGTCTCTAAGGGCGTGGCGGGGTGTTGGTAGAATGGTCCCGCAATGAGCATCGCAATAGCCAGGATTGTCGCTCACGTACTGCTGTTCGTGCTGGCGGTCGTCGTCTTCTACCTGGGACTGGGCGTGGGGCTGGCGTTCAATCCCGCCCTGGGCACCTTCCTGTGGATCGTCGCCGCGGGGCTGTTTGGGCTGAACCTGTTCTGGATCTTCCGACGACGCCGCTAAGTGAGTACGTAACTGTTCCGACTCGATGAGCCACGGGCAGCTTTGCTCTTCTGCAGCGCGAGAGCCCCCATCCCTTCGACAGGCTCAGGGCAGGCTCTAACCTTCCCCCTCGGGGGGGGGAAGGGACAAGCCGACTCAGAGCAGCCGCAGCCCGTTGCGTTGCTACGCGATGAACGCCCACACGCGCAGGAATGCGAGCGACCATACGATGGCCAGCGCCACCACGGTGTAGTGGACCCTGCCGAGGAGCGACCACCACCGCTCGCGCCAGGCACGATACGCCAGGTACAGGACGAGTATGGCTATGGGCGCTATCAGATACGGGATGACGAACCACTGGCGCATCGACGTGTCGTACCCGAAGTTCCTTACGATGTCCGCGTCATCACCAGGGTATGCCCATAGGATGAAACCGGCGATTATCAGCAACGCTGCGGCGGCAATCACGCGAGCGGGCCCCGCCAGCCGGTTGGTCGAGCTTGGCACCTGACGCCGGCGACTTACCACGAAGATTATCGGCCATACGGTTAGCACAGTCAGCGGCAATACGGTCAGCACAGTCAGCGGCCACACGGTCAGCACAGGCACTCCGGCCAACCCTTGTATCAGCCAAGACGCCGTGGTCACCGGTTGTGTCAGGGAAGACGTCGTGGCCACCACTTGTATCACCCAAGACGCCATGGCCACCTCGTATACCGGAAAGAGCGTCGACCTTAGCGAACTACCGTTGCCCCAGTCCCGCGTATCCATCGTGCGGGGGCCGCGGTTCAGGTAGATGTCCGAAAACTGCGGTTGGTCCGATGCAAGGCATGAGGAGTCGGGGCTTTGGTCCGGCCGATGCAGGAAATACCACATGAGCTCCCGTCCGCATGGAGTGTCTAACCCGACCCCGTGGCCCCCCATTGGAATCACGAAGGAATAGCTGTTGCTCAGCGTCTCCGCCGCGAGATTGGCCCATCTCGGCGGAGTGGTCGGATCGAACTGGCCCGAAAGCAGGAGGGTCGGGATATCGCTCGCCACGGGCTCGCTCTCAATCGGATCGGTGGGCCTGTCGTTCCAACGATCGCAGAGGGCCGGTGGCGTGTGCCGGTGTTCCGGGTCGACGAATCTCGGATGGGCCGCCCGGTCCGCTGCGACCTTGGCGTGGTCGAGAAGCGAGCCATAGGAGTAGCACACCATCGACACCGATGTCGCGGAATTGTCGATGGGTTCGGTAACGTACCGGATTGCCGGCCGTGCCCAGGCGTCCGCTACGAAGTCGTTCCCGGCGGCGATCTCGCTCACCAGGAAAGGCAGGTACGGGATCAACCGTTCGCTCCTCAGCGAAGAAGCAAGAAGCCGGGCAACGAATTCCCCATCGAACTCGTCATCGATGGACCGATCAGCGTACCTGTCGTAGAACTCCAGGTTGAACGGGGCGGCCGCGTACCGGTCGACTGCCCCCCAGAGGGCCTGCTCCAGATTCGGGTACCGCCTGGCACACGCCGGGTCGGCCTCGCAATGGCGGAAGAACCGATCGACGGCCGCCGCCCATTCGGCGTAGAAGGTCTCGTAGAAGCTCACCTGGAGAGGGAGCACACCATCGAGGACGACACTTCGCACACCCTCGGGGAAGTCCCGCATGACGGTGAGGGCCAGCAGCGTCCCGTACGAGGACCCGTAGAGGTTGAATGAATCGAAGTCCATGGCCGAGGCGATGTCCGCCACGTCGGCGGCTGTGGACGCCGACGTGTAGGTACCCAGGTCGATCCCGCTCTCAGTGAGCGTACGCTTGCAGTCCAGGAGTGCCTCCACACGCCACTCCAGCTCCTCGTCCGGGTCGATGTCGCGGTTTCTGATTTCGGCGTAGTCGTGCCGGTACTGGGCGCACTCCAGCCTCGGCCTGGAGCCGCCGATGCCGCGCTGGTCGAAGAGCACGAGATAGCGCCCCGTCCACAGGTGCCGCCCCCCATCGAGGAACCGCTGGGTCGCTCGCGTGGCGCTTCCCCCGGGCCCGCCGGCGAGGTAGATGACGGGGTCGCGGTGCCGGATCGCGGATACCTCACGAATGCGAACGACGTAGAGCTCGATCACCCTGCCGTCGGGTTTGGCGCGGTCTTCGAGGACCGTGACGTAGCCACACGTGAGGACTGCGTCGTGCGGCACTTCCAGGTATCCGGGGCACTCCCCCGAACTAAACTCCGGCTCGAAGGCCTGGGGACCTGGCGCGGACGGCTCCTGCGCGTGGGCCTGCCCCGGAACGAGGGCGATGGCCGCCAGGGCGACGACCGCCGCGATGAGGAACCCCACGCTCGGCAACCAGCGGTGAAGACCGGCTAGCATGTTAGACGCCCCCACGTCGCATTATACGCCTGCCGGTGGCAGCCTCGCGTGGTCGACGAGAGGGCGGCTGGTCCAGCCGCGGAGGAGAGGGGGACTGGTGCCGAAGGAGGGATTTGAACCCACACACCCGTAAGGGTACTACGTCCTGAACGTAGCGCGTCTGCCGTTCCGCCACTTCGGCACGATCTCGACCCGGACTTGGAAGCTACCGGCCGGTGGTGGGCAGTCGAGGATTTGAACCTCGGACCTCTCGCGTGTGAGGCGAGCGCTCTAACCACTGAGCTAACCGCCCGAGCCCGCCGGTCCCGTCCAGCTGCACACCAGACCTGGTGGCAACGACAGGGTTCGAACCTGTGACCTAGCGCTTATGAAGCGCCCGCTCTACCTCTGAGCTACGTTGCCCTGCCGTCCGCGTCCGTAGAATCATATTAGTGCAGCGCGCTTACAGGTGTCAATCTGATATGCTACGGGTTGACACAGTGATGCGCTGATGCAATGATGTTCCTATGCGAACAACTGTGACCATTGACGATGACGTTCTATCGGTTGCCCGTGCGCTGGCGGAACGGAAGGGGACTAGCCTAGGCGCCGCCTTGTCTGAACTGGCGCGGCGTGGCTTCAAGGGCACGCCTGCCGCCGAAGATGTCGGTGACGGGACCGTGTTCGCCGTCGCCGACGACGCGAAGCCTATTACCAGCGAGGATGTCTACCAGTCGCTGAGCGACTGGCCGTGACGGCGCTGCTGGATGTCAACGTACTCGTAGCTCTCGCTTGGCCCAACCACGTGCACCACACCGCCGCCAAGGCATGGTTTGAGGTGCGCCAACACTATGGATGGGCAACATGCACCTTGACGGAGGCGGGTTTTGTCCGCGTGTCCTGCAATCCGCGCGCAGTGGAGCGTACCGTCACCCCTCTACAGGCCATCGCAGTCCTGGAAAGGCTGACAACACTGGGTTCTCACACATTCTGGCCCCTGGACCAGCCCATGGCACACCTGCCGGAGACAATTGGCGCTCGTCTCCAGGGATACCGCCAGATCACAGACGCCGTATTGGTGGCGACCGCAATGCAGCGAAACGGACAGTTGGCCACGCTGGACGCAGGTATGGAAGGGCTCGTCGCAGAGGACGAACGCCGCTTCCTGTGCGTTATTCCGGTGTGAGGCAGGTCATGGGCGAACAGGGTTCTCCCATCTGCACGCCGACAGTCGAGCTGGACGGCGCTTCGTTGAACCGGCTTGTGCGATACTAGGCGCCGTTAGTCCCGCCCGTTGGAGCGGAGACGTGGAGGCGCTCGATGACCAGCACTGACGAGCTGCGGGAGTCGGCGGCGCGCCACCTGTGGATGGCGAACCGCGACTGGACGGAGATGGCCGAGACGGGCGGACCGGTGGTCGCCGTCGAGGGCAAGGGGCTTCGCGTCACGGACTCGGAGGGCAACGAGTGGATTGACGTGAACGGCGGGTACATGTCCGTCGGCGTCGGGCACGGCCGGACCGAGATAGCCGAGGCCGCGTTCGAGCAGGCCAAGAGGCTGAGCTTCATGCCCGCGGGCACGACGACGGCCGCGACGGTGATGGTGGCCGAGAAGCTGGCTTCGCTCGCGCCGGGCAGCCTGAACAGGGTGTTCCCCGTCAGCGGCGGGTCCGAGGCGACGGAGACGGCTCTGAAGATGGTGCGGGGCTACCACAGCCGCCGGGGCCAGCCGGGCCGCCACAAGATCATCAGCCGCGAGGGCTCGTACCACGGCGCGACGGGCGGCGTCCACTGGATGGGGACGAGCACGCCGGGCCTGCGCGAGGGGTACGAGATGGAGTTGACCAGCCTGCTGTTCGCGCCTCAACCCAACCCTTACCGGTGCGCGCTGGGCGGCGAGACCCCGTCCGAGACCGCGATACTGTGCGCGGACGCCATAGAGACGCTGATCGTTGAGAACGACCCGGACACGGTCGCGGCGGTGTTCGCCGAGCCCGTCGCGGCCCGGACCATAGCGGTGCCGGGCGACGAGTACTGGCCGATGCTGCGGGAGATCTGCGACCGGTACGGCGTGCTGCTGGTGGCGGACGAGATCGTGACCGGATTCGGCCAGACGGGCAAGATGTTCGCCCTGGAGCACTGGGGCGTCGTGCCCGACATCATGGCCGTCGCCAAGGGCGTGATCAGCACATACCTGCCCTTCGGGGCCGCCATCGTCACCGACGAGGTGGCGGGCGTGTTTGCCGGCGAGGGCAACCACCTGCGCCACGTATTCACGGCTACCGGGCACCCGGTCTGCTCGGCGGCGGCGCTGAAGAACATCGAGATCATCGAGGAGGAGCGCCTGGTCGAGAACGCGGCGGAGACGGGCGCATACCTGAAGGCGCAGCTCGAGACGCTGATGGCGGACCACCCGACGGTCGGGGACGTGCGCGGCCTCGGCCTGATGTGCGCCATCGAGCTGGTCAGCGACCGGAAGACGAAGGAGCCGTTCGCGCCGGAGCTCGGCATCGACTCCAGGATCAAGGAGAAGCTCAGGAGCCGCGGAGTCCTGCTCGGTGCTACGGATGGCGTGATCGCGCTGGGCACACCCCTGGTCATCACCCGCGGGGACGTGGACGAGATCGTCCACGCCATCGACCTGACACTGTGGGAGCTCGAGGGCGAGCTGGGGATCGTGAGCAGCATATAGCCGGGCCGGGCGTGGACGTCCGAGAGGCCCTTCAGGAGTGACAGATGGGTTCGACCGCACACTTTACGCCAGCCCTGTTCGAGTTCCTGGCCGAGCTGTCGATGAACAACAACCGGGAGTGGTTCCAGGCCAACAAGGCCCGGTACGAGCGGGACGTACGCAACCCGCTGCTGGAGTTCGTGGCCGACTTCGGCGAGAGGCTCAGGACCATCAGCCCGCACATGGTGGCGGACCCGCGGGCGTCGGGCGGGTCGATGTTTCGGATATACCGGGACGTGCGGTTCTCGAAGGACAAGAGCCCGTACAAGACGAACGCGGGCGCACACTTTCGCCACGAGGTGGGACGGGAGGTGCACGGGCCGGGGTTCTACCTGCACCTGCAGCCGGGAAGCTGCTTCGGCGGGGCGGGCATATGGATGCCGAACTCGCAGACGCTGGGGAAGATACGCGGCGCCATCGTGGAGAACCCCGGCAGGTGGGAGCGCATCGTGGGCGACGAGGCCTTCGAGTCCAGGTTCAACCTGGAGGGCGACTCGCTCAAGCGGGCGCCGAAGGGCATCGACCCCGACCACCCGCTCATCGACTACCTGAAGCTCAAGTCCTTCGCGGCGGGAACGGCGTTCGACGATGACGACGTGGTCTCGCCGGGCTTCATCGACATCTACACAGACGCGTGCCGCACCGCCGCGCCGTTCTCGGAGTTTCTGACCAGGGCCGTCGGCCTTGACTGGTAGGCGATTGCCTGAGTCCGTCATGATCCCCTCAACATGGAGACCCAGATCTGACGCAAAATGAAGAGTACAGTTAACAAGGCTGCCGTAGTCGACGCAGGCTTTTTCGGGCTGCTCCTAGACTACAATCGTTGGGCAAACCACGCAGTCATTGACTGCGCCAAAGAAGTTGAGGAGTCAGACTACTACGCTGCCAGCGGCGGGCTCAGCTTCGGTAGCCTCCATGCTACGCTTGTTCATATTCTGGTCGGTGAGCTGGTATGGCTGGCCCGCTGGGAAGGGGATTTGCCACCAGATAGACTAAGCGACGCTAGGCAAGCGGACCAGTTGGCAGAGACTGAGATACGAACACTCGAGGAGCTCGCTGAGTTGTGGCGCAGTGAGGAGGATCGCCAGAGTCGCTTCTCTTCGGCATTGACGGACGAAGCGGTCTCTACGACAGTCGCCTACAAAGATCAGTACGGTAACCCAAACGTTCAGCCGCTAAGCCAACTGATCGTGCACCTTGTAAACCACGGAACTCAGTTCAGAGCCGAGGCAGCCGTTAGATTGACGCAGTTGGGGTTGTCTCCCGGCGACCTTGACCTGATTATCTTCCTCAGGCAACGAACGGCCTGAGGGACTCCTTGGTATTCTAGCCAGCTTCTCGTTGCACTGAGACGCTAGAAGGCTACGGCGATCTCCTGCTCGACCTTGGGGTCCGTGCACAGGCTCCGGTCCAGAAGTCCCCGCACGAGCAATCTCACCGACGGTTTTCCGTCTTCAGGCTGGGTATGCCGACTTGGCGGGATGTCGAGACTGAAGCTCCACTCCCGCGTCTCACCGGAATGTCAGACTACCGACGCCCGTAGTCCGACAGGCGTTCGGCGCGGGTGGCTATTGATCGCACCAGGCCCCCGAATATCCATGCATGGAAGGGGTACAGGGCGTACCAGTAGGCGAGGCCGGCGAGTCCCTTGGGTATGAACGCCGCGGTCTGCTCCAGGTGTGTCGCACCGTCCTGCGTCTCGCGCACTTCGTACTGGAGCCATGCGCGACCCGGCAGCTTCATCTCGGCCCTGAGTCGGACCAGACGGTCGGGCTGAAGGTCCTCCACCCGCCAGAAGTCGAGGGCGTCGCCGACGCGCAAGTCGTCGGGGTGCCGCCTTCCCCTGCGCAGACCCGCGCCGCCCAGCAGCCGGTCCATCGCGCCTCGCATGCGCCAGGCCCAGTTCGCGAAGTACCATCCCCGGTCCGCACCGATGCCGGTGAACACCCTGTACACGGCATCCGCCGGGGCTGCGACCGTGCGGCGGCGGCGCTCGACGATCATCCCGTGGCGCGACTCCAGGCGCACCGGTTTCCCAGGGGCGGCCGAGCCCGAGGCATCGCTCCACGACGTGACTATCCGCCCCTCGTCGAGGTCGTCGAGCACGCCGCGAATGGCCGAAACATAGTCCCGGGGTCTAATGTGGGGGAAGAGCTCGCGGGCAAGGCCATCGGTCACTACAACGTCGTTGCGGAGCCCCTCGACGAGGGCCCCCGTGATTCCAGCGGGTATGGGCGTCATCCAGTGCACCCAGTAGGAGGACAGCCGTGGAGTGAGGACGGGGACGGGGAGCAGCAGCCGCCTCAGCCCTCTCGTATCGGCGTAGCCGAGCATCAGCCCCCTGTAGGTGGTCACGTCCTCGCCGCCGATCTCGATGGTGCGGCCACGGCTTTCCGGCGTGTCGAGGGCGGAGACCAGGTATTCGAGCAGGTCATCGACGGCAATGGGCTGGATGCGGGAGTAGATCCAACGGGGGCAGACCATGATTGGCAGGCGCTCCACGAGGTGGCGGACCATCTCGAAGGAGATGCTGCCCGACCCGATGATCACGGCGGCGCGGAACTCCGTGACGGGGACGCCGCCTTCCCGCAGGGCCTGTCCCGTCTCCTGGCGGGAGCGCAGGTGGGGCGATAGGTCGGCTGCGGGGTCTCCCAGACCGCCCAGGTAGATGATCCGGCCGACCCCCGCCTCCCTCGCTGCCCTACCGAATTCGCGGGCGGCTCGCATGTCCAGCTCGTGGAAGTCGGGGCCACCGGACATGCTGTGGACCAGGTAGTAGGCGGTGTCCACGCCGGCCAGCGCCTCGCGGAGCGTGCCAGGGCTGAGGACGTCGCCGACCGCAATCTCGACCCGCTCGGCCCAGGGTCGGGAGAGCGCTCGGCTGCGGTCGCGCACGAGGACTCGGACTCGACGCCCCTCCTCGACAAGGCGGGGCACGAGCCTCCCGCCGATGTACCCGGTGGCGCCTGTGACCAGGATCGTTTCGCGTTGCGCCATCTGCATTCTGAAGTGCGGCTACACGAAGGACGCCGCTAGAAGGCTACTTCGATGTCCTGTTCGACCTTGGGGTCGGTGCGGAGGCTGCGGTCGAGGACCGCACGCACCAGCCATCTGACTGAGGACTTCTCGGTCTGCAGGCTTGGTATGGCTACCTGGCCTACGTCGAGGCTGAAGCTCCACTCGCGGGTGTTGCCGGACTGCAGGGACAGGTCGCGTTCGAGGGTCACCTGGTCGACGACCTGGTTCTTTGCCGTGTTGCCGAACTTCTCCTCCCGGACGAGCTCGACCCTGGCCTCGGACGCGGTCACGTCCCCCTGGGGTTCGGCGCGGAGGGCGCCGTCGATGCGGTCCCCGGACTGGGCCGCGTCCCGGGACAGCTCCAGGATGAGGGGGCATCCCCCGCGCGTGGAGCGTGCAGTGACCGGGGCCGACCGGCCACCGCGGGGTGCGGGAGTCGCGGCGACGGTGACTTCCTGGCTCTCCTTGATGTCGCGCGCCCTGGCCACGTCCAAGTCGATCTTGACCTGCCACGCGATGCCTGGCTCGATCTTCTGCACCAGTTCGCCGCGGAGGGTCGGCAGTGCGTCCCGCGGCACGGTCGCCCTGAGGTCGGCGGAGTAGGGCACGCCGTTCCGGACGGTCTGGCCCTCCATGAACGACTCGCCCTCGCTGCTCAAGACCTCGGTCTTCCTGTGGTACGAGGGGCCGTACTGGGAGTCGACCCGCTGCACCCAGGTCTCGATGCAGACGAACTCGACCCTCCCGCTGCGGACGCGGAAGTCGGCCTTCGGCAGAAGCCTCACCTGGGCGTCGACCGTGTCGCCGGCGTGGAATGCCGATTTGTTGACGCTGATCTGCACGTCGACGTCCGGGCGGCGAAGTATCATGCTACCGGTCCTCCTATGGCTGCGAATGGGGATCGGCCAGGAACGACCCCAGTGCGTCCAGGTAGGGTGCGCCGCCTACGGCGTATGTGTCGTTGTGTCCCGCGCCCCGGATTCTGTAGAAGCGCTTCGGCTCCCGGGCTGCCTCGAACACCTCGCGGCCCATCTCGAACGGCACAATCGCGTCGCTGTCGCCGTGCAGGACCATGACCGGTGCCTCGATCCTGGCGGTCTTGCCGAGGGTATCGTACATATTCCCGGTGAGCAGGCCGAGGCCGGGCAGGAACGGGTACGCGCGCCTGGCCATGGCCGGTATTGACGTGAAGGGCGACTCCAGCACCACGGCGTAGACGTCGTGCCTGACGGCCATCTCCGCCGCGACGGCGCAACCGAGGGAGCGGCCGAACAGCACCAGGCGGTCGGGGTCCACGTCCGACCGGGAGAGGGCGTGAGCCACGGCGGCCTCGGCGTCGAGGTAGGTGCCCTGCTCGTCGGGGGAGCCCTCGCTCAGGCCGTACCCCCTGTAGTCGATGATGAGGATGCTGACGCCGAGGCGGCGGTTCAGCCCGGCGATGTTGTCGGCGCGGTTGCTGATGTTGCCGCCGTTGCCGTGGAACCAGAGGAGGGTCGGCCCGCCGGAGCCCGGTACGAACCAGCCGTGGATGCGTACGCCGTCGGACGTGGTCAGGTAGACGTCCTCGAACTCCAGGCCGAAGTCGCCGGGGTCCTGGTAGATGGTGCTGTCGGGGAAGTATATGAACTGGTTGATCACGCTGGTGAACCTGAGCAGAAGGCCGATGGCCACATACAGGATAACAACGACGGCCAGCACCCTCGCCGCCGAGAGGGCAAGCTGCTTCACGGGCCTCTAGCCGACGAGGGCCCTCTTGTAGACCTGCTGGCCCTCCCTGAACAGGTCGACCACCTCCCGGCGCTGGTTGTCGGTGTAGAACTTGCCCTTCGCCGACACCCACTCGATGGAGCGCTCTATGGCGTCATCGAAGTAAGCGGCGGCGGCGCGCTTCTCCGGCCCTGCCCGCCCTGTAGTCACGTATACGGGGCTGGTGTGGGCGTATACGGGCTGAGCGAAGCTGTCCCGTGCCCGGCTCCACAGCCTGGCGGCGATCCAGCCGTCCGAGCCGGCGGTCACGTCGGCCTCGAGGGACCCGGACGTGCGGCCGCCGGGGAACGACTCGGCGGCGGCGACACGGCCGTTGAACACGACCTCGGCGCGGCTGATCGGGTAGTGGGAGTCCCATGCGACCCGCACCGGCAGGCGCTCGCCAGTATTCGCCTCGATCTCCGCGCCAGGCTGCTCGCCGTTCACCGCCAGCGCCAGGGCCGGGCCGTTGGTGATGAAGGTGCGGCCCCGCTTGAGGGCGTCGAACCAGGGCTCGTGCTCGAAGGGCCCGCCCGTGTGGGCGTAGACGCGGTTGGCCGAGCTTATGAACCAGTCGGAGCCGGTCGACGCGGGCATCCTGATGCCGGCGTCGAGCATCTTGTAGTAGATGTCGTACTCCGGGTCCATCCAGTTGGGGTCGAACAGGTTGAACGCGTCGACCTTGCCCAGCGCGGCGGCGACGGGGGCCTCCATGCCGCGGCCGTTGTGGCACCAGATGACCATGCCGCCCTGCCTGTGGGTGTCGTCGCACGCATACGACAGCGGCGGATAGTCCGGGTCGAAGGCGTCGACAAGCAACCCGCGGCTTACGGGCTCGACGACGTTGCGGATGTTCAGCAGCATGATGTGGCCGTAGCCGGGCGAGTGGCTGCCCTCGGCGTTGTGCCTGTTCTCCTCGCCGCACTCTACGTAGTGGTGGGCCGACGAGAAGTCGGTCAGCACGCCGGGCGCGTACTTGTTCGACGCGTACTCCAGGTCCCACCGCTTCAGGATGCTCACGGCGGTCATCCTGAGGTCCTCGATGCGGGGGTCGAGCTGCAGCCGCTCGTCGGGCCGCTCCTCCTTCTCGTCGTAGTGGATGTGGGTGTTGCCGGGGTGCCAGCCCTCGTCGCCCAGCTTCGACCAGCGCTCGAGCTTCACGTCGACGGTGACCGCACCCTGGCCGGGAGCTTCCAGGTCGATGCGCGCAGGGGCATACTCGGTGCCGCGCTCCACGACGACGCGGACCCAGCCCCGGGTGACGTCCACCTCGAACCCGCCGTCGGAGTAGAAGAAGGAGGCGCCGGGCCCCACCTTCAGGATTGCGTCCGGGGGATGCACGAAGGCACCCGTCGAGTCGGACACGTGCACCCTGGCCGATACGGTCTCGCCCGTCGCCGCGTCGTAGATCCTGCCTGCGAGCCTCGCCATGTGAAGGGCTCCTGACTCCCGGCGGCCGCCGGGCTACTGGGTGCCGGCGGAGATCAGCTCGTGCAGCCTCTCGAGGGTGCGGCTGTTCTCCTCCAGCGAGAAGCCGTCGACCCTATCGACACGCTCGCCCGAGAAGCTGTCGACCGCGCCAAGGGCAACCGACCGCCGCACCATCTCGCGCTCGGCGGCGATGCTGGGGAGCAGGTTGCGCCCAGCCTGCCGGGACAGGGCGGCCACGAGGCCGTAGCCGCCCCAGTTCGACACGCTGGCGATGACCGGCTTCGTGACTCTCGTGACGCAGGGCTTCTCGACGAGGGTGGGTACGGTGGGGATCACGCCGGCGAGGTTGCCCATGCCGACCTCGTTCCCGCCATCGCCTATGCCGACCGAGGGTATGCCGCCCGTGAACAGGTAGTCCGTCTTGGCGTTGAACTCGGTGATGTCGGCGTTGCGCATGTTGCGCGCCTTGCCGTCCTCGCTGGGGCCGCACCGCTCGATGGATATGACCACCGACGGCTCGGTCTCCCTCAGGACATCCGCGGCATGGCTGGCGCTCCCCGCGTCGCCCAAGAAGGGGAAGTCCAACACTTTCGAGCCGTCGTCGACCAGCCCTTCCACTATCGAGGTCGAGTGGCTGTCCGACACGTAGACCACGTCGTTGCCCACCGCACGGAGCGCGTTGCCGATTGCGACCGCGCCGGGCGGCCCGTCGTTCTCGGGCGCGTCGGCCCACATGATGTAGAACCCGGTGACTATGAGCGCCGTGCCGGGGTTGTCGAGGATGAGCCGGGCGGCCTCGTCGACGTACCCCGCGGGCAGGTGGGGCCTGAGCGCCGATATGCCGCGCTTGTCGTTGTCGAGGATGACGTCCTCAATGTCGGTGCTGACGAATGTCATATCGCCCTGCCCGGCCGTCTTCTAAGGAGCGCGCGGGCGGCTCAGAGGGCCGCCACGTCCTCGTTCAGCCTGTCGGTGATGAACATGTGCCCGGGGGCGTGGGTGATCATGAGCGGCGGCTTGGAGGACATGGCGACGGCCTGTGGGGTCACGCCGCAGGCCCAGAAGACCGGCACGTCGCCCTCGCCGACCTGCGCCACGTCGCCCAGGTCGGGGGTGTGCACGTCGTCCACGCCGATGGCCTCCGGGCTGCCTATGTGCACGGGCGCGCCGTGGACGGCCGGGTAGCGGGAGGTGATCTGGACGGCCTTCACGACCTTGTCCTGGGGGATCGACCTCATCGAGACGACCATCGGCCCGGAGAATATGCCCGCGGGCTCGGTCTCGATGGACGTGACGAACATGGCCGTGTTTGCGCCCGTCTCGTAGTGTGGGATGCGGATCCCCGCGTTCACGAGCGCGGACTCGAAGGTGAAGCTGCAGCCCAGCAGGAACGAGACCATGTCGTCCCGCCAGACGTGGGAGATGTCGGTCGGCTCCTCGACGAGCTCGCCGTACTCGAAGACGCGGTACCTGGGCAGGTCGGTCCTGAGATCGGCGCCGGGGGCCATCGAGCGCGGTTCCGACGAGCCGGCCTCGACGACTTCGAGCAGGGGGCACGGCTTCGGGTTGCGCTGGCAGAAGAGCAGGAAGTCGAAGGCCTGCTCCTTCGGCAGGATCACGAGGTTGGCCTGGACGCGGCCGGGCGCCATGCCGCTCGTCAGGCCGCTCAGCTCGCCCCGTCGCATCAACGTCCTAAGCTCACCCGGCGCGGTCGGCAGTGCTGCTACTTGCTGCATGAGTCCACCTCGAACCTGTCGGAGTCGCCCCATTCTACCACGCACTCCGGGAGGTGACGGTGACGGTGCAGGAACGGTATCTGAGCAGACTTGGCGTGGCAGAACAGCTTTGCTCTTTGGCAAGGCGAGAGCCCCCATCCCTTCGACAGGCTCAGGACAGGCTCAATCTTCCCCCTCGGGAGACCTTTGCGTAACGCAGTGGCACCGGGGAGAAGACCCCTCCCCTCGCCCCTCTGGGTTCCTGCCTCCGCAGGAACGACGACTATATGGGCGCGCGCAATAGCAGGTTGTTCAAAGGTCTCCTCGGGGGGAAGAGGCCGAGCCGCCTCCCCTCGCCTGAACACTTACTACGGGCCGTCTCAGTCTCCGTTTTTTGCTAGCTCCTGGAGCTCGAAGAGCTTGGTGATGGCCTCTATGGGGGTCATGGAGGCGACGTCCAGGGCTTTGAGGCTCTCGACGGCGGCCGGGGTGGGGGCGAGGAAGCTGAGCTGCTGTGACGATGGCTCCGGCCTGGCCGTCGCCGGGCGATTTCCGTCGCCAGCGGAGGCTGGGGCGCCCTCGAGGTCCTTCAGCACCTCCCAGGCGCGGTTCACCACGCCGCCGGGCAGCCCTGCCAATCTCGCCACGTGCACGCCGTAGCTCCTGTCGGCCCCGCCGGGCACGATGCGCCTGAGGAAGACCACCTCGCCCCGGTCCTCGGACACGGCGACGTTGTAGTTGCGCGCACGCGGCAGGGTGCCTGCCAGCGCGGTCAGCTCGTGGTAGTGGGTGGCGAAGAGCGTCTTGCACCCCAGGTCGGGGTGGTTGTGAATGTGCTCGGCGACCGCCCGCGCGATGGCGAGGCCGTCGTACGTGCTGGTGCCCCGCCCTATCTCGTCCAGGACCACGAGCGAGCGTTTCGTGGCGTGGTTGAGGATGGCGGCCGTCTCGACCATCTCAACCATGAAGGTGGACTGCCCGGCCGCCAGGTCGTCCTGCAGCCCGACGCGGGTGAAGATGCGGTCGACGAGGCCGATGGATGCCGACTCGGCGGGCACGTAGCTGCCGACCTGGGCCATGAGGGTGATGACCGCCACCTGGCGCAGGTAGGTGGACTTGCCCGCCATGTTGGGGCCGGTGAGCACGATGAGCTGCTCGTCCTCGCTCGACATGGCCGTGTCGTTGGGTACGAACGAGCCGGGGGGCAGCGTCTGCTCGACGACGGGGTGGCGGCCCTGCCTGATCACGACCTCCGGGCCGTCGTCGAGGCTGGGCCTGGCGTAGCCCTGCCGCGACGCGACCTCGGCCAGGGACGCGAACACGTCCGTCTGCGCTACCGCGTCCGCCGTTTCGAGGATGGGACCGACCGCCTCGCCGATCTGGCCGCAGACTCGCCGGAACAGCGAGCCCTCCAGCTCCAGGATGCGCTCGTCGGCGCTGAGGACCTCGGCCTCGTACTCCTTCATCTCGGGGGTTATGTACCGCTCGCCGCCCACCAGGGTCTGCCGCCGTATGTACTCCTCGGGCACCGCGTCCGCGTTGGCCTTGCTGACCTCGATGTAGTAGCCGAACACCCGGTTGTACCCGACCTTGAGGGACTTGATGCCGGTACGCTGCCTCTCCTTGCTCTCCAGGCCGGCGATGTACTCCCGCGCCTCCCTGGACGAGCCTCGCAGCTTGTCGAGCTCGGGCGAGAACCCCTCCCTGATGACGCCGCCGTCCGCGAGGTTGACCGGCGGATCGTCCACTATGGCCGCCTCGATGAGCTGGACGGCGTCCTCGTTCCGGTATATGCGGCGCGCGATCCACTCCACCTGCGGCGCGTCCTCGTCCTCCTCCATGACTGCGCGTACCTGGGGAGCCGTGCGCAGGCTCTCTCCCAGGGCCGCGAGATCGCGCGGCGAGGCGACACCGCCCCTGATCCGGTTCGTGAGCCGCTCCATGTCCGAGAGCTTCGCCAGCAGGGACGTGATGCGGCCCCGGCGGAGGGCGCTGCGATGGTGCCACTCCACGGCGTCGAGCCGCCCCTCAAGGGCCCCGATGTCCAGCAGCGGCTGGCCGAGCCAGCGCCTGAGCAGGCGGCCGCCCATCGCCGTGCCGGTCTTATCCAGGACGGATATGAGGGACGCCCCGGCGTCGCCCCAGCGTCCTCCCTCGAACAGCTCCAGGTTCCGCCTCGTCTGCGGGTCCAGCACCATGTGGCTGCGGGTGGAGTAGGTGCGGAGGGCGCCGAGCTGGCCCAGGGCCGCCTTCTGGTTCCTGCCCAGGTAGTCGACGATAGCCCCCGCCGCGCTGGCCGCGAGGGGCAGCCGGTCGCACCCGAAGGGCTCGAGCGACGCCGTGCCGAAGTGCCTCAGCAGCCCCTCGACGGCCCACTCCGGGTGGAAGGCGTCGGGGTTCACCGGCGTCACGGCGGCGCCGTTGTCGAGCTCGGTAGCCTCTTGGCCCTCGGGCGCGATCAGCTCGGCGGGGGCGAGCCTCCCCAGCTCGACGGCCAGCTGTTCGCTCGGCATCTGCGTCGTCGCGAACTCGCTGGTCGTGATGTCCGCGTAGGCCAGCCCGGCCTGCCCGTCCTCGACCACGAAGGCCGCCAGGTAGTTGTTCGCGTTGCGGTCGAGGATCGATTCCTCCACCACCGTGCCGGGCGTGACGATTCGGACCACCTCGCGGTCCACGATGCCCCGTGACGTGGCCGGGTCGCTGGTCTGCTCGCAGATGGCCACCCGGTAGCCCTTCTTGATCAGCCGGGCGAGGTACGACTCCAGCGCGTGGTAGGGGATGCCCGCCAGGGGCACACGCTGGCCCTTGCCCATCTCGCGTGAGGTGAGGGCGATCTCCAGCTCGCGCGCGATGATCCGTGCGTCCTCGTCGAAGGTCTCGTAGAAGTCGCCCATGCGGAACAGCAGGATCTCGTCCTGGTGCTCCTTCTTGATGCGCAGGTACTGTCGTCGGGCCGGAGTAGTCATGCGTCGGTTCGCCAGCGCGTCCTCCTGTCAATGCGGGCCTTCAGCGGAGGCCCCGCCGGCGAACGGCTTGTACGACGGGGCGTCCGGCAGGCGTCAGTCGTCCTTCCAGAAGCGCTCTTCCTCGACCTGGAAGCCGCGCGGGATGAAGCGGGCCTTCACGTCCTCGATCATGCCCGGGTGGCCGCAGGCGTAGACGATCGTGTCGCCGGGCGTCAGGCCCTCTGCCTCGGCGTACTCCTCGACGATCTCGTTCACCCGGCCCTTCCTGCCCTGCCAGGCGCTGTTGCGGTCCTCGTCGGGGCGGCTCACCGTCGGGACGAACGTCACGAGGTCCGGGCGCCCCCGCGCCAGGTCGATCAGCTCCGCGTCGTACGTGAACTCGTCGGCGTAGCTTGCGCCCAGGAGCACGTGGAAGCGGTGCCCGCTCCGCCCGTGGCGGATGTAGTCGCGGAGGATGCTCACGTACGGCACGACGCCGGTCACAGTCGCGACGAACAGGTGGTTGGACAGCGCCGGCTTGAATACGAAGATCCCCTTCGCCCGCGGCCGTATGGTGACGGTGTCGCCGGGCCCCAGCTCATATAGCTTCGGGGTGAGGACGCCGTCCGGCGGGGGCACGAGCTCGATGAACAGCTCCAGGTCCTCCTCGTGGGGCGCGGACACTATCGAGTATGCGCGCTCGATGCCGTCCACGCCGATGGTGCAGTACTGGCCGGGCTTGAAGGTGAAGCCCTCCGGCTTCTCGATCCACACCGACCACAGGTCCTCGGTCACGTCCCGGCGTCGCAGGACCTTCGACTCGGCGAGCTTCGGCCGGCGACGGGGCCGCCTGGGAGCAGAGGTCGTGTCGCTCATCCGGCCCCCTCCTCCGTGGACGGCGGAGTCACGCCCGTTTCGGAGACCAGGTCGTCGATCGAGTACCGCTCTTTCCTGGCGCGCAGGTCGAAGTATACGAGGGTGCGACCAATCCAGAGGAACGGCGTGATCAGGGCGCTCACGCCTGCGACGACGAGGCTGGAGAGGATAGGACTGATCTGCGACAGGAGCGCGTCGGCCAGTCCGGCGACCACGCTGATGCCCACCGCGATGAGGGTGTAGACGAGGCCGATCAGGAAAACCCTCCAGTAGCTGCCCTGGACCAGGTCCCTGCTCCGCCAGAGGGAGTCCATGGGCTTCTTGCGTTCGAGCATTATGCACTCTACGAAGAAGAACCAGACGACGAGCAGGTAGAAGAACAGTGGGATGCCGATCAGGACGAAAATGAGGACGCCCGCGCCCACCAATGCGAAGGCGACCACTACGTAGCCTGCCGAAAGCGAGGCGATCCGGTACCAGGCCCTCCTGAGGCAGTAGCCGATGTCTATCCGCACCCCGGCGTAGTGCTGGCCGACCGCCATCACGGACGCGGCGCTCATGAAGGTGTTGAAGTAGCCCGCGATGAAGGCGACTACAAGCGTCCCAACGAGGACTGCCCCCAGCTCCGCGAGAACTTCGGCGACTTCCACTGTCTCGGACGGCTCGACGGCCTGGGCGTCTCCGCTGGACAACAGCGCCAATGCCAGGACCGGTATGTGGGCCACGAGAGAGATGAGGATGAAGGGCCGGAAGTTGCCCCGGAAGATCGCTAGGGACTCCTCGAGGAAGTCGCCAAGCTCCTTCGGGGCCAGCGTGCGCCGGTCCTCCAGCTCATCCGGCCCAGGGTCGCCCTGGGACCCCAGGGGCACGCCGCACGTCACGCAGAAGCGCGCCTCGTGGGGGTTGCTTCCTCCGCAGGCTACACAGCTCACCATGCATCCTCACGACAGGATCTGGCGCGGGCAGGAATGCGGGCTATTGCCGACCTCGATCCGCCGATAGCCACGGCAGGGTCAGTCGGCCGCCGCAGGCTCAATCTTCTCGACGCGCACCGGCACCAGTGGCAGCCCGTCGACCCCCAGCATCGGGGCCGGGTCGCGCGACCGGTCCAGGCCGGTGACCATCTCCCCGAAGAGGCTCGTGGTGGACACCATACCCCGCAGGGGGCTCGTGAGCTGCACGACTCCCTGTAGGGACTCACGCGCCGAGACCACCCTGACCCAGTCGCCCTCCGCCACGCCCATGCTGCCCGCGTCGGACTCGTGGACCTCGATCACCTCGTCCCGCACAATCACCGACTTCTTCTTGACGGTGCCGATCTCCATGGTGCGGTCGGCTTCGTGGAGGACGCGGCCATGGGCGAGGAGATAGGGGAAATCGGCGTCGGAGTGCCGCTTCACGTCGGCCAGGGCCATCCTGGACATGCTCAGCATGCGGCCGTGGGCCTCTTCCTCGTGCAGGCGGGGCGTGTCCCCCATGTCCGCTGCCAGGCAGGGCCACTGGAGGCCGTCCCCCCGGAGCCGCTCGTAGGTGATACCCCCGTATGCGCCCACGATGTTGTTTACCTCGTCGAAGACGGAAGCCTCGTCCGGGTGACTGAAGCCGTCCGCGCCCATCCTCTGGGCGATCTGGGAGAGCGCCCGCCACTCCGTATCCTCGTCGCCCACCGGCCGCAGAGCGGGGTCCAGCAGCTGAAGGCGCCTTTCGAGGTTCGTGTAGGTCCCATGCTTGTGGGCGAAGGTCGCGAGAGGCAGGACCACGTCGGCGATCTCCGTGAGCTCGGACTCGAAGGTGCTCAGCACCACGAGGAAATCAAGGTTCTTCAGGCCTGACGTGACATCGCCGAGGTCGCCGTTCGTCAGGTTCCGGTCGCCCCCGACGACGACCATGGCCGTCAACTCACCGCCGGCTGCGGCGGCAGCCATGCCCGTGGCCGGGATGCCTGCCGTGTCGGGTATCGTGGAGCCCCACGCCCTCTCTATCCTTGCGCGCGCCTCGTTGTCGCCAAGATGCCTGTGCCCCGGGAGCCCGTCGGGCACGCAGCCAACATCCCTGGCGCCCTGCTCATTAGTGCCGGGGAAGAGGGGGTAGAGGCCAGCCGACCGCTTGCCTAAGTTGCCCGTCGCCAGCGCGAGGTTGACGATGCCCCTGACGCAGGCGTCCCTGAGCCCCGCATCTATCGTCTCCAGCCCGTACAGGAAGGCACACGGGTCCCCTTCCGCTATGGCGCGCGCCGCGCGGCGGATGTCCTCGGCCGGCACATCCGTCATCGGGGCCACCCTGGTCAGGTCGAAGGCCCACAGGCTGTCCTTCAGGGCCTTTACGCCGTCGCACCGGTCTTCCAGGAAGTCGTGGTCGTCCAGCGACTCCTCGAAGATGACGCGGAGCATCCCGCCGATCAGCGCCGTCTCGCTGCCCGGGGCGGGCCTGAGCCATATGTCGGCGTAGCGTGTCAGCTCCGTCTCCCGCTGGTCGATCACTACCAGCGACGCGCCGGCCTTGAGGGCCTTCTTGATGGGCACCGCGACGACGTTCTGCTCCTCCGTCATGTTGCTCGAAACGACCAGGAAGCACTTCGACTGCTCCAGGTCCCAGATCGGGTTCGTCGCGGCCGGAACCCCGAGCATCTCCTCCAGGGCGGGGGTGAGCTCCGGGCGGAGGTTGGACGATACGTCGACGTTGTTGCTCCCCATCACCGCCCGTGCGAACTTCTGGGCGGTGAAGTTGTCCTCGTTGGTCCCCATCGGCGAGGCCAGCAGGGCGAACCCGCTGCCCCTGTGCTCCGCAAGCCCCTCGGCGGCCATGTCCAGCGCCTCGACGATCGTTGCCTCCCTGGCTTCGCCGTCCACGCGCACGGTGGGTTTGGTGATGCGCTTCCGGCTGTTGACGAAGTCCAGGCCGAACTTGCCCTTGAAGCAGCCCTGCCCCCGGTTGGCCTTCCCGTGCCTGTCGGGAATGGCCCTGATGAGCCTGTCCTGCTCGTCGATCTCCAGCGTCATCTGGCAGCCAACGGGGCACATGGGGCAGACCGACGTGGCCGTCTTGGCGGCCTTGCTCCACTTGTACTTCCGCTCCACGAGGGCGCCCGTGGGGCACACGTCGATGCATGCGCCGCAGAATTCGCATCCCGACTCGAGCAGCGACGTGCCGTTCGAAGTCCCTATCAGGCCGCGCCCGGCCCGGTCGGTGAAGGTCAGGACGTTGTCGCCCCTCACCTCGTCGCACACCCTCACGCACCTGCCGCAGACGATGCACAGGTTCAGGTCCATGTCCCACATCGGGTCGGCAACTCGGAGGGGTATCTGCCGGTTGTTGTAGGTGAGCGGCGTGTCCATGTCCATTTCGAGGAACCGCACGGTGTCCTTCAGCTCGCACCGCTCGTTCTTCGGGCACGTCACGCACCTGTCGTTGACCGACACGTGCCTGAGGCAGATGTCGTTGGGGCCGCACAGGTCGATCCTGTGGCAGGTGAGGCAGCCGTGGGGGTGCTCGGAGAGGAGCAGGTCCATGATGCCGCGGCGGGAGTCCGTGACGCCGTCGGTCTTGGTGTTGACGACCATGCCGTCGGCGGCCGGGACGGTGCACGAAGCCTGGTTGCCCGGCGGGCCGCCCTCGATCTCTACGATGCACATGCGGCACGCGCCGAAGGCCTTCATCCCCGGGTAGTAGCAGAGGTACGGGACGTATATCCCCGCGTCCATGGCCGCCTGGAGCACGTTTGTGCCCGGCGTGGTCCTGACCTCCTGGCCGTCGATGGTGAGTGTTATCTCGTTTGCCATGTAGCAGCTCCGCCCGGCCTACCTTGTCACCAGCTGTAAGGGCGCGGCCCCGGTCCTGTACTCCTCGGCGAATGCCCGGGTGTTCCTCGGCGCCAGCAGGGGCTCTTCGCAGTCGCCGTAGGGGCAGCGCCCCTCCTCGACGTGGGCCCGGAAGTCGTCGGGGAAGTTCACCATGGCCGACCTGAGGGGATTGTAGCCAAGCTGGCCGTGGAAGCAGAGCGAGGACGCCTCCATGGTGGAGCCTACACTGTCCATCAGGGCCGCGTCGCCCGGGGCAGCCTGCCTGTCAGCTATGCGCTCGATCATCTCCAGAAGCTGCGTCATGCCCAGCCTGCAGGGGAAGCACTTGCCGCAGGACTCGTACTGGCAGAAGGCGACGAGCAACCTCGCCATGTCTACGGCGCACCTCGTGTCGTCGCCGACTATCACGCCGCCGGACCCCAGCATCGCCCCGTGCTCGCGCATCTCGTCGAAGTCCAGCCCGTAGTCGAGGCTCTCGGCCCCCAGGATGTGGCCGAGGGGTCCGCCGAGCTGGATCATCTTCACGGGCCTGCCGCTGGGGGTGCCGCCCCCGATCTCTTCGACCACGTCGCCCATCCGGGTGCCCATCGGCACCTCGTACATGCCGGGCCGCTTGACGTCGCCGCTCAGGCAGACTATCGCCGTACCGGTGCAGTTGTCCCTGCCCACCGACGAGAACCAGTCGCCGCCCCTGGCGACGATCTGGGGCGCGTACGAGAAGCTCTTCACGTTGTTGATGGTGCTGGGCTTGCCCCAGACCCCGAACGCCGCGGGGAAGGGAGGCTTGAACCGGGGCATGGAGCGCTTGCCCTCGATGGACTCCATCAGGGCCGTCTCCTCGCCCGCCACGTAGGACTCGCCGGTCAGCGAGATCTCGATGTCGAAGCTGAACTCCGTGTCCAGGATGTTCTTGCCCAGCAGCCCGACCTCGTACGCCTGCTCGATGGCTCGCTCGGTCCTGGATATGGGGCCGTCGTGGCCGTGTCGGATGAATACGAAGCCGTTGGATGCGTTGGTCGCGTACCCGGCCAGGGTCATGCCTTCGAGCAGGGTGTAGGGGTCGCTCTCCAGGATGCCCTTGTCATTGTACGCGCCCGGGTCACCCTCCTCGCAGTTGCAGAGGATGTACTTGGGCGGCCCTCCACGGGCCATGAAGCTCCACTTCACGCCCGTCGGGAAGCCCGCCCCACCCCGACCCCGGAGACCGGAGGCCTTCATCTCGTCGATCACCCCGTCGGGCCTCATGTCGCCCAAGGCCCTGGCAAGGCCCTTGTAGCCGTCGTTGGCAATGTACTGATAGATGTCGTCGGGGGCGATGTTGCCCGCGTTGCGAAGGGCTATCCTCTCCTGGCTGCCGACGCCCGGAAGGGTGGCCAGATCGGGAACGCCGCCCACCCGCGGCCCGAGGTAGCCGATGGTCTTGTCCACCGGCACCCTGCCGCCGGTCAGCACGCTGTCGAGCAGCTGCGAGACCTCGGACGGCGAGACGTCGCCGAAGACGAGACGCGAGCTGCCGGGGCTGAGGATGTCCACGATGGGCTCCGCGTAGCAGAGCCCGATGCATCCGACGGAGTCGACGCGCGCATCGGTCCCCGTGCGTTCGAGCTCCGACCTGATGGCGTCGATCACGTCGAGGGCGCCGGCCGCCTGTCCGCACATCGCGGCCCCCACCCTGATCCAGGGTCGGGAGCCCTGGGTCAGCTCCTCCCAGCGGCGGTCGGCCTCGGCCTTCAGATCCCTGTAGTCGGCCACGGTGTACCCACTCTATCCAGCCGCCGCGCCGTCGAGCAGGCGCGCGATGTGCTGCTGCATCGTCTCGGGCGTCACGCGCCCGTGGAGCCGGTGGTCAATGGAGACCACCGGCGCCTGCGAGCATGCGCCAAGGCACGTGTTGTACTTGAGGCTGAGCTTGCCGTCCGTCGTGTTGCCCTCGTCCGACAGGTCCAGGGCCTCGAGGCAGCGCTTCTTGATTCGCGCCGCGCCCAGGATATGGCAGGTGGGGCCCCAGCAGACCTCCAGCGCGTGGTCGGCAGGCGGCGTGAAGCGGAAGTTTGTGTAGAAGGAAGCGACCCCCCAGACGTCGTTGATGGTCGCCTCGGTGTAGGCAGCTACCTCTTCGATGGCCTCGTCAGGGAGGTAGCCCAGCTCGTCGTGGGCGGCGTGCAGGGTGGAGAGCACGGTCACCGTGGGCTGCTTCTGCGAGGATATGGCGTTCCTCACACGATCTCTCAGCGCTTCTTTACCGTCGGTCAACCGCGTGCCACCTGCCGTGTCGTAGGAGCGCCCCAATCATAGCACAGCGCAATTTGGCCCAACAACAGACCCAGAATCCGCTTCCAGGTGGATGGCGAAGCCCGGCGGCTTCATCCTGCTGAACGCGAGCTCTACAGTACTCCGCTGGTGCGCCAGCCGGCTATCTCCTGGGCCGACGCGCCCGCGTAGTCGCGCAGGACCTGGTCGGTGTGCTCGCCGAGGGCCGGGCCGGGGCGATGGTCGGGGGGCGCGCCGCCGACCTTGATGGGGTTGGCGGGCTGGCTGATTTCGCCGAGGGTCGGGTGCTGGACGGTGGCGATCATGTCGTCCTCGGCGACCTGGGGGTCGGCCAGGGCCTCCTCGACGGTGTTGACGGGGGCGCACGGGACGTGGCCCCTCAGCAGCTCCAGCCATCGCGCGGTCGTCTGCTTGCGCGAGAGGTCCTTGAGCAGCGGGCCCAGCACATCGCGGTTCTCCAGGCGGTCGGCGAAGGTGCGGAAGCGGGGATCGTCGGCAAGCTCGGGCGCGCCCATGATGGTCACGAGGTTGCTGTAGAACTTCTCCTTGGCGCACATGACGACGAGCCAGCCGTCGGCTGTGGGCAGCACCTGGGACGGCACCTGCGACGGGTGTGACGAGTCGGGCCAGCGCTGGGGCTGGTAGCCGGCCGAGAGGTGCCACGCGCCGAGGTAGGCGAGGTGGGCGATGGCGTTGTCGAACAGGCTCACGTCCACGTCGCAGCCGCGACCGGTCTGCCTAGCGCCTACGATGGCGCTGACCATGCCGAGGGCGGCCATCAACCCTCCGCTGTAGTCGACCATGGAGAGCCCTGCCTTCTGCGGGGCCGAGTCGGGCTCGCCGGTGATGCTCATCCAGCCCGCGTACGCCTGCATGATGTAGTCGTAGCCGGGCTCGGCGGCCCTGGGGCCATGCCGTCCGAAGGCGGACAGGGAGCAGCAAACGATGGCGGGATTGGCGGAGGCCAGGGCCTCGTAGTCGAGGCCGAGCTTCGCGGGAAGGTCGCCCCTGAGGTTGTTGAATACGGCGTCCGATGACGCGGCCAGCCGGTGCAGCACGCCCTTCGCGTCGGGGTGCTTGAGGTTGAGGGTGATGCTCTTCTTGCTGCGGTTGAAGCTCTGGAAGTATATGGAGTCCTGGTCGCCGGTGTACGGCGGCACGTAGCGTGCGACGTCCCCACCGGTGTCGGGGTTCTCGACCTTGATGATCTCCGCGCCCATGTCGGCGAGGTGCAGGGTGCCCCAGGGGCCCGCGCCGTACTGCTCGAAGGCGATGATGCGGACGCCCGCCAGGGGAAGGCGGGGACCTTGGTCGTGTTGAGTAGCCATGTGGAGACTGTCTGAGAATATGGTGATCTGCCTGAGCACTGCCCTTCGACAAGCTCAGCTCAGGGCGAACGATTCTGCATTGCGTCGGTCGTACCGAGCCTATTGTCCTTAGTCCATGGAGTCTGCGCCGCCGGTTAGCCAGGAGAGATCGAACTGGGCGAGGCGGAGGCTCTCGTATGGGTGGCTGTCGCCGCGCTCGTAGAGGCAGTTGATGGTCATGTCGGGTCCGACGGCCAGCTCCGAGTACGCCGAAGGGCCTGTGTAGAGGACCTTCGAGACGGGCCACGTCTCACCGTCGTCATAGCTGAGGCGCAGGGTGATGTTGTGGCGGGTCTCCAGGCTGTCGAGGTTGGAGAGGATGATCCTGCTCCTGTCGTGCTCGTCGGAGTAGGAGTAGCGGGCGATGCTCGCCTGGCAGTTGGGGTCGGAAATCTCGTCGATGGCGGTGGGCTCGGACCAGGTCATTCCGCCGTCGGCGCTGCGGGCGTAGTAGCGGCGCTTGTCCCGGCGCTGGGCGGTCCTGATGGTCATGTAGAGGCCGCCGTCGTCGGTCTCGACCACCTCGGACTCGTTCGTGGCCTCGGCCGCGGAGCCGCCGGGCTTCCAGGACGCGCCGTGGTCGTCGCTGTAGATCACGTCGGAGTGGCTGAATATCCAGTCGCGGCGCGTGCCCTCCGTGTGGTCGCCCGGGAGCACGAGGGTACCGTTGCGCATCTGTACGCCGTGGCCGGGCGCGAAGCCGAACCCGGCCCAGTTGGCCCCCTTCACGTCGGCGGTGATGTCGACCGGCTCGGACCAGGTGACGCCGTGGTCGTCGCTGCGCATGATATGGGGGTAGTACGCGCCGACGGCGTAGGCGAGCCACACGGTGCGAGTGTCGCGGTCGACGACGACCGTAGGGTTGTTGTGCGTGGTCTCCTCGTTGCCCGTGAGAAGCTGCATGTCCTCCCAGGTGACGCCGTTGTCGGTGCTGCGCCGGAGCACCAGGTAGTTGGCGTGGAAGTCGTCCTGCCCGTGCTTGCGTCCCTCGCAGAACGCAAGGATGGAGCCGTCGGCCGCGACGGCCAGGGCGGGGATCCTGAAGGTGTGGTATCCGAGGGTGCCGGAGGTGAATACTTCGGTCTCGCGGAAGAGCGGTGCGCTGGCGTTCATGACAGCCTCCTTGGTGAAGCGAGGGCCATTATATGCCACAACGAGCTATCAGGGTGAGTTCGGACGTCTGAACTGTGATTCGTGTGATTTGGGTGATCGCCATGATTCCGGAGTCTTCTCTAATCATCCCAATCTCCTGGAATCATGCAAATCACAGTTTAGACGTTCTTGGCCACTCGCCTGAACTCGAGGCTCCGCGCGCCGAAGTTGATGAGCAGGCCGACTTCCAGACCGTATGCTTCCAGGTAGTTGATGGCCTGCGCCAAATGTATGTCCTCCAGCTTTGCGATGGCCTTAAGTTCGACGGAAACCACGCCCTCCACTAGGAAATCAGCCCTCCTCGTGCCGACTTGCTGATCCTTGTAGAAGATGGGCATTTCGTGCTCGCGGCTGAAGGAGATGTCCTGGTCGGCCATCTCTATCTGCAGTGCCCTCTGATAGATCACCTCCTGGAATCCGTTCCCCAATACCGAGTGCACTGCCATGGCGCACCCGATGATCTTGCCGGTCAGATCTGAGTACTTGTACTCGTTCTTGATCATTGTCTGAACTGTGATTCGTGTGATGGAGGGATTGGGATGATTGAGAGAGCCGTCCGTAGGCGTGCGGGCTTCGCTCATTGCGGTCGCGGGCTTCCTTATGCTCTCACTTCGTCAAGCTCCGACCACGTCGAGGTACTTGAGACCCGATCCTGTGTTGAGGAGGAGGACGGTTTCGTCGGGGGAGATTGTGCCGTCTTGGAGGAGCTTGGACAGGGCTGCGGCGGTGGCTGCGCCTTCGGGGCAGACGAAGATGCCCTCGAGGGACGACACCTTGGGGACCCACTTGAGGATCTCGTCGTCGGTTACGATTACGCCTCCGCCGCCGCTCTCTCGGAGGGCGTCGAGCATGAGGTAGTCGCCTATGGCGGCGGGGACCCTCATGCCGGCGGCGAGGGTGTGGGCGTCCTGCCAGGGCTCGGCGAACCTCTCGCCGTTGTCGAATGCCCTGACGACGGGCGCGCAGCCCTCGGGCTGGACGCTGTACATCCGGGGGCGCTTGCCGTCGATCCAGCCTAGCCGCTCCATCTCCTCGAACGCCTTCCAGAAGCCTACGATGCCCGTGCCGCCGCCCGTCGGGTAGACGATGGCGTCCGGGAGGGTCCAGCCCATCTGCTCGGCGAGCTCGTAGCCCATGGTCTTCTTGCCCTCGACCCGGTAGGGCTCCTGCAGCGTGGAGACGTCGAAGCGGCCATGCTCGGCGGCGAGCTGGCGCGAGATCGCGCCCGCGTCGGAGATGAGGCCGTCGACGAGGGTGACGCGGGCTCCCGCGGCCTCGGCCTCAGTGCGGTTGGCCTCGGGCACGTCCCTGGGCATGAATACGTGGGCCTCTAGCCCGGCCCGCGCAGCGTAGGCGGCCAGGGCGCCGCCGGCGTTGCCCGCCGACGGCATGGTGAGCTTGGTAATGCCGAGCTCGCGGGCCTTGGACACGGCGGCGGAGAGGCCGCGGGCCTTGAAGCTGGCGGTCGGATTCACGCCCTCGTCCTTGATGAGGATGTTCGGCGCGCCCA
This sequence comes from Dehalococcoidia bacterium, assembly GCA_965116315.1. Lineage (GTDB taxonomy): Bacteria > Chloroflexota > Dehalococcoidia > Lucifugimonadales > CAJWER01. The sequence continues at coordinate 2,849,610 of OZ220672.1, forward strand.
TCTCGCGGCCCAGACGCTCGGCCCTGAGCAGGGGCGTGAAGCCCTCGCCGAGGGTGACGACGTTGGACTCGTCGCGGACAGGCATGACCTCGAAGTAGCGCCACATGTTCGCGGGGCGTCCCGGCAGACTGGCCCGGTCGAAGTCGCGCCGGGCGGCGTCCAGGTCGTAGCGCGGGTAGAGTACCTTGCCGCACTCGGGGCAGGTCCTGATGGGCCGGTCGGCCGGGTAGCGCAGACTGCAGAAGGTGCATTCGAGGTCGGTGAGGTAGCTCTTAATTGCCATGGGTGAAAGGACTGCTCCGTGGGTCTATAATGGGACTCTCGAGCCAGCCAGTATTGTAAGAGGAGCCGTCATGGTCACGCCAATCGAGCAGGCATACATCGACCTACACCCGAAGAGCGCCGAGTACTACGCGACATCGAAGGACCTGTTCCCGAACGGGGTGACGCACGACGCGCGGAACCTGAATCCGTTCCCGTACTTCGTGACCCACGCGCAGGGGTCGCGGAAGTGGGACGTGGACGGCAACGAGATCATCGACTACAAGGGCGGCCACGGCGCGCTGATACTCGGCCACAACCACGCGGACATCGTGGCGGCGGTCACGGAGCAGATGACGAAGGGCACGCACTACGCGGCGTCGACGGAGCTGGAGATCCAGTGGGGCCAGCTCGTGCAGGAGCTGATCCCGTGCTCGGAGAAGGTGCGGTTCCACAGCTCCGGCACCGAGGCGACGATGATGGCGGTGCGGATGGCGCGGGCGTACACGGGCAGGACGAAGCTGCTGAAGTTCCGCGACCACTTCCACGGCTGGAACGACTACGTGCGGAGCCACGAGCCGTCGGGCGGCGGCATCCCGGCGGAGACGGCGAGCACGGTGATATCCGTCGAGCCGAACGACATCGGTCTGGTGGAGCGGACGCTGGCGGGCGACCCGGACGTGGCGGCGGTCATCGTCGAGCCGACAGGGGCACACATGGGGGACACGCCGCTGAGGCCGAGCTTCCTGGGCGAGCTGCGGGAGGTGACGGAGCGGTACGGCGTGGTGCTGATCTTCGACGAGGTGGTGACGGGGTTCCGGATGTCCAAGGGCGGGGCGCAGGAGCTGTACGGCGTGACGCCGGACATGTGCACGCTGGCCAAGATCCTCGGCGGCGGGCTGCCGGGCGGCGCCGTGACGGGCAAGGCGGAGATCATCGACATGATCCAGCTTAGGGACGAGCCGGGCTTCAACAGCGCCTCGCGCATCGGCCACAACGGCACCTTCAACGCGAACCCGCTTTCGGCGGCCGCCGGGCAGAAGGCGCTGGAGCTGGTGAAGACGCAGCCCATCAACTCCAACGCCGACCGGGCCGCGGCCCGCCTGAGGGACGGGCTGAACGGCCTGCTGAACCGGATGGAGATCACCGGGACCGCGACGGGCGTGGCCTCGGCGGTCTTCCTGCGGCTGGGGGTCGAGGTGGACCCGCACGACGACGAGGTGGTGTTCACCGAGGCGCAGGAGCGGGCGGCGTCGGACCCGGTCAAGAAGGACCAGATGACGCTGGCGATGTACAACCACGGCGTGGACGGCGGGCCGAGGTTCCTGGTGAGCGCGGTGCACTCCGACGACGACATCGACCAGACCGTCGACGTGACCGGCCGGGCGCTCGCGGAGATGCGGGAGCAGGGGCTCGTCTAGGCGCGGCACCTGGCCCGGTGGACAAGCGCGATCTCATCCGCCGCATAGAGGCGGCACGGCACGGCTGGGACGATCTCCTGGCACAGGTACCCGACGATTTGGCGCTGAAGCCGGGGGCCGAGGGCGAGCTGTCGGCGAAGGACCTGGTCGCCCACGTCACGTGGTACGAGCGCGAGGTCGTGAAGATGCTCGGCACGCGCGTCATGGACGTGACCGGCCTGTGGGCGCTGGGCCCGGACGAGCGCAACGCGGCCATTTTCGACCAGGTCAGGGGCATGTCCCTGGAGGACGTGCGCGCCGAGTCGGCGAGGGTGTACGCCGCGCTGACTGAGCAGCTCGAGCTGCTGCCCGAGGAGGCCTACCACGACTCGTCCCAGTTCACGGACATGCCGCCCGACTGGGTGCCGTGGAAGCTGATCGCGGGCAACACCATCTGGCACTACCCCGACCATACGGGGCTATCCGGCGGTTGCTCGGGTAGTGCGTCAGTTTGAATTAGGCGGGGCCTCGTACTATTTTCGTACTTCGGCGACGAGTTGGTGGAGGTGACACGACCTTAGCCTCTGTGTAGTGGTCAGCCAGGAGGTATCTGATGGCCTGCCGGGTGGCCTGATAATCTATGCTCACCTTTGAGCCGGGTAGTGAAATCCCCGCGCTCACAGTGAGAGTCTCAACTGCTTCTTGAGTATTCATGGCAAGTCTCCGGGGTGGTTGAGCTTCGTAGGTGCCCAGGTGGTGACTGGGCACCTACTCACGAGGATAACGCCCAAGATCCGGATTGGGCAATTCTCCTTAGCAGGACGAATAGGCCTCATTGACCTAGGGATTGACTTACGCTAGGATGCGCCAAGTGATAAGACAAGGAGGGAGATGTGGCTGAGCCCTGCTGTTCCATAGTCACTTGGGTGGGGTTGATTTCGAGTATTGCCTCCGGGGTATTGGCTGTGGTAGCGATATACTTGTCTTTCAGATTCTTTAGTCTTAGTCAGACGGCTAATGAATCAACGCTAAAACTCTTGGGGCGAATCCAAGCTTCAGTAGCAAGTGTTGCCCGAGACACTGGCAGCCTGAATCAGTTGGTGTTAGGACAATCAAGATTTCGCGAGGAAACATTAGGCCGTACTAGGCGCAGTAGAGGGGGAATACGGCCATGACATACATAGCTGTGCGCGAAATGAACAATATCTCACCAGAGGTGCGCTTTGCCGGCAGCATAGCGCAAGAATACCATGAGACAGGTTCTTTTACTACGGGACTACGGGGCCTCACGGTATATTTTCTTGCACTTGGACGCGCACTAATGGAAACGGATGATGGGACTAGGGACAAATGCCTAGATGACACGAAAGCCTGGATAGGCGCTATGCTGGAGCATCGTCAAAATGACGAGAATGACGATTCGGACTGGAAGGATCTTGAAGAAGTTCGTAGCATGGCACTGCTACTGGAATCCCAGCTACGGATTAACATAGATGAATATATTGCACTAAACACTAGGGCAGAAGCCGGCGAGGAAACCAAAGATGCCGGTTAAACTCAAGCCTTCCTGTTTGTCCTTCCTGTTGTACTACTAGGGGTGTTCATGAGGCGTACCGCTAGTAGGGCGACGTCCCATGAAGTTAAGGGCTATTGCCTAGGAGGCGAGAAGGAACACTAGGCCCACTGCAAAGAGCCAGTGCCCATACTCCAGCGGGCTGTTTGCCTTATGGTGCCGAACAATGCCAATGCCGAGCAGGGCCAGCATGACACCCAAGAAGGCAACAGTGGAGCGCCTGAATCTCACATTGAGAATGCGGCAGAAGCGATATACTCGTCGGGCAAACAGCTTCTCAAAGAAGCTTGAGAATCACGGCTACAGCCTCGCACTGTGGTCAGTATTCTACAACTTCAAACGACCGTACATGACCTTGAACAAGCGAAACAAGGGTAGGCTGACTACTCCTGCAATGGCGGCTAAACTAGCCTTCCGGCCCATGTCATGGGAGACCCTACTGGACTACATCAACAACAAGCGCCCCAAGCCTAAGCGCGGACCGTACCGGCCCCACACTAGGCCCAACGCCAGAAAGCGACCCGAGCCCAGGTGGGTGTATCCAAAGCCCTACAGGGACGGCAAATCAGTAGTAACGAGGACAATAGGCAATACCCTTAGCCCCTGACTATTTTCATCCTCGTCTCCCAGAAGCTACCAGACTGCAATTGACGATTGCTGCCAAGGGCCAGCAGCGATACACTGGAGCTGTGGGGTCTTCCCAGGCCCCAAATCCAACGAGGGGCCGGACTGGAGACTAGGTAGTGGCAGTGATGTAAGGGAGCATCTCCCTCACGAACTGAGTTACCGTGACACTGAAGGCAATCAGCGATGCACGGTACATCAGCCAAGCGATATTGCGCTCAAGCTGTTTCATCTGCTCACCTCCTGTAAACCTGATACGGCATAGGGCATCCAGTCCTGCCCCTCCATTTCATTCTAGCTAACGAGTTTGGCCTGTCAATGGATTCAATATCGAAAATGTCAAAGACTTAGGTGTGTAATGACGCAGTATCGTTGCTCGACTCCTGAGACTTGCTCCACTCCGGGGCGACGCCGCTGGCAGTGCTATAGTTGGAGTTGGACGAAGGCCTGTCGATGGGAGGTTGGCATGTTCGAGACGATTGGCAGGAGTCTCAGGCTGGCGAAGCTGTGCCTCCGAGTGCTGGCGGCCGACAAGGAGCTGGTGGTGTTGCCGCTGCTGTCGTCGGTCGGCGTGGTCGTCCTGCTGCTGACGTTCGCGGGGGTCGGGATAGGGATCGGCGCGCTCGACCGGATCGAGGCCGGCAGCCCCGGCATCGGGGACATCGTGGTTGCGGCGGTGTTCTACATCCTCGCCTCGTTCGTGATCATCTTCTTCAACAGCGCGCTCGTCTATGCAGCGCACGAGAGGCTCTCCGGTGGCGACCCGACCGTCCGGTCCGGCCTGGGCGGGGCATGGAACAGGGTGCTCACGATCTTCGTGTGGGCGGTCATAGCCGGCACGGTGGGGCTGATCCTGAACATACTGTCAGGCCAGGCGCGGGAGCGCGGCGGCGTGCTCGGCATCGTCAGCGCGATCATCATCTCGCTGCTCGGGGCCGCGTGGACGCTCATCACCTACTTCGTGGTGCCGCTGATCGTAATCGAGCACCGGTCGCTCGGCGACGCGTTCAAGACCTCGCTGTCGATGCTTCGCCGCACCTGGGGCGAGCAGGTTGCCGGTAACTTCGGACTGGGTATCGCGGCGTTCCTGGCTTTCCTCGCCGCCGCGGGGGTCACAGCGCTGCTGTTCTTCGTCCTGTCGCCACTGGGGGGCGCGGGCATCGCTATGGCGGTCGCGATTGGCGCCGTGCTGATAGCCGGGGTTGCGCTGGTGTTCGCGACGCTGGACGGGATCTATAAGGCGGCGCTGTACAGCTACGCGTCGAGCGGCGACGTGCCCAGTCTCTTCCCGGGCGACGTGATACAGGGGGCGTTCCGCCAGAAGTAGCCCGGCCGAGGGTCAGGTCAGCCACTCGGTGAAGCCGCGCCAGACCATGAGCGCGCCCACGACGAGCAGCACGAGCCCCATCGACAGCACGAGCCTGGACAGGGACACCTTGCCGGTGAGCCTCGCGCCGATGTTCACCCCGCCGATGGCGGCCAGGGCCATGAGCACCACGAGGGGGTAGTCGACCTGGCCGCGGGCGACGTGGCCCACCCAGCCCGACGCGCCCATGGCGAAGCCGATGAACATGTTCGTGCCGGCGGCTATCCTGGGCCCGAGTCCCAGCACGCGGATGAGCGCCGGGAGGCGCAGGCTGCCCAGGATCAGGCCCACCGCGCCGCCTATGGTGCCGATGACCAAGCCGATGACCGCGGCCAGCGCGGGGTTGTTTCGGCGCCGCTCGTTGCCCGTGGCCAGCGCGTCGGCCATTGCGGTGTCCGAGCCGCTGGCGCTGCCCGCCTCGCGGGCCTTCTGCACCAGCTCGACCCCCTGCCAGAAGACCAGGGCGCCGACGACAAGCACCAGGACGCCGCCGGGGGCCTCCTTTGCGTAGAACCCGCCCAGGAACGCGCCGGCGAAGCTCGGCAGGCCCATGACCAGGACCACCCGCATGTTCACGCGACCCTCGCGCATGTGGCGGATCGCGCCGAACAGGGCGCTGGACGTGCTGACGATGATGTTGGTGCCCGCCGCCACGAGCGACGGCACCCCAAGCAGCAGGAGGACGGGCAGCCTGACGGTGCCCAGCGCAAGCCCTACGAAGCCGCCCACGATGCCGACGCCGAAGGACATGACCGTCAGCAGCACGGCCTCCCACAGGAAGACGTCGGAGGGCAGGCCGAGGTCCTGCAGGGTGATGTTCAAGGGGTCAGGAGTCTCGGGTTGGTCGTGGTCTGTTGCAAGTGAAGGGTACCCACTGTGGGACTATCGGAACTGGCGGACTATCTCTCGGCTGCCATGTATGACTCGGGCGACATCGATCCCGTAGCCCTGCGGGAAGTAGAAGATGATGAAGCTGGTGTTAGGCACCGCGTGGCTGCGTATGTCTGGGTCAAACCCAGGGCGCGCCACACCCATGTAGGGCTGCTCGGCCAATAGCTGGAATCGGTGGTACAAGCGGTCGAGCTGCTGGTCTGCAATTCCCTCACCAGCCTCGCCAGCGTAGTAGTCCCAGATCTGGTGGAGGTCCTCCACCGCCCGAGAAGCAACGCGGTAATGCGCCATCACGCATGGCGAGATTCGTCATGGGTTGCTCGCAGCTCGCGGCCGCGTTGCTTCACCCCATCGAATAGCTCGTGGAGGGTATCGTCCGTGTACTCAGCGGAATCACCATTCCCCAGAGCGTCGATCCCGTCTTGCACTCTTGCTGCGAGGGCACCCAATTCCTTGGCAAGAGACTTATCATGCTCATCCAGCAGGCCAAGTGCCTTGGCCATGACGGCATCCGGCGACTGGTAGACGCCTGACGCCACCTTTCGCTTGATGTGGTCGAGGTTCTGCTGGCTTATTGAGATTTCCATGTGCCTAGTCTACTCTGCACTCTGAGCACTCGGCAAGCGAGAACGATATGGACGCAAGGTCGACACGGGCGCGAAGCTCCGGTAGGACGACAAGGTGATGGATACAGGCTACAGCGAGCGGAACCGGACTCAGACCCGGCGGCTCAAGGGGCTTCTCAGCCTGACCGACGAGGACCTCCAGCGCCCTGTCGGCGAGCACTGGACCGTCGGGATCGCGCTGGCGCACATCCAGTACTGGGACGGCCGGGCGGTGGGCGCGATCGAGGCGTGGAGGCGCCACGGCCTTCCACTGACCCTGTGGACCGACGGCGAAGGCGTGATAAACGACGTGCGGCTTCCGGTATGGCGTGAGGTACCACCACGGGAGGCTATGGAGCAGGCCATCAGGACGGCGGAGGCGCTCGACCGCATCGTCGAGGACCTGAGCCCCGAGGAGGCCGAGGCCGTAGCGGCCCAGCGGTACCGGGTGCTCGACCGATCGATGCATCGTTCGGAGCACCTCGACGAAATCGAAGCGGCACTCAGTATAAAGTCAGAGCGAGTGAAGCCATGAAGGCGATCCTGTTCCTGGATGACTGGATGGTGGAGCACCGGGACTCGCTGGAGCGGGTCTGGGGCAGGCCGGAGTTCGTGAAGGAGCTGTTCACCGACTACTATCCCGGGTTCCTGGGATACGGCGGCTACATGACCGTCTTTCGCGACGAGCAGGTGGGCCGCTACGTGCTCTACCTGGCCGTGTTTCCGCCAGAGGCCGACCCCGGGGTGTTCGTGGTCAGGCTGGAGTCGGACGATCCGTACGAGTGGCCTCATCCCGTCTACGACCGCAGCGTGACGCCGGCGTGGAAGGGGTTCGAGAGGGTGGTGCTGGACCAGCACGGGCAGCGCTTCTGGCCCTTCTCGATCAGACCACTGGCCGGGACGCCCATAGCGGACCGTGGCTACGTCACGGGGGAATGGGTCATGCCCCCGCTGGCCGACCGGCAACAGGCCGCGCAAGAGGGCGTGAGCGCCCTCGGGTTCTCGCGCGACGGGCTGAGCTTCGAGGTCGACAGGGACAACCCGTGGCGTCGGCCGGGGTCGGACGTGCCCGGCCACATCACCTGGAACAAGGCGGCCGGGCACTTCAACATCTACACCAGGAACGTGAACCTGGACCGCAGGATCGCCGTGTCTACTTCACCCGACCTGCGGAGCTTCTCGGAGCCGTTCACGTGCATACAGCCGGACGCGCTCGACAGGGTCGGTACGGAGTTCTACGAGATGCCGGCGCACCCCTACGAGGACATGCTGGTGGGATTCCTGAAGATACAGACGGTCGACCACTTCGAGACGCGGCGGCACAAGCGGACGGGGCGGATGGAGACGCAGCTTGCATACAGCTACAACGGGCTCAGCTGGTACCGCCCGAACCGCGAGGCGTTCCTTGGGCTGCGGGACTACGGGCTGCTCGGCGGCGGGCAGATGTACGGCCAGGAGCTGCTGCGGACGCCCGACGACCGGTTGCTGTTCTACTCGTCGACGACGATGGGGGAGCACGCCTTCTACCCCGACATGCAAGAGGCGGGGATGGACACGACGGGCGTGATCGGCCCCCTGCTGCACGAGCTGCGGCTGGACGGCTTCTGTTCCCTCAAGACGTACGCCAGGGAGGGCCTGCTCAGGACGAAGACGGTGATCCCCAGGTCGGGCGGGCTGACGTTCAACGTCCGCACGACGAACCACACCCGCATACTGGTGCGGATGCTGGACGGCGAGACGGCCGAGCCGATAGAGGGGTACGGCTGGGACGAGGCTGTGCCGATCAGCGGCGACCACCTCTTTGCGCCCGCCCGGTGGGCCGAGCGAGAGGACATATCGGCGCTCGTGGGCAGGCCGGTGCGGATCGAGGTCGCCATGCACGAGGCGGAGCTTTTCGCGATACGGCTGGACCACGACGCGTACTTCGCCACCCTGCCGCTGGGGTCGCTGGCATGACAGGGGAGGGCGGGGTCGACGTCGGAGACTTGGCGGCCCAGGTCATGTCGCGTCTCGAGGCGGCCGCGAATCCAAAGCGGGCGGCGAAGGGCGCTTCCTACACTCCGACCGGCGCGAGGATCATCGGAGTCACCGTGCCGGACATGCGGAGGGCCGCCCGCGACGCCGCTCGGGAGCTTAAGGACGCGCCGCCCGGCGCCGTCCTCGCCCTGGCGCGGGCTCTGATCGACACGCGCACGCTGGAGGGCAGGCACGCGGCGTACGAGGTGCTGGGCCGGCACAGGGGCGTACGCGCGGCCCTCGATGCGCCCGCCGTGGAGTCGCTCGGGCGCGGGATGGACAACTGGGCGAGCGTCGACTCCTACTGCGGGCTTGTGTCCGGCCCGGCGTGGCTGGAGCGGCGCATCGGCGACGGGGTGATCGAGGAGTGGGCGCGCTCGGAGGACCGGTGGTGGCGCCGCGCGGCCCTCGTCTCCTCGACGGTCCTGAACAAGAAGTCGCTGGGCGGCAGCGGCGATACCCGGCGCACCCTGAATGTATGCCGGATGCTGGTTGCGGACTACGACGACATGGTCGTCAAGGGCCTGTCGTGGGCGCTGCGGGAGCTGGTGCCCTGGGACAAGCCGGCGGTTGCGCGCTTCCTGGAGGAGCATGACGGCGTGATCGCCGCGAGGGTGAAGCGCGAGGTGCGGAACAAGCTGGCGACGGGGCTCAAGAACCCCGGGAGCCGCTAGGACGCGCGGTATATCTCCACGGCGGCGTGGGTCAGTACGCTGCCCTTCATCGGGACCTCGGGCTTCCTGAGCCGCACCCTCACCGCCTCCACGCCGGGGTGAGCCAGGACGCGCTCCGCTATCGCAGCTGCGACGCTCTCCAGAAGGTTGTGGCTGGGGCCCTCGATGACGTCCTTGATGGCCCGGTAGACCTCGGAGTAGTCGACCGTGTCGTCCAGGTCGTCGGTCTCCCCGGCCGTGGCGAGGTCGGTGAAGATGTCGAGGTCGACGACGAAGCGCTGTCCCAGCTCCTTTTCGGCGGGGTTTACGCCGTGGAAGCCGTAGAACGCCATGCCTCTGAGCTCGATCTTGTCCTTCAACCTTGCTCCCCTTGGAAACTCTGATGTCTTTGAATTGGCGGAGCACTGGCCTTCGACAGGCTCAGGCCGAACGATCGGACTATCTTCGCTGATCTGGTCAAGATCTCCATGAGGTGGTTCGTCAAGGTTGGGGCATGCGGCCGGCTAGGTCGAGGATGCCGCGGGCCCTCTTGACGACCGGCGCGTCCACCATGCTGCCGTCGACGGAGACCGCGCCGGTGCCTGCGCGCTCGGCCTCATCGAATGCGTCGACGATGCGGGTGGCCCATGCGACCTCGGAGTCCGTCGGGCCGAAGCCATCGTTGATCGCATCGATCTGGGCCGGGTGGATGGCGAACTTGCCCTTGAATCCGAAGCGCCTGGCGGTGGCGCAGTCCCGGCGCAGGCCGTCCTCGTCCCGGAACCTAACGTAGGGCGTGTCGATGGCCAGCACGCCGGCGGCCCGCGCCGCTATACCGACGGCGCTGCGGGCGTACGCGACCTCGTCGCCGCCCTCGGTGCGCTCGATCATCATGTCGTTCGCCAGGTCTTCCGCGCCGAACGCGACTGCCGCCACCCGCGGCGCGGCGCATATCTCGTATGCGTTGACGACGGCCATGGCGGACTCGATCCAGGGCACGAGGGCGATGCTCCCGGGCTCGATGTCCCGCTGGAACTCCAGCCTGCCGACGGCATCGCCTATCCCCGCGATCTCGTCCGCCGATGCCGTCTTGCCGACGGTGATGCCGAATACGCCCGGCACGACCGCGGCCTCGAGGTCCTGGTCGAAGAGGCCTGAGCCGGTGGCGTTGACGCGCGGGATGACGGGGATGCCGGTCTCGACGAGCCTGGGTAGGAAGGAAGCGACGGTCTCCCTGCCCATCTCCTTCTCGCTCCAGGGGACCGCGTCCTCCATGTCGGGCACGAAGGCGTCGGGTGCGAGCCCCAGCGCCTTGGTGAGCATCCTGGGGTTGTTTCCCGGCACGAAGAGGGGGCTGCGGAGGGGTCTCATAGCGGCTGCAAAGTATACCACGCGAAGTTTGACACCCCCTGAAACGGCGTGATTACATTCGCGGCGTGAGCCCTCCGCGTTTCGAGATCATAGGCGTAACAGGCCTTCCCGAGATCGCGCCCGGCGCAAGGCTGGGCGAGCTTGTCCCAGCCGCGTGCAGGGACCAGGGCACACCCCTGCAGGCCGGCGACATCGCCGTCGTTACCCAAAAGGCCGTCTCCAAGGCCGAGGGCAGGCTGGTGGACCTGGGCGATGTCTCGCCCTCGCAATTTGCGTTGGAGTTCGCGCGTCAGAGCGGCAAGGACCCCAGGGTAGTCGAGGTGGTGCTGGGCGAGAGCCGCAGCATCGTCCGGTCCGACGCCGAGCGCGGCATCCTGATCACCGAGACGCACCACGGCTTCATCTGCGCCAACGCAGGCGTCGACTCGTCCAACGTTCCGGGCGAGGAGATCGTGTCGCTGCTGCCCGAGGACCCCGACCGGTCGGCCGGGGACATCCGGGAGCAGATAGCCCGCGCGACGGGGATCGATGCGCCGGTCATCATCACCGACACCTTCGGGCGTCCCTGGCGGGAGGGCCAGGTGAACTTCGCGGTGGGGGTGTCGGGAATGGAAGTCCTCAGGGACTACCGGGGAGAGGCCGATGCCTCGGGCAAGGTAATGGCTGTGACGAATATCGCCGAGGTCGACGAGATAGCGGCGGCGGCGGAGCTGGTGATGGGAAAGGTGGACGCGGTACCCGCAGCTATAGTGCGGGGGCACCCGTACAGGGTTGGGGACGGGGCCGCCGGTGCGCTGCTGCGGAGCCGCTCGACGGACCTATTCCGGTGAGCGGCCCCTTCCGCAGACAGGCGCCGCAGCGCTTGGGCGCCTGTCTACAGGTGTGTATCCCGGCCTCTACTCGTAGTCGTCCTCGATGGCGGGCTCGCGACGGACGTTGATCTTCGCGCTCTTGGCCAGCTGCTCGACGGATATGTCGTAGCCCCAGGCCGAGCCCTCGATGTAGTTGGGGAATTCCTTCTCGGTACCGCACGCCAGGCAGGTGCCCTTGCTCGAGGGGCCGTTCGGCGTGGCGATCATCCACTGGTGCAGGCAGGCGGACGCCTCCAGGACTTCCGGCTCGGCCACTGCGACTGACGATGCGACTGACGTTTCCATTTCTCCTCACTCCTTATTTCGATTCAGTGCACTCGCATTACATGAATTGCGACGCACGAATTGAAATGTATGATGCGCAATTCTAGCAAGGCGATTCTGTATGCGTCAACGTATTTCGTCGCCTTTTGGTGCCAGTTTGCCAATACAACGCTGGCCTCTCCCTTCGGTCGGCAGGCTTCCATGTTGGGAATGTACGAAATACGTCACCGAACCCTCGTCCTGGCGAAGGAGGCGGGCCGCGCCTCGACGCCGCGAAGGGTAGTCGAGGCAACAACGGAGATGCTACTCGGAAGGCGTGCTCCCCGGGGTCTCCTGGCCCTGGGACGCCAGCGCACTGCTCCAGCCGCCGGCGCGCTTCCTGGGGCGGCTATCGAGGAACCTGCGTACCCACCTGTATGCGAAGAAGATAACCATCAGCAACGCTGCGGAGGCCGCAACGAGGAGCCAGCCGAGAAGGGTGTACTCGCCGGGCGCAGCCGCCTGCTGCTCGGGCTCGAAGAAGGGACCGGCTTCGAGGGCGTTAGCCCTGAAGAGCCCTGATCTCGCCGTTCCCACGAAGAGCTGTGATGTCTCGCCGTAGCTGTCGGGCACTGCCAGGGACGAGATGCCCAGCGTCCTCAAGCCGTGGTTGACGGGCTGCCAGGACTCTCCTCCGTCCTCGGACCGGAACACGCCCTCTGAGTCCGTGCCGACAAACACGGTGCGGTCGCTGGCGAAGTGCGGTGAGATGGCGATGGCAAAGAAGGTCGACCCGTCCCTGAGCCCGCCCTTCAGGCGGGTCCACGAGCCGCCGGCATCGGTGGACATGAAGAAGCCGTTCGTGGTTCCCGCGAAGAGAGTTGAGTCTGAGGCGAAAGCAGGTGACATCTGGACAGCCTGCACACGGAGGCTCTCCAGGCCATTGTTGACGGCCTCCCAGGAGTCGCCGCCGTCGGTGGACCGGAATACGCCGTGCGAGACCGTTGCGGCGAAGAGCGTGCGGTCGTTTCCGAAGTCATGGGATACTGCCAGCTCCCAGACGGACCCGCCAGCGGGGTCGAAGGGGCCCTCCCAGGAGTCGCCGCCGTCGCCCGACCGGAAGACGCCCGGGGCGCCACCGGCGAATACCGTGCGGTCGGCCGCGTAGTCGGGCGAGAAGGCGACGGCGGGGAAGGGCCACTCCGCGTTGGTGGAGTCGAGCCCTCCCACATCCAGCCTCAGCCACTCCCCGCCGCTATCGTTCGTGCGGAAGACGCCCCTCGAGGTGCCGAGCAGCGCGGTCAAGTCCGAGGCGAAGCCCGGAGAGACTGCTATGGACCAAACATCGGGCAGCAGCCAGTCCTGCTCCGCGCCGGCCGCGAGACCCTTGGTGATCTCCTGCCATGTGCTGCCGCCGTCGGGGGACCTTGTAACTCCGCCCTCGGAGGTTGCGAAGAAGAGCACCGAGCTCTCGGCGAACCCGGGGGCGAGGGCCACGCTGCGGACGTTAGTCACGGCGGTGAGGCCCTTGGTGAGCTGCAGCCACGTGGTGCCGCCGTCGCTGGAGCGGAGGATGCCGCCGTTGCCCGCCCCGGCGAACAGGGTGGCGTCTGCCGCGTAGGCCGGCGAGATGGCCAGCCCCTGTACGCGGGTGTCGGTGATGGACCGCTCCTCGTTTAGCTGCTCCCAGGAGTTGCCGCTGTCCAGCGACCGGAATATTACGCCGTAAGTCCCCGCGAAGATGGTGGCGTCGGTCTGATAGTTGGGAGAGAACTCCACGGCCGGGAAGCGTTCGAAGGCCAAGCCCTCGTTGGCCCTGGCCAGGTGTTGCCGCCGTCGGTGGAGCGCAATATGCCGCTATGCAGGGTCCCTGCGAATGCCGTAGAGTCGGCGCCGAAGTTGGGGGACAGGCTGATGGCGATAGGGGATACCTGCCGGTATGCCTCGTCGATCTCTGTCCACGTTGCGCCGCCGTCAGTGGAGCGGTAGAGCCCGCCGTCCGGGGTCGTGAAGTCGCCGCCTCCAAAGGACTGGCCCGTCCGTCTACCGAGTAGTCCCGCAAAGATGGTCGAGTCGGTCGAGTAATTGGGCGAGATGCCGAGGGAGAGCACGGTGGCGCCTGTCAGGCCGGTGTCCGCCGGGCTCCAGGATGCCCCCCCGTCGATGGACTGGTAGACGCCGTCGGTCGTACCCGCGAATAGGGTGGAGTCCTCGGGGTAGGAGGGGGATATGACGAGGCTGAGTACCCTGGGGTTCTCGAGCCCGTTGTTGATCCGCTCCCACCTGCCGCCTCCGTCGGTGGACCGGTAGACGCCGCTGGGCCCGGCGGCAAAGACCGTGCCGTCCGTCTCGAACGCGGGCGATACGGCCATGGAGGCGATCACCCTGCCCACGGTCTTCTCGCCGATCCTGCGCCAGGTGGAACCCTTGTCAATGGACTTGAGGACTCCGCGGCCGTCCGTGCCGGCGAAGACCGTCCCGTCGGTGGCGAATTCGGGGGACGCGACCAGCGACCAGGCGAATCCGCCCGTGGGGCCGATGGACTCCCACGAACCGTCGGCGTGCACCGGGTCGGGCGCAGCCACAACGAGGGCGAGCAGGACGGCCGCGGCGGCTACCGGGACGATACGTGCGATGGAGTGTGGATTCAAGTGGCTCTCCGAGCAGACAGGCGCTAAGAGGCCTGCGCAACTTGTACTAGCCACAAGTCTAGCAATTGCGCGGCAGGGCGGTCAATCGAGGGATGCCAGTGTTGACCGAGCAGAGTTGCGCTCACTGGCTCGATAGTCCCGTTCCCGGCGTCGTAAGATAAGGCGACCATGGCAAACGAACAGTCGCCGAAGCCTGGGAGAGCGTCCGCGCCGCGGGCGATGCTCGTCGACCTGGACGACACGCTCATCCGCTTTCCGGGCCAGGAGAAGAGCTGGCGCCAGGTGTGCGTGGACGGAGCGGCCCGAGTCCCGGGCCTCGACGCCGAGGAGCTGTTCAACGAGATCACGCTGACGCGGTACTGGTTCTGGTCGGACCCGGAGCGCCACCGCATCGGAAGGCAGAACACGAAGGCGGCCAGCATCGGCATAGTCCGGAGGGCGCTTGGGAAGCTGGGGTTCGATCTTCCCGACCTGGCCCGGAACCTGGGGCTGTCGTACAGGGCGAAGCGCGATGGCGATGCCGAGCTGATTCCGGGGGCGGAGGAGGCGCTTCGCCGGTTCAGGGATAGCGGCGTGGGCCTCGCGATGATTACGAATGGATCGAGCGAGGGACAGAGGGCCAAGGTCGAGCGGTTCGACCTTGCCCGGCACTTCGACCACGTCTTCATCGAGGGCGAGCTGGGCTACGGGAAGCCGGACCGGCAGGTCTACCTGGGGGCGATGGAGGCGCTCGGGTCGGAGCCTGCGGAGACGTGGTGCGTGGGCGACAACCTGGAGTGGGAGGTCGCCGCTCCGCAGCGGCTGGGCATCTACTGCGTCTGGGTCGACCCGTCGGGCGAGGGCCCGCCGGCGGACTCATGCGTCACGCCCGACCGCATCGTGGCCTCCATAGCGGAGCTTGAGTTCTGAGTGGTGGGATTCCTTCAGCAGTCCTGTCTCTTCTGCTAGAGTCGTTACACCGAAGGGCGTTCCGGCTGGGGAGACAGATTCGAGGGAGGGAGAGGAGCAGCTTTCAATCGCGTAGTGACGGTACCCGAGCGATAGCCAGGGGAGGTGACCAGTCATGCCGAGCGAGTTCTGCATCTTCTGTGAGATTGTGGCTGGCCGGGCTGAAGCGAGTGTTGTATACGAGAACGAGCACGTAATCGCTTTCCTCGATCTCTTCTCGATAAACGAGGGACATACCCTGGTCGTTCCGAAGGAGCACGCCACTCACCTCAGCGACATGGACTCGGACGTGGGAATGAGAGTCTTCGCGGCGGCTCACAAGCTGTCCCAGGCAGTACGAGATTCGGGGATCAGGTGCGAGGGAGTGAACCTGCTGCTGTCGGATGGCGCGGCGGCGGGACAGGAGGTCTTCCACGTTCACCTGCACGTGCTGCCAAGGTATGACGGGGACCAGTTCGGGTTCAGGCTCCCCAAGAAGGAACGGCCAACCCGGGAGGAACTCGACAACACGGCGGCGAGGATTCGGAGTGTGGTCGGCCCATGAAGATCAAGTACTTCAGCGACACAGACACCCTGTACATCGAGCTCTGCCCCGCCGAGGTCGATGAGACACGCGAGCTGGACGAGAACACCCTGCCCGACCTGGACAGCGAGGGTAGGCTCTGCGCGATGACCATAGAGCACGCTAGCGAGCGCATAGCGATTCCCGACTTCTCCTAACGAGCATCTGCCCGCCTGAAATAGCCAACGCGAATCCGTGGTGGCGGGTTGAAACCCGTTTGAAACCCGCCCCCAGCGGGATGCGGGAGTCACTGGCCTCATACCCCCGTCTGTGCTAATGTTCGGGCCATAGTCGGATGGCTGGAGACTGAACGATGCCAGACCATATTGAGGCCCTGCAGCAGGTCGTGCAGGAGGCCATTGACGACGAGAGGTTGGGGCAACCGCAGTTCGTGCGGTGCGTTGCGCGGGCGGATGACGGCGGGTCGCTGGACTCGTCGCTGGAGACGCTGGCGTCGATGGGCGAGGCTTGGTTCGGCGGGCCGCCCGCGTCCAGCACGCGCCGGGGCGAGGGCAGCGGCGCGTACGTGACCGAGATGTCGAAGTGGGACACGGGCCAGGGGGCGCTGATCACGGTGAGCGCCACCGGCGGGAGCGGCACGGCGGACATCGACCTCATGGTCGTCGGCAGCCGCGGCACACTCTACCACCGAGCGTGAGGCTATGAGCAAGTACGGAGTCCTGTTAGCGGGCGCGAAGCGCACACACCAGCAGAGCCACGCCGACGTGTTCGCGGCACACCCCGACTGCGAGCTCGTGGCGGTGGCCAGCGAGAAGGGCGACCCCGAGGGCCGCGTCGCCCAGTACCAGGAGTTGGCCGACGACCTGGGCCTGCCCCACATAGCGGATATGGACGAGGCGCTGGCCCGCGAGGACGTCCACATCGTCAGCTCGACGCCCGCCGTCGAGCGGCGGGGGATAGTCGCAGCGCGGGCGATGGACGCCGGCAAGCACGTCTACCTCGACAAGCCCATGGCCGGCACGGTCGCGGACCTGGACATGATGGTCTCGGCGGCCGAGCGTACCGGCGTCGTGACCCAGATGTTCACCCAGAACCTGGCCGGCTGGGTGCAGGACGCGAAGCGCGCGGTGCAGTCGGGCGAGATCGGCGAGCTCCGGGCGATCCACGCCGAGAACCTGTTCTCCAAGGGACGCGCGGGCTCGGTGCCGAAGGGCACGGTGCGCCAGGAGAGCGAGGACCTGGACCGGTACACGTACCTGGAGGCCAAGCGGGAGATGTTCGACGTGGGCATCTACAGCCTGGGCTTCATCCACGAGGTCACGGGCGGGCTCGGCTTCGAGTCGGTGCTGGGACATACGGGCAACTACTTCTTCGCCGAGCACATGGGCGCGGGCGTCGAGGACTTCGGCGTGATGATGGCGACGCTGGAGGGCGGCGTGACGGCCACGGTGCTGGGCGGCCGATTCGGGTGGATGAGCCACCCCCTCAGCGGCCCGCAGAAGGTCGTCGTGGTGGGCACGGAGGGCACGATGACCTTCGACCCCTTCGCCCTGCGCGTCGAGGTCTACAACAACGAGCCGGACTTCGTGCAGCCGGCGGTGGACCCGTACGACCCGATGGGCATGTGGGGGGCGTCGCACCCCGCGTACGCGCCGATGCCCAAGCAGCGGTGGGTGGCGATGGGCTCCCGCAACGTGATGGCCGACGACGTAGCGGCGTTCGTGAAGGCTATCGACGACGGCACCCAGCCGGACATGAACGCGAAGCGGGCCGCGGCGCTGACCGAGGTGATCCTGGGCGGCTTCATCTCCGCCGCCCGCGGCGAAGAAGTCACCCTGCCCCTCCCCCGCAACTGACGGGCTTCACCGCAGAGGGCGCATAGACTGGGAATTGTAGGACCGGCGCCTGTTTAGGGAAATCTGATATGGCGACGCAGACAGAGCACCTATACGTCGAGAGAGACGACGCGATACTCAGCGGCGAGCCGGTCGTAAAGGGCACGAGGACGCCGGTGCGTGCCGTTGTAGAGCTGTGGAGGATGGGCTACGCGCCTGAGGAGACTGCCAATGAGTTGCCGCACCTCTCCTTGGCGGCAGTGTTCGACGCACTCAGCTACTACAGCGACCATCACGCAGAGATCAACGACTACATCGAGCGCAACAGGGTGCCAGAGGGCTACACGCCCAGCTCGGCGTAGACTGCTTCGGATACCCCGGCCAGGGCGCGGTCTATGGCCTTGCCGTCGGTGACCTGCTTGGCCATGAGGGCTACGGCGTAGGGCCCTGACGGCGCGAAAACGATCCCCACGTCGCACCGGACGCTGGTCACGCCGCCGGTCTTGTGGGCCGTCCTCGTGCCGGGCGGGAGGCCGTACGGGATGATGGTCGCCGCCTGCTGGCGTTCCAGTATGTCCATCGCGGCGGCGGTAGACGACTCCGACAGCAGCTCGCCCCGGTAGAGCATCTCGAGCAGGCGCACCATGTCGTTGGGCGACGACACGTCGGAGCGCTCCTCGGACAGCCCGTCCGACCCGGGCACGGTGCGCCCGTGGGCCAGGGCGTCCGCCACGAGCCGGGTCCCCTCGAATATGTCGTCCGTCTCGACGCCGTACATGCTGTAGAGCAGCGCCTTGCAGGTCATGGGCAGGCTGGTGCGGTCCAGGCCGAGGTTCCGCATGGTGTCGTTGAGGCGGTCGCGGCCCACTAGGTTGTAGAGCATGTCGGTCGCGGTGTTGTCGCTGACGATGATCATCAGCATGGCCAGGTCGTGCACCGTCAGCCGCAGGCCGCTGTCCAGCTCCTTGATCGTGCCGCCGCCCGGCGACCGGACCTCGTCGGTCAGCTCTAGCCGGGCCGTCGGGTCGACGATGCCCTGGTCCACCTGCCGGTACAGCTCGACGAGTATGGGCACCTTGAAGGTGCTGGCGGTGAAGAATATGTCGTCGGCCTTGTGGCCAAGCTCGCGCCCGGTCTCCAGGTGCTTTGCCGCCATGCCGGTCACGGCAGGCACGGCTGCAATCGCCGCGTCGATTCTATTCATGCGGTCTCTCCGTGAATTCAGGCTCCGGGTCTCCCTAAAAGACAACCAGCTTTGGCGGAGAACTGCCCTTCGACAGGCTCAGGGCGAACGTAACAGGCCTCCCCACCTCTTGGCTACCATGTACCTGCCTGGAGTAGTGGGCCAATGTTAGCTCACGCCCCCTACTCGCGCGAGTCTTCTTTGAGGCTGGCGGCGTAGGCCCGGAGGGGGCCGCGGAGGGCCAGGCTTGCCGGCAAGATGAGGGACGTGACTACGCCCATTGCGATCATCGCTGCTCTCAGGCTGAAGATGTCCGCGATGCGGCCGTAGACTATAGGGGCGAGGGTGCCTCCGACCTCGGTGGCCGTGTAGTAGTAGCCATAGCCGGTGGCACGCCGCGTGGAGGGGATGAAGGCGGACACGGTCGCGTACAGCACCGATGACGTGCCGTTTAGCCCGATGCCGAGCACCAGCATGAGGGGGGCAATGGCGTAGGTGGGCGCGGCGAGCGAGGCGACGAGGAGCAGGGCGGTCAGGCCCTTAGTGCCCCATATGAGGCTGATGGAGCCGTAGCGGTCGTCGAGCCAGCCGCATACGAACTTCCCCACCGCGCCCCCGGCAAGCAGGAACAGCAGCATGACGAACACCTGCTCGTCACTGAACCCCTTGTCCTTGATGACGAAGGGGAGGAAGGCGAGGGCGGCCGCGCGCGTGCCGGAGTCCAGGAAGCCCACGCCGCTGAGCGTGCCGAAGGCCCGAAGGTCGGTGGTCCGACGCACCTGTGTCTCCGTGCCCTCGGTGGGGGCGGCACGTCGACCGGACACGATGATCCGGCGGGCCAGTGCGGCAATCGCCATAAACGCGAGGCCCGCGAAGCCGATGGCGTACAGGGTGCCGCGCCAGCCGTATCTTGCGGCCAGGAGCAGGGCGAGGGCCGGGGCCGCCATCTTGCCCAGGTCGCCGGCGAAGTTCACGGTGCCGACGGCGGTGGACCTTCCGCGGGCGTCGTGGGAGCGCGAGACCATGCTGGTGGCGAGCGGGTGCTGCGTGCCTCCTCCGAGACCGGCGACCAGGGTTGCCGCCAGCAGCAGGGGGAACGTGGTCGCAGCCGCCATGGCGACGAGTCCTGCCGCCACCCAGACGTTGCCGCCGACCAGCAGCCAGAACTCGCCCGCACGCTCGCCCAGGTAGCCGGCGGGCACCTGCAACACGGCTGACGCGCCGTTCTGCACCGAACGGAGCAGGCCGGCCTCGGTGTACGTGAGAAGCAGCTGAGGATCGGCCTGGATTAGCGGCAGCAGGGGCACGGTGATGGCGAAGAACAGGTCGCTCCACACGTGGGTGGCGGAGGCGAATACGAGGGTGTTCCTTGCGCTTCCGTCCGGCGAGGCGCGCATCGGCCTAGCTTCCCGCGGGCCGACGGGGGCCGCACCCGGGCCAAGCCGCGCGGGCGAGCCTCCTGTGGCAGGAAGCTGCGCCTATGCGACGGGCCGGGTGCGGACCTCTGTTGGTCAGTATCTCCCTCAGGCCGCGCCCAGCCCGGCCTCCCCGAGCTCGCGGTGGGCCTTTCGGAGCAGACCCTCGGTCTGCGCCCAGTCCACGCACGGGTCGGTGATGGAGACCCCGTATTCGAGGTTAGAGGGGTCGTCCAGGGACTGGTTGCCGGGTTTGAGGTGGCTCTCAAGCATCAGGCCTACGATGCCCCTGTTGCCGCCAAGGCGCTGGCCCATTACGTCCTCGAAGGCGATGGGCTGCCTGCGGTGGTCCTTGTTGCAGTTGGCATGGGAGCAGTCGATGACGAGGTACGGCGGAAGCTCCGCCTCCTCCAGCAGGCCGATGGCCGTCGCGACCGACTGCGGGTCGTAGTTCGGCCCGTCCTTGCCGCCTCGCAGCACCAGGTGGCCGGTCGGGTTGCCCGCGGTCTGGACGATGGATGCCGCGCCGTTGTCGTCTATGCCGAGAAATACGTGGGGCGAGCGGGCGGCGACGACGCCGTCGACGGCGATCTGGATGCTCCCGCCGGTCCCGTTCTTGAAGCCGATTGGCATGCTCAGGCCGCTTGCCACGAGGCGATGGGTCTGGCTCTCGGTCGTCCGTGCGCCGATGGCGCCCCAGGCGACTAGGTCGCCCAGGTACTGGGGCGTGAAGGGCTCGAGCCACTCGGTCGCGGTGGGCAGGCCGAGGGCGCAGACCTGGAGCAGGAACTCGCGGGCTTTCGCAAGCCCGGTGCTCACGTCCGAGCTGCCGTTGAGGTGCGGGTCGTTGATGAGGCCCTTCCAGCCGACGGTCGTGCGGGGCTTCTCGAAGTAGATCCTGCCCACGACGAGGATACGGTCCCTCACCTCGTCGGCCAGCGCCCGCAGCCGTGTTGCGTACTCCAGTCCTGCGACGGTGTCGTGGATGGAGCAGGGGCCGACTATCATCAGCATGCGGTCGTCTTCGCCCGAGACTATGCGTTCGATCTCTCTCCGGTGGCCCGCCACCTGGTCCTCGATCTCCGGCGTGGCGGGGAACCGCCTCCAGTACTCCGACGGGGGGTCCAGCGGCGTGATGCTCTCGACTCTGACGTCTCGTATTCGCGATGTGGTTACCATTGTTGGTGTCTTGTATCTCCTTGAGTTGAGGTGTCTCAGCCGGGCACGTCTGGTCGCC
The DNA here is from genome assembly GCA_965116315.1 of Dehalococcoidia bacterium. GTDB lineage: Bacteria > Chloroflexota > Dehalococcoidia > Lucifugimonadales > CAJWER01. Next base: position 2,871,277 of record OZ220672.1, read on the forward strand.
AATTGCTCAGGCGCCAATAAAGCGGCGCCAGCTCGGCCTGGCTAAACCAGCCCCGCGCCGGGGAGAGGACCTCCGCGGTCATGTCACTCCTCGACAGCAAGGGGCTGCACCTCTTCTTTCATTCCACGGGCCCGCAGGTTCTCGGCGTCCTTCAGGTAGACGAACCGGATGTCTTCCTGGGGCCTTTCGCTGTTCACAATCATGAGCACCCGTATGCAGCGGTCCTGGCTGCCGGGCACCGGAATCTCGGTGGCGCAGAGGAGGGCCAGGTCGGTCCAGCCCATGCGCCTGGCCGCCAGGGGCGGGAACTCGGCGTCGAGGTCGTTGGTGACGGTGAAGTATATGGCCGCGATGTCCTCCACCTGCGTGCCGTTCGCCTCGACCATTTGGCGAAGCAGGTCCGCCGTGGCGTCGAGGATGGCCTCGTGCGTGTTCTCGTCCGCGGTCGTCGCGCCACGGATGCCCCTTACGCTCATCGAAGTGAGTCGCTCCTGTAGAGCCGTCCCAGCGGGGACGGCGGTCCTTTGCTCGGCGTCAACTTTCCCTGCCTATCAGGCCGGCTGCGAACCTGGCAGTTGCCGCCGCCTGGTCTCCGGTCGCGCCTTCTATGGCTTCGATCACCGCGCTGCCGACCACGGCGCCGTCAGCAAACTGTGCGACCTCAGAGACGTGCTCGGGCTTCGATATGCCGAAGCCCACCAGGATGGGCAGGTCGGTATGGCGGCGTATACGCTTCACCAACCCGCGAACGCCGCCGTGAACGTCGGCTCGCGCTCCCGTTACGCCGGTAACGCTAACGCAGTATATGAAGCCGCCCGCCTGTTCGCAAGCCAGACTTATGCGCTCTTCCGTGCTCGTCGGGGCAAGCAAGGGTATGAGGTGCAGCCCCCGGCGCCGGCACTGATCGGCGAAGGGCGCGCATTCCTCGGCTGGCAGATCGGGGACGATGAAGCCGTCGCACCCCGCGTCGGCCGCCGCGTCGGTCGCATTCGAGAGCCCATACTTGAGCAGGGGGTTGTAGTAGCCCATTAAGAGCAGGCCGCCGTCGTCGTCGTGCCGCCGGACGTCCCTGGCCGCCTGCAGGCACACGTCGAACGTGACGCCCTGCCTGAGCGCGTGGAGGCTGGACCTCTGTATGGTGGGGCCCTCCGCCAGCGGGTCGCTGAAGGGCACGCCGAGCTCCAGCACGTCCGCGCCCGCGTCCAGCAGGGCCGCGGCAATGCGCGTGGACGTCTCGACGTCGGGGAAGCCGATGGTGAGGAATGGCGCCAGGGCTGGGCGTCCCGCCGCGGCGGCCTTCGCCAGCCTCGTGTCGATCCGGTTCGTCATCGGTCCGGCCTATGTCTCCTCCAGAGCCAGGGTAGCCGCCAGGGCCAGGAGGTTCTGGGCCGCGTGGGCCGCGAAGGGCGGCCAGAGCGAACCTGTCCTCAGGTAGAGCCACGACAGCAGCAAACCCGTGAGGAACAAGGGTAACACGACTGCAATGCTGGCGTGGGCGGCGGCGAAGACCGCCGAGGCGACCACAGCCGCCCGGAACGCTCCCAGCGGCTGTACGAGGGCGGCGAGCAGGAAACCCCTGAAGAACACCTCCTCGACCAGGGGCCCGGCCAGACCCACCCCGGCGATGCTCAGGAGTCTAGCGGCGCCCTCGCCCAGTATCTCGTGCGGCAGGTCCGGAGGCGTGAGGAACTCCAGGCCCAGGGCCGACACGATACTCACGTAAACGGCGCCCGCTCCGAGGCTGGCCAGGAGCACGAGCCCCGCCAGCAGCAGGCCCTGCGGGTGCGGGGCGACAAACCCGACGGGCCGCCAGCCACCGCGCCCTCGGACGCCGAAGAGCCATACTGCCGCCAGCATTGTCGAGTGGGGAAGCGCCAGCGCTGCCGCGGTCAGGCCCGGCCCGGGCTTCTGCACGGCCAGCACAACAGCGACCCCGGCTGTAACTGCCGCGATGAGGCCGATCGCGCGCACGACGTCCCACACGTTCCACGGAACGCCCGGCGCCCCGGTCTCTCCCGGATCCGGCATACTCACTCCCGTCGCGATGCGGCCTGCGGGCCGGTTGGTATAATCGCCAGGCGGCCCGAAGGTGGGCCAGTATAGCGCGGCAGGGGATGGTCCGGCGATGAACTCCAAAGGATTTGCGTTGAAGGGCGAGACCGGCAGCAGGCGTATCGAGCTTGAATGCGAGCACCAGAGCGGGGTGCTATACGTGGTGCCCAGCGAGGCGAGCTGGGTCTGCGGCGAGGAGATGCTGCACGTCCACTCGCTGGCGGGGTTCCTCAGGGAGCTGACGGAGCTCGGCGACCCGGACGTGGGCGCGACGATGCAGCGGTGGGGGCTCTACTATCGCCCCCGGGCGCTGGCCGAGAAAGAAGAGTCCTAGCCAGATCCGCTGCCAGGGTCTGGCTCAGATGACCTCGTCGTCCTCGCTGGAGACTGGGGCCATCTGGCCGGAGACGGGGTCCAGCACGCGGTGGTAGACCGCGGCAATCTCGTCGTCGTCGCCCGGCTCCGTGTCGTCGCTCGACCAGTCCTTGACCGCGACGCCCTCGTACTGGGAGACGTCGCCCTTGCTGATGCCGCCGCCCGCGGCAATGCCGGCCAGCGAGTCCCTCTGGCTGGTGCGGCTGCCGTTCCTGGGTGTGGGGAATGAGGCTGAGCCGATCTGGGAGGGGTGCTGGAAGACCTCCCTGATCATGATTACGAGCTCCCGCTCGCCGACGCTCTTCACCGCGGCCTCGTACCTGTTCCCGCCGCCCATCAGCCTCGTGAGCCTGGACCCGAGCCGGGGCTCCACCTGTCCAAGGTAGCTGCCCCCAATGCCGTAGGCCCTCAACGCCCTGCCCTCGACCCTGAGAGACACGGAATGCCCGGGCGCCTCCTTGAGCAGGTCGGCCGTGCGCCCCAGGTTTGTCAGCGGGGTTGCGCCCGACTTTCCGCTCTCCTCGATGAACACCCGCCGGGACTCGCTGACGCCTGTGGGCGGGCCGGCCGCCCCATCCTCCAGCTTCCCCAGCCGGTCGAGATTCCTCCTGGCGATGGGGTTGTGAGGGGAGAGCTCGAGGACGCGCCCAAAGGCCGACCTGGCCTCGGCTACCCTGCCCACCTCGGTGAGAGCCTTGCCCATGCGGTTATAGGCCTCGACGTCGTTGGGGAACGCCGCGAGGATGGCCCGGTTGGCGTTCACCGCGTCGGCCCAGCGCGACTCCATCGCCAGGGCGACGGCCTTCTTCGCCTGGTCTCTCCTGAAACCCTGTCTATCTGTCTCGTAGGTCTGCGTGGACATTCCTGCTCCAGATTCTGCGGGATTCTAGCCAAACCCAGGCGGGGACGCAAGACAGTTTCGGCATGAAATCGTCGCTGCTCGAAGCGAGCCCGGACCGGTCAGCAATCATACTTCCCCGCCAGGCTTCTCAGCCTGATCCGCATGATGTCGGCCAGCATCAGGGCAGGGTCCCGCAGCGGCCTGATCCTGCTCCGGGGCTGGTAGCGCCACTGGATGGGCACCTCGACGACCGAGAGGTCCCGCTTCTTCGCCACGTAGAGGAGCTCGACGTCGAACCCGAAGCCGTCGACGCCCATGACGCTGAACAGGGAGACTGACGCGTCCGCGGTCAGGCACTTGAACCCGCACTGGGTGTCCTGGAACCCCCGGACGGCGAGAAGCCTGACGGCCCAGTTGAAGACGCGGCCCATCACGTGCCTCATTTGGGGCTCGTTGAACCGCCTTGCGCCCGGCGCTTCGCGGGAGGCGATCATGACGTCGAAGCCCTCTTCGGCCCTGGCCAGGAAGCCGTCGAGCTGATTGATCGGCATGGCGAGGTCGGCGTCGGCCATGAACCTGAGCTGCCCCGTGGCCGCGAGCATGCCCTGCCTGACAGCCCAGCCCTTGCCCCCGTGGGCAACCGGGAGGACCCGGATGCCCGGGACCCGGCGGCCGGTCTCCTCCACGATGGCGCGGGTGCGGTCGACGCTGCCGTCGTCGACCACCAGTACCTCCCAGGTGAACGAGCGAGCCGCCAGGTAGGCCGCGATCTGCTCCAGCGTGCGTCCGATTCGCGCCTCTTCGTTGTAGGCCGGCACGACTACGGAGAGATGGGGCCTTTCCTTGGAGATGGCGGCTACTCCGCTCTCTCGAGCTCGAAGGCTCGGTGAAGGGCCCGGGCCGCGTCCTCCATCCTCTCCTCGCGGATCACGCACGTGATGCGTATCTCCGACGTGGATATGAGCTCGATTGCAATGCCCTCGTCGGACAGGGCGCGGAACATCCTGGAGGCGTAGCCCGGCATGTTCTGCATGCCCGTGCCCACGACCGTGACCTTGGCGAGCTCCGGCGAGGCCGCCACGTCGGACGCGCCCAGCTCCCTGCACACGGGCCCGGCGACCTCCATCGCCGCGTCCAGGTCGGTGCGCTCTACGGTGAAGGACAGGTCCGTGCCCCCGTCCGCGCCCGTGTTCTGCACTATCACGTCGACGCTGATGTCGGCATCCGCGAGGGGCCCGAATATCTCCGCCTGCAGGCCGACGCGGTCCGTCAGCCCCCGCGCGGTGACCCTGCCGACATTGGCGTCGGTCGCTATAGCCCTGACCCTGTTCCGAATCTGGCCGACTCTGGTGCTCACGTTCGACTCCTTGTGAATCATCGTACCCGGCCCGTCCCTGAAGCTCGACGCCACCAGAAGGGGCACGTCGTAAACGAGGGCCATCTCGATGGCCTGCGGCGGGAACTTCGCCCCGTAGCTCGCCAGCTCGAGCATCTCCTCGAAGCCGATCTCGTCGAGCCTGCGTGCCCCTGGAACGATGCGGGGGTTCGCGGTGTAGATGCCGTCCACGTCGGTGTATATCTCGCACCTCAGGGCGCCGAGACCTGCCGCGATGGCGACGGCTGTCGTGTCGGAGCCGCCCCTCTCGAGCGTGGTGACATCGAGGTCTTCGGTGATCCCCTGGAACCCGGCGACTATGACTATCTTGCCGGACTCGAGCTCGCGGGTGATGCGCTCGGGCTCGACGACCGATATGCGCGCCCGCCGGTGGCGGGAGTCGGTGCGGATCCCCGCCTGCGCTCCGCTGAGGGATATGGCGCCGCGGCCCAGGGAGTGGAGGGCCATCGTCATCAGGGTGCTGCTCTCCAGCTCTCCCGTGGCGAGGAGCGCGTCGAGCTCCCTGGTGTTCGGGCGCTCGGGGCGCGCCACCTCCTCCGCCTTCCTGATGAGCCTGTCGGTGGTGTCGCCCATGGCGGACACGACCGCGACGACGTTGTCGCCGCTCGAGCTGGAGCGCGCGATGCGGCGTGCCACGCTGCGGATCGCGTCGGCGTCGGCCAGGGAGCTGCCGCCGTATTTCTGGACCACTATCGGCAAGGGCGAGCCTACTCGTTTTCCACGTAGAGGCGCGCGCCCTCGGTGGAGGGCCGCGTGACCCTGAACTCGCCGGATACGCCGGACTTGGAGGCCGCCTCCGCCATCTCGTACCCGATGGTCATCCTGCGGCTGTCCGCGAAGGCGAGCACGGACGACCCGGACCCCGAGAGAAACGCGCCCAGGGCTCCGGCGTCCAGGGCCGCCCTGAGGATGTTCTTCATCGCGGGGAATACCTTCTCCCTGGCCTGCTGGTGCAGCCGGTCCTCCGTAGCGGTACGCAGCAGGGACAGGTCGCCGGTGGCCAGTGCGTTGACGAGGAGCCCGACCCTGCCGATGTTGAACACGGCGTCGTCCCTGTCTATCTCACGCGGCAGCAGTGAACGCGCCTCCTCTGTTATGACCGGCTGGTCGGGCACGAACAGCACGGCGTCGAGCCCCTTGGGCAGGGGAACGGACGACGCGACTATCCCATCGCTGCCGTTTACGACAATCTGCAGGCCCCCCAGGATTGCCGATGCCACGTTGTCCGGGTGGCCCTCGACGTCTGCCGCCATGGCGAGCAGCTCCTCCTGGCTGAAAGGGCTCCCGCACAGCTCGTTGCCCGCCAGCACCCCCGCAACAACCGCTGCGGAGCTGCTCCCCAGCCCTCTGCCGACCGGGATCCTGTTCCGGCAGACGATTCCCACCTCGGCGACCGGCTTCCCCATCCTGGCAAAGGGGACCGAGAAGGCGGAGCTGATGTAGTTGCTCTGCCCCACCGGCAGGTCGTCCGAACCCTGTCCGGCGATGCTGAATCCGGACCCGCCCGTCGTGAACGTGACGGTGTTCCAGACGTCGAGCGCCATACCGAGGCAGTCGAAGCCCGGGCCCAGGTTCGCAGTCGTAGCGGGGACGCTTACGGTTATTCGCTTGGGCATTGCTCGCCTAAAGGGGTGAAAGTGGCCTGCGAAACATAATATCACGGGCCGCACGGGCGCCGGGCTACGGGCGAGTCCGCACATAGCCAACTGGTACAATCCACACGAAAACCCGGCTGGAGGACCGTCGGATCGTGCAGGCGGAACGGGACGAGACCGCCGTATCGGAGAGAGAGCGTCTGCTGGGCGAGGCGCTGGACCTGCTCGACTTTCCCGAGGTCCGGAAGCAGCTCGCCTCGCAGACTACCTTTCCCCGCGCCGGCGCAATGGCCCTGTCGCTGGCCCCTTCGTACGACTCCGTGGAGGTCGCCCGGCTCCACGAGGAGACGGCAGAGGCGTCGGCCCTGCTCATGGATGGAAACGACATCGCCCTCCGCACGGTGGACGACGTATCGACATCGACGGAGCGCGCCGCCAAGGGCGGCATGCTCACCGGCCACGAGCTGCTTGCCGTGGCGGAGATGCTGGACGTGCAGGAGCGGGCCCGCGCAGGCGTGCTGGCGCTGGGAGACTCCGCACCCATTCTCGCGGAAATCGCCGCGGAAATCGCCGACCTGTCGGAACTCCGCCGGAGGATTCGGGGCAGCATCGGCGCCATGGGCGAGGTCCTTGACAGCGCCTCGCCCGGCCTCCGCGCCCTGCGCCGGAGCGTGAGGCATGCGTACGAGAACGCTGCGGGGGCGCTGGCGCGCCTCGTAGAGTCGCCGGAAGGGGCGGACGCCCTGCAGGACAACGTGGTCTCGGTCCGCTCCGACAGGCTGGTCATACAGGTCAAAGCCAGTCACAGGCACAGGGTGCCCGGCGTGGTGCACGGCGCATCGAACACGGGCGCGACGCTGTTCGTCGAGCCGTTTGCAACGGTTGAGATCGGCAACCGCTGGCGGGAGCTGGTGCTGGAGGAGGAGCGGGAGACGGAGCAAGTCCTGTGGGAGCTGTCGGGCATCGTGGGCGAGTCGGCGGAAGAGATCGAGCGCGGAGTCGAAGCGGCGACCCGGCTGGACTTCATCATGGCGCGTGCCAGGTATGGCGCCCGTCGTGAGTCTTCCGCCCTGGCCGTCGACGGCGGCGGGGCGATTCGCCTGGTCCACGCGAGGCACCCCCTGCTCGGAGGGGAGGCCGTGCCCGTGAACGTCCGGGTTGGCCCGGGATGGACGGGGCTCGTGATCACGGGGCCGAACATGGGCGGCAAGACCGCCGCACTGAAGACGGCCGGGCTGCTGGCGGTCATGCACCAGTGCGGCCTGCCCATTCCCGCCGACGCCGAGAGCGGTCTTCCGGTGTTCGACGGCATCTTCGCCGACATCGGCGACATGCAGGACATCCAGCAGTCTGCGTCCAGCTTCGGCTCACACGTCCGCAACCTGGCGGCGGTCCTCAGGCACGCCACGCCCCGGTCCCTGGTGCTCCTCGACGAGCTGGGGGCGAGTACGGACCCCGACGAGGGCTCGGCCATCGCCAAGGCCGTCCTGAACCGCATGGCATCCATCGGCGCGTGGTCCATCTCCACGACTCATCACAGGAGCGTCGCCGTCCATGCCGAGACCGCACCCGGCATGAGCAACGCAAGCGTGGAGCTTGACCCGGTCACCCTTCGCCCGACCTACCACGTCACCCCCGGCGTCCCGGGCAGGAGCTACGCTATCGCGGTGGCCGAGCAGGTCGGTCTGCCGGGGGACATTCTCGAAGACGCGCGCTCGCTCATGGAGCCGCAGCACGTGCTGTTCGAGGACTGGCTGCTCGAGCTGCAGGCGTCGCGCCGGAACCTGAAGGAGCGCATCGAAGAGGCGGACAGGGTCCAGGCCGAGGCCGAGGCTTCGCGGCTCAAGCTGGAGTCCAGGCTCGACGAGATCGAGGCATCGCGCGCCGACCTGCTGCTGGAGGCACGCAGGAGCGTAGAGCTGGAGTACGAGGAGGCGCGGCGGGGGCTCAGGCGGGCGCAGGCCGCGCTGTCATGGTCCGCGCCCCCGGGCGAGCCGGTCGAACCCGCCATAGACCAGGCGGCCGAGGCGCTCGCCGCCGCCAGGGAAGAGATGGCGAAGGTCGAGTCCGCGGCCCCGAAGCGCCGTGTGCCGCGTGCAGGGCGGCCCACGGCCAGGGGAGACCGCGTGGACGTGCGCGGCATGAGCGTGCAGGGAGTGGTGGAGTCCATAGACGAGCGGGGGGAGGAGGCCGAGGTCTCGGTCGGGAGCGTGCGGCTCAGGGTAGCCCTCGACCGGCTGACCCTCGCCGATGAGCCCGAGACCGACGACGAGCCCCGGGCCGATGTCGGGCTGGACCTGGGGCCGGTGCTCGGTACGATGGAGCTCGACCTGCGGGGCATGCAGGCGGATGACGCCTCGATACGGGCGGACGAGTTCCTGGACAGGGCCGTGCGGGACGGCCTCAGATCGGTCCGTATCGTTCACGGCAAGGGGACCGGCGTACTGAGGGGCGCGGTTCGCGACCTCCTGGAGCGCCATCCCCTGGTCAAGTCCTTCAGCACCGAGACGCCCATGAACGGCGGCAGCGGCGCAACGTCCGTCGAGCTGGCATGAGGGTGAGCGCCGCAGTCCGGTTTGCCATCGCCCTGGCTGCCGGGCTCCTGATCGCGGTCGCAGTCTGCCTTGGGCCAGCCAGCCGGCCCAGTCCCGCCCCCACGGCGACCGAGGCGGCAGTTCCCGCGCCGCCGGAGACGCAGGCTCCCGGGCCCGCCGGTTCTCCCGTCACCACGCCAACGCCCTCACCCACGGCGGGACCGACTCCAGCGGCGGAGACGACCCCGATTGCGGTCGCGGTCGAGACCCCCACGGCGACCTCGACTCCGTTCACGCTATCCGACCTCGCGGCGACGTCGACCCCGGGACTGCTGCCCCCGCCGCTGCCCTCCGTCACCGTACCGCCGACGCCCACGCCGACAGCATCGCCGACCACGACGGCGGCCGCCGCTTCACCGTCCCCGACCGCGACTCCTGAATCCGGCGTCGCGCTGGCGCCTCCCACGGTGCCGTACGGCCCGCAGGTGGTGGTGGACAGGACCGTGTTCACCGTCGACGTTGCTTCAACGCCGGAAGAACAGCGGGTTGGGCTCTCGGGCCGCGAGGGGCTCGCGCCCACGTCGGGGATGCTCTTCCTGTACGAGACGGGGCGGCCCTACGAGTTCTGGATGAAGGACATGCTCTTCGCCATCGACATCGTCTGGATAGCGCCTGACTGCACGGTGGGCGACATCACCCACGAGGTCCAGCCGCCCCGCGCCGGCGCACCGGACTCCGAGGTGCCGCGAGCCACCCCATCCGTGGAGGCCGCCCACGTGCTGGAGGTCGCGGCGGGCACGAGCCGCAGGCTCGGTATGGAGGTCGGGGACCGCGTGCGGTTCGTCGACATCCCCGGGCCGGCGGGGGACTCCTGCTAGTCCGGCGCCGCAGTACTCCCGCCCAGTGCCGGCGGGCGGCGTGTTGGGCAAAGTCCAGATTGAAGTGACGGAGGTGGTGACTTCGTAGGTACGCGAGGTGTTGACAGCTTGTGCTTTGTGTGCTAGTCTAGGCTTGTGAGGATGCGCCCTCTGCGACGGCTGGGTCTTTTCTGTAATACCCCCACCTTGGTACACCTCCGCCAACTTTCCCGTCATTTCGTCCGGTAGCCCGCGAAGCGCGGGCACGGGTGCGTTCTTCTACTCTCCCCACAGGAGCATGAAAGGGTATGGTCTTTCCTTCTTTGAAGTCAGCGAACGGCAGCGCAAATGGGCGGCGGGTGTATTCGAGGACGCCGACCGTACTGGAGGTGCCGAACCTCATCCAGGCGCAGATAGACTCCTTCGAATGGTTCAAGACCGAGGGCCTGCGGGAGCTGTTCGAAGAGATCTCCCCGATGGAGGACTACCCGGGCGGGCGCTTCGAGCTTAACTTCCTCACCCACACCTTCGACGAGCCCGCGGCCACCGAGGAGGAGTGCAGGGAGAACGAGACCACGTTTTCCGCGGCCCTCAAGGTCAGGGTGGAGCTGGTCAACAGGGCGCCGGGACCGGCCCAGGGCGAGCGGAAGTTCCAGGACCTGTTCATCGGCGACATACCGGTCATGACCAGCACCGGCACGTTCATCATCAACGGCGCCGAGAGGGTCGTGGTCAGCCAGCTTGTCAGGTCCCCGGGCGCCTACTTCACGACGACGACGGACGCCAACACCGGCCGGCAGCTTGCCTCGGCCAAGATGATCCCGAACAACGGCGCCTGGATGGAGTTCGAGACGAGCAACAAGGACATCATCTCCGTCAAGGTGGACCGGAAGCGCAAGAGCCCGGCCGCAATGCTGCTGAGGGCGTTGGGCTACGTGACGGACGAGGAGATACTCGAGCTGTTCAGCGACGTGGACAACGACCCCGAGCACCAGTACATCCAGACGACCATAGACAAGGACGTGCGCGCCGACTCTCTCGAGGAGGCGATGCTGGAGTTCTACCGGAGGCTGAGGCCCGGCGAGCCCCCCAGCATAGACAACGCGAGGAAGCTGCTCGACGATCTCTTCTTCAACCCGAGGAGGTACGACCTGGGGCGCGTGGGCCGCTACAAGGTCAACACGCGCCTCGGCCTGGACACCGACCCCGACGACCGCATCCTGTCAAAGAACGACATCATCAGCCTCATACGCACGATGATCGAGATCAACAACGGGGTGCAGAAGGGCGACGACATAGACCACCTGGGCAACAGGCGCGTTCGCTCGGTGGGAGAGCTGATACAGAAGCAGGTCAGGGTTGGGCTGCTTCGGATGGAGCGCGTCATCAAGGAGCGGATGACCACGCAGATGGACCCGTCGGAGACGACCCCGGCGGCGCTGATCAACGTGCGTCCGGTGGTTGCGGCGGTCAGGGAGTTCTTCGGAGGCTCCCAGCTCTCGCAGTTCATGCAGCAGACGAACCCACTCGACGAGCTCACGCACAAGCGGAGACTGTCGGCGCTGGGACCCGGCGGCCTGTCGCGGGAGCGGGCCGGCTTCGACGTCCGCGACGTCCACCACTCCCACTACGGGCGTATCTGCCCCATCGAGACGCCGGAGGGCCCGAACATCGGCCTGCTCGGCTCCATGGCCACCTACGCGAAGACGAACGAGCACGGCTTCCTCCAGACGCCGTACCGCCGCGTCAAGACGACCATCTCCAGCAAGGACCCGGGGCTGGTCGGCCACACGGTGACTCAGGACGTGGCAGGAGGCACCAGGACAGTCATAAAGGCGGGCCGCGTCGTCACCGAAGCGACCCTGCCCCGCATTACCAAGCTGCCGGAGCAGGAGATAGCCGTCGCGTCGGCAGACGGCGACGGCGAGGAGACCATCTCCAGCAAGGACCCCGCGCTGGTGGGGCGGACCGTATCCCAGGACGTGGCCGGCGGCACCCGGACGATCGTCAAGGCGGGCGGCACGATATCGAAGGGGCTGCGCACCCAGATCGAGGCCCTGCCCGAGCAGGAAATCACCGTGAAGCCTTACGTCACCGACAGGGCGGACGACATCGTCTACCTGACGGCGGCCGACGAGGAGAACATACATATCGCACAGGCGACCGCCCAGCTCGACGAAGCCGGACAGTTCGTCCGCGACCGGGTGGAGACGCGAATAGGGGACGGCGTGTCCGCCGAGCCCCCGGAGAACATCGGCTACATGGACGTATCGCCGATGCAGCTGGTCAGCGTGTCGACCGCCCTGATCCCGTTCCTGGAGCACGACGACGCGAACCGGGCCCTCATGGGCTCGAACATGCAGAGGCAGGCCGTGCCGCTGCTCCGCCCGGAGCCCCCCTTGGTAGGCACGGGCCTCGAGGGCCGTGTCGCGAGGGACAGCGGCCAGGTGGTGCTCTCGAAGGCCTCAGGAGTCGTTACGGAGGCCTCCGGGGAACGGATCGTGGTGACCGACGAGACGGGCGAGGCCCATGAGCACCGGCTCAGGCGGTTCGTCCGCAGCAACCAGGGGACGTGCATAAACCAGCGCCCCATGGTGGACGTTGGGGACATAGTCGAGGCGGGCCAGTTCCTGGCCGACAGCTCGTCGACGGCGCAGGGCGAGCTTGCCCTGGGCCAGAACGTGCTGGTCGCCTTCATGAGCTGGGAGGGCTACAACTTCGAGGACGCGATCGTCATCAGCGAGCGGCTGGTCAAGGACGACCGGTTCACCTCCATACACATCGAGAAGCACGAGGTGGAGGCGAGGGACACGAAGTTGGGTCCCGAAGAGGTAACCCGTGACATCCCCAACGTGGGCGAGGAGAGCCTCCGCAACCTGGACGAAGAGGGCATCATCCGCGTCGGCGCGGAGATCGGCCCCGGCGACATCCTCGTGGGCAAGATCACGCCCAAGGGCGAGACGGAGCTGAGCGCCGAGGAGAAGCTGCTCAGGGCCATCTTCGGCGAGAAGGCCAGGGACGTCCGGGACACTTCGCTGCGCGTGCCTCACGGCGAGCGCGGGAAGGTCATCGACGTCAAGGTGTTCAGCAAGGAAAACGGGGACGAGCTCTCGCCGGGCGTCAACACCATGGTGCGGCTGTGGGTGGCCCAGACGCGCAAGATCGCGGCGGGCGACAAGATGGCCGGGCGGCACGGCAACAAGGGCGTCATCTCCCAGATCCTGCCCGAGGAGGACCTCCCGTTCCTGCCGGACGGCACCCCCGTAGACATCATCCTCAACCCCATCGGGGTACCTAACCGCATGAACCTCGGCCAGGTGCTGGAGACCCACCTTGGCCAGGCCGCCCACTCGCTGGGCTTCCGCGCCGTGACTCCGGTGTTCGACGGAGCCCCGGACGTGGCTATCGAAGACGCCCTCGGCCAGGCCTGGATCATCCAGAAGTCGGGGGCGGTGAGCCCGCAGGCGCTGGACGGCAACGGCACCTCCCAGATCGACTTGGGACTGGTGAGGCAGTGGATCGAGGAGCGCGGGTACAGCTTCGACAAGATCATCACCAACCCTCAGCAGGGCGAGGCGCGCAAGGCGTGCCTGGAGATATGGTTCCGCGAGGAGATGGAGCAGGACGTCAGCGGGATGACGGTGGAGGAGATGCGGGATGAGGCGCTGCGGCTGAACAGGGAGAAGTTCGTTGCCGCGCCGATCCTGGGCAAGTCCATCCTGTACGACGGACGGACGGGCGAGCCCTTCGACCAGCCCGTTGCCGTTGGATACATCTACATGATGAAGCTCATCCACCTGGTCGAGGACAAGATCCACGCACGCTCGACGGGCCCCTACTCGCTGATAACGCAGCAGCCCCTCGGGGGCAAGGCGCAGTTCGGCGGGCAGCGTTTCGGGGAGATGGAGGTGTGGGCCCTGGAGGCGTACAGCGCGGCCTACAACCTCCAGGAGATGCTCACGGTCAAGTCCGACGACGTGCTGGGCCGCGTAAAGACCTACGAGGCGATAGTGAAGGGAGAGGACCTGGAGCAGCCCGGCATACCGGAGTCGTTCCACGTCCTCCTCAAGGAGCTGCAGAGCCTCGGCCTGTCGGTAGAGCTGATGGCCGACTTCCCCGAGCAGGCGGCCCTGGAGGGCGACGCGGCCATGCTGGCCGGCGAACCGACCCTGGAGCTCGTGGACCCCATTGGCATCGACGACGGTTCATCCGAGCCCGTGTCGACTGCCGCGGGTACGGCTCCCGAGACTGCTCCCAAAGCAGACCCATCGGACAAAGAGGACCCAGGGACCGGGGACGGCGAGGCGTAGCCACCGTCAACCTGGCGACGCGGCCTGGGTGAGGGCGCCCGAACGGCGCTTCGACAACAAGGGGGTAAAGCAGAGATATGGTCCAGAGCGGCGATGATTTCAATGCAGTGCGGATTTCGCTGGCTTCCCCAGACCAGATCTGGAACGAGGCCCGGCAGACAGGCTGGTCCTATGGAGAGGTGACGAAGCCGGAGACGATCAATTACCGGACCCTTCGGCCCGAAAAGGACGGCCTCTTCTGCGAGCGCATATTCGGCCCCACAAAGGACTGGGAGTGCTACTGCGGGAAGTACAAGAAGATCAGGTACAAGGGCGTCAAGTGCGACCGCTGCGGGGTCGAGGTGGCGCGGGCCAAGGTCCGCAGGGAGCGGATGGGCCACATCAAGCTGGCGGCCCCCGTAGCCCACATCTGGATGTCCAAGGGGATCCCCAGCAGGCTGGGGTTGCTGCTCGACCTGTCTCCGCGAAACCTCGAGCGGGTGCTCTACTTCGCCCAGTACCTCGTTACCGAGGTGGATGAGAAGCTGCAGCGCGCCGCAATCGAGGAGCTGGAGGGCAAGCTCGAGTCGGACCTCGCGCGTCTGGACACCGAGCTCGAAGCGAAGGTCCAGGAACTCCTGGCAGAGGCCGCCAAAGAGCCTGAAGGGGACGAGGACGCCGAAGACACCGGCTCAGAGAAGTCCGCGCCCGATCAGGAGCCTGCCCAGGTCAGCGGCCTTCGCCTGAAGTTCGAGAAGGCGAAGGAGGACATCCAGGACAGGGTCGAGAGTGTGATCGACGACCTGGAAGACCTGCGCGTCGGTCTTCTGCTCACGGAGGGGAAGTACAGGGAGCTGAGGGAGAGCTTCGAGGCCTTCAAGCTGGGACAGGTCTGCAAGGCGGACATGGGCGCCGAGGCGGTGCTGAAGGTCCTGCAGGAACTGGACCTGGAGGCGAAGAGGGACGGGCTCCAGCGCGACATCCGGTCGACCTCCGGACAGCGCCGCAAGAAGGCGATAAAGACGCTGCGCCTAGTCGACGCGCTGCGGGACAGCGGGAACAAGCCCGAGTGGATGATCCTGACGATTCTGCCGGTGCTGCCCCCCGAGCTGCGCCCCATGGTGCAGCTGGACGGCGGGCGCTTCGCCACGAGCGACCTGAACGACCTGTACAGGCGCGTCATCAACCGGAACAACCGGCTCAAGCGGCTCATCGAGCTGCAGGCGCCGGAGATCATCGTGCGGAACGAGAAGCGGATGCTGCAGGAGGCCGTCGACGCGCTGATCGACAACGGCCGGCGCGGCAGGCCCGTATCCGGCAGCCACAATCACAAGCTGAAGTCCCTGTCCGACCTGCTGCGGGGCAAGCAGGGCCGCTTCCGTCAGAACCTCCTCGGCAAGAGGGTGGACTACAGCGGCCGCTCGGTGATTACCGTCGGCCCCAACCTGGAGCTTCACCAGTGCGGCCTCCCCCGCCGGATGGCTCTGGAGCTGTTCAAGCCCTTCGTGATGAACAGGCTGGTCATCAACGGCTACGCCCACAACATCAAGAGCGCCAAGCGGCTGGCGGAGAGCGCCAGGCCCGAGGTGTGGGACATCCTGGAGGACATAGTCAAGGAGCGCCCGGTGCTCCTCAACAGGGCGCCGACGCTTCACCGGCTGGGAATACAGGCATTCCAGCCCATCCTGGTGGACGGGGGAGCCATACGCGTGCATCCCCTCGTCTGCCTGGCCTTCAACGCCGACTTCGACGGCGACCAGATGGCGGTACACGTGCCGCTGTCGAAGGGCGCGGTCCAGGAAGCGAAGAAGGTGATGCTCAGCTCATACAACATGCTGTCGCCCAGCTCCGGCGAGCCCATAGTCGCGCCGACGCTGGACATCGCGTTCGGCTGCTACTACCTCACGATGGTGCAGGAGGGGGCGCGGGGCGAAGGACGGAAGTTCGCGAGCTTCGAAGACGCCCGGCTCGCCTACGAGATGGGCAGCGTCGATCTTCGCGCCAGCGTCAAGGTGCGCCATTCCGGTGGCGAGAACGGCTCCGGGTGGATAGACACGACGGTGGGCCGGATCATCTTCAACGACGCGCTGCCGGACGGGATGGCGTTCAGGAACGAGGAGCAGGGCAAGGACTCGCTCAAGGAGATCACGGCCGAGTGCTTCCAGTCCTTCGGCAACGAGGAGACTCTGCAGGTGCTGGACGCGATCAAGAACCTGGGCTTCCAGTACGCCTCGAAGTCCGGCACCACCATAGCGATCAACGACATCGAGGTGCCCCCCAAGAAGGAAGAGATCGTCCTGGAGGCCGAGAACGACGTCTCCGAGCTGGAGGACCAGTACCTCGACGGGCTCATCACGGAGGAGGAGCGGCACAGGAACACGGTGGAGATCTGGACCAGGGCGAACGACGACCTCACGAAGGTCATCGAAGACAACATGGAGAACTACGGCGGCATCTACCTGATGGCCGTCTCAGGCGCGAAGGGCAATATCGCCCAGATCAAGCAGATGGCGGGCATGAGGGGCCTGATGGCCAGCTCCAAGGGGCACATCATCGACAGGCCCATCAAGTCGAGCTTCAGGGAGGGGCTGAGCGTCCTCGAGTACTTCATATCGACCCACGGTTCGCGGAAGGGGCTGTCCGACACGGCCCTTCGGACCGCGGACAGCGGGTACCTGACCCGCAGGCTCATCGACGTTGCCCAGGAGGTGACGATCACGGTCGACGACTGCGGCGCCGCCATCGGGTTCTGGGTCGAGAATGAGGCGAACGATCCGCTTGCCACGCCGTTCGCGGACAGGCTGAAGAGCCGTACCCTTGCCGAGCCGCTCGCGGACCCCGACACGGGCGAGATAATAGCCGACGCGGGCGAAGCGATCGACGAGGCGCTGGCCGCCAGGATCGCCGAGGCAGACGTGCAGGGAGCGCTCGTCCGGTCCCCGCTGGCATGCGAGGCGGATCGCGGGCTGTGCAAGAAGTGCTACGGCTACTCCCTGGCGACGGGGGCCCAGGTCATGCAGGGCGAGGCCGTGGGCATCATCGCGGCGCAGAGCATCGGCGAGCCGGGCACCCAGCTCACGATGCGCACATTCCACACAGGCGGCATCGCGGGCGAGGACATCACGAGCGGCCTTCCCAGGGTCGTCGAGCTGTTCGAGGCGCGCTCCCCCAAGGGCGAGGCGGTACTGTCGGAGATCGACGGCGCCGCGAGCATCGTCGAGGAGACGGACGCGGAAGGGCGGATCGCGCGGCGCAGCGTCGTAGTCGAGACCGAGGAGGAGTTCAGCGACGAGTACGCGCTGCCCGAGGGCCACAAGCCCCTCTTCAACGACGGCGACTCCGTGAACATCGGCGACCGCCTGGCCGAGATGGAAGATGGACAGGGCGAGGATGGAGACGCTATCGCCGTGCAGGCGGCGGAGCTGACGGCCAGGGTGGCCGGTACGGCACAGGTCGAGAACGGGTCGATCACCATCTCATGGACTGAGAAGGAGGAACGGGAGTACCCGGTGTCCGCGGCCGCTACCATCACGATTTCGGACGGAGACAGGGTGACCGCCGGCGACGCGCTGACCGCCGGCCCCAAGAGCCCTCAGCAGATACTCAGGATACTCGGCAGGGAGTCCGTCCAGCGGTACCTCATCGGAGAGGTTCAGAAGGTCTACCGCTCCCAGGGCGTGACGATCCACGACAAGCATATCGAGGTCGTGGTGCGGCAGATGATGCGCAAGGTGAGCATCGACTCCCCGGGCGATACGGACTACCTGCCTGGAGAGTACGTAGGCAGGGAGAAGTACGAGGAGATCAACGCCTCGGTGCTGGCCGAGGGCGGAGAGCCCGCCACCGCCAGCCCGGTGCTGCTCGGTATCACCAGGGCATCCCTGAACATGGAGAGCTTCCTGGCCGCCGCGTCCTTCCAGGAGACGACGCGTGTGCTTACCGAATCGGCGATCAACGGCGCCGTCGACCACCTTCGCGGGCTGAAGGAGAACGTCATAATCGGCAGGCTTATCCCCGCACGGTTCGACATTTCGGAAGAGGGCCGCGAGCGCCTTGGCCTCGAGGAAGGAAGCCACCTGGAGCCCGTGGGATCCCTTGCGACTCCGCTGGCCGACGATGGGCACGACGGCACAAACTGGGAGGACGTGCCCGACGAGGACCTCCCCCGCCTGTAGCGTGGCCTGAGATGAGCACCACATCGTTGTCGCAGGGACAGGCATCGGGCCGGCGCCGGACGCTGGACTGGGAGCGCATACGCTTTGCGGCCTGCATGGCAGTATACGGCGCGACCATCGGCGGGTGCGCCATATTGGTGAACTTCCTGTCCAGGACCCAGTTCCCGGACATCCCGGAGCACATGGGCCTCAGCGCATCCCTGTTCTTCGCCAGCGCGGGCGCCCTTGCGGGGGCGATCATGACGGCGCCCCTTGCGTACTGGATGTACGGGGGACTGCCCACGTTCTCTTTCACCCCGAATCCCAAGCGGGGGCCCAGGAGCGTGATGGCCTGGACAGTCCTCGGGTTCGGGTACGGCCTAGCGCTTCCCCTGATCCTCGGCATCCTGCTGCCGGTGTGGCTCAGGTTCTTTGCCTTCTACGGCGGCGCCATCAGCATGCCCACCCTGGTGTCGAGCCTGATCGACCTGACCATCGGGTCGCTCTACCTTGCGCCGCTGTTCGGGTTCGAGTACTTCTTCACAAGCCTGGTGGCAGGTGTCCTCTTCGCGGTGGGCGCGCTTGTAATAGACGTGTTCAACTCGTCGAAAGACCGCGCCACCGCCAAGTACGGCTCCCTGTCGATCGCAATAGGGCTGTCGGTGCTGGTCGTCGTCCTGTTGGTCGTGGTGCCTGAGACCAGCCTTGCCAGGCTCGGATAGCGGTCGCACGGCAACCGAAAGGGGATCGCCTACGTATTAGATGGCATACGGGCGGATCGGCACAGCCGCGGCGTTTGCATGGGCGGAATGCGTCGATTCGTGTTATTATGACCGGGTAGCCCCACCCCCTCCATCGACCTGCCGTTGGGGCACCAGTTGATTCGGAGGGCCTCCAGATGAACACCAAATGGCTGCGCAACGGCTTCATCTACCTGCTCATAGTCGTTGCGGTTATCGCGATCTTCTACACCCTGTTCCCCAGCGTGGGCGGGTCTGACGAGCGGTCGATCAGCGAGGTCATCGCGATGGCCAAGCAGCGCCAGATCGACACCATCGAGATCCGCGGGGACAAGCTGACCGCCTACACGACTCGCGGGGAGACGCTGACGTCCCGCAAGGAAGGCGGGGCCAGCCTCCTGGAGCTGCTGACCGACGCCGGGGTCGACCCCTACGGGTCCAATCCCACCGTCGTCGTGAAGGGATCGAGCGGGCTGGGCAGCCTCTTCAGCATCCTGCTCAACTTCCTGCCGCTCATATTCTTCGGGGCCGTCCTGCTCTTCATCATGAGGCAGGCGCAGGGCAACACGAACCAGACATTCAGCTTCGGACGGAGCCGCGCCCGCATGCTCGTGGGCCAGCAGCCCAGCGTGAGCTTTGCGGACGTGGCCGGGGCCGACGAGGCCAAGGAGGAGCTCGAGGAGGTCGTAGAGTTCCTGAAGTACCCCGAACGCTTCCTCAGTCTCGGCGCCAGGATTCCCAAGGGCGTGCTCCTGGTGGGGCCCCCGGGGACCGGCAAGACCCTCCTGGCCCGCGCGGTCGCCGGTGAGGCGGGCGTGCCGTTCTTCTCGATCAGCGGCAGCGAGTTCGTCGAGATGTTCGTGGGCGTGGGCGCGTCCCGCGTCCGCGACCTGTTCGAGCAGGCCAGGCGCAACGCACCCTGCATCGTGTTCGTCGACGAGATCGACGCCGTGGGACGCCATCGCGGCGCGGGGCTCGGCGGCGGCCACGACGAGCGGGAGCAGACTCTCAACCAGATACTCGTCGAGATGGACGGGTTCGACACGAGCACGAACGTCATCGTGCTCTCCTCCACCAACCGGCCGGACATCCTCGACCCGGCCCTGCTGAGGCCCGGCCGGTTCGACAGGCGCGTGACCCTCGACAATCCCGACATCAAGGGCCGCGAGGCTATCCTGGAGGTCCACAGCAAGGGCAAGCCGCTCTCTGAGGGCATAGACCTGGAGCGGATCGCCAAGCTGACTCCCGGCTTCAGCGGCGCGGACCTCAACAACCTCGTCAACGAGGCGGCGATCCTGGCGGCGCGCCGGCAGCAGACGGAGATCGACTTCGACGACTTCGTGGAGTCCATCGACAGGGTCATGCTGGGGCCGGCGCGGAAGTCACGGGTCATCAGCGTAAGGGAGAGGGAGATCACCGCGTACCACGAGGCGGGGCACGCCCTGGTCGGGCACTTCCTGCCCCACGCCGACCCCATAGCGAAGGTCACGATCATATCGAGGGGCGCCACCGGAGGCCACACCAGGTCTCTGCCTGAGGAAGACCGGCACATGTGGTCGCTCAACCAGTTCAAGGACAGGATGGCCGAGGCCCTGGGCGGGCGAGTGGCCGAGGAGACGACGTTCGGCGAGGACGAGATCACCACCGGCGCGGGCAACGACCTGGAGATGGCGACCAATATCGCCCGGACGATGATCACCCGCTACGGCATGAGCGACAAGCTCGGCCCGCGCACCTTCGGCAAGCGCGAGGAGCTGGTGTTCCTGGGCAGGGAGATCTCCGAGCAGCGGGACTACAGCGACAAGGTGGCCGAGACGATCGACGACGAGGTCCACTCGCTAATCGACACTGCCTACGACAGGGCGAAGGCGCTCCTGGTCGAGCACAACGACAAGCTGGTCGCGCTGGCGAAGTACCTGATGGAGCACGAGACGGCCGACGCGCCGGACCTCGAGAAGATCCTGGGCAAGCCCCCCGGTGCGGAGAAGCAGCCCCCGCGGCCCTTCATAGGCAGCCCAGCACCCGCGGCCGAGTAGGCCGGTCCTGCTACCCGCCGCGGGTTAGCGCCGGCAGCTCGGCTGACAGGGCGTCCAGCACTTCCTGGATCTCCGACGGCTCCACCCGGCCCATGTGGCCGATGCGCAGTATCTGGCCCTCCACGGGCCCCTGGCCGCCGCCAAGCACGATGCCGTACTTCTCGCGCAGGGCGGACAGCAGCGCGGCGTCGGTCGTCCCCTCGGGGACCTTGACCGCGGTCACCGTGTCGGAGGCGACGGACTCCTCCGGGAACAGCTCCAGGCCCAGGCCCTTCACGCCGTCTCGCGTCATCTGCGCGATGGTCTTGTGCCGCTCGAACAACGTGCCCAGGCCCTCCTCGGCGATCCTCGCCAGCGCCGTGTCCAGCGCAAAGTAGGCGGACAGGCCGGGCGTGTACGGGGGCTGGCCCTTCTCGTAGTACTTCCTGTACTGGCCGACGTCCAGGTAGTACTTGGGCATCGTCGACCGCTCGTAAGCATCCCACGCCTTTGCGCTGAAGCTCAGGAAGGCCAGGCCGGGGGGCAGCATCCACCCCTTCTGCGACGCGGTGGCCACAACGTCGCAGCCCCACGCGTCGGTCTTGAGAGGCACCGAGCACACGCTGCTGATGCCGTCCACCAGGAGGAGCTTGTCGAACTCGCCCTTCACGACGCCTGCCACCGCCTCCACGTCGTTGGCAACGCCCGTCGAGGTCTCGTTGTGAGTGACCAGGACGGCCTGGATGCCTGGATCGTCGTCCAGGGCCTTCCGCACCTCGTCGACGTCCACGGCGCGCCCCCACGGGAAGGCGAGCTCCGTGACCTCCGCCCCGTAGATGCGGGCGATCTCGCCGAACCGGTCGCCGAAGAAGCCGATGGACAGGTTCAACACCCTGTCACCCGGAGACAGCGTGTTCACGACCGCCGCCTCCATCGCGCCCGTGCCCGAGGCCGTCAGTATGTACACGTCGTTGTCGGTCTCGAATACGCTGCGGATGCCGTCGCTGACGCGGTACAGCATCTCCTTGAACTGCGGACCGCGATGGTTGATCATCTGGCCGGACATCGCCTCGAGCACGTCTTCGGGCACGGGGATGGGGCCAGGTATTCTCAGGTTCAACTCACTCCTCCGTTCAGTCTCGCTTGACTTGCACAATCCGCCGTCTGCCGACCCTGATGACGTCGCCCGATTTCAGGTCCGACGCGGGGCCGTTGCGGTCCACACGCTCGTCGTTGACGCGTACGGCGCCCTGGTCGATCAGCCGGCGCGCCTCGCCTGAGCTGGACGCCAGACCCGCCCCGACGACCACGTCGCTCAGCCTCTCCTGTCCCAGCGCCGCCGGGAGCGCGTACTCGGGGACCTCGTCGGGGAGCTCGCGCCGCTGGACCGTCCGCTCGAAGTGGGCCTCCGCGTCGCGGGACGCCTCGGCGCCGTGCAGCCAGGCGACGAGCTCGCGGGCGAGCCGCTTCTTCAACTCCATCGGGTTCACCGTGCCCGTCTCCATGCCCCGCCGCATCTCCTCCAGCTCTTCGGACGAGACGTCGGTCAGGTAGTCGAAGTAGTCGACCACCGTGTACCGCACCTTCTCACCACCCTCGTCCGACATCTCGCGCATCTCGGCGCTCACGTCGGGCAGGGACATCACCTTGCCGTAGATGTCCTCGGGGGGCTCGTCGATCCCGATGTAGTTCCCGAGGCTCTTGCCCATCCGCCGCACGCCGTCCGTGCCCACCAGGATGGGGACCAGGAGGCACTGCTGGGGGCGCTGCCCCATCATCCTCTGCAGGTCGCGCCCGACGAGGAGGTTGAACTTCTGGTCGGTGCCCCCGAATTCGATGTCGGACTCCACCTCTATGGAGTCGTAGGCCTGCATGAGGGGGTACAGCAGCTCCGTGATGGCGATGGGCTGGTTTGCCTTGTAGCGCTTGTCGAAGTCGTCCCGCGCCAGGAACTGGGCGACTGTGAAGCGGCTGGTGAGCCTGAGGACATCGTCCAGGCCGAACGGGCCGAACCAGTCACTCTGGAACCGGGTCTCCGTGCGGTCCCTGTCCACGATCTTGAAGAACTGGGCCAGGTACGTCTCCGCGTTTGCAAGCACCTGCTCCTGGGTGAGCATCGGGCGGGTCGACGATTTGCCGCTGGGGTCGCCGATCTGCGCCGTCCAGTCACCCACTATGACGACCACGTTGTGGCCCAGCTCCTGGAGCTGCCTGAGCTTGCGCAGCCCAACGGCGTGGCCTAGGTGCAGGTCCGGCGCGCTGGGGTCGAACCCCATCTTGAGCCTCAGCGGCTCGCCCCGGTCCAGCAGCTCGACCAGCTCTGACTCGACTATGACCTCGGCCACGCCCCTCTGCAGCAGGCGATGCCTCAATTCTGGATCCATGCTCACTCCCTGCCGTGGGTCATGAATGCAGCGCCGCCGCGCCAGGCCGCAGCAGCCGTCTCGTAGCCTCCACGTCCCTGTCAACCTGCAGGCGTAGCTGGTCGACGCTGTCGAACTTCTCCTCGTCGCGGAGTCTCCTGACCAGCTCCAGGCGCAGCTCCCTGCCGTATAGGTCTCCGTCGAAGTCCATCACGAAGGCCTCGACGGAGCGCCCGGCGCCGGGAAACGTGGGGCGCTCCCCTATGCTGGCGGCGGCCATGTAGCGCGACCCGTCGATCTCGACCCAGCAGGCGTATATGCCGTCGCGCGGCGCGAGGCTCTCCTCGGGCATCTGGAGGTTCGCCGTCGGGAAGCCGAGGGGCCCGCCGCGTCCGTGGCCGCGCACCACCGTGCCGGTGATGGAGTAGCTGCGCCCCAACATCGCCGCCGCCAGCTCCATCTCGCCGGACGAGACCGCTGACCTCACCGCCGTGCTCCTCACGGCCTCGCCCTGGGAGCCCAGCAGGGGCTCGACGACCTCCACTTCGAAGCCCTGCTCCCGGCCGATCTCGCCCAGGACTGATACGCTGCCCTCCCTGTTGCGCCCCATGGCAAAGTCGGGGCCCGCCACGAGCATGACCATGCCAAGGGTGTCCTGGAGCAATGCCGCGAACGTCCCGGCGCTGAGCTGGGAGAGCTCTGTGTCGAACGTGACCTGCACCACGAGATCGACGCCCGTCTCCTGGAGCAGCCGGACGCGCTCGTCCGGAACGGTCAGGTAGCGGGGCTCGAATCCGGCCCTGAGGACCGAAGCGGGGTGGTTGCGAAAGGTCAGGACTACCGAAGAGAGCCCCCGGGAGCCCGCGGCGTCCTTGAGCCTGGACACAAGGCCCCGATGGCCAAGATGTACGCCATCGAAGACGCCGATGGCAACGGCCGACCCGCCCTCCAGTCTGAGCCCTTCCAGCTCCCGGCGGATACGCACCCCTGCCTAGCCCTCTCTGCCTCTCATCGAGGTGCCGACGAGACACACGGCAACGGCCCTCTCGAGCATGTCCACAAGCCCGCCTCCCGGCACCTGATGCCATACTACGCGACGTAGCTATCGTACCATAGGGCATAGCCCCAACGATGCCATTTCGGGCTAGTAGGTCGGAACCCGTCCGTAGGCGGTGGTGGTCGCTCTCTGGGAGGACCCCTGAGCGGCAGAACAGCTATGCGGACAGCTTGGTGACTGTGTCTCCGGCGCGGGCTGTGCCGGACTGCACTATCCTCGCATAGACGCCGCGGAGCCTAAGCTCGCGCCCGCTGGGGGTGGCTGTGAACCGCAGCGCGTCCTGTCCGAAGCGTGCCGAGAACTTGGCGCAGCCGGTGTGCGGCTTCTCCTGGATCTCGAGCACCGCGGACCCGATGGCAAGCCGTGTTCCAGGCGGCAGGTTCTCCATGCTCAGGTCCAGGTCCACGATGAGTTGGTCGCCGGCCAGCTCCCATCTCTGCTCCGACTGGGCTATCAGCGACAGGAAGCGTGAGTTCATCACCGCGATCTGGCCCACCGGATCGGGGCTGCGGGACATCCAGTTGTCCCCAACGAGCCCGAGATCCACGTCCAGCACACCCTCCTCGACGATCTCGCGCATCCCCGTGTCGGGCCGGCGGACGATCTTCACCAGGGCCCCGCCGTCGGCCGGCGACCGCAGGACGTGCTCCATGCCAGCGTCAATCTGCTCGGTGGTCAGGTGACTGATTGCCGTATCTGTATCAACCATGGTGTCTGCTCCCGTTGCGTAGAT
Organism: Dehalococcoidia bacterium; assembly: GCA_965116315.1. GTDB lineage: Bacteria > Chloroflexota > Dehalococcoidia > Lucifugimonadales > CAJWER01. Next base: position 2,896,278 of record OZ220672.1, read on the forward strand.
TCTCGGGGTCCGACGGAGGCGGGCGGGAGATTCAGGCCCGCCGCGGCTTCGACGCCCGGCTTGCCGCTACTGCCTGCTTGCCTGACGGCCTGCGCAGCCCCTCGGTCCTGGGCGGTCTGACCTTCGGGCCCGTTCCCTTGATGAAGACGTTGTCACGACGCCTGACTTCGTTCGCCATTCGCATCTCCCTCCCTAGCCTCGCGCCCCCACCGGCGCTTCGATAATATCATGCACCGTAGTTGCGGCCCACCCTTCGGCGGAACCTGGGCTACCCGCGGAGGTGTGGTTGTAGAAGTACGTGTAGATGAGCACGGAGCCAACGTCCGCGGGAACGATGAACTCCAGCGTCTCCGCGTGTGACTCTCCCGGCTCCACGACCAATTCACCCTCCTCCCACGTACCGGCAGCCTCTTCGAGGGTAGGCCACTGGATGCTGTCGAACCTCCTGTCTTCGAAGGTCTCGGCGTACAGCGCCTCGACCTCGCCGTCCGAGACGGGCGCTACCTGCTGCAACAGGAAGAAGCCCTCTCGAAGCTCGAGCTTGACCTTCGAGCTGTTGTACAGGCTGGCCGTAACGTCGACGTGAACGTAGCTGTCGCCGATGCGCCTGTGGGAGACCTGGTGAGCGATCGTCATGTGGGGTTCGAGTGTCCTGAACACCTGGAGCTTGTAGAGCGCGTAGGTTCCGCCCGCAACGATTGCCAGGGCCGCCGCGAAAGACTGGATAATCGAGGCTATGTCCTTGGCCCTGTCCTCCTCGGTCAGCATCAAGTCCAGGACCAGCGCCACGCAGACGAGCAGGGCCAGCCCTCCCAGTACGAGCACAGCGCCCCTCAAGACCTGGCTCTGTTGCAGCCTTGCCCTTTCGACCACTGGCTGTCTTCTCCTCGCGTGGGCTCACGTGTATTCTCCAGCAACAATCATAGCACACATGATCGCCTCAACCCGTTCTCGTGAACTTGATACCATGTGCGGCATGAACCTGCCTGCACTCGTGCGCGAAAGGCACGCCCGGAGGTTTCTCGTTGCAGCCCTCGCGCTGGCGGCGCTGCTTGCGGGCTGCGCAGCTCCCGAGGAGACGCCGGTCCCATCCCCGGAACGGGTCCCGCCGGCCTCGCCGCAGCCCGCCCCTACTGCTACGGCGGCGCCGGGGCAGCCACTCGCAGTCGTGATGAGCGTTGTCGTTGACGACAAGTGGCAAGAGGCGCCCGCGTACGACAGGGGCGACTGGAAACACTGGACGGATGCCGACGGGGACTGCCAAGACACGCGCCAGGAGGTCCTCATCGCCGAGTCCTTGGCGCCGGTCACGTTCACGGACGAGGAGTCGTGCAGGGTAGCGATGGGGAGATGGGTCGCCCCGTACACCGGCGAGGTCGTGGAGGACCCGGCGAAGCTGGACGTCGACCACATGGTGCCCCTGGCCAATGCGCACCTGTCCGGAGCCTTCGCGTGGGACCCACAGCTCAGGGAGCTCTATGCCAACAACCTCGCCTATCCGGGCCATCTGATCGCCGTCACCGCATCCGCGAATCGCTCGAAGGGCAGCAAGGGGCCGGACGAGTGGCGGCCGCCCAATCGGGCCTACTGGTGCCAGTACGCCAGGGACTGGGTGGCGATCAAGACGGCGTGGGGGTTGACCTCTACGGCGGCGGAGGCGGCGGGGCTGCGCCAGATGCTGGCCGGCTGCGAGCCAAGTGTACACCTGCAGGTCATCCCCGCAGACCCATTCGTCTCTCCGGCTGATTCGCCGACGCCCGCGCCCGGACCTGCCGAGCCTCCGGCCACGCCCACTGCCGTTCGAGGGGATACCAAGTACGACCCGGACGGCCCGGACCGCGACTGCGGGGACTTCGACGCATGGGCGGAGGCGCAGGCCTTCTACAGGGCCGCGGGCGGACCCGATGCCGACCCGCACAGGCTGGACAGCGACGGGGACGGCGTCGCGTGCGGGTCGCTCCCTGGCGCGCCTGAAGCTGTCCCTCCAACGGCACAACCCTCGCACACCCCCTTGCCTGCTCCAACACTTCAACCGAGTCCCACGCCCACGCAGGCACCGATTGTCACACCTACACCGACGCCCCCGCCCACCGCAACTCCCCGGACGCGGGAGCCGGCGGCATCGCCGACACCCACGCCAACGAGCACCGCTCGACCGAGTCCCGCGCCCACGAGGGCCCCAACATCGACTCCTACGCCAACGTTGACTGCGACCGCCACGCCTGAGCCGTCCTCTCCAACGGCCACCAGCACACCGCAGCCAACGGCCACCCCTACGCCGACGCTTACACCCGGCCCAACCGGGTTGAAGTACGATCCGGCTGGGCCTGACCGCAACTGCCCCGACTTCGACACGTGGGCCGAGGCACAGGCATTCTTCGAGGCGTCCGGGGGCCCGGCGACGGACAGGCACAGGTTGGACGCGGACGGCAACGGGGTTGCCTGCGAGTCCCTCCCTGGCGCGCCGGGTTCGGTCTCTTCCACACCGGCGCCAGCTTCACCGACTCCCAGGCCGGGGCCGAGGACCGCGTCGGCTCCCGCGGACTCGACACCCACACCGAGGCCAACAGCCACGCCCCGGCCCAGGCCTACGTCTACATTCACACCAACGGCAACGCCAACACCCGGGAGTGAAGGTCAGGCAGCTACTCCGTCAGCCACGCCAACACCCACGCCAGACAGTGACGTGGAGACACCGTCGGCCACCTCAACACCGACAGCCACCCCAACGCGTACGCCCACTACCGCGGCAGGCGCCACCGCCACGCCGTCCGTCCCGGACCGCAACTGCTCTGACTTCGATACGTGGTCCGAAGCCCAGGCGTTCTTCGAGGCTGAGGGCGGCCCCGAGTCCGACCCGCACAGGCTGGACCACGATGGCGACGGCATCGCCTGCGAGTCGCTCCCCGGCGCGCCGCAGTCCTCGTGAAGGAGCGGCCACGGGGTTGCCGCGGCTGGCCGATGGTATAATCCGGGCCGCCCACAGACCATTCACGGAGTCACCCAAATGATAATGACCGCACCTTCCATCCTGCCTACGACGGTTATCGGCAGCCACGCGTATCCAAGCTGGCTGTGGACCGCGCTGGACGAGATCGAGAAGGGGAACTACGGCGCCACGGACAGCGCCGAGGCGTTCGACGACGCGGTGATGATCGCGATCATGGACCAGGAGCGCGCGGGGGTCGACATCATCACGGACGGCGAGATGCGCCGGTGGTACTTCGTCCAGAGCTTCTACGACCGTCTCTCGAACATCGTGGAGGACCCGCCCCTTCGCAAGGTGGGCCTCTATGCCTACGACAGCCCCCAGCGTTACCACACAACGGGGAAGGTTACCGTGCCGGAGGGCCTGGGCATCGTCGAGGAGTACGAGTTCACGAAGCGGCGGACGGACAGGCCCCTCAAGCTCACGTGCCCCGGGCCGCTGACGCTGACCATGCACATCCGCCCCAGGGAGGGGTACTCCAGCCGGCTCGAGCTGGCATGGGAGCTCGCCGACGTCATCAACAAGGAGCTGCGGGACCTCGTCGACGCGGGCGTCGACTACATCCAGATCGACGAGCCGTCGTTCGCCATCATTCCCGGTGAGCTGGACGAGTGGGTCAGCCTCTACAACGCCGCCGTGGACGGCGTGGACGCCAAGCTGGCCCTGCACGTCTGCTTCGGCAACCTGAGCAGCCGCCCAAGGGGAAAGCGCAACTACGACTGGATGTTCCCGGCCCTGCTGGACACCCGGTCCGACCAGCTTGTCCTCGAGTTCGCAAACCGGGAGATGAAGGAGAGCGGGCTGTGGGGCGAGGTCGGAGACGAGAGGGAGCTAGGAGCAGGCGTGGTCGACGTGAAGTCCTTCTACGTGGAGGAGCCGGAGGACGTGGCCGAGCGCATCCGGGAGATGCTGAAGGTCGTGGAGCCGGAGAAGCTCTACGTGAGCCCGGACTGCGGCTTCTTCCAGCTCCCCAGGTGGATCACGTACCTGAAGCTGGAGGCGATGGTGAAGGGGACGAAGCTGGTCAGGGACGAGCTGGCCGGGAGTTGAGCGGCCCCTCCGGCCCTGATATGATGGACTTGGTTGCCGGGCGGGTGTAACTCAGGGGTAGAGTGTCTGCTTCCCAAGCAGAATGTCGTGGGTTCGAATCCCATCACCCGCTCCAGCCACACCGAATCCAGGCAAAGAGAAGGGGCGGACGCATTCCTGCGCCCGCCCCTTTGTAGTCTTTTTCCTCTGGCCTGGCCCTGGCCGCCTTTACGCCGCTTCCAACTGGCGGTAGGGCCGAGTCAGCCGGTTGTCAGTCTACCAGCGGCCGCCGCCGCCACCACCGCCACCACGGGAACCCCTGTCCTCGCGAGGTCGTGCCTCGTTGACGGTCAGGGGGCGTCCCATGAATTCCTGGCCGTTTAGGGCCTGGATAGCAGATTCCGCCGCGTCGTTGTCGGACATCTCCACGAAGCCGAAGCCCCGGGACTGGCCGGTATACCTGTCGGTAATGATCCGTGCGGACTGCACTTCACCATGAGCGCCGAAAGCGTTCTCGAGCTCGTCCTCGGTCATCGCGAACGGAAGGTTGCCCACATAGATGTTCATGCGCGCTCCTCCTTGTTGAAGATCCTCCTCACCGGTGTCAAGCGTCGCATGCGTTCTACAACAAGTTGGTGCAAGCGCAGGAAGCGGGACGACATTCGCATCGAGTATCGGAGTCCGAGGTATTATAGCACAACCGTCAATGACAAGTGGGCCGCCCGCCCGGTACACGCAACTCCCGACGGGGTGAATGGTAGAATGGCAGTCACGACTCGACTGCCAGGAGACCTCCGATGTCATTCCCCAATGCCGAGATATTCCCTGCGACCGCCGCCGTGAATGAGCGCGGCCATCTCTCCCTCGGGGGCTGCGACGTAGAGTCCCTGGCGGACGAGTTCGGGACGCCGCTGTACGTATTCGACGAGGCGACTCTCAGGGGGATGTGCCGGTCGTTCACCGGCGAGTTCACTTCGCGGTACGCAAACACCAAGGTGCTGTATGCGTCCAAGGCCTACGTCAATCCTGCGCTGGCGCGGCTGGTCCACGAGGAGGGCCTGGGGCTGGACGTGGTCTCGGGAGGCGAGCTTGCGGTCGCCGCCGCGGCGGGGGTTCCCATGTCCGACGTCTACTTCCACGGGAACAACAAGAGCCCGGAGGAGCTGGAGATGGCCGTCGACGCCGGGATCGGCCGGGTGGTGGTCGACAGCTTCTACGAGCTGGGCGTGCTGGACGGAGTCGCTGAGGCGCGCGGCAGGACGCAGGACATCATGCTTCGGCTCTCGCCGGGAATCGACCCCCATACCCATGCGAAGACCACGACCGGCATCCTGGACAGCAAGTTCGGCTTCTCGATAGAAACGGGAGACGCCGAGGAGGCCATCCGGCAGGCCCTGGCCGCCAGGCACCTGGGCCTGGTGGGCATTCACTTCCACCTGGGGTCGCCGATCTTCGAGCTCGAACCCTACTCGATTGCGGTGGACACAGTACTGACGTATCTTGCGCCGTTCAGGAGCGAGGGGCTGGACCTCCGGGAGTTCAGCCCGGGCGGCGGGTTCGCCATCGGCTACGTGCGAGAACAGGGGCCGCCCCCGATCTCGTCCTATGCCGAGGTGATCACGACGGCCCTGAAGGCCCGCACCGCCGACCTGGGATTCGGAGAGCCCCTGCTCACAATCGAGCCCGGCAGGTCGATAGTGGGACGCGCCGGAGTCGCGCTGTACAGGGTGGGCGGCATCAAGGACATCCCGACCGTGCGGAAGTACGTGTCGCTCGACGGCGGCATGGGCGACAACATACGCCCGGCCCTCTACGAGTCGCGGTACGAGGCCGTGACCGCCAACCGCATGCACGCGGAACCGGAGGAGCAGGTTACCCTCGCGGGCAAGTACTGTGAGTCCGGGGACATCCTGGTGAAGGACATCACGATGCCGAGGCTCGAGACGGGCGACCTCGTGGCCATTCCGGCGTCGGGAGCGTACGCGCCGTCCATGGCGAGCAACTACAACCTGAACCCTCGCCCGGCGGTGGTGCTGGTGCAGGACGGACAGGCTCGTCTCATCAGGCGGCGCGAGACCTACGACGACATGATGGCCCTCGACGTGGTCGAATAAGGCCGCCTCGGGCCGCGGACATGGGCTGGCAGACCATCGGCAACGAGAAGGCTACGGGAGCGCTCCGCCGCGCGCTCGCGGGAGGCAGATTGCCGCACGCCATCCTGATCGCCGGGCCGGAGAGCGTCGGAAAGATGGCGCTGGCCGTCGAACTCGCGGCCGCCCTGAACTGCACCGGGGACGAGAGGCCGTGCGGCGAGTGCTCCGGCTGCTCGCGCTCGCGCCGCAGACTCCATACGGACGTGCACGTGGTGGGCATCCAGGCGGCCGACGGAGGCCGCAGCCGCACCCTCATAGGGGTCGAGCAGGTGCGGGAGGTCCAGCGAGAGGCTTCCCTCGCGCCGTTCGAAGGCGAATGCAAGGTCGTGATCTTCGATGGGGCGGAGCTCCTTAGCGAGGAGGCATCCAACAGCCTGCTGAAGACGCTGGAGGAGCCGCCTCCCGGGGTCTACCTGCTGCTGCTCACGGCGAAGCCAGAGGCGCTTCTGCCCACCGTTGTGTCTCGATGCCAGCTTGTCGAGCTCAAGCCCGTCCCCCCGGACGTCATTGCCGCGCATCTCGTGGAGGGTTTGGGGAAGGACGAGGACGTCGCCGGGCGGGCCTCGCGTCTCTCGGGCGGCAGGCCGGGCTGGGCGATTCGCGCGGCCGGGGAGCCGGAGCTCCTGGAAGCGGTGGAGGAGAAGGTCGAAGAGGTCGAGGAGGTGGTGAAGGGCAGCATGGAAACGAGGTTCGATCACGCGGCCAGGCTCGGCTCGGTTGCGGACAGGGACAGGGAGGCCGGCCGCCGGGAGCTCGAGGTGTGGCTGGGCTGGTGGCGGGACGTGATGCTGGTCAAGGAGGGGGTCCCGCAGCTGGCGGCCAACGTGTCGAGGATGGACTCGCTCAAGCCGGTGGCCGAGACGCTCTCACGCCAGCAGATCACGGGTGCCATCAGGGCGGTCCGCAGGACTCGCCGGCTCATCTCCCGCAATGTTAACTCCCGCCTGGCGCTGGAGGTGATGATGCTGGACCTTCCCCGGGTGAGGCAGCAGTGACGGGCGGGGGCCGGATATCCACCGTGGTGGGCGTGAGGCTGAACGAGATGCAGCCGCTCCTCTACTACCGCCCGGGCGAGCAGGAGCTTGAGGTCGGCGACTGGGTCCTCGTGGACACGGAGGACGGGCCGCGCCGTGGAAGGGTCGCAATCGCTCCGGGCCAGGTGTCATTCTCCATGCTCACAGGCGAGCTCGACACGATCCTGGGCAAGCTCGACCAGGAAGAGGATAGTCAAGCATGAGAATCGGCACATTCATGGTCCCCCTCAGCCACCAGCCGGAGGGGGACTCCGCGACCATCGACTCGACCCTGGCCGAGGCGGTGCTGGCCGAGGAGGTCGGGCTCGACGCCGTATGGCTGACCGAGCACCACTTCGTCGGCGAGAGCGTATACGCCGACCCGATCGTGTTCGCGGCGGCGATCGCCGCGCGCACGACCAAGGTCAAGATCGGCCTCGCGGTGGTCGAGATGGCGCTGAACCATCCCGTCAGGGTGGCCGTCCAGACCTCGCTGCTGGACAACCTGAGCCACGGTAGGCTGATCGTCGGCACGGGCCGGGGCTCGGCCTTCAACCACTACGAGTACGCGGGCTTCGGCACGACGCGGGAGCAGGGCATAGAGCGGATCGCGGAGTCCGAGGAGCTGCTGGTGAAGGCGTGGACGGCCAATAGCCTGCGCCACGAGGGCAAGCACTGGAAGGCGGTCATTCCCCAGATGCGCCCGATGCCGTACCAGAAGCCCCACCCGCCGCTGGTGAGGGCGGTCCTGAGCGAGGACTCCGTCAGGGCGATGGCGGCCCAGGGCAGGCCGATACTCATGGGAGGGCTGAGCGGCCCCGAGATCATGGACAGGGTGAACCTCTACACGTCTACCATGTCCGACGCCGGCTTCTCGGACGAGGAGGTGGCAGGCGCAGTCGACAACATATGGTCGTGGATGGGCGCTTGGGTGGCCCCGACCAACGCCGAGGCCTGGGAACGCGCCGAGGAAGGCTACCGGCGCGAGCAGAAGCACTCCACGAACGCGCGGCACACGCTCAACCCGCTGGTCGGTGGGGACAAGGGGCCCAATCCCGCGGACTTCGAGGACAGGTTCGACAAGGCCTACATGGTGGGCACGCCGGACCAGGTGGCCGAGCAGCTCATCGAGCTCCAGGGCTCCGGGGTGCCGAACGTCATGCTGAAACTGAATACGGGCCAGATGGATCCGGACGTTGTCGCGGGCATGATGAGGCTCTTTGGAGAGCAGGTGCTCCCGCGCGTCCGCCAGGAGGGAAATCGAACATGAGACTGAAGGGCAAGACGGCTTGGATGGCTGGGGTAGGCACCGGCATGGGCCGGGCTGCCGCCTCCCTGTTCGCGCAGGAGGGCGCAAACGTCGTCCTCACGGCGCGGGGGCGCGATGACCTGGAGGAGACGGCCGAACTCATCAGGGCGGCCGGCGGCAACGCGACCGCCGCCCCGGGCGATCTGACGAACAGGTCGGAGGCCGAGCGCATCGTCGCTGAGATAGTCGATGCCCACGGACGCCTAGACATCCTGTACAGCGCCGCAGGGGGCGGGTTCGAGCCCGGGCGCGGCTTCGACGAGGTGGACGAGGGGTTCTGGTCGGACACGGTCTCGAACACCCTGAACAGCCTGCACAACGCGGCCCAATCCAGCCGCCCGGTCATGAAGGCCCAGGGAGGCGGGTCGATCGTGGCGGTCGCGGCCAGCTTCAGCGTGCGCCAGGAGGGCAACGCGGCCTACGGCGCGGCGAAGGGCGGCGTGATCGGGTTCGCGACGAACCTGGCCCGGGAGCTGTACGCCGACAACATCCGCGTGAACGTCATAGGTGCGGGCCTGTTCCGCGCGTCGATGGGAGACCTGCCCCTGTCACCCGCTCCCGCGTCCCTTGCCCGCACAGGCCACCCCGAGGACATCGCCTACGCAGCGCTCTACCTGGCGTCGGACGAGTCGTCCTGGGTCACGGGCCAGGTGCTGGCCGTCGACGGCGGCGTAGACACAGGCACGCGCAACATCTGGGACCACGAAAGCTAGGGTCGACGGGTGCGCGAATGGACGCTCCGCCCCCATGGACTGGATGTCCCCCACGTCGGCCGGCACAAGAGAAAAGACGCCATGCTATCATGGGTGCGATTCCACGTTCCGCAATCCTGCCAGCTCGACCTTGAGGAGCTCGGTCCCTAGGGACGCCATGGCCCCCAAGACATCCAAAAGGTCAACCAACGCCGCGAGGAAGGAGGCCGCCGACGGTGACGGCGCGAAGGTGCGTCTCCTCTCGGGCGGCAACCCCCAGATTGCGAAGGCTGACGGCGACGCCCCCGTCCAGGCCTACATCGCCGCCATGCCGGAGTGGAAGAGCGACCTGGGCCGCCGCCTCGACGACATCATCGTGCGCAACGTCCACGAAGTGCGAAAGGCCGTGAGATGGAACTCGCCCTGGTACGGCATCGAGGGGCAGGGCTGGTTCGCGAGCTACCACGTCTTCACCCGGTACGTTAAGGTGACGTTCCTCAACGGCGCTTCCTTGCAACCCGAACCGCCCGGCTCCGGCAAGGACCCGGACTCCCGCTGGGTCGACATCTACGAGGGCGAGCTCGACGAGGAGCAGATGGCGGACTGGGTCCGGCAGTCCGCAGCCCTGCCCGGCTGGGATGGGTTCGACACACTGTGACGCCCGGCTCGTCGTCGTTGGCAAGACGGGGTGAAGGGCTCCTCCGCCCTTCCCATCGCCGTGGGATTCTCACGGGTACCGTGCCCGGGTAGTCGATGGCGCGACTGATCCTCAAGCGGCTGGTGGACGACCGGAGCCTGCTGCTGGGCGTATTCGCCGGCGTCGTCCTGACCACGACCATCGCGGCGGCTGGCCCGGCCTACCTGAATTCGCTGGAGCAGCTGTCCTTCAGGACTTCAGTCGGCACCGTCAGCGGGCGGTTCCTGGGCGCGGACATCTTCGCCACCAACGTCGCCCTCTCGGACCGCACCATGTCGGCGGCGGATGAGGCCGTGAGCAGGGCGGCCGAACGCCACCTGTCGCCTGCATACGCGGGCCACACAACCTACGTGAGGAGCAGCCCCTACCTGGTCGGCATCCCCGGGCGGGAGCTGCCCGACGAAAGGACCCGGGAAGTCCTCCTGCGCGGCTACCTGCAGTCGCTGTCGGGCCTGGACGAGCACGCCGCGGTGTCCGAGGGCAGGCTGAACGCCCCCGGCGTCGCCCAGGGGCCGCGGGGGCCGGTGGTGGAGGCCGTTGTCTCCCGCCAGACTGCAGAGAGGTTCGGGATCGGGGCCTGGGACACGCTGACCCTGGCGACGGTGGTCGAGGTCAACACGAGGATCTCCGCCCTGGTGACGGGGGTGATAGAGGCCGCCGACCCCGGGGGCGAGTTCTGGGCCGAGGCCGAAATCTACCTCGACCCCGCTCCCCTGTTCGAAACGCCGCCCTACGGAGTGAGGGTGGACCCGGACGACCCGCCCATCGGCCTGTTCGTGCGCCTGGAAGACCTCATCGCGGCGGTGGACGGCACCAACCCTGGCACGCTGGTCGACCCCATATGGTTCACCAAGCTGGACAAGAACGAGGTTGGCTCGTGGTCTGTGGGAGAGGCGACCTCGCGAGTGGACGCCTTCACCGAGGACGTGAGGGAGGTGATGCCGGAAGTGGTCGTGCGAGCGGGCGCGATCACTACCACCATCGCCACGGTGGAGCGCAGGAGCTTCCTGGCGGGCGTTCCCATCCTGCTGCTGCTCGCGGTGATGGGCGTCACTGTCCTCTTCTACATGGCCATGGTCGTGTCCTACCTGGTCAAGAGGCGGGAGCGGGACACGGCGCTGGCGCGAAGCCGCGGGGTCGGAACGGCGGCGCTGCTGCGCATCTACGCCGTGGAGGGGCTGATCATCACCGGGGCAGGCGCTGCGGTGGGACTCCTCCTGGCGTTCGGCGCGGTCGCCCTGAGCGGAATGCTGCCGTACTTCAGCGAAATGACGGGCGGCGGGCTGATGCACGTCGAGCTGGACGGCGACCCGCTGCTCTTCGCAGGGGCTGCGGCCCTCGCCTGCCTGCTCGTGCTGGTAGTGCCCGGGACCCTGAGCGCCCGGGCTGGGCTGCTGTTCCAGAAGCTCTCGGTGTCGCGTCCACCGTCGGTGTCGTGGTTCCACCGCTACTACATAGACGTGGCCGTGCTGGTGGTGGGGGGCCTGGTGTTCTGGGAGCTGCACAGCCGCGGCCAGGTCGTGTCCGGGGGCCTGTTCGGCGACGTCGGCGTTAACGAGCCGCTCCTGCTGGCCCCGGTGCTGTACCTGGCCGCCGTGGGACTGCTCTTCGTGCGGCTGTTCCCGCTGGTGCTGAGGTATGTTAGCGGCGAGTCCCAGGGGCTGGTGCATGTCCTGGCCGCCTCGTCCGTCCTGGCCGCCGCAGCAGGGATCGTGCTGCGTGAGGGGACGGGGCTGGCAGACCCGATCGAGGCCCTGCCACTGGCTGCGATGGCCGCGTTCGCGCTGGCATACGCGTATGCGGCGCGGTCCCGGGGCAGGGCGGCGTTCGCGGGCGGCCTTGCAGGACAGGCCGTGGCCCTCGCGGCCTTCTTCGCGCTGGAACCGCCGGACGCGCGGGGATGGGAGTTCGTGGCCGACCTGGGCCTGGCGGCAGTCATCCCGGCGACGGCGGCCTTCCCGCTCTTCAGGACCATCGTGCGCCGTTCCCCAGTCTGGCTCGCCTTGACCCTGTGGCACATGGGCCGCAACCCGCTCCAGTACACCTGGCTCGTGCTGCTACTCGTTCTCGTGACCGGCCTAGGCATCCTCGCTACGACGGTCGGCGGCACCCTCACCAAGAGCCGCACGGAGCGCATCCTGTACGAGGTGGGCACAGACATACGGGTGACGGGCAGCCCGTTGTTCATACGGGGCGGGATGCGCAAGCTCGGGGACGACTACGAGGCCGACCCGGCCATCGTCGCAGCCTCTGCCTCCATGCGCACCTCGGGAAGCGCGGGGCCGCAGCCGGTGGAGGTCCTGGGCCTGGACGTCGACCGCTTCCAGCACATGGCCTGGTTCCGCAGCGACTTCTCCGACACGCCCATGTCCGAGGTGCTGGCCAAGCTGGCACCTGGAGGCGCGCAGGGCCGCCGGTCCGGCCTGCCGGGCATCGTCATACCCGACGACGCCGTGGAGATCGGGGCGTGGACCAAGCCGCTGTCTCCAACCCTGACGAAGGGCCTGTGGCTGGTGCTGGCGGACGCGGAGGGCAGGGTCGAGACAGTGACTGCCGGCGACCTGGAAGACGTGAGCTGGCGCCTCCTGCGCGACGAAATCCCACCTGACCTTGTCAGACCCGTCCGGCTGGTGTCGGTCCAGGTATTCGAACCGGGGGCCGGGCCGGGGCAGATCAGCTATCTCTCGGCCACGGGCGCGGCGGGCGCGGTGCTCATCGACGACATACACACCGTTGGCGCGGACGGGTCGGTGGAGACAGTGGAGGACTTCGAGGGCGGCCTCCAATGGACGCCCATCGTCACGTCGTTCCTGCCGACGGACATAGTGGAGACCACCTCACAGGACACGCACGGTGGCGAGCTGGCGGCCCTGTTCACCTACGGGGCCTACAGGAACATGTCGGTGCGCGGGCTGCTGCACGGCAGGGACAGCGGCGTGCTGCCGGTCGTCGTCAGCGCCTCTCTTGCGGCGTCCATGGGGCTCGAGGCGGGCGACCGGTTCATCGCCGTGGTCGCAGGGAGGCTGGCGCTGGCCGAGGTCGTCGACTCGGTGCGGTACTTCCCCACTATGGGCGGCAGCAACAGGAGGTTCATGATCGCCCACGTGGACACCCTCTACGAGTACCTGAATATGCTGAGCCCGGTGAAACAGGCGCACCTGAACGAGGTCTTCGTGTCGGTCAGCCCGGGCGAGGGGTCTGCCGCGGAGGAGGTGATCCTGGAGGGCCGGAATGCGTCCTTCCTGGAGGTCGAGAACGGGATCGCCATGCTCGACGCGCTGCTGCTGGACCCGTTCTCGGGCGCCGGATGGCAGGCGGTGGTGCTCCTGGCGGTGGCCGTGGCGGTGCTCTCGATAGGGTTCGGCTACGCCACGTACCTGCTCCTGTTCGCCAAGGAGGGAAGGAACAGCCTGGCGTTCCTGCAGAGCGTGGGCATGTCCAGGGGGCACCTCGCGGCGCTGCTGGCCTTCGAGAACCTGATCATCGCCGCGGCGGGCATGGGGCTGGGCACGTGGGCCGGGTTCCAGGTGAGCGAGCTGATGGTGTCGCCGCTGGCGGTGACCGAGTCGGGCGAGAGCGTCGTGCCGCCGTTCATCCTGAGGACGGACTGGTGGATTATGGGGCCGACCTACGCCATGTTCGCGGCGATATTCGCGGGCTCGGCGGCGGTGCTGCTGCGCAGCGTGACGCGGCTCGACCTGCAGGCCATCGCGAGGGCCGGGGAGTCGTAGGGGACCGCCCACCGACTCCGGGCCCTGGACTGCGGGAGGCGCTCCGGGAGAACCGTAGGGGAGGGCGCAGGCGTTCTGCCGCAGTACGGACGGGCACCCACGAGGGGTGCAGCCTACAGTTTGGGCCGGATGAGGACCCGCCCGCCGTCCTCGACGTCGATGTTCAGGTTGTGGCGGTCCAGGAGCCGCATACCCACAAGAGGGGTGGTATCAGACAGATGGGCATAGACACGCCTAGGCTGACCGTCCCAGAGAGCCATCGCGTCGTGGACGCTGAACCTCACCAGGCTCCCGTCGGCCAGAATCGCTGATTCGCTAGTCAGGAAGGGTAATCCCAGTTCCGTCACCAGGGCCGATGGCAACGACAGAAACCCGTTGAAGCCCGTGTCTATCACAGCCTCGACTTCTCTTGCCTGCCCCGACGGACCTTGCACGGTGAGGGATATTACTGCTTCATAGGCGTCATTTACCGCCCCCAGGATCACCGGACAATACCCAGGGACCTGCCGCCGAACTTGTGCACCGCCCGGTGGCCTACCCGCAGAGACCAGACGTCAATAGCCTCGGGGCACTGTGCCCGCAGGCGGTCCACTGCTTCGAGAATGTCGCCTCCGATGGCCCAGTTGCCGCTGTCGATGTCGATGGAGACGATCTCCCCGTGGTGGTCGGCCTCGACCTGGGTCCGGATGTCCCGCTCGTATATCTCGTCGCCGAGGCGGGCGATCTCCTCTTTCGGACGGGTTGGCGCGGTAGGTCTGGGCGGTTGTGTGGGCGCAGTAGTCCCTGCGTCTCTCATGCGTTCCCCTGATCGGTGTGCTTCTGCACTACCTATTTTACCATTCTGCGGGGGCGCGATTCGGAGAGTGGAGCGGGCGGGCGGGCGGCCCCCGCAGCCTTTGACGTGGACCCGGCGGCCCACGGCGTCACGTGCGGTTTCGGAGGACGGCGGAAAAGGCCACGGCCAGGGCGGCGAATACTACGGTTGCGAGCATGACGTCGCCGAAGCCCCGGGCGATGGCCTCGGGGACCGCCGACTCGGAGCCCGCCAGCTCCGCCAGGTGCGCGCGCTCCCTCACGGCGTAGACGGCGCCCGCTATGGTCACACCCACGGCAAAGGCCGTCTGGCGGCCCAGTGCGACGGACGCGGAGGCGGTGCCGAGCCTGTCGGCGGGCACGGAGCCCATTATCACGCTCGTCACGACCGGCTCGAAGAACGCCGAGCCCGCGCTGGCCAGGAGCAGCCCGGCCATGAGCGCCCAGTCCATCACACCGGACCCCATGGTGCTGATCCAGAAGAGCGCCCCCGTGGCCAGTGAGTTTCCCAGCAGCAGGAAGGGCACCGGCCCGTACCTGTCGGAGAGCCGCCCGGCCAAGGGGGCGAGGAAGGTTCGGGTCGCCGAGAAGGCGGCTATGAATATGCCCATCTTGGTGGCCGAGTAGCCCAGCGAGTCGAGCATGAAGAACGGCGCGACGAGCAGTATCCCGCCCTGGGAGAGGTAGTGGTGTAGGAGTATGAGCAGGCCGAAGGTGTACTGGCGGCTGGCGAACAGCTTCACCTCCAGGATGGGCCTGGGCGACCGGCGCTCCGACCAGACCAGCGCCGGCAGGGACAGCGCGGCCACCACCGCGCCGATGAAGACCGGGGACGACGTGAACCCCAGCTTGCCGCCCTGGTTCACGATGAGCAGCAGCGAGCCCATCGCCCCGAACAGGGCCGTCGCGCCGATGGGGTCCACGTGGGGCCGCTCGCCGTGGGTGCGATCGTCCGGCAGCACCCACCATGCCAGCAGCGCTCCCAATACGGCAATGGGCACCCTGGAGTAGAAGACCGCGCGCCAGTCCAGCAGGTCGATCAGGAAGCCGCCCGCGAACGGGCCCGCCGTTAGTCCGAACCCCACGACCGCCCCCGAGACTCCCAGCGCTTTGCCCCGCTCGCGCGCTGGGAAGTGCTCGGTGATCAGGGCGTTCACGTTCGCCAGCACCATCGCAGAGCCTACGCCCTGGATGACGCGCCAGAACAGGAGCTCCCAGATGGAGGACGACACCGCCGACAGGAGCATCCCCAGGGCGAATATGGCCATGCCCCAGGCGAACACGCGGCGCCTGCCCGCCACGTCGCCCAGCCATCCCAGGGTCATCAGCAGTCCGACGGCCGTGACCCAGTAGGCGACCGTGACCCAGAGCACGGTGGACGAGTCGGTGTCGAAGGCCTTTGCGAGGGCGGGGAATACGGTGACGACTATGCCGCCCTCGAGGGTTGAGGAGAGGGTGCCGATGGAGACGACGCCGAGCACCCACCACCGGTTCGCGGTCCCCGTGGCTGCGCGGTTGTTCAAGTCGCCGGTCGTCAACGGACAGGGCCGGGTGACGTTGGAGCTCGTCGTCGTACCCGTTCAAGCTTGTTATGACACGGATAGCTTGCCCTTTGGCAGGGCGAGAGCCCCCATCTCAACCTTCCCCCTCGTGGGGAAGAGGTCGAGCCGCATCCCCTCGGCTCTGAACGCTTGCGTCGCTTCGTCAATCTTGCCCCGTGGCCGCCGGCATGAGATAACATTGGGTGGACTCGTATGATAACCGCCTGGAGGGGGATATGCCGATACTGGACAAGAAGGACATCGAGCTGGAGCTGCTGGGCCCGGGGGTCGAGAGACACGCGATAGTCGACGGCACCCAGGGCGCGGACTCGCTCAGCGTCGGGGACGTGAAGATCGAACCCGGATCCAAAGCCCCGACCCACTTCCACCCGACCGAGGAGGCGATGGTGATCCTGGAGGGCGAGCTGGAGGCCGTGCTGGGCGACGAGGTCATCACGGTGACTGAGGGACAGACAGTGCTGGCGCCGGCGGGCGTCAAGCACGGGTTCAGCAACCGCTCCGGAGCGCCCGCGCGGATCATGGCCATCTTCCCGACGGCGAAGATCGAGCGCACCCTGGTGGATGATTAACCGCAGAGGGCGCGGAGTGCGCAAAGGGGGGAGAGGTCAGGGGGAGCAAGGGACTAGGGTGATTCCCAGGAGGTTGTGATGGACTTGGCGAAGCGGATCGTCGGCTACTACCTGCTGTTGACGGCGCTGGCGGCGGCGCTGCTGCTCATCGTGACGCCGCTGATCCACGACGGGTCGGCGGACTACCCGCTGTGGAAGATACTGAACTGGTTCATGGCCGCTGGGGCTGTGGTGATACTGGTCGTCGCATTCGCTGCGAGGCGATCGCAGGGCTGCGAGAAGCTCGACACCCTCGAGCGGGTGCGGGTCAGCCTGGTGTTCTACGGCGCGATCGTGCTGGCAATGTTGTTCTTCTGGGAGTGGTTCTGGACGCTGAACCCGGACAGCGAGACGGGCGAGGCGGTCACCTCGCACATTGTGTACTTCCCGATCATGGACGCGCTGTACGTGGTGATGTCGATCACCGTCGGGCGGCGCCTGTCGATCTGCGCCGAGACATCAGACTCCTAGCTACTCCCGCGTTGGCGGCTGGAGACCCGGCAAGCCGAGGGCGGGTTTCAAACGGGTCCCAAACCCGCCCCTACGGCCCGGTCGCAGAGACCATCCTCACCCTCCCAACCTAACGCCCAGGCACACCCGGCGTCCCAAAGTCGCCTGCACGCTATCATGGGAGCATGGCGAGGGACGTACTCGAAGTAAGCGGGCTGACTAAGGCCCTCGGCGGTAAGACGGTCGTCGACGACGTGTCGTTCGAGGTGCGCCGGGGCGAGATGTTCGGGTTCCTCGGCCCGAACGGATCGGGCAAGACGACCACCATCCGCATGTGCCTGGGGATCATGCGGGCCAACAGCGGGTCGGTCAGGCTGCTCGGCTCGCTCCCGGACCTGGGCACGTTGAAGAGGGTCGGCTACCTGCCCGAGGAGCGCGGGCTGACCAAGAAGGTGAAGGTGGTCGAGGTACTCCGCTTCCTGGGACGGCTCAAGGGCATGCCCAAGGCCGGCGCGGAGGGGCGGGCGCTGGAGCTGCTGGAGCGCGTCGGCCTGCAGGAACACGCGAACAAGCCCGTCGAGGGGCTGTCGCGCGGCATGACGCAGCTAGTGCAGTTCGCCGGCGCGGTCCTCCACGACCCTGAGCTGATCATCCTGGACGAGCCGTTCTCCGGCCTCGACCCGCTGAACGTGACGCTGATGAAGGAGATGCTGGCTGAGCGCCAGCGCGACGGCGCCACCGTCATGTTCAGCACGCACATCATGTCCGACGTGGAGGAGCTGTGCGAGCGGGTGGCGCTGATCTCCGACGGCCGCCTGCTCCTCTACGGGGACCTTGCGGAAATCAAGCGCAGGCGCGGAGCGAGCGCGGTCGAGGTGCAGGCCAACGGCGTCCCCGCCGATCTCGCGGGGGCCAGCAGCCGGACCCTTCCCGGAGGGACCGCCGTCTACGCCCTGGACGGCGACAGGACGGCCGAGTCGGTCCTCCGCTCGTACCTCGATGCTGGGATAGCCGTCGAGCGCTTCGAGCTGTCGCTGCCGTCGCTGAACGACATATTCGTCGAGGAGGTGTCGCGTGCCCGGGCTGCCGTATGAGCTGCGGGTGATCTTCGCGGAGGAGTTCCGCCGGCAGGTCCGCAACAGGGTGTTCATGTTCTTCACCGTGCTGATCGTCGTGCTGATGGTCGCCGCGGTCCCCGTCACGCCGGTCGTCGTCAGCCTCTTGGACAGCGCCACGGTCGGCGACGAGCCCGAGCCCAGCACAAGGGAAGCTCCGTCGCCAAGGTATGGCTACGTGGACACGGCGGGCATCCTGCCGGACGACCTCGCGGTGGAGGGCGCGCCCAAGCGGTACAGCGGGAAGGACGAGGGCCTGAACGCCGTGCGAAGCGGCGAGATAGACACGCTCTTCGTGCTGCCGGCCGACTACATAGACTCCGGCAGGATCGAAGACTACTGGACGACCCGCGAGAGGGGCGCGGTCTGGGCCGACAACTCCGAAGCCGAGAGGGGCTTCAGGGCCTTCCTCAAAGATGGGCTGACCTCGGGGCTGGACCTGCCGGACAGGGTGGAGCGCGCCTTCGACACGGGCTACATGGAGGAGTTCGACGTGCCCGGGGACACCGGCGGCGTCGGCGAGTCGGACAGCGGCCTCGCCCAGGGTCTGGTGGAGCTCGGTGCTTCGATGATGTTCGCTATTCTCCTCATATTCGCGATCATGACGGGCAGCGTCGCGATAATCCGCAGCGTCTCGGAGGAGAAGGAGACGCGGATGATCGAGCTGCTGGTCACGTCGGCCTCGCCGCTGTCGATTCTCAGCGGCAAGCTGCTGGCCGTCGTGCTGGCGGGCCTGGCCCACATGTCCGTATGGGTCCTGGCAGGGGCGTTCACGGGTCCGGCTGTCTTCGACCGGATACCCGGGGCCGGCGAGCTGTCGATATCCGGCCCGTCGCTGGTGATCGTGGCGTGCTGCTTCGCGCTCGGCTACCTGCTGTTCACCTCGTTCGCCATGCTGATCGGCACGGTGGTGAACTCGGTCGAGGAGGGGCAGCGGCTGACGGGGATACTGAGCGTGCTGGTGGGGCTGCCGGTCTGGGCCACGGGGCTGATCGTGAACGTGCCGGACTGGCCCCTGCTGAAGGCGCTTACCTACGTCCCGTTCTTCGCCCCGACGCTCGTGATGGTACGGCGCGGCGCAGGAAGCGACATGGCGAACGTCGAGGTCGCCGCCGCTCTGGCGGTGGTCGCCGTATCCGCGGCCGCGATGACGTGGCTAGCGGCGCGCGCCTTCAGCGTGGGCATCCTGCTGGCGGGCCAGAGCATGGCCAACCCCCGCAACCTGATCGCGGCCCTACGCCGGCCCGAGTAGGACCGGACGCACACTCAGCGCCCGCTGATCAGAGGCCCAGGATCCCTTTCGCGTTTTCGAGGAGTATCTTGGGGCGCACCTCGTCCCTGATGGGCAGGTCGGCGAAGCCGTCCAGCCACCTGTCAGGCGGCAGGTAGGGGAAGTCTGAGCCGAACAGCACCTTGTCCCGCAGGCGCGTGTCCGCCTCGCGGACCAGGTCCGGGGGTATGAAGCGCGGCGCCCAGCCGGACAGGTCGATGTAGACGTTCGGCTTATGCAGGGCGACGGCGATCTGCTCGTCGATCCAGGGCCAGGCCGGGTGCGCCATGATGATGGTGAGGTCCGGGAAGTCGGCGGCGATGTCGTCGAAGCCGGGGATGGGCTTGGCGTACTTGAGCTTGAACCCCATGCCGCCGGGCTGGCCCGCGCCCGCGGCCGCGAACCCCGAGTGGACCAGCATGGGTACGCCCAGCTCCTGGCACTTTTCGTACAGCGGATAGAAGCGGGCGTCGTTGGGGTAGAAGGCTTGGTGGATGGGGTGGAGCTTCAGCCCCCTCAGCCCAAGCTCCGTGACCGCGCGCTCGAGCTCCTCGACGGCGGCCGTGCCCTTCCACGGGTCGACGGTCGCGAACCCCATGAACTGGTCGGGGTACGCGCGGACTATCTCGGCCACGTAGTCGTTGGTGTCGGGCGGCTCGCCGGTGGAGGACTCGCCGTCGACTGAGAATATGACGCCGAAGATGTCCCACTCCCGGTACCGGGCGGCCATGTCCGCCGCATCCTCCGGGGCCGACTTGACCCGGAAGAACTTCCGCAGGCCCTCCTCTATGCCCATCTCGGGCAGGCCCTCCTGCCTGGGCACGTGCACGTGCATGTCAATTGCGCGCATTGCTGCTCCTTCGCTAGGTGGCTTGACTACGCCGACTGGGCGCTGAACTTGATCCGCGGGTCTACGACCGCGAGCAGTATGTCCGATATGAGGGTGCCGACGACCGCGCCGTGATTCTCGCCGCCACTCTAATACAGCGGCTGCAGGGGGTCAACGCGGGATGTTCACCGCAGAGGGCGCGGGGGGCGCGGAGGGAGAGGGAATCTATCTTTGAGGGCTTGGAGGGTGCGCCGGGATTTCCAGCGGTCCGGCGTACTCGTGATATACTTGAGCAGGCTAGGGGGAGGGTGGAAGGATGAGACAGATATGGCTTGGGTTCCTTGATGCGGAACGCTTGACGCGTTACTACGGTCGTCTCTCCGATCGGATGCGACGGATCAACTTTGCCCTTACCGTGTTTACCCTTCTCGCCTCGACAGCCGCCTTCGCATCGCTGATGGTCCACCTGCCAGACTTCGTCTCAGCACTGTGCTTCGTTGCGGTTGCGGTTGCGCTGGTTTGGATGCACCTATCGGAATACTCCAAGAAGGCTGCCATCGCTTCAATAGTCGCCCAGCAGTGCGAGGATTTGGCTGTGGAGTGGAAGGAGCTCTGGTTCCGACAGAACGAAGAGGGGATCGATCCGCTTTCGCGCATAGCTGAGCTCAAGCGCAGAGAGAGTCGGATCACTGCTCTGTACGACAGCGAAGACGACCACGCCTTGAACGAAAAATGCGCTGAGGAGGCGTATTCAGTTGCTCAAGCAGAATTCGAAGGATGATGTAGGGGTAATACGAGAAGACGCAAGCGGTCCTCATAGGCCTCCAACCCCACCGCCCCCTCCGACGCCTCCGCCACCACCGCCTCCGCCACCACCTCCAAGAGAGAAGCCGGGAGCCCAGCTCGGCAGATACGATGCTCGCACACCCTGATGCCCGCGATGCGCTGGCCTTGCTCGTAGTCGAAGCGATGCCGGCCCCCGCCGAGATCGCCTAGCATGAAGTCCATCCCAACCAAGGAGAGTGCCGCGATATGAGCAGACTGTCGGATGTGCTGAGCTCGGGGGAGTTCGCGGTTACGTGCGAGCTGAATCCTCCGAAGGGGGCGGGACTCGACCCCCTGTTCAAGAAGGCGGAGTCGCTGCGGGGCTCCGTGACCGCGTTCAACCTGACCGACTCGGCCGGGTCGAACATGTCGATGGCGCCCATCGGCGCGGCGCGGCTGCTGGCCGAGCGGGGCATCGAGACGATACTGCAGGTCACGTGCCGTGACCGGAACCGCATCGCCCTCCAGTCGGAGCTGCTGGCGGCCGCCGCGCTGGGCCTGCCCAACGTGCTGTGCATGAGCGGCGACCCGCCCGGAGTCGGCGACCATGCTGACGCAAAGGCCGTGTTCGACATCGACGCGGTGGGCCTGCTGCGGGCCGTACAGGCGATGCAGGGCGGTGCGGACATGGGCGGGAACGACCTGGACGGGCCGGTGCAGATCTTCGCGGGCGCGGTGGCGAACCCCGGGGCGCCCGACGTGGACAAGGAAGTCGGCCGGATGCAGGACAAGATCGAAGCTGGCGCGTCCTTCTTCCAGACCCAGGGCATCTACGAGCCCGAGTCCTTCGCGCGGTTCATGGAGGCCGCCAGGGGCCTGGGAGCGCCCGTGCTGGCCGGCATCATCGTGCTCAAGTCCGCCAACATGGCCCGCTACCTGAACGAGAACCTCCCGGGCGTGTTCGTGCCGCCCGCCATAGTGTCGGAGCTGGAGTCCACGTCCGACCGCAGGGCCGCGAGCGTCGAGATAGCCGCGCGCGTGGTCCGCGAGGTGCGGGACATGTGCGCCGGCGTTCACGTGATGGCGCTTGGTTGGGAGGCGCGGATACCGCGGATCATCGAGTCGGCGGGCCTGACAGCGTGACCGTCCTGGTCACCGGCGTCGACGTCATCGAAATTCACCGCGTCAAGGAGGTGGCCGAGCGCTACGGCGACCGCTTCCTGGGGCGTATATACACCGAGGGGGAGATCGCATACTGCCGGGGGCGCGCTCCGCAGCTCGCAAGCCGTTTCGCGGCCAAGGAGGCCGTGATGAAGGCGCTGGGCACGGGCACCAGGGGCGTCCGGTGGCGGGACATCGAGGTGGTGCGCCGCCCGGGAGGCCCGCCGACGGTCAGGCTCCACGGCTCCGCACGCACGCGGGCCGAGCGTATCGGGCTCGACCACCTGGCGCTGTCACTGTCCCACTCCCGCGAGTATGCCGTGGCGTCGGTGGTCGGTCAGAGCGAGCATGGGAACCTAGTCCCTCCCCGGCGCGCGTCCTGACGGCGCGTCGAATTCCGACGCACCTGTCGACTGTCCGTCCGAAAGGGCCTAAAGACGAGACTGTCTCAGAAGGGATGTTGCGACCGGCCCTGGGCAAGGGCAACTCGCCAAACGGACTGGACTGTAGAGCTAAAGCAGGCGACGGGAACCTGCTACCGGTAACAGCCAAGCCTGCTCTCGGTCCATGTCTCGAAGCGGCATCTTTTCGGGCTCCTCTCAGCAGACCACCTTAAAGGTACCCCAACCCCGTTTCCGTTACCAAGCCTCCCGATTCTCGAGCAGACTCGTACGCGGCCCCTTGAGTTTACGGCCATAAAGTCTGCCCCTGGGAACGGGCGTCCTTGTTGCTCGTAACCGCCTTGGAGTGGTAAAATCTGAGGTCACGTAATGATACCTCCTATCATTACCTAATTCTTTGCTGGGCAATGGCATCGAGCAACCGGAGACCATCCGAGCTAACGTCAGCCCCTTAACACACGGCCCGGTGAGCCAGTTCCACTGACGCAGAAGCAAAGAGACCAGCAGCCATTAATGATACCTCATATCAGGACAGAAGGAGAGACCGCAATGCAACGCACGAAAAACGGACCGGGGCCGTTCCCCAGAATCCTGACTGCCGCCCTGCTGCTCCTCGCCGCCTTGGCGGCGGCTTTCGCCTTTTCCGAGCCGACCCAGGCACAGCAGGTTGACGATTCCCTCCCCCCCCTTGCCGACCTGACTATTGCCTCCGAATATCTTCAACCTAGTCTCAATTATTGGCCAAGATGGTGGATTACCGTGAAGAACGACACCGTCGGGGCTCATCCGGGAACGTACATCCGTCTCGTAAAGGTGCGGTTTACCATAAGTGATCCGGTCCGCGGTGACACTACGAGCACAAGGACAATCAGGGACCTGCCGCCCGGGGACAGCGTGAGGATGCGAATTGATTCCTTGCGCACTCTGCCGGCAGCAACTGATGGACCGGAAAAGGTGCCTCAGCGGATGTATGCCGAAATCATCGAGTCGGACCCGGTGGAATTGCCGCGCTTCCGGTTCAACAATGCCACCGAACAATGGGCCATTGAAAACCGTCGTGAGGTCGGAGGTAGCGCCGGGGTCACCCATCACACAAACGGGGACATCGCCATTGACGTCCGCAGCATATCCGAAAGGTTGCCGCGGCAGGGGGGAGCAACAACTTTTACGGTGGCTGCCCGCATTGACCGTAAAGAGATCCCTGGCGTAGGTAGTGATTCTAGGGATGATACTCTGTTCGATGTGCAGGTCGAGATCAGCCTTTCGCGGGGCCTGTCCTTCGCCGCGAATCAGCCGGAGGCGCCAGCCGGCACGACGCTCGATACGACCACCGGGATATGGAACATGGGCGCCTCCACTCCCGCGAGGTCCACCAAGTTGCTCCAGGTGGCGGTCAACCTCACCGCCGACAGCCTGGCGGACCTGCCCCTGGAAGAGCGGTGCCTGACGGCGAAGTTGGTCAACGCCGTGCCCTGGTACGCCAACGACCCCTTGAAGCGGCAGAACGACACCGCCACCGCGTGCCTGGGCAAGGAGCTGCTGAGCAGCGGCTCGATGGACCTGATCGACTACTATCCCTGCATTGGTGTCACGGACTACCCCTGCACCAGCGAGGACACGGTGGAACTGGTGGTGGCGCGGAACCTCGGCAATCAATACGAATTCCGGCAGCCCGAATCGGTCATCGTTCACGTCCCCGACCCCGATGGGCGTTTCTCTAAAAATGGGAGCCTGGTCTGGTCCACCGTTAATTTAATGGACTTGAGGATGACCCAGACCAGACTCACCTCCGATTGGTCAATCAGGGAATCCGTGAAGGTAACCGCGCCTGGCGGCGGAGACGCGCCGGGCCGCTGGCTGCTGACCAACCCCGATGACACTAACAATCTTGATCTTCTGGACGCTATGGATAGCTCGACGGTCACGTATGACTTTTTTGACCTGTCCGACATTGGAACCGATCCAGCAGAGTATATTTTCAACTTCAAAGTAGATTTCTGGGCGCTGGGCACATACGAGGCGCTTATAGGATCATTCGCCCGCCTTTCCGGCACCACCTACACCGATAGCGGCACGTACATCTTTCACGTCGGCCCCGTCGCGGAGCTGGAGGTGCGGGACGGCGACTCCGGCCTGGCGCCCGCAGGAACCCGCGCCTTCACCATCGTAGCTGTGAACAACGGCCCCGACGACGCCCCCGCCGCCCAGGTTACGGTGAGCGGGCTGAACGTCGGCGACTACGTCTCCCACAGCGCAACCGCAGGAACCTTTGATTCAACCTCCGGCGTCTGGACCATCGGAGAGCTGCGGGAGACAGGGTACCTACAGGACGTTTACGGCCGCGACGGGGAGGTTCTGACCATCATAACCAGCGCCGCCGTGGATACCGAGATCACCGCGGCCATCACCAACACGCAGGACTACCAGGTCTGCATCGACAGCAGCAACGACGATGTGGACCTCTCTTCCCCTTCTGAGACGGCCTGCACCACCGAGGACTCCACCAACACCTGGCACACGGCCAAATACTACGACTACGTCAGCGACAACGACTCGGCCACCATCAAGGCCAGGGGCAGCACGGGCGCCGACCTGCCGTCCCTGCAGGGCGCGCAGTTCTACACGGCAAGCATCGTCGTGACCTGGGACGCCGAAACCGAGCTCAACGGTCGGCCTGTGACCCACTACGAGGTGCAGCGCCAGACCAACGCCTGGGTAACCGTGGCCGACAACGTGACGGGGACCGCCTACGTCGACACAGACGTGGAGGCCGGGGACACCTTCCAGTACCGCATCCGGGCGGTCAACGACTGGGACCACAAGGGCCCGTGGTCTGCGCCGATGGAGGGCACAGTGCCCCTCCCCGCCACCGCCGGAGCGCCGGAGGCACCCGTCCTAACCTCAAGTCTTCCCGACGGGGCCAGCGGCCGCAGGCAGATAGACCTGGCATGGGACAAGCCCGTCGAGAACGGCTCTCCCATAACCTCCTACACCCTGGAGGTCTCCGACGGCCGTAACGGCCCCTGGGCCGAGCCCACCCCCGCACCGCAGCTGGGCGCGAGCGACACATCGTGGAGCCACACCGGCCTGACCGGCGGCACGCGCAAGTACTACCGCATCAAGGCCACCAACACCCAGGGTGACAGCCTCTGGTCCGCCGTAATCGAGGCCACCACCAGGGCCCCCGGCAAGGCCGGCCCGCCCCTGAGTCTCAGCGCCGCTCCCGACGGCGACAGCGCCATCGACCTGTCCTGGGACCCGCCCGTCGACGACGGCGGCTCTCCCATCCGCTACTACGAAGTCCAGTGGTCCGCCAACGGCACGTCCGCCTGGCGCAACGCCGGCCGCACCGCCGATGCCGTGACCCGCACCTTCAAGAACACCGGCATGTCCTTCGGCACCACCCGCTACTACCGCGTCGCCGCACGCAACGGCGTCACCCTAGGCGACTGGTCCGATCCTCCCGCCTCCGCCACCACCCTCGCCGGCGTTCCCGGCCGGCCCAACCTCACCGCTCGCGCCACCGACGCCAACACCATCACGCTCACCTGGACCGTGCCCGCCGACAACGGCTCGGCCATCATTCGCTACGAGCTGGAGCACTCTCCCGACGGCAGCGACGGCAGCTGGATATCATTGACCAGTCCCGGGGCCGCCGACACCTCCTACAGCGACACCGGCCTCGACCCCGGCACCCTGCGCTACTACCGCATACGTGCCGTGAACGGGGCTACTCCCGGCGAGGGCTCCTGGTCCACGGTGCGCAGCGCCACCACGCCCCCCGCCGTTCCCGGGGCCCCCACCCTGCGCGCCGAGGCCAACGGCCAGAACGCCATCGACGTCATATGGGAACCGCCCTTCGACGACGGCGGCGCCGACATCACCGGCTACGAGCTGCACTGGTCGGCGGACGGCGCCGAAAACAGCTACGCCAGGCTCACCAGCCCGTCGGCATCGGCCCGCTCCTACACCCATTCCAACCTGCAGCCCGGGACGACGCGGTACTACCAGCTTCGCGCCCGCAACCGGGCCGGCCTTGGTGAGTTTTCGTTCCCGGCCTCCGCCACCACGCTGACCGGCGTGCCCGCAGCCCCCAGCCTCACCGCCCGGGCCAACGGGGCGACGGAGATCAAGCTATCGTGGACCAAGCCCGACGACCGGGGCTCGGACATACTTCTCTACCATCT
Organism: Dehalococcoidia bacterium; assembly: GCA_965116315.1. GTDB lineage: Bacteria > Chloroflexota > Dehalococcoidia > Lucifugimonadales > CAJWER01. The sequence goes on from OZ220672.1 coordinate 2,923,052, forward strand.
CCAGCAGTCGGACGATGGGAACGACTGGTACTTCCTAGGCGGCAGCATATCTGCCAGCGACACCGAGTACGTCCACACCGGCCTGAGCGGCGGCACCACCAAGCACTACCGCATCCGTGCCGGCAACGGCAACGGGGACGGCCAGTGGTCCGCAACCCGCAACGCCCGCACCGACGCCGGTGGGCCGGATGCCCCGGTGTTGACGCTGACGGTGGTCGGCGACAACCAGATCGACCTGAGCTGGACGGAGCCGGCGAACAACGGGTCGGCCATCAGGGGCTACTGGGTGGAGCGGTCGTCGGACGGCAACGAGCCGTGGGAGCGGCTCACCAGCAACAACCGCACCAGGACTTACAGCGACGACGACCTGTACCGTGGCATGACGCGCCACTACCGGGTGGCCGCCTTCAACAGCGCGGGCACGGGCCCGTATTCCGACGCCAAGTCGGCGACGACCACCGGCACCCCCGCGACGGCTCCGGGGGACCCGACCCTCGTCCGCCTCAGCAGCGTGGGCCGCAGCGAGGTGACCCTCGCCTGGGACGCGCCAACCGACGACGGCGGCGCGCCGGTGACCGGCTACGAATACGAGGCGGCAGTGCCGTGCGAGGACGACCCGAATACGCCGGAGAACGAGTCGGAGTCCAACTGTGGCTTTACCGAGGAGGACATCAGGACCACGACGGGCACGTCGGCCAGAATCACCGGTCTCACCACCGACGGGGACTACGACTTCCGGGTGCGGGCGATAAACCTAGTCGGAAAGGGCGAGTGGGTCCAGGGCCTCCAGACGACCCTGCGGCCCTCGACCAGCGGACAGGTGCGGGTCAGCCCGACGACCATCACCGTGAACGAAGGGGCCACCGTCACCTACACGATACGGTTGAGTACGGCGCCGCCCCATCCGGTCCAGGCTTTCATCCAGCCGCAAGGCAACGGCGGGTACAACGACATCGAAGAAGCGGCTTTTGAATACAACCAGAGCCTGCTGACGCCCAGCGGGTGGACCCATCCCGACCCGGATGAAGCCCCCTATTGGACTGACTTCTCCTACAACTGGAACCAGGGGGTCAGGGTCACGTTCACCGCTCCTGAGGACAGCGACACCGACGACGAGGTCGCGTTGATTCACCACTTCGTGATCCCACTGCCCTACGACCACTATCGGCCCTGCCGCCAGGAGACCCAGGCCGAACGGGACCAGTGCAAACAGGACTGGGAAGACGCCTGGGCCGACTCGCCGTATCGCCAGCTGACCGGGGCCAGCGTCAAGATCATAGTCCGCGACAACGACTAGGCGCTAGCGGCTCGCGATGGCCTTGGGGAGCAGGACGGTCCTGCTCCCCAAGGCCGGGCCAACTAGATGCTTTGACAGCATAGGGCGCCAATGGTAGACTGGTAGAAACGCATGGGCACGGTCGTAGAACTGAATAGCTTTGAACGGGGCGCGCTCGAATCCACGCGCCCCTTTTTCGTGCCCATCATCCTCAAGGTTCTAGAGCAACATGCCCACAGTCCTCAAGTCGGTTACCCGCAAACTCTCGAAGCTGCTCAGCAGCGAAACACCCACGGATAACGGCGCCAAGCCTCCCAGCGCTACGAAACCCGGGCCCAACGGCAACCGCCCCGCACAGGCGGCACCGAGCGCACCCAGCGCGCGGAACGGCGCGGCCACAAAGCCGCGGCCACGCCAAAGGCCTGCCCGGGCAGCAACCGAGGCGCCCGCCAGGGAGGGCACAGCACCCAGGAGGCCGCGCAGGAGACGCCCCAAGCGGCCGCAGCACACGGCCGGGAAGCCGCCCGAGCAGCAGGCGAACAGGCCCTCGGGCCAGCGCCGGAAGCGGCGGGGGCGCAAGCCCAACCCGAACGCCGCGCCCCAGTACCGCAAGGAGTCTCCGGCCCCTGCCGCTGAGTGGTCGGGCTCCGGCCGGTTCGGCGAGATTCCGGTTTCGCCCGAGGTCGATCATGCGCTGGTCGACATGGGCTACAGCGAGCCCACGCCTATCCAGAACATGGTGGTGCCGCTGATACGCCAGGGGCGCGATGTCGTCGGCCAGGCCCAGACGGGCACGGGCAAGACGGCGTCATTCGGGATCCCCATCGTCGAGACGGTAGACCCGGCGCCTGGAGACCCCCAGGCGCTGGTGCTGGCGCCGACAAGGGAGCTCGCGCTCCAGGTCTGCAGCGAGATAACGGCGATAGGGCACTACAGGGGCATCAACGTGGCCGCCATATACGGCGGCCAGCCCATGCAGCCGCAGATCGACGCCATCCAGCGCGGTGCGCACGTCGTCGTGGCGACGCCGGGCAGGCTCATGGACCACATGCAGCGGCGCACCCTGTCCCTTCGCAAGATACGGATCGCCGTGCTCGACGAGGCGGACCAGATGCTCGACATCGGGTTCATAGACGACATCGAGCACATCCTTCGCCAGACGCCGCGCGAACGGCAGACCCTGCTCTTCTCCGCCACGATCCCCTACCCGATCCGCAAGCTCACCCGGCGCTACCTGCACGACCCCGAGTGGGTCAGGGTAGGCGGCGAGGCCGAGCCCGTCGACGAGGTGAGGCAGGTCTACTACGAGGTCGCCGTCCAGGACCGCCGTGTGGCGCTCAAGGAAGTGCTGGACACGTCGGACGACGTTAGGCAGGCGCTGGTGTTCCGCAGGACGAGGGCCGGGGTCGACCGGCTGGTGAGGGACCTGCGCCGCGACAGGTACGACGCCGACGGGATCCACAGCGACATGACGCAGGCCCAGAGGGAGCGGGTGATGTCGAAGTTCAGGTCGCGGGACCTGCGGCTGCTGGTCGCGACGAACGTGGCGGCCAGGGGCCTGGACATCCCGGCCGTCTCACACGTCATCAACTACGACATGCCAGACAACCTGGAGGAGTACGTCCACCGGATCGGCCGCACGGCCAGGGCGGGCAAGCAGGGGACGGCGATCACCTTCGTCTCCGACCTGCAGGACTTCGAGCTGCTGGACGCGCTGCAGGAGCACCTCGGGCACGAGATGGAGCAGGCCGACCTGGCCAGGCTGTACAACGGCCAGCCGACCGCGCCTCGCTAGCCGGTCTGGGTACTTTCGTCCGCGGCGGCCCGGCGCTGTTCCGAGACCCGGGCCCGCGACCGGCCTGCCGGCCATCCGAGCCTGCCCGTTACACCCGACACCACCATCCCTGCACCTAACCCTATGAGCAGGGCCGGCGCCCAGGGCAGGTCGAGCAGTGCCGCAGCCCCCACGGCGACGAGCAAAGCTCCGAGTATGATCATCTTGGTCCTCCTCCAGGAATTCCTATCTTACACGAGAGCGCCTGCAAGTGATACTCCCTGTTGTGTGTGTCGATGCCCACAGTACGAATCGACACAACAGAGTCTCAGGACCATTGAACCAGTGGAACTGCGACAGGTATGATTCAGGGTATCCTGAAGGCGAATGGGACTGCAATTGCACAGTAGCCGCCTGTTCTCCAGGCTCCCGTATCGACCGCACGAGAGGGGCTTTCCCCGTTCGCCCAGGCACGTCGCCTCGTTGGCCGGCCGGGCCCGATGAGCTTTGCCGGCAGGACGGTGGCGCTCCTGAGACGAGCGGGCGCCTCGGTACAGGGCATAGTATCGGCCGCGCCTCCCTACCGGCGCATCGAGGGTTCCCTGGTAGCCAAGGAGGCGATGGCGAACGGCCGCTTCTTCATCCTGGTCGACGCCGAGATAGTGGAGGTGGACTGGCTCACCTTCGAGCTGCTCATCGAGGGCGAGGCGCTGCGAATCCGCGCTACCCGCGACAACAGGGCACTGACCATAGACAGGCTCCTTCCCTGAGGCTCTTCCTCTCCATGTCAGCCCCGCTCGTCCGCCCAGTAGGCCGCCGCGCCCTTTAGTCCCGCATCATCGCCGGTTGCAGCCCGCACCACCGAGACCCTCGACCCGGGGCGCTTCTTCAGCATCGCGCGTACGGGATCGAGCAGGAGGTCACCCGCCTGCGACATGCCGCCCCCGATTACCACGACCTGGGGCGAGAAGAGATGCACCAGGTTGAACACGCCGACGGCCAACGCGTCCGCGGCCTTCCCGAACGTGGCCGCCGCCCCGGTATCGCCCTCCAGGGCCCGGCTCGAGACCGAGGCCGCGCTCTCGCCCGCCAGCCGGCCAAGCGCGGTGCCCGAGCCCAGGTCCTCCACCGTCTCCATGGTGTGCCGGTCGATGACCGTGTGGCCCAGCTCAGCGAGCGACAGTCGCCCCCGCACGAGCCGGCCGCCCAGCACTACGCCGGCGCCCACTCCGGTGCTCACGGTCACGTAGGCGACGTCGTCGAAGCCCATGCCAGCCCCGAAGCGGTGCTCGCCCAGTGCGGCCAAGTCGGCGTCGTTCGCGAGCAGCACGTCGAGGCCCAGCTCCGCTGACAGGCTGGCCGCGCTCACGTGGCCCTCCCACGCGGGCAGGTTGACCAGCATTGTAGGTGCGCCAGCCGCGTAGTCGATCGGGCCGGGCACGCCCGCGACCACCCCCTCGACATCGCCCGCCTCAGCCAGGGCGTCCCGCAGCAGGGCCGTGAGAGCGCCGGGGTCGTCCTTGGGGGTTGGCACAGCCCGGCGTCGCGTCACTTCGCCGAACGCATCCACGACCGCGGTCCTGAGCCGGGTTCCGCCCAGGTCGCAAGCCAGGACTCGGTGGGTGTGTTGCGCCGCCATGGCATCGCTCCAGCGTCGAGTCGTAGATGCGGCGGCAGTATATCAATAACCGTGCGGCCAGGTGGCTTATACTAGGGCCCAGGAGCACGCCATGAAGTACGCGATAGTGATCGCAACGGTGCTGATGATACTGGGAGCGGCCGCGTGCGGCGCGGACTCTGCGGATGAGGTGGGCGGTGCAAGTCCTGCGACCGGGAGCACGCCCGTTCCGGCGAGCACCGCTGTGGCCGAGAACACGGCGGCGGCGGAGAGCGTCCAACCGACTGCGGCTCCGCAGCCGGCGGCGGCTGCGGCCGATGTTGCGCCATGTGCGCCCGGGGCCAGTATCGAGGAGCAGAAGGCGACGCTGGCCGCCACCGCTAACGCGCAGTTCCAGGGCAATACCAGGGAGGACCTTCCGAGGCTGCCCTTCGGGGCGGATGTCCGGGACCACCGGCAGGGAGGCCTCTGGGTGGTGGTGGAGCTCAGGGGAGACGAGCTCCCTACGGTTGCCGAGAGGAAGGCCGCGCTGGACCGGCAGATGATCGACGCCTACTCGGCCATATTCGGGGCCGGGTGCGAGGACCTGAAGTGGGTCGACCTGTCGGGCCTCCAGAGGGCCATCGTCAAGGTCGGGATGATGGGCGACCCTGCTTCGCCCCAAGTCCCCGTCTTCAAGACGCGGATGACGGTCGACGATGCGAAGGACGTCGACTGGGACAACAGGCACTCGCTCGACTTCAGCGAGATATGGAATACCCTGCTGCTGAACCCGCGCTGGCGGGAGGAGCTGCAGGGGGCGGGAGGCAACTGACCGATGATTGGGCCTGATGCGCCGGTCGCGAGGGTCGGGGAGAGGGCGCCGGGGTTCACGCTGCCAACCGTCGACGGCTCGCCCCTGAGCCTGTCCGACATGCTGGGGCGCAAGGTGGTGATGTTCACCTGGGCATCGTGGTGAGGGTGCCGCGACCAGCTGCCGGTCTGGCAGCAATTCTACGAGACCCACAGGCGAGACGGCATCGAGGTGCTTGCGGTAGCGATGGACGGCCAGGGCGCCGAGCGGGCGAGGCCCTACCTGGAGGCGGCCAACGCGACCTTCCCCGCAGTGGTCGACGCTGAGGGAATCACGGGCCGCCTGTACGGGTTCAAGGCAGTGTCGAGCGGCTTCCTGATCGACGAGCGGGGAGTCCTCGCGTTCAGCAAGCCTACCGGATTCAGCATCGACAGGCCCGCGATAGCCGACCTGCTGCGCCGCTGGGCAGCCGAGTCCGAGGTGCCGCCGTTCGTGGAGACGGACAGCCACTACATCCAGGCCGCGCGCGGCGCGACCGACCGGCGGGCGATGGAGCTATACCGGCAGGGCGCTGCGAAGTACCAGCAGGGCGACCGGTCCGGGGCGGCGGCGCTCATGCGCGAGGCGATGCGCCTCGACCCCGACAGCATCATCGTGCACCGGCACGCGTGGGCCATCGAGAGCCCGGAGCGCTTCTACGAGGGCGACATCGACCAGGAGTGGAAGCAGGAGCAGCTCCGCAAGGGACGCTAGTGCCCGGAAGCAGCCTGGCGGGACTCCGCACAGGCGCGTGAGACACACCAGCGCCGACGACCGTCCGCCCGTGTATTGACAACGGCTGGTAGTTCTACTATGGTTCAGGGACTACCCCTATCGCTTCGCCGGTAGGGTCGAGACCGCCCTCCGAGGCGGTCTCTGTCTTTGTGTGGGGAGTAGAGATTGATCACCAACGTCTATATAGATGGCTTCAACCTCTACTACCGCGCCCTGAAGGACACGCCGTTCAGGTGGCTCGACCTGCGAAAGCTGGCCGAAGCTCTGTTCCCCCAGGACGACATCCGCAGGATCTGCTACTTCACAGCCCGTCTTGATGTCCGCCCCGGCAATCCCAGTCAGCCTCGTCGCCAGCTCATCTACTTGAGAGCGTTGGCGACGCTTCCGGGATTCGACGCCCACTACGGCGTCTTCCGGTCTGGCGTAAAGCGTCGCCCCCTGGCGGAGCCGGTGGCGGGGTTACCGTCTCACGTATTGGTGAGGGACTCGGAGGAGAAGGGATCGGACGTGAATCTGGCGACTCGTCTCCTGGTGGACGGATTCAACGGGGAGTACGAGCAGGCGGTCGTCGTTTCCAACGATGCCGACTTCGCAGGCGCGATGCGGTACGTGAGGGACAACCTGGGCCTCCGGGTCACTCTGGTCAATCCCGATCCCAGAAACGCCAGCCCCAGGCAACTGACGGACGCTGCCACTTACATCAAGCGGCTCTGGAAGAGCCACTTGCGGCGAAGCCTGCTTCCTGAGACGCTGAGGGATGAGATTGGAGTCATTACCAAGCCGATGGGATGGTGATTCCCAGTGCGCCGTCGACGCCAAGCTGCGCGCCATAGCCGATGCGTCGCGGCACCGGTTTCCGACAGCGGACATCGACACCATGCTCGAGGAGATCGAAGCGGGGCAAAGGTCCTGTGTGATAGGAGTCTCCCGCTATAATGGGCGGCGGCCTCGGAATGAACCCTAGCCGGAGATGCAGTATGAACCTGAAGCAGAGGATACGCAGCGGTGAGGAGGTGCTCGGCCTCGCCGTACCCGTGACCATGGGGCGCGACGACCTGGCGGCGCTCATGCCCACGGGCCCCTACGATTTCGTGTCGGTGGACAGCCAGCACGCCGCATACGACGAGGAGCGGCTGACGGCCTTCTGCAAGATGGCCGCTGAGATGGAGATACCCGTCCAGTTCCGCATCAAGCACACGCAGCACACCTACCTGGTCGGCAACTACCTGGACCTGGGCCCCACGGGGGTCGAGATTCCCCAGGTCGAGACTGAGGAGACGGTCGACGAGGCGGTCGCCAACTTCTACTACCCGCACACAGGCCTTCGCAGCTGGGGCGGGCAGACACGCGTGGGGCTGGCTGAGCGGCCGGACATGCGGGAGTACGCCGACTGGTGGGAGCAGACGGGCGTGCTCTGGATGCAGATCGAGTCGGTAGAGGCGATCACCAAGGCGCGGATGCTGGCCAAGCCGGGGGTGGACTGCCTGTCCTTCGGCCCGGCCGACCTCACCTTCAGCCTCGAGGCGCACCCCGACCACCCGTTCAAGACCGTGGACGACTGCGTCAGCCACGTCGTCCAGCAGATGCGCGATTCGGAGGTCGCCGTCTGCTTCAGGAACTACGACCCGGCGCTGCGGCAGAAGTACCGTGACATGGGCGTGACGGTGCTGCTCGAGCGGCCGTAAGACTTCCCCGCAGAGAGAACACAGAGGACGCAGAGGTAACAGCTATGGCTATCCTGGGCAGCGGAGAGTTCACCTACGAGGTCTCGGGCGATGACTGGGGCGACCTGCCCGACGGCTGGGAGTACAACGACGCAACGGCCGTTGCCGTGGACTCGAAGGACAACGTCTACGTCTTCAACCGCAGCGCCCACCCTGTCATCGTCTATGACAGGGACGGCAGGCTCCTGCGGACCTGGGGCGAGGACATATTCACACTTGCCCACGGCATAGCCGTCGGCCCCGACGACTCGATCTACTGCGTCGACGTGGGCGACCACACCGTCCGCAAGCTGACGCCCGAGGGCAAACTGCTGATGACGGTAGGCAGCTCAGGCGAGCCCGCCGCGGCGATGAGCGGCGAGCCGTTCCACAGGCCCACCCACGTTGCGGTCGACCCGCGCAACGGCGAGCTGCTGGTGTCGGACGGCTACGGGAACGCCCGCGTCCACAGGTACACGCCGGACGGGAGGTTCATCGAGTCGTGGGGCAAGTCGGGGACGTTCCCGGGGCACTTCAACATCGTCCACAACATCTCGATAGACGGCGACGGCTGGGTCTACGTGGCCGACCGGGACAACCGGCGCATCCAGGTCTTCGATACTTCGGGCGAGTACCAGGCCCAGTGGGTGAACCTGTCGCGCGCGGCCTGCGTCTATGCCGACACTAGGGGAAGCCGCACGCTCGTGTACGTGGGCGAGTACTACGCCGGGCTGACCTCGAACGCCGATGGCATGGACCTGGGGCCGCGGGTGACCATATTCGCCCAGGGCGGCGAGGTCGTCGGAAGGCTTGGCAGGGAGTCCTACGGCGACCAGCCGGGCCGCTTCTACGCCCCCCACGGGATCGCGGTCGACTCGCGGGGCGACATATACGTCGCCGAGGTCTCGCTGGCCGAGTTCGCCACGATGATGCCGGGCAAGAACCTCCGCTCCATGCAGAAGCTGGTAAAGCAGGGGTAGGGCGCGCTGCGTAGCACTGCCCTTCGACAGGCTCAGGGCGAACGGTCTTAACTGCTTTGGGAGGAGTTGCTCTGCGTAGCATTGCCCTTCGACAGGCTCAGGGCGAACGGTCTTAACTGCTTTGGGAGGAGTTGCTCTGCGTAGCATTGCCCTTCGACAGGCTCAGGGCGAACGGGTTCGGTGGCTCAGCCCTGGTCGGCGGGTTGAGCGGGCGGGCCGTGCTCTAGCAGGGCGACGAACTCGTCCTCGCCGATGATGGGTATGCCCAGGTTCTCGGCGTCTGCTAGCTTGGAGCCCGCGTCCTCGCCGGCCACCAGGTAGTCGGTGCGCTTGCTGACACTGCCGCTCACCGCGCCGCCCGCGTCCTTGATCCTGCCCTCGGCCTGCGACCGGCTGAAGCTCTCCAGGCGGCCCGTCACCACGAAGCGCAGGCCCGCAAGGGACTGCTCGCCGGGCTCGGGCCGCTCCTCGTCGGCCATACTTACCCTTGCACACCGGAGCCTTTGGACGACCGCCCTGTTGGAATCTCTGTCGAAGTAGGCGGCGACGCTGGCCGCGATTTTTGGACCGATGGACGGCACCTGCGACAGGCCCTCCTCGGTAGCCCCCATAATCGCGTCGATGGTTCGGAAGTGGCGTGACAGCGCTTCGGCCACCTCGATTCCCACGTGGTCGATGCCGAGGGCGGTGAGGACCCGCGCCAGGGGCCGGCACTTGCTGGCCTCGATGGCGGCGAGCAGGTTGTCCACGCTCTTCTCACCCATGCGGTCGATGGCGACCAGTTCGTCGCGCCTGTCCTTCAGCGCGTACAGGTCCGCAACGTCGCCGATCAGCCCGCGGTCCAGCAGGACTTCGACCTGCCGGATTCCCAGGCCCTCTATGTCCATCGCGCCCCTGCTGACGAAGTGCTCGATCAGTCGCACGAGCTGCGCTGGGCAGGCGGGGTTGTCGCAGCGGGTCATCGCCTCCCCTTCGGGCCGTACCAGCCCCTCGCCGCACTTCGGGCAATCGACCGGCATGACGAAGGGCTCCTCATCGCCAGTGCGCTTGTCCTCTACGACGCTCACGATCTGCGGGATCACCTCGCCCGCCCGCTCGACGATCACCCAGTCGCCGATCATCAGTCCCTTCTCCCTCACGTAGTCCTCGTTGTGGAGAGTGGCCCGGCTGACCGTCGCGCCGCCCACGTCGACGGGCTCCAGCACGGCGTAGGGGTTGATGCTGCCCGTGCGGCCCACGTTGACCCGGATCTCGTTCAGCCGCGTCAGCGCACGGGTGGCCGGGAACTTGTAGGCGACGGCCCACCTGGGCTCGCGGCCCACCGTGCCCATGTGCCGCTGGAGGTCGAACGAGTCGACCTTGACGACGACTCCGTCGCACCCATAGTCGAGAGACTCGAACTCGTCCAGCCAGCCGCGGTAGTAGGCCAGGGCGTCCTCGGGGGTCTCGACGAGCCGGTTGTGGGTATTTGTCCTGAAGCCCAGGCTGACCAGGTATTCGAGGGTCTTCCAGTGGGTGTCCGGCATCGGGGCATCGGCATGGCCGAGGCTGTACACGAATATGTCCAGACCGCGCGATGCGGTGACCCGCGGGTCGAGCTGCCTGACGGAGCCGGCGGCGGTGTTGCGGGGGTTCGCGTAGGTGGGCTGGCCGGCCTCCTCCCGCTCCCTGTTCAGCTCGGCGAAGCGGGACTTCGGGAACAGCACCTCGCCCCTCACTTCCAGGCGGCCCGGCACCTCTTCCAGCAGGCGCAGGGGGATGCTCCGCACCGTACGCAGGTTGGATGTCACGTCCTCGCCCACGGTCCCGTTGCCGCGGGTGGCCCCCCGGGTCAGCACGCCGTCCTCGTAGGTGAGGGCGACGGCGAGACCGTCGAACTTGAGCTCGCAGACCATGCCGAACGCCTCGCTGTCGACGAGGGCCTGCGCGCGCCGGTGCCATGCCATGAACTGCTCTTCATCGAAGGCATTGCCCAGGCTGAGCATCGGCCTGAGGTGGACGGCCTCGACGAACCCGGCGACCGGCTCGGCGCCGACCCGCTGGGTGGGCGAGTCAGGTGTCACGAGCTCCGGGTGTTGCTCCTCAAGGGCACGCAGCTCGCGGAACAGCGCGTCGAACTCGGCGTCGCCTATCTTGGGCGCGTCGAGGGCGTGGTACCGGTAGTTGTGGTGGTTGACCTGGGCCCTGAGCTCTTCGAGCCTGCTGTGAATGTCCGGGTTCGACAAGGACTTGCCTGTTCGGTAAAGGTCGCGGCGCCGAGCCCCTCCCACGCTGTATGCAGCCCTGCGCTGGCCTGGTACAGCACGGCGGTTAAATCTCCGGGCCAGAACGCTGGGCGGGACTCACCCAACGCATATCCTCCTAAGGAGGTGAAAGGAGCCCTGTGCAGATTTGCCGTCGGCGCCGCCCAGCGATTCTACTACACGCCGAGCCCGCCGCTGTCAGCAGTGGGCCGAAGGGCAGCGTCATGGCTGACCCGGCTACTTCCTGCGCCTTCTGAAGGCCAGGCCCGCCAGTCCGACGAGCAACCCCATGGTCGCAAGCTCGGTGGTCGCAGCCGCTCCGGCTGCGGGGGCCAGGCATCCGCCGCCGGACGAGCCGGTCTCCCTGGGCTGCTCGGCGACCGGGGTCGCCTCCTCTGCGGGCGCGGGCATCGCGACCTGGGTCGGTTCCGGCATGGGTGTGGGCACCAGCGTCGGCTCCGGTGTCGGCGTGGGCGTCGGCGGGTCGCTCTGCGCGCCCACAACCTCCGCCTCGGCCTGCGGGGTCAGGCTGTAGATGGGCACGGCGGCACGAGGGGCGGCCGTCGGCCGTGCGCGGGCGACGCTGCTCCGGTCCAGCGGCTCGGCGCCGATGGCCCTCCTCCACGCAGTGTCGAGCTCGGCCCGGTCCACGCCGTAGACCTCGAGCAGGGCCTCGTCCATGTCCGTGCCGCTCTTGAGCTCGCCCATGAGCTGGTTCATCCTCTCCGGGCCGAACACGTCGATCATCATGCGCACGATGCTGCGGGCCTGCCCGTAGAAGATGATCACGTCCTCCGGGCTTCCGGGCAGGGCGGGCATGTAGACGTGGGGGAGGAGCCTGTCGGCCTCCACCGCAAACTCGAGGGCGATGTCGTAAGAGTACCCGGGGTCGACGTTGGCGTACTCGGACAGCCCCTCGTCCAGCCAGGCGGGGACCCTGCGGAAGATGCTGTCGCCGGCCCTGTGGGTGATGATGTGCATGACCTCGTGGGAGGCCGTGCCGAGAGCGAGTCTGCCGCCCCCGAGCACGAGCAGCGTTCCCAAGTCGGTGAAGGCCTGCCCCTCGGTGATCAGCTCTCTCCCGATTGAGGCGCTCCTGGGCGGCAGGGCCTCGAGCATCTCCTTCGTGTTGTTGTACATCGTGACGCGGATGGGCTCATGGAGGGCAGCGTCGCCCATGACCGGCCGCATCTTCTCAAGCGTCTCGTTGATCACGCTGAGGATGTTGTCGGCGCGCGACTTCACCGGCCCCTTGTAGGCAACGGTGACGGTTCCGGCCGACACCTCCTCCCACAGCGAGTTGCCATCGTCGTCCACGAACCGGGCGTCGTAGTAGATGAAGGGCAGAGGCTCGGTCTCCAGCCTGTTGCCGCCCGAGTCCTCGACCTCGAAGTTGTACGTGATGATCGTGCCGGGAGGGATGTACCTCTGCGCGTTGTTCGTATTCCAGAAGAGCTCGAACGCCCTGCTGCCATCCTCCGAAACAGCCTCTTCGTCTGCGTCGAGATAGTTGTAGACGCCGGTGGTCTGCTGGCCGATCTTCAGCCGGATGGCGATCCCCGTGATGTCGTGCTTTTCCGACGAGGCGCTGGCGTAGACCCTGAAGCCCTCGGGGAACTCGCTGGTGATGCTGTGCGACTTGAGCACGGGCATGTCGCTCTGTGCCGAGACGGCCCCGATTGGCAGCAGCGAGCCGGCGGCAACCAGCGCTACGAGCAGATAGCGGGTTGGGAGGATGGATGACATTCGCAAAGGTCTGCTCCCGCGGGCGGCGTCCGGGTCGGCTCCTTCAAGAGGTACTACGCCCAAAGTGCGCCCCTAGGATTCTGTCCATACAGTAATTGTAACGCAGCAGGGCGCGTGTTGGTTGGGCCGGCGTGCGCCGGCATCGCACAGAAATGTGCTATCATCGGCTGGTGAACGGAAGGGAGTTCGTAAGGCGGGCGAGGCGGTATGCCCGAAAGCATGGCTTGGAGTTCAGCTTCGATCCGAGCCGCGGCAAGGGCAGCCACGGCATGGTCTATCTCGGCAGATTCCGGACTTTCGTACAGCAAGGGGAGATTCCGAGCGGCACACTCACAGGAATGCTGAAGGACTTGAGAATCGACAGAAGGGGGTTCTAGGCAATGCGCTACGCATATCCCTGCAATATTGTCCGCGATGATGAAGAGGCGAAGGCGACCGGAAGGGAGGCCTACGTCGTGACCTTCCCCGACGTGTGCGGTGCCATCACCGGCGGCTGGAGTTGGGAGGAGGCACTGGAGATGGCGGAGGACTGCCTGGCCGTCGCATTGGGCGCGTATGTGAAGCTCCGCGAAGACCTCCCCAGCCCCAGCCCCATTGCCGATGGGCAGGTACTGATCCCCGTTCCCCTAATCGTTGCTGCGAAGCTGACCCTGTACACCGCAATGCGGCGGCAGGACTTGACCAACGTCGCCCTGGCGGCCCGCCTGGGGGTGCAGGAGAACGCCGTCCGCAGGCTCGTCAACCCGGATCACCGTTCCCACATCAGCCAGGTCGAGAAGGCCCTCAAGGCCGTCGGTCGCTCGCTGGTGGTCGAAGACATGGCAACGGCGGCGGGCTGAGCGCCACTCCTACCGTCCCTCCAGCTCCCGGCGCACGTGCAGCACGCGCTGCACGGTTGTGACGGCGGTGAGGGCGGCGGTTGCCCCCACGACGACGAGCAGGACGACGCCCGCCCACTGCCCCGCTATCAGCCCCACGCCCATGGCGGCGACGCGCTCCGGCCGGGTGAACACGCCCACCTCGCAGTCGACGTTGAGGGCGCCCGCCCTGGCCCTGACGTAGCTGACCATCATCGAGCCCGCCATGGCGGCGCAGGACAGGGCCACGCCGGCAAGCGAGCCCTCCCCCGCGTAGTAGACGGCCAGTCCGACGAGGACCGCCGCCTCAGAGACGCGGTCCGCAGTCGAGTCTAGCAGCGCGCCGAACTTCGACTTCGTGCCGGTCAGGCGGGCGACCGAGCCATCGAACAGGTCGAGTACACCCGCCATGAGGGTTGCCGCGCCCGCCGCTAGTAGCAGGCCCTGCGAGGCGAGGATGCCGGCGGCCACGGCGCCGAGCATTCCGATGAGGGTGATTGCGTTCGGCGAGAGCCCCAGGCGCGCGAGGGTCCGGGCGATGGGCTGTTCGACGCGGGACGTGAGCAGCGACCGCAGGTCAGCCCTGTTCATCGCGGTGCTCCGGCCCTAGGCGACCTGCGGCCCGGCTGATCAGGTGACCAGGGCCTGCCGCCTGCCCACCCGGACCGGCGCGGCCCGCTCCATTGCTGCCGCATAGTGCTCGATGACGCGGCGCGCGACCCGTTCCCACCTGAACTCGGCCACCGTTCGCGACGCGTTCTCGGCAAGGCGCTCCCTGAGTGCCGGGTTCGCCAGGAGCCGCTCGATGGCTGCCGCCAGCGCTGCGCCGTCCTTGGGGGGCACCAGCAGGCCGTCCACCCCGTGGGTGACCACGCCCGCGTAGCCGTCGATGCCCGACGCCACTATGGGCGCCCCCGCGGCCATGGCCTCCAGCAGGACGATGCCAAAGCTCTCATTGCCCGTGGCCGGCGAGCAGTATATGTCCGCGGACTTGTAGTACCGTGCCCTGTCCTCGTTGGACACCGCGCCGGTGAAGACCACGTCCTGGAGGTTCCGCTCGCTCATTATCCTGTGGGACTCCTCGTCTGGGTCGCCGCCGCCCACCACTATCAGCCGCAGGTTCGGCCACTCCCACTTGAGCCTGCTGTAAGCCTCCAGGAGGTACTTGAGCCCCTTGCGCTTCTCCAGGCGCCCGAGGAACAGGATGTTGACCATGCCGTCGCGCAGGTGGGGGAAAGGCTCGACCCCGTCCGAGAAGTCCTCGACGCGGATCCCGTTCGGAATGATCTCGTAGTCCCCGGGGAAGTAGCTGCGGATGTAGTTGCGGGCCACGTTGGACACGGCAATCAGGCCGTGCAGCTTGCGGAAGTACGGCATCGCGAGCCTGGTGCCGCCGATGCCGTAGAAGTGCCCGCCCTTGTAGCTGTGGAACGTCGCCACGTTCAGTGACCTGGACTCGCTGATCATGAACGCCGTCACCAGTCCCGTGAAGGGCTCGTGCAGGTGCACGACGTCGAACTGCTCCCGTTGCTGGAGCTCGCGGATCCGGGGCTTCAGCCACATCGACAGCGACACCCGGGCGACCGAGCCTCCGCTCGGAATGGGCACGGGCCTGCCCATCGGCACGAAGCCTTCCTCGTCGACCCGTTCCACGTCCGAGCAGGGGGCGACGATGCGCACCGAGTGGCCCCAGGTACGAAGCTGTGCGCCAAGGCTGGCGATGTGGTCGTTCACACCGCCGCTCACGGCGTAGTCGTAGCCGGATACGAGGGCGATCTTGAATGGACGGTCCATCTGATGCTAGCCCATCCGCCTCTTCGAAACCCGGCTAGAGTCTACCCTGCCAGCCGCTCTCTCGTCCAGTCCGCCCCCGGCGAGGGCGCTTCGTTGACCGGTGCTTCGCTTGGCATTAGACTTGGCGCATTCGAGGACTCCCTCAAGCTGACCGGGTAGCCCTGGAGCGCCGACATGACCGCCTACATCGCCCGGCGTCTGCTCATTGCCTTCTTCACGATACTGATGATCTCCGTCCTCGCGTTCTTCGTCGTGGAGCTTCCCGAAGGCGACCAGGCGACGAAGCGATTCGACAGGACACGCGCCGTCAGCTCCAGCGAGATCCAGGCCCAGGAGATGGTCGACGAGCTGCGGCGCTACCTCAATCTCGACAGGCCCATCTATGTCCGCTACGGCGCCTGGATCTGGAACCTGTTGCAGGGAGACCTCGGAATCGCCTTCGGGCCGACTGGCAACGGGCTCCTCTATCAGCGCCCCGTCAAGGCCATCATCGGAGACAGGCTGTGGATCACGATTGGATTGACCGGGTTCACCATCCTGGTGACATGGACCTTCGCGATACCCGTCGGGATCTATTCGGCCGTGCGTCAGCACTCCATCGGCGACTACACCTTCACGCTGCTGGGGTTCACGGGCCTCGCCGTGCCCGACTTCCTGCTGGGCCTGGTGCTCATGTACATCGCCTACGCGTACTTCGACCAGAGCGTCGGCGGGCTCTTCTCAGCCGACTACCAGAACGCACCCTGGAGCCTCGGGAAGGTCTACGACTTCATCCAGCACCTGTGGATCCCGGCGGTCGTACTGGGCACCTCGGGAACGGCCAGCCTGATCCGCATCATGCGCAATAACCTGCTGGACGAGCTGAACAAGCCGTACGTAGTCACCGCCCGGGCAAAGGGCCTCGGCTCGGGCAAGATCATCCTGAAGTACCCCGTGCGCGTCGCCATCAACCCGCTCATCAGCACCATCGGCTATCTCCTGCCCTCCCTCGTCAGCGGCAGCGTCATAGTGTCCGTGGTGTTGAGTCTCCCCACCATCGGGCCCGTGTTCCTCACGGCGATCCAGGACGAGGACATCTACCTCGCGGGGATCATAGTGCTGCTGCTGGGCATGCTGACCGTGGTGGGCACCCTGATCTCGGACATCCTGCTCGCCGTTGTGGACCCGAGGATCAAGTACACCCAGTAGGGCCGCCCGCCGCCTTTCCCTGCACCTTCCTTGGCGTATAATGGCCCCGGAAGCACGGAGGCCGGCTCGATCCATGGACATCACATTCGAGAGGGGGGACGAGGCCGCCCCAAGGGGGCACGCCATCCTCTACTTTCGCAGCAGGGCCGACGCGGGCGAGATATGGGCGACCTACGTCGTCATACTGCCCATCACCGTGGACGTGAGCAAGTACGTCCCGCCCTTCCTGATGAACCAGGTCGAACAGGCGGGCGCCACGGAGCTGTCGGCGTTCGCATTCCCGCCCGCGCCCGAGCGGGTGGGGAGCCGTGAGGCGTTGGAGGATATGGCGTCGCGCAGGGAGGACGACGTGCTCTACTGCGGCACATTCGACGCGGGAGACGTGGCCGGCGCGATGATGTCGGTGAACGAGGCCGTACAGACCTACGCCGACAGGTGTGCCGCGGTCGGCGCGGAGGTCCCGGAAGACCAAGCTGAGGAGGACGACGCGCTCGGGGTCAGCGAGGTCCTCTACGGGCTGATGGACGACGCCGACAAGCTGGGGGAGCTGACCGGCCTCGTCGGAAGGCTGAAGTTCGCCGTCGAGGGCTCGGACGACACCCAGGCGCGGGAGGCGGAGCGCGAGATGAGTGCGCTGGCCAGGCATCTCCCACCCGACAACCAGGTCAATCACCTGGTCGCGGCGGTCAAGTCCAGCGACAGCCGTGGAGCGAGGCTCGCCGACCTGTACCTCCAGCGCTGCTACCACCTGGTCAAGGAAGAATACCGGGAGATGGCCGCAATAGACAGGCAGCTCTCGGAGCTCGAGACGGAAGACGCCCAGAACAACATCTCTTAGCAGGAGGACGCGCCGATGCCCCACGATGCAGTCGAGCAGGAGTTCGAGATCGAGACCATGCACCGCGAGTGGCTCGACAAGATTGCCGACGAGTTCAACTTCATGGACGAGAGCAAGGCCCTGAGGGTGCTCCTCGACTACGCCATCCAGGACGGCGACAAGGAGCTCATCTTCGCCGACACCAACATGCGCTGCCTCCACTGCGGCTGACGGCAAGAAGGACTCGCCCGCTCCTCGCACAGTGGGCTTCCTGGGGCTCTGCCACCGCCCTGCGCGCCGCATAACCGGGCTGCCGAAGTAGTCGTTGTAGGAGGTGAGGGCCGGTTCACGGCTACTTCGACCGCCGGAGGCGGCTATGCCGCGAAGGTTTCTTATCACATCTGCCGTTGTACTGGGCTTGGCAGCCAACGCGTGCGGCACAGCGGAGGTCCCTCGTGACGAGGGTGCCGCCCTACGGGTCCCGGCGACTCCGCTTCCAGCCGCGACGCCGCTTCAGGCGGCCACGGGGTTCGCCCCGGCCGCAACGCCCGTTCAGCCTGGTGCAAGAGTCACCCTGCCTCCGCTTGAAGCTCCCGCGCCGCCGGCCGTGCCGGTCGTGTCCATCGAATACGGCGGCAGCCTGCACCACGGACGGCAGGGCAGCTACTGCTGGCCGGTTACCGCGAACAGCACCGTATGCGTCGACAAGATAGGCTGGGAAGACTTCGACGACGCCCCCGCGGTATCCGTGAAACGGGGGGACACCTTATCCGTCTTAGTGACGACCGGCGAGTCCAGCCCGGGCGAGGTTCACGTCCAGGTCTTCACCGTCGGGAGCACGGAGCCGTTCCTGGCGCCCGGCGACGAGGTCTACTCGGCCGCCGCTGCGGAGGGGACGACCCTGGACCTGCAACCGGGCGTATACTTCCTCAGCGCCTTCTACAAGTCTACCCTCGGCGACGCTTCCTACGGCTTCAAAGTGGAGGTGGTCGACTAGCCCCGTCCCCTTCCAACGGTTGCGGCGTCCCGGCGGTTCTTGTAACCTTTCGTGGCAAACCTGCACGAGAAAGGAACCGCCCATGAGGCTACTCAACGACCTTCTGACGAAGCTCCCGATCCGTGAGGCCCACGCCCACTGCGACATTCCCTGCGGCATCTACGACCCCGTGTCGGCTAAGATCGCCGCCCAGACCGTGCTGAAGATGGTGATGCGCATCGAGGCCCTGGAAGGCCAGATGGACATCGCCGCCGGAAACTCCTTCGGCCGCTACGTCGCCGTCAAGGAGCAGCACGCCGACCTCGTCAAGCACGAGATCGACATCCTCTGGCACGACTACTTCAAGCCCGAGCACCTGGACAAGTACCCGGACCTCCACACGACCGTGTGGAACGCGACCAAGCTCGCGTCGGCCAACAAGCAGAACGTCGACCTGGACTCGGCCAAGGCGCTCGTAGACGCGGTCGACGAGATTGCGGCCATCTTCTGGGCCACCAAGGGTGTCGACTACTCCGACCCCGTCTCGGACGTCCGCTTCGGCACCTAGCCGTCCCGACACCGTGATCCCTTCTCGCCCGGTCCCGGTGGGCCGGGCGAGCTATTCCTTGCGAGGAGAGTGAGCCCATGGACCTCGAGCTCGAGGGCAAGTCTGCGATCGTGACCGGCGGAAGCCGCGGCATCGGCAAGGCCATAGCAAGACAGCTGGCCCGCGAGGGCGTCGACGTCGCCATCGCTGCCCGCAACATGGAGGCGCTGGAGGCGACGGCCGCCGAGCTTGCCGGGGAGACCGGGCGGCGCATCGTGCCGCTCCAGGCCGACACCGGCGACGGCGAGTCCGTGACCCGCATGGTGGAGCAGGCGGCGGAGGCGCTGGGCCGCATCGACATCCTGGTCAACAACGCCGCGCGCCCCGGCGGGCAGGCCGCTCCGCCCACCCTCGAGCAGATCACCGGCGACATGTTCTGGGAGGACATGAACGTCAAGGTCCTGGGCTACCTGAGGTGCGCCCAGGCCGTCGCGCCCTACATGAAGGCCCAGGGCTGGGGCCGTATCGTGAACATCAGCGGCATGGCGGCCAGGTCGACGGGCGCGACCATCGGCAGCATCAGGAACGTCTCGGTCGCGGCGATGTGCAAGAACCTGGCAGACGAGCTTGGCCCGCACGGCATAAACGTGACCGTCGTCCATCCGGGCCTGACGCGCACCGAGGCCACCCCGGGCGTGGTCGCGGCCCGAGCCGAGAGCGAGGGCGTGGCACCGGAGGAGATCGAGGCGCGCATGGCGGGCGGCAACTCGGTGCGCCGCATGATCGACGCCCGCGAGATAGCCTACGTGGTCGCGTTCCTGGCCTCGCCCAAGGCCATCGCCATCACCGGAGACGCCATAGCCGCGGGCGGTGGCGCGGGCAACGCCATCCACTACTAGCGCCAGGCAGAGAATCCCCTGGCTCAGACCGAGAGCGTACGCACGCCGTAGAGGGGGATACGGCGGTTCGAGGTCACGATGCTGAGCCCCTCGGCTTGGGCCTGCGCGACCAGCATCCTGTCGAATGGGTCGCGGTGGTGCATCGGCAGATCGCCGGCCTGCTCCGCGTGGAAGGACGTGACGACGAGCTCCTGGAAGCCGGACTCCTCCACCAGTGCCGCGATGCCGCCGGGAGCCCTCAGCTTACCCAGGGCGCGCTTGATGGCGATCTCCCAGATACTGACGGCGCTGACGAATACGTCGTTGGCAGGATCGGCAATCGCACTGCGGGCAGCGGGCGACAGACTCGGGTCGTCCGCAAGAGCCAGGAGCACCGCCTGGGTATCGAGCAGAAGGCGCTGCACCGCCTACCCCTCGAACGCCTCTATGATCTCCTCAGGGGTCTCGTCGAAGTCCGGGGCTATCCATATCTTGCCCTTCAATGCCCCCAGCTTGCGCTCGGACCCCCTGTGTGGGACCAAGTCCAAGTACGGCTTTCCCGCCTTGGCAATGACAACCCGCTCTCCCTGCCAAGCCATCTCGCCAAGCCGGGAAAGCTGGGTCTTAGCAGCATGCATGTTGACCTGCACTGTAGCACCCCCAAGGTCGTTGCTTTACCTAAGCTTAGCTAAGTTTATCCCATCAGGCCGGAGAGATGCAAGTTCACCCAGGGCCATCGGCCGGCTTGCACGCCTCGAGGAGGAACCTGGCCGTGTGGAAGCTCAGCTCCTCGCCTGCCTCCAGCCTCTCCTGCAGCGCGAGCAGGTGCCCGACGTGCGTCTTAACCGTGAATCCGGGGATCTCCCAGGGGATGGCCTTCAGGTAGTAGACGATCGCACCCACGTCGAGGAACGCCATGCGTCCCTCCCACTCTTCGACAGCCTCCATGACCAGGCCGGCCGCCTCCAACTTCGGGACGTACTTTCCCGGCGCGTTCTCCGGAAACGGGGGCGATACGTCGAAGGCCGCCTGCAGGTCCCACAGCCACATCCCGTGCACCTGCTGGGTCAGGAAAGTGCCTCCCGGCGACAGGACGCGGGCCACCTCGCTCGAATTGAACTGCGCGTGCCGGTTCAGAACCAGGTCGAACTCGCCGTCCCCGAAGGGCAAGGGCCCGGTATCCGTTACAGGCGCCCTCACCACCTCCACGCCCAGGGGCGCGAGCCGTTCCCTGGCCAGCTCGAAGTTCGGCGCGTAGTCCTCCGTGACGACGACCCTTGTGGGCCAATGCTCCCGCAGGCTGAGCAGCTTCTCACCCCCGCCTGTGTCCAGGTCGACCACCGACGACGAGCGCCCCATCAGCTCCGCCGCCCGATCCAGGTACGACCACGGCTCCCGCTCCCCAACCAAACGGCCCTTGAGGTACGAGAAGTCCCACCCGGTGAACGGCTGCCTCTCTTCGCGAAGCCACGCCTCCACCAGTTCAGCGCGTTCCTCTCGGCCAGCCGTAGGATCCCGGAATCCGGGTGCAGGTCGTTCGCCCTGAGCCTGTCGAAGGGCAGCGCTACGAGAATTCGATAACCTCCCCATCACCCAGACCACTCCGCGAACGACAATTCTCCCCTCTCCTCCTGCTTCCTCCTCATCTCAGCCACCTGGTCCTCCGTCAGTCTCTCGCTGTCCTGCACGAGAGTCTCTTCGACCAGCTCCACGGCCAGCTCCCGGTTGGTCAGCCACTCCCATTTAGACACATTCACCGGATGGGGATGCGGACGAGCGTCGCCAGCCCCAACCTCCTCTGCCACGACATAGAGGTAACCGGGCATGGAGCCGTCATGCCGAACGCGCCACTCCTCATCCTCCCCTGGCTGAGACACCGACATGAGCGAAGGCCTGTGCGAAAACGCCTTCGCCACGTCCCTGTTCTGTGTAATCGAGCTCCCGGCCCGAAGCCTAGTCAGCCTCCGCTGGGAGCCGTGGTACCAGGTCCCCAATCCCGCCAATCCCCCAATCCCGAGGTCCCGATTCAAACAACCCGCCCTCACTCCAGCAGCAGACGGATGTCGTGGGCGATGTCCTCCGGGTTCAGCGGGGGCGTGTGCAGAGAGCGCATCCGCTTGTCGCCGTCCAGCAGGTACACCGGCGCGGCGTGGTTCACCTCGTACTTCACGGCGATGTCCCGCAGCAGCGCGGCGACGCCCCTCTCCGAGCCCGCGATCTGCGGCGTCACCGCCGGCTCGCCCCGCGCCCACTCGATCTCCGTCGGGTCCACGAAGTAGCCCCTCCAGACCGGCGAAAGCTCCTCCTCGCTGCCGACCAGGAACGCCCATCGTTCGTCGAGGCTCCATGCGTCGAGGTACTCGCGGGCTCTCTCGACCGTATCGCGCTCGGGGTCGACGCTTATCGCCACGAAGTCCACTCGCCCCGCATCGTCGCCGAGCATCCGCTGGACGTCACGCAGGTGGCTCGTCACGGCAGGGCACACGTCGGGGCAGTAGGTGTAGAGAAAGGTCACGACCGTCACGTCGCCGTCGTACGTGTCCAGCGAGGCGGGCCTGCCGTCCTGGTCGTGGAGGGAGAAGTCCGGCGCGTCCCTCGCGGGATCCATCACCGTTCCGGCAAGGGTCTCGGTCACGCCGCATGATAGCGCGGCCATGAGAAGCGCTGCCCCGATTGCGAGCGTTCGTGTGGCCGCGGGCAGAGCGCTCGCCGCCAGGCCGAGAGCCCCCATCTCAATCTCCCCCCTTGGGGGGAAGAAGCTTAGAGCCCTCCTGCCCATGAGCGGCCCTAGTGGAGCTCTACTCCTGCTCCATCCTCTTCTGCACCAGCGCTGCCGCGGCCGGCACGCCGACCACGAGGGCCACACCGAGGATGATGACGCCCCACTCGTTGTGGGTCATCTCGTAGATGACGGAGAATATGGCCCCCAGGCCGCCCGCGACGATCACCACCACCAGTATCGACAGCACGGGGAACAGCACCACCATATTGTCCAGCTTGTTCTTCATCATGCTCCTACTCCCGGGCGATCCCTAGCTCCGCGGCCTCGGCCTTCTCCTTGCGCTGCTCCGCGCCGTACCAGCGGAAGAAGGCGATGATCATCAGCGTTATGAACAGCAGCCCGCCGCCGACCTTCATTATAACCGCCCCTATCTGCTGGTCCGCCAGCGCCGACTGCGACCATATGCGCGGCGCGTTCACGTACCACTCGTACAGCGGCTCCGGCGAGAACGTGATCGCGCCGAATACGATGATCTGGGCCAGCGACATCACGAACAGGTACACCATCTGCAGCGGATACGACAGCCTCGGCAGCTCCGGCATCGTGCTCATCAGCGGCCACCACATGATCAACGCCGTCGCTATGAACAGCAGGTGCTCGCCGATATGCACCGACCGGCTCGTCACCGACAGCTCGTACAGCGCCGGCAGGTGCCAGACCGAGAACACCACGTTGAACAGCACCACGGCCACGACGGGATGCAGTGTGATACGCGCGGCTATGAACGCCCAGTCCGGCCTCAGCATCCGCCTGATGAGCCAGTCCGGCGTCCCGATGATCAGCAGCGGCGGCGCGACGAGCGTCAGCAGCACGTGCTGGAGCATGTGCGCGCTGAACAGGTACTGGTCGCTCAGGATGTGCAGCGGCGACAGCAGCGAGAAGAATATGACCAGCACGCCGATGGTGAAGGTCGCCACCTGCTGCGGGTCCACGGAATCCGCGAGATTGTACCGCTGGCGGATGGGGCCGACGCCGAGGAGGTACGCGCCCTCGAGGATGGCCAGCCCGATCAGGACATCGGGGTGGGCGTGCCAGTGGGTCCATATCGACTCCACTGCCAGGGCTCAAACGAAGAATTTGAACAGGGCCAGCAGCGCGATGCCGATGGTGAAGGCAAGGATCAGCCCGCCGACGAAGAAGCCCGAGAACAGCTTCGCGTCGTAGCGCAGGTGCATGTAGAACATCGCCACCAGCGCGAACTTGGCCGCCGACAGCACCACCAGGATCGGGATGATCCCATGGCCCAGGTCCTCGACGTAGAAGATCGCCACTTCGATGGCGGTGATGATCGAGAGGATCATCGCCACCTTGAAGTACGTCATCGGCGTCGGGTGGCCGGTGTGGACCTCCCCTGCGCTGTCGTGAGTATGCGTATCTTCCGCCATTGCCCTATATCCCCGGGAACACGCCGAACAGGTAGACGACGGTGAAGATCACGATCCACACCACGTCCACGAAGTGCCAGTAGAGCGCCGCCAGGTCGACGTCCAAGTTTGTCTCGGGCCGCACCCCGCCCCGGTACGAGTGGAACAGGATCGTGAGCAGCCAGATCACGCCCAGGGTCACGTGAGCCCCGTGGAACCCCGTCAGCGTGAAGAACGTCGTGCCGAACAGGTTCGTTCTCGGAGTTAGCCCGTGCTGTTCGTCGAACTTTTCAACACCTTCGGTGCACCGGTCCACGAACGTCTTCTCGAACTCCGTCAGCTTGGCCGGCTCCAGGTCGGTGCACTCCAGGTGGACCGAGTGGTTGGCGAACTCCCTGAACTCGAACACCTGGAAGCCCAGGAACGTCATGCCCATGATGGCCGTTGAGATGAGCCACACGCGGAAGACCTTGATGTTCCCGCGGGTAAGGGCCGCGTAGGCCAGCACCATGCTCATGCTGCTCATCAGCAGCACGAAGGTACTCACCGACGTGATGGGGATGCTGAACACGTCCTCGGGGAACGGTCCCACCTTGCTCTTGCCCTGGTACACGACGTACGTCGCGATCAGGGACCCGAAGAACATGCAGTCCGACCCCAGGAATGCCCACATCAGGAGCTTCCTGTGGTTCAGGCCCGTGGTGGTGTCCTCGTGCTCTTCGTGGTGAACTGCCGCGGCCTCTGCCAAGCTAGTGCCCCTCTTCAGGATCGTTCACAGGCTCGAAGGACCAGGCGTACACCGAAATCATCGTCAGCATCGCCCCGGCCGACGCGAACGCGAGACCTATCGCCGACTGGAAGTAGACCAGCCCGTAGCCGCCCACGAACAGCCCCACCGAGGCCAGGAACGGCCAGTACGAGGGTTGAGGCAGGTGGATATCGTGGCCATCCTCGTCGTCGGACCCGCCCGCCACAGGCACGGCGGGAACGCCCTCGCGCTTGGTCATCCAGTGCGGGTCGATGCCGTGGACCGTCGGAATCTGTGCGAAGTTATACTCGGGCGGCGGCGACGGTATCGACCACTCCAGCGTCCGGCCGTCCCACGGGTCGCCGCTCGCCTTCTCGCCCTTCCTCGCGCTGTGGACTGCGTTGATGATGAACACCAGGATCGAGAACGCCAGGGCGAACGACCCCACCGTCGCGACCATGTTCCACATGTTCCAGCCCATGTCCGGGTCGTACGTGTAGATGCGCCTGGGCATCCCGTCCAGCCCGATGAAGTGCATCGGGAAGAACGTGATGTTCATGGAGATGAACACCAGCCAGAAGTTTATCTTGCCCAGCGTCTCGTTCATCAGCCTGCCCGTTATCTTCGGGAACCAGTAGTAGACCCCCGACAGGAGAGCCATGATGCTCCCGCCGAACAGCACGTAGTGGATGTGCGCGACGATGAAGTACGTGTCCTGCTGCTGCGCGTCGGACGCCGCGGAGGAGTGCATCACCCCGCTCAGCCCGCCGATTATGAACAGCCAGACGAACCCCAGCGCGAAGAGCATCGACGAGTTGAGCTCTATCGAGCCCTTCCACATCGTCCCCATCCAGTTGAATATCTTCACGCCCGTCGGGACGGCGATGGCCATCGTCGTCAGCGCGAACACCGAGTTCGCGACCGGCCCCAGGCCCACCGTGAACATGTGGTGGCTCCACACCATCCAGCCCATGAACCCGATCACTACGCCGGACAGTACGACAACCGGGTAGCCGAAGAGCGGCTTCCGAGAGAAGGTGGGAATCACCTCGGATATGATCCCCATTGCCGGGAGGATGAGGATGTACACCTCAGGGTGGCCGAATATCCAGAACAGGTGCTGCCACAGCAGCGGGTTCGCGCCCTTCGCCGGCACGAAGAAGTTCATGCCGAAGAACCGGTCGAACATCAGCTCGATCAGCGCGACCGTGATGACGGGGAACGCCAGCACCAGCAGGAACGACGTCACCAGCGTCATCCACGTGAACAGGGGCATCCGCATCAGCGACATCCCCGGCGCACGCATGTTGATGATCGTGACGATGAAGTTGAACGCCGCGGCCAGCGACGCGATCCCTAGCACCTGCAGGCTCATGATCCAGAAGTCGATGCCGTGGCCGGGGTTGTACTGGACGCCCGTGATCGGCGCGTAGCCGAACCACCCCGCGTTGGGTGCGCCGCCCAGGAACCAACTCAGCTTCAGGATCAGCGCGCCCGCCAGGAACGTCCAGTAGCTGAAGGCGTTCAGCCTCGGGAACGCCACGTCGCGCGCGCCGATCTGCAGCGGGATCACGTAGTTGAAGAACGCCGCGCCCATCGGCATGATCGCCAGGAAGATCATCGTGGTCGCGTGCATCGTGAAGAGCTGGTTGAACACCTCCGGGCTGACCAGCTCCTGCTCCGGCCGGGCCAGCTGGACGCGCATGTACAGCGCCTCGATCCCGCCCGTGATGAACATGATGAACGCGGTCACCCCGTAGAGGATGCCGATCCGCTTGTGGTCGATCGTCGTGATCCAGCCCCACACCCCCGTCGGGTGGACGGGCCGTCTCGGTATCGGGATAGCCAGGGTTGTCATTGTGAGACCCCCTTGCCGGTGGGCTTTGCTCTCTCGCCGCCCATTATAGCCTGTATAGTCTCCAATCCTCGGGCTCCGCCTTTATTCCAGTGTCTGCAGGTAGGCCACGAGGGCCGCCACGTCCGCGTCGGTCAGCTTGTTGTCAGGGTCGGTGTATATCTTCGCGTCCCTGTACATGATCGTCCCCTGCTTGATCGACTGCGGGTCCTCCAGCCACTGACGCAGGTTCTCCTGGTTCGTCTCGACCACGCCCGCCGCGATATGGCTGCGGCTCCACACGTGGGTCAGGTTGGGCCCGGTCTGGCCGCGAGACTTGTCCGATCCCGTCACCGCGTGGCACGACCAGCACTGCGCCTTGCTGCCCTCGAACAGGGCCTTGCCCTGCTGCGCCAGCGGGTCGACCGGCTCTTCGGCTGCCGCCGCCTCGCCCGCCAGCCAGGCGTCGAAGTCCGCCCTCGACTCCGCTACGACCCTGAACTTCATCAGGGCGTGCGCCTCCCCGCAGAACTCCGCGCACTGGCCGAGGTACTCACCGGCCTCGTCGGCCTGGATCCACATGAAGTTCTTGTTGCCGGGCACCAGGTCCACCTTGCCCGCGATCTTGGGGATCCAGAAGCTGTGGAGCACGTCCTTCGAGTCCAGGTTGATGTTCACGACCTCGCCCACGGGGATGTGAAGCTCGTTCGCCGTCACGACCGTCGACTCGCCGTCGGGGTGGGGGTACTTGAACTCGAACCACCACTGGTGGCCGACCACGTCGACCGTCATCGCATTGGGGTCGGGGCTGTTCAGGTTGTCGAACACGGTCAGCACCGTCGGGACGGCTATCACCACCAGCACTAGTGAGGGGGCGATGGTCCATCCTATCTCCAGCGGTGTGTTTCCGTGGATCTGCTCCGGGTCCCCGTCACCGGCCCTACGCCTGTACCGGATGGTGATGTACATGAGGATCGCGCCGACCACCACGAACACGAAGAGCGCGGCGCCAAGTATCCAGTAGAGGAGGTTGAGCTGGGACTGCGCGACGGGACCCGACACGCCGAACGTCGACTGCGGATTGTCGGGGTAGCAGGCCGCCAGCAGCAGGATAAGGAGAAGTGTGAGGCCCGCCCAGAGGGCTCTCGAGCGGCGCCGTAGCGAATTCATCGGTGTGTAGCGGTGGTCTCCTTTGGGTTCAGCCTGCACAGTCAATCTACCAGACGCCCCGAATACCAGTCAAGACAATCCGGCCACATCGGAGCGCCTCCGCGCGCCTACCCCCGCCGCTCCTTCTCAAGCCGCTCGAACGTCTCCGCGTTGTAGTACCTGCCCGGAGGGCACCCGTCCTTCAGTATCAACCCCTTCACGATCTCCTCCAGCTCCTCGTGCTCCTCCGCCCAGTCGATCACCTCCTCGGCTATCTGCTTCGGCACGCACACGATGTCGTGGTCCTCCGCCACGATCACGTCCCCCGGCCTGATGGTGATGCCCCCGCATACCACGTCGACGTTGTCGTCGTACGTGATCATCCCTGCCCGGCCCGCGGGGGTGATGCCGCCCGCGAATATCCCGTAGCCGTACTCCTTGATCGCCGGCAGGTCGCGCACGCCCCCGTCCGTTATCACGCCCTCTGCACGCATCATCTTCAGATGCAGCAGGATCACGTCACCCGCTATGGCAAGCTCAGTGCTCCTGTGGGTGCCCACCACGAGCACGTCGCCGGGCCCGCACGACCCCATGGCCCTGTACTCCGGCGCGTCCTCGCCGCGATTCCGCTCCTCTTCGATGTCCGGCCTGAGCGGCACGTACTGCAGCGTCCGCGCCCTGCCGACCACCCTCATCCCCGGCGTGTAGCAGTTCACGCCCTTCATGTAGCAGTGCGGGTACCCTCGCTGGTTCACCGCGCTGTACACCGTCGCCGTCCCGACTCCCTTGAAACGCTCGATGATCTCGTCCGAAACCTCGCCTGTGCCCATGCCTTCTCCTCCTGCTGCCTCTCGCGCCCTTGACGCCATGCCGCTATACTAGGGCCGCCATTATAGACCTGAATCGAGGCTCACATGACCGACGCCAGGATCGACAAGCTCGCCGGGGCCCTCGTTTCCCTGCCGACCTTCACAGACGACGACCTCAGCCTCCGGCTGGACAGGCAGCGCAAGCACATCAGGTGGCTCATCGACCAGGGCATCACCGGCGACGCCGGCATCCTCATGGTCGCCGGCGGCTACGGCGAGGGCTACTACCTGGAGGACGACGAGCTCTTCGCCCTCATCGACACCCTCATGGACGAGGCCGGCGGAAAGGTCCCCACCATGGTCGGCATATTCGACCTCAACGTCCGCAAGGCCACCCGCCGCGCCAGGTACGCCGCCGACGCGGGCATCGACTTCCTCGAGCTCGGCCTCCCCCACTACTCCTGCCCGTCCGAGGACGACGTCTACATCTTCACCAGGCACATCAACGACAACGCCGACATCGGCATTATGCTCTACAACAACTACTGGGCCACGCCGCCGCCGGGCTTCGAGATAACACGCGGCCTCATCGAGCGCATGGCCGACCTGGAGCACGCCGTCGGCTTCAAGTGGAGCTCGGCCAGCGCCGCCCACTACGTCGGCATCCTCAGGCTCTTCGCCGACCAGTTCGCCTTCATGGACAACGGCATGGCCAACTCCCTCGGTCAGCGGCACGGCATGACGGGCTTCGTCGACTTCTACGGCAACGTCGCCCCGCGCCTGTCCCTCAAGAAGCTGGAGCTGATACGCGAGGAGCGCTACGACGAGCTCGACGACCTGCTCTACGCCCTCCACTTCGACGCCGAGAACAGGCTCAACACGGCCGAGGGCGCCCCGGCCTTCGCATCCGTCGCCGACGGCGTGTTCGGGCGGCTCAGGTGGAGGCTCATGGGCCTCGAGACAGGGCCGAACTTTCCCGCCCAGGCCCAGCCGTCCCAAGACTACGTCGACCACACGAAGAGGGTCATCGCCGAGAGCGGCATCATGGAGTGGGCCGACTGGGACCCGGCCATACTCGAATAGCCGCCACTCCCGGTACAAAGGAGAACGACATGGGCACGCTGCGCAGGGACCGCCTCAAGGGCTCCATACTCTCGCTCCCCGTCTTCACCGACGAGGACCACAACCTGCTCCTCGACCGCCAGCGCATACACCTGCGCTGGGCCGTCGACCAGGGCATGAAGGAGGGCCGCGCCGTCCTGCTCATTGCCGGCGGCGTCGGCGAGACCTACATGCTGGAGGACGACGAGTTCGCCACCCTCGCGAAGCTGGGCGTCGAGGAGGCCCGCGGCGAGGCGCCCGTCATGGTCATGGTCGCCGAGCTGAGCGCCCGGGCCGCCGCGCGCAAGTGCCAGGTCGCCGCCGACGCGGGCGTGGACTTCGTCCTGCTCTCGCCGCCCCACTACTCCGCGCCGTCCGAGGACGACGTATTCCTCCACTACAAGTACGTGAACGACCGCGCCGACATCGGCATCGTCCTCTACAACAGCTACTGGGTCATGCCCAACCACTACTCCTTCAGCCGCGGCCTGCTGGAGCGGCTCTCCGACCTGGAGAACGTCGACGGCATGAAGTGGAGCGCACCCACCACCGAGGACTACCTGGGCATCGCCCAGCTCTTCGGCGACCGCATCAAGATGGTCCAGAACCGCTTCTTCTTCTCCATGGGCACGCGCTTCGGGATGACCGGCTACATCGACGTGCTCGGCAACGCGGCCCCCAGGTTCTCGCTCCACCAGACCGCCCTCATGGAGGCCGGCGACTACGACCAGCTAGATGCCCTCCACAAGCAGCTGCGGTTCGACCCCGTCTACAGCCCCGACTCCATGCCCGCGCCAAAGAAGAACATGGTCGCCGACGGTCCCAACGCCCTCGTCATCCTCCGCAGTATGGGGCTCGACGCCGGCCCGCCCTTCCCCGGCCAGGCCGACGTCACCCCCGAGTTCGAGGAGCACATCCGCCGCCAGACCGAGGCCAGCGGCATCATGGAGTGGGTAGACTGGGACCAGTCCATCTTCAACGGCACATAGCCCCCTCTCCCTCGACGGGAGAGGGCTGGGGTGAGGGTGATGCCGGATCACCCCTTCCACTTGAGCGAGACTGTGCGCTTGTCGTTCGCCCTGAGCCTGTCGAAGGGCAGTGCTCCGCCAACACAGCCTAATCCTGGGATAATCCACCAAGCACTTATTAGGTAGCCAGCACACATGGGCATCCACGTAGGCGTAGTCTCCTCCCACGGCCACGAAAACGGCCACATCACCGTCTGGGACGAGCTCCCCGAGGTCGAGGCCATCCACGTCTGCACCATAGCCGACGAGGCCGACCTCGACGCCATCGCATCCCTCTCCCCCAAGGTCGCCTCCAGGAGCCGCAGCCTGCCGGAGCTCCTGAGCAGGCCCCTCGACGCCGTGGGCGTCTGCGTCCGCCCCGACCTGGGCCCGCCCACTCTGAGGACCATCGTCGATGCGGGCGTGCCCGTCCTGTTCGACAAGCCCGCCTCCACCCGCGCGGACGACATGCGGGATGTCGCCCAGCTCGCCGCTTCCAGGGGCGTCACGGCCGGCACGATGTTCCAGTGGCGATACTCCGCCTCAGTCCTCGAAGCAAAGAGGGCCCTCGACGAGGGAGGGCTGGGAGAGCTGTGGGCCGTGGAGATGCGGATGCTCACCTCACAGCTCCGGTACCGCCGCCCACGCACGAACTACCTCTTCAGGAGCGAGTACGCGGGCAGCGGCATCCTCTCGTGGCTCGGCTGCCACGTCCTCGACAGCCTCAACTTCATCACCGGCGACCGCATCGTCGAGGTCACCGCCATGACCGGCAACCAGAACCCGGAGCCCGTCGACGTGGAGGACTCCGCCATGGTCGCCTTCAGGATGGCCGGGGGCGCAATGGGCACCCTCCACGCCGGATACCTCATGGCCGGCCCGGGCAAGAACCCGGACGACTCGATAATCGCCCTGCGCGGGTCAAAAGGCTACCTGCAGGTGCCCTTCACGACCCCCTGGTCGTCGCGCGGCTTCGACGGCGACCAGTCAGGCCTCGCCTACCTGATGTGGAGCGAGGCCCCCGGCTGGGAGACCGGCGGGACAAGGAGCTCCGCCTTCCACGTGCCCCACTCCGACGTATACGGCGGCGTCATGGCCGAGCGCCTATTCTCCGACTTCCTCGTAGCCGCAAAGGACGGCGCACCCGCCCCCAGCCCCATAGAGTCAATAGTCCACGTCCTCGACGTAATAGAAGCCGCCAAAGAGTCCTCCCTAACAGGACATGTGGTCAAAGTCCGCGGCTAGTGTCCCAATGTCTCGGTAGGGGCGGGTTTGAAACCCGCCCTCTTCTTGCCCCGGTCCGCACCCGGGCCCTGCCGGAACCTCAATCGGCATCGGGCTCATCCACCGACAGCATACTCCTCCACTCGGCAGCGTCCCCGAGCGCCGAGAGACACCGTTCGGTCAGTTCCGCCACGTCGGACTCCTCGACATCCAAGAGGACGAGCCCGTGCTTCTTGGCGGCCTCTGCCATCCGCAGATCGTATGCAACGGTGCGTTGCAGGAACTTGTCGATCATCTCTCGCTCCCGGCTGGACTTCGAGCCATACCCGCTTCCCTCGTGAATCCTCTGCCTCAAGACCTCCTGGCTCGCCGTCAGCCAGATCGCGGCGACCTTGCCGAAGTCCAGGCCTGCTGCGAGCTCGGGCCACAGGGCCGACCCCTCCAAGACGATCCCGGTAGTGGGCGCATCGTTGGAGTACGACGCGATGATCCCCTCGACCATCGGCCACACATTCACCCGGTAATGACGGAGGACGTCATCGACCAGCTCGTCTACGGACAGGCTGAGATAGTGCTCCGCCACGTGGTCCGGCACCTTCTGCGGTGCAGGCTTCCATGGCCGGCCCGGGTGCCGCGCCAGGCTGTCGGTGGACAGATACTCCCATCCCAAAGCCGCTGCCAGCGCCTCGGACACCGTCGACTTCCCGACGTGCGACGTCCCCCCAATGAGAATCACCCTCAAGTCAGGATGCACGTCACCCTTACCATTCACCGGACGCCATCAACATTCCCCCGCCCATAGCAACGAAGAGCTCAAGTACCTTAGATTACTCTTCGCGGTCGGGGTCAAAGGGCTTGCCGTCCACGAGCACGTCCTTGATGACAGCGTTGCCGTCCTCGTCGACGCTGACGATCACCTTCACGTCCTGCGCGCGTTCAATGATGCGGCCTGTCCCTTCAGGCACGAAATACGTTCCGATGCCAAAATCGGCATGGCCCGCGCGGTCGACACGGCCCTTGATGAACACCTCTCCGGCGACATGGCTGCGTCTTGCGGCATACGACGATGATGCCCAGACGTCCCGCTCTTCTCGCAGCACCACGTAGACGGTGCTGCCGGCTGAGAACCCGTCCATCCAGTCCGGCAGGCGGGCGATCTCGTAGTCCAGGATGGCGTAGTCGCCCTGCATCAGCGACCGCGGGTCGACGGGAACAGTCTGCAGCACGACCTCGGTGCCGGTGCGCAGGGCAACCTCGCGCAGGCCGGTGAAGCCGATCAGAACGGCCAGCTGTGCGGCGACGATTGCCCAGAAGGCGATGCGGACCCACGGCTTCATGCCCCGCCCTCCCTCTCGCGCATCGCGGCCAGCATCCGACGCCGGCCCCGGTCGAGCAGGTATCCACCCGCCAGCAGGATGACGCCAGCGCCGGAGAACAGCAGCGAGCTGTCCAACAGGTCAATCGAATACTCGAAGTAGCGGGTGACGACGTAGATGGCGATCAGCGCGATGGAGAGGTTGACGCGGCCCTCGTGGTCGCGCAGGTAGCCCGAGGCCATCAGGCCCAGAGCCAACAGGGCGAACAGCGCGTTGAACACGATGGGGTAGAGCTGGTCCCAGACGGACACCCACGCCGCCACGTGGGCGGCCACCAGCAGCACGGCGATCGCTCCCGCCTCGGCAAGCTCCGCCGCGACCTGCTCGCCCCGCCGGGCCCGCAGCCACGCCATCCCCGCGGTCACCCCGATTGCGGCGGCCGAGGCGCCGTACGCCAGAGCCCAGTAGCCGATACTCGCCCCGCGGACGCCGCCGGCGACGTCGAAGAGGTCGCGGAAAGTGAGTAGGTAGAGCGCGGCGAAGGCGGTGATCAGCCCCAACCCCTGGAACAGGCCGCCGATAGACTCCCACCCCTCGAGCTGCCGCTTCGCCTTGCCGGCAGCGTAGAGGAAGGCCCCGAGGGCGATGTAGAGTGCCGTCCAGGCCAGCGCGGCGTCGATGCCCTCCAGCCAGTCCTGTTGACGGAAGCCCACGGCGGCGAGGAAGAGCACGACGGCCAGGAACATGATCGGCCGGGAGCGGGTCACGTATGCGACGGGCGCCACGCCCAGGAGCCAGAACAGCGAGAGGTTGGGATGGTTCACCGGGACGTGGTATATCTGGCCGATGAGGTGCACGCCGGCCCCGTAGATGATGCAGCCCAGCAGCACAAAGGCCACGGCGTAGGCCGTAGGGCCGGACCTCTGCCAGATCGCGTAACCCGCGCCATAGGATAGGAGCATCCCTGCGATCAGCGACGTCAGCTTGACCCCGTGCGAGATCTCGTCCCAGTTGGCGGCGAAGAAGGTGATTACGCCGAGACCGATGAGGATGCCGCCCAGGATGGACAGCCCGGTGACGAGGCCCTGCCGCCTACGTGACGCCTCGTGGCCCGGCGGATAGTCCGGGTACCGGGCGAGAATCGCCTGGGCCTGCTCGGCGGTGATCGTCCCGTCCCGCTGCCAGGCCTCTGCTTCTTCCCGCAGCCGGGAGACGAACCTGTAGTCGGCGTCGCTGAAGGGATTCATCGGGAGGTACATTACTCCATTTGAGGACACAATACATAGACTCGTTCACCGAACGATCAGACAGTAACAGGACCAAGCGCGTGCGGTACTGTCCAATGTCCACTACAGGAGTACTGCCGTCCAGTGAGCAGTGGAGGCGGGAGGTGTCATGTCCAGCTCAAGACAGCCTACAGCAGCCCTACCTCTTCTACTTCAGCTCTGCCGAGTTGTCACGCTCTGCCAGAATACGCCAACTGATGAGGCACAACGTGCTGTAGAGAACCCCCTCCGCCAGCCGCTGAAGCAGTCCTCGCCATTCAGCGAGATCAGGTACCAGCGCAAGTGTGTAGAGAGAGACATACATCACGGCCAGGCCTAACCAGCCCGCTCTCTTTCCTGGCCCGAGCCTGTTGTTGAAGGACAAGAGCACCAATCCAAGCGTCGTCATCAGGAGCGTGACCACGGCCAGGAGGTTATGGGCATCCTGGGAAAGACTGCCGGTACTTGGACAACCCAAATCGCAAGGCGCAAGGGCTGAACTGGCATAGGCTATCGGCTCGCCGACAAGCAGCCAGCAGCCGATTCTGGAGATCCCGTTCAATCTCGCCCTTGGCGCAACCGCCAACAGCAAGAGGAAGCCAAGCAAGCCTAGGGGGAGGAAACCCAGGTAGCCTATCTGCCAACTCCAGGCTGAACCTATGGCATTGAGCTCGCTGATGTACTGGCTGACATGGCTGTAGTCACCCTTTAGCGAAGCGCCCCCATATACCACTAGAGGGTAGAAGAGGGCCAGGGCGACAACGACCCATCGCTGATTCACTGGCTTATGCGGGTCTCTGCAAAGCCAGCGCGAGCCACACCGGCAGTGCCGCCCGGGGGTTCTCGTTCCAGTCCAGGAGGCTGTCGTCTGTCCCCGGCAGGTACGAGAGCTCCTGCCAGAATCTCGAGTCCTCGGCCGGGCTCTCAAGGGTTCGCCTCAGGATGAGTCCCGCGGCAGCCAGTGGGTTGAGAATGTCCGCAAGGGTCCAGTTGAACCCAAACGACCCTTCCGCACCATCGATAGGCCCGGTGTCCCAGTATGACTTCGCGACCTCGATCGGCATGACCTGGTTCTTCCAGGGCCTCTGGAACGGGTGGATGTCGTAGAAGACGTAGTGTCCTCCTGGCCGCAGGATACGGCATACCTCGTTGAAGACCGCCTGCAGGTCTGCAATCCAGACGAAGAAACCGTTGGAGGAGAACACCAGGTCGAACTCCTCGCTCCCGATAGGACTCAGGTCGGCGGCGTCGGCTTGCACGAACGTGATCGGCAGCCCCAGGAGTCCCGCCCGTTTCGAGGCCGCCGACAGCCGCTCCTCAGCGATGTCTACCGACGTGACGTTGGCGCCCATCCCGGCAAAGGCGAAGGCTGCAAGGTTGTCACCGCTGCCGACGACACACACGTCCTTGCCCGACAATGTGCCCGCGACCTCGCGGACCAGGCCAAGCGCGCCTCCCGTAAAGGCGATGCCGGGCTCGGCGGCGAAGCGTTGCCACACGCCGCCCTCTTCTTCGAGCCTCTTCCACCACTCCGCAGCCTCGTCCCAGTACCGCCGGTTGGCCTCGTGCATGCTATTCATGGGCCTGGTTCTGTAGTTGGATACCTCAGTAGCCCTCTCCAGGGCCATGCATCGAAAGACTAGCTGGTTCAACCGCTCGCGTCAGTTCTGGTGAAGACCAGGACCATGAACATACCCTGTCTGGAGGCGTACCCGTTGTGTCCCTCCGGGCTGTCGGCCGAGACGTCAGTCGGAAAGCTCGCGCAGCATCTTCTCGCGGAGCCCCACGATGGAAATGCCAACAACCTCGCTCTGGGACTCGTCGTACCGGACGACCACGCCTTCCCCTATGTCGATGCCCACCGCAGGTGTAGGCGACGCGACCGAGATATACAGGACATCGGCCTCGCCGTCGTAGTCCCAGTTCAAGTCCTGTTTGCTTTCAAGAATGGTCAGCGTTGCCACAGGACCCTCCTCCTTGAAGACGGTCGTCTGGTCAGGTAGGCAGTTAGCACGAATCCGTCAGTCTCGGCAAGTTCCCTATAGGCTACCAGCACATACTTGCCGGCGAGCGGTGCTTGATGGTATTGGCGGACGGCGAGCAGGACGCCGAAATCCCCTTCCTGAACGAAATCCGGTTCCTCAATCGTCTCCAGGACACGCGCCCTGTGAACCTGCATCTCCGGGTGGTTGCTCTCGATGTGTCTCCATCTCTCATCGGTCAACCTGACTGGCACGTTGTTCTGAGTAGAAACAACCTCCATCACGCGGGCGAATGCACCTGCTCACCAGCCAGAGATCGGTGGGCGAAGAGTAGACAAGCCTGTATATCGTCTTCCTGGAGGACCGGATACTCCCGGAGGATGGACTCCTTGGTCTCCCCCGCGGCGAGCATTCCGAGGACGTGTTCCACCGCTATACGCATGTCCCGGATGATCGGCTTTCCGCCGAACACGTCCGCCCGCACGGTGATGCGCTCGAGCAGCTCAGAGTCAGTCGCCATGATGTCCTCCAGCTCCCGCTCGAGGCCGCCTACTCGCCGAAGACCTTGTTCGTCCCCACCAGCGGAATCCGCGCCATGGCCGACGCCTCCACCGTCAGTGCGGCCATGTCCTCCGGCTCCAGGCTGTGAACGTCGCCCTTGCCCAGCGACCGCGTCAGCAGCGACATCTCCATCGTCATCGCGTTCAGGAAGTTCGCGACCCGTTCCGCGCCCTCCTCGGGGTCCAGACGCTTGACCAGCTCCGGGTCCTGCGTCGTGATGCCCACCGGGCACTTCCCCGTGTGGCAGTGGGCGCAGTACCCCGCCGGCACGCCAACCTCGGCCTCGTAGTCCGCCTCCGGTATGTCGCGGTTGCAGTTCAGCGACACCAGCGCCGCGATGCCGATGGCCACCGCGTCCGCGCCGAGGGCCAGCGCCTTCGCCGCGTCCGCGCCGCTGCGTATCCCGCCCGACGCGATCAGGCTCACCTCGCCGTACATCCCGATCTCCCGCAGCGCCTCCCGCGCCAGCACTATGGCCGGCACCGTCGGTATCCCGCTGTGGTCCAGGAGCATCTCGGCAGAGGCGCCGGTCCCCGCGACCATACTGTCGATCACCACCGCGTCGGCCCCGGCCTTGGCCGCCAGCTTCACGTCGTCCGTCACCCGGCACGCCCCCAGCTTCACGTGGATCGGCACCTTGTAGTCCGTCGCCTCGCGAAGCTGGTCGATCTTGATCGCCAGGTCGTCCGGCCCCAGCCAGTCCGGGTGACGCGCGGGGCTGCGCTGGTCGATCCCCGTCGGCAGGTCCCGCATCTCCGCGATGTGGTCCAGCACCTTCACGCCCATCAGCATCCCGCCCGTGCCCGGCTTCGCGCCCTGGCCCACCACGATCTCCACCGCCTGCGCCTGCACCAGGTGGTGAGGGTCGAACCCGTACCGGCTCGGCAGCACCTGGTATATCAGCTTGTCGGCCGCGTCACGCTCGGCCTGCAGCATCCCGCCGTCGCCCGTGCAGCTCGCGCTCCCTACCAG
This sequence comes from Dehalococcoidia bacterium, assembly GCA_965116315.1. GTDB lineage: Bacteria > Chloroflexota > Dehalococcoidia > Lucifugimonadales > CAJWER01. The sequence continues at coordinate 2,961,130 of OZ220672.1, forward strand.
CGCCGCGCCCTTGCCCAGCGCCGTCTTCGCGTTGGCCGACAGCGCGCCGTAGCTCATGCCCGATATGTAGATGGGCGTCTCCAGCACCAGCGGCTCCTCGGCGTACCGGTGGCCGATGGTCGTGCGCGTGTTGCACTTCTCCTTGTAGCCCTCCAGCGGGAACCGCGTCAGCCCCGTCGACAGGAACGTCAGGTCGTCGAAGTGCGTCACCCGCTGGAACGTGCTGAAGCCGCGTATCCTGTACCGCCCCAGCTCCGCCTTGGCGTGGATGTCGTCCATCACCCAGGGCGGCATGATCTGGCTGCTCTGGTAGACCATCAGACCGCCGCCTTCTCCAGCCGCTCCAGCGAGTCCAGGTGGTAGAGCCGCTTGGCCGACACGATCTTCGTGAAGTGAGGCCGCTCGCCTATCCCGTGTCTCTCGAGCGTCCCCCACAGGTCCAGCAGCTCCTCCTCGCTGGCCTCCTCGACCGTCGCGTCGCTGCCCAGCGAGCCGTAGCTGCCCGCCACGTAGATCGTCCCCTCGTACATCGAGTCGCCCACCGCGTCGCCCGCGTCGCCGCACACGATGATGCGCCCCTTCTGCATCATGAACCCGGTCAGGAACCCGGAGTCGCCGCCCACCAGCAGTGTCCCGCCCTTCATCGATATGCCCGCGCGGGCCCCGGCATTGCCGCCGACGTATATCTCGCCGCCCCGCATCGACGCCGCAACCGAGGCCCCGGCGTCCCGCGACAGGCTGATCCGGCCGCTCATCAGGTTCTCGCCCAGGCCCCAGCCCGCGTTGCCCTCGATCTCGACCTCCGGGCCGTCCAGCATAGAGGCCGAGTAGTAGCCCACGCTGCCCTCGATGCGGACCCGGCAAGGCTGGAGCACACCGACTGCGATGTTATGCCGGGCCCCTGGATTCGTCACGACGGCGTCCTGCCCGGCCGCCGCCAGCTCCTTGATGCGGCGGTTCAGCTCCCGCGTCGTCAGCGACGCCGCGTCTAGCTCGACCACGTCATAACCTCGGCCTCCTGGGGCTCCGTCCGCGCGATCTCCTCGTCGAACACGCTGCGCAGCGCGACCTCTTCCGACGCCACCGCCACCACGTCGTCCGTCTCCATGGCCACCAGCGGCTTGGCCGACCAACGGTCCTTCGCGCAGCCCATCCCGTCCCTCGTCGACACCAGGTACGTAAACGTGCCGTCCAGGTCCTTCAGCGAGGCCCGCAGCGAGTCCTCAAGCGTCTCGCCGTTCGCCATCTTGTCCGCCAGGTACACGGCGATCAGCTCCGAGTCGTTGTGCGTCTGGAACCGGTGCCCGGCGTCCTCGTACTTGCGCTTCATCTTGTGGTAGTTCGTGAGCTGCCCGTTGTGCACCACAGTCACGTCCGGAAACGGGTAGGCCCAGAAGGGGTGCGCGTGGTTGATGTCGACGATGCTCTCCGTCGCCAGCCGCACGTGTCCAATGCCGTGAGTCCCCCGCAGCGATCCCAGGCCGTGCCGCGTGTCCACGTCCGTCGCCGTCCCCACGTCCTTCACGACCTCGGAGGACTGGCCCATGCTGTGTATCTCGATCTCCGGCATGTCGTAGAGCGCCCCGGCAAGCTCAGGCACCTCGCCCTCGTAGTTCAGGAAGAGCCGGATGAAGTCGCCCTGCGTATCCAGCGAGGCAACCACCGCCCCCAGGTGCGACACCGCGTCCGTCACACGCGCCGCCGTATCCTCCGGGCTCGCCCCGTCCGCCCTCAACCGCACGATCAGGTCCGCCTCGGTGCTCTCGCCCGCCACCGTGAACCCGGTCGAGTCCCGCCCCCGGTGGGCCATCGAGTCCAGCATCCGCACCAGGTCGCGCCCGATCGGCGCCGGCCGCCCCGGCGTCGCCTTCTTATGGAGTATCCCGCTAACGCCGCACATATCTCACCCCGGCCAATTGTATCGCACGCTACCCAAATCGTCGTTCCCGCGAAGGCGGCTTGGCCTCTTCCCCCCGAGGGGGAAGATTGAGATGGGGGCTCTCGCACTGCAGAATAGCGGCGCTGCCATGTCCCACCGAGTCACCCCAGCTCCACCCGCGCGTGGTCCAGCACAGGCGGGTTCACCAGGTTGTCGGGCATCTGCCCCTGGAACACGTGGACCACCTCGCCGGCCGCCCGCTCCTCCAGCTCCAGCACCGCCTCCTGCGAGAAGAACGCCGTGTGGGGCGTCACGATCACGTTGTCGAGCTGGATGAGCCGGTGGTCCAGCGGCGGGTCGATGTCGACCAGCACGTCCAGCCCCGCTCCCGCAATGCCCCCCGACGTCAGCGCCTCGTACAGCGCGTCCTCGTCGATCAGCCCGCCCCGCGCGCAGTTGATCAGGAACGCGTCCGGCTTCATCGTCGCCAGCTCTTCCCTGCCGATCATGTTCCGTGTCTGCGGGATCAGCGGCGAGTGGATAGTCACGAAGTCCGACTCCCTCAGCAGCTCGTCCAGCTCGACGAGCCGCGCCCCGCTCGAGGCGGCCGAGCCCGGCGTCACGAACGGGTCCGACGCCAGTACTTCCAGGCCGAACGGCTGCGCCTTCGCAGCGACCCCGCGCCCAATCCGGCCGAACCCCACGATGCCGAGCCGCTTGCCCTCCAGCCGCATGATCCGCATCCCCAGTCCCTCGCTTCCCCAGCCCTTCGTCTTCGTCGCGCGGTCGAAGAAGGTCAGCCGCCGGTTCCAGTCCAGCATCATCCCGATGACGTGGTCCGACACCTCCGGGATGCAGTAGTCGGGCACGTACGTCACGACGATCCCCAGCTCGGTGGCCGTGTCCACGTCGATGTTGTCGACGCCCACGCCGTACCGGCTGATCACGACGCACTTCTCCGCCGCCCGCACGACCCGCTCCGTCACCTTCGCAAAGCAGGTCAGGATCGCGTCCGCGTCCCGCGCCATCTCCACGAGCGTGTCCTCGTCTCCGTCCGGCGCGACGACGGCCTCCGCGTCCGCCAGGGCGAGCACGGCCTTCTCAGGCTCGACGCTCGGCCACACGTAGTCGGTTATGAGCACCTTCTTGGTCATCTAACGGCCTCTCGGTGGCGTTTGTCCGTCAAAAGGTACAACATGCCGCCGTCCCTGACCAGATTAGGCAGGTGCTACGGTCTTGTAGGGGCGGGTTTGAAACCCGCCCTCTCCTCGCCGGTAGCAGCACAATCACGGACGTCCTGCTCCGCCCAGCGACTGTGGGTGGTTGGTGCGTTCGCCCTGAGCCTGTCGAAGGGCAGTGCTCCGCCAAATCGACCCATCTTGAGCAAAATCCTGCTACTCCCAATAACTCCCTAGGGAGCCAGCCAACCCGTTGCGGCAATCGGCAGGCCCCTCGTCACTCCCGTTCCAGCTTGGGCAGGTGCCTGGCATCCTCGTACAGCTTGTCCAGCACGGCGAGCTTGCTCTCGAAGCTGGCATTCGCCTGCCGCCGGTGCCACTTCGCCTTCTCCTCGAAGATGCGTTCAGCCAAACGACCGGAATCTCTCGGCGAGGGCTCCGTCTTCATCGTCGAACTCCCCTATCAGTCTCCAAATCGCTTCCTTGTCGGTTCCCTGCAGCTCCAGCAACTCCGCGATGCGCAGCTTGTCCTTGTACCGGAATGCCTCCAGGGCCAGGGCGACCAGGTGCTCGGGGGTCGCCACCTTCACCATGGCGTCCCCAATTCTCGTCTGCTTCGCCGCCGCCAGCGTGTCCCGGTAGATGGGCTTAATGGTCGATGGGAACATCTGGACCGGCCGCCCTCCGAGGATGTGGTGCATCCCGTCGATCCCTTCGGCGGCCTCTCCGACCCGGCGGTAAGTCTCCCAAAACTCATCGTCAGAGTCCACCAAGACCACCACGTCTACGTCTTGGGTAAGGACCGGCTCGACGTAGGCCGTGGCTGCAACCGCCCCGATGACGACGTAGTCCCTGATCAGCCCGCGCTGCTTCAGGTCGTTGAGCCTGCGAATGGCATCCGCGAAGGACATGCTGTAGTCATTATAGATGGCGCGCCCAGTCCTACTTGGGGCGCACCCGCCCCCTACGCCTCCGACTCCCCCATCGGCTTGAACATGCACCCCTCCACGAACACCTCGAAGAAGTCCGGCGTCGTCTCCAGCTCCACGTGCTCGATCCGCCCCACTATCCGCTCCGCCTCCTCCCGCATCCCTCGCGAGACCAGCATCAGCGTTGCGCCCTCCAGCGCCGCGTTCCCCACCTTCTCCACCCGCTCCGGAGGCGCGTCCGCGATGAAGCCGATGCTCGCGGCGTTCGCTGCGTCCACGTAGTTGGCGAACCCACCGGCCAGGTACAGCTTCGAGATCTCCCCCGGCGTCACCCCGTACCGCCGCAGCACGATCCGCTGCCCGCTGAAGTTGGCCGACTTGGCCTGTGCCAGAGCGCTCACGTCCGCCCGCGACACCGACATCCCCTGCTCCGGAGCGAACGCGAACTCGCTCCCGCCGTCCGCGAACACCCCCAGCTCGTTCATCGTCCCCGTGCGGCGAAGCTCCGCCAGCAGATCCACCAGCCCCGACCCGCATATCCCCTGCGGCTCCACGCCGCCGATCGTCCGGCACACGACGCCGCTCTCGCCGATCTCCACCGACTCCACGGCGCCCTCGTACCCCGGCATCCCGTACGTGATCTCGCCGCCCTCGAACGCCGGCCCAGCCGGGCACGACGCGGCCATCATGCCGTGCCGGTTCCCGACGACCACCTCCGTGTTCGTCCCCACGTCCACCAGCATCACCACTTCCTCTTGTTCGTCCATGCCGATGGCCAGCAGGTCGGCGGTCACGTCCGCCCCCACGTGGCAGCCCACCAGCGGGCCGCCGTACACGTTCGCTCCTGGGAACACGCGAAGCCCAAACTCCCGGGCCGTGACATTCAGGGCCGTGCCCGCGCGCTCCCCCTGCTCCATCTCCAGCTCGACCAGCGACTTGTACGGCTTCTGCCCGATGCTCTGCACGTCCACCCCGAACAGGATGTCGCGCATCGTCGCGTTGCCCACCACCACCACGTCGTAGATGCGCCGGCGGTGGAACCGGAGCTGCCGGCTCATCTCGCCGATCTCGAAGTTGATCGACGACAACAGCGCCTGCCGCAGCTCCCCGGGGTGCTCCCCGCCATCGTAGGAGATCCGGTGCATCACGTCGCTGCCGCCGAACCTCTGCGGGTTCTCGAACGACGCCGTCGACAGCACCTCGCCGCTCTCCAGGTCGACCAGGTTCATCACCACTGTCGTCGTGCCCGCGTCTACCGCCAGACCGTAGACCTGGCCCCTGTACGCCTCCAGCCGCTTGTCCCCGGAGTACACGTCGCCGCCCCTGCGGGCGACCAGAGGGTCCGTCTCCACTGACCGCTTGACCGAGCTCGTCAGTATCCGCGGCTGCCGCCTGAGTACGGCGAACTCCACGTCGGCGTCCGCATCGGTAACGTGCGCCTGGCACGCCAGCCGGTAGCTGCCGCGGAGGAACTCCTCGGACGGCGTCGGCGGGCTCAGCGCGGGCATGCCCCGCTTGATCTCGACGATGCACTCGTGGCACTCGCCGCTCCGACCGCACGACGTCGGCACCCGCACCTTCAGCGCGTCGGCATAGTCGAAAACGCTCCTGCCCGCTGCCGACTCGAGCCTGGAGCTGTCGAAGATGATCGGAGACATACCTGCCGGCCCTCAGGCGCCCACAGCCCCCTCTCCCTGGATCGGAGAGGGTTGGGGTGAGAGTGATTCTTCCCCCTCTCCCTCGACGGGAGAGGGTTGGGGTGAGGGTGACTCTTCCCCCTCTCCCTTGATGGGAGAGGGTTGGGGTGAGGGTGGAACAAACAGCACCATGTGCTCCTCGTCCAGGTACTCGCCGTCCACGAACAGGGCCCTCGGCTCCGTCCCGTACGTCGCAAATCCGAACGACCCGTACAGGTCTCTTGCCCTCCTGTTGCGCGTTACGACGTGCAGCTCCACCTGCTCCAGTCCCGGAAGCGCCCCGGCGCGCTCCAGTGCTCGCGCCACCAGGGCCCTCCCGATGCCCTTCCCCTGCTCCTCGGTGGGGACGTACATACCCCAGATGGCGCCCCTGTGCCGCGTCTTCTCCCTCGACTTCTGATAGAACCCGACAATCCCAACCAATGCGTCGCCCCGGTATGCGCCCAGGGTGAAGGAGTCCCTTGACTCGGCGTTCAGGCGAAGCCGCTCAGCCGCAGCTTCGATAGGGATCGCGCTCTCAGCCTCGTACGAAGACCCGAAAGCGTCCGGGTGCTCCCTCAACGCCCTGAGCCTGAGCCCGCGGAACTCATTGGCGTCATCCCCAGTCAACTCGCGAACACAGACCCCCTCTCCGTCGACAGGAAAGGGTTGGGGTGAGGGTGAACGCTGCCGGGCCGAAGAGAAGCTGCTCATACCCACGAATTCCGAGCAGCCCCGGGCCTACTGGATTTCCCAGGCGCTCCGGTAGTCCAGCTTGTCACTGCCGGTGCATACGTAGAGCTGGCCGGCCGGTACGTTGCGGTCCTGGTTCCGGCAACCGAAGTTCGCCGTGCACCGGTCCTCGACGTTCTTGTAAGGGCATCGCCAGGACGACACCTCGCCCACCGTCGCGGAGATGTCCTTGAAGATGTTGTAGAGGCGGTCGACACTGGCCTCATACCGCGCCCTGTCCACCTTGCTTCTTGCCCCTTCCCCACGAGGGGGGAGGTTGGAGCCTGTCCTGAGCTTGTCGAAGGGATGGGGGCTCATCGCATCAGGTCACGCTGCCGGCGAGCCTGCCAGCAGCTCCTTGGCCATGTCGACACAGGCGATCGCGTCCTTCCCGTAGCCGTCCGCCCCCATGTCCTCGGCGAACTCCTGGGTCACCGGCGCTCCGCCCACCATGATCTTCACTTCCTCGCGCAGGCCCTCGTCCTCGAACGACTGGATCGTCCGCCCCATGTTCGGCATAGTCGTCGTCAGCAGGGCGGACATGCCCAGCACCTTCGCCTCGTGCTCCACCACTGCGTCTATGAACTCCTCGGGGCTCGTGTCGACCCCCAGGTCGTGCACGACGAACCCGGCCCCGCGCAGCATCATGATGCACAGGTTCTTGCCGATGTCGTGAAGGTCGCCCTTCACCGTCCCCATGATCACCGTGCCGATGGGCTCGATGCCGGAAGCGGACAGGATCGGCTCGATGTGCGCCATCCCCGCCTTCATCGCCCTCGCCGCCACCAGGACCTCCGGCACGAAGATGATGTTGTCCCTGAACTTGATCCCCACCACGGCCATCCCCGCGATCAGCCCGTCGTCGAGGACGTCGTTGGCGGAGAAACCGTCGTCGAGCGCCTGCCGCGTCAGCCGGTCGACCTCGTGCTGGTCGCCCGTGATCAGCGCGTACGCCGTATCGTGCATCAGCGGGTCCGTGCCCTCGAACAGGGTGTGGATATGAGCAAGCTCGGTCGGATTGGCTACGTGTTGGAACTCCTTTTGGAGTCCCTCGTGTTCGGTCACCATGCGCTACTCCCGGCTACAGCCGTAGGCGAATATTATTCGCGCCCCGCCAACCCAATGTCAATGTCGCACCCGTCGCGGTTCGTTCGGCCTGAGCCTGTCGAAGGATCCGCCGAAGGAGACTGTCACCTAGTCGTCGTTCCTGCGTAGGCAGGAACCCAGAGGTGGGGAACGGGGAGGGGGCCCTATCCCCGGTTTGGTTGTAGCAGTTTCTCAAATCCTGCGAAAGCAATTCTGAGCTAACGAGGTTGGGGGTGAGGAGATCGACGCCTCAGGACAGGTTTAGCCCTTTACCAGCGGCCGCAGCGCCGCGATGTGCTCCGGCCCGGACGCGCAGCAACCCCCAATAATCTGCGCCCCCTCGGCCAGCCAGCCCCGCGCGTACTCCGCGTACCGGCCGGGCGAGTTCTCGCCCACGTCGATGCGGTGCCACTGGCGAGAGGCGTCGCTGGGCGCCTTGGAGTCGCCCCAGTAGCCGATGTTCGCGTACGCCCCGATCGGCCCGTCGAACGCCGCCCGTATGCGGGGGAAGACGGCCGTGATCTCCTCAGGGGGGCTGCACATGTCCAGCACCGCCGCCACCGGCAGGCCCTCGACGGCGCGGACGGCGTCTACGGTGTCCTCCTCGAAGGCCATCGTGCCGTCGGCGTCGAAGTGCTTGAGTCCCAGGAAGACCGGCAGCCCGGTCTCCGCGGCCGCCTTCACGAGGGTCGTCGCCTCCTCGACGGTGCTCACGTACTCGAGCAGGACCAGGTCCGACCCTGCCTCCGCGAGGACTGTGGCCTGGTCCCGGAACTCCCCGGCCAGGTCGTCCGATACCACCTCCAGGTTGCCCGGCACGGGCCTGCCCGTGGGCGGGGCCATGCTCCCTGCCACGTAGGCGTCGCAGCCGCTATCGTCGACGGCCTCGCGCGCCAGCTCGACGGACACGCGCGTGTACTCCTCCATCCGGTCCGCCTGCCCCAGTCGGGCCAGCCGCGTCCGGTTGGACCAGAAGCTGTTGGTCGTGATGATGTCGGCGCCGACACGCAGGTAGTCCTCGTGGACCGCCCGCACGGCGTCGGGCGCGTCGACGTTGGCCGTGGCCGACCAGGCCCCGATTCCGCCGTCCGCGGTCCGCCTCGAGACATCGACGCCGCGCCGCTGCAGCTCAGACCCGGTGCCTCCGTCCAGCAGGAGCCTGTCTCCCGCCTCCAGCCTCTCGACGATAGAGCGTGTGGCCATCTAAACCCTCATTCTCGCCCCATCGGGGTCGTACAGGGGCTCCTCCACGACCCTGGCAGCGTATCGCTCGTTGAAGTATAGGATATCCACCCTTGTTCCCGGCTCCGAGTACTCCACGGGCAGGTAGGCGTAGGCGACCCCTCTGCCGACCGAGTACCCGTAGTCGGCGCTGGTCACGAATCCGAGCGCCCGCTCACCCGACATCACCGGCTCCGAGCCCATCACCAAGGCCTCCGGGTCCTCCAGGGTCATGCAGCAGAGCTTCCTCCGCAGCCCGGTCTTGCGTGCCGCCATAAGCGCATCCCTGCCGATGAAATCGCCCTTCCCCAGCCGCACCGCGAATCCGAGCCCGGCCTCATACGGGTTGTACTCGGTGTGGATGTCGGTACCCCACAGCCTGTACCCCTTCTCGATCCTCATGGACGTGAAGGCGGCCGTGCCCGCGGCGATCAGCCCGTGGGGGCGGCCGGCCTCCCACAGCGCGTCCCACAGCTCCTCCCCTCGTTCCCACGGCACGTAGAGCTCCCAGCCCAGCTCCCCAACATACGAGAGCCTGATCGCAAGTGCCGACACCCCTCCTATCGTGACTTGCCGCGCCCCCCGGTATGGGAAGGCCTCGTTCGAAAAGTCGTCGCTGCTGGCCGCGCTGACGATCTCGCGGGCCCGCGGGCCCCACAGGCAGAGGCAGCCAAGGTCGTTGCTCACGTCCTCGATGCTCACGGACCCGTCGTCCGGCATATGGTCGCGCAGCCACTTCAGGTCCCTGTAGCCGTACCCGGTGCTTGTCATGACCATGAATCGGTCGTCCGCCAACCTCGTCACCGTCAGGTCGCTGACGATTCCGCCCCTGTCGTTCAGCACCGACGTGTACGTGATCCGGCCGATGGGCTGGTCCATCTGGTTGGCTGTGACTCGCTGTAGGCCCGCCAGCGCGCCCGGCCCCTTCACCTCCAGCTTGGTGATCGCCGTCAGGTCGAACAACGCCGCCCGCTCCCGCGCCGCCCTGTGCTCGGCGCCGGCGATGGGCGACCAGTTGCGCGCCGCCCACCCCTTCCGGTCCTTCCACGGTTCGTCGTAGCCGTCCAGCAGCGACGCGTTCGCCTCGTACCACTGGGGTATCTCCCACCCGGCGCTCTCGAAGAATGAGGCGCCCAGGTCCTGCTCCTTTGCATGGAACGGGCTGGGCCGCGCCCCTCTCGCGCTGTCCATCTGGTCGAGAGGGTGATGAATGATCGGCCCCTCTCTGTACTGCTCGACGCCGCGTGCCAGCCAGTAGGGCCGTTTGCGCGCGTGGGGATGGAAGCGGTTTATATCGCACTCGCGCAGGTCGATTGATGGCGAGCCTTCCACGATCCACTCCGCGGCGGCCTTGCCCACGCCGCACGCGTGCGCAATCCACACAGCTTCCGCCGCCCAGAAGCCGCGCACCTCGTCCGACTCGCCCAGGACCGGCATGGCGTCCGGCGTGAACGAGAACATGCCGTTGAACCCCTCGACGAGCTCCGCTCCCTCCAGGGCCGGGATGAACTTCTCGGCCGACCTGCGCGCCGGTGCGAAGTCTGCCGGGGTGAAGGCCATCGATGCGGGCATTACCCCGGGCTCCCCGTGCTCGACGATGTCCTCCGGCTCGACCGGCAGCGGCTCGTGGTCGCTGGAGCCCATGCCATAGCCCTCGCCGTGCTGGCGGAAGTAGAGCCCGCCGTCCTGGTGCCGCATTATCGGATGGTTCGCCTCGCCGGTCTGGCCCTTCAGCGCCGCGAGTGGCCCTGAGCGGGCATACTGGTGCTGCATCGGATACAGCGGTATCGACACGCCCGCCATCCGGCCGACCCTCGGACCCCAGATGCCGGCGGCGCAGACCACCAGGTCCGCGCGGATGCGGCCCCGGTCCGTAACCACGGCCCGGACGCGCCCGCCGCTCACCTCGACATCCGTCACCCGCGTGCCGCCGTGGAACACGACCCCGGCCGCCTGCGCCTCCTTTGCCATCGCCTCGGCAGCCCTCACCGCCTTGCCAATCCCGTCCGACGGGACGTAGAGGGCCCCAATGACCCGCTCCGAGACTATCGGCACAAGCTCCAGCACCTCGCGGGGCCCGATCAGCTCCGCGTCTACCCCGTAGGCAAGCGCCAGCCCCCGGCGGCGCTTGAAGTCCGTAAACCGCTCCTCCGTCCACGCCGCCTCCAGCCCGCCTACGGGGTAGAAGCAGGGCCCGCCGTCACCCTCCAGGCTCGAATAGAGGTCCACCGAGTACTTGGCGAATTCGGTCATCGTCCGCGACGGGTTGACCTGGAAGATGAGCCCCGGGGCGTGCGACGTGGAGCCGCCCGTCTCGAACAGCGGCCCCTGCTCCACCACCACCACGTCCGTCACCCCAAGCCTGCTGAGGTGGTACGCAACACTGCAGCCGGCAATACCGGCGCCGACTAAGACTACGCTGGCGTGGTCCCGCATCGCCTTGTCCAAATGGCCAGAGAGGGGGTCAGCCCGGACGACATCGCGGCATCGTAGTCAGCCATGCGACGCCTGTCAACGCCAGCCAGGTCGGGTACCTGTGCACTGTGAGCAAGGTGCGGGGACATCCGGGTCGAGGCGGGGCGGCTGCTATACTGTCACCCTCTGGGCACCTTGGGAGCGCGCTAGCGTCGGGAGGAGGTCGTGGCGGAGCAAAGACTGACATTCGCTCTATCTGATACAGATGACTCGCGGCCAGGAAGCCTCGTGCCTGAGCTCGTCACGGCGCTTGACGGCATCCAGGACGCCGTCCGCCTCATGGTGCAACACTTGGGAAACCGCGAGATAGGCCCTGGTCAGCCTCCCAAGTGGGTTCGAGACCAGAGTACCTTGCGCCTCGTAGAAGTGCGGACGGGCTCCTTAGTTGCTGACCTCGTAGTTGAGGCGCCGTCGGATGGTCAATCCTATCTGGATGACTTCGGGGACCGGGCAATACTAGCCCTGCAAGAGTGGGACGGCATGAAGGCTTCCTCTCTGCCGGAGAGTGTTGAAGACACGCTTCGCTTGACAGCGTCTAGGCTCTCGGACGGCGTGCGGCTTTGGTTCGGGGACAACGAGAACCCCCACAGGACAGAAGTCAAGCGCAAGCCGGCTATTGTCCGTAAGTCAACCGGCGTAACGGAGGTCCTGCTCCATGGCTGGCTCTATGAAGTCAACTGGGACAGGGGCACGGCGCAGCTGCACGACTACTCTGGCCAATACGTGCAACTGAGGTTCTCGGAGGATTTCAGCGAGGACATGCTCAGGCTTGCCACGCAACATGTGGAAGTGAGGGGGAGGGGAAGGCTCAACGACCGCAACAAGTGGACGACTGTTGAGGTAGAGCAGCTCAAGGCTGACCGTTCGTGGGAAGATCCTCTCGATATCGAGGCGTTCTTGAACGACCCCAATCCCAAGACATTCGATCCCGAGAGGTTGGTTACGACCAGCGAGCCCTTTGACGTTGACGAGTTCATGCGTAGCATCCGCGAGGGGCGTGAAGTGCAGAGGGACCGGCAAGGTTGATTGTCCTGGACACGAGCGTCGTCTCGCTCTTGTTTAAGGGGGATCCGCGCGGCGGCTTCTACCTTCCTCACATGACCGGACTGCGCACTGTCGTCTCATTCCAGACGATTGAGGAAGTGTGGTACGGAGCGTATAGAGCTGGATGGGGCGCGCGTAGGAAGAATGAACTATCGCACCATTTGCAGCAGTACGCCGTGGTGTGGCCGGACCAGGAAACGGTCGATATCTCTGCCAACCTGCGGGTCGAACGGGAGCGGTTTGGGCGCGGGCTGAACACGGCGGATGCCTGGATTGCCGCCACCGCAATACGCCTGTCCTGTCCTCTCGCGTCGGACGACGGCGACTTTGACGGCATCGCCCGCCTGAATCTAATCCAAGCACCTAGGCCATAGCCCCTGGCAACCCAGTCAGGGAGCGGCCATAGGTCCAAACGGCTCCGATACCCACCCAAATGTCCTTGACGCCCTGAAGTCCATTCCCTAGCATTCCACCAACGTGAACCTCGAAATCGACGGCAACCCCGACTACGGCCAGCTCACAGTCCGGCTCGCGCCCGGCGAGACCTTCATCGCCGAGAGCGGCGCGATGGCCTGGATGGACTCCGGCCTCGACGTTAAGGCCCGCCTCCTCGGCGGCTTCGTGCCCGCACTCATTCGCAAGCTAACCGGCGGCGAGTCGCTCTTTGTCGGCGAGTACACCGCCGGCAGCGAGGGCAGCGTGACTTTCTCGCCCTCCAGGCCCGGAATGGTCGTCCAGCGCACCCTCTCCGGCGACTCCATCACCCTGACCGCCGGCTCGTTCATGGCCTGCACCCCCGGCATCGAGCTGAAGACGAGGTTCGGAGGGCTCCGCTCCCTCTTCTCCGGCGAGGGCCTATTCTTCGTCGAGTGCAGCGGCAACGGCGAGCTCTTCTTCAACTCCTTCGGCGGCATAGTCGAGAAGGAAGTCGACGGCTCCTTCGTCGTCGACACGAGCCACGTCGTCGCCTGGGATCCCGGTCTTACCTTCGGCATCCGCGGCATGGGCGGGCTGAAGAGCACCCTGCTCTCGGGGGAAGGCCTTGCTATGGAGTTCTCCGGCAGGGGCAAGCTCTACCTCCAGACCAGGACCCTTGGCGGCGCGGCCTCGTGGCTGACCCCGTTCCTCGGCTAGGCGGCAAACATGCACGTAGAAGCAATCAAGAGCGGCGCGTTCGGCTGGGCCCTGGTCAGCCTGGACCCCGGCGAGCGGTTCGTCGCAGAGGCCGGGTCGATGTTCAGGATGTCCGACAACGTCGACATCGACGTCACGACCCGGAGCCGCGACACGGGCGGCATCATGTCCGGCATCAAGCGGATGATCGCGGGTGAGAACTTCTTCTTCTCCACCTTCACCGCCGGCGGCGGGCCGGCCGAGGTGGGCCTCGCGCCCACGCTGCAGGGAGAGGTGGCCGTCATAGACTGCGGCGGCACAACTGCCTGGGTATGCGCCGGGGGGAGCTACCTCGGCTCGTCGCCCCAGCTCAATGTCGACACCCAGTTCCAGGGGCTCCGCGGCGTGCTGTCAGGCGAGTCCCTCTCGTTCCTCCTGGTCGACGGCGTGGGGCCCTTGGTCGTCAACGCCTTCGGCACCATCAGGGAAGTGCAGGTGGACGGCGAGCTCACCGTCGACAACGGCCACGTGGTCGCATTCGAGGACTCCCTGGACTACACGATCGGCAAGGCAGGAGGAAGCTGGGTACAGTCCTTCCTGACCGGCGAGGGAGTGACCATGACCTTCTCCGGCCATGGCCGCCTGTACGTGCAGAGCCACAACCCGACTGAGTTCGGCAACTCCCTCGGTCCGCTGCTTCCGCCCAGGAGGTCGTGATGGACTACAACATCGGCTCGCGGCCCAGCTATAGCCTCCTAGAAGTCACCCTGGCCCCCGGCGAGGAGCTCGTCGCCGAGGCGGGCGCGATGGCATGGATGGACTCCAACATCGACGTGGAGACCTCCGTCAGGGGCGGCCTGATGTCGGGCGTGAAGCGCGCCATCGGCGGCGGCGAGAGCTTCTTCCAGAACACCTACACCGCCCAGGGAGGGCCGGGCACAATCGGGCTGGCCCCGGGACAGACGGGGGACATCCAGGGCTACGAGCTGGATGGAGGCGAGCTGCTCCTCGAGCGCGGGGCATACCTGGCCTCGACCTCCGGCATAGAGACAAACGCAGACTTCCAGGGCCTCCGCGGGCTCTTCAACGAAGGCCTCTTCATACTGCGCCTGACCGGCAGCGGCATGCTCTTCTTCAACGCCTACGGCGACATCCAGGAGATCGACGTGGACGGGTCGTACGTCGTCGACAACGGCCACGCCGTCGCCTGGGAGCCCTCCCTCGACTACAGGCTGACACGCGCCGGGCGCATCCGCTCCTTCCTCTTCTCCGACCAGATCATCATGGAGTTCTCAGGCCGCGGGAAACTCTGGGTCCAGTCCCGCAATCCACGCTCCTTCGCCAACTGGATATACCCCTTCCGACGCGTCCAGTCCAACAACAACACCGGCGACTAGCCCAACCTTCTCGTCGGGGACCTGCTCGCCCAGCGCCCCGAACCTTTGTAGGGGCGGGTTTGAAACCCGCCCTCCCTGGCCGCCCAACGAGGACGGCGTACAGTCGCCACCGGATATACCCCTTCCGACGCGTCCAGTCCAACACCGGCGACTAGCCCAACCCTCTCGTAGGGGCGGGTTTGAAACCCGCCCTGGCCGCCCAACGAGGACGGCGTGCAGCCACTGCACAATGCCGTCCGAATTCCAGCGGGCCAGCTGTCGTCCCCTGCCCCGCGCCAGCGTTAGGTCGGCCTCGACCGAGAGCAGTGTGCGGGCCTCGGACCGCGGGTGAAACTTTGCAGTTGTCCGGGAATTATGTTGTACCTATTATCCCCTTTGTCCCGGACTTGTACCGAACATGGCTAGAACGGCTCCCGCCCGGCGCCTTCTTTTCCGCGCCCGGCGCCCGGAGCGTGGAGGTTACTGGCTCCCGGCCCCGCGCCAGCGTCTATAACGCCATCGCCCCATCCGGCCCGGTCGATAGAGCCCCGGAAACTCCCCCCCAGATTCCTGAAAACATCGGCGCAAAAGTCCCCAGATTCCCTGCTCACGGCCTCCCATTCAGGGTGCTAGACTCAGTGCGACATCTTCCAAGCACGGGAAGACCCTGCATCCCACGAGCGCCTGTATAGTGCGCCTCCCGGTCTTCCACACGTGTACACTGAGGAGCCCGTTTGGTCGCTCAAGACGCCACAACTGTATGGCAAGCCGTGCTCGGTGAGCTGCAGCTCTGCGTGCCCAAGCCGAGCTACGACACCTGGCTCCAGGGCACGTCGGGCGGCTCCTTCGTCGACGGCAGATTCACCGTCTCCACGCCCAACGCCTTCGTCTCCGAGATG
Organism: Dehalococcoidia bacterium; assembly: GCA_965116315.1. Lineage (GTDB taxonomy): Bacteria > Chloroflexota > Dehalococcoidia > Lucifugimonadales > CAJWER01. The sequence continues at coordinate 2,976,738 of OZ220672.1, forward strand.
CTCGAGCGCCGGATGCACTCCGTCATCTCGCAGGCGGTCGAGAAGGTGACCGGCGAGGACGTCGAGATCGCGTTCGAGGCGGGACGCGGCGCGCAGGGCCCTGGGACCCCGGCAGTCCCGCAGCAGGCCCAGGCGGGCCGCGCCACTGACCGGGAGGCGCACAGACCCAGTCCGCTCAACGCCAAGTACACCTTCGACCACTTCGTCGTGGGAAAGTCCAACGAGCTTGCCCACGCCGCGGCTCTTGCCGTCGCCGAGGAGCCCGGCCGCCGATACAACCCCCTCTTCATCTACTCGGGGGTCGGGCTTGGCAAGACGCACCTGATGCACGCCATCGGGGCGCGGCTGGCCGTCCGCGGCATCCACCCAATATACGCAACCACCGAGGACTTCACCAACGAGTACATCCAGTCAATCCGCAGCGGCACCACGGAGGCCTTCCGGGACCGCTACAGGTCCGCCGGCGCGCTCCTGCTCGACGACATACAGTTCATCATCGGCAAGGAGCAGACCCAGGAGGGCTTCTTCCACACATTCAATGCCCTCCACCTGGCCGCCAAGCAGATCGTGATCACCAGCGATCGCCCGGCGTCAGCCCTCACCCTCCTGGAGGACCGCATCAGGTCCAGGCTTGCAGGCGGCATCGTCGTGGACGTGCAGCTCCCCGACTACGAGACCCGGCTCGCCATCCTGCGGACGAAGGCCGAGGAGGCCCGTCTGACCTTCCCGGGGGAGGTCCTGCAGTTCCTGGCCGAGAGCGTCCACTCGAACATCCGGGAGCTGGAGGGCCACCTGAACCGCCTCGCCGCCTACGCCGATCTCTCCGGCAGGCTGGTCTCGCTTGAGATGGTCCGCCAGGTCACCGCCGACTCCCACCACGCGGGCCGTCTCAGGCCCGTCTCCAGCGACGATGTCGTCAGTGCCGTCGCCGGCTACTTCGCCATCACCGAGGATGCGATAACGGGCCGCCGCCGCGACAAGCAGACCGCCATGGCACGTCACGTGGCCATGTACCTGCTCCGCGAGGAGGCGAACATGACCGCTGCCTCCATAGGCCGCCTCCTCGGCGGCAAGGACCACTCCACCGTCCTCCACGCCTGCAACCGCATCTCCTCCCAGATGGACCTCGAACCCCACCTCCGCCAGGACGTCTTTAACATCAGGGCATCCCTCAACGCGGCCTGAACCATCGTTCGTCCTGAGCGTGTCAAAGGGTCCGCACGCGGCCCATACTTGGCTGCAAATGACTGCCGCGCAGACAAAGTGCGTTCGGCCTGAGCCTGTCGAAGGCCAGTGCTCACCACCCACAGCAACTGCCCGCTCCCGTTCCCTCCAATCTGTGGGTATCTGTGCTCATTTTGTGGATAACTCGCCCCGCCTGTGAATAACTCGACACAATCCGCAATCCTCCAACGACGCACTCACACGGATTCAACCACCGGTCTACACCCTGTGAAACCGCTGAGGCGCGGCACCTCCACACCGGCTGATGTGCGCGAACGCTGTCCACAGCCTTGTTATCAGTTGTTGCTATACTCTTCTCCCGATGATCGACTCTGTGAGTATCAAGATAAGAAGCGGGGATGGTGGGGATGGAGCCATCTCCGGGCGGCGTGAGAAGTACGTCCCGCTTGGCGGACCTGACGGCGGCGATGGCGGCGACGGTGGCTCCATCAGGATCATCTGCGACGCGTCGGTCAGGACCCTCGCATCGTTCCGCTACAAGCGCAGGTTCAACGCCGGCAACGGCGGCAAGGGCGCTGGCAGGAGGAAGCACGGCGCGAATGGGCACGACGTGGAGCTCCGCGTCCCGGAGGGGACCGTGGTGACGCTGCAGAGCGGTTCCGGCGAGTCGAGGCGTGCGGATCTGGAGGCCCCCGGTCACGAGTTCGTGGTGCCGGGTGGACGAGGAGGCCGCGGCAATGGCAAGTTCGCTACCCCGACCAACAGGTTCCCCCTGCTCGCTGAACAGGGAGAGCAGGGCGAGGAGTTCGACGCGGTGCTCGATCTCAAGCTGATCGCGGACGTTGGCATAATCGGTCAGCCGAATGCGGGCAAGTCCAGCCTGCTGGCAGCATTGACGGCGGCCAGGCCCAAGGTGGCTGCATACCCGTTCTCTACCATTGAGCCCGTGCTGGGCGTCATAGAGCACCGGGACCAGAGGGCCGTGCTGGTCGACATACCGGGACTCATCGAGGGCGCCCACGCTGGAGTAGGGCTTGGGCACGACTTCCTCAGGCACATCGAGCGGGCCGCGGTCTTGGTCCATGTGGTGGACGGATCGCTGGAGGATCCCGTCGAGGAGTACCGGCGGGTGAGGAACGAGCTGGACCAGTACGGCGAGGGCGTCTCGCGGAAGCCCGAGGTGGTGGCCCTCAACAAGTCGGATATCCCAGGCGTGCGGGATAAGCTCGGTGCGCTGGGCGAGCAGGTCCCGGACAGGCAGGTCCACTGCATTTCGGCCGTTGCCCGCCTCGGCCTGGAACCCATGATGGACGATGTCCTGGCGAGCCTCGAAAGCCTGGAGGACGAACAACCGCCGGGCGCCAGCGGCGAGGCCGTGGTGCTGAGGCCGGACCCCGAGGACGAACGCGTGTCTGTCGAGAGAAAGGGGCGCGGCTACGTCGTCCAGGCCCCCCAGCCGGCACGCATTGCCGCCATGGTGGAGCCGGCCGACTGGGAAGCCCGGGCCCAGCTGTACGGGCACCTGGAGCGCGTCGGCGTCATGAGCGCCCTGCAGAGAGCCGGTGCGGGCCCGGGCGACGTGTTCCGGCTCGGCGGCAAGGAGTGGACCTGGGAATAGTGCGCAGGCTCGGAGTGTTCGGCGGCACATTCGACCCCATCCACAATGGTCACGTCGCAGTTGCCGGGGCCGCCGCGGCCGGCCTCGGACTCGACGAGGTCCTGTTCATCCCCGCGGGGCAACCACGGCTGAGGGAAAGCGATGTAGTGGCCGCCCCACACCACCGCATGCGCATGGTGGAGCTCGCCACAGCCGGCCGGCCCCTCTTCACCAGCTCCGACATCGAGGTCAAGCGCAGCGGCCCAACCTACACCGCCGACACCCTCGAGCAGCTCAAAGGTGAGCGGGGGAGATGCTGCCTCTATCTCATCGCCGGGATAGACGCGCTCGCAAAACTCGACAGATGGGGGCGGCCTGAGGCGATAATGGAGAGGGCGACAATAGTCGGCGTCCCCCGCCCTGGGCACGAGCGCCTCGACCCGGCGCCCCTCGAAAGGGTTGCGCCGGGCTCGTCGGCCCGTGCCGTGACCCTGGAGGGCCCGATGGTGGACATTAGCAGCACCGGGATCAGGGCGCGGGCCGGGCGCGGGCAGCCCATCGATCACCTCGTCCCCGGGGACGTGGCCGGCTACATCATCGACAACCGGCTCTACCGCCGGACGGAGACATGCCAATGACTCACGCTGCGGACGCGCAGAGAATCAGGGAGATCGCCGAGCGGCTCGGCGCGCTCCAGTTCGGCGAGTTCAAGCTCACCGCGGGCGGCACCAGCTCCTACTACTTCGACGGCCGCCTGGTCACACTCGACCCGGAGGGCTCCCACACCATCGCGAACGCCCTCCTGCCCGTGCTCGACTCATACCGCGTCGATGCCGCCGCCGGGCCCGCCGTTGCCGCCGTGCCAATGGTGGCGTCCATCGCCACCGCCAGCTACGCGGCCGGCCGCCCCGTGAAGGCCCTCATCGTCAGGCCGGAGCGCAAGAAGCACGGCACCGGCAAGATCATCGAGGGTTCCCCCAGTCCCGGCGACAGGGTCACGGTCGTGGACGACACCTGCATGACCGGCGGCAGCCTCCTCCACTCCATCGACACCGTGGAGGAGGCCGGATGCGAGGTAGTGCTGGTAGCATGCATCCTAGACCGCCGGGAGGGCGGCAGCGATGCGATCAGGGCCAGGGGCTACGACTTCTTCTCCTTCCTCGAGGCCGGCAACGGCGCTATAGTCACCACAACCACACAGGGAGCTGTTCAATGAGGCTGCTGCTCGTAAGGCACGGAGAGACATACGCGAACGCAAGCGGCCAGGTCCAGGGACAGGGCGAATCGCCGTCCTTCGACCTCTCCGCCAGGGGCCGCGCCCAGGCCCGCGCCTGCGGCGAGAGGCTCCACCGCGAGGGCCTGGAGCCGACCCACGTCTACGCCAGCCCACTCAGCCGCGCCGCCGAGACCGCACGGCTCATTGTCGACCGGTGGGGGCTCGACATCGAGTACTGGGACGACCTGATGGAGCACGACCTGGGCGACGCCTCGGGCCTGACACTCGACGAGATCGCGGACCGGCACCCGCACCTCGACCTGCCCTCCGAGCAGGTGCGGGGGTTCGAGGGACTCCCGGGCGCCGAGCCGCTGGAGGCCCGGACCGAGCGGGGCCGCCGCGCGGTCGGCGAGATCATCCGCCGGCACGCCCAGGACGACCTGGTACTCGCCGTCGCCCACGGCGGCATCATGGCCAACATCCTCAGGGCGGTCCTGGACAGCGACAGGACCTGGGCCGTCGACATACGGAACACCGCCATCTTCGACTTCTCTCTCGACGTCGAGCGATGGCACCTCGAAGGCCCCCACCGCAACCACCGCATCTGGCGCATCAACAGATTCGCCGACGCCTCCCACATCGACAACCTTGGGGTATAATCCGCTTCCACCCACCAGCTAGGGTAGGGAGCCTTAACCCCCTCTCCCTCGACGGGAGAGGGCTGGGGTGAGGGTGGAACCGAGGGACGCGACAGATCGTTCGCCCTGAGCCTGTCGAAGGGCAGTGCCCAGGAGAGGAGGAAGAATGGACCACTTCATCGCATACTACAACGGCGAATGGATGCCCTTCGGCGACGTCAGGGTGCACCCCCAGGACAGGGGCTTCACCGTCGGCGACGTCGTATTCGACGTCGAGCGCACCTTCAACGGCAAGAGCTTCCGCATGAGAGAGCACGTCGACCGCCTCTACCGCTCCCTCAAGTACGTGCGCATCGATCCCGGCATGACCGCCGACGAGATGATCGACCTCAGCGAGGAGGCCATCAGCCGCAACGAGCAGTTCAGGGCCCCGGTCGGCGACTTCAGGGTCAACCAGTGGGTCACGCGCGGCACCGGCGGCGTCGGCTACCCCGAGGGCCCGCCCGCCGTCTGCATCAACATCCTGCCCCTCGACTTCGGGCGCTATGCCAGCTCCTACGAGCACGGTAAGCACGGCGTAATCACCAAGACCAGGAGCTACCCGCCCGAAGCCCTCGACCCCAAGATCAAGCACCACAGCCGCATGAACTTCAACCTCGCCACCCTCGAGGCCGACGACCTCGACCCCGGCGCCTGGGCCCTCCTGCTCGACATGGACGGCAACCTGTCCGAGGGCACCGGCTACAACTACTTCCTCGTCACCGACGGCGTCATCCGCACGGCGACCGACAAGGCCATCCTACAGGGCGTCTCCAGGGGCATGGTGTTCGACCTCGCCCGCCAGCTCGAAATTCCCGTCGTCGAGGAGGACCTGCAGCCCTACGACCTCTACACCGCCGACGAGGCATTCTTCGCCAGCACCAGCTACTGCGTGCTGCCCATGACCGTCGTCGACAAGCGCCCCATCGGCGACGGCAAGCCCGGCCCAATCACCAACCAGCTCCTCGCCGCCTGGAGCGAGGCAGTAGGCCTCGACATAGTAGACCAGGCCATCCGCTTCGCCCCGTAACACCCGTCATTGCTGTGAGAATGGCGGCCACCCCGCCATGTCGTCCTGAGCAGGGTGATGACTGCCCACTGGTCGCGCGTGGGTGGTCAGTAACTGCCGTTCGGCCACAGTGCGTTCGGCCTGAGCCTGTCGAAAGCCTGCCCTGAGCATGCCGAAGGGGCCAGTGCTCACCAGCACAACCAGGATTTGGGGCGGCCTGGCGCCGGTCAAGCAATAGGGCACTGCTGCCAGCCGCAGCCCCGGCTCACTGGGCAATCCGGCCGCATCCCCCAATCCTCCGAATCCTACTCCCCACATACCCGCTACAATGTCCCGGACATGGTGCGGCTCCGGCACATACCGGCTGCGGCTAGAGCCGCGCGCTCGCGGGACGTCGTCCCCGCCGTAGCCCTCGCACTCACCCTGGTCATCGCCCTGGCCCTCCGCCTCTACGGCATCGAGTGGGACAGCGGCTACCCCTTCACCCCTCACCCCGACGAGCGCGCCATCCTCATGAAGGTCGGCGAGCTCGACCTTCCCAGCCCCGGGGACGTGGGCGACCTCCTCGACGCCGACCGCAGCCCACTGAACCCGCGATGGTTCCCCTACGGCAGCTTCCCCCTCTACCTGCTCAAGGCCTTCCAGGGCCTCCTCTCCGCCGTGCCGGGCGTCGAGATCCACGACCTGCGGGTGATCGGCAGGGCGCTCTCCGCCATAGCCGACACCGCAACCGTCGCCCTCGTCTACATGCTCGGCGCTAGGCTGTACGGGCGCCGCGAGGGCCTGCTCGCCGCCATCCTCGTCACCCTGGCCGTCCTCCACGTCCAGCTAAGCCACTTCTTCGCCGTCGACACCATCATGGCCGCCTGCGCCGTGGCCGCCCTCTACCTCCTCTCACGCGTCGCCAGGGATGGAACGACGAGGGACTCCGTCGCCGCCGGCGCGATCGTCGGGCTGGGCATCGCCACGAAGGTCACCCTGCTGCCGATCTACGGCGCGTTCCTCATGGCCCACGCCATCTACGCCCTCGGACTGCTGGACGACGGCGAGGAAGACGGGCCCGGCCTCGCCGAACGGGTGGCTGCGGCGGTGAACGGCGTGGTGCTGGGCGGCGCGGCGTCCGTCGTCGTGTTCGCCGTTGCCCAGCCATACGCCTTCATCGACTACGCCCGCTTCATGGGCGACGTGGTCGAGCAGTCCGAGATGGTCCGGCGCATCAGGGACTACCCCTACACCCGCCAGTACGTCGACACCACGCCATACTGGTACCACGTGCGCCAGCTGGCCACATGGGGCCTTGGCCTGCCCCTTGGGGTCGTGGCGTGGGCCGGGCTCTTGTACGCGGCCATGCGCGGCATGCGGCTGTTCCACGGGCTCGCCTATCTGGCCGCTGGCATCGCCTTGCCCGCCGCGCTCCTCATGCTGTCCCACAGCCTGCCCGCGATAGTCGCCGCCTCCGCCGTCGCTCTCGCCGCCCTCGCCCTCACCTTGCCGTTCCGCTCAGCGGAGTCGAGGGGCACGGTGCTCCTCCTCTCTTGGGTCGTCCCGTACCTGCTCATCACCGGCTCGTTCGAGGTGAAGTTCCTGCGCTACATGATCCCCGCCACGCCCTTCCTGGTCCTCTTCGGCTCCAGGATGCTCCTCGACCTGTGGGACACCGTTAGCGCCAGGCTTCCCCGCCTGCGTCCGCTCCTGGTGGCCGGCTTCTTCCTGCTCCTCGCTGCGACGGGCTTCTACGCGGTCGCGTACACGGCCGTCTACGAGCGCGAGCACCCGGCGATCAGGACGGCCCGCTGGATCAACGCCAATGCCCCCGAGGGCTCGGTCATACTCAAGGAGCACTGGGAGGAGGGCATACCCGGCCTCCACGGCTACGAGATCCGCGAGCTGCCCATCTACGACCCCGACACGGAGACCAAGCTGAGCGGCATGGCCGAAGAGCTGGCCCTGGCCGACTACGTGGTCTTCTACAGCAACAGGCTCTACGGCACGATACCCCGCCTGCCGGACCGCTACCCCTTTAGCAGCGAGTACTACCGCCTCCTCTTCTCGGGCGCGCTTGGCTACGAGCTTGCCGACGTCCAGACGTCCTACCCTGGCCTCGCCGGGGTGACCTTCGTCGACGACACCCTCTCGCGCCCCGGCGTCCCGAGTCCCGGCCGCCTGCTCTCCGAAGCCAGGGACGGCCTCGTGCTGAGTATGGGCTTCGCCGACGAGAGCTTTACCGTCTACGATCACCCCATGACCCTCGTGTTCGAGAACCGCGGCCGCCACACGGCCGGGGAGATCGAGCGGGCCCTGGGTGTGGGTGAGTCGACCGACCTGCGCGTCCCCGGGCTCATGCTCACCTCCGAAGAGGCCGAGGCCCAGCGCGCCGGCGGCACTTGGAGCGAGATCGTCAGGCCCGCGAGCTGGCCCGCAAGGCTTCCCGTGCTCTCATGGCTCCTCGTCGTAGAGCTGATGTCCTTGCTCGCGGTCCCGATCGCCTTCGTCCTGCTGCGCCGACTGACCGACCGCGGCTACCTGCTCGCGAAGCCCCTCGGCCTGCTCCTCGTCTGCCTGGTCGTATGGCTGCTCGCCAGCTACGAGTTGCTCGCCTTCTCGATGGCCTCGGTGGGCGTCGGGATGGCCGTGATCGCGGTCGTATCGCTGGCCCTCCTGGCGGCCAACTGGCGCGAGATCGCCGCCTTCCTCGCACGCAGGTGGAGGACCCTCCTTGCGGGCGAGGCCGTGTTCCTCGTCGCCTTCCTGGCCTTCGTCCTCGTGCGCATGGCCAACCCCGACCTCTGGCACTCCCACCTGGGTGGCGAGAAGCCGATGGACATGGCGTACCTCAACGCCGTCCTGAAGTCCAGCTACATGCCGCCCTACGACCCGTGGTTCGGCGGCGGCTACATCAACTACTACTACTGGGGCCAGTTCATGGTCGCCACGCTGATTAGGGCCACCGGCATCGACCCCGCAATCGCCTTCAATCTCGCCGTCCCCCTCTTCTTCGCCCTCACCGCCGCCGCGGCCTACTCCATCGTCTACAACCTCGCCAGCAGCACCAGGCTCGTCGTTCCTGCGGAGGCAGGAACCCATCCCCGGCCACAACCATCACACCAGGCCGTTGAGCCGCGACCATCCAGCTGGCCCGCCCGCCTCGCCCTCTCCCCAACCGCCGCGGGCCTCGCCGGCGCCGCCTTCGTAGTCCTCCTCGGCAACCTCGACGGCGCAGTCCAGCTCGTTGGCGGCATTTGGAACACCTTCGTCCTGAACGAGCCCTTCACTGGCTTCGACTTCTGGCGCAGCACGCGCGTCATGCCCCCCGACCCGCCCGGACACGAGATAACCGAGTTCCCCTTCTTCACCTTCCTGTTCGCAGACCTCCACGCCCACCTCATGGCCCTCCCATTCACCCTCCTGGCCATCGGCCTATCCCTGGCCGTAGTCCTGTTCGGCCGTCAGGACAGTTCGTCGTTCCCGCGAAGGCAGAAACCCAGAGGGGAGGGGCCATGGCTGAGTGACCAAGGCGAGGAAAGTACGTCGTTCCTGCGAAGACAGGAACCCAGAGGGGAAGGGTCAGGGGACGGTGATGGCGGTGATGATGCTCCGTCGTTCCTGCGGAGGCAGGAACCCAGAGGTGAGGGGCCATGGCTGAGTGGCGAAGGCGAGGAAAGTACGTCGTTCCTGCGAAGGCAGGAACCCAGAGGGGAGGGGCCGGGGGCCGATGCTGATAGGGACCAGGGCATGTCTTACCTGCGGCGGCTACAACCCAGGTGGGTTGCGGCAATGTCTGCCCACTGGCCCCCCGCGGAGCTAGCCCTCCTGGCCCTCCTCGGCCTCGCCGTCGGCTCCCTCCGCGCCATCAACACCTGGGACGTCCCCGTCTACATGCTCCTGGCCGCCTCTGCCGTCCTCCTCGCGGCATACTTCAGGAACGGCGGCCTGAGCCTGCAGGTCCTCATCGAGTCGGCCGCGAAGACCGCCATCGTGGCCGCCGTCGGCTTTCTCGCGTTCCTCCCCTACCACGACAGCACCGAGACCTTCTTCACCAGCGTCGAGGCCACCACCAACCAGACCGTGCTGTGGCAGTTCCTGCTCATCCACGGCCTCTTCGTCTTCGTCGTCGGGTCCCACCTGCTGCTCGACACCCGTGCCCACTGGCTCCCCTCGCTGCGGAAGCTGTGGCTCAGGGCAGGGGAGAGCCGCGCGAAGCTGGTGCCCCTCGGGATCGCCGCGCTCCTTGCGGGCTACCTGGCCCTCAGCGTCATCACCGGCGTTACCGGCAGCACCATCCCCTTCGCCCTGGTGCTACTCGTCCTGGCCGCTGTCAGCGGATTGAAGCACATGTCGTCCGGCGGCCCCGACTCACGACAGTTGACCTTCGCGACACTCCTCGTCTGCGCGGCCCTCGGCGTCGTCATCGGGCTCGACATCTTCCGCGTCGAGGGCGACATCGACCGCATGAACAGCGTCTTCAAGCTCTACCTGCAGGCGTGGGTGCTCCTGGCCATCGCCTCAGCCTACCTCGGCTGGCGAATCCTCCGCTCAGGCGTCGTCGCCAGGGCGATGCCCGGACCCTGGGGGACCGCTTGGGGCTGGGCTTTGGCGCTGCTCGTCTTCGCCGCCGCCGTATACCCCGTGCTCGGCACCCAGGCGCGGCTCAAGACGAGGTTCGACGTGCTCCCGCTGACCCTCGACGGCACGGCATACATGCGCGCGACCGTCTACAACGATGCCAACGGCCCCATAGACCTGTCAGCCGACTATGACGCTATACGCTGGCTCCAGGACAGCGTGGACGGCTCGCCCGTCATCCTCGAGGGCCTCACGCCCAACTACCGCTGGGGAGGCCGCATCTCCGTCTACACGGGCCTGCCCACCGTTGTCGGATGGAGGTGGCACCAGGAGCAGCAGCGATGGGGCTACAGGTGGGCCGTCGCCCAGCGAGCCGGCGACGTAGACCGGATCTACTCAACCCCCGACGCCGCCGAAGCCCTCGACCTCATGCGCAAGTACGACGTAGAGTACCTCTACCTGGGCCAGCTCGAGCGCCTCTACTACCCCTCCGACGGCCTCGCCAAGTTCGCCGGGGCCATGTCGCCCCACCTGGACGAGGCCTACCGCACCGACGATGTCCGCATCTATCGCCTCCGTGAGGAGGCCCCCTAGACAACGCCGTCGCCCTGACTGGAACCCCATCCCGTAGGGGCGGGTCTCAAACCGGTGTCAAACCCGCCCTCCCGGATAGGACAGGGAGCCCCAGTCGTTCGCCCTGCGCCTGTCGAAGGGCAGTGCTCGGCCACACGACGCTCTTGAGGCGGGACTCTCCGTTCGCTTGACAACCGCAGAACAGCCGTACTATTCTGCCTCCGTAGGAAGGGGACCAGATGAGCCCGAGCCCCTCCGGGTCCGCCTCCTCGTCGGGATGGAGCGGGCCCGTGGTGCTTATAAGACACCTTCGAGGACAAGCAAGGTCACTCGTCCGGAGCCGTAACCGTAGCGTCTACCCCCTTTCCGGGTGCGGTAGTTCCGTATAGCCGTCGCACACCTTGGGACTGAGCGGTAAGGTCACTGGGTCTGCGAGAATTGCGGATAGGGGGCGGCGAACAACCGCCGCTTCAGGAAGACCGGGGCGCGTCCTCATTGGATCCGTTGACCGTCGCACGTAGATCTATCGCCCACGCAAGGTGGGCACCGTTGAACATTCCGGCTCCGCGAGGCAGCGGGCCAACCAGTCAGGGCGCGCCCGGCCCTATCGAAGAAAACAGGAAGACCAGGCGAAGGACAAACAGACAAGGCAGGACAGGAGGAGGACCGAAGCGACAACCAGCCAACCTAAGGGAGAGCGAGTCCCCATGCAGGCCCCAAGACATCTCTTTTTTTCTCTGCGCCCTCCGCGCCCTCTGCGGTGAAACCTCGCGGTTGAAACCCGCGTGCGCGCCCCCTAGAATTGGGCCAACCCCGATTCGGAGGATGCGAGCATGCAACGTTGCAGGTGTACGCCGGCTGAGGCAGCCGGGATAACCGAGGACCCCTGGCACACTCAGCCGCACCCACAGCCCGCCGCACTGGTAACCATCGACTCGGAACCCTTCGTGGGCGAGACGCCCATCGATGCCATACAGAGCTGGCTCACCCCCAACTCCCTCTACTACGCGCGCAACCACTACGACTCCCCCTCCATCGACGTCTCCGATTGGACCCTTGCCGTCGACGGCCTTACCTCCACGCCTCTTGAGCTCACCTACCGGGAGATACTCGAGATGCCCCGCCGCACCGTGCCCGTCACCATGGAGTGCGCCGGCAACAACCGCGTCGACCTCGACCCGCCCGTCAGCGGCAACAGGTTCCAGGGCGGCGCCGTCAGCACGGCCATCTGGGCTGGGGTGGCCCTGCCAGATGTCCTCGACCGGGCCGGGGTGAACGGCTCGGCCGTCGACGTGGTGTTCGAGGGCGCGGACACCGGCTCACCCGTGCCCGGCGCGCCCCCGAGCCCCTACGGCCGCAGCCTGCCCGTGGACCTGGCCCGCCACCCCGACATGCTGCTTGCCTATGAGATGAACGGCGAGCCGCTTCCGGAGGACCACGGCTACCCGCTGAGGCTCGTCGTCCCAGGCTGGTACGGCATGGCCTCGGTCAAGTGGCTCACCAGGATCTCCCTCATCGACCGGCCGTACGATGGCTTCTTCCAGAAGGACCGCTACATCCTCGACACCGGCAACGGCCGAGCCGAGCCCCTCGCCCACATGCTCGTAAAGTCCCTCTTCAGCAAGCCCCGCCACGGCCAGGTGTTCGACCAGGCCAGGCTGGGGATCGCGGGGCTGGCGTGGTCAGGCTTCGGCGAGATCGTGTCCGTCGAGATCAGCGAGGACTTCGGGGATACCTGGCAGCCCGCCGACCTCGGGGGCCTCGCCCACAAGTACACCTGGCGACAGTGGAACGCACGCTGGACTCCCGCCGCCACGGGTCACCACACCCTCATGGTCAGGGCCCGCGACGCCCTCGGAAACGTCCAGCCCATGCAAAACCGCTGGAATCGCCTGGGCTACGCCGTAAACGCCGTCCAGTCCCTCTGCATCAACATAATGTAGCCCCCAAAGCGTCGCCCCTGCGCAGCCAGGAACCGACTCTATCTGGCTGCACATATGAGGTGGCGCGGGGCGACATTGCCGTCGTTCCTGCGAAGGCAGGAACCCAGCAACTGTGTTAAAGGTCAAGCATACTGAGGGTCCCATCGGGTGGGTAGTGCATGAGGTTGAAGAACGAGCCGGATAGCGCGGCTTGCCGAACGGCACTAGGCAAGCGCTCTGGCGCATCCCATAACTTTGCATGATTTGAGCCTGACCGTCGAGACTGACGGTCGGCCTTGCCGCCAGAACGCCTTGACGGGCTTCGTCATCCATCTTAGGCTGTACGAAACCCCAACGGAACAGCGGGCAGGTGTTATGCCAAATAGGAATAGAATTCGTATACGAGCCAGCAAAGAGGTCATGGATGCACTCAGAGAAACCTTGGTGCATTTCAGGGGCATGAACAAGGCGCTCTCGGTGGTCAATGGTCGCCCCGCTCCGTTTTCGTACGTCCTCAACCTAGAGGACGTGTGTAAGTTGCACCTAGCGTTCGGAGAGCAGCTACTCAGTATGGAATGCGAGCACGATGAGTATGAGATATTTGTGAAGGACGCAGATCGCTATTCTCTAGAGATCCAGAAAATGGCCGTGCGGGCCGAAAAACACTGGCTCTCTATTCTCGACGCAGCGTACCCTAAGATGGACTGAGTAGCAGGGCTACGCAACAGATTCAACCAACTGAGCCCGTCGCGCCACTTCTGGCGCGGCGGGCCTTGTCGTGGTATCAGGTCAGGCGAACCCCTCGCGTTCGCCTTCCTGAGTTCGGGCCAGGTGGCTGAGGAGGACGGATTGGACGAGAGGGGTGGGCGCTGCCGTTATTCTCGTCATCCTCATCACCGCGCACCCTTGGGATACCAACGACCAGAGTGTCGACGGTTGGAGTCCGAACGACCGGAGTCCCAACGGTTGGAGTCGAAACGACGGGAGTCCCGACGGAAGGTGTTGCGATCTTGATATTGAAGCCCGGCCCATCTACATAGATGGACTGGGCGTTGTCGTGGTAGGTCATGGGAGATCACTCCTCCTTCTGACTTAGTCCCCGGCTTGGTGTTGAAGGCGCCGAGTCGGGGACGCTTAGATTGTTGACCGCAATATTGAAGCCCGGCCCATCCACATAGATGGACTGGGCGTTGTCGTGGTAGGTCATGGGAGATCACTCCTCCTTCTGACTTAGTCCCCGGCTTGGTGTTGAAGGCGCCGAGTCGGGGACGCTTAGATTGTTGACCGCAATATTGAAGCCCGGCCCATCCACATAGATGGACTGGGCGTTGTCGTGGTAGGTCATGGGAGATCACTCCTCCTCCTGACTTAGTCCCCGGCTTGGTGCGGCTAACACCGGTCGGGGACGCCTGAATTGTTACTACCTCCTAAGTGGGCTTTCGTCGACTATTATACCATTGTCGAGTTTCGCCTCTTTGGACAACGGAAGTTGCGGATTCTATGTATTCAAAGTGGTGCAAATACCACGTAACTTCGCATCTGTTAAAAAATCGTGCGAGTGATTCTTGACTACAGGGTGGGATCAGAGGTAACATGGCGAACAGGAAAGGATTACGAAAAGATAACGAGGCGACAATGGATGATGAAAAGACCATAGTGGGGCCGGGAGGAATTCAGCGTTCAGCGGACGAGGTACAGGCGGCGACTCAGGTCGCAAACGTCGCAGTGGGTGAATCCGCGGACGAATTGCCCCACCGCAGCTTCACCATCGAGGTGGAGCCGTCGGGCGACTCGCCGAGGAAGCCGGTCGACGAGTTGACGCTGCCGTAGGGAGGGACAGGAAATGGACGAGCAAGAACTAGAGTGCTTGCTGCGGCAACACAGTATAGCACTGCTGACGCTGGCAGCACTCGTATCGTCGATCCTTACCGAAGAAGACAAGGAGCGTATCCATGCGAACTTCTCCGCCATGCTCCAGGGTGACCTAGAGGTGTCGGAAAGAACTCGTGCTTACTTCCAGGAGGAGATTTCAGCCGAAGACCTCGAATTCACACTTAGACTCATCAAGAAGGTTATAGAGAGGTAGCGAAGCCGAACAGCGGTGAATGGATTCTAGTACGGGAGAAGACGAATGAAGTTTGAGACCGGCAATCTAGGTGGCGGAGAGAACAGGCGTATCACGATTGACTCCGAGCACCATTATGCTCAGGGCAAGCCTGTACTTACGGTTCATGCTGGAGAAGGGAACCAGCGTGGGTGGGTATTTCTCACACGGTCGCAGGCCTTGGCGGTTGCGGGGGCACTACAGGCGATGGCCTGCATTATGCCAGAAGACGAATGACCCACTAAGGATCGAGCGACCTCGCAGTAAGCACTGCGTATAGGCCCTGGGTGCATAAGTGCCCAGGGCCTTCTTGGTGGTACCGGGTTGACTGTCTGGGTCCACAGTGCGAACATGGCAGTGCCCTACCAAGGCAGCGTACCCAAAACTTCAGGGCCGAAGACGGCGATGGCGGGAGGCTTTCATGCCTCCTGCGGCCCGAATGGGTTGACGCCGCTTTGGTAGGGCAGCCGATAGCCATCGTCGCAGGAGGCACTCTTATGCTCAAGCTAGCTGTTGCAGCTCTTGTGTTGATTTCCGTCGCGGCTTGTGGCCCAAGCGAGCAGCAAGTCCAAGAGATGATCAACGCTGCTGTCAGGACGAGCGAGCAGCAGATCCAAGAGGTGATCGACGCTTCCATTGCAGAAGCACGGGATGCAGTACGCGAAGAACAAAGCGCACTACTTGACACCTCGTTCATGGCGAGCGAACGTCGGATTCAGAAGGCAATAGACGCCTCTGCCAGAGCGAGCGAGTTGATGATTGATACCCATATCGGATGGAGCGAGCAGGCGATTAATGGGTTTCAGGATTCCGTTGATTTCCTAGAGCAGGCCGTCTGCAACCTCGATAGTGCGATTGTAGTAGTGGATTATACTCTCGGAGGACTGCTGATTCTCTTTGAAGATGGCGATGACTCGGTGTGGTCACTGGAAGACGTATGGGACGTCAAGGTCAATGGCGTAAGTGACGACTGGTTCAACGAAGAGTCGACTGTATGCACGCGGGCGGGTACGACCTACTACAAAAAGAGGTAGACTAGGACAGTCGGATACGCTGGATGTCCGACAGTGCGTTCTTGCGCGCATTTCTTGACCAAGGAACGTAGAATGGGAGTAGACTAGTATATCTACCCCCCAGCCAAGAAAGAGAATCATTGCCCTGGGCAGTTTCCCGCCCAGGGCTTTTCAGTGGTATTAGGAATCCCAAGAAGGGAGGAGCATATGAATCGGGTTCCGGTGAAGGTGAGAGAACAAGCGCTGAAAATGCTGGTCGAGGGTGCCTCGATGAGGGCAACCAGTCGAGCTACCGGAATGGCCTTCAACTCGGTCAGGGACTTGATTGTAACGTCCGGCAGATTTGCGTGGGCGCTCCACGACAAGTACGTCAGGGACGTGGAGGTCTCCACCGTTCAGGCCGACGAGATGTGGGCGTTCTGCTACTCACGCAGGAAGAGGGCGAAGGGTCAGCATGATTGGTCTGGAGACCTCTGGACATGGACGGCTATAGACCGGGACTCCAAGCTCCTCATCGCTTGGGTCACAGGAGACCGTGGTGCAGGCGAGGCGCGATACCTGATGTCCCAACTGAAGGAGCGCATTAAGGGCAAGATTCGGTTGACGACGGATGGATACTGGCCCTATCCCGACGCAATCAGTTGGGCTGGCATCGACCGCAGGGACTTGGAGTATGCCAAGATAGTCAAGGTCTTCGCAGGGGTGAAGAACTACCCGACCGATCCCGACTCCAGGCGGAACCGATACAAAGAGTCGGTGATGACGTTGGTGCACGGGGATCCGAACGAGATCAACTGGAACGACCATGGAACAACGTTCATCGAGCGTCATAATCTGACGCTGCGGATGGGCATGCGTCGACTCATGCGGAGTAACAATGGACATTCCAAGAAACGGGCGAATCACAACTACATGACCGCGCTGTACATGATGTACTACAACTTCATACGGCCGCATATGACTCTGACGGAGCAGGCAGGCGGCAAGCCCACCACGCCAACGATGGCGGCGGGCATCCTTGCACGCCCATTCTCCTTCAGGCAGTTTCTGGAGATGACTGACGAACTGACGAAGCCGAAACCACGTGGGCCGTATCATGTGCCCTACCGCCCACGCAAGACGGCGACGAAGACGAGAAGGGAGACTTGCGCGACACGCCCAGTGCCGAGCAAGGTGCCGGTGGCGGTGACCGGGGACGCAAGCGTGGTGCGCGTTGTCCAGCACGACTTCGCGACCCGATCCACCTAGTCCTTTTACAAGGGCTAGCTTCGAAACGTGCCAGATGATAGCCCTGGTTCAGTTTTGGCACCAAATTGACGCAGCGGCGGCTTGCACTTGCCCTGGCAACTGTTCGGGCTCTAGGATAGATTTGGCGGGGCGACCAAGCTGGGTTACGGTCTCTTTCACCAAGAGGGCGACGGTCTGCCCCGCCATCACTATTAAACATACAAGAGGTGTGGGGCGTGGTGGGGGCCTTAGCCCCCTCTCCCTCGACGGCAGAGGGTAGGGGTGGGGGCCTTACCCCCTCTCCCTTGACGGGAGAGGGTTGGGGTGAGGGTGGAACCGAGGCTGGGCAAGCTCGTTCGCCCTGAGCTTGTCGAAGGGCAGTGCTCAGCCAGGGCGACCGCGGTCGCATGGAGGCAGGGGTGTGAAGTCTGGTACCCCCTACTCGTTCCCCCACGGGAACGACTCCACCCGCAGCCCCCTGTCAGCCGCAGGCAGCGCAACCCTCGCGCCGCCCGCGCGGTGCGACAGGTGCACCGCGAACCCGATCTCCGTCGCCCTCCGCGCCTCCTCCACGTCGCACTCCGTCGTACCCCCGTTCACCACCGCGTCCACCAAGTCGCCCACGGCCTCCGGGCCCGCTGGCCACTCCACCTCGTCCGCCGGCACATCCAGTGCCGTCTCACCATCCTCGCCGTCGCGCCAGAAGATGACCGAGCTGAAGTCGCTCCGCGCCAGCAGCCCGCCCTCGGTCCCCGTCACGTGGAACGCCAGGCCCGCGCCGTCAGGCATTGTGTGAATGACACTGCCGTTAGAGAGCTGCGTCATCGACCGGCCCGGCGGGTCCATCGGCCGCCTCGAGTCCGGCGGATCGCCCGACACGTCGATCACCTCGCCGCTCGTCCACACCGGCTCCGCGTCCCCGGCCAGCGCCAGCGCCATGTCGTACCAGTGGCACCCGTGGTTGATCAGGTTCGACGCGCCGTAGCCCACCACGCTGGTCACGTCGCCTATCGCGCCGTCGCTGATCAGCGCTCGCACCCTACGCTGCTTTGCCATCCACCGCCGGTCCAGCAGGTAGGCCAGCGGGACTCCTTTCGAGGCGCAGGCGGCGAAGATCCGGTCGGCCTCCTCCAGGCTGGGCGCGAGCGGCTTCTCGCACGCGATGCCCCGCACGCCCGCCGCAACCGCGGCCTCGATCTGGTTCGCGTGCATCGTCTGCCGCGTCGTCACGCACACGATGTCCGGCTTCGTCTCCGCCAGCATCCTGTCGTAGTCGTCGTACCCGGGTACCTCTCCCCACGTGTCCCGCCACACCGAGCGAAACTCGTCCCGCGTCTCCTGCCCCTTGTCGAACACGCCCACCACCGTCGTCTCGGGCACCCGTGCAAACCCGTTCGCCCAGTTGTGCCCCCGGTTCAGCGTATCCAGCATCCGGTGGCACCCCGCAATCGCAACCCGCAGCTTGTCAGCCATCTCATACCTCCGGGAATCGTTCGCCCTGAGGCTCTCCTGAGCTTGTCGAAGGGCCTGTCGAAGGGCAGTGCTCCGGACGCAGGCCAGCTAGGGATGGGATTCTCAGATCCCAGGCAAGCCCAGCAGCCGTTGTCCCAGGAGCGGCCCTAAGATAACATCGCCCCCCAGGGCGGACAACAACACCCGCACACAAATCCCCCCAGGAGACAACCATGCTGAAGACGGCGTTCGTAGGCGCAGGCGGGAGGGCCCAGTCGGCCCACTATCCCAGCGTAGACCGGCTGGAGGACGCCCGCATAGAGGCAGTCTCGGAGCTTGACGAGGCCCGCATGGGCGAGGTGGTCGACCGCTACGGAATCCCCCGGGCCTTCGGCGACTACCGCGAGATGATCGACGCCGTCGGCCCCGACCTCGTCTACGTGATAATGGGCGAGGAGTACATGGCCCCCATCGCCATCGACTGCATGAACGCTGGCAGGAACGTCTTCATCGAGAAGCCGGCAGGGGCGAGCCCCGAGGAGTCCCAGGCGCTCCTCGAAGCGGCCGAGGCCAACGGCGTCGTCTGCGCCGTCGGGTTCCAGCGCCGCTTTGCCGACGTCACCAGGGAGGCCGTGCGCCTCGTCGGGGACGCCGGAGGCGCGACCCTCGCCGTGGGCGAGTTCCACAAGGACATGGTCGGCGCACCCAAGCCGCCCCGCACCACCATCTGGAACGACGTCTGCCACGCCGTCGACCTGATCAGGTACATGGCCGGAAGCGAGGTGGCCGACGCCACGGCCTTCCAGGACGCCCGCGGCACAGACTGGCGCAACGACTTCACCGCCCTCATGCGCTTCAGGAACGGCGCGACCGGCGTCCTGCTGGCCAACAGGTCCTCAGGCGGCCGCACCCTCAGGTCGGAGCTGCACGGCATCGGCGTCGGATGCTACATGCGCATCCCCGAGCGCATCGAGGTCCTCCAGAGCGGCCAGGACCCCCGGGACCTCCACGGCGCAGATCTACAGGACGCGGACCCGGAGGACTCCCACGCCTACGATGGCACCCTGGAGATGCACAAGCACGTCGCCGAGTCCGTAGCCGCCGGCCGCATCCCCATCAACGACATCCGCGACGCCATCCACACCTCAAACCTGGTAGCCCGCCTGGAAGGCGGCAGCGTCGACTAGCTAGTCCAGCGTTTCCGGAGGCAGACCTACGTAAGACTGTCATAGCCGGAAATCAGCGCCCGGCCACCCCGCAATGTCGTCCCGAGCCCCGAGGGACCTGGGGCGGGGTCGGCTCGACCATGCCATGGGAAGCCACTTCCGCTTGGTCGAAAGCCTGCACCATACTCGATACGGGCCGGAATCGAGTCGGGCTGGAGGCCAGCTTGAATTGCCGCGCCACCATTGGCTCAGGCGCGGGCCCAGATCACATCTCTACCGCCCGTGGACCTCCAGCAGGTCGCGGCTGAGGATGCTGGGGCACCAGTAGCGCTCAATGTGGTCGACGACCAGCTCCGTCCCGCGGTCGTGGCTCACGTACGGCGCGCGGCCGGGGTTGTACATCGCGTCGGTCAGGTCCCGCACGAGTACGCACCGGATGCCCCACCGCGTCATCTGCTTGATCGCGAACGAGCGGTTCAGCACGCACATGTTCGTGTGGACGCCCATCACGACCAGGTTCTCGATGCCGCCCGCCCGCATGAAGCTGTAGACCTCCTCGCCGCTGTCGGAGATGACGTCGTCCTCCCCGATCTCGATGGCCGGGTGCTGCCGCTTCCACGGGCGGCGCTGCTCGCAGCCGCCGTCGTCGCAACCCCCGTCCGAGTCGTCGATGGGCAGCGGCGGCGCAATGGGCAGGTCTATGGGTTCGGGTGGCTCCACCCTCGGCATTTCGGCGATGCGCCGGCGCTGTGGCTCGTATGCGTAGAATTCCATCGTGTCCGATGGGCAGTGGATGACCTGGAGCCCGTTCGCCCGGGCCGCAGCGACGACCATGTTCGCCCGCTCCGCAAGGGCCGCCGAGCGCTTCGCGGCGGAGTGGCACCAGTGGTCGTCCCACAGGTCGCACAGGAGCACGGCCGTCTCGGCCACGGGAAAGAGCTTGGGCACGGTCACCCGGTCCCAGAACCCCGTGCTCTTGAGCGTCACCACCTGCGTGCGCAGGTTGAGCAGCAGGTGCGAGCTAGCGCCTTCGCTTGCCATGATCAGATAGCCCCCGCGGCCCAGTGCACGCCGTTGGTCAAAAGGCGCAGAAAGCGCGCGTCCCTGAAGTCCTCCTGGTGCCCCAGCGACGTGTAGAAGACGCGCCCGCCGCCGTTCATCCGGGTCCACGCAACGGGCTCCGTCGCCTCGTGGGTGGTCCCCGTCAGCAGCAGGGCCGCGTCGTCGGCTATGGGCGTATTCCTGTACAGGCTGCCGTGGGACACCAGCCCCGACGTTCCTTCGAGAACCGGATGGCCCGCCGCCCCCGGCGCCACGTCCACCCGCACCAGCGGCCCCGCGCCGTAGTGCATGCCATAGCTACCGCCAAGCACCTCCGCGTCGAAGGCCAGCCAGTTCTGGAACCCGTGGCTGGCCGTCCGCACCCCGACTACCGGCCGCCCGGCGGCGCAGTAGGCCTTGAACCGCTCCAGCTCGGGGCCAGCCGTGTTCAGGCGGCGGGTGAACACCAGCAGCACGTCGGCGTCCTCGACGGGCGCGAGCGAACGGTCGTCGTCCTCCGACTCGAACACGACCGTCGAGCACTCGAAGCCGTCGGCCCCCCGAAGGTGCTCCTCGAAGATCGCCAGCGACCCCTCCGAGTCGTACTCGAAGGAACCCGAGAGCATGCAAAGCCTGATCGTCACGACCAGTCCCCCACTGCCGGGGCAGGCCAAGCGTGGCTCCCGTACCGGCCCCCGATTCTCAATTCCACATTCACCATTCCCAATTCTCCGATATCATGTGGCCTGCGATGGGCACCGTCAAGACTGAGCTGACCCCGCCGTACCCTGTCTCCCTCCGAAGCACCGTGAGAAGCCACGGGTGGGTCATGCTCGCGCCCTGGGGCTGGGACGACTCCGCGGGCGTCCTGTGGAGACGCGACAGGCTGTCGTCGGGACGGCCAGTCCGCATCCAGGCGACGCAGAAGGATGCGGGACGGATCGAGATCGCCGTCGATGGCGACGGCCTTTCTGCGGGCGACGTGGACGAGGCAGCGGGGCTTGTGAGGCGCTGGCTCTCGCTGGACTGGGACCCGGAAGAAGCCATAGGCGCAGCCCGCAAAGTCGACGCCGGAGCGGCGAAGACCATCGAGAGAGGCGGCGGCAGGCTACTCCGCTCCAGTACCTTCTATGAGGACTTCGTGAAGACGGTCTGCACAATCCAGATCGCGTGGTCGGGCAGCCTGCGAATGGTCGACGCACTGGTCGGCGCCGGAGGCGGCATCTTCCCCACGCCCGGCGCTATCCTCGACCTGGGTGAGGCCGGGCTGCGGGAGCGCGGGCTGGGCTTCAGGGCTCGCTCCCTTGCCGAGGGCACGGAGACGATGCTCGAACGTGGCCTGATCGACGAGGCCGGGCACGCCGCCGCGCCCGTCGGGTACAACGACCTGATCGACATGTGGGGCATCGGTCCATACGCGGCGGCTCACGTGGCCGTATTGCAGCACGACTTCAGCCGCATCCCCGTCGACTCGGAGGTCACCTCATACTGCCGCGACCGCTACGGCATCGGCCCGAAGGAGATCGAGGCCCACTTCGAGCCCTGGGGCGATTTCCGCTTCCTTGGCTACCGCCTCACGAAGAACGCGCTTCGAGACCGGGAAGGCTAGGGCGGCCGGGGGGAGCTGGCCGGAAGGGCCTCAGGTCCTGAAGGGGTTCTCGATGGTGAGGGACTCGATCCGCTGGCCGTGCTGGAGGTCCTCGCTGTAGAGGCGCGTGCAGCCCGACTCGATCGCCCCGGCGACGATGACCGAGTCGTAGAAGCTGAACCCGTACCTGCCGCGCACCTTCAGGCCGCGCTCGTACAGGGCCGCGCTCGGGTGCACAGTCCAGAGGGGCGCGAGGATACGTGTGAGCAGGGTGCGGGAGTCGTCCTCGGCGAAACCCAGCTTCCTCGTGGCCACGTTCAGGGTCTCCTGCACCACCTGGTAGCTGATGCAGCCGGTGCCCCTGGC
This sequence comes from Dehalococcoidia bacterium, assembly GCA_965116315.1. Taxonomy (GTDB): domain Bacteria; phylum Chloroflexota; class Dehalococcoidia; order Lucifugimonadales; family CAJWER01. Next base: position 2,999,437 of record OZ220672.1, read on the forward strand.
GAGGCTGCGCTGGACCAGCTCCTCGGCGCGCTGCCGCTTGAACTCGTCGGTGTCGTCGAACATGTACACGAAGATGTTCGTGTCGAGGAAGTCCTCAGCGCTCATTCATCTCGTCCCTGGTGAACCTGCGCCCGCCCGTGTCGTACCTGGCCTGCAGCTCCCGGACGGCGCTCATGGCGCTCGCCGCCTGCTCGTGACGCACGTACCCCTCGAGCCACCGCCGGAACTCGGCGTTGAGGGTGGTGTTTTCGGACGCGGCCCGCTGGCGAGCCGCGTCTATCAGGCCCGCGTCCGCACTAAGGGTGACGTTGCGCATGTCTCGCCTCCTGGCACGTGCCATCCTTCGCGGCAGTGTGCAAGGCATAGTGTACCCATAACACCATACAGTGCGCAAGTCCATCTGGCCCGTGCGGGCCGGACCTAGGGGTTGCGGTAGGATGGGAGCGGCTTGACGCTGTAGGTGTCGGAGCCGCTGGCCAGGCCCGCGACGGCGGCCCTCGCCGTGTCCAGCCAGGTGAAGCAGGGGATGCGCCGCTCCGTGGCCGCGCGCCGTATGTGGAAGCCGTCCTGCAGCACCTCGCGGTCGCCCGTGACCGTGTTCACCACGGCGTCGACCGTGCCGTCCACTATGATGTCCACGACGTTGGGGTGGCTCTCCGACAGGCGTTTCGGCACGGTCGTAACCGGCAGTCCCATCTCCCGGATCATCGCGGCTGTGCCCTCAGTCGCGTACAGGCCGTACCCGAGGCCGTGGAGCTCCCGTACCATCTCCACGGCGTCCGGCTTGTGCCGGTCCGCGACGCTCAGCAGGATCGACCCCTGAGGCGGCAGCATCAGCCCGGCGGCCATCAGCGCCTTCGCCAGCGCCGGGCCGAACTCGCTGTCGATGCCCATGACCTCGCCCGTCGACTTCATCTCCGGGCCCAGGTACGTGTCGACGCCCGCCAGCTTGGACATCGAGAAAACGGGCGCCTTCACCCCGACGAGCTTCTGGCGGGGCCACAGCCCGCCCTCGTAGCCCTGCTCTCTCAGTGTCCTGCCCAGCATGGCGTTGATCGCCAGGCGCACCATCGGCACGCCCGTCACCTTGGAGATGAACGGGATCGTCCTGCTCGACCTGGGGTTGACCTCCAGGACGAAGACCTCGGTGGGCCGCTCCGGTCCGTTGTTGCTGCCCGGGCTCCGGTAGGCCCCGCCGCCCACCACCACGTACTGGATATTCATCAGGCCCCTGACGCCCAGCTCGAGGCCGATGCGCGTGGTGTAGTCGACGATCGTGTCGACCTCCTCCTCGCTCAGGGTCAGGCCGGGGTAGATCGCCATCGAGTCGCCGCTGTGGACGCCCGCCCGCTCGACGTGCTCCATGATGCCGGGGATCAGCACGGACTCGCCGTCGCACACGGCGTCCACCTCCACCTCGCGCCCCTCGAAATACTTGTCGATCAGCACGCGCCGGCCCTCGCCGGCCGCCAGCGCCTCGCCCATGAACCGCTCCAGCTCGCCGGGGTTCTGGACGATCTCCATAGCCCTGCCGCCCAGCACATAGCTCGGCCTGACGAGGATGGGGTACCCGATGGTGTCAGCGACGCTCACGGCCTGCTCCAGGTCAGCCACCGCAGCCCCGGGTGGGTTCGGTATGCCGACGCGGGCCAGGAACTCCTCGAACAGGTGGCGGTCCGAGGCCGTGTCTATGGAGCGGGCCGTGGAGCCGAGGATCGGCAGCCCGGAGGACGCGAACGCCTGGGAGAGGTTGATGGCGGTCTGGCCACCGAACTGCACGACCGACGGCGGCGCATCCTCGTCGCCCGCGTCGGTAACGAGGGACTCGTTCTCGATGATGTCGCGCAGGCTCTCGGAGTCCAGGGGCTCGAAGTAGAGCCGGTCGCTGGTGTCGAAGTCGGTCGACACGGTCTCGGGGTTCGAGTTCACCAGGATGCTCTTCATCCCGGCCTGCTGGAGCGCCCACGCCGCGTGGACGGAGCAGTAGTCGAACTCGATCCCCTGGCCGATGCGTATCGGGCCGCTGCCCACTACGACGGCCTTCCTGCCGGAGAGGGCCTGGGCCTCGTTCTCCTGCTCGTACGTGCTGTAGAAGTACGGCGTCTCGGCCTCGAACTCCGCAGCGCACGTGTCCACCATCTTGTACACGGGACGGAGGCCCTGTTCCTTGCGGAGCTTCCGCACGGCCTCCTCCGTCCTGTCCGTCAACACGCCGATCCGCCCGTCGGAGAACCCCATCCGCTTGGCTTCCCTCAGCAGCCCGGGAGTCAGCGTCTCGGAGAGCAGCCGCGCCTCGGTGGCCGTGATCCTCTCGAACGCCCGCGTGAACCAGGGGTCCACCCCGGTAGTGCGTGACAGATCCTCGGGGCTGGAGCCGCGCCGGAGCCCGGACAGCAGGGCCCAGAGCCGCTCGTCGTTGGGGTGCAGGGGCAGGAGGGAGAGGGGGCCGTCTCCGTCGCCACGCCACCCGGGGTCCTCCCACAGCACCGAGCGGCCGGTTATCTCCAGCGAGCGGACGGCCTTCTGGAACGCGGCCTCGAAGGTCCTGTCGACCGCCATGACCTCGCCGGTCGCCTTCATCTGGGTGCCGACGGTCCGGTCGCCCGCGGGGAACTTGTCGAAGGGCCAGCGCGGTATCTTCACCACGCAGTAGTCGAGGGCCGGCTCGAACGCCGCGACGGTGCGGCGGGTCACGGCGTTCGGTATCTCGTCGAGGCGCCGGCCCGCGGCAATCTTGGCCGCCACGCGGGCGATGGGGTACCCGGTCGCCTTGCTGGCCAGCGCCGAGCTGCGGCTCACCCTGGGGTTCACCTCGATGACGTAGTACTCGCCCTCGCCCCCGCTTCCTCCGGGCAGGGTCGGGCCGACCACGTCGCCCGGCGCCAGTGCGAACTGGACGTTGCAACCCCCCTCGATCCCCAGCGAGCGAATGATCTTGAGGCTCGCCGAGCGGAGGGCCTGGTACTCCTTGTCGCTGAGGGTCTGGCTGGGCGCGACGACGATGCTGTCCCCCGTGTGCACGCCCATGGGGTCGATGTTCTCCATGTTGCAGATGGTGATGCAGCTGTCCGAGGCGTCGCGCATCACCTCGTACTCGATCTCCTTCCACCCAACGAGGGAGCGTTCTACGAGCACCTGGCTGATGGGGCTGGCGGCCAGCCCGCCGGCGGCGATCGCCTCGAACTCGGCCTCCGTGGTGGCTATGCCGCCGCCCGTGCCGCCGAGAGTGTAGGCCGGGCGGACGACCAGCGGCAGGCCGAGCTCGCCGGCGACCCTGCGCGCCTCGTCCATCGACCCGACTGTTGCGCTGGGGGGCACGGGCTCGCCGATGTCGATGAGTAGCTGGCGGAAGCGGTCCCGGTCCTCGGCGTCCCTGATCGCCTTCAGCGGCGTGCCCAGGAGGCGTACGTCGTAGCGTTCGAGGACCCCGGCGTCGTCCAGGTCTACCGCGAGATTGAGGCCCGTCTGGCCGCCCAGGGTCGGCAGGATGCCGTCGGGCCGCTCGGACGCGATGACGCGCTCCAGCACCTCGACGGTGAGCGGCTCTATGTAGACGACGTCGGCGATGTCCTCGTCGGTCATGATGGTCGCGGGGTTGGAGTTGACGAGCACGGTGGTCACGCCCTCCTCGCGGAGGGCCCTGCACGCCTGGGTGCCGGCGTAGTCGAACTCCGCCGCCTGCCCGATGACGATGGGTCCGGAGCCGATGACCAGGACCTTCTCGGGCTTCGGGTTGGGGCTCATGGCCGTGCCCCGGCGGCCTGCCCTGGCCGGAGCAGCGAGGGGAGCTCGGCGAGCGACCGGATCTCCGGCACGTCCGCGGGCGCCGGACCGGCCCCGTTGCGGCTCAACAGGACTGCCTGGGCGCCCACGGCGAGCGCTCCAGCCACGTCAGTCTCGAGCCAGTCGCCCACGTGGAGCAGCTGGCCGGGCTCGCACGCGGCCTCTCGCAGGGCGACTTCGAACAGGCGAGGGTCGGGCTTCTCGATGCCGCCATGGTCCTGCGAGAAGACCTCGAATGACATCAGGTCGTCTATGCCCAGGGCGGACGCGCGGCTGTTGCCGTTCGACAGCAGGCCGAGCTTGTAGACAGGGGCAAGACGCTCGAGGGCCGGCCTGGCATCGGGGAACATGGCGCGCAGCTCGTCGCGAAGCCGGAAGTAGACCTGGGCCATGTACGAGGCAAGCTCGTCGTCGGGCCGGCCCGCCTCACGGAGCGCCTCTCGCATCGACTGCTCGCGAACACCGTCCAGGTCGGTGACGCTGCCGAGGAGCCGGGTGTGGATCTCGTTCCTGAGGGCCACGAGGCGCTCGACGTCGAGCCTGCCCGCCGCGTCCGGGTCGATCTTCGCCAGCTCGCGCAGGGCGCCCTGGAGTGCGCGGCGCGACAGTCCCTCGAAGTCCCACAGGGTGCCGTCCACGTCGAACGATATGGTCGTGATGCGCGAGAGGGAACTCACTGCCGGGTCGCCTCCTCGATTTCGATAGTGATCTTGATCCCCTTCAGGTTGTAGCCGTCCGACCAGACCTCTTCTGCGCCTATGGCTTCATAAACCAGGCCGTCGAACAATCTTCGGGGGTTGTCGGGGCCTATGTCATCCTCGCTCCCGTTCCAAAGGGACACACCCCTGTTCATGGGGCTGGCGTAACCGTTCTCGAATTCGTACAACACCTTGATCAACGTCCTATATCTCCCCGGGCTCGTGTCTCCGGAGACCTGCTACACGGTCGAAGTCCCCGTTGAGCGAATAGACCGGCATATCGTGTTGCAGTGCAAGAGTAGAGATTATCAGGTCACCCACTGACAGCATCTTCCCGCGCTCCTTGAGCTTGTGGTTCAACTCCCCGGCCTTCACCCAGGTATCCTGGCTTGTCTCCAGGAACAATAGGGCCGTCAGGTGGCTGGCGAAGAAATCAAACTCGCGTTGTGACTGTGCGCCTTGCAGCACCTCTGTCAGTACAGGCCCGACCATCACCACCTCGTCGGCATCCAGAAGCCGGTCAAGCTCCCTGCCCGTTTCGGAGCCCGGGTCTCTTTGGAAGTCTATCCATATCGACGAGTCGGCGATGACCAATCTACCTGCTCCTCAATTCATCCAGGAACGACTGCCGGCGCCGGTCCGCCTCCCTCTGCTCCTCGCGCGTATCATCAAGGTGAATCTTCCCAGCCATCGCGCGAAGCTCGTTGATCTTGGTCCGGCGAACGTACTCCTCCAGGGCTTTGCTGACCGCCTTGGTCTTGCTGCGCTCGCCGGTAGTCTCGACTACCGCATCCAGCAGGTCGGGATCTACGTCCAGTGTGGTGCGCATTCGGAAACCTCCGTCCTGTTTCTCGTGTGACCGGCTTGCCGCACTCGCCTCTCCAACTCCAGCGCCCGCGGGCTATGGTCATCCACAATGACTGTGCCCCACGAGTCGATCAGCTCTTGGACGTGCTTTCGACGCATGTACTCCTTCAGGGCTGCGTTCACCGCCCCACTCTTGCTCTTCTCTCCGGTGGCGCTGACCACCGAATCGAGCAATCTGCTGTCAATGTCGAGAGTCGTCCTCATGGCAAGCCTTCCCTCTGCATCATACTGAGGCATCAAGCAACAGCATAAGTCTAGCACATCTTGGAGCGATGAGTGTTTGCGATGCTACGATTCGCTGTGCTCCGAGACCATCTCAAGGAACTCCGTGAAGATGTACTCGTTGTCGAGCGGGCCCGGCGACGCCTCGGAGTGGTACTGGATGCTCATGACCGGCAGCGTCTTGTGCCGCAGGCCCTCAACCGTGCCGTCGTTCAGGTTGACGTGGCTCACCTCCACGTCGGCGGGGAGCGAGTCCGGGTCGACGGCGTATCCGTGGTTCTGGGCGGTGATGTAGACGAGGCCGGTGCGGTTGTCGCGCACGGGATGGTTGCCGCCGCGATGGCCGAACTTCAGCTTGTAGTTGCGGCCGCCGAAGGCGCGGGCGATCACCTGGTTCCCCAGGCATATGCCGAGCATGGGGACCCTGCCGGCAAGCCCCCTGGCCGTGTCGACCGCGTAGTCGAGCAGCTCCGGGTCGCCGGGCCCCGGCGACATGAGCACGCCGTCGGGCTCCAGGGCCAGGACCTGCTCCGCGGACGTTCCGGCGGGCACAGCCACGACCTCGCAGCCGTGGGACCGCAGAATGCGCAGTATGTTGTACTTCAGCCCGCAGTCGTCCACCACGATGCGGCGCTTTCCCGCGGAGACCTGCTCTGCGGAGGGCCGGTCCCAGTCGTAGGGGGCGTCGGTGGTCACTTTCGACACGAAGTCGGTGTCGTCGTAGCGTGGGAGACCCCGCAGCCACTCCAGGGCGTCCCCGGCGGATGCGCCCACCGCGATGGCCCCCATCATCACCCCACGGGTGCGGATGCGGCGCGTGACGGCGCGGGTGTCGATGTCGCTGATGCCGGTAATACCCTGGTCCGCCAGGAACTCGTCGAGCGTCTTTGTGCTCAGGGAATGGCTGGGCCGGGGGCAGTGCTCGCGTACGGCGAACCCGGCCACCTGCACCTGGCGCGACTCGAAGTCGCGCTCGTTTACGCCGTAGTTGCCGATCAGCGGGTAGGTCGGCACGACGATCTGCCCGGCGTACGACGGGTCGGTCAGCATCTCCTGGTAGCCGGTCATCGACGTGTTGAATACGACCTCGCCGAACGCGTCGGCCGAGGCGCCAAAGGCAAGGCCCTCATACGCCGAGCCGTCTTCCAGGACCAAGTGTGCGGGAGTAGACATGGGTTTAGGAGGAGTCCTCCTCTTGCCCGCTGCTCTCCCAAGCCTCGCACACTGCCTTCGTCAGCGCGTACAGGTGCCCTTTGTGAGTCTCCCACTCTTCCGCATTCAAACGGAGCTTAATCTCCGAGTTGGGGTCTAAGGCGGTTAGATTTTTCGGCCATGTTACGAGTCTAATACTCTCTAAGGGTTTCTTAAACTCATTTGGACACAATGCCTTAGTCCGAGGGAAGAAACACAGCCATACTTCCCCATCCTTAGGTTCAACGCGCGCATACATGGCGCGGCTTCCCCTCAGTCGAATCTGTCGCCCCCACATTCCGTCGGACGTCCGACACCCAAGCCAGTTTTCCTGGAACATGGTCATCATGGCGTCGAATATCTTGGATACTTCAGCGTCGTTGCGGCGTCTCTTCCACATGTCTATGTTCTCTGATTTCTTGGTTCGCCTTGGCGTGCTCTCGGACGCATCGGGTCCCTCCACTTCCACCTGCCTGGCAAGGAGGGTCTTACCGTCGTAAGCGAAGCCGTGGAAGGTAAGGAGCGAGATGTCCATGCCGCTGTTTTCGGCAAGAAACCTCACCATGCTCTCTGTCCTGTCGTCGACGCCCAGCCCGACTAGGAACAGACGCAACGGCTTCAGCGACTCCAGATCCCTGCCATACCATTCCTGGAAGACATCGATTTTGGAAATGCCGTACTTGCCGGAATGCTCGGATATGTGACTGGCGAGAGCATCCAAGTCCATGCCATCAAGGTCCGACGCGTAGTCGATGACTTGGGCCACGGCGTCTCGCGAGAGCGTGCCGCGCTTCAGCTCGAACACGACCAGCCTGCCGTCCTCATCCACTCCCAGCAGGTCGAGCGGGCCACCCTCCGTCGGGGTCTGTCTGCCGACCAGCCTCAGTCCGGGAATCAGCAGATCTGGATTCCTGACGAGGGTATCCTCGAGGAGCTCCTCGGTGTCCGTCTGGCCTTTGCTGGGCAGCGGCTCGACGTTCGACTCACCGTCGACCGACCATATCTTCACTTCATCCATGAGGATTCACCTTCTCAATCGTGCCGACGCCCACTTTGGCCCAGTCATCGTCGACCTGCGACGCGCCCTTGGGCAAGTGGTGTCGTGCACTGCCTGCCTATCACGTGACGGCATACTCCATCTCCCGCGGATTGGCCATACGTGAGGACGCGTCTAGAATCTCCAAGCCGACGACGTTGCCTTGCTTGTCGTAGTCGATGATCACTCCGGGTTTGTCCTCGTCGCTCTCCTCGATGTTCTCGTCGCTCAGGATGATACGGAGGCAGTCTGCCTCTTGGTCATAGGTCACTCTCATGGGCCTACCCCGGCCTTCTTCGTCATCGGTAGGCCTCGCGACGGTGCAACACGCGTGCGACGGTGACCGTACTCTCCTGATAGTCTATGTAGTAAAGAATCCGGTATACAAGCACGCGCAGGCTGAAGTCCGACCTTCCACGCAGGGCCTTGGCGTCGGCCGGGCGAGGATCGATCGCAAGGTCATCAATGTGCTGTCCTACCAATCGCGGGTATTGAGCCGGAAGCCTGGAAATGTCCCTCGTCGCACGGCGCGTAATGAATACGCTATACATCTACCCCCTGCGACCTCAATTCCTCTTTGGCCTGCTCCCACGGTATGGCTTCCTCACCGGAACTGCGTACGCCGTCGATCTCTTGGAGGTCGGCCAGGTCTTCGAGCAGCTCCAGCCAGCGGTCGTAGTCGAGTAGCACGGCCTTCTTGCGACCATCGGAATCCACGACAAACCGGGCCGCGTCGATCAGTTCAGTCATTTGCATGAGCCGCCCTCCTCTGCACCACTTCCCCGTCATGATATACGACCGCGCCCCCGGCTATCGTCGTCACGACGCGGCCCCGTAGGGTCGTTCCGGCAAGGGGGGTGTTCTTGCCCTTGGAGGCGAATTGCGCCGGGTCGACCAGCCACTCGGCGTCGGGGTCGAATATCGTGACGTCGGCCGGGGAGCCCGGCTTCAGGGTTCCCAGTTCCATGCCCAGGAAGCGGGCGGGCGACGCCGTCATCCTCTCGACGGCCAGGGGCAGGGTGACCGCCCTGCTGTGCACCAGCGACATGACCGAGCCCAGCGCCGTCTCCAGCACGCTGATGCCGTTGGCCGCGTCGTCGAACGTGCACAGCTTGTCCGTGCGGCCATGGGGTGCGTGGTCCGTCGCCACGAAGTCCACGGTGCCGTCCCGCAGGCCCTCGGCCATTGCGGCCATGTCGTCTCGGGAGCGCAGCGGCGGAGCGACCTTGGCGTTGGTGTCGTAGGCAGCCTCCGTCAGCGGCTCGAAAGCCCCGTGCGCCCCGCCGTGTCCATGGATGGCCTCGTCCGTCAGGGTCAGGTGGTGGGGCGTGGCCTCGCATGTGACCGCGGCGCCGCGCTCCTTGGCCTGCCGCACCAGCTCGACCGTCCCGGCGGTGCTGGCGTGGGCTATGTGCAGCCTGCCTCCCACTGTTTCGACCAGCGTGATGTCCCGGGCTACCATCGCCTCCTCGGAGGCGTTCGGGATGCCGCGCAGGCCGAGCCGGTTGGCGGCCCAGCCCTCGTTCATCACGCCGCCCGCCGAGAGCTCCGGCACCTCGCAGTGGTTGATGATCGGCAGGCCCAGCGACGAAGAGTAGCTGAGCGCCTGGCGCATCACGTTGGCATCCGCGACGGGATGGCCGTCGTCGCTGAAGCCGACTGCGCCGGCGTCGGCCAGCTCCATCATCTCGGCCAGCTCAGCGCCCTTGCTTCCCTTCGTGACCGCGCCGATGGGCAGCACGCGGACCACGCCCTCGTCGCTCGCCTTGCTCAACACATACTCGACGGCGGCCCGTGTGTCCATCACCGGGTCCGTGTTGGGCATGGCGCAGACCGTGGTGAATCCGCCGCGGGCAGCGGCCAGCGTGCCCGTGGCGATGGTCTCCTTGTATTCGAAGCCGGGCTCCCTGAGATGGCAGTGCAGGTCGATGAAGCCGGGGGAAACGACCTGCCCGGCCGCGTCGATGACCTGGGCATCGCCGCGTTCGATCCGCGTATCGATGCCGGCTATCGCCCCGTCCTCGATCAGCAGGTCGGATACCCGGTCGATTCCCTGCGACGGGTCGACTATGCGTCCGCCGCGCACCAGTATGGGACGTGTGTCAGCCATTGAATCGGAGCCTCTCCAGTATCACCTCTACGTGAGGGCTAGTTGTGAGGGAGCGCTTCCCGTCCCACCAGAGCAGCTCGGCTACCTCTCCGCCGGTCCGCGCCTCGCCTCCGGCCTCGATCCGGTAGACATGATGCCTCTGGGTGGCGCTGTCCCACACGAACAGGCCCTCCGCTCCCCTGGCGATGAGGCCGGTCTCCTCCTGGAGCTCCCGGACGGCGGCCTCCTCCGGCGGTTCGCCCGGCCCGATTCCGCCCCCGGGCATGTTGAAGAAGGCAGTCCCCTCGTCGCGTGCCAGCAGCACGAGGCCGTCCCGGATCACCACCACCGTGGCGCGCTCGCGCAGGTGCCCGGTCACTGCTCAGCCCTTTCGCGCGGCGGGGTCGCCAGGCCGTAGAGGAGCGCCATCCTGATGGCGACGCCGTTGGTCACCTGCTCCTCGATCACCGACTGGACGCCGTGGGCGACGTCCGGGTCGATCTCGACGCCCTCGTTCATGGGGCCGGGGTGCATGACCAGGGCGTCCGGCTTGGCGAGCTGCAGCCTGCGGCTGTTGATGCCGTACACACGGGAATACTCCCGCAGGCTGGGCAGATGTCCGGCGCTCTGCCGCTCCTGCTGGAGGCGGAGGGCCATGACGACGTCCGCGCCCTCGAGGGCCCGCTCGACGTTCGTTTCCACCTCGACCGCGGCGAAGGGGTGCTCCTCGACGTGCCTGTAGCCGTTCACCATGTCCACGGGCAGGAGTGTCGGCGGCGCGCACAGGACCACGCTGGCGCCCATGGTGGCGAGCCCCCAGAGGTTCGATCTCGCTACCCTGCTGTAGAGGATGTCCCCTACGATGGCGACCCGGAGCCCGGCGACCCGCCCGTAGTGCCGCCTGATTGTGTAGATGTCGAGCATGGCCTGGGTCGGGTGGGCGTGGCCCCCGTCGCCGGCGTTGATGATGGCCGAGCGCAGGTGCCGGGCCAGGAAGTGGGGCGCCCCCGCGTGGGAGTGGCGCACGACGATTACGTCGGCGTTCATGGCCTGCAGGGTCAGGGCCGTGTTGTAGAGGGACTCGCCCTTCTCGACGCTGCTGCCCGAGCCGGAGACGTTGATCACGTCGGCGCTGAGTATCTTTCCCGCCTGCTCGAAGGAGACGCGCGTACGGGTGCTGGGCTCGTGGAAGGCCGTGATTATGGTCCTGCCGCGCAGCGCGGGCACCTTGCGAATGTCCCGCTCGAGGATCTCCTGCATGGCTTCGGCGTTGTCCAGCACCTCCTCGATCTCCGACGCCGTGTAGTCGTCGATGTCGAGGATGTGACGCCGCGCCGCGCCGGCGGGCGCCGATACCGCGTCAAGCTCGGCGACGGTCATCGCTCATCGCTCCTGACCAGGACGACGCTGTCGCCGTCGTCGGTCTCGGTTAGCTGGACGCGCACCTCTTCGCCCCGGGCGGTGGGCACGTTCTTGCCCACGTAGTCGGGCCTGATCGGCAGCTCCCTGTGTCCGCGATCGATCAGCACGGCAAGCTGGACCCTGCTAGGGCGGCCGAAGTCCGTCAGGGCGTTCAGCGCGGCCCGGATGCTGCGCCCGGTGTAGAGCACGTCGTCCACGAGGACGACGGGGCGGCCGTCGATGGACACGGGTATGTCCGTGGGGCGCATCCGCGGGCGGGAGCGGGAGAGGTCGTCGCGGTAGGGAGCGATGTCCAGCGAGCCGACGGGCGGCGCTGTGCCCTCGAACCTGGCGATGAGGGCGGAGAGCCGCCGGGCGAGGGGAACGCCCCGGGTGTGCAACCCGACGAACACGAGGTCCGATGCGCCGCGGTTGCTCTCGAGGACCTCGTGGGCTATCCGCGTGAGGGCGCGCCGTATCTCGTCGGGGCTGAGGATTCCTCTGGTCAAGCTATACCCTCGCCGGGGGTGGCAAGGGTTTGCGGCCGGTGAGATGCCCGGAGCCGCCTTCGGCAAGCTCCGGCCCGCGCCCTTGCCAGCCTCTCGGGACTGACTTAAAGGGACAGCGAATATTGTACCCGCGCGAGCCGAGGAGTTCAACGGTGACGATCGCTCGGCGGGAGGCGGCACAGGGGGTGAACGCATACAGTTCAAGCCTGCGGCCCGCGCGGTGCGCCAGCTTGAAAATGTAGCTGGGCGGAAATAGAATTACGCATCTTATGAGCGTACCAAGGGCGACCGTTCGACTTGAGTCCAGCGGCGGGGTGGTGTACCGGCGAGGCGAATCGGGTATGGAAGTGGTCCTGTGCGGGCGGCACTCTCCCCCGATCTGGGCCCTGCCCAAGGGCACGCCCGACGCCGGCGAAACTCGCGAGGAGACGGCGGTCAGGGAAGTGGTGGAGGAGACCGGCCTGCAGGTCGAGCGCGAGGAGTACATAGGGAGCATCGACTACTGGTTCGTCCGGGCCCGGGCCCGCTGCCACAAGACTGTCCACTACTACCTGATGCGGCCCACGGGCGGCGACGAGTCCCTGCACGACCACGAGTTCGACGAGGTCAGGTGGTTCTCCGCGGGCCAGGCCCTCGAGACATTGACCTACGAAAACGAGGTGAGGGTTGTTGAAAAGGGCCTTGCCCTGGCTTCGCAATAGGGCGGAGCCAGGATCCGGCGAGGAAGTCACACGCGGCGAGAAGGTCGTGATCCGGGGCAAGCGCATCGAGGACGCGCCGGACGACTATGCGTGGCGGACCGATGAGGAGCTGGCCAAGCTCGACGCCTCCCAGCCGCTCAGGATGACGTACAGGGACTTCCTCAGGTTCTCCAAGGACGAGCTGATCTATTCCGGCGGCACTTCCCGTCGCCTGGCCATCGACACGTTCGACGGCGAGCACATCGGCAATTGCATGTACTACGACGTCGACCTGCGGCGCGGCCTAGCCGAGCTGGGGATCATGATCGGCAAGCGCGAGTACTGGGGACGTGGGTTTGGGACGGACGCCGTCTCGGCGCTCCTCGAGTACGTCTTCGCCAACATGTCCATAGACCTGGTGTACCTCCACACCCTGGAGTGGAACGAGAGGGCCCGCCGGGCCTTCGCCAAGGCGGGCCTGCGAGAGACCGTGAAGGTGAGGCGCAGCGGGCTCGACTTCGTGAAGATGGAGATCGGGCGCCAGGAGTGGGAGGCGAGGCAGTCCTACAGGGAGCCCGCCCCCGGCATGGAGGAGTGAGCGGGCGGCCCGGTCAGCCCCGGTAGGCCCTGATGATGTCGATCACCAGGGCGATGTCCTTGCCAACGTCTGACACCGGCGACCGGGAAGCCGTGCCGTTGACTATGCAGTCGTGGAAGTGGCGCAGCTCCCTCCGGAACGGGTTCTCCCAGTCCATGGCCGGCTCAGTTCTGACGCTCGCCCTCCTGTCGTCGATGTGGTGGATTCGTAGCCGGGAGACGCCGCGCGAGAAGCCCGTCTCGTAGGAGACGATGACGCGCTTGCTGGAGCCGTACACCTCCAGGGTCTCGTAGAAGTCCCACAGCTCGGGCAGGTCGACCCACGTAGCCACGCACCGGAATCCGCCCTCGTACTCAAGGGTCGTCGAGATTGCGCCGCCCTCCTGCCATATCTCGGTGCTCACCACCCTGCTCGGAACGCCGAACAGGTCCCGGAGCCCGTACAGGTCGTGGATCATGCTGCCGGAGAGCGTGCCGAAGGCCCTGACGACGTGCGGCGGCGCCTCTCCGATGGCCTGGCGAACGGCTGCTTCGCGGGCGGCCTTCGTCCTCTCGATCTCGTCGCTCGGCACGTCGTCGAAGCGGCGCGTCCTGAACTGGCGCACGTGAAGGTCGTTGTCCGGGTGCAGGTGGTTGACCTGCACGAAGCGGACGTCGTCCAGGGTCGCGATCTCGACCTTGGCCCGCTCGTAGGCGGGCTCGAACAGCTTCATGTAACCGGCCTGTGCCACCTTGCCCGAGGACGCGGCCGCGGACGTAATCGCCTCGACCTCCTCCAGGGAGAAGCAGACCGGCTTTTCGATGAACACGTGCTTGGCCGCGTCGAAAGCGGCGACCGCGACCTCGGTCTTCGGGTCCCTGTGGCAGAGGAGCACGGCGTCCAGGTCGGCGTCCAGCAGGTACCGGTAGTCCGTGTAGCGGCTCGGCACGTTGTAGAGTTGGGCGGCGTACTCTGAGGCGGATGGCGACACGTCGCAGACGGCTGCCACCTCGAACTCCTCGGCAAGCTCGGTCAGGAACGGCAGGTGCTGTACCTGCGCTATGGCTCCACATCCCACGACGCCTATGCGTACCCTGTCCATGCGCCGCCTCCCTGACTGCAACGGCCCAGCGTTCGCCCTGAGCTTGTCGAAGGGCAGTGCTCGGCTGTTGCAGGTGTGTTTAGATAGCTTCTACGTCCTGCCTGCCCGGGGAGCGACGTCGTTCCACAGGTCTGCAAGCTCCGCCGAGCGTTGGTACACCTCGAAGAGCGCGTCCCAGATTGCGTCCCTGGCCTGTGACGACGAGTCGAGGTCGCCGCTCGACGCGGCCTCCGCCAGGCCGCCGGCTTCGCTCTCCTGGGTGGAGGCGGCTTGCGCGGCTGCTTCCCGCACGGCCACCGTCGCGGCGGTCAGGTTGTCGAGCAGAGCGGCCAGGGGCGTCTCCGTGTCGGTCTGGCGGTCGTATGCGCTGGACGGGGCGAACCGGTGGGGCAGGCGCTCGCCGTCGTCCGTCCACATGGTGTGCGTGGGCTGGATGTGGGGCGTGACCGACAGGTACATGGTCATCGGCTCGTCGCCGACGACCCGCAGCGAGTGGAGCTGGTCGACGAGGGCGACGCACATCTGGCCGGGGCCCACGATGCCGGTCTCGCCGTCGATGGTGAACTCTGCCCGGCCCTCCAGCACCAGGAACACCTCGTGCCCAAGGTCGTGGGAGTGGGCGCCGCCCCCCTCGCCGGGCTCCAGCCGCATGAAGCGGGAGCGTATCTGCGGCGTGACCAGCACGTTCGTGACATCTTCCCTGTAGTCGTAAACGGTGAGCGCCACTATCTGTCTCCTGCTCTAGATGGTTGGTGGCCCTGGCGCGGCCTGCTGACCATGCCTTCGGTGAGGGCGGTCCCGGGTGGGGCTTACGGGAGTGTAAGATCAAGGTAGATGGGTGTCAACGAGAGCTGGTGCGACTTGGGTGTGCTAGGCGATACGACCACCTAATATCCCAGGCCAAGAAGCTGAGGAGGTTCTCTTCGAAGCTTTGGCGGGGGCACATGCCCGCTGACAGGAGGGTATGAGAGAGACACGACACCTAGAGTCATAGCAGATCACCGGACGGACTGGTACCATTTGAGCACGGGGCTACGAGACCGACACTGTAACCGACAGCTAGACATACTTCAGCGGAAGGAAATCTTGAGACGTGATGGACTACTCGACGCGGCGAGAGCTATATCAGCACATCGAGGAGGATCGAGATACCAAGGTGCTGTCGTTCATCACGAGCGATCGCATGAACATGCAGACCTCCATTGCTCAGGACTGCATTGATCCGTTCGTTGATCTTCTCGAAAGGATCGGACCGACCAAACGCATATCCCTACTACTTCACACCAACGGGGGGCAGACGCTGGCGGCATGGCGGCTGGTAAACCTCATACGAATATTCTGCGATGAGCTTGAGGTTCTAATCCCGTTGAAGGCGCTCAGCGCCGGCACACTGATAGCCATTGGTGCGGATCGGGTTGTCATGACCAAGCAAGCAGCCCTAGGTCCAATTGATCCAAGTGTGAACAATCCGCTGAACCCCCAAGCGAGTATTGGTGGACAGCCGAAGCAGGTTCCTGTCAGCGTCGAGAGCGTTCGGGGCTATCTTGATGCAGCTCGTGAGGAGTTGAACATTAAGGGCGAAGATGCTCTTACATCAGTCCTCTTAAATCTGAGCGGCCACATCCACCCCCTGGTTCTTGGTGAGATATTCAGGACACAGGCGCAGATTCGCTTCTTGGCCGAAAAGCTGCTGCCTCGGCAAGTGGAAGACCGAGAGAAGATCAAGTCGATCATTGACTTCCTTTGCGCGGATTCTGGGAGCCACGACTATACTATCGACAGGAGAGAGGCCGCCGATCTGGGGCTTAATGTCGAGAAGCCGTCCGATGGCCTGTACAAGATTCTGAGAAAAATCCATTTGAGCTATGCAGAGGAACTCAAGCTACTTGAGCCATACACGCCTCAGGCACACCTTGCTGGCACCGGAATGAATACCCCCGTGCCCTTTACCATTACCCGGGCGCTAGTTGAAGGAACTGTTGGCGGGTGCTATGGTTTTGTATCTCAAGGGACGTTGATGCGTGTTCAGGTGCCAACAAGCAATGGGCCGCAAGAGGGTGTCAAGGACGAAAGGACCTTCGAAGGCTGGAGGAGATTGCAATGACGCCCGTGGGCAAGAATGCAGACGCCAGCTTCTATTACCATGAAGACGCAACAGCGGATCTTGCGTCAATGGACTCATCCGCAGTGTATGGGAACCTCGCGGATGCCATGAAGGACGCCATCGTGATGTTTCCGGAAACATTGATTGTCCAGCATGCGGAGTTGGTTCCGTTGGCTGTGGACGATACACCTGAGCCTAAACCATAGCCTTCCGGGTCAACCACATAACCGGCTCCTGGCAAATCGCGGCAAGACTGACGCAATCCTCGGCCTCCGAGGTCTAGCGTGTTCGCCCTTCCTCCTCGCTGAATCGCCCAAGCGGCGTCGTTACCCAAGACACGCCGTTACGATTGCATGCCGTTTTGGAAACGTATCCCTATCCAGAGAACAGATTGTCAGCCTAGGGCCCCAGTCCCTGCGTTTGACTGTAGTTCGGCGTCCGCATATGCTGAGGCCCCTATGGAGGTGACCTGAAATGAAGATGTACCTGGCCGGCGAGTGGGTGGACCGGGACGAGAAGATCGACGTGGTGAATCCCTTCAACGGGCAGGTGTTCGACACGGTGCCGAGGGGCAGCGTGGAGGACGTCCAGACGGCCATCGCCAGCGCGGATCGGGGCGCCAAGGTGATGGCGTCGATGTCCGGCTACCAGAGGTACGAGATACTGACGCGCGCCGTGGCCCTGATGAAGGAGCGCGTGGACGACCTGGGCCGCACCATCACGATGGAAGAGGGCAAGATCATCGGCGAGGGCGTGGGCGAGGCCGAGCGGGCCATCCAGACCATGACCGGCTCGGCCGAGGAGGCCAAGCGATTGTTCGGCGAGGTGGTGCCCCTCGACGGCGCCCCCACGTGGACCGGTCAGCTCGGGTTCACCCTACGGGTGCCGTGCGGGGTCGTGGCGGCGATCAGCCCGTTCAACTTCCCCCTCAACCTCGTCGCCCACAAGGTCGGCCCCGCCCTGGCGGCGGGCAATGCCGTCATTATCAAGCCCGCGTCCGACACGCCGCTGTCGGCCCTGAAGCTGACGGAGATACTGGTGGAGGCGGGAGTGCCGGCGGAGGCCGTGCAGTGCGTGACCGGCTCAGGTGGGTCCATCGGCGACGCCCTGGTTGCGGACGAGCGAGTGCGCAAGGTGACGTTCACGGGCAGCCGGGACGTGGGCGAGCACATATGCAGGACGGCGGGGCTCAAGAAGGTGACGATGGAGCTGGGTTCCAACTCGCCCCTGATCGTCATGCCCGACGCCGACATGGAGAAGGTCGTGGCGGGCACCGTCGCGAGCGGCTTCTCGAACGCAGGGCAGGTGTGCATCTCCGCCCAGCGCATCCTGACCAACGAGAGCGTCTACGGCGACTACCTGGACGCCCTGACCGAGGGTGTGAAGGGCCTGAGCACAGGCGACCCGCTGGACGGCACGGTGAAGATGGGGCCGATGGTCCGGGCCCAGGACGCCGTGCGAGTCAACGAGTGGGTCACGGAGGCCGTTGCGGGCGGCGCGCGCACTGTCGTCGGCGGGGAGTACGAGGGCGCGATGCACGCTCCGACCGTCGTTGCCGACGTGAGCCCTGAGATGCGCATCTCGTGCGACGAGCTGTTCGGGCCCGCCGTTGCCGTCACGCCGTTCTCGGACATAGACCAGGCCATCGCCATGGCCAACGACACGAACTACGGGCTGAGCGCGGCCATATTCACCCAGAACATCGACTGGGCGATGAAGTTCGCCCGCGAGGTGGACTCCGGCAACCTGATGATCAACTCAGGGCCCCAGTGGCGCGCCGACCTGATGCCCTACGGCGGCGTCAAGGACAGCGGCATGGGCAAGGAGGGTCCCCGCTACGCCGTCGAGGAGATGACCGAGCTCAAGATGGTCATCTACCACCCGTAGCAGCAGTTCTTACCACAGAGGACACAGAGGGCACAGAGGTAGGGAATGTCGAGAACGAGGGTGAAGGTGGTCTGAGAGCCAGAGGGCGATATCCTCGAGGTGATATGGGCGCCCGGCGGGGGCACGTACGAGCCTGTCGATGGGGACGAGCGAGTCCTTGAGCGCGTCGATGCCGACGGCCACAGCCTTGGCTTCATGGTCCATGAGTTCACCGCCCACGGAGGCCCGGATGCCTTGGAATTCGAGCTTGCCGGCGGAGAGACGACGGCGCCACCAATCGGATAGTCGCTGGAGGCCATGACCATACACGCGATTCATCCGGGCGAACACCTTGCTGAAGAATTGAGAGAGCTCGGCATGAGCGCTGCGGCGCTCGCCCGGCAGATCGCGGTACCTACCAACCGCGTTACGCAGATCATCAACGGTCGGCGTGCGATTACGGGTGATACAGCCCTGCGGCTGGCGCACTTCTTCGGCACCAGTCCTGAGTTCTGGCTGAACCTGCAGAAGACATACGAGCTGCGCATTGCGGACGAGAAGGCGGGTAGAGACATCAGGTCCCTTCCTACGCTGAAGGCCGCGAGGCCATAGTCTCGTAGGAGTTGACTGTCGTTCGGAACCGGAGGGGTCGGGGTTGCGGTGCCCAAGGAGGCCGTCATGGCTTTGCAGCTAGACCACACGATCGTGCCTGCGCGCGACAAGGTGAAGTCCGCTAAGTTCATCGCCCGCGTCTTTGGGCTGGAATACGAGGGGACGTGGGGACACTTCGCCCCTGTCAAGGTCAACGACACCCTGACCCTCGACTTCGACGACTCGGACGACCCGCAGTCCAACCACTACGCCTTCCTGGCGTCGGACGAGGAGTTCGACGCCGTGCTGCAGCGCGTCAAGGACGAGGGTGTCCCGTTCGGGAGCGGGCCGCGCTCGCGGGCCGACGGGAAGATCAACCACAAGCACCAGGGGCGCGGGTTCTACTTCGAGTGCGCCGACAGACACGTGTGGGAGGTCATCACCCACACGTACATCACCGAATAGGAAGTTTTCAGCGTCCTGCGTCGGGCTGATGCCCCGGCCAGCCTTTAAGCGGCCTCGCCAAGTTCGTCGAACTCGGGTTCCTCGTCAAACTCACCCTCGTTGACCCCGGCGTCTTCCAAAGCGCCACGGAAGACGTCATGACCGCTGTCTAGATCGCGGCCCATAGCTTTGCCGATAAGTTCCACCATCATCTCGCCTCGACCAACAAATGACCTTCCGAAGTCGTCGGCGTACAGGAATGCCGGGTCCAGCCAGTGAGACCTGAGGACTTCGTCTATGTTGGCGGGATGTATGTCCTTCTGAAGGCGTGGCAGATAGATTGACGGTGCCCTACCGCCGATAGTCCGGTTGGTTCTGGCGTCAATCGGCGTCTTGTTGATGACCGAGTTGTAGAGTCGGGAAGGGACTCTCTGAGAAGAGTCGCACCATGCTCGGGGAAAGACGTGATGAATGTCGATGTGCTTGTCAGCGAATGTCATGAATGACAGATGCTCGTTAGTGCGCCAATCGGCTGCACCGTTCTTCATTTGAAGCGCGTATAGTCCCTTGTATGCGGCGCTGTTGCGTGTGCGCAACGTCAGAAGCCGTTCTGGAGCAAACGTCGCCTCATCAACCAGTCGGGGACGCGGACCTCCCCGGATCCACCTCGCAACTTCATCCAAATCAAGAGCGAATTGCGTTTCGACTGTACCGCCGTACATTTCGCCGAACACACCCGACCAGAACCATTGTTCCAGTTTGGCCTTCGCGCTATATGGGTGCAGTTCACTCCCCAACTCTACGTATAGGGCAGCCAGCGGCACTAGCTGTGTACCGTAAGGCACGTTGCGCCGTCCGAAGATGTACTGGGAGACTAGGAACCTTGAAGCGTCAACGAACCCTTGCTCAACTCTGTCTGCCCAATTCTGGTAGTCGTTCAGGTTGAGATTGAGGATGTCACGTCTCCGGCAACCGATGGCCGCGATCTGGGAAACTGGCTTGCCCTGAGAAGTAGCAATTCGTCGGTCTTCTTGGGTCTTTAGCAGCGCGACAGCTTGAAGGAACTGGTTCCCATCTACTCCCTGAAGAACCCCTCCGGGCTCGTTGTATAGACGCTTCTTCCGAGCAGCCCAATCGTCTCGCAGAGAGAAACTCTCTGCGTCCGCCGCGAATGACGCGGTGGCGAGCTCAAAGACATTCAGGGTAATGCCGCCAGTGTTGACCTTCTCAAAGACCGCACATACGGCCTCCTTGGGGGTCTCCTTCCCCAGGCTGATTACAGGCAGCTGATACTGGTTGAACTGGTCGCATATGGTGTCCTCAAACTGCCCCCAGAAATCGAAGGCCCTTGACTCCTGCGACTCCTCCTCCCAGTACCTGACATATCCCCTCATCCATTCCCTGGGCTTCATGATCTGCTCGGTAGGTATCATGTGTTGCCTGTACTCCAGTTCGGGAGTGGAGAGATCAAGGATGACTCTTCGCCCAATGTCCGTAGTCAATATGCGGCTTTGGGGTAGGCTAATGACAACCCGCTCTGGGTCCCCATCGGGTTCGGTCGCTGCTTTCATATTGATGTAATACCAACGTTCAACCCGCTTCTTCCGATTGTCGTGGGTGTCCACCGGTCCGGGATGTCGTAAGGCTTGGTATAGCGAGGTCAACCGCTGCTGCCCATCCAATAGCAAGGTACTCGGAGATGTGGTGGTCTGCTCATCCACGCCCTCAATGGGCCTCGCCTTCAGGCGAATCTCACCTCCAGCTGATAGGGTCATCACGGCGCCGATTGGAAAGCCCCGGGATATGCTTACTAGAAGCTCCCTGATTCTGTCGTCATCCCAAACCCAGCCCCTCTGGAAGTCTGGGAGTTGGATGCTGCCTTTCTCTACAGCATCTATGAGGTCACTAAGAAGTACAGGATTCGTTTGGAACATGTTCCCTCCACAGGTCTGGAAGTCGTTCGCACGGTCCCTAAGGAGCCCGATCCCTCTCGTGCGTTATCACTGCGACGAGTGGGACGCGGGTGATTCTAGCACGCCAAATGCCTACAGCCGGGACGAAACTTACCCGTGGGCGACCATGGCCCGGCGCAAGATGATTGCGTCCCTAGGGGTCCCGCATGTCACGCATAGATTATGCCTTCAGCGCTGCGCCGTAGCCTCGGGGGTCGCTGCCGCCTGATGGCTCGCCGCGATGGTCGCCGAGCACTATGGCCTGCACGCGGGCGGAGCGGCTGGGGTAGAGGCCGTACGAGGAGGTGTCGCGCAGCACTCTGAGGCCGCCCGCCCTCAGCTCGTCGCAGACCGAGCCGGGCACCCGGCCCTCCACGTACACCGTTTCGCCCTGGCAGTCTATGCGCGGAGCCGATACCGCCTCCAGCGCCGTCATGCCGTGGTCGATCACGTTCAGGATGGTCTGCAGCACCGCGCCGATGATGTACGTGCCGCCGGGCGCGCCCGCGACCATGAAGGGCTGGCCGTCCCTGAAGACGATGCAGGGCGACGCGCCGGTCGTGCGCTTCTTGCCCGGCTAGATGGAGTTCGGGCCGCCTGGCTTCGGGTCGAAGGAGATCATGTAGTTGTTCTGCAGGAAGCCGAGGCCCGGCGTGATGACCCCCGAGCACAGGCCGTTCGTATGGGTCAGGCTCACACAGCTCCCGTCCCGGTCGACGACGGAGATGTGCGTGGTGCCCGCGCCGTCCGTGGATCGCGCCCGGCCGGCCGCCGGCCCCTCGCCCCGGTCTATACGCCTGCGCCATTCGGCGGCGTACTCCTTCGAAGTCAGCATGTCCACGGGCACGTCGACGAAGGCGGGGTCGCCCATGTACTTGCCGCGGTCCTCGAATCCTGCCCCCAGCGCCAGGGCGAGCACCCGGATGTACTCGGCGCTGTTGTGCCCCATGCCCGCGAGGTCGTAGCCCTCCAGTATGTTCAGCACCTGGACGAGCGTCACGCCGCCCGAAGGAGGAGGCTGGTCCGAGACGGTGTAGCCGCGGTAGGTGCCGCGCACGGGCGGCAGCTTCTCCGGACGGTAGCCCGCGAGATCGTCCGCGGTGACGTGGCCGCCGTTGGCCTCCCAGTCGGCGACGAGCCGCCCGGCTATCTGGCCGGTGTAGTAGTCGTCCGGCCCCAGGCTGGCAATGCGCTCGAGGCTCGCGGCGTAGTCGGGGTTCGTCAGCACGTCGCCGTCATCGAGGGGAGCGCCGTCTCTCGTGTATATGGCGGCTGCGTCGGGCGTGACCGAGAAGCGCGTCATGGCGACGGGCCGCCCCGGCGAGTAGCGGGCACGCCACTCCTCGGCGAGCTCGCGCGGCACCGTGTACCCCTCGCGGGCCAGGCGGGCGGCCGGCGCTATGGCGCGGTCCCAGCTCCAGGTGCCGTAGCGGGTGAGGGCCTCGTGCAGGCCGCGTATGCCGGTGGGGAGGCCGATGGACTGGTAGCCGATCTCGTTGACGTCGCCCTTCAGGATGTAGCCCAGGCCGTCCTCGCCCTGCCGGTCTATCAGGGCCTCCCACATGTCGGGGGCCGCCTTCGACCCCGCGACCGAGCAGAAGTCGAGTATCACGTCCTCGCCCGAGGCGGCGTCGTAGACGTGCATCCAGCCCAGTCCGCCCATGCCGCAGTTCAGCGGGTCGACGATTCCCTGGACAAAGGCGGCGGTTATGGCCGCGTCCACGGCGTTGCCGCCGTTCCTGAGGGCCTCCACGGCCTCCTCGGCCGCCCTGGGCTGCGGCGCTACTGCCATTCCATTCATGTGACGTTTCCTCCTGGGTTTCTGTGCGACCCGGCCGGGCCGCTAGGTGGTGAAGGCTGCAAGGATGATCCGGCGGCCCAGGTATGCCAGCATCGGTCCAGTGTCACTCCGGCGGCGGTGCGAGGGCCAGGGGCGCACGGAGCGCGGCTGTGCGGCTACTCGCGCTCCTCCCCTGCGGGGATGCCCTCGGGGGGCTCGGGCTCGGTGCGTCCCCTCCGTGCGATTCGCCGCACGCCGGTGGCCGCAAGGCCCTGCAGGAGGCTGACGTCCCGGCTGATGGCGGACCTGAAGGAGGAGCTGTACTCGCCCATGTTGCGGAACTTCTTGCGGCGGTCGGCGGCGTACCCGGACCTCCTCCTCGGCTGGAGCTCCGAAAGCTCCTTGAGCAGGACCCTTCGAAGGTGCCTGGCGGCCTCGTCGGGGTTCACGTGAGCGCCTCCCGGCGGCTCCTGCACGATCTGGTCGATGATTCCGAGCTCCTCGCAGCCGCTCGCGGTGAGGCGGAGCGACTCGGCGGCCTCGTCGGCCCTGGCCTGGTCCTGGTAGAAGAGGCCCGCGGCCTCCTCGGGGGAGATGACCGAGTAGATGGCGTTCTCGAGCATCAGGACGCGGTTTGCCAGGCCCAGGGCAAGGGCGCCTTCGCTCCCCCCTTCGCCGGTGATCACGGCGATGGTCGGGACCGACAGGCTCGCCATGCGGGCCATGATGGCGGCGATGGAGTTTCCCAGGCCGCGCTCCTCGGCCTCCAGCGACAGGAGGGGGCCGGGCGTGTCGATCAGTGTGATGACCGGGAGCTCGAACTTCTCGGCAAGGTCGGCTGCGCGCAGCGCCTTGCGGAACCCCTCCGGCGAGGTCCTGCCGCCGTTCCGCTCCACGTCGTCACCCTCCCGGCCTCGCTCCTGGCCGATGACGACGACGGTCTGGCTGCCCAGGTACGCAATCCCGCACACCACCGCGCCGTCGTCGCCGTGGACGCGGTCGCCGTGGATCTCCACGAAGCTCGACGTGACCCGCGCAATGTAGTCCATGGCCGTGGGGCGGTCGCTGTGCCTCGCGAGCTGGACCGAGTCCCAGGCCTGGGTGCCGTGGTCCAGCGGCTGGGTTAGGTCCGATTTGCGCTGCGCCTCCAGCTTGTACCTGGGCCCCAGCAGCTCGAGCAGCACGGCTATCCTCTCCCGCAGGTCGGACCTGTGCACCACGTCGTCGACGGTGCCGTGGGCCAGGTGGGACCCGCTGGTGTGAGAGCCGCCCGGTATCGGCTGGGAGCTCGATTCCCTGATCGCCCTCATGGGAGCCAGCCCGACTATCGCGCCCGGCTCGGCCAGGATGATGTCGGCAAGGTTGGCGAAGCTGGCGTAGGCGTGGCCGGTGGCCGGGTTGGCCAGCACCGAGATTATCGGCAGGCCCTTCTCGTGGAGCTGGCTTGCGGCGATGACCGTCTTGGCCATCTGCATGAGGGACAGGACGCCCTCCTGCACCCGCGCGCCGCCGCTCGTGACCACCGTGACGAAGGGAAGCCGGCGCTTGGCGGCGCGCTCCATCGCCAGCGCGATCTTCTCACCGACGACGCAGCCCATGCTGCCGCCCATGAACCCGAAGTCCAGCACCGCCAGCACGGCGGGGCTGCCTCCGATGGAGCAGGTGCCGGTGACCACGGCCTCGGTCAGGCCGGTGCGCCTCTGGTCGCGGAAGAGCCGCTGCTTGTACGACACCTTCGACGAGAAGGACAGGGGGTCGAGAGACGAGACCCTGCGGTTGGTCTCGCGGAAGGTGCCGGGGTCTGCGAGGGAGTCGATCCGCTCCCTGGCGGTCATGCTGTAGTGGAAGTTACAGACGGGGCAGATGCGGCTGCTGGCGAACAGGTCCGAGGTGAGCAGGTCGGTGCTGCAGACGAGGCAGGAGTCCCTTTCCGGTGCTCCGTCATCCCCATCGCGCCGTCCCACCACCGAGCCGATCGCTCCGGCGACGTTGCGGACCATTCACCCCTCCCGCAGTCGAGGGGCGGAGTGGAGAGTCGGGCCGGTGGAGCCCTGCCTGTTCCGGCCGCTCGGCTGCTACACGCCGATTATAACATCCCTCGACTTGGCCCCATCGCTCGGCCCGATCAACCCCTCCTCCTCCAACTGGTCCATCAGCCGGGCCGCGCGGGGATAGCCGATGCGCAGGCGGCGCTGGAGGAGCGACGTCGACAGCTTCTTCTGGGTGTGGGCCAGCTCGATGGCCTTGTCCAGCATCTCGTCCCTGTCGTCGTCGTCCTCGTCCAGGTCCGGGCTGCTCTCGTCCACGTCGCCGTCGCCCGCCGTATGGAGGGCCACGGTCGGCAGCGGCAGCCAGGGGGTCGTCTTCCAGAACTCGACCAGGTCCTCGACCTCGCCGTCGGAAATGAACACTCCCTGGACGCGCTCGGGCCTCGCCGCGTCGACGGCCTGGTACAGCATGTCGCCCTTGCCCAGCAGCTTCTCGGCGCCGGCGGTGTCGAGGATGGTCCTGGAGTCGATCTGGGAGGTGACGCCGAAGCTGATCCTGCTTGGGAAGTTGGCCTTGATCAGGCCCGTGACCACGTCGACCGAGGGCCGCTGCGTGGCCACTATGAGGTGTATGCCCGTGGCCCGGCCCATCTGCGCCAGGCGGCAGAGGGACTGCTCGACATCGAACGACGCCGTCATCATCAGGTCCGCAAGCTCGTCCACGGCGACTACCAGGTAGGGCATCTGCTCGGGCATCTTCTTGTTGAAGGACGAGATGTTGCGGACGCCGGCCTCCTCCATGCGCCGGTAGCGGTTCATCATCTCGGCGATCAGCCCCTTCAGCAGGCCGACCACCTCGTCGGTCTCTACCACGACGGGGGTGAGGAGGTGGGGGATGCCGTTGTATGGCGTGAGCTCGACCCTCTTGGGGTCGATGAGGAGCAGGCGCAGCTCGGCCGGCGTCTTCTCCATGATCAGCCCGGACAGGATGGTGTTGATGCAGACGCTCTTGCCGCTCCCGGTGGCTCCGGCCACGAGCAGGTGAGGCATCTTCGCGAGGTCGATGACCACGGCCTCGCCGCCGCTGCCCTTGCCGAGGGCGACCGGAAGGCTGGCGGACTCGCGGAGCTTCCGGTACTCGGGGCCCTCCATCGCACCGCGAAGAGTGACGAGCGACGGGTTGGGATTGGGGACCTCGATCCCGACCAGGGCCTTGCCCAGCGCCGGTGTCTCGATGCGAATGCTGGGGGTGCGCAGGGCGAGCGACAGGTCCTTCTCGCGGGAGGCGATGGCCTCGACCTTCACTCGCGTCCTGGTCTCCACGCGCTTGGTGATCCGCTTGCCCTGCTCGTTGAGCACCGGCCGGCCGTCGTCGTCGGTGACCGTGACCTGCTTGTGCCTCCGGATCCAACCCGGGGCCAGGCCGTACATCGTCACCGTCGGGCCCGGGTGGGTCTCGCCGAGCTCGACCTCCACCCCGTAGTCCGCGAGGGTGGTCCTGATGTTCTCCGCGGTCCTGTCGATCTCATCCTGCGTGATGCCGCCTTCCGGCACGTCGTGCAGGATGTCGATCGCGGGCCTATCCCACTCGGACGCGTCCGGGTAGGAGACCAGGGGGTCGTCTTCGGCCTCGTCGCCGAGGTTCTCGTAGTGCGTAACTCCCTGGTTGTGCTCCGGCGGGGCGGCCTCTTCGCCCCAGAACTTGTTGAACCTGGTCTTCGTAGCCGGAGACTCTTCCGCGGGCTCCTCCGACCATGCTTCCTGTTGAAATGCCGAGGGCGCGGGCTGGGGCTCTTCCTCGGGCGCCGTCTCCTCCTCCTGCTCCGGCTCCTCCTCCTGCACGATGTAGTCCTGGTGGAGTGCGTCCGCCGGCTCGGGCTCCATCTCCTCGGCTGCGGAGCCGGCGTCGTCGGCGATGGTGTCTCCCACCGGCTCCTCCCATGCCTCTGCGCTTTCCCAGGTGTCGTACTGCCCATTGACGGGGCTGTCGTAGGAGCTCTCGTTTAGGAGGGCTGCCAGTTCGTCCGAACTCGCGTACTGCACCGCCTCCGCCGGCTCCTCGAGGGGCTCTTCCCGCTTCTCCCTGCGCAGCGCTGAGGCCAGCTTGCCGAAGGCCATTATCATTGCGACGTACGAGACCACGGCGAACCTGCCGAAGGCGATCCCAACCACCTTGCTGGCGGACGGCATGGCGGCGACCGCTGCCAGCAGGAACAGGGCCGCCACCCTGGCGACTGCGATGGCGCCCGGCGGCCCGGCGATTATCTCGCCCACTCGCCCGCCGAGGCTGACCTCGCCGCCGAGCGTCACCCACGAGAGCGAACCGAAATAGACGTCGTAGAAGGAGAGCAGGCCCAGCACCCCTGCCAGCGTGCTCACGGACGATGCCCACAGGACCGTCCGCCTGAGCGGCGTCACCGGGGCAAAGGCGATGGCCGTGAATGCCACTATCCAGACGGCGACGGCCGCCAGGCCCAGGCTGAGCGCGGTCAGGGCGGACTGCTCCATCGCGGAGTACGCCTCCAGGAGCTTTTGCCGGTACCAGTAGCCGGCGGCCGACACAGCCATGACCACGAAGATGACGGCCGCCAGTCCGGCCGTGGATGACAGAATGCGACGAACCATCTGCTAGCCTCCAGAGGCTTGTCGTTGGCTGGCCAACTTCAGATGGAGCTCCAGCGGGCCCGCCGCCGACGCGATTCACTCGTCTCGCAGGTGCACCAGTACGGTGGGCCGGGCCCGTGTCTCTTCATAGAAGACCTCGGCCACGCGATTACTCAGCAACTTGCGAGTTCTGTCATAATCTAAAACTTGTCCGAAACTTTGGTCTAGGTGATTCTGGACTTCTTCTGCCACTCTTTCCAGTACCC
This sequence comes from Dehalococcoidia bacterium, assembly GCA_965116315.1. Classification (GTDB taxonomy): domain Bacteria; phylum Chloroflexota; class Dehalococcoidia; order Lucifugimonadales; family CAJWER01. Next base: position 3,027,187 of record OZ220672.1, read on the forward strand.
TGGCCGTGTCGCCGCCGGCGCCGGCGAATCCCGCCGACATCACCTCAGGCTTCTCCAGGACCCCGTGCTCGTCGTGGCGCGTAGATGCAATCACGACCACGACGCCGTTGCGTGCCAGCTTCAGTCTCTCGTCCAGCACGGTGTTCTCGGTCCAGCGCCGATGGCCCTCGATGTACACGATTCCCGCCGGCACTGTGCCGACGACCTCGCCGGACTCCCCGGTCAGCTCCAGGACGTCCCCGTCCTCCAGCACGAAGGTGTTCGAGGCGGGCACCCCGGCCGCTCGGGCGATGGCGGCGTGGGCGACCAGGTGCCGGTACTCGCCGTGGACGGGTACGAAGAAGCGCGGCTTGACCAGGCCGAGCATCATCTTCAGCTCCTCCCGGCTGCCGTGGCCGTGCACGTGAACGAGGGCGATCCGGCTGTACAGGACGTCCGCCCCCTGCCGGTGCAGGTTGTCGATGGTCCTCGCCACCAGGGTCTCGTTTCCGGGAATCGGTGAGGCGGATATGACGACGGTGTCGCCGGGCACGATCTCCATGTCCGGGTGGGTCCCCATGGCGACCCTGACGAGAGCCGACGTCGGCTCCCCCTGCGCGCCGGTCGCAACGATCACGACCTCGTCCAGGGGCAGCCGTCCGGCCTGTTTGGCGGAGACGAGGACGCCCTCCGGCACATCCAGGTAGCCCATCTTCCTGGCCATTCGCACGTTGTTGATCATGCTCCGGCCGATGACCGCCACCTTGCGGCCGTGCCTGGCGGACGCGTCGACGATCTGCTGCACCCTGTATATGAGCGAGGCGAAGGTCGCGATCATCACGCGCCCTTCGGCCTCTCCGATGACGCGGTCCAGGGCCTCGCCCACTACCTGCTCGGAGGGGGTGTAGCCCTCGACCTCCGCGTAGGTGGAGTCCGAGCAGAGCAGCAGCACCCCTTCGGACGCCATCCGCGCCAGAGCGGCGAAGTCCATCGGCTTGCCGCCCGCCGGCGTGTGGTCGATCTTGAAGTCGCCGGTGTGCACCACCACGCCCAGGGGGGTTGTGACCGCTATTCCCATGGCGTCGGGGATGGAGTGGCACACGCGGAAGAACTCGACGCCGAAGCATCCAAGGCTGAACGGGTCGTGGGGCTCTACCACGTTCAGCCTCGCTCCGGCCAGCATGCCCCGCTCCTTGAGCTTCACGCTGATGAGCCCGTGGGCGAGCCTGGGGGCGTACACGGGCACGTCGAGGTCCTCGAGCACCCACGGCAGCGCGCCGATGTGGTCCTCGTGGCCGTGGGTTATGAGGATGGCCCGAACCTTGGACCGGTTCTCCAGCAGGTAGGTGATGTCGGGGATTGCGAAGTCGACGCCGGGGGTGCTCTCGTCGGGGAACAGGACGCCGGCGTCTATGACGACGATGTCCTCGCCGTACTCCAGCGCCAGCATGTTCTTGCCGATCTCGCCGTGCCCGCCCAGGGGGACGACGCGCAGCGGACTCACTGGAAGAGGCTGAGCTGCTCCGAGGCCTGCCCTTCCTCGGGTTCAGTCGCGGGAGGCTCGGAGCTCTGAAGCAGTTCCTGCAGGTTCTTGAAGTCCTGCTCGATGGCGGGCCGGAGCCGTGGGTTGTGCAGCGCCGCAGCCGGGTGATATATGGGGTAGGCCGTGAAGCCGTTCAGCTTCCTGGGCCTGCCCCGCGACTTGCTCAGCTGCTCCCCCGGGAAGAAGCGCTGGAAGGAGTAGCGCCCCAGTGTCACGATCACCTTGGGGCCGATCATCTCAAGCTGGCGGTCGAGGAACGGCTTGCAGCTTGCGATCTCGCCCGGCAGGGGGTCCCTGTTGTTGGGGGCGCGGCACTTGATCATGTTCGTGATGTAGACATCCCCCCGGGCCAGGCCAATGGATGCCAGCAGCTCGTCGAGGAGCTTGCCCGCCGGGCCGACGAAGGGCCGGCCCTCCCTGTCCTCGTTGAAGCCCGGGCCCTCCCCAATGAAGACGATGTCGGCGTCCAGGGAGCCCTCACCCGGGACGGCCTGTGTGCGCTTGCCCGCGAGGGAGCAGCGTGTACAGTCGTGGATCTCGCGGACCAGAAGGTCGTACTGCGGCATTAGGGCGCGCCTCGGGGAGTGTGGGCGAATCGTACCAACAAGCCGCTCGCATCGTCAACGAGAGGTATGCCGCGGGCGGGAGAGCCCCCATCCCTTCTACAGGCTCAGGACAGGCTCAATCTTCCCCTCGGGGGGAAGAGGTCGAGCAGGACGCCTGCACCATGGCCGGATCCGGAGCGCCCCGAGGCCCGCGCCGGGCTGGCGGACTAGTCGGAGACGCCGTGTTCCTTCAAGTAGTCGATGGCTGCCTGGACTGTCGTGATGCCCTCGGCGTCTTCGTCGGAGATCTCGATGGGAGTGTCGTCCGTGCCGAACTCCTCCTCGAAGGCCATGATCAACTCCACGAGGTCGAGGGAGTCGGCGTTCAGGTCCTCGGTGAACGAGGCATCGGGCACCACCTCGTCCGTCTCCACGCTCAACTTGTCCGCAACCACGGTCTGGACTCGCTCAAGAACCGTTGACATCGACCACCTCCATCGCCTTGCCGTTTATGTCAGCCTCGCCGGACGCCTGCCGCTCGGCCAGAATGGACCCCAGCACGCCGTTCACGAACCTGAAAGACGCGTCGGAGCCGAACGTCTTGCCAATCTCCACAGCCTCGTTGATGGCCACCCTGGGAGGCGTATCCCCGTCGATCGCCAGCTCGTAGACCGCCACCCTCAGGAGATTGCGGTCGACCGCCGCGAGCTGGCGTATGGGCCATGCAGGGGCATGCGTTCCTATAATACTATCTATCGCCTCGAGATTCTCAAGGACCCCCCGGACTATCTTGCGGGCAAACGCCTCCACGGCCTGGGGCTTGGCCATCTCCCGGACCCGCTGGGCCAAGACGCTCTCGGGGTCGTGAGCCGACCCGTCGATCTCGTAGAGCGCCTGGAGAGCCAGGACCCGTGCCCGCCGTCGCGTCGTATAGGGCGTCGCTGTGGTCGTCACGTCGTCGAACCTATGCAAACACGAGGCTGGGTGAATCGCGGCAGGGCGGCTACTTCGCCCCGAGCGAGATGACCGAGTCCATGTCGCTGATGCTGACGGAGGAGACGGACCGGTCTATCCTCTTCGCCATGCCGCTGAGCGTCCTTCCAGGCCCTATCTCGATGAATCGCGCCACGCCGGCCCCCAGCATATAGTCCATGGAGCGCTTCCACTGGACGCAGCTCGAAATCTGGCTGATGACCTCGCTCTTGACCTGCTCCGCCGTGGTCAGGGGCCGGCCCGTGCAGTTCCCCACTATCGGGACCTTCGGGTTGCTGAACCGTACGTCGCTGACGGCCCGTATCAGCCCTTCTTGGGCGGGCTCCATCAGGGCCGAGTGGAATGCGCCTCCGACTCTCAGGGGCACGGTCCTCTTTGCGCCTCGCGCCGACGCCAGGTCGAGCGCCTGGGCTATCGCCAGCAGGTCCCCGCTGATGACGACCTGCTCGGCGGTGTTGATGTTCGAAACGTAGGTGCCTGTCTCGCGCGCGATCTCCTCGATTGTGTCCAGGTCCAGCCCGAACACCGCGGCCATGCCGCCCGGCTGCTGCTCGCATGCCGCCTGCATCAGCCTGCCCCGTTCCTGGACGAGCCTGGCGGCTTCTCCGACCTCCAGCACCCCGGCAACGGCGAGGGCGGTGAACTCGCCGAGGCTGTGGCCGGCCATGAAGGCCGGAGGCGGCATCCCGTCGGGCCCGAGCCTCTCCTCCATCGCCATGGTGGTCGCGAGGCTTACGGCCATGATGGCCGGCTGGGCGTTCATGGTGTCGCGGAGCTGGTCTTCGGGGCCGTTGAACACGAGCTTGGTGAGCGGCCGGCCCAGCGCCATGTCCACTTCGTGGAAGACGGACCGCGCCGCCGAGGACATGTCGTAGAGCTGCGTCCCCATCCCAACCGACTGGGACCCCTGTCCAGGGAACAGGTAGCCCACGCCGCGATCACCCCTCGCCTTTGGAAACATGAAGCCCATAGTCCTGGGCGGCCTAAGCCGCGGCCTACTCGACCTCGGAGGACTTGACCGCGACGACCTCGCGGCCGTTGTAGTAGCCGCACGGGGCGCACACCCGGTGAGGCCTGTACGCTTTTCCGCACTGCGGGCAGGAGGAGACGTGCAGTCGCTTGAGGGCGTGGTGAGCTGCCCTCTTGCCCTTGCGTCCCTTGGAGTGCTTTTTCTTTGGAAGTGGTGGCATTGTCCTAGCTCTCTTCTCTGTCTGCCCCGTTCGCCGCCATGGCCAGCAGCGCTCCCCATCGCGGGTCCCGTGGTACGGAGTCGCAGCCGCAGGCCCCATCATTGCGGTTTGCGCCGCACCCGGGGCAGATGCCCTTGCAGCCTGGGCGGCAGATGGGCTTCATTGGGGCGGCTAATTCCAGGTATTGTCGAACGGCCTCAGTGAGATCGAGTATGTCCTCGTCGATCCTGAGCCGTTCGCTCTCCTCCTCCTCGAGCGCGCCGGGGGACAGGGTCTCCTCGTCGATGATCAACTCAATCGGCTGGGCGTACTCCTCCAGGCACAGGCTGCACGTGCACGGCAGGCTCGATTCCAGCTCCGCGGTTACCCACAGGCCGTCGCCCGCCCTGAACAGCTTCACAGACCCGCGGACCGTGTGAACGGCGCCGACGAGCGTGATCTGCTCGGCCACGTCGTAGGTGCGAACCGCACCGGTCGGCTCCTTGAGCAACTGCGAGACGTTAATGTGCAACGCGCCCAACCCCATGAAACGCGAAGCTGCAAGCTCGTGCTTGCAGCCGAAACAGCGTATCAACACACGAAGGCGGTGTCAACTTAAATCGCAGTCCCAAGGGCCGCATCGGGCGCGAGGCGTAGCAGACGGGGCCCCGGCTTACGAGGGACCGCGCCGGCGCAAGCGGCCGGGCGAGGTAGTACAATACCGGCGTCCATGACTACCGAAGAGGCTGGCCCTACGCGATGAGCTCCGAGCTGCTGTCCGAGGACGAACGGCTGCTCCAGTCCATGGTCCGCGAGTTTGCGGACGAGGTCCTCGCGCCGCGCGCCCCCGACTACGACGAGCGGGGCGAGTTCCCCTGGGACAACGTGCGCGAGCTGGCCGAGCTGGGCCTGTTCGGCCTGACCGTCGACGAGGAGTACGGCGGCAGCGGCGGGACTACGCGCCAGCTCGCCATCGCCGTCGAGGAGATAGCGCGGGGCTGCGGCTCCACGAGCGTGATCTACGTCGCCCACCTGGGACTGTGCCTCCACTTCATCCTGCGATTCGGCACGGCCGAGCAGAAGGAGCGCTGGGTGCCTCCCCTCGCACGCGCCGAGAAGATCGGCGCGTTCGCCCTGACCGAGCCCCAGTCCGGCAGCGACTCGGCCGCCATGCGCACGACGGTCGAGAAGCGGGGCGACCGCTACGTGCTGAACGGCAGCAAGCTGTTCACGACCAACGCCGAGGAGGCCGAGACCTTCGTCATCCTCGCGACCCACGACAGGGAGCAGCGCACCCGCGGCATCGACGCGCTGGTAGTCGAGCGGGGCACTGACGGCTTCACGATCATCCCCCAGCACGGCAAGCTGGGCATGAGGGCCACGTCGACCGCAGAGCTGGTTTTCGAGGACTGCGCCGTGCCCGCAGGGAACCTGATCGGCGCCGAGGGGCAGGGATTCCGGGAGACGATGGACGTGCTGAACTCCAGCCGCATCGGGATCGCGGCTCAGTGCGTCGGCCTCGCCCAGGCGGCGTACGACTCCTCGGTGGAGTACGCGCGCGGCAGGGAGGCATTCGGGCAGCGGCTCGTCGACTTCCAGGGCCTGCAGTGGCAGCTTGCCGACATGGCCACGGACATCGAGGCGGCCCGGGGCCTCGTCATGCGCTCCGCCACCCTGCGCGACGAGGGGCTGCCGTTCGTGACCGAGGCGTCGATGGCCAAGCTGTTCGCCTCCAGACTCGCCGTGCGGTCCGCCGACAGGGCCGTGCAGATACACGGCGGCACCGGCTACTTCGCCCCCACAGTCGCCGAGCGCCTGTACCGCGACTCCAGGGTGACCGAAATATACGAGGGCACGACCGAGATCCAGCGCATGATCATCGCCCGCAACCTGCTCGACCTGTAAGGGAGGCACTCAGTTGACCAGCGAACCCAAAGCAGCCGATGTATATCAGGAGTCTGTCGTCATCGATGGGCTGAACGTCAGCAACTGGCAGAGCCCTGCGGTGTACGAGAGCCTGCACGACGGGAATGTCACCGCCATCAACGCGACCATCGCCGTGTGGGAGCACTATGCCGAGACGATGGACAACATCAAGGGCTGGCTGCGGCGGTTCCGGGAGCGCTCGGACACCGTCTCGCAGGTCACCACCGTGCAGGACATCCTGGACGCGAAGGCCACCGGCCGGACCGGCGTCATCTTCGGTTGGCAGAACGCCACGCCCATCGAGAACGACCTGGACAGGCTCGAGCTCTTCCACAGGCTCGGCGTGCGCGTCATCCAGGTGACCTACAACGAGCGCAACCTGCTGGGCAACGGCTGCTGGGAGCGGAACGACGAGGGCCTGAGCAACTTCGGCATGGACGCCGTGAAGGAGATGAACCGGCTCGGCATCCTGATCGACCTGTCCCACGTGGGCGACCGGACCACGCTGGACACGATCGAGCTGTCGAATGTGCCGGTCGCCTGCACCCACGCCAACGCCCGCTCGTTCGTCGACAACCGCCGCAACAAGACCGACGACGCCCTGAAGCTCCTAGCCGAGAAGGGCGGGGTTGTCGGCGCGACAGCCTGGCCGCCCTTCCTGCGCAAGGGCTGGGAGTCGACGCTGGCCGACTTCGGAGACGCCATCGAGGACATGGTGGAGCGCGTCGGGGTCGACCACGTGGGCATCGGCACCGACTACACACAGGACCAGACCAGCGAGTGGTTCGACGTTCTCATGTCGCAGCAGGGCACGAAGTTCTCGCCCCGGCGGCTGGAGTACCCCGACGTGCCGGCCCACCCCGAGGGGCTGGAGACGCCCGACAAGATGGCCAACATAGCCACCGAGCTACTCGGGCGCGGGTTCTCGGACGAGGACGTGTCGAAGATACTCGGCGGCAACTGGCTCCGCCTGCTGCGGCAAGTCTGGCGCGACTAAGCAGCTACGGCTGAGGGTACCTGATCGACATCATCGCCTCTATGTCGAGGGGGTCGACGCCGTATTCCCGCTTCTGTTCCGCACGCAGCAGCGCCTCGCTCTCTAGGTCGCCTTCGAGGGGCAGGTCTAGGCGCTGGCCCTTGTTGAGGGCCGACTCGCGCGTGGCGACCTCCATCATCATCGCCATGAGCGCGTCGCGGTCCGTGTACTCGGACGCGCGCACCCCGCGGACGGTCTCGGCGAAGTCGACGAGGTGCCCCATGACCGCCGCGCCGTAGTATTCCCGGGCGTTGTAGGCGGTACGGCCAGGTCGGTGGTGGTTGACGTACTCGACCCGTCCGGTGGGCAGGTCGACGTGTGACGAGAGCCAGTCGTCGCCGTCGTTGACGTGCTCGATGGGAAAGACCTGATCGGCGACGCCGGCGCCGTCCATGAGCGCCTCGTCGCTGCAATAGCGAACCTCGGCCCTCCCTATGCCCCTCTCCAGGGCCTGCTGGACAATGGATCCGCGGGCCCCGGCCAGCTCCGTGTACCCGGGGCGCGGGTACCGACCCAGCATGCTCTTCATGTTCCCGGAGTGGTCGATCACCAGTGCGCCGTCGGGGAACCAGAAGAAGTGGGCGCGGTAGGACTCGGTCTCGTAGTAGCGGTGGGGCAGCTGGTAGTGACCCGCGGCGGGCATGGTGTGAGTAATGGCCTGCACCGCAACCGGATGCGCGCCGAAGAACGAGATCCAGCGCGAGTTGTTGTGGTACCCGGTATGGTCGTGCCAGCAGGTGAGCCGCTTGATGGGGCCGACGAAGCCGTCGTCGGCTACCAGGCGCATCATCCTGTCGAAGGGGAACCGGAAGAAGTTCTCGCCGACCCGCAGGACGGTGTTGTTGTCGCGGGCGGCGGCCACCATCTCCTGCGCCTGGACGAGCAGGCTGCACATGCTGGTCTCGACGTTCACCGGAATGCCGTGGGACAGGAGATAGACGGCAATCGAGTGGTGTGAAGGGACCGGCGTGACGACCAGCGCCGCTTCCATGGGGCGGGCCCTGACCAGATCCGCGAGGTCGTAGAAGGCGGGAACGCCCGCCGCTTCGGCAAAGACATCGGCCGATTCGCGCACCGGGTCGCACACCGCCACCAGCTTCATCCAAGGCTCCAGCGCCTCGAAGAGCGGCTGATAGACCAGCCGCGACCGGTTCCCGGTCCCAATCAACGCAACAGATAGGGGCTCGCCAAGAGTCATTTATGTGTTCCTCATGTCGGGGTCTGAGCGCTGATTCTACATGCTACGATGGTCGGGTAGAGTATGTACGACCCGGGCTACACAAGTGACTTCTACGACGCATATGGAACTCTCGAGTGGGATAGACTCGAGGCCACGGCATACGGCCGCCTTCAAGCCATAGTCCACAACGACTTCATCCTGCGGCATGTCCACAGCGGAGACCGGGTGCTCGACGCCGGATGCGGCCCAGGCAGGTTCACCGCCACAATCGCAACACTGGGAGCGGCCGTCACTGCTCTGGATCTGTCAAAGCGCCAGCTTCAACTTGCGGAGGAGAACATCCGCAAGAAGGGACTGTTAGACAGGGGCATCGACTTCGTGACCGGCGACATCACGGATTTGTCGCGCTTTCCTGACGGGCATTTCGATGTAGTAGTCTGCTACGGTGGCGCTCTCTCATACGTGTGCGAGGAGCGGGATAGAGCTGCCTCCGAGCTCGTGCGAGTCGTTCGGGCGGGAGGTACCCTCCTCATCAGTGTGATGAGCAGGTATGGCCGGATGGCTAACTTGGTTCGCCTACCAACGATGCCTGTCCTCGAAGACCCTGAAGGGTGGCACCTCTGGCGCGTCGCTGAAGATGGCGATCTCCCTGGGTTTTTCTCGCCAAGAGTGAACATGGAACACCCACCGATGCACTTGTATACGAGTGACGAGCTGCGTTCGTTGCTGCCCGGCTGTCGGACGTTGGAGCTGGCCGGAAGCAACGTGACGGCGTTTGAAGGATCGACGAGCCTAGACGAGGCTCTTGGTGACCGGCAGGCTTGGTCTACTGTTGTCCGCATCGAGCGGGAGTTGAATAGGCGGCCTGGGTTCGTAGATACGGGCAGCCACATGATCATGGCATCTCAAAGGGTTGGAGATGATTAGCTATATGGGGTATCGGGCGAAAGTGGAGTTCGACGACGACGCAGGGGTCTTCCATGGGCGCGTAATCAACACCCGCGACCTGATCTTCTTTGAGGGGACCTCCGTGGATGAGCTGAACAGGGAGTTCAGATTCTCCGTTGACGACTATCTGTCTATGTGCGCCGAGCGAGGCGAGAGTCCCGACAGCCCCAGCATATGACCGCGAAGCTAGTCCTATTGACCTATGAGTCCTGGGCCGACCTGTATAGGGCCATCGACGGGCTGACTCCCGAGGAGGCCGTGACGCGCTCGCACGGGAGCAGCGCCATCGCATGGACGCTGGGGCACGTCACCCACATGGTCGACTCGTGGATCAACGTGAACTTCCAGGGCCTGTCGCCCCATCCGGTCATCGATTCGCCCGAGTTCCGCGCAGGCGGCGGGGAGGCGTTGGACTGGCCTACTGTCCTGAACGCGGCGGTCGAGGTGCGGGACGCGGCGAGGAGATTCCTGGACACCGTCGACGAGGCTGACCTCGACCGGGTCATCCCCTACGACGGCTCTATAGAGCTACTGCGCGGCACCGGCCTCCGGCTTGGGTACGCCCTGATGCGGATCACCGCCCACCACTACATCCATATCGGGGAGATCGTGACTGTCCGCTCTCGCCTGGGACACGATATGAGCCGGACGGAGCTGCCGGACTGGGGCAGGGCCCTGCTCTAAGCCGGGACTTCCGGCGCCCGTGGGCTAGTGAATCGCGGCGGCTATGGCGGCGGCGCGCTCGTTCACGAGACTGTTGTCGTCGAACCTGTGCAGGCTGAAGTTCTCGATCAGCTCCGGCGTCCTGCCGGTCGCGATCAGCTCGGCGGTGGTCTTGCCCGAGGCCGGGGCGGCCTTGAATCCCCACGTGCCCCAGCCGCAGTTGAGTATAAACCCGTCGAGCCCGTCCACCTTGCCCATGATCGGCGCGTAGTCGGGGGTCATGTCGCACAGGCCCGCCCACTGCCTCAGGATCTTGATGTCGCGTAGCTCCGGCAGCAGCTCCAGCGTGCTGGCCGCCAGCTCGTGCAGCATGTCGAGGGTCGACTTCTGGCTGTATGTGGAGTACGGGTCCACCGGCCCGCCTATGACGAGCTCGCCCCGGTCGGTCTGGTACACGTAGACGTGCAGGTCCGCCGACGAGATTGTCGTGTGGACGTAGGGCTTGACCGGCTCGGTTACGCATGCCTGGAGGGGGAACGTGACGATCGGCACGTCCAGGTCGACCATCGCCGTGATCGTCGACGTCCAGCCTGCGGTCGCGCTCACCACCACGCCCGCGCCGATCCGCCCCGACGGCGTCTCGACGCCGGTGACGCGCCCGTTCTCGCGGGTGATGCCCGTCACCTCGGTGAACGGGTGCAGCTCGATCCCCGCCCGGTCGGCGCCGCGGGCCATGCCCCATACGACCGCGTCGTGTCTCACCACTCCCGCCGGCGGGTGGTAGAGCGCGGCCATGATGGGCAGCGGCTTGCCTTCCCGCAGGTCGATGGGCGGGACGATCTCCTTGATCTCGGCCGGGCCGATGATGCGGCTGTCGACGCCCAGCAGCTGGTTGAACTCGGCCCGCAGCCGCAGCCAGTAGACGGACGACTCGGAGTGGCCGATGTCGAGCCTGCCCATCTCGTCGAACAGCAGGTTGAACCCCAGCTCGCTCGCCAGCCCCTGGTACAGCTTGTGGCTCTCGCGGAAGAAGGGGATCGCCTCGGCGGTCAGGTAGTTCGACCGGATGATGGCGGTGCTCCGCGCGCTCGCGCCTCCGCCCAGGTAGTCCTTGTCCAGCACGGCCACGTCGGTGATGCCCATCTTGCCCAGGTAGTAGGCGGTGGACAGCCCATGCACCCCCCCGCCGATGATCACCACATCGTACGAGTCTTTCAGCGCATGCCTGCCCCACATCTTGTTCTTCCTGAATACCATCATTTCACCGCTGAGAACGCTGAGGGCGCGGAGTCTTAGGAGATTCAGGGAAGTCGTTGACGATGCGCTTAAGCCCACTCTTCAACACTGCGACGTTGAAGTTGATGAGCAGACCAACCTTGAGGCCGCTCAGCTTCAGGTATGACAGAAGCTGAGCGGTATGGACATGTTCAAGATGCTCCACCGCCTTGACTTCCACTATGACGGATCTCTCGATCAGGAGATCGAGCCGGTATCCGACATCCAGAGTTACGTCGCGGTAGACCACGGGGACAGGCTTCTGGCGTTCGACCTCTAGCCCCCTGTCTGCCAGTTCGAATACCAGACAAGCCTCGTAAGCCGATTCGAGCAAGCCCGGCCCAAGGGCCTTATGCACGTCGATGGCGGCGCCGATGGCAGCGTCAGTAAGCCGATTCAGTCTCCGCTCCTCTTTTACCATTCCTAACTCTGCGACCTCTGCGGACTCTGCGGTTGCAGCTGGCTGAGGGCGGTGGTGCCGAAGGGGGTTATGCCGTAGCGGGTGCCGGCCTCGGTGAGGGTTTCCCACATGTACTCGCCGTATGCGCGGTCTACGTATACGTAGTAGCGGGGTACGTTGCCCAAATCGTGCCGTATGAGGGTGGCGTGGACCTGGGAGATGCTCCCCTGGGCGCAGCTCATGTCGGGGAAGCCGTGGGGGGATGTGTCGACTTCGGTGACTGCCGCAAGGGTGCCCTGGGCCGCGGGCCCCGCGATGCAGATACCCGTCCTGGCCGAGGTGATGTCGACGGAGTGGGCGCACCCGTCCGCCATGTCGCCGAGCGTCTCGGCCACCATGGAGGACTGGTTTGGGGCGGTGATCAGCAGGGCCTCGTCTGCGGTCAGTCGCGCGGCCAGGATGTCGCCGATGCCGGAGTCCTCGGTGAACTGCATCAGTCCGGCCTCGCCCGGCTCCTCGGGGCCGCCCTGCTGCAGTCCCTCCATGACGTACCGGTCGACCTCGCCGTGGAGCAGGAGCTTGCCCGATGGGCTCGTGTCGCACAGGCCTACGCCGCGGCGCACCGCCTCGACCTCGGACTCGGGCGTCGTGTACCCGGCGGGCCTGAGCCAGCCGTAGCTCTCCTCCATCTCCGCGCCGAGCGAGAGGTGGACGTGGTGGAGCGCGCTGAGCGCCAGGGGCCTGGTTGCCGCCATCGCTATGCCCTCAGCCTCTTGCCCTCGGGGTCGTAGAAGGGCTCGGTGCGCACCTCGGCGGGCGAAATGACGCCGTCGGTGCGGATGTGTATGGTCGTTCCCTGCTCTGCCATGCCGGCGGGCACCCAGCAGTACCCGAAGCCCTTGCCCATGGTGGGGCTCAGCCTCGAGCTGGTGACCCGTCCCACGGGGGCCATGTCGGCAACGACGGCGTCCCCGTCGTGAGGGACCGCCCCGTTCTGCATCACGAAGCCGACCAGGAGGCTCTTTGCCGGGCGCTCCATGGCGGCTGCCAGCCCGCCGCGCCCGATAAAATCGTCCTTGTCCATCCGCACGACCCACTTCATCCCGGCGTCGAGCGGGTTGCTGACCATGTCCGTGTCCTGGTTGGGGATGATGTGCATCTTCTCCAGCCGGAGCACCCGCTGGGTCTCGGTGCCGAAGGGCGATATGCCGAATTCGCTGCCGGCGTCTATCAGCGCGTCCCACACGTGCTCGCCGTACTCGGCGGGGAAGTGCAACTCCCAGCCCGTCTCGCCCACGAAGCCGATGCGCAGCATCAGGGTTGGCACACCGGCGACGTCGCCCTCCCGCGCCCGCATGTAGCGGAAGGCCTTCGGGGACAGGTCGACGTCGGTCAGCTTTGCCAGCGTCTCCCTCGCCCGCGGGCCCGCGACGTTGATGACCCCGTACCCCGACGTGACGTTGGTGACGTAGGCGCACGCGTCGCCACCCGCCATCCACCACTTGAACCACTCCTCGATTGCCTCGACGCTGGCCGTGGACGTGGTGACGAAGTACCGGTCGTCCGAGAGCCTCGTTACCGTGCCGTCGTCCATGATTGTGCCGTTGTCCGAGCACAGTACGCCGTAGCGGACGCGCCCGTTCCGCAGGGTCGAGAAGTTGTGGGTGTAGAGCCGGTCGAGCAGGGCGGGCGCGTCCCTGCCCCGCACGTCGAGCTTGCCGAGCGTGCTCACGTCGATGATGCCGACGGCGTTCCGCACGGCCATAGCCTCGTCCCGCATTTCGCCGTAGAGCCGCGGCCGCTGCCACATGTTCGAGTCGAACATCTCCGCGCCGAGCGCCCTGTGCCGGCGGTCCAGGGGCGTGCGCTTGACCGGTATGTGCGCCGGCCCGGCCAGCGTGCCCAGGCTCACGGGCTGCAGGGGAGGACGCGACGTGGTCGAACCCAGGTCGTCCGCCGAGCTGTCTGTGTGCGCCGCCGCGATGTCGACGAAGTTCCTGTGGCACATCTTCCCCTGGCAGGGGCCCATCGTCACCGTGCTGTAGCGCTTCAGGATCTGGATGTCCCGGAACCCCTCGTCGACCGCGGTGGCGATGTCCTTGGACGTCACGTCTTCGCAGAAGCAGACGATCTGCTTCGAGCCCTGGATGCCCGAGAATGGCGGCTGCGACTCGAGTGATTCGGCTACAGCCTCCGAGCGGGCGGCCTGGGCACTCGTTCGTAGCTCGGCGGTGGGGTTAGCAGCGCCGGCGAGACGGCCCTGCAGCACCGCCTCTTCCAGGCTCCGGGCGCCCGCGGCGCCGCCCGCCGCGAACACGCCCTCGGGCAGCTCGGACGGCCGCGCATCCCCGGATGCTTCGTCGTAGGCCAGCCTTGCGCCGGCCTGCTGGAGGAGCGCGGACGCGGGCTCGAAGCCGCCAGACATGGCGATGACGTCCACGTCGAACTGGCGCTCCTCCGTCGTCGTCCTGCCGTCCTGGAGCTTGGAGACGACGCCGCCGACGACCTTCTTCACGCCCTCGGCCCTCGCCAGGGTATGGGACGGAAGGACGAGCACGCCAAGGTTCCTGAGCTCGCGGGCGGCGTCCAGTTCATCCGGGAAGGTTGGGCGGCTGTCGGCCAGCACCGCAACCCTCATCCCCGCCTCCAGCAGGTCGAGGGCGGCGTAGTACCCCTGATCGCCCGTAGTCGCCACCATCGCAGTGGTGCCGGGCCTGATGCCGTAGAGATTGATCAGCCTCTGCAACCCGGTGCTGAGCATTACGCCGGGTATGTCGTTCCGGTCGAATACCAGCGGCGTCTCGTGCGAACCCGTGGCTATCACCACCCGCCCGGCTCTCACCCTGATCATGGAGTCACCCTGGGTGATCCCAAGGAGGCGGCCCTCGTACAGGCCGAAGGCCGTCGCGTCCGAGAGGACTTCGATGCGGTCGCTGGCCTCGATCTCCGCGGCAAGCCTGCGGGCGGTGTCGAGGGCGGATGTTTCGCCCATGCCGGGGAGGCGGACGCGCGCCCGGGAGTCGTACCGCAGGCTGCCGCCCAGGCTCGGCTGATCGTCGACCAGGATGACTCTCGAGCCCACGGAGGCTGCGAGGGCTGCGGCCATGCCGGCCGGTCCGCCGCCGACCACGGCGACCTCAGCGTGACGGAACTCGTGGTGATGCGGGCCCGGACTGGGGTCCTGTCCGACGCGGCCCAGGCCGGCGACCTGACGGATAATGGGCCTGGCCGCCTTCCAGAACAGCTTTGGCGTGTGGAACGTCTTGTAGTAGAAACCAACAGGCATCAGCCGGCCCAGCCTGTCTAGCACCGAGAGAAAATCGCGCTCCTGCGACGGCCACGCGTTCTGGTGGCGCACGTGCATTCCCGCCTCGACGCGGGTCGCGCAGGCCCTAACGTTCGGGACGCCGTCGACGCTCATCAGGCAGTTGGGGCAGGCCCCGGCAAAGCAGAGCAGGCCACGCGACCGGTGGTACTTGAAGCTGCGGGAGAATATGCGAACTCCGGCCCCGTAGAGAGCGGAGGCTATCGTGTCGCCCTCGTAGGCCTGGAACTCACGCCCGTTGAACTCGAAGATGACCGGGCGGTCCCTGTCTGTGACGTGGTGAGACGCGGCGGGCAGGCGGCCGTGGTCGGATGGTATAGGCAACTAAGCCTGGACCTCCCCGGGCCATCGCGTAGAGCCGATCGCGTTCGTCCGCGTGTCGCGCTCGGCGACGAACCACCTACGGCACCCGAGGCTGTGGTACCACCACTCCTTCTGCTCGCCCGCGACGTTGCGGCGCGCGTAGAAGTACTTCATCCACACGGCGGTATCGTCGGACGGCTCCGGCCGGCGGACGATCTCCCCGCCGAACCGGAACTCGTACACGTTGCGCTCACCGCAGTTGGGGCAGTTAACCAGGAATGCCATGTATTTGAACTCGCCCCCTACTACCTGGCGTCCACGAAGTCATCCAGGCTGATTCGTGATCGTCGAATCAGGCTCCTCAGAGTGCCCTTGGCAACTTCACGATGATCGGGCACCGAAAGAGTAGCCGGATGTCCTATCTTGACCATGATTATATGGCTACCTCGTTGCCGAGCGACTTCCCAGCCCAGCCTCTCGAAGACTCTGGCTACTTCTCGCCCGCTGAGGATCGGCAGACCGGCCATCAGACCGGAATCTCGACCTCGTACGTGGCAACCGTTAGTGGCATTCCCCGTTCGGCACGCACCTCGAGGCACCCGCGGATCGCATCTTGGACGTTCGCGATCGCTTCGTCTCGCGTCTCGCCCTGGCTGACGCACCCCGGAATGGATGGGCACTCGGCAACGAAGATGCCGTCTTCGTCCCTCTCAATTGTTACGACAAATCTCATTCTATGTCCCCTCGGCTAGAACATGGTCAGGTAGCGGTCGATCTCCCACTGGGAGACCTGCTTGTGGTACTCGTTCCACTCCGCCTCCTTGATGCTGACGAACTCGTCGTAGATGGGCCCGAGCGCCTCCTGCACGACCACGTCGGCCCGGAGTTCCCCGATCGCCTCGTTCAGGCTCTGCGGCAGGGTGCGGATGCCCCTGCGCGCGATCTCCTCCAGGCTCAGGGAGTACAAGTTGCCGAGATTCGCCTCGCCCGGGTCCATCTTGTTCCGCACGCCGTCCAGCCCCGCCGAGACGTAGGCCGCGAACGCCAGGTAAGGGTTGCACGCCGCCGAGACCGTGCGGTCCTCCAGGTGGCCTGGGCCCGCCGTGCGGATCATCTGGGTGCGGTTGTTGTCTCCGTACGATACGAATGCCGGAGTCCACGTGTAGCCCGACTGGGTGCCGAACAGCCCCGCGCCGATCTGGAGCCGCTTGTAGCAGTTCACGGTCGGCGAGGTGATGGCGCAGAGCGCCGGGGCATGGGCGAAGATACCGCCTATGAAGTGGTAGGCGAACTCCGACAGACCCAGGCCCTGCTTGTCGTCCTCGTCCAGGAACAGGTTCTCGCCAGTCGATGCGTCCTCCACGTGGAAGTGCACGTGCCCGCCGCTGCCCGTGCGGTCGGAGAACGGCTTGGCCATGTGCGTCGCTATTGCGCCGTACCGCTGGGCGTACTGGCTCGTCATCATCTTAAAGAACGTGTAGCGGTCGGCGGTCGTCAGCGCGTCGCTGTACACGAAGTTGATCTCGTACTGTCCATTCGCGTCCTCGTGGTCCGACTGGTAGGCGTCCCAGCCCACGCGGGCCATCCCGTCCATCACGTCCTTCAGGTAGTCCATCACGTTAGAGATGCCCTTGAAGTCGTAGCACGGCTTGGCCAGGGTGTCCACGCCGCTGGGGTCCCAGACCTCGATCGAGCCGTCGTCCTTGCGGGTTACCAGGAAGTGCTCAGGCTCGATGCCTACGTAGAACTCGTACCCCTCGTCGCGGCATTCCCCGAGCACACGCTTCAGGTTCTGCCTCGCGCAGTACGGGTGGGCCTCGTCGTCCACGAACAGGTCGCCCGCGAACCTTGCCACGCCCTCGCGCCACGGGACGAACGTGTAGCTGTCCAGGTCGACCCGGGCCAGCATGTCGTGGGAGTGGGGCCCCTGCCCGAGTCCCCAGAGGGCCGCGCCGGCGAACCCGGCTCCCTCGTCGATGACGTCGTCCAGGTGAGAGGCGGGCACCATCTTGACCTTGGGCGAGCCGTTGATGTCCACGAACTGGACGAGGATGTACTCCACCCCGTCCGACGCCATGCGCTCTCGTACTTCCTCTCGCGTGGTCATTGGCTCTCTCCTGCTTGGGCGCCCGCACGGGCTCCCGGGATGGCGTAGCCGGCCTCATGGGAGCAGGCCCAGTTGCGGCCTGGCCGCATCGTCCCGATACGGTACCACACACGGGGCGGCGGCGGCATCGCCCTGTCGATGCAACCCGAACGGCTGCAGGTCCCCAGCACCGGGCCGGTCGGCTTGACATGGTGCGCGGGGCTTCGTTAGCCTCGACTTAGGGGCGTGAAGAAACCCCCATACGGCAGCATGGCGGCACATGGCTTTCGTCAGATTCGTACTCTTCCTGGTTGAATCGATCAACACCTTCCTGATGAGGAACTGCTCTCACATAGCAGGTGCCATCGCCTTCTACATGCTCTTCTCGCTCTTTCCACTCTTCCTGGCCATGATCTCGGTGCTAGGGTTCGTGTTGGGACCGGAGGCGGAGCATGAGGAGCTGGCCGTGCGGCTGGCCGAGACCCTGCCCATCTCCAGCGAATTCATCAGAGATACGATGCATGAGGTTGTGGAGGCCAGGGCGATAACCGGAGCCGCCAGCATACTTGGACTGTTCACCGCGGCAACCGCGGCATTTGGCGCCATCAGGAAGGGCATCAACGCCGCGTGGGGTATCAACCAGACGCGGCCCTTTATCAAGGAGCGCCTGATCGACTTCACCCTGGTGCTGGGAGCTGGACTCCTGCTGATAGCTACGCTCTTCAGCGCTCCCGTACTGGTCGTGCTGCGCGATATCATACTCTTCCTGGCGCCCGAGACCGTCTACCTGACCAACTTCGTCTGGGCCCTCACGCCGGCCCTCATATTCCTCGTATCTGCGTTCTGCATCTGCGCCGTCCTCTACCGCTACCTCCCCAACACCGAGGTCAGGATGGCCCAGGTGTGGCCGGGGGCCCTGCTGGCCGCCGTGGCGCTGACGGGTGTGAGCGAGGCCCTCGTTTGGTACTTCTCGGCGTTCCCCCTCGCATACAACGTGATCTATGGCTCGGTCGGCTACATCATGGCCCTTCTGACCTGGGCTTACATGTCCGCAATCATCCTGCTGTTCGGGGCCCTCATGACTGCAAGCTACTCCCAGTATGCCGCCAGCCTCGGAAGCCATAGGCATGATCCCAGGGTCCTGTGGACGGGGTTCTCCAGGGTGCGGCTCCGGGTGGTGGAGCCGTCGCGGGCGCTGTGAATCGGATGAGAGCCCTCCTCTACGCGTACCTGGCCGGACTGCTCCTGGCCGCCGTCGCCTGCGGGTCGTCGGAGGGCCCCGGCCCCGAGCCGACCGCGCCGCCGCCGCCGCTCGTGGTCACCGTCGTGGTTACACCCACGCCGGCCCCGGAGCCGACAGCCGAGCCCACGCCCGTTCCCGCCGCGCAGCCGGCCATCCGGCTCGACCTTGGGCCCGGCCTGGGGCAGCATTCGGTCGCCGAGCTGGTGAGGGCGGCGACGCCCTGGGTCGCCTCCATCACCACGGAGAGCGACGTCCCGGGCTTCTTCAACGACTTCGACGCCGATGGGGCGGGCTCGGGCTTCGTCATACGGCCGGACGGATACGTGGTCACCAACTGGCACGTCGTCCAGGGCGCGGACAATGTCAAGGTCCACCTCCCGAACGGCCGCAGCTATGCCGCCCAGATGATCGGCAGGGACGCCGGGACCGACCTCGCCGTACTGAAGATCGATGCAATCGGCCTGCCCGCCGCGAGAATGGCCTCCATCGAGCCGAGCGTCGGCGACTGGGTTATGGCGATGGGCAATGCACTCGCTTTGAAGGGCGGGCCGACCGTGACCCTGGGCATCGTGAGCGGCCTCGACCGCTCCATACAGACTGCCAGGGGCGTCTTCTACGACCTCATCCAGACGGACGCCGCGGTGAACGTGGGGAATAGCGGCGGCCCGCTCGTGAACATGGACGGAGAGGTCGTCGGGGTAAACCAGGCCACCCTGCGGCAGGCCCAGGGAATCAGCTTCGCGATCAACTCGTCGGTGGCCACGCCTATCATAGACATCCTGATACAGGACGGCTTCGTGGTGCGCCCCACCATCGGCCTCAACGGGCGGGACCTCACCCCCGCAATCGCTGCCCGCTACCGGATCGAAGCCACCAGCGAGGGCATGATAATCACGTCGGTCGCCCGTGGAGGGCCGGCATTCCGATCAGGTATGCAGGTCGGCGACGTCATTACCAAGATAGACGCCATACCCACACCCGACAGGGCCGCATACCAGGAGCTGCTCTGGTCCTACGACGTCGGCGACAGCGTCAGCATCGAGTACATACGCGACAACGAGGTGCGCACGACGGTCGTAGAGCTGGCCCAGCAGCAGTCGTAGCGGCCCAACATCGCTGGTACCAGCAGGCCTGATGTGGGCGTGCCTGAAGCCCACCCCGCCTTGCCGGGACAGTCGATCCAACCAGGAGCAGCCATGGCAGAGCGCACCAGCATCGAAGACCTGATCTCCGACGTCGAACAGGTAGTCGCCGGAGGCCTCGCCTACTTCTCGAGTGTCGACTACGGGGCGCAGCCCGAGGCCGAGTGGGTCCTGCGGCACATGGTCTTCTGGCACCGGGTGTCCGCGGAGGGCATGGAGTCGGTGCTCGCGGGCGGCGAGCCGTTCCGCATATCCGGGACGACCGACGAGGTGAACGCCAGGGCGGCGTCGGACACCGCCGGGCTCAGCACGGCGGACATAGTCGAGACGCTAACGGACCTCCAGGCCAGGATGGTCGCAGCCGTCCGCAAGCTCGAAGACCCCGAGGTCACCGTCGTAGTGCTGAAGGACGGTACGGAGCGGCCGGCGTCGCAGCGCCTGCGGATGACCGCCTTCCACTGGAAGGGCCACCTGGCGGAGCTGAACGGCTAGCTCGCATCCGCTTGTCCCTTCCCCCCGAGGAGACCCTTGCGTAACGCAGTGGCGCCGGGGAGAAGACCCCTCCCCTCGCCCCTCTGGGTTCCTGCCTCCGCAGGAACGACGACTATATGGGCGCGCAATAACAGGTTGTTCAAAGGTCTCCCGAGGGGGAAGGTCAGGATGGGGGCTCACTCTCCGGACGCTCGGCGATACGGTCGATGCGGACGAGAGCCTCCCTAGCTCGCCGTCTCCCGGACCACCCCGACCCGGGCGTCAAGCCCGTTGACCTTGTGCTCCTCCACGTGGGCTCCCTCCGGCGGGCTCTCACGCCTGACCGCGTTGGAGAGCGTCTCCTGGCGGATGTAGCCGCCGTGCCGGCGCACAACCTCGTCCAGCGCCGGGTCGCCCTCGTAGTAGGTCACTATCTTGTCGGCGATGTCGAGGCCGGCAGAGCGCCGCAGGTTCTGCACAAGGTGCACGAGCTCCCGCGCGTCGCCCTCGAGGCGAAGCTCGCGGCTGATCTCGGTGGGCGCCGCGACCGTGTAGCCCCCCTCGGACGAGACCGAGTAGCCGTCCATCGCGCCGCTGGTGACCACGACCTCGTCCGGCTCCAGGGTGAACTCGCCGACCGTGGCGGGGCTGCCCGCGAGGACCTGCCGGGCCACATCCTGCGGGTCGGCCGATGACAGGGCGGCGAGTACCTCCCGGGTCCTCTGCGCGTACTTGGGGCCGATCTTCGACATGTCGGCCCGCACGTCGAAGCGCGACACCATGCTCTCATCGTCGAGCACGGCCAGCTCCTTGACGTTGAGCTCCTCGCACACCTGGGCCGACACACGGTCGAGAGCCGCCTCCTCGTCGGCTGAGCGCAGCTTGACCAGGGCGCGGTCCAGCGGCTGGCGGACTTTGATTCCAGCCTGGCTCCTGGCCGCCCGGCCGAGGCTCGACAGCCTCATGGCGAGCCGCGTCGCCTGGGACAGGTCCTCGTCGATCAGGCTCTCGTCGGCCTCCGGGTACGACTCCAAGTGCACGCTCTCATGGGCGGCCGGGAGCGGCTTCGCGAGGTTGCGGTAGATGCTCTCGGTGACGAACGGCACGAAGGGCGCGAGCAGCCGCGTGACCGTCTCCAGGCACTCGAACAGCGTCGAGTACGCCGCCAGCTTGTCGTCGTCCGACTCGCTCTTCCAGAAGCGGCGGCGGCTCCGGCGCACGTACCAGTTGGAGAGGTCCTCGACGAACTCCTCGATCCGCCGCGAGGCCGGCTCAGGCTCATAGCCGTCCAGCGAGGACGTGACGTCCCTCGTGAGGCTGTTGAGCTCCGAGAGTATCCAGCGGTCGAGCTCGGGCCGCTGCTCCACCGGCGGCCCGGCGGTCGCGGGGTCGTAGCCGTCGATGTTGGCGTAGGTGACGAAGAAGGAGTAGACGTTCCACAGGGGTATGATGAACCTGCGGCGAACCTCGTCCGCCGTGCCGAAGCCGAAGTTCAGGTTGGCGACGGGGCTCTGCCGCGAGTAGAGCCAGCGCATCGAGTCGACGCCCATGCGCTCGGCGCCGTCCTCGAACCAGATGGCGTTGCCCTTGCTCTTGTGCATCTCCTCGCCCTTCTCGTCCCGCATCGTCGCGTAGCTGTACAGGTTCCGGAAGGGCTCCGTGTCCTCCAGCACCGTGCTCATCACGAGAAGCGAGTAGAACCAGCCCCGGAACTGGCCGGGGAAGCTCTCCGATATCCAGTCGGCGGGGAACCAGTCCTTCCAGTGGTCGCGGTCGTCCCGGTAGCCGATGGTGGAGTAGGGGACGATGCCCGCGTCGAGCCATACGTTGCCCACGTCGCGGATGCGCGAGACGGTCGCCTCGCAGTCGGCGCACTGGACCTTCACCGAGTCGATCCACGGGCGGTGCGGCGAGTGTCCGGCGAACTCCTCCCAGCCCTCGACGGCCCGGGCCTCCAGCTCGGTCTCGCTGCCGATCACGTCCACCTGCCCGCAGTCGCCGCACTTGAAGATGGGGAGAGCGAGGCCCCAGAAGCGCTTCTTGGAGATCATCCAGTCGTCCATGTTGCGCAGCCAGTCGAGCTCGCGCTGGAGCCCGAACGCCGGTATCCAACGGACCCGCTTGGCCACGTCGGCGATCTTGTCGCGCAGCTCGTCCATGGAGATGAACCACTCGTCGACCAGCCGGAAGACAAGCTCAGTGTCGCACCGCCAGCAGACCGGGTACCTGTGCGGATACCTCTCGAGCCGGAAGAAGACGCCCTTGTCCTTCAGGCTGTCGTAGATCGCCTCGTTGACGTCGAATACGCTCTTGCCGGTGAGCCAGTCGAACCCGTCCACGAAGACGCCAAACTCGTCCAGCGGCGCGATGACCTCCAGGCCCCGCTCCTTGCTGATCTTGAAGTCCTCCGCGCCCGCTCCCGGAGCCGTGTGGACGACGCCCGTGCCCTCCGTCTCGCTCACCTCGTCCCACAGCACGACGCGGTGCTCGACGCCGCGCTGTGCGGACAGCTCGTCGAACGGGCCGCGATAGCGCAGGCCGTCCAGGGCCGAGCCGGGCATCTCCTCGAGGATCTCGTGCTCCCCCTTCACCTCCGACAGCCGGCTCTTGAGCAGGTACAGCACGTCGCCCTCGCCGGTGCGGATCTTCGCGTACGTCAGCTCCGGGTGGACGTACGCGCCGGTGTTGCCCGTGAGCGTCCAGGGCGTGGTGGTCCATACCAACAGCGACTCGCCCTCGCGGTCCAACAGCGGGAACTTGACGTACAGGCCGGGGTGCACGATCTCCTTGTAGCCCTCGGTCACCACCTCCTGCTGCGACAGGCCGGTGCCGCACCTGGGGCACCAGGGCATCACGTCGGTGCCCTCGTAGACCCAGCCCCGCTCGCTGCACACCTTGAGGAAGTGCCAGATCGTGTAGTTGTTCTCGTCGGACATGGTGAAGTAGGAGTTGTCCCAGTCCATCCAGTAGCCCAGCCTGACTGACTGGTCCGTCTGGACGGCGGCGTACTTGCGGACGCGGGCCTTGCACAGCTCCACGAACTTCTCGATGCCGAACTCCTCGATGTCCCGCTTCGATTCGAGCCCCAGCTCCTTCTCGACCTCAACCTCGACCCACAGGCCCTGGCAGTCGAATCCGTTCTGGTAGCGCTGCCGGAACCCCTTCATCGTCTTGTAGCGCTGGAACAGGTCCTTGTAGGTGCGCCCCCAGGCGTGATGGACCCCCATGGGGTTGTTCGCGGTGATCGGGCCGTCGATGAACGAGAACCGTCTGTCCGAGTCGTCGTTCCGCCGCAGGTACTTGTCGACTATGCCCGCGTCGTCCCACCACTGGAGTATGTCCCTCTCCATGGCCGGGAAGTCCATCTTCGAGCTGACCGGTTCGAACATCTGGCTCCTCCTTGTCCCGCGGACCTCGCCGCGGGCAACAAAAAATCCCGCCCCACGTAGGGACGGGATAATATCCCGCGGTACCACCCTGCTTCCCGGCCGCTTCACGCGGCAGGGCGCTCGCTGCCCGGCTTTGCCTCATCGGGCCGCCCGCGATAACGGCTGGCGGGGCCGCCGGAGCCTAGTCGGCGCTCGCCGCGCCTTTCGGTCCGAGGCTCGGGAGGGATTTTCGCGGGGACGGCCTGCGCCTGCTCTCACCGTACCAGGCTCGCTTGGCCGCCGTCTCTCCGGTACTCTTCTCCGTCGTCGCCTTTAGACCAGACTACCCCAGCCACGAATACCCTGTCAACGAGATCGAAGGTCACTTGCCATCCACACGTCCGTTTTCGTAAATTGGAGTTGGCAAGCCTACTTCGATGCTCAAGGAGGAAGAGCCATGCCGCGTTCCATATGGAGAGGGGCCATCAGCTTTGGCATGGTGGCGATCCCGATCAAACTCTACCCCGCGACCCAGAGCAAGGACATCCGGTTCGTCACCCTTCACAACAGCTGCCACACGAGGATGAGGCAGCGACGCTGGTGCGAGTACCACGAGGAGTTCGTCGAGTACGGCGACACCGTGAAGGGCTACGAGTTCGCGAAGGACCAGTTCGTGGTGATGGAGCCGGACGACTTCGAGGGCCTGCCGGTGCCGTCGATCCACACCATCGAGATCAAGCGCTTCGTCGACCTG
This sequence comes from Dehalococcoidia bacterium, assembly GCA_965116315.1. Lineage (GTDB taxonomy): Bacteria > Chloroflexota > Dehalococcoidia > Lucifugimonadales > CAJWER01. The sequence goes on from OZ220672.1 coordinate 3,051,536, forward strand.
GCGGACATCGACCCCATACACTTCGAGAAGAGCTACTACCTGGAGCCCGACGCGGTCGGCCAGAAGCCGTTCCTGCTGCTGACCCGCGCGCTGAAGGAGTCGAGCCGCGTCGCCGTGGCCAAGGTCGCTATCAGGCAGAAGGAGCATCTCTGCTCGCTGCGGCCCTACGGCAGCGGCATCGTCATGGCGACGATGCTCCAGCCGGACGAGATCCGCTCGACCGGCGAGCTGGAGATCCCCGACGACGAGTCGCTGGTCAGCGAGCAGGAGCTGGCCATGGCCATGACGCTCATCGACCAGCTGTCCGGCGAGTTCGACGCGAGCGAGTATTCGGACGAGTACCGAGCGGCGCTGGAGAAGGTGATCGAGGTGAAGCTGGGCTCGGCCGAGCCTGACAGCCTCGCCGCCGCGCCGCCGGAGCCCAAGGTGGGCGATCTGATGGAGGCGCTGAGAGCCAGTCTGGAGGCGACCCGAGCGGCCTGAGGTCGAGGCTGTATTCGCGGAGCACTGCCCTCGACCCTTCGAGAATCCTGCTGGTGAGAGCACACACCAGGAACGTTCTCGCACCCGCCAAAGGGAACCTGAACGTGTACACTGGCACATTGTCAGCGCTGGACTACGCGACGGCCCTGCTGTCCCGGGCGGTTGCCACCTGCGCCCGGGACAGCCGAGCAGCGGACTGTGTATCCGCTTGGGGAAACCAGCGAGGCACCCCCGAGGCGCGGGTGTCCATCCGCGCACTGAATGCCCGCCTATTGCAGTAGCCTCAGTTCCCCTAGTTCACCTGTCCGCCTGCCTATGGCGCTCGGCTACTCCTCAACCTTGACCCAAGTGCCACATCTGTTTGACTGGAAAGCCTTGTCTGTAGGGAGAATCTCCACGTAACTTGGGGCTTCGATGTTGTCGTTGGCGAGAATGTCTCTACTCCCAGTCAATGCACTTAGGCGAGCCCAGTAGCAACGTCCCGTGGGAACTATCCGATAGACACCAGGCTCTATGTCATCACCAACGAGCCATGTCCCATCAAGGATGGTGTCATTCTCTGGGGCCGGCCAGTCCACCACCATCAAGGCAGGACCGGGCTCTCCTTGCTCACCCCTCTGGCCCTGCGGCCCTCTGGGTCCTGGTTCCCCTTGTTCGCCCTTCGGCCCCGAGTCACCCTGCGGGCCCCTTGGCCCTGGTTCCCCTTTTGGCCCAGCAGGGCCTGGTTCTCCTTGGGACCCAGCGGGTCCTGGTTCTCCTTGGGACCCAGCAGGGCCTGGTTCCCCCTGCGGCCCCGTGTGCCCTGGTTCTCCTTGTGGCCCCATCTGCACTGACTCCATAGACTGCCTGACTATCTCTCTGACTTCAGACTCGGTGATACCGCTGGAACAGGCTAGAGTACCAATTATCAGGAATGGGCCAACTATCGAAAATAGCTTCCTAGCAGCGGACAATTCTGGTCCCCCTATCTTCGGATGCATGAGGTTCGCCAGCCCGCTATGCTATCTGACAGGAAGTAGTGCGTCAAAGTATGAGTCATTCTGGTGGTGCGACCTATTGAAAGATAGCTATAGGTTTCCCCAAGACTAAGCCCGGCCTCGGTCAGGTGCATCCGCTTCAATCGCTCTAGCCCGGTACGGAGAAAAGACTCGACCTGGACTTGATATCTCTCAAAGGGCTCGGTCTAGACGATGAGTGGACGTTCGAACGTACAAACGTTCGTAGGTCATAGGCCGAATGTCCGACCTGTTGGGTTACCACCCACCAAAAACTGGACTTTGATAGTCAGGTAGATTATTCAGGCTGTTCTTCGACTCCCTGTCCGATGTGGTGTGAAGGTGCTTCTTGCGACAGGAGGACTTACAGCAGTAGACAACCCTGACTCTCGTGCTGTATCCATTCTCGTACGCATAGTACAAATGAGTACCATTCTCAATCTGCTCTATCGCCCTTTCCTTCGGAACCGGACTCCAAATATGTCCCGGATTGCAGAGTGCCGTAATCTCACCGTTGGCGTCCTTGTCAGTCTGAACAACCCGTCTGTACATCATCGACCGCGATCTCCCTGCTGGCTTGGGTCGGCGTGATGTTAGGGATGAGGCCAGCCCTAGTCAAGCCCGAGCCGACCTGTCACAGCGCGACCATGTTCACACCAGAGTCCTTCCAAGTCAAACCTGATACAAAGAGAAACGCCCTGCAGGAATGCAGGGCGCTGAGTTCGAGGATATTGCCCGTTGGAACGAGAGGCGACTCTAGTCGCTGTCTCTTTCTTGTCTACTCCCTCGCCTGGACGCCAGCCAAACCAGCCAGGAATTTACCACCAGGATTACCGGAAATGCTGCCTGAGATACTTCAGAGTACCACCCAGTCAACCTACTCTGTTGCTCGGGAGACAGCCATCCAGCCTGTGGAAGGAACATATGGATCACAAAGGTAGTGGACATTATAGGCACAATGAGGAGGATCGCTGTGAATATGGAAGTTCCAACAATCCTCAGTACAGGCTTGGCCAATGTCCATACACTTCGGGCTGCATCGAGCTTGATGCTGGCCAGTAAGTCTAGCCATTCCTGGTTCCTCTCAAAGCTACGTCGACGTCCATAGGTCGAGTAGTCGAAAGATACCTGCTCTGGATGATCTGCTTCCGGAGCTCCGTCATCCGATCGGGACTTCACTTCGTCTGGGATGCGAACTTCACTCATTCTTAACGTCGCTTAATCAGCCTTGAGTAGTACTTCCTCATGTCCTCGTTGTCTATATACCACTGTCCTTTGGATTTGGCCCTGTGCCAAGGCGTACCTTTTCTGTGCGTCATCGTCGATAGTTCGGGTCCGGTCATTGAGGCATATTTGCCGTATACCGCCTCCAAGATAGACTCTTGCTGAGGAGAAAACTCCTGTTCGTCCATCGGGTGAACGGGGATCGTCTCACGTATTGGCTTGCCTTTGTTGTGCGAGAGACAATGATAGACTGCTGGCACCACCGGCCCATATTTCCACACCTCGATATCGTCGAAGATCATTGGCTCTTCATAGAACGCCAGCATCCAAGCCTGAGAGTAGTAGACCAGCTTCTGGATTTGGAGGTGGGTGAACGGCGAGTCGGACTCTTTGCCCTTTGTGATGTAGTAGTTCGCTACGTGTTTTGCATCATGCATTTTCATGCCTCCATACGCCCATCGTACACGACGCCCATTTGACGAGCAAGGCAGTCTTGTGATATGGAGCCGCGAGTATCAGGCTATGGGCAAACTTTAACAGAACATACGGTCTGTTGTCAAGTATCACTAAGCAGTCGTCCTGGCCTTGGTTCCTGCAGACGCTGTTCGTGGAGGTACTGGGACGCAATTGGGTCGCTGAGTGGCTTGGCGAGCTACTGTGGTTCGACTCCGCTATCCTCCGACGTTCCTCGTCTTTTGATTTCGTCGAGTCGATCTATGAATTCCTGATAGCCCACGTTTGGGAGAAAGCAAAGTCGCAAGAGGAAGACGCTCTGGTCTTCGACTGCGAGGCGTTTGTCATAGGAGCCATCACGGTAATTGCTTTCCATGACAGACATCCAAGCCTTCTGGTAGCGTCTTGGTACTCTTTCAAACAGAAGGTAGTCACTAAAATCCAGGAGTTCTTTTCGATACACTTTGTCTCGAAGGTACATAACCTCAACTGGACGAGGGCAGGGCACGCCTTTGATTCGATACCTATACCAATCGACGATATTATTGAACATAAGCCTACCGAATCACCAGTCCCGAGACTGGCAGCTCTGAGATGGGCTTGCGCTTCTGTGGCTCGCCGGACGGTTCCACCTCAATGTTGACCCGGCGCACGAGCATCACCCTGTCGTCCTCAATGTCACCCACTGCGACCTGCGCAACCCTTGTTGCCGCCTGCGTCTCGTCCATCGCATCATCGCACTGTGGTCTTTTCATTATCGCCTCGTGGTCTTTCCTGCTGCTAGTCGATGGCAATGACGAGCGCTCTTCCATGCTGGCCGTTGGTGCCATCATAGGCCGTTTTGTTGCCAGTTACGAACCCTCCTCTTCCTCCATGCCCAACAATGATAAGAAGCTGTACATCCTTGCCGTTCGTGGTGATGGACACCCACTCTGGCTCGGAGCTACCGCCGTCTGTTGCTCCACGGCCCTTAACAGCAGTGAGTCCAGGAACTCCTCCCTCGGATTGAAGGGCAACTATCAGTTCTTTCTGGGCATAGGCTTCAATGGTCGTGTCCTGTCCCTGGGCTCCGTCCGTCGATTCATCGCCCGGGTCATCAGATAGTCCGGCACCTCCGCCGCCGCCTGCACCAACAGCACACAGCACTATCTGCTTGGACGCTTCGAGCAGAATGTCGTACTTTCCCGGTCCTAATTCCATCACCTTTGATACGTTGATGATTTCAGATCTCATTGTCGGTTCGAGTCCTTTCTGTTCCCTGCACCAATGTTACTAACCTGGTCCTTCGTCGTCAATGCCCGCGTCAACCATGAGTCTCCTATGTCACCAATGCTGTTAGCGCAGCAACAGCGGCTGCGAAACCACCAGCCAATACTATGAATGCGCCAACAGGTATCACGATAACGACCGTAATTCCTCCGAAGATCGCCAATACTACCCTGAAGTCGACTTTCATCGCCTGCCTCCTTTGCCGTCTGTCAGCTATCAGCTTCCCATACGTCGCCCGGCCCGGCCAGTAAACGTGCAGGTGCGCCGTGCTGGTGTATGATTTCGGGTGAAGGCGCTGGATGGTAGCCAGCGCCAAGCCCAGTGAGAGGAGATAGCTCTCAAAGGACATCCCAAGAGAGGAGTAGACTCTCATGGAATCAAATGGTGATGTTCCTCGCTTCGGCGAGGATGGACTCCGCCTGCTAGAGCAGGCAATGCGGAACCGGAGTGGCGAATTGACCGACAAGGCTCCATCCACTAGGGTGGAGCGAAATAAAGTTCGTGACCCGGCGGAGACAGCTCTCACCTTGTCTCCGCCGGTGAGAAAGGAGCCCAGCATGGCCCCTGGCAGGGATGATCTAGCTATCAGAAATCTGCTCCTCAAGCCAGACTCCGATGTGTGGCACGAATCCGAAGACCGCGAAACCGACGCCTATGGCCGCAGGAAGCTGGCGAGGATTCGGCGCGAGGGTCGAAAGTCCAAGCCCAAGATGTGATGCATTCCTTGACATGGTGGTTGGTGTGGTGTCGCCCTAGCTACTGCAGCTACACTAGCCGCCTAGCCCGGCTCGGTTATTCAGGCCGGGCCAGCTCCTTGTGATACGGAGCCGCGAGTTTCAGGCTATGGGCAAACTGTACCAGAACATACGGTCTGTTGTCAAGCATCACTATTCGTACTCATATCCGTCCCTGAATCCCGTGAGTGGATACGGCCTGTCGGCACCAAGTCCCTGTCTGTCGGCCCTGACGCCAGCTTGCCTTGCTAACCACGGCAGATGTCCAACCGGAGGCCAAGTCTGCCCACTCGACTTTCCCGACTTTTCTCTCTTGCGGTATTCGGCTGGATCGAAATCGTCGTTCAGCCAGAGCACAAAGTTCTCCAGCATACGGACGTAAGACGCCTTCGTATCCTGGCCGTACTCTGATTCAAGTATTTCGGTATGGAAATCAGCGACCGCGTCTTCGAGTTCGTCGAGCGTGTGTTGGCTGACCTTCGGCATGATGAAGTATAGCACTTATTCCTACGAAAGAGGGCCTCGACGAAGCGAGGCCCTTAGTTCTGCTCTATGTCAGACCACTAGCAATCTGGCAGATTGTCCAAGTTGTTCTTAGACGTTTTGTCTGCCGTGGTGCGAAGATACTTTTTGAAGCCCACCTTCACCACATGTACGTCTGTCCGATATCCGGCAGCATTGACATAGTACGTATGAACTCCATTCTCGATGTGTTTGATAGCCTCGTCTCTTGACACCGAAGGCCATATCCCAATGTTGCACAGCCTGATGATGTCGCCATCAGAGTCCTTGCCTGTCTCCGCAACTCGTCGATCTGCCATTTCTTTCTCCTATTCGATTTTCTTCGATTTTCATGCCTGCGAGCTTCACCTGGGCGTTGCCTGCAGAGTCATGTGTATGCTTGATAAGCTGTTCGCCCAGCCGATCAAAGGCTGCTAAGACCTTTGAGTGGGAACGATGATCCCCACAGTTTGTATTCCGCAGAATACCTATCATTGTAGTATCGACCTACGTCGAAATCAAGTGCTTCATCAGTAGCGAGGGCTAAGTTGGCCGTCCTCGACGACGCATGCGACGGCCCTCTCGTTGAAGAACTCCTCGGACGGAAGGTCGATCAGAGCATCCCATACGTCCTCCAAATCAGTCCACGCCTCGTTGCCGTCGAGATACAGGAGCAGGCCGGCGATCGCTGTATACTGCGCGACGTAACGCACGTCGAGATCGCATATGGCATCGTCTCGCCACGGCGCTCCGGCCCCGAACTCAACTATCTTTTCATCGAGAACCTTCGAAAACGTGTCAGTACTCCAGGAAAGATGCCTTTTGTAGTTATCCAGGGCATACTCGTGGTATTCCTGCATGGCCTGCTCAGACTTAGCGTTTAATCGGCCCTCCAGAACAGCGAATATGTCGTTGAACTCAGCAATCGTTGCTTCACGAGACTGCTGAATCGCCTCGTCCATTTCAGACCTACTGACTCCACTGCCGCAACCAGCCAAGGCGATCAGTCCCAACATCACAGCCATGATTCTCCAAGTTGGCATAATGGGGTGCCTCCTGCGACGATGGCTGTCGGCTGCTCTACCAAAGCGGCGTCAACCCATACGGGCCGCAGGAGGCATGTAGCCTCCCGCCATCGCCGTCTTCGGCCCTGAAGTAGTTTTGAGCTACGCGCTTTGGTAGAGCACTGCTATGGTCGCATCCGGGACATAAGCGGTCAAGTACCGATACCACCAAAAGGCCCTGAACACCCGAAGTGCCCAGGGCCTCACTAGTTGCCTACGGCGGTATCGTCGGAGGCACATATCCGATTGTGCGCATCAGTATCGAGTCGGGCCTGTCCCTGGACTCCAGGTCGTTCATCCGAACAGGCTCGACCTCCTTCGGAGGCGGTCGGACTATGCCCTTCTTCTTCTGTCGAGGCTTGTACGGCCCACGTGGGCCGGGCCTGTTCTTGAGGTCAGACAGTTCAATCAAGTCCCTCAGCGTGAACGGCCACCTCGCAAGTCCTGCCGCCATAGCAGGCGTCGTCGCGACGCCCAACTTCTCGACCAGAGTCGAGTGTGGTCGGACCCAGTTGTAGTGAAGAACATGAATCGCCGTGTGGTAGATATGGTTCTCTCGCTTCTTCGAGAAGCCAGTCGTCTTCCTCATGTATCGGCGCATGCTCTGTCGCGTGGTCAGGTTCAGCCTCTCGATGTGGGCCTGTGTGAATCCTTCGAGCCTTCCGTCCTCCTTGGAGACGTCTATACCTAGCTGGACGTACTTGTGTTCGCGCTCCCAAAAGGCCGCATTCACAGCCTCTGGATACGTACTGAGTCCGTCCGTCGAGAGCTTCACCGGGCCTGAAACCCTACTCTCTAAGTCCCGCATAAACGCGTCGCCGTAGATCTGTGTGCGGTCGCCAACACTCCAAGCAATGATCAGCTTGGTATCCCTGTCGACTGCCATCCAAGTCCATGCGTTCCCTCCGGCATCGAACGGCCTGCCCTTTGCCTTGATGAGGTTTTCCTGTCGGGCATAGACGTACGACCACATCTCGTCGGCCTGGATGTATCCAGCCTTGACGTTCCGAACGTGCCTGTCGTGAAACTCGATTGCCTCCCTGCCAACCGAAACCAGCAAACGAGCGACGGCATTGTAGGACATCCCTGTCGCCCGCGCCGTTCCTCTCATCGACGCTCCTTCAACCATCTGTGCCAGTGCTTGGTTTCGTAGCTCAATCGGTACTCTGTTCATCAGTCAATTGTACCTCAGTCTTTTCTGTTCTCCTAAGATTCATGCAGGAACAAGAATTCGCGTACTCTGGAGCGAAAGAGCATGATGTGGCGGTGCGCGAAGCACCGGGCAACAATGCAGAATTCAGCAGTACGCGTTTGGTAGAGCAGCCGACAGCCATCACAGCCATCAACGTGCTAGTCTGCCTTTATCGCTGACCCACTGTCCTTGTCGCAGTAGGACGCAATGTCAGACCTGAGGTACATCGTCAGGCCGCAGGCAAGCTCCTTGTTCGCCTCGGCCAGAATGCGGATTGTCTCCGCTTTCGCCTTCTGTTCCTCGACCGGAATTGGCCTCCTGGTCGGCTTGGCGGTAAAGTCCCTTTCGCCGGTATCCGGGTCGAGTATGCCTTCGTGTCCGTAATCGGTGAACTCGGTCGACAGGACGCATATGCGAACGGCTATTGAAACCATCGCGTTCTCCGTCTCGTTGACCGGATCCATACCGAGCACTTCGAGATTCCACCCTCCGCTTTCGTTCGTCTCAACTGCAGAACCCAATGTCACGATCCTCCCATGTATTTCGGAGCGACCGACAGCATCAGTTCCTTAGCTCGGCCCTAATTTTCCGTCGTAGCGGTGTACCAAACATGGCAAGTGGCTGCTACGTCACATGCTGCTGTGGGCTCCGTTACGACGGAGATGGCCACTTAGTGCATAGCACCGCGTGGCCCTGGGCCAAGACTGCAAACTAAACGAGCGGGCGGATTGAGACCTAGTTCGTCAATGTTGGTCGGTTCCGTTTACCTCCGAGTTTTCGGGCATGAATCCGTCGAAGAAGCCCTCCAGGGGCTTTCTCTGTGGACGCTCCTCGTCCTCGTCTTTCTCGACCTTAATGGCGAGGCTCCGCGTCGGCTTTTCGTCCGACTTTCCCTCACCAGTTAGAATACGCAGCGTCTGCAGGCTCGCTTGCATGGAGTCTGCAGGTCGTCGCTCCCCATTCGGCCCAACAATAAAGTCTTCTTCGTGCTTCAATATTCTCCTCCCTGTGTTACACAGTGCGCCTGGCCTGGGTGCATCACCATCCAGGGCGCAGGCTAAGCCATCAAAGTAAAGGAGGTACTCCAACGACCTACCACGAAAAGGCCCACTCTATACCGAAGTACAGAGCGGGCGTTGTTCCCGTCGCCAGAATGCTACCGCTTGCCAGATCGCGTGTCAGGTATCCCGTGGTCATACGACCTGTCGTCGCGTCCAGGATGCGCTAGTCCGAAGCTCTCCTAGCTGCAAGCCGTCCCTATTTCAATCAGATGACTCCTGCTGGCCCGGAAGCTATCCTTTGGCCCGGAGGCGTTCTGGTTGAAAAGAATTCACCACCGTCATTCTCAACCGTAGTATTGGCATGGACGCCGAGCTTCTACGCCTGAGTCAGCGCGTATGCCGTGCTGGGCTGGGTCACGATGGGGTCAGCCTCAGGGAGGCGTGCAGTCAGCCGAAGGTTGCCCGGTCGAGTCACCCTGTCCATCGTGATATTCAGGGTGTCGAGCACTGGCAGCAGCACGGTTTGCCAGTCAGCCAGCAGCCCGGTTGTGGCAGTGAACGGCGGCCCCAATCTTTGGGCGGGTAGACCTGAGAGAGTCAGCCGCCCGCGCTCCGATGTGCGCCGAGAGCCGCCGGGCTCAATCGCAGTCTGCCGGGCGCTCCCTGACAGCGTGCGCCCCAGCCCTAGGCCATGTACGGGAGTCGCCCCGGCGTTCTCTACGGCGTCCTCAGTCGTCTGGTGCAGGCCGCTAGCACCACCGGGCTGCTGAGCACTGCCGCCATACGTCGCGCCTGCCAGTCCGGTGGTGTGCAGCAGGCCGGTCAAGTTGTTCCCCATGCCATCCCCGGCCAGGACTTGCTCTAGCAGCTTTGTCCTGAACGGCGGTCTGCATCGCGCCCAGCACGGTGTCCTCGAAGTCGGTGTCTCCGCTCTGTATCAGCAGTTCAGCGGTGACTTCCAACTGGGCCTCGACCGTGCTGTCCTGAGTGGACGGTTCCGACAAGCTCAGGACAGGCAGGCTCGGGCCGAGCGGACCTTCGGGTAGCTGAGCGACAGTTACTGACCACCCCTGCAGGAGCCGTGGACTGGATACCGGCTCCCGCCGGTATGACGGGTTGATTGCCCGGGCCAGTCAGTGGAAGCGGCGCAGGTGGGCTATGACCTCCATCATCACCTTGCAGTCGATCTCGTTGTAGCGGACGATCTCACGGACGAGGTCGATCTCCTCCAGCGGGACGCCCAGCCTTTGTGCTTCGTCCGCCGCCCAGCATGCGCCGACCATTGCGCCCAGGCCGTCCAGGTTCGAGTCGTCGTCCCACGTGCTGTCGATCAGGCGCTGGCGCTTCATGGCCCGGGCGACTGATTTCAGCCCAAGGCCCTTTGCGCCCTCGATCCTGACCGGCTCCTTCCGCATCACCCGCTCGAGGAAGTCGAACCACCTGACCGGCGGCCATGTCCTGCTGGGGTGCCTGGACAGGGCGGAATCGTAGGCGGTCTCGAAGAGCCTCGTTTCGGCGGACGACCAGTGGAAGACGGGTGGCTCTGCTTCGCCACGCCCCAGCCGTTCCCTCACCTCGCCCATGTGCGCTATCCATCCGTCGATGACCTCGCCCTCGGCTTCCACCGAGAGATCGCGCGCCAGGAACGAGCGGTAGTGCCAGCGCCGGCCCTCCATGTGGCCGCAGCCCACCAGGAAGATCATGTTTGATCCGCCGCGTTCGGGAATCTGTGAGAAGTCGTCGTTCAGGTCGCTCACGGTCTCGAAGTCCACGTAGAAGGCCAGGCCCGGCTCACGCCAGGCATCGCCGCCCGCTGTCACCCTAGCTGGCGAGACGGAGCTGAAGTCTGTCTCCGGCACGTGCTGCCCTTCGGGCCAGAAGGCCATCTGCCCGTCGCCGGTCGTCGTTTCTATTGCCTCCGCGCCCTCGACCCACGGGTTGCCGGCCAGGATGGCCTCGATCTCCCGCTTGGCGGTGTTCCACGGGGAATCGCTGGTATTTCGCAGGTTCGGCTTGAGCAGTGGCACCGACGGCTCCGGCGCCACCGACCAGTGCATCCCCTCGACGCGGACCCTGCGCACCCAGTCGACCGCCTCGTTCGTCATGCCCTCCAGCGTTGCGTCCCTGGAGACCTTCGAGTCGTTGGGCACCCGCCCCAGCCGCTCCATGCAGGTCGAGCCGCGTGCGGGCTTGCGGTCCACCGTTCCCCTCCAGCTCCTGCCCAGGATGTACGAGGCCGGTGCCGTGTACCCCTGCAGCCTGCCCAGGGCGCGGTTGTATATGTAGAGCTGTGCCTTGTACGCCCGGGACGATCCCGAGCTCTGGATGCCGCCGCTGACCAGGAGCCTGAGGGTGGTGAACTTGACGTCCACGACCACGTAGTGCCACGGTCCGCCGCCGAGATCGGGCGCGGGCACGCCGGCCTCGTCTTCGGCCATCGCGTCCGGGAACAGCATCGACAGGACGTCGCTGCGCACCAGCATGTCCGGCGAGCCGTAGGTGCGGGTGGTGGCGTCCCTGACCACGCCCTGGTATATGACGGGCTCGCCGCGCTGCACTGCGGCGAAGGTCTCCTCGGCCTTGCCCAGGTCGCGTGAGTCCGCGGCATCGCCGGCCCCGATCTGCGCCACGCCGGTCAGGGTGCCCAGGTGGTCGACGACGGCCCGCTCGAAGGCGTGGCCCTGGCGGAAGATGAACTGGGTGAAGTCCGTCCTGGGGTCGTAGCCGGGAAGCTCGTCGTCCGGGCGGAAGCCGTTCCTCTCGCCGTAGAGGTCGAGCCAGTCGAGCAGCGGGTCCCTGATTGCGTAGTTCCTCGTGCTGGACGCGCTCACCCACTCCCGCCACTCGTCGCCGGTGGCTGGGATGGCCTCCCGCCCGTCCGCGTCTACGGTAAGCGCTTCTATGCCCATGACGCCGCTATGCTGCCGTCTTTGACCAGGATTGGTGTGACGCGGACAGCTTTGCTCTTTGGCAGGGCGAGAGCCCCCATCTCAATCTTCCCCCTCGGGGGGAAGAGGCGCAGCCTCCTCCCCTCGACCCTGAACGCCTAGCTATCCTCCCACAGGATCGATCCGACGATCGAGACCAGCGAGCCGCCGTTCGAGTCTGCCGGGCACTGCGCGTAGCCCACCGACTCGCCCTTCGAGCCTTCGAGCAGCCTGAGCGCGACGTAAATGGGCGAGATGCCGCATATCTTGCGGGCGTCGCGCTCGGCCCGCGAAATGTCCAGGAAGGCCCGCGCGTCGCCCGCGTCGATGGCGGCGATAGTCAGGGCGTCCTCCGCAGCCAGCGAGGTCCTGCCGGGGGCCGAGACCGGGCTCGGGTCGCCGAAGGCCGGGCCGACGTGCGCCAGGTCGCCAGCGGCGATGACCAGCGTGCGCCTGTCGCGCATTACGTCTTCCAGGTAGCCGATGGCGTCGTCGAGGCGGCCGTACCCTTCGATCTCGATGCCTCCCGCCGTGACCTCGAACAGGGTGCCGCAGAGTATGGGTACCGTGGGCACCTCGCGCCCGATGGCCCGCTGGAACCAGACCGCCGCCAGCTCGATGGAGTGCTCGCTCAGGTGGTGTATCTCCTCGTCGAAGGCCTCGCTCTCTCCAATGGCGCCGGCCAGCCCGTCCACGATCTCGCCGTCGGTCGGCAACGTCCCCAGCGGACTGGCGTAGCTCTGTCGAGTCAGGGTGAGTGTGCCGGGGCCGCCCTTGTGGTCGGTGCCCAGGATGATGGCGAGCTCGATGTCGTCGAGGGCGCCCGAACAGCGGGCCCATAGCTGCGCGTATGCCTGCCACCCGCGCTCGTAGTCGATGTGGGGGCTGACGACGCCCGTGACCCTGGTCGAAGAGGGGATGGGCTCGACGGCCGGAGCCCGCCGCTCGTACCCGCTCAGCGCCGCGGCCAGCTTGTTCCTGTTGCTGGGGTAGACCGCGCCGGCGTGGGACGGCGTACGCGAGTCTGCTTCGCGGTAGCTGGCCAGTGCCGCCGCGACCGCAGCCTCGTAGGTGTCGTTCTCCAGCAGGCAGGCCTCGTCGAGGCCCTGTATCAAATCGGCAATCTGTTCGTGGGGTACGTGAACGCCCGTCCGAAGCAGCAGGGAAGCCTGCAGCCCGGCCGCGTCCCTCGTGCCGTCCACCATGGCGAGGAGCGGGGCCATGCCCTCGGGCAGCAGTATCGTCCGCTCAGAGATGCCCAGGGGGTCGTGGAGGTGGATGAATGGCTGCCCTTGGTACTGAATACGCCGGGGCTCGACACGCCTCAGCCTGGGCCGGTCGTTGGAACTGGTCATGCGTCCCTGCGCCAGGGAATGGGGTTCAGGCCAGTCATGGGATAAGCGAAACACTCCGGTAGGGAATCGAGGCGGCAAAGACGTTAACGGCGCGCGCAGCGCGTGTCAATTGCTACTCCATTGGGGTAGCCGGGCCCTCACTGCATCAGGTGTGAGAATGGGGACGGAGAACGCCTTCGCCAAGGCGAGCATATCCTTGTCACCGGTTACTAAGGCATCGGCCTGGCCGGACAGAGCCAATTCGAGGAAGGGTCGGTCGAGAGGGTCTCTACATTCGGGAACGGACAAAGGCCCTGAGACCATGATCGTCTCGCACCAGGGGAGGTAGTCCGCCAGGATGTCCTCGCGTTCTTGGTCAGTCAGGCAGAACTTGGTATACAGGAGCACGCGGATCAATTCTGCTGTCGTATCGCGGCTCACCAAGGGCACAACAGCCACGGACTGCCAGAGTCCTCGCATCCAGGACAAAGACCCAGCGGGGAACAGCAGCGCCGACACCACGACGTTCGTGTCGAGCACCAGCCGAGGCGCGGTCACTGCCGTCGGCGAGCCCAGGCCACGGCATCCGCTACGTCTGCTTCGGATATACCAAGGTCGGCCAGCTTGGAGCGCACAGCATCGGCCTTGGCGAGGCGTACGGGTGTGAGCACGATGCGGCCCCTTTCGTTGGTCACATCGAAGTACTCGGTGCCCTCATAGGAGGAGACCACCGACTTCGGGAGAGTGATCTGGTTCTTGGAGGTCAGCTTGGCTAGCATGAACAGGCTCCTCCTTGAAGTAAGGATACAAGGATACCATATCTTCGACGTCCCGTCTCCCACATCGTCGCATAGACAGTCCCCACCACATGGATGGCGTATACTCTGGCCCCGGAAAGCTGCGGCTGGCAGGAGGCCCTTATGCGAATCGAGTCTGTGGAAGCGACGACTTGCGTCGTACCGCTGGAGGGCGGCATCGCCTTTGCGACGCGCGCGGTGCAGGAGCGCCATTACACACTGGTGCGTGTCAGGTCCGACTCGGGCGGCGAGGGTATTGGCTTCTGCTACGGGGGGCACAAGGGAGGCGGGGTCGTCACGCTGGCCGTCCGGGAACTGCTGGCCGACGTGGCAGTCGGCGAGGACCCGCAACGCATCGAGGGCATATGGGACGCCATGTACAGGGAGACCCTGCTGCACGGCCGCCGCGGCAGCGTCATCAGGGCCATCAGCGCCGTCGACATGGCCCTGTGGGACTTGGTGTCGAGGGAGGCCGGGCTGCCCTTGCACCGCTATCTCGGCGGCTACCTCGACGGCATGGTGCCGGCCTACGCGAGCGGCGGCTACTACGCGGATGGCAAGACGCCCGAGGACCTGGCCGGCGAGATGCGAAGCTACGTCGAGATGGGGTTCGACGCCGTGAAGATCAAGGTCGGGCGGGTGCCTCCGGCAGAGGACGCCATCCGGGTGAGGGCGGCGCGTGAGGCGGTCGGACCCGGCGTGCCCCTGTTCCTGGACGCAAACAACGCATGGCCGGACGCGACGACGGCGATCCAGGCCGTGCGCCACTTCGAGGAGTACGAGCCCGGCTGGATCGAGGAGCCCCTGATGCCCGACGACATACGGGGACACGCCGAGATCGCTGCCGCCGTCTCGGTCCCGGTCGCCACGGGCGAGATCCACGCGACGCGATGGGAGTTCCAGCAGATCGTGGAGGAGGGAGCGGCGGCCATCCTGCAGGCGGACGCCGGGGTGTGCGGAGGCGTCACCGAGTGGCGGAAGATCGCGGCCTCGGCGGCGTCCAGCAACCTTGTCGTCGCGCCCCACTGGCTCGCGGACCTGCACGTCCACCTCGTCGCGGCCACGCCCAACGCCACGTGGGTCGAGTACTTCCCCGACTTCACGGTGCTGAACATCGGAAGGCTCTTCAGCACCGCGCCTGAGGTGCGCCCGGGCGGCCTGGCCCTGCCCGAGGAGCCGGGACTCGGCGTCGAGCTCGACGAGCAGGCGGTCGACTGCTGGTCCGTCGACGGCTGGGCATGACCGGGACCGACCCGACGAGCGAGATGTACCTGGTTGCGGACGAGCTTCGCAGCATCGCCGAGCTGGGACTGCACTACGCCGACAACGACTACGACCGGGAGAGGTACCGCAGGACCCGGTCGCTGAGCGCCCGGCTCGTCGCGGCCATTGAGAATAGGGACGCGGACGACGTGCTGTCCGAGTACGAAGGCAGCCTGCCCCACGCCACGCCGTACGTCGCCGCCGATGCTGCCGTATTCCAGGATGGGCGGATTCTCCTTATCAGGCGCGAGGACAACGGCCTCTGGGCAATGCCGGGCGGCATGACCGAGGTCGGGGAGACGTGGGCGCAGTCTGCCGAGCGGGAGCTTCACGAAGAGGCGGGTGTTAATGGTACCGCCACTCGGCTGCTCGGCGTGTTCGACTCTCGCCTATGGGGCAGCCACGTCAGGTTTCACTACTACGGCAGCGTATGGCTGGTCGAGCTCTATGAGGGCGAGAGCCCGATCGCCGGCCCGGAAACGACGGGCGTGGGCTTCTTCGCGGAGGACGACCTGCCAGACCTGTCCCCCGGCCACGCGCGCAGGGTGCCGCTGGTGTTCGAGCTAGCGCGTGGAGACGTGCCCGCGCCCTACTTCGACCCGTCGGAGCCCGCGTAGGGGCCGTGAGTTTACGAACAGCCGGCTAGAACTACAGCTCGTGCGTCACCTACCCTCGCGTCGAAGGATCGCAGCACCGAGGATATAGGTGCCATGTCCCCGGCGGAACGCTATCTCTTGATGGCCGTTAAGTCGGGGCTGGGGGAACGAACGAGGGTGACGGAGTCCAAGGTGCAATCGTCAGGTACGTCGATGGCCCCTAGCTTGCTGGGGGCGGGCACGTGTTCACCGGCTTCCTCAGTGCATTCGACCCAATCTCGCACCGCTTCTTCAGCGTTTCGAAGGGCCTCGTCCATAGTCAGGCCCACAGCTACACAGCCTGGTAGGTCAGGAAACACCACGCCGTAGACGCCGTTCTCGAACTCAATCAGCACCGGGTACTCCTTGTTGTCTCTCACAGCCGGCGAACCTTGCAAGTGTGAAATGTCACGGGCTACTCTCAACTTGACAGTGCCCGATGCAACTCAAGAGAGGAGTTCCACAAAAGCGTCCCGCTCCCGGCCACGCCTTGGGACAATCGTTATTAACCTAGGGTTATCGTCCTTCTTCTTCTGCGCGGGCATCTGGCTCCAAAGATCAGCGTCGTAACGATGTTCGTCTCTTCGGTATCCGACGAAGGATACTTGTCCGTATCTGCAATTGAAGTAGAGTGAGGGTATGGTTCTCCGATGCTTCAACGTCTTGCCGACCTCTATACTGTGGAAGCCCATTGTTCGCAATAGGTCGACGTATTCTTCCTTGGTCATGGCGCTCAGCCGTCCTACCTTTGATCTTGCGGAGCGATCCGAAGTCGGACTCGTTGAGCTTGGAACTTGTGATGGAGAGGCGACTTCCTTTCGATTGCCGGGAACAGTGCCGGGCGCCTGATCGGCAGTCGATTCTCTCTTGGCGGACTGTAGTTCCGCAAGTTCTTCTTCAATCTCGGCCTGTCTATACCCCAATTCCTTAGCCCTGCCGAAATCTTCCTTGGCCGCAGTTTCATTTCCCAACAGCGAGTACGCAAGGCCCCGTCCAGCGTACGAGTCTCCAGTATCAAGTTTCAATATGATGAGTGACTCTCCGATCCCCAACCGCTGTGACACATCATCATCCGGTTCAAGTTCAATCGCCTTATCAAAGTCCGCGATCGCATCCGCATAGTCTCCCATATGCAAGCGCGATCTTCCTCTCACACAATGGAGCTCACTTCGGTTCGGACTGAGGGCGATGGCAGTTTCACAGGAAGCTATCGCACTATGAAAGTCCTCCGTATTGAAATGAGACGCCGCCTTCACGAATAGAGCGTCTACATTGGTGGTATCGAGCTCCAAAGCAGTCTTCACGTCTTTCATTGCCTTCGCATGGTTGCCTAGATTGACGTAGGCGCTACCACGTGCACAGTAGAGGTCTGCATTCCCAGGCGTGAGGTGGATCGCGGCATCCAAATCTGCGAGGGACTTATCGCTGTCCCCCAGAAACAAGAAACAAAGGCCTCTGCCGGCTTGGATACCTGCGACTATTGCGATTGCTTCCTCGTATAGTCTCGATTGGATCGTGCCATTCAAGAGATCAAGCATGTCTCTATTGGAGTCAAACAACTCGGGGATTAGGCCGATTGCTTTGGTGTATTCGTCAATGGCTTTCTTATAATTGCCTTGTTGCTGATAAACCGAACCCCGCTGTACATAGCCAATGGGATCCGAATCATCAAGCATGGTCGCATTGTCGAAGTCATTCATGGCATCGCTAAGTCTATTTGACAGATGATATAAAGCTCCTCTGGCCGCATATGCTTTGGCGTCTGGGCTTAGGGTCACTGCCCTCTCGTAGTCCTCAATTGCTTTGTCGTACTCTCTCATTCGGGTATACACGTCGCCTCTCTCCAAATATGCCTGAGAGTCTGGATTCAGACGAATGGCGCCCGTGAAATCATCGATGGCCCTCTTGTGCTCATTTAGTGACAGCCAGGCTCTTCCTCTGTCTATGTAAAAATCGGCATTACTGGGATCCAACGCTATGGCTTGATTGAGGTCCCCTATCGCCTTATCGTGCCTTGAGTGCAGGCTGTGAATCAATGCCCTAGAAGTAAGGACAAGATAGTTCAACCCTGCTACCCTGCCGAAAACGCCAAGAGTCTTGTACAAGAGCCCTTTCTCATCCTCAGCGTGTTCAATGAGCTTCTTCAGGATGTACTTGTGCGGGTTCGACATAGCGTCATCCTCGCTCCTCGTTGAGGCCGTCAGGCCCCGGCCGCGGCCTCCTGGAATGTGGCCTCGAACACCTCTAGGGCGTAGTCGATGTCGTCTGACGAGACGTCGTTGTGGGTGACGAGGCGCCAGATGCCGCCGGGGCGAGCGCCGACCTTCACGCCCTGCTCGTCTAGCCGCTGTGCGATGGCCGTGTGGTCGGACGCGTCGACTTCGATGAAGACGAGGTTGGTCTGGACTGACGAGGGGTCGATCGATATGCCGTCGACGGTGCTGAGCCCCTCGGCCAGCTTCCGGGCGTTGGCGTGGTCGTCGGCCATGCGGTCGATCATCGACTCCAGGGCCACTATGCCCGCCGCGGCGATGATGCCCGACTGGCGCATGGCCGAGCCGAGCCACTTGCGCCAGCGGCGCGCCTCCTGCATCGTCTCGGCGTCTCCCAGCAGCACCGAGCCGACGGGGCAGCCCAGGCCCTTGGACAGGCAGAACGTCACTGTGTCCGAGTCCTTCACGAGCTCCGCAGCCGGAGTCTCGAGGGCTACGGCGGCGTTGAAGAGCCGGGCGCCGTCCATGTGGACCTTCAGGCCGCGCGAGTGGGCCACGTCTGTGATGGGCCGCATCTCGTCGGGCGAGAGGGCCGCGCCGCCCATGGAGTTGTGGGTGTTCTCCAGCGCCACCAGCGTGGTCCTCGGGTAGCCCATGTCGTCATCGTGGATGGCGGCCTCCAGGCGCTCCAGGGAGTATAGGCCGCGGTCGTCATTCGGCAGGCCCGACATCGCCACGCCGCCCAGCACGGACGCGCCCGCGCCCTCGGCCCTGATGATGTGGGACTTGTCGCCGCCGATCACCTCCTCGCCCCGCTGGCACTGGGACAGGATGCCGATGAGGTTGCCCTGGGTGCCGCTGGAGACGAGCACCGCGGCCTCCTTGCCCAGCATCTCCGCGGCCATGGCCTCCAGCCGGTTGACGGTGGGGTCCTCGCCCGCCACGTCGTCCCCCACCTCGGCGGTCGCCATGGCCTGGCGCATCTCCTGGGTAGGGCGTGTTTTCGTGTCGCTGCGCAGGTCGACTTCTCTCAATTGAGGGCTCCTGGCTGGTGGGGTTGGGGAACGGGCCACATTCTAGCAACGGAGCTTGTCAAACTCCATAGCCGTCACCTACCATGAAACCCTCCGGGGACCCCCCTGAACGACCATGGGACACACGCGCGTCGACATCTACAGCAGCGGTGGCATCACCCTGGAGGGCATTGCGGCGCGGCCCGAGGGCCTGATCCGCATTCCCCCCGCGGCGGTGCTGTGCCACCCGCACCCGATGCTGGGCGGCGACATGGAGAGCCTGGTGCTGTCGGCCATCGACTGGACGTGCATGCACAGGGGCATCGCCAGCCTGAGGTTCAACTTCAGGGGCGTGGGCGAAAGCTCGGGCGACTTCACCAACGGCGACAAGGAGCTGGACGACGTCAAGGCGGCCTTCCGCGTGCTGGACGGGCTGAAGTGGGCCGATCCGCGGAGGATGTCCGCCGTGGGCTACTCGTTCGGCGCCGGCGTGCTGCTGGGGGGCATTCGCAAGGTGAAGGCGTCGAAGGCCTTCGTGTTCATAGCCCCGCCGCTCTCTGCGGTGCGCGAATCCGCCCTGTCCAAGGACAAGAGGCCCAAGCTGTTCATAGCCGGCCAGAAGGACGGCGTCGTCCCGTCCCTCGAGCTGCAGCGGGCTCTCGACGACGTGAAGCAGCCGGTCGAGTTCCACGAGGTCCCGGACGCCAACCACGGGATGGCCGGGCACGAGATCGAGGTGGCCGAGCGCGTCGCCGACTTCCTGGCGGCGGAGCTGGACCCGGACGTCCCGGACACCGCGAGCCGTTAGATGGCGATTGAATAGGCGTCCTACCACGACAGGGCGGGTTTCAGACCCGCCCCTGCCGGGCGTCAACCAGACATCGATGCTACGGAGGCCGACATGACACAGGAACAGACTATGCGCGTCGAGCGCGACTCGATGGGCGAGCTGCGGGTACCGGCGGACGCGTACTACGGCGCGCAGACGATGAGGGCCGCGCTGAACTTCCCCATCAGCAGCCTGCGCTTCCCCAGGTCCTTCATCCGCGCGCTGGGGCAGGTCAAGCTGGCCGCGGCCCAGGTGAACCAGGAGCTCGAGCTGCTGGACCCCGAGATTGCCGAGGCGATCGTCGCGGCGGCGACCGAGGTGGTCGACGGGACGCTGGACGCTCACTTCGTCGTGGACATATTCCAGACGGGGTCGGGGACGTCCACGAACATGAACGCCAACGAGGTCATCTCGAACCGGGCCGTGGAGATGCTGGGGGGCGAGCTCGGCTCCCGCGACCCGGTCCACCCCAACGACCACGTCAACCTCGGCCAGTCCTCCAACGACGTCATTCCCACGGCGATACACCTGGCGGCTCTCTCCGGCATATCTGAAGGCCTGATTCCCGCGCTCGCCCACCTGCAGGGGCAGCTGGACGCGCGGGCCGAGGAGTTCATGCCCATCGTCAAGACCGGCCGCACGCACCTCCAGGACGCGACGCCGGTCCGGCTGGGCCAGGAGTTCCAGGGCTACGCCGGCCAGGTCGACCGCGGCATCAGGCGCCTGGGCAACGCCATGAACGGGCTGTCCGAGGTGGCCCTTGGCGGCACGGCGGTGGGCACCGGCGTGAACACGCACTCGGAGTTCGCCCTCCGGGTGTGCGCCAGGCTCACCGAGATGCTGAGCATGCCCATCCGCGAGACCGACAACCACTTCCAGGCGCAGAGCAGCCTAGACGCCATCGTGGAGGCGAGCGGATCGCTCCGGACGGTCGCTGTGAGCCTGATGAAGATCGCCAACGACGTGCGCTGGCTCGGCTCGGGCCCCCGGGCGGGCCTGGGCGAGATAGAGCTGCCCGAGGTGCAGCCCGGCAGCTCCATCATGCCGGGCAAGGTCAACCCGGTCATCCCCGAGTCGGTCTGCCAGGTCTCGGCCCAGGTTATCGGCAACGACGCGGCGGTCACCATCGCCGGGCAGTCGGGGAACTTCGAGATCAACGTCATGATGCCCGTGGCCGCCCACAACCTCTTGGAGTCCATAGACGTCCTCACGACCTCCGCCCGCAACTTCGCCGACCAGTGCATCGCGGGCATCAGGGCCACTGACGCGGGCCCGCGCATGGTGCACAGCGGCCTCGCCATCGTGACGACCCTCGTGCCGCACATCGGCTATGACCGCAGCGCGGCCATAGCCAAGGAGGCGCAGGCGACCGGCGAGACCGTGAAGCAGGTCGCCGTCCGGCGCACGGACTTCACCGAGGCGCAGCTCGACGAAATCCTCGACCCAGCGGCCATGACGGACCCGCGCCTCGCGCCCAGTGTGTCCTTGGGCTGAACGTCCAGGCCCGTCCTGCCGGTCGCGCAGGGGTTCCCGAGGCTCCGCGAGCTCGGCTGACGGGGCCGTTTGATATAATGCGCGGCAGATTCTCCGCAGGTGCTAACCTGCCAGTCCGCCCCGGCGTTTAACTATTTGGACGCCGATAATCCGGGGCTTCCGAGGGACACTTACCGATGCATGACTTGAAGGGTGATGTTGCGCGGCTGCGCGTGCGAGTCTCGGACCTAATGGTGCGTCTTTGACATCGAGGGGAAGCGTGGGGAGATGGTCGAGCTCGAGCGAGAAACCATAGCGCCTGAATTCTGGGAAGACCGCAGCCTGGCCCAGTCGAAGATGAAACGGCTGTCCGACCTCACCGCCGACGTGGAGGGGTGGGGCAAGCTGGAGGACGAGGTCGGCTCCCTCGACGATCTGCTGGACATCGCCATAGCCGAGCGGGACGACTCGCTGACGGAGACGTTCGTCGAGGAGCTGGAAAAGCTCACCGAGACGCTCGACCGCAGGGAGTTCCAGCTCTCGCTATCGGGGAGGTACGACCGGGGCAACGCGATCGTAGCGGTGCACGCGGGGGCGGGCGGAGTGGAGTCCCAGGACTGGGTGAGGATGATAGTGCGGATGCTGCTGAGGTGGTCGGAACGGAGCGACCTGGACAGCCAGGTGCTCGACGTCTCCCCCGGCGAGGAGGGCGGCATCAAGAGCGCAGTGCTCGAGGTCTCCGGCGAGTACGCCTATGGCTACCTTAGGTCGGAGAGGGGCGTGCACCGGCTCGTCAGGCTGTCGCCCTTCGACGCGGACCACGCCAGGCATACCTCATTCGCCCTCGTCGAGGTGCTCCCCCAGGTCGAGCAGGGGGTGGATGTTGAGATAGACCCCGCGGACCTGAAGATCGAGGTGTTCAAGGCGGGCGGCGCGGGAGGCCAGAGCGTCCAGAAGAACTCGACGGCCGTCCGTATCACCCACGAGCCCACGGGCATACGCGTGAGCTGCCAGAACGAGCGCTCGCAGTACCAGAACAAGGCCATCGCCATGCGCATCCTCACGGCGAGGCTGGTCGAGCGGGAGATGAAGATCAGGTCGCAGGAAGTGGCAAAGCTGAAGGGCGACCACATTTCGGCTGAATGGGGCAACCAGATACGCAGCTACGTCCTTCACCCCTACAAGATGGTGAAGGACCATCGTACGGGCCACGAGACATCGGACGCCGACGGCGTTCTCGACGGCGGCATGGACGATTTCATGAGCGCATACCTGACGCATTCCATAGGAAGCACGAACGGAGACCGGTGAGAAACACCCGGTCTTCCAGGCAAAATCCAATTCTCGTAACGTAGGAGATGCCATGAACAGAATTTCAATCGTCCTGATTTCCTTGGTCGCTCTGCTCGCGCTGGGAGCCGTCGCATGCGGTGACTCAGAAGTGGCCGAGGAGCCCACACAGACCCCGCCCTCGTCCGGCGCCGCCGTCGCTGAGCCGACAGCGGAGACGACGTCCGAGCAGCCCGCGGCGAAGGCCGAGCCTGAGGGCACGCCCGTAAACCTCGAGCAGCAGCCGAGCCAGTTCACCGAGCCGCTGCCCACGGGCACGTTCAGGCGGCTGTGGTCCGATCCGCCCACCCTAGACCCCCACCTGACCGGGGACACCACCTCGGCCGGCATCGTAACGGAGGTGTTCAGCGGCCTAGTCACCCTGGACACGGACCTCAAGCTCGTGCCCGACATCGCCGAGAGCTGGACCATCGAGGACGGCACGGTCTACACGTTCAAGCTGCGGCCCAACGCCAAGTTCCACAACGGCAAGCCCGTGACGGCCCATGACTTCAAGTGGTCCCTGGAGAGGGCCGCCGCGCCTGATACCGCGTCGCCGGTCGCCGACACCTACCTGAACGACATCGTCGGCGCCGAGAAGTACTTCGACGGCGAGGCTGACGAGATCGTCGGCATAAAGGTCATCGACGACCACACCCTCGAAATCACCACGGACGCTGCCAAGGCCTACTTCCTGGCCAAGCTGACCTATCCGACGGCCAACGTGCTCGACCGCGAGGTCGTGGAGGCCGGCGGGAGGAGCTGGTGGATCGACAATCCAGTGGGCACGGGCCCATTCAAGCTCTCCGAGTACCGGATAGGCGAGCGCATCGTGCTGGAGCGCAACGAGGACTACTACCGCGAGCCCGCGGGCGTGGAGACCGTCGTCATGAACTTGGCCGGCGGCCAGGCGATGGCCATGTACGAGAACGACGAGATCGAGATCACCGGCGTGGGTCTCTACGACCTTGAGCGTGTGCTCGATCCCAACGAGCCCCTGAACAAGGAGCTTGTCGTCGCGCCGCCCGGCTTCAGCGTGTCCTACATTGGGTTCAACGCGAGCATGGCGCCCTTCGACGACGTGAAGTTCCGCCAGGCGCTCAACCACGCCGTCGACAAGGAGCTGATAGCGACGGGAGTGCTGTCTGAGCTGGTGGAGCCCGCCTACAGCATCCTTCCCCCTGGATTCCCTGGATACACGGAGAACATAAACGGCCTGCTGCATGACCCCGAGCTGGCGCGCAAGCTCCTGTCAGAGTCCAAGTACCCGGACGCCGAGACCAGGCCCCGCATAGTGGTGACGGTGCCCGGCACGGGCGGCACCATCGGGCTCGACCTGGAGGTCGTGCTGGAGATGTGGAAGCAGGAGCTGGGCGTCGAGGTCGAGATCCAGCAGGTCGAGTGGGCCACATACCTGGAGGACCTGGACGCCAAGAAGTTCCAGGCGTACGCGGGGCTTGGCTGGGAGGCCGACTATCCCGATCCGCAGGACTTCCTGGACATCCTGTTCCACAGCGAGAGCAGCATCAACCACGGCGACTTCCAGGACGCCGCAATCGACGCCATCCTGGAGGAGGCGAGGACAGAGGCCGACATCCAGCGGCGGATCGACCTGTACCACCAGGCCGAGCAGATGATCGTAGACGCCGCGCCCTGGGTGCCCATGTGGTTCACCGGCGACCGTTACGCACTCGTGAAGGACTACGTGGAAGGCTACGTGATGACGCCGATGATCGTGCCGAAGCTGAGGCAGATCAGGCTCACGGACGGGTAGAGACAGGCGAACAAGTTGAGAATGGAGGGAGTCCCGGGGATACGGGGCTCCCTCCGTACGTTGGCAGGCGTCGCGAGGTTGCGGGCTGAAACCCCAGCGGTTATCTTGGCTAAGTCCATCGAGGGGCGCTCTATAGCATGTGGAAGTACATAGTCAAGCGTCTCCTCTGGCTCCCCGTGCTGCTGCTGGCCGCGTCGCTGATGACCTTCACGCTCGGCAGGTTCGGGCCTGGCGACCCCGTCAGGGTCATCCTGGGCAACCGCTACGACGAGCAGATAGCCGAGCGAATCCGCGCCCAGCTTGGACTCGACAGGCCCTTCTTCGTCCAGTACGGGGACTACATCTGGAACTTCGTGCAGGGCGACTTCGGGGAGAGCTACAGGTACCGCGGCCAGCCCGTCCGCGAGCTGATCATCCGCAAGATGTGGGTCTCGGCCCAGCTCGCCATGGCGGCCATGGTGATCAGCCTTGGGTTCGGGCTGCCCATCGGCTTCTTCATAGCCCACAGGCAGGGCAGATGGGAGGACCCGACCGCCGTCACCATTGCCCTGGTGCTCATGTCTATCCCGGTCATGGTAAGCGTACCGGCGCTATTATGGACCTTCTGCCTCAAGCTTGGCTGGGTGCCCTGCTCGGGCTGGGGCGGCGTGTTCGACCCCAGGATCGTCGTGCCCGCCCTCACGATGGGCATTCCCGGCATCGCCGGGCTGACCAGGCTGATGCGTGCCAGCACGCTGGACACGCTGGGGCAGGACTTCATCCGCACGGCCCACTCCAAGGGCCTGGGCCAGATGGTCGTCAACGGCCGGCACGTGTTCCGCAACTCGCTGATTCCCATTGTGACCATACTGGCCTTCTCGCTGGCCGGGCTAATCAGCGGGGCATTCATCACCGAGACGATCATGGGCATACCGGGCATAGGCCGGTTTGCGGTGGAGTCGGTGTTCAACAGGGACTACCCGGTCATCATGGCGGTCACGCTCATCGGGTCCGGCGCCTTCGTGCTGGCCAACCTGCTGGCCGACGTGACATACGCCATCATCGACCCGCGGATACGGTACCAGTAGGCGGCGCATGGCTGTACAGGAGCTTGCGGCCGCAGCCGAGGAGGAGCAGACCCAGCGCAGCAAGGGACACTTGGCGCGCGCCATGTCCAGGCTGATGCGCAAGAAGATCGCGATGACCTGCATCGTGATCCTGGCGGTCATCTACTCGGCGGGCATCTTCGCGGCGTGGGTGTCGCCATACGACTACACTGCGCAGGACTACACGGTCATCCGCAATGCTCCCAGCTATGTGCTCGACCAGGGCCCCGTGGCCTTCTGGACGGAGTCGCACTTTGCGGGGACGGACAGGGCGGGCCGCGATCTGTTCACCAGGGTGCTGTGGGGGATCCAGAACACCGTTATCCTCACTCTCGTCGCGATGCTGACCGGAGGCATCCTGATAGGCGTGAGCCTGGGCCTGATCGCCGGGTACTTCGGGAAG
This sequence comes from Dehalococcoidia bacterium, assembly GCA_965116315.1. GTDB lineage: Bacteria > Chloroflexota > Dehalococcoidia > Lucifugimonadales > CAJWER01. The sequence goes on from OZ220672.1 coordinate 3,077,527, forward strand.
GGCGTGGACTCACTCATCATGCGGACCGGCGAGGTATTCGCCTCGTTCCCCGACATATTCCTGGTCATCATCATCGCGGCCACGCTGCGTCCCCGCATTCTCGACTTCGTCAGGTCGCTGGAGGACAGGTTCGAATTCCTGGACGGCATCGTCCGGATAGGCGTGGTCGACTACTTCGTCGTCTCCATCGCCCTGGTCGGCTTCGGCTGGATCGGGATGGCCCGCCTGGTGCGCGGGCAGATCCTGTTCCTGAAGGAGACGCAGTACATCGAGGCCGCGAAGGCGAGCGGCGCCTCGACCGCGAGGATACTCTTCCAGCACCTGCTGCCCAACGCCATTGCGCCGATAGTGGTCACCGTGAGCATGGGCATGGGGGCCTACGTGGGGACCGAGATCATCCTGAGCTGGCTGGGCCTCGGCATTCAGCCGCCCAGGCCCAGCCTCGGCACGATGCTCCTGGAGGGCGGCCACATCAGCGTCATACGGGAGGAGCCGTGGATGCTGCTGTCGCCCGGAATCGCGGCATGGCTCCTGATCCTGTGCTGGAACCTGCTGGGCGACGCCCTCAACGACGTGCTGAATCCCAGGACCAGGTAGCCGTTAGGGTATACTGTTCATACCCAAAGCCCTAATCCCCGTGCCTGACCAGGCGACCGGACTGCTGCCGTGCCCATCCCGCAAGACCACCTCGACTTCATAGCGTCCTACCCTCCTCTCTCGGCAATCGGCAACACGCCGACGGTGAAGCTCGACCTGCCGCTGGAAACCGGGGGAGCCGAGATCTTCGCCAAGTGCGAGCAGCTCAACCCCGGCGGCTCCATCAAGGACCGGCCGGTGCTGCGGATGCTGGTCGACGCCATCCTCACCGGCAGGCTCACGAAGGACCAGGTCATACTCGACGCCACCTCCGGCAACGCCGGTATCGCCTACGCGATGATCGGCGCGGTGCTGGGATACAGTGTCGAGCTGGTAATGCCGGAGAACGCCAGCGAGGAGCGCAAGAAGCGCCTCCTCGCCCACGGGGCGACCCTGACCTTCACCGACCCCATGCTCGGCTACGACGAGACGCTGTACGAGGTGAAGCGCCGGTACGAGGCGGACCCCGGCAAGTACTTCTACTGCGACCAGTACTCCAACGCCAACAACCCGCTAGCCCACTATGAGACGACCGCCGAGGAGATACTCCGGCAGGTCGAAGGCATCACCCACTTCGTGGCGGGCGTCGGCACTGGCGGCACCATCAGCGGGGTGGGCAGGCGGCTCAAGGAGCACAACCCGGACATCGAGGTCGTCGGCATCAACTTCGACGAGTGGCCCGGCGTGGAGGGGCTCAAGCCCCTGGGCCAGGGCCACATCGTGCCCGAGACGTTCGACGAGGATATCGTCGACCGGATGGTCCGCATCGAGGTGGACGACGGCTACAGGATGTCGGCCCTGTTGGCGTCGAAGGGCATCTTCGCGGGCCAGTCGTCGGGCGCGTACATGCAGGGCGCCTTCCTGGCGGCGAAGGAGGCCCGCAGCGGCCGCGTAGTCACCATCATCAACGACATAGGCGAGCGCTACTTCAGCACAAACCTCTGGGGGTAACCCTAAGCGCGGGAGGCAGGCAATGACCAACGACAAAGACCTGATGAAGCTGTCCGATGATCTGTACGAGCGCTACGGCAAGCCGCTCGAACCCGAGCATTGGGGGGAGTTCGTTGCCATATCCAAGAGGGGTGAAACTGTCCTCGGCACCGACAGGACAGAGGTGTCCGGTCGAGCGCTGAAGGAGACGGGGAAGGGCTTCTTCATGTTCAAGGTGGGGGAGAAGTCCGTGGGAAGAGTATGACAGGCTCGCACGTAGTCAGCTCGCGCTTCCCCTATCTGCCGATTCGTGTGCAGATTGACGCCATAACCTATCAGGGTGATGCGCTGTTGGATACAGGGTTCAGCGGTGGGGTGATACTTCCAAGGAGGCTCTTGTCAGATTCCGGCAGTGTTGAGGGGTATGAACGCTGGACTCTGGCGGACAACAGCGGGGTCGTTGCCCCGTACTACTCGGGCACCATAGAACTTGGTGGGTTCGCGCCAATTCCAACGACCGTTTCTCTCTTGGGCACTGAAGCCCTTGTGGGGATCGAGGTCATCAGCCGGTTCTATGTGCTTCTCGACCATGGCGAGAGAGTCGTCGTTAGCCAGTAGCCTGCCGCTTCACTCTTGCCGGGCGGCCTTTCTCGTATTGCTCTGTGAACAGGAACTGGTTGGCGTAGCCGGCGTATTCGCCGAAGAGGTCCTGAGCCCACTGCGCTATGGCTTCGTCGTATATCAGCGGCAGTTCCGAAAAGTACTCCTGCACCGCCTTCCTGACCCATGTATCGACCGGGAAGGCCTGCGTCTTGCCCAGCGCAAACAGTGCGATGCAGTCGGCAACCTTTGGGCCTATGCCATAACAGGCCGTCAGCCGTATCTTCGCCTCGCCATAGGTCACTTCCGGCTGCGCCAAGTGGTGCAGGTCCAACTCGCCGGAGCGTATCTGCTCCGCAGCGGCGATCACCTTCTTGTGCTTGTCCAGGCCGAGGTTCAGGTCCTCGAGCCGGCCCTCACCTGCAGCGAGAGTCTCGTCGACAGTGGGGAACGCATGGCGTACCTCGCCGCGTAGCTCCACTTCGGGGCCCAGCTTCTTTGCTATCGCCTCGACTTTGTCCCTGAGCCGATCGACGTTGGTGTTGGCCGAGCAGATGTAGGCGACCATGCACTCCCAGGGGTCCGGCTGTCTCAGGACACGGAGCCCCGGATACTTCCGCACGAGACGTGCAATCCCGCCGTCTATGGATGAGAGGCGCTCGTAGACGGCATCGATGTCTTCGTCCAGCCGGAAGTAGGAGGTCAGCAGTTCGGACAGGTCGGAGTCGGCCCGGTACTCTAACCCGTCGCCTCTCTGGCGGACGTGGACAAGGTTCCCGCGGAGCACGCCTGAGTGCCAACCGTCTGCTCTTGGGCGCCAGCGGAAGTCCTGTGCCAGGTACAGGCATCTGCCCAGGTCGAAGGACCGGTCGACGGCGAGGGTCCGTTTCAAGGATTCGCCGGCCGGGGGCTAGACGTCGAGGTTCTTGACTTCCCTGGCGTGGGCCTGGATGAAGTGCTTGCGCGGCTCCACCACGTCGCCCATCAGCAGCGAGAACATCTCGTCGGCGTAGGCGCCGTCGCCCTGGGTGACCCGCATCAGGGTTCTGACGTCCGGGTCCATCGTCGTCTCCCAGAGCTGTTCGGCGTTCATCTCGCCCAGGCCCTTGTAGCGCTGGATGTGCGGCTTGCCGCGCCCGTTGATGTTCGCCAGCGCCTTGTCCAGCTCCGCGTCGGTGTAGACCCACTGGTGCTTCTTGCCCTGGGTCACGCCGTAAAGCGGCGGCATCGCCATGTACAGGTGGCCCTCCGAGATCAGCGGCTGCATGTTGCGGTAGAAGAACGTGAGCAGCAGCGTGCGTATGTGGGAGCCGTCCACGTCCGCGTCGGTCATGATGATGATGCGGTGGTAGCGGAGCTTCTCGACGTCGAAGTCCTCGCCCAGGCCCGCGCCGATGGCGATGGTTATCGACTGAATGGCCTCGTTGGACAGCATCTTCTCTTCCCGGGCCTTCTCCACGTTGAGTATCTTGCCGCGCAGTGGCAGGACGGCCTGGAAGGCGCGGTCGCGCCCCATCTTCGCGGTGCCGCCCGCCGAGTCGCCCTCCACGAGGTACAGCTCGCAGTTCTCCGGGTTCTTGTCGGAGCAGTCCGCCAGCTTGCCGGGCAGGGACCCGCCGTCCATCGCGTTCTTGCGAATGATGAGCTCGCGCGCCTTGCGGGCCGCCTCCCGCGCCTTCTGCGACGTCAGGCACTTGTCGATAATCCGCTTGGCGTCCTGCGGGTGGTCCTCCAGGAATATCTGGACCGTCTCCGCCACAACGCCCTCGACCTGGTTCCTGACCTCCGGGTTGCCCAGCTTGGTCTTGGTCTGACCCTCGAACTGCGGGTCGGGCAGCTTGACGCTGACGACGGCCGTGAGGCCTTCCCGGGTATCCTCGCCCGCCAGGTTGCCTTCCTTCAGGAGGCCCTGCTTGCGGGCGTAGTCGTTCACCACCCGCGTCATGGCCGACTTGAAGCCGGTCAGGTGTGTGCCGCCGTCCTGGGTGTTGATGCAGTTTGCGAAGGCGTACACCGACTCGCTGAACGCGTCGTGGTACTGGAGCGCCACCTCGACCCTGGTCCCGTTCACCTGGCGCTCGATGTAGACGGGGTCCTTGTGCAGGATGGTGCGGTTGGCGTTCAGCGTCGACACGAACTCCTGGATGCCGCCGTCGAACCTGTAGGTGACCTCCTGGGCGGGCGGTGCCTCCTCTGCAAGCTCCGGCTGCTCGCCGCTGCGGCGCCACTCGCTCCGGAAGGAGATCTCCAGGCCCTTGTTGACGTACGCCATCTCCTTGAAACGCTGGGACAGCACGTTGAAGTCGTAGTCGATGGCCTCGAAGATCGTCTCATCGGGCACGAAGGTCACCACCGTCCCGTGCCGGCCGGCCTCGTCATCGGACAGGGGCGTCGAGCGCAGCTTCGTGGCGGTATCGCCCTTGGCGAACTCCTGGGTGTACTTCTTCCCGTCCCGGTAAACCTCGACGTGCATGGATGTGGAGAGCGCGTTCACGATGGACGCGCCGACGCCGTGGAGCCCGCCAGACACGCTGTATGCCTTGCCGCCGAACTTCCCGCCGGCGTGAAGGGTGGTCATGACGGTCTCGACGCCGGACAGCCCCGTCGTCTTGTGCTTGTCCACGGGGATGCCCCTGCCGTCGTCGTCCACGCTGACAGAGCCGTCCGCCCGTATCAGGATGCCGATGCGCGAACACTCGCCGGCCATGAACTCGTCGACGCCGTTGTCGACCAGCTCGTAGATGAGGTGGTGGAGACCCGCCTGGCCCGTGGTGCCGATGTACATGCCCGGCCTGAGGCGTACGGCCTCGAGCCCCTCGAGGACCTGGATATCGCTGGACGTGTACCCCTCGGCCTGCCTGGTACGTGCCTCAACAACTGCCATACACTTCTCCTGCCTGTCGAGTCGGGGCTGGCCCGTGTCGCCGATTTCGGCGGTCTCTCACGAGACTCGGACTTGGCTGGCGGGCCTGCCGCCTGGAGCCATTTGAGCGGTGGCTCTACTGCCTGACGGGATGTCTGCCGGCCCGCTCTCCGCCCCGGTTGGGACTGCCCCCGATTTGTAGCTGATCCAACTAGAGGCAGCCACCGCTCAGAATACGGTCATATTATACCACATCTAAGAACTGGGCCAAACATGTTTTCGTATGCCCTATCTGGCAGTCGCCTGACGGTGCCCGCCGGTCCTCCATTCGGAGCGGGCGCGTGCCCCAGGCGGCCCGGGCGTTGCGCCGGTATTGCGGCTACCGTCTGCACGGTGCTCTAATAGTGCAGCCCGATGACTCGTGCGCGAACGGTGGACACCTCGTCCCCGCGGGGCGCGCCGGATTGGAGGGACCTTGCCGGAGCTCTATCGACGATTGGCTCGGCCCCTGCTCTTCAGGTTGCCGGCAGAGGCGGCGCAGAAGATCGCCGAGGACGCGCTCCTCGTCACGCCCGCATGGAAGGCGCTCCCGAGGGCATCCAGGGCCGACGACCGGCGGCTCCGCTCCACATGGTGCGGCATGGAGGTCCGGAACCCTGTCGGCCTCGCTGCAGGCTTCGACAAGGACTGCCGGGTTCTCCCGTCCCTGGCGACGTGGGGCTTCGGCTACCTCGTTGCCGGTACCGTGACCCTGGACCCCCGGGGGGGCAATCCCCAACCCAGGCTGTTTCGCGACCCGGACGAGGAGTCGCTGACCAACGCGCTGGGCTTTCCCGGCAGGGGCCTGGCGGCAGCGGCCCGGAAGCTTGCCCGCGTCCGCGGCAGGACGGATGGGGTGCCTGTGGCGGCCAGCATATCGGGCACCTCGATTCACGAAGTGATCGCATGCCAGCGAATGCTGGAGCCTCTCGTGGACGCCGTCGAGGTGAACATAAGCTCGCCCAACACGGCCGGGCTGCGCGTGTTCCACGAGCCGGCAGAGCTCGCGGAGCTGCTGGGCGGGTTGAACGAGGGCCGGGCCAAGCCCCTCGCGGTCAAGCTGCCCCCGTACCCGGCGGGGGACGGCCCGGGGTGCGAGTCCGTCCTGGCCCTCGCCAGGGTGTGCCGCGACGCCGGAGTCGATGGGTTGACCGCGGCCAACAGCAGGCCCGTGGCGGACTCCAGGCTCGCTGTGGGCCGTGGAGGACTCAGCGGGCGCCCTATCTACGAGCGGATGCTCGACCTCGTGCGGGACCTGCGCGGCGAGCTGGGTACCGGCATTGGGATCAACGCCTGCGGGGGCATCTTCACAGGTAGTCATGCGCAGGACGCGCTCGATGCCGGCGCGGACACGGTGCAGGTCTACACGGGCCTCGTCTACCGTGGCCCGTCCGCCGTCAGGCGCATCAAGGCCGAAGTGCTGGACGTGCGGGGACGGAAGGGCGGCTAGCGCGCCAGCGCTACCCGGAGCTGGTCGGCGGTGATGTTGCCGCCGCTCAGCACGAGAGCGACCTTCTTGCCGGCCAGCCTGTCCCTGATCTTCACCGCCGCCGCCAGCGAGGCGGCCCCGGCGTGCTCCGCCAAGTTGTGGGTGTTCTCCAGGTGCAGCACGATGGCCCGGTCCAACTCCTCCTCGGATACGAGGACCAGGTCGTCCATCAGTTCGCGCATGATGGACTGGGTGTACTCGTAGCCCGACCGCGTGGCGAGCCCCTCGGCCTTGGTCCCCATCGGCGATTCGACGACCCGGCCCTCCTTCCACGAGAGGTACGCGGCGTTCGCCTGGTCCGACTGCACTCCGTAGACCTTGACGCCGGGGTTCAGGGCCTTCGCGACGACGGAGGCTCCGCAGACCCCGCTGCCGCCCCCCACTGGGACGATGATCACGTCCACGTCGGGCAGGTCCTCCATGATCTCCAGCGAGTACGTCCCCACGCCGGGGACCAGGCCCGGGTCGTTGGCGGAGTGGACGTAGTAGTAGCCCTCCTCGCGCGCCAGCCTCTCGCAGTGCTCCCGCGCGTCGTCGAAGTCCCTGCCGTGGAAGATGATCCGAGCCCCGAGCCGGCGCATCGAGTCCACCTTGTCCGGGTTGGCGTCCTCGGGCATCGCGACCGAGGCATCGAGGCCGAACTGCTTCGCCGCGTAGGCCAGGCCCTGTCCGAAGTTGCCCGTAGAGGCGCAGATGACGCCCCGCTCCCTCTGCTCGTCCGGGAGCTGGGACACGACGTTGAGCGCCCCCCGCATCTTGAACGAGCCGAGAAGCTGGTGGTTCTCGTGCTTGACGTACACCTCGGCCCCGATCAGCCTGTCGAGCGCCGTGTAGTGGTGGAGGGGCGTGCGCACTATGTGGCGCGCGATCCTGCCCTTCGCCTCGATTACATCCAGTAGCGTGGGTAGCCCGGCCATTGGAACCTCCGGCATATCTCGTTGTAGTGGTCTTGTGGGTACTGGTCTGCCCGAATGACTCTACACGCTAGTCTGGCGGGCAATCAAGGAATTGTTGCGGGCACGCAGGACAATAACCTTGCAAATCTGGAGTGATAGTCCATAATTGCAAGGATAATGATCTCTCGCCGTTCGGAAATACAGCTGTCCACCCTGCTCGCAGAGTACCCGGCCGTCGCGCTCCTCGGGCCTCGCCAGGTTGGGAAGACGACGCTCGCCCTCGAAATCCCCCGGGCTGAGGACTCGGTGTATCTCGACCTGGAGTCGCCCTCGGACCAGGCCCGGCTTTCGGACCCCGAGCTGTACCTGTCGGACCACGAGGACCGGCTGGTGATTCTCGACGAGGTCCACCGTGTGCCCGACCTGTTCCAGAGCCTGCGCGGGCTGATCGACCGTGGCCGCAGGCGCGGCAGGAGTGCAGGACGGTTCCTGTTGCTTGGGTCGGCTTCCATGGACCTACTGAGGCAGTCGGGCGAGACCCTGGCGGGCCGCATCGCGTATCTCGAATTGAATCCGTTCGATGTCCTGGAGGTCGGCGCTGGAGACCACGACGCCCTCTGGGTGCGGGGAGGATTCCCCGACAGCTTCCTTGCGAAGGACGATGGCGGAAGCTTGTCCTGGAGGGAGAACTTCATACGGACGTACCTCGAGCGCGACGTTCCCCAGCTTGGGCCGCGCATACCAGCCGAGACGCTCAGGCGATTCTGGGTAATGCTGGCCCATACCCAGGGAGGGATGTTCAACGCGGCCTCCCTGGCGCGCGGCCTCGGTGTGGACGGCAAGACCATTCAAGGGTACCTGGACCTCCTGGTGGACCTATTGCTGGTGCGGCGGCTCCCACCCTGGCGGAGCAACATCGGGAAGCGATTGGTAAAGTCGCCGAAGACCTACGTCCGCGACAGCGGCATCGCGCACGCGCTGCTCGGCATCGGCTCCAAGGAGGAGCTCGTTGGCCATCCGGTCGTCGGGCCGAGCTGGGAGGGGTTCGTGATCGAGAGCCTGCTGGGCATCGCGCCAGAGCGCACCGAGGCGAGCTTCTACTGCTCGTCGGGTGGGGCCGAGGTCGATCTGGTGCTGGAACTGCCCGGCCGGGGCCCCTGGGCCATCGAGATAAAGCGCAGCCTCGCCCCACGACCGAGCAGGGGGTTCCACAGCGCATGCAAAGACATAGTGCCTGAGAGGAGGTTCGTCGTGTACCCCGGCGATGAACGGTATCGGATCGCCGATGACATCGAAGCTGTTAGGGCGGTCGACCTGGCCAGGGAGATAGAGGCCGCCGCCAACCGCTCGTAGGGGCTGGTCAGAGCCTGGGGGAAGGGGTGGAGCGGGAGACGGGATTCGAACCCGCGACATCCTGCTTGGAAGGCAGGAACTCTACCACTGAGCTACTCCCGCGCCCTATCAACGATAGCGTTGCCGCTCTCGCTGGGTCAAGCCCGGCCACGCGGGGACGCCGCCTCGATTGAACGGGTACTAGAACCCCTGTATGTCCACTCCAATGCTCACCATATACTGCGCTACGAGAAGGCCGAGGACTAGCAGCGCGCCCAGCCAGATGTAGGAGAAGACGAAGGGCCGCGCGTAGTACGTCAACTCCGGCAACCGGCCGGCGATCCTGTCTTGTCTGAATCGTCTGCATATGCCCCTTGCCGAGAGCAGCAGGGTACCGACGTTCACGGCGGCGCAGAATCCAAGGAATACAGTCATGAGTGCTGCCGAGACGAGGTTGGCCTGCGGCGCCACGTACCCTGTGTCGGTGCCCAGGGTGTACTCCCATATATAGAATATGCCGCTAGCGATGCCCGCAAGGACGCCGAGCCAGACGTTGTAGGGGAGCAGGTATATCAGCAAGGCGACGATGGGCACTGGACGGCCTCTCGCCTTGACCATCACCAGTATCCAGGGCAGTACTAGGATGCCGTTAAGCGCACCCTCCGCCGCGAATCGCCAGATGCTCTTCTTCTGCCACCAGGCGAATGCTCCGCAGAGCAGCGCGGCCACAGGTGTCGTTACCAGGGCCGCCATGCCGAGGAAGAGGAAGCCTACTATGCTAATGATTCCCAAATCGTCTATCTCCCTGTTTCAGAACGAGGCAACACCCGAATGTGCCTACATGACCTCCAGGAGCCGCTGGAGGTCGTGCTTGGAGTCCAGGATTCCGGCCCAGAGGTCGCCGATCTCCGCTATCCGGTCGGGCACCGTGTCGATGGTGAAGTCGGTCGGGTAGACCCGTTCCAGCTCGTCCCAGCGGACGGGGGTGGAGACGGGCGCGCCCGGCAGGGGCCTGAGGGAGTAGATCGAGGCCATGTTCTTGCCGCGCGAGTTCTGGTTGTGGTCGAAGAAGATCTTGCCCGTCCTCTTCTCGACCGACCACTCCATGGTCACGTCGCGGGGGCGCTGGCGCAGCAGGAAGCCGCCTATGGTCTCGCAGACCTTCCGGACGGCCTTGTAGTCGTACTGGCGCACGATCGGGACGTAGATGTGCAGGCCCGTCCTGCCCGACGTCTTGACGAACGAAGACAGCGACAGCCGGTCCAGCACCTCCCGAAGGGACAGGGCGACCGAGCGGGTGCTGGCGAAGGCGGCCCGGTTCAGCTCCGGCTCATCGCCGGCCTTCTCGCGACCTGAGTAGATGTAAGGGTCCAGGTCGAAGACTATGAAGTCCGGGTAGTTCAGGACGCTGGCCTCGAGTATCTCCCGGGAGCCGTGGAAAACCGCCGGCAGGTGGCTCGCGTCGGGCTCGCCGGCGATCCTGGACGACCAGGGGTGCAGCTCGATGTCCGCGAGCTGCGCCAGCCATATCAACGTGGCGAGGTTGTCGACGGTGATGTAGCTGCGGTCGCCCTCGTTGTGGGAGGAGAAGACCTCGATTGTGTTCACGAAGGGCGGCGGGTCCTCCACGTGCTTCTGGTAGAAGCTGCCGCCGTCGATCCCGTTCGGGTAGCGGGTCAGGGTCATGGGCCTGTCGACGAGGTGGGGCAGGAGCAGGGGGGCGATCGCGGCGTAGTAGCGGACCATGTCGCCCTTGGTGACCTCCCGGTGCTCCCCGTCGGCGGGCCAGAGGGGCTTGGACAGGTTTGTCACGCGGACGCTGTGCCCCTCGATGTCCAGGGTCAGGGCATCACCCCCCTCGTCGAGCTGCTCGAGGACGGACTTGGCCGGCGCGGGCTCCCCCCGCCCTCTACCCCTCTGGGATCCCGCCTTCGCGGGAACGACGGATGGCCTTGGAGCCTCGGCGTCGGGGCTCTCGCGGGTGACGGCTGCCGGGTCGGTCTCGGGTCTGAGGCCGACGAAGACGGGCGCGCGGAGCTTGCCGTCGCCCGTCCACTGGGTGAACCTCACCGTTGCGACCATCTCCGGGCGCACCCAGCGCGGCGACTGCTCGTCCACCGCATCGGCGTTGGCGAAGGGAGGCTCGGCCGTCTCGAGCGAGCGAAGCTCGTCTGCCAGGCCCTCCAGCATCACGTGGTCGAACCCGCTGCCCACTGCGCCGCAGTACGTGAGCCCTTCGTCGGTGTTGTGCCCCAGGATGAGGGCGCCGAACGTCGGTGCGCGCTCTCCCATGCCCTGGGTGTAGCCGCCGACCACGAACTCCTGGGACTGGGTGTGCTTCGCCTTCAGCCAGTGCCTGCTCCGCGCGCCGGGCTCGTAGGGGCTGTTCCGCTCCTTTGCGACGACGCCCTCGATGCCCATCCGCCCGGCGGCGGCGAATAGCGTCTCGCCCTGGGCGTCCACGTGGTCGGTGAGCCGGAGCGAGTCCCCCGGGACGAGGGCGCGCGTGAGGACCTCCTTGCGCTCGTGCAGGGGCAGGCGCTGGAGGCTCATGCCGTCCAGGTACAGCAGGTCGAAGGCGTAGTAGATGATCGGAGGGGCTGTCTCCAGGGGCTCCAGGTTCCGGCGGAAGACCGGGTTGGCGTGGCGCTGCATGACCTCGAAGTCGGGGAGGCCGTCCTCGCCAAGGGCGACGATTTCGCCGTCCAGGACGAGGTCGTCGTATAGCTGCGTCTGCAGATCGGCCACGACCTCCGGGAATTGGCCGGTGATGTCCCTGCCCACGCGGCTCTTCAGGACCACCGAGCCGCCGCGCACGTGAGCTATGGCCCGGTAGCCGTCGAGCTTAGGCTCGAAGAGCCAGCCCGGATGTGAGAACGCGCGCTCGGTCAGCCGGGCCTGCATCGGCTTCAGGTTTGCGGGGAACGGCGCCGGGCTGCCCCGCCGGGGGCCCGCGAGGGGGGGAAGGCGCCCCTGCTTCAGGTCCTCGACAGTGAGGCCCGAGTACACGGAGCGGTCCTCGGCCAGGATCTCGCGCTCCGTGTCGGCGTGCCGGTCCCGGTGCTTTATGAGCAGCCAGTCGTTCGGCCCGCGGCTGGTCCGCACAAGCGTCCACGAGCCCCGCATCTTGCGGCCCTTCAGCGTGAATGAGAGCTTGCCGGCCTCCAGCTCCTCTCGCATCCGGCGGTTCGCCTCGTCACGGTCGCCAAACGACAGGACGCCCTTTTCGTCGGGCGAGTAGACGCCCGTGTCCCAGACGATCATCTCGCCCGCGCCGTAGCTGCCCTCGGGGATTATGCCCTCGAAGTCCGCGTAGTCCAGGGGGTGGTCCTCGACCATCGCGGCGAAGCGCTTCTCGCGCGGGTCCAGGGACGGCCCCTTGGGCGTCGGCCACGACTTGAGCACGCCGTCGACCTCCAGCCGCACGTCGTAGTGAAGGCGCGACGCGGCGTGCTTCTGCACGACGAAGCGGAGATTGCGGCCCCCCGGCCCGCCGGTCGCCGGCTCGGGCGTCCGGGTGAAGTCGCGCATGGACTCGTACTGTGCCAGCGGCCCTTCGGCTTTGGTGGACATGACCCTATCATTGGGTATGCCTCGCACCCAGTGCAAGGCCCGTCAGTGCCCTGTCCCAACCTTCTGCTGGCCTCACGCCGTCGTCCCTGCAGCGGGACTGAAGATGTGCCCGCACGGGCGGCAACGGAAGCAGTGGTTGTCCTCGTCCCGCAGCCTGTCCAGCATCACCAGCGCGGTCGACTCGCACCTGGGACAGGTGCAATGATGGCGTCCGTCTGCCGGGCCCTGGGGCCGCATCATGGCCGCAACCGTGTCGTTGTCCGGCCTGTGGGCGCACTGCAGGCAGCGAATGTCGTCGGCGTGGGACGTGTCCACGTCTCCGCCGCAGCGGGGACATGCCTTGAACAGGATCATCAGGACACCTCCGGTCAGTCCCCGGGGCGACTATTGCTAAGCGCTTCGACGCACAGCATTCGGCGCCAGGGCGTGAGTTTTACCGCACAATTGTTCTGTGGCGGCGATTGTCATTATGCGGTATGGTGAATAACGTTGTCAATGGGGCGGGGAACCCCGTTCCTTCGACAAGACTCAGGACAGGCTCAATCTTCCCGGCGGAAGGGAAGAGGTCGAAGAGGGCTGCTGCCGATGACCGGGGCGCAATCATACGAACGGCTGGCGCGGGTGGTGAGGCGTGCGAGGCTGTCCAGGGGCCTGACGCAGCGCCAGCTCTCGCGCCTGCTGCGGATGAGCGAGGGCTACGTGGGCCACCTGGAGCGGGGCGGCATACGCCCGAACGTCGAGACGCTCAAGGCCCTGGCCGGGGCGCTCGGCCTCGTGTACGGCGAGCTGGCTGTCGCCGCGGGGTACATCTCGCGGGAGGAGTACGAGAGCCCCATCGACGACCGGCAGCTTGCGCGTCTCACTGAGATCGGCGATCTGAGCGACGAGGAGTGGGAGTCGGTGCGCGACTTCGCCCGTTACGTCAGGTCCAAGCGCGGCCCGGAGGACCATCCGGGCTCCCGATCCGCCTGACCAGGGGCAGCTTCTCGGCCGGGATGGCCAGCTCGGCGCTCGTGAGGCTCCACCCGTCCGGCCCGGCCACCAGCGACGCGGCGAACTCCTCCGCCTGGCGCTCGGCCTTTCCGTCGCACCCTGCGCAGCCGCCCGACCTGGCGCGGGCGCCCGTGTGAAGCTGGTGATGGCCGATGCCGTGGGCGACGCGCCACCGGAACCACCGCCGGTCCAGCCCGTACCGCACGCCGATGGTGCCGTCGATGATCACCTCCTCCAGCCTCCCCCTGAACGGGAACGACACGACTTCGATGCCCAGCGCCGACGCCAGGTCCTTCAGGTCGACGGGCACCGCGAGGCCGTGGCGCTCCCACAGGCGCAGGGCGATGGTGGATGCTCGAGACAATGAGGCGGGATGCGCGCGCCGGCTACCGGGGAGGAACGCGCAGCTGGCGTGAAGAATAGTATATGAGTGCTATTATGAATAGGCGGCAGCGGCCCCGTCAAGTGCAGAATCCTTCACCTCGTAGAACCCGGGACAACGAGGATGCCGTCGAATCTGCCGAGATGAAGGACAGCGGTCAGGAGGGGTCGTACAGCTCGGTGTTGGGGAAGTAGTCGCTCCAGCCGAACCAGAAGGCGTTGAAGGACGGGAAGGGCATGAGCCGCTTGCCGGCCATGTCGCCGCCCGTTGCCAGGCCGGACAGCTTGCTCCATGAGGAGCCCGTCTCCACGTCCGACATCTCCTCGGGCTCTGCGCCCTGCACGAACGTGAGCGACTTGCCGTCGACCACGCGGTCGAACACGCTTGTCGAGCCGCTGTTCAGGTCCAGCGCCACCACGATGTCCGACCCCTCGAACGTGTCGTTGAGCACGCGCGGCTTCGTCAGGTGCTTGTGTGCGTAGGCCCTCTGGGAGTCCTGCCCGGCTAGGCCTACAACGAGGTCTTTGCTCAGCAGCCGCTCGTCCCGGTTGCTCTGGCCCAGGATTCCAGCGGAGGGCCCCACGTAGTAGTTCAGGTACTGGTCGAACGCTGGGCCGTGGATGTCCAGTGCAAGCGTGTCCGGGTATTCATCCTTCCACGCCGACCACCTGGTGAGCTGCGATGGGACCAGCTCCAGCTTCGTCCCTTCATGCGGCCCCTTGATGGACTCGCCGAGGAACTGGCTCCACAGCGAGTCCGTCTGACGGTCGTACATCACGAGCGCGTTCATCACCAGCTTGCCGGACACGCCGAAGGTCAGGACCTCCTCATTCACGGTGCGGGCATACACTATGCCCGTGAAGCAGAGAGGTCACCAGGTGACGGCGACAGGCACACCCCCGATCGTGTCGTTTACGATCTCGCGGCTGCTCAGGAACGCCGTGGGGTAGGCCTTGTGCTCGCCGTTGAGCGAGACACCGATGATCAGGTCCTGCTGCCCTATCTGAGTCGAGGCCTCGCTTGCGTCGAGGAACTCCGGGTTGTCGACGGACGGTATGCCGTCCTTGGGCAGGATGTCGATGATCTCGAGCTCGCGCTCCTTGTCGCCCTCCGGCCGGCTGAATGTAGCGGCGACCTTCGGCTCCGGGCCCTTCATCGGATCGGCCGGGGCAACGTCCTTGTCGAGCTGGTTGGCCGCTGGCTCCGTGGGAGTCGCGGGAAACGGCTCCTGAGTCCCTTCGTTGTCCGACGCGCAGGCGGCGGCAAGGAGGCCCGAGACTAGCAAGACTGCCAGCCAGGAGATCGGTTTGGTAGACACGAAACGCACTTGGTTCATATCAATTGGATGCACGACTCACTCGTCGCGTTTCGGAGGAAAGCCCAGTACGAGCGAGTCCGGGTGCTCCTCCATCCACTTCTTCCACGAGACTCTCTCGGCCGGGACGGGTTCCAGCACCATGCCGTCGAAGTGGCCGTCGATGGCCGTGCTGATGGCCTGGCTCCAGAGCGAGCCCGTTTCCATGTCGCGCATAACGAGTATGCCGTCGTAGAGCAGACCGGACACGCCGAAGGTAAGCACCTGCCCTTCGACCTCGCGGGCGTAGACCACGCCCGTGTCGCAGAGCGGTCAATAGGTCACGGCGACGGGCACCCCGCCGACCGTGTCGTTGACGATTTCGTGGGCCTCGATGAAGTGGATCGCGTAGGCCCTGTGGTCGCCGTCGATGGAGACTCCCAGGACCTGGCGGTTGGCGAACTTGTCGCTCGCCTGCTCGGCGGCTATGAAGCGCGGGTCTACGATGGCCTTCCTGAACTCGTAGTCGTACAGCCGGTAGTCGGCGAGCAGACCCGCCAGCTCCTCGGGCGAACGCTTGATGAGGATCTGGGGCGCCTCGGGATGACCGGCCGACTCCTCGACCCGCACCTCCCAGGGGACCTGCTCGAGCCCCGCAGCCCACAGGCTTCGTCCCGGCGGGTCCTCCAACGCCGCGTCCGCTGACGACGCGCCCTGCACTGCCGCGCCGCATGCGGCCAGCGCGAGCGCCACAACCCCCGCCAGGGCGGCGATTGTCGCCTGCCGGAGCAGGTCACGCCGTTGTTTCGTCGTTGATGGCATGTCTGGTGATTGGATGCGTATAGCACCTGCCGCGATGTTGGCGCCCTACTCCGGGTGCGGCCTGGCGAGGATTATACGGCGCCTGGTGCAGGGTGTAGACTGTTGGCGGGAGGCTGAATTGGATACCTCAGTCGCGAGCATTGAGATAAGGGACGGCGACCTGGTGGTCGAGTGGGCCGACGGCCAGGTGTGCGAGTTCGAGGCGCGCTACCTGCGCCTCAACTGCGGGTGCGCTGAGTGCGTGGAGGAGTGGAGCCGCCGCAAGCTGCTCGACCCGGCCACCGTCGCCGCCAATCTGCGAGCCGAGGACTTCCTGCTCGTCGGCCAGTACGCAGTGCAGATACTCTGGAGCGACGCCCACTTCACAGGCATCTACCCCTTCGACCTCCTGCGCAAGCTGTGCAAATGCGACGAGTGCGAGACCTCCCGCACGGCGTCCATCGAGTAGACCGAGCGCGGCTCACCCTTCGGCCTTGACATAAGGCCAACACAATAGTATCGTTGTGTTGCGATACCCTCATTCGACTCGGATGGACTTCTCCCGGCTGGGATCCACTGGTCAGAGTGGGATGAGTTTACTGGAAGGTTCGGCCACACGCCCTGGAGGCGTCGGCTCACAGCGGGGCTCCGGGCAGCATTGGCCAATCTGGCGGGCGCAGGCTGCGGGGTGGTCTACATCGACGGGAGCTTCGTCACGAGCAAAGAAGTCCCAAACGACTACGATGCCTGTTGGGAGGAAGCCGGAGTCGATCCGACTGCTCTCGACCCGGTCCTCCTGACGTTCGACCCCGGCAGGGTGACGCAGAAGGCCAAGTACATGGGTGAGCTTTTTCCGGCATCCAGCATAGCGCACGCGGACGGGTTCTCATTCTGTGAGTTCTTCCAGGTGGACAAGAGCACAGGCCGGCCAAAGGGGATAGTGGCGATTGACCTTGGAGGTCTCGCATGATCAGCAACGAGCGCCAGTACAGGATAACCAGGGCCCAGGCGGCCAAGTTCTCGCAGGCTGTCCGCGCCATCAGGGAAAACGGCGGCGGGTCCAAAGGGACACACCCACTGATCGCCAAGGCCCAAGAGGACGCGCTGAGCAGCCAGCTCGCCGATCTGCAGGAGGAGCTGCGCGAGTACGAGGCCCTGAAGGCCGGCGAGTTTCGATTGGAAAGCCTGGCTGCTGTCGACGAGCTGCCGACCGTCCTGATCAAGGCGCGGATATCGCAGGGCCTGAGCCAGAAGGACCTAGCGGAGAGGGTCGGGGTGAAGGAGCAGCAGATACAGCGGTACGAGGCCACTGAATACGCCTCGGCCAGCCTCTCTCGAATTAGAGAGGTCGCCGGTGCGCTGTATACCCCCTAGGGTGTGCGGCGAACTGCGCCAGGCTGGTCGGCTGGCCCCTCCCGATACCCGGCGGCCTACTGCAGGGCCGAGAAGTCGGTCGGGGTGAGCAGCGTATTGGTGATGCGCGCGACTATCGGCCCGTTGGCCTCCGATGCCGCCACGACCTTGTGCCACTCGGGGTCGGCGCGGAACGAGGCCCACGCCCGCTCCCTCTGGGCCACGTCCTCGAAGGCGACTATGTACACCAGCTCGTTGTTGTAGCCGCCGATGTTGGGCGTCCAGTAGCCGATGTTCTTGATCCCGTGCTTCTCGAACAGCTCCACGGTGTGGTTCCGGAACCTCGCAACTATGTCGTTGATCCGGCCCGGAACGGCCTCGTATACCCTGTACTCGTAGATCATGCTGTTGTCTCCTCTCTGGTCAGCGGGGCGCACCACAGTAGGCGGTCGGTCGCCCCGCGCTCGCTTGCGCGCCTACAGATTATCGCAAATCGCCTCGAACTGCGGAAAACTGCCCTTCGACAGGCTCAGGGCGAGCGAGCGCACTCACGCCTTGCATTGGGACTATTGCCGCGTCTGGCGCTGTCCGTCGGAACAGGCTGGCGAGCCTGCCTCGACGCCCAGCTCATCCGCGGCAAGCTGGGCGAGGTGTTGGAGCCACTCGTGGGGGACGGCGGGGTGTGCGCCCCACGTTACCGGTGATATGGCCGCCCAGCCGTTGCGCACGGCGTACACGTCGGTGTCCCTGGCGGCGTCCTTGCCGACCTCCCTGCTGTGCCGAATCCAATAATGCGTTCGGCGTCCGTCGTGGCCCTTCGTCACCTCCTCCAGGTACGCTCGGGGACCTAGCCTCGCCGCGCAGACCCCCAGCACCTCGTCCGGCAGGAGGTTCGGGAGATTGACGTTGACCAGCGGCGCTGGGCTGCCCCCCGTAGCAGCAGGCGTCCGGGCGACCTCCGGGGCTATCGCCCTCGCGGTGCGCGCCGCCGCCTCAAAGGCCACGTCGGCGAGGGAGGCGACCGACACCGCTATGGAAGGAATGCCCCTCAGGCTACCCTGGATGGCCGCTCCTACCGTTCCCGAGGTGAGCACGTCCAGCCCCAGGTTCGCGCCGTGGTTTATGCCAGACACCACCACGTCGAAGGGCTCCTCGTAGAGGGACTCCAGGGCGAGTATCGCGCAGTCGGCGGGCGTGCCCTGCACGGAGGTGGCGTCGATGCCGGAGATGGGCGATTCGACGGGCCTCGCGCGGACGACGCTCGTGATGGATATGGCGGCGCTGATGCCGCTGTTGTCGCGGTCGGGGGCAACTACCGAGACGCGCCCTATGTCCGACAGGGACGCGGCGAGGCTCCATAGGCCTTCGGAGTGGACGCCGTCGTCGTTCGTTACAAGGATGCGCATGGCAGTCCGACGATTATATCAACGGCAGTGGTGGGCGAATACGTTTGCAGGGCCCGTTACTCGATGACGATGTTGTCGATCAGGCGCGTGGACCCGATGCGCACCGCCAGTGAGACCAGGGCGGGCCTGTCGACCGACTCCAGCTCCTCCAACGTGGCTGCGTCGGCGACACTGACGTAGTCGACCGACGCCAGCGGCTCGGCCTCCAGCACGTCGAGCATCGCCGCGCGAATGGTCTTCGCAGGACCGCCCCTCATGCCGCGGGCGAGGCTCAGGGCCCCGTAGAGCACAGTGGCCGCCATGCGCCCGTCGGCGTCCAGGTAGGCGTTGCGGCTGCTCAGGGCCAGGCCGTCGGGCTCCCGGACCGTCGGGCACATCACGATCTCCACGCCCAGGTCGAGGTCGACATTCAGGCGTTGTATGACCAGCCCCTGCTGGGCGTCCTTGCTGCCGAGATACGCCCGGTCGGGCCGGACGATGGAGAGCAGCTTGCACACCACGGTCGCCACGCCCCTGAAGTGCCCCGGCCGGGCCTCGCCCTCCAGCCGCTCGGCGATTCGCCCCACGTCGACGTACGTGTCGAACCCATCCGGGTACATCTCACCCGCCGCCGGCGCGAACACCACGTCAACGCCGGCCTCCTCCAGCCTGGCAAGGTCGGCTTCCATGTCGCGCGGGTACGCGGCGAAGTCCTCGCCGGGGCCGAACTGCGCCGGGTTCACGAATATCGAGACCACCGCCGTCGCGTTCTCCTCGCGGGCGCGGCGCACCAGGGACATGTGGCCCTCGTGCAGTGCGCCCATCGTCGGGACCAGCCCCAGCGGCTTGGTCAGCCGGCCGTACTCGGCCCTGAACGCGTCGATCGTCTCGATAGTCTTCATGGGGTGGCCGGCTCGTGGGCGCGATCAGGAGACCGGCAGGAGGATGTCGTCGAGCGCCCGCATCTCGGCTTCGTCGAGGTGGCGGACGTTGCCGGCGGCCGGAAACGCGCCCGAGCGCACGTCGCGAATGTAGCCCTCGAAGGCGCGCAGCGTCCGCTCGTGCAGGTCGTCGTACTTGCGGAAGTGCCTCATCTCGAAGGTGTTGATGCCCAGCATGTCGGGTGCGACGAGCACCTGCCCGTCGGTGTGCCGGCCCGCGCCTATCCCGATCGTCGGGATCGACAGGCGCTCCGTGGCGATGCGGCCGACCTCCTCCGGGATCATCTCGTAGACCATGATCCACGCGCCCGCATCCTGGAGCTCGATGGACTGCGACACGAGCTCGGCTGCGGCGGCCGCGGTCTTGGCCCGCATCGCCTTCTTCTCGTGGAGCTGCGGGTTCAGCCCCAGGTGCGCGCACACCTCGACGCCCTCCGACACGAGCCGCCGGACAACATCGGGCGCGAAGCCCTCCAGCTTGACGCCGTCTGCGCCCAAGTCCATGAGGCGCGACGCGCTCGCCACCGCCTGCTCCGGCGTGTCGTAGGTACCGTAGGGTAGGTCGGCCAGGAGGTAGGCATGCTCGACCCCCCTTCGCACGGCCTTCAGGTGGTGGGCCATGTCGTCCAGGGTGACCTCCTTCTCGCTGGAGTACCCGAGGACGTTAGTCCCGACGCTGTCACCTACGAAGATGATGTCGACGCCCGCCTCGTCCTGGCACCGCGCCGTGGGGTAGTCGTAGCACGTCAGCACGGCGATGGGCTCGCCCGCCAGTTTCTTCCGTGTGAGGCTCTCAGACGTGTTGGTCATCTCACGCCAGTCCCTTCCCCCCAACGCGGATGTTCCTCCAATTCGCTCCGCGCATCCCGCCGAGCTGTAGGGGCGGGTTTGAAACCCGCCCTCCCCGGTCACTGCCTGAGGGCTTGTCCTGAGCTTGCCGCAGGGCCTGCCGAACAGTCATCTGCGCTCTCCGCGCCCTCTGCGGTTCATGCCCTGGGCTCCGACCGGGCGAGATACTCTTCGAGCAGCCCTCGTATCTGCTCGTGCCGCTCCGGCGTCAGCGTCCCCTTCTCCAGCGCGAACGGCAGGCCGGCCAGGCCCATGTGGCAATAGAGCGGCAGTGTCTCGGGCGACCGCTCGCGCAGAACTTCAAGGTGCTTCCGCACCGTGCCCACGTCGCCCCTCGCGTAGGGGCCTGCCAGGCCGGCCGGCACCCCGGCGCTCGCCAGGTTTTGGGACACCTGCCTCATCATCGGCATCAGCGCCTGGACGCCCCGGGCGCGGTCGTGGCCCAGGTGCTCCCATAGTTGGGATGCCGCCGCGGCGATCCCCGACAGCAGCCCGCCCATCATCACGCCAGAGAGGTGGTACAGCGCCTTGTCCTCCGGCTCCAGGAATATGGGGTGTCCGCCCACGTCGAGGGCCATCTGCCTGAGGTAGGCGCGCACCTCGTCGTCCCCCTCGATCCCGAAGGTTGCGCCGGGTATGCTCGCGATGCCGTTCTCGACGGACGCGAAGGCCTGCATTGGGTGGATCGAGCCCGTCCGCGCGCCCTGCTCCGCCGCCGGGCCCAGCACGTCGAGGGACGACACGCCGGAGCAGTGCACGACCGTATGCCTGCCGCTCCAGGAGTACGCGGCGCATGCGGTCCCGATGGCGTCGTCCGGCGTGGTGATGAAGACCACGTCCGAGGCGTCGATGGCGGCCTGGGGATCGTCGTATGCTCTTGCTCCGTCGACCAGGCGGGCCAGCTCCCGGGCGGACGAGAGCGACCGGCTTGCCGCGGCGCAGACTGCGTACCCCTGCCGGGACAGTGCCGCCGCCATGGACCTGCCGACAATTCCCGAGCCCACGAAGCCTATCCGCGAAGACTTGTCGGGGGGTGCGGTTCTCTCCCCTGTCGTGCCTACGACCGGCAAAAGCGACCTCCATCTCGTGTCGGGAAGGCGCGCCCGGTCGGACACGGGGCTGACGCACGCGGCGCGTAGCCGGTGGTCGAAGCGGCAGACCGAATGCTCACCGTTCCCGAAGGATTGGCTGCGGACACAGCATAGCACAGTCGCCCGCTGCGGGTGTGCATGGGCGCTGGGGGCCTCGCGGCAGCGCCTCGAAATAGAGATGGGGCCGCGGCATGGTGTAGAATAGGCCCAGCTTCTGATACCCCTGTAGTGCGGAGACATAGTTGGCGGACTTCGACGTCGTTGTCATAGGAAGCGGGCCGGGCGGATATGTTGCGGCCATCAGGGCGGCCCAGCTCGGTCTAAGGACGGCGATTGTCGAGCGGTCTGAAGTTGGGGGCGTGTGCCTCAACTGGGGCTGCATCCCCAGCAAGGCCCTCATCCGAAACGCGGAGGTCGTCAGCCTCTTCGAACACGCCGGCGAGTTCGGCATAACCGCCGAGAATGTCACCTACGACTTCTCGAAGGCCATCGACCGCAGCCGCGCCGTCGTCAGGAAGCTCACCTCCGGCGTGAACATGCTCCTAAAGGGCAACGGCGTGGAGCTCGTCGAGGGCGAGGGTGTCCTGAGGGGCCCGCGCACCGTCGAGGCGGGCGGGCGCACCCTCTCGACGGAGAACGTCATCATTGCCACGGGGGCGTCGTTCAGGCAGCTACCGGGCCTGTCCATCGACGGCGAGACCGTGATCACCAGCCGCGAGGCGCTCCAGACCAGGGAGGTGCCCGGCAGGGTCGTGATCGTCGGCGCGGGCGCGACAGGCGCGGAGTTCGCCTACGTATGGAGCACATACGGCGCGGAGGTGACGCTCGTCGAGCTGCTGCCGCGCGTCGTCCCGAACGAGGACGAGGAGATAAGCCGCCTGCTGGAGCGCTCCTTCCGCAGGCAGGGCATCAAGTCCATGACGGGCGCGAGGGTGGAGGGCGTCGAGTTGAACGGCTCCACCGCCACGGTGACAGTATCGGACGACTCCGGGACGACCCGCATCGAGTGCGACAAGGTCCTGGTGGCTGTGGGCGCGAAGGGCAACACTGAGGGGATCGGGCTCGAGGAGGTGGGCGTTGCAGTCGAGCGGGGCTTCATCCCCGTCGACGACCGCATGGAGACGAATGTGCCGGGCGTCTTCGCCATCGGCGACGTGACCGGCAAGATGCTGCTGGCCCACGTTGCCTCGGCCCAGGCGGTCACGGCCGTAGAGAACATCGCCGGCCTCGACCCCATGAAGCTGGACTACGAGATCATCCCCAGGGCCATCTACTGCAAGCCGCAGGTGGCGAGCTTTGGGCTCACCGAGGCCCAGGCGCGGGAGCGTTACGGCGAGGTCAGGGTCGGCAGGTTCCCCGTCGCCGCGAACGGCAAGGCGCTGGGACTCGGCGAGACCGAGGGCATGGTGAAGCTGGTGGTGGACGACGAGGTGGGAAGCCTGCTCGGTGCTCACATGATCGGCCCGGAGGTCACCGAGCTGCTGGGCGAGCTGTCCATGGCACATCTGCTTGAGAGCACGACTGAGGAGCTCGGGTGGCTGGTACACCCGCACCCGACCGTTTCGGAGACTATCAAGGAGGCTGCCCTCGACGCGGACGGGGCGGCGGTTCACGTCTTCAGGCCGAAGCGAGGCTAGAGTTGGACCTGGACTACGCCCAGGCGAGCGCCTTCTACGAGCAGATGCTCCTCATCCGCCGGTTTGAGGAGCAGAGCGGCCGCCTGTACATGGCGGGCAAGATCAGGGGGTTCCTCCACCTCTACATCGGCCAGGAGGCCGTGGCTGTCGGCGCAATGTCGGCCCTCCGCAGCGACGACTACATCATCACCCATTACCGCGACCACGGCCACGCCCTGGCCCGCGGCATGGACCCGAACATAGTGATGGCCGAGCTACTGGGCAAGGCAACGGGCAGCAGCGGCGGCAAGGGCGGCTCGATGCACCTGTTCGACGTGTCCAGGGGGCTCATGGGGGGCCACGCCATCGTCGGCGCGCACCTCCCGATAGCCGTCGGCCTGGCCCTGTCCGCCAAGTACAAGGGCGAGGACCGGATAACCGTCTGCTTCTTTGGTGACGGCGCGGTGAACCAGGGCGAGTTCCACGAGGCCCTGAACATGGCGTCCCTGTGGGACCTGCCGGTGTTGTTCTTTCTCGAGAACAACCTGTACGGCATGGGCACCCACGTCGATAGGGCGCACGCGGGAGGGCGCGACATATTCCATGGCGCGGACGCATACCGGATGCCCGCCCTGCAGGTCGACGGCATGGACATCGTGGATGTGCGCGACGGCACGATGCGAGCCGTCGAGCGTATACGGTCCCAGGGCGGGCCAGTTCTACTGGAGGCCATGACGTACAGGTTCGTTGGCCACTCGGTGCAGGACCCTGAGGCCTACAGGGACTCGGCGGAGGTCGACGAGTATCGTGACAGG
This sequence comes from Dehalococcoidia bacterium, assembly GCA_965116315.1. Lineage (GTDB taxonomy): Bacteria > Chloroflexota > Dehalococcoidia > Lucifugimonadales > CAJWER01. The sequence goes on from OZ220672.1 coordinate 3,101,405, forward strand.
GATCCGATAGTGACGTTCAGGGACCTCTGCATCAAGCAGGGGCTGATCAGCGAGGACGAGGCGGCGAGGATCGAGAGCTCAGTGAACGATGCGGTGGCCGAGGCCACCCGGTTCGCAGAGGAGAGCCAGGAGCCGTCGCCCGAGTCGTTGTACGACCACGTAATCGACGGAAGCTCGGCAGAGTAAGCGGGGTACTCGACCAGATGCCGGAGATCAACTTGAGAGACGCCGTCAGCAGGGGCCTTCGCGAGGCTCTCGACACCGATGACCGCGTCTTCATCATCGGGGAGGACATCGGCGAGTTCAAGGGCCCCTACGCGGTGACGAACGGCTTCCTCGAGCAGTACGGCCCGGAGCGCATCATCGACAGCCCCATCTCCGAGGCGGCGATGGTCGGCGCGGGCATCGGCTCGGCTCTGGGCGGGCTGAGGCCGGTCATCGAGATCATGACCATCAACTTCATGCTGCTGGCCATGGACCAGATCGTCAACCACGCGGCGAAGCTGCGGTACATGTCCAACGGCCAGATCACGGTCCCCCTTGTGATTCGCACCGTAACGGGCGGCGGCGGCCAGCTCGGCGCCACCCACTCGCAGAGCCTGGAGGTCTGGTTCGCATCGGTCCCGGGCCTGACCGTCGTTGCCCCCTCGGACCCGTTCGACGCCCTCGGGCTCCTCAGGTCCTCCATCGAGGACGACGACCCGGTGATCTTCGCGGAGCACGCCCTGCTCTACAGGGTCAAGGGCGACGTCCCGGACCGTCACTACAAGGTGCCCCTGGGCATGGCGAAGGTGAAGCGGCATGGGACCGACATAACGCTGGTCTCCTACTCGCGGATGGTGCACGTCGCGCTGGAGGCCGCCGAAGTCCTGGCCCAGCGAGGCGTAGATGCCGAGGTGGTGGACCTTCGGACGCTGAGGCCCCTGGACACGGAGACGGTGGTCGATTCGGTCAGGAAGACCGGCAGGGCCGTCGTGGTCGAGGAGTTCTGGCGCACGGGGGGCCTTGCGGCCGAGGTCGCGAGCACCATCCAGGAGGAGGCTTTCGACTACCTGGACGGGCCCGTGGGAAGGGTGGGCGGAGTGGAGGTGCCGGCCCCCTACAACGGGACGCTGGAAGCCGCCGCGCTGCCGAACGCCGAGCGCGTCGTCGAGTACATCGAGGGCCTGTACGGACTATAGAGTAAAGGGAAGATACGTTCGCCCTGAGCCTGTCGAAGGGCAGTGCTCAGCCAACGCAGCAGAGAGAACTATAGGGAGGCGCGGTACAAAGTGGCCACTCAACTCAACATGCCCCAGATGGGCTACGACATGGAAGAAGGGACGGTCATCCGTTGGCTGGTCGAGGAGGGCTCCGACGTGGCCATTGGCGATGCAGTCGCCGAGATCGAGACCGACAAGGCCGCCGTCGACTTCGAGTCCCCGGTGGCGGGCGTGCTCCTGAAGGTGCTCGTCGCCGAAGGCACGACCGTGCCCGTCGGTGAGACCATCGCCATCGTCGGAGACGCGGGAGAGGACCCGGCAGCCGCCGCAGTGCCCGCCGCGCCTGGGCCTGAAGAGGCCGACTCGACCGACGAACCGGCAGGGGACGCGGCAGACGCGCCCGTTCCAGAGACGCCAGCGCCGAGCCCCTCAGAACCCCAACAGGAGAGGACAACCATGTTCGAAGACAATCTCCGTGCCTCGCCCGTCGCACGCAAACTCGCCGAGGAGCAGGACATAGACCTGAGCCTCATCAAGGGGACCGGCCCCGGAGGCAGGATTACGCGAGACGATGTCCTGTCCTTCGTCCCGGAGCCGGAAGAGCCTGAGCCGGAGGTGGCTGAGGAAGAAGCTCCCGCTGAGGATGCTGCCGAGCCCGAGGCCGAGATGGAGGAGGAGGCCCCGGTCGAGGAGGCTGCGGAGCCCACAGCCGAGGTGGCAGAGGAAGAGGCCCCCGCCGAGGATACCGCCGAGCCAGCGGCCGAGGTGGCAGAGGAAGAGGCTCCCGCCGAGGAGGCTGCCGAGCCCACAGCCGAGGTGACAGAGGAAGAGGCCCCTTCCGAGGAGGCTGAGGAGCCCGCGGCAGAGGATGAGGCCCCTGCCGAGGAGGCTGAGGAGCCTGAGCCGGAGGAGGCAGAGGAAGAGGCCCCCGCCGAGGAGCCGGAAGAGCCCGCGGCCGAGATGGAGGAAGAGGCTCCCGCCGAGGAGGAGGCCGCGTCCGAGAACATCGTCCCCCTGAGCCGGATGCGCCGCCAGATTGCCAGGGTCACGGTTCGCAGCAAGCAGGAGACGCCGCACTACTACGTCTCCGCCGAGATAGACATGACCCACGCCATGTCGCTGCGCAAGCAGATCAACTCCTCCCTGGAGTCGGAGGGAGTCCACGTCACCGTCAACGACCTGGTCATCAAGGCTTGCGCCACGGCGCTCGGGCTCCATCCCAAGTTCAACGCCTCCTACTCCGACGACGGCATACGGATGAACGACAACATCGACGTCGGCATCGCAATAGCGCAGGAGGCCGGGCTCATCGTGCCCGCCGTCATGGACTGCGGCGGCAAGAGCCTGAGGGACGTCTCCGCTGCCAGCAAGGACGTGATCAGCCGCGCCAACGGCGGCACCCTGAGCGCAGAGGAGTACACGGGCGGCACATTCTCCATCAGCAACATGGGCATGTTCGACATCACGAGCTTCGTGGCCATCATCCTGCCTCCCCAGTCGGCCATGCTGGCCGTGGGCAGCGTGGCCGAACGGGCCGTGGTCCGCGACGGCAAGGTGACGGTCGCCAGCATCATGAACGCGACCCTCTCCGCCGACCATAGGGTGTCGGACGGCGCGGAGGGCGCCCGGTTCATCCTGGAGATCAAGAGGCTCCTGGAGAACCCGCTGAGCCTGGTCGTCTAGCAGACTGGGATACTTGCTGCAGAGCAGACATTCGCGCAGCCCCGTCATTCCGGCGAAAGCCGGATTCCTGCGAGCAGGAACTGGCGTGGTAGAAGTGATCGCGGACAACGGAGTGCAATGCGGTACCTGACCGAGCCCAAGGTCTACCTCGTCTCACGCCCCAGCGTGGACTGGGAGAAGATCGCCGAGCTGCTGGCCGACGAGGACCTGCCCGGAGTGCCCGAGAGCATCAGGTCGGGCAGGGACGAGTCCTCCGCCATCGTGGAGGTCTCGGCTAGGCTCTGCTACATGAGCTTCGGCAGGGGCCGTAGACACATCGAGGACTTCATCACCAACCTGCTTTCCAAGGGCGACGGCAGCGTATTCGAGCACGTCAACTACGGGTTCGTCATCACCGGCGTGTCTCGGAGCCTGACCCACGAGCTGGTCCGCCACAGGGCCGGGTTCGCCTACAGCCAGAGATCGCAGCGGTTCGTCGACGAGTCCGACAGCCCCTTCGTCGTGCCGCCGGCCATCAGCGAAGGCGGCGACGAGGGTACCGAGGCAACCCTGCAGGAGGCCCTCGAACAGGCCGCACGCAGCTACCAGGAGCTTGTGGACGCCCTCGACCAGAGCATCCCCGACAAGGTCGAGGTGGATGGAGTCCAGCAGGACGCGTTCACGACACCCTGGGAACGACGGAAGGCCATTCGACAGGCCGCCAGGTCCGTTCTCCCCAACGCCACCGAGACGAAGATATTCGTGACCGCCAACGTCAGGGCGTGGCGCCACTTCATCGAGATGCGCGGCGCATCCTACGCCGACTGGGAGATACGCCGCCTCACCCTCGCCATACTGGAGATACTCAGGGACGAAGCCCCGCTCCTCTTCGGCGACTTCACCGTAGAAGAGCTCCCCGACGGCACCAGCATCGCCACACCGAAGTACTCTAAGGTCTAGCGGCGCCTGAAAGGGGCTCGGAGACAGGGACGCAACCATACTTGCGGCGTCCGAGGCGGCCTCATTCTCACTAAGACTCCCGTAACCTAACCCTCTTGGTTATACGGACGTACTGATGTCAACGCTGGTCATTGCACCGATTGCAGAAGAGCTCGAGGTTCTCACGGCCGTCCTCGATCAGCGCTGGGGCGGTCATAGGGTGCGCGAAGCAGGGCGCCTACGTGCGCCTGAATACCGGGCCGAGGGCGTCATACTCTGCCAGGGCGGTCTGGGGAAGGCGCAGTTCGCGGTAACCGCCCAGCACCTTCTCGACAATCTTGCATCTCCCAGCCTGGTCGTCTGCGCAGGGATAGCCGGTTCGTTGACCGCGTCTGCCCGCGTGGGCGACGTGATAGTCGGCACGGCCACCGTCGAGCACGACTTCAACGCCAGCGCCCTCGACAGACAGCTCCCAGAGTTCGATGGCTCTGCTCGGCACCTCGCCGCACTCCGCGAGGCGTGCGTGGCGGAACGGGAGGAATTCCGAGTCCAGCTAGGCCGGATCGCCAGTGGCGACGAGGCTATTGTGGATCCCGGCAGGGCCCGTGAGCTTCGAGCCCGTACCGGTGCGCTGGCAGTTGCTTGGGAGGGTGCCGGAGGGGCGCGGGCCGCCGCCTTCTCCAAGGTTCCCTATGTCGAGGTGAGGGGAATATCGGACATGGCGGACCACGAAGCCGCCGATATGTGGGAGGCGAATCGTCCTAGAGTCATGCGCAACGTCGCGTCGATAGTAGCCTGGCTCGCCGAATATCCCATTCCCCCACGACGAGCCAAGTGTGCCCCTGACCGATGAACAGGGCTACGGTCATCGGCATCAGCGCCGTCAGCGGTGGCGGCAAAACTGTGGTCGCCCGGCGGCTGGCTGAGGTCCTGCGCGACGCTACGGCGCTCCACTTCGACGACTACGACGACACCAACGTGCACCCCGACGACCTCCAGCGCTGGTTCGATGACGGGGCTGACAGCGATACCTACGAGCTGCCTGTCTTCACCTGTCACCTGCAGACACTGAAGGCCGGCGGGAGAATTCGCTATCCCAACGGCGCCACTCTGGGCCCGGTGAGATACGTGGTGGCGGACGCGCCCCTGGGCCGCGAGCACTCGGCCTCCGGGCGGTTCATCGACCTGATGGTCTTCATCGATACTCCGTTGGACATCGCCATGGCCCGACGGGTCCTGAGAGACACTGATGAGGCGGCCCAGTCCGGGGCGGCGGGAGCCCTTGAGCGCGTCAAGGGTGATTTATGCGGGTACGAGCTGCGTGCCAGGCCCATCTACGAGCACTTCCAGGAGCGCATGCGGGCTGGCGCCGACCTGGTAGTTGACGGGACCCTCAGCATCGACCGCATAGTCGACAGGATTTGTTCCGAGATAGAGTCGCGTTGCCACTAATCGACAGGCGACTTGGACCTGCTCCAGGCCATCCAGGCGGCTGGAATGAGCGCGGCGAGGCATAGTGCCGCGGCGACTACGAAGAACTCGTTGAAGATGGTCACGCCGACGCCGGACAACTCAGCGTCGAACTGGTCCACTCGCCGCTGGTATTCCGCCGACGTCTCGCCAATGACGGGCAGCGGTAGGGCGATGTGGGCCGCCAGGCCTGTGAACCTGTCCGAGCCCCATGCCGTCAGCGCCGCCAGGCCCAGCGTCATCCCGACTATCCTGGTCGCCGTCACGATCCCTGCCGCTCCGCCGCGCGCCCCCTCCTCGACCGAGTCCGTCGCCGCCAGCGAGATGGGCGCGATGAGCAGGCCGAAGCCGAGGCCCGCGATCACCAGGTGCACCGTCAGCGCGGGGTCGCGGATGCTCGTGTCCCACCCGGCCATCAGCACGAACCCCACCGCGGCGAGCACCAGCCCGGCCGCCGTCGGCACGCGATAGTCGAATCGCTGGCAGGCGAGACCGCCTATTATCGCGCCCACCGGCATGGCTGCCGTCATTCGCATCAGCCACAGCCCTCCGTCCAGCGGCGTCAGGCCCATGACCGTGTTCGCCATCAGCGGCAACGTCACCATGCCTATGATCAGCGCCGCCCCGACGAAGACGTGGGTGCCCGAAGCCGCGCCGAACGCCGCGCCCCTGAAAACCGACATCGGCAGCAGCGGCTGAGGATGGGATAGCTGGCGTCGTATGAAGAGCCCCAGCGCGGCGGCGGACAGCGCCAGGTATCCGGCCATCAGCGCGTCCGGCTCCCCGATCCTCGCCAGGCCCAGGGTCATGGCCGCCAGGCTCGCGGCGATCAGCGCGCCGCCCGTGTAGTCGACCCTCGCGGTCGTCCTCGGGCTGGGCGGGAGCAGCCATATGACGAGCGCGATTACTACCAGCGAGAGGGGTATGTTGATCCAGAAGACCCACCGCCAGCCCTGATCCTGGTTGAGCCACCCGGCCAGGCCCTGGGCAACCGGCGCGTTGGACCAGATCGCGTTCCACAGCCGGTCCATCTGCTGGGGCACCAGGCCGCCCCAGAGCGGCCCGATCACCCCGCCCGCCTCCGCGGATGCCCCGATGAGCCCCAGCGGCAGCCCGCGCTGGCCTGCGGGGAAAAGGTCGCCCGCTATTGCGATGGCCACCGGCACCAGCGCGCCGGCCCCGATGGCCTGGAAGACGCGCGCGGCTATCAGGATCTCGAAGTCCGGGAACGCGGCGCCGGGAGAGACCTCGAACGGCAGCATGGCCTCCAGGTCGGGCACGATGGCGACGGCCACCGAGCCCACCATGAACACCCCCATCGCCGCGAAGAACACCTGCCGGCGCCCCCAGACGTCCGAGACGCGGCCTATGAGGGGCATCGCGGCCAGGTAGCCCAGCAGATACCCGGTGATGGTCCACGAGGCCTTGTCCAACTCCGTGACGGCGACCCTCATGTCGAGCATGACCTGGGGCAGCACCGTCACGATCACGGTCTGGTCGTCCGCCGCGATGAAGACGCCGACCAGCACGGGGACAAGCGCAACGTAGGGCGAGATGTTCCTGGCGGCCGAGCTCATGGGGGAGCCGTTCGCGCGGGCGGCTACTGGGGCGCCTCTATCTCGATGGGCTCGCCGAAGTCCCGCAGCCCGATGGTGCGGACTATCCCCTCTTCGTCGGACGCGATGACCCGCCCGGACACGACAGCTTCGAGCAGGTAGTGGCGCTCCGCGTCGATCGTCAGCTCCACGTCCACGTAGGCGTCCTCGATGGCCGAGCCCAGCAGCGGAGAGAGCGCGACGGCGGGCAGCGTTCCGGTCAGCCTGTGGACGTCGTCCTTGCCCGTCTCGGCCTCCTCAGCGTCCTCGAGCTGCAGCATCATCGCCGCTATGCCCACTGAGGGGTTGAAGAAGCCGAGCGGGCTTACGGTGTCGTCCATCTCCTGCCAGGCGGCTGTGAGGGGGTTCGTCATATACGTCGTGCCGTCCACGGAGATCAGGGTGGACTTGATCGCGTACCCTCCGCCGAAGATGCCGCTGAACTTGAGCGCAAGGCGGTCCGGCTTCACCACGTCGCCCTGTGCCTCCTCTACGACCAGGCCGGGAATGAACTGGGTGCCGCCTTCGTTGTGCGTGAGATCGAAACGAAACGACGACAGGTCCTGCATGGCCTGGCCCGAGCGCTCGAGGATTGCCGTGGGATCGAACGGCACGGGGGTCGGGGTGGGAGTTGGCGTTGGCGTGGGTGTGGGAGTGGGGGTTGGTGTCGGCGCAGGACTCGCGGTGGGATCCGGAGGTGGCGTGGCTTCCGAAACGCTGCTCCCGTCACCGCCCCCGCACGCTGTCGCGAGGATGAAGGTGGATGCGGCCAGGACGGCCGCCAGGGAGGGCGCTATCGGACGCAGGAATCTAGGAATGGATCGGAGCAATCTCGCGCGTACCCGCAAACGGTGCATTTCAGCTTGCAATGGACTACTACGACTACACTCCCGCAGATGTCGCAGAGGGCTCGGTTCTGGTGGTTCTGGCCGGCAGAGGCAGGCCTGTTGGCGGCTGGCATATACCTCCATATGCGACAAGACCCCCGCCCCCGGTATCAGGGGCGGGGAGTCCTGTTAGATTCGAAGCTCTCTTTGACTAGCTAGGCCGAGTCCCGTCGTCCCCTGAGTGCGAACGTGGCGCCCGCCGCAAGGAGCAGCACGGACAGGACCAGCACCAGCTGCATCGTGGCCGGAACCGCACTGTCGCCAACCGCGGGGTCTATAGGCGTGGGCTCGGGAGTGGCTGTGGGCACCGGCGTGGCCGTGGGTACCGGCGTGGCCGTGGGTATCGGCGTCGGCGTGGGCGTGGGCGTCGGCGGCGGTCCAACCTGCAGGTTGTACGTCGCCATCATCTGCGCAGCCACATAGGCCTGGGCCGCGCCGCCCGAGCCGGGCGTGCCGTTCAGCGCGCCGTCGAGGAATCCAGCGGCTCCGCCGGCGGCGAGCCTAGCAATCACCTGGGTGGTCGCGTTCAGGGCGATCATCGCCTCGTCGCGCGCCATGCCGGCCGACGCATGGGCGTGGCTGGCGGCAGCCTCTACGCTGCCGGCGCCGTTGGCTCCCGCGCCGGCTGCCGCGATAGCATGTTCGATGACCGAAGCGGCATGTGCGAGGATTCCCACACCGTCGCCGGGGTCGTTCACCGAGCCGTTGCCGTCAATGTCGTTGGAGGTGCCCTCGATCAGGTTCACGACGCCCTCGAGATAGTTCTGGGCATCTGCCATGGAGGAAACGCTCTGGGCCGCCCTTGCCATCTGGTGGGCCTCGGCCAGCTGGACCCTGAGTGCGTTTGCGGGGCTGCCGTCGCCAACGATTGCCCTGATGTGCGGTACGGCATCCATCGGAAGCGAGCGGGAGTAGACGGCTGGGCCGGCCGGCTCGCCAGGATTGGTCCCGGCGGCCTCTTCGGTAATGACCACGGTGTCGTAGCCCTGGATCAGGTTCTCGCCGGTGTACCGGCCGTTGTCCCTATCGAACGTGTACACGATGGAGCCGTCGGCGCCGCGATCCATCGGACCCGTGCTCAACTTGACCGAGCCGTCGTCTGACACCAGCCAGCCAACATACTCGGTGCCCTCGGAGGGCGGGGGGACACTCAACCTGTACGTTATCGCGTCGCTCAGCGCCTGATCGTCCGAGATCGTCGCGGTGCCTGGTGCGCTCTGGGCAGTCGCGTCCTGTGACAGCGAGAGGCCCGCGGTCACGGCTACGATCGTGACGATAGCCAGGATAAGGATCGACTTTAGCCTAGGCATAATCACGCCTTCCTCCTACGACCGAGAGGGTCTGGTGAGATGGGTCAGCACTACATTACCACAAGCGGAGCTATTCGCATAGACTCCCAGAGGACGAATATTACCACAATTCCCGCTAGGAGTCCTCTGAACAAGTGCGGCCGATACGCGCAATCCGCTCGCCCTGAGCTTGTCGAAGGGTCCAGTCGAGCGGATTGCGGGTGCGTCTATGGGGTCATTCAGACCATTCCTAGAGGTCGCCCCTTAGAACTGTAGGCCCCTCGGGCATGTTGTCTTCGGAGTCGTTCCTGGGCGCGATCTTCCCCTCGATTGTCACCGAGACCGAGTCTATCCAGGAGAGCGGTACGAACAGGCGCAGGGTCACTTGTCCGTGCCCATCGGGCCCCACCTGCAGCGTGCCCGCCCTGTACCTCTGGCCCTCCGTTGTGAACCAGACTCCGTAGGTCTGCCCCTTCGGAAGCTGTGCCATGCCGAATCCCACGAGCAGCGCGGAGTTGCTCGATCGGGGCACCAGGAACATCGCACGCGACGTGTCGGCTGCACGGGTTGCGGAGAGCTCTTCGATGGCGAGGCCGGGGGCCGCCGCCGAATATGCCAGGAAGAGCTGGTCGTTCTCTCCCGCGCCTCCAACCGCCTGGGTGGGCGCGGCGCTGTCCATGGAGGTCTCTCCCAGCCTCCCCTCGTTCCACATGCCGGCCAGCACGAGCGCCACCACCAGCACAGCCGCCACGGCAAGCCCTGGCTTTGTGGTCAGTTCCATGCCGGCACGAATGACCAGCCGGTGGACCGGCGTGCGGCTTCGGCGCCAGTCGGCGTCGACCCTGTCCATCAGGTCGCGCTTCACCCTCGGGGGCGGCTGCACGTGCGGGGTCCCGAGAACGAGGCCCGACACGCTCTCCTCGCGCTTGCCGAGCAGGCCCGCGCATGAGGCGCAGGACTCGACGTGTATGTCTATTTCCAGCAGCTCGTCGCCGCCGAGCTCGCCCAGCAGGTATGACGAAGCCAGCTTCTCTGTATTTCTGCAGTCCATGTCTAGAACCACTCGCGGGCCTGCGGCCCAACGACTTCCCTCAGCTTCCTCAGCCCCAGTCGCATCCTGGTCTTGACCGTGCCGAGAGGCTGGTCGAGGGCCCTGGCTATCTCCGAGTGAGTCAGTCCTCCGTAGTAGGCCATTTCTATCACCGCTCGCTGCTCCGCTCTGAGCTTGGCGAGCGCTTCCTTCAACATCCCTCGCTGCATCCGCAGGTTCGCGAAGCGGGCCGGGTCGTTGGTATCGTCGGCAGGCTGGTCCGCCAGCTCGACGTCCTGGTGGACGTGGGTCTTCTCGCGCCGTCTGCGTCTCCTGACCTCGTCTATCACGCGGTTTCGGCAGATGCTGAAGAGCCATGCCGTCACCTTTCCCCGCTCCGGCTTGTAGCTGGCCGCCTGCTTCCACACGTTGAAGAAGGTATCCTGGGTGACCTCTTCCGCCGCCCCCTGGTCCCTCAACATCCTCACAGCCAGCGAGTATATGGGCCCGGAATACCTCGCATACAGCTCCTCCAGCGCGGGCCGGTTGCCTTCAGCTACCTGTTGCAGCAGCTCTTGGTCGGACAGGCTACCGCTATCCGGGCCATCCATCCCCAGTCCCAGATACGAACGGAGACCCTCGGTCAGATTCCCCCGGCCGGTGTCTTGGAGGTTGCCTGGCAGCAATTTCCACTCCCTTTGGGTCGCGAGGTACGAGGCACACGGTATCATAACAGAGGCAGGCCCGGCGGCGGGACCTGCCTGCAAGTGCGACGTCCCGGTCCCTACAGGAGACCGCGCCGCGGGTGTGAATTTGTTATCATATGGCGCGTGTATTGCGTGCGCCTGGCTGGCCCAGACGCACAGAAAACTGCAAGGCGGTAGTTCATGTCCACAGAGAGAGAGAAGGCGCTCGACCTGGCTCTCGGCCAGATCGAGCGGCAGTTCGGCAAAGGTTCCGTACTCAGGCTGGGTGATTCCGGCGAGTCCACCCAGATCCAGGCGATATCCACGGGTTCGCTCACCCTCGACATGGCGCTGGGCGTCGGGGGCATGCCCCGCGGGCGCGTCGTCGAGGTCTTTGGGCCCGAGTCGTCCGGCAAGTCGACGCTTGCCTACCACGTGATGGCCGAAGCACAGCGATCGGGGGGCGAGGCTGCCTATATCGACGCCGAGCACGCGCTCGACGCCTCCTACGCCGCAGTCTGCGGCGTCGACGTCGAGAACCTGCTCGTGTCGCAGCCCGACTCGGCGGAGCAGGGGCTCGAGATATGCGAGTACCTCGTGCGGAGCGGCGCGCTCGACATCGTCGTAGTCGACAGCGTTGCCGCGCTGGTGCCCCGGTCGGAGCTGGAGGGCGACATGGGGGATGCCCACGTCGGCCTCCAGGCCCGGCTCATGTCCCAGGCGCTCAGGAAGCTGACGGCGGCCATCAGCCGGTCGAACACCTCCGTCATATTCATCAACCAGATCAGGGAGAAGGTCGGCGTGCTCTGGGGAAGCCCCGAGACCACGCCTGGCGGCAGGGCCCTCAAGTTCTATAGCTCTGTACGTATCGACCTCAGGCGGATAGAATCAGTCAAGCAGGGCAAGGACATCATCGGAGCGCGCATACGGGCAAGGGTCGTTAAGAACAAGGTCGCCCCTCCGTTCAAGGTCGCGGAGTTTGACATGATGTTCAACGAGGGCATCAGCAAGGAAGGCGACCTGGTGGACCTTGCCAGCGAGGCGGGGGTGGTCAAGAAGAGCGGTTCCTTCTACTCTTTCGGCGACGTGCGGCTCGGCCAGGGACGTGAGAATGCCAAGTCGTTCCTAAGGGAGAATGAGGAGATAGCCGACGACATCGAGGGCCTCGTCAGGGACGCTGCGCAGGTGTAGCGTCGACGGAGGGCGCCCTGCATCACCGGTGCAAGAATTGATCTCCACATCCGACGAACCACCGTTACCCCCTCTCCTGGGGTGGGCGCCCCAATGCCAAACAGGCCGCCTGCAGCCTCAGGCCGCGGCGTTGTCCCGGCCAGTGTCATCAGGCACTGTTGCCCGGCCCTTGCCTCACGTGCGGAGGCCTGAGTGATGTCCGGCGTCGAAGTCAGCGACCTGGTCATTGTGGCAGTCCTTGTGCTGCTGTCGGCCTTCTTCTCAAGCTCGGAGTCGGCCTTCCTCGCCTTGCGGGACACGGCACGCCTGCGTCTCCTCGTGAGCAGGGGCTCGAGGGACGCCACTCGCGTTCAGGAGATGCTGGAGGAGCCAGGCCGTCTGCTCTCGACCATCCTGCTGATGAACAACCTGGTCAACATCGGGTTCGCGGCCCTCGTCACCGCGATTGTGATTTCGTTCCTCGGCGAGCGAGCCGGCGTGGTCGCTTCGACGATCGTGGCTACCGCGGTGCTCCTCATATTCGGTGAGGTGGTGCCGAAGACACTGGCGGTCCGCCACGCCGAGCGCGTGGCGTTCCTGGCCGCGCGCCCTCTTAAGTTCTTCGAGCTCGTTCTGCTGCCCATAGTGGCCGTCCTGCAGTGGATCAGCCGGATTGCCAACTTTGGAGGCGAGACCAGGGACCCGTCCATCACGGAGGACGAGCTGCGGACCCTCATCGACATCGGCGAGGCGGAGGGCGAGTTCGACCCGGAAGAGGCCGAGATGCTGGAGAGCGTCTTCCGGTTCGGCGACCGGCAGGTGCGCGACCTGATGACCCCCAGGACGGAGATCGTCTCCGTGGCGCGCGGCACGGCGATGAAGGAGTTCCTCAGGCTGTATGCCGAGCACGCCCATACACGCTTCCCCGTCTACAAGAACTCGACCGACAACGTCGTTGGCATACTGTCGGCCAAGGACATCCTCAGGTCCATGGCCGCGGACAGGGTGGACCTGGACGGCATCGTCACGGACGTGGTCAGGGATGCCTACTTCGTGCCCGAGACTAAGCGGATAGCCGAGCTGTTCGAGGAGCTGCGCGACACCGGCAACCAGATGGCAATCGTCATCGACGAGTTCGGCGGCGTAGCCGGCCTGGTGACGCTGAAGAGGCTGCTGGAAGAGGTCGTCGGGCGGGTCGGCGAAGAGGGGGTGAGGCCCGAGGAGGAGTACGAGGCCCTCGGGCGGGACACCTACCAGGTCGACGGCGGAATGAGTGTCGACGAGGTCGCGGACGAGCTCAACATCGACCTGGGCGCCGGCGACTACGAGACCGTGGCGGGCTTCGTGCTCGACGCCCTGGGCCACATTCCCCAGGAGGGAGAGGCCTTCGAGACGGCCGGGATATCCGTGGAGGTGGTGGAGATGAAGGGGCTGAAGATCGAGGCGGTCAAGCTGGTCAGGAAGCCGTCCGGCGGGCGGCCCGCCTGACCCGGGCCCGGGGCTCACCGAGCGGCGCCGTGGCCCGTGGAGGATCGACCGACCGCCTCGAAGCGCAGGTCGTGGACGCGGCGGCGCGCTGCGGCCTGGCCCAGGGCAGCCTGCTGGTGGTCGCCGTGTCAGGCGGGCCGGACTCCCTCGCACTACTCCACGCCCTGACCCGCACGCAGCGCCAGACTTCGCTGACGCTCCACGCCGCACATCTCGATCACGGCCTGCGTGGAGAGGAGTCCCGGGCGGACGCGGCATTCGTGTCGAGGGTCTGTCGGGAGCTGGGGCTGGGCCTCACCTCCGAATCGGTGGACACGGAGGCCTTCCGCGGGGCTCACCGCCTCTCCCTCGAGGACGCCGCCCGCAGGCTCCGCTACCGCTTCCTGGCGCGGGTCGCCGCGGAGCAGGGGGCCGTCGCCGTCGCACTGGGACATACCGTCGACGACCAGGCCGAGACGGTCCTGATGAACATCGTGCGCGGCGCCGGGCTGACCGGCCTTCGCGGGATGGGCGAGTCCGACGCCAGGAGCTTCGAGGGCTCGGACGTGCTCCTGTTCCGGCCGTTCCTGGGTGGCGTGTCCAGGAGCGACACCGAGGGCTACTGCGAGGCGCTGGGGCTGGAGCCCAGGCACGACTCGTCGAACAACTCGCTGCTGATGCTCAGGAACAGGATCAGGCACGAGGTCCTGCCGTCCCTGGCGCGGGTCAATCCCCAGGTCAGGGACGCCATCCTGCGGCTCTCGGAGAGCGCACGGCGAGACCTGGAATACCTGGAGCGGGCCGTCGACGATGCGTGGACCGGTGTCGTTGCAGTTGATGGCGACCGCATCCTGGTCGACAGGGCCGGGTTCGCCGGGCTCGACCCGGCGGTGGGCGCGCACCTGCTGCGCCGGGCCGTGGGCCTGGCGTCGGATGGCCTGTCCGACCTTGGCCTCACGCACGTGGACCAGATGCTCGAACTGCTGGGCGGCCCCGCCGGGCGCTCGATGGACCTCCCGGGCGGGCGGGCCCTCGGCATGGGCTATCGAGAGGCGACGCTGGGGCCGGCCGGGCTCGAGACGTGCCCGCTCCCCCGGCTGGAGGGCGAGGTCGAGATAGAGGTGCCCGGCGCGACTGAGGTGGGAGGCTGGCGCGTGGTGGCGGAGGTTGCAGCCGGGGCTGGCGACGCCGGGGCAGGCGCTATCTGCACGTCGATCTCGGCCCGGGCCGCTGGTGGCGGGCTGAGGGTGCGCTCACGCCGCCCGGGCGACCGGTTCCAGCCCCTGGGCATGGCGGGCAGCAAGAAGCTCCAGGACTTCATGGTCGACTCCAGGATCGACCGCTCGTGGCGGGACCGCATACCCCTCGTGGTCGGCGACCGCGGCATAGCCTGGGTCGTCGGCTGGCGGCTCGCAGAGTGGGCCAGGCCGATGGGGGACGGAGCCGACGTGCGGCTGTCCTTCATCCCACGGGATGACGGCCCGGGATAGGCTCCGCACGATTCGGCCAAGTAGTACAATGCCGCCCGCAGTCCAACCACGGCAGGAGGGTGCGGCGTGCCAGAGTTCGAGGGAATAGTTCCGGCGATCATCACGCCCATGACCGGCGACGGGGAGATCGACGAGGACGCCTTCCGTATTGTCATGGAGGACAACATCCAGGCCGGCGTCCACGGCTTCTGGACGGCCGGCGGCACGGGCGAGAGCGTCCTTCTCACCGACGAGGAGAACCGCCGCATCGCCAGGGCTGCCGCCGACCAGAACCAGGGCCGCACCAACGTCATCATGCACGTGGGGGCGCAGACGACGGCCCGTGCCGCCCGCAATGCCGAGCACGCGGCTGCGGCCGGCGTCGAGGCCATATGCGCCGTCCCGCCCTACTTCGTTCACCCGGGCGACCGGGGCGTGGCCGACTACTACAGGACCGTCGGCGCCGCCGCGGACCTGCCCCTCTTCGCCTACAACCTTCCACAGTCGACGGGGGTGGAGCTCACACCCGACCTGATGAAGCGCCTCCAGGACGAGGTGCCCCAGCTCACCGGCCTGAAGCACTCGGGCTTCGACATGAACAACATCTACCTATTCGCCAGGATGGGCCTGCGCGCGTTCACGGGCATGGGCAGGCTGATGCTCCCCGCCCTGACAGTCGGGGCTGCGGGATGCGTGGACGGCCCGCCCTGCCTCGCCCCCGAGCTATGGGTCGCCATCTGGGACGCCTACCGGGCGCGCGACCTCGACCGTGCCGAGCAGGCGCAGGCCAGGGCGAGCGAGGTCGAGGACATGGTCATCGACCTGGGTTACCTGGGTGCGCTGAAGGCAGCCGTCGGAGAGAGGCTGGGTATAGAGACCGGCGAGCCCCGTTTGCCCACTCCCGGCGCCACGCCGGACCAGGATGCGCGGGCCCGCGAGGCCGTGCATCGGCTCGGCATCGCCAGGGTCCCGAGGGCCACGACCGCTGTTGAAGGAGCAGGAGGAAGACAGTGACCAGGTACACAGAGCTGAAGCACCAACTCGGAGTCACCTCGTCCGCGGGCGTGGAAACACTCCGACGGTTGGGCCTGAACACCGAGGCGTCCATGGCCGACGATATCGACGAGATGGACGACTTCGCTGACGTCCTGGTCAGCGCACACGCGCCCGCCGTCACTGGCGATCAGCGCCTGAACATCGCCGCTACCGACGCCGGCTTCCGGGAGATGTCGCTCGAAGTGATTACCGGCTACATAGAGAGTGCGGCCAGGTATCCGAACGTCAGGCAGATCAACATGCACTTCGCGCCGAAGCGCTGGAACGACGACGTCCAGACGGCGGGACGAGAAGGGGACTACGAGCTGATGATCGACGGCATCCGGCAGGTCGCGGCGTTCTGCGAGCAGCACGGACAGGAGCTGGTCCTGGAGAACCTCAACTCGTACTGGAGCGACGACATCAAAGAAGTGCCGCGCGAGGAGGTCGACTGGTCGGGCCGAAACCGATATTACGGCATGGCGCCCGAGGAGTGGCAGCAGATCGTCCTGGATGTCGACCGCGGCAACGTCGCCCTCTGCCTCGACTCCAGCCACGTCGTCACCTACGCGCACCGCTTCCCCGAGGAGCAGAGGGAGGAGCGCGTCCTGGCCTTCCTGTCTCGCCCGGAGCTCATACGCCACGTCCACTGGAACGACAACTACCTGTACGACGCCCGGGGACGCAACGACTCACACGCGCCGCTCGACAAGGGCACCCTGCCGACCGAGATGCACCGGCGCATCAAGTACCTGGACGCGAAGCTGCTGATGGAGCATTTCTACGGCGTGGAGGTGCTGGAAGAGGAGCTGGCGTTCATCGACAGCCTTTAGCCGCCGCACTGGGGTTCGGACCGCGGCGAACAACTCGCAATCTGGAGTAGGATCGAACTATGGCCAAGTACATACCGTCACCCGCCGACTGGGTTCGTGAGCAAGTGGAGCTCTACGAGGGCAGCGGAGGTACCGCTGGAACGACGCTGCGAGATACGGGTCTGCCCGTGATCATCGTGACGAACCTTGGGAACCGGACCGGGGCAATCCGCAAGACGCCGCTGATGCGGGTGAAGGACGGGGACAACTACGTGCTGGTGGGGTCGAAGGGCGGCGCGTCGACAAATCCTGAGTGGGTGTACAACCTTCGCGCCGACGGCAACGTAGAGATTCGGGATGAGACCGAGGTGTACGCAATGCAAGTCCGCGAGGTTGAGGACGCCGGGGAACGAGCGCGGCTCTGGGAGCTGGCGGTCGAGGCCTTCCCGACCTACGAGGACTACCAGGACCGCACGGCGCGTCGGATTCCGGTCTTCGTTGCGGAACCGTCGTAACTAAGATCTCCCGCTCGGAGCAGATGGCGAACCCCTGCGCCCAGTTGCTCGAAACAAGTAGACGTTGTTTTTTCGGTGCCCAGAGGCATTTCAGGGATATGGCGACTTCCTGCCGAGAAATGGGTCGACTGGTTTGAACGGGGGCCAGAGGTGGGCCCGTTACTCTGTTCAGGCACCAAGAGAGAGTTGAAAGCATGGAAAACGACATGGTCTGGGTCAACGAAGGATTCGCCCTGAATGATGCGGAACACCTCATCATGACGAGCTACGTCGACCTCCGCCCACCAGGGACCAGAATTCCTATCACCGGCCTCGTTAGGGGGTGTGAGCGAGAGTACGCACTCGAGGATTCTGAAACAATCATGGTATCCAATCCTTCCAGATTCCGGGAGTATGGAGAAGGGTTGATACTGGACATACAAGAAGGACTGGCACGGGAGGAATCAGTCGTCACCACCCGGGAGACCGCAGCCGAGTCGACGAGGCAACGTGCCGTTTCCGACCTTAACGAGGCTTTTGAGCTGTTGGACAGACGTATGCGACTCAAATACAGCGAGTCCAACACCAAGAGCAACACGGACACAGCGACCAAGAGCTCCACCTATGCCAAGGAATGGTGGGTCTTCTGCACATCGATCCAACCTGCCACAGACGATTTGGAAGCCTGGAGGGGAACCCTTTCTGAAGACTACGATCACGTGTCCGTGATCGGCCAACCGGCAAGGTTCGCCCACGCATTGGCGCACATGGTCGCGGATCAACTGGGCCCTCAATTGAGTGAGGGCTCGATGACCAACTCGACGGGTGGTGTTGAAACCGAGAAGACTAAACACAAGACGCAGTGGGTCTTGCACGGGCCGGTAGTCTACACCGATGGCGTATACGACTTGCTTGAGGGCATCACAAACAATGAACAGCGGGTCGCTGCTCAGATGTTCGTGAAGGATAGAAAGTATGAGGCGCAACAGGAATATCGCTTCGTCGTCCTGAACGAAGGTGCAGAACAGGAAACGGCCGTTCTCCAAATCTCTGGGATGATGAGAGACGCCCTGAAGCAAACCGCCCACGGGCTGGTTCGTCACGCCCGTGTTCCTCTGTGTTCCGGAGCGGATGTAGAAGCAGATTCGCCGCGTGCCGGGGCTGAAGGACCGAAGCCTGTCTCCAAGCAAGCAACCGCACGGCGGAGGTCAGCGAAACGAGAAGAGTGGAGATTTGAGGCAAGGGGACCCGATGGCGAGGTGCTGTCTTCAGACGGGGGCGTCCGTGAATCCGTCAAGGAACGGACAGTTACCTGGACCCAAGAATCCGAGGAGGACGAGTCGCGCGAGCCGAGGCCCGACGGCCAAGGCGGCCATGACCCGAAGGAACCACTCTCAACTCCTGGTCCTGTGGACTCTGCCGAAGGTCCAGACGAAGAACAAAGTGACGGGGAGGTTGCGAAGGAGCTCGCCCTGGATGAGTTCGAGCTGGACGAACGGCTTTCGGAATCCGACGAGCCCGCCATCCCGATATGGACTGCGACAGGTCGTGTCTACAAGTCGTTCGAAGAAATGCTCAATGACCCTACCTACCCCATGAGCCCGGTGGGTAAAGTCTGGCAGGAAGAAGTCAATACACCCGACGAGATAACAAAGACCTACAGAGCGATCGAAGTCCTAGACATGAAGATGAAGGACATTGAAGAGCGGTTTAGGCAGGACGTCGCCAGCGCGGGCTGGTATGCCATGCTGTGCGTCCGCAACATCTATGGGAGGCTCGGAGACATTGTGGATACCGTGTCCATTGAGAGGGAGCGGTTCGTTGTAATTCGCCTAAAGGAAAACGAAGCATCGAACGTCCGAGCAAGAATCGTGATCACTCCCAGCGGAGCCTATGCATACAGCCTCTACTCTCCCAAAGAAGAACAACTAGGCTACGGTGGGTTGGAGTGGGGCACAACATTCTTCCCCATCGGCAGGCAAGTCGAAGCTTTTGAGAGATTTGGCTGGCCAAAGAAGGTGCTCTGACACCGTAAACCAGACTGGCCGTCAAATGTACTCGGACACTCGATTGCTCAACCACGTCTGTCGGGTTCTGTGTCTGCCCCTAGTGAACTGTTTCTAATGTACCCAAGTCGACGGCTGACAAGTACCTTAGTTTCCGTTGCTACTACGTCCATCGAATAGAGGTCCTTAATTCCATCCAGCTCGGTGGTTGAGGTCGTAGCTACTGTCGGCTGCTCCCACATCGGGGCGCAGTATGCACCGACCGGCGCCTTGACTTGAAGGCGCCTACGCTCGGCACAAGCTTCTAGCCGGGAACTTGGAGCCGAGATCGAGCGCGAACCTAGATCGAGTAGGAGTCGACCAGCTCCCTGGCGGTCTTGGGCTTGGCCTTGCTGAGCATTCCGGCCATCCGGTCCTCGAACGAGAACTGGCTGGCGTCCTTGTACAGGATGCCGAGGGGCACCCCGCCCTTCTCGACCACACCTCGGGCAGCGTGCATGTCGGACGTGTCGTGGCCCTCCGCGATCTCCCAGGCCAGGGGAGCGATGCCCTTGCGCTTGTTCCCCTTCAACTCTTC
Source organism: Dehalococcoidia bacterium (assembly GCA_965116315.1). Lineage (GTDB taxonomy): Bacteria > Chloroflexota > Dehalococcoidia > Lucifugimonadales > CAJWER01. The sequence continues at coordinate 3,121,195 of OZ220672.1, forward strand.
GTAGGTGTTGTTGAACACGGTGCACGGAGACTGCACGTGCACTATCGAAAAGCCCGGGTGCTCCATCCCCTCGTAGATGAGGTCGGCCAGGTCCTTGATCTTTGTCGAAATGCCCGAGGCCACGAAGGATGCCCCGATGGACAGGTAGAAGCCCAGTGCGTCGATGCCGGCGTCAGGCTTGCCGTAGGGCGTGGAGCTGGTCACCATGCCCTCGGCGGCAGTGGGCGAGCTCTGGCCCTTCGTCAGGCCGTAGACGGCGTTGTCCATGATCACCGCGCACACGTTCAGGTTGCGCTGGGCCTGGGGCGCGATGTGCTCCATGCCGATGCTGAGAAAGTCGCCGTCGCCCGCCACCACCACCACGTTCAGGTCCGGCCGGCCCATCTTCACGCCTAGCGAGATCGGTAGCGTCCGTCCGTGAAGGCCGTGGATGCCGTAGGGCTGGGGGCCCTCCAGCAGGTGCACCATGTTGCCCGAACAGCCGATTCCCGCGACGACCACGTTCTGCTCCACGGGCTCTTCCCGCTCGATGGTCCGCCTGTTTACCGCCTGCTCCAGAGCCCGGCGCACGCCGAAGTCGCCGCAGCCGGGGCACCACTTGAAATCGTATTCCGGGTTCTTGTCGCTCATACGGCCACACCCTCCTTTCGGGTAGCGGCGATTCGGTCGGAGATGCGCTCCACAAGCTCACCCACCCTGAAGGGAAGACCCGTGTACTGGGTGATCGACTCGGCCCTAACTCCCTTCGACCTCAGGTAGGAGGAGAATTGGCCTTGGTAGTTCAGCTCGGGAACGATGACCAACTCCTTCTTGCGGAGCTCGTCGAGCAGCATCGGCGGAAGGGGGTTGAGGTACATCGTGTAGTACCAGGCGATGTCCACCTCACCCGCGATCAACTGCTGGTATGCCTCGATGGACGGGCCCTTGGAGCCGCCCCACGGCATCATCGCTATGGGGGCGTCGATGTTCTGGGACTCGTATGTGCCGTCTTCCAGCAGCTTCAGCTTGCTGAAACGGCGCTCGGTCATCTGGATGTGCCGTTCAGGCAGGTGCGTGGTATCACCCCATGGGTCGTGCTCGCTTGCGTTCGCCACGTAGCTTCCGGGGCTCCCGGGCAGTGGCATTGGCGACAGCTCGGAAGCCTCGTACCGCAGGTAGCCGTTCCCGCCCGTGTAGACCTTCCTGTTCTCCACCGGGATCGAGTCCAGGTCCGGCTTGCGGAAGTTCTGCTCCCGCTCCGAGAGCGAGTGCTCGCTCAGCACTATCACGGGTCCCTGGTACCTCTCCGCCCAGTTGAACGCCGCAACGGCGGCGTAGAAGCACTCCTCGACCGTACCGGGGGCGATCACGGGCAGGGAAACGTCGCCGTGGGCCGGGTGCAGCGCGGCAAAGAGGTCCGACTGCTCGGTCTTGGTGGGAAGCCCTGTGGCGGGCCCCCCGCGCTGCACGTCCACCACGACGCAGGGGATCTCTGCCATCCAGGCCAGGCCCAGCCCCTCGCTCATGAGCGAGAACCCGGGGCCCGCTGTGGCAGTCATCGCCTTTGCGCCGGCGTAACCGGCCCCGACGATTGCGTTGATAGCCTCGATCTCCGAGCTCACCTGGTATACGAACTGGCCTTCCCCGACCAGTTGCTCCTCCATCCACACTAGGATCGTGGTCGCCGGGGAGATCGGATAGCCGACGTAGAAGTTGAGGCCCGCGTGCACCGCGCCGAGCGCCAGCGCGTAGTTGCCGTTGGTGAATATCTGCTCGTACTCGGGCGGCTCCGGAGCGGCCAGCTCTCCCAGGCTGAAGCCGCTCTCGGCAGCGGCCTGCTTGCCCAGCTTGAGCGCCTCGATGTTCTGAGGGACGATCTTCTCCCCGTATCGCGCCGTGTTGCCCCAGCGCCTCTTCACGAAGTCCGCCAGCACGTCGAGCGGGACGCCGACCAGCTCTGCCAGGGCTCCCATCAGCACCATGTTGGCCGCTCTCGCGTTGCCCGTGGACTTGCCCAGCTTGTCGAAGGCTATCCCGAGGCTGCGACCGTCGTCCTCGAGTGTCATCGAGTCAGAGTCGTAGAGTATGACCCCGCCGTCCTTCACCTCGTTCCTGTGGGTCTCGTATGCTTCCTCGTTGAACACGGCCAGCACGTCGAGCCCGTCGCCCCGGCTGAAGATGGGCTTGGTGGAAATGCGGGCCTGCATCCACGTGGGCCCGCCGGTGATCTGGGAGGGGAAGGTGGCGAACGTCTGGGCGTGATATCCGGCCTGCGTGTTGGCGCTTGCGAACCCTACCGCCGCGCTCAGGAATCCCTGGCCGCCCTCTCCTGCAAAGCGTAGTACGAAATCGGTCTTCTTCAAGTGTCGCCCTCCGGGCTGCGTCGAACGCCTCTCCGGCTCGACGCTTTGACAAGGCCGCCCGAGGGCACCGTAAGTCCCGACGAAATTCGGCGCGTCACTCGGGCGAGGACAATTTTGCTCAGACTACTTATGTGTGAAATTTATCAGGACGGGGCCTCTGATGTCAATGTGAACCAGCTTTGCACGCGGCCCCGTGGGGCCCTCCATGCAGCCCGCTCGACAGCGGATCAGGGCTGCTCGTAGGTAGGCCCTGAAGGCGGTGAAAGGTCGGGCTCCCTGTCCCTGTATCCGCCTGGCCTGGGCCCGGCGAATGTCCCCCTGTGAGCATCCCGTCCGTCCGGGTCGCGACGTTCGCCATGGTGGAAGCGGCGCCTGCTCCAGAGGTCGTCGAAGTACTCAGGCGTGAAGAGCTCGCGATCGTCCGAGACGCTCACGAGCTCCGTCGACAGGTTTGCCGGGAATGCGGCAACCTCCACGTGCTTGCCCATGTCCTTCACGGCCTGGACCACGTATGAGAAATCGCCGTCGCCGCTCACCAGCACGGCCACGTCGTAACGGTCGTCCCAGGCGAACCGGAGCAGGTCCGTCGCGATCATGATGTCGACGCCCTTCTGCACGGTGGTTGCGCCGCGCATCTTCGACCCGCCCAGGCGCACCTCCAGGTACGGTGTATTGTGGAGCGCCGTCAGGAACTTCTGCTGGTCCTGGTAGCCTTGGGGGTTGCGCTCGGGGTCCTGGAGCACGTTGTAGTAGTAGGTGCGGAACATCGTCCGCCCCCTGGCCAGCTTCTGCGAGAAGGCGCGGAAGTTCACGTCGTACCTCCCACAGTTCTCTTCCAGGCTGTGGTAGAGGTTGCTGCCGTCTATGAAAATGGCAACCCGGCGCGCCGGAGGGCTGGCGGTATGCGTATCTGGGTCGTGAGTCATGGTCAAAGAATTCGGATGCCTGGGTGGGACCCGGGCCCGGATTCCGCGATTATAACCCACCGGCTCAAATTGACACTCCATAAGCCGCCATGCTATATTCACGCTTCGGACAAACAACCGAACGCACGTTGCGTCGAAGGGGAGTAGTAGCGGAATGGCGCGCAAGAGAGAGCCGGGGATGGTGGGAGCCCGGCGTGTTGCGACCGCGAACTCGCCCCTGAGCACCCGTCCTGAGGGAGCCGGAGGAGACATCGCGCAGAGTATAGCCGGAGGATTCCGGCGCTCTGCGCGATTGGTCAATCCCACCGGCACCGCGTAGGGACGGGCGGCAGGCCCCGTTACAGCCTTCGAGTGGCCCCGGCGCTAGCCGGGGCAATTAGGGTGGTACCACGAGACCTCAGTCCCGTCCCTTTGCCAGGGCGGGGCTTTTTTATTGGCCCTCCGGATTCCACGGTCCCAGGGAGGAGATGAACAGAGATGAAGATGAACGGCTCGCAGATGGTTTGCGAGAGCCTGATACGGGAAGGCGTAGACGTGATATTCGGCCTTCCGGGCGGGGCTATTCTGCCCCTGTACCAGACCCTGCCTGAGTTCCCGCAGCTGCGCCACATCCTGGTCCGCCACGAGCAGGGCGCAGCCCACGCCGCGGACGGCTACGCCCGGGTCACCGGGCGCCCAGGCGTCGCCTGGGCAACGTCCGGGCCGGGGGCGACGAACCTCGTGACAGGCATCGCAACTGCACAGATGGACTCAATCCCGATGGTGATCATCACCGGCCAGGTCACCAGGGCGGCAATTGGCAGCGATGCCTTCCAGGAGACCGACACGACGGGGATCACGCTCCCGATCACCAAGCACAACTACCTGGTGATGAACGCCGCGGACATCCCCCGCGTGATCAAGGAGGCGTTCTACATTGCCAGTACGGGCCGCCCGGGGCCGGTGCTCGTCGACATACCCAAGGACGTTCAGCAGGAGGAGGCCGAGTTCGTCTACCCGGACGAGATCGACCTGCCCGGCTACAAGCCCAACATGGAGGGCCATGGGGCCCAGATAAAGCGGGCGGCCAAGGTCATCGCCGAGTCGAGCCGCCCGGTGATCCTGGCCGGTCACGGGGTCATCTTCTCAGGCGCGTACGATGAGGTGCGCGAGCTGGCCGAGAAGGCACAGATACCCGTGATCACGACCCTCCTGGGCATCAGCTCCTTCCCCGACGACCACGTGCTGTGCGTGGGAATGCCGGGCATGCACGGCATGGCCTACGCCAGCAAGGCGATCGAGGAGGCGGACCTGCTCATCGCCCTGGGGATGCGCTTCGACGACCGGATCACGGGCAAGCCCAGCGCCTTCGCCCTGGGCTCCAGGAAGATCCACGTCGACATCGACCCGTCGGAGATCGGCAAGAACGTGCCCGTCGACGTCCCGATCGTCGGCGACCTCAAGCGCGTCCTGCTGAAGCTCAACAAGCTCGTCAAGCCGGCGACCCGCCTGGAATGGGTCCAGCACATCGACCTGCTCAAGCGCGACCACCCCTCGATGTTCATCCGGCCCACGGACAAGCTGCTGCCCCAGTTCATCATCAACCAGCTCTCCGAAGCCACCGAAGGCAGGGCCGTCGTCGTCACGGGCGTGGGCCAGCACCAGATGTGGGCGGCCCAGCACTACATGTTCAAGGAGCCCCGGACGTGGGTCTCCTCGGGAGGCTCCGGCGCGATGGGCTACGAAGTGCCTGGCGCGATGGGGGCCAAGGTCGGCACGCCGGACAAGGTCGTGTGGTCGGTCGCCGGAGACGGCGGCTTCCAGATGACGATGGCCGAGCTGGCCACGCTGGTGGAGAACCGGATCAACGTCAAGTTCGCCATCATCAACAACTCGTTCCTGGGGATGGTCAGGCAGTGGCAGGAGTTCTTCTACCACAAGAGCTACGTCGCCACCCAGTACACACACAACCCCGACTTCGTGAAGCTGGCGGACGCATTCGGGATGCTGGGGATCAGGGTGACGGACAAGACCCAGGTCATGCCGGCGATCATGGAGGCGATGGAGTACGACGGCCCAGCCCTCATCGACTTCGTCGTCGAGGAGGAAGAGAACGTCTACCCGATGATACCGGCGGGCCAGACCATCCACGACCTCATCGAGGAGCCGCTGCCAGAGGGGGTGCGACAGTGACTACCAACGGAAGCGCGCCCAGCGTGCCCAGGCGGACCATCACAGCCCTAGTGCAGGACAAGCCCGGCGTCCTGAACAGGGTGTCGAGCATGTTCCGGCGGCGGGGCTTCAACATCGCTAGCCTGGCGGTCGGCGCGAGCGAGGAGCCGGACCTCTCTCGCATGACCTTCGTCGTCGAGGGGGACGACAGGGTTGTCGAGCAGGTGACCAAGCACCTCCACAAGCTGATCGACGTGATCAGGGTCTCGGACATCTCGAACCAGAACATCGTCTCCCGCGAGCTTGCACTCATCAAGGTCAAGTCGAACGTGCAGTCCCGCAGCGAGATAATGCAGATCGTCGACATCTTCCGCGCCCACATCGTGGACGTGGCCCCCGATTCGCTGGTGGTAGAAGTCAGCGGGGACGAGGAGAAGGTCGACTCGCTGCACCAGCTCCTCAAGAGCTTCGGGGTCATCGAGGTCATGCGAACGGGCACCATAGCGATGAACCGTGGCGCGGACAGCAGGGGGAGGCGGCAGTCGTCCAAGATCGACTGGGGCGAGGCGTCGTCGGTATAACACACAAAGGAACTTAGTAGAGGACGCAAGAAATGGCAAAGATGTACTACGAGAACGACGCCGACATGTCCCTTCTGGACGGTAAGACCGTGGGGATAGTCGGCTACGGCAGCCAGGGCCACGCTCACGCCCTGAATCTGAAGGAGAGCGGGGTAGACGTGGTGGTCGGCCTGTACGAGGGCAGCAGGAGCAAGGAGAAGGCCGAGGGCGAGGGGCTCAGGGTGGAGCTGGTCGCCGATGCGGCGCGGGACTCGGACGTCATCATGATGCTCATCCCGGACCACACTATGGCCGGGGTGTACAGGGAGTCGGTCGAGCCCCACCTGTCGTCGGGAAAGACGCTGATGTTCGCCCACGGCTTCAACATCCACTACGAGACCATCGTGCCTCCCAGCGCCGTCGACGTGTCGATGGTTGCGCCGAAGGCTCCCGGACACCGGATGCGCGAGGTGTTCACGCGGGGCTCCGGAGTGCCCGGGCTTCTCGCCATACACCAGGACGCATCCGGCATGGCCCACGACATCGGCCTGGCCTACGCCCGAGGCGTGGGATGCACCCGCGCCGGCGTGCTGGACACGACATTCAAGGAGGAGACGGAGACCGACCTTTTCGGCGAGCAGTCCGTCCTCTGCGGCGGCGTAACGGCGCTCATCAAGGCCGCGTTCGAGACGCTGGTGGAGGCCGGGTACCAGCCGGAGTCGGCCTACTTCGAGTGCATGCACGAGCTGAAGCTGATCGTCGACCTGCTCTACCAGGGCGGCATGGAGTACATGCGGTACTCGGTGAGCGACACCGCCGAGTACGGCGACTACTCGCGGGGCCCGGCGGTGATCGACGAGCGCGTCAAGGAGAACATGAAGAAGGTGCTGGAGGCGGTCCAGGACGGCAGCTTCGCCCGCGAGTGGATTGCGGAGAACGACGAGGGCCGCCCCCGCTTCAACAGGCTTCGCAAGGAGAATGCCGAACACCCCATCGAGAGCGTGGGCAAGGAGCTCAGGGGGATGATGTCGTTCCTGAAGGACGCAGACTAGCCATGGGAGAGGGCATTCGAAATACGGACGTACCGCGACGCTGACCGGGAGGGCGTGATCGCGCTGTGGGAGGGCATCTTCGTCGACGGGTATGAAGCTCCCCACAATCACCCTGGGGTGTCCATAGACCTCAAGGCCGCATACGATCCTGATCTCTTCCTTGTTGCATTGGATGGGGATCACCTCGTCGGAACGGTGATGGGCGGCTACGACGGGCACCGCGGGTGGATATACTCGCTGGCCGTCGACGAGAACGAACGCCACAGGGGAATCGGCACCGACCTGATGGCGGAGGTCGAACGGAGGCTCAAGGGTCGGGGATGCCTGAAGCTCAACCTGCAGGTGATGCCCGACAACACAGGAGTGGTGCAGTTCTACCGGGAGCTGGGATTCTCGGTAGAGGACAGGCTGAGCATGGGCAAGAGACTGTACGAGGGGTCACTGGAGTGATCTACCACATCGCCACAAGGGCCGAGTGGGAGTCCCAGGCCGGTGAGCCAACGTACGCTCCCGGCAGGTATGGGAAGGACGGCTTCATTCACTGCTCCGAGCAGCAACAGCTTGAGCCGGTAGCGGGATACAACTTCAGGGGCCGGGATGACCTCGTGCTGCTGGAGCTGATGCCCACGAGGCTGGATCCGGAGACCAGATATGAACAGGGAGGCAGGGAGAAGTACCCGCACATCTACGGCCCCATCAACAAGGACGCCGTCAATAGGACGATTGGTGTCCGGTGCAACGGCGACGGGTTGTTCGAGGGGGTCTTCGACACCATCTAGGCCGCAATGAGAAACGATATGTTGCCAGCGGAGGAATCTTACGTAGTTCGCCGTACAGGTCGGGTCCTGGCAGGGCTTGGCCTGGCGGACTACGTTGTCCTTACATGACTCCCGTTTCGATTCCCCGCCGCATAAGTGTCGGCGGGGCGACCGGCGGCTGGCCTTGCCGCGCAATCCAGGATGAAGGAGTCAACAACCAATGACCAAAGACAAGGTAATGATCTTCGACACGACGCTGCGAGACGGCGAGCAGTCCGCTGGCATCGGTCTGACGACGGCTGAAAAGCTCGACATAGCCCGGCAGCTCGACCGGCTGGGCGTCGACATCATCGAGGCCGGCTTTGCGGCAAGCTCGCCCGGCGACTTCGAGGCTGTGCGCACCATCGCCGCCGAGGTCCGTCGGCCCATCATCGCGTCCCTGGCCCGGTGCGTGCCCGGTGACATCGACGCCGCGTGGGAGGCACTGAAGGACGCAGAGCGCCCCCGCATACACGTCTTCATCTCCAGCTCCGACGTGCACATCATGGACCTGCTCCGCAAGAACCCAGAGGAGGTCATGGAGCAGGCCGTAGCGTCGGTGGAGCGGGCCGCCGGCTACTGCGACGACGTGGAGTTCTCTCCCATGGACGCGACCCGCACCGACCTGGAGTACCTTTACAGGCTGGTGGAGTCGGCAATCGACGCCGGTGCGACGACGGTCAACATCCCCGATACCGTGGGATACGCCGTTCCTGCCGAGTTCGCGGAGCGCATCCACAAGATACGCGAGAACGTGCCCAACATCGACCAGGCTGTGCTGAGCGTCCATTGCCACAACGACCTGGGCAACGCGGCAGCCAACAGCGTCGCCGCGGTGCAGCAGGGCGCGCGCCAGGTGGAGGGCTGCATCAACGGCCTCGGCGAGAGGGCGGGCAACGCGTCTCTCGAGGAGGTCATCATGACCATCGAGACGCGTAAGGACCTGCTGGGCGTGGACACGAACATCGACACGACGCAGATATACCGGACGAGCAGGCTCGTCAGCAACATTACGGGCTTCCCGGTGCAGCCCAACAAGGCCATCGTTGGGGCGAACGCGTTCCGCCACGCCTCCGGCATCCACCAGGACGGGGTACTGAAGGAGCGCACGACGTTCGAGATCATGGAGCCCCAGTCCGTCGGCTGGCCTAGCAGCTCGCTGGTGCTTGGCAAGCTGAGCGGCCGGGCGGGCCTCAGATCCCGGCTAGAGGAGCTGGGATTCCAGCTCAGCCCCGGCCAGCTGAACGAGGCGTTCGACGCATTCAAGGACTTGGCCGACCGGAAGCGCGAGGTGACCGACGCCGATCTCGAGGCGCTGATGGCAGACCAGCGCCGCGCGAAGTCCGAGCCGAACCTCTACAGCCTCGACCACGTGCAGGTATCGTGCGGCGACCACGACATACCGACCGCAACCGTTAGGATCACGGGACCAGATGGCGAGCCGGTCACCGACGCCGCCACGGGCACCGGCCCGGTCGACGCCGTCTACCAGGCGATCAACCGCGTGATCAAGGTGCCGAACAAGCTCACCGAGTTCCGGGTGGACGCGGTGACCGAGGGCATCGACGCCATTGGAGACGTGACGATACGCATCGACCGCGACGGCCAGTCGTACGTCGGGCGCGGCTCCGACACGGACATCATCGTTGCCAGCGCAAAGGCGTACATGAACGCGCTGAACCGGCTCCTCATCATGGAGCGGGTCGAAGCCGAGGCTGCAGCACAAGCCTAGCCCCGGCAGCGCGGCGGACATCCTCCGGGCTCAGGGCTTGACAGTGCGCTTGGTAAGGCTTACTATTTACTTGGTAAGCCTTACCAAGGCGAGGTGTGATCATGCCTAACATAACGATCTCTTCCAAGAACCAGGTTACTCTGCCTGCCGCGATGGTCCGGTCTCTCGGGCTCAAGGCCGGGGACAAGCTCGTCGCGGAGCTGATTGACGACAGGATAGTGCTGCTTCCCAGGCCCGACAGCTGGGCCGAGTACATGATCGGCAGCCTCGAAGGCGTCTACGGCTCCACCAAGGAGGAGGTGGACCGCTACATCGCAGAGGTGCGCTACGGCTCGGACAGGTACGGCCTAGACGACGCTCTCGACAGGGACCCGGACCTGCGCGCCGTTTACGCCGCCACCTCTCCGGCAGAGCCCCGCGCCGTCGCCGCGATACGGGAGGACTCCGGCGTCTATCGCACGGACGAGAAGCTCGATGAGCTGGCCGAGCTCGACGCTGTTGGGCAGGTCGACGGCCCCGAAGCCGGCGACGAGAGCTACTACAGGCGCCTGCGCTGACATGATGGGCTTCCCGCAGATCGGCAGGTGGCTCGACGACCTCCGCACCTGCCGCCAGGTCGGCCTGGACACCAATGTCCTCATCTACCTGCTCGACAACGTTCAGCCCTACAGGGAGCTTGCAGGCCAGGTAGTGCACATGATGGACAGGGGCCTGATAGCAGCTAGCATCTCGACCATTGTCGAGGCGGAGATGCTCGTGCGGCCGATCCGGGACCGCAACCGCCGGGCGCAGGAGACGATAGAGCTGTTCCTGAGAAACTCGCCCAACCTCGCCCTCCGGAGCGTCGACCGCGCGGTGGCCAAGAGGGCCGCCGAGGTCCGGGCCGCAAGCCGGCTGCGCCTTCCCGATGCCATAGTGGTGGCCACGGCCATCGAAGAGCGGTGCGACGTGCTGATAGGCAACGACGGCGCTATGTCCCGCGGGCTGCCGGGCATACAGTACCTCCACCTGGACGACTACGTAACCTGAGGAGCAGAGCAAACATGCCGCCAAAGACGATGCTCGAGAAGATCTGGGACAGCCACGTCGTGCACGAGGAAGCCGGCCAGCCGGCGATCCTGTACGTCGATCTGCACCTCGTGCACGAGGTCACATCCCCGCAGGCCTTCGACGGGCTGCGCATGGCGGGCCGCGGGGTGCGCCGCACCGACCTCACGGTCGCGACCGCGGACCACAACACGCCGACGTGGGACCTGTCGCTGCCGATAACCGACCCCATCGCGCAGCAGCAGCTCGACGCCCTCAGCAGGAACTCCGAGGAGTTCGGGGTCACCCTGTACGACAGGTTCAGCCCGCTCCAGGGCATCGTCCACGTCATAGGGCCCGAGCAGGGGTACACCCAGCCCGGAAAGGTCATAGTGTGCGGCGACAGCCACACGTCCACCCACGGGGCCTTCGGCGCATTCGCAATCGGCATTGGCACGTCGGAGGTCGAGCACGTGCTGGCCACCCAGACCCTCCGCCAGTTCAAGCCCAAGACCATGGAGGTCCGCGTAAACGGGAAGCTGTCCGCCGGTGTCTCGGCCAAAGACGTGGTCCTGGGCATCATCGGCGAGATAGGCGTTGCCGGCGCGTCGGGACACGTGATCGAGTACACGGGCGAGGCGATACGCTCACTGTCGATGGAGGGGCGCATGACCGTGTGCAATATGTCCATCGAGGGCGGCGGGCGCGCAGGCATGGTAGCGCCGGACGACACCACCTTCGAGTACATGCGCGGCCGGCCTCACGTGCCCCATGGAGCCGACTTCGACGCGGCCGTCGAGGAGTGGCGGACCCTCGCCACCGACGAGGGGGCCGTCTACGACAGCGTCGTGGAGCTCGACGGCGCCGCCCTCGAGCCCCACGTGAGCTGGGGGACGAACCCAGGCATGGTTGCGCCGGTAACGGGCCGCGTGCCCGACCCGAACGCCTACGACGACGCTGGCGAGAAGGAGTCCGTCGAACGCGCCCTCGAGTACATGGACCTGGAGCCCGGCGCGCCGATCCAGGGGATCGAGATCGACAGGGTCTTCATAGGCTCGTGCACGAACTCGCGCATCGACGACTTGCGCGCGGCGGCGGATGTCGCCAGGGGCAAGAAGGTCAGAGGCGGCGTCTACGCGATGGTCGTGCCCGGCTCTGCCGCCGTCAAGAAGCAGGCGGAGGACGAGGGCCTCGACGCCGTGTTCAGGGACGCGGGCTTCGACTGGCGGGTCGCCGGCTGCTCGATGTGCCTTGGCATGAACCCTGACATCCTCCAGCCTGGCGAGAGGTGCGCCTCCACGTCGAACCGCAACTTCGAGGGCCGGCAGGGCAAGGGCGGGCGCACGCACCTCGTGAGCCCCGAAATGGCCGCGGCGGCAGCCATAGCCGGCCACTTCGTAGACATCCGCGACTGGTAGGTTGGTATGGCAGAATCGGCCCAGAGCAGCCACCGGCAAACCCAGGACAGCCGACCTTCCGGCAAAGCGGCAGAGTATGCACATGTCCTGCGGCAGCATTTCCCCGAGATGCGGGAGCTCCATGGCGTTAGGCCTCTGGGGATATTCGGGTCCTACGTAAGGGGCGAACAAGGTGACGACAGCGACCTGGACGTCCTTGTGGAGTTCGACCGTCCGACAGGGTTGTTTGGACTCATGGCAGCCGAGCGATACATGTCAGAACTCCTGAAAGTCAACGTAGACCTGGTCATGAAGGAGTCCTTAAGGCGTCGCATAGGGCGGGCCATCCTTGAGTCGCATAGGGCGGGCCATCCTTGAAGAGGTCATCCCTGTTTGAAGCGTACATACCTAAGTCTCAGCCCGGCTAAGGAGCAAGACTGACATGGAGCCATTCGTGACACACACGGGAATCGCCGCGCCCCTGGACAGGGTGAACGTCGACACCGACCAGATCATCCCCAAACAGTTCCTGAAGCGCATCGAGCGGACCGGCTTCGGCCAGTTCCTGTTCTTCGACTGGCGCTTCCTGGAGAACGGAGAGCCTAACCCCGACTTCGTCCTCAACCGGCCAGGGTACTCCGGAGCCTCCATACTGGTGGCCGGCAGGAACTTCGGCTCAGGCTCGTCGAGGGAGCACGCCCCGTGGGCGCTGCTCGACTATGGCTTCAAGTGCGTCATCGCGCCCAGCTTCGCCGACATCTTCTACAACAACTGCTTCCAGAACGGCATCCTCCCCGTCTCCCTCTCGGAGGAAGCCGTGTCGCGGCTGATGGCAAACGCCTCGGCACGTCCCGGCTACAGGGTCACGGTAGACCTCGACGCCCAGCGTGTGTCTGACGGGGGCGAGGACGTGGCAGAGAGCTTCGAGATCGACCCCTTCCGCAGACACTCGCTCCTGAACGGCCTGGACGAGATTGGGCTGACCCTTCAGCACGAGGCCGCGATAGCCGCATACGAAGCGCGGCGATACGCCAACTTCGCCGGATAGTCGGCGCCGGACCGTCCCGCGGCGGCGCAGCCGAACAACAAGGAGCCCATGATGAAGCCCAGCTACGACGTAGAGATGCGGCTGAACATCAAGACGCCGATGCGCGACGGCGTCGAGCTGTCGTCGGACCTGTACCTGCCCAGGGGGCGGGGGCCGTTCCCCACGGTCCTCATGCGCACGCCGTACAGCAACAACATGGACAACATGATCGAGAAGGGCCGCGCCTTGGCGAACAACGGCTACGCCTGCGTCATCCAGGACACGCGCGGCCGCTGGGACTCCGACGGCGACCACTACCCCTTCCACCACGACGGGCCCGACGGCTTCGACACACAGGAGTGGGTCGGCGCGCAGGAGTGGAGCAACGGCAAGATCGGCATGTCGGGCAGCTCCTACGGCGGCCTGGTGCAGCTCATGAGTGCCCCGCACAGGAGCAGGCACCTCACGTGCATGGTGCCGCGCGTCATCTGCGCCGACTTCTTCGGCGGCCTGCTCTACCCGGGAGGCGCACTTCAGCTAAACGTGGCGATGACGTGGGGCATGCGCACAAACGGCCGCACCGCCCAGAGCATCGAGTACCACAACTGGACCGAGGCGTTCCGTTCGCTGCCCATATACGACATAGACGAGCTCGCCGGCAGGCGTCTCGAGTTCTGGAAGGACTGGATCGATCACCCGACCTACGACGACTACTGGAACGCCATCGACGTGGAGGACAAGTGGGGCGAGATCGCCGCGCCGTCATTCCACATGGGCGGCTGGTTCGACCTCTACGCCGCTGACACGTTCTCGAACTTCAACGGGCAGCGCGAGGAGGGCCGGACTCCCGAGTCGCGGCAGAGCAGGATCATCGTTGGCCCGTGGCCCCACGCGCTCAGCCAGTCCACCAAGACAGGCGACGTCGACTTCGGCGCCCAGTCGATGGTCGACCTGGACGCCCTGGAGATGCGCTGGTTCGACCACTGGCTGAAGGGCGTCGACAACGGTATCGTCGACGAGCCTCCTGTGAGGCTCTTCATCATGGGCGTCAACCAGTGGCGGGACGAGCATGAGTGGCCGCTGGCGAGGACCGACTGGCAGAAGTGGTACCTCCACTCGGGGGGCGCGGCCAACTCGGTGCGCGGCGACGGTGCCCTGTCCACCGAACAGCCCGGCGACGAGCCGGCGGACCGCTTCGTGTATGACCCTGAGCATCCCGTGCAGACCGTCGGCGGCAACAACTGCTGCTCGCCTCACATCGTCCCCTGGGGCCCCTACGACCAGCGCCCCGTCGAGATGCGCGAGGACGTGCTCTGCTTCACGGCCCCGCCGTTCGAGCAGGACACGGAGGTGACGGGACCCATCACCCTGGTGCTATACGCAGAGACGGACGGGCCCGACACCGACTGGACGGCCAAGCTCGTCGACGTCTCGACCAGCGGGTACGCCATGAACCTCTGCGACGGCATAGTCCGCGCCAGGTACCGCGAGAGCCGGACCGATCCCGCTCTCCTGACCCCGAACAGGGTCTACGAGTACCGGATCGAGGTCGGCGTCACCGGCAACGTGTTCAGGAAGGGCCACTCGCTGCGCCTCGAGGTCTCGTCGTCGAACTTCCCCAGGTTCGACCGCAACCCCAACACCGGCAACACCTACGGCAAGGACGCGGAGACGCGCGTGGCCCGACAGGCCGTCCACCACAGCCGCGAGCACCCGTCACACCTGGTCCTGCCGGTCATCCCGGGGTCCTAGCGGTCCGGCTCAGAGCACCGCCGACGCGATCCGGTCGAGCTCCGCGAGGCTGTCGGCCCGGTTGGCCGTCGGCAGGCCCACGACGACCCGGTCGACCCCCGCCTTCTCGTAGTCGGCGACGACCTGCCGGTCGGCAGGCACGCCGAACGCGGTGATCTCTATCGAGCGCGGGTCCCTCCCTGCCTTCTCGGCCAGCCTGTCGAGCGTCCGCCTGGCCTCTGCGGCGCTTTCCGGGGTTATGTTGATCGGCACCCACCCGTCGGCGTACTCGACGATGCGCCTGAACACATGCGGGACGTGGCTGCCCAGCAGGATGGGCGGGTGCGGCTTCTGATTCGGCTTCGGGTAGCAGTAGACTGCCGGAAAATCGTAGTAGCTCCCGTGGAACTCGCTCTGCTCCTGCGTCCACAGCTCCTTCATCGCCGCGACTGCCTCGCGGGCCTGCGTCCACCTGCGGTCGAAGTCCACGCCGTAGATCTTCGCCTGCTCCCGGTGCGAGCCGGTGCCGATGCCGAACAGGAACCGGCCGCCGCTGTACATGTCCAGCGTCGCGACCTCCTTCGCCAGCGTGATCGGGTGGCGCTCCGTCACCACGCACACCCCCGTCCCCAGCTTCAGCGTCGTGGTCACGGCCGCAGCCCGGCTAAGGAGCACGAATGGGTCCGGGATGTCGCCCCACTCCCGGGGTATCGGCTCTGCCGTCACAACCGGCAGGGTAGGCTGCTCGGGAGTCCAGATAGAATCGAACCCAAGCTCCTCCACCCTCGGCGCAAGCTCGACGATGTCGATGGAGTCCCCAATCAGTATCGTGCCAAGTCCAATTTGCATTTCGCAACCTAAACTGAAGTGTCCAGGCTACCGTCGTCCTCTGAGTCTAGGTTGAACATGCGGTTCTGCTGGGGATTAAGGCGGCCAGAAGGCTTGCTGGGTCGTGCTGGCTTACGGTCACGTATTCTCTGAGCGGGATCAGCGTTCACCAGGTGCCGCTCCACCATGCTGTAGAGTTCGTTGGAGCGGCGATAGATAACTCCGTCCATTTTCAGTATCACTAGGCCATCATTCTCCTGAAACCACGCGCTCCACTTTTCGCGATTGACTAGAATCTTGCCGATTGCGGTCAACACGTCCTGGCTGGAGTCTCCAGTGATTCGCAGTATACGGCCGCCATTGGCGTTGAGCTCGGGATACAGCTCTAGGCGCGTCGAACGGTCCTTGTGTTTGTCGTGGCATACGAGAATGTGGCCGTTCTCTCTTGCCCATCTCAGTAGTGCGACGTCGTCGCGTTCGTCGGCCTCGATGTGCAGAGCAAGGTGAGTCTGAAAGCCAACGGCCTCTAGGTATGGCTGGATCTCAACATCAAGATCAGTGTCCAACAGTAGTCGTTCAAGCCTAGGCAGCGCTGTCAAGGTACTGCTCAAACTCGACGGTCTTTTCTATAGTTTCTCTGGATACAGGGTGATATAGGCGAGCCAGATCGTCTACAGACTTTCCCTTGGCGAGTAAGACGGGGAAGAGGGATGTGGGGATTCGGGTGTTCCGTACGACAGGCTGTCCACCCATGATTCGGGGATCTATCTCTACGTACCGGGTGTAGTCTCGCGGGACAAGGATTGAACCTTCCTCTTCTTGTTCCCGCAACACGGGAAACAAGTCCCCAAACAGACGAGTAGCTACCTTCTGTCCGAAGCCAGTAGCCGATGTTGTCTGCCACTCGTCTGATTTTTCGGCAAAGATTCTGTTACCAACTATGTACACGTTGGCATCAGACCAGCCCTCGCTCGGGGGACCAAGCCTTTCATACATATGACGGAGCGCTACACCTACTGAAGGGAGGTCCAGCCTGTCTTCCCTGAGCGCTCGCATGATTCTGATGATCGTCAAGTCTGCATAGGAATAGCCCTCTTCTACGACGTAGCCGTCCTTGTCCACGACTTCGACCGAAGGAGAGATGATCGCCCTCGCCTTCCAGTTGTAGAGCGTACTCAATGGTACTCTCGCCAAGCGAGAGACCTGCGGTGTCGAATAGAACCCTTGCCACCTAGTCATGTGCGCTCCAGACCGCGGACACAATGCTGCCTCCATGCGCGGGCATTGCAGGTACGCCCCGGTTGCCAGACCCAGTCCCGCACGTGTGGGCTTGAAGGTCATTGCTGCGGCCATACTAGCATATGGGTCACAGAACTGCCGCCCGCGTTGACACCTGGTGGGCGCCCGCCTACACTGCGCGAATCCCGACACGCGGCCCCGCCCCGACACTAGAGGGCCGGGGCGGGGCCCGAAAGTCCCGCTAGGAGGCTGCCCTGGGCCGACTGCCGACCTACCTGGAGTCGCTGTCGCACCGCGACTTCCTCACGCTGTGGACGGCAAGCATGTCGGCGGGGGCCGCCGCCTGGGCCCTCATAGTCGCACGGGGCTGGCTCGTATGGGCCGAGACGGAGTCCTCGGTCTGGGTCGGCGTGGTCACCTTCGCGGCCATGGCGCCGAGAGTGCTGGTCACCCCTTTCACCGGCTACCTCTCGGACCGGTTCGACAGGCGCGTCGTGGTCGCGGCGATGTTCGCCGTCAACATGACGCACAACGTCGCCCTCGGAGCTCTGGTGCTCGCGGACGTAGCCCCGGTCTGGGCCCTTGTGCTGCTGGCATTCGTGAACGGATCCGCAAGGGCGGCGATGATGCCCGCGTCACAGGCGCTGATCCCGAACCTGGTGCCGCGCAGGCTGCTCCTGAACGCCATCGCCCTGAACCAGGCCGCGGGCCACGGGTCGCGGCTGGTGGGCCCAGCGGCAATCGCGCCCCTGCTCAACATATTCGGGGTCGAGGCCGCCTTCTTCCTCTGCTCCGGGCTCTACCTCGTGGGGTTCGTGCAGGTGCTCAGAATACGGACCGCGTCGACGGGCAAGATGGACCCGGCAAAGAGCCTGGTGACGAACTTCATGGCAGGTGTGACGTACCTGTACAGGACTCCGGTGCTGCTTGCCATCGTCCTGCTGGCGCTCTTCCACTGCGGCCTGACGATGTCCTTCGAGTCCCTGCTGCCCGTGATTTCTGCCCAGCAGCTACAGGCCGAGGGCGCCGGCTTCAGCTACATGATGATGGCCGTGGGTGCCGGCGCGCTCGTCTCGGTCTTCCTGCTTGCGGGCCTCAGCAACGACGTGTCGAAGGGCCGGCTGCTCCTGAACCTGGGCGTCCTCAGCGGTCTGTCGCCCGTGGTGCTGGCCGCCGCCGTGAACATGCCGATGGCCCTGCTGGGCGCGGCCGCAATGGGGGCGACCCAGGCCGGGTTCATGACCCTGACCCACACGATGATCCAGACCATCGTGCCCGACGGCGTGCGCGGAAGGGTGGGCGCGATCTACTCGGTGCACATCGGCGGCATGATGGCCATCGCCAACCTGTACAACGGCGTCCTGGCCGACTACATCGATGCGCCGCTGGTGCTGGGCATCGCAGGCGTCGCGTTCATAGTCGTGATGTTCGTGACCTGGTTCATGGGAGCCTTCCGTCGCATCTACTCGGGAACCCCGCTGGCCCAGCCGCCTTCGCAGGCCGCAGTGGAGGGCAGCTGAGGGCCGGCGTAACCGGTCAGGTGGAAGTCCGCCCGGGGGCTGGACGCTCCGCGGTTGGAATCATCTTGGCCGGTCTGGCATCCAAGAAAATGAAGCGGCGCGGTCCTTGGTGGCCGATGCCGGTGTCAAATACGCCTCGCGGCGTATTCAGGTAATATTGCCT
Organism: Dehalococcoidia bacterium; assembly: GCA_965116315.1. Classification (GTDB taxonomy): domain Bacteria; phylum Chloroflexota; class Dehalococcoidia; order Lucifugimonadales; family CAJWER01. The sequence goes on from OZ220672.1 coordinate 3,139,686, forward strand.
TATACCCAGTTCGAGGTGGGTGCGATGAAGAAACTGCGTCTTGGCACAGGAGCAATCACCGGTGGCCTGCTGACAGCGGCCCTGACGGGCTTGATGTACCTGGTACACAAGCTGGTCGACCTGCCCTACATTCCGTACGAATTCTTCGACTGGATCACGCGCATCTTGCCCGGAGGGCTGGTCACCTTCGGCATTGACCTCATGATCGACACCATGCTCATGGTGAACATGAGCGTCGCCGACAGCGCCAAGACGGCGGAGCAGATCATAGCCAACATCCAGGTCGTCGCAATGGGCGCGGTGGCTGGCGCAGCCTACTTTGCGGCGCGCAGCACATGGGGATTCACCGGGCGCGGCAGCGGGCTCGTGCTAGGCGCACTGGCTGGACTGCCGATGATCGCTATCAGCGTGGCCATCGGCCAATCACCCGTCAGCCCCATCATCGGCATCGCCTGGCTCGCGGTGCTCTACCTCGCCTGGGGCCTCTCGGTCGGATACGGCTACGACCGCCTTGATCACCAGGAAGAGCCCGAACCCGAGCCGGCGCCGGTCGACGAGGAGACTCCCGAGGCCGTCGCTGATGCCCGCGCCGCCGCCAAGGAGAGGCGCGAGGTGGCCCGCATACACAGGCGGCAGTTCCTCGTGCGCCTGGGCGCGGCCACGGCTACGGTCACCGTGGTGGGCGCGGGAGTCGGCCAGGTGCTGGCGCGATCCGACGAGCGCCGGCTGGCCAACGAGGCTGCCATGACAGCGGCCCACCAGTCTGAGGGCAGCTCCAGGTCGCCGTTCCCCAACGCCGACGACCCGCTGATGCCCGCGCCTGGGACGCGCCCGGAGTACACCCCCGTCAAGGACCACTACAAGGTCTTCATCCGCGTCTCGCCCACCGTAATCGACGGGACCAACTACACGCTCCCAATCACCGGTCTCGTCGGCAATCCTCTGATGCTGAGCCTCGACGAGATCCGCAACAAGTACGAGTCCCAGAGCCACTACGTCACGCTGTCCTGCATCTCGGGAAGGCTCGGCACCGACCTGATCAGCACGACCTACTGGACCGGCGTCAGCATGCAGAAGATCCTCGAGGACGCCAAGCTGGACGGCAACGCGAAGTACCTGTACATCACGTCGGGCGACGGCTTCTACGAGACCGTGCCGCTGGACGAGATCGCGGCGGACCCGCGTATCATGCTGTCCTACGACTGGGACGGCCATCCCATACCGGTCGATCACGGATTCCCGCTCCGCATCTGGCGGCCGGACCGCTACGGCATGAAGCAGCCCAAGTGGATCACCGGCATGGAGATCACCGAGGAGTACCGCCAGGGCTACTGGGTCGAGCGGGGCTGGGACGAGCGGGCCGAGGTGAGGACTGTCTCGGTGGTCGACACCGTGGCTGTCGACGCGACGTACGAGAACGACGGCCAGAGGTTCGTGCCCGTCGGCGGCATCGCCTTCGGCGGTGCAAAGCAGATATCGAAGGTCGAGGTCAGGGTCGACGACGGCCCCTGGGAGGAGGCGCAGCTCCGCACACCGCTCTCCGACACGACCTGGGTCATCTGGCGCTACGACTGGCCCGTCGAGTCAGGGCACCACGTCTTCCGCGTGCGTGCAGCCGAGGGCGACGGCACGCCGCAGATCGAGGAGTTCCGCGAGAACCGGCCCAGCGGCGCGACCGGCATCCACTCCCTGAAGACCCAGGTCTAGGAGCGTCAGCCGCCGCGGGTTGGGCCCTGGTCGCGCCCCTTGGGGTGGTTGGCCATGCGATTCTCTGCTGCCAGGGCGACTGTCCTGGAGACCCGCGCCGCCCGCGTCTCGGGCCTGCGCGCCGACTTGATCCACCACAGGATGATCTTCTTCGACGAGTCGGGGAAGCCATCGAAGAAGGCTGCAGCCGCTTCGCTCTTAGCAAGGGCGGCTGCCAGGTCGGGCGGCACGACCAGGTCCTCGACCTCGTCGTAGGCGCTCCACGCCCCGTTCGCCTTAGCAGCCTCGACCGACCGGATGCCTGCGGCGGCCATAAGGCCCTGCTCCGTAAGCCGGGCGACCTTCTCCTTGTTGATGCGCGACCACGTGCTCTTCGGATTGCGCGCGGTGAAGAGTCGCATGGCGCGCTCTTCGTCGATCCTGTTCGCCCTGGAATCCACCCAGCCGAAGCACAAGGCCTCGTCCACGGAGTCCGTGTATGGCACGAACGGCCGTCCGGTGGCCTTCTTCCACGAGACGAGCCAGACGCCGTCGGACTCTTCGTGGTGCTGCTTCAGCCACGCCCGCCACTCCTCGCGGGTCTCCACTTGAAGTAGGGTACGGCCATCGCTGGGGTGAGTCCCGATTTGGTCAGTCACTGGAGGCACGCTGGCTGACTAGGCTTTCGAGGCCTGGCGCAGCCCCTCGATGTCGATCTTCTGCATCGTCAACAGCGCTCCCATCACGCCCTCGGGGTTGCCCTCCATCAACTCATCGAGCATTGCGGGGACGACCTGCCAGGAGACGCCGAACTTGTCCTCCAGCCAGCCGCACTGGCTTTGGGAGCCGCCCTCCGAGAGCCTGTCCCAGTAGTAGTCGATCTCCTCCTGGGAGTCGCAGGAGACGACGAACGAAATAGCAGGCGTGAGCTTGTACATCGACCCGCCGTCGACCCCTCCGAACCTCTGCCCTCCGACCTCGAACTCCACGACGGCCGCTCCTTCGCCCGGGCCGGATGGCGCCCTCTCTACCTTCAGCATCCTGGAGTCCGGGAACACCGAGATATAGAACCTTGCTGCCTCTTCGGCCCGGCCATCGAACCAGAGGAACGGGTGTACCTTGGGGGTCTCGCTCATGGGTATCCTCCTATCTCGCCCAGTTGAGGTGAGCCGCCTTGTCCCTTCCCCCTGAGGAGACCTTTGAACAGCTTGTTGCTGCGCGCCTATATAGTCGTCGTTCCTGCGGAGGCAGGAACCCAGAGGGGTGAGGGGAGGGGTCTTCTCCCCGGCGCCACTGCGTTACTGAACAGTTACTATCATCCCCGCCAGCGCGGCGAGATCGGGGACGACCAGGTCGGGGACTGCGTCGGTGATGCGCGTGCCGCCGCCACGGTCCGCCCGGTCCACCCATGCGGAAGGGATGCCAAGCCGGTTGGCCGGACCGATGTCATGGTACAGGCTCTCGGCCACGTGCAGCCATCTGTCCGTCTCGATCCCCATTTGCTCGCGGGCGGCGTGGAAGTTCCGCAGGTTGGGCTTGTAGCTCCGGACCTGCTGGGCCGTGACGACCACGTCGAAGTCGACCCCCAGCACCTCGGCCGTCCCGCCGAACAGGTCGTCGTCCACGTTTGAGATGACCCCGAGCCTGCAGTGTGCCCCAAGCTCCTTCAGGGCGTCCACGACCTCCGGGAACACCGGCCAGCCGGGCAGCGTGTCAGCCAGGCAGTCGAGATCGGACTCCCTGAACCGGATGCCGACTGCAACCCCGATTGCTGCCATTACCCTGCGCAACACGGTGCGGTACTCCAAGAAGTCCTCTGAGCCCTGCACCCTCGGCTCCGCGCCCGCGAAGAGGGCCAGGACCTCGGCTTTCGACTTTCGCATCCCGTGGGACTCCAGGACCTCCCCGACCGCCGTCGAGATGCCCGTCTCCCAGTCGACCAGCGTCCCGTAGCAGTCGAAGCTGACCCATTCGAAGCGGCCGAAGTCGAGGTCTCGGACTTCAGGTCCGTGTCTGGTCACGTCGCTCATGGTACGTGCGTGATCGTATGCGGGAGAGAGTTCAGCACCTCGCAGCCGTCCTCGGTCACGAGGCACGTGATCTCCGCGCAGATATGGCCCAGGTCCGACCTGCGGGTCGACGCCTCCAGGACCACCACCATGTTCGGCTCCAGCGGCGTGTGGTCCGTCGGTACCAGGTACGGCGTCTCATGCACGTCGATGCCCAGGCCGTGGCCCACGAAGTCGAGCGCCAGGCTCAGGCCGCGCCGCTCCATCTCGCCTCGCCCCAGCTCGTACAGCTCGGAAGCCAGCACGCCCGGCCGGACGGCATCGATCAGCGCCTCGTTTACCTCGTCGAGCCTGGCGTGGATGTCGAGCGCGTCTTTCGGCGCGTCCCCGAAGGCGTAGACGCGGAACATGTCGCCGCAGTAGTCCTCGTACAGCGAGCCCACGTCCACCGACACGATCGAGTCGCGGCGTATGGGCTCGTCCGTCGGCGCAAGGACGACCGATCCCAGCGCGCCCGCGCTGACGTGGACGATGTACCTGTCCGTGCGCTCGTCCGTCACTGCCCGTTTCACCTCGGCCGCAAGCTCGAACCCTGTGATACCGTCGCGGAGGCACTCGCGCACGGCCATTTGGCCCCTCTCCGCGCCCGCCACCGCGCCCCTGAGCCGCCTGATCTCCTCCGGCGTCTTCACCATGCGAATGGCATTGAAGTCGTCCGTCGCGTCCACCAAGGTCGCCTGCGGCAAAGCCGCTTCGAGACCCCGGAGCATGGGCACCGGAACCTCCGACATGCTGACGCCGATGACCCCTCCGGCCAGACCACGCTCGTCGAGGGCTTCCGCGAGGGTCCGGTAAGGGTCCTCGTTGACCTGGAAGGCGGGAGCGCGCCCCGGCACGTTGTACTTGGGCCCCCAGAACCGCTGGTCCTCGATCCACGAGCCCTGCACGTGGATATCGCCCTCCTCGCCGGGGTATGTGACCAGGAACGGCGGGAGCGCCGGGTCGCGCGGCAGGGCCGAGAACCGCACCATGGGCAGCCCGTTGTACAGGGGCCCGGGGTAGTCCCGCCCGAAGTGCGTGAAGTACCCGGCGATGTACCCGTAGTTCACATACCCCGCACCCACCAGCACGTCCAGCCCCCGCGCCTCCATGCGCCCCTGAGCCCGCCCAGGATCGATCAGCATGCGTGGTTCAGTTGTGCGTCGGTCTGCGCTCATTAGAAGTCTTAACCATTAGAATAGCACCCGGCCACCCAACCATGTCGTCCCGAGCTCCAGCGAGGGACCTGGGGCGGGGTTGGCCTCGACCATGCCAAGATAACGTCACTCCACCTGCAACCACCTATGTGTCCTGCGCTAGGCCATAGTGAGTCTGAGGGAGTCATCCACGAAGTAAACACGCTACCATTTGAATGAGGTGAGCGATGCCGATTGACAACCCCAACCATCCTGGCGAGATCGTGAGGCGGGAGTGCCTGGACCCGCTGGGCCTGACCGTGACTCGGGCGGCGCAGGGTTTGGGCGTCACCCGCCAAGCGCTGTCGGACCTCGTGAACGAAAAGGCGGGTGTGTCTGTCGAGATGGCCCACCGCCTGTCCCAAGCGTTCGGCTCAACGCCTGAGACCTGGCTCAGAATGCAGATGGCCTATGATCTCTGGCAGTCCAGGGAGCGAGCCAGGGAAATAGAGGTCGAAAGATTCGCCGCCCCCAGCCCGAATTAAGAAAGTTCCTTTGCTGACACTTCGGCGGCGGTCCCGTGGTGGCGACCGTCCGACAACTCCCTGTCGCCATCCCATTTGCTAATCACGCCTAGTGACTCGACTGCCAGGTCGTCGCTTATCGCGATGTGGTCGATGAGCCTGTCCCCTTGGAGCCCAAGCGCTGGCGTGGCGATGGTCATATGTTGCGGAAAAGCCCTCTGTAGCAGTTCCCTGAGCCTAAGCGGTGTAAAGCTGCCTTGCCCGATCTGTTGATTGAAGTCCCCCATTACGACTAGACGTCCCGCTGACGGTCGCCCGAGAATCTCGGCGAGGCCATGCAGGTACTGTTCATGGTCCTCCCACCGTTTCTTGCATTCCGACCCGCGGCTAGTCCTAGCCCTTGAGTCGTGCCAGGGTATACAGACCCCGATAACTGTAAGCTCGCCCACCGAGGTCTTCGTAACGCCTGACACAAACCTTCCCGGCGGAAGCGAGTTGCTCCCAACATCATCGACCTGCTCCCACGGCTCCTTAGACCAGAGAAGGACCTTCCTTCGACCTTCTTCGATTGGGTACCCGTAATCAGGTCGGCTGCAGATCGTGTGACCTTCCTGAATCCACGTCTTCTTCGTGTATGCCTCGGTGAGACAAAGGACATCGGGGGCATGTTGCTCGATACGCATCCGTATCTCATTCAGCCTCTCTGTCTCACGTGCCCCCCGTGAATCGGGTGCCCATTTCACATTCCAGTTGACCAGCTTCAACGGCATCGCGTTCCTTGCACTGTGAGTGCGTCAGGGGATGCTCACAATCATCTGCAACTCTGTAGACGGCTGCATCAGGTCGTCGAAGGCCTGCTGGATGTCGTCGAGCGGTATGAAGCTGGACTCGGACAGCATGGGTCCGGTCCTGACCCTGCCGGAGCCCAGCAGGTCGAATGCGATGAGCCAGTCCTCCGACGCCGACGAGAAGGTCGTGGCCAGGCTGACCTCCCTCGCGATCCAGTCGACGGGCAGCATCGGCGTGGGCTCCCACGCCAGCGCCACCAGCATCACCTGGCCCTCGCGGCGCACCATGTTCATGGCCTGGTCGAGGGTCGGCGGCGCGCCGGCGCAGTCGAACACCACGTCTGGGCCCAGGCCGTCCGTGTGTGCCAGCACCTCCTCGACTGCGTCGCCGCTCCTCGGGTCCACGACCGCGTCCGCGCCCAGCTCCAGGGCCGCTTTGGACCTCGCCGGCGCCGGCTCCGACAGGATGACCTTGCTCGCGCCCGCAGCCCTGGCCGCCTGGGCGGTGAACAGCCCGATGGGCCCTCCGCCGAGCACGGCCACCGAGTCGCCCAGCTTCAGCGCCGAGCGCCGGATGGCATGGACCGCCACCGCAAGGGGCTCGCACAGGGCCGCATCCTCGTCGGACACCCCATCGGGCACGCCCAGCGGCTCCCACTCCTCCATCAGGACGTACTCGGCGTAGGCGCGCACGGGCTTGGCGTCGAAGCCCATCGTCCTGTAGTTGAACCGGGCTCCCTTGAAGCTGGGCTGGCTCCCCGCCGGGGCGATGCCGCCGCCGCCAACGACCCTGTCGCCCTCGCTCCACGACGTGACACCGTCACCCACCGCGGCTATGGTGCCGCAGTACTCGTGGCCCATGACGGTGCCCGGCCGGGGGGCATCGTACATGTACGCGTGCACGTCCGTGCCGCATATCGCGCAGTACCGCACCCTGACCAGCACCTGCCCGTAGCCTGGCTCAGGCGTGGGAATCTCCTCAACAACGAGGCACCGCCTGCCCTTGTAGACAGCCGCTTTCATGGTGACCGAGAGGGTAGCGTTTAGCCTGCCCGGAGTAAAGCCCGGGCCGACGGCTACAGCAGCGACGCCACCCAGCGAACGATAGCCACCACGCCTACGACTGTGGCGGCCATGAGAAAGATGCTGACCGCGCCCGCCAGGCCCACCCCAAGCACCCGGATGACCCGCTCCGCTGGATGGGGGTGACCGGCGATGTCCTGGTACCGCATGAATCTGCCGGGCCCGTATCTGAACAAGCTGCCCGGCCCGGCCCAGCCCTCGCGGAGCAGCACCTGCTCATGCGCCCGCTCGTAGACCCGTTTGCGCTGCCTGTGCCGCTCCAGCCGCTGCCGGTGGAGCTCCGAAAAGTACTCCGGGAGGCCGCGCTCCTGCAGCGTGCGGCGGACCTCCAGCGGATAGCGGCTCAGCTTGTCCTGGCCGAAGCGGGCCGCGGCCGGAAACGAGTGGTACAGCACGTCGGGCCGGTCCGCGGGGTAACGCGACAGGTAGACCTCGATCGCCCGCGCGTACTCGGGACCCCGGCGCCCTGACAGGAACAGGTACTTGCCAGCCTCCACCAGCTCGCCCAGCTCCATGAGCAGCAGACCGTACCGCTCGTACAGCTGCGAGTCGTAGCTGCCCGACGCGATGTTACCCCGCAGTATCTCCTTCGCCCGCCAGGCCTCGCCCTTCTGAACAGCCTCGTCCACGCGCTGGTACAGGTCCATGTCGACACCTCCAGACCATGGTAATCGTGGGCGGCGCACGCCCGCAAAGATTTCGCCGTAGCTATAATCGTTATAGGATGGGTCTCCCGCTTGCGCCGCCGTGAACGAGGTGACGGAATGATTCTCAGACCCAGGGCTTTCCTGCTATTCGCTATGGCGTTGTTCGCCGTGCTCGGCTCGGCCGCATGCCAGCGAGACCCGGAGCCGTCGAACGCGAAGTCGGAGGTGACGTCGGGCCGGAAGCCCAACGCCTCGGTGAGCGGCACTGTCACCTACCGGGAGCGCATCGGCCTCACGCCCGGCGCAACGCTGGAGGTGTCGCTCCGCGATGTGAGCCTGCAGGACGTCGCCGCACCGCTCATCGCCCGCCAGACCATCTCCGACCCCGGCCAGGTGCCCATCAACTTCAAGGTCGAGTACAACAAGGACGACATTGACTCGCGCAACACCTACGGGTTGAGCGCTAGGATCGTCGAGTCCGACGGCCGGCTCGCCTTCACCAACGACACGGCGTACGACGTGATCACCCGCGGCAACCCCAGCAAGGTCGACATGGTGCTTGTGCTGGTGCAGCCGCCGCCCGACCAGGTGGAGCCGGGCGCCGACTGGCGGACGTGGGTCGAGACGCCCGCCCGCGTGATTTGGGCCAACCTGATCCCCAACGAGCCCGAGCTGTTCCTGCGCGTCGCCTACTACCAGTCGACCATCGAGGGCTGCGCGCGACCGGGAAACCAGGGCCTCGAGGTGAACGGCAACGACATCGTAGCCACGCTCACGCTGATGCAGCCGCCGCCCACCTCCTGGGCGATCCCCTGCGACGATGAGGTCGTCGAGCTGGACGCCGTCGAGCCCATCGGGGAGCCGCTGGAGCCGGGGCAGACCTACCGCGTGATCGTGAACGACCGGGTGATGACCACTTTCACGCTGCCTGTGCCGAAGCTCGGCTTCACCGCGATAGCCGAGTCCCCCATCGACCTGGCTGAGATCGAAATCCTGGAGAGCGCGCCGCCCCAGTTCCAGCTTCGCGCTATCTCCCGCATGCCCAAGGGCGGCAGCTGCTCCCAATTCAACGGCTACGAGATCAGGCGGCGAGAGTCCAACAGGATCGAAGTGGCCGTCACCCACCACGAGGTGACCGACCCCCAGGCGGCCTGCACCCGCGATCTGCCCGTCGTCGAGACCGCAGTGCCCCTTGGCTCCGACTTCGAGCCGGGTGTGGAGTACACCGTCAGAGTGAACTCGGAGACCGCCGGGACATTCAAGCCCTGAACGGGGCTGGCATGGCTGTCTCTAAGCCGACACCAGCTCGCGCAGCAGGACGACGATGCTGGCGGCTAGGATGAGCCCCAGCGCCGCCTTGCGGAACGTCTCCCGGCTCATCCGGCGCAGCAGCAGCGCCGACAAGCGGAATCCCGCCAGCACAGGGACGATGGCCACCAGCACGAGCACCATGCGCTCCCCGGTCAGCAGGCCCCCGGCGGCGTAGCCGGCCGAGCCGACCGCCATCACCACGAAGAAGTAAGCGGCCAGAGTGCCGCGCAGCTCGTCCCGGTGCCTCTCCTGGTCGAGCAGGAACAGCGCCATGATCGGGCCGCCCACGCCCGACGACGTGATGAGGGCCGACACCACCAGCGCCAGCGGCGGGCCGAGCCATCTGGGTCTGGGCAGGGACGCGCCGGCGCCGGTCGTGATGACAGCCGCGAGGGCAAGCACCAGGAACGTGATGCCTATCCTCATCGCGACAGGGTCGACCGCGCCCAGGACGTACGCGCCAACCGGCGCCCCCAGCACGCCCGCCGCGGCTAGCGGCGCAATCTCCCGCAGCTTCAGCCGCCCCCACGTCTGGTAGACCACGAGCGCCGTGGGCAGCAGGCCCGAGGTGTTGATAAGGACGACCGCCGACTGCGGCTCCAGGGCCAGCAGCAGCACCGGCCCGGCCGTCAGCCCAATGCCGAAGCCCAGCGTGCTCGACACTGTCGACGCCAGCAGCATCCCCGCCGCCGCAACGATGATCTGTAGGGGCTCAGGCATATTCCTCCGCGCGGTCGCACGAACGGCCCGCGAGGCAGGGCGCCAGTCCCACCCAGCCCGAACAGGCCGTCCACCAGTTTCCAACCGTGGAAGGATAACCCCTCAGCCACGATTTCACACGGCACGGCTACCTCTTCCCCCGCCCGGGACCTCGGCATAACCCCCGTCGGTAGGGTCGGACCCGTGTGTCCGCCCGCTGGACGCTATGCAGATAGCACCCCGCCACCCTGCAAATGTCGTCCTGAGCAAAGCGAAGGACCTGGGGCGGGGTCGGCTCGGCCATGCCTACAGACGACGCCATTCTCATCCCCGTCTGCCTGGTGGTCATGACCGGCCACGCATTCCAGGTCCTGCTCGGGGACGAGCAGTTGCGGGAGTCGCTGGCATCGATACGGCGTGCGTATGGACGGGCATGACTGTGTGGTGCGGGGCGGCCGCCCTCATTCAGGCGCCGCAGATTCCTCGTCGCTCCCCTCCTTGGGATGACAGGTGGAGTGGCGGCGTGGCCCGGGGTGACGGACGGCGTGGAGCGCAGTGTGCAGAGTGACAGGAGGCGCGGACGGCGTGATAAAGTTGGCCGCGTCCGCTAATCATGCCCAACTGGAGGCATCGATGTTCTACGAGATCGAGAAGGGCTCGGGCGAGTCATTCACCGCGCTGAACGCAATCGTCGTCCCCAGGCCCATCGGCTGGATATCCACCCTCAGCGCCGGGGGCGTCCCGAACCTCGCCCCCTACTCCTTCTTCAACGCAGTCGCATACAGCCCGCCCCAGGTGATGTTCTCCGCCACCAGCAACCACCGATTCGGCGGGCTCAAGGACGCCGTGGTAGACGCCCAGACCACGGGCGAGTTCGTGGTCAACGTCGCCACGTCCGAGCTGAAGGAGCGCATGAACGCCTCCGCCGTGCCAGCACCCCACGAGGTCGACGAGTTCGAGTACGCGGGCCTGACCAAGGCCGAGAGCAGGCTGGTCAAGTGCCCCCGGGTCGCCGAGAGCCCCCTGCACCTGGAGTGCCGCTACACCCGCTCCGTCGAGGTGCTGTCCAACGAGCCCGGCGACCCCAACACCGTCGTCTTCGGCGAGGTGATCGGCGTTCACGTGGACGACCGCGTGGTCACAGACGGCCGCATCGACTTCCTCAAGCTCCGCCCCGTAGGACGCCTCGGCTACCTGGACTTCGTCGAAGTCAACAACGCCTTCACCATGCAACGCCCCGAATGGGAGTCGTGAGCGACCAGGGCGGACCGTGATCGAGCGCGCCTGTAATGGATCGTTCGCCCTGGGCCTGTCGAAGGGCAGTGCTCTGGAAACTACCTGCAGGGCGGCCGTATCGAGCGCGTCTGTCATGGGATCGTTCGCCCTGAGCCTGTCGAAGGGCAGTGCTCTGGAAACTACCTGCAGGGCGGTCCGTATCGAGCGAGTGTGCCAAAGATCGTTCGCCCTGAGCCTGTCGAAGGGCAGTGCTCAGGAGACTAGCTGACAGCCCCCCTAAGGCACCGGCTGACCAGCCAGCACCCCCGTAGGCTTCGCCCCGTCGACCGCGATCTGCCCGTTCACCAGCACGTACGGTATCCCCACCGGGTGCTGCACCGGGTCGTCGAACGTCGCCGTGTCGATGATGCGGTCCGCGTCGAACACCGCCACGTCCGCGAAGTAGCCCTCCGCGATGCGCCCCCGCTTCGTCAGCCCGAACCGCCTGGCCGGGTTGTCGGTGACGCGCTGGATGACCGTCTCCAGCGACAGCACGTTGAACCTGCGCCTCAGCCGGCCGATGAACCTGGGGAACGTGCCGTAGGCGCGCGGGTGGGGGAAGCTGCCGACGTGGATCGAGTCGCTCCCGACCATGAAATCCGGCCGCCCCAGGAAGTCCTGCGAGTCGCGGCTCACCTGCTCCCATGTGTTCACGCTGTCCGGCGGCGTGCCCCAGAAGGCGATCTGCAGGTCCTCCTCCAGCAGCAGCTGGCAGAGCGCTTCGCCCAGGCCCAACCCCATTCGCTCGGCGATGTCGCCCATCACCATCCCCTCGAACTGTGGGTGGTTGGGCAGGTACGACAGCACGGCCTCGATCAGGGGCCGCTTCATGCTGGCCTCGATGTGCTCGACGAGCTTCGGCATCTCCTCCGGGTCCCGGAGCCGCTCGATGATGGCGTCCGGCCCGCCCCGGTGGGCGTAGCTCGGCAGGTTGCTGGCGGGGAAGGTGCTGCCGGTCGGGTACGGGTACAGGTCGCCCGAAATGCTCACCGCGTCCCCCAGCGCATCGATCTCTGCGAATCGCTCGGCCACCTTGCCCGCGTTTTGGGCAGCCGTCCGGTAGTGGGAGAAGTGCACCTTCACCCCCGACTGCCGCCCAATCTCCAGCGCCTCGGGCACGCCGCCCTCGCCGTATGCGCGGTCCGTGTTCACGTCCCGCAGGTGCGTGACGTAGACGCCGCCCGCTTCGGCGACCGGCCTGCATATCTCGACGATCTCGGTCGTGTCGCTCCAGGCCTGCGGGTGGTACGAGAGGCCCGTCGCCAGGCCCACCGCGCCCTGCTCCATGCCCTCCCGCACGAGCCTCTGGGCGTGCTCCAGCCGGTCGCCGGTCATAGGCACGTCCTCGAACCCGCACGTCTCCAGCCGCAGCGCGCCGTGGGCGATCAGGTACGCGGTGTTGACGGCCGTCGTACCCCGGTAGGCCTCGCGGAAGGTCGCCACGCTGCTCGCGTCCAACCCCTCGGGCGGATCGCCCAGGATGCCGCGCAGGTAGCGCCCGTACACCTTGTAGTTGTCGGCCGAGAGCGGGCAGTACGACAGCCCGTCCTGCCCGAGTATCTCGGTGGTGATGCCCTGCAGGATGCCCTCGGCGTGCTGCGGATCGGTCAGCAGCGCCGCGTCCGAGTGCACGTGCGTGTCGATGAACCCCGGCGATACCGTCAGCCCCCCGGCGTCGATTGTTCGGCCAGCCTCGGCCTGGGACAGGTCGCCGATGGCCTCGATGCGGTTGCCCGTAATCCCCACGTCGGCCCGCCGGCCCGCCTCCCCCGTCCCGTCCACGACGGTCCCGCCCGCGATCTTGATGTCGAACATCTACGTCTCCTCAATATTGGTCAGCCTGTAATCGTTGCGCGTAGATTATGAACCCACCACCACCACAGCGCAACGCATGCCCGGCCGTATGGGCGGGTTTCAAACCCGCCCTCGCCGCGCCTGAGGGCAATGCCGCCAACCAGGTGGTGGCCTCGGGGATCGTCGAACCGCCATTCCGGCTTGACTAACCCCCAGCCCTGTGCTCCGATAACCCTCGACCGTCCCCAGACCACTCGCGGAGGATACCCATGGACATGCTCAGAAGACCGCTAGCCGTCATAATCGGCCTCACCGCCGCCGCGGTCCTGTTCCACTTCGTCCTCGGCCCGGTCTACGAGGACGTGGTCGAGAGCCACGACGTGTGGAACATCCTCAACTGGTTCATGGCCTTTGGCGTGATCGTCGCCCTCGTCGTGACCTTCCAGGCCAAGCGGGACGCCGAATCGGACGACTGCGACACCAACACCTACATCAGCGTAAACGTGAAGTTCTACACCGCCGCCGTCCTGACGATCCTCTACTTCTGGAACTGGGTAAACGAGCTGGTCGTCGGCGGAGGCTCCGAGGGCGACGTCAACGGCAACTACTGGGTCCTCATAGACACGCTCTACGTCATCCTAATAGCCTGGGTAAGCCTCCACCTCTGGACCAACCCCTCCCCCGACCAACAATAGGCCGAAACGCACCGAACCCCGGCCCCGTGCCCCCCGACCGGAGCCTGCCCTGAGCTTGTCGAAGGGTCGTTCCTGCGAAAGCAGGAACCTAGAGGGGTGGAAGGGTAGGGGTTCCCTCCCCTGCACGACTGCGCTATGCAAGGTCCTGAGCAGCCTGTCCGTACCCGATATCCGTACACGATACAGGACGGAAACCCATCCCCAGCCTCCCATCCCCAACCTCCATAACTCCCCCCTCCGCGCTCTCCGCGCCCTCCGCGGTGAACCCATTCCCGGTTTGACCCACCACGAACCCCCGCCCTAGAATGACCCCATACCTAGAGCACCCGCGCGGGGGACCTCGATGCCCATCTACGAATACGCCTGCACCATCTGCTCCAACGTCTTCGAGAAGCTGCGGCCCATGAGCCGGATGGACGAACCCGCCAACTGCCCCGACTGCGGCAGCGACTCGAAACGCCAGCTATCCCTCTTCCTCTCCTTCTCCACAGGCGCCGACGGCCAGACATCCGCCATAGCCGGCGGAGGCGGCTGCTGCGGAGGTAACACCGGCGCCGGCTGCGCCTGCGCAGCCTCCGGCTAGGTCTACGCGTCGTCTCAACCTTGTGAAGGGTGCTTCAAAAGTCCCTTCTCCCCTGGCGGGAGAAGGTTAGAGCCTGCCCTGAGTCTGTCGAAGGGTTGAGGGGGACTCGCGCGGGATGAAATACAAGGGCTACGTAGGCGAGGTCGTGTACGACGATGAGGCGAAGATCTTCCACGCCAGGGTAGTCAACAGCGGCCCATACCCCATAGCCAACGCCGAGGCAACACAGGTGGAGAGCATCGAGCGGGAGTTCCGCACCTCAATCGACATCTATCTCAAAGGGTGCGCGGAGCTGGGGATCGAGCCGGTCGCTCCTACAGCCATCCCCGTCACGTCATAGACGGCGAGCCGCCGAAACCTCAGGCGCTGGTGAATTCATCGACGTGCATTCTTCGAGGCTGCCAAACCGGATGATGACGGCCGCCAGCCTGCTGGAGGATGGCATAGATCTGGCATTTGCCGATGGGTCGAAGGGCCTGATCCCTTACCCGGATATCCCTGAGATCAGTGAGCGCCTGGCCGTGACCTCCCTCGACCTGCCCAACCCCTACATCATGGTCGTGGAGACGGCCCACGGCGAGCGCGTCGAGATACCCTGGGACTTCGCCCGTCACTACTGCGACGCCTCATACCGGCCGACAATAGAGGCGATAGCCATGCGGGGGAGGCAGACGCTCGGCGAACGCATCCGCCATTACAGGGAGTCTACTGGGCTCACGCAGGAGGCGCTGGCCCAGGCAGCAGACATCGGCCGCGTGACGCTGGTGAGATTGGAGAAGGGAGAACAGACTCCCAGGTTCAGTACCCTCGAAGCAATCTCCAGAGCCCTGGGGATAGGAGTCCCAGAGCTCCTCGTCGAACCGGAGCTACTTCTTAAGTAGCGGCCGGAGATCTATGTGGAACCAGGGCTGCCCTTGGGTGGGTCATGGAACCTCGGCTATCCATGTCCTTGCAATGCCCTAAGAACCAAATGCGTGGGATCAGTTGCCGAGGCTGTCCAGTCAGCTATGCCAGGGTAGGTCAGTCCCACAACGGTAATCCCTTCCGAAGATCGAAATGTGTGACTCGACCATCGACGTCTGTTCCTCTCAATGAACTCATCCATCTGTGTATGGGCGCCTACTTGATCGCATACCCAGCCCGTTGTCGTCTTGTGCAGGCACACGACCACACGCACTCCCAGCTTCTCTATGACGCTTTCGTGGAAAGGCCAACACTGGGAAGCAAGCTCCTGAACGTCCCCCTCGAGTTCGTCCTCGCGACTCGAGCGTAAGAAGATCAGGTTACTTGCGGGCACGACTCCCGGATCAAGGTCAAGCTGGCGAAACAGGTGCAACATTCGCCGTTGCATACGGTGTGTCCCGGGCAGAGCTCCTCCCCAAGATTCGTCCCGGTAGGCAGACCAGTTATGTTGTTCAGTCTCAAGGAGGCTGTTGGTGTGCCGTGCGACTGTCTCCGTCGCATAGTCTTGGACATGCCCTCCGGGATTGAGTCCGAGTATGTACAACTCGGACGGTCGTTCAAACGCAGACCTACCGGAATAGAATGCCTTGCCCGACCGGTTCATTAGCGACCTGGGAATGAGCCGTGCGAAGTCTTCGATCATGTAGCCTCCTCCTATATCCCACACACTCCAACCCGGTGTTGAGTGTACTAATGCTCATCTCAGTGGCGGCGAGGATTGGCCGAAGTCATTGCTCCCCCAACAGACGATGACCCCATCCTCTCGCAAGCCGCAAGTGTGTTCCGAGCCCGTACTCAGGGATATGAACCGCTCATCTGGTGGCGAGAGTAGGCCAGGCGAATAATACCATCCCCAGCAGATCGCCGTCCCATCATCGCGTAGACCGCAACTATGACCACCACCACCAACACTTATGGATATGAGTCGCTCATCTTCAGGGGGTGTGGACCGCTGTCCCCAGCAGACGGCGACACCGTCATCACGCAGGCCACAGGTACGCTCAATACCGCTGCTGATGAAGTTGAACCCACCCACTCGAGGCGGCGATGCTTGGCCATGGTCATTGTTCCCCCAGCAGACTATGAAGCCGTCATCACGCAGACCACAGGTATGGTCAGACCCGCTGCTGATGGATGTGAAGCGTTCATGAGCCGGCGGCGAGGACTCGCCATCGCTGTCGGCCCCCCAGCAGACGGCAACGCCATCCGCGCGTAACCCGCAGACATGTCTGTAACCGGCACTGATCGAGGTGAATCGCTCATTCTTAGGTAGAGAGGCCACAAGCGAGTCATAACCGCGTCCGCAGACGACAGCACCGCTATCACGCAACGCGCAGATACCGATAGTTCCGAGAACGCCAATTGATACGTAGCGACCCTCTTCCGACCGGAACGACATGCCAGTGCCGTCACCAAAGCCATCCCCTCGGCAAACGATCGTACCGTCAGACCGCAACCCGCATGTGGTCCACTCCCCAACGCCCACGGATACGAAAGGCGGTATTGGCGTGGGTGTAGGCGTCGGCGTTGGCGTGAACGTGGGCGTGGGTGTATTCGTCGGTGTGGGTGTGAACGTGGGCGTCGGAGTGTTTGTCGGTGTCTGCGTTGCCGTAAACGTTGCCGTAGGCGTAGGCGTCAACGTGGGAGTCGGTGTATTGGTAGGTATAGGCGTCAATGTGGGAGTCGGGGTTGTAGTCAGTGTGGGAGTTGCCGTTGGAATTGGAGTGATAGTCGGCGTGGGCGTTATCGTAGGTGTCGGCGTTATGGTCGGCGTGGGCGTTATCGTAGGCGTTGGCGCTGTGGTCGGCGTAGGTGTTATCGTAGGCGTCATGGTTGCCGTCGGCGTCGGCGTTGCCGTGCCCCGATTGATGATTGGGCTCCCGCTCAGCGTCGGTAGCCTGCGTTCCAACTCAAAAACCGAAACCGCAAAACCAATGCTGTTCACCGGCCTGCCACTGTCGGTTCTCTCTATCCTGGACGTATTGACGCCGATCACTTCACCATCGATGTTGACGAGGGGACCACCGCTGTTGCCCGGATTGACTGCCGCATCGGTCTGCAGCAAGCGGATTCCACCTATCGTTCTGGTCGAAGAGATGATTCCCCGAGTCACGGTCAGGTTCGTACCAATCTTGTCTGCGAGCGGGAATCCTAACGCAAGCACCTCGTCTCCCATGCGCACGTTATCCGGATTCCCAACGCCTATGGCATTGAAGTGGTCGCTGCTGTCTATCTGCACCAACGCGAGATCAGAGGCTGCGTCCTGTTCCAGCACTTCACCGTCATAGCGGCGGCCGTTGGTCAGCCAGACATCCACCCTGCGCTTACCGTCTACAACGTGCTCGTTGGTCACGACCAGTCCGTCCGCACTGATAACGAAGCCCGAGCCGCTGCCGTCGCCTGTAGTGATCTGCACCACACCTCCCTGAATACGTTCGATCATCTCAGCGAGCGTCGACTTGCTCTCATCCGACAGGTCGGCGCCACCAACGAATTGTATGTTCACGACTGGCGTGTCTGGCGCCGTTGATGCTGTAACAGCAGTAGGTCTGGGTGCTTCCGTTGGAACCGGCGCGGCTGTCGGTATGTTGGAAGGGGGCGAGGTAGGGATAGTGTTTGCGTCCGGTGTGCTTGCAGGCAACTCCCCTTCGCCACACGCAGCCAGCATTGCGAATGCTAGGAGGCCTGCCAGCCCAACCCATATGCATGGCGCGCAGACCCTCCAAAAGGAGGAGGCTAGCAGGTGGGCAGTGTCCAAGGTGCCTCCTCGCGGCAGGGATTGTGGCCAACGTACGCTGTCGCAGTCACACTGCGGCCAGACTCACTAAGTCTTCCGCGCTGGGGACGACTCAAACGGCTCAGGAGTATTAAGCAGACTTAGTCCGGCAGGATTCCCTCTCCCGTGAACAGCTCCGCCGCCTCTTCCAGCGTGATATCCGGCTCCGGCAGAACCACGTCCGACTCCACCAGCTCCTCGACCGGCACCTCAGTCCCATTCTTGCGCACGTGGTCCAGCATCTCGTCCAGCAGCTTGCGGAAGGCCTCGCGGTCCCCGTCGCCCACCACCTCGACGATCTCGTTGTCGATCTCGTTGAGCCGGTCCACGAACGCCCCCGGCAGGTTGTACTGTCCCTCGCTGAGGATCCTTACGATCATTGCTTGCCTCCCGGCAGGCTCTTCGTGTCCTTCGCCGGACCCACCTCGCCCTTCAGGGCCGCCAGCTCCGACTCCACGGTCGACGACGCCGATAGCTGCTTGAGCTGGTTGTCGAGTGAGTCGCCGCCGGTGGGATCGTCCAGGACCCCTGTCGCGACAAGCTCGTCGATTGCGCCGGCCTTCGCCTGGAGGTTTTCGGTCTTCATCTCGGCACGCTCGACGGCCAGGGTCACGTCGCCCATCTCCTCGGAGATCCCCCCAAGCGCCGATCCGATGCGGACCTGGGCCTGGGCGGCGCTGTACTGGGCCTTGATGACCTCCTTCTGCGTGCGGAAGGACTCGACCTTCGACTGCAGCCGCTGCTCGGCGTGGGTCAGCTTGGCCTGCTCTGTCTCGAGGCCTGCGATCTGCTCGCCCAGCCCCTGGAGCTCGTTGATGGTTGCCTGCTTGCGCTCCAGCGCGAGCCGGGCCAAGTCCTCGCGCCCGGCCCCGAGGGCCTGGCGTGCCTGGCTGTCGAGCTTGGCGATGTTCGCCTCGGCCTTCTTGGCCTGCAGCTCCAGCCGCCGCTTGGCCGTGACCATCTCGACCACGCCGCGCTTGACGTTCCGCAGCATCTCACGCTGCTTCTCGTACGAGTAGTCGAGCGTCTCGCGCGGGTCCTCGGCGTCGTCGAGCACCCGGTTGATCTTGGACTTCACTATCGTGGACATTCTCGAGAGCATGCCCATGGCTTACCTCCAGTGCAGTGGTCGTATCCAGGCTACATGATACACCACTGCTCAGGCGGGACTAGTACCCCGAGTTGTCGCTTGAGAACATCTTGAATGCCCCCATGACGATGGCTATCACTCCGCCGATCGCCATGAGCCACCCAACCACGTTCAACAGCCACTCGAATGCGTCCGTCCGCATCAGCAGTCCGGCAATGACCACGATGGCGCCCGCTACAAGTACGGAAAAGCCGCCGCCGCGATTCGATCCGCCGGCTACCATCTTGCCGATGCCGACGGCGATGACGATCACTCCGACCAACGCCGTCCACCATCCGGCGATGCTCACCAGCCACGCGAATACGTTCCACTGGATCAGCAGCCCGACAATCAGGATGACGACGCCGGCCATAACTAAAAGCAGGCCGCCTGCCTTACCCATCTAGCGCACCTCACTCGCGATGTGGATTGACTGAAGGTCAGTATCGCGTATCTGCAATACAGTTGTCAACTTACGCGTAATTAAGCTGAGTCTTCAGAGTCGGGGTTCGGCCCCTTCCCCCCGAGGCGACCATTGCAGAGCCCGTCATGCGCTCGCCCTTGTAGTCGTCGTTCCTGCGGAGGCAGGAACCCTGTGGGGTGGCAGGGTAGGGATCCCCTCCCAGGCGCGACTGCGTCACGCCCCCGCGCTCACCCGCTGGACCACGCGCCGTACCGCGTCCACCAGCGCGTCGACCTCCGACTCGGTCGTGAGCACCGACAGCGCCCCCGCGCACTTCTCCTGCAGCAGGACCCCCTCGTTCAGCAGCCCGGTGAACACCGCCGACGACATGGCTGCGTCGCCCTCCAGCTTCGTCCGGTAGTCCCGCACCGAGTCGACCCCGAAGCTGATCCCGAACAGCGACCCGATGCCCGTGACGACGGCCTGCACCTCCAGCTCGTCGAGCACCGCCTGCAGCTTGGCCCTCAGCGTCGCGCCCAGCGCGTCCAGCCGCTCGTACACGTCGGGCGTGAGCGCGCGCAGCGTCGCCTCGCCCGCCACCATGGTCATGGGGTTGCCGTTGAAGGTGCCCGCGTGGGGGATCGGGTCCGGGCGGCGCGGGTCGAACTGCTCCATCAGGTCGCGCCTGCCGCCGAACGCCCCCACCGGCAGGCCCCCGCCGATGATCTTGCCCAGCGCCGTCATGTCCGGCACGACCCCGAGCCGCTCCTGTGCGCCGCCGGGGGCGGTCCTGAAGCTCTGCACCTCGTCGAATATGAGCAGGATGCCCAGCTCCTCGGTCACCCGCCGGATGCCCCGCAGGAACTCCCCGTCGCCCGGCAGGTACCCGAAGTTGGAGACGACCGCCTCCATGATCACGCACGCCAGGTCGCCCGCGTGCTCGCGTATGACCGCCTCGCACGTCTCCAGGTCGTTGTATGGCAGCACGACCACGTTGTCGAGCACGCCATCGGGCATGCCGGGGAACTCCGGCACCGGCGTCGGGCCGTCCGGGTCGAGGCTGCCCGCCGGGGGCGTGACACTGATCGACGCGAAGTCGTGGGAGCCGTGGTACCCGCCCTCCATCTTCGCGATCTTCGACCGCCCGGTGTACGCCCGGGCGGCCCGGATGGCGTTCATCGTCGCCTCGGTGCCCGAGCTGGTGAACCTGACGAGATCGACCGACGTCAGCCGGTCGCGCAGCATTTCCGCCAGCCGCACCTGCGACTCGGTGGGCGCGCTGAACGCAACGCCCCGTCCGGCCTGCTCCTGGATCGCCCGCGTCACGTCAGGGTGGGCGTGCCCCATGATCAGGCTCGTCGCGTTCAGCATGAAGTCCAGGTAGCGGTTGCCGTCCACGTCGTAAACGTAGTGGCCCTCGCCCCGGTCGACGAAGAACGGGTACGGCGCAAAGTAGGCCGTGCCCCGAGAGCTTCCCCCCGGCAGGAACCTCTCCGCCTCCGCCTGCAGGTCGCGGGACCTGGGCGTAGACTCCGTATACCGGCCCGTCTCGGCAGAAGAAGAAGCTGTCATCTCCCGTCTCCAGTCAGTTGGTGGCTACCCGATAACATCTGGCGAGTACTCCCCAGCGAAGAGCAGGAGGACGTTACGTTCGCCCTGAGCCTGTCGAAGGGCAGTGCTCACCAGTGCACGTAGCTTGGCAATCTCTCTGCGTTGGAACACGCGAGATTGTACCCGATGCGGGGGTCTTACCCCTTCTCCCCTCGCGGGAGAAGGTTGGGATGAGGGGGACGCCCTTGCTGCCGCAGCGCCTCCGCTAGTGTCTCTTCAACCCTGAACGGTTACCCCGATGCCACCTCACCCGTAGACCCGCATCTCTGTGAGAAGGCTAGCCTCCAGCGCGCATCTCGTCGAGGTCGCCCTCCCAACCAATCCCACGAAGCGAGCGGGCCTCGTCGATGGACGCAGGTTCGAGCTCTACCCCTTCTCCATCGCTGATGCTCCGGCGCGCTTCCGCCACGCGCCTCAAGAAACGGGGATCACTCTCCAGGAGGTAGTCGCTCCAGTCATCGTCCGTCTCGAACCCGATAAGGACTCCCGCCGGCTTGTCGTCCCTGGTGATCACCACGGGCTCTTCTTCGGCCATGCGGAGGTACTTGGAAAGCTCTTCCTCAACTTCCGACAGAGCAACTTCCTTCATCTAGCTACCCTCCCTGGCTCTAGAGCCGACGTGCTGAGGGCCATCGGTCGACTTGTGGCGAACATCCCGACCGCCTGCCCCGTACAAGTAGAACACTCGCCGGTCGGCCTGCGCCATCAATACCACCCACCCCCGTCGCTGACAGCAAGCACGATTATCACTATGGCGAACACGACCAGCGCGACGGCCAGCACGAAAAGAATCCCCAGCGGGATGAAGACCGCCGCGATGGCCCGCCCGGTCGAAAAGTCATTGTTCTCCTGCACGGCGAACACCGTCAGGGCCAGCGTCCATGCGACTATGACCAGCCCGGCCAGCCCGGATAGCGTCTGCCCGGGCAGCCCAAGCTGGGGCAGTACGAGGTTCATCGGAAGGCTGAATACGCTCGGCACCGAGGCGAACGCCAGCCCGGTGAACAGGCCGCAGTACGAGCCTCTCCCGCCAAGGATAAGGCTCATGACCCAGAAGGCTCCCGCGAAGAACGCCAGCACCGGTACGGCGACTACCGGGGCAACGACGATGGAGGCCATGATGGCGGGACGCAGCCGCGCCGCGTCACTGAACGGGTCGAGGTAGTACCGGTCGAGAGACACCGCCTGGACGAGCCCCTGCGCGGCGTATATCGCGACTATGACCAGCAGCGCCCAGCCGACAGGCCGCCGGCGCACGATGGTCCGCATCGTCGGCACGGGGTTCACGACCACGCCCACGCAGGCGCTGACGAATCCCAAGCTGCCTGTCCCGCGGGCGCTTAGGCCGGTACCTCCACGGAGCCCCCGCGTCTCACGCTCTCGTCGAACGCTGTCACGGCGGCGTGGACGCGCCGCAGGACGCCCGGCCCCGTGAGGCTGGCGCCCTCGCCCCGGACCGCGCCCAGGAACGCCGCGACGCACTCCCGCATCCCCACGAACCCGTACGATGGCAGCGCCGGGGCCGCCTCCGCCTCCACCCAGTCCGGCGACCCCGCGCGGTACCGGTACCGGCCCGTCATCAGGTCCGCCTCCGCCTCGCCGTCCAGCGCGGCGACCTCCAGCCGCAGCGACAGCCTCTCCGGGCTGCGGAAGTTGAACGACCACTCGCCCATGGCCCCGTCGTACTCGACCAGCGCGGACCCGGCCTCGACCGCCCGCGGAAATCTCGGCCGCGCGCCGATCACGTCCACGCGCCGGGGCTCGCTGTCGAGCAGCGCGTCGACGGGGTCCAGGTACCAGATGCTAAGCCCCGACGCCATCGCGCCCCTCTCGACCGCGTCCTCGTCCCAGGTCATCGCCCAGTTGCAGCGCTGTATCACCCGCACCGCGAGTGCTGGACCAAGCCTGTCCTCCAGCAGGCCGGCGATTGCCGCGACCACGGGATGGTAGCGCAGCTCCATGTCCGCGTGGAGTACTAGCCCCGACCGCCCGGCAAGGTCCAGCAGCGCAGCGATCCGAGGGTCGCCGGGCGGGGGAGGCTCGAGCCAGGCGTGTTTCCCTGCGTCGATGGCGGCGATGGCGACGTCGGACACGTGGCTGGATGGCAGGCCGATCATCACCGCGTCGACGTCCGCCTCGCGGACGAGGCGGAATGGGTCGCTGAATAGCTCGATTCCCGCGCCGAACCGCTCGGACGCCAGTTCCCGCGTCGCCTCTGAACGCGCCGCGACCGCCCCGATCTCCACGTCCCCGTCGTCGAGCAGCGCGGGGACATACGCCTCGCGCGCCCAGTTCCCATAGCCGGCGAGACCGACTGTTGTCTTCACGTATCACTCCTCTGCAAGTGCTTATGAAAAGGGGACGGCCGCCGTCTCCATTGCGGTCAAGGCAGCAAAACCTGCGCCGCCTTCGGACCGCCTCGAGCTGCGCCCAGGCGTTGCGGACAGGCCCGCAAACCTGCCGCTCAGGACTGTATCAGCCCTTCCTGGGGGTGGGTCCAGGGCAGGTTGTAGAGAGGCGCGAACTGCGGTGACGGCGGGATCGGCATCTCTCCGAGGGGTACGTCGATGACCACCGGCGCTTCGCGCGCCAGCGCGAGGGGGATCAGCGTTTCCAGCTCCATGGGGTCGCTCGCCCTCATGCCTACCGCGCCGAATGACTCGGCGAACTTGACGAAGTCGGGGTTGTGCAGGTCGGTCTCGTAGGTGCCGCCAAACGCCTCGTCCAGGTCGCGGGCGACGTTCCCGTAGGAGTCGTTTCGGAAGACGACGGTTACCACGTTGATGCCGTACCTGACGGCCGTCGAGAGCTCGGACGCGTTGAACATGAACCCACCGTCCCCAACCATGCACACCACCGGGCGGTCGGGTTCCGCCACCTTCACGCCCAGTGCCGTCGGAAACGAATATCCCACGTTGAACGAGTAGCCGGAGTCCATGTACGTCTTCGGATGGTCCACGTGCCAGTGGGTGCGGGCGTAGAAACTCAGCTGGTTGATGTCCCAGACCGTGAAGGCATCCCCTGGGATACTCCCATGGACCGTCTCCAGTAATGCGTACTGCGGCTCCTTCAGCCGGATGTCGTAGTAGGCTATCAGGCTGCGGGCCGCTGCCACCGCCTCTGCGGGCGACGGGCGCTCCTGGACCCCGGCCTCGATGAGGTACGGCAGCAACGCCTCGATGGTCGCCCTGGCGTCGCCGTGCAGGGGGATGGTGTTCGCCTGGTGTCTCGTAAGCTCCGCGTCGTCTATGTTGATGTTCACCAGCGTGGACGCCTCGCCCGCCGGATTGCCCAGCGAAAAGCGCGCGCCGATGCCTATCACGACGTCGGCGGACTGCATGACTTCGTACAGCTGGTTCATCTCCTGCCTCTCGCCCCGGGGGCTGAAGCATGAGCCGTACGACAGTGGATGGCTGTCCGGAATCGTCCCCTTGCCGCCACTGGAGGTGACTACCGGTATGTTCGTCGCCTCGGCCAGCTCCACGAGCGCCCCTTCCGCATCGGAGCGCGCCACCCCGCCCCCCGCGTATATCAGGGGTATGCGTGCCCCTGCGATGACCTGGGCGGCCTCCCGGAGGTCCGCCGGGCTCGGTACGATTCGGGAGATGCGGGCCGGGTCACGCAGCGCGACCTCTTCCCGCTCCACCCCGACCTCGGGCGGCATCTCCAACAGGACGGGGCGGGGACGGCCCGTGCGCATCTGCCTGAACGCCTCGAACACGGCGTCCGGCACTTCCCGGGGCCTCATGGCCAGCCGCTGCCACTTGGTCACGGAGCGCACCGTGCCCGGCTGGTCGGCGATTTCGTGGACTGCCCCGATGTTCTTTCCAATCGCCCCGCGTGGGATCTGGCCGGCAACAAGGAGCACCTGCGAAGAGCGGGCGTAGGCATTGGCAAGGCCGGCGGCAGCGTTGTACAGGCCCGCCCCAGGGACCACCACCGCAACGCCGGGCTTCCCCGATGCGCGGGCATAGCCGTCGGCCATATACGTCGCTGCCTGTTCGTGCCGGGTCGTGATCATGCGAATCCCCGGCTCGTCCCGGAGCCCGGCTACGATCCCGTAGATCTGGATGCCGGCGATGCCGAATACGACCTCGACTCCCTCCCTTGCAAGGGACTTCGCCAGCGCTTCGCCGCCACTCAGTTTGACCATGAGCAACTCCCTCTACTCACTTCGCCGCTCACCCTTTCCATGGTACCTGTCCTGACTTGACGAGATGTCAAGACCGTCGCGTGTATGTAGGGGCGACTCGGCGAGTCGCCCTTGCACGTTGTGCCGCGAGCGAATCGGAGCCGGGACATCCTTCTCATCAACTCACAGCTTCTATCCCCCGCTCGCCGGGTACGGGTCGCCTTCGCTCAGCCACTGCTGCGACTCCCTGATGGAGATGCCGCGCTTGGTCTTCTCGCCCCACAGGCTCTTAACGTACTCCAGCGCCGCGATTATCTCCTCGTGGGTGAGCAGCTCCCCAAACGCCGGCATCGCGCTCTTGAAGCTGGGCACCTCCGGCACCTCCTGGATCTTCCCGCCGTGGCGGACTATGCGGTACAACAGGCCGTCCGCATGGTGCCACGTGTGACCGTCGCCGTTGAGAGGCGGCGCGGGCAGGGTGCCGTTCTCTTTGCGTATGTGCCAGTCCGGCTGCCCCTCGCCGTTCTCCCCGTGGCAGGCAGCGCACGTAGCTGCGAACACCTCCTGCCCAGTCCGAGCAACGGGCGTCGGCGACACCGTCGGCTCGGGCGCCGCCGTCGGCGCGACGGGCGTGGGCGATTCCGCCGGCTGCGGAGCCACCGCAGGTTCGGTGGGCGCGGAAGAGCACGCGGCAGCGGTGAGGACCGACAGCGCGATGGCGGCGGCGCATGGAGCCGCCCGCACCCAGTGCCGCTTCCGGGCCCGCATGATCACTGGACGGTGAGGCCGCCGTCGATCACCAGCTCAGCCCCCGTTACGTAGCTGGCCTCGTCGGACGCCAGGAACAGCACCCCGTTCGCCACGTCCTCGGCGGTGCCGAACCGGCCGATGGGCGTCAGCGACATACGAGTCGCGCGCTCCTCCTCCGTGCGTATCACTTCGTTGATCATGTCCGTCTCGATGACGCCCGGGTGGACGGAGTTCGCGCGGATGCCCGCCGGCGCGTATTGCACCGCCGTCGACTTGGTCAGCAGCCGTACCGCCCCCTTCGAAGCGTTGTACACGGTCTGCGTCCGGCTGCCCACGAGCCCCGCGACCGACGACATGTTCACGATGGAGCCGCCGCCAGACCTCCGCATCGCCGGAATCGCGTGCTTCGTGCCCAGGAACACCCCCGTCGAGTTGACGTCCATGACCCGCTCCCACTCCTCCAGCGTGGTCTCCTCGACCGGCGCCCGGTTGTAGATGCCGGCGTTGTTCACCAGCACGTCGAGGGCGCCGAACTCCGCAATCACGGCGCTCACCGCGCTCTCCCAGTCCGCCTCCGACGTAACGTCCAGCCGCACGTAGAGAGCGTCCGCGCCGGAAGCCCTCAGCTCGTCGACGAGCCGTGCGCCGTCTGAATCGCGGATGTCGCCCACGGCCACCCGCGCTCCCTCCCGGACGAACAGCCGCGCCTGGGCCGCGCCCAGCCCTTTCGAGCCTCCGCTGATCAGGCAGGACTTGCCCTCCAGCCTACCCACGGGCCACCCTCCTGCGCCCCGGCAGCGCCTCGTTCATGCTGCCCGACCTGAAGCCCTCCAGGTCCACCGTCACGTACGAGTACCCCAGCGACCTCAGGTGCTCCGACACCCGCCGCGCCGCATCCCCGGACGTCAGCATAGCGATATCCCCCGGCTCGACCTCGATCCGCGCCACCGACCCGTGGTGCCGTACCCGCACCTGCCTGACGCCCAGCCCCCGCACGAAGCTCTCTGCCCGGGCGATCCGGTCGAGCGCCTCCACCGACACCGGCGTGCCGTACGGGATGCGCGACGACAGGCAGGCCTGGGCTGGCTTGTCCCACGTCGGCAGCCCCATCTCCCGCGACAGGTCCCGCACGTCGGCTTTGCCCAGCCCGGCCTCCACCAGCGGCGAGCGCACCCCGTGCCGCTTGGCCGCGTTCAGCCCCGGCCTGAAGTCGCCCAGGTCGTCCACGTTCGCACCGTTCGCGACGAACCGGTAGCCCTCGTCCTCAGCCATGCGCCCGAGCACCGTGTACAGCTCGTCCTTGCAGAAATAGCACCGGTTCGGGTCGTTCGCCCGGTAGTCCTCCCGCTCCACCTCGAGCGTCCGCACGACCCTGTGCCGGATCCCGGCCGCGAGCGCAGTGCGCTTCGCCTCCTCCAGCTCCGCCGGCGCGAGGCTCGGCGAGTGCGCCGTGACCGCCAGCGCCCCCTCGCCCAGCACCCTCTCAGCGACCGCCGCAAGCAGCGTGCTGTCCACACCCCCGGAGAACGCCACGATCACGGACCCCATCTCCCGCAGCACCCCTTCAAGGGCCTGTCTCTTCTCCGCGATGGACATGGGCGCAACGGCAGTTTGTGGCATACTCTACCTTCGAGGGCATGATACCACGCAACCAAGGGCGGACAGGATGAGGGTTCTGAGGAAGGAGGGGAGCGGTGACGGAGACACTGAGTGTGAGCGAGGCGAAAGAGCGGCTGTCAGAAATCGTGGAACGAGTGGCCGATAGCGGCGACCGGTTCGTAATCGAGAGCATGGGCAGGCCGGTAGCCGCAGTCGTCAGGCCCGAGGATCTGGGCGGGCTTGAGGAACAGTCCGACCAGTCTGAGGGCCTTATCGGCGCGATCGGGGCCTGGAGTGAAATGGGGGACGACGAGATAGACTCGATGGTTGAAGAGATATATCGACAGCGGCGACAGTCCAAGGGTCGGCCCATAAGCTTCGATTAGTAATGTTCCTATTCGACACGGACACCCTGAGCGAAATCATGAAGCATGATCCCTCCCCATCTCTTCTAAAGAAACTGGACACTACTCCTAGGGAGCATCAATTCACGTCAGCGGTGACTATCGGTGAGTTGGTATTCGGCGCTGAGCGGAGTCATCGGCGAGATCACTTCATGATGAAGTTGCATCGCATCGTCCTACCGAGGCTGGTGGTGCTGCCATTCGACCAAGGAGCCGCTGAGATTTACGGGAAGCTGAGAGCCGATTTGGAGAAGGTTGGGACGCCGCTCGATATTCCAGACCTGCAGATAGCCGCTGTTGCGATTCGGCACGAGCTAATCGTCGTTACCGGCAACGTGAGGCACTTTGGTCGCATCCAGCAACTAGCCGTACAGGACTGGATCCGGGGCGACTGATCCAGGCCAATCCCCGGTCCCCACCTTGGAGCCGAACCCCATCGACGAATCCAACATAAGACAGCTCCTAGCCGAACTACAGGCCGGCCGCATCACGGTGGACGAAGCCGCCGCGCGCCTCGCCTCGCAGTCCTACGAAGACCTCGGCTTCGCCAGGGTCGACCACGACCGCGCCGCCCGCAAGGGCTTCCCCGAGGTGATATTCGGCGACGGCAAGAAACCCGCCCAGGTCGCCGAGATAGCCCAGGCCGTGCTCGGCCGCGCGGACCGTCTGCTCGCCACCCGCGTCGCGCCGGATGCCGCCGCCGCGGTCCTGGAGGCCGTGCCTGACGCCGTCTACCACGAGACCGCCCGGGTCATCGTCGTCGACCGGCGCGATGACGTGCGGCCCGTGCCCGGCGTCGTTGTTGCCAGCGCGGGCACCTCGGACCTCTCCGTCGGCGAGGAGGCCGCCCTCACCGCGGAGCTCATGGACTGCGAGGTCGTCCGCCTGGTCGACGTGGGCGTCGCCGGACTGCACCGTCTGCTCGACAGGGTCGACGTGCTGCGCGAGGCGTCCGTCGTAGTGGCCGTCGCCGGCATGGAGGGCGCGCTGCCGTCCGTCATCGGCGGCCTCGTCGCCGCTCCCGTCATCGCCGTGCCCACCAGCGTCGGCTACGGCGCCAGCTTCGGGGGCGTTGCCGCCCTGCTGGCCATGCTCAACAGCTGCGCCCCCGGCGTCGCCGTAGTCAACATCGACAACGGCTTCGGCGCAGGCTACATGGCCGCAACCATCGCCAGGCAGACCGCCCCACTCGCAGACCAGGCTACCGGCTGACCCTGTACGGCCGGGTCAACTGTCGTCCTGAGGAGTCCCCGACGAAGGACCTGGGGCGGGGTCCCTTCGACGTGGCCAGTGGCGTCACCACTAGCTCACCGGTCAACCGGTTGCCCCCAGGCCAGTGATCTCACCCCAGCACCCGCTCGAACACATACCGGCCCACGTCCCGGTTCTCCTCGAACGCAAACCCCTCGAAGTCCCCGTTGTATCCCACTATCGGCACGTCCCGCTCGTGCTGCGACCCGTGCGACCGCAGTCCCTCCGGCATCGTCACCTCGTCCACGTCCCCGAACACCGTGTCCGCGTCCGCCTCCACCACCACGTCCCCGATCAGCTCCGGGCTGAGGTCCAGCCTCGCGGCCGCCTCCTCTCGCGTCCACGCGTCGTCCACCCCGGGCGTGTCCCGAAGGATCCCAATCGCGTCGCCCGCCCGCTCCGGGTCCAGGTGCACGAACATGCACCCGCCCAGGTTCGAGTGGTGCACCGTGTACCGGTCCTTGATGATCGGCACCGGGTTCGACTCGATCCCCTGCGCCGCCAGCACGGCCCTGATATCCACCATCCGGCTCTTCGCGTTCATCCCGTGGTCCGCCGACAGCAGCACCGTCGCATCCGGGTGGTCCGAGATCAGCCGCCCGATCGCGTCGTCCAGGATCGCCATATGCCGCATCGCCTCAGGATGTTCGGGCGCGTTCATGTGCATCGCGTAGTCCGTCGTCGTCAGGTAGACGATGTCGGCGGGCCTCTGCTTCATGATGACCCTGCCCGCGTCGATCACCCAGCCGTTCACCTCCAGCGAGTAGATCTCCGGCGCGGGGCCCACCGCGTCCACCACCCAGCCCGGCGGCTGCTCCGACGACACCGACAGCGTCGCGTCGACTCCCACAAGGGTCCGCAGCTTGTCCTTCGACGTGACCACGACCGACGTCATGCCCAGCTCCTCGGCCCTGGCGAACATCGACTGGGAGCGGATGTATTCCCCCGACTCCACGTACAGCTCCTCGCCCGTCTGCCTGTCCCACCGGTAGTTCGAGCATATCCCGTGCTCGGAGGGGTATTGGGCCGTGACGATGGACACGTTGTTGACGTTCGTCACCGAGGGCATCATCGACCGGCCCGTCACCAGGAACCCGCCGCGCCCCATCTCCCGCAGGTTCGGCATCGGCGACGCGTCCAGGTACTCGGGGTCAAACCCGTCAATGCAGATAATGACCGTCGGTCCAGGCATGGCTAGGTGGGGCGCCCCACTTGCTGGCTACTTCTCCTGCAGACGGGCCAATTGCTCGCGGAGGCCCGCCAGCTCGGCCTCGGCCTTCCGGCGCGCCTCCGCCTCTGCTTCGCGCTCATGAATGGCGGCGTTGCGCCCGTATATGGCGTCGTCCCGCTCGCGTATGGCGTCGTCCCGCTGTGCGTGGACCTCCTCGAAGTCGGGCATGTACTCGCCCGCCGCCGGGTCGTAGAATCGCAGCCGGCCCTCGTCCCAGAGAAGCTCCAGCCCCAGCACGGGACTGTAACAACGGATCACCCCGTCCTGCTCCCGGTGCGTCGGCAGCGGCTCGTACGCTCCGTCGACCAGGCGCTCCCCCGACAGTGCCGCGTCGTGGTGCTCCCCGCCGGTGGAGTCGAACCGCCAGTACTCGCCCACGCCGTGCCCGGCGTAGATGTCGCGCTTGACGGTGTAGTCCGCCCTGCCAGTGCTCTTGGAGGCGACCTCCAGCACGAATTCCGGCGGCTTGCCCGCCTCGTCGATCACGTACCCGTTGCGGTTCAGGATGGCGGCTGGATCGACCCCGAAGGCCACCACGCAATCGGGCACTACCCAGCCCGTCCTGTCCCGCGTATTCCGGCAGAGGTAGCCCTCCCCTCCTACGAAGACGTCCGGGCGATCCCTGAAATAGTAGTCCAGTACGTAGTTGGCCGTGGATGCGTAGGAGTATTGCTGCATGTCTATGTACGGGCGTGGGGGGTCCGGGAGCTGCTCGACGTGAGCAAACTCGCCTGCTGGCAGGGGATTGAGAACCGGTTTGATGGTCATAGCGGGTCTCGCTTGCGGCGATTGTAGCACAGGCTTGTCCCTTCCCCCCGAGGAGACCTTTGAACAACCCGCTATTGCGCGCCTATATAGTCGTCGTTCCTGCGAAGGCAGAGCCTGCCCCTGCGAAGGCAGGGGAACCCAGAGCACATAGTCGTCGTCCCTGCGGAGGCAGGATTCCTGCCCCAGGAACCGTCCCCCACCCAGAGGCGTGGGGAGGGGCAGGGTTCCCCTCCCCGGCGCGACTGCGTTACGCAAAGGTCTCCCGAGGGGGGCGCTTGTCCCTTCCCCCCGAGCGGGAAGGTTAGAGCCTGCCCTGAGGCTCTCCTGAGCTCGTCGAAGGGTCTGTCGAAGGGATGGGGGCTCTCGCGCTGCCGGGGAGCAAAGCTACCCATGCCTCACCGAATCTGAACAATACCCGTCCCGCCTCGCCTTGCCCGTCTCCCCATTGAGGCATATCATTGATACTCAACCCATGGCGCCACCCCAGGCCGAATTCACCAGCATCTCCAGCATCACGCCCGAGGCACTCGGCGAGCCCGGGAAGCGGACCTTCCGCCTCCTCGTCGAGGACGCCGCCGGCTCGGCCATGCTCTGGATGGAGAAGGAACAGCTATTCCAGCTCGCCATGGCCATCACCCGGCTCCAGGCCATCCTGCCCGCCTCTGGCGAGGAGGAGTCCCAGCCCCCGGGCGCCGGGGGCGAGGGCGCCGGCCCACACTACGAATTCACCGTCGGCAAGATCGTCCTGGGCCACGAAGGCAACAGCGACCGGTTCGTCATCGACGCCTACGACGCGGGTGTGGAAGAGAGCGAGGACGACGCCCCCACCATCAGGCTCTGGGGCGTGAGGGGACAGCTCAGGACCTTCGCCGCCGAGGCCCTCAAGGTCTGCGCCGCCGGACGCCCCATCTGCCCCCTCTGCTCCGAGCCTATGGACACCACCGGCCACAAGTGCGCCAGGGTCAACGGCCACGACGTCCGCCCCCTAACCCAGGAAGACCAGGACCCCCAGGACGCCTGACCGCCACATCCGCCGTTGCTATGACAATAGCCTCAGGCCAACCCGCAATGTCGTCCTGAGGAGTCTCCGACGAAGGACCTGGGGTGGCCTCAACCATGCCAGGAGACGCCCCTACCCCCGTCCCCCCTATGTGACCCTGGTAAGGCCATGGTGCTTCCGGTGGAGACCCTAAGGGGCTGGGGGCGGTGCAAACACGGCTCAGTGTCTCCCATGCAGCGTGTCGGTCCTCACGGGAGGTTATGCAAGGCCCTCTACCGGGAGAAAGCCTGGGATGAAGGGCTCCCTAACCCCCTAACCTCTGCGCCCTCCGCGCCCTCTGCGGTAAACCCTCTTGCCCTCTGTGGTAAACCCGCCCTCTCCGCGCCTATGACGGGGGCACGCCGCCGTACTCTATTGGAGGCGCTGGCTCCAGCGTGTGCGCAACCGTGTTGACCTTGAATCCCAGGGTCTCCAGCG
Source organism: Dehalococcoidia bacterium (assembly GCA_965116315.1). Classification (GTDB taxonomy): domain Bacteria; phylum Chloroflexota; class Dehalococcoidia; order Lucifugimonadales; family CAJWER01. The sequence continues at coordinate 3,172,449 of OZ220672.1, forward strand.
TCGTGTACCCGATCAGCGGCCGCTCGCCCGCGCCGCCTGCCGACACCAGCACGGGCCTGCGGACCCCCGCGATCTCCACGTCCGCCAGGGCCAGCTCTCGCAGAATCGTCCGGCCGTCCCCGATCTCGACCTCCGCCTCATACCTCACTACCAACCCCACCTCGTCGAACACCGATCGCGGCACTTTCGTGAACGTGGCTGCGGTATCCGCCAACGCGGACACGACCACTGAGCCGGAGCTCCCATGAATGCTCATGTCGACGTGTGTCTGTCCCATGCCGTGCCTTCTCTTTCCCTACGGAGAGAGTGTAGCACGCCCCCCTCTGTGCTCTCTGTGCCCTCTGTGGTACACCCTCCCCCCTTCACCATTCCCAATTCCCATTCCCCTCTGCGCCCTCCGCGCCCTCTGCGGTGAAGTCCTCTCTGCGGTAGACTGTCCCAATGACCTCACCCAAGCTCACAGCCGCCGTCGAGGCCTACCTCACCGACCTCCGCGCCATCCGCGCATCCGGCGGCGCAACCGCTGAGCTCTCCTACCACACCCCCCTCAACAACCTCCTCACCGCCGTCGGCGCAACCCTCAAGCCCAAAGTCCGCTGCGTCGGCGAGCTTGCCGATCTCGGCGCGGGCCACCCCGACCTCGGACTCTACTCCACCAGGCAAGGGTCCCGTAGGGCCGGGTCTGCCGACTCCACCAGGCAAGGGTCCCATAGGGCCGGGTCTGCCGACTCCACCAGGCAAGGGTCCCGTAGGGCCGGGTCTGCTGACCTCGGGCTCGACTCCGCCAGGCAAGGGTCCCGTAGGGCCGGGTCTGCTGACCTCGGGCTCGACTCCGCCACGCAAGGGTCCCGTAGGGGCGGGTTTGAAACCCGCCCTCCCCGGTCACGCACACGGACGGAACTCCCCGACTGCGGCGTCGTCGAGATCAAGCCCGCCTCCGACGACGCATGGCTCACCGCCGATAGCGACCAGGTGAGCAGGTACTGGAACAAGTACCGCCTCGTCCTCGTCACCAACACCCGCGACTTCGTCCTCCTCGGCGAGGACCGTGCCGGAAACCCGGCCAGGCTCGAGACCTTCAGCCTCGCCGATTCCCAGGACGACTTCGAGGCCCGCCTCGAAAAGCCCCGCGCATTCGCCCGCGAAGTCGGCCCGGCCCTCGGAGAGTACCTCTGCCGCGCCCTCTCCCACCGCGCAACCCTCGTCGAGCCCAGGGACGTCGCGTGGCTCCTCGCATCCTACGCCCGCGACGGCCTGGCAAGGGTCGAGGCCGCTGGCGACGCGCCGTCTCTCGGGGCCGTCCGCACCGCTCTTGAGGAGGCCCTCGGCGTACAATTCGAGGGCGACCGCGGCGCCGCATTCTTTCGCTCCACACTCGTCCAGACCCTCTTCTACGGCGTCTTCTCCGCGTGGGTCCTCTGGGCCCGCAGCGACCCGCCGCCGTCCGGCTCATTCGACTGGCGCACCGCCGTCTGGCACCTCCGCGCCCCCGTGCTCCGCGCCCTCTTCCAGCAGCTATCCGACCCCGGACGCCTCCAGCCGCTCCGGCTCATAGAGGTGCTCGACTGGACCGCCGCAGCCCTCGACCGCGTCGACCGCGACGCCTTCTTCGACCGCTTCAGCGAGGGCGAGGCCGTACAGTACTTCTACGAGCCCTTCCTGGAAGCCTTCGACCCGGCACTCCGCAAGCAGCTCGGCGTCTGGTACACACCCATCGAGGTCGTGCGATACATGGTCGCCCGCGTCGACCGCGCCCTGAAGGACGACCTCGGCATCCCCGAAGGCCTGGCCGCCGATAACGTCTACGTTCTCGATCCCTGCTGCGGCACCGGCGCGTACTTGGCCGAAGTCCTCCGACGCATCGCCGGAAACCTCCAGGACAGCGGCATCGGCGCACTCGCCGGCGAGAAGGTGAGGAGCGCGGCCACCACGCGCGTATTCGGCTTCGAGATCATGCCCGCCCCCTTCGTCGTCGCACACCTGCAGGTCGGCCTCGCCATGCAGTCCCTCGACGCACCCCTCGCCGACGACGGGAACGAGCGCGCCGGCATCTTCCTCACCAACGCCCTCACAGGCTGGGAGCCCAGGGAACATAAGCCCTTCCCTTTCCTCCAGGAGCTTGAGGAGGAGCGAGACCGCGCTGATCACGTCAAGCAGAAAAAGCCCATCCTCGTCATCCTCGGCAATCCGCCCTACAACGGCTTCGCGGGCATGGCCGTCGACGAGGAGCGCGAGCTGTCCACCGCCTACCGGACGACCCGGCGTGTGAGACGCCCCGAGGGTCAGGGCCTCAACGACCTCTACGTCCGCTTCTTCCGCATGGCAGAGCGGCGCATCGCCGGGAAGACCGGCCGGGGCGTCGTCTGCTTCATCTCCAACTACTCTTGGCTCGACGGCCTCTCCTTCACAGGCATGAGAGAGCGCTACCTGGAGGCCTTCGACGAAATTCGCATCGACTGCCTCAACGGCGACAAGTACAGGACCGGCAAGACCACCCCGGACGGCGACCCAGACCCCAGCATCTTCTCCACCCCCGAGGACCCGGTCGGCATCCAGGTCGGCACCGCAATCACCACCCTCGTGCGCAAAGGCAAGCCCGACCACGAGCCTGCCGACAGGGTCGCCTTCCGCAACCTCTGGGGCCAGGCCAAGCGCGAGGAGTTGACCGCCACGGCGGAGACTCAGCCGGATGCCCTCTACGACACCTTCGCCCCAACCCTGTCCCTGGGCCTACCCTTCGCAAGAATGGCGGTCGTTGACGACTGGTCCGACTGGCCATCTCTACCCGATCTGTTTCCTGTCTCATTCCCCGGAGTTCAGACTAAACGTGATCCCTTCCTCGTCGATACCGACCTTGATCGCCTTAAGGACAGGATGACCGAGTACTTCGACTCAGATAGGAGTCACGATGAGATAGCGCGACGATATCCGGCCGCTATGAAGAACTCCTCAGGATTCTCAGTGCCCGAAGCCCGTTCGGTGCGCGAATCGCTGGTAGCACGTGGTGGTCCCCAAGGTGACGGATATATTCCATACGCCTACCGTCCATTCGATACCCGGTGGCTGTACTGGGACGCTGGGAGTGGCTTGCTTGGTCGTCCCGTACCAGACTACAGGCCGAACGTTTTCACGGGGAACCTGTGGCTTTCGGCAGTTCCCCGCCTACGGCGAGACTCAACTGAACCTCAGGTCGCAGTCACATCTCATGTTGCTTCACTCCACCTGAATGAGTGGAGCGCCAGTATGTTCCCCGCCTACCTCCGTGACGACGCACTCCAGTTCGACACGACCGACGCCACGTCGCGCCGCCCCAACCTGTCCCCCGCAGCACACACCTACCTCGAACGGCTAGGCCTCGGCGTCGAGGACCTCTTCCACCACGTCCTCGCCGTCCTACACGACCCCGCATACCGCGAGGCCAACGCCGGCGCCCTCCGCATGGAGTGGCCCCGCATCCCCCTCCCCGGCTGGCCCGACGGCACCGACGACGGCGCGGCCGCCGAGCTAGCCGAGTCAGCCGACCGCGGCAGGAAACTCGCCGCCCTCCTCGACCCCGACACCCCAGTCCCAGGCGTCACCGAAGCCCCGTGGCGCCCGGATATCAAGGAAATCGCCGTCCCATCCACCACCGACAACACCAACATGACCGGCGACGACTTCGCCCTAACCGCCGGCTGGGGACACCTGGGCCAGGGCCAAGCCGTAATGCCCGGCCAGGGCCGCGCCGAAGAGCGCCCCCACACCACCCCCGAACAAACCGTCCTGAGCATCGTCACACCCGGTGACCGGGCCGTGCGGGGATCGTCAACAACTGCCGAAGATACGTTCGGCCTGAGCCTGTCGAAGGCCAGTGCTCACCAGCGCAACCAAGATGTGGACCAGTCACCTGAAAGTAGTGACGCCCCCGGCAGCACCTCCCCCGACGACCCCACCCACACCCTCGGAGAAACCACCTTCGACATATACCTCAACGACCGCGCCTACTGGCGCAACATCCCCGCCGCCGTCTGGAACTACAAACTCGGCGGCTACCAGGTCCTCAAGAAATGGCTCTCCTACCGAGAGCACAAAGTCCTCCAACGCCCCCTCCACCCCCACGAAGTCCAACACTTCACCAACACCGCCCGCCGCATCGCTGCGATCCTAGAGCTGACGACTTCGTAGGAGGGTTCATGCCAATCCCTGAATCCCAGCTAAGCAGGTGGTCCGACCATGGGGATCAGGACCCATCCAAGCGCACTCATGGGGCAATTCGGGAAGGGCTGAATAGGTATAAGTGGCCACCCGGTGTGACCTGCAACTTCCATCTCCAGGGTTCGTATATGAACGACACCAACGTCACTGGAGACAGCGATGTCGATGTGGTCTTGGAGCTAACCTCGTCCCATTCATACGACGTGTCTTCCCTGTCCCAATATGACCAGGAATCTATCCGAGCAAGCTTCCAGCCCAAGACCTACACCTGGAATGACTTCAGACGCGACACTCTTAAGGCTCTTGAAAGTGGATTTGGGAGAGAGTTCGTAGCTCAGGGCAACAAGTCCATCAGGCTCAAGGAAGCTCCGGCGAGTCTCGCTGCCGACATCGTTGTTTGCATACAGCACCGCAGGTATGTCAGTCGCTACTCCTACGTGGCCGGGATACGCTTCTACGCTCTCCATGACAAGCGCTGGATCGTCAACTACCCAAACGAGCACTACAAGAACGGCGCGGCCAAGGGAAGACGGACATGGGACCGGTACAAGCGAACTGTGAGAATGTTCAAGAGTGCTCGGAACCATTTGGAAGCCGAAGGCCGGATTAGCTCGAACCTCGCTCCGTCGTACTTCGTGGAGTGCCTCATCTACAATGCTCCAGATTCTGCCTTCCAGAGCGGATTTCAGCAAACGTACTGCTCCGTCGTGAACTGGATCCTACAGACCAACCTTGACGGGCTCCTTTGCCAGAATGGTCAGCAGCTTCTGTTCGGTGAGACTCCCGAGCAGTGGTCGGTCGCAGATGCCAGAGCCTTTGCTAGCCATCTGGTTCAGTTGTGGAATGAATGGAGTGATACCCTCTGATGCACTCCTATGATCTGGAAGGAAGGGGGAAGGTCTATACTGCTCTAGCAGTGGTCAGCCTACCGCCAGTCTGGCTACTAGATGCTGTGATGAACGCCGCCAATTTCGATCCCCAGTGGTGGGTGAGCGCACCCTCGTTCGCAGGCTTCTTTTGGTGTCTACACTGGGTATTCGACCACTACATCTGGCGAACATGCCCCTTAAGACAGCTCGGGCTCGTAGGAGCTCCAGACCTTGGGGGAGAGTGGGTTGGCTCCATCGAGTCTTCCTACGGTCAAGGTGAAGTGAGCCGCGAGATAGCCGTGACTATCGCGCAGCGCTGGTCGACAATCAGCATCACAGCTGAGACGCAGCAGTCTCGGTCACACAGCGTCGCCGCAAGCATACGAGATGACGGTGGGCCCTCACCGGAACTTACATACATGTACGTCAATGAACCCAAATCTGGCGCCGTGCCCACCATGAACACCCACCGCGGCACGACAATCCTCAGGCTCAAGGAGCAGACACTCGAAGGCGACTACTATTCAGGAAGGGGCAGGCAAGAGATCGGGTCCATTACATTGCACAGGGCCACAGGCGGCTAGCGTCACGAGTTCCTGGTGGTACTGCGCCAGGCCCCACCTCAGCCCAAACGCCTATCCGAGTTCTACCCCTCAGCCTTAATCGCGGGCGCTGCGTTCCCCCAGCCTCCCCTCCCAATCATCCCAATCCCCCGAATCCCCTTAATCACAGTTCAGACAATCCCCCATAACTCTCCCGCCTCTGCGCCCTCCCCGCCCTCTGCGGTGAATTTCCCTCTTGACAACCCCCCAGCCCTCACGCATAATAGCACTTATGTACGAAACATATGTGCCCATACCAGAGACAACCGAGGAGCGGAAGCCGCCCACCATCGCCGAGATCGTCCGCCAAAAGACCGACGACGGCGCACGCATCATAGACTTCTTCCTCGATCTCATGGAGGGCAGGGTCGCAGGCGCTCAGCTCTGCCACATGATCGACGCCGCCAAGCAGCTCGTGAAGTACGGGTCGAAGAAGGCCGCCGACTTCCTAGCCGAGCACGGCGACGAGACCTGCGACCACTGCGAAAGCCGGAAACGCGGCCCACGCCCCCGCAAGGACGAGGGCCCGGCCGTCGGGCCCCTGCACGTCCAGGGCCCCTTCCCGTACGACTTCCTCACCCTGCTGACTGAGGACTTCCTCACCGTGCTCTCTGCCGTGGACGAAGACCTCATGATCATGCTCGTTCGAGCCCAGACGCGCGACGGCGGCACCGTCGTCGACTTCCTCGACGAAGTCATGCACGGCAGGGACGACGGCTTCAGGGCCAACCACAGGATAGCCGCCGCCAGGGAGCTCATCTCACACATCCTCCGCGACGAACACCGCTTCCACACCCTCCTCGACGACGTAGAGCCTGCCTGTATGTCAAGCTCAACCTTAGCAATAGTGCTGTGGGCATCGCGATGCCCACAGCACTAGCGAATGCGAAGTGAGAGGTCACTATGACACGATAGGGGTCGCGATGTGTGGCCCAAGCCTGCCCTGCCATAAGTGGCCTGGTACGGAACTGCCCACACCGCAACCCCTGGGGGACTTGTCCGTCGCTGGATTCAAGGGTGCCACCCTGGCTCGATCTCCTCGCAGGAGTGCGCAGACACGTCCCTAGGGAGACTCTACCACAAGGAGGGGCGGTATGACGACGATCATCGGTATAGACCCTCACCCCGGACACCACGCCGCGGCGGCACTGGATAGCCGGGGGCAGGTGCGAGATGTCAGAGAGTTCTCGAACGATTCGGACGGGTTGGAGTCCTTCATATCTTGGGCAAAGAGCCTGGGCTGCGACCGGCTGGCCGTGGAAGGTCCCACACAGACCTTCTTCACTCCGTGGCTGAGGCGCTGTATGGGTGATGGCATGGACGTTGTCCCCATACCTACTCAGCAAGTGGTTGAGCGACGCGGGCATCGGAAGACCGACCCTCACGATGCGGTGCTGGTGGCCCGCGTACTGCAGGCCGAACCGACTCGTCCTGCGGTCAGAGCTCCGGCATGGCTTCGGCAAATGCAGGAACTCACCCGCACCCGCAGGCACCTGGCCCAGCAACTCCAAGCCAACAGGATGCGCCTGGGAGACATGCAGACGCCATCGGCAAGAGAGAGTTTGGAGCGTGTCGTCGATACGTTGGAGCAGGAGCTGAATACACTGGAGGGGCAGATCGACCAGATGGTCCAGTCCGTGGCCCCAGGGCTGCTGGACCTTCAAGGCGTGGGACCTGTCATAGCCGGGTTGCTGTTGGCCGAGGTTGGGGACATCGAACGCTTCAAGACCCAGCACCACTTTGCCAGCTACTGCGGAGCGGCGCCCGTCCCGCGCGAGAGCGGAGCGAGCAAACATGCACGAGTCAATCGAGGCGGCAACCGACGTCTCAACTGGGCTATACACATCATCGCTCGCACCCGTCTGCGTATAGACGAAGCGTCCAAGGCCCTCGTGGCTCGCAAGGAACAAGAAGGCAAAACTCACAGGGAGGCCATACGGGTCCTCAAGACCTACCTGGCTCGCCAGATCTACCGTGAGATGAAAGAAATGTTAACGCCAACACCAGAACTCGCCACAGTGTCTTGACATACAAGGTTCCGTACTCGATACGGGGGGCGGACCCACGTGTCCGCCCGCTTCCCGGCCTTCAGACCCCGTCTCCCGTAGGGGCGGGTTTGAAACCCGCCCTCCCCGGTGCGGCGTCGGAACCCGTCAACCCCCCATCCGTCGTTCCCGCGAATGCAGAGAGGAACCCGGATACCCCAACCGTCGTCCCTGCGAAGGCAGGGACCCAGAGGGGCGGCGAGGCGCGCACCGAGCCCACCGAAGAGCCTGACGTGAGCCCAGCCGAAGGGCCCGAGCGCACCCCAGTCGTCGTCCCTGCGGAGGCAGGGACCCAGAGGGGCGGCGAGGGGCGGTCCGAGCCCACCGAAGAGCCTGACGTAAGCCCAGCCGAAGGGCCCGAGCGCACCCCAGTCGTCGTCCCTGCGAAGGCAGGGACCCAGAAGGGCGGCGGGGTACGCACCGCAGAGGTCCCCCAACCAGAAACCAGAAACTCAAAACGAGCAACCCGTCCCCAAAAACGCACCCGAACACAGCGCCGCCGCGAAGGAAACGCCAGGGCCGCCATGAGCCGAAACGCCCAGGGCCCCGGCCACAACAATGAGAAAAAGGACGAACAACCCGCACCCGCGGAGGTAACCCCCGCCGAGCGCAGGATCCGCGAGAAACTCGACGCCCACTGGCACGACCCGGACCCCTACGGCGCACCCATAGACTCCACCAACCCCGGCCGCTCGCCCCCCTGGTAGCCACCGCCCCACAACACAACCGAATAACGAGCGCAGGACATATAGGGAGACACCGCCTGGCGTGCCTCGGTAGGGGCGGGTTTGAAACCCGCCCTCCCCGGAGCGGCGTGGGTGAGGGCTGTCCCCGGCCACCATGCTCATCCCGCCTCACGAGCGAATAGCCGCTATACTCTCGCCAGCAACGGCTACGGAGGTGCGCCATGGGCAGAGGCCCGACTATCACCGGCATCGAGGTCCACCAGTTCACGTTCGCGAAGGAGGACATCGCCCGCACAGGGGACGGCGGCATCGTCTACAGCCCCGGCGCCCGCTCCGAGCGCACCGGCTACGCCCTGCGCATCCTCACCGACACCGGGCCCGTCGGCGAATACGTCGGCGGCGCGGCGGCCGACTACGCCGCGCTGCCCTCCTTCGTCGACATCCTGCTGGGCAGCAACGCCCTACATCGCGAGCACATATACGCTCGCGTAGGCCACGCCATGAGGATGAACCGGATCGGCATCGCCCCTATCGACATCGCCCTGTGGGACCTGGCCGGCAAGTTCCACGACGCCCCCATCCACCAGCTCCTGGGCGGCCACAAGGAGACCCTGCCGACATACGTAGCCACCCTGCACGGCGAGGAGGGCAGCACGGGCGGCCTCGACTCGCCCGAGGCCTACGCCGACTTCGCCCAGCAATGCCTGGAGATGGGCTACCCCGGCTACAAGATCCACGGCTGGGAGAACGGCTACGTCCCCCGCGAGATCGACACGGTCCACAAGGTCGCCGGGCGCGTCGGCGGCAGGATGGACATGATGCTCGACCCCTTCAACGCCCTCGTCACATTCGGCGATGCCGTGAAGGTTGGCCGCGCCTGCGACGAGGCCGGGTACTTCTGGTACGAGGACCCCTTCCTCGACATGGGCACGTCGATCTTCGCACACCGCAAGCTGCGCCAGATACTCAAGACCCCATTGCTGATCAGCGAGCACATCCGCGGCGTCGAGTCTCACGTAGACTTCATGGTCTCCGAGGCCACCGACTTCGTCAGGGGCGACATCGCCGGCGAGGGGATCACCGGCTCGATGAAGATCGCCCACGCCGCCGAGGGCCTCGGCCTCGACATCGAGTTCCACAGCCCCGGCCCAGCCCAGCGCCAGTGCGTGGCCGCCATCCGCAACACCAACTACTACGAGCTATCGGGCTCCCACCCAAAGGCCCAGAACCAGAACTACGTCCCCGTCTACAAGGACGACTACCGCGACGAGCTCGACGCCGCCGACCAAAACGGCCACTTCCCCGTCCCCCAGGCCCCCGGCCTCGGCGTCGAATACGACTGGGACCTAATAGCCAAATCCCGCACGGGCACAGAGAAGTATGGGTAGCGGTGGGCGGCTAGCCCCGAGCGGCCTACTGGCCTACGATCTTGATCCGTGGGTCCACTATGGCCAGAAGCACGTCCGACACCAGCGTCCCGATCACCGTGAGAGTGCCCAGCATCAGGATGATGAACCCCGCCGTGTAGGGGTCCTGCAGCTGTATCGCCCTGAGCAGGATGGGCCCAAGCGTCGGCAGGCTGAGCACGACCGAGACGATGACGCTGCCGCTTATCAGCGACGGCAGCAGGTAGCCGGCCGTGCTGACAAGCGGGTTGATGGCGACACGCACCGGGTACTTGAGTATCAGCCTCCAGGCGGGAGCCCCCTTCGCCCGCGCCGCAACGACGTAGGGCTTGCCAAGCTCGTCCAGCAGGTTGTTCCGCATGACCCTGATCAGCCCCGCCGTACCCGACGTGCCCAGGACCACCGCGGGTATCCACAGGTGGTTCAGCAAGTCGATGACCTTGCCAATGCTCCAGGGGGCGTTCTGGTAGTCGGCCGAGAAGAGCCCGCCCACGCTCTGGTTGAGGTAGGCGAACCCTATGTACATGAGCACTAGGCCGAGCAGGAAGTCCGGCACCGCGAGCCCCGTGAACCCCGCCAGCGTGAACACGTAGTCTCCCACCGAGTGCTGGCGAACGGCCGAGTAGATGCCCACGGGTATGGCGAACGTCCACGTCACCAGTATGGTGAACCCGGTCAGCGCCACCGTGATCCAGAGCCGGTCGCCGATCTGGGCCTTGATCGACCTGATGCCGTCGGGGCCCGAACGCGGGTTCATGGAGAAGCCGGGGTCGCCCCTGAGCAGGTTCGCCATCCACTTGAAGTACCTGATGTACTGGGGCTGGTCCAGGCCAAGGTAGCGCCGCAGGTTCTCGGCCACCTCGGGGCTGTACGACGTGGAGCCCTGGTCCATCAGGTTGTTCATCACGGCGTCCGCGGTGTCGCCCGCCGGCAACTCGATGATGACGAACGTCAGCACCGTGATCACCCAGATGGTGAACAGGGCTAGAATGAGCCGTCTTGCGAGATACGCGGTCATGGGACGCGCCCCTTGCCCGGATGGGCTAGCTCGACTGGAGGCGGCCCAGCTCCTCGCGGAGCCGCATCACTTCCGCCTCGGCGGCCTCTACGCGGGCCTCGGCCTCAGGCAGGTTCAGCAGGTACTCGCCCTTCGCCGGATCGTAGAAACGCAGGCGGCCGTCGTCCCAGCACAGGTCGAGGCCAAGCGTCGGACTGTACCCCCGGAGTACCCCATCGGAGTCCCGGTCCACCGGAATCGGCTCGTACTCCCCGTCCACCAGCACGTCACCCGACATCGGACGGTCGTGGTACTCCCCGCCGGTGTGGTCGAACCGCCAGTACTCGCCCACCCCGTAGCCCGCATAGCCCTCGCGCTTCCGGGTGTAGTCGGCCCGGCCCGTGCTCTCCGACGCGATCTCGACCACCACCTCAGGGGGCTTGCCCACGTCGTCGATAACGTACCCGTTCCGGCTGCGGACGGCGTCCGGGTCGACCCCGAAGGCGACCACACAGTCCGGCACCAGCCAGCCCTCCCGCCTGCGCGTGTTCCAGCACAGGTAGCCTTCCCCTCCGACAAGCACGTCGGGGCGATGGCTGAAGTGGCGTCGGAGGACGGTACGGATCTCGGACCCGATGGGCTCTTGCTGCATGTCAGGCGTCCGAACGGGATCGGGCAGCATCCATCCAGCCTGCCCGTCGGCCGCCGCTGGTCTCGTGACGGCTCTCGTAGTCATGGCGCGATTATAGCACGGGCACATCAGGAGCCTGGAGACCTCCGCCGGCCCGTACCTTCCGGCTGGACCTGGGACCTGTGAGTCCCTGGTAGGCGCTGGTAAAGCGGCACCGGGAGGCGTAGAATCGCGCGGGGCCTCGGGGCGCTCTGGTTTCGAGGTCCCGTAAGTTGCAGTCCGGGCACGAGGTGTGTATGCAATACGTCAGGTTCATAGCGGCATTCGTGGTGTACACGGTCATCGACGTGGGGTGGAATATCTCGCCCATCGCGCGGGGCATGTACGAGAGCCTCTACGAGGAGAGCGGCAACAAGGAGGTGCTCGACACCTTCGGCAGGCAGATGGACACATGGGGCGGCACAGAGATGCTCGCCCTTCTCGCGTTCCTCCTGCTGATCGCCCTCGCCAACAGCTACCTGGCCATCGAGCCGGCGCTGAGGGAAGGCAGCCTCGTCAGGGCCATGAAGAACAGCTTCGTCCTGGGTTGCGCGGCATACGCCACCTACATCGTGCCCATCTTCCTCATGCTGTCCACCTGGCCCTCCATCCTGGTGCCCATCGACATCCTCATCGGCGGGCTGCTGAGCCTCATCACCTCGACGGCAGTCACCTACGTGACATTACGCCGCAGGAGGTCCTAGGCAATGGCATCCGGACCGGTCGTATCAGGCGTCCCGGCCCCGGACTTCGAGCTTCCCTCCCTCTCGGGCGGCTCCGTCAAGCTCTCCGACTACATGGGCAGGAAGGTCGTCCTATTCATGTGGGCGTCCTGGTGAGGTTGCAGGGAGCAGCTGCCAGTCTGGCAGCGTTTCAGCGACGAGAACATGGAGCGCGGCGTAGACGTCCTATCCGTCGCCATCGACGCCCAGTCCCCGGACGTGCCCCGCTCCTATGTCGAGAGGGCCGGCGCAACCTTCACTACCCTCGTCGACAGGGAGAACGCCCTGAGCGACCTCTACGGCTTCCGGGCAATCCCGAACGGGTTCCTCATCGACGAGCAGGGCATCGTGCAGTACAGCCGGCTGGGTGGCTTCGACATAAGGCGGCATGAGACCGCCGAGGTCCTGGAGCGCTGGTTGTCAGGCCAGGACCCCGAGCAGGCCGAGGTAGAGCCTGGGGGCAGCCTGGGCGCCGGACACGCGGATGCCAACGCGATCTTCCGCGAGGGCCTGGAGCACTACCGCGCCGGCAGGGCCGCCGAGGCCCTGGCACGCTGGCGGCAGGGGCTAGAGCTGGACCCAGCCAACTACCTCATCCGCAAGCAGATCTGGGCAGTCGAGAACCCCGAGAAGTTCTACGACGGCGACGTAGACTACGACTGGCAGCGAGAGCAGACCGCCAGGGGACTGTAGACGCGTCCCCTCAAGCCAACATGATGATCGGCACGGCCATATGGTCCATAGGAGCCGCGCCCGGGTCCCAGCGTGTTGGCCGCTACTCGTACCAGCCGGAGGCGAATATCAGACCGCCGTGGCGTACTGCCCAGGTGTGCTTCTGCCGGTCGTCCCCAGTTTCCGGGTTCAGCAGCACGTAGTCGACCCAGCGGCCGGTCTCGGTGGCACCCATCAGGTCGTCGCCGTAGAAGTACCCCGTGGCATCCACCCGCAGGCTCGGATCGCGCCGCAGGAAGATGGGATTGTGGTGGGCGATCGTATAGCCGTCCTCGTCGACGATGAACACGTACCACTGGCCGTCCACGCTCGCCTCGGAGCTATAGTACTCGACGGCAGCCTCCAGGCCCAGTGAGTCATAGAGGTTCAGGGCCTGGTCCACGACGCTCTTTGTGTATGCGGGCGCGTCCGACTTGCGCGGACCCTGCTCATACCATCCCGAGCCGAATACAAGCCCGCCGTGCCGCACTACCCAGGAGTGCTTGGTCTCGGCTGAGCCGGTCTCGGGATTGGGGAAGGTGTACGAGAACCACTCGCCGTCCTCGTCCGCAACCGCAGCCACCGCCTCCCCGGCGGGGTAGCCGTTCGGCCCCACCGCATCCGAAAAGGGGCGATTCACCAGGCCGGGGTCGGCGGCATGGGCGAGCATGATGTCATTCTCGTCGCCTATGAACACGTACCACTGGCCGTCGGTACTCTCCTCCGAGTTGTAGTATTCGAGCGTGGCCTCGAGTCCCATGGCGTCGTAGAGGTTCATGGCCTGCTGGACGAAGCTCTTGGTGTATGCGGGAGCGTCCGACTTGCGGGGGCCGCCCTCGTACCACCCCGTGCCAAAGACGAGCCCGTCGTGCCGCACCATCCACGAGTGCTTCGTCTCGACGGTGCCGGTCTCAGGATTGGGGAAGGTATACGAGAACCACTCGCCGTCCTCGTCGGCAGCCGCCGCGACGGCTTCACCCGCGGGATACCCGTTGGGCCCGATGGCCTCCGAGACGGGCCGGTTCACCAGGGCGGGGTTCGCGGCGTGAGCGAGCATCACATTGTCTTCGTCGATGATGAACACGTACCACTGGCCGTCCACGCTCTCACTGGTGTTGTAGTAGGTGACGACACTGTCGAGCCCGTCAGAGTCGTACCTGGCGATGGCTTCCTTGACGAGGTACTTGGTGTACTCGTCGGCAGTCGACCGCGGCGGAATGGTACCCGCGGCCGATCCCTTGAGCATGGTCTCGAGGACGGCGGCGATTGCAGCCTGGGACACCTCCCCGGGCTCTCCTGCGGGCCCCTGGGGCCCCTCTATGCCGGCGGGTCCCTGGGGTCCGGCGGGACCCTGCTCACCGCCGCCTCCCTGGCAGGCTGCAAGTGCCAGGAGAAGGGCTGTCATCAGTATTGCCGTTACTAGTGCGCGCATTTTCATCCCCTGGGGCCTAGTGGTGATGCTGAGATGGATTCTGGACGGCTGCGCCGGCTGTGATACTCCATATCAATAGCAGGTCTCGAACCGCCTCAACCGAATTGTTGGGTTACGGAAATCGTAACGGATTTTAGGTCCATTAGCAAGCCAGCACTGCGCGCCAAATCCTCACGACACCCCAAAGTAGCTGCGTTCCGCATAGTAGGGTTTTCCCGCCAGCTTGACGCCTCCCACCCACACCACGTGGTGAGTGGTCTCGATTTCGCCCGACGGTGTCGTGCAGCGCTCCGCGAACAGCGCGAGCCGGGGGTCGTCGGGAGGCGGGAGGGGCGTCCCGCTCCATGCCCATATCCCACACTGGAACTCCAGCCAGTCGTAGATGCTGGCGTAGTAGTAATTGGTCACGAGCTCGGATGCGATCCGGATGCTCACACCGTTCCGCTCCATGGCAACACGCACCTGGTCCAGGGTCCGTATCATCTGGTTGCGCAGCACGCGGGGACCGAACACCTCAGCCGCCTCCTGCTGATGGAGGTTCCCGATCACCTCGCAGAACAGGATGCCGTCGTCCTTCAGCACCCTCAGCGCGGCCTGGATGCCGTAGCTGTCGTAGCCGATGGGCCCGCGCTCCGAGAGCACGAAGTCGAAGGACTCCGGCTCCAGCTCGCCGCTGTCTTCCCGGAAATCGAGCAGGCGGAACTCGACGTTCTCGGAGTCCCCTTGCCTCGACGCTTCCCGGGCCAGGTCGACGTGGGCCGGATCGCTGTCGATCCCCAGGCCCGATGCGAACCGGTGGCAGTTGTCTAGGAGGCTCGCGCCGTTGCCGCAGCCGATGTCCAGCACCCGCATGCCCGGCCTGAGCTGCGAGGCGATGAAATCGGACGCCTTGGGCGCGAGTCGATCATCTATGCGGGTCCCGGCCGGGCGGGGGGAGTAGTAGGAGTGATCGGCTTCCAGGATAGCCCTGACTCGATCTCGGTCCAGTTCCATGCCTGCCCTCCTCCAAACGCTAGCGGTCCGCACCGTATCACTCTTGCACCAGCCCAGACGGCTGCTAGTTGAGCTTCCGGAGGCCTCCCTGGGTAACCGCGACCAGCACGGACACTGCGAGCATAATCCCTCCGAGCGCGGCTATGGTCGGCCCTATGCCTATATGCTCGACGGCGAAGCCCGCCGGCAGCACGCCAATGGGAGTCAGCCCGAAGGACATCGTGTAGACGCTGATGACGCGCCCCTGGTGCTCGTCGTCGACCCGCTCCATGATCAGCGTCTGGCTCAGCGCCCGCCGCCCGGCCTCGCTCAGACCCACGATCACCATGATGGGCAGGGCCGCGTACCAGAATGGCACGGACGCAACGGCGATCAGGGCCGCGCCCGCCGCCAGGTTGCCCCCTATGAGCAGCAGACCGCGCCGCCACCTCCCCAGCCAGGCGGCCACGAGCGATCCTGCCAGGGAGCCTACGCCCAGCATCGATATCAGCAGCCCGTAGGCGTCTGAGCCCCGGTTGAAGACCTCTGTCGTCAGCACCGGCAGCAGGGTCATCACCGGGTGGACGAGCATCATCGTCGCGACGACGGTGCCGATTATCACTATCAGTAGAGTATCCCGTCGCATGTAGGCCAGGCCCGACCGGATGTCATCCAGCACGTTGGCCTGTCTGTCGCTCGTTGCCTGGGCCTGCTTCGGGATGAACCCTATGAGGACGACGGATACCAGCACCACCCCGGCGCTGAGGTAGCTCACCCCCTCCGGGCCCAGGTACGCGTACAGGAGCCCTCCCGCTGCGGGAGCCGCCAGCGACACCGTGCTCAGGCCCGCGCCCGTCAGTGCGATGGCGTTTGCGAGCCCCCTCCGTCCGACGATGTCCTTGATCAGCCCCTGCCTGGCGGGCGACATGAATGCCCACACGCCGCCGTGCACCATCCCGCTCGCCAGCAGGTGGTACCAGGTGACGGTGCCGGTCGTGATGGACACTGCCACGAACAGCGTCGCGGCCATAGTGGCAAGCTGGCAGATCTGGAGCAGCCTGCGGCGGTCCATCCTATCCGCCACGGCGCCCCCGAACAGCGCCAGCGCGAGCAGCGGGACGACCTGCGCCGCGGTGATGATGGCCAGGACGTTGGCGGACTTGGTCAGCTCGTACGCCAGGAAGCTCCTGACGACGGTCTGCATGTGCCCGCCGGCCACCCAGAAGACCACGGCCAGCCAGAGGAGCCTGTACGAGGGGTTGGCCAGGGAGCTGAAGGTGTAGCCGAGCCCGCCGCGGCGTCGCCGGACGGATCCCGGGCGGCTGCTCCTCGGCGGCGGACCCGGTGCGCGGCTGGGTACGTCGCCGCCGTCGCTGCCAGCCTCGGAGCTCATGACCGCCAGTGTAAGCCCTGCAACTCAGCCCCCACAAGCGGACTTGCACCCGTCCGGTGCTATAATCCGGGCCTGCAAGGGAGGGGCGTTCAGGCCGTGCAAGCTCACCGGACCAGGCGCGGGGCCCATCTTCTGGCAGCCGCTCTCGGCACCGCGATGGTGGTCGCGCTGATCGGCTGCACCCAGCTGCGCGACCGTGAGCCCGCCTCCACCGTCCCGCCAGGACCATCCACCGCAGGTAGGGCGGTGTCCGACTCCCTCGACCGCATACGGCTACAGCCCATCGTACACAGCATCCGCGTCGGGACCACCGCCGACAGCCGGGCCAGGACCTGCTCGGACCCCTGCGGGCTCCGCGAGGCCATCCGCTCCGCCGAGCCCGGCTACGTTGTGGAGGTGCCGGCCGGGGTGTACGTGCTGGAGTACGGGGGCCTGCTCGTAAACAAGGACCTGACCATTATCGGCGCGGGCCCGGACGCGACCCTCGTCCGCGCAGTGCCGCGTACCCAGGACGAGTCGCTAAGCGTCATCATGGTCCCTGGGCACCGCGTCGAAATCTCGGGCATGACCATCGAGGGCGGCAGGGCCACCTGGGGCGGCGGCATCTACAACCAGGGCGACCTGACCCTCGACGACCTCGTGGTGAAGGGCAACGAGGCGGAGATCCACGGCGGCGGCATCTTCAACCTCATGGGCGGCACCCTCGTCGTGTCGCGGACCCTCGTGACCGGCAACGTGGCCCGCCACGGAGGCGGCATATTCAACGACGCGACCATCACCGTCAAGGACAGCACTGTCGCCGGAAACTCGGCCATACGGGGCAAGGGAGGCGGGCTGCACAACAGCCAGGGCGGCGTGGTCGCCCTCTCGAACACCTCCATAAGCGGCAACTCGTCGAGGTTCGGCGGAGGCGGGATATACACCCGCAGCGAGCTCACACTGGTCAACGCCGTCGTGATGGACAACCAGGCAGGGTCCGACGGCGGGGGCATATTCAACTGGGGCGCCCGGCTCAGGATCACCAACAGCACCGTCGCCCATAACCGCGCGCCGTCCGAGGGCGGCGGGGTCCACAACATCGCCAGCGGCATGATGACCCTCGGCAACTCCATCATCGCCGCGAACGAGTCCAAGGTCGGCCCCGACTGCTTCACTTCGGTCAACGATGCCTTGTCCATGGGGCACAACCTGGTCGGCAACGGCGTGGCCTGCGACGTCCGGTCGCACGCGGGCGACATGATGGGGACGACGGACAGGCCCATCGACCCGAACATCAGGGTCATCCGCGACGGCTCCGGCCGGGCCACGCAGTACGTCCTGCTCGACGGCAGCCCGGCCATCGACGCTGCCGACGATGGCCTGGCCCCCGGCGCCGATAGCCGCGGCATCGCCCGCCCCAGGGCGGCGCGAGCGACATAGGCGCATACGAGAAGGCCGACGACGAGTAACCGGCGGCCCCATGCTAGAATTCCAACCGCTGAGTGCTGCCGCCACACGTATGGATCGTGGGCGAACCCACGCAGCCGTCGTTCCCGCGGAGGGAGACCTTGCATAACCGTCTTTCCGGCGAAAGCCGGAACCCAGGGCTGGGGCATGCCTCGGTGAAGGCACGCCCAGCGGGCGGCGCGTAAACCAATGAAGATCGTCACCTCAGACCAGATGCGCACCCTCGAGGAGAGGTCCGAGCGCGCCGGGACCAGCACCGACACGCTGATGGAGAACGCCGGCCTCGAGGTCGCCCGTGCTGTGAGGCGGGTCCTTGGGCGCGTCGTGGGCACCCACACCCTCGTGCTAGTGGGCAAGGGCAACAACGGCGGCGACGGGCTGGTAGTTGCCCGCAGGCTGCGCTCTTGGGGAGGGCACGTGGCCGTTTGCCTCGTCGGGGACCGCCCGGACGGCGACCCGAAACTCGCGCCAGTGCTGGCGCAGCGCACCCCCATACTCGCGCCCGAGACGCCGGAGCTTCGTGCGGCCCTGGCGTCGGCTGACATCGTCGTCGACGCCGTGCTCGGCACGGGCCGCTCGCGCCCCATCGCCGGCCCCCTCGAGGGCCTGCTCCGCGACGTGTCGGATGAGAGGGCACGGCGGCCGGCCCTCCGTCTGCTCGCCGTCGACGTGCCCTCGGGCGTGGACGCCGACACGGGAACAGTCGATCCTGCCTGCGCGGGCGCCGACGTTACGTTGACCCTTGGCAGGCCCAAGGCCGGCCTGTACCGCTTCCCCGGCACGGAAGTTGCCAGCAGGGTCGAGATCGCCGATATCGGGCTGCCGCCGGGGCTCGATTCCGACATCCCGGTCGAGCTGATGACGCGCGAATGGGCCGCGTCCGCGCTGCCTTCGAGGCCCCTCTCAGGCCACAAGGGCACCTTCGGCCGGACGCTCGTCGTAGCGGGCTCCCGCAGCTATGTAGGCGCGGCGGCGCTGGCCGTGGGAGGCGCCGGCCGTGTCGGGGCTGGGCTCCTGACCCTCGCCGCCCCGGCCAGCCAGCAGGCCGCGCTTGCGCTGATGGCGGCCGAGGCAACCCATCTACCCCTCGCCGAGGCCGCGCCCGGCGTCCATTCGCCCGCCGGGGCGGGCCAGGTCTTGGACGAGGCCGCGAAGTGCAAGGCGCTGCTGGTGGGGCCCGGCGTCGGGCAGGCCCCGGAGACCCGCGCGATGCTCCGAGACCTGCTCCTGTCCGGCAGTCCGCTCCCGCCAAGTGTGATCGACGCCGACGGGTTGAACTTCCTTGCCCGGGAAGATGGCTGGTGGGACAGGCTGTCGGGCCCGGCCGTTCTCACGCCCCACCCCGGCGAAATGGCGCGGCTGACCGGACTGTCGACCGCGGAGGTCCAGGGCGACAGGACGGCAGTCGCCATCGAGTCCGCGGAACGCTGGGGCTGCGTGGTCGTCCTAAAGGGCGCACACACAGTGATCGCCCAGCCCGCTGGTGGGACCCTTCGACAAGCTCAGGGCGAACGGATGGGTGGGGTGGCCGCCGTCAGCCCCTTCGCGAACCCGGCCCTTGCGACCGCGGGCACCGGGGACGTGCTGGCCGGGGCCATAGCCGGGCTGCTGGCGCAGGGACTCGATCCGGTGGACGCGGCTAGACTGGGTGTATACCTACACGGTGCGGCGGCTGAGGTAGCGGCCCCCGGCAGGCGCGCGGGTCTGCTCGCGACCGACCTGCTTCCAGCGCTCCCCAGGGCCATTGCGGCCCTATCGGGGTAGGGCAGCCTTGGCGCACCTGAGGGGCCGCGAGCGCTCGCGCTACGTGGCCCGCATGTTCTCCCGGATCTCGCGGCGCTACGACCGTCTCAACACCATCATGACCGCCGGGCGCCACTATGCCTGGCGACGGCTCGCGGCGCGGATGGCGGTGGGCGACCTGACCGGCACAGCACTCGACGTCGCCTGCGGCACCGGCGACTTCGCTATCGATCTCGCGGCCCAGACACAGGTCGACAGCGTCGTCGGGCTCGACTTCGCCAAGCCGATGCTGCCCCTCGCCATCGAGAAGTCCAGGCTGCGGTGCGAGGTGCCCATCGAATACGTCGCCGGCGACGCCCACTCGCTCCCGTTCCCGGATGCCGCATTCATATGCGTCACCGTCGGGTTCGGCGTGCGGAACTTCGTCGACCTGCCCCGAGCCCTGTCCGAGATGGCCCGCGTCCTGCGCCCCGGCGGGAGGCTCGTTGTGCTGGAGATCGTGCGCATGGAGGGGCGAGGCGTGCTGCCCCGGCTGCTTCCCGCCTTCTTCCGCGCCGTCGCGCCGTGGCTCGGCGCGCTGTTCGCGGGCGACCGCGAAGCCTACACATACCTGCCCGAGTCCGTGCAGGGGTTCGTCACCGCGTCCCAGATCGCTACCGCGCTGCAGGAGGCGGGCCTGGCCGTATGCGACCGGAAGCCCCTGGCCCTCGGCACCGTCGCCATCGTCGTAGCGGAGAAGCCGTAGCCGCCACACCGTCATGCCGGCGAAAGCCGGTATCCAGTCCCAGCCCCCTGGAACGCAGTAAGGGTTGGATCAACGGTCGCCCCTCGGCATGGTGGAGGCGACCCCACCCCAAGTCCCCGTATCGGGGTACGGGGCGGGCTCTTCGCTTTGCTCAGGACGACAAGGTTGGGCGGCAGGGATCCTACCCTACGGTAAGGCAACTGCGTGAGCGAGTGTCGCCCCCTAGTCGACCCTCCACCTCGCCGACCGGATGTGCCTGATCTCGTCTTCCTCGTGCCAGTAGTACGTCGTGAGTATCGAGCCGTCAGGAAGCTGCGCCGAGCTCGGGTAGCCCATGTCCGTGTCGAGCCCGTCGTCGCGGATCGCCACCTCGTTGCCGATGTCCCACGTCCCGCCGCCGTCCTCGCTCAGGCACGCCCTCACGCCGTATGGCGGGCGCCTGTGGCCGTACGTCGCCAGCACCCGGCCGTCGTCGAGCAGGATCAGGTCGAAGGGGCTGCTGCCCTGGCAGTAGATCGGCGTCTCATCCGGCTCGCTCCAGGTCGCTCCGCCGTCATCCGAGTGCGACACGTAGAAGTTCGCCTCCGCCGTCCGCATCCCCGCCAGCACCCTGCCGCCGCCTAGCGGCACGAACCGCATCTCGCTGAACCTCAGCCCCGGCAGCACCGGCGTGACGACCCCGTGCTGCTCCCACGTCTCGCCGCCGTCCGTCGAGCGCATGGCCCACCCTGAACCGGTCCCTCCGTTCACGGGCATGAGTACCGAGCCGTCGTCGAGCTCGACGACCCGGCCGGCCGTTCCGGCGCGCTCCAGGAGCATCCTGGCGGGCTCCCACGTGTACCCCTCGTCCCGCGACGTGGCCGTGTAGACGCCCTCGTTGACCATGGCCAGGCCCAGCCGCTCGTTCTCGCGGTAGGTATCGTAGTCCCTGAACCGGATCTTGCCCTCTTCCAACGGAGCGAATATCCACCTGAAGTTATTGACGATCAGCGAGCCGTCCGAAATCTGCCCGATGACGCACCCGTTCCCCGCATAGGTGTGCGGCGTCACCTGCGAGTGCCACGTCTCGCCGCCGTCGGTGGAGCGCACCATCGAAGTGCGGGTCGTCGGGTCACTGTGGAAGCGGTACCCACGCCACAGCGCCTCGCGGAACACCACCACTAGGTCGCCGCTGGCCAAGAGGAGCACCATGTTGATCGGGCCGCAGTACGAGTTCCCGTTCCGGTAGACTATGCCCATGTGTCGACCTCCTACTCCTTCTCCCCTCGCGGGAGAAGGCAGGGATGAGGGGGTTCCCCTCCCTGCCTCTGTCATCCGCCCTTTCTGATCTTCGCCCACGTATCTCGCAGCGACACCGTGCGGTTGAACACCGGCGCGCCCGGCCTCGAGTCCGGGTCCACCGCGAAGTACCCGAGACGCTCGAACTGGAATCGCTCGCCCTGCACGGCGTCCGCGAGGCCGGGTTCGAGCTTTGCGCCGCGCACCACCTCCAGCGCGTTCGGGTTCAGCGTGGTCATGAAATCATCGTCGTCGTCCGGGCGCTCCGACGTGAACAGGTGCTCGTAGAGACGGATCTCGGCGTCCGCCGCGTGCTGGGCCGACACCCAGTGGATCGTCCCGCGCACCCTGCGCCCGTCCGGGGCCTGTCCGCCCCGCGTCTCCGGGTCGTAGGTGCACCGCAGCTCGACCACCTCGCCGTCGTCGTCCTTGACCACGTCCGTGCAGGTGATGAAGTAGCCGTAGCGCAGCCTCACCTCGCGACCGGGGCCGAGGCGGAAGAACTTGCGCGGCGGGTCCTCCATGAAGTCGTCCCGCTCCACGTACAGCTCGCGGGAGAACGGCAGCTTGCGAGTCCCCGCGTCCGGGTCCTCCGGGTTGTTCACCGCGTCCAGGTACTCGACCTGCCCCTCCGGGTAGTTCTCGATCACGACCCTGAGCGGCCTGAGCACGGCCAGCACGCGGTTGGCGCGCGCGTTCAGGTCGTCCCGCACCGCGTGCTCCAGCATGGCGATGTCGATCACGTTCTGGCGCTTGGCGACGCCAACCTGGTCGCAGAAGCTGCGTATGGACTCGGGCGTGTAGCCGCGCCTGCGGAGGCCCGCTATCGTCGGCATGCGGGGGTCGTCCCAGCCGGTCACGCGGCCCTCCTGCACCAGCTGCACCAGCTTGCGCTTGCTCAGCACCGTGTGGCTCAGGTTCAGCCGCGCGAACTCGATCTGCTGCGGGTGGTACACCTCCAGCTCGTCGAGGAACCAGTCGTACAGCGGGCGGTGGTCCTCGTACTCCATCGTGCAGATCGAGTGCGTCACGCCCTCGATGGAGTCGGACTGGCCGTGGGCGAAGTCGTACATGGGGTAGACCACCCACTCCTCGCCCGTGCGGTGGTGCGGCGTCTTCAGGATGCGGTAGAGGACGGGGTCGCGCATGTTGATGTTGCCCGACGCCATGTCGATCTTGGCGCGCAGCACCCGCGAGCCCTCCTCGAACTCGCCGTCCGTCATGCCGCGGAACAGGGCCAGGTTCTCCTCCACCGGGCGGTCCCGGTAGGGGCTCTCGACCCCCGGCTCGGTCAGTGTGCCGCGGTACTTGCGGATCTGCTCCTGGTCCAGGTCGTCGACGTAGGCCTTGCCCTTCCTGATCAGGTCCAGGGCGAACTCGTGGAGCCTGTCGAAGTGGTCGGACGCGAAGTAGAGGTGCTCGCCCCAGTCCCACCCGAGCCAGCGCACGTCCTCGAGGATGCTGTCGACGTACTCCTCCTCCTCCTTGGCGGGGTTGGTGTCGTCGAAGCGCATGTGGCAGCGCCCGCCGTACTCCTCCGCCAGCCCGAAGTTCAGGCACATCGACTTCGCGTGGCCGATGTGGAGGTAGCCGTTCGGCTCCGGCGGGAACCGCGTCACCACCTCCCCGCCAAATCGCCCCGACTCCCCGTCCGCATCCACAGCGGCCCGAACGAAGTCCGAGGGGGATTTTGTTTCTGTAGCTGTCAAGGTCTCTCCTAGGTGCGTCGTCAGCGGGGTCCTTCCCCGACAATGGACGTAAGCTGGTCTACCAACGTCGGCAGATCGTTCTGCACAGTATCTCTGAGGATGCTCAAGTCGATGACATCGTAGCCGTGGACAAGACGGTTTCGCACTCCGATTATCTGGGGCCAGTCGATTTCCGGGTGGCGCTCACGTGTCGCCTCAGAAGTCCTGTTGGCTGCTTCGCCCACGACTTCCACGAGCTTTCTCAGTGCCAGCTGAGTTACGCGGTCGTCGCTCAAGTCTTCGAGACTGGCGTTGCCCAGCAACTCGACGGCTTCGCTGGCGTGGTTCAGCATGTCGACGAGGAAGACCGCGTCATCACGCCTGGTCATACACTACCTCTGCCGAATCGAGAATCTCCGCTTTGAGCAGCCAGTTGCGGCTTCCTTCGACTCCCGCAAATGTGCTCATGTCGACCCGCCGCCCGAAAACCTTCGAGAGCTCGTCCTGCACGGTGATGAACGCGAAACCCACTCGTGCGCCGGGCTCGAACTCAACGAGGACGTCCACGTCGCTGTCGGGCTCGAAGTCGTCACGCAGCACCGACCCGAACAGGGCGAGGCGGCGGATGTGGTTGCGTTGACAGAATTCTGCGACTCTGTCCATCGGAATCTCGACTGTAGGATTCAAAGGTGTACCCCGGCAGCATCCCCTCTTATGTAGCGGTTCAACCCATCCGACCCTTTACATGATGACAGCCCCAGAGCCGCACATGTCAAGCATCGTTCGGCTCAGGCGCGCCGCCTGCTTACGCAGACACTTCGACCAGGGGCTCGATGGCGCTTGTGTCCGTTGAGGCCCTGGCTACGTCGAGGTCATACATTCGCTGGAGGTTCAGCCAGAACTCGGGGCTAGTGCCTAAGGCCCGGCCGATCCTCAATGCAGTGTCCGCCGTGATCGACCTCCGGCAGCGCACTATGTCGCTGATACGTATCGGCGGGACACCGATCGTCTTGGCGAGGCGGTACTGGCTGATGCCCAGCTCTTCCAGGAACTCGGCAAGGTGCTCTCCCGGATGGATGGGGGTGGACGCGGTCATGCTCTCCTCCTCAGTGGTAGTCGGTGACCTCGATCTCCATGGCTCCCTGGTCCGTCCACTGGAAACATACTCGCCACTGGTCGTTGATCCGGATGCTGTACTGTCCCGCCCGGTCCCCGCGCAAAGCTTCCAGCCTGTGCGAGGGTGGCACGCGGAGATCGGCCAGCGTTGCCGCGGCGACAACCCGCTGCAGCCTCATCCGCGCACGGCGATGTAACTCAGGGGGCAGTCGCCGGGGCCTTTGTCCGCCGAAGAGGCGCTCAGAGTCACGGTCTTTGAATCGGTTCACTACCAAGCATGATAACGCCGCGCGTTAGTATGGGTCAAGAGATCGCGCCGGCCTAGGATGCCAGGAGCCCGATTGCCTGCGACTAGCGCCCGGTGAACTTGATCCGCGGGTCCACCACCGCCAGCAGGATGTCGGAGATCAGGGTGCCGAGGACTGTGAGGGTTCCGAGCATGAGTATCACGAAGCCGGCGAGGTAGACGTCCTCGTCCTGGATGGCGGTGAGGAGCACGGGGCCGATGGTGGGCAGGCTGAGGACGACGGAGACGATGACGCTGCCGCTGACGAGGGAGGGCAGCAGGTAGCCCACCGTGCTGATCAGAGGGTTGATGGCCACACGGACGGGGTACTTGATTATCAGCTTCCAGGGCCGCACGCCCTTCGACCGCGCCGTGACCACGTACGGCTTGGCCAGCTCGTCCAGGAGGTTGTTGCGCATGACCCTGATGAGGCCCGCCGTGCCGGAGGTGCCCAGCACCACCGCGGGTATGATCAGGTGCTTGATCAGGTCGTAGGCCTTGGCGAAGCTCCAGGGGGCGTTCTGGTAGTCGGCCGAGAAGAGCCCGCCCACGCTCTGGTCGAAGTAGGCGAACGCCACGTACATCATCACGAGCCCCAGCAGGAAGTCGGGCACCGCGAGCCCGGTGAAGCCGAGCAGGGTGAAGGTGTAATCGCCGATGGAGTGCTGGCGGACGGCCGAGTATATGCCGACGGGTATCGCGAAGGTCCAGGTCACCAGGACGGTGAACCCCGTCAGCGCCACGGTCAGCCACAGCCGCTCCTCGACGATCGTTCGGACCGGCTTCTGGGCCATGAGCCCGGAGCTGGGAGAGCCGAACGATCGGCCTAGGTCGCCCTGCAGCAGCCCGCCGAGCCAGAGGAAGTAGCGAACGTAGACTGGCTTGTCGAGCTGCAGGTAGCGCCTGACCTGGTCGGCGATCTCCTGCGCCTGGGCAGGGCCCGTCGTGTAGTCCATCGTGCGGTCGAGTCGCTTGGTGGCGAGGTCGCCGGCCGGCAGCTCGATGATGAAGAAGGAGAGCGCCGAGATGGCGAAGATGGTGAACAGCGCGAGGATGAGACGCCTGGATATGTATGCGGTCATATCACGCCTCCATGCCCAATCGGGGACTACGGGGCGATTGTAGGACTTCGCCCAACGGCAGGCAACCGCCGCGTGGCGGCCCGGCCCTCAGAGTCGACTCTACGTGGAGGGGCAACGGACGACCTTCACGTTGGTGGAGAAGCCCTCTTCGGTGGTCAGAATGTCAGCAGCGCGCGCCCAGCGATCCGCCCGTTTGCCAGGTCGTCCAGGGCCTCGTTCACTTGCTCGAGCGGATAGCTGCGGGTCACCAGCTTGTCCAGCGGGAACTTGCCCTCGGCGGACAACCGCAGGTACATGAGGAAGTCCCGGTCCGGGTCAGCCGCGCCGTGGCTTCCCCTGTACTGGCGTTGGTGACCGACGAAGAGCCTGGCGTCTAGCTTGAACTCCGGCTGAGGCCAGCCGATCACCACCGCCGTCCCGCCCAGGTTGTAGGCGCCCGGCCCACCCCCGCGCACCATCGGGAGGATCGCCTCGTGCGTCTCCACCGTGCCCACCGCGTCGAACGCGAAGTCGGCGCCCTTGCCGGTGATCTCCCACACCGCCTTCACAGCGTCCACCTCGCTCGAGTTGATCGTATGGGTCGCCCCCCACTCCCTCGCGAAGGCGAGCTTGTCGTCGGCGATGTCCACGGCGATCACCGGGTGCGCCTGCATCAACAGTGCCATCTTGATCGCCGAAAGCCCCACGCCACCAGCCCCGATCACCACCACCGAGTCCTGGGCGCGGACCTTCGCCGTGTGGAAGACGGCGCCCGCCCCGGTGAGCACCGCGCATCCCACGATGCTGCTCTCCGGCGCGGCCTGGTCGGACGGAATCTTGACTGCCAGCTGGTCGCTCACCAGGCAGTCCTCGGCGAAAGTGCCGACCGGACCGTGGACTGGCTTCCCGCGGAACCTGACCCCTATGGGGCTCAGACCCTCGATGAAGTCCCGCCCCGGGTATCCGGCCCGCGGCACCCAAGTCGTTATAGCGTGATCGCCCTCTTTGAGGTGCGTCACACCGCTGCCGACGTGCGTCACAACCCCGACGCCCTCGTGCCCGAGCAGATGCGGGCGCTTGTCCTCGGCGACCAGCCGGATCTCATGGACCTGTGAGAGGCACACGCCGCTTGCCGCCTGCTTGACGATCACCTGCCGGGGCCCGGGCTCCGGCACCTCCATCTCGTCGATCGCCAGCGGCTCATGGGGACCCGTAATCACCGCAGCCCTAGTCTTCAGCATCGTTGCCCTCCTGCACTCCGGGACTCTCCCGCCGCCGAGTCCATAGAGTAACCGATCTCCTCGACGGACCCGGCTCGCCAGTCCCAGTCCCGCCTACATCTCTCCAGTGATATACTCCCGCCATGCACCAGCGCATCAGGGTCAAGAACACCAGGGACGAGTCCATGTTTCCAGGCTTGGACTACGAGGTCAGCCGTGCGGTGCGTGCGGGCAACGTCGTACACCTGCAGGGCCAGACCGGCATACCCCTCGACGGCGGCGACTTCGTCGGCAGGGGAGACCCGGCCGCCCAGGCGGACAACGCGCTGCGATGCGTCAGGGCCCTCCTCGAGGAGGCCGGCGCGCGCATGGAGGACATCACCAAGGTCACCACCTACGTGACCGACGCAGCCTGCAGGGAGCAGGTCTACGCCGTACTCGCCGAGCACCTGGGTGACACCTACCCAACCTCGACGGGCCTCGTGGTCAAGGCCCTCGCCGAGCCCTACATCGACTTCGAGATCGACGTATACGCCGTCATCCCCGAAACCCGCTAGCCCGGCTGACTAGACTCACCCGGCAGCCGTGGCCTGGGCCCCGGAGGTCGCCATGATCGCCTACATCGCCAGGCGCCTGATCCTCTCCCTCTTCACCATCGTGATGATCTCGATGCTGGCCTTCTTCATCATCGAGCTGCCGGAGGGCGACCTCGCCTCCAAGCGGTACGACCGCACGACCGCCTACACCTCGGGCGACGCCCAGGCCACCGAGATCATGGTGGCGCTCAGGGAGTACCTGCAGCTAGACAGGCCCATCTACGTCCGCTACGCCTACTGGATATGGAACATGGTCCGCCACGGCGACCTGGGCCGCTCCTTCGGCCCCACAGGCCACGGCCTCGCCGTCCAGGTCTCCGTCAAGCAGGTCATCGGAGACCGCATCTGGACGACCATCGGCCTCACCGGATTCACCATCATGGTCACCTGGACCCTAGCCATCCCCATCGGCATATACTCCGCCGTCCGCCAGCACTCGGTCGGCGACTACCTGTTCACCTTCATGGGTTTCACCGGCCTCGCCGTGCCCGACTTCCTCCTCGGACTCGTCCTCCTCTACATCGGCTACGCCTACTTCGACCAGAGCGTCGGCGGCCTTTTCTCGGCCGACTACGCGAACGAGCCCTGGAGCATGGGAAAGGTCCTCGACATGATCGAGCACCTGTGGATACCGGCCATCGTCCTCGGCACCTCCGGCACTGCCAGCCTCATCCGCATCATGCGCAACAACCTGCTCGACGAGCTGGGCAAGCCCTACGTGGTGACTGCCCGCGCCAAGGGTGTTGGCCGGGTCAGGACCATCCTGAAATACCCCGTCCGCGTCGCGCTCAACCCGCTGATCAGCACCATCGGCTACCTGCTGCCCGCACTCGTCAGCGGCAGCGTCATCGTCTCCGTCGTCCTCAGCCTCCCGACCATCGGGCCGGTGCTCTTGACGGCTATCCAGGACGAGGACATCTACCTGGCGGGCTTCGTCGTGCTGCTCATCGGGATGCTCACCGTCTTCGGAACCCTGCTCTCCGACATCCTGCTAGCCGTCATCGACCCCCGCATCAAGTTCTCCGGCAACTAGGTTTCACCGCAGAGAGCGCAGAGGACGCAGAGGTTAAGGTGCTATGAAGGCTCTCGTATACCACGGCAACAAGGACCTCAGGCTCGAGGACATCCCTGAGCCGCAGCCGGGGCTCGGCGAGGTGAAGCTCCGCATCGATCACTGCGGCATCTGCGCCACGGACATCGAGGAGTACCTGTACGGCCCCAACTTCATCGCCCATGGCGACCCCATCCCATCACCGGGCGGATGCTGCCCCTCGTCACCGGCCACGAGATCACGGGCACGGTCGTCGAGGCGGGCGACGGCGTCTCGAACGTCGGCCCCGGCGACCGGGTCGCCCTCAACACCGTGCTCACCTGCCGGGACTGCCGGCGCTGCGCTGCCGGCGAGGAGACGATGTGCCCCAACATGGCCGTCGCCGGATTCGCGCTGGACGGCGGGCTGGCCGAGTACATGCTCTGGCGCGCCGACGAGGCGATTCCGCTGCCCGAGTCCGTCACCAGCGAACAGGCCGCCCTGGTCGAGCCTGCGTCCGTCGCCCTACACGCCGTCCGCCGCTCAGGGGTGAAGCCGGGCGAGACCATGGCCGTGCTGGGGTGCGGCACGGTAGGACTGCTGGCCATGCAGGCCGCGAAGGCCATGGGCGCCGAGACCATCGCCCTCGACCGCCGCCGGATGAGCCTCGACCTGGCAGCAGAGCTGGGTGCGGGCGCTACGATCGACACGAGCGACGAGGACGCCCGCGACCGACTGCTCGAGCTGACGGACGGCGACGGCCCCGACGTGATCATGGACGCCGCGGGAGGCCCCCAGACCCCCGCGCTCGCCGTCGACTGGGTCAGGCCGGGCGGTCGCGCCCTGCTGGTCGCCATCTACACCGCCGAGACCTCCATCAACTTCAACGCAGTCGTCGCCGGCGAGAAGCACGTCATCGGCTCCCTCGCCTACCAGCGCCGGGACGTGGAGGAGGTCGTCGGGCTGATCGCCAGCGGCGCAGTCGACACCACTCCCCTCATCTCCGACAGGGTCCGCCTCGACGAGGTCATCGACCGGGGCTTCAAGCGCATGCTCGAGCCCACCAAGGACGTGTTCCGAATCCTGGTATCACCCTAGCAGACGTTGCGAACGGGCACATGCTCTGTCACATTAGCTCGTGTATGGCCATGGCTGCATCGAATCCACATATCGGCTCCGCTTTAGACGACTTTCTGGAGGGGGACGGCGTGCTTGTGGAGGCGCGCACGAATGCCCTCAAGCGGGTCTTTGTGTGGCGGATTGGCCGCGCCGTTGCAGAGGAGAGTATCAGCAAGGCAGAGAAGGCCAGGCGCAGGAGCGCCGGCTGTGATTCCCTGCTCTAGCCTTTTCCCCTGGCGGAAGTAGTGACTCCGGGACACTCGCTGATATGAGCACGCCCGAGCTCTGCCTGCGGACCAGGTACGTGTTCGACGAGGACGGCCGCATCGTCTCGACGCGGACGCGGGGGTCTAGCCACGACAGGGGCCCCGCATTCATCCTGGTGCGAGGCCCGGCGGACTGCGCGTGGGCCATCCACCGCAACGTTGAGCCGAGCATCGCCAGCGAGCTCGCTCGTCTCGCGCGGGATGAGCCGCCTATCTCTGATCTGCGGATACCTCCGGTCCACGCCGAGCGCTACGTGTCACTCGTCGGCGGGGAGCTCAGTTCAGGGCCGGCATTCACCTTCCCGGGGAGGCTCCCTCCGCTCGGAGAGACGGACACCATCGATGACATGCGGCAGCTCGAGTACCACTTCACCGGCTGGACCGCTGACGAGATTCCCGACGCGTCACCCATCGTCGCAGTGATGGAGGACGGCCGCGCCGTCAGCGTCTGCTTCTGCGCCAGGAAGGCAGACTTCGCGGCAGAGGCAGGACTCGAGACGGCGCTGGCGTTCCGAGGGCGTGGGTTCGCCCCCCGGGTCGCGGCTGCCTGGGCGGTGGCGATGAGAGCGTCAGGTCGCAGACCCCTGTACAGTACATCCTGGTCGAACGAGGCATCGCTCGCCGTCGCCCGCAAGCTGGGCCTCATCCCATACGCGGCGACCTGGAGCCTGTCAGGCCGGTCCGGCCAGGAGGCATACCAATGAAGCACACCGTAATCTCGAAGCGCCGTGGCTGGTACACGGCATTCCCGCAGCTCTACTCCATGCCGGACGGGCGTCAGACTGTGGGCGTGCCGGCCTCGCCATTCAGCGACCACTTCCACGTCGACAGGCGGTCCCAGTTCCTCGTGTTCGAGTCGCGGGACGGCGGGGAGTCATGGCAGGAGTCCGACGACCCCGCGATCCCGTACAACTGGCCCGGCCAGAACCCCCGCGAGAGGTACGACCGCTTCGCCGACGTCATGCCCGACGGGACGTACCTGTGCGCCGGGTCGGTGGGCTGGCAGATATGGCCCGCCGAGCGCCGCGGGGAGGCCGAGGAGATGGGCTTGGTGGTGCGTCCCCACCAGATCGACGCTGACTCCATAGTGGTGGGCGGGCACAAGATGTTCGTCCAACGCTCAACCGACGGGGGCGGGACGTGGATGCGCCGCGAGTGGACCATCCCCGGCTTCGGCGCGTTCCAGGTACACCAGGTCCCGCAGGGCAGCAGGCTCGCCGACGGCACTATCCTGATTTGCTGCACGGCCCAGGCCGCCGACGGCAATCCGGCGGGATCGTTTGTGTGGCGCTCCGACGACGACGGCAGAACCTTCCGCATGTTGCCGATGGGCGACTACGCAGCCGCCCGCTACACGAACGAGACCTCGTTCCTGGAGGTTGGGCCGGGCAGGATTCTCTCCCTGTCCCGCACCTCGCCGGACATCCGGTCAGAGGGCGCGGGCGACCCGGGCGGCCTGGTCCAGCGATGGTCGGAGGACAGGGGCCGCACGTGGACGTACCCGGTGGAGGCCGACTTCTGGGGATACCCGACCCACCTGCTCATGCTGCGGGACGGCCGGGTCCTGTGCTCCTACGGACACCGGAGGGAGCCCATGGGGGTCCGGGCCGTCCTGAGCCACGACGGCGGCGAGACTTGGGACGTGGACAACATCGTCGTGCTGCGGGACGACGGAGGCACGCCGAACGAAATGCGCCCCGACAAGTCGGGCGGAGGGGCCGACCTGGGTTACCCGATATCGACCCAGCTCGACGACGGGACCATCCTGACCGTCTACTACATCACCGGGCCAGACGGTATAACCCACGCGGCGTCATGTCGCTGGGAGGCTTAGCGGACACTATAGTTCGCTGAAGGGCAGTGCGGAAACGCCTTCCCCTAGTGTGGCGTGCAGGTCCCCCGGATGCACCACGTATCCTGGCATGGCCGCGCTACCCAAGTCTCTGCGGAACGCCTTGAGAGAGGCGGCCATGGCCGGGCGCGGCGTCGCCGATAGCTTCACCTCGATCGGCACGAGCTTCCCCACCGTCTCGACAACGAGGTCCACTTCCGTCCCCTTCATAGTCCGCCAGAAGTACACCCGCGGCTCCACCCCGCTGTGCGTCAGCGTGCGTACGACTTCGGACAGCACTGCCGTCTCCATGATCACGCCCCCCATGGGGCCCGAGGCTGCATGCTCAGGGTCCTTGAGTCCCGCGAGATAGCACAGCGTGCCGACATCCGAGAAGTACACCTTTGGGGTCTTCACGAGCCGCTTGCCGACGTTGGCGAAGTATGGGCGCAGCACCGTCACCTGGTAGGTGGCCTCCAGCACCGAAAGCCACGCCTTGATTGTGTTGACCGCGACGCCTAGGTCCCGGGCTACGTCGGTCATGTTAAGGAGTTGGCCGCTCCTGGCCGCGAGTACCCGGAGGAGGTTCTGGTACTGGGTCAGGTCTCCCACCTGCCGGAGGCTGCGCACGTCTCTTTCGAGGTAAGTCTGCACGTAGCTGGCATGCCAGAGGGACGTATCCCGTTCGGGCTGCGACGCAAGCTCCGGGTACCCGCCGCGAAGGAAGTCCCTCCAGAGCTCGCCATAGGCGCTCTTGATTTCGGAAAGCGCCCGTCGGCTGCGCTCCCATGGCAGGGCAAGTGCCGGGCGTCCCTCCACTTCACGCCTGGACAGCGGTAAGAGGCGCAGCATTGCGGCGCGACCGGCCAGGGACTCGGACACGCTCTCCGCGAGTGACAGATTCTGCGAGCCGGTTATGAAGTACCGGCCCGTCTCGCCGCGATCCGCGTCGATTTTCTCCTTGACGTAGGGGAGCAGGTCCGGGGCGTACTGCACCTCGTCAAGTATCACTGGAGGAGGGTGCAGCTCCAGGAAGCCGCGTGGGTCCTCCAGAGCGGACTCCCGGACGTCCGGCGGCTCCAGTGAGACGTACTTGCAGCGCGCGCCGAAGAGCCGTTTGAGGAGCGTCGTCTTGCCCGACTGGCGCGGCCCTGTCAGGACCACGGCGGGGAACTCCACCGCTGCCCTTTCGAGGACCGGCTCCAGCGACCGCCTGATGTACCCTTGCGTGTCCCTTGTCACCATCTCGGTTACCTGTCAGGTCGATATTATGCTTTTCAAATGCATAATATCAACCCCGGCTGACCGAGATGTCGACACCCAACCAGCTAGAGCCAGCGAGGCGGTGGTGTTAGCCTCCCTCGCCCTTTTGGTCCGAGGCCTTGTCGGCCATGCTCGTGAAGGGCTTGAGCAGGTTGGTGAACTCCATCGGGAATATGAACTTGGTGGACTCGCTGGCGCCGAGCTGCTTCAGCGTATCGAAGTACTGGAGGCTCAGGGTGTTCGCGTCGACCTTCTGGGCGACGCCGTAGATCCTGTCGAGGGCTGTGCTGAAACCCTCGGCGCGGAGGATCGCCGCTTGCTGGTCGCCCTCCGCCTGGAGGATCTCAGCCTGCCGCTCGCCCTCCGCCTTCAGGATGGCCGACTGCTTCTCGCCCTCCGCCACCGTGATGGCCGCGGCCCTCGTGCCCTCCGCCTCCCTCACGACCGCGCGCCGCACGCGCTCGGCCGACATCTGGCGGTTCATCGCGTCCTGGATGTCCGGCGGCGGCTCGATCTCACGGATCTCGACGTTGGTGACCTTGATCCCCCAGCGCTCCGTCTCCGAGTCGAGCTTCTCCCGCAGCACGGTGTTGATCCGCTCGCGCTGCGAGAGCACCTCGTCCAGGTCGATGTCGCCCACAACGGCCCTGAGTGTGGTGGTCGCGAGCCCGATAACCGCGGCCCTGTAGTTCTCGACCTCCAGTACGGCCCGGTCGGCATACTCATCCATTACCCGCATGTAGACCAGGAAGTCGATGTCTATGGGGGCGTTGTCCTTGGTGATGTTGGTCTGGCGCGCGATGTCCAGCACCTCGGTCCGCAGGTCGACCCTCGCGCCGCTGTGCATGATGGGTATGAGCCATACCGGCCCTGGGCCCTTCATGCCCTCGAAGTTGCCCCACCGGAACCGCGCCATCCGCTGGTAGTTTCTCAGGAAATTGATGATACCCATTGCGCTCCTCCTTGGTTCGTACCTCTATAGTTGACTGTCGCCGTACGCTTCCGACGACCGGAAGACCTTGAGAGTGAGACCCTCCGCCTCCGATACTATCACCTCTTCGCCTTTCTCGATGGGGTCGCCGGAGTCGCTGACGGCCGTCCACTCCTCGCCGCCCACGTGGACGGACCCCTGGGGGTCCAGCGCCGCGGTCACGACGGCCACCTGGCCGATGATCGGCACGGTCGTGCCGCGGTCCTCGGACGCCAGCTTCCGCGCCCGCGCCACGTCCTTCGCCACGAACAGCATGAGCCCCAGTATCCCCGCGGCGATTCCGCCCAGCAGGTAGTAGTTCACCCTGAAGCTGGGCGCGTCCGGCGCCTGGGGAATGGCCGGCGGAGTCAGACCGCCCACCAGCAGGAAGCCCCCTACCACGAAGGCGATGGCGCCCGACACGCCGAATATGCCGATGCCCGGCGCCTGCACCTCGATGTAGAACAGCACCATGGCGAAGACCATCAAGGCCACGCCCACCCAGTTGACCGGCAGGTCGCCCAGGGCCACGAAGCCGAGGGCCAGGCAGATGACTCCTAGTATCCCCGGGCCCCAGAGACCAGGCAGTATGAACTCGACGAACAGCCCGATCAGGCCGATGGTCACGAGCATGAACGCCACGTTGGGGTCGGACAGGAACCCCAGGAACAGCTCGAGGGGCGTGCGGTCGATCTGCCTCAGCTCCACGCCTTCCAGGTCGAGGCTCACCTCGCCCGACCGCAGCTCCACGGTGGTCCCGTCGAGCTGCGCGATGAGGTCCTGGAGGTCGTCGGCGACCACGTCGACGATGTTCTCGTCCAGCGCCTCGGTCGCCGAGAACGACGCCGCCTCGAAGACGGTGGACTGCAGCGCCTCCACGTTGCGGCCGCGCTCGCCGGCGATCTCACGGAGGAACGCCGCCGCGTCCTGGGATGCCTTGCGCTCCAGCGTTTCCGGCAGGTCGTCGCCTAGCCCGACGGGGGACGCCGCGCCGATGTTCGTGACCGGCGCCATGGCGGCAACGTGGGCCGCGGCGGTCAGGAAGGTGCCCGCCGAAGCCGCGTGCGCGCCCTCGGGAGCGACGTACACGATCACCGGGGTCTCGGAGCTGAGCATCGCCTCGACGATCTCCCGGGTGGAGTCGAGGAGGCCGCCCGGTGTGTCCAGGCGTATGACCAGCATGCGCGCGCCGTCGTCGGTGGCCTTGGCGATCGCACGCTTCACGAACCGGGCCGCGTTCGGGTGGATGGCGTCGTCGAGGTCGATCACGGCGACGTGGGGCCCGGCTGCGAACACGGCCGCAACACCC
The DNA here is from genome assembly GCA_965116315.1 of Dehalococcoidia bacterium. Taxonomy (GTDB): domain Bacteria; phylum Chloroflexota; class Dehalococcoidia; order Lucifugimonadales; family CAJWER01. The sequence goes on from OZ220672.1 coordinate 3,208,115, forward strand.
TGGGAGGCTATCGCGCCTCCCAGCCCCAGCACCACCAGGCCGATTGCAATTGCGCGCCTCATAGCCCCGGCTTCCTGCTGCCGCGCGGCGGTAGGGGCCCGCCCCTGCCAGACGCTCAGTTACGTGTAATTCTATTACCCGTGTTGGCCCCATGTCAACAGCCAGCCGGCCCGGTGTCCTCATGAGGCGCTGTGCCGGGAGACGGCTGGCGCCGGGGCGCGTTGGATCTCCACGTTGACGCACGATGGTCTGCCTGAAGCGGCCGCCCGCTCGAGGGCCGGGCGCAGCTGGTCCGCCCGCGTTACGTGTTCGCCGTGGCCGCCCAGCGCCTGGGCGAGCAGGTCGTACCTGGTTGGCAGCAGCTCGCAGCCGTAAAGGCGCTCCTCGCCGTACTCGCGCAGCTGGATCTGGTACTCGGCGTTCCAGGCGTCGTCGTTGCCCACCACGGCGACGAAGGGCAGGCCGCAGCGCACCGCCGTGTCGGTCTCCGTGGCGTGGTAGCCGAAGCTGCCGTCGCCGGTGGTCAGGAACACCGTCGAGCCCGGCCTCGCGGCCCGTGCACCCAGGGCGAACGGCACGCCTCCGCCGATTGCGCCCGACGGCCCGTTGATCACCCGGCTGGGTGCCGATACCACCGCCTGAGCCCACTGCCCGAACTCGCCGCCGTCTGATACGAACACGGCGTCGTCGCGGCCCGCCATCGTGTCCCGGAGGGCCCGGGCGACCTGCAGCGGGTGCAGCCGGTCGCCCTCAGCCGCCTCGACCGGCTCCCACGACTCCGGGCGGTAGGCGATCGCGTCCGCCACCTCGCGCGTCCAGCCCGGGTCGGCGGCCCGGCGGCCCTCCAGCGCCTCGACCATAAGCTCGGCTGCTCGGACCGGATCCGCGACAACCGCGGTCTCGGGTCCTGACGGCGCGAGTACGCTGCGGGTGAGCTCTATCACCGCCTCGTCCGCGTCGATCTGCAGGAAGCGGCAAACTGCGGCAAACGTGGGCGGCTGGCCCATCTTCAGCGAGAAGTCGAGCTTCTTGCCAAGCAGCAGGACCGTGTCGGCGTCCGGCAGCACGTCGGCAACGGCTCCGAGGCTGGGGTCGCCGGTGCCGCGAGGGCTCTCCATCGGCACGACCGGCAGGCCCGACCTCTCGCCCAGCTCGGCCAGCACGGCTCTGGCCCTTCCCCGCGTCATGGCGGGACCCGCGAGCACGAGGGGCCGGGCCGACTCCATGAGCGCGTCCAGCACTGCGCCAGCGGCCTGGGCGTCCGCCGCGTGCTCCGCCGGTTCGAATTCGCCTGGCCCTGCCGTCCCGGTCGTGCGCGGGGCCTCGCCCTCCAGCAGGTCCACCGGCAGGGCCAGGTGCACGGGGCCGGGGCGCCCCGACGCCGCGATGCGGAACGCCCTGGCCAGCTCCAGCCCCGGGTCGGTGCCGTCGGCCAGCGTCCACGACTCCTTGGCGACGGGCCGGGCCATGTGCGCCTGTAGCATATCCTGGAACGCGCCGGGGCTGTCCTGCGGCGCGCGGCCGCTCAGCAGCACCAGGGGCGACTCGGCCATCGACGCCACGTAGAGGGCCGAGAGCGTGTTGGCGAAACCGGGCCCCGCCGTCACCAGGGCGATGCCAGGCCTGCCGGTCAGCCGGCCGAACGCGTCCGCCATGTGGACCGCCGCGGCCTCGTGCCGGACGTGCAACAGCTCCACGCTCGAGTCGATGGCGGCGTCGAACACGGACATGATCTGGTTGCCCGAAAGGGTGAACGCTCGCTCCACGCCCGCGGCCTCCATCGCGCGAACGAGCGAGTCCGCCCCCCTCCGCGCGTCCCCTGCTCCGGCCTCTGCGCTCGACAATGCAGCCTCCTCTTCCACGCCAACGAGCCGCTCACGACATTATAGGTACTAGCGCGTGTCCGTTGTGCTGGCCTTCCTCTTATTGGAGAGAAGGGCTCGTATGGTATACTTGCGGTTTGTAGGACTGGCCGCCGGGTGGTGTGACGGATTTCGGCGGCCAGCATGAATTTCGGGTATTCGGCAGGTGCTTGGATGATGGAGGTACTGCGGGGCGGCGGCGTTACGTCGGCGCGCGGATACAGGGCCGGCGGGACGTTCGCCGGGCTGAAGACGGCGGGCGAGGGCAACCTCGACCTGGGCATTGTCGTGTCCGATAGCCCCGCCGCGGTGGCGGGCACTTTCACCACGAACAAGGTCGAGTCGCCATCGGTGACGCTGAGCCGGGAGCGGGTCGCCAACGGCGTTGCACAGGCCGTGGTCGCGAACAGCGGGTGCGCGAACTGCTGCGTGGGAGAACAGGGCCTGCTCGACGCGCAGGACATGGCGGCGCTGGCGGCCCGGCACGTGGGAGTCGACGAGGACGACGTGCTGGTTGCGAGCACCGGCATGATCGGCGTGGAGCTGCCGATGGCGCTGATACGCCAGAACATCGGCAACGTGCGCGTGACCGAGGACGGCGGAAACGATTTCGCCCGGTCGATCATGACGACGGACACCCACGAGAAAGAGGCTGCGGTCTCGCTGGAGATCGACGGCCGGGTGGTCACGGTAGGCGGCGCGGCCAAGGGCGTGGGAATGATCCACCCGAACATGGCGACGATGCTGTGCTTCATGACCACGGACGCGCCTGCAGAGCCAGGGTTCCTGGCGGACATGCTGCGGGAGGCGGTGGACTCGTCGTTCAACATGATCAGCGTGGACGGAGACCAGAGCACGAACGACACGGTTGTACTGCTGGCGAACGGCGCGGCGGGCGGCGAGGAGATCAGGGCCGGCACGAGCGCCGCCGACGCACTGAAGGAGGCGGTGAGCTACGTCTCGACGACGCTGGCGAAGGAGCTGGTGCGTGACGGCGAGGGGGCCCAGCGGCTGCTGGAGGTGGTGGTCGAGGGCACCCACGACGTGGGACAGGCCCGGCGGGCCGCCAGGGAGGTCGCGGGATCGTCGCTGGTCAAGGCCATGGTGCACGGGCGCGACCCGAACTGGGGCCGGGTGATGATGGCCCTGGGCAAGAGCGGGGTCGAGCTCGAGGAGTCGAAGGTGGACCTGTTCATCAACGGCATCCACATCGTGCACGAGGGCAGGGCCCTGGCGTACCTGGTGGACGCGGTGGTGAGCGCGATGAGCGTCCCCGAGGTGCAGATCAGGGCGGACCTGAACATTGGAGACGGGAGCGCGACGGCGTGGGGCTGCGACCTCACCGAGGAGTACGTCACGTTCAACTCGGCCTACAGCACGTAGGAATTGGGGATCGAGAATGGGGAATCGTGAAGTGAGGGCCTTGGCCTATAACCGGCTGTCCCCGATTCGCAGTTTCCACTGCCATGACGTGGCCATACATGAGTGACGGAGTTGGCGCCCTAGGCCGGGGAGAGGGCGGGTTTCAAACCCGCCCTTACGGTATGGAGGGCCGCGGCGCACAGTGGTCGTAGAGCGGCTTTCGGAGGGCGGGCATCCAGCGCCGGCCGACACGCCGGACGTGGAGCCGGAGCCCGGAGCGGAATCGCAGCTTGGGACGATTGTAGTAAAGATAGGCGGCAGCACGCTGGGGAGCCACGACACGAGTCTTCGGGACATTGCGGCGCTCCAGCGCGACGGCGTGCGCCCGGTGGTCGTTCACGGCGGCGGCAAGGTCGTCTCCGACTGGATGCAGCGCCAGGGAGTGCGCCCCAGGTTCATACGCGGGCTGCGGGTGACGGACGAGCCGAGCCTGGAGATCGCGGTCGCCGTGCTGACCGGGCTGGTGAACAAGCAGCTGGTGGCCGAGCTGAACGGGCTCGGCGGACGCGCGGTCGGGCTGTCGGGCGTCGACGGCGGGATGATCGAGGCGCGGATAGCCGACCCCCAGCTTGGCCTGGTGGGCGAAGTTGCGAGGGTCGACCCCGGGCCGATCCGGGCGCTGGCGGACGCGGGGTACATCCCCGTCGTGGCCTCGATAGCCGTCTCCAGCGACGGGGGCGGAGAGCCTCCATCTCAATCTTCCACCTCGGGGGGAAGAGGTATGGCCTCTCCGGCTGACAGAGCGCCGCAGCTCCTGAACATGAACGCCGACACGGTGGCCGGCGAGATGGCTGCGGCGCTGGACGTGGAGCGGCTGGTCATGTTGACCGACGTGGAGGGCGTGCTGGACACTTCCAGGCGGTTGATTCCCAGGCTTACGCGCCGCCACGCACGCCGCCTGATGGACTCCAACGTGGTTGCCGGCGGCATGGTGCCGAAGATTGGGGCGTGCCTGAGGGCATTGGACAGCGTGAGCTCGGCCCATATCGTGGACGGCCGCCGGACGGGCGCGTTGGTCGAGGCTATCGGGGATGCGGACATTGGGACAAGACTGAGCTGAAAGCAAGCTGGCAAGATGCGTATATAGCTGGTGTCACCGGGCCGGCGTCCCTATGCAGGGAGAGGGCGGGTTTCAAACCCGCCCCTACGGGAACATCGGGGCATAGAGAGGCATAGTCACAACGAACAAGCATGAGGTAGGGGATGTCATTTCAGCAGGATTCTGACTATTTCACGGACCTGACGGGGTCGCTGCCGACGCAGCTTGGGGGCAGGCTGAAGTGGGCGGTGGCTATAGGCGCGCTCATCGCCCTTGTGGTCGCCATATCGTTCCTGCGGGGCGTGTACACGGACTGGCTGTGGTTCGGCTCTCTGGACTTCCGGGGGGTCTACCTGAAGGTGCTGGTGACGCGCATCGCGCTGTTCGTGGGTGGAGCGGTCATCTTCGCCATCGCATGCAGCATCGCCGTCTACTTCGCCCACAGGGTGTCGCAGGGGCCGGAGGAGACGCCGCTGCCGCCGCAGGTGCGGAGCATGCTGAGGCGGCTGATACTCTGGGGCACGGTCCTGGGCGTTGTGGTGCTGAGCGCGGTGTTCGGAGTGATTGCCGCTGGGCAGTGGGAGGTGTTCCTGCGCTACGACAACGCCGCGACCTTCGGCGTGACCGACCCGGTCTACGGCAACGACGTGTCGTTCTACGTATTCGTGCTGCCTCTGTACGAGCTGGTGCAGGGGTGGGCGCTCGGCGCGACGATCGTGATCACGCTGGCGACGTTCGCCGTCTACTTCATCAACTTCAGCTTCCGCGGTGTCGGACTGCAGATCACGCCCGGAATCAAGCTGCAGGTATCGGTCATGGGCGCGCTGGTGATGGTGATCATCGGCGCCGGGCTGTGGCTCGACCGGTGGGGCCTGCTGCTGTCGGACCAGGCGGTGGTGTTCGGCGCGCTGTACACGGACCTCAACGTCAGGAAGAACGCGCTGATGATCCTGACGATAGTGGCGGTGGCGAGCGGGATACTGATACTGGTCAACGCATATCTACGGGGCATCCGTCTGTTCGTGGGCGCGGTGGCGCTGTTCGTAGTGCTTGCCGTGCTGCTGGGGGTGGTGTGGCCGAATGCGACGCAGAGGCTCAGGGTCCGCCCGGCGGAGTTCGCCCGGGAGGAGCCGTACATCGCCCGGAACATCGAGTTCACGCGGCAGGGCTTCGGGCTCGACGGGGTGGCCGAGCAGCTCTACCCGGTGGACCCGGGGCTGACGGCGGAGATGGTGAGCGCGAATCCGAAGACCATCGACAACATCCGGCTGTGGGACCACGGCCCGCTGTCGAACGTGTACAAGCAGATCCAGCTGATCAGGCCGTACTACGACTTCAAGGACGCGGACGTGGACCGGTACTATGTCGACGACCAGTACAGGCAGGTTATGTTGGCCGCCCGCGAGGTGGTGCCGGACAAGCTGGACGAGGACGCCCAAACGTGGGTGAACAGGAAGCTGCGCTACACGCACGGCTTCGGGGTCGCCATGAGCCCCGTGACGGAGTTCACGACGGAGGGCAGGCCGGAGTTCTTTGCGAAGGACATCCCCGCGGACGGCGTGATCGAGGTCCGGCCGCTGGCCGAGGACGCGGAGCCGGAGCTTCGCGTGCAGAACCCTCGCATCTACTACGGTGAAGAGACGATCGACTACGTGATCGTGAAGACGCAGACCGAGGAGCTGGACTACCAGGCCGCCGGGGAGGAGTTGAAGAGCACGACCTACTTCGGAAGCGGCGGGGTCGAGATGAGCAGCATAATCCGGCGGGCGGCGTACGCGTGGCAGTTCACGGACATCAACATCCTGATCAGCCCGGAGATCACGGCCGAGAGCCGCATCCAGTACAGGCGCGAGATACAGGAGCGGATCGCGACGGTCGCGCCGTTCCTTGTCCTGGACAGCGACCCGTACATCGTGGCGCAGAATGACGGGCTGTTCTGGATACAGGACGCCTTCACGGTCAGCGACAAGTACCCATACTCGGACCCGGCCGACGGGGGGTTCAACTACATCCGCAACAGCGTGAAGGTGGTGGTGGACGCATTCAACGGTTCGCTGACGTTCTACGTGTGGGACACGTCCGACCCGATGGTGCGGACCTACCAGTCGATCTTCCCCGACCTGTTCACGGACAAGGCGGAGATGCCCGAGTCGCTGCGGAGCCACGTGAGATACCCGCAGGACCTGTTCGGCATCCAGGCGGATAAGTACCTGCGGTACCACATGCTGGACCCGCAGGACTTCTACAACCTGGAGGACATCTGGGATATACCTGAGGAGAAGTTCGGGCAGGGCGAGCAACTCCTGGAGGTGAAGCCCTACTACGTGATCATGAAGATCCCGGGCGAGGAGCGGGAGGAGTTCGTACTGCTGATCCCATACACGCGGAACCAGCCGCCCATCCTGGCCGGCTGGCTTGCGGCGCGGAACGACGAGCCGAACTATGGGGAGCTGGTGGCGTTCCGGTTCCCGAAGGAGCGGCAGGTCGACAGCCCGCAGCAGGTTGAGGCCAAGATCGACAACGACCCCTTCATATCGCAGTGGTTCACGCTGAGGTGCCAGGAGGGCTCGTTCTGCATCAGGGGCAATCTGCTGGTCATCCCCGTTGCCACTGAGGAGGAGTTCGGCCTGCTGTACGCGGAGCCGGTCTATCTGCAGGCGGAGGGGATCGACTTCCCCGAGCTCAAGCAGGTCATCCTGGCGACGGGCGAGACCGTCGTGATGGCCGACTCGGTGCCGGATGCGGTCCAGACGCTCACCGGCTACGCGCAGGAGGCGCGAGAGGACGCCGCGGCGCCGGCAACTACTGAGGCAGCGCCGTCGACCAGTTTCCAGGCGGGGATCGACCGGATCAACGAGGCGATCGACGGGCTGAAGAAGGGTCTGGAGGACCTAGAGCAGGCGCTGGAGGACCTCAGGGAGCTGTCGGGCGGGCAGTAGAAGGGAGTCCTTAGGTGATCACACAGTATGTCCAAGGCGCGATGAAGCGGGCCACCTACGAGGTGCTTTCGGAGAGGACGTTCTACGGCGAGATACCGGGCTTTCGCGGCGTACTCGTGAACGCGCTCACCTTGGAGGAGTGTCGAGAGGAGCTACAAGGGGTTCTTGAGGATTGGTCGATACTAGGGTTGCGCCTGGGTCACAAGATGCCGGCGCTCAACCAATAGCGTACAGAGAAAACCACAGGACGGTGAGCAATGACGACTGACTGGAAGGCGATCGAAGAGAAATACTATATGTTCTGCGTGCGGCGGCAGCCCATCGTCATCGTGCGCGGCGAGGGTACGCGGGTGTGGGACGACGAGGGGAAGGAGTACCTGGACTTCACGGCGGGCTGGGCGGTGAACAACGTCGGCCACGCGAACGGGGCGATAGCCGACGCGGTGGCTGAGCAAGCTCGGACGCTGGTCCAAACATCCAACCAGTTCTACACGGTGCCGCAGCTTGAGCTGGCGCAGTTGCTGGTCGACAACAGCTGCCTCGACAGGGTGTTCTTCTGCAACAGCGGGGCCGAGGCCAACGAGGGCGCGTTCAAGCTGGCCCGCAAGTACGGGAAGCTGCACCGGAACGGCGCCTTCCAGGTCATCACCGCCCTTAACTCCTTCCATGGGCGGACGCTCTCCACGTGGTCGGCGACCGGCAAGCCGCACGACGAAGACCCGTTCCTGCCGCTGCCGCGGGGCTTCGTGCACGTCGAGTTCGACGACTTCGACGCGGTCCGGAGGGCCACGACCGACCGGACCGCGGCTGTCATGGTGGAGCCGGTGCAGGGGGAGGGCGGCGTGAACGTGCCGTCGGAAGGCTACCTGGCGAGCTTGCGGAAGTGGTGCGACGAGAACGGGCTGCTGCTCATCTTCGACGAGGTGCAGACCGGGCTTGGCAGGCTGGGGACGCTGTTCGGATACGAGGTGTCGGGCGTGGAGCCGGACGTGATGACGCTGGCGAAGGGCCTCGGCGGCGGCGTGCCCATAGGCGCGTTCCTGGCGAAGGAGCACGCGGCGGTGTTCGAGCCGCTGGGCGAGCATGGGTCGACGTTCGGCGGCAACGCGCTGACGTGCGCGGCGGCGGCCGCGTCGACGCGCTACATGATCGACAACGACGTGCCGAGCCACGCCCGCGAGATGGGCGAGTACATGCAGGCCGGGTTGCGGCGGATCTGGGACTCGCACGACGCGGTGACGGAGGTGAGGGGAGTCGGGCTGCTGATCGCGGTGGAGTTCGCCGACGAGATATCGGCGGAGCTGCTGACGGAGTGCAACGGGCGGGGGCTGCTGCTGAACGCGCCGAAGCCGACGGCGATCAGGATCATGCCGCCGCTGACGATCACGAAGGAGGAGATCGACGCGGGCCTGGAGCGGCTGGAGGCTGCGATAGGGCAGGTGGCGGGGTAGTCCATGAACTGTTGGACTGAGTAGGGACCGAGGCGGGCACTCTTGGCAGGAGGAGGTTGAGAGATGACTCAGTTGTCTGATCGACCAAACATCAAAGAGCTGAGTGTTGTGGAACGACTCCAACTGGTGGGAGACATCTGGGACGGCATCGCAGCAGAGCAGGAGTCGTTGGAAATCTCCGAAGCTCAGAGAATAGAGCTGAGTAGGCGTCTCGCTGAATATAGGTCGTCAGGGGAAAGAGGTTCTAGCTGGGAATCCATCAAGAACAGACTCCAGACGAAGGGATGACGCGCACGGTCTCATTCCGTCCGGAAGCCGAATTGGACCTGGTCAATAGCAGTCGAGACCCAGGCGAATGGCAATCCAGGTTGCAGGTGCGGTGATTCCACGTCTTGCCGACATGAAACATGCCTCCGGGTACAGAGTCTGGGTCAAGTTCGAGGATGGCAGGGAAGGTGAGATCGACCTGGAAGGCGAGCTCTGGGGAGAAGTGTTCGAGCCACTTAGGGAACAGGACCACTTCAGGGCCGTCGAATTGAACCGGGAGCTCAATACGATATGCTGGCCGAACGGGGCGGACTTCGCTCCTGAGTTCCTGTACGACTGCCTGACCGTGAAGGGCAAATGAGCCGGGCATTCCAAGACCGCCGTGTAGTTGGCAGCGTCGCCCTAAGGCGCGGCGAGGGCGGGTTTGAAGCCCGCCCCTACGGGTTTAGGGCGAATCGCACAGTCCGCGGAATCCGACAAGTGAGCAGGCTATGAATTGGCGTGAATTGCAGGATAGAGGCGTGACTGTGGTGGGGGGTGCTGTGTCCGGGGGGCTGGACAGCTGCACTACGACCCACTGGCTACGGGAGAAGGGGCTGGAGGTCCACGGGTTCACGGTGGACCTGGGCCAGCCGGACGAGGAGAACATCGGCGCGATCGCCGACCGGATGGTCGGCAGCGGCGCGGCGGACGCGCGCATCGTGCCCGGCAAGGAGCCGCTGGCCGAGGCGGGGCTGAAGGTCATCCAGTCCCAGGCGCGGTACGAGGGCGGCTACTGGAACACGACGGGGATCGCGCGGCCCGTTACGGTCGCGGCCATCCTGCCGGAGCTTGAGGAGCGGGGCATCGAGGTGCTGTTCCACGGCGCGACGGGCCGGGGAAACGACCAGGTGCGGTTCCAGCTCGCCACGAACATGCTCGCGCCAGGGGTCACGGTGTATGCGCCATGGCGGGACCCGGAGTACGTGTCGGAGTTCCCGGGCCGCCAGCAGATGCTGGACTACTGCGAGGCGAACGAGATACCGATCAGGCCGGCGGCAGAGTCTCGGTACTCGACGGACGCAAACTTCCTGGGGTTGACGCACGAGGCGGGCGACCTGGAGGACGTGACGCTCCCGCCGTATTTCGTCGAGCCCGGCATGGGCGTGTGGGCCTGGGACGCGCCGGACGCTCCCGAGACGGCGACCGTGCGGTGGGAGGCCGGCGTGCCGGTCTCGCTGAACGGCAAGGCGCTGGACCAGGTGGCCATCTTCGAGGAGGCGAACGGCATCGCGGGCCGCCACGGGGTCGGCATAGGCACGCACGTCGTCGAGAACCGGTTCGTCGGGATCAAGTCGCGGGGGATATACGAGGCGCCTGGGATGGAGCTGCTGGGGCGCAGCTACGAGTACCTGCTCCAGTTCGTGCTGGACCGGCGGGCGCGGGAGTGGTTCGACCACATCTCCAATACGATCAGCGTTCAGATATACCAGGGCTACTGGCTGGACCTGGCGACGACGTCGGCGCTCGCGGCGCTGCAGCCGCTGACCGAGCTATGCACGGGCACGATCTCGGTGAGGATGTACCGGGGCGAGCTGTACTTCGAGTCGGCGGAGGACACGCCCGAGGCGATGCCGCACTCGCTGTACACGGACGATTCGTCGATGGAGGCGATGGGCTCCTACGACCACGCGGACGCGGAGGGCTTCCTGCGGGTGCTGGGCATCTCGGCGAAGAACGTGGGGCGCAAGCAGGGTTCCCTGTATAGGCGGGGGTAGGCGTCGCAGGTCTACGTTCCATGTCTCTCGGCCTTCGTTAGAACCACGCTGGTGAGCCGGTAGGCTACGGGCCGGGATGTATCCCCTCACATCAGTCTCGCCTTGCGGGACACCGCCCTTCTACAGGCTCAGGGCGAACGAGCCTGTCCCTACTTGCTCCATCAAGTCACTGATACCCTCCTAGCCGAGCTTCTTGATACAATTCTGAGGACGGTTGTGGGACTGAGAACAATGAAAGTCACATACGACCCGTCGGTAGATGCGGCGTACATACAGATTACGTCCAGCAGAGGCGGCGTGGAGACCACGCTGGTCGACGACCATGTTGCGGTCGATATCGACAGCGAGCGCCGGGTGGTTGGGGTTGAAGTACTGGATGCCTCGTCGAGGCTCGACCTGGATGACCTCAGGACTTTCGACTTGGAGATGTCTGGGGAGTCCACGGCAAACCGTCTGCAGCCCGATGCCACAGCCGTCAGGGAGGAAGGCTCCGACTACGAGACTAGTGGGAGCGAGTGAGGGCCGAATACGATGATTCATGACGCGCGGGACTCTTTTGGCGGGTACCTGGAGGACTTCCAGGTGGGGGACGTGTTCAGGCACTGGCCGGGCAAGACGATTACGGAGACGGACAACCACCTGTTCTCGCTGCTGACGATGAACACGAACCCGCTCCACACGGACGAGAACTACATGAAGGACCACCAGCACGGGAAGATACTGGTTGTGGGCCCGCTGGTGATCAGCCTGCTCGTGGGGATGAGCGTGCGGGATACGTCCGGCAAGGCCGTCGCGAACCTGGAGTACGAGAAGATCACCCACGACGCGCCTGTCTTCCACGGTGACACGATATACGGCGAGAGCGAGATCCTGGAGGTGCGGGAGTCGCGGAGCCGGCCCGACCGGGGCATCGTGTACATGGAGAGCCGCGCCTTCAACCAGCACGGGGATAAGGTGGTGACGCTGCGGCGGCGCTTCCTGGTGGCGAAGAAAGGAGATTAGCATGGGGTTCATCTATGTCGAATTGGGCGTTGCCAACCCGGCCACGCCGGAGACAAGCGAAAAGGTCCGAGCGTTGGTGGACACAGGTGCGACCCTGAGCGTCTTTCCTGCAAGCCTACTGGAGAGACTGGGGGTCGAGCGGGTCGGCAGCAAGCAATTCCGTGGCTTTGGCGGAGTCGTGACAAGGGAAATCGGGGTGGTCAGTGTGCGCTACGACGGCGCGGTAGCCGGGGTGACGGCCATATTCGGTGACGAGGACGACCCGGCGATAATGGGCGTCACGGCCCTGGAGTCTTTGGGGTTCGACGTGGATCCCGTGGCCGGGAGGCTGAAGAGCGTCGAGATGCTGATGCTCTAGCCATGGACACGCCCGGGGACTACGCGGTCTCGATCCACTACGACAGGCGGCTGTACCGGCAGGACATTGCCGGGTCGATAGCGCACGCCCGGATGCTGGCCCGGCAGGGGATCATCGCGCCCGAGGACGCAGACTCCATCGTGGCGGGGCTGGGGGAGGTACGCGCCGAGATCGAGTCGGGCAGCTTCCCGTGGCGGCCCGAGCTCGAGGACATCCACATGAACATCGAGCGGCGGCTGCACGAGAAGATCGGCGCCGCCGCGGGCAGGCTCCACACGGCGCGCTCGCGGAACGACCAGGTCGCGACGGACATGCGGCTGTACGTGATGGCGGCCATCGACGACGTGCTGGGCGAGATACACTCGCTGCGCCGGGCGCTGGTCGCGCAGGCGAGGGCCAATGCCGGTGCGGTGATGCCGGGGTACACGCACCTCCAGCGCGCCCAGCCGGTCTATTTCGCGCACCACGCCCTCGCGTACTTCGAGATGCTGGGGCGAGACGCCGAGCGGTTCCGGCAGACCCGTAGCCGGGCCGACGTGATGCCGTTGGGCAGCGGGGCGCTGGCCGGCGTCCCTTACCCCATCGACCGGGAGTCGGTGGCGGCAGAGCTGGGGTTCTCGGCGATCAGCGTTAACAGCATGGACGCCGTCTCGGACCGCGACTTCCTGGTCGACTTCCACGCGGCGGCGGCGACCTGCGCGGTGCACATGTCAAGGATGGGCGAGGAGCTTGTGCTGTGGACGTCGGACGAGTTCGCGTTCGTCCGGTTGCCCGACGAGTACACGACGGGCAGCAGCATGATGCCGCAGAAGCGCAACCCCGACTTCGCGGAGCTGGCTCGGGGCAAGACGGGCCGGGTCGTCGGCAACCTGGTCTCGCTGCTCACGGTGCTGAAGGGGCTGCCGCTCACGTACAACCGGGACCTGCAGGAGGACAAGGAGGGCTTCTTCGACACGCTGGACACGGTCCTGGGCACGCTAAGGGTGATGACGGGGATGTACGAGTCGCTGACCTTGGACGAGGCGAGGCTGCGCCGGGCGGCAGAGGCCAGCCACGTTCTGGCGACCGACATCGCGGACTACCTCGTTGCCAGGGGGATGCCCTTCAGGGAGGCCCACGGGGTGTCAGCGCGGCTCTCCATCCACGCGTCCGATACGGGCAGGACGCTGTCGGACCTGACGGTGGACGACTACCGGCAGTTCTCGGACCTTTTCGTGGAGGACGTGCTGGAGATCACGGTGGACTCGTCGATCGAGGACAGGGACGTGCCCGGCGGCGGCGCGTCCAAACAGGTGCTGCAGGCAATTGAGGCGGCCGAGCGGGCGCTGGAGGCGGAGGCCGGTGGCTGACCGCGCGGTCAGGATAGTGCCGTCCATCCTGTCGGCGGACTTCGCCAGGCTGGGCGACCAGGTGGCCGAGGCCGAGGCGGGCGGGGCCGACGGCATCCACGTCGACATCATGGACGGGCGGTTCGTGCCGCCGCTGACGTTCGGGCCGATGATCGTCGAGGCGATACGCAGCCGGACGTCGCTGCCGCTGGACATCCACATGATGGTGATGGAGCCGCAGAAGTTCGTGGACGACCTGTCCGCAGCCGGCGCGGACCTGATGACGGTGCACGCCGAGTCGCCCATACGGCTCGACCAGGCGGTGCGGCAGGTGAAGGACGCCGGTATGGGGGCGGGCGTCGCTATCAACCCGGGCACGCCGGCCTCGGCGGTCGACGGTGTGCTGCCTGAGCTGGACATGGTGCTGGTGATGACCGTCAACCCCGGCTACGCGGGCCAGGCCTTCATCGAGTCGGTCGTCCCGAAGATAGCGCAGCTGCGGGCGACGTTGGATGCGCGGGGGCTGCCTGCGCAGATCGAGGTGGACGGCGGGATCGGGCCGGCGACGGCGGGCATCGCGGCGGCCGCCGGGGCCGACGCGCTGGTTGCGGGCTCGGCGGTGTACGGCAGCGGGTGCATTGCCCAGGCGATTGCGGGGCTGCGCGCCGCTGCCGGAGGCTAGGGACTTACGGGCCCGCATGCATCTGAATGAGCACTGGACCAAGCCTTCAAGTAGCTGCTCCCACTAAGCCGGGTATGGGGAGCCCCTACCCGCATCGCACCTCTGGGTTCCTGCCTCCGCAGGAACGACGATTAGAGTACAGGCTCCCTTCCAGGGATCCACGGGGCATAGCCCATGGCTGATGGACGCTTGGCGCGGGTGAAGTACCTGGCGTTCGACATTTTCGGGACGGTGATGGACCTCAGGGGCAGCCTGGCCGGTCCGGCTGGCGACTTCCTGGCGGCGCATGGCTCGGAGATGACGGGCGAGGCGTTCTATGCCGAGTGGCGGGAGCGGCAGCGCATCGAGCAGTACCAGGACAACCTGCTGATGCTGGGGCACAGTGGCTACCTTGAGACGTGCCGTCGGGCGTTCGTCTACTGCCTGAGGAAACACAACGTCGCGTACACTGACGAGGCGCTCCAGGAGTTCATGAAGGCCTACAAGGGACTGCGGCCCTTCGGCGATGCCATCCAGGGGCTGCGGGAGCTGGAGGGGCGCTACAAGCTGGTCGCGCTCTCGAACGGGGAGCAGTGGTACCTGGAGGAGCTGCTGGGCAACAGCGTGCCGGTAGGGTTCGACGCGATCATATCCGTGGACCAGGTGGGTGCATTCAAGCCTTCACCCGGGATCTACCGCAAGGCGGTCCAGGCGCTGGGGTGCGAGCCATCCGAGATTATGATGGTCGCCGCGCACTCGTTCGACATCCTGGGCGCCCAGGCGTGCGGCTTCAGGGCAGCCTACGTCAACAGGTACGGACTCCCGACGGAGGAGTCGGAGTACCAGCCCGACATTATCGTAGGGGACTTCGTGGAGCTGGCGGCAGAGCTACTGGGGTGATGCGCCCAGACACAACGTGGTGCGAGCTAGCGGTTCTCCCAGCGCTACATGGTCCTGTGGGGCGGTGATGCAGCGACTCGGCTACCGGCGTAGAATGGTTGCGCGGAGTATGTGATATGCACCTCACCAAGATGCGCTTCGGCAAGATTCCTCCATTCACGGAACCGGTCGAGATCAGCTTCGACGAGCACGTGAACGTGTTCGTAGGAGCGAACGCGACCGGAAAGAGCAGACTGCTATCGGCAATTGACCAACACTTCAACGGAGAGAATGACATCAGCGAATGGAGTGAACGGGCAACTGGTGGCCCATATGGTTTCGAACCGTACCCGTTCGATCTGCTCCATCTGGCTCTCTGGGAAGAAGGGGAACTCTCATCCGATGGGATGGAGGGGAAGAACGCATTGTGCGCGGACCGGGAGTTGGCTGAAGCGCACTACAGCTCCCACGGCAAGCCAGTTCCGCCGGTGATATATCTAGGGCCTACCAGGGCTGGACTTCCGAGCATATCGGCGGTTGGCGAATCGGATTGTTACGGATCGACAGTGGAGGAGGTGCTGTCCGGGCCGTTCTCTGGAGCCAGGCTAAGGGCCGCCATCGATTTGCTATACGCCAAAGCGCGGAGGATGCTCGAACAGGAAAGAGAGCAGGACCTGCCACGTGACGAGCTAAAGGCTTTGCATTTCTGGAATATAGAGCGAGTTACCCACTCGTGCGCCAAGTCTATCTGTGAGGAAGTGCTCGCTTCCGACAACGCTCTGAACTATCCCACCGGTCTGGATGCCAGCTTCATCGGGGACCAACCTATGGCTGATCTTGAAGGCGTGTCCATTAACCGGATGCTCGGCATCACTACCACAGACACTCCCACGTTCGGCCACATCAGGCCAGCAGACAGGCCCATCGGATGGGATGGAGCCGACTCTGCGCGGATTTACGTCGGCGATCTAAGCTCGGGGTCGCAGTCGACGCTCCTATGGATAGTGTGGCTGGCCTTCAAGATGCTCAATCATTATGAATTCGCCGAGGGATGGAACAAGAGGCCGGCCATCCTGCTGATAGATGAGATTGAGAATCACCTGCATCCCACATGGCAGCGGCGGGTGATTCCTGCCTTGCTGAAGCACTTTCCGGGGTTGCAGATTTTCGCGGCCTCGCACTCGCCGTTCGTTGTGGCTGGGTTGCGGGCGGGGCAGGTGCATATGCTGAAGCGGGATGCGAAAGGGGTGGTTTCGGCCAGCACCAACGAGCGAGACATCGTCGGCTGGACTACGGATGAGATTCTGCGCACGTTCATGGGTGTTGACGAGCCGACCGACCAGCTAACAGTTGACCGGGCGAACCGCTTGCGTGAGTTGCGGGGCAAGGAAGAGCTCAACGACGACGAAGCGGAGGAGATGGCCCACCTGCGTCGCCAAGTCAACGAGGACTTCATTTCCAGCAGCACGCCTTTGGAACAACAAAGGGAGCGCTATGGCGACATGATGCTGGCGTTCTTGCAGTCTCGGCAGTCCGACTTGTCGCAGGACGGCAGCTAGACCGCGGTGAGATGGATCGACCGGGGACCGGAGCCTAGTGGAGTCCGAGAATACGCCCGGAAGTTTACTAGGGTATGGGTCAAGTACTTTCGAGATGGGGTGGGAGCACCCCCGAAGACTCACATTGGCAGGAATTCACGAGGGATCTGGGCAGTCGCTCCTGCTGCAACTGCTGGTATTGCGAGCGGCGTTGCATGCGCGATGTGGGTGACGGCGGAAGGGTGCCCACAGTCGATCACTTCCGGCCACTGAACCGCTTTCCTGAGTTAGCTTACCAATGGTCCAACTGGGTTTTCAGCTGCCACAGATGCAATGAGAGCAAGGGAGGGGATTGGATAGACTGGGGCTACGTTAACCCGGGTGCCTCTGATGATGAGGACCGGCCAGAGCGATTCCTTGACTACGATGCCGCTACGGGGGAGATCATCCCAATACGTGGATTGCCGTCCGAAGCCAGAAAGAGAGCGCTGCGGACGATAGACGACTTGGGGCTAAACAAACTGGACGTGCGGTACTATCGCCTGCACTGGACGCGCCAATTCCTGGAAGACTGGCAGGCGCTCCCAAACGAGGAGCGATCTGCACTGGCCGATTACCTTACACTTTCTGGGTCTGAGTTCGTTGGTGCCACGTTGATGGCCATCCGGCACTCTTCGCTAGATCGCTAACGCGAGGTTGAGCAGCTTCACCCTCCCCGCAATCCTCTCCCGTCAAGGGATCAAGGGGGAGGAGGCCCGAGCCTAGCCGACTCCTAGCTCGTGGAGGCGATCGTCGTCTATGCCGAAGTGGTGGGCTACCTCGTGGACTACGGTGAGCCTGATCTGCTCGATGACCTCTTCGCGGCTGGAGCATATGGACTCTATGGAGTCCTGGAATAGGGTAATCTTGTCCGGGAGGACCATGCCGTACTCGTCCCTGTCGGTGAGGGGAACGCCCTCGTATAGTCCTAGCAGGATTTCCCCCTCCTCTATCTGGTGGCCGGCGAGCTGGTCCCACGAAGGCTGGTCATCGACGACCACGTCGACGTTTTCGAGATAGGACCTGAGGCCCTCCGGCAGATCCCGGAAGGCCTCGAACACCAGGCGTTCGAAGTGCGACCGCTCCATGGCAGGTAGTGTAGCAGGATGGGAGGCCATTCAAGCAGGTGAGTTTCGACCCGTCGCGGCCCGAGGGGCTGTACGTCCACATACCCTTCTGCGCCACCAAGTGCCCGTACTGCGACTTCAACACGTACGCGGGAATCGAGGCCATGATGGGGCCGTACCTGGCGGCGCTGAAGTCGGAGATCGAGCTGTGGGGCGAGGTCCTGGGCGGCCCGCGGCTCGAGACGGTGTTCTTCGGCGGCGGCACGCCCTCATACCTCGCTGAGGGCAGCCTGAACATGCTGATGGACGCCGTCCGAGAGGCGTTCGATCTCGCGGGCGACGCGGAGGTCACGGCCGAGGCCAATCCCGACGACCTGGGCGAGCTCAAGCTCGCATCCATGCTGGGGGCTGGGATCAACCGGCTTAGTATCGGCGTGCAGAGCCTGGACGACGGCCTGCTTCGCGTGCTGGGGCGGCGGCACTCGGCCCGCGAGGCCATCGACGCCTTCGATGCGGCGCGACGTGCTGGCTTCGCCAACGTGAGCATCGACCTGATGTACGGGCTCCCGGACCAGACGCCGGAGCAGTGGAGCGCGACCCTCGACACCGCCCTGGGCCTGCGGCCGAGCCATGTATCGATGTACTGCCTGACCCTGGAGGAGGGGACGCCGATGGAGCGGGACGCAGCTGCGGGCAGGGTTCCAGTGCCGGACGGCGACCTGGCGGCGGACATGTACCTGGCGGCCGAGGTGAGGACAGCCGAGGCAGGTTATCGACACTACGAGATCTCGAACTGGGCGTTACCGGGCCGGGAGAGCCACCACAACCTGCTCTACTGGCGGAACCGGCCGTTCCTGGGCGTCGGGCCCGGCGCGCACTCGTACTTGGACGGGCACCGCTTCCGCAACATACGGTCGCCGCGGGAATACGTGCGCAGGATGGGGACCAGGGAGCCGCATCGTGAGTCCACGGGCAGGCCTTTAGAGTCCGTGCCGGTCGTCGAGGCGGCAGAGCCGGTCGACCGGGGGCTGGAGATGGCCGAGACGATGATGATGGGCTTGCGGCTCGATACGGGGGTCGACCCTGCCCTGTTCGCGGCCCGCTTCGGGGAGCCGCCGGCCTACGTGTACGGCGAGGTAATTGACGAGCTGTCGGACGACGGGCTGCTCGAGACGGCGGGAGGGAGCTTCGTGCTGACGCCCAGGGGTCGGCTCCTGGGCAACGAGGTGTTCAGCCGCTTCTTCTAGGGCAGGCGGGTCGTTGGTCTGGAACGGAGAAGACCCCGGCTTGAACGCCGAGGCCTTCTATTCGCTGTTGGTGGAGGGGAGAGGATTTGCACCCCCCGCTACCGGTTTGCCCGGCTCGATCCGGCCCCCCGTTGGAATGCATACTAGCACCGGATGATAAGACTGACAACCCGAGACTCGGCCCGAATCCCCCACCTTGTCAGCGGCTTGGGAGACTGGATACCGGCTTCCGCTGGTGTGACGGGAGTGGGATCCGGCCCACCCACCTAGGCACTGCCAGTATCAACCCCGCTGCAGCGGTACACGGGCACCGGTGGCCCGTACACGTACGATCAGGTGCTGAGGGGACGCGCTGAGTCGCGTCGAGAGGGACCCCGCCCCGGGTGCCCTTCGACAGGCTCAGGGCAGGCTCTCGTCGGGGACTCCTTGGGACGACAGTTGATGTCAGGCCCTGCCAGACGGCCGGGCGTCAGTTCCCTGTTCGGCGGGCGGACACGCGGGTCCGCCCCTACCCAATCCAACGGCGTGCCTGGGGGAGGGCTGGTGTAGAATCACGGCTACGGAACCATGTTCGTCATAGGCACAGCGGGACACGTCGACCACGGCAAATCGACGCTAGTCGAGAGGCTGACGGGCATCGACCCCGACCGGCTCCGGGAGGAGAAGGAGCGGGGCATGACCATCGACCTGGGCTTCGCGTGGCTAACGCTGCCCGGCGGGGACGAGGTCAGCATCGTCGACGTGCCCGGGCATGAGCGGTTCGTGAACAACATGCTGGCGGGCGTGGGCGGCATCGACCTGGCCCTGCTCGTGGTGGCCGCGGACGAGTCGGTGATGCCCCAGACCCGCGAGCACACCGCGATCCTCAACCTGCTGCAGGTCGAGCGGGGGCTCGCGGTCGTCACCAAGAGCGACCTGGTCGACGACGAGTGGCTGGAGCTGGTGCAGGCCGACGTGGAGGACCTGCTGGAGGGCACCTCGCTGGAGGGCTCGCCCATCCTGGCGGTCTCGGCAACGACGGGCGAGGGCATACCTGAATTGACGGCGGCCATAGAGGCGAGGCTGGGCGAGACCGAGCCGCGCCGCGACCTGGGACGCCCGCGCATGGCAGTGGACCGGTCGTTCACCATGTCCGGGTTCGGCACCGTCGTCACGGGTACGCTCATCGACGGCAGCCTGGCCGTTGGGCAGAGCGTCGAGATAGTGCCGACGGGGCGCACGAGCCGGGTGCGCGGCCTCCAGTCCCACAAGCGCAAGGTGGACAGCATCGGGCCCGGCAACCGGGTAGCCGCGAACGTGGCGGGCATATCCCAGGGTGACGTGCAGCGGGGCGAGGTGCTCACGGTGCCCGGTTGGCTCGCGCCGTCGGAGGCCATGGACGTGAGGCTGCAGGTGATCCCGGGCGCGTCGCGGGCGGTCAGGCACAACATGTTCGCGACGATACACGTGGGCAGCAGCGAGACGGTCGGCCGGGTGAGGCTGCTGGACCGGGACAGGGCCGAGCCGGGCGACCTGGCGTGGGCGCAGATCAAGTTCGAGCAGCCCCAGGCCGTGGTGAAGGGGGACTGCTTCGTGGTGCGGTCGAACCACGAGACGCTGGGCGGCGGCCGGGTGGTCGATCCCCACGCCAAGCGGCACCGGCGCAACTACGCCCCGCTGCTGGAGCGGCTGGCGGTGATGGAGGCGGGCTCGGACCGCGACGTGCTGATCAAGGGCATCGAGGCGTCGGAGCCGGTCGACCTGCGCGAGCTGGCGAGGCGGGCCAACATGGAGCCGGGCGCGGTGGTGTCGGAGATTAAGCAGATGGCGTCCGAGCGGCTGGTCGTACCGCTGGGGGACAAGGTGGTACAGGGCACGGTGGTTTACACGGCGGCCGGGTGGGCGGGGGTATCGGCGAAGGCGCGGTCGTTCCTGGAGCAGTTCCACGGCAAGTTCCCGTTGCGCCGCGGCGCGTCCAAGGAGGAGCTGCGGAGCCGCCTGGGTATGAAGGCGGCCGTGTTCGGCGCCGCCCTGGCGCTGCTGGAGTCGGACGGAGCGCTCGTAGAGGACGGCCCTGCCGTACGGAGGCCCGACCACGTGCGGGTCGTCTCGGAGTCGCAGCAGCGGGAGATCGACGCGTACATGGTGCTGCTGGCGTCCAACCGGTACTCGCCGCCGACGGACAGCCCACCCGACCCGGAGCTCCTATCGCTGCTGGTCGAGGATGGCAGAGTCACGAAGGTGAGCGACAGCGTGGTGTTCGAGTCGTCGGCGTACGAGGAGATGGTGGAGGCGATACGGGCCAAGATCGAGGAGGCGGGCGAGGTCACCGTGGCGGACGTGCGGGACATGTTCGGAGGGAGCCGTAAGTACTCGCTGGCGCTGATGGACTACCTGGACCAGCAACGGATCACGCGGCGTGTCGGCGATGCGCGGGTGCTGCGGTGAGCCGTGGGAGCGCGACAGTTCCTTCTCCCCTGGCGGTAGAAGGTTAGGATGAGGGGGAACGGCACCGAGACGGGGGACAGCTTGCGACGCAATCTGGGCAGGCCATGACGACACCCGCTGATACAAGCGCAAACGCCCTGAGCATCGAGATCGCCCAGGCCAGCGTCTCGGTGTCGTACATGTCGTCGCTGCTGCGCGTCGTGCAGGCGGCGCTGCGGGAGGTGGCGCTCGACACCGACGGCGCGCGCGAGTACTTCGAGAGCCGGCCTCAGCCGCTTCTGGCGATGCCGGCTCCGGCGGGCGGCGGCTCGATTGCGATGTCGTTCGTCTTCGTCGATCCTCAGGACGGAGGCCCGCTGGATGAGCTGTCGTCGGCGACGTTCGGCTCGTTCCTCGACAGGCTCCAGGCCTATGTGACGAGCCTGCCCCAGCCGAGCCTCTTCGGGGGCGCGTCGCGCAGGCCGACGAGGGATGCCGGCACCGAGGTCGAGCGCCGCATGGACCAGGTGTACGCCGAGCTGAGGCGGGCATCGAGGGTGACGCTGCGATACGGCGGGCGCTCGCTGGGGATCGAGGGCGACCGGCTCGAGGTCGGGTAGGCGCCGTGCCACTGGACTTCGTCGACACGGCGGCGCAGATCGAAGGGATGGCGGACGAGCTGCGGTCGCGCCGGGAGGTCCGTGAGCACCGGCTGAGGAACGCGCTGGACGTGATGCGCGACTTTCCGGTGGAGGCGTACGAGGAACGGCGGCGCAGAGGCGAGTTCGGGGGCGCCGCGCCCGAGGTGAAGGAGCCGCCCGACACCGTTCACGGTCTGCCCGAGGCGCCGTACGACCACACTGTGGCGGCCGTCGACGGGTCGCACATCGACGTGGACCGGCACCTGGCGGCGCGGTGCTTCCTGATCAACACGGGCTCCGTGGCGCTGACGTACGGCTCGCGGCCGGACGTGGAGCTGGACGGACGGGCGAGGCTCTACGCCAGGGCGGACGAGATGGTGATACACGACCCCGGCGGCGGTGCCGACCAGCGGATCGAGGGGGCCGTGCTGGGCTCGAAGCGCACCGCTGAGGAGATGCTGCGGCTGGTGGAGGTCGTGCGGTCGCTGCCGGGCGACTTGCCGACGCTGGCGCTGGTCGACGGTCCGCTGGTGATGCTGGGCCTGATCGGCCGGGGCTACGGCGACTTCGTGCGCCGGGAGCTGGTCGAGGAGGGCTTCGCCGCGGCGCTGGAGGAGTTGGGGGCGCTGGCTGCGGAGCGTCCGCTGGCGCTGGCGGGGTACGTCAGCATGCCGGGGTACACCGAGGCGGCAGCGGCCCTGCGTTACGCGGTGTGCGAGAGCGGCGCGTCGGCGACACGGTGCGAGGCGGTCGCCGTGCCGTGCGACAGGTGCGTCGGGGACGTGCAGGACCGGACGATATTCGCGGAGAAGCTGGAGCCGGGCGAGCGGTCGGGGCTGTTCGGCGCGTCGTCGGGGATCATCCGGGACCACTACCGTGGGATTGGCATCGACTTCTTCTACGTAAACACAGGCGACGAGATCGCGCGCGTCGAGGTACCGTCGTGGACGTCCGGTGACGAGGCGGCCCTCGCTCTAGCCCACTCCCTGGTGATTGACCAAGCCCAGCGAGGCCGCGGCTACCCGGTCGCTCTCATGGAAGCCCACGAGAAGGCCGTGATCAACGGCGCGGACCGCCGCTACTTCACCGAACTGGTGGAGCAGGCTCTGTACGAGAGGGATATGCCCGTCCAAACATCGGAGAAGGCCCTATCCAAGCGACTGCGGTGGTTGTAGGCGGAAGGTGGGTCGCTCAGTGCGACTCTCAGATGCCCATCGGCACCACATCTCAGACGACGCTACGTGCTTAGGCGCTTCAACGCAGACTGGCGGCCAGGGTGCGGCTTTCGCCGGTATGGTGATGTGGGAGTGGCTGGGTGTCACGCTCAGAGCACTGGGGGTCGCAACAGTCCCGTTACAGCGGGGGGAAGAAGGTTAGATCCGCACCATGATTCTCCATCGCCTCCACCTGGTCGCCGTGTAGGCGGACTCGGATGTCGCGGGTTAGGTGGTGGAGTACGATCTCCGTGGTCCGGAGGTCGTACGCGAAGGTGATTGGTCGGTTGACGGGTGGGTTCGGCAGGAACAGGTAGCCGTTGGTGAGGCGCGGCTTGTCGTTGGCGCCGGTTACCGTCACGGAGTTGGGGTCGCACCAAGGGGGGATGCGGACGAAGAGGGGCGCCGGGGTCTTCAGCCGGACGCTCAGGGCCGGGTGGGTGTAGGCCGAGCGCACCTCGATGTCCGGGGTCTCGTGGTCGAAGAGGAGGTTGACCCAGTGGCCAGTCTCGTCGAACCAGGTCATCTCCCGGAGCGCCTCGCACAGTGATCCGACCGTGCCCCCGACCACGTCGGTGTTGAAGCGCATCCGCCCGCCGTCCCGCTGTTCCAGCGGCTGGTGCCCGAACGGCGCGGGGAACCCCCACGCTCCCTGCTGCCGCTGGGCGACATCGCGGAGGGTGTCGAGGCCATCGGGGTTGTCGGGCGCAGGGATCCACGAGATGTCCCGCAGCTGGGACGGCAGGATGTGGCAGCGCAGGATGCGCTCGGCGTCGTGGAAGTAGTGCGTGTAACCCCAGCGCCCGAGGATGAGCGCGGTCTCGAGGATGTCGCCGGTGTTGTTCATCTCGCCCTCGTCGGGCGCCCCGTTGTCCCCGACGGCGTGCTCGCGGGACCACCCGGTCTCGTCGCGCATCGCCCACAGCCCGTTGTCGTAGAAGGCCCTGACGGTCCCCATCAGCGTCGAGTCGTGGGTGAGGTCGGCAAGCTGCGCTAGGGACGACATCGTGCACGTCACCGAGTGGGCGTGAGTGCCGAACAGGTCCGGGTCGAAGGAGCCCTCGGGGGTGTAGTAGCCGTCGAGGCACTTTTCCTTGAGGACGATGGCGAGCTCGAGGGCCGGGGCGTATCCGGTCGTCCTGTAGTACTTGACCAGGGGGCCGATCGCCCTCGCCACGCCTGAGATGAAGGACCGCGAGCGCTGGACGACGACGCCCTCGCCTTCGAGGCGGTCGTAGTCCCACTCGGCGCCGGGGTCCCAGTAGTCGAGGACAGCGTCGATGCTGGCCGCGGCGACTTCGGCCGCCCTCTCGGAGCCGCGGTACTCGACGAGGGCGTTGAGGGCGTGGAAGCCCTCGCGTATGTGGTGGGGGTTGAATACGACGGGCGAGTCGTACGTGCCGTCGCTGCGGTCGAGCGGGAACGGCACCGGGCCGCTGTATGAGTAGAAGCACGCGTTGGCGAACTTCTGAATGATGTCCTCGTTGACGTCCAGTCCCGCGGCGTCCTCGGCATTGAGGAGGGCGTTGAGGTGCCGGCCGGGCACGTGGCTCTCCAGGGGCATGCCGAAGAACGCCTCGGGCCGAATCACCACGCGGAAGTAGGGCACGTCGTCCCCGTTCGGGTCGAAGATGCTGCACATGGCGTTCCGCGCCAGCTCGATGGCGCCGACAATGTCGGTGGTGTTCACGTCCGCGAGTCGGGTCATGGCTGCTCCCCGGCAGTTGTCTCGAAGTCCGCCGGGTGTGATTCTAACCCTTCCCACTGCATGGTGCTCCTCATCGCTCTTACCCTCTGCGCTCTCCGCGCCCTCTGCGGTAGAATCTTGGGCTATGGCAGGGTCGAATTCCGATACAACCGATGACGCGCGGGTTGGCGAGGTGGTGGAGGCGTCGACGTCGCGGTTCGTGGTGCAGTGCCACGAGCTGTATGGCGCGCCGCCGCTGGGGTCGCTCGTGCGGAGCGAGGGCGGCGTGTACGGCGTCGTCGCCGAGGTCACGACGCAGAGCCTCGACCCAGGCCGGCGGGCCGTGGCGATGGGCCGGGGCGAGGAGTCGTCGGAGGCCGTGTACAGGCAGCACCCGCAGCTTGCGCGGCTGATGTCGACCGAGCTCGAGGCCGTCGTGGTGGCGCACCGGAGCGGTGGAGAGCTGAGCCGCTTCCTCGCGCCCACGCCCCCGCGCATCCACGAGATCGTATCCGCATGTAGCCCGCCGGAACTGGTGGAGGTCGCCGGCGAGTTGGAGTTGTTGCCCTCGCTGCTGGCGTCACCGGCGGGCTCGCCGGACGACGTGACGGCGGCGTTCCTGCGGCAACTTGCCGATGCCCACCCCGAGCCGGAGCAGGTGCGGTTGGAGGCGGGACGCAAGCTGGCAGGGCTGCTGCCGGGGCAGCTTCACCGGCTCACCGGGATACTGAAGAGGCTATGACGAACGGCGATTCCATGAGCGAGGTCGGCGGCAGGCTCGGCATGGTCGTGTCGGGGTCGCTGACCGAGGGCGTGCAGGTCAGGCTCGACCCCGACTCGTCGGTCGAGGGGGTGAAGGTCGGCACATTCGTGACGCTGCAGGGCGAGCGGATGCGGTTCTTCGGCGTGGTCACGGACGTGTCGCTGGGCTCGACGGACGCCACGTTGAGTGCGAGCCCGCCAGACCTGTCGGACCCGTATGTCGCCCAGGTGATATCAGGCACGGCGGCGTACGGCGCGCTGACGGTCGAGCCGATGCTCACCATCGCCGGCGACGACCCGGAGGTGCTGCTGGAGGGCCCGCAGCCGGCCAAGACCGTGCCGCCCCACTTTGCGGCGGCGGCGTCAGCCACGGAGCAGGACATCGAGCGCGTTTTCGGGGGCGAGGGCGACGGCCACTTCTGGATCGGCAGCCCGCTGGACATGGACACGAAGCTGTGCCTGGACGTGCCGGAGCTGGTGGTGCGCAGCAACGGCGTGTTTGGCAAGAGCGGCACGGGCAAGACGTTCCTGACGCGGTTGCTGCTGGCAGGCATCCTCCAGAGCGGCGCGGCGGTGAACTTGGTGTTCGACATGGAAAGCGAGTACGGCTGGCGGGGCTACAGCGAGGCGGGATCGGAGGTGAAGGGGCTCAAGCAGCTGTTCCACTCGCAGGTGGCGGTCTTCTCGCTGGACGAGGAGAGCTCGAAGCGGAGGGGCCTGACCCCCGACTACGTGGTGCGGATCGGCTACGACGAGGTGGAGCCGGACGACATAGTGCTGCTGCGCGAGACGCTCGACCTGTCCGAGGTGGCGGCGGACGCGGCCCACTCGCTGCGAGGGTACTACGGGAAGAGCTGGCTGTCGGAGTTCCTGGCGGTGTCCGGCCGCGAGGACGTTGCGCAGCTGGCCGACGCTACCGGCGTGAACGTCAACGCCCTGTGGAGCCTGAAGAACCGGATGCAGAGGCTCGGGCGGCTGGGGTTCATGGAGGAGAAGGGGCAGGGCTCGGTCGAGCACATCCTGCGGTACCTGGACCGGGGCATGCACGTGGTACTGGAGTTCGGCAGGTACGGCCGGAACCTGGCAGCGTACATACTGGTGGCCAACCTGCTCACGAGGCGCATCTACGAGCGGTACGCCGAGCGCAAGGAGCTGGCGTCGGACGACCGGAGCCGGGAGCCGACGCCGCTGGTTATCACGATCGAGGAGGCGCACAAGTTCCTGACGCCGGGCGTTGCGTCGCAGACCATATTCGGGACCATCGCGCGGGAGATGCGGAAGTACAACGTGACGTTGCTGGTCGTCGACCAGCGGCCCAGCGGCATTGACGAGGAGGTGATGAGCCAGCTCGGCACGAAGATCACGTGCCTGCTGGACAGCGAGCGCGACATCGACTCGGTGCTGACTGGCGCGTCGGGCAGCCGCAAGCTGCGGGCCGTCCTGGCCCGGCTGGAGTCGAAGCAGCAGGCGCTGGTGTTCGGCCACGCCGTGCCGATGCCGGTGGTCGTGAAGACGAGGGAGTACGGCTCGGAGGAGTCTTACAGGTCGCTGGGCTGGCGCGACGCCGCGGAGATGAAGGCGC
This sequence comes from Dehalococcoidia bacterium, assembly GCA_965116315.1. Taxonomy (GTDB): domain Bacteria; phylum Chloroflexota; class Dehalococcoidia; order Lucifugimonadales; family CAJWER01. The sequence goes on from OZ220672.1 coordinate 3,235,263, forward strand.
AGGTGGAGCAGGACATCGAGGACCTGTTCGGCCCCTAGGTGTTGCTATAATGGCGCGAAGGAGCGGGCCATGCTCAAGCTAAAGCCGTCCGACACGTTCAAGATCGTCAAGGATGGCGTCGAGATGCAGTTCGAGGTCGCCGAGGAGGGCGGCTACGTCGTCTCGGTGCCAGAGCTGCCCGGCTGCCTCACGGAAGGGGATACGTTCGAAGAGGCCGTGGCCATGATCGAGGACGCGATGCAGGGATGGCTGGCATCGGCAGCTCAGCATGGCGACCCTCTTCCAGCCGCAATGTGGCGCTATGTGAGTGGGTGAATTGCCATGAGAGAAGTATTTCACGAGGCGGCGACTGAGCTGGACGACGGGCGCCCCGTGGTCGTGGCGACGGTGGTGCGCACCAAGGGCTCGACGCCACAGAAGCCCGGCGCGAAGCTACTGGTGCGCGACGACGGCTCGGGCGTCGGTACGCTGGGCGGCGGATGCGTCGAGGGCGACATATGGTTCGCCGCGCAGGAGTTGATGAAGCGAGGCGGCTCCGCGCAGTACCGCGACTACGAGCTGAACGAGGACCTGGCCGCCGAGGACGGGCTCGTGTGCGGCGGCACGATGTACTTCCTGATCGACCCGGTGTACGAGGCCGGGAGCTACCTGGACTACGCCCGCGAGATCGACGCAGCCTACGCGGGCGGGCCGGCGGTGGCGCTTGCGACGGTGACGGCTGCGGGAGACGGGGCCGGGACGCTGGGCGCGCGGCTCTTCATGCGCGAGGACGGCTCGACCGAGGGCACGCTGGGCTCGCCCGAGATGGACCGCGAGGCGGTCAAGCGGGCGCGCGAGCTGATGGTCCACGGCAAGAACGAGTTCGTGACCATGCGCGACGGCCCGGAGTTCTTTGTCGAGGCGTACACGACCCCGCCCCAGATGGTGCTGTGCGGCGGCGGCCACGTCTCCAAGGCGATAGCGCCCCTGGCGGCCACTCTGGGCTTCAGGGTATTCGTGACGGACGACCGGGAGGAGTTCGCCAACTCCGACCGCTTCCCCGAGGCGGACATCATCGTGGCCGAGAAGCCCGAGACGGCCCTGCCGCAGCTTCCCATCAACCCGAACACCTTCATCATCATCGCCACGCGGGGCCACCGGTACGACAACGTGGCGCTGGAGGCTGCGGCGCTTACCCCGGCCAAGTACGTGGGCCTGCTGGGCAGCAAGCGCAAGACGATCCTGATCTACGAGGACCTGATCCGGACCGGCTTGCCCATCGAGCGCATTCGCGAGATCCGGTCGCCGGTGGGCCTGGACGTGCGGGGCCGGACGCCGGAGGAGATCGCGGTGAGCATCATGGCCGAGGTGCTGATGTTCCGCCTGGGCGGCACCGGCCAGCCGATGAAGATCGAGGACTGGCGCATCGACCGCATCCGCGAAAAGGTCGAGGCCGGCCGCGAAGAAGCAGCCGTCGCCGACTAGGCGGCCTATGCTCCGCAGTCAGGCAAGGGCTGTGACCACCCGATGAGCGGCCAGCGACGTGATGTTGCCGCGCGGCTGCTGATTCGCCCCTATGAGGACGGCGACCTGCGAGTGGTGAAGGAGATCACCGTCGAGGCGTTCGACGGCATTGCGCTCGATCAGACCATCGAGCGCCGGGAGGGGTTGCTCAGGGGCGAGGACTGGCGCGCTCGCAAGGCCCGTCACATCGACGTGGACGTGTCGAGGGAGACGGGCGCCATATTCGTCGGCGAGGTCGACGGGGCGGTCGTCGGCTACGTGACCTCGTGGAGGGACGAGGCCTCGGGCATCGGGCACATCCCGAACGTCGCAGTCAGGGTCGCATTCCAGGGCATGGGCGTAGGGCGCATGCTCATCGACCACGCGCTGGACGCTTTCAGGGCCGCAGGCATGACTCACGCGAAGATCGAGACGCTGGAGACGAACGCGGTGGGCTACGGCCTTTACACGTCGATGGGCTTTTCGGAACTGGCCCGCCAGGTCCACTTCCTCAAGAAGCTGTAGCCTGCGGCTGGAGGTGGGGCCCCGCCCGCAAGACACATCGAAGAGAGCCGCAGGCACCTCTCCCGCCCGATCTGCGCGGCACTGCGGGCGACGCTTGGTGTAACATAGTTGTTAGGGCCTGTGCAGCCCTCCCGATGCTGGCCACAACCCATATACCCGCGTGTCCTCTCGCAAAGAGGAGGAGAAACTGAGATGAAGTTTCAATTACGTGCTACCCCTGTGCTGATCGTCGCGGCCGCCGTGCTGCTGGCCGGGACCCTGGGAGCGATAGTCGTGGCCGGCGGGGTGCTGGCTTCCGAACCTGCCGATCCACCCCCGCCGACGCCGCTGGAGCTTCCGGACCCTCCGGTCAAGCTGCAGGTCGAGGAGGGGTACAAGCCACAGACCTCGCCGGTCACCAGTGGCCCCGCAGTGAGCCGTTCAGAGGCCGCCGCCGCAATCAAGGACGATGGGAATGTCTACTCGTGGCAGGACGGCGACAGGACGCTCAACGTCGTGCTCCAAGATGATCTTGTCGTCGAAGAGACCTCCAAGATCACGGCTAACGACATAGTGGTCGCCAGAGGGGCCACCGACAGCATCGTCAGGAAGCAGGCTGGAGGGTCCCAGGACGCCCTACCGGTCTTCCGCTCGCAATCAGGCGGCGGGCTGATGACGCTGCCCGGAGGCGTGCTGCTTTCGCTAAGCTCCGAGTGGGACGAGGACCAGATCGAGAGCTTCTTCTCGCAGAACGGCATATCGATGGACCTGGTAGAGCCACTGGGATTCCTGCCCAATGGATTCCTGGTGAATACGGCCCCGGGCTTCCCGTCTCTGGAGCTTGCGAATTCGCTGGCGGCCCAGGACGGCGTAGAGGTTTCGAGCCCCAACTGGTGGACGCAGTTCGAGGCAAAGTAGGGCATCCGTCCATTCAACACATCCACCGTCAAGACCACACCGGCCACGGAGAGAAACAACGCCATGCACTTCATCCCTTCCCATTACTCGCTCTCGCTTCCTTCAGTGGCCAGGGGGCTGCTGACCGCGGCGGCCGTCGCGATGGGGTTCCTCCTGATCGCCAGCAACGTCGGGGGCCAGACGGACGGCGACGACCACGGCAACTCCTTCGACACGGCTACCCCTGTGGAGCTGGGGACATCGGTAGAGGCGAGCATCGACCCCGGCGACGACCGCGACGTCTTCAGGTTCGACCTGTCGAACGCGTCTGGGCCCACGGACCTGTGGGTATACCAGGAGGGCGAGTTCGACACCTTCGCGGGGCTGTACGACAGTGAAGGGACACTGGTCGCGCTGAACGACGACGGCTTCTTCGACGACCAGATTCGCGCCTTCAGCATTAGGAGAGTGGTACACCCGGGTGTCTACTATGCGATAGTCGTCAGCTACCTCGGGAAGACCGGGGACTACACGCTGCACGCCCGGGCGATAACGGACCCTGGAAGCTCCATCGAGACGGCAAAGCCGCTGGTCCTGGGCGCCCCCGACGGGGGCACGGTCGACACAGGGGACGGTGTGGACTTCTTCCGGCTCGACTTCACCGAGAAGAAGCACGTCATCGTCGATGCCAGAACCTCGAACTTACTCCCGCTCGACTTTGTTCTCCTGGACGCTGACGGCGATGAGCTCACGGCGAACGTATCGCCGATAGCCCTGAGGGGGTTTGGAGCGCTGTTCCCAATAGGCATGGACATGTTCGAGGACTTCGAGCCGGGCACCTACTACCTGAAGGTGACCAGCCCCGGGGCCCCCAGCCTGTTCGACTTCCTGCCCATAGGAGAAGAGGAGGAGGAGGAAGGACCGCCGGTCAAGTCGGTGCCGTACGCCATTTTCTTCGAAGAGGATATGGAGTACACGGAGATGCTCGCTAACTGTGCGGCCGACACCGCTGCGCTGAACGATCCCGACATAAGCGACCCCCTCTACTCGTGCCAGTGGCACCTGGGCAGCTCCCAGTGGCAGGACATCAACGTCCAACCGGTCTGGGAAGAGGGAATCATGGGAGAGGGGATAAACGTCGTCGTTGTCGACGACGGGATGTACCACACCCATGAGGACCTGAAGGAAAACGTCAACAGCGAGCTCAACCACGACTACTCCGAGGAAGGCAACATCTACAGCCCACTCGACCACCACGGCACGCACGTGTCGGGCATGATTGCGGCCAGGGACAACGACATCGGGGTTCGTGGCGTTGCGCCCAGGGCCACGGTCTACGGCTACAATTTCCTGTCCGGTCTGAACTCTACCGGCCCGAACCTGCTGGATGCGATGACGCGCAATCTGGGCGTCACGGCCGTATCCAACAATAGCTGGGGTCCAGCCGACGGCCCGGGTGCGAGTCCCGCCTTCTCGCTGTGGAGACAGGCGATCGACGCCGGCATCACCGAGGGGTACGACGGCAGGGGCATCTTCTACGTCTTCGCCGCCGGAAACGGGCACCTGCTGGGCGACGACTCGAACCTGGACGGATTCGCCAATACCCATGCCGTGACCGCGGCGTGCTCCGTGCATAGCGAGGGCCGCAGGGCCGGGTACTCGGAGATGGGTGCGAACCTGTGGGTCTGCGCCCCGTCCAACGACCGGCCGGGCAGCCTCGGCGGAGCCCGGGGCATCCTGACGACCGAGAACTCCGACCGCTACTACCACGACTTCGGAGGTACTTCCGCGGCGGCGCCCCTTGTCTCGGGAGTGGGCGCGCTGACCCGCAGCGCTAATGCCGATCTGACCTGGCGCGACGTCAAGCTGATTCTCGCCGCCTCGGCCAGCAAGAACGACCCCGCAAGCCTGGGATGGGATGACGGCGCGGCCAAGCACCCCGTCTCCTCGACCGACAGCTATCACTTCAACCACGAGTACGGCTTCGGCGTGGTCAATGCCGCGGGCGCAGTGGCTCTCGCAAAGCGCTGGACCAACCTGCCCGAGATGCAGGTGGACTCTGTGAGCTCAGACGAGGAGCTTTACATTGAGATTCCAGACGCGAAGGCCTATGGCAGCGCGACCACGACCACGCATACCCTCACGGTTGAAAGCGACATAGGGTTCACCGAGTTCGTCGAGGTCACGATCGCGTTCGAGTACGACTCTTTCAGAGACTTGGAGATCCTGCTGGAGTCGCCGTCCGGGGCGATTTCTATCCTGTCCGTTCCCTACGACACCTACGACGGACTCAACAACTTCTTCGGCGAGGGCTTCATTCCCGTCTACGGCCCATACCAGTTCGGCTCCGCAAAGCACTTGGGAGAAGACCCCAACGGGGACTGGAAGCTTCACATCACCGACCGCATTCCTGCGGCCGGGGGCGCCATCGCCGGGTATGCCATTTCGGTCTACGGGCATGCGCGAGCACCTGGCGTCGCCAGCCTGGACTCTGTCGATGTCAACGTGGGCGGAGAGAGGCTCGACGTTGCCTGGACGGCCCCTGATGAGTCCGGCGACTCGGATATCACCTCGTACGATCTTCGCTACATCCCGACCGGCGAAGACGAGACGGACCTCGCAAGCTGGACGGTGCTGGAGGGCATCTGGACTTCGGAGTCCGGCGGCGACCTGGAGCACACCTTTAGCGGGCTGACGGACGGGACACTATACGACGTGCAGGTCCGCGCCGTGAACAGCAACGGCGGCGGAATGTGGTCGGAGACACTCACGGGCACCCCGATGTCCAGCGTGTGCGTTACGGGCGGCGCGGTAACGGACAGGGACAACACCGGCCTGATAAACGACTGCGAGGCGCTTCTTGCTGCAAAGAGCTCGCTGGAGGGCACTGGTTCGACGAGGTCCCTGGACTGGATGGCCGGCACGCCGATAGACGACTGGTACGGCGTGGTCCTCTCGGACACACCGGAACGCGTGGTGCAGCTACGGCTCCATGGCCGGAATGCGAACGCCGAGACCGGCGCGACAGAGGAGAAGCTGAATGGGACGATCCCGGATGCGCTGGGGAGACTGAGCGAGCTGTCTGTGCTCTATCTGCACCGCAACAACCTGACGGGACAGGTCCCGGGCGCTCTCGACAGCCTCGCCAACCTGGAACAGCTCTTCCTGTACGACAACAGGCTGACGGGCATTTCGGACCAGCTTGGAGGGGGCATGACCAGCCTGGAGAGGCTGTTCGCCCACGACAACCAGATGTCGGGCGGGATCCCCGCGGGGCTGGCCAGCATGCCCAGCCTCGACTGGGTGACTCTATATGACAACGAGTTGACCGGGACGATTCCACCTGAGCTGGGCGGGCTCACAAGCCTGAGGAGGCTCTACCTGCACCGCAACGAGCTTAGCGGCTCCATCCCGGCAGAACTGGGCGGCAACTCCAACCTCACCCACCTGCTGCTACAGGACAACAACCTAAACGGGCCGATTCCAAGCGAGCTGGGCGACCTTGCCAGCCTGGTCTGGCTGTCCCTATACGGCAATGTGCTCACCGGGTCCATACCGAGCGAGCTGGGCGGCCTCGCCAACCTGCGGCAGCTGCTCCTGCACGACAACAGGCTGAGCGGCAGCATACCGAGCGATCTGGGGAACCTGGAGAACCTCGAACGATGGCGGCTCCGCGGCAACCGGCTGACGGGCTGCGTGCCGGAGGGGCTGGCTGCCGTTACCGACAACGACCAGGCCGGTCTCGGCCTGCCGACCTGTACGGGCAACTAGACCGCCGCTCCAATAGGCCCAACTAGATTGACGCAATCGGGGTACGCTCCCACGGGAGTCGTACCCCGATTGCCGTTTCCGGCGCCCCCGGCGGTCAGCGAGGCAGCCGGTCCGCGATTCGGCGAGCGAGCTCGGCCCTCTCTTCGTAGGGGATGAGCTTTGCGTTCTTCGCCAGGAATATCTCTGGCTGATCGCCCGAATAGCGCGGCACAACATGGACGTGGTAGTGGGGTATGGTCTGGCCGCTGGCCACCCCGTTGTTCTGGTAGATATTCAACCCAACGGGAGAGAGGGCGTCGTGGACGGCGTGGGCGACGCGCCTGACCAGCCGGGCCATCGCCACCGCCTCGTCCTCTTCGAGGTCGAGTACCGTCGGCGCGTGGCGCTTGGTCATGACGAGCAGGGCGCCGGGGCTCACCTGGTAGGGATTGACGATGGCGACGGCCTGCTCGACCCGCTCGACATACGCGAAGCGCTTTGTACGCTCCTCGTCGGCCTCTATCTCACCCCGCAGGTTCCTGCAGTAGGGACAGGTTTCGCGTACGGGTATCTCTATGGGCATGGCGCAGCTCCCATTCACGGCGAGGGCATACTGAGACTACAATAGCACCCTGCCGAGTGCCCTATCCATCATATTCGGCAGCCCAGGGTCCCACCGGATTGGATTGCCCGGATGGCTTCTCGGACATAGAATTGTCGCGCGGGCCGTGGAAGAGCATCCCGCAGGAGGTTCGATTGCGCGTCCTGGTAACGGGCGGGGCCGGGTTCATAGGCTCGCACATAGTCGACAGGCTGGTCGAGAATGGCCACGAGGTAGTCGTGGCGGACGACCTCTCGTCAGGTCGGCGGACGAATGTGAATCCTGAGGCGCGGCTGGTCGAAATCGACATCAGTGACCCTGGATTTCCGGAATTCGCCGCATCGCTTCGACCGGACGCGATCAGCCACTGGGCCGCACAGGCGTCTGTGCCGGCGTCGGTGTCCGACCCGGGGCGCGATGCCATGGTGAACGTCGTGGGCGGCATCAACGTCTGCCGGGCCGCGGTGATGGCGGGGTGCTCACAGCTCGTCTACGCCAACACGGGGGGCGCGCTGTACGGCGAGCCGGAGTACCTGCCGTGCGACGAGGACCACCCCAAGCGCCCCATAAGCCCATACGGGTTGAGCAAGTGTACAGTGGAGCAGTACCTGCCCGTCCTGCTGCCTGCGTCCATGGGGGTGAAGGTCCTGCGCCCGGCCAACGTATACGGGCCGCGGCAGGACCCCCACGGCGAGTCGGGTGTGGTCGCGATCTTTGCATCGAGGATGGCGCGCGGCGAGCCGGTGACCATATTCGGCGACGGCGGGCACACCCGGGACTACGTGTACGTGGACGACGTGGTGGACGCGCACGAGCTGGCCCTGGAATCGGGGAACTCGCTCACGGTGAACATCGGGAGCGGGGCCGAGACATCTGTCCATGAGCTCTTTCGCGCGATGTCGGCGGTGTCCGGTTACGACCTGCCTCCTCAGCCCGCCGACGAGCGACCGGGGGATGTGAGACGGATCTGCCTGGACTCGACCAGGGCGCACGACCTGCTGGGCTGGCGTCCGTCGACTTCGCTGGCCGAGGGACTGCGAAAGACGTGGGAGGCGTTCAGCGCCTCCACCCTCCCCGGCGGTACACCGTAACGCTGCCCTGCTGGAACACCTCGTCCATGAACTCGCCAAACTTCGCCAAGCCGGCCTCGCCGTAGGCCTGTCGCTCCCGTTCGCCGAGATAGACGTAGTCCACGCCGTACTTGTCGAGCAGTCTTCGCGCCACCTCCGCGTCCTCCGTCGTATAGATGGCCTGGATGTCTTCACTCCTGCCCGAGAGGGGCTCATGGGAGCCGCGCCACTGTATCTCGTGGCCGGCCCAGCCGAGGACCGTGGGCACGCCCGTGCTGGAGGAGACCCTGCCGTGGGGGGAATAGTCGTTCCCGAACGCCTCCAGCACCGCGGAGTCTCGCCCTGCGTCAGTGCGGATGAACTCGATCGCGGCGCGCTCGTCGGAAGGCAGATGCGCCAGCCCGTCGAGGGTTGGGCTTCGCCCCTGGGGGTCCCCCTTGGTAGCGGCCGCCGCCAGCGGATAGTAGGCGGAGCAGGCCAGCAGCACGACGAACGCAGCCGTCCAGACCCGCGCGAGGGTTAGCGCGCCGCCCTCCGCCCGATCCCTGAGCTTGAGCATGTGGTAGACGGCGTACCCGGCAGCGACCGACAGGAGTATCCACGCCTGGTAGTAGAGCTTGAAGACGGTGTTCATCCTCTCCAGGGCCCCGCCGAAGCCATCGTCGACGTGGAGAAGCTCGGGACCCATGATCAACAGGAGACCGAGCGCCGCGAGCATTAGCGTGTATACCAGGCCGCGCGGAGTGCTGTCCCGCTTCGCCAGCCAGAGGGCGCCGAATACTGCGGCACTGATGAGCAGGGCGAACGGCAACACCCACAGCAGCCTCGCAACTGGGCTAGCGTCCCCGCCGAAACTGAGGACCGCCCATACGACGAAGGGCAGGAACCCGACTGCCAGCGATATCCCCGAGGGGAGGCGCCAGCTGCGGTCTACGGTGGTCTTCAGGAACACGGATACGACGACCGGGACAACGGCGAGCAGGAACAGCGACCAGACGATCAGCAGGTGCGGCGGCCTCGTGGCGTACACGCCGACCGCGCCGATTCCCGATACCTGGCTGCCGAAGGAGACGAGGTACGGCGCTATGAGCACCAGGGCCAGGGCTATGATGGGCAGAGTGGCGGATGCGGTCTGCCCGATCAGAGCGCCCAGGTCATCCTGGCGGGCCGAGTAGGCCCTGACTCCGGCAACGCCGACAAGGAGCGCGGCAAAGACGGGCAGGTCCCACATGTTGGTGAAGGCGAGGGAGCCCAGCGCGAGTCCCATGGCGGCGGGCAGCGCAGCGCTCCGGCCAAGGGCCGCCAGGGAGATCCGTCCATCTCCATCTGAGGCCCCAAGGAGGGGTCGCCCCTGTTGCGGTGAGCGCAGGTAGGCCCAGAGCATCGTCAGGAACGCGACGACGAAGGGTATGGACATCACGTGCGGGTGGAGATCGCCCAGGATGAAGCTGAAGAATGGGAACTCGTGGATGGTGTAGTCGAGCGTGGCGTCCCCGTCGAATGACCCTATGACCCGGGTGGCGCGCCACCACCAGAGGAACTCCTGGGGTCTCCACGACTCGCCAGGTACGGGCAGGGGTTCGTCTAGGCCGTCGATGCCGATCCACTGCCAGAAGCCGGCAGAGCCGAGCCCGTTGGCTCTCATGAACTCGAGCACGCCTTCCAGGTTCGCGGCGAGCACCAGGAACGCGGCCGTGGCAAAGCCCGCCGTCATGGCATACCTCAGGCCCCTGGATTCCGAGCGGACCATGCCCGCCACGAGTGAGAAGACCCCGATTGCGGCGAGGGCCGGTATGAGGGCGAGGGCCAGGTTGTATGCGACCGCCGTGTGGATGCCGGTCAGCTTGGCGAGGGAACCCATCATCCAGTAGCCGAAGTAGTAGTAGCTGATCGACTCGCCCCGCAGCCAGGGGTCCTCGGGCTCGCCCAGGTAGGTGCGGACCGACGCGTTGAGGAAGCCGAAATCCATAGGCTGTTCTGTGGCGGCGATGTTGGGGTCGTAGGAGTGGTACAGGGTCCAGGCCGCGAATACGGCCAGGAACAGCGCCTCGGCTGCCAGCAGGGAAGCGCGCTCCTTCTTGATGAAAGCGATGAGGCCTGCGCGCTGCTTCCAAGCGTACGTGCCGCTCAGGGCGGCGAATACGGCCAGGATGAGCGCGAGGGTGACCTGTGTGGCGGGGACGAGCTGGGCGGCGCTCAAAACCCAGGAGAGATAGGAAACGGCGACGATGCCCAGGGGCTTGCTGATCCCGAATCCGCGGTCGCCCAGGGATGGGAACAGGAAGAAGCAGATGGGGAAAGCGACGAGTCCAACGGCCTCGACCGCCAGTACCCAAAGCAGGACGTCAGTCATGGCCGGGGCTGCCGGGTGCGAGCAGAGCCTGCCCTATCCGCGCACGACTCATGCGGCGCCGGGCGACGCGAACAGGGCGTCTATGAACTCCCTGGGGTCGAACGGGGCAACGTCTTCCAGCTGCTCGCCGGTGCCGATGTAGAGTACGGGCAGCTTCAGCTCGGCGGCTATGGCGACGACGACCCCGCCCTTGGCCGTGCCGTCGAGCTTGGACAGGAAGACGCCGTCGCACTGTATCGCCTCGGTAAACGCGCGGGCCTGCGCCAGTCCGTTCTGGCCGGTGGTCGCGTCCATGGCCAGGATCACCTCGACGGATGCGCTGTCGTCATGCCGCGAGAGGACCCGCCGCACCTTCTTCATCTCCTCCATGAGGTTGACCTTGGAGTGGAGCCTTCCGGCCGTGTCGATGATCACCACGTCGACGCCCCTGCTTCGCGCGGCCTGCAGCGTGTCGAAGGCGACGGCGCCCGGGTCGGCTCCCTGCCTGTGGGCTATGACCTCCACGCCGACGCGGCCGCCCCACACCTGCAGCTGCTCGATGGCGGCAGCCCTGAATGTGTCGGCTGCGCCCAGCAGCACCTGCTTGCCGTCGTCGACGTAGAGCTGGGCGAGCTTGGCGATGCTCGTTGTCTTGCCCGCTCCGTTCACGCCCACCATGAGGACGGTGTGCGGGGTCTTGCCGTTCGCGGTGGACGGGGCTGCCTGCACGTCCAGGACGGAGACGAGCTCCTGCTTGAGGAGGTCGATCGCCCCTTCGGGGTCCGAGACGCCCTCGTCCCTGACGCGCCCCTTCAGCCTCTCCAGCAGGTCCTGGGCGGGCCCGAGGCCCACGTCCGCGGCGATCAGCAGCTCCTCGAGCTCCTCCCACAGGTCGTCGTCCAGGCTGCCGAAACGGAACAGGTCAGTGACGTGCGAGAACCAGGCGCGCCGGGTCTTCGCGGCGGCCCGCTCAGTCTTCTCGCTTTTTCCGCGTCCCAGGAACTTGAGCATGGTTTCGTATGGGATGCCGGAGGCTTGCACCTAACCCGCAGCCCGCTCATTGTAGCAGGGCAGCCACCTAGCTCGTTGCGGTCGTCAGGCCAAATGATACAAACCACCCCGAGAGTTTCAAATGGCCGTAGAAGGGCAGCTGGAGTTAGATTCCGAGGGCCACCTAATGGGAATCGCGGAAGACTCGTCATGGCTCGGACCTCGCAACGCAAAGGTGGTCGTTTGAAGCGCCGTTCGAGCGGGTGTTAAACTGGAGGCAGTCCGCCGCTCGCACGAGGGATAGACTTTGCCCGACGGATACGCGCTGAACTGGGGAGCCGTGCTGATCGTCGCCGCGGTCGGCCTCGTGGCCGTGCTGGGGGCGTTCGCGGCATCCTACCTGATTGCACCCCGGCGCCCTTCCGAGATGAAGGACATGCCGTACGAGTGCGGCATACCACCGGCGCCGTACAGCTGGTCCCAGATCAACATTCGCTACTATGTCTTCGCGATTCTCTTCCTCATCTTTGATGTCGAGGCGGTCTTCCTCTTCCCGTGGGCGATGGTCTACCTCAAGACGATCCCACTGGTCTTCTACGAGATGCTCCTCTTCATCGCTATCCTGTTCTTCGGCGTCGTGTACGGGTGGAAGAAGGGGGTGCTGCAATGGAGATAGAGCTGGGACACGGCTACCGGCCTCACCAGGGCAACGAGCCGGGCGAGAGCGTATTCGAGAGGGTGCTGCCCAACGCCGTTACGGCGAAGTCAAGCGACCTGTTCGCGCTGGCGCGCAAGTCCTCGCTGTGGACGCTGAGCTTCGGGCTGGCCTGCTGCGCCATAGAGATGATCAGTACCCACATGTCCCACCACGACCTCGACCGCTTCGGCATAGTCACGTGGCCGTCGCCTCGCCAGGCGGACGTGATGATCGTCGCCGGCACGGTCGTGAAGAAGATGGCCGACCCGATCAAGCTCCTCTACGAGCAGATGCCCGACCCACGCTGGGTGATAGCGATGGGCAGTTGCGCCACCAACGGCGGCCCCTACTACAGGTCCTACTCCGTGGTCATGGGGGTCGACCACCTGATACCCGTAGATGTGTATGTGCCGGGCTGCCCGCCCCGGCCCGAGGCGCTGATGTACGGGCTCATGCAGCTCCAGGAGAAGATCCAGCGGGACGCGAGGGAACGTGGCAAGGGCCCGGTCTAGGGCGAAGGAGGACGCGGGCCCGGGGCTCGACGAACGCGGCCAGGCCCTCTCGAACCTCCTTCCGTCCGTCCTGCAGGGCGTCGACGCCGCTTTCGCCACTGCCCTCGACGAGGTCACGGTCGTGGTCGAGCCCGGCGACGTGCCTCAGGTGTGCAGGATGGCCCGGGAGAACCCGGCGCTCGACTTCGACTACCTGCGAGCCCTGTCGGTCGTGGACTACGAGGAGAGGCTGGAGGTGAACTACCACCTCCTCTCGCTCGCCAACCGCCACAAGATGGTCGTGAAGACCAACCTGCCGCCCGACGACCCGCGCGTACCCACCGTAACCGGCGTCTGGCGCGGCGCAAACTGGTACGAGCGCGAGGGGCACGACCTCTTTGGCGTGGTCTTCGAAGGGCACCCGGACCTGTCGCCGCTGCTCCTATACGAGGGCTTCGAGGGCCACCCCGGCCTCAAGAGCTTCCCCTTCCACGAATACGACGAATGGTAGAGGGGCAGTGTTCCAGGGTTCATGGCGTAGACTAGAGTGGACACAATCAACTGGTCATGCCATGTGGCTACCTGGTGAGGAGACAGGTCGATGAAGACGATTGGCGCGGCGAGATTCAAGGAACAGTGCCTCTCGTTGCAGGACCGGCTCGACGACGAGGGGCTGGTCGTGACCAAGCACGGCAAGCCGGTGGCATGGGTGGTCCCATATGACCAGCAGTCGGGCGACATGATTGGCAGCCTGCGGCACAAGATCAAGGTCCAAGGCGACATACTCAGCCCCGGCGTGCGTTGGAATGCCGATGCTCAATGTGAGCGAGGGAACCATTGAATAAGGTCATATACAGGACAGAGGTGTTCAGTGACGGCCGCCAGTATGTTGGGCTGTGCCCGGAGCTTCGCATTAGGGAGGCAGGTCACTCCCAAGACGAGGCCATAGGCCGGCTGCAGGATGCTGTGCAAGCCTACCTGCAGGAATGCAAGGACCAGAAAATGCTGGGTATCGTGCTGGAAGAGCTGGGATTCAACGAAACCGCGGGGGTGTGGAAGTTGCGTGAGCGGTCGACCCAGACCCAGGTAGCTGTCTTGAACTTGGGACGAGTGGACTCGTGATGTCGAAGGCGCACTTGCTCGAAGAAGCCTGAACGCCACTATGCAAGTAACCCAGCAGCCGACACAGCAAGCTGACGCCATCGACCTCATGGTGAACATGGGGCCGCAGCACCCCAGCACCCATGGGGTGTTCCGGCTCGTCATATGGGTGGACGGCGAGCGGATCGTCAGGGCCGAGCCCCACATCGGCTACCTGCACAGGGGGTCGGAGAAGTTGAGCGAGGGCGAGAGCTATGGGCAGGTCATCACCCTGTTCGACAGGCTCGACTACGTCGCCAACCTGAACAGCGAGCTGGGCTTCTGCCTGGCCGTCGAGAAGCTGATGGGCCTGGAAATTCCTGACCGTGCGGAGTACATCCGCGTCATCCTCTGCGAGCTGAACCGGATTGCCAGCCACATGCTCTTCTATGGCGTGTACGGGCTGGACATCGGCGCGATGACGCCCGTCCTGTACGGCTTCAGGGAGCGCGAGCGCGTCCAGTCCCTGTTCGAGGCGGTGACCGGCGCCCGCATGATGCACAACTATATCCGGGTCGGAGGCGTGAAGGAGGACCTGCCCGACGACTTCGGCAAGCGGATGGCGACGCTGACCGACCAGTTGCGGCGCGGCATCGAGGAGTGCGACGAGCTTCTCTCCGGCAACGAAATGTTCCTGGAGCGCACCAGGGGCGTCGGCGTCATCGGCCCGGACGACGCCATCGACTACGGCGTTTCCGGGCCGGGGCTGAGGGCAAGCGGCGTCGCCGAGGACGTGCGCGTGTCGGAGCCGTACGGCATCTACGACCGGTTCGACTTCGGCGTCCCCGTGGGCTCCTCCGGCGACTGCTGGGACCGCTACTACGTGCGCGTCGAGGAGATGCGCCAGTCCCTCTCGATCATCGACCAGGCCATGGCGCAGATGGAGCCCGGCCCCATCATGGCGAAGGTGCGCCGGATCCTCCGCCCGCCCAAGGGCGAGGTGTACGCCCGCAGCGAGTCGCCGAGGGGCGATTTCGGCGTCTTCCTCGTGAGCGACGGCACCGACAAGCCCTACCGGGTCAAGGTGCGGGCGCCGTCCTTCGCCAACCTTCAGGCGATCCAGCATATGCTGCGGGAGGCCTATGTTGCCGACGCCGTCATCATCCTGGGGTCCATCGACATAGTGCTGGGCGAGGTGGACCGGTGACCCTCTCGGACCTCGGCTTATACGGCCTCGCCGCGCTGGCACTGTTCGGCTTCCTGTCCGTGACGGTGCTGGTGCTGGTGTGGCTGGAACGCAAGGCCCTGGCGCGCATCCAGATGCGAATGGGCCCCATGCGCGTGGGATTCCACGGCACCTTCCAGCCGCTCGCCGACGCCGTGAAGCTCATGTCCAAGGAGGACATCCTGCCGTCGTGGGCCGACAGGCGCGTGTACTGGCTCGCTCCGCTGGCCGTGTTCGTGCCGTCGTTCCTGATCTGGGTCACGCTGCCCGTGGCCCAGGACGTCGTCATCAGGAACATGGACCTGGGCCTCTTCTACATCACGGCCATATCGGTGCTGTCGGTGCTGGGGCTCGTGATGGCGGGCTGGGGCTCGGCCAACAAGTACGCGATACTCGGCGGCCTGCGAGCCGCGGGACAGCTCCTCAGCTACGAGATCCCCTTCATCATGTCGATCCTCGCAGTCGCCATGCTCGTCCAGTCCCTGAACCTCGAGGACATCGTGAATGCGCAGTCCGTCTGGGCCTACGCCCTCGTGCAGCCGCTGGGCCTGTTCCTGTTCCTGACGGCGGGGCTGGCGGAGCTCGGCCGTACGCCATTCGATATCCACCACGCCGAGTCCGAGGTCGTCGGCGGGCCGTTCGTCGAGTACAGCGGCGCGCACTGGGCCATATTCTTCCTGGCCGAGTACGTCAACACCTTCACCGTCGCCGCGCTGACGACCCTGCTCTTCCTGGGCGGCTGGCGCTGGCCGGAGATGCCCTTCGACGGCGCTCTCCACTCGGCGCTGTCGGTGGCGTGGTTCATGGTGAAGTGCTACGCCGTGATCCTGTTCATCTTCTGGGTCAGGGGCACCTACCCGCGCCTGCGGATCGACCAGCTCATGGCCTTCGGCTGGAAGGTGCTGGTGCCGCTCTCTTTCGCCAACATCGTGGTCACGGGGGTCGTGCTGTTCTACGGATGGCCCCTCTGGGTGCTGACCCTGCTGTCTCTGCTAATATTGGTAGGCGCCTACTTCGCGGTCACAAGGAACATGGGCGCAAGATCCGTCCGGGACACCGTGACGGTCCATCCCGCTAGCAGCCTGCGAGAACAGGCGTAAGCCCGTCCACAACCCCTCCCCTTCGAAGGGACGGGACCGGGGCGGGTGTGAACCTCTTCCCCCGAGGGGGAAGATTGAGATGGGGGCTCTACATGGCAGGCTTTCTCGAAGGGCTGAAGGTCACGCTGAAGACAGCGAGCCGCAAGCCCGTCACGGCCCAGTACCCCGAGCCCGACAAGCGGCTCGACATCGACGAGCGCTACATGGGCTTCCCCGCGCTGCTGTGGGACTACACGGTGGACGAGCCCTACTGCACCGGCTGCATGGTCTGCATCCGGGAGTGTCCCACCCAGTGCATGAGCGCGACGATGAAGGACAACCCCCTCCACGCGGAGGAGAAGAGCAAGCGCCGAAAGATCGTCGACGACTTCGAGATCAACCTGGGCCGCTGCATCGTCTGCGGCATATGCGTCGACGTGTGCAACTTCGACGCCATAGAGATGAGCCACGAGCACGAGCTCGGCAAGTACGCCCGCAATGGCAACCGAGCCGACAAGGACCGGCTGCTCGAGATGGGCAAGGAGTTCCAGGACAAGACCCGCTGGGAGCCCACCCAGCAAAAGAACATAGGGAGAGTCGAAAAGAAGTGAGAATGTAGAATTGCGAGTGGAGAGTGGGGAGGTCCGCCGTCCCCATTCACCATTCTCACTTCCACATTCACCATTCAACATGTCCCTAGTCCTCTTCTACATCGCGGGAGTGATAACCCTCGGCGGCGCGCTGGCCGTCGTCACGACCCGCAACATCGTCTACGCGGCCTTCGGGCTGCTCGCCTCGCTCATCGGCGTGGCCGGGCTGTTCCTGCTGGCCTTCGCCGAGTTCCTCGCCCTCGTGCAGGTGCTGATATACGGCGGCGCCATCATCGTGGTCATCCTGTTCACGCTGATGCTCACCCGGCTCGAGGACTTCGAGCGCCTCACCGACAACGTGCAGTGGCCCGCCGCCGCGGTCGCGGCCCTGGCGCTGTTCGGGCTGCTGGCGGCCTCGGTGTTGCTCACAGACGTGGCGGCGGGGGAGCGGCAGGCCGTCGACTTCGAGACGGTGGGCAGAACGCTATTCGTCGACTGGGCGGTGCCGTTCGAGATCGCCTCGCTGGTGCTGCTGGTGGCGCTGATCGGCGCGGTGGTGATGGTGCGGTCGAACGGTGACCGCCGGTGATCGAACTCGCCCACTTCCAGCTTCTCGGCGCAGCCCTCTTCGCCATAGGCGTATACGGGGTCCTCGCCCGGCGCAGTGCCGTGCTCGTGCTCATGTCCATCGAGCTCATGCTGAACGCCGTCAACCTGAACCTGATCGGCTACGCGGCCTTCGCCGACTTTACGGAGGCCCAGCGCGCCCTGGGTCAGGTCCTCGTCATATTCGTCATCACCATAGCGGCTGCCGAGCTGGCCCTGGCCGTCGCCATAGTCCTGCGCCTCTACAGGAACCGGTCGTCCGTCAACATGGACCAGGTCGACCTGATGAAGTGGTAGCCCAACAGTCCCTCCTCTCAGACGAAGACCTCCGCCTGCCCCTTCATTCCGGCGAAGGCCGGATTCCTGCGCCAGGAACCGTCCCCCATCCAGAGGGGCCGGGGGGCGGCCTGGGCGCCGACTCGTACGCATGATGGGGATTCCCCGGTGAACAAGCGATGAACATAGGCGTTGAATGGGCATGGGCAGTCCCTGCCCTTAGCGCGTCCGCATTCGTGATCGTCGCGCTGTTCGGGCGGTGGCTGCCCATGCGCGGCGCGTTTGTCTCGGTCGCCGCGGTCCTGCTGGGGTTCGTGCTGTTCTGGTTCGTGCTGGTCGACCTGCTCGCAAACGGCGGCGGCACCTTCAGCGCAGGCTGGCTGGTCTTGGGCGACGTGTCCATAACGTGGGGCGTGATCGTCGACCGGCTGTCCGTGACGATGATCGGACTGGTGACGTTCGTTGCGCTGCTCGTGCAGGTCTACTCCATCGAGTACATGCGGGGCGAGCCGCGCTATGGCTGGTACTTCGCGTCCCACGCACTGTTCGCCGCGGCCATGCTGGCCCTCGTGCTGGCCGACAACCTCGTCTTCCTGTACCTGGCGTGGGAGCTGGTGGGCCTGGGGTCGTACCTCCTGATCGGCTTCTGGCACGAGAAGCGGTCCGCGGCCGAGGCGGCCAAGAAGGCCTTCGTAACCACGCGAATAGGCGACGTGGGCCTGCTCATCGGCATCATCCTGCTCTACCGGGCCACGGGCACGTTCGACATCAGCGGCGTCATTCACGCCGTCGAGAACGGTGTGGGCACGGGGCTGATATCGCAGGGCACCGTGAACCTGGCGATGTTCCTGGTGTTCCTGGGGGCGATGGGCAAGTCGGCCCAGTTCCCGTTCCACGTCTGGCTGCCCGACGCCATGGAGGGCCCGACGCCCGTGAGCGCCCTGATCCACGCGGCCACTATGGTTGCCGCGGGCGTGTTCCTCGTCGCCAGGCTAATGCCGCTGTTCGAGATGGCCCCCGCCGTCCTGCTCTTCGTCGCCGTGATCGGGCTGGTCACCTTCGCATTCGCCGGCACCCTCGCGCTGGTGATGACCGACCTGAAGCGCGTCCTGGCCTACTCGACGATCAGCCACCTGGGCCTGATGATGCTGTCCCTCGGCGCGTTCGGGATGGCCGTCGCCATATTCCACCTGCTAGTCCACGGCGTCTCCAAGGCGCTGCTGTTCCTCGGCGCGGGCAGCGTCACCCACGGCACCGGCAGGACCGACATCCGCGAGATGGGCGGGCTGTGGCGCACCATGCCGGTCACTGCCGTCACGTTCACCATCGGCGCCGCGTCGCTGGCCGGGCTCGTGCCGTTTAGCGGCTTCTTCAGCAAGGAGGAGGCGCTGATCACCGTGCTCGACGAGCGAGGGTTCGCGTTCTTCGTGCCGACCTTCGCCGCCGCGCTCCTCAGCGCGCTATACATGGCGAGGGTCACGTTCCTGGTCTTCTTCGGCGCGAGCCGGAGCGAGGGAGAGGCCCACGAATCGCCCTGGCTCATGACGGCTCCCCTCATTCTGCTGGCGCCCCTCGCGCTCGTGCTGGGCGGGGCGACCTACCAGGTGTTCGGCGACTTCCTCGCCGGCAAGGCCGCGCATGCTTCCCCGTGGTGGCTGGCCGGATTGTCGGGCGGGATGGTGGCCGCGATCATCGTCATCAGCTGGACGAGCTACGTGGGCCGCCCGTCGTGGCTGCCGGGCTCGTCCCGGTACGCCGACCCTAAGGACCCGGAGGTCTACCCGGTCACGGGCTGGACTGCCGGCTTGCGTACCGGCACGCACAGGGTCCTGGTCAAAAAGTACTACGTGGACGAGGCCTACCAGTGGGCTATCGACCGGGTCTTCTTGGCGCTGGGCAGGCTCGTAGCCTTGTTCGACCGCGTGATCGTGAACGACACCGGCGTCGACGGCCCCGCCCTGTCCGTGTGGCTGTCCGCCATGCGCGTCCGGTACGTCCAGTCTGGCCTGATGTACACCTACGCCATGGCCATGGCCCTCGGAGCCGTAGGCCTGGCCCTCCTATGGTGGCTGGCTGCATGACGTCGCCGTAACTTGCGGACGGCAATCCTCGTGGGCGAAAATGGCTAACCGAGGTGAATCATGGTAGGAAGCACAGAATTGCTTAGCCGCATCGCAGTCGATCCCGAAGTCATGGTCGGCAAACCGGTGATCAAGGGGACGCGCCTGACCGTCGAGCACATGGTCGGCCTGCTCGCCCACGGGATGACTGCCGATGAGGTCGTGGACGAATTCCAAATCGAGAAAGAGGACCTCCAGGCCTGCCTGCTGTTCGCTGCCAAATCTCTGGAGGACATCACCTTCATGCCGGTTGCCGCTGAAATCACCTTATGCGATTCCTGGTGGACGAGAACATAGGCCCATCGGTGGCACTATGGCTCTCAACCTTGGACCACAACGTAGCATCGGTACACCAGGAAGCGCGGGGGATGTCCGACGGCGAGATAATCCAGAAGTCGTACGAGGAAAACAGAATACTGATCACGTGTGACAAGGACTTCGGCGATTTGGCTTTCCGTGAGCGGCGCCCCCACCGGGGCGTCGTTTTGCTGCGTCTCGAGAACTACCGGCCCGAGACGATAGTTCGCGTCTTGCGAGTACTCATCGACGAGTACTCCGACCGGTTGGAAGGACGTTTCGTAGTAGTAGCTGGCGACCGGACCCGGTTCGCAGGCCCCGTATAGCCGTGGACACCCTCAACTCATACGCGCTCTTCGCCCTCATAGCCCTCCCCCTGGCGGGCGCGGCTGTGATGCTGGCCGTGCCGGGAGAGCGGCGGCTGGCGATCAGGTGGGTCGCGACTGCCGTCGCCTTCGTCGTCATGCTGCTTTCGGTCTACGTGTTCGTGGGCCACACCGACTTCGGCGGGCCGCGAAGGTCGATGGACGAGTTCGCCGGCCAGGCCAACGTGCTCCGGTTCGAGTTCGAGCGCTCGTGGGCATGGCTGGACCTGGTGCCCCAGCAGTGCGCCATTGAGGAGTCCACCCAGGGCGGGTACATGGACTGCGTCCCGGGGGCAGACGGCCACGGCATCGCGCTCAAGCTCGGCGTGGACGGCATATCCGCCCTGATGGTCATGCTCACCGGCATCGTCATGTTCACCGGTGTCCTCGTGTCGTGGAGCGTCACCCACCGCCCCAAGGATTTTTTCGTACTCTACTTCCTCCTGCTCGCGGGGGTATTCGGGGTGTTCGTCAGCCTCGACCTCTTCTTCCTGTTCTTCTTCTACGAGCTGGCCGTGCTGCCCATGTATCTCCTCATCGCCGTCTGGGGCAGCAGCAGCGATTTCAAGACCTTCGTGCGCACCAAGGAGTATGGGGCGATGAAGCTGATGCTGTACCTGGTGGCGGGCAGCGTCCTCATCTGGGTCGCGCTGATGGCCATCTTCGCCCAGGCCGACCTCGGCACCTTCGACTTCGTTGCCCTGCACGAGAACGGCGAGTTCCCCGTCACATTCCAGCGCATCTTCTTCCCGTTCCTGATGGTCGGCTTCGGCGTGCTGGCGGGCATGTGGCCCTTCCACACTTGGTCGCCCGACGGCCACGTCGCCGCGCCGACCGCCGTGAGCATGGTGCATGCCGGCGTGCTGATGAAGCTCGGCGCGTACGGCATACTCCGCGTCGGCATGGGCCTGATGCCCGAGGGCGCAGAGACCTGGATGCCGCTGCTCATCGGGCTGGGCACGGTGAATGTCATCTACGGCGCGATCTCGGCCCTCGGGCAGCGCGACCTGAAGTACGTCGTCGGATACTCCAGCGTGAGCCACATGGGCTACGTGCTGATGGGCCTCGCGACCCTGCACTACCTGGGCGTGGGCGGCGCGGTCCTTCAGATGTTCTCACACGGCATCATGACTGCCCTCTTCTTCGCCGTCGTCGGCTCGATATACGAGGTCACTCACACGCGTGACATCGGAGTCCTCGAGGGGATGGCCAAGCCGATGAAGACCACCACGGCCCTGTTCGTCATCGCCGGGCTGACGTCGCTGGGGCTGCCGGGTCTGAGCGGGTTCGTCGCCGAGCTGTTGGTATTCCTGGGGCTGTTCCAGACCTACCCGATACTCGGCGCGCTCGCCGTGATCGGGGCGGCCATCACCGCCGTGTACATCCTGCGCCTCGTCGCCAAGGTCTTCTTCGGCCAGACTGATGAACGCTGGCTTCCTTCGACAAGCTCAGGACAGGCCCCTTCGTCAGGCTCAGGGCAGGTCCTCCCGCTCGACATGACCAGGGTCGAGTCCATCGCGTCCTGGCTGCTGGCGGCCTTCATCCTCCTCATGGGGGTGCTGCCCTTCCTGTTCATCAACGGCATCGACGAGAGCGTGGCGAGGCTTCTCGCAGCCGTGGCAGGCACCGGATGAACGACCTCACCCTCCTCATCCCGGAGTTCCTGCTCACGGCCCTCGCCTTCGTCGTGCTGGGCGCCGACCTGTTCCTGTCCGACCGCCGAAAGCAGATCCTCCCGGCCCTTGCCGTCGCGGGACTCGTGGGAGTTGGCGCGGTCCTGCTCTTGACTACGACGCGGGGCGAGGTCGGCTCGCTCTACCAGCAGCTCATCGCCGACGAGCTCAGCCTCTATGGCGGTTCCCTTGTCTTCGACGGCTACTCGCTCGTCTTCAAGGTATTCTTCGTCGCCCTCGGCGTGGTCGTCGTGCTGTCGAGCGTAGAGTACGTGAAGCGGCACCTGCAGCACCCGGGCGAGTACTACGGCATCCTGCTCTTCACGGTGCTGGCGATGATGCTGATGGCGTCGTCGCGCGAACTGCTGACGGCCTACATCTCCCTGGAGCTGCTCAGCTTCGGGCTCTACGTGCTCGTCTCCTTCGACCGCTACAACCCGAAGTCGAACGAGGCGGGCACGAAGTACATCCTGCTGGGCGCGTTCTCGTCCGCCCTCATGCTCTACGGCATCAGCCAGGTATACGGGCTGCTCGGCACGACCCGCTTCGAGGAGATTGGCGCGGTGCTGTCGCAGACGCCGGACCCCGGGCTCGGCGTCCAGGTCGGGCTGGCGCTGCTCGTCGTGGGCCTCGCGTTCAAGGTCGCCGCGGTGCCGTTCCACATGTGGGCGCCCGACGCCTACGAGGGAGCGCCGGTGCCCATAACGGCGTACCTGGCCGTCGGGTCGAAGGCGGCGGCGTTCGCGCTGATCGTGCGGCTCTTCATCGATGGCCTCGTGCCCGCCCACGGCGACCTGCAGGTCGTGATGGCCGTTCTGGCGGCGCTGACCATGGTCCTGGGCAATCTCGTGGCCCTCGTGCAGACCAACATCAAGCGCCTGCTGGCCTACTCCAGCGTGGGACACGTGGGCTACTTGCTACTTGGGGTCGCCGCCCTGGCGGCCCTGGACGCGGGCGGCTCGGCGGGGGCCGGGCGCGGAATCGACGGCTACGCGCTGGTGGTGAGCGGCATAATGCTGCACATAGTAGCCTACGCCGTGACAAACATGGCCGCGTTCCTGTGCGTAAGCACCGTGTACGACGCCACCGGCAGGGAGGACACCGCCGCGTACTCCGGCCTTGCGTCGCGCTCGCCGGGTCTGGCGATGGTGATGGCGGCGTCGCTGTTCTCGCTGGCGGGGCTACCCATATTCGCGGGCTTCGTCAGCAAGTTCTACCTGTTCAACGCCGCCGCCTACAGCGGACTCCTCTGGCTGGCCGGCCTCGCCATAGCCGCCAGCCTCATATCGCTTTACTACTACCTGATGGTCATCAAGCGAATGTACGTAGACGCGGCGGACGACGAAACGAAGCTGAAGGTCCCGCGCCTCACGACCGCCGTCTTCGCGGTCCTCTTCGCGGGGACCATCCTGCTGGGCGTCTATCCGGCCCCTCTAATGCTGGCCATCGACTACGCGAGCGACACCCTCCTGCTCCTCTCGCCGCTCTACTAGGGAAACAAGACAAGGGTCTTTGGTCCCCCCGCTTCGTTTGGATTGACACAGGATTCGTCCCAGGGAAAGAGGTAGAAAGGAGGCGACATGGATAAGGCTACTTGGTGGGCTCCATTGCGTAAGACCACCCTCAACACTGTCACCGTGATCTCTGCACCAGCCGTCGGAGTGATAGCGCTCTTCGCTATCTCCCTTTGGTTTCTCCAGTTTGTAGGTGATCCTGAGCAAACCTCCTCCTACGCAGGTGGATCTCCCTTCACGCTTGCTCAAGTGATGGCCATTCTTGGGGCATTCGGGATAGCTGGAGGTTTCTCTTCTGTTCTCGATAGCTCAGAGCTGAAGCCAAGCCTGCAACGAGTGGGCGCTCTCTATACTCTATCTGCTCTTGCCTTCAGCTTACTCGGCATGATGCTGCCGATCGTTCCGGCTGCAAGTGGTGGGACCTCGCACACGTTCT
Source organism: Dehalococcoidia bacterium (assembly GCA_965116315.1). Classification (GTDB taxonomy): domain Bacteria; phylum Chloroflexota; class Dehalococcoidia; order Lucifugimonadales; family CAJWER01. Next base: position 3,259,338 of record OZ220672.1, read on the forward strand.
TGGTGTGGGTGACCGGTGCGGCTTTCCTCGTGGCTGCCGTGACATTCGTTTTGGGTACTATGGAGTTGTTGGTAAGCATTCGCAAACTCTTAACAGCGGACAAGGAGGGTTGAACGACGCCGCCATGCGGCCCCGGCCCCGCTCCATCGCATTCCTGCGCTTGACGCGTCTGCAGGCCGCCGCTACGTTAGGCACCATCCGAGTCACGCCGCTTCCATCCCGAGCAGGAGGACACTATGGAGAACCCCCGCGAGGCCGACATATACTGGCGCAGGATCAGTGATACCGTCGACGAGCTCGTCGCCTGCCTCGAAGGGCTCGACAGCGACTCGCTGAACTGGAGCCCCCTCGATGACGCCAACAGCCTCTACGTCCTGGCCACCCACACCATGGGCAACGTGCGGCACAACGTCCTGAACGTGGTGTGCGGGCTACCCATCACTCGCGACCGCGACGCCGAGTTCGTGGTCAGGGGCGGTTCCGCCGTAGAGATCGAAGCGCGCTGGGACGAGTTGAAGGCCCAGGTCGCGGAGGCCCTCGATGATCTGCCGCCCACTGAGCTGGACCATGAGAAGGATCACCCACACCGTGGCGTCATCACCGGCCGCGACGTGCTGGTCGTCGTAGCCGGCCACGCCGCCGAGCACTACGGCCAGGCCCAGCTCACCCGCGACTTGGTGAGGGCCAAACTATCCGGCTAGCAGCACCCGCGTCATCACAGCAAGCGGTCACTTCGTAGCAACAACCACGAAGTGACTCGACACCCCCAGCAGGGTCCTCTCCTGCTCCACGGAGCGGATCAGGTCGAGTAGCTGCGCCCTCTTGGCCGGGTCCGCCATCCGTACTTCGAGGTCAGCAGCCAGCTCTCCCGGTCCCTTGACTGAGTAGAGGGACAGCCAGCCAGTACGAGTACCTGCCAGGGCCTCCTCCGACATCGAGCACGACTTTGGGAGGTGGGGGGAGGAACCGGAGGATCAGCTCCTGCATGCGGGCCAACTCAAGGAGCCCACCGCCTCTCCCTAGCCGCGCTGATTCGTCATACCTCTCGTAGTACGAGAACATCTCATCGCCAGTACGCGCTTCAGGCACTCTTCTCCAACTCCCACACGATCACGATGGGTAAGCCTCTCACAGCAGTGTCCATCAGGTCGGGCATCTGCTCAGCGAAGCCCATCGTGGCTATTTCCTGGTCTCCCCAGAGGGGCTCTATACATTGGACCACGTTGAGTCCGGCCTCTTGAAACGCCGTCAGGTAGTCCGATGTCAGGTGGATATGATTCCTGACGAATCCAAGCTCCGCTGGGTCTCTCCGGTAGCCTCCGTGAACACCCAGCATTGCCATGAAGGGATGGACGTCGGAGATGACCACACGACCTCCAGGCCGGACGACCCGCGCGAGTTCACCTACTGGCGGCCCCAAGTTGGAGCAGTGGGTCAGCGCCAGCGTACAGACAGCTAGGTCCACTTCCCCGTCCGGCAGCGGAATCGCCGTTAAGCCGGCAGTCTCAAACTGAGCCTCGGGCACCTTCGCCATAGCTACCCTCAGCATCTCGGCCGTAGTGTCGATTCCAATTACCCGATGGCCCAACGACGCCAGGTGCGCAGCATATCTCCCTGTGCCGCAGGCGGCGTCGAGCGCTGCACCGGCGGGGTAACTCGCGAGAAGGCCGCGCACGGCAGGCTCCTCGGCGAGGAACATTGGGTTGTCTGAGTGGTCGTAGGTAGCAGCCCACTCAGCATATCCGGCCGCGACTGTCCGTTCGATCGCGGCCATCGGGTTAGTCCAGGGCGCCTCTTCTATCTGGCCGACCATCTCGTCAACCTTCCGCCTCCTGGCCCTGACAGTCGCCGGATCGGACATCCAAGCCCTCAGAATTGCGAGTCCCTCCAGTCCCAGGATGAAATCGCCGAATGTTGCTTGCTGACCTTTGCTCATGTCTCCCCAAGTCACAGTGGCCCGAGTCCCTGTTCGCAGGTAAGACCCTATGGTAGTAGAGCCTGGCAGCGCGCGAAAGATTATCCTGACTGGGGGCTAGACAGCGCCAGCCGGTATCGACAACCATGGGTGCTCCATAAAGACACTGGATACAATCGACTTGGAGTTGCTGGGCTAGCTATGGCAGAGCCGCTTGTCTCGCGAATAAGCGTCGAAGAGAGCTCTCTTGCCGCAGCCGCCATGGCCAGTGCATTCGCCGAGGCCCCACGCTTTCGGTTCCTCGTTCCGAGTGCGGCACAGCGGCCAGCGAAGCTGCGCTGGTACTGGGAGGCATCCATCCGTGCCAACGTCATGTCTGGCCGAGTCGTCCATGTGGTTCGTGGGGAGTCCAGCGGTGGTGTGCTCGGCGTTGCCATCTGGGATCCTCCCGGACAGCCTGGACACAGTGTGCCCACATTGGTGCGGTCCGGCCTCTGGGCAGTTCCGCTCCGGCTGGGTATTCCAGCATACCGGCGGAGGCGTTCTCTCGGCCGTCTGCTATCTGGACTTGGCGCGCCCCAACCCTGCTGGTACCTAGACGCCATCGGCGTCGAGCCTTCGGAGCAGGGGAAGGGGCTGGGAACGGCGCTGCTGGACTTCATGCTCGAGAGAATAGATGAGGACGCCCTTCCCTCGTTCCTCGATACCTCGGTGCCGGACAATCTTGGCTACTACGAGCGATTCGGCTTCCGCGTGACGGCGGAGTCCGCGTTACCCAACGGCATTCCCCTATGGGGCATGACCAGGCAGCCACGCACGGTGTAGCCTGTCAACCTGAAGCTGATTCGGTCGGCGGTCTGGCAGCAGGTCGGCCGTTGCCACACTCACAGCAATGGAGGTGGACATTGAACACCGTCGTCGACGGCCTGGTGTTCGACTTGGACAATACCTTGCTCGACAGGTACGGCGCCTTTCGCGGGGTGGCCGAGAGCTTCTACGAGGAGCACCTTCGCCCCGCGGCGCTTGTGGAGCGGGACGAGGCGGTCGAGATGATGGTCCGGTGGGACGGCGACGGCTACAACGATAGGGAGGGGATGCTCAGGCGGTGGCTCAGCGAGTGGCCGGACGTCCGCCTGGACATGGAATCGCTGAGGGCCTGGTACCGTGCCGAGATGGAGCGGCAGGTGGAGCCGGACGCGGCGGTCAACGAGTTCCTCGCCCAACTGAACGAGCGGCAGGTGCCGTGGGGCATCGTCACGAACGGATCACCGAACCAGCACGGCAAGTGCCGGAACGCGGGCCTGGACAGGCTCGCCGGGTTCATCATCGTTTCCGAAGATGTCGGCTACGCCAAGCCCGCCCCCAGGATATACCGGGATGCGCTGGAGGCGACCGGGCTCTCAACCCCCGAGCGGGTCATGTTCGTCGGAGACAACCCGAAGGCCGACATAGACGGGGCCAAGCGGTTCGGCATGAAGGCCGCCTGGGTCCGCCGGGGCCGCCAGTATCCCCCCGACCTCATACCGCCAGACCACACCATCGACCACGTCCTCGAAGTGCGGAACATCCTCGACCTGGCTCGATGAGACATGGACGCCGCCTCCCGCTACCCCTGAACACCTGATGTAGCGCCGACGCGGTCAGCGGGTTCAAGGCGAACCGTCTAGCTGGCCCCTGATGGATTCGGGGACCTCTATCTCGACTCCAAGGCGTCCATCTGTCGCCACTTCCCTGTAGGTAAGGCACGAATTGGGATTCGCTGCGGGATCCTTGCGAAGCTCCCATGTGTAGCCCACAATTGCGAAAGTCTCAGGGTCCAATACGAGCGCAAAGTCCAGTGAATCGCCCGGAGTCCAGTCCCACATATTGACATAGGACTCGTCCAGCGTAACTTGGAGCCGAAGATCTCCATCAGCAGTCTCGTCTATGCTGATGTCCTCTGGAAGCCCGTCCTTGAGGACACCACCAATCGTTGCGTGGAGCTTGCCGTTCCACACCCACCACTCGGTGGCATCAGCGACGATCTCATAGTCGACCCTCTCCCAGGCTCCCTCCGGAGAGAGCTGCCAGTGGGTCCACTCCTGGCCTGCTCGGGAATAGACTATGTAGAACTGGCTCGTGTGCAGGTCCAAGTACGATAGGGCGGGGTTGTCTTGGAACAGCTTGAAGTCGCCAATCGACAGCTCTATCGGGCCTCTCCTGACACCGAAGGTGTAGTTGCAGGACCTGTCGACCCAGCCCCCACTCAGACGGAAGCTCGCTGAAACTGCCCTTTCGAGCGCCAGATAGGCTTGCCATACAATGTCGAGCGAGTCTTCAGATGCAACCTCAGGCTGGTCTGTGAGTGTGCCCATGTCGACCCCGAGACGCCCGTCGGTCGCCACTTCCTTGAAAGTCAGACACGGGCCGGAATACACGCCGGGGTCCCTGTGCAGCTCCCACGTATAACCCACAATCGCGAACGTCTTTGGGTCCACGACGAGCGTAAAATCCAGAGACTTGTCAGTAGGGTCCCAATCCCACACATATATGTACGAGTGGTCCAGTGTAACCTGGAGACGCAAGTTCCCGTCAGCGGTCTCTTCGACGCTGACGTCTTCCGAAGACCCGTCCCAGAGAACACTGCGAAGCGTTGTGAGGAGTTTTGCGTTCCACAGCCAATAGGAGCTGGCCATCTCGACGGCCTCCCTGTCGACCATCTCCCAGACCCCTCCTGGGGCGAGCCACCAATGGCGCCACTCGCCGTCTTCAAGCCTAATGAGAAAGCGGCTTGTGCCGAAATCGAGGTGCACTAATGCTGGGTCGAGGTCGGACCAGTCGCCTGTCAGGCTGAAATCCCCGATTGCCATCTCTATGGGCCCACGCCTGACGCCGAAGGGCCAGTTGCATGTTTCATCTCCTGTCCAGCCTCCGCTCAGGCGGAAGCTTGCAGACCCCGCCCTTTCGAGTTCGACGAAGGCCCGCCGGATGAGATCGAGGGGATCGTCAGGCGCAGCCTCTGACTCGATCAGCGGGTAGTCCAGGAGCTCTTCAGTGAGCACGATCAGCTTTCGGACGTCATCCATGGACATCCCGGGCCGCACCAGCGGGTGGGAGTTGATCTCGAGCATCTGTCTCTCTCGCGGAATCAAGACGCCCGGCTTCGCGACCTCCATGACGCTCAGAGGCCGGGAGCTGTGGCCCAGAGGCACTCTATGTTGAATAGGACCAAGGGCGTGCAGTGCCTCGTGTATGGTTATTCCCCTGATCTCATCTACCGGGGACGCGACGCCGGACAGGTCGATATGCCATATGACTATGTTCCCTGACGTGGCTTCACCTCGGTTGACGTTCGCGCCTCCGAAACCCCAAGCTTCGTGTAAATGTGAGGGGTCACTGACGCCGAAGGAGGCAGCCTCGGAACGCGGCACGCCCACGAACGCCGTGAAGTCCGCCTCTTCCTCGGCGTCCACCCACTCGAACTCCAAGTTCAGGACGGGAGAAAGCTCCGGCAGAATGGTCTCGAGGACTGCGATGTAGTCCGGGTGCCCGGTTGCCCACACTTTGACGGGGACATCGTTGAGCCACTTCTCAACCGTCGGCTTTCCCCAACCGCCGCAACCAGCCACCCAGTCATTGTGAGGTCCTAGAGAGAAGCCTTCAGGTGGCCTGTCCGCGTAGCACTCCCAGACCTCGCGGTCGACTCCCACGATGCGCTCCGGCACATCTATGTCCAGGTTCAGAGGCTCGCTCTCCCCGTAGTCAAACGCCAGCGTCGTCGTGCCCATGGGAAGCCGCAGTGTGAAGCTGTCGGAGGCCGGCGCGAACCCATCCGGCAGGGCCAGGCTCAGCTCCTCGCGACAGGCCCTCCGCTCATCACCCTCTGCTATGCAGGTGGCCGTTATCTCCCGGGCGCCATCGAGTCGCAGCGTACCCTCGTTACGCAAGGTCACCGTCAACTCGACATCGGCTGTGCCGTCGGACCAGTAGCCGACCACCGTAGATTCGGCGCCTAGGACGAGCCTGACGACGGGCACTGGCGCATTTGTGGCAGTGGGTGTGCTGGTGGGCATCGGAGTCGGCGTGTTGGTGGGAATCGGCGTGTTGGTCGGCACAGGAACCGGCGTATTGGTTGGGATGGGTGTATCAGTGGGCACTGGAGTTGGAGTGTTTGTGGGAATGGTTGTGCTGGTCGGCACAGGGATTGGCGTACTGGTGGGCGTGGGCGTCTCGGATGGAAGCGGAATCGGGGTGCTGGTGGGCAACGGAATCGGGGTGCTGGTGGGCAACGGAGTCGGAGTGTTGGCGGGCGCGGTAGTGCTGGTAGGCGGCGGAGTCGACGCGTCGGGGGCTGGCGGTGGCGTCGGTGATGCCACGTTCCGCGCGAGCTTGTCGTCTATGCGCTCTTTAGGCGTCGGCGTCGCCGTCACCACGACGATAACCTGCTCGGGCTGGGTGCAGGCCGCCATGAACATAGCGGCCAGCGATATGGCGACGATTAGTGCAGGAGTCGGCCGGTACCGAAGATCAGTCACGAAGGATAGTGAATCCAGCGGGCTGTGCAGATGTAGCATAGTCCGGCCTATAGCGCCGAAGCCGCTAGCCGCTCCTCGTCGAAGGCCAGCCCCAGGCCCGGGGCGTCGGGCATGACGAGGTGGCCGGACGCATCCACCTGTGGCACCTCCTGGAACAGGGGGAACGCCCAGGGCATGTGCTCCACGTAGAGGCCGTTCGGCGCGGCCGCCAGCGCGTGTCCGAGGATCTCGGGCGCGAGGTGCGTCACCACCGGCAGGTTGAAGGCCTCCGCCATGTGCGCGATCTTCATCCACTGGGTGATCCCGCCGGCGCGCAGCAGGTCGACCATCACGATGTCGAAGGAGCGCGTCTCGAGCATGTGCCGGAACGGCTCGATGCCGTAGGCGTACTCGCCCGCCGCGATGGGCGTGTCCAGCGCGTCCGCTATGCGCGCGAGCCCGGCGTAGTCCTGGAAGTGCGTCGGGTCCTCCAGCCAGTAGACGTCGTGCTCGGCCATTTCTCGTCCCGCTGCGATGGCCGTGTTCACGTCCCAAGCCTGGTTGACGTCAACCATCAGCATGATGCGGTCGCCCACTGCCGTCCGCATCATCCGCAGCCGGGCCAGCTCGGCGTTGACGGTTCGCTCGCCACCCATGCGTAGCTTCATGGCGCGAAACCCGCTGGAGGCCAGCATCGTCGCCGCCGCTGCGAGCTCGTCCAGGTCGAAGTGGCGCCACAGGTAGCCGCTCGCATAGGTCGGGACGACGCCCGATCCCGCGCCCAGGAGCTTCCACAGGGGCATGTCCAGCGCCTTGCCCCTGATGTCCCACAGCGTCACGTCTATCGCCGCGACCGCGCGGGTCACAAGGCCCGCTGGCGATGCGTCGCCCGCCTTGACGAGCAGCCCGCGACCGACCTCCTCCACCGCGTGCGGGTCCGCGCCGACGGTCTCGGCGGCCAGTGCGTCCACCAGCTCCTTCAGCGCCTTCGTCACGAGCGTCGAGGCGAAACCCGCGTAGCCGATGCCCTCTATCCCGTCGTCCGTGCGCAGGCGCAGCGTCACGAAGTCCGCCTGATCGCGAGGATCCGTCGGCCCCGGCTCTCGCCAGATCCGTACAGCCTTGGTCTCATAGGACGAAACACGCATGGCTTCAGCTCCCTCCAGGCCCAGATAGGCCCTGCGATGCCGGAATACTCTACCAGACAGTGCCGGAGAACCTGTGTGGAGGCGTGTGCCGGTGGCGGACTGAGGAGGGCATACCTGGGGACGGCTCGTTGTACTGAGGCTGGGGGGGTCTCCAGGGGACCAGGGGAGGTCGCAGGCCACTCATATGTCGTTTGAGAGCCGCCCCCTGCGGCGCGATGGTAGTATTGGGCCAGGAGGGTCATTTCCGGGCGCGGGACCGTCCTCAATCTGGAGGGACTGGCGCGCCGGGTTGGCGGGAGCAGGGTAGTTGGTGGAGAGCCAAGCCGAGAGTAATGTGATGGTGCTCGGGAAGCAGGACTTCTCGGAGCTGCTGCGCGCCGTCCCGTCGAAACCCGGCGTGTACCTGATGCGGGATAAGGTGGGCGGGGTCCTGTACGTGGGGAAGGCGGGGAACCTGCGGAACCGTCTTCGGAGCTATTTCGGGAAGAAGGCGAGCCCTTATCCGAAGGTCAGGGGCATGATCCCCAAGATCGCCAACTTCGAGTTCATCCTGACGGAGTCGGACGAGGAGGCGGTGCTTCTCGAGTGCAACCTGATCAAGGAGAACAAGCCGCCGTACAACTCGCGCCTGAAGGACGACAAGAGCTACCCGTTCATCAAGATCGACACGTCGGAGGACTTTCCGAGGGTCTACATCACGCGGGGGCAGACTAACGACGGGTCGCTCTACTTCGGGCCGTACGCCAGCGCGTACAGCGTGCGCAGGACTCTCGCGCTGCTCAAGAAGCTCTTTCCGTATCGCTCATGCACGAAGACGATCACCGGCACGGACGCACGGCCATGCCTCGACTACCACATCCACAGATGCGTGGGGCCTTGCATCGGTGCGGTGGACAAGGAGGGATACGGCGAGGTGATCGACCACGTGGCGCTGTTCCTGCGGGGGCGGACGGACCGCGTGGCGAAGCAGGTGGCGCGACAGATGGAGGAGGCGGCGGAGCGACTGGAGTTCGAGCGGGCAGCGGTGCTGCGCGACCAGTACAAGGCCATCGAGAATGTGAGCGCAGGCCAGAAGGTGCTCCACCTCAGTCCTGACAGCATCGACGCAATCGGCCTCTCTAACGAAGGGGGCGAGGCGTGGGTCGAGATATTCTTCATTCGCGAGGGGAAGCTGGTCGGTCGGGACAACTTCATCATGGCCAGCCCTGCCGACGACGAGCCGGGGGCGGTGATTACGGCGTTCATCAAGCAGTTCTACAGCGCGAACCCCTTCGTGCCGCCCCGGATCCTCACCCAGCACGCCACGGTGGAGACGGAGGAGCTGGAGTCCTGGCTGGGGCAGAAGCGGCAGGGCAAGGTGAGGGTGTACGTCCCGCAGCGCGGCGAGAAGCGGAAGCTGGTGGAGATGGTGGCGGAGAACGCCGTCGAGGGGCTGGAGCAGCTGAGGGTCCGGCGTGTGGCCCGGGGAGACTCGGAGGAGGGAATCGGCGAGCTCCAGGAGGCGCTGAGCCTGCCGCGCCCGCCGAACCGGATCGAGTGCTACGACATCTCGAATACGCGGGGCACGAACCCCGTGGGCAGCATGGTCGTGTTCGAGGAGGGCAAGCCACTGCCGAAGCACTACCGGCGCTTCAAGATCAAGTCGGTGGACGGCATCGACGACTACTCGATGATGCGCGAGGTCCTCTCACGGAGGTTCAAGCGGCTGGGCAAGGCCGGCAGCGAGAACGGCGGCTCGGAGAAGGATGGATGGACGACGGCGCCGGACCTGGTGCTCATCGACGGGGGGAAAGGGCATCTCGGCGCGGCCCTGCAGGTGTTCCTGGAGCTGGGGGTGGAGTCGGTTCCTCTGGCCAGCCTGGCCAAGGAGAACGAGGAGCTGTTCGTGCCGGAGATGCCGGAGCCGATCGTGCTGCCGCGGGGGTCCAAGGCGCTCTTCCTGGTGCAGCGGGCCCGCGACGAGGCGCACCGTTTCGCCATCACGTTCCACCGGCAGCGCCGGTCGAAGGCGTCGGCCTCGTCCGCGCTGGACGGCGTGCCGGGCATCGGCCCGAAGCGACGGCGCCTGCTGCTGCGGACGTTCGGGTCGGTGAAGGGGATAAGGGAGGCCGAGGCGGAGGCGATAGCGGCTGTGCCTGGGATGACGGCGAAGCTGGCAGGGAGGCTGAAGGAGTACCTGTAGGGGGAGCCTGCGGGCTAGGCCCGATTGGTTTGCGGAGAATAGAGGGCCTATTCTCCGCAATAGATGCGGTGAATAGTTGCCACCTGCGGTGATTGGGCGTATAATCTCCGCAAATGATGCGGAGAAAGTACATCCACGACGACCCCGGCTGGCCCAGCTTTCGGTGGGACGAGGGCGCGCTGGCCGGACCGCTGGCGGATATCAGGCACCGGCAGGGACGCCTGATAGGCCGCATGGAGGACCTTGGGTTCGACCTGCGGCAGGAGGCCGTGCTCGAGACCATCACCGGCGACGTGGTGAAGAGCAGCGAGATCGAGGGGGAGCGGCTCGACGGGGAACAGGTGCGCACGTCGGTCGCCCGCCGGCTGGGGATGGACATCGGCGGCCTGAGGCACGCGGACCGCAACGTGGACGGCATCGTCGAGATGATGATGGACGCGACCTCGAACTACGCCCAGCCCCTCACGACGGAGCGCCTGCACGCTTGGCACTCGTCGCTGTTCCCGACGGGCCAGACCGGCATGAGGCGGATCACGGTCGGCGCATGGCGGGACGACAGCGCTGGGCCGATGCAGGTGGTGTCGGGGCCCATGGGCCGGGAGCGGGTGCACTACGAGGCCCCGGCCGCCGCGAGGCTGGAAGAGGAGATGGGGGCCTTCCTGGGCTGGTTCAACACGCCCGCGGAGACGGACGGGGTGCTGAGGGCCGGGCTGGCGCACCTGTGGTTCGTGACGATCCACCCATTCGACGACGGCAACGGGCGGATAGCGCGGGCGGTGGCGGACATGGCACTGGCGCGCTCGGAGGGCAGCCCGCAGCGCTTCTACAGCATGTCGTCGCAGATCATGCGGGAGCGGGACGACTACTACGACATCCTGGAACGGACCCAGAGGGGGACGACGGACGTGTCTGGCTGGCAGGAGTGGTTCCTGTCGTGCCTGGGCCGGGCCATCGACGATGCCCAGGCGACCCTGTCCGGCGTGCTGGCGAAGGCGCGGTTCTGGGAGGGCGCGGCACGGGTTCCACTCAACGACCGGCAGCGGATGGTGGTGAGCAGGCTGGTGGACGGGGAGTTCAAGGGCAAGCTCACGACGTCGAAGTGGGCGAAGCTGGCGAAGTGCTCGCAGGACACGGCGCTGCGGGACATACGGGAGCTTGTGGCGCACGGGATCATGGTGCGGAGCCGGGAGGGAGGGCGGAGCACCAGCTATGAGTTGGTGAGAGATTTGGGGCTACTGCCATGCAACCTGAATTGGCTGAGCACTGCCCCTTCGACAGGCTCAGGGCGAACGATCCTAGGTCAACCGCTTCGGCTGCTTCAGAAGCGTTAGTCTATCGAGATCGCGGGGACTCCTGACTTCTCCAGCAGCGATGTGAAGGCTGGGATGTCGTTGTCGATCACGTCCTGCAGCGTGTCGAACTGGGTCTGGAGGCGGGCTGAGAGGTCGTCGAGGAGCTCGTAGGATGCGGCGGTGGGCGGCCAGTCGGCCCCTGCCACAATGCCCATTAGCTCCTTGAGCTTGGCGTAGAGGCCCACGGGTATGCCCCTGGGCTGTGGGCCGGCGGGCCTGAAGGGGACGATCTCGTTCTCGGCGTCGGACAGCCTGTCGCGTATGCGGGATGCGGCCTCTCCGATCTCGCCTACGGGATCGTCGGCCGGGACATGCTTCTGCCACTCGTCGAGCTGGCCCTTGATGGCGCGCATCTGCATCACGCGGTCCCTGGTCTCCTCGTACTTGTCGCGTATGCGAAGCTGGAGGGCGAGCTGCTGGTCAAGCTCGGCCTGGGTGGCGTTCGAGCGCGGGTCCACCAGGACTTCGAGCGAGGCGGTGCGGGACTCGCCGCCGGCAGTGAGCCTGACGGCGTAGGTCCCCGGCGATGCCAGGGGCGCGATCTTGGCTGCTCCGAAGGGGCTTGCGCCCCCGGCCATGTCCGGGAGGTCCTCGGAGGTGGCATATCGCAGGTCCCACCAGACGCGGTTCAGGCCAGGGCTGGCGGTCAGCTTGTCGGCTCCTTCGGAACAGGTGGAGAAGCGCCTGACGACCGTGCCTGCGCCGTCCAGCAGCTCGATGGCGACCTCGCCATCAGGGGCAGCATCGAGATGGAAGTCGATGGCCGTGCCCTCGGGCGGGTTCACGCCGGAGTCCAGGCCCTTCCTGACGGTGCGGCCGTCCCGGTCGGCGGTCTCCGTCCATGACGCGGGGTCGCCCAGGATGTCGCTGGCGTAATGCTTACCAGGGCCGGACTCGACTATGGAGCCGAGCTGCTTCATGAAGCGAATAGCCGGGCGCGGCTCGAAGAGGTGCTGACTCCCGTTCACGCCCGCTGCGGACTGCCTGAGCGGGGTGAGGTCGTCCAGCACCCAGAAGGAGCGGCCGTGTGTGGCGGCGACCAGGTCGCCGTCCTTCACCTCCAGGTCGTAGACGGGGACGATGGGCAGGTTGAGCTGCATGCGAGTCCAGCTCGCCCCGGCGTCGGTGGACGCGTACACGCCCGTCTCGGTGCCCGCGTAGAGGAGCCCGGGCCGCACGGGGTCCTCCCTGAGTACGCGGGTGAAGTCGTCGCCCGGGATGCCGTCGACGATGAGGGTCCAGGTCGCGCCGTAGTCGTTCGTCCTGTAGAGGAACGGCCGGTTGTCGTCGAGCTTGTACCTGGTGGCCGCGAGGTAGGCCGTGGCCGGGTCGTGGCGGGAGGGCTCGATGAAGCTGACCATCGTCCACTCGGGCAGGCCGTCGGGGGTGACCTCGCTCCACGTGCCGCCGCCGTCCCTGGACACGTGCACGAGGCCGTCGTCGGTGCCCGCCCAGAGCAGGCCGGGCTCGATGGGGGACTCGGCGAAGGCGTATATGGTGCAGTAGATCTCGGCCCACGGGCCCTCGGACGTGATGGGGCCGGAAAGCTCCTGCTTTTCGGAGTCGTTCCGGGTCAGGTCGGGGCTGATGGCCTGCCAGGTGGTGCCCTCGTCGGTCGTCTTGAAGGCGACGTTGCCGGTGGCGTAGAGGGTGTCGGGGTCGTGGGGCGAGACCGTGATGGGAAACTCCCAGCCGAAGCGGTACCTGTAGCCCTTGGGCGGCGAGTTCTGGTAGTACTCGGGCCAGACCATGATCGCCCTGACCTGGCCGCTGCCGTGGTCGTACCTGAGGAGGGTTCCGCCGGGGTAGGAAGAGTAGACGACGTTGGGATCGGTCGGCTTGACTGCGACCTTGCCGCTCTCGGACAGGCCGATGGTGTAGCAGTCCTCCCAGGGGATGACGCCCTTGACCGAGCGGCTGGGGACGCTGACGGCGCTGTTGTCCTGCTGCGCGCCGTAGACGCGGTACGGCACCTGGTTGTCGGCGACGACCGAGTAGAGCTGGGAGGTGGGCTGGTTGTATATGGAGCTCCAGGTCTCGCCGGCGTCGTAGGAGACGCATGCGCCGCCGTCGTTGCCCTCGATCATGCGGCGCGGGTCGGACGGGTCGATCCAGAGGTCGTGCTGGTCGGAGTGGGGCATGTTGATCTGCTCGAAGGTCGTGCCGCCGTCCGTCGACCTTAGCGTCTTGGGGGCAAGGACGTATACGGTGTCAGGACTGATGGGATCGGCGAACACGTGGGTGTAGTACCAAGGCCTGCTGCGGACATCCTCGGAGTCGTTCAGCTTCTGCCAGGACTCGCCGCCGTCGTCGGAGCGGAAGAGGCCGCCGTCCGCGGCCTCGACGAGGGCCCAGACCCGGTCCGCCCTGGCCGGGGATACGGCGACGCCTATGCGCCCAACGACGCCCTCTGGCAGGCCGGGGTGGCGAGTGATCTCGTCCCATGTATCGCCGCCGTCGGTGGAGCGGTAGAGTCCGCTGCCGGGGCCGCCGCTGTTCATGGCCCAGAAGGAGCGCCGGGCCTCCCACATGGAGGCGTAGAGGATTCGGGGGTTGTTGGGGTCCATCGACAGGTCTGCCGCGCCGGCGTCGTTGCTCTTGTGCAGGACGTTGTCCCATGACTCGCCGCCGTCCTTCGACCTGAAGATGCCGCGCTGGGCGCTGGGGCCGAAGGCGTGGCCGAAGGCTGCCACGTATACCAGGTCGGGGTCGTTGGGATGGACGCGGACGCGGGAGATGTGGCGGGTGTCCTCGAGACCCAGGTGCTTCCAGGTGGCACCCGCGTCGTCAGAGCGGTATACGCCGTCGCCATGGGTGAGGTCGATGCGGATGCAGGTCTCGCCCATGCCGGCGTATACGACGTTGGTGTCGGACTGGGCAACGGCGATCGCTCCGACGGACGCGGTATTGAGGTAGCCGTCGGAGACGTTTTGCCAGTATGTGCCGCCGTCGGTGGACTTCCACACGCCGCCGCCTACCGAGCCGAAGTAGAAGACGCGAGGGTCGACGGGGTCACCGGCCACGGCGATGACGCGCCCGGCCCTGTAGGGGCCGATGCATCGCCATTCGAGTGCGCCTTCGAGGGCTTTGACGGCATTGGGGGAGGTGGAGGTCATTGTGACTGGCACCTTGTTCCGTGGGAGTGGCCGGGCACTAGGTGTCCGGGCGGAGGGAGTATATTACATGTGAAGCGGGCCGCGGGGTGAGTCTCCCGCCAAGGTACCTATCCAGCATTGATAAGATGGATGTGCCTGTTCCAATATCAGGGATCGAGGAGCTTGCACGTGTGGTCGTGGGAGCAGGCCCACTGGTAGAGGGACTCGGGGCGGCCGAACCAGGATAGGGCTATCTCCCGCGCCCTGGCGTCGATCTGCCAGGGCAGCAGGTCCGGGAGGTTGGCGGCGATGATTGGGCGGGCGAGCCGCAGGGCCGCTATGGCTTCCACGGCAGTGGACGGGGTGACGTAGGTTCGTAGGCATGGCGGCGGGGCGTGCTTCGGGTCGTGGGCGAGGATGGCTGCGATTACGGCCTCGGCCTCGGCGGCTATTCGCGGGATGCGGTCCCTGCCGGCCGAAAAGGTCCTGCCGACCATTTCCCTGAACCCGGCTGGGGTCGACTCCCGCCCGGCGAGGCACTCGGCGGCCACGTAGACGGCAGCGTAGTGCCCGAAGCCGGTCAGGGCGTCGTCGAGGTATTCGGGGCGGTCGTCGTAGAAGGGCAGGACGACGAGCTCGTAGTCGCTCCTGGAGGGCCAGCCGGGCGGATCGGTCGCCAGGTCGGCGGCGAGGCGATCGGTGAGCTGCCTTACGGCGTCGGGTCTGGCTTCTGAGGGCGAGGTGGGTGTCGATTGGGGTGCAGCCGGACCTGGGTCAGCGCCGGGGGCGCATGCGGCCGCGCACAGGGCGAGGGCAAGCAGGAAAGCCCTTCGCATACGAAGCTGCGCTCAGCTGCTCTCGTTGTCGAGTAGGGCGGGAAGCTCGGTCAGGCTCTCGATGCGGGAGCACTCGCGGTAGTAGGGATGGTTCCGGTCGCGGTCGAGGAGCACGGGGCGGATTCCGACGGCGAGGGCGCCCCGGACGTCTGAGGAGAGTTGGTCGCCGACGTGTACGGCCTCGTTCGCATGGACGCCCGCCCGGGACAGGGCCGCCCGGAATATAGCTGGGTCGGGCTTCGCCGCGCCGACGTCGCCTGACGTGACGGCGACGTGGAAGAGCCCGTCCAGGCCGATTGTCGTGATGAGCTTTTCGCCGCCCATGTCCATG
The DNA here is from genome assembly GCA_965116315.1 of Dehalococcoidia bacterium. GTDB lineage: Bacteria > Chloroflexota > Dehalococcoidia > Lucifugimonadales > CAJWER01. The sequence continues at coordinate 3,274,690 of OZ220672.1, forward strand.
TTGGAGATGAGACCTGTGAGCAGGCCGCGTTCCCGGAGGGTACGGAGTGCGGGCGCGGCGTCGGGGAAGGGAACGAGTTCGTAGGGTATCTGCTGTATGCGGCGCCATATCTTGCCGGCAGTCTCGAGAGAGACCTCGGCGCCGCTGCCCCGGACCACGCGCCGCTGGTACTCGGCGAAGAATGCGTCCCTCTCGGCAGGGGTGCGGCGCCCGATGTGATGGATGGCGTTCTCACGGCCCATGTAGGCGTCGGCGTCGGCGTACCCTCGCAGGACGCCCTCGGGGGTGAGGGTGATGCCGAACTCGGCGCAGGCCATGGACTGGACCTCGAAGCGGCCGGGCTCGAACCCGGCTACAGTGCCGTAGAGGTCGAAGAAGACGGCTTTCAGCATGGCAGGTTACCTTCTCGGAGCGGGAGATCTCTCCCGTCGGGTTGATGTAGGCTCACCAGTAGTCTCAGATGTCATCCCAGTCTCAATCGGTTCAGCCCTATCGAGTACGTGGGCAGGCTCTACGCCAAATCACCATAACGCCACTCTATGGGAATGAGGATGCAACCAATCCTACAGCCGCAGTCGACGTGGCGTCTACACCAGTCTCATGTGCGATCCCAGTCTCAATGCTCTCACGCCCTAACGAGTAGAGGCAGGCTCTCGTGGGGCTTGGACCCTGGCTTTCCCCGGAATCACGGTGTTTGCGCATATGGCTATGTTAGCATCGGGCGGGAAATGGAAGCTGGCAAGCTGCCTTTAGATCTGCTTTCTGAGGTGCTGGGGAAGCTGGATGTCCGCGACCCCAGGGTCGCCCTGGGCCCGAGGCCGGGCGAGGATGCGGCGCTGATCGACTTCGGCGACCGGTACCTGGTGGCCAAGAGCGACCCCATCACCTTTGCGACGGACCTGATCGGCTGGTACGTGGTGCAGGTAAATGCCAACGACCTGGCGGTGATGGGCGCGACTCCGCGGTGGCTGATGGCTACGCTGCTGCTGCCTGAGGGCTCGGACCGGGCGGTGGTTGAGTCGGTGTTTGACCAACTCTCGGACGCGTGCCGGGAGCACGACATCACGCTCGTGGGCGGTCACACCGAGGTCACGTACGGCCTGCCGCGCCCGATCGTGGCCGGGGCGATGCTGGGCGAGGTGGCGAAGGACCGGGTGGTGCTGACCTCCGGCGCGAAGGCCGGCGACAGCATCATCCTGACGAAGGGGATATCCGTGGAGGGCACGGCGATCCTGGCGCGAGAGGCATCCGAGGCGCTGAGGGATGGGGGCGTGGGCGAGGAGGTCATCGAGAGGGCTGCGGGGTTCCTGTTCGAGCCCGGCATCAGCGTCCGACGGGAGGCCGAGATAGCGTGCGAGGCGGGGGCGCGCTCGATGCACGACCCGACGGAGGGTGGACTGGCGACGGGGCTGCTGGAGATGGCGTCGGCGAGCGGCCTGGGCCTGCAGGTCGACGCGGCGAGCATTCCCGTGCTGCCTGAGTGCCGCGAGGTCTGCGGCGCGTTGGGGCTGGACCCCATGGGGCTGATAGCGTCGGGCTCGCTGCTGGCCGCCGTTCCGCCGGATCGGTCGGCGGGGCTGGTAGGCGCGCTACGGGACGCAGGGATCGAGGCGTGGGAGATCGGCAGGTTCACCGAGGCGCCGGCCGGGCTTAAGCTGGAGACGGCCTCGGGGACTGAGGACCTTCCCAGGTTCGACCGGGACGAGCTGGCGCGGTACTTCGGGTCCGAGGCTACGGGTAGCGGATGATGCCCCGGCCGTCCTCGCCTCGCACGAGTGCGGCGAATCCCTCGTTGATCTCGTCGAGGGAGTAGGTCCTGGTGACGAGGCTTTCGACGTCGAGCTCGCCCTTCAGGTAGAAGCCTACCAGCTTGTCGAAGGTCTCGTGGGGGCTGGCCGCGCCGTAGTAGCTGCTGACCAGGGACTTCTGGTTCCGCAGGAACTCCACCATGTCGATGGGTGCCGTCTCCCCGACGTGCCCAAGCCCGATCATCACGGCGGTGCCCGCCTTGCGGAGGGCCAGGACGGCGTTGTTGGTGGTCTGGGCGCTGCCGAAGCTGTCGAAGGCCATGTCCACGCCGCCGCCGGTGATCTCTTTTATGGCCTCGACGGGGTCCCGCTCGCGGGAGTTCACCACGTCCGTCGCGCCGAACTTGTAGCTGAACTCGAGCTTGTGGTCGTGGACGTCGACGGCGATTATCCGGCTGGCGTTGAAGAGCCGAGCGCCCTGTATGACACTCAGGCCGACGCCGCCGCAACCGAAGACGGCGACCGTCATGCCTACCCTGGCCGCGGGCATGTTGATGACGGAGCCGACGCCCGTGGTGACGCAGCAGCCAATCAGGGCCGCGACGTGCATGGGCACGCCGTCGGGGATGGGGTGGGCGGCCTGCTGCGGTGCGACCAGGGACTCGCCGAAGACGCCGAGCTTGCTCATCTGGCCAATCTCAATGTCGCCGTCGTGGAGCCGGTAGGTGCCGTCGTACTGCTTGGGGCCGGTCTCCAGGTTCGTGTCGCACAGCTGGGGGTTGCCGGTCCTGCACTGGTGGCAGTGGCCGCAGTTGGACACAAAGGAGAGGATGCAGCGGTCGCCGGGCTTCACGCGGGTCACGCCCTCGCCGACCTCCGTGACTACGCCCGCGCCCTCGTGGCCCAGCACTATGGGGATGGGCTGGATGGCCGTACCCTTCATGACGTGGTAGTCGCTGGCGCAGAGCCCCGCCACCTCGGTCTTGACGCGCACCTCCTGGGCCTTGGGCGGGTCCTGCCGCAGGTCCATGATTTCGAGAGGGCGGTCTATCTCATTCAGGACGGCGGCTTTCAAGGGGTGTCCTCCATGCTGAGCCGGGGTCGTGGGCAACCCTAACTATATGAAGAGGGTGCATGGCAGTCAAGGCGCCTGGAAGTTCGGGGGATGCCGGCCGGTGATGGGTCTCGATCCACGTGTCGGATACGGGACTCGCCTTGCGAATACCATTGCATAAACGCAGCCGAGCAGGGGAGGGAGCCCCACCCTTCCACTCCTCTGGGTTCCTGCCTTCGCAGGAACGGCGGGTATACGCAGTTGACCCTTGCACATACACGTGCTTAAGCATGCCGTATACGTGTTTATACACGTGGCGGCTGTGCAGAGGTCTAGCTGGGCGGGAGCTACGGAGAGGGCATGTTATATTATGCTCTGCAAGCTGGGCCTGGGGAGTTGCGGCGATGGCAGTGCGCATAGATATGAACTGCGACATGGGCGAGAGCTTCGGGATGTACAAGATGGGGCTCGACGAGGAGATCATCCGCCACGTGAGCTCGGCCAACATCGCATGCGGCTTCCACGCGGGCGACCCGACTTGGATGCGGACGACTGTAGAGCTTGCCGAGGAGAACGGCGTGGCAGTAGGGGCGCATCCGAGCTATCCCGACCTGGTGGGCTTCGGCCGCCGGAACATGAACGCAACGGCGGACGAGGTGAAGTGCGACGTGGCATACCAGCTCGGTGCGCTGCAGGCCTTCACAGCTGTGAAGCGGCTCCAGCACGTCAAGCCCCACGGGGCGATGTACAACCAGGCGGTGGACGACGAGGACCTGGCGCGCGCGATATGCGAGGCGGCCCTGGAGTTCGACCCGGGCCTCATTCTCGTGGCGCTGGCGGGCTCGAAGTGGGTTGAGACCGCGTCGGAGATGGGGATGAAGGTTGCGCCGGAGATATTCGCAGACCGTGCGCTCAATGCCGACGGGACGCTGGTGTCGCGTTCGAAGCCAGGCGCGGTGCTGCACGACGTGGGCGAGGTCGTGGAGCGGAGCGTGCAGATGGTCACCGAGGGCGTCGCGACGGCGATCACGGGGGAGCGCATCGACGTGGAGGCGTCGTCGATCTGCATCCACGGCGACACGCCGGGTGCGGTGGAGATTGCGGCGCAGGTGCGCCAGGGTCTGGAGTCGAGCGGCGTCGAGGTGGTCCCGATGGCGGAGCTGGTGTAGCGGTTTAGCTACGAAGGCCGTTTGCTTTGAAGCGCACCTACAGGTCCCGCCTAAATCCATTGTCCCTTAGGAGAGTCACCCTCACCTCATCCCTATCCCGTCGAGAGAGAGGGGGTCTTGGAAGTCTTGCCTATGTATGACGAGCCTGTATTTCGGCCTGCTGGAGACCAGGCGGTGCTCGTGGAGCTTGGGGACGAGATCAGCCCCGAGACGAACTCCCGCGTGCACGGCCTGGCCCGGGCGATAGAGGAGGCGGGCGTCGACGGGCTGGTGGACCTCATACCCGCATACGACAGCCTGCTGGTCCAGTACGACGCAACGGCGATTGCAACGGCGGACCTGCAGGCGCGTATCGCCGAGCTGGACTCGAAGGGCATGGAGTCCGCGGAGGGCGGCAGAGTCGTCGAGCTGCCCGTGCTGTACGGCGGGGAGCACGGGCCGGACATCGACAGGGTGGCCGAGCATGCTGGCAGCCGGTCGACGAGGTGATCGGACTGCACTCGGGCGCCGACTACCTGGTGTACATGCTGGGCTTCACGCCGGGCTTCCCCTACCTGGGGGGGCTGGACGAGCGGCTGGCCACGCCGAGGGTCGCGACGCCGCGGCTGGAGATTCCCGGGGGTTCCGTGGGCATCGCGGAGTCGCAGACGGGCGTGTACCCGCTGACGAGCCCTGGGGGCTGGAACATCATAGGGCGGACGCCTCTCTCGCTGTTCGACCCGACGCGTGAGCCGCCTTCTCTGCTTGCGCCGGGCGACCTGGTGCGCTTCGTGCCCCTGGACGGCCCCGACGAGTACGCAGGGGTGGCCGAAGCATGAGCCCGGCGATCGAGGTCATAGAGCCGGGCCTGTTCACGACGGTGCAGGACCGCGGCCGCCACGGGTTCCAGCGGTTCGGTGTGCCTGTGTCGGGGGCGATGGACCAGTTCGCGCTGAGGGCCGCGAACCTGCTTGCCGGTAACGACGAGGATTCCGCCGCGCTGGAGATGACGGTGATCGGGCCTACGCTCGAATTCAAGGGCGATGCGACCATTGCCGTGACAGGCGCCGACCTGTCGGCGATGCTGGACGGCTCGCCCCTGCCGCGCTGGGAGGCCGTTAGCGTGGCGGCAGGGAGCAGGGTCTCGTTCCACGGAATGAAAGACGGGATCCGGGGATACCTGGCTGTTTCGGGGGGCATCGACGTCCCCGAGGTCATGGAGAGCCGGTCCACGTACGTGAAGGGCGGGTTCGGTGGGCTGAACGGCGCCGCCCTGTCCGCCGGCGACGTGCTCGACACGCTGGAGCCTGCGGGCCAGGCGCGGGCCTTCCCCCCAGACTTCCAGGCGCCCGTCTACGGGACGGAGCACGAGCTGCGGGTGATACTGGGACCGCAGGACGACGCGTTCGACGACGAGGCGATTTCCACGCTGCTGGAGTCCACGTTCAACGTATCGCTGGACTCTGACCGGATGGGGTACCGGCTGGAAGGGCCGCAGATAGCCCACAAGGGGTCGCCGGACATCATCTCGGAGGGGAACGCGCCGGGTGCCGTGCAGGTGTCCGGGGACGGCGTGCCGACGGTGCTGATGGCGGACCGGGGCACGACTGGCGGATACACGAAGCTCGCCACGGTCATAACGGCCGACATCGGCCGGCTGGCACAGGCGGTGCCCGGCGAGTCGGTCAGGTTCACCGCCGTGGGCCACGAGGAGGCCGTTGCGGCGCTGGAGGAGCAGGAGGCTGTTCTCGCCGCCATCGACGGTGTCCCGCCCACTCCAGCTATGCCGGTAACGGTCGTGGTGGACGGCGAGACGCTCGAGGTGGTCGACGAGCGGGGTGAGCCGGTAACGGCGGGCGATGGGCCGGCGCGGGCGCAGCGGGCCACGGCCGTGGTGAAGGGCCTGACGTACAGCTTCGACGTAGAGGTCCGGACGGACTCCGCCGCCGAATGACGGAGTGGCTGCACGACCTGGCCGACTGGACGGTCGCCTTTGCCGACAGCGACTGGGCAGTCGGGATGCTGGCGCTGGTGTCCTTTACCGAGGCGATCTTCTTCCCTGTGCCCCCCGACCCGCTGCTGATTGGCATCGCCCTAGTGCAACAGCCGCTGGCCCTGTGGCTGGCGGCGCTGGTCACCGTCTCGTCGGTCGCCGGGGCGTTGGTAGGCCACTGGCTGGGGAGACGGCTGGGCAGGCCCATCCTCGACCGCCTCTTCTCTGAGGGCAAGGTTAAGGCGGCAGAGAGGTGGCTCGGACGATACGGGGTCTGGGCGACTGTCATTGCCGCGTTCACGCCGATCCCCTACAAGGTCTTTGCCGTCACCGCCGGGGTGCTTGACCTGGACCGGCGCAGCTTCGCCATAGCGTCGCTCGTTGGCCGGGGCGCCAGGTTCCTGACCATCGGGATGCTGGTGATGCTCTTCGGCGAGGAGATACAGGAGTTCATCACCGGCAACTTCGAGCTGCTGACCATCGCGGGAGGGCTGGGCGTGGTCGCGCTGGCGGTCGCATGGCACCTGTACCACCGTCGGCGGACCCGTCGAGAACGGGTCGGGGGAGAGGGCCTGCCGTGATATTCGACTCGCACGTCTACTGCTTTTTGCCCGCGGGCTCCCCGAGGGGGTACGCGGACGGTGTCGAGCACCTGCGCTGGGTGCAGTCGGCCCACGCCGGGCACCATCAGCCCGCGTTCCGTACCCGCGACAGAGCGCCCGGCCCGTCGGAGGTGCTGGCTCCGGGCGGCCGCGACTTGGGGAACCTGCCTGACCTGGGGTTCCACGTCGACCACGAGCGGGGGCGGATCGCCTGGCAGTACGAGGGCGAGGAGTACACGAAGCACTTCTATCCGCCTGCGCTGACCGGATGCGAGTTCTCGCCCCACAGCCTGATCGGCGAGATGGACTACGCGGGCGTGGACATGGCCTTGATCCACACCGACCCGATGCTGGTGCGCGACAGCAGCTACCTGGCGGAGTGCGTGGCGCTCTACCCCGACCGGCTGCGCGCGATGGCGCCGGTGGAGGAGTGGAGGCTGCTGGACGAAACGGACGCGGTCATCGACGAGGTGACGCGGGCCATCCGCGAGCATGGGCTGCACGCGATCAAGTTCAACCCGTTCGGCTACACCGTGAGCGACGAGCCGTGGGACGGCGGCCCCTACGCGCCCTTCTGGGACGCGGTCACCGAGCTGGGCGTGCCTGTGTTCTTCACGCTGGGCTCAGGCCCGAAGTCGGGCCCCGGCGGGCGCGAGGGCTATCTTGCCGAGCTGCGGGTGCTGATGCGGTGGATGGAGCGCTACCCGGACGCGGTGTGCAGCCTCACCCACGGCTTCCCCTGGCGGGACTTCCTGGAAGGCGACGCGATCATGCTTCCGGACGACGTGTGGGAGCCCTTCAAGGGCGACCGGTGCAACCTCGAGGTGTGCTTCCCTGTGCGACTGGGGGACCTGTTCGATTTCCCGTACCGTGATGTGTGGCCGACGCTTGAGGCGATGGTGCGGAACATAGGGGCCGACCACCTCCTGTGGGGCACGGACATGCCGTTCCAGAACCGGTTCTGTACGTACAGGCAATCACGGAAGTGGATCGAGAGCTACTGTAAGTTTCTAGGCGCTGAGGACCTCGCCATGATCATGGGCGGCACTGCGGGGAGAATCCTAGGTGAGTCGGGATGACGTCCTATGAGGAGTCCTATGTAGGGCAGCTCAGGAAGCTGGTGGGCAGCAGGATGCTCCTGACACCGGGGGTACGCGCCCTGATACGCGACGAGCGCGGCCGGGTCCTGTTCATACGCAGGAGCGATAACGGCAGGTGGGGCATGCCCGCCGGTGGGATAGAACTCAGGGAGACGGTCCTCGAGGCCCTAACACGTGAGGTCAAGGAGGAGACCGGCCTGGATGTAGTCTCGGCGACCCTGATCGCCATATACTCTGGCGGCAGGTATACATTCAAGAGCGCCTACGGCGACAGCTACCAGGGCCTGGTGTTCGCATTCAGGGTGGATGAGTGGTCCGGCGAACTGGCGAGGGAGACCGATGAGACGACGGACGCCAGGTTTCTCAATCCGTCCGAGCATCCCGAGGTCAATGGGCAGTACCAAGAGCTCCTGGACGACCTATCGGACTTCGCCGGGGAAGTGATAATCAAGTAACAGAGGCGGGTTTGCATGGAATACGTAAGACTGGGCAGATCCGGCGTCAAGGTATCGAGGATCGCGCTGGGGCTGGGGTTCAGGGGGCAGTCGTCGGTCTACGCGGCGCGGCGTCTCATCGAGCACGCCATAGACTCCGGCGTCAACTTCATTGACTGCGCGAACTTCTATCGGGTGATCGGCGGGCCGCTGTCTGAGGATGTCGTGAAGCCGGTGCTCAGGAAGAGGCGCGACGAGGTGGTGCTCACGTCAAAGGTGTACGGCCACGTGGGGCCCGGCCCGAACGACGGCGGCAGTAACAGGTACCACATCCTCTCGCAGGTCGAGAGGTCGCTCAAGAGGCTGGGTACCGACCATCTGGACATCTACCTGCTCCACCAGTTCGACGACGAGACCCCGGTAGACGAAACGGTGAGGGCGCTGGACGACCTGGTGACCTCCGGCAAGACCCGGTACATCGGCGCGTGCAACTTTGCAGCGTGGCAGGTGTGCAAGTTCCTGTGGACGGCGGACAGGGTCGGCGCTGACCCGCTGGTGACCATCCAGAACCCGTACAGCCTGCTGAACCGGTCGCTGGAGTCGGAGATGTTCGGGCTGCTGCGGGACCAGGGGCTGGGAGCGATGGCCTTCAGCCCGCTGGGCGCGGGACTCCTGAGCGGGCTGTACACGCCGGGCGAGCCGCCTCCGCAGGCGTCGCTGTGGGCGTCGAAGGACCCGGCGCGTTACGAGCGCTCGTTCGCCGGGCAGGGTCCGGGGATCATCGCCGCCCTCCGCGACATCGCGGCTGGCAGAGGCAAGACGCCGGGGCAGGTGGCGCTGAACTGGGTGATGTCGAAGCCGGAGATCACGGTCGCCATATCCGGCAACGACACGATCGAGCAGTTGGACGAGAACCTGGGCGCGGTCGGCTGGACCCTGTGCGAAGGGGAGATGGAGCGGCTGGACCAAGCGTCGGAGGGCACGAACGTCAGCTTCGTTAACCTGTAGGCCGCCGGTGCAAGAAGCCAGCGTCACCGCAGGGAGATTGTGGCGATGCCGGCGACTATGAGGACCGTGGCGGCGGCCTTGACAGTTACGGCGCGGGGGGTGACCTGCTCGCCGAGCATCCCGCGGAACTGCAGGCCCAGCAGGGTGCTGTAGACCAGCAGGAAGAGCGAGGAGCTGGCCGAGAGGGCGGTGACGAGCGACACGGGGCCGAGCGACGTGGCCCACAGGTTCAGGACCATCCCCGTGTTGACGACCAAGAACTCGTTGACCCCGAACACCGCCAGGGCCGGGCTCCTGTACCTGACCATCCTGCGAAGCTCGAGTACCGGCTCCATGCGGGCCGTGAATGCCAGCAGCACGAAGGCGACGCCCAGGGACCGGAGCGCGTGCACCAGGAACACCGGCAGCGTGTCCAGGGCCTGCTTGGCGGCCAGGTTCATGCCCGCCATCAGCAGGCTCGCTCCCAGGAGCTGGTAGAAGGAGCTGTCGATGGCGAAGCCGCGTCCTCGGGCGTCCTGCCGCACCGATATCAGGACCGCCCCCAATACCGTCACCAGTATGGCCGCCCAGTCCTGGAGCCTCAGGCTCTCGCCCAGGAACAGGACGGCGGCCGGAGCGACGAATATCGGGAAGGTCTGGACGATGGGTATTGTCCTCGATACCTCGCGCCTGGCCATCACGCGGAAGAAGACCACCGCGCTGAGGCCCCCTAAGAGCCCCGCGGCCAGCCCCCAGCCTGCTGCGCCCAGGGTCAGGCCGTCCAGGGGCGAGATGGCGGCGAACACCGCCGCAATGGGTATGTGGCTCACGCCTATGAGAAAGGGGAGGGTGCGAAGCGACCGGGCGTAGTGGTGTATGAAGGCCTTGTCGAGGACGCCGACGAGGCCCATTACGACGGCGCCGAGGAGGGTGATGGCTATCCAGGACAAGTCGGGCTCCGGGTCGAATGGGTGGTGGCTTCGAGACTATCCCAGGACTACCCGCTCTGCATGAGCACTGCCCTTCGACAAGCTCACGACGAACGTGCCTGACCCCCTGGACTCTTCTCGCACGCGGCTGGCGGGGCGTGTATGCTTTTGCCCGGCCGCAGCGGCCTCGCACGCGGCGCATTATACATCGGGGGACCCCGACTTAGGCTCCCCGCATCAGGTGTACACATGAACAGTCACGACACACCCGCTACCGACCTGACGAATGCCCGACTCGAAGCCTTGCACTGGCGGTGTATCGGGCCGTTCAGGGGCGGGCGCGTCGTGGCGGTGGCCGGGCATCCCACCGAGCGCGGCGTCTTCTACTTCGGGGCTTGCGCGGGCGGCGTTTGGAAGACGGAGGACGGCGGCACCTACTGGGAGAACGTGTCGGACGGCTACTTCGGGACGGCGTCGGTGGGCGCGGTCGCCGTTGCCCAGTCGGACCCCAACGTGGTGTACGCCGGGACGGGCGAGGCGTGCATCAGGGGCAACGTGTCGCACGGCGACGGGGTGTACCGGTCGATGGACGGCGGGCGCACCTGGCGTAACGTTGGGCTCCGCGACACCAGGCACATCGCAAGGGTGCGCATACACCCCGCGGACCCGGACATCGTGTATGTCGCGGCGCTCGGGCACGCGTTCGGGCCCAACGACGAGCGCGGTGTGTTCCGCACGACGGACGGGGGCGAGACATGGGAGCGGGTGCTGGACCGGGGCGACAGGGCCGGTGCCGCCGACCTGTGCATGGACCCGGGCAACCCGCGCGTACTGTACGCGGCCATGTGGGAGACGCTGCGGCAGCCGTGGAGCTTCACCAGCGGCGGGCCCGGCAGCGGCATATTCCGGTCGACGGACGGCGGCGACACTTGGGACGACCTCACCTGCAATCTGGGCCTGCCCGAGGGCGTGAAGGGCCGCATCGGGGTCGCGGTCTCTCCGCCCATGCCTGGGCGCGTGTGGGCCATAGTCGAGGCGGAGGAGGGCGGGCTGTATCGCTCGGACGACGGTGGCGAGACGTGGCGGCATCTCACGGGCGACGCGAACCTGATGCAGCGGCCCTGGTACTACAGCCACGTCTTCGCCGACCCACAGGACCCGAACACCGTTTGGGTGCTGAACCTGAAGGCGTGGAAGTCGACGGACGGCGGGAGCACGTTCACGCAGGTGACGACCCCCCACGGCGACAACCACGACCTGTGGATCGACCCGAACGACACGGACCGGATGATCGAGGGCAACGACGGCGGCGCCTGCGTGTCGTTCAACGGGGGCGAGTCGTGGTCGTCGCTCTACAACCAGCCGACGGCCCAGTTCTACCACGTGGTGACGGACGACCAGTTCCCGTTCAACGCGTATGGGACGCAGCAGGACAACACGGCCGTCTCGGTCCCGAGCCGCTCCGTAAAGGGGGCGATCGAGTGGAGGGAGTGCGAGCGGGTGGGCAACTCGGAGTGCGGGCATATCGCGGTGAAACACGGCGACCCGAGCATCGTGTACTCGGGCACGCCGACGCACGGCGGCGAGTATCTGCTTCGCTACGACCGGCGGACGGAGCAGGTCCGGGTCATCACACCGTGGCCGGAGTTCAACTGGGGCTACGGGGTCAAGCACCACAAGTACCGGTTCCAGTGGACGTACCCGATAGTCGCTTCGCGCCACGACCCGGGCGTGCTGTACGTCGCGGCGAACGTGGTGCTGCGGTCGCTGGACGATGGGACGAGCTGGGAGGAGATCAGCCCCGACCTGACCCGGGCCGACAAGAGCAAGATGGAGGCCGCGGGCGGGCCCATCACCATCGACACGACCGGGCCGGAGCACTACGGCACGATATTCGCGCTGGCCGAGTCGCCCCTGGACGCGGAGATGCTGTGGGCCGGCTCGGACGATGGCCTGGTACACCTGTCGACGAATGGGGGAGCGAGCTGGCGGAACGTGACCCCGCCCGACATGCCAGAGTGGGCGACCGTCAGCACCATCGATCCGTCGCCTCACGATCCGGGCACGGCGTACATGGCCGTCACGCGGTACAAGCTGGACGACTACGCGCCGCTGCTGTACCGCACGACGGACTCAGGCAGGACGTGGACGCACATCACGGACGGCATACGGGAGGGCGACTTCACACGGGTCGTCAGGGCCGACCCGGTGCGGCCGGGGCTGCTCTACGCGGGCACTGAAACGGGGCTGTACGTGTCGTTCGACGACGGGGAGACGTGGGGGCCGCTACAGCTCGACCTACCGGTCACCCCGATTCACGACATATCGGCGAGGGAGGGCGAGCTGGTTGCGGGGACGCACGGGCGGTCGTTCTGGGTGCTGGACGACCTGGCGTACCTGCGCCAGGCCGACGACCCGGAGGGCGGCGCGCACCTGTTCAGGCCCGCCGACACGTACCGGATACCCTTCCCGAAGGGGCTGCGCGTGGTGCTGCCGGGCAAGACCTATGGGTATGGGGCGGCGGAGGAGGCGACGTATCTCCCCGGCGGCCACCGGGACGGCCCGCGATTCCTGGACGCGGGCGAGAACCCGCCGGACGGCGTCGTGTTCCGCTACGAGTTGCAGGAGGACGCGGGCGAGGTCAAGCTGGAGATTCGCGACTCGGCGAGACGGCTCGTGGGGGCGTTCTCGTCCAGCCCGGCCAAGGACCCGGAGCCCGGAGCGCCGGAGGGCCCGGTGCTGGGGTCGGAGCCGGGCGTCAACGTCTTCGAGTGGGACGCGAGGTACCCAGGCGCGATGGGTGTGCCGGGCGCGGGCGCGGCGGACAAGGGCCTGCCGGGACCGCTGGCGGTGCCCGGCAAGTATGAGGCCCGGCTCACCGTCGGCGATTCGGTCAGCACGCAGCCGTTCGAGCTGCTGGCGGACCCGAGGGGCGGCGCGACCATCGACGACCTGGAGGCGCAGCGCAACCTGCTCCTGAACATCAGGGACCGGCGCACGGAGCTAAGCAGGGCCGTGCACCAGGCCCGAGCCATCCGCGAGCAGGCGAGGGAGTGGAGCGAGCGGGCAGCGTCGGGCGAGCGCTTCGCGGCGGTCGTCGAGGCAGCGGAGGGCGTCGTGAAGGCGCTCGATGGGATCGAAGAGTCGCTGGTGCAGCTCAAGGCGGACGGGCAGCTCGGCGGCATCTCGCACGAGGCGCGGCTCGACGCTAAGCTCGCCGAGCTTACGGTTGTGGTGTCGGCGGGAGACCACCCGCCGACCAGCCAGGCCTACGCCGTGTTCGACGAGGTGTCCGCACGGCTGGACGAGGTGCTGGCCCGGCTGGAACGGGCCAGGGAGGAGGATGTGGGCAAGCTCAGCGCGCTGATAGGCGAGCTGGGCGTGCCGGCGGTCGGCGCTTAGGCAGCCCTTCCCCGTTCAAGTCTTATTCCGTAGAGACTCTCCCAGACTCCTCGTGTTCGCGGAGCACTGCCCTTCGACAGACTCAGGGCGAACGTGCGGGTTTCCGCCCGTCGTTGCTACTGCCCCGACCTGCCTCTGTGTGTTCGGCGCTGGCGCGGATAAGGGGTTGACTCACAGTAGGGTCGTGGGTAGCCTGCCCGCCGGTTAAGGAGGTACAGGCGATGCGCATGTCGATGGTGCTCTCGTTCATTAACATGAAGGTGGTGTTCCTGCTCGTTGGGTCGTTCCTGCTGGTGCTGGCCATCTTGAACTGGCTCGGCGTATTGGGGGACTGGTACTACCTGGACACGGGCAGCATCGCACAGGCTCAGCTCGTGTACATCCAGATGACGCACTGGGTCCTGGTCGGTGCGCTGGGGCTGGGCATGATCCTGTACGGCAGCCGGATCTAGGACGCGAATGAGACGCCATGGAGCACTGGCGAGGCTCGGTGGGGTTTAAGCCCTCTCTGAGGAAAGGGTAGGGGACTACAAGCCTTCGACTACCACCATGTTGACGTTGGCGGACCTGGAGCGAATGCTGTCGAGCGCGACGTACTCCGGCGAGCTCAGCCAGGCATGGACCTGCTGGATGTTGTCGAATTCGAGGATGGCGAGACGCTTGGGCGTCCAGTCGCCCAGAGGGACCTCGAGATTGCCGCCACGCGCCACGAACCTGCCGCCGTGAGCCTCGACAGTACTCGTCACTCGCTCAAGAAACTCTCCGTAGAGACTTGCATCCGTTATCTCGACATCGGTTATCAGGTACGCCGACATGCTTGCCCCCTCCTGCGAGCCCGGCACCATTCAGAACGGCGCCAAGCCTCCCCTTCTGCAATCCTGGCTGGTCAGGGGATGAGTATACCACCCATCTGTGACACCTCACCGACTGGTCCCCGGAGGCCCGGTTGTCGTCCCATCGCTTTTTGGGCGGGGTTCACGCTTCGGCGAGCGCCGGGCCGCCGCCCTCCAGCCAGCGGGCGCAGTCATCGGACAGCTCCCGGGCCACCGCCGCCTCGTATAGCTCCAGGTCCTCCTCGGTCAGCACCTCCCTCCACCGGCCGTTCGAGCCGCTGTGGAAGAAGGTCTGCGCGCCGCCGCTCATCAGGCTGTCCAGGCGGGGCCACGTCCGCTCGGCATTCCGCTTCATCGACCGGAACGTGACCGCGTCGACGGTCGACTCCAGGGACTCGTCGTCGAGCTCCATGTCGAGGAACCGGGCGACCCTCGACACCTCGCCCGGCAGGTCTAACAGCATGTCGTTGAAGTGGACGAACAGAATGTTCGGCAGGTGGCGATAGTCCCACCAGGTCTGCACGTGCCTCATGTTTGACCAGTAGGGGAAGCCCTCGCTGTCCCACTCGAACCAGCCCATCGTGGTCCACGTGCGCCACAGCTGGCGGATATCACCCGGGCAGCGCGGCAGCGGGTCGCCCACCCTGCCTGGAGTCTCGTTGAGCAGGTCGTAGAAGTGGTCGGTGTAGTTGCTGTAGTGGTTCCAGAGTGACATGAAGACGTCGCGCGCGTCCCGGCTCACCACCACGTACTTGACCTGCGGGTAGTACGGCAGGCCGTCGAGCGGGAGGTGCGTCTTGACGGCCCGCCGGTGCTCCTGCGCCTCCAGGTCGTCA
Source organism: Dehalococcoidia bacterium (assembly GCA_965116315.1). GTDB lineage: Bacteria > Chloroflexota > Dehalococcoidia > Lucifugimonadales > CAJWER01. The sequence continues at coordinate 3,289,756 of OZ220672.1, forward strand.
ATGACGGCGTCCAGGGGGGACAGCCGCCGGTCCATCCAGGGGGACAGCTCGCCCAGCGACGGCATCTCCGCCTCACGCTCGCCGAACAGCAGCCTGCGAACGATGGTCTGCATCCACGTCGTGCCCGACTTGTACGGAGTCGCCACGACTATGTCGCCGTCGCGCGGCCGGAACCGCTCCCAGCGCGTGCTGTCCAGGTGGTGGTTCTGGTAGACCCGGGTGAGTTCCGGCAGGCCCGTCTTCACGCCTGCAGCGCCCTTGGCAGGACCGCGAACATCATCCTTGCCCGTTGCGCTTGTAGAGGCTCTTGAGCCGGGTCGATGGCAGTCTCGTGAGCTTCTGGTTGCGCGGGTCCACTTCGATGCCCACGGATTCGAGGGCGGTTACGCCGAGCAGCGGCTCGGAGTCGTCCTCGCCAATCACGATTGTCGACCCAACGATGTCCCCCATGAATTCGATCTGGCCCACGGTGACGTCTATCCTGACCTCACCGCCATCGGCGAGGCCGTATACGCGCTGGCCCTTGGGCTTGAGTCCGATGGATTCCAGGTGCTGCCTGGGCACGAGGGAATCAATCGCGCCGGTATCGACAAGGAAGAGCCCTTCCCAGGTCCTGTCCGGCTCCGCCGGGTTTCGGACCGTAACAGTGACTTGGGTGATTCCCATTCAGCCCTCCTAGCGGGCGGTCCAGCCGGCGTCCACTGATATAGACGCGCCGGTGATGGAGCGGGCCGCGTCGGATGACAGGTAGGCGGCCATGGCGGCGATCTCGTCCGGCTCGACGAGGCGCTTGATGGCGGATGGGGCGAGCATCACGTCGGTGACCACGTTCGCCTCGGGGATCCCCAGGGTGCGGGACTGGTCGCCGATCTGCTTCTGGACGAGCGGCGTGTTGGCGTAGCCGGGGCAGATGGAGTTGACGGTGATGCCGTAGTCGCCGACCTCGAGGGCGACCGTCTTGGTCAGGCCGATTACGCCGTGCTTGGCGGCGTTGTAGGCGGACTTGTAGGGACTGGCGACGAGGCCGTGGATGGACGATATGTTGATGATGCGGCCCCAGCCGCGCTCCTTCATGCCCGGCACGACGGCCTTGGTGAGCTGGAACGGCGCGTTGAGCATGATCTGGATCATCTTGGCCCACTGCTCGTCGGGAAACTCGTCGACCGGGTGGATCTGCTGGATGCCGGCGTTGTTGACCAGGATGTCGACCCCGCCGGACTCCTCGAGGGCGCGCCTGCCCAGGTCGTTTGTGCCCTCCATGGTGGAGATGTCGGCCTGTATGAAGGTCCCGCCGACCTCCTCGGCCGTCTCAGAGCCCGATTCGAGGAGGTCTGTGACGAGGACGTGAGCGCCATCGGCCGCCAGGGCCTGGGATATGGCCCTCCCGAAGCCGCCTCCAGCACCCGTTACCAACGCGACCCTGTCTTCGAGCTGCATGTCCAGTCTCTCCCCTGTCGTATGCGGTGCTATGATAACCGAGCAACGCTTGTCGGCGTTCTATTCTACATGAAGCGCAGCAGCCACAGTCCTCGGAGGATGACATGCTTGGTTTAGGGCCGGCTACGAGGCCATGGATCGTCCCGATTATCGTTGTCGCGCTGCTTGGGGCATCGGCCTGCGGGGGCTCCGATGAAGAAGGCTACTGGAGCGGGACCGACGAGGCGGAGTTTGCCTCAGCGCAAGCGGCGCCCGCCATGGCTATGGCTGATGCGCCTGTACTCAAAGAAGCCTCCGATTCTCTAGCGGCGGGCGCTCCGGGCCTACCGGGCAACCGGGGTCCTCGGGCCGCTCCGGCTCCAGCTGCCCCGGCCGCCGCCGCCAAGCTCGCAGCAGGCGAGTCCGTGGAGTCCGCCGCTTCTTCGGAGCAGCAGCTTGCCCAGCTTGTCACACAGCAGCGGATCATCATTCGCACGGTCGACATGGGCGTAGAGGTCGACGACGTGGGCGCCGCCATCGACGACATAGGCGACCTGGCGAAGAGGATGGGGGGCTGGGTGGTCTCGTCCGACAGGCCGCTGATGCACGCGGGCTCAGTCTCGATCCGCGTCCCTGCGGACATGCTGGACCAGGCGGTGCTGGATATCAGGGCGCTCTCGCTGAGGGTGGAATACGAGAGCTCCGACAGCCGGGACGTCACCGACGAGTACGTGGACCTGTCGAGCCGGCTGAAGAACACCATGGCGACAGAAGAGGCGCTGCTGAAGCTGCTGGAGCGGGCTGAGAAGGTCGACGACGCGCTGGCCGTCCAGCAGAACCTCTCGAGGGTGCAGGAGGACGTGGAGCGTCTGCAGGGGCGGATCAAGTTCCTGGAGCAGACCTCGGCCTACTCGCTGCTGAACGTGTCGTTGTCGGAGGAGCCCCGGGAGATGGTCCCCGACGTGGGGCCGGACGTTAGGGCGGGCGTGGGCGAGCCGGTCAGGTTCCGCGCCACGTTCACGCCGCCCGACGGCATCGAAAATTTCGACTACACCTGGGACTTCGGCGACGGCTCAAACGTCGTATCGGGCAACCGCACGGCCCCCACGGGCGACGGTGACCGACGGGTGACGGCGACCATTCATCACAGGTTCGAGGACGAAAGGGACTCGCCGTACATAGTCCAGTTCAACATCACCGGGTTCGGCGACGGCGGCCTCTCCGAGGGCGAGGACACCCTCATCGCGACAGTCTCCAGGATCCCCAACATCGAGGTCTTCGCCGGGGAGTGGATGACTGCCGAGGAGGGCGAGACGGTCGAGCTCTCGGGTTCCTTCACCAGGCCGGCCGGGATGACGGACGTGAGGTACGCGTGGGACTTCGGGGACGGATCGAGCCCCGAGACAGGGAGTATCGAGGAGGGCGTGACCACGGCCGTCGCCTCGCACGTCTACGCGAACTACCGGCCCCGCCCGTACAGGGCCAGGCTCACCATCACCGGAATGGTGGAGACGGGTGAGGTGGAAGGCTCCGGCACGGTGGATGTGGAGGTCAGGGAGGCCGAGGGCTGGCTCATCGCGGGCTGGAGCTTCGAGGACCAGTGGAAGACCGCCGTCAGGACCCTCTCGGGCGTCGCCGCTGCGGCGCTTACCGGCTCGATATGGCTGCTGGTCTTCAGCCCCATCATCGCCGTCATCGTAGCCGCGGCAATCTTCCTTGGGAGACGGGCCGGGCGCCGGTCCGCCCAGGCGCAGGCCGGTGGCGGTAAGGAGCCAGGCGAGAGGGGCCAGGGCGAGGCAGAGCAGGCCGGTTCTTAGGGATGGCCGTAACCAGGCACTTCACGGCGACCGGTTTCGTCGTGCACCGGGGCCGCGTGGCCCTGCACTGGCACCCCAAGGTGAAGGCGTGGCTCCCGCCAGGGGGCCACGTCGAGGCCAACGAGGACCCCGTCCAGGCGGTGCTCCGCGAGGTCGAGGAGGAGACGGGCCTGGAGGCCGTCATCGTCCCAACCGCGACGCGGCTCGACCTGGAGTACCCCGAGCACGTCCAGCCGCCCTTCACCATCATGATCGAGGACATCCACGATCCCGTGCAGGGCTACCACCAGCACATCGACATGATCTACTTCTGCCGCCCGGCGGGCGAGCCCGGCGAGATGAACGACGGCTGGCGCTGGATCGACAGGGAGACGCTGCGGGCCGGCACCCCGGTAGCCGGAGGCGGGGCCCCTTCCGAAGCGCCGCCCGAGGACGTGCGCCTGCTCGCCGAATACGCCTTCGCGCTGATCGAGGGGTAGCTGCGGGGACTGCCGCCGTGGCAGCAAGGCTTCCCTTCAGCCCGGTCTTCTCGCGCCGTGGGAGTGTGCGGTGGGGGACACACCCGCAGCGCCATCCCCTGCAGTCGCCGGCTGCGTGGGGCCTTGCCGGTGCTAATTCAGTTCGGCGAGCCTGGGCATGACTTCCTGCTTGAGGATGGTCATGGAGTCGAGCCACTTGTCCCGCGGCTCCCACTCGTGCCCCATCGCAAGGAGAACGCCGAACCCGCCCAGATCTTCGTACAGGGTGTGGAGCTTCTCGGCCACGTCATCAGGGCTGCCGACGATGAAGACGTTGTCGACCAGGTACTCCGGCGTCACGTCGGAGTCGGGCATGTTGACGTCGACCTTCATGATGTCCAGCATCCGGGCCATCGGCAGGCTCCGCAGGAAGTACTGGTCGAAGTCGCGAGCAAGCACGCCGTTGAGGGCCTCGCGCCGGGCGCGGGCGGTCGTGTCCGAGATGTATACCTCGCGCGCCACCCTCCACTGCGACCTGTCGGGGGTCCGGCCTGATCGCGCCGCTCCCTTCTCCACGGCCTCCCAGTGTGTCTTGACGACGCGTGCCGGCACCAGGTTGATGCTGAGGGGCAGCCAGCCCCGCTCGCCCGCCACTTCCAGCGTGTCGGACCGCTCAGATACACCCGCCACGGCCATGGGCGGATGGGGCTGCGTGTAGGGCTTGACGTGGAACCGCAGGCCTATCTCGTCGACGGGCTCCGGCACGTTGAAGCGCCAGTACTTGTGCTCGTACAGGCCCGGCCTGGGGTCCTCCCACAATTGCAGTATCAGGTCTATGGAGTCTCTCGTGATGTCCCTGTGCTCGCCGGTCTTGGGGTCGACGTCGAAGACCTGGAAGTCGCCAAGGAAGCCGCCCGCGCCGACCCCCCACATGAACCTGCCCTTGGCCATGTGGTCGAGCTGCGCGATCCGGTGCGCGATCATGAATGGGTTGTGGTTCGGCATGCAGGTGACGCCGGTGCCGAGGGCGATATTCTTCGTCATTCCCAGGGCCTGGGCGATGAACAGGTCGGGTGCGGGGATGTTCTCCCACTGTGCCGTGAAGTGCTCGCCGATCCAAGCCTCGGTGTAGCCGAGCCCGTCGAGGGTGACTATCTGCTGCAGGTCGTCCTCGAGGGTCTTAGTGAGGTTCGACCCTGGAGGATGGAGCGGCATGGTAAAGTACCCGACTTCCATGGGTGAGCCTCCCGGAACAGCAGTGAGCGAACCTACGGCAGTATAGCCAATGCGTGTGGACGATACCAGCCGGGACCGGTTGACGCGGCTCACTCCGCTGTTGAGAATGGTAGGAGCTAGCGACCGAGTGCCCTGCATCCGGTCCCGCTGTACAGGCGTATCTTGTAGCGTGCAACTCCAGCGACATACCGTCCGTACCCGCCTGCTAAGGGGCTCATGGAAGGTGGCCGCACTTCCAGGCTTGCTGTTCGTAGCGGCGGCCCTGTCTCTCGCGGCCTGCTCCGGTACGTCTGAGCCGCCGACGCCCGAGCCCACTGCGACGCCGGAGGCGTTCCCGCCCAGGGAGCTGACCGTGCTGGTCGGCGCCGGCGAGAGGACGGCTGCGATCAACGCCTTCTTCCCCCAGCGCCTGAACATACGCGCCGGGGACACGGTGACCTGGAAGATGAACACCGAGGGCGACCCCCACTCGGTCATCTTCACCGACCAGCCCCCCGAGGACGACGTCATCCCCGTTCCAAGAGAAGGCGGCAGGGGCGATCTGCTGTACAGCAGCGGCGGCCCCGGGCCGTCCATGCTCAATCCGAAGATCCTCAACCCATCGAGGGAGGATGGGACCCGGGCCGAGGTGTGGCGCGGGTCGGGCTATGTAACCTCCGGGATCATGTTCCCCAAGCTCCAGCAGCCGCCCGAGATACCGCTCATCGAAGACTTCTCGCTCAGGTTCGACCGCCCGGGAGTCTACCCCTACGTCTGCGGTATGCACGACTTCCACAAGGGCGTGATCGTAGTCGAGGAGGCGACGGCGAAGGACGTGCCCGAGCAGGACGAGATTGATCGCGTCGCGCTCAGGGAGATCCAGCCGCTGGAGGAGATCACCAACAGCCTCCACGTGATCCAGTCCTCGGACCGGGTGCTCGACAAGGAGCTGGGCCCGGACGGGTCGAGCATCTACCTGGTGGCGGCGGGCATGGGGCCGCCGGACGCCGAGCTGACCGAGTTCTTCCCGGGCAACCTGACCATGAAGAAGGGCGACACGGTGGTGTGGTTCTCGTCCAGGTGGCATTCCATCGTGTTCCATCCCGACGGCCCCTTCCCGCCGATGTACACGCCCGAGATAGACGACACCGGGTACGTGCAGATGATCATCAATCCCGTGGTGACCCTGCCCATCAAGGCGGGCCAGCCGTTCACCGGAGAGGGCGTATACAGCTCGGGGCTGATGGGGTACGGGTCCCGTCCGGGCGGCGTCGGCTATTCACTCACCTTCGAGGTGGAGGGTCTGTTCAGGTACCTGTGCCCCGTCCACCCGGGGATGGCCGGCACGATTACCGTTACCGACGACGGCGCCTGAGGAACATCCTGGGCGACTGCAGAGCCCCATCCGTTCGCCCTGAGCTTGTCGAAGGGCAGTGCCGAAAGGCCGCCCTCAGGAGTCAGCCTCCGCGGTTCGAGGCCAGCTCCAGCAGGTCGGGCAGGGCCATCTCGGCCAGCGAACCGAGCTTGAGATCGTACCACGCGAACTTCATTCCCTCCGTCATGCCGTTCGGCACCGCCACGCAGAATAGCCCCGCGGCAACGGCGGCGGCCGCGCCGGTGGGGGAGTCCTCGACGGCCACGGCCCGCTCGGGCGGCGCGCCCACCGCATCGAGCGCCGCCAGGTAGACGTCCGGGGCTGGCTTGAGGGCCTCGACGTCGTCGCGCGTCCTGATTGCTTCGAAGTAGCCGTCAAGCCCGCGGCGCGCAACGTGACCTTCGACCCAGTCGCGGGACGAGTTGGACGCGACTGCAAGTCTTAAACCGAGCCGCCGGGCCGCCTCCAGGTGGTCGATCACGCCTGGAAGCAGCGGATTAGAGTTTACCGCGTCGAGATACCTGGCGCGCCTGCGGGGCCCAACCTCGTCCCTGTCCAGGGCGCGTCCGGTCAGCTCCTCCAGGTGGCTGTAGATGTCGAAGCTACCGACGCCGGCGCCTATGTGCCCCGACCAGAGCTCGCGGCTCAGCTCCACTCCGTGGGCCCGGAACTCGTCCTGCCAAGTCGAGAAATCGGGCGTCTCGGTGTCAATGATGACCCCGTCGAAGTCGAATACGATGGCCTCGACCGGCATCAGGACGGCGTATCTCCGCTGTCCCTTTCGGCTACCGCGTCGCGGATGAACTCGACAATCTCCGAGGTGGGCGTGCCCGGGCCGAATATGGCCCTGACTCCCATCTCCTGCAGCGCCGGCCGGTCCTGGTCGGGGATGATGCCGCCCGCCAGCACAATGGCGCCGCTGACTCCCCGCTCGTGTAGGCCCTCGATAATCTGGGGGAACAGCTCCATGTGCGCGCCTGAGAGGATGCTGAGGCCGACCACGTCGACCTCTTCATCCTGCGCCGTGTCGACTATCATCTGGGGGGTCTGGCGGATGCCGGTATAGACGGCCTCTATGCCAGCGTCCCGCAGCGCCCGCACGATGATCTTCGCGCCGCGGTCGTGGCCGTCCAGGCCAGGCTTTGCGACAAGAACCCGTATGGCAGGCTCGCTCAACGGAGCCCTCTTGCTTCTTCCCCCTGAGGGGGAAGATTGAGCCTGTCCTGAGCCCAGCCGAAGGGATGGGGGCTCTCGATCTGGCCTGGGACTTGGGCGGCCATGCCAAAAGAGGGTTGACTTGTCGCCCTCATCACCGGGCCGTCCCTGCTTCGACGAGCTCTATCAGGGTGCCGCCCGTCGACCTGGGGTGCAGGAAAGCAATCATGCCGGCGAGTCCCTGACGCGGGTTTCTGTCGATGAGCTGGACCCCCTCCTTGGCATCGAGCCTGTCGAGCGCATCCTGCAGCCCATCGACCTCGAAGCAGACGTGATGGAGGCCCGGCCCGCGCCGCTCGATGAACTTGGCGACGCCGCTCTCCGTGTCCAGCGGCTGGATCAGCTCCACCTGCGAGCCGCCGACCTTCAGGAGCGCCGCCCTGACGCCCTGGTCCTCGACGTCCTCGACCTCCGAGGGGTCGAGTCCGAACAGGTCGCCGTACATCCCTAGCGCCTCGTCCATGTCCTTCACCGCTATCGCGACATGGTTGAGATGCTGGGCCATGCAGGCGGAGTCACTTCCCATTGTTGACATTCACCGTCCTAGGGGTGCGTAGTCTGTTTCCGAACGTCCATGGTAGCACAGCACCCCCAACGCCAAATCGGCGGCCTTTCCCGATTCCCACAACTCCTCATCTCTGCGCCCTCTGCGCTCTCTGCGGTGAAGCTTCCCTCGCCATTGACACCCGGAAGCCGAGCCGATAATCTCAGTCGGCGCCGGGGCCGGAGGCTCATGGCGGCAAAGCACCAACAGGGAGGGGTGTGAGTGGCCTACACGAAGATGAAGTCGTGGCTCGAGGACGAGCTGCAGGACATACGCGACAGCGGGTTATACAAGGACGAGAAGATCATCAGGACGCCCCAGGGGTCCGACGTGGACACCAGCCAGGGCGAGATGATCAACTTCTGCGCAAACAACTATCTGGGGCTGGCGGACAGCCCCGAGATCGAGCGGGCGGTCGCGGACGGGCTGTCGGAGCATGGCTTCGGCATGGCGTCGGTCAGGTTCATCTGCGGCACCCAGGACATCCACAAGACCCTGGAGCAGGAGCTGACCGACTGGTTCGGCACGGAGGACACGATCCTCTATACCTCCTGCTTCGACGCCAACACGGGCCTGTTCGAGACCATCCTGGGCGCCGAGGACGCCATAATCAGCGACGCCCTGAACCACGCCTCGATCATCGACGGCGTGCGCCTCTGCCGCGCCCAGCGCAAGGTCTTCAAGCACGCCGACATGGTCGACCTGGAGGAGAAGCTGAAGGAGACCGAATCGGCCAGATTCCGCATGATCGCGACCGACGGGGTCTTCAGCATGCAGGGCGACCTAGCTCCGCTGGGCGAGATATGCGACCTGGCGGACAAGTACGACGCGCTCGTGATGGTCGACGATTCCCACGCCACGGGCTTCATGGGTCCGAACGGGCTCGGCAGCCCGGACGACATGGGGGTGCTCGACCGTATCGACGTTCTCACCAGCACCATGGGCAAGGCCCTGGGAGGCGCGTCCGGCGGCTTCACGACCGGCAAGGCGGAGATCGTGTCGTACCTGCGGCAGCGTTCCCGCCCGTACCTCTTCTCGAACACCCTTGCGCCCCCCATAGTCACCGGCGCGCTGAAGGCCCTGGAGATAGTGCGGAGCACGCCGGGCCTCCGGGAGACGCTGTGGGAGAACACCCGGTACTTCCGGTCGGAGATGTCGGCCCTCGGGTTCGACATCATCCCGGGCAAGCACCCGATAGTGCCAATCATGCTCAGGGACGAGATCAAGACCGTCGAGCTTGCCTCAGCCGTCAACCGCCGGGGGATATTCGTCGTGGGCTTCAGCTTCCCGGTAGTGCCCAGGGGCGAGGCCCGCATCAGGGTGCAGCTTTCAGCGGCCCACACCAGGGAGCAGCTCGACCGGGCCATCTCCGTATTCGCCGATGCAGGCAAAGAGCTCGGGGTCATATAGCATGGGCCAGGAGTCCGAACTCTCCGGCAAAGTCGCCATAGTTACGGGCGCTGGCCAGGGGATGGGCAAGGCGGTGTCGCAGGCGCTCGCTTCCCGTGGCGCGTCGCTGGTGGTGAACGACATCAACGCCGGCACTGCCGAGCAGACGGCAGCCGAGCTGCGCTCCAGCGGCGCTGAGGCCGTCGCATCCGCTGGCGACGCAACGTCGAAGGCCGACGTGGACCGCTTGGTCGGCACGGCGATCGACAGCTACGGCGGCGTCCATATCCTGGTGAACAACGCGGGCATCCTGCGGCCGACCCACCTCATCGACATCGAGGAGGAGGAGTGGGACCTGGTGGTCGACGCGAACCTGAAGAGCACCTACCTGTGCTCCAGGGCTGTGTTGAAGCCCATGCGCGAGGCCGGCTGGGGCCGCATCGTCAACCTCTCGTCCAGCGCGGGACGCCAGTACAGCACGCTTGGCGGCCCTCACTACTCGGCCGCCAAGGCGGGCGTCCTCGGCCTGACCCGGCACCTCGCCAAGGAGGAGGCCGGCCACGGCATCACGGTAAACGCCGTCTGCCCCGGGCTCATCGACACAGAGATGGTCCGCACGGCCGTCAGCGACGAGCGGACCCGCCAATACGCGGAGAGCTTCCCAATCCAACGTCTCGGTGAGCCCTGGGAGGTAGCCGAGTTGGTGGCATTCATCGCTTCGGACAGGGCTGCCTACATGACGGGCGTCGCCTTCGACATCAACGGCGGCGACCTGATGATGTAGAGCTCAAGCACAGAGGGCACGGAGAAAAGCAGGATGGTCAGGAATAACCGCATATACGAAAAGCTCGGGGTGCGCCCCGTAATCAACGCCGGTGGTAACACGACCCTCTGGGGCGGCTCAACGCCGCCCGAGGAAGTCCGCCGGGTGATGAACGACGCCGACGGCAGCTACGTCGAGATGCAGGAGCTCCTCGACCGCTCCGGTGACTACCTGGCCGAGACACTGGGCGTCGAGGGGGCGCACATCACGTCCGGCTGCTTCGCCGCACTCGTGCTGAGCACCGCCGCCTGCCTGACCCAGGGCGACATGGAGCGCACGGCCCGCCTTCCCGAGACGGACGGGCGCAACGAGATCATCGCCCTGAAGAGCCTCCGCTACTCCTACCGCAGGAGCCACAGCGTGCCAGGCGGCCGGATAGTGGAGGCGGGGGACGAGGACGGCTGCACCGCTGAGCAGCTCGCCGCCTCCATCGGCCCGAACACCGCCGCCGTCACGTACATCTTCCAGGGCGACGTATCCGAGGGCATCATAACCCTCGACGAGGCAGCCGCCGTCGCCCGCGACCATGGCGTGCCGATCATCGTCGACGCTGCGTCGCAGATATACCCGCTCGACAACTTCCGGCGCACCGCCCAGGCTGGCGACCTCGTCTGCTTCGGCGCGAAGTACGTGGGCGCTCCCCACTCCACGGGCTTCCTGTGCGGCAAGAAGGAGCTGGTCGACGCGGCGGCGCTGCAGGGCTTCATCGGTTTCGAGGCAAGCAGGGGGAACTCGGTCGGTCGCGGCTACAAGGTCGACCGCCAGGACATCGTGGGCGTGGTCGCGGCCATGGAGCGCTGGTTCTCGATAGACCACGAGGCGCGCCTCATCGATCTCGGAGAGAGACTGGAGACGATAGTGAAGGGAGCGGAAGGCATCCCGGGTGTGAACGCCCGCATCGCCGAGCTGTCAAACTACGCCCAGCTCGAGGTGCTGGTGACGATCGACGCCGACACAACGGGCAAGGACGCATACTGCGTCGCAGCCGAGCTGCTCGAGGGCGACCCGCGGGTCAGGACCAGGGGTGTGACCAGCGGCGACGACACCATATCCATCACCGGGCACACTATGTCCGAGGGCGAAGAGCAGATAGTCGCGGAGAAGCTCAGAGAGGTGCTCGGAGCCTGAGTAGGGGCGACTCGCCGAGTCGCCCTCTCCCATTCGGGGGGTAATCCAAGGAGACAGCATGGCAGTAACAGGGGCCGACATATACGCAAAGATGGGCGCGCGGGCGGTAATCAACGCCCAGGGCAACCGGACGGTGCTCGGCGGTTCGGCGACGGTCCCGGAGGTCACCGAGGCCATGGCCGCCGTCAACGACACGTACATCGAGATGGCCGAGCTTCTGGCGCGGTCGGGCGAGTACATCGCCGACCTGCTGGACGTCGAGGCGGCTTACGTCACGTCGGGCTGCTCGGCGGCACTGGCGTTCAGCGCCGCCGCCTGCATGACCGGGCGCGACCTCGACAAGATAGCCCAGATTCCCGACACGACGGGCATGAAGAGCGAGATCGTCATCCAGAAGGCGCAGCGCTACAGCTACGACCGCAGCTTCACCGTACCCGGTGCGACGCTGCTCGAGGTCGGCGACGAAGACGGGTGCTCGCGGGAGCAGCTAGAGGCGATCATCGGCGACAACACCGCCGCCGTGGCCTACCTGGTGCGGCCGGGCGACCCCGACTCGGTGCTGACGCTGGAGCAGACGGTCGAGATCGCCCACGATGCCGGGGTGCCCGTCATAGCCGACGCAGCCGCGCAGATCTACCCCCTCGACTACTTCCGGCGCAATGCCCAGGCCGCCGACATCGCCTGCTTCGGCGCGAAGTACATGGGCGCGCCCCAGTCCTCGGGCTTCCTGTGCGGCAAGAAGGAGCTGGTCGACGCGGCCTCCGACCAGGGATTCATCGCCTTCCAGGAGAACGGCGGGCGCTCGTTCGGCCGCCCCATGAAGCTGGACAAGCAGGAGGTGGTGGGTGTCGTCACCGCGGTCGAGCGGTGGCTGACCATCAACCACGAGGACCGGCTACTGGTATTCGAGGAACGCCTCGAGAGCATGCGGCAGGAGCTCGGGGCGACCCCGGGCGTGGAGGCCGGGATCGAGAAGGTGCCCCAGTACTACGGCTCCCACCTCAGCGTCACTATCGACGCCGACGTGGTCGGCAAGACCGCCCAGGACATAGCCGACGAGCTCGACTCGGGCACCCCCCGTATCGCGGTCTCGGTCGTCGACGACCGGACGCTCACCGCCACATCACACGCGCTCAACGAGGGCGAGGAGCTGTTAGTAGCCGAGCGCATCCGCGCCGCCGCGGGCGGGTAGGGCGGCCCGGCGAGACTGCTCTGACAGGCACTCATGGGCGCCGTGGCCCCCGTGCCCAGTATCCAGTCCCTCGGTTAACTTGACGATGCAACCGGGCGATGACTCGCAGTGGGACGATAACGCCGGCAACTGGGACAGACGCCGGGTCATCTTCCCACGCAGCGTAAAGAACCAGCTCTTCATGGCACAGAAGGGCAGGTGCGCCTACTGTGGTCAAACCCATCGCATGCGTTACCTTGAGATTGACCACAAGTACCCATTTAGTCGTGGTGGCGGCGACGAGATAGAGAACCTACAGCTGCTCTGCATCCCCTGCAACATGCGGAAGGGGATTCAATCCGATGAGGAGTTTCGATACCGCTATCGGAGGCTCCTACCTGCTGACGGCAGCATTCCGGATCCCCCCATCCCCCAGGACTCCTTCTCTGACGAAACCCAGCGCACGAGAGCGTCGAAAGAGGTTCGCGGCGTTTACCACGCGCGCTTCTCCGCGTACCGCAAGAGCCAACGTGGAGGTTGCGGTCTGCTCGCGGCTGCTGTGATGCTGTTCCTCCTAGCCCTGGCACTCCTAGCTTTCACTTGGTAACGCATCCCGTAGCCCCATACTCGCCGCTGGGCGAGCGCAGGGAGACCTCGAGGCCATGGCCGATACGGGCTCGACGTTGACGGTCGTGCTTGGCGCCATGCTGGAGGCTCTTGGGGCACAGCCCTAGCCGGGCGGTCAACCTGAAGCTCGCGAACGGGCAGGTGGTGGAGCACCGGATCGGCACCGTGACTGCCGAGATCGGCGGCGAACAGGAGCCCATCACCTGCGTGTTCGGAGACGCTGAGGCTACCCCGCTGATCGGAGCTGTGACGCTCTAATCATTCCTGCTGGCCGTCGATCCCGTGGCCCAGCGTCTGGTGCCCACCGAGGGCTACTGGTTGACCGCCTGCTGATTCGACAAGCCCGTTCCACGGACCACCGGAAGGAATGCCGGTCTACGCCGCGGGTCTCCTCACTCCGACTATGGCCCATCGTCAGCTCGGGATCTAGGCAGCCCAACCGCGATCGCGACTGGGCCGGCCATCAGCAGCCACATCGTTGGGCCCAGGCCCCAAGTGCTTGCGGCAAGTCCTATACCCAGCGGGAGTAGGCTGCCCGCCAGTCCAGATGTGCTCCCCAGCGTCATGACCGTGCCACTTCGATCGGGCACTTCCGAGTAAAGCCGCGCCTTCAGCACCGCGTACCACCCTGCGCTCGACAGACCCATAAGACCCGCCATGACGAGCTTGACAGGCAAGGGGTCGGCTAGGAGGAAAGCCCCGAAGAGCCCTATCTGGCACAGTGCGCTGTACCTGAGGTACGCGAGCCCCGAGACTCTTTCCAGCAGCGGGATGAGCAGCAGACTCCCCGCTAGCCCGGCTGCCATCCAGACCGCGACGCTTACGGCGGCGGTGGCTTCAGACACTTCGGCGACATCCACGAAGTAGAGGTCCAGGAAGCCATACAGGACATCCTGCGTCAGGTCAGCCATTTCCAGGAGAACGAGCCATCGGATGACGGACAGACTCCGCGGCAATTCGAGGGCTGCACCGACACCCTGGACGATGTCGGCGCGCTGCAACGGCCGCGACCGCTGGCGGGTCACTTGGACGACCGGCCTCCATACGGCGACCAGCACGGCGAGCGAGGTGCCAGACAGCACTGCGAACAGACCCCGCCATCCGGCCCCGGCCCTCGCCCAGCCGGCAAGTGAAAGCGCCCCCAGCAGGGATCCGAGGTACCCGGCGAAGCCCCATCGCGCCATGTTCTGGTCCCGGCGGCCAGGCGCGTAGTCCATCAGCGTCGCCTGAGAGAGGCTCACGAAAGCGCCGGAGGCCGGATACCCGATGCAGAAAGCCACCAGGAGGACCAAGAAGCTTGGGCTGGCCGCGACCAGCGCCACGGAGAGAGTTAGGAAGAGGCCTCCGCCCAGTATCAGTGCCCGCCGGTTCCAGATGTCACCCCGGATGCCGACACCTGGCTCGAGAAGGTGACTGGCGACGTTCGGGACGGTGAGCAGCAAACCGATCTGGACGTACGTCAGACCGAGGTCGGTGCGAATCAGAGGCCAGGCGGCCTCGCGGGTGCCGAAGACGAACTCGTCGAGGCACTCGACTGCGAGAAACGCGAGCAGAGTCAGATCGAATCGGAGAAGCTGCTTAGAGGGTGTGTCTTGTAAGAGTCTATCCTGGGCAACCCGATGTTGATGGGCTAACTATCGGTACACTTTGATCTCGTCTGCCTACTCTAACCACCAGGACACGCAGCATATTGTCCTGAATGTCGCAAATCACTCTAAAGTCTCCGACGCGGTAACTCCATAGACTGGCGAGAGGTCCGCCAAGGGCCTTACCCCTCTGGCGAGGATCGGTTGTCGCAACGCGTTGCCTCAGGTAGTCTCTAATTCGCTTGGCAGCGTGTCTGTCCAGTCGGCGAAGGTCAGCCTCGGCAGACTCAGCGTACTCAATCCTCCAGGCCAAGTCGCTCACTCAGCTCGGCGTCGGAGTACACTCGCTCTTTTCCTGCGCGGACGCGTTCCAGGACCTGTACGGCGAGATAGTAGTCCTCGACCTCTGCGAGACCGCGATCGATGATCTCGGGGAGGTAATACTCCCTGCTGCGACCCGTTTGAGAGGACAGCCTATCCAGGCGCCTCTCGGCTTCCGGGGAAAGCTTGGTCGAGATTGGCATGGCCTGACTCCGACTTCTGATTCTCGTTTCCAATCCTAGCACAACGAATTGGCGCCTATGCGCGAACGGCCCCCGAATTAGCTTCGGGGGCCGTGTTGTGTGCGGTGGTTGCGGGGGCCGGACTCGAACCGGCGACCTTTGGGTTATGAGCCCAACGAGCTGCCGCTGCTCCACCCCGCGCTGTTGTTACTGAATCCTGCAAGTAGTTGAGCCTTGATGTGGGCCAAGTCCTCGGTCGATTAGTACCGCTCAGCTGAATCCCTCACGGGACTTACACCTGCGGCCTATCCACCCCGTAGTCTACGGGGGACCTTACTCCCGACCGAAGTCGGGATGGGAGATCTAATCTTGGGGTTGGCTTCGTGCTTAGATGCTTTCAGCGCTTATCACATCCGGACATGGCTACCCGGCGATGCTCCTGGCGGAACAACCGGTACACCAGAGGTCCGTCCTTCCCGGTCCTCTCGTACTAGGGAAAGCTCCCCTCAAATCTCCTGCGCCCACGACGGATAGAGACCGAACTGTCTCACGACGTTCTGAACCCAGCTCGCGTGCCGCTTTCACCGGCGAACAGACGGACCCTTGGGAGTTGCTTCGCCCCCAGGATGCGGCGAGCCGACATCGAGGTGCCAAACCTCGCCGTCGATGTGAACTCTTGGGCGAGATTAGCCTGTTATCCCCGGGGTAGCTTTTATCCGATAAGCCACGGCCCTTCCACACGGTACCGTGGGATCACTTTGCCCGACTTTCGTCTCTGCTCGACTTGTAGGTCTCACAGTCAGGCCCCCTTATGCCAATGTACTCTACGGGTGATTTCCATCCACCCTGAGGGGACCTTTGGGCGCCTCCGTTACTCTTTAGGAGGCGACCGCCCCAGTCAAACTGCCCACCTGGCAGGGTCCTCCGGTTTTGACGGAGTTAGGGCCGAGAACACAGAAGAGCGGTATTTCAAGGTTGACTCCACCCCGACTGGCGTCGAAGCTTCATAGTCTCCCGCCTATCCTACACATCTGTGACCCCAGTCCACTGCCAAGCTACAGTAAAGCTCCACGGGGTCTTTTTGTCCTGTCGCGGGTAGCCAGCATCTTCACTGGCCTTGCAATTTCACCGAGCCCCTCGTTGAGACAACGCCCAGGTCGTTACGCCATTCGTGCGGGTCGGAACTTACCCGACAAGGGATTTCGCTACCTTAGGACCGTTATAGTTACGGCCGCCGTTCACCGGGGCTTCGGTTCAGAGCTTCGACCGACGAATCGGTCTAACACTTTCCCTTAACCTTCCGGCACTGGGCAGGCGTCAGCCCCTATACATCGCCTTTCGGCTTAGCAGAGACCTGTGTTTTTGGTAAACAGTCGCCTGGGCCCCTTCACTGCGGCCCACAAAGGCTTCGTCCGGCTTGCGGACTAACCCCATGGGCACCCTTTATCCCAAAGTTACAGGGCTAGATTGTCGAATTCCTTAACGAGGGTTCTCTCGTTCACCTCGGGATATTTACCCCAGCCTACCTGTGTCGGTTTGCGGTACGGTCACCAGTACTCTTGCAACGAGGCTTTTCCTGACGGCCTAGGATCAGCGGAGTCCCCCAGGGCTTAGGCCCTAGAGTCCTCACTCCTCTCAGCTCTTAACGCCAGAACGGATTTGCCTGTCCTGGCATGGCCTACGGGAGCGAACGCACCATGTCCGATGGGCACGCTCTACCTGCCTGTCCGTGTCCCCCCTTTGCTTTCTAACGAGCACCCGTGGTACGGGAATCTTAACCCGTTGTCCATCGCCTTCGCTTTTGCGCTACGGCTTAGGCCCGACTTACCCTACGTCGATCAGCGTTGCGTAGGAAACCTTAGGCTTTCGGTGTCCTGGATTCTCACCAGGATTGTCGCTACTCATGCCGGCATTCTCACTTCCCAGCGCTCCACCCGGCCTCACGGCCGGACTTCGACGCACTGGCAACGCTCCCCTACCCCTCCCGGTAGTAACCGGAAGGCCGCGGCTTCGGTGGTGGACTTGAGCCCCGTTACATTTTCGGCGCAAGACCCCTCGACTAGTGAGCTGTTACGCACTCTTTAAAGGGTGGCTGCCTCTAAGCCAACCTCCTAGCTGTTTTAGTGGTCTCACTTCCTTTCACACTTAGTCCACACTTCGGGACCTTAGCCTGCGGTCTGGGCTGTTTCCCTTTCGACCCCGGAGCTTATCCCCCGGAGTCTCACTCCCAATGATCATCTTAGGGCATTCGTGGTTTGGTTGAGTTTGGTAAGCTCACGCTCCCTAGCCCATCCAGTGCCCTACCTCCCCAAGACTTCATTGAGGCTGCACCTAAATACATTTCGGGGAGAACCAGCTATCTCCGGGTTCGATTGGCATTTCACCCCTACCCACAGCTCATCCCAGCCTTTTGTACCAGACACGGGTTCGGTCCTCCACTCCGATATTATCGGGGCTTCAACCTGGCCATGGGTAGCTCACCCGGTTTCGGGTCTAATCCAGACAACACACCGGACATAGTGGGAACTCGGCCTCCGGTTTCGAGTCCTAACGCTGCGTCGACGCGACGAATCGCGTGTCAGCCTCGCCAGGAGCCTCCGCCTTTGGCTCCGTCCCCGCCCGGCTCGCGCCCTATTAGGACTCGCTTTCGCTGCGGCTCCGGAACTGCTATTCCTTAACCTAGCTGCCTAGATTAACTCGCCGGCTCATTCTTCAATAGGCACGCGGTCAGTCCCCATAGGGACCTCCCACGGCTTGTAAGTCTACGGTTTCAGGTCTATTTCACTCCCCTCCCGGGGTTCTTTTCACCTTTCCCTCACGGTACTGGTTCACTATCGGTGGCCAAGGGTATTTAGCCTTGGAGGGTGGTCCCCCCAGATTCCCACAAGATTTCCCGTGTCCCGTGGTACTCAACAGCGCGCCAGGAGTCCCCTGCCTTTCGCCTACGGGACTATCACCCTCTATGGTCATCCCTTCCAGGCTTGTTCGGCTAAACAGGGGGTTTGTGACTCCTCTCCTCGTTCTGAGGCCGAGGCAGGCGCGTGTTACAACACCAAGACGGCATAGGACCTCAGTCCGTTAGGCCGCCCAGGTTTGGGCTCTTCCCCTTTCGCTCGCCGCTACTCAGGGAATCTCGGTTGATTTACATTCCTCGAGGTACTTAGATGTTTCAGTTCCCTCGCTTACCTTCCCGATAAACGGGATGTCCCGGCATGACCCGGCGACGGGTTTCCCCATTCGGGCACCCCCGGCTAAGCTTGCTAGACAGCTGACCGAGGCTTTTCGTAGTCTTGCCACGCCCTTCGTCGGCCCTTGGCCCCAAGGCATCCACCGTAGACCCTTACTAACTTGACCCACATCAAGGATCAACTACTTCATTTTCGAAATTCGCGCAGGATTCAGTTGTTAAAGTGCAGAATCGACGGTCAGCGGCCCTCCCGTCGGGACAACTCCGCTTTCCGACGATCACTTCTGCCGGTTGGCTGCTCGTCTACGCTTACCAATGAGGCCAGCGGACGTTCACTGCCTCCGACGCAGGCCATTATAGCATCCTCACATTGCAGGTCAAGGGTTTGGAGACCCGCGACTTGCCGTCAGACCGCCCCGCCTGAGCCCGTGTTGTACCCCAATGGGGCTTGTGGTAGCATCCTGCCGCCGTGCCCGAGGCGCTGCATGTGGCCCCAAACCCGCAGCCAGAACGGGCTGGCTTGAAGGAGGCTCGAATTGAAAAGATACAGAGCGGCCGTCGTAGGCTGCAGCCGCATCGGCGGGTTCATCGACAACGAGGTGGTCGGCTCCCCTTCCAGGCTGCCCGCATCCCACGCTGCAGCCTTCGAGGCCCATGACCGGGTCGACCTCGTCGCGTGCTCGGACCTGCGCGAGGACGTGATGGAGATGTTCGGCGAGCGCTACAACGTTCCCAAGGAGCGCCAGTACACCGACTACAAGGAGATGGTCGCCCGGGAAGGGCTGGACATCGTCAGCGTCGCCACGCAGCCGGAGCCCCGGGCCGAGATCACCGTCTGGCTTGCGAGCAACGGCATCAAGGCGATCTACGCCGAGAAGGCCATGG
This sequence comes from Dehalococcoidia bacterium, assembly GCA_965116315.1. Lineage (GTDB taxonomy): Bacteria > Chloroflexota > Dehalococcoidia > Lucifugimonadales > CAJWER01. Next base: position 3,309,095 of record OZ220672.1, read on the forward strand.
CGGCATCGATGGCCGAGGCTGACGCGATGGTCGAGGCGTGCGAGGCGAACGGCGTCCTGTTCAACCTCGGCACCAACAGGCGGTGGAGCCCCCGCTACGATGCCATGAAGGCGATGATCGACAGCGGCGAGCTGGGAAGGCTCACCACCCTGATCAGCTATTCGTTCGGGTCGCTGTTCAACACGTCGAGCCACTGGATCGATCTGCTGCTACGGCTCAACAGCGACCACAAGGCCCTCTGGGTACAGGGCAGCCTGCTGGACGACGACATCATCGACGGCACGCGCCTCAAAGAGGACCCACAGGCCCAGGGCATCATCGAGTTCGAGAACAGCGTCACGGCCTATTGCCTGCAGACGGGCAGGGGCAGCGAGCACGAGGCGGTCCTTGAGGGCGGCGCGATCTGCGCGCTTTCAGACGGGCTCGAGTGGTTCGCGCGGAAGGAGGGGCCGAAGGACGCCATGGGCCGGTCGGGCCCGCTTGTGGCGGCGGATGCCCCGCAATTCGTCGACGCCAGCTCCGCGCTCGGCATAGTCGACGACCTCGTGACATCCCTAGACTCGGGCGAGCCGCCCCGCGGGGGCGTGAGGGTGGCGCACCAGAGCACGGAGATCATATTCGCCTTCATCGAGTCGCACCAGCGTGGAGGCGCGCGGGTGGATCTGCCCTTGGTCGGCAGCCGCTACCAGCTGAAGCGCGACCGCGCCCCCAGACAGCCCAGGTACGAACCGATTTCTCCGTAGCAGTAGTCCACGGTGCCTCTGGCCGAGGCTCCGCTTCTATCTGCCGGACCCAACGGCGACCCCTGGGGCCGCGGCGGGTACAGGCTTGCTGATCTCCACCTCAATAGCGATGCTGGATGGATCGGGGAAAGGCTCTTTGTCCTCGGCCATCCCGAAAAGCCATTGCCAGCCTTTACGACTATTGCCACGTATTTCATCTGTGCGCTGGAGGAGTCAGTTTCTACGTCACGAACCGCCTGAAGGGCTCGCGCTTGGGGTCGACTTCGAGTAGGTCGTCCAGCTCGCCCTCGACCGCCCGGTTGATGACCCTGAAGGTGTCCTCGGCCGCCTCGGCGGTCTGCTGGATGTCCTCGTCCGTGTGGGCCAGCGTTGGCATGAACCCCGTGAACGAATGGACGCCCCGGCGGGCCATCTCCTGGACGAACAGGGTGTTGACCTTGGGGCGCAGCGACTCGTCCGGGAGGTCGAAGTTCACGACGCACCTGAAGTGCCAGCCGGAGACGGATGCGGCCACGCCCGATGAGTCGATTGCCCCCTGCATGGCGGCTCGCATCTTCTCGCCGTGCTTCTCGAACTGCGTCGGCGAGTCGACGCGTTTGAGCTCGTTGATCGTGGCCAGCGATGCGGCCAGCCCCACGTTGTCGCTCCAGTACGAGCTGGAGATGAACATCCTGGAGGCCAGCTCCATGGAGTCGCGAGAGCCCACGACCACGCCCATCGCGTAGCCGTTGCTCATGGACTTGGCGAACACGGACATGTCCGGCGTGACGCCCGTGTACTCCTGGATGCCGCCGATGCGGGTCCTCCAGCCGCAGGACACCTCGTCGAATATCAGGACTGCGTCGTTTGCCCGGGCTATCTCCTTCACGCCTTCCAGGTATCCCTTTGGCGGTTCGTCGGAGCGCAGCGGCTCCATCATCACCGCCGCCACCTCGCCCCTGTTCTCGGCGAACAGCTTCTCCAGGTTGTCCAGGTCGCCGTAGGTGAAGGGCAGTGCCGTCCCGGCCAGGACCTTCGGCACCCCGATGGGCTCGATCCCCGTGATGGGGTACTCGCCCGTCTCCGGGTCTGCCAGGTAGTTCACCGACTGGTACCAGTCGTGCCAGCCGTGGTAGCCGGAGAAGAGTATCTTGTCCCGGCCCGTGGTGCCACGCGCTATCTTCACCGCAACTGCGCATGCCTCGCCGCCGCCCTTGCAGTAGCGGACCATCTCCGCACTGGGGATCGTGTCGATGAGAAGCTCGGCGAGCTCGATCTCCTGGGGGCTGTTGACCGTGTAGAGGCTGCCCCTGTCGATCTGCTCCTTCACCGCGCCGTCCACCGTATCGTCCGCGTGACCGAGGATGACGGCGCTGACGCAGTTGACCCAGTCGATGTACTCGTTGCCGTCGACGTCCACGAAGCGGGCCCCCTTGGCGCCCTGGGCATAGACTGGGCTGACGCCCGAGGCGAACTGGCTGGCGCGCCGGCTCACGAGCTGGGTCCGTCCCGGGATGATCTCCCCGGCCCGGTCATAGAGCGCCATCGAGTTCCTGACTCTTTCGTCGACTACCATTGTTGTCTCCTGTGCCCTGTGTGTGCGTGAGTCTACATCCTACCGGCTGGCCGGGGCAATTCAGCGGCGCCTGCGGCGGCCTGGCATTCGGCGCATCTTGTTGCGGTAGTCGGGCGCCTCCACCCGTACGTGGGTCGACAGTGAGGGGTCGAGGATGCGGGAGATTACGGGGTCCCGCCCTTCCGAGAACTCCCGCATGCTGGTGATTACCGTCGGGAGCCGCACGTTATGGCGGTGAACGATGATCTGGTAGAGCTTCTCCACCGCCCATTCGCTACGCCGCTCCTTTCCGAAGTCGTCGAGGATCAGCAGCGGAGCGGTCCTGACATCCTCGAAGACCCGGTCGTATCGGACGGGGCTCTCGGGGTCGAACGTGTCGCGCAGATGGTCCATGAGGTCGGGCAGAAAGGAGAATACGACGGCCCGGCCCTGCTCGATCTGCCTCGCGGCGATGGCGACGGCGAGATGAGTCTTGCCCACGCCGGTATCGCCGGTGAGAATCAGCCAGCCATCCGGGCTGTCGGCGAAGGAGGACGCGGCCTGCAGGGCAGCTTCCAGGCTCGCCCTCTGGTCTGCGTTGGGGTTGTTCCCCCTTGCGTCGAAGGTCTCGAACGACATGCGCTCCAGCATCTCGGGCTCTATGCCCTCCAGTGGGCTGCCCGGCAGGGCCCGATGGGCCTCGATCTCGACCACCCTGCTCAGGGCCGGAGACCTCAGCCGGGTCGACAGATAGGGATGGAGCTCGTCGAGGGCGGCCGCGGACGTGACCACGGTCGGCAGGGCGGCGTTGTACCTGTGGTTGATGATCTGGCCCAGCTTCTCCTCGGCCCAGGGGGTCGTGCTGTGGCTCCCAAGCCCGTCCAGGACCAGGAGGGGGGTCGACTTCACCTGCTCGAAGAGCTCGCTATAGGCGATGTCGCTGGCGGGGCTGAAGGTGGCGCGAAGATGGTCCAGCAGGTCGGGGACGTGGGAGAAGAAGACGACGTGGCCGCGGTCGATGCACCTGTTGGCCGCCGCCGCGGCGAGGATGGTCTTGCCCGAGCCGTGGGGCCCCAGGATCACCAGCCACCCCTCCGGCTGCTCGGCGAAGTCCTTGGCGGCGGCATGGGCTATGTCGAAGCTTTCGCGGCTGCCAGCCAACCTCTCGGCCTCGGGGTCGACCGTATCGAATGTGAAGCGCGCCAGGCTCCCCAGGTTGCTGTACTTGAGCAGCCGTGCGTAGGCTTCGTCCTCGCGGTCGTCCTGCCGGCACGAGCAGGCGATCATGCGGCCGAAGTCGGGCTCGCCCACCGCCGCCTCCACGGTGAGCCAGCCCCGGCCGCCGCACCGTTCGCAGGCGTCTCCCTGGTCCCCGTCGTCCGGCAGTGAGGGCCTATCGCCGGAAGTATTCCCTATAGCTAAGCGCTCTAGTATCTCTCCCAGATTCTCCATCGCCTCTTCCCTCGCGTTCCCATCGCTCCAGCACGGCGGACACGTACCGCCAGCTCCGCTTGTTGCTCTTTACGGCCTCCCTGAACGCGTCCTCGATCCAGTCCTGCGGGTACCTCTCCTCCGCGTCCTTCAGCTCCTCGGCGATCATGGGGTTCAGCACCCCTACGTTGTCCTCGTAGACCGCGAAGATATTGGGACGCTCGAACGGGCCTTCGAATGGCTCAATGTCGTCCGCAGGCCCCGGTGCGGCCCCGACGTCCCTCTGCTCGACAGTCCTGCGGTTGGCCTCTGTGTTCAGCAGGTAGGCCCTGCCCCCGCCGCGCCCCTGCTCGCCGCCGACCTGGATGAACACACCGCGCTTCACCGCAAGGCGGATGCCTCTCTCGACGGCAGGACGCGGCCCGCCGGGATCCGCAGCCAGCCCTTTCGCGAGGACTGGGTCGGCCAGCATCTCGGCGTGGGAGACGCTGCGAGGGAAGCCCTTCTTCTCGTGCAGCAGCTTGACGAGCCTGAGGGTGCACTTCAGCTCGGCGATGTCGTCGACCTGCTCGAGGATGGGGCCGAGCAGGGGGTTGGGCACAGGCGTCGACCGCACTCTCGAAGGGAAGCCCGTGCCGGCCATTGCTAGGCGAACTCCGGCGCCGCCACGGACTGGTCGAGGCTCTCGAATCGGACCACGTCCTTGCGGAAGTACAGGGGCACGTTGCCCGTGGGCCCATTGCGATGCTTCGCGACGAGGATCTCGGCCACGCTGTCGGGATACTGCTCCGTGGGGTGGGTGCGCTCCCAGTCCTCCCGGCTGGTGTACACGTCCTCGCGGTAGATGAAGGCGACGACGTCGGCGTCCTGCTCGATGCTGCCGCTCTCCCTGAGGTCGGACAGGATGGGGCGATGGGACGGCCTCTGCTCGGGCGCCCTGCTGAGCTGGGAGCATGCGATCACGGGGATGTCGAGGTCGCGGGCCATGCCCTTCAGCGAGCGGGAGAACTCCCCCATCTCTTGCACGCGGTTGTCGGACCGCCCGGACGCGGACGACATGAGCTGGAGATAGTCGACGACCAGGAGGTCGAGGCCTCGCTCGGCCTGCAGGCGCCTCGACTTGCCCCGCATCTCGACGATGCCCTGTATGGGCGTGTCGTCGATGTAGATGGGAAGCTCGGAGAGGAGGCCAATGGCATCGAGGATGCGTCCCTGCTCCGCGTCACTGAGGAGCCCAATTCTGAGCCTGTGGCTGTCGACGTTGGCCTCCCCTGATAGCAGGCGTACGGCGATCTGCTCGGCGCTCATCTCCAGGCTGAATATGCCGACCCTGGCGTCCTGCTCGGCCGCGTAGCGGGCTATGTTGAAGGCCAGTGTGCTCTTGCCGAGGCTTGGGCGGGCGGCAACGACGACCATGTCCGAGCGCTGCAGGCCGTTTCCCAGGAGCTCGTCTAGCTGCGCGAACCCTGTCGGGATGGGCGCGAGGTTGCGGCCCTGGTCCAATTCGAGGGCCTGGGTGTCCTCCATGTAGACGTCCAGCACCTCGCGGAGATGCCTGAAGTCGCGGGTGCCGCGACCAGTGCGGACGCGGAAGAGCATCTCCTCGGCCCGGTCGAGTGCGCCCTCGACGTCAGACCCGCCGTCGTACCCGATGTCGGCTATGTTGCGCGCGGCAGTGATGAGCTGGCGCATCACCGAGGTGCGCTGGACTATGCGGCCGTAGTGCTCGAGATGGACCGAGGTGGGGGTGGACTCTACGGCGTGGGCGAGATAGGGCGCCCCGCCCGCGTCTTCGAGGCGGCCCAGGGCATGGAGCTCATGGGCGACGGAAACCTGGTTGATGGCCTCGTCGCGGTCGAACAGTGCGAGGAATGCCTCGAAGCACCACCGGTTGCGGCCTATGTAGAAGTCGGCGGCCTTGAGGAAGTGGGTGACCTTGGTGATCGACTCAGGGTCCACGAGGACGGAGCCGATGACGGCCTCCTCGGCGTCGGGGTCGTGAGGCAGAAGGCGGTCTACGTACAATGCGGCCCCCACTAGCTAAGTCGACAAAGCGGCCGCGGAAAGCGTTCCCCAGATGGGTCCCCGCGCTGCGGCCCCGCGCCGGGACGAGTGCGCCCGGCGGCTAGGCGGACGGCTCTTCGGCTGCCTCTTCCGGTACCTCGGCCGTGCCCTCTTCGGAGCCGGCGTGTGCTTCCGCAGCCTCTTCGCCCTCAGCCTCGGCTTCCGCCTCTTCCGCAGCCGCAGCCTCCAGGCTGGCGACGAACTCGTCCGGGTCCACGCCGAGCGGATGAACGAGGAGCGTCACGTCTGTGGTGACGTCAGCGTGCAGCCTGACCTGGATGGCGTAGGTGCCGGTCTCGCGAATCGACTCCGGTATCTGGACGATGCGCCGGTCTATCTCGTGGTCCGTCATCTCCGCCAGTCTCTCGGCCACGATGGCATTGGTAACGGAGCCGTATAGCCTACCGCTCACTCCGGCCCGCATCTCGATGTCGATACGCCTGCCGGCTATCTCCTCGGCCACCTGCCGCATGTCGGCCAGCGACTTGAGACGGGCGACCTCGGCCTGGTTCTTGAGTCTCTCGATGCGCTGCAGCGAGTCCCTAGTCGCGGGCGTGGCGAGCTGCTGCGGGATCAGGTAGTTGCGCGCAAAGCCGTTCTTGACGTCCTTGACGTCACCACCCTGCGCCACGCCGGGAACGTCCTCCAGGAAAACAACCTTCATTGGTCGGGGCCTCTGTAACTGGACTCTCGTCGGTCATTTGCGGTCCGTTGCGGGCCGCCCGAAGCCGTGCGAGACAAATGATTATAGCACCCCGACCCGCCGCCGAAAACCAGAATGCACGTGCGAGCGGACACTAATTCTTGCAGAATTGGATGGAGTACAGGTCGGCGTCCCTGATGACGAAGCGCAGCCGCACCGGCTGGCCGGCGAGCTTCGACACGTCGGTGCTGTCGCCCCATTTCACCGTGCGCGCCAGGTCGTCGCCCCACACCTCGTGGCAATCTTCGAGAGAGAAGCCTTCGATGGCGTGGCCACGAGCGTCCTGGATCTCCACCCTCACGTCTCCGACCGCGGACGACGAGAAGTTCAGCACCAGTCTGTTGCCGCCGAACACCAGGGGCTTGGTCAGCATCTCGCCGCCCGAGAGCGGCGCGGCCACGGACACGAATCCGTCTATGCGGATGGTGTACCGGCGCAGCCGCTCGGTGCCCTGCTCCAGGTGGGAGGCCTCGCTCGCATAGACCGAGATCTCGTTGGCCGCCGCCTCGATGGTCGAGGGTGTCTCGATCAGGCCCCAGTTCTGGTAGTTGTCGCCGTAGAACTAGTTCTCCTTCAGCCGGAGCCCGGGCCTGATGAACGACTCCGGCCAGACGTTGAAGTTCTGCCCGTCCCGGCTCGACATGAACATGCCGTCCGTCACGGCGGTGCCCTCCCGCGGCGACCGGCTGCCCCTGACCTTCCGGTACTCGAGCTGGGGCAGGTGGTCGGTCGACTCGGTCCAGCCCCTGTCGACATAGCGCGTCGGGAAGCCCAGGAAGATGTGCGGGGCCCGATAGTACGGGATGACGCCGTTGGTGTACAGCTCGCTCACCCTGCCGGGCGAGTAGCGGACCCACTCGGGGTCCGGCCAGCTCATGAAGTCCCCGGACACCGCGGTCTTGATGTCGCGCCCGTCTACGAAGTCCCTGTGGTATTCCCTGTACTCGCCGCGGACCTCGTCCCAGAAGATGACGTTCTGGGAGTCGAAGTAGCCGTCGGTGATGATGCCCTCATCCGCCATCCTGGTCCAGCGAACGCCGTCGGGCGACTTGTAGGCTATGAGGCCCGTCTTCTTGCTGCCGCCGACACCCTTGTAGGCCTCATCCGGCTTGCAGTCGGGGTTGGCGTCCTTGAACGGATTGAAATTGTGGGTGGCGGGCTCCTCGTCCAGGATGATGTTGTTGTCCTTCGAGCCCTCGAACTCGATCAACCCCAGGTCCGGCTTGTGCCACTCGACCCCGTCGCTGCTCTCGGCGTAGCAGTAGACCTGCGTGTGGAACTCCGATTCACCCTCGCCGTAGCGGTAGCCGCTCCCCCGGTAGTACATGCGGTATATGTCGCCGTCCTGGAACACTGTGACGTAGCCGCAGGTGCTGCCTTCCCAGGGCGCGTCGTAGCGCACGGCCACGTTCTGCGGCTCCGGCCGGTGAAGGCGCAGCTCGGGCCCGTTCAGCCGCTCGACCAGGTAGTCGTCTACGAACAGCTCCAGCCTGGAGCCTATATCGATGGCGTTGTCCGACATGTTGTCTCCTCCTTGATTCCTGATGGTGCCCCATCTCCGCCGGTGTGGCACATGTACCGGGGAACACCACTAATGAGGGAGAAGTAGTCTACTACGTCCCTTCGGGACTGTCATGCCAGTCGGGGCGGAGAGCTACTCGCCAATCTCCTTGTCGCAGTGGGGGCACACCCTGGCTTCGCCGGCGTCGCGCCTTATCTCCTCCACGAAGCCGGACCCCAGGATACCGGCGGGCAGCGCGAACAGGCCTATACCCACGATGGCTATGACCCCGGCGAGCAGACGGCCCATGAATGTAACCGGGGTCACGTCGCCGTAACCCACGGTCGTCAGCGTGATGACGCTCCACCACATGGACTGGGGGATGTTGGAGAACTTGTCGGGCTGGGCGCCGTTCTCGGCGAAGAACATCAGTGACGACGCGATGAACAGCAGGATCGACAGGACCAGCAGCACAGTCAGCAGCTCCGACCGCTTGGCGTGGACGACCCGCGACAAGGTTCGCAGGCCGGAGAAGTACCTGCCCAGCCTCGCGAGCCTGGCCAGCAGCCGCACCGCCCGAAGCAGGCGGAGGTCTACCTTGTGCAGGTTGGGGAAGAGCCCGACGTAGAAGGGGACTATGGCCAGCAGGTCGATGAGGACTATGGGCGAGACCATGAACCGGAGCCTGCCGGTAATCGGGCGAGCGTACTTGGGGTCGATCGTGCAGGCCCACACCCTCAGCAGGTACTCCACCGTGAAGATCGCAACTGATGCGACCTCGATGGCCAGGAAGGCCTGGGGAGACAGATCGTGGATCTCCTCGACTGTCCCGACGATCAGGGCGACCGCGTTCAGGGTGATCAGCGAGATGAGGAACACGTCGAAGGCCCGGCTGGCCCGGTCCCCGGGCCTCGCCTCCTCCAGTATCTCGTGCAGTCTCTTCTTCATCGGTGTCCTTCATTCGTCAAGAGATTACAGCTACAGCGCCACCCACGGCATAGTCCAAGATGTAGGTAACTCCTAGGGACTAAAGCCCATTCCTGCCCAGCTGTGACAGGAATGCTAAGCGGCACCTGGGAGATTTGAGGAGGATTACGATAGGGCTGCTCATACCTAGTGTCAACCTCATTCCCCAAGGGGCTTGGGGTAGGTCAACTACTCTTAGACTTGCTCCGCGAGACAGGATATGATCAGCGACAAACGGAGGATGAAGGGTTGAACGACGACGATCGGATGCCCGTACCGCTGTACCATGGAACAAGCAGGCTGTTCTTGCCGTCTATCAGATCTCGTGGGCTCGGTGCCCAAGACCCGAATGTCACGTTTCGGAGTCGAGAGATGTTGGATGAACTGGCAAGCGCGCGGGAGTGGAGTTGGTATGAGGACCCAGACCTACTTTCCATCCGCTACATCGCCGACCAACGTGTGACCGGTGGAGGGTTTAACTTTCGCCATGGCAGAACATATCTGTCGCCGTCCAAGACTACCGCTGTTCGATACGCACTGGGGAATCGCTTTGGCTCGGAATTGCTCTCAACAACCCTACGTCTGTTCGAGAAGTTACAGGCCTTTGATCAACGCAGCGCACATGAAATAATCAGCAGGTATCCTGAGCTTCTCCAACTAAGCACATCGGCGCACCAGCCGCTACTCGTGGAGGTATGGGATATCCCAATCCGGCATCTACGTTCGGAGGATGGCGGAGATCCTTCCGACTCGCTCCGCATCATGGGTGAAGAAGCTGATGATCTGAGGGAATTGTTGTGGCAACAGCTCAATTTCGAGCTGACGGCTCCTCAGCCGGCAGTTAACTTGAAGCTATACCGCATTGAGCCTACGAATACGGATCCCATCTTCCCCCAGTACTCGCTAACCCTAGAGCACTAGCTACAGATAGCTCCAATACCGTCGCAAACAACACAGTACGAGACGTTCTAGGGTAGGCTACCGGTCCGCGTCGAAGCGCACCTCGTCCTTGAGCCCGAACCCCGTGACGGGCACTAGAGTGGACTCGCCTGGAGAGATGACGCCGTCCTCCATGAGCCGTCGCACCCCGGCGAAGGCTGCCGCCGACGTGGGCTCCGCGAATATGCCCTCGTCCCGGGCCAGGGCCCGCTGCATCGCCGAAATCTCGTACTCGTCGACGGCTACCGCATCCCCGTTGGCCTTCCGGACCACGTCGACGACCTGAGCGCCGCGCGCCGGGGCCGCGACCGATATGCCCCCGGCCATGGTGGGCTGCATGCCCGCCTTGTCCCACTCGCGGCACATGAAGTCCGCGGCGATGGGCATGACGTTCGACGCCTGCACCGCGTGGAGCCTGGGAATCCCGTCGACGTGCCCGGCGTCCAACAGCTCGTTGAACCCGCGCCACGCGCCGAGGAACAGGCCGCCGTTGCCGACCGGGAATACGATGTGCGCCGGGGGTTCGCCGCCGTACTGGCCGGCCGTTTCGAACGCGAACGTCTTGGTGCCCTCGAAGAAGAAGGGGCTCCACGCGTGGGACGCGTAGACCAGGTCCCTCTCCTCGCAGAACGACATCGCCGCCTCGGTCGCCGCCTCGCGCGGCCCCTCGATGGAGTGCACCTCCGCGTCGTAGACCCTGATCTGCCTCAGCTTTGCCGCCGGCGCGGTCGCGGGGGCGAAGATGTGGGCCTTGATTCCAGCGCGAGCGGCGTATGCGGACACCGACGCGCCCGCGTTGCCCGACGAGTCCTCCGCCACCTCCGTGACGCCCTGCTCCCGGGCCACCGCGAGCATCACGACGGTCCCCCGGTCCTTGTACGACCCCGTCGGGTTCATGTACTCCAGCTTGGCGTCGAGCCGCTCCAGCCCGAGCGCGCCGCCCAGCTCCGCGAGCTCCACCACGGGGGTGTCGCCCTCGCCCAGCGTGGGCATCGAGGCCGCGTCGCTGAAGGGCATGGCGACGTCGTACCCGGCCACGTCGAGGGTCGCGTCCTGGCCATCGTACTCCGCATCCAGAGGGCCGGAGCAGTCGCGGCATCCAAGGGTCTTCATGTCCGGGGCGTGGCCGGCCCCGCACGCCCCGCAGACCAGCCTAACGTGGCGCATCGACGGTATGCTCGTTGATATAGTCGAAGTCGATGTCGTGGCCCAGGCCCGGGCGGCCGGGCAGGTGCACGTACCCGTCGTCGTCCATCGGGTCGACACGGGAGCGCAGCCACGGCTCCGGTTCCTCGTAGTCGATGAACGGGTGGAGCAGGCCGCGCTCGTACAGCTCGCCCGGGATCGCCATCGCGCCCAGGGCCTGCAGGTTGCCCGCGCCGCCGCCGTGGACCTCCATCGCCATGCCGAAGGCCTCGGCCAGGTGCGCGACCTTCATCAGCGGCGTGATGCCGCCCACGTCGCCCACGCCTCCCCGCAGGATGTCGCACGCGCCCCGGATGACCCACTCGGCCCTCGTGTAGAGGGAGCCCTCAGCGGTCTCCGGACCCAGTATCTTGATGTCGAGCTGGTCGGCAAGCCAGACGTAGGACGAGATGCTGTGCTCGTCCATGGGCTCCTCCAGCCAGTGGAAGTCCAGCTTCTCCAGCTCGCGCCCCAGGTACAGGGCCTCGTCCCGGCTGTAGAAGTGGAACGGGTCAAGCATCAGCTTGATGTCCGGGCCCACGGCCTCCCGCACGGCGGCGCACGCCCTCACGTCCATCTTCGGGTCGGGCGCCCACGATATGGGCGGCATCCAGGTGTGCAGCTTGATGGCCTTGTAGCCGCGCCGGACGCAGGCCTCCGCGAACCGGCCGTACTCGTCGGGGGTGCTCAGCCCGCCCGGCTCCTCGTCCCCGCACATCGTGCTTGCGTAGGCCGGGACCTTGTCCCTGAAGCCGCCGAGGAGCTTGTACACGGGCTGGCCGAGGTGGTTGCCCGCCAGGTCCCACAAGGCCAGGTCTGCCGTCCCTATGTGGCGGTCGAGCAGATCGCGGTTGATCCGCTGGGACTCCTTGAGCTTGGTCCAGATCCTCTCGCGGTCGAATGGGTCTTCGCCCATGAGCATGGGGCGGACTACCCGCTCGACGAGCCCCGCGTTCGCGCCGAAGGAGTAGCCCTCCGAGCCCTCGTCGGAGACCACGGTGAGCATGGTCTCGACCGCCTCGTGCTCGGGGCCCGGGTGGGTGTGTCCGTCGGAGTCGCGCGCCACCCGCGAGAGATAGGTGAAGGACTGTACCCTGACGTCGACGATACGCAAGCGCGGCCTCCGGGGCTGGCTGGGCCGCGATTATATCACCGGGCCGCTGAACGAGCGGATCGACATCGCGGCTTAGCTGCCGGACCTTCCCTCTATGCTAGGCACTTCGATGTTGTTGGTTTCGCCGATACCCGAGACTAGGTAGCTTGCGGCGAAGTGCCCCGCGTCCGCGTCGTCGTGAAGCCGCAATACCTCCACGCGGGAGAGCCACCCATCCTCGCTTATCCACACAGTCCACTTAGTGTCGGGTTCCGGGGTGATGATCTCGTAGCGTCCCAACCGGTTGTGGAGTGAGCGTACGTCCTCCTCGAACTCCACGCCGAGTATCTCGGGGCAGAGGCGGAACTCGTAGAACGGTGGCAGGTCATTGCCGTCGTCCTCCGAGACTGACCACTCGCCCTTGCCGGTACGCATGAATCTGTTGCCATTCCGGTCGAGCAACAACTCTGTGGTGTCCTCAACCGGTGTCTCGGTTTCGTCTCCCTCCTTCAGCAACGTGAAGGCGGCATGGTAGGTCGGGCCGGACCGGCGTACTTCCGTGCGGAGCACGTGCCCCTCCGTGGCTGGTGCATAGGAGAGCAGATCGTATGACTGGACGCCGCTGGCCCTCGCGCAGGCCTCGGCTACCCTGGCTTCTGCGGTACCTGCTGCCCACAAGAACGCCCAAAGCGCAAGGCCGACGAGAAGCGGGATTACCACCACCGAGACCGCTACTACTATGCGCCGCGACTTACTTGCCAGGATCGAGCGAATCATTGCTGCGCTGAGTTTCGTTCATGTCGCGATTTACACCGACGAGGATGAATCATCTTATCGGTGTGCGACCTTCGGCGCTAACCCTAGCAGACTACAGTAGTTCGCGCTTCTCTGGACACCCGGAGAGTCAGTTCACATCATCCCCCTCACGCAGCCTCGAGTAGGGCAAACAACTGGGCAGATCTTGGGTCTGTGGCTCAGGAGAGGTTGACGTCTATCTTGTGCCGCACGTAAGAATCGCGTCCCCGCGCGACGTCGACCTTGACCTCGATCCACCACCGGTCCAGCGAGAGCGAGCTGTTCGCGTCTCGCTGGAGCTCCCTGGCCTCGATCGCCGGCCTTGGGAGATCTGGGCCTATCACGAGTGCTACACGGTGCCTGCTGGGGCTGCCCTCTCGCACCGGGGTCGAATCGAGGAAGGTCCGGCTGTAGCAGACTTCCTCATATGGCTCTTCCTCAGTGGTCTGCTGCATGGGGATGTAGTCGGTTGACACGAACGCTCTGCCACCCTGCGCGGCGCCACCGCCACCCACACCCATCACCCTTCCCGTTCCGGCCACGGTTCGACGTCCCTCCACAACGAGGTTGAGTGACGCTCTTCGGACGACGATGTCGCTGTCGGGCACGAGCACGACCGTTGCGTCGACGGTGTCGCCCAGCCGGTATTGCCTGCGCTTGAACTCCAGGGTCACTTCGAGGGGGTCGAGCTTGTATACCACCTGCGAGTCCTCCTCGCTACGTGAATATCCACGTGCGCAGGCGCCTGTATCGTGAGGGGGCGCCCTGCACGGGAGACCATCAGGAGTAGGTGAGCTGGGACCGTCAGTCCTTGCCGTCGGAAGCCGGGTCTACGGGCTCGTCGATGAGGCTGCGGAGCTCCTCCTTGGCCCGCCTGATGGTCTCCGTCTTCTCGGCTATGCGCTCGAAGAGCTGCGACCGGGCCGCGGCGCCCTCGCTTATCAGGAACGCGGCTGCCTCCGACCTGCTGTTGACGATTCCCGACTCGACCAGCTCGTCCAACTTGGCCACGCTCTCCGAGTTGAGCCTGACCATCACCACGTTGTCTCTCGATGAGAGGGCGCCCTTCAGGGCCTCCTTGATGCTCTCGCCGATGGTCTCGGCGCCGGAATCCCTGTAGGCGCGCTTCGTCGCGGTCTTGGCCTCGTCGAGTATTATGTCTATGCCTTCAGCCATCCTGCTCTTCTCGCCTGGATGCTTTTCCTTGTCATCACCCACCAGCACCCCTCCTTGGCCGATATTACACGTAATGGTACAATTCTGTTACGCGGCTGTCAAGCGCCAGCGGCCAGCCGGCGCCTGATATGATGGTACATGCGCTGTGACTTGCGGTGAGACAGCGTGGCGGAGGGGCTGCCGTGAGTATCGAAGCGGTTAGGATAATAGGCTTCGCGGCCCTCTTCGCGGTGGTGTACGCAATTCTGTATCGACCGGTGCTGAGGATGCTCGAAAGCGACAGGACAGAAGGGGAGCCGGACGCAACGTCTGCCGAGGAGCCGGCCGCGGAGCCCGCTCGGACTCCCTGGTTCCGCGACCGGATACTGATCTTGGTAGCCGTGGCCGTCTTCATTGCGGACCAGGTCACCAAGTACTTCGTCAAGGCCAACCTCGACCTGTACGAGTCATGGCCGCGCGAGGGGCTGGTCCGTATCACCTACGGGACAAACTCCGGCACGGCCTTCGGTCTCTTCCCCGACCAGACCCTGATACTGATCGTCACGTCGCTCCTGGCAATCGGGTTCATCTACTACTTCTACCGCTCCCACGCCCTGCCCAGCCCTATATTGAGGCTGGCGATTGGGCTCCAGCTAGGCGGAGCATTCGGCAACCTCGTCGACCGTGTCCGTCTCGGCTCGGTCGTCGACTTCATCGACATCGGCTGGTGGCCCATATTCAACATCGCCGACTCCTCGATAGTGACGGGCATCGGCCTCCTGGCCCTGATAATCTTCTTTACCCCCAGGGAGCCCAAGGCTGCGGAGGACCCGGAGCCGCCAGCGCAGGCAGCCGATCCGGGCCACGTCCGTCACTCCCGCGAAGAGCCTGCCCCGGGCTCGATACAGGGCGGGAATCCATCCCCGGACGCATCGCCAGCGCCAGCCTCCAACCCGCAGGAAACCCCTGCGGCCCGCTCTGACACTCGCGATGACTCTCACATTCAGGGTTGACGACGCCGGCGAGCGGCTCGACACCTTCCTGGCCCAGCGCTGTCCCGACCTGTCCCGCTCCCGCATACAGGCTCTCACCGCCGAGGGGTTCGTCGCCGTAGACGGTGCTCAGGTGAAGCCGGCCCTGAGGCTGCGCGAAGGGCAGACCGTGAGCCTCCTCGTTCCGCCGCCGGCGCCCTCAACGCTCGTCCCGCAGGCGATGGACCTCGTCGTCGTCTACGAGGACCCGGACCTGCTGGTGATCGACAAGCCCGCGGGCCTCGTCACCCATCCCGCGCCGGGACACCCCGACCGGACCCTCGCCAACGCCGTGCTGGCCCACTGTCCCGACCTGGACGGCGTCGGGGGCGAGGTCAGGCCGGGGCTGGTGCACCGGCTGGACAGGGATACCTCAGGGCTGATCGTCGTGGCGAAGAACGACGCGGCCCAGGCCGGCCTGTCCGCCCAATTCAAGGACCGCACGGTGTCCAAGGTGTACCTGGCCGCGGTGACTGGACACCCGGAGCCCGAGCGGGCCACCATCGACGCGCCAATAGGCAGGCACCCCAGGAGTCGCACCCGCATGGCCGTCGTCAGCACCGGCAGGGAGGCCGTCACCGAGTACGACGTGCTCAGGCGCCTGCGCGGCTACTCGCTCGTGGAGGCCCGGCCCAGGACGGGCAGGACCCACCAGATTCGCGTCCACCTGGCGTCAGTCGGTCATCCCGTGGCGGGCGACGCCACCTACGGCAAGCCCGCTCAGGGCCTCGACCGCCACTTCCTCCACGCCTGCCGCCTCGCCTTCGACCACCCCCGCACGGGCAGGCGGCTGGAGCTGGAGTCGGTGTTGCCGGAGGACCTGCGCGTGTGGCTGGAAACGGTGGCCGGGTGAGCAGGGGATGGAGAGCCGCCAGGGTGGCCCTTGAGCAAGGTACCTGGTTTCTACGCCCTCGAGGGAAGCTGGCCGTTTGCCGCAAGCTCCAGCATGTGCTCGGTGAAGTCGCGGACGATAGGACTCTCGTGAGCCCAGTCCTCCTCTTCCATGAAGCCGTGGTAGAAGTTGGAGTGGAACTTCCCGGCCAGTGCATATGCAGTCTTGATGTGCGGATCGCTCCGTTCGGCCGAGATCTCCTCGACCGCCACTCGCTGTGCGCGGTGGCTGCCGCACGGCATGTCCCGTGACTGGGCGGCGGCCATGACCGCGTGCGATGCGGCTCCCCACAGCTTCTCGGAAGCCTGCATCTGGTCTCCGGCCTTGAACTCCCTCTCAGCCTGCAAGAGGAAGCGCTTTGCCTGTTCTATGTGCTCTTCAGTGGTCAACGAAACCTCACCCGGAGAATCATCCTAGCACACTACGGATTGGGGTATCATCTGGTCTGTGGAGGATACTCACAGCATGGATAACCACGTTCGGGTAAGGCTTGCGCCGAGTCCCACGGGCAGCCCTCACGTCGGCATGATGCGCACGGCGATATACAACTGGCTCTTCGCCCGCGGCAGGGGCGGCACGTTCATCGTCAGAATCGAGGACACCGACCAGGGCCGGCTCGTCGAGGGCTCGGTGGACGAGATGCTGGAGTCGCTGCGGTGGCTGGGCATCGAGTGGGACGAGGGCCCGGACATCGGCGGGCCCAACGCGCCCTACCACCAGTCCGAACGGCTCGACGACTACCACCGCGTTGCCGACCTGCTGATCAAGCGCGGCGCGGCGTACCGGTGCAGCTGCTCGCCCGAGAGGCTCGAAGCGGTACGCAAGGAGCGCGGCGGCTACGACGGTAAGTGCCGGGACTCGTGTGAGACGGGTGACTCGGGGCCGTCGGTGGTGAGGTTCGCGATGCCCACCGATGGCACTACGGTGCTCGACGACCTGATACGCGGCCGGGTGACGTTCGAGAATGGGCTGGTGGACGACTTCGTCCTTCTCAAGTCGGACGGCTTCCCCACGTACCACCTCGCCAGCGTCGTGGATGACCGGTCGATGGGCATCTCCCACGTCTTCCGCGGCGAGGAGTGGCTGTCCAGCGTGCCGCGCCACCTGCAGCTCTACGAGGCGCTGGGCTGGGAGCCCCCGCTCTTCGTCCATCTGCCACAGATACTCGCGCCCGACAGGTCGAAGCTCAGCAAGAGGCACGGCGCCGTCTCGGTCCGCGAGTACCGGGAGATGGGTTACCTGCCCGGGGCGATGGTCAACTTCCTGGCGCTGCTTGGCTGGTCCCTCGACGACAAGACGGAGGTGATGTCGACCGATGAGCTGACGCGGAGCTTTTCGCTGGAGCGGGTGTCGAAGTCGGGCGCGATGTTCGACACGAAGAAGCTGGAGTGGATGAACGGGCACTATGTCCGGCAGATGGAGCCCGCCGACCTGGCCGACGCGCTGCTCGACCACTGGCGCGCCTTCCCAGACGAGGGAGTAGTCCCGCTGCCGGAGCGCGACCTCGTAGTGCGCATCGTCCCTCTCGTTCAGGAACGGCTGAAGACGCTGCGCGACGCCGCGCCGCTGGTCGGCTTCTTCTTCCAGGACGGCGTGGAGTACGACGCGGCTGAGCTGGTGCAGAGGAAGATGGACACGGCAGGCACGAAGCAGGCCCTGTCGAGGTCCCACGACGCTTTGGCGGGGCTGGAGTCGTTCGACGAGGAGTCCATCGAGTCGGCCCTCCGGGAGCTGGCGGGCGAGCTCGACCTGAAGGTCGGCCAGCTACTCGGCTCGATACGTGTAGCTACGACGGGGCTGAAGGTCGCTCCGCCGCTGTTTGGGACGCTCGAGATACTCGGCAGGGAGCGGTCACTCGACGCCATCGCCGAGGCGGCCGCCCGGCTGTAGTCCGGCCTGCATAGTGGAGTGACAGACAGCGACGGCGAAGGGAGTGTGCCGCCCCGGCTCGTTCTCGTGGACGGCAACAACGTCATGGGCTCGCGTCCGGACGGGTGGTGGCGGGACCGCAGGCGGGCGATGCAGAGGCTGGTGGACGAGGTGGCGGCCCACGCGGCCCGTGACGGTGGGGAGTGGACGATAGTGTTCGACGGCCGCCCCCGGAGCTTGGTCGCCCCGCCTGATGGCTCGCTGAGCATCGTCTACTCGGAGCGGCGCGGCAAGAACGCGGCGGACGACCGCATTGTCGAGTTAGCCGCCGACTCCACGCCCCACCGCAGCGTGTTGGTCTACACCTCCGACCGGGACCTGCAAGCCCGCGTCACGATGTTCGGAGCAAACGTCGAGGGCGCAGGCACCCTGCGCCGGAAGCTGTAGGGGCGGGCTTCAAACCCGCCTTCCCTTACCAACTAGAATCGACCCGCCAACCACACGACTGTTGCGGGCTCAAAGCACCCTAACCGTCGTTCCTGCGAAGGCAGGAACCCATCCCCGGACGCTGCCGTGCGTGGTATGACGATGGGGAGCCACTCGCCTGGCAAACCATCTCATACGATTACGACTAGCGATATGCGTCAGCGGGCCGGGGACTGGATTGGGGACAGTTCCTCCTCGCAGGAATCCGGCTCAAGGCCGGAATGACGGGCACCTAGACGTGGAAGACGTAAAGGTCGCGGTTCGCCACTGGGAGCGTAACCCACGCGCCGCCCTGCCGGTGGCTCTCCGGGATGGCCAGCAGCGCCTCGGCCACGCCGTGGCTCGACTCGATGTTAGCCTTCGTCGGGCGGCCGGACTCGTAGGAGTCCACGAGGTCGCCCAGGCACGCCACGACTGAGCTGCCTTCGTTTGGGACCGCTAGCGGCTCCCACTCGGCCACGGACCGTCCGCGCGACACCCGGACCTGCACACTGCCCTCGGCCGGGTCCAGCGTGTTCAGCGTCCTGATCGAGCCCTCCGTACCTATCACCTCGGTCTCCGCCGTTCCGCCCGGCACCGAGTACGCCTCGACGCCGTTTGCGAAAACTAGGCTGAACATAGCCCGTGGGTCCTCGTCGATCCGATTGCCGGCGATCCGGGTCTCACGCGGCCGTAGCTCTCCCCGGACTGCCGCTATCCCGGGGTCGCCAAGGAGGTAGGAGATCGTGTCGATGGAGTGGACGTGCGAGTGCATCAGGCTGCCGCCTCCGAAATGCGCGACCACCTGCGGCTCGCCGATCCGGTCCTCCCTGATAGCGGCGCGCGTCACGTCGGCCCAGGCGCAGAACCGCCTCAGCACGCCCGAGTTGAACACAGTGCCGCTGCGCCTGCAGGCCTCCAGCAGCGAGTCCGCGCCCCTGATCGTGTTCGAGATCGCCTTCTCCAGGTACACCATCGGCACGCCCGCACCGGCGACCCTCGCGCCTATCTCGGCGTGCGAGTCCTCCCGGAAGTCGCTCGACGGGGCGCGGTCGTGCGGCTTGGGAAGGCTGGTCGCCAGCGTGCATACGGCGACGAGGTCGGGCCGCTCCCGCTCGATCATCTCCATGTAGTCCCCGTAGAGGGCGTCGATTCCCCACCTGGCGGCGAACGCCTCCCGCCTGTCCGCGATGAGGTCGGACCCCGCAACCAGCTCTAGGCGGTCGTGTGCCCGCGTCGCGGCGGCGATAGAGTAGGGCGACAGCGCGGGGTGTTCGTCGTCGATCGTGCTGCCCATCCGCCCCAGCCCGATAATCGCGACCCTGTAGGTCTTCATCCTGCGTCCTCCGCCTGTCCAGTTGGTGCTTGCACCCAGACTATCACGGGCCGTTCATGTGCGTGGCCCTGTATTCTTGACACCGGGCCGGGGGTGGGCGACGATTGTCGCATCCCCGTGAGGTGCCTCCGTTGACCCTTCAAGAGCGACTCCAGGACGACCTGAAGCAGGCCATGAGGGCCCGCGACGAGACGCGTAAATCCGTCATCCGGTTCATCCGCGCTGCCATCCGCGACCGCGAGATTGAGAAGCGGGCCGACCTGGACGACGAGGGTGTGCTCGACGTGCTCAGCCGGCAGGCCCAGCAGCGCCGCGACAGCATCGAGGCCTTCGAGGGCGCGGGCAGGGACGACCTCGTGGCCAAGGAGGCCGCCGAGCTCGCGGTCATCCAGGAGTACCTGCCGCAGCAGATGTCCGCCGAGGAGATCACCGAGCTGGCGCAGGCCGCGATCTCCGAGACCGGCGCGTCCGGCCCCGGCGACATGGGCAAGGTGATGGGCCGGCTGATGCCCCAGTGCAAGGGGAGGGCGCAGGGCAAGCAGGTGAGCAGCATCGTGCGGGAGTTGCTGGCATCGTAGCCGCGGCGCCCCGGCCCCTGTGGGTTCCTGCCTTCGCAGGAACGACGGTTATCGGTTACCCCCGTTGAGGTTCGGGGTCGTCGTGTTTCCTGGCACCTACAGCCACGTGGACTGCTATCACGTGCTGGACGAGGTGCTGGGCCAGCCGGTCGACTACGTCTGGCACAAGGACACGGACCTGTCGCGCTACGACTGCGTGATCCTGCCCGGCGGATTCTCGTACGGCGATTACCTGCGGACGGGCGCCATCGCCCGGTTCTCCCCCGTGATGCGCGCCGTCGAGAGGATGGCGGCGGATGGCGGCCTGGTATACGGCATCTGCAACGGCTTCCAGGTGTTGTGCGAGGCTGGCCTGCTGCCGGGCGCCCTCATGCGCAACTCCCACCTCCAGTTCCGGTGCCAGTGGACGACCCTGCGCGTAGAGTCGACCGCGTCGCCCTTTACCGGGACGGCTGAGCCGGGCCAGGTGCTCAGGGTGCCCATATCCCACGGCGAGGGGAGCTACTTCGCCGATGAGGCCACGCTTCGCGAGCTGGAGGACACGGGCAGGGTGCTGTTCCGCTACTCGACCGAGTCGGGCGAGATAGAGCGGGAGGCGAACCCGAACGGGTCCCTCAACAACATCGCGGGCATCACCAATGCCGCGGGCAACGTGCTGGGCATGATGCCCCACCCCGAGCGGTGCTGCGAGGAGATCGTGGGCGGCGTCGACGGGCGTGTCATCTTCGAGTCGCTTATCGCCTCCGCCGGATGACCGGGATACTCTTCTCGCTCCTGGCGGCCTCCGGCTTCGCGGCCACCGCCGTCTTCGCCCGCACCGCCCTCCAGCGAATGTCCACGCCCTACGGCACTCTGCTGTCCCTGTTCGTCAGCACGGTCGCGGCCATGATCATCGCCGCGGTCCTGCACCCCGGCGAGCTGCTGGGGATCGGCGTGGTCGCCCTGGGGTGGCTCTTCCTCGTGGGGTTCCTCAACTTCCCGCTGGGCCGCATGTTCAACTACACGAGCGTGCGCATGGTCGGCGTGTCCAAGGCCAGCACGGTTGTTGCCACGTCGCCCCTCTTCGCGACTGTCCTCGCCGTGATCATCCTGGGCGAGAGTGTCAGCCCCATCACGCTCCTCGGGACCGTCGCGGTGATCGGGGGCCTCGCCCTCATGCTGAACCAGTAATGAAACTCAAGGCCGCGCGCCGCCGCCGGGTCCTCACAGGCTACGCCGCAGCGTTGGTGGCCGCGATGAGCTACGGGACGGGGGCCATCGTCGCCAAGAAGGCCGTGACGGACGTGGCGTCGCCGATGACCACGACGGCCTTCTCGCTCATGTTCGGCACCCTGGTCATGCTGGTCGTCCTGCCGCGCATGTCGTACCGGGAGATGACCGGGGCGCCGAGGCGCTCGTATGTCTACATCGCCCTGGCTGGCATATTCGGCGTATGGGGCGTGGGTTTCTTCCACCTGGCGCTCCTCGATGCGCCCGTTGCTCTAGTTACGACGGTGTCCAGCTCGTACCCGCTGATGGCTATCGTCATGGTCCACTTCTTCATGCAGCGCCTCGAGCGAGTGACCCTTCGCACAGTCCTCGGCTCCGCCCTCGTCGTGGTGGGCATCGGTCTAGTCTCCGTGGGCCAGGCGGTGTGATGAACAAGCGGCGACCCAGTACAATGGACGCACCGTTCGTCATGTGGGTTGACACGCGTAACTGTTCAGACTTGATGAGATGGAGAGCCCGCCGCGTGTAGGTAGGGGCGACTCGGTGAGTCGCCCTCACACGCTGGGCAGCGAGCAAATTGGAGCCGGGACATTCCTCTCATCACTACTGAACAGTTACTGACACGCAATCGCTACTGTCTGTGAAGGCATATTGGAGTGAGAATGAGCGACGATAGTGGCACTCGACCCAGGGCGACTCAGCGAGTCGCCCCTACGGGTTGGTGCTGTTGGGTGTATTCAGAAGAGTGGGTGTGACCAAGGAAGCCCTCGACGCGCTGGCCCTCTCGGAGGCCGAGTACGAGGCCGTAGTCGAGCGGCTGGGGCGGGAGCCCAACGAGCTCGAGCTGGGCATGTTCGGCTCCCTGTGGAGCGAGCACTGCGGCTACAAGCACTCCAAGCCGCTCCTCCGCATGTTCGACGCGCAGAGCCCCAGGCTGCTCGTGTCAGCGGGGGACGAGAACGCCGGCGCGGTCGACATCGGCGACGGCCTCGCCGTCGTCTTCAAGATCGAGTCCCACAACCACCCGTCGGCCATCGAGCCGTTCGAGGGCGCGGCCACCGGCGTCGGCGGCATCGTCCGCGACATATTCGCCATGGGAGCGAGACCGGTCGCATTGCTGAACTCCCTGCGGTTCGGCCCGCCGTCCGATCCGCGGAACAGGTACCTGTTCGAGGGCGTGGTGGCGGGCATCTCGTCCTACGGCAACTGCATAGGCATACCGAACGTCGGCGGCGAGGTCGTATTCTCTCCCAGCTACTCGGGCAACCCCCTGGTAAACGCCATGTGCGTCGGTCTCGTCGAGGTGGACAAGCTGATGCGCGCGACGACTGGCCCGCCGGGCAGCGTCATGATGCTGGTCGGCTCGGAGACGGGCAGGGATGGGATACACGGCGCTTCGGGTCTGGCCTCACGCACCTTCGAGGACGAGCGCGAGATGCGACCCGCCGTGCAGGTAAGCAACCCGTTCCTGGAGAAAGTGCTGATCGAGGCGTGCCTGGAGGCGGCCGCGAGCGGCCACGTCGTGGGGCTGCAGGACCTGGGGGCGGCCGGGCTCACGTCGGCATCCGTCGAGGCTGCGGGCAACGGCGGCTGCGGGTTCGACCTCGATGTCGCCGACGTGCCCCGCCGGGAGAGCGGCATGAACCCGTACGAGGTGATGCTCTCCGAGTCCCAGGAGCGCATGCTGGTCTTCGTGAAGGAGGGCAGCGTTGACCAGGTCAGCGAGATATTCGAGCGGTGGGACTGCCCCGCGACCGTGATCGGCAGGGTCACGGAAGGTCGCAGCGCCGCCATATACGAGCGGGGCGTGCGAAAAGGCGAGGCTCCCGTGCGGACCCTCCGCGACGCGCCCCAGTACCGGCTCGACGGCGAGCAGCCCGCATGGCAGGCGGAGTTGCAGGCGTACGACCTCGACTCCGTTCCCATGCCCGACGAGTCCCCGTCGTCCGTGCTGCTGAAGCTGCTGGCGTCGCCCAACATCGCCAGCAAGGAGCCGGTCTACCGCCAGTACGACCACCATGTGCAGCTCAACACCGTCGTGGACCCGGGCGCGGACGCCGCCGTGCTGCGCATCAAGGGCACGAAGAAGGGCCTCGCGCTGGCGACCGATGGCAACGGGCGCTACTGCTACCTCGACCCGTACGCGGGGGGGATGATAGCCGTCGCCGAGGCGTGCAGGAACGTCTCGGCCATGGGCGCGGAGCCCGTCGCGCTCACGAACTGCCTGAACTTCGGCAACCCCGAGCGGGCCGACGTCTACTACCAGCTCGAGAAGTGCGTCGAGGGCATGGCGGCAGCCAGCCGTGCGCTGGGCGCGCCAGTGGTCAGCGGCAATGTGAGCCTCTACAACGAGACGAGGGGCGAGGCAATCTACCCGACACCCATCGTCGGCGCGCTGGGCCTGTTCGAGGACGTGGCGACGCACGTTACGCCCGGCTTCGAGGTCGAGGGCGACGCGATCGTCCTCATCGGCCCGGGTGAGCTCGCCGGCGCGTCCGAGTCGTTGGCGGGCAGCGAGTACCTGGAGGTGTTGCACGGGCTGGTGGCCGGGAGGCCGGCCCTCGACGTCGACTTGGAGGCGGCCGTCCAGCGGGCGTGCCGCGAGGCGGCCGAGCGGCGCCTGCTCCGCTCGGCCCACGACTGCTCCGACGGCGGCGTCGCGGTGGCCATCGCCGAGTCGTGCATCATCGGGGGCGTGGGGGCGCGGATCGACGCGGGCGTGACGGGCCGCTGGGATGCCGCCCTGTTCGGCGAGGCACAGTCCAGGATCGTCGTATCGCTGGTCCCCGACAAGCTTGGCGCGCTGGAGAACGTATGCCGGGAAGCAGGCGCGCCCTACTCTGTCATAGGGATGGTCGGAGGCGATGCACTGGCTGTCCCCACCCTTGTCGACGCCCACGTCGAGGACCTGGCAGCAGCGTGGAACGGTGGCTTGGCGCATGCGAAGCAAGTCGCCGCCCAGGCCCAGTGAGCGGTTCGAGGCGCAGCTACCTCGCCTTGACATGCCATCCAGCGATAACCTAGGCTGAATTCCCGAACAACCCCGACGGAGGACCCGGCATGACCTACGAATTCGACCACGTTCACCTCAAGGCGCCAGACCCCAAAGCCACGGCGGACTGGTACGTCAACGCCTTCGGATTCAAGATCATCAGCGACGCGGTCCGCCCATGGGGAGACCGGTTCATCCGCTGCGAGACGTCCGACGGGGCCGTCGTGAACATCTCCGGCGCGCGGACCGACGAAAAGATGGGGGACTCGGACGCCAGCGCCCACTATGGCCTGGAGCACATGGGCATCAAGGTCGAGGACATGTCTGCGGAGATACCGCGCCTGACGAGCATGGGCGCGCAGCTCATGGAGGGCCCGGTCGACGTTTCGGGCGGTCCCATCATAGCCTTCATCAAGGCCCCGGGCGGCGTGAGGGTAGAGCTGCTCCAGCACCGTTAGTGAGGGCTGCGTTTAGCGGCGGCTTTGACTTGGCATGAACGCGATCTTCGGCAGGATGATCAGGGCGCTCACCTTCGACGAGCGTCTCTACCTCGAGATCGCCGGCGACTCCACGGCCATCACCCAGGCCGGGATGATCGTGTTGCTCAGCGCGGTTGCCCGCGTCCTCGGGCTGGCGGCGGGCGGCCCGGAGCTCATCCTGCTTCACATGGTCCAGCTCGTGATCTGGTGGGGTGTCCTCAGTCTCACCATCTGGGCGGTCGGGAACAAGCTCTTCCCGCCGCAGCCGACGGACTACGGGGCGAGCAGCCCCGGCCCCGACCCCCTGAAGGTCGCGCGTGTGCTGGGGTTCGCGATGACTCCACGGATCTTCCGAAGCCTCGCGTTCATTCCGACCGTGGGGTTGTTCATCTCCTATGCGGCCACCTTCTGGCAGATATTCCTGATGCTTATCGCCGTCCGGGTGCTCTTCGGGTACAACGAGGAGCTACGGCCCATCTACGTCGTGGCCGTGGGGCTCCTGCCGCTCATGATCGGGCTGGAGCTGCTGGAGCTGATCGAGCTATAGCCGCCTCAACAGGGAGGGTAGTCCATGGCTGACGACTGCATATTCTGCAAGATCAGGGACGGCGAGATTCCCGCCGACATTCTCTGTCGGGACGACCACTGCTTCGTCATACGTGACATCGCTCCCAAGGCCCCGGTACACCTGCTCGTCATACCCAACCTGCATATCGAGTCGCTGCAAGGCCTCTCCGGGGAAGAGCGCGCGGCCATAGGAGGCATGTACGCCGCCGCCGGCCAGATGGCCTCCGACGAGGGCGTGGACTCCACCGGCTACAGGCTCGTGGTGAACCAGGGCAGGGACGCCGACCAGACGGTCGACCACCTCCACCTGCACGTAATCGGGGGGAGGCCGCTGGGCGGCATGGTCTGACATGTCTTAGACTACAACCTGCTATTATTCGGAACCAGGACATATACCCTGCCTGCATGATGCGGCGATGAACCGCGTCACCGCGCCGTTCCAGGGCAGGGACAGGGCGGGTTTGAGACCCGCCCCTACGGCGTGGCAATCAACGGAGTAGAGGGACATCAAGTGGCGACAGAGGGCTTAGACGAGCGGCAGGTAGCCGTACTGATCGATTATGAGAACGTGGGACTGGCCGCTATACAGTGGTTGCTGGACCAGGTGTCCGACCATGGCCGGGTCATCGTGAAGCGGGCGTATGCGGACTGGTCCCAGTCGGGCTCGGGCCGCGGCGACCAGAGGCGCCAGCGCGACCAGCTCCTGGAGCTGGGCATAGAGCCTATCCACCTCTTCCACTCGGCGTCGGGGAAGAACTCGAGCGACATTCGCCTCGCCATAGACGCGGTCGAGCTGATGTACAACTCGCCCGTCGACACGTTCGTCATCGTCTCGTCCGATACGGACTTCGTGCCCCTGGTGAGCCGCCTGAGGGCGGCGGGCAAGGGGGTGATCGGCGCGGGGCGCAAGAAGGGCGTTTCCCAGACATTGGTCAGGTCGTGCGACCGGTACTACTACCTCGAGCAGGCCAGCTCTTCGACCAAGTCGACCGAGACGACCGAGCGGAAGTCGGGCGAGACCCTGCTGGTGCGCGCAGTGCGCTCCGGCATGGACGCGCAGGGCCAGATCAACGGCGGCAAGCTGATGGAGACGATGCAGCGGATGGACCCGAGCTTCGACTACCGGGGCCTGGGTTACTCGACGTTCTCGCGTTACCTGGAGGCGTCCTCCGAGGTGTCCGTCACGCGG
The DNA here is from genome assembly GCA_965116315.1 of Dehalococcoidia bacterium. GTDB lineage: Bacteria > Chloroflexota > Dehalococcoidia > Lucifugimonadales > CAJWER01. The sequence goes on from OZ220672.1 coordinate 3,335,811, forward strand.
CCCAGGGGCGGCGGCAACATGTCCGTCGAGCTGGTCGAGGGGGCAGAGCAGCCCGACACCTGGCACAAGGGCATCGACGAGGCGTGGCTGGAGCGCGCGCCGAACTCCGGCGACCGGATGGCGGGAAGCACCGCCGCCAACGACGCGGCCCGCGTCCTGGGCGTGGGGAAGCTGAGCGCCTCCAAGTACAAGACGCTGCAGAGGCTGCTGGAGGCGAGCCCCCTGCTGAGCTCGCGGTGGGAGCGGGACCGCTACATCATCCGCCGCCGCTAGACTTTGTAGCCGCTGACGTCTGCGTCAGACGTCGAGCACCATCAGCTCTTCGCCCCAGACGACCCGGCCGTCGTATATGCGGGTGATGTCGGCCAGGGCTCGCTCCGTCCGTCCGGGCTTGTCCAGGTTGAAGGCCTGGTGCACCAGCACTAGGCTCTTCGCACCTGCGTCACGCGCCATCTCGGCCGACGTTTCGCTGTGGCACATGTAGTCGGCCTCGGCCGTACCCGCCACCTCCTCCTCGACGTCGACGCAGATGCACACCAGCATGTCCACGTCTGCCGCGAGCTCGGTCACGGACTTGCATGCCCGCGTGTCGCCAGTGACGACGATGCTGCCCTCGTCGCTGTCGATCCGGTAGGCCAGGGAGTCGAGCCACGGCTCCACGTGCTCTGCTGGCGCGGCGGTGATCTCCCAGGTGCTGCCCTGCACAACCCTGCCGGGGCCTATGTCCGATACCGTGAAGGACGGCGCGGGCCTCGGTAGCACGCCGCCCCTGCTGGTGTACGCGTTCAGGCTCAGCGGGTGGTTGATCCGGGCGATCCAGTCGTGGGCGAATGCGCCCTCGTGTTCGTCCATCAATCGGTGGTGCAGCTGCTCGGTCAGCTTCGGACCCAACACCTGCAGCTCGTTCTCGTCCCCCACGTGCAGGTTCCACCGGCTGAGAATGAAGCACGGGTAGTCCACGTCGTGGTCGTAGTGGTGGTGGGTGAAGAGCAGGTAGTCGATGTCCACCGGGCTTAGCCCGGCCTTGGACAGCTTGTGGGTCGTAGCCGGGCCACAGTCGAACATGATGTGGTCGCCGCCGACCTTCACGACGTATGAGGAGCCGAACCTGTCAGGAGAGGGCCTCGGAGTGCCCGCACCCAGGATGTACAGCTTCACTGGATCAACCCCCTGGCTGGAGTGGCCGCGGCGCTGCGTCCGTTCAGATTTCCAGCTCCATTAGCTCTCGGCCCCATACGACAGCCCCGTCGTATATCCGGGTGATGTCGGCCAGGGCGCGCTCCGTCTGACCGTGGGCGTCGAGCTCCTCGGCCTGGTGCACCAGCACGAGGCTCTTGGCTCCCGCGTCACGCGCCATCTCGGCCGACGTGACGCTGCCGCACATGTACTCGGCCTCGGGCGTGCCATCGATCTCCTCCTGCACGTACACGCAGAGGCACACCAGCGCGTCCACGTCCGCCGCGAGGTCGGTGACCGTCTGGCACGGCCGGGTGTCGCCCGTGACGACAATGCTGCCCTCGTCGCTGTCGACCCGGTAGGCCAGCGAGTCCAGGTACGGCTCGACGTGCTCGGCGGGCGCGGCGGTTATCTCCCAGGTGCTGCCCTGCACAACCTTGCCGGGCCCTATGTCCGACACCGTGAAGGACGGCGCGGGCCTTGGCAGCACGCCGCCCCTGCTCGTGTACGCGTTCAGGCTGAGCGGGTGGTTGATTCGCGCGATCCAGTCGTGGGCGAACGCCCCCTCGTGCTCGTCCATCAGCCGGTGGTGCAGCTGCTCGGTCAGCTTCGGACCCAACACCTGCAGCTCGTTCTCGTCCCCCACGTGCAGGTTCCACCGGCTGAGAATGAAGCACGGGTAGTCCACGTCGTGGTCGTAGTGGTGGTGGGTGAAGAGCAGGTAGTCGATGTCCACGGGGCTTAGCCCGGCCTTGGACAGCTTGTGGGTGGTAGCCGGGCCGCAGTCGAACATGATGTGGTCGCCGCCCACCTTCACAACGTACGACGAGCCGAACCGCTCCGGCGACGGCACCGGCGTGCCTGCGCCCAGTATATATAGCTTCACTTTGTCAACCTCAGGTAAGGATTCCAGCCTATCCCGCGTCCTGCCCCGGCGGGCGGTACGCCACGTTTCTGTTGACCGCGGAGTCGACCTCCTCGGGCGTAAGGAGCACGGTCGTGCTGCCGCTCGCCGACCCCGAGATGCCGATGGTGAGCATGACGGCGGCCATCGCCTCGTTGTCCGGCATGTCTACGATGGCGTACAGGTCGTGGTCGCCGAAGGCGTAGTAGAAGGCGTCCAGCGTCCCGCCAGCCGCTTCCGCCGCCCTCGCGGCGGCGTCCCGGCGGGCCGTGCCGCCCTCCTTCACGAGTCCCTCCAGGCCCTCTCTCGTATACGAAAATCGCGCCAGGTACTTGGGCATTCTCCACCTCCGCGCCGGTGTGGCTTCGACCGGCATAGGGTATCCATGCTCGGAAGCCGTTTCAAGACCCGCCAAAGGCCCTAGCCGTCAGTGCCAGGTGCGCCGATGTGCTCTCGGTGAGCTCCAGGCTGGTCACGGGTCCCCGTTCCTAGGAAGACTGGTGCAGGAGGCTTCGCCCATGGACTATAGTTGTGCAGAGAATTCCTCGGGGCTCTGCCCGAGGCTAGAATCGAGGCGTCTATGCTTCCGGGCGAAATACTGGTTGCTCGCCTGAGCGGTGGGGCAACCATCGTCCGCTTCCAGGAAGAGAAGAACGGGCGGGTCTCAGTGCTCCTTGGCAGGAACAAGGTTGCCAGGATCCCCACGGATCGGGTCATGCTTGCCACCGGCGTGCTCGCGGGCCAGGCGGGGCGGTTCGAGGAGTTCTGCGACAGCGCCAGGGAGGCTTCCGGCGAAATCGACCTCACCGAGGTCTGGGACGTCCTCGCCGACGATCAGGGGGAGTCCTCGCTGGAGGACCTGGCAGGCCTCTACTGGCCGGCGAGCCCGGGGGCCGTGGAGCTCACGGCGCTCCTCCTGAGTCTCGAGCGGACCTCCGACCTGTTCGTCAGCGACGGGACGATGTACAGGCCTCGGACGCGTGAGGACCTTGCGGCGCTGCTGGAGCGTCGGCGGCGTGAGGCTGAGAACGCCCGGGACGCGGAGGAGTTGGTCGAGGCCCTTTCCGCAGGCAGGCTCCCCCAGGCATTGAGCCCGCACCAGCGGTCGCTGGTCGAGATTCTGGAGGGATACGCGGTCCACGGCGAGGAGCTCCCCCGCAGGCAGGCCGCCAGAGACCTGGTGCAAGCGTCGTCTCCGCCTACCCGCGACCTCCAGCGGGCCTGCTTCGAGATGCTGGTCGGCGCCGGTGTGTTCGGCCCCGACGAGTCCCTGGAGCTGCGGAGAGCGGGGATCCGCCCGGACTTCTCGCGGCAGGCCCTGGAGGAAGCGCGGAAGATCGCGGCTGCGGCCGCACCGCGGGGACCCGAGAGGGAGGACCTGACGCACCTCGAGGTCTTTACGATCGACGACGAGGAGACGGCCGACCGGGACGACGCTCTCTCGCTGGAGGCGGTGGAGTCCGGTTACCGGCTGGGGGTCCACATTGCCGACGCGGCTGCTCTGGTGCCGAAGGGAGGGCCGGCGGATGGGGAAGCGGACCGGCGCATGGCGAGCCTGTACCTCCCGGAGCGCACGATACCGATGCTGCCGGACGACCTCACGAGGGGCGCCGGAAGCCTGGACCCAGGCGAGGAGCGGATGACGGTCAGTCTGCTCGCGGACCTGACCGACGAGGGCGATGTGACGAGCTGGCGCGTGGTGCGGTCGACGATTTGCAGCGCCGGGGCGCTTTCGTACGACGAGGTCGATGAGGCGCTGCAGACGGATGGGCTGCGGCGGGCTGCGATCGAAGGACTGTACAGCCTTGCCAGGGCCCTGCGGCGCAGGCGTGAAGAGCGCGGCGCGGTCAACCTGGACCAGCCCGAGATGAACGTGAAGGTGCGGGAGACGGGCGAGATAGAGGTGAGCGTTCGCGACCGCTCCTCGCCGGGCAACCAGGTGGTTGCGGAGCTGATGATACTGTGCAACTCGCTGTTTGCCCGCTTCTGCTCCGAGAACGGGCTGCCAGCCGTGTACCGGTCGCAGCGGCGCCCGGACCTGTCCGACCTCCCGGACGTGTCGGCGCTCGACGAGCGTGCGGCACCGGTCATGGCCCGGTCCAACATCGCCCGCCGGATGCAGGCGGCCCGGGTCTCGACGGAGCCGAAGGCGCACGACGGGCTTGGTGTCAACGCGTACCTGCAGGCGACTTCTCCGCTGAGGCGCTATCCGGACCTTGTCGTGCAGCGCCAAATCGGCGGTTTCCTGGCTTCGGGCAAGCCGGTGCACGCGCCGGGCGAGGTCGAGTCCGTGGCGCAGAGGGCCGATGTGCAGCCCCGGGAGATGTCTCAGATCGAGGCGGGGCGCAAGAGGTACTGGTTCCTGAAGTATCTCGAAGGCTCGCGCAGGCCTCCCGGCGGCGGGGACCTGTTCGAAGCTGTCGTGCTGGACACCGGTGGGCGCCGCACCGCGCTCCTGGAGCTGCTGGAGTTCCCATTCCGGGCCCGAGCCGAGCTACCGAGGTCCGTCGCTGCGGGCGAGGTCGTCACCCTGCGGCTGCAGGGGGTGGACCTGTGGCGCCGTGTGGGACTCTTCGTCCACGCGCCCTGAAGCCGGGAGCCTATCCGCCGACACGGGGACGAGCCCCCATCCTAACCTTCCCCCTCGGGGGAAAGGGACGAGGTTAGCTTAGGCGCTCGTGCCCGCCGTTGCCTTCGAAGCCGCGCGTGGTGAATACGCCCAGGTCGCGCCCCTGGTGCACGTGCACGACGAGCTCCTGCTTCACGATGCCGATGGCGTCGAGTAGCTCGCGGTCGATTGCGTCGATCAGGTCCTGGATATCGTCGTTGGTGAGGCTCTCGCCCACGCTCACCGTCGAGTGGATCATGACTTCGGCGAGATGGATGTCGACACGTCCGATGGGCTCATCGTCGTCCAGGACCGTGTAGCACTCCGAGAAGGGGGTCCTGCATTCTCTTTCGAAGATGTATCTTGCCATTCGCGTCCCTCTGTCTCTGTGGTGGGCGCCCTTGGGAGCCGGCCAGTGGCGGCGTTTGATCGATTCTAGGTGCGGACCTGTCCCGAGCCTAGCACAGTCCATTTGTACGAGGTCAGCTCGGTCAGGCCTATTGGGCCGCGGGCGTGCAGCTTGTCGGTGCTGATTCCCACCTCCGCGCCGAGCCCGAGCTGCGAGCCGTCGTTGAACCTCGTGCTGGCGTTGACCAGCACGACGCCGGCATCCACCTCGTCGACGAAGCGAGCAGCCGACTCTGTATCGTCCGTGATGATGGCCTCCGTGTGCCCGGAGGTGTAGGTCTCGATGTGGTCCAGGGCCTCGTCGAGCGAGTCCACGATCTTGATGGCGGCGGTCAGGGCGAGAAACTCCGTGCCCCAGTCGTCCTCGGCGACTAGGCGAGAGTTTCGCTCGTCCTCTTGGCCGAGGATGCTCAGGGCACGCCGGTCACACCGCATCTCGACGCCGTCGCCGGACCAGGCCTCGGCGATCCGCGGCAGGAACTTGGGAGCCGCCATGGAGTGTACGAGCACCGTGTCGACGGCGTTGCAGACGTAGGGTCGCTGCACCTTCGCGTTGTGGACGATGGAGACGGCCATGTCGAGGTCTGCGTCCCTGTCCACATAGGCGTGGCAGACGCCGATGCCGCCGGTGATGGCCGGCATGGCCGCCTCGGCCGCGACGCGCCTCACTAGCTCCGCGCCGCCCCGGGGCACCACCAGGTCGATGTACTCCTTCATGGCGAGCATTTCACCGACCAGGCTCCGGTCCGTCGACTCTACGAACTGGACCGAGTCCACGGGCGCGCCCGACGCCTCGATGCCGTCCCTGACGATGGAGGCCAGGACGGAGTTGGAGGCCAGGGCCTCGCTGCCGCCCTTCAGGATAACGGCGTTTCCGGCCTTGAAGCAGAGGGCAGCGATGTCGACGGTGACATTGGGGCGGCTCTCGTAGATCGCGCCGATAACGCCAAGGGGGACCCTGCGCCTGCTCACCTGGAGTCCGTTCGGCAGCTCGCGGGATTCCAGTGTCTCGCCCACTGGGTCCGGCAGACCGGCGACGGACATGACGTCCCGGGCGATGGCCTCGAGGCGGCCCGGGTCGAGCACGAGGCGGTCGATGGACGCAGCGCTCATGCCGTCGCGTCCGGCCCTGTCGCAGTCCGACTCGTTTGCCGCGAGGATCTCGTCCTGCCTTGCCTCGAGGCCCGCGGCTATGTTGGCCAGCGCCTCGTTCTTGGCGTCGGTGGAGAGGGTTGCGAGCCTGTGGGCCGCGGTGCGCGCCCCCTTGCCCATGGCCTTGAGGTCGACGGATACTGCCTGCATTCTGCTCACTCTCCCCGCTGGCGGGTCATCGCTCGAGGCGCACCATATTGCTGCGGTGGACGACCTCGTCCCCGTACTGGTGTCCGAGAAGCCCTTCCACTTCGCCCGACTGGCGGCCCTTGATCCTGTCTACGTCGGCCGAGCCGTAGTTGGTGATCCCGGCGGCTATTTCGTTCATGTCCACGTCGAGCACGGCAACAATGTCGCCGCGCACGAAGGTGCCGTCCACCCTGGTGACGCCTGCGGGCAGCAGGCTGACGTTGCGGCTCCTGAGCACCTTTGCGGCACCGTCGTCCACGACTATGCGGCCCTTGGTGGAAAGCCCGCTGAGCATCCAGCGCTTGCGGCTCTCCATCTTCGATGCGGCGGCAGGGAAGAAGGTGCCGATGCGCTCTCCCATAGTCAGCCTGACGATTGCGTCCGGGGCGAGCCCGCTCGCGATCGCCATGTCGACGCCCGAGGCCGCGGCCAGCTTGGCAGCCTCGAGTTTGGTCGTCATACCGCCCTGGCCCTGGCCCTGCCAGGAGCCGCCCGCCGCAGCCTCGACGGTCTCGTCCACGCGCTCCACAAGCGGGATTAGGGTGGCGTCCGAGTCCAGGTGCGGGTCTGCGGTGAACAGGCCCTCGGTCTGACCCAGGATGACCAGCAGGTCGGCGTCCACCAGGTTGGCGACCATGGCCGAGAGGTTGTCGTTGTCGCCAAAGAACTCACCCGCCAGCTCTTCGACGGCAACGACGTCGTTCTCGTTCACTATGGGGACCACGCCCAGGTCCATCAGCTGGGTTAGGGTGTTGCGGACGTTGAGGTAGCCCTGCCTCTCGGTCAGGTCCTTGCGTGAGAGCAACGCTTGGGCCACGGGGGTCTGGTGCCAGTCGAATAGCTGCTCGTAGGCATGCATCAGCCTGCCCTGCCCTGCCGCGGCGAGCACCTGCCGGAACGGGACTCCCCTGCCATCGCGGGGTACACCAAGAACGTGGCGGCCGGCGGCCACCGCTCCCGAGGTGACGAGGATGATCTCGATGCCTTCCTGGCGCAGCCGGGCAATCTGCTCGACCAGTGTGGCCATTACCTGCAGATTCAGGCGGTCGCCGCCCCTCGTTAGCAACGTCGTGCCGGCCTTGACGACCACCCGGCGGTATGCGGCCCCGTCGTCGAGGCCGGAAGATGCGGGGGCCGTATTGTTGCTGGAGGAAGACATGGGCGTCACGAGGCACCGGCCGGGGCAACGCCGATTATAACAAATGGCCTGGGAGCTTCGACAGGAATGGCAGGCTCAGAGCGACGAGGCGGGAAGCAGCCCGAACACGTCCTCGAGGGCCTTCGCAACCCTGGCCTTCTGCTCCGGCGTGGTGGCAGGCTGGGGCGGACAGGGATTGCCGTTCGGGTACAGCCCGCGCTGCCGGATGGCCTCCTTGATGGCGTGGATCCAGCCGATCTCCACCGCCTCCTCAAGCCAGGGGTCTTCGTAGCGGCAGGCCATGGCCATCGCGTCGTCGTACCGCCTCGCCTCGAGCTCGGCGAAGAAGTCGAAGGCGATGCGCGGCGCAAACGGGGCGACGGTGCACAGGTAGGCGGGCGAGCCGAGCAGGTAGCCGAACACCATGCTGCGCATCTGGCCTGCGCAGACCGTCGCGAAGTCCAGGTTAAGGGTCTCGCGGGTCATGGCGTGGTATTCGGACGTGTCGTGGACCTTGGCCCCGACTACGTTGTCCCTAGCGGCCAGCTCGATGCCCGTTGCCAGGGGCGGATCGAGGAGCCAGAGCGGGATGTCCGAGGCCGTCCCGATAAGGTCGAAGAGACGGAGATACGCATCCCGATCGGTGGGGTAGCTTGGGTGGACCTGGACCTTTACGGCATCCGCTCCCACCGCGTTGGCGTGTCTGAGGTACTCCCGGCACCCCGGGACGTTCCACCAGCCGGTTGCGGCGACGAAAAGGGCGCGGCCCGCGTTGACGTCGGCGATCTCAGCCGTGAGCCGCCACACGTCGTCGTCCGAGAGGTACGCGTACTCGCTGCTGCCGTAGGTGAGCAGGAGGACCGGTGCGCCGTTTTCGCACAGCCAGTCGACGTAGCCCCTAACGGCGCCGAAGTCGACGGCGCCATCGTCGTCGAAGCATATGTTGAGGGGCACGACCGGTCCCCTGGTGCGCTGCACGACGTCGTTCGCACGGCTCATAGCTTGCCTCCACACTGCCCTTAGGCCGGGCAATTGTACTCCCCTAGTGCTATACTCCGGGCACCTGCAACCCCAGCTATGGGTAGAGAGTCCGTGCGCACTTTCAGAATCGCCCTGGCCCAGACCAACCCCACAGTCGGCGATCTCGACGGCAACACCCGAAACATCGTCGACTACATCGACCGGGCCCGGGACGCGGGCGCGAACTTGGTCGCGTTCCCGGAGCTCGCCATACCCGGGTATCCACCCGAGGACCTGCTGTTCAAGCCGCAGTTCATACGGGAGAACATCGGGAAGATGCGGGAGGTGGCGTCGGCTTCCAGGGACATTGCCGTGGTGGTTGGATTCGCGGACGCGAACTCCTACGTATACAACGCTGCGGCGGTCCTTTACAACGGCGAAGTAGTGGGCTCCTACCACAAGATTTACCTGCCGAACTACGGGGTCTTCGACGAAGAGCGCTACTTCCAGGCCGGGACGGAGTGCCCGGTCTTCACCATCGCCGGCACGCCGGTCGGCGTGAACATATGCGAGGACATCTGGTTCGCGGTGGGTCCGACTGCGGTGCAGCGTGCAGCCGGAGCCGAGGTGATCGTCAATATCAGCGCCTCGCCGTTCCACGCGGGCAAGCGGAGTGCGCGGGAGCGGATGCTGTCCGTCAGGGCCGCCGACAACGAGCTGTTCGTGGCCTACGTGAACATGGTCGGGGGCCAGGACGAGCTGGTCTTCGACGGCGGCTCCATGATCCACGACCCACTGGGCGACGAGGTCGCTAAGGGGCGGCAGTTCGAAGAGGATCTGGTCGTGGACGACCTCGAAGTCGGAACGGTGTTCAGGTCACGGGTCCGCGACTCGATGCCCATGAGCGAGCGACTGGGGAGCCTGGACGAGGTGGGTAGAGCCGTACACGTTGAAGTGTCGGGCGCACCGAACGGCCCACGACGTGCGCTGATGGCGGCGGCGCGGCCGCAGGCGCTGGACGGCGCGGCGGAGGTGTATGAGGCGTTGGTGCTCGGGACTCGCGACTATGTCCGCAAGACGGGTTTCGAGCAGGTGTACGTGGCGCTGTCGGGTGGGATCGACTCGAGTGTGGTGGCCACGATCGCGGCAGATGCACTTGGCCCGGAGAACGTGGTCGGGGTGGCGATGCCCTCCCGGTACTCGTCGGAGGGGTCGGTCCTGGATGCGCGAGGCCTTGCGGAGGCACTCGGCCTGACCTTGTGGGAGATTCCCATAGAGGGTCCGTTCTCGGCCTACCTGGAGGCCCTGGAGCCACGGTTTGAGGGCAGCGAGCCGGGAGTCGCCGAGGAGAACCTGCAGTCCCGGACCCGCGGGATGCTGGTGATGGCCCTCGCCAACAAGTTCGGCGGCATCGTGCTCACGACCGGGAACAAGAGCGAGATGGCCGTGGGGTACGCGACGATCTACGGCGACATGGCGGGGGGCTACGCGGTCATCAAGGACGTGCCCAAGACGCTGGTGTACGAGCTCGCGGAGTACCGGAACTCCCTCGGCGAGAGGGCTGTGATACCCGAGTCGGTCCTCACGAAGCCGCCCAGCGCGGAGCTTCGCCCCGACCAGAAGGACGAGGATAGCCTGCCGCCCTACGACGTGCTGGACCCCATCCTGAAGGCGTATGTGGAGGACGACCTGGGCTTCGACGAGATAGTGGGCTTGGGGTTCGAACGGGGCGTGGTCGAGCACGTTGTGACGCTGGTGGACCGTAGCGAGTACAAGCGGCGGCAGGCCCCGCCGGGCATCAAGATCACGCCTCGCAGCTTCGGCAGGGACCGCCGGATGCCCATCACCAATCGCTACCGTCCGTTCTGAGGCGTTTATGGGGAAGTTAGCGAGTTTAGGGTTCTCCCATGAACTGGGATAAACTTCCTATAGCCTGTCGCCGCACCATCCCAGCGCAGGACCGGTGTTGTCCATTTATAGCGAAGTTAGCCATATTAGGGTTTCTTGTAAACTGGGATAAACTCAGCATAACTCCCATACTCCCCCCGGCTTCGGTGGGGATGCTGAGTTCGTTCTAAAACCCGCTCAGACGGATGGGAGAGGAGCGGTGTCTCCCGTCTCGAACTGCCACATGCGTATGCGGGCGGCCATGTCGACGACCCTGTCCCTGTGATCAGGGTGGTCGAAGAGGTTGGTCTGCTCGTAGGGGTCGGAGCGGAGGTCGAACAGCTCGCCCTGGTCGCCCGCGCAGAGGTTGAGCTTCCACCTGTCGGAGACGACCGAGCGGTACGGCAGGGCCAGCATCCGGTTGATGGCCTCGCTGCCCAGGAACCTGTCCCTCAGGCTGGGGCTGATGCCGTTCCACTCCATGAAGACATCGTTGCCGTCCAGAGTCGACTCGCCGTTCAGTATCGACACGAGGCTCCTGCCCTCGAGGTGTCCGGGCACTGGCTCGCCCAGCGCATCGAGCAGGGTCGGCACCAGGTCTACCTGGCTCACACTGCCGTCGACCCTTTGGGAGCCGGACGACAGCCAGGGAACGCGCATCAGCAATGGGACCCTGGCCGACTCCTCGTAGAAGGAGCGCTTCTCCAGCATGCCGTGGTCGCCGAGCATGTCCCCGTGCTCGGTGGTGAAGACTACCGCAGTGTCATCGGCGACTCCGGCCCTCTCCAGCGCGGCGTTGATCCGCCCGACCATCCGGTCGACCAGTGTGACGTTGCCGTAGTACTGGGCCCTGAGCCTGCGCCAGCCGGCCTCGGTGGAGAGGTCGTGGCCGGGCGCGAGAGTGTTGGACATGTAGGCGTCGTCGGTGATGCTGCCGCCGTGCATGTACTGCATGAAGTAGTCGGAGCGGACCTTGTTGACCAGCGCCGCGCCCTCGGGCCGTTTCAGGAACGCAGGCCCGGTGGGAATCACGTCGTGGTCGTACTGATCGTCGAACGGGCCGTCGTAGGGCGAGTGGGGTTCGAAGGTGCTGACGTAGAGCACGAAGGGCCGATCGCTGTTGTCGGCGATGAACCGCTCGGCGCGCCCGGCCAGGAACGACGCCATCTGGAACTCCTCAGGCAGGCGTGCCCTGGCATCGGGGGAGAAGACCATGTCGCCGCCTGCCTCGTCGTCGGGCTCGAAGCCGTTGGCGACGAGATGGTGGTGGTAGTCGGACAGGACGCGGCGGTGCTCGCGGCGCGTGTAGCTCTCCCGGTGGGAGTCCTCGGTGCTCACCCACTCGTCGAACCCATGCTGCTTGATGACGTCGTCGCCCAGGTGCCACTTGCCCATGTAGCCGCACACGTACTCCTCGGACACCATCTCGGACAGCACCGGAACGTCGGGCGAGAGAGGCAGCTTGTTTACGATGGGCCCGGCCGTGTGCGGGTAGAGCCCGGTCATGATGGAGGCGCGGGCGGGCGTGCAGACGGCCTGGGTGACGTAGGCGTTCTCGAACAAGGCGCCCGAGGACGCCAGAGCATCGAGATTGGGGGTCTGCGCCCACTCGCTGCCGTAGCAGCCAAGGGAGTCCCGCCGCTGCTGGTCGCTCATGATGAATACGAGGTTGCGTCGGGACATGTGGCACCGCTCCAGCATGGGATTATCCCTTCCCCCCGATGGGAAAGATTGAGCCTGTCGAAGGGATGGGGGCTCTCGCCTAACGCCGGCATTCTATGGACGCCCCAACAAGCCTGTCAAACGGCAGTCGCTCCGTGCTACGATGGATTCCCATGGCTGGCAACGGGAAGTACGTGGCTATCGTCGACTACGACGCGGGCAACCTGCGCAGCGTCCAGAGGGCGCTCGAGCGCTTCGGCGCGACCGCCGTGATCACGAGCGACCGGAAGGTCATCGGCGACGCGGACGCGATGGTCTTCCCAGGCCAGGGCGCTAACGACTCCTCGATGAGGCACCTGAAGGAGCGGGGGCTGGTCGAGCCGATTCGCGAGTTCGTCCGCAGCGGCAGGCCGTTCCTGGGCGTCTGCCTGGGACTGCAGCTGCTGATGGAGGGGTCGGACGAGGGTGTCGAGCCCGGGCTCGGCTTGCTGAAGGGCTGGGTGCGCCGGCTGCCGCCCGGGTCCAAGATTCCGCATATGGGGTGGAACCTGGTCGAGCTGAGCCGCGAGCACCCCGTCTTCGAGGGGGTGCCCGACGGGTCGTACTTCTACTTCGTGCACAGCTACTACGCCGACCCCGAGGACCAGGCGCTGATAGCGGGGACTACGAACTATGGGGTCGAGTTCTGCTCCGCGGTCGCGTACAACAACGTGGCGGCGGTGCAGTTCCATCCCGAAAAGAGCGGCGATGCAGGGCTGTTGGTGTACAGGAACTTCGTCGGGCTCGTGGGGTAGGCCGTGGAAGTCATACCGGCAATAGACATCAGGGGCGGGCGGTGCGTACGCCTCTTCCAGGGCGACTACGACCGGGAGACCGTATTCTCCGACTCGCCCGTCGACATGGCGTCCCACTGGATCGAGCGTGGCGCGGAGCGGCTTCACGTCGTCGACCTGGACGGCGCAAGAGACGGCGTGGCGCCGAACATCGAAATCGTGGCGCAGATAGCAGCGTCCTCACCCGTGCACGTCCAGTACGGCGGGGGCGTGCGCGACGTCGACTCGGCGCTGAGGGCCGTGGAGATGGGCGTGGACCGGGTGGTAGTCGGCACAGCGGCGGTGGAGGACCCGGGCCTGGTCCCAGTACTGCTGCGGGAGATCGGAGCGGCGGCGCTGATCGTCAGCGTGGATGCCCGGGACGGCAGGGTGGCCCTCGACGGCTGGACCCGCGGGAGCGGCGTGGATGCCGTGGACTTCGCGCGAGACTTGGAGTCGAAGGGCGTCGAGAGGGTCGTTTACACCGACGTCTCCCGGGACGGCACGCTGACCGAGCCGAACTTCGCCGGAGTCGAGGAGATTGCGGCGGCGACTGGTATGAAGGTGCTGGTGGCCGGCGGCGTCTCGGCGGTCGAGCACGTATCCCGGCTTGCCGACATACCCGTCGAGGGGGCGATAGTGGGCTCGGCGGTCTATACTGGGGCCATCGATCTGGGCGAGGCCATGGCCGCAGTGAGTGGGGCGCAGACATGCTGACAAAGAGGATCATACCGTGCCTGGACATCGACCGAGGGCGCGTCGTCAAGGGCGTCAGCTTCGTCGATATCAGGGACGCGGGCGATCCGGCCGAGCTCGCGGCCTTCTACGACCGCGAGGGCGCAGACGAGCTGGTGTTCCTGGACATAACGGCCAGCTCCGACTCGCGCGACATCATCATGGACGTGGTGAAGCAGGTCTCGGAGCAGCTGTTCATACCCCTGACGGTGGGAGGAGGCGTCCGCTCGGTCGAGGACGTGAGGGGCCTGCTGGAGGCCGGTGCGGACAAGGTGTCGCTGAACACAGCCGCCGTCCAGAACCCTGAATTGGTAGCGGCGACCTCGGACCACTTCGGGTGCCAGTGCATCGTGGTTGCGATGGACGTGAAGCGCGTCGACTCGAGCCGGTCTGCGAACGGGGACGGGTCGCCGGTCCCCTCGGACGAAAGCCTTGCCCTGGACGCGGACTCGGTGTGGGAGGTCTACACCCACGGCGGCAGGCGGCCGACCGGCGTCGACGCGTTACGGTGGGCCGTACGCGCCGCCGAGCTTGGCGCGGGCGAGCTGCTGGTCACCAGCATGGACACTGACGGCCAGCAGACGGGGTATGACCTGGAGCTACTGCGCGAGATATCGGAGGCGGTCGAGGTGCCCGTGATCGCAAGCGGCGGCGCCGGCGAGGCGGAGCACCTCTACGAGGCCGCGAGTGAGGGGAAGGCAGACGCTGTGCTGGCGGCCAGCATCTTCCACTTCGGCAAGCTGAGGGTCGCGGATGTGAAGGAGCACCTCAGCCGGCGGGGGCTACCTATACGCCCGGTGGACGGAAAGACGGAGGCGGTGTGACGTGGCTGTCCAGCTAGACGACAAGGGACTGGTACCCGCCATCGCCCAGAACGCGGATACGGGCGAGGTGATCATGCTGGGCTACATGAGCCCGGGCTCGCTCAAGCGGACGCTGGAGGGCGGCGAAGTCTGGTTCTACAGCCGCAGCAGGGCGGACCTGTGGCACAAGGGCGAGATGTCGGGCAACTACATGCACGTCAGGTCGGCGTCGGTCGACTGCGACGGTGACGTGATCCTGCTGCGGGTGGACCCGGACGGCCCCATATGCCACACAGGAGCGCAGGTCTGCTTCTTCACCCCGCTGGATGAGATGCCGGACTTTGCGAGGTCCGACGGAGGCGCCAGGGTCCTCGACGAGCTGTTCTCGGTGGTCCAGGACCGCAAGAGGAGCCTTCCCGAGGGCAGCTACACCACCGAGCTGTTCAGGGGCGGCGTGGACAGGATAGGCCAGAAGGTGATTGAGGAGGCGGGCGAGGCGGTGATCGCGGGGGTCAAGCTCGACAAAGATGCGCTGGCCCGCGAGGCGGCCGACCTCCTCTACCATCTGCTGGTGCTGCTGTCGGCCAACGGCGGTAAGCCGGAGGACATCTACGAGCACCTCCGCGACCGCCGGAAGTAGAGGGACTACCCTCGGTTGTGGGCTTCGTCCGCGGCAAACCGGCCTGAACATACGTCGAAACCTGGTGGCTGAAAGCCTAAGCTGTGCATCTAAGGTTCTATGTTGACCGAGAAACAGGCTACCCTCACATACTCTCTCATGGAGTGGAAGAGAGTGAAGTCGAGGACGTCTTGGCGTCTCCTGGCGAAGATCGACCTAGCCGGGATGGGTCCCGCATTGCGCTTGGGAGGACTTCAGGCGGACGCTACCTCCGGGTCATCTACGTGCCAGATCCCACACCAGACCAAGCTTTCGTCATCACGGCGTACGAATTAAGGGGCAAGCCACTCGCAGCCTTCAGGCGACGGATGAGGAGGAGAGGACGATGAACAACACGGGCAAGTTCCCGCCGGGGTGGGACGAGGAGCGCGTCCAGCGGGTCCTCCGGCACTACGACTCTCTAACTGAGGAAGAAGAGGTGGCTGAGGACGAGGCGGCTCTTGAGGACGCAACGCAGACGGTAATGGAGATTCCCAACGAGTTGGTGCCTACAGTGCGAGCGCTGCTTGCGGAGCGTGCCACGTAGTCGCGCCGATCGAATTCTTGGAGCAATTGCTGGAGCCTTAGGAGGAGCTAGGCTGTGAAGGGCGCGGTGTTCGTTGGGGACAGGCGAGTGGAGGTCAGGGACTTTCCCAGGCCTGAGCCCGGTCCCGGCGAGGTCGTGCTGAAGATGATGGCGTCGGGGCTCTGCGGGAGCGACCTGGCACGCTACAGGGTTCCGGCCTCCGAGGTGACGCAGCCGCCCAGGGTTGCCGGACACGAGCCTTGCGGGGTGGTCGCGGAGGCCGGGCCGGGAGTCACGTCGGTCCTGGTTGGCGACCGGGTGATGATGCACCACTACACCGGCTGCAACGCCTGCTCGATGTGCAGGATCGGCTACACGCAGATGTGCCTGGTCCACCACGAGATCTACGGGTTCACCAGGGACGGCGGCCACCAGGACTACTTGCTTTGCCCCGCATCGACGTGCGTGAAGATGCCGGATTCGCTCCCGTTCGACCAGGGTGCGGCGGTGGCGTGCGGCACGGGCACGGCCTTCCACGCGGTGAAGCGGCTGGGACTCTCGGGCGTGGACACCGTCGCCATATTCGGCCAGGGGCCCGTGGGCGCCAGCGCCGCGATGTTCGCCAAGGCGATGGGGGCAAGGGTGATTGCCGTCGACGTGGTAGCGGAGCGGCTGGCGCTGGCGTTCGAGCTCGGGGCCGATGTGGTCATCGACGCATCGGAAACCGATGCGGAGGCAGCCATACGGGACCTGACCGGGGGCGAGGGAGCCGACGCCACGCTGGACGCGACCGGCATCCCGGAAGTGAGGCGGAACGCCCTCGACTCGGTCCGGTACTGGGGTCGGGTCTGTTTCGTGGGCGAGGGCAACCGGACGTCCTTCGACGTGAGCGACCAGATCATCCACAAGCAGCTCACGATCTACGGGTCGTGGACGTTCAGCCTGTCAGGGCTGGCCGAGGCCGCAAACTTCGTCGTGGACAGGGCCGTGCCGCTGGGCCGGCTGATTACTCACAGGTACCCGCTCGACCAGATCGCCGGGGCCTACGAGCTGTTCGACACGGGGGCTACGGGCAAGCCTGTTATCGTGTGGGACTAGCAGGCAGTCGGGCCCTAGTTGCCCCTAAGGTTCAACAGTACGTAGACGGCGAAGGCGCGTCTGTCCTTGACGGGAGCCCTGTTGAAACGGCTGATATGGTACGCTGCTTGCGCGGTACGAACACGAACGAAGTCCTTGTAGAAGGACGTGTCTGGGTCATAGTCGGCGCGATGCCGCTCTAGGACGAACATTTCCGCGAAATCCTGAATTTCGCCCGGGAATCTCGAGATTTCGTTGCGCTCGCAACGCTTCCTTGCAGTCCCATGGTCAAGGGCCCGGTATGCCTGTCTCCATGCCGGCTGGCTGCGGAGTGCCCCAGCGCCGCCGACCAGCAGATCGGCACAACAGGCCGCCAGACAGTGGAACAGTGCGTAGTAGACGGTGCTGACGGCTCTGCGGAGGTTGGCTTCCCGCGGGCGGCCTCTGGGGCTTGCCTCTATCAGATCCTTGGCCGTAGCAATGTAGTCAGACGGCTGCAACGCTCAGCTCGGGTTCGACATCGACATCCGGGTGAAGCCGCCGGAACTTCTTGAGCTTGCTCCGCCACTCGGACTTCCCGACGAAACCAGGGTTGGGGGACTCCTCTATGCCCGCCTCGATCAGCTTCGGGCGGATGAGCCTAATCATGGATACGGTCCAGCCGGGGTCGAGCTTCTCCCAGTCTCCGTCGAAGACGACCAGGATCTGGAGATAGGTGCTGCCGTCGCTGTGCGGGCCCCACTCATCGACGGTAGGCACAACCACTATGGGGTCGAACACAAATTCATCGTCGGTGAACCGCTCCGCAAGCGTCTCCCTCATGATCTTCCTGACTATCCGGTCGCGTTCCTGTGGCGTCATAACCAACCTCCGCTAGGTGCATTGTACACCCGGAGGCTACTCAGCCTTGCTCGTCCAGTACCGGTAGCGGTGCCGGGCAGACTCTACCAACTCGGCCACGTCTTCCTCCAGCAGGTACCCCTCTGCCGCCAGCTTGGCGGCGGCTTCGGCAACCTTTGCGGCGTAGTCGTCCTCGGAAGCGTAGCGCTCTTCGATGGACGGGCGCGGGTCGCCCACGGACTCGCGCTCCTGGCGGGTCGCTGCGAAGGGCAGCGTCCAGCCCATCAGGCCGCCCGTGATGCCGATGACGAGCTCAGGGTTGCCCACGTCGGGGTGTCGCAGGTTCCAGCCGGTGTTGGTCGCCAGCGGCACGGAGACGTCGGGGAGGCGGATGCCGCCGACCTCGTTGCCGTCGTCGTCCACGTCCGACACGAGGGCCGGGTAGGTCTCGCCCTCGCCGGGCGGGAGCTTCGTGGTCCTGCCAAGCGCCTGGTCGGGGCCGTAGTCGAGCCTGATGGCCCGCGTGGGCCTGGGCGGGAAGACCGCGCCCGGGATCGCCTCGAAACGCTCCCGTAGGGTGTGGGACTCGACGGCTGTACCGTCGTCCAGCGAGGGATGGCGGCTCGGGGGAGCGGGCTCGCCCGTCGCCACCCAGCAATCCAGGTTCACGAGACAGGCCCTCAGCAGTGGGTTGTAGTCGACGGCGTTGTATGGGACCTGGCCCCGAAGGCTGCTGGCCGGGAGCGAGTCCTCAGGCGGGAAGGTCCCCGAGCCGTGCTGGGTGCCCGCGAAGTGGTAGCGGCGGACGTATTCCCGCTCCTGCGCGTCGGTCATCGTCTCCAGGTCGGTGTGAATCAGGGCCGCGTCGCCGCGCCAGTACTCCGCCGACGTGTTCACGAACATCGTCCTGGGCGCCATGCCGGTCTCGTCTAGCCGCGCCAGCAGCGACTCACCACGTTCACCCTGAGCTTGGCTCCCCTGAGCCTGTCGAATGGGTCGAAGGGCCGTCACAGGGTCGACCTGGGGTGTGTCGGTGAAGGGGAATAGCTCCGGTATGACGAAGCAGATGTCCTTGGAGGGCTGGCCGAAGCGCAGGTTGAACTCGCCGCGCATTGCCCCGGCGACGTGGGCGATGACGCCGTCTAGCGACAGGCGGCCCGCCTCGTCCTCGTTCACGCCCGCGTGCAGCATGTTGCGCAGGAACCGGCCGCTCTGGGACCTGCCGAACGCGTAGGCGTGGTCGAGCTGCCCGGCCGCCGGGTTGCCCGCCGCGGCGTCGTCGTACTTCAGGAACGAGACGGCGTCGCGCACCGCCGCGAACCCCAGCCCGACCAGGCGGCTGAGGGCGGACGTGTAGACGATCTGGTAGATACGCCCAGGCTTGAACCCGGCGTCCATGCGGACGTGGGTCGCGTCCTCGTCCTCGTTGCTCACGAACGACCAGGCAGAGCGGTCTATAGACTCCAGGGGCGAGTTGGGATGGTCGCGGACGTAGAGGGCGGCCGACTGCTCATAGGGGTCGGCGGCGGGATGAGGAAGGTGCTCGCGGTCGGAGAGCATGTGGGTGGTGGTCGGCTCGTCGACCTGGAACCAGTTCATGATCCTGCCGGAGATCGGGCCGTCCGGGCCTATGGCGTGGGGCGCCTGCATCCCGATCAGGCCCGGCGTGGGAGGCACGTCGGCCTGCCAGCCGCACCAGGCGACGGTGTAGCCGTGCCTGAGAAGGAAGCCGTTGCCCGGGGCCAGCGGGGCCGCCGGGTCATCGACGGGGCCGGCGCTGTTGAAGTTGTTGAAGACGGTCCTGTTGCCCCTGTTGCACACGTCGAAGAACAGCCGCCGGTTCCCCCGCCCAGGCTCGGCTGGCATCAGCAATGCAAAGTGCGACGAAAAGCGCACCCGCCCCTCAGAGTCCGTGGGCGCGAGCCCGATGTCCGTAATGCTCGAGTTGACCCGGGCGTCCGGGTCGACGGCGAAGTGCGCGGTGCCTTTCAGCTCCCGGTAGGGGCCGGTATCGCCAAAGGACTCACCACCGGCGTAGGGGGTGTCGGACGTGATTTCGAGATGGGTCAGTGACATGGCGGTATAGCTCGACTGTCAGGATGTATGGGTGGGTTCCCCAATGGTCCCGGCTTGCGCTCGGGAGTATGAGCTTATCGGAGTAACCTAGGCAGTGCAACGCTCAAGAGAATGCGGAATGCATGAAGGCGTCGAGGGCGTTTGTTGGTTGCTTATACCCCGAAGCGGTTATGACTTCGTCCGGGCAGTTTCTACCACCTGGCGTATGCTCTCTACGACGAGGTCGGGGTCATCAAGGTGAAGCATATGGCTCCCCTGTTTGGACATAGCAAAGGTTCCGTCCGGCACGCTGGAGGCCAGCGCGGCCTGCAATTCAGTCCAATACCGGTCTGCCTGCTCGGCCGGCACACCCCACGGCTCGTGCGTGATGCGCGCCGATAGCACGGCAAGAGGAATGTCTGGAAGCGGCGGGGCGGACCTAAGCTGGACTTCGCTATCGGCGAGGTCGGAGCCCACGCAGTTGATCCAGTCGTATGCCCTTGACCGCAGTCCGAGGGCCGTCGCGATGGGCTGCACTTCGAGCGGGAGGGTGCTCCCGGCTCCGTTTGGCAGCTTCCTCAAACGCATGAGTCCTAGCCTAGCGAGAAAAGGCTTAAGGCCAAACAGCCTCAAGTCCCACCAATCAAGGAAGCGACTCCGCGCAGGTGCTTCATGTTGCAGCCTTCCCCAATCCTCGTGGGCTGAGTCGACCAGCACCATGCCAGCGACTTTATCGGGATGCAGGCTCGCGTAAAGCCTAACGTTCATCCCGCCGAATGAGTGACCGACCAGCACGTATGGCCCTTCAATACCGGCCCTTGTCAATAGTAGATCGAGCTCGTCGACGATCCGCTGGCTTGTGTGGGGCCAGGGTCCTGGGTCGCTCCAGCCGTGCCCGGCCCGGTCGTATGAACATACGCGAGCGAACTCCGCGACCCGGGGTTGGACAAGGCTCCAATCTACGGAGCAGCGGCTGCCGCCTGCATCCAGTACTACCGCTGGGCCTCCCTCGCCTTGGTCCAGAATATGCAACCGGTAGCCGCCGATGTCTACAAGCCTACCGGGCGGTGGGTATCTTTGTAGGTCCCTTCGCTCTGAGACGGCTTGATATACGCCACCTGCCACACCGAGCAGAGCAAGCACAGCCAACACACCACATACTAGCAGCAAAGGGTCCATCTTCCTTACAGCATAGGATTATACGCTGAGGTGCAGGACTGACTCTGAACGAGAGGTATCGTTGCTTCCATTTGTTGTTTGGTAGGGAGCGGTGCCAAATGTAGGGTTTCATTTCCGGTTCATTTCGAGATTCTAGATACGGAATGGGGCCAGGAGGCCTATTTCATTTCCAGGTCATTTCAGACTTGTTTCGGGGCAGACTGTCTCGCGGTTGAATACGCCAAGCATCAAGCACCGGGCCGTGCGAGGGCAACACAGGCATCCTGGGTGACCCCGCTTACTGCAAGAAGAGCCCCCATCCCGACCCTTTCCCCTCAGAGGAAGGGGTGCTTCGTCGCTCCTAATGAAGCTGGGTTAGCGCAACTCTTCGCGAAGGCGGACCGTCGCTTCCGCGTCGACCTGGTGGGTGTTGGGGTCGATGACGACGCCGTAGACCTGGCGGGCGTGTTCGGCGGTGACCTTCTCGTCGAGGAAGTCGGCGAGGACCATGGTCGGGTCGCGCTCCAGCGGGTCGCCCCAGCCGCCGCCGCTGGCAAGCTCGTGGCGGATGAGGTCGCCCCGGCGCATGGGAGCGGTGCCCATGGTGGTCAGGACGCGCTGGCCCTCACCGGGGTTGAGGATGTTGTACGAGGGGCCGCCTGGCGCGCCTCCATGCAGTCCGAAGGGCGGGTGGGCGCGCTTGTCAGAGCGGAGCTGGAGCAGGGCCTCGTCGGCGAGGCAGCGGACGCTCCTGACCTCGGACAGCGCGCCCCTGTACTTACCCGCGCCGCCGGAGTCCGGCAGCAGGGCGTACTCCTCGATTCTCACGGGCGACTCGACCTCGGCAATCTCCACGGGCGTATTGGATATGTTGGCGGCCGGGTGTGCGACGCCGTCCGGCCCGTCGCCCGTGGGCCTCGCGCCTCGCGCGCCCGCGAATAGGTCGACGTAGGCGAAGCCGCCGGCCTCCGTGTGGCCGCCGATGCTGATGATGGTGTTGCCGCCCTCGCCGTCGGCCGGCACCCTGTCGGGCACCGCCTGGGCGAGGGCCGCGAGCACCGTGTCCATGATCCGGAAGCCGGTTATGCCGCGGGCCCCGCAGGCGGCCGGCAGCACGGGATCGACGACGGAGGCGATGGGCGTACGCACTTCAATTAGGCGGGTGTACCCGGCCGAGTTGGGGATGCCTGGGTCCATCAGGAGCCGCAGCGCGCCGTAGACCGCCGCCCTGGTGAAGGGGACCGGCGAGTTGATTCCGGCTTTCATCTGGCTCGAGGAACCCTCGAAGTCGGCGATCACGCGGTCGCCGTCGACCGTCACGGCGACCTGGAGCACCAGCGGGCCGTCGTCCGGCACGTTGTCGGCGTCGATGTACCCGGTGGCGTGATAGGTGCCGTCCGGCAGGGCATGGATCTCCTCCCTGGCCAGGTGCTCGGAGTGGTCGATCAGCACATCCATGTAGCGCCGGACGGCAGCCGCGCCGTAGCGGTCGGTGAGGCGTACCAGGCCCCTCTCGCCTGTATGCGCGGCGGCGATCTGGGCCCTCAGGTCGCCCAGCACCTTGTCGGGCACGCGCACGTTGGCCGCGAGGAGCGTGAAGACCGCCTCGACGGGCTCGCCGCGGTCGTAGAGCCGCAGGGTCGGGATGCGTAGACCCTCCTGGTATATCTCCGTGGAGTCGGTCGAGTTCGACCCCGGGACGATACCCCCCACGTCCGTATGGTGGGCGACGACGCCCGCGAAGCCCTCGGGCTCGCCGTCGACGAACACGGGCTGTATCACGTAGATGTCGGGCAGGTGTATGCCGCCCGAGGTGTAGGGGTCGTTCAGGATGAACATGTCGCCCTCGGCCATTGTGTCGCCGTACTTGTCGATGACGGACGCGACGGCTGCCGGGAACGAGCCGAGGTGGCAGACGATGGTGAGGCCCTGGGCTACGACCTGCCCGTTGCGGTCGCAGAACGCCGTGGAGTAGTCCATGGCATCCTTGACGACGCCCGAGTGGGCGGTGCGCATGACCGTGAGGGCCATCTCGTCGACCAGGGTGTCGAGTCCGTTGCGGATCACCTCGAAGGTGATCGGATCGATGTCTTCGGGCAGCATGTCTGCTCCTACTCGGCTCCGTGGACCTCTATGACGATGTTGCCGGCGGCGTCGAGCCTGGCGGTGCAGTTCGGGGGCACGACGGTGGTGGCGTCGTACTCCTCGATGATAAGCGGCCCGTCTTGGGGGGCGGTGGTCAGCCCGCCGCGTCCTATGACTGGCGCGGAGGCGGAGCCGTGCTCGGCGCCGAAGTAGGCGCTGCGTTCCCCGCGATTCGGCTCGGCCGCAGTGGAGCCGCCGGGGCGGGCCGGCGAGACCTGGCCCGACGTTCCCATCGCGGTGAGGCGCAGGTTCACGATCTCCACGGGCTCATCGCCCGCCCTGTGGCCGTAGGTGCGCTCGTGCTCGTCGTGGAAGGTCTCGGCGAGTGCGCGCAGGGCCCCGGAGTCGAGGCTGCCGGACGGGCAGGGGACGGTGAGCTCGTAGGCCTGTCCGACGTAGCGCAGATCGGCGGCCCGGTGAGTCTCGATGTCGTCGGACGGGTACCCCTCCTGGGTGAGGTCGCGCACGGCGCGTCCTTCCATGCGCTCGAACGCCCCGGCCACGGCGTCCGGGTCGACGCCGTCGACGGGCGCGAAGTGGGTCTGCACGAAGTGGTACTCGGGCAGGGCCTCGAGGAGCCCGACGGCCGAAAGGAGCCCCGGCGCGGGTGGCACTACGACGGTGCGAACGCCGAGTGAGCGGGCCATCTCCGCCGCGTGAACGGGACCGCTGCCGCCGAAGGCGATGAGCGCGAAGTCCCGGGGGTCGCGTCCCCTGTAGGTCGACACGGCGCGGATAGCCCTGATCATCGTGATGTTGGCGACGACGTGTACGCCGTACGCGGCCTCGAGCAGCGGCGTGTTGAGGGGTGCTGCGACCCTGTCCTGGAGCGCATTGGCCGACAGATCGGGCTTGAGCTTCACCGCGCCGCCGGCCAGCTCCGAGGGGCTGATGTAGCCGAGCACGACGTTGGCGTCGGTGACGGTGGGCTGATCGCCGCCCGCGTCGTAGCACACGGGTCCGGGAACGGCGCCCGCGCTGCGAGGGCCGACCCTGAGGGCGCCGCCGCGGTCGATCCAGACGATGCTGCCGCCGCCCGCACCAACCTCGGCCAGGTCGACGACGGGCACCTTGACGGCGTGGCCCCCGCCCTTAACCAGGCGGCTGGACAGGGATATGCCCGCGCCGATCTCGTGCTCGGTGGTCCAGCTCAGGCT
Organism: Dehalococcoidia bacterium; assembly: GCA_965116315.1. Taxonomy (GTDB): domain Bacteria; phylum Chloroflexota; class Dehalococcoidia; order Lucifugimonadales; family CAJWER01. The sequence goes on from OZ220672.1 coordinate 3,359,861, forward strand.
GCCGTCCTCGATCAGCGAGGCCTTGGCCGTTGTCCCGCCCATGTCGAAGCTGATGACGTTGTCCAGGCCGACGCGTTCACCGACGTGCTGTGCGGCCACGACGCCCGCGGCCGGGCCGGACTCCACGATGCGGACGGGCGATTCGGCGGCCCTGTCGACGGACATGACCCCGCCGTTGGACTGCATGATCCTCAGGGGGGCGGCGAAACCGGCCGAGCGTGTCCTGGCCGAGAGGGAGTTCAGGTAGCCCTGGACTATGGGGCCCAAGTAGGCGTTGACGACAGTGGTGCTGGTGCGCTCGTACTCGCGGATCTCCGCCAGCACGTCTACCGAGAGGCAGCAGAAGAGGTCGGGCAGCTCCGCCCGGACGATCTCGCCGATCCGCCGCTCGTGGTCGCCGTTACGGTACGAGTGAAGGAGGCACACGGCGACCGAGTCGGCTCCCTCGGCCCTTATTCGCTCGATGGCGGCGTAGACCGAGTCCTCGTCGAGCGGCGCGATCACCTCTCCGCCAGCGCCCACGCGCTCCCCGACCTCCAGCCGCAACCTGCGCGGGACGAGGGGCGTGGGGGGCTCGTAGAAGAGGCTGTAGAGGTGGGGGACTCTCAGGCGCCGGAACTCCAGCACGTCACGGAAGCCGCGTGTCGTAATCAGGGCAGTCTTCGCGCCCTTGTTCTCCAGGACGGTGTTGCTGGCCACCGTCGTCCCGTGGATGACCTCGCGTACCGACGCCTCGTCGACGCCATGCTCTCCCAGGGCCTGTACCGCGCCGTCCAGGATGCCCTCGGCATAGTCTGCGGGCGTCGAAGGGACTTTCTTCGTCTGGTACCTGCCATCGGGGCCAAGCAGCACGACATCTGTGAAGGTGCCGCCTATGTCGGCCCCAAGCCGATGGGCCTGTTCGCTATTCCTCAACTGTTGACGCGAGCCTCCTCTTCGCGCAACCTGTCGAAGAAGGCGCTGGCCTCCATACCTCCGTTCTTCTCCCAGTCCCGGAGGGCCTCATCAGCCTCTCGTCGCTCTTCCTCATCCATCTCGGTCTCCACCTGCCACAGGCGTAGCGCTTCGACGATTATCTCCTGGATGGTGCGGCCCGAGTCCTTCGCCTCGGTCTCGATGATCGAGTAGAGCTCCTCGTCCTCAACTACGAACGTCAACTCTCTCATGAGGTTCTCCCGGGCGAAGCGATTAGAGGTCGATGGAATTATACCGCAGGCTGCGTGGCGGGCCGCACGACCACCTCGAAGCGGCGCATGCCGCAGGAGGCGCCGAGCTCGGTGAACCGCACCACCTCGCCGATGCCATCGACATGCGCTCCCTCGGTCGGCGGCGGGTCGCCCGGGTTCCTGTACACCTGGCCGAGGGGTTTGCCGTCCTCGGACTTGAGGAACCAGGTCGCGGCGGCGTTCATCATGAAGATGCGGCCATCCGCTTCTGGATCGCCCTGGGCAGGTCATCGGCGCTGAGCAGGGTCTCGTAGGAGTTGATGCGCTCGGTGCGGTCAGCAATCGGGAGGGTGACCTTGACGCCCGTTCTGTGGGACTCGCGGACGGCTATGGCAACCTCCAGGTCGTGCCTGCCGTCCTCGCCGGAACTCGCGGGCTCGTCGCCGGTCTCGATGCAGTGCATGATGTCCCTGACGGCCCGTACGGTGGCGCTCTCTATCTTCTGGCGGCGCGGGAAGAGGCGGCGCGAGAGATCCCGCCCATCGCCCGTGGCCCACAGCTCCATTTCCTGGGTGTCGCTGTGCACCCTGACAAGTCCCTCCATGCCCACGACCTCAGCCTCGCAGTAGCCCCATTTGTCCTGGCGCACGAGAGCACGTACGCCGTTCTCGAAGACCAGGTAGGAAATACCGCCCCGGTCGTCGTCCTCGTGGGGCCCGGCGGCCGTCTCGTCGTTGAGGTCGCCGAAGACCCAGTCGACCCGCCCGCTGCCTCCGGCGAGGAAGCGCCCCAGGTTGATCATGTGGGAGTTGTGGGAGAGGTTGCCGCCCTGGTACACGGTGACCTGCATCACCTCGCCGATCGCGCCGTCGTCGATCAGCTCCCGCGCCATGCTGTACGAGGCGTCCCAGCGCCGGGCGCAGTTGACGGCGAGGACGATGCCCGCGTCCCGGCAGGACTCTACCATGGCGTCGGCCTCCTCGAGGCTCATGGAGATGGGCTTTTCGGCCCAGATCGCCTTCACGCCCAAGTCCATGGCGGCGATGGTGGTGACGATGTCGGCCCGTGGCCGGGCGGACGTGCAGATGGAGACGATGTCGGGCCGCTCCTTCTCCAGCATCTCCTTGTAGTCGGCGTAGAGATTGGTGACGCCGTGCTTGCGGCCGAACGCCTCGCGCTGCTCCTCGTAGGGGTCGGCGCCTCCGGCGAACTCCACCTCATCCACTGCCTCGTAGCTTCCCATGTGGCTCATAGGCAGGAGCAGGTAGGGGCTGCCCACCACCTCGTCATCGATCATGGTCGCGATCCTGCCCAGCCCGACGATTGCGGCCCTGTACCGTTTCGCCATGCCATTCCCCCGTTCAGTGCGAGTGCGCGCCATTCTAGCAGGTGTGGCGGGCGGCTAGGTCTTGCGGATGAGCATTAGGCCGTCGCGGATGGTGAGGATGACCTGCGTCACCCTGGGGTCGGCGGCCACGTGGTCGTTGAAGGCGGCGAGGGCCCTGTCGGAGTCGGACTCGGGGTCGAGGACGCGGCCGCTCCAGAGCACATTGTCGACGGCGATGATGCCGCGGTCGGCCAGGAGGCCCATCGCCCGCTCGTAGTATTCGATGTAGGGCGTCTTGTCCGCGTCGATGAAGACGAGGTCGAAGGATCCCTCCAGGGAGTCCAGGGTCTCGATCGCCGGCCCGAGCCGGATCTCGATCTTGTGCCCGTCGGGCCCCTTGTCGAAGTACTCCCTGGCGATGCGGGCGTTGTCGGGGTCGATCTCGCACGTGACGAGGCGCCCGTCGTCGGGGAGCGCGGCGGCCATCATCTGGGCGCTGAAGCCCGTGAAGCAGCCCACCTCCAGCACGCGCCGGGCGCCCAGGGCCCAGACCAGCATCTGCAGCACATTGCCCTCGATGGGGCCCGAGAGCATCATGCCGTCGTCCCGTTCGGCGGTGTACCTGGCGAGCTCGGCGAGGTGAGGCGGCAGCGGCGTGGTGTGCCGGACGGCGTACTCCTCGATCTCATGGGGCACAAGGGTTAGCATTTGCATCTCCTGCGAGGGGCCTCGCCATTGTATCGGAACCGAGGCGCGCCTATGTTGTCACGGGCGCCGGGGAGCCCGTGTTAGAATTGCCGCAATGTGCCTCCTCTCCCTCGATGGGAGAGGATTGAGGTGAGGGTGAAAGGCCAGTGAGCTGGCTCTGGGACATAGACGACTTCGACACGCGCATCAGCTTTGCGCGCGAGCACAGCCCCGTCGACTTCCTCACGTCCCTCGTGAGGCTGGTGATCATGAGGGTGACGCGGGCGCTGTCGTGGGTTCTGAGGCCGGTGGACCAGCTGATGCAGTTCATCGGGCACGGGCTCATCGCCGTTGTCCTTGGGATGCTGCTGCTGATCGTCATCCACGGGCTGTGGTTCATCGTGTGGCTGGCGCTGATCGGTACGAGCTGGTTGTGGCTCAACCGGCCCTGGACGCGCCCCATCCTGGCAGTGCCCGGCGTGCTCCTGGCGGTATTCGGGCACATATTCCTGCTGCTGGTGCCCGACCCGCACAAGAACCCCAAGTACAACCTGGTGGCGCAGGACTGGCCGCTGAGCATGCGGCTGTGGAAGCCCTCCGAGGCCTACTACGAGGCCTACCCGATGGCGAGGTTGTAAGAGATGGATGCGCCCGCAAAGAGCTACGTATTTCGCGTCGTCGTCGAGCCGGACGACGATCGCTGGCATGCGTATTGTCCTGCCCTGGAGGATCAAGGTGCGGTGACGTGGGGGCGCTCTGAGAGAGAAGCGCTCGACAATATCCGCCAAGTGGTCGAGATGGTCGTGGACGACATCCTCGAAGAGGGTGACGCCCTTCCGGGCGACCCAGGCACGGACTTCCAGGCGTTCCCGGAGACCCGCGTGGCAGTCAACGTCTAGGTGGCGGTAGACTACTCGGAGCTACGCAGCCTCACAGCTCGCAGACTGATCAACGCCCTGCTTCGAGACGGCTTTGTGTTGAGCAGGCAGCGAGGTAGCCACCAGCTCTACAGACACTCAGACGGCAGGAGAGTAACGGTCTCCTTGCACCATCCGGGCGACACCTTCCCACCCAAGACCCTTCGCAAGATGATCCGATCAGCGGGTTGGTCACGCCGAGACCTGGAGCGACTTAGGCTGCGATAATAGTGTTGCAGGCTAGAGTTGCGACTGAAGTGGCTACTCCAAGACCCTAGTACCGATTTTCGGGCCAGAGGGATCCCAGGAGGCTCCCGGCCCGTCGGCTAGGCCGGTTAAGACGGACTTGACCCAGATAGTCTTAGCCCGATCCGGAGCTCTGGCTCAATTGTCGTACGCGGAGGCCAGCTAATGAAGCCCTTCAGTAGGTGTCCAGTGTGTGGTGGGGAAGTGACTGAGAAGAGCGTAGAGAAGCTTCTGCGCGGAGGCGTCAATCTGGCAGCCGTGAAGGTCCGTGCCGAGGTCTGCTTGCGGTGCGGGGAGCGGCTGTACTCAAAGGATACAGTCAGCCACTTTCAGCGGATCCGCGATAAACTCGCCAACCAGGAAGTTGCAGAGTTCGACCCCCTGGGACGATCGTTTCAAGTCCCTGCCTGATTGGTCTCATCGAACTCATCGGGCCAGTAGTCGGGCCAGATGGACTTGCCGACGTAGTCGGCCTGGGCGTTCCAGAACTCGCCGGACTGCAGGGTCAGCAGGCGGTTGTTCGGCATGTCGAGGTGGTCCGGGAGGGGCGATATCCTGCCCGGCACGCCGACCACGAAGCTGCGGGGCGGCACATCCTTGTTCACGACTGCGCCCGCTGCGATGAAGCTCCTCTCACCGATGGTCACGCCCGGCAGGATGGTGCAGCCGCCGCCGATCATCACGTCGTCGTGGATGGTCGCCCCTCGCGGCGTGGGAGGCGGGTCGCGGCGGCAGGGGTAGCGGTCGTTCAGGAACGTGGTTCCGGGCCCGACAAACACGTTGTCGCCGAACCATGTCCGCGACGGGATGTAGACGTGGGACATGATGCGCACGCCGTTCCCCATCCTCACCACGCCCTCGAGGGTCGAGTGGTTGAGGACGGTGCAGTAGTCACCGATCTTGACCATCGCCCGTATGACGGCGTAGTGGACCGTGTGAAAGTGGTCGCCTATCGTCACGTCGCCGTATATGACCGTGCCCTTGTGCAGGATGCAGTTGTCGCCGATCCTGGCGGGGCCGCACTCCGGATGGTACCGGAAGCCGACTATCACGTCCGGGTCGATCTGGGGGTTGCTGCCGATGATGGCGTTGTCGAAGGACTGATCAGGTTGGGGTGAAGACATGGCGGCCTCCTGGCAGTGACTGCGCAGGCCGGACTCTAGCCGAGGCGGGCGCACGGGTCAACAACCGGCGTCTAGAGGTTGCCCAGCCTCGCGAGTTGTGCCAAGGTCTCCGGCATGGAAGTGCTTGGCCGCGGAGTGGCTGACCCGTTCGACGCCTTCTGGGAGCGGTACGGGCCGGAGATTCCGGCGTCCGTCGAGCGCATCGAGGAGGGCCACAGCTCCGTCTTCGGCGACCTGGGCGCGGACAGGAGCGCGCCCGATCAGCCGGCATGGGCGGGCCTGCCGGACGACGACCTTGCGTATCACGTGGCACACGAGCTGGCCCACCTGCTGCTGCGCGCCCGCGACTACCCGATGGCTTCGCCGGGCAGCGACATACCGCCCGGCTCCGAGGCGGCGAGGGTGGCCGGCGACCTGCAGGAGATGATCGACCACGCCGCGCTGGCGAAGATACTGGAGCCGTTCGGGTTCAGGAACGACTTCATCCTGGACCGGACCGCCGGAGGAGCCGCCCGTGGCCTGTCGTCCAGCCCCGTGCCGGAGCCCGGCACAGCCTGGTTCGCGACCTGGGCGATCCGCTACGGCGACCTCTCGAGGGACCTGGGTCCGAAGCGATGGGCGCCCATCGAGGCCCTGTACAGGCAAAGAGCGCCGGACGTTGCGGAGCTGGGCGAGCGGCTCAACGCAATAGTGGCGTCCAGAGGCTGCGGCTCGCCCGGCAAGGCGCTTTGGGCGATGCTGGAGGCGCGGGAGGCACTGGGCATCGATGCCCGCGTGGTGCGTATCGTCGACCCGGCGGGCGGCGTCTATTGAGGGCCGGTGTGCGCCAACTTGTAGAGGTCCATACAGGAACACTCTGCGACGCCACGCCCCTCTACGTTGCGCTGCTACCCGATGAACGCCCACGCGCGCAGGTATGCGAGCGACCAGATGATGGACAGCGCCACCAGGGTGTAGTGGACCCTGCCGAGGAGCGACCACCACCGCTCTCGCCACGCGCGATACGCCAGGTACAGGACGAGTACGGCTATGGGCGCTATCAGATACGGGATGACGAACCACTGGCGTATCGACGGGTCGTACCCGAAGTTCCTGACGGCGCCGTCCGGGTTTGCACTAGAGAATGCCCATAGGATGAAACCGGCGACTATCAGCAACGCTGCCCCGGCAATCACCCGGGCGGGCCCCGCCAACCGGTTGGTCGAGCTTGGCACCTGACGCCGGCGACTTACCACGAAGATTGTCGGCCATACGGTTAGCACAGTCAGCGGCCATACGATCAGCACAGTCAGCGGCCACACGGTCGGCACAGGCACTCCGGCCAACCCTTGTATCAGCCAAGACGCCGTGGTCACCGGTTGTGTCAGCGAAGACGCCGTGGCCGCCACTTCTATCACCCAAGACGCCATGGCCACCGCGTATACCGGAAAGAGCGTCGACCTCAGCGAACTACCACTGCCCCAGTCCTGCGTATCCGTCGTGCGGGGGCCGCGGTTCAGGTAGATGTCCGAAAACTGCGGTCGGTCCGATGCAAGGCATGAGGAGTCGGGGCTTTGGTCCGGCCGGTCCAGGAAACTTCCTATGAGCTTCCGTCCGCATGGAGTGTCGAGCCCGACCCCGTGACCTGCCATTGGGACGACGAATGTGTAGCTGTTACTCAGCGTCTCCGCCGCGAGATTGGCCCATCTCGGCGGGGTGGTCGGATCGAACTGGCCCGAGATCAGGAGGGTCGGGATATCGCTCGCCACAGCCTCGCTCTCAATGGGATCGGTGGGCCTGTCGTTCCACCGATCGCACAGGGCCGGTATCGTGTGCCGGAGTTCCGGGTCGACGAATCTCTGGTTTGCTTTCCGATCCGCCGCGACCCTGGCGTGGTCGAGAAGCGAGCCATAGGAGTAGCACCACATGGACGCCGCTGCCGCCGTATTGTCGATTGGCTCACTCTCGTCCCAGGTTACCGGACGCGCCCAGGCGTCCGCCACGAAGTCGTTCCCGGCGGCGATCTCGCTCACCAGGAACGGCAGGTACGGGATCAGTTGTTCGTTCCTCAGCGAGCTGGCAAGAAGCGAGGCAACGAATTCCCCGTCGAATTCCCACTCGAAGTACCGGTCAGCGTACCTGTCGTAGAACTCAAGGGTGAACGGGGCGGCCGCGTAGCGGTCGACTGCCCCCCAGAAGGTCCGCTCCAGGTCCGGGTACCGACTGGAACACGCCGGGGCGGCCTCGCAATGGCGGAAGAACCGATCGACGGCCGCTGCCCATTCGGCGTAGAAGGTCTCGTAGGAGCTCACCTGGAGAGGGAGCACGCCATCCAGGACCACACTTCGCACGCCCGTGGGGAAGTCCCGCATGACGGTGAGGGCCAGCCGCGTCCCGTAGGAGCTCCCATAGAGGTTGAATGAATCGAAGTCCATGGCAGAGGCGATGTCCGCCACGTCAGCGGCTGTGGACGCCGACGTGTAGGTACCCAGGTCGATGCCCTGATCGGCGAGCGTGCGCTTGCAGTCCAGGAGGGCTTCCACACGCCACTCCAGCTTCTCGTCCGGGTCGATATCGCGGTCTCTAATATCGGCGTAGTAGTCGTGCCGGTACTGGGCGCACTCCAGCCTAGGCCTGGAGCCGCCGATGCCGCGCTGGTCGAATAGCACGAGATAGCGCCCCGTCCACAGGTGCCGCCCCCGATCGAGGAACCGCTGGGCCCGTCTCGTGGCGCTTCCGCCGGGCCCGCCGGCGAGGTAGATGACGGGGTCGCGGTACCGGATCGCAGACAGCGCGCGAATGCGGACGACGTAGAGCTCGATCACCCTGCCGTCGGGTCTGGCGCGGTCTTCGAGGACCGTGACGTAGCCACACGTGAGGATTGCGTCGTGCGGCACGTCCAGGTGCTCGGGGCATGCTCCCGAGCTGAACTCCGGCTCGAAGGCCTGGGGACCTGGTGTGGACGGCTCCTGCGCGTGGGCTTGCCCCGGAACAAGGGCGATGACCGCCAGGGCGACGGCCGCCGCCATGAGGGGCCCTGTGCTCGGCAACCGGCAGCGAAGTCCGGCTAGCATGTGCGACGCCCCCCAATGTCCCAATGCAGTCTATGTTCCATCATGAGTACGCTGTATCGCGCCTGTTAGCGCAGCCGAGACGGAGGCGTTGGAGAGGAGACGGTGCCCGGGGCAACGGTCTCCAGGATGAGGCGCACACCGGAGGGTCTAGCCGCATGGCGGAAGTGTCCGCGTCCATGCATCAGGTTCCACTCCTTTGAGGGCCGGGCCGCCTGACTATCCTGCTGTCTTGGTGACGGCTTCGATCATGGCCTGGATGTAGCCGTTGGCGAAGGCGCGGCCGCGGTGGCCCCACTCAGTGTCCTGGTAGGTCTGGGGCACGTGGTCGTCGATGAAGAAGCTGTCGAAGCCGACCTCGTGATAGATGCTCATGGCCCGGTGCATGTCCACGTAGCCCGTGTTGATGAACTCCTCGTGGAACTTCGGCACCTGCCCCGACACATTGCGGAAGTGGACGTAGAGTATCTTCCTGCGCTCGCCGAAGTACCGGATCATCTCGTAGATGTCCTCGCCCTCCATCTCGGAGAAGGTGCCCTGGCAGAACTCGATGCCGTTGGAGTCGGACGGGCATATCTCAACCAGCCGCTTGTAGGCGTCGAAGCTACGGAGGAGCTGCGGGATGCCGCCGAGCACGGCCACCGGCGGGTCGCAGGGGTGTATACCGAGGCGTATGCCCTCCTCCTCGGCAATGGGGGTGATTATCCGTATCCAGTACTCCAGGTTCTCCCACATCTCCTCTTCGGTGTACTCGCGGTCGTGGGTGAGGGGCATCCCCCGGGCCTCGTCGTAATCGAAGGCCGTGGCGACTGCGCCGCATCGGATATGCGCCGGCGTCGTCCTCCACACCATGGACGGCATCCAGTGATACCCGAATATGGGAATGCCGGCGCGGGCGATGTTCCGCACCGTGGCGATCATGTTCTCTATCTGTTCGTCGCGCCTGCGGCCGCCGAGCATGATGTGGTCGTAGAACGAGATCGGCACGTTCTCGAGGGCCGACAGGGATAGGCCGAACTGCTCGACGGTCAGGCGCAGCTTCACAAGGTCGTGCAGTTGCCACCGGCCCCCTGCGCCCGGCAGGTTCGCGCTGTTCAGCAGCACGTCGGTCGCACCGAACTGGGCGCAGAAGCGCAGATACTCCTGGGAAGGCTGGCTGAACTGGCCGAATCCCGCGCGCATGCTGGACCTCCTTGCTCCTCCGGTCGCGGCGGATTATAGGGCTGTGGTCGGCGACTGGGCAATTGCTCGCTGACAGCCATGGAGCCAGCGCATATACTACGCGGCACGCTGGACCAGGAGGGAAAGAAATGGCCGAGCCGCTGACTATCCTGAATCTTGGAGGACATCCGAAGGACGCGATCCTGTATGCGGGCGGCACTATGGCCAAGCACGCGGCCAGGGGCGACCACGTGTGCATCCTCGTGCCGACTACGGGTCTGTCCCACCACCTGGCCGCCATCGACGAATACCGCGACAGCGGCGACCTGCCGGACATGAGCGGGCTCGTCGAAGAGCGGCGGGTGGAGCTGGTGAATGCGGCCGCCGAGCTGGGCGTCACCGACGTGCGGTTCCTGGGTTACAACGACGACATCCTGCTCCCGCGTGAGGACGTGATCAACGATATCGCCGACGTCATCGGCGAGCTGCGGCCGAACGTCATCGTGACCCACTGGCCGTACGACACGGTGCCCGTCCACGCGGTGACGACGCAGATGCTGCTGCTGGCCATCGACCTGGCGTCGGGTATCCGGCCCGGCAAGCCGTACGCGCCGACCGGGGGCGACACGGGGGGTGAGGCGGCCCAGATCTTCTACCACACGCACCTGGGTCGCACCAACGTGCTGGAGAACCTGAGTATCAGGGTCCCGACCACCGTCATCGACATCTCGGACACCATCGGCCAGAAGTCGGCGGCCATGAACAGGTTCGAGTCGCAGCACTACGGCGAGGACAGTCCGCTGCAGAAGAAGATGAGCATCGGGATGGACGGTACCGGCGCGGCCACGCACCTGCGAGTCTCGTACGCGGAGGCGTTCGTGGCCCACAACCCGGAGGTGTACGAGTACCTGCCCGTGAGCGAGTACCGGCGCAAGCTCGGCAAGCGCCCGCCCGAGGAGGTGTTCGAGGCCCTGACTCGGATGGACATCTAGCGTTACAGTCATCCGATGCCGCTCCCGGCGCGTACTCACTGAGGAGCATCCATCGAGGCCGGAGGACCCTTCGACATGCCACTCAAGACCGAGGCGAACAGGGGAGACGTGCTCCTGATGGTCGGGACGCGCAAGGGCGCGTTCTTCCTGACGTCGGATACAGCGCGGAAGAGCTGGTCGCTGTCCGGGCCGCACCATGCCGGCAGCGACGTGTTCCACCTGGCCTATGACGACCGCGACGGGGGTACGACCTTCGCAGCGATCAACAGCCCGATCTGGGGGCCGGAGGTGCAGCGGAGCGACGACCTGGGCGCTACCTGGCGGAAGTCGCGGGTTAACCCGGCATTCCCCAGCGAGCGGGGCGACTCGGTCGAGCAGGTGTGGCACATCGAGCCCGGCAGGCCCAGCGAGCCCGGCGTCGTCTATGCGGGCGTCTCGCCCGCGGCGCTGTTCAGGAGCGACGACCGCGGCGAGACGTGGGGCGAGGTCGCATCCCTCTCCGAGCACCCAACTCGCGACATGTGGCAGCCAGGCTTCGGCGGCCTGTGCTTGCACAGCATGGTGCTCGACCCTGGCGACAGCGACCGGATGTGGGTGGGTATTTCGGCTGTAGGCGTATTCGGGACCGAGGACGGCGGGGCAAGCTGGTCGACGATGAACGCGGGCGTGCGGGCCGATTTCGCGCCCGACCCCTTCCCTGAGTTCGGCCAGTGCACGCACAAGATGCTGTCGCACCCCTCGACGCCGGGACGCCTGTACCAGCAGAACCACTGCGGATTCTTCCGAAGCGACGACGGCGGGCGCCGGTGGCTGGACCTTAGCGAGGGGCTGCCCTCGCGGTGGGGCATGGTCATGGGAACGCACTCCGGAGACCCCGACACGGTGTACGTCGTGCCAGAGGACAAGGCCCTTCAGGAGGGCGAGGTCGGCGGCGGAGTCCGCTACGTCACCGACGCGAGGTTCAGGGTCTACCGGAGCCGCAGTGCCGGGGCCGACTGGGAGCCACTGACGAAGGGTCTGCCCCAGCGCAACGCCTACCTCCACGTGCAACGGGAGGGCATGGCGACCGACTCGCTCGAGGACTGCGGCGTGTACGTTGGCACGACGACGGGGCAGATCTTCTATAGCCGTGACGACGGCGACACGTGGGAGCTGATGGTCGACCACCTGCCGCCCATCAACTCGGTGGACGCCGGTCAAGTGACGGGAACCCGCGTCACTACATCGGCTATCCTGGCGGCGCGCGACGCGGACCGGGTTTGACGGCGTTAGTCGACTCTCTCGGCTCTGTTGAGAGGCTCGGCCGATCCAGCGGTCCAAGGTGCGAGGTCATCACCCCGGCTGGATGACGTCGTGGACAATGTCCAGGCCGGTGTCCACCGAGAAATGGTAAAGTAACGCCTGTAACAAGCCGTGCACACGGTGTATTTGATGTGGACAATGTCCACCGCGATGTCCACCGCATGGCCTCTTGCCGGCGAGGAGGAATATGCCGAGCTGGGATGTGCATTTCAATGTGCGGGTCCGCACTGAGGACCCCGAGATGCTGCGTCTTGCGGCACGAGTGGAAGCGCTTGCATCCGTAATCCGCGGCATACCTATTCCTCCCCATGTCCAGGAGCGACTGGACAGCCTCAACATCATTCGCGCCGTTCGGGGAACGACGGGCATCGAAGGCACAGAGTTCTCCGAGGAAGAGGTCGCCGAGATACTGTCCTCTGCCCCCGGCTCGATCGACGAGGCATCCAACCGTGAGGAACAGGAGGTTAGGAATTCAGAGGCCCTGATGCTGGACGTAGCGGAGCGTTTGAGACGGCGTCCACGCGCGCCCCTTACCGAGGAGCTCATCCACAACTTCCACGCCACTCTCACGAGGAACATTGACTACGAGCACAATGATCCGGGCAAGTACCGCACCTACAGGGTAACCGTCGGGCGCTACATTCCGCCTGAGACGGGCGAGGCAGTGCGGCGGCTTATGTCGGAATTCATCGAGTGGTTCAACACGGGGCCGCCCGCGAGATGGAACCCTGTCGTAAGAGCAATAGTGGCCCACTTCTACGTGGTCAGCATCCATCCGTTCGGTGACGGAAACGGGCGGACCTCGCGCGCCGTGGAGAGCTACCTGTTGTATCAGGCCGGAATCAACGCGCGGGGATTCTACTCCCTTGCCAACTACTACTACCAGTACCGGTCAGAGTACGTGCGGCATCTGCGCCTTGTGCAGTTCCGAAGCACCGATGACCTGACTCCGTTTATCGTCTTCGCTCTTAGGGGCTTGGCGGAGGAGCTGGAAACGGTCCACCGAGAAGTGCTGGCCGAGGTGCGAGTCATCTCATTCAGAGACTTCGCCCGGGAGACCCTCAGCTCCAAGGGCAAGCTCGGAGCACGCGGAGAGCGTGTCCTCAATCTCCTGATTGAAATGCGCGCGGAGCCTGTTTCGCTATCAGAATTGAGAAGCCGACGCCATCCCCTGTCGCGCCTTTATGCCGGTATGAGCAACCGGACGTTTACCCGCGACATCAGGTTCCTGGAGCAGCGGGGACTGGTCGAGGTGGAAGGCGATACGCTGAGAGCGAACCTGGGGATCATGGGGTCGTTCACCGCTTGACAGGCTGACTCCGGCCGGTGTCCGAGGCGCGTTGGACGGCGTCGAGCAGGCGGTGGCGGGTGACCGCGGTGTCGAAGTCGGGCTCGACGGGCGCTCCCGACCGGATCCCCTCCGCGAACCTGTGCCACATCTGGCCGACGTTGAACGGCGGGCCCTCCGGCACGGTGTCGGGGACCTGGGTCAGGCGGGCCGGGACGGGCAGCTCGGCGGGGGCATCGTCCGTGCCCCGGCCGCCCCTGAGGCGCATTGTGCCAAGGTGGGGGTAGTCGTCCCTCTCCAGCACCAGCGTGCCTTCACGGCCGTACACGACCAGGCGGTACCCGGTGGCGTGCCAGGGTATGGCGCTCACGTGGACCGACGCCAGCGCGCCGCTCTCCAGCCGCCCCGAGACCAGTATGCTGTCGGGCGACGTGACGTCGACCATCTCGGCCGTGTCGCTGTCGAGCCATTGGGGCACCTGGGTGGCGACGGAGGCCGACACCTCGGCGAATTCTCCGAGGCACATGCACAGGGCGTCGGCGACGTGACCGAAGGCGATAGTGAGCGTGGTCGCGCCCAGTTCCACGTCCTTCTGCCAGGTGCGGTCGGACGTGCGGCTAAGCACGCCGGGCACGAACGAGGTCATATTGACTGAGAGGACCTCGCCGGCGTAGCCCTCGTCGACAAGCTCGCGGAGCCGCAGGAACTCGGGTGCGCAGCGGCCCTGCAGCCCGACCATGGTGAGCACGCCCTGCTCCCGGGCGAGGCCGGCCATCTCCTCGGCCTCGGGCAGGTTCGCGCCCAGGGGCCACTCGGTGTAGACGTGCTTGCCGGCCCTTAGCACGTCCATAGTGAGGGCGTGGTGCTTGGGGACGCGGACCGACACTCCGATGGCGTCGAGGTCGTCGCGCTCGAGCATCTCCATGTGGTCGCTGAACGCCAGCGGCACGCCGTACCGCTCGGCCGACTCCCGCGCCGTCTCGGGGTGGGCGGTGCATACGGCGGCAAGCTCGACGTCGGACAGCGCCAGGAGCGCCGGGATGTGCGCCCGCGGCGACCACCCATAGCTCACGTTCGCGCCGATCAGCCCTACCCGCACCTTTTCAGCCATAGTGATCTCCATTCAGACCTGCAGATCTATCTTCCCTTCACAGCATCCGGCAACGCGGACTTCGCGCCCTGTGGCGCTGGCATGGTCGCTACCTGCTCAACAATAGTAGAGAACCGGCCAGACCAATTTGGCTCGTCGCGGTTCCACAGGCTCAGTCCGAACGAGTGCAGAGCGAACGAGGCGTTGTCCCTAACAGAAGCCGCACTTACGGTGCTGAAGCTTCCCTGTGACGGAGAGGGAAAACCGCCATCAGGCGTGGAGCGCCTCGAGCTTCTCTACCAGGTTGGCGGTGCGGTCAAGGTGAGACTCTACGGCTTCGCCTGAGAGCCAGCCTTCATAAAAGTTGGTGTGGAGGGCGCCGGCGAGGCTGAATCCAGCGCGGATGTCCTCGTCCCCTGTCTCCTTCACCAGTCGATCAATCGTCGTGTATAGCTGCCGGTGGCCGTTGTGGTTCCAGCCACGAGCTTCGGCGACGGCCTTGACCGCCTGGGCGGCTGCGCCCCAGCCCTTCTCGGAGGCCTGCAGTAGGTCGTCCTCAGCCAAGTAGCGCCAAGCCTTGGCCAAGAATTCCTGGGATGTGAGGTTGTGGTACTGCGTGCGGGTCGCCATTGCCGTCAGATCATACCACAAGCCGGAATCTCAGACCCGCGGGAGCGCGATCCTAGTCGTCGTCCTCCGATTCGCCGAGGCTTTCGTCTAGGAGCTCGATGAGGTCGCGGGCCTGGAGGGATTCGGCGCCTTGGACTGAGCCGGCGCCCTCTTCGAACATCTGGAGGCAGAAGGGGCAGGATACGCCTACGGTGTCGGCGCCGGTCTCCAGGACCTGCTCGGTGCGGACGTGGTTGACGCGGCGGCCGCGGCTCTCCTCCATCCACATGTGTCCGCCGCCCGCGCCGCAGCAGAAGCCGCGCTCACGGCATCGCTCCATCTCGACCAGTTTCAGCCCCGGAATCGCGGCGGCCACGTCGCGCGGGGCGTCGTACACGCCGTTGTGGCGGCCCAGGTAGCACGAGTCGTGGTATGTCATCGATGCGTCGATGGTGACTACCGGCTTGATCTTGCCATCGGCTATCAGCTCGGCGGCGAACTCGCTGTAGTGCATCACCTCGTAGCTGCCGCCCAGGTGAGGGTACTCGTTCTTGATGGTGTTGAAGCAGTGGGGGCAGACGGTCACGATCTTCCTGACGTTGTAGCGGTCGAGGGTCTCGATGTTCTGCTGGGCCATGACCTGGTAGAGGTACTCGTTGCCCATGCGGCGGGCCGGGTCGCCGGTGCAGCCCTCCTCGTCGCCGAGGATGGCGAAGTCCACGCCGGCGCGCTTGAGGACCGACGCCATGGAGCGGGCTATGCCGCGGCTGCGCTGCTCCAGGGCCGCCGTGCAGCCGACCCAGAACAGCACCTCGGCGTCCGGGTGCTCGGCCAGTGTCCTGACGCCGAGACCGTCGGCCCAGCCGGTGCGGGTGTGCTGGGTTCCCCTCCAGGGGTGGCCGCGCTGCTCCATGCTCATCAGGGCCGACGCGGCGGACTCGGGCATGCTGGCCTGCTCCATCACCAGGTTGCGGCGCATGTCGACGATCATGTCGATGTGCTCGACGCCGACGGGGCAGACCTGCTCGCAGGCCCCGCACGTGAGGCAGTCCCACAGTGCCTCCTCGCCGATCTCCGCGCCGACGACCGGCGGGCCGTCGGAGGCCCCATCCGAGGCCTGCAGGTGCTCCTTCAGGCCCTCGGCGATGTGCATGGGCGATAGGGTCTTGCCCGTGATGTTGGCCGGGCAGCTGTCGGTGCAGCGCCCGCAGACCGCGCACGCGTAGCCGTCGAGCAGCTCCTTCCAGGTGAAGTCCGGCGCGCGGGCCGCTCCGAACGTCTCGGCCGTCTCCAGGTCGTCCGGGGTCGATAGCGCCCCGCTCGCCTCCAGGTCCCGGAACAGGAAAGAGAGGGGCGCGCCGATGAGGTGGACGTGCTTGGACATAGGGATGTATACGGCGAAACCCAGGATGAGCCCGAGGTGGGCCCACCACGCCAGCGAGTGCAGCACTGATGCGGCGTCCTCGCCGATGCCTGCGCCGACGAAGAGGTCGCCGAGGGCTGCGCCGATGGGTGCGGCCGCCGGGCCATCTGCGCCCGACGCCGCGTGCAAGGCCTCGGTCAGCAGCGTCAGCGCCATCAGCCCGCCTATCAGGACGAGAATGATGGCGGCCTCTGGCTTCTGGGTCAGGTCGAAGCTGAGGCGCCTGGGCGTCGCCGCCCATCGCCGCACCGCGCCCCATACGACCGCGACCAGCAGTATGACGGCCATGACTTCGAGGTAGACGGCGAATACCCGCGCGCCGTTCTCGGTGAGCAGGGTTGTCGAGAATTGCCGCCATACGGTGTCGCCGTAGATGAAGATCACATAGCTGAGGGTGAAGGAGATGAAACCCCAAAAGATGAGGAAGTGTGCCAGGCCGGCCCTGTCACGCAAGGGCGAGAAGCTCTGGAGCACCTTGCTCTGGCCCAGCACGAGGGGAATGGCGCCGATGAGCCGCTTCCCCAACCTGTCCGTCCGGTTCGCGGGCTTGCCCACCATCACCAGGCGGAAGACCCTCACATAGAGCAGGTAGCCTGCCAGCAGGAAGGCGGCGGCTGAGAGGAGGTACACGCCGGCCCATGCGGGGATGCCAAGGAAGAGGTGTTCGGGAGGGGTCATGGCACTAGGTTAAAGGTGTTCAGGGCGTTAGGTCTAGCGGGTAGCCGGGGACGAGCGTCAGATCTGGCATCGCGAGGGTCGACTCTTGGCCCGGGTAGTGGCGACCCCACCCCAGGTCCTTCGTCGGGGACTCCTCAGGACTACAGTCGTACTGCAGTGTTCCTGGATCCTCGGGCGAACCGGTCAATTAGCCTGCAGCCCTCAGGAGGACTGCCAGGGCGGTCAGGAGCCAGAGGGCTACGGCAACCATGATTGGCGGGTCGGAGGTGAATATCTCCTCGGGGTTCTCGCCCAGGCCGCGCCTCTGAACGAGGTAGATGTACCTGAAGAGGATGTATACGGCGAAGGGCGCGGTCAGCATCATCGAGTGGTCGTCGGGCAGGTTCGGGGCGGTGAAGGTATAGAGGACGTAGGTAAGCAGGGCGGCCGTTGCCGAGATCCCTATGAGCTGGTCGAGAAGGGGGACCGAGTAGAGGCCCAGGGCCTCCCTCTGCTCCGGCGCGCGGTCGCCGGCGTTGGCCAGCTCGCTCCGGCGCTTCGATAGCGCCACGAACAGAGCGCCGAGCCCGGCGCACGTGTAGAGCCAGGGCGATACGGGCACCCCCAGGACCGCTGCCCCCGCCACGGTCCGGAGCACGAACCCGGCGCCGATCACGAACACGTCGAGAAGCGCCACCCGCTTCAGGGCGAAGGAGTAGATAGCTGTCGTGGCGAGGTAGAATGCGGTCACCCGGCCGAAGGAGGGCTCCAGGAAGAAGGCGGCCACGGTTCCCCCAGCCGCCAGGAGCCCTCCAACCGTCAGCGCTACGGAAGGCGCGAGGGCGCCCGAGGCCACAGGGCGCTGGCGTTTCCTGGGATGGCGCCGGTCCTCCTCCGCGTCTAGGACATCGTTGACCAGGTACTGGCCCGATGACACGAGGGAGAACAGGACCACGGCGAGGGTCGCCTTGACCAGCAGGGACAGTGCTCCGGCTGTGTCCGACAGGTCCCACGCGTCGCCCGCAGTGAAGAATAGGGGGACGTAGATGAGCAGGTTCTTCGTCCACTGCCGGGGGCGTGCGGCAAGCAGGAGCGCCTTCAAATGAGTATGTTCCTTAGTCGACCGTCAGGTGTCATGCCGCCAATGACAATAGCACAGGGGATGAGGACCCGGCTCATGCGATCACAGGGAGCATGTCCCTGGTCACCTGGTGTATCTGCGGTCTGCCCTGGAAGAAGCGGCACAGCTCCTCGACGGCCATGGCCCCGGTGCGGTACGACTTGGCTCCGGCTATGTGGGGCGTGAGGACGACGTTGGGCAGCGTTCGCAGAGGGCTGTCGGGCGCGGCGGGCTCCGGGCTGGTGACGTCGAGGAACGCGAATAGGCGGCCCTTCTCGAGCTCGCGTGTCAGCGCGTCCTCGTCAATGTTGTCCCCGCGCGATGTATTGACGAACACCGTGTCGTCCCGCATGGCGCGAAAGTGCCTCTCGCCGAGCATGTGGTAGGTCTCAGGGAGCTTTGGGGCGTGGCAGGTGACGGCGTCGCTCTCGCGGGCCATCTCGTCCAGGTCCGCAAGCTCGACGCCCATCCGGGCGGCCTCTTCCTCCTCCACGAAGGGGTCGTACAGCAGGACCCTAGCTTCGTAGGGGAGCAGCCGCTCGATTACCCTGCGCCCCACGTGGCTGGCGCTGACCACGCCCACGGTGGCGCGGTAGAGGGAGCGAATGCTGTCCCTGTCGACCGGTTCGTTCGCCGCCATCCGGCGACTCAGTGGCACGACGCAGCGCAGACCCATGGTGATGCAGGCCATGGTCATCTCGGCGACATCATCGGCTATGGCGGGCGCGGCGCTCGTCACGGTCACGCCTCCGTACCAGGCGTCGTCGGCGACCATCGGCTTGACCGAGCCGGCGGCGTGGGCCCATATCTTGAGCCCCGGCGCCGAGTCGACGATCCTCGAGGTCAGGGGCGGCGTACCCCAGGACGACATGCAGCCGTCGGCTGTGCTGAGCATCGCCGCGACCTCGTCCTCCGTCATGTCCCGCTCGTGGGGGCTGAGCTCGACCTCGGCGACCTCTTCGAGCTTCGCCAAGTCGTCGTCGCTCAGTATCCTCTCTCTGAGTGGCTCGCGAATCAGTACCGCGATCTTGGGCCTAGCCATTCAAGCCTCCTTGCGGGTCGAGGTCCGGGGCCGGACGTAGTATAGCGTCCGACCTGCGCTTTGCCGTCGATATAGACTGGAAGTAGTGAGGATACTCAGGTTCCTGCTCGCTATAGCCCTGGCGGCGGTGCTCCAGGTCAACGACGGAGTCCACTTCAACACGGCCGAGTGGGCCTCTGTTCCCTACCGTTACAGCCTGGTGGCATGGGAGGCGGGGAACCTACTGGACAAGTGGACGCACAGGCTCTCCAGGTTCCTGCCGTGGCTACATCAGAACGGACCGACAGGCAGGGAAGCCCTGGACTCCTATCTCGAGCTCAGCCGCGAGATAGGGCGGATCTCGTACGAGATTGACAGGGAGGCCTCGCTTCCCGAGCACGAGCACGACCACGAGGCGCTGGCGCGGCTCGACAGGGAGCTCAGCGGCGCCAGGGCCGCGCGCATGGAGGTGCGAAACGAGGCCGAGGAGTTCATAGAGGCAACGGTCAGCGCCGTGCTCTCCGACCTGGGCATGGGTTCGTACGGCCCGGTCGACTATCCGCCTGTGGACATACGCCTCGACGACCCACCGTCGGTGGTGGTCACGTCGCCCCGGCACGTCATCTCCAGGGGCGAAGAGGCCCTGGTGGTCCCGGGGCTGTCGGTGATCGAGCGGGAGGGGATCGAGGAGGCACTGCTGGCCGGATCGGACCTGTCCGCCCTCGTGAGCGACATTGGGGGAGTGGCGACCTACCCGGCCATAGTGCGGTCGGGATTCCCGCTGAGGCACATCCTCCAAACGGCGGCGCACGAGTGGATGCACCATTACCTGGTGGCCCACTTCACACCCCTGGGACTGAGGACGCTCCAGAGCAACGAGATGCTCACGATCAACGAGACGCTGTCCGACCTGTTCGGACGGGAGGTGGGCGACCTGGCATACGTCAGGCTAGGAGGCATCATAGACCCGCCGCACGACCCCGACCAGCCCGGAGCCGCGTCCGACGAGGGCAGGTTCGACTTCGGCCGGGAGATGCGGGAGACGCGGCTCCGGGTCGACTCGCTCCTGGACGAAGGGAAGGTCGAGGAGGCAGAGACGTACATGGAGGAGCGGCGCCTCGTCTTCGTCGAGTACGGCTACCACCTGCGCAAGATCAACCAGGCTTACTTCGCGTTCGCCGGCACGTATGCAGAGCAGCCGGAGTCGTCCAGTCCGGTTGGCGAGGGTATGCGGCGGCTGAGGTCATCGGCGCCTGACCTCAGGGCCCTCGTAAACCGGGTGTCGGCGATTGCCACCCCGGAGGGGTTTGCGGCCCTGGTCGAGAGGCACGGCGGGGGCGAGCGCTAGCGGCCCAACATTCCAGGTGTTGGATGGTAATGGCTGAACACTCAGATTCGCCCTTTCGCCATTACGTCGGTGTGCTAGAATGGATATTGGCCTCACTACACGACGATCAGGAATGATATGAACAGGCAGGACGAACCGGAAGTAAACTTGGAGCACCTACTTGGGCGGCTCCGTTCCATATTCGGCGGGTTCAAATTTGGCGGCAGCGGCACCTTCCTATACATCCTCCTGGCCATCCTGCTCATCGGCGGGATCGCGTGGGCCGCGACCGGCTTCTACACGGTGCAGCCGGGCCAGGTTGCGGTGCTCAGGCTGTTCGGCCAGTTCAACAGCGAGCAGGGCCCGGGGCTCAACTGGTTCCCGCCCACCCCCGTAGGCACCAAGACGATCGTTAACGTCGATGAGATCCGGCGCCTGGAGCTGGGGTTCAGGGGCACGACACCGGTCCCCGTCGAGTCCCTGATGATCACGGGCGACGAGAACATAGTCGACGTGCAGCTGCTCGTCCAGTTCGACATCAAGGAACCGGTGGACTTCCTCTTCCGTGTGGTCGATCCGGAGGGCATAACCATGCGCGACGTGGCCGAGACGGCCCTGAGGCAGGTCATAGGCAGCCGCCCGATCGACGACGTGCTGACGGACCAGAAGGAAGAGGTCCAGATCGAGACCCAGCGTCTCATCCAGTCGCTTCTCGACACCTACCAGGCGGGGATAAACATCCGCGAGGTGAAGCTGCAGGCGGTGAATCCTCCCGACCAGGTGCGAGACGCGTTCGACGACGTGGTGAGGGCGAAGGAGGACAAGGAGACCATCATTAACCTGGCAGACGCCTACGAGGAGAAGGTGCTTCCCACGGCGCGTGGTGAGGCGGCCAGGCTGGTCGAGGCGGCTGAGGCCGACGCAGCCGAGCGCGTCAACCTGGCCACCGGACAAGCCGAGCGGTTCAAGGCCATCCTGGCCGAGTACACCAAGGCGCCCGACGTCACACGGCAGAGGCTCTATCTCGACGCGATGGAGGAGATACTGCCCAACGTGAGGAAGTTCATAGTCGACCCGGGCACCAACATGGTGGTCGTCACAGAAGGCGCTGGGTCGAATGTCCTTCCGGTCCAGATAGAAGGGCAGCAGTAGGCCGGCCGATGAAACTAATAGCAACTCTACTACTGATCGCGGTCCTCGCCGCAGGGATCGTGGGCCCACAGGCGCTGTTCGTAGTCGACGAGACCCAGGTCGCCGTCGTGACCCGGTTCGGAGACCCTGTCAGGCAGGTCAAGAGCCCGGGGCTGTACGTGAAGACGCCGTTCATCGAGCGTGTGGCGTACCTCGAAAAGCGCCTGCTGGTGTTCGACGCGCCGCCCGACTCGCTGCTCACAAAAGACAAGAAGCGGCTGGTGATCGACGTGTACGCGCGGGGGCGCATCGAGAACCCGCTCCTGTTCGTCGAGACGCTCAGGACCGAGTCCCGCGCGGCCTCGCGTGTGATCGACATCGTGTCCTCCGACCTGCGGGTCGAGATCGGCCGTGACGACCAGTCGGAGATCATACAGACGAGCCGAGAGCAGATCATGAACCGGGTGCGGGACGAAGTCCGGCCAAAGCTGCGGGAATTCGGGATCGAGATCGTGGACGTGCGGATCAAGCGTGCGGACTTCCCAGGCGAGATCGCGAACAGCATCTACCAGAGGATGCAGGCCGAGCGGAAGCGGATTGCCGACAGGGAGCGGGCCGCGGGCACGAAGGCCGACCTGGAGAAGCGCGCCTCGGTCGACAGGCAGGCGGTGGTCATCCGGTCGGAGGCGCGGCGGGACGCCGACATCATCATCGGCTGCGGCGAGGCCGAGGCGATCAAGATATTCGCAGACGCCCTCAGCCAGGACCCTGAGTTCTACACCTTCCAGCGCTCCCTCGAGACGTACAGGCGGCACATGGTCGAGAACACCATGTTCGTGGGCTCGTCGGCGGACCTGGGCTCGGTCTTCGAGGACGTCAGGAAGAGCGCGGCCGACTCAGCCGGGACTGCGACGGCCGGTGAGGACTCCCTTGCAGCCCAGCTCGAATCGAAGTGCCAGGAGATAGGTATCGAGACGGGGGCGCGGAAGCTGCTGGCCGACGAGGTGGGCGTGGGCGAGCGGGCCTTCATACTCAACAGCTCCCAGAAGGTAGAGTGGTCCGACGCCAGTCTTGGCTGCCCGCAGGAGGGCCAGGGCTACGCGCAGGTGATCACACCCGGCTACAGGCTGGTCTTTGACCTGGAAGGGGCTCCCTACGCGGTGCATTCCAATTCCGACGGCTCCAATATGGTGGTCTGCGGCGACGACGAGGGCCAGTAGCTCTCCTGTAACTCACTGCCCCTGGATGGGTGTTCATTCTCACCCTGCACAAAGATCGCGCTCTCCCCGCCGAGGGAGGGGGAGTCTTCAGTCGCTACAATGGCGCCCATGTCCTATTCCCCGCAGTCGTTTGACGTGTCGGTCCAGACCATCGAAGAAGGGCTCGACCTGCCCCCGGAAAGCTGGATAGCGGACGTGGTGGGCTTGGCACTGAAGGCAGTTCGTGTGCAGGAGGGCGGCGGGGTCAGCGTAGTCTTCGCAGGGGACGAAGTCGTCAGGGATCTGAACAGGGAGCACCGCGGTTTGGACGAGACCACGGACGTGCTCGCCTTCTCCTTCGCCCACGAGGGCGAGTACTACGGAGAGCCGGACGAGAAGGTCTCCATCGACGAGTTGCCGGGCTTTGCTCTGCCCCCGGGCCAGGCGGAGCCCCTAGGCGAGATCATCGTGTCATACCCCCAGGCTGTGAGGCAGGCTGACGCCGCCGGGCGCACCGTTACGGAGGAGCTTGCCGCTCTGCTAGTCCACGGCGCGCTCCACCTTCTTGGTTACGACCACATGGAGCCCGACGAAGAGGCGGCGATGAAGGCCCTCGAAAGCCGCGTCCTGGCCGATGTTTCGCAAGTCCCGGCGGGGCCCTGCGCCCTGTGATAGGGTATGCCGAACGGTCCGCCGGGCGGTCTCCTGGAGTCGAGAGCCGGCGGCGGTAGAGTCGAGAAGGAAGATGGCGTCGTCTCTCTTTGGCATGGTCGAGACCGACCCCACCCCAGGTCCCTCGCTGGGAGCTCGGGACGACATGACCATGTCGCTGACCGTCAACGCGGCCGGTTCGGGTGACGCTGGATGAGCGAGGTCTTCTACAGGAAGTGGCGGCCCACGAGGCTCGACGAGGTAGTCGGGCAGGAGATGGTCGCTCGAACCCTCCGCAACGCCATCGACCAGGGTCGTACGGCCCACGCCTACCTGTTCTGCGGCCCTCGGGGCACGGGTAAGACCAGCACCGCACGGATCCTCGCAAAGACGCTCAACTGCCTCAGCCCGCAGGACGGTGAGCCTGACAACGAGTGCGCCACGTGCATCGCGATCAACGAAGGTCGGGCGATGGACCTCCTCGAGATCGACGCGGCGAGCAATCGCGGCATCGACGACATCAGGAACCTTCGCGAGAGGGTCAGCTACGGCCCGACCGAGGGGCGCCACAGGATATACATCATCGACGAGGTACACATGCTGACCGCAGAGGCGTTCAACGCCCTGCTCAAGACGCTGGAGGAGCCGCCGTCGCACTCGATCTTCATCCTGGCGACCACCGAGGCCCACAAGGTCCCCCTGACCATCGTATCGAGGTGCCAGAGGTTCGACTTCCGCCGGATCCCCCTCGACGTCAGCATCGCCAAACTTACGGAACTCTCCCGGCAGGAAGGCGTCGAGGCCTCGCCCGAGGCCCTGGCCCTCATCGCCAGGGAGTCGGCGGGCAGCCTGCGCGACGCCGAGAACCTGCTGGAGCGCGCACTGATCTCATACGGCTCCACCATTACGGAGGAGCACCTGCGGGACCTGCTGGAGCTTGGCAGCGACTCGCAGGCCCTGGACCTCGCGGGACACGTGGCGGACAAGTCGGTGAAGGAGGGGCTGGCGCTCATCAGCCGCATTGCGGCAGAGGGCGCCGACCTTCGGCAGCTTCACCGGGCTGTGGTCGGATACCTTCGGGGAGTCATGCTGGCCAAGGCCGGTGCGGCCGACTCGACCGGCCAACCCGAGGAGGTGCGCGAGAGGATGGAGTCCTTCGCAGAGCGCGCGACCACCGAGCACCTCGTTCGCAGCCTGAGGCTGTTCTCCGAGATCGACATGCGCCGGGAAGGGGCTTCGTCCATCGAGCTGGAGCTTGCGCTGGTCAGGTCCAGCATTGAAGAGCAGCCCGCTCCCGCACCGGCCCCGCAGCCTGCTCCCGTGCAGCAACCTCGGCAGGTGCGGACGGCCCCCGGCCCCCGGCAGCAGCCCGTTCAACGCCGGGCGCCGAGGCATCAGCAGGCGGCCGCACCCACCCCGGCGGACTACGAAGCGCCAGCGCCGGAGAGCCTGCCGTCGGAGCCCCAGCCCAGGCTGGAGAGCCAGTGGGACTCCATCCTCAAGTCGCTGAGGCGCCAGAAGGGGCGAAGGTTCTTCCTGGGGCCGCTGCTGAGCACCTGCGAGGAACGTGAGGTCTCGGACGGGCGGGTGACCCTCAAGTTCTCGCACAAGTCCCACATGGAGCGCATGGAGCAGGAGCTCAGCGATCCCCAGACAAGAAAGGTGATAGCGGGCGCGCTGGCAAAGGCGCTGGGCGACACGTACGATATCAGCCTGGGCGTTGTGGAGACGGCGGCCAACGGTCCGCGGCGCAGCCCGGCCATGCGCAGCCACCTGGTTCGCGCCGCCCAGAACCTGGGCGCGAAAGTGATCGACGAGAAGGAGGACGACCCCCATGATGAATAAGAAGATGCTTAAGCAGGCGCAGCAGCTTCAGAAGGACATGGCCAGGATGCAGGCTGAGCTGGAGAGCGCCACGGTCGAGGGCTCCGCCGGCGGAGGCGTCGTGAAGGTCGTAGTTTCGGGCAGGATGACGCTGGAGTCCCTCACCATCGACCCCGAAGCCGTGTCCGAAGAGGACGTGGAGATGCTGCAGGACCTGGTGGTAGCCGCCGTAAACGACGGCTTCGAGAAGGCACAGGAGCTGGCCGCCTCTCGGATGAGCGCCCTCACCGGCGGCATGAAGATACCGGGGCTGATGTAGCAGGGTCCCCGCGATGGCGAACCACAACAGCCCTGGTGCTGAGCCGGTAGGCCGCCTGATCGAGGAGTTCGACAAGCTGCCGGGTATCGGCCCAAAGATGGCCCAGCGGCTTGCCTACCACCTTGTCAGGATGCCCGAGGAGTCGGCCCGCTCCTTGGCCGACGCGCTCATCGCCGTGAAGGAGCGCATCGTTCTTTGCTCCATCTGCTACAACATCACCGAGCAGGACCCCTGCAGGATCTGCTCGGACCCGGCCCGCGACCAGTCCCGGATCTGCGTGGTGGAGGAGGCCCTGGACGTCATGGCCCTGGAACGGACGGGCGTGTACAGGGGGCTGTTCCACGTACTCCACGGCGCAATATCGCCCATGAACGGCATATACCCCGGAGACCTGAAGATCGAGCCGCTCCTCGCCAGGCTGCGGGACGGCGTCGTGCAGGAGGTCGTGCTCGCCACGAATCCGAACATGGAAGGCGACGCGACGTCCATGTACATCCACAACCTGCTCGCGCCCACGGGCATACGGGTGACGCGCCCGGCGAGCGGACTCCCAGTTGGGGGCGACCTGGAGTACGCGGACGAGGTGACCCTGGGCCGGGCGATGGAGTCCCGGCAGGACCTCTGAGCGCTACAACTCCTGTCTCCGCCCTTTCTTCACCCTCGCCCCAACCCTCTCCCGTCGAGGGAGAGAGGGCCAGATAGGCGCTGTGGCAGCCCGAAAGACATACAGGACCCGCGGCATCGTTCTCCGGCACGTCCCAATAGGCGAGGCGGACCGGATAGTCACCATCTTCACGCCCGACCTCGGCAAGATCCGTGCTGTTGCCAGGGGCGTCCGGCGTACCAGGAGCAAGCTGTCCGGCCATCTCGAGCCGCTGACATACGTGGCGGCGTCGCTGGCCCACGGGCGCACCCTCGACGTGATAAGCGAGGCGCAGACGGTGCGGAGCTTCCGTGGGTTGCGTGAAGACCTGACGCTCATGTCGAGGGCGGTCTACCTGGCCGAGCTCGCGGACGCATTCCTGGCCGAACGCGAGGCGGGCCGCGACCTGTTCGGGCTCCTGTCCGACTGCCTCGCCGCCCTGGACTCGTCAGCCGAGCCGTCCAGGCTGCTCCCGTGGTTCGAGGTCAGGATGCTGGGGCTGTCCGGCTTCGGCCCGGAGCTCCGCGAGTGCGTGGAGTGCCGAATCACGCTGGTACCGGGCGACTACGTGTACAGCAGCGACCTGGGAGGCGTGGTGTGCGACGGGTGCCGGGCCGCCTCGAGTGGTCAGGTCCTGCCGCTGTCTCTCGGCGCCAACAAGGTGCTGCGCTACTACACCGGCCGTGACCTGGCCGGGGCACTCGACCTGGCCGTGCCTTCGCACGTCTCACGGGAGGTGTCGCGGGTCCTGCGCTCCTACATCCGCCACGTGCTGGAACGCGAGCTGAAGAGCGTGGAGTTCATGGACCTGGTCGCCGAGTAGCCGTCAACCCATCGTGGCGCGGCGGAGGATGGCCTGGTAGAGCCTCTCCGGCATGAGTTGGGACGCGGGGATTCCAAACGTGGCCTCGGCGCCCACGGGGTACCGGAACCTGGGGCGCCGGGAGCGGATGATCTTGTGGATGACCCTGGCGACCCGGACAGGGTCCTTGGCGAAACGGTCGTACCGCCCGCGCATCTCCCTGTACCGGGCGATCACGGGTCCGTAGGGAAGGTCGGGCGAGTCCGCGCCTGAAGCCTCGACCTGGTTGTCGTGGAAATCTGTGGCGAAAAGTCCGGGCTCCACGAGCGCCACGCGAATGCCCTGGGGCCACAGCTCGTATCTCAGCGCCTCGCTCAGCCCTTCCAGCGCGAACTTGCTCGCCGCGTACCCGCCGCTGAATGGGGTGACCAGCCTCCCCTCCACCGAGCTCACGTTGATGATGGTGCCGCTGCCTGCGCTCGTCATCGAGGGCAGGACGGCGCTGATCATCCGGAAGGCCCCGAAGAAGTTGGTCTCGAACTGTGACCGCAGCTCCTCCATGGAGAAGCTCTGCACCGGCCCCCAGAGCCCGTAGCCTGCGTTGTTGACCAGCACGTCGATGCGTCCGTGTGCCTCGATCGCGGACTCCGTGGCCTCGGTGACGGAGCGGTCGGAATCGACGTCCAGCTCGACGCAGTGAACGTCCCCGAAGCGCTCGGCCTCTGCTCTGAGCCCCTCCAGGCGGTCGAGAGACCGGCTCGTGGCTGAAACGCGGTAGCCCTTCTCGGCCAGGTAGAGCGCGGACACCCGGCCTATGCCGGTTGAAGCTCCCGTAATGAGGACGGACTTTATCTGGTCGGGCAAGGCGAGACCTCCTGGAGGCGCCGCCAGTCTAGCAACGCCCACCGGGCGGATTCAAGGCGGTGGTAGTGCTGGGATACGCCCTACCTGGCGGGCCGATGCGGGACATAGGTCGGGCAGGAAACCGGCTGCTACGCCCCGTCGTAAGACCTAGAAAAGAGACAGAAGGAGGTGCCAAAGGAGCTCACCCGCCACCGCGCGGCTTGTCCGGAGCCCGTAGTACTCAGACGTGTACGGAAAGGCCCCCGGAAGGCCTCAAGACTTGACACTGATACGCTGGAGATGGTAGAAATCTACGTTGGTAGCAATACTTTCAGCTACGGGAAACCGACCCAGACTTGAGGACATGGAGGCAAAGATGTTGAGACTGACGAATATCCGCTTGCTGCTGGCACTGGCAGCGGCTTTCGCGCTCGTGGCGGCTGCTGCCTGCGGCGGCGCCGATGAGGAGGAGGAGACCACCACCGACACCACGGCGGCGGTCGCTCCGACTGTGGTGTCCGGCGTGCCCGCAGGGGCTCCCGCTACGCCGACGACAGCCGCAACAGAGACGATGGCCAAAGATACGTCCAAGGAGACCATGAAGGACGAGTCGGCCATGATGGCCCCAGAGTTCAAGGGCACCTTCCTGTGGGACGGCCCGCAGCCGACTTCCTTCGGCGAGGCCCCGATACTCGCGGCCATGGTCCAGTCGGGCGACCTGCCCGGAGTCGAGGAGCGCCTTCCCGAGCCTTCCGACATCATGGTCATCCCGGTCGTCGAGCGCATCGGCGACTACGGAGGCACCTGGCGGCGCGCGTTCACCGGCCCGAACGACGGCCAGAACGCCGACCGGCTAATGATGGACCCGAACATCTACTACGACCTGGACGGCACGACGCTGATCCCCAACATCGTGAAGGAGTGGGAGACCAGCGCCGACGGCCTCACGTATACTTGGCACCTGCGCAAGGGCATGAAGTGGTCCGACGGAGCTCCGTTCACGGCAGACGACTACGTCTGGTACAACGAGAATGTGATCCGGAACGAGGACATCAGCCCTGGGCGTGACGCCAAGCTCGGCTACACGAACTATGCGCCCGTGATCCAGAAGGTCGACGATCACACGGTGCAGTTCGTCTTCACCGAGCAGACCGCCGGCTTCCTGGACGACACGGCCACCTACCTGATCGGTGCGTGGACGTTGCACGGCCGCGGCGCTTCGGCGACCTTCGGCCCGTCGCACTGGCTGAAGGAGCACCACCGGGAGTTCGTTGACGACAAGGACGCCTTCGACAAGACGGTTGCGGACGAGGGATTCGAGAACTGGGGCCTGTACTTCAAGGCCAAGTCCGACAACCTCAGGTCCGTCGGCCTGCCGACGATCGCTCCCTGGGTCGTTACGAGCCCGAACACCGGCGAGATCTGGGAGTTCGAGCGCAACCCGTACTACTGGGCGACCGACCCCGCGGGCAACCAGCTCCCGTACATCGACAAGATCTCGATGCGGCTGGCCGGTGACAAGGAGGTCTTGAACCTCCGCGCAATCGCCGGTGAGATGGACTTCCAGCACCGCCACATCGACATGGCCAAGGTGCCTATCTTCCAGGAGAAGGCGGCGGAGAACAACTACCAGATCCGCTTCTGGTCCCAGGACGGCACCCAGGCCGCCTTCGCCATCAACCAGTCCTATGGCCTCGGCGCCGTGGAAGAGGAGCCGGACCCGGAGATACAGAAGTGGCTGACGAACCTCGACTTCCGCAAGGCCCTCTCGCTGGCCCTGGACAGGAAGAAGATCAACGAGGTCGTCTTCCTCGGCGTCGGCAAGCTGAAGCAGCCGACCTACAACTCGACCCACCCCTTCTACCCGGGTGAGGACATTGAGTCCTACTACACCGAGTACGATCCCGACAGGGCCAATGAAATACTCGACAGCATCGGGCTGGACAAGAAGGACGGATCGGGCTTCCGCTTGAGGACCGATGGCTCCGGCGAGCCTCTTCAGATCGAGCTGGTCTACATCGCCGAGTACTTCCTCGACTACCAGTCCATGGCCGAGATCGCGAAGGAGGACTGGGAGAAGATCGGCGTGAAGATGAACATCAGGGCCGAGGACGTGAAGCTCTTCTCCGACAGGCGCAAGGGCAACCTGCACCAGATCAACGCGGACGGCTGCTGCGACCGGCACCCGCTGAGCGTCAAGGCCGGCAGGAGTGCGTTCCCTGCGTTCGGCAACTGGTTCAACAACGGCAAGTCGTGCACTGACGGCAAGACGGAGAAGCTGGGCGAGGCGTGTGCAGAGCCCACCGATCCGGAGATACTGAAGCTGGTTGAGCTGTCTGATGTGATCGAGAACCTGAAGTACCAGGAGCGGACCCAGAACTACATCGACTCCCAGAAGATCTCGGTCCAGAACCTCTACTACATCAGCGCAGTGGGCGACACGCCGGCGTTCAACGGCGTCATCGTGATGAAGAACTACTTCAAGAACGTGCCGCTGCTGGCCCCGAACATCTCCCAGCTGCAGAACCCCGGCATCGGCCGGACCGCCCAGTACTTCATGGAGGGCGGCAAGAACGACTCCGAGTAGAGTTCCCGACTGCTACTAGGCAAGTAGGGCCGGCGTCCCGTAAAATGCGGGGCGTCGGCCCGTTCCATCGACTACCGCAGAGACAAGAGTTCTTCCATAATGCTGGCTTTCATCATACGGCGTTTCCTTCTAGCCCTCCTGACGGTCTGGGCGCTGTCGATCATCTCGTTCATCATCATCACACTGCCTCCGGGCGACTTCGTGTCCGGCTACATCGAGGAGGTGCTGGGGGCGGACGCCGCCACAAGCCAGGCAGCGGCGGAGCTGGAGAGGTCCCTGAGGATTCAGTATGGCCTCGACCAGCCCCTGATCGTCCAGTACGCGAAGTGGTTCTGGAAGGTGCTTCGCTTCGACCTGGGCATCTCGCTGGAGTTCAGGCAGCCTGTGCGCCAGGTCATCGGCGAACGGCTGCTCCTAACCGTGATCCTGGCCGGGAGCACGGCGCTCGTGACCTGGGCCTTATCGATTCCCATTGGCATATACTCCGCGATGCGGCAGCACAGCATCGAGGACTACACCGTAACGTTCATCGGGTTTCTCGGGTTGGCTATACCTGACTTCCTCCTCGCCCTGGTCCTGCTGTGGATATCCTTCGCCTACTTCGACCAGAGCGTCGGGGGACTCCTCTCGCCTCACTATCTGGACAAGCCCTGGGACCTGGGGAAGGTGGTGGACCTGCTGTCTCACCTGTGGATAGCAGCTCTCGTCGTGGGCACGGCCGGCACGGCCGCGCTCATCAGGGTCATGAGGGCGAACCTGCTCGACGAGCTGCGCAAACCGTACGTGGTGACGGCGAGGGCCAAGGGCCTGCCGGAGTGGAGGCTGATCTTCAAGTACCCGGTCAGGATAGCCATCAATCCCGTCGTCAGCACGATGGGTTACCTCCTGCCGTTTCTGATGTCCGGCAGCATCATCGTGTCGGTCGTGCTGGGCCTGCCCACGGAGGGGCCGATCCTGCTCAGGGCGCTGCTGACCGAGGACTTCTTCGTGTCCTCGTCCATCGTCCTGCTCCTGGGCACGCTCACTGTGGTCGGGACGTTCATATCGGATATCCTGCTCGGCCTACTTGACCCGCGCATTCGGGTGTCGTGACGCCATGTCTCTAGCACCGGAAGAAGTCGAGGGCCGCAGAGCGGAGCGAATAGCCACCGACATCGAGGAGGAGCGGGTATTCGTAGCCACCCAGTGGCAGCTCATGTGGTGGCGCTTCAAGAAGCACCGCGCCGCCCTGATCGCGGCCGCAGTCATTCTCCTTCTCTACTTTGTCGCCGTGACCGCAGAGTTCCTCTCGAGCACCGACGCCATCACCTCGGACTATGAGATAGCCTACCTGCCACCGCAGACGCTCCACTGGTTCGACGGCGGCAGCTTCAGGCCTCACGTTCTCGGCATCGTGGGGACTCGCAACCCGGTCACGTTCAAGAAGGAGTACACCGTCGACCCCGAGGTGAAGATACCGATAAAGTTCTTCGTGCGCGGGTTCGAGTACAGCTTTCTGGGCCTGATCCGGACGGACAGGCACCTGTTCGGGCACGAGCTCGAGTCTGGGAGGGCGGCGCCCCACATCATGGGCACCGACGTGCTCGGGCGCGACCTCCTTGCGCGCACCCTCGCAGGGACACGCATATCCATGTCCATCGGCCTGGTGGGCGTGGGCATAAGCCTGATACTGGGCATCGTACTGGGGGGAATCTCGGGTTACTACGGAGGATACGCAGACACGGTAATCCAGCGCCTGATAGAGATACTTCGGTCTATACCGACGATCCCCCTGTGGATCGCGCTTGCCGCGAGCGTACCCAGGGACTGGAGCACCGTCCAGATCTACTTCTCCATCACCGTCATCATCTCGCTCCTCGCATGGACGGAGCTCGGGCGCGTGGTCCGCGGGCGCTTCCTGGCGCTGCGGGAGGAGGAGTTCGTGAATGCCGCCAGGGTCTCGGGCGCTACGGACTTGCGCGTCATCTTCCGGCACATGGTGCCTTCGTTCACCAGCCACGTAATCGCCGCGGCCACCCTCGCCATCCCGTTCATGATCATCAGCGAGACCGCCCTCAGCTTCCTCGGACTCGGCCTGCAGCCGCCTGCGGTGAGCTGGGGGGTGCTTCTGCAGGCCGCTCAGAACGTGCAGGCCGTTTCGATCTACCCCTGGCTCATGCTTCCTGCCATACCGGTAGTCATCGCGGTGCTGGCATTCAACTTCATGGGAGACGGGCTCAGGGACGCGGCCGACCCCTACGGCTAGATCTCCTCGATAGGCTGGCAACCCTGCCACTGGAAGGGCCGAGGGCGGGTTTCAAACCCACCCCTACGATGGGAAGAGGGGAAGGGAAAAAGCCGCTGCCGGGCCACGTGATGCAGTCGGTGTCAGCGGTCGCGGACTAGCAGGAAGTGCGCGAGCTCCTCGATGTCGCGCCTGGCCTCGGGGGCCAGCTCGATGCCCTGCAGCGCCTGCACGGCCCTGTCGGAGTGGTGGGCGGCTAGGTCCTGGGCGCTCTCCCTCGCTCCCAGCCGCTCCATTATCTCGACCGCCGCGGCCACGTCGCCGTCGCCGACCTCCGGCTGGCCGTATATCTCAAGCAGCGTGTCACGGTCCCTCCCCTCGGCCTTGGACATGGCGTATACGAAGGGGAAGGCGTTCTTCTTTCGGCGGACGTCGGCCCCGACGGGCTTGCCGGTAGCCGACTCGACGCCCCACACGCCCAGGTAGTCATCACGCACCTGGAACACCATCCCGAACGCCTTACCCGACTCCTCGAAGGCCTCGGCTACGGCTGGGTCTCCCGAACCCGCTGCGGCGCCGGCTACCAGGGAGCAGCGGATGAGAGCGCCCGTCTTGCGGGAGATCATCGCCAGGTAGTCGTCCATGGTGATGTCCATGCGTCCCTCGAAGTGGAGGTCCATGTACTGGCCCTCGATCATGTCCAGGGTCGCCTGCGTGACGAGGCCGGCGACGGTGAGAGCCGTCTCGCGGTCCCGGTGGCCCCACAGGGCCATGTCGGCGATTATGCGCATTACGTTGCCGGCCACGAGGGCCTTCCGCTCGCCCCACACCTTCCAGAGAGTCGGCCTGTGGCGCCGGACGTCGTCCCTGTCCTGGATCTCGTCGTGCACCAGCGAGAAGTTGTGCACCAGCTCCAGTGCCACCGCCGCGGGCATGGCGTCGGCCGTTGTGCCGCCTGTCGCCTCGCATGCCAGCAGGCAGAGGGTCGGGCGCAGAGCCTTCCCCTCCGTCGCCATGGTGGGGTTGCCCTCGACGTCGACCCAGCCCATGGCATACGACAGCATAAGGCGTATGGGCGATTCGTCGCCGGACAGGGCGGCCCGCAACGCGGTGCCCACCTCCTCCCGGTAACGGTCGAAGACGGCGGGCAGCGAAACTACGGGGCTGGGGTCAGGACCGGTGAACGTGTCGGTCAATGCTCTGGGCTGTACTGGGTTGACATGGGAGCAACTCCGGAGCGGGTCGATCTGAACGAAACGGAGCGGAGTGAAGACTCTGAGGTGGCAGCCTCCGGCACACGGTTGTCAGTTTCCAGCCACGCTCGGAGTGGCGTCAAGTCGGCAAAGCCTAGCACCGGGGCAGATAGGGGTCAACATATTCAGGAGGCTCTGGATGCTCCGCCCCTGCCGTCATCGTTGGCGGCTACGGGTGGAATCTGGTATCTTCTTCGCTGCCATGGCAACGCCGCCACTGACATCCAGGCGCATAACCTTCGACGACGAGGCTGCGCTGTTCGACTCGTTCCTGGAGCGCGGCTGGACTGACGGCTTGCCGGTCGTCCCGCCCACCGAGGACCGGGTTCGGGCCGCCCTGGCTGCAGGCGGGCGGCTTCCCTCCGACATCCTGGGCACCGAGCCCGTTCGAGGCCGAGTCATCACGGCGGAGAAGGTGGCCGTCAACGCCGTCATGGCCGGGTGCATGCCGGAGTACTTCCCCGTAGTGGCCGCCACGCTGGAGGCGATGTGCGAGCCCCAGTTCAACCTCCACGCCGTCACCGTCTCAACCATGGGCGCGGCCATCCTCACGGTCGTGAACGGCCCTGCTGCGCGGCAGATCGGCCTGGGGTCTGGCGTGAGCGTATTCGGGCCGGGCAACCGGGCCAACGCGACCATAGGCCGCGCCATCAGGCTCGTCGTCATGAACGTGACGGGGGCCAAGCCCGGCGAGCTGGACAAGGCGACGATGGGCCACGCGGGCAAGTACACGTGGTGCATGGCGGAGTGCGAGGAGACGAGCCCCTGGGAGCCGCTGCACGTCGAGCGCGGGTTCAATGAGGACGAGAGCACGGTGACCGTGTTCCCTGGCCTCTCGCCCATACCCGTGACGAGCGGCGCCGAAGATCCCATGTCCATCCTGCGCGGCTTCGAGGACGCGATGTTCGCGGCGGGCACGGGGGCGGACGAGTTGGTCGTCGTACTCAGCCCGGAGCTGCTGGGCCACTTTCGCAGGGCGGAGTGGTCGAAGCGCATGGTGCAGGAGGCCATGTTCGAGGTCGGCACGCGGAGGCGGGAAGGCTCCACCGAGCGGGCAGTGTCGAGCCCGGAGGCGGTCCGCGTCCTGACGGCGGGAGGAGCCGCCGGGGGGGCCGCCGCGGTGATACCATTGTGGGGCACGGGATCTAACTCGAAGTCGGTCACGAGGCGCATCTGATCTGGGGCGGGCGAGAGCCCCATCCTGGCCTTCCCCGTCAGTGGGAAGGGACAAGCTCTGGAGGGAGGTCGGACATGACAACCGCGACGATTGAGGTACTGGACCCGACGGCGGAGGCGATACCGGAGGATGCGGTCGTCAGCCAGCGGCCGAGCTCCCTCGATGGGATGACGCTGGGACTGCTGGCCAACGGCAAGCAGAACTCGCCCGAGCTGCTGGAGATGGTCTACGACGTGCTGGCCGACAGCTACGAGTTCGCCGGCGTCGTCGCGCGCAACAAGGGCGACTCGTCGAGGCCGTGCCCCGACGACATCCTGCAGGAGCTGGTAGAGCGCTGCGACGCGGTGATTACCGCCTCGGGCGACTGAGGGTCCTGTTCGTCGTGCAGTGTGCACGACGGGATCACCCTCGAGAAGATGGGCGTGCCCACTGCGGTCATCTGCACCGAGCCGTTCATAACGAGCGCCGAGGCGATGGCGAAGCTGGGAGGCATCCCTGAGTACCCATACGTCATACTGCCGCACCCGCTGGGGAGCCTGCCCGCGGAACGGCTGCGCGAGCGCGCCGCACAGGCAGCCCCGGACGTGCTGAGGATACTGCTGGCCAGGGGCTAGCCGGAAGCCAAGTCCACGGGTCGTGGGGGCCGCGGTCTGCCCAGGCCCGGGCGGGCTCGCGTTGACAGGGAGCGCCGCGCTCACCTACGATTGAATGGCGCTAAGCTCCACACGGAGTGAACGCGCAGCCGGGCGATGCCCGGCATACGCCGGCGAAAGAGCGCTTGTAGCTCAGTTGGATAGAGCGCAGCCCTGCGGAGGCTGAGGCCGTGGGTTCGAGTCCCGCCAAGCGC
Source organism: Dehalococcoidia bacterium (assembly GCA_965116315.1). Classification (GTDB taxonomy): domain Bacteria; phylum Chloroflexota; class Dehalococcoidia; order Lucifugimonadales; family CAJWER01. The sequence continues at coordinate 3,395,868 of OZ220672.1, forward strand.
GCCACCACCCCACAATCGAAGACGGCGGCGGTCCCCATCGACTCTTCCGCCCGCCGCTGACGCGCTGCCCGGCCGTTCCGGGGGGTTAGCTCAGATGGTTAGAGCGCCTGTCTTACACACAGGAGGTCAGAGGTTCGAGTCCTCTATCCCCCACCATATAAGTTTTGAACTATTCCTTGGCCCCCGAGGCCGTTGACCACCAGGATTAGGTGTCGCCTCAAAGCTGTGCCAGCTATCGGACGCCTCTCGCAGCAGACTTGGGTGGGCCGGCCAAATCCAGTTCCTCGTAGTCCCCATCGGGGTTTGGGCTGTCCTTGACGATGGGGACCTTGTAGTGGATGGTGGCCTTGCCGGGCATAACAACGATGTCCCTGACGAAGGTTTCTACGAACACCTTACGTTCGGGCAATTCGCTCTCCTCCGGATACTCTGTCATGCTCAGCGTCTTGGCCGTGATGGTCGCCACACCGTCCCGGGTCGCCCTATGCTGAGATAGGATGGCGTTGGCCTCCTGTAGCAAGGTCTCGAGGCGCGCCCGCTGATTCCTGTTGGCCCTGATCCGTGGAGAGGCGGTCTCCGCCAGGTCGCCGCCGCTGGACTCTACGAAGTCCCAGATCCGGTCAAGTCGGACACGTACCTCTTTGAGTTCAGACTCGATGGTCTCGATTCGGCCTCGTTGCTCTTGGATCAACTTATCCAGTTCATTGACCACAACTGTCGTCTTGTCGTCGTTGCCGTCCTTGGCGAGGATGCTGGAACGAATCCTACCGACGATCAGCTGCTCGAAGCGACGAGCGTTTAGGCGGGGTGTGTCGCAGGCACCCTTGCCGCGCTTTATCAGGGACTGACAGACGTAGTAGTGAAACCTACCGCCCTTGGCGTCTTGGCCCGAGAGGAGCGTCTCGCATCTGTAGCACTTGACCAGTCCGCTCAGCAAATAGGAGCTTGCTACCCTTCGAGGGTGGGTGGTCTTAGACGTACGGGACCGCATCCGGCTGTTGACCCGGCGAAACTGGGCTCTGGAGACGATGGCGGGGAATGCCCCCTCTACCCGTACCGGGTCGGCCTCGTCCTTGGCTTTGGCGCCCCAGACGAGAGTCCCCGTGTAGACCTCGTTCCTCAGGATGAAGTTGACCGCGTTGTTGGACCAGAGCTTTCCTGCGGCGCTTGGGATTCCCTCATCGTTGATGGCGCGAGCGATGTCCAGCATCCCTTCTCCGTTCTCCGCCATGTCGAAGATGCGCTTGACGACGGGTGCCGTAACGTCGTCTGGTTGCAGTTTGGGGCGCTCCTTCTCCCCGTCCTGGACCATGACCCTCTTATAGCCGTAGGGCGTCCTGCTGGAGACCCAGAAGCCGCGGGAGGCGGCTTCACGCATTCCCCGCCTGACATCCGTCGCCAGGTCTTCCGAGTAGTACTCGTCCACGGTTTCGATGATGGCCTCCGTGAGCGTGCCCGCCGGAGTGTCATCAGTCTGTTCCGTTATCGACACCACCGTCACGCCTCTTCTGCGGAGCAAGGACTTGTAGGCGATGGCGTGCTCGCGATTCCTGGTGAAGCGTGAGAACTTCCAGACCAGGACCTCTCTGAAAGGGGCCTCTGGCAATCTGGCCTCATCGATCATCCTGTTGAATTCGGGCCTGTCGTCGATGCGCCCGCTCTTGGCCTCGTCGACGTACTCGCGCACGACCACGTAGCTGTTCTTGTCGGCGTAGCCTCTCAGCGCCCGAAGCTGGGCGGCCACCGAGAGGTCCACGTCCTGACGGTCGCTGGACACTCTGGCGTAGAGAGCCACTGGCGTGGGCTCGGATCGTTCACTCATCTGCGCATCATCCAAATTGCTCCTGGTATGGTAACATCTTGTGTATCCTTTACGTAAGGCGTTACAATGATTCGAGGATTCAAAGATAGGAGGACCGAGAGGTTCTTTGGAGGCCGGTTGGTGCGGGCCTTCCATGGGTTCGCGGATCAGGCGACGCGTCGACTCACGGTATTGGACAACGCTGCCTCCTTACAGGATCTAGCTGGATTGCCCAGCAACAGGCTGGAGTCTCTCTTGGGCGACCGAGCGGGCCAGTACAGCATCCGGATCAACCGCCAGTGGCGAATATGCTTCCGCTGGGGGGATGAGGGACCGTACGACGTGGAGGTCGTGGACTACCACTGATGAGGAGTTGGACATGAGTATGAGTAACGGAATGAGGCCGGTACACCCCGGAGAGATACTGGCTGAGGAGCTCGAGGAGCTTGGGTTGTCGGCTAACGCGCTCGCCAAGGCTCTGGATGTACCCACTAATCGAGTCACGGCAATTCTGAATGGGCAGCGGGGCGTGACAGCTGATACGGCTCTGCGCCTCGCCAGATACTTCGGCACGACGCCCCAACTGTGGCAGAACCTTCAGAAGGCATTCGAGCTGCGCGTGGCGGAAATCGAATCAGGGTCTCAGATCGAGGAGCGGGTGCAACGACGAGAAACGACCCGCGTGGGTGGTGCGTGAGTCAGCGGCCAACCGCCAAGAGTAGGAGCGAGGTGATATGGAGATAGGGAAGGAGCCTAAGCGCTTGCGGGCGATTCACACCCCGGAGGACTTGTGCGGAGCCACCTGCATCGTTTGGATCCCTCGGTGCTCGATTTGGAGGGTAACAATTGGCTGATCGCATCGAATTACCCACCGAGTTGCGAGAATTTCTCCTCGATCCCTCGGTATTGCCGACCGAGGTCTTCGTGGACCAACATGAATACACCCCTAATCATCCGGTCGCCGCAGGATACAAGGGCGTTGTATGGAAAGTCACTGATAGATTCGGGCGCGGGCGCGCTCTTAAGCTGGCCATTCTCGAAGATTATCAAGATAGGTCTTATCTTGAGGAGATCCAACGGACTGCCAAGCTGGAAGGACATGAGGTGTTTGCGCGTCTCGAATACGCTGGCACTGTGAAGCTGGATGTGCCGGGACATCCAGGACGCACCTTTATTGGATTCGTAGAAGAATGGATAGACGGGGTCACCCTTAAGGAATTCTTGGATGACTCGCTATCGGATGTTTCCTCGTCATTCATGGTGAGCTATGTTGCCGCGCTTACCTCGGCTTTGTCCGGATTGCAGGCTAATGGCCTCAAGCATGACGACCTGCATTCCGGCAACGTGATGATTGCCAACCCACCGCTCGGAGAAATTGATGGTGAATACAAAATAAAGATAATCGACACTGGGAGCCTCAAACCAGCCGACGGTCCTATTGCCAAACCCAAGGATGACCATCGGAACTTTGTTGATCACATAGTCGCGATTCGCAATGCCATACATGCTAAGCGCAATTTGCCCATAAGGGAACGACGATTCCTTTCCGAGACAGACCATCTGATCAGAAGCATGTTAGAGGAAGATCCATCCGTGCGATTGCGTGATCCAGTCCAAATCAGGCAACAGTTTGCTCTGGCTGTCTCTCGGACTGAAGCGCCCGTGCCGAATCTAAACAGGCAACTAGCGTCTCCCTTTGAATTCCTTTCTGCTGAGCACATATCGGACGACCGATTACTGGTGGAGATGTTTGCTAAGTCTTGCCCCTGGTTGGAAAAAGCGGCAAGCGCCGATCCATGTCTGGTAACAGGTCCAAGGGGATGCGGCAAGTCAACGATTTTCCGGTGGATGAGCCTCAAGGCCCATCTTTCGGATCCGGTGGTTGATCTGGAGCAACTCAACGTTGCTGGATTCTACATTTCCTGCGCCACTGACCTCCAGAACAGGTTTGATTGGATAGCGACGCCTGAAATGGCCCAGAACCATAGTCGCGAAATCGTGCACTATTTCAGCCTGCTACTTACTCGGGAGATCATTCTGACTCTGAAAGTCCTCTCGGATAATCCTGAACAGAAGGAATATTGGGGACTTGGATCATCTCATGAGCGGGATATCCGGGATTTCATATACAGCCGCCTCCAATCAAACTCCTCATTCCGGATGCAAGGCGTCTCCTTTCTGGTGCAAACCCTCGATGCTATCGAAAGGGAGATGTTCGAGACTCATTCCCAAATGATGGGGGGGATGTCCATATCATCAACACTGCCGACCACGTTTCTTGGCGATTTGACCACCTTGATGTACCAGCTAATGCCGCGTTTTCAGGAAAAGAAAATCGCATTCCTAGTAGACGACTATTCGACACACCGCCTTCCCTCCCCAGTACAGCAGGTTCTGAACCGAGTCATCTGGGAACGTCGCCCGTCTCACATTTTCAAGCTATCCTCAGAAAAATACGGCGCGGAACTTTCCGATCCGTCTGGAGCCTTAGCAGAATTGGCCCGGGAAATGGTGGAGATCGATTGTGGCCGGGAGTATTTGGCACTAGATGACTCCCGGAATGTAGAGTCAGGTTATTTGTTCGCGGTCGAGCTGCTGGACAACCGTCTCAAGAAAGCAGGATACGCCGGAACGGCCGACGGGCTAATAGGGAAATCTTCCTGGCCGGAAGGTAATTTGGCGAAAGCGCTGGTCGGTAAGTCACGAGGGCGACAGCAGGATCACTATCACGGCCTTGACTGCGTTGCCGCCGTTTGCTCGGGTGACGTATCTACACTTCTCTTGATATATAGAAGAATGTTTGACGTAGCTGGAGTGAATAAAGACACCACTGAGCAAATATCAAAGGCCGCCCAACATAGAGCCATTCGATCCGTGTCAAGAGACATGCTGAATACGGTTAAGAACTATTTCCCTGATGGGCCAGCAATGTACGATGTTGTTTCGAGTTTCGGCAGATTAACGCGGGCCATTCTGGAGCAGGGCACTCAGCAAAAGAAGGGCAATACAACCGTACCTCCGGAGTGCCCCAGAATTGAAATTGACCAACCACATGGGGACTTCGCAGGGCTGCTATCTGCAGCGCAGCAAAAGTTAAAGGAGGAGCTCGTAAGACGGGCGATATTTATTGATATGGAGCCGGGATTATCTCGACACGGCAACGCCACTACCCTACGTTGGCAGTTGAGAAGAGTCTATTTGCCTGCATTCGGCGCGTCCTTGGCCAAGAACAATGCCGTGAAGGAAAACCCGGATTGGTTTCAGTTTTTCTTGTCGAATCCAGTCGCCGCATGCCAAATGGTCTTGGACAAGTGGCCTGGGATTAGGACAGGTGCAGATTCACAGGCGAACCAGTTGCGGTTAATGGGGATCGACGGCTTGAACGAGACAGAGTGATTCAATGGCGCGAGTGACAAGGATCGAACTAAGCTCCATTGTCGGCGGTTTGCCCGACCTTGAAAAATTCAATCCTCGTACGGGGACTACTCTTGGTCCCGATGACCTGTTCCTCTGTGCGCTTGGGTTCGAACCTCGTTGCTTAGCGTTGCCGAAGTTACTCGCCGAAAGCGGATATCGCAGCGAGCGCGTGATCGTCTTTGAGTATGACACCAATGTTGAGGAAAACGAGAGGAATCGTGGAGAACTGACCAGATATCTAGGCAAAATCTCAGACAATATCGAATCTTTGTCTCTGAGCAATGCCGATTATCCTAATGAATTGCGTCGTATTGTGACCTCACTCCGCAGTGAGTCTCCAGGAGTGGATCCCCGGATTACGTTCGATCTTAGTGTTGCCGCAAATCGAATTGTGGTGACGACGATGGCCGTATTGTGTGACGCTGAGGCCCATCTCAATATTCTCTATTCAGAGGCGGCCGTTTACCACCCCACCAAGACAGAGTATGAGGCTGAGCCATCGGCCTGGACTGCCGAGTCCTTGTTAGGCCTCGAGCGCGGGGTTGGTGACGTGAGACCAAGTAGAGAATTCCCTGGGCAGCCATTTGACCAGTTGCCTGATGCCGTCATCCTTTTTCCCACATTCAAGGCGGAGAGGAGTAGAGCAGTGATCACCTTCGTGGATCCATCTTTGAATGGAGTCCAAGGGGATCAAATCGTTTGGCTGGTCGGGAATCCGCCACTCCCTGAAAACCGATGGCGAATAGAAGCCTCAAAGGCAATAAACGGCCTTGACGACAATGACGTTCAGTATCAAATCAGCACCCTCGACTATAAGGAGACATTGACTAGTCTAGAGTCCATTTACAATGGGCTATCGAATAAGTACAGGCTGACGCTGTCCCCCATCGGCTCGAAGATGCAAGCTCTGGGAAGCTCACTATTCTGTTACATCCATCCCGACACCCGTATCGTCTTTGCTATACCGCGGGAATACAACGCAGACCAGTACTCAGAGGGCTGTCGAGAGACATGGAGAATCGAATTTGGAAGTCTGTCCGATCTCCGCAGATCGCTTGGGAGTGTCGGCAAGCTGGTTATAGATTGAACGTGCACGAATGAACAAGCACTCGGACAGCGAGATGACTACAAGTGACCTCAAGCAGCTCGTATTGCGCTCGCTTAGAGAGCAGGGTTTTCGCCTGAAAGGGGGCCAACTCCTCCCTCCGTCCGACCTTAGCAAGGACAGCCTCCGGCAGCTGCACCGAACAGCACTAGACCACAAATTGGAAAGGAGCAAACCCGGGCTAGTCAGATACCAAGAGGAGCTCATCCAGTCCATCGCCTCTGGCTCTGAGGTCATCACCGAGAAAATCAGCCCTGTTCTTGTCGAAGTCCAACCTGACTCTAGAGAGGAACTCCTATTTAGGTACGCGACACTACACTGGAGCATCCCAGTTTCCTCAGGCTATGGTCGGCGGCTGCGATTCCTGGTAATGGACACCCAGAATGACAAACTCATTGGTGTTATAGGCCTTGGAGATCCTATCTTCAGTCTTGGAGCGCGAGACAGCTGGATAGGATGGACCAAGGAGGACCGGCAAGATCGTCTCCACCATGTGATGGAAGCTTTCGTGCTTGGAGCAGTTCCACCGTATTCCTCCCTATTGTGTGGCAAACTGGTGGCAATGCTGGCTGCTAGCAATCAAGTCAGGGAGGCTTTTCTCAGCAAATATGGCGGCAATCGTTCTGTCATTCGTCAACGGCCTCTGGCCGGTCAGCTTGTCTCCATTACTACTGCCTCTGCCTTGGGGAGGTCTTCCATCTACAATCGATTGAAATTCCGCGACAGAAAGATGTTCCACAGCGTCGGTTTTACTCAGGGCTCGGGCGAGTTTCACTTTGCAAATGGGCTTTACGCAGCTCTGCATGAGTATGCTGTTCAACACTGCGACCCCACAGCCAAGAATGACCTCTGGGGAAAAGGGTTTCGCAACCGGAGGGAAATCGTAAAAAAGAGTCTACCGAAACTGGGACTCTCCAGCGATTGGCTTTATCACGGGGTCAAGCGGGAGGTCTTTGTTGTTCCTCTGGCGAAGAATGCCAGGCAGTTTTTGTGCGGGGAAGAAACCGACCCGATCTGGTACGATCAACCTGTTCAGGAATTGTCCGATTTCTTTCAGGAACGGTGGCTCCTTCGCCGCGCGGAATGGGACCGGAGATATTTGGACTTCGAACGCGATTCCTTTCTGATTTGGCCCAAAGAGTAAGGTGGATCCTACTATGCGGACAGAATCAGGACGGAAGCAAGTCGAGGAGAGCAACTGCCAACGAGCCTCAGCTGCTGCCGGGATCCTCAGAGGCCTCGAGACCACGGCTCGAAAGTGATTTCGCCTATCGTCACTGTGACCCCTACCCGACTTATTGCGCTTCACGTTCAACAGACTTCGGTAACATGTCCAGAGGAGCCTCCTCGGAATCCGCCCCGGGCGTATGGCTGTCGCCGGGCATGGGGACAGCGTAGTAGATCACGGACTTGCCTGGCATGACAACGATCTCTCTGACAAAGGTCTGGGCGAAGGCCTTGCGCTCGGACAGCTCGCTCTCATTCAGAAACTCGCCCATGTCCTGCGCCCGTGCCACGATGGCCTCCAGGTCGTTCTTGAGCGTCCTGCGCTGCGAAAGGATGGACTGAGCCTCCTCCAGCGATGCCTCAAGAAGGCTCCGTCTCTCGGTGTTGGCCTTGATCCGAATATCCATGTCGGCCGGGACGTCGTCGGTTGTCTCCACGACATCCCAGAGCCGGCCCAGCCGGCGACGTACGTCCGCCAGCTCGGACTCGATGGTCTCCAGTCTGCTACGTTGCTCGCGAACCAGGCCATCCAGCTCTTTGGCAATGATCTTCGGCAGATCGGCGATGATGCCTTCGGTGAGGATGCTGGAGCGAATCCGCCTGACGATCAGCTCCTCGAAGCGGCGGGCGTTGAGCCTGGGGGTATCGCAGCCACCGCTCCCGCGCTTGATCAGGGATTGGCAAACGTAGTAATGGAATCTGCCGCTCTTGGCGTCTTGGCCCGAGAGCAACGTCCTGCATCTGTAGCACTTGACGAGCCCGCTGAACATGTAGGAGCTTCCCACCCTGCGGGGATGGGCGATCCTGGGTGCTCGAGAGCGCATCCTGGCGTTCACCCGGAGGAACAGAGCCTTGGAGACTATGGGAGAGAACGCCCTCTCCACTCGAATGGGCTCAGCATCATCTCCGGCAGCGGTGCCCCAGACCAGAGTCCCTGTGTATACCTCGTTGGTGAGGATGAAGCGGACCGCGTTACTGGTCCAGAGCTTTCCGGTGGCGCTGGAGATGCCTTCGCCGTTGAGGGTGCGGGCGATGTCCAGCATTCCTTTTCCAGTGTCGGCCAGTTCGAAGATCCGCTTGACTACATATGCTGCATCCTCATCGGGTTCCAGCTTGGGACGTTTCTTGGCGCCGTTCTGCACCATGATCCTGTTGTAGCCGTAGGGCGTCCTGCTGGCGATCCAGAAGCCTCGGGAAGCAGCCTCCCGCATTCCCCGGCGAACCTCCTGCGCCAGGATATCGGTTATCCAATCAAGACAAAAGAATCAGATACACATGGGCTGTGGATATGCGCTCAGTTGAGGCCGATGACCGTCGATAGGTCCCGTTCGACTCTCCCAAGGGCGGCGCGTGTAATCGTACTGTGCTATGGCAGCCGGTCGCAGGGGACGGGTCGGCAGGGCCAGTCCCTGACGCACGACACTGAATCTGCGGCCGTTCGCGTTGAGAGTGATGGTGGCATAGAATCGCCCCTGCGATGGAACCCTGCGGAACCTGAGCCCGTCGATGCCGGGGGACAATGAAGCGTCGAGTCGCTAGACGCTGGCCACCGCGTCCATCCGGCGGATTACCAGCGTGAGGCACTCCTTGGAGGACGCGGGATAGGCGCGCACGAAGTCCGAGGGGGTGTCGAAAGCCGAGAACCCTGCGGCTTCGCGGATGCCTTAGGGTGGTCATATCGTTCCGCTGAGATATCCTACCAGCGCACAACTCACAGTACGCCTACCAGCAACCGGAACCAGATCAAGGCAATCTCTAAAGCCTAGTGTGGGCTCAATACTGTGCCGCCAAACAGAACAAAAGCAAGTCAGCCAACGACTATTGTTGAATCCCTCTTTGTTTGTCGTATCCGGATGATACGATAGAACATGAACCCGAATATCATTGCTCCACTTGATTCGCAACAGCTTCCAGCTAGTCCTTCGTAATCATCCATGATTACTCCTCCCAACCCTCTCGCACTTCAACTGTGCTATACGCCCTAAGGCTACCACAGTAGACCGGCACTATGGACAAGACGACTGAGGGAAGGCTAGGGCACATAGGCCCTCGTTATCTTTGGATCGAGGCCATACCGATAGGATCGAGGAGCGTCACACTCCCGTAGCCTTAGGATTTCTTCGAATTCGCCCAGCTCTCGCGAGCAACCAAGTCCAATTCGAGACACACCAGGCGAAGCAACATCTTCCGAATGAGTAGACTTCAACAGAGTTAGGAATCCGCAATCGTTACACTTCACCATCGTGGCTTGTCGCATCAATGTGTCCTTTATGGACTACGTTCCGCCTCGGCGTCGCCGCCGGCAGCCTCAGGCGACGATGAGGTTCGAGACGGGCCCGGGCGAGCAAGCCCAGGTCGATTGGGGGAGCCTGGCCTACATCGGCCAGGACGGCCGCAAGCGCCGGGTGTGGGCGTTCGTGATGGTAGCCCGCAAGCGTCCCTACGCGGTGCGCAAGCCCAGAGAGTATCGTGCCAGGGAGCCCGGGGACATAGTCCAAGTGGACACCCCGGACATCCGCCCCCTGCCAGGCGTGGTACTTAAACACTTCACCGCCAGGGACGTGGTCTCGCGGTGGGACGTGCTCCAGGTGCACACCAGGGCCACGTCCACCCTGGCGGCACAGTTCCTCGACTCGATGCGGCAACGGTTCCCCTTCCCAATTAAGGCCATCCAGGTGGACGGAGGCTCAGAGTTCCAGGCCGGCTTGGAGTCTGCGTGCCAGGACCACGGCATCAAGTCTTCGTACTGCCGCCGCGCTCACCCAAGCTCAATGGTCGTGTGGAGAGAGGTCAGCGAACCCATACCGTTGTATGACGGGGAGGTCGAGATGGTCCCTCTCAACCGCATCCTCCTGGGATGGGAGCGCGTCTATGACACGATCCGCCCTCACCACTCGCTGGACGGATTCACTCCAGCCGAGTACCTTGAGCAGTACTATCCAGGCTAGGTCTCTTCTCCTCTGTTCACATGTACTGAACGAGTACAAGAGGTTGCGCATAGTTAGCAACGCAGTGTATCCTCTGTTTGAAACACTGTCTGCAGGGAGCACAGCAAAGTGAGTTCGGGTCAGGGAAAGATAGCAGAACTTCGTCCTGAGGACGTATTGCTACTCAGACTAACCAGGATAGATATGCCGGGGTCGGAGGTAGCTGAATGTGCTAGGATATTGAAAGGGAAACGGCGCACACTTGACTGGGGACACTTCTTGTACCAGGCCGCCATTCAGAGAGTACTCCCTTTAGTAGCCCGAAACCTCAATCACCACGGTCTCCTGTACAACGACAATCAACATCTTGATTCTGTGCCTTCCTCTATCACTCGCCTCCTCTTGTCGGGATACATCGGAAACAGAATCCGCAACGAGCGGCTTCTCGACGAGTTCGGTAGGGTTTTGACCTCTGTGTCCCAGCAGTTTCAAGTTGTTGTCCGCAAGGGTGGCGTCCTGCTTGAAGGCCTTTATGGAGATCTGGGGATTCGCTTCATGGTTGACTTGGATATCCTTGTATCGAAGAAGGATGTTCCGGGTGTCACAAAAGCTCTGTCCGATTTGGGCTATGTTCAGGGCAGAGTGATTGAGAATGGTCAACGTATTCATTCATTCGATAGACGTACACGCGCCTACTGGGCTATTCACTCTAACAACCTGTTGCCCTTTGTCAGATTGGATGAACACCTAATGGTGCGATCCTACAATGTGGATGTCTGCCTGAATCTGTTCCTACCTAACAGTGGCTTCGACATTCCTGTTGATGATTTGCTCAGAAGATCACAGGTTGTCGACGTGGCCGGTGCGCAATGTTGGGTGCTTTCGCCTGAGGACATGCTACTGGACTTGTGTGCGCATACCTTCAAGGAGGCTACCACAGCCTGGTGGACTCAGATCAATTCAGACCTGAACCTGATCAAGTTCTGTGACATAGCTGAATATGTACGGAGGAATTACACAACAATCGACTGGAAGTTATTCACTTCCCGAGTCAATACATTCGATCTTCAAAAGCCGGTGTTCTACTCGATGTTCTTTACTGACTTGCTGTATCCAGATGTCTTGCCTTTGGCTGTCATCAACGAAGTGAGACCGTCCGATGTCGCCTACCTAGACCACTATGCAGTAACCAGTGATGGCGGCCATGAGGTGTGGGGACAAGGATTCCTAAACAGACTGTTCGACGACTCAAGACTGAGGACTAAGGCCTTTGAGGATGTCCCTCACCCGCTCTGACTCCTTACAAAAGCAGGGGCTGTACTAGAGGACAGGCAAAAGCGACATGAACTGCAAATCGGACACGACTGACAGCAACGAACTGCTCAGGCTAGTGGACAAACTCCTACCTGAATTGAGCCGTAATGCGGTAGATTCGGATGAGAAGGCTGTTCTCGCAGAAAGCTCGCTCTCCGCGCTTCAAGAGAGCGGCCTCATGGGCTTGTTGGTGCCAACCAAGTACAATGGGTTTGGAGCTTCTCTTTGCACAATGACTCGCGTTGCCCAACGATTGTCCAGCGCCTGTCTTTCTACTGGCTTCGTATGGGCAATGCACTGTCAACAAGTTGCAGTCTTGGCCCGCCATGCCCATAGAGAATTAGCTGAAGGCGTCCTTCCTAACGTTGCGAACGAAGGGTGGCTCATCGCTTCTGTGACGACAGAGAGAGGTAAAGGTGGAGATCTGCTGAGAGCTCACTCGCCGCTTGTTCACGATGGAAATGGTCTTTCCTTCACCCGAGACGCTCCAACCGTAACAGGTGGACTCCACGCGGATGCTTTCCTGATGACTATGCAAGCACCTAATTCTCGAGGACCCAATCAAGTCGTCCTTGCACTTGCTGAGGCATCAACAGTTGATATTTCCCCAGACAGGAAATGGGATTCCATGGGAATGCGAGGAACTGAAAGCGGTGGCTTGTCTATTTCCGGCTGGATACCAAAGAGCCATGTCTTGGCCGATCCCACCCGTTCCCAAGAAATCATCATAGGAACGATGATACCAGTAGGTGTTCTCGGGCTAGTTGCTTGTTGGTTGGGTGCGGCCCACAACGCCTATAGCAAGACGATCTCCCTAATTAGGGGCCATCGGCAGGAATTTCGTGCTCGACTAAAGTCAGACCTGTTTTCAGAGAGGCTCGCAAGGATTCGCTTATCTCTCGATGTTGTGAGCGCATACCTAAAGTCCGTTATGCGCGAATATGAAACTCTGACAACTGGCCGGCCTGAAGAGACCTGGAAATCCGTTGCAGCCCCACCCTTCCAAATCCACATAAACAATCTCAAGGTAGTTGCGTCTGAGCAACTCTTCGATAGTGTTAACAGGCTGGTCGATCTCGGGGGACTTTCTTACGGTTATCTCAGGAATGACTACGTATCTCTTGAGCAAACCTTCCGTGATTTGAAGTCAGCTTCTCTCTTGATCGGAAACGATCGGCTTCTACAAGCCAATGGTAGGCTGCTTCTGTTTGACCGTGATGTTACGTTGTCATAAGGGAGGATGCCCATGGAAGACGTGATCAACGGTGATCCCTAATGACGATGCTCCTCAGCTTTGGACGCCGGCCTGAAGCATGACCCGGACAGCGAACCCACGCCAACTCCCGCTCTGTACCCCAAATTCCTATGGAGGTGAGTGATTGTCACTACAGCGGCCTTCGGTTTGGACCCAAATATGCCAAGCGGCCAAGAGGCATCCCAACAGGCCCGCGCTTAGAGTCGGAAAGGAAGAACTAACCTACCGGCAGCTCACCAAGAGGGCTATGGAACTCGCCACAGTGATTTGCCAAGTTCCACCAGTACACCAGAACTTCGCCGCGGTCTTGGGCACAAAGAGCTTGACCAACTACATCAGTATTCTAGCGGTTCTGGCATCGGGTAAAGGGTATTTGCCCATTCATCCTGGATTGCCTGTCAACAGAGCGGTGGACATGTTGGCAAGGAGTGGCTCGAGTATCCTCATAGCGGATGCAGAATCGAGAAACTACCTCCACCAATTGGTCCCCACATTGCCATCTGGTGTGACAATTGTCCTTCCCAATACGGACGAAATCGAATCTACGATCGATGTCAACGATTCCGTGACGATGATTCATGCAAATAGGATAACGGAGGCAGGGGAAGAGATGGACTCTTCCAGAACATGGAAGGGCAAGTATGCCTACTTGCTATTCACCTCTGGCACCACTGGTGTCCCAAAGGCGGTACCTGTCACACATGGCAACCTAATCAAGTATATCAGGTTTGTCAGTCATCAGTACAACATAAGCCACTTGGATCGATTCTCTCAGATATCTGAACTGACGTTCGACCTAAGTGCGCATGACATGTTCGTCTGTTGGAGCAATGGAGGCTGCCTTGTCCCATCGGGTTCACGCTCGCTACTTAACGTCGTGTCCTTCTTGAACGAAGAGAGGATCACAGTTTTTCTATCTGTTCCATCCATCATCACCCTTTTGGAGAGATTGAAAGCGTTGCGAACAGGAAGCCTTCCTTTGCTTCGGTTGAGCTTGTTTTGTGGCGAGGCGTTTTCCGGTAGGCTGGCTGCACGCTGGCAAATGGCAGCCCCCAACAGTATCATCGAGAATCTTTACGGGCCAACCGAGGCGACAATAGCTATTTCCAGATATCCTTGGAGGGGCACGAATCCAACAGATGAATCACACCGTGAACCGTTGCCTCTTGGAAGGGTATTTGATGACCATGAAATCCTGATTATAGACGAGGATGGAACCTTCAATGTACCAGGCAAACGCGGAGAACTACTGCTCTCTGGACCTCAGGTGACTGAAGGTTACTTAGACGACCAGAAGACTACAGAAGCTCAGTACATAACAGTGGAGGGGAGGCGGTGGTATAGGACAGGAGACATCGTGTCGAAAGATCATGAGGGCCTCCTTCGGTTCCACGGCAGACACGATGAGCAGGTGAAGGTCAGAGGGTACAGAATTGAACTACAAGAGGTGGAGGGTGCAATCAAGGAATTGGCCGGGACGGAACTTGCATATGTGATTCCATGGCCAGTAGTTCATGGCAATGCCCATGGGCTGGTAGGGGTTGTGTCAGGGAAGTGCTCTGCTAATGAAAGAGACATTCTATTGGCGTGCAGGCAAGTACTTCCAGAATACATGATTCCTACGCGCATTCTGTTTCTAGAGAGCATTCCCTTGAATGAGAATGGAAAAATAGACAGGCGGGCGATTGCTCTAATGGTGTCCGATATGATCGGGAAATGGGCAAGCCGGTCTTGACGCAGTTATAGCACGCTCTGTGTGAGCATTAGACTGCCTGAGGGAGACTGCCTGAGGGCGGCCTTGCGCCTTGCAGTTCGCGAGACACTCTTACGGTACTGGGTTGCGTAGTATTCAGCCCCAGCGTCCGTGTATTAGTGTCCGTACTTGAGCGTTGAGTAGATGATCCTGGCCAGCTTATGGGCCGTCGCGGTGATCGCCTTGGATGCACCCAGGGGGGTCTTCTTGCGCCACAGGAACGCTCCCAAGGCACTGTCTGATCGGTGGAGTCCGTTGGCGGCAAGACGCAGGGCAGTGGCAGCCCGGTTCGCCAATGGCGCGGTCCGAGAGCCGATAATCTTGCCTCCGGTAATGCGGTTGTTCGGACTAAGTCCTAGCGAGGATGTGAAGTGCCCGGTGGTGGGCCACCAGCCTATGTCCAGTCCGATCTCGCTGACCACCTTCAATGCCGTGTGGTCGTCCACTCCGTCGATCCGGGTCAGGTCCACCCCCGTCATCCGGTAGAGATGGCTCTGCACGTCGGACTTCGGCGCACTCTTCTGGACTCTCGTCCGGTTGGACTTCCAGCCGCGATCCTTAAGTCCCTCCAGTTGCGTCTCGGTCTGCCGGTTGCACTCGGCTATCTTGCTCTGATACGCCTAGTACAGTTCTAAAGCCTGGTCAACTCGAAGATGTGCTCGTCCCGCCAGTGTCCGTACAGCGACCGGGCTATTGTCGCCTCGTCCGCCTTGATCCTGGGGCTCGCAGCTGAGCGGTTTTCAGCGGGTCACGCTCACCACTCACGATAGCATCGACGATGGCCATTCCCGTCTTTGCCCGTGATGTCCCGGATGACGTGCTGGACCTTGAAGTTCATCTGGGTACGAGCCTTGTGCATGTGCCGAATGTGGTGAGTAGCGTCTCGACGAGCATGGCTCAATGCCGCATTTAGCTCCGCAGTCTGCGAATCTCTGCGTCGGGACGGAAGGCTCCAGACAGTAGTTCATGCATGTGAAGCTGCTGCAGCCACCGGCAATCCACCACGTCGGTCTTGCGACCCCGCACGTTCTATGCGGCGCGGTTCCACCAGCATCACCTCAAATCCCCGCTCCTCCAACACTCCGAAGAGCGGTATCTAGTACACCCCGGTCGATTCTATGGCCACGGTTCTGATGTCACACTTGGCCAGCCAGTCCGCCATGTCATCGCCGGTGTAAGAATGACCCACCATCGCCAGAATGGAATTGACCTACCTGAAAGCATGAAGCACCTTGGGAGTCGTGAGGAATCCCTACCTGGAGGTGCCCAACAGATTGCTAAGAGGCGGGACATTGAAAGAGATATACGAGATGAGGAGGGCTGGACGGTCGATCCGGGAGACCGCGCGGGAGTTGGGCGTATCGAGGAACTCGGTGTGCAAGTATCTGAGGTCTCCCGGAGTGCCGAAGAAGGAGCCGCGGCGCAGGCGGCCATCGAAGCTGGACCCGTACACCGATCACATCGACACTCGCCTGTCTGAGGGACTTGATAACTGCGTAGTGTTGCTGCGTGAGCTGCGGGCCATCGGTTACAGCAGCGGCTACATGATCCTGAAGGACTATTGTTCAGCCTCGCCGTCGCCGCCGGCAGCCTCGAGCGACAGTGAGGTTCGAGACGGGTCCCGGCGAACAGGCCCACGTTCGTGATGGTGCTGAGCTGGTCGCGTGCGATCTACGTTGAGTTCGTCCGCCGGGCTGACGTTGCGACCTTCATGCGCTGCCACGTCAATGCGTTCGACTACTTCGGCGGAGTGTCCCACCGGTGCCTGTATGACAACGCGAAGGTGGTGGTGTTGGGACGCGACGGCGACGGTCGCCCGGAGTGGAACAGCCGGATGCTGGACTTCTCGTTGCGTGTGGGCTTCGAGATGAGGTTGTGCCGGCCGTACCGCGCTCAGACCAAGGGCAAGGTGGAGAGCGGGGTCAAGTACGTTCGCCGGAACCTGTGGCCCACCGTTCGGTTCAGCGACGATTTTGACATGAACAGGCAGGGTATGGAGTGGTGTGAGACGGTGGCCAACGAGCGGGTGCATGGTACGACGAAGAGTCGGCCGAAGGCGCTCCTCGAGAAGGAACGTGCGCACATGCTCGACCTGCCCGAGCGGTCGGGTCTGGCACCGTACCTCCGGGAGGAGCGCAGGGTGGGGCGTGACGGGTAAGTGAATTGGGACGGAGCGTGGTACGAGGTGCCGTGGTCCTGGGCAGGCCGGACAGTGCAGGTCGGGCTCGGATCGGGGATGGTGGAGATCTGGTCGGATGCGGACAGGCTGGCAGTGCATCCGAGGGCTCACAGGCGAGGGCAGAGGTTGACGCTGCCGGGTCAGTGGGCCGGTCTGGTCAACGGCGATGCAGGTCCCAGGAAGGAGGCCGTGGCGGTCCAGGTGTCCACTGGTCAGGTGGAGCGTAGGTCCCTGGAGGTGTACGAGCTGGCGGCGAGGGGTGTGCGATGATCGCCCTGGAGCAGGCGCGGCAGTACATGGAGAGCCTGGGACTGACCCAGGCTGTCGAGGTGCTCGACAGCAGACTCGACGCTGCCGCCAGCAAGCAGATGCCGTACCCCGACATGCTGGCTGACCTGCTGGGTGTCGAGGTGGCGGCCCGCAGGGAGCGATACCTGACCACCAGGACGCGGATGGCCAAGCTCCCGTTCCATCGCACCTGGAGCAGTTCGACTTCGCCTTCCAGCCCTCCATCGACGAGCGCCAGGTCAAGGAGCTTGCAACGCTGGCCTTCGTGTCAGAGGCGACCAACCTCCTGCTCTTGGGTCCTCCGGGAGTGGGCAAGACACACCTGGCAGTGGCCCTGTCCCTGCGGTCCATCGAGAACGGGTACGGGGCCTACTTCGTGCGTGCCTACGACCTGATGGAAGATCTGAGGAAGGCCCGGGCCGAGCACCAGCTGGACCGGCGCATGAGGGTGTACCTGGCTCCCAAGGTGCTCATCGTCGACGAGTTCGGCATCTGGCCCTACGACCGCGACGCTGCCACCGCTTTCTTCAGCTGGTGTCGGCCAGGTATGAGAGGGGAAGCATCATCCTGACGTCGAACAAGGGCTTCGCAGAATGGGGAGAGCTCCTCGGAGACACTGTGATCGCCACCGCGATCCTCGACCGGCTGCTGCACCACAGCCACGTCCTCAACATCCGCGGAGAGAGCTACAGGCTCAAGGACAAGCGACAGGCAGGTCTGCTGACCTCGCACCAACTGCTCAATGCATCATCTGAAGAGAGAGGTAGCACCAGATCAGAGGTAGGGGTGGGGCAAATCTAAACCGGCGTTGACAGCCATGCGATACAGGTCGCTAGTGTAGGCTTCGAACTCGCGCACTGGGAGCGAGGACCAGCTGAGTCGTCTGTCTCGGCTGAACGCGAGCAGTCCTCGGAAGGTTGAGGCACCGACCGAGGAGATGCTTGGCCCCTGGGCCGACCAGATCTACGAGTGGCTTAGTTCCGACCGGTTACAGCTGACGCGCATCCACGAGTTGCTTGCGGACCGGAGCTGCCGGTCTCCTACACGTCGTTGAGGAGGTTCATCCAGCGACGGGGCTGGCAGGGACGAAGTCCAACGACGGTCCGGATGGGAGAGAGCGCGCCGGGCGATGTGGCGGAGATGGACTTCGGTCGCCTGGGCCTGATGGACGACCCTGAGACGGACCGCCGTCGTGTGGTCTGGGCGCTGATCATCGTCCTGGCCTACTCGCGGCACAGCTTCGTCTGGCCGACCTTCAGCCAGAAGCTCGTCGACGTGATCGAGGGGTTGGAGGCTGCCTGGGCCTTCTTCGAGGGTGTGCCCAAGTACCTGGTTATGGACAACTTCCCTGCGGCGGTGGCCGGTCCCGATCGGCTCCACCCCCGCCTCACGCGAGGCTTCCTGGAGTACTCTCCCAGCACAGAGGCTTCATCGCAGACCCCGTAAGGGTGCGCCATCCTCGCGACAAGCCGCGTGTGGAGCGCGGAGTGCCCTACGTCCGAGAACGCTTCTTCAAGGGAGGGTCCTTCGCCGACCTTGCGGACATCAGGTCTGCTGCCAGGCGTTGGTGCCTGGAGGTGGCCGGCCAGAGGGTGCACGGCACCACCCGCAGGCAGCCCCTGGCCGTCTTCCGGCAGGAGGCGTGCAGCGCGCTCGGGGAGTGGGACTCTGAACCCTACGAGATGACCGACTGGCGCACTGCCAAGGTCCATCCCGACCACCACGTGGCCTTCCAGTACGCCCTCTACTCGGTGCCGTCTGAGGTATGTCCGCCCGGCCAGAAGGTGGAGGTGCGGCTCGGCAGCAAGCTGGTGCGCATCTACTACCGGGGCAGGCTGTTCCAGGTCCACCCACGGAAGGGTCGCGGCGGCAGGTCCACTGACCCCGAAGACTACCCGTCGGAGCTGAGCGCCTACACCCTCCGGGTTCCTGATCGGATCAAGCTCAGCGCATCTTCGCACGGACCGGCCGTGGCGGCCTATGCCGAGCGCCTCTTCGACGGCCCACTGCCCTGGGCCAGGATCAGGCAGGGGCACAAGCTCATACGCCTGGGACTCCTTGAACGTCTAGACGCCATGCGAAAGAAGCAGGACGCCGGTGGCCAGACGCATAAGAAGAGGTACGCTCCATTGGACGCCGGACATGGCCACCAGCGCTCCGATGGCAACTGCGGCAATGGTCACCAGATTCTGCAATTGTGTAATAGGCGCCAGACTCTGCCATTGCTCGTCCATAGCTTCGACGGCTCATACCTAGGGTGCCCGAACTACTCCAATCGGGTTGTGTCGCCTTGCCGTAGAGCGTGTCCTCCAGCCTCTTCATACCTGCGCACGCCTAGTTGCTGGCCCATGAATCGGTGCATCGGATCAAGCCTGGTTAGCTTGTCCACCATCCTCAGGAACAGCAGCAGACCCACCCATGGTAGGAAAGGCACCACCAACTCGACCAACGGTTCAGCTCGGAGGTCCCTACTGGTCGCTTGTTCCCCTACGGCATCGATAGGTCGGAACGCTCAGGCTTCATACCATACAGGCACCTTGAAGGTGATGTCGATCTTCACAACCGAGGCGAGCATTGACCAAACCATCGACACGTCACCTCGAGATGTGCTGTGCGATCTTCTTTTGGAACTCCACGACCTCGAAATCTTCCTTCTTCCTCCTTCCTACCTCTTTGTACCCACTTCGTATGTACAGTTTGATCGCTGGTACCTGTTGAACAGTCGTTCGCAGAGTCAATGTCTGGAAACCCAATTCAGCTGCTCGCTGTTCCAACGCCGACAGCATCTGTCTACCTAATCCCCTCTGTTGGACATCAGGATGTACTCTCATGCGTCGTATCTTTGCGCAACGTTCCGATAGTCTCAGGAGAGCCCCGATGGCGACTACTCGATCATTGACTGTTCCCACAAGGAACTCGCCTCCTCTGGCGATGTACTCTGGCTCCACGCTATGGAGATCGTCATCCCATGTGCCGTTTCCTGCGTGGGCCTCGACTTGCCGTAAGGCAACGTTGTGGAGCTCCCAAACGGCATCGTGGTCGGTGGAAACATATCGGCGAATCTTCATCGTCCTCGACAGGAATGGACTATTGAGCTCAACGCACTCTCCTTCGCAGCCAATTCGTCAAGAGCGAGCAGGTCATTGATAGACTCCTCTAGAAGGCCAGTTGACCACTGCTTTCGCTCCACAATCGTTTCTCCGGGTTTAAGTGGCAGTTTGTTTAGCGAGAGTGCGAAAAGCATCCCACTTAGAATCGTATCTACAATCAACATGTGTGGGATGGCTTCGAATTCGAGCTCCGTGATACCAATGTTCAATCTCTCCGCTGCCGTCGCATACGCTGCGAACTGCTTGGCAAAATGCTCAAGCCACTCACTAGGATTGTTCGATAAAGATCCTACAATCACCTTGGAGAGCCCATTCGCTGCGACCACGACGTCCAGAAGACGCGGACTATAGGAAAGCAAATCCCAATCGAACAATCCGTAGGCGTCTTTTCCGTCAAATACGATATTGCAGGATCGAAAGTCCCCGTGCGTCGCAATTCTCTTGATTTTCCTATGGGATTCCGTACTCCAAACTACCCTCAATCTATCTAGGCTCCTGCCGAAGGCGGCTTCCAAATCCCCACTAGGTACTGCGAGTCTCTGAAATCGTACTTTCAACTGGTCCAAATCTTCCGTATATACAATTGGCAACACTTCACTAGAGGCGGTAAGTTCGTGCGAAAGTGCATAGCCGTCGACTGCAGAGTGGTACAGTGCAAGGAAAGCCATCATGTTCGCGAGCTGGCTACTAGTCAGATCTAATGGGGAGTGATAAACGACTCCTGGGATGTACTTGTGGACGCTGATGAGCAGTCCTCTATTCCAAACGACCAGATGTCCTTGGCTCGTTCGGACGAGTTCATCAACTGTTAATCCTCGTTCTTCTAAGTGAGACAAGAGGGCAGACAGGTGTTCAAATGCAGTCTTAGACCGTCTCACGTGATTGACTCTCATCACGTATTGTCCACACGATGTTTCTAGCCGATAGACTTCGTTGAGAATACCACCACTTAGACGAGTCACCTCAGACGACTTACCGAGTTCGAAGACATCCGAAATGATGGTGACGAGTTCTCGTGTGTCTTTATCCTTTAGCATGGCAGGTCAAAGCAAAACTCGGCACGTCGTGCACCCAACTGCAGATGCGATGACAATAACTCTAAATCAGCTCTATTGTGTTCCACTTGTATATGTAGCGATCAAGTTGTTTCTTGAGTTCAGCGTACACCAAGTCTATCTCGTCGCTGTTCCATACCCGCAGTACATGTCTGTAGGACGACAGTACCAGGTCATAGCCCTCGGCCCACACCTCGGCCGTTACTGTAGTTTCGCACCTTGCCAGCAAACGCCTTCTCTTAGTGGTTGGTTCACAATCAACGTAAACGACAAGATCAGGATCGGGAATGTGACTCAGGAGCGAGCAGATATCCTCTTTGACAGCAGGCACCACGGATCCGTAAGCAAGCCAGCATGGCTTGTAGCGGTCACATACAATAACCCTTTCCTGCATCAACAGTGGTTCTATGTTTTCATAGTAGTGCACCAGAAAATCCAGAGTGGAGGAGATGGCATTGTTTCGCGCAAAAGTCCCATCCTGCCACTCGGCTAGGACACTGGGGACGCCTAGTTGCCTACGTATCCGATCCTGATTCATGCTGTTTGACTTACGGACAAACACGAAGTCATTGGAGTTGACATCTTCTTCTAGAAGTGTAGCAAGGGTGCTCTTGCCAGCCCCATCGGTACCACAGAATGCAATTATGCGCGCTCGATTCGGGATTGTGTCGCTAGTTGACACTTGACGTAAACTCCAACATAAAGTTTCTAACTACCAGTGTTTAGGAACAAGATACTATAGCTGGGATCGGGCATACCGACCTAAAGATTATCATTGCTTTCACAACACATTCTCAAGTTCAATGGCCAGCCGTTCTGGGGACCAATCTACTACGACGCCGAGAATGCGGTCTTGGCTACTAATCCGGAAATGAGACGTTCCCGAGAATGAGTGCCATTGCCCGTGCACTTGGACCGAGGCGAGCCAGGGGATCTCCACTCCAGTTCTCGTCATTCGGAGTTCTCTCACCGAGTATTTGACGTCCTCAAATCCAGAAACTGTGTTTCTAAAGTACGACTGTAGCTCTTGCGGTCCGACATGTCGACGAGTGCCCGTCGGATCCTCCACGAAACCATTTGGTTCAAAGAGGTCCAACCAAGTGCGAATATCCCCCGAAGAGAGGCAACCAAAGTACGCGGATGCAAGTTGACGAATAGTCTCAGGCTCGTACACTTGGCCTTGTTGTGTCTTTGTCAGAAGGGACGGTTGAGAGGACACGCCGTCGAACATAGTTCCAGATAGACTAGCGTACTGGAGATTGGAGACGACTAAGTGGGTAAACCGAGCTTCGTCAAGCTCTGAGAACAGTGGCTCTAAGAATCGCTTCGCGAGATAGTCGACTCCTTTGCCTAAAGAGCCTACTCCTCTTCTGCTCTGAACTAGGAGAGCGAGTCGGTAATGTACGTGGAAGAAATCGGAACACGCCAATTCGAGAGTCGCCATAGCCCTTAGCAGACGATGGAATGGCACCAGTTCATGTGGCTTCCGATAGACTTGGAGCGGCGTCAGACCAGCTGCCTTCAATCCCATTGAAACGATTCGACCAATAGCAGCAAGCCGTTGAATAAGACTAGCAGCGCCTAGTGACTGTGCACCACTCGCACCCCTTAGGCTGAT
The DNA here is from genome assembly GCA_965116315.1 of Dehalococcoidia bacterium. Taxonomy (GTDB): domain Bacteria; phylum Chloroflexota; class Dehalococcoidia; order Lucifugimonadales; family CAJWER01. The sequence goes on from OZ220672.1 coordinate 3,418,917, forward strand.
TCGCAGTGGGTGGTAGTCGTCCATGACCATCAACTCAAGCAAGCGTATGTGCTGCGCGAGAAAGTTCACCACCCAGGCAGCCTCTAGAAGCAACCTAGTGTCATTAACGGCAACCGACACATTCTTGGGGGCGCCAACTTGGTCAAGGCTCTCGTTCGCAACGGTGAACCAACATTCTGTTGTCTGGTGGATCGTTGCGAAGAAGTGATTCTCCGGTCCAAATTCTGTGGTCATTGTGTATTGCCCAATGGAACTGGGTTCTATCCACTTGTGATACGGAAGGCTCTCCACATCATTCCATTCAAATGATAGATTGTGGGCCTTTGCAACCCTATCAAGCTGCTGCTCAATACCTATGCCAAATGGAAGGGTCTTGTACCGCTCGCTAAATCGGTCCAGTATCCTGGCCACGCGGTCCCGCAAGTTGTGTTCTTGCGCTTCCAGCCCGACTATGTTCACGGAATCCCCACTTGACCTATCCAAGCATTCAGGAGGCGGGGCAACTGGGTTACTCTCCCACAACGCAATAAACAAGTCTAGCTGACGAATAATATCTTCTACGAACCGGTCAATCCGTTCCTCAGCATCTGCGTAGTTCCTAGTGTCCCTTATGGCATCTCCAAGCAGTCTAAGCATCATCTCTATGGCTTGAAATGCGCAACGAAAGGCGACTTCATGGCACCAAGTTGACTCTGGCTTCCAGCGATTCTGCAATGTGCGAAAATCTATGTAAGTGTTGTACAGATTCATGCTAGAAGTACGTCCAGCGCTTTCAGTCATTGGGCCTGAAATTGCAAAGATCTCCCGAACGGGGAATAGTCGTGAACTTCTCGTTTGTCTCTTCGTTTGTCGATCCCTATATTCTCAATGTCCGCGACGCGACTAAGCACATCTTTACTTGCGAAACTCGCTGCTACACCTTCGGCCATCCAAGCTCCCACTTCAGTCAGTAGTATTCTCTTGGGACAGATACTCACAAGGCCGTGGTTCTGAAGTACATCCAGATGTGATTTGAATAGTTCAACAGGATCGTCTCCGAAGACCTCACGGAATAGACGACGTTCGACTCCCTTCGATTTCAGATTGAACATCATAAAGCGGCGTGCTTGTTCATCAACGGAGAGAGTTTGGCCCATCCAGACCGGTGCTTGCCTTTGCTGCAGCAGTCGGATGTACTCGTCCATCGAACAGGTGTTGTAGTATTGCGTGTGGCCGATATAGCCAAAGCCACTTACTCCAAACGGCAAGAGGTTAGTACGATCAATTGACTCGAACTTGCTTTCCTGTTGCCGGGAGTGGGTTGCGTCTTTCGAGTAATAGTAGATCGGCCCTCGCTTATAGCCGTGACTGAGAAGCAAGTACTCCATTATGAAGTACATCCTATTCCGATCCTCTTCATTTGGGAATACGTGTGGCCGGCGAGTGTAGAGAACGGAGATCGGATCAGACAACTTGAACATGAGCGGGAAGATATTGAATTTGTCAACACCCGCAGTTATAAGCTGTGACAAAGTGCTGTGCCAGTTTTCGACCGTTTGGAATGGCAGGCCGAACATCAAGTCCAAGGAGACGTTCGAGGATCCTCTGCCGTAGAGGAGTTCCAGCAACTCATAGACTTGGGATGACCCATGACCTCTATTCAGCTTAGACAGAACTAGGTCATCCATAGACTGTACCCCAAAGACCCATCGATTGACACCATGAGCTTCAAGGATCTCCAACCGATTGATGACGTCCCCACTTGTGACCAATTGTGGATGCAACTCGAAAGTGATCTCTGCCTGCTCCAATCCTGCCATAGCTCTTCCTATGTCAGCTAAGAGTGATTCGAGTTGACTAGGTCTAAGAAATGAAGGTGTACCGCCACCGAAATATAGGGTGTTACACAAGATCGACCCGCCCAACTCACTCGAAACTACTTCGAACTCAGTAGACATTGAGTTCAAGTATTGCTCGACTCTTGGCTGCTCCGGGTTTATTTCCTTAGCAAAGTGGCAGAACGTACAATACTGTTCGCAAAACGGAATGTGAACATACACATCGTACTGACCGCTGGCATTGGCAAATGCCTCCGCAGCCTCGATTGTGTCCATGGCCTTGAGTGGGGGATAGGTTCCAACGAGATAGTATTCTTCAGGCTTAAGGTAAGTGCCTAGGGAATAGAAACGCTCCGTATCGAGTTCCTGCAGTTGACTGTCTGCGTACGACATACACTCTTGGAGAGTTGCGATACGGCTCATGATCACTATCCTCTAATGTGAAACTTCCATTCGGCTAGTGCCTCATGTTATACTGGAAGTCCGTATCGTGTCAAATGTGCTCGTGGGTAGCGTCAAGTTGTGTGTGAATTGAGGAAGGGGCATTGCCTTCCAGTTGGCATTCATATGGCTGATGACGCCGAAGATAATCCTCTCTACACTGGCTGAGTTCTGGAAGCAGCTCATGGGCCTGGTTCGTCTGCGGACCTCCCTAAAGGCTCTCTCGATGGCGTTGGTGGTGCGCACCTTCTTCCAGTGGGCCTGGGGGCAGTCAAGGAAGGGCAGGATCTCGTCCAGATCGTCCTCGATGCATCGGACGGCGTTGGGTGCGACGGTCCGCCAGTGGGCTGCCCACTGGCGGAAGCGCAGGACGGCCTCGCGGCGGGTGTGGGCCTGGTAGATGGTCTTGGCCTCGGCCAAGCAGGTGTCCTGATGCTTGCGTGGCAGCTTGGCAGCCACGTTGCGCATCTTGTGTGCCCAGCACCGTTGCCTTGGTACGAAGGGATAGACCGTCTCAAGGGCGCGGTGCAGACCAGCACACCCATCAGTGCTCACCATCTCCAGCCTGTCTCCGGTGAGTCCCCGCCGGTAGAGACTGTCCAGGAAAGCCGTCCACGTCGCCTCGCTCTCCGATGGGGCTTGGCGGAAGTCGATCATCTCACGGACGCCGTCGTGGGTGATGCCATAAGCGCATAGGACTACTCGGCGCTTCAGTCGGCCGCACCCTTGACCTTGAGCACGATCCCGTCCAGGAGCAGGTATCGATACCGGTCATCCAGGTCCCGGCGGTGATAGCGCTGCACCTCAGCGTCGAGGCTCCGGCATGTCCGGGAGACGGTCGGAGCACTTACACCGTCCCCCAGCAGTGGCTCGATCACCTCTTGGACTCTCCGAGTGCTCACGCCGGCCAGGAACATCTCCCGTACCATCCGATTGACTCGGGACTGTCGACGCTCGTATCTGGGCAGCACCTCGGTACGGTACTGCCCGTCCCTGTCCCTGGGGACCCATATCCGCTCTATTGGCCCCAGCTCAGTCAGCAGACCCCTGTATCGGTACCCGTTGCGGTAGCCCCGCCTTAACTCCGTTCGCCGATACTTGGCTGCGTGGAGTTGTTCTACCAACTCAACCTCCATCGCCTCTTCCATCAACACCTTGACCGCCCTGACCGTCCGAGGCTTGATCTCGTCCCACCAGCCCTCATCGTCCTTGACTGCCGACCACCTTTCCTCTAATGTCAACTCCGTCAGGTCTCTGACCTGTACCATGGGCGTGTCCTCCTCCACTTGGGCTTAACTCACATACTCCGTGGTGAACAGGCCCAAGGAAGGAGATACGCGAACCGCACACTTCTCTGTGGACCCTGCAACCGGCTCAAGTCCCACGAGTTGACGCTCGACGAGTTGCACCAGCGCCGCATCGAGGACGGTCTCATGGATAGTGACTGGTGGAAGGAGAAGGAGCACGACCCATACATCCCCAAAATACCAAGCGCATCGGTATTTCGGGGATGTCTTCCTCGCCGAATGGGGCGGCAAGCTGAAGGTGCGCGCCCTGACCGGGCCACAGAAGTGCATCCTCTGGAAGTTGCTGTGGCTTTGGGCCGCGCATGTATGAACCCGGCGGCGAGGCGGCTACGGCGGTGGCTCTTGCCACTGTGGACGAGGGAGGTCGCCGGGTGTTCACCGACGGCGACATACCGGCCCTAGGCGAAGAGTCCAAGATACTGGGCCCTCTCTAGGTCGTAGGCTAGTGGCTAAGGCAGGGGAGCGACACCTGACTAATAGGACGCGGACGGCCCACCTGTCCTTCCATCGCACCCTGGAGCAGTTCGACCTCGCCTTCCAGCCCTCCATCTACGAGCGCTAGGTCAAAGAACTGGCCAGCCTTGCCTTCGTTGCCGAGGCGACCAACCTCCTGCTGCTGGGCCCCAGGGAGTGGGCGAGACTATCACGTTATCCTGGTAGTGGAGCTTCCTCTTAGTGTCCCGTCTCCCGGACGTTCGCCATCTGGCGTCGGTGTCCACCGGGCTCAACGGCAACCGTCCCTTAGGATCTTGTTAGTAGCTGACTCTCTCCTTCTCTTCCCCTTGGTCATCAACCTTCCGCTCCCTCACCACGACTAGCCCGTCCTCCTCCACTGTCTTCGGCCTGAACTCATCCATGCTCATGCCGCTGGGGGACAGGCCATTACTGCTAGCGTTCGCTTTCACCAAGCTGGAGTCGGCGTACATCCGCCGCGAAAGCAGCCCCAACCTCAGTAGCTCTTCGTTGAACCGCTGGAATATCTCTCGAAAGCCCTCGTTGCCAGCACGCTCGATGAAGTGACTGATCGTGGAATGGTCAAACACGTTGTCGCCTATCGAAAGGAAGATATTGCCGCGCACAACCGCCGGAACGAGCTGCCGTCTAAACCGGCGTTGACACTTTCGAGCTCAGCCGCCGAGGCCTACCGGTGGGACAGATCGCTGAGGGAGACAGGGCGGGAGGGTCTGCGCACCAAGAGCCGTCGTTGTCGAAGGGTACGACAGCCCACGTGGAGTCCCGAGCAGTCTCAGGCGGTGCTGGAGTTGAAGGAGCAATATCCGCGCCGGGGCAAGCTGGTGGTGCTGCTGACCCGTCAGGGATGGCAGGTGTCCACATCGATGGGTGGGCCGGACGCCGCCCCGCCTGAAGGTCAGTGGCGTACTCGTCAGTGGCGTACTCAACGAGCAGGTACGACATGGCCTGCCTGTGCGCAGGTAGGCCCACGAGCGTCCCTACGCTGTGCGCAAGCTCAGAGAGTATCGTGCCAGAGAGCCCGGGTACATAGTCCAGGTCGACACCCTGGATTATCCGCCCCCTCCCAGGGTGGTGGTCAAGCACTTCACCGCCAGGGACATGGTCTCCAGGTGGATGTGCTCTGAGGTGCACACCAGGTCCCAGTCAAGGCCATCCAGGTGGACGGGGACTCAGAGTCCAGGCCGCGTTCGAGTCCGCCTGCCGGGACTTCGGCATCAAGCTCTTCGTACTGCTGCCCCGTTCACCCAAGCTCAACGGACACGTGGAGAGAGGTCAGCGAACCCATACCGAGGAGTTCTACGAACTGTATGACGGCGAGTGGAGGTGGGCCCCTTAACCGCGTAATCCTGGGATGGGAACGCGTCTATGACACGATCCGCCCGCACCACTTGCTGGACGGACTCACTGCGGCCGAGTATCTTGAGCAGTACCATCCGAGCTTGATCTCAGCTCCTCTGTCTCATATGTACTGAACGAGTACAGGCGGTTCACAAATGGCTAAACCTAGGGTACAATGCCCGAGGAAGGCTCCAAAGGAGGAGTCCGAGCGCTTTCACAGGGGCGGCGGCGGTCATGTACTGGGGCCGGAGGCTCCCGCCGCAGGGAAGAATGCCGTCCGCTATTCTCAAGACCTCTAGGCATTCCGCCAATGAATGAGTGCAGGATCCAGGTCATCAGTCGTGTTGGGTAGCCTGAAGTCCATTGCGACTTACCTCAGCCTCCTGGCTAGATACATGGGTCCGCTGTGGGCAAGGGCAGTCTTGCTGGCTATTCTGCTTGCGTCTGCACTGGCACTTCAACTCGCACATCCCCAGATAGCCCGGTACTTCGTCGACACGGTGCAACAAGGGAGCGATGCGGGCCATCTGTATACAGCGGGAGCCCTCTTCCTCGTCGTTGGAGTGGTCTACGTATCCGCCCTTGGTGCGTCCAGATACTTTGGAGCGGACCTAGGATGGCGGGCCACGAACGGGCTGAGGTCGGACCTAGTCCTTCACGTCCTGCGTCTGGACCTGCCGTTCCACCACGCGCATCCTCCTGGGGAGTTGCTCGAACGAATCGACGGTGACGTCGAGAGGCTTGCGGATTTCTTCGCGCATCTTGTGGTCGACCTTCTCTTTGGCATCCTGTTGATTCTGGGAGTAACGGTCGTGCTGTGGGTCGAGGACTGGAGGCTTGGCATAGGGATGCTGGTCTTTGCGACAGTCAATATAGGCATGTACACCTATTTGCAGCGGATGTCAGCCCCCAGGTGGCTTGTAAGCCGCAAGTCATCCGCCGATGTCTCCAGCTATATCGGGGAGCGCATTGACGGCATAAAGGACATCCAGACGAGCGGTGCCGCCTCCCACGCAGCAGCGCAGTTTGATCGCTTCATCAAAGAGGAGTCTGCAACCGGCTTCAGAGCTGCGGCCTTCTCCAGTGGGGTGCTCGGGGCATCAGACTTGGTCTACGGGTTAGGCGTATCGGCCGCCTTGGCACTGGGAGCGTACCTGGCAATTGGAGATGCCATCTCTTCAGGAACGGTTGTGATGGTCATCTTGTATGTGATGCGCCTGCGAGGAGACCTTCAAGTAGTATCCCAGCAGGTCGACGACCTGAACAGGGCTGGCGTCAGTATCGAGAGGGTGCGGGACTTGCTGGACGTCAAACCGTCGATCCGGGACGTGGGTGGCAGTGCGCTGCCCGACGGTCCGCCATCAGTGGAGTTTGAGGACGTGTGGTTCGCCTATCACGGAAGCAACTGGGTGCTGAAGGAGGTGTCGTTCGACCTACGTCCGGGCAGGGTGCTCGGGCTGCTTGGACGCACGGGAAGCGGTAAGACGACCATATCAAGGCTGCTGTTCCGCCTCTATGAGGCGCAGCGCGGGTCTGTCCGGGCAGGGGGAGTGGATGTGCGCGAAGCGAGACTCGATGCACTTCGCGGCCGTATGGGCATGGTCACGCAGGACGTGCACATATTCCGTGGATCGGTAAGGGAGAACATCACGCTCTTCGATGAGTCGATTCCAGACTCGACGGTGCTCCGAGCACTTACTGAGCTGGGGCTGGAGCCATGGCTGGAGACTTTGGATGACGGCCTGAGCACCAACCTGACAGGCGGCGCTGCGCTGTCGGCTGGCGAGTCGCAGCTCATCGCCCTCGCCCGAGTCTTCCTCAAAGACCCAGATCTGATCATCCTAGACGAAGCCTCATCGCGCATCGATCCAGCCACTGAAGCAGCGATCAGCAGGGCTGTCTGGAGGCTGTTGCAGGACCGCACCGGTGTGATCATCGCCCACCGTCTGAGCACGATCCAGCGCGTGGATGACATCCTGATAATCGAGGGCGGTCGGGTTCAGGAGCACGGCGAACGCAGGGCGCTGGAAGGTGATAGCGGGTCCCGCTTCAGGGGACTGCTTAGCTCCGGGCTTGAGGACGTCCTGGCATGAACACCTGGATCTACCTCCTGCGTGTCGCCCTCTTCAAACCAGAATGGTTCGCCCTAAGAGTTGTACTGGCGATAGGTTACAGGACGGCTCCACTGGTGGGTGCGCTCTTCCTGCGTGAGATATTCGATGCATTCACTGGGGACGCCGAGATTGGAAACAACATCTGGGTCCTGGTGGCTCTATTCGCGGCCGCCGACGCCGGCTCAAGGATCTTAGATGTCGCATCGAGGCTGGTGGGCGACCGATTAAGGTATTGGGTAGTAGCCCTCTTAAGGAGCAACATCTTCCGCGGCATCATGATGCGCCCGATGTCAACAGACAGGCCTAGCACAGGCGACATCATCAATCGGATCGTCAGGGATGTGGAGGACACCGCCAGTCCTGTCGACTTGCTGTCCAACTTCTGCGGGTTCCTGGTCGCGACAGTCTTCGCGCTATACGTCATGGCAAGTATCAGCCCGATGCTCACCCTGGCTGGACTCGCACCGATCCTGCTTATCGTCCTAGTGACGAGATTCTTTAGAGAGCGCTTCCAGTCGGCGCGCGAAGCCGCGCGCGAAGCCAGTGGGAACGTAACAGGCTTCATTGCGGAGATGCTGAACGCCGTGCTAGCAATCCAGGTTGCGGCGACCCAGCAACAGGTCGTGAGACGCATGGACCTTCTCGCGGATCACAGGCGACGTGAGCATGTCAAGGAGGACTCTCTTGACATAGCTATGTATCTGATGGCCGGGTTGGCGAGCCGTGCCGCGGTAGGCGCGCTGATGATTGCCTCCGCGCACTTGCTGGCATCGGGGGCGCTCACGGTAGGAGATTTCGTGCTTTTCGTGAGCTATTTGATGAGCGCTACCATCACCGCCTTCCCGTTCTGGATGGGGCAGATGGTAGCAATATCCAGAAGGTCTCGCGTCTCGCTAGAACGTCTCTATGAGTTAGTACCAGAGAGCGGCGAGAGGGGTATCTTGGTCAGTACACCAGCATCGAAGGACGATTCCGACATGCCGAATCCCGTGTATCCGACGGGTACGAACCCCCTCGAACACTTAGAGATTCAAGGCCTTAGCTATGCCCACCCAAGAACCGGCAGAGGCATCCACGAAATCGACCTGAGCCTGGAGCGTGGGACCATGACTGTCATTACGGGCAGGATCGGGTCTGGCAAGACGACTCTCCTAGAGACCCTGTTGGGACTGCTGCCGGCCGACAGTGGCAAAGTCCTATGCAACGGACAGCCCGTCGCGGCCCTGAACGAGTTCATGGTCCCGCCTCGATGTGCATACACGCCACAGGTTCCCGTGCTCTTCAGCGAGACCGTGAGGGAGAATGTCCTATTGGGACTGGAGACTCGTTCCGAAGCACTGCACGAGGCGGTCAGGCTGGCCGTTCTAGAGCCCGACATCGCAGACCTCACGCATGGACTGGACACTGTGATAGGTCCGCGAGGCGTGAGGCTGTCCGGCGGCCAGATCCAACGCACGGCCGCGGCCAGGATGTTCGTCCGCAAGCCTGAGCTGTTGATATTCGACGATCTATCGAGCGCGCTGGACTCCGAGACCGAGCAGCTTCTATGGGAGAGGCTGTCCAAGCTGCCGGACACTACCAGCCTTGTCGTCTCTCACAGGCGGGAGGCTTACCGCCAGGCAGACCAGATAGTGGTGCTCAGGGAGGGTCGCGTTCTGGCCCGGGGAAGATTGGATGAGCTAATGGAGACGAGTGAGGAGGTGCGGCGGCTGTGGCACGGCGACCTCGGCGGAGAATAGGCAACCTTTGAGGCCCGAACCATCAGGCAGGTCTCTGGGGCTACCCACGAAGAAGCGGTAGCGGTGTAAGAGGCCACACGGTCGCCTGAGGGCTTCCCTACAACAGGGATAGGCATTGACCGTAACCGATGCCTATATTAGACTTTGCCTATGACTGAAGTCTGTTTCCTAGGAGCAACGATGTGGGTACGGAGAGAAGACAGTCTGCAATTGGCCCGGACCGTGCTACTGGAACAACCCCCAGAGCTCTCAATGGGAGTGAGACTGGGCGCCAGCTATTGAATATGGAGGCTCCAGTTCAACAATGGGGGGAGGCCTGTACGCACGCAGTCCTACGCGGTATCCTATCGTACTTGGGCTGTCGGAATCCCACCGCTGTAATGGCTGATCAATGGGCGTTCTTCTATAGCAGTAACGAAATAAATGCTGGGCTTGGAATCCGGTCCGTGGACACTCAACAGTTTGCTGGTTTGCGGCGATTCGGCTACTCAGTCGATCGTCTAGAGGCTTCAAGTTTCGGCGAAGCGTGGATGACGGTGCGGAGTCTGCTGGATGATCGCCTTCCGGTCGCGGTCTATACAGACCAAAGTAAGCTCCCATACAAGAAGAACGTTGATAGCGGAGCTCTTACAATAATAGTCAATGGATATGAAGATGACGAACTGGCCTGGATCATAGATAGAGATCAATTCATGGGGACCATAGGTGTCGATGAACTTGAGAATGCGGTTGAGACTGTTAGCAATTGGTGGATGCCAGACGCAGCCAACGAACACCATTCTTACGCGACCAAGCACAATGTAGTATTGGCCATCAGACCACCGGTTAAGGAGACAACGGCCGAGTTACCTCTGTCTACATACATACGCGAAACTGTAGATCATGTGGACCGACAGGATGGTGCCTGTGGAGAGTTTCTCGGACCCATTGCGATTCGACGCTTCGCAACTGACCTTGCTAATCTTAAGGGAGGCGATGCCGCTTCTCCAGTACGCTATGAAGGCCTGAGTTTCCGACTATCGAACGTTGTATGGTCTCGAAGAACCGGAACAGACCTGTTCGGTCATGCCGCCGTCGCCTTAGATGACCCAGGATTGATGCAGGTTGCTAGCTTGGCGAAGGACATTTACGATTCGTGGATGATTTGCCAGGCTATGGTCTACAAACTGTCCCATAGGGCGAATTTTAACGACGTGACTCGGGTGAAACAACGCCTGGATGCAATCGCCGATGCCGAGGCCAATCTAGCGGATCATCTCAGGAATAGGTGCCAGCAGTGGATCATCGGCGACTAGGTCAAGGGACTCCTTGCACCGGGTGACAAGGCGCAACTGGTGCAAGCCATTCAGCGTCTCCCGAAGACGGGCCGAAACAACCAGGAATTTAATCCCTGTTTAAGAGCTAGGCACTTCTCACCGTCTTCGCATCTGCACTAGTGGACTGATTGGGGCGGTGGAAGATTTGCCATACGTTGGGCAATGACATCACGGGCCGCTGGCTCGCCCACGGCATCTTGCGAGAATGTTTATTCGCGTCAACTATTCTTACTAGATCCTGTTGTTTCACCGGAGTTGTTACCGACGTTCAAGTACGCTGCTGGTCCCGATGCGTTCTCGACCTTCACCTGGGGTTAGATACAACTTGCCAGAGACGATTTGGTGTCTGGCTCCGGGTTGGCGCATGGCGTGTCGGCCACGACGACAGGCTAACACACGTGGATAGGCGTACTGCCCGAAACCCAAAAGGCCGATTCGGATGGGGAAGGGCACCCCGTTCGCGTGCCTTCCTCTGTAGTGTTGCGGCTCTAGAGTCCCGCACCTACCGGTTCGGCCTCGCGCTGTTGCTCCAGCGTCAGCGCCCACCCGAAAGATCACTTGTGATTTGAGCTCTTGCTTCCCTGAATGTATTACAAGCTATTTCCACAAACAAGCATTTTGATCTATTACTTAAGCTCGGCTGTCAAACAAGTCTGCCCTAGTTGTTCGCATGGGGTTTCATCAACCGGATGCGGACTCGGTTGTTCTACACTGAGCCTTCTCGACTCTTCGGAACAGATCGTGGACGCGGGTCATCGTCTGTGAGCTCCAGATGGAAATGCGGTCGCCATCAGTGTACCCTGCCGCACTGCGACCGGCCTGCCCGTCAGGCAGCTTCGCAAGGACCTCCGCAAGACCTGCACACCGTCGCCGGCCGTGTTCACTATGGGCGCCCTGATGAAGACGCCCCGGAAGGGCGGCCCCTTCCACGTCCTCGATGTCCAAGTCCGCCTCGAAGCTGTACACCTGGCTGCCGAAGGCGTTCCGGCTCACGTCGATGTTCATCAGGTGAATGGGCTCGGGGCGCCTGTCCGTGAGGCTGTCGGCCAGCACGATCATGCCGGCGTAGGTGCCCCATACCGGAAGCCCTTCCCTGACCCTGTCGGCCAGCACCGACCTGAAACCGTAGATGTCGATGAGCTGGACGATGGTCGTGCTTTCGCCGCCGGGAATGATCAGCCCGTCGAGCCCATCGAGCTCGCTCGGCAGCCGGACTTCGGGCGCATCAACCCCCAGGCGGGCAAGGACGTGCTTGTGCTCCAGGAAGTCACCCTGCTGGATGGCAAGCACCCCTATGGTCGGCACTCTACCAGCCCCGGACCGCCAGCTGCTCGTCCTCGGGCATCGTCCGCACGTCGAGACCTGGCATGGCGTCGCCCAGTCCCGTCGACACCTCGGCGACGACTGTCGGGGTCGTTGAAGTGGGTCGTGGCCTTCACGATGGCCTCGGCCATGCGGTCCGGCTGCGAGGACTTGAAGATCCCCGAGCCGACGAATACGCCGTCCACGCCGAGCTGCATCATCAGTGCAGCGTCGGACGGGGTGGCGATGCCGCCTGCCGCGAAGTTTACGACCGGAAGCGCGCCGGTGTCGTGGACTTCCTTCACCAGTTCGTAGGGGGCCTGCATGTCGCGGGCCGCGGCCATCAGCTCGTCGTTGTTCATGCCCTGGATGCGGCGCAACTCGCCGATCACCGAGCGGGCGTGGCGGACCGCCTCGACGACATTGCCCGTGCCGGCCTCGCCCTTGGTGCGGATCATGGCCGCGCCCTCGCCGATCCTGCGCAGGGCCTCGCCGAGGTTCCGGCAGCCGCACACGAAGGGGACCTTGAACGTGTGCTTGTCGACCTGGTGGTTCTCGTCGACCGGGGTCAGGACCTCGGACTCGTCGATGTAGTCGATCTTGAGTGCCTCGAGGACCTGCGCCTCGACGAAGTGGCCGATGCGGCACTTGGCCATGACGGGGATGGTGACTGCTTCCTTGATCTCGACGATCTTGGTCGGGTCGGCCATCCGCGCGACGACGCCCGCCTTGCGAATGTCGGAGGGCACCCGCTCGAGCGCCATGACCGCACAGGCTCCGGCATCCTAGGCGATCTTGGCCTGTTCGGCGGTCACCACGTCCATGATTACGCCGCCCTTGAGCATCTTGGCCAGGCCGGTCTTGAGCTGCCACGTACCGGTTTCGACAGTGGTGTCCGTCGCCATCTGCAAGTCTCCGTTGAGGATTTCGTAAAGCCAATTACATCATACTGCATAGCTGCAAACAAGTACAAGTCATGAGCCCAATCGTAGCTGTTCAGAATTGATGAAGCGAATGCCCACAGAGCACGGGAATATGGACTTACTCAAAGCTAGACTTCCCTATCGGTGACTCTGGTGGTCGAGAAGATCTCACGAAGTCTGAACAGTTACACCCAAGCCCCAGGGCCTTTCCAAAGTCAGGGTGAGAGAAGGCCAGCAGTTGGACGAACTCCGAGTCTCTGCGCTCTGCCTGTGAGCGGTTCCTTCAGTCAAAGGCCACAATGAGCAGGCCCTCTCAGCAGGGTAAGGGCGATGTTTCTGAGCAGACTGAGCACTGCTCCACTCACATGGAGCTGCACCACATGGCGGTCTTCCCTCAAGCTGTCATCGTTGACATGGAACAGCTCCCTTGGGGTCTATGTCAGTCAGGCCGGTCATCGCGCACTGTTCACTTTCCACCCACTCGCCTTGTTTGATGCGCTTGAACCCTTGTTTGTCAACGCCGGTTTAGATTTGACCCATTTTCGCCGATTTAGTTTTGCCCCACCCCTACCTCGGATTTGGTGCTGCCTGTATCCTTAGGCGATGCGTTGAGCAGTTGGTGCGAGGTCAGCAGACCTGCCTGTCGCTTGTCCTTGAGCCTGTAGCTCTCTCCGCGGATGTTGAGGACGTGGCTGTGGTGCAGCAGCCGGTCGAGGATCGCGGTGGCGATCACAGTGTCTCCGAGGAGCTCTCCCCATTCTGCGAAGCCCTTGTTCGACGTCAGGATGATGCTTCCCCTCTCATACCTGGCCGACACCAGCTGAAGAAAGCGGTGGCAGCGTCGCGGTCGTAGGGCCAGATGCCGAACTCGTCGACGATGAGCACCTTGGGAGCCAGGTACACCCTCATGCGCCGGTCCAGCTGGTGCTCGGCCCGGGCCTTCCTCAGATCTTCCATCAGGTCGTAGGCACGCACGAAGTAGGCCCCGTACCCGTTCTCGATGGACCGCAGGGACAGGGCCACTGCCAGGTGTGTCTTGCCCACTCCCGGAGGACCCAAGAGCAGGAGGTTGGTCGCCTCTGACACGAAGGCCAGCGTTGCAAGCTCCTTGACCTGGCGCTCGTCGATGGAGGGCTGGAAGGCGAAGTCGAACTGCTCCAGGTGCGATGGAACGGGAGCTTGGCCATCCGCGTCCTGGTGGTCAGGTATCGCTCCCTGCGGGCCGCCACCTCGACACCCAGCAGGTCAGCCAGGATATCGGTTATCCAAGTCAAGACAAAAGAATCAGATACACATGGGCTGTGGATCTGCGTCCCAGTTAAGGCCCATGACGAATCGATAGATCCCGTTCGAGTCTCCAAGGGAGGCGCGTCTAATCGTACTGCGCTATGGCCCACAGCCGGTCGCAGGGGAACCCGTGCCGCAGGGCCAGTCCCTAGCTTACGACGCTGAAGCTGTGGCCGTTCGTGGAGAGAGTGATGGTGGCATCGAAGTGCCCCCTGTGGTGGAACCCCGCGGGACATGAGCCCGTCAATGCCGGGGGACAGTGAGGCGACGAGTCGGTAGACGTCGGCGATCACATCCATCCGGCGGATGAACAGAGTAGCCCACTCCCTGGAGGATGCGGGGTGGGCGCGCACGAAGTCCGAGGGCGTGTCGAAGTCGATAACCCTGGGCCTCGCCGCATGCCAGAGGGGTCTGTCGGTTGGCTTCACCACCGCAGCCTCCCTGGTCCACGAGCTGATCGAGGCCAGGGACGAGCGTCGACTGCTCAACCTTCAGAAGAAGCTGGCCCGGCTCAAGCTGCTCATCATTGACGAGCTCGGCTTCGTCCCACTCTCCAAGACCGGTGCGGAGCTCCTCTTCGAGGTCTTCAGCCAGCGCTACGAGAGAGGGTCGATACTAGTCACCACCAACCTGCCCTTCGACGAGTGGACCGAGGTCTTCGGCTCCGAGAGGCTGACCGGCTCCGAGAGGCTGACCGGCTCCGAGAGGCTGACCGGAGCCCTGCTGGACCGCCTCACTCACCGCGTTCACATCCTGGAGATTAGCGGCGAGAGCTACCGCCTCAAGCAGAGCAGCCTAGCCGCCGCCACACGTTCGCCGGCGATTCCCCTGGCGCCTAGACTCCGACAACCTCGCTGCCACTGAGGGGCTCCCCGACGAGACCAATCGCAGGCGGACATTTTCGCTGAACACTGACCACCGACTGGTACAATTTTGGTCCGCCCCGTGTCCTGATTTCACTCCGCCCTTGACACTACGCACCTGCGCACGCAACTTCATTTTCCTAACTGGCCAGTGTGATGTCGAAATGACTAGTCTTTCAGTTCTCTAATGACACCCCATAAGGCTCTTGGAGTAGCAAAGGTCTCGGGCACAAGTCGGTCATCTGGAATCACAATGCCAAAATGCTCCTCAATTTCTATGAGTAAGTCTATTGCCCCCATAGAATCGAGACCAGCCGAAGCCAGGTCGTCGTCTATGTTGAGTCGATCTGAAGGCTGAATGTACTTCAGGCGTGGGTGCAATAGTCTCAATAGTTCATCCACTCTTGTTTCACCCTTCCTTGCTGAAAGATTCTTTCGTGGCAATTCTCAATCTTCAAAGCCTTCGAACTTTCCAACTCCTAACATGTTCTAGGTCTTTCAAATCATAGAGCAAGTTGTCTTGCATTACAACATATCGAACTGTCCACAACCCCTACCGAAGGACTATGCCAGTAGCTGTGAGTACCTCCATCCGCATCACGCCGAGCCTTGTGTCGGTATTCGGACGCCGAGAGGAGAGGCATCCGATCTTCCCTCGAGGACGATGGCATCCCGCAGGAATGGGTCGTCCGACTGCGTACTGACTTGCTGGGAGGAAATACGGCGGCTCTCTGGAATCGGTGGAGTTCTTCGACCTCGACGACATCGTGGAATATGTCCTCCTGCTTGGCAATGCGACGACCGCATCCAAGGTGGGCTTCTTTCTGGATCCGCACCGCGAGTCGCTGATGGTTGCGGATAGTCACTTGGCGGCGCTCCGTAGCCAACGCCCCAGGCACCCACTACGTCGACAGTAGGACAAGTGGGAATGGGAATGGACAGTTGCGTCGTCGTCAGAAGATACTGGATGGGGAGGGTGAAGCCCGTCTGATAGCTATGGCCTGCGGGGAGCCGCCTGACGGTCGTGCTCGATGGACGCTCAAGCTGTTGGCGGATCAGTTGGTGGAATGTGAGATCGTTGAGTCGATCAGCACAGAGACGGTTCGGATGGCGCTCAAGAAACGAACTCAAGCCGTGGCTGAAACGGAGTTGGTGCATCCCGCCCGAAGAGAGCGCCGAGTTTGTGTGCGCGATGGAAGACGTGCTGGAAGTCTACCAGCGACCGTATGATGATGATGAGGTGTTGGTGTGTATGGATGAGACGAGCAAGCAGCAAGTCAAGGGGACGCGAGCGCCGCGTCCTGCGGCTCCTGGTAAGGTGGCCGAATACGACTATGAGTACGAGCGCAATGGGGTGAGCAGTCTATTCATGCTATTTGCGCCGCTCGACGGGGGCGTCGAGTGGAGGTCACAGAGCGTCGCACCAAAGTCGACTGGGCGCACGTGGTAAAGGGCCTGATCGATGAGGACTACGCCGACAGAGAGCGGATCGTCTTGGTGATGGACAACCTCAACACGCACAGGCTGTCCTCACTCTACGAGGCGTTCGAGCCTTCTGAGGCCAGGCGTATCGCCGAGCGGTTGGAGATACTACACACCTAAGCACGGCAGTTGGCTGAATCGGGAAGCAGTGCGCGTTAACTGGCGTTTCACTACCGAGGACGCACGCATCAGACTGAAATCGCTCTACCCATCAATACAATCAGGTTAGACCACTAGGCTGATCCAGAAATTGACAAGCCGGGGCCAATAGCGCTTGATGATCTCAATTGCACTCCTCAATCCCATCCTCTCCTTTACAACCCCCTGTGTGTCAGTCACCCGCCCCCTCGCGCCCATACAGGATTGGAGCTCTGGCAAACCATCACAGAGACAGCAAGTCTCCGTCTCCGTTGTTCCGGGCGGGCCACCGGCGCGGCGCGGTGAAAGCCTCTACCCCAAGGGACTAATGACCCCGCGGCCTACGTGCTGGGAGCGGTGTCCTGTCGCTCGCGTCTTCGTCGCTTAACGCCGGAGCCGAGCCAGAAGTAGATCGCGTCATCCTTTCGCTTGATTACGATCTCCTTCCCCGCGGCCTGCGCCGCCTTCCCGATCCGCCGTCGGAGGGCAGTGGGACTCTCGTCCGAGCCACTCGCCGTGAGCACGCCGGCCTCCCCTTCCTTCAGCTGGTTGAGATAGCCGATATATTCGACCATGATCTCGGCCCGCTTGCCGGTCGCCGAATCCAGTTCAGCCTTGGTCTGCGAAATCACCTCAAACTTCACCATCTTTGGCTCTCCCCTGTAACTATGGATACTGAGAAGGCTACTACAAGAGACCCGGACACGTAAACATGACGTCGCAGCAGCAACAGCAACAAAGAGAGGGACCCGTGAAACTATGCTATCCACGGGAACCCTCGGTCTTCAGGGGTCGACGACTTCCACGAGACCCAGATGGAGGATAGCGGCATGGTACTCCGTCCATCGACCCGAACGCAGTTCTGCTGTCTGGTAGAGTATCCCCGCGAACGATCTGGCTGATCTGGTCATACCGGTGGCGGGCCATGTCGGCGGGATTCGGCTTCGTAGTGAACGAGAGAAACGAGATTCTCCTGATCCAGCGGGGGTCCAGCGGTCGCTGGTTCCCGTTACAACAGCTGCCCGATGGATGACAGCCTGGTCTTCGCCCGTAGACGTTAGGACCATCGAGAGGTGGGCTTCCGAGAACAGCCGAAGCCGTTGTATCGGTCCCTCGACGGTTGTTGGAAGGAGTGTTGGATAGTGTGACTGGCGGCGTTAGTGGGTTGACGCGGTGGAAGTGAAATAGAATCAGGACTCCCGCAAGCAAGGAGACATAGATGCGAGACGACCATAGGAAGGCATTGTATAGTTGGCGGTGCTGTTCACGGCGGCGGTGGCTGTAGACTACGTTGGCTTCCTGATAGACGCACCGGGCCTGCTATGGCCTGTGGGAACGTTATCGGTGGGAACGGTGTTCCTCGGAATACGAGGTTGCCCACACCGTCGTTCCCAAGGTTCAATGTGCTCAACGCCCACCTGGAGGAGAGGTGCATGGAGCGCCTGGGCAGACGGCTGCGAGGACACGATGAGACGATAGGCCGGCGGATGGAGCGTGACCTTGAGGCCCTGCTGCCGCTCCCGGCCACACCCTACGACGCCAGCGACAAGCACGTGAGCCGCGTCAGTTCCCTGTCGCTGGTGAGGTACCGGACCAACGACTACTCGGTGCCCGTGGCCTACGGACAGGGATCTGCACCGCTACGGCTTCCCTGCGAGGACGATCATCGCTTCCGGGCAAGCCATCCCACTGGCCCGGCAGCGTGAAGCGTTGACCGGGGTGTTGGGCCTCGGGGTGCGCCGCCAGCCGCATATCACCCGACCAGACTTCCACAGTACCGGCCCGCACACCCACCTGCACCGTCGAACCGGCCCATCTCCAGGGCACTCCGTAGCGGGACCTCTCCCAGTGGACGTAGCCGTCCCTGGCAACCTTCCGGTCTTCTCTCAGATAGGGTGCAAGGCCGGATCGAGACGGCAGGCTACCCAGGTGGGTAAGCTCCTCAGCCAGCATCTCGCCGGGAACTCTGTGCGTCGTCCCATGGACCCGCCGGTTGGCAACCGTGTCGCACCACTCAAGAGCCTGGCGGTCAAGGTCGGCGCCGTCGGTGAAGCGAACACCGGGCCAGAGGTTCCCTCGAACGTACTTCACGCCGCTCTCCACCTTGCCCTTCGTCTGGGCGCGGTAAGGACGGCACAGACGCAGATCGAAGCCCACACGCAACGAGAAGTCCAGCATCCGGCTGTTCCACTCCGGTCTGCCATCCCCGTCTCGCCCCAGCACCACCACCTTGGCGTTGTCGTAAAGGCAGCGGCGGGGCACACCTCCGAAGTACTCGAAGGCGTTGACGTGGCATCTGATGAAGGTCGCTACGTCGGCCCGCCGGACGAACTCGACGTAGATGGCCCGCGACCAACTCAACACCATCACGAAGGCCCACACTCGACGCTTGCGCCTATCCTCTCCAACATAGGAGAAGCTGCCCCAGTCCACCTGGGCCTGCTCACCAGGCGCCGTCTCGAACCGCATCGTCGCATGGGGCTGACGCGGTCGGCGCCGATGCCGCACGTAGTTGGTCAGCGTCGGATAGCTGCCGTCGTATCCCAACTCCCTGATCTCGCGCAGCAACACTACGCAATTGTCCAGCCCCTCCGACATCCGTCCATCTATGTGCTCCGTGTATGGGTCCAGCTTGGATCCCCGCTTCTGGCGGGGGCTTGGCCTTGGGGACCCCTGCCGAGCGCACATACCTGCGCACTGTGTTCCGGGAGATCCCCAACTCCCTCGAAATCCCTCGAATCGAACTCCCCTCGCCCTTCAATTCGTACAACTCTTTCACCAACCCACCTCCTAACATTCGGTGCGCTGCACCTCCTGTCGGAATCCCGACGAAGATGCATCCCGCTATTGGTGTGGGTCAATTCCAACTTAGCGATGGTGTGTCGATGTTCAGGGAATGTGTCCTCTCTAACTGACCAGGAAAGTGTCCGCACTATGGAGAGTGTGACATTGACCCAGAGAGAGATGGCAAGACTTCAGGTCCTCAACAGCCTACTGGCACAGCAGATGACGACTAAGCAGGCAGCGACCCTGATGGGAGTGAGCGCACGCCACACAAGGCGACTACTGGCGGCCTACAGGAAGGAAGGAGCGGCCGCACTCGCCCACGGCAACCGGGGTCGAAGACCCGCCAATGTCACGCCGGGTAGCGTGATCGCCGAGGTTGTGCACCTGGCCCGCACCCGGTACCGAGGCGCCAACCACACCCACCTCGGTGAACTGCTCGGAGAGAGGGAGGGTATTGAGATCGGCCGGACCACACTCAGGCGCATCCTGGTAGGCGCCGGACTCGCCAGTCCCCGCCGCCGCCGGCCACCCACGCACAGGATACGTCGTCAGCGGATGCCGCGGGAGGGGCTGCTTGTCCAGTTGGACGGCAGTCATCACAGGTGGCTGGAGGACAGAGGGCCGCAGTTCACCCTGCTTCTGGCGGTCGACGACGCCACTGGCTGTGTGGCCAGTGCCCTGTTCTGCCGGCAGGAGACCACCCACGACTACTTCATGCTCCTGGAGGACCTGGTCAGGCGCTGGGGTCTACCGCTGTCCCTCTACACCGACAGACACACCGTGTTCACACCCAGGACCGATACCGGGGCGATGTCCGGCGATACCCAGTTCACCCGGGCCATGGACGAACTCGGCATCGAGCTGATCCTCGCACGTTCACACCAAGCCAAGGGCCGGGTAGAGCGAATGGCCGGTACATTCCAGGACAGGCTGGTCACTGAGCTGCGCCTGGCGGGAGCTTCCACCATCCCCGAGGCCAACAGTGTGCTGGACGACTTTCTGCCACGGTTCAACGAGCAGTTCAAGGTGCCGGCCCGGGATCCCAACGAGGCATACCGTCCTCTCGATCCCGACATCCACCTCGACGAGGTCCTCTGCTACAGGCACTCCCGGAAGGTTGCCCCGCGGATACGAGCGCCTTGAGTTCCTTTTGCTCATCTGTTGTCAGCCTGAACCACTGGATGAGAGCTTGCCCCGTCAGGCGGGCCTTCTTGTGCCCCATATTATGCCTTTCCAAAGCCCGGTCGGGGTATTGCCCACATTGATGCTGAGCCACTACCGACGAGGACAGAGTCTTGACATCGAACTGGTCAGTCGTTACCCTATTGGCGATATCCTATGCATGAAACGACACTCAAGCTATTGGTCGGAGCCACCCGATCCCGTCAACTGGTTGATCATATGGGGCACTCAGTTCATCGCGGCTTTGTGCTGAAACGGAATCAACTGTGCGCTTGTCGGTGGAGATGAAAGACAGTCAGGACCTATTCAGGGACATCGAACAAGCACTGGCTGCGATTAGAGTCTTGCACTTCGTAACTCGTTCGAATGAGAACTAATACGTGAATACACGCGAGGACGGATCATACTGGGAACAGGCTTGTCATTTCTTCCGGAATACAGGCTTTGCTGACTCAGAAGGAAGCTATTTCATTCACAACAAGAACAGCAAGACCGTAAAGATCGGCATCATGTGTCAGGTTTCGGTGTCCGTTGGCGAAGGGTACTTTAGCTACACTGAGGATGGCCAAAGAACTGCCGCTACTTTGCAATCTGATGGCCCGATCTTTAAGCGTGTCGAGAGGCTCTTGAGAAAAGAGGCTCCGTGTTTCTTTATCGTGAGTCCTGATATTCATCGACGATTCATTGACAAGAGCCTTCCACAGATACTGCTTGTACAGCCTATCGTAGAGTTCACCTTTTCGCCCGATCAAAGCGATGGGAAAGTCACTTACGCGCAAGACTCCGCTAGCGAGCAACAAGGCGGGGTGATGCTGCGAGCCTCCTTGGAGAAGCCACTGTCGGTTCAACCTAATGATTCTGGTGAGCCAAGGTCATTCTCCGAACTGGCTGCCGGCTGGCTCCCCGCCGAGGATGATGAAAGCTTCTTGAAGAGACTTGCTAATTCTATAGACGTTCTACAAAATTACCCACATGGGAAGATGACTCTAACCCGCGCCTATGAACGTAGGCTGGCTGCCAAGTACAACCCGTTCAAGTTGTATGAGCTGCATGCTCGGATGAATGGTGAATACGCGTTTAGTCATTTCTTCTGTATCCGGAAAGGTGTTTTCTCTTTAGGGACCACCCCAGAAAACGTACTCGAAATAATCGATCAGGCATTAACAGTAGATGTTGTCGCAGCGACTTGTAAATCCAGCGACAATGACGAGTTCTTGGCCAAGGAATTGTACAAGAATCCAAAGCAGATTAGGGAGCATGAATCGTCGCTAAGCAATCGACAGAATCGATTCAGGCCTTTTTGCAAAGATGGTTCTATTCGCGTGGTTCAGGAGATGCGGATAAAGGCACTCCGCAATGTTTGTCATCTACATTCTGTTTTCACTGGCGAATTGTTGTCCCATGTGACCATCTTTGACCTGATGGGAAACATTTTCCCCTTGTTAGGGGCTCGTCCACGGGAATTGCTGGCTTTCGCTGATTCAGAAATGGAGCCTCACCGCTATTACGGTGGAGTAGTAGGACATCTGCACCTGAAGGCTGGCGGCTGCTTCTTGAACATCCGCAATGCGCTACTAGACAACGACGTGATTTATGCTAAGGTCGGGACTGGCGTAATTAGAGAATCGAACTCCTACAGCGAACTATTGGAGACTAGGGATAAGTTGTCTGGTTTGCTGGAGGCAGTACACTTATGGGAGCAATCAGTTCCACGCGAAAGCGAATCTGACCCCCGAGAAGAACATTCCTGAAGGTCGCGCAGGGCTTGAATTCGTCCCGGGGCTTCTGAGGTGCGCAAAGGCACATGGCACCGCGCGGTGCTACAGGGAGTTTTGGGTCGAAACGCCTAGCGGCGTTTCGGAATTTTCCGCAGGAGGAAACAAAAATGTCCCAGATGTTGCGAGAAACGCTTCTCGCGTTGAACGGTGGCCAGAGAACCCGAACAACGGAATGGCCGACGTACGACAAAGGCTACGTCGACCTAAGTCACGGCGACGAAACCGCGGCGATGCGAGCCATCAAGAGTCGGCGCCTCTTTAGATATGACAACAGGCCGCATGGCGAGACAGAAGTTGGTCAACTGGAGCAAGAGCTTGCGGATTTCTTCGACTCCCGCTACGCGTTGGCTTGCTCTAGCGGCACTACTGCCTTGGCACTTGCTCTTTTTAGTATTGGCATCCGGCGAGGCGACGCGGTCGCATGCCCGGCTTTCACGTTTGCTGCAACTCCCAGCGCGATCATTCTCACGGGGGCAACGCCCGTCATAGTTGAGGTCGACGAGAATTTAAACATGGAACCGGCAGACTTGCAGACAAAGTTAACGCCGGAAGTAAAGGCAGTAATTGCCGTACACATGCGTGGCTTCGGATGTGATATTGAACGTCTGGTTACCATCGCTGATTCACATGGAGTTCCGCTGGTTGAAGATGCTGTACCTGCTCTTGGGGTCAGCATGAGGGGGCGGAAGCTGGGTACGTTTGGTAAAGCTGGTGCGTTTAGCACGCAATCCGACAAGAGCATTAATACTGGAGAAGGCGGCTTCCTACTCACATCAGACCGCAATGTTTTTGAGCGGGCGGTAGTACTTTCCGGCGCTTATGAACAACAGCTTAAACGGCACACCGAGCCGTGCCTCCCCACCATCTCCGATCTCACACTGCCTACTTTTGGCTTCCGTATGGATGAGATCCGTGGAGCCATGGCTCGACACCAACTCGGCGGCCTAGTGAAGCGAGTAGCTACCTTCCAGGAGAATTACCGGTATGTTGCGTCGCGCCTGGACGCCATGGATCCGATACGCTTGCGTCAACCGATTGCTGAGAGCGCATTCCTAGGTGAATCGCTAATGTTTCGTATACCAGGAGCTACCAGTCAGCAAGTCAGTTGGTTTGTGCAGGCGCTCAACGCTGAAGGGATCGGCGCCCGCGGCTTGGGAGATGACTCCCGCCCGAACATCCGATGTTTCTGGAACTGGAGATTCGCGTTTCCCGAGGTAACCCCGGAAGAAACTATCAAACGTTACAAGAGAAGTGCAACGCTCCTTAAAGAGACGATAGACGTTCCAATGTCTATAACCCTGACGAAGGCGGATTGTGACGATCTTGTCATGGCAATCACAAAGATATGTAACGCTTATAGCTGAAGGTTGGAGGTGGACCCGGTTATTTGGGTCTTCCGAGTATTTGGTGAATGGAACTGAAATTGGCCGCGGGGAATGGAAGCGCCGAAGTGCTCATTATGCGACAATGGGAGTCCGCTTGGCCCGGCTATATCCCATCCGTCAACAGCCTACTGGCACAGCATATGACGACTGAGCAAATAGCGACCTTGATGGGAGTGAGCGCACGCCACACAAAAGCGACTACTGGCGGCCTACAGGAAGAAAGGAGCGGCCGCACTCGCCCACGGCAACACCGGGGTCGGCGACCTGCCAATGTCACGCCGGACAGCGTGATCGCTTAGGTTGTGCATCTGGCCCGCACCCGGTGCCGAGGCGCCAACCACACCATCTCGGTGAGCTACTCGGAGAGGGGGAGGGTATTGAGATCGGCCGGACCACACTCAGGCGCATCTTGGTAGGTGCCGGAGTCGTCAGGCCCCGCCGCCGCCGTCCACCCACGCACAGGATACGTCGTCAGCGAATGCCGCGGGAGGGGATGCTTGTCCGACTGGACAGCAGTCATCACAGGTGGCTGCAAAACAGGGGGCTGCAGTTCACTCTGCTTCTGGCGGTCGACGACGCCACTGGATGTGTGGCCAGTGCACTGTTCTGCCGACAGGAGACCACCCACGACTACTTCATGCTCCTGGAGGACCAGGTCAGGCACTGGGGCCTTACGCTGTCCCTGTACACCGGCGGACACACCGTGTTCAGCTTGGGCCGAGCATCTCGTCTTGTCTGTCGATGGCTGATACCAATCTTTGGTGTGCAATTCATAGTATCTTTGAGGCACTCGATGCGCGCTTACACCACCAAAGGAACTCAGAAGGCTCACCCGATTTAGCATCCAATGCCTTGCGCCAACCTCGTATCAATAGTCCACATAGTATTGTCAAAGATTGGTGGCGCTCATGCAATCGTCTTTCAATATTCGAGTAAGACGTATACGCCGAGATCGTTTCATCGAGCGAGATTGGTAAGGCACGGGAGTTCATTGCCAAGAACCAACCCAACTCAACGGCAGCAGGGGCAATCATTGGCATTGACCAATCAATTAGGGATAGAGTGCCACCGGGGTATATGCCAATGTTATCGAGCTTGAGGTCACCATGTAGAAAGCAGTTTGGAAGCTGGCCTAAGGCGCGTTTCAGAGGACCAATGTCGTCGAACAGGGAACGAACCAAATCCCCGACGTACTTTGGTGAGTAGCCGAAGAATAGCTCCCAACCTTTCAGAATATCGCTGGCAATTCTAAAGTCAGCCAGCTTCTCGGGATCAGGCATGAAAATGGTGAGACGATCTTCAATTGAACACCAAGGTACATCGGACTCATACGGCGGCGTTCGCGAATGCAGGCGATTCATCCCAAGCAATATTGTGTTGAGTTGGTCGTAGGTAAGTCGTTCGTTTGACAAGAGATACTTAGAAATATCATGCATCAAGATCGAAAAAACGGCGCCGTCTTGTGCGGACCCAATTGCAGGAGAGTCAATCTGATCGTCGCGAACGCAGGTAGAGTTCGCCAGAATTGCCTCCCTGCATCTCTGGTCCGAAGTCGCCCGCATGATCCAATCAGTATGGGCCGACGTTACCTTCAATACGTAAGAGTTACCCTGATGATCGGATTGCCCATAAATCCGAGCTCCGGAGAAACCGAGCTGGCTCATTTCTACCCAATTCGATAGTGAAACATCATGCCGATTGAGTAGGTGCTTCAGATTGTGCAGCTTTTCAAAACTCGTCATTCGGTTGCTCTCTACCGCTCAAGGCGGGCGCCTCATCGACGTTGTCGTGGGTGCGTAAGTGTAGATCGCCCTTGCCGTTCCTGCAATGGCGTTGTCTTGCAGCAGGCGTGCTCTCCCACACCAAGCCTGCCGACCTTATGCTTCGGCGAGTGATTGAAGGTAGCGGATCGGATCCGAGTTGAAGATCGCGCCTCCAGACACAAGAAGGGTCGCGCCGGAAACGTATGAGGACGCATCAGATGCCATATATAGCGCGGCATTCGCGACATCGGATGGCTGACCGATCCGGCCCAAAGGATAGTATCGCGATCTTTGCTTGATGCTCTCAGGCGTAGATAAGAAAGGCTCAACAAGCGGTGTCTGCACAAGGCCGGGCGCAATTGCATTGACACGAATGTTGTAGCGCCCCAACTCCACCGCCATGGTCTGCATGATGTGGGTTATAGCGGCCTTGGCGGCACCATAGCATCCTTCGCCGCCGGGACAGGCATTGAGGGCGTCAAGTGAGCTGATGAAAATCAAGGATCCGCCTTTGCCACTGGCGCGCATGACGCGGGCGGCGGCCTGCGCCCCAAATACAAAGGACGAGACGTTCAACCTCCACATCCTTTCCATGGCGTCAGGCTCTACATCGATCCAATCACATAATGCGCCGTCCACAAATCCACCGGCATTGTTGACCCAAACGTCGATAGTGCCGTACTTCTCAACGGCAACCGCGGCCAGCGCGTCGACGTCGCTCTTCTTGGTCACATCCGTTTTCATAACAAAGGCGACACCGCCGATACTCTCAACGTCTTTCTTGAGCTTCGCCAACTCCTCGACGCTGCGCGCGACACCGAAGACCTCCCCCCCATTTTTGGCATAGGTCATGGCGATGGCGTATCCGATTCCGCGTCCCGCGCCTGTAACAACGCACACCTTACCTTTAACGTCGAACATTATGTATCTCCCCTCCCGAGTTGCGTGGAGAACAACATTGACGTTGTCATCTTCTTTTTCAGCAGCCTGCTAGGCGCCGAGGCCGAGCGCCCGGCGGCCGAACTGCTCAGCCGCAGCGTCCCAGCTGAGCGCCGCGTGGTGGGACGCTGCGTGGACGTCACGGTGCAGGCGCTGGATCGGTTCAGAGTCCATGATAGCCCGGGCGCCGCTGGCCTCATACAGGCGGTTGACGGCCTGCACGCAAAGACTGACGGTAAAGGACGCGTCCCGTAGGTAGCGGGCGCGATCAAGGAGCGAGAACGATCTGCCCTGGCTGCCCCGGTCGAGTATCTCCCGGACGTTGGCGCAGTGCAACATGCGGGCCGTGTCGACCTCGGCGGACGCCTCGGCCAGCCGGAGCTGCAGTGGCACGGAGTTCGAGGGTCGGCTGGGACCGGTGCCGCATCGGGCTCGTGAAGTGAACTCATCCACCACGCCCTGCGCCATGCCAATGATCGGCGCGGCCACTGCCCACTCGATGAGCACCTTTAGGGGGACGCCATAGCTCGCGCGCTTGTGCAGATCCCACCCCGTGCGGTCGTCGTCGCCGGCGCGATTCGGGTTGATTGTGCGGTGCCCGGGAACAAAGACGTCGCGCACGATGACGTCCTTGCTGCCGGAGCCCCGCAGGCCCGCGGCGAACCACGTGTCGACGATGTCGCATTCGGCGCGCGGCAGCAGCAGCCACAGCCTGTCATCGGAGGAGGCGGCGCACCCCACCATCACCCAACTCGCCGCGTCGCAGCCGCTCGAGAAGGCCCATCGGCCGGACACGCGGAAGCCTCCGCTCACGCGATCGACCGTGCCATTTGACGGATTAAGCCCGCTCGAGAGCAGTGTGTCCGGGCCTGTGGCGAAGTACTCTTCCTGGCACCGCTCGGGGAAGTGGCCGATCCACCAGTTGTGCGCCGTCCAGACCGCATAGCACCAAGCCGTGGAGCCACACCCGCGCCCGAGCTCCCAGGAGACGGCAAACGCCGTGTCGATATCAAGCCCGGTGCCGCCGAACCGATCGGGAATGCCGATGCGAATCAGGCCCGAGGTAAGCAACTCCTGGACCGAGGCGGGCGGCACCTGGCGGAGCCGTTCGGCCTGCGATGCCCG
Source organism: Dehalococcoidia bacterium (assembly GCA_965116315.1). Taxonomy (GTDB): domain Bacteria; phylum Chloroflexota; class Dehalococcoidia; order Lucifugimonadales; family CAJWER01. The sequence goes on from OZ220672.1 coordinate 3,446,417, forward strand.
CTCCTTCAGCACGGGCACCAGGGCCGAGGCTCGCTGGAGCAAGGCTTCGCGGGGGCTAGTCTCGTCCATCTTTCGAGAACGTACACCATGGGATCCGACGTGTCAAGCGACTGATTAACAACTGATACTGAAGTCTGCAGCTTGACATGCAGTGGCTCTGCAGTCATGCTTAACGTCTCTCCACATTGATTCGGTGAACAATCTCAAACGTCCTAAGATCCAGTGTAGCGTAGTAGCGCAGCAATGCCGATCCTCACACAAGCCTTTGGGGTCCGACTGGGGTCGAGATCTCCACGGTCGTCACTCCACCTACCATCAGTTCATCAGCCAATTTGGAGAAGCGCTGAGACCGTCTCAGCCATTGCGGACAGCACGGGCGCGTGGCTCCTAGCCCGTATCTTTCACCGGAAGACGCCCGCTGTCAAGATTGCCCCAGATTCCCCACCAGTAGATAACACGCAAGGGGACATTCTTCGTACGACCTGCTGCTCACGACTCGCCAGGGGATCTTGTTGCTCTGTCACGGACCACCACGGCCGTAGGCGACCTACCCCACAATCCACCAGCAATTGAAGACTCGGACAGTCTAAGGGTGCGCTGCGACCTCCTTCGACCCGAATCCGGCAAGAATGCTCCGGAGCATCGTCAGGATACCATCGACTACATCTCAGACGCACGCCCCGCAACACCCAGATGGCATCCTAAGCCTTCGCCCCTCTTCCCATGCGTACACAGCTGTGGAAGAGCCCCAAGAGACTCACTCTCCACAGTTAGGTGGTGGATTTGGGGTTGCCTCCCTTGACGGCTCATCCCCTTGAATGGTAGCATCGGCGCCAGTAGCCGCTTGCGGCACACGCAGCAATCGGAGAGTTTTGTGACTGATCGGCTCATCTCCTGCGACGATCATATGGACCTCAGTCAGTTGCCCGCGGATCTGTGGACCGCGCGGCTGCCCGCGTCGCTGCTTGACCGTGCGCCGCGTGTCGAGGATCGCGACGGACGGTCAGTCTGGGTCTGCGACGGGAAGGTCTGGGGCCGCTGGATCGGAAAGCCGCCGGCGAGCCCCATTTCGGAGCGGCCGATCAAGGCGACCTATGACGCCTTCGACCGCGCTGGCATCCACGATCCGAGCCCGCGCCGCGCGGCCGTCGCCGAGTTGCGGCTCGCTGACATGGACCGCGACGGAGTTGCGACGCAGGTAATCTTCGGGCCGGTCCACCAGATTTCGACCGGCGATCCCGTGCTCCGCGCAGCCTGCTATCGCGTCTACAACGACTGGCTACTCGAATTCTGCGAGGCGGCGCCCGAGCGGCTGATAGGCGTGCCGATGCTGCCGGAGACGCCCGAGGATGCTCTCGCTGAGCTTGAGCGGCTACGGGTGAAGGGTGGCGTACGCCAGGTGGTTTTCATGGTCGCCAACACCATCCCTAAGCTCGATGACCCGGCTTGGGATCCGTTCTGGCAGGCACTCGAGGAGAGTGGGATCATTCTCTCCTGGCACATTACAGCCTTCACCTTGCCAGGTAATCGCGTTGTCGGCAAGGCGGCGAGCGTCTTCGAGACCACCAAATTGTTTCTCGCAAACTTTGTAGAACCCTTCGTCGACCTTTTCGCTTGGGGTATTCTTGAGCGCCATCCGAGACTGCGGTTGGTGTTGGCCGAAGGCGGCGCCGGGTGGCTCCCCTGGCTCGTTCAGGAGCTCGACCACCGCCACGAGCGACTCTGGGAAGCGAAGGAGTTCTGGGCCGACAAGGGCGGTGCTGACCTCGTCTCGAAGCCGAGCGACCTCTTTAAGCGACAGATATACGCGACGTTCCAGGACGACCACGTGGCAATGGCACTCATTCCGTTCTTCGGTGAGGGGCACCTGCTGTGGGCGTCGGATTATCCTCACCCCGACAGCGTCTGGCCTAATTCACGACAGGCGATCGAACGGCAGATGCAACACCTGTCGCCAGAGTTGCGCAGCAAGCTGACGCACGACAATGCGGCTGTACTCTTGGGGCTGGGAGCCGCCTAAGTACTCTTGGTGTTAGTACTCTTGTGTTCCCACATTCAGCCTGATTAGTATCTCTGACATGACTATGCCAGCATGGTTCTTTCGGTGGGCACCGGGGCGCGAAGGCTACTACGGAGACTATGGCGGCGCGTTCGTACCTGAGGTGCTCCACGAGACCCTTGCGGAGTTGCGTGTTGCCTTTGACAATGCGCGGCGCGACCCGGCGTTCTGGCAGACTTACGTCAAAGTGATGTCGACTTATGCGGGCCGCCCGACGCCGGTGACCTACTGCGACAATCTCACACGGATGTTTGGTGGCGCGCGGATCTACGTCAAGCGCGAGGACCTGAATCATACTGGCGCGCACAAGGCGAACAACGTCATGGGCCAGGGCCTGCTTGTGCAGCGCATGGGAAAGCGGCGCGTGATCGCGGAGACTGGTGCCGGGCAACATGGCGTGGCTACGGCGACGATGGCGGCTCGGCTCGGGCTTACGTGCACTATCTATATGGGCGAAGAGGACATTGCCCGCCAGCACCCGAATGTTTTCTGGATGAAGCAGTTGGGCGCCGACGTGGTCGCCGTTACCGACGGCACGCGGACGCTGAAGGACGCGATCAATGCATGCCTCCGCGACTGGGCGGAGTCTATGGACAACACGCACTACGTGCTGGGAACCGTGTGCGGCCCGCACCCGTTCCCGCATATGGTGACGTACTTCCAGTCGATCATCGGCCACGAGGCGCGCACGCAGATGCTCGACGCGACAGGTAGGTTGCCGCGGCGAGTTTACGCGTGCGTCGGAGGAGGCTCGAATGCGTCCGGAGTCTTCGTTGGATTCCTCGACGACCTCTCGGTCGAGCTCGTCGGTGTGGAAGCGGGTGGCAAGGGGATCGACTCAGGCAAGCACGCGGCGCGCCTCGCCGGCGGCAAGGGTCGACCCGGTGTTGCGCAGGGCTACAAGAGTATCTTCCTCCAGAACGAGGAGGGTCTCATGCAGGATACACATTCAGTGGCGGCAGGCCTCGACTACATAGGCATCGGGCCAATGCTGGCCTACCTGCACCAACGAGGGCGAGTCCGCTTCGAGTCGGCGACCGACTCGGAGGTCGTTGAGGCACTGACCCTTACGATGCGGAGCGAGGGGATCATCCCGGCCCTAGAGAGCGCTCATGCGTTCGTCGCTGCGTTCAGGGATGCACCAAACCTCTCGAATGCAGACACTGTCCTCGTCAACCAGTCTGGCCGCGGCGATAAGGATATCTTCACCATCGCGGACGCGCTCAGCGATGAAGGCTGGAAAGACTTCATCCGGCGAAAGGCCTCGAGCTACGAGCAATGACCGTATCTCGGACGGCGGGCCTCGACCACCACCTGCGCCAGCGACTGGCGCAGAAGCCACTCCTGCTCATGACGCACGTAGTGGTCGGCTATCCATCCCTCAATGCCAACTGGGAAATGCTCGAGGCGATGGACATAGCTGGGGTGGACTTGGTCGAGTTGCAGATGCCTTTCAGCGAGCCCATTGCTGATGGGCCGTCCTTCGTGAAAGCGAATCAAGATGCGATCGAGGCGGGGACGGGGTGGCACGCATATTTCGATCTCGCGGCGCGGGCCGCGACGCGGTTTAGCTTCCAGATCGTTTTCATGGGCTACTACAACAGCGTCTTCCGCATGGGGGCGAAGCGCTTTTGCGCCAGCCTATCCGAGGCGGGCATGAAGGGATTCATCCTCCCGGACCTGCCTCCCGAGGAGGCAGTTGAACTCAACGCGATGGCACGCGCACGCGAGCTCGACCCTATCCTCATTATGACCCCGACGAACTCGCCCTCCCGTCTGGCCGCGATAGGCCGCCAAGCGTCAGGCTGCGTATACTGCACCGCACGAAAGGGCGTGACCGGGCGGAAGACAGACCTCTCGCAGGGCGTAACAGCATTCCTGGAGAGATGCCGCACAGCGACGTCGCTGCCGCTCGGGCTCGGGTTCGGGATCAGGACAGCCGCAGACGTGCGACAGGTGCGCGGCCTGGCCGACATGGCCATCATCGGCACGGCGGGTCTCGAGGCGTGGGAGGAATTAGGTGCGGACGGCTATCAGCAGTACCTGAAGGCCCTTGCGTCCGAGACCGTTTGACGGCGGCCGAGCGGGCGCGCCTGTGCCCGAGGCAAGGTTTCTGAGCTACAAATCCTGATGGTCCATACGCAGAGCTTGGGAACTACGTTGACACTACCTAGAAGTGGCCGGGTATATGAACTACTTCAGCGCGGGTAACTCCAGCCGCCCTTTCAGCGAAGTGCGCGACTACCTTGAGGTGAAAGTACGAACCTCTCTCACGCGCCGCACTAGGCGACGTAATAGGTGTTGTATCGGATGCCGCCGGTGGAGTAACAAATACCTCCACGGCGCGCTGGTACTGGGACCGGCATATTGGCGAGGACGCGTCTCGTGAAGCCATCGTCATAACCCCTCGACGAATCTCGCTGGGTGAGTTGCTTGAGGGAAAACTTCACGAATGCTATATTTGCTCATGCTGGTTTGCTACTGTGAGGCTGGTGAAGGGTGCGGGAGTTGATAGGGATCACTAGGGTAACTGGCCGCGATCTCATACCAAGGCCGCCTGCAACCACATCGGCTTCCAGACTTCGCGATCGATAGAAATGACTGGGCTAGGCCCCAAAGTGTCGCTGATGCTTCAGAAAGCGCGGACGGGCCACTTGGAGGGGAGATGAAGATCCACTTGGCGTCCCATGGCCAGCCAGGAGCGCTACTCACAATTTGCGGCTTCGATGGCAGCGGTAAGTCCACCTTGGAGGTAGCGTTGCTGGATGCGATCACTCCAACTAGAACGTGTGTATCCACATGGGCGCCAACGGAGTGGTGGCGGCATGACGCAAACGTTCATCGGACCCTTTTCGGCGAGGGTGGCGGCCAAACGCTTCCGGAGGAAGCCTTGCTGCACTTTAATCTCGCAGATTGCTATGCTCATCAGGCCAACGTGATTCTGCCGGCCTTAGCTCGTGGTGAGGTCGTGATTGGCAACCGCTACCTGTTCGATATGTTGGCACTGTTCGAGGCCCGTGGTCTAACTCAGCCTATGTGGTTGTTCGACGCTGTCGCTCGAATTGTCAGACCGGACTTCTGTTTCGTTCTCGATGGTTCTGCCGAATTGCTGGTGGATCGAAACGTGCGGCGTGACGGGTCAATGCCCGACCGGTTCGATCAGAACGTGACGTTCATTGAACGCTACAACGCGGCGCTGAGGCGAATGGCCGAGGCAAATCACCTTACAGTGTTGCGAGCTGAAGCCGATCCCGGAGATATTCTGCAGCAATGCCTCGACGTTCTGCGCGGGGCTGGGTGGCGGTAGGCTCAGGGATCACCACGGAACTGAGCCAAGCTGCGCGAATTCAGTGTTGCGGCCCGGCTGGCACAGATGCGACCGATGCCACAATCAAACCCACAAGAATTGCTAGTGGGCGACTTGAGGCGGTGGGATTCCAAGGTGCCATCAAGGAATGGCCCTGGGCCAGGCCTTCAAGGCCAAAGTCACCTTGGAGGCAGTGGAGGACCAGGAGACGGTGGCCCCAATTGTCCGAGGAAGAGGCCGCCCGTTGGCGACGGGACCGCGACCGCAGACGCTGAAACGCAAAGAGGCGGTACACACGGACGTTCTTCCATGAGGGGGCAGTCGCCGCGCGCACGAGCCGGACCCTTTCCCCTGTTCCCTCTCAAGGCCCAGCCATCGCACGCGACGACGGCGCGGCAGTGCGGGCGCAGCCAGGCTGTCAAACCGGCGTTGCATTACGGGAGCGGCTGCACCATCATAGAGGCGTCGCCCCAGACGGCCCCGCAACGGGAGCGAGCAGCTCCCTCACCGACCCGGAAACGCCGCGAGGGGATGCGCCCAGGCAGGACTCCCGCCGCCGGAGAGGCAGCGATAACCATGGCATGGGCTTGAGCCTGCCCATCCCAGGCGCCGATTCTACGTCAGGGAGTCCGTCCGATAGAGAAACCAGGAGATGGATGTTGGATAATGCGCGGGACAAAGGACTGCGTTTGAAAGATGGCTGGGCAGCCTTCATACCGATCCACTAGGCGCAATCCAGGAGTCTCGGCGAGGGCTGTGGCGCATCTGGCGTCCGGTAATGCGGCATATTCCCGAGTCGGCGAAAATTCATTCGAGCGTTCTCAAACGCATGGAGAATCCCGCCAATCTCTACCGCCCTAGCAACCAGCCTGCCAAGTACCAAGTGGTAGGTTGATGAAGCAGCAGATCGAACGGACACAGGGTGGACATACGCTCCAGCTCCTCTCCATCCATAGTCGATTCCAAGCGCGTTGGGCACGAAGACCTCGCCATCCCTTCTCAGGGCAGAGGCACAACGAACTCGACCGTGATTCGCGGTCGACGCGCCAGCAATCCGATGACTGCTCCAATTACGCCCCAACGGTTGCAAAGCCCTCCCCTCACAAGCGGTGGTGGCGGGCTAGGATGGCGGATTCTGAGTCTATCATTGCCAGCCACTCCCTGCCTCTCATGTGGGTGAGAAGGGCCTTGGGTATATCAGCTGCACAGCAGGCTCGGTGGCTCCGAAGAGGCTCTCCAAAGAGCCCGCCGATTGAGTGTGGTCGGTCAGGTCACCGACATCGTCTTGGCCTGATGGCTATTACCGTCTCATTCATATTGAACCAGTCGTGCACGGTCTCTGCGTCTTTCATAGCCACCAGCAGCGTAAATGCTGCTGCCAGTGCCGCGTTGCGTAGAGCGGGGACAGAGCTTCAACGAGGCACTCAGGCTGCCCACAGATCACACATCCGCCTCCCAACGGCTCACGAGGGAAGGCGGGCAGGAGTGACCGGCGTGCGGCGAGGTTGCGCCAACAGCCGGGACCGATACAGTGGCCACCATACGGTTGCACCCGTTGCCGATGTGAGACGGCTCTCCCCAGTCACGAGCCCGGGGAGAGGAACGTTTGAACATACGAGCCGGCGTCCATGAGCGGCAAGACACCGCCGGAAAACGCAAAACAGGCCGCATACATCGACGCGCCGGGGGAGGACGCATCCATTGAGCCTCTCCAGCGTCCTCCCCCCTTGCGTGTCGGCCTAGTGCACCGCGCCGACCGGTTCGGCCTCCGTTTCCTGCTCCAGCGTCAGCGCCCACTCGAACATCGAGATGGTTGCGGGCTGGGGCTTCCGGCTGCGTCGCTTCGGCTTGACCGGCTCCTCGGCCATAAACTCGGCCCAGGAGAACAGCGTTCGCTGAGGCTCCGGGGCCTCGTCCTCGTGGTGTCCGCTCCCGCTCCCATTGATGGGGGCTGGAGCGTAGCCGTTCCCGTTGACCGGCGTGTTCCCGTTGGCCGGGACAAGCTCGACCGTCGGACCGACGTCGAACAGATCGCCGTTGGCGTGGTGCCCGTTGGTCCCGTTTCCGTTGACCGAAACGGCCTCCACTTCGATCCCGACGTCCTTCCAGCCGTCGTCCACCAGCAGCTCCTCGGCTGAGCTCTCGGCGTCCCGCGCCTTGGCGAACACCTCCTCAACCGTCTCTGCCTCGTCGTCCTCCTCCTCTCCGCTGACGATCTTGCGAGCGAGGGCCATCATCAGATCGTCCCCCTCGTCTCCAAAGGCGGCGAGACCGTCCTCGGGCAGCTCGCCCTCCACGGCCAGGGAGCTTTGCAGCTTCTTTGCCACCAGCTTGAGGGCGTCGGCCTGGAGGGTATTTCGGTAGCTCATGTAGAAGACCTTGACGGGGCGGGTCTGCCCGATGCGCCACGAACGGCGAGAGGCCTGCCTCATGACATAGATACTGTAATCGACCTCCCCCCAGATTATTGTTGGGAAGTCGATCAGGTCGAGGCCCGTCTGGACCAGCCTGGGGTGGCAGATGAGGACATCGAGACCCTTCTTCACCCTGTCGGCGACCCACGCCTCCCTGCGCTTGGGTTCAACGGCGTCGGCCTTCATCACCGCCACGCGGAACCCGTGCCTGGTGAGGATATCGTCCAACCGCCCGGTGATGTCCCTGGTACCCGTGTGGGTGACGTAGACCAGCACCCTTCGCCCGGCCAGCCGCTCGGTGGCCACCAGGTCGATGAGCGCCTTCTCCTTCGGGTACAGCCGCTCCTCGGACAGAGGCGGCACCCGTACGATGACGTCGCCAGTCTGAGGGTCGAAGACCGTCTCCCCGTGGGTGCAGCCGTCCGGGTAGGCGAGCAAGCTCTGCAGGTAGGTGGACAGCAGCCGCTTGGAGCCCCTCTTGAGGGCCTCGGCCAGCTCCTTGCGGAGCTCCTCGAACACCGTGTTGTAGGCGGTGCGCTGGCTATACCCGGTCGCGTCCTCCTCGGCGTCCATAGAGGACATGAGCACCTGCTCGTCGTAGTCGGGCAGGCCCGAGGCTACGTCGGAGAGCCGTAGGAAGACCGTATTGGAGATTATGTGGAAGAGGGCCGATGGCACCAGGCCCGGCCTCTCCCGCACCGTCTTGCGGAACTTGCGCCTGCGGCTGTACCTGCCGTCCTCGGTCGATTCGTCGTCGGGTTTGCCGATGGTGTGCTCCTCGAAGCCGTAGCGCTTGATCCAGCGGCCCTCGTCTGAGCGCCCGAACTCGGTGCGAATCTCCGGCGAAAACCGATAGAGAAGGTGGAAGATGGTCGAGGCGTAGCCGCCTAAAAGGGTTCCCGTGAGGCTGAGGGACTTCCCGCAGGCGTCGGCGAGGACCCCGGCGGCGATGCCCTGGGCCGAGCCGCGAGACTTAAACTCATGCACCTCGTCGCCGATCAGCAGGTCGAAGAAGCCCTTCATGTGGTGCTTCACGTAGTCGCTGAGCGGGTAGCGGGCCGGGCCGGAGTTGTCGGCCTGCCAAAGAGGGGAGCCGCAGTCGGCGCAGACCTGCTTCTTGCGGTTCAATGCCTTATCCGTCAGCGGAACCCCGTCCTTGTCCACGGCCTGGGCAGTGCAGGACGGACAGCAGGGCACGCGGAAGGGCTCCCCCGTCTCCTCCTCCCGTATGAGCCTGCCCCTGGACGTTGCCCACCGCTGGATGACGGCGGCCTTCCAGCGGTAGGACAGCTTCGCCTTTTCCCTCGACATCACCGCGAACAGGGGGCCGGAGCCGATGGAGGACCTGAGCATCTCCAGATCGGTGATGGACTCTACGACGGCGGCGCGTGCGCCGGGCACCGTCATCTCCACCTCCCGCTTCCACTTGGGCACGAGATGCGGGGGACAAATCACCAGAATGCGCTGGAAGCCCGCCATGTACGCTGCGGCCGCGCCGATGAAGCTCTTGCCCGTGCCCATCTCGCCGACGACCGTGGTGCCCCTGTGGGCTTTGAGGGATAGGGCCGCGCCTTTGATGGCGTCGGCCTGCGCGCCCAGGGGCTTTCTGAGCAGCCTGGGGAGCGTGCCGCCGTTCTCCGACGGCCTGTAGAGGGGCGGGTAGGACTCGACCACCCGCTGGGCTATCGCGTCCTTGAACTTATCGATAAAGTCTCCTAGGTTCATGTCGTGTCGTCCTCCTTTCAGTTGGTCAGCCGGAGGGCGACACCGGGAACCGGACGCACGTCTCCCCAAGACGCCGCGAAGGCGCAGGGGAGACGGACTGCCCCGCCGGGGCGTCCGGGTTCCGGCAACGCCCGCGGCGTTTGCTTTGGATTGGCGAAGGTCCGCCTGTGGCGGGCCTAGCGTCCGCGGCCCGGTGCGAGCCGTCGTTTGCTACGTCCTGAGAGGCGTGGCGACCTTCCTACGCGGCTGCCTTCTCGTGCTGCGCCAGCATCGCGGAGATAGCGGGCATGACGACGGGCGTCATCGACACCCGGCCCGTGCCGTCGTACCCTGCACGGTAGGCGTACTCCACGTCGGCGCCCCAGGGCACCGGACCGCCGGTCCGCACGGCGGGACCCCTGGCCGTGCCGTCTTTGCTGCGAGCGCCGCGCACCACCATCCCGCTCCGCTCGCCCTTGCGCCAGCCCAGCACCTTGAGGTCGGCGGGCATGACCCGCTCCTCGGCCTTCGTCTTCCTGAACAGCACCCCGTGGAGTCTCCTGAGAACGTCCGCCGAGGCGTTGGCCTTGCCGTTCATGATGTTGGACAGGTGGGAGGAGCTGATGCATGCGCGCCGCGCCGCCTCGTTCTGGCTGATGCCGTGGGCATCCATCCTCTCCCACAGGGTGTTCGGGTCCAGGGCGGCGCACTCGGCGGAAGCAATCCTGGCCGGTCCCTCCAGCACCGATTCCAACCGCGCCTGCACCCTCACGCCCATGTTCCTGTGGCCACGGGACACCTGTACAAGGTAACCGTAGGAGACCCCGACCCTCTCTGCCAGTTCCTTCATCGAAATGCCCAGGGCGCGTGCGCGCTCCCTGATATAGCAGCTACCGCCCGAGGCCAGGGTCTCCTGGCGGTTGGCGCAGGCGGCAGGGGCGATCTTCGCCGGGGCCTTGAGCGCCGACTCGACCCTCGCCTGTACCTTCACGCCCATGTTCCTGCGGCCGCGGGACACCTCCGTCATGTACCCGTAGGACACCCCGGCCCGGTCGGCCAGGTCCCGCATGGTCATGCCCAGGGTGCGGGCGCGCTCCCTGATGAAGCTGCTCTCGCCGGTCACCACTTCGCTCCGGCGGTAGACTGTCCCCTGTCCCGGGACCTCTCCCAGCACCGCCATGACCTTCTCACGCATCTTCGGGGTCCAGGGCCTGCCGCCCGTTGCGACCCGGGAGAGGTAGCCCGGGCTCACGTCCATCATTGCCGCGAGGTCCTTCATGGTGAGCCCGCGCCGCCTCGCCGCAGCCCTCAGCTCGCTCTCCCGCCCCGCCGTCTCCTTTGCCGGTGTTGCCGTCGTCATGTCGCTTCCTCCTGTAGTGAAGAAGCGGGACGCACCCCTCCCCAGGAGGAGACAGTCCCGCGTGATTCCACGTTCCCCCGTGGTCGGGACTGTCTCTCCGGGTTGTGTTGTTGCTGCTGCGGCCAATGGCCGGTGCGGACTCCCCCCGTGTCGCGGTACGGGTCAGGCTCTACGTGGGAAAGCCGTGTGCGGGGCAAGCCCCTGGATCAGGTCAAGGGCAGGCTCCGTCGTGGATCGGGCTTAGTTCCTCCCCCGATCGCAGTCGGAGGAGGGCCCCTGGGTGGGGCAAGATGGATGACGCGGGATAAGGTCCCGCAAGCAAGGAGCGGAGCGTGCAAGCCCCGCCGTGAAGGGCTGAGAGACGGGCTGCTACCTGGCGGCGCACCCGGCTCGTGCGAGCAAGTGCAAGAGGGCGGCGATCCTCGCAAGCAAGCGCAAGGCTCGACGCGCCGCGGATGTCACCGGGGAGGTGACGAGACCCTGGTCAAGGGCAAGCTCGCCCCAGGGGCCGAAGTCCCCGCAAGCTGCGCTCCAAGACGACCTTGCCGGGCCGCCAGCGAATTCCGAGCACGGCTGCGACCTCAAGCGTCCCGTCGCCGTTGGGCACCAGGGCGGCTGCCCTCCCGGTGCCCTGGGTGTAGAGCACCACTTCGCGGTCCCCGAACCGCCGCTTCACAAGCTGCTTCCACTCTGAGAATGCCCACCGAGCTTCCTCAGTCGTCGCCTTCCCAACGTCCATGCCTGCGAAGGTCGCGAGCGCCCCGTCCACATCCCCCGACTGCCTCAGTCGCCTCGCCTCGTGGATCGACCGCGTCGCGCTCGTCTCCGCCGTTTCCGTCTCATCCCTGAAACCCATCGCCTCGAAGAGCCGGTCGACCAGCTCCTCCAGGCTGCGCCTGGGCCTCACTGTCTCCGCGTCCATCGTCCGATTGCCAGTCGCCAGTGTTGCCGTCGTCATCGCGCACCTCCTCAAGTGCCTGTGCTTTGTTGCCTTTCGATCCGCGCCCGCTTGCGGGCAAAGAAAGAGAGGCCGCCTCGGATGGAGACGACCCCTTGCGTGTCGGGATGAGTCGTGCGAGGCCCGGAGGCCGAGTTCTCAGCGGTGGAACCTTCCTGACCGCCGGCGCAGCATGGACCGGGACGTCAGCCACGAGCCGACGCTGAACGCGAGGCAGGCGAGGATGGCGGCCTGCATCGCATGTCCGAGCAGCAGCGGCGCGGCGAACGCCAGCGCAGCAACTGCGTGCCACTCGATCCTCCACCTCGGCCAGTCCTTGAGCCACCACAGCCTGTCAACCGGCTCGGCGAGAGGCTCGTACGCGCTCCGAATGGGCCACCCTATCTGCCCTCCCAGCGCGTCCGCCGCCAACTCGGGAGAGCAACCCCCGGTGTGGCAGCGTGCCTCGATGCCCTCGCCGTCGGCTCGCTGCCGAAACGCCAGACCGCCTGCCTTCCTGCTGTGGCAGAACGCAGTCGTCCAGAACCAGCCGCCGTCGAAGCTGACCCGGCGCGGTATCAGCCTGGCGATCCAGAGTGCGCTCGGTCCGACGTAGACCTCCTTCACGTCCCTTCCAACCACACCTTCGATGTCCGTCAATGCCGATTCCATCTGCCCGTCACCTCCTTCTGCGATGTCGTGTGCCCGCAATGCTTCCATACCTTCAACACCTCCTTCATGAGTTTGACGTTCGATGCCGTTTGAGTTCGTGAATCGCGCCGCCGTTCCGGTTCCCCCACTCGACAAAGAGCCGGACGCGGGACGAAGGGGATGAGAGACCCCGGGAAAGTCGAGCGGTCGTGAGGAAACCCGGCCGGGACGCTGGGCGCACCTCGACCAGAGTGTTCGAGGGCCGAGGCGCTAGAAGCGCTTCAGCCTCTGCGAATGTGTCCCTCCGGGGCGACCCTCGGGAGAGCGCGATGCTCGATCCGTCCGGCCTGACCCCCTGGGGCGGCTGTTCGGAGAGCGCAGTGCTCGATCCCATGCAGCCGGTCCCGGATTCGGGGGACGGGGAATCCTCCAGGTTTCTCGGCGGGAAACACTGGAAAAGCCTGAAACTGGCTCCATTATTGCCGAACACCGGTGCGGATGGAAGGGTTCCGGGGCATCGCCGCCCGAAGTGTTCTGTCCAGTTCCACAAAACCCTAAGCGCTCCCTCCGAAGCGTCTATGTCCGCCGCGGCCCAGCGTGCGGATGCGCTTCACCAGCAATCTCCACTCCACCGCCCTGCGCACGTCTCGGAGGGTGTCTTTGCGCCAGTTCAGCTGGGTGCTCCGCCACAGGCCGGTCAGGGGCACCGTCTCCGGAGGCAGGGTCAGCCCGTGCTCCTCCAGCATGGCCACCTCCAGCTCCCGGACGCGCTCCTCGACCTCCAGCCACGCCAGGCCTCTGCCCCCGGCCGAGTGGGTCTTCCACAGGCTGCGCCACTCCTCGATGAGGGGCCACGCCTCGCCGTAGACCTGCCGGTCGTCGGGAGCGGGGTCCCTCGTCACCAGCTCGGGATACAGCCGCTTCGGGTATCCGGCCTTCGGCGACGGCCTGCCCGTCGCCGCGGCCTCCTCCGGCACCGGCCCGGTTGCGCTGGGGGCTTCAGTAGGCCCGAGAGGCTCCTGGCGGTTCCCCTGCTGGGCCTCTCCGCGGGCTGACCGTCGTTCCAACGACTCCCCTCTCCGTGCCCGGCCCTCCCGCAGCTCCCCGACCTCGCCCCTGACGGTATCGAGGTCCTTCTCCAACGCCTCCACCCGCCGGTCCAACGCATCGTTGGGTTTCGGTGGGTCGGAGGCCGATCTCGCCTTCTCACGGAGCACCCGCTCCAGCGCCTTCCTCATCCTCCGGGTCAATCGTTCCTCATCCATACACGTCGCCACGGTGCGCCGGTCGATCCTCAGCACACGCGCCGCGCCGCTGCGGCCGCCGTGCTTCCGCACCAGGTCGTGCAGGAGCGCCATGAGCCGGTCATGGTGCTCTTCCTCTTCGACGTTTCCCTCGTCAGCCACAGTCTGCTCGCCGTCCTTCATCGCTGCCTCCTGTGCAACTTGTACAGCTCATGTACAGATCTCCGGCATCTCGCCGGTGTACAACATGTACATCCCAGCTACGCAGCATGCACCACCCCGTCGCAACCGGCCCCTGACACAAAGTGTTCGCCGTTCCCGTCCTGTAGGGGGCGAATTCCCTCCGATTCAGCTTCGAAAACCGCCCCGATGTACAACTTGTACACAACTGCGATTCCCTGTACAGCCCCATGACATCACGGCAGCCCTCCCTGGGTTATCCCTCGGGAGGCACAACACCCGTGTAGTCCCCTGGAAAGCACCGCATCCATGTAGGGCCCTCCAGGGGATAACGCTTGGCAATCCGGTCCTCCAGACTCGGTGGGAGACATCACGACCCCATCGACGAGGAGGCATCAACCTGGGAGCGCAATCGACCGTCAGACGGACCCCCTGTAGAACCTGGAGGCTGATCCCCCTGGCCGCCGCGCTGCTTGTGGCTGCGCTCGTGGCGGTCCCGTCCAGCGGCATCGCCCTGGCCCAGGCCCCACCCGGAGATGAGCTGACCCTGGTCAACGCCAACAGGGAGTTCGTGGAGCGCAAGAGGGCGGCGAGTTCGTCGCCCGCCCCGTCTTCGACCGGAAGATCGCAGACCTCTTCTACGCCGTCCGGGACGCAGATGTAAGATCTGACCGATACGGCAAGGCCGTCTCAATGGCTTCCGGCTTCCCCCTATACCGGTCAACGACCTCCTCAGCGTTAGTCGGCGAATCTCCGTATTGCAACACGACCACATAGCTACTGTGGTGATCCGAACCTCGATCTCGCAGGTCTCCCCGCATCGCATGCCACGACCCGACGTCGATAAGGCGGATCACCTGATCCCGCGTCTCGTCATGTGTCGTCCGTTCGCTGACGTCGGATCGATACTTGGCTTCCACTAGCACCAACCCCTGGTCGCCAAGCCTTATAAGGACGTCCGGTTCGGAGTCTCCTTCCCTTCGAGGTCGTCGCGGAGGCGGCGAGAGTTTTGGCCAGAAAATCAGCTCGGCGAACGGGATCGAGTCCAGAAACTGAGAAGAGACTGCTCCCAGGAACGATTGGCGCAAGAGTTCTTGGTAGTGACGCAGTTTGAAATGTTCTAGTCGTCGTCGGCCGGGCCCGTCACGTCACTTGGGTTCTTGTCAGGCAAGAGTCCTCCAATACTGGTGAACACCAGGATCCCAACCAGTACAACCAAGTACCACGGTAGCGACCTGTCAACGCTTTCCAGCCACATAAGTGCCGCCAATACGCTCGACGCGGCAGAGAGCGCGAGAGTCAGATAGCGGACCGGGCCTATACGAGGGTGGTTCGATGTACTCAAGCCGACACTGACGCATAGACCCGCTGCAGCTACCAATGCAAACAGAGGAGCGGCGACCTCGTTATCAAGACGAGCCAGCCAGAGGGCGATCAAGATTAGGGTTATGGTTGCTGCCGGAAGTGCCTTTCGAATGAGAGGCCAGTCCGCACGGCCCAGTAGCTTCCTCACATTGACCCCCTACACGCGCGTTCTGATGCAGTTTAGCAGGAGATCAACTATGCCCAATAAGATCATCACCGCGTTCACCAACGAGATCGGAGAGGATGGCCGTCCCCGTATTGGTGTATCCACGAAGGACGTACTGCCACTCTGGCGACGACTCATCAACGCCCTCACCCGAAAGCGGTCCTAAGGTCAACATGTGAATGTCATCTTTGTCAAAGTGTTTCTTAGCCAAGAGGTTCAGGGCCGTCTGCATCGCACGGATATGTCCTGTCAGGTGAGCCCACATATACTCAGGGTCTCTAGTCAGAATCTCACGATTGTTGGTCATTTCGAGTAGTCCTCCTACTTAGTCTCTACTTGGCGCGGAGACTCTAGCAGACCACCCCTCGACGGTCAAACGCTCCTTGACGGCCCCTATGGGCCGTGCTACCGTCCATACTGCCAAGTAGAGTAATCTGCCCGCATTGTGTGGGTCAGTCTGGCTTGGGGCATGTTCACTACATGCCCTCCGGGTGGCCTGCACAAACGGGTTGCTCTACTTGGCAGTGAGTATCCTCAAGCCACCGGAGGGCAACCTTGGACAAGAGGACGGTATTCGGACTGCTGGTGGTGGGCTGTGCCGCTGTTGGGTTAGTGGGATGGGCGGTCTACCTGAAGATTGAGGTCACGCCGTACGAGGAGGCCGCGCGGCTACGACATGAGGCCAACGAGTTCAACAAGGACGTTGGGTACGGCGTGGTCAGTGGGCTACCCGACATCTGGGACGGCAGCTGCGCCATCCTCACGAAGGTGGTAGCCGCGGAGCTCCGAAGCAAGGACACCGAGGTCTATGACCCGAGGACACGGAGTGCGCTGGCGGAGGCCAAGGAGTCCGTCTACGGTGCCATAATGCTGCGATGGGAGCTCTACCCCATCCTGTTTCTGCGGTGGCCCGAATGGTGTAACGACAAGACCGGGCAACAAATGCTCGCCTGGGAGTGAGGATACTGCTAGAATCAAGGTATAGGAGGATGGACATGCCCAAGGCAGAGGTTATAGGACCGGAGGGCCAGGTGCGCCCGGCCGATACCAGGGCGAACGCCTCACTCATGGCACGAATCGCAACCGGCGAGGCGAAGGAGACCATCCGCAAGCCCGCCAAGCCTGCCTGCAAGAAGACCTAGAAAAGCAGGAATCGGCTTTCCTGAATACCGACAATCTGACCCTCTCCTGCGTCTATTGCAAGGCGCCAAATGGACAAACACGCCTGTTTGTGCTAAAATATACGGCATGAACAGGTTAGGTCGGAAGCAGCGTTCCTCGGTCCTGCACATGCTGGTAGAAGGGTCGTCGATGAGGGCGACCGCGAGAGTAACGGGGGTGTCCTACAACACGGTCTGCAAGCTATTCGCCCAAGCGGGTGAGGCCTGTCTAGCGTTCCACGACGAGGCAGTCCACAATGTTCAGTCCAGCCGAATAGAGTGTGACGAGATGTGGGCCTTCACCTACGCCAAGGACAAGACGCTGTGGCGTGGTACGAAGGCAGCGCCAGAGGACGCGGGTAGCGCGTGGACGTGGATGGCGCTGGACCCTGATTCCAAGATGATGGTGTCCTGGTACACGGGCGGGCGCGACGATGGTGCCGCCGTTGCCTTCATGGACGATCTGGCAGGGCGGCTCGCGGGACGAGTCCACCTGACCACCGACGGCTACGGCTCCTATGAGAACGCGGTGAGGGGCGCATTCAGCAACGATGTCGACTACCTCCAGCTGGTGAAGGAGTACGGCCCGTCCGAGTCCTGGCCCGAGAGGCCCGAGGGACGCTATGCAGGGGCGCACAAGGTTGTCGTCACGGGAGCACCCGATACTGAGGCAGGCACTACGGCCCACATCGAGCGCAAGAATCTGACGGTGCGCATGAACAATAAGAGGTTTGCACGGCGCACCAATGCTTTCTCCAAGAAGCTGAGGAATCACGAATACCAGCTGGCAATCCACTTCGTCTACTACAACTGGATACGGCCCCACATGAGCCTGAGCAAGCCCTACAAGCGGACGCCAGCTATGGCCGCGGGGCTGACGAACAGGCTCTACGACATGGACCTGATGGTTGACCTAGTAGAGGGCCTAGACTCCGCGCCCGGTCCGAGAGGGCCGTACAAGACGCAGGTGCAGATGGCCGCTTAGGAGGGTTTGAATTGGGATACCAGAAAGCAGCAACTGTCGAGGTAGAGCACGTGGAGCCCCACCCTCAAGGCTGGGAAGTGAGATTCGCCTTTAGGGGATTGGGCAAGGACTTCACAGTCACCGAGATCGTCGTGACGAGTGAGGGTGAGGATACAGGAGTGGGGATAGGCTGGAAGATTCTCGGAGACAGGATACTCAGGACGACCTACGACTAGTACCCCCTTTTTTCCTGTAGGGGGGATATGGTAGAATCCCCATGGTGGTGGAGCGGACGGGATTTGAACCCGCATCCCCGGAACCGCAGCCCGATGCTCTCCCGTTGAGCTACCGCCCCACAGTGAGGCCCCGCCGGACTGCAATCCGTGCGGGGCCGTCCCGTTTTCAGGCTAGCATTTTCGGAGAAGTCCCGGAAGTAGGAGATAGCCATGAGTCAACAGGGCAAATGGAGCGAGCCGGGGGTACCTCATAAGGGCTGGTCGTGTGTTGGCTTCACGGACCTCGGTAAGCCGTCCGCGATATGCGAGATGTGCGAACACCAGGAGATCCGGTATGTGCATACCATGAGGCATCCGGACTACGCTGACTTGCTGGACGTGGGGATCGTGTGCGCCGAGCACATGGAAGAGGACTACACGTCCGCACGACGGCGCGAGTCGAATGCCAAGTCCATAGCTGGCAAGCTCAGCAGGTTCATGGACTCGCCCAGATGGCGCGCCACCAGAAACGGCGGCCAACGCATCAAGCGCAATGAGTGCATCATAGTCATCAGCGAGAAGTACTCGTTCGGCTATTGGATTAAGCGAGGTGCTGCCGAGTGGCCGCAGTGGGGGTTTGATACGGAGGATGAGGCCAAGCGAGCAGCCTTCTACAAGTTACAGGGCATCATTGAAGGAGGCTAACCAAATTAGAACATTTGAGAATGAGTCAGTACCGAGTTCTTCCAGGACTTGACTTCTACGAGCGCCGTCGCTCAGCAGTGGGCTGAAGAAGTGCCAGGTGCGCGCATCTTCGGAATTCTCGCTGAGGATTCTTGGCAATCCCAACTCTCTCCCTGAGTAGGTCTCGGCTAGCTTGTCGAGGAACGACGGATGGGTAGTGTCGGTTTGCCGAAGCAAGGGATGGGACTCCGGCGTGGTCCAGACCCTGACGCCGGAGTCGCTAACCACATAGTCGTCCATTTCGAGCTCCTTTGCAGCGGAGATCAGACCGTAGTGAACTCAGACGGGGTTGGCATCCCCCTGCAGGCGATCACTCGGTCGGCAGATCGGCCCTACAATCCTGGCTATCGCCCTCAACTGGGACACCACGTCGTTCAGGACCTCCTCGTACTCCACGGCTGTCTTGAGGCGGATCGGGATCCACTCGTCTTGAACCCGCACCTCCAACTCCCTGCAGATCTCGTCCATGTTGACCCCGGTTCGGTCACAAACACGGAGCCACAACGGAGTATCTCCGCTTCCAGCCCACCGTTCATGGTTCACTCCGAACCAGAAGTCTCCGTCCAAGCCGGAGAAGCGCAGATACCGCCCGTATCCGTACCTTTGGGCCGTTGCAGCCAGCCCCTCTATACTCATCCACTTTTGCGGCACTCCCCTGGCATCCACCGCATCGTCCACAAGCTGGTTGTATGAGACCACTCGACGACCGAGGTCGGGGCTCATATCTTCGGCATGAATTGGAAGGAAGACCTGCGCGTCCTGCTCACGAGCGAGTCCCAGGAGTTGTCGGATATCCGATTTGACACCCTCGTCGCCAGCCAGGGCGTCGATCCTTTCGAGCAGGCGGACCCAGCTGATGAGCACCAACTGTAGCTTCGTGTCACTCGGTTCTGTCCAGGCCACCCTGGCCCTCTGCACCCCTGGAGGTGAGTCGATGGGTTCCAGCCTGCCCCCCATTGCCATCTGACGCTCAATCTCAACCCACAGCGTCTGGATTCTGACTTCGGGAGCAATGAACAGCAGCGTCGCCGGGCCGGGCTGGTCAAGCTGTCGCGCGTAGTCGCTCGCCTGACCTTCGAGGAACGCGGCCCCGAATTTCGCTTCGACGAGAAGACGCTTCAGACTGTTCTCGTCGTAGCCGGCCATGTCAGGCCGGGAACCATCCTCGTGGGTCACCTGGGTCTCCACCCTGGCAATAGGTCCGACATCGAAGCCACCTTCCCGAAGCAGGTCGTTCAACGCCCGCATGGGTCCCGGAGAACGATTGAGGATGTAGCCGAGCGCCTCGGTCGCGGCGTTCTCGACTTGGTTGGTGAGTCTGGGGACAAGGTAAGCCATCAACGTGACATGGTCAGCCATAAAGCATCCCCCAAGTGGTTCAACTATGATACGCCGGGTTGACCGGATAGTCCTCCGGCTTTCCCGTGTCTCCGGGCTGGATCACGAAGTCCCGGCGGTCGCGGTAGAGCCGAGCACGGTTCAGCACGTAGTCCTCGCCGGGTTCGAGGTCGTCCCAGTGTGTCATCAGCCAGTACTTGTAGTCTCCGATGAACAGGTAGGTGTTGTTCATGCGGAAAAAGCGGCAGGAGACGCCCTCCCCGGCGCGGAATCGCTCGCAGACCGCCTCCAGTAGCTCCTGCTGGCCGTCCTGCTCGGACAGTACGTACTCGTGTGGCCAGGTATCCCGGTAGGTGACCGCTTCCCTCCACGGTGCGCGTGCAATCAGGTCCGTTAGTCTTGAAGTCATTTGCTTGATGTCCCGAGTCTATTCGAATCTTATGCCGGACCTCAGGCAAATCTCCAAGAGCGGCACCTCCTCTGAGACTTCGCGCAGTACACGGAAGGTGTTGGTCTGGCTGTCATATATGCACTCGCTTTCGCTCAACCCCTCTGTGTCCTGAAGGTATCTGGCTATGTAGTTTGCTCTGTCCGACAGGCCGAAGCCGCCTGTGTCGATTGCCTCGTCCCTCAGTTCCTGGACGAGCCAACTCTCGAATCTCCTGATGCCTTGGACTCGTGACATTCTTGATCCTTCGGTATGCGGTAACACCCCGACGTCCCCGCCTCCGGCGATAGGCTTTCTCATCGTCCCGGAAAGAGAGTCGTCGGTCCCACGCTCTACCTGAAGACGTCGAGACGATACCTCCAGGGGACCGTCAGGCGGTGAGGAGGGGCAGCGGGGGTCCCTGGAAATGTCACAAGACCCGCGCCCCTACTCCTCCGCTTCGTCCTCAAGACCGCAGCCAAAAATCATCAAGTCGAAGCCGCCGGGCACGGTTCGAGACAGCTGCACGATGGCATAGTAGTTGCCCCCCTTCGGTCTCCCTCCTCCGCTGAGCCACCTCTGAACGGTGCGCTCCGTCACACCCAGGAACCGAGCCAGGTCCTGCCGCGACATGTCAACCATATCCAACAGGCGTTCCAGCCGTTGCGGGAAGTCCTCCGGCCAGCCCGGAGGGCGGGAGTCCTCGATACTCCCTTCACGTCCTTCGACAGCCATTGCGCCACCTCCTCGGTCAGTAGTTTCCGATCAGCCTCCTCGTCCAAGACCGCTCTGGGTTAACGATATACCAGAGTACACCTCCCTCCAAGACGACGAGCGAGCAAGAGAGTCGCAGCCGCAGCGGCGCGTACAGCGGCTCTTATGGGAGTCTGTTACTCCGTCGCGGGAACGTCACGCAGTGGAGGAGGACGAAGACAGTATCTCATCTTCGTCCGTCGCGTAGTCGGGCCCATCCCAGTGTATCCGCACCCACTGCATCGTCGTGAACAGCAGGTGATTGTAGCAACGACGGGTAGCCTCCTTGGTGTATTCTTCTATCTCCTCGTCGCCGACCCCGCCCTCCTGAGGGCGCTGCGCACCCGCTCCAGTATGCGGGAGGCGTCGGGGTTCTCCACGCTGTAGACCTCGTCATCCTCCCCGTCATACCCGAAGGGGTAGCTCTCCCAGACCGTGACCTCTACACTCGGGTATCGTACTTCCGTCAACATCGCATGTCCCTCCTTGGCCGTAGACCGATTCACTCCATCGGTAGGAGCCGCTGAAGCACCACCATCTCCTCCGGCACGCCGAAGTGCTCCGCCACCTGCCACAGCTCGTTCAGGCCCTCCTCCATCGCTTCGCGCATGTCCATCAGCAGGGCGCGGGCGAAGTCCTCCGCCTCCCGCTCGAACAGCCCGCCCAGGCTGGTATGGTCGCGTATCCACAGGTGGTTGCCGGAGTGCAGCAGCCGGTGCCCGATGGCGTGGGCTATCACCCACCGCCGCCACCGAGGGTCCAGACGCTCGGCCACGCCGATGTACCGGCCCATCTGCATCTCCTCCTGGACCTGCATCGGCCACGGCACCACGTCTAACCCCAGGATGCCGGCCACCGCCTCGGCGTCCACCTGGCCTTGAAGCCCTAGCTTCTTCCTGAGCTCCACCGCCTTGCGCTGCGCCCGCTTCATCGCTCAGCCCGGTCCCTCCTCCGTCGCTGCTCCCTCACGAAGCGTATGAAGTCCATGATCGACTCCAGGTCCTCCATCGGAAGGCCCTCTATGGCATTGCGGAAGGAGACGTCAGCCTCCTTCAGTATCTCGGCCTCCACCACATCCCGGCCCAGCAGCCAGTCGGTGCTTGTCTCGCACTTGTAGGCAAGCTCCAACAGGTGCTCAGGGGTGGGCTTCATCTTACCCGCCTCCCAGGACCAGACGGCGTGGGGGCTGACCCCCACCAGCTCGCTAACCTGCTTCTGGGTTAGGCCGGTCTTCAGCCTCGCTTCCCTGATGCGGGCGCCGATGCTCTTCCACCTGTAGCCCCGGTCTTCGGTCATGGTCTGGATGACTCCCTTATCAACGCTCCAGCTGCGGAGTGACTGGCGGTCAAAGAATAGCACACTAGTTCTTGACATACCACCTGCTCTGTGGTTACACTGTATCATAAGCCACGCTTAGAGTACATGGGAACCAAGAACGCTGTGACACGCACCGTCGTCCTGCTCAAGACAAGAGCCCTCTGGGACCGCCTGGAACGGCTGGGCCGCTCCCAGAACTGGCTGGCCCGCGAGGTCGGCATCAGCCGGGGCTACCTGTCCACGCTGGTCAACGAGGGGCGAGCCCCTTCGGGACGCATCAGGCGGCGGATGCAGAGGGTCCTGGGGGTGGAGGATTTCGATGACCTCTTCCAGCTGTTCCATGAAGACGACGACTAGCGCTCCCCGCCTATCCATATACGCCGGGGACCCCATCATCGACGGCCGCCTCGTACCCCACGGGGACGGCGAGCTTCCCCGCGACTTCAAGGAGCGGGTGATCCGCCTCAAGGAGGCCGCCGACGTAACCTGGGACG
The DNA here is from genome assembly GCA_965116315.1 of Dehalococcoidia bacterium. Lineage (GTDB taxonomy): Bacteria > Chloroflexota > Dehalococcoidia > Lucifugimonadales > CAJWER01. Next base: position 3,469,216 of record OZ220672.1, read on the forward strand.
AGCTCGCCGAGCTGCTGGGGGTGGAGCCCAAGCAGCTCATCCGGTGGGCGAACGGGACCAAGCCCTCGGGAGGGGCCTACCACTCCCTGGTGCGTCTCGCACCGTGGATACCGGGCGGTCTCGACATCCTCATGGGAGACGACTTCCTGGATCCCCTCAAGGAGGACTGATCACATGCCCCGCAAACGCGTAAGACGCAGCCAAGTTCTGACCGGCGACTTCGCCCAGGCTCTTGAAGACTTCCAGAAGGCTTCCGGGCTGACCTGGGCCGAAATGTCCCGTCGCCTCGGCACCAGCGTCGTCAACCTGTGGCGGTGGCGGCAGGGCGTCCAGCCCAACATGCACCACCTGCTGGCACTCCAGGAACTCGCAGACTGCATGGGCCTGGGCCACCTGCTTCCCAGGGTGAGGGTGCCACGCTAACCCGCGCCCCTGGCCGCTGCTTGACGCGCCCTTCCTCGCTGCCCGTCGTCGGCCCTGGACCCCGGATCGGATTTCATCCGTGTAGTCCCCTGAAGGGCACCACATGCGCGTAGTCCCCTCCAGGGGATAACGCTCCGCTCCCCCACTCCCCACACTGGTTGGAAAACCTGCGTTCACCGTCCGGGGCCGACCCTCTGCCCCCGGTGTCGAACGCGACGCAGACGCGACGAGAGCAACGACTTGAACGACTCCAAGAGCCAGACGAGACAGAAGAACTCCGGCGACAGAGCCCCTGGCGAGCTGCGCGTGGTCGCCATCCACAGCAACCCCGCGCCCGACGCCCAGGACAGGCTGCGGCGCCTCTTCACCCTGCTGCTCGAACACACGGCCAGGGACAGGCAGACCGCTACCGATGCGGATTCCCCCGCGAGCGCCACGCTCCCACGCGACCGCACCGAGGCGGAAGCCTGATGCGGCCCGAACCATCCCTCACGGTACTCAGCCTGGGCGGAGGCGTCCAGTCCACCGTCATGGCACTCATGGCCGGCGAGGGAGCGTTCGACCGCCTTCCCGACTGCGCCATCTTCGCCGACACCCATTGGGAGCCGCCCAGCGTCTACGAGCATGTCCAGTGGCTTAGGGACCGGCTCAGCTTCCCCCTCCACGTCGTGGACAACGGGAGAAGCCTCCGCGAGGACGTGAAGGCCCTCACCAACCACTCAGGATCACTAAACTATGTCGATATCCCCGTCTACCTCAAGGGACGCGAAGGAGAGGGCGACGGCATCGGCAGGCGGCAGTGCACCGACAACTACAAGGTCAGGCCCATCCGCCGCAGGATTCGGGAGATGCTGGGACTGAGGCCTAGGCAGCGCGTCCCCGCCGGAACGACCGTCGAGCTGTGGCTCGGCATATCCACCGACGAGACCATCCGCATGAAGGACTCCCGGGAACGATGGATGACGAACCGCTACCCGCTCATCGAGGCGGGCATATCCCGGAGGGACTGCATGGACTGGTGGGCCGCCCGGTACGACAGACCCCTGGAACGCTCGGCCTGCGTCGCCTGCCCCTTCCAGTCACGGCAGCGGTGGGTCGAGACCAAGCGCCGCTGGCCGGAACTGTTCGCCGAGACCGTGGAGATCGACGTCAGACTGAGGAGTGGGCTGGCCCTCGACAAGACCCCCTATCTGCACAGGCAGCGGATGCCCCTGGCCGAGGCGGTCGCGGTCGACGAGAGGGACATGGCAAGGGATGGACAGCAGGACGGGTTCGGCAACGAGTGCCAGGGACACTGTGGGGTCTGAGCACACGCCGCATTGACCAAGGGATGGCTGAGAGAGTATCTTCATATGAGATACATTGAAGAGCAAAAGGCCATGAACGGTAAGGCACAGCCGCTATACTTTGACGAGGCAGGATTCACAGGAAACAACCTGTTGGATCCAGAGCAACCGGCGTTCGTCTACGCTGGTGTCGCCATGGACAAAGAATATGCGGCACAACTTCACAGCGACGCACTCTCACGTTTTGGCATAGATGCTCAGGAACTGAAGGGAGCCAATCTCCTTAAGAATAGCAAAGGCCGTAGAGCGATTTCTTGGCTCTTGGCTGAATCCAGTCGGTATTCCTATGTCATGGTGGCCAACAAGGAGTACGCCCTTGCCGGTAAGTTCTTTGAGCACATATTTGAGCCTGCGTTAGCTGAGCGTAACTCCCTGTTTTATGCGATAGGTTTTCATCGGTTTATCGCAACTCTCCTTTACATGTGCAATAGAGCAGCCGATCCCAACGTTGGCAGTACCTTGAGGAACTTCGCTGACATGATGCGAAGCATGAATCCCGACCAGCTTGACGCAGTCCTGGCACCTCTAGACCAATTCGATCAGTCGGATCCAATTGGAATGGTCTTAGCCTTCGCACTCTGCCACCAGAGTCGCATCAAACATGACATCGAAGTGATGAAGGATTCGGGCAGTTTGGCCAATTGGTCATTGGAGCTGTCAATGACTGCCCTACACTGGCTGCTTGCGTCTTGTGGTGAAGAGTTCGAAGTGCTCGAAGTATATTGCGATGAATCGAAGCCGATACAAGAGGGCCTCGACTTCTTCGACGTCTTCATTGGGCGTGAGGACAAGTTCTATCTGCGATTCGGCGACAAACCCAACCCTTCATTCATCTACAATCTGGCAGGCCCAATCAATTTGGTTGATTCGAAGACGTCGCCCGGCGTTCAGATTGCAGATGTATTGGCTAGCTCCCTATCGTATGCCAAAAGGAATCCAGATGAAGCAATCTCCGAGGAATGGATTGCCATATTGAAGGATGTGCCCGCCAATCAAGTAATTCCTGAGAGGGACGATGTGGATTTGACCAAAGAGCACGTCTACATCAACTCGATGGTTCTTCGAGAACTAGTGGACCGAAGCGTCCGAGGAAAGAATCTGTTCGAAGGAATGGACGACTTTGTCTTGTCCATGCAGGCTCTTTTCCCAAGATACGTTGACGAGGTCCTATCTCACTCTCTTGAAACGAATGACTCATGACTTCACTCAAGGAGGGTGCAATGGCTCACCGAGATTACGGACCAGGGGAGATAACGGCCCTGGGAGATTCCATCTATAGGGAACAGGTCCAGGCGCGAATCGGTCCGGTCGAGAAGGGCACGTTCGTAGTCATAGACATCGAGTCCGGCGACTATGAGATCGACTCAAGGGACGCGGCGGCAACCCGCCGGCTGCTGGAGCGCAGACCGGACGCCGTGACATACGGAGTGCGCGTCGGACACCGCGCGGCATACAGGCACGTCGGCGGTTTCCAGGTGCCTGAGCACCGTGATTAGGGGAAGGGTAAGCGGCGATCAGCAGGCTCTGATTGCCGTGGACATCATCGATGGCGAGGGCCGTCCCCGGTCCGTGGAGGTGGTCCTCGACACCGGGTTTACCGGCTACCTGACATTGCCCTCGGAGTCCATCAGCCAGCTGGGGTTGGCGCCCGCAGGCCAGCGGACATTCGAGCTGGCCAATGGCGAACTGTTCGACTTCCAGGTCTACCTTGGATCCGTTTCCTGGCATGGCCGCCCCAACGATGTGCTGGTGCTCCAATCGGACAGCGACCCGCTGCTGGGCATGGCCCTCCTCTGGGGCAGCCGGGTCACCATGGACGCCCTGAACGACGGTGACCTTGCGATTGAGGACCTGTCGCCCGCATAGTCAGCTAAATGAGCCAGATTGAGGAAGTACCACTCCACGACATTCGGTGCCGAAGCTGCCATGAGGACGAAAAGCGCCCGGTTATGCCCTCGTCAGTCCGCCCGACGAACCCCGACATACATAGTGGGGGACAATAGCCGGGGATTGGTTAGCATGTTGGGGAACCCCAAGGAGATACGTAGCTGATGCCTAGTTGGCATAGTCTAGGGATTTGGGTAACAGGCGCAGTTCAATGTGTTGCGTCTGTTTTGATAATCTCCGCCATACTCGTACCGATCAATGATACTGGAACGGCTGAGGATGTTACGGGTGGTGCTAAGTTCATGGCTCCAATTCTAGCTCTTGCCTCGGCCATACTCTTCATCAGTACCAACTATTCGGCTCTCAGACATAGGTGGGAATGGATACCTAGGTTATTCATGAGCTTTGGCCTGCTCTTCAGTGCTTACTTCTGGCTGGCCGACGCAAGCAACGCCCATCCCTATTCCAGACTGCTGGTGATTGACTTGGGATTGGCGCTATTGATTATTAGCGGCGCCGCGTTCTTCCTCTTTCTGCTATTGATGCCGATATGGCTGAGCAATAGGTCAGAGTGAGTATTCATTTTAGCCTCCTAGGAGGAACCAATGGCTAAAGAAGTAATAGCCACAATAGAAGAGCCAGACCTGGCCTCACTATTTTCACAACTGCTGCACATGACAAGAGTTAATGGTGCCATCGAAAGAGACTACATTTCCCAGTCATGCAATAGACCTGCTACAAAGTGAGAGTAACTAGATTTTGAAGCTAGTACAGTACACTCTCACTTTGACTCGACTCCGTTGATCGCGGTATCATAGTGGCAGAAAGTTGGCCCGGCGATGCTATCAACACCCCGGGCCGTGGCGCCACCTGCGGTAACAGGTGATGCGAAGTAATTGTACTACTCGCAGACCCGCTCCCGACAGGAGGCGGGTTTCTTTCATTTTGTAGGACAGGAAAGGAGGCAGACATGGCGAGAACCGCATATAGGAAGACGGAAATGAATCGGGCGGCCATCTACGCGCGTGTCTCGGACAAGAGCCAGGACACCGAGGACAAGACCTCCATCTCAGAGCAGATATCCGACATGGAGGCCCATTGTGAGCGCAGGGGGCTGACCATCGCGGCCCGCTACCAGGAGGTGGGCAGAGGTTGGTCCAAGAAGCGCCCGGAGTTTCAGAGGATGCTGGCCGACGCAAGACAGGGGCGCTTTGACACCATCGTCTGCTGGAAGTCCGACCGCCTCAGCCGGGGCATGTACCCCGCCGCCGCCCTTATGGAGGTCATCGAGGCGCACCGCATCAACCTGGAAGCCGTCATGGACGCCATCGACATGAAGACATTCGGGCTGATGGCCGCCGTGGGCAAGATCGAGCTGGACAACTTCCGGGAGCGCGCGTCGATGGGCAAGCGCGGCAACGCAAAGCAGGGCCGCATACCAATCGGCAACGTCCCCTACGGCTACCGGGTCAACGAAGATGGCAGGCCGGAGGTTGTCGAGTCCGAGGCAGAAATCGTGCGCCGCGTCTACAGAATGTACGTCCGTGAGGGCAAGGGTGCGCCCGCCATCACCCGGCAGCTGAACGCCGACGGCGTGCCGTTGGCGAAGGAAGGCAAGCGGTGGTACGACGGCACCGTCTGGCGCATCCTGAGCAACGAAACCTACAAGGGCACTTGGTGGTACGGCAAAGCACGCTACGTCTCCACCGAGGAGGGAATCCAGGTCCACGAGCAGCCTGAGGACGAGTGGATCGGGGTCCCGTTTCCCCCTCTGGTGGATGAGGAGACCTGGGAGAAGGCAAGGGTTCTCCGCAGGAGTCGCTTTACCAGGGCCAAGCGCAACACCAAGGTGTTCTACCTGTTGCAGCACATGATGAGGTGCTCGGAGTGTGGTTTCCTCATGGGTGGCTCGGCGAACACCAAGAAGGAGGTCAAGCGCAACGGCAAGCTCTACAAGTACGAGCTGAACCCTCCGCGCCGGTACTACAGGTGCTACGGCTACCAGCAGATGCGCCTCCAGTGCCGTCCAAAGCCCATGATACGAGCGGAGCGGCTGGAGGGCCTGGTCTGGAGTGAGGTCAAGAATACGCTGGAGAACCCCGGCCTCATCGTTGCCGGCATCGAGGCCATGAGCGACCAGGAAGACGGCGGCGGACTGGCCGAGGAGATTGCCGGAGCGGAGCGCGACCTTCAGAGCGTCCAGATGGAGGAGGACCGGGCCATCAGGCTCTACGTGTCGGGCAAGATCACCGAAGGGCAGCTGGACCGTCAGCGCAGGTTCATCACGGAGCGATTGGAAGCGCTGCGGGTAAGGCTGGACGAGTATCGCGCTCAGCAGACGGCGCTGGCCGAGAAGCGCATCCTGATGGAGAACATCGTGGAGTGGGCCGACAGGATGGGTAACAGGCTGGACGACCTGACCGACGAGGGACGCCGCGAGGTGTTGGAGCTTCTCCTCGATGGGGTGACCATCGACGGCGACAACAACGTGGAGATCACACTGTCTGTACCAACGGAAGAGTTTGTTTCGATTGAACCATCGGTATCAGATTCTCCGAATAGAACTCGTCGACGCTCTCGATGATTCCCTCGAGGAGCTTGCCGGCTGGAGTGTCGTCGGCGTTCTCGGTTATAGAGACGACCCTGACGCCGCGCCTGCGGAGCATGGACTTGTAGGCGACGGCGTGCTCGCGCTTCCTGGTGAACCGTGAGAACTTCCAGACCAAGATCTCCCGGAATGTGGCATCGGGAGATCTGGCCTCTCCGATCATCCTGTTGAACTGTGGTCTGTCGTCGATCCAGCCACTCTCGGCCTCATCGACATACTCACGGACGACCACCTGGCCGCTCTTCTCGGCGTGGTCCCTCAGCGCTCGCAGTTGTGCGGCCACCGACAAGTCCACATCCTGGCGGTCGCTGGAGACCCTGGCGTAGAGGGCCACGGGAGTGGGTTCACGTGTTCTACTCATCCGAGGGTCAACCTTCCGGTCCCTGCTGTTGGACCTAGCGAGAGGAAGAGCGATTGGGGACTGGACGTGGCGGACTCTACGCTGAAGCGACTCAGTCCGAGCCCTCTTGCCAGGGTCTCGGCGCCTGCGAAGCCCGGGGTCCAGACGTCTGCTGGTGCAGGTGAGCGCGGATGGCGACCTTTGCCAGGATGTTCAGTCCCCGCCGGATTGTCTTCTGTTGAGTTGCGGAGTACGACTGCCACTCCGACGTCTTCTCATCTTCCATTCACCTATCCATGACGGCTGTTGATAGACCACCGTGTGGAATGAATTAACCGGTGGTTCCGTGATCGAGGTATTCGCGTCCAATGAAACCCCACAACGACCACAATAGCTTGTGCGCGTCGAAGAGTCTGTGCATATGGCGTTTTTTGACACTCCAAAGCGGGAATGTACATACTGAATTTCATGGGGGAGCGCGAAGTACAGTGGGCCAGAGCGGCCCAGGTGGGCCAGTTGATGAGGTCCTACCGCGACGTAAGGGCGGAGCAGCGGCCCCAACCCAAACACTGTAGATAGCAACATCGCAGAGTTGCGGCAGAGGGGTTCCTGCCCAGCCGATATTGCTCCCATGGCAAGTATCTTTGTTGTGGGTGATGATCGATTGGCGCTGCGTCAGCTCGTAAGGACTAGATAAGCTCTTTGGGAAAAATCAGAACAGGTTTGTAGTTCGCCGTCCTCTGGAGCCCGCCATCTAGGTGACGTTCGACAGTCTTCACGGAGTGCGTGTGGCCGTTGACAAGCCAGCTCAAGTCCACTCTAAGGGGATGCCACAGTAGCCTCTGTCGTCGAAGCTACGAAGCCAGCCAACAAAATCCTCAACCACCTCGCTGGGGAAATTGCACATATGGCCTTGCGTGGTATGACAAACGGTCTCTCCGCGGAAATGAGGTAGCTGTGGACCGCTACCACCCCAGTAGATGAAATCGTCGCTCACGAGTACGCGGTTGACCTGAGTGTCGTTCTGAACGTTCCTATTGTTCTGTGTCCCGTCTTCATGGCTGTGGTGTGAATCCAATTGGCGCCACGGGGCTGTGTCGCTCTCGCGGTGGTAGATGTTGTCCCCGAAGGCTTTCTTCACGCTGGCGTGCATGTCAGGCCGCTTGCGCTGAAAGCGGCTGTCGGCCCAGTATTCGTCGAAGGACATGGCTTCGGTGACCCTCATGGCGTAGACAAGACGTCCGTCCCTGCCTTTCGACTTGGAGCCGGTGCCTATGATCCAGTCTCCGACCTCGGCCTTCTTGCGTATCTGCGGCTTGCACGTCGCCAGGGTGCAAAACCCGTAGAACGGATTCGGAGCGAATCCGAAGTCCCTGGCCACGATGTATGAGTACAGCCTGGCGGGCATGGCGAACTACCGGCAGGCATAACGTTTGATGGGACGGTAGTCCCAGGCAGACCCATCCGGCTGCCGCCACTCGTCGGAATCGCCGTTGATGGCATCGACGATGCTCTCTCCGTTCCATCCGACGACGGCATCCCCATGGCGCGTGAGCGCTTCCGGTACCTCGCACTCCTTCGCTCCCCATTCCCACACGCCCACGACCCTCTTGCCCTGGCTGTGAGCGTACTCGATCTCCCAGTCCACCCACCAGCTGTGCTTGGTGTCTGGCGAAATGTATACGACGAGCACGCTGGACCATCTGATGCGCGGCGCCAGAATCTGGTACTTGATGTAGTCCTCGTTGGTCGCCGAATTGGGTCTATCCGAAGTGACCGAACCGTTCCGGACCGTCATTCCGTGCTTCTCGGCGAGCCCCTTGATCTTGTCGATGCCCTCATCATCCTCGTGGATGTGGCTGATGAAGACGTTGCGCATGTCGTCGGCCATGGTATCTACCCCCGTTTCTCTCTTCTTTTCGTACCGCTGTTCAAGAGCGGCCTATCGCCGCCAACCCGCCGTGCAGTTGCCGTTCCAGTTTCTCCCGAATGGCAGACGGCTATTGTCAGGGTCGGGTTGTCGCTTCCGCCTTAGAAATGCCTCGTGAATCCACCCACGCACCTCAACCGGGTCATCCGACCAGTCGTGGATTGATGCGAATGGGTCGCCCCCGTCGCAGTTGTCCGCCAATCTCGGCGGAATCAGCTGGCTGCGATAGGTGGTTCTCCCGAAGTCCGGATGGCCGGGGAGAAGGATGCCCAGGAGCCCGCATCGAGGACTCGACCTCGTGTCCCTGAGTGAGGCCCCGATCTCCCAGTCAACGAACTTTCGCTGCCAGGTGCACTGTCCTACCAGCACAACCGTAACCGATACCTGGGCGATGAAATCTTCCCGAATCCGCTGAAGCGTGGCTTCGGTGGGTGGGCTGGGACCGGGTATGTCTCCGATGTTCACTGACCGGTCGATGATGTTGTCGTCCATCATGCGAACAAATCTCTCCCTGTCCCGCTGGTCCCGGTCGTGGTGGTAGCTTACGAACACGTTGTGACGGCGTCTTCTCGGCATCATTCCGCCCCCGGGTTCTTCTCCAAGTCTGTGAGGTCTTCCACGCCGGCTATGCCCGCCAGCATGCGATTGTAGTTGCGCAGGTCCTCCTGCAAGGTCGCCAGTTCGTCCCTGAACTCATGGCGTATGTCCTCGTTTGCCAGGTCTCCAGCCAAGCGCTTGCCGTGCCACTTTGCCGTGAACGGCCGGACGATCTGATTCAGGATGGGGACGGCGATCTTTGTGAAGTTGATGGCCCGTCTGCCGCGCCGACGGAGCACCTCCCTGGTGATGGGGAACAGCGAGTAAACGCTGTCCAGGGCAGTCTCTTCGTCCCCCGTTTCAACCGGGAGGGGCTGGGTGACCACCCTAGTCAGCATCTCGATGTAGAGCTCCCAGGCTGCGTCGCTATCACTGGCGTCGATTGCGATCTCGGCGTTGGCCCAGCTGGGACCCAGCTTCACCTTCTCCAGCCGGAACCTGGCGAACAACTCGGTGATCTTGACCCGTTGGTTCATGGCACTATCTCCCCTCAGTGGCTCCTCAGTCCAACCCCGACGTCAGAGAGTGACTCTGCTCCATGCTTCCGTCCAGAAGTCCTGGCGAGCCATCGCGCCCAGAGTTGCTGATATATGGGGTTGGTGCAGGACGACATGGCCTCGACAGCCAAATTCGTATCGCCCCGGCGTCGGTGGGTCTCAGCGGCAAGGACCGTCAAAATGTTCCGATAGGCTTCGGGAGCTGAATCCCAGGAGGCCAATTCCCTAAGCGCCCCGGACGTTAGGTTCGGGTCGATCAACATCTCGATGCGCCCTTCGAGTTCTTTGAACACTTCGTCTGACTCATCTTTGGGAAGCGCCAGGCTGTCGGTGTTGCGGGCGACGTCTGGCCGAGGGTCGGAGGCCAGCACATCGGCCGTGTTCTGCTCGTAGACATGCAGGCTATCGCTGAGCTGGTTGTACGTACCACACTCGACATTCAACCATCCGGCCAATATCTCCTGCAGGCTGGTGAACTGGACGAGGTTGTAGGGAAGGCCACGAAACACATCATTGCTACGGATCACCTGCTGCCACTCCAACCTCCCGTCGCGGACCTTCGGCATCGACATGACGTTACAGGGGATGTCGTCATCCGCCGGCGTCCCATCAGGGTTGGGCATGTCGATCTTGGAGTCCCAGATATGCAGGACCACCTGCCTCGTGTCGGGGTTGTTCGATAGCGCTCGGAAGGCCCGGTCCAGCTGGTCTATGGAGAGATGGCGGCGTATGCGATAACCGTACGCCCCGTGGAGCTCCGGCCCGTCCCCGGCGTATTTCCTGTACTCCCTGCTCCAGAACTCCAGGAATGCCAGGTCATTGCGACCAGTCATGATCCACACGACCTCGGCGAGAGCCAAGGCGGGGTTCAAGGCTGGATGTCTCGACACCGCCCAGCGCTGCCGCGGGTCAGCGATTGAGATGCCAGCATGAAGGATTTCTCTGGTCGGCCCACCCCTACCGTCCTGACTGGTGACTCCGTCGGACCGTCGAAACGCCTGGGCCGCCTGCTGCCACACCTCATCGGCGGTTGCACCCTGAAAGAGCGTAATCATGTCGACCCTCCTTGAGAAGGAATCAGATGATTGATGCCCCACTTGGGAGGGTACCAGTAAGCGATGGGCGTTCCAGAAGGACGGTAGAACTGCTTGATGCGCTTGCGGTCGCTTACCCCTCGGATATCCGGATGCTTCACCCGGGCATACTTGGACACCTCGCAGAAGAGATTCTGGCAGTCGATCAGCTGAAGGCGCCGCCCTCCCAGGGAGCGGAACCTCAAGTCGAGTCTCTCGAACTCCTGCTCCTGTATCTCCGTGACGGCCTTGATGGCGTCCGCCTCCGTTAGGACGCCAAGGTCGCTGAAGCACTTGCGGATGCCATCGAGCGCTCCGGGACCCGGAACTACGAACTCCATCTCGGAGAAATCGGTGAGATTGCTGTAGTTGAGGTCCGTCACGAACTGGTAGGCCAGGAAGTCGCCGATTGTCGGGTACGACCTGAGAATCTGGAAGGCCTGTTCCATGCTCGGTGCGCCGGCAATCCTTAGTGGCACCTCATCCTCCATCATCCGTTCCAGCAACAGGAGGTGGTTGCGATGCTTCTGGGTATGGCCAAACGAGCTCCTCCCCGACGGCATCATGTATGCCCCCGAGTAGATTCTTGCGCCGGAAGCCTGGGCCTCGGTGAGTGCTCGGTCGTATCTCTCGAAGGAGTAGTCGGCGTAGCAGATAGTCGATAGCCGATCTTGCAGCATCTCCCACGTTTCGACCTTGTTGAATAGCTTGAAGAGGATGGTGCGAAAGAACACCTCCTCCGGACTCTGTTCGCCCTCGTAGATGACGTGCTTAATGAGGTATTGGCTTACACGGTCAGATGCCCTGTAGGCGTTGGTGAACTTGTGCCTGGCGATGATGGGGTCTTCCGTCCACGGAGCGGGGCGTCCTTCCAGTTTGCGGAAGAAGACCTCCTGCCGTTCTGCCGCGAACCTCCAGTAGCTGCCGTAGACGACTGTCGGGCGGGCGCCTCTCAGCTCAGTGGCGACCAACGGGGCTCTCCCGTCATGCGACAGTAGAGGCAGCTGACCAGTCTGTGCCGGGGTGGAGTTGTCCTGGGCCGGTGCATTCCGGCCCACAGCGTCGGGGAAAAGGCCTCGAAGCGCTTCAAGCACGCGATGCATGGACTCATCGACCGGCTTGTCGTTCTGGACGCGATGGACCGGGTACCGGGTCCTCTCGTTTCCACAGAGGACCTCATAGCCCTCCCGGAGTTGCACCCGGTTGTCGCTGTCGAAGGAGTCGTTGCACCGGTCTATCAGGAAGACTGCATCGGGCTGAACACCCTTCCAGTGGAGACGCTCCACTTGGATCAAGGCGTCCAAGGTTGTCCTGTCGATACCCGCGACACGCCCATAGACCCAGGTGGACCACCAGAACCGATCGAGAATGACCCAACGACCCTCATTGAGGTCTGGAAGGATTCGCCGCTCAATCGCATCAAGGTGTGCGGCGATGTGTAGGGCCTGCAGGCTTGCGGCTGTGATCTCCTGTATGCCGTACTTAGCCGAGTCGTGGTGGACCTCATAGACCAGGCGGCCAACGGTTCCCGCATCCTTCCCCGGAAAGGATAGGTGCTGGCACGGAAGACCCATTGCCCTTAACCTATCGGCGAGGGCAAGAGAAAGTGTCGACTTGCCGACACCGTCCGGTCCCTCGAAGACGATTAGGCGCCCTTTGGTGGTTCGCTCAGACATGCCGACGCACCTTTGAGGCGGCGCTCCGGGAATCCGTAGACGCCGATGACTGCGCTGTCCCCGCGCTCATGGAACGTGCGGTGGTTGTACGGTCGCGGGTCATGCCTGTCAGTCCCTCCTCCTGATTCGTCCTTTGTCCTGCCGGGCCAAGGGTGCCAACCCGGCGAGACCTGGTTTCCGCGCCCCTTGCGCCTCGGTTTACAATCGAGCCAATTGTACCATAAAATGTAAACTGAAAGGAGGGGGCCATGTTAAGCGAACGTCTCAAGCTCGCCAGAAAACGCAGTGGCCTGTCGCTGCGGTCCTTGTCCGCAGACATGGGAGGCATCGTGTCGGCTCAGGCAATCGGCAAGTACGAACGAGGAGAGATGGTGCCGAGCTCAGCCGTGGCCATCGCCCTGGCCGAAGCCCTTGAAGTACCACTGAGTCACCTCTTGAGCCCTTCAAGGGTCTCCCTAGACTCGGTTGAATTCAGGAAGCTGGCCTCCACCCGGGCCCGGGACCGCGCGGTCGTGGAGGGAGAGGTCCTCGATCATGTGGACCGCTATCTGCAGGTGGAGGAGATCTTGGGGATCGACACCTCAGAGGGGGAAGAACCGGACGGCGCGCCCTACCGAATCAACGCCGTCAAGGATACGGAGTGTGTAGCCGCTTCGATTCGGTCGTACTGGAATCTCGGCGGTGGGCCGATTCCAGACATCACTTCTCTGTTGGAGGAGCGGGGCATCAAGGTTTTCAAGTTCAGCTTGCCCGGATCGGTGGATGGCCTGAGTTCTCGCGTTCGCAGGTTGGGCGGAGCCGACGTGCCGGTGGTGGTCTGCTCCACGACCAAGTCTCTCGAACGACAGCGGTTCACCATCGCCCACGAATTGGGACACCTGCTCCTGCGCATCCCATCGGATGTCCCGGAAGAGAAAGCCTGCAATCGCTTTGCCGGCGCCTTCCTTGCACCCGAGGAGGAACTGGTGCGCGAAGTGGGGCGGCGACGCCTGAACTTCGGCTTCGCTGAACTTGTCGAGATCAAGCAGATGTTCGGCATCAGTGCTGCGTCTCTGGTTGTCCGAATGCGTGAGCTGGGAATCATCACCCAATCCACGTATGAGGACATATTCAGCGGCATTGGTAGCAGTTGGAGGACCGATGAGCCATGTCCTCTCGAACGGGAGGAGAGCCCCACGCGTTTTCGCCGCCTTTGCTTGAGAGCCCTGGCAGAGAATGAGATTTCGGAATCTAAGGCTGCCGAGTTGCTCAGACTGAGAGTCAGCGAGATCGAAGCCATCATGGCTGGGTCGGCGGCATAGGGTTATGGATGAAAGTTCTAGTCAGCGACAGCTCCATCCTGATCGAGTTCTCAAAGCGAGAGCTGCTGGATAGGATGTTCCAGCTCGAGTTTCAGTTCGCAGTGCCGGACCTGCTCTTTCATGAGGAGTTGATTGACCTGGGTGCGTACAGCCGACAGGACCTGCTCGACTTCGGACTGAGGGTGGAATCATTGGATGCCGAAGGCGTGGGAGCGGCCGTCGCCTACCAGTCTGAGCGACCGGCCCTGAGCTTGGTGGATTCATTTGCTCTCGCAATTGCAGACCGTCAAGGATGGCCCCTGCTGACAGAGGACAGGACCATGCGCAGCGTCGCTCAATCCAAGGGGATCGTACATCGGGATGCGCTGTGGGTCGTCGACAGCATACTGGAGGCCGGCATTCTATCGACTTCTCAAGTCGTGGGGGTGCTTGAGGCGATGCGGGACGATCCGAGGAGTCCGGTTCCCAAACTCGAAATAGCTGCTCGCATTCGACGGTTGGACGCTTCGGTCGGTGAGAACGGACTGTAGTCGTCTTCCTACTGCATCTGGTCAGACTGGTCAGTCTACTCAGTGATCGGGAGAGTTGGAACGAATGGAATACGACATGATCTGGGTCAATGAAGGATTCGTCCTGAATGATGCGGAACACCTCATCATGACGAGCTACGTCGACCTCCGCCCACCTGGGACCAGAACTCCTATCACCGGCCTCGTTAGGGGGTGCGAGCGAAAGTACGCACTCGAGGATTCTGAAACAATCCTGGTATCCAATCCTTCCAGATTCCGGGAATATGGTGAGGGGTTAATACTGGACATACAAGAAGGATTGGCACGAGAGGAATCAGTCGTCACCACCCGGGAGACCGCAGCCGAGTCTACGAGGCAACGTGCCGTTTCCGACCTTAACGAGGCTTTTGAGCTGTTGGACAGACGTCTGCGACTCAAATACAGCGAGTCCAACACCAAGAGCAACACGGACACAGCGACCAAGAGCTTAACCTATGCCAAGGAATGGTGGGTCTTCTGCACATCGATCCAACCTGCGACAGACGATTTGGAAGCCTGGAGGGAAACCCTTTCCGAAGACTACGATCACGTGTCCGTGATCGGCCAACCGGCAAGGTTCGCCCACGCATTGGCGCACATGGTCGCGGATCAACTGGGCCCTCAACTGAGTGAAGGCTCGATGACCAACTCGACGGGCGGGGTCGAAACCGAGAAGACCAAACACAAGACCCAGTGGGTCCTGCACGGGCCGGTGGTCTACACCGATGGCGTATACGACTTGCTTGAGGGCATCACAAACAATGAACAGCGGGTCGCTGCTCAGATGTTTGTGAAGGACAAAAGGTATGAGGGGCAACAGGAATATCGCTTCGTCGTCCTGAACGAAGGTGCAGAACAGGAAACGGCCGTTCTCCAAATCTCTGGGATGATGAGAGACGCCCTGAAGCAAACCGCCTACGGGCTGGTTCGTCACGCCCGTGTTCCTCTGTCTTCCGGAGCGGATGTAGAAGCAGATTCGCCGCCTGCCGGGGCTGAAAGACCGAAGCCTGTCTCCAAGCAAGCAACCGCAAGGCGGAGGTCGGCGAAACGGGAAGAGTGGAGATTTGAGGCGAGGGGGCCCGATGGTGAGGTATTGTCTACAGACGGGGGTCTCCGCGAATCCGTCAAGGAGCAGACAGTTACCTGGACCCAAGATTCCGAGGAGGACGAGTCCAGCGAGCCGAGGCACGGCGGCCAAGGCGGCCATGAGCCGAATGAGCCACTCTCAACTCCTCGTCCTGTCGACTCTGCAGAAGGGCCAGGCGAAGAACAAAGTGACGAGGAGGTTGCGAAGGAGCTCGCCCTGGATGAGTTCGAGCTGGACGAACGGCTTTCGGAATCCGACGAGCCCGCCATCCCGATATGGACTGCGACAGGTCGTGTCTACAAGTCGTTCAAAGAAATGCTCAATGACCCTACCTACCCCGTGAGCCCGGTGGGTAAGGTCTGGCAGGAAGAAGTCAATACACCCGACGAGATAACAAAGACCTACAGAGCGATCGAAGTCCTGGACTTGAAGATGAAGGACATTGAGGAGCGGTTTAGGCAGGACGTCGCTAGCGCGGGCTGGTATGCCATGCTGTGCGTCCGCAACATCTATGGGAGGCTCGGAGACATTGTGGATACCGTGTCCATTGAGAGAGAGCGGTTCGTTGTAATTCGCCTAAAGGAAAACGAAGCATCGAACGTCCGAGCAAGAATCGTGATCACTCCCAGCGGAGCCTATGCATACAGCCTCTACTCTCCCAAAGAAGAACAACTAGGCTACGGAGGGTTGGAGTGGGGCACAACATTCTTCCCCATCGGCAGGCAAGTCGAAGCTTTTGAGAGATTTGGCTGGCCAAAGAAGGTGCTCTGACGCAGTCGTAAACCAGACTGGGGGCCGTCAAGCTCCGCGAGCACCTAGCTGCTGGCAGACAGTGTTGCTTCGCCGTCGCCGTCAGCGCCCCAACATGCGGCCGAACCGTCCGTCCTTGCTCCACACGTATGGGCATACCCGCCGCTGACCGAGATGAACTCTCCGCCCGGCGGCTCTGCCTGGCCCAGATCGTTCCAACCCCAGCAGGGGCGACTGTGCCGTCCGTCTTCACTCCGCAGGTGTGCAGAGAGCCGGCGCTGACGGAGGTGAACTCCCCACCCGGCGGTTCGGCCTTGCCCACCAGGTCATTGCCGCCCCGAGCGGGTTAGAGCGGTACTGTCTATCGTCTATAATGGCCCTACAATCTTCCTAGCCACAACTCGAAGACGGTTCTGTCTATCGTCAAAATAGGCCCACCATGACGCACCAACTGCGAACTCCGCCATTCAGAACGATTTCAGCGGAGTCCGCTCCCCTAACGGGCTGTAGTCAAGTGTAGGCATCGAGTGATGGCGGCCTTGCCGGGCTTGACCTTGACCTGCACCAATTCACACTCATAATTTGGGCACCCTGGAGTCCCATGTAATCGATGCAACATACTCGCTCTGAACTCCGCCACCTGATTGGCCGCGCGGTTGATGAAACCGCCTGTCTATTCCCTCGATCCAGTAGTCGGGGACTATCGCCCTTGGACTTGCCCCACTTCCTCGTCGCGATTGCCGAACTTCGGGCGGCAGCGCCAGAAGCTGCTAGGAGGCTAGCTCAGCAATATGAACCTCCTGAGACCATTGGCCGGAACAAGTTGTCAGAATACCTCAGGTCTTTGTCGCCGCTCGACAAGTACTTCGATGGATCGCGAAAGTATATTACGTGCGTTGGCAGCCCTGTCAGTTCGCTTGGCATGGCACTTCCACTTTCTGCTATTTCATCCAAGATTGTCATGAGCGCCATTGTAAATTCCGTTGACGTAGCTACGGACGCTTTGTACAACTTCCTTGAAACAGATTCATTCCCGATAAGGCTCGTCTTCCTCTTGACCGGAACCAAGGTATCCAGGGAGATCGTTCTTGATGACTACTGCGAGATAATCCCTGCCGACCAAGCGATATCGTTGGTTGGCCTATCCTCGGATCCTCCTCCAGGAATGACATCATTAGCGAAGGAATCTCTGGGATGTGCGTTGGTCGTCGAGGCAAATGTCAGCCCTGGCACTTGGAGTGTTGACAGAGACATACCTCCAGTGGTTCATTTCCAAGGACTTGCGAAGGAAAACATAGGCTTGCTCTGCGGAATCAAGACTCTGGTTTCCCAACGACAGTTCTACCCGTTCGCATCGACCCATATCATGGACCAGGTGCTAGTCGACACCCTTCCCATAGTAGAACACACGCCAATTGGTGGCTGGTCCATTCTGAATCACCTCGTCCCGGTCTTCCCATCAGACTCCGCATTGCCCTACCTGGATACTCGGGAGGTCCTCTCTCTTGTAAGCAAATACGCGGCATGTGCTGAGGACGTGAAGCGACGTTTACAGATTCCAATATCGAGATTCCAGTCCACTACGAGAAGGATGGGTCACACAGATCGTGTCCTTGACCTTGCTATAGCCTTTGAGGCTATGCTCACCGACAAGTACAAGCCCGGTGTAACTAAACGACTGGCACAACGTGCGGCCTGGCTCTATGCAGAAACGGAAGACGAGAAATCATGGGCGGAGAAGGAGATGCGATCCTTCTATCGGCACCGGTCCGAGATCATGCATGGTGAAGTAGTCTCAGAGAATGTCGATCTATACTCTACGGCGGCATCTATATTTGTCGTTTGCCTAAAAAACATCATGGGCAGGCGACAGTTCCCGAATTGGGACTCTGTTGACGTATCGGGCACCATTGGGAACCCAGTAGCAGATGATCCACACGCGGTACTGTCGACAAAGCACGATGCTACGAGTTGGACCATTGGAGAATTGAAGCGCATTGATGAAGCACTGTCGCACCATTGGAAGACCATGCTGCAAGGAGTGCTACCTGGGAGCCAGGAAAACGGCACAGTGACGCATACAAGGGATGTACAGGCCACCATCGCCGAACTCGAAAGCAGGAACGAAGCGTATGTGTACGTGGACCCGTACGGGCTTAGGGATGCTCACCCTCTATGGCATGAATCATCAGAGGGTGGTGATGAGGCGCGCATATGGCACTGTGGCGATGATATCAGGCGTCATGTCCGTCTGTGGGTTAAGTCCGCACTGGAAAAGCGCTTGACAGTTGTTATTGATGACGACTCTGAGTTCATCAGGGGCTATCCCATCAGTTGAAAGTTGGCCGAAGTACCCACCCTGAGCGATGCTGACGCTGAGAGCGTCGCCCTCTCCTGGCTGAAGGGCCTGGGTTGGCCAAGCAGTTGCCGTCATGCTGGGGAAGCATGAGTTGTGCTGTTCTCTGTTTCACGGATTAGGCTGGGCCAAGTAGTCTATAGCCGTTAGAGTCCCCCTAGCCACAACTCGAACACGGTGCCATCTATCATCCCCTTCAGCCCACCAGACTTGATAAAATCAAGAACCTTCTCGTTTTCCTTCACGCTGACCCTGTAGGCCGAGCCCGCTTTCCATTGCGCCGGATGAGAGCCAACCGCGAGGGGTGAGCGAAGGCTGCGACCTCACTCCTCGTCCGGCTGCGTCGTCTCCCTCCTGGGCATACGGTAGCCGACTCGGGGCTCGTTGAAGACGTAGGTGGGGTTGGCTGCGTCGTCGCCCAGCTTGCGGCGCAGGTGCATCAGGGTGGTGCGCAGCACCCGCATGTTCCCCGGCTTGCCCGGACTCCACACCCGCCTCAGCAGCCTGTCGTGGGACACCACCCGTCCCGTCTCCATCGAGAGCGCCGCCAGCAGGTCGAACTCGGTGGGTGTCAGCGACGCCGGCTCCCCATCCACCGTCACCCTGCGCTCGGCGTAGTCGATGCGCAGGCCGCCCAGCACGAAGGGCTCCTCCGGCGCGGGGAACCGGGGCTCCCCGAACCGGCGCAGGGCCGCCCTCACCCTCGCCACCAGCTCAGTCGGCGAGAAGGGCTTGGCGATGTAGTCCGTCGCCCCGTTCTCCAGGAGCCTGGCCACCGTCTCGTCTTTGCCGTAGGCCGACAGGAATATCACCGGTATGCGTGAGACGGACAGGATGTCCCCCATCAGCTCCTCGCCGTCGTGCCCCGGCAGCATCAGGTCCAGCAGGGCCAGGCGGGGGCTGTGCTCCCCCATCAACGCCAGCGCCTCCTCCGGGTCCGCCGTCACCACCGGGCGAAAGCCCGCCGTCGCGAGGGCGTCCCTAACCGACCGCAGTATCGTGGGGTCGTCGTCCACCACCAGGACCGTTCCCGCGTGCTGCCCGCCCGCCTGCCCGCGCCTGGGACGACGAACCGGCTCCGCCTCCTGCACCACCGGCAGCGTGAAGGCGAACCGCGCCCCCAGGCCCGGCCCGTCGCTCTCGGCCCTGATGCGCCCACCGTGCGCCTCCACTATCCCCTTGCAGATGGCGAGGCCCAGCCCGGTGTCGCCTCCCGCATCCCTGTCCTCCCGGCGGGAGAACTTGCGGAACAGCAGCGGCAGGTCCTCGGCTGGTATCCCCCGCCCCCGGTCGGCCACCGAGACCTCTACCTGGCCGCCCTCCCGCACCGCGCTCACCCTTATCACCGAGTCCTCGGGCGAGTGGCGGGCCGCATTGGACAGCAGGTTGCCGATGACCTGGACGATCCGCCGCCGGTCCGCCATCACCAGGGGCAGGTCCGGCTCTATCTCGATCGCGAGGTGGTTCCGGCCCCCGGCGCTTGTGTAGGCGCTCCTTGCCCGGTCCACCAGGGCGGCCACCTCCGCCGGTTCCGGGTCCACCGGCAGCGCGCCCGTCTCGATGCGGGCCACGTCCAGCAGGTCGTCGATCAGGGTGCGCATGCTGCCCACCTGGTCGAGGATGATGCGCACGAACTGGCGCATCACGGCGGGGTCCAGCTCCGCCGTGTCCTCCAGCAAGGCCATCGACGATCCCCAGATGGAGGTCAAGGGCATCCGCAGCTCGTGGCTCACCATGCCCAGGAACTCGGCCCGCAGCCGCTCCTGCTCCTCCACCGCCGCCATGTCCTGCATGGTGACCACCACCGACTCCAACTCCCCGTCATCGGAGCGGATGGGCGTGGCGTTGAGCAGCACGGTCACGCTCCGACCGTCGGGGACGGCCATGACGATCTCCTCGGCCCGCACCGTCTCGCTGGAGCTCAGCACCTGCGCCAGGGGGAACTCCTGCAGGGAGACCTCGCTCCCGTCGGCTCGGCGCACGGTGACCAGCCCCAGCAGGTCTTCCGGTGGTTGGTTCGGATTCCGCAGCCCGTCGACGATGCGGCGGGCCTCCGGGTTGAAGGATTCCGCCGCTCCCGTCCTCATGTCGAATACGACGACGCCCACCGGCGAGGTGTCGATGAGCGTCTGAAGGCCCGCCCTGGCCCGCTGCTCCTCACGGTGCCGCCGGGCGTTGGCGATGACCAGCGCCGCCTGGGAGGCGAACATCACCAGGGTCTCCTCGTCCTCCTTCGTGAACTCCCGGCCAGGCTCCCCGTGCCCCACGTAGATGTGGCCCGAGCGAGTCCCCTGGTGGAGTATCGGGGCGGCCATGAACGCGGTGAGGGTTACGGGTGAGCGGAACTCCGCAAGGCCGATGGAGGCAGTGAACTCCTCAAGGTGGCCCACCCTCAGCGGACCGGCCAGGGCGTTCAGGTACTCGAAGAACACCTGCCCCTGGGGGGCCTGCCACAGCCGCTCCACGTCGCCGGGGTCCCAGCCCATCACCAGGTGGTCGTCCACCGCGCCCGAATCGTCCAGGGTGACGATGACGGCGTAGGGCGCGTTTGTCAGGGAGCGGGCGCCGTCCATCACGGCTTGGAGCGCCGTGTCCACGTCCAGGCTCTCGTTGATTCGGAGGCTGGCCTCCCCGAGGCGGGAGAGGCGGTCTGACGCGGGCTCCGCCCCCTGTACGGGCTGGTCGGCGTTCTCCAACGTTGCACCTCCTCTTGAAATGCCTGTCCTGAGCTCGTCGAAGGGCCTGTCCTGAGCCTGTCGAAGGAGCCTGTCTGGGCCGATTCTGGCAAATTGGGTCGATATTCACCGTTATTTTATCAGAACTCGCACGTCTTTTTACCCTCATTTTATTCCCCTGCCCCTAAACTGGAATGTCGGGCGCATCTGGAACCGGCCAACTGACCAGGCAGCCCGCCACCTCCCCACAAGGCAGTCACGAAGAGATGAGCGACAACCTTAAACGATATGAGGTATCACGGAGGCATCAGCAGCGCGGTCGCGCGGTCGCGAGCCATGTACCTCGCGCTGGCGCGGCCGAGCCCGCTTTGCGCCATACGGAATGGGCCGGAGACTCCAACGACGGCCGTCCCGATACGCGCCACTCTTTTTCGGAGCTAGTGATACCTCATCGCAATAAGGTGGCAAACGACGCAGGACGTGGGCCGAAGCCGCCCACCTGCCGCGCACAACCTTGCAAGGAGAGCATACCGATGTAGAACACACACGCGCGCCTTCCAGCGCGCCATTCCAACCAGGGTCCACACACCGCAACGACAGATCACAACTAACTAGGAAAAAGGAGAACCTGAAGAACTAATGACCAACATCGTTGTCAACGTCACCAATCGATTCAAGCTCTACACGGCGGGGGTGGCTATGGCTGCCCTGGTCATCGCCCTGCTGGCGGTGACCTTCGCCACCGCTTCGGCCCAGGGGCCCGGCGTCACGCCCCCGCTCTGCGGGCCGGGGAAGGACCCGGATAACTTCCCCGCCAACCCGGCCGCGCAGAAGAGCAGCGGCCACTACGCCCTCTTCGACGCCTACTGGCTGCCGGACTCCGGCCTGGGCGACGAGACCAAGACCGGCACCCTCAACAACAACCTCTGCCCGCCCGCGGCCAAGCATAAGGATGTCACCGATCCTATCACCATGCGCACGAAAGAGGTCACCACCCTCAGCGAGACCGACATCGACCTCCGCTCCACGATCATCCACGTGACTGACACGCACAAGGCGGACGTGGTGGCGGACGACGCGCAGGCCGGCACCACCAAGCTCTCGCTGGCGACGTACGACGGAGTCCGAAAGGCTCTGGGCCTACTGGGACCGAACAAAGAAAAACTGCCGCTGCCCGCCGGAACCAAGGTCCATTGGCTGCGCTTGGAAGACCCCGACCTCGGCACCGGTCCCTCGGACCTGGTGCTGGGCTTCTCCGCCGGCCAGTTCGACAAGGATTACTGGGAGAATGAAGATAAGGACGGCAACAGGCAGGGCGAGCCCTTCCAGTACGAGCTGGAGGCGTTCCGGTACCACGGCCCACATGCCTCTGAGCTGCCCCAGGTGCTCACCTACTATGAGCCCGAGAAGCGCGATAAGGGCAAGTCGGTTCTCGTGTGGAACAGCCTGGACACCGACGTCAACTCGATGCCCCTGGAGGTCGGGGAGTACGAGCACCTGGAATGGGTCTTCACCCATCCCGGAACCTACGTCCTGGAGGTGCACATCAAGGGCCACGTGCGGCAGACCAAGCCCGCTGGAGCCGGCAGCGACTGGAAGAAGATCGATAGCAAGGAATCCACGGTTACCAGTGAGGTGAGGGAGTACACCTTCCAGGTGGGTTCCCTTGTCGTGAACGACCGCCCGACCTTCGGGGTGGAGCGGTCGGTGAAGGAGAACTCCGAGGGCGGAACCGCGGTCGGCGCCCCGGTGCGGGTGTTCACCAGCGACAACGATGAGCTGGAGTTCTGGCTAAGGGGTACGGGCGCCGACAAGTTCTACGCCACCAACAGGGACGGCGGGGCCCAGATCACCGTGGCCCCCGGCGCAGTCCTGGACTACGAGGCCAAGCAGACCTACGACCTGGTCCTGAGCGTCACCGACAGCAAGGACCACGAAAACAACACGGAGAGATACCCCACCATCGACGACACCATCGTCGTCCAGGTCAACCTGGTCAACGTGCCGCCGCAGGTCCTGGTGGACGTGTCCAAGGCGAACCCGAGCGTCGGAGAAACCGTGAAGGTCACCGGCTCCTACCTGGAGCTGCAGGGGTACGTCCCCTCCTCCGCATCCTGGACCATCCGGTTCATCGACGACAACAGCAACGTTACGGATACGAGGGCAATGACGCTCCAAGCCAACGGCAACGGTGTGTACGACCTGCGCGGCGATGCGGCCGGGACGAAGCACTACCAACTCGTGTGTCGATACCAGATCGACCGCGAGTTCGGCCCAGACATTCACAAGACCCTCATCGCCGACTTCAGCATCGACTGGCAGTAGTTCCCTCTCAAGTAGAAGGGTGCGGCGCGTCAAGACGGCGCGCCGCACCCTCGCCGCTTGGGACATCCCATCTTTGGAGTGTTCACCATGCGCACCGTGTTTGCGCCGGCAAGACTTTTCGTGGCTATCATAGCGATGGCGGCGCTGTTGCTGTCTGCGCCGCTGGAACAAAACACGGCGGTAGCGCAGGAGGACTCCATACCCGAGCAGCCCAGAGACCTCGTCCTTACTTGGGAGGACGATCTCTATGGCAACGATCTCGATGTAGAGATAGTTAACAATAGCGACGTGGCGTTCTATGACGTGAAGATCAGAATCGAACCCGTAGGCCGAGTGATAGCCCCAGCAGGCCCGGGCGAGGCTTACGCCAACGGGATATTTACCATTTCGGAAAT
Source organism: Dehalococcoidia bacterium (assembly GCA_965116315.1). GTDB lineage: Bacteria > Chloroflexota > Dehalococcoidia > Lucifugimonadales > CAJWER01. The sequence continues at coordinate 3,493,030 of OZ220672.1, forward strand.
CACGCCACGCGGTTCTGGCGTTCGTTCTGGCGTTCCTGGTTTTTCGATCAGAGGGGATACCTCCTCTGCAATCTCCGGATTCGTTAGGGTACGCGCCGAAATCATCTCATCGTCGCCGGAAGAGACGCCGGGATTTGAATACAACAGTCGTTTCGAACGGTGGGCGTATACGACAGCAGGGGATGAACACCTGGTGGTCGCGGTCGGTAATATCGGTTTGAGGGCCAGCGTGGACAATCTGCGCCCGGCGATGGACGGGCAGGCCGTCTTCACTGTCGCGACGGTAAATAGGAGGTTTGCTGGCTCTGGTAATTCCCGCAAAGTCGACGCGCAGGTGAAGATCACCCTCACGCCGGGACTGTCCTTCGCATCGTCCAGCATGACGGACACCACGATTTCGGGAAACACCGCAACCTGGCGCGTAGGGGAACAGGGCGAGAGGGCCGACGCTAAGACCCTGAGCGTGCCCGTGAACCTGAGCGGGAGCGCCCCCCTGGAGAAGCGGTGCCTGACCGCTGAGGTGACCGAGGTCACGCCTCCCGACCCTGAGGATTGGAGATTTGACAACGTGGCGACGGTGTGCCTGGGAGACGCGCCGACCGAGCTGCTCGGAGCCTGGTCTATTCGTACCGAACCTAGCCTGCGGCATACATCTCTGTTCAGTTTCTTCCCCTGCGTCGGCGTCACCGACTACCCCTGCGGCACGGACGATACGCTTGAGCTTGTCACCGAAGTGTCCCTTAGCCTCCGTAGCACGGTGCTGAAGCAGAGAAGAACCGACTCGGCCCACGCTGCCAGCGATGACGCCCGGGGCTGGATGTACCTGCAGCCGGAGTCGGTGATCATCCACGTCGATGACCCCGTGGGGCGTGTCGTGAAAGACGAGAGGACGATCTGGTCCACCCGCAACCTGATGAATTTGATACTCGATTTCAGAAGGCTCACCCCCAGTTGGCAAGCCATGCAAGGCGTAACGGTTACCGCGCCCGGCGGCGGGGACGCGCCGGGCCGGTGGGCGTTCACCCACGTCAATGACATTGCCTATCTGGACGCCCCGGATAGATCGAAGGTCGTGGGTCCCCTATTTTCCTTGTCATTAATTGGAAACGATCCGAGAGAGTATTTTGCGGAAACAAAAGTCGATTTCTGGGAGATGGGCACCTACGAGGCGCTGTACGAAACAACTGGCGTCCTTTCGGGGACCACCTACACCGACAGCGGCGCCTACACGTTCCACGTGGGCCCGGTGGCGGAGCTGGAGGTGCGGGACGCCGGGGCCAACCCGCAGGTTCCGGGAGACCGGGGGGCCTACACCATCGAGGCGGTGAACAACGGGCCGAGCGACGCCGGCCTCGTCCGGGTGACGCTGGCCGGGGTGCCGGAGGGCGCAGCGGCCGAGGCCAGCCGGGGAGACTACGCCCCGGGGACCTGCGACCCGAACGGCCTCTGCGAGGGCTTCTGGACCATCGACGGGCTGGAGAGCCCGGCATCTCGTCCGCACTCTGGCAGCGCCGAGACGGAAACCCTGACCCTCATCGCCGACGGAGCGCCGATCACCGCGACCATCGCGAGCGCCCAGGACTACACGGTCTGCGTCGACAGCAATGCCGTGGACGTGGCGGCGTCCAGTGAGTCGGCCTGCACAGCCGGGGGCAACAGCTGGCACACGGCCAAGTACTACGACCACGTCACCGACAACAACACGGCGCAGATCGCGTCGCGAACGGGCACCGGCCGGGGGCATTCCGAGGCCCCCACGCTGCTGCGCGCGCGCAGGTACGGGCCCATCGTCCTCCTGGACTGGCAGCCCGTGGAAACGCTGAACGGCTACCCGGTGACCCACTACGAGGTGATGCGTCAGAGGGGGACCCGCTGGGAGCCCCTGTCGACCACCGTGACCGGCACGTTGTACGCCGACCTGAACCCGGGCACGGAGCTGCGAGCCTACAGGGTGCGGGCGGTGAACCGGTTCGGCGTCGCCGGCCCGTGGTCCCTGCCCTCGAAGGGCGAGGCCGCCCAGGTGCGGACGACGGCGCCGCGGGACTTCACGGCCACGGTGTCCCTGGACGGAACGTGGATAGACCTGAATTGGCTACCGGCGGCCACCGAGGGCGCGACCGTTGAGGGATACGATCTGGAGTGGCGCCAGCGCACCAGCGACCCCTGGGACTGCCTCCGCGCGTACCCCGCAGCGCCCTGCGATCCCCCGCTGGCGGCCGGCGCCACCACCGCGCAGCTGGACCTGCCGCTGGACACGGAGGGGGTCGGGAGGTACTACCGCATACGGGCGGTGTTCGACGACGGGATTGAGGGGCCGTGGGCGGAGACCAGGGCCGTGGACAAGGTGCCGGAGATACCGGGCGACTTCGCGGCGGTGCTGTCGGAGAGCGGCAACGCGGCGGTGCTGACCTGGACGGCCCCGGCCTCCCGCCCGCCCATCACCGGCTACGTCATCGACATATCCGAGAGCCCCGACGGAGACAGCCGGACCAACGACCGGACCGTGGGCGGCTCCGTCACCACCTGGACCCACACGGGTCTGGGCGCGGGAGACGTGAAGTACTACCGCGTGAAGGCGCGCAACAGCGCCGGCGAGGGCGAGTGGACCGCATGGCAGAGCGTGGGCACGGGGGCGGGAGCGCCGGGCAGCCTGCGGGCGCGGGCCAACGGGCCCAACGAGATCGTGCTGACGTGGAGCAAGCCGTCCAGCCGGGACGTGGAGGTCTCCCACTACGAGCTTGAATACTCGGACTTCTCGGCTACCGACGGATACTATTGGGTCCGGCTGGCGACGGTGTTCGCGGAAGACGGTCTGCGCTTCGTGGACGACGGCGTGCCTCCGGGAACCACCCGCTACTACCGGGTCCGGGCCTGGACGATGGACGCCGAGCTGCCCGCCGGGGCCTGGTCGAGCGTGGCCAGCGCGACCACGACGGAGGCCGGGCCGGACGCGCCGCTGGGCCTGTTCGCCGAGGCGGACGGCGAGAACCGCATACGGGTGAGCTGGGAGGCGCCGGCGTCTGGCAACGCGGCGCGCTACAACATCGAGCACTCAACGGACGGCGACGTCTGGCAGTCGGAACGCACCGGCCACACGAGCACCTGCACGATCAACGGTCAGACGCTGTTCTGCTACACCGACGGCGGGCTGCACTCGGGGACCACCCACTGGTACCGGGTGGCCGGGGTGACCCGCTCCGGCGTGGCCGGCGAGTGGTCCGCGCCGGTGTCGGCCACCACCGACGGCGAACCCACCGAGGCGCCTCGGGAGCCGCAGAACCTTCGGGTCACCGGCGTGAGCGGTCGGCAGGTCTCCCTGGCCTGGGACCCGCCGCTGGACGACGGCGGCTCGCGAGTGACGGGCTACGAGTACAGGGCGCACGGGCCATGCACCCACGACCGCGGCGAGTTCTGCGAAGTGGTCAGGCCCACCCGGACCAGCGGGACCTCGGTCACGGTGACGGTGCCCAACGTCAAGGGGTATTACGGCTTCGAGGTGCGGGCGCTGAACGTCGCCGGAGCGGGCCATTGGGCGCACCTGAGCCAGTACGTCGACCCCGGGCGCACGTGGCGGGTGTCGCTGACCCCGTCCAGCCTGACGGTGAACGAGGGAGGCGAGGCCACCTACCGGGTGAAGCTGACCTCCGATCCGGGGTGGCCGGTGATGGTGGCGCTGTGGTGGGACGGCGACGACGACCTGGGCAACACCCTGGCGGGCCAGCAGTTCAAGTGGCTGCTGCCCAGCAACTACGAGGCCCCGGACGGAATCGTCGACCCAGAATGGTCCTACCCGTGGAACGTGGGCGTGCCCATCACGGTGACGGCCGACGAGGACGACGACTCGGACAACGGGACGTTGGAGATCACCAACACCATCTACTACGTGCTCTGCGCGGACTTGGGCAACCCCGACGGCTGCGTGGACGACCCGGAGGACGGCGGCACAGACGCCTTCATCACGGTGACCGAGCGCGACAACGACTAGCGGCGCGGCGAGCCGTCAACAGCGCCTAATGCACGCGGGCGTCCGGCTCCGGCCGGGCGCCCGCGTTTGCGTGAATCGCGGCCGAGCGCCGAGCGGCCCGACCGGCTCCCACACGAGGGAACCCCAGGACTTCGTCCAGGGAAAGGACCGGCCCACAGAAGCCGCGAGCTAGGAGCTGCCCATCCTCCGGGGAAGCGGGTAGTCGGTCGACATGATCCTGTCCAGCAGGGCGAGGCGTAGGTCGTCCCTGAGCCCCTTGTGCGCCGGGTCGTCCCAGAGGTTGCGTATCTCGCCCGGGTCCTCCACGAGGTCGAACAGCTCCCCGTAGGGCTGTCCTGAGTAGGCCGTCAGCCTGTACCGCTCCGTAACCAGGGTCCGCAGCCTGAATCCCAGGTCGTCCTGGTCGTCCTCGACGAGGGCCATGCCGGGCGTACCCGTCTCCTCGCCAGCCAGTATCGGCACAAGGCTGCGACCCGGCCAGGGCTCCGGCTCTTGCGACCAGCCCAGCGCGGGCGGCTTGTTGCCCTCCGGAATCGGGACCCCGGCAATGTCGAGGATGGTCGGGGCGAAGTCGAGCAGGCTGATCACCCCGTCATGGGTTGCGCCGCCCTCGAAGCGGCCCGGCCAGCTCACAAGGAACGGCACGCGTATGACGCCGTCGTAGTGGTACGGCCCCTTGCCCCACATGCTGTGGTCGCCCAGCGCCTCGCCGTGGTCGCTCGTGAGAATCACGACCGTGTTGTCGTAGAGGCCGTTGTCCTTCAGCGCCTGCATAACGCGCCCGAAGTTGTCGTCGATCATCTCGATCAGGCCGTAGTAGTGGGCCGCGCACTCATTCCTGTACGGGTCGATGTCCCTCCCCTTCTTCGGAGTCTCGTAGATCTTGCGGATATGGGGCGGCAGGTCGTCGAATTCGCCCTCCCGGCGGTTGGGCGGAGGGACGTCGTCCGGATCGAACTCGTAGCAATACGGGTCGGTAGGCGCCAGGGGCACATGCGGGTCTGCGAGAGAGCACCATGCGAAGAACGGGCCCTCGGAACGGCCCTGTCGGACCATTCCCCGTCGCCTGTCTCGCCCGTAGCCGTTCAGGAACTCGACCGTGCGGTCGCATGTCCAGGTCATGGGGTGAAGCTCGGTGGGCAGCGCCCACTTGTAGGACGACGTGTAGAACTCCGCAGCCGGGCTCGGAGTCTCCAGGGGCACGGCGTCGTGGAACAGGTGCGCCTCGTTCGGGTGCTCGCGGTCCAGCCAGTTCACATACTGGCCCCATGAGCCGTTGCCGTGGCCGTTGACGAAGTTCACCTCATCGAGGCCGTAGTAGGGCGTCGGAATTCGCGTGACGCGCCCTGAGTGCCACATGTCCCGCGCCTCGGGGAACTGGAACGGGTCCACCTCGTCGAGCGGCATCCCGTTGGGAGTCCTGGAGATGCGGAGGTGCGGCTTGCCGTCGTAGTGGGTGCGGTAGCCGGCCTGCCTGAGCGCCTCCGGCATGGTGGGCACGTCGTATGGGAGCTGTATCCCGTTCATGCGGACCCTGTGGCCGCGGGTGGTCAGCCCCGTGAACAGCGAGGCCCGCGACGGCGTGCAGAGGGGATGGGCAACGTAGGCCCGGGAGAAGATGGTGCCGCTGGCGGCCAGCGCATCGATGTTGGGCGTCCGCACGACCGGGTGCCCCGCGTAACCCATGCACGTCGGGTTGTGCTGGTCCGTAGTCAGGATGAGGAAGCTGGGCCTGTCGTCGAAGGGCATCCTTGTCACCTCGCTAAACTAAGGCTGCGACACTCACTGCGTGAGGAACTCCATCAGTGCGCTGGCGATGACCACGTGGCCCGAGTGATTCGGGTGGACCGGCTCCGGGCAAAACGCGGCGGGCGGCCGGTACTTCAGCTGCTCTTGGAACACGTCATGCAGGTCCAGGAGGAGCGTGTCGTGTTTGGCGCTCATCTCTCGCACGATGTCGATGTACGAGGGGATGAGCCGGAGCACCGCGCCCTCGAACTCGTGGTTCAGGGCCGTTGAGATGTAGAACGGGGTTATGAGTACGATCGGGATGCCGCCGAGTGCCCGGCGGGTCGACGACAGTATCTCGTCGAAAATACTGCCGTAGCGATCGGGTGGCACGCCGTCGGGGTCGTTCCGCAGGTAGCTGTGCAGGTCGTTGATGCCGATCTTGATGGACAGGCGGTCGGGCCTGTGGTCGACGACGTCGGTCTGCCACCGCTCCCTCAGGTGGGTGGTACGGTTGCCCCCGATGCCCATGTTCAGCCACTCGATGCTCCTCTCCGGGTACCTGGCCGTGGCAAGCTCCGTGAAAACGCTCACGTAGCCGTCGCCTAGGGGAGCGGCCCTGTCGCGCCGTCCGCAGTCCGTGATGCTGTCGCCGATGAACAGCATTCGCTCGCCGTCCTGGATCCAGAACTCGCCCATCGCTCTCCTCTCTCAACCGGTACGCCGTGCATCGTATCCCAGCACGGCAGGAAGGCTCGACAGCTCGACCGGGAGGGACTCCGGCGCCTGCCTTACTCCGGGTCCACGCTCAGCTACACAGGCACCATCTGCCGATGAGGTTGTGCTGAGGGACGACGGCGGAGGTCACGACCTGGGATACCCGCACGCCGCCCTGATGCCCGACGGCCGCGTCTTCGTGATCTACTACTTCCACGACCGACCCGGGGGACAGCGCTTCTGCGCAGGCTCGATCATCGAGGCCGCCTAGCTCGCAAGCCTCGCCGCTACAGTTGTGCCGTGGGTGCTCAGGCGGGGTAGCTCCCGCGTCACTGATATACTGCCGGCATGCTCCGCTCCCTGCGTAGGTCAGCGAGGATCATTCGGACGGCCCCCGGGCCATGGTACGTCCGTCTGTGGCAGATACTCGCAAATCTGTCGATCAAGGTTGGTCGCGCCAGTCGTTGCTGTGGCCATCCCGGGCAGCCTGGATGTTGAGTGGAGGCCCCCGAGGCTCCCGGCGGGAGCCATCCTCCCCACGAGCACTAGCCGTCGGCACCGCTCGATCGCCGGAAGCTCCCCACGAGACTTGCGCTGCCTCGGCGACCTTGAGCACAGGGGGGCGTTGGCTGCGGCATAGCTTTGCCGTCTCGGGCGCGCGGCGGTAGTATGCAGGGCAACTTGCGAACGATCTCAAGCCTGGGGAGGTAAGTGCCGTTGAACACACGCAGTGTCTGGAGGCCTGACAAGGACGAGGTAGTCGTCGAGCACGGCGCGGTCGCCACTGCGCACCCAATCGCCGCCCAGGTCGGCGTCGATATCCTCGAGAGCGGGGGGAACGCCGTCGACGCCGCCATCGCCACAGGCTTCTGCCTCGCGGTCATCGAGCCCTGGAGCTCTTCCATCGCCGGCCACGGCCAGATGATCGTCCACGTGGCCGCCGAGGGGCGCAGCGTCGCCATAGACTACGGCCACAGGGCTCCCGGTGCCGCGACGCCAGACATGTTTCGAGTCACCGGCCAGGCGGTCGTGGGCAACGGGATATACGAGGTCGAAGGCCGCGCCAACGCCACCGGGCACCGCTCGGTGGGCGTGCCGGGCGTCACGGCTGGAATGTGCCGCGCGCACGAGCTATTCGGCTCCCTGCCGCTGCAACAGCTGGTGGAGCCCGCGGCCCACTACGCCAGGGAGGGGTTCGAGGCGGACCCCACCACGTGCCTGATGGGCGCCATGTTCATGCCCAGGCTGGCTGCGCACCCCGAGGCCGCGAGGATATTCCTGCCGGACGGGCATCCACCCGAGCCCGGCGCGAGGGTCGTCCAGCGCGACCTTGCCGATACGCTCGAGCGGATAGGCAGGGAGGGCAAGGACGCCCTGCACAGGGGCGAGGTCGCCGCAGCCATCGACGAGGAGATGAGGCGAAACGGCGGAGTGCTGAGCGCCCAGGACCTGGCCTCCTACGAGGCGCAGGTGTTCGAACCCGCCAGGACCTCGTACAGGGGCTATGAGCTGCTGGGCTCCCCTGCGCCGGCGGGCACGATCACTACCCTGCAGACGCTCAACATCCTGGACAGCTTCGACCTGGGCGGCCTCTCGCACGGGTCGCCCGAGCCCCTGCACCTGTTCATAGAGGCGGCGCGGCACGCCTTCTCCGACCGCTACAGCTTTGCCGGAGACCCGGACTTCGTACCGGCGCCCCTGGACGGGATGCTGTCGAGGGAGTACGCGCGGGAGATCGCCGGGACCATCGACAGCGAGAAGGCGGGTCTTGAGGACGAGCGGGAAGTCCAGCCGTGGGTAGCCTACTCCGGCAAGCCGCTGCACGACCCGTGGCGCTACGACCCGCAGCCCCGGCCCGAGGGCGCGCCCAGCGCGTCGCCTCCAAGCGAGGGAGACTGCACCACTCACCTGAGCATCATCGACCGCGACAGGAACATGGTGTCCTGCACCCAGACCGCCGTTGGAGGTTTCGGCTCAGGAGTTTTAGTGCCCGGCACCGGCGTGCTCCTCACCAACGGCATGATCGTCTTCAATCCAATGCCCGGTGCGGCCAACTCGATAGCCGGGTTCAAGCGCGGGCTGAACAACATGGTGCCCATACTGATTCTCAGGGACGGGCAGCCCTTCGTCGCCGTCGGAGCGCCCGGCGGGCGCAGGATCATGTGCCGTATCGCGCACATCGTCTCCAACGTAATCGACTTCGGGATGGGGATGCAGGAGGCGATCACCGCGCCGAGCGTCGACGTTGCCGAGCGAGAGACCTTCGTCGACCATCGGATCGACCCGCGGACGGTGGATGCGCTGACCGGCATGGGCCACAACGTCGAGGTCGTCCCGGAGCCCTCCACCGGCGGCGGCTTCTCCCGGCCCCGCGGCGTGATGATCGACTCCCGTACCGGCTTACTCCGCGCCGGCGTACAGCCAACCGGCACCGACGAAGCCCGCGGCTACTAGGCTCCAGGCCGGTGCTGCAGTCACGCCAGGTGCTGGAGCTGGCCGGTCTCCGAGGCGCGGTATAGCGCGTGCTGGACTCGCAGGAACCGCAGCCCCTCCGCGTTCGTGATGGGCGGCTCGCCCGTGCCGCGAATAGCCTCCAGGCACTCCTGGATGAACAGGGCCTGCGTGGCCCCGCGCTCCCTCGGCCTCTCGATCTGTGTCTCCCAGCGCCGCACGCCCGTAGGGCGCGGGAAGTCGCCGCCGGGCTTCGGCGGGCGCTCGGTCCTGGGGTCTCCCTCCACCTGCAGGTCCATCACGAACCGGCCGCCTGACATGTCGACGTGGATCGCGCCCTTCTCGCCCCACACCGAGAAGCCGTGGGGCAGGTTCAGCTTAGATACGTCGTAGGGCGCGTCCATATCGCGCACGGCAGGTCCCCAGCTGCCGCCGATGAATGCTCCCACTACGCCGCTCCGGAACCGCACGTTCAGGAAGACCGAGTCCTCCACCTCCAGCGGCTCGCCGGACCTTACGTCGGCGAAGCCCGTGACCTGGGTGATGTCCTCGCCCACGATGCGCTGCATGTTGTTGACGGCGTGGCAGAACTCGTGGCCGAGCATGCCGCCGCCCGCGTCCTCCTTGGAGTAGACCCAGCCCATCCTGTCGCGGATCCGCCACCGCTGGTGGTCTACCAGCATGTAGTGGAGGCTGAGTACGCGCCCGATCTGGCCCTCGGATACGCGGCGCGCGGCCTCGCGCACCGGCGGGCCGTCCATCAGCGACATGGCCAGGAGCAGCCCCTTGGAGTTGGCCATGTCCACGAGCCGCGCGTACTCGTCCGGGTCCGTGGCCGCAGGCTTCTCCACGATGACGGGGACTCCCGCCGATAGCGCCGCCTCAACCATCGCGGGGCTCTTCCTCGGCGACGAGTCGATGATGGCGATCTCGATATCCTTCTCGCGAAAGATGGCCTCCGGGGCGTCATAGACCGCCTTCAGCCGGTCTCCCAACGCCTCCCGTACAGCGCCGGTGTTGCTCCCGTCCGGGTCCGAGAGGTACACGGCTTCGACGCCGAACCTCTGGCCCAGCGCCGCGGCCCAGCCGTGGAGATGCCATCCCATGCCGTCGGAAAGAAGCGCTACTTCCATTTGCTATGCCTCCGGAACCCTTGCGTAGTCTCTGCTGGAATCCTGAACGACACAACCCAGATCCCCCTCCTGGATTGGGGACAGTTCCTGCTTGCAGGAAACCGGCCCCGTAACGGTGTACGAGGCAGGCTTTTCGCTGGGATGACGGTAGTGCGGTGGGCAGTTTGACAGTACAGGGGTCTCAGTCTACGATTGCGCCGTTTCAGGGCTATCATATACCAGACGGGGGACATGCGCCCGCCGCCCGGCGGCGGGACTAGGAGAGTGTCATGACTGACGAGCGGATCAAGGTAGGGTTTGTCGGGTGCGGCGGGATAGCGCGAAGCCTCTACACGGGCATCTACGGCGCGCTGGCCGAGTATGCTCAGGTCGTGGCGGTTGCGGACCTGGACGCCGGACTTGCCCGGCGTCGCACGGAGATGCTCGGGCACGCGTACAGGGCCGAAGCCCACGCGGCCAGGGTCGCCGCAACCGACGCCAGGACCGACCCGGAGCGCGAGGCAGCGACAAGCAAGGCAGAGGCCTCCGAGAGCGCGGCTGCCTACGACATCCGCACGTACCGCGACCATGAAGAGCTCCTGGGCGACGACGAGGTGGAGCTCGTCTGCGTGTTCACCCCGCCCACCATTCGCGCCGTGCCCATAGTCGCGGCCGCCCAGGCCGGCCGGCACGTCTACACCGAGGGCCCCCTGGCCAAGAGTGTCGAGGAGGCCGACGCCATCAAGGACGCCGTCAAGGCGGCCGGCGTGAAGTTCCACGCCCAGGTCGTCGACCGGTACCCGCGCGGCATGGTCGTTGCGCAGCAGGCGGTCGAGCGCGGCCTGCTGGGCGCAATCGGCAGCGCGAACGTCGAGCTCAACAGCCACCGGCCCCAGGGCTACTACGGCACGGTGGGCGAGGCAGGGGCCAGCTTCCAGCCGGGCAAGTGGCACGGCACCTGGGAGGGCGAGGGCGGCGGCGCGGTCTTCCACCACGGCAGGTACATCATCGACCCGTTCCTCTGGGTCGTCGGCTCGCGCGTGGCGGAGGTGTTCGCCTATGCAGGGCCGATGCTCAGGACCATCGAGCACGACAGCCTCTCCCAGGCCGTCGTCGCATATGAGAACGGCGCGACCGGCTACATACACGCCACGCTGATCAGCCACCTCAGCGGCAACATTCCCGGTATCAGGGGCCGGATCACCGTGCTGGGCGCTGACGCCGCCATACAGATCGACCAGGAGATGCCGGCAGAGGGCATTTGCTCCGACCTGACGGTCGCCTCGAACGACAACCCCGACGCCGTGGAGAGCATCATGGCCCTGGAGGACGAGCTGTCGGCCGACTTCCCCGAATACGTCAGCCAGGAGGACCAGACGCGCCTCTTCCTCGAGAACATAGCCAACGACACGGAGCCGCTGGTCCCCATCGAGGTACCGCACCACCACGTCGAGCTCACCCGGGCCATCTACAAGTCCGCCGAGGAGCACCGGCCCGTCACCCTGCCGCTCGACAAGGACGACCCCTTCTACAGCTTCGAGGGGCGCCTGACCGGCACGGCTTCCGCAGGGCCCAGGACCTTCTCCCTGGGCCACGCCTTCGACTAGCAGCCGTATCCCCAAATCTGCCCGCGCCCCATGCGGTGGATCTTCCAGGAGGCTGACATGACAGACGACAGGCTCAGGGTTGGAATCGTGGGGTGCGGCGGAATAGCTCGCCTCTACACTGCGATATACGCCGACTTGGTGGACATGGCCATCGTCGTGGCCGTCGCCGACAACCGGGAGGGCCGCGCCGACCACAGGGCCGACGCCCTCTCCGAGGCGTACAGGGTGACGGCGCACCATGCCCGCCTCGTCGCCGCCGACACCCGCAACCCGGATACGGTGGGCGTGGAGTACACACGCCGTGCTGATGCCGCCGAGACGTCCGCAGCCCACGGCATACGGCGCTACGACGGCTACGAGGGCCTGCTCGGCGACGACGATGTGCAGGTCGTCGTGCTGCTCACGCCGCCCTCCCTGCGCTCGGCGCCCACCATCTCGGCGGCTGAGAGCGGGCGTCACGTCTTCACCGAGGGGCCCATGGCTAGGAGCGTCGAGGAGGCGGACGCCATGGTCGAGGCCGTCTCAACGGCGGGCGTGAAGTTCGTGTCCCAGGCTGTCGACCGGTACCCGCGCGGGATGAGCCTCGCGCGGAAGGCCGTCGAGAGCGGGCTGCTGGGCCCCATCGCCAGCGCCAACGTGGAGAAGCTCGAGTACCACCCCCAGACCTACTACGAGTACGGTGGCGTCACCCGCGCGGGCGGGAGGATGCACCGCGACTGGATGGGCACCTGGGAGGGCGAGGGCGGCGGCGCGGTCTTCCACCACGGCAGGTACTTGATCGACCCATACCTCTGGGTGGCGGGCTCCCGCGTCACCGAGGTGTTCGCCTACTCCGAGCCGATGCTGCGGAAGATCGAGACGGACAGCCTGACCCAGGCCCTGGTGAGGTTCGACAACGGCGCGATTGGCGCCATTCACGCCTCCCTCGTCGCCCACCGCGATGCTGTGTCGCCCGGCAAACGGGGCCGCATCACCATCTACGGCGAGAGGGCGTCCCTCGTCGTCAACCAGGACTCCTTCCGCGGCAGGGTCGTCACGCCCGTTGCGAGCGCCGACAACGCGAACGCCGCCACCGTCATCTCGTCGGACGTGGTGTTCGCGTCCGACGGCGACACTGAGGCGGTCGAGGGGCTGGAGGCGCTGCGGGCGGAGGTCGAGCACCTGCCCGAGGCGGCCAGCCAGCAGGACCAGACCCGCTACTTCCTGCAGAGCATCCTCGACGACACGGACCCGCTAGTGCCCATCGAGGTATCCCGCCACCACGTCGAGGTGTCTCGCGCCATCTACAAGTCCGCCGTCGAGCGCGTCCCCGTGGAGCTACCCCTCGCGAAGGACGACCCGTTCTACACCTTCGAGGGCCGGCTGGGCCAGTAGAGACCATCAGGTATACTGGCAGCCAGGAGGGCCGCTATGGTCGTCGTAAAGCCCGAGACCAAACTCACGTACCAGGACTACGCCAAGACTCCCGAGGGCGAAATCTGGGAGCTGATAGACGGAGAACAGTTCATGCCACCCACGCCTGGTACGGCACATGCGAGTGTCAAAGTCAGGTTGGGATCACCGCTGCACGAGTTTGTGAAAGCCAGGGGCTTGGGGCAGGTCTATCCCGCCCCACTAGACGTGGTCCTGTCGGATCTGGACGTGGTGCAGCCTGACCTGCTGTTCGTCTCCAGAGAGCGATCGCATATCATCACACCCGCGAACGTCCGGGGCGCGCCCGACCTGGTGGTCGAGATCCGGTCGCCCTCCACGGCGAGTCGGGACTGGACGATCAAGCGTGACCTGTACTCAAAGTACGGCGTCCAGGAGTACTGGGTGGTGGACACGGACGAGCGGAGGGTATGGGTCATGCTGCTCGGCGACGGCGACCTGGAAGAGGTGGGCAGCTACGGCGTGGGGGACGTCCTGATATCGCCAACGCTGGAAGGCCTCAGCATCTCCCTGGACGACATATTCCAGCCCTAGTTCCCGCAACCACCACCCCGCCAGTAGGAGACTCCCATGAACGTTCTGGTCCTTGGAGCGAACGGCTACCTTGGCCCTCACGCGGTCAGGGCGCTCGAGCGCGATCACACCCTGCGGCTGACCGACATCAACGACCTGCACGACACGCCGCACGAGTACTTCAAGCTCGACGTGTCGGACCTGGACGCCGTGGTCGCCGCCGCCGAGGGCATGGACGCCATCGTCAACCTCTCGGTGCTGCGCCACGACCGGCAGCTCGCCTTCGACGTGAGCGCCAGGGGTGCGTACAACATGATGGTGGCGGCGGTCGAGCACGGCATCAGGCGCGTGATCAACACTGGGCCGCACTTCACAGTCGCAGGGCCCAGCTACGAGCGGGTCGACTACGAGATCGGCCCCGACGTGACGCCTCAGCCGGGCACTAACCTCTACGCGCTGACCAAGTCGCTGGGGCAGGAGGCGTGCAAGGTCTTCTCCGACAACCACGACATCTACGTGCTGACCCTGCTGTTCTACAACTTCATCGACCCGGCGGACACGTCCCGCTATGGCAAGGACATCACGCCCTACGCCGTGACGTGGGACGACGCGGCCGAGGCCTTCCCCCTCGCGCTGACGGTCGACGAGAGCTCGCTGCCGTCGCGCTGCGAGGTCTTCTACATCTTCACCGACATGCCCCACGGCCGGTTCAACAACGAGAAGGCCAAGCGCATCCTCGGCTGGCAGCCGACCAACCGGCTGGAGCAGTTCTACACCCGCCAGCCGGGCTGAGATTCCGGCCTTAGGGCACCGCTAGCGCCGCAAAGCCGCGGCCTTTGGCAGCGTGGTGAGATTGGGGCCCCTCAGGCCCAGCGAGCGCGAAATCTCGGTCCTGGTCGGCGGGTCGGTCTCCGTGCGGAGCTCCAGCTGCCCACCGATCGCCGCCGCGATGGGCACGCCGCCCCTGTAGACCACGCGGTTGCCCGGGAGCGCCGGCACGCGCGGGCCCGGCGACAGGATTCCGGCCAGGTTGAGGGGGTCGCAGGCCGACACGATGGTCAGGCCGCCGTCGTCCTCGGCCCTGCGGGTCGAGCGCATCATCTCCACGGCCTCCGGCAGCGCGAACTGCTCGCCGATGAACCCCGTCACGAAGCGTCCGCCCCTGATCTCGCCCCTCGCCTCGGCCCGGCGGTAGATGCGGACGAGGACGCGCCACGGCGGCGCGGCGGGCTCGCGGGAGAGCAGGTCCGGGAAGACGATGCCGTAGCGTTGGAGCAACTGGAATGCCCTCGCCTCGTCGGGCTCGCGGCTGCGGTCGCTCACCGGCTCGTCGGGCAGCGCGTCCCAGTCGTCGTCGGGCGGGACCTCGAGCAATGACCAGCGGGCGGCCGGCCGCCTGGCGTTGCGGCGCCGGAACCGGGGGCTCTGCCGTACCTGCTTCGCCGTGCCGTTGACCAGGCCGCGGAGGCCCGCGAAGCCGTCCGACGTGACCAGCCCCATCGCCACGAGTTGCCACAGTGCGTTCTCGACGTCCGCCGGAAGGCGGCGCGTGCCCCGGACGATGTCGGACAGGAACGATGCCCCGCGCCTGGACAGGAACTCGTACACGTCGCCCGCCGCGCCCACGGGCCCGGCAGCGTCGACCTCAGGCTCGGCGATGAGCCAGGGCAGGGACTCCCGCAGACCCAGGGAGATGGGGCCGTTGCGCGACAGTGCCGCCCTGTTCGGGGAGCCGTCGCCGTTGACGCGCCGGCTGAAGCGACCCCATACTACGTCGCCCTCCAGGCATAGCGAGTCCAGCTCATGGGGGCGGTAATCGGCGATCCGGAGCGGCAGTACGTCCGACTCCCACGCGACGGCTGCAGCCTCGAACCCCTGCAGCTGGTCGATCACCTGCAGCAGGCCGTCCTCGCCCCGGACGCGGTGCCCGTCCTCGACGTGCTGCCACCGGGCGAGGAAGCGGACGAACGCAGCCGCGGATACGGGCTCGATCTGGCGGCGCAGCCTCCCGATGGTGTCGCGGTGAATCCGCGCCAGGATGCGCCTGTCGCAGAACTCCATGTCCGGACAGCCGGGCGTGAACCGGCCGCGGAGTATGTTGCCGGTGCCCTCCAGGCTTGCGAGGGCGATGTCGACGGCAGAGCGGCTCATGCCCAGGGCATCGACGAGCGATGCGGGGGTGAACGGGCCGATGCTCTCGACCCGGCCGCGCACCAGCACAAGCTCGGCCTCGTCGCTTGTCGGCGGCTCGCCCGCACCGCGCACGGGGGGCGGCTCCGGCTCGAACGCGACGTCCGGGAGTGCCGCCCTGACCAGGTCCGCGCACTCTGCGGCCACCCAGGCAACCCTGCCCTCGCCGTAGACCGCACACACGGCCCGGCCTGCCGTGGTCAGCTCGGCAAGCCATGAGTGGACGGCCGCGGCGTCGGCTTGCCCGCGCTCCAAGTCGGATTCGGGCATCATGCCCAGCGAGAGCAGCGCGTCGTGCAGCTCGTCGGCATCCCGCACCAGCGGCCAGGCATCCCTCGACGCTTGGGCTATCGCAGACTCGTCCAGGGCGGCGAGATCGCGCGTGTCCTCAGGCAGGGCGCGGCGGAGGGCGACGGCCCTCGACCGGCGCTCGGCGATCTCGCCCTCGTCGTCGAGGAACGCGTAGGGCATGGCGTTGAGGATCTGGTGCGAGAAGGCCGACGGCTGCACCGTGTCGCGGGCGAAGACCTCGATCTCCCCCCGATTGATGTCGTCCAGCACCCGCTGGAAGCCATCGATGTCCATCGCCTCGGTCAGGCAGTCCCGCAGCGTCTCGAAGACCAGCGGGTGTTCCGGCACCTCGATGTCGCCCGGCGGCGCGTTGTCCTGGCAGGCGACCTGCGCCGGGAAGACCGCCGCCAGCAGGTCGTCTGACCTCATTCGCTGGAGCGCCGGCGCGACCTTCTTGCCGTGGGAGAAGCGCAGCACGGCCAGGGCGCGGCTCGCGTCCCATCTCCAGCGGACCTGGAACGTGGGCGCCTGCAGCACTGCCTGGGTGAGTATCTTCTTCGTCTTGGTCGAGTCGACGTAGCCGAATACGTCCTCGATGGGGAAGGAGAGCGACGGACCCAGTGACAGGTTGACGCCGTCCTCGGTTGCGGATGCCTGCAGCTCGAAGTCGAACGTGCGGCATATCTCCTTGCGCAGCGCCATGCCCCAGGCCCTGTTGATGCGCGAGCCGAACGGCGCGTGGATGACGAGCTGCATCCCGCCCGTCTCGTCGAAGAAGCGCTCGGCGACGACCCGATTCTTGGTGGGCACTGTGCCTAGCACCCTGACGCCCTCGACCACGTACGCCGCGGCCTCCTCGGCGGCGCGGCGTGGAACCCCCAGCTCGTCCATGAGCCACTGCACGGCGCCGCCGCCGTCGACGCGCGAGTAGATGTCGTCCCGCAGCTCCGACACCTCGTCGGACAGCTCGCCCGTGCGTCCGGGCGCCTCGCCGAACCAGAATGGGATCGTGGGCGACGCGCCGCCTGCGTCCTCGACGCGCACTTGGCCGCTGCCGACCCTGCGGATGCGCCAGGCGTTGTTGCCGAGCAGGAAGACATCGCCCCTCATGCTCTCGACGGCGAAGTCCTCGTTCACCGTGCCGACGAAGACGTTGTCGGGCTCGGCTATGACGTCGTAGTCGGCGTTGTCGGGGATCGCCCCGCCGTTCGTGAGCGAGACCAGCCTGGCCCCCCTGCGGCCGCGCAGCTTGCCGTTGACGGCGTCCCTGTGCACGTAGGACGACCTGCGCCCCTCTCGCGGCGCGACGCCCCGGGAGAGCATGTCGACCACCTCGTCGAACCTCTCGCGGGGAAGCTCCCGGTACGGATAGGCGCGTCTCGCAAGCTCGAACAGCTCGTCCTCGTCCTGCTCCGCCGCGCCCGACTCGGCGACGATCTGCTGGGCCAGCACGTCGAGCGGCCAGGGCGGGATGGCCAGGGTGTCCAGGTTCCGCCGCCGTATGCCTCGCACGAGGGCCATGCACTCGACCAGCTCGTCCCGCGTGAGGGGGAAGAGCCGGCCCTT
The DNA here is from genome assembly GCA_965116315.1 of Dehalococcoidia bacterium. Classification (GTDB taxonomy): domain Bacteria; phylum Chloroflexota; class Dehalococcoidia; order Lucifugimonadales; family CAJWER01. The sequence continues at coordinate 3,510,621 of OZ220672.1, forward strand.
CGGTGTGCCGCCCAGGTAGTGCCCGGAGCGCCCGACCCTCTGGAGCAGCAGGCCGATGGACCTCGGCGAGCCCACCTGGCACACGAGGTCGACCGCGCCCACGTCGATGCCAAGCTCCAGCGATGCCGTGGCCACGCACACCTTCACCTTGCCGGACTTCAGCCGCTGCTCGGCGTCGCGGCGTATCTCCTGCGACAGGCTGCCGTGGTGGGCGGCCACCGCCTTCTCCCCCAGCCGCTCCGACATCTGGTGGGCCAGCCGCTCGACCAGCCGTCGCGTGTTCACGAACAGTATGGTCGTGTGGTGCTCGCGCACGAGCTCGGCCACCCGGTCGAGGGCGTGGTCCCACTGCTCGTGGGTCGCGATGGGGCCGATCTCGTCCTCGGGCAGCTCCAGCGCCAGGTCCATCTCGCGCGAGTGGCCCGTGTCTACGATCAGGCAGTCCGGCCTGTCGTCGGGGGCGATATTCGCCGCGCCGACGAGAAACCGGCCGACCTCCTCGATGGGCCGCTGCGTCGCGGAGAGGCCGATGCGGGTGATCGGCCCATCGGCCAGCCTGCAGAGCCGCTCGACCGACAGGCTCAGGTGCGAGCCGCGCTTGTCGTCCGCGACGGCGTGGAGCTCGTCCAGGATCAGCGTGCGGACGCCCGCCAGCCCGCGCCGCCCGCTGTCCGACGTGAGCAGGATGTACAGCGACTCCGGCGTCGTGACGAGCATGTGGGGCGGGCGCTTCGCCATCGCCTGCCGCTTGGATGCGGGAGTGTCGCCCGTGCGCAGGCCCACGCGGATCTCCGGCAGGGGCGTCCCGCGCTCCTCGGCGAGGCGGCCAATCTCGGCCAGCGGCCCGGTCAGGTTCCGCTCGATGTCGTTCGCCAGGGCCTTGAGCGGCGAGACGTACACGACCTCGGTCGTCTCGGGCAGGCCGCCCTCCAACCCGGCCCGGACGAGCCGGTCGAGGCAGGTCATGAATGCCGCCAGCGTCTTGCCCGAACCGGTCGGCGCCGCGACTAGGGTGTGGGTGCCGCGCGCGATCGCGGGCCACCCCTCGGCCTGCGCGCCGGTCGGGGCCTCGAAGCGGCCGCGAAACCACTCCCGTATCAGCGGATGGAACTGTGCGAGTACGTCAGGCATTGGCGATGCTACGATTGTATCGGCTGCGCCACGCGGTGGCGCGGAACTGTTGTGCTACTATAACATCACCACGAGCCGTGTCAAAGGGGCGCGGCTAACCTCTTCCCCCCGGTGCCACTGAGTTACGCAAAGGTCTCCTGAGGGGGAAGATTGAGATGGGGGCTCTCGCCATTGACTGATGACCGTGCGCAGTGAATCCCAATGAGCTCCTCGAATCCGCCGGCTGAGGGCGTGCGGCCCGCATGGTCGACGTTGCCGGACGCCGTCCTCTCGGCGCTGGAAGGCTGGCTGGGCAGCGCTGTGGAGACGGCGGAGTCGCAGGCAGGGGGCTTCTCGCCGGGGATCGCCGCGCGTATACGCACGGCCGGCGGGGCCCGCTACTTCGTGAAGGCCGTGGGGCCTCACCCCAATCGCGATTCCCCGGGCATGCACCGCCGCGAGGCGCAGATCGTCACCGCAATGCCGGATGGCGTGGCTGTTCCGCGCTTGCTTTGGTCGCACGACGATGAAGAGTCCGGCTGGGTGCTCCTGGCATCCCAGGACATCGAGGGCAGGCACCCTCATATGCCGTGGCGCATGGACGAGCTGGACCTGGTGGTGGAAGGCCTGGCGAGGATCGCGGACGCCCTCACGCCATCGCCGCTACCGGTCTCGCTGGCAGGAAGCGCGAGACGCGCCTTCCAGCGGTCGATAAACGGCTGGCGGCAGCTCGCCGAAGGACCGCCGTCCGACCTGGACCGCCTCGATGCGTGGTCGCGGCGCAACCTGGACGGGCTCGTCGAGCTCGAGTCGCAGGCCCCCGAGGCCGTCGATGGGGACACCCTGCTCCACCTTGACGTGCGGGCCGACAATATACTACTGGCGGAAGACAGGGTCTGGCTGTTCGACTGGGCCTCGGCGTGCGTGGGTGCGCCCTGGGTGGACGCTGTGGGGTTCGCGCCCAGCGTGGCCATGCAGGGCGGCCCGCCGCCCGAGCAGGTCATCGCCCTCCATCCGGCGGCCCGCGCTGCCGATCCCGCCCACCTCACGGCGGCCGTGGCAGCCGTAGCCGGGTACTTCACCCGCGGTGCGCTGCAACCGCCCCCGCCCGGCCTGCCGACCCTACGGGAGTTCCAGGCCGCCCAGGGTGCAGTGGCCCGGGACTGGACCGCAGCCAGGACAGGACTAAGCTAGTGAGTAGGAGACTGAATCGAGCCGCGTGGCCTCTGCGTGCGGGACAAGATGGAGCCCACCGCCCGGGCGTGACGGCGTCCATCGGGGTTGACCCCCTGCGATTCCTCGGCGCTGTGGCGGTCTGTGTGATGCTGGCTGTCGTCTTACTTGCATGCACCCGTGGTGGCGGGGACTCCGCTTTGGACGAGCGGGTCCTCGAGCTGGAGGAGCGGCTGGCCGCCATCGAAGAAGGACAGGCCCGCACCGGGGAGCGTCTGGACGGCCTGGGAGACCGCCTAGGGGAGCTCGAAGAAGCCGCCTCCAAGATGGAGCTGCTCCTCAACGACAAGGACCAGTGGAACAAGGACAAGGACGAGAAGCCGTCGCTTTCGAAAGGCGCATCCCTGGAGCGGACGGCCATGATGGCCGAGGACGCCGGGGGCAAGGTCCACTATGTCGAACACGCTGGACGGGGAGAGCGCTCGGTCCTGGTGCTGCCCGCGGAGTTCGTCGACGGCGAGACCCCGCTCATCGTCTCCCTCCACGGCTTTGGGGGAGATGCATCCCTCCAGGCCGCCTACGTGCCTCTTCACGATCGCGTGAACAGCGACGGCTTCGCGCTGCTGCTGCCCAACGGGCAGCTCGGCGGTAGCGGGCTCCGCTTCTGGAACCCCACCGACGAGACCAGCGACACCGGCAAGGCCGGCGCGGACGACGTCGCCTATCTCACTGAGCTGGTCGAAGAGGCACGGAAGGTGGCCGACTTCGGGCCCGTGTACTTCTTCGGCTACTCCAACGGCGGGTTCATGGCGTACCACATGGCCTGCAAGGGCCTGCCCGGCCTTCGTGCCGTGGCCAGCCTGGCGGGCACGAGCTACGTCGAGGACTCCAGCTGCGACGGCGCGCCCCCCGTGTCGGTGCTGCACGTCCACGGCACCGCCGACGGCGTGATCCTGTACGAGGGCGACGAGAGTGAGGCGGACCCGAAGGGCGACGGCAAGTCGGCGTTCTACGCCGGTGCCCGCGACATGGTGACGCGCTGGAGCAAGCGCGCCGGCTGCGAATGGCCCGAAGACCCCCAGCCCTCCGCCAGCCTCGACCTCGACAAGGCCGTGCCGGGCGCCGAGACCCAGGCATACCGCCTGGAATCGGGCTGCGCCGAGGGCATCAGCATCGAGCTCTGGAGTGGCGTGGGCAGCAACCACTCCCCCAACTACGGCGACGCCTTCGTCGACGCGCTCCTGGACTGGCTCCTGTCACAGGATTAGCTGTTCTCTGCAGACTTCTGCCTAGGCCGGGCGGGCTCGCCTAGGGTGCAGTGGCACGCGGACTGCTCAAGCTGCGAACTGGACGAAGCGATGAGCTCCCAAAGTACATGGTAGTGCCAACTATGTTCTTGACATCCTTTAGGGAGCGCTTTACTATTTATGTTATGGGGGAGTACAATGGTGCGTTGTGCGGGTCATATCAAAGAAAGCGCTGCGGGAGTTCTGGGAGCGGCATCCTGAAGCCGAACAGCTGTTGCTTGTGTGGTATCGAGAGGTGGCACAAGCGGACTGGCCTACGCCAGCTCACGTCGTCGAGCGCTATCCAAATGCCAGCATCGTAGGAGGCGACCGGGTCGTATTCCGAATCCGACACAACGACTATCGGATCGTGGCAAGGGTCTTTTATCCGGCTCGAATAGTCTACATCCGCTTCGTAGGCACCCACGGGGAATATGACCGCATCAATGCGGAGGAGGTGTAACCATGGCACAAGTCCGGGCGATCCGCTCAGAAGAGGACTATGACGCTACGTTGGCCCGGATGACCGAACTCATCGACGCGCTGTCGGATCCTGAAGGGCAGATAGACGACGTGGAAGATCCCAACCGTGTCGAGCTGGACGTACTTGCCGACCTTGTGGAGTTCTACGAAGAACGGCACTATCCCATGGCATTGCCAGACCCCGTTTCCGCCATCAAGTTCCGGATGGACCAGGCAAACCTGAACCCCCGCGACCTTGTGCCCTTCATTGGGAGTAGAGCCAAGGTCTCGGAGGTGCTTTCTGGCAAGCGGGCGATCACCATGTCCATGGCCCGGGCACTTCACCAACACTTGGGAGTACCAGCTGACGTCCTCTTGCAGGAACCGGGGGGCAGTCTGCCGGACGCGCCGCCCGGTCTCGAGTATGCCCGATTCCCCCTCAGGGCTATGGCGAACTCAGGTTGGATCCCTCAGATACAAGACCTGAAGGACCACGCCGAGGAGTTGATCACCGATCTGATGGAGCGTGCCGGTGGTCGAGCATTTGCCGCAGCTCCCTTGTACCGCAAGAACGATAGCCGACGAATAAATGCTAAGACTGACGAATACGCCCTTAGGGCTTGGTGCTGGCAAGTACTGGCACAAGCCAGAGCGAATCAGTCGGACGTAGATTATCAAGCAGGGGCTGTCACGCCGAAACTCATGCGCCAAGTAGCTCAGATGAGCGTCTTGGAGGACGGCCCGATCCAGGCTAGGGGCTTGCTAGCACAGAACGGCGTAGAGGTCGAGTATGTGGGCCATCTGCCCAAGACCCACCTCGACGGTGCTGCCCTCAGACTTCCTAACGGCAGGCCGGTCATCGGTCTGACCATACGCTACGACCGGATTGATAACTTTTGGTTCACGGTGTTGCACGAGTTGGCTCACGTAGGCCTCCACCTAGGCGATAGCAGCGAAGAGAGAGGGTTTGTGGATGACCACAGCCTTCGAAGCCTCCAATCCGCTGGGGGCGACACCACAGAGCAGGAGGCGGACCGCCTGGCTCAGAACGCCTTGATACCCCCCGCCCTTTGGGGAGAAGGAGAGATCCTTGTGAACCCGACGCCTATGGCAGTGCTGAGAATGGCCTCGAAGGCTCAGGTTCACCCGGCGATCGTCGCGGGTCGCGTTCGTTATGAAACAGGAAACTACCGGCTTCTCTCCCAGTTCGTGGGTACTGGAGAAGTGCGTTGGCAGTTTGAAGAAACCGCATGCGAGGCCCTGCACAAGTACGTAGAGGACCTCTGAACTAGACCGTTACCTGACCAATAGCCGTCCAGCGCCTCCCAGCAAAGAGTGCTCTCAGGCGCCTAGTCGTCGAGCCTCACCGCCCGGATGCGGTTGTTGTAGTAGTCGGAGACCAGCAGCACGTCCTGGCTGTAGAGGCAGATGCCGTGGGGCTCGTTGAGCCGCGCCATGGCAGCCTCGCCGCCGTCTCCTGCGTCCCCCGCCTCGCTGCTGCCCGCGACCGTCCTCAGTGTGCCGTCGGGCTCGATCCTGCGCAAGCGGTTGTTGAACGAGTCGGAGAAGTAGACCCGGCCGTCCCGGTCCACCTCCAGCCCCCAGGGCTGGTCGATCCGGGCCTCGCGGGCGTTCGTGCCGTCGGGTGAGAATCCAGGCTCGCCAGTGCCCGCCACGGTCGATATGGTCCCGGCGGCGTCCACCCTGCGCACGACGTGGCAGGCCGCGTCGGCGAAGTAGAGGCTGCCGTCCCGGGCTATCCTGATGGCCGACGGCGCGCCTATGCGGGCCTGTACTGCAGGGCCGCCGTCGCCCGACCAGCCCTGTATGCCGACTCCCGCCACGGTGGTAATCACGCCCGTCACGGCGTCGATGCGCCGTATGCGCCCTACGGCGTCGCCCACGTAGATGTCGTCCTCAGGCCCGTGGGCGACCGCCTGGACGTGGTAGAGGCTGGCGCTCACGGCTGGGGCCCCATCGCCCAGGTCGGCCTTGAATGCCGTGCCCGCGATGGTGCGCACGATACCGTCCTCATCGACCCTGCGCAGCCTGCCGTGCCGCGAGTCGGCGATGACGACGCGGCCTCGCGTGTCCACAGACACGTCGTGGGGGCTGCCGAAGCTCGCCTCCAGCGCCGGGCCGTTGTCGCCTCCGTACGCGCGCGCTCCGTTGCCCGCCACGGTGCGGATCGTGCCGGTGAGGGGGTCGATGGCCCGGATGCGCTGGTTCCACGGGTCGGCGAAGTAGACGTGCCCGTCGGGGCCCACGCACATGCCCGCAGGGCCCCGCAGGTAGGCCTCGATGGCCGGGCCGCCGTCGCCGACGTGAGTCCCGCCGAATGCCGTAGTGACTGTGCCCGTCGCGCCGTCGTACCTGCGGAGGCGGCCCGAGCAGTCGCTCCAGTGCACCGTGCCGTCCGGATCGGCCCAGATGCCCGACTCGCAGGAGTTGCAGCGGGTCTCGGAGCCGTGCAGCCCCTCCTCGCCCCAGCCCGGCACGCCGGTGCCCACAACGGTCGAGACGATGCCCGTCGCGGCGTCGACCCTGCGGACGCGGTAGCCGTACTTCTCGCCGACGTACATATTGTCGTGCGTGTCGATGCACAGGGAGTCCGGCATCAGCACGCTCGCCTCCACGGCGGGGCCGCCGTCGCCCTGGGATGAGGGTCTGCCGTCGCCCAGCACTGTAGTAAGAATGCCGGTCTGCATGTCGATCTTGCGTATGCGGTTGTTGGAGTTGTCGCACACGTACAGGTCGCCCTTCGAGTCGAAGGCGACGTGCTCCGGGTGGAAGAAGCCCGCGTCCCTGGCCGGGCCGCCGTCGCCGTGGTATCCGCCGAGGCTCAGGCCCGTCTCCCACGAGAACGTCGTCCCGGCGAGCCTGCCAGTGTACGGCCGGCTTGATCCGTCCTCCGATGGGTAGTGACGCGCCTCCTGTCCGGCAAAGACCTCGATCTTCCCCGTCTCGGCGTCGATCCTGCGGATGTTGTTGTCCCACTCGCCCGACAGGTAGATGTTGCCTGCATCGTCGATGGCGATGCCGCTCGTCGTGTCGACCTCGGCTTCGACGGCCGGGCCGCCGGTACCTCCCCTGCCGACCCTGCCCGATCCGGCGACGCGGGTGATGATGCCGGTCTCGCGGTCGATGCGGCGGTAGCAGTTGTTCCACAGGTCGGAGAAGTAGAGGTTGCCGTGCCCGTCCAGGGCCAGGTCGTGGGGGCCGTAGACCCTGGCGGCGATGGCCGGACCTCCGTCGCCCTCGTCCCCCGGCACGCCGTTGCCCGCGAAGGTATGGAGAATACCGTCTCCGTCTATACGCCAGAGGCGGTTGCCCTTGTAATCGGCGACGACGAGGTCGCCTCCGGGCAGCCGCACGACTCCCAGCGTCCACCCGCTGGGCGCGTCCCGCGCGGGCACCCCCTCGCGGTACCCCACGCCAGCAATGGTGGTAATCCGCCCCTTTTCGAGACCCTGGAGCTGCTGTATCAACGACATGGCCGTGGCGTATTCCTGACCAAGGGAGTATCTCAGGTCTTTCGCGTGAGCCCCTCAACGGGGCCTGTTCTGGACTCGAAATAGTGCTGGGGACGAGTTGGGGGATACAGGGTCGTTCGCCCTGAGCTTGTCGAAGGGCAGTGCTCGGCTGGCGCCATCTAGCTGAACTCCCTGGAGTCCTGCCACAGGCTGTCGAACTGGAACCCGAAGGAGCGGTCCGCGCCCGGCGCCCGGCGTTCCAGCTTGAATGTGCACAGCTCGTGGCTGCGGCGGTTCCTGGCTATGGTGCAGACGTAGATCGAGTCGTCGATGGCGAAGGTGATCTGGGACGGATAGTCGTCGTAGATCCTGAGCGAGAAGTCCAGCCCGGCCGTGGCGCTGAGGATCTCCCTGATGTTCTTGCGCACGTGGTCCCGCTGCTCGGCGAACGTGATGCCGAGCTGGTGCGCGCGCCGGGCGATGTACGGGCTGGCCGGGTCCAGCGTGAGCAGCCGGACCCTGAGCTCGGGCGTCTTCCTGAGGGCCTCGTGCAGCGCCTCGAAGTGGTACCGCCTGATGGAGTCCACGTCCATCTGGAGTATGTCCACGGCGCGGGTTGCCGCCCGTATGTCGGCGTTCATCTCGTCTACGGGGCGCTGTTCGTAGCAGGTCACCTGGTAGCTCGTAGGATTCGACATGCGACACCTCCCTCAGTATTGCCGGTCTTGGGGTCGGGGCATCATGGGCCGCCAAGCCACGGAGACTGTGCCGCCACGGCCCGGTAGGCTTCCAGACCGGCGAACTCCGCCCTGTCTCCCAGCTCTTCCTCGATGCGGAGCAGCCGGTTGTACTTGGCCGTGCGCTCGCCCCGGGCCGGAGCCCCCGCCTTGATCTGGCCGGCTGCCGTGCCCACCGCCAGGTCCGCTATCGAGTCGTCCCCCGTCTCGCCCGACCTGTGGCTGATGACCGTACCCCAGCCCTTCTCCTTCGCCATACTCACCGCGTCCAGGGTCTCGGACACGGTGCCTATCTGGTTGAGCTTCACCAGCACGGAGTTCGCCGCCTTCGTCTCGATCCCGCGACGCAGCCGGTCCGTATTGGTGACGAACAGGTCGTCGCCGACGATCTGAAGGCTCGCGCCCAGCCGCTCCGTGAGACTCTGCCAGTGGGACCAGTCCTCCTCGGCCAGGCCGTCCTCTATGCTGATGATGGGGTACTTCCGGGTCCACTGCTCGTACTGGTCGAGAAGCTCCTCCGGGTCGAGTATCGCGCCCTCCCTGAGCAGGGCATAGCGCCCGTCGTCAAGCACCAGCTCGCTGGCCGCCACGTCCATGGCGAGAAAGCAGTGCTCGCCGGGCACGTACCCCGCCTCCTCGATGGCCGTGAGGGCAAGCTCCACGGCCTCCTCGTTGGTGGTCAGGGGCGGCGCGAACCCGCCTTCGTCTCCCAGGCCGGTCGCGGCCCGCCGCCCGCGGAGGATGTCACCCAGGGCGTGGTATGTCTCGACGCCGGCGCGCAGCGCGTCGCTGAAGCGGTCGAAGCCCGCTGCGACCACCATGAACTCCTGGAAGTCCGTCGAGTCATCGGCGTGCCGCCCGCCGTTGATGATGTTGAACATCGGCGCCGGCAGGGTGACCGGCCCGTCCCCGGCCAGGTACTCGTACAGGGCCACTCCCCGGCTGGCTGCGGCGGCCCTTGCTACGGCCAGGGAGACGCCAAGCACGGCGTTCGCGCCCAGCCCCCCCTTGTTCGGCGTGCCGTCCAGCTCTATCAGCGCCCGGTCCACTGCGGTCTGGTCGTCGGCACTGAGCCCGGTGACGGCCGGAGCGATGCGGCTCGCGACGTTGTCGACGGCGCCCGTGACTCCGAGCCCGCGGAACCGCCCCGGGTCGCCGTCGCGCAGCTCCACCGCTTCGAACGCGCCCGAGCTTGCGCCCGATGGGACCGCGGCGCGCCCGTGGGAACCGTCGGCAAGCTCGACGTCCACCTCGACGGTCGGGTTGCCGCGGGAATCGAGGATCTCCCTCGCACGGATGGAGGCGATGCTGCTCACGCCGGGCCGGCCTCCTCTTCCCGCGCCTCGGCCGCCCGGATCGCCAGCTCGACCGCCTCTTCCGGGTCCGACGCGGGAATCATCGATGTGTCCTGTTGGCCCTGGCGCTCGAGCTTCCACGTGCTCAGGGCCACGACGGGGATGTCGTCGCCCAGGGCGTGGCCGATCTCCGAGAGCGTGCCGTATGCCCCTCCGACGGCGATGACTGCACGGCCGCTCTTCACCACGATTGCGTTCCGAGCGAACGACATGCCCGTGCAGATGGGGATGTCGACCCAGGGGTTGGCGTCGGACGGGTCGCTGCCGGGCAGTATGCCCACCGTCGTCCCGCCTTCGGACTTGGCTCCCCGGCAGGCAGCCTCCATCACGCCGCCGAGCCCGCCGCACACGACCACTGCGCCGCGCTTCGCCAGCCCCGCACCGACCTGCTCGGCGAGCGCTGCTATCTCGGGAGAGGGATGCCCGGCGCCTATCACGGATATGATCAAAGAGTCCTCCCAACCGGTGTGATGGGGTCGTTACATCATAGCAGGGCACATAGGGAGCCCGTCCCTCGCGAAAACGCAAAGAAGGCAGGCGCAACTCCAAGAATACGCCTGCCTTCCTATGATCGTAACTGTTGGTCCCGCACTTCCGGCTCTATTTGCCGGATATCCGCGCCCTCCACTATGGGAGGTACTCGTTTCGCGGTTGCTCTTTCGGTATCAGCGGGCCCGCGAGCTTCTCCGGGCCCCTACCGACTCTCTCAACCTCTACCCTGCTAACACCTGCTGCCAGAGCCGATAGGGGCGGTAGTGGGGAACTTCCACTGATGGTTCTTCACGACAATCTTCATTACCATCTCGCTACCTCCTACATGGGCCTTCTGGCCGGTGATAGGGGGAGCCTCGTTGGTGCTCTCCCCTTCACCCGCACGCTAACAGAATCCTGAGTCACCTGTCAATGCCGTCACACCCATCAAACCCTAGTTCATCCAGGCGGCTGACTGACGCGCGGTTGTAGCCACCTCAGCTATGTCTTAGACTACCCCGGCGTGCTTCTCAACCAAGTGTTCTCACGGGAGTAAGGCAGCAACATGAAGGTCCTCATAGTCGGCGGCTCGGGCAGAGTTGCGACGTGGACTGCCCCCTACCTGAGGGAGCGGCACGAGCTCCGGGTCCTCGACGTCGTGCCGCCGAGGGCGCCGGGGGTCGAATACGTGGCGGGCTCCATCACCGATCCCGGCGCCCTCACGCGGGCCCTGGACGGTGTGGACACGTTCGTGAACATGGTCATGAGGAGCCCAACCTCGCCCGACAACAACACGGCGTCGGTCCAGGACGCGATCGACAACTACAACGTCAACACGCTGGGCCTTCACCTGCTCCTCCAGACCGCCCACTCGATGGGCATCGCCTACGGCGTGCACACCAGCTCGTTCACCGTCCACAGGCGCGACCGCACGTGGTATCCCGCCGAGGAGGAGATGCCCCTGGACAACCCCGGCGTGTACGGGCTGACCAAGGGCTTCGGCGAGCGCATATGCAGGTACTTCTGCCGCGAGTTCGGCATGTCCATCGTCGCCCTCCGCATCACCGGCCCGAGGGACCGGCGGCAGTGGATCGAGGACCGCAAGATACCCAAGGACACGCCAGGGCGGCTGTGGGTCACGGACGAGGAGGACCTCGCCGCCGCTTACCTGGCCGCAATCGAGGTCGCCAAAGGGCGGACGAGCCGCTTCGACGCCGTGTTGATAGCGGGCGACGAGCTGGGCGAGTACGCGAACCTCAACAAGGCTAAGCAGCTACTGGGATGGGAGCCCCGCAGCCACCTCAAGGTGTGATGCCGGCGGGAGCGTTGGAGCAGCCATGAAGATAGAGAAGGTCGAGTCAATCCGCATAGGCACCAAGTACCTCGTGCGCGTCCATACCGACTCCGGGCTGACCGGGCTTGGACAGACGGCCTGCTGGGGCTACACGGAGGCGGTGGAGAGCATCGTGCGGCGGATGGCGGCGTACCTGGTGGGGCAGGACCCGCTCCGCATCGAGCACCACTGGCAGGCCAACAACCGCGCCATGCCCTTCCGGGGTGGGGCGCTCTCCGGCGCGATCAGCGCCGTGGACATCGCCCTGTGGGACATCAAGGGCAAGCACTACGGCGCGCCCGTGTGGGACCTGCTGGGCGGCAGGTGCCGTGACCGCATCCGCCTGCACCTGCTGATGGGGGACGGCGGCACTCCGGACTCGGTCGCTGCAGCGTCGCGGGCGGCTGCCGAGGAGGGCTTCACGGCCATAAAGTTCGACCCGCTGCCCGACGGCTTCCAGGACATGACCCTTGCCCGGCAGATTGCGACGGCGCGGGACCTGGTCGCCGCCGCTAGGGAGGCCGTCCGCGACGACGTGGACATCATCGTGGAGATACACCGCAAGCTCACTCCGATGAACGCCATCGCCCTGGCCGAGGAGCTGTCCGGCTTCCGGCTGCTGTTCTACGAGGACCCCATCCAGATCGACAGCATGATGTCCCAGGGCGAGATCGCCAGGCGCATCTCCATTCCAGTGGCGAACGGCGAGCGTATACACTCGATCTACGAGTTCAGGGAGCTGTTGACCCACGGCGGGCCCCAGTACGTCCGGCCCGACGTCGGGCTGGCGGGCGGTCTGACCCACTGCAAGAAGATCGCCGCCATCGCCGAGTCGTTCCACTGCGCCGTGGTGACCCACAACTTCCTGGGCCCCGTGCTCACGGCGGCCTCGGTCCACCTCGACGCGAGCATCCCCAACTTCGTCACCCAAGAGTACTCGAAGAACGACGAGTCGCCGGAGAGCGCCGTCTACAGGACGGCCCTAAAGCGCGAGGGCGGATACATCCCCGTCCCAGAGGCCCCGGGCCTGGGGGTCGAGCTGGACGAAGAGCTGCTGGCCCAGACGAAAGCCGAGACAATCCACCTGTCAGAAGGGCCCCCGCTCAGAAACGACGGCTCAGTCGCCTACAGCGTCTAGCCGGCTAGCCCAAGCTGAGGAGGTCTCAGTGCATCCTCGGCGTGCCAATCCTCTGCGTCTGTCATTCCGAACGCAGCGGAGCGAAGTGAGGAATCTAAGGCCCCCGTCATCTAAGGCTGGCCTGGACCGTGAGTCGGCAACACCTACCTTAGGTTCCTCCCTGCGGTCGGAATGACCCACTTATGGCAGCGGTCCTAGGACCACGGTACCGGTGCGTGCGAATAACGTGCAGGGCAGGGCCCAAGGGCTGAGACCAAGGCTCGCTAAGGGACCTCGACGCGGACCTTGGCGCTGTCTGCGACGATGGGCTCCCCGATGCCGGGGGTGACTGTCGTTATGAGGCGCCACTTGAGCATCCCGCCCGAGGCGTGGGGCGGGCGCTCTTCGCCGACCTCCAGCGTGACGTCGTACCTGGCGGGGCTACCCGGCCCGAGACGGATGCCGCCGGCCAACTTGACGCTGCTGTGGACGAAGGTGTTGGTGTAGACCTCGACGTGGCGCTTCGGCGCGGCGGGCCCCGGCATGGGCTTGCCCCTGCCGAGCATCCCGCCCGTCTTGCCCAGCGGCTCCATCTTGACGTAGGTGTCGGCCCACTGCTCCTCGCACTCCAGGTCCACCCGGGCCTCCTCGACTTCGATCTCGCGCCGCGCCTGGACCTCGATCGACAGCTTCATCGAGTCGCCTAGCCCATAGGAGCGGTCCTCGAGTTCCACCCTGGCGGACGCCGGGCCGGGGTTGAAGATCTTCAGGATCGACTGGAGCATGGCTGCTATTTCTCCGCGACGACCGGATTGCGCAGGACGCCCACGCCCTCTACCTCGATCTCCACCTCGTCGCCAGGGACGATGGGGCCGACGCCCGCCGGGGTGCCGGACATGATTACGTCGCCCGGATTTAGTACGAGGGCCTGGCTGATGTACGAGACCAGCTCGGCCACGCCGAATAGCAAGTCGGATGTGTTGGCGTTCTGCTTCTCGACTCCGTTCACGCGGGCCATCACGGCCAGGTCGGTGGGGTCGAGCCCGGTGGCCACGGCTGGACCCAGCGGGTTGAAGGTGTCGAAGCCCTTGCCGACCAGCAGCGCTCCCATGGCCATCTCCGCCCGCTGGATGACGCGCTCGCTCACGTCGTTGCCGCACGTGTAGCCCAGCACGTAGTCCAGCGCGTCCTCCTCGCTGACCCGCCGTGCCTGCTTGCCGATCACGACGGCCAGCTCGGCCTCGTATTCGACCTGCTGGCCCTGCGTCGGATAGACGATGGGGTCGCCAGGGCCGATGACCGCAGCCAGCGGCTTCATGAACAGCATCGGGAAGGACGGCTGGGTGAGGTCCATCTCCTCGATGTGGGAGACGTAGTTGAGGCCCACGCCGATTACCTTCGTCGGCTCGACGGGCGGCAGCAGGTCGAGGCCGTCGATATCGCCCACCGCCGCTCCCGCTGCGCACTCTCCGAAGGGCGAGCCCTCCAGCACCCGGACCTCGCCCCCTTCCTCGATCACACCGTAAGCCGGCCCGCTTCCCGCGTCATACCTGAGTATCTTCATTTCGTTCTCTCCATCCAAGATGTGCACCTACGTGCGGTTACCATGAGAGTGGCCTAGCTGACCTGCCATGTCGTCCCGAGCCCCGAGGGACCTGGGGCGGGGTCGGCGTCTACCCTCCCGTGAGACGACCCCACTTTCATCTCATCATTTGGCATACCTCTCCGCGATGCCCGCCTCCTCCGTGGACCCATCATGGACGACCAGCCTGACTCCCGCCTCGACGGAGTCGCCCGGGTCCAACTCCCACGGCGACTCCAGGATTGGGTTCACGGTTATCGTACCGTAGTCCGCCACGCCCCAGGGACTGCCGGATGTGGATGCGTGCGGGAACACAGCTATGCCCGCCGTCCTGCCGCCGTACGCGGGCCCGCACGCGTCGACCCACGCCGAGCGCTCGCCCGAGATCGCGTCCCCGCCGCTGCGGCCCTCGGAGTCGACCACGCTGCCGCCGTCCACCACGCGCAGCCCGTCCGCCAGCCTGAATGTGAAGAAGGCGTGGCGCGTCGGCCCGATGCGCAGCGCCCACTGGGTCGGGCTGATCCGCGTGCTGATGTCGATGACGTTGGCGTCGTTGTCGGGCCGTACGTCGATGGTGCGCGTCTCCGCCGCGACGGTGCGCCTGTCGGGAGCGCCCCACTCCTCCGGCCCCTGCCAGTCGAGCTGCTGAGTCAGCCTGAGATGGTCGGGAGCGATCTCGGAGCCCTCCACCGAGCGGCTGACGATGCGGCCGGGTGCGCGTCCCTGGAACGTGTAGTTGACGTAGAAGCTGTAGTTCGCCTCCTCGACCTTGTCGGACGAGTAGGGGAGATAGCAGTTGAAGTGGTCGGCGCCGATGGTCACCGACTGGTGGTGCGGGTGGTCGATGGGCGACTCTGACGTCACCAGCACGCCCGACGGGGTGAAGACTGGGTAGATGTAATTGCGGAAGTCGCCCTGGCTCAGCCCCAGTACCTGGCGGCCGCGCCACCCGACCTTGACCCGCCTCGCGCGGGCGGTCGCGCCGCGCGGCAGATCGATGCGGTCGTCTTCGATGGTGAAGTTGCGCACGCGGCC
Organism: Dehalococcoidia bacterium; assembly: GCA_965116315.1. Lineage (GTDB taxonomy): Bacteria > Chloroflexota > Dehalococcoidia > Lucifugimonadales > CAJWER01. The sequence goes on from OZ220672.1 coordinate 3,525,755, forward strand.
TTCAGACGTCGCCGAAGTTGGCGATGCTGGGCGGCAGCTCGCCGTCGGGCAGGTAGAACTCCTTGGTCACGTCGACCGGCACGGCCTTCCCGGTCTTCATCGACTCGACGGCCTTCTCGAATATCAGCGTGGGTATACACGCCTCCCACGCGTCCATCGGGCTCGCTCCGCCCTCGATGGCCAGGTCGGCGAACATCCCCATCTCCTCGTCGAAGCCGTTGTGGTAGAAGTTCTCCTCGATCCCCGGCTCGTCGGTGCCGTCGAACACCAGGTTCCCAAAGCGCAGGGTGGCCGCGCTCGTCTCGCCGGCGTGGACCTCGGCGTAGTGCTTGGGCAGGATGCCCCCGCTGCCCAGGTCGCTGAAAATCGACGTGCCGATCCCGCCGTTCTCGAACCGCACGTTGATGGTGCTCGTGCTGGTGGCCTGCCCGTCCATCCCGACCGCGCTCACCTCGACCGGCTGCGAGCGCATCACGTGCCACGTCCAGTGAATGTTGTAGCCCGCCGTGTCGAGCAGCCCACCCTTGCCGTAGGGGTCGGGGCTCGTGTAAGGCCCTGGCGGTATCCTGCAGGTGAACAGCACGAAGCGCGGCTCCAGGATGACCTCCCGCAGCCGCTTCGTCACCGGCGAGTGCTTGAACCACCACCCGCTCATCAGGGGGATTCCCGTCCGGTGCACGGCCTCCTGAATCCGGCGCGCCTCGTCCATCGTCATCGCAAGGGGCTTCTCGCAGAAGACCTGCTTGCCGGCCTCGAGGGCCTGGATCGACAGCTCGGCGTGGGTGTCGTGCGTGGAGCAGATCAGCACGGCGTCGATCCCGTCGTCCGACAGGACCCTGTCGAGGTCGGTCGTGAAGTAGTCGGCCTCGGCCTGCTCGGCGCGCTCCCTGGCGGCTTCCTCCACCACGTCCATCGTCGCCGCGAGGCGCATCTGCGGCGTGGCGAGGATATTCGGCAGGTGGTGGCGGGTGATGCCTCCGCAGCCGATGAGCCCGACCCTTAACTGGCGGTCCATGGCCTACTCCTCCCCCTCCACCTGTGCGATCAGGCTCTTGATGTTCCCGTAGTTGATGCGCATCGCCTCCACCGCAGAGTCGCTGGCGGGCCTGAAGTGTGTGGCGATGGACAGCACCGCGTCGACCCTGTTGTCGCGCAGGTTCCGCAGCACCGTCGGGAAGTCCACGTCGCCCTCGCCGACCGGCTTGTAGTCGAAGTCGAGGCTGAGGCCGTCGTTCACGTGCAGGTCCTTGATGTGGAGGCTGTGCAGGTAGGGCCGGACGTTCGCAAACCCGGCGTATGCCGCGTCGCTCTCCCCGCAGTTCATCGTGTCCGCCGGGCCCCACATGACCCGTACCCGCGACGACCCTAGCCGCTCGGCGATCCGGCGGAAGTTCGCCGACGTGTTCGTGTAGTTCCACGGCATCATGGAGAGGACAAGGTCCACCCCGTGTTTCTCGGCCGCCTCCACCGCAGGCGCGAAGGCCGCTTCGAGCTTGTCCATGTCAACGTCCGAGATTACGCCGCCGCGCGTCATCCATCTCATCGGCCAGGTGGGCTTCTCCGCCGTGTATTCGCCCGGCCACGCGAAGGTGTAGGACAGCACCGAGCCGACGCCCAGCCGCGCCGCAATCTCCATCGACCTGACGAGCTCGCGCAGGTCACTCGCGTACTCCTCGTTGCTGCCGGGCGAGTCCGCGTCGATGTCGGTCAGGTGGACCTGCTTGAAGGGGTTCGTGGCGCTGACGATCAATTGCTTGAGCCCGTGCTCGGCCACCTTCTCGGCCACCCGGTCGATCTCCGCGTCGCTCATGTCTGCGATCGCGGGCTCGCCAGGGACCTGCGAGAACCAGACGTACTCCGCCCCGATGTCCTTCGCCGTAGCCAGCGACTCGTCGAAGGGCAGCTTCAGCTCGTTCAGGAACATTCCCAGCTTGAACCGGTAGCTATTCGTCACTGTGCCAGCTCCATGCGTCAATGTGGCCGTAGTCTACCACCTCGCCTGGCCCAGCGCCCTCTTCTTCTTCCCAGTCCTCGTACACTCCGTGCTCTCTGTGTCCTCTGTGGTGAACTCTCCCATCGCTTAGGGGGGATTGGGCCCGTGCCGATGTATCAGGGTGTCGGTCTTGGCAGAGTCCACCTGTCGGTTATCGGGTCATAGAGCTCCGAAGACGCGAGGCTGACCCTCTCCTTGTCAGACCCGCCGACGGCTAACACGCGGCCATCCGGCAGTACCGCGGCCTCGCTGATCCCCCTCCGCTCGACCATTGCTCCCGTGGATGCCCAGGTGTCGGCGGCGGGTTCGTAGACCTCTGCGGCGTGTTCGAGCTCTCCAGGCGGGAACCAGGAACCTGAAACGAGCACGCGACCGTCCTGGAGCAGCGCCGCCCAGTGCCAGAAGCGAGCTCGGCCCATCGGAGCCACCCTCGACCACGTTCCCGACTCCGGATCATATACTTCGGCCGAGGCTGTGGGTTCTTTGCCGTCGACGCCTCCCGCTGCCAGGACCCTGCCGTCAGGAAGCTGGGTTAGCGAGGCGAGTCCCCGCTTCGTGCCCATGCTTGCCGTCTCCGTCCACCGCCCGGTCCGGGGGTCGAATACCTCGGCCGACTCGATGGCGCCGCTGTCCCGGTAGAGCATCCCTCCAGCAACCAGCACCCTCCCGTCCGGCAATACCGTACCCATGGGCAGGCCGCGGGGGCTGTTCATATCCCCGGTCGGGGTCCACTCGTTCGTGGACGGGTCGTAGAGCTCCGCGGAGGTCACGGCCGGGTCAGTCCTGAAGTCCCGCGACCACCCACCGGCCGCCAGCACCCTGCCGTCCTGCAGCCGAACGGCTATGTGGCCGTAGCGGGGCTCCGACATGTTGGCGGCCGCCGTCCAACGCCCGGTTGCCGGATCGTAGACCTCGCTGGATCCCCGCTCGCTCAGACCCGAATCGACGGCCAGACCGCCCGCCACGAGCACCCGGCCGTCGTCCAGCAGCGTTGCCGTGTGCTTCCCGCGCTTCCGTCCCATGTCAGGAAGGGAAGTCCAGTGCCCGGAGCGCGGGTCGTATACGTCCGCGGACTTCAGGCTGACAGGCTGGTCGAGCCTCTCACCGCCTGTGACGAGCACCCTGCCGTCCATGAGCGCCGTGGCCGTGAACAGGCCGCCCCGCCCCTCGCCCATGGCGGTCACGCTCGGGGCCTCGATCGACGTTGCCTCGCCGGGTTCCGAGAGCCTGATCGTAGCGGAGCCGTTCACGCTGTCGACCCCCAGCCCGCCTAGAATCGAGTGCCCTTCGGGCCCGGTAAGGTCGGACCCCTCGACCGAGGCCTGCAGCAGCCGCTGCCCGCTCCGGCCCACCCATACCTCGACAGCGATCTCGCCGCTCTTCTCGGTTAGAAGGCCAGGCGCGATCGTGCCCTTCAGGTGGTGTGTGGGGATGCCGTCCAGGTCTCCTTCCCCGGCGAGCTCGAAGTCTCCAGCCGCTGACAGGAGCGACCCGATGATCCGGGCCGGGTCGAGGAAGTACGGCGTATAGAACCCCACGCGGGTCCAGCCTTCCCCAGGCAGCTCCCTGGCGAACATGGCGTCCCCGACCCTCAGTATCTCCTTCTCTTCGATGGGGAATCCCCCCATCGTCCCTTGGGACCTGTCCGGCGTCTGGAGCACGCCCGTGTATTCGAGCCGCGCTTCCGCCGACTCGATCTGAATGCGTAGGTCCATGTCGAAGTTGACTGGCCCGGCCTGCTCCAGGTGTGCTTCGACCGCCCTCAGCAGCTCCGACGCCCCCTCGCCCGCCTGTCCCCCCGTCGAAGGCCCGGGTGGAGTCGCGGCTGGAGATGCGGTAGGCCGGGCTCCCCCGGTCTCGACCTGGGAGCACGCTACCTGCGAGAGCAACACTGCTCCCACGGCAAGCCCGCCCAGGACACCCGCCAGGGTCCCCTTCCTCGGGCGCTTTTCCTTGTCGTCACCCACCGGCATCCCTCCTTGGCGTAGATTACACGTAAGGGTACAATTCTGATACGCGCCTGTCAACCCGCGGCAGCCACATATATGTGTACAGGCAGGGAGGGGTGGCTCTGCCTCCTCCCCCCGAGGGGGAAGATTGAGCCTGTCCTGAGCCCGCCGAAGGGATGGGGGCTCTCGCCCTGCCGAAGAGTTACGGGGCAGCCGCGGGGCTGATCCGGGAAATGTGGGTAGAATACGCACCATGCCAACCCTCTACGTCATCGCAACGCCCATCGGCAACCTCGAGGACATCACCGTCAGGGCCCTGCGCGTCCTGTCCGAGGTGGCGCTGATAGCCGCCGAGGACACGAGGGTCACGCGCCGCCTACTCTCCAGGCACGAGATCCATACTCCCCTGACGAGCTACAACGAGCACAACAGCCCCGCAAAGCTCCCCGCAATCCTGGCAAGGCTTGCCGATGACGACGTGGCCCTCGTGACCGACGCCGGCTCGCCGGGCATCAACGATCCGGGCGCCTGGCTGGTCGAGGCAGCCGCGGAGGCCGGGCATACGGTGGCGGCGGTCCCCGGCCCATCGGCTCCGACCGCCGCGCTCTCGGTGTCAGGCCTGTACGGCGACGCCTTCGTGTACCTGGGCTTCCTGCCCAGGAAGCGAGCCGAGCGTGTGCAGCTGCTCGCGTCCGTCGCCGCCCAGGCGCGGACCCTGGTGGTCCTCGAAACCCCGCGCAGGCTGAGGGACGCCCTGCAGGACATCGTCGACACCCTCGGCGACCGCCGCATCGCCGTCTGCCGCGAGCTGACCAAGCTGCACGAGGAGGTCTTTCGCGGCACGGTCTCCCAGGCCATCGATCACTTCCAGGAGCCGAGGGGCGAGTTCACCCTGGTCATCCAGGGCGGGACCGAGGAGCCCGTCGACGAGGGCGACGCCGAGGAGACGGCCAGGATCATGCTGACCGACCTGCGCTCCCAGGGCGCCCACGCCAAGGACGCCGTATCCCAGGTGACCGAGGCGACCGGCCTCCCCAGGCGCAGGGTCTACCGCATGTGGCTGGACACGGCGAATCAGTGCTGAAACTCCCCGGCGTCACGTTCGGCCAAGCTGATTGTGATACCATTTGATATTGTCTCAGTTTCACCTAGCACCACCTAGCAGAGCCAATGCCTGAGCGAATCCTCGTTGCCGTTGCGTGGCCGTACGCCAACGGCTCCATACATCTGGGCCAGATCGCGGGCGCAATGGTGCCTGCGGACATCTTCGCCCGCTACCACCGTATGCGCGGAAACGAAGTGCTGATGGTGTCCGGCAGCGACTCCCACGGCACGCCCGTCACGCTGGCGGCCGAGAGCCGCGGCGTATCCGTCGAGGAGGTCTTCGGCCACTACCACGCCGAGTTCCTGGACAACTGGGAGCGGCTGGGAATCAAGTACGACCTGTTCACCTCGACCCACACGGGCAATCACACCGAAGTCGCCCAGGACATGTTCCTGAAGCTCAAGGACAACGGCTACATCTACCTGGACACGATGTTGCAGCCGTACTGCGACCGGGATGGCCGCTTCCTCGCCGACCGTTACGTCGAGGGCGCCTGCCCCCACTGCAACTTCGAGCAGGCGAGGGGAGACCAGTGTGACAACTGCGGCCGGACCCTAGACCCCAAGGATCTGGTAGGGATGGCCTGCAAGCTCTGCGGGAGCGAGCCCGAGATCAGGGAGACCGAGCACTTCTTCCTCAGGCTCAGCGCCTTCGAGGAGCAGCTGCTGGAGTGGATCAGGCCTCAGGACGACTGGCGGCCGAACGTCCGCAACTTCTCCATCGGCTACCTGGAGGGCGGCCTGCACGACCGGGCCATCACGCGCGACATCGACTGGGGCATCCCGATCCCCCTCGACGGCTACGACGGCAAGCGGATATACGTCTGGTTCGAGGCCGTCATCGGCTACCTGTCGGCGTCCATCGAGTGGGCGAAGAACAGGGGCGAGCCTGAGCGGTGGCGCGACTTCTGGCAGGACGACTGCCGCTCCTACTACTTCATGGGCAAGGACAACATCCCCTTCCATACGATCATCTGGCCGGCAATGCTCATGGGCTACGGCGGCCTGAACCTGCCATACGACGTTCCCGCCAACGAGTTCCTGAACCTGGAGGGCCTCCAGTTCTCCACCAGCAGGAACTGGGCCGTCTGGCTCCCCGAGTACCTGGACAGGTACGAGCCGGACCCGCTGCGCTACGTGATCGCGGTCACGATGCCCGAGACGAGCGACTCCGACTTCTCCTGGCGCGAGTACGTGCGCCGCAACAACGACGAGCTCGTCGCGACCTACGGCAACCTCGTACACCGCGTCCTGACCATGGCCTACCGGAACTTCGACGGCAAGGTTCCCCCTCACGGCGACATCGACGACGCCTCACAGGCCCTGCTGGACGAAGCCGAGCGGGGACTCGACGAGGCCGGCGAGCATCTGGAGGCGTGCCGATTCCGTGCCGCGCTCGAGTCCACCATGAGCGTCGCGCGGTCCGCCAACGCCTACCTGGACCAGAAGAGCCCGTGGAAGGTGATGCGAACCGACAAGGCCGCCGCGGGGTCTGCCCTGTGGACGTGCCTGGTAGTGATCGACTGCCTGAAGACCGCTCTCTGCCCCTTCCTGCCATTCAGCTCGAACAGGCTCCATGCCATGCTGGGATTCGATGGGGACGCCGAGCAGCTCGACTGGTCGTGGTCGCCCGACATGCTCCCGGTCGGACAGGCCCTCGGGACGCCCGAGCCGCTATTCGCCAAGCTGGACGAGGCGATCAGCGAGCAGGAGAGCGAGAGGATCGGAGCTTAGTTGGCGATCACCCCCGGCGTCGCAACCACGACCGACCCAGTCGAGCAGGACTCGGCAGCCGACCTCAACGCCGCCCTCCAGCGCGTCTACTCGCCCGTGCAGGAAGACCTCGACGAGGTAAGCAACACGCTGCGCTCCCTCGCGCAGGGCCATCCTCCCTTCATCATGGAAATGCTGGGGCACGTCCTGGCCACTACGGGGAAGCGCGTCAGGCCAGCGGTCACCCTCCTCTCCTCGAAGTTCCATCCCAACGACGGCAGCAAGGCCAGGCTGATGGCCACGGGAGTGGAGATGCTGCACATCGCCACCCTGGTCCACGACGACACGATCGACAACTCGGACTTCCGGCGCGGGCGGGCCACCATCAGTGGCAAGTGGGGAAAGAGCGCCGCTGTGCTGGTCGGCGATTTCATGTTCGCTACCTCCGCGACATACGTCTGCGACACGGTGAGCATACCCACCATGCGCCGCTTCGCGGAGACCATCGTGGAGCTGTCCAGCGGCGAGCTGGTACAGATGGCCAAGGCCTACGACGCCTCGGTGACTCGCGAGGAGTACTTCGGGCGCATATACATGAAGACGGCGACGCTGTTCACGACCGCCAGCCAGTCGGGCGCCATGGTCAGCGGTGCGGGGGAGGGCACGGTCAGCGCCCTTCGCGACTATGGGTACAACCTCGGGATGGCCTTCCAGATCGTCGACGACATCCTCGACTTCCAGGGGACGAGCGAGGAGACCGGCAAGCCAGTCGGGAGCGACCTGGCCTACGGTGTGATGACCCTGCCCACTATAATCGCACTGGAGCGAAGCGGCGACGGGAACCCCGTCGCGGAGTACTGCCACCAGCCCGACGACGGCAATCAACTCGAGCGGGCCGTGGACTTCATACGCCAGCCCGACATAATCGAGGAGGCCTACGGCGTGGCCGACGACTTCAGCCGGAAGGCCCTCCAGGCCCTCGATCCTCTCCCCCCCACGAGGGCGCGGGACTCCCTGGCCGAGCTCGTCCCCCTGATCGCCCGTCGCAGGATCTGACCGCGAAGCGGGGGTCGCGCCTGTGCGCTATAGTATTGGCATAGCGCAAGGGGGCCGGCAGCATGACGATGGTCGTGGAGGCGATGGACACCCAGCAGCACGTCAAGACGGCCAGGGACTTCCTGGTGGCGGCGGACAGGGAGATCGCCGCAGGCGACACTCTGCAGGGCTCGGAGAAGCTGTGGGGCGCAGCGTCACACGCCGTGATGGCCGTGGCCCGCCAACGGGGCTGGACGCCAAACAGCCACAGCGCCATGAAGAACGCCGTCGCGCGTCTGTCCGAAGAGCTCCACGATCCTGCCTTGAGGGGTGAGTTTGGGATGGCGGAGAAGTTCCACGCCAACTTCTACCACGGCTTCATGGAAGACTACGAGCTGGCCCAGGACGGCGAGGTGGTACACCGCTTCGTCGAGCGCGTATTGTCCCTAGTCTAGGAACCCAGGCAAGCGCGCCCGCTACGCCAACGCGAAGATCAGCACGCTCGCGGCTACGTACGCTGCCACGAGCCCGGCTCCCTCGAGCGTCCAAACACCCCCCAGCTTGGCCCTCGGCCGAGTTCAGCTTCCCCGGCGGCTAGGTCCGGCGCGTCAGCGAGCACGATGGCGCTGATTACCAGGCGCAGGACCTGAGGATCAGCTGAGCGTCGGCTCTCTGAATCCCAGCCCTACTGCATCTACGGTCCGATTCAGTGTCAGAGATTCTCGAGGCAGGTCCGTCTGCTTTAGCAGTCCCTGAGAATCTCCAGCAGCTTCTTCACCTCGCCGATGTTGTGGCGGATGACACCCGTGGGCATCAGGTCTTCGTAGTAATTCTGATGCAGCATAGTGGCAACGGATACTAGAGATTGTATGTTCGGCTGCCCTTGCTCTTCGGCCAAGCGTGCGGCAACATCATAGACGTGCCCGTGTGTACGATATCGCCAGCCTCGGCGCCCCGCGATGTCTTTGAGTGAGTGGGCCACAGCACCCCACGCTTTCTCGGACGCCTGGAGCCGGTCGCCATTGGCGAGCTGCTCTTCGGCGTGTTGGATCAACCGTTGGCTATGGACCTCGTGACCCTCTATCGGCTGGCGAGTCTGCGCAACCACTTGCAGGATGCTCCTTCTGAGTCGACTTCCTGACAGCCTAGCGAGATAGATGTCGAAGCGTCAAGTCAATCGCGCATCGCCGGGAGTGCGCTACGCCAACGCGAATATCAGCACGCTCGCGCCTAAGTACGCTGCCACGAGCCCCGCGCCCTCCAGGGTCCACACCCCTCCTAGCTTGGCCCTCGGCCTCGTCAGCACGCCGACGATCACGACCGCCGTCATCAGGATGGCGATCAGCCCGGTCAGGATGTGCACCTCGGACACGTTGCTCCAGACGACACCCTGGGAGTAGACCAGGTCGTCCACGAACAGCACGAACCCCATGTTGAACAGGTTGCTGCCCAGCACGTTTGTGATGGCCAGGTCGGGCGCGTTGAGCCTCAGCGCGGCGAACGACGTGGCTATCTCCGGCAGGGACGTGCTTATGGCCAGGAACTGGGTTCCCATGAAGCTCGCCTCCCATCCCATCGCGTGCGCCACCTCGTCGCCCGTCATCGCCAGCCACACGGCCGCGGCCACGACCACCGCAGCCGAGGCGAAATAGACCACGAACGCCTTGGGCAGGCTCTGGTCGGCATAGTTGGCGTGGCCCTCAGCCTCGGCGGCCTCGGCCTGCCCCGATGGATCGCCCCCCTGCGAGTGCCGGTACACCAGCAGCATCGCCGCAAGGAAGGCCACGATCATCACGACCGACACGGGGCTGATGTACCAGGTCGACATCGCGTCCGTCGCGTTGTGGACGTAGATGGTCCCGATGGCCAGGGCTATGAGCCCGGCGCCCAGGGCCGCAACGACGATCGAGGTGAACCTGACGGAGGTGAGCACAGGCCCGTTGCGCCAGTAGAGGTCGGCCAGGCCGATGATCATCAGGTTGAACAGGTTGCTGCCGAAGGCGTCCCCCGCGGCAAGGTCCGGCGCGTCCACGAGCACGATGGCGCTGATGCCTGTGCCCATCTCCGGCAGCGACGTGGCCGTCGCCAGCATCACAACGCCCACGAACGAGCGCCCAAGCCCCGTCTTCTCCGCCACCGTGTCGGCGGAGCGGGCCAGGAACTGAGACGCTATCAGTATTACCGCCGCAGTCGCCCCAAGTTGCAGCCAGAGCAGAGCGAGGTCCATCAGCCTTTACCTGCGGGTCAGAGAGTAGGCAGCTGGCTCACCAACGCCGCTGGCCGCCCGGACAACGGCGGCCATTATACATGCAGGTGAGCCTCACGCATTCAGGCCCTGCGCGCTATCGCCTCGCCGAAGGCAATTCCGCCGACGGCCCCGGGGTGACTCTTCCACTCCTCCAGGCCCTGCTTCCACTCGTCGAACTGCTCCTGGGTCGCCAGGCCGAACTTCGTCGCCGCCCCTATGACCTCGGGCTTGTAGAACCAGTCCATGATGAAGGCGTGGAAGAAGAGGACGTCCTCGGTTGTACCGAAGAAATCGAAGGACCCGGTCGCCCGGATGTCGGAGAACCCAGCTTCCAGGAGCGCGTTCCTCAGCTCCCTTCCCATGTTGGGGTGGCCCCCGTTGGCCGAGACCAGCTTGGCAAACGTGTCCCAGGCAGCTTGCGTCTCTTCCGCGCCCGGCTCCAGGAACGACGAGGCGACGATGGATTCCCGGGCCGAGACGATGCCGCCGGGTTTCAGGACCCGCTTCACCTCCGCCAGTGCGCCCTGGGTATCCGCCACGTGCATGAGTACCGCATGGCAGTGGGCGGCGTCGAAGTAGCCGTCGTCGAACGGCAGCGCGGTCACGTCGCCGACGTGGAAGGTCGCGTTGTCGTGCCCTCCCGCCTTCGCTGCGGCTGAGGCAAGCTCGATCTGCGATTCCTCCATGTCGATGCCGTGAAGCTCCCCAGGCTCCACCGCCTTTGCCAGACCCATGGAGATCGTGCCAGGGCCGCATCCGAAATCGAGGACTCGCTGGCCCGGCTTGAGGTGCGGCAGCAGGTGCGCGGCGTGGGTCTGCGCGCTGCGCCGGTCGAGCAGCTGCCTGAACTCGTCACTGTATCCCATCGTGTAGCTGGACTCGGTCATTAGTCACATCTCCTCTTGGACTCGGTCGCTATCGATTCACAGGGCTTCATTGTATACGACTAGCCGAGAGCGGCTTCGGGACCCGGGCGGGTTGGGCCCTGATGAGATTGGGGCGATGGCATCCACCGCTGCCGCGTCGTCCGCAGGACGATTCACACATGGCCGCGTGTGGCGGCAATCTGGGGCTGCGGCGTTTAGACAAACATATGCCAGCCTGATAAGATTCGCGCGATTCAAGAGACCCGCCGAGTATCACTAGTAGTCCTGGAGGGCCAAGGAGGAGCTTCCATGAAAGCTGTCGTTTACCAGGGACCGTTCAGTGTATCCGTAGAGGAAGTCCCCGATCCCGAGCTGCAGCACCCGAACGATGTGATCGTCAAGATCACCTCCAGCTGCATCTGCGGCTCCGACCTGCACATGTATGAGGGTCGAACCGCCGCCGAGCCCGGCATCATCTTCGGCCACGAGAACATGGGCGTAGTCGAAGAGGTCGGGTCCGCCGTCAAGTCCCTGTCCGCGGGCGACAGGGTCGTGATGCCGTTCAACGTTGGCTGCGGCTTCTGCAAGAACTGCCAGCGGGGGTTTACGGGCTTCTGCGTCACGGTCAACCCCGGATTCGCCGGCGGCGCGTATGGATACGTCGCTATGGGGCCGTGGCGCGGTGGGCAGGCCGAGTACCTGCAGGTGCCCCATGCGGACTTCAACTGCCTGCCTCTCCCGGCAGGGGACGAATTCGAGTCGGACTTTGCGCTCCTGGCGGACATATTCCCCACCGGCTATCACGGCACTCAGCTTGCCGAGGTCAGCCCCGGCGAGAGCGTAGCCGTATGGGGCGCGGGCCCCGTCGGCCTGATGGCCACCTACAGCTGCATCATCAGGGGCGCGGCTGAGGTCTACTCCATCGATCACGTGCAGGAGCGCCTGGATAAGGCCAGCGAGATCGGCGCTACCCCCATCAACTTCGATGACGGCGATCCTGTGCAGCAGATCAGGGACATGCGCGGGGGCGACGGCGTGGACAAGACGGTCGACGCCGTGGGCTACCAGGCCGCCGCCGAAGGGTCGTCCGCCGCCGGGGGCGAGCAGGACGAAGTCCCCAACGTGGTCCTGAACCAGATGATCGACCTGATCAATCCCACCGGGATCATGGGCATACCGGGGCTGTACGTTCCCTCGGACCCCGGGGGCGTGGACGAGGGCGCCAAGCGGGGAGCGCTGTCCATCAACTTCGGCAGGCTGTTCGAGAAGGGCCTGAGGCTTGGTACGGGTCAGTGCAACGTTAAGCGGTACAACGCCTACCTGCGCGACCTGATTATCTCAGGGAAGGCCACTCCCAGCTTCGTCGTGTCCCACGAGGTGCCCCTGGACGACGCCGTCGACGCCTATGACAAGTTCGACAAGCGCATCGACGGGTACACCAAGGTCATCCTGAATCCATAGCCGGAACTCGCCCACTCTCTGGAAAAGCGGTGTCGCTGCGCCCCGGCAAAGGTAGCCGGGGGCGGCGAACGAGGGTTTTCGTACGCTCTCTGTGGGCAGGGTTCGCGAGTTGTAGTTTCTGTCGGCGCTGATGTGTCTGCCCTTGAGACTCCACCATTGGAAGGACAAGTACAGGAGGCTGTGCCATGCGGGTAGGAAGCGAAGAGCACCCATACGACTGGATCGACGACTGGGCCAAGATTCCCGAGAGCGATAGCTCACGCATGGGCTGGGCGCATGCCGGCATCGTGGTCACTGAGTCGGGTAACGTCATGACCTGCCACCCTGGCGACCCGGTGGTGATGACCTTCGACGGGGACGGGAACCTCCTGTCCTCGTGGCAGGGCGACTTTGCCGACGCACACGGGATCACCCTGGTCAACGAGGGCGGGGTCGAGTTCCTGTGGATAGCGGACAACGGCTCCAAGAGGAGCCACAGCCACGGCTACGAATATCCCCCGGGCGAATCGCCTGTGCCCGGCAAGGCGTTCAAGACCACGCTGGACGGCGACACGGTCATGAGTCTGGAGATGCCCCCTCTTCCAGTCTACGAAGACACGCGCTACTCCCCCACGACGGTCGCCGTAAACGAGGAGCGCTTCGGAGGCAATGGCGACGTGTGGGTGGGCGACGGGTACGGCGCAAGCTATGTCCACAGGTACACAAGGGACGGCGAGTATGTCGCCAGCATCAACGGCGAGGAGGGGGCTGGAGCGTTCAATTGCCCCCACGGTATCTTCATCGACCGGCGCAAGTCCGAACCGGAGCTCTACGTGGCAGACCGCGCCAACGCCCGGGTCCAGGTCTACGACATGGAGGGCGGCTTCAAGCGGTCCTTCGGCACCGGCTTCCTGACGACGCCTAGCGGCTTTGTGACCCACGGAGACCTGATGGTGATCGCCGAGCTTCGCGCGCGCCTGGCCGTGACCGATTTGAACGACGAGCTGCTCACCTACCTTGGCCAGAACGAGCAGGTATGCGACGTCGAGGGCTGGCCCAACAATACGAGCGACGATGGCCGGACAATCCCCACCAGCCTCCTGGAAACCGGCAAGTTCAACAGCCCTCACGGGCTGGCCGTGGACGCCGATGGCAACCTGTTCGTGGCCGAGTGGCTCATCGGAGGCCGTGTGATCAGGTTGAACAGGTCCTAGGGTCCGACGAGGCTCCCTGGCCACGAAGGCCTGCGGTCTGGCAATTCCGTCGTCGGCCCGGCGTGGTTCGCTCCTGTCGCGGTAGGTCGGCGCTATCGCGGGCCGTCGACGTGCACCGTGACGATGTCCACGCCGTGGTACTTCTGGTGCTGGACCGACGACGCGTAGTGGCGCAGCAGGCGGAACGATATCTCGCGGCCGTCCTGGATCTCCGGGGTCTCCCCCATGTACGCCAGCCTGTCCTCGATGTTCTCGCCATCGGTTGCCGACAGGAACTCCAGCTCCGCACCGCCGCCCTCCGTTCGCGCGGTCACGACCAGCCGCCGGGGCTCCTCCTCCGGGGGGCCATCGTCGTCTGCCGACATCAGGCTCGACAGCGTCTCCTCCCCCACCAGCACCAGTCGCTCGGTCGATGCGTCGTTCCACCCCGCCTTCTTGGCAAGCCCGCGGAGGAACTCCTCCAGCGCGGGCAGCGCGGCAACGTCCAGGGCGGCCTCCATGCGCCTCCGACGCGCGCTCGTAAGCTCGAGGAACGCCATCAGCACGATCGCGACTATCGCCCCCGACGTCATCCCGTTGCCGAGCAGCACGCCCAGGAACCCGTCGCCAATAACGTCCGGGAAGACCCACTGGTTCTGGAATGCCGTGCCGATCCAGAACGCCAGCCCCACGACGGTGGCCTTGCGGTGATCGACGCCGTCCTGGATGACGATCCTCATGCCCTGTACGAAGAGCAGACCGAGCAGGACTATGATGTACGCTGCGGCGACTGGGGACGGTATGGCCACTATGATCGCGGTGATCTTGGGAAGGAACGCCAGCGCCAGGAAGGTCACGCCGATGACGACGCCCACTCTCCGCGCGGCTACGCCTGTGACCTCGGCAAGGGAGATGCTGGACGAGTAGGTCGTGTTGGGCACCGTGCCGAGGATGCCCGAGAGCAGGTTTCCCACGCCGTCGGCGTTGAGCGCTCCCTGCACGACCCGGAAGTCCGTGGCCCGCGGCGTGCGCCGCGAGACGCGCTGGATTGCCACACCGTCGCCTATCGTCTCTATCGCCCCGACCAGCGTGACCACCGCGAATGCTGGCAGGAGCGCCCAGAATGCCGGTCCAGGCGACAGGTCGAACCTTGGCCACGATCCAAGAGGCACACCGACCCAGGCCGCGTCCAGGATCTGCTGGACGTCGTACAGGCCGAAGGGCGCGGACACCGCACAGCCCACGATGATGCCGATGACCGGCGACCATAACCGCCACGTTGGGGGGGCGCGCAGCACCAGGGCGACGACGGTGACTATCGTCGCCGCGGCCGCGGCAGGCGCCGCAGCCGGCGATATGTCCTCGCCCACGTCGCTCATGGTCTGGAAGACCAGCGGCATGACCGTCGCCGCTATCAGCATGATCACCGCGCCGGTGACGACGGGTGTGAATATTCGCCGCAGCACCGACAGCCGCGCCGCCAGCGCGAACTGGAACAGGGACGAGATGACGACGAGGCTCGCCATCGTGGACGGGCCCCCCTCGATAAGGGCAGCTACGCAGACGGCGATGAACGCGCCCGAGGTGCCCATCACCAGCACGTGGCCCGACCCGAAGCGGCCGACGCGGACCGCCTGGAGGATGGTGGTCGCCCCGCTCACCAGCAGCGCCGCAAAGACACCCCACGACACGTAGCTGGCGGGCTGGTCCGCAATCCGGGACACGATGACCACGGTCAGGACGATCGGCGCCACGATCACCGTGGCCGCCTGGAGGCCGGAGCCGATCGTCACCACGCGCGGCGGGTTCTCATCCGGCTCGTACCTGACGTTCTCGTTCACATACGCGGAAGCCATCTGGAGCACCTCGGCTGTGTGTCCGGCATATGCTATCACCGCCGATGCGATAGTGGGTCTCAATAGCCGGCTGGAAGCACCCCCTTCACCGAACTGGGCGGTGAGAGCAAGGGAGCTGGTTGGGACGACATAGCTCCCGCAGCTTGCTAGTGCCCCTGGGCGGACATGACGATCATCTCCAGGACCTCGTGGCTGGAGATGGAGCCGATGAAATCCCCCGTATCCGAGTCTTCCACGGGAAGCACCGTCAGCGAGTTCTCGGTCATTCGCTGCAGCGCGTCCTCCACCAGCTCGTCAGAGTAGGCGTGCGGTCCATTCTCGCGCACGACTCTGCTGAGCGGCGTGTGCTCCCATTCGTTGCGGGGAAGGTAGCGCAGCATGCTCAGCGACACTATTCCCGCCAGCTTGCCGCGCTCCACCACCACGTAGTCGTGCTGCTCGGGAAGAAGCCACCTCTCGACAAAGGCCCTGACGGTCAGCGACTGCTCAGGGTAGCTCCTGGAGCGGTCGAGGATGTCCTTGACTCTGATGCCCTCCAGGGCGAAGCGGTCCAGCAGGGGCGGCGTATGCTCGTCGGAGGAGACGGCCTCAGCGTGCTTCAGCCTCCTGAACGCGTAAGTGATGCCCATGGGCGTGAGCAGGATGTAGCCGAACATCACCAGCACCAGCAGGGAGAACACACCCTTGTCTATCGCGCCTGTGTGTAGCAGCAGTAGCAGGAGGGCGATCTCCGCCACTCCCTTCGCCATCAGCCCGGCGGCCGTTGCGAAAGGAGCCTCGAGCCGGGTGATGAAGGCGCTGATGAACGAGCCGGCGAACTTCCCGGCCAGGGGCACGAACACCAGCGCGACTATGGTCCACGGCGGCAGCTCCAGGAACTCTAGGCTCAGGTGCAGCCCTGCCGATGCGAAGAACAGGGGGACGAAGAACCCCTCCGCGGCGCCCCTCATCCCCGGCATGATGTCGCGCCGCACCTGGTAGGGAAGCATGGAGAGGGCGGCGCCGAAGAGCAGCGCCCCCAGGGACCCGTGGAGCCCGACCTCTTCCGCTCCAACCACCACCAGGAAGAGCCCGCCCAGCAAGAGCCCGAACGAGAGCTGCGGCACCTGCAGGAAGTGGTGCAGGAGGACGATTATCCTGGGCAGTACCTTCGTGGAGAAGAACCACGTAATCACGGTGAATCCTGCTATCTGCCCCACCAGGACTGCCACGTCGAGGGGACTCAAAGTGCGGCCGTCCCCCCCTGCGTAGAAGTGCTCGCTTATGGCGAACCCCACCACGAACAGCGCGATCAGCTCGGCGATGATCACGGCGGTGAATATCTGGACCCCCACCGGTTCCTTCAGCCGCCCCTCGTCGATCAGCACCTTGGCCACCACTCCCAGGCTGGACAGCGACAGCACTCCCGCCAGCCCCAGGGCCTGGGTGAAGTCGAGCCCCAGCTGCAGGTCGAACAGGAAGTCGGTCGTGACCGACAGCGACACCAGCATTGATATGGTCACCGACAGGATCGCGGCAAGGAAGAGACGGCCGCGAACTGCCGAGGCAAATCCCGAGATGTCCAGCTCGTCCAGGCCGATGAGGAAGAAGAAGATGAAGATGCCGATGCCCAGGATTATCTCGATCTCGGTGTCGGCCTTCACCAGTCCGGTCAGCGGGCCCAGGATCACCCCTGTGGTGGCATACGCGATGATCGAGTTCAGCCCAAACCGCTTGAATACCCCTTCCAGCAGCTTCGCTACGACGATGAGAAGGCCGACCGAGAACAGGGCTTCATGGATCTCCAAGCCGAAGTATCCTCCCTGGCGGTCGTCACCGATGGGCAATGCCGGCTCACGGGGAGGCCATTGAAGGCAACCTGCCAGCGGGACCGCTGAGACTGCGCCGGTCTCAGGAGGCCTCTTTCGAACGGTGCCGCGGTTGGGTCGCGGCGGGGCAACAGCCGGATTTTCGACCCAATTATGGCTAGGGCCATATGGAGTGTCAACTGAATGACGCCCGACGCGGCAGTTCATATGCAGCTGCTCTATCGAAGAGGCAGGCAGGCTGGAGCTCGACTGCTCGGCGCCGGGAGATAAACCTTGACAGGCCTTCGGGCGGGCCATATCATCCCCCTCAGCAATAACATACGAACACTGCCCGTTCAGGTGCCCGTCCAGGGAGAATAGGGAAGGCGGTGAGAAGCCGCCGCGGTTGCGCCACTGTAAGCGGGGATCAGGAGCCGGAGCCCACTGTCGACGCGTCGATGGGAAGGGCCCGGCGGACAATCCACCCGCGAGCCAGGAGACCTGCCTGAACGGAAGGTGACCGCTCTCCGCAGTAGAGAGGGTCCCTCGGTCGTCGGGCACATCCCGGACAGAGCGATTGAAAGACCTCCAGCGGAGAGCCGCCGGAGGTCTTTTTGGTGTCGAGAGCTGTCGGGTTCGCCGGCCTGCGAGGCTATCGCCAATCGAGCGTCACCGCCCGGCTGGCGGTGGGCTTCTCGTTCCTGCTGGCGCTGGTGCTGGCCACAGCCCTCGTCTCCCTCAGCCTCGGGCCCGTGAACATACCCGCCGGCCACGTGGCGTCGATAGTCCTGTCCCTCCTCGGGCTCGAGCTTGCCGACTTCAGCCGCACCGAGCAGCTCGTCATCGAGCAGATCAGGCTCCCGCGGATCGTTGTTGGCGCGACGGTCGGCATGGCCCTCGGGGTCGCAGGGGCGACGATGCAGGGGCTGTTCCGCAACCCGATGGCCGACCCCGGCATCATCGGGGTCTCGGCCGGCGGCGCGGTGGGCGCGGTCGTCGCCATCGCCACCGGGATGGCCGGGCTCTTCTTCCTCGCCCTCCCGGCGTTCGCCTTCGCCGGCGCGATGGCGGCCACGTTCCTGGTGTACGGCATCGCAGCAGTTGGGGGGCGCTTCTCCATGGCCACGCTCCTGCTCGCGGGGGTCGCGGTCAACGCCTTCCTCGGCGCTGTCGTCTCAGCCATCATCATCCTCCTGCCCGACAACGAGGCCCTGCGCGAGATCCTGTTCTGGCTGGCTGGCGGGCTGGACTCCCGCTCCTGGGAGCACGTGCGCATCTCTGCCCCGCTCATCCTGAGCGGCGTGGCCGTGATCGTGCTCATGTCACGCGACCTGAACCTGATGATGCTCGGCGACGACGAAGCCCGGTCGATGGGAGTCCGGGTGGGCCTGGCTCGCCCGGCCCTGCTGGCCGCGGCTGCGCTGGCCACCGGGGCCGCCGTCGCCGTGAGCGGCACCATCGCATTCGTCGGCCTGGTCACGCCCCACGTCATCCGGCTCGTGCTCGGTCCCGACCACCGCGTGCTTGTGCCGATGAGCGCGGCAGGCGGCGCAGTCTTCGTCATCGTTGCGGACACGGTCGCGAGGACTATCGTCCAGCCGGCTGAGTTCCGAGTCGGCGTGCTCACCGCGTTCGTGGGCGCGCCCTTCTTCATCCTTCTGCTGATCAAGAACAAGAAACAGGCCTACTCGCTATAGAGCGCCCCGAAAGGAGTCATAGTGTCGAAACAGCTTCTCGCCCTCATAGTTCCCCTGGCGGTTCTCCTGTTGCTGGCCCTGGCGGCTTGTTCTTCGGAGTCGCCGCCGCCGACCGCAGCGCCCACCCAGGCGCCGACTGCAGTTCCGACTCCGGCCCCCACTCCGGCCCCGACCCCGGAGCCCACACCGGCGCCTGAGCTAACCCCAACCCCCGAGCCGCCGTCGAAGGAGTTCGAGGGCGTCCGCGGAATAGTCGACGCCTCCAACTTCGGCTGGCCCCGCGAGGTCGAGGGGCTGAACGGCCTCGTGAGCATCCCGGCCAAGCCGGAGCGCATCATCACCGCCTCCGTGGGGCACGACGAGATGACCCTTGCCCTCGTCCCGCTTGAACGGCTCGTCGGCGTCGGCGGCTCGACGAAGAACTCGACCTACTCCAACGTCGCCTCGCTGGTCCAGGACATGACCGAGATCTCGCGTGACCCCGAGACCATAATCGCCCAGTCGCCGGATGTCGTGGTCACCAGCCCATTCTTCCCGGCGGAGGCCATCGAGGCCCTGTCGAGCACCGGCGTACCGGTAGTGCAGACGGAGTTGAAGCACGACCCCGAGGCGCGGATTAACAGCATCCTGCTCATGGGCTACATATTCGGGGAGGAGGAGCGTGCCGTCGAGTTCGCGTCCGAGGTCCGCGACCGGCACGACTCCCTGGTTGCCGTGACCGGCAAGGCTGGTCCCAGGCCGCGGGTCCTTGCGCTGACGCAGTACTCGGACAAGCTGTGGGTCGCTGGCGGCAACTCCACCGAGGGCGGCGTGATAACGGCTGCCGGCGGGACGAACGCCGCCGAGGAGGCCGGCATCGAGGGGAACCAGACCACCAGCCTGGAGGGGGTCATCGCCATGAATCCCGAGGTCATCGTCATCGCCCAGCCGCTGGAGTTCGGCGCCGAGGACTTCCGGCAGAGCCTGCTCGCCAACGAGGCCCTCGCCGAGATTCCGGCAATCCGGGACGAGCAGGTCCACATCGTCGAGGGCAAGCACTTCACCACGCTCTCCTACTGGAACATCCGCGGGGCCGAGGACCTCGCCCGTATACTGTGGCCGGAAGACTTCCCCGAGCCCGCGACCACTCCGTTCAGCCTGGCCGAGTAGCGAAAGATGAACGGCACAGGACCACATGCGATCAGCGCCCAGGGCCTCACCTGCGAGGTGGAGGCGCAGACGCTTCTCGACGGCGTGGACCTGCACGCCGGCCGGGGTCAGCTCGTCGGCCTGATTGGCCCAAATGGGGCGGGGAAGTCGACGCTCCTGAGGGCCATGTCGGGCATCCTGCGCTGCCAGGACGGGGCCGTGCGGCTGGAGGGCAGGGACCTCCAGTCCCTCTCGTCCCGCGACGTCGCCGCGACACTCGCCCTCGTCCCGCAGATCGCGCCATATACTCACGGCTTCACCGCAATCGAGCTCGTGCTAATGGGCCGGTACCCCCACATGGGCCGCTTCCAGATCGAGGGCAGGGAGGACGACCGCATAGCGCGCGAGTCGATGCGGCTGACCGAGACCGAGCAGTTCGCCGGCAGGACCCTCGACACGCTCTCCGGGGGGGAGCGCCAGCGCGTTTTCGTCTCCCGGGCCTTGACCCAGCAGCCCCGCGTCCTGTTGCTCGACGAGCCCACGTCGAACCTGGACGTATTCCACCAGTTCAAGGTGTTCGACCTGGTGCGGCGCCTCGTCGACGACGGGCTGACAGCGATCGTGGCCATTCACGACCTCAACATGGCCGCCCGCTACTGCGACCGTCTGGTCCTCCTTGGCGGCGGCCGGGTCCTCGCGGACGGGGCGCCGGAGGAGGTGCTCACCCCTGAGACGATAGAGCGCGCGTTCGGCGTTCGGGCCGCCGTGTACCCCGACCCGGCAACCGGGTCGCTGGCCGTCAGCCTGATCGGCCCGGCCGATGAGCGCCCCCCGAACGGCACGGTGCGGCACGCCGATGCCACCCCCGGTACAACCGCCGTCACGGGCAAGCAACCGGAACGGCGTGGAGCAGGCTCGTGAGCGAGAAAGAGGTTGATGAGAAGCGCTCCCGGTTCCGGAAGAGCCGCCGCGTTCGCCACGGCCTGGTCATAGTCAACACGGGCGAGGGCAAGGGCAAGACGACCGCGGCGCTGGGCGTGATCTTCCGCGCCTGGGGACGCGACTTCCGGGTCAGGATGTTCCAGTTCATCAAGCACACGGGCGCGCGGTTCGGCGAGCACAGGGCCGCGAAGAAGCTCGACATACCCATCGAGGCCATCGGCGACGGCTTCACGTGGCTCTCGAAGGACATGGACCGCACTGCCGCCCTCGCAGTCGAGCAGTGGGAGCGCTGCAAGGAGGCGATACTCGAGGGTGACGAGGACATCATCGTCCTCGACGAGTTCACCTATGCCATGCACTACGGCTGGGTGCCCGCCTCCGACGTCGTCGACGTCCTGGGCCGGAGGCGCGACACCCTCCACGTCATCATCACCGGACGCTACGCCCCGCAGGAGCTGATCGACTGCGCCGACCTCGTAACGGAGATGAAGATGATCAAGCACCCATACGAGGAGCAGGGCATCAGGGCCCAGCAGGGCATCGAGTTCTAGCAGTGCAGCTCGACGACGTTGTCGGGCGGATCACTCCCGCCGGCTCCGGCGCAATGCAGGCTGCCGAGCTGCGGCAGCAGCGCCTCACAAAGCCTCCCGGCAGCCTCGGCATGCTGGAAGATCTGTCGGTCCGGCTTGCGGGCATATTCGGCACGGACAGGCCCGCCCCGCGCGGCAAGACCCTGATCGTAGCCGCCGCGGATCACGGCGTGGTCGCCCAGGGCGTCACGGCCTACCCCCAGGAGGTCACGGCGCAAATGGTGCTGAACTTCCTGTCCGGCGGCGCGGCGGTCAACGCCATGGCGCGCAGGGCGGGCGTTGACCTGGTCATAGTCGACGCCGGTGTCGCCTCGCCCCTGCCGGCCCATCCCGATCTGCACGCGCTGGGCCTGGGTCGGGGCACTGCCGACATGACCCAGGGCCCGGCCATGACCCGCGAGCAGGCCGAGTCGTGCGTAGTGGCGGGCGTCGAGCTTGCGCTTGAGGCTGCCGAGAATGGCGCAGACATGATTGGCACTGGCGACATGGGCATCGGCAACACCACCGCCTCCAGCGCCATAGCCGCGGCCCTCACCGGCAGCCCGCCGGGCGAGACCACGGGGCGCGGAACAGGCCGGAACGACCGCGAGCTGGCCCACAAGATCGCGGTCGTCGAGCGAGCCCTGGACGCGAATCGCCCCGACCAGGGCGACGGGCTGGACGTGCTCGCCAGGGTCGGGGGGTTCGAGATCGGCGTGCTGGCCGGTGTGGTCCTCGGGGGCGCTCTCGCCCGGCGAGTCGTCGTGCTCGACGGCTTCATCTCCGGCGCTGCCGCCCTGGTCGCCCACAGTCTCTGCCCGGACGTCAGGGACTACGTGGTCGCCGCCCATCTGTCCGCCGAGGCAGGCCACCGCATAGTGCTGTCGCATATGGGACTGCGGCCCCTGCTCGACCTGGGCATGAGGCTCGGCGAGGGCACCGGCGCGGTGCTTGCCATGGGCATCGTCGAGGCGGCGGCGGCGTGCCTGTCCGAGATGGCGACCTTCGAGGAAGCCGGCGTGTCCGACAGGGACTCTGAGAGCGCAGGCGGGCAGGGCGATTGAAGGACCTGCGGCTGGCCATCGGGTTCCTGACGGTCTTGCCCGTCGCGCCCGGCGGAGAGGCGCGATTGGGCCCGTCTCGCGCCTTCTTCCCCCTCGTGGGCCTGGCCCTGGGTGGCGTCCTGGCGGGCCTGGACTTCGCGGCGAGCCAGGCCCTCCCGCCCCAGGTGGTCGGCGCATTGCTGGTCGCTGCGATGCTCGTCCTCACTAGGACCATACACACCGAGGGCTTCCTCGACGCCTGCGACGGGCTGTTCGGCGCATACTCGCCGTCCAAGAGGCTGGAGGTCCTCCGCGACACCCACGTGGGCGCCTTCGCGGTCATCGGAGGCGTGGCCCTGCTGCTGCTGAAGTGGGCCCTGCTGTCGGGCATCCCCCCCGAGGCGCGAGCCGGACTCCTGGCCGTCTTCCCGTGCCTCTCGCGATTTGGAATGCTCTCCACGATGGCCGCGTTCCGCTACGCCAGGGAGCACGGCATGGGCACTGCCTTCCACGCCGGGGCGAGCTGGAGGCAGATCGCGCTTGCGCTAGTCACCGCCGTGGCAGCCTCAGCACTGCTCCTCGGGCCGGCCGGGCTCGTCCTGCTTGGCGCTGCTGTAGTCCTCTCCCTCGGCCTGGGCCGCTGGACTACCGGCATGCTGGGCGGAATGACGGGCGACACCTACGGCGCAGTAAACGAGCTCGCCGAAGTCACCGTCCTACTACTCGGAATCGCCCTGTTCAACACAATCCCATCCCTGTACCAATCACCGCTATGGTAGGAGCACCATGCTAATGCCGGACTACGCGCCCAACTCTCACGCCGTAGGGGCGGGTTTGAAACCCGCCCTCTCTCCCTGGGGTGCCGGCCTGGGAAACGTGGTCCCATGCTGAGGTCATCCCACCAAGCCACCGGAGTATTGCATGAGTAAACGCCTGACCCTGATTCTTGGAGGCGTCCGCGCCGGCAAGAGCACCCATGCACAGCGGCTGGCAGCCTCTGGCCGGCGGGTACTCTTCGTAGCCACCGCCGAGGCCCGCGACGAGGACATGAGGACGCGCATCGCCTCCCACCGGGAGAACCGCCCGCCCGGCTGGGACACCCTCGAAGAGCCCGTCGACCTCCCGGGCGCTCTGAAGCCGCTCCTCCCCAGCTACGACACCGTTCTCCTCGACTGCCTGACCCTCTGGGTCAGCAACCTGCTCCTGAAGGACCCGGACCTGGAGTCGGCGCGCAAGGGCATCCTCCCGGAGGCCGAAAGACTGCTCGACCTGTACCGAAGCGCCGGCGCCTCATGGATCATCGTCAGCAACGAGGTCGGCCTCGGCGTCATGCCCCCCACCGAGCTTGGCCGCGTCTACGCCGACGAGCTTGGCCGCGTGAACCAGCTCGTGGCCGCCCAGGCCGACGACGTCTACCTCATGTCCGCCGGGCTGCCCCTGCAGCTGAAGGGCGGCGGCCCGCTGCCCTGATCGGTCGGCCCCGCATGGTGTCGCGCGCTCTCACCGCGCCAGCCCCGTAACACGATAGACAAGCTCCATATCGAGGTGCGCGCGCACCAGGGCCGCCAGCTTGTCGTACTCGGCGCTCTGGTCGATGTCGTCGTTCGACGCTGGCAGGACCGTCCCCTTGCGTCTCGCCGCGTGCTCCAGTATCGACCGGCGGACGGCGCGATTGTGGAATATCCCGTGCATGTACGTGCCGAGGGTGAGGCCTTCGTCATCCAGGGCCCCGTCCGGCAGGGCCACCCGCTGCCCCGATCTCGACTCGATGGTGAACGGATGCGACACTGCCGCGTTGGATGTCACGCCCATGTGGATCTCGTAGGCCGTGACCTCCGCGCCGTGGCAGCCCTCCAGGAGGCCGCGCCCTTCCGCAACCCTCCCGGTAACCTGGTGTGTCGACTTGCTCCCCAGGAAGGCGGTCGTGCCCTGCAGCAGCCCCAGCCCCGGCGTCTCGGCCCGGGGCGACTCCACCCCGTCGGGGTCCAGCAGCTTCTCGCCCAGCATCTGGTACCCCGCGCAGATGCCGATGACCGGGGTGCCGCTCCCGCGCAACGCCACGACGCCCTCGGCAAGGCCCCGCTCCCGCAGCCAGTCCAGGTCCGCCACCGTCGTCTTGCTGCCCGGAATGACGACCAGGTCGGGGCTGCCGAGCTCGTCGACGCGCCCGACGTAGCGCACCCGGACGGCTCGCTCGCGTCTCAGGGGGTCGAAGTCGTCGACGTTGGCGATGTGCGGCAGGCACATGACAGCGACATCCACCACCGGCTCGGCATCGCCCTCCACGCCGGGACCCAGCCCCAGCGAGTCCTCCTCGGGTATGTGGATATCGGCGAAGTGGGGAACGACCCCTGCCACGGGCACGCCCGTGCGGTCCTCCAGGAAGTCGAGCCCAGACGTGAGCAGGGACGGGTCGCCCCGGAACTTGTTGATCACGTGGCCCGCGACCAGCGTCCGCTCCTCCGGTTCGAGCAGCTCCATGGTGCCCACAAGCTGGGCGAACACGCCGCCACGGTCGATGTCGCCGACCAGCAGGACGGGCGCACCGGCGTGGAGGGCAACCCGCATGTTGACGATGTCGTGTTGCTTCAGGTTGATCTCGGCCGGGCTCCCGGCGCCCTCGATAACGACAACGTCGTAGTCTGCGCGCAGGCGGCCCAGGGCCGTCGTCACCGTATCCCAGATCGCCGGCTTCAGGTCGTGGTACTCCCGGGCCGAGGCGACGGCCTGCGGGCGGCCCATCACGACGACCTGCGAGCGGCTCTCGCCCTCGGGCTTGAGCAGGACGGGGTTCATCTCCACCCTTGGGGCAGTCATGGCCGCGGCCGCCTGGACCGCCTGGGAGCGGCCTATCTCGCCGCCGTCCGGCGTGGCGTATGAGTTCAGGGACATGTTCTGCGCCTTGAAAGGCGCGACCTCGAGGCCTTCCTGGGCGAATATGCGACAGAGCGCGGCGGCCAGCACGGACTTGCCCGCATGGGACGACGTCCCCTGCACCATGACGACCTTGGCTGGGCCCCCGCTACTCATCTCGCAGGACCTGTACTGTGAACGCTCTGCTCATCTGTTGCCGTCAACCCGTGATCGCGTGCCGCGCTGCCAGAAGTCCAAGTGCCAATACCAGTCCCAGCAGGGCCGCGCGCTCGGCGATGCGGATTGCCTCGCCGATGTCGCCCGGCTCGGGTTCGCCCATGTCCTCGCCTATACAGTAGTGTCCGGGCTTCTCCAGCCTGGTGCCCAGCAGACCGGCCATCGCGCCCATGGTAACGCCTGCGTTTGGGCTGGCGGTGCGGCTGCTGTCCCTCCGCACCGTCCGCCACGCTCGGCTGACGGGCAGGCGACCCATCGCGCCGGCTGCAAGGAGCAGCAGCGCGCTAACACGAGCCGGCACAAGGTTAACGGCGTCGTCGAGCCGGGCTGCGGCCTTGCCCAGGTATTCGTAGCGCCCACGGTAGCCGATCATGCTGTCCAGGGTGTTGACGGCCCTGTATGCTGCCGCGCCCGGCACGCCGAGCAGCGCAAACGCCAGCCACGGCCCGACGTAGCTGTCCGTCGTGTTCTCGGCCACCGACTCTATGGCGGAAGCGGCGATCAGTGGCGCTGAGAGGGTCGAGGGATCGCGGCTGACGAGGCTCCTCAGGCTCGCCCGCGCCTCGTCCAGGCTGCCCTCCTCGAGCGCCCGCCTCGTCTCGTGTGCCGCCGTCGTGAGTCCCCTGACCGTGAAGGTGGTGCGCAGGGCCACGGCTCCACCGACCACGTACGCCAGCGAGCCAACCCACATTAGTGCAGTCACCACGAGCCAGGCGAGCGCGCTCGAAGTTCCCACCACCGCGGCCACGATGGCACACCCGTACAGGAAGGCCGGCGTGGGACTCTCCGGCGCCCACCGCTCCAGGGCGGTGATCGCTCGCCCCATCCACACCACCGGGTGGACGCTGGACGGCGGCTCCGGCAGCAGGCGGTCCAGCACCACGGCCAGCACGAACACAAGGGCGTTCAGGGCCAGGCTGTCCCACCACATGGAGAGCATAGTCGTGGAATGATACCGTTGACCTTGCGTCAGAGGAAGTAACAGGCCGGGAAGGCTGGAGCTGTGGGATCTCAGCCTCGTCCGGTCGGGGGCAAGGGTCGACGGCAGGTCGAGGCGGGGAGAGTCGAGCGTGCATGCGGTCGGGCGTAGTCATGGATCGCGTCGACTGGCGCACGAAGACGGAGGCTCCAAGCGTGGGCTGGAGGAAGGTTGGGGCCGGTTCTTCCCAGCACGGGGACCGGCGTGCGGGCTAAACGCCTAGAACGACGCCCCATTCCCAGGGATGCAGGCCCTGGTATCCGCACATCGGGCAGTTTACGGCTCCGCTGGTCGTGTAGGCGAGCACGAATGCGAGCGCGCCGACTCCGGTCCTGCTGGCAGCGTTTCTCTTCAGGAGCTCGAGTGTCTTTTTCACAACACCCTCCAATTGAGATGCTAGCCAACACGCCCGGACGTGTCAAGGGCGCCTGCTCGCCCGTAACTGTTCAGAGTCGAAGCGAGACGGCTTGTCCCTTCC
Source organism: Dehalococcoidia bacterium (assembly GCA_965116315.1). Classification (GTDB taxonomy): domain Bacteria; phylum Chloroflexota; class Dehalococcoidia; order Lucifugimonadales; family CAJWER01. The sequence continues at coordinate 3,552,865 of OZ220672.1, forward strand.
CCCCGAGGGGGAAGGATAGGATGGGGGCTCTCGCCCTGCCAAAGAGCAAGGCTGTCCATGTCGCACCAAGTCTGAAACACTTACGCTCGCCCAACTCATACCGTTGGCGCTGGGCGCTGTCCCCATATGCTACTCTTGACCGGAGATGAGCCACAGCACCAGTATCCTTCGCGCGTCGATCTCGTTACTCGCGCTCACCGTCATTGTCGTTGCCGCTGCCGGTTGCTCGACGGCGAGCGAGGTCCCCGACCTGGAGCGGCGCGCCCAGCAGATCAACAAGTCCGTGATGTGCCCCGTCTGCCCAGGTGAGTCCATCGACCAGTCGCAGCACCCCCTCGCCGTGCAGATGCGGGTCGCGGTGGACGAAAAGCTGGTCGAGGGCTGGAGCGACGCGCAGGTGAGGGGGTTTTTCGTCGAGCGGTACGGCTCCGCAGTCCTGCTGGAGCCCCCCGCCGAGGGCGCCCACCTGGTGGCCTGGATCGTCCCTCCCCTGGGCACGGCCCTCGCCCTCGCGGCCCTATTCGTGGTGGTGCGGCTGATGGCCCGCCCCCGCTCCAGGCCGGCGGCGCCCGCGGATGAGATGACCGCCGCGGAGCGCGACGAGTACGTCGCCCGCATCGAGGCCGCCCTGGAAGGCGACCGGACGCGGCCCCGGGAGGACGCCGGTTGATAGTCGACGCCGGCAGCCTCGCCCTTCCCATCGCACTGCTCGCCGCCGCCTACGCCTCGGTCGGCTCGCTCCTGGGCGGATGGCGGCGGGTCCCCGTGCTGGTCCTCAGCGCGCGGTACGGGCTCTACACCGTCCCGGTCCTCCTCACCCTCTCGACCGCCGCCCTCGTCTACGCCTTCGTGACCCACGACTTCTCGGTCAGGTACGTGGCCGAGAACAGCAACCTCGCCATGCCCGCGGCCTATACTTGGGTCGCCTTCTACGCGGGAAACGCGGGTTCGCTCCTCTTCATCGCATTCGTATTCTCGATCATATCCGTCGTCGCCGTGCGCGGGCTCGCCTCCAGGCTCACCCACACCGCACCCTTCAGCACCGGGCTGATCGCCCTCGTGCTCGCCTTCTTCCTCGGCATCATCACCTTCCTGGCCAACCCCCTCGAGCGTCTCGCGTTCACTCCCCCGGACGGGCAGGGCATCAACCCGCTGCTCGTCCACTTCGGCATGTTCATACACCCCCCCATGCAGATGGCCGGGCTGATCTCAGTCGCCCTCCCGTTCAGCATCGCGATGGGCGCGCTCCTCGCGGGCAGGGGCGGGCGCGACGAGTGGGTCGACATCGGGCGCACGTGGGGGATGATCTCGTGGCTGATATTGACCTTGGGCCTCATGCTGGGAAGCTGGTGGGCCTACACGATCCTCGGCTGGGGCGGCTACTGGGCCTGGGACCCCGTCGAGAACTCCGCGCTCATGCCGTGGCTCGCCATGACGGCCTTCGTCCACTCGATAATGGTGCAGAAGCGGCGTGGCATGTTCCGCATGTGGAACATCGTCCTCGTCGCCGTCGCCTTCACCCTGGCCGAGATGGGCATGTTCATAAACAGGGGCGGCCCGGTGCCGTCCGTCCACTCATTCGCACAGTCGGCCATGGGGTGGCTGTTCCTGGCCTTCATGGGCTTCACCCTGCTCGGCTCGCTGGCGGCCTTCGCGTGGCGCATGGACACCCTCAGGAGCCGCGAGAACCTCGATGCAATGCTCTCCCGCGAGAGCGCCTTCCTGGCACAGAACGTCCTGTTCCTCGTGGTCGCCTTCGCGACCCTCTGGGGCACCATCTACCCCGTCTTCACCCAGGCGTCCGCGGACGTCATGATCGTCGTCGGCCAGCCGTACTTCAACCGCGTGAACGGCCCGCTGCTGCTGGTCATTGTCGTCCTAATGGGCATCGGCCCCCTCCTGCCCTGGAGGCGCGCGTCGTGGCAGCGCGTGTTGAAGGCCATCCGCGTTCCCTTGGCTGTTGGCGCTGTAACGATGGCCGTTCTCGCAGTCGCCGGGGTTCACCGGCCCGTCGCCCTCGTGGCAATCGGCGTCGTGGCCCTGGCCGTCGCTGGCATAGCCCACGAGTGGGTCAGGGGCACCCTGTCGCGCCACAGGAAGGGCGAGAGCTACCCCGTCGCCTTCGTGCGCCTGCTGTCGGGGAACCGGCCGCGCTACGGCGGCTACGTAGTCCATCTCGCCATCGGGATGCTCGCAATCGGGGCCATCGCCTCGTCCTTCTACGAGGTGCAGCGGGACTTCGTGATGGAGCCCGGCGATACCGAGACCCTCGGCGGCTACACCTTCACGTACCTCGGGTTCGGCAGGTCCGAGCACCCCGACAGGTCCGAGGTCGTCGCCAGGTTCTCCGCCAGCGCCGGGGGCTCTGACCTTGGGCCGATGGAAGCCAGGCGCTCCATCTATCCCGAATTCAGGATGGAGTCCACCAGGGCGGCGATTCGGAGCACGCCGCTGGAGGACTTCTACATAGTGCCGTCGGAGTTCGAGGAGAACGGCAGGGCGGTGTTCCGCGTCTACGTCAACCCCCTCGTGTGGTGGATGTGGGCTTCGGGCCCCCTCTTCGTGCTGGGGACCCTGCTCGCCCTCTCCCCCAGGAGGGAGCGCGCCGCCGCGGCCCTGCGCATCCCTGCGGCGGCCAGGCTCGCCAGCGCGTGACGGGAGTGCCCGAGAGCAGCCCGCTGCTGGTCCTGGTCGGTCTCGCACTGGTTGCGATTCCCCTCGCCGCCATCCTGTACCCCTTCCTGCGGCGGCGCGGCCTGCACGGGGTGTTGGCCGATGAGGAGCCCCACGAGGAGCTCGACAGGCGGTGGGACGCCGCACTGGCCGGGCTCCGCAGCGCGGAGCTGGAGCGCGCCATCGGCACCCTCGGCGAGGAGGACTACCAGGTGCTGCGCGAACAGTACATGACCGAGGCCGCACTGGTCCTCAGGTCCCTTGAAATGGAGGAGGGAAGGGAGGCCGACCTGCTCGCCGCCGTCGAGGAGGAGGTCAGGCGCGTGAGGGAGGGCTTCCTCGGCGGCGACGACCCCAATAAGGAGCGGGCCGAATGATCACGCGGGTCGCCGCCGTCGTCGCCTCCCTGATCGTTGCCGCCGCCGGCGCGGCTGCCGCGCAGGACGGGTCGACGATTGCCGTCGAGGGCACGGTGCTCGACGGGACGGCGGGCGGGCACGTCGGACCGGGCCTGCCCGTATTCCTCGTCAGCAGCGCTGGCCCCCAGTATGAGCTCCGGACGGTCACGGACGAGGAGGGGGGGTTCCGCTTCGACTCGCCGCCGCCGCCGCCTGGCGAGAGGCTTGGCGTCTCCCTCCAGTACAAGGGTGCGGTCTACGGGGAGATCGTGGGGATCGTCGACGGCCTCACCCTGCCCGTGGCCGTCACCGTCTACGACTCCTCGAACGACGAGCTGCTGATAGAGGCGTCGAGCTCCTCCCTCCTCTTCGCCCGGGTCGACAGGGCCACCCAGACCCTGTGGGCCCTGGAGATAGTCAAGCTGGTCAACGACAGCGACCTCACCTACATCCCGGGGTCCGGGCCCATGGACCTCCTGCGGTTCGGCCTGCCGCCTGCCGCCGGTGACCTGACCGTGGACACCGGGCTCATCGGCGCGGACGTCCTGCAGGTGGACCGGGGCTTCGCCATCGTTGCGCCCGTCCCGCCCGGCGAGCACGAGGTGATGTACGCCTACAGCTTCCCCTACGACGGCGCAGAGCTGGACCTCACCAAGTCGTTGCTTTACGGGGCCGCCGGCCTGAGGATCCTAGTGCCGGAGGAGGTCGGCGGGATCAGCGGCGCCGGCGAGATAGAGCGGGTGACGATCGGCGAAAGGCCCTACCGGGTGCTCACCGGCGCCGACCTGCCTCGCGGCGCGAAGGTGCCCTACAGGCTCGTCTCACTCCCCCAGGCCACCATCGGCGACCGCGCCCTGCAGGGCCTGGACTGGGTGCGCCCCGAGTACGCCGCCGTCGTCGGCCTCGGCCTCGTGATGGCCTCCCTCATCGCCTACGCCCTCGTCCGCCGCACCCCCGCGGAGTCCACCGAGCGTCTGCGCCTCGTGCGCGTCATAGCCTCCCTCGACGCAGCCTTCGAAGCAGGCGAAATAGCCCGCGACGAATACGACCAAGCCCGCCAAGCCCTCACAACCAGCCTAACGTCCCTCCCCTCGGAGCCCCGGGCTCCATACTCTGATAGGGAGTGATTGAGGAGACTGACGCCTACACTGTCACTCCGAACGCGTCACGCTGTCATTCCGAACGCAGTGAGGAATCTAAAGTCCATGCCATCAGCACAAGCCCGCCTTAGCCTGTCATTCCGAACGCAGTGAGGAATCTAAAGTCCATGCCATCAGCACAAGCCCGCCTTAGCCTGTCATTCCGAACGCAGTGAGGAATCTAAGATCCATGCCAGCAGCACGAGACCGCCACTACTACGTCTACATCCTGACCAACGCCTCGAGGACCCTCTACGTCGGCGTAACCAACAACCTTGAGAGAAGGATGTATGAGCACAAGAACAAGCTCGTGCGCGGCTTCGCGACCAAGTACAACATAACCTGGCTCGCCTACTACGAGGAGACCCCAAGCATAGAGTCTGCAATTGCGAGGGAGAAGCAGATCAAGGCTTGGCGGCGCAGCAAGAAGACAGCGCTCGTAGAATCGGCGAACCCCCAATGGAAGGACCTGTCTCTGGACTGGCAAATCGACTTCGGGCTAGGACTCTAGCTAGTGTCGAACTTCGTGTCATTCCGAGCGCAGCTTCGCGTCATTCCGAGCGCAGCGAGGAATCTAAGGCGTCAGCCCAACGATCACCTTGCCTTGCAGGCAGCGTCTTTAGATTCCTCACTACGTTCGGAATGACAGTGAGCTGAGCCGCGAATGACAGTGTGTGGAGCCGCGAATGACAGCGCCCTGCCGCCCCCGGCGGGTATAATCGCCCGAACGAAAGAACCCACCCGGAGGACACAATGACAACCGTATCCGCAGAGACCCTCGACGCGCTCAGGGAGTTCGACTCAGCGACCCTGTTCAACGCGGTGGTGGCCAGCATGGGCGGCAGCCAGGGCGGCAACGAGCTCGACTCCAAGGGCGGCGTCCCCCTGAACTACACCGGACCCGAGGTCGTCTCGCTGCTGCCCGAGCTCGGCAGGGCCGTCGGCACCGTCGTCACGACGGAGGTCACCACCAACGACCCGGATTCCGCCGCGATCCCCTGGGACGAGTACTACGACACACTCGAGGCGACCCCCGGGCCCATCATCGCCGTGATGAGGGACGTGGACACGCGCCCGGGCCGCGGCGCCTGCTTCGGGGACGGCATGGCCTGGCGCCACAGGATGCTCGGCGTCACGGGCGCAGTCGTCGAGGGCTCGGTCCGCGACCTCGCCGGCATCAGGGACGCCGGCCTGCCGATTTGGGGCACGGGCCGCGTGCCGGGCCACGGCGTCTTCAACCTTATCTCCGTGAACAGGCCCGTCTCCGTCGGTGGGCTGCTCTTCTACCCCGGCGAGATAGCGCTCGCCGACCTCGACGGTTGCACGAAGATCCCCCACGGCACAGACCCGGATGACGTGCTGAAGCACGCCCGCCAGATCCGCGAGATGGAACAGGGGATATTCGAGCTCTACCGTCAGCCCGGCATGACCAACGCCAAGCTGAAGGAGCTGCGCAACCGGCGATAGGGACGACTGGGCCTCTTCCCCCCGAGCCATACCCTCCAGCCAAGGGAGGTGACCGATGCTGGCGTACCTGGTCCGCCGCCTGCTGCTGGCCGCCCTGACGATATGGGCGATCTCCATCCTGGCGTTCGTCATCATCGAGCTGCCGCCCGGCGATCAGCTCGAACGCTACATCGACATCTTCTACAGCGACAACGCGTTCTCGCCCGATCCCGAGCACGTCGAGCTGCTCCGCAGGTACCTCGGCCTCGACAGGCCCCAGTACGTGCGCTACGCCATGTGGATGTGGAACCTGATGCAGGGCGACCTTGGCCTGTCGTTCCAGCTCCGGCAGAACATCGACATGCCGGTGAAGGATCTGATCGGCGACAGGCTCTGGCTGACGGCGGTCCTCACCGCGTTCACCATCATCGTGACCTGGACCTTCGCCGTCCCCGTCGGCATCTATTCCGCCGTACGCCAGCACTCGGTGGGCGACTACGTCTTCACGCTCGTGGGGTTTGCGGGCCTCGCGGTGCCGGACTTCCTGCTTGGCCTGGTGCTCATGTATGTGGCCTTTGCGTACTTCGACCAGAGCGTCGGCGGGCTGTTCTCGGCCGACTACGCGAACGCGCCCTGGAGCGCAGCCAAGGCGAGGGACCTCCTCGCCCATCTGTGGGTCCCGGCCATCGTGCTCGGCACCTCGGGCACGGCGAGCCTGGTCCGCATCATGCGGAACAACCTGCTGGACGAGCTGGGCAAGCCCTACGTGGTCACCGCCCGCGCTAAGGGCGCCGCACCGTGGAGGCTCATCCTGAAGTACCCCGTCCGCGTCGCCATCAACCCCCTAGTCAGCACTGTCGGATACCTGCTGCCGTCGCTGGTGAGCGGCAGCGTGATCGTCTCCGTGGTCCTGAGCCTGCCCACCCTCGGCCCGCTCCTGCTCCAGGCAATAGAGACCGAGGACGTATACCTGGCAGGGTTCATAATCCTGGTCGCCGGCGTCCTCACCGTGGTGGGCACCCTCCTGTCCGACATCCTCCTAGCCGTCGTCGACCCACGCATCCGCCTGACCAACCGCTAGCCGCCCCAAGGCCACCGTAGGGGCGGGTTTGAAACCCGCCCTCCCCGCGACGGAGGCGCCCGCACAACTCAGCGTCTGTCATTCCGAACGCAGCGAAGCGAAGTGAGGAATCTAAGGACACTGTCTCGGGCACTGGCCTCGTAGCCGGACCAGCTGCCATGGCCCTACAGCAAAGACCTCAGACTCCTCCCTGCGGTCGGAGTGACACATTGTGGGCGTATCTTGCCGCTAGTCCGGCAGCCGCCACCTGACCGTGTGCATGCCCCAGGGCTCGGCCGGCTCGCCTGTGGGCAGCAGCGGCGTGTTGCCGGTTACGGTGACGATGGTGTCGTCGTCGAGCACGGCCGAGCCCGAGTACCCCGCGCCGTCGCTCACTACGTAGTACTCCTCGCTCCAGGTCGCGCCATCGTCGGGCGACACGCGGGCGCGCAGGTTGCCCTCGGGATACGGGTAGCGGCTCGTGTGCAGCAGGACGATCCGCCCGTCCGAGACCTGCACCAGCTCGCCCGGACAGTGCCCGATCACCTTCGTCCACTGCCTGAGGTTCGTCCACGTCCGGCCGCCGTCCTCCGAGTCGGCCAGGAACAGGTGCTTGTAGACCATGCCGGGGTCGCCGCCAGTCTGCTTCCAGAAGTCCGGCGGGTCGTCGGGGTACGAGAACCAGCGCTGCCTGCGGATCGCCGCCAGGAGCCTGCTCCCCCCAAGTGGCAGGAAGGACGTCTCCGAGCAGTGGTCGACGACCAGGGTCCGGTCTCCCCACGTCGCGCCGCCGTCCGTCGACCGGTAGATGTAGTCGTATATCCCGCGCTCCTCCAGGGGAAGCTCCGAGCCGTCGTGGTCGCGAACGCCGTCCCCGTTGCGCAGGGTGACGGCGACGATGACCGTGCCGTCCGGCATCGCGCAGAACTTGTTGCCGTCGGCGCCCGGCGCTCCGGTGTATGGGGCCTTGTCCAGCGGCGTCCCGGGATCCCACGTCTTGCCCCGGTCGGTGGAGCGTGCGACCGCCATGCCCCGTACCCCCGTATCGTCCGGCGGCGTCTCGTATAGCAGGAGAAATGTGCCGTCCGGCAGGACGCCGAAGTTGTTCATCCGCTCGAAGCCGTCGAAGGCCACCGGGAACGAAGTCCAGCTTCGCCCCTCGTCCGCCGATTCGAAGATCCGGCTGTGGACGCCCGCGAACAGAGCGCCGTCGGAGGCGCGTCCGACGCACGGGTCGGCCCGCCACGGCATGTCGATGTACTCCATCGCCGCGGTCTCGCCCGCCAGCCGGCCGATCTCGTTACCGTCGTTGTCGCGCACCGATACCGTCGACCTCATGGTCTGCTTCTACCTGTTCCCCGAAGCCGTACTCCTCGGGGCAATCCTTGTTGGGGTGTGGAGCGTAAGTTAGTATAGGTTACCCACAGTCAACACGCCGAGGTTCCCCTCAGCGCCGGTCCGGCCAGCATCGCCGCGCATGGCGCCCCCTCACCCCCGGGGTTGGCAGGCAAGGAGATGCTCAATTGAGTTTCCTAACGTCACTGGCCCTGCGCCGCCCGACGGTGGCGCTGCTGGCCATATTTCTGGTGCTCGGCTCAGGAATCTTCGCCTACCGCACCCTCCAGGTCGAGCTCTTCCCGCAGATCGAATTCCCTCTAGTCACAGTCTTCGCACCCTATCCCTCCGCTGACCCCGAGGCCGTGGTGCGTGACGTGACCGGGCCGATAGAGAGGGCCATCGACGGCACTCCTGGGCTGGAGGTTATACGCTCGACATCGCGGGAGGGCAGCGCGGCCGTCTTTGCCACGTTCAGGTACGGCACCGACATGGCCGAGGCAGAGAGCGTAATCCAGACGGCGGTCAACGACGTCACCCTCCCTGCCGGAGCGGAGGAGCCGAACGTAGGCCGTTTCAACCCCGACGAGTTCCCCGTCATCCAGTTCAGCGTCGTCTCTGACAGGGACCTGTACGAGGTCCAGGGCATCGTGGAGTCCCGCATCGTGCCTGAGATTTCGGGGATCGACGGCGTCCAGAACATCTCGTTGACCGGAGAGGTCGAGCGGAACGTCCGGGTGGTGGCGGACGTGGACAGGATGGCCGAACAGGGTGTCACCCTGTTCCAGATATCAGCCGCCCTCAGCGAGAACAACCTCACACTGCCGGCCGGCCTCGTATTCGACGGCTCCCAGGCTGTGATAGCAAAGACGACCCATACGCTCGACTCCATCGAGGACATACAGGGCCTCGTCGTCGGGGTGTCCCCATCGGGCCCGGTGCGCCTGTCGGACGTGGCCGACGTGACCTTCGGCGGCGGCAGGCCCAGGAGCATCACCCGGACCAATGGAAAGCCCGGCATAGGCGTGGCGGTCTCCAAGAAGCCCGATGTCAACACGCTCGACGTCACGACCGCGGTCAACGAAGCCCTAGACGGGATTACGGGACTCCCATCCGACGTCGAGATCGTCGTCGTCTCCGACCAGGGCCCCAGCATCCGGCGGCAGATCGACACCCTCACCAGGGAAGCCATGTTCGGGTTCCTCTTTGCGGTGTCGGTCGTATTCGCCTTCATGCTCACCATACGCCCCACGATCCCTCGCGGGCTCCTGAACACCCTTCGCCCCACCATCGTAATCGCCTTGTCCATACCGCTCAGCGTCTTCACGGGCACCCTGCTGATGTCGTGGCAGGACATGACCCTCAACTTCATGACCCTCGGCGGCCTTGCCATCTCGGTGGGGCGCGTCGTGGACGACTCTATCGTGGTGCTGGAGAACGTCTACCGGCACATCCAGGCGGGAAGAGACAGATGGCGCGCCGCCCTCGAAGCCACCACGGAAGTCGGACCCGCGATCTTCGCATCCACCATGACGACCGTGGTCGTATTCGTCCCCCTCGGGTTCATCCAGGGCCTCGTCGGCGCATTCTTCCTTCCCTTCGCGCTCACGGTCACATTCGCGCTGATTGCCTCCCTTCTCGTGGCCCTCACGGCGGTTCCGGTGCTGGGCGCGTATCTGCTGCGCCCCGGCGACCTCCCCGAAAATGCGGGAGACGAGGGCGAGGTCAGGCTCCCGGAGACGTGGATGCAGAGGGGTTACATAGCGATACTCAGGTGGGTGCTGGGCCACAGGCTGGTCACGCTGCTGGTCGCCGCGTTGCTGACCGCATCGAGCTTTGGGCTTCTGGCCTTCATCCCCGTGAACCTGTTCGGCGGCGGTGGTGACCGCTACCTCGAGATCGATCTCTCCCTTCCGCCGGGCACACCCGTGGAGCAGACGATTGCCCAGGTGACCGAGATCGAAGTCCGGTTGCGGGAGATAGCCGACGTCCAGCTCGTGACCATCGGCGAGACCGACATAGCCTTCGGAGGGGCGCCGGGAGGCACAAATCGGGCCAGCTTCTTTGCCCACCTCAGCAGCGGCGTCTCGGACGACATCGCCAACATACTCAGGACGGAGCTGGACCAGCCCGGGCGCTCCCTAAGCATATCCGAGGTGCAGGACGGTCCGCCGACTGGCGGGGTGCTGATCTTCGTGACCGGTCCCGACTACGACGACATATCCAGGGTGTCCGGCGAGCTGGTCGAGTCCCTGTCCTCGGTCGAGGGCATCGTCAATCTCGAAAGCAACGTCGCCCAGGCCCGCCCCGAAATATCGATACAGGTCGACCCGGAGAAGGCGGCCCTGATCGGGCTCAGCACGCGCCAGGTCGGGTTCCAGCTCAGCCAGTACCTCATCGGACAGACCGTCACGACCATGAATATCGATGGCGAGGCGGTCGACGTGGTCCTGGCGGGCGACCCCAGGTCCACGGGCGGGATCGACCAGATCCAGTCACTGGTGATCGTCGGCCCGGCGGGCGCGTCACCCTTGGGAGAGCTTGCGGACGTAGTGATGAAGGAGGGACCGGTCACCATCAGCCGCACCGACGGCGCGAGGTCCGCCAGCATCACCGGCGACATAGTGTCGGACGACGCCCAGGGTGTCGGACAGCTGGTCGACGAGAAGATCGCCGCTCTTCGCCTGCCGCCGGGCGTCGAGGTCGTCAGTGGAGGCATCTTCGCCGACATCGCCGAGGGCTTCCAGGCCATATTTATCTCGATGGGCGTCGGAATAGTGCTCGTATACCTCGTTATGGTCACGAGCCTGGGCTCACTCAGGAACCCATTTGTGATCGTATTGACGCTGCCGCTGGCCCTAATCGGCGTGTTCACGGCCCTGGCCGTGACCGGCCGCGCGCTGGGACTCCCTGCCATGATGGGCATACTGCTGCTCATCGGCATCGTCGTGACCAACGCCATCGTCCTCATCGCGTTCGTCGAGCAGCAGAGGGCCAAGGGCATGGGCGTATACGACGCCCTGATCTCCGGCGCGCGGGTGCGCCTGCGCCCGATACTCATGACGGCGCTGACGACCAGCTTCGCGCTGCTGCCCCTCGCCGTCGAGACTGAGGGCAGCGGGCTCATAAGCGCCGAGCTGGCAACCGTCGTAATCGGCGGCCTGATGAGCTCGACGGGGCTGACCCTGCTCGTGCTGCCCATCGTCTACATGATCTTCAACGAGAGCCTGCCGAACCTGCTGGCCCGGCTCTTCCAGCGCCGCAGTCCGGACCCCGAGCCTGCGCCCGCCGGCGATCCCGTCCCCGCAGGCGACTAGCGCCACTTCCCTGCGCAACGCAGCAATGTCACCCCGTAGGGGCGGGTTTCAAACCCGCCCCCGGCCATGCCAATAGTCTGGGTTGGCTGACCCGGGACGTTGCGAATGATGTTTGGTTCTACGGCCGCCGTGACGTTTCATGGACATGGTCGTGGGGAGGGCGGGTTGCAAACCCGCCCCTACACCGGAACCTAAGGCCGTTCGGCCTGAGGCTCTCCTGAGCTTGTCGAAGGGCCTGTCGAAGGCCAGTGCTCCGCCAGCGCACGTTGCTCTAATATAATCACCGCCGAAACGTCCCTTGCCGGAGAGGTGAGGGCGCGCACCATCCCCCGACGGAGGCTCCCATGAACGAGTTCGTAAAGTTCGACGAGCGGCTGATAGGCGACGGCTACGAGTACACCATCGGCGTCTCCGCCGTAGACCTCACGGGAAGCGGCTCGCTCGACCTCGTCAGCACCGACACCGGCGTCGGGCTCTACTGGTACGAGAACGACGGCGCGGGCAACTTCACCAAGCATGTGGTCCACAGGCGCTCGGGAGAGTGGCTGGAACGGCACGCCGTCGCCGACATCAACGGCGACGGCAAGCCCGAGATCGTGAACATCGACAACATCGGCGGCAGCGTACTCTGGTTCGAGTTCGACGGCGACCCCCGCCTGGCGGAGTCGTGGTCGCACCACTACATATGCGAAGGGGGCCTGCCCGGCGCGTACGACGTCGAGGTGGCCGACTACGACGGCGACGGTGAGCTAGAGGTCGTCGCCTCCACTTGGGTAAAGGGCAACCGCTTCTCATACTTCGACCGCAGGGGAGGCGAGTGGCGCGAGACGATCATCGACTCCGATGTCGCCGAGACGCGCATGGTGAGGGCCGTCGACATGAACGGCAACGGTCGGCTGGACCTGGTGGGCACGGCCGGTGGGGCGAATCTGCTGGCTTGGTACGAGAACACCGGCGACCCGTCGAGCGGCCCCTGGCCCCGCCACGTCATCGACGACATCACGGTCAAGCCGAACCACGGCGACATAGTGGACATGGACGGCGACGGCGGCATCGACGTGCTGATCGCCATCAGGGGCGACGACTCGGACAGGGGCGCGCCCGAGACGCCGGGAGCCCAGATAGCCTGGTACGAGAACGAGGGCGGCGACCGGTGGCGGAAGCACGTCATCGCCGAGCCGTTCCACTACGCCTCCCACGCCATCGCCGCCGACCTGGACGGCGACGGGCAGCTGGAGGTGCTCGCGTCCGCCTGGGGCGCGGAGGGGCGGCTGGTGATGTTCAAGCACAGGGGCGACCCGCGCGGCCCCTGGGACATGCAGGTGCTCAAGGAGAATTGGAGCAAGGCGGCCATGATGATGGCCGTCGACATCGACGGCGACGGCCTCCTGGACGTGGTGGCCTGCGCCGAGCGGGGCAGCAACGAGCTGCGCTGGTGGCGCAACTGCGGCCTCGCGCAGTAGGACCCGCTAGGGGAGTGACTACGTGTAGTTAGCCTCGGGCCCGCTCGCCGTGATCTTGCCCGCCGCCACCAGCTCCACCACGTCCTCCAGGTCGCTCAGGTACGCGTCCACGTACGGCTCGTGGCCCGGCGACTGCATGAACCGGATCGCCTTGAACGGCACCGTGTCCTTGGACACCATCCAGCCCCGCTCCTCCATCCCCGCCGCGATGGCGTAGATGTCCATCGTCGTCGACGTGTAGGCGAACAGCGACATGTCCGGCTCGCCCAGTACCTTCAGGCCCTCGATGGCGTTGATGCGCTCCTGGAACCGGCGCATATACCGCATCGCCCCGTCCACCAGCCGCATGTACCCCTCCTCGCCTAGGTACATCATCACGGCCCACGCGGCGGCAATGGCCCCTCCGGCACGGCTGCCCGCGATGGTCGGCGTGACGTAGTAGCCCTGCGGCCGCTTCGGCGGCCCGTAGTCGAACACCTGGTACTGGAAGATGTCCTCGTCGCGCGACACTATCGCCGACGCCCCCTTCGCCGTGTACCCGAACTTGTGCAGGTCCGCCGAGATCGTCGTCACGCCGGGCACCCGGAAGTCCCACGGCGTCACCTCGTACCCCAGCTTCTCGGTGAACGGCAGGAAGTACCCGCCCACGCACGCGTCCACGTGGAAGCTGATGCCCCGCTCAGCCGCCGGAGCGGCCATATCGGATATCGGGTCGACCATGCCCAGCATCGTGCTCGGCGCGGACCCCACCATCAGCACGGTGTTGTCCGTGACCGCCGCGTGATATGCAGGGACGTCCACCAGCCCCTCCGGCGTCAGCGGGGTAGACACGAGCGTCAGCCCGAAGTAGTCGGCCGCCTTCTGGAACGAGGGGTGCGCAGACTCGGGCGCGACGATCTCCGGCTCCGTCACCTCCGGCCTGAGGGCCCGGGCCCGGTCGCGGGCCGACTTCACGCCGAGCAGGTTGCTCTCCGTGCCCCCCGACGAGATCGCTCCGACGGCGTCGTCGCCGTGCAGAAGGCCCGCCGTCATCTCGATCACCTCGCGCTCGAACCGGGCCGTGCTCGGGAAGATCGACGGGTACAGCGCATTCACCGAGAAGAAGTCGATGTACGCCTGCTGCGCCACCTCCAGCACGTCATCCCCCGCCGGGTACGACACGCCCGACGCCAGCCGCTCCTTCCACTGCTTGTCCCCCTTCGCCCTCTCACGCATAGTCTCCCGCAGCTCATCCGCCGGCACACCCTTCCTATCCAGCTTCATTTCGGCACTCCTTACCAGATCCTCCCAGAATTGGGATCGTGAGCGACGTAGGATTCGCTCGGCCTGAGCCTGTCGAAGGCCAGTGCTCCGACATTGGGATTCGTTCGCCCTGAGCCGTCGAAGAGTAGTGCTCCGACATTGGGATTCGTTCGCCCTGAGCCGTCGAAGAGTAGTGCTCCGACATTGGGATTCGTTCGTCCTGAGCTTGTCGAAGGACAGTGCTCCGCCAATACGAGTGGCCCACGGATAGTCTACTCAAACCCACCTACCTCCTCCCGCAAGCTCCCCCACCGAAGGCACTCCCCCAACACCCGTCGCACAGCGCACGCCCCTCACAATCGCCCTCCCCACGCAATCAACCGCCGCCGCCCCCACCCTCAGCATATCCGCCCTCCCCTTGACCCCGCTTGTCGCAAGGGCGAACATCGTATCCCCGTCGCGCATCGTATGCACCGGGCGTACCGCCAGCGCCAGCCCGTCGTGCGAGATCGACGCCAGCTTGTTCGCCTCCTCCTTGCTCAGCGTCGCGCTCGTAGCCACCACCCCGATAGTAGTGCTGCTCCCGAACGGCACAGACGCGTCCCCAGGGTCGCCCGACAGCAGCGCCTCCACCGGGTCGTCCATGCCGCCGCAGTCGTTCCGCGGCCCCGCGACGAGAGCGCCCGTGTCCGGGTCGTACACCCCGCCAATCGCGTTGACGGCCACAATCGCGCCCACCACCACGCCGCCCCCGAGATCGACGCTCGCCGTACCGATGCCGCCCTTCACGGCCCGGCCCGCGCCCAGCGTCTTCGCCACCGTAGCCCCCGTGCCCGCGCCGGCGCTGCCCTCCTCGACGTTGCCGTCCGAGGCGGCGGCGCACGCCGCATACCCCTCGTCCGCGCCCGGATGCACGCCGTGCCTCGCGATACCCATGTCGAACAGGATCGCCGCCGGCACTATCGGCACCGTGACCGGCCCGGCCCTGTACCCGATATCGCGCTCCGCCAGGTACCTCACCACCCCGGAGGCAGCGTCCAGCCCAAACGCGCTCCCGCCGCCCAGCACTATGGCGTGGACCTTCGTGACGTGGCTCGTCGGCCGCAGCAGGTCCGTCTCACGCGTCCCAGGAGCCGACCCGCGCACGTCCACACCCCCAACCGCCCCACCCCGACACAACACCACCGTACACCCCGAACCCCGCTCGAGGTCCGTCCAGTGCCCGACTTCGATGCCGGTCACGTCCGTAATACTGCCACTACGTCCCAAGCGAAAGGACCTCCTCAATAGTCTGTGACGAAGAAGGTGTGTAAAGACTATATGCTTATGGCAAGCTTACTCAAGGTCGCCGCAGTCCTTCCAAGCATTGTCCTGCGGTCTGGATTGGGTTACTCTGTGTCTCTGGGGCACCCCTAGGTGGGGTAATTGATCTTCCTAGGACTTTAGGTGCCACACGTAAGGAGTCTGTAGTGTACGCAAACGCAGAGGTGTGAATGGCTAAGCCAAGAGTCTTTGTCAGTTCTACCTTTTACGACCTGAAGCAGGTCCGAGAAGACCTTGACAGATTCATTTCAGGTCTGGGTTACGAAGCAATCCTTCATGAGGAAGGCGATGTCGCATACGGAAAGGACCGTCCTCCAGAGGGATACGTTCATCGCGAAATCGAAATGTGCGACATCTTGATTTGCGTGATTGGAGGCCGTTATGGCACCGAGTCGCAAGAACAGCCCGGATCCTCGATAACTGAACTAGAGCTGCGAACAGCCATCGAAAACCAAGTTCAGGTCTTCATATTCGTCGAACAAACCGTCCATTCCGAGTACCGCACTTTCCTGATAAACAAAGGAACGGCTGGTGTCAAGTTTCAATTTGTTGATGATCCTCGCGTCTACGAGTTCATTGATTTGGTATACCAGCTTCCGAAAAACAATCCCATTACGCCCTTTCAGACCGCATCCGACATTGTCGAATTCCTCAGAAGCCAGTGGGCAGGACTATTCCAGAGGTTTCTGCAAGATCAGAAGCGCCTTGAGGAAATCAGGGCTTTGGAGGAAATGAAGACTGTCGCGGGAACACTCGAGCAATTGGTAAGATTCCTCACTGAAGAACGCAGGGACAAAAATGACGCCATTCAACAGATACTGCTTGCCAATCATCCGGTGTTCCACCGGTTCCAAGAGCTCACTAAGACACCCTACAGGGTCTTCTTTACTAATGAAGAGGAATTGAACCAATGGCTTCGAGCGCGCAGATGGACTCCATACGATGAAGAAATGTACGATGAAGGTAGCTATAGAGAGTGGGGCAAAGAAGGTCAGTACATTAGACTTACAGAGGCGATATTCGATGAGGACGGCAGATTGAAAGTCTACACTGAAGATAGGTGGAGTGACAGCTGGCTTGAACTGGTGAACAAGAGCGTAGAAGACTTGCCATGGTGAATCCAATCCAGAAGAGAAGTTGCAGACTCTCGCCTGTTCCCTAGAGACCCGTTCCCTAGAGAAAGGCACAGCGTGAGAGAACTACCTTCCCACCAAGACTAGACCACAGACTGATAACCTCGTGACCGGAACTCAAACGCCTCTCGAGAGTTTGCACCGTTCGTAACGATGTGATTTGGCTTGTCACTCCAGACGACGCCAGCCACCGCCAAGCCAATACAGCTCAGGCCCAGCCCGCCTATGGTAATCTTGCCCATCCCCGGATGGGAGGCGGCACATACAGCTCCGTATCGTCAGACGCTACCGCTGGTGGGTGTACGCCGCCACCTCGCTCGGCATATTCGTGTCCGTCGCCGACCACGGCGCGACCGCCGTAGCCCTCCCCAGCATCGCCGACGAGTTCCGCACCGACCTGCCCACCGTCCAGTGGGTGATGATCGCCTACGCCCTCACCATCGGCTCCCTGCTGTTGCCCATGGGACGGATCTCGGACATCGTCGGGCGCAAGCGGCTGTACCTGTTCGGCTTCGCCATCTTCCTCGCCGCGGCCCTGTTGTGCGCCGTCGGCGGCAGCATCGTCATGTTGATCGGGTCGCGCGTCCTCATGGGCATCGGCGCGTCCATGACCCAGGCCACCTCCACCGCGATCCTCCTCTCGTCCTTTGACGAGAGCGAGCGCGGCAAGGCCCTTGGCCTGCAGCTCAGCGCCGTAGGCGCGGGCGCGGTCGGCGGGCCGCCCATCGGCGGTTTCGTCGTCGAGCTGTTCGGATGGCGGGGGATATTCCTCCTCACCGCTGTCCTCACGGTCGCCGCCATCGCCTTCGCCCAGGTCGTCCTTGACCGCAGACGGACCGACGGCGCGATATCCGGCGGCCGCTTCGACCTCGTCGGCGCGGTCACGTCCACCGCAGTCCTGGTCGTCTTCCTGCTCGCGATGAGCAACGGCGCGGAGCTTGGCTGGAGGTCCGCGCCGGTTGTCGCCGGGTTCGCCGCCGTCATCGGCCTGACCGGGTTCTTCACCTACTGGGAGCTGCGGGCCCGGGCCCCGATGCTCGACGTGACCCTGTTCCGGCACCCGGTGTTCACCGTCGGCGTGGCAGCGAGCGCCATCTCCTTCATGAGCATCTCTTCCGTGCGGTTCCTGATGCCCTTCTACCTTCAGACCGTCCTGGGCCTCTCCCCCGGGAGCGTGGGCCTGATGCTGGTGCCCGCCGCGTTCGCCATGATCCTGATGGGGCCGCTGGGCGGGAGGCTGTCCGACCGGTACGGCTGGACGCCCTTCAACGTAGGTGGGCTGGCCCTCTCCGCCGCCGGGCTGTTCATCCTCTCGAGGGCAACGGAGGCCTCGCCTATCGGGCTGATAGTCCTGGGCACCGTGACCCAGAGCGTGGGGTCCGGCATATTCAATCCCCCCAACAACAGCTCGATCCTCAGCGTCGTCGACCGTAGCAGCTACGGCGCGATGTCAGGCTTCCTCAACCTAGTGCGAAACTCGGCCAACATCACCGGCATAGCCGTCGCCACCACCGTAGTCGTCACGGTAATGGGCGCCGAGGGCTTCGAACCAAGCCTCGCCGCCGTCTCCGACTCAGGAGCCCAGGGCGTGCTCGGCGCCTTCACCTCCGGCATGAAGACGGCCTACCTAGCCATGGCCGCCCTCGCCCTAGCCGGTTCCGCCCTGTCCCTCCTCAAGACCCGGCAAGCGGTGTGAAGGGCAACTAGGAGCTAGCTCCGAACGATGACTCACTTCTATGCGGCGGAACCTCCAGCCGCAACTATGTGGAAGGGAAATCTCCTTTCTGCATCCATGACACGAGCGACAGCCTCGTAGGTCCCAAGCCTCTCTACCCGCCATCCAATGGTCATCGCCAACTGCGTCCGTTGGTCCTGTCCGGGAGGTATTCCCGCGGCGCGTCCAACCTCGAACTGACCACTGCCGCCAACTATCTTGTGACCATCCCCGTCCAGGATTTCCAGCTCAAAGTTGTGCTTTCTGTTCGTCTCGTTCCAGGGCACCCTGAATGCGACGGCCACTGCCATGTTGTGATGGGCGGGAGGTCCCTTTGGCAAAGACACGCGATCGTAGCCGCCGCCTAGCAGATAGAGTTTGCCTCCCACTACCTGCGCAGCGTCAGCTATTATCAGCCACTCAACCTCCATGCACCACGCCTCCTACAAATGTAGTATACTGCTACTACGATTGTAGGAGCCACCCCTGTACACGTCAAGTCCGCCAGTCTACGCGTTCGCTTTGGACGAGGAGAACATAGAGAAGTTCGCCAGCCATGGCCTAACGGACCGCCAAGTTGACCAAGTCCTCGACAGCCCATTCGTTCACTATCGTAATCGCAGCGACCGGAGAGCGGAGCGTCTGTTGATAGGACGCGACCACGGAGGACAATGCATAGTGGTGCCAATTGAGCCTACCCGCGAATCAGGCGTCTGGAGACCCGTTACGGCGTGGCCGTGCAGCGACGCCGACGAGGCACGGATTGAGAGAGAGGGGATATAGATGACACAACGCGAAACTACGGATCTGGAAGATCCCCAGTCCTGGGACCTGGACAACCCCGTCAAGGCGGAGCCGGTCAAGAACCGTCGAACGGTCGTTTCCGTTTCCCTGCCCAGCAACATCTACCAAGTAGTCAGTGCCGCGGCAGAACAAGCTGGACTTAGCACTTCGCAGTTTATCAGGGAGGCAGCCCTTGCGAAGGCCTCACCTGCGTATGCGGAGTCTGTCATATCTTGGTCGGGCGGCACCGACCCAGTTGTGGCCCATCTCTATCCTGCCTGCACCACGCTGGCCCAAACTTCTGTCGAGTTACCAGTCGAGTACACGATCGAGGATAAAGGGGCCCGCGTCTATGCACACGCCCTTAGCTGACGGGTAGCACGGCCGTTTACCGGTTTGACCTACTAGGAGAGACAGGTCGTTCGCTCACGCCCATCCCTCGATTTCGGCATCCCTGATCTCGCGGGCCTCCCGGATCAGTTCGGCTGAGCTCCCGGGAAGCGGCTTGCCCCCAAACACCTCCCGCCGAAGCTCCGCAAACAGCTCGTGGTCCGGCTTGTCGGATAAGGGCCTGCCCAGGCCCAGGGTGAGTCTCTTCCTCGACTTAGCTTCCATCCCCTACGCCTCCGGCAGGCCGGCGCCCGAGGATGTAGACCGCCGCCACTCCGACCACTGCGATGATGGCCACGACCAGGGCGATGATGCTCATCAGCTCGGCTACGGGGCTCTGAGACCCTGCCGGACCCCGTCGCCCGGGCAACCCTTGCGGACCCTGGGCTCCATCCCTGCCATCCACACCACGGAGGCCTTGTGGGCCCTGGGGTCCTTCTGCGCCACGGGGGCCTTGTGGGCCCTGGGCTCCTTCGTCGCCGCGGAGGCCTTGTGGGCCCTCGGGTCCTTCTGCGCCACGGGGGCCTTGTGGGCCCTCGGGTCCTTCGGCGCCGCGGAGGCCTTGTGGTCCCCGGGCTCCTTCGGGACCGCGCGGGCCTTCCTCACCGGCAGGCCCGCGAACGACCGCTTCAACACTGGCGTCATCGACGGGCGCCACAATGGTTATCAACGCCGCCGCAACCCTGTCATTCACCCCGCCACCAAAGCCCTTCGTCCCACACGGAGCCAGCCCGTTCTCGGGATAAGTACCGTCTGGGCCGCCCCAGCAGGACGTCATCTGCAGATAGTGGTCGCCGACCGGTATGTTGTGGGGGAGCACGATCTCCGCGGTGAATGCTCCGTCGGGCGCCGTGTTCGCGGGGTCTATGTCGATGTGCTCCGCGACGAATAGGCCCGACTCGGTAGTCCTGGCTGCGTGCAGATACCCCGATGCAGGGTCCACGCTCGCCACGCCGGCTATCGGCACGCCGCCAACCGTGATCGTCGATGAGTAGATGAAGGACCCATCCGTCCCCACCCTGAAGCCCGAGCCCCTCACCGTTATAGTGTCGCCGGCCGCGGCTTCGCTCACATTCAAGCTCAGCTCGGCCGGAGGGGGCGCCACGACGGTTATCAACGCCGCCGCAACTCTGTCGTTCACCCCACCACCAAAGCCCTTCGTCCCGCACGGAGCCAGCCCATCCTCGGGATAAACACCGTCCGGGCCGCCCCAGCAAGACGTCATCTGCAGATAGTGGTCGCCGACCGGTATGTTGTGGGGAAGCACGATCTCCGCGGTGAATGCTCCGTCAGGCGCCGTGTTCGCGGGGTCTATGTCGATGTGCTCCGCGACGTATAGGCCCGACTCGGTAGTCCTGGCCCCGTGCAGATACCCCGATGCAGGGTCCACGCTTGCCACGCCGGCTATTGGCACGCCGCCAACCGTGATCGTCGATGAGTAGATGAAGGACCCATCCGTCCCCACCCTGAAGCCCGAGCCCCTCACCGTTATGGTGTCGCCGGCCACGGCTTCGCTTACACTCACGCTCAACTCGGCTGTGTCGCCGTCCGCCCGGGCCTCAGTGGCAAACAAGTTGGAGGCCAGCACACCAGCTGCTACCAACATGATCAACAGTAGTGAACGCCGAACGCCCAGTAGTGATTTGTGCATAGACCGATTCTACATCGTCGTGTGACATTTCACCTTTCGTGTGCGCCCTTGACACCCCAGGCCAGCCGGATAGACTGAATCCCACCCACATCCAGGCAAAGAGAGGCCCCAACATGCAGTGCGCCACACGAGACGTCCTCTACTACGAGACAGGCCCCGACAACGCCGTTACCATGACCGTCACACCAAGCGAGGTGTTCGAGGTCGAGACCCAGATGAACAAGGGCCCCGACTCATCCCACGTCCCCGAGGACCTGCGCGACCTCTGGAACTCCAAGCGCAGCGACGACAGCCCCTCCCTCGGCAACCCCACGTCCGGCGCGATCTGGGTCGAGGGCGCCGAGCCCGGCCACGCCCTCACAGTGCACGTCGAGGACATCCAGGTCCACGAGATCGGCTACACTCAGTACCGTGGCTCGACGGGAGCGGCGCCCGGCTTCCTCGGCCCCAGCGGCATAGGCCCCCAGTTCAAGATCGTCCGCATCGAGGACGGCATGATCATCTGGAACGACCGCCTATCCTTCCCCGTCGAGCCCATGCTCGGCGTCGTCGCCGTCGCCCCCGAGCGTGAGCGCAGGCACAACGGCTGGGCAGGCGAGTGGGGCGGCAACTTCGACATCCAGGAGATCACCGCCGGCGCCTCCGTCTCCATCCCCGTGCAGGTGCCCGGCGCGCTGCTCCACGTCGGCGACATGCACGCCCGCCAGGGCGACGGCGAGATTTGCGGCGGGGGCGGTATCGAGACCGGCGGCATAGCCCGGCTGCGCGTCGAGCTGTCCGACAGGCCCGCGTCCATGACCTGGCCCAGGATCGAAGACGCCACACACATCATGACCACCGGCCAGGCCAAGCCCGCCGAGGACGCATTCCGAATCGCCCTGTCCGAGATGGTCCTCTGGCTCGGCGAGGACTACGGCATGGAGCAGGGCGAGGCCTTCATGTTCCTCGCCCAGTGCCTCGAGGCCAGGGTCACCCAGTTCGTCAACCCAACCTACTCCTACGTAGCCAAGGTAAACAGGAAGTACCTCCCGTAGCCCGCCGCACCAGACGGCTACTGTCCCACCTCGACCGACCGCCTCCTTGACATCCTGACCCGGTGTGGGAACATAGCCCCCGCCACAATCCACATAAGCTCCACTTGGAGAGAGCCAAGGTAAGCCCGTTCGCCCTGAGCCTGTCGAAGGGCAGTGCTCCGCCAATCCAGGCAGTTCCGACATAGCCGCGATCCCAGGAGGACAACCATGGCATTCGACATCCTCATACTCAACGGCACCATCGTCGACGGCACCAACTCCCCCCGCTACAGGGGCGACGTAGGCATATCCAACGGCCGCATCGAGGCCATCGGCGCGCTCGGCGACGCCGAGGCGGCCAGGCGCATCGACGCCGCCGGCCACGTCGTATGCCCCGGCTTCATCGACATGCACTCCCACTCCGACGTCACCCTGTTCGACGACCCCGGCGGCGAGAGCAAGGCCTACCAGGGCGTGACCACCGAGGTCACCGGCAACTGCAGCTACACCCCGTTCCCCGCAGGCAAGGGCGGCCCCAAGGCCCTCCAGGACAACATCGGCAGGTCCCTCGTCGGCGAGACCGTGTGGGAGTGGGACACGCTGGACGACTGGGCCGCCGCCCTCGAGTCCAAAGGTATCAGCATCAACCTCGCGCCCCAGGTCGGCAACTCCGCCCTCCAGATCGCCTCGGGTGCTACGGAAGACCGGCCCGCCACCGCCGACGAGCTGGGCGAAATGCAGCGCCTCGCCGCCGAGGCCATGGAGATGGGCGCGTTCTCCCTCTCCACCGGCCTGTCAGTCACACCCTCCGCATACGCCACCACCGACGAGGTCGTGGCACTCTGCGAGGCCATACGGCCCTACGACGGCGCCTTCTACGCCACCCACGCCCGCGTCGGCAACGGCCTGCACATCTCCGCCATACAGGAGGCCATCGAGATAGGGCAGCGCTCTGGCGTTCCCGTCCAGTTCTCCCACCTGGCCATCACCGACTGGCGCGTCTACGGCGACGGCCCGATGCTGGTCGACATGTTCGTCAAGGCCCGCGAGGAAGGGCTCGACATCACCTACGACATGTACCCGTACACCGCAGCGGGCGCGGGATTCAACCAGCTCATCCCCCTCTGGGTGCAGGAAGGGTCGGTCGAGGAATTCATGGCCCGCCTGAATGACCCCGAGACCAGGGCCCGCGTGCGCGATGAGGTCGCCGCTGGGCTCGGAGGCCTGCAGCCCAAGTGGGAGACCTGGTACGTCGCATACATTCACACCGAGGCCAACAGCCACCTCGTCGGCATGAACATCGCCGAGATCGCCGAGGAGCGCGGCATAGAGCCTGCCGAGGCCGTACTGCAGGTCATGGTCGAGGAGAACGGCTCCGTGCCCACCCGCGTCCACAACCGCATCGAGAGCGACGTCCGCTACTTCATGGGCCACGAGCTCGCGATGATCGGCTCCGACGGCAGGGCCGTCTCGCCCAACGGCCCGTACAAGAACGCGCTCCCGCACCCCCGCTTCTACGGCACCTACCCGCGCATCCTCGGCCGGTACGTCCGCGAGCAGCCTGCCGTGCTCACCCTCGAGAACGCCATCCACAAGATGGCCGGCTTCCCGGCCCAGCGCATGGGCATGAAGGACCGCGGCCTAGTGAAGGAGGGCCTGACCGCCGACCTCGTCGTCTTTGACCCCGACACCGTGATCGACAACTCCACCTGGGAGGACCCCCACCAGTACGCCAGCGGCATACCCTACGTCCTGGTCAAGGGCGTCCCAGTAATCGACGAGGGCGTGCACACCCAGGCCCGCCCCGGCAAAGTCCTACGCCGCGGCCAGTCCTAGCGTGGTACCTCGGGACGAAGACTGGACACTTGAGACCGACCGCCTAGTCCTCGCACCGATGTATGTTAGCGACTCAGCGGAGCTATTCGATCTGTTGTATGCCCCCGCGAGGAGCAGGCCGGTGGCGAGTCTGGATGACGTCCGAGCGCGAATCCGACACTGGGAGAGTCGTCAATCGCCTGACCGCGACGAGATATGGCTGAACTGGACGGTACGACTCAAGGAAGAGGGTGCCGTGATAGGCCGCCTTCAGGCTACGGTGAAGGCGGATACGGCTGAAATGGCCTGGGTGGTGGGGCATCGATACCGAAGTCTAGGCTACGCGTCCGAGGCCAGTGGATGTGTTGCCCGTTGGCTGTCGAGTTACTTCAGTCTTAGGGAAGTGCGAGCGAATATCCACCCTGACAACAACGCTTCTCAAAGAGTGGCTGAGAAGATCGGACTGAGTCGTAGCGGAACGTTCGCCGGGGAAGGCGAGGAAGTGTGGTCAGACTGTTAATGAGGCTTCCTGGGACTGCAGGAAGGCCCTAGCCTCAACGGAGGAGTTACTATGCCGGTCACCGACGATTTGCTGAACAACAACACCCAATACGCCGAGACCTTCGACAAGGGCGATCTCAGCGCCCCGCCGGCCCGCCAGGTGGCCGTCGTCGCCTGCATGGATGCCCGGCTCGACGTCTACCGCCTCCTCGGCCTCACGGAGGGCGACGCCCACGTCATCCGCAACGCCGGCGGCGCCGTGACCGACGACGCGATCCGCTCCCTCATGATCTCCCAGCTCCTCCTCGGCTCCCGCGAGGTGGTGATCGTCCAGCACACCGACTGCGGCATGATGACCTTCCGCGACGACGACATCAAGGACCGCATCGAGGCCGACACCGGACTCAGGCCCGCCTTCGCCCTCGAGGCCTTCCGCGACCTCGAGCAGAACCTCCGCCAGTCCATCGCCCGCATCCAGGCCAGCCCCTTCATCCCCGCGAAGGACAGCGTCCGCGGCTTCGCCTACGACGTCGCCACCGGCCGCCTCAACGAGGTCTCGCCCCCAGACACCGGCCAACCCACCCGCGGCCCAGCTCCCATAGACGTCCCCCACGACTAGCCGGTGTATGGTTAGGTCCGATAGGCGCAGGGAGCCACTGTCGTCCCGAGGAGTCCCCGACGAGGGACCTGGGGCGGGGTCCCGTTCGACTCTGCAAGCAAATCGACTTGGCCATCGCCTGAGGCGTGTGGTGACGTAGGGGCGGGTTTGAAACCCGCCTTCCCCCTCACGTCACCCGGGCCACATTGAACGACTCATCGACGAACCACAGCCCCCGGTACTTCCTGAGCACCTCCGACGTAACGTCGATGTAATCGCCCCGGCTCATCGCCGGGCCGAGCCGCTCGTCCTCGATCTGCGCGACGTAGGTCGCCGCATTCCAGGCCGCCAGCACCGTGGACGTGCTGATGTTCGTCTCCAGCTCGGAGGGCGGCAGCCGCAGGTCGTACCGGAACTGCGCCCGCGAGTCCGGGTAGCTCAGGAACCGCAGCTCCGGATGGCTGTCGCCTAGCTGCGAGCTCAGCTCCCTGAGTAGCTCCTGCCGCGGCGTCTGGAACGGCTCCTCGTCCGGCCAGATTCCGCGGATCACCTCCATCCCAGGGTCCATTCCCGTCGACTGCACGACGACCATGCAGCCCCCGGGCGCCAGCGAGCGGGCCAGGGGCGCAAGCACGTTTTTGACCTTGACCCGCGCCGGCAGCCTCGCCCTGAACGGCTGGGCCGCAACCACCAGGTCGTACTCGTGGCCCGCGTCCCCCTTCTGTGGAATGACCGGAGCAAGCGCCCACTGCTGGTCCTTGCGGTAGATCACCAGCACCGACGGCGTCACGTAGAGGGGATTGCCGGTCCGCTCGCTTGGAGTAGTCCGCCACCAGTCCTGGACGAGCGGCTCCAGGCCCCTGATCTGCTCGTCGAACTCGAAAGTCGTCCTGCCCCCGAGGGGCGCCTCCATCCAGTTGAGACGTCCCCGGGCCTCTGCCGATCGGGGGCTTAGCGCGGGCGCCTCGGAGTAGAGCATGTTGGTCAGCACAAGCACGGTGAGGGGATGCTCGTAGAACCGGTCGGCCATCTTCTCCAGGCTGATGCGGATGTCCTCCTGGCTGATCTCCTTCCCCACGATGCGAAAAGGCACGGTCGGGAACCGGCGGTGGAGGTCCCTCATCAGCCGCGTGAGGACCGTGGCATCGCCCATACCGGCGTCGAATATCCTGAGCGCCGGAGGCGTGGGCTGAAGGCCCCGGATATCCACGGCGACGCGCTCGGCGATCACCTGCTTCTCGCTGCAGGTATTCACGAACAGCAGGTACTTCTCACGGTTATCGTAGAACCGGAAGTGCCGCTCGTAGGAATCGGTCATCGTCGGCCCCTGACGCGCCTGAGCATCTCGCACTGATAGGATGCACCAACCAACCAATCCGTGTCGACATATCGCGATGTTGAGTCTTCCCTTGATTGAGTTCCGTGTTTACCCTAATCTTGATACACAGAAACAAGTCCTGGAGAATCTCGGAATGGACACCAAGAAAAAGCGGCTCACCCTCGACATGGATCCTCCGGTACAACGGCGGCTGAAGGTGATGGCCGCGCTCAAGGGCATCAGCATGCGACAGTACTGCCTGACCGCCATCGACAGGGAGCTGGCCCAGGACGAGTCTGCCGGTGTTGTGGACCTGCCCTTCGGCCACGAGGCCCTAGATCGTCTGGACGCCCTCAGCAAGGACATTCTTGGCGACAGGACTCTCTCAGGCGACTCGGCTGAGCTTATTCGCGAGGCCCGCGAGTCTAGGAGCGCCTCGTGAACGGGGTGGTGGTCGTGGACGCGAGCCTGGCGTTCAAGTGGCTCGTGAAGGAGGACCGCTCTGACGAGGCTCGCGCAATCTCCCGATCGTGGGCGAGCCAGGGAGTCCAGACCGCAGCACCGTACCTGATGCCCGTGGAGGTGGCCAACGCCCTTCATCGTCGGGTGGTCCAGCGCGAATAGGCCTTGGAGGACGCGGGACGGCTTCTCGAGACCCTGTTGGCCTCGGGCATAGAGCTGCGGGAATCTCCTGCCCTCCACGTGAGGGCCATGGAGATCGCGAGCGAGCTCACTCAAGGAGCGGTCTACGACTCACACTACCTCGCCTTGGCGCAGATACTCGACTGCGATCTGTGGACTGCTGACGAGAAGTTCTTCAAGATAGCGCGCCAGGCTGCCGACAACATCCGCTGGATAGGCGAGATCGCCGCACCGACATAACCGGAGCGGCCGCTACGGTTGGGAGTTGAGCCGTGCGTAAACTCGTGCTGGTAAGGCATTCGATGCCCGAGATTCAGCCCGACAGCCCGGCTTCCGCATGGAGACTAAGTGAGGCTGGTCTGCGGCGGTCCGAGATGCTCGCGTCCCGGCTCCAGGACCTAAGTCCCAGCGTCGTCTGGTCGAGCAGGGAGCCCAAGGCCGTCGAGACCGCCGAGATAGTCGCCGCCTCGGTCGGCGTCCCGGTCCAGGTCGCAGATGGGCTGGAGGAGCATCATAGGGACAACGTGCCCTTCTTTCCCACGGCGGGCGACTTCGAGGCCGCCGTCGAGCGCTTCTTCTGCAACCCCGATCGGCTTGTGCTCGGCTCCGAGACCGCAGAACAGGCACGCAACAGGATGTCGGCCGCGATCGATGACATCGTCGGTTCAGGACAGCAGGACAGCATCGTCGTCACCCACGGGACGGTGATGACGCTCTACGTGGCAAGCGTCGCGGGCGTGGATCCGATATGTTTCTGGCGTAGCTTGGGATTGCCGTCCTACGTAGTGCTGGGACGCCCAGGCAACCACATCCTATCCACAGTCGAGCAAGCGTCCCCGTAGGGGCGGGTTTGAAACCCGGCCTCCGGCCCAACTACGCTAGAGGTCCTGCACGAACATGGAGCTATATCTCATATACGGACTCCCGGGCGTCGGCAAGCTCGCCGTGGCAAAGGAGCTGTCGCGCCTGCGCCCCGGCTACAAGGTCTTCCATATCCACATGCTTGCCGACATGCTCGAGCCCCTGTTCGGCTTCGACGGACGCGGCTTCATCGAGCTGCGAGACCGCATCTGGCCTATGGTGATCGAGCAGGCCGTATCGGAAGGTCTCCCCGGGCTCATCGCCACCTTCGTCTTCGAGCGGTCGCTGCCCGAGAGCCTGGTCCCCGATGTGCGTGACCACGTGGTCGCCAACGGAGGCGCGGTCCGGTTCGTCCACCTCGTCTGCGAACGCGCTGAGAACGAGCGCCGCCTCGCAAGCCCGGAGCGAGCCCGCTTCAAGAAGATGACCTCGCCCGACACCTTCAACCGCATCCTGGAATCCGGCCACTTCCTGACCCCCTCGGACCTGGGAGATACCCTCACCCTCGACACGACCCACCTCACCGCCGCCCAGGCCGCCAACCGCATCGCCCGCAACTGGCTCTGACCCAGCGGCCCACTCACGTCGCCTCGACTCTGCGCAGAATCCTTGTGCCGCGCCGGATGCCGGACTACCCTGAGCCTGTTCTCATGGCACTCTACGATCTCACCAACCACGTCGCCATCGTAACCGGCGCCAACCACGGCATAGGCGCGGCGACCGCGCGCATGCTTTCGGAGTGCGGCGCCCGCGTCCTCGTGACGTATCTTCGACTCGCGGATGCGCACGATCCCGGCATACCCGACGCATACCACCTCGGTCGCGCCTCCGACGCCCAGCACGTCGTCGCCGGTATCCGCGCGAACGGCGGTCTGGTGGCGTCCGTGGAAGCCGACCTCGCCGATCCGCAGACGCCGTGCCGCCTTTTCGACATCGCGGAGGCCGAGCTCGGCCCCGTCGACATACTCGTCAACAACGCCTCCGGGTGGTTGTCCGACACCTTCACGGGTGAGAGCCGAAACAGGTCCGGCCAGCACCTTCACAAGGTCTCCGCCCAGACCTTCCAGCAGCAGTTCTCGGTCGATGCCCTCGGTACGGCTCTGATGATTGCCGAGTTCGCGAGGCGGCATTCAGAGCGGGGCGCCGTCTGGGGCCGCATCATTGGCCTGACGTCCGGAGGGCCGGGCGGGTTTCCAGGCGAAGTCTCTTACGGCGCCGCCAAGGCCGCCCTCGAAAACTACACCATGTCAGCGGCCATCGAGCTCGCCCACCTTGGAATCACGGCCAACGTGGTCTACCCACCCGTAACCGACACCGGCTGGGTGACTGAAGACGTACGGCGGGCTGTGCGGGAGAGCGCGGATCACGTCCATGTCGCCGAGCCCAAAGAGGTCGCGCAAGTCATCGCATACCTGGCTTCGGACCATGCCCGCCTCATCACCGGCAACGTGCTGCGCTTGAGATGAGCGTCCTCGAGCAGGCAATCTGAAATGGCCTACGCATTCGGAGACACGGACCTAGCCGCCCGCAGGCTGGCTCTGCTCGCAGAGACCTTCGCCGATTCGTCGCGGGCCTTCATGCGCGAGGCTGGCGACGGACGCCCAGGCAAGGCCGCGGACCTGGGTTGCGGCCCCGGCTACTCAACCCACCTGCTGGCCGACTCCCTCATGCCCGGCCACACCGTCGGGCTCGACAACTCCGAGAGCTTCCTCGACCTCGCGAGGCCGACCGCTTCCGACAACGTGTCGTTCCGCCTCCACGACATCACGACCGGGCCCTTCCCGTGCGGGCCGTACGACTTGCTCTTCAGCCGCTTCGAGCTGACACACCTGCGGCGCCCCGAGGCCGTGGTCGAGCTATGGGGCAGCCAGCTAAGCCCGCGCGGGGTACTGCTGATGGAGGAGGTCGAGTACGTCGGCACGACCCACCCCGTGTTCACCTCGTACCTGGACATCCAGCAGGCCATGCTGACCGAGCAGGGTAATTTGCTCTACATCGGCCCCGTGCTCGACGCGATCTCTGGTACCGACTCGCTGGAGCGCCGCTCCAGCAACGTCCAGGCAATCCCCATCCCAGCCGACCGCGCGGCTGCGATGTTCCACATGAACATCGGTGTGTGGAGGCACAACGACTTCGTCCGGCGCACCTACGCCAAGCCAGACCTCGACGAACTCGAAGCCGCCCTCGCCGCCATGGCATCCGGCCGCACCCACACCAGCCCCGTAGAGTGGGGCCTACGCCGCATAGTCATGCAGCGCACCAAGTCCTAACCGCGGTCCTGTAGCGGCAGGTTAGGTGCGTTCGGCCTGAGCCTGTCGAAGGCCAGTGCTCAGCAGGACAGCTATGAGGTGGAGCAGTTACTTGAGGCTTGTCGAAGGGCTCCTTAGGCCGTCCCTGGACCCTAGCCGCCCCTATCCCACCCGGCTATGAACGACTCCGTATCCACCCCGTCCGGCAGATCGCTGAAGTAATACTTCATCGGCCCCGACTGGAACGACGGCTCGAACATGTCCTCGTCCCCCTGTAGCATCGCGTCGAGCGGCTCGAATCGCGCCCACAGGGCCCTCGACTCCTCGAGCGTGAACCGGTCGGCAAACGCTGGCCCCCAGTTCAGCGTGATCGGGTGGGACGACGCTGCCCGCCCGCGCGTCCCCTCCGTCGCCTCGAATCCCGTGTCCCTCAGCGCCCGGACGTGGAGCGCCGCCTTCGACAGGTAGATCGTCAGCACCGTCCTGCCGTGCGGCCCCGCGCCCGGCTGCAGCGACTCCAGCGCCGCCCGATACGAGGCCGCGTCCCCGGCGATGACCGCCCGAAGGGCCGCCTCCGTGGCGTCCTTCATATCTTCACCCCGACGGGCGAAGGTCTTGAACTTCTCCCTGGCCCCGGGCGCGAGGCTCGGGGCGAAGCCCATCTCGGGGTACTGCCCGAATATCGCGTGCCCCCCGTGGAGCGTCCGCCGCTTCTTCGTCGTGTAGTTGCTCCCCGTGTGCAGCAGGAAGTTGCTGTAGACCACGCCGTCCCCGGCTTTCAGCTCGACGGCCATGCCCTCGGCCGCTGTCTGCAGGCGCTCGTTCGAGACGTCAGCCTCGCCCGCCATGTCCACCATGAACTCGGCGTTCTCCCTGTCGGTGTTCCGCCGGCGGTGGCTCCCCGGCACGACCCATAGGACGCTGTCGTCGTACATCGGCACGTTCCACTGCGTATACCTAGGCCCGTTCTCGATCAGGTCCGCCGTCAGGGCATCCAGTGGCGCCATGTCGACGGGGTGGACGTCCCGGTGCCAGCCCGTGCCGCCCGGCCAGTCGCGCACCGGGTTGCACATCATCATCATGTTCGTGACGTTCGGCTGCGGGTTGCACAGGAGCTGACTGGCGATGTCCAGGGTCTCGTCGGCGACCCAGAAGTCCTCCACCACGTTGGCGGTCTCCTCGTCGATCAGCCCCGGCCGCTCCATGAAGACGCGCGGCTGCCGGTGCGTTTCGTATACGCCACCCGGGGGGTCGCCCGGCTCTCGTTGGCGAGCCCAGACCTCCTTCTGCCTGTCGAGGACCGTCTCGCAACTCGCCCGCATCGCCTCCAGCTTATCGGGCGGAATGACGTTCCGCAGTACCAGGTACCCCTGCTCCATGAACCGGTCCCTGTCCACCTTCATAGCTCTCGTCCTCCCGCCGTTGTCTATTCGTGGCTGGCCCGTGTCGTGCGCCGGGCCGGCCCGCAGCCAACTCTGAACCTGCCGGTGCCCAGTATAGACGAGCTACATCGGCACTGCTCGCCATATGGCCGCCGGACCCTTGGAGCTCACAATAGAAGGGTGAACGAGGCTGGGACGGGGCGCCGCTCCCTCGATATTCAGTTGTGCCTTAGGGTCGCGGTCTACGAGGGGGGTGAGCGGCCGGGGATTGTGGAGGCTTCTCTGCGCATGGCGGCCCTGGCGTTTCCGGCCCTGCGGCGCTGTGTTCGGGTGCGTCTTCGGGGGCGGGTTTCTGGTTGGGGGGCCTCTGCGGTGGTTGGGGTAGGCTCTTCGGAGAGCTCGGAGCGCCCCTCGCCGCCCCTCTGGGTCCCTGCCTTCGCAGGGACGACGATTGTGTTGCGCTCGGGCCCTTCGGCTGGGCTCACGGCAGGCTCTTCGGTGGGCTCGGAGCGCCCCACGCCGCCCCTCTGGGTCCCTGCCTTCGCAGGGACGACGACTGGGGTAGCTTCAACAGGCTCTTCGGTGGGCTTGGGCCGCCCCTCGCCGCCCCTCTGGGTTCCTGCCTCCGCAGGGACGACGACTGTGTTGCGCTCGGGCCTTTCGGCTGGGCTCACGTCGGGCTCGTCGGAGATCTCGGAGCGCCCCTCACCGCCCCTCTGGGTCCCTGCCTTCGCAGGGACGACGATCAGGTTGGGTTCAGGGTTCCTCTGTGCACTCGCGCCGGGAAGCGGGCGGACACGTGGGTCCGCCCCTACGTTGTCGAAAGGGATGTGGGAGCGGTGCTCGTCGCGGAGGATGTGTGAGATGAGCTCCCTGGCGGCGGCTATCCTGTGGTTGGCCCTGAAATCGTCGTCCCTGCCGTGCATGACTTCGTCGAGGAAGTCGACGACGGTGCCGCCGTCGCGCGTCTGGGCTCGGACGAGCATGATCATCAGGTCTTCGTCGACGGCAGAGAGCACGGTGAGGAAGTCCTCCGTGAGCAGGGAGAGGAAGTCGTACGGGAAGGGCCCCTGGACGTGCAGGGGCCCGACGACCGGGCCCTCGTCCTTGCGGGGGCGGGGGCCGCGCTTCCGGCTTTCGCAGTGGTCGCAGGTCTCGTCGCCGTGCTCGGCTAGGAAGTCGGCGGCCTTCTTCGACCCGTACTTCACGAGCTGCTTTGCGGCGTCGATCATGTGGCAGAGCTGAGCGCCTGCGACCCTGCCCTCCATGACGTCGAGGAAGAAGTCGATGATGCGAGCGCCGTCGTCGGTCTTTTGGCGGACGATCTCGGCGATGGTGGGCGGCCTCCGCTCCTCGATTGTCTCTGGTATGGGCACATATGTTTCGTACATGAGTGCTATTATGTGTGAGGACTTGGTGGTTGTCAAGAGGGAGATTTGACCGCCCTTCGACAGGCTCAGGACAGGCTCCAGCCAGGAGAGCACAGAGGGGGAAGGGAATAGGAATGGTGAAGGGAGGGAAGGATTGTCTGAACGGTGATTCTGGGGACTTGGGGGATGGGGGGGATTGGGGAGCGGTGAATCTCGGGGGTCGGGCTGTCCTAGTCCAACAGGCCAATCACCTCGCGCACGTCCGAGATCCTCGTGCCGTCCCAGCTCTCCCGCGCGCCGTCCGCCTGGTCGTACGGCGCTCGCATCAACACGGCCGTCATCCCGGCCCTCTCCGCGCCGCTGAGCTCGTTGCTCGTCCCGTCCCCCACGTACAGGCACTCCTCCGCGGCAACCCCGAGGCCCTCGACCGCTATCGCGTAGATCCTGGGGTCGGGCTTGGCGAGGCGCACGTCGTACGAGAGCACCGCCGTGTCCACCAGAGGCGCAAACGGCGTCGAGCTCCACAGCACCGAGACCTCCTCGGCGCAGTTGCTGATCAGCCCCACACCGTAGCCCAGGTCCCTCAACGTCGAGAGCGTCTCGACCGTGCCCGGCCGGGGCGAAAGGGCGCCGCCCGCGTACTCGAATCGTACCTCCACGGCGGACCGGAGGCGGTCTGGGTCAGGCTCGACTCCCAGCCTGCCGCAGATGTGCAGCAACGCCCCTTCCGTCGAGAACGCGCCGACCAGGCGCTCGCCGGCTCCATCGGCCCACGCCTCGGCGAACTCGTCCCGGTCCAGGCCCAGCAGGTCCGCCGTCTCGTCCGTCTTCTGCCGGTATATCAGCCGGTTCGCCTCGGGGTACGTCAGCTCGTCCACCAGCGTCCCCCACAAGTCGAACACAACCGCCCCGTATTTGCCCAATCTCACCTCAAATCCAGTGTACTTGGCTCAGTTCCTGTGCGTAGCCTACGCCGTCCAGGCCCCGCCTCTTGGGAAGCGCACGGGGGAACAATGCGTTCGCCCTGAGCTTGTCGAGGGGCAGTGCTCCGCCAATTCGGATAGTTTCGGAAGGGATTCGCGGGACCTAAGTTCTAGTCCGGCCAAGCCACGAACCCAAACAGCAAGACCACCAGCGCAATCGCCACGATCGCGGCGAACCCCCAGGCGCTCCACACCAGCAGGTCCCTCAGCACGCTCCCGCCCGACGTGACCTCGTCGACGTCCCCCGTCTCCTCGCCGTCCGCGCCGGGGCCCTCGTACGGGTTGAGCCTCCGCTTCCAGAACTCCGACAGCATCCGTGTCTTGTCCGGGAGCACTATCGTATCCACCTCATTTGGCCGGCTATCCGAATCCGCTGATGAACTTAGCCCTGCCACAGCATAGCACCACTGCCCAGCATAGTTCCCGTATCTGTTCAGACCCGGTGTTGACGTGGGCACAATTGCTCTACGGCAGCGCGAGAGCCCCCATCCTAACCTTCCCCCTCGGAGGGAAGGGACTGGCCGCCTCCCCCCGGTCGCCCCTAGCGGACCACCGGCAGCACCACCCGCGACGGACGCTGCCGGTCGTGGTAGACCGTCTGCCGCGCCGTCGCCAGCGTCGACTCGAAGTAGTCGTCCCCGCCCGTGTTGTGGTTCCGGTCGAAGTTCGGGAAGTCGCTGCTCGACACGGCCAGCCGGATCCGGTGCCCCCGCCTGAACAGGTTGCTCGTCGGGTTCACCTGGATCGTGTACTCGTACACCCTCCCGGGCTCGATCAGCGACGGGCTGGTAAAAGACCCCCGGTAGCGGGCGCGGACGATCCCGTAGCACAGCTCCTGCACGAACCCATCCGGCCGCACGTCCATCAGCTTCACCACGAAGTCCGTGTCCGGTGCCGACGACGCGGCCCACAGGTGCACGGTGATCGGGCCGGTCACCTCGACCGGCTCCTCCACCGGGTCGGTCTGGTAGACCAGGACGTCCCGCCTGCCGTCCAGCGCTCGCTGGTCCTGCGGCTCCTGCTGGCCCGGTGGGCTGTACAGCGTCATCACCGGGTCGCGCGGGTCGTAGTCGTACGAGTCGGGCGGATCGTCCGACGGCGCACGGGCCGCCAGCCTCCCGCCGCCGTGCAGGTAGAAGTCCGTGTACTCGATGCCCGGCGGCGGCCATTCTTGGTCTTCCCGCCAGCGGTTCGCGCCCATGACGAATAGCTGCACCGGCGGCCAATCCTCAACGCCCGTGCTCTCCCCCTTCAGCCAGTGACCGAACCAGTCGTCCGCCATCCGGTAGAAGTCCCGCACCGCCTCAGGCCCGAAGTCCAGTTCGCCCACCTGGCTCGACGAGAAGTCGGTCGTGTGCGACCACGGCCCCACGATGAGCCGCTGCCCGCTCCGCGCCTCCTCCGTCATGCCGTTCGCCCTCATGCCCGTGAAGTTCTTGATCGCGCCGATCTGCTGGTCGTACCACCCTGTCGTGGTCAGCGCGGGCACCGCCACGTCACGGTGACGCTCGAGGAATCCGAAGTGGTCCGAGGCGTGGTCCGCGAGCCAGCTCCGCCAGTGCTTCCCCACGCCCGACAGCGCCTCGTCGGGTATCTCCGCCAGCGGCAGGTGCCAGAGCCACTTGCTCCTGTCCCGCTCCAGATATAGCCGCTCGGCCTCGTCGGTCGTCGTCGGGCCCGGCTCGTCCCCCAGGCGCAGGCGCACGTCCGGCGCGAGCGTGTTGACGCTCCACCACAGCACCCGGCCGAGTCTCAGCACGGCGGACATCTCCCTGTCCAGCAGGTTTGCGGCGATGGCGCTCGGGATCATCGCCGCCAGGTGCGGGGGCCGCGTGTGCGCCAGCTCCCACTGGGTCCAGCCGCAGTACGACCCTCCGAACGTGCCCACCTTGCCCGTCGACCACGGCAACCCGGCCGCCCACTCCACCGTGTCGTAGCCGTCCTCGGCGTCCCGGTGGTCGGCGCTGAAGAAGCCGGGCTGGAACTCGCCGTCGGACCGGTACCGCCCGCGGACGTCCTGCTGCACGACGACGTAGCCCCGCTCCGCCAGCCTGTGCCCCTGCTCCACGCAGCTCTCGTTGCCCTTCGAGTAAGGCGTCCGCTGCAGCAGCACGGGGTACCGCCCCGGTCCATCCGGCCTGTACACATCCGCCCGCAGCACCACCCTATCCCGCATCTCCGCACCGACATCCCGCTCGACCGCTACGCCGAGTGCCCTGTCATTTTCGCGATTGTTCGCCACCGTGCATCTCCTTCGTTGCCCGACCGGCTCGCACTAGGTGGAGGAGGATAACACCTCAACTTGCCGTCAGCGTGTCATTCCGACCGCAGGGAGGAATCTAAGA
Source organism: Dehalococcoidia bacterium (assembly GCA_965116315.1). GTDB lineage: Bacteria > Chloroflexota > Dehalococcoidia > Lucifugimonadales > CAJWER01. Next base: position 3,589,009 of record OZ220672.1, read on the forward strand.
AGGTTGTGGTCGAGTCAAGTGCCGGATTAGCTACGAGACAGTCCTAGAGCAAGGCCTCCTAGATTCCTCACTTCGCTCCGCTGCGTTCGGAATGACAGACTCCGAAGTCACGCATAGTCTCCGTAGGTGTGAGTCCAGCGGAGGGGTGGACGACCCTCAGGCGTGACTGTGGCCGCTGCACCCTGAGTGCATGTTACGCTACTGGTGGACGCCACCAGCTGGAGGGCGCGAGGCAGTGAGCTCACCAAGTCGATACCCGGCAGTTGTAGATGGACACAGGGGTGCATACGGGGTGGTCGTACCCGATATGCCCGGGGCTTGCTGTGCTATGGGCAATACGGTCGACGAGGCCCTGCTAAACGCGGAGTCTGCACTGGCCGACTTTGCGATGATGTTGGAGGAGGACGGCAGAGCCGTCCCGCCGCCCAGCGCCATCGAGGACATCCCGCTCGAACAGGGCGAGATGATAGCGTACGTCAGCCTTAGAGTACCCGTAGCTACCTAGCAGCTATCTCAGGTAGTGCGCGCTGCTGAGCACTGGCCTTCGACAAGCTCAGGCCGAACGTACCTGCGAGCAGCTACTCCTCCTCCGCCCGCGAGGCGAAGTAGGACACCACGCGGTCCACGTACTCCTCCGGGAAGTTCAGGAACGAGTCGCCGTGGTCGGTGCCGGGCGTGATCCACAGCTCGCTGCCGGGGTGCGCCGCCCTGTGGACGCGGATGCCGTGGTCGGTCGGGATGCGCGTGTCGGCCTCCCCGTGGATGACCAGGATCGGGTAGCCGATGTCCTCTACCGCCCGCTCGGGGACCAGCAGGCCCATGTCTACCCCGTAGAACATGTCGGCCAGCAGGCTGGCGCCCGGTATGAACACCGGCGCGGCCCACTCGGGTACCGGCGTCTTGCGCCCGATCTCGAAGGCCACCAGGTCCGTCACGTCGGCGTACGTGCCGTCGAGCACCAGCGCCCCGATCTCCGGCTCCGCCGCCGCCGCGAGCACGGACGCACCCGCACCCATCGACTTGCCCAGCACCAGGATGTCGCGCTGGCGGATGCCTCGCGACCGCAGGTAGTCGTAGGCGCCCAGCACGTCCTGCGCCTCGTCGATCCCGCCAGTTAGCCTGTCGCCGCCGGAGGTGCCGTGCGCCCTCAGGTCGAACAGCAGCGCGTTGAAGCACGCCTTGACCAGCTCTGCCGCCATCTGGGTCGCCTCGCCGCCCGACCGGTTCGACGTGATGCCGTGCACCATGATGACGGTCGGGCCGCAGCAGATGGACGGCATGTACCAGCCCTCCAGCATCACGTCCCCCTTGCGCGAGGGGAACTCCACGTCCTCGTAGATGAGGCCGTAGTCGCTGGGGTGGTCGTGCTGCGCCTCCCGCTCGGCGGCCGTGACCCCCGACGCGATCAGGTACGAGACGCCCGCGTAACCCACGGCCAGCAGCAAGATCAGCACCACTACGGCGCGCCTGGCTATCTTCGTCTGCCCGGCCCTGTTCATATGGGCTCTTGCTCCGGCTAGTAACTGTTCAGACTCGATGCGCCAAGGGCAGATTTGCTCTTCGGCAGCGCGAGAGCCCCCATCCTAACCTTCCCCCTCGGGGGGAAGGGACAAGTCGTCTCTCCACGCCTCATTCTATACGGCGGAGACCCTACTAGCCGTCGTTACCGGATAGCGGGTAAATTCAGGGGGTAGACTCGCCCATCCGCTAGTCGAGTACAAGGAGATACCATGACCACTTCCGACCGCGCATCCCTCGCCCTCAGGTACACCTTCGCCGGAACCCTGGACGAGCAGGAGGGCCAGCTTCGCGACAACCCGATGGTGAAGCGCATGGCTGCGTCGCGAAAGGCGTTCGAGGCCGACCCGCACCGGCCGCTGTACCACTTCGTCAGCCCCGAGAACACCCTGAACGACCCCAACGGGCTCTGCTTCTGGGGGGGACGCTGGCATCTCTTCTACCAGGGCTACCCGCCCGAAGACCCCCGGCCGCATTGGGGGCACGCCGTTAGCGACGACCTGGTCCACTGGCGCGACCTGCCCTACGCCATATACCCCGACCCGGAGGAGTGCTGCTTCTCCGGCGGGGCCCTCGTCGAGGACGACCGGGTGATAGCGATCTACCACGGCACGCAGGTGGGCAACATGGTCGCCGTCTCCAGCGACCCGCTGCTGCTGAACTGGGAGAAGGTCACCGGCGGGCCGGTCATCCCGATACCGGACCACGACGGGTCGCCGAGGAAGTACACGGTCTTCGACCCCTGCATCTGGAAGCGCGACGGCGTCTACTACTCCCTCTCCGGCGGCACCCTGACCGACGGACCCGGCGGCCAGCGCATCGCCGCCGACTTCGTCTTCCGCTCGAAGGACCTGGAGACGTGGGAGTACCTGCACCCCCTGACCGAGGATGACATGTTCACGCTGGTGGGCGACGACGGCGCGTGCCCCTACTTCTGGCCCATCGGCGACCGCCACATGCTGCTCTTCTACAGTCACATGAGCGGCGGCCAGTACCTGCTGGGCGACTACGACGAGGAGCGAGACAAGCTGGTGGTCACGTCCCACGGCCTCTTCAACTTCGGGCCGTCCAACCCGTCGGGAGTCCACGCCCCCTCCGCCGCGCCCGACGGGCAGGGCGGCATCATCGTGCTGTTCAACATGAACCCCGGGTTCCCATCCGAGGGCTGGAACCAGATCATGACCCTGCCCAGGCGTCTCGCCCTCGCAGGGGACGACGACGTGAGGATAGAGCCCGCCGGCGACATCGAGTCCCTCCGCTACGACCACCGGCACGTCGGGTCGATGGAGCTGCCCGCCAACGAGGAGGTTGTGCTCGACGGCATCGAGGGCAGCGCGATGGAGCTGGAGCTCGAGCTGGACCCAGGCGATGCGCCGATGGTCGAGCTGAACGTCCTCCGCTCGCCGGGCAGGGAGGAGTACACCCGCATCGCTTTCTACAGGGATCGCGGCTTCAAGGTACAGGCCCCATCCGCCCAGCCTGGCGCGGTCCACCACTCCGGCCAGGTCGCCATCCGCGGATTCAAGCGGCCGCGGCCGGTCGATCGCTTCGAGAGTCTGCTGACCCTCGACTCGTCCTACTCGTCGACCTTGCCCGGAGCCCTCTCCCGCGCTCCCGAGACGGCCCCCATCCGCCTCGACCCGGACGAGCGGCTCAGGCTGCGCGTGTTCATCGACCGCAGCGTGGTCGAGGTGTTCGCGAACGGCAAGCAGTGCGTCGCCGTACGCGTCTACCCCGGGCGAGAGGACAGCACAGGCGTCTCCCTCCGCGCCCAGGGCAGCCCGGCCACGCTGCGCTCCCTGGACGCCTGGCATATGCGCAGCGTTTACAGATAGCGCGATCCCTGACTCCTAACTTGTGTGCGCTCTGAGGAGCCGCTTGGTATGTCCTGTTTCGTTGTCCAGAGACCCGCAGGGTGGTAGGGTGTCACCTGTGGACGATGACCAAGAAGGTGCAAGGTCGTCATGCGTGAACGTCACGCAGAGGAGGCGCAGCCATGACCACGAACGGAAAGCACTACCGGCTGCTTTGCGCTCTATACGATCCATCGCAGTCAACGGAACCGGACAAGTACATGGCCGAAACGCCCTCCTTTCCCAACTGCGTTGCATGGGGGGACACCCCTGAAGAGGCCATTGAAATACTGGAAAGCGTTGTGGCGGCAACCATCCAGACCTACCAGGAGCGTGGGTACAGCCTGCCGCCCGGCGTGGTGGCAATGGAGACCGAGACCTCCCGCTCTTCCCAGCCCAGTGTTCTCGAAGTCTCCCTTTGACGTACCGGGAACTCACACGCAAACTGCGGAGACTCGGCTGCGTATTTGTTCGACAAGCGAAGGGAAGTCACGAAATATGGGCAAACGACAGGACCGGAGCCACGTCGCCCATACCACGCCACGGCAACCGCGACCTGAAACAAGGAACTCTGCTCCGGATCATCCGCAACCTGGGCATCTCCAAAGAGGAGCTGGACGACGCATAGGCTACACTCCACCTCCAGCGCTGACCTGATCGAGCTAGCTCCTTGTGTTTACTGTACGATCATGTAACCGACTACAAGCAAGGAATGCAGGACTATGGCCACAATAGCGACGCTCGATATGCACGAGGCGAAGGCCCACCTGTCCGAGCACGTCGCCAAGCTCGAGCCTGGCGATCGGATCGTGCTATGCGACCAGAACGGTCCCGTCGCGGAGATTCTGCCAATCCCAGCGCCGGCTACTCACCCGCGGCCAGTAGGATTGGGTAAGGGTCTCGCCCAAGTTCCGAGCTCGTTCTTCGCCCCGCTGCCCGACGACATCCTCGCTCGATTCAACGGGACAGCAACCTGAGGTTGACGTAGCTACGATTCGGCTGTTTCGCCGGGTGTTGTGGACCTCATAGGCCTCATTGACGGCGGTGGGCGGGCTCGTTATTATCGGGCTTGTGCTTTGGGGGAAGCCTCCGAGTCCGCGCAAGGGCCGAGCCCACCCCTCCGCATCGCGACATAGAGGAAACACTCTTTTCTGCCTGATCACGCGGACGCCAGGCCACAAGGAAAGGAGTGCCTATGCACACTCGCTCACTGCCCGCGCGGCCCAGCCTCGAGCACCTGAGGAACCGGGCCAAGGACCTCCTGAAGTCGTACCGAGCCGGACATGCCCCGGCCCTCGTGCGCTTCCGGGAGGCGCTGCCACGACTGTCCGCCATGCCGGACGACCAGATCGCGCGTCGTTCCCTGTCCCTCCGCGACGCCCAACGGGTGATCGCGGCGGAGCACGGCTTCGCGAGCTGGTCGGACCTGCGGACGCACATCCAGCGAAAGGAGAACATCGACATGCTCGAAGTGACAATCCACCAGATACGAGTGAACCCCGCCGGCCACCAGCGAGTCGTCGTACTCAAGGCGAAGGGCGCGGATAGGTGCCTGCCAATCTGGATCGGCGCAGCCGAGGCCGACTCAATCGCGCTGAAGCTGGAGGGCAAGGACATCCCCCGCCCATTGACCCACGACCTGATGGACTCGATGATCAGCGACCTGGGAGCGACGGTCACACGGGTCGTGGTGAGCGAGCTTAGGGAGGACACATTCATCGCGAGGGTGGTGATGCAGCGAAACGGCACGACCATCGAGCGCGACTCCAGGCCGAGCGACGCCATCGCCCTGGCCGTCCGATGCGGCGCGCCCATATTCGCCGAGGAGGACGTGCTCGAACGCGCCGGGGTGGCCCTGAACCCTGTGACGGGCGAGCCGGACTCCGCCGACGCCAAGTGGCCGTCGTTCTCACTCCGTAAGCGGGCGGACGCCCTCTCAGAGGACGCCAGGAGCCTGCTCATCGAGGCTGCCGCCGAGGCGAAGCAGGCCGGGCGCCGGAGCGCCGAGCCGGAGGACATCCTCCTCGCGCTGGCGGGCAAGCCCGACTCCCCCGGAGCCAGGATCCTGTTGGAGCTCGGCGCGGACCAGCAGGCGATCCTGTCGAAGCTGGAAGGCGGCGGTCCCGAACGCCATTCTCACGCCTCCCCTGCTGCTGCCGAGGAACGCGCACCTGGAGAAGAACGGCTGGCGGAGCACGAAGCCCACGATACGCCAATAGAGCTGAGCCCGGCCGGTCACCGTGTCCTGCGGCTCGCGAGAACGGAAGCGGACGTCCTGTCCCACGGCAGCGTGGACACGGCGCACCTCCTCCTGGGCCTCGTGGTGGCCGGCGACGGCCTGGCCTGGCAGGTACTGAAGGAGTCAGGCATCGAGATCGAGGGCGCCAGGACCGCCGTAGTCAAAGCGATGTCGTAAGGCGGACCACGCCGTCGCTCGTCAATGACGGAGGCCGCGCGGAGACCTCCGAGTGATACTACCCGACCGGGGCGGCGCCCAGCTCTCAAGGGCCGGACGCCGCCCCGGGAAGGCTGGTTTGGGGGTTAAGCGGCGGAGTTTGTGCCAGAGAAGACTCGGGCACCCCAGGGGTCTGTTTGCACCGTTACGTCGAAACCCGCGTCGTGGAGGGCGGCGGTCCACAGGGACTCCGGGAAGATGCCGAAGACGTGCCGGTCGTGCTCGACGCGGACGGTCCCATCGGCGTCGCGCAGCAGGTAGGCGAAGTCCGTGACGTAGGTCGAGTCGGCGGGGTCGGGGTCGGTGGTCCACATGAGGTAGCGCATGCCGTGGCCGTCGGGGGAGTCGTGGCCGCCGCGCTCAACGTATGGCGGGGCGAAGTTCTCGCGGACGTGGTCGGGGACGACGACGACGGCCCCACCGGGCCGGCAGTGGAAGGCGGCGGTGGCTGCCATGGCGCGCACGTCGTCTTCGGAGAGGAGGTATGAGGCCGCGTCGTGCACGAACACGGCGTCGAACTGCGCGCCCGGGATTCTCAGGGATCGCATGTCGCCGTGGACGTGCTCGAGCTCGGGGTTGATCCGCTGGCTTAGAGCGAGCATCTCGGGCGAGAGGTCGGACAGGGTCATTGTGAAGCGCCGCTTCATGTGCGAGGCGTTGTTCCCGCCGCCGGAGCCCAGCTCGAGCACGGTGCGGACCTCGCAGGACGCCGCCTCGAGGATACGCTCGCCGTAGTACTGCGCCTCGTCACGGTACTCGTGGGGGGCGGTGAGCAGGTGGAACCAGCCGGCCAGCTCGCGATACAGGCGCGGGCTCGCGCTCGCGGTATTCGTGGGCCGTGGTGGCATCTGGCGTCCTCCTGCCGTCAATCCTGGAGGGTACACCACGGGCTAGGGGGCTGTCTTTGCCGTCAGGTCACGGGGGTTGGTTCAGCTACGAGACCAGTTCACGCCGGTCGGCGTGGCGGGCCTGCTCGTCGAAAACGAAGACAGGGAGCCGGTGCAGATCATCGTGCGCGGCGCCCTGAGTCTCCAGAACCAGTGCGGTCGGCGGGGGCTACTGGAGGCTTTGCCCGGTCAACCGCTCGTACGCCTCGATGTAGCGCAGTCTGGTCTTTTGGACGACATCGTCCGGCAGCTCGGGCGCCGGCGGCTCGTGGTCCCAGCCCTGATCGTCGAGCCAGTCTCTCACGTACTGCTTGTCGAAGTTGGGCTGGGACTTGCCCGGCGCGTAGCCCTCCGCGTCCCAGAACCGGCTGGAGTCCGGGGTCAGCAGCTCGTCAATGAGCGTCAACTCGCCGTCGATGTAGCCGAACTCCATCTTCGTGTCGGCTATGACGATGCCCTTGGCGAGGGCGATGTCGTGGGCCTTGTTGTAGACGGCGGCCGTGGTGTCGGCAAGCCGCTTCGCCTCGTCCACCCCCACCATCGCCTCTACCTCTTCCATCGTCATGTTCTCGTCGTGGCCGACCTCGGCCTTGGTGGTGGGCGTAAACAGCGGCTCTGGGAACTTGTCGCCCTCGCGGAGGCCGGCGGGCATCGGCATTCCCTGGACGGTGCCGCTTTTCTTGTACTCGGACCACGCCGAGCCCGTGATGTACCCGCGTATGACGCACTCCACGTCGATGCGCTCCGCCCGCCTGACTACCATCGCCTGGCGGGCGAGATTGGCTGGGATGTCCAGCTCGGGCCTGTCGGTGGCCCGGGCGACGAAGTGGTTGGGCACGATGTCCTCGGTCTGGTCGAACCAGAAGTAGGATATCTGGGACAGCACTGCGCCCTTGTCGGGCACCGCCGTGGGCAGGACGACGTCGAAGGCGGATATCCGGTCCGTCGCCACCATGAGGAACAGCCTGTCGTCCATCTCGTGGGTGTCCCTGACCTTCCCCCTGTAGACGAGGTTGGGCAGGGGAGACTCCTTAAGTCCTAGCTTACTCATGAATACTCCTTCCCTGTGTTCTTCGAATGCCGACCCGATGAGGTCGAACACCATGTGGAGCCAGACCGCCAATGCCCGGAAGCCGTCTCCGTCGCGGCGCATCCGGTCAAGGAACAGCTGGACCATCGGCTCCCCGTATTCCCGCCGGTGCTCATGCGGATAGGCGAGGAGCAGCCAGCGGTAGACTCGTTCCGAAAGCATGTCAGGCGCCGGGCCCTCGCGGGACTGTCTCCTGTATCAGCCTGGCGGTGCGCGCAAGCTGCTCCATCCGGGCGACCTCGGCGTCGAGAACCCGTCTGCCCAGGCCGGTTATCCGGTAGTACCGGCGTCGCTGATCGTCCAGCTCGGGGTCCGGGCGCTCGTCGCTCTCCTCGACAAGTCCGGCCTTCAGCATCTTCTTGACGGTCCCGTACAACGTGCCGGGACCCATCGTGACCGCGCCCTCGGTAAGCACCTCGACCTCGCTCATGATCGCGTAGCCGTGCTTGTCCCCTGTGGCCAGGGCCAGCAGGATATGGAGCTGGGCGACGGGGAGGGGGAGCAGGTCCAGGGGGATCAGCTTCGTCATGTCAGCCGACCTCCTTCATAGAGTTAAGCCTACATCTCTTAGGCAACAGTCTGGTCGGCGAGATACCGCCGGAGCTGGGCAGACTGGCCAATCTGGAGCACCTGTACCTCTCAGCATGAATCTCGGAGGACACAGGCCATATGAAGACACGGATCCTCGACACGATTCGACTACGCCTGCAACACGCCAACTCAGCACGTGTGATCATCGCGAGGCCTCAAGCCTTCACTAGCGAGCCTCCGCCGGTCCGCCACCACGCCAAACCTGAGGAGACCCGCAAAATGCCCGGCGCGAGCCGCCTCCTGAAGAGCCGCTGGATCGCAACCCCTTGTGGACACCATCAAGAACTTCTGAGACAAGAGCCCTCCCGTTTAGAAATACTCGGGCAGTTCCTTGACCAACGCGTCGCGGATACGAGCACGTATGGAGACCCCCGGATCGGTTTTCTCAAATTCCAAACCAGTCACCTGTTCGAACAAGGCGACATATTTGTCGCTGAACTCTATCAAGATCTCGGCGGGGATTCCTGGAATTGGCTCTTTGTATGGGTCGCACTGGCTAACAATCCACAATCGTAGGAATTCCTTATCCAGACTGTCCGGCTCTTCACCGGCCTCAAACTTTTCCTGATAGGTCTCAGAAATCCAAAAGCGACTGGAATCCGGAGTATGAATCTCATCCGCGACCACAATCACGCCGTTTTCATCAACACCGAACTCGTACTTGGTATCTACTAGGATGAGTCCCTTCTCGGCTGCCAGTTCTTGTCCACGGGCAAATAGTGCCAGACTTCTTTCCGCTAACTCGTACCATTGTTTGGTCGTCACAAGCTGGGTTTCGAGAACTTCCGATTCCGTAATCGGCGCGTCATGCCCTCCCTGAGCAGGTTTCGTTGTCGGCGTAATGGTCGGTTTGAGCAGTTTCTGATTCTTCTGCAGGCCTTCTGGAAACTCATGACCATATAACACTCTCTCGCCTCGATCATACATTGGCCAGAGGCTGGTGTTGGTAGAACCTGTGAGGTAGGAACGCACCACCATCTCTATGGGCAACATGTCGAGGTCTTTGACCATAACGACGTTCGGGTCCGGGTAAGAAATCACATGGTTTGGACAAACGTCTTCGGTTGCATCAAACCAATAGCGTGCTGTTTGGGTCAGCACCTGGCCCTTATGAGGCACGGCGGCCAAAACGTGATCAAACGCCGATTGACGGTCGGTTGCAATCAACAGGCGTCGCCGATCAGACAATCGGTAGGTGTCCCGCACCTTGTTGCGGGAATAACCTGGCAATTCACTATATTCCGCATCGGTTAGACAGTTTTCAATGAGCTGTAAGTTGCTGATCGGTTGGGTCATAGAGTTGACACCTCCTGAATGGTTCTCTGGTACAATAGCCTTACGGTAGCAGTTCCACCCGCTAAGGGAGTGTCGGACACACTGGTAAATGCTCCTTTAGATTTCATTAAGGATGACATCCTTCAATTCAATCAGAGTTTCGATTCGATAGCTAGCCCGTGAAAAGTCATGTGTTTTTGTAAACTCGTTATAGACAATGACACAGTCAATACCGGCCGCCAAGGCTGACTTCAGCCCTCTGGATGAATCCTCTACAACCAGTGTCTCTTCTTTGGTGGCTCCGAGCCGTTCTAAGCCGGTCAGGTATGGTTCCGGGTGCGGCTTGGCGAGCTCGTAGTCTTCCCGAGCAAGGATGAATTCCATGAATTGTGTAATCTGGCGCTTTTCATGAATGATTTCAAAATCCACACGTTTTGCAGTCGTAACGATGGCCATGCGGACGTATTTTGACAGTTCAGCAAGAGTTTCAACGACGCCTTCAATCTCGATGGCTTCTGTTCTAAGATATTCTTGATAATAGACATTACGGACCTCACGCTGCCTGCTGATGGTCCGTTCATCAATACCTGCTGCTCTCGCCTGGGCCCAGGTGGCCAATCCCTGCGTCATGTCTCGGAGGTATTGATCTCTATCCAAGGTAAATCCGATGTCAGCCAGGGCGCGTTCTCCAGCTTTGTAGTACCAGAATTCGGTATCCACCAGAACACCATCATGATCGAAGAGTATGTGCTTTTTCACTCTCTTGATCCTTTCCGATAGCCGCGACAAACATGTCCCTCATCACGAATCGCACCCGTGAGCACTGTTAAGTAAACGGGCCACTGATAGTTGCGTTGTCGGTGATAGCTCCAAAATAGGCAGTACCCTTACCGGATTACGACGCACCCACGAGGCTGACATGGGAATGTGAAGTTAAGGTTTCGGTAGCTGCGCAGACTATATCGCGTAATAATATAGCGCGTGGAGATATAGAGTGTCAAGTCACTCCCCAGGGGTGTAACTGTTCAGACCTGGCGCGACATGGGCAGCTTTGCCTCTAACGACAGGGGAGAGCCCCCATCCCTTCGTCCAGGCCCTTCGACGAGCTCAGGAGAGCCTCAGGACAGGCTCAATCTTCCCCCTCGGGAGACCTTTGCGAAACATCGTCGTCTGTCATTCCGAACGCAGCCCTTCGGCAGGCTCAGGACAGGCGGAGCGAAGTGAGGAATCTACGAACCGTAGCTGAACCAACACCTTGGCGCGACCGCAAACACCTTAGATTCCTCCCTCCGGTCGGAGTGACATGGTGAGGGGGGAGGTTATGCAAGGGTCTCCTCGGGGGGAAGAGAGGGACCGGCCCGTTAGGCGAGGCCGGTGCGGAGCCAGCTGCCCCTCAGGTAGTACCAGAAGAAGAGCGCCAGCCGGACGGTCATGCCGATTACGATGGCCCAGGCGACGCCGTACTCGCCCAGGGGTGTGAACAGGGACAGCGCGAGGGCCAGGGGGAGCTCGACGGCCCAGACCGTCGCGAGCGTGATGACCATCGGGCCGAACGTGTCCCCGCTGGTGTTGAAGGCCTGGGTGAAGACCTGCACGAGGCTCACGGACAGGTAGCCTACGGCCATGATGACGACCCAGTTTGCGGCATGGGAGACGAACTCTGCATCGCTGCCGAACAGCCTTACGAGGGGCTCCGGGAAGGCGACAGTCAGCGCCGTAAGGGCAAGGGTGGCGGCGGCCGAGTAGATGGCGGCCCACTTCACGGCGCTCCGTGCGCGGTCGGGGAGGTCCGCGCCCAGGTTGTGACCGGCCAGCGCCCCGGCCGCCCGACCCATGCCCCTGCTGCTCTGGTTCACGAGGTTCTCGGCCCTGCGCGTGAGCGAGAAGGCCGCCAGCGCGCCATCCCCAAACGGCGCGACCAGGGCGACGACTATGAGCTGGGACGTGCCGCGCTGCATGTTGGTCACCGAGGCCGGGAACCCCAGCCTGACCAGGCGCCACATCAGCGGCAGGTCCAGGCGCCCGCCCCGCAGGGTGAGCTGGACCCTAGACCTGCCCCCGGTGAGGCCGTAGAGGTTGATGGCCAGCCCTATCCACTCTGCCGCCAGCCTCGCGACGGCCGCGCCCGCGAGGCCCATGGAGGGGAACCCCAGCCAGCCGAAGATGAGCATCGGGCTCAACACGAGGTGGAGGACCCTCGTGGTGGTTGCCGCCTTCAGGGGCGTCATCGGATCGCCGGCGGCCTGCAGCGCCCCGGCCGTGAGGCGGTGGAAGCCCAGTATGCCCATCGCCATGAACTGGATCCTCATGTATCCCGCCGCCTCGGCTATGACGGCGTCGCTCAGGCCCACCAGTCGCAGCATCGGCTCGGTCAGCAGCTGCCCAACGGCGACCATGAGGGCGGCATAGACGCCGGTCAGGACCATGGACTGGAGCAGGACGTGGTTGGCGCGGGCGGCGTCCCTGGCCCCGAGGGCGCGGGCTATCATCGACCTCATGGCGGCGTCGAGGCCCATGCGGGCCATGAACGCCAGCATGAGGTAGGACTGGGCAACCCCGAGGCCTGCGATCGCCTGGAAGCCGAGGCGGCCCGCCCATATGAGGTCGGCAACGTGGTCGACGACGCTGAGTGCGCCCTCGGCAATCTGGGGCCAGCCCAGGTACCAGAGGTGCCGTCGTACGCTACCCCTGGTTAGGTCGCGGCCCGCCCGGCCAGGGCGCCTCCGGCCGCCTCCACGAGTGCCCTGGGAGGCAGCGGTCTCAGACCGTGGGTCTGGCTCTGGTTCGGAGTCCCGTGATCGGCCATCGGCCATCCAGTAGGTCCTGCTCTCCCAATCGGAGGACAAGTGCGCCGGTAGGTGGGCGCAACGTTATCCCATCGACCAGGGCCGGTCAAATGAGCGGCAGTCCCCCGGGCAGCGGCCGCAAAGGCGCTGCCCGGGTAGCCGGGAGGGTGGGTTCAGTCCCGCCCTACACGAGGATGTCCCCTGGCTGCGGCGTCCACTGCAAGCCGGTGGTGAGCCGTTGGACGGGCCGCTGCCGGGGCACTCAGCTACCTGCTGGTCCTGTCTGGATAGTCCCAGGGCCTCCAACTTGGGGAGCGGCTGAGGACTCTCCGGAGAGCTCTTCCTGTCCTCGGTACATGCCGTACCCGACGATGATCAGGCAGACCCCCTGGATGTAGAGGGCTATGCTGTTCACCATGAGCAGTGACTGGAGGCCGAGATCAGGTGCGTTCATTGCCAGCAGGAAGTTGAGCATCCCCACAATGCCGGCAGCCACCAGCACGTAGCACGCCACCTTGTAGAGATTCATGGTGGCGAACCTGCCGGACAGCCCAATGCCGAACAGGCTGGACGCCAGCGGGGCCAGCGCCACGAATGCCAGCGTCACCCCTGTCATGTCGATGTGGACGGCCAGGGCCGCGGCCTCGAAATCCGCCGCCGACTGGGACCCGGTAGACCCCAGGTTGCTGCGCTGCATCAGGTGGATTTCGAAGTGCCGCATCCCCGTGGCGACGATGAGGATGCTCCACTCGATGAGCGTGGCGATGATGCCGAACTGCAGGAGCCTGCCAGCCAGCCCGGCCTGCCGGTTCGCCAGCGGAAGGATGGCCAGGAAGCCGAAGGACATCAGCAGCAGCGAAATGAGGGTGAAGAACGTCATCCACTGTGCCAGGACCGCCGAGTCGCCCAGGGCTCTCAGCGCCGTGAGGAAGTCAGTCTGGTCGACAGGGTCTATCAAGGTGTATCCAGGCATGAACAGTGGAGCCACGAAAGCCAGCAACACACCGACCATCAATGCCAGACCTGCGTATCTGATCGTCATCTCTACCACCCCTCCTGTTGTTCATGGGCGCCGCCGCAGGGGGAACCCCCGCCGGCGCTTCAATCTGCGCCTAGAGCATACAGCCGACGCCAGCGGCCAGCAAGAACCGGATATGGCTGGACCGTGGCACGTACGACAACTGTTCGAGGCTGAACGGTGCTGAGGCCACTCTGCACCCCTACGCCTCGCCGTGGCGGCGGTGTATGTCCTCTATCGCCAGGTCGAGCTCGTCCCACTGGCGCTTCACCATCGAGCGAAGCCGCATGTTCTGGTACGCGCCCCACACCGTCATGGCGGGAGGCACGACCAGGATGGAGACCAGCAGCGAATAGGCGATAGTTATCGCCGCCGTGATGCCGAACTGCTGGGACGCTGCGAGCGGCGACGCGGCCAGTACCCCTATGCCGAGCGCCGTCGTCAGTGCGGAGCCAAGCAGCGCTGAACCGGTCGTCGCGAGGGTCTGGATGGCGGCCTGTTCCGGGTTGCGCAGGCGTGTGAACTCTTCGCGGTAGCGGTGGATCATGTGAATGGTGTAGTCGACCCCGATACCGATGGAGAGAGCCGTGATGATCGACGTGATGATGGTGTAGGGGATGTCCAGCAGGGCCATCGTGCCCAGCACCGAGATTAGCACCAGCACGGTGGGCCCAACCGCCACGATTGCCAGTGCCGCCTGGCGCACCGTCAGCCAGAAGAAGAAGGCGAGGACGACGAGGGCGACGAGGATGGTCGTGGCGATCGATTCGGTCTGCCGGTCCCTGATCGCGTCCGTGACCGCGAACGAGATGATGCTGTCGGAAGTCGCCGTGATGGCGTCGTCGGCGCCGAACCAGAGCTCTTCGATGTCTCCCTGGAGCTGCTTGCTCGCCTCGGGATCGCCCGTATAGGCCGGGAACTGGAGCAGTATGGTGTCGACTCCGTCCGGATCGTTCACGAGGCTGTGCGCGACGGCGGGGTCCTTCGGCTCGAGCCTGTCGAGGAACTCCTGCATGAGCCCCGGGTCGAGCCGCACTCCTGCGTGGGCCTCCTCGAAGAGCGCGGCGAGCTCCGGGTCATACTTGTCTCCCGGCTCGTCGCTGTCGGTGGTCCAGTCCTGGACGAGCAGCTCGTACGAAGTCACAATCGGGCCGGCTGCCGCAGGCGGTCGTCGCCGGTCGTCCCGGAAGGCTGCTTCGAGGTCCTGGATGTTCAGGAGGGTGCGCGTCTCCGTCGCCTCGGCGGTCACCAGGATGCTGGTCATCTCCGTCGAGCCGCCGACGGAAGAGTCGAGCGTGTTCAGGTCCTCCAGCACGCTCCCTCCCCTGGGAAGCAGGTCGCGGATGCTGAACTCGGACTCGATGCCAGTGGCCGCGTACCCGAGCCCGGCTGTCACGGCGACCACGACGATTATGTAGGGCGCCGGCCTGCGTGTTACCTGCCTCCCCAGCAGCTCCGCCACCCGCTCGATGCCCGGCAACGCGCCGGAGATGGGGCGGGCCGGGGGCAACGAGCCGCGGGCCTCCCGCCGCCGGTCGATGATAGTACGTCCGGCGGGGATCAGCGTCAGCATCACGATCAGGCTCAGTCCCACGCCCATCCCCGCGATGATGCCGAAGTCCCCGACGATCTCCAACGGGGAGAAGAGGCTCACCAGCAGGCTGACGATCGTCGTCACCGCGGCCAGCACCAGCGGAATAGTGACGTTGCGCAGTCCCGTGCGTACTGCTCCCAGCACGGGCTCACCCGCAACGCGCCGCTCACGGTAGTGGGAGACCGCCTGGATCGCGTAGTCCACCGTCAGGCCGATGATGATGATCGGCACCATGGACGTCAGGGAGTTGGGCGGGCCGGTGAGGCCCAGCGCATTGGGCCCCAGCCAACCCTCGGCCCCAATGATCCAGACCAGCGACATGAGCAGCCCTGCGAGAGTGAGCAACAGGTCGGAGATCGTGCGCATGAAGAGCAGGATGAGGCCGGCGATCAGCAGCAGGGCCAGCCCTATCAGCGGCCCCATCCCCGATTCCACGGCTTCCCGGGACTCGTCCTCTATCACCGCGAACGAGATGCTGCTCACTCGCAGCGGGCCATCATCCCCGGTCGCCAGCTCGTGGATCCTGCGTTCAGCGTCCTTGACCCTCTCGTCGCCCGTGTCCAGCAGGCGGATGGAGGCGACTGCGACAGGGGTGCCGTCCGTGTCGGTCCCGGTCATCGCGTCGAGGAAGCCCATGACCTGCGGGGGGCCTGAAAGGGCGTCGATGTCCGCCTGCGTTACGGACTCGAAGCTGTCGACCTGGAGCAGGGCCATGACCAGTGCGGAAGGCGCGACGATGGGATCGGCAGGCGCCAGGAGATCTCCCACGCCCGGCTCGGCGGCGATGTCCTCGACGAGGGACGACATCTGCTTCAGGCCGCCGGGTGTCATGGCCTCGCCGCGGAAGAGCAGCGTCGCAACCCTGACGTCGCCCGCCTCACCGAACAAGTGGTCGATCTGGTCCAGGGCTTCGGCGACGGCGCTGCCCTTGGGAAGTGTCGCCGCGATGTCAGGGGGCGGCGCGCGCAGCGTACCGCCTGCGCCCAGCAGGACGGTGATGACCAGCAGTACGGCGAGCGTCACGTACGGGCGGGCAGTGACCAGGCGGCTCAGGACGATGAGAGTCGTGTCCATGGTCTACGTGGACTCCGAGAATGCGGTACAGGCGCGGGGCCGGAGGAGTCCCATTGGGAGGCGCGTCATCGATGTCGTGCAGGGCCCTTGTCGCTGTTCCCTATCCATCCCACCGTTCCAGTAGAGGCAGTATCGAGGGTCAATATCAATGAGCGATATTGCTTCTGACATCGCCAGATGAACCAGGAAGTGAAGTATATCGCAAGGCACCTTCTCAGGCCAACACAGTGGAGGGACCGCGACGAAGGTCAGGCGGAAACTGGGAGTCTGGCGCGCGCCCTTACCTTGGGGTTCTACCTGGGCGTCGCGAGAGGACTTCGGCGGCGAAAGCTGCGGGGTCGGTGGGGCTGATGAAGTAGATGTCGCCCGACTGGAGGGTGATCTGCAGGCCGTCGGTGAAGCGGTTGGCGAGGCCGCGGCCTCCTCCCCAGCCTAGTACCCGGGTGATGTGGCTCACCCGCTCGACGTCCGCGATGTCGCCGTACCGGAGCTCGGCGCGGATGATGATGCCGGACCTGAGGCGGAGGGTGCGGTCCGAGAGTTCGTATACGGTTCGAAGGGCGGCGTGCAGCGGCGCCAGCATCAGCGCCGTCATGGGGATGTAGAAGAGGACGACCGCGAGGACCTGCCCGGCGGTCCCTTCCCCCCGGAGGAGCAGGCCGATTACGACGAACATCGCGAGGGTGCTCAGGATTAGCCCGTAGAGGAGGGCGAGGTATCCCTTTCCTGGCGGCGGCCGGTCAATCAAAGGGCGCTCCATTGATTAGTGGCAGCGGCCAGGCATCGTGATTGCTGCAGTGCCTGGCCAGTCGCCTGAGAGGCTCGGTCCGCTGTCCGCGCTACTAAACCGCGAACCACCTTGATGAGAACCGCCCCCGCATCGGGTACGGTGCAGGCACTTCGACCCTTCGACAAGTTCAGGAGAGCCAGGCTCAGTGCAAATGCACCTACCTTATGTCGCTTGGGAGGTCGATGTTTTCTATGAGGCTGCCGTGTCGCCGCCGCCTAATATGAACAGGAGTATGACCACGGGCATGACGACTATGAGGACTACTATGAACGAGATGAGGATCACGAAGAACGCCCGCCAGGTCGACGTGTAGTCCAGGGCCTGGCGGACACCAACCATCATGGCCACGAACTGCCAGAGGAACGCCGCCAGTCCAATAGCCCATCCGACCCACGGGATGAAGATGAGGATGTTCAGCAGTCCCGGGGTCTGCGCGAAGCCGGTGACCCGCGCCAGCTGTCCCCAGTCGGCCTCGGTCTCCGGCCCCTTCAGGATGGTGGCTCCGATAATCCATGTGACCAGGGCCCACACGGCCCAGCCGACCACGCCTCGGACCGCGCCGAGTATGACCGCATCGAGGAGGCTGGCATCGCCGCTCAGGTAAGTCCCGAGTCCGCTGAAGGCGGCGACTACGATCACGACGACCAGGGCCTGGATAGTGGCACCGCGGTCATGCTCGACTTCCTCGAAGGTCTCGACACTCAACCGGGCTGCGCCAATCATCCTGTTCAGCATCGCGTCACCTCGCTTTCGGTATCGAATCGCTGGGTCCACGTCGCGGCGGCGGGATGCCAGCCCGCGACACCGGCATACTATCACACGGCACGCGGGCCAGATTCCGGCGGGTAACGGGTCGGTCTCGCAGTGCGTGGAGAGGGCGGGTTTCAAACCCGACCCTACGGCGTTGGCAACGAGCCTCTGTTGAGGGGCCCGGCAGGCGGGGGTATCCTATGGCGCAGGAACGACGAGGAGGACTGACATGGCGGACCGGACTCCGGTAATCGACTCGCAGGTGCACGCGTACGAGCGGAACAGCCCCGAGCGGCCGTGGCACGGGACGCTGGAGGGGCCGGATGAGGTGACCGGCGACGACATGGTCGCGGCGATGGACGCGGTTGGGGTCGACGGGGCGCTTCTGGTGTCGCCGTACTCGATGTACCGCTACGACGCGAGCTACGCGCTGGAGGTGTACGCGAAGCACCCGGGCAGGTTCGGGGTGATCAGGCCGTTCGACGCGGAGTCGGAGGCGACCGACGACGAGATGGCGGACTGGACTGGGAGGCCGGGCGTGGTCGGGGCCCGGATCATGCTGACGTATGGGGAGTTCGACGCGGACCACCCGGGGCTGAGCCGAATTCTCGCGGCCGGGGGGCGGGCCGGGGTGCCGGTCAACATCATGGGCTCGGGCCAGCTTCCGCTGGTGCGCGAGCTTGCACGGCGGCACCCGGACACGCAGGTGGTGGTCGACCACGTGGGGCTGGCGCAGCCGTTCCAGCCGCCCGCGCCGCCTGAGCCGTTCGCCGACCTGCCGAATGTGCTGTCGCTGGCCGAGCTCGACAACGTGGCGATCAAGATCTCCGGGGCCTGCACGCTGTCGCACGAGCCGTTCCCGTACGCGGAAATATGGGAGCCGCTGGGGAGGATATTCGACGCGTACGGCTTTTCGCGGTGCATGTGGGGGACGGACTGGACGCGGGCGGTGCGGCTGCTGACGTACGAGCAGGGGGTCGAGGCGTTCAGGGTAACGGACAGGCTCACGGATGATGAAAGGGCCGCGCTGATGGGCGGGTCGCTGGCGAGGATATATGGGTGGTCGCCTGCGGTGGGAGAGTAGGCGGCCGGCCTCTCTACATGTCGTCCCGACCGTAGCGAGGGATCTAGGGATGCTGCCTTGGAGTCATGGGGGCGCTGCTAGAAGGCAGGGGCCCTAGATTCCTCACTTCGCTTCGCTACGTTCGGAATGACAGCTCTGGCGTTGGTCCGGGAGGTGCCTGGCTACAGCATTGCTTCGTTGAGGACTACTCCGAAGCCCGGTCGGTCGAGCGGGGCGATGTGGCCGTCGATCACCCGGGGCTCGTCCAGCCACAGCTCGTCGGCGGTGTCGGTCCATCGCACGGGGTGGGTCTCGGCGAGGTCGGCGCAGTCGGTGGCGGCCATGAGGTGCAGGCCCCATACCTCGCCGCCGCGGTGGGGCGCGACGGGAATGTCGTGCTCGCGGGCTATGTCGAGGATGCGCAGCGTCTCGGTGATGCCGCCGCACCAGGTTATGTCGGGCTGCCATATGTCGAGCGCCCCGGCCCTGGCGATCTCGGCGAAGCCGAAGCGGGTGAACTCGTGCTCTCCGCCGGCGATATTGACGAGGTGCACAATCTCCCTCAGCGCCGCCTGCTCATCCAGCCGGTCGGGCGTCGTGACGTCCTCGAACCAGTAGAGGTCGAACTCGCGCAGGGCATCGGCCATCGTGACGGTGGTGTCGAAGTCCCATGACATGTAGCAGTCGGTCATCACCAGGGCGTCGTCGCCGAATACGGAGCGGGCGTGTCGGGCGGTGGCCACGGTGGCGTCGAGGTCGACCTTGGACTCGGACTTCGCGGGGCCGAACTTCGCGGCGGTGTAGCCCATGTCACGGTGGCGCTCGAAGTCCTCGCCGGTCGCGTAGGCCCTGACACTGGGCCTGCGGAGGCCGCCGAGGAGGTCGTAGACGGGCCTGCCCTGCCTCTTGCCGAGCAGGTCCCAGAGGGCGAGGTCGAGGCCGCTGAGGGCCATCACGGCGAGGCCCTTGCGCCCGTAGGGGAGTGACAGCGCGTAGACGTGGTCCCAGATCGCCCGGATGTCGCCTGGGCTCTCGACGACGCGCCCGACGACCAGGTCGCGGAAGTGGCGGTTCACGACGATGCAGGCTGGGTCGCCGCCGCCGCCGTAGCCGCAGCCTATCGTGCCGTCGTCGGTCTCGACGCGGACGACGATCTGCCAGAAGTGGGACTGCCAGGCGTCGGTCGGCGGGCGCTTCCACTTCGGGTAGACGGCGCTGACCTCGGTGATTCTCATGGGGTGACGGCCTGGAGGGCGTAGAGCCTGGCGCGGCGCATCCTGACACGGAGCCGCACGGGCCGGCCGGACCACGCCGAGATGTCGGACTCGCCGTTCCAGGTCACGGTGTGGCCGGTGGAGTCGCCGGTGAAGGGGTCGCAGTCGGCGAAGGTCCTGCCCGGTATGGGCGCGGCGTTGGAGGCGGGCGCACCCTCGCCGAAGCGCCCCATGTCCTCGGCGGAGGCGTCGGCCAGCTCGAAGGCGATCTCGCCGCCGAAGCGGGTCCATGCGTTGATGACGAGGCGCGAGCCGTCGAAGGTGATGGGTATGGTCGTGAAGCTGCCCTCGTCCGGGGCCTCTAGGGACACGAAGCCGTCCTCGCGCCAGGTGGCTGTCGACCAGTAGCCGCGGTGGGTGCCAGAGGCGCGGGTGCTGCGATAGTGGCCCTCGTTGTGGGTGTGCCAGGTGGGCGAGACGAACAGCGACACCTCGCCGGGGCGGAAGCTGACGAGCCCCGCGCCGGCGTAGTAGCCGCCCTCGGCGTCCGTGCCCGGCTCGCCGCCGGGTACCACGGGCTCGCGGGTGAGTCGCTGCCAGCTAACGCCGTCGCGGCTGGTGAGCATCTGTGTCTCGACGATGTCGGCGTTCCGCTGGTAGAAGGCGGGGAACATCAGGTAGGCGTCCGCGCCGGGCCAGGGGGTGTATGCGTTGGTGTAGATGTCGGTGTCGGGGCCGTCGAGGGCGTCGGGCGCGTATACGGGCTCGGGGCGCGGCCAGGCGTCGAAGCGCTCCGAGGCGGCGTGGGCGATGGTGCGGCGCCCGTGGAACCCGCCGCGCCGGAACCGCGTCCAGCCCCGGACGTAGGCCACGTACCGCCCGCGCCTGGGGTCGTAGCCGGCGACGTTGTGGGTGTCGCTGAAGTAGTTGGGGATGATCGGCTCGTCGAGGGTCTCCCAGTGCAGCCCGTCGGGCGACACGGCCCCGTAGAGGTGGTGGACGTCGTCCGTTGGGTCGCGGTAGAGCAGCTTGTAGCGGTCGCCCGGGCCGCCGGTGGGGTCCCTGAAGACGCAGGCGCTGTTGACCGAGCGGCCGCCCGCGGCCTCCAGGCCGTACACGACGTTGTTGTCCTTCGAGCCGTCGATCTCTACGGTGCCGATGTTGGGCTTGGTCCAGGTCGCGCCGTCGGTCGACTCGGCGTAGGCGAGCAGCATGGGGGACGAGGCGTCGCCGCCAGTCGCGCTGGTGCGTACGCGGTAGTAGAAGCGGTACACGCCACCGTCCTCGAAGACGGTGCCGTGGCTGCCGACGGCGGCCTCCCAGGGCTGGTCAGCAGCCACGAACGGCCCATCGTCTATGCGCGGCCTGTGGACGGCGAGCCTGATGCCGGTCGGCATCTCCCAAGACCCGGGCGAAGCGCCGGCCCATGCGACGCCGTAGCCCGGCTCGACGAGCTCCCAGTCGACGAACACGTGCTTTTCCTTGCCAAGGGGGCGACAGGCGTCGGGGGTGATCATGAAGTGCTCCTAGTGGAGGTGGGTATGGGGTGTGGAAAGGCTAGTCGAACGTGGGGGCCGCGCGCCCAGGCAGCTTCCGGCGAGGCGGAGTCAGTGCCTCGGCCCGGGGCTCAGGAGCAAGAAGCAGTTCCTTGAGGTTCGGGCTGGTCACCTCAGGTGTGTTGACCTGACTGGGCTCCAGCGGTTCGTCGACACGGGACTCGGGTTCATGCGTCCGCCAAGAGTTGCTCATGAATCCTCCGCCTACATTCGTCCATGCCGACCAGGTACCACACTAGCCTTCAATTCCAGTGTGGTCAAGAATAGGGAGCCTTCATGTGGTTAGGCGTCTGCAGTGGTTCTTGCGCCAGCGGGAGTTACGTCTAGCACTCTCCCAGGGCAACCTGCTTCGGCTGAGCACTGCCCTTCGACAGGCTCAGGCCGAACGTAACTTGGCTCACGGCTGTTGCGACCACCCACGCACGGCCCGCGTGCGGGCACAATGTTGCTCAGGGCGAACGGGTCTCGTCCCCGTGTCCCTAGCATGCTCTTGCGGGCGGACACGTGGGTCCGCCCCTACGTGGTCGGGGACAGACTACGGGTCTATGGTCGGCCATTCGGGGGTTAGGTCGATGTCGAGGCGGTTGGCGCGGGCCCTGACGGAGTCGGAGACGGTGCGGTAGACCTGGGGCTCGTCGACGCGGGTGGAGCGGCCATCGCGGAGGACGACGCGGCCGTCTACGAGGACGGTGTCGACGGTGCCGGTGCCCATCGTCAGGGCCAGGAGGTGGACGGGGTTGTTGTCGGGGTGGGCCTCGGATGCCCTGGGCGAGCGCACCACCACGTCGGCGCGCTTGCCGGGCTCCAGGCTGCCCAACTCGGCGTCCAGCCCGGCGGCAGCGGCGCCGTTGAGTGTCTGCATCTCCAGCAGGGCGCCGGGCGAAAGGGGGTCGCCGTAGGCCTGGGACGCGTAGTGGGCCGCGGGCATGATGCCGGCGGGAGTGCAGGCGAATGCGCCGTCGGCGCCGAGGGCGACGCGGGTGCCCTGGCGGTGCCGCTCGGCCATGCGGAAGCTCGCGGTCGATCCGAGGCCGAGGGAGAAGAAGGCGGCGGGGCACCACACGACCTGGCAGCCCGTTTCGCGGACGGCGGCCTCCTCGTCGTCGTCCAGCACGTTGGCGTGGATGATGACGGTGTGCTCGTCGAGGACGCCCAGGTCCCGCAGGTGGACGATCTGACTGACTCCGGTCATGCTGCGGTAGATCTCGCCCTCCATGGGCACGTAGCCGGCGTGGAGCTGGAGGGGTACGCCGGCGTTCCGGGCGCAGGCGTGGGCGGCCCGCATCAGCTCGGGCGAGGCGGTGCCCACGCCGTACACGAAGACGTAGCCTCGCACCAGGGCGTCGGGGTCGCTGTTGCGGTGCAGCTCCGCGTCAAGCTGGGCCAGCGAGCGGTCCAGGTCGATGGGCGCGCGGGCCATGAGGCTTGGGCTGTAGAGCGACGGCACCGCCTCGAAGCACTCGCGCCTGTCCCAGAGGTAGAGCGGGGCGAACAGCGCGCGCATGCCCACCCGCTCGACGGCCTCCGCTGCCGCCGCGGTCGAGAAGAGGGAGCCCGGCTCGATGAACATGGTGAACCCGCTCCGGAGCATCTCCACGCCGGCCATGGCAGTGGCCGCGGCCTCGTCCTCATCGGTCACGCCCGCCTTCCAGTCGGCGAAGTTGACGGGCGACGGGGTGTCGTCGCGGAGCGTGCCGACGCCTCGGCAGGAGGTGTGCACGATGTGGTTGTGCGCGTCGATGAAGCCGGGGTGGACGATGCCTCCGCCGGCGTTGATCGTCTCTACGGCGTCGTAGCGGCGCACCAGGTCGGCATCCGGGCCGACCTGAACGATGCGCGACCCGGTGACCGCCACGGCGCCCGGGCGGAAGATCCGGCGCTCGGGGTCGACGGTGATGACCTGGCCGTTGCGGATGAGTGTGTCGCAGGGGGTCTTGTTCATACGGATGTGCTCCGATGTGATGTGTGGCAGGAATGATATGACACTGAGTCAACTCGGGCTGGGTCGATTCCGGTGGTAGGATACGAGGCTGCAGCTAGGCGAGGTGGTGGATTGCGGCGGATTGCGATTGTTGGTGGGGGTGTTTCGGGGCTGGGCGCGGCGTGGGCGCTGAGTCATCACCCGGACCGGTTCGACTTCCGGCTGTACGAGGCGGAGGAGCAGGTCGGTGGGAACGCGGTCACGGCCGACATGCCGCAGGACGACGGCAGCTCGATCCCCTTCGACATCTCTGTCACGGCGTGCATCCCGTCGGTGTACCACCATATCGTGCTGCTGATGGAGCGGTCCGGCATCGAACTGGTCGGCACCCGGTTCAGCTACGGCGTGAAGTACGGCGGCCGCCTCTACGCCCACGACTCCGACTCCGAGCTAAGGGAGCAGCTCCAGCCCGAGATCGCGAAGTTCCAGCGTCTCCTGCGGCGGCTGCACCGGATCGGCTGGCTGACACGCTCCCGGTCGAAGCTGCTGAACGCGCTCAACCCGTTCAACTACATCAGCATGGGGACGGTCCTGAAGCTGGGCGGTTTCTCCGACGACTTCAGGTACAAGGTGCTTAAGCCGATGTTCGTGAATTTCCTGATGGCGACGGACGTGTTCTCCATGCCCGCCGCGCTGTTTGCCAGGTACCTCGAGTTCTTCGACATCGAGTCCGCCACGCCCATGCACACGTGGGACCGGGGGACGAGGCGCATCTACGAGGACCTGTCGGCCGGCTTCCGGGACAAGATCTACCTGGGACGGCCCGTCCGGAAGGTGTACAGGGAGGCTGCGCGCGTCGTGGTCGAGGACGAGGAGGGGGTGCGGGAGACCTTCGACGAGGTGGTGTTCGCGTGCAACGCTAACCAGACACTGGCGATGCTCGACAAGCCCACGTTCCTAGAGCGCTACATCCTGTCGTCGATACGCTACGACGACTCTCTGCACGGCCGCGCGGTCGTCCACTCCGATGCCTCCGTACTGCCTGACAACGAGGCGAAGCCGCTGGAGACCCGGAGCAACTACATCGAGCAGTACGGCGCGGAGCCGGACAACTACGAGATCACGTACATAATGCACAACCAGCAGCCGTGGGCCAGCGGGTCGGACAAGCCGTGCCTGGTGACATACAACGCGCGCAGCCCCATAGACGAGGGGAAGGTCATCAGGAGGCGGTCGTTCCAACACGTCGTCCATGACGTGCGGCAAGTGGCGCTGCTGGTCTACCTGTTCCGGTTCATCCAGGGCAGGCGGCGGTCGTGGCACTGCGGCGCCCACACGCTGGTGAACAGCCAGGAGACGTGCTTCGTGACCGGGCTGGCCGCCGCGAGGCAGCTTGGTGCGGACTACCCGTTCGACGATGCCGATGCGAGGGGGTGGTTCAACTACTACGGGGGCGTCCTGTACGGGTCGCGGTTCAGGAAGGTGTAGCGCCGGGCTAGCAGGCCGCACCCCGCGCCGCCCCTCTGGGTTCCCCTACCTTCGCAGGAACGACGACACGGGGCGGCACCGCTCCCCCTCGCCCCTCTAGGTTCCTGCCTTCGCAGGAACGACGACTATATGGGCGCGCGCAATAACAGGTTGTTCAAAGGTCTCCTCGGGGGGAAGAGGTCTAAGAGGGTGTCTAATAAGCATTTGAGCGAGCTACCCGTCGCAACATCAACCCGGTCATGGCTGCGTAGATCCACGCTTCGGTGGTCTGGGGCAACTCTTCATAATCCTTGCTCAGTCTCCGGTACCTTCCCAGCCATGCGAACGTGCGCTCGACAACCCAGCGGCGGGGGATGACCTCGAAAGTGTTCTGGTGCGATGAACGCCTCACCAACTCGATGGTCCAACCGCCGACGTTGTCAGCCCATAGCCCCAGTTTGCCGGCGTACGCCCCATCCGCCCAGATCAAACCCAGACGGGGAAACCGGTCCGCCAGTCGCATCAGCGCCAACTTGGCCCCGTCACGGTCTTGAACATCCGCCGCATGCACCACCACGACCAACACCAATCCCATCGTGTCTACGATGATGTGCCGCTTTCTTCCACAGACTCTCTTACCAGCGTCATAGCCACGAGGCCCCCTTTTTCGGTCGTCCTGACCGATTGGCTGTCTATGATCGCCGCACTGGGAGACACATCTCTGCCTTCGTAAGCACGCACCTTGTCCCGCATGGCCGCATGAACCCGTTCCCAGATCCCATCCCGCCGCCATGTGCGGAAGTAGTGGAACGCAGTCCGCCACGGGGGCAGATCGTGGGGGAGCATCCGCCAGGCGCACCCGGTGCGCAGCACGTAGCGGATAGCGTTGACCACCTCCCGACGGGAGTACTTGATTGGCCGTCCTCCAGGCTTGGGAGGCGGCAACAGCGGTTCCAGCAATTGCCACTCCCGGTCGCTTAGGTCGCTGGGATATGCTTTGCGTGTCATGATTCATGACTCTAAGCGCTTGTCCAACCTCGCCTCTAGGCAAATCCTATACCTTTTTTAGACACCCTCTAAGCAGTGTCGGCTGGGTCGGGGTAGAACTGGGCGCAGTAGTACCTGAAGGGCATGATCCTGCCGTCGGAGCGGCAGAGGCGCGGGCGCGAAACGTACTGCTTGTTGCTCCAGATGATGATGTCCTGCTCGACATCGTCCTTCTGCTGGGACGCCATGAACTTGTTGATTAGGGGCGCGCGCAGTCCTACGGGGAGGAACCCCAGGCCCACTATGAGGCGCTTCGGGCTGCGGATCTCTCGTACCTGCGAGACGAGCGTCAGGTCGATGAGTGCGCCGTCGATGGGCGTCGCCAGCACCCAGAGGCGCATGTTCATGCCTATCGACTTCTCGCGGATGTCGACGAACGAATAGCCCAGCCCGTAGATGCTGGCGCTGGCCGAGACGTCGAAGGTGAGGCCCATGCCCCCGACGATCGTCCGCTTCCTCTTGAAGTCGAAACTGGCCTGGAGAAGGTGGCCGTCCACTGACGCGTCGATGACCGGCTCCACGTTGTCGTAGCCGTGGACGTAGCGCAGATGGGCCAGGTCCACGGAGTTCTCAGTCGTCTCCTGGGGATGGCCGGGGAAGCGGAGGGTGCTGATCTCGAAGCGGCTCCAGCCCTCCGCATCCAGCGTACCCACGGGCAGGCTCCACTGGGGCTCCCGCCCGCCGACACCCCACCAGGCGAAGATGAGGCCGAGTATCTCCTGGGTCTCGAAGACGCGCAGCTTCGCGGTCCTGGGCGGCTCGGCAAAGGGAGTGGCGACGCACTGGCCGGTGGCATCGAACTCGTAGCCGTGGAACGGGCAGAGCAGCCGGCCGTCGCGGATGCATCCCCCGGCGGCGGGGCCCAGGTCGGCCCCGAGGTGGGGGCAGACGGCCTCGGCGACGCAGACGCGCCCAGCATCGTCGCACCAGACGACTACATTCTCGCCCATCCAGGTCTTCTGGATGAGCTTGTCCTTCAGCACTGCCTCGCGTGTTGCTACGAAGTACCAGCCCTCGGGAAACGGGGAAAGCGTCGCATCTTCCGCGGGCACACGTCGCCGGGTTACCATCGCCTCAGCACCCCTTGCCTGGAGTCCCGGTCGGCAGCTTCACCGTGCCGAGCTGCATTGAACGAAAACATCGCCCCAATCTCATATGTCTGCTGAGTGCTGTATGCTAGAGTGTCCATAGTTTGCGTCACGTAGGGCGGCGTATGCCTGACGAGTCTAGCAAGGCCATTCAAGGGGGGCAAGGCTAATGACTCTCACAACGGACGGAGTCACGACCCAGCAGCTGACGCTGCCCTCAGAGCTGATACTGATGCTGCTCAACGAGGAGAGCGGCTACTTTCACCAGGTGCCCGGCTGGGACCTGAACTGCGCCGTGGCCGGCTCCGCGCTCGCGGAGCTCTCGCTGATGTCCAGAATCGATACGGACATGGAGTCGCTGTACCTCCTGGACAAGACGGAGACCGGCAACCCAATCCTGGACCCCATCCTGGAGGAGATTGCCGCCGAACCGGAGCAGCGGAACGCCCAGTACTGGATAGAACGTCTGGCTCCCCGCGCCGAGTCGATCATCGACTCGACCCTGGACCGGCTGGTCGAGATGGATGTCCTGGAGCACCACTCCGGCGACTACTGGACGGTGACGCATTCCGCACGGCATTCGGGAATGTTCAGCTCTCCGGAGGGCGGCGCGGTCCAGTTTGTAAAGACGCGAATCGGCCAGGTGATCTTCAACAACGACATTCCCGACCCGCGAGATGTGATCATCATCTGCCTCATCAATACGTGCGACGTCTTCCGGTTCATATTCAACCTGGACGACGCGGCGGAGGAGCGCATCCAGTTCATATGCCGGATGGACCTGATCGGCCGGTCCATTGCCGCCGCCGTCGCGCACAACCTTGCGGGCCCGCTGCTCCGGCAATCCTCACTCACGAAGAAGATACCGGTCGTCCCGCTGCGCGACCTGCTGTTCAATCCACATGTCCGCGACGGCAACGTTGCCGCGCTCTTTGCGGACATCGCAAAAGAGCATGGCCCTGTGTTCGAGCTGCGCCCGCCGTTTGCCAGGCCCATGATTGTGCTGGCCGGCCCGGAAACGAATCACTGGGCCCACCGGCGAGGTCGAATATACCTGAGGACCAAGGACTATTTCAGCGACTTCGAGCAGGTCTACGGCGCGTCCGGAGTCATGCCCTCGATGGACGGCGCCGACCACTTCCGGCTCCGGAAGGCCATGTCGGCGGCGTATTCCCGCCATAGACTGGAGGGGCAGCTGGAAAGTCTCTTCCGTTTTGGCCGGGGGCATATGGCAGGGTGGACTGTTGGAGACACCCTCACCGCAACGAGCATGAGCCGGCAGATGGTGAACGCGCAGCTCTCTCCACTCTTCGTGAGCGTTGACTCGCAGGACATCTTCGACGACCTGGCGAAGTACAAGGAACGGGCACTCCTCGTCCACATCATCAAGCTCCTGCCCGAATTCACGCTCAACACTCCGGGCATGAAACGCCGGGCGAAGGCCGTGGATACGTTGCTGCAACGGGTCCAGAGCGTCCATACGTCCGCACAGCGGGCCGATGCTCCGCGGAGCCTTGCCGACGACTGGCTAAGCCTGCACGCAAGCGATCCACAGTTCGTGCCGGAGACGACACTGCGCTTCCAACTCGCGGCGGCGTTGATCGCCAGCGTGTACCTTGGCGACGCCTTCAGCTTCGCGCTGTACGCGATGGCATCACAGCCGGACCTTTACGACAGGATCCGGAGTGAAGCCGACGCCCTGTTCGACGACGGCGATCCGGCCAGCGGGGACTTCGCTCTGCCCGCGATAGACGTCACCCATCGCTTCCTCATGGAATGCCTGCGCATGTACCCGATCGTCCCGGTGTCTATCCGAAACGTGATGAATTCGTGCGTGGTAGAGAACTACGAGCTGCCGGTGGGATCGCGGATCTACATTGCCCAGACGGCGGCCCACTTCATGGACGACGTCTTCCCCGAGCCCTTCAAATTCGATATCGACCGCTACCTGCCTCCACGCAACGAGCACCGCAGTCCAGGATACGCACCGTACGGGCTGGGGCCGCACACGTGTCTCGGCTCCCGGTGGATGGAGCTCCAGCTCGCCGTCAACCTGCTGATGGTCGCGCACCACTTCACGCTCGAAGTATCGCCGGCGAACTACAAGCTCCGGTTCAATCCGCTGCCCTCGACGAAGCCGACCAAGAAGCTGAAGTTCCACATCGCCGAACAGAGGCGTGAGATAAAGGTCTAGGAGTGGTCTGGGAAGCGCCTAGCGGGGCTTGAGGGCCAGGAAGCAGTACAGCGGGGTGAATATCCCGGCCCTGCCGCCTGCGACATAGGCCCTGGCGGTCCGGTCCATCAGCCCTATGACGTCCGCGGACCCCTTCGGGAACATCCCCAGCGCTTCCGCCAGCCTGAGTGTTCCCCTGAGGGCGTTACGGCCCAGCGGGGTCCTGCGCAGGGCGTTGCCCAGCGTGTTGCTCCGGGCCTCCATGGGCTGGTACCACGGCGTCAGCGGGCTGTTCTCGTCGACTGCCCTGTCCTGCGCCTCGATGACCTGGAACCCCGCCGTTTCGAGCGCCCGGTCCACCTCGCCCGTAGTCGCGATGTCCTTGAGGGCGATGCCGTGCATCAGGTCCTCTTTCATGGCCTGGTGGCGGTCGTCGCCGGGATCGAACCTGTCCGTCATGCACATTTCCTGGCCCCAGAAGAGGGCTCCGGGTTTCAGCACGCGGTAGATCTCGGCGAAGGCTCCCGCCTTGTCCGGCGCGTGGCACGTCGATTCGATGGCGTAGCCACGGTCGAATGTGCCTTCCTCGATGGCGCCCATGTCCATGAAGCTGCACGCGAGGTAGTCGACCACGTGGTCGAGCCCCGCCTCGGCATCCAATCCCTTCGCCTTCGCCAGCTGGACTTCACTGCTATTGATCCCGACGACTCTGACACCGGCCTCCCGGGCGACACGGCGCATCGGCCCGCCGATCCCGCAACCGACGTCGATCACCGTCATGCCCTCGCGCAGCTCCAGCTTGTCAATCATCAGCCGCTGGTGCCGGACCTTGGAGTCCTCGAGGCTCTCCCGGGGCGACAGGGGCGCAAAGTGGAGGGACTCGCCCCAGCCGAACACCATGAGCTCGCTGCAAAGGTCGTAGTATTCCCTGACGGTCTCGGTGTGGTCGTAGCTCTCCGGGGCGGCGCCGTCCACGTGCGCCCTGTCCGTCCACCCGTCGAGGTCTCTGACGCGGCTGCGGGCGTCCGAGTCACGATACGCGGCCCTGAGCCCCTTGGCTAGCCTGTGAAGCTGCATAGACCTCTCTCTACGACGGCGTTGCGTCCCCGTGGTGGCGTTGGCTGATGTCCTCGATGGCCACGTCCAGGTCGTCCCACATGCGTTCGACCATCGAGCGCATCCGCATGTTCTGGTACGCGCCCCAGACGACCATGGCGGGCAGCACGACCAGGATCGAGACTACCAGGGAGTAGACGATGGTGATGGTCGCCGTGATGCCGAACTGGGCGGACGCCAGCAGCGGCGAAGCTATCAGCACGCCGAATCCGAACGCCGTGGTCAGTGCCGAGCCCAGCAGCGCCGAACCGGTGGTCGCCAGGGTCTGGATCGCCGCCTTCTCCGGGTTGCGGAGGCGGGTGAACTCCTCCCGGTAGCGATGGATGACGTGGATGGTGTAGTCCACCCCGATACCTATCGACAGGGCAGTGATGATCGAGGTGACGAGCGTGTAGGGAATGCCCAGCAGCGCCATGGTGCCCAGCACGGAGATCAGGACAAGCACGATCGGGCCGACGGCGACGATCCCCAGGGCGGGCTGGCGCAGGGTGACCCAGAAGAATATGGCCAGGATTCCCAGGGCGATGGCGATGGTGGTACTGATCGACTCCGTCTGCCCGTCGGTGATCTGGTCGGTGACGGCAACCGCCACGATGCTGGCCGAAGTCGCCGTGACAGCGCTGTCGTCTCCGAGCCAGAGCTCTTCGATGTCCTCGTGGAGCATCCTGGTGCCGACGGGATCGTTTGGGAAGATGGGGAACTGGAGAAGCATCGTATCGAGGCCGTCCGGGTTGTTGACCAGGAAGTGCGCCAGGTCGGGCTCTCTTGCGACGATCTCGTCGACGACCCGCTGCATCAGCACCGGGTCGAGCTCCACCCCGGGCGAGGCTTCGCGGAAGAGCGCCGCCAGCTCGGGGTCGTACTTGTCGCCGGGCTCACCTGAGTCGTTGGTCCAGTCGTACACAAGCCTCTCGTAAGACCCCTGCATCGGTCCTGCCGCGCCACGCGGGCGGCGCTGCTCGTCCTCGAAGGCGGAAGTGAGGTCGTGGAGGTTGAGGAGAGTCCTGGACTCAGTTACCTCTGCCTCTATGAGCAGGCTGGCGATCTCCGTGGAGCCGCCGACGGCAGCTTCCAGAGTGTTCATGTCCTCCAGCACGCCCCCGCCCCGTGGCAAGATGTCCTTGATGCTGAACTCGGACTCGAGGCCCGTTGCGGCATACCCGAGGCCTGCCGTGACCAGGAGGACGGCGACGAGGTAGGGCGCAGGCCTGCGCGTGACCCACCTCCCCATCAACTCCGCCGCCTTCGGAATGCCTGGGAGTGCGTTCGAGATGGGGCGGGGCGGCTTGAGGGTGCCCCGCGCCTCGCGCCGCCGGTCGATGAGTATCCGGCCTGCGGGAATCAGGGTCAGCATCACCAGCAGGCTGATGCCCACTCCCAGCCCCGCGACGACGCCGAAGTCGCCAATCACGCCGATTGGCGAGAACAGGGTCGCCAGCAGGCTCACTATCGTCGTGACGGCTGCCAGCGTCAACGGAATGGTGACGTGTCTCAGCCCTGTCCGCACCGCAGCCGCCACGGCCAGGCCCTCGACGCGCTGCTCGCGGTAGTGGGAGACGGTCTGGATCGCGTAGTCCACCGTGAGGCTGATGAGGATGACGGGCACCATTGCCGTGAGCGAGCTGGGAGGGCCTATCAGGCCGACTCCATTCGGCCCGAGCCAGCCCTCGGCCCCGACAACGGCTGCGATGGACAGGACAAGCCCCGCCAGCGTCAGCAGCATGTCCGAGATGGTGCGGGTGAAGAGCAGGAGGAGCACCACGATCAGCAGCAGGGCCAGCCCTATCAGCGGCGCCATGCCCTGCTCCGTGGCCTGCTTGTACTCGTCCTCGACGATAACCGGGGACAGGCTGCTCACCTGCAGCGGGCCGTCGCTCGCCGCGGCGAACTCGCTGATCCTACGTTCCGCGTTCTCGACCCTCTCGTCGCCCGTATCGGTCAGCCGGATGTTGGCGATTGCGACGGGCGTGCCGTCCGTGTCGGTCCCGGTCATCGCCGCCAGGGCCGCCTGGATCTCGGGCGCGTTGCGGACGGAGTCGATCTGCTCCTGGGTGACGGACTCGAAGTCGTCCGCCTGCAACGCGGCGCCGATGATGGGCGCCGGCGCGATGATGGGGTTGGCGGGAGCCAGGAGCCCGCCGACGCCCGGGTCGCCGGCGATGCCGCCGATCAACGAGGTCATCTGGGAGAGGCCGCCGGGTGTGAGCGCCTCGCCGCGGAAGATCAGTGTTGCGACGCGGATGTCGCCCGAGTCGCTGAAGAGCTCGCCGACTTCACGAGTCGCATCGGCGACGGGGTGCCCGGGCGGCAGGAAGGCGACATCAGCCCCTTCGGTCGGCGGGAGCCGCAGCGAAGCCCCGGCGGCCAGGGCTACGGCGACGACGACGAGGACGGCTATAGTGGCGTACGGGCGAACCGTGACAAGCCAGCTCAGCCTGTCAAGTACCTGGTTCGTCATTGCGGATAGGACTCCAGGGGTATGGCTGCCGGCGACTCAGCAGGTCGCGCGGGACCGCTTGTCTTCGCGGCCACCTAATCCTACAACCGACTCGTACCACTGTAAATGCTCCAGTCCGGGAACTGTGAAGGTCGGTCGTATCGGGCTGTCGGCTGTAGATGGAGCCCTGTCGTTTGACCGCTCCGTGGGCGAACACTACACTCCCCACTGCATTGGACTACTACCTGTGTGCGCGGGGCCGACGGCTTCTTCGCCTGATCGGCGGGGTACTGCTCCTTGCGGTTGCCGCTGCGGCGACCGGCTGCTCCGAGACGCCTCCGGCAAGCCCGGCGGAGTCCGGACCGGTCCCCACGGCGACCGCGAGGGCCGTGGCCACCGCCGCGCCGCGGGCCGCCGTCCAGCCGGCGGCGACGCCTCCTCCAACGCCAGCGGCTTCTCCGACGGCCGTCCCGGTCGACATCGGGTCGAAACGGCAGCTCTTCGTGGACGACTGGCTCATAGCTGACTCGTCCGGCACCAGCCTGGTGCTGCACTCGCCCCGGGACGCCGAGGTCGCGCTGCGGATCGACGACCCCTGGGAGGATCGGACGGCGGGCTACTACACGGTCTTCAAGGACGGCGACCTATACCGGATGTACTACCGGTGCCACAACGACTCGGACGAGACGACCTGCTATGCCCAGAGCGGCGACGGCATCCGGTGGGAGAAGCCGTCGCTGGGGCTGTTCGCACATGAGGGATCGAAGGCGAACAACATCGTCTGGAGCGGCCCCGAGTCACACAACTTCGCGGCGTTCGTAGACACGAATCCCGATCGCCGGCCCGGAGAGGAGTACAAGGCGCTGGGAGGACAGCCGCCTATCGCTCTCGTGTCCCCAGACGGCGTCAACTGGAGGAAGCTGCGCGAGGAGCCGGTGCTCACGTGGGGGGCGTTCGACTCGCAGAACGTGGCCTTCTGGGACGAGGAGCGCGGGTACTACTCCGCCTACTTCCGCATCTTCTCCAGGTCGGTCCGTGCGATCGCCCGCAGCACCTCGGTCAACTTCACCGAGTGGTCCAGCGGAGTGCCCATCGATCTGGGCGACTCGCCGACGGAGCACCTGTACACCAACGCCACGACGCCTTACTTTCGCGCGCCGCACATCCTGCTCGCCTTCCCTATGAGGTTCTCGCCCAAGCGCCAGAGGGTGGCCGATCACCCGTATCCCGGAGTGTCCGACTCCGTGTTCATGTCGAGCAGGGACGGCATGACATTCGACCGGCGCTTCCTGCAGTCCTTCGTGGCCCCGGGGCGCGAGCTGCAGAACTGGACCGAGCGGAGCAACGTGGTGGCGTGGGGGGTCGTGCCGACAGGGGACGACGAGATGTCGGTCTACTACTCCCGGCACTACCGGCACCCGACGTCACACCTGCGCAGGGGCGTGCTGCGGACGGATGGCTTCGTGTCGCTTAATGGGCCTCCATCAGGCGGCGAGGCGGTCACACGGCCCATCCTGTTCAGCGGCAACACCCTGGAGATTAACTACCGTACGTCTGCAGTCGGGAGCGTGCGAGTCGAGGTACAGGACGCGGCCGGCTTGCCGATAAGGGGGTTCAGCCTGGGTGCTTCGGACGAGCTGTTCGGCGACGACATCGACCGCACAGTCACGTGGAGACGCTCGAGCGACGTGGGGGCCCTGGCGGGACAGCCGGTGCGTCTCAGGCTCGTCCTGAAAGACGCGGAGATCTACTCGTTCCGCTTTTTCGAGGGCCCCTGAAGCGGCCACAGGGAGCAACATGCGCCGGACCGTGCAGCCTGCTACGGTGGGGCCTTAGAGGAGGAAGAGCGATGAACGTCATCATGGTCGGGTGCGAGTTTGCGGGCAAGACCACCCTGGCAGACCTGATAGTGGAGTGGTGCGAGCGCAACCTGGGAGGCAGCAGCCACTTCCACGACTACTTCACGATACCGTCGACTGAGCTAACCGGGCGTGCCTCCGAGGAGTACAGGGACGCCCATCCCCAGATCAAGGAGATGCTGCAGCGCTTCATGATCTCCTACCACGTACACGTTAGGTGGGGGATTTGGCAGGTGCGGGCCCTCTAGACGGGTCTATTTCAGGCTGATACGATTCGCAAGGGCTGGCCGTGGACGCCAATGGCAACTTGTTCGTGGCCGAAGGGCTCATTGAGGCCGGGTGACCCAGCTGGACAAGTCCTGAGGACTACCGGGTGATGCCGCCCCGGCACGTCACCGAGTTGTTCTAACCTGCGGCCCCCGACCCTCGAGCGACCGAAACGGGGTTATGTTGCTGCCAACCAGTCGTTTCACTCCGCTCCTTGCCATTGCCTCTGCAGGGCTGGTCGGTCTAGCAGCGGCCATAGCTGCCGGCCATCCCGTCTCTGCCGAAGCCAGTAACACCCCCACCTGCTCCTCCGGGATTGCCGTGCCCGACAACAACCAGGGGCTTATGTCCGATTGCGAGGCGCTGCTTTCCGTGAGGGACACCTTGGCAGGGAGCGGCGCGACCAGGTCTTTGAACTGGGCAGCCGATACTCCCGTCTCGCAGTGGTACGGTGTGGTCCTGTCGGGTACTCCCAAGCGAGTGACCCAGCTGCGTCTTCACGGGCAGAATGCAAGCGCCGACAGGGGTACAGCGGAAGCAAAGCTCAACGGGACGATTCCAGCCGAGTTGGGTCTCTTAAGCGAGTTGAGTGTGCTGTACCTGCATCGCAACAACCTAACGGGCGAGATACCGGGCGCGTTGAACCGGCTGTCGAAACTGAGGTTGCTGTATCTGTATGACAACCAGTTGAGCGGCATATCGGATGAGTTGGGCCCGGGCATGACCGGACTGGAGCGGCTGTTCGCCCAACGCAACTCCCTGCGTGGGGAAATACCTGCAGGGCTGGGGCAGATACCCAATCTGGACTGGCTGAATCTCTACAGGAACAATTTGACTGGGGAAATACCTACAGATCTCGGAAGCCTGGCAAAGCTGAGAAGGCTGTATCTCCACGAAAACCGGTTGACGGGGGAGATACCGGAGGAGTTGGCTGGCATATCCAGCCTCACCCACCTGCTGCTCCATCGCAACCCGCTGACAGGGCGGGTGCCGCCCAAGCTGGGCGGTCTGGCCAACTTGCAGTGGTTGTCCCTCTACGATAACAACCTGGACGGCTCCATTCCTACTGCCTTGGGCCAGCTGTCCAATCTGAACCGGCTGTACCTTCACGGCAATCAGTTGACCGGTAACATTCCTACGGAACTGGGCGATCTGGGCTCACTGACGGACCTGTGGCTTAGCAGAAATGAGCTGACCGGCACAATCCCGGCCCAGTTGGACCGTCTCGACAACCTCGTCCGTTTGCGGCTCGGCGGTGGTAACGAGTTTGTCGGCTGTCTTCCCCCTGGATTGGCGAAAGTCACGGACAATGACCTTGACCAGCTTGGC
Source organism: Dehalococcoidia bacterium (assembly GCA_965116315.1). Taxonomy (GTDB): domain Bacteria; phylum Chloroflexota; class Dehalococcoidia; order Lucifugimonadales; family CAJWER01. The sequence goes on from OZ220672.1 coordinate 3,625,227, forward strand.
TTGGATGTCTGCGATGGCTCGGACAGAGACGCGCTAGTCGCACTCTACAATGCCACGGACGGGCCGAACTGGAAGCACAACACGAACTGGCTGAGCGATCGGCCACTCCACGAATGGCACGGGGTTGGGACCGTCAACGGACGTGTTAGTTCGTTGCACCTATCCTCGAATGGGCTGAATGGCGCAATACCGGCAGAACTTGGCAGGCTCTCAAATCTGCAATGGTTGTTCCTTCATGGGAATTCGTTGATCGGACCCCTACCGGCGGAATTGGGTAGCCTCACTAGTCTAATTCGCCTATACCTCACTTCGAACAACTTGAGTGGTCCTATACCGGCTGAGTTAGGTAGCCTCTCAAGCCTCCAATGGTTGTTACTCGACGGCAACCAGTTGAGCGGACCCATACCGGCAGAGCTCGGTAGCCTATCCAACCTGAGGACGCTGGTCCTCTCTGACAACTCCCTGGGTGGCGAGATACCGATGAAGCTCGGCAGCCTCTCGAATCTCCAATGGATGTACTTCAGCTCGAATCGATTGATTGGTGAGATACCGGTTCAACTGGGTCAGCTCCTCAGCCTGGAAGCACTGGATCTCAAAGAGAATCGTTTGAGTGGTGCGATACCGGCAGAGCTTGGCAGCCTCTCGGGCATGGAAAGGCTATACCTTAGCGGCAATGATGACTTGAGCGGTTGCGTCCCGGTGGATTTGGCGCGTGTGCCAGAGACTGACATCTACCGGATTGGCCTGGAGTTGTGTGAGATGCCGGAAGAAGGTCCGCTGCTCACCGCCATTAGCTCAGGAGGGACGCATACATGTGCAATACGATCACAGGGAACCGCCGAGTGCTGGGGCTGGAGCGGCTTTGGCCAGGCAAATCCTCCTGAACGGGAAGAATTCGCTTCCATCAGTAGCGGCGAGTTCCACACCTGCGCATTGCACAAGGACGGTACTGCGGCATGTTGGGACCGGGGCCTGAACGGACAAGTTGTGTCGCCTCCTCTTGGCGAGAGATTCGCCACAATCAGCAGTGGTGAGGGGCATGCCTGCGCTTTGAGACCGGATGGCACGGCGCTGTGTTGGGGCGACGATGGTAACGGCGGGTCTTATCCACCAGTCGGGAGGCGTTTCTCAACCATCAGCAGTGGCGGCGGCCACACTTGTGCACTGCACGTGGACGGCACAGCCGACTGTTGGGGCAGGGACGATGAGTCACGGCTGTCACCGCCTTCGGATGAGCGATTCACAGCGATCAGCAGCGGGGGAGGACATACGTGCGCGTTGCAGATGGATGGCGCGCCCGTTTGCTGGGGATCGAATAATCTCGGCCAGGCCTCGCCACCGGTTGGCGAGCGATTTGCGGAAATCAGTAGCGGCGGGGGACACACGTGCGCGTTGAGGGCAGATGGTACGCCCGTGTGTTGGGGATGGAATAACCTTGGGCAATCGTCCCCGCCCAAGGGTAAGCGATTCACTTCCATAGAATCCGGCGGCTTCCACACCTGCGCGTTGATGACCAGCGGTACTGCCGCCTGCTGGGGCGCGGACATTGTTGCGCCCCACTCACGCCCGACACGGGGGATCACCTTCTCGTCCCACTCTCTTGACGATGGTCAAGTCCTGAGGCACAAGATCCCGATCTCTTCCGTTGACGGTTCTTTCGCAGGATCGTTCACAATCCCAGAAGGTGCACGTTCGTTCCAACTGACCGCCTTCGACGGATCGTCAGAGGATATCTGGTTCTCCAAGTTCTGGGGGCCCAACGGCAAAGAGCACGTCGAGAACGCAAGCGTCTTACGTTCACTTGAGGGCCAACTTATTTCGATCGACATTGAGCGTACCGAGATTATATCGAGACTCTGGGACGAAGGCTGGTCGGAGGAGGAGATTGACGCCCATAGCGAATTGAATGAGCTCGCCGAAGAGTACATGTCCATATACAACTCACTTTGGGAACGGAGGAGCGAGAAGAGCATCCAGCTCACCACCAAGGGTGAGGGGTCGAGGGGTTATGCGAGCGCCTTCACGATGCTTACTTCGGATTTGGGTCGCTCTCACGCGGACGTCGTTGTGCCCGGGGAGTGGAGCTTCGTCTTGGATACTAGGCGTTCGTCTCAGCAGAGTCCGCCCACGGTTGTACTGGCTGTCAAGACCCGCAATGATGACGACGACAAGATGCGGCTCAGGGTGCTCAACGCTTCGAGTCTATCGGACGAGGAGATGCTTCAGACGTTTTCTGAGTTTTCTGAGTTCGCGCAGAAGTTCGGGATAGATGCAGAGGTCACCGCAGTCGAGCCACTCAGGCCTATTGGCTTCAGTTTGGGCCTTGACATATTGGACCGCGAATCCTTCTGTGAGGAGTTCTGTTCAGATGAAACACTTATCAGCGTCACCAACGGCGGCTACAATTCAACATCTTCACCAAGACCGTGCGACAGTTGGGGACTAGAAACGGAGTTGTCGTATCCTGACCTCGGCATCAACCTCTCTGAGAACCGCAACAAGGTCCTGTCAGTTGCGCTCCACGAGATACTTCATTGCGTGGCCGGTCTTCACGATGCGTACCAGCCGGCACACTTTATCCGTAGGGAGAAGGACTTCGTCGACGAGGACTTTCTGGCATCGACCGGCATACAGGGCCAGCCGGTTGACGATTCGGTTGATATCGCTGGCGGTGTCAACTATCGGTCCCTCTCGAATCGCGGCGAGCTCATGTGGGAGGCAAATATCATGATCTTCGACTCGGTCTTCTATCACAGCAGCTACTTGCCCGATGTGGACGGCTATGGGGATGAGACTGGTGACTACACGATGGTCTCGTTCATCGATCGCCATCAACTCGAGATCCTCAAGAACAGTCCACTGTACTGGTAGGTCCGTGCTCGTCGGGCAATAGAATGAGTTGGGTGCGCACAATCGAGGTGGCGCCCCGACCGTACCGGAGGTAGAACCCTCAGCCCGACGCTTGGGTTGGACCGTGTTCGGTCCCAGTTGTGCCGCACGATCCTGGGTTCCTACCGCTCCACCGCCAGGAATAGCCGACACCCGTGTGGCGCTTGACCCGTTTCCCTGGTTCCGGTAGGTTCGGGCGCAGCCATTGATAGAAGGTGGGTCAGCCTGTGCCTGCCGGCCGAGTGTGTGACCACTCTCAGCTCCGTGCTTCGGTCTAAGGCGCGTCCAATATCCCCGAACAGTAGAGCTGGCAAAGGAGACGAACATACCAGTAAGAGCCATGACCTGTGTTGCGACCCTCGTTGTGGCGATTCTTCTGGCGGGCGGATGTGGGCCAGAGCGGCCGAGCGTATCCCTGCTGGAAGCCATTGACCAGGGCGATTCTGACGCGGTTCAGGCCCACATGGAGTTCGGCACCGAGCCGAACGAGGCGTTCATTCCTCCCGAGTATCCCTTCGTCGGGGCGTCCGCGCTGCATCTGGCGGTATTGAAGGACGACGAGGAGATCGTCAACATTCTGCTGGACAATGGAGCGAGCATCGACATCAAAGCCAGGGAATCGTTCAGGGGCACACCCCTCGATTGGGCGGCCTTCTGGGGGGTGAGGGACATGGTGGTGCTTCTTGTCGAGAAGGGCGCGGACATCAACTCAGCGACTGTTCTGCAGACCACGCCCCTGGATGCGGCAAGTGCCGACAATCCCTTCGTGGCTGCCGGGCAAATGGAGCAGTTCCTCGAGAACCGTACGTTCATCAGGGAATACCTCGCCGCCAATGACGGGAAGTCGGGGCTTGAGTAAGATCGCACAGAGAGGTCCCATATCCCGGACGGGTGGGCCAGACCTGGCGATTGCAACGGCGTAGTCTGGTTCGACATCCTCGCTTGTGCGCCTCGCCCGCTCCCGATTGCCCTGGCGCCAAAGTGCTTCAGCGACCGTACTTGCGCATCACTCGCTCAAGCTTGTCGAGAGGGAGGGCGTGGGCCGTGCGGCCGTCGAGACCGGTCATCGTCTCGGCGGAGGTCAGGGCGTTGATGATCGACTCTTCCACGGCCTCCGCAGTCGCGTCGAAGAGGGGGCTGATCTGGTCCAGGGGCAGCATCCTGACGTCGAGCGGTTCGCCCGTGCGAGTGACGTGATTTCCGGTTGAGAAGGCCAGGAAGATGTCGCCGCTGCCGTTATGTCCCGATCCTCCTGCCCTGGCCAGGCCGACGGTGGCGCGTCTGGCGAGTCGCTGGCACTGTACGGGGAGCAGGGGCGCATCCGTAGCGACGACTATGATGATGGAGCCGCCGCCGGTATTTCCGGGGTGCGGAGTCACCTCCTCGTCGATCTCCAGTCCTACAGGTACTCCGTCGACGCGCAGGTCGGCACGGGCGCCGTAGTTGGCCTGTACCAATACGCCGACGGTAAACCGACCGCTTCTCGTGTCCACCAGCCTGGAGGATGTGCCGATGCCTCCCTTGAACTCATGGCAGATCATCCCCGTGCCCCCGCCGACGCTCCCTTCGGTGAGGACGCCGCCAGAGGCCGAGCCGATGGCCCGGAACACATGCTCCTTGGTGAGGTGGAAGGCGTCGATGTCGTTGAGAAAGCCATCGTAAGTCTCGGCGACAACGGGCAGGACCCAGCCTTCGACATAGCCGTTGCTGGTCGAGTACTCCACCAGGGCGTCCCGCACGAGGCCCACCTGGTGGGTGTTGGTAATGCCGATGATCGACCCCAGGATGCCCGACTCCTGGATCCAGGGAATGCCGGTCATCTCGCCGTTACCGTTGAAGGAGAAGCAGCCGCAGAAAGCCGCATCGGTCCATATTTCCCCCTCGCGGGGAACGACTACCGTGACCCCTGTCCGGGCGATGCGAGGGTCATCGTGGATAAGGGTGGTGTGCCCCACCAGGGTGCCCGGCACGTCGGTGATGGCGTTGAACCTCCCAGTGGGCATGCTGCCGACGGCCAAGCCGAGGTCTCGTAGTCGTGCGCGAGGCATGATGTTCCTCCACGTAGCTGATGGCGAGCGTCCTTACCAACTTACAGGACTCAGCGGCCCTGGAGGCGGTGACCACGACGGTGCAGAGGCAGACCCTTCACGCCAAGTCCAGAGTTAGCGTTCCAGTACAAGGACAGGCAAGCGCTCCGTTCGAGCCCGCCATGCCCACAGGCTGGTATGCCTACCCCTACGCTATCTGCACCCTCCATCCGAAGTGGTCGTCCTTGTAGCCGTACTGGATCCCGACGAGCTCTTCGTACAGGCGCTGCGCCAGCGGCCCGGTGTTTCCCTCGCCGACGGGGATGTCGTCACCCATGTACCCGATCTCTCCAATTGGTGAGACAACCGCCGCCGTGCCGGTGGCGAACGCCTCGCTGATCGCGCCGCTGCGGCACCCATCCGCCACCTCTGCCATCGAGACCCGTCGCTCCGCGACCGGTATCCCCCAGCTGCGCGCGACCTGTATCACCGAGTCGCGCGTCACACCTGCAAGTATCGAGCCGGAAAGACTTGGCGTAACCAGCTCGCCTTCGATCACGAAGAAGATGTTGCTCGTGCCAACCTCTTCGACGTACCGGCGCTCCTCCGCGTCAAGCCAGAGAACCTGCGTGTACCCCTTCTTCTTGGCATGCTCCGACACGTAGAGGGTCGGACCGTAGTTTCCCGATGTCTTGGCGTTGCCCACCCCGCCTCGCGCCGCGCGAGTGTACTCGTCGGAGACAAAGATCCGCGTTGGGTTGAATCCCTCCCTGTAGTAGGGCCCGACCGGGCTGAGCACGACGAAGAAGAGATAGGTCGCAGAGGGCTGCACTCCAAGTATCGCCTGCGTGGCAATCATAGTGGGCCTGATATAGATCGCCGTGCCCTCCGACGCCGGCATCCAGTAGCGGTCCAGGAGGACCAGCTCCTTGACCGCGCCCAGGAACAACTCAGCATCCAACTGCGGCATGACCATCCGCCGAGCCGAGAGGTTCATTCGCTCGATGTTCTTGTGCGGCCGGAACAGGCCGATGCCACCGTCCGCCAGGCTGTACGCCTTCAGCCCCTCGAAGACCTGCTGGTTGTAGTGCAGGACGACCGCCACCGGATCGAGGCTCAGGTCGTGATAAGGCTCGATCCGAGGGCTGTGCCAACCCCGCTCGGCCGAGTAGTCCATAAGGAACATGTGGTCCGTGAGGACCTGGCCGAAGCCAAGATCGGAATCGGCCGGGCGGCGGCGTGTTCCCGCAGTTGGCGATTTCGTAATGGGGATATCCATCTGCTTGCAGTCGGGAAATATACCACGTCTACGTGAAGCGGCTCGACCTCAAGAGGGAACACGGCGATGTCTGGTGAAATGCCGCGCGGGCGGATACGTGGCGACCCCGACCGGATGGAAGGGAGAACCTTCACATTGAGGTTCGATCTGGATCTGTAGTTCGGGTCCTGCCACCCCGGGCACGGAGTTGCTGTACGATCACCCAAAGCTGACGAATCGAAGACACTACAGTGCCTCGACGATTCTGTGAGCCACCAGACGCATATCACCTGCAGGCTCGTGTATGACCTTTCCGTTGAGTTGAGGTGGAGTCGTCTGACCAACCCAGTACCGATGCCCGACTGAAAGGAGCATTGGTATGTCCCCGCTCGAATCGCCCACGGCAGCCACATCCTTCGTATCAACACCCAGTTTGGCCGCCAGCCTTGTCAACCATAGCGCTTTGTCCTGAGGCCAGAAGTGGGTGATCACGCCACCCGATGAAAGTCCGGTGCCAACCGAATGATCCGCCCCCAACCTCTCTGCAAACCACTCCACCGCAAACTCCCATGTGAGAGATACGATGGCTATCTTGAATCCATGGTCACGTAGCAACGTGAATCCCGCGTCTACTCCCGGTGCGACGCGGGTTGCGGTGAGCTGCTCGCATAGGTACCCCAACGTGAAGGCTGAGTACCAGTCCGCCATCTCTTCCCTGGCTGCCATAATTTCCTCAGTCTGAGTGGACTCCAGCTGTTCCAACTCTCGCATCCGCTCGATTCGTCCAATGCCCTGTGCGATGGCTTCGCAGGCGGTCTGGCCCCGTAGTAGGGTCCCATCCAGGTCGAAGGCTGCAATCCTCACGAGACAACCCTTTGCTTTGCACAGGGCCTAGCGGCGCTGGTGAGATTTGGTTGCTACTAGCATCCTAGACAGCTCAGGGGCAAACGATGTAAGTGGCAAGGAGCCATCTCTTTGGAGAGACATTGGTCGAATTAGGCACCCCTGACCTTACTGTACATCGAACTTTCGAGCTTGAGGTTTCATTATAGGCAGGGGCGTACGTCCCTTTCGCAGGCTGACTCCTTTCTCATACTGCTCCTCTCACTGGACCCCATCGACGGGGCAATCGTACTTGTTCACGGTTGCCCGTCATTCTCTTTGCTCTACCTGCCTACCACCACACCATCATGATATTTCTAGCATAAACTTCTTGTGGTATACTACGGCCCAGCCCCATTGACTGGACATACATCTGCAGGAGACGACCGAGGCTCAGGAAGTGGATGCGGATCGCTGGACATCCGGGGACAAGAGATGCGCGCGACTGACATAGCCTTCGGACTGTGCTTGACTATCGAGTTCGCGGGAGCTCTATTCTACGCACTTGACGGGAAGCCCGAGTTGGCATTCGCATTACTTACGCTCGGCATAGCGACGACAGCACTGTACCTCGGGTTTCGGGAGGGGCGCAGGATGTACGAACCCCTGGAAGAGATACGCGACCTTCTACGGGGCAAGCTAGACAGGAGGAAGGAAGAGATGGCGCATACACACGAGTTCCAGATTTGGGAGAGCAAGGCCGATGGAGGGTGGTACTGGAAGCTGGTCGCCCTCCAGAACCACGAGCCGATCGCCGAGGGCGGCGAGGGATTCAGCAGTAAGTGGGCGATCACCAAGAGCATCGAGAATGTCCAGCGGCGCGCCACCGATGCCCCCATCGTGGAGATTCCTGACCCGGACGCGTAGCGCGCCAGCAGCTCTAGTCAGTCCTGATCTCGTTCAGAAAGATGTGGGACAATCGGGGGCAAGTTGTAAGCAAATGAGAAAGGGACCACCCTTTGGGTGAGAACAATCCGAAGGAGGTCCCCTTCATGCGGGCATTAGGACTAGCCAGCCTGCCGAAACTCAGGAGCGATTGCCCTGGGTGAGTTGCTGGCAGACGCTGAGACAGCAGGGGCTGTCCAGCCCAGTTGCGGCATAGGCACTGGGACTGCCCCGGGTCTACCCTATACCGGTGGGACAGATCGCTAAGGGAGTCAGGGGCCGGGGGACTGCGCACCAAGGGCGGTCGTCCTCGAAGGGTGCGACGACCCACGCTGAGTCCGAACTGTCTCAGGCGGTGCTGGAGTTGAAAGAGCAGTATCCCCGCTTGGGCTGACGGCGATGGTGACGCCGATCAAGGGGCGGGACTTGTAGCCGTAGCCCGGAGATGGTGAGAGGAGGTCCCATGGGGCAGCCAGGAGTCTGTGCGCTCCCGATGTTCGTACGGTCTAATGTGACTGGCGTCGGAGCTGTCAACCAAAGTCGGCGAGTCAGTGGAGACTAGGAGATCCAATGCCAGACCTATCAGAACTTCTGTATGTCTTCCTGATCTTCTGGGGAATGCTGTCCTTGCTACACATTCTGGTCGTTGGCCTCGCACGCTACATAGTCGGGCGGAGGGATGGAGCGCATAACTCCTAATCCTGATTGGAGTGGCGCTAGTCCTGACTACCCCCTCATTGGATGGTTTCCATATCAGACATCACAAGCTGGCGAAGCGTCTCAAAGACCACTTTCCGGATCTGTAGCAAGAACCGCCTAAGGTGCCCCCGTTGTCTGGGATTCCTCACTTCACCGTCCTCACCTCCACAGGCGGCCAGGAAAATAGGCTAAGCAGGGCCGCCGGCAATTAGCTTCGTACATCTTCACGTTCTCCTTCGTGCATCGAATTCAGGGGCCCCTGCCAATCTCATGGTCCAAGACCGTTATCACCGCGGGGTCGTCCTCATCGGTGATGTTGATGGTCACCTGTATGTTGTCCAGCGCGCCAAACGGGTCGGTAGCGGTCACGACCACCAGGTAGCTGTTCCTGGCCTCGAAGTTCAGAGGGGTCTCCGTCTTCAGCTGGCCGTCTCTCCTCCCAATTCGGAAGAGCTCCGCGTCAGGACCGCTCAGGGTGTAGGTCAGCAGGTCGCCATCTTCGTCGTGGGCGCTGACCGGCGATCCGATGCTCCGCCCTTTCTCGGTGTTCTCCGGCACCTCACGGAACGTGCTGTCCGACTGGTCGCCCTCGGTGGTGAAGTCCTGGTCGGGGAACACCGGCGCGGCATTGACGAACCCCCCGTCCGCCCCCGGAGCAGCGCCGAGGGACCCGTGTCGCCCCACCGGGACTTCCAGCACTCCCGTTGCCTTGTCTTGAGCGCGACCTACGTTGTCGACGTAGAACGCCGTCGCCCTCAGGCACCTGCCCACGTCGGCCGCCCTGGGGGCGTAGACCGCCGACGTGGCTCCGGCTATCGCGGTCCAACTGCCTTCGTCAACGGGACTTATGACCAGGGTGCCAGGGTCGTCCTGGCATGCAGCCGACGGCACGCCCCTGTCGTTCACCGTAACCTCCTCGGACAGCTCCCACACCCACCTCCTGATGGTCACTCCGCCGTCGTCGTCGCTGGCCATGGCATGTATCGCGATGCCCACCTCCGGCTGTCTCTGGGACAGGACCACTACGCCGTCGTCTTCCCCGTCCACCACCTCGATGATGACATCAAGGACGGCCGACAGCCTGCGGGAGCCCTCGCCGGAGTGGGCCACCACGGTTATCGAGTACGAGCTCTGGTCTTCGAAGTCAGGCTCGTGGCCCGCTTTGAAAGTCAGTTTGCCGGAGTTGTCGAAGACAAAGTCATCGCCGTCCGCGCCAGCCACAGAGTGCGGATGGGTGGCGTCAGCATGGTCCTGGTCGGTGACGGCGAACGTGCTGGCACCAACAGGAGTGCCGTCGTGCCCGATCTTGAAGACCGGCGGGTCCTCATTCTCCACTACGCTCAGAAGGGTCGGCGCGTCATCATCGAAGGCCGGGGGCTCGTTCACCTCTGTGACCCTGACGATGACGTTCACTGTGGCTGCGGCGGTCGACGGGTCGCTTGCCCTCACCCGCAGGACATACTCGCTATTGTCTGCGGCATCGGCATACTCATCATCAGGCAGAGCTGGGGCTCCGGCTAGAGCCGTCGAGTCCTCGTCTTCGGTCTCGCCGGGGTCGGCGCCCAGAACCTTGCCTACCCTTATCTGGCCGGTGAGGCTGTCTATGGTGAAGCGCGCATCGCCATCGTCATCCACCAGGTCGGGGGTGTCCAGCAGCTCGTAGAACAGTATGTCCTCGTCTGCGTCGGTCGCCGTTATCGGCTCGCCTACCGGCATGCCCACGGCTGTGTTCTCGGGGACGGACCGGGCGACGTCGATGTAGGAGGTGGACTCATCGTCATCCTGGCCGGCTAAGGAGGGAGCAGCATCGAACAGGGTCGTAGCCTCCACTGGGTAGGCGCTGATCGCCGAGGCGGTCTTGCCGGCGCCGAACTTGTCGGAGTAGGTGACCGACGCGCGCAGGTACATACCCTCGTCCGCGGGCGCGACCCTCCGCTGCGGCGACGTAGCTCCCCCTATGTTCGTCCATGTTGTTCGGTCTTCGGACCTCGCCCACTGCCACCTCTGGCCGTCCACCATGTCATCCTCGTCCCGCAGGCGGGCCGAGAGCGGCCTGCTGACCTGTGGCTGCGGCCTGTCTATGCTCGCCACTCCCGCCTCGTCCACGTCCGTCACCGTCACTGTCACGTTGAGCGTGCCGCCGGCTGCCTCCACCGTGACCCGGTACACGTTCCTCACCGACAGCAGCGCGCTGGTTGACCCAGACTGCGGGTCCTCGTAATTGGGAGGCTCCCTGAAGTACAGCACACCGTCGTCGATGGCGAACAGGTCGTCGTCACGCCCGTTTACAGACCACCTGATGACATGCTCGCCCTCGTCAGATGCCGTGAAGGAGGCTACGGGTCCCGTGCCGTTCTCGGGGTACCGTGCCGACCGGATTCCGGTTATGTGCACCGGGTCGCGCACGTTGGTGACGTTGATGGTCACCTGTATGCTGTCGGAGGCTCCCGAGGGATCGGTGGCGGTCACCACCACGCTGTAACTGTGCCTGGCCTCGAAGTTCAACGAGGCCTTCGTCTTGAGCTGGCCGTCGTCCCTGGACAGGCTGAAGAATTCAGCGTCCTCGCCGCCCAGGGTGTAGATCAGCAGCTCGCCATCCTCGTCGAAGGCGCTGACCGGTCTACCTATGCTCTCCCCCGCCTCCGTGTTCTCCGGCACCTTCCGGCTCGTCCTGTCCGACTGGTCTCCCGGTGAGTTCAGGTCCTGGTCCACGAACCTTGGAGCTGCGTTGGCAACTTTGCTGTCCTGCACCGGGCGTTCCAACACTCCCGTCGCCTCGTCGTCGGCATCGGCCGGGTTCTCTATGTTGTCGGTGTAGAACGCCGTGGCTCGCAGGCACCTGCCCACGTCAGCCGGTCCCGGGTTGTAGACCGCCGATGTGGCCCCGTCTATCGTGGCCCAGCTGCCAACGGCAACTATGTCCGTATCAGGATCCTCCATGCACTCGGCTGCCAGTGTTCCCCCATCCAACGCCATCTCCGACCGCTCCCACTCCCACCTCCTGACGCTCACTCGGCCGTCGGCATCGCTGACCCTGGCGTGTATTTCTATGCCCACCTGCGGCTGTCTCTGGGACAGGGACACCACTCCCGGGTCTTCCGTATCCACCACCTCGATGGTCACGGCCAGGGTGGTCGACTGCCCGCGGGAGCGGGCCGTAATGGTTATCGAGTAGGAGCTCTGGTCTTCGTGGTCAGGCTCGTGGCCCGCGATGAAACGCAGGATGTTGGACCTGTCGAAGGTCAGGACTTCGTGGTCGTCACCCGCTACCCGGTGCGGAACGGTGACGCTGTCGCCATCCTGGTCGGTGGCGGCAAATGTGTCTGAACCGACCGGACTGTCGCCGTCCCCGAACGTGATACCCGGCGGGTCCACGTTCTCCCGGACTCTCAGCAGCGTCGGCACGTCCTCATCGAAGGCAGGAGGCTCGTTCACGTTGGTGACCCTGACGATCACATTCACCGTGGCCGCAGCTGTCGACGGGTCGCTCACCCGCACCCGCAGGACGTACTCATTGTTTCCTGCGGTGCCGGCGTCTTCACCGTCAGGCAACTCGGGGCTCCCGGGCAGGGACGTCGCCTCGTCTTCGGCCTCCGTTGCGTCCGCTCCCAGCACCTTGCCGACCCTTATCTGGCCGGACGCGCTATCGATGGTGAACCTCGAGCGACCATCGTCATCCTCGAGGTCAGGGGTGTCCAGCAGCTCGTAGAACAGGATGTCTTCGTCTGAGTCCGTTGCCGATACCCGCCGGCCTATGGGCCTGCCCTCGGCCGTGTTCTCGCGGAAGGTCAGGGTCACGGTGGTGACTTCATCACCACGCCGGTCCACGAAGCGGGGGGCGGCATTGGCCAGGGTCCTCGGCTCCACAGGTCTGGCGCTCACCGCCGAGGCCGTCTTGCCCGGGCCGAACTTGTCGGAGTAGGTGACCGTAGCGCGCAGGTACATGCCCTCGTCCGCCTGCGCCGGACTCCGCTGCGGCGATGTCGCTCCCTCAATGTCCGTCCAGGTCCTTCTGTTCTCCGACCTCGACCACTGCCACCGCTGGGACGACACCCCTTCGTCCTCGTCCGAAAGGCTGGCCGAGAGTGGCCGGGATACCTGCGGCTGCCGCCTGTCTATACTCGCCGTTCCGGCCTCGTCCACGTCCGTGACCCTCACAACCACGTCGTGTGAGCCGCCGCCGGCCCTGACGGTCACCCGGTACAGGTTCCTCCCCGCCAGCGGCACTCCCGATGTCGCGGACCGCGGGTCCTCGTAGTTGGGCGGCTCCCTGAAGGCCAGCACGCCGCCGTCGATGGTGAACAGGTCGTAGTCGGGACCGCCCAGGGACCACGTGATCGCATCTCCGTCCTGGTCATAGGCAAAGAAGGTGGCGACCGGCGTGGTCCTGTTCTCGGCGAAGTCTATTGAGGTGTCGGCCGGTTGTGCATATGCCGGATGGCCCCAGTGATCGCCTAGGGCCATAGTCCCAAACAGTATGGCAGCCAACGCGACAACCAACGCTGCGAGCCGGCCATCCCAAGGGGGGAGAGTGCCCGGGCTCCAATGACAAGGAAGGTGGAGTGGTGGCCTCATCAATGGTAGAAGGAGACTCCAGAGACGGCCGGACCATCAGGCCCGGCCGCCTCTGGAGAATAGTAGCCCCACGTTTGGTATCAGTCTGTTAGACGAGGACGTCCGACTTCAGCCTCTAGGACCCGGAGCACACCTCCAGGCCGGACTCCTCGATGTCGTCGCTCGGCGGGGTCACCCTGCCTGCGCTGTCGGTAATCGACCGCGTGGGCACCAGCCCTTCCGGCACGCACCCGGTCAGGCCCGCGTTGCCGCTGATTCGCAGCCTGTTGAGGTCCAGGCTGCCCAGCTCGGACGGTATCTCGCCCGACAGCGAGTTGTTCTTCAGCCACAGGTTCGTCAGGCTCGTGAGGCTGCCCAATGACGCCGGTATCCGGCCGCTCAGGCTGTTCCTGTGCAGGTACAGCCGCTCCAGGTTGGACAGTCTGCCCAGCTCCGGCGGAATCTGGCCGCTGAAGCCGTTGTCGTACAGCCCAAGCCACTCAAGGTTCGTCAGGTTAGCCAGCTCGCGCGGTATCGGGCCGCTCAGGCTATTGCGGTGCACCACCAGGTACTCGAGCCTGGCCAGCCTGCTGAACGAAGGCGGTATCGGGCCCGTCAGGCCGCCGTTGGGGGCCCTCCAGCCCGACTGCTCGTGCAGGTACAGCCGCCGCAGCGTGGACAGGTTGCCGAGCCGGCTCGGCAGCGAGCCTGTCAGCCTGTTCCTGTCCAGGCGCAGGAAGTCCAGCCTTGGCATGTCGCCCAGGCCGGCCGGGATGGTCCCGGAAATACTGTTGCGCTGGGCGAAGAACCGCCTGAGCTGGGCCATGCCCGACCCAAGCTGGCTCGATATGCCCGTCAGCTCGTTGTCGTAGACGTAGAGCCGCTCCAGCTTCGACAGCCTGTTGAGCGAGCCAGGGACCTCCCCTGTCAGATCGTTGCGGTGGAGGTACAGCCACCTGAGCTCGCCCAGGTCGCCAAGCTCCGGCGCGATCGTCCCGCTCAGGCCCGCGTTGTGCAGGTAGAGCCTGGTAACGCGGCCGCCTTCCAGGGCGTCGCTGCGGCCGCGAATGCCGTCCCACTGCTCGATGGGCATGTTGACCCGCCAGTCCAGCCTCGCGTCACCCTCCAGCTTGTTCACCGCCTCCAGCAGGGCCTCGCAATCGCGCACCAACCCGGAGTTCGATCTGTCGGCTACAGCACCCCTCGTGGCGCACCCGAAGGTCACGTCGGTAACCCTGATGGTCACCGTTATGGGTCTGCTGTTTGCCCTCCCGTCATTCGCCGTGACCGTGACGGTGTAGCTGGACTTCGTTTCCTGGTCCAGCACGGCCGTTGTTTGTATCTGGCCGCTGGCAGCCACGATGCTGAATGATGCGGCATCGACGCCACCGAGTCTGTAGGTCAGGCTGTTGTTGTTCGGGTCGGTCGCCGTGACCGGAGCACCGACGTTCGTGCCTGCGGGACTGTTCTCGGTCACACTCCTGGTCGTGCTCGCGCTGCCGAAGGCTGGCGGCTGGTTGGCGGGCGGCTGAGTGCCACCGCCCCCACCACCGCCTCCGCCGCCTCCTCCTCCGCCACCGCCGGACGAACTACGGACCCTTATCCTGGTTGAGCCTGTGACCGCCGTGGTGCTCTTGTTCTCGGTCTGTAGCTCACCGGCGAATGTGAAGGTCCCCGTTCTGGACGGAGCTCTGACCGTGTAGGTGCGGGTCTGGGGGCCTTCCTGCAGGAGCCTGAACGTCACGGTCTGGCCGTCCGCGTCCGTGCTCGTAAAGCCGGTGGGAAGGGTTTCGATGACCCGGCCCAAGCGGCCGTAGTTATCGGCCCTGATGGTAACCTTGAAGCTGGCGCCTGGCCTTACCGTTGACGCGGAGAACGACCGCACGGCGCTGGGCTGCGGGATAGCGACAGTCAACCTGGACGCGCCTGTGACCGCCGTGGTGCTCCTGTCCTCGGTCTGCAGCTCGCCGGTGAAGTCATATGTGCCCGCTGTGGATGGGGCCGTCACAGTATAGGTGCGAGTCTGGGGGCCTGCCTGCAGAAGTCTCAGCGTCACGGTCTGGCCAACTGCATCCAGACTTGTGACTCCAGCGGGCAGCATCTCGACGATCCTGCCCAGGTTTCCGTAGTTGTTCGCTGTGATGCTCACCGTGACCGTACCGCCGGGCGCCACCTCCGTCGCCGAGAACGACCGTGTGGCGGTTGGCTGTGACGCCGGGGGCGCGGTGATCGTCACCCTTGACGCTCCACCAACGGCTACGCTGGTCCGGTCCTGGTGGGAGATGGTCCCCGAGAACGTATAGGTGCCCGGCGTGTTCCCCGCCGTCACCATGTAGGTCCTGGTCTGAGGACCTGCGGCCAGCAGCCTTATGATGACCGTCTGGCTGCCGTCCTCGGCGGTGAATCCGGCAGGAACGTTCTCGACGATCCTGCCCAGGTTTCCGTAGTTGTTCGCTGTGATGCTCACCGTGACCGTACCGCCGGGCCCCACCTCCGTCGCCGAGAACGACCGTGTGGCGGTTGGCTGTGACGCCGGGGGCGCGGTGATCGTCACCCTTGACGCTCCACCAACGGCTACGCTGGTCCGGTCCTGGTGGGAGATGGTCCCCGAGAACGTATAGGTGCCCGGCGTGTTCCCCGCCGTCACCATGTAGGTCCTGGTCTGAGGACCTGCGGCCAGCAGCCTTATGATGACCGTCTGGCTGCCGTCCTCGGCGGTGAATCCGGCAGGAACGTTCTCGACGATCCTGCCCAGGTTTCCGTAGTTGTTCGCTGTGATGCTCACCGTGACCGTACCGCCGGGCCCCACCTCCGTCGCCGAGAACGACCGTGTGGCGGTGTGGCCCGATGCTGACACATCCTGCGAAGGCAATTGTTGGTACACGCTCAGCCCGACGACCGCGACTAGCACCGCCGCCAAGAGAGCTGCCGACTTATACCTCAAGGTGTTCTTCTCCATGTCTGGCTTCCTCTTTTCAGGACGCGGTGGCTATGAACCGTCGAAGTACAGGTCGATAACTTTGAATACCTCGTCCAGCGTGATTATGCTGTCGAAGTAGTCGTCGACGGCCTGGAAGGCCTCCGACAATTCGATCTCGCCGCTGTCGTCGGCGTCGTACCTGTCCAGCAAGGTCTGCTGCGTCTCGTCCACGTCGGTGACGGTGATGGTGACGGTTACGTCGTCATGGCCGCCGTTTCCGTCCCGGGCCGTTACGGTGACCGTGTAGGTGCTCTTGGCCTCGTAGTCCAGCGGGGACTTGGTCTTCAGCTGGCCTGTGCCGCGGTCGATGTCGAAGTCCGCCATGTCGGCGCCGCTCAACTCATAGGTCAGCGGGTCATCGTCGCCATCGGTCGCCTCAACCGGCGGGCCGATGTTCTCACCAGCCCCTGTGTTCTCGGCTATCTCCCTTGACGTTGTCGGGAACGGGAACACTGGGGCTTGATTCTCGTCCATTTCCGTGACCGTGATGGTCACTACCACAGTGTCGTACAGCCCACCCTGGTCGGTGGCCTTGACGGTTACCGTGTAGGTGCTCTTGGTATCCCTGTCCAGGGGCGCCTTGGCCTGCAGCTGGCCGGTCGCACTGTCAATGTCGAACGAGGCTTCGTCCAGGCCTTCCAGGGTATAGGTGAGGGTATCGCCGGGGTCGTCCGCGCTTACAGGAGCACCGATGTTGTCGCCTGCTGACGCGTTCTCGGGTACGCTCCTATCAGCGGTCTCGGCCGGGAACCGCGGAGCTTGGTTCGGTGACCCTGAGCCCCTGCTGACGACCGGGTCCTCTTGGACATTGGTGATCGTGATGGTCACGGTGGCCGTCGCGCTGAGGCCGTCCGGGTCCGTCGCCGTCACCGTCACCACGTACTTGTCCTTGGTCTCGGTGTCCAGCGTCTGCCCAGCCCTCACGCTGATCTGGGCAGTGCCACGGTCGATCTCGAATGGGGCTGCGTCACCGCTCAACTCGTAGGTCAGCGACGCGTCTTCGGGATCGGTAGCCGTAACAGGATCACCAACCACCGTGTTGGTCGTGTACTCGTCTTCATTCACGCTCCTGCTCACCATGCTCTCATCGGTATCGGCAGTATTCGTGTCGTCGAACCACGGCGCCATGTTCGTCGTCAACACAGCGGCAGCCGACACCTTCGACGCACTGTCCTCACCCTCGGGGTCCGTGTACATCGCCGTCGCGCGCAGCCACTTGCCTTCGTCGGCGAAAACCGGGATGTAGTCAGCCGATGTGGCCCCCTCAATCTCAGTAACGTTGTCCCCTTCATCGAAGGCTGCGGCATCGGCGCGCTCCCACTTCCAGGTGGGACTGGACGTAGCCCCGTCCTCGTCGCCGATGAGCGTCGCCGTCAACTCAACACCAACCTTCGGCGCCTGCGTCGACAGCTCCACCATCCCATCCTCTTCCACGTTCGTAACCATCACCACCACGTTCAGAACGGCGGTACGGTCTGAACTGTCCTCCGCCGTCACCGTGACGTTGTACGCTCTGTCCCTGCCAACATCCGCCGGACTCTCGAAGTCAGGCATCGCCTTGAACGCAAGTTCCCACATGCCGTCATCCGCCGTGCCGCCAGCCAAGGTGGTGTCGGTCAGCGTGAAGAGGTCCTCATCGGCACCCGACAACTTCACTTCAACAACAGTGTCAGTGCTGTCGTCTTCGTCGTCTGTCACCGTGTACTTCGCCACTGGGGTGGCTATGGGAGTGTTCTCCTCATGGTCCACGGTAGCCTTCCCATCCAACTCCGGGTCTTCCTCGACATTCTCAGCAGTGATGTTCACGTTAATGCTGTCGGAGAAATCCGTAGCTGTTCCCGAGTTTCGGAAGTTGCCGTCCGAGACCGTGACCGTGACCGTGTAGGAGGCATTAGCCGAAGTTTCCGTGTCCAGAATTGTGCCGTCGCCTACCGTGATCTGACCATTCGAGTCGATGTCGAACTTGTCGGCGGCAGCGCCGCTCAGCTTGAAGGTCAGCACGTCGTTCTCGGCGTTGCTGACGAGGATCGGTCCACCCACCTCCGTGCCCGCTGCCGAGTTCTCATCAACCTTTCTCGTGATCGCGGCATCCGTAATCTCGTCACCCTCGCTATCTACGATCACAGGGGCGGCATTCGAACTCCGGGATGCCAACACCTTCGCATACGACACCACCGACTCATCTTTCCCGGAGCCCTCACCGTCGGTGTAGGTCACCGTCAAGCGCAGGTACTTGCCTATGTCTGATGGAGCAGGGGTGTAAGTGGCCGTCTCAGCGCCGTTGGACGTCGTTTTCTCTATGTCTGTGAAGGAACCGTTCCGGCTGGAGCCTCGCGCCCACTGCCAGTCCTGATTCGACAGGCTACCGTCCACATCGGTGAGAGTGGCCATGATTGCGACCCCGTCGACCGGCTGGCGATTCGACAGCGTCAGCGTCGCGGGCTCATCCACGTTGGTGACCATCACCACGACAGCGTGATCGGTATCACCACCATCGCTGTCAGTGACCGTCACATTGATGTTGTACGTGTTCGCAGCCTCGGTCGAACCTCCAGCCTTCGCAGCCTCGTAATTGGGAGGAGATTCCCAATCGGAATCGGAACTGGGAGGAGATTCAACGAAGGTGAGCACACCAGCCTGAGAGATATCAAAGTAGGCCGCGTCGGTGCCGGTCACACTCCACTTCAGCGCCTTCCCCGCCTTGTCGTCCTCGTCGTCCGTCGCCGTGAACTCCGCTACAGGCGCCGTTATCGGCGTGTGCTCAGGGTGCTTGGGAGCATCATCCCCGCCGACGACCGGGTCCTCTTGGACATTGGTGATCGTGATGGTCACGGTGGCCGTCGCGCTGAGGCCGTCCGGGTCCGTCGCCGTCACCGTCACCACGTACTTGTCCTTGGTCTCGGTGTCCAGCGTCTGCCCAGCCCTCACGCTGATCTGGGCAGTGCCACGGTCGATCTCGAATGGGGCTGCGTCACCGCTCAACTCGTAGGTCAGCGACGCGTCTTCGGGATCGGTAGCCGTAACAGGATCACCAACCACCGTGTTGGTCGTGTACTCGTCTTCATTCACGCTCCTGCTCACCATGCTCTCATCGGTATCGGCAGTATTCGTGTCGTCGAACCACGGCGCCATGTTCGTCGTCAACACAGCGGCAGCCGACACCTTCGACGCACTGTCCTCACCCTCGGGGTCCGTGTACATCGCCGTCGCGCGCAGCCACTTGCCTTCGTCGGCGAAAACCGGGATGTAGTCAGCCGATGTGGCCCCCTCAATCTCAGTAACGTTGTCCCCTTCATCGAAGGCTGCGGCATCGGCGCGCTCCCACTTCCAGGTGGGACTGGACGTAGCCCCGTCCTCGTCGCCGATGAGCGTCGCCGTCAACTCAACACCAACCTTCGGCGCCTGCGTCGACAGCTCCACCATCCCATCCTCTTCCACGTTCGTAACCATCACCACCACGTTCAGAACGGCGGTACGGTCTGAACTGTCCTCCGCCGTCACCGTGACGTTGTACGCTCTGTCCCTGCCAACATCCGCCGGACTCTCGAAGTCAGGCATCGCCTTGAACGCAAGTTCCCACATGCCGTCATCCGCCGTGCCGCCAGCCAAGGTGGTGTCGGTCAGCGTGAAGAGGTCCTCATCGGCACCCGACAACTTCACTTCAACAACAGTGTCAGTGCTGTCGTCTTCGTCGTCTGTCACCGTGTACTTCGCCACTGGGGTGGCTATGGGAGTGTTCTCCTCATGGTCCACGGTAGCCTTCCCATCCAACTCCGGGTCTTCCTCGACATTCTCAGCAGTGATGTTCACGTTAATGCTGTCGGAGAAATCCGTAGCTGTTCCCGAGTTTCGGAAGTTGCCGTCCGAGACCGTGACCGTGACCGTGTAGGAGGCATTAGCCGAAGTTTCCGTGTCCAGAATTGTGCCGTCGCCTACCGTGATCTGACCATTCGAGTCGATGTCGAACTTGTCGGCGGCAGCGCCGCTCAGCTTGAAGGTCAGCACGTCGTTCTCGGCGTTGCTGACGAGGATCGGTCCACCCACCTCCGTGCCCGCTGCCGAGTTCTCATCAACCTTTCTCGTGATCGCGGCATCCGTAATCTCGTCACCCTCGCTATCTACGATCACAGGGGCGGCATTCGAACTCCGGGATGCCAACACCTTCGCATACGACACCACCGACTCATCTTTCCCGGAGCCCTCACCGTCGGTGTAGGTCACCGTCAAGCGCAGGTACTTGCCTATGTCTGATGGAGCAGGGGTGTAAGTGGCCGTCTCAGCGCCGTTGGACGTCGTTTTCTCTATGTCTGTGAAGGAACCGTTCCGGCTGGAGCCTCGCGCCCACTGCCAGTCCTGATTCGACAGGCTACCGTCCACATCGGTGAGAGTGGCCATGATTGCGACCCCGTCGACCGGCTGGCGATTCGACAGCGTCAGCGTCGCGGGCTCATCCACGTTGGTGACCATCACCACGACAGCGTGATCGGTATCACCACCATCGCTGTCAGTGACCGTCACATTGATGTTGTACGTGTTCGCAGCCTCGGTCGAACCTCCAGCCTTCGCAGCCTCGTAATTGGGAGGAGATTCCCAATCGGAATCGGAACTGGGAGGAGATTCAACGAAGGTGAGCACACCAGCCTGAGAGATATCAAAGTAGGCCGCGTCGGTGCCGGTCACACTCCACTTCAGCGCCTTCCCCGCCTTGTCGTCCTCGTCGTCCGTCGCCGTGAACTCCGCTACAGGCGCCGTTATCGGCGTGTGCTCAGGGTGCTTGATGGGACCGTCGTCCTGCGCGTCCTGAGCTTGGACGAGTCCCCCCAGGACGAGTGAGGCCGAGGCCAAGAGTAGGACAAGGATACCGACGACCGCGCTCCACATGCTGACTCTATGGGACTGCTTAACTCCGGACTCCATTGTGCCCTCTCCTTGTTCATCTAACAAAAACTTGATTATGTTGACACTGCCGCCAAGAAAAAATACCACTGTTCTCAGTGAATGGCAAGGGGTATGTCGCTCTTATTTCTCGCTAGCTGCCGCCGTCGTCGAAGAGGCGGAAGTACCACCTGACCTCTCCCCAGACCCTCATCGAACCCTCGAGGGGGAAGGGCGCCCATCGGGGGTCGTCGCTGTACCACCACCACGAGGCCTGGCGCCACCGGGCCCGCTTGACGAACAGGGCGTCGTCGGACCGGAAGACGTAGAGGCAGTTCTGCCTGGGAACGTCCCGCAGGTAGTCGACGAGGATGAGCGAGCCGTCCGCGAGGGTGGGCGCCATCGACTCTCCCCTGACGCGGAAGACACTGACGCGGGTCGGGTCGATCCCCGACTCCTCCAGGCGGGCCCGGCTGAAGCTGTAGCTGCTCCGCTCGGCGACCACGGTGGATGCGCTGCCGTCGCCGGCGAGCGCCGCCTCCTTGTTGAGGGCCACGATGTCGACGGTGGGGGACCCGGCCGCGCGGTCCCTGGTCGAGGCGGGGTCGTCGGTGAGCCCGAGGAGGTAGTCGGCGGAGGTGTCGAGGGCGCACGCAGCGCTGGCGATGCCGTCGGCGACGAGCCCGGAGCGTCCTGTTTCGACGTGGGAGATCATGGTCTGGTCGTACCTGTTACCCATGGCGACGGCGAGGTCAATCTGGGAGAGCTTCGCCCGCCTCCGAGCCCTTGCAAGCCTGGCTCCGAGCATTCCCCTGCGCCCCTGTCTGTTCTTCGAGTTGCGGCTCATTCTATCACAAAGAAGGTGTTGACACCTGAATCGTGCTCATGCTGTAAGGTGTATGAATAAAGTTCATGGCAGGGTCGAGGGGTTAGTTCATCCAGGGGGTCGACGGGTCATGGCAGATGGGGTAGCGCGTCTCCGGGGCCGCATAGCCGAGGTTGGCGTTAAGCATCACGTGGTGGCGAGGGAGATGGGCATGCACTATACGCAGCTCAGCAGGATCCTCAACGAGCGGCAGGCGATGCCGGACGGGTTCGAGGAGCGGATGCACTCGGCGCTGAACCGGCTCGAGGCGGCGGAGCGGGCGGCGTCGGAGGCGCGGGCGCGGGTGCTGGCGGACATGGATGAGGCATGATGGGCCGTCGACGACCGCCAGGGACCAGGCTTTCATGGCCGCCCACCCGGTGAGTCATCTGTCTGGAAGCAGTTGAGAAGGGGGAAGGGGAAGTTCAGATGGGCAACGGACTGCATCGGTCGGGCCGGTCAGAGTTGAGGACGCTCGCCGCGGCAATGCCAAGACAGCCCGCCCTGTCCTATCTGAACATCTACACGGCGTTGCCCCATCCCCTTCGGCCTCTCCCAACCGACAGCCGGCGCGGCTCTCGTTGAAGATGTGCCTGGACTTGTCGGCGCTCTCCCTCAGCCTCTGGCGCAGCCGCCTCACGTAGCCCCGCACTACACTGGAGTCGCCATGCTCCCGCGACGACCAGACCAGACTCATCAGTTGTTCCCGGCTCAGTGTCTTACCCACACTCGCCTGTGCCCGTCTCAGTGTCTTCCACGCAATCACCGCAAGCTCACAGAGCAGCCTGTACTCCGTTTCGGTCAACAGGCCACTGCCCAGTCGCCCACCGGCAGCCGCTCGTAGTCCAGTGCCTCCACCAAGCCTACCATCAGAGCTCGTGCGACATCGAGCGTCGTCGTAGCTCGGCGATCGATACTGGGAAGGTTATGGAGAACATCTTAAGGGAGATTTGGCGTAAGAATGGGGTAGAATTGGGTGAAATTGAGGTGAATTTTGCGGTGACAATTATGGTGACGTATCGGTTACAACCTCTTGTCGGGGCTGCACAACATGCTGTGGCCACGTAAGATCACGCCGTGAACGAGGCGCGACTTGACCCGAGCCGAGCAAACGGGACCATCCCTCTCGCATCCCACCCGTGTACATGAGGTCAGCAGCTGACGAGGACGAACTTCCTATCCGAAGGAATGACAGACGGTTCCATCTCAGCGGAACCACGATGATCCGCTTGGAGCACTCCGGCGGTACTTGAAGAACCTGGGACTCGCGGGAACTACAAGAGCGTCGAACAGCAGACTCTGCGCGGCTGCGAAGGAGCAGATGCCATTCCTCGCAATCGCTACAGTCTGCGACCATTCTGCTTCTCCCGGAACCCGAGTGTGAGGATGCGTCGAGTGAACTGACGGACAGACTGCCGGACCGTCCGCCTTCGCGCGTCCCGGAGCGCCCTCTGACGCCAGGACACCTGGTCGGCCCGGGAGAGACTATCCCAGGGGTAGGTCTCCGGCGGCAGCGTCAGCTTGAACTCGCCGATGATCGCGATCTCCAACTCCAGCATCCGCTCCTCGACTGGCACGGGCCTGTCCTTCGTGGCTGGATGAGCGGTCCTGAGCCGCCGCCACTCGTCCACCATCTCCGCCGCATCTCCATAAACAGTCGCATCGTCCGGCAGGGGCTCCCGTGTCACCACGTCTGGGTAGGGCCTTTCATGTGAACGCCGGGTAGGTCCCTCTGGTTGCCCGACTCCCCCGACCGTCCTCGACGCCTCCAGCTGTCCCAGACGTTCCTCCACCTGCGAGACCTTGTGGACAGCCTTACCGAGTGCTTGGTCAATCTCGTCGAGCCGCGGATTCTCCTCGACGGCCTGACGCTCCTCTTCGAGCGCGTCCAAACGCCCCTCCAATCCCACAAACCTCTTCTCTTCCCTGGCAACGACCGCCGCGTCACCCAGCAGCAACAGCCGGTCCACCGCCTCCCGCATCTGAGCGGTCAGCTTCCCGCTGTCGACATTCGCGGAGAGGGTCCTGCGGTCGACGCCCAGAGCCTCCGCCGCTCCCTTTCGACCACGCGCCTTCACGAGGTCGTCGAGAAGCGCCAGCGAGCGCAACTCGACCAGATTCTCCAACCCGTTCGTCTTCTCCGTCATAGCTAGCCCTCAACCCCCGATTCTCCTCGATTTTCCCCAGACCATGTACATATCAGCTTCGGCTCTTGTACACGCCCGCGCATTCCAGCCGGCGGCCGATGCACATCTCAAAGCTGGGACTTGTACACCATGCTGCGACCGGCCCTTTCACCCAAAGTGCTCGCTCCGATTTAGCATCCTGTAGGGGGATGCCTGTAACACCGCGCTCAGCGCCACCCAGGGATTCCCTCCACAAAGCCCATTCTCTGTACAACCCTCCCGCGCCGAAAACCGCGATCTCGCGGTCCGCCCTTACATCCGACATTCCCATCCTCTATATTAGAACTAATAATCTGTTGAGGCAATCCACTGGACCAGGAAAGGGAGGAAACGACCATGAAACTGACGAAGATATTCAGCCGAGGAGAACGGGAAAGGCCCAAGTTGCTGGCCATCATGCCTCAGAGGACCGGGGAGCGCACGCTGCTGGGAGTTGAGCACATGCTCCAGTCCATCGCGATCCCGGAGCCGTTCACGTTGGAGCTGGCGGGAGACGCGGACGGAGTGTCCCTGCTGGCGCGCTGCCGCGGGGACGAGGTCGTCGAGCAGCAGCTGAGGGCGCACTACCCGCAGGCGCTCATAGAGGAAGTGACGGAGGAGGACGATCCCCTGGTCCTCGATGAAGGGGAGCAGGCGTGGTCGATGGGGTTGGGGATAGACGGGCCGGAGTTTCTTCCCCTGCGGACAGTACGAGACGACGACCTGCTGGACGCCGGCTCCGATCCCCTGATAGCGCTCATCGGTTCCCTATCGAACCTGCGCGAGGGAGAGCGCGTCGTGGCGCGCCTGTGTCTGCGGTCGCTGGGGCCCGACTGGTCCCAGGCGTACCAGGAGAAGGCTCACCAGCCCGCAGTGCCGGAGCAGCGGGACTCCTCATCCAGCGACCAGTCCAGGAACGAACAGGTGAACGCGAAGAATCTTATTCTCTTTGGCATCCTGACGCCGCCCGCACTCCAGGGCTACTTCTGGGTGCGTGCCGGGGAGACGTGGAAGGCCGTGCTGCTTGGAATCGGCATCGCCTCTGCGCTGGGCCTGGTCGGATGGGCGTGGCACCGCTGGAAGAAGTCGAGGAATCGCGTCTACGACCCCGCCCTGATAAAGGAGAAGACCTCCCGCGTGGCCTTCGAGGCGGGTTTCGAGGTGACGGCGGTGCTGCCGCCCGACGGCCGGGAGGAGCGTGCGCGCAAGCTGCTCGACAACGTGGCTGCGGCCTACCGGCACTACGACAACGCGGCGGGCGCTCGTTTCAGGGTCGGCAAGGTGCGTCCGGCGGTCCCCGACCCGGGGGTGAACCCGCCAAGCCGTGGACTGCTCCAGAGCAGGAACGTCTTGGGAGTCCGCGAGGCGGCCACACTCTGGCATCCGCCCGGACCCGGGGACGACATGCCCCTGGTCGAACGTTCGGGCTCGAAGGTGCTCCTACCCTCGGCGCGGGGGGTGAAGGATGGCACCCTGGTGGGAGCATCCACCGGAGGCGCGGGCCGCGAGATACGCTTCTCCGCCGACCTGATGAGACGACACCACCTCTACGTGGCGAGGACGCGCATGGGCAAGTCCACCCTCATGGAGCACGTCGTCGTCCACAAGATGAGGGAAAAAGCGGCGGGCAGGGACGACGACGCCATCGTCGTCGTGGACCCCCACGCCGACCTCGTGAAGTCCCTACTGAGACACGTGCCGGAGTCGATCATCGACCGGGTGCGCCTGATCGATCTTGCCGACAAGAATCGCACGCCGGGCATCAATCTACTGGACACCGCCGTCTTCTCGGACAGGGACCGCACCGCAGACTCCGTGGTGCGGATCTGCAAGGGACTGTGGGTCCAGTGGGGTCCCAGGATGCAGTCGATCCTGGAGCACACGGTCAAGACCCTTCACGAGGTCAACGACGGCCCTTCCGTGGACCGCGGCGACCAGTACACCATCCTCGACGGCTCAAGGCTGCTGTCGGAGAAGGAGTTCCGAGACGACGTTCTGAGGAAGGTGCGCGACTCGTACATCCTGAGGTGGTGGGCCGAGGAGTTCGGCAAGTGGCCCCGGCATCTCGAAGCCGACGCGCTCGCGCCGGTCCAGACCCGCCTCGCCTACTACTCCTCGTCGAAGCGCGCCCGCGCCGTGCTCGGACAGCCCCGGTCCACCATCGACCTGCGAAGGGTGATCGCTGACGGGGGCATACTCTTCGTCTCCACGGCCCAGGGAGACGTCGGCAAGGATGTGTCGTCCCTGGTGGGCGCGTCGCTGATGAACCTCATCGACGCCGTCATTCGCGAGCAGGGCAGCCTGCCGGCAGAGAGGCGCAGGGGCGTGACCATGGTGGTCGACGAGATGCAGGCGATGACCGGGGTGGACTACGAGTCGATGCTCGGCGAGTTGGGCAAGTTCGGAGCGTCCCTCTTCCTCGCCACGCAGGGACTCGACAAGCTGGACGACCTCTCGCCGACGCTGCGGGGCACCCTGCTGTCCAACGTGGGCTGCCTGGCCGTCTTCCAGGTGGCCGCCGAGGACGCGAGGCTCCTCGCCTGGGAGCTGGGCAAGGACCGGATATCGGAGGACGACATCATCTCCCAGCGGGTGCACCACTGCTACGTGCGGGCGACCGTCGGCGAGGAGCGCCTTCCCGCCTTCTCTATGGACGTGAGAGCGCCCGAGAAGGGAAGGCCGGAGGTCGCCGCGCGCGTCGAGGCCGGGACCGTCGACTACACAAGCTCGCCGGAGGAGATGGCGGCCAGGGAAGCCGAAGCCGAGCGGCTGGTGGAGAAGTTCAGGGCGGAGCTGGAGGCCCTGAAAGAGGGGGATGGAGGAGCGTCTTTGCAGCCCGACAAGCCGCCCGCCGCGCAGAAGACCAAGAGCCGGAGGCGACGGAAGCGCCAGGACCAGTCTCCCAACGGCACGTCTGTCAACGGCACGGCTGACGGACCTGATGCCGGGGGCTTCCTTAGGAGCGATGAGGAATGAAGGACCGGTCTCGCGACATGCGAGCCTTGCTCGCGCTGGCCTCGATGCCGTTCCTCGACCGGCTGGAGTTGGCGGCCGTGTCCGGCACGGCCGAACGGACGACGCATGACGCGGTCAAGAGCCTCCACCGGAGGGGCTTGGTCGGCTCGGTGCGGCACGCAACCGAGCTCATCGCCCCGACGACGCGCTTCCACGTAACCGTGGCCGGGCTGAGCCTGCTGGCGGAGGTGGAGGGAGTGACTGTGGAAGAGGTCGTCCGCGTTCATCCCGTCTCTGCACACATGCGACGCATCCTGCTGGACAGGCTCGACGCCGTCGGCGTCGTCTACCGACTGGCGTCTTCAATGGCGGCGGTGGGCGGAGCCCAGCGGTTCAGGTGGTACCGCGGGATGGCCTTGGATGCGGCAGTCGCCCTCCCCGACGGACGAACCATCGGCATCGTCAGGCAGGGTCTGACTTCGGACCGGACGGCTTTCTCCAAGCGCGTGTGGAGGCTGCTCGACGGGTCGCTTCCCAGTGCTCTCTTTGTAATCGTGCCGGACGCCGTACGCCTGCGTCGCGCGGGCGGGCTGCTCAGTCACGCACCGATACCTACGTTCCTGGCGTTGGAGCGGGATGCGGCCCTGTCGAGCGAGGACGACGCCGTGTGGCGGATGCCTTCCGTCTCCGCTCCCATCGACCTCCGGTACGCCATGTCGCTCCTGAGGCGGCGTGGCGTCCTCCCCGTGGAGCCGCGTCCCTCGCGGGCGCTGGTCCCGGACGATCTCGAAGCGGCTCCCGACTCGCCGGACCACCTGCTACCTACCATTCTTAAGCCCTCGGAGAAACGCGTCCTCGACGCGCTGTACCACTGGCCTTGGATCACGTGTGAGGAACTCGCTGGGATACTGGGCGTCACCCGGCAGCGGCTCTCCCAGGTCGTGCGCCGGCTGGACGGCTTCCGCCTGCTGCCGAGAGCCGACAAGCGCAGACCCCGCCGTCTCGCGCTCAGCGACGCGGGACTGGCCCTGTTGGCCCGCAGGGACCGGGCGGCGGTCGGCGCCGCGCGGAAGCAGTGGAGCGTCGAGCCGTTGGACGACGAGGCCCCTCTGTCATGGCGCAACGTGTCGGGAGCCGGGAGCCGCAGCCTTCTGAGGAACATCGAGCACACCGAGGCCGTGCACAGGTTCATCGCCCGGCTCTCAAGCCAGGCGCGAAGCAAGGGCGTCGACGTGGTGCAGTTGGACCCGCCGCACGGGGCGTCAAGGTACTTCCGCCAGAACGGTAAGCTGCGTTCGGTCCAACCGGACGCCTTTGGCATCCTGCGTCGAGGACGGATGACGTTGCCCTTCTTCCTTGAATGTGAGCGCCGCGCCGTGCGGCCCGGGACCATGGTCGCGCGTCTCGCCCCGTACCTGCGCTACTACTCGAGCAGGCAGCCGGTCGACGACCACGGCGCGCAGCCCACCGTCCTCATCGTCTTCGACGACGAGCTCGTGGCTGCCCGGTTTCTGGGTGTCGCGCGAAACGAGATGGCCCGCACAAGGGTCAAGCTCCCGCTGTGGATCTCCGATAGGAGGATGCTGGAGAGGGTCGGGCCACTGGGCAAGGCGTGGAGAGCGCCGGATGTCCTGGCGCCCACGTACGCCTTCGGAGCAGAAGGGAGCCGCTGATCGCGTCCCAGGACCACTCCTTTGCGAAGTAGGTAGCGTATGTTATACTAATGCATATAGCATAATCTAGCCACGGCTTCCAAAAGGAGTGCTCCCATGAGAATCGGAGTCAACATTCCAGAAGACCTGTACCAGAGGCTGAAGCCCCTGAAGGAGACCGTCAACATCTCCCAGATATGTCGCGAAGCGATTGAGGCCTACGTCAACGACTATGAGCGAGCCCTCTCTCGGAACGAGGCGGACGGCGTGGACGATGTGGTCGATAGGCTTCTTAGCGAAGAGGAACAGTCCGAAGTTGACTGGGAGAAACTTGGCTGGAGTGACGCGGAGGACTGGGTAAGGGCCGCGGACCTCCCTACCTTCGAGCACCTGTTTCACAGGCTTGACGTTCTCAAGCGGCAGGGTCGCCCGTCCTGGGAGGTCCCTCCGCCCGGTGCGGGAGAAGTGAAGACCTTCGTCGAAAGGTCCTGGGAGTATCGCGACCTGTTCGAACGGCAGCACGAGCGCCAGTTCGAGCTCAATCTCGAGGGCGATCCGCTTGCGGACGCCGAACGCAAGTACATGCGCGCCTGGGTAGCCTACGTCACGGCGGTCCGGGAGAAGATACGGCAACGGCGCGAAGAGAGAGCAAGCCGGCTGTTGAGAACGCGAAGAGATGCACCTGAACCTGAGGCGCCCGAACATCTACTGTAGTGAGTCAACCGGAGGTCATCACGATGAATCAGCAATATGACCGGACACCGGCGGCGCTCTATGCGCGAGTGTCCAGTGACAGGCAGGACGTGGAACTTTCCATCTCTGCTCAGTTGAAGGCTCTCAGGGAGTATGCCAACCGCAACGGATATCGAATCGTGCAAGAGTACGTGGACGAAGTGCAGAGCGGCAGAACAGCCGACAGGCCAAGCTTTCAAGAGATGATTGCCCAGGCAAGGCAGAACAGAGCGTTTCGCGTCGTATTGGTCTGGAAATTCTCTAGGTTCACCAGGAATCGCAAGGATGCTGTCGTCTTCAAGTCCTTGCTGAAGCGGTACGGTGTCAGAGTTATCTCAATCAATGAGCTGGCAACGGATACACCAACCGGTAGACTCATGGAGGGAATTATAGAAACTCTGGACGAGTTCTTCAGTGCAAACCTCGCCCAGGACACGCTCAGGGGTATGAGGGAGAGCGCAAGCCGCGGGTCCTTCTTGAGTTCGCGCGCCCCATTCGGATACACGCGAATCAAGGTGCGCGATGGAACCCGGGAGCGGCCTACCTTAGAGCCGGACCCAGACACCGCTCCCGTGGTTCAGGAAATATTCGAGAGCGCCGCTAGAGGCAACGGCCTTAAGGAGATCTGCCGGGAGTTGAACGGAAGGGGCCTGACGAATAGAGGCAGGAGATGGACCAGCACAAGCCTGCATTACCTGCTGACAAACGAGGCGTATACAGGTGTCCTCATATGGGGCCGGACTAGCAAAGCCGACCACAGCATCGTTCCAGTACGGGTGGAAGGGGCGTGGGAGGCCCTGGTTTCCGCAGATCTCTTCACGAGAGTACGGCAGGCTCTCAATGACCGTGCACCGAAGACGCAACAGCCGAGGCGAGTTGGAAGCGGCTTCTTGCTCAGTGGCCTGCTTCGGTGTGGCAGTTGCAGGAAACTCTTTACAGGGAAGCACGCGAAGGGCAGGAGGTTCGCCTACTACACATGTGGCACGTTGCTTCGACAGGGGGCGGGGTCTTGTGAGGCACGCTATCTGAACGCCCCGAAGTTGGAGCAGTTCATCATCAGCAAGATCAAGGAACGAGTTCTCACCGATGAGACCCTGACCGAAATGGTTGCCCTGGTCGCAGAAGACATCGACAAGATAGTCTCACAGGTGGACGGTCGACTGAAGTTAATCGAGCAGGAGCTTGCGGATGTCGAACGCAGACTTGGTCGCCTCTATGATGCTCTGGAGACTGGCCAACTGAGGTTGGGGGATCTATCACCACGTATCCAAGCACTCAGGCTCCGGCAAGACCAACTGTCCGCATCAATGGAGGACTTGACCGCCAGGTTGGATCAGAGGAGGGCACGATTGCCCGAGGCGGAGGAGATCAAGCACTGCGTTGATGACTTGCGTTCCTTGCTCAAGTCCGGGACTCTCTCAGAGAGAAGGTCGTTCATCAAGACCTTCGTGAAGGAGGTCGCCGTCAGTGGGGATGAGGCCATCCTCTCCTACACTATGCCGATGCCTCCGAGGGACGCCACTAGCGAGTGGGCCTCGGTTCTCCCTACTATGCAGTCTGGCGACCCCGACCGGATTCGAACCGGCGATCTCTGCCTTGACAGGGCAGTGTGTTAGGCCGCTACACCACGGGGCCGCAAAGGGAGCTTGCGGGCAGGACGCCTGAAGCGGGCTCGAGGGCCACGCTTCGCCTGGCGCCGGCCGGGGGCTGGTGGGCGGTACTGGATTTGAACCAATGACCTCTGCGATGTCAACGCAGCGCTCTAAACCACTGAGCTAACCGCCCGCGGCGGCTCCTCCGGCCACGTGACAGTGTAGCACACCGCCGTTCGCGGGGGTCAAGGAAGGTGGATTCGGGGGCAAGCGCACGTTGACAATGCCGGCGCCCGCCCCCTAGAATCTGAGTATGCTCAGAATCAGACTCAGGCGCGTAGGCGCCAAGAAACAACCAAGCTTCCGCGTGGTCGTGGCGGACTCCGCCGCGGCGCGCGACGGGAGCTTCGTCGAACAGATCGGCCACTACAACCCTCGCACCGACCCCGAGACGGTCAGCATCGACGAGGAGAGGGCCCTGCACTGGCTCCGCAACGGCGCCCGCCCGAGCGAGGCCGTCGAGCGCCTGCTCGGCACCATGGGCACTCTGGAGAAGGTCAAGCCATGATGAAGGACCTGGTCGAGTACATCGTCAAGTCGATAGCCTCTCACCCGGACGAGGTGAAGGTGACGGAAGAGGGCGACGACGGGCGCGTGGTGCTGAGGCTCGAGGTGGCCCCGGACGACAAGGGCAAGGTGATCGGACGGCAGGGCCGCGTGGCCGAGTCCATCCGCACCCTCCTCCGCGTAGCCGCCGTCAAGCAGGGCACGCGGGCCGTCCTGGAGATCGTCTGAAGCACGACGACCTTCCCGACGACCAGGTCGCCGTAGGCAGGATCATCGGCGCCTGGGGGACCCGGGGCCACGTCAAGGTAGCGCCGCTGTCGGACAACCCCGACCGCTTCGCGCGCGGCTCATCCCTTCTGCTCGGAAGCACGACCGTCCGCGTCGTCTCGTCGCGGCGGCAAAAGTCCCACCTGGTCGTGAGGCTCGACGCTGTCAGCGACCGGACGACCGCCGAGTCCCTTCGTGGATCTCACCTGGCCGTGCTGCGGGAGAACGTCGATTCCCCGCCTCCGGGCTCCTACTACCACTACCAGATCATCGACATGGACGTCCTGGCGGAGGACGGGTCTCCGCTCGGCCAGGTGGTTCAGGTACTACAGACAGGCAGCAATGACGTGTACGTGGCGCGGGACGAGCAGGGTAAGGATACGCTCGTGCCGGCGCTCGCCGACGTGCTGCTGGAGGTGGATACCGAGCGGGGCCGGATGGTTGTGAGGCTGCCTGAGGTTGTGTGAGGCGGAGGAGTGGTCCGGTCCTTGAGGCTCGATGCTACCTGCATCGGCGTAGCACTGTCCTTCGACAATCTTTCAAGTAACTGCTCCCAAGCCGGGGAGGGTACCCCGCTCCGCCGCTCCTCTAGGTTCCTGCCTCCGCAGGAACGACGGAGTGGGGTATGGTGTTCCAGTTTCTAACCGCCCCCGCACGGCCCGGGCACCGGGCATAACGCTGCTCAGGACGAACGTCCTGTTTCCTTGCCGAGGGTCACTAGTCTCCCTTCAAGGGCCCGTCAAGGGAGAGGGGGTTTTCGGCCTTCTGATATAATGGCCGGGTACCTGAATTCCAATGGGAGAGTGTAGATGTCCGGTCACTCCAAGTGGTCGACAATCAAGCACGGGAAGGCCGTCACGGACGCCCGCCGGGGCAAGCTTTTCACCAAGCTGGCCAAGGAGATCATCATCGCGGCGCGTGACGGCGGCCCGGACCCGGACGCGAACTTCCGCCTGCGCCTGGCCGTACAGAGGGCGAAGGACAACAACATGCCCGCTTCGAACATCGAGCGGGCGATCAACCGTGCGACGGGCGCCGATTCGGACGGGGCGCGCATGGAAGAGGTGATGTACGAGGGGTACGGCCCGGGCGGGACTGCGGTGCTGCTGCAGGCCCTCACGGACAACAGGAACCGGACTGTCTCGGACATCCGCTCCACCTTCACCAAGATGGGGGGCAACCTGGCGTCCGCGGGTGCGGTGGCCTGGCAGTTCCAGCAGAAGGGTGTGGTGGTGGTCGAGACGGACGAGGACCCCGACGAGCTGACGCTCATAGCCATCGACGCTGGGGCCGATGACTTCGAGACCATCGACTCCACGCTGCACGCGTACTCTCCGCCCGACACCCTGGAGGCGCTCCGCAGGGCGATGGCCGACAGCGGGGCCCACGTCCGCTCCAGCGAGCTGACCATGGTGCCGACGAACACTGTCATGCTCGACGACAAGACGGCCAAGCAGGCCCTCAACCTGCTGGACCAGCTCGAAGAGCTCGACGACACACAGAAGATATACTCCAACGCGGACTTCCCAGACGAGGTCCTGACCAGCTACGGGGACGAGTCCGGGTAGCCCCGCTTCCCGGGAGTGCTCCGTGCGAGTCTTGGGAATCGACCCCGGCACCTACAAGATGGGAGTGGGCGTCGTCTCTTCCGACGGCTCGACCATGAGGGCGGACTACATCGACGTGGTGAGCCCCAGGCGGCGCGATCCGCTGGCCGACAGGCTGGGCTTCCTGTTCGAGGAGCTGAGCAAGGTGGTCGTCGACTGGTCGCCGATGGAGGTCGCCATCGAGCAGCCCTTCGCCGGCCAGAACGTCAGGGCCGCCATGGCGATCGGACAAGCGCAGGCGGTGGCGATGGTCATCGCGGCGCGAAACGGCCTGCCCATCTCGTCGTACGCCCCCCGCGCCGTGAAGCAGGCGGTCACAGACTACGGGGGCAGCTCGAAGGAACAGGTGCAGGAGATGGTGAGGGTCCTGCTGGGGCTGAGCGAGACGCCGTCCTCGGACGCTTCGGACGCCCTGGCGGTCGCCATATGCCACATCAACGCCGGAGAGGTGTCCCATCTCGACATCATTAAGTAGGGCCAGATGATCACAGGACTGGAAGGCGTGCTGGCCGGGGTTGGCCCGGACTGGGCCGACGTGTCTGTCGGGGGCGTGACGATACGGGCGAGCATCCCGGAGTCGGCCTCGGGCACGCTTGGCCCGGCGGGCGAGAGGGTGAGACTCTTCACGTCGCTGCAGGTGCGCGACGACAGCCTGACCCTGTACGGGTTCCCGACGGAGGACGCCAGGACGGCCTTCGAGGCGCTGATCGGCATCAACGGCGTGGGGCCGCGTCTGGCGCTCAGCATCCTGTCGGCGATGACCACCGACTCGCTGGCGCTGGCCATAGACTCGGCCGACCCGGGCGCGTTCAAGGGCGTGTCGGGCGTGGGGACCAAGACGGCGAACCGCATTGTGCTGGAGCTGAAAGGCAAGCTGGACTGGCAGCCGGTCGCCGCCGTGCACGCACCGGCAACCGGCCATTCGGACCTGGTCGAGGCGTTAACCGCGCTGGGGTACACGGTGCAGGAGGCTGCGGAGGCGGTGTCGGCCCTGCCGGAGGACGCGCCCGAGTCGCTGGAGGAGCGGCTGCGGATCGCGCTGCTGGACGCGGCGGGCTGATCGGCGTGGAGACGGACTTCGACGCCTGGGCCGACGTCTACGACGCCGTCTACTCCTACGTCACCGACGACATCCCGTTCTACGTGGACGAGGCGCTGCGCTGCGGCGGGCCGGTGCTGGAGCTGGGGTGCGGCACCGGCCGCGTGACGCTGCCCATCGCGCGGGCCGGCGTCGACGTCACGGGGCTGGACTCGTCCGAGCGCATGCTCGACGCGGCCCGGCGCAAGGCGGGGGACACGCCGGTTACGCTGGTGCACGGCGACATGCGCGACTTCTCTATCGACCGGCAATTCGCGCTGGTGATCATCCCGTTCAGGGGCTTCCTGTCGCTGATGACGGTCGAGGACCAGGTGAGCGCGCTGGACTGCATCAGGCGGCACCTGCTGCCGGGCGGGCGCCTGGTGTTCAACGTCTTCCAGCCGGACCTGAACATGCTGGTGCAACCGGGGGACGGTGCGTACCACCTCCGCGACGTCGTCGACCCGGAGAGCGGCCGTCGCCTGGTGATCTGGCACCAGAGCTCATGCGACAACTACAACCAGGTCATCCACGCCAGGCTCATCGTCGACGAGCTGGATGATACGGGGGCGACCGCCGGCCGCTTCTACCGGGACTTTCGCCTGCGCTACGCCCACAGGTGGGAGCTACACCATCTGCTCACCACGTCGGGCTATGAGGTCGTCGATCTCTACGGCGACTTCGACCGCACCCCCTTCGACGAGGACAGCGAGGAGATGGTCTGGTCGGCCCGTCCCAGGGAGGGCTAACCGCGGAGGTCGCAGAGGGCGCTGGGCCTGTGGGGGACTAGCCTTCGCCGAAGACTGCTCTGCGGAGCATGGCGTTGAGCCGCGTCTGCCAGCCCCTGCCGGTGCTGCGGAAGTACTCCACCAGGTCGGCGTCCAGCCGGAGGCTGATGTGCTCCTTGGTAGGGGCCTTATGCGGACCGCGCTTGCGAAGTTCGGCCTGCTCTCGCTCGTAGCGCTCCACGAGCTCGGGCAGGACTTCCCGCGCCGGCCTGGCCTTGGACATGTCCAATTCTTCCGGGCCCCACTCGGGGTCGGCGGCTATACCGGCGTGAATTGCCGTCTCTTCACCGTACTTTGCTGCTATCTCTCTGAACGTCATGCCGGTCAAATCCACGCCGGTCAAGTGCTCGTCGATCCAGTCCTTTCCGCTCAAGTACGGCTCAGGCTTTGCTTCGCTCATATTCCCGCCTCTCCGTCCGGTGTGCCTTCCTCACTCAGATCACCGCACCGAGAAGGCTGTCAAGACGGTTATGGAAGCCTTCCGGAGATGTGGCTGAGATGTACGTCCCGGCAATCTTTATCAGATCGGAGTCCGACGAAACCAGCAGCTGGCAGTCATAGTAGAGAGCAGTCGCCAGATGGAGAGAGTCGGCCGCAGCGAGGTTAGTGGAGGCGCAGATGTCTTCTGCTTGATTCATCAGGCCGATAGCTGGTGCCGGGACCCCGACTATGCTGAGTTCTCCTTCCAGTACCTCGTGAATGGATGCATAGACTTCGTTTAGCTGGTTACTGCTGAGAGATTGGCGGCCAGTCCTCCGTGCTCCCATCCTGCGGGCGATTTGAACAACCGAGAAACCTCGCTCCAGCATGTACTCAGTCCACCTGTCGGTCTTCTTGGCGTCGATTACCTCCAGTATGCCGAATGGCGAGATCAGTACTCCGAGATTGTTCACCTTGATGGTGTCCAGCATCCGCATCGTGCTTTCGTTTCTCTTGTCGACGAAGTCAAGAATGACGGTTGTATCCAGATACACGGTCGGATGGCCTGTTGAACCTGTTGTCACAGCCTGACCTTCCGAGGGGGAGGCGGCTTGGGTGGAGTCTTGCGCCTCTTGATAGGTGGTATACGCAGTTTGGGTTTGGGGGTAGAACGGGTCCCCGACGCGCTCGTGGACTCCTGTTTGGCTTCAGTCATAGCTATCTCCATGCTCCAAGGCAGTGTCAAGGAAATAATAGACCGTCTCTCAGTGACGTGGCTACTACTGGACTACTTCCGGGTGGGCGTCCATCGACGGCGGGGCCATGATGCGCTTCTGCTGATCTGTCAGGTCGCCGTAGTCGTCGTGGTTGTAGGTCTCGATCGCCCACGAGGAGTGGCCGGGGCTGTACTTGTACAGCAGGGCCCGGCGCTCGTGATCGGCGGTCCAGGGCATTGTGCCGTGCACCAGTGCCTCGGTGAAGAACAGGGCGTCCCCCGCCTCGACGGCAGGCTGCACTACGTAATCGGGCACGCGGTCGAAGTTGCGCACCTCGTCGGGGATGGTGTCCTTGAAGTTGGTCTTGTGGCTGCCGGGGATGCAGGCGAAGCCGCCCGCGCCCGCCGGGGCGTCGGTGAGGAAGTAGGTCACGACGCACAGGCCGTTGCGCATGACGCCGTCCCTGTACGAGTACCAGTGGTCGCCGCCGTAGGCGGGCCCGCCGTGAAGCCCGCCCCGCGTGTTGCCCCTGCTCATGAAGATGCAGTAGTCGTGGTCGATCCTGAACTTGGGCTCGATCAGCTCCACCAGGTACGGGACGATCTTCGGGTGGTCGATCAACTTGGTGAACGCCGGGCTCCAGGTGCTGATGATCTCCTCGCGCCGGACGCTGTCCGGGTCGGCGTAGGGGAACTTCGTATCGGCGACCTCGTTCAACTCGGTGATCTCGTCATCGGTGAGCACGTTCTTGATGACGAGGTACCCCTGCAGGTCGAACGCGAACTTCTCTTCCTCGGTCATGGCCATGGGGTTCTTCTCCTATAGTGGGCCGTGGGGTGATTCAACGCGATGGGTCCGGGAGTCATGAGGTGAGTTTACCTTGCTTGAATAGGGTGATCTCCTTGTCGATGTCATCCATGTCGTTTGTAGGTTCGCCGCGCGCGGCACTGATGTAGAGGGTCAGAGCATACTCGCAGCATCTCGCTATGAAGTTGATGAAGTCCCCGAGTTCCTCCGTCTTGTCCGCCTGCTCGAGCAGGTGGATGAACTCATCGCGGCTCTCTCTTCGAACCAGGGCCACCGTATAGCCGTGCTTGATGAGTATCATGTTCATCAGCAGCCGGCCCATGCGCCCATTGCCGTCGTCGAAGGGATGGATGCGGACGAAACGGTAGTGGAACGTGGCGGCCAGTATGATGGGATGCTCGCCCTCGCGCTCCCTCACCCTGTACCAGTCGATGAGGTCGCTCATGGCTGACTTCACCTGTTCTGGAGGGGTGTAGTAGTAAGTCTCGCCGGTCGACGTCACTACGTTGTTTGGCACAGTCTTGTAGTCACCAATCGTAATCGTACGCTTAGTCTGTCTTCCGTCCGGGGTGACTGCCGGCATCTCGTAGGGCTCCTTCAGAAGGACCCGGTGGAGGTTCCTGATGAAGACCTCATTCAGCTCATCATCGTTCTGAACGGCGGCCTCAACCGCCTTTACGGCGGTGTCGTGGCCTTCGATGTCCAGGTGGTCGCGCATGGGCTTGCCGTGAGCCGTGAGCCCGTGAAGTATCAGGCTGCGGGTCTCCCCAAGGGTAAGCGAGTTCCCCTCGATGGCGTTGGAGTGGTAGTTCGACTCGAGCCTGAGCTTCTGCTCGACCTGGGCGACGACCGCCGCTGGAAGTGGTCGCAGGCTGTCGAGCTCTTCCTTGAGTTGGGTGATGGTCCCTAGTGCGTCCATGACTCGTGCCGACTCTCTCACTCCAGTCTGACAGGGACTACGCCTGCCATTATAGGGCCCTTGCTTGCTACCGGCTCTTGGACAGCCTGTATTCCAACACCCGGCGGGTCTGGAGGTACCCCTGCAGGTCGAACACGAACTTCTCTTCCTCGGTCATGGCCATGGGGCTCTTCTCCTATAGTGGGGAGTGGGGCAGATTCAACACGATGGCTAGAAGTGCGTCAAGCACCTTTGCCATAGGACAGAAATGTCCTACAATGGATGAAATGACAGGAAGGGAGTTCATAGGCAGAGTTGCTGAGCTCGGCCGCGAGTGTGGGGTTCCTGTAAGGACAGATGCCAAGCGTGGCAAGGGAAGCCACATCACCCTGTACTACGGGGTCCACAAGACCGTGGTGAAGGACCGGCGGAAGGAGATAGGCCGCGGCCTCCTAGGTCAGATGATCAGGCAATTGGGCCTGGATCGGGGAGACTTCAGGTGATGCTGACGGCAAGAAGGAGGGAGCCATGAAGTTCGTGTACCCGGCTCGGTTTCAGCGTACTGGCCCGGAGGAGGTCGTTGTCTCGTTTCGCGACCTTCCGGAGTGCCTCACGTCGGGGGCCGATGATGCCGAGGCCCTGTTGGAAGCCCAGGATGCCTTGGAAGAAGCGGTTGCGGGGCGGATAGACGACGACGAGCCGATACCCGACCCAAGCTCACTCCTGCCGGGCGAGCGAGCCGTCGCCGTCCCTGCGGAGATGGCGGCAAAGGCTGCGCTGGCGCTGGCCTTCCGTGCGAGCCGCATGACCCGCGTCGCGCTTGCCGATCACCTCGGCGTGGACGACAAGGTCGTGCGCCGCATGCTCGACCCGCGCCATGGCACCTCCGTAGGTCGGATCAATGACGCGCTTCGGATCCTCGGCCGCGAGGTCATCCTGGAGATGCGCGACGCCTCCGCAGCGTGACGACTGTCCACCGAGCACACATGGCGCTCTTCCGGATAGGCAAAGTACAGATCACGGCATCGGCGCAGGCTGCGCTGTCAGATGCTGCGTGCAGTGCGATTTCGCTGCTTGCGCGGCATGAGTCGGGCGACTGGGGAGAGGTCAATGACCGGGTCGCGGCGGCGAACGAGTTCGCCATAGTAACACGACCATAGTATGCACCTGGTCACGTCTCAGTACCGCCTCGGCTCTGGACGCGCCCTGGCGATCATTACTTCCTCCGACCGAGCTACGACGCGTATCCAGCTCTCATCCGAGCAGACTGTCGAGGAAGTCGACTTGATCGAAGGGTATGAGAGGTGGGCCGAGACCTACGACATGGAATTGAATCCGTTGATCGCGGTGGAAGGCCCTCGCGTGCGGGCCATCCTCAGTGAGATTGAGATGTGCACAGCGATGGACGCAGGGGCGGGAACAGGCCGGCACGCGATTGTTCTCGCGCAACGGGGCGTGGCCGTAACCGCCGTGGACCAGTCGCCTGACATGCTGGATGTCGCCCGCGAGAAGGCGGCCCGGGCCGGGCTCGAGATCGACTTCCGCATAGGGAGCCTCGAGGGCCGGCTGCCGGCGGGAGACGACCAGTTCGACTTCCTGGTCTGCGCCCTGACGCTCTCTCACGTTTCGGACATCGGACATGCGGTTGGTGAGTGCGCTCGAGTCGTGAGGCCGGGAGGCTCGATCTTGATCTCGGACATTCACCCGGACGTTGCGAATGGCCTGGGCTGGACGGCCAAGCTCCGAAGGCCCGGTGCGACGTACAGTCTGCCCTTTGCCGGGCACACCCGCTCGGACTATCTCGACTCGTTGACGGCTGCCGGCTGCTCGATCACGGGCCTCGTGGAAGTGCCTGTTGGAGACGCCCCTGTAGGGACGATGATCGAGTCGTCGCGGCGAGAGTTCCGAGACAGGGATTACTGCCTCATAGTCGTAGCCAGGAAGGACACTTCCGCCCCAAGCTAGCGGGCCCGCCTACGACCTACCTGCCCTTGGACAGCCGGGACTGGAGCGCGCGGCGGGCCTGGTGGAAGGGGCGCTCCAACCATGCCAGGTGGTCGTCTTCGCCGTGGTGGTGGGTGACGTTGCCGTTGAGGTACTGGCCCGACGTTTCGCGGATGTAGTCGATGTCGCCCTTCACGACGGTGAGCATGTGCTCGGCGGTGCCGGGGTCGAACATCCACCAGTCGCCGCCGCAGGCGACGTAGACGGGCGACGTGTGGGCGTAGATGCCGCGCTTCATGTCGTCGTAGTCCGGGTCGCCGAAGTAGTCAGGGCTGCCGCAGCGGGCGGCGAGCCAGGAGTGGCCGTCGATGCGCAGGGTCTCGCGCAGCTCCAGCCTGCGGACGCCCTCCTTCGACTCGGCGGACGCTACGACTCTGCCGTTGTGCACGATGTCGAGCCGGTGCATGGGCAGGACGCTCTCGGCCACGGCGCTGACCTCGACCGAGCCCGGCCCGGAGATCTCGGCCGTTTCGCCTATCCCGTGGCCGTCGACGCTGAGGTCGATGATCGGGCCCGATGTCATGAAGGTGCGTCCGCGCTCGACGCTGTGCCGCCAGTTGTCGTAGGTGAACTCCTGGCCGTCCTCGAGCTGTGTGTAGGTCCGCCAGTGGCCGACGGCGACCTCGCTGCTCATCTTGTCCGTGCCGCCGACGAGGGGGATCCGGTAGCCGCAGTTCAGGACGCGGTAGTACTCCTCGTGGGGGAACCGGTTCTGGTGGCCCTTGAACTCGATGGCGTCGAGCCGTCCGGTGGCGATCATGGCGGCCGCCTCGCGGTTCAGGCCCCAGAAGTGGGCGGCGGCGACGGTGCCGCCCTGCTCGTGGGTCTGGTCGGCCCACGCGCTCAGGGTAGACTCCATCGTGCCGCCGATCTCCGCCTCGCCCGGACCGTCCGTGCACCAGGGCATGACGTGGCGCTTCAGGCCCAT
Source organism: Dehalococcoidia bacterium (assembly GCA_965116315.1). Lineage (GTDB taxonomy): Bacteria > Chloroflexota > Dehalococcoidia > Lucifugimonadales > CAJWER01. Next base: position 3,666,317 of record OZ220672.1, read on the forward strand.
GAGGATCATGTGGCCCATCACGTGCTGCCTGTTCTCCTGGCACACGTAGACGACCGAGTCGCCGCGCCGCGAGACGTGGGGCTCGCCGGTGAACTCCTCGGTGCCGGTGAAGAGGCTGCCCCACTGGCACTGGAGCAGGTTCACCACGTTCAGGTCCTCGGCCTGGGCCTCGTGGAGCGCGCCCTGGGCCGAGAGGAAGTGGACGTGGGAGTCGCCGCTGTACCACCCGCGCCGGTTCATGTCGGTCCAGCGCTTCAGGCGCAGGGTGAGGTCGCGCTGGCCGGGCTCGATGGTGAGGCTGCGGCGTATGGGCTCGTACTCGAAGCCCCTGGCGACGTCGACGATGACCTCGCCCCTGGGCAGCCAGCCCTGGCAGGTCCCGTCGATGTAGGCGTAGGTGACCTGGCCCATGCGCAGGTCGCCGCCCACGTCGTAGTTGAAGGTGTCGAGGCCGGAGTTGATGTGATTGTGGTGGCCGTAGGGCTGGTACGGGACTCCGTCGGGCGAGCGGAAGTGGACCCGGCAGGGCACCGGACGCCCGGTCTCGTCGTCGACGACCGAGACGTCGACCCAGTTCCGGCCCGGTTCGGTGAGCTCGATCCTGGTCTTCGGGGTCTCGGCCGCCCCCTCCGCCAGCACATCGCCCCAGCGAACGGAGCCCAGGCTCTCGCCGCCCTGGCTGACCGTGACGGTCGCCGACGGCGTGCCGGTCATCTCCACGTAGGCCGGGCTGGACTTGTCGTTGGCGCGCTGGCCCCAGCCCCTGTACCGGTCGTCCAGGAACTTCGCGGCGGGCTGGTCGGGCAGCGGCTGCGCGTATGTGGCAACGCCCCTGTCGACGGACACATCCAGGTCGAAGGCACGCGAGGCGCGTTCCTCGTCCTTGAGCACGACGCGTACGGGCACGCGGCCCTCACGGGCGAAGGGGTGCTCGTCGGCGTGGCCCAGTGTGATGGCGGCCACGGCGAACCTGGGTCCGCGCGGCACTAGCTCCACCGACTCTACGGCCACGTCCGGGTTGGGGTTGCGCCAGGCCCAGAGGTAGTACAAGCGGGTCGTCTCGCCCGTGCTTTCCATGAGGCGCCAGCCCGCCCTGCCGACCTCGCCGTGGTATCGTGGCTGCAGCTCGGGCTCGCTGTCCGAGACGGCCCTGAACTGGGACGTGAGGCCCCCGGGCACCGTGCCGCGCCCGGGCACGACGCCGATCTCGAACCGCTCCCTGATCGGCACCGACTCGCTGCCGCCGTCAGCGGTCCTGAACACGTAGTCGGCGACGTGCCGCCCCCAGCGCCCGTCCTCGGACACCGTCGTTTCGAGCTGGGTGTGGGCGAAGATGATCCGGCTGACGGGCCCGCCGATGGGGATGATGACAGACGGTGTGCCCTCTGCCAGGGTCACGAGGCCGTCCACCTGGAAGGGCAGGCCCCGGAACGACTGATGGCCGGCGACCGGTTCTTCTTCGGCCTCGAGGGCTTCGAGGGACGCATTACACCAGGCGGAAATGTCGAGGGGTTCATAGTCGGCCATGGCGCTAGACCTCCGGGGCTGGATAGCCCGATTCAACAGGATGGCGATGCGGGCGTCAAGAAGCCGGGCAAGCGGCGAAGACGAACGGGCAGCCCTCAACTTGCCTTTGGGAGGACAGCGGTACATACTCTGCGCTGGACTACCGGAGCCTTTGAGAGGGCCTTATTGGGAGCAGGGGCCGATACGGACCTAACGATCATCATCCTGGCTGACGGGGCCCGGCCCGACGTTCTCAGGGCACTGGCCGAGTCGGGAAAGCTCCCTCACATGGGCAACGGCCTGTTCTCGGACGGCTTCCACTACACCGGCGTCACCGTACTCCCCAGCGTCACGAGCGTAGCCTATCTTCCCATGCTCACGGGGCAATACCCGGGGACCGCCAACGTGCCGGGGATCCGGTGGGTGGACAAGTCGGAGTTCGGCTCCGGCGCACTGTTCCTCAAGGGGCATCGCTCCTACATCGGCCCGGCTCATGGCCGGCTCGACGATGACCTCTCTCCCGACCTGGAGACTATCTTCGAGCTCACCTCGAGCTCACTGGCTGTGCGCTGCGACGTGGCCCGAGGCATGTCGGCCAAGAACGGCAGCTACTCCCCAAGGCTCTCGACCCCCTACATGTTCTTCGCCCACTACCTTGGGAGGGGCGGCTTTGTGGACCAGGCCGTGATGACGGCGGCGCTCAGGTGGCTGGATCGAACGGACGGGAGCCAGCCGCGGTTCGTCTTCATCCCGTTGGTGGACGTGGACAAGCTCTCGCACCGCTACGGGCCCGAGCACCGGCGCACTGTGGACGCATACCGGCGCCTCGACGCCCAGGTGGGCAGACTCCTGGACTGGCTTAGGAGCAACAGGCTGTGGGACCGCACCCACTTCATCGTGACCAGCGACCACGGCCACACGCAGACCACGCGGCACCTGGACGTATCGTCCCTGCTCTCGGAGCTTGGATACTGCGTATTCGAGCACCCCTTCATCCAGCGGAGGAAGGCGGACGCGGCCGTCATGGTCTCGGGGAACGCCTTTGCCAACCTCTACTTCTCGTCCGAGGGCAGGTGGGAAGCGCCACTGGACTGCGGGGAGATAGAGGGTGAGCACTCGGCCGCGTTGCACGCGATACGGGGCAGGGAAGAGGTGGAGTGGTGCGCCTACAGGCGGCGGGCCGGCGGGATCAAGGTAGTGTCGAGCGAGGGCGAGGCCGTTCTCGGAAGGGAAGGGGAGGACTACACCTACGCATTCGACGGGGCCGATCCCCTGCGCCTGCCAACGCAGCGGGGGAGCATCCCGCGGTCGGAGGCGCTGGAGCAGACGATCGAAACGGAGTTTCCCGACTCGCTGGAGAACATCTGGCACCTGTTCAAGAGCCGGCGCACCGGGGACATAGTGGTCACCGCAAAGCCCGGCTACGACCTGCGTGGGTGGCGGGAGTTCCCCGAGCACCGCTCCTCCCACGGCGCATTGTGCAGAGAGCACATGGCAGTCCCCGTTCTCAGCAACAGGCCGCTCAAGGCCGACGGGGGAATCCGCACGGTCGACCTGTTCCCAACGGTAACGGAGGGGCTGAATCTCATGCCCACCAAGCCCCACTTCGGGCGGAGCCTGCTTTGACGGCGCTCCGCACCCATCCAAGCTTCACCAAGCAAGAGATCATCGGTTACGGAGCGGTGCTGCTGGTGTGCGCCTCGGCGTGCACCGCCCTCGTCTGGCTCGTTGCGCCGCAGTGGTGGGAGCTTTCAGCCTACTTCTGGTACTCGATACCCGGGAACAGCTTCATCCTCCTGCCCCACGAGCCCGCCGTCCTCTATGCGGGGACGTTGTATCATCCCTTCCTGGTCGCAACCGTAGGCGTCCTGGCGACGGTCCCCCCCTCGGTGTTCGACTACCATCTGTTCAAGCGAGTGCTAGAGCTCAAGCCCCTGGCCGAGGCTAACGAGAGCCGCATCGCCAGGTTAGCCCAGCGAGGCTTCAACTGGCAGCCCTGGTGGACGATCGTGGTCTTCGCGTTCAGTCCCATCCCGTTCTATCCTGTCCGGCTGTTAGCTCCGATGGCGGGCTACCCCCCGTCGCGGTATGTGACGGCGGTGGCGTTCGGGCGGTGGCCCCGCTACTACCTGCTGGCGTGGGGCGGCGAAGCGGCTGCGAACTGGCTGAGCTGGAATCCCATCTTCTGACGCTCTCGATCCCTTACCGGAACATCCGCCATCCACCCTGGAAGGCAGGGCTTCTCTTCTGATGTGTATCGTCTGTCCCATAAGTTGACAGAGATTGCACTACCGATGGAAATTTCCCTCCCAATGTAAACTTGGATGGATGTGTAATCAGTGGCGGCATCCCTCTGAATCCACTCCGAGATCGTGCGTGTCACATACCGGCGTACATAACGGGGAAGCGCGAGGTAAGTGTTGGGGACAGTTATCAGCAGCGCACACGGCATTTGAGGTACTTACGGGGCCATGCCCTTCACCACAGTAAACGGTTTCGAGATGTACTACCAGGTCGCCGGGTGCGGCGAACCGGTTGTCTACGTCCACGGCGGGTTCCCCAGCCTGGAATCGGTGCTGCTCGACCTTCCCCGCGATGGAAGTGACTGGGGCTGGGAGCGCGACTTCGCCGACCATTTCCAGTTTGTCGCCTACGACCGCAGGGGGTGCTACCGGTCCTCCTGCCCGGAGGGTGGGTACGGGCTGCTCGACATGGCAGAGGACCTGGAAGGACTGCTGGACGAGCTGGGGTTGTCGCCGGTCCACCTGATCGGCAGCTCTGCAGGCGGCCCAATCGCCATCGCGTTTGCGGCGACGAGAGCGGGCAGAACAAGGTCGCTGACGCTCACGGGTACGGCGTCGAATCTCTTCCCCCCTGATGACATCACGAAGGTCGTGGCGGAGCAGATAGGCTGCCTCCGGGATCTTGGCCCCGAGGCCGCATTCGACCGGAGACCGGCAGGCGTGGAGGTCAGTCTCGGCGTCCTGTGGGAGCCGCCCGAACAGGCGGAGCGGGGCACCCTCGACGAGTACTGGGAGCGGCAGCGCCTCCTAAACCGCACGGCCGATAAGATCCCGAGGGCCCAGCGAGTTCGTCACTACGCGGCCGAGCTGAGCGCCATGAAGGGCTATGCCGACGTGGACGTGGCGGAGTATGCGGGCCAGGTCCACGTGCCCACGCTGGTGCTTCACGGCAGCAACGACCGCGAGGTGCCTGTCGAGTGGGGCAGGGAGCTGGCGCGGACCATTCCGGGGGCGTGGCTCGAGATCTTCGACGGCGCATCCCATTCCCTGGTGATCCGCAACCGCGAGGCGAGGGAGCGGGTCATCGACTTCATTCGAGAAGTTGGGGATACGTCACGGAAGTGAATGGGCTATGATGTCCTTGATCTCGCGGGAGCGATAAGTGGGTACGTTCACTCATCCCATCACCCTGTATTCGGACGACCGGAGCCTTGCCGAGACCGTGGACGCCCTGGTGGACACGGGCGCTCCGTTCCTGACCATGCCGGCCGACATGCTCGACCGGCTCGGGGTCGAACCCTTCCAGTCCGTGGCTCTGCGCCCGGCCAACGGAGAGGTCGAGCAAAGGCGCATAGGTGAGGTACGCGTCCAGCTGGATGGACAGGAGCGGACCGCCGTATGCGTGTTCGGAGAGTCGTCTGCGCCGCCGATAATCGGCGCTGTGTCCCTCCAGTCTTTTCTTCTCATCGTGGATACGGTGGAGCACCGGCTCGCGCCCGTCGAGGCTTTGTGGCTGTGACCATTGCCTGACTTCGAACTCGTATCAGACTTCGATCCCACCGGCGACCAGCCGCAGGCGGTCGATGGGCTCTCCGTGGGCCTCTCGGAGGGGCTGCGGCACCAGACCCTGCTCGGCGTGACGGGCAGCGGCAAGACATTCACCATGGCCGGCGTGATCGAGCGGCTGAACCGGCCCACGCTTGTCATCGCCCACAACAAGACGCTGGCGGCCCAGCTCACAACGGAGTTCCAGGAGTTCTTCCCCAATAACGCCGTCGAGTACTTCGTCAGCTACTACGACTACTACCAGCCCGAGGCGTACGTGCCGCGCACCGACACGTACATCGAGAAGGAGGCCGACATCAACGAGCAGCTGGACAAGCTGCGCCACTCGGCGACCCGGGCCCTGCTGACGAGGCGGGACGTGGTCATCGTGGCATCGGTCTCGTGCATATTCGGCCTGGGCTCGCCGGAGGAGTACCAGAGCTTCGTGGCGTACGTGCGGAAGGGCGAGCAGCGCAGCCGCGGCCGCCTGATCCGCCAGCTGGTCGACATGCAGTACGAGCGCAACGACTACGACATGGCGAGGGGCAACTTCCGCGTGCGGGGGGACACCCTGGAGATCGTACCGGCGTACGAGGACGGGAAGGCCGTGCGCATCGAGTTCTGGGGTGACGAGATCGAGCGCATCGTGCAGCTCGACCCTCTCACGGGCGAGGTGGAGGGAGAGCCCGACGACGTGGAGATATACCCTGCCAAGCACTTCGTCACGTCCGACGAGAAGCTCCAGCTTGCACTGGAGGACATCCAGGTGGAGCTGGAGGAGCATCTTGCCTACATGCGACGCGAGGGCAGGCTGCTGGAGGCGCAGCGCATCGAGTCGAGGACGCGCTACGACATAGAGATGCTGCGGGAGACGGGGTACTGCGCGGGGGTAGAGAATTACTCGCGCCACCTGGCCCAGAGGCAGCCGGGCAGCACGCCGCACACGCTGATGGACTACTTCCCCGAGGACTACGCGCTCTTCATCGACGAGTCGCACATGACGCTGCCGCAGATACGCGCGATGTATGGCGGGGACCAGTCGCGCAAGGAGGTGCTTGTCGAGCATGGGTTCAGGCTGCCGTCGGCGCTCGACAACCGGCCGCTGAACTTCGCCGAGTTCGAGCAGCGCGCCGGTCAGACGGTCTACGTCTCGGCGACGCCTGGGCCGTACGAGTTCGAGCACTCCCAGCAGATCGTCGAGCAGCTCATCAGGCCGACAGGGCTGTCCGACCCGGAGATCGAGGTGAAGCCGACGAGCGGCCAGATCGACGACCTGCTCTACCAGATCCACCTGCGCACGGAGCGGGGCGAACGCTGCCTGGTGACGACGCTGACGAAGCGGATGGCCGAGGAGCTGGCCGACTACCTGGTCGAGGCCGGGGTCAGGACGCACTACCTGCACTCGGAGATCGACACGCTGGAGCGGAGCGAGGTCCTCCGCGACCTGCGCCTGGGAGTCTACGACGTGGTGGTCGGGATCAACCTGCTCAGGGAGGGCCTGGACCTGCCGGAGGTGAGCCTCGTCGCCATATTGGACGCAGACAAGGAGGGCTACCTGCGCTCCTCCACCTCGCTGACGCAGACCATTGGCCGGGCGGCACGGCACGTGGACGGCAGGGTGATCATGTACGCGGACGTGATGACCGACTCGATGCAGCTGGCGATTGCCGAGACCGACCGCCGCCGCAGCATCCAGCAGGACCACAACGAGCGGCACGGCATCACGCCGCAGGGTATACGCAAGGCGGTGCATGACATCACCGAGAGGGTGCAGGCCGTCGCCGAGACCAAGGCGCCGTACGCAGTCTCGCCCGACCTGCCCAAGGAGGAGCTGCGCCGGCTCATCAAGGATCTGGAGAAGCAGATGAAGACGGCGGCGAAGAACCTGGAGTTCGAGTCCGCCGCGCTGCTACGCGACCAGATCGGCGACCTGCGCAAGGTGCTGGCAGACGACCTGGTGAAGCTGAAGTAGCTCGGGGGTTGACGCGGCATGGCAGGCCGCCGATCTCCAGCATAGAGGGGTTGATGACGGCTGAGCGTGTCGAGGGGGCCGAGGCGGTCGCGGTGCAGCTTTCCGAGGAGGAGGCGCTGCCCATTCTGCGGGACGGCGAGGTGATCGGCGGGCAGCAGATCCCGTGGAGCTCCAACTACACGTTCCTGCTGAGGATCGACGCCGGCCCGGGGCGGTTCCTGCGTGCCGTCTATAAGCCGAAGGCGGGCGAGCGGCCCCTGTACGACTTTCCCAGCGGGACCCTGTATAGGCGGGAGTATGCGGCGTACCTGCTGGGCAGGGCAATCGGCTGGCCGCCGGTACCGCTCACCCTGATACGCGAGGGCCCGTACGGAGTCGGCTCCATGCAGCTCTACGTGGACTCGGACCCGCGCATCACCTACTTCGACCTGGTGTCGGACCATGCGGACGAGTTCGGCCGGTTCGCGGCCTTCGACCTGGTGGCGAACAACGCCGACCGGAAGGGCGGCCACTGCGTGCTCGGCGCGGACGGCACGATCTGGAGCATCGACCACGGCCTGACGTTCCACACCGACTTCAAAGTGCGCACTGTGATGCTGGAGTTCTGGGGCGCGCCGCTGCCGGTGGGCCTGCTGCCCGACCTCAGGGCCCTGGCCGACCGGCTTGGATCCTCCGACGGGCTGCGCGATGAGCTGCGCGAGCTGCTGTCAGACGATGAGGTCGACGTGCTGCTGCGCCGCACCGAGGCGGTGCTCGACGATCCCGTCTTCCCGCGCCTCGACCCCCGCCGCAACGTACCGTGGCCGCTGGAGTAGGCGGCTCGGCCTCTTCCCCCCGAGGAGACCTTCGCGTAACGCAGTGGCGCCGGGGAGAAGACCTCTCCCCTCGCCCCTCTAGGTGGAGGACGGTTCCTGGGGCAGGAATCCTGCCTCCGCAGGAACGACGACTATATGGGCGCGCAATAACAGGTTGTTCAAAGGTCTCCCGAGGGGGAAGATTGAGCCTGTCCTGAGCTTGCCGGAGGGATGGGGGCTCTCGCCCTGCCAAAGAGGCTGTCGAAGGGCAAGGCTGCCCGTCTCACACCAAGTCCGAACCGTTACCCTGACGGGCATGGTCTAGCCACGGCCCGCCGCACCCTATAGGATTTGCACTGCGGTAGAGCGGAGCCGGAGATGGCGCGCGTAAACGAAAACATTCGCTACGAGCCGGACGGACAATGCCCGCCCCGGCTGTCCATGGTCGTCGCCCTCCAGGGGGTCGTGCTGGCCCTGTCCAACACGGTCCTGTTCGTGACCGTCATGGCCCGGGCCGGCGGCCAGGGGGGAGACTACCTTTCGTGGGCGATATTCGCGGGGCTGGCAATCGGCGGAGTCGTCACCGCCCTGCAGGCGGGGCGGGGCGGAAGGCTGGGAGCCGGGCACGTGCTGATGTCCGGCGCCGGCCCCCACTGCATAGCGGTCTCCGTCCTGGCGATTACCCAGGGCGGGCTCCCCATGCTCACGGGCCTCATCGTCCTGTCGTCGCTGGTCCAGTTCGCCCTGGCCGGGTGGCTCCCGCTGCTCAGGCGAGTCATCACGCCGGTCGTCTCCGGCATCGCGCTCATGCTGATAGCGGTGGCCGTCATGGCCGTCGCGGTCGCCAGGCTCGGTGAAGTCCCGGAGGGAGCCCCACCGGCCGCCGGCCTGGTCGTCGCTACGGCGACGCTGGCGGTCGCCGTCGTGCTGGCCATGCGGGCAACGGGGCTATGGCGGTTATGGGCGCCGCTCATTGGGATCGCTTCCGGCAGCGCGGTCGCTGTCCCCTTCGGACTCTACGACCCCCAGGGGGTGGTCGATGCTCGCTGGCTCTACGTTCCCGACGTATCAGCCTGGCCGGGATTCGACCTGGCGCCGGGCGTGGAGTTCTGGACACTCCTGCCGGCGTTCCTGATCGTGAGTCTCGTGGTCGGCATAAAGACGAGCAGCGACGGCGTTGTCATCCAGGGGGTGTCGCGGGTCAGCCCGCAGGCGACCGATTTCCGCCTGGTCCAGGGAGCCGTCAATACCAACGCATTGGGCACGTTCCTGGCGGGAATTGCGGGGACGCTGCCCACGATTGTCTACACGCCGTCCAACGTGGCGCTCATCAACCTCACAGGGGTTGCGGCACGCAGCGTCGGGTATGCCATAGGCGCCATGCTGGTCGTGCTGGCGTTCCTGCCGAAGGCGGCGGCCGTCCTGCTCACGATTCCCAGTCCCGTGATGGGGGCCTTCCTGCTGATGATAATGGGGCTGCTCTTCGTGGAGGGGATCAGGATGGTCGCCCAGGGCGGGCTGGACCCCGGCAAGGCCCTGGTGGTGGGAGTGTCCCTGTCGCTCGGGGTGGGCCTGGAGAGCCAGGACATCCTGGCCGACCTGCTGGGCCAGACGTGGGGCGCGTCGCTCGGCAACGGCCTGACCGTGGGTGTCCTCGCCGCTATCCTCATGACCCTGTTCATCGAGCTGACCAGCCCGCGGCATACGCGGCTGGAGACCATGCTGGACATGGCCGCCCTGCCCAAGATCGACGCATTCCTAAGCGCGCTTGCGTCGAGGATCGGGTGGAACGAGGCGTCCACACAGCGGCTGCGGGCCGCGGGTGAGGAGACGTTGTCCAGCCTGCTGCAGGCCGGAGACGATTACGGAGCCGGTGGCGCGCCGCGCCTGGTGGTTGCGGCCCGCCCCGGAGAGGCGGTGGAGCTGGAGTTCCTGGCGGTTTTCGACGAGGAGAACATCGAAGACCGGCTGGCCCACCTGTCCGAGCAGGCCGAGGTCCCGGAGGAGCATGAGATATCATTCTGGCTGCTGCGACACTATGCGTCTTCCGTGCGCCACAGGAAGTATCATGGCATAGACATCGTTACGGTGCGGGTGGAGGGCTCGCGGTAGCCCGCCTATCTCGGCGCGGTTATACTGGGGAGCCACAGGGAAGAAGGAAGGGAGAGAACGACATGGCAGGTTACGCGATCATCCATGATGAGATACAGGACCAGGCCCTCTTTGCCGAGTTCCGCAGCAGGGTTGGAGCGACGGTGGAGGCACATGGGGGGCGATACCTGGTGCGCGGCGGAGCTATCGAAGTCATCGACGGCGACTGGGTGCCCGACCGCATCATTGTGATCGAGTTCGACAGCGTCGAGAAGGCAAAGGGCTGGCTGACCTCACCCGAGTACCTCGAAATCAAGGAGATTCGGATGAGGGCCGCGAAGGCCAGCGTGATCGTCGTCGAGGGTGTGTGACCGCTCAGTTTCGGGCTGGCCCGGCAGAGTGTAGACATTGACCAGCGGCGAGCAACGCTATGTTGCCCTTCTTCGAGGGATCAACGTCGGCGGCAAGAACAAGCTGCCGATGGCAGACCTGAGGGACATATTCACCGCGGCCGGCTTCGGGTCGGTGAAGACCTACATCCAGAGCGGCAACGTCGTGTTCGAAGCGCCGCGGGACCTGGCCGAGCGGGCGCCTGCCATCGTGACCGAGGCCATTCGGCAGCAGTTCGGCTACGAGACGGCTGTCGTCGTGCGCTCGGGGGAGGAGCTACGGCAGGTCGCTGCCTCGAACCCCTTCGATACTTCCGGCGATCCGCGGTTCCTCCAGGTAGCATTCCTCGGGGCCGCGCCCGGTGCAGAGGCCGTGTCGCGTCTCGACCCCCAACGTTCCCCGCCGGACGCCTTCGAAGTGAGGGGCCGCCACGTATACCTGCACTACCCCAACGGCGTCGCCCGCAGCAAGTTGACGAACGAGTACCTCGCCTCGCGGCTGCGGACGGCGAGCACCATGAGGAACTGGCGGACCGTCCTCACGTTGCTGAAGATGGTCGACGCGCCCTAGTAAGGTCAACGCTACCTGGTCAATAGATGCCCGGTAGGATCCGGTACTTCACCCGTGCCTGGTACTCGGCCCATTTGTCGGCGCCGTACTTCTGCTCGCAGTTCGACTCGTCTACCCGCTGGCGCCAGGTGAACAGCGATACGATGAAGACGAAGTAGGTCCACGCCCAGGGGTTGGCGAAGTGGCCGAATGCCAGCCCCATCGAGAAAGAGGCGAAGCCCTCGCCCAGGTAGTTGAAGTGGCGGGCGTAGCCCCACAGGCCGCTGCACAGGATCTTGCGCTCGCCGGCCTGAATGTACTCCGGCTCGATGATCCCGAGGAACTTGCGGTCGGGCCATCGCTTGAAGGTGTACTTCTGCATGTTCGCGCCGCGCGAGATGCCCCACCCGACCATGAACAGCGTCGCCGTCACGATGAGCCAGACGTACGTCAGCGGCGTCGAGAATCCGGGGTTCGGATGGACGGCCATGCCCCACAGCGGGAGGATGTAGAGCCATCCGTAGATAACCAGGCCTCCCCAGATCAGCTTGAAGCCGAGGTGCTCGTGGATCAGGTCGTAGGTGTATAGCTGTACGCGCTCGAAGACGAAGTAGTCGAACACGTAGAACGTGAGGAACCCCGCGAACAGGAATACGCCCGGATTGGAGTCTTCGCCGAAGAGCTCGTAGTGGTACGCGGCGCCTGACAGGGCGTTGAGCGACAACATGGTCCCGCCGACGACGTACAGATACATCTTCACGTCGAAGCGCTCGTTCAAGAAGGGCAGCTCCAGGGAGCGGCCTTCCCAGAAAGCGAGGAACGGGTTCTTGATGTGGCCCTCCGGCTGGCTGAGCAGGGCCCAGAGCGAGAAGAAGAAGCAGAAGACCGTCCCCCCGGCCACCGCATAGATGGAGGAACGGTAGAACCAGTCACGCGGTATCCCGATGCGCTCTAAGACGAACGCCCACACGACGATGGCGATGAGGAACACCAGGAGCCCGTTCAACCGGTAGTTGCGGGGCTCGCCGGTCTCGGAATTGACGACGTAGCCGGTGACCCGCCTGGCCGGCAGGATGACCTGGGCCACGAAGAAGACGGCGAAGATCGCCAGGGGGGTGAAGAAGCCGGCAATCGCCTCCATCCCGGAGAGCTCGAAAAGGTGGCTGATGCCAAGCCAATCGATCATGACCCTACACCCCTTCCCCCAGTTAGCTGGCCATTATGGATATGCGCAACGTGGAGGTCAACAACGGTCTCCCACAGTGCGCGGGAGAAGGGCCGCCACTGGGGTCAGCAGCAACATGGCCTCTGGTACACTCCACCGGGGGAAGGCGTTGATAATCCCAAAGCCCAAGCACCTCGGACCGGAGTACGCGGACCAATTCAAGGACAAGAGCGTAGCCGGGGCCTACGTCAACTATCCGCCGTACTCCGACGAGGTCTTCGAGGTGCTCGACGGTCTAATACACGACGAGCCTCGTGTTGTGCTCGATATCGGGTGCGGGACGGGCGACGTGGCGCGTCCGCTGGCGGCTCGAGTGGACCGGGTCGACGCGGTGGACCAGTCGGCGGCCATGATCGAGATCGGCCGCTCTCGGCCTGGAGGCGACCAACCAAACATCAGGTGGGTCTGCCAGGGCGCCGAGGATTTCCCGTACGACACGCTGTACAGCCTCATCGTAGCCGGCGCGAGCCTTCACTGGATGGACTGGTACGTGGTGCTGCCCCGGATGGCCGGGGCCCTGGCGGACCGCGGCTGCCTGGCAATCGTTGGGGGCCGAGGAATGGACGCCGCACCCTGGATCGACGACCTGAACAAGATCATCCCAAGGTACTCGACCAACCAGGACTTCGCGCCCTACGACCTGGTCGATGAGCTCGGGCGCCGGAAGCTCTTTACGGTCGCGGGCAGTAGGCAGACGGCGCCGCAGCAATACTCGATGAGCATCGACGGGTACGTGGAGCTATTCCACGCTCGCAACGGCTTCTCGAGAGAGCGCATGGACCCGGGGTCCGCGAGCGAGTTCGATGCTCACGTCCGCGGGCTTGTCGCCCCGTACGCGACCCTGGATACTCTCACCTTCGACGTAACGACGAAGATCACATGGGGCCTACCGTCGCCAAGGGAAGCGATTGTCGGTGGGGGTCGGTAGGGGTCGCGCCTGGGATGCGGGATTGTCTACCTGACTCAGGCTAGATGAGCCTGCTAGGGTGTATTGATCCAGAACCGAGCATGGCTCCCGGCTCCGATTCGCCCGCAGCCCAACGTGTTAGGGCGACTCGGCGAGTCGCCCCTACCGGAAGAGGCCGTGTCCCTGGTGAAGCAGACGGCCACCGCCTACATGCGACGGGCTTTGCCATCTCATCAAGTCTGACAGGTACCAATCTGAGTCCTACGCAGGTCATCCCAACAATGTGGGACTTCCGGTGGGGCAGTGCGTGTCAGCGGCGTGGGCGCAGGTTGCGGGCTACGAAGCGCGTGATGCTCGGGCTGCCGCACAGCATGGGGCCGCGCCTGCGTCGCATCCGGTCTAGCGTGACGCCTTCGTCCCAGTCGGGGAAGAAGGAGCCGATCTCCGACCACTGAAGAGTGGCCGGCGCCAGGGGGATGCGGCTCCGGCGGCGCTCGGCTGTCATCACGAGTCCCCCCGCCTCCGCGACTATGACCGACCCGGCCACCACGTCCCACAGGTAGGGCGCGCCGCTGAACGAATACTGGACCACGCCCCGCGCCGCCATTGCGATCTCGTAGACGGTGCTGCCCGTGATCCTGAGCTCTCCTGCCCGGCCCTTCATGGGAGCGCCTAACCTGAACGCCCTGTGGAATGACTCGGGCAGGGCGGTCAGCCTGACTGGCACGGGCTCCTGGGCGTCGGACAGCTCGATGCGCTCGCCCCCGGCGTATGCGCCCCCTCCCCTGCGAGCGTGCATCACCACGCCCTCCGGCTCTCCCGGCCATGGCACGTAGACCGAGCCCGCCACGGGCGCGCCGCGGTACAGCACTCCTATGGAGGAGGCAAAGACGGGCAGGCCGTTCATGAAGTTCTTCGTGCCGTCGAGCGGGTCGAGGACCCATACGTAATCGGGCGCGACGCCCTCTCCGGCTTCCTCGTCCTCCTCGCCGACTATCCCGTGCTCCGGGTACGCATTGGAGATTGCATGGACGAGATCGCCCTGGACCTCCCTGTCGACGTTCGTGACGGGGTCGCTCGCCGCCTCGTCCTTGAAGTCGACGTCAAGGGGAGAGCCGAAGTAGCCCATGAGGGTCTGGCCGGCTCGCCGCGCCATCTGGACGGCGTGGTCCTCGATCTCGGCCAGGGTGGAATCGCCGGGAGGGTCCGAGGGCAGGGTCTCGGGAGACATGCCGGAGAGTATACCCCAAGAGCGCCCTTGGCTTGGACTGCCTCGAGCCTATTGGCTGCTAGGCAAAGGCGACGTCAGGCGTTCGCCGCCGCCGGCAGCTTCCGGTAGACCCAGGCCGCCGTCCCCAGCGCAGCCAGGCTCGCCAGGACGACGTTCAACCACACCAAGGCGCTTGAGGGGTCGCCGAGCCCGTCCAGGAGGACTGCCATCAGCACGATTATGGCGGCGCCGAGGAGCGCTGTCTCTTTGCGGAGCGATGGCGCCATGGCCTGGGACATCCAAACCCCGCAGAAGCCGCCCGCCAAGGAGCTCAGAAGGCCGATCGCGGTGAGAAGCCAGCCGGATTCCGGCTTTGGGACGAACCCCAACCCCCAGGCCACGGGTATCAGTACGGGTACCACGAACCACCCGATGCCGAACGCTGCGGGTACGAATATCCAGTTGAGCCATTTCATGGGGTTGGCTCCAGCAGTGCAGCCAGGCCGACCAGCCTGAGTCCTGCTTGCGTGAAGCGTAGCTAGGGACGCATACCGAGTCAAGTCACGTTGAACTGTCCGAGAACGGGTACCCATTGGCGGCTCATCCACCGCACTCTCCGGTGGGTGCGAAGGACTCTCCACGCTGTCCCGGGACTTGTGGCAGGAGTAGGGAACCATGCTTCATGTAATAGGGACAAAAACAGTCCGAATTTATAGTTGACGGGGCGCTACTCCGATGCTACAAATGAATTATTCATGATTTCTAATTCATGTTAACTGCCTGCCGGGGGCGTCTTGTGGCGTCCCAAGCAGCCGTCCAGGGAGGAGTCGAAGGATGCAGTCTGCCGGATCACTTGAAGCGCCCGACACCGGCGCTCCGGAGCCCGTGGCGCGCCGCCCCGGGGCCGTCCGCAGAGCGATGGCGCCGGGCGCGCGTCGAATTCGCGGAGTCGGCGCCCCGCGGCGGCTGCACACGCTGGACTCGCTCTACTTCAGGGACTTCCGCCTGTTGTGGACCTCGACCATGACCACCGGGGCAGGATTCTGGACGCACCTGCTGGTCGTCGGCTGGCTGGGTTACAGCCTGACGGGGTCGCCCCTGATGACGGCCCTTCTGATGGGCATCGACGCCCTGCCGTTTCTGGTCGTAAGCCCGGTTGCCGGCGTGATAGCGGACGCGTGGGACCGCCGGAAGCTGATGGTGGCTGTGTCCATTTACCAGGCCTTGGTAACGGCTGTGTTCGCCGTGCTGCTCGCGCTGGACATGGTGGCGATGCCGGTGCTGTTCGGGTACGTGGTGGCCATGGGCGTGTCGTGGGCGCTGTGGGAGCCGGTGCGCGCCGCCGTGATCCCAACGACGGTGCCGAGGCGGTCGCTGGTCAACGCGTTTGCGCTAAACATAATGGCGTTCAACGGCTCCAGGCTGGTCATGCCGACGGCGGCCGGGATCGTCCTGGCCGCGGTGGGTCCCGTGCCCGCCCTGGCCGTCGGCAGCGGGTTGTATCTGCTCTCGGCTCTCGCAGTGTCCGGGCTTACTCCGGCGCCAAGAGCCGCCAGCGAGGAAGCGCGCCGGGGGCCGGTGGGCCAGCTCGCCGAAGGGGTGCAGTTCATCGTCCGGGAGCCGGTGCTGCTGGGGCTTATGATGATCGTCGTCACGATGGTCCTCCTGCTGATGCCCGTCATGAACGGGCTGATGCCGGTGTACGCCGCGGAGGTCTTCGGCGCCGGGCCGAAAGGGTTGGGCCTGCTGATGACGTCGCTGGGCGCAGGCACGGTCATTGGCGCCGCGGTTGTCGCATCTGTCCCGACTCCGAGCAACAGAGGAGTCGCGATCGTTGCAGCGCTCGGCGTGGTGGTGGTCGCGCTCATAGCGCTGACGCGGGTGACGTCGGTGGCGGCGGCGATGCCTGTCCTGGTGGTGATGGGGGCGGCCCTGTCGGGCGGGTTCGCCATCCATGGGGCGTGGGTCCAGACGCTGGTGTCGGACGGGCTCCGGGCCAGGGTTGCGTCCCTGGGCGCGATGACGGTGGCCCTCTACCCGGTCGGGAGCCTGCTGCTCGGCGGCATCGCGGAGATAACCAGCGTGCAGACGGCGACCCTGGTGTCGGTGGGGCTGGGCACGGCCCTCGTGGGCGCGATCCTGTTCGCCGTGCCGGGTATCCTGAGGCCTACGCGCAACTCCTAGCCCAATCCGTTCGTAGACGCTTCGACAGGTCCTTCGACAAGCTCAGGAGAGCCTCAGGGCGAACGGGTCGGGCTGGCGCTGAGGCGCTTGGCTTCCTGCCACAGCGCCTCCTTGGCGTCCATGTCCAGGGACTTCAGCTCGACGCCCCTCTCGCGGCTCAAGGTCTCCATGGTGGCGAAGCGCTGCCTGAAGCGCTCGTCCGCGGCCCTCAGGGCCGCCTCGCTG
Organism: Dehalococcoidia bacterium; assembly: GCA_965116315.1. Taxonomy (GTDB): domain Bacteria; phylum Chloroflexota; class Dehalococcoidia; order Lucifugimonadales; family CAJWER01. Next base: position 3,683,158 of record OZ220672.1, read on the forward strand.
TCGATGTTCATCCACCGGGCCGCGTTGACGACCGAAAAGAGCAGGTCGCCCATCTCACGCTCGCGCTCCTCGTCGTTCTCGGCATCGGCAAGCTCGGCGAGCTCCTCGGCCACCTTGTCGAGGACCCCGCCGGCGTCCTCCCAGTCGAACCCTACGCCCGCGGCGCGCTGCTGGATGGCGTGGGCCTGCGCCAGCGCCGGCAGCGACTTCGGGACGCCGTCCAGGATCGAGCTGTCGTCGTCCTCGCCCTTCTCGGCCCGCTTGAGGTCCTGCCAGTTGTCGAGGACTTCCTGGGCCCCCGACGCCTTGCGGTCGCCGAAGACGTGGGGGTGGCGCCGCACGAGCTTGTCGATGACCGACTGGAAGACGGCGGCCTCGTCGAAGCGGCCCTCCTCCTTCGCCATGTGGACCTGGAAGACGAGGTGGAACATCACGTCGCCCAGCTCCTCGGCCAGAGCCCCTGGGTCGTCACCTTCGATCGCCTCCAGCAGCTCGTAGGTCTCCTCGAGGACGAAGTGCCTCATGCTGGCGCCGGTCTGCTCCCTGTCCCAGGGGCATCCCTCCGGGCCGCGAAGCCGGGCCACGAGGTCCTGCAGCCCGGCAAAGGTCGGCGGAAATGTCTCCATCAGTGGCCTCTCAGTCCCTTCCACCCGAGGGGGAAGGTTAGGATGGGGGCTCTCGCGCCGCCGTAGAGCAATTGCGCCCACGTCACACCGGGTCTGAACAGTTACCAAATCTGAATTGGACTTGCGGTGGTCGCGCGTGCGCCTATACTAGCGTGTCGTGCCCCATCGGGCACACTCGAACGCCGGACCAGAGGAGGATGCGACTATCCATGGCTACAGTATTGAGGACGAGCTTCGACAAGGGCCCGGAGCGCTGGTGCTCGTACGACTATCACAAGAGCGTGCTGGGCCGCACCAACATCTTCATCCTGACCACCCACGAGACTTCGGGAGGGGTGAACGACTCCGGCTACGTCTGGGCCGACGAGCACAGGTGGAGCGCCGACACGCCCGAGGCGCCGGTCTCGGTCCTGCCGCTCATCTACTACCGTAGTTGGGACGACGAGGGCCCGGTCGACCTGCGCGGCGCGGATGTCTCCGTGTACCTGCGCGGCGACGGGCTGGAGCTGGACGGCGCGAGCTGCAACTTCTGGGTAAACTTGGCCGGGACGAGGTGGCACTACACGTCGAACCCCCTGGAGATCAGCGACGGCCGCTGGGCCGACGAGCCGCTCAGGTTCACCCTCGAGAACGACGAGTCCCTGTGGCACATGAGCTGGACGTCGCTGGCAGACGGCCCTGCGCCGCTCGACACGCTGCTGGGAGGGGCCATCAGCTACGGCTTCTCCTTCGTAGGGTTCGGCCAGGAGCCTAGGGGCCGCCTGTCGATGGACGAGCTGGAGATATCGCTCGCTTCCGGGTAGCCGATCACGACAGGTGCGCGAGTCCGTGGACATGACGTCCGGTGCCGTTTCACCCATCGTGCGGGCACTGGGCGAGGACTTCAGCCGCCTGCATCCGGCGGTGCGGAGGCACTACCTCGAGCCCGCAGTGGATGCGAGCGGAGTCATGGACACTGTCCGCGTGAATCCGCTGGTCAGGCCGCTGGCGATGCTCTCCTACGCCCTCTTCCGGGCCCCGGTCCCGCGCGGCGGCTCAGACGTGGGGTTCACCCTGGGTAACCGGACCGACGCTGAGGGTGCGATGCACTGGCTCCGTGTATTCGAGGGCAACCCTAACTTCCCCAATGACGTGACTTTCGAGTCCTCGATGATATTCCTCGCCCACCACAGGATCCTGGAGACCACGAGACACGGCCTCGGCATCGAGTCCAGCGTGAGCGTCGGCGACGGCGGGAGCCTTGTCTACAACATCGAGAGGTATGTGCTGAGTGTGCCGCTGCTTGGGCTGGCGGTCAGTTTCCCGACCTGGCTATCGCCCTTCGGCGGCGGCCGCATAGTGGAGACAGGAGAGGCTGACGACTGCTTCGCCGTAGACTTCCAGATGTCTCACCCCATCCTGGGCGCGACGGTAGGCTACTCGGGCCGTTGCCGGATGCGCTAGCAGGCCACCTACGATGTCGTCCCGAGCCCCGAGAGCCTGCCCTGAGCCTGCCGAAGGGGACCTGGGGTGGGGTCGGCCCGACCCTGCCAGGAGAGCGAGGCTGCCCACGTCTCACCAAGCCTGAACAGATACAAGCTGACTGCAAGGCCTTGTGCCCGACGGTGCGGCTGCTAGACTGGACGCCATGCATATTCTGAAGATTGCCGCCGCCGTGGTGTTCGTGGCATTCGTGCCGCTGCTGCTCATCTCCACCAACGTGCGGCTGGTCATCAACTTCCCGGGCCTGTACAGCTACGGGTTCGACCGGTACGACATCCCCAGGCGCACCGGCATCGAGCGCGCCGAGCTGATCGACGCCGGGCGGCAGATCCGCACCTACTTCAACGACGACACGGAGCTACTGGACGTCCGCGTGCTCGTGTCAGGCGTCGAGCGCAGCATCTACGGCGAGCGAGAAACCCTGCACATGCGCGACGTGAAGGGGCTCGTGCGCGGCGTCTACGCCGTCCAATACATCGCCGCCGCGTACATGGCGCTGTTCCTGGCGGCTGCGGCGTGGCTCCTGAGGCGAGAGGCCGTGGCGCTGGCCGTGCGCCTGCTGTCCTATGGCGGGCTGGTGACGCTGGGGCTCGCCGTGCTGGCAGGGGTCGGATCGCTGATCGGGTTCAACAGGCTGTTCCTCGCGTTCCACCTCATCAGCTTCAGCAACGACCTGTGGCAGCTCGACCCCAGGCGCCACATGCTGCTGGCCATGTTCCCGGAGGGCTTCTTCTTCGACGCGACGATGCTGATCGCGCTGCTCACGGTGGTGCAGGCGTGGCTGCTGGCCTTCGCCGGCTGGCTCCAGCGGCGGCGGGGGAGATTCACCGCAGAGGGCGCGGAGGGCGCAGAGTAAGACGGGATGATGTGAGGGTGGGTCAGGGTCTGCCCACTTTCCTGTTGCCGCGACCAACACGGGACCCCACCCTTCCACCCCTCTGGGTCCCTGCCTTCGCAGGGACGACGACTGTAAGGTGTCGTCATGCAGGGGAACGCGGGGCTGCTGTGGGGCCCCGGTTCGTGTGCTACACTCCGTTGCTGCTATGGGTAACGTGGAGCTGGACTTCAGGCCGTCCGTCGCCGTGCTGGACGCCAACGTGTCCCTCGGGCGGCGGCACGACCGGCCCGTCGCGGTGGACACGGTCGACGGCGTGCGGAGCGAGATGGACCGGGCCGGCATTGGGCGGGCGCTCGTCTACGCGCCCCACGCGGCGACCTACGACTCCGTGGAGGGCAACTCGTTGCTGATGGAGTCGGTGCGCGGCCGGCCCGACTTCGTGCCGCAGTTCGTGTGCAACCCCGCGTTCGACGACCTGGACAGGGTCGCCGCGCACGTGGAGGCCGAGGGGGTCACGTCGGTCAGGATGCTGCCCGGCGTCCACAACTACCCGTTTCGCGACTGGGTCGTCGGGCCGTGGCTGGACTGGCTCGCCGGCACGGGCATCCCCGTGTGGCTGCCGGTGGAGCACGAGGTGCTGGGCACGGCGCACGCCATCGACCCGCGCGACGTATACGAGACGCTGTCGGCGCGGCCGGACGTCAGGGCGGTGCTGTGCGAGGCGAAGTACAACGACGCCTCGTGGGCGCTGCCGCTGGTGCGGGCCCTGCCCAACCTGGACTTCGAGCTGTCCCGGTTCGTGGTGACGGGCGGCATCACGTCGGCGGTCGAGGCCATCGGCCCCGAGCGGGTGCTGTTCGGCTCGCGCTTCCCCGACATGGCGATGTCGCCCCAGCTCTACAGCCTGCACCACTGCGGGCTGAGCCCGGACGCGCTGGCGGCGATATGCGCCGGTAACGCCGAGCGTCTCCTGGGGGTGGGCTGACGTGGACACGCCGGTAGTCGACTTTCACACGCACCTGGGAAACTGGGGACGGCACGGCGTGGACGGCGACATCGACCGGTACCTGGAGATCATGGACCACGCCGGGATCGATCTGGCGTGCATCAACTGCATCTTCTACGGCGACGCCCGGTACGCCAACGACCTGGTGGCCGAGCTGTGCTCGCGGCGGCCCGACCGCTTCGCCCCGGTGGCATTCGTCACGCCGCACTACCCCGACGAGGCGATCAGGGAGCTGGAGCGGGCGTTCGGCGACCTCGGCATGAAGTACCTGAAGATCTACCCCGACTACTTCCGCAAGCCGAACGACGACCCCGCCTACTTCCCGATCTATGAGTGGCTGAACGAGCGCGGGCTGGCCGTGATGATGCACGGGGGGTACTCGTTCGACCCGCCCGGCGTGACGCTGAAGAGGCGTTTCACGGCGCTGTCCGAGCGCTTTCCAAGTGTCAGGTGGGTGCTGGCCCACGCCGGGGGCAGCGCCGGCGATAGAGCCGTCGAGGCCGCACGAGCGGTCCCGAATCTCTACCTGGAGACGTGCGGCTCCGGCGCGGCCCACGGCGCGATCGAGAACTCGGTCAACAAGGCCGGGGCCGACCGGGTCCTGTTCGGCACTGACATGGCCCTGCTGGACGCGCGCCACCAGATCGGCAAGGTGGTCACGGCCGACATATCCGACGAGGACAAGCGCAAGATACTGGGTCTAAACGCAATCGAGCTGCTCGGCCTGGAGGTGTAACACACATGAGCAACAAGCTGGCGATACATGGAGGGGAGCCGGTCCGAACCGGCGGGTATGGGCCGGGGCACGACTTCGGCGAGGACGACGTGGAGGCGGTTGCCGAGGTGATCAGGTCGGGCAACGTGGGCAGGGGCCCCGTCGTCGACCGGTTCGAGGAGGCGTTCGCCGAGAGGCACGGAGTCGAGTGGGTGGTCACGGTGAACTCCGGCACGTCGGCCATGCACACGTGCATCGGGGCGGTGAATCCCGACCCCGGCGACGAGATCATCGTCTCGCCGTGGACGTCGGGCGGCAGCATCATAGGCGCGCTGCTGCACAACTGCGTGCCGATATTCGCCGACATCGACGAGACCTACACCCTAGACCCCGAGGACGTGGAGGCGAAGATCACGCCGAGGACGCGGGCCATCATCGCGGTGCACCTGTTCGGGAACGTCTGCGACATGACAGCGCTGAGGGAGATCGCCGACCGGCACGGCATATTCCTGATCGAGGACGCCTGCCAGGCCCACCTCGCCGAGCACCAGGGCCGGATCGTCGGGTCGATTGGCGACATCGCCGGTATCAGCTTCGGCGGCAAGACCCTGTCGGCTGGCATGGGCGGGGCCGTGTTCACGAGCAACCGGGCGCTGTGGGAGCGGGCGATACTGTTCCGCGACGCGGCGCTGCCCCGCGACAACGGGCCGCTGGAGGGGATGCCCTACGCCAACTACTTCCTCGCGCCCAACTACAAGATCAACGACATGATCGCGGCCCTGCTGCTGAACCAGCTCGGCAAGCTTGACGGGTACGTGGAGAACAAGGTCCGCAGCGCCCTCAACATCATCGACGGGCTGTCGGACGTGGACGAGATAGTGCCGCAGACGGTGAAGCCCGGCGACCGCCACACATACTGGAACCTGGGCTTCACCATAGACACGGACGCGCTGGGCTGCACGGCCAACGACTTCGCCGCAGCGGTCAGCGCCGAGGGCGTGCCGATGGGCGGGCCGTACGTGGGCTCCGGCGACGTGGGCCCGCTGTACCGCAACCCGTTCCTGGCCGGGCCGGAGCTGTACGGCAAGACGCGCTTCCCGCTCGATTACGGCCGGGAGCGCGCCGTCGACTACCGCCAGGTCGAGTGCCCCAAGGGCGAGGCGCTCATGAACCGCGGCGTGGGGCTGCAGATGATTCCCAATTTCACCGAGGAAGATCTGGCCGACATGATCCAGGCGACGCGCAAGGTCGCCGACGCCGCGCGGGACGGGGGGCTTGACCGCAGAGGGCGCTGAGGACGCAGAGAGCCCCCATCCTAACCTTCCCCCTCGGGGGGAAGGGACGGCGAAGAGAGCCCCCATCTTAGTCTTGCCCCTCGGGGGAAGGGATTGAGGAGGACGACATGACGAGGTCGAAGGAGTCGCTTGTCGAGGAGTACCGGCGCAGGACGCCGAAGTCCCGGGCGCAGTGGGAGCGGGGCGTTCCGGTCATGCCCGGGGGCGTCATCAAGGGCGCCTACTGGTCGCCGCCGTACCCGCACTATGTCGCGAAGGCCGAGGGCTGCTACATCTGGGACATCGACGGCAACCGGTACGTGGACTTCGGAAACCACCATTCGGCGATGATGCTGGGCCACAGCCACCCGGACGTGATCGCCGCGGTGCAGCGGGAGGTCGAGCGCGGGCTGGGGTTGGGCGGCCCGACGGAGCTGGAGGCGGAGATCGCCGAGGAGATCACGTCCCGCTTCCCGTCCATCGACAAGGTGCGGTTCTGCAATTCGGGCACCGAGGCGTCCCTCCACGCGACGCGGCTGGTCCGGGCGAAGACGGGACGTCCGAAGATTGCCAAGTTCGAGGGTGGCTACCACGGCAGCCACGACGCGCTGGAGGTGAGCTCTGCGCCGCCACTGGACCGGGCGGGTCCCGCCGACTCCCCGAACGCCGTTGCGGCATGGGATGGCATGTCGCGGACCGCCGAGGAGGACGCGGTCATCCTGCCGTACAGCGACCGGGAGTCGGTCGAGCTGATCCTGCGGGAGCAGAAGGACGAGATCGCCGGGCTCTTCTACGACGCCAAGCCGAGCTCGTGGGAGGTGTCGGAGGATTTCACGCGCTTCATTCGCGACATCACGACTGAGCTGGGCATACCGATGGTGATGGACGAGGTGGTGAGCTTCAGGTCCGGGCCCGGGGGCGCGCAGGGCAGGGCGGGAGTCGAGCCGGACGTGACGATATTCGGCAAGGCGTTCGGGGGCGGCTTCCCCATCGGCGCCATCGGCGGCAAGGACGAGTACATGGGGATGCTCGACAACACCGGCGAACCGACGGGCTTGAGCCAGAGCGGCACGTTCTCCGGCAACTCCTTCACCCTAGCGGCGGGCCTGGCGACTATCAGGGGGCTGACGCCGGAGGTGTACGCCCACGTCGACCGGCTGCGCGGGAAGCTACACGAGGGGCTGGTCGACGTGTTCGACAGGGCTGGCGTACCCAGCAGGGTGGTCAGCGCGGGCGCCGGGCTCCACTTCTACATGACCGACAAGCCGATCACCGACTACCGGAGCGCGACGACGCTGCCGGACGGCGACCTGGCGGGCCGCATCGACCTGGCTCTGTTCCTGAAGGGCTACTCGATGAGCGGCGGCATCGGCGTCACGATCTCCGCCCCGGTGCAGGACGAGCATATCGACGGCTTCCTGTCGGCGATGGAGGAGGTACTGGCCGAGGAGGACTGACGCGGGCCGGCGTCTTCGGACTGTCGTGTCGGTGGCCGCGGTGAGGGCATCGATGCCCGCCAACAGAGGAGGCCTTCATGACCTTGGACAAGGGCGACCTGCTGATGTGCAGCTGGGGAGACGCGGCTGAGGCGGACCGGCCGGAGTGGCGGCTGGACACGGAAGAGAGCATTCACGATGCCTTCGCCGAGTGGCGCGACACGTACGACCTCTTCGCAATCCTCTGGCGGCAGGAGCGTTGGCTCGCGGGATTCGCCGAGATCGAGCCGGTCAGCCGCCGGGAACGAGAGCTGTACGAGACAGTCCACAACGTGGATGACGCGAGAGTGGCTACGAGCGCGGCGAAGGACGTAGGGATCCCAATCTACTGCTACGTCGACGTGTACGACGAAGGCCAGCCGCCCCATAGGCCCGCCTACACTCACGGCGTCTCCGAGTGGCAGTCCAAGTTCTTCGCCCAGCATCCCGAGTACTATGCATGCGACAGGATATCTGTTATCCAATCGAGACAAAACAATCAGGTACTCGTGGGCGGCCGATCTTGGAACCATCTGAATACGGAGGACACTTACCGGTGCTTCTGAAGTTTGAGCCTCCCAGGCGGGCTATTTCGGCCAGCGAGAGCCAGCCCGCCGTGTGCTGGTCAGGGGGAAGCGGCTAGTTGGTTCCTGATGGACTCGGGCACCGGTATCTCCACTCCGAGACGGCCGTGGGTCGCCACTTCCTTGTAGGTAAGGCACGCGTTGGGATGCTTGGCCGGGTCCTTGCTGAGCTCCCATGTATACCCCACCACATCGAAGGTCTCGGGGGCCACGACAAGTGTAAAGTCCACGGAGTCACCCGGAGTCCAGTCCCACAGGTTGACATAGTACTCGTCCAGCGTAACGTGGATGCGCAGGTCCCCGTCAGAGGTCTCATCCACGCTTACGTCCTCAGGAGACGCATCCATTAGCACGCCTTGAATTGCTGCATGGAGCTTGCCATTCCACACCCACCATGATGTGGCGTCCCAGATAGCTGCCCCGTCGACCTTCTCCCACGTGCCACCTGGCGAGAGCTGCCAGTGAGTCCACTCCTCGGCTGATCGGGAATAGATTATGTAGAACTGGGTCGTGTGGAGATTGAGGTGCAAGAGGACGGGCTCGTTCTTGAAGTACTTAAAATCCCCGATCGACATCTCTATCGGGCCCCGCCTGACACCAAAGGTATGGTTGCAGGCCCTATCGATCCATCCCCCGCTCAGGCGGAAGCTGGCGGAACCTGCCCCTTCGAGCGCCAGGTAGGCCCTCCACACAATGTCGAGCGACCCGGCGTCCCGCATGACCACAGGCTGATCTGTGAGTCTGTCCATGTCGACGCCAAGGCTGCCGTCGGTCGCCACTTCCTTGTATGTCAGACACGGGTCGGAGCGCATGCCGGGGTCCTTGTGCAGCTCCCACGTGTAACCCACAATCGCGAAGGTCTTGGGGTCCACGACGAGAGTGAAGTCCACAGACTTGTCAATGGGGTCCCACTCCCACAGATTCACGTAGGAGTGGTCCAGCGTGACGTGGATGCGCAGGTTCCCGTCGGCGGTTTCGTCAACGGCTATGCTCTCTGGAGCTGCATCCATGAGAACGCTGCGAATGGCTCGGTGGAGCTTGACGTTCCATAGCCAATATGAGCTGGCAGTCTCAACGGCATTCCCGTGGACCATCTCCCAGTCTCCTCCTGGTGAGAGCCACCAATGGAGCCACTCGCCGTCTTCATACCTTATGAGAAAGCGGCTCGTGCCGAAATCGAGGTGTACCAATGCTGGGCCGTCCCTTAGCACCTCGAAATCCCCCATCGACATCTCTATCGGGCCTCTCCTGACACCGAAGGGCTTGTTGCAGCCCCTGTCGATCCAGCCCCCGCTGAGACGGAAGCTGGCAGAACCTGCCTCTTGGAGCGCAACGTAGGTGCGCCATAGGGTATCGAAGGGATCGTCAGGCGTTCCGTCCAACTCGACCTCTGGGTAGTCCAGGAGTTCGTCGGTGAGAACTATCACCTCCCGGACGTCATCCATCGACATCCCAGGCCGCACCAACTGGTGCGAGTTGAGCTCGATCAGTTGCCTGTCCCGAGGACTCCATGTATTGAGTGTCGACCTTCCCATGATGCTCACGGGCCGGGTGCTGTGACTCATGAGAGTCAGGGCGTGCAGGGCCTCGTGTATAGTTACTGCCCTGATCGAATCGATCGGCGACCAAAACCCGGTCAGGTCGAGATGCCATATGACGATGTACCCCGATGTGGCCTCGCCTCCGTTCACAGCCGCGCTTGCGAACCCCCAAGCCTCGTGTACATAGAAGTGGTCACTGACGCCGAGCGAGTCAGCCTCGGAACGGGGCACACCCACGAACGCCTTGAAGTCCGCATCTTCCTCGTCGTCCACCCACTCGAACTCCAGCTTCAGTATCGGAGCCAACTCGACCAGGACCGTTTCGAGGACTGCGATGTGAGTCGGATCTCCGGTTGCCCACACCTTCACGGGGACGTCATTGAGCCACTTCTCGACGGTTTTGGTACCCCACCCGCCGCAACCGGCCAGAAAGTCCTGGACCGGCGGGCGATCCGCATAGCACTCCCAGACATTACGGTCGACTCCCAGGATGCGCTCCGGCACACCTATGTCGAGGTTCAGCGGCTCGTCACCGCCGTAGTCGAACACCAGGGTCGTCGCGCCCATAGGGAGTCGCAGTGTGAAGCTGTCGGAAGCCGGTGCGAATCCATCCGGCAGGGAAAGGCTTAGCTCCTCGCGACAGGCCCTCCGCTCATCACCCTCTGCTATGCAGGTGGCCGTTATCTCCCGGGCACCGTCGAGTCGCAGCGTACCCTCGTTACGCAAGGTCACCGTCACCTCGACATCGGCTGTGCCGTCGGACCGGTAGCCGACCACCGTAGATTCGGCGCCTAGGACGAGCCTGACGACGGGCACTGGCGTGTTTGTGGGAGTGGGTGTGCTGGTGGGCATCGGAGTCGGCGTGCTGGTGGGTACAGGCGTCGGGGTATTGGTCGGAATGGGTGTGCTGGTTGGCACCGGAGTCGGCGTGTTCGTGGGCATGGGTGTGCTTGTAGACACATGAGTCGGGGTGCTGGTGAATGCGGGTATGGTGGCCGGCAAAGGAGTAGGTGTGTTCGTCGGCTGTGGGGTGGGCGTGGGAGTCCTGGTGGCCGGCCGCACCAGCGTTGCGGCAGGCGTTGGCGTATCGACAGCTTGGAGAGTCGCGGCCGCTGTCGTCGGCAGGTCGGAAGGCTTCGGGGTGGGTGTATGCGTTGGCGTTGGCGTGTCGGTCGGGATCGGCGTTGGCTTGCTGGCAGCCAGGATGGGGGCAGGGGACTGGGCCACAGCCGTCGCAATAGGCCGGTCTGGACTGGGGCGTTGGCCAGCCCCACCGATGTCTAGCACCGAGCCGTCCATGAAGGTTAGGTAAGCAACGGCGCCCACCGCAATCACAAGGGCCATAGTGGCAATGAGCTTGGGTGCCGTCGAGCCGCGACGGCTACGGCTGCGGCGCTTGGCCCGCCGCTCCATACGCGGAATCGACTCGGCAAAGACGTAACCGCGCCCATCGTCGCCCGGAGGTATGACGTACTCCCCAACCCTGGGGGTCTCGAACACGCGGTTGCAGCCCCGGCATCTCCACAGCAGGCGACGGTGCCTCTGCCGCCTGGTGCGAATGTTGAGGCTTCCGCATCGCGGGCAGGAACCCAGACGTTCGTAGTGTTCGCCACCATTCGGCATAGGCGCTTATCTTTCGTACCGCCGGACCTGGGTCGGGCTAATCAGGGAATGCTCCCTCCGCAGTTTCCCTAGAGCGTCGAGTAGGGCAATGCGCTGAAGGTAGTCACGAAGGATAGTGAATCCGGCGGCTTCCGTTGTTCTCGGATGCCCACTTCTCGATGGTCCTCACGTCTATGGCGTAGGCCAGGCTGTCGTCATCGGGCAGCTTGCCTATGGGAAACCAGCGACCGCCGGGGTGATGGCCTACAAGGTTCTTGAAGAGATGAACGAGCCATCGGCCAATGAAGAGCCACAAAGGATATACCCCCAGCCAGATTTGGGCGTCGTGCCTGTTCTCGTAGTACAAGCTGTCAGGCGTGAACTCGATGCCGGTGGCCTTTCGTGTCCAATAGACGGCGGCGCTACGCCGATTCTTGCCCTTCCCAACGTTGCCGCCGGGCAGACTCCACTTGCTTGCACGTCTGCCCTTGTGGCGTTTGCATAGGAGAATCCTTTTTCCGTGACTCACCACGAGGCCAAAGCCGGCTTTGTCCATCTTGGAGCGGGGGTAGTGCACCCTGCGACTACCGGAATTCTCGTCTGCCCACTTGCCCAAGGCCCTCCTGTCTGGGCCAATCGCCAGGCACTCATCATGTGGCAGCATGTCCTTCTGGAACCACTTGGCGTCTAGGCATTCTTTCTTCTGGACCCGCAGCCGCCCCCCGACGGGCTTCCCACGCCATATTTCAAAGTCGTTGTGCTTGCTCTCGTGGTACAGATCATCAGCGGTAATCCTGATGCCCGTCTCCTCGCGCGTTTCCCTCACGGCGGTTTCCCGGAGGCTCTCCCCCCTGTCCTGCTTTCCTCCCGGCAGACTCCACAGGCCCCTGTGCTTAGGCTCCGTCCGCTGGATCAGGAGGATCTCGTTCCTCTCGTTTACTACGAGGCCGAAACCCGGCATGGCTAACCTCCGCCAAGAACAGATCGGGCGTGTCGTTCGCCTGGATACTCTACTTAGACCGGGGCCATGGGGCAAGGTGGACACGTGCAGCGGCGTTGTCTGATGGCGGCGACCGGGATGGATACCGGCTCAATGGCCGGAATGACGGGGGCTGACGGGGGCATGTTTACGTGTCAGGAGCTCTTGTAGTAGCCTTCGCAGTATCCATGTTCCGAGGGAGAGCCAAGATGGTGAAGTTCGAAGTGATGTCGCAGACCAAGGCCGAACTGGATTCGGCTTCCGGGAGGCGAGCCGAGATCATGGTCGAGTATCTCGGCTATCTCAACCAGCTGAAGGAAGGAGAAGCCGGCATGCTCACGGCGAGCGGCTCGGACGAAAGTCCGACGGCCCTCCGGCGGCGAATCGGCAAGGCAGCGCAGGCCGCGGGCAAGGAGATCGTCATCAGGCGAAAAGACGATGCGGTCTACTTCTGGCTCGGCTCCAGCGTGAGGCGACGAAGACGCTCACGAAAGGACGAATGACGCACAGACAGCCAACGCGACGTTTCCAAGAGATCGGAACTGCCCAGCTATGGCGTATCTACTACATTCTGCGGGACCTTCTCCCCCGCTTGGGCGGGGCCCCACGACGATGGCGACGCAGCATCGCCGAAAACGCAGGAAGGGCCACACAGATGGGTGGGCAGGGAGAGGACGACGACGCGCCACGCCCTCTCCCCGCTAGTTGGGTCTAGCGTCCGGCGCCGATCGGCGCCCTTCTCCCGCTCCTGTTCCATCGCCCACTCGAACATCGACATGCTTGCGGGCTGGGGCTTCCGGCTGCGGCCCTTCGGCTTGACCGGCTCCTCTGCCATGAACTCGGCCCAGGAGAACAGCGACTGTTGGGTTCCTCGGCCTCCTCGTGGTGTCCGTTCCCACTCCCATTGAAGGGGCAGGAGCGTGACCGTTCCCGTTCACCGGCGTGTTCCCGTTGGCTGGAACAAGCTCGACCGTCGGACCGACGCCGAACAGGTCGCCGAGGCCGTTGGTCCATTGACTCCTACCGCCTGCGGCTCGATCTCGACCGGCTTCCAGCCATCGTCCACCAGCAGCTCCTCGGCTGCCCTCTCTGCATCCCCCGCCTTGCCGAAGACCTCCTCGATCATCTCGGCCTCTTCCCCCTCCTCGCCGCTGACGATCTTTCGAGCCAGGGCCATCATCAGGTCGTCCCCATCGTCCCCGAAGGCGGCGAGCCCGTCCTCCGGCAGCTCGCCCTCGACGGCCAAGGAGCTCTGCAGCTTCCTTGCCACCAGCTTGAGGGCGTCGGCCTGCAGGGTGTTCTTGTAGGACATGTAGACAACCTTGACCGGGCGGGTCTGCCCGATACGCCACGAAGCGGCGAGACGCCTGCCTCATGACATAGATACTGTAGTCGTTCTTTGTCTTTCAATCGACACAATAAAGTGCGGTTCACATGGACGGCCGATTTGGAAGCCACTAGGTCTGAATAGGTAGTAGCCGACGGCCCTGCGAGCTCTAAGTCGTGACTGCAAGCTCAAATCAGTTGGGTTAGAGAGGGCAACCGGACGTCTAAGAATCCCGTGGGCGTGCCTCGTAAGCGATCACGTGTCGCGCTCGGTCGCCCCTGCCAGCCCTTCGCTCTCACATCGATGATGTACCCGGGGCAACGAAGTTCGGCAGCCAGCGTTTGGCGGAGCTGTTGGACCTACCCATGCCCTTGCTTAGACGTTGACCCTTCTAAGCCCATTGACGTTCCAACGCCATCGGAATAAACTTCCATTGATCCTTGAGGAGACTTCCATGCGGGACTGTTTCACATTCGAAGCAATACGTGGCATTCAGGCTGGCCGCGAGTTCTTCGTAGCCATTTGCCCTCTACGCCTGGTCCCCAAGGTGTTCCTCTTTGCAGAGGAAGAGCTACCGCCGACTCTCCGTGCTCAACGGAGCCTTAGCAAGACCAGGGTCCCTCTGATAACCCAGTACATACTCGACAATCCGACCGAGTACGTATTCTCTTCGCTGACCGCTTCGTTCGATGGTGAGGCCAACTTCGAGCCTTACGGAGACGCGGTTCCTGACGTCGGGCGTCTGTCGATCCCTCTGTCAGCCCGGATAGTCATCAATGACGGACAACATCGGCGGGCGGCCATCGAAGAAGCACTCAAGCAAGCGCCGCAGCTCGGTACTGAGACGATCTCCGTAGTGTTCTTCCAAGACCTAAACCTGGCAAGGTGCCAGCAGATGTTCGCCGACCTCAATCGCCATGCTGCTCGCCCGACGAAATCGCTAAACATCCTATATGACTATCGGGACCCTCTTGCGCAGCTTGTCAGACGCCTGGCCATGGAAGTTCCGGTCTTTAAGAACCTTACCGAGATGGAAAAGACCAGCATCTCCAACCGCTCGGTGAAGCTCTTCACGCTAAATGGCATCTACCAGGCGACTTCTACTTTCCTCCGGCGACTCGGCTTAGACCGCACGAGCGAACGGAGTTATGCGACGGCTCAGGCGTTCTGGACTGCACTCGGTTCGGCGATCTGGGAGTGGAAGCAGGTTCAGCTGGGTGAAGTCTCAAGTGCCTGGCTACGATCCAATTTCATTCATGCGCATGGAGTAACGGTCCAGGCTCTAGGAAGGGTTGGTGGTGACCTACTACGCGCCCACCCGGATGACTGGGAATGCCGACTTGCTTGTATCCAGACAATCGACTGGTCCCGTAGAAACACGGAACTCTGGGAAGGCAGGGCCTTAGTCAGCGGTCGTATCACCAAAGGCGAGCGTAACGTCGTCTTAATCGCTAATGTAGTCAAAGGTGCCCTGACGCTTCCGCTGAACGTCGACGAGCAGCGGGTCGAGATGAGGTTCAGTAAGGAATTGCCCGCAGAGGTCGCCTCATGAGCCAGCCAGTCGACATGCTTGAGCCTTCCCGATCGGTGTTCGCAAGCCGTCACGTTGAGGAGATTTACGAGGACATCCGCCAGGTATATCGGCAAAGCGCGAGTCCGTGGGTCATAGGCTATAGCGGAGGCAAGGACTCAACCGCCGTTCTGCAACTCGTATGGTGCGCCATCGCCGGATTGCCGAAAGAAGAGCGAACGAACCGAGTCTACGTCCTCTCCTCCGACACACTCGTCGAAACCCCTGTCATAGTCGACTTCATCGATCGAACGCTTGAGCAGATCAATAGCTCGGCAGCTTCACAAGAACTCCCATTTGAAGCCCACAAGGTCAAGCCACGTCTCGAAGACACCTTCTGGGTAAACATGATCGGAAAAGGATACCCAGCCCCATATACACGATTCCGCTGGTGCACTGACCGCCTGAAGATCAAGCCTGCTAACACCTTTATTCTCAACTGCATCGCCGAATACGGTGAAGCCATTGTCGTGTTAGGTGTGCGCAAGGACGAGAGCGCGACCCGCGCACAAGCAATGAGCCTTAGAAAAATCACGGGCACTGTCCTTAGACGCCACACTACTTTGCCCAACGCCTTTGTGTACGCTCCAATAGAAGACTTCACCACCAATGACGTGTGGTCCTATCTTCTCAACGTCCAATCGCCGTGGGGTGGGCGAAACAGAGACCTACTCGCCCTGTACAGGAATGCTCAGGCTGGCGAATGTCCTCTGGTCATCGACACCACCACGCCGTCTTGCGGCAATAGCAGATTCGGCTGTTGGGTGTGTACCGTCGTCACCAAGGACAATTCGATGGAAGCCTTGATCGACAACGGAGAGGAGTGGATGGAGCCGTTGCTGGAGCTTCGGGATTTTCTGGCCTCCACTCAAGAGCCCGACAAGAAGGTCATCTATAGGGACTATAAGCGCCGGGGAGGCCAAGTATCCTTCAAGGCTGACGGGAACATCGCCCGGGGACCCTATCGACTTGAGTCATGTAAAGAGATTCTGCGGAGGCTCTTAGAGGCCCAGAGGGACATCGCGAAGGAGCCAGAGGGTCGCGACGTAGTCCTAATTGGGCGTGAGGAGCTTGATGAGATCCGCCGCATTTGGCGATCAGAGCGACAAGATTGGGAGGATAGTGTTCCCACGATATTTCGTGGCGTCATGGGTCACGACCTTGACTGGCCAATCGAAGACGGGCCTACGTTTTCCAAATCGGACCGACAGCTGTTGGAGGGGATTTGTCACCTGGAAGGGGTGCCCACAGAGTTAGTAGCAAAGCTCCTCGATGCTGAACGTCAGTACCAGGGGATGAGACGTAGAGCAGGTATCTTTGACCGTATAGAGCAGATCCTGAGGGAAAACTGGAGCAGCGAGGAGGAGGTTATGGCTGAGTCATCACAGGGTTCCTAAGGGGAGAACATGTTTCTGAAGCGAGTGAAGATTGAGAACTTTGGGCCTTTCCAGGGCACTCAAGCTCTGGACCTGACTCCATCGCAACGTGCTGACCGTGGCCGTCCCATCACCGTCATTGGTGGCCGCAATGGCAGTGGGAAGACATCACTCCTAGAAGCCATACGTCTCTGCCTTCATGGGCGCCGCGCATTGGGCAACCCACGAGTCGGTGACTACCACGACTACCTCAGGAGCCGAGTCCATCGCCAGTCTAACGGCATGCAGGACTCTCACTCTTCAGTTCAAATTGATGTCGAATCTGTGGAGGCCGGCCGCCGACACACCTATGAGGTCGTTCGATCCTGGAGAAGTGCTGCTGATGTCAGTGAGCAGCTCCAAGTCAGGCGTGACGGCGAAGAGGTGCAAGAACTGTTTGCCGATCAGTACCAGGCATTCCTTGATGAGCTTATGCCTCTTGGGCTAGCTGAATTCTTCATCTTTGATGGTGAACGTATCCAGGAGCTTGCCGAAGAGGACGGCAGCGATCGAGTCGTTGCCGACTCTATCCGGGGGTTGCTTGGTCTGGATCTGACTTCAAGACTCCAGGCTGATATGACGATCCTTATGCGAGGCCGAAATGGATCGCGACCAATAGGTGACCTTCAAGCGGAGGTAGAGGCAACCGAGTTGCGCCTCAAAGGAGTAAGGGAGCGTGTAGAAGGGCTTAAGGCAGACAGTAGTGCTGCTGAGGTCCGAGCTAGCAACCTGGCCCGCGCAGTTAAGCTGCAAGAGCAGAAGATCGCCTCCGAAGGTGGAGACTTTGCTAGGAGGCGGGAAGACCTGCTCAAGGCCCGCTACGAGTGGGAAGCCTCTCTCCATACTTACGAAACGGAGCTTCGAGAGCTCGCCAATGGCTTACTGCCTTTTTGCTTGGTGCCGGAACTCTGTGAGGCTGTGCGTCAGTGCGTCGACGCCGAGGCTAAGGCGCGCCGCGAAGAAACGGCCACAGTCATCTGGCGTTCCAAACAGGATGAGCTTCTTATCGCGATGGACTCCCCAAACTTCTGGGTAGAGGCCTTCGGTAGGGAGCCGACTAAGTATCTCCGAGAACATGTCGCGAAAGCAGTTTCAGACTTGGTGAAGCGCGTCGCACCTGACGACAGGGATCCAAATCCTCGACCCGTGCATGATCTCTCGGAGCGCGATCAGCGCTCGTTGCTCGCGGCTATTGAGGCTTCGCTGATCGACCTGCCCGGGCGTGCTGTCCGCCTTGCCGCTACTACAGAAGAGGCTCACGAACGTCTCCTACGCCTCGAACAAGATCTTCAACGTGCCCCGAGAGAAGAGGTGCTGGAGCCTCTTCTTGAGGAGTTGAGTAGCCTCCAGGCTGAGCTAGGGGAAGTGAAGCACGAACAGCTCAATCTTGAGGTTGAGTTGCATCGCGCCGCATCTGAGCAAGAGGAGCTTGAGCGAACTGCGAGAAATCTCACTGAACGCATCTATGGCTTGGGCCAGCATGGCAAGGCGATGGCCCTAGCAGCCAAGGTCCGTAACGTCCTCCAAGCGTACGAGCAAGAACTGACTCTGGCACGCGTAGAGCTCCTGTCCCAATGTGTCACGGAGTGCTACAAACTGCTCGCCCACAAGGAAAGCTTGTGCAGTGGCGTCCAGTTCAATCCTACGACCCTGGCCCTTACGCTTTATGATGACCGGGGGAATGAAGTCTTCCGCCCGCTTCTGTCTGCTGGAGAGAAACAGATTCTTGCAATAGCGATACTGTGGGGCCTCGGTTTGGCCTCAGGCCGCCAATTGCCGGTGATCATTGATACACCACTTGGCCGCCTCGACACCGAGCATCGGAGCCGATTGCTATCACTTTATTTCCCCAAAGCTAGTCACCAGGTCATCCTGCTTTCCACTGACAGCGAGATCAACGAGCACGAGCTGGACATCCTTCGACCTTCTCTCGCTAAGACTCTTCATCTCCGGTTTGACCCGGAGCTAGGGAGGACCACAATCAGGGATGGATATCTGCAAGTAAGGCAGGCCGTTAGTGAGCACTGAACGGATCATCAAGGTCTTTCTGTCGGCAGACAATACGCAGAAGATTCGGACGCTCAAGGGTAGAACCGGACTAACACCAAACATTCTGTGTCGATTTGCCCTTTCCCTATCACTCCGTGATCCTGGAGTTCCTGACCCGACCGCATTCCCAAATGATGGCATGGAGTTCAACCGTTACACGCTGTTCGGACCTCACGAGGTCATCTTGCTGGCACTGTTGAGGCAACGCTGCGTGCAAGACGGACTCGACCCTGATTTGGATCTATCGGAACAGCTCCATGCGCACATCAATCGTGGCGTAGGTATTCTCTATCCAAGGCTGAAATCCATTTCCGATCTCGGGCAGATGGTTGCCCACGTTCGTGAGGACAGGAGCCAGCAGAGTGGCGGTTAAGTTACCCATCTACATGGACCATCATGCAACTACACCGGTTGACCCAAGAGTTGTTGAAGCCATGTTGCCGTACTTCAGTGAAGCCTTCGGGAATGCGGCGAGCGTCGACCACTTGTTCGGCCACGCTGCACGAGAGGCCGTTGAAACGTCCCGTGGTTCAATCGCCCGTTTCATCAATGCCGGCGATCCAGAGGAAATCATTTTCACAAGTGGAGCCACAGAGTCTGACAACATCGCCCTTGTGGGAATCGCCGAGGCCTATGGCCACAAGGGCAATCACATCGTCACATCCGCTATCGAACACAGCGCGGTGCTTGATACCCTCGGATATCTAGCTGGCAGAGGATTTCACACAACCCTTCTGCCCGTGGACGAATACGGCATGGTGGACCCATCTGATGTGGGGAGGGCCATCACTAGCCGCACCGTCCTTGTTTCGATCATGATGGCCAACAACGAGATTGGGACTGTGCAGCCAATTAAGGAGATCGGGGAAATCACAAGGCGGCATGGGATCTTCTTCCATACAGACGCTGCCCAGGCAGTAGGGCATATCCCGGTAGACGTGGAAGACTTGAGCATCGACCTTATGTCGTTCACGGCCCATAAGATCTATGGTCCGAAAGGAGTGGGGGCTCTGTACGCTCGGAAGAGAAGACCACGGGTTAAGCCGTCGCCGGTCATCCACGGAGGCGGACACGAACGAGGCATTCGCTCTGGGACCCTCAATGTGCCGGGACTAGTTGGCTTCGCGAGGGCATTAGAGATTGCTGACCAGGAGATGGAGGCCGAGGAGCAACGCCTGCGCAGATGGACCGACTGGATGCTCGATACATTGCGAACTAGCATTACCGGAATTGAGAGGAACGGCCACCCAACAGCTCGTCTACCACATAACCTGAACGTTCACGTTCCAGGCATAGAGAGCCGCGCGCTCCTGCTGGAATTAAGAGACACGGTAGCCCTGTCGACTGGATCGGCATGTACTACGGCTAAAGTCGAGCCTAGTCATGTGATTCTGGCGCTTGGTTCCGGTGAATCAAGAGCTCACTGCTCCGTCAGATTCGGCTTGGGCCGCTTCACCACCCAAGAGGAGGTGGAGACAGCTACTGAGATTCTGGCCTCGGTCTACCGCCACCTAGCAAAGGCCTTTACCAATTCGCTAGTAGACGAAAGAATTGCTCGGTCTAGGCTTGGCTGAGAGCAACTGTGTCATCGATCAAATTGACGAATTCGTTCCCATTGAACGTCAGAGAGCCGGTTGTACCGCTAATCCCAAGGCCGAAATTCACTATCGCTGAGACCACCCATTCCCCGTCTAGCAGAATGAGTCCTGCTCGATAGGCTCTATCATAAGTCTCTCCACTAAACCTCCCTGTTGTAACCAGCATCCCTAGCACGCCCTTTCGCTCTCCTTTGGACGTGTTCGGAATGTGGAGGACAATCGTACCCAGCAACTCTCGCAGATTCGCCGGCTGCACGACTGTACCCGGCCAATGCTTCGCTTGGCCGATTACAGTCACCGTGGACTGATCACGAGTTGCTTCTAACCATTCCGAGGCTACGTGTGACGATAAAGTCGCCTCAAGTTGATACACCCTGAACTCGGCAATGAAGTCGATGCCTTCATCGCCACTGCTTCCCCTATGTATGAACTTCGTTCCACCTAGACGTTCAACCAATACGCGCCAAAGGGTTTCGAATCTCTTTGGAGACAGGGCGATTAGCGCGGACCAGACTTGATTGCGTAATCGCGCCCGCTCACGTCTGTGCGTCATTTCCAAGTTGTCGCCCGGTAACGGCAACCCGAATCCACGCAGAATCGCCGCTGGCTCTCCTACTACTTCAAATATTGGAATCCCTTTTGCTGTGGAACGAGCATGTTCCTGGATGAGCATAGGTTGGACTGTGGCAAGCCTAGATGCGACTAGCTCGAGCCTCTCCAACTCGGATAGATCCTTGGCAAGGTCGTCGAGAGACTCGTGCATCCAATCCTCAATGGTCCGAGCTGAGGAGATAACGTCGACTCTATTCAGGATCCAGTTGTAGATATGCTGGGCGCTTGGTCGAGGCAATTAGGATCCTTTCAGAAGCTCCACTTGCTTCAGCTTCTTTGCTATTACCTCGCTTAAGCGATTAAGTTGATCTTCGTCCGAATCCGAAAGGGACTGCAAATCATCGGCGGGCAGGTCTTCTAGGACGCTGACGACATGTGCCACTGCCTCCTGCCAGGGTGTCACGTCTGGCTGAAGGATAGCCCATGCTTGGGCGATTGAAAGGTCTCCTTCTACGAGTCGATCAAACACCCGGTCCTTATGCTCATGAGTTAGGATTCTGGCGAAGATCCTCATCTCGGGTGGATTGTTAATCGTAATCGGTGATGGCGTTTCCTCGTCGTCAACTGGCTCTCCCACAATCATCCGATACATGTGCTTTCGGTTAGTGGAAGATTCGAACTTGAGCTCTTCGTCTGACCAAGCAAGCCAACCACGTAATGCGGGCCTCTGCAACATCTCGAGAAACAGACTGAATAGGCCTCTGTCAGCTGACTCACCAAACTCGTCGTCACTACGCATTTGCTCAAAGGCTTTCAAAGTATTGTAGAGTCTCCTCACTACAGTCGGACCGAGTCCCAGCGAATCTTGGATGTTCTCGAACGACATTTCGCTGACTTCATGTAGTTGCGTTATTAGCGATGCTTGTTGGTAAGACTTCCATTCCTTTGGCCCAGCAACATGTCTAATTCCTTGGATGATCTTCTCCTCCGCTTCTGTTCCAGAGAATCTCAAGACCTGGAGGCTCTCCAGCGTCTCTGCTATATACTGGTTCTCAGGTGGCAGGACTCCGCGGAGGTAGTCTTGTCTGATCCCCTGAATGGCTGCCAATCGACGATTCCCTTCAATTACCACATATCGGTCGTCTGCATAGGGATAGTCTTTGACGACCATATACTCGAAATTGATGAATCCGTTCGCCAGTATGGATCGGCGAACATTTCGAACTTCGTATGATTGGAGGAGCTTAGCAATTGCCTCAATCTGAATCTGCTCTTCTGCGTACCATTCTGAGTTGACAGGCTGGTGCTCTCGTAAGTCGAAGTATCGTGGGTTATTGGGATCGACCAGCAATTGTTCCGGACTAACGGTGATCTGCTCCAGATCCATTGATGCCCCCTAAATTCCTATGGATTCAAGTGCTAGCCCTAGCGAGCCAGCAGACTACTGCAAGTCCCTCGCATCGGTGGACAACAGGAAATGTACCAGATTGTCGACAGGAGTCCCTGGGTGACTCACTACCTCCCGCCTGACCTCTTCAATACCCGCATTGGCGTACTCTTCTGCGATCATCAAGAGTTGGACTTGGTCCACAAGAATCGTAGTGTCTCCAGTCTCAGCGATAGCGATCGCCCGAAGATTAGGGATGTCTTCTTGGGAAGAGAACACCGGCCATCGAAAGATCTCACGCTGACTCGTAAGGGGCACCCGACGACCACGCAGAAAGCCAACATTCGCCGCGAGCATGAACAGGTCCTTCATGGTCTTGAATGGAGCCTCGTTGTCCGCAGTAAGCTGCGTGTACAGCTCATGGTGTCTGGGATCTATGTGTACACTCTCCTGCCTAGTAACCCGTATGTCAGAAGTCAATCAGGCACCCCCGGTAAGCGTTGTCACACTCGATGCCATCTCATTTATTGTCGTCGAACCGGTGGCTTGATCGAATGTTAGGTTATATTCGGCTCCTATACGAGGTTCCAGGTTGGCACGGGCCTGTGAATGAAGTTCCTCGTCAGTGACAAACATTACCAACTGGTCCGCGATATCCGGCACTTGCTCAGTTATCGCCTCCCTGTGGGCACTGCTTAGCCGTCCAAATGGTGTGTCCATCACCAGGGGTGCTTCCTCTCCCGTCACTCTCGACATGCCTGTAATGAAAGCGAGGCTTAGTACTTGTCGTTCGCCAGCTGACAGTTCCGGACGGGCCGGAAGTCCCCACCGGTCAATGACCTCCAACCTATAGTCTTCGCTAAGGCGAATGTCCTCGAACTGCGATTCCTTCCAGATGAGACGTTGGAATATATTCTTGGCTTCCGTCTGGATGCTTGTCCGCATGTCCCGAGCGAACACATCAAACATTTGCTCGATAGCGTCAGCGGACTTCCGTGCCAGGCTGAACCGCTGTTGGATTCCCTTGGCCTTCTCTTCGGAGACTTGAGCTTTCTCAATCTCAGTTCGCACGTCTTCCAATTGGCCACGTAGATTCTCGATTCGCTCCTCGTATCGTCCCATCTCACCTGAGAGCGCTTGAATGCGTTCGCTGTGCTCAACTCGCTTCCCCTCCAGGCCAGAGACTTCCTCATGCTCACCCCCCTGGAGATGCCTGCTGATCTCGTCGAGTTTGGCGCTCAAGTCCTCCATTTCGTCATCTAACCCTGCTTTGCGCTTCATGAGCGCCTGCAACTGCTGAGGTACGCTGTCAACTCTTGGCTGAATAGCTCGCAAGTCTCCAGCCGTTTGCAGAACTATGTTCTCTAGGTCCGTGGGCACGGATCGCTGAAGCACATCCAAGAGCCTTCGATGCTCATCTGACTGCTCCTCTATGGAGCGCCCGCAAATACAAAGATGACTGGCGAGCAGGTCCTGAACGAACTGCTCTCGAATGCCAGGTGGAATCTCGCCCCGCTCTCTCTTCTCGTCGAGTATCTCGATGGCTTTGGCCAATGCGGTTCCAGCGAATCTGAAGAATCCTCGGTTGCCTGTCTCTCGTATCTCTTGCAGGAGATGGTCTCTCTCACGTTCGCGTGACCTCCACGCTTCAGTAGCCACCTTGCGTTGTTCGTCCCACTCCCTGACCTCTTGGATTTCGCCTAGGCGCAAGTCAATCTCTTGGATCTGACGTTGCGCCGCATTTCGTTCGTCTCGCGATTCCGACAACCTCTGCCGTGCCTTATCGATGTCGCCCCTGAGCTGAGACTCTTTGTCGAGCAAGTCCTCAAGACCGCCCGAGGCATGCCGCTTCAGCGCCCTTTGGTGCTCATCGGCGACCGTACCCAGATGCCTCATGGCGCGTTCCAAAACTTCGATCTTCAGGATGTTGCGTACCGCATCCTGCACTTCTCCCTCGTGTGAGGGTCGCGCGAACTGGTCAATTCTCTCTCCATCGAAGAAGAAGTAAGAACGAACCTTCGACGGCAGGATAGCCTCGATTCGGCCTGTGGGATTCTGCACGCTCCGGGTCTGGCCGTCTGCCCGGATAACATCCAGTGAGAACTCATTTTGCGGCCTTGGCCGCCATCTGCTTTGTTCGGTCTTGGTGATGCACATTGCTCTGGTGACCGTGTATCGCTCTCCGCCATGCCGAAACGAAAGCTGCACTTGCATGTCGACGTCGCTTCCGACGGCGGCCTCGTCGATGGCCCGCTTGCTGACAAGCTCTCCGATGTCTTCTGCACCAAGCCCGTAGAGTGACCAGTTCAGAGCTGTAAACAATGAGGTCTTGCCAGCCCCATTCACGCCGTGGACCACAGTTACGTTTCTATTGCCGTCCCGGCTAAAGCGGATCGTCTGATCGCCATAGAACTGGCGGAAGTTGGTTAAACGCATCCACTCAAGCTTCATGACTTCTCGCCTCTGCATCGATAATCTGACGAATCTCCTCAAGAATGCCGCGAGGTCTTTCGTAGCTGAGTCGCGCCCACTCCTCCTCCAGAACTCTCGCTATCACTACTTGAACCTCCGGCTCGTAATCCCGAAACAACTCCAAGATTTTATCCTTGAGCATCCTCGCCTCCTCAATAGTCGAGCAGATTGTAGGCTTTCGCGTGGTCCCAGATGACTTCGTTAGCTTGGAACCTGTTCAGTGAGGCATCCGCAAACTCCCGGAATCGGGATAGTTCTCGCCTAAGGATTCGTCGCTCGAAGTCGAAAGCCTCTGGGCTAGGCGGCCGTGAGCCGTTGTCTAGTGATGGCACAGCGATCAGGTCATGAAGGACAGCGTGTTCCTTGCCGGGGGCCTTGCGTAGGATCCTGCCCCGGCGCTGGATGAACTCTCTCGGGTTGCTGGTGCTGGCCAGGATGTAGGCTACCTGAGTGCTAGGAACGTCCACCCCCTCGTCTAGGCAGCGAATCGCCACAAGCCCCTGGAGGCGACCCTGAGCGAAATCCGCAAGTAGCCGTCCTCGTTCTTCCGTTGACTCCTCTACTGTGAATTGACTCACGCTCAGTCCCAAACGGTTACCCAAGAGTGACAGGACCTGATCCTTCTGACCTGGGACACAATAGAATAGTGCATGGTCAATGTTCTCTTCTGATCCCAGTAACTCGGCGAGTGTGCCAATCTTGTTTTCGGCCCTGTTCAAGATGTCTGCTCGCTGACGAAGGAGAAACTCAAGTAGCGAATCCTCCCGTGTGTTACCAATAGGGTCGAAGAGCCGTGCAATGCGACGAGTCAACTTCTCGTACTCCTCCAACTCATCATTGGTAAGTTCAACCAGATGAGGATAGTAGTAGTACTCAGATAGGAATCCCTGTGCTATGGCCTCTGCCAGCGTGAACTCAAAGACAGTATCACCAAAGTACTGATGCAGAGCTTCGGTGCCCTCATCATCGAACCATCGGTCAGGTGTGGCAGATAATCCCATGCGGTAGTGGAGCTGCGTTGGAAGGCTACGCCGACCTACCTCTGCGCCAAGGTGATGTGCCTCGTCCGCAATCAGGAGAGAGGGCCCCGATAGACGGGCAAGACTGGCCTGCATCACGTCTCCGGCCAGGGTTGCATGGGTAGAGATCACCATCACATGAGACCTATTGCTAAGGTTGTAGTCCAAGATGCGGCTATTGACGGTACTCTCCCACGTATGCCGACTCTCATAGGCCCTGAGTGGCTTGAAACCAAAGTGCTCTGCGTCCTCAGCCCACTGGTCTACTAGGTGTTGAAACGGGCATGCGATGACGACAAAGAGCCTCTCGCGCTCTTTGAGCAACCTAACGGCAGTGGCAAGTGACGTGATGGTCTTTCCTGATCCGGTTGCCATTGCAAGCATGCCCTGACCGCCACTTTGAACCCAGGCTTCGCATGCGTCCATCTGATAGGCCCGGAGCTCAATATCCGTGGGGATATCCGGCAAAGCAGTCGAGGAATCTTGCTGCTTTGCTCCGAACACTACCTTAGGCTGAGACTCAGGATCCTTGGATGGGGGCTGGGCTGGCCGGAGACGGAGCAACTGACGTTTTGCGGCCTCCGGGAAATCGAGAATTGCTAAGCGAGGCGTATGGTTATGCCACAACCTCTGAAAGTTCTCTACTTTCCGCGCTACGCGCCCATGAGGATCATCCCAAGAAACATATACTTCGAGTGACTCAAAGTTGGAGAGCAGTCCGCCGACAGTTTCGTTCGAGGACCCAGTAAAGGCAATCACACCTTCGTGCCGGTCAAAGAATACACCCATTTTCTCGTGGTAGAGAGTTTGGCCATATCCCATCGATCCTGACGAAGGTACGGCCAGCTTGATGTCAAGACGCCCTTCGCCAATCAACCACGCGATGCACTCAAGTCTATGAAGCGAGATATCCGGAAGAGCTTCAATTGCTTGATCAGCGAGTTGGCGCCCTACCGAGGCTTCGAGAATCTGGTCCCGCGACTTATAGCCGCGTGTGAATGCCTCAATGTCCTCCGGCTCCAGCAATGGACTGGCTACCAGTTTCATTCTTCCACCATTGCTAATGAAAGCTGCGAGTCCCTTTGCGGCAAGTGCCAGTCCATGACTTGTAAAGTAGCCGACGGCTCTCCAATACTCTACGCTCCCGGAGAGACAGGGCACGTAAAACTCCTCCACGAGGTTTGACCTGTCAGAGCGATAGTCGTGTGCTATTCCAAGGTCTTTGAGCACTCGATGCCCCTACGCGATTCGTCTCTGGTCTGGGCGATTCTTCATGGACTTTGTACCCCCTTACTCTCGTAGACCTTTGCGGTTGCCCGGTTGGTCGACAGTCATGTCGTCCATCCATCGGTCGATCCGCTCTTGTCTGAATCGCCATCGGCTCCCGACCTTGGAGGCCGGAATCCTTCCGCTCTGAGCAAGTCGATAGATCATGTCCTTACTCAACTGAAGATACTCGGCGACCTCTCGAAGAGTCATCCATCTGCTTTGTATAGAGGCATCCATCTGGTTATATCCCTTCCCAGTCAATACCAGCAAAGCGTAGGTCTTCATAGGACGTAAGTCAAGACGAAAGGCCCTTGTGCAGCGCCTACTTGAACAGTGACGCGTCTGTGTCCTGCGTCTTGGGCCCAGCCCATGCCAAGGGGCCAAGACGACAGTACCTGTCGCGACTTGTAGCCCAATCATGACGGCCGTCGCCGCTTACTTCAGATGGGTACCGGCTTTACGCCGACCAACCGTCAGTCGTCTTGTCGCCATCGGCGGCCAACGCTGATTCAATTGCTCTCCCCCGCCCGTGGTCAGTGGCTCTTCCAGTGACTCACCTGGTATCCGGTCGGTGAGCCGTAAGGACTGCGCCGCACGCGTTGCAACGCCTCTCGACCCCAGCCGATGCTCCAGGCTCCGTCCCTTCACGGCCCGATTCCAAGACCGACAGCCGCTGCTCGATCTGGCGACGCTGTACGCCGTAGTACTTCCGCACCCCGTCAAGCGACATCCTCACCCTCTTGAGGTCGGATGGGAAAGTCTCCCTCATCTCCCTGACCTGTCCTTCCAGCTTGTCCAGCCGGCCCTCCAGCTTGTTCAAGCCCTTGAGGCCGCCTCGGAGTTCCTCATTCAATTCCTTCAGCTGGCCCTCCAGCTTCTCATTGCGCCTGCGCTGCCGCTCCGCCGCCGTCCCAACGCCCTCCTGCAGCGCGCGTTCCAGGGCCTCGCGCACCCGGTGCGTGAGCAGGCCCGACTTCATGCTGTTGGTCACCGTCTTCGGGTCGATCTCCAGCACCTGGGCCGCGCCCCTTTTGCCCTTCTTCCGCACCAGCTCTTGCAGCAGCGCCATGAGCCGCATGTGGTAGAAGTTCGCCACGTCCCTGCTGCTGTCGATGCCGTGTTCTGTCGTTCTCATGTCAACTCCTTTTACCCTCGATTTCGTGGAGGGATCGCACCAGGGCCGGACGGCAGATCCCGCCAACACCGCCCGAAGGTGATGAACCTCAGGACCTGCCTCACACGCCATCGCCAGAACCACGCACTTCGCGTTTCGTAGAACGCGGTCCAGCGCCAGTTGGTCTGCCCGCTCCGGTCGAAGTCCCGCAGCGGCTGCTTCTCCGGGGGCAGCGTCATCCCGTGCTCTTCGAGCAGTCTCAACTCCACCTCCAACAGACGCTTGCGCTCCGTCAGCCACTTGAAGCCTTTGCCGTGGATGGGGTGCGTGTTCATCAGCTCCCGCCACTCGACGATCAGCGGCCAGGCTTCGCCGAACACCTCCTCGTCGTCCTCGGCAGGCTCCTCAGTCACCAGCGAGGGGTACTCACGCCTCACTCTGTACTTCGGCCTGGGTCTTTCGCCCTGGGCAGTCGCATCGGTTTCCGAGCCGTCTGCTGCCACCCGAGCAGGACCGGCGCCGGCGTGACCGGCCCCGGTCCCCCTGCCGTCGTCCCGACGGAGACCCTCGACCGCCCCCTCGATGCCGGCAAGTCGCCTGCGCACCTCCTTGGCCAACCCATCGAACTCGCCCTCCATCTCCGTCAAGCGCTCCTCAAGTCTCTCGTTGCGCTCCCGCTGCTCTTCTGCGGCGGAGCCCAGGCCCGACTGGAGAGCCCTGTCGAGGGCTCGCCTCATGCGCCTGGACAGCACACCATCGTCCAGACCGGCGTCCAGCGTCCTGCGGTCCACCCCCAACATGGCAGACGCCTTCTTGCGCCCGTGGTCGCGCGCAAACTCCCGCAGAAACGCCAGGAGTCGCATGTCCACGACCTCACTGTCTGCGATTACTGTCCCTTCCTGTTTCATCCGGTTGCTCCTTTCTCTGTGGTCTATCCACAAGCCCGATGCTCTGAACTCAATTGCAGCTCCCCCATGCCGGCCATACCTGTCACGTCCAGTAGGGGGCTTTCCGCCACAGCAGCCTGTCCGGCTACCCCGCCCGGCGCCGGTCCTTGCTCTCCGACTCACCGTCCCTGGGAGCCTCAGCTTCGGCCTGTGCCCTTGACTGCGCCTCTTCCAAAGCCTTCACCCGCAGGGTCAGCCCTTCGACCAGGTCCTCCACTTCCCCCATCGACTCCAGCAGGAACCTGATCTGTGACTCCATCCGGTCCAACGGCATGGCTTCCCGGGCCTCGGGGTCGTCTTCCCTGGCCATGAGGGTCTGCACTGCGTAGGTCATCCTGGGCGTCAGCCGTTCCCGTCGCAGGGCCAGGGCCACAGTCTTGCGGTCCACCCCCAGCAGACTCGCCGCTCGACGCTGCCCTCTCCGCCTGACCAGCCACTCCACAGCCCACTTCAAGTCGGGTTCATCAGCACGCGCCCCGGCCTTCCGACCGCCGTTCCTCTCTGCCGTCTTGCTCCTCATCGCTACCCTCCTGTAGGGGGTCCTGTAGGGGTGGCCCATGTTTGCAACGCGGGCCTCCTTTTCACCGGAACCCACCCTTTCAAAAAAGTGTTCACTGGACGGGGCCTAGACCCCCTGAACTTCACCTGTTTTCCTAGCTACATTGGCCCAGAATGTCCATGTCTCCCCCAAGTCGCTATTTCCTGTACAGCCCCTGCACTGACTTTTGCCCCCAACAGGCTGGGCCAGCCTGGGCCGCCACCTGCGCCAACCGCATCCCCTGAGAGTGCTCGTTTTGGATCGTTTGACCTCGCCCTGGACAGCCCGGCTGCTGTGAAATCGCCGCCAGCATCCGGTGGTCGGTGTGAGGCGGTGGAGGTCCGGCACGGACGGACAATCCGGGCATCTGGTTACCCGCCATCCGGCCCACAACCCAGACCCCCCCACGCCCTTATCACAGCACAGGGGGATGCCGCATTCCAACCGGTTGGAAGGTGCAACATATGTTGCACCCTTCAACCAGTTTCCATCCCCAGTCCGAC
This sequence comes from Dehalococcoidia bacterium, assembly GCA_965116315.1. GTDB lineage: Bacteria > Chloroflexota > Dehalococcoidia > Lucifugimonadales > CAJWER01. Next base: position 3,713,040 of record OZ220672.1, read on the forward strand.
CGCTCAGACTTGAGTCGGAACCGCCGAGAACCTGGCTGGGGACACCGCCAATGAGAGCACAAAGGAAGGGGCCTAGATAGGCCCTGTGAGGTGCATTACGCATGATGCACCTCACGGCTAGTTTCCGGCCGCAGTTCAACGCAACGAGTGGTAGAAGGGTCTAGAGGGAAGCACCAGTTGCTCAGTTAGTGGGTTGAGGCCCTTGACTGCGGCCTTCAATAGGTCCCATCGTGGCGACTTCCCGACCTCCGCAGAGAGGCTCTACGCATTGAGCGACGTGGACGGAAGACGGATCTTACTTGGTATGTCGTGATGTGTGGCTGTGCTGGGTTCGGCTCCGGCAGGACAAGGCACCTTGGCTCGTGGGCACCTTGACGGAAGGACAACTCAGCGCGCTTTGACCGCTGGCCGACGGATTCCTTCGGCGCGGCTTCTGCCGAGCGATCACCACAGTAGCCACGATGGAAGCGGCAGTGGCAAGTGGTTCATATCTCTTCAGTCCAATTATACCTCGCTGACCAACCCCTACGGCGGGGGCGCGGCAAACCACGGATAGCTGAACACCTCCTCGCGCTCCACGTCGATGTCTGCGGGACCGGTATAGCCCTCACCCGGCCTACCCGTGTCCGCCCTCACCACTATGACCGTGAGCCACGGCAGGCTCGTGCCCTGGCAATACTGCGCAATCTGCTCCAGTGGAGCCCCCGCCCCCCGGGCTGATCCCTCTTCCCAGCCAATGCGCCGTGCCAACTCTCCGTAGGTGATCGTCTGCCGATTGCTCGCGCACGAGATCAGCACCTGCCACATCCTGACTGCCTCGGAATTCATCCTCGCCTCCCTGGCTCTCAGACTTGATTCACGCTGTCAACGATTCCTACAATGCTAACCGGCTAGGATTTCGGAAGTGCTCGCACGTCAACTTACCCTTCACCTCTATCTGTAACCGTCAGTGTGTCTGCACCGCTATCCCGGACAGACGCCACGTTCCTCTCCAACACCTATATGGATGCGACAGTGGTCGCTGGGACCCCATTCCTCCACCCTGTTCAGCGCCCTCGTTTGAACTTCTTTGTGAAATCCCCTGGATGCGAAAACGTGGTCAATCTGAACATAGGCTCCGGCAGGAGTGTTCGAAGGCTTGTGGTAGTAGGTAGGCACATCAAGAGACTCCTCGTTCAAGTGGTCAGGTATGGGGTAGGCACGGCGACCATCGGGGTATTGCGGCCCCACGTAATCCAGCCCCAGGGCTTGGAATCGGTCCAGAACAGTCTGTGCCCGATGATCGAAGTGGTTGGTGCTCTGGAATGATATGTTCAGATCCCCTGCCGCCAGTATCCGATGCTTGTCCGGGCGGTCATAGTAGCCGATGAACGCTGTCAGGTCAGAGGTGATGCTGTGAGCCGAGGCATCGGAATAGATCCAGTCTCCAACTGCGGTTGGGTGAGGGCCAAACCAGCGGGCGTACATCGAAGCCGCGATGAACGGTTCCGATCCCATCGCAGGGATTACCCGGGCGATCTCTATGGTGCCAATGCCACTCACGGCCACATCCTGGGGGCGTTCCGGGTCGATCCAAGTCGGGCCTACTTGCCGAAACCACTCGATCCTGACCCGGTCGGAAAGCCTTACGACCATAGGCCACCGGTCGTAATGGGGATACCCGGTGGATGGATCATTGCTGAGCCACGGCTCGTGGGGGCTCAACTCCACATGATCGCGAACGTCCTCGGGGACAGTGCCCACCTCCTGAAGCAGAGCCACATCGGCGTCCATCTCAACCAACTCCCGCCAGGGATCGTGCATCTTGGCGATGTTCCAACACACTACTTTGATTGAGGCATGACCCTGTTCTCGTCTCTCGAAATCGCGTCTGGGCTCTGGTCGGATCGTCGGTCGGCTACCGCCAGCGATGGGTGCGCTACCCTGATAGGTCGGGCCATTGGGGTCAATTAGCTCGGCGATACGCTCCAGTTCACAGACTATGGCGTCTAGGGTTGCTTCGCTGTCAGCAGCCACAGGCAAGACGATTGGTATGCATACATCCCCGGGGTACCATTCCAAGTCGGGTTCAGCCTCGCTGCCCAAAGTGGCGCGCAGGGCGTCAAGCCCCACGCTGGCGTCAGAATAGCGGCCGAACGTCAGCCACAGCGGCTTATCCGGCATCTGTTTCACGACCCTGTAGTCAATTCCAAGCCAAGCGGACGCGCCCGCCAAACGAAGATACCTTCCGTAGAAGTCGTTTCCCTGTCCCACCGACAGCCGATTGGTGTTGGCCCAGCCAGATTGCCTGAGTCGTTCCACCGCCTCTGCTATCAGCTGCTTCAGGTTCTCGTCGCGTTGGGGGTTGCCCCCATTGATGGCGGCGTTGGTGAGGCCCTGCAGCTCGGCTATTTCGAAGTGCGCTTGGATATCGCCGTCTCTCTTGGTCCTCTCTGCCATGCTGCCGAGCAGTAAGTGCCAACTGGCGACCATCAGGCGGCGCTGGCCGGCCTTGGCTGACGCGGTTACCAGACTCCTGCGCCTATCGGGAGGGCCAAGTTCGTGCCCCGCCTCTTGCAGGCGGTCTACGAGATCACCCCACAATGGGCCTTGGTCGATGCGAGATTCTGGTGCCAGAAACAGAAGGACGGACGGCCTGTCAAACGTAAGTTCCTGCCAGTAGGTCACGGGTTGGTGGGCTGTCAGTACCGCCCAAAACTTGACCTCGACGAATGCTACCGACTTGCCATCTTCGTCGATGCAGGCCAAGTCAGGTCTTGCGCCGTGCGCAACGGCCTGCCAGGGCTGCACCTTCATGATAGGCAGTGGTCCGCGGTCATCCTCCAAGAACTCCCGTAGCGCTAGTCTGGCGGAGGTCGAACGGGACAAGATGAATGACAGTGCGTCCGTCGCCACGTCCTCTAGTTCTCTGGTATACCGTGGTGCGACGAAACTGAGCAGACTGTTGCAGTCATCCACCATCAGAAATCTCCGTGTGCCTCACATCCCCCTGCAGGGTACAGTCCCCCGAATCGTCAGGCCCGATATTGGTACTCTAGGGAATGAATCCGGGCCTCACCTGTCAGATCAGCTTTGCCACGCTGCCTTGAAGCTTACCAGACTTGAGCTTCCACGCCAGCCACGGCGGGGTTGGGCGTGGGGGCTGACGGCCTCCAGCGAGAAGAGCCTGCTGCCGCTTTACGCACCAGGTGCAACACTAGTGGGGAAGGTCCCGACCTTCCAGCGCATCCCTAGATTCCACGGTAACGTAGCAGTCACGTAGACCGCCGTGACCCTTTCAGGGTGCCGGTGCTCAAACGCTGTCTCGTACGGCAGCGTTGACCATTATCTTGGGTCGGCATGTCGCCTCAGCGTTAGACCGACCTGTGCGGAGGACCTTCATCAGCAACGATCACACTAGTGCTCTCACTCCATGACACCCACAATGGCAAAGGATCCCTGAGCACCCCTCTTGGCATCGATCTAAGCAAGCCACGTTCTCGGCAATAGCTTCACGCAGCCACTTCATCAAGCGCACTGCCTCTTTCTTGTCCAGTGCGCCCCGGAAGTTCTTCCCCCACGACGACCTCAACCTTATCTCAAAGTCGCCACCAATCCTCCGTTCCACAAACAGGTTCTCCATGCTGCTCCTCACGTTGCTCCTCGTCTTGACGGTCCTAACCGGCGCCCTGAATGGATCCACTCGGTTTCCTCCCTTGCCTTGCGATTAAGTACTACTATAATAGTCCGCGATTCGATGGAAGGGGTACTATGAGAATCGCATTGCTAGTCCTGGCGGCATCCTTGACTCTAACCATAGCGTGTGCCGACCCTCCTCGCGAACCAGCGCCTAGACAGTCACCCATCGTCACGCCTAGTCCGACTCAGACCCCGATCCCGACACCCATACCTACGCTTACGCCCACTCCTACCTCTACACCCACAGCGACTCCAACTCCCATTCCCACTCCAATCCCAACAGCGACTCCAACTCCGACTTCCTCCATGCCAGGTCTCGGCATTAGTCTGTCCGACTTCGAGAACGCGTTCCCCGAGCTGGCTTTCACCTACCTGCCCGGCGTTTGGCAGGCGTCGTTGCCACGATCAGCAATTGATCTGATACTTGTCCCGGAGGGCGACAGCGACAAGGTCAGCCAAGCCACCCTCACGAGAGAAATCCTAGGCGACGAACTGTCGAACGAGCGATTCCTGAGCACTGAGGCATTCCTGGAGGCCGCCTTGCCCTTCCTTGATCTCATGGTGCCTGACTGGGAAGAAGAGGGCCTCGGCCGATGGATGGTTGATAGTGCGGTCACGGTTGGTTACCACGAGACCCGCGTCGGGACCATCGATGTTTTTGTGTCGAGGTCCAAGCTCACGCCTGGGAACCCGACACGGTTGTCCTTGAGAATACGACCAACGTCTCCCCACGTACGTATCTCGGAATTCACGAGGATGTTCCCCACGCTGACCTTTGACCAAACTCCTGGAGATGTCATCGGGCTGGGATCAAAGTCAGACACGAACTACACTGTTAGAGTAGAGGGTCGGGGACAGGCCCTCCAGAAGGCCACACTGGTGGTGCGTCCAGGGACGCCAGAAGCAACGATAGCTCGGGTCTTGTTCTCCTTCCTCGATGCGACCGTACCCGGCTGGACAGAGGCAGGCCTCGCCGAATGGCTGGGTGACACCTACGCCCTTGGGCGTGAGGTAGTCACCACCGTCGGCGTTGTGCGGGTGACGCTGTGGCTCTCTTTAGTGCTCGAAACGGAAGAGCTAACGGTGGAAGCGTTGTCCAACCAGCCATAGGTCGATCTCGTCCGGCGGGCAGTGCTAGAATTGGGCGCTGTCCGCCCTCCCAACCTCGTGTTCAGACTGCCGCGGGATTTCGAAGACAACTCTCGCCTAGCCGATTGGAGACAGTGCCTATGCCATGTGTGCTAGATGCCATACGACACCACCCCTACCAATACTTCCCCGCTGCGATGGCCCCGTTCAGTGCATGGTTGACGGGGCCAATTCATTGTAGGGTCACTTGGACGTCTACCTAGCAAACAACGATGCCTCTCGGCTGATGGGTCATCTCTACCTCGTCTTTCCCTGTGTTCCGCGTCTCATCCGGCGAATCCGTTTCCAGAGGGCGAACTTGAGGAGTAGTCTTCCCAGTACAGCCGTCACCAGCGACGCCACGCCTTGAGTGCTCCGAGTACTCCTCCTACGATGAAGTCTCCTAGTTTCATGTCGTGTAGTTCTCCTCCTTGGTTGTCAGGGGGACGACGTCAGAACCCGGTTGACGAGAGAGGGCGATTCGGGTTCCGGCAACGGCCCAGTCACCTATACTGCGGGAATTGGAGAAGCGGCTCAAGACCACGGCGGCATCACGACGGGCGTTATTGACACTCTGCCCGCGCCGCTGTACCCAGCGACGTAGGCATAATCCATGTCGGCGCACCAAGGCTCGTGCGAACGCGTCGGTGTCCTACCCGGAACTGGGCGAGGCTGACAGGGAGTTGCCTGTCTCCGGCTAGTGTGCCGTGGGCGAGGTGAGTCCGTGAGACGTCGGTCAGGGTCTGAGGGCAGCGCCTGAGACCATCTTCGGCCAAGAGCCGCCGGTAGAGAGAGAATTCCGAGGGGGACGGCGGGCAGGAGTGACTGACGCACAGTCCCGATTGCGCCAACAGCCGGACCGCGGCCGCTGCATCTCTCATACGCTCGAAGGCCGTGCCCGTTGCGAGACGCTCTTGGGTCACGCCCGAGCCGAGGAACGGTCGTAGCGGCCCGGCCACGGCGATGAGACGAGGCATTAGCCGGAAACAGAAAAAGGGCGGCATATGTGGGTGGACGGTGAGGCTGTCGCACATGCGGCGACAGCCTCACCCGAATCCTTGCGGACTAGCGTCCCACGCCGACCGGCTCTGCCTTTCTTTCCTGCTCCAGCGTCAGCGCCCACTCGAACATCGAGAGTGTTGCGGGCTGGGGCTTGCGGCCCCGGCCCCTCGGCCTGACCGGCTCCTCGGCCATGAACTCGGCCCAGGAGAACAGCGACCGCTGCGGCTCGTCGGCCTCATCGTGATGCCCGTTCCCATTGGCGTGTGCCTGACTGTCGGCCGGGAACAGCTCGACAGTGGGCTCGATGCCGATGTCATCGTGATGTCCGTTGCCATTCATCCCGTTACCGTTGACCGAAACCTTTTCCGGCTCGATCTCCACCGGCTTCCAGCCGTCGTCCACCAGCAGCTCCTCGGCTGCGCTCTCTGCATCCCGTGTCTGGGCGAAGACCTCCTCCACCGTCTCGGTCTCTTCCCCCTCCTCGCCGCTGACGATCTTGCGGGCCAGGGCCATCATCATGTCGTCGCCGTCGTCGCCAAACGCGGCGAGGCCGTCCTCGGGCAGCTCGCCCTCGACGGCAAGAGAGCTCTGCAGCTTCTTGGCCACCAGCTTCAGGGCGTCCGCCTGCAGCGTGTTCCGGTAGGCCATGTAGACGACCTTGACCGGGCGGGTCTGTCCGATGCGCCACGAGCGGCGTGAAGCCTGCCGAGACACATAGATACTGTAGTCGACCTCCGCCCAGATTATTGTTGGGAAGTCGATCAGGTCGAGGCCAGTCTGCACCAGTCTTGGGTGGCAGATGAGCACATCGAGACCCTTCTTCACCCTGTCGGCGACCCAAGCCTCCCGGCGCTTGGGCTCAACGGCGTCGGCCTTCATCACTGCCACGCGGAAGCCGTGCCGGGTGAGGATGTCGTCCAACCGCCCGGTGATGTCGCGCGTCCCCGTGTGCGTTACGTAGACCAACACCCTTCGGCCCTCCATCCGCTCGGCCGCCACCAGGTCCACCAGCGCCTTCTCCTTCGGGTAGAGCCGCTCCTCTGAGAGAGGCGGGACCTGGACGATAACATCGCCCGTCTGTGGGTCGAAGACCGTCTCCCCGTGGGTGCAGCCGTCCGGGTAGGCCAGGAGGCTTTGCAGGTAGGTGGAGAGCAACCGCTTGGAGCCCTTCTTGAGGGCCCCGGCCAGCTCCTTGCGAAGCTCCTCGAACACCGTGTTGTAGGCCGTGCGCTGGCTATACCCCGTCGAGTCCTCCTCGGCGTCCATAGAGGACAGAAGCACCTGCTCGTCGTAGTCGGGGAGGCCCGAGGCCACGTCGGAGAGCCGCAGGAAGACCGTGTTGGAGATTATGTGGAAGAGTGCGCTGGGCACGAGCCCCGGCCTCTCCCGCACCGTCTTGCGGAACTTGCGTCTGCGGCTGTACCTGCCGTCCTCGGTCGATTCGTCGTCGGGCTTGCCGATGGTGTGCTCCTCGAAGCCGTAGCGCTTAATCCAGCGGCCCTCGTCTGAGCGCCCGAACTCCGTCCTTATCTCGGGCGAGAACCGATAGAGAAGGTGGAAGATTGTACTCGCATACCCTCCAAGCAGAGTCCCGGTAAGGCTGAGTGACTTCCCGCAGGCGTCGGCCAGGACTCCCGCTGCGATGCCCTGGGCCGAGCCGCGAGACTTAAACTCATGCACCTCGTCACCGATGAGCAGATCGAAGAAGCCCCTCATGTGGTGCTTCACGTAGTCGCTGAGGGGATAGCGCTTCGGCCCGGAGTTGTCGGCCTGCCAGAGGGGTGAGCCGCAGGCCGCGCAGACGTGCTTGCGGCGGTTCAGGACCCTGTCCGTGAGCGGCACCCCGTCCTTGTCCACGGCCTGCGCCGTGCAGACGGGGCAACAGGGGACCCGGAAGGGCTCTCCCGTCTCTTCTCCCCTTATGAGTCTGCCCCTGGACGTGGCCCACCTGTAGTTGACGGCGGCCTTCCAGCGGTAGGACAGCTTCGCTTTCTCCCTGGACATCACGGCGAACAGCGGGCCAGGGCCGATGGAGAGGCGCAGCCGCTCCAGGTCGGTGATGGACTCGACGACGGCGGCGCGTGCACCGGGCACCGTCATCTCCACCTCCCGCTTCCACTTGGGAACCAGGTGAGGAGGGCAGATCACCAATATCCGCTGGAAGCCCGCCATGTACGCTGCGGCTGCGCCAATGAAGCTCTTGCCCGTGCCCATCTCGCCGACCACCGTGGTGCCCCTGTGGGCCTTGAGGGATAGGGCCGCGCCTTTGATGGCGTCTGCCTGCGCGCCCAGGGGCTTTCTGAGCAGCCTGGGGAGCGTGCCGCCATTCTCCGAGGGTCTGTAGAGGGGCGGGTAGGACTCGACCACCCGCTGGGCGATCGCGTCTTTGAACTTGTCGATAAAGTCTCCTAGGTTCATGTCGTGTCGTCCTCCTTTCGGTGTTTTGGCCGGAGGGCGACACAGGGACCCGGACGCACGTCTCCCCAAGACGCCGCGAAGGCGCAGGGGAGACGGACTGCGCCCCGCCGGGGCGTCCGGGTTCCGGCAACGCCCGCGGCGTTTGCTTGATCGAGCGAAGGTCCGCCTGTGGCGGCCTCGTGTCCGCGGCCCGGTGCGAGCCGTCGTTTGCTACGTCCTGAGAGGCGTGGCCGCCTTCCTACGCGGCTGCCTTCTCGTGCTGCGCCAGCATCGCGGAGATAGCGGGCATGACGACGGGCGTCATCGAGACCCGGCCCGTACCGTCGTACCCCGCTCGGTAGGCGTACTCCACGTCGGCGCCCCAGGGCACTTGGCCGCCGGTCCGCACGGCGGGACCCCTGTCCGTGCCGTCTTTGCTGCGAGCGCCGTGCACCACCATCCCGCTCCGCTCGCCCTTGCGCCAGCCCAAGACCTTGAGGTCGGCGGGCATGACGCGCTCCTCGGCCTTCGTGTGCCGGAACAGCACCCCGTGGAGTCTCCTGAGAACGTCCGCCGAGGCGTTGGCCTTGCCGTTCATGATGTTGGACAGGTGGGAGGAGCTGATGCCGGCGCGCCGCGCGGCCTCGTTCTGGCTGATCCCGTGTGCGTCCATCCTCTCCCACAGGGCGTTCGTGTCCAGGGCGGCGCACTCGGCGGACGCGACCCTGGCCGGTCCCTCCAGCACCGACTCCAACCGCGCCTGCACCCTCACGCCCATGTTCCTGTGGCCCCGGGACACCTGTACAAGGTAGCCGTAGGAGACCCCGACCCTCTCCGCCAGCACCTTCATCGAAATGCCCAGGGCGCGTGCGCGCTCCCTGATGTAGCAGCTGCCGCCCGAGGCCAGGGTCTCCTGGCGGTTGGCGCAGTGGGCAGGGGCGATCTTCGCCGGGGCCTTGAGCGCCGACTCGACCCTCGCCTGTACCTTCACGCCCATGTTCCTGCGGCCGCGGGACACCTCCGTCATGTATCCGTGGGAGACCCCGGCCCGGTCGGCCAGGTCCCGCATGGTCATGCCCAGGGTGCGGGCGCGCTCCCTGATGAAGCTGCTCTCGCCGGTCACCACCTCGCTCCGGCGGTAGACGGTTCTCTGTCCTGGGACCTCGCCCAGCACCGCCATGACCTTCTGACGCATCCTTGGGGTCCACGGCCTGCGGCCCGTTGCGACGCGCGACAGGTAGCCCGGGCTCACGTCCATCATGGCCGCGAGATCCTTCATGGTCAGCCCCTGCCGCCTCGCCGCAGCCCTCAGCTCGCTCTCAGAGCCTGCCCCGTGCTCGAGACGGGATCCAGTCGTATCCGTCGCCTGAGTCTCGTTTGCCAGTGTTGCCGTCGTCATATCGCTTCCTCCTGTAGGTGAAAGAAGCGGGACGCACCCCTCCCAGGAGGAGACAGTCCCGCGTGATTCCACGTTCCCCCGTGGTCGGGACTGTCTCTCTGGGTTGTGTTGTTGCTGCTGCGGCCAATGGCCGGTGCGGACTCCCCCCGTGTCGCGGTACGGGTCAGGCTCTACGTGGGGAAGCCGTGTGCGGGGCAAGCCCCTGGATCAGGTCAAGGGCAAGCCCCTGGATCAGGTCAAGGGCAGGCTCCGTCGTGGATCGGGCTCAGTTCCTCCCCCGATCGCAGTCGGAGGAGGGCCCCTGGGTGGGGCAAGATGGATGACGCGGGATAAGGTCCCGCAAGCAAGGAGCGGAGCGTGCAAGCCCCGCCGTGAAGGACTGAGTGGCGGGCTGCTGCCTGGCGGAGAGCCCGCCACATGCGAGCAAGCGCAAGAGGGCGGGGCATCCTCGCTGGGATTGCAAAGCCGAACGCGCCGCCGGGGTCACAGGAGAAAGGTCAAGGGCAGGTCCCTCCAAGTGGCCGAAGTCCCCGCAAGCTGCGCTCCGAGACGACCTTGCCGGGCCGCCAGCTCATTCCGAGCACGGCTGCGACCTCAAGCGTCAGGCCGTCGCCGATGGGAACCAGGACGGCTGCTCTCCCGGTGCCCTGGGTGTAGAGCACCACTTCGCGGTCCCCGAACCGCCGCTTCGCCAGCTGCTTCCACTCCGAGAATGCCCACCGAGCTTCCTCAGTCGTCGCCTTCCCAACTTCCATGCCTGCGAGGGTCGCGAGCGCCCCGTCCACATCCCCCGACTGCCTCAGTCGCCTCGCCTCGTGGATCGACCGCGTCGCGCTCGGCTCCGCCGTTTCCGTCTCATCCCTGAATCCCATCGCCTCGAAGAGCCGGTCGACCAGCTCCTCCAGGCTGCGCCTGGGCCGCGCCGTCTCCGCGTCCATCGTCCGTCCGTGAGTCACCAGTGTTGCCGTCGTCATCGTGCACCTCCTCAAGTGCCTGTGCTCTGTTGCCTCTCGATCCGCGCCCGCTTGCGGGCAAAGAAGAAGGGCCGACTCCGGTTGGAGCCGGCCCTTTCGGGTTGTGGAGTGGGTTGTGTTCGAGCCAGAGGCTCGCGTCGTCAGCGGTGGAACCTTCCTGACCGCCGGCGCAGCATGGACCGGGACGTCAGCCACGAGCCGACGCTGAACGCGAGGCAGGCGAGGATGGCGGCCTGCATCGCATGTCCGAGCAGCAGCGGCGCGGCGAACGCCAGCGCCGCAACTGCGTGCCACTCGATCCTCCACCTCGGCCAGTCCTTGAGCCACCACAGCCTGTCAACCGGCTCGGCGAGAGGCTCGTACGCGCTCCGAATGGGCCACCCTATCTGCCCTCCCAGCGCGTCCGCCGCCAACTCGGGAGAGCAACCCCCGGTGTGGCAGCGTGCCTCGATGCCCTCGCCGTCGGCTCGCTGCCGAAACGCCAGACCGCCTGCCCTTCTGCTGTGGCAGAACGCAGTCGTCCAGAACCAGCCTTCCCTGAAATCGACCCGGCGCGGTATCAGCCTGGCGATCCAGAGTGCGCTCGGTCCGACGTAGACCTCCTTCACGTCCCTTCCAACCACACCGTCGATGTCCGTCAATGCCGGTTCCATGTGCTCTTCGCCTCCTCTTCCGATGTCGTGTGTCCTCAGTGCTTCCATGCCCTTCAACACCTCCTTCATGAGCTTGACGTTCGATGCCGTTTGAGTTCGTGAACCGCGCCACAGTTCCCGCTCCCGCACTCGACAACGAGCCGAACGCGGGACGAAATGGATGGACGACCCCTGGGAGAGTCGAGCAGTCGTGAGGAACCAGGCCGGGACGCTGGGCGCACCTCGGCCAGAGTGTCCGAGTGCCGAGGCGCGGGAAGCGCTTGGGCCGCTGCGAATATGTCCCTCCGGGGCGGTCCTTCGGGAGAGCGCGATGCTCGATCCGTCCGGCCTGACCCCCTGGGGCGGCTGTTCGGAGAGCGCAGTGCTCGATCCCATGCAGCCGGTCCCGGATTCGGGGGACGGGGAATCCTCCAGGTTTCTCGGCGGGAAACAACTGGAAAAGCCTGAAACTGGCTCCATTATTGCCGAACACCGGTGCGGATGGAAGGGTTCCGGGGCATCGCCGCCCGAAGTGTTCTGTCCAGTTCCACAAAACCCTAAGCGCTCCTGCCGAAGCGTCTATGTCCGCCGCGGCCCAGCGTGAGGACCCGCTTCACCAGCAATCTCCACTCCACCGCCCTGCGCACGTCTCGGAGGGTGTCTTTGCGCCAGTTCAGCTGGGTGCTCCGCCACAGGCCGGTCAGGGGCACCGTCTCCGGAGGCAGGGTCAGCCCGTGGTCCTCCAGCATGGTCACCTCCAGCTCCCGGACGCGCTCCTCGACCTCCAGCCACGCCAGGCCTCTGCCCCCGGCCGAGTGGGTCTTCCACAGGCTGCGCCACTCCTCGATGAGGGGCCACGCCTCGCCGTAGACCTGCCGGTCGTCGGGAGCGGGGTCCTTCGTCACCAGCTCGGGATACAGCCGCTTCGGGTATCCGGCCTTCGGCGACGGCCTGCCCGTCGCCGCGGCCTCCTCCGGCACCGGCCCGGTTGCGCTGGGTGCGTCGGCAGGCCCGGGAGCCTCTTGGCGTTTCTCATGCCGGGCCTCTCCGCCGGCCGACTGTCGTTCCAACGACTCCCCTCTCCGTGCCTGGCCATCCCGCAGCTCCCCGATCTCGCCCCTGACGGCATCGAGGTCCTTCTCCAACGCCTCCACCCGCCCGTCCAGCGCATCGTTACGCCTGCGCTGCCGGGCGGCAGCAGAGCCGGCGCCATCCCGAAGTTTCCGATCCAGCGCTTCCCTCATCCGCCACGACATCCCTCTCCCGTCCATGCACGCCGCCACGGTCCGCCGGTCTACCCTCAGCACACGCGCCGCGCCGCTGCGGCCGCCGTGCTTCCGCACCAGGTCGTGCAGGAGCGCCATGAGCCGGTCATGGTGCTCTTCCTCTTCGACGTTTCCCTCGTCAGCCACAGTCTGCTCGCCGTCCTTCATCGCTGCCTCCTGTGCAACTTGTACAGCTCATGTACAGATCTCCGGCATCTCGCCGGTGTACAACATGTACATCTCAGCTACGCAGCATGTACAACCCCGTCGCAACCGGCCCCTGACAGAAGGTGTTCGCCGTTCACGTCCTGTAGGGGGCGAATTCCCCCTTCCTCAGCTTTGGAAACCGGCCCGATGTACAACTTGTACACAACTGCGATTCCCTGTACAGCCCCATGACATCACGGCAGCCCTCCCTGGGTTATCCCTCGGGAGGCACCACACCCGTGTAGTCCCCTCGAAGGCACCGCATCCATGTAGGGCCCTCCAAGGGATAACGCTTGGCAATCCGGTCCTCCAGACTCGATGGCAGACAGCACGATCCCATCGACGAGGAGGCATCAACTTGGGAGCGCAATCGACCGTCAGACGGACCCCCGGTAGAACCTGGAGGCTGATCCCCCTGGCCGCGGCGCTGCTCATGGCTGCGCTCGTGGGGATCCCCGCAAGCAGCACAGCTCAGGCCCAGGCCCCTCCCGGAGATGAGCTGACCCTGGTCAACGCCGGCAGGGAGTTCGTGGAGCGCAAGAAGGGCGGCCAGTTCGTCGCCCGCCCCGTCTTCGACCGGAAGATCGCAGACCTCTTCTACGCCGTCCGGGACGCCGACACCGGCGACTGGATAAGCGCCATGTACCGGGTCCGGGGCGGCGAGAAGCGGCGCAGCGACGGCTGGGAGTACGGCTTCGGGTACCCGGCCCTGAACGAGCAGCCCGACCTCGACCCCGACCGGGCCTACCTGCTGGTCATGCTGGCCACCGCCGAGGACGGCAGGAGCGGCGACTTCTACGCCGTCGTGCCCATCTACGAGCCGGGCCGCATCTGGGACAGGATTCTGGCCGCCCTCAACCCGGCGCGGTGGGCGAGAGCCTTCGCGGGCTGGGTGGTCGAGGGAGTCCACGGGACCCTCTGCGGCGTCGTGGAGCGTGCGTCGGGCGAGGACGCTGACAACTGCCGGAGGGAGTCCGGCGCATGACCGACATCCTCACCGGCACCCCCGAGAACCTCACCTACGGCCACGACCTGGTGCGCCAGGCGTGGACGGTCGTGTGGGCCGTCACGTCGGGCGCACTGGCCGTCATCCTTGGCTGGATGGGCCTCAGCCTGATCATGTCCGAGCACCTGGGAAGCCGGCAGGCCGGGTGGCGGGAGATGGTCCCCCGCCTGGTGCTGGGCCTCGTCGCGGCCGCCTCGTCCCTGTGGTGGTGCGCTCTCGTCCTCAATGTGGCCGACGCCGTGTCGGGCTTCATCGCCGTCTCGCTGGACGTCACGCCCGGCGATCTGCTCAGGGCTCCGCTGGACACGTTTCTCAGGGCGGTGCAGGCGGGGAGCGTGGGCATGGCCCAGCTGCTTGCCCTGCTCTACCTGGTCTACGGTTTCTTCGTCCTCTACGTCATCGTGCAGATGGTCCTGCGCCTTGCGTTGATTGACATATTGCTGGCCCTGGCCCCCATAGCCCTGGGGCTGTGGATATTGCCCCACACGGCGGGCTGGGGACGCCACTGGCTGCGGCTCTTCATGACGACCGTGTTCCAGCAGGCCGTCCAGCTCATCGCGCTGGCCCTGGGGTTCGGGTTCCTGGAGGAGTTCGCTTCCGTCGCCGCCTTCGAGCCGGTGCAGGACCTGATCTGGAAGCTGCTGATGTCCCTGGCCTTCGTCTACTTGGCGACCCGGGTCCCGGGCATGCTGGGCAACGCGGGCACGTTCGACGCGTGGCTCTCCACCCTCTACTTCGGCATGAACCTGCCCGCCTCTCTGGTGCGCTCGGCCAGGACCATCGGCCTGATTGCGGGAGCGGCAGGAGGGCCGGGAGGCATGGCCGTTGGAGCGGTTACGGCCGGCGCGGGCGTGTCGGCGGCGGCTGGCGGCATCAGCTCGGCCGCTTCGATGGCGACCCCCTCGTCGGGAGCCGGCTCCGGAGGCGGGGCGCCCAGGAGCAGCGGCGAGTAACGACGAATTCACGGGCGCGAGTGAGACTTGCGCCATTCCGGAGCGCGAAGGAGGTGGGAGCGATGTGCAGGTAGGCGAGAGGGGACGGCAGAACCGATAGAGACGGACGAACCGAGGAAGACCGGGCGGGGAGCGCCCGGCAGTCGAGACAGAGAGGAGGAACGAATGGAAGAACTGACTCAGACCATATCGAACCTGGTGGGCATTCTGCTGGGCATCGTGGGCGTCGTCGGCGTGGGCTTCTTCATATATGGGGCCTACATGTATCTCACGGCGTCGGGAGCGCCCCACCAGATGGAGAGAGGGAAATCGGCCATGACAAGCGCCCTGGCGGGCATCGTCCTGGCAATGGTGGCCTACGGCGTCGTGGAACTGGTGATGAACGCGGTGGTGGGCAACCCCGTGGACCCGACCATTCCCGACCCGGCAACGCCCACGCCTGAGACCGAGAGCGGCGGATAGGCGAAGGGAGGAAAAAAGAGATGAGAGAACACGAGGTTCCGACCCACGTGCAGGCCGAGGACCGGGTGCTGCTGTGGTTCACCTTCCCGCAGATCGTGGCGATCACGGCGGTGTGCGCACTGTCTTACGGCGCATACCGCTACGCCCCCGTTGGGCCTTCCGAGGTGAGGATGGCGATTGCCGTCCTGTTCGGCCTCACGGGTGTCGCGATGGTCGTGGGCAAGATAGGTGGCAGGAAACTGCCGTTGGTGGCCGCCGACCTGCTGAGGTATAGGCTGGGGGCGCGGCTCTACGCCGGGCCGGTCTCCCAGCTTGTCAGGAGCGAGCCGCCCGCGCCGGTCCAGCCGGTCAAGAGCGGCCCCGGACCCCTGCGGCTGATGGCAAGGCGGGCCGGAAAGACGTTGAGGAAACTTCGCCGCCGCAGGAAGCAGAAGCGCGACGGTGGAAGAAGACCCTTCCGCCCGCACACCTGGTTCGGCAAGCGCGGGCAGCGTCCCGGCCACATGGTCGAGACGCTGGAGAGCCGGCGCAGCGGACCCGGCAGGAGCGGGATGGCGGTCGTGGCCGCCGTGCTGATGGCGATGGCCGCGACTGTTCCCCAGGCCGTCGTCCTCGCCCAGGGCCCGGAAGACGAGCGCTGGCGGGACGAGATCGACTTCGAGATCGCCGAGCCGGTGGAGGGACGGCGGATATTCGTCGAGGGGCTCAGCGTCTCCGGCGACCGCGCCGCCGTCAAGCTCAGGGCTGCAACGGACGTCGACATCCGCGTCCGCGCCTTCGGGGGAAGCGAGGGACGCTCCCTCCGCTTCTGGGGCTCGGCGTCCCTGGACCAGGGGGAGAGGATCGACTACTCCCTCCCTCTCAACGGCCCCGTCCCGTCCTTCACCGTCTCGTGGGAGGACACCCTGGGGCAGGCCGGTGCGCTGACGGTCGACCACGACCGCATACCGTACCCGCTCCCCGAGGTGGAGGGCGAGCTCTGCGACCTGCGCATGACCTCCCTGGGCTGGGCGCCCGGCGCGGTCCATGGCGTTGTCGAGTCGGAGTGCGTCACGTCCATCGAGCACCCGGTGGAGCTCCAGACGGTGGCCGGGCATGAGAGCGTCACCCAGACGGCCCTCATCGAGGCCGGGGTGACGCGGATCACGGGGGCGGTCAACGCCGCCACCGGGGCGTCGAGCGACAGCGTTGCATTCGTCCCCGACGGCGAGATGAGTTTCACCCTGAGCGTTCCCGTCGGCCAGGCCGTCCACGACGTGAGCGTGGGCGTGAGCGTTGAAGCGGACCTGAGCATCCCCGTTCCGCCGCTGACCGTGCTCACCCACCACCCGGAGAGGACGGAGGAGATCACCGAGACGGTGAGCCTGTACCGGCCGGGTGCCAGCGACTCCGACTCCGACAGCGACACCATCACCGTCACCCACGACGACGGCACCACCACGACGCACACCGTCTCCGCCTACGCCTATGCCCACGTGCCGGCCACGACGATCCAGAAGGACGTGACCATCACCATCGTCCACCCCGAGCACGTGAGGGCCGAGGTGGTGGAGCGCGAGCCCGTCGCCGGGAGCAGGGACGAGGCCCTCGCCCTTGCCTCCCACGTGGGGTCAGACGACCCCTACGCGGCGCTGACCGTGCCGGAACCCGAGCCGGAGGACCCGCCCGCCGAGCAGACGCCCGCGGGCGGACTGCGCGGCTGGTTCGAGCGGCTTGGATGGGAGTGGCCCTGGTGAGGCGGCTGCTGACGGCGGTCCTCCTGGCCGGGGCTGCGCTGGTCTTCACCGGCGCGGCCCCGCCAGAGGAGCGGACGATGCTGGAGGCGTTCGACCGCGTGCTCACGGCCATGTCCTACGCCGCCGCCGGTCTCACCGTCTTCGCAATCGCCTGGGCGGGCTTCGTCCTCATGGCCGAGGGGAGCGAGGAGCGCGGCGGTGGCCGCGCCAGGTCCGCCGTCTTCCTGGCGGTGGTCGGCCTGGTCCTCGTGCTGTCGGCCAAGGGCGTCGCAACCCTGCTCAGGCACGGCGTCATCCCGTCCCTCCCGATCCCATAGAGCGAAGGAGACCACTTCTTTGAAAGAGCTTATTGGACGATTGTTGAACCAAGAAGCGCAGGAGCCTGCGTCCGCATTCGCGTCGCCCGGCGATTTGAAGGACAGCCCCAAGGCCCCTTCCGGGGTTCCTCCGGCATTGCTCCCGCTCCTCGCGTTGAAGGAGCGCGTCCGGCGACTTGCGAAACGGACGGAACGGACTGCACCATCGGAGCCGGGCCCTGAACCCGAGGCTCCCGCGACCAAGCTCCCGCCCGACCTGCCCCTGTTCTTCATGCTGTCCCACCTGGACGACGACGGGCCGGTGCGTCTGGACGGGGTGAAGCTCGGCGTCTGCGAGCTGATGGGCCTGGAGATAGACGAGCCGAAGCTGGGGGCCTTCGCCGGGGCGCTCAACGCGCTCGACTTCCCCGCCCAGCTTCTCGTGAGGCAGCACCCGCCGCGCCTGCGACATCTCCGCGAGAAGCTCCGAGAGGCCCAGCTGGAGGACCTTCCCCCGCAGACGAAGACCGCATCCGAGTCCCTTGGCCGCCTGCTCACCGACCTTGAGATCCGCGACGGCATCCTCGACAGGCGCTTCTACGCCGTGTGCGAGTTAGCCCGCATCGACGAGCTGCGCGGACTGCTCGCGAGGGCCGGGCTGTCCGTCCATCCTCTGCGAGGCCGCCAGCTTCGGATGTTCCTGGTGTCGGCCGCCCTAGGCGGCTCGCCCGGAGAGTTCGACGGGGATGCTCCCGTCGAGATCGAGATGGGCCGCCGCGAAATGCGCGTCGGAGACCGCTTCGTCCGCTCCTTCCACCTGGGCCGCTGGCCCCGCTCCCTCGCCCCCGGCTTCCTCCAAGGGCTGATGGCGGCGGGAGCGCCCATGGACCTGTCCGTGCACGTCGGCCCGATACCTGCTGAGCAGGCGGCCAGGACTCTTGAGTGGCAGAAGGTCCGCTTCGAGTCGGCCCAGTCCCTGTCGTTCAAGAGGGGCCGCACCATGTCGCCGGAGGCGGAGATCGCCCTGGAGGACGTGACGCGCCTGCGGGACGAGGTGCAGCGCGGGCGCGAGCGTCTCTTCCATTCCTCACTATCCGTGACCCTTCACGCCAGCGACGAGGCGTCGCTGAAGGAGATGACCCAGCGGGCGAAGGCCCACTTCGGCGCCACCCTGGGCAAGCTGGACAACCTGGCCTTCCGGCAAA
Source organism: Dehalococcoidia bacterium (assembly GCA_965116315.1). GTDB lineage: Bacteria > Chloroflexota > Dehalococcoidia > Lucifugimonadales > CAJWER01. The sequence goes on from OZ220672.1 coordinate 3,731,380, forward strand.
GGGAAGGACTCTTATCGACCCTGCCCCTGGGCCTCAACGCCGTGGCCGAGTGGCGCAGCCTCGACACGTCGAGCCTTGCAAGATTGTTCCCCTTCTCGCCGCCCGACCTCGACACCCGGAGCGGCACCCTCTACGGCATCGACATGCGGGCCTGCTCCCCGGTGGTCTACGACCCCTGGGACGGCACCCATCTCAATGCGAACACGGCGGTATTGGCACGCTCCGGCTCAGGCAAGAGCTTCTCAACCAAACTCGGAATGCTTCGAGGCCTGTGCCGGGGCGTGACCGCCTACGTCATCGACCCCGAGGGGGAGTACGCCGACATGGCCCGCGCAGCGGGCGGACGCGTGCTCTCCCCCGGGGTCCCGGGCGAGGGCATGAACCCCTTCGTCATCGACAAGGGCGACTCCGAGGAGATGCTCCAGCGCATCGGCAGCCTCAGAAGGCTCATCGAGGTGATGGTGGGGGAGAGCCTCGGTGCGGAGCGCCGCGCATCCCTCGACCACGCCCTGGCGGGCTACTACGCCCAGCCCCGCGAGCGCACCGGCTTCAGGGATTTCTACAGGTACCTGCAGGAGAGCGAGGCGGGAGACCCCGAATCGAGTTCAGGGCAGGCTCTCGCAAGGCTGCTCCGGCCCTTCGCCACGGGAAGCCTCCGCCATCTTCTGTCGGACGAGGGCGACGACCTCCTCAACAACGAGGCGCTGATCACCGTCTTCGACCTGCGCCTTCTCGAACCGGAGCTGCGTCCCGCCGCCGCGATGGTCTGCACCGAGACGGTGTGGGCCGCAGCAGCCCAGGACCCCAAGCCCCGCCTGTTGGTGGTGGACGAGGTGTGGTCGATCATGCAGCACCCAGAGGGCGCGGCCTTCATGGTGTCGATGGCGAAGCGCGCCCGCAAGCACCGCCTGGGGTTGCAGTTCATCACCCAGGACGTCCAGGACCTTTTGTCCGAAGACTCCTCACGAGCGATCACCGGACACAGTGGACGCGCCCTGCTCCAGAACGCCGCCTTCAAGCTCCTGCTCCAGCAGGACGCCGCCGCCATAAGCACGGTCGGCGACGCCTTCGACCTGCCGGATGACCTCCAGCGATGGCTGCTGTCCTGCCCCCGTGGAGACGGCCTCCTGCTGACGAGAGGCAACAGATTCCCCGTGCGCATCGAGGCCACGCCGGAGGAGACGGAGGTGATCGAGTGGAGACCGGGTAGGTATTGACACGATCAAGGAAGCGAAGACGCAGAAAGGAACCAATAGAGAGAGGAGCAAGACCATGAAGGAGCTGATCAAAACGCTGTTGAAGAACGGAGGGGAGAAGAAACCCGTGCTGCTGGCGGTGACGCCGCCCAGGATGGGGGAGCGCACCATGCTGGGCGTGGAAAACATGCTCCAGTCCATCGCGGTGCCGGAGCCCTTCTCCCTGGAGCTGGCCGGGGACGCGGACGGCGTGACCCTCATGGCACGCTGCCTGGACGGCCAGGTGGTGCGAGGCCAGATCGCCGCCCACTACCCACAGGCCCGCATCCAGCAGGTCACTGAAGAGGAGGATCCCCTGCGCTTGGTTGAGGGCGAGCAGGCGTGGAGCATGACGCTGAGGGCCGACGGCCCGGAGTACGCGCCGTTGCGGGTCTTCAGGGACGACGACCTGCTCGACCCAGGCTCGGACCCGCTCATAGCACTCATGGGCTCGCTGTCGAATCTGCGTCCCCAGGAGCGCGTCGTGTCCCGCCTAGTGCTGAGCTCCCTGGGACCCGACTGGTCGCAGCACCACATGGAGAAGGCCCACAAGCCTGCCGTCGAGCAGCGGAGTGACCCCTCCTACACCTATCAGACCGGACCCCTCCGAATGGATGGGGTGACCATGGCCGTCCTGGGCGTCGGAGTGGTCGCCGCCCTGCGGGCCTACCTGTGGGTGCAGGCTGGAGAGGCGTGGAAGGCGGCGCTGCTCGGCGTTGGGGTCGCATCCGGGCTGTCGCTGGCGGGCTGGGCCTGGCACCGCTTCAAGAAGGCCCGCAACCGGGTGAACGACCCGCAGCTCATACGCGAAAAAGTCTCGCGGGTCGCCTTCGACGGCGAGATACAGGTCGTCGCCGTCCTGCCGGCGGACGCGGGACCCAGGCGCGCAGAGGAGCTGCTGGGACAGGTGGCGGCGGCCTACCGCCACTATGACAACCCCGCCGGAGCGCGGCTCAAGGTGGGTGGGGTGAGGCCCGTCACCCCCGACCCGGAGGCGCTTCACCCCTCCGTCCCCGGACTCTTCGGCGGGCGCAGCGTCCTGGGAGTGCGCGAGGCGGCGGCCCTGTGGCACCCGCCCGGCGCGGGCGACGAGACGCCCCTGGTGGAGCGATCCGGGGCGAGGGCGCTGGTTCCTTCGGCCAGGGGAGTCAGGGGCGGCGCGCTGGTGGGAGAGACCACCGCCGGGGCCGGGAGGGAGATCCACTTCCCCGACGACCTGCTGAGACGCCACCACCTCTACGTCGCCCGCACCCGCATGGGCAAGTCCACCCTGATGCATCACATAGTCCGGCACAAGCTCGAGGAGAAGGCCGCGGGCAGGGACGGTGACGCCATAGTCGTCGTGGACCCCCACGCCGACCTGGTGGAGGGCATCCTCGAACATGTGCCGGATAAGCTGGCAGGCGCGGTGCGGCTGATCGACCTGGCCGACGAGCGGGGCGCTCCGGGAGTGAATCTCCTGGACACCCGCGTCTTCTCCGACCGCGACCGCACCGCCGACTCGGTGGTCAGGGTAGCCAGGGGCCTGTGGGACCAGTGGGGGCCGAGGATGCAGTCCATCCTCGAGCAGACAGTGAAGACGCTTCACGAGGCCAACGAGAGCACGAACGCCGACGAGCAGTACACCATCCTCGACGGCCTCAAGCTTCTCTCGGACGACCAGAAATTCAAGGACGCCGTGCTGGCCGGGGTCTCCGACCCCTACCTGCTGGACTGGTGGGCACGGGACTTCAAGAACTGGACCCACCAGTACCGGGCCGAGGCCCTCGCCCCGGTGCAGACCCGCCTCTCCTACTACGCCTCGTCGAAGAGGGCGCGGGCCATTCTCGGCCAGCGCCGATCCACCATCGACATGCGAAAGACCATCCTGGAGGGCGGAGTCCTGCTGGTGTCCACCGCTCAGGGCACGGCGGGCCGCGACGTGGCCGCCCTGGTGGGCGCGTCCCTGCTCAACCTGGTGGACGCCGTAATACGGGAGCAGGGGAGCCTGCCCCTTGAGAAGCGACGGGGCGCGCTGGTGGTGGTGGACGAGATGCAGTCCATGCCCGGCGTCGACTACGAGTCGATGCTCAGCGAATTGGGCAAGTTCGGCGCGAGCTTCGTGCTCGCCACACAGAGCCTCGCCAAGCTGGACGAACTCTCCCTCACCATGCGGGACACGATCCTGGCCAACGTCGGGTGCCTCGCCGTCTTCCAGGTGGCCGGTTCCGACGCCCGCCAACTTGTGTGGGAGCTGGGCAAGGACCGTGTGACCGAGGACGACATCGTGTCGCTCCCCGTGCACCAGTGCTACGTCCGAGCAACCGTGGGGACCGAGCGCATGGACGCCTTCTCCATGAAGGTCGCCAGGCCGGAGCCGGGGGACCCGGGGCGGGCCGGGCGCATCCGCGCCGCCGCGTCGTCCTACGTCACCGCGGCGAAGGACATCGCAGCCGGGAACGCGGAGGAGGAAAAGAAGGTGGGGGACTTCCACGACGGCGTGAACGACCTGAAGGACGGGCAGGAGAAGACGGAGACCCAGGACCCTGACAAGCGTCCCAAGAAACCCAAGAAGCACAAGGTCCGCACACGCAACAAGCCCCCGGAGACGGACTCCGGCGCCGGGGAGTCCTCGTGAGCGCCGTGGACCGGGAACTGCGGACGATGCGGCGGCTCGCCTCCACGCCGCTTCTCGACCGCTTGGAGCTGGCCGCCGTGTCGGGAACGCCCGACCGCTCGACCTACGAGGCCGTGGCGGACCTGGAACGCCGGGGTTTGGCGGCCTCGATTCCCCACGCCACCGACCTGCTCAGGTCCACGCGGAGATTCCATCTCACAACAGACGGCCTACGCGTCTTGGCCGCATCCGAGGACATCTCCCTCGACGAGCTGCTCCGTGTCTACCCCGTGTCCCAACAGTGGACGTGCGTCCTCATGGAGAGGCTCGACGCCGTGGGCGTCATCTGCCGGCTCGCGTCGACCATTGCCGCCGAGACGGGACCTGTGGGGCTCCGATGGTACAGGGCCGCGCCCCTCGACGCCGCACTGGCTCTTCCCGATGGGAGGACCCTCGGCATAGTGAGGCAGGGCCTCACGTCGGACAGGACGGGGTTCTCGAAGCGCCTGTGGCGGCTCCGGGAGGGGCCGCTTCCCGGAGCCGTGCTGATGCTCATGCCCGACGAGGTGCGCCTGATACACGCCCGCAGGACCCTGGACGGCTCGCACGTGTCGGCCGTCCTCGCCCTGGAGCGGGACGCGGTCTGGGCGGGCCCCTCGGAACCCGTCTGGCGTCCGCCTTCCGTTGCCGCCCCACTCGACCTTCGCTACGTCCTGTCATCCTACCTGGAGCGGGGCGGAGCGGTCCCTCGGGAGCCTGAGTCGATGAGGGCAACCACGCCTGAGGAAATCCCCTTGGATGGCGTGGGGAAGAAGACTCCCGGCTGGCTGCTGCCAGCCCTGCTGAAACCCGCTGAGAAGCGCGTACTCGACCTGCTCTACGACTGGCCGGGAATCGCGCCGGACCATGCGCGAGGGCTGCTCGGAGTCTCGCGGGCGCGTCTCCACGAGATCATGGCCCCGCTGTTCGAGGCCGGACTGGTCGGTCAGGTCGCCATCGAAGGCCGCCGGCTGGCCCTCACCGACCAGGGACTGGCTCTCCTGGCCCGGAGGGACCGCACCTCCGTGGGCGCGGCCAGGAAGCGGTGGAGCGTCGTTCCCACCAATCCCGTCCTACCGCTCACGTGGCGCAAGGTCTCGGGCAGGAGGACCCGACAGCTCCTCAGGAATATCGAACACACCGCGGCGGTCCACCGCTTCATAGCCGCGCTGGCGAAGCAGTCCCGGAACATGGGCTGGGAGCTGACGCAGCTCGATCCGCCCTTCCGGGCTTCCCGCTACTTCCGCCATGCCGGCGGGCTGCGCTCAGTCAACCCCGACGCATTCGGACTACTACGCAGGAGCGATACGACCTGGCCCCTCTTCCTAGAGTGGGAGCGCCGCGCCGTGCGGCCATCGACCATGTTGGAAAGGCTCGCTCCATACCTGCGCTACTACTCGTCTCACAGGCCAACCGACGACCACGGCGTCCGGCCCGTCGTCCTGGTCGTCTTCCCCGACGAGTTGACGGCCTCCCACTTCCTGCGAGTGGCCGCAGACGGAATAAACCGCGCCGGGGTCGACGTGCCGCTGCTGGTCTCCCACCGGGAGCTGGTCGAGCGGGAGGGCCCGCTGGGACGCGTCTGGAGAGCGCCGGGCAAATGGGAGTCCGTACGACCCCTGCCCAACAATTGAGAAGGAGAACACCGAAGGAGGAAAGAAGGATGCGCCTGTACTACATCGACGAGTCAGAGGGACCGCGCTACTACGTCCGCTCCGCCCTCGGCGTCGACGCCGAGCGTTGGAACGACCTGTTCGGCGACATCTACGAATGGAGGCGAGAGCTGGGCGAGAGCCACGCCATCCCTCCGGACCGGGAGCTTCACGCCTGCGACCTGTTGGCCGGGAGGGGGCTTCTGGTACGCAATGGCGACGGCGACGAGCGACTTGCTCCCCGGAAGGGAGCCGAGGTCTTCCTCGACGGGCTGTGCCGCATAGAGGACGCAGCCACCCGCATCGGAGGCATAGAGGTCATCAACGTGTGCCTCCGTAAGCCGGACGTGAGGACCTACGAGAAGGTCAGCCTCGACCGGCTCCTCAACCGTATCAACAGCTCGGTCAGGGCGGCGGGACGCCACGCCTTCCTCATCTTCGACGAGGGTAAGGAGGCGATGATCACGCGGGCCTACCGGCGGCTGAGGGTATTCAACCCCGTGCCCAGCCGGTACGAGCGGTGGGAGGAGGGCGAAAGAACGAGGAACATCCCCGTGGCGAACGTCATCGGAGGTCCCTCATTCCGAAGCTCGGACGGCGACTATCTCCTTCAAATGGCCGACTTCATCGCCCACGCCCTCCTCAAGCAGGAGGAAGAGCCTGTCCCCAGGGTCGAGGACCTGGGCATCCGCGAGGCTTTCGCCATCCTCGACCGTGCCCTCAACCGGAAGGCGTCGAGTCAGGACCCTCAGGGGATCGTCAGGCGATGAAGGGAGGGGGACACCGCGTCTGGCGTCCTAGTCGCGGGTTTCCTACGTGCCTTGAAGGGAGATATTATCTTGCGCTTCGGCATAGCGGACACCCCCTTCAGCCTAGTCTGGGCCAGGCGTCCTCGGCCTGGCTCGGGCACGGATGGTTTAATACCTTCGCAGGCGCGGAGAACAGAGAGAGATGTACTACTACGTCTTTGAGCCCAAGTACGAAACCTATGTCAGGATTCACGGGATATGCTCTGAATAGTAACTTTCCTTGAGAACGTCAGTCGCCTACGGCTTAGGCTGACAAATCTTGCACAGCTGGTAGTCTGGCCGAATTGCCCTCGCTCTTTTCAGTACTACCTCCAATGCAGGGTTGGTGAAGTAGTCTTGTCTAGGTTTACCCTCTTTGTTTCGTCGAGGCTCGTCGCAAGTGTCCTTGTGCACCATCAGACTCTCTTCATCATCTGTAGCCATCCAGTAATGCAGCATCCTCATGTTCATTGGTGTCCCCCGATGTGCTCTAAGTCTCGATAGATAGGTTATCGCATGTCCGAGCCACTTGAACAGTCTGGAGCTCATATGGCAAAGTAAACTCACTGACAGTCATTCCGTCTCTCCGCCAGAATCGTTGGGGACCGACTGCGCCCGCTCGAAGCCCTCTCTACCCACTAGGACCTTCGCATCCCCTGCCGCAGAGTAAGGTTGTGTCGCTCCACGAACGCCGTACCAAACTCGGAGATATCCGGGTCGCCAGCCATCACCTCCATGACCGACTTCTTGTACGCATCTGGGTCTGCGGGATTGTCGACTGTTCCGGTGAACACCTTCACCAGCCGAACGTACTCTGAGTCCTTGCGCGAAAACCCTGCATCAAAGAATGCATCGGGATACGCCGGATAACCGTCGGTTGAGAGTCTCTCTTTGCCCTTGATACGATCCCTTAGATCGTGCATCAGCAGTCGGGCTTCTCGTTTGCCGCGTTCACCTGAATTCCATGAGATCACTAACTTTGTGTCGCGATCGATTGCAGTCCATGTCCACAGATCGCCCGACCAGTCATGATGTTTGTGCGGTCTCCACAAACGCGAAAAGCAGATTGTAACTAGCTCGTCGCATTGTACATTGGAAACTTCGACGTCTCGAACAAGTTTATCGTGCATCGCGTATGCGACTTTGCCGGACGTTACTAGCAGATTGTTAACCGCGTCCCTAGACATTCCGGTGGCGCGACTGACTCCTCTCATTGAGGAACCTTCCACCAGCATGTTCAAGGCCTGCTCTCGGATCTCGGCGGGGACGCGATTCATGGTAGCTACTAGTATAGCTCTTGCACGAGCACCTAGCAAGCCGCCTGGGAGCCGCCCGAGATGGTCGTCCCGAGTGAACTGTCGGACGGTTACAAGGTGTAGAGCGTGCGCCTTTCTGTCAACTTGCGAGCTTCTTCGGCGTTTGCCTGCTCGACCATTCTACGATAGGAATGCTCGTTGCGGGAGTGCTGATCCCGATATTGGATCTCGCCAAACGCAATAGCGGAGACCATAGCCAGTGGTATCAGGCCAGCCATCGTGAGTAGGTTTCCTGTCCAAAAGACAAGGAGAATGTCGTTCAGTCCTAGCAGAGCGCATACCGCAATTGCCCAGTGCCATGCCGTCCACATTGCCGCCTCCCGCAACCGAAGAGCCGCCTGGCGGGAGGCGACAAAGAGGTGCCTCCGGCGACCAGGACGTACTCACTGCTACGCGAAGCACTGTGCGAGTCACACGGAGGCGCGAGGGAATACGTCCCTTGCGGTCGGAGCACTCGCACCGGCCTCGCGTAGCGCGGAGAGGTTACCCGGTCGCTGGCCAGTCTGTCAACTCTTGACATAATGAGGTGCTGTCTCAGTTTCAAATGTTCGTCTTATACGGCCCTCGACGCGGCGGCGCGGCACGCTCGTTGATCAGATCCACGATCCACCGGATGTTCTTCGCGTAAGGAGTCAGCCAGCGGCCTGGGCCGGCGTAGCCTTCAACGACCCGTGCTCCCGGCAGAAGTTGTACCAGAGCGCATACAGCGCGACCATGTGAGCGTGGTTCTCGGGCTTCTTTGAGAAACCGTTCGTCAGGCGGGTGAACCGCCGCATCGACATCCGCATCGTTAGGTTGTGCCGCTCGTTGATCGACGTCGACACGTCCTCCAGGTCAGGCTCACCATACATCGGGACCTTAACCAGGTAGTCAAGCTCCTTGGGTGAGTACCGTCGCTCTGTCACCAGGTCCCGCCCACCGCGGAACTTCTTCACCAGCATGGCGTAGTCGATGCCCACGCCCGCGAACGCGTCCCGCACAGCCTCCTCGTAGGCCTTGAACCCGTCCGTGGTCAGCTGGAACCGCGCCGTTAGGCGCGTCCGCAGGTACGTCAGGAAGTGAAAGGCCGTCTCAGCGTCGCGCTGGCCAACCATGTAGCACACGATCAGCTTGGTGTCCGGGTCGATGGCCGTCCAGGTCCACAGGTCGCCGGCGTCAGGACTCTTGGCCGCAGCCGCGTTGAGACGCTTGGCATAGCAGAAGGACCAGACCTCGTCCGCCTCTATACGGCGGGGCCGCAGCCCGCGGACGTGATGGTAGTGGTACTCGGCCGCTGCAAAGCCCGCGTCCACCAGCAGCTTCGTGACGGTGTTGATCGAGACGCCCGCCACCCGCGAGACTGACCGCATCGACATGCCCTCGACGAGCATGTGGAGCACCTCGACACGCTTCTCCGTGGGCAGCCGATTCACAACCGCCTCCAGCTTGACATAGCGCAGCCAAGGCGGTTACGATGAAGGTGAGTCGTTCATCTTTCCGCCCAAAGAGGGAGCCCGCTGCGCCAACAGCGGGCTCTTCTGCGTCATAGCTGGATTGTAGCACAGGCGTTCACTACCGGGAACCCTCACGCTCGAGGTATTCGCAGCCTGCCTGCGTTATCTCGAACAGGCCCGGCGACCTAGCTTTCAAGAGCCGTGCCGCTACCAACTCATGAATGGCCGACCGGTCAGGTCCGTCCTTGATTCGCGGGGCTTTGAGCGTGCCTGTCCTGGCTGCCTTCTGTAGTAGCAACTTAGCGCCTGCGGAGAGGTTCATTTATCGCCGTCCTTCAGCTCCTTCGGACGCTCGAGCTCGATCCGTACCCGTCGGCGAGGCACATCCTCCTCGATCTGGCCCGTGGCTATCCGCATTACATGGACGGCGGCCGAGGCCGGGTCCCGCTGCCGCTTCTTACCTTCCGGCATGCTCTCCATTAGTACCTAGGGACGGTTGCTCCTGCGTACATGAACAAGACACCTAGGACGAATAGGACCAGGAACCCCGCGGAGTGCTCGGAGAAAAACGCTACGCCTGACAGGACGACGAGAATAGCGCCCGAGGTGACCAGAATCACACGCCCAGGCATAGTCAGCTCTTTTGGATCAGCGCCACGACTACCGCCGCAATGGTTGCAAGGTACGTCCCGACTATCCACCGGAAATGAACGTTCAAATCCTTGGACAGACTGGCTTTGAGGGCCTCCAAATCCGCCTTCGTGGCGTAATGATCGCGGAGGTCGTTTCTAAGCAAACGAATCTCTTCCCGTAGGTCCGCACGGGTGACGGGCTGCTCCTGTGACGCCATGAGTGCTCCTTATGCCCCGATTGTACCAGATTCTTGACAACACGTCCGCCTTGTGGAACCCTTGACCTCGCCTAACCAGCACGTCCCGAACCATTAACCGAGCAGTTCGTACGGAGAGGAACTCTGTGTCCTCCTTGGCCGGGCTGCTCTCGGGGCCGCTTGGTTAGGCAGTTCCTACTTCCCGCCAAGGAGGGCGTCATGAAGTGGCTGCTGGCTAGCGTGGCCATCCTGATCCTCGGTCTGGCGTGCGGATACCCTCGTGTAGACCAGTTTGATCCCATCGTGATCATTAGAGGACGCTGGCTCCAGGTGGGCATAGACACTGACCTTCCGGATGACGCCTACCTCGGAGGGTACGTCTACAGGTACTTCCGCATTTCCAGCGACTCCAGATTGCGGCCAATGACGATAGCTGGAATCGACGGTACCGTTGCTGAGATACGGGAGGGCTACACGGTAGACCTAGAGGCCGAGGGCCGGGACTTCTACCAACAACTGCGGGGACGACTACCTCACAATCCTGACTGGGGCAAAGTGTTTACTACCCCACGGCACTACGTCAGGCTATTCTACTCACCCAACCAGGGGCCCCTAAGAGGCAATGCCGTCGAAGATGAAGGCGATGAGTCCGTCGGGGCTAAGATAGATTTCTACTGGGGAACATCTAAGCGAGTCTTGCCTTAGCGCCGACTGAGGCGGAGCTGCCTCTTCCGGGCCTCGCGGTCCTTCCGCCGACGGTCCATGAGACGCATGTCTGGCGATTGGGCCGCTTGTCGAGCTGATTGCGCCTGACTACATGAGGACGCTCGAACAGACGCCTGAGAATGATGGACCTAACTGGGTATGGCATGTGCCTACTATACCACGGTGTACAATGTGCGAAGGCCCCCGACGTTTCCGTCGAGGGCCTGCCGCCTGCTTGCCGCCTGTATGTAGCTGGGTTGCTGCAGAGACCCCTGAGACGGTCTCTTTCGGGTTCGAGTCCCGACAGGCGGTCCGGTCCAGCGGTTGCTAGCTTACCGCACCCCTACTTTACAGCTACGACGGCAGCTCACCCGAAACTAGAACATTTCAAACTGAGACACTACCCATAATGAAAGCGCCCCGCAGCAAATGCGGGGCGCTTAGTTCGCAGAGGGTATTACCGTTTGGAACGGGTGCGACTTTCAATAGCTGAGTGGCTTGCCGGTCACTGCGGTTCGACTCCGTTACCCTCCGACGGTGGTGGCTCGTCGAATAGCTCTCCTCGCTGCAGTGCAGACTCTCTGCGATTATTCCATTTTACCCACTCATCAACAGCATCGCGCCGGATCTGCTCATCATGTCGCCGTTGGCGGCCCTCGAAATGTCGCTTAATCCTAGTTCCTAGTACCATTGCACTAACTCCTATCGCATAGAATGATTCCGCCAACACAAGAGCAAAGCCCGCAGAGGCGATTGTTGCCGACCCTATAACGCTTATGTAGTCAGCGAGAGACTTGCTTGACCATAGGAAGCTCCATGCAAGCAAGAGCCAAGTCGCAACAAACATTACGACATAGGCGTCGCGGACGCTTCTTGGCACAGCCCATATGGGCTCGAAGCCGTTGGCCATTTATCGAAGTGCCAGTCCCGTGGTCGACAGCTCCGAGATAGGCTTGCGATTGCTCGGCTCGCCGGACGGCTCGACCTCGATGTGGACTCGTCGCACGATTCGAACATTCGGATCGTCCTCGATGTCTCCGACCGCAACCTGCATAACACGAGTCGCGACCTGCACCTCGTCCATCCCATCATCGCATTGTGGTCTTTTCATTGTCGCCTCGTGGTCTTTTCCTGTTACTGCCATGTTACCACCTGCGCCTTCGGTGTCAACAGCTTCGTGCAAGTGCGAATGCGGGAACAATAGTTGACACGCCTCTAGCTACTGGCGTGTATGATTTCGGGCTTGGCGCTGGATACCAGCCAGCGCCAAGCCCAGCGAAGAGGAAACCACAAGGGCATCCCAAGAGAGGAGATATCTCTCATGGAATCAAATGGTGGTGTTCCTCGCTTCGGCGAGGAGGATGAGTGGCTCTGCCTGATAGAGCGAGCAGTGTGGGAGCCGAGCGACGATGAACTGCACGATTTCATATACGATGATCCGGGCTCGAAGTCAGGATTTCGGCTCGGCGGTCGGCAGCGGAGCGGTTCGGCAACCCTGTCGCGCCCGAAGCGCGTCCCAGGTGTCCGTCGGCGTCGAAAGTGATGTATTTCTTGACAGGGCATGGTCTTGCTGTCGCCCTAGCTACTGCAGCTACACTAGCCGCCTAGCCCGGCTCGGTTATTCAAGTCGGGCCACTACCAGGGCAACAAATCTCATACGGAACTTTCTCTTCGAATCCACACCTTCTCCTGCATCCAATCTGGTAGGCCAGCGTACTGTGTGGACAGTATAGCGGTACAGCAGGTGGTTCTCCGATGCCCAAGCGCTCCCCCTGTGAATCGCACCCTTGCCTATGAATCTGTCGTGTGAGCGCCGAACTCAGCCCTTGGGTCAGTGTCCGCCTGATCAGCCTTAACCGCGTCGCCTCTACACCAAAGGTCCGCTACTTAATCCCCCATGCCTCAGTACGGCCAGATAGCGGAGATGGACACTGAGGAGATGGCCATACCCAAGCGGGTTCTGTCGACGATAAACCTTGGTGGACCCAGACATGCCCTCACGCTTCGTCCGGCGCGTAGTCGGGGCCATCCCAATGGATCCTCACCCACTGCATCGTCGTGAACAGCAGGTGATTGTAGCAACGACGAGTCGCTTCCCTGGTGTATTCCTCTATCTCCTCGTCGCCGATTCGCATTCTCCCTGAGTGCGCCGCGCATCCGCTTCAGTATGCGGACGGCGTCGGGGTTCTCCACGCTTTAGACTTCATCGTCCTCCCCGTCGTAGCTGAAGGGGTAACTCTCCCAGATCGTAACCTGCACATTCGGGTATCGTACTTCCGTCAACAACGTCTGTCCTCCTATCGCCGTAACCTGACCTACTCCATTGGCAAGAGCGGCTGAACCACCACCATCTCCTCCGGCACTCCGAAGTGCTCAGCCACTTCCCACAGCTCGCTCAGACCCTCCTCCATCGCCTCACGCATGTCCATCAGCAGGGCGCGAGCGAAGTCCTCGGCCTCCCGCTCGAACAGGCCGTCCAGGCTGGTGTGATCACGTATCCACAGGTGATTGCCGGAGTGGAGCAGCCGGTGTCCTATGGCGTGGGCTACCACCCACCGCCGCCAGCGAGGGTCCAGCCGCTCCGCCACGCCGATGTACCGGCCCATCTGCATCTCCTCCTGCACCGTCAGCGGCCACGGCACCACCTCCAAACCCAGGATGTTGGCCACCGCCTCGGCGTCTGCACGTCCATGAAGCCCCAGCTTCTTCCTGAGCTCCACCGCCTTCCGCTGCGCCCGCTTCATCGCTCGGCCCGGTCCCTCCTCCGTCGCTGCTCCCGCACGAAGCGTATGAACTCCATGATCGACTCAAGGTCCTCCATGGGCAGTCCCTCTATGGCATTGCGGAAGGAGACGTCCGCCTCCTTGAGTATCTCCGCCTCCACCACATCCCGGCCCAGGAGCCAGTCTGTGCTCGTCTCGCACTGGTAGGCAAGCTCCAGCAGGTGCTCATGGGTGGGCTTCATCTTCCCCGCCTCCCAGGACCAGACGGCGTGGGGGCTGACCCCAACCAGCTCGCTCACCTGCTTCTGGGTGAGGCCAGCCTTCAGCCTCGCCTCCTTGATGCGGGCGCCGATATTCTTCCATCTGTAACCTCGATCTTCGGTCATGGGGTTGGATCGCTCTTGTTCAACGCTCATGCGAGGGGACAATCATAACCTAGAGAATAGCACACTAGTTCTTGACATGCCATCTGCTCTGAGGTTACACTGTACCATAAGCTGCGCTTAGAGTACAGGAGACCCTGACCGCCATGAAACGCACCGTCGTCTTGCTCAAGACAAGGGCCGTCTGGGACCGGCTCGAAATCCTCGGCTGCTCCCAGAACTGGCTGGCCCGCGAGGTCGGCATCAGCCGGGGCTACCTCTCCAACCTCGTCAACGAGGGGCGCGCCCCTTCGGGACGCATCAGGCGGCGGATGCAAAGGGTCCTGGGGGTAGAAGACTTCGACGATCTCTTCGAGCTGCGCCATGAAGAAGACGACGCCTAGCTCTCCCCGCCTGTCCATATACGCCGGGGACCCCATCATCGACGGCCGCCTTGTACCCCACGGGGACGGCGAGCTTCCCCACGACTTCAAGGAGCGGGTGGTCCGCCTCAAGGAAGCCGCCGACGTTACCTACTACGAGTTGGCCGAGTTGCTGGGAGTGGAGCCCAAGCAGTTGCTCCGGTGGACGCAGGGCACGAAGCCGTCCGGCGGCGGCTACCACTCCCTGGTGCGTCTCGCCCCGTGGATACCGGGTGGCCTCGACATCCTATTGGGAGACGACTTCCTGGACCCCCTCAAGGAGGACTGACCACATGCCCCGCAAGTGCGTACGACGAAGAAAACGGACCTACGAATTGACCGGCGACTTCGCCGACGCCCTTGAAGACTTCCAGAAAGCCTCCGGGCTGACGTGGGCCGAAATAGCCCGCCGTCTCGGCACCAGCGTCGTCAACCTGTGGCGGTGGCGGAAGGGAGTCCTACCCAACTTGCACCACCTGCTCGCCCTCCAGGAACTCGCCGACAGCATGGGCCTGGGTCATCTGCTCCCAAGGGTGAGGACGCGTAGATAACTCGCCAATCCGCCCTCGTCGCAGTCCCGCATCGACTCCATACCCCGAAGGGGATTACACGAATGAAATCCCCTGAAAGGGACTACAGGCGCATAGTGCCTTCCAGGGGGTAACGCTCCGCTCTCCCAGCTTCCACACTGGTTGCACGGCACCCATCGCCGCTGGACTTGCCAAGCATCCTCGCAGCATCCGTTGGATAGGGCAACTGGTCGACGAGCGGTTCGACCGCCCGATCAGCCGTCGGTGAGTTTGGCGCAGAACTGCCGGTCGATGAACGAGTGGATGAAGAGCTGCCGCAACTCCTCGTTCTCGAACAGGTCGTAGGACAGGTCTGTACTGTCGAACACCGTATCCTGGTAGCCACCCTCGCCGCTATCGTAGGGCAGAGAGTCGACAGCCTCGTCGTACCAGTTCGAGAGCCACTCGTTGATGTGGCCGAAGAGGCTGTTGACACGCAGGGGACGCGAGATCTGCCAGCAGCAGGTGCAAAACCGCTCGTGGGTTCCTTGCTGGGCGATCCACTGCTTGAAGTCTGGCTCGGCAACACAGCCCTGACAGGCCATGAACGCCTCGTCCACATAGTTGAAGCCTTGGACCTCCTGCTCCATCAGCAGCCGCTTCGACAATCCCACTGTCTCACCTCCGCATCGTTCTTGTGCTATCAGCCAGGATAGCATACGGACAGGTTATGGGCGATGTTGAGGCGGACGAGCGGAAACGCCTGTAGCACTTGGGAACTCCGGGGACTCCGAAGTTCCCAGAGAACGCGTTGCGGAATCGCTCGGCGGTCTCCCGGAAGCTTAAGCCACCTGGTGCTTCAGCTTCACTATCTCGTTCTCGATGCAGGACCTGACTATGATGCTATGTCGGGCTGCCCGATGACCCCGAAGACTCCCAGTGTGGCAAGACCTGGTCAGATCGGCGATACTGGGAAGCCGGGGGCTATCCGGCCAACCCGGCCCACTAGAGTCCAGCCCCAGACTGCTGAGAAGTCACCATGCCTCAATAGTCGACACTGCTCGAGTGCTGGGTGCCGCGTTTGGCTAGTAGAGTGGAGGACACGGCTACTGACGCTCTGGCCTTCATAGTCCTCTGGGTGTCGTGATGTGCAGTGCTTCCTGCTGAGGGAAGCGCTAGGCGTCATCCACATGATGGCCGAGACCAGCGGCTGTATCGTTGCCTTGCTGCCTGACATGGAAGGGATCGAGCAGTCACTTCGTACGTATGCTCGCCGCCAGAGCATGGATTCTCAAACTCATGGATCTCTCGACTCAGAATATGGGTGAATTTGCTCATATGACGTAACTTACCGTCTCTGGGTATGGGAGGGCCCAGTGCTAGCGGGCGCTCACGAGGATGAAAGAGTGCTGCTGGTGCCTGGAAGATGATCTCCTTCGCCCTACCGCTGCCGGGACCAAGCCCGCAGTCATGTATAATGCTCAACACCTCAATCACATCAGCCGGAGTTTGCGATGTCCAACATAGAAGCATTCTGGCAGAAGTTGGACCGAGGTCCAGCGATACTACTCTTGGGCCAAGACTATCTCCGTGTCGAAACGGGGATCGACCCTCTGCTAGCCGAAGTTCGCGATAGATTTGGAGGTCAAGGAACTCACAAGGGGTACGATCTTCTTTGGCAAGGAACTGCTCATGACAACGGTGACGCGGCACTCGCATGGATGTCTGAACGGTGCCGCAGATTCTCGCCGCCTGAATGGCTTCAGTCCGTCTCTGACTTTGCTTGGAATGGTGTCATATCCTCCGCAATCGACCCCATATGGCTGTCGGCTCTTCGCAACGACTGGAGGGATGTGGCTCCGATCTACGATGATGAGTATTATCCTAGGAACCCGCGCAATCGTCGAGAACTTCATTGCACGTTTCTCTTTGGCTCGCTAAGTCAGACAGAGTCCAAACAGCGTCCCCCACTCTCACACTTCGACTATCTGGCGCGGCAACAGACGGCCAGAAATCTCGCCCAGCGGATCCCTGATGTCCTGACACCCCTGGGAATACTTGCAATTGAAGCTTATAACTGCGACGAAGACTGGCTCCCACTGGCAGACCTGTACCCGATTCTGCAAGCTCTGGGACCAGAGCAAGTCCACTACTTCAGCGCAGATAATCAGACCCTGAACAACTCAATCTTGGCTGAGCTAGTTCGAACTGGGAAAGTCGTAACTCACCCGGAAAGCTTGGAATGGGCATTGGATCGTGCCAGTTCCCTAGGTCTGATCAGACTTGGCGAGAATTCTGAGTGGGACAGCCATGGTCGTAGCCTAACGCTTCGTAGCCGTTCAATTGCGGTTCCAAGAGACCTATGGAATAGGGTAAGCGGTTCTGGAACGCTCTTAGACGACTATGTCCTAGCTCAACCCCAACCCATCTCTGATGAAGCACGTTATTGGGAGTTCAGGCGGTTCCTCTTTGAATGTGGGACGCGGCCACTATGGTCAGGATTCGCAAGAGGTCTAGCATTTCGTCGAGAGTTCGAGAGCCAGCTGCGAGAGGTCACCCTGTCGAGACTCGGGCGGGGGGCCGTCAACAATCACCCAATCATTGTTCACGGACAGACTGGGACTGGCAAGACGGTTGCGTTGGGCTCGTTGGCTTACAGCATTGCCTCTTCTGGTGCGTATCCGACTGTCTTCATCGAAA
Organism: Dehalococcoidia bacterium; assembly: GCA_965116315.1. Classification (GTDB taxonomy): domain Bacteria; phylum Chloroflexota; class Dehalococcoidia; order Lucifugimonadales; family CAJWER01. The sequence continues at coordinate 3,748,689 of OZ220672.1, forward strand.
GGAGGACTCAGAGACCCATACATCCTGACATTGACTATTGCTGCCAGTGGTTCGAGGATCACGGTGCTGACGCGACCTTGATTGTGTGGGATGGGATGGTCGCTTCTAGTGACTACTATGAACTCCAAGGGTATCTGGCAAGCCGTGGAAGAAAAGCCGTGGTTGTGGGTAGTTCATACAAGCTGAAGGAGTCCGGCCAACATCTTGTGGCAGTACCCGATCAATTGACTAAGACTGAGGCCGGCGAGTTTGGAAAGTTCTTAGAGACATTAGGTATAGACATCACTCAACGCCATCGGGATGCGCTAGGGGCTCGTGATCCAAGCTATCTGGTGGCGTTGTATCGGTACCTCCCTCCGGCGCGCCCACGCATCACAACTGGAGTTGTTGAGGAACTCGAGCGACTGGAAACTGAACTAGTTACCGCAGTGAACCACTCAGTGACAGTCGAACAACCGGTAACTGCTCTGGCACAGGCATTCTTGTCTGCAGGCATAATTGATGCCTCAAGACTAGAGGGATTGCAACAACAATCGGACGTCCATATTAGCTCCGCCGAGGTCGTAGACTTAGTCGACATCGTCACTGTCCCAGGTCGATTCGGCTTGCGCATTCCGATAGAGCTACTAGCCAGGGCGTCTGGAACGAGTGATTTCGTCAACCTGGCGCAAGTCCTGCGGGGACTTGATCTGATCCACGCATTCGAAGATTCTTCCGGGCGTATCGTGGTAGGGCCGAGACATCGACTTGAAGCCCAACTCATAGTTCAGGCCCGAATTGGCAGTGTTCACGCCGAAGCTGCGATCGTCAGTCGAATCATCCAGGCGGTTCGGCCTTCAGTATGGCCTGATGAGAGCGACGAGATGGAATTTGTTATCGACCTTCTGCAAGAAGTCGGTCCCCGTGGTGATGAGCGTCCAAGATTTGCGTCGACCTTTCGTGACCTTGCGACGGCAATATCACAGCTGCGGGAAACTCGGAATATTAGAAATCCCAGGCTCATGCTTCAGGAAGCATACTTGTTAAGAGAATGGGTCACAATCGAATCCCGTAGTGGCACTCGCCCGCAGGACGCACGCGAGATACTCGAATACGCCCAATCCGTCCTCGAAGAAGCGATGGAGATGTTGGACGCTGAACGAAGGCACCGCCGACTACGCACAATCGTCGCAACGGAGCTCGCGTCAACATTCGGTACCGCAACCATCGACTCGATAAACGAGGGTAGCGCTAGTGTTGAAGAAGTCAGAAGAGATTTCCGCCGGCTCCTTGAAGCTGTCCGAACTGCTAGAAGACTGGACTTTGGCGCATACAACCCCGTGGACATACTGGCTTGGAGCACAACGGCACTTGCTCGGTCGGACATGGTCGACGATGCGACGCGCACGGAAGCCATCGTTGATGCTCTCGATGCTTTGGAGACAGTCGACCATGATCTCCTCGAGACCCACAATATCGAACGACTAGCTGGCAGGAGGTATGAGGCATTCACTCTCCTGGGTGACGAAGCGTTGAGTGAGTCTGCCTTCCAAAGTCTAGTCGCAATCAACTCAGCAGCCGGGTACTACATCCGTGCTTTGGAAATCAGCGGAGCGCGGGGTAGTTTGGTTAGTGAACATGACGTGGATCTTCAGAAGATTGAAAGCGCTTGGGAATACTTGGAAGGACATCGATCACAGATAGCGCACGACTCCAGATGTGTTAACCTCCTCTTCGACTACTGGTGGTTAGCCAGAACTCATCAACGCCTGTTTGAGAGTGAGCGACTCACACTTCCGTTCAACGAGAGTGAATGGGCCTACACATTGCAGCTGATCCGAGATCTTCGTGCACTGGATTCCTATCGGGACCTCACATTCGCCCTGCTAGAGGCCATCGCTCTCTTTCACGTCGACCTCGTCGCTGAGTCCCTTCAGCTTTTTCGCGAGGTTGAGAGGCAATCCGAGATTCTGCGCGGCCTACGGCGGATACAGAGGTTCTTCATCGCTGCAGAACCAGGTGGTGCCCAGAGAGTATTCCAAGGGAATGTCCGGTGGGTAGATCAAGAAGGACGCCGTGGTGAGGTGTTCGTTGAGCAGTTGAGGAGAGCCATTCCCTTTAGGCCGATGGACTTTGGTCGTCCACACATCCGCAGAGGTGAGTCCTTAGGGGACTTTCACATTGCCTTCAATTTCATTGGCCCGATTGCCGATCCTCGGACACGTTAAGAGTCCAAGATACCCATGGCTAGACAATCGGTGACTGACCTTTGGTCTCAGATACTGGAGCTCCACAACGAGATCAATAAGCGATCTTCCTGCATCCTTCAGATTCGACGAGTGATTGAAGAGATAACCCTTCGAATCCCACAGGGGTCATCTCCACAACTCACCTTCTACCAGACGATCACATGGCTCTATGTGTTCTATTTGGAGGCGGGCCGTCTAAGTTTCCGGTTCCTAATTGAGCGGCTGCCGACTTATCATCTTGACGACGAGCAGGTTCATAGGGAACATTATGCCGACGTGCGCAGAATCAGGACGTTCCTACAACATAATCTGAACGTTGACTCGAAACGTGACCTAGAACTCCAACGCCGATGTGAGGAATGGTTCCTTTCACGGTGCGGTTCTGCCATGCCAGATAATGACACTGAATGGAACAGATGTCTAGTAAGTGTCCTTGGTGCGTCTGTGGCTTTCTTGAAGGCAGTAGTCGCCTGTATTGGGGAAATCGAAAAGGACGAATCCTCCAACATGATTGCCCGACAATGGACCGCTAGGCTGACTCGAACCCACTCGAAGGCGGACTATGAAGCGATTGTTTCGAAGGTAGCTAACGATGTTGGACAGAATTCACTTGACGCATCACAGCTCACCGACCGCCATTATGAACAGTGGAGTAAAGAGCTTCGGTCTCGGTCCGAAAACTACAGGTTTGAAACGGAGGCTCGTAAACTTATCGAGCGGACGCTGTTGAGTGACTATGACCCTCCACTACCAATAACGGGTGAGGACGTGATGAGGGAGTTCGGCATTCCTCCAGGCCCTGAAGTTGGCAGGCTGTTGCGGAGGGCAAGGATCATCTATCTTGACCAACCCAGTGATGTTGCAGAGCTTGTAGCTAAGCTGAAGCAATCCTAGCCTGGCGGCTTCCCTTGAGGCGTGTGGAACGTGATACTCGGTCTAAGTGATTATCCTGAACGCAGAATCCCCGCAGTCCACCCCTGAACGCTCAATCTGTGGCGGCAAGGCGTGTTACCCAACGTGCACCAACTCCTCGCTCTCCAGGCACTCGCCGACAGCATGGGTCTGGGTGATCTGCTCCCAAGGGCGAGGACGCGGAGATAACTCGCCGATCCGCCCTCTTCTTCACCGTCTTTCCGCCTGCTGTCTAGGACTCCTTCGTCGCAGTCACGCGTAGACTCCATGACCCGAATGGGAACTACACGGATGAAATCCCCTCTAGGGGGCTACAGGCGCGTAGTGCCTCCTAGGGGGTAACGTACCGCTCTCCCAGCTTCCACACTGGTTGCAGGACCGGCGTTCGCCATTGCGTGTCCTACCGGCACACCTGCCGGACCGAGCGCTCAGAACGCTAAGAGAGTGGCAAGTTGAACGATTCCAAGAGCAGGACAGAGCCGAAGACCTCCGGCAGAGACGCCGACGAGCTGCGCGTGGTGGCGATCAACTGCAATCCCGCGCCCGACGCCCAGGAGCGTCTGAGGCGTCTCTTCACCCTGCTGCTTGAGCACACAGCCAAAGACAGGCGGACCCCGCCCGATGGGGATTCCGCCGCGAACGCCACTCCTGCAGATGACCGCGCCGAGGCGGAAGCCTGATGCGGTCCGAACCATCCCTCAAGGTACTCAGCCTCGGTGGGGGTGTCCAGTCCACCGTCATAGCGCTGATGGCCGGCCAGGGAGCGCCAGACCGCACCCCCGACTGTGCTATCTTCGCCGACACCCGATGGGAGCCCCCCAGCGTCTACGAGCACGGTGAGTGGCTTAGCGACAGGCTGAGCTTCCCCCTCTACACCGTGGACAGCGGGCGCAGCCTCCGAGAGGACGTGAAGGCTCTCACCAGCCACTCGGGCCACCGCAGCTACGTAGACATCCCTGTCTACCTCAAGGGACGCGACGGAGAGGGCGACGGCATCGGCCGGCGGCAGTGCACCGAGAACTACAAGGTTAAGCCCATACGCCACAGGATTCGCGAGACCGAGGCAGCGCGTCCCCACCGGGACGACCGTCGAGATGTGGCTCGGCATCTCCACCGAGGCCATCCGCATGAAGACCTCCCGGAACAGGTGGGTGAAGAACCGCAGCCCGCTGATAGAGGCGGGGATGTCTCGGGGCAACTGCATGGAGTGGTGGGGGAAGCGTTACGACAGGCCCCTGGAACGCTCAGCCTGCGTCGCCTGCCCCTTCCAGTCACGCCGTCGATGGGTCGAGAGGAACGCCGCTGGCCGGAGCTGTTCGCCGAGACCGTGGAGACCGACACCAGACTCAGGAGTGGGCTGGCCCTCGACAAGACCCCCCATCTGCACAGGCAGCGGGCCGAGGCGGTCGCGGTCGACGAGTGGGACCTGGCAAAGGATGGACAGCAGGACGGGTTCGGCAACGAGTGCGGGGGACACTGTGGCGTCTGAGAGACAGGCAGTGTCCAGCACTTCGTCAGGCTCTAAGGGATACAATACGCAGATGCCGTACGACACCGTGACCGCCTTCTTCGACGACAGTGGCGGAGCCGATCCCAACTCATCGAGATCGTTCTGCTTCGGGTCCGTCGTGTTGCCAGCCTCGTCAGTCCGGGAGTGCTCCGTCGCGTGGACGGAAGTTCTCGGGAAGCACTTCGACATCGACGGCGACCAGTTGGGCCACTACAACTGCGAGGTCAAGAGCTCCGACCTCTACGATCTGCGTCGCAAGCTCAGGCGCGGTCCCGGACTGCGCGAGTCCCAGAAAGCCCTGTTTGCTCACGGCCTCAACTCGGTCGGCCGCGTCGATCGGTTGATCGAGGAAATCTGGGAGTTCATGGCCGAGCCGTCAGTGCCAGTAAAGTACCTCGCCGCCTGTATCGACAAGGAGAGTTCGTGGAGGGCGTTTCGTCACCGCCAGTTCGCAAGGTGGGAGTCGATGCAGAGGGTCCCCAAGGTGGAGAGGATCGGAGAGAAGCCTCTGCGTGCCGAGCTGTCCAACTTCATCCTGGGCCGCGCCTTCGAGCACCTGCTCAGGAGGATCGATGGCTTGGGCGGCGACTCCGACTTCGAGTACCACGACGCCATGGTCATCGGAGACCAGAGCGCGGTTAGCCGACTCATGCACGAGTCTCAGGCTGGAATCCAAGCGGGACGAGGCTACTTCGCCGACCTGCCCAGGCTGGTGAACAACGTCTGGTTCGGATCGAGCCGGTTCAGTCCCCAGCTTCAGATGGCCGACTGGATCGCCTACGCGGTGAGGACGTGGGCAGAGAGGAAGCGCGAGGGGTACGACAGGCTGGGGCAGGTGCTGGGCCGGTTCCGGGGTTATCCCGACCGGGTGAGCGGCTGCGGGATAGTCGTGACGCCGGAGGAGAACCGCTTCCCGGAACTCCCGTCCCTATGAAAAAACGAGGAAACCAAGCCAGTCGCTACGAGTAGCTTAGGGTACGAGTACCCCCGGCTCGGCCTCTTCGCTACCCATCTTAACACAGCCGGGAAGTGCGGTCTATGACAGAGGCAGAGCAGAGCTAGGGCAGAGCCATGTGCGGGTCGGACATTGCAAGGGGACGTGAGAGGTGGACGAAACTCGTCCGATACTGCTCGGAGTATGCAGATGCACATGGCCCTGGCATGAAAGGAAGGATGACTGATGGACTCCCATAGTATGAGAGAGGTTTGGGATTGCTTGAGTGACGCCGGCTTTCGGACCAGGTCGAAGAACCCTGACTGGTTCAAGAGTGTGGTGGTGTCCATGCTGCTGGGGCCCGGCAATCAGGACTCCATCGAAGAGAAGGCGATTGAGGTTGTAGATGCCATGGGGCTGGCGGGAATCACCTTCCCGAAAGGCAGCCGTCCATGGTTTCACCCATCCTTCCACCTCGGGTACCCCGGTCCGAGAGCTTATCACGAGGAACGTGGGCAACGAGTCGGCGAGAATCACAGCTTCAGCGATCTGGGCGTGTACTGTGCTACGCACGACCGGACATGGAACGGGTACGGAACTGTCGGCAGTTCGTGTACGCCGAGTTGCAGGTATGGGATGCGGGGGAGTGAATGCTTGCAGCAGTAGTTGAACCAGTCGGAGACGTAAAGGGCTCTCTTGGCCTTCCCGAATACAGCGACATGGGCTAACAGATGGCGCCGGGCTGGAAGATAAGAGGGAAGCCCGGCCAGAATCATCCATACCCTTTTCCCGATCGGGCCACCCTCTGACAAGCCCAAGAGAAGCCTTTGACCCGATACCTCCGTCGCGGTATCATGAGGACAGAAAGAGGTTGGCCCGGCGATGCCGCAAACACCCCGGGCCGTGGCGCCACCTGATAGGACAGGTGATGCGAAGTGATTGTACTACTCGCAGACCCGCTCCCAACAGGAGGCGGGTCTTTTTCGTACCAGTGAGAGTGGAAGGAGGCGATTATGCCGGGAATCAAGATGAAACGTCGTACGGCAAAGGAAGGCAGGGCGGCCATCTACGCCCGCGTTTCGGACAAGAGCCAGGACGGTGAGGACAAGACCTCCATCTCCGAGCAGATCAGCGACATGGAGGCCTACTGCGAACGCAAGGGGTTGACCATCGTCGCACGCTACCAGGAGGTGGGAAGAGGATGGTCCAAGAAACGCCCGGAATTCCAGAGGATGCTGGCCGACGCAAGGCAGGATCGCTTTGACACCATCGTCTGCTGGAAGTCCGACCGGCTCAGCCGGGGCATGTACCCCGCCGCCGCCCTCATGGAGGTCGTAGAAGCGCACCGCCTCAACATTGAGGCCGTCATGGACGCCATCGACATGAAGACCTTCGGCCTGATGGCGGCCGTAGGGAAGATCGAGCTGGACAACTTCAGAGAGCGCGCCTCGATGGGCAAGCGCGGATCGGCTAAGCAGGGCCGCGTTCCCATCGGCAACATTCCTTACGGCTACCGCGTAGGAGAGGACGGCAGGCCAGAGGTTGATGAGTCTGAGGCAGAGGTCGTGCGGCGCATCTACCAGATGTACGTCGACGAGGACAAGGGAACGCCCGCCATCACCCGCCATTTGAACGCCGAAGGCGTGCCGCCCTCGAAGTCACACGGACGCTGGTGGGATGGTCAGGTCTATCGCATCCTGAGCAACGAGACCTACAGGGGAACCTGGTGGTACGGCAGGGCGCGGTACGTCGCCACCGAGGAGGGAATGCAGGTCTACGAGCAGCCGGCGGACGAGTGGATCGGAGTCCCGTTCCCTGTCTTGATTGACGAGGAGACTTGGGCGAAGACCAAGGCGCTCCGCAGGAAGCGCAGAATTAGGTCCAAGCGAAATACCAAGGTGTTCTACCTGTTGCAGCACATGGTCAGGTGCGCCGAGTGCGGCTTCCTCATGGGCGGCGCGGCGACCACCAAGAAGGAGGTCAGGCGCAACGGCAAAGTGTACAAGTACGAGATGAACCCGCCGCGTCGGTACTACAGGTGCTACGGCTACCAGCAGATGCGTCTCCAGTGCCGGCCAAAGCCGATGATCCGGGCGGAGCGTCTGGAAGGTCTGGTCTGGGACGAAGTCAAGCAGGTGCTGGAGAATCCCGAGCTAATCCTCGCCGGAATCGAGGCCATGAACGCCCAGGAAGACAGCGGAGGGTTGGTCGAAGAGATCGCACTGGCAGAGCGAGACCTCCAGGGAGTCCAGATAGAGGAGGACCGGGCCATCAGGCTCTATGTGTCGGGGAAGATCACCGAGAACCAGCTCGACCACCAGCGCAAGTTCATCACTGAACGGCTGGAGATGCTCCGATCGAAGCTGGCCGGGTACCGCTCTCAGCAGACGGCGTTGACCGAGAAGCGCAACCTGATGGAGAATTTCGTCGCGTGGGCGGACAAGATGGGCGACAGGCTGGACGACCTGACCGACGAGGGGCGCCGTGAGGTGTTGCAGTTCCTTCTCGACGGGGCCACCATCGACGGCGATTACAAGGTTCAGATCACGCTGGCAGTGCCAGTGGAGGGTTTTGTCTCGATTGAACCACCGGGATCAGGAACTGGGAGAAGAAGCAGTGGGGAGTGCCGGAGTACGCATACCCGGAGGTCAGGGAGTACAAGCTCGAGGAGCTGCGGTACTTCCTGGACAACTACGACTGGGACGGGGTCTACATCAGCACGCGGGGCCACCGCATTGCGGCCGAGCACGGCGACCAGTACGGCTTCAACAGGCCCGTGGCCGACGCCTTCAGGGAGCGCTACGGGGTCGACATCCTGACCGAGAACTTCGACCTGGATGCCTGGCGGCGGCTCAGGGGCGAGTTCCTGACCCAGTACTTCAGGGACGTGAGAGAGCTGGCGAACGAGCGGGGCCTGAAGCTGATGGTCGGCGTCCCGCCCGGCGATCACTTCGGCCCGCCCATAGGGAACCTGTTCCTGGAATGGCGGAAGTGGATAGGGGAGAGGATAGTGGACGGCATAGTGGTCGGCCATGCCAACGTGGTGGGCAAGCACGTCCAGACAGGCTACGGGTACGTGTCCAGCTACTTCCACGGCGAGTGGGGGCTTCGTCCCCTTCCGGAGCTCCTGGAGGAGGAGTACGGACCACTGTGCGAGGAGAACCAGGTCAGGCTGTGGGCCGGCCTGCAATCGAGGGCGCGCCTGGCCAGGGAGTACGGCAAGGTGTACACGAACGAGATGCTGAGAGCTGTCCCAAACGTCACCGGTCTCCAGTGGAGCATCGCCGGCAAGGGCGACTGGATGTTGAACATTACCGACTGGTCGGACGATCCCACACAGCAGTAGGGCGACGTTGTCGAATAGACGGTCCTGTCCGCGATGGACAAGGCGCTCGACTGTCCGAACAGCCGTGCTATAATCGTTTCGTGACTTGGAAATCAGGAGCTGCGGGCAATGCCCTCCACAATCGAATGGACGGACGAGACCTGGAATCCGGTAACCGGGTGCTCCCGGGTGTCTCCGGGGTGCGACAACTGCTACATGTTCGCGCTCTACCCCAGGCTGCGGGGGATGGCCGTGCCCGGGTATGGCGCCGCCCCAGACACTGTGCAGATGCTTCCGGAACGAGTGGAAGCCCCTCTGTCGTGGCGCAGACCCAGGCATGTGTTCGTCAACAGCATGTCGGACCTCTTCCATCCTCACGTCGAGTTCGACTTCATCTCGGACGTGTTCGGCGTGATGAAGGAAGCGGACCAGCACGTGTTCCAGGTGCTGACCAAGCGGCCCGGCAGGGCGGCGGGCTGGTGGGAGCAGCACGGCCAGGACAGGTTCGATGGGTGGCCGAGCAACGTCTGGATGGGAACGTCAGTGGAGAGCCAGAAGTATGCGCCGCGGCTGTCGGTGCTGCGCCGGATTCCGGCTGACATCCGCTTCGTGTCGGCTGAACCGCTGCTCGAGCGAGTCGATCTGACTGAATGGCTGGAGGATGGCACTCTCCAGTGGGTTATCGCCGGCGGTGAGAGTGGGGCAAGGGCGAGAGCGATGGACATCGACTGGGTCCGCGACCTGCGCGACCAGTCCGTGGAGGCGGGGGTGGCGTTCTTCCTCAAGCAGCTGGGAGGCCGGCGCGGCAAGCGGTCTGGCGATGAGGCGGTCGTGGATGGCGTAACTTGGGTCGAATTGCCTGCACGCAATGGGACAGGTGAGAATGCCTCCCAATACGCCACTCTGGCCTCTTGAGCCACATACTGTCGGAAAGCATAAGGTCCTGCGCCACTACTTGGAAGCGTGGCTGCCGATCATGTTGAGCAGCAATGACAGGGTGCTGTTCATTGACGCCTTTGCTGGTCCTGGCCGCTACTTGGGTGGAGAGAGGGGTTCCCCACTAATCGCGCTGGATGTGCTGCGTAACCACAAGGCTCAACACATGATGACCGGGAATATCAATTACATGTTCATCGAGAAGGATCCTGGGAGGGCAGAAAACCTCAAACAGGTCCTCGATCCCATTAGGAATAGGCTCCCTTCAAACTGCCATGCCGATGTATTCCACGGTACTTTCACCGATACCATGACCGAAGTGCTAGACACGATAGAAGCGTACAACAGCCAGTTGGCACCGGCGTTGGTGATGGTTGACCCTTTTGGGGTCTCCGATACTCCGATGAAACTGATCCAACGGATACTGGAGAATCCAAAATCCGAAGTCTACATCTCGTTCATGTATAGAGACATTAATAGGTTTAAGGCTACTCCTGAGTTCATTTCCCCTTTAGACGATTTGTTCGGCTGTCAAGAATGGCGAGATGGCACATCGATTGGTGACTTTGAGCGTACAAGAGAATTCTTCTATGGTCTGTACAAGAAACAATTGAAGGAAGCGGGATCTAAGCACGTCCTCCACTTTGATCTGTATGAGGGGAACAGCCTGATATACGCATTGTTCTTTGCAACTAAGAACGACTTGGGTTGCGACAGAATGAAACAAGCCATGTGGAAGGTTGCCCCTTTTGGGGCTTATAGCTTTAGAGGCCAAACGATAGGTCAATTCTCGTTTGGTGCACAAGCCGTGAACTTCGAAGAATTGGATGGTGCTCTGATTGAGGAATTTGGGATGAACAACCAGGTAGCAATCGATTCTATCGAAGAGTTCATATGTTCCGACAGAACCTTGTTCCACTCCGGTCAATTGGGGCGCCGTCTTGCGCAAATGGAGAAGGCAGGTACTCTCATTGTCGACAAGAGCACCAGGAAGAGGGGTAGAGGTTATCCTCCGGGTACTTTGCTCCGCTTTGTGGAGACACCGGAATCGCCTGTGCAGGGAAGACTTGATCTCTAACTGTAGGAGAACGGGGATTCTCCGATTCATCGCGCAGTTCCGGCGCTGCGAGGTGGTCTGGGGCGGTCCGTACTCGTATGCCATCCGGTAGTCTCTTGAAGGCTGTAGAGAACAGCGAGACCAGCAGGGCCGGACTTCGGCTGGCGCGAGAGCTTGCGGGGATCTACACCGGCGACCCGAGGGTTCGCGCGGTCATGGTGGGAGGCTCCGTGTCGCGGGGCTGTGCGGACGAGTACTCCGACCTGGAGATCGGTGTGTTCTGGGATGCGGCGCCGTCCGAGGAGGACCGGAGGGATGCTGCCCGCCGGATGGGGGGCGAGGTGTGGAAGTTCGACCCGTCAGGCGGGGACCGGGCGAGCGAGCACATCGGGTTGTCGGGGGCGATGGTGGAGTCGAAGTCCTACCTGGGGACGGCGATGGTGTCGCCCGTCCACATCACCGTCGATACCGCGGAGGAGTGGATCGGAGCGCTGATCGACGAACTGGACACTGCCCCGCGGAAGTACGAGCTTGCGGCGGCCGTCCGGTACGGGGAACCGATCTACGGGCACGACCTGCTCCGGCGGTGGAGTGCAAAGGCCGCCAGCTTCCCCGAACGCCTTGCGGTCAAGCTGGTGCAGCAGAACCTGTGGCTGGGTCCCTGGTTCAATTGGAATGCCTACGTGGAGCGGGCCGATCACCTGGCGACGGCACAGAGCCTAGTCTGGATGCAGCAGGGGATAATCAACGTACTGGCGGCGCTGAACCGCGAGTACCTGCCGTCCATGGAGCACAAGTGGGTGAGCTGGCTGCTCGAAGGTCTGGAGATCAAGCCTGACGACTGCGAGGCCCGGCTCAGGGCGACTTTCGCAACGGGCGACCTGGGGCAAGCCGTCCGGGACCTGCTCGAGCTGGGCATGGAGGTGATCGACCTCGTCGAGGCGCACTTGCCTGCCGTCAACGAGGTGTCACTTTTCGAGGGCCACCCCTGGGTCGACACGGCCTGGGCCAGGCAGCGCTGGGCCGCATACCCCGCCTATACGCTGGTCGCCAACGTGGCTGACGGCGATGGGGAGGAGCCCGGCTGATGTCAGTCGGCACCACGCGGCTGAGGACCGGGATGCCACCATCCTTACTCCCCGGTCCAAGATCGGGTCTGCGGACCGGGTGTAGAACATGTGGGCCGTGTCCTCTGAACCCGTCGTGGTACTATCGGGCCCGGAAGGATTGATGCTCCCGAGCATATCGATAGGGCCTAAATTCGTCGCGAGCCGATCGTCGCTCCCCGCGAAGTTGGCCGTGTGCTCATTCGTCGTCGCTGTGTTCGCTCTAACTCAGTTCGGGATCCTCTCCTGGCGAACGGCAGACGCACAGCCTTTGATCCCAGTCATCCACTCAGTGGACCCTGATTCGTCCAACTGTGTACTGCGGGAGTCGACGGAGACCGGTGATCGCGTGCTCACCGTCACGGGGGAGAGCCTGCTGATCTACCCGGAGCGAGCGCTGCAGTTCCTCGACGTAACCACAGGTGCAGAGAGCCCCCGCTTCACCCAGGGAGTCGATTGGCGGCACTCCCGGCGAATCTCCATAGACATGGGGCATGTGCACAAGGAGCTCAGGCAGGAGGTCCGGCTGCGGCTGAGGGTGCGAATAGCTTCGCTGGGCCCTTCCCCTCAGGCATCCAACTGGTCTGACGAGTTCATACTGGCTCACGACCGGTTCACCTGTGGGTCTCCCCGCCCGTTCCCGCCCACGTCGGCTATACGGGGAATCGAAGGCGATCTGTGGGCGGATGTCGTTATCGGGAAGCCGGACTTCACGCAGATAGCCATGAAGAGCGTCGTCCCATTCAAGGTAAACAACCCGACCGGAGTCGTGGTCGACCGCTCGGTCGATCCTGGCAGGGCGTATGTCTGGGACTCCGGCAACAGCCGCATCCTCGGAATAGACTTGGCCAAGTGCTACGAGGGAGACTCTCCCTGCTCCGCGGACATCGTCATCGGTCAGCCTTCGGGGTACGACCACGCGGCGTGCAACGGGGACAGTGGAGTGCAGGACTTCCCGACGCGGGCTTCTCCGACGGCCGAGACCCTGTGCGGCATCCCTGACCATTCCCTCAGCCCGTGGGAGGCCTATTCGTTCGTGACGATGGCAGTCGACGGCGATGGCAGCCTGTACGTTCCGGACTCGTTCAACCACAGGATCTTGAAGTACGAGAGTCCGTTTGAGAGTGACTCCGTTGCCGACGAGGTCTGGGGGCAAGGCGACTTCTCGGGAGGAGTGTGCAATCGGGGTGAGTTGGACAGACCCACTGCCGAGTCCCTCTGCTTCCACTCATACACGATCCAGTTCACCCTGAACCGCTATGGGGCTGGGGTTGAGATAGACGCAGAAGGGAATATGTGGGTGGCAGACACCGGCAACAATCGTGTCTTGCGCCTTCCAGTGAACCCCACCACCGGCGAGATTGCCAAGACTGCCGACCTAGTGTTGGGTCAATCCAGCTTCAATGTCATGGAACCTGGCGACTCACTCAGCAAGATGCACGCTCCCTCCGCCGTCAGGTTGGACTCGCAGGGCTGGCTGTATGTCGCCGACGCCGCCAACGACAGGGTACTGGTCTTCGAGCCCCCGTTCGAGTCCGGGGCACGGGCGGCCAGGACGTTCGGATCCGACCTTCATCATCCTTCGTCGCTCGAGATCGATCCCTCTGGACGGGGAATCTGGGTCGTGGACTCCGGGAATCACATGGTGGAGCTGTGGGAGCGTACGGGCGCCTCAGTGCTGAATGTGCTGGGCAAGGATTCCTATGAACCTGACCGAAGATGTGGTTCCGCATTGGCCGGTGTGGCCGGCCGTCCTAGCCTTTGCTGGATCGGCGGAAGCATCGGACTTGACGGTCGTGGAAATGTTCTGGTTCCCGTATACCACGACACAGCGGAGGTGCTCCGGTTTCCCACATCAAGTGCGGAGGCCAGCGGCAGCCGCCCTGACAGGCGCTTTTTCTTCCCGCCCTTCGAGGACAATCTCCGGGACAGGAAGGGCATTGAATCGCCCAGGGGCATCGCAACGTGGCGAGACCAGCTCATAGTTTCCGATATCAAGAGGCTGATGTTCTGGAATGGACTGGACACGCTTACCAACGGCCGCTCCGCCGACGGAGTGGTCGGGGACGAGTTCGAGTTCGGCGATGTGAGCTCTTGCTGCGGCAGGATCAAGGTGGACGAAGCTGGCAGACTGTGGGTGTTGGCTTTCGAAGGTAGTCACTTCCTTGACGTGTACCAACTCCCTCTAACCGAGTACTCCGTTCCCCTCCGCACGTTTTGGAAGGGAACGGCTGCCTTCCCCGTGCTCGGGACGGGCGATGAGATTACGCTAGGGCGTGGCGTTCATGGAATTGCCCCGGTAGGAAGCAGTGAGTTTCTCTGGGTGAGCGACACAGACAACCACCGCGTCCTACGTATTCGAGATCCCATGGCTGACCCGGTTGTGGACGTGATACTCGGTCAGAAGGACGCCGGCGGCGATCAGTGTAATCGTGGACTGTTCCCTGCGGCTGAACCGTCCGAAATCGACAGCGGAGGGAACGCAGATGTGCTCTGCTTCCCAGGTGCATTGACCATCGACAGGCAGGGAAACCTCTATGTTTCCGATCACGCGTTGGAGGTCAATGGGAACCGGCGCCTGTTGGTCTTCTCGGCGGAATCAACGCCCGCCACTAATGTGGAGACGATCTTCGCACCCGCCGCAGCGAAGGTATTCACAGAGTCGGCCGCAGGACCCACTAGTCTGTGGGCACACCCGTTCGAACACAGAGAAGTCTTCCCGCAACACTTGGGCAGGTTCCCAGCAGCCACCTGGGAACCGGCCTTCGACAGCGAGAACAGGATGGTGGTGGGATACAATGCGTACGTGGGTCCCAGGTTCGTGGGAGTCTACGATGATCCACTTGGCCTGGACGAGCTTCCAACTTCCTTCCTGCATGACTTCGGCTCGATGCACTACACGGCTACCTTCGACGACGATGACAATCTGTATGTGGGAGACATCAACCGCGGCAGAGTGCTCGTGTACAGGAATCCATTCGACAACGCGCCGCAAGCGGTAGGGCAACCGCCGGAGGATGCTCCCGTCCCAGAGTATCCGGCATCCATTCAGTCAGTTATCCCTGAGCCTCCATCATGTATCGCTCGCAGCTCGACGCGCCCGAGCGAGGGCACCCTGGACCTACTGGTCCACGGACTCTCCGAACGGCGAGACCGTACCTTTGAGTTTCGCAAGGTCACGTCGCGCCACCGGGAGTTCGTCGACGTGCGTCCTGAGCACATACGGGGCGGGTCACGCATTTCGGTCGAGCGGAGGGACTGGCGCCACATGTGGGGGCACCTCGACAGGGTGGTGCTGACCGTGAGGATTCTCACGGGTGGCCCTGGGGGGACGCCCATCACCAACTGGTCCCCCGCGTTCGTGCTTGCCGAAAACTCCGCGGCATGCCGTGTCCAGCCGGCCATGGAGTTCGGCCCTCCGGCCATAGCCTCCGTAGCGCCGGGAGATGAGCAGCTGGCTGTGTCGTGGACTGCGCCTGTTGAAATGGGCAAGGGGGACATCGTCGCCTACGACCTGCGCCATATACCTGCGGTTGCCGACGAGACGGTGGGCTCCAACTGGACCTTGGTGGAGGACGCGTGGAGTTCGCCAGCCGGAGGGCGCCCGGAGTACGTCATAAGGGACCTGGACGCCGACACTCGATACGATGTCCAGGTTCGGGCGGTCAATGCCGAACGAGCAGGGCCCTGGTCCGGGATTGTGGCAGGAGCGACGCTGAGCGTCTGCGTCACCGGAGGGGCAGTCTCGGACGCTGCCAACTCAGGACTCGTGTCCGACTGCAAGGCGCTGCTTGCATCCAGGGACACGCTGGCCGGCACGGCGACGTTGAACTGGTCGTCGGACACTCCGATCACCGAGTGGGACGGCATTCGCGGCCGTGGAGGCAGGTACCCGGCCCTCGAGGGGGCGCCCATGCGAGTGGCGAGACTGTATCTCCACAGCAGGGGGCTGGACGGGACCATACCGGCTGAGCTGGGGCAGGTGAGCGAGCTGAAGTGGCTGTATCTCCACCGGAACGCACTGACGGGCGAGATACCCGCAGGTTTGAACGGCTTGACCGAGCTGGAGTGGCTGTACCTGTACGACAACCGGCTGAGCGGCATATCAGATGAGTTCGGCGCCGGTATGACCGGTCTTCGCAGGCTCTTCGTCCACCGCAACGCGCTGACGGGGGAGATACCAACTGGGCTTGGGAGCATCACCAACCTGGACTGGCTGACGCTGTACAGGAACCAGCTGACGGGTGAGATACCGGCTGAGTTGGGCAGCCTGACGAGGCTGAGGAGACTGTATGCCCATCAGAACGGGTTGACAGGGGAGATACCGGAGCAGCTGTCCAGCATGTCCAGCCTGACCCACCTGCTGCTCCATCGCAACGGCTTGACCGGACCCATACCGCAACAACTGGGCGGCCTGTCCAACCTGGAATGGCTGTCCCTGTACGACAATGGGTTGGACGGCCCGATCCCTGCTACCCTTGGACAGCTGTCGAGCCTCGAACGGCTGTACCTACACGGCAACCGGCTGACCGGCAGCATCCCCGCTGAGCTAGGTGAACTAGCGTTCCTCACGAACCTGTGGCTCAACAGGAACCGGCTGACCGGTACGATCCCCGGAGCGCTGGGCGGTCTTGAGAACCTGGTCCGTTGGCGCCTCGAAGGCAACGCATTCACCGGCTGTGTCCCAGGCGGACTGGCGGCCGTCGAGGACAACGACCTGGACATGCTTGGCCTGGTGGTGTGCACGGACTCCTGAGCGCCGAAGGTGCGCCTCGCGACATGCCCATGCGACTTTGGGGACGCCGGTACGGCTTGGCTCCAGCAGGTTGACTTTCGCCCGCCCACTGTCGCTCTGAGCGTGGCGGTGGGCGGTGCTATAATCGACGCGTACGGTCCCTCTCCCACTTTGCTCTCACGGAGTTGCTCCGCATGATCTCTATTGATTTCGAGAAGTACACGCTGCCGAATGGGCTGCAGGTGATCCTGCACGAGGACCACTCGCTGCCGATGGCGGCGGTCAACATCTGGTACCACGTCGGCTCGAAGGACGAGGACCAGGGCCGGACGGGGTTCGCCCACCTCTTCGAGCACGTGATGTTCGAGGGGTCGAAGAACCACAACGAGCTCTTCTTCAACCCGCTGATGAAGGTCGGCGGGTCGGTGAACGGCTCGACGTCGTCGGACAGGACGAACTACTGGGAGAACGTGCCTTCAGACTACCTGGAGCTGGCGCTGTGGCTGGAGTCGGACCGTATGGGCTTCCTGCTGGAGGCGCTGGACCAGAAGCGGCTCGACCTGCAGCGGGACGTGGTGAAGAACGAGCGCAGGCAGAGCTACGAGAACAGGCCCTACGGCACGGCGTACCTGCTGCTGCAGCCCGCGCTCTTTCCCGCGCCGCATCCGTACAGCTGGCCGGTCATCGGCTCGCAGGAGGACCTGGACGCGGCGTCTCTGGACGACGTGAAGTCGTTCTTCAGGCGCTTCTATTCGCCATCCAACGCGACGATATCCATAGCCGGGGACATCGACCCTGGCGAGACGAGGGCCCTGGTCGAGCGGTACTTCGGCGACATCCCGCCCACGCCGGCGGTGAACCGTATCGGCAGGATGGCGTCGACGCTGTCGAGCGAGACGCGGCTGGACTTCCACGACAAGGTCCAGCTTCCGAGGCTCTACCTGGTGTGGCCGTCGACTCCTGCCTTCGACGATGACGAGGCACCCCTGGACGTGCTGGCGACGGTGCTGGCGGACGGCAAGAGCTCGCGCCTGTACCGGACGCTCGTGTACGAGAAGCAGATCGCCCGCAGTGTGAGCGTCTACAACCACGCCATGGAGGTGGCCGGAGAGTTCAACGTGCAGGTCACGGCGAGCCCCGGGCACGGCCTGGACGAGATACAGGACGTTGTGGAGGAGGAGCTGGACCGGATACGGAGCGAGCCGCTGTCCGACCGCGAGCTCGAAAGGGCCAAGAACCGGGTCGAGAGCCAGCACGTCCGCCATCTCGAGCAGATGGGCGGGTTCGGGGGACGGGCGGACCAGCTGAACTACTACAACACGTTCGGGGGCGACCCCGGCATGATCAACACCGACCTGGAGAGGTTCACAGGCGTCCAGGCTGCGGACGTGCAGCGGGCGGCGGCGAAGTGGCTGGGCGCGGCGCGGGTGAGGATGACGGTGCTGCCGGAGCAGGACAAGAGCGCGACCGTGTCCGGGGTCGACAGGGCCGTCATGCCTGGGAGCGGCGAGCAGAAGGGGTTCACACCTCCGAGGCCGGAGCGGGCGCGGCTGTCGAACGGCACGGAGGTGGTGTTCGTCGAGAGGAGCGGGCTGCCCGTCGTCGCGTTCGGACTGATGCTGCGGGGCGGCTCGGCGGCCGACCCGGCGGCGATCCCCGGCCTCGCGCACATGACGACGTCCATGCTGACGGAGGGCACGTCCTCCCGCACGAGCAGCGAGATTGCCGACGAGATGGAGTTCCTCGGGTCCAAGCTGCTCGCCGCCGCGGGCCGGGAGCATGTCTTTGTCTCTGCCGAGGCTCTCACCCAGCACTGGCCGAAGGCGTTCGATGTCGTTGCGGACGTGCTCAGGAACCCGACATTCCCGGAGGAGGAGCTGGAGCGGGTCAGGAAGGAGCGCCTGGCGGACCTCAAGCGGATCTCAGACGAGCCGGTAGCCATATCCCACCGGGCGATCAGGGCTCTCGTGTACGGCCCCGACTCCGGCTACGGCCACCCGTCGAACGGGACGACGGCATCGGTCGAGGCGATGGGCAGGGACGACCTGCTGGGGTACTACTCCACGCACTTCGGACCGCGGAACACCACCCTGGTGGCAGTCGGGGACGTGGACAGGGACGGCCTGCTGGCAAGGGCCGAGGACCTGCTGGGCGACTGGTCGGCGGACGCAGGAGAGCCGGAGCGCGCGGACGAAGCGCCCCTGGCAGCGGAACCCACGACGATCTACCTGGTCGACAGGCCGGGCGCGCCCCAGTCGGTGATCCGCGCGGGCCACGCGACCGTGCCCAGGCACGATCCGGACTTCTTCGCGCTGACGCTGGTCAACTACGTGTTCGGGGCGCACCCTTCCGCCCGGCTCTTCATGAACCTGAGGCAGGACAAGGGGTACAGCTATGGCTACTACTCCGATATCGACTGGCTGACGGGGGCGTCGGCGCTCTTCGCGGGCGGCTCGGTGCAGACTGCCGTGACCAAGGAGGCCCTCGTCGAGACGCTGAAGGAGTTCGCGGACATCCGGGGTGACCGCGCAGTCACGCCAGACGAGGTGGCCGAGTCCAAGCAGGGCATCTTCCGCAGCTTCCCGTCGCAGTTCGAGACGCAGGGCCAGGTGCTGCAGAGCCTGGGCCGCATCGTGTCGTTCAGGCTGCCGGACGACTACTTCGACACTTTCATCCCCAGCCTGGATGCGGTGAGCTTGGATGCGGCTCGGGACACGGCCGCGAGGCGGATCAGGGACAGGGAGCTGGTGGTTGTGGTCGTGGGCGACCGCGAGACCATACAGCCGGGCCTGGATGAGCTTGGCCACCCGATCGTCGCAGTGGACATAGAGGGCCGTCGGCTGGATTGAGGTCGAGGGGCTGCTTTAGGATGAGTGGACACCACAAGTTCAGCGAGCTTACTAAGCACTTCTTGCCCGAAGATCGCAAGATCGTCGAGGCCGAAAAGTCCAAGATGCGTGCAGACATGGAAGCTGAGCCGCCCTCCACCCCAAAGAAAGGGGTAACTCAGCAGGTCGGCGCGGGCGGGAAAGGTTGACCGTCCGGAGAGATTCTCTGTCCTGACCGTTCTTTCGAGAACGCAGTAGATTCCCTGGTGCGGCGGGACCTGTCCGATGTCATCGCAGCCCGTTCGAGTCGTGGTGAGCGAGTGGCAGGACCTTCAGAGCTTGATCGAGCTGGACCAGAGCTTGACCTTCTCCAGGTCGTTGTCCGTGGGTGGGCGGGCGCCCGGCGTTCTACGGGTGTGCATTTGCGACCACGGAAGGCCGCGCGTTTCGTTGGGAGGGTCGAGCCTGACCTTCAGCGTCCCCAGGGCGCGGCGAAGCACCCCGTCGATGGACTGTACGCGTTTCCTCATGGATTCGCTCCTTCCCCGGGCGTTCATTGTAGCAGCGCCATCAGGCTTCGGATGCGGTCGGTAACTGTTCAGTAATGATGAGAAGGATGCACCGGCTCCGATTCGCTCGCGACCCAACGTGTGAGGGCGACTCGGCGAGTCGCCCCTACCTAACATGCGACGGACCGGCTCCGATTCGCTCGCGACCCAACGTGTAAGGGCGACTCAGCGAGTCGTCCCTACCTACATGCGACGGGCTTCCCCATCTCATCAGTCTGAGCAGGTACTGAGGTCACGGCAGGTCTGAGACTGACCTGATGGTGAGGCCCTGGAACCTGGTGGACTTCCCGGCTAGGCCGTCTCCCGCAAAGTAGGAGCCCACGGCAGCCACGCCGCCCGCCTCCAGCAGGCCGCCCAAATCCAGCTTGGCCACGTAGGCCCCGTCGATGAACAGCCAGCCCTCCGCGCCGAGCGCGATGATGCGGACGTGGTTTCGGCCCGTCGGGGTGGTGGATATGTGATCGGAGGCGTCTCCGGCGAGCTGCTGGGTGCCCGCTACGGCGCCCGTTCTCAGGCGATGGAACCACTCGCCGGACTCCTCGACTCCGACGACGTGGAACTCGTTGGATGCGCCGGTCCGGAACAGGAACCCGCTGCTCCAGTCGCCCTCCTGCGCCGAGTAGGGGTTGAAGAAGCGCGCCTCGAACACCCCGTCTGCTATGGATGTCTCCGTCTCGTGCAAGTCGATACGGCCGTCTTCGGGGTTGTGGTCGATGGAGCCCTCCAGCGGTCCGTACACCCTGCGAAGGGTGCGGACGGTGAAGTCGGAGTAGGGCGTGGACAGTCCGGCCGCCTCGTCGCTGGTGAAGAATGCTCCCGCCACCGAGACGGACCCGGACTCCGTAACTCCGCTCAGGTCGAGGTCGGCTATGAAGTCCCCGTTGACGAAGAGCCACCCGACGGCTCGCGAGGCGATGACGCGCACGTGATTCTTCTCGTTCAACCCCGTCCTGATGCTGTCGGTGAATCCCAGCTGGTCCAGCCGGTAGCCGCCGGGCCCCCCGGCGCGCAGGTAGTGGAACCAGCGCCCCGAGCTGTGTATGACGACCACGTGTCCCCTCAGCCCATCGCGCCGGAGGAGGAAGCCGCTGCTCCATGTCCTGTCCGGCGTGTCGTGGGGTGTGGTGAAGACCGATTCCGCCACGAAGTCGTCGACGTCCATTCCGCTGTCGAAGATCGGGAGGAAGCCGTCGCTCGGGTCGTGCTCCAGCGAGCCGCTGGCCGGGCCGAAGGTCTCCAGGGGCTGGGCCGCCGTCAAGGCCCTCGCCCGGGCGGGCGGGGCTATGCCCGACCATGAGTCCGACATCATCAGCGCCAGGCGGCTGGACAGCATGTCGTACCTTATGGCGAACCCGATGCCCTCGGCATCGAGGAGCGCGCGGCTGCTCATCCCGACAACCTCGCCCCTGCGGTTCAGCAGCGGCCCGCCGCTGCTTCCCTTGTTGGTGGCGGCGTCGGTCTGGACATAGTCCACGCCCCCGTAGGAACGGAACGCCGAGACTATGCCCTGGGTCACGCTCATCCCGCCATCCAGGTCGAGGGGATAGCCGATCGCCACGACCTCCTCGCCCTCCCTGGCCTCGATTGCGAGGGGCAGGGGCCTGAGTGTGCGGCTGGACTCGACCTTCAGCAGGGCGATGTCGCGGGCCGGGTCCGACGCGATGACCTGCGGGGTGAGGCGGGCCCCTGAGTCGAAGAACACCGTCAGCTGCCCGGGCCCGGCTATCACGTGGTCGTTGGTCAGGATGTAGCCGTCGGCATCCACGACGAACCCGGAGCCTGCCCCTGACGGCCCCAGGATTCGCACAACGCCGTCCCTCGTGCTCTCCACAACGTCCGCAATGGACAGGGCCGCGACCTGCGTGGGTGTCGGGACAGGGGTGCTGGTTGGCGTTGGGGTGGGAGTGTGGGTCGGCTGCGGCGTGATCGTTGGCGTCGGCGATGGGACGGGTGTGAGGGTCGGGGTTGGCGGTGGCGTACTTGTGGGAGGGGGAGTGGGCGACGGAGTGGGCGTCGGGGTCGCGGTTGGAGTCCGAGTCGGCGTGTCGGTGGGAGTGGGTGGTATGGCCTCCATCGTGGCCTGGACGCCGGCCTGGACGGTCGCCTGGATATCCGGGGTCGGCTCCGGGGTCTCCTCCGCCAGCGCCTTGGCTACGGCCGCCTGGACGATCTCGTCTATGTCCGGGATCGGCTCCGGCGGGGGGGCACAACCGGAGGCAAGCAGGAGCGCCGCTGCGACCAGTGAGAGGGGCGCGAGCCTCCCGCTCCAGGCTCGGGTACGTGCCAGGAGGTGAAGAGCCTTATTGGTTGTAGGGGTTGAACGCATGCCGGCCTTCGTTTGCGAAATAGTGGCCCCACAGGCTATCTCACCCGCATGGAGCCGGGGTTGCCGGAGTCCACGCGTACTTCTCGGAACTCCACCTTGCCGCTCTGCACCAGCTCGCGGATGCGGATTTGCCTGTCGGACAGGCGGCTGCGGCCCGACTTGAACTCCACCAGCACGACCCTGTCGTCCTCGAACTGCACGCCGTCGATGGGCGCGCCGAGGAACCTGAAGTTCCGGGGATCCCACGGGTAGGACTCCGCCAGGGGCAGCCACTGTTCGGTCGTGAACCCGCGCCTGACGGCATCGCCCCGTCTCAGGCGGCGCAGGGCGATGTAGCTTCGCGTGATGCGGACTGAGTAGAGTACGGCGACCCCAAGGGCGAGGGCCAGGCCCCCAACGATCCACCACAGCACTGGGATATCCACGGAGGCCTCCCGTCTCACGCGGCCGGATAGAGGCGTTCGAGATTGCCGCCCAGTATGGCGGCCAGTTCGTCCCCTGACAGGAAGTCGCACCTGGTCTGGAACAGCAGCAACGACTGCTTGTAGGTGACCGTGCGCTCGCAGCAGGGCATGTCCGAGCCCCATACAAGGCGGTCGGCCCCCACCTCCTCGACGAGCGTGCGGACGACGTCCGCCAGCGGCGGGCTGTGGGGCGGGAACTCGGCGTCGGCGTTCATCAGGTGCAGCATCAGCTCGACGTGCCATCCGGGCAGCTTCAGCAGCTCGAAGTTCTCGGGCTGGACGGCGAACCGGTCCGGGCCGTCGTCGAGGCTGATGTTGCTCAGCCCGTGGGTGAGGACGCAGGGGATGCCGGTGTGGCGCTTTGCCCATTCGACGAGCTCCACCATCTCGGCGTTGTAGGCTTCGAGGGCGTTGGTACGGAGGGTCGCCAGGTACCAGTGGATGGGGATGCCCAGATCGGCGACGAGCTGCCACAGCGGCTCCAGGCTCGGGTCGTTCAGCCCTATGTCGAAGTCGCGGTGGAAGAAGCCGCCCGTCGAGAAGTAGAGCCCGCGGTGCCCCAGCTCCACCTGCCTGGCCAGCCGTTCGAGCTGCTCAGGTTCGCCTCCCTTCCACTCGTCCACCTGTGCGAGGGGCACGAGCCTGTCCGGGTACTTCCGGGCGCACTCGGCCAGGTAGTCGTCCAGGTGGCCGTAGATGCGGTCGTGCTGGATGATCGCCCTGTCCACGCCGACGTAGTCCATCTGGGCGATGATGTACTCTGGCGGGGACTCCATCTCCCACATGGTCGGCGGCATCCACTGGATGTAGAACTCCTCCCCGTCGCGGGTGAACTCGATCCTGCCGAAGCGGCCGATACGGAAGTCTACGTCGGGGAGGAACGATACGCCATCGCCGTCTCCCTGCAGCAGGGGCTCGCTCACCGGGCTGTCGTCGTCTGCCCGGCGGATGCCCTGCTTGTGAAAGCGGACGTGGTACTGGTGCTCGCCAAGTCGCTCTAAGGTGTGGCCCCGGTCCTCCGCGAGCGGTGGGAAGCAGTGGGCGTGGGAATCGAACACTGTAGTCATGCTGCGCCTCCCGCGCGGCTGTGCCTCAGCCGCCGTTCAGCCACTGGGCGATCTCCTTGGCGTGGTAGCTGATGATGATGTCAGCGCCAGCGCGCTTGATGGCTGTCAGGAGCTCGATGGTTACCCTGGGGCCGTCGAGCCACTCGTTCTGCGCCGCGGCCTTCACCATCGCGTACTCGCCGCTGACGTTGTACGCGGCCACGGGGACTGGGAAGCGGCGCCTGGCCCTAGCGATGACGTCCAGGTAGGCCAGCGCGGGCTTGACCATGACGATGTCCGCGCCCTCTTCGACATCCTGGGCGATTTCCCTGAGGGCCTCCCTGGCGTTGGGCGGGTCCATCTGGTACGAGGCCCGGTCGCCGAATTGCGGGGCCGAACCGGCCGCTTCCCGGAACGGACCGTAGAATCCGGAGGAGTACTTGGCCGAGTATGCCATGATCGGCGTGCCAGCGTGCCCAGCCGCGTCCAGGGCCGAGCGGATGGCGGCTACCTGGCCGTCCATCATGGCCGATGGAGCAACGAGATCAGCGCCCGCCGCGGCCTGGCTGACTGCGGTCCTGGCGAGGAGCTCGAGCGTCGAGTCGTTGTCCACGCCGCCATCGGCGAGCAGACCGCAGTGCCCGTGGTCGGTGTACTCACAGAGGCACGCGTCGGTGACGACCGCGATGTCCGGGGCGGCCTGCTTGATGGTGCGGACAGCCTCCTGGACTATGCCGTTGGTCTCGTAGGCCTCGCTGCCCTCCGCATCCTTGCGGGCCGGAATCCCGAACAGCAGGACGGACGGTATGCCCAGCTCCACGACCGATCCTATCTCGGGCAGGAGCCGGTCCAGGGAGAAGCGGTAGACGCCGGGCATGGACCCGATCTCCTCCTGGACGTTTCTCCCGTGGGTGACGAAGATGGGGTACACGAAGTCTGACACGGAGAGCCGTGTCTCGGTGGTCAGCCGGCGGAGGGAGGCCGTCCCCCTGAGGCGCCTCAGTCTAGTCCCGGGATATCTGCTCATTCGGCCGGTCCCCGCCATCGTAGTAGTCCGTGATGGCCTCGACGAGTCCGTCCACGGTGCTCTCAGAAGCTAGTATAGCAACGTCCAGCCCGGCGTCCCGCGCCGCGGTGGCCGTCACGGGGCCAATGCAGGCCACGGCGACGCTGTCGAGCTTCCCTACGTCGCCCCCGAGGAGCCGCACGAGCCCCCTGACCGTAGAGGAGCTGGTGAAGGTCGCAACGTCGACCCCCTCCGACAGCGCCGCTTCTACTGCCGCCGGCGAGTTCTCGACGTCTACGGTGCGGTAGGCGGCGACCACTTCCACTTTCGCTCCGAGCTCGGCGAGGCCGGATGCAAGGGTCTCGCGCCTCGACTCCGCTCCCGGCACCAGTACCCGCGACCCGGACACCCCTCGACCGGCCATGTCCTTCACGAGGCCCTCGGATATGGACAGCGGGGCTACGAGGTCGGCTGCGATGCCCCTGCCGTGGAGGGAACGGGCGGTGCTCTGTCCTATGGCCGCCACGCGCGTCCCGTGGAGCGCCCTGGAGTCGAGGCCGGACTTGGCAAGGCGGTCGAACACGGCGTCCACGGCGTTCGTGCTGGTGAATACGACCCAGTCGAAGGCG
The DNA here is from genome assembly GCA_965116315.1 of Dehalococcoidia bacterium. Classification (GTDB taxonomy): domain Bacteria; phylum Chloroflexota; class Dehalococcoidia; order Lucifugimonadales; family CAJWER01. The sequence goes on from OZ220672.1 coordinate 3,774,300, forward strand.
GGCAGTCGGCGCAGGGCGTCGTCCAGCTCGTCGTAGTCGTCGGGCGGCTCGATGCGGATGGTGGGGACCTCCACGACATCCGCTCCACGGCCCTCCAGCAGCCGCGACAGCGCACCGGCCTGGACCCGCGACCTTGTGACCAGGACTCGCTTGCCGAAGAGCGGGCGGTTGTCGAACCAGCGGACCTCCTCCCGCAGCGCTGCAACGCCTCCGAACACGGCAACGACCGGCGGGCCTAGTCCCTGCGCGCGGCCCTTCTCGACAATGTCCGCGAGGACGCCGGTTACTGTGCGCTGGCGCGGCCCCGTGCCCCACTCGACGAGTGCGGCGGGGGTGTCGCCCGGCAGCCCCTCCGTCCTGAGATTCGCTACCAGAGACTCCAGCGAGCGCCACCCCATCAGCACGACCAGCGTGCCGTTCGTGCGGGCGAGGGCGGACCAGTCGACACCGGCGCCAGACTCATCGGTCGGCTGAGAGCCGGTGACGAAGGTGACTGAAGAGGCGACGCCGCGGTGAGTAACGGGGATGCCCGCGTAGGCCGGCGCTGCTATCGCGGACGTGATTCCGGGCACCACCTCGAAGGGCACGCCGGCCTGGGACAGGGCCACCGCCTCCTCGCCGCCGCGCCCGAACACGAACGGATCGCCGCCCTTCAGCCGGACGACGCTCCTGCCCTCCGATGCCTTCTCGATGAGGAGCGCGTCGATGTCGCCCTGGCGGGGGCCGCTGCCTCCGGGAGACTTGCCCACGTCGACTATCTCGGCGTCGACGCGGGCTCGCCGGACTAGCCGTACGTCTACGAGCCTGTCGTGAACGACTACGTCCGCGGACTCCAGCAGCTCGAGCCCCCTGACCGTGATGAGGCCCGGGTCGCCCGGGCCCGCCCCAACGAGGTACACGACGCCCGCCATCGCGGTCATGGCTCCAGCAACTCCGGCGAGTCGTCCATGAGCAGGGAGGCGAGGGCTTCGCCAAGCGCGGCGGGGGAGTCGGCCTGGGACGTGACCTCGCGGCGGAACACCTGGGAGCCGTCGGGCGCGGCGACCATGCCGTGGATTCGGAGCCCGCCACCGTTCGATAAGCTGGCATGGGCAGCCACGGGGACCTTGCAGCTTCCGCCGATGCGGCGAACGAACGCGCGCTCGGCCTCGAGGGCGGCGCTGGTGGGGCGGTGGTCGATGGCGCGGACCATCTCCAAGAGGGCCCGATCGCTGTTCCGCGCCTGGATGGCCAGGGTGCCCTGACCGGCGTCCGGCACGAAGGTCCCGGCCGGGAAGAGCTCGTGGGCCTCGTCGATGCGCCCCAGTCTCGCGAGGCCCGCCGCGGCCACCACCACGGCGTCGCATTCGGGCCCGCCCACCTTGTCCAGGCGCGTGCCCACGTTGCCCCGGGTCGGCACGACCTCGATGTCCTTTCGGAGGGACCTGAGCAGGGCGGTGCGCCTGGGGCTGCCCGTGCCGATCCTTGCGCCCGGCGGCAGCTCTGAGAGCGGGGCGGCCCACCTGTCGATGAGGGCGTCCCTGGGGTCCTGTCTCGGCACGGTTCCAGCAATCACCAGGCCGTCGGGAAGCTCGCTCGCCAGGTCCTTGGCGCTGTGCACTGCCAGGTCGATGTCGCCGGCGAGCAGGGCGGACTCGATCTCCTTGGCGAACGCGCCCCTGCCGAGGCTGACCAGCGCGGCGTCCTTCCGCCGGTCGCCGCCCGTCGTCATGGGAGCGACCTCGAAGGCGGCGGCTGGGAAGCGGGCCCTGAGGCGCGAGACGACCTCTTCGGTCTGGGCCAGGGCGAGGGGGCTGGCGCGGGTGCCGACGCGGTAACTAGCTGACATGGCCGGGCAGCCGGATGGCAGCAGCGATGGCCGGGACCTGGTTCAGTGCCTCGCGGGGACTCACCCTCACCTCAGTCCTCTCCCGTCGAGGGAGAGGAGGCCGGAGGAACGGCCAGGTCTTCCCACATGCGGCAGGTGTGGCCGGGGCAGTCGCAGCCTGCGCCTATCATCAAATTGGACAGCAGCGTTTCCCTCGCGCGCTCGACGTCACCCGAACGCACCATGTCCATCAGGTCCTCGGTGATGCTCGCCTGCCAGTGGTCCGGCCTGGGCCTGATGTCCTGTTCCAGGAGCTCTGTGCGGACCTCCGAGAGCAGCGGCGCGAGATCGCCGTATTCGATGGGGCGGAAGTGGGAGCCCGTCCGGCTGGTGCCGGCCAGCTCCTCGCGCAGCTTGCGGGCGAGGGCCGGGCTCGATCCGCCCGTCGACGCGGCGATGATTACGTCGCCGTTCCTGACCATCGACGGGGCGATCCACGTGCAGAGATGGGTCACGTCGTTGACGTTCAGCGGGACGTTGCGCTCGGCGGCCTCGCGGGACACCTCCTCGTTCAGGTCGCTGTCTCGGTTGTCGGCCACGATGGCGATGAACGCCCCTTCGAGATCGCCTTGCCTGTAGCGCCGCCTGTGCAGAGACAGCCGGCCCTCCTCGGCCATGGCCCTGACCGCGCGGGTGACCTTGGGGCTGAACACGACCACGTCGGCGCCGAAGTCGACCAGGCGCTCGACCTTCTCCTCGCCGATGGGCCCTCCGCCGATGACGACGCAGCGGCGGCCCCTGAGGTCGAGGAACACTGGGTAGTATGGTGGCACGGCGTGTCCTTGTTGCCGAGAGCCCCGGGTCCTCCTAACGACCCGTGGGACGCCTTCCTGCGCATGTGCGCGCCGGGTCTACTATACCACCGCACCATAGCTACAAGTTCGGGTGAGCCGTAACTGTCCGGCGTGGGCAGCTTCGCCCTTCGACAGGCTCAGGACAGGCTCTTTGGCAGGGCGAGAGCCCCCATCCTAACCTTCCCCCTCGGGTGGAAGGGACAAGCCCCCCTCGGCAAGGCGAGAGCCCCCATCCTAACCTTCCCCCTCGGGTGGAAGGGACAAGCCCCCCTCGGCAAGGCGAGAGCCCCCATCCTAACCTTCCCCCTCGGGGGGAAGGGACAAGCCCCCCTTGGGGGAAGGAACAAGCCGGTACGTCTCGACTCTGAACAGTTACGGTGAGCCCACCGCGTTTGTCGGGCCCTTGTGCCTGTGCTATCGTGGCGCCCGGAGGCTGGAAGATTCTGGACGATGCCAGGCGGCTGCTGTTCCAGCGGATCCGCAGCGAGATCCGCGACTCCCGGGTTGTCGCGGCGATGGAGCGCGTCCGCAGGGAGGAGTTCGTGCCGGGCGAGTCCCGCCACCTGGCGTACGAGGACCACCCTCTTCCCATCGGCGAGAGCCAGACCATTTCGCAGCCCTTCATCGTCGCCCTGATGCTCGAGGCCCTGGAACTGCGGAGGTCCGACCGGGTGCTGGAGGTCGGGACCGGCAGCGGGTACCAGGCGGCCCTGCTGGGCGAGCTCGCCCGCGAGGTGGTGACGGTCGAGCGAATCGACTCCCTGGCGGCCTTCGCGAGGGAGCGGCTCGGCTCCCTGGGCTACGGGAACGTGACGGTCCAGGCGGCGGGCGACAGGCTGGGCTGGCCCGACGGCGCTCCGTACGACGCTATCGTGGTAGCAGCGGCGTCCCCGATGCTGCCGCGCTCCCTGAGGGAGCAGCTAGGCGTGGGCGGGCGGATGATCATCCCCGTAGGCCCGCCCAGCGGCCAGGAGCTGATGAAGGTCACGCGGACCGCCGACTCCTTCTCGGTGAGGACGATGGGCGGCTGCAGGTTCGTCCCCCTTATAGGGCCGTACGACTAGGCACTGTCGACCTCCGTGTCATTCCGAGCGCAGCGAGGAATCTAGGGCGGCGGTTTACGATCCGGGGTTGTTTGCGGCAGCGTCTTTAGATTCCTCACTTCGCTGCGCTACGTTTCGGAATGACAAGAACGGGGTTCGGACAGACAGAAGGGGGTTCGGAATGACAGGAACGGGCGGAGGCGGGAGCCCAGGGCGACCGTGGTATATAATCTAGCGGTCGCAGCCCCCCTTATCCGAGTACGGCAGCACTTGGACTACGAAATAGTCATTGGACTAGAGGTCCACAGCCAGCTCCTGACGCAGAGCAAGATGTTCTGCTCCTGCGCGGCAGGCTACCAGGACGCCGATCCCAACACGGTAGTGTGCGAGGTGTGCATGGGCATGCCTGGCGTCCTGCCCGTGATCAACGAGCGGGCGATAGAGCTCGTCATGGCGACCGGCCTGGCCCTCGGATGCACCATACAGCCCCACACCAAGTTCGACCGGAAGAACTACCCGTACCCCGACCTGATGAAGGGCTACCAGATCTCCCAGTACGACATGCCCATCGCCGCGGGCGGATGCCTGCCGGTCCGGACGGACGACGGCGAGCGCCGGGTCGGCATCACCAGGGTGCACCTGGAGGAGGACGTGGCGAAGCTCCAGCACAGGGACGGCCCGGACGGCGGGTACAGCCTCCTGGACGTGAACCGGGCCGGGGTCCCCCTGATGGAGATCGTCAGCGAGCCCGACATGAGGTCTCCCGAGGAGGCGAGGGCGTACCTGACCAAGCTCCGCACCATCCTGAGGTACATCGAGGCCAGCACGGCCAACATGGAGGAGGGCAGCTTCCGCTGCGACGCGAACATTTCGCTGAGGCCTTCAGGATCGGAGGAGCTGGGCACCAAGGTCGAAGTGAAGAACATGAACAGCTTCAGGTCGGTCTACGACGCCCTCGTGTACGAGGCGGAACGGCAGGCGAAGGTCCTCGACGAAGGCGGGAGCGTGGCGCAGGAGACTCGCGGCTGGGTGGAGGACAGGGGCGTGACGGTGTCGCAGCGGTCGAAGGAGTACGCCTCCGACTACAGGTACTTCCCCGAACCCGATCTGCCGCCGCTGTCCATAGAACAGTCGTGGATCGACGAAGTGCAGGGCAGGCTGCCGGAGCTGCCGGAAGCTAGGGCCGAGCGGTACGTCCAGGAATATGGAATCCCGGCCGACGTTGCCGGCGTGCTAACGGCCTCCAGGTCGACTTCGGACTTCTTCGAGTCCGTGCTCGCTGCCGGAGACGCGGAGGGCCCGGCCCTCCAGTCGCTTGCCAGGGCCGCGGCCAACTGGATAGTCGGCGACGTGGCCCGGCTCCTGAATGCCACGGGCATCTCGATCGAGGACCTGGCATTCGAGCCGGCGCGGCTTGTCGAGCTTATCAGGATGGTGGACGAGGGCACGCTCAGCACCACCATGGCGAGAACGGTCTTCGAGGACATGTTCGAGTCGGGGGACTCCCCCGCGGCTGTTGCCGAGAGGCGCGGCCTGGTGCAGATATCGGACGAAGGGTCCGTGCAGGCGGCGGTGGACGAGGCCATCGAGGGCAACCCCCAGCCGGTGTCCGACTACCTGGGCGGGAGAGACGCCGCACTCGGCTTCCTGGTGGGCCAGGTCATGCGTATCACTCGTGGCAAGGCGAACCCCAAGGTGGCCGGCGACCTGCTCAGGAAGCGCCTCGAGTCGATGCGCTAGGCCATGGCGGCAGGACTCCCCAACCGCAACGGACGCAGGTCCGCGCACGGAAGGTCCTCATGGTGGGCCGTGCTCCGAGACATGATGCAGGTCGGCCTGGGCCTCAAGCGCTGGCTGCTGATCGGAGCGTGCGGGGTCTCCCTCTGCGCCGTGGGCATGGCCTTCGTGCTGAAGAACGTCCTCTCACTGTTCGTACCCGACTTCCTGCCATGGCACCTCGAGGGGCTGACGGTGGGCGTCCTGGGGGTCGGGATGATGGTCCTCGGCGTCTACGGACTCTACCGCTCCCTGGGTCCGCTGGTCCTGAGGCAGCAGGGGGTGAACTCCCTGACGAACACCATCGTCACGCGACGGATGAGGGAGCGGGGCCCCAAGGTGGTCGCCATAGGCGGCGGCACCGGCCTGTCGATGCTCCTTAGAGGGCTGAAGGCCTACACCGACAACATCACTGCGATCATCACCGTGGCCGACGACGGAGGCAGCTCCGGCAGGCTGCGGCGTGAGCTCGGGCTTATCCCGCCGGGAGACTTCCGAAACTGCCTGGTAGCCCTGTCCGAGGAGGAGGGCGTGGTCGCGGACCTATTCCAGTACCGCTTCGACCAGGGCGATGGACTGAAGGGACACAGCTTCGGCAACCTGTTCATCGCCGCCATGACGGACGTGACCGGGAGCTTCGAGCAGGCGCTCTTCGAGTCGAGCAAGGTCCTGGCGGTGCGCGGGCGCATCGTACCTGCGACCGTGGCCCACCTGAGCCTTGTCGCGGAGCTGGATGACGGCTCCCTTGTTAAGGGGGAGTCCATGATCACCGCCAGGGGGGGCAGCATCAAGAGGGTGATGATAGAGCCCGCGGACGCAGCGGCCCATCCGGAGGCGGTGGAGGCCATCGGCGAAGCCGACCTGGTCGTCATTGGGCCGGGGAGCCTGTACACGAGCCTCGTGCCGAACCTGCTGGTGCCTGAGATAGCCGGGGCGGTCGGACGCGCCAAAGCGCAGAAGGTGTACGTCTGCAACGTGGCGGCCGAGAGGGGAGAGACGGAGGGTTACACAGTCACCGACCACGTGCTCGCCCTGCAGCGCCACACATTCACCGGGCTGGTCGACGTGGTGGTGGCGAACAGCAACCCGCTTCCCACGAGCCAGGCATCCGGTGTGACCCACGTCCTGCCTTCCGGCGAGCCTCCCCCGAACGTGAGCATGGTCGCGGCGGACGTGGTGGACCATGCTCATCCGACCCGTCACGACGCCTCCAAGCTGGCAGACCTGATAGTCGACGTGTATTATGGAAAGAACGTGTCTCCAGGTTCACCGGCAGGGTTACAGAGATAGTCTATGGACAACGAAACGCTCCGAACAGTAATGCTCTGGGTCCAGATCGTCGTCGCTGTTGCACTCGTGGCGTTGATCCTCGCCCAGGTAAGGGGCCAGGGTGGCGGGCTGTTCGGCTCGGCCGAGAGCTCCTACAGGACCCGGCGCGGCCTCGAGAGGGCGATGTTCCAGTTCACGATCGTGCTCATCGTCGCATTCCTGACGGCCGCAGTCATCAACGTCCGGCTCTACTAGGCAGCGCCGGAGAGGGGGCACAGAAGTGAACGAGCGTGGCGGCAAGCTTGCGATCGGGATCGGGATGTGGCTCGTCGTTGCCGGACTCGCGGCGCTGGCAGGATACGGGGTCTACGAGATGTTCCGCGGCATCTTCAGCGAGCCCGACGTGCCAGTCGTGATACAGGTGGCTGTGCCGGTGTGCGCCGCCGGGGCGGTCATACTGCTTGGAGCTACGTTCATGCGAATGATGAAGCGCAGGGCTGAGGATGGCCTCGAGGAGGTCGAGTATTGATCGTAACGACGACGGACTCCGTCGAGGGGAAGCCCACGGTGCAGGTACTCGGGGTCGTCATGGCCAACTCGGTCAGGGCGAGGCACGTCGGCAAGGACATCGTTGCGGGGTTCCGCAGCATCGTCGGCGGCGAGATAGAGGAGTACTCGAAGCTGCTGGCCCAGTCGCGTGAGCAGTCGGTCGTGCGGATGACCGAGCGGGCCGAGGCGATGGGCGCAAACGCCGTCGTCGGCACGAGGTTCATCACCGCGGGAATCATGGGCGGTGCGGCTGAGATCCTGGCATACGGCACGGCGGTCGTAATCGAGGAGTAGCCCTCAGCGGTTCTGGGGTATCAGGTTGGAGTCTGGCGGCACGGTCCCCCTGCGACACCAGGCGTCGTACGGCCTCTCCATCCTGCTGCACATGGCCATGTATTCCCGCTCCGTGCCGTACAGCTCCAGCGCCCTGGTGATCAGCATCCAGTAGCACCCGGACTTCTCCTCGGTCACCTCCAGCGAGGAGCAGAGTGCGAGCGCCTCGGACTCCCTCTCGGTCTCCCAGAACCTGGCCTGGAGCGTCCCCTGCAGGCAGTAGATTCGGTGTATCTCCACCGGGATGTTGGACCTGCACATTTCCGCCCCGCGCACCGGATCGCCCAGCGTCACCGCCGCAATGTCCCTGCCGAGGCTGTCGAAGCAGTCGTCGACACCGGAGGGTGGCGCGAGCGCGCACTCCCGCGCCACCAGGTCGTATGCCCGCTCGTCGTCGTCATCGCTGAGGAGATCGAGCATCCGGGTGCTGTGGAACAGGTAGCACGGGCCGACGTACTTCTCCTCGAGGGCGTTGCAGGGGTAGTGGGGGTCGTCGGACAGGTAGTCGGTGACGTGGCCCATGTTGCCTGAGAGGCCGCCGACCACGTTCTCCATGAACACGCCCGAGTAGCAGGCCCGCTCATCCCTGTCCGTGTCCAGCAGGTCGCACAGGTCCAGGGCGTCGTACAGCTCGTAGCTCGTCCAGGCCATCAGCCCGTGCCCGACGCCGTGCAGGCACTGGAGCCGGTAGAAGAAGACGGAGGCGTCGCCGCATATCACCTCCACGTCGGCCTCCAGGTCCGCCGTCCCGCGCTGCTGGAAGAGGGCCTCGGTCGCGCCGTGGTATGCCCCCGCCTCGCACTGGTGGCTTGTGATGGCGAACGCCACCGCGCCGTACATCTCGTAGGCGAACCTGCCCACGTCGTGGGCCCGGTCGTGGCACAGGACGCGCAGGCTGGCGGCAGCGTCGGCCAGGAGCTGGGCCGTGTTTGCGGGCCCGTACAGCTCCAGGTACTGCTTGAGCAGCGAGTCGTCGTCGAGCAGGCCGGTGTAGTCGTCGAGCTTGAGCGCCGAAGGAGCTTCGAAGCTGAGGGCGTCGGCGTCCATGGCGAGGGGCGGCGGCTTGGCCCGGTCGTCGACGCCCGCCACCACGATCAGGCCGTTGTCGTCAGGCCACAGGTGGTTGTGGTACCGCCAGAAGCCGGGCCTGTCGAAGGTGAAAGCCCACTCGTCCCCGGGCTCTACGCCCCCCCTGGCGTCGAACTCGGGGTATATCTGGTGGGTGGGGTGGATGTGGGACGCCGGCCAGAGCTTGCCCTCAGACTCGTTCACGAAGACGACCTGGCGTCCGGCTTCGATCTCGACTCGTTCCGGCGAGAACCCCGTTTTCTCGCGGTAGACGATCCGGACGGCATCCGCATCCACCGCCTCGGATTCACTGGCGGCTTGCCTGCTCTCGTCCCAGAAGCAGGCCGCGGCCAGTGCCGCGAGGGCGACCAGGAGCGCTGCGCGAACGACCCCTACGATGCTGAAGCTGGAACGCATATGATGTAAGCAGCTCGACCCGGAGCCGCGGAGGGAGGACTACCATGGAGCTCGGCAGTATCGGACAGGTGGGCATGAGTGTCGGCGACGTCGACGCCTGCGTCGACTTCTACCGCGACAGGCTCGGCCTGAGGCTCATAGCCAGGGCGGCGCCCGGGCTGGCGTTCTTCGACTGCGGCGGCGTTCGGCTGATGCTGTCTGGAGTGGCCGATGGCGGCCCGTCGGGCAACTCGGTCCTCTACTTCGGCGTGGGGGACATTGAGGAGTCCTGCGCCGAGCTCACCGAGCGAGGCGTCGACGTTGGAAGGGGGCCGGTGCTGGTCCACTCCGCCGCGGACTACGAGCTTTGGATGGCGTTCTTCGAGGACCCGTCGGGCAACACCCTTGCGGTTATGGAGGAGCGGGGCGAGTACAGGGGACAGTAGACTGCCCCGCGCTGCGTAGGTGCGTGGAGCGGCTGGCAAGGCGTCTAGGACCGCTTCCAGGTGGTGCCGCCGGGGCCGTCTTCGAGGACGTAGCCCAACTCCTCGAGCCTGTCCCTGATGCCGTCGGCCTGGGCGTACATCCTGGCGGCCCTGAGCTCGGCGCGGGTCTCGATCAGCAGGTCGACGAGGGGAGTAGCGTCGCCACCCGTGTCCGGGCGCTCCAGCGTCAGCCCCAGCACGCCGGCAAGCTCCCGCAGGCTCTCGCGGGCGTGGGCCGTGCCCGTGCCGTTTTCGCTTGCGCGGTTTATCTCCCGGACGAGGTCGAACAGGGCGGCCATCGCCCTGGGGGTGTTCATGTCGTCGTCCATGGACTCGGTGAACCGTTCGACGAAGGGCGACGGATCCAGCTCGCCGTCGGCGCCGGTGTCTTCAGCCGGCTCGGCGGCGTTGCGGAGACGCCCGGCGGCCCTCTCCTGGGCCTCGACTCCCTCGTCCGAGTACATGAGGGGGCTGCGGTAGTGGGAGCTGAGGAAGAAGAGCCTCAGCGCGTCCGGCGAGTAGCGCTCCAGGGCCTCGCTCACCTCCACGAGGTTGCCCAGTGACTTGCTCATCTTCTCGTCGCCGAGCCGCATCAGCCCGTTGTGCATCCAGAACCGGGCCATGGGACGCTCGCCGGTGAACGACTCGGTCTGGGCGACCTCGTTCTCGTGGTGAGGGAACATGAGCTCCATGCCGCCGCCGTGTATGTCCAGCACCCTGCCCAGGTACTTCATGGACATGGCGCTGCACTCTATGTGCCAGCCGGGTCTGCCGGGCCCCCACGGCGAGTCCCAGTACGGCTCGCCGGGCTTGCGGGCCTTCCAGAGGGCGAAGTCGATCAGGTCCTCCTTGCCCTCCTCGGCCTCCGCCCGCGCGCTGGCCTGCATGTCTTCGACGCTCCGGCGGCTGAGCTTGCCGTAGTCCGCGTTCCGCCTCACGCGGAAGTAGACGCTGCCGTCGACGGCGTAGGCGATGTCCCTGTCCTCGAGCCCGGCGATCATCTCCTGCATCTCCGGTATCTCTTCGGTGGCGCGCGGGTACTCGTGGGCCGGCAGGACGTTCAGGGCCTCCATCTCCGCCAGGTAGCGGGTGATGTTCCGCTCGGCCAGCTCCGGGACCGGGATGCCCTCCTCCCGCGCCCGGTCGATCATCTTGTCGTCGATGTCCGTGAAGTTCTCGATGTGCTTCACCGTGTGGCCGGTGTATTCCAGGTACCGGCGCAGCACGTCGAAGACGACGGACTTGAGGGCGTGGCCCAGGTGAGACGGCGAGTAGGGCGTGATGCCGCAGACGTACATCTTTACGACGTCGTCCTGCGGCGTGAACGTCTCCGTCTTGCCTGAGAGGGTGTTGTAGAGCTTCATTGGGCAGGTTCGACCGTTGCAACGGCCAGGGCGACGACGCCTTCCCCCCGGCCGGTGAATCCCATGTGGTCCGTGGTGGTCGCCTTCACGCTCACCATGTCTTCACCGAGGCCCAGGGACACGGCAATGCCGCGCCGGATCTGCGAGATGTAGGGCTTGAGCACTGGCTGCTGGGCAACGATTGTAGCATCGACGTATGCGGCCTGCCACGAATGGTCTCCGAGGAGCCGCGCGGTCCGCTCCAGCAGGTCCACTCCGGCGATTCCCCTGAGCGCCGGGTCGCCCGGCGGGAAGTGGCCGCCGATGTCGCCAAGGCCCGCCGCGCCCAGCAGTGCGTCGATTACGGCGTGGGCCAGCACGTCCCCGTCGGAGTGCCCTTCCAGCCCGCGGTCGAAGGGCACCGTCACTCCGCCCAACACGAAGGGGCGCCCCTCGACCAGGGGGTGAGCGTCGAATCCTATGCCGGTGCGGGCCTTCACGGGTCAGCCCTTCGCCGGAGGATCGCTTCGGCGATCTCCAGGTCCAGCGGGGTGGTGACCTTCAGGTTCTCGGCAGAGCCTGGGAATAGCCTGACCGAGCTCCCGGTCAACTCGATCATCGCGGCGTCGTCCGTGACGTCCTCACGGACCTGCTCGTGGGCCTGGCGGAGGAGCGCGGTGCTGAAGACCTGGGGCGTCTGCGCTGCCCTGAGCCGTCCGCGTTCGAGGGTGCGCACGACCATGCCGGAGTCGTCGACCTCCTTGACGGTGTCGCTGAGAGGTATCGCCGGTGCCGCTGCGCCCGTCTCCCTCGCTGCCTGTAGCCCGGCCTCGATCATCGCTGCGTCGATGCACGGGCGGGCGCCGTCGTGGACTATGGCCCACTCGACGTCGCCGATGGCATTGAGTCCGCGGCGAACCGAGTCCTGCCGCCTCTCGCCGCCGGGGACGACCTCGACCTTGCGGTAGCCCCGCTCCGATACGACGCCTCGGTGAGCGTCCCCCCCCTCCATGGGTCCAACGAGCACGACCCTGGAGACCAGCGGGCTGCCCTCGAAGACATCGAGGCTGTGCGTGACGAGGGGCCTGCCGCACAGCGGCGCCATGATCTTGTCCACGCCGCCCATGCGGCTGCTGCTCCCCGCCGCAACGACTATGGCGCCCGCGCTCAATGTACTGTGGGAGGCTGCATCGAATTCGGCGCCAGTATAACCGAACGTCCTGACCGGGGGACTGCGGGCCATAGCCTGCAACTGTTCAGACTCGATGAGCCACAGGCAGATTTGCTCTTCGCCAGCGCGAAAGCCCCCATCCTAACCTTCCCCCTCGGGGGGAAGGGACAAGCGGTCTCCCCTCAGTCTTGAACAGTTACGCTAGCCTGCCTCCAGGGCGGCGGTCATCATTCGGGCGAACTCGGGGCCGACGCCCTTGTCCTCGTGCTTGAAGTATATGAACACGTCGTCGAGGCCGCGCGTGCCGTTGCGAATGGCGCCGGCCCACTCGGTGATGCCCTCCGGGGTGTAGCCCTCGTCCCTGAGCCTGAAGTAGGCGTGCCCGGCGGTGATCTCGACCGGGGTGCTGAACTTCTCGTCGTCCTTCACGCACAGCGCCGCGCCTCGCTCTCTCAGCAGCTCGTACACGTCGTCTGAGAGCCAGGACTTGCTCCTGAATTCGAAGGCCGCCCTTATGTCGTCGGGCACCAGGTCCAGGAAGCCGGCCAGGGTATCGATGTCTTTCTTGAAGTACGGGGGGAGCTGGAAGAGCACGATGCCCAGCTTGTCGCCCAGCCCGCGTGCCCGCTCGAACAGCAGGTCCGTGAGCTCCTCGCAATCACTAAGCTTGGCGTGGTGGGTGATGCGGCGCGACGCCTTGAGGGTGAAGAGGAAGCCGTCGGGGGTCGACTCGACCCAGCCCTCGATGGTCTTCTCGCTCGGCATCCGGTAGAAGGTGTAGTTGATCTCCACCGTGGAGAAGCGCTCGGCATAGTAGGGCAGCATCTTGGCCGCGGGCATCTTCTCCGGGTAGAAGCTGCCCTTCCACTCGTCGTAGTTGTATCCCGATGTGCCTATCCGGTACACGTGCCTTCCTGAGCGGGGAATGGTCTGAGCTTTGACACGCCGCTCCCTTGACCTTACACTCACAGCGTCTTCTACGAAACCCCCGTTCGGCGCGGAGCGGGAGGAGTCTCCGGGTAGGAGAGAGATTATGACGAGACGGTCTGCCTTTCACATTGCGTTGACGGGGATGCTCGTCCTGCTGTTCGCGGCGGCGGCGTGCTCCTCGGGCGAAGAGGAGTCCGAGACGGAGTTCGGGGATCGCGGCGCGGCAACGCTTCCGACCGCTGAGGCCAAGGAGCTGGGGGCGCTGGCAAAGGTCGTTGCGATTGGCGAGTCCTTCGACATGGACGGGAGCGTCCTGCCGGGGCCCATGGGAGAGCCGCCCCTGGCTGGGGTCGTCAAGATGCAGGTCGACTCGACCGAACGGGACGTCAAGCTGCTGGAGGAGACGGTGCCGAGGCTGGGCGCGGCGTATACGGGAGGGTACAAGGAAGGGCAGTACGCCTCCAAGCGAGGCGTATTCTTCGCCGTCAACTACACGGTGACCAACGAGACCGATGGACTGCTCAAGCCCGGCGCGCACATCAACGGCAGTTTTACCCTGGCGGACGGAACCGGGAGGGAGTGGACTCCCATGACCTTCCAGCAGGACCACTTCGACGGCTCGGCCGCCTTCGCGCTGCAACAGGACCTGTTCGACCCGAGGGACCTGGCGTTGCAGGGCGAGGAGAAGCAGACGACCCTCGGCTTCGACATCCCCTCGGACGCGAAGGACCTGCGCCTCAGGTCGGAGCTGCTGGGGATCGAGGTCAAGCTGGACTACTAGCGACGACGGCGGTGCAAGGCAGACGTATTGCGGCCAGGAGTCCTGGTTGCCGAGTCACGCGCCTTGGCCGGGGACAGGGCGGGTTTGAAACCCGCCCCTACGACACGTCAGGCGAACCGGGAGAAGATCGGCAGCGGGCCAGTTTGCGAGACCTTCGAGAGTAGCGGCCTATTCCACCCGGTGCGGTTGGAGAGGGCCGGCAGGCGGACAGGAGGGGGAGATGATGAGACGTGCGCCATTTCACATCCTCGCGATCGCGCTGGTCGCCATATTCGCGGGGGCATGCTCCTCCGGTGAGGAGTCCCAGACCCGCGAAGAGCTGGGTGAACCCATTCTCGGCCTTCCGACGGCGGAGGCCAAGGACCTGGCGTCTCTCGGCGAGCAGGCCGCAGTCGGCGACTCACTGACGCTGGACGCGAGCGTCCTGCCGGGCCCCATCGGCGAGCCCGCACTCTCGGGCAACATCATGATGACCGTCAACTCCACGGAACGGGACGTCAAGGTCGAGGAGGACACCGTTCCGAAGCTGGGCGGGGCCTATGGGGCCGGCCTGGTGAAGGGCCAGCAGTACACGGCCAAGCGCGGGGTCTACTTCATCGTGAACTACACCGTGAAGAACGAGACCGACGGCCTGCTGAAGCCCGGTGCCCACATCAACAACGGCTTCACGCTGGCCGACGCCACCGGGCGCGAGTGGAGTCCCATGACCTTCCAGGCAGACCACTTCGACGGCTCGGCGGCATTCGCCCTCCAGCAGGACCTGTTCGACCCACGGGAGTTCGTGCTGCAAGATGAGGAGAAGACGACGATCATCGCCTTCGACATCGCGTCGGACGCCCAGGACCTGAGGCTAAGGTCGGAGCTGCTGGGGATCGAGATCAAGCTGGACTACTAAGGAGCCGTGACGAGGGGTGCTTCGACAAGCTCAGCACGAACGGACCTTTCGCCCTGAGCTTGCCTGTCCTGAGCTTGTCGAAGGGTCGAAGAGCAGTTCTCCGCGAATACACCCACTCACTAGCCATTCAGCAAGGGAGACGGAATGATCTACGACGGGCACGCTTACTGCTTTCCCGACCTTCGCGGCAAGGCGGGGTTCGACGACAGGGACCAGTTCCGCAAGCACCTGCAGCTTGGGATAGCGCGCCACTTCCAGCCGGTGTGGCGGGCGAGGGACAGGGCCCCCGCCGACGCCAGCGGGCTAGCCGATCCCGGCGGCGGCTGGGACTTCGCCGCGCTCAAGGACGCGCAGTTCCGAGCCGCCGGTCACGGGCGGTTCGAGTGGACGGTCGACGGCGAGACGTACGTCAAGCAGTACATGCCGCCTTCGGTCACCGACATGGGCTACACGGCTGAGTCGCTCGTGGCGGAGATGGACTACGCCGGCGTCGACATGGCCATGATCCACCGCACGCCGTACCTGGGCATCGGCAACGACTTCACCGCCGAGAGCTGCCGCCGCTTCCCCGACCGGCTCCAGGGGCTGGCCCACGTCGAGGAGTGGCTCGCCGGGACGGACGTGGACGGCTCGATCGCGAAGCTGGAGCGGGCCATCCGCGACCAGGGGCTGCACGGCGTCCAGTTCCTGCCCGACCACCTGCCGCTGTACGGCCAGCCGGAGGACTGGACCCGGGACGAGCTCACCCCGTTCTGGGACGCAGTGGCCGATCTGGGCGTGCCCCTGTTCATCACGCCGAGTTACTCGTCGCTGGCGACCCGGCACGGCGCGCCCGTCGACGCCCTCGTCGCCCAGCTGCGACTGATCGACGGCTGGATGGAGCGGTACCCGGACGTGCCCCTGGTGCTCACCCACGGCCTGAGCTGGAGGATGTTTATAGACGGCGACGGGCTCGCCATCCCCGACGCGGTGTACGACACTGTCCCTGACAGCCCCAACTTCTCAATGCAGCTACTGTTCGCCATCTTCCTGGGAGGCGTGTGGGACTACCCGATGACCGAGATCAGGCCGACCATGGAGCAGCTCGTGGAGCGGGTAGGGGTGGAGAGGCTCATGTGGGGCACCGACATACCGATGGTGCTGCGCTTCTACACCTACCGGCAGAACCTCGACCACATCCGGATAGCCTCCGACTTCCTGCCGGACGACCAGGTGGGCCTCATAGTAGGCGGCAACATGGCCCGCCTCATGGGCGTTTCCCAGGGCTGAGACTGGGCTAATCCTCCAGGAAGACGAGCCCGCGTATGCCCTTGCGGAGAAACAGCGCCGATCACAGCAGCTTCAATCGAGGACTCCATCTGCCATACGAGCTGCGGGTGGAGGACTTCTCGCTGGCGATGCAGGATGTCTACGACTTCTTCTACGACGTCAACACCCATCTGACCGGTAGGGGGCTGCAGCGGCTCGACGACATGCTTCGGCCCGCCATAATGTCGGGCGTCCTGTCGGACATGCTGACGGCCAGCCTAGCGAGGCACTCACGCGTACTAACGGAGAACCGGTACCACAACGGCCACCCGGACCTGATAGTCCAGGGAGCGTACGTCGACGATGCCGTCAAAGCAGGTTCCGAAGGTGTGGAGGTCAAGACAACCCGAAAGGCGGGCGGCGCCGTCGATACGCACGGGGCCCGCGAACAGTGGCTGTGCGTATTCGTCTACCGGGTGGATACTGAGTCCGAGCCCGCCCGCGACCGCGCTCCAATGACCTTCACGGAGGTCTACCTGGGGCACGTCACCATCGACGACTTCCGCAGGAACCCTCGAGGGGAGCTTGGCACCCGCACGGCGACGCTGCACAAGGACGGGATCCGGAAGCTGAGGGGTAGCTGGGTCTATCGCGAAGGCCGGCTGCCGTTGGGATTATAGCCGACCAGCTTCGGGATAGCCTCTCGCGCCATGTCGAAGTACAGGGCGTCCTTTTCAACGCCGATGCTGTCGTAGCCCAATGCCTCTGCTGCGGCCAGGGTCGAACCCGCGCCGGCGAAGGGATCGAGGACTACGCCTTCGCCAACCGGAAGGACAGAGCGCACCAGTTGACGGAGGAATGACTGGGGCTTGAGACTTGGGTGGGGGGCCAGGCTGCGTTCGGCCTTTCTTGTCGGCGACGACGGGATCACGTCGCCGAACGGCTTGTCCTCGCGCGGCCGCCGGAAGCCCCCCGTACCCCACTTCCTCAGGTTGTCCTGCGCCCGTCCTTCTATGGGCTTGCGGAACACCACCCAGGGCTCCCACATGGACCGCGGCATTACGCTGACCTCGGGGAACTCGTCCCGAGCGGCCTTGGGGCGGTCTCCACCCCTGAGAGTCATCGTCAACCGGACTATCTCGCCGCGCCGCTCCAGGCCGGAGTCCGCCAGGGCCCCGGATACGAGGTGGGATACGAGCGGATTGGACGCCACGACCACGTTCGCCCCGGGCACCAGCTTCGGGATCAGCAGGCGCCCCCACACGAAGAAAAAGGTCCTGATGTGGCCGAGTTGCTCGGAGGTCAAGGTCGTGAACCGGGGCAGGGGAGAGCGGACGTGGCCGTCGAAGGACGGCGGCATGCGCCAAACGCCTCCCCTCCCGCCGCGCAGCTTGGCCTGCTGCTCGCGCGTGTACTCGTGGAGGCCGTAGGGAGGGTCGGTCACGACGGCGTGTATGCTGCAGTCGTCACGCTGGCTGAGCCAGTCGAAGCAGTCGGAGTGGTAGAGTGTCGCTCGCCCGAATGAGTAGGGCTCGCTCCATCGCGCCAGGGAAAGCTCTGCCTGCACCCCGGAAGCGGCGCTGGAGCTGAGCGTGTAGACGCCTCGCTCTTCCCGGGTGAACAGCTCCGGCGTGTTCAGCCTGAGGTAGGACCTCACGGAGGACCCGCTCACCGGGCCCACGACCTGCGATACCCGTCCTTCGATCTCCTTGACCGAAAGTGCCATGGACGTGAGGGACATCACCTGGACGATGCCATCCCTCACACGCCCGGGAGCATACCTGGCTTTCTCTTCCGACATCCCAACGGAATGTTAATGACGTCTGGACGTCAAAGTCAATAGCGGACTCGGTCTGCTATACTCGCGGCATTCTACTATGGAGGGTCCGGGATGGCGTCCGAAGGGGTCCGCCTCACGTCGCTGGCTCACTGCGCCGGCTGAGCGGGCAAGTTCAGTCCAGACGACCTGGCGCAGGTGCTGCGCCAGTTGCCGCCGATGACCGACCCGGCACTGCTGGTCGGCCCGTCCACGGGGGACGACGCGGCCGTCTTCAGGCTCACCGACGAGCTCGCTCTGGTGCAGACGGTCGACTTCTTTCCCCCGATTGTGGACGACCCCTTTGCGTATGGCGAGATTGCCGCCGCCAACGCGATCTCGGACGTCTACGCCATGGGGGGGACGCCGATGCTCGCCCTCAACGTGGCGGCATTCCCGGTGGACCTGCCGGTCGAGGTGCTGGGCGAGGTGATGCGGGGCGCGGCCTCGAAGGCCGCCGAGGCCGGTGTGATCGTGGTCGGCGGCCACACCGTGGACGACCAGGAGCCCAAGTTCGGGATGGCCGTGACGGGCGTCGTCGAGCCGGGCCGCGAGGTAACGAACGCCGGCGCTAAGCCGGGCGACGCGCTCGTGCTCACGAAGCCCATCGGCACGGGCGTGATAACCACCGCGGCCAAGCAGGACCGCGCGGCCCCGGAGGTCCTCGCAGGCGCCGTGGAGTGCATGGGCGCGCTCAACAGGGACGCCTCCCACGCCATGGTCGAAGTGGGCGTGAACGCCTGCGTCGACGTGACCGGCTTCGGGCTGATCGGGCACCTGCTCGAGATCACCCGGGCCAGCGGTGTCTCCGCTGAGGTGTCGCTCGGGTCCGTGCCGGTGCTGGACGGCGTACGCGACCTGCTGGGGCAGGGCATAGCGCCCGGCGGGACGAGGCGGAACCTGGCGTCGGCGGACCGCGACGTGGACTGGGACGCGGCCCTGGGCGAGAGCGACCGGCTCCTGCTGTGCGACGCCCAGACGTCGGGAGGCCTCCTGATCAGCGTCGAGGCCGCGCGGGCCGGCAAGCTGGCCGCCGCGCTGGAGGCGCACGGCGTTTCCACGGCAGCGGTCGTGGGCAGGGTGCTCGAAAGAGGCGGGACAGGCGGGGCCGCGGTCCGCGTCATATCCTAGGCGCCGCCGCGGCGCAAATCACCCCCGCCGAGGTGCCTTAATTCGTTGGCGGCTACCCCGCCGTCTGATATGTTGTGCTGACCATGACTATCAGGGACGAGATGGGCCTCATCGTACAGGCGGCCCTCGCTGAGGCCCAGGAGGCCGGGGCGCTTCCGCCTGCGGAGGGAGTCGAGGCGGCGGTCGAGAGGCCGCAGAAGGCGGAGCACGGTGACTTCGCGTCCAGCCTCCCC
This sequence comes from Dehalococcoidia bacterium, assembly GCA_965116315.1. Classification (GTDB taxonomy): domain Bacteria; phylum Chloroflexota; class Dehalococcoidia; order Lucifugimonadales; family CAJWER01. The sequence goes on from OZ220672.1 coordinate 3,793,428, forward strand.
CTCAGGCTGGCCCGCCAGATGCGCATGAGCCCCATGGCCATCGCCGAGCGTATCGCCGAGCGGGTCAAGGTAGAAGGCCCGGTTGCCAGCGTCTGGACCGCGCCGCCCGGCTTCGTGAATTTCGCCCTCAGACCAGGGTGGCTCGCATCCCAGGTCGACGCGATACGCGACGCGGGGGACTCCTTCGGCACGGTAGACGTCGGGGCGGGCCGGCGTGTGCAGGTGGAGTTCGTCAGCGTAAACCCGACCGGGCCCGTCCATGCGGGCCATGCCAGGGGAGCGGTCGTCGGGAGCGCCCTCGCCAACGTCCTGGACGCGGCGGGATACGACGTCCAGCGCGAGTACTACCTGAACGACTCCGGCAGCCAGATGGGCCACTTCAACGGCAGCCTGCTGGCCCGGTATCTCCAGCTATTCGGCCAGGACGTCGAGATCCCGCCCGACGGCTACGAGGGGTCATACATGATCGACCTGGCCGAGGAGATCAGGGACGAGTTCGCGGACAGGTTCGTCGCGATGGACGCCGGCCGCGCCGCCGCGGAGATCGGCGAGATCGGCCTTCGCCGCATGATCGAGGAGATCAGGCGCGACATGCGCTCGCTCAACGTCGAGTACGACGAGTGGTTCAGCGAACGCAGCCTCTTCCCGGGCGGCCAGTTCGACCGGGTCCTGGAGATGCTGCGCGACGGCGAGCACCTGGTCGAGAGGGACGGGGCGACCTGGTTTAGGTCGTCGGCGCTTGGGGACGACGAGGACAAGGTCATCGTCAGGAACACGGGGGCGCCCACCTACTTCGGGACGGACGTGGCCTACCACTACAACAAGTTCCTCGAGCGGGAATTCGATCGCGTGATCGACGTGCTCGGGGCGGACCACCAGGGGCACGTAGCCTTCATGAAGGCCTTCGCGTCCGCAGTGGGAATCGACCAGGACCGACTCGACCTGCTCGTCTACCAGCTGGTCACGCTGAAGCGGGGCGGCGAGACGGTCCGTCTCTCCAAGCGAACGGGAAACATCGTAACGCTGAGGGAGCTGGTCGAGGAGATAGGGCCGGACGCGTGCCGCTTCTTCTTCCTGTCCAAGGCCCCGGGGTCCCAGATGGAGCTGGACCTGGAGCTGGCGGTGCGGGAGTCGGAGGAGAACCCCGTCTACTACATCCAGTACGCCCACGCGCGTATCGCCGGCATATTCAGGGAAGCGCGGGAGCGCGGGATCGACTTCGAGGGCGGCGACGTCTCACTGCTGACCCACGAGGCCGAGCTGGCGCTGGTCCGCAAGATGATGCAGCTTCCTGAGGTCGTGGCCATGGCCGCCGAGAACCTGGAGCCACAGGGGCTGCCCCACTACGCCCTGGACCTTGCCAAGGCCTTCCACCCCTTCTACCAGCAGTGCAGGGTGGTTTCCCAGGAGCCTGACGAGCTGCCCATCACCATGGCGAGGCTGAAGCTGGTGGACGCCGTGCGGGTCGTCTTCGCGCGCTGCCTGTCCCTCATGGGAATGGCCGCCCCCGAGAGGATGTGACCGGCTGACCGGCCGAGCTACAGCCCGTTCGACCTGAAGCGCGCGCCCTTCTCGATGTACTCCTCTACGGTCATGCGGATCAGCTCCTTGTGCCTGTCCTGCAGGCTCCCCCTGACCCGGGCCGGAACGCCCAGCACCAGCGAGCCGGGCGGGATGACCATCCTCTCGATCACCGCTGCCCCCGACGCCACCAGGCTACCCTCGCCGATCTCCACGCCGTCGTTGACGGACGCGCCGTTGCCGATAAGGGACCAGTCTCCGACCTTGCCGGCGTGGCACAGGACCTTGTGGCCGATGACGACGTTGTCGCCTATGAACGCGTCGTCGTCGGCATGCACGATGGAGCCGTCCTGTATGCAGGTGTTGCTGCCTATCTTGATGATGCCGGCGTCGGCCCTGATCACGGTGCCCGGCCAGACGCTCGACCCGGCGCCGATCTCCACGTCGCCGACCACGTAGGCCGCCTCGCTGACGAATGCGGTCGGGTGCACTCTCGGCATCTTGCCGTCCAGCTCTCTGATCACTTCCATCTCCCCTTCGGAGCCGTCGCGCGTGCCAACCTCAACGGCCCCGCGAGCGTATTATTGAATAGAGGTCACTATGCTATCCTACCCTATCGCCCCTACGCTAGGACAATTCGCCATGCCCACCGGACTCTGGACGAACGGCCGCCCCTGGGCCCTGACTGCGGTTGCCATTGCAGCGGCGCTCGTGCTGGCCTGCTCCCAGCCGCCCGAGCCCACCCCAATGCCCTCGCCCACGCCGGAGCCGACCGCCACTCCGGCGCCGACGCCGGAGCCGACTCCGACTCCCGAGCCCACACCCACACCGGAGCCGACGTCCGAACCTCCCGACATGCTGTTCCGGTACCTGCAGGCGGTGCAGCTGCTCAACGCGGCCCAGTACGAGGAGGCCATAACCTCCTTCGACATCGTCCTGAGGGTCCTGCCCGACCTGGCGATTGCGTACAACTACCGGGGCGTTGCCTACTACCACGAGGAGCAGTACGAGCTGGCGCTGGAGGACTTCGACAAGTCCATCGAGCTGAAGAATACGTCCCCCACGCCGTTCCTGAACCGGGCCACGCTGCACGACAAGCTCGGGAACACCCGTAGGGCGATCGAGGACCTGGAGTCGGCCCTGGAGCTGTACAGGGAGGCGGGCAATGCCTCCGGCGCGAGCGCCGTCCAGAGGCAGCTGGAGCGGACGGCGGGCCCGTAGTCTGGGGGCAGGGCCCGGCCTCACGATGCAGTCCAGTTGCCTGTGTGCTAGAATTGACCTGACTCCGATACGCGATGCGAATGTCGCCCCCGCTTCTTGCGCTTGCCACCAACCGGTTGTAGAACGCATGCGACGCTAGACACCGGTTAGGAGAACTTCAGACAAGGAGCGAGTGTGAACATTTACGTAGGCAACCTTTCGTTCGAGATGACTGAGGAAGAGCTCGAGGGCGCTTTCGCAACTCATGGCGAAGTGCAGTCGGCACGAATAATCTCCGACAGGTACACCGGACAGTCCCGAGGCTTCGGATTCGTCGAGATGCCGGACAATGCCGCAGCCGAATCGGCCATCCAGGCGCTTAACGGCCGGGAGGTCTCGGGCCGTCCCCTGACCGTCAACGAGGCAAGGCCTCGCGAGGACAGGGGATCGCGCGGCGGCGGTGGCGGTGGGGGACGCTGGTAAGCTGACGACAGCCTGACGCGGCCCGGCCGCCACGTCGAAGCGGCACAACGGCGAGGGCCTCAGGCCAGATAGCAACAGAGGGCGGGCGCAATCCTGCGCCCGCCCTCTTCCATTTCATGGATCAGAGCCGCAACACGTCCTGACCGGCTCCACGGCATTGGCGCCGACGCTCGGCGTTAACGCTTATGTGGAGGGCAGCTATCGGGCTGCCCGGAGGTGCCTCGCGGCGAGGGAGAGGCGGGCGAAGATCATGAGCGGGGCTGTCTATTCCCCGGGTCGCCATGCACTGTGCGCCTTATCATGCTCTTGTAGAGATGCATGAGCCCCTGCTGACGCCTCGCACCGCCGGGTCGGATGCTCTTCCCCGCGCCGGCGAGCATGAGGCGCATCTCGCGGGTGACGGCGTTCTCCTGCAGGGCGGGCAGCCGGCCGAACATCTCCAGGCTCGCAGATTCCAGCCCCGCGTCGCCCCGGCCCCTGGCGCTGGCATGGGTGAAGGGTAGGGCGACGTTGGCCGCGAGCTCGCGGGCCCGGCCCGCTCCCACGAACGGCCTTGCCTCCAGCATGGCCGAGAGATTCCTGGGTTCGCCCCGGCGGACCGCCCGCGCTATCGACTCCGCCGGCCCATCGTCCAGGAGGCTGTCCAGGATGCGAGCGGCCCCGAGGGTGCGCCTTGCCGGGTGGTTCGCGGGCCTGACTCCCGAGGTCGTCCACTCTCCCTTGCGGACTGGCCGCCGCAGAGGGAGGCGGCGCAGCAGGGAGGAGATCGCCGGCCTGTCCTCAGGGGGCGCGCTGTCGATCATACCGGCGCCGTGAAGGAGCAGCGCCTTTACGGCAAGGAGGCGCGTTGCTGCGGGCTCGCCGCGCAGGGCGGCAAGGTGCGAGTACGGGACGGCGCCGGCGAGGAGCCTGAAGGGGCGGCGGTTGGCCGAGTACCCCAGCCCCTCCAGCAGGGCGGCGTAGACTAACTGGTCCGCATCGCCGCTGCGCAGCTCCATGGCGAAGCCCCCGGACTTGGCGAGGAACCTCATCTCGCCGGCCCTGTCCAGCCGCTCTTCTACCTCGGAGTCGCTTGCCGACCTGAGGCTCGCCAGCAACAGGTCGTGCCCGCCGCCGGTGTCGCTCGCGGGACCCTGCAGCCTGACTATGGGCACCGACGTGCCGGACTGGTGCGTGGAGGTCCCACGTCCCCCCGTGCGCATGACGACGTGCAGGATGACTCCGTTGTAGGCGGGGTCGCCATGGTGGCCGTGACGGTACCAGTCGGGCGCGTCCACGTGGAGCTCCACGTCGCCCGTGATGCGCTCGCCCCCGGAGGTCTCGATCACGCTGTCGACGAAGTCGGGTCCCGCCGGGCCACCCGGCCTGCCGGGATAGACGACGCGGAAGGGCTGGCCCTGCTCCGTCCTCAGCCCGTGGGACAGGGTGTGGGCCCTGCTCCACAGCCTGGCCACGGCGGCCTCGCCGCCGGGCTCGTACCCGGCGCCGGGGGCCTCTCTGACTGCCAGTGCCCACGTCACCATGGCAGAATGATAGCAGGTGGCCGGTCGCGCGGCTGCTTAGCCCTGTGCACCGTCTCCGGAGCGGGCGCGCTCCATGGCGCTCAACCACTTCCGCTTCTGGTCTCGCCGGGTCTGCTCGTCGGGTGGGGTGAACCGGTCGGCGAAGGAGCGGCGGAACGACTCGAAGCGGTCCTCCACGACGGCCTCGCGCATCCGCTCCATGAGGCGCAGCACGAACCTCAGGTTATGGATCGACGCCAGCCTGTACGCCAGTAGCTCCTTCGCGCGGAAGAGGTGGCACAGGTAGGCGGCCGGGAACGTCCTGCAGGTGTAGCAGTCGCAGTCCTCGTCCACCGGGCCGTCCACCGAGCGGAAGCGCGCCGTGTCGACGTTCACACGCCCAGCCTGGGTGAAGAGGGCGCCGTTCCTGGCGATCCGGGTCGGCAGCACGCAGTCGAACATGTCGATGCCCCGGGCCACGCACTCGACCAGGTCCTCGGGCGAGCCCACTCCCATCAGGTACCTGGGCCGGTCCTCAGGGAGCAGCCCCGCCGTGAGCCCGGTCACGTCGTGCATCTCGGACTTCGACTCCCCGACGCTGAGGCCGCCGATGGCGTAGCCCGGGAAGTCCATCGCCACCGTCTCGGCTGCCGAGAGCTCGCGCAGGTCGCCGAATACCCCGCCCTGGACGATCCCGAAGAGCGCCTGGCGGGTCCCGGCGTGGGCGTCGAGGGACCGCCTCGCCCATCTCAACGTCCTCTGCACCGCCGCTTCGACCGCGTCCCGGTCAGCGCCCGCGGGCTCACACACGTCCAGCGGCATGACGATGTCGGCGCCGATCCCGGCCTGGTGCTCGACGACGGCCTCGGGAGTGAAGCGGTGGAGGCTCCCGTCCAGGTGCGACCTGAAGAGAATGCCGGTCTCGTCCAGCTCGCGCAGGTGCTCGAGGCTGAAGCCCTGGAATCCGCCCGAGTCGGTGAGGGTCGGGCCGTCCCACGCCATGAAGCGGTGGAGCCCTCCGAAGCCCCTGATCACCTCCACCCCGGGTCGCAGGTACAGGTGGTAGGTGTTCGCGAGGACGATCCCCGCGCCGATCCGACCGAGATCGGCCGGGTCCAGCGCCTTCACCGAGCCCTGGGTGGCCACCGGCATGAATACGGGCGTGTCGACAGTCCCGTGGGGTGTATTCAGCACGCCGGCGCGGGCTGAACCCGACGTCGACCGGACGGCGAAGAAGGGTCGGGATGAGTCGCTCACGCCAGCCCCTGCCACACGAGACGCGCCCCCATCACGAGCAGGAGGCTGGCCAGCATGACGACCACCCACACGCTCCTGGCCTTCCTGGCGAGCCATACGCCGCCCGGGCTTCCCACCAGCAGCCCGGGCGCCACGGCGGCGAAGGTCGGCAGCCACTCCACGTGTCCCAGGTACCAGTGGGCCGTAGCTCCCGCCGTGGCGTAGACCGACATGGCGAAGAGGGACGTCGCCGCCGCGATCCGGACCGGAAACCCGAACATGGTGACCAGCACGGGGGTCCTGAGGAACCCCCCTCCTGCCCCGAAGAAGGCGGAGACGAAACCGATCAGGACGTTGAACAGGGCCGCGAGCCCCTCGTTGAAACTGTACTCATACGTCCTCCCGTCGGCGAGTATCCTGCGGCTTCGCACCGTCGGCTTGATCCTGCTGCTGATGTCCGAGGACACCGCGCCGGTCTTGGACGACCTGTACAGGAGGTACACCGCGAGGCTGGCGATCATCGCTCCGAAGAGGACGCGGAAGATGTCAGCCTCCACCTTCGCGACCGCGAAGGGGGCGGCGAGAGACCCCGGCAGGGCGGCGGCGACGAAGATGAGACCGCTGCGCCTGTCCACGAGGTTGTGACGGAGGTACATCAGGGCGCTGGCAATGCCGTTGAGGGCAACGAGGGCCAGCGAAGTCCCCGCCACGACCGCCGGCTCCATGCCGAAGAAGAGCAGCAGCACCGGCACCAGCACGACGCCTCCGCCGGTGCCCACCATGGCCCCGAACACACCGGTGCCCGCGCCGATCAGGAAGAGATAGACCCACTCCGGGCCCAGGTCAGTTTCTCCCGCCCAGCGACTCCAGCGCCATGTCCACGACCGGTTCCGGCACGTCGCCGCGCGTCACGGCCCGGCCGATGCCGTCGAGCAGCACCCACCGGATCGCGCCTCCGACGGTCTTCTTGTCCAGGGTCATAGCCTCCTTGAGCGCGCCGGCCTCCACGCCGTCCAGAGACACGGGCAGCCGGAAGTCCTCGAGCACCTGGCGCTGCCTCTCGGTTTCGTCCTCCGACATCATGCCAAGCTCCAGGCCGATCCTCGCCGCCGCCGTCATGCCGATGCTCACGGCCTCGCCGTGCAGGAATCTCGTGTAGCCGGTCGCGGCCTCGATGGCGTGGCCGACCGTGTGGCCGTAGTTCAGCAACACCCTCAGGCCGAGTCTCTCCTTCTCATCTCTCGTCACCACATCGGCCTTCACGGCGACGCTCCGCTTGACCATGTCGATGGTCGTGGCCGGGTCGAGGGATCGGACGGCCTCGCCGCGGTCCTCGAAGTCCTCGAACAGCCCCGCGTCCAGGATGAGCCCGTGCTTGATCGCCTCGGCCCAGCCGGAGTTGAGCTCGCGCTCCGGCAGCGTCTTCAGCACGGACACGTCTGCCAGCACTAGCCGGGGCTGGTGGAACGCGCCGACGAGGTTCTTGCCGAATGGAAGGTCTACCGCGGTCTTCCCGCCCACGGCGGCGTCCATCATGGCCAGCATGGTGGTCGGGACCTGGGCGAAGGGCATGCCCCGGAGGTAGGTGGCAGCCGCGAACCCGGCCATGTCTCCGACTACACCGCCTCCCACAGCCGCGACCAGGTGGCCGCGCTCGGCCTTCAGGGAGGCCAGCCACTCGTAGATGCGGGCCGCGCCGTCCAGGGTCTTGCCGGCCTCGCCGGGCTGCAGCGCGAAGATGTGGCACGGCACTCCGGCGGCCTCCAGCGACGCCTGGGCGCGGCGCCCGTGCAGGTACGCGCCCTCGTCGGTCACGACGTAGGCCGCCCCCGGGGAGGCTGCGGCCACGGCCTTTTCCCCGATGTCGTCCAGCAGGCCCCAGCCGGCCCACACGGGATAGTCCCCCGTGGAGGTGCGAACGACGGCCGCCAGATCCTCGTCCCCCGAGGCCGTACCCGCGGCCCTCAGTATGTCCCAGGCCCGGGCGACCTCGGAGGCGGCCTGCTCCGGCGAGAGCCGGTCGGTCTGCACCGTCCAGTCGGCCAGGGAGTAGCCCGGCTGGCGCTCGGCTTTCAGCTCCCTGATGCGCCTCATGGGGTCCACCCCGGCCAGCATGGGCCTGACCACCGGGCCCGCGGGCCTGTCCCTCTCGGCGGACAGGCGCTCGAATATGGTCTCCGGGCTGGCCTCGAGGCACACGACGATGCCGCCCCCGGCCATGAGGGCGCGATTGGCCTCGGCCACGGGGACGCCTCCTCCCGTCGAAACGACCTGGTGGCTCCTTCCGCTGAGCCTGGCGAGGACGTCCGTCTCGTACCGGCGGAAGGCGGGCTCGCCCTCCTGCTCGAATATCTCGGGAATCGCCCTGCCGACCGCGGCCTCTATCTCGTCGTCCATGTCGACGTAGCGCCAGCCCAGCAGGTCCGCGGCTACGCGCCCGACGGTCGTCTTGCCCGCGCCCGAGAACCCGGTGAGGAAGATGTTGGACCCGGTCAATGCTCGCCGCCCAGCGCCCGCTGCCCGGCCTCGTACATCAGGTCGACCGGGGCCTCGCGGGAAGTCCACATCTCGAAGGCCGCCGCGCCCTGGTACACCAGCATCCATAGACCGCCGAGTACCTTCGCCCCGGCCTTCTGCGCCTCATCCATCAGCGGCGTCTGCTGGGGGGTGTAGACCATGTCGTACACGAGTGCCCGCGGGTTGATGTCCCGGCTCTCCAGGGGCGACAGGCCCGCGTTCGGCCCGGGCTCCATGCCCATGGACGTGGCGTTGACTATCAGGTCGACCCTGCCGGCGGCCTTCCCTGCCTCTTGCATTGGGATCGAGGCCGCGTCGAGAGAATGCGCCCGGACGTCGGCGGCGAGCGCGTCTCCCCTCCCGGCCGTCCGGTTTGCGATGAGCACCGAGCCTGCGCGCCTCTCCGCCAGCGCGAAGACGGCTGCGCGGGCCGCTCCGCCCGCGCCCAGGAGCAGGACGGACTTGCCCTCCGGCGAGAATCCGCCCCGCTCCTCCAGGCTCCTCAGGAAACCGTGGCCGTCCGTGTTGTGCCCCACCAGCCGGCCGCTGTCCTTGACTATGGTGTTGACGGCCCCCACGGTCTCGGCCCATGGGTCCAGCCTGTCCAGGCAGGCGCGTATGCGCTCCTTGTGGGGGATGGTGACGTTGGCGCCCAGGTGGTCGTCGGCGCGGAGCCTCTCCACCTCTGCCGCCAGCCCTTCCGGGGGCGTGGGTCTTGCCGAGTAGCAGGCCTCGATGGACAGGCTGTCGAGGGCGGCCTGCTGGAATGCCGGGGATATCGAGTGGGAGAGGGGATATCCGAAGAGGGCGATTTGCTGCTTCATGGCGGCCCCCATGGCTCGGGCCTGCTAGTATATCATGGGCCTAGCTGGGAGCGGCCCGGCCGCCAGGATCCGCGCCGGAAACGCAGGACGGAGGAGCACGCGAATGATGGGAGTCTCCCGGGAAGCGCATGGGCGTTGGGCGGCGTCATGCTGGCGCTGAGGCTGCGCTGGGCGCTGAGGGACGCGAGGGCCCGCTGGGTCCAGGTGGCCGGCATCGCTCTCATGATCGCCCTCGGGACCGGCATGTACGCCGGGCTGAGCAGCGTCACACAGTGGCGCTTCGCCTCCAACGACGCCAGCCTCGGGTTGACGAACATGTACGACGTCCGCGCCCAGCCCAGCGGGGACGGCTTCCTGCCCCAGGGCGCGCTGGCCTCCATCGCCGCGTCCATCGACGGCGTCGAGGCCGCCGAAGAGCGGCTCATCTCGGAGACCCAGGTCGAGGTGGACACCGACGACGGCCCTCTGTTCGTGCGAGGCAGGATTGTCGGCGTCGACTTCTCGGGCGGCGGGCCCAGCGTCAACGGGGTCCATACACTGGTCGGGCGGCCCATCGAGACGGCTGAGATCGGCCAGGCGGTCGTGCTGGTCGAGCGCAACTTCGGCGTCTACTACGGCCTGCCGGACGACGGGGACCTGAAGATCGGCGGCGGGGTCTCCGCCCGGTACGTCGGACAGGCCGTGTCCCCGGAGTACTTCCTCATCGTCGAGGAGGGCAGCTTCTTCGGCCAGGCGAACCTTGCCGTGCTGTTCACGTCGCTGGAGACGGCCCAGGACCTCTCCGGCAGGGAGGGGCTGGTCAACGACCTGGTGCTCACTGTAGAACCGGGCGCCGAGGTCGATCGAGTAGAAGCCGCGCTGCTGGCCGAGACCGCAGCCCGCCACCCCGAGACGAGCCTCGACCTCATGCGCACTGAGGACGACGCGTCGTACCTGGCCCTCACCCGCGATCCGGAGGGTGACCAGGCGTTCTACAACGTATTCGCGCTGGCACTGTTCGCGGGCGCGGCGTTCGCTTCCCTGAACTTTGCCGCTCGCATGGTCGAGACCCAGCGCCGGGAGATCGGCACCTCCATGGCCCTGGGCGTGAACCCCCTCGCCATAGCCGTGCGGCCCCTGCTCGTGGGGATCCAGATAGCCGTGCTGGGCGTGGTGTTCGGGGTCGGCATCGGGCTGCTGATTGCCAGCCTCATGCAGGGTGTGCTCGAGAGCTTCGTGCCGCTCCCCGTCTTCGTCACGCCATTCCAGACGGGCATCTTCGCAGGCGTGGCGGCCATCGGCTTCGCGCTGCCGTTAATTGCCGTGCTGTGGCCGGTATTCCGGGCCGTGCGGGTACAGCCCGTGGACGCCATCAGGACCGGGCACCTGGCCGCTCGCGGTGGAGGGCTTGCCCCGGCCATCAGCCGCCTGCCGCTTCCGGGGGGCAGCCTTGGCCGCATGCCCTTCCGCAACCTGCTCAGAGCGCCCCGGCGCACGCTCCTGACCCTGTTCGCCCTCACCGCCGTGCTGGCCATACTCGTCAGCGTTATCGGCATGACGGACTCAATGCTCTCTACACTCGTGAAGGGCGACGAGGAGCTGCTCAAGGGCGTGCCCGACCGGCTCGTCGTACGGCTCGACTCCTTCTACGCGCTCGACTCGCCCGAGGTGAGCGGGGTGGTGGACGGGGGCGCGCTCGGCATAGCCGAGCCGGGCATCGCGATAGGGGCCAACGTGAATGGCTCCGGGGAGCCCCTGGCTGTCCTTCTGCAGTTCGTAGACTTGGCTGAGGGCGCGTGGAGGCCGACCGTCGTGGAGGGAGGCCTGTCCACGGACGAGCCCGGAATCGTCCTCGCCCGCAAGGCTGCCCAGGACCTGGGCGTCAGCGCCGGGGACAGCGTCACGCTGACCCTGCCTGTTCGCACCGGCCCGGCCTCCTTCACCCTGAGCGCGATCTCCGTACCCGTGATGGCGATCCATCCTCACCCGCTCCGCTTCAACGCCTACATGGACATCCGCCACGCCGGCGAGGCGGGGCTGGAGGGCGTCGCGAACATCGTCACGGGCTCCCCGGCCCCGGGCCAGAACCTCAACGACGCCAAGCGCGCCCTGTTCGGATTGCCTGGAGTCGCCACCGTGCTTGGGACAGCCGAGGCCTCCCAGGCGGCGCAGGACATATTCGAGGAGTTCACCGCGATCTTCGTCGTGATCCAGATGTTCGTCCTCGGGCTGGCGCTGCTGATCGCCTTCAACACTGCGAACATCAACTCCGACGAGCGGGCGCGGGACCACGCGACGATGTTCGCCTACGGCGTGCCGGTGCGAAGGGTGCTGGGAAGCATGGCGGTAGAGGGGCTGGTGCTGGGCGCGATAGCCACGCTGCTGGGGGTGGTGTTCGGCTACGGCATGCTGCTCTGGATCATCTACGACCTCATCCCCGCGAGCTACCCCGACCTGGGCGTGGTCCTGTCGGTGAGGGTGCCGCAGATGGCCGCCATACTGGCCGGCGGAGTCGCGGTGGTCGCCGTCGCCCCTGCACTCACGGTGCGCAAGCTGCGACGCATGGACGTACCGGCCACGCTCCGGGTGCTGGAGTAGGCTGGCCGGGTCAGCCGCGCGGCCGGGAGTCGAGGTAGGCCTGCAGCAGCACGGCGGCGGCCGCCGCGTCCAGGCCCTCGCGCCGCCTTGACCGTCTCCTGCCGCCCTCCGCGAGTCTTCGCTCGGCCTCCCGCGTCGACAGCCGCTCGTCGATCATGTCGACCGGCATGTCGAGGCGTCCCGAGAGCAGCCTTGCGAAGTAGGCGGCGCGCTTGGCCTGCGGGCCGATAGAGCCGTCAAGGGAGATCGGCACTCCCACCACGACCGCCTCGACATCCCGCTCCCTGGCCAGGGCGGCCACCGCGTCGGCGTCGCCCTCGTCGGACGTGTGCTCGATGACGGTGAGCGGAGACGCGGTGATGCCCAGGGCGTCGCTAAGGGCGGCCCCGATTCGCCGCTCCCCGTGGTCGAGGCCGAGGACCCGCAACCTCAGCCGGGCCCTTCGCGCACCAGGTCGGCTACCGAGCCGAGGGCCGCGTCGAGCCCGTCCGCCCGCCTGCCTCCCGCCTGCGCCACGTCGGGCCTGCCGCCGCCCCCGCCGCCGATGGCCTTCGCCGCGCCCCTGGCGATGGCGACCGCGTCGAAACCGCGCTCGACCAGGTCGGGCGTGACCATGACCACCATCTGGGGCCTGTCGTTCGACACCGTGCCCAAGGCGACGATGCCGCTGCCCATCTTGCTCCTCAGCCAGTCGCCCATCTCGCGCATGGCGTCCGCGCCGGCGGCGTCAACCCGGTGGGCGAGCACGCTGACGCCGTCGACGACGACCGCTGCATCGAGCATCGACTCGGCGGCCTGAAGCGAGAGCCGCCTCTCGAGGGCCTCGTTCTCGCGCCGCAGCGACTCCATCTCCTCCAGCAGCGCTCCGACCCGGTCCTCGGTCTCCATCGGCGTGGTGCTGAGCCTGGAGGCGACTGCGTCCTGCGCCCGGAACCGGTCGCGCACGATCCTCTCGGCGCCGCGTCCGCTCACCGCCTCGATGCGCCGCATGCCCGTGCCGATGCTCGACTCGCCCAGCACGAAGACCGAGCCCAGCTCGCCGGTGTGGTGGACGTGGGTGCCGCCGCACACCTCGAAGCTGAAGGTGTCGCCGTTGGCTATCTCCACCAGCCGCACGGTGTCCTCGTACTTGTCGCCGAAGAAGGCGAGCGCCCCTCGCTCGATGGCCCGCGAGTACCGGTCCTCGCTCTTGCGCACGCCCACGTTCTCGCGGATCTTCTCGTTGACGAGCAGCTGCACGTCCTCGATCTCACCCGGCGTCATAGCCGTCACGTGGCTGAAGTCGAACCGCAGCCTGTCGGGGGCAACCAGCGAGCCCGCCTGCCGGACGTGGCTGCCCAGCACCTGGCGCAGGGCCGCGTGGAGCATGTGAGTCGCAGTGTGGTTCCGGGCCGTGTCCTCGCGCCGTACGGGGTCGACGATGGCGTCCACGCTGTCGCCCTGGGCCACGGTGCCGTCGACGACCCTGCCGAAGTGCATGATCAGGCCCGGCATGACCGTCTGGGTGTCCGTCACGGCTATCCTGCCGTTGGAGCCCACGATGTCGCCCGCATCGCCCACCTGGCCGCCGCCCTCCGGGTAGAACGGCGTCTCCATGACCGCCAGCTCCACCTCGTCGCCCTCGTTAGCCTCGGTCACGACGCCGTCGCCCGAGATCATCCCCACGACGACGCTGTCGGCCCTGACCTGCTGGTAGCCCAGGAACCTCGTCCCGCCGACGCCCAGGCTCTCGTACAGGCGGATCTTCACCCTGTCAGCGCCGAACTGGGCCGACGCCCGGGCACGTTCGCGCTGCGCGGCCATCTCCCGCTCGAACCCCTCCATGTCGACGCCCACGCCGCTTTCCGCGGCGATCTCCTGGGTCATCTCGACGGGAAAGCCGTACGTGTCCCACAGGCGGAAAGCCGTCTCGCCGGACAGCGAGTCCGCGTCCCTCATGGCGTCCGTCAGGATCGCGTAGCCGTTCTGGAATGCCGAGAGGAAGCGCTCCTCCTCCAGCCTGATGACGTTCTGTACGAACTCGCGGTTGTTACGCAGCTCCGGGTAGGCGTCGCCCATCAGGTCCGTGACGGTGTCGGCGACCTGTCCCAGGAAAGGCTCGTCGAGGCCGAGCCTGCGGGCGTGCCGGATCGCCCGGCGGATGAGCCGCCTCAGGACGTACCCGCGCCCGTCGTTGGATGGCACCACGCCGTCGGCGATGAGGAACGCCGAGCTGCGACCGTGCTCGGCAACGACCCGCATGGCCTGCCTGACCTCGTCGCTCTCGCCGGACTCGTGGCCGGTCAGATTCTCCACCTTGCGGATGAGCGGCAGGAAAAGGTCGGTCTCGTAGATGTCCTTAGCGTCCTGCAGGACGACCACGAGCCGCTCGAAGCCCATGCCCGTGTCGATGCCGGTCTGTGGCAGCGGGGGCATGGTGCCGTCGGGGTTGCGGTAGAACTGCATGAACACGAGGTTCCACAGCTCCACGTAGCGCTCGCAGACCTGCCCGGTCTCGGGGTTCACGTTCTCGCAGTTGGGGCCGCAGTCGTCGAGGCCGCAGCCGGGCCGGGCGTCGCCGAAGTCGTAGTGGAGCTCGGCGCACGGCCCGCAGGGCCCCTCCTCGCCGTGGATTGGCGGGCCCCACCAGTTGTCCGCGTCGCCGAACCGGTAGATGCGCTCCTCGGGGATGCCGTGCTTCTGCCACAGGCCGTACGCCTCGTCGTCGCCCTCGTGCACCGTGGCGGCGAAATTCTCCCTCGGCAGGCCCATGGCCGACTCGAGGCACTCGACCGCGAAGCCCATCGCCCCGTCCTTGAAGTAATCGCCGAAGCTGAAGTTGCCCAGCATCTCGAACATCGTCAGGTGGGTCGAGTCGCCGACCTCGTCGATGTCGACCGTGCGGAAGGACTTCTGCGACGTTGTCATGCGCCGGTTCGGGGGAGTCGCCTCGCCCGAGAAGTAGGGCTTGAACTGGACCATGCCCGCGTTGGTGAGCAGCAGGGTCGGGTCGCCGACCGGTATCAGCGACGAGCTCGCCGCCCGCAGGTGGCCCTGCGACTCGAAGTACTCCAGGAATGACTCGCGTATCTCATCGCTAGTTTTCGGGGTCAAGGCAACTCCTGTCGTCTGCGGGATTCGATGTGCGAAGGGGCCGGCATCGCCGTCAGCCTTCCCCTTATGGACTATCTAATCTAGTGTAGCCGCGCGAGAGGTGTCAACGCGCCTCCCCTCCGATATAATGCGCCACCGGGCCGCCGGCGCCCATCACTTTCGGATATGAGGTAGTGACATGATCAGCGGCCATGCCAGGGACCTGCACTTCTCGTCAACCATCGTCGACACGCACTCGGACAGCCTGGGACGCACCGTCGACGACGGCGACGACCTGGGGACCGACACGGGGCGGGGGCACATGGACCTGCCCAGGATGCGGGCCGGCAACCAGACCGCCCAGTTCTTCGCCGCGTACGTCCACCCCGACTACATGGCCGAGGGCATGGCGGTGCAGCGTGTCCTGCGCTACACCGACGCGTTCAGGCTCCTCTGCGAGCGCTACCCGGACCAGATCGAGCAGGCCCGCACGGCCTCTGACGTGCGCCGCATCACCGGCGAGGGGAAGCTGGCGGGCATCCTGTGCCTGGAGGGCGGCCATGCGATCATGGACGACCTGGCCGTGCTGCGCGAGCTGCATGCGCTCGGCATCCGTTACATGACCCTCACCCATAACAACACCAACAACTGGGCCGACGGCGTCCTCGACGAGCCGCGCCACGACGGCCTCAGCGACTACGGGCGCGAGGTCGTCCGGGAGATGGAGCGCGTCGGCGTGATGGTCGACATATCCCACGTCTCGGTGAAGACGTTCTGGGATGCGATGGAGACCGTTACCAAGCCCGTCATCGCCTCCCATTCGTCCTGCTGGGAAATATGCCAGAACCCCCGCAACATGCGCGACGACCAGCTCAGGGCCGTGGGCGAGAACGGCGGCGTGGTGCACGTCAACTACGAGGTAACCTTCGTCGGCCAGCAGCGCAACGTGGAGGAGACGACGCTGAACGAGCAGCGCGACGCCGAGATCGCCGACCTGGACTCGCGTCTCGAGCCCGGCTCGCCGGACTCCGAGAAGGCCCGCAAGGAGATCGAGTCCCGGTACTCCTCGCTTGTCGACAAGCTCGGCAGGCCGCATTACACGGAGATAGTCGACCACATCGACCGGATCGCCGAGGTCGCCGGCATCGACCACGTGGGGCTCGGCTCCGACTTCGACGGCTGCCGGCTGCCCACCGGCATGGACGACTGCACCCGCGTCCCCCTCATCACCGAGGAGCTGGTCAAGCGCGAGTACTCCGACGCCGACATCCGCAAGATCCTCGGCGAGAACACCCTCCGCGTCATGGAGGAGTCCATAGGCGAGTAGGCTACACGGCCCGCTCCCACTCGTTGCGCAGAACGCCATAGTAGACGTCATCCACATACTCGTCTCGTGGCTTTTCGTGGCCACGGAGCACGCCCTCGCGTACCATGCCGAGCTTTTCCATGACTCGCCACGACTGGCTGTTCCTCAGGTCTGCCCGGGCGTGGACCTTGTGAAGTCCGTATCTCTCGAAACCCCAGTCGACGACGGTCCGCGCCGCCTCGGGGGTGAGTCCCTTGCCCCAGTGCTGTTTCCCCAGCGCATAGCCAAGCTCAGCCCGCTGGTCTCTCTCGTGGATTCGCAGACCTAACCCGCCGACAACGTGCCCTTCGAACTCCATGGCGAACGCCGGCCGGATCGCCCACTCCGCAAGTACTTGACGGGCGACGAACTCGACCGCGTCGTTGTGAGTATACGGCTGGGGGATGGGAAGGTACCGTGCGAACTCGGGCTCAGAGGCGTAGGCCAGCACGTCGTCCACGTCGCCGAAGTCGAAAGGCCGGAGCAGCAGCCGTTCGGTCCTCAGCTCGACTGGCTCGTTCAGGTCCTGGGTCATGCCACCGCCTCCTCGAATTGGTCGGGCCGCTGTGCGACCCACATCATGCAGTTGGAGTTGAACTTCCGGGCAGCCTCCGAGTCGACGGCCACGTCTGACCGCAGCTTGCCTTCCACGAGGGCGAGGCCTGCGTCCGCGACGAGCCTCCCCACTTCGTCTCGAGATGGGAAGTGGAGGTAGGTCGGATGCCTGGAATCGACAACTACGAGGTCGCCGAACTCGATGATCTGAGGATCCTGTTCCCCTGCATCCCACCTCGCTCTCTCGTCCTTCCAGAACTCCTCGAATCCGGGGGCGTCGCGGTCGTGCGTGGTAAAGAGGAAGTGGCCGCCCGGCCTGAGCACGCGCCGGACCTCGCGCATAGCCCTCAGCCTGCGCTCCCCGCCGGGGATGCACATGAGCCCCTGCGACGAGCAGACAGCGCCGTCGAAGCTGGCGTCGGCGTAGGGCAGGGATGCGGCGTCGCCGACGTCGAACGGGACCGGGAGACCTCGCTCGCGGGCGATGCGGCGGGCTTCCGAGATCATCGTGGTGGACAGGTCGTAGCCCGTGACCTGGTGGTATCCGGCGTCGTAGAGGCCGAACGTCGCGCGGCCCGCCCCGCAGCCTATGTCGAGCACCGCGCCGTCCCGGCTGACGTACCTGTCCATCAGCAGGCGCTCGGACTCCCATAGCCCCACGTTCGCCACGGCTTTCACGTAGTCGCTGGCGTGGTCGGCATTCTCCCAACACTCGCGTATGAATGCCTCGTCGACTGTCTGCGTGCTCATGTGCGCTCCTTCCTGCACAAAAAAAGAAGGGCCTCCCCGATGTTGTTGGGGAGGCCCTTGCAGGTACGAAATGTACGACCTGCTTACGTCCTCCCCAATGCCGCGTCCGCGCGGACATGGTCCGCCGCGGTCATCGCGGACATATTGCTGGACGGGACGAACGTAAGCATCATCGTGGGATCGATGGTATCACACGGTCCAACCTGGGGGGTACCTTTTTCGGCATCGTGGTAAAGCTCAGAGTTGGTGAGACATAGACATCGCTGCTCCATGGCAGGGCGAGAGCCCCCATCTCAATCTTCCCCCTCGGGGGGAAGAGGCCGGGCCTCGCGGCGCTCAGTCCTGGAGATCGGCATACATAGCGGCGACGGCTAGGTCGGCCTCGTCTGGGCGGCCCGACTCCTCGTACGACCACCACGCCGACAGCACGCGGTCTGCGAGGCCCCAGCCGATCATCCGCTCCCCGTCGAGCCCCGCTTCGTCGGCGAGCTGGTCGAGGCGCGTGGACAGGACGCCGAGCGGCGCCGGCTTGTCCAGCAGGTTGTTGCGCAGGAAGGCCGCGGCCTCGTACTCGGGTTCGCCGACGATGCCCTTGGGGTCGATGGCCAGCCAGGGCTCGCGTTCGGCCGAGAGGATGTTGTAGTGGTGCAGGTCGCCGTGCAGCACCGCCTTCTCCCCACTGGGACTGGCGAGAAGCGCTTCGGCCCTCTCGACGAGGTCCGCCGGGAAGGGCCCGGTCCCGCCGTCGAAGGCCGAGCGCAGCCGCTCCAGGCCTTGCATCCACCCCCCGACGTCGTGGAACCGATGCGCCGGTGGTACGGGCCTTCTCAGTCTTGTCATCAGGTCCGCCGCAATGCTCGTCGCCTCCCTGTCGTCCTCCACATCCATCAGCAGATCGCCCGGCTCCAGGCGCTCGATGAGCATCGCGCCCATTCGTTCGTCGCTGTCGATCAGCCTCGCGGCCCCGTCGCCGTCGAACAGGCGCAGCGCGTCGATCTCGGCAGCCACGTAGTTACCCGGCACGGCGAGTTTCAGGACAAGCCGGGCGCCGTGCCGGTCCCGAGCCGGTGCCGTGTAGCTGTAGTTCGCCGACGCAAACTTAGGTCCTACCGTGAGCGACCAGCGCCGCTTGCACTCGGCGAGCAGCGCGGGCAGTTTCGCCAGCCACGCCCTGCCGTCGTCGCCGAATGCCCGCTCGATCCTGCGGGCGAACTCGCCGGGTATCTCCGCTGCATGCTCGTTCATAGTCGTGCCGAGGCCCATGCTAACCGATGGTGGGCGCTCGCGTTGACCCCCGTGGATGCCCTTGCTAGACTCCGTGCCGTCCCACGTCGATCCCACCGGAAGGAGATGCCCCTTATGGCAAGCGAGAAGTACGTCGTCGGGTTCATATCGTCCCCGCATCCCCATTCGCCATCCCACATGAGGACCCTGGAGGTCCTCGACTCTATTGAGGCCGTCCACCTGTGCGGCGTGGCGGGAGAAGACACGGACGCCCTTTCGGAGGGCTCGACCAAGGTCGTCTCGACGACCGACAGCGTGGATGAGCTCCTGGGGCGAGACGAGGTAGACGCCCTGATAGTCTCGGTGCGCAACGACCTGGGGCCCGGCATCCTCAACGCCGCCGTCGACGCGGGCAAGGGGGTGCTGTTCGAGAAGCCAGGGGCGCTCCGGGCTTCGGACCTCCGGAGCGTTGCCGAGAAGGCGTCGGCGAAGGGCGTCACGGCGGCCATCATGTTCCAGAACCGGTACCAGCCCAAGATCGCCGACGCGCGCAGGTCGATACAGTCCGGCGCGGTCGGCAGGATCATGGCCGCCGAGGCGCGCATGGTGACCTCGCAGGTCAGGTACAGGAACCCCGGCCACTGGCTGTTCACGAAGGGAGCCGGCGGCAGCGGCATACTGGGCTGGCTCGGCTGCCATCACATCGACCTGCTCTGCAACATCATGGACGACCGGATTGCCGAGGTCTCGGCGTTCGTCGGCAACCAGAGCCCGGAAAAGCTCGAGGTGGAGGACACCGCGATGCTTGCCCTGAGGTTCGAGAGCGGGGTGATTGGCTCCATGCACGCCGGGTACCACCTCGCGGGAAGCGGGTCGGGCTACCACGGCGCGTCATACGACTCCTTCCTGGCCTTCAGGGGGACCGACGGGTACGCGCGCATCCAGATGGAGGACAGCCACTACCAGCTCTTCAGCATGGCCCCGGGATGGCAGACGGGCGGCCTGCGCAAGCTCTCCTTTTCACCGCCGGACTCCCTGGCATATGGCGGTCTGGGCGGCGAGATATTCGTCGACGAGTTCCTGGCGGCGTCCCGCGCCGGCAGACCGGCCCCCATACCGATAGAGGCCGGCGTCCACGTACTGGACGTCATAGAGGCCGCGCTGGAGTCATCGGAGACGGGCAGGGCGGTAGCGGTCGGTTAGCTGCGTTGCCGTAAGCAGCCTCCGCACCTGCGTGAGCCCCAGCCCAGGCATACCAGGCCTGGAGGGTCGCGGATGCCCTTAACAGGGCGTCGCCGTGAACCTATAATGGAAGTGCGATGTCCGGGAAGACCACAGGCATGGGCAATAGCGGGCCGTCGGGGGGAAGCCGTGTTCAGCGCCGCCTCGGCCTTGCTTTCATCGCCGCCGGCGCAGTCCTCCTCGTGCTGGTGGGCGGCTACTACCTGTACGGGATCAGGGCGAAGGCCGACATAGGTGATTACACATCCGTGAGGCCGCGCCCGGCGCCTGAAGCCCCGGCGCAGCCGCTTCCCGCGGCTGCGGCGACTGTGCCTTCCAACCAGCCGTCGACCGTGCCCTCCGCGCCGCAGCCGGCCGACCCCGCGCCGACCGCATCCGCCGCCGTAGTCGAGCCGGTCCCGACGCCCACGACCGAAGCCGCCTCGGTTGCTCCTACGCCGGCCTCCGACGCCTCCGGTGGGCGCACCGATACCGTCGGGCTCGCGCGCAGCCTGGGGAGCGGAGCCACGCCTGCCCCTGCCCCCGTCCAGCAGGCGCCGGTCGCAACGCCCACACCCGACTACGCCGCGATCATCGAGGGCGATCTCCAAGGGGTGATCGAGTCCTCCAGGGCAGAGGCTATGAAGTACTCGCCGATATCGCTCTCTGAGCTATCCGGTGCGAGCACCCTTCCAGCGGTCAGGATCAGGATACCCGTGGTCGGCATAGACTCCGACGTCAAGGAACTGGCGGTCGTCGACAATGGTGACAGCCGGGCGTGGGAGACCCCAAAGCACATCGTAGGGCACATACCGACCACAGGGCTCCCTGGCGAGAGCGGGCAGGGCTGGTACTTCGGCCACCTGGAGAGCCCCCTGAGCGGCGAGGGCAACGTGTTCGGGAGACTGCCGGACCTTGCCGAGCTGTTCACTTCCCGAGAGGAGTCCCCCTTCTTCGTCTTCCTGGAGTCCGAGGACCTGAAGTTCGTCTACCAGATCTATCGCACCGAGATAATTCACAGTGACGAGTTCGCCCTTCAGGACTCGGGGCAGAGCGACATCACCCTAGTGACGTGCTACCCCCGCTTGACCTACGATTACCGGCTGCTGGTCACCGCCGCCCTGGTGGGCGTGCGCGAGTTCTGACTCCCCTGAAGATAGCCGCATTCGCGCTCCTGGCGGCGCTGGGGCTCGCCTTCGTTGCCCTGATGGCCTGGGGGCTCGCTGGCAGGGAGCCGCCCACCGGTCGAAGCGGCTACACCCTGGTGGGTGGTCCCGCGCCGGACTTCACTGTACCCCTGTTCGAAGGCGGGGAGCTCTCCCTGTCGGACCTTCAGGGCCGCCCCGTCGTCGTGAACTTCTGGGCCTCGTGGTGCGCTCCCTGCAGGGACGAGGCTCTCCCCCTCGAGCGGACCTGGCAGACCTACCGGGAGCGCGGCGTGGCCTTCGTGGGAATCGACAACCAGGACGTCGAGGTCGACGCCCGGGCGTACCTGGCCGAGTTCGGTGTCACGTACCCGAACGGCATCGACGGCGACGGTCGAGTCTCCATCGACTACGGTATCATTGGAATGCCGGCGACCTTCTTCATAGACAGCGAGGGCGTGGTCGTGAGCCGCTGGGTCGGCGCGATCCCGGAGGGGACCCTCATCGAGCGCGTGGAGTCGCTGCTCGAAAACTGACGTCCCCGTCAGGTGGCGGGAGGGGTTTCCCAAATGACAAGTAGAGGAAGCTCGATGCCCAGGACCATTGCTTTCGTCCTTGCCTCGGCATTCGCAGTGTTGCTGGTGATCGGCTGCGGCACCTCCTCCCAGGACGAAGCGGCGGAATCGAGCGGAGATACCGGCGTGTCCCTGTCCAGCATGGGCCGTCAGGGCGAGGGGCTGTTCAACGACAACTGCTCGGTATGCCACGGGGAGAAGGCCACCGGCACGAACCAGGGTCCCACATTGATCGACAGGATCTACCACCCGGGCCACCACTCTGACGCCAGCATCCGCAACGCGGTCAGCAGGGGAGTCCAGCAGCACCACTGGGTCTTCGGCGACATGGCCCCCGTCGCAGTATCTTCCGACGACGTGGAGAAGATAATCTGCTACGTCCGGGAGCTGCAGCGTGACGCCGAGATCTTCGAGGGGGACGACTTCCAGACAGTGTGCTGATCTCCCGCGCTGAGGTTGGCCCTGCGGCCCCCGCCTGATAAACTGCGCCGGTATTGTCACGGAGGCTCGACTTGGCCCGAATCCACGTGCTTGGCGCAGGCACCCCCACGCCGACCCCCACCCGCTTCGGCTCGTCGTACGTAGTCGAGGTGGCCGGCGAAAAGGTCATGATCGACTGCGGCCCCGCCGCGACCCACAAGATGGTCAAGGCCGGGCTCTGGCCCACTGACATCGACTACCTCTTCTTCACGCATCACCACTTCGATCACGACGTCGACTACCCCTGCTTCCTGCTGTGCCGGTGGGACCAGAGCGTGGGCGGGGAGAACAGGCTGCAGGTCTACGGGCCGCCTCCCACCGAGAAGTTCACCGACGACATCCTGAGGGAGGACGGCGGTCTCTTCGCCCACGACTGGAAGACCAGGGTGGAGAACCCGTCCAGCCAGCAGCTCCACGTCAACCGCGGCGGCACCCTGCCCCGGAAGCCCCCGGACGTGTTCGCGAAGGACATCACGCCCGGCAAGGTCTTCTCGGGCAGTGGCTGGGAGGTCACCGCCGCCGAGGCCGAGCACGTGCAGCCGTATTTGGACTCCCTGGCGTACCGCATCGACAGCGCCGAGGGCAGCATGGTATTCACCGGCGACACCCAGCCGTGCGAGTCGGTCGTCGAGCTGGCGCGGGACGCCGACATCATGCTCTGCATGTGCTGGGACGACCAGGAGATTATGGAGCGCAACGGCGAGGCGCACCGGCAGTGCGGCACTACAGGCGCGGCCCGCATGGCCCAGGAGGCCGGAGTAGGGGCGCTCGCCCTGGTGCATATCGGGCCCAACCTCTCGCGGCACGGCCCCATGGAGAAGGGCCTCGGCGACATACGCGCCGTCTACGACGGAAACGTCATCTTCACGGACGAACTGCTCGCCATCGACGTCGAGCCCAGGTCACAGGGCTGAGTCAAGGAGTCTCACGGTATGGCGCGAGTACATATCCTGGGCGCGGGTACGCCCACCCCGACGCCCGAGCGGTTCGGGTCCTCCTTCGTGGCGGAGGTCGCCGGCGAGAAGATCATGGTCGACTGCGGTCCCGCCGCAACCCACAAGCTCGTGCAGGCCGGCCTCTGGCCCACCGAGATCGATTACGTCTTCTTCACCCACCACCATTTCGACCACGACGTGGACTTCCCGTGCTTCCTCCTCTGCCGGTGGGACCAGAGCATCGGCAAGGAGAACACGCTGCAGGTCTTCGGCCCAACGCTGACCGAGCACCTGACCCACGGCATCATAGGCGAGGACGGCGTGTTCGCCCACGACTGGAAGGCGCGAGTGAGCCATCCCGCCAGCCAGAATGTACACGTGAACCGGGGCGGCACCCTCCCGCGCAAGCCGCCCGAAGTCCTGGCTAAGGATGTCGGGCCGGGCAGGCTGTACTCCGGCAGCGACTGGGAGATGACCGGAGCCCCGGCCGTACACGCCCAGCCGTGGCTGGACTCCCTGGCCTACCGGATCGACAGTCCCGAGGGCAGCATCGTCTTCACCGGCGACACGGAGCCGTGCGATTCGGTGGTGGAGCTGGCCCGGGATGCTGACGTGATGTTCTGCATGTGCTGGGACGACGAGGAGTCCATGGAGGCGAACCAGGAGACCCACGGCGTCTGCGGGACGCTGGGCGCGGCCCGCATGGCCCAGGAGGCCGGGGTGAAGAAGCTCGTGCTGGCCCACCTGGGCCCGAACCTGGCGCGGCACCCGGTCATGGAGAAGGGCATCGGCGACGTGAAGAGCCGCTACGAGGGCGACCTCGTATTCGCCGAAGAGCTGCTGGCGGTGGACTTATGAGCGCCAGGTCGTCCCACTGATGGAAGGAGTCTGACGGCGTGGCGCGAGTACACATCCTTGGCGCCGGCACGCCCACGCCGACGCCTGAGCGGTTCGGCTCCTCCTTCGTGGCCGAGGTCGCCGGCGAGAAGATCATGGTCGACTGCGGCCCCGCCGCGACCCACAAGCTGGTCAAGGCCGGCCTCTGGCCCACCGAGATCGACTACGTCTTCTTCACCCATCACCACTTCGACCACGACGTGGACTTCCCGTGCTTCCTGCTCTGCCGGTGGGACCAGGGCGCAGGCATGGAGAACACGCTGCGGGTGTTCGGCCCGGCGCTGACTGAGCACCTGACCTACGGCATCATCGGCGAGGACGGCCTGTTCGCCCACGACTGGAAGGCCCGCGTGAACCATCCGACAGGCCAGCGGGTCTACGTGAACCGCGGCGGCACCCTCCCCCGCAGGCCGCCCGAAGTCATTGCGAAGGACGTGGGGCCGGGCAAGCTGTTCTCCGGCAGCGACTGGGAGATGACCGGAGCACCGGCGGTGCACGCCCAGCCGTGGCTGGACTCCCTGGCGTACCGGATCGACAGCCCGGAGGGCAGCATCGTGTTCACCGGCGACACGGAGCCGTGCGACTCGGTGGTGGAGCTGGCCCGGGACGCGGACGTCATGTTCTGCATGTGTTGGGACGACGAGGAGTCCATGGAGGCGAACCGCGAGACCCACGGCGTCTGCGGGACCATGGGCGCGGCCCGCATGGCCCAGGAGGCCGGGGTGAAGAAGCTCGTACTCGCCCACCTGGGCCCGAACCTGGCGAGGCACCCGGTGATGGAGAAGGGCATCGGCGACGTGAAGAGCCACTACGGGGGCGACCTCGTATTCGCCGACGAGTTGCTGGTCGTGGACGTATAGGGCCGGGCGGTGGGCGAGATGGTGCTGGGCGACATCCTGATCTCCGAGAGCGATATCGCGAGCGCGGTCGATGATCTCGCGGCCAGGATAGGCCAGGACTACGACCTGTCCGAACTGGTACTGGTGGGCGCGATGGACGGGGCGGTCTGCTTCCTGGCCGACCTGATGCGGGCGTTCGCCGGGCCCGTCGACGTGACTACGGCGCGGATGCGAAGGTACAACGGCTCGGAGGCCGGGCAGGTCAGGGTCACCTGGCTACCCTTGCGCGACCGCATCCAGGGTAGGGACGTCCTGATAGTGGAGGGCATAGTCGACACCGGCGAGACGTGCGCGCTGTTGGGGCAGAGGCTGTCGGACCTGGGGGCGCAGTCGGTGAGGGTGTGCGCCCTGCTGGACAAGCCCTCACGCCGTGCCAACGAGGTCCGCACGGCGTACCGCGGGTTCGACGTGCCCGACGTGTTCGTGGTCGGCTACGGCATGGACTACGACGGGGCGTACCGAAGCCTCCGCGATGTCCACGTGTTGGAGAGAGATGGAAGCGTAGTGAGCTGAGCCGCCCGCCGGGTCGGACGGCCCGCATAGACCCAGTCCCAAGGCAAAGGAGCTATGGAGTGAGTATCAGGTTCACCGGCACGTTCATCATCGTAATGACCCTGTTCGTCACCGTGCTGATCACCTCCAACATCATCGCGGTAAAGCCCATACAGCTGCTGACCCTGCCGTTCGAGTTCCTGGGCAGCAAAGACGTGGTCCTGCCGTCGGCGATCATCATCTTCCCCATCAGCTACATCATCGGCGACGTGCTGACGGAGGTCTATGGCTTCAGGATCGCCCGGGGGGTCATCTGGCTGGGGTTCGGCGCAAACCTGCTGGTGGTCATCGCCCTGTGGCTCGCCGGAATCATCCCGGCCGCGGGTTTCTGGGGAGACCAGGCCGCGTACGACACCATCCTGGGCCAGGTGCCCTGGATCCTGGTGGCGTCGTTCATCGCATACCTGGTTGGCGAGTTCTCCAACTCCTCCGTGCTGGCCCTGCTCAAGTACAAGATGCAGGGCAGGCTGCTCTTCGTCCGCACCATCGGCTCGACGGTCGTGGGCCAGGGCCTGGACTCGTTCATCTTCATCTACATTGCCTTCGGCGTTGGCGGCGACTGGGGCGCCCAGAGCCTGCTCAGCGCGGCGCTGGCACAGTGGATTACGAAGATACTGTATGAGACCGCGGCCACCCCCCTGACATACGCGGTGGTGGGATACATGAAGCGCACGGAGGAGATGGACGTCACCGACGTGCCCCGCTCCCTCAACCCACTGGGGATATTCGCCTGAGCCTAGTAGCGTGCTAAGATAGCTCCTCAACAGGCGAGCCCCATGCGGGCTCGCCCTTTAGGCTTTGAGGTGCTGCATGTCCCTCGGTGTGCTGGGCGGTCTCCTGCGGGGCTCGCCCGAATTCCTGCGCCTGTCAGCTGCGCTCGACCGCAGCCGGTTCGGCTCCCGGCTCCAGGTCCTGTCCGAGGCGGCGCCATTCGCCCTCGCCGAGGTCCGCCGCGTCATCGAAACGCCGGTCCTCGTGGTCGCTCCGCGCCCGGAGGACGCCCGCCGCCTCTATGAACAGGTGCTGCTCTGGGCCGGGGACGAGTCCACCGTCCTGCACTTTCCCGAGGCCGAGACGCTGCCCTTCGAGCGGCTCGTCCCCGACTTCGACACGTCCCAGCGCCGCATTCACACCCTGTGGGCCCTCGCCCAGGAGAAGGGGCTGGCTCCGATGGTCATTGCCTCTGTGGCCGCCGTCGCGCAGAAGACGATCGGCCGCGACGCCCTGGAGGACAACGTCCAGACTCTGGAGCGCGGCCAGAGGATCGACCTGGAGGAGACGATCGACTCCTGGCGCAGGATGGGCTACCGGGTCGAGCCGACCGTCGACGTGCCCGGCCTGGTGGGCCGCCGGGGCGGCATCGTGGACATATACCCGGTCGCCTCGGAGGCTCCCGCTCGCCTTGAGCTGTGGGGAGACGAGATCGACTCGATTCGCCACTTCGACCCGGAGACCCAGCGCTCTACGGACATGGTCGACTCGGTCACGGTCATCCCGGCCGGCGAGACCCTGCCCGGCCTCGTCGACCGGGAGCAGCTCGACCGTATGCTTGGCGCAATCGACATGTCAGGGTGCAGCCCCGAGACCCGCGACCGGATATCCGGCGAGATCGACCTGCTCCTGGAGGGCGTGGAGGCCGAGGACATCGACTTCTACGCCGGCTTCTTCAACACCGGCTCCCTGCTCGACTACTTCCCCGGCGACGCCCTGCTTGTGACCTTGCGTCCCAACGAGGTGGCCGAGGCGGCATGGGAGAACGACGAGCGCACCCACGAGCTCAGGCAGGTGAAGGAGCGCCGGGGGGAGCTGCCGTACGGCTTCCCCTCATCCCACCTGCTCAACCGGGAGGTCGACGAGCGGTCCGCCCACATCGGCAGACGCCTGGACGTCACGCCCTGGGGCGCCGAGGACCTGGACCACGACGGCGGCTACGCGCTGCCCGTCTCGTCTCCGCCGGACTTCCTCGGCAATCTCAACTCGTTCGTCGACGAGGCCGAGTCCCTGGCAAGGGAGGGCCACCGGGTGGTGGTGGTCTCATCGGCCTCGAAGAGGATCGACGACGTGATGGACGAGCTTGGAATCACGGCCCAGGTCGTCGACAGGCTGGCCGAGGTCCCACGCCCGGGGTCCATCACCCTGCTGCAGGCCTGGGGCGCAGGGCTGAGCGACGGCGTAGTGCTGACGGCCGATGGGCGGCGGCTGTGCGTCTTCAGCGACTCAGAGATATTCGGCATGACGAAGCTCCGCAGGACCTCCCGCAGGCGGGCGGTGAAGCGCGAGGCGCTGCTCTCCGAGCTGACGCCGGGAGACTATGTCGTCCACGTCGAGCACGGCGTCGGCAGGTTCGTGGGGTCGGGCCGGGCGTCCCAGGACGAGGGCGACCGGGAGTACCTGATCCTGGAGTACGCGCGCGGGGACCAGCTCTACGTGCCCATGGAGCACGTGGACCGCGTAACGCCTTACGTCGCGCCCATGGAGAAGCCCCCGTCGCTCACCCGGCTGGGCACCCAGGAGTGGAAGCGCGCCAAGGAGCGCGTCGCCGAGTCGACCCGCGAGATGGCCGCGGAGCTGCTGTCGCTGTACGCGTCTCGCGAGCTGGCGGAGGGCCACTCCTATTCGCCGGACACGCCCTGGCAGTCGGAGCTGGAGAGCTCTTTCCCCTACGAGGAGACGAAGGACCAGCAGGAGACGATCGTACAGGTCAAGTCCGACATGGAGCACCCCGTGCCGATGGACAGGCTCGTCTGCGGCGACGTCGGCTACGGCAAGACGGAGGTCGCGCTCAGGGCCGCGTTCAAGGCCGTCATGGGCGGCAAGCAGGTCGCCGTGCTCGTGCCGACGACAGTGCTCGCACAGCAGCACTACTCCACGTTCAGCGAGCGCCTGCAGGCATTCCCGGTGTCCGTGGAGGTGCTGAGCCGCTTCCGCACCGACGCCGAGCAGCGCCGCGTCGTCGAGGGGCTGGCCGCCGGCAAGGTGGACGTCTGCATCGGGACCCACCGGCTGATCCAGAAGGACGTCGCCTTCAAGGACCTGGGCCTGGTCATCGTCGACGAGGAGCAGCGGTTCGGCGTAGCCCACAAAGAACGTCTCAAGGAGATGCGACGCGAGGTCGACGTGCTCACCCTCACGGCTACTCCCATCCCGAGGACGCTGCACCTGTCCCTGGCGGGCGTGAGGGACATGAGCCGGATCGAAACGCCGCCGGAGGAGCGGCTGCCCATCAAGACGTACGTATCCGAGTTCAGCGACGAGCTGATCCGCGAGGCCATCAGGCGCGAGATCGACCGCCAGGGCCAGGTCTTCTTCGTGCACAACCGCGTCTACAACATCGACTACATGGCGGGCTACATCCGCATGCTCGTGCCAGAGGCGGAGGTGGCCGTGGGACATGGCCAGATGCCCGAGCACGAGCTGGAGCGCGCCATGCTGGGCTTTGCCGAGGGCAGCACCGACGTCCTCGTATGTACCACCATCATCGAGTCCGGCCTGGACATCCCGAACGCCAACGCGCTGATAATCAACCGCGCGGACACATTCGGCCTCGCGCAGCTCTACCAGCTGCGGGGACGCATCGGCCGGGGAGCGCGGCGCGCGTACGCCTACCTGCTGGTGCCCGCCCACAGGAGCATCAACGAGGTCGCTGAGAAGAGGCTGAAGACGATGCTCGCGGCTACCGAGCTCGGGGCCGGATTCCAGATCGCCATGAAGGACCTGGAGATACGCGGGGCGGGCAACGTCCTCGGCTCCCAGCAGAGCGGCCACATCGCCGCCGTCGGCTTCGACCTCTACACCAGGCTGCTGTCAGAGGCCGTCGAGTCCCTCCGCGCCCGCATGGCCTCCAACGGCAGCAGCAACGGCAGCGGCGGAGTCGGCGATCATCCCAAGTCCGCCCCCGTCACGCCGGAGCCCGCGTCCGCGGTGGAGACGCGCGCCGCAATCGAGCTAGGCATCCCCGCCAGCATCCCGGCGGACTACGTCCAGGACCTGCCGACCAGGCTGGACGTCTACCGCCGCATAGGCTCCGCCGCCGCACTCGACGACTTGTCGGAGATGGAGGAAGAGATGGCCGACAGGTTCGGCCCGCTCCCGTGGCAGGTCGAGAACCTGCTCTACGTGGCACGGCTCAGGCTGAAGGCCGAGGCCGCCGGCATCGAGTCGGTCTACCGCGACGAGAAGTACGTCGTGCTGAAGCTGCTCGAGGAGACGGGCGGCGCACGGAGCGCCCTGCAGCGCGCACTCGGACGCAGCGTCAGGGTGGGCCACTCGCAGATACGCCTCGACCTCGCCGCGATCCCGGAGGCCTGGGAGGAGGCCCTCGTCTCCCTCATCGACGGCATCGGCGCCTTCCGCGAGCGGCTGATAGCGGCGGGCGTGGGATGACGGCCGGCGCAGAGGCCCTCGCCGCCGCAATCCGGGACTTCGATGTCGCCGCAGTGAGGGAGATGCTCGTACGCTCACCCGAGCTGGCTAACTCGAGAGTGAATCGCACAGCCGACGGCGGCGAGACGATGCTCTGCTACGCCATCACGGGAAGGGCGGGGCAGGACTTCGCCTACGTCTCCGACGAACAGGCTGCGATAGTACAGGCTCTGGTGGACGCCGGCGCGGACCTGGAGGCACCGAGGTTCCCGGAGGCCGATACAGGCGAGCCCGGCGCGATGGGTATGCTCCCGTTGGGGAACGCCTCATGGCTGGGCAAGCTCCGGCTGGTCGATCTGCTGGTCGACGCCGGTGCCGACGTGGACGCGGAGGCGGAGCCCACAGATTCGGCTCTCAGCGTGGCCGCCGACCATAGACACGCCGAAGTGGTCGAGCGCCTGATCGAGGCGGGCGCGAAGCACACCGCCAGGCCCCTCGTCCAGGCGGGTCTAGTCGAGCGGCTGCGGAAGCTGCTCGACGAGGACCCCAGCGCAGTGAACCGGCCCGTCGACCTGGGCCACCTGGGTGGCGTCACCGGCCCGCCGCTGCTGGCCCTCGTCGAGGAGTACCCGTACGAGGACCCTCACATGCCCGAGGTGGCCCGCCTCCTCCTCGACAGGGGTGCGGATGTAACGATCGCCGGGTCCGATGGCAAGACCGCGCTCCAGCGCCTCCGCGGCAAGCGCCGGCAGTGCGAGGAACACGGGATCGATACCAAATACAGCGACGAGGTCTTTGAGATGCTTCGCGACGCCGCCGCGAAGGGGTGACACGGACATAGTGCTGATAGAATTCCGCTGGAGGAGCTGATGCCCATGTACAAGCGATTGCTCGCGCTCGAAGAGGAAGGAATGCCGCTCCGTGTGGCCGTCATCGGATGCGGCCGGTTCGGGTCGATGGTTGCGGCACAGGTCATGCGTGCGCCGGGCATGGAGCTGTCGGTCGTGTCCGACTTGGACGTCGAGCGCGCCCTCGAAGTCCTCCGCCTCTCGGGACGCGACCCCGGCGACGCCACGGTAACCTCGAAGGCCGGAGACGCGAACGACGCCATGGCCGCGGGATCGATCGCGGTCACAGGAGACCCCGGCGTAGCCATCCACTCCGAGGTCGACGTGGTGGTGGAGGCGACGGGCAACCCCGACGCGGGCGCGCGCCACATCTACGAGGCGATCATGGACGACAGGCACGTCGTCAACGTCACCGTCGAGGCCGACGTGCTGGTGGGCCACCTGCTGAAGGGCATGGCCGACAAGGCGGGCGTCGTCTACAGCCTCGTCTACGGCGACCAGCCCGGCAACATCGATGAGCTGTACGACTGGGCGGTCAGCACGGGATTCGAGGTGGTCGCAGCGGGCAAAGGGACGCGCTACCTGCCAGAGTTCCGCATGGGCAGGCCGGAGGAGGCCCTGACCCGCTACGGCCTCACGGACGAGGAGGCGGCAGAGTCGGACCTCAATCCCCAGATGTACAACTCCTTCCAGGACGGCACCAAGTCGGCCATAGAGATGTGCGCCGTCGCCAACATGACCGGCCTGGTGCCCGATGTTCCCGGCATGCACCAGCCGCCAGCGGGCATCGAGGACATCCCGCAGCTCCTCCGGCCCATCGAGGACGGCGGCATCCTCCACCGCAAGGGCGTGGTCGAGGTGGTGAGCTGCATCGGCGAGGGCGGCGTCGAAGTGCCGAACCCCATGCGCTGGGGCGTCTACGTCGTCATCACATCCGACAGCCCCTACCTCCTGCAATGCCTGGAGGACTACGGCGTCGCCATGGACTCGACCGGCAGGTACGGGCTGATGTACCGCCCCTACCACCTCGTGGGTATGGAGGCGCCCATCTCCATCGCCAAGGCAGCCCTATACGGCGAGCCGACGGGCGCGCCCGAGTCGATGGTCGGCGAGGTGGCCGCGACGGCCAAGCGCGCCCTTGAACCCGGCGATGTGCTGGACGGCGAGGGCGGCAGCCTGGTATACGGCTCGCTGGTCGAGGCGGGCTACGCCCGGGAGCGGGACCTGCTTCCCGTCGGCCTGACCGACGGGGCCAGGGTAACCGGCCCGGTAGCCCCCGACGCCATGCTGACCATGGCCGACGTGGACCTGCCCCCCGACACCTTCGTAGGCAACCTCCGCAAGGTCCAGGACGCCACGCTGGGGGACTAGCGCCTGAACAGCTTGTCCCGTACCTCAGCCTGAGTGATGCCGAAATGGGCCGCGACCTCGCCCACAATGCCGCTGAGAGTGCCAACGTTGACGCTGCGATGGAGCGGAACAGTGACATTGTGGCTCTTGTCGCCGCGGCCTGTGGCCACTGTCAAGTGGCTGCCTCTCTGCCGGACGGGTCGATACCCATAATGGCGCTGTAGCAGGGTGACAACGTCTTGGCCTCGCAGATCGCGGGGCAGCCTCATACAGCTATAGCTTCATCCTTGACGAAATGAAGCCTAACGACCCTGGATTCGCCCTCTTCACCGAAGTGGCAAAGTACCGCGTCCCTGACCATCTCTTTGAGGTCGGCCCAATCTTCTCCCTGGGTGAAGATGCTGTAGCCTAGGGCCCGGGCGTTGTAGCCGCCTTCAACGGCTTCCGTTACCTCGAATATGATCTCAGCCGATCCCGCCATACGGCCTCCGATGTTCGTCGATAGCATGTACTGACTCGATGACCTGTTCCCCGCAGTGTAAGAGTGCTGGGTCCAAAGCGCAACGCTAGTGTCGCACCGCAAAGGCGTATGACCAAGGGGCGGAGCCAGCATACCGATGCCGCCAGCACCTTCGCTAACCCCTAGTCCATGTCGCCCCAGTTGGCGCCGGTCTTCACGTCCACTTCGAGCGGCACGGCCAGGCTCATGGCGGCTGGCATGATCTCGCCCACCAGGCCCTTCATTTCGTCCAGCTCGTCCTGCGGCGACTCGAATATCAGCTCGTCGTGCACCTGCAGGATCATCATCGACCGCAGCTCCCGCGCGTCCATCTCGGCCTGCAGGCGCACCATCGCCAGCTTCAGGATGTCGGCAGCCGTCCCCTGGATGGGCATGTTGATGGCCATGCGCTCGCCCGCCGAGCGCTGGTGGAAGTTGGGCGAGCGGATCTCGGGGATGTAGCGCCGCCGCCCCTTCAGCGTCTCCACGTAGCCGTCGTCCTTCACGCTGCGCTTGATGTCGGCGATGTAGCTCTCGATCCCCGGGTACTTGCCGAAGTAGGCCTCGATGAATGCCTTGCCCTCCTCCGGCGACAGCCCCGTTTGCTGGCTCATCCCGAATGGGCTCAGGCCGTATATCACACCGAAGTTCATGATCTTGGCGATGCGCCGCATCTCCGAGTCCACCTCGTCGATGCCCACGCCGTACACCGACGACGCAGTCGCCGCGTGGATGTCCTGCCCGCTCTCGAACGCCTCGATCAGCCCGGCGTCCCTGGACAGCTCAGCCAGGATGCGCAGCTCGATCTGCGAGTAGTCCGCCCCGAGCAGCGTCCACTCGGGTGCGTCCTGCGCGACGAAGGCCTGGCGCACCTCGCGCCCCATCTCCGTGCGGATCGGGATGTTCTGCACGTTCGGGTCGTTGCTCGACACGCGCCCCGTGGCCGAGCCGGTCTGGTGGTACATCGTGTGGACGCGCCCGGTCGCCGGATTCACCTGGCCGGGCAGCGAGTCCAGGTAGGTCGACTTGATCTTGGTCAGCTGACGGTACTCCAGCACCCTGTCGAGCACCTCGACGGCCACCGGATTGACGTCCTCCACGACCCCCCGGTTGATCTCCTGCCTGAGCCACTCGAGAGACTGTGCGTCGGTGGCGTACCCCGTCTTCCTCTTCTTGGTCGGCGGCAGCCGTAGCTCGTCGAACAGCACGTCCCCGAGCTGGCGCGACGAGCCGATGTTGAACTCGTGCCCCACCAGCTCGAACATCCCCGCTTCGGTGCGGTCGATGTCACGCTCGAACCGGTCGGACATCGCCCTCAGGTGGTCCACGTCGACGGCCACGCCTGTGCGCTGCATCCGCACCAGCACGGGGATGAGGGGCATCTCGAACTCGTCCAGCGCGCCGGCGACCCCCTTCTCGACCGCCTCCGTAGTGAGCGAGTCCCTTAGCTGCCAAGTCACGTCGACCCGGCCGCACGCATGACCTGACGCGTCCCCGATGGACGCCTGCGCCATCGTGATCTGCTTCCTGCCCGTGCCGATGATGTCCGTGACCGGCTTGAGCTCGATGTCCAGCGACTCCAGCGCCAGCGCCTCGATGCCCACGGCCTTTCTGCCCCCCACGTGTGCCGCGATCATCGGGTCGAAGTCCACCTTGCTCACAGTCACGCCGTGACGGGCCAGCACCGTCATGCCGAAGTTGGCGTCGTGGGCCGACTTGGGTACCGACTCGTCCTCCAGCACGCCCCTGACCGCGTCCAGCGCCGCTTCGAGGCCGACCTGCTCACCCTCTGTGTGTCCGACCGGCACGTACCAGGCGGCGTTCGCCTCGTTCGAGAATGCGATGCCCACCAGGTCGCCGTACATTGGGTTCATGGCCGTAGACACCACCTCGAACGCGAACCCGCCGGGCGAGTCGAGGGCGTCGGCCATCTCGCGCAGCCCCTCAGGCGAGTCGACCACCGTGTACCGCGTCTCCCGCTCCTCGGGCTCCGGGATGAGCTGGCCCTGGGTCGGCGCGCCGTCGCCCTGCGGCTCCGGGATCCGTGCCACGATGCTGAAGAACTCCAGCTCCTTCAGCTTCTCCAGCACCTCGGCGCGGTCGTAGTTCCACAGCCGCATCTCATCGAGGTCCAGGTCCAAGTCCAGGTCGCGCACGATGGTCGTGAGGAACTTGCCCCGCTGAAGCTCCTCCACGTGGTCGCGTATGCTCTGCTGTGTCCTGGGCGGCTTCACATCGTCCAGATGCTTGATTATCCCCTCGACCGAGCCGAACTGCGTGAGCAGCTTGATGGCCGTCTTGGCCCCCACGCCCGGCACGCCAGGTATGTTGTCCGTCGTGTCTCCCTGCAGCGCCTTGATATCGGCGACGACCTCCGGGCCGAGCCCGTCGTACCGCTCCTTCACCTTCGCCACGTCGTACATCGTCGTCCGCTGCACGCTGTAGCTGAGCAGCACGCGCACCCGGTCCGACACGAGCTGAAGCTCGTCCGTGTCGCCGGTCAGCACCACCGTGTCGACGCCCCGCTCCTCGGCCTTCCGGCACAGCGTGCCCAGCACGTCGTCGGCCTCGTACCCCTCCCGCTCGAGCACGGGAATCTTGAACGCGCGCATGATCTCGCGCACCCGCTCCACCTGCTGGCGAAGCTCCGGCGGCATGGGCGGGCGCGTTGCCTTGTACTCGTCGTACTCGGCGTGCCTGAAGGTCGGGCCAGACAGGTCGAACGCGATGGCGCAGTGCGTGGGGTCCAGGTCTGACAGGTTGCGAAGGAAGGTGTTGAGGAAGCCGTATACCCCGCGCACCTCCTCGCCGGTGGTGCTGACCGTCATGGGATTCTGGATGGCGTAGAAGGCCCGGTACACCATCGCGTGCCCGTCGAGCAGCACCAGCAGCGGCTTCCCGTCCGACCTTGCCATCTAACCGCTCCCCCGCTCGAGGCTCGACTCGCCCGCGCCGTTCGAGGACACGCGGGCAACGCTTCCATTCACACCGCCGGGTCCGTCGATGGGAGGGTTCGTGAAGTGCAGTAGGTACTCGAAGGTCGTTCCCATCGTGATGTAGTTGCTCGGCCAGCCGAAGATGCCGACCCGGTTCACGATGTTCGTGCGGTCCCAGATGATCGTGTTGCGAAACTCGTAGCCCGCCGCCCTGAGGGCCTCGACCACCGATATGTGGATCGTGACGCGTTCGCCCTCCCACCACATGTCCGGAACGTTCACCACGCAGTGTCCCCCCGGCTTCAGCACCTCCCGCATCCCGGCGAAGATGGCGCGCATGGCCTCCGAGTACTCGTCGAGCGGCATGGTGCCCAGGTCGCGCGGGTCCTGCGAGTACTGCTCCACCGTGCCAAGCTGCTCGTTCTTGCGGTTGCGCCGTGACTTGTTCCGGCGCTCCCTGTTCAGCAGGTTCGCGTAAGGCGGCGACGTCAGCACCAGCGACACGCTGCCCGGCTCCAGGTACTCCGCCACGCTGGAGGCGTCGTCATGAACTGCCACCTGCGATGTCCTGGACGGCCCCGCGCCGCCAAGCCGGGACGCTGAGAGGTCGACGTAGCCGGCGTGCAGATCGAATCCCACGGCGTTCCGGTTCGTGTCCTGCGCGGCCACCAGGGTCGTGCCGCTGCCGACGAACGGGTCCACCACCAGCTCGCCCTCGTGAGTGAATAGCTCGATCACTCTCGTGGCCAGGGAGATTGGGAACGTCGCCGGGTGGACCTTCTTGTCGCGGATGTCCCGGCGCTGGTAGTTGAACTGCCACACCCCAAGCTGGCTCTTCAGCCACTCCTTGGCCGTCAGGCAGTTCAGGTGGTTGGGCTTGCACCCGCACAGCCGCCCGCTGCCGATGGGCAGGCGCGTCCGGTATAGGCCGCTGCCGTCACGGATCGAGCGTGGGAGGCTAGCTGCCTGCGTCCCGCCAGCCGCTCCGATGATCTCTTCGGTGGTCGTCGAGTCACTCATGGCTCTCCCGTTGTGTAGGTGCATTGTATACCTAAGCCGCCCACGCTGATTCGCAGGGAAGGGAAGCTTGGCGTTACACGACCCGGCGGTCGGCTCGCAGCCACTCGTGGCGAAGCTCTGCGCTGAGCATCTCGCCGCAGCGGTCCAGGATCGCATCGCCCAGGGCCGTGGCCTCCTCGTCGCCCCTGGCCTTCGTGTCCTCGAGCGACGGGCCCGCGGGGGCGTAGTGCTGCACGTACACCTTCAGCTTCGGCTCGGTGCCCGACGGCCTGACGGTGACGCGCGTCCGCCGGTCGTCGGACAGGTACAGCGTCACGATGTCGGCCGACCCGCCCATGCGGTACGCGTCCGGCGCACGCGCGGCCTCGTCGAGTCTGTCCTCCATCGCAGTCACAGCCATCCCGGCCAGGCGCTGCGGCGGGTCCGCGCGCAGGCCCAGCATCACCTCCGTCATCACGTCGCGCCCGGTGCTGCCGGGCAGCTCGACGAGCAGCAGCGCATTCCTGTAGTAGCCGTACCCGGCGTACAGCTCGTCCAGGTACATGGGCACCGTCGCGCCCCGGTCCCTGAGCCGCGAGGCCATCTCGCACACCAGCAGCGCGCCGATGGCCGCGTCCTTGTCGCGCACGAAATCGCCCGCCAGGTAGCCAAGGCTCTCCTCCGCCGCGAACACGAACCTCGACGGGTCGTCCAGGCCGCCGATGACCTGCGC
This sequence comes from Dehalococcoidia bacterium, assembly GCA_965116315.1. Lineage (GTDB taxonomy): Bacteria > Chloroflexota > Dehalococcoidia > Lucifugimonadales > CAJWER01. The sequence goes on from OZ220672.1 coordinate 3,830,665, forward strand.
GATGAACTTGAACCCGACGAGCAGGTCGTCCACAGGCTCCAGGCCGAAACTCCGGGCCACGTCCGCGATCAGCCCCGTCGTGACCAGCGTCTTGATCACCACCTCGTCGCCGCGAAGCTCGTCCTCATCCCTGCGGCGCGAGAGGATGTGGTGAGTCAGCGCCGCGCCCACCTGGTTGCCGGTCAAGATGCTTACACGGTCGGACTCCCAGTCGGTCCTCGCCGCGACGCCGATGCGGTCCGCGTCCGGGTCGGCGCAGATCGCGACGTCCGCGCCGATGTTCTCCGCGAGCCTCACGGGCAGCTCCATCACCTCGGGGAACTCCGGGTTGATCAGGTCGCCCGCGGCGGTGGGGAATCCCTCGTCGGGCTCGGCCTGCTCCGGCACGACCGTGACGTCGAAACCCTCCGCTTGCAGCACCGGCAGGACGTTGGTCGAGCCCGCGCCGTGCATGGGGCTGAAGACGACCTTCGCCGACGTGCTCCCCCCCGAGGCCAGGCCCCGCACCGCGCCCAGGTACGCTTCGTCCACGTCCGCGCCGATGATCGATGCGAGTCCCTTCGCTTCAGCCTGGGCCAGCGGCATCCGCCGGACCTCGTCGACATCCGTGACGAGCTGCATGAACCGGGCGTCGTGGGGCGGGACGACCTGCCCGCCGTCGGACCAGTAGAACTTGAACCCGTTGTCGGTCCGCGGGTTGTGGGACGCGGTGATCTGGACCCCGGCGGTAGCCCCCCGGTGGCGTACCGCGAAGGAGACCTCCGGCGTGGCGCGCAGCCCGTCGAACAGGTGCGACCGGATGCCGTTCGCTGCGAACACCTCGCAGGACAGCTCCGCGAACTCCCTGGACTGCCGCCTGGCCTCGTGGCCCACGACCACGCCCGCCTTCCTGGCGCCGGCGCCGTAGTCGTCGATGAAGGCGCTCAGTCCCTGGGCCGCCTCGCCAATGGTGCGGGAGTTGATGCGGTTGGGCCCCGGGCCGAGCGGGCCGCGAATCCCGCCCGTGCCCACCCTGAGCCGCGCGGCGAAGGCGTCCTCGAGCTCGTCCCAGCTCTCGGAGGCGGCCAGCGCCTTGATCTCGGGCACGAAGGCGGCGAGGCCGGGCTCGGTCAGCCAGCGCTCGAGGTTGGCGAGGGCGGCCGGACTCAGCCTGCCCGAGTATGCGGCGTCGAGGACCCGTTTGGCGGCGTCGCCAGCCATGACCGGCGCAGGCCCTAGCTCCCGCCCGCCCGTCCCCACTCCTCGCGAATGGCCTCGGCCCGGTCGGTGCGCTCCCACGGCAGGTCCAAGTCGTCGCGTCCGAAGTGCCCGTAGGCGGCGGTCTGCTTGTAGATCGGCGCCCTCAGCCCAAGGTCGCGGATGATCGCGCCTGGCCTCAGGTCGAAGTGCTTGTCGGCCAGCTCGACTATCACGTCGTCCGGGGCGTTGTTCGTCCCGAATGTCTCGATCGACACGGACATGGGCTTGGCCATCCCGATGGCGTACGAGACCTGTATCTCCAGCCGGTCGGCCAGCCCGGCGGCCACCAGGTTCTTGGCGACCCACCGCGCGGCGTAGGCAGCCGAGCGGTCGACCTTCGTCGGGTCCTTGCCGGAGAACGCGCCGCCGCCGTGCCTGGCCATGCCGCCGTAGGTGTCGACGAGGATCTTGCGCCCGGTCAGGCCCGCGTCGCCCTTGGGGCCGCCGATCACGAACCGGCCCGACGGGTTGACGTGGTATATCGTGTCGTCGTCGAGCAGGTCCGACGGGATCGCGGCGGCGGCAACGTGCTCGATGAGGCTGCTCTCGATTTCCGCCTGGCTGACGTCGGGGGAGTGCTGCGTGCTCAGCACCACCGTGTCGACCCTCTTCGGCTTGCCGTACGCGTACTCGATGGTGACCTGGGACTTGCCGTCCGGGCGCATAAAAGGAAGGAGGCCAGATTTCCTGACCTCCGCCATGCGTCTCGTGAGCCTGTGCGACAGTGCGATCGGCATGGGCATCAGCTCGTCCGTCTCGTTGCAGGCGTAGCCGACCATCATGCCCTGGTCGCCCGCCCCGAGCATCTCGATGCTCGCGTCGACCGCGTCCACCTCGCCCCTCACCTCCAGGGCCACGTCCACGCCGCCGGCGATGTCGCTCGACTGCCGGTTGAGCGACACGATGACACCGCAGGACTCGTAGTCGAACCCGTAGTCCGCGTCCGTGTAACCGGCGTCCCTGATGGCGCTCCTGACCAGGTCCGGCACGTCGATGCGGGCCTCCGTCGTGATCTCTCCCATGACGACCATCAGCCCGGTGGTCGTACACGCCTCGCAGGCCACGCGGCCTGCGGGGTCCTGGGCGAGGATGGCGTCGAGCACTGCGTCCGAGACCTGGTCGCACAGCTTGTCGGGGTGACCCTCCGTCACCGACTCCGAGGTAAACAGGTAGCTGGGCGACTCGCTGAGGCTGTACGGCACTTCTATTCCTCCATCGTGTGCTGGGAGTCCGGCGGGCGGGAGCTTACGTCCCGATGTGCCAGCTCTCGAGATACTCCTGCTGCTCGTCCGTAAGGCTGTCTATGCGGATGCCCATCGCCGCCAGCTTCAGCCTGCCGACCTCCTGGTCGATGTCCCTGGGCACGAGGTGGACCTTCCTCTTCAGGCTGCCGGCGCGCAGGGCAAGGTATTCGGAGGAGAGCGCCTGGTTCGCGAAGCTCATGTCCATCACGGCTGAGGGGTGGCCCTCCGCTGCGGCCAGGTTGACCAGCCTGCCCTCGCCGAGCAGGTAGAGCTTCCTGCCGTCCTGCATCAGGTACTCGTCCACCGAGTTCCGAACCGGCTGCCTGCCGTCCGAGGACTCCTCGAGGGCCCCTATGTCGATCTCGACGTCGAAGTGGCCGCTGTTCGCGATTATCGCGCCGTCCTTCATCGCGTCGATGTGCCGCCCGTCCACGGCTTTCATGCCGCCCGTGAGCGTGATGAATATGTCCCCGACGGGGGCGGCCTCGTCCATCGTCATCACCCGGTGCCCGTCCATGGCCGCCTCGAGGGCCCGCACGGGGTTGATCTCCGTGACGATGGTGTTCGCCCCCATGCCCCTTGCGCGCATGGCGACGCCCTTGCCGCACCAGCCGTAGCCGGCCACGACGACGTTCTTGCCCGCCCAGAGCACGTTCGTGGCGCGGGTGATGCCGTCCAGGGTGCTCTGGCCGGTGCCATACCGGTTGTCGAAGAAGTGCTTCGTCTCCGCCTCGTTGACCGCGATGATGGGGTACATCAGCTTCCCTGCCTCCGCGAGGCTGGTGAGCCGGATCACCCCTGTCGTCGTCTCCTCGGTCCCGCCGATCATGCCCTCCAGCTTCTCGGTCCGTACCGAGTGAAGCCTCGCGACCAGGTCCGCGCCGTCGTCCATCGTAAGGTGCGGCCCTGCGTCCAGCGCGGTGTCGATGTGGGAGTAGTAGGTGTCGTTGTCCTCGCCCCTGATGGCGAACACCGAAATGCCGTCCTCCCCGTCCAGCGCCGCGGCGATGTCGTCCTGCGTGCTGAGAGGGTTGCTGGCGCAGAGGACCACCTCAGCGCCCCCATCTCTCAGGGCCAGGGCGAGGTTTGCAGTCTCCGACGTGACGTGCAGGCATGCCGCGAGAGTCAGGCCGGACAGCGGCTTCTCTCGCGCAAACCTCTCCCTGATGAGCCGTACGACGGGCATCTCCCTCGCGGCCCATTCGATCCGCCGGTGGCCCTCCGGCGCCAGCGACGCGTCCCTTATGTCTCCCGAAATCTTCGTTACCAAGTCTTGCTCCTCTCCACTACCGGCCCCGCGGGCCGGGCAGCGACTCGCCCTCGCCCAGCGGGGCGAACGCCGTGATCTCCGTAAGTGTCCTGAACCGTCCCTCGATGTCGCCCCGCTCCAGGGAGCTTACCCTGTCCAGGCTGAAGCTCTCCACCGCGAACGACCCCATTACACTACCCACGATGGCCGCCCTGCGAAACCCCGGAGGGCTCAGGTCGCCCGTTGCCGCTAGGTATCCCACGAATCCGCCGGCGAAGCAGTCGCCCGCGCCCGTGGGGTCCACCACGCCGTCGACAGGGTAGGCGGGCGCCGCGAACAGGCCCGACTCCTGCACCACCAGCACCCCGTGCTCTCCCCGCTTGACGACCACGACCGCCGGGCCCATATCCATGATACGACGGGCAGCCGCCAGCAGGCTCGCCTCCCCGGAGAAGCTCCGCACCTCGGCCTCGTCCATGAAGAGCACGTCGACCTCGCTCACCACCCGCTCCAGGGCCTCCCTGCTGCCGTCGATCCAGAAGTTCATCGTGTCCAGCGCCACCAGCCTGGGCCTCTCGGTCATCTGGTCGAGCACGGACATCTGCAGCCCAGGGTCGTTGTTGGCAAGGAACAGGTACTCCTGGCCGCGGTGGGCGTCGCTCAACCTTGGCTCGAACCCGGCCAGGACATTGAGCTGCGTGTCCAGGGTGTCCCTGGTGTTCACGTCCTCCGCGCCGTATACCCCGGACCACCTGAACGTCCTGCCATGCTTCGTCTCCAGGCCTGACAGGTCGACGCCGTGGGACTCCAGCAGCGCAACGTGGGCCGGGTCGAAGTCATCGCCGACCACCGCCACCAGCCCGATGTCCGTGAAGTAGCTTCCGGCCACCGAGAAGTAGGCTGCCGAGCCGCCCAGGGCCTCCTCGCGGCGCCCCGCCGGGGTCTGCACGGTGTCGTAGGCGACCGTGCCCACCGCCAGCACGGCGCCCGGCGGCGCGGGGCGAAAGCGCCCGTCTGGGGCCGAAGGGGAGCCGGTCACCCTATTCGTCGGAGCCGTAGCTGGCCGGAAGGCCGTGCTCTATCCACGCCTCCGTGCCGTCTTCGATGTTGAACAGCTTCTCCGTGTCGAACCCCATCGCCGCCGCCATCTCGCATGCCAGGCCGCTGCGCACGCCCTGCGCGCAGATGAAAAGCAGGTTCTTGTCGTCCGGCAGCTCGTCGATCCGCGCCAGCACGTCGTCGACGGGGATGAAGACGGCCCCCTTGATGTGGCCGGCCTCGTACTCGTCGTCCCGGCGCACGTCAATGACCACCGACTCGTCGCCTTCGTACATCTCGCCCGCCTCGTCCAAGGTAAGGCGGTAGTAGGGCTCGCCTTGCTCACGTCTGGGCATCGACACCTCCATGCGGCTCCAGGTAACGGCCGATCAGGGCCGACAGCCGCGCTCTCGTTTCATCCCCGATCAACTCGGGACTGGTAATTATCGCATTGTCGAGGGCTGATGCACACCCGCAGTTCCGCTCCGACGGGATACCGGTCACCAGCGACCGGACGACCCGCCGCGACGCGTCCACGTTCTTCAGCAGGTTCTGGACCACCAGCTCGACGGAGACCTGCTCCTCCGTCTCGTGCCAGGTGTCATAGTCGGTAACCAGCGCGAGGGTCGCGTAGCACATCTCCGCCTCGCGGGCCAGCCTTGCTTCCGGCAGCGCCGTCATGCCGATTATCGCCGCCCCCCAGGAGCGGAATAGCTCGGACTCCGCGCGCGTCGAGAACTGCGGCCCCTCGATCACGACGCACGCCCCGCCCCAATGCGCCGTCGCCTCGCCCGACGCGGCCTCCCACACCGCCTGCCTCAGGACCAGACAGTAGGGCTCGGCGAAAGCAGTGTGGACGACGATGCCTTCATCGAAGAAGGTCCTGGGACGGTCCCGGGTGCGGTCGATCAGCTGGTCCGGCACGACCATGTCCAGGGGCCTGTTCCGCTCCTGCAGGCTACCGACCGCGCTGATGGAGACGACGCGCTCGACCCCCAGCAGCTTGAGCGCGTAGATGTTGGCGCGGGCCGGGAGGTTGCTGGGGGAGATCCTGTGACCGCGCCCGTGCCTCGGCAGGAAGGCGACCCTCTCGCCCGACATCTCCCCGACGACGATGCTGTCGCTGGGCGGTCCGAACGGTGTGTCCACGTCCACCGGCTGGGCCCCTTCGAGGCCGTCCATCTCGTACAGGCCGGACCCGCCGATGAACCCGATTCTCGCCGTGCTCAATCTTCGAAGATTTCGCTCACCGCGCACGCGAAACCCGGCAGCACGCCCAGGCCGTCGAGGGAGTCGTCCTCGGTAAGGGTCGTCACCGCACGGCCACTTTGGTACACGTCCACCGTTCGCGTGTCCGGATACACGACCCACACGAGACGGACTCCAAAGCCCAGCCACATGAACGCCTTGTCGTTGACCTCCCGAACGGTGTTGCTGGGAGATACGACCTCCACGACCAGGTCGGGAGGCGTCTCCGCATAGCCGGTGACCCTCACGCCCGGCGGCATCCTCTCAGCCGAAAAGTACGCTATGTCGGGCTCTCGCACCGTGTCAGGGTCGCGCTCTAGCCAGACGCCAGAGTCCGAGGCAGTCAACTTCCCCAGCCTCCGAGGCTTGACGAAACTTCTCAACTCTGAACTTAGATTCACCACTATCGCGCCATGTTCAATTCCTGTCGACATGTTCTCGCAAAGCACCCCACGGATCAGCTCTCCGCGAACTCCCTTGGCGTCGAGTTGCAGCAGCTCATCGGCGGTCAGCAGCTTGGTCTGCGCGGCCGTTGCGCTCGTCATATCCGACTCCTATCACCCGAGAGCACGTAGCAAATCATACTATACCTAATGGCAGTAGGTTAGCTACAGGATCCTTGCTGGAGCCACATCGCAGCCGGCGGAGGGACCCGGATGCGCAGGCAGCCTCCGTCTCTTGGGCTGGCGGCTACTGGAGCGGCGCGGTGCTGAAGATCACCCGGAACGGCTTGCAGTAGATGACGACGGCGCCGACCGAGTCGAGGTCCGTCTCCGCCGGTATCTCGTAGTTCTGGTTGCCGATGTTGCCCTTCAGCTTGCCCAGCTCGACGTAGCCGTCCTGGTGGACGTCGTCGCGGCTGCCGGGGTCGGGGTGGGGTGTGAGTATCACGCGCAGGTCGGGGCCGTTCGTGCCCTTGAAGTCCTCCATCCGCAGGACGCCCGAGCCGTCGGGAAGCCTGTACACCGTGGCCGTGCCCTCGCCCTTGTGGAACGAGTCCGCGCCCATGAACTGCCCGGTCTTGAGGGCCTCGGCCTCCTTCATCGGCTCCATCATCGGTTCGGTCATCGGCAGGTCCACCTTGGCCATGGTCGCCATGACCTTCTCGGCCTCCGCCATGGTGACTCCGGCCGGCATCTCCGCGTTGGCGGCGAAGGGGAACTCCTCCTGGACTTCCGTGTCGAAGAAGAGAGGCGCCAGCAGCCACCATGCAAATGCCCCGCCGGCGATCACGACAACGACCGCAAGTCCTATCCACAACCGCATGTTTCCTGCCATGGCACACCTCCTGCCTATAGTTTAACTCTTCGAGGAATCCGCGCGCGTCAGTTCCCCTTTGGAAGGTCCAGCCGTTCCAGCCGGGGCAGCGGCCCCCCGATGAGCGGCCCCGCGTATGCCGCAAAGTCCCCAGTGGGCATCGAGGACTCCGCGTCGTACATGGCCGGAGGCAGGGTCTTGACCCCACCAGCAACCTCCGAAAGCGGCGCCGTTCCGGTGCGGCAGGCATACATCTCGCCACCCTCCCGCTCCAGCGTCACCATCACGTCCGTTGTGCCGTCCTCGGCATACATCACCGCAGCCCGCCCTGCCATCTCGGCCTCCAGGGCGTCGGTGCGTGACACCGTCTCGGCGAGCGAGCGCTGGATCGACCCCGGCTTCTCGTAGCGGACTCGCACCCCCAGCCTCCGGCCCACCAGCCCTGACAGATACCTGCCCGCGCCCTCGTAGTACGGGTGGCCGAAGTCGTCCACGTACCAGGGCTCGTTCGAGCCCAGGACCCCGTGCTCCCCCCGCGCGTTCTCCGCGGCGACGATCACCGCCGTCCCGTACCTGGCATACGCGTCCTCGACCAGTCCCAGGAACCGGTCCTCGACCACCGGCTCCTCGGGCACGACCACGACGTGCGGGGCGTCCCGCTCCTCGCGCTTGCCAAGTACCGATGCGGCCGCGAGCCAGCCCGCGTCCCTGCCCATCACCTCCAGCACCGCGACGGGGGCCGCGGGACCCATCGTCTCCACGTCGCGCCCGATGCCCATCGCGGCCAGCGCGACGAACCTGGCGGCGCTGCCGTACCCGGGCGAGTGGTCCGTCGCGAGCAGGTCGTTGTCGATGGTCTTGGGCACGTTGACGACCGACAGGGCCAGCCCCGCACTCCGCGCCGCCCGCGCGAGTCTATGCCCGTTCTCGGCGGAGTCGTTGCCCCCGATGATGAAGCAGTAGCCGATGCCCATCGCCTCGATCCGCCTCAGCGACGCCTCGACCTCGGCCGGGCCAAGCTTCGTGCGGGTCGACCCGAGGACGCCCCCCGGGGTCCGCGAGATAGCGTCCCACCGTGAAGCCGGGACATCGCCTAGCTCCACGAACCTGCCCCCGACGAGGCCCTCGATTCCCCTAGCCGCGCCCAATATCCGGCCGAACGAGGGGCTGGCGGAGGCGGTCCTGGCAACGCCCGCAAGGCTCCTGTTCAGTACCGCGGTGCTGCCCCCGGACTGCATCACCAGGACGTTCCTGGGCCTGCCGGTCATTTCGGGTCAGTACGCCCAGAGGGCCATCGCCCCGGCCCCGGCGAGGACGGCCAGCGACCCGAGGGTGAGGGCCGGGTCGTCGAGGGTGACGGCGCCGATGTAGACGAGCGGCGAGTCGATCACTATCGCCCAGAACGCGTACTGCTTGACCCTGTCCTTGGCGAAGGTCCCTGATGCGCGTTGCCTGATTCTGTCGAACATTGAGCCCACCTACAGCAGATTGAGTACTATCCAGGCCTGGATGCCGACCAGCAGCACGATCAGCAAGCAGTAGGGGATGGTCCGCTTCATAACCTCGCCCTCCTTGCCGGACAGGCCCACGATGGCCGTGCCCACCAGCACCTTGGCAGGGGCGATGGCGCTACCGAGCGAGCCCCCAATCGACTGGACGGCCGCGATTGTGACGGCAGACACCCCGAGGGCGCCGGCCGTCTCCTGCTGCAGCACGCCGAACATCACGTTCGAGTTCGTGTTGCTGCCCGTCATGAACGTCCCCAGCACCCCGATGTACGGCGAGAACACAGGGAAGGCCGTTTGCGTGATGTCGGCAATCGTCCTGCCCAGCAGCACGGTCATCCCCGCGTCCGTCATAACAAGCGCCATCATCACCATGGTCGCGATGCCGACGCTGGTCGGGACGCACTGCGAGTAGGTCTTCCTGGCCGCTGTGAGACCGGCGCCCGGCTTCCACTCCCGGCGCACGAGCAGCACGCCGTAGGTCAACGCCAGCGACAGCAGTATCAGCGGGGCGGGATGACGCAGCAGCCTGATCTTCGCGTAGCTGTCCTGCGCGTCGACAGAGTAGCCCGTGCCCGTCTCCGTCGCCGGGTAGTCCAGGCCCCAGAACAGCGGCGCACCCAGCTCCTTCACCGCGGGCACCTGTGAGAGCACGCTGAGCGCCAGCACCGCGTAGTAGGGCAGGAAGGCCATGTGGAAGCTGGGCCCACCCTGCGCTTCTGGGGCGGTGGACTGCTTCTCAGCTTCGCGGGATGGCGAAGGCAGCAGCGGCGTCTTCGCGACCAGCCACCCGACGCCGCACCCGACGAGGCCGGATACCAGCGACGCCACCTGGGGCGCGCCGGCCCACGCCAGGACCCACAGGCACAGGGCCATCGAGCCGCCCATGATGAGGACGATGGGGATCCCCCGCCGCAGGGACTTCATCCCCCCTTCGAGATGTGCGACGGCGAAGCCGGTCACGATGGTCGGCAGCGCGAAGAGCGCCGCCATGTGGGGGCCTATCTCCTCGCCGGGGATCTCAGTCACGAGCTGTATCGTGAAGTACGACGAGCCGAGCGACCCGAAGGTCACCGCCCATGCGTGGCCCACCAGCACGATGGCCGCGGCCCGCGCCGCGCCGAAGCCCATGAAGACCATCAGCGGCGCCACCACTGCCACGGGCACGCCGAAGCCCGCTATCCCCTGCATGAACCCGGAGAAAGCCCAGCCGACTACCAGGGCTTGGGCGAGCGGGTCCTCCACCAGGCGCGTCATGGTCCGGCCGATCACGTCGATGCCGCCCAGCTCGTCGACCACGTTGTAGAGCAGCACCGACGTCCAGATGATCGACAGGACGAAGAAGCTCAGGCTCAGGCCCTTCGCGCTGCCGATGGCGACCAGCCTGGGGTCGGACTCGAAGAAAAGCAGCGCGATGACGGCCACCACGAGGAAGGCCGCGGCCCCCGCGCGCGGCGCGGACCACTTCAGTGCGAGGATGGACGCCAGCAGGGCCACCAGCGGCAAGGCCGCCAGCAGCACGTTGGCGACGTTCAGCTCCGGGCCGTCACCCACCTGCGAACCGCCCGGGGTCGAAGTCCCGTATCGCCATGTCGGAGGTACCCCGGGCGACCAGGTCTGCTGTGATGCGGCCCATCGAGGCCCCTAGTATGATGCCCGAGCGCCCGCCGCCGGTGGCCACGTAGACGCCCTCCCAGCCGGGCGCAGGCCCCAGGAGCGGCATGTAGTCCGCCGACAGGGGGCGCGGGCAGGCTGTCTGCCTCACGACCTGTGCGTCGCCCAGCGCTGGCACCATCTTCACCAGCGCCGCCATGATCGTCTCCCGGGCCTGCGGAGTGGGAGTCTCGTCGAACCCCTCCTCCTCCTCGGTGGTGCCAGCCCATACGTGGCCGTCCGGCTTCGTGACGGCGTAGTTGCCCGCCCAGCCCATCGAGCACCGGTACGGAGCCCCCGAAGCCCTGAGCCGCAGTATCTGCCCCTTCAGCGGGCGCACTGCTATGGGGAAGCCCAGCCACTCCGATGCAGCCCCGCTCCACGGCCCCATCGCGATCACCACCTTGCCGCAGGGGATGTGCCTGTCGCCGAGGGTCACTCCGGTCACACTCGCGCCGTCACGGGTCACCCCGGTGACCTCGCCATGCTCGAAGCGCGCGCCCCTGATCTCCGCGCCCTTGGCCAGGGCCGTCGTAAGGCGCTGCGGCTCCAGGTCCGACGTGCCCTCGATGTACACCGCGCCGCGCGCCTCCGGGGAGATGCGCGGCTCGACTGCCGACAGGTCGTCGCCCTCCAGCCACGAGACCGTGTAGCCGGCCTCCCGCTGCATCACCGGCAGCCCCGCCTTGGCGGCCGTCGCCTCCTCGTCCGTGAGGCTCAGTATCAAGGATGGCCGGTCCCGGTACTCGAAGTTGACGCCCGTCTCGTCCGGCAGCGTCCCGGCCATCTCCCGGTAGAGCCTGACACTGAGACGGCTGAGCTCCTGTGTGGGGCCGTGCACCCCGGGCCCGGCCATCGCGCTCAGGCCCCCGTAGGCGTGCCCGGAGGCGTGACTTCCTACGGCGTCGCGCTCGATGACGACGGTGGATACTCCCGCCTCACCCAGGTAGTAGGCCGTGGCCGCGCCCACGATGCCGCCGCCGATTATGGCTACGTCCGGCATTCGGGTCATCGACTAGTCGACCCCGAGGGCACGATTTGGGGGTCCGAAGGCGTTTCCGTTAGGGCGTGCACGACTTCCATTCGTCCAGGGTCACCGCCGCGGACTGCTGCTGGCCTTCACGCATGATCGTCAGGTCCACCTTATCCCCCGGTCTGAGAGTGTTCAGGTGTTCGACGATGTCGGCAACACTGGAGACGGGTTCGCCGTCCACGGCAGTGATGAAGTCGCCTCGCCCCGACGGGACTCTGCTGAAATCGTCGAATTGAAGCCCGGCACGCTCGGCGGGGCTGTTCCTGCAAATCCTGCTGACGTACACGCCCACCTGGTCCGGTATCCCTAGCACCCGCACCTGGCTCGGCGTCAGCGGCCGCCCCATGATGCCGATCCAGGGACGCTTGTATTCTTCGGCCTGCAGCAGGCTGGGAAGCAGCTGGCGCAGCGTGTTGGAGGACACCGCGAAGCCGACGCCTCTCTGAAGCAGTGCACCCGACCCGAACCTGGATGGATCGATCTGTACCGCCGACACCACCCCGATCGCCTCTCCCCTGGAGTTCAGGAGGGGCCCTCCCGAATTGCCTGGGTTTAGTGCCGCATCGGTCTGGATCATCTCGGGGATAGGCCGGTTCAGGGAGCCCACCTGGCTCCTGTCCTTGCCGCTGACCACGCCAACGGATACCGAGTTCGCGTTCTCGTAGGGACTTCCGATGGCTATGGCGAGCTGGCCCGGGATTACCCTGTCGGAGTCGGCCAGCCTCAGCGGCTCGATGTCCGAGGCCAGGTCCGGGTCCACCCGCAGTATGGCCAGGTCGTCGGCCCTGCTGCTGCCCAGCACGGTCGCCTCCAGCCTCCTGCCGTCGTGCAGCGTGACCACGACGTCGCCGTCCATGTCGACGATGTGTGCGTTCGTGACGATGTGCCCCTCGTCGTCGACGAAGAACCCCGACCCGCTCTGCCTGCTGAACAGCTGGGAGACGCCTATCTCCACGATCGCGGGACTGGCGCGCTCGAATACAGAGGTGACCTGTCCCTCGTCGAACAGGGCCGTGGGCCGCGTGGTCCCAAGGGACCCCCAAGCCAGCACGAGCCCCAGGAGCATCCCGAAGGCAACGAGGAATATCGCTCCCCAGATAGTGAGCCTGACCCCGTGTTGGGCCGGCGTAGGAGGCGGCGCTTCCTGCTCGGTTGAGTGGACGTCGTCCTGGTACATCCCCGGCAGCTCCTCGGACGGGCAGAGTACCCGTCCGCCACACTTCGATTATACACCCTCGGGAGTCCGGGCACCTATGTCCGCTAGGGTAGGCTGGCGTCCGACTTAGCACGCCGGGAGACGGTCGCCGGGCCGGGCGCCAATCGCCGTAAATTGAGACTGAATCGGTTGACACGTGTATTCCATACCGAATAACATCCCTGAATCTCGCGCACAGCCCGCATGGGTAACGTGCGCCCATGACATGCAGGAGGCCACGTCTGTTATGGCTACGCTTAGGAAGAGCGACATCGCAGCAAGGGTCGCGACCCGCCTGGACGGGTCGAGGGCCCAGGGCGAGGACGCCCTGAATGCGGTGCTCGACAGCATCCAGGATGCCCTGACCAGGGGCGACAAGGTCGTGCTCACAGGATTCGGTTCCTTCTCTATCAGGGACGTGAAGGCCCGGCGGGTCAGGCCGATTCGCGGTGGGCAGGGCGACCTGGTTACCATACCCCCACACAAGCGGGTAGGATTCACGGCAGGCTCGGACCTGAACAAGGCGGCCCAGGGCTAGCAGGACCCGGAGGAGAACGCCCGCGGAACGAGGCCAGTACACCGTGGGCGGGACCCGGAGGCACAGATGCGCTACTACCGCATACGCGACGACATCGGGAATGTTCACCTCACTGCGGAGTCCGAGCCGGGCAGGCTCGCCTCCCTCACGGCCCTCAACGACGAGGTCGAGGGCTTCGACGACCTGATGAAGGTGAGCTACGTTGGCGGACAGTCCATAGACGACATTGCCCGCAACGTGCTCTCCTCCGGGGACGGCCCTGTGTTCGACCTCGACTCGGTTGTCGAGTCGTCCAAGGCAGGTCCGGGCGGGACGAGAGTCATCCGCCCGCTGGACCCGGCCGAGATCTGGGCAGGCGGCATCGGCAACTATCCCGTTCCTGACGAAGCGGTCAACGCCATGCCCGACTTCACGAGGACCGCATACGAGGCCGATCGGCCTCCCGTCATGTACAAGGGCGGCCCTACGCGCCTGGCCGGTCCCTACGACGACATCGGCATCCGCTCCGACACGACTTCGGTCGCGGAGGGCGAGCTCGTGCTCGTGCTCTACAAGGGCAGGATCGTCGCCTACAGCACCGGCAACGAGGTAGCCGGCGGTCTGATGGGGCAGACCATCTGGTGGATGGTGCCCAGCAAGGTGTTCACCGGCTGTGCCTCTCTGGGCCCGTGCGTCGTGACACCCGAGACCATGCCCGACCCGATGGGACGGAGCATGGAGCTGACCATCACCCGGAATGGCGGCGAGGCGGGCTCCTCGACCAACACCACCGACCATCGCAGGCCGCCGGAAGAGATCGTGAAGTGGGTGACCGCCCACGACTCGCCTCCCGACGTGGTCATCGTGTATACCGGAGGGTGCGTGGCCGACGGCCCCCTCGAAGAGGGCGACGTAGTCCGCATCAGCCTGGACGGTATCGGCGCAGTGGAGAACCGGGTCAGGGCCGTGTAACAGCGCCGGCGCCACCGGCGGACTCTCCGGACGGGAAATGCCGTACAAACCCATAGACGACTACGGCGTAATCGGCGATCTGTACACCGTCGCCCTGGTGGGCACGGACGGCTCCATCGACTGGTGCTGCCTGCCCCACTTCGACTCCCCCGGCATCTTCAACGCGATCCTCGACGACGCCGAAGGCGGACGGTTCCGCATCCACAGCGTCGGGGACAGCGTCACGAGACAGCTCTACCACCCGGATACCAACGTCCTGATGACGTACTTCACCGGGACTGACGGGGTCGTGCTCCTCGAGGACTTCATGCCCCTCGAGGGTTCGCAGGCCGGGCCGGAGGGCCACCACTCGCCGCGCATCGTCAGGAGGGTCACGGGCGTGCGCGGGACGAAGCGGATGAGGCTCGAGTGCGAGCCCGCCTTCGACTACGCCAGGTCGGGCCACCGCATTGCCGAGACTGAGTCCGGGGTCCAGTTCACGTCCGAGTCCGGCCTGGCGCTGGGGCTCACCTTGCCGGAAGGGTGCCCGGTCGAAGTCAACAACAGGGGCGCCGTCATCTCGGAGTTCGACGTCGCCGCCGGCCAGACCTTCAACTTCGTCGCGGGACTCGTGGACGACAACACCGGCCCCATCGCACGCCCGGACGAGCACGCCGGGCATGTCCTCCTCGAGGACACACTGGCCTTCTGGAAGAGGTGGCTAGGAGGGTGCACCTACAAGGGCCGGTGGAGAGAGATGGTGCAGCGCTCCGTGCTCACGCTGAAGCTGATGACCTTCGCCCCGACAGGCGCGATAGTTGCGGCTCCTACGTGCAGCCTGCCCGAAACCCTCGGCGGCACCAGGAACTGGGACTACCGCTACACCTGGATGCGCGACGCGGCCTTCACCGTCTACGCATTCATGCGCGTGGGACTGACCTCCGAGGCCGAACAGTTCATGAAGTGGGTGGAGGCCCGGGCCAGCGAGCTGGAGGGCGACGAAATCCCCGGCATCATGTACAGGCTGGACGGCGGGCATATCATCGAAGAGGAGGCCCTGGACCACCTGGAAGGGTACCGGGGTTCTAAACCGGTACGGGTCGGCAACAACGCCCATCACCAGCTGCAGCTCGACATATTCGGAGAGCTGATGGACTCCGTCTACCTGTACAATAAGTACGGAGCGCCCATCTCCTACGACTTCTGGAAGCACATCAGGAGGCTGCTCGACTGGCTGGCGGCCAACTGGCGCAGCGCCGACGAGGGCATCTGGGAGGTGCGCGGCGGGCGCCAGCAGTTCGTATTCTCCAAGCTGATGAGCTGGGTCGCACTCGACCGGGGCCTCAGGCTGGCCGAAAAGCGCTCATTCCCGGCCAACCGCCAAGTCTGGCTCGAGGAGCGCGATGCTATCTACGAGGCCATCATGGAGCGGGGCTGGAACCCGAACAGGCAGGCCTTCGTCCAGTACTTCGACTCGGACGTGGTCGACGCCGCAAACCTGCTGATGCCGCTCGTCTTCTTCATCTCGCCCACGGACCCCAGGATGCTCTCGACTATCGACGCCGTCCTGAACGACCTCACCCAGGACGGCATGGTCCAGCGATACGACGTGACCGAGGCGGCCTCGGACGGGCTTGCCGGCCAGGAGGAGGGCAGCTTCAGCATGTGCACCTTCTGGCTCGTCGAAGCGCTCACCCGGGCGGAGCGCCTCGACGAGGCCCGCTTCATCTTCGAGAGAATGCTGGGCTACTCGAACCACCTGGGACTCTATTCAGAGGAGATAGGGACCACGGGCGAAGCGCTCGGGAACTTCCCGCAGGCATTCACCCACCTCTCCCTCATCAGCGCGGCGTACAACCTCGACCGCACCCTGGGCGGAGGGGTCTGACGCCTCCAACCGCCCTCGAACCCGGCTCGTCAGATTCCCCGTTCCCTCCGCGGCCTGCCGGAAAGCCGCCGGTGTTTTCCCGGAACCTGGAATCATGAATCTCAAAACCTGCTTCATTAAGTTGACACGCACCCGTAGCCGGACTATAATTGCTCTTTGTCGCCCGTGATGGGCGGTCGGCTTGGTGTGTGCTTCATTCTCTACCTGGCTTAGTGAGGACAAGGGTCGAATTATGCCTACTGTGAACCAGCTGGTGCGGAAGGGACGAAAGAGCAAGCGGCGCAAGGACAAGGCGCCTGCCCTCAGGTTCTCCTTCAACACGATAAAGAACAGGGGCCGGAGGGACTCCGGCTCCCCCCAAAAGCGCGGTGTGTGCATCCAGGTGAGGACGCAGACGCCGAAGAAGCCGAACTCCGCCCTCCGCAAGGTGGCGAGGGTCAGGCTCACGAACGGCGTAGAAGTTTCCGCCTACATACCCGGAGAGGGGCACAACCTCCAGGAGCACTCCGTTGTCCTGATTAGGGGCGGCAGGGTCAAGGACCTCCCGGGCGTCCGCTATCACATAGTGCGCGGGGCCCTGGACACCGACGGCGTGAGCGAGCGAAGGCGCGGGCGCAGCAAGTACGGGAGCAAGAAGGAGAGGCGGTAGCACCGCCCTCAGTTTCTAAGGTTCGATCAAATGGCCAGACGCAGGCGTTCTGAAAAGAGAGAGGTCAAGCCCGACCCGAGATTCGGGAGCGTTGAGCTTGCCCGCTTCATAAACAAGGTGATGCTGAAGGGCAAGAAGACCGTGGCGCAGAAGATCGTCTACGGCGCGCTGGACATTGCCCAGCAGGAGTCACGCTCCTCCGGCCTGGAGGTCTTCCGGCAGGCCATGAGAAACGCCATGCCCCAGGTCCAGGTCAGGTCTCGCAGGGTGGGCGGCACCACGTACCAGGTCCCCACCGACATACGCCCCGAGCGCCAGGAGGCGCTGGCCATGAAGTGGGTCATCACGTCGGCCCGGGACAAGTCCGGCAGCCCGATGGCCCAGCGCCTTGCCCAAGAGCTCTTGGAGGCATCCCGCAGCCAGGGGAATGCTGTCAGGAGAAAGGAGGAGATGCACCGAATGGCGGAGGCCAATCGCGCCTTCGCTCACTACCGGTGGTAGCCTCCAGCACCCCCGCCTCCCTCTCTGCATCGCTCATCATGACTTCCTCCTCACCACTCGAAGCTGTCCGAAACATAGGGTTCATTGCGCACATCGATGCCGGCAAGACGACGGTGACCGAGCGCGTGCTCTACATGGCCGGCCGTATCTACAAGATAGGCGCGGTGGACGAGGGCACGACGGCGATGGACTGGATGGCCCAGGAGCGCGAGCGGGGGATCACGATTACCTCCGCCGCGACGGCGTGCCGCTGGCAGGGGTACGACATCAACATCATCGATACCCCCGGGCACGTCGACTTCACCGCCGAGGTGGAGCGCAGCCTCAGGGTCCTCGACGGCGGAGTGGTTATCTTCGACGCCGTCGCCGGGGTCGAACCCCAGTCCGAGACCGTGTGGAGGCAGGCCGACAGGTACAAGGTGCCGCGCCTCTGCTTCGTCAACAAGATGGACAGGGTAGGGGCCGACTTCGACAAGACCGTCGACTCCATCTCCCGGAGGCTCGAGGCCAGGCCCGTGCCAATCCAGATGCCCCTAGGCCAGGAGGACTCCTTCAGGGGAGTCGTCGACCTGGTGGAGGGCAAGGCGTATCTCACAGACCCTGAAAACCCGAGGTCGGTCGTGGACGGCCCCGTCCCCGACGACGCGATGGACGACTACATGAGACATCGCGACGTGATGATCGAGAGGGTGGCCGAGACGGACGACGACCTGATCATGAAGTACCTCGAGGGTGAGGAGATTTCGACCGACGAGCTGAAGCGGGCCCTCCGCGCGGCGACAATCGAGTACAGGCTGGTCCCCGTACTGTGCGGCAGCGCACTGAACAACCAGGGACTGCAGCCCCTTCTCGACGCCGTGTTGGACTACCTGCCCTCTCCGCTCGACGTGGAGCCGGCCCACGGCAACGATCCGGCTACGGGCGAGGAGATGCTGCGGGAGCCAGAGCTCGAGGCGCCGTTCTCGGCCCTCGCGTTCAAAGCGGTGGCCGACCCGTTCATAGGCAGGCTTGTATATTTCAGGGTCTACTCTGGCTCGGTGGCGGCCGGCTCGGCGGTGCTGAATACGCGGACGGGCCGCAGAGAGAGGCTTGGGCGCATCGTCAAGATGCACGCGCAGCACCGCGAGGACATGGCCGAGGTCAAGGTCGGCGACATCGCCGCCGTCGTTGGAGCGCGGCAGACCTCCACCGGCGACACTCTCTGCGACCAGAACGCACCGATCTCCCTCGAGACCATCACCTTCCCTGAGCCCGTCATTTCCATGGCGATCGAGCCCAAGACCAGGGCCGAGCAGGACAGGCTCGTCGACGCCCTCTCCAAGCTCTCGGACGAGGACCCGACCCTGGAGGTCATCTATGACGAAGAGGTGGGCCAGACCGTAATCT
The DNA here is from genome assembly GCA_965116315.1 of Dehalococcoidia bacterium. GTDB lineage: Bacteria > Chloroflexota > Dehalococcoidia > Lucifugimonadales > CAJWER01. The sequence goes on from OZ220672.1 coordinate 3,849,218, forward strand.
CCGGCATGGGAGAGCTCCACCTCGACATCATCGTCGACCGGATGAGGCGCGAATACAAGGTAGACTCGAATGTCGGAAGGCCCAGGGTCGCCTACCGGGAGACGGTCGGCCGCAAGGGGCGGGGCGAAGGCAGGCTGGTGCGCCAGACCGGCGGCCACGGCCAGTTCGCCCACGTGATTCTCGAATTGGAGCCTCTCGAACGAGGCAGTGGAGTCGAGTTCAAGGAAGAGATCAAGGGAGGCGCAATCCCGCGCGAATTCATCCCCGCCGTCGAGAAGGGGATCCAGGATGCGCTGGGCGTGGGCCCCCTGTCCGGCTATCCCGTCGTGGACGTGAGGGTGACACTGGTGGACGGGCGCTACCACGAAGTCGACTCGTCCGAGATGGCATTCCGCATCGCCGGCTCCATGGCCGCCAAGTCTGCAATCGACAAGGCTCGCCCCATGCGGCTCGAGCCGGTAATGAAGCTGGAGATAGCCACGCCCGGGGAGTTCCTGGGCGACGTGCTGGGAGACCTGGGCAGGCGCAGGGCGCCGATCAAGAGCATCGAAGGAGCGGGCGACATCCAGTCCGTGCAGGCCAGGATTCCCCTCGCGGAGAGCTTCGGGTACGCGGGAACCCTCAGGTCCCTTACCCAGGGGAGAGCGACATACTCCATGGAGTTCGAGCGATATGAGGAGGCGGCGGAGGCCGATGTGGTCATGGCCGCACACGGAGGATAGCCCGCGTAATGGTCACTCAGCAGAGAATAAGGATCATCCTGAAGGCGTTCGACCACCGGATACTCGACCTCTGGGCGACCCAGATCGTCGAGGCGGCCGAGCGCACGGGGGCCCAGGTGGCCGGGCCGGTGCCCCTCCCGACGACGATTAAGCGGTTCTGCGTAATCCGCTCGCCGCACATCTACAAGAAGTCGCGCGAGCACTTCGAGCTGAGGACCCACAACAGGCTGATAGACATCCTCGAGCCGTCCACGAAGACCATAGACTCGCTGACCAGGCTCAACGTGCCGGCCGGCGTGCACATTTCGATGAAGATGTAGCAGGGAACAATGAGCGTCCGAGGACTCCTAGGCAAAAAGATAGGTACCACGCAATACTTCGACCAGGATGGCCGCGCCGTCTGCGTGACCGCGCTGGAGGTCGGCCCCTGCACGGTAACCCAGGTCAAGACCGCCGAACGCGACGGTTACGCGAGCGTGCAGATAGGCTTCGAAGAGGTCAGGAGGCGTTCGCAGCCCCTCGACGGCCACCTCAAGCCCTCCGGAGGCCTGTTCCGCCATCTGCGCGAAGTAGACATCGAGGACGGCGGCGAGGTCGAGGTGGGGCAGAAGCTGGACGTCGGGCTGTTCGAGACCGGGCAGAAGGTCGATGCCACCGGCACCAGCAAGGGACGCGGGTTCGCCGGCGGAGTGAAGCGGTACAATTTCCGGGGCGGCCCCAAGACCCACGGACAGTCCGACAGGCACAGGGCCCCCGGCTCCATAGGGGCGGGCAGCACTCCCGGGCGTGTCATCAAGGGCCTTAAAATGGCGGGCCACATGGGTAACGCCCGCATCACGGTGCGGAACCTGAGGGTGGTCGAGGCCGACGCCGACAGGAATCTCCTCCTGCTCGAAGGCGCCGTTCCCGGCGCACACAACTCTATCGTCATGATCCGCAAGACGGGCTAGACAATGCGAATTTGGCTGAAGAACAGCAACGGCGACTCTATCGGGCGCGTGGATGTGCGCGACGACGTCTTCGACGCGCCCCCGAATCCCGCCCTGGTCCACCAGGTCGTCGTCGGGCACCTTGCGAATGCTCGGCAGGGGACGGCAAGCGTGAAGACCAGGTCCGAAGTATCCGGCGGCGGCCGCAAGCCCAGGCCCCAGAAGCACTCCGGGCTCTCTCGCGCCGGCACCATTCGCTCCCCGCTATGGGTGGGTGGCGGTGTGGCATTCGGACCGAAGCCGCGCAGCTACAGGCAGCGCACACCCAGGAAGATGCGCCGCCTCGCCCTGGTCACCGTGCTCTCGGAGAAGGCGCGCAACGGCGACCTTGTGATCGTGGAAGACCTGGGCATCCAGGAGGGTAAGACCAGGCAGCTCACGGAGGTGCTTGCCGCACTGGAAGTGCAGGGTCCCGCCCTCCTGTCGGCCGATGGGGCCGGGTCCGAGGTGCTCGTCGCGGCCAGGAACATTCCGCAGCTCCGCACGGTCCCGGGCGCGCTCATCAGCACGGTCGACCTCGTGCGCTGCGGCAAGGTGGTGATGACGGTCGAGGCGTTGAGGAAGGTCGAGGAGACTTGGGCGGGGCCCAAGAAGTCTCGGCAAGAGCGCGTGACAGAGGCGGCGTAGCGGGACAGATATGGTAGCTCAAAGCATCCTGAGAAGGCCGATAGTAACCGAGAAGAGCACCCTGCTCCAGGAAGAGCGCACGTATGTCTTCGAGGTCGCGCCCGAGGCGAACAAGCAGGAGATACGGCGGGCCGTTGAGGCTGCGTTCGACGTGAAGGTGCAGCGAGTCAACACCCTCAGGGTGCTGGGCAAGAGGAAGCGGTACGGCGCAAGGCTGAGCCGCCAGAGGTCCTGGAAGAAGGCGATAGTGACGCTCGCGCCAGGCGAGTCAATAACAATATTCGAGGGCGTCTAAGATGCCACTTAAGAGCGCAAAACCTACCACGCCGGGACGCCGCGGAGCGGTATTCCAGACCAACGACGACATCACGTCGGACAAGCCGAAGAAGTCGCTCCTCCTGCCGCACAAGAAGCGCGCGGGCAGGGACAGGAGCGGCAGAATATCCGTCCGCCATCGCGGCGGCGGCCACAAGCGCAGGCTCAGGGTCATAGACTTCAAGAGGGACAAGGTCGACGTCCCCGGAGAGGTCGTGTCGATCGAGTACGATCCGAACAGGTCGGCCCGCATAGCCCTCATCAAGTACAGGGACGGCGACTGGCGCTACATCCTCGCTCCCAACGGGCTGAGAGTCGGAGCGCAGGTCATGGCCGGGCCCAACGCGGGGGTCAGCCTGGGCAATGCCCTTCCCCTGAGGGCGATCCCCACCGGCACGCTCGTGCACAACATCGAGATGAAGATAGGCAGGGGCGGCCAGATGGTGCGCAGCGCCGGCGGCGCGGCCCAGGTGCTGGCCAAGGAGGGGCGCTACACCCTGCTCAGGCTGCCTTCCGGAGAGGTCCGCCAGGTGCTGAGCGAGTGCATGGCCACGGTGGGACAGCTGGGCGCCCTCGACCATAAGAACGTCAAGCTGGGCAAGGCCGGTCGTAAGCGCCACCTGGGGAGGCGCCCCGAGGTGAGAGGCTCTGTGATGTCGCCCGCCGACCACCCCCACGGCGGAGGCGAGGGACGCTCGCCCATCGGCATGCCCAGCCCCAAGACGCCCTGGGGCAAGCCCGCCCTGGGTTACCGGACCCGCAAGAACAAGAAGTCCGACAAGATGATCTTCTCGCGCAGGAACAGGCGCTAGCGAGGGCTGTATGTCCAGGTCCATCAAGAAGGGTCCATACGTAGACGAGAAACTCGCCAAGAAGGTGGAGGCGGCCCAGCGCAGCAGGGCCAAGGTGATGATTCGCACCTGGTCGAGAGCCTCGATGATCATGCCCGACATGATAGGGCTGACCATCGCCGTGCATGACGGCAGAAGGCACGTGCCCGTATTCATCGCGGAGAACATGGTCGGACACAGGCTGGGTGAATTCGCGCCGACTCGGACATTCCGGGGCCACTCCTCCAGGTCCGAGCGGATGACCACGCCCGCTTAGGTGAACAAGTGCCCGCAATAGCCAAGGCAACTAACACTGGAGTATCCGTAGGAAAGGTCAAGCCCGTGCTCGACCTGGTCCGGGGCATGTACGTCGATGATGCCCTGGACATGCTGAGCCTCATGCCGTCCCCGATCGCGTCGCGGGTCGCCAAGGTCGTCAAGTCTGCATCGGCTAACGCCGAGACCGAGCTTCTCGGCCCCACGTCGGAGCTGAGGATCGTGGAGACATTCGCAAACGAGGCCACGACCCTGAAACGGTTCAGGGCAAGGGCAAGGGGGCGTGCAGCCCGCATCATGAAGAGAAGCTGCGACATAACAGTAGTCATCGACGAGGGGAGACCGGATGGGCAATAAGACACACCCGATAGGCTTCCGCCTCGGCGTTATCAAGGACTGGCAGGCTAGGTGGTTCGCCGCCAAGCCGGGCGAATACAGGGCCCAGGTTGCAGAGGACATGGACATCCGAAGCACCGTACTGTCGTCGTCCCCGGACGCCGGGATCTCGAAGGTAGAGATAGAGCGCTCCAACGAGGTGGTCGTCACTGTCCACACCGCCAGGCCCGGCATCGTGATCGGGCGCGGCGGCCAGAAGGTGGAAGAGCTCAGGAAGATGATCGAGGGCAAGTCCACCAAGCGCGTGAGGCTGAACGTACAGGAGATCCGCCAGCCGGAGCTGGACGCATACCTGGTCGCGCGGAACGTCGCGGACCAGCTCGAGCGCCGGATCGCCTTCAGGAGAGCCGTCAGGCAGGCCATCACGCGGACTATGCAGGCAGGCGCCCAGGGCGTGAAGATCATCTGCGGGGGCCGCCTCGGCGGCGCGGAAATAGCCCGCCGGGAAAAGGCGATGGAGGGGCGTGTGCCTCTTCATACCCTGAGAGCGGACATCGACTTCGCCGTCACCGAGGCGGCAACGGACTTCGGACGCATAGGCGTCAAGGCATGGATATACAGGGGAGACATCCTCCCGGCTCCCAAGGAGCAGGAGGACGACATGGCTCCCATCGAGGTAACGGTTACGGCCGAGCGAGAGGCGGCAACGGATGCTACAACCCAGGAGAGTGAAGTACCGGAATAAGCACAGGGGCAGGCGCAAGGGCGTGGCCCTCGCCGGCAGCACTGTGAATTTCGGGGACATCGGACTGAAGGCGACCGAGCCTGCTTGGGTGACTTCCAGGCAGATCGAGGCGGCGCGCCGCGTCATAACTCGCTACGTCCGAAGGAGCGGGAAGCTCTGGATCCGCATATTCCCGGACAAGTCAGTGACCGCCAGGGCAGCGGAGACGAGGATGGGCAGCGGCAAGGGCGCTGTGGACCACTGGGTCGCCGTCGTCAGGCCGGGCAGGATCCTGTTCGAGATGGCCGGCGTCGAAGATGCGGAGGCGCGTGAGGCGCTCTCCCTGGCCTCGGCAAAGCTCCCCATGGGCACCAAGATAGTAACGCGGCACGAAGTGTAGGGACATGGAAATCGACGACCTGAGAGCACTCGTAGACGAAGACCTCGCCACCGAGCTGGACGAGGCGCACAGGGAGCTGATGAACCTGAGGTTCAGGGTGGCGACTATGCAGCTCGCCAACGTGACCCAGGTGAAGAGGGTCCGGAAGCGCATCGCGAGAATCAATACGATCATGACAGAAAGGGAGCTGGCGAAAGCCACCAGATGAGCTACGAACGCCGCAAGGTAAGGACGGGTAGAGTGGTCAGCGACAAGATGGACCGCACGGTCGTGGTCCAGATCGAGTGGCGGAGCCCGCACCGCCTGTACAAGAAGCCGATTCGACGCATGTCCAAGTTCATGGTCCACGACCCCGAAAACGTCTCGATGGTCGGGGACATAGTGCAGGTCATCGAGTCCCGTCCCAGGTCCAAGACGAAGCGCTGGCGCCTCGTCAAGGTGCTGCAGCGCAGCGAGACGGTGGACGTCAGGCCTGAGGACATTGGCGAGGACACACAGCTCGTCGCCGACGCGCCGGAGCCTGCAGCCGCCGCCGAAGATGCAGTGGACGCAACCACGGAGCCGGCGGTCGAGGTTGAGATGGCCGAGGTAGAAGACGACGCCGAGCCCGCCGCCGAAGACGAAACGGACGATGCAGTGGAGGACAGCGAGCCCGTCGCCGAAGCCGAAACGGCCGAGGCAGAAGCGGACGCCGAGCCCGCCGTCGAGGCTGAGACGGATGAGGCCGACGACGACATCGAGCCCGCCGCTGAGGCTGAGACGGATGAGGCCGACGACGACATCGAGCCCGCCGCCGAAGCCGATGCGGACGATGCAGCGGAGGACAGCGAGCCTGCCGCCGAAGCCGATGCGGACGAGACCGAAGACGACGCTGAGCCCGCCGCTGAAGCTGAAACGGATGAGGCAGAAGACGACGCAAGCGAGCCGGTCGCCGAGGCTGAGACGGACGAGGCAGAGGACGACGTCGAGCCAGCCGCCGAGGTTGAAGAGGATTCCGGTGATGAGTCGGATGCCGGATCGTCTGAGGAGACGCAGTCCGACGCGGAGCCTTCGAGCGAATCGGATGCCGGCTCCTCGTCTGACGATGCAGACGGCAAAACGGAGACTGAGACCCGGTGATACAGATATACTCTCGCCTCAAGGTTGCCGACAACTCCGGCGCCCGCACCATTAGCTGCATCGGCGTGCCGGGCGGCAGTGGCCGGCAGTACGCGGGACTGGGCGACATCATCGTCGCCTCCGTGAAGGAAGCCGCGCCCGCCTCCGCCACCAGGAAGGGCGAGGTTGTCCGCGCTGTGATCGTGCGGACCAAGAAGCCCTACAGGAGGGCCGACGGGTCCCACATCCGGTTCGACGAGAATGCCGCAGTGATACTGACCGAGGACCGCATGCCCCGGGGCACGCGTATCTTCGGCCCGGTTGCACGGGAGCTCCGCGAGAAGAACTTCATGCGCATCGTCTCGCTCGCTCCGGAGGTGCTGTGAATTGAAGATTCGGGCGGACGACAACGTGATAGTCATCAAGGGGCGCGACCGCGGCAAGCAGGGCCAGGTGACCAGGACATACCCGAAGATCGGGAAGGTGCTCGTGGAAGGCGTCGGGGTCGTCTCCCGGCACACCAAGGCCACCGGAACGGTACGCCAGGCCGGAATAATACAGAAGGAAATGCCGATCCCTGCGGCGAACGTGTTGCTGGTCTGCACGCACTGCAGCAAGGGGACAAGGGTACGTTATCGCGTGCTGGCAGACGGCACCAAGGCCCGGGTCTGCTCTCGGGGCGGCTGTGGAGAAGTAATAGAGTGACGACGGAGAAGAAAGAACAGGGTTCCACGAGCAAGGCTTCCACTCGGAAGGGCAAGGCGTCAGGCGCCGCGAAGGCCCAGGCCCGAAAGGGCGGGTCTGCACGCAAGTCCTCGAGGAAGGGCAAGCAGGAGGCCGCTCCGGCCGCCCCCCCGGCGCCGCGCCCCATGCCAAGGCTGGTCGACCGATTCCGCTCGGATGTCACCCCGCAGCTCATGAAGGAGTTCGAGTACTCCAGCGTGATGCAGGTGCCCCGGCTGACGAAGATCATGATGAACATCGGCATCGGCGAGGAGGCCAGCCAGAACTCCCAGGCCATCGAGAACGCCACGGGGGACATTGCCAAGATCTCCGGGCAGCGGCCGATAGTCACCCGCGCCAAGAAGTCCATTGCCGGCTTCAAGCTGCGCGAGGGTACGCCGGTCGGCGTGGCCGTCACCCTCAGGGATAAGCGCATGTACGAGTTCTTCGACAGGCTCGTCAGCTCGTCGCTTCCCAGAATCAGAGACTTCAGAGGAGTCTCCCCCGAGTCTTTCGACGGCCGGGGCAACTACTCGCTCGGTATACGGGAGCAGATCATCTTCCCAGAGATCGACTACAACTCCATCGACCGGATCAGGGGCCTCCAGGTCGTCATCACCACGACGGCGAGGACCGACCGTGAAGGGTTCCGGCTCCTCGAGTTGATGGGAATGCCGTTCGCAAGATCGGAGTCAGAGGCCGCGGGCCTGTAGCCACACGGAGGCCGGTGAACATTGGCGAAAGCATCGAAAATAGCGAGCTGGAAGAGGCCCAAGAAGTACAAGGTCCGCGAGTACAACCGCTGCAACCGCTGCGGGCGGCCGCGGGCATACATCAGGTTTGCCGGTCTGTGCAGGATCTGCTTCAGGGAGATGGCTCTGACCGGAATGTTGCCCGGCATCAGGAAGGCCAGTTGGTAGCCTGGATCTGGACCCAAGGAAGAAAACGATGACCGTAACAGACCCGATCGCCGATATGCTCACGCGGATAAGGAACGCCATCCTTGTCGGACACGACTCGGTATCGATACCCGCGTCGAACATGAAGATGGCCATAGCCAGGATACTGAGGGAGGAAGGCTTCGTTGCCGACGTAGCTACCGTCAAGACATCCTCTCCCAGTGGAGCGATTCGGCTTTCTCTCCACTATCACGAGGACGGCGAGCCTGCTATCACCGGCCTGAAACGCGTCAGCACACCCGGGCTGAGGGTCTACGTGAGGAAGGGCGAGATCCCCCGGTACTACGGCGGCCTTGCCGTCTCCATACTCTCGACGTCGAAGGGCGTGATGACCGGCAAGCAGGCGTGGAGAGAGCAGGTCGGCGGCGAGCTGCTCTGCTACGTCTGGTAAGAGGTACGGATATGTCAAGAATAGGCGCACAACCCATCGAATTGCCCCAGGCCGTATCGGTGTCGGTCGACGGCCGCACGGTGACCGCCAAGGGTCCCAAGGGCGAGATGACGCAGAGCTTCCACAGCGACATGGCGATAACTACCGAGAACGGCAGCGTCGTCGTGAACCGCCCGTCGGACCAGCGGGAGCATCGAGCTCTCCACGGCCTGACGAGGAGCCTCATATCGAACATGGTCGAGGGAGTGACCGAGGGCTTCTCGAAGACGCTTGAGTTCGTCGGCGTCGGGTACAGGGTGCAGCAGAACGGAAAGGGCGTGACCCTCAGCGTGATGCTCAGCCATACGGTGGATGTCGACCCGCCCGACGGCGTTACCCTGGAGGTCGAAGGCAACAACATCGTGAAGGTGTCCGGCATAGACAAGCAGGCAGTCGGGCAGGTAGCCGCCGAGATTCGGTCCAAGCGGCCCCCCAATGCATACACGGGGAACGGGATCCGCTACAGGGGCGAGTTCGTCCGGATCAAGCCCGGCAAGAGCGCCAAGAAGGCCATGGTATAAGCAATGCCGAAGGAAGGAACAAGTAGGATTCGAAGGCGCGCTCGCCACGCGCGCGTGCGCCGCACGGTCAGGGGTATCGCCGAAAAGCCCAGGCTCGTGGTCTTCCGTAGCCTGCGCCATATGTATGCCCAGGTCATAGATGACACTGAAGGCGTAACCCTGGCGGCGGCATCGAGCCTCGACTCCGAGGTCAAGGCCAGGAAGAACGGCGGCTCGAAAGCCGATGTCGCCGGGATTGTCGGCTCGCTCATCGCAGAGCGCGCCGTCGGCTCGGGCATAAACACGGTCGTGTTCGACCGGGCAGGATACAAGTACCACGGTCGCGTCAAGGCCGTGGCGGATGCGGCGAGAAAGGGAGGGCTGTCCTTTTGATGGTTTCCCGGTCCGATAGGAACCAGGGTTCTGATAGGAACCAGGCCGACGAGCAGGGACTTCAGGAGCGCGTGGTAAAGATCTCCCGTGTTGCCAAGGTCGTCCAGGGCGGCAGGCGCCTCAGCTTCAACGCTGTGGTGGCCGTCGGCGACAGCGAGGGCAACGTCGGAATAGGAATGGGCAAGGCCAACGCGGTCCCCGACGCCGTCCGCAAGGGGGGCGTCAACGCCAGGAAGAACATGATCAAGGTGCCGCTCAAGGACAGCACCATCCCCCACGAGATTGTGTCGAGGTTTGGCGCATCCGAGGTGATGCTCAAGCCCGCCTCGCCCGGCACGGGTGTTATCGCGGGAGGCTCGATCAGGGCCGTGGTGGAGCTCGCCGGGATCAAGGACATAACCACCAAGGCGCGGTTCAGCACGAACCCGGTCAACACCGTGAAGGCCGCCTTCAAGGGTCTCCAGATGCTGAGGGACCCGGAGACCGAGTTTGCCAAGCGCCGGCAGCTTGCCGAGACTGCGCCAAAGCACCCCAGGCGGGGCAGGCGGAGGGGCGCTTAACGTGGCAAGGCTATCGGTCACTTTGAAGAAAAGCACCATCGGGTTCCCCCAAGACCAGAGGGGGACCGTGGCGGGGCTCGGCCTGCGGCGGCTCCACCAGACCGTGGAGCACGAGGACACCCCGTCGATCAGGGGCATGCTCAACAAGGTCAGGCACCTGGTCGAAGTCAAGCCCGCCGACGGGTAACCGGTCGGGCCGGGCGCAAGCCATACTCACGAGCTGAGAGCAATGAGACAACACGAACTTAGCCCCCCGAGGGGCTGGAAGAAGAACCGAAGACGAAAGGGCCGCGGCGACGGCAGCGGCCGGGGCACGTACTCCGGCAGGGGCATCAAGGGCCAGAACTCGCGGAGCGGCGGCGGCGTGCGCCCGGGCTTCGAGGGAGGCCAGCTTCCCCTGGTCAAGGCCCTGCCGGCCATGCGCGGCTTCACCAACATCTTCCGAAAGGAATACAGCGTGGTCAACGTCGACCGCTTGGCCGCAATCGGCTCCGGCGGAGACGTTACGCCTGAGGTCATGGCTGAGAACGGCCTGATCAGGGACCTCAAGAGTCCCGTCAAGGTCCTAGGTCGTGGCGATGTGGACGGCCCGCTGGTAGTGAAGGCGCACCGCTTCTCAGACTCCGCGCGCCGGAAGATAGAGGCCGCCGGCGGCAGCGTGGAGGAGATCGCTTCTTGAGGCAGGCACAGGCAGCCAGGCAGCAGGAGGTCAGCAGGCCGCAGCTCATCCAGTCGATGATCGACGCGATGAGTATACCCGACCTGCGCGCCAAGATACTGTTCACCCTGGGCATGCTCGTCATCTACAGGTTCGTGGCCCACATTCCCGTGCCCGGCGTCAACGTCCAGGCCCTGTCGCAGTCATTCGAGCAGGAGGCGATACTCGGCTTCCTGAACCTCTTCAGCGGCGGCGCCCTTGCATCCATGAGCGTCGCGGCGATGGGCGTGTACCCGTACATCACCTCGTCCATCGTCATGCAGATACTGACCCCGGTGCTGCCGCAGCTCAAGGCCCTGTCCCAGGAGGGCGAGTACGGCCGCCAGCGCATCAACCAGATTACCCACTGGATCACGGTCCCCATCGCCTTCTTCCAGGCCTGGGGAACGCTGACCTTCCTGCGCCAATCGCCGGTATTCCCCGACTTCCCATTCGGACTCAACCTCCCCACCGCTGCGATGGTGATCTCCATGGTGGCGGGGACGATGTTCTGTGTCTGGCTCGGCGAGCTGATCACCGAGAAGGGTCTGGGAAACGGCATCTCGCTGATAATATTCGGCGGCATCGTGTCCGGGCTCCCAGGGGTTATAGGTCGCGGCTTCCTGGAGCGCGACGAGGCCGGCGGCCTGCTGATGCTCGCCGGATTCGGCCTCGCCATCATCTACATAATCGTCCTCTTTACCGAGGCCCAGCGGCGCATACCCGTCCAGTACGGGCGGAGCGTCTTCAGGGGCGGGAGGATGCAGCGCCAGAGCGGTGCGACATTCCTCCCCCTCAGGGTCAACTCCGCCGGCATGATCCCGCTCATATTCGCGTCGTCCATGATGATCCTGCCCATTACGGTGGCGAGCTACTTCAGCAACCCGATGAGCCAGGGCTTCATTGAGCGGTCCATGCGGTTCCTGTCGGACTCGCTCGACCCCACCAAGTTCCCGTACTACGTGGGCCTGTTCATCCTGGTCGTGGCCTTCACGTTCTTCTACACCATGGTCGTGTTCCAGCAGCAGAACCTGGCGGAGAACCTACAGCGCAACGGCGGCTTCATACCGGGCATAAGACCCGGCAAACCTACACAGGAGTACCTAAACCGCGTTATCGTCAGGATAACCTGGGGAGGCGCCCTCTTTCTCGGCGGCGTGGCGATCTCTCCATGGTTCGTGACCCAGGCGACGGACGTGAGGGCCCTCACTATCAGCAGCTTCAGCCTGCTGATCATGGTGGGCGTCGCCCTCGACACGATGCGGCAGCTCGAAGCGCAGCTGATGATGCGCAACTATGAAGGGTTCATCCGGTAGCGGCTTGAAGCTGATCCTGCTGGGACCGCCCGGCGCCGGGAAGGGCACCCAGGCAGCCATGCTCGCAGAGGATATGGGAGTTCCCAGGGTCTCCTCGGGCGACCTGTTTCGTGACCACCAGAGCCGAGATACCGAATTGGGACGCCTCGCAAAGTCCTACATGGAGCGAGGGGTGTACGTGCCGGACGACGTGACGATTGCAATGGTGATGGACTGGATAGACGGCCAGGAAGGCCGGGGAGGCTACCTCCTGGACGGCTTCCCCAGGACCCTCGCCCAGGCTGAGGCGCTGGACGAGGCCGTAAAGGGCGGTATCGACGTCGCACTGAACATAAGGGTTGGCACCGATGAGCTGGTGAGGCGGCTGTCCAGCCGGCTGATCTGCCGCGGATGCCAGGCCCCGTACAGCCGGGATTCCTCCTCGGGATGTTCTTGCGGGACGTGCGGCGGAGAGTTGTACCAGCGAGAGGACGACAGGCCCGAGGCTATCGGAAAGAGACTGGAGACCTACTTCGGCGAGACCGAGCCGCTGGTCGACTACTACCGGAAGGCGGGTGTCTTGCGGGAGGTCGATGGCGAGGGCACCGTCGACGAGGTCAGGACGGCCATAGGGGCGGTGCTCAGCTGAGCCCGGCCGAAGAGGAGACAGGACAATCGAGCGTACTGCTTCCATAGGAGGCGTGAGGGCTTCGGGGGTGACAATAAAGTCTCCCGCGGAGCTGGACTGCATGCGCAGGGCCGGGGAAGTCGTGCGCAAGGTCAAGAAGAAGCTGCGAGAGGAGATACGACCCGGCGTGACCACGGCCGAGCTCGACAGGCTGGCGGAGGGAGAGATTAGGGCGCTCGGAGCGGTACCGTCCTTCAAGGGGCTGTACGGCTTCCCGGCGACCATCTGTGCCTCCCTGAACGATGAGGTCGTGCACGGCATCCCGTCGGGTCGGGTGATCAGCGATGGAGACCTCGTGAGCATAGACGTGGGCGCGGTCGTAGACGGGTTCCACGGCGACAGCGCCTTCACGGTCGCGGTTGGCAGGGTCGGAAAGCGCAAGCAGGCCCTGGTCGACGACACCCATGAGTCCCTGCAGCGTGGCATCGCCCAGGTGAGGCCGGGAGCCCGCGTCGGCGACGTCTCCGCGGCTGTCCAGAGGTATGCCGAGGCACGAGGATACGGCGTAGTCCGGCAGTACGTGGGACATGGCATCGGCAGGGCGCTGCACGAGGACCCGCCGGTCCCCAACCACGGGCAGCCGGGCAAGGGCGCCCTCCTGAGAGAGGGCATGACGATAGCGATTGAGCCGATGCTTAATCTCGGCACGTGGGAGACCGAGGTGCTGGACGACAATTGGACCGTGGTCACGGCCGACGGCAAGCTGTCGGCCCATTTCGAGCACACGGTCGCAATAACGGACCGGGGCGCCGAGGTGCTAACCTAGAGGGGGAGATTTGCCCAAGTCAGAGGCAATAGAGGTCGAGGGCGTCGTCTCGGAGTCGCTGAGAGACGCGACGTTTAGGGTCGAGCTGGCCAATGGCCACGAGGTGATGGCCAAGATATCCGGCAGGCTCCGCGTCAACTACATACGCGTGCTGCCCGGTGACAGGGTCCTCGTGGAGCTGTCGCCGTACGACCTGTCCCGCGGCAGGATCACATACAGGTTCTCGACGGGCGGGCCCAGGCGCCCCGGCGGTTCCAGGAGGCGGTGATCATGAAGGTATCGGCTTCGGTAAAGAAACGATGTGCCAAGTGCAGGGTCGTCAGGCGGCGGGGCCGCGTGATGATCATCTGCGACAACTTGCGGCACAAGCAGCGACAGGGCTGAACGGAGACCCAGGAGGAGATACATGGCAATCGTCTCGGGAGTGAACATCCCCGATGACAAGCGCGTGGAGATCTCTCTGCGGCGCATATATGGAATTGGCCCAACCCAGGCCAAGGACGTGGTCGACAAGGCCGGCATCGTCGGCAATCCCCACGTCCGCGACCTGACGGAGTCGGACCTCACGCGCATCAGGGAGATAGTGGACCGCGAGAAAAAGGTCGAGGGTGACCTGCGTCGCGAAGTCAACATGAACATCCGGCGCCTGATCGACATAGGCAGCTACAGGGGTCACAGGCACCGCAGGGGCCTCCCTGTCAGGGGCCAGCGCACTCGCACCAACGCTCGGGCCAAGCGCCCCAAGCGGGTCCCGGTAGCCGGGCGGCGCCACACCACAACCAGGACGTAGGAGAGCAGCGATATGCCAAGGAAGCCGCGAACGAGACGCCGGGTTCGGAAGAACGTGCCGGTGGGACGCGCCTATATACAGTCCACCTTCAACAACACCGTCATCACCCTCACCGACCCGCAGGGGAACCCCATCGCATGGGGAAGCGCCGGGACCGCCGGATTCATCGGCTCCCGAAAGTCGACGGCCTTCGCTGCCCAGCGGGCCGCCGAGAACGCGGCCAGGAGGGGCCTCGAACAGGGGCTCCGGCAGGTCGAGGCCTTCGTGCGCGGGCCGGGAGCGGGCCGCGAGGCCGCCATACGGACGCTGCAGTCCGCCGGCATGAGAGTGACAAGCATACGAGACGTTACCCCGGTGCCGCACAACGGGTGCAGGCCCCGCAAGCGTCGCAGGGTATAGCCGGAGACACCGGGCAACACCAGGGAAGGACCAGCGAGACCAAGCATGGCAAGATACACAGACCCAGTCTGCCGGCAGTGCCGGCGAATAGGCGAAAAGCTATTCCTGAAGGGCGACCGTTGCTACTCGCCCAAGTGCGCGGTGGACCGCCGCAAGCGGCCCCCGGGAGAGCAAGTGCCAAGGCGCCGGCGCGCATCCGAGTGGGCGATCCAGCTCAAGGAAAAGCAGAAGGCGCGCTTCACCTACGGCGTCTTGGAGCGCCAGTTCAGGAGCTACTACGATGTAGCACGGGAACAGACCGGCGCAACAGGCGACCTCATCCTGCAGATGCTGGAGAGCCGCCTGGACAACGTCATCTACAGGCTCTCCTTCGTGGACTCGCGCCGCCAGGCAAGGCAGATGGTGAACCACGGCCATTTCACGGTCAACGGCAAGAGGATGGACGTGCCCTCTTACAGGGTTAAGCCTGGAGACACCATCGCCTGGAAGGCGGTGAACGACTCCAAGCCCCGCTTCATCGAGGCCCTGACCGAGGACATCCCCAAGCGTCCGGTGCCCACCTGGCTGCGCCTCGACGCGGCCGCGCTGACCGCGGAGGTCATGGACCTGCCGGTGGTCACCGAGATCGACACGGGGATCGACTCTCGCCTCATTGTTGAGTTCTACTCGAGATAGCTTGGGAGCAGTCCTCCCGGTAGAGGGCTCCCAGCGAGCCGATAGGAGATTCCACCATATGCTCAACTTCCAAACGTTCCCGTCGGACGATGTCCCCGAAGACGGGGCTGAGCTTCTGCAGGACCCGACCATAGAGGTCGAAGAAGCCGACGAACAGTATGGAAAGTTCGTGGCAGGGCCGCTCCCAAAGGGCTACGGCATGACGCTGGGCAACCCGCTCAGGCGCGTCCTCTACAGCTCCCTACCCGGAACGGCCGTGACATCGGTCAAGATCGAGGGCGTGCTGCACGAGTACGCCACCATCCCGCACGTCAAGGAAGAGGTCTCCGAGATCCTGCTGAACATCAAGGGCATACGCCTCAGGTCCGAGGTGGACAGGCCCGGCAAGCTGCGGCTCGAGGTGGCAGGCCAGGGAGAGGTATGCGCCGGAGACATCATGGCCTCTTCCGACTACGAGGTCGTGAACCCCGAGCTTCACATCGCTACCCTGG
The DNA here is from genome assembly GCA_965116315.1 of Dehalococcoidia bacterium. Lineage (GTDB taxonomy): Bacteria > Chloroflexota > Dehalococcoidia > Lucifugimonadales > CAJWER01. The sequence continues at coordinate 3,864,901 of OZ220672.1, forward strand.
ACTCGGACCAGGCCAAGCTATCGGTGGAGTTCAACGTGGAGCGCGGGACCTCCTACCAGGAAGCGGAGGGCGAAGGCCTGCCAATCGGCGTGCTGCCCGTGGACGCGATCTACGGCCCGGTTCGCAAGGTCAGGTACCAGACTACCGAGAACATCAGGGTGGGGCAGAGGACCGACCTGGAGCGCCTGACGATAGAGGTCTGGACGGACGGGTCCATCTCGCCCATCAGGGCCCTTCAGCAGGCTGGCAACGAGCTGGTTACCAGGTTCTTCCTGTTCGCCAATGCCGAGCGCGTCGTCAAGGGCGACGGCGCTCCGCCTGTCGCCCTCCAGATCTCGCCGGAGATGTACAGCGTGCCGGTCGAGCAGCTGGAGCTGTCGTCCCGCACCCTGAATTGCCTCAAGCGAGCCGGTTTGGACCAGGTGGGACACATACTGGAGATGAAACAGGAGGACCTCCTGGAGATCAGGAACTTCGGCGAGAAGTCCCTTCACGAGCTCTACGACAAGCTCAGGGAGTCCGATCTGCTACCGCCGGCGCTGGACCCGGAGCTCGGCGACCAGGACGAGAAAGATGAGCCGGAGCCGGAGGCCGTAGCTGTCGCGGCGCAGCCGGAGGAGAAGCCCGACGACAAGGACGATGATGATGATGATGGTGACGAAGGGTCGGGACTGGATGCCGTCTTCTCACAGATCGAAGGACTTGGTGACGACAAATGAGACACAGGCTGTCAGGTAGAAAACTGGGGCGCCCGACCGCGCACCGCATGTCGATGCTGCGGACGGCGGTCACCGATCTGCTCAGGCACGAGTCCGTGAAGACCACGGAGGCAAAGGCCAAGGAGATAAGGCGCCTCGCCGAAAAGACCATCACGCGGGGCAAGAAAGGCGACCTGCACAACAGGCGGATGGCCGCCGCTTTCCTGACCGACGAGAGCGTCGTCCGCAAGCTCTTCGATGAGCTGGGGCCGCGCTACGAGGACAGGAACGGCGGGTACACGCGAATAGTCAAGCTGGGCATGCGCAAGGGCGACGCGGCCGAAATGGCCCTGATAGAGCTCGTGTCCTAGCAGCGACTCCCTTCCCCCTGAGGGGGAAGGTTAGGATGGGGGCTCATGAGGCTCGCTCTCGTCGTCGAATACGACGGCACCGAATACAGCGGCTTCCAGTACCAGGCCAACGCACCGTCGATTCAGGAGGAGTTGGAGAAGGCAGTAGCGAAACTGACAAGAGAAAAGGTGAGGGTGGCCGGCGCCGGCAGGACGGACGCCGGGGTCCATGCCGCAGGCCAGGTTGTCGCATTCGACACATCGGCCGCCTACGGGCCCGACCAGTTCCTGAACGCGATGAACCACCACCTGCCCGACGACATAGCCGTCAGGCAGGCATACGAGGTCGAGGACGCGTTCGACCCGCGCCGGATGGCGGTGAGCCGCAGGTACGTGTACACCATCTTGCGGGCCGCCGTACGCTCACCACTCCACAGGCGCAGCGCCTACCGGATATCGTCCGGCCTGAACGCAGAAGAGATGCGCGCGGCAGCTAAACTGTTCGTGGGCATTCACGACTTCCGGGGGTTCAGCGGTCCGCTCGAGGTCGCGGGGGCAAGCACGGTCAGGGAGATATTCGATGCCGAGGTCCGCGAGTCGGGCGACTGGATCGAGTTCCAGGTCGAAGGAAACGCCTTCCTGCCGCACCAGGTGAGGCGCATGGCCGGGGCCCTTGTGGATGTTGGGCTCGGCCGACTGTCCGTAGCTGACGTGGAGAGACTGATAGAAGGTGAAGAGACGAAGGCGACGGCCCGCAGCCTTCCGGCGCGGGGACTTTGCCTAGTACAAGTAAAGTACGCCGGGTTCCCGCCCGGCCCGGTGAAAGAGCAATGACAACGAACACGAAGACAAAGAAGAGACCGGCCGACCTGGCGGCGTGGCACGTCGTAGATGCCGCCGACAAGACCCTGGGCCGACTGGCCAGCGAGATCGCAGTGCTGCTCCAGGGCAAGCACAACCCGACCTACGTGACGTACCTGAACACGGGCGACTTCGTCGTCGTGATCAACGCCGAGAAGATCAGCGTCACCGGCAAGAAGCTCGAACAGAAGATGTACTACCGCCACAGCGGCTACCACGGCGGGCTGACGGAGCGGACCCTGTCCGCCGTGCTCGAGAAACACCCCACGCGGGTCGTCAAGGGCGCGGTCAAGGGAATGCTGCCCAAGAATACCCTCGGGAGGCGCATGCTGTCCCGGTTGAAGGTATACGCAGGCAGCGAACATCCCCACGAGGCCCAGATCAGGGCCCAGGAAAAGCGCGCCGCCAGGGCCGCTCAAACAGCCTCTTCCCCCTGAGGGGGAAGATTGAGATGGGGGCTCTCGACCTGACGGAGAAGAAGCTACTGCAGATCAAGAAGCCTTGACTGTTTCCAGGAGGAATCCCAGTTGACCCAGGAACACTACTACTACGGTACCGGTCGCAGGAAGTCGTCGGTTGCCCGCGTGAGGCTCTACTCCGAGCGCGGCGCAATGATCGTCAACGGCAAGCCCTTGGAGGAGCTGTTCACCTGGAAGTCCTGGCAGGACGAGGTGATGGAGCCCTTCCGCGTGACCGGCACGGCCGGCCAGTTCAGGATCGTCGCGAAAGTCTCCGGCGGCGGAGTCGTGGGACAGGCCGGTGCGATGCGCCACGGCATCTCGCGCGCACTGCTGGAGGCGGACCCGAACCTGCGCCCCACCCTGAAGAAGGCAGGGCTGCTCACCCGCGACTCCCGCGAGAAGGAAAGCAAGAAGTACGGCCTCAAGCGCGCCCGCAAGGCCGAACAGTGGACCAAGCGCTAACCGTCTGAAGGGTCTGTCTCAATGGGACTCCACTGGGCTACCAGGGTAGGGAACCGGATGTGGGCGACACGTTCGCCCTGAGCCTGTCGAAGGCCAGTGCTCCGCCAACCTAGATCATTTGGGGATACTAGCTCAAGCGGGCTGTCTTATCGCAAATGACTGGACCCTTCGGGGTCCCGAGTCAGTACTCCCCGCCCAAGGTCGAAGCCGGCTGGATCCCCGCCACGAGGCTGTGCCTCTCCTTGGCTATCCTGCGGAAGTCGCACTCGACCTGCAGGCCATGCCAGAACTCGTCCGACTGGCCGAAGAACGCCCCGAACCTGATAGACATGGCCGGGGTGATCGACCGCCTGCCGTGAACGATCTCGTTGATGGCACGCGGAGAAACGCCGATCGCGCGTGCCATAGCATTCTGAGAAATCCCCATCGGCCTCAGGTATTCTTCTAGGAGTATCTCGCCAGGAGTAATGGGACTGTCCATTGCTATAGCGTATAACGTTATGAGGGTAGTTTCAATGATAGTCGACGATCGAGACCTCGGCGGGGCCGGAGTCGGTCCATCTGAATTGAATGCGCCACTGGTCGTTGACCCGGATGGAGTGGAAGCCCGATAGATTGCCCCTGAGACTCTCAAGGCGGTTCCCCGGCGGAACCGCCAGATCGCCGAGGGAGCGGGCTTGATTCATCTGAATTAGCTTTCTAAGCGCAACACGAGCGATGGCTGCAAATCTGCTGCTGGTTTCCGAATAGAAGAGTTCTGCCGTCTCCCTATCGCCGAAGGATTGGATCATGAGGATCTGCTGGTTGCGCCATTCCTTACAGCTGCTGCCCCCTGCGCTGCCCTGACGATGTAACGGATTGCCCCAGCCAACTCTTGCCTGCGTGCGAATAGGGCCGTTCCATCTGGATTAGTAAGATCAGCATCCACTAACAGGCCGTGCCCACTCCCATGATTGATAGAGGCTTCATTGATGAACTCGGCCAGAGATGTCCAAGAGTGATGCTCTGCTGTCCATAGGTAGTAACAGCCTGCGAGTACTCGAATGAACGTGACGTTGTAGGCAAATGTGATGGTGCGTATCTGAGGAATCTCAGAACTGTTTATCTCGCCAGACAGCAGGCCGCCGTATTCTTCTCTGGCAGCAGGCATAAACTCGTCGGCCCAAGCACGGCAGCGTTCGTACAGGCCATCCAGATTCATCATATAGGCTTCGTTGAGGTCCCTGCTGACACGCCGGCCGTAACCAACCTCCAAGCTCTTCAAGACCACCGCAAGCTGATTGACGGCCATAAGGTATTGGCTGGACGCGGACACCGAGGAACGTTCGAGTTCGACTCTCCCTTTGAACAGGCTGCTGTTGTCGGCCAGCCGGACTGCCGTCAAATTGAAAGCATCGCGCTGATCGAACCTCGTAACGGTGTGGCTCTCAATGCGCTTGGTCTTCGATGCATCCACGAACATCTGTCGTAGCGTCTTGATGTCGTTCTCTGCGTAGAGTACTATGGTCATTGAGGCCTTTCGTAGTGATTGGAGCTTGTCGGCACGCCGATCGTCATTTGCCAGATCTGCCAGCACATCCTGTATGGCGCGGCGGCGGTGCTGGCCGTCGAATATTCTCATCGTGTTGACACGATTGGTGCGTATACGAAGCTCTCCAAAGTTTGGGTTGCCCACATCGCCCTCTTCATTTGGGTAAGGATCAAATTCCACCGCGTCAGGTGCTATCCCGAGCATCAGAGCTCCAAGCAGCCAATCGTCTTTCTCATCCAGATAGCTTTGAATGTTCTTTGCATGACTGGGCGTCAGGCGACGGTTGGCTTCCCTCACCACGCTGTCTTCCACGCGTTGAGGCAGCAGTCCGTCCAGTGTCTCCATGTCCAGCGCAAAGTAGTACACGTTGCGGTCGCCCTGACGAAATCGATGGGATGGGACACGTAAACTGTACTGATTGCTTGTTGTGGGTATAGTTAGTGCCACTAGGACCTCCTAGCTCGGCCTCATGGGGAGTTTGACAGGCTAAACAGTATTGCTGACAACTTGCTGCACTATGTGATCAATTGCTTGAAGGACAGCCCCCTGTTGTGCGACTGGAGAAGTACCTCCAGGGGCAACCACTCCTGCATCTATCAACAAGGAGCCGCTGCTAACTCCAGGTCGCAATGATGCACTCTGTAGGAATTCCGCTAGAGGCTTCCAGTCATCTCCCTCCTTCGTCCATTCGTAATAGCATCCGGCCAGAATCCGGATGACTGTAGCGTTGTATGCCATGGTTTCGGCACGCTTCTGTGGGATGTCTGAGTTGTCTACCTCGGCAGTCATGAGATCGTTGTACTCATCTCTGGCTGCAGGCATGAAGTCGTCGGACCATGTCAAGCAGCGTTCGTACAGCGATTCAAGGTCCAGCATGTATTCCTCGTTGCGCCCCTTGCTCACGCGTCCTCTGTAACCGACCTCTAGGGTCTTGAGCGTCATCGCCAACTGGTTGATGGCAGTTATGTTCTGGTTGCCTCTAGGAACGGAGGCACGTTCCATCTCGACACGCCCGGCTAACAGATCACTCTCTTTCGCAATCCACAGTGCAGCTAGATTGAAGGCATCCCTTAAGTCGAATCTGGTCACCGTATTGCGCTCTATGGCTCTGGTCTGTGCTGCGTCTGCGAACATTTGACGCAGTGCTTCGATGCTGTCCTCAACGTACAGCATGACCGGCAGCGAGGCGTCTTTCAGAGATGCGAGCTTCTTGGAATTCTTCACATTATGAGAAAGCTCATTGAGCACGTCCTTGATGGCACGGCGACGGTGCTGTCCGTCGAACATTTTCATGCTGTCGATCCCGTTGGTGTGGATAGTAAGTTGGCCCACCGAGGTTTCGGAATCGGAGTCAGGAATGTATGACTGAAAATCCACTGCGCTCGGGGATATCCCTAACAGCAGTGTTCCAAGCAGCCAGTCGTTCCGATCCTCTAAGTACTTCTGGATATTCCTCGCATGGCTTGGTGTCAGAGGACGATTGGCGTCCCTCACCACCCTGTCGTCCAGACGATCGGGCAGCAAGTTATCGAGTGTTTCAAGGTCTAGCGCGAAGGCATATACGGCCCGACTGCCCTGCTGGAACTTGTGAGCTGGCGTGGTGAAGGGCATCAGACAATCTCTGATGGCCCTCACGACTTGGCTCTTCTCGGGCTCGTTAATTTCTGCGAGAACTCTGGCGATGTCGTTCAAGCAGTCCCCTGCGTACTCCAACTCGATGTCCTGACTCTCGGGGTGCGATACCCTATTGCGTGCGTCGGCAATTGTATGGAGCATATCTCGCACCTCACTTCTTGGCTTGAAGGCATCACGGAACACATTCTGCCAATAGATCTTTACAAGCCGAGGGAAGTCGCTGGTGTCTATCGCCTCTCCAACACTTCGCCCCTCGTGCATGCTCTGCTCAAAATGGTTGTATCGGTCATCTCGGAGAGCAACCTTTACGAGACTTTCAGCCTTCTTGCCGGGGACACGCTTCAGCCGACGGACGATGAATAGCCTCATTGCGTCGCGGTATATGTCCAGCGCGTCAACCAGAGCCTTCTTGTTAGGACGTTCGTTCATCATGAACCTCCGAGTTACTTCAACCACCTTCACCTGCCTGCAAGCCAAGCCTAATCGTAACCCTACCTCAAGAATTAGGATAGCAGATTAAATAAGATATTGTCAATAGCGTAACGCAAGGAGTAGGCCGCTGGGCTCCGGGATGACATGGGTAGTTGGGCAGCTTCTGGGTAGAATGCTGATGAAGATGTCCACTGGCGGACTCCGCACCAGTCCGCGGGTAGCGCAGGCTGCCTAGTACATCTCGATCTGGAGGTGCTTGCCCTCCGTCTTGATCGATGGGGCCAGCACTATGTCGGCCGCGTGCATGTCGCGAATGTTGAACGCACCGACCATCCCCATGCACACTTCCAGGGCGCCAACGAGGTTCTGGGTCCCGTCGGGCTTCGAGGTCGGGCCGTACAGTATCTCCTTCAGCGAGCCCTCCACCCCAACCTCGACGCGCACACCCCTCGGCAGAGCTGGATGCGGGCTCGCCATGCCCCAGTTGTAGCCCTTGCCGGGCGCCTCCTCCGACTGGGCGAGCGGCGTGCCGATCATCACGGCGTCGGCGCCGCAGGCGAATGCCTTGCACAGGTCGCCGCCCGTGCGTATCCCCCCGTCGGTGATTATGGGCACATACCGCCCGGTCCGCCGGTGGTACTCGTCCCGGGCCGCTGAGCACTCGATGGTGGCCGTAACTTGGGGCACGCCCACGCCGGTCACCTCGCGGGTAGTGCAGGCCGCTCCTGGCCCGACTCCCACCAGCACCCCGTGTATACCCGTCTCCATCAGCTCCAGCGCCACCTCGAACGTGACGCAGTTCCCCACAATCACCGGGACGTTGATCATCTCCAGCAGGTCCGAGAAGACGAGGCCGCGCTTGCTCTTGGACACGTGCCTCGCCGTAGTCACAGTCGACTGTACGACGATGGCGTCGGCCCCTGCCTCCACCGCAACCGGCGCCAGCCGCTTCGTACTCGCAGGGGTAACAGAAACGGCGCACTTGGCGCCGCTGGACTTTATCTCCTCGACCCTCTCCCCGATCAGGTGGTCCTGGATCGGGGCCGTGTAGACCCTCTGGAGAACGTTGGTGGCCTCTTCCCTGGGCGCCTGCACGATCTCCTCGAGCATCGCGTCGGAGTCGTCGTACCTGGTGTGGACTCCCTCCAGGTTCATCACAGCCATGCCGCCCAGCTCGTCGAACTTGGTTGCGAAGGAAGGGGAGACGATGGCGTCCATCGCGGCGGCCAGGATGGGCATGGACATAGTCATGCCGTCGATGGAGAACTGGGTGCTGGTCTGATCGGGGTTGATCGTGAACGCGCCGGGAGCGATGGCGACTTCGTCGAATCCGTATGCCCGCCGGACCTCTTTGAACCTGGGTGCTTCCATGCGAGCCGCCTCCCGGACGTTTCCCGAAATTATAGTGTTTTCGGGCTCAAACGGTCAAGAAACCGGCGGCTTCTCAGACCCCTCTTGAAGGGGCTCTGTCAGGCTGTGATGGCACGAGCCGAAATCGCTGGAACGTCCACCTCGACCATAGCGATGGTCGTGTCCGAGTCGGTACCTGCGCCTCCGTTCTCGGAGAGGAGGCCAGCATGATATGACATTGCTTCCTGCACCGACATACGAGCCTCTGGCACAGGCTCGCCATCTTCCAGCATCCCCTCGACATGGAAGGAAATAGCCTCCCGTATCATCTGCTGCATCTCGTCCCAGGTCTCACCCGTACTGATACAGCCGGGCAGGTCAGGCACATAGGCGCCATAGTTGTCTGGCAACCGCTCGAAGACCACCGCGTAGCGCAATCTCATTGGCTCAACCGTCCAGCAGATTCGGAGGGGCTCCGATCGACTCCCAAACATCGTGGAACTGGCATTAAGGCGTTCGCCCTGAGCCTGTCGAAGGGCAGTGCTCTGCAAGTGCAGGCAGTGTTCCAGTCCCTCGCAGGTGGGATAGTTCTAGCTTCCACCATCCGGCCGGTTCTTCCGAATTCTCCGGTCGTGAAACAGGTAATGGTTCGCATATCCCGCGTACCCCCGGAAGCGCTCCATCGCCCACAGCCGCATCTTCGTCCTCGGGATACTGGCCCCCTCCAGGTACCACTCCCGCATCGCCTTGTCGATCCACGTGTCCACCGGGAACGCCTCCGGCTTGTCCAGCGAGAACAGCATCACGCAGTTCGCGACCTTGTCCCCCACGCCGTCCAGCGCCGTCAGCGCCTCGAGGGCGGTCTCATATGGCGCCAAGCGCAGCGACATCAGGTCCACCTCGCCGCCCGCGACGCTGCGGGCCGTGGACTCGATGTACTCGGCCCTGTAGCCCAGGCCCAGCTCCCTCATCTGCCCGGCGGCCCCATTCACGGCCAGCGCCTCGGGCGTCGGGAAGGCGTGCAATCCGTTGGCATTCCCGGCTGCGGGCGCGCCGAACGTCTCGCATATCGACTCGATGTTCCCGGTTATCCGTGGAATATTAGACGCCGACGAGCAGATGAACGAGACCAGGCACTCCCACGGGTCCTGGCGCAGCACCCTCATGCCCCGGTAGAGTTCGATGGCGGCCCGCAGCCTGTCGTCGAACGACATCGCACGGTAAATCCCATCGATGTCGACGTCGAGGCTCAGGTAGTCCCTCACCTGTCGCGCGAACGCCCCGTCGCCATCCCCCGCGTCCTCGAACTCCACGCCCTCCGGCGTCGCTCGGAGTCGGACGGCCCTGCCCGCCAACACGCCCTTGAACCACCCGTCGACGGCTCGCCATCGAAACGCCTGGCCGCTGAACAGTGTGCTCTGCAGGTCCAGGGGCCCGTCGTGCGGCAGGATCACTGCGTGCCCAGCCATCTGCGGATCTCGCCCGGAAGCTCGTACAGCGCCGGTGTCCTGCGCGTCGCCGGCGGCAGCGAGTCCAGGAACGACCTGCCGTAGCGCCGCGAGACCGCCCGCTTGTCCAGGATGACCGCCACACCCCGGTCCCTGTTCGTGCGGATCAGCCGCCCGAAGCCCTGCCGAAGGCGCAGTATCGCCTGGGGGACCGCGTACTCGTCGAACGCCCGCTCGTACAGCTCCGACCGCGCCGAGAACACTGGGTCCGTCGGCACCGAGAACGGCAGCCGCGCCACCAGCAGCACCTTCAGCGCGTCCCCCGCGAGGTCGACGCCCTCCCAGAACGACGCCGTCCCCAGCAGCACCGACTTCGGGTTCTCGACGAATCTACGCACCAACTGGTGCGGCGTCCCGTCCACCCCTTGCGCCAGCACCTCGAACCCTTGCGCCTCCAGGCTGCCCTTGAGGGCCCTGGACGTGCTCTGAAGCGATGCGTGGGACGTGAACAGCGCCATGGTCGCCCCGCCTGCTGCCAGCGCCGCGTCCATCACCGCCTGCTCCACCGCCGCCTGGTAGTCCCAGGCCGACGGCTCCGGCATGTCGTTCGGCACGCACAAGAGCGCGGCCTTCGGATAGTCGAAGGGCGACCCCAGTCGCAGCTCGTCAGCCTCGGCGAACCCCGTGCGCTCGATGATGTGGCCGAACCCCGCCCTGGTGCTGAGGGTGGCAGAGGTGAGGACGACGGCCCTGCGCTGGGAGTAGACCAGCTTCTCCAGCAGGTCGCCCACGTGGACCGGCGCCATGTTCACCTCCAGGTCGCCGGAGCGCGGCGACCGGCTCAGCCAGTAGATGCCGTTCTCCTCTGGGTGCGGGACCGCCTCCCGAAGCCTGCTCCTGATCTCCCGCGTCCTCTCCCGCAGCCCGATCGTCTCCATCACCAGGGCCTCGTAGTCCAGCACGCCCGCGTCCTCGAGCCCGTCGAGCGACGTGAGCAGGTCCGAGATTGCCGAGTCCAGCTCTGCCAGGGCGGCGTCCGCGTCCTCCCACGCTATCTCGGCTTCCGACCAGGCGGGCTGGCCGCGGGTCGAGGACGTGACGCGCAGCTCCTGCCCGAACCTCGACTGCGCCCCGGACGCGGCCGGCAGAAGCCGCTGGAGGACACCGAACAGCTTGGCCACGCCCTCCCGCACCGGCGGAAGTGCCGCGATGTTCCGCTGTGCCGCCTCGTCCAGCGAGTCACGCCGCGTCTGGGCCGCCGAGGAGCCCCGCAGCGCGAGAACGGCCCTGTTGAGAAGGCCCCTCTCGCCCGCCAGCAGGTCCAGGTGGTCCTCCAGCCCTGCCTGGCCGATCTGGAACCCCATGTGGTCCGTCGCCACCCCCTCCAGGTGCTGCGCCTCGTCGACGATCAGCACGTCGTGCTCCGGGATCGCCGCACCGCCGGTCAGAATGTCCGTCACCAGCAGCGCGTGGTTCACGATTACCACGTGCGCCGCGGCCGCCTTGTCGCGCGCGTGGCGAAGGAAGCAGACACCGCTCACCCCGTTGCAGTCCAGCGCGCCCTGCGCCGAGACCCGGTCCCACGGCGTCCAGCCTCCGCCGGACAGGTTCAGCTCGCTCCTGTCGCCGGTGCCCGTCGTCTGCATCCACACCAGCAGCTTGGACAGCATCCGCGCCTCGTCCGAAGACACCGATTCGGACGACCGCAGGGACGACCATCGCTTCAGGCACAGGTAGTTGTTCCGCCCCTTCAGCAGGCTGTAGCGAAAGTCCTCCACCGGTACGCCGTCGACTCCGCGCAGCGCTTCGGCCACCGCGGGCACGTCCTTGCTCAGCAACTGCTCCTGCAGGTTGATCGTGTTCGTGGACACCACGACCCGCACGTTGTTCTTCAGGGCGTACAGCGCCGCCGGCAGCAGGTAGGCCATCGACTTGCCGACGCCTGTCCCCGCCTCGACGATGAGCCGCCCACCGTCGTTGATCGTGCGGGCAACGGCCTCCGCCATCGCCGCCTGCTCGGCCCGCTCCTCGTAGCCCGCCATTGCCTGCGATACCGGGCCTCCCCGGCTCAGCATCGCCTTGACCTGGCCGACCTCGACCGGCTGGGGGACCTGGTTCGGGATCAGCGCCCGGCTGCGCTGGAGACGCCCCCTGAGGGACGCAACGTCGATGCCCGTGACGCTCGCCTGGGCGCGGCGCTCCGTGTCGGTCGCCGGCGGCGACGGCCGCCCTTCGAGCATCCTGTGGGTCTCGAGCCGGCGCAGCAGGTACGCCAGCACCCACGATGAACGGGACCCCAGGCGCTGCATCTCGGCCAGCGAGTACTCGTCCAGCCGCCCGGCCTCTTCGACAAGCAGGTTGAACACCTGCCTGGTGACCTCGGCGTCTCCCAACGCCCTGTGCGGGCTGTCGTGGGACACCCCCAGCGCCGCCGCCACCTTCTCGAGCGAGTACTCCCACGATGGCTTGAGCACGTAAGCCAGTTCCAGCGTGTCGGCCCGCGGCCCCGGGAACCTGACGCCCCTGGCGGCCAGGAAACCCAGGTCGAAGTCGACGTTGTGCCCAACGACGGGCAGCCCGCCTACGAAGGACTCCAGCCTGCCCGCCACCCTGGAGAATGGCGGCGACGCGTCGACCTCCTCCTGCGAGATGCCCGTGTACCTCCTGATGAAGGCCCCGAGCTCCCGGTTCGGGTTCACCAGCGAGTGGAAGGTGTCGAGGGTCTCCTCGCCCCTGAACCTGATGGCCGCGATCTCGATGATCTCGTCGTCCTCGGGCGAGAGCCCCGTCGTCTCCAGGTCGAGCGCGACCCACTCCTCCTCGAGCGGGTGAGTCCCGGCCTCGAACAAGGAGACAGTCGGTGGGAGCGCTCTCGGTGGCTCGGGCAGTGTTGTCAATGCGGCCTTTGGGGGAGCAACTGTTCAGGTTTGCGGATGGTGGGGCTCGGCCTCTTCCCCCTGAGGGGGAAGATTGAGATGGGGGCTCTCGTGCTGCCGAAGAACAGGCCTGTTCATGACTCATCGACCTTAGGGCTGGCGGCTCCGGCAATTGTATTCCGCCGCGCCGCGCCGGTCAAACGGCTGTTCTAGCCATGAACGGCAGCAGCCAGCCGAAGTTCCCCGCGAACACGACGATCAGGACGGCCGCACCCACGGGCATCCGCCGCAGGACCACAACGATGGGCGCGGCGACGCATCCCGCAAACAGCAGCACCGCCAGCGTGAAGACCAGGTTCTGGCTCCCCAGCCCGCCCCCCGGGAACGCCTCGAAGCTCACCATATAGACCAGGCCCGCGATCCCGCCCAATATCGTCCACAGCGGATACGAGACAGCCAGCAGCCCCATCGTCATCTTCATCGGCGGCACCCGCGCCAGGAGGTCCTGGAACCCCGGCGAGGGATTCTTGGCCATGAAGAACAGGGCCAGCGGCCCCACGGTCATCGTCACCGACGCCATCAGCAGCCCGCTGAACACCCCCGCGATGACATAACTCATCGCAGCTGCTCACGCTCGCGGGTGTGGATCGGCCTCTTCCCCCCGAGGGGGAAGATTGAGATGGGGGCTCTCCCCCTCTTCTCCCTCGACGCGAGAGGGCTGGGGGGAGGGTGTAAGACCCGGAATCCGCTCATCGAACGGCATCCGGCTGCACAGTCGAGACCAGCTGCGCGTTCCATCCCCGCATGCTCCTCAGCAGCAGCGAGATGGCAGTACCCTGGTCCCTGCGGGACATCGGGGCGAACAGCGTAGGCCCGCTGCCCGCCACGTGGATCTCCCGCGCCCCGAAGCTGCTCAGCGCATCCCTGTGTTCCTCCAGCCCCTCGTAGGCTCCCAGCGCGATCTCGTCGAAGGCGTTGTAGAGAAGCTCGGCCGGCACGTCTCCCCCGCCGCGGATCCGCGCCTCCAGCTTCCGGGTCAGCAGCCCCCTCGTGTAGTGTGCGGGAGCCACCTTCGAGTACATCGCCGCCGTCTTGTTGGCCAGGGGGATCTTGAGACAGAGCAGGACCAGCCATGACCGGTCGACCGCTGGAAGCGGCCTCACCCTCTCGCCTCGCCCCGACACCATCGCCGTGCCCCCGCGGACGAAGAACGGCACGTCCGAACCCAGCCCGGCACCCAGCCAGGCCAGCTCGCCATCGCTCATCCCCAGCCCCCACAGCTTGTTCAGACCGACCAGAACGGCCGCCGCGTTGCTGCTGCCGCCCCCAAGTCCCGATGCCTGCGGTATGGTCTTCTCGATGCTGATCGTCGCCCCCTCTCGGGTCCCCGAGCGCTCCGCCAGCAGGACGGCGGCCCGATATGCCAGGTTGTCCTCGATGGGAACCCCCGGCAGTGCAGGGGAGAGCGTGATGTCGTCGGCGGGCTCCACCGTTACAGTGTCGTGCAGGCTGATCGTCTGCATAATGCTCACGATCTCGTGGTAGCCGTCCGCGCGCTTGCCAAGCACCTCGAGCGTGAGGTTCACCTTGGCGTATGCGGGAATCTCGATTCTCACGACACGCGTCCCCCGTTGCTCCAGGAGTCGTAGAGCTGCCCCCACTCCTCGACCGCGAGCGTCTGCGCCCTCCGGGAGGGATCGATCCCCGCGGCGACGAGGACGGACTCCGACTGCCCCGCGCCTATCCCCAGCCCGTTCGCCAGCGAATTGCGGATCTGCTTTCTCGGTGCGCTGAACCCCGCCCGCACCACCTCGAAGAAGCCCTCGGGCGAGTCGAACGGCACTGCGGGGGCGTCGTACACGTCTATCCGCACCACCGACGACCACACCTTCGGCGTCGGCCTGAACGCGCGCGGCGGAACGTGGCACACCACTTTCGCCCTGCCGTAGACCTGCGTCGCCACCGACAGCAGCCCCTTCTTCCCCTGCTTCGCGGTCATCGTCTGCGCCACCTCGCGCTGCACCATCACCACCATGAGCTCGGGCTTGTGGCGCGACTCCAGGAACCGCCGGATGATGGGAGACGCCGCGTAGTAGGGCAGGTTGGCCACGAGCTTGTACGCCGTCCCCTCGTCGACCAGGGTATCTATCGGGACCTCCCGTGCATCCGCGCACACGACCCGCACGCCGGACAGGTCCTTCTCGTCGAGGTCGGCGGCCAGCGTCTCGTCCAGCTCCACCGCGACGATCGGGCCGCCGCGGCCTGCGAGGGCACGCGTTAGGAACCCTCGTCCCGGGCCGACTTCCACCACCGTGTCACTGGGGGACAAATCGGCCGCCGAGACTATGCGGCTCCGCACTCCGCCGTCGACCAGGAAGTTCTGGCCCAGGCGCTTCTTGGCCCTGCGGGGCGTGTTGGACGGCGAGGCGTCGTGCCCGTCGCCCGGGCCGCGGCGCATGCCGTCAGCGGGGATCGTCTTCGCTGGAGCCAACCCGCAGCACCTTCAAAGATAGGCCGTGCACCTCCGGTTCGATCCCCTACGCCGACATACCGTTTCGGGGGCGGCTCAAGCCAGGCTGGCCCGCGGCGCCCGGAATGTACTGCTTACCGCTGCTTCCTTCCGGACCTGACGGGGTTCACAGGTTTCCGCCGCGCGGGACCCGGCTCTCAGCACCGCCGTCCGAAGGGCAGAGGCCTCGTGAAGGGACCTCATGGAGGAATTCAGCCTCGCTAGAGCGGATTGCGAGTTCAGGGCACCGCTATCTCCCCGCCTAGCACGGCCTCGAACCATACTAGTTTAGCCCCGCCCACCTGTCAACGAACCGCCTGGGCACCAATCGGGCGCAGAAAGGATAGCGCACGTTCGCCTGAGCTGTCGAAGGTCAGTGCTCGCCGGCCCGGCCATGCCCTGAAGCAGCATCGTGCTATAATCGCCGCCGAATTCCTGCGCCCGTACCTGCTCAGGCGCTTCCAGGAGACTTCCCCATGGCCAAAGTTGGCTTCGTCGGGCTGGGACTGATCGGGACCCCCATGTGCATGAACCTCGTGAAGGCCGGCCACGACGTGACCGTCTGGAACCGCACCGCGTCTCGGATGAAGCCCCTCACCGACGCCGGAGCGTCCCCAGCCGCATCGCCGAGTGACGCCGCCAGCGGCAGCGAGATCCTCATCACCTGCGTCTCCGACTCCCCCGACGTCGAGCACGTCATAGTCGGCCCCGGCGGAATAATCGAGGGCACGGCCCCGGGCACGATCGTCATCGACATGAGCACCATCTCCCCCTCGGTGACCCGCTCGATAGCGGAGCGCCTGTCCGAGAAGGGCGTCGAGATGATTGACGCCCCCGTCAGCGGCGGCGTGAACGGCGCCGAGGCCGGCACCCTATCGATCATGGTCGGCGGCAACGAAGATGCCGTCGCGCGGGCCATGCCGGTGCTCGAGGCCATCGGCAGCAAAATCACCCACTGCGGCCCCAACGGCATGGGCCAGGTCACCAAGCTCGCCAACCAGGTGGTAGGCCTCGGCAACATGGCCGCCATGTGCGAGGGGCTCGTGTTCGCAGCCAAGTCCGGCGCGGACCTCGGCGCGGTCCTCCAGGCCATGTCGGGTGGCGCGGCCAACTCGTGGATGATCGAGAACCTGGGCCCGTCCATACTCGACGGCTCCTTCGACCCCGGCTTCATGATCAAGCTGGCCCACAAGGACCTCAGGCTGGTCCTGGAGTCGGCCACCGAGATGGGCCTGCCCCTCGTGTCGACCCCATCCGTCACCCAGATGTACAGGGCCGCCATAGTCGCGGGGCACGGCGACGACGGAATCCAGGGCTACGTAAAGGTACTCGAGGCCCTGGCAGACGTGGAGGCCCGCTCGGCGTAATGCGCGTCCTCATCGACAGCCTGGAGGGCGGCGCACGGAACGCCCGCGGCACCGTGGTAATCCTCGACGTGTTCAGGGCATTCACCACCGCGGCCGTCGCCTTCTCCCGCGGCGCCACCGAGATCCTGCTGGTCGCGGGCGTCGACGAAGCCCTGGCCCTGCGCGACCGCGGCCTGGCCGACATCGCCGTTGGAGAGGTCGCGGGTAAAATGCCCGACGGGTTCGACTTCGGCAACTCGCCCCATGAGCTGTCCCAGGCCGATGTGGCTGGCAAGACCCTGGTCCAGCGCACGTCCGCTGGCACCCTCGGAGTCACCGCCGCCACGAATGCAGACAGGACCTACGTCGCCTCCCTCGTCGTAGCCAGGGCCACCGCCGCGGCCCTGAGGCGGGAGGCTCCCGACCTCGTCACAATCGTAGCAATGGGCGGGGACGCCCTCGAACGCACCGACGAGGACGAGCAGTGCGCCATGTACATCAGGAACATGGTCGAGGGCCGCAGCCCGGATCCCGAGGCCGTACGGTCGCTCGTGCTCGCCGGCGACCAGGCCGAGAAGTACGCCGACCCGGCTCGCCCGCACTTCCACCCGGAGGACCTCGACTGGGCCCTGCGCATCGACGAATTCGACTTCGCTATGGCAGTCGAGCGCAGAGACGACCTCCTCGTAGCCCGCCGCATCGACCCCTGACCCACATGGCCAGCCCCAAGATCGTTCGCCCTGAGCAGCGTAATGCCCGCATGCGGGCTGTGCCGGAGAGTCACCAACTGCCGCGCGGCTACTTGAAGGTACGTTCGGCCTGAGCCTGTCGAAGGGCAGTGCTCCGCCAGTCAGTGAACCCCCGCAATAGTCCCTAGCCAGTGAACCTCCGTACATTCCGGCTGCTCCGTCGCGCGCTTCTCACCCTGCTCCTGGTCCCAGCTTTCGCGGTACTGCTCGCCGAGAGCGCCGAGCCGAAGGGTGCCATCGCTGCCGGCAGCGTGTCGTTCCAGGATGGAATGGCCACGCCGGACGAGCCTGTCGTGTTCCACGTCGACGATCCCTCGCTGAACACCCTGGGAACCGGCGCCGCCACATGGACATCGGTCCCGGAGGCCGTTTCCCAGGACAAGTGGTGGGACCTGGCGTCCGGGGCCCCGCACGCATCCGTGCACACCCTAAGCGACGGGTCCCTCGATGCGGGCGACCCGTCGAATACGCCTCTCGCGTTCGACCCGCTGCCGGCCGCCACCGTCAACGGCGTCGCAACCCTGGTGGACGACCTGGACCCAGGGTCCGCCGCAGTTTCCCTCCTCAACGACGTCGAGGCGGGTAGCACGGTGGTCGTCTCCTTCTGGTTCGACAAGGTGGACTCCTATGGGGGCGGCAGTCGGCGCGTCAATGTGTCCAGCGCGTCCGATCCCGACGGAGAATGGGTGGGGATCTCCGAAGTGGCTAGTACGACCGACTCGTCGCCCGCTGCGGCTTCCGGCATATTCCGGGGAAGCGTCACGCCGAGCGTGGACGAGTCCGCCGACGCCTCCCGGGACGGCAAAGTATGGGTGCGGTCGGGCGACTCCCTGACAGTCACCTACTTCGTCAGAGGCGTCGCTGAGCACACCGACTCGGTCCCGGTCGACGTACCCACGCCAACGCCGACCCCCACGCCTACTCCCACAAGCACTGCCACTCCCACGCCGACTCCCACCGCCACGCCGACTCCCACGAGCACTCCCACAAGCACTGCCACTCCCACGGAGACTCCCACGCCCACGGAGACTCCCACGCCAACGCCGACTCCCACGAGCACTCCCACGCCAACGCCGACCCCCACGAGCACTCCCACCCCCACGGAGACTCCCACCGCCACGCCGACCCCCACAAGCACTGCCACTCCCACGGAGACTCCCACCGCCACGCCGACTCCCACGAGCACTGCCACTCCCACGCCAACGCCGACCCCCACCATGACGCCCACTCCTACGCCGGCCACCACCTCTACGCCGACTAGCACACCCACACCAACCCCCACCCCTACCGCTGCCCCCACGGCAACCGCCGCCAGCACACCCACTCCCACACGAACACCGTCGCCCACAAGTACCCCGACGAACAGGCCGTCGCCAGCGAGTACTCCCACGCGAACACCCTCGCCCACAAGTACCCCGACGAGCAGCCCGCCGCCAACGCTGGCCGTCGCGTCCACGCCACCGCCGCCGTCGCCAACGAGTACTCCCACAAGCACGCCGTTGCCAACACAGGCCGGCACGCCCACGCCGGTACTCTCGCCTACCCCGAAACCTACCCGCGAGTGGGAGGTACACCGCATTGTGGCAGGGGACTCTACCGTCACCGCCGAGCTTCGTGTCTTCGCAGGCGTCGATGTCCGGGTTACTCTAGACGGGGAAACGCCGGCAGACGTGTCCTATTCGGACGGCATCCTCAGGCACGTCTTCCTGGATGTTGCATCCGGCGAGCACACCATTGCGGTCAGGGACGTCATGGGCTTCTCTGAGACCCGAGAAGTAGTGCTGGCGTCGTCGACTCCAACCCAGACGCCTTCCCACACGCCGGAACCCACTCCAAGCCCGACGCCCACGCCAACTATTACGCCCACACCGGCGCCCACTCGGACGGACACACCCACGGCGACACCGGCGGCCACATCCACGCCGACGCCGACCCCGACAAGTACACCCACTCGGACGGCTGCCGCCACATCCACGCCGCCGGCCGGTGCGCCCGTGACTGCGGTGACTCCCACACCTACGTCTACCCCGGCCGACTTGCCTGTGCCTGTTGCGGTCGGCACGCCGGCTTGGACGCCTTCGCCCGCCCCACCACCGTCGCCGACCGCCGGCCCCATCCTCATTCGCGCCCCATTGCCTTCCGCAACTCCAACGGCGGCGCAGACCGGGCCCGGAGTCGAATCGGCGGAAGGGGACGCAGGGTCAGCGTGGTACGAGGGCTGGGCCCTCGCGGTGGCGGCGTTCGTGGCGGCCACGCTCGCCGTGTGGCTCCTGGGCCGCCGTGCAGGAGGGTCGGACGAGCCCGGCTAGCCGAGCATCTGCAGCAGCAGGGCCATCCTCACCGCCAGCGCGTTGCCGGCCTGCCGGTAGAAGGCCAGCCGCGGGTCCTGCACCTGCACGTCGAAGTCGCCGCTGCGCTGCATCGGGTCCAGGATGATGCAGCTCTCCTTCAGGCGTGACATCAGCTCCTCGTCGATGCGGAGGGAGTTCGCGCCGCGCGACCTCAGCAGCTCCGCGTGTGCCAGCGTGCGCGGCCCGTTCAGGTAGATCGCGTCCACCTCCGACAGCGGCCCGGTGTCCGCCGGGTCGACCACCTCGAAGCGGACGCCCCGCTCCTCGCAGTAGCCGACAACGTCCGGGCTGGCCTGACCGCTGAATGGCATCAGCGTCACCTGCACGTCGTCGAACAGGGCAAGGCCCCTGAGCAGCGCGCTGACGTTGCGGTGCTCCAGCCGCCCCACGACCGCGATGTTTCTCCCGTCCACGCCGCCTGCCTCGTCGTGGATCGTGTACAAGTCGGCGAGAGCCTGCGTCGGGTGGTCGTCCCCGCTGCCCCCACTCACTATCGGGAGCGAGTCTGCGCCGGTTGCCGTATCGAGAACTCCACGCTCGCTGCTCCTCAGCACCACCAGGTCCATCCGCATCGATGCCAGGAGGCCGATCACGTTGTCCACGTACCGCGGCGTGTTGATCGGGAAGAACTGCGACGCGTCCTCCGTGTGGTACGCCGTGCCCCCGAGTATCTCAACGGCCCGTTCGAAGGAAGTCCTTGTCAGGAAGCTCGGCTCGTAGAAGAGGCAGTAGATGGCCTTGCCCCTGAGTGCGTCCGGCTGTGACTTGCCGCCGCGCAGCTGGTCGCAGAGGGGAAACAGGGTTGACTCGATCCACGCCCTGTCGATCTGGGACGTGCTCGTTAGGTGGCGTAGAGAGTTCAAATGGTCACCTTGAATGATGGGATGACGGAGTGAGTCTGGCTGGTTTCCGGCTCAGCACGGCCGGGTCTGGAGAGCTGCCTTAGGGCCCGACCCCCTTTAGCGGCCCAACGATCGAGTCCGCCAGCCGGGTCTCGATCTCGGGCGATAGCGGGGCCAGGTGGCCGTCGTCGAAGCGCTCGCCCTCCGCGACCATCTTATCGAAATACTCGTCGCGGGTCGCGTGGTGAGCGGGGTCGTAGAACAGGTTGGTCAGCTCGTGCGGGTCCTCCTGGAGGTCGTACAGCTCGCACAGGTCCGACAGGTTCCACACCAGCTTCCAGCGCCCGTCCGTCACCATCCGCTGGGAGTAGTGGCCGTTCCAGTCCCCGTGGTACTCGCTGTAGTTCACGTCCTTGTACCACTCGGCCTCGCCCTGCGCCAGCCCCACCATCGAGCGGCCGTCGAGCTCGCCGGAGCCGATGTCCCGCACCTCCTCGTCCGACATCAAGTCCACGATGGTAGCGGTCGCGTCCATGAGATTGACCGGCTGGCTCGCCCGCTTCACCTTGCTGCCTCCCGGCGGCTTGAACAGCATCGGCACCCTGTATATCTCGTCGTACATGTAGGCGCTCTTGCTGTCGAACCCGTGTGACCCGGCCATGTCCCCGTGATCGGCGGTCAGGATGATCGCCGTGTCGTCGTACAGGCCCAGCTCCTTCAGCGTCCTGACCACCTCGCCGACCTGCGCGTCGACCAGCTCCAGGTACGAGAACCCGATGGCAAGGGCGTTCTTCAGGTCCGATCCCTTCCCCTCGGGCACGCCAAGCTCCTGGACCGCCCGCAGCTTCTTCTGGTTGATGGGCTTGCCATCGTAGTCGTCGTACCTGTTGGGCCAGTCGGGTATCGAATTGGGGTCGTATCGTATCCCCCACTCCTCCGGCACCATCCACGGCCCGTGCGGGCCCGGCAGCGACGCATAGAGCAGGAACGGCCGCTCGCCGGTGCGCGCCCGCAGGAAGTCGGTCGAGTATCTGGCAACCTGCACGTCCGGGAACTCCTCCATCGGCACGTCCAGCGTGCCGGCCGTCCCGAAGGCGAAGCTCTGCACCAGCGGCCCCAGCGACGTGCCGGGGTGCCCGTGGCCCGTCGCGAACAACGGCGTGCGGCCGGGGTACGGCGGCCTGTGGGCATGCTCGAACCGCGAGGCGAAGAGATCCGGCGGCGGTCCGATGTGCCACTTGCCGTAGTACGCCGTCTCGTAGTCCGTCTCGTCTGCCGCCCAGTCCTGCACCATCCGCATGTCCGGCCTCAGGTGATGGCAGTACGAGTACCGCGGCGTCGAGTTGTTGAACATGTGGTGCTTGTGGGCATACAGCCCCGTCATCAGGCTCGCACGTGCGGGTGAGCAGATGGCCGTCGGCGTGTACCCGTTCTCGAACAGCGTGCCGTCCGCCGCCAGCGCGTCCATGTTGGGCGTGCGGACCATGTTCCCGCCGTAGCACCCCAGCAGGTCCGGCCTCAGCTGGTCGCAGAAGAAGACGAGCACGTTCGGCCTGGTCGTTCCGCCGTTCGCTGTAGCCATTCTCGTGCCTCCTCTCCCGGTCCTTCAGTCTCCCAGTGCCACCCGGCCAGTCGCCAGCCCGTACTCGTTGATCTCCACTACGCGCCCGCTCCTGTTCCAGTGGGTCACCTGACCGTCCTCGAACCGCTCGCCCTCCGCCAGCAGCTTCTCCCAGTATTCGTCCCGGGTGTGCCTGCAGGACGGCTCGTAGTAGAGGTTCCTCAGCTCGTGCGGGTCCTCCCGGAGGTCGTAGAGCTCGTTCAGGTCGCCGAAGTTCCACACCAGCTTCCAGCGCCCGTCCGTCACCATCCGCTGCGAGTAGTGGCCGTACCAGTCGCCGTGGTACTCGCTGTAGTTCACGTCCTTGTACCAGTCCGTCTCGCCCTGCGCCAGCCCAACCATCGAACGGCCGTCCATCTCGCCCGAGCCGATGTCCCGCACCTCCTCGCCGGTCATCAGGTGCGTGACAGTCGCCGTCACGTCCATCAGGTTCACCGGCTCGCTGGCGCGCCTGACCTGGGTCCCGCCCGGCGGCTTGAAGAGCATAGGCACCCGGTATATCTCGTCGTACATGTAAGCACCCTTGCTCAGGTAGCCGTGGGAGCCCGCCATGTCGCCGTGGTCTGCACTCAGGACGATCGCCGTGTCGTCGTACAGGCCCAGCTCCTTGAGCGTCCTGACCACCTCCCCAATCTGTGCGTCCACCAGCTCCAGGTACGAGAAGCACGCCGCCAGCAGGTCCTTCAGCGTCGCGTCCCGGCCATGCTCCTGCCTCAGGTCCTCGTTGATCCGCAGCTTCTTCTGGTTGATGGGCTTGCCGTCGAAGTCGTCGTACCTGTTCGGCCAGTCGGGAATCTCCTTAGGGTCGTACCGGATGCCCCACTCCTCGGGGACCATCCACGGAGAGTGAGGCCCGGGCAGGGACGAGTAGAGCAGGAACGGCCGCTCTTCGGAGCGCCCCCTGAGGAAGTCGGTCGAGTACTTTGCGACCATCACGTCCGGGAACTCATCCATAGGAATGTCCAGCGTGCCGGCCTTTCCACCCCCGAAGCTCTGCACCAGCGGCCCGAGCCTAGAGTTCGGATGGCCGTGACCCGTTGCGAAGGCAGGTGTCCGGCCGGGATACGGCGGCCTGTGGGCATGCTCGAACCGCGAGTCGAACAGGTCCTGCGGCGGCCCGATGTGCCACTTGCCGTAGTACGCCGTCTCGTAGTCCGTCTCGTCCGCCGCCCAGTCCTGCACCATCCTCATGTCCGGCCGCAGGTGCTCGCAGTACGAGTACCGAGGCGTCGAGTTGTTGAACATGTGGTGCTTGTGGGCGTACAGCCCCGTCATCAGGCTAGCGCGGGCTGGCGAGCAAATCGCCGTCGGAGTGAACCCGTTCTCGAACACGGTGCTGTCGGCGGCCAGCGCGTCGATGTTGGGGGTGCGCACCAGGTCCCCGCCATAACAGCCGAGCAGGTCCGGCCTGAGCTGGTCGCAGAAGAACACGAGCACGTTCGGCCTGGAGTCCGGTGAGCTTGCCATCGGCTTCCTCCTCTCGCCGTCTACCGTGGGTCCGAACGGGCCTCCTGGCTTGCGCCGCCTCCTACGAGACCGGCGGCCTGAGGTGGGCCCAGGGCCGCGCCTCCTCGAAGGCGGCCGACGCCGCGATGATGGTCTCCTCGTCTCCCCAGCGCCCGACGATGTGCAGCCCCACGGGCAGGTCTTCGCTCGTGAAGCCGCAGGGGATGCTCGCGGCAGGATGGCCGATCATGTTGATCGGGTAGGTGAACGGGAAGAAGCCGCTGAACCTGTCCACGGCCTTGCCGTCTATCTCAGAAGGCGGCTCGCCAACCGGGAAAGCGCCCGCCGACACGGTGGGCGACAGCAGCAGGTCGTACTCGTCCAGGAGCTTGCCGAAGCGCGCCATTAGCGCGGCTCGTGTCCCCAGGGCCCGGGCGTATTGAGGCCCGGTCACCGTTGCCCCATGCTCGATGCAGGTGCGGCCGTAATCGGTGAGCAGGTCGCTATTGTCCCCGACCATCGCGGCGTATCGCGCGTTCGAGACCGAGCAGAACAGGTCCCAGAAGGCGTCGATTGGCGATTCCAGGTCGAGGTCCACCTCCTCCACCGTGCATCCGAGCTCCTCGAAGACGCCGACGGCCTCGCGGCAGCGCGAGTCCACATCTCGCTCCACTGCCCCATAGCCGTAGTCAGGGCTCCAGGCAATCCTCAGCCCCTCGATTCCCTTGTCCGATGCGGCCATGTAGTCGCCGGGAGCAACCCTCAGGCTGTTGACGTCCTTGGCGTAGTGGCCCGCGAGCACCTGCAGCAGCAGGGCGGAGTCCCGCACCGTGCGCGTCATCGGCCCCGACTGGCTGAAGTGGTTGGCGAACGGCGGTGACGCCACCCCCGCGTAGAGCGGCACCCGGCCCTGCGTGGGCTTTATGCCGTACGTGCCACACAGGGCCGACGGTATCCGTATCGAGCCTCCGCCGTCGCTGCCCGTGGCCAGCGTGCAGAGGCCGGCGACGACCGATGCACCGGCCCCACCGCTAGACCCTCCCGTCGTCCGTTCAGTATTCCAGGGGTTCCGGCAGTGGTCGCCCAGCCGGTTCTGGGTGTGGCCGAGCAGCCCGAACTCGGGCGTATTCGTCTTGCCCAGTATCACGGCGCCGGACGCCTTCACCCGCTCGACCACGGCCGAGTCCGCCGCGGGCACCCGGTCCTCGAAGAGCAGCGACCCGCCGGTAGTCCGGAGCCCGGCGGACATCTCCAGGTCCTTCACCGAAATGGGCACACCGTGGAGCGGGCCGAGCGCCTCGCCCCTCATCACCGCGTCCTCCGCGGCCCGGGCCTCCGCCAGGGCGCTGTCCGCCGCCACGGTCAGGTAGGAGTTGAGCTTGCCGTCCAGGCCGTCGATGCGCTCGAGGAACATCCCCGTTAACTCGACGGGCGACACCTCGCGGTCGGCGATCATCCGCCGTACTTCAGTCGCGGGAGCGAATGCCAGGTTGCTTTCCATAGTGGCCGGAGTGTATCAGGGCCCGTTCCCGGTGACTAGTGGGTTTGCGGACGGCTATGGGTTTCGTAGCGTGGCGAACTGTGGATTGACATGTAGGCAATCGTCAGGTATAGTATAGTATGCTGCCATACAGTACTGTACAAGGAGTGAGTGATGAGGAAGAGAGAACCGGATACCTTTTGGGAGCACATATTCTCTCTAAGGGAGAGAGGACTGATCCCCCTCGTATGGCAAAAGCCTGACCTCAGGACGTTCCTCCAGAAGCCAGAAGGTCCATTTGCACCTAACACAATCTCCACACTCCCATCTGACTACTACATTTCAAGGGAGGGGACCGAGATTGGGGGCGCTGTGCGGAGAGGATCTACACCCAGGGTATGGCGGGTGACGATCGGTGAGTTCCAATTGATAGCTGACCCAAATGACAACACGGCAACCCAAGAAGCTGAGACGACGCGTGCGAAGACTCTCGCCGCCGAGCTCAGGTCACGGAACGGGAAGGGAGGTGAACAACCTCGCGAGACACCCACGCCTAATCCCGTTCCTCCTGCAGACCCGATCCCGAAGTCCCAGTCCGTGCCGGGCAGTCCCGACCTGTATCGGTCAATCGCTGTCGCCCTCACCCCGACGGACCTCAAAAGCATGGACGGACTCAGTACCGAAAACAAGGCCCTGGAAATTGTGTGCAAGCATCTGCGCTCAGAGTACGGAGACCAGGTGGAAATCGAACTGGACAGGGATGGGGCGGACCTCAGGGTTTCTTTAGGTGGCCGGACCGAGAGGATTGAGGTGAAGGGGACCGAATCGTCAACCCTGGCTTGGCCCCAGCTGAAGGTGTCCAGCCAGAAGTCGCACGACGCCCTTATGAGCGGGGATGCTTCGATATACAGGGTTGTCGAAGTCTCCAGCACCAACCCGCGTATCTATTTCCTGACACCTGGAAAGCACTTTACTTTAGAGCCCGAGCCCAGGTGGGCCGTGAAGAGAGTCCCGCAGGGCAACAGGCAATATCCCCTGAGAGGCGAACCATACCGGTACGACCGTCCACACGATCCCGTTGCTGAGGACGAGTGGGAGGCGCTGGGATGATCGTTCTGGACACGCACGTCTGGGTGTGGTGGGTCAACGATTCAACTAGGCTGAGTGAAGCCCAGCGCCAGGAAATCGCCCGCAATGAAGACGACTTGATCGGCGTCAGTGTAATCTCCTGTTGGGAGGTGGCCAAGCTCTGCGAGTATGGACGCCTGGAGCTGCCCGTCGGAGTGGCCGATTGGTTCGACGAGGCCCTTCTCTATTCTGGCGTCTCGCTAATTGAACTGACCCCGGAAATCGCCATTGAGTCGACCACACTGCCAGGCGCGTTTCACAGCGATCCCTTCGACCAGATGATCGTCGCCACAGCCAGGGTGCATGATTGTCCGTTGGTAACTTCCGACGACGAGATAGTCAGATACCCGTTCGTGAGAACTGTGCGGTAGGCTGCTTATCTTGTCGACGGGTTGGCTACCGCGCCAGCGCCAGCCCAAACACAGACTTAGCCCCCGCATCCTTCAGCGCCGACGCGCACGCCGACATCGTGCTCCCCGTCGTGACCACGTCGTCGATCAGCAGTACCCGCAGCCCGGTCGCGTCGCGAGTGCACTCGAACGCGCCCTCGATGTTCTGCCGGCGCTCCTCCCTCCCGCTCATCGCCACCTGCGGCGGCGTGTCCATCGACCTCAGCAGCCTGTCGTCTGCCATCGGAATCTGCTCCCGCCGGGACACCTCGCGGGCAAGCAGGTGCGACTGGTTGTAGCCCCGGCTCCGCTCCCGCTTGGGGTGGAGCGGCACGGGCGAGATCACGTCCGCCTCGAATCGTAGAGACCCCAGGTAGTCCGCCAGCAGGCCTCCCAGCGTCGGGGCTAGGGCCCGTATGTTGCCGTACTTGAGGTCGTGGACCATGTCGCGCACAGGCCCGGTGTACCGGTAGGGCGCCCTGATCCTCTCGTAGGCAGGCGCGTCGGCGCGGCACCACGAGCATGCGGGCGCTGCGTCCGGCTCGGCGCATCTCCGGCAGTAGGGCGGAGACAGGCGCGGCAGCTGGGGTTCACACCCGGCGCATAGGAAGCTGCCCTCCCTGCCGCACACCGCGCAATCGGGCGGAAAGAGCAGATCGAGACCGCGGCTGGCGAGCTGCCGCAGCATCGTCACCCTAGGTCTTCTGGAACTTGACGACCTGCTGCGCGTCGCCGATCTCCGTGACGTAGATGCTGCCCTGCGAGTCCACGCAGATCCCGTGTCCGGCGCTCAGGGTACCCTTGCCCGGTCCCCGGTCACCGCGCCACCGCGTGATCAGGTCGCCGTCCAGGGTCCAGATGCTCACGCCGCAGCCCGCTCCCTGTTCGACCACGTAGACCACGTCGTCCTTGATCCAGATGTCACCCGGCGCAATCAGGTCTACCCACTCGTCCAGGTAGTTGCCCACGTCGTCGAAGAGCTGGATCCGGTGGTTCTCCCGGTCGCAGATGAGCACGCGGCTCCGGCTGTCGACCCACAGGTTGTGGAGCAGGGCGAATTCCCCCGGGCGGGTGCCCTGGCGGCCCCATGACAGAAGCAGCTCTCCCTCCGGGCTGAACTTGTGCACCCGGTGCCCGCCGTAGCCGTCGGACACGAAGATGTTGCCGTCCGGCGCTATCGCCAGGCCCGAGGGCATGTTGAAGGGCTCTCCCACGAAGGAAGGCGACGGGGCGAGCTTCTCCCCGAAGGTCCTCAGCTCATCGCCTGATGGCGTGTACTCGGTGGCTATGTGGAAGTCCCGGTCCACTAGCCACACGTTGTCATTGGGCGCGATGTAGATGCCGTGGGGGTTGGCCGAGAAGTGGCCCTCGCCCCATGAGGAGATGAAGTCCCCGTCGGTGGTCCATATCGTCAGCGGGTGCAGGCCCCGGCTGAAGATATGCACCTCGTCCTTCGAGTTGACCGCGCCGTCCGAGGCCATACCGAGGGCCCAGTACTTCGGCACGTTCGGCCACGTCGGAACGACCTCGTATGTGTAGTCGCCTTCTCCTACGGTTGGCATGCGATACTCCCCTGACTTGGAGTTCCGAGATTCTATTGATCGGGCAGGTCGGGGTCAATCGCGCGAATGGTCTTCGGACGCGCTTTCTAGCACTTCTCTAGCCGACTCCAGGTCTTCCTCTGCAACCATGACACGGCAGGGCTTGGGAGAAAGCCCGAGATACGACGGCATCAACGTGTCGCCGGGGTGGACCGTGGCTACTATGCCCGCATCCATCAGCATGTTCTGCCAGACCTCGGCCTGGGTCTGGGTGGGAGCCGTCGCGGCAGCCACTATCTTCACCGCTCGACCACCCTCGTGTGGCCTCCATCCCCAAGTGCCTCCTGCAGCCCGTGGAGCAGGTTGTCGGTGATCTCCACCTTGACCGTGGGCCAGTCCAGCGAGAACAGCGTTCCGTCGGCGGCGATCTCGAGCCCGATTTCCGCGCTTCCACGATTGTTGAGCAGGAGGCTCTTGACGTCTTCCAGCATCTGCTGGTCGTGCTCCTGCTCTCCGCTCTCCCTCAGCCGGACTATGAGCTTGCCCGGCTGCGCATCCGGCGGTGCGTGGCCTGGACTTGACTGTGCCTTGGACGGCTCTCCGTTCTCCCTCAGCGGCTGGGGGCCGGACGGGGCAGGCGGGGTTGGATGTCCATTGGGGCTCTTGCCGTTCGTATAGTCGGTGGGCGGGGAGAGTTTCTTGGCCCCGGCGGTCTGTCCCTCTTCGGGAGTCTTGTCCGGGTCGTACTCCGTGGCCGACTGGCACGAGATGTTCGTACGGTCGTCCCTCACCCTCACGACCCCCTCCACCTCGACCAGCTTGCCCGACTCCCACACCCCCTCGGTCTCCTTGATGACGTTCTGCCAGACGAATACGTCGATGTCGCCCTCCAGGAGGGCCAGGTTGGCGATCACGTAAGGCTGGTCGTTCTTCGTGGTACGCTCGCTCACCGACGACACCTGTCCCACGAGCTGCACCTTCTTGCCGCTCTGCTCCTCGCCGATCTGTGACCGGGAGACTATAGCCTCTCCGGCGTTCTTCCCCACGAGAACGTCCAGCTTGTTACCCGAGAACGTCACGCCCAGCAGCTCCGTCTCCCACTGCTGCTTCTCCGTGTCGGGCGTACTGGCCCTTGGAAGGTCGATGTGGGCGAGGGGCGCGTCTATCGACTCCCCAAGCATGTCGAACATCGACGTCTGGGTCGAGTTCCTGAGGGCGGCCTCGCTCTGCGCCAGCGAGTGGATTCGGTCTAGCGTGTCCAGGACCGCACCCCTGTCCCCGAACCGGTCGAGGGCGCCCGCCATTGTCAGGCTCTCCAGCGTCTTCTTCGTCAGCGAGCTCATGTCGACCGCCCGGCACATCTCCTCGATCGACCTGGGAGTCTCCTCCGCCTCGGCCCTCGACTTGACGAACGGCTCGATGGCCGACTGGCCGACGTTCTTCACGTTCGACAGCCCGAACCGTATCGACGTCGAGCCGTTTGTCTTCTCGACGGAGAACTCCGTATCGCTCAGCAGGACGTCCGGCGGCAGCACGTGGATTCCCAGGCGTCTGCACTCGTTGACTGAGGCCGCCAGCTTGTCGGTATTCTCGGAGTATGCGTTCAGCAGGGAGACCATGTACTCCTCTTGGAAGTTGGCCTTCAGGTACGCCGTCCAGTAGGAGATCAGCCCGTAGCTAACCGCGTGGGCCTTCGGGAACCCGTACCCTGCGAACGGCTCGACAAGCGCGAAGACCTGCTCCGCCAGGTCGAGCGTGTAGCCGTTGTTAGTCGCCCCTTCGATGAACTTGCCCCTCTCCTCGGCCATGATGGCAGGGACCTTCTTGCCCATCGCCTTGCGCAGCACGTCGGCCTCGCCGAGAGAGTACCCGGCGAAGGCCTGAGCTATCAGGAACACCTGGTCCTGGAAGACGATCACGCCGTACGTCTCTTCCAGGATCGGCTCCAGCACGGGATGCAGGTACTTCACCTCGATTTCGCCGTGCTTGGCCTTGATGAAGGTCTCGATATGCTCCATCGGGCCGGGCCTGTACAGCGCGATCATCGATGCCACGTCGACCATCGAGCTGGGCTGCAGGTGCTTGATGTGGCTCGTCATGCCCGTGCCTTCCAGCTGGAACACGCCCACAGTATCCCCGTCGCCCAGCATCTTTAGCGTCTTGGCGTCGTCGAGCGGGACGCGGCGCAGGTCCACGTCAAGCCCCCTGGTCTTCGATATCAGGCCGCGGGCCTTCGCCAGTATCGACAGGTTCGAGAGTCCCAGGAAGTCCATCTTCAGCAGGCCCAGGTCGGCCACCGGGTCCATCGAGTACTGTGTCGTGGAGATGCTCTCGTCGTCCCCCCGCGGCCTCTGCAGCGGCACCAGCGTGTCCAGCGGCTCCTTGGATATGACGACGCCGGCCGCGTGAGTGCTCGAGTGTCGCGTCGTGCCCTCCACGGCCTTGGCCGAGTCCACCAGCTTCCTGATCCCCTCGTCGGCCTCGTATATCTCCCGCAGCTCCTCGCTCTCCTCCATGGCCGTCTCGAGCTTCATGTGCAGCCGGTTGGGCACCAGCCGCGCTACCCTGTCCACCTCGTCGTACGGCATCGCCAGCGCCCGGCCCACGTCCCGGATCGACGCCTTGGCCCCCAGCGTGCCGAACGTGATGATCTGCGCCACGTGGTCGCGCCCGTACTTCTCCACCACGTAGTTCAGGACCTCCTCCCGGCGGTCGTCCTGGAAGTCCATGTCGATGTCCGGCATCTCCCGCCGCTCGACGTTCAGGAAGCGCTCGAAGACTATCCGGTACAGCAGCGGGTTCACGTCCGTCACGCCCAGGCAGTACAGCACCAGGCTCCCCGCCGCGCTCCCGCGGACCGCGAACGCGATGTCCCTCTCCAGAACGAACCGCGCGATGTCCCACACCACCAGGAAGTAGTTCGAGTACTTCGTCTGCCTGATCACCTCCAGCTCGTACTTCAGCCGGGCCTCTTCCTCCTCGCCCGGGCGGTCGATCCGCCTCCTGAGCCCGTCCCAGCACAGCTTCCCCAGGTACTCGTCCGCGTCCATCCCCTCCGGCGCAGGGAACTCTGGCAGGTGGAGCCGGTCGAAGTCGAACTCCAGCTCGCACATCTCCGCTATGCGCATCGTGTTCGAAATGGCCTCGGGCGTCTCCGGGTAGAGCGCCGCCATCTCCTCCGCGCTCCTCAGGTAGTACGAGTCCTCGTCCATCTTCAGGCGCTTCGGATCGTTGACGTTGGTGTTCGTGTGGATGCAGATCAGGATGTCCTGGAGCGGCGCGTCCTCCTTCATGATGTAGTGGCTGTCGTTCGTCGCCACCACTGGCAGCCCCAGGTCCCGGTGCAGCTCCATCAGCCCCGCGTTGATGGCCGGCAGCTCGTCCACGCCTCCGTGCTCCATCAGCTCCAGGTAGTAGTCGGGGAACCGCTCCCGGTACCACTCGATCGTCGACAGGGCGTCGTCCATGCGCCCCTGGGCTATGAGGCTTGGCACTTCGCCGCTGGGACAGCCCGACAGGATCACCAGCCCCTCGTTGTGCCGGTCCAGCAGCTCCCTGTCCACCCTGGGGTAGTAGTAGAACCCCTCCAGGTTGGACGCCGTCACCAGCTTGACCAGGTTGCCGTACCCAGCTTGGTTCTTGGCCAGCACGGTCATGTGGTAGGGCTTCTTGTCGCTCGGGTTCCGGTCGTGCCGGCTCCCAGGCGCGACGTACATCTCGCACCCGATGATCGGCGTAACCCCGTTCGCCTTCGCCGCCTGGTAGAAGTCGATGGCCCCGTACAGCCCGCCGTGGTCCGTGATTGCCAGGTGGCTCATGCCCAGCTCGGCCGCTCGCTCGACCAGCGACCCGACCCGGCTCAGCCCGTCCAGCAGGCTGAACTCAGTGTGATTATGAAGATGCGTGAACAACCCGCGTTACCTCGTTAAGTCGGTGCAGGTGAGTGTGCCCTGCGTCCTTGCTAAGGCCCACCTGCCGCGAGCGGCTCATCCATGCTCGGAGGAGACGGAGAACGCCCCGCGTGTGTCAATAATATCGCCCTGAAGACGGCCCAAATCAAGGCTCTGAAGCGGGCAATTTGGGGTCAATTCACCACAAGATATTCGACCTCGATGCCCCCAAATTCACAACCTGTTGTGGCCTCGCCGCCTGTGGCTCCGCCCGCCCATCCGGCAGCGCCGAGCCACTCGCTCTCATGACCTCGCACAGCCTCGTACCCCAGCCGACGGGCCATCTGTCTCCCCAATCGTCGTTCCTGCGGAGGCAGGAACCCAGAGGCGTGGCGCGGGGTGCGGATCCCCGATCCCGGCCTGGCTGGAGCAGTCAATCGAGAGCCTGCCTCAAACTCGATACGGCGGACTAGTGGAGGGCGCCCGTCGTGAGACCATCGTTGACATGGCCGGTGGACTCGTGGCTAAGTAGAAGCGCTGAAAAGGAGGTCGCGGAGTGGCACACTCCGGCCATATCCTCTCCATCGACCAGGGCACCACGGGGACCACGGCGCTCCTCCTGGACCGTTCCGGCCGGGTCCTCGGAAGGGCCGGCAGGGAGATCGCCCAGGTATATCCCCGGCCCGGCTGGGTCGAGCACTCCCCGCGGGAGATTCTCGACTCCTGCCTGCACGTCTCGGACGAATTGCTGCGGGAGACGGGAGTCCGGCCGGGGCAGATCGGCGCCATAGGGATCACGAACCAGCGCGAGACGACGCTGGTCTGGGACCGCCATACTGGCGAGCCCGTATCCAACGCAGTCGTGTGGCAGTGCCGCCGGTCGGCGCCCATCTGCGGCGGGCTGGAGCGCCAGGGGCTGGCGCCCTACATCCGCGAGAAGACCGGCCTCCCCATCGACCCGTACTTCTCAGCGACCAAGATACGGTGGCTACTCGACAACGTGCCCTCAGGCCAGGCCCGCGCCGAGAGCGGCGACCTGCTCTTCGGCACCGTCGACACCTGGCTGCTGTGGAACCTCACCGGCCGGGCCGTGCACGCGACGGACGTCACGAACGCGTCGCGCACGATGCTCTACGACATCGCTGCCCTGGAGTGGGACGATGTCCTGCTCCGCGCCCTCGACATCCCGCGAGCGATGCTGCCGGATGTCCGGCCCTCGAGCGGGGTGTTCGGCCTCACGCAGCCGGACCTGTTTGGCGGGCACGAGATACCCATCGCCGGTGTCGTCGGAGACCAGCACGCAGCCCTATTCGGCCAGGCCTGCTTCAGGCCCGGCATGACGAAGAGCACCTACGGCACTGGCTGCTTTGTCCTCGCCAACACGGGAGCGACGCTCGTCGCCTCGCGGTCTGGGCTCATCACGACCATTGCCTGGGACATCGGCGACGGCGTGACCTACGCCCTGGAGGGGAGCGTATTCTCAGCCGGCGCAACGGTGCAGTGGCTGCGAGACGGCCTGGGGATCATCCGGTCGTCCGAGGAGGTGAACAACCTGGCCGAGTCCGTCGACGACAACGGCGGCGTGTACCTGGTGCCGGCGTTCACCGGGCTGGGCGCGCCCTACTGGGACCCGGACGCCCGGGGGACGATTGCCGGCCTGACGCGAGGCTCGACGGCCGGCCACATCGCCAGGGCCGCGCTGGAGGCAACGGCGTACCAGACACGCGGAGTCGTCGACGCTATGGCGGCGGACGCGGACATCGAGATCGACGTCCTGCGCGTCGATGGCGGCGGCAGCGCCAGCCGGCTCATGATGCAGCACCAGGCCGACGTCCTCGGCGTTCCGATCGAGCGGTGCGCCGTCGCCGAGACGACCGCCCTCGGCGCCGGCTACCTCGCAGGCCTCGCAACCGGCACGTGGTCCAGCACCGCTGAGATCGAGGCCCTCTGGAAGAGCGACGCTGCCTTCGATCCCAACATGCGCGATGCGGAGCGAGCCAGGCTCTACCACGAGTTCCAGCGGGCCGTAGAGCGCGCCAGGGCCTGGGAGCGGAGATGCAGCGAGTCGTGAATGGAGGAGGGGAGGTCGCCCGGTCCCAGGCCGCGGCTACGCCCGCGCTACCGTGATCCTCGCGCCGTCCCGCACCCGCTTCAGCACTGTGGGATCGCCGTCGATGCTGCCGAACACGTTCACGGCGCTGGCCGCTCGTATTTCGTCACCCCGGCTCGCCGGCGTCCGCCCGAAGAACAGGCACATCGCCGAACCGGGAGGCCAGTAGGCGACCGCGCCCATCTCAACAACCGGGCCGGCGCCGGGCTCCTCGCCGGCGCTGACCGGGATCGCGAAGTAGATCTCGTCGCCCCAGGTGCTCGCGGCCGCTTCGAACGGCAGCGCCCCCCACACGGCGTCCGCCGTGGGGGTATCGCCGAGCTCGGCCGTCACCTGGACGTCGCCCGCGCTGATGGTTATTTTCCTGCTGTCCATGGCGTGGCCCATTATCCGCGAATCCCACCTTACCAGACAACGCCCAAGTTTCTTAGTGGTCCGTACCAGGACTTGAGCCCGATCCCTAAGCGCGTTGTAGAATGTCCCTACGGCGTTGAGCGTCCCTGTCTCAGGAGGGGCAACGGAGTAGCCCATGACTACAGGCCATGCTGAAGCTAAAGAGATCCTTTCCCGTGACCACGCGAGGCGTGAAGCCATCGTGACGCAGATGCTCGAAGAGCGGAAACAGCGTCAGAGCGTGTCCAGGGAGGAGGTCAGGAAGATGCGTACCGAAGGCCGCTATTGATGGCCGTCGTCATTGACGCATCGGTAGCACTGGCATGGTGCTTCCCTGAAGAGGAAGGGAGCTCGGCAGCGGACGCCGTCGCCATGTCCAGCAGAAGTGCTTCCTATGGGTCATTGATCGAAGCATGTGGACGGATGCCCTCGATCTGAGCCGCCTCAGCCCGCTGGGCGTGATGGAGGTCCCAACGGCACTGTAGGTTCATCCAGAAGCCCGGAGAATTGCCGAAGAACCTCGACAGCCGCAAGGCTGTGCCGGGCGTGACCCCCCGGGTCCCGCGGATGACTTCGTTCACACGCTGGTAGGGCATCCGGACAGCGTCCGCCAGCTCGCGCTGCGTCATCCCAAGCGGAACAAGGAACTCAATCAGGAGCATCTCGCCTGGGTGTGTTGGCTCGCGATCGGTTGGAATGCGTACCATCCCTGGCCTCTCAGGTGCTGGTCGACTACTATCGCATTCTTGTGGTCAATCCAGCCAGCGCCCAACCACCCGCTCGTGCGTTAGAATTGTAATTGTCATGTCCCAACTCGCGATAATATCCAAGGCGCTCTTCGCCGTCCTGTTCCTCCTGTCCCTCGTCGCATGCGAGCAGCTGTCCGAGCAGGACCTGCAGCAGGTCGCCAGGCACAGGACCATAGGGCAGCAGCACCTCACCGACGGCAGGCACCAGGACGCCCTGGTGGAGTACGACGCCGCCATCGAGATCGACGCCGGCAACGCCGAACTCTACGTCGAGCGGGCCAACGCATACATAGGCCTCGGCGCGTTCAGGAAGGCCATCGAGGACCTCGACCAGGCGAGCAGGCTCGACCCCGACAGCGTGAGCGCCCACTCCGTCAGGGGGTACGCCTACGCCAGCCTCGGCGAGTACAGGAACGCCGTCCGAGCCTACGACCAGGCCATCGAGCTCGACGACCAGAGCGCCCGTCTCTACAACAACCGCGCCAACTCCTACGCGAAGCTGCGCGAGTACCACAAGGCCGTCCGGGACTACGACAAGTCCATCGAGCTCGACGCCACCAGCTCCGAAGTCTTCACCAACCGCGGCACGGCTCACGGCCAGATCGGCTCCCTCCGCGAGGCTATACGCGACTTCGCCGAGGCCATTCACCTCGACCCCAGCAACGCCGCCGCATACTACAACCGCGGCGCCGCCTACAGCGCCCTGGGCGAGTTCGACATCGCGTTCCGGCACCTCGACGAGGCGCACAGGCTCGACCCGGACAACACAGGCTTCCTGATGGACGCCGGCGACAAGTACACTGAGCTCGGCTTCCTCCGCGAGTCGATCACCGCCTACGACATCGCCATCGAGCGGGACCCCACCAACTCGCAGAACTACATCGACCGCGCCGACGCCAACGCCCAGCTCGGCAAGTACGAGCAGGCTGTCGAGGACTACTCCAAGGCGATAGAGCTGCTCCCGGACGTCTCCAGGCTCTACTTCGGGCGCGGCAAGGCCCTCCAGGAGCTGCAGGAGTTCGAGCTGGCCCTCATCGACTACGACAGGGCGATCGACCTGGAGCAGGACGACTACCGCGCATACGCCAACACCGCCCTCGTGCTGATGCTGACAGGCGAGCTCGACCGCTCCTTCCAGTTCTTCGACATAGCCATCGAGCTCTCTCCCAACGACCCGGCCCTGTACATCGACCGCGGCACCGCCTTCGCACGCAGCGGCGAGCTCTCCTCCGCCATCGAGGACTACGACCGCGCCCTGCAGATCGACCCCGAGAACAGCAGGGCGTTCGTCGACCGCGGAATCGCCTACTCCAGGCAGGGCTCCCACGAGAGGGCGATTGTCGACCTGGACGAGGCCATCCGCCTCGAGCCCACCGACGGCCGGGCCTTCGCCAACAGGGGCATAGCCCGCGTCGCCCTCGGCGAGCTGGAGGCGGCCCTCCAGGACTACGACAGCGCCGTCAGATTCAATCCCTACCACCCCCTCGGCTACGTCAACAGGGCAATTGCCAACGCCATCATCGGCAACGACGAGGCCATCCAGGAGGACATCGACCAAGCCGTAGAGCTAGGCTACGACGAGGCCCTGCTCCTGGCCCAGTTAGAGTCCGCCAAGCAACGCAGCCAATAGCAGTGTCATCGTGGTTGTCGCGGAGGTGGCTTGGCGGGATCGGCTCGGCCATGCACGGTGAGCGACATCATTCACTGTACCGACAACCATGCCCCTCACTAACGCCAGCTACGACGTCATCGTAGTAGGCGCGGGCAACGCCGCCCTCTGCGCCGCCCTGTCCGCCGCCGAAACAGGCGCGTCCGTGCTGGTGATGGAGAAGGCACCCCACTACCTGCGCGGGGGCAACACCTACTTCACCGGCGGCCTCTTCCGGTT
This sequence comes from Dehalococcoidia bacterium, assembly GCA_965116315.1. GTDB lineage: Bacteria > Chloroflexota > Dehalococcoidia > Lucifugimonadales > CAJWER01. The sequence goes on from OZ220672.1 coordinate 3,901,437, forward strand.
CGCCTACGACGCCCCCCGGCAGGTCTTCGGCCTCGTCCCCGGCCTCACCGACCGCGAGATCGCCAGGATAGACCTCGGCGAGTACTCCCAGCATTCCTTCGAGCGCGACATGATGCGCATGACCGGCGGGCGCGCCGAACCCAGCCTGGCGCGAGTCCTGGCCTCCCGGTCCTATCCCACCATGGCGTGGATGCGCGACCGCGGCGTCCGCTGGGCCCTCGCCTACGGACGCCAGGCGTTCGAGCGCGACGGCAGGGTCCGCTTCTGGGGCGGGCTGATCGTCGAGGCAGTTGGCGGCGGCGTCGGATTATCCGACAGGCTATTCGAGCTCGTAGAGAGGGCAGGCGTAACCGTGGCGTACGAGGCCGCCGCCGTGCGTCTCGAGGCCGGCAAGCGCGGCGTCACCGGCGTCACGGCACGCTTCCCCGACGGCGAGCACACAATCGGAGCAACCGGGGTTGTCCTTGCGTCGGGCGGCTTCCAGGCGGACCCCGAAATGCGCGAGCGTCACCTGGGCCCCGCCTGGGCGTCGGCCAAGGTGCGCGGCACCCAGTTCGACACCGGCGACGGTATCCGCATGGCCCTCGACATCGGCGCCAAGCCCTTCGGCGACTGGGGCGGCTGCCATGCCGTCGCCTGGGACCTCAACGCGCCCCCCTTCGGCGACCGGGTGATCGCCGACCTCTACCAGAAGCACTCATATCCCTTCGGTATCGTCGTCGACGTGGACGGCCGGCGGTTCGTGGACGAGGGCGCAGACTTCCGCAACTACACCTACGCACGCTACGGGCGCGAGATTCTCACCCGGCCCCACGGCGCGGCCTTCCAGCTATTCGACGCGAAGACCACCGCCCTCCTGCGGGACGAGTACCGCATCCCCCAGGTCTCGAAGGCCGAGGAGGACACGATCCCCGCACTCGCCGACGCCCTCGGCATCGACCCCGAAGGACTGGCCCGCACCGTCCGTGACTTCAACGACGCGGTCCAACCCGGCGACTTCGACCCCACGGCCCTCGACGGCAAGCGCACAGTCGGCATCGACCCGCCCAAGTCGAACTGGGCCCTGCCACTCGACACGCCGCCCTTCGTGGGCTACGCCGTCACGTGCGGCATCACCTTCACCTTCGGCGGCCTCAAGATCGACGAGCACGCCCGCGTCCTCGACACAAACGACAACCCCATCCCCGGCCTCTACGCCGCCGGAGAGCTCGTGGGCGGCCTCTTCTACGACAACTACCCCGGCGGCTCCGGCCTGATGTCAGGCGCAGTCTTCGGCCGCATAGCCGGGAAGAATTCGGCTGGACGGGAGGGAGCCTCCAGCTGACTATTCGATGAGCATCGATAGTCCCACCCTTTGAGGTGGGCGGTCTCATGGCGCGCGTGTACGGCCCGGCTATCCTGTTAGAGCCCCGCGGATAGCTACCGCTTAGCCATACGATAGCCGACGCGGGGCACCGTGGTGATATACCTGGGATCGTTGGCGTCGTCGCCCAGCTTGCGGCGCAGCTTGGTCACGAAGACGCGCAGGAGCTGCCCGTCGTCGCCGGAGTATCCCTTCCCCCAGACCCTCTGGAGTATCTGGTCGTGGGTCAGCACGCGCCCGGCGCTGGTGGACAACTCGGTGAGCAGCCTGTACTCGGTCGCCGTCAACTCCACCGTCCTGCCTGAAACGGATACACTGCGGTCCGCGTAGTCGATGGTCAGGTCCCCCAGCCGGTAGGGTTCGCGCCCCTCGCCGGATGGGGCGTCCGCCCTCCTGCGCAGCGCCGCCTCGATCCTCGCCAGCAGCTCGGGTGGCGAGAAGGGCTTGACGATGTAGTCGTCGGCGCCCAGGCTGAGAGCCCGCACTACCTCCTCGTTCCTGTCGTGCGCGGACAGGAAGATCACCGGCACCTCGGACACCTCCCGGATGCGCTCCAACACGTCGAACCCTGTCAGACCCGGCATCACCAGGTCCAACAGGACGATATGTGGGTCCTCCGCTTCCAGCACGTGGAGCACTTCCGTCGGGTCTCCGGTCCCGAACGAGGTGTATCCGGCGTCTGAGAGTATGCTCCTCAGGAACCTCAGCAGCTGGGGCTCGTCGTCCACTGCGAGGACCCGTGTCCGCTTGCTCACCCTGGGTCGGGAAGCGATCGCCGTGGTCCCCCGGAGGCGGTCGGATGCCGCGCCAGTCCCCTCTTCTTCGGCCACGGGGATCGTGAAGGTGAATCGTGTGCCCCTTCCCGCGCCCTCGCTGTCAGCCCAAATGCGGCCCCCGTGGGCCTCGACGATTCCCTTGCAGATGGCGAGTCCCAGTCCAGTCCCCTCGGCGGTTCGATCTTCTCCAGCTGCGTCGATCCGGGAGAACTTCTTGAACAGGTGCGGGAGCCGGTCGGTCGGCACTCCCATGCCCCGGTCGGCGACTGAGACGGCTAGGTAGGGAGAGTCCTCCACCTTGTGCGCCGTCACCCTGATGGTGGACGACTCGGGAGAATACCTGGCCGCATTCACCAGCAGGTTGCTCAGTACCTGCACGGTGCGCTGGGCATCCGCCGCGACAGGGGGTAGGTCCATCGCCAGGTCGACGTGGACGCGGTGCCTTCCGCCTCCCCTGAGGAAGGTGCTTCTCGCCTCGTCGGCTAGGTGCATCAGGCTCGCCGGCTCCGGGGCGAGGGACAGCACCCCGGCCTCTATCCTTGTGATGTCGAGCAGGTTGCTGATCAGGTCGCGGAGGCGGTCGGCCTGCCTGTCGATGATCCTGAAGAACTGCAGCATCTCGGCGGCATCGAACGGAGCGGATGCGTTCAGAACGGTGGCCGCGGACCCCTTGATGGCCGACAGGGGAGACCGCAGCTCATGACTCACCATGCCCAGGAACTCGCTCCGCAGCCTCTCCATCTCCTCCAGGGGCGTCATGTCCTGGATAACCACGACAGCCGACTCGATCAAACCGTCTTTCGAGTATATGGGCGTCGCGCTGACCAGGGCGGTAACCCTTCCGCCGTCCGGACGCTCGAGCAGTATCTCCTCGGAGCGCACGGTCTCGCCATTGTCCAGGGCCCGCGACAGGGGACGCTCTTCTATCGCGTACTGGCGCCCGTCCGGCCTCCGGTACGCCGCCACCGCCTGGTACCGCTCCAGCTTGCTGCCGGGCCGGGGCGGGATCCCAATGATGCGCTCCGCCTCCCGGTTGACCGACGCCACGGTCCTCGTCTTTGCGTCGACGACCAGGACCCCCACTGGCGAGGTATTGACCAGAGCCTCCAGGCGCTGTCTCTCGGTCTCCGCCGTTGCAAGCTGTGCCTGAAGCGCCTCGACCTCGCGTCTCAGCTCCTCGACTCCCGTCATCATCGGCCCTCCACGTTCATAGCGCCCAGCCCGAACAAGCGTGCCGGGTGTAACACAAGCCCACCCCCGTCCCTGTATGGCGGCAAGTGACGACGAAGCGCGTCCCATAGGGGCTGCCCCGTCGGCGACCCTGAAAACACTGGAAAAGTAACAAAAAAGTAATGGTATAGGGCTTGATGGTAACGTTAGATTAACACACTGCATCTATCATGGAATTGCAACTGGATGGGAGGAGGCGCCTATGGTCGATACATTGTCCCCCGCCGGGCGTCAGATGTGCCCTGCGGGGCCTCCGGGGTGACGACCGGAATCAGGAGCAGCCCGGCCATACCGCATTTGGAAGACCATAGCGGCTTACCCCCAAAGCTGGGCTGCTCCACAACCAGAAATCCAAGGAGGTGGGATATGAAGAAGAAGTTGGCGTTGACTGGGACCTTGCTGGCGCTCGTAGTGCTCGTGAGCGGCGTCGGAGTGCAGGCCGCGCGGGTGTACTCCCGCCGCGCAAAGGCGGCCTGAAGGCTCCAGGGACCGATTTCGTCCCCCGCTCGGTCGGAATACCAGAGCGGCTTACCCCCAAAGCTGGGCTGCTCCACAAGCAGAATCTAAAGGAGGTGGGACATGAAGAAGAAGATGGCGTTGACTGGGACCTTGCTGGCGCTCGTAGTGCTCGTGAGCGGCGTCGGAGTGCAGGCCGCCCGCGTGTACTCCCGCCGGGCAAAGGCGGCCTGAAGGCTCCAGGGAACGATTTCGTCCCCCGCTCGGCAGGTGCATCCTGCCCGGCGGGGGACTCGTTGCTAGGTGGGCGTAGTGCGACTCCAGGGATCGGTCACTCAGTACGCTTGGCGAGCACTCTCATGGGGAACGACCATGAAGTACCTCTTCGGATTGGCAGGATTGGCCCTCATCGGCGTCGCTGTAGGGTGCACTGATGGGCAGATCGACTCCTATGAGCCTAACGAGGAGGCCAGGGCATACCTTACGGCGAACTATCCCACACGGGACCAAATGTTTCGCGTGCAACAGTGCGTGACTGAGAGAACAGGGCATGAGTTCCCTGATCTGCCCGCCGACTTCGGGCCTGCGTACCTAACGAAAAGCCGGCCACCAGATGTTCCGAAGCCTCCCAACGAAGTGTATGAAGCTCACCAAGCTTGTGTCTTCCACCTCGGTCTCGAAGACAGGTTCTTCCCGCCGTGGGACCACGATAAGCTCCGCTCATCCGAGACAGGGTGACCAATTATTTGATGGTATGATGACATAAGGGGGCTGGCAATGTGGGGTATTCTAGACAAACATAGGATGATGTCGGGGTTCTGGAAGAGCCCAGTAAATCCCTACGATCCCCAGGGCGGCCATTCGGGCACGACGTCGATGCCCTTGCCGATTGACGACGACTATCCCAACCCCGGGCAGGGAAGCCTGCTGAAGTCGGTCCTGGTCTGGTCGGCCGCCGCGCTCGGCGTAATCGCCCTGCTAGCCGCGGTCCTGATCTTGCCCGGCCTGATCTTCTAAGGGGAAGACAGACGTCCTAGGCCCCGCCGACCTGCCTCCCAGGCTAAGCTCCCCCGGCTGCAAGCGCACCCTCGGCATCGACCCGCCCAGGTACAGTCCAACTGGGCCCTGGCCCTCAACACCCCACCCTACGTGGACTACGCCGTCACCTGCGGCAGCGACTTCACCTTCGGCGGCCTCAAGATCGACGAGCAGACTCGCGTCCTCGACTCCAACGACAGCCCATCCTCTCCCTCTAACTGTCCAACATCCTGGTGTTGGAGATGTCTGGTCTGAGGCTCAGTAGGGGCGGGTTTCAAACCCGCCCTGTCTTCGCGCTACGCGCCTCTTTGCATCTGGAAGTGAGTCTCAGTGTCTCCGATGGTCGAGAAGCCGAGTCTGCCATAGAACGCGACCGCTCGGCGGTTTACCTTCAACACTGAAAGCCTGACAGGAAGACAGAGCTTAGCCGCTTGCTCGATGACCGCCGACATGCACAGCCCGCCAAGACCTTGCCCCTGGTACTCGGGCAAGATGTACAGTTGATTGACGTTCACACAGTCTGCCTTCTGCACCACCGACGTTACTCCGACATCCGTACCGCCTAGACTGATGATGTGGAAGTACTGCGGTTGGTATCGTCGGTCGTGAAGCTTCCTCTGTTCGTCTTCCTCCCAGCCCCAAACCTGGTCCACGTACCTCTTGAAGGCAGCCTTCTTTGCTTGGAAGGCGAAGTCCTTGTCGTCCTCGCGGGCTCTCCTTAGCCCTAGGCCATCCGATGACTCGAACGATAACTCTGTGCCAGGGTCCTCTGTGGTGCTCACGGCCAACCAGCGAAAACCGCGCCGGTCCAGTGTGACATCGTACGTCGCCTCTGCCCAGCTACGACGTCACAACTATTGGGTCGCCCCGGGTTATGACGATCGTGTGCTCGAAGTGGGCCGACGGCGATCCATCGGCTGTCCTGATAGTCCACCAGTCATCCGAGGTCACCGATCCGCCGGCCCCGCTGGAGATCACAGGCTCTACGGCAATGACCAGCCCGGGCCAGAGAACTTGCCTGTTCCATAGGGCGTCGTAGTTCGGCACGAAGGGCTCCTCGTGGACTGCCCGGCCGACGCCGTGCCCCCCAAGCTCCGGCATCACACTGAACCCCTGGCGCTCCACTTCGGTCTGAATCGCCCTTCCGATCCCGTTGATCGGTCTACCGGCACGCGCCACCTTGAGGGCGTTGCGCAACGCGGACTGGGCGCACCCAGCCAACTTGCGCTTCCGCGATGACACGACACCTACGGGTACCGATATGGCCGCGTCGGCGTAGTAGCCGTCCAGCTCAGCCACCACATCGAGTTTGACCAGGTCCCCATCGCGAATCGTCCGAGTCTCACTGGGGATGCCGTGCACCGCCTCTTCGTTGATGCTGATGCAGGAAACCCCGGGGAACCCGTATGCGAGCTGGGGCCCCGAGCGTGCTCCCCGTCTCTCGAAGACTTCCGCGCACAGATCATCAAGTGCCCGGGTAGTTACCCCCGCCCCCACGGCCTGTTTCATAACGTCCAGGGCCGACTTCACGACCGTCCCCGCGCGAAGAATCCCCCGTAGCTCCTCGCCGTTACGGATGGTCAATGTCCTACGAAGTCCCCGCCGCCCAACATCCCAGCAACCCGGTCCAGGATACGCTGCCCCACCTCGTACTTCGACAGCAGCCCCAGATCCTCCGTCTTCCCCTTCCTGTCGATCAGCGTCACCCGGTTCGTGTCCGAACCGAAGCCCGCGCCCTCGGCGGTAATGTCGTTCGCTGCGATCAGGTCCAGGCCCTTCGATTCCACCTTGGCGCGGGCATTCGCTATCACGTCGTCGCTCTCGGCCGCGAACCCCACTTTCACCAGCCCGTCGCCGTCGATCTCGGCGGCGATGTCCGGCGTGCGGACCAGCTCCAGTGTCATCGAGGTCCGGTCGCCCTTCTTCATCTTCGACTCTGCCCGCTCGGCGGGCCGCCAGTCGGCCACCGCTGCGGCCATCACCACCGCGTCCGCTCCTTCGCACTCCGACAGCACTGCGTCCCGCATCTCCAGCGCGCTCCCGGCGTGCACGATCCGTGCGCCGACGGGCGCCTGCAGCGCGTTCGGCGCGGCCAGGATAACCGTCTCCGCGCCCCGGTCTATGGCCGCCTCCGCAATCGCGTAGCCCATCTTGCCGCTCGACCGGTTTCCTACGAAACGCACCGGGTCGATGTCCTCCTGCGTCCCTCCCGCGCTCACCACCACCTTCCGGCCCGCCAGGTCGCCGGACCGGCCCAGCACGAGGCGCACGTATCCCAGCAGTTCCGGCGTCTCCAGCAGCCGCCCCTTGCCCATCAGCCCCGACGCCATACGGCCCTCGGCTGGGCCCGCGATGGTGACCCCTCTCGACGCCAGTGTTTGCACGTTAGCCTGGGTCGCCGGGCTCTCGTACATGTTCGCGTCCATCGCCGGGGCGACGATCACCGGCGCGGCTGTTGCCAGCACCGTAGCGCCGATCGGGTCGTCCGCGAGTCCCAGCGCCAGCTTGGCTATGGTCTGGGCCGTCGCCGGCGCGACTATCACCACGTCGGCCCGCTCCGCAATGGCTACGTGGTCGATCAGCAGCTCCGAATTAGGGTCGAACAGGCTCTCGGCTACCGGCCGGTGGGTGATCGCGGCGAACGTCAGCGGCGCGACGAACTCCCTGGCCGCCGGCGTAATCATCACGTCGACCTCGGCCCCGAGCTGCACCAGCTTGCTCGCCAGGTCGACCGCCTTGTAGCAGGCGATGCTCCCAGAGACCCCGAGCGCGACGTTCCGGCCATCCAGCGGCCTCATGAGTTCCGCTCCTGGATGATGCGCAGCCCCGTCAGCGTCAGGTGCGGAGCGACGTGGTCGAAGACCCTGGCCTCCGACTCGATGAGCCCTGCCAGCCCGCCGGTGGCCACCACTGTGCTGCCCCCGCCCAGCTCCTCGTCGAACCGGGCGACCATGCCCTTCACCATGTCGGAGTACCCGAGCACCAGTCCCGACTGCAGAGCGTGCACCGTGTTGCGCCCGATGGCTGTGGGCGGGCGCTGCAGCTCCACGCGCCGCAGCAGGGAGGCGCTGTGAAACAGCGCGTCGGCGCCGACCGCAACCCCGGGCGCTATGGCCCCGCCCAGGTACTCGCCGTTGGCGCGGATCGCGTCGAACACCGTCGCAGTGCCGAAGTCCACGACAATCGCCGGACCCCCGTAGAGCGTCAGCGCGGCGGCGGCGTCCGCGATCCGGTCTGCCCCCACGTCGCGTGGGCTGTCGTACAGCACCTTGATCCCAGTGCTGACCCCGGCCCCCACCACCAGCGGCTCGATCCCGAAGTACGCCGCGCACACCTCGACCAGCACGCTGGTCAGTGGCGGGACCCCGCTGCACATTGCCACGGAGTCGACATCGCCGGTCGACATTCCCTTGGACGCGAGCAGGCTGCTGATCAGCAGGCCGTACTCGTCCGCCAGCCGGGCGCGGTCGGTCGCAATCCGCCACGTCGCCCCCGGTCTGTAGTCTGGGGGGCCGCCGGACTCGTCGAATACGCCGATGGAGATGTTCGTGTTGCCGATATCGAGTGCAAGCAGCATGGCTACGCCCGGCCCAAGTACCCGGCCATTATACAACGCACCCCGAACGAGACAGGTCGGCTAGGGGAGCGAGCAAGGGTGCCCAGGGCGGAGACCCCTGCATGTCGTCCCGAGCCCCGAGGGACCTGGGGTGGGGTCGCCTCGACGATGCCTAGAAACGATGCCGCTCTCAGCGCGACGCGTGGCCCTAGCGTTGGGCAGGCGGCTTGGCTGGCGAGGACTCCGTGCGGTGATGTGGTATCGTCTGACCAACACCCCAAGGAGGGCTGCCATGGCTGCACTCAAGAAGGTCCGAGACATCGACATCTATCGCGACGAGACTTGGTACTGCGGCCCCGGCCCGAGCGTCGTCGTATACCCCGACGACGAGATCGTCGTCGCGTTCCGCCGTTCCCGCACCGGCGGACACGGCCATCCCGCCGTCGAGGCGTGCATCACGAGGTCCACCGACAGCGGCGACACCTGGTCGGAGCCCGAAGTGTTCGACTCAGGCCCCATCCGCAACCAGAACCTGACCCTGCTCGGCGACGGCACCCTGATAGTCGCCATGCCCAGCAGTGACCTCGTCACCCGGGACGTATACGAGGCCCGGAAAGCAAGGGCGCGCTCCGACGAGGACGTCGAGGTGCGTGAGTACCCCAGGGCGGAGCGCTCCATCGCCCCCGACCAGGACACCTATTACCTGGCCGAGCGTGGCCCGTACATCCGCCGCTCCACGGACCGCGGCCGCACCTGGAGCCAGCGATACTACGTCGAGTCGGTCCCCGGCTGGGACCCCGTCATGCCGGGCTTCTCCGCCCCATTCGGGCTCAGGGCCCGCGTCATCGAGCTGAGCGACGGCACCCTCGTCTTCCCCATTCACAGCAAGGGCCTCCCCAGCGATGCCGACCCCGACGACCCGAAGAACCGCATCTTCGCCCCTGTCCTGGTAGCGTCGGACGACGGCGGGATGAGCTGGGACTTCCGCGGCACCATCGCCTCGCCCCAGCTTGGCACCCACTTCAACGAGACCGAGGTCATCGAGACTCCATCGGGCGACATCGTCGCGTACATGCGGCCCACCTTCGACGACAGCGACGACATGTACATCTACACCGCGACCTCGACCGACGGCGGGAGGACGTGGTCGCCCGCCCGCAGGGAGAACGTCTGGGGCTACCCGACCAGCCCGCTGCGAATGCCCAGCGGGAGGACCCTCCTCGCCTACGGCTACCGCCGCCCGGACTGGGGCATCCGCGCCGTCCTGGCCAACGAGGAGTCCACGGACATAGACATCGCCAACGAACTCGTAGTGCGCGGCGACGGCGGCGAGCGCGACCTCGGCTACCCCCAGGGCTGGCTCCTCAACGACGGCCGGGCATTCATGTCCTACTACTTCAACCACCAAGACGACAACGGCGAGACCCGCTACATCGCCGCCACCATCCTGGAGGAGGCATGACCGCGAAGGTGGTCTGACCCTCTTCCCCCCGAGGGGGAAGATTGAGATGGGGGCTCTCAGCCCTGACTTAGCTCAAACTCGAGGGCCAAAGACCGACAAGCCTTACCCACACATGCAGAACGAATTCACAGTCGTAATCGAGATGGACGAGGAAGGCTGGCTTGTGGGCAGCGTTCCGTCCCTGCACGGATGTCACACCCAGGCAAGGACGATGGACGAGTTGCTCGAACGATTGGAGGAAGTCATCCAACTCTGTCTCGAAGTCCAAGGCAAGGAGGACTAGGACAGCCTTGGACGGCTCCCCGAATCCGCACGAAATCCTGAAGTCCCGCTTCGGCCACGACCGTTTCCTTCCCCTCCAGGAGGACGTAGTGCGGAACGTGCTCGCGGGACGCGACTCCCTTGTCCTCATGCCCACCGGCAGCGGCAAGTCCCTCTGCTACCAACTTCCCGCCGTCGCGCGGAAGGGAGTGGCCCTCGTCGTCTCGCCCCTCATCGCCCTCATGAAGGACCAGGTCGACGCCCTGAAAGCGCGCGGCATCGCCGCCGACTTCATAAACAGCACCATGACCCAGGCCGAGATCCGCCGCGTGCAGATGGAGGCGTACCAGGGCAAGCTCGACATCCTCTACGCCGCTCCCGAGCGTGTCGCGATGCCGCGGTTCCGCGACTTCCTGCACGCCCTCGACCTGGGCCTCATCGCCATCGACGAGGCACACTGCATCTCCGAGTGGGGCCACGACTTCAGGCCTGACTACCGCAACCTTCAGGCCTTGCGCGCCGACTTCCCCGGCGTGCCCCTGATCGCCCTCACCGCCACCGCGACCGAGAGGGTACGCCAGGACATCGTCGACCAGCTCAAGATACCCGAAGCGGCCCAGTTCGTCGCCAGCTTCAACCGGCCCAACCTCACCTACCGCGTCCTGCCCAAGCGCCGCAGCTTCGACGTGCTCAGCGGTCTGCTGGGCCAACTCCGGGGCGGCTCGGCTATCGTCTACTGCTTTTCCCGCCAGGGCACCGAGGCCCTGGCATCCCGCCTGACCGAGCGCGGTATCACGGCACTGCCGTACCACGCCGGCCTCGAGGACGACGTGCGCCGCGAGACCCAGGAGCGCTTCCTTCGCGGCGACGCGCCGATCATCGTCGCAACCATCGCCTTCGGCATGGGCGTCGACAAGCCCGACGTGCGGATCGTCGTCCATTACGACCTGCCCAAGTCCGTGGAGGGCTACTACCAGGAGACCGGCAGGGCAGGCCGCGACGGACAGCCCAGCGAGTGCGTCCTCTTCTATTCATACCGCGACAAGATCAACCAGGAGTTCTTCATCGGCCAGATCGAGGACGACGCGCAGCGCCAGAACGCCGAGGAGAAGCTCGCCCGCATGGTCGCCTACGGCGACGCTGCATCCTGTCGCAGGGCATTCCTCCTCGGCTACTTCGGCGAGCAGTGGACGGACGAAAGCTGCGGTGGGTGCGACGTATGTCTCGCGGCCTCCGAGCAGCCCGACGCAGCAGCAACCTACGACGGCACCGAGATCGCCCAGAAGGTGCTCTCTGCAGTCATCCGCACAGGCGAGAGGTTCGGCGCAAGCCATATCGTCAAGGTACTCCGCGGAAGTCGTGCCCGGCGTGTTCTCGAGTTAGGCCACGACAGCCTGAGCGTCTACGGGATAGCCCGCCATGTCTCTAGAGATGACGTGAACGACGTCATCGATCAGCTTGTCGACAAGGGGCTCGCCGCGCGCAGGACCGACGGCGACTACCCCACGCTGTACGTCACTCCTGAGGGCCGCCGCTTCCTCGACGACCGCGGCAGCATCACCCTCGTGAGAACAACTCTTGCCCCAGCAAGCAAAGCGGGCGAGCCCGACGCCGTCCTCTTGGAGAAGCTGCGCGCCCTCCGCAAGAAGATCGCCGACGAGATGAACGTACCCGCATTCGTCGTCTTCGGCGACGCCACCCTGCGCCAGCTGGCCTCACACATGCCCCTCGACCGCGACTCCTTCCTGCGAGTCAGGGGCGTCGGCCGGTCCAAGCTTGACCAGTTCGGCGACGCTTTCATAGCCGCCATCCGTGATCATGCGCCCACCGGACCGGCCAGCCCGCCGGGCGGAGGGCCTGCCGCGCCGAGTCCCCGGATGGGAGCAACCCATGTGCACACCCTGGAGCTCGTGCGCGAAGGCTCAAACATCGCCGAGATCGCCGCCGCCCGGGGTATCTCGCAGCGGACAGTCCTGACCCACCTAGAGCGGCTCGCAGACGACGGCGAGTCCTTCGACATCACCCACATTCTCCCGCCCCAGCACCGCTACATGAGAATGGCCAGCGCCCTCCGCAACACCGGTGACGGACGCCTCAAGCCCGCGTCCGACCGCCTCGGCGGCCGCTACTCCTACGAGGAGCTGCGGCTCGTCCGGCTCCACATGCGCCAGTCCCTCGAAGCCCGCTAACACCGCCTTAACCGCCGGTTGGCTTTCCGGGTATACAATGCCCGCACCACACCACCGCGAGGAGCGCGACACCATGGGCAAGCTTCCCTACACCGCAGACGAGATCGAGCAGAGAATGGGCGCCACCACCGCGGCTTTCCGCCTGGAAGACACGCGCCTCGGCGCTGGTGAGATTGCCGCCATCCGGGCCGCCGGGATCACCCGGATAGAGCTGTGCGGCATCCGTTCGCCCGAGCACTTCGACTTCGGCAGCCCCCAGCAGGCCGCCGACGTGGTCCGCGAGTGCCGCGAGCAGGGCGTCGAGATCGTCTCGGCCCACGGCCCGACCGTCGCGTACGCCTCCGAGGACGAGGACGAGCGCAATGCCGCAGTGCAGGACGCCGCCCATGCCGCCCGCGTCGCCGAGGACATGGGCGCGTCGGTCATGGTCTGCCACTTTGGCACGACCGAAGAGTCCAAGAAGACCATCGCGGACATGCTTGAGGAGCTCGAAGGCACCACCATCAAGCTCGCCAACGAGAACGGCCAGGACCTGCGCGACTACATGGCCGTCGTGGACGAGATCGGCTCCGACCGCTTCGGCATGGTCGTCGACGTGGGCCACACCCGCGACGAGGACGGCATAAACCCATTCATCAAGCCCGACCGTGCCCGCGAGACCCTCGCCCAGTGCGGCCCCCGCCTCATCCACCTCCATCTGCACGACTTCCTGGAGCGCGACCACATAGCGCCGATGGACGGCAACCTCCAGTGGGCCGAGGTCTTCGGCGCGCTCAAGGACATCGACTACCAGGGCCTCTTCATGTTCGAGGCGCTCTTCCCGCCGGACAAGATCGAGAACCGCCCCGACTACGTCCTCGCCAAGACCGCCGCCTTCCCCCAGGCCTTCGCCGCCAAGTACGGCTAGAGAGGGAGGCGGCTTGACCTCTTCCCCCCGAGGGGGAAGATTGAGATGGGGGCTCTCGCCCCGCCGGAGGGCGAAGCTGTCCATGTCCACACCAGGTCTGAACAGTTACCCTCGACGGTGCGAGAGTTGCACAGAACCGTTCGCCCTGAGCCTGTCGAAGGGCAGTGCTCAGCACGGCACGGATATGAGCAGGGCAGTCTCTTGTTCCTGAGCGGGGGATAGACCTCTGAACGAACGCGAGCCCATCGAAGTAGTGAAGGACAAGGCCCACCCACTCGTCGCACCCATCGACGAGGCCCTCGAGGCCGGCGAGATCGACGAGGCCGAGTGGCACAGGCGCATCGCCGCAATCATCACGCCCGCATACCTCGCCGCCGATACTCCGTGGGAGCAGTCCGGCAAGAGCGGCGACGAGTGCCGGTGGGCCTACGGCCGGAGCCTCATCTGCGACGCCATGCACAGGGACGGTTCCTTCCTCGACGTGGGATGCGCCAACGGCTTCCTCATGGAGTCGGTAGAGAGGTGGGCCGCCGTGCGGGGCCGCCGGATCGAGCCGTACGGACTCGACATCTCACCAGAGCTCGCCGACCTCGCCCGCAGCAGGCTGCCCGCCTGGGCCGACAGGATCCACACGGGCAACGTCCTGGCCTGGCAGCCGCCCCGCAGGTTCGACTTCGTCCGCACCGGCCTTGAGTACGTCCCGCCCAGGCGCAAACGCGAACTCGTTGAGCGGCTCCTCGACGAGTTCCTGGTCGAAGGCGGCCGCCTCATCATCGGCACCTACCCAGGCGAGAGCGACGGCCCGGACTCCCAGGAGCGCGAGCTCACCGGATGGGGCTTCAGCGTGGCTGGCCACACGAGCCGCCCCCACCGCGACGACCGCATCGTCTACCGCGCCCTATGGATCGACGCCTGAGCCCGGGAAGTCCGTTCGTCCTGAGCCTGTCGAAGGACAGTTCTCCCAGGGCGCGCGGTATTCGATATAGTCACTAAGCCCTGCTGCTGGCGAGGGCTCACCTTGAGCCCGGCGCCTCGCCCGGCTACAGCAGCTCCTTGAGCGCCGCCTCCACCTCCGACAGCGTCGCGAACCCTTCGAACCTTGCCGTCACCGTGCCACCGCTGTCGATCACGAACGTCCACTCGATGCTCGGCAGCGACCACTCCGTGACGGCTGCCGATATCCGCGCGCGGTCCAGGTCGCCCTGGATCTCGTGGGGGTTGTCGTAGAAGTCCACGTGCACGAAGTTCGCCTCGTCCTTGTACAGGTCCTTCAGCTCCTTCAGCACCTCCACCTGCGGCCCGCACACCGCGTTGGTGCAGAACGCCGGGCTGGCGAACACCACGACCGTCGGCGTTCCGCTGTCGATGGCCGCCGCCAGCGTCGTCCGGTACAGGTCCTCATCCTGCTTGGACCCCGTCGAAAGTTCCGCAAGGCTCTCCACGTCTTCCAGCGTCCTGGTGACGCTGCGAATCGCCGGCTCTCCCACGTTGGGCGCCGACGTCGACTCCCCCACCTCTACGATCAGCTCTGCCACCGCCGGGAAGCCGTCCTGGGCAACCACCTCGATCTCGACCCGCCACGTACCTGCCCGGTCGAACTCCAGCTCCCCGGCGTACATGCCCCGGTTACCGTACGGCCATGGCTGGAAATAGGCCGTGGCACGCTGCACCACGTCGCTCTCGTCGCCCCGGTCAGGCACGAATCGCGTGGACAGCTTCACGGTCGGCTCGGTCACAAACCCCGTCTGCGACGTCATCACGAACCCGAACCGGTTCTCGCCCACGCCCAAGTCGCCCGTGCCCAGGATCGCCTGCAGCCCCTCCGCAGACCTCGGCCCGTAGTTCAGCTTCTCCATGTCCGGCCGCACAGTCGGCTCCGCGGCGGGCTCCGGCTCGGCCGTGGGGGCCTGCGTCGCTGCCGCTGCCGGTGGTGACGTCGTCGGCGCGGCGGTGGGCTCAGCCGTCTCCTCGCCGCCGCCCGTCGAGCACGCAGCCACGGCAAGTGCGGCCAGCCCAGCGACCATCAGGATGTACAGCTTCCTCATTTCCATCTCTCCGACCAATCAGCCCTACGCCAGCTTGTTGTGACTGCGCCGCAAGTGCCGCCCCTTAGCCGTAGGGGCGGGTTTGAAACCCGCCCTGTCCCCTCGGCCACGCCGGCCTGGCAACTCAATCCCTGGCCGAATCATGCCAGGAGTCTTGGCTGGCCGCGCCATCAGCCGCCCGAGTCCTCCTCCGCCTCCAGGTACGACCCGAACGTGAACGCGAACACCGCCATCTCGTCCGAGTTGGAGCTCAGCCGCAGCTCGTGACCGCTGTACTCCGGCAGCTGCACTATGTTGAACATGTCCGAAGAGGCGACCCTCAGGAAGCTGTTGCCCTCGTCGTCGAACATGATGTCCGACCCGGCCTCGTGCTCCTCCAGCGGCCGCCCATCGATTGTGATCCGCACGTCGTACGGCTCTTCGCCCTCGCTCAGCACCACGTTGACCTCGATGGCCATGAAGGTGAGCGCCATGTAGTCCTCGTAGTCCTCCGTCGAGCGCGCGTGGACCAGCTCCTCCAGGCCGTTGTGCCACAGCCCCTGCAGGTATAGGTGGTGGTTCCTGTGCTCGCCCGGGTCCTCGTACAGCAGGTTCTGGCTCGGCGCCCCGTAGAAGTCCTCGTGCATCACGTACGGAGGCGTGCCGCTCCGCAGCGCCCCGAAGTTGCGGATGAAGCCGGCGTAAAGCTCGCGGGTCTGCCTGGCGAACGGGTCGTTGCCGGTGAACGCCCTCTCGTCCACCTCTTTCTCAGGCTCCGTGCTTATTGCCACAGTGTCCAGGTTGGCCCCGGCCTCGACGAGCAGCTTCCGTATCTCCGCCTCGGTCTCGATGTACGCCCCCTCGCCGAAGTGGGAGTATCGAATGACCCCGTCCTTGTCGATGAGGTACTTGGCCGGCCAGTACCGGTTCTCGAAGGCCCGCCAGGTCTGGTGGTCGTTGTCCTGCGCTATCGGGTACCTCAGGTCGTTGTCGTCCCGTGACATGGCTACGTTCTCGGGCAGCTTCTCGAACTCGAACTCGGGAGCGTGCACGCCCAGGATCACGAGCCCCTTGTCAGCGTACTTGTCGTGCCACTCCTTTATGAAGGGCAGCGTCCGCACGCAGTTGACGCACGTGTACGTCCAGAAGTCGATCAGCACCACCTGCCCCCGCTTGTCCTCGAGGGTGAACGGCTCGGTGTTGAGCCAGCCGTCCAGCCCAACCAGCTCCGGCGCCATGTTCTGGGCGCTCGGCGCGCTCGGCAGAAGGCTTGCCGCCTGCTGTGTGGGCTCAGCCGTCGCCGTGGGCTCCGGCGCCATCGTCGGCTCTGGCGTCGGCTCCGGCATCGGGGTCGGTGCCGTCGTCGGAGCGGCTGTGGGCACAACCGCGGCCGCGGGTTCGGACTCCTCGGTCGAGCCGCAGGCGAGGGCCAGCAGCGAAAGGGCGGCGATCAGCGCAAATACGAAAAGCCTCTTCTCATATCGTCTCCTTGGGCCCGGCGATTGGGTCCGGCGACCGTGCTCGGTCTCCTAACCGACGCTGGGCTGACTCTAGGGCAGGGGACTACACCCGGCCGTATTGAGGATTGGAAGGTAAGCGGCCCTTCGAGTGGGCCGTCTCAAAGGATTAGATGCGCCCACGCCCCACAAAGTTGCTCGCGGCAAGCGCAAGCCAGGAATTCAAAGGAGTTTCGGGGGGAGGCGGCGCACCCTTAGACTATCTCAAGACGTATGGCGAGTTCCATCTCAGCGAGGAGCAAGGAACGATACGTTCGCCCTGAGCCTGTCGAAGGGCAGTGCTCAGCAGTGCAGGTTACTTCTGAGATAATCTCTCAGCCAGGCGGGTCCTGCCCCTTGAGCCTGCGTATCCCTTCCAGCGCCAGGGGGACCCCGACCGCCGCCATGATCAGCTTGATCGTGTCGCCTACGATGAAGTCGTCCAGGCCCCAGTCGATCACCACTGCCAGCCTGGACCGCTCGATCAGCTCCGAGTCTGGAATGTAGAAGGCGAGCCACGGCAGGCCGAACCCATAGATCGCCACTTCGCCGAGGAGCATCGCACCGGCGAGCTTGAGTGGGTTCCTGCCCCAGCCCCTCTCGACGAACAGCCCCACGATGAACGCCGCGACGACGAACCCGAACAGGTAGCCCCTGCTTGCGTTTGGGATCGCCCCCTCGGGCGCAAACACGGGCACCCCGGCTATCCCCAGGTAGAGGTAGGTGAGCATGCTGGCGGCGCCCCGCTTGCTGCCCAGCACCGCGCCCGACAGCAGCACAGCGAAGGTCTGGCCCGTGATGGGCACCGCGGGATTGAGGTAGACCGCTACCTTGGCGGAGAGCCCAGTCAGTGCGGCAAAGCCCACCACGAGCATGGAATCGACGACCAGGTTGGTCAGCGCGGCGCTGGACCGGGGGATCAGGTGGTCGACAAGGGCTGCACCTCTCGGCGCTTGCTGCATTCTAGTTCTCCAATAGCGTGGTCGGTTGGCTGGCTATCCGGCGCCGGCTACACTTCGCGCTGCTTCTCGGCAGGGGTGTAGATCGAGCCTTCGGGCACCCGCGGCGCTCTGCGCGACCCCCTCAGGGCCGCGGGCAGACCCACGGCGGCAAGCGAGGCGACGGCCCCGCTCACGATGGCGGCCGGACCCTTCAGAAGGAAGTCCCGCCGCGAGTAGTCGTTTGCGCTCTTCATAGTCACGTCGCTCCGCGTCTCGTTTCGGCGCGCATTATAGCAGACGACACCCCCAGCGGGCCGTCGCCATCGACCAGGTGCCGTGGCACGTGGGGCAGCAGAATCGTCGTTCCTGCTAAGGCAGGAACCCAGAGTGTGATGGGACGCGGGGCCGACTCTGCCGAACAGCTAGCGTTGTGGGACGCGCGGGCAACACAACCGTCGTTCCTGCGGAGGCACGAACCCAGAGGTGCGGTGGAGAGGCGGGGCCGAGCTCGCTACCCGATCAGCGTTGAGGAGCGCGGGCAACATAGCCGTCGTTCCTGCGGAGGCAGGAATCCAGAGGTGCGGTGGAGAGGCGGGGGCCGAGCTCGCTACCCGGTCAGCGTTGAGGAGCGCGGGCAATATAGCCGCCGTTCCTGCGGAGGCAGGGACCCAGAGGTGCGGTGGAGAGGCGGGGCAGTGCTTGCTACCCGGTCAGCGTTGAGGAGCGGGGGCGACACAATCGTCGTTCCCCCGGAGGCGGATCCCAGGGGCGTGGTGGCACACGGGGTCGGCCCCGCTGACCACTCAGTCAGCACCCGCACCTGACCGCGCCCTCCGCCTGCGCCTTGCTGCCGTGCGTCGCGTACCCGTCGCGCTTCCACCAGTCCAGCCCCCCGATTAGCTCCCGCACCTGGAACCCGAGCGTCAGCAGCTTCAGCGCCGTCTTCGTCGAGGCGTTGCAACCGATGCCGTCGCAGTAGCAGACGTAGACTTTCGACTTGTCCAGCGCCGCTGTGGAGTCGAAGCTGATGCCCCGGTGAGGGAGGCTGACCGCGCCGGGTATGTGCTCCTCGGCATAGGCGCTGCTGGACCGCCCGTCCACTACGACGATGGCCTCGCCCTTCTCCAGGGCCTCGTACACGTCGGCCGAGTCCATCTCATAGGCCAACTTGCGCTGGTAGAAGTCCATCTGGTCGATGCTCACATGTGCCCCTCGCTACCGAATTGCTCCTGAAACTCACGCTAAGCTGACGACTCCGGCTCTCCTGTAGTCAGCTCGAACGGCAGCTCCCGGTCCTCGTACCGCGCGAGGATGAACAGCAGGTCCGACAGCCTGTTCAGGTACCTCAGCACCTCGCCGTTCGGCAGTTCCCCCGCGTCGCTGAGGGCGACAGCCCGCCGCTCCGCCGTCCGCAGCAGGCTCCGCGCCATGTCGATCGCACCGGAGCCCGGCGTGGCCCCGGGCACGATGAATGCCCGCGGCAGCCTCACCTGCGACTTCAGGTCGTCTATCTCGTTCTCCAGCGCCTCGGTCATGCCGGCGTCGACCGGCTTGAAGTACTCCTCCAGCTTGTCCAGGTCCTCGGGAGGCGTCGCCAGCTCGGACCCCACAGTGAAAAGCTCCCGCTGTAGCCTCAGCAGGGTCTCCTTCACACGCTCGTCCTCGCACAGGGCGCGGGCAAGCCCCATGGCCGAGATGGCGCTGTCCAGGCTCCCGTACGCCTCCGTCCTCGGGCTCGCCTTCGAGAGCTTCTGCCCGAACAGCAGCGAAGTCTCCCCCTCGTCCCCGGCTCGCGTGTACAACGTCATACACAAAGCCTATCACGGCGAGGTACAGCTTGCGGCGGTTCTTACCCCTTCTCCCCTCGCGGGAGAAGGTTGGGATGAGGGGGTTCCCTCCCTCTTTGCGACTGCTGTGCACAACGCCATTCCACGCTGTAGGGGCGGGTTTGAAACCCGCCTTCCCCGGCTCTCGTCGGCCAATGCTGTCGCCCACTCTAAGCTGCCCAGTTCCGTCCCCCACGCAGATATACAGAAGGCCCGCCGCGCAATCGACACGCGGCAGGCCCTCTTCACCATCGGCTGCACGGAGGCCGCACTCGGCCCGCGCACTGGCTCCTCTACTTGACCTTCACCTCCAGCCGTCGGGCCTTCTTCGCCTCCTGCTTGGCGAACCTGACCGTCAGGACGCCCTTGTCATAGCTGGACTCCGCCTTCGCCTCGTCCACGGTGTCCGGTAGCCGGAGAGCCCGGTGATACGACCCCGAGCGCCGCTCCCTCAGCAGGTAGTCGCCCTTCTGCGTCTCGCTCTCCGCCGACGTCTTCCCGCCGATCGTCAGCACGCCGTCCTCGACGTTGACCTGGATGTCGGCCGGGTCGATTCCGGGCAGCGAGGCCTGGACGACAAGGTCGTCTCCCTCCTCCACCACGTCGAGTGGAATGTGCCAGTGCTCCGCGCCGCTGGCGCCTGCGGGCCTCTGGCCCAGGCCTCGCCACATGCGGTTGATCGCGTCCTCCATGCTCCTCATCTCCACGATTGGGTCCCAGCGCTGCAATACCATGACCTTACCTCCTTGTAGTTCCCTCGGCGGGACTGCCGTCTTGGCCTCTGGCCCTTACATGTGGAATTATACAAATAGTGTGCTGATCTTGTCAATAGACGTATAGTAAACACATGAATATAGATTGTGGGTATCGCATCAAGTATGCTAGAATCGCCATGAGGTGGACTGCCAAGCCTCCGGCTTGGTGGCGCACTCGGGACGAGCGAGCAACTCTATGGCTGACTACTACGCGGAGCTGGGTATCGGCAGGAACGCCGATGAGAAGGAGGTGCGCAGCGCCTTCCGCCGCCTGGCGCGCCAACACCACCCCGATCTCAACCCCGGCAACGAGAAGGCCGAGGAGCGGTTCAAGCGCGTCAACGAGGCCTACGAGGTCCTCTCCGACGACGAGAAACGCAAGGCCTACGACAAGTATGGCGACAACTGGCGGCGCGCGGAGGAAATCGAGTCACAGCACGGCGCCGGCGGATACCGCACCACGACAACCGCCGGCTTCGGAGGCTTCGAGGACCTGCTCGGCGGCTTCCGCTTCGGCAACTTCGAGGGCTTCGGCACGGAACGGCCTCCCATGGCGAAACTGGAGACCGACGTCGAGGTCACCCTCGAGGAGGCCTTCTCAGGCTCGCAGCACATCGTCACCATCTCCAGGGGAGGGCAGGACCGGCGCATCGAGGTGACCGTCCCCCGCGGCGTCGCCACCGGCTCCGTCGTCCGCGTCAGGCCCGGCCAGGGCCAGGAGCTCCTGCTCAACGTCACCGTGACCCCTCACCGCCGGTTCACCAGGCGCGGCGCCGACCTCTACATCGACGTGGACGTGCCCTTCGAGGACGCCATCCTGGGCGGCAGCGTCGACGTGGCCACCATGGAGCGGCCCGTCCAGCTCAAGGTCCCTCCGGAGAGCCGCAACGGGCAGAAGATCAGGCTCGCCGGCAAGGGCATGCCCATCCTCGGGTCCCCCGACAAGCGGGGCGACCTTTATGTCGTCCTCCGCCCCGTCATGCCCAGAGGCCTGACCGACGAACAGAAGGAGCTGGTGCGCAGCCTAAGGGATTTGCGCGCGGCCGGGGATGGCACAACATGACAAACAGCCTGCCATACGACGAGCCCTGCTTCGTCATCAGCGTCGCCGCGCGCATCGTCGGCGTGAACACACAGACCCTGCGGTACTATGAGAGCCTCGGCCTCGTGAGCCCCCACCGCACGCGCGGCAACCAGCGCGTCTACTCCCGCCGCGACGTGGAGCGCGTCCAGCGCATGAGGGGGCTCATTGACGACCTCGGCATAAACCTCGCCGGCGTCGAGGTCGTTATGAAGCTCCTCGACCGCATCGACGACATGCAGGCCGACATCGACAACCTCCAGTCAGATAACCGCCGCCTCAAACGCATCCTCGAATCCGTCGATCCCCAGCCCTAAGCAGTTACTGCTCGCAGCCGTTCCCGCGGAGGCGGAAACCCAGAGAGCGCCTGCACAACGTCGTTCCCGCGGAGGCGGGAACCCAGCAACTGTGTTGAGAGGTCAAGCATACTGAGGGTTCCATCGGGTGTTGTGCTTGATCATGGCGTTCAGGATCGTCAGCAGTTTGCGTATGCACGCTGTGAGTACCACCTTGTTCGGCTTGCCGGCCTCAACCAGGCGATCATGGAACGCACGCAGTACCGGATTGAAGCGCACCGCGGCGAGCGTTGGCATATAGAGGGCGGCGCGGACGTTCGCTCTCCCTCCCCAGCAGGTGCGCGTGCCCCGCTGCTTGCCGCACGGGCGAGGGGGGCGACCCCGACCAGAGCGGCGACCTGCCGACGTGTGAGGGTGCCCAACTCAGGCATCTCAGCCACCAGCGTGAAGGTCAGAGTAGGACCTACGCCGGGGACACTGCGGAGCAGCGCCTCTCGCTCCCGCCAGACCGGACTCTCTCGGAGTCGCTTGCTGAGTTCGGCATCAATCTCCTTGAGCTCTTGGTCTAGCAGGGCCAGCACTCGGTCGATACGCACCTGGACTACGGGTAGTGCCTGTTGGCGTCGCACCTGCTCGGCGGCCCTCATCCGTACTACCTGCCTGCGTCGTGTCACCAGTGCGTCGAGTTCGAGAGCATCCTGAGAGGACACCGGCCGTGGCTCCACGTCGGCGGCCTGGCCGAAGTGGGCAATCACCTCTGCATCGATCCGGTCCGTCTTGGCCAGCTTGCCTAGGGAGCGGGCAAAGTCACGGACCTGCCGTGGGTTCACCACTGCGATTGGCAGCCCGGCGGCCCCCAGGGCGGCGGCGATCAACCGCTCGTACCCGCCCGATGCCTCCATTATCACGAGGTGGGGGCGCATCTGCAGCAGGCGGTCTGTAAGTACGGCTATACCCGCCTCGTCTTGTGAGTCACGCCAACTCTCATCACTCGGTCGCACCGCGACGTCGAACCAGTCCTTGGCAACATCGATCCCGACAAAGACTTGCTGAGCATCGGACATGTCATTTCCTCCGTGGCCCATCCTTGCCGATGCGGGCTTGCACTTGCCCTGGCAACTGTTCGGGCTCTAGGATAGATTTGGCGGGGCGACCAAGCTGGGTTACAGTCTCTTTCACCAAGAGGGCGACGGTCTGCCCCGCCATCACTACTAAACATACAAGAGGGGCGGTGACGAGGGCGTGTTCTCCTCTCCCACCCTCCCCATGGAACGTTAGCGGCAGTTTGCGTGTATACTGTTCCCCAGCTTGGCGGGCCGTCAACAGGCCCGCAACGTGGGAGTGCGCACCGTATGGCCGAGGAACAGGCGCAGGAGCAGAACGAGGAGCTGAAGGAGTGGGTCCCCGGCCCTGGCGATATCGCGATTCGCCAGGTGCAGTGGGCTTGGATAATGTCGTCTGTGCCCTGGACCATAGTTGCCGGCGCCTTCCTCTACTTCGGCCTCCTCATCGAGGAGATGGCCCTCGTCCTGATTGTCATCGTCGTGCTGCCCCGCTTCTTCATGTGGCGCCGCACCCTGTATGGCATCACGGACTCACACCTGATGTACCAGCGAGGCGGCTTACTGTCGTCCAAGGCTTACCCGCTGCCCTACTCCCGCATGACCGACGTCAGGGCAAGGTACGGCATATTCGGCCGCGCCCTCGGCTACCAGGCCGTCGACGTCATGATGGACAACGGGGCGGTGGCATCGCTCTCCTACGTACCCATAATTGCCGACGCCGGGGACCGCATCCGCGCCAAGATCGAGGAGCACGGCGGCTTCATCGCCTCCGACGCTGCTGCCGATACCGGTGACGACGACCCCGAACAGCTCGACCGGCCGGAGGACGAAGACACCAGCTCCGATGCCCCCAGCCGCTGACCACTTCAAGCTGATCCGGGCCGGCCTGCTCATCGACGGCCTCGGCGGCCCTCCCGTCGAGCGCGGCGCGGTGCTCACCAGCGGCTCGAAGATCGTCGCCGCGGGACGCGAGCAGGACGTCGCAGCCCCCGAGGGCGCCCGTGTCCAGGTCCTCGACTACCCCGGCGGCACCGTCATGCCCGGCATGGTCGACTGCCACACCCACCACAACGGCTTCGGCGACGGGCGCGCAGGCGACGACCTCGCAACCCTCCCGGACGAGGTCCTCACACTCCAGTCCGCACACAACGCCCGCAGATCGCTATTCACCGGCGTCACCGCCATCCGCGAGAACGGCCCCAAGAACGTCACCATGCTTCGCCTTCGCGACGCCGTCGACCAGGGCATAACCGCCGGCCCGCGCATGGTCCTCTGCGGCCGCCCCGTCTCCATCATCGGCGGCCACATGGGCTACTTCGGCTCCGTCGTCACCGGCCCGGTCGAGGGCCGGGCGATGGTCCGCCAGCTCGTGAAGGAGGGCGCCGACTACATCAAGATCACCGCCACCGGCGGCAGCACCCGCACCTCCGACCCGCTCCGGCCCTCCTTCGACGTCGACGAGCTCACCGCCATGGCGGACGAGGCCCGCAAGTTCGGCCGCCTCACCGCGACCCACTGCACCTCGACCCAGGGCATCGTCAACTCCCTCGACGCCGGCGTCGACATGATCATCCACTGTATATTCAAGGAGCCCGACGGCTCCTACGACTTCCGGCCCGACGTAGCCGACCGCCTCGCCGAGCAGGGCGCGTACGTCAATCCCACCCTGCACGTCCTGCGGAGCCGCGTCTGGTCGGGCCTGAGGAAGCGCGCCGAGTCCAGCCTCACCCCGGATGAGCAGGCCCAGCTCGACGACGACCGCCGCGGCTTCGACACCGCCATCGAGCACTCCCGCAGGATGCTCGAGCGCGGCGTGAAGATCATCACCGGCTCCGACTCCTCCTGGGGCGAATACCCCCTCGGCAACGCCGTCCACGAGACAGAGTGCCTGCGGATGGCCGGCATGCCAGGCATGGACGCCGTCATGTCCATCACCGGCGACGCGGCCCGAGCGATCGGCGTCGACCGCGTCACCGGCAGCCTCCAGCCCGGCAAGGCCGCCGACATAATCGTCGTCGACGGCAACCCAGCCGCCGACCTCGACGCCCTCTGGTCCGTCACCGAAGTAATAGCCGCCGGCCAGACAATCGACCGCGGCTCCCAAAACTCCATCACGGCCACAAGACAACCCCAACCCCCATCCGAGTAGGCGAGCGTGACACGTGAGGATTGGTAGGGGCGGACCCATGTGTCCGCCCGCTGGCGAAGGGAGGGGGGCTCTACCCCCGGGCTTGCAGGTGTAAGATCGTTCGCCCTGAGCTTGTCGAAGGGCAGTGCTCAGGTAGTTCGCATAGCATAGAGTCAGTTGGCACCCAGGCTGACCAACAGGAGAAAAAATGGCTGAACCAAACGGCGGCTTCACTCTCATACGCGCGGCACGGCTCATCGACGGCTCCGGCGGTCCCCCCGTCGAGCGCGGCGCCGTCCTCCTCGAGGGCGACACCATCAGGGCCGCCGGCCCCGAGGAGACCGTCGTGCCCCCCGAGGGCGCGCCCGTCGACGAGCGCGTCTACGAGACCCAGACCGTCCTCCCCGGCCTAATCGACGCCCACGTCCACCTCATCGGCATCGGCGACGGCAGGGCGGGGGACGAGCTCACCACGCTACCCGACGAGGTCCTCACCCTCCAGGCCGCCCGCAACGCCCGCGCCCACCTATACTCCGGCGTCACCACCGTCCGCGACTGCGGCGCGAAGAACCGCACCACCCTCGAGCTCAAGCGCGCCGTCGAAATGGGCATCACCCCCGCGCCCAGGCTCGTCCTCGCCGGCCGCCCCATCGCCATCATCGGCGGCCACCTCAGCTACTTCGGCATCCAGGCCACCGGCCCCGTCGAGTGCGTCGCCGCCGTGCGCCAGCTAATAAAGGAAAGCGTCGACTTCATAAAGATCACCGCCAGCGGCGGCAGCACCCGCACATCCGTCAGGGGCCCCTCCTTCAACGTCGACGAGCTCACAGCCATCGTCGACGAGGCCCACAAGTTCGGCCGACACGCCGCCGCTCACGCCACCGACTCCCAGTCCATCATCAACTCTCTCGACGCCGGCATCGACACCGTCATCCACGGCAGCCACATGGACCCCGACGGCGTGCGCCGCTACAACCCCGCCATCACCGAGCGCCTCGTCGAGCGCAATGTCTACGTCAACCCCACCATCCACCAGGGCCGGGAGCGCATTTGGCAGCTCGAGCGTAAGGCCCAGACCCAGCTCCTCACCGAGGACGAGCAGGCCGCCGTCGACGACTACAACCGCGCCTGGGACGACACCGCCGCATTCTGGGGACGCATGCACCACGACGGCGTGAAGCTCGTAGCCGGGTCCGACGCCTCATGGCAGTACTACAAGCTCGGCGGCACCAGCTTCCAGGACGAGATCAGCGCCCACGTCGACATCGGCATGACCCCCATGGAGGCCATCGTCTCAGGCACCGCCGACGCCGCCCGCTCCTGCTGGATCGACGACCAGGTCGGCACCCTCGAGCCCGGCAAGCTGGCCGACCTCCTAGTAGTGGACGGCGACCCCTCCACCGACATCCGGGCCCTCACCCAAATCGCCGACATATACCAGTCCGGCCAAAAAGTAGACCGCACCAACCTAATCTAGGGTCTATAACCTGACCAAGTCCGTCAGCTTCGTGCCGCACGTGCCCGCGATGATGTACCGGAACTGATTCCTGAACCGGACACGGTAGCGTTTCTGGTTCAGCGCTCGTCTCGTGTTCAGATTGATCTTCCTGTACAAGAGGATTGGATAGAAGTCGCTGACGCGCTGCCCATCCACGACCCTATACAGCGCGTCAAGGCCCCCCTGTATCTGCTCCACCAGTTCGGCCGTACTCAGACCCGCCTGACCGCCCTTCAGCTCAACGGCGGCGATGCGGGCCTCGGACTCCCACAGGATGCCACAGTCGCAAATCCTGCCGGAACGCCCTCCCACCCTCCTGACGCAGTTCATGTCGAGGACCAGAACTTGGTCAGCCAGCCCGGCCAGGTCGAGGCTGCAACCCTCCTCCTCACAGTCCGAGCATCCGCAGTTGGTGTATTTGCCTTCGACGTACAAGCTACGTTGCCGCGTGCTGGAGTCTTATCGACTCGTCGTACAGTGCCTCGTAGATCCGGGAGAACCAGTCGACGGAAATGCCGTCTTCCCTTGTGACATCCATGTTCTCAATGTTGGATCCCCCGTCTCCGGGGTTGAAGAAGTAGGCACCAACTTGGTCCGGCTCCAGCATCTCGCTGGCATCGTAGTTCTTAGTATGGTCGGCATCGGTTCCGGATGCCATCAGAAGGTTGTTGATCTGGCTCAGTAGATAGTCGCTGTGCGTCGTCACCAGCACCTTGACCCCTGCGTTGACCAGCCTGGCGATGGCGCTCGCCAGGTGGCGCTGGTTTCCGGCGTCCAGGTGAGACTCCGGCTCCTCGATGATCAGTCGCTCCCCTTCGCTCACCACGTACTTCAGGTACAATACCAGAGGTGCCATCTCCGACACTGTCGACGACACTTGGTTCAGCCGGTATCGCCCTGTCTTGTCCTCGAAGTAGATATCGGGGTATTCGGCGCTCAGGTCCACGTCCACTTTACCCTCAGTTATCTCATCTTCAAGAAAACTCACCACTGGCCAGATGTTCTCGCCCGGCTCGTGTAGCGGATGCAACAGCAGAATGGTCTGGATTAGATCAGTGACTGCACCAGTCAGCCTCGGTATCTCCATCGGCCTCACCCATGCGAGAGACGCTTGGCCGATTATCAGGCTTGCCAATACCTTGTGCCCAAGCAAAATGCCGGTCCTGCTGGCGGGGAGATAGTGACACCGGCCGAGTCCATGGAGGATCATCTCGGGCAGCATCCCAACTAGCTGTGACACCGTATCGGCGTTGAGCTCCATCTGCTCCCACGTGTGCCTGAGCCGGTCGATATCGTTGTCCCACGCAACCTGCTCAAGCTCGGCGTCCCTTGACCTCAGCTCCCACTGTAGGAGATTGTCGATCCAAGGAACGATGATACTGAAGCTGGTCGGACCGAGACCTTCTCCACGTCGGACCAGTTCACCAGTCTCCGCGCCGAAACAGCGCCGTAGCTCGTCCCTCAGTCGGGATGCCGCCGGACCCTCATCAGGCGCAGCCCCGCTGTAAGTCGCCTCAGAGAGCTCTTCCGGGGGAACGCCCGACGTAAACACCTTTTCGAACAATTCACCCCATTGACCGGGAATCGTCGAGCCCGCGCCCACCCGCGACAGCGCATACCCTAGCAGCGCCATGTATGACTTCCCCGAATTGTTCGGGCCGATGAACACCGTCAGCGGCTTCAGATCCACCGCGCCCTCCGCGATAGGCCCGAAGTCCTTCACCTCAATTCTGGTCATAGTCGCCTCCCGTCCAATAGACAGGAGGCGGCGCACCAACACGCCGCCCTCCCCATAATCCCTCTCTTATCTCTGCGCCCTCAGCGCCTGTCCTGAGCCTGACGAAGGGCCCTCCGCGGTTGAATCTACCTCTCGATCGGCGCCCCCACGATCGACCCGTACTCCGTCCACGACCCGTCGTAGTTCCGCACCTTCGCGAACCCCAGGATCTGCGACAGCACGAACCACGTATGCGACGACCGCTCCCCGATCCGGCAGTACGCGATCACCTCGTGGTCCTTGCTCAGCCCCGCGTCCTTCTGGTAAAGCTCCCGCAGCTCCTCCACCGACTTGAACGTCCCGTCGTCCTCATTCACCGACTTCAGCCACGGCACATTCGCCGCGCCCGGGATATGCCCGCCGCGCTGCGACCCCTCCTGCGGAAGGTGCGCCGGCGCCAGCAGCTCCCCGCTGAACTCCTCCGGCGCACGCACGTCGACCAGGCCCGTGTTGTTCTCCGTCGTCGCCGTCTCCAGCACATAGTCCCGCGTCGCCCGGATGCTCGTATCCGCGTCCGACGCCCGGTACGTCCGCTTGGTGGGCGAGGGCACGTCCGTCGACAGCTCGCGCCCCTCCTTCACCCACTTCACCCGGCCGCCGTTCATGATCTTCACCCGCCGGTGGCCGTACAGCTTCATCTGCCAGAACGCGTACGTCGCGAACCAGTTGTTATTGTCGCCATACAGCACCACCGTCGTCCCCTTCGTGATGCCCGACCCGCCCAGCAGGCGCTGCATCTGCTCCCTGCTCAGGATATCTCGCGTCACCGTGTCATTCAGCTCCGTCGTCCAGTTCCACCCGATCGCGCCGGGAATATGGCCCTGGTCATACGCCGCCGTATCCACATCCACCTCCACCACCACAACACCCTCGTCCCCCAGGTTCTCCGCCACCCACTCCGTCTCCACAATTGACTCCGGATGCGCCACTCTCGCTGGCATAACTCTCTCCTCCTCCTTATAAAGGCCAATCTCCCCGTCACCAACCTTAGAAAACCGCGCCATCTACCTCACCTAACGTCGTTCCTGCAAGGGCAGGGACCCAGAGGGGCTGGGCCGGGCTCCCTCTTCCCCCCGAGGGGGAAGACACAGAAGGGGGCTCTCCCCTCGCGCCGCCCACGAGGCGACGAGGAAGACCCCGGCCCCCCGGGAACAGCCCCCATCCTAACCTTCCCCCTCAGGTGGAAGGAACAGAGCCCCACCCATCCTCTCCCCCAAAATCCCCCTCTTAACCTCTGCGCCCTCCGTGCCCTCTGTGGTTTGACCTCCCCACAATCTCCCTCTTCCCTCTGCGCCCTCCGCGCCCTCTGCGGTTAATCAGCTCCCCGGCATCCCGCAGAACGCCACGTAGTCGATCAGCTCCGTTACCGTCGGTTCGTCGCCGCAGAGCGGGCACTGCGGGTCGCGCCGCACCTTCACCTCGCGGAAATCCATATCCAGCGCGTCGATCAGCAGCAGCCGGCCCACCAGCGGCTCGCCCGTCCCCAGCAGCACCTTCACCGTCTCCGCCGCCTGGATCGAACCCACCATGCCTGGCAGCATCCCCAGCACGCCCGCCTCCGAGCAATTCGGCACCTCGCCGGGCGGCGGCGGGTCCGGGAACACGCACCGGTAGCACCCCTTGCCCGGCACATACGTCGTCGCGCGCCCGTCGAACATCAGGATGCTGCCGTCCACCAGCGGCTTCCCGCTCAGGTACGCCGCGTCATTGATCAGGTACCGCGCCGCGAAATTATCCGCGCCGCTCACGATGACGTCGAAGCCCGCCATCATCTCCATCGCGTTCTCCGACGTGATCGGCTCCTCGAACGCCACCACCTCCAGGTCCGGGTTATACGCCAGCAGCGTCTCCCGGGCCGACTCCACCTTGCTCCGGCCGATATCCGCGTCGTGGTGCAGGATCTGCCGCTGCAGATTCGTCACGTCCACCACGTCATAGTCCACGATCCCCAGCGTGCCGATCCCCGCCAGCGCCAGGTAGATCGCCACCGGCGACCCCAGCCCGCCCGCGCCGATAATCAGCACCTTCGAGTCCAGCAGCCTCCGCTGCCCCGCGCTCCCAACCTGCGGCATAATGATATGCCGGCTATACCGCCGCACCTGGTAAGGCGTAAGCGCCCCCGACCTCTCCCTCTGTAGGGGCGGGTTTGAAACCCGCCCGTCCCCAGCCCGAGTCTCAGTAACCGTAGCCATCTCTACCTATCCTCCATTCATCCGTACCGGCGGACCCGCCTGTCCGCCTCGTCGTAGGGGCGGGTGCGGTGCGGTGCTCCCCTCCCGTTCCCCCGTAGGGGCGGGTTTGAAACCCGCCCGTCCCCGTCCCCTCTTCCCCCCGAGGGGGAAGATACAGAAGGGGGCTCTCCCCTCGCGCCGCCCACGAGGCGAGGTGGAAGACCCCCGTCCCCGCCGGGGCCGAGCCCCCATCCTAACCTTCCCCCTCAGGTGGAAGGAACAGAACCCCATCCCCACCCCTCTGGCTCCCTCTTCCCCCCGAGGGGGAAGACACAGAAGGGGGCTCTCCCCTCGCGCCGCCCACGAGGCGAGGTGGAAGACCCCCGTCCCCGCCGGGGCCGAGCCCCCATCCTAACCTTCCCCCTCAGGTGGAAGGAACAGAGCCCATTTCCTCCCCACAACTCCTAACCTCCGCGCCCTCTGCGGTTAAACACAGGCGCACGCCGCCGCCATCGAAACCAGGGGGGAAAGAAAAAAACCGCGGGCCCGGCCGGCGCTACCCGCCCGCGGGCCTCCTACAAGCGCAGGTACCGCAGGGACCGGCGCCCCCGCGAAAAATCCGCCCATACATACCTTTATAAATAAGCATACGCACGCGAAACCCGCCCCCACACTATACCACACCCCAGCCGTCGTCCCGGCGGAAACCGGGCCCCAGGGCGGCGCCCGCAACCCCCCTAATAAAGGAAAAGCAGCCCACCCGCCTGCCAGACCGCTCGCCCTGGGGCTGGGTCCCCGCTCCCCCCCCCCTCTCCCCTCGCGGGGGGTGCGAGGGGGATTCGCTCCCCCCCTGCCTCCCCTCGCGGGAGAGGCCGGGTGAGGGGGCCGTCCCCGTCCCGAGCCTGCCGAAGGGTCGTTCCTGCGAAGGCAGAGCCTGCCCCTGCGAAGGCAGGGGGACCCAGAGGGGGGGCGGGCCGGGCTCCCCTCTGCCGAAGGGGCCTGCCCTCTGTCGTCCCGAGGAGTCCCCGACGAGAGCCTGCCCTGAGCCTGTCCTGAGCTCGTCGAAAGGCCTGCCCCTGCCAACCAACAACCAACAATCATCCCCGCCCCCTCTCCCCATAATCCCCCTCTTCCTCGGAGCCTGTCCTGAGCTTGTCGAAGGGGCCTCCGCGCCCTCTGTGGTTCAACCTCCCCGTCCCCCTCTCCCCATAATCCCTACTCTTCCTCTGTGCCCTCGGAGCCTGTCCTGAGCCTGTCGAAGGGCCCTCTGTGGTGAAACCTCCCCGCCCCCTCCCAATTCCTGATTCCCCATTCACCATTCCCAATTCCCCATTTGCCCCCAAAATCCCTCCCCCTCTGTGTCCTCTGTGGTATACTCTCCCGCGTAGGTGGAATCTATCTGACGATGACCTGTGCCAGATGCTTGACACATGGCTAATCGGATGATAATGTTCTGCCATCCACGTTTAGGCAAAGTGAGGGTTCGCATGATCAACAGACCTTTTGTTCTGTGGCCCTCTAACCAACGAAAAACTCAGGTACTCGTGGTCGGTCGACTTGGGCCCATTCAAGTCAGGTAGGGCGGCCAAACAACAAGGTACTTCGTAACGTTTGCCGTAAGAGGGCGGAACACCTGCTAAGCCTTCAGGGGCTGGTATACGTAGAGTTGGCGATGACCGCCACGCTGTGGGGCACTACGGCAGGCTTATCTCCTTGACCCCGATGACGCCACCTTGAAGACCCTGCACGTGTTCCGGGTTGGACGAGTTCCATTGGGCTGACTACGCCATCGCCTCCGGCTGGTCCCGGCAATGCCGCAGCGTACTACGGCCGTACCGCCCGGGCAATGGAGGACGTCAACGAAGCACTCAGGCTGCCCACGGAACACTCATCCGCCGCGCAGGGACAGCCCACAAGCGCCGTCAGATGGCTGAGAGCAACCGCTCACGAGGAAGGTTGATTCTGTCAAGTCTGGTGGATCTCACGGCCGCCAAACGTGAGTGGTGTACGGTAGGGTCGCAGATGTGGCAAGACCTACGGCGAGATGGGAGCTTGTGCTATAATCCCCGTACAAGTGGTCAGGAGGAACCGGTCATGGCGAGACGCGACACCTATAACTACACTTACCGGGTAGGTCGCAGGGTTTCGCATCGCGGGGTAACCAATAACCCGGCTCGCCGTGAACGCGAGCACCAGCGTGCCAGGCCCGGCGGAAAACTGACAGTGGAGGGCCGGGCGAAAACCCGCGCTGGAGCTAGGCGGGTAGAAGACCGCCAAAGCCGAACCAGAGGCTACTACGCCTGACTCCAATCCGATTGTGACTCTGAACGGGGTCGCAGCTTTCTTCCCTGCTGAATAACTTCCCTGTCCTTCGGACGACAGGATGGAAATAGGCTGTGGATGCGTCATCCCAGAACCTGGACGCTGTTCTCATGCTCGTCAACGAACTCGCCCGAGCAGCCGCTGGTGGTAACTTTGTGTACAGGGGAGAGCCATCCGTATTCGAGGACATTTCCTCAAGCCTTTACCGTCGATACAAGGACCAAGGCATTGACGAGGAAGGATCTGCGATCGAAGCCATTCAAAACGAGATCATCGCTCAGGCTCGGCGCCATGAGCCGCAAATGTACGAGATGCGAGAGTCTGAGGTTCTCGCCCAGATTCAGCACAACGGCGGCGATACCAATCTGATAGACTTCACCACGAACTACCTCGTTGCCCTCTTCTTCGCGTGCGACGGCGAACCCAGCCAATCCGGCCGGGTCATCCTATTATCTGAGACTGGGCAAGGCTACTATGTAGAGACGCCCACCAGCCCGGTCCATCGGGTCGTCGCCCAGAAGAGTGTCTTCGTTCGTTCAGAAAGGGGATTCGTCGAACCAGACTACACCCTGTTGGTCCCGAAGGACTTGAAGCAGTCGCTCTTGGAGTACTTGCACCATCACCATGGGATATCCACGGAAACCATCTACAATGATCTATACGGCTTTGTTCAACATCAGGACATTCACCGGCCGGCCTATTACGAGCTCTACGCGGGGATTACACTGGCTAACAAAGGGCGATACGATGCCGCAATCAAGCGTTACAGCAATGCACTGGCCCTCAGTCCCAGTATGGCAACCGCGTACAGCCATAGAGGCGACGCACACTTCGACCTCGACGACTATGAATCCGCGATAGCGGACTATGAACAGGCGCTATCACTAGATACACAGAACGATGCCGTCTATGACAACTTGGGACTTGCATACGCCGCAAAGGGCAACCACCGCCGGGCCATCCAATTCTACGATCAAGCTCTAGAACTCAATCCTGACGACCACACCCGATATTTCCGTATTGAGGCCTACCTCTTCCTAGAGGCATGGGACAAAGCCGAAGAAGAGATCCGGTTCGCAGCCCTCGCCTTGGTGAATGTCGCGGCCATTTTTCGCGAGTATTACTCCGATGTGTCCGATTTCGAACACCAAAACGACCTTCGTTTGCCTGACAACATCGCAGAGTTTCTTGGCTGAGGCCAACGACTCACGAGGGAAGGTGGGAAGGGGTGACCGGCATGGGCGAGGTTGCGCTAACAGCCGGGACCGGTACCGTCGCCACTCTTACGGTTGCACCCGTCGCCGGTGCGAGACGGCTCCCGCGTCGCGACCCGGAGGCAAGGAACGCGTGAGCGTACGAGCCAGCGTCCATGAGCGGCGAGACATCGCCGACAATGCAAGAAAGGCCACACAGATGGGTGGGCGTGGAGAGGACGCCGACGTGCGACGTCCTCTCCACGCTAGTTGCGGTCTAGCGTCCTGCACCTAGCGGCTCGGCCTCGTGCTGTTGCTCCAGCGTCAGCGCCCATTCGAACATCGAGAGGGTTGCGGGCTGGGGCTTCCTGCTGCGGCCCTTCGGCTTGACCGACTCCTCTGCCATGAACTCGGCCCAGGAGAACAGCGTCTGCTGCGTCTCCTCGGTTTCCTCGTGACGGCCGTTGGCCCCACTCCCATTGACCGGGACAGGTGCGTGACCGTTCTCGTTGACCGGCGTGTTCCGGTTGGCTGGAACAAGCTCGACCGTCGGACCGACGCCGAACAGGTCGTGATGACCGTTGCCGTTGGTCCCATTCCCGTTGACTGGAGTGACCTCAGGCTCCACTTCGACCAGCTTCCAGCCGTCGTCCACCAGCAGCTCCTCGGCTGCGCTCTCTGCATCCCGTGTCTGGACGAAGACCTGCTCCACCGTCTCGGCCTCTTCCCCCTCGCCGCTGACGATCTTGCGGGCCAGGGCCATCATCAAGTCGTCGCCGTCGTCGCCAAACGCGGCGAGGCCGTCCTCGGGCAGCTCGCCCTCGACGGCGAGGGAGCTCTGCAGCTTCTTCGCCACCAGCTTCAGGGCGTCCGCCTGCAGCGTGTTCCGGTAGGCCATGTAGACGACCTTGACCGGGCGGGTCTGTCCGATGCGCCACGAGCGGCGGGAAGCCTGCCGAGACACATAGATACTGTAGTCGACCTCGCCCCAGATTATGGTTGGGAAGTCGATCAGGTCGAGGCCCGTCTGCACCAGCCTTGGGTGGCAGATGAGGACATCGAGACCCTTCTTCACCCTGTCGGCGACCCAAGCCTCACGCCGCTTGGGCTCAACGGCGTCGGCCTTCATCACAGCCACTCTGAACCCGTGCCGGGTGAGGATGTCGTCCATCCGCCCGGTGATGTCGCGCGTCCCCGTGTGGGTTACGTAGACCAGCACCCTTCGGCCCTCCATCCGCTCGGCCGCCACCAGGTCCACCAGCGCCTTCTCCTTCGGGTAGAGCCGCTCCTCTGAGAGAGGCGGGACCTGGACGATCACGTCGCCAGTCTGAGGGTCGAAGACCGTCTCCCCGTTGGTGCAGCCGTCCGGGTAGGCGAGCAAGCTCTGCAGGTAGGTGGACAGCAGCCGCTTGGAGCCTCTCTTGAGGGCCTCGGCAAGCTCCTTGCGGAGCTCCTCGAACACCGTGTTGTAGGCCGTGCGTTGGCTGTAGCCCGTCGAGTCCTCCTCGGCGTCCATAGAGGACAGGAGCACCTGCTCGTCGTAGTCGGGGAGGCCCGAGGCTACGTCGGAGAGCCGCAGGAAGACCGTATTGGAGATTATGTGGAAGAGGGCCGATGGCACCAGCCCCGGCCTCTCCCTGACCGTCTTGCGGAACTTGCGTCTGCGGCTGTATCTGCCGTCCTCGGTCGACTCGTCGTCGGGCTTGCCGATGGTGTGCTCCTCGAAGCCGTACCGCTTAATCCAGCGGCCCTCGTCTGAGCGCCCGAACTCCGTCCTTATCTCGGGCGAGAACCGATAGAGAAGGTGGAAGATTGTACTCGCATACCCTCCAAGCAGAGTCCCGGTAAGGCTGAGTGACTTCCCGCAGGCGTCGGCCAGGACTCCCGCTGCGATGCCCTGGGCCGAGCCGCGAGACTTAAACTCATGCACCTCGTCCCCGATCAGCAGGTCGAAGAATCCCCTCATGTGATGCTTCACGTAGTCGCTGAGCGGGTAGCGCTTCGGCCCGGTGTTGTCGGCCTGCCAAAGAGGGGAGCCGCAGTCGGCGCAGACCTGCTTCTTGCGGTTCAATGCCTTATCCGTCAGCGGAACCCCGTCCTTGTCCACGGCCTGGGCAGTGCAGGACGGACAGCAGGGCACGCGGAAGGGCTCCCCCGTCTCCTCTTCCCGTATGAGCCTGCCCTTTGAGGTGGCCCACCGCTGGATGACGGCGGCCTTCCAGCGGTAGGACAGCTTCGCCTTTTCCCTGGACATCACCGCAAACAGCGGGCCGGATCCGATGGAGAAGCGGAGCCTCTCCAGGTCGGTGATGGACTCGACGACGGCGGCGCGTGCGCCGGGCACCGTCTGCTCCACCTCCCGCTTCCACTTGCCGGTCAGATGCGGGGGACAGATCACCAGAATGCGCTGGAAGCCCGCCATGTACGCTGCGGCTGCGCCAATGAAGCTCTTGCCCGTGCCCATCTCGCCCACCACCGTCGTCCCCCTGTGGGCCTTGAGGGATAGGGCCGCGCCTTTGATGGCGTCTGCCTGCGCTCCCAGGGGCTTCCTGAGCAGCCTGGGGAGCGTGCCGCCATTCTCCGAGGGTCTGTAGAGCGGCGGGTAGGACTCGACCACCCGCTGGGCTATCGCGTCTTTGAACTTGTCGATAAAGTCTCCTAGGTTCATGTCGTGTCGTCCTCCTTTCGGTTGGTCAGCCGGAGGGCGACACCGGGACCCGGACGCACGTCTCCCCAAAGACGCCGCCGAAGGCGCAGGGGAGACGGACTGCCCCGCCGGGGCGTCCGGGTTCCGGCAACGCCCGCGGCGTTTGCCTTGAATTGGCGAAGGTCCGCCTGTGGCGGCCTCGTGTCCGCGGCCCGGTGCGAGCCGTCGTTTGCTACGTCCTGAGAGGCGTGGCGACCTTCCTACGCCGCTGCCTTCTCGTGCTGCGCCAGCATCGCGGAGATAGCGGGCATGACGACGGGCGTCATCGACACCCGGCCCGTACCGTCGTACCCTGCTCGGTAGGCGTACTCCACGTCGGCGCCCCATGGCACCGGACCGCCGGCCCGCACGGCGGGACCCCTGGCCGTGCTGTCCTTGCTGCGGGCCCCGTGCACCACCATGCCGCTCCGCTCGCCCTTCCGCCAGCCCAAGACCTTGAGGTCGGCGGGCATGACGCGCTCCTCCGTCTTCGTCTTCCTGAACAGCACCCCGTGGAGTCTCCTGAGAACGTCGGCCGAGGCGTTGGCCTTGCCGTTCATGATGTTGGACAGGTGTGAGGAGCTGATGCCTGCGCGCCGCGCGGCCTCGTTCTGGCTGATCCCGTGGGCGTCCATCCGCTCCCACAGGGCGTTCGGGTCCAGGGCGGCGCACTCGGCGGAAGCAATCCTGGCCGGTCCCTCCAGCACCGACTCCAACCGCGCCTGCACCCTCACGCCCATGTTCCTGTGGCCCCGGGACACCTGTACAAGGTAGCCGTAGGAGACCCCGACCCTCTCGGCCAGCTCCTTCATGGACATGCCCAGGGCGCGGGCGCGCTCCCTGATATAGCAGCTGCCGCCCGAGGCCAGGGTATCCTGGCGGTTGGCGCAGTGGGCGGGGGCGATCTTCGCCGGGGCCTTGAGCGCCGACTCGACCCTCGCCTGTACCTTCACGCCCATGTTCCTGCGGCCTCGGGACACCTCAGTCATGTATCCGTGGGAGACCCCGGCCCGGTCGGCCAGGTCCCGCATGGTCATGCCCAGGGTGCGTGCGCGCTCCCTGATGAAGCTGCTCTCGCCGGTCACCACTTCGCTCCGGCGGTAGACCGTCCCCTGTCCTGGGACCTCGCCCAGCACCGCCATGACCTTCTCACGCATCTTCGGGGTCCAGGGCCTGCCGCCCGTTGCGACCCGGGACAGGTAGCCCGGGCTCACGTCCATCATTGCCGCGAGGTCCTTCATGGTGAGCCCCTGCCGCCTCGCCGCAGCCCTCAGCTCGCTCTCAGAGCCTGCCCCGTGCTCGAGACGGGATCCAGTCGTATCCGTCGCCTGAGTCTCGTTTGCCAGTGTTGCCGTCGTCATATCGCTTCCTCCTGTAGGTGAAAGAAGCGGGACGCACCCCTCCCAGGAGGAGACAGTCCCGCGTGATTCCACGTTCCCCCGTGGTCGGGACTGTCTCTCTGGGTTGTGTTGTTGCTGCTGCGGCCAATCGCCGGTGCGGACTCCCCCCGTGTCGCGGTACGGGTCAGGCTCTACGTGGGGAAGCCGTGTGCGGGGCAAGCCCCTGGATCAGGTCAAGGGCAGGCTCCGTCGTGGATCAGGCTCAGTTTCTCCCCCGATCGCAGTCGGAGGAGGGCCCCTGGGTGGGGCAAGATGGATGACGCGGGATAAGGTCCCGCAAGCAAGGAGCGGAGCGTGCAAGCCCCGCCGTGAAGGACTGAGTGGCGGGCTGCTGCCTGGCGGAGAGCCCGCCACATGCGAGCAAGCGCAAGAGGGCGGGGCATCCTCGCTGGGATTGCAAAGCCGAACGCGCCGCCGGGGTCACAGGAGAAAGGTCAAGGGCAGGTCCCTCCAAGTGGCCGAAGTCCCCGCAAGCTGCGCTCCGAGACGACCTTGCCGGGCCGCCAGCGCATTCCGAGCACGGCTGCGACCTCAAGCGTCAGGCCGTCGCCGATGGGAACCAGGACGGCTGCTCTCCCGGTGCCCTGGGTGTAGAGCACCACTTCGCGGTCCCCGAACCGCCGCTTCGCCAGCTGCTTCCACTCCGAGAATGCCCACCGAGCTTCCTCAGTCGTCGCCTTCCCAACTTCCATGCCTGCGAGGGTCGCGAGCGCCCCGTCCACATCCCCCGACTGCCTCAGTCGCCTCGCCTCGTGTACCGTCCGCGTCGCGCTCGGCTCCGCCGTTTCCGTCTCATCCCTGAATCCCATCGCCTCGAAGAGCCGGTCGACCAGCTCCTCCAGGCTGCGCCTGGGCCTCGCCGTCTCCGCGTCCATCGTCCGTCCGTGAGTCACCAGTGTTGCCGTCGTCATCGTGCACCTCCTCAAGTGCCTGTGCTTTGTTGCCTTTCGATCCGCGCCCGCTTGGGGGCAAAGAAGAAGGGCCGCCTTCGGATGTGAAGGCGGCCCTTTCGGGTTGTGGAGTGGGTTGTGTTCGAGCCAGAGGCTCGCGTCGTCAGGGGTGGAACCTTCCTGACCGCCGGCGCAGCATGGACCGGGACGTCAGCCACGAGCCGACGCTGAACGCGAGGCAGGCGAGGATGGCGGCCTGCATCGCATGTCCGAGCAGCAGCGGCGCGGCGAACGCCAGCGCCGCAACTGCGTGCCACTCGATCCTCCACCTCGGCCAGTCCTTGAGCCACCAGAGCCTGTCAACCGGCTCGGCGAGAGGCTCGTACGCGCTCCGAATGGGCCACCCTATCTGCCCTCCCAGCGCGTCCGCCGCCAACTCGGGAGAGCAACCCCCGGTGTGGCAGCGTGCCTCTATGCCCTCGCCGTCGGGACTCTGCCGAAATGCCAGACCGCCTGCCCTTCTGCTGTGGCAGAATGCAGTCGTCCAGAACCAGCCGCCGTCGAAGCTGACCCGGCTCGGGAACAGCCTGGCGATCCAGAGTGCGCTCGGTCCGACGTAGACCTCCTTCACGTCCCTGCCAGTCTTTCCGTCGATGTCCGTCAGTGCCGGTTCCATGTGCCCGTCACCTCCTTCTCCGATGTCGTTTGCCCGCAATGCTTCCATATCTTCAACACCTCCTTCATGAGTTTGACGTTCGGTGCCGTTTGAGTTCGTGAATCGCGCCAGGGTACCCGCTCCAGCACTCGACAAAGAGCCGGACGCGGGACGAAATGGATGGACTACCCCTGGGAGAGTCGAGCGGTCGTGAGGAACCCGGCCGGGGCGCTGGGCGCACCTCGGCCAGAGTGTCCGAGGGCCGAGGCGCGGGAGGCGCTTCAGCCTCTGCGAATGTGTCCCTCCGGGGCGGCCGTCGGGAGAGCGCGATGCTCGATCCGTCCGGCCTGACCCCCTGGGGCGGCTGTTCGGAGAGCGCGGTGCTCGATCCCATGCAGCCGGTCCCGGATTCGGGGGACGGGGAATCCTCCAGGTTTCTCGGCGGGAAACAACTGGAAAAGCCTGAAACTGGCTCCATTATTGCCGAACACCGGTGCGGATGGAAGGGTTCCGGGGCATCGCCGCCCGAAGTGTTCTGTC
This sequence comes from Dehalococcoidia bacterium, assembly GCA_965116315.1. Lineage (GTDB taxonomy): Bacteria > Chloroflexota > Dehalococcoidia > Lucifugimonadales > CAJWER01. Next base: position 3,941,418 of record OZ220672.1, read on the forward strand.
CAGTTCCACAAAACCCTAAGCGCTCCCTCCGAAGCGTCTATGTCCGCCGCGGCCCAGCGTGAGGATGCGCTTCACCAGCAATCTCCACTCCACCGCCCTGCGCTGCCTCCTGTGCAACTTGTACAGCTCATGTACAGATCTCCCGCATCTCGCCGGTGTACAACATGTCCATCCCAGCTACGCGGCATGTACGACGCCGTCGCAACCGGCCCCTGACAGAAAGTGTTCGCTGTTCCCGTCCTGTAGGGGGCGAATTCCCCCTTCCTCAGCTTTGGAAACCGCCCCGATGTACAACTTGTACACAACACCGATTCCCTGTACAGCCCCATGACATCACGGCAGCCCTCCCTGGGTTATCCCTCGGAAGGCACAACACCCGTGTAGTCCCCTGGAAAGCACCGCATCCATGTAGGGCCCTCCAGGGGATAACGCTTGGCAATCCGGTCCTCCAGACTCGGTGGGAGACAACACGATCCCATCGACGAGGAGGCATCAACCTGGGAGCGCAATCGACCGTCATACGGACCCCCTGTAGAACCTGGAGGCTGATCCCCCTGGCCGCCGCGCTGCTTCTGGCGGCGCTCGTGGCGGTCCCGTCCAGCGGCACCGTCCTGGCCCAAACCCCTCCCGCTGCCGAACTCACCCTGGTCAACGCCGGCAGGGAGTTCGTGGAGCGCAAGAAGGGCGGCGAGTTCGTCGCCCGGCCCGTCTTCGACCGGAAGATCGCAGACCTCTTCTACGCCGTCCGGGACGCAGACACCGGCGACTGGATAAGCGCCATGTACCGGGTCCGGGGCGGCGAGAAGAGGCGCAGCGACGGCTGGGAGTACGGCTTCGAGTACCCGGCCCTGAACGAGCAGCCCGACCTCGACCCCGACCGGGCCTACCTGCTGGTGATGCTGGCCGAGGCCGAGGACGGCAGGCGTGGCGACTTCTACGCCGTCGTGCCCATCTACGAGCCGGGCCGCATCTGGGACAGGATTCTGGCCGCGCTCAACCCGGAGCGGTGGGCGAGGGCCTTCGCGGGATGGGTGGTCGAGGGAGTCCACGGGACCCTCTGCGGCGTCGTGGAGCGTGCGTCGGGCGAGGACGCCGACAACTGCCGGAGGGAGTCCGGCGCATGACCGACATCCTCACCGGCACCCCCGAGAACCTCACCTACGGCCACGACCTGGTGCGCCAGGCGTGGACGGTCGTCTGGGCCGTCACGTCGGGCGCACTGGTGGTCATCCTCGGCTGGATGGGCCTCAGCCTGATCATGTCCGAGCACCTGGGAAGCCGGCAGGCCGGGTGGCGGGAGATGGTCCCCCGCCTGGTGCTGGGCCTCGTCGCGGCCGCGTCGTCCCTGTGGTGGTGCGCCCTCGTCCTGGACGTGGCCGACGCCGTGTCGGGCTTCATCGCCGTCGCGCTGGAAGTCACGCCCGGCGACCTGCTCAGGGCTCCGCTGGACACGTTCCTTCGGGCGGTGCAGGCGGGGAGCGTGGGCATGGCGCAGCTCCTTGCCCTGCTCTACCTCGTCTACGGATTCTTCGTCCTCTACGTCATCGTGCAGATGGTGCTGCGCCTTGCCCTGATTGACATATTGCTCACGCTTGCACCCATCGCACTGGGGCTCTGGATTCTGCCGCACACGGCGGGCTGGGGCCGCCACTGGCTGCGGCTCTTCATGACGACCGTGTTCCAGCAGGCGGTCCAGCTCATCGCGCTGGCCCTGGGGTTCGGGTTCCTGGAGGAGTTCGCGTCCGTCGCTGCCTTCGAGCCGGTGCAGGACCTGATCTGGAAGCTGCTGATGTCCCTGGCCTTCGTCTACATGGCGACCAGGGTGCCGTCGCTGCTGGGCAACGCCGGGACCTTCGATGGCTGGCTCTCGATGCTCTATTTCGGCATGAACCTGCCCGCCTCGATGGTGCGCTCGGCCAAGACCATCGGACTGATAGCGGGAGCGGCAGGAGGGCCGGGAGGCGTGGCCGTTGGCGCGGTTGCGGCCGGCGCGGGCGTGTCGGCGGCGGGCGGCATCAGCTCTGCGGCTTCGATGGCGACTCCCTCGGCGGGAGCCGGCTCCGGAGGCGGGGCGCCCAGGAGCAGCGGCGAGTAACGACGAATTCACGGGCGCGAGTGAGACTTGCGCCCCAGAGCGCGAAGGAGGTGGGAGCGATGTGCAGGTAGGCGAGAGGGGACGGCAGAACCGATAGAGACGGACGAACCGAGGAAGACCGGGTGGGCAACGCCCGGCAGTCGAGACAGAGAGGAGAAACGAATGGAAGAACTGACTCAGACCATATCGAACCTGGTGGGCATTCTGCTGGGCATCGTGGGCGTCGTCGGCGTGGGCTTCTTCATATATGGGGCCTACATGTATCTCACGGCGTCGGGAGCGCCCCACCAGATGGAGAGAGGAAAGAGCGCCATGATGACGGCCCTGGCGGGCATCGTCCTGGCGATGGTGGCCTACGGCGTCGTGGAACTGGTGATGAACGCGGTAGTCGGATCGCCGGTGGCGATCGATGTGCCCGACCCGGCAACGCCCACGCCTGAGACCAAGAGCGGCGGATAGGTGAAGGGAGGGAAAAAAGACATGAGAGAACACGAGGTACCGACCCATGTGCAGGCCGAGGACCGGGTGCTGCTGTGGTTCACCTTCCCGCAGATCGTGGCGATCACGGCGGTGTGCGCCCTGTCCTACGGCGCATACCGCTACGCCCCGGTCGGCCCGTCCGAGGTGAGGATGGCGATAGCCGTCCTGTTCGGCCTCACGGGTGTCGCGATGGTCGTGGGAAAGATCGGCGGCAGGAAACTGCCCCTGGTGGCCGCCGACCTGCTCAAGTACAGGTTGGGGGCGCGGCTCTACGCCGGGCCGGTCTCCCAGCTTGTTAGGAGCGAGCCGCCCGCGCCGGTCCAGCCGGTCAAGTCAGGCCCCGGCCCCCTGCGGCTGATGGCGAAGCGGTCGAAGCGCCTCCTCCGCAGGATGCGCAAGAAGAACCGCAAGAACGGAGACCGGCGCGACGGGCGGATGCCGTTCCGCCCGCACACCTGGTTCGGCAAGCGGCGTAAGCGCGGCGAGCGCGGGCAACGTCCCGGCCACATCGCCGAGACGCTGGAGAGCAGGCGCAGCGGACCCGGCAGTAGTGGGATGGCGTTCGTTGTCGCCCTTCTGGTGGCGATGGCCGCAACCGTGCCCCAGGCCGTCGTCCTCGCCCAGAGCCCGGACGACGAGCGCTGGCGGGACGAGATCGACTTCGAGATCGCCGAGCCGGTGGGGGGACGGCGGATATTCGTCGAGGGGTTGTCAGTAACCGGCGACCGCGCCGCCGTCAAGCTCAGGGCTGCAACCGACCTGGAACTCCGCGTCCGCGCCTTCGGGGGAAGCGAGGGACGCTCCCTCCGCTTCTGGGGCTCGGCGACCCTGGACCAGGGGGAGAGGATCGAATACTCCCTGCCTCTCAACGGCCCCGTCCCGTCCTTCACCGTCTCGTGGCAGGACACCCTGGGGCAGGCCGGTGCGCTGACGGTCGACCACGACCGCATACCGCACCCGCTCCCCGAGGTGGAGGGCGAGCTCTGCGACCTGCGCATGACCTCCCTGGGCTGGGCGCCCGGCGCGGTCCATGGCGTTGTCGAGTCGGAGTGCGTCACGTCCATCGAGCACCCGGTGGAGCTCCAGACGGTGGCCGGGCACGAGAGCGTCATCCAGACGGCCCTCATAGAGGCCGGGGTGACGCGGATCACGGGGGCGGTCAACGCCGCCACCGGCGCGTCGAGCGACAGCGTTGCATTCGTCCCCGACGGCGAGATGAGATTCACCCTGAGCGTTTCCGACGGGCAGGCGGTCCACGCCGTGAGCGTGGACGCGAGCCTCACGGCGGACCTGAGCATCCCCGTTCCGCCGCTGACCGTGCTCACCCACCACCCGGAGAGGACGGAGGAGATCACCGAGACGGTGAGCCTGTACCGGCCGGGGGCCAGCGACTCCGACAGCGACAGCGACACCATCACCGTCACCCACGAGGACGGCACGACCACGACGCACACCGTCTCCGCCTACGCCTATGCCCACGTGCCGGCGACGACGATCGACAAGGACGTGACCATCACCATCGTCCACCCCGAGCACGTCAAGGCCGACGTGGTGGAGCGAGATCCCGTCGTTGGGAGCAGGGACGAGGCCCTCGCCCTTGCCTCCCACGTGGGGTCAGACGACCCCTACGCGGCGCTGGCCCTGCCGGAGCCCGAGCCGGAGGATCCGCCCGCCGAACAGACGCCTGCGGGCGGCCTGCGCGAGTGGTTCGAGCGGCTGGGATGGGAGTGGCCGTGGTGAGGCGCCTGCTGACGGCAGCTCTTCTGGCCGGGGCTGCGCTGGTCACCACCGGCGTGGCCCCATCGCCGGAGGAGCGGGCGATGCTGGAGGCGTTCGACCGCGTGCTCACGGCCATGTCCTATGCCGCCGCCGGCCTCGCCGTCTTCGCCATCGCATGGGCGGGCTTCGTCCTGATGGCCGAGGGCAGCGAGGAGCGCGGCGGCGGCAGGGCTAGGAGCGCCGTCTTCCTGGCGGTGGTCGGCCTAGTCGTCGTGCTGTCGGCCAAGGGCGTCGCAACCCTGCTCAGGCACGGCCTCATCCCGTCCCTCCCGATCCCATAGAGCGAAGGAGACCACTTCTTTGAAAGAGCTTATTCGACGACTGTTGAAGAGAGGAGCGCAGGAGCCTGCGGCTGCGTCCGCATCTGCGTCGCCCGGCGATTTGAAGGACAGCCCCAAGGCCCCTTCCGGGGTTCCTCCGGCATTGCTCCCGCTCCTCGCGTTGAAGGAGCGCGTCCGGCGACCTGCGAAACGGACGGAACGGACTGCACCATCGGAGCCGCGCCCGGAACCAGAGGCTCCCGCGTCCAAGCCCCCGCCCGACCTGCCCCTGTTCTTCATGCTGTCCCACCTGGAGGACAACGGCCCTGTGCGCCTGGACGGGGTGAAGCTCGGCGTGTGCGAGCTGATGGGGCTGGAGGTCGACGAGCCGAAGCTGGGGGCCTTCGCCGGTGCGCTCAACGCCCTCGACTTCCCAGCCCAGCTTCTCATCCGGCAGCACCCGCCGCGCCTGGGACATCTCCGCGAGAAGCTGCAAGCGGCCCAGCCGGATGACCTTCCCCCGCAGACGAGGGAGGCCGCCGACTCGCTTGGCCGCCTGCTCACCGACCTTGAGATCCGCGACGGCATCCTCGACCGGCGCTTCTACGCCGTGTGCGAGTTAGCCCGCATCGACGAGCTGCGCGGACTGCTCGCGAGGGCCGGGCTGTCCGTCCATCCCCTGCGAGGCCGCCAGCTTCGGATGTTCCTGGTCTCCGCCGCCCTCGGCGGCTCGCCCGGAGAGTTCGACGGGGATGCTCCCGTCGAGATCGAGATGGGCCGCCGCGAAATGCGCGTCGGAGACCGCCTCGTGCGCTCCCTCCACCTGGGCAGATGGCCCCGTTCCCTCGCCCCCGGCTTCCTGCAAGGACTCATGTCGGCGGGAGCGCCCATGGACCTGTCCTTACACGTCGGCCCCATACCCGCCGAGCAGGCCGCACGGACACTGGAGTGGCAGAAGGTGCGGTTCGAGTCGGCCCAGAGCCTGTCGTTCAAGAGAGGCCGCACCATGTCCCCCGAGGCGGAGATCGCCCTGGAGGACGTGACGCGCCTGCGGGACGAGGTGCAGCGCGGGCGCGAGCGTCTCTTCCATTCCTCACTATCCGTGACCCTCCACGCCAAGGACGAGGCGTCGCTGAAGGAGATGACCCAGCGGGCGAAGGCCCACTTCGCCGCCACCCTGGGCAAGCTCGACAACCTGGCCTTCAGGCAGCGCGAGGGGCTGCTCTCGACCCTGCCGCTGGCCCTCAACGCCGTGGCCGAGTGGCGCAGCCTGGACACGTCGAGCCTTGCAAGATTGTTCCCCTTCTCGCCGCCGGACCTGGACACCCGCAGCGGCACCCTCTACGGGATCGACATGCGGGCCTGCTCCCCGGTGGTCTACGACCCCTGGGACGGCACCCATCTCAATGCGAACACGGCGGTATTGGCACGCTCCGGCTCAGGCAAGAGCTTCTCAACCAAACTCGGAATGCTTCGAGGCCTGTGCCGGGGCGTGACCGCCTACGTCATCGATCCGGAGGGGGAGTACGCGGACATGGCGAGGGCAGCCGGAGGGCGTGTTCTGTCACCCGGCGTGCCCGGCGAGGGCATGAACCCCTTCGTCATCGACAAGGGCGACTCCGAGGAGATGCTCCAGCGCATCGGCAGCCTCAGAAGGCTCATCGAGGTGATGGTGGGGGAGAGTCTCGGCGCGGAGCGCCGCGCATCCCTCGACCACGCCCTGGCGGGCTACTACGCCCGGCCCCGCGAGCGCACCGGCTTCCGCGACTTCTACAGGTATCTGCAGGAGAGCGAGGCGGGAGACCCCGACCCCGAATCGAGTTCGGGGCAGGCTCTCGCAAGGCTGCTCCGGCCATTCGCCACGGGCAGCCTCCGACACCTTCTCTCGGACGAGGGCGACGACCTGCTCAACAACGAGGCGCTCGTCACCGTCTTCGACCTGCGCCTGCTCGAACCGGAGCTGCGCCCCGCGGCCGCGATGGTCTGCACCGAGACGGTGTGGGCAGCGGCGGCCCAGGACCCCAAGCCCCGCCTGCTGGTGGTGGACGAGGTGTGGTCGATCATGCAGCACCCCGAAGGGGCCGCGTTCATGGTGTCCATGGCGAAGCGGGCGCGCAAACACCGGCTGGGGTTGCAGTTCATCACCCAGGACGTCCAGGACCTTCTGTCCGAGGACTCCTCACGAGCGATCACCGGCCACAGTGGGCGGGCGCTGCTCCAGAACGCGGCCTTCAAGCTCCTGCTCCAGCAGGACGCCGCGGCCATCTCCACCGTGGGCGACGCCTTCGACCTTCCCGAAGACCTCCAGCGATGGCTGCTGTCATGCCCGCGTGGAGACGGCCTCCTGCTCGCCAGGGGCAACCGCTTTCCGGTCCGCATCGAAGCGACGCCGGAGGAGACCGAGGTGATCGAGTGGAGACCGGGTAGGTATTGACACGATCAAGGAAGCGAAGACGCAGAAAGGAACCAATAGAGAGGAGCAAGACCATGAAGGAGCTGATCAAAAGGCTGTTGAAGAACGGAGGGGAGAAGAAGCCCGTGCTGCTGGCGGTGACGCCGCCCAGGGCCGGTGAGCGCACCATGCTGGGCGTGGAGAACATGCTCCAGTCTATCGCCGTGCCGGAGCCCTTCTCCCTGGAGATGGCCGGGGACGCGGACGGCGTGACGCTGATGGCACGCTGCCTCGACGGCCAGGTGGTGCGAGGCCAGATCGCCGCCCACTACCCACAGGCCCGCATCCAGCAGGTCACTGAAGAGGAGGACCCCCTGCGCTTGGTTGAGGGCGAGCAGGCGTGGAGCATGACGCTGAGGGCCGACGGCCCGGAGTACGCGCCGTTGCGGGTCTTCAGGGACGACGACCTGCTCGACCCAGGCTCGGACCCGCTCATAGCACTCATGGGCTCGCTGTCGAATCTGCGTCCCCAGGAGCGCGTCGTGTCCCGCCTGGTGCTGAGCTCCCTGGGACCCGATTGGTCGCAGCACCACATGGAGAAAGCCCACAAGCCTGCCGTGGAGCAGCGGAGTGACCCCTCCTACACCTACCAGACCGGACCCCTCCGAATGGACGGGGTGACCATGGCCGTCCTGGGCGTCGGCGTGGTCGCCGCCCTGCGGGCCTACCTGTGGGTGCAGGCTGGAGAGGCGTGGAAGGCGGCGCTGCTCGGCGTTGGGGTCGCATCCGGCCTGTCGCTGGCGGGCTGGGCCTGGCACCGCTTCAAGAAGGCTCGCAACCGGGTGTACGACCCGACACTCATCAAGGAGAAGGTTTCGCGGGTCGCCTTCGACGGCGAGATACAGGTCGTCGCCGTCCTGCCGGCGGACGCGGGACCCAGGCGCGCAGAGGAGCTGCTGGGACAGGTGGCGGCCGCCTACCGCCACTACGACAACCCCGCCGGAGCGCGGCTCAAGGTGGGCGGGGTGAGGCCCGTCACCCCCGACCCGGAGGCGCTTCACCCCTCCGGCCCCGGCCTCTTCGGCGGGCGCAGCGTCCTGGGAGTGCGCGAGGCGGCGGCCCTGTGGCACCCGCCCGGCGCGGGAGATGAGACGCCCCTGGTGGAGCGTTCCGGGGCGAGGGCGCTGGTTCCTTCGGCCCGGGGAGTCAGGGGCGGCGCGCTGGTGGGAGAGACCACCGCCGGGGCCGGGAGGGATATCCACTTCCCCGACGACCTGCTGAGACGCCACCACCTCTACGTCGCCCGCACCCGCATGGGCAAGTCCACCCTGATGCACCACATCGTCCGCCACAAGCTCGAGGAGAAGGCCGCGGGCAGGGACGGCGACGCCATCGTCGTCGTGGACCCCCACGCCGACCTGGTGGAGGGCATCTTGGAGCACGTGCCGGACGAGATTGCCGACAGGGTGCGGCTGATCGACCTGGCCGACGAGCGGGGCGCACCGGGCGTGAATCTCCTCGACACCCGCGTCTTCTCCGACCGCGACCGCACCGCCGACTCGGTGGTGCGCGTCGCCAGGGGCCTGTGGGACCAGTGGGGGCCGAGGATGCAGTCCATCCTCGAGCAGACAGTGAAGACGCTTCACGAGGCCAACGAGAGCACGAACGCCGACGAGCAGTACACCATCCTCGACGGCCTCAAGCTCCTGTCCGACGACCAGAAGTTCAAGGACGCCGTGCTGGCCGGGGTCTCCGACCCCTACCTGCTGGACTGGTGGGCACGGGACTTCAAGAACTGGACCCACCAGTACCGGGCCGAGGCCCTCGCCCCGGTGCAGACCCGCCTCTCCTACTACGCGTCGTCGAAGAGGGCACGGGCCGTTCTCGGCCAGCGCCGCTCAACCATCGACATGCGAAAGACCATCCTGGAGGGCGGAGTGCTGCTGGTCTCCACCGCCCAGGGCACGGCGGGCCGCGACGTGGCCGCCCTGGTGGGCGCGTCCCTGCTCAACCTGGTGGACGCCGTAATACGGGAGCAGGGGAGCCTGCCCCTAGAGAAGCGACGGGGCGTGCTGGTGGTGGTGGACGAGATGCAGTCCATGCCCGGAGTCGACTACGAGTCGATGCTCAGCGAGCTGGGCAAGTTCGGGGCCAGCTTCGTGCTCGCCACCCAGAGCCTGGCCAAGCTGGACGAACTCTCCCTCACCATGCGGGACACGATCCTGGCCAACGTCGGGTGCCTCGCCGTCTTCCAGGTGGCGGGCAGTGACGCGCGGCAGCTGGTGTGGGAGCTGGGCAAGGACCGTGTGACCGAGGACGACATCGTGTCGCTCCCCGTGCACCAGTGCTACGTCCGCGCAACCGTGGGGACCGAGCGCATGGACGCCTTCTCCATGAAGGTCGCCAGGCCGGAGCCGGGGGACCCGGAGCGGGCCGGGCGCATCCGCGCCGCCGCGTCCTCCTACGTCACGGCGGCGAAGGACATCGCAGCCGGGAACGCGGAGGAGGAAGAGAAGGTGGGGGACTTCCACGACGGCGTGAACGACCTGAAGGACGGGCAGGAGAAGACGGGGACCAAGGATGCTGATCAGCGTCCCAAGAAACCCAAGAAGCACAAGGTCCGCACCCGCAACAAGCCCCCGGAGGCCAACTCCGGCGCCGGGGAGTCCTCGTGACCGCCGTGGACCGGGGCCTGCAAACGATGCGGCGGCTGGCCTCGACGCCGTTTCTCGACCGACTGGAGCTGGCCGCCGTCTCGGGAACGTCCGACCGCTCGACCTACGAGGCCGTGGCGGACCTGGAAGGCCGGGGCCTGGCGGCCTCGATTCCCCACGCCACCGACCTCCTCAGGTCCACGCGGAGATTCCATCTCACAGCCGCCGGGCTGAGGAGGCTGGCCGATGAAGAGAACATGGCCCTGGAAGAGCTGATCCGCCACTCCCCCGTCTCCCAGCAGTGGACGCGCGTCCTCATGGAGAGGCTCGACGCCGTGGGCGTCATCTACCGGCTCGCTTCCTACATCGCCGTCGAGACGGGACCCATAGGGTTCCGCTGGTACAGGGCCGCGCCCCTCGACGCCGCACTGGCTCTTCCCGACGGTAGGATCCTCGGCATCGTGAGGCAGGGGCCGACTGCGGACAGGACGGGCTTCTCGAAGCGCCTGTGGCGGCTCCGGGAGCGGCCGCTCCCGGGAGCCGTGCTCATACTCATGCCCGACGACGTGCGCCTGAGACACACCTGCAGGGCGCTGGACGGCTCGCAAGTGTCTGCCGTCCTCGCCCTGGAGCGGGACGCGGTCTGGGCAGGCCCCTCGGAATCCGTCTGGCGTCTGCCTTCCGTTGCCGCCCCTCTCGACCTTCGCTACATCCTGTCGTCCTACCTGGAGCGGGGCGGAGCGGTCCCTCGGGAGCCTGAGCCGATGAGGGCAACCACTCCTGAGGAAATCCCTTTGGATGGCGTGGGGAAGAAAACTCCCGGCTGGCTGCTGCCAGCCCTGCTGAGGCCCGCTGAGAAACGCGTACTCGACCTGCTCCACGACTGGCCGGGAATCGCGCCGGACCATGCGCGGGGGTTGCTCGGAGTCTCACGGGCGCGTCTCCACGAGATCATGGCCCCGCTGTTCGAGGCCGGACTGGTCATGCGGGTCGCCATAGAAGGCCGCCGGCTGGCCCTCACCGACCGGGGGCTGGCTCTCCTGGCCAGGAGGGACCGAACGTCCGTGGGCGCGGCCAGGAAGCGGTGGAGCGTCGTCCCATCCGATCCCAGCCTTCCGTTCACTTGGCGCAACCTCTCCGGAAGGAGGACCCGCCAGCTCCTCAGGAACATCGAACACACCGCGGCGGTCCACCGCTTCATATCTGCCCTGGCGAGGCAGGCCATGAACCTGGGTTGGGAGCTTGCTCAACTCGATCCGCCCTTCCGGGCTTCCCGCTACTTCCGCCACGCCGGCGGGCTCCGCTCCGTAAACCCCGACGCCTTCGGCATCCTGCGCAGGAGCGATACGACCTGGCCCCTCTTCCTGGAGTGGGAGCGCCGCGCCGTGCGGCCATCGACCATGTCGGAAAGGCTCGCTCCATACCTGCGCTACTACTCGTCCCCCAGGCCAACCGACGACCACGGCGTCCGGCCCGTCGTCCTGGTCGTCTTCCCCGACGAGTTGACGGCCACTCATTTCCTGCGGGTGGCCGCAGACGGAATAAACCGCGCCGGGGTCGACGTGCCGCTGCTGGTCTCCCACCGGGAGCTGGTCGAGCGGGAGGGCCCGCTGGGACGCGTCTGGAGAGCGCCGGGCAAATGGGAGTCCGTACGACCCCTGCCCAACAATTGAGAAGGAGAACACCGAAGGAGGAAAGAAGGATGCGCCTGTACTACATCGATGAGTCCGAGGGACCGCGCTACTACGTCCGCTCCGCCCTGGGAGTCGACGCTGAGCGTTGGAACGACCTGTTCGGCGACATCTACGAATGGAGGCGAGAGCTGGGCGAGAGCCACGCCATCCCGCCGGACAGGGAGCTTCACGCCTGCGACCTGCTGGCGGGGAGGGGCCTCCTGGCGCGCAGAGGCGAGAGCGACGAGAGACTCACTCCAAGGCAGGGAGCCGAGGTCTTCCTGGACGGACTGCGCCGCATCGAGAACGCCGCCACCCGCATCGGAGGCATAGAGGTCATCAACGTGTGCCTCCGTAAGCCGGACGTGAGGACCTACGAGAAGGTCAGCCTCGACCGGCTCCTCAACCGCATCAACAGCTCGGTCAGGGCGGCGGGACGCCACGCCTTCCTCATCTTCGACGAGGGCAAGGAGGCGATGATCACGCGGGCCTACCGGCGTCTGAGGATATTCAATCCCGTGCCCAGCCGGTACGAACGGTGGGAGGAAGGCGAGAGGACGAGGAACATCCCCGTGGCAAACGTCATCGGAGGCCCCGCCTTCCGAAAGTCGGACGGCGACTATCTGCTCCAGATGGCCGACCTCATCGCACACGCCCTCCTCAAGCAGGAGGAAGAACCCGTCCCCAGGGTCGAGGATCTGGGCATCCGCGAAGCCTTCTCCATCCTCGACCGCGCGCTCAACCGGAAGGCGTCGCGGCGAGACCCCCAGGGGGTCGTCAGGTGGTGAAGTGAGGGCGGAGGCGGCTCCCTAGCACATTATAAGGCCCGCGACCCTACTCCTCCCTCCTCCGCTTTGTCCTGAAGACCGCAGCCATAGATCATCAAGTCGAAGCCGCCGGGCACGGCGCGAGACAGCTGGACGATGGCATAGTAGCTGCCCCCCTTTCGGTCTCCCTCCTCCTCTGAGCCACCCCTGAACGGTGCGCTTCGTCACACCCAAGAGCCAGGCCAGGCCCTGCCGCTACATGTCGACCATCTCCAACAATGGTTCGCTTCGACACTCCAACATGGGACAAGAATGAACGGTCTACGCCTCGTCCATCTCGTAATCGGGGCCAACCCAACGTATCCGCACCCACTGCATCGTCGTGTACATCAGGTGGTTGTAGCAGCGTGACGTGGCTTCCTTTGTGTAAGTCTCTATCTCCTGGTCGCCGACCCCGCCCTCCCTGAGGGCGCTGCGCACCCGCTCCAGTATGCGGGACGCCTCGGGGCTCTCCGCACTGTATTCCCCGTCCTCTTCGTCTTCGGCGTCTTCGCCGTAGTAGACGAAAGGGTACGCTTCCCATACCTGGACTTCCACGTTCGGGTATCGAACTTCCGTAAGCAACGTTTGTCCCTCCTCTCGTCCTAATCAGATTCACTCTACTGGGAGAGGCGGCTGAAGCCACGCCACTTCATCCGGCACACCGAAGTGCTCGGCCACCTCCCAGACCTCGCTCAGACCCTCTTCCATCGCTTCGCGCACGTCCATCAGCAGGGCGCGGGCGAAGTCCTCCGCCTCCCGCTCGAACAGGCTGCCGAGGCTCGTGTGGTCGCGTATCCACAGGTGATTGCCGGTGTGCAGCAGCCTGTGCCCTATGGCGTGGGCTATCACCCACCGCCGCCACCGAGGGTCCAGACGCTCCGCCACGCCGATGTATCGGCCCATCTGCATCTCCTCCTGGACCTGCATCGGCCACGGCACCACCTCCAAACCCAGGATGTTGGCCACCGCCTCGGCGTCCACCCGTCCATGAAGCCCCAGCTTCTTCCTGAGCTCCACCGCCTTCCGTTGCGCCCGCCTCATCTCTCAGCCCGGTCCCTCCTCCGTCGCTGCTCCCTCACGAAGCGTATGAAGTCCATGATCGACTCCAGGTCCTCCATCGGAAGGCCCTCTATGGCATTGCGGAAGGAGACGTCAGCCTCCTTCAGTATCTCGGCCTCCACCACATCCCGGCCCAGCAGCCAATCGGTGCTTGTTTCGCACTTGTAGGCAAGCTCCAACAGGTGCTCAGGGGTGGGCTTCATCTTCCCCGCCTCCCAGGACCAGACGGCGTGGGGGCTGACCCCCACCAGCTCGCTCACCTGCTTCTGGGTGAGGCCGGCCTTCAGCCTCGCCTCCTTGATGCGGGCGCCGATGCTCTTCCACCTGTAGCCCCGGTCTTCGGTCATGGTCTGGATGACTCCCTTATCAACGCTCCAGCTGCGGAGTGACTGGCGGTCAAAGAATAGCACACTAGTTCTTGACATACCACCTGCTCTGTGGTTACACTGTACCATAAGCCACGCTTAGAGTACATGGGAACCAAGAACGCTGTGACACGCACCGTCGTCCTGCTCAAGACAAGAGCCCTCTGGGACCGCCTGGAACGGCTGGGCCGCTCCCAGAACTGGCTGGCCCGCGAGGTCGGCATCAGCCGGGGCTACCTGTCCACGCTGGTCAACGAGGGGCGAGCCCCTTCGGGACGCATCAGGCGGCGGATGCAGAGGGTCCTGGGGCTGGAGGACTTCGATGATCTCTTCGAGCTGTTCCATGAAGACGACGACTAGCGCTCCCCGCCTATCGATCTACGCCGGGGACCCCATCATCGACGGCCGCCTCGTACCCCACGGGGACGGCGAGCTTCCCAGCGACTTCAAGGAACGGGTGGTCCGCCTCAAGGAAGCCGCCGACGTCACCTACTATGAGTTCGCCGAACTGCTGGGAGTGGAGCCCAAGCAGTTGCTCCGGTGGACGCAGGGCACAAAGCCGTCCGGCGGGGCCTATCACTGCCTAGTGCGTCTCGCGGCGTGGATACCGGGCGGCCTCGACATTCTCTTGGGAGACGACTTCCTGGACCCGCTCAAGGAGGCCTGACCACATGCCCCGCAAGCACGTACGACGAAGAAAGCAGACCTATGGGCTGACCGGCGACTTCGCCGAGGCCCTCGAAGCGTTCCAGAAGGCTTCCGGGCTAACGTGGGCGGAGATCGCCCGCCGTCTCGGCACCAGCGTCGTCAACCTGTGGCGGTGGCGGAAGGGGGTCCTGCCCAACACGCACCACCTCCTCGCCCTCCAGGAACTGGCCGACGGCCTCGGCCTCGGCCACCTGCTCCGCAGCGTGAGGGTGCAGCAGCAGCCCTGATCAAGCAGTCAGGAAGTCGGCCCTGAAGAAGAGCGCCGTTAGTGCGTCTCCCAGAGAAACCGGATGGACACCGCGTGGAGCCGGTCACCGAAGCCGGCACTCGTCTCACCGTCGTAGAGCACCACTCCCCCGGCGAACCGGTTGCCTGCGGCGTCCCTCAGCTTCCTGAGCCCCGAAAGTCCGACGCGGCGACCGACGACGACCCTGCCTTGACCCCCACACCCGCGAGAGCCTGAGAGCCGCGCTCTATCACGATGTCCACTTGGTAACCGTCCCTGTCACGGAAGTGGAAGACGACATGGGGGCGTCGTTCCAGCTTGCCTGCCGCTTTGAGGTGCGGCAGTTTGCAGTATATCGCCACGGCAGAATGGAAGGTAGTCCTCCGCTAAACGAAAGGAAGACGGGCCGCATCCATCGATCCCGAACGTACAACAGCCCCCGGAGATTACATCAATGAAATCCCTCGGGAGAGACTACAGCCGCGTATTCCCCTCCAGGGGATAACGCTCAGTTCTGCCACCGCTCACACTGGATGCAGCAACCAGCGTTCGCCTTTGTGTTCGACCTACGCCCACTGAGTCGAGCGTGCTTAGAACGCGACGAGAGCAGCGGCTTGAAGGATAGGAAGCGGCAGAACGGTCGGGGCAACGCCTTCGAAATCGGTGTGATCAGGGTCTTCTCAAACCCCGGACCCGACGCTGAGGACCGGCTGCGACGCCTAGTGTCCCTGATGGTCAGGCACGCCACCAGAGACGGGAAGGCCGGGCCGGACGAGGATTCTCCGCCGGACGCCCCGACCGGGGAGTCCCGCGCTGCAGTGGAAGTCTGATGCGTTCCTCTCCGACACTGACCGTCATCAGCCTCGCGGATGTCGCAGACCAGCTGGAGGTACTCTGGCCGCTGGCGGTGCTGGCCCCACTCAATCCCGCTCCCGACAGGAGGCGGGCCTTTCCTTATATGAGGGATTGTGCGAAGGGAGGCAGCAATGGTTAGGACCACGAATAGGGAGACTGAGGGAAATCGAGCGGCGATCTACGCACGTGTGTCGGACAAGAGCCAGGACGGAGAGGACAAGACGTCGATTTCCGAGCAGATAGGAGATATGGAAGCCCACTGCGAGAGGAGGGGGCTGGCCATAGTTGCGCGTTACCAGGAGGTGGGCAGGGGTTGGTCGAAGAAGCGTCCTGAGTTCCAGAGGATGCTGACCGAGGCCAGGGAAGGACGGTTCGATGTGATCGTGTGCTGGAAGTCCGATCGTCTGAGCCGTGGGATGTACCCTGCGGCCGCGCTGATGGAGGTGGTCGAGGCTCACGAGCTACGTTTGGAGTCGGTGATGGACGGGATCGACATGAAGACCTTTGGTCTGATGGCGGCGATCGGGAAGATCGAGTTGGACAACTTTCGAGAGCGTTCAGCGATGGGCAAGCGTGGAATGGCCAAGCAGGGACGTGCGCCAACGGGTGGTCTTCCCTACGGGTACCGGATAGGAGCCGATGGTAGGCCGGAGGTGGTGGAGGAGCATGCGGCGGTCATCCGCCGCATCTTCGACATGTACGTCCGTGAGGGGATGGGGTCCCACTCGATAGCGGTTCGGTTGACGGACGATGGTGTGCCGACGCCGACCGGCAAGCGGTTTTGGTTTCAGTCCCGAGTGCTCCACGTACTGGGGAATGCGACCTACCGGGGCACGTGGGTCTACGGCAAGTACCGCCATGTGGCGACCGAGGACGGGGTGAAGCTTCATGAACAGCCGAGGGAGGCGTGGATCGAGATACCGATACCTCAGGTGATCGATGATGAGACGTGGGATCGTGCACAGTCGATGAAGAAGCATCGTAGCACGCGGGCCAAGCGGAACACGAAGGTGGTGTACCTGTTGCAGCACCTTGTGAAGTGCGGAGAGTGCGGCCACCGGTTCCATGCCAAGTCGACGTGGGGGACGACGAAAGTTCGGAACGGGAAGAGGTACCGTTACGACTATTCGGCCCCTCACCGGTACTACAAGTGCGGTGGGATGCACAGTCTTCGGTTGAGTTGTCGAGAGCGCCCGTACATCCGAGCTGAGCGGTTGGAGGAGCCGATATGGGATGAGGTGAAGCGAGTGATCCGGGACCCTGCGGTGATCGTGGCCGGCATCGACGCTCTCGATAGTGAGGGAGGGTCTGGACTGGAAGAGGAGATCGCTGAGGCTGAGCGAGGCGTGCGGGATATCGAGCTGGAAGAGGCCCGTGCGATCAGGTTGTTCGTGTCTGGGAAGATCACGGAGTCCCAGTTGGACGTACAGCGCAAGTTCATCACGGAGCGTTTGGAGAGTGCTAGGGCGAGGGTGGAGGAGTACCGAGCTCGTGAGGCGCGTGGTAGTGAGGAGCGTCGGTTGATGGAGCGAGTACTTGCGTGGTCGAGGGACGTGGGTCGTGGCATAGATGAGCTGACGGATGCTGAGCGCCGGGAGATACTGCAGACGACCGTAGAGCAGGTGGTGATCGACCGTGAGAACAACGTGGACATCACGCTGGCCATACCCATAGGCGGTGATTCTCCCGAGTCTGAGTCTCCTGCCCCTCATTCTGCCGGCTAGAGCCAACGCCGGCTGCCCCTGAGTGCCGGGTGTCTATATTAGGGATGCACCTTCTGGGCCCGCCGTTTCGACGACCACACTCTCCCCGTGAAGACACCGCCTCGGCCTACGCGCGGGTTTGGGCCCTGGGCTAGGAGTTCGGTCAGTCTAGCGCTGGGGGCCCGCGTCACCACGGTCCCCTCCCAATTCCTGATTCCCCATTCACTATTCCCAATTCCCCATTTGCCCCCAGAATCCCTCTCCCCCCCCCTGTGTTCTCTGCGCCCTCTGTGGTATACTCTCCCCCGTAGGTGGAATCTATCTGACGATGACCTGTGCCAGATGCTTGACACATGGATAATCGGATGATAATGTTCTGCCATCCACGTTTAGGCAAAGTGAGGGTTCGTATGATCAACAGACCTTTCCGCACAGTATTGGCACGCCTGGGTTTGGTCGCCGCTGTATTGGCGACGCTATTGATCCTCGCGCCCGTGGCTTCCGCCGCGGACCCGCTAAAGTACGAGTATGAAGAGAACGGCGACGCTGTGGTGGAGACGTTCACCGCGAATGACGAGGACGCCGACGCTGGCGACATCGCGTGGGATTTGGAAGGTGTCGACGCGGACATCTTCACGATAGATGGGGGCGAGTTGGCCTTCAAGGAGTCTCCCGACTTCGAGGAGCCCAAGGACGGGAACGAGGATCCTGATTCCTCCGTTGCCAAGGGCGCGGGCGACAACGTGTACAAGGTGACGGTGGTGGCCGAAGGAGATACGAAGGCCACGCAGGCTGTTGAGGTGACCGTTACTGACGCGGAAGAGGAAGGGGAGGTGACCTTCGACCAGCCGCAGCCGCAGGCTACTAGGGATCTGATGGCCACCCTCGATGATGATGACGGTGAAATCAGCAAGCCGAAGTGGCAGTGGTCCAAGTCCATGGACAAGGAAGCGGCTGACGATGATTGGATGGTCATTGCGGGCGCGTCGACGCGGTCACGTAGCCCGGTCGCGTCGGACGTGGGTTACTATCTGCGCGCGTCGGTCAGCTACACCGACAGGCGTGGGTCTGGGAAGATGGCTTCGGGAGTGACGGACAACCCTGTTGAGGAGAGGACGCTTGCGAACGCCGCGCCGAAGTTCCCCAAGATCGATCCGATCCCGGTGGACGAGAATGTGAAGGGTGACATCGGCGACCCGCTAGTGGCCCCTGACAAAGACAACGACGTTGTGCAGTACTTCTTGGACCCGGACTACGATGCGGTCCCGAGCAGCGCAGATACTGTTGAGAACGACAACGGTCTGTTCAAGATGAGCAAGTCGGGCCAGTTGAGCCTGACGAATGCGCTGAACTTTGAGTCGCCTGGTGATGCACTTGGTACCCCAGGCACTGCCAGAACGGCGAACACCGACGGTGTGATTGTCTACAACGTGGGTGTCATGGCTAAGGATCCGTCCGGTGCGCCCGGTAGGGCATCGGTGATGGTCTACCTGAGGGACGTGAACGAGTCGCCGGAGTTTGACAAGGACCTCAAGGGCGCGGTGACGCTGTACATTAACGAGAACGACGACGAGCCTGCCATCTTCACGAATGATGATGGCACTGGTGCCGTGGCTGCCTATGAGGCAACGGACAACGACGGCACTAAGGACGGCGCAGTCGAGTACACGCTGGAGGGTGCTGACGCGAAGTACTTCAAGGTCGGTGGTAGCGATGGCCTACTCGCGCCGGCTGCGACTGGCGATGACGGGAAGACGGTTCTGACGGCCGATTTTGAGGACAAGTCTTCGTATTCGGTAGTCATCGTGGCCTCGACCACAGGTGCGGCAGATGCCACCAATGACCCTGGCGACCCTGATCGCGGTACGAAGTACGGCAGTCTGGACGTGACCATCAAGGTGATTGATGGTGAGGACGCTGGCGTTGTGATGCTCTCTGCGAGGGAGCCCCAGGAAGGCCGTGCGGTTCTTGCTACGCTGGACGACGATGACGGTGGCGAGACCGCGATAATGTGGAAGTGGTTCAGGAGCGGCGTCATACCCGATGACGACACGAGGGCTGCTGCGTTGGCTGCGCTGTGGGGGTTGGAGGATAATCCGGACGAAACTACCAACAGGGTATGTGACGACGCCGGTAATACCACCGCAGAGACGAGTACCGGAACAGCAGCCGACGTTGCTTGTGTAATCGCAGGAGCCGAGTCGGCGCTCTACACGCCGGATGCGGACGGAGCTGACAGGGACAAGACGATCCACGCGGTGGCGAGCTACAAGGACGCTCGCAGTCCGGCTGTGGTGGAGTACGCAGGAGCGTCGTCGGAGCGTGCTGTACAGGAGAGCGATCCTGCGAACACGGCGCCTTCGTTCCCTGACCAGGACCTGAACACTGCTGGCGACCAGTCCGATACGGCGATGCGTTCGGTGGCTGAGAACCAGAAGAAGGGCACGAAGGTTGGGGAGCCGATTACGGCGGTTGACGCGGACCTGTTGATCTACACGCTGAGCGGTCCTAATGCGGCGTCCTTCGATATAGGTAGTGGGCTGGCGCACGACGATGTCAGCGAGGCCCAGATTGTGACGACGGAAGAGTTGGACTACGAGTCGAAGCCGATGCACACAGTGATAGTGACGGCGACTGACCCGACGGGGGCGACGGACGCGATAACGGTGACGATCATGGTCACCAACGAGGACGACCCGCCCATGATTACCACAGAGTCGGTGTCGGAGTGCAGTGGCAACAAGCCGGTGAAGTGTGACTACATGGAGAACGGCGACGCTGTGGTGGAGACGTTCACCGCGAATGACGAGGACGCCGACGCTGGCGACATCGCGTGGGATTTGGAAGGTGTCGACGCGGACATCTTCACGATAGATGGGGGCGAGTTGGCCTTCAAGGAGTCTCCCGACTTCGAGGAGCCCAAGGACGGGAACGAGGATCCTGATTCCTCCGTTGCCAAGGGCGCGGGCGACAACGTGTACAAGGTGACGGTGGTGGCCGAAGGAGATACGAAGGCCACGCAGGCTGTTGAGGTGACCGTTACTGACGCGGAAGAGGAAGGGGAGGTGACCTTCGACCAGCCGCAGCCGCAGGCTACTAGGGATCTGATGGCCACCCTCGATGATGATGACGGTGAAATCAGCAAGCCGAAGTGGCAGTGGTCCAAGTCCATGGACAAGGAAGCGGCTGACGATGATTGGATGGTCATTGCGGGCGCGTCGACGCGGTCACGTAGCCCGGTCGCGTCGGACGTGGGTTACTATCTGCGCGCGTCGGTCAGCTACACCGACAGGCGTGGGTCTGGGAAGATGGCTTCGGGAGTGACGGACAACCCTGTTGAGGAGAGGACGCTTGCGAACGCCGCGCCGAAGTTCCCCAAGATCGATCCGATCCCGGTGGACGAGAATGTGAAGGGTGACATCGGCGACCCGCTAGTGGCCCCTGACAAAGACAACGACGTTGTGCAGTACTTCTTGGACCCGGACTACGATGCGGTCCCGAGCAGCGCAGATACTGTTGAGAACGACAACGGTCTGTTCAAGATGAGCAAGTCGGGCCAGTTGAGCCTGACGAATGCGCTGAACTTTGAGTCGCCTGGTGATGCACTTGGTACCCCAGGCACTGCCAGAACGGCGAACACCGACGGTGTGATTGTCTACAACGTGGGTGTCATGGCTAAGGATCCGTCCGGTGCGCCCGGTAGGGCATCGGTGATGGTCTACCTGAGGGACGTGAACGAGTCGCCGGAGTTTGACAAGGACCTCAAGGGCGCGGTGACGCTGTACATTAACGAGAACGACGACGAGCCTGCCATCTTCACGAATGATGATGGCACTGGTGCCGTGGCTGCCTATGAGGCAACGGACAACGACGGCACTAAGGACGGCGCAGTCGAGTACACGCTGGAGGGTGCTGACGCGAAGTACTTCAAGGTCGGTGGTAGCGATGGCCTACTCGCGCCGGCTGCGACTGGCGATGACGGGAAGACGGTTCTGACGGCCGATTTTGAGGACAAGTCTTCGTATTCGGTAGTCATCGTGGCCTCGACCACAGGTGCGGCAGATGCCACCAATGACCCTGGCGACCCTGATCGCGGTACGAAGTACGGCAGTCTGGACGTGACCATCAAGGTGATTGATGGTGAGGACGCTGGCGTTGTGATGCTCTCTGCGAGGGAGCCCCAGGAAGGCCGTGCGGTTCTTGCTACGCTGGACGACGATGACGGTGGCGAGACCGCGATAATGTGGAAGTGGTTCAGGAGCGGCGTCATACCCGATGACGACACGAGGGCTGCTGCGTTGGCTGCGCTGTGGGGGTTGGAGGATAATCCGGACGAAACTACCAACAGGGTATGTGACGACGCCGGTAATACCACCGCAGAGACGAGTACCGGAACAGCAGCCGACGTTGCTTGTGTAATCGCAGGAGCCGAGTCGGCGCTCTACACGCCGGATGCGGACGGAGCTGACAGGGACAAGACGATCCACGCGGTGGCGAGCTACAAGGACGCTCGCAGTCCGGCTGTGGTGGAGTACGCAGGAGCGTCGTCGGAGCGTGCTGTACAGGAGAGCGATCCTGCGAACACGGCGCCTTCGTTCCCTGACCAGGACCTGAACACTGCTGGCGACCAGTCCGATACGGCGATGCGTTCGGTGGCTGAGAACCAGAAGAAGGGCACGAAGGTTGGGGAGCCGATTACGGCGGTTGACGCGGACCTGTTGATCTACACGCTGAGCGGTCCTGATGCGGCGTCCTTCGATATAGGTAGTGGGCTGGCGCACGACGATGTCAGCGAGGCCCAGATTGTGACGACGGAAGAGTTGGACTACGAGTCGAAGCCGATGCACACAGTGATAGTGACGGCGACTGACCCGACGGGGGCGACGGACGCGATAACGGTGACGATCATGGTCACCAACGAGGACGACCCGCCCATGATTACCACAGGCCCTGCCGTCAACACCCCGCCGGCATTCGACGCAGAGACGGCTGAGCGGATGGTGGCCGAGAACATGGCCATGGCGAACGTCGGCGACCCGGTCGCAGCCACTGATGAGGATGGCGACACGCTGACCTACACCATTGGCGGCGACACCGGCGGCTACTTCGCCATCGACGGAGACGGCCAGATAACGACGGCCATGGCGCTGGACTACGAGGCGAAAGCCAGCCATGCGATTACGGTAACGGCCGATGACGGCAACGGCGGCACGGACACGATCGCAGTGACCATCATGGTCGGCGACATGTACCGGGGCTGCATGGTCCCGGACGAATACGGAGTGACGAACGACTGCGAGGTCCTGCTGGGCGTGATGGATGACTTGGTAGGCGCAGGATCCCTGAACTGGGACGAGGACACCCCGATCGAGGACTGGACAGGCGTGGACATCAGCGGCGATGCCGGCGAGATGCGGGTGACGCAGCTGCGCCTCCACGGCCAGAACCTGAGCGGTGTGATTCCCGCCGGCCTGGGCTACCTGGGCGGACTGGAGCTCATCTACCTGCACAGCAACAGGCTGCACGGCACGATACCGGGCTCGCTTGGTATGCTGACGAACCTGGAGCAGCTGAGGGTCGACAATAACGAGCTCGAGGGCATCGAGATGGGTCTGGGCGGCGCAAGCAGCTTGGAACGCCTCTTCGCACACAGGAACCACCTGCAGGGTGAGATACCTGCGGACCTGGGTGACCTGGACAACCTCGAGTGGCTGAGGCTCGACTCGCAGATTAGCGGTGATCGTCCCGATGACGGCTTGACGGGCGGTATCCCGGCGGAGCTGGCCAACATGGACAGCATCGAGCGGCTCTACCTGCACCGCAACAAGCTGAGCGGCGATATCCCGGCTGGTCTGGGTATGTCGACGACGCTGACCCACATCACGCTGCAGCAGAACGACCTGTCGGGTACGATCCCCGACCTGAGCGGCATGACCAGCCTGGTCTGGCTCGGCCTGTACAGCAACGAGTTGAGCGGCATTGTCCCGGTCACGCTGGGCATGCTGTCCAACCTGGAGCGCCTGTACCTGCACGACAACGACCTGACCGGTTCGGTGCCCGCTTCGATCGGCGACCTGACGATGCTGACGAACCTCTGGCTGGCGAATAACAACCTGACCGGCGCACTCCCGAGCGCGCTGGAGAACCTGGTCAACCTGGACAGGGTCCGCATCAGCGGTAACAGCTTCACGGGTTGTGTACCGGCGGCGCTGGACACGGACGACGACGACATCGACGCGACCGGCCTGGAGGTCTGCGGAAGCGGAGACGGCTCCTAGCACGACACAAAAACATAGACCGCGGCGGCCACTAACACCGGCCGCCGCGGACAACCGACCGAGACCCTAAGACAACACAACCGGAACCCAAACAAGAGCACCGCCGGAAGCAAACCCCGGCGGTGCTCTCCTTTTCCTCGGAATAGATGGCTCTATGGTAGGGACAGGTTTGAGAAGATGACCTACGGAGAGTACTTCAAGAGGGCTACCGGATTCGCTCCATACCCTTACCAGACCGCGCTTGCCGAGAGTCGGGACCTTCCTATCCTGCTGAGGGTGCCGACGGGAGCCGGCAAGACCGAGGCTGCGGTCCTGGGGTGGCTGTACCACCGGTTCGAGCATCCCGACGAGGCCGTACGCGATTCCACCCCGCGCCGATTGGTCTACTGCCTGCCTATGAGGACGCTTGTGGAGCATACAGTGGATCGGGTCAATCAGTGGCTCGAGCGTCTGGGGATGAAGGACGAGGTTGGGGTCGTCACGCTCATGGGCGGAGAGCCGCGAACCCAGTGGTACTTGGAGCCCGAGAAGCCGTTCATCGTCGTGGGGACCCAGGACATGCTGTTGTCCCGCGCCCTCAACCGCGGCTACGGCATGGGCTACAACATGTGGTCCGTCGAGTACGGCCTGCTGAACAACGATTGCCTGTGGGTCATGGACGAGATACAGCTCATGGCGAACGGCCTGCCCACGTCCACGCAGCTCGCGGGGCTGCGGGGCAAGCTGGAGACCTTCGGCCAGGCCCAGAGCATCTGGATGTCGGCGACCGCCCGCTCCGACTGGTTGGACACTATAGACCATCGTGCCCCTGCTGCGGACCGGGTCAGGGAGCTTTGCTCTACGGACGTTGGGGACCCTCGCCTGGACAAACGGCACAACGCCCGCAAGGTAGTGGCTCGAGGTGCGGTGGACTTCAAGAAGCAGAGGGAAATGGCCGAGTTCATCGCGGCGAAGCACGAGTCGGGCACTCTGACGCTGGCGATAGTCAACACTGTTGAGCGGGCACAGAGGCTCTACTCGGAACTGCGCAAGCCTCGGGACAAGTTACTCCCTGGCGTGGAGAAGGTCCTGATTCATTCGCGCTTCAGAGAAGATGACCGTCAGAAGAAGCAGGGCCGCATCGCCGCGCCGCTCGGCTCGGCAGGCCGGGTCGTCGTGGCGACGCAGGCGGTTGAGGCGGGAGTGGACATATCAGCGCGGACGCTGGTAACGGAGATTGCGCCGTGGGCGTCGATAGTGCAGCGATTCGGTCGGTGCAACCGCGAGGGCAAGTACGAACGTGGGGACGTACTGTGGGTGGACGTAGGAAAGGACATCGCGCCGTATGACAGGGAGGACGTTGACCACGCCCGCGGAATCATGGAGTCCCTCCAAGGCGAGTCCGTTGGGCCTGCCGCACTTGAAGGGATGGACGACAAGATGAAGGAGGCCGACCACACCACCGTCATCCGCAGGCGCGATGTGGTGGGACTGTTCGACACGACGCCGGACCTGTCGGGGAGCTACGTAGACGTGTCCCAATACGTCCGCGGGATGAATGAGACAGGAGTGTCGGTGTTCTGGCGAGAAGAGCCAGCCGAGGATGCGCCGAAGCCCCGCCATGACGAGACCGTAGACGTGCCTATCGGCAGCTCAAGGGGCGGTCCCAAGGGCATAAAGGACTACATGGGGGGCGAGCGCGCGGCTTGGAGGTGGGACTTCCTGGATAGCGTGTGGCGGCGGGTTCAACCGTGGGAGATATACCCCGGCATGACGCTGATGCTGGACGCGAACCAAGGTGGGTATGATCCTGATAAGGGGTGGGACGCTTCCAGTAGGGAGCCTGTTACTGTCATAGAGGGGGACGGAGAACCAGAGGATGGCCAGGGGTCTGAGCCTACGAATACACAGAAGAAGCCCGTGACGCTGAGCGTTCACTCTCGCAATGTCGAACGTGAGGTAGGGGTGATACTTGATGCGTTGTCGGAGGTCGGCGCTGAGCCGGACGTCCGCGCCGCCGTTTCATTGGCAGCGCTGTACCATGACGTGGGCAAGGCGCACTGTGCATTCCAAGAGATGCTTCGACAAGGGTGCGAGGAGACTCTCGGCAAGGGGACGCTTTGGGCGAAGAGCCCAGGCAATGGGAGATTCGGCAACGGCCGCAGGCACTTCAGACACGAGCTTGGGAGCGCGTTGGCGGTACTGAAGCACGGGGAGTTGCCCGAGGGCGAGACGCGGGACCTGGCGGCGTACTTGGCGGCGGCGCATCACGGCAAGGTCAGGCTCGGCATAAGGTCGCTGCCGGGGGAGCGAAGGAGAAGCAAGGACAGCAACCCGGACCCGGACAGGCTGTTGGGGTATCGGGTGTTGGAGCCGTTCGAGGCGCTGCCTGAGGTGGACCTAGGCGAGGGGCTGCGCGTACCGGAGACGACGCTGGACACGTCGATCGCACAGATTGGACGGAAACGGTCGACGGGCTGACGCCGAGCACGTCCTACGACGTGGAGGTGCGGGCGAAGAACGCGGAGGGCACGAGCGACTGGTCGAACCCGGGCAACGGGGCGACGAACGCGCCCG
Source organism: Dehalococcoidia bacterium (assembly GCA_965116315.1). Classification (GTDB taxonomy): domain Bacteria; phylum Chloroflexota; class Dehalococcoidia; order Lucifugimonadales; family CAJWER01. The sequence continues at coordinate 3,967,310 of OZ220672.1, forward strand.
GGGCGAACAACCCGCCGGTGTTCTCGGAGGGCGCGACCGCGACACGGGCCGTCAGCGCGACGTCGCCTTCAGGCACGCTCATCGGCGACCCCATCGTAGCAACGGACGCCGATACGGACGACACGGTGACGTACAGCCTGGAAGGGCGTGACGCGCCGTCGTTCGACATCGGCGAGACGAACGGCCAGCTCCGAACGAAGTCCGGGATCACGCTGATCGTCGGGACGACGTACACGGTCACGGTGGTCGCAGACGACACGAAGGACACTGCGCGGATCACGGTTGACATCGAGGCGACGGCTGCGCCGCCGAACAGGGCGCCGGTATTCACGGAAGGGGCGACTGCATCGCGGTTCGTCCGGGACGACGCTGCGACGGGCGCGTCCATCGGCGGGCCGGTCAGGGCAACGGACCCGGATACGGGCGACACGCTGGCCTACAGCCTGGAGGGTACGGACGCGGCGTCGTTCTCCATCGTTGCCGCGAGCGGCCAGATACGGACGCTGGCGCCGCTGGACGCGAGCACGAAGTCGACGTATTCGGTAACCGTGCGGGCGACGGACGGCAAGGGCGGGAACGCGACGATCGCCGTGACGATCACAGTCACGGCCGCGCCGACGACTCTGGGCTGCGGGACCCGTGGCGCGGTGGCCGACCGGTCGAACACCGGCCTGGTGGCGGACTGCGAGGCTTTGTTGAAGGCCACGGCCAAGCTGGAAAACGGCGCGAGGATCCTGAACTGGTCGGTGTCGAGGCCCATCTCGGAATGGGACGGCATCCGCGGTCGCAGCGGCGCGTTGACGGGGTCACCGCAGCGGGTGACCGAGCTCTGGCTGCATAACCTGGGGTTGAACGGGACGATACCGGCGGAGCTAGGGGAGTTGAGCGAGCTCAAGCTGCTGTACCTGCACCGGAACGACCTGACGGGTGAGATTCCTGGCGAGCTGAACAACCTTTCGAAGCTGGAGCGGCTGTACGTCTATGACAACGACCTGACGGGCATATCGAGCCAGCTCGGGTCGGGGATGGAGAACCTGAGGCGGCTGTTCGCCCAGCGCAACAGGATTTCCGGGTCGATACCGGCCAACCTGGGCAACATGCCGAGGCTGGACTTCCTGCGGCTGGACAGGAACAACCTGACCGGGTCGTTGCCGAGCCAGCTCGGCAACCTGGACAGGCTGCGGCGGCTGTACCTGCACGAGCAGTCGGGCTGGCGGGCCAGCGGCGGCGGGCTTACGGGCACGATACCGTCGACGTTCGGGAACATGACGAGGCTGGAGTACCTGGTGATCCACCGGAACAGCCTGAGCGGGCCGATCCCGTCCGAACTGGCCAACCTGGGCAACCTTATCTGGCTCGGTCTGTACGACAACGGGTTCACCGGGAGTATTCCGTCGCAGCTGGGCAGGCTGTCCAACCTGGAGCGGCTGTACCTGCACCGGAACGGGCTGAGCGGCCAGATACCGGCGTCGCTGAGCGGCCTGTCGAGCCTGACGAACCTGTGGCTGAAGAACAACTCGCTGTCGGGCACGATACCGAACGAGCTGGGGATCCTGAACCTGAACAGGCTGCGGATCAGCGGCAACGCCCTGACGGGGTGCGTGCCGGCGGGCCTGGTACCGACGCGGCGGGTTACCGACAGCGCAGGCAATGTGACGGCGCCGAGCGACGATATCGCGGATTCGGGCCTGTCGGTGTGCAACTGATGTAGGGGGAGTCGAAGAGGGCTGACTGGAGGACGGCCGGGCCGATTGGCCCGGCCGTCCCATATAGTAACTCGCTGTCCGACCTTTTCTCGTCTATTCCAACCGCCGTGCGCCTGTAGCGCTCATCCACGGAGGGAAGCTCACCTACAAAGTGGGGAATGCGTACCCCCGGCGTTGAGATACATACCAGCATTGAACTCTCCAGGTAGAGATCATGCCTGATTGCATCCACCACGAGACGAGGGCCCCTGGAGCGGCCCGGCCACGGACGATGGCGACGCGGCATCACCGAAAACGCAAGAAAGGCCACACAGATGGGTGGACGTGGAGAGGACGCCGACGCGCGACAGTCCTCTCCACGCCAGTTGCGGTCTAGCGTCCCTCGCCCACCGGCTCGGCCTCGGGCTGTTGCTCCAGCGTCAGCGCCCATTCGAACATCGAGAGGGTTGCGGGCTGGTGCTTGCGCCTTCGGCCCTTCGGCTTGACCGGCTCCTCTGCCATGAACTCGGCCCAGGAGAACAGCGACCGCTGAGGCTCGTCGTCCTCCTCGTGATGGCCATTCCCGCTCCCGTTGAAGGGGGCTGGAGCGTGACCGTTCCCGTTGGCCTTGTGCCCGTTGACCGGAACCAGCTCGACGGTTGGCCCGACACCGAACAGATCTTCATGGCCGTTGCCGTTGGCATGGTGTCCGTTGCCATTGACCCCGATGGTCTCTGGCTCGACCTCCATCGGCTTCCAGCCGTCGTCCACCAGCAGTTCCTCGGCTGTGCTCTCTGCATCCCGTGTCTGGGCGAAGACCTCCTCCACCGTCTCGGTCTCTTCCCCCTCCTCGCCGCTGACGATCTTGCGGGCCAGGGCCATCATCATGTCGTCGCCGTCGTCGCCAAACGCGGCGAGGCCGTCCTCGGGCAGCTCGCCCTCGACCGCCAGGGAGCTCTGCAACTTCTTGGCCACAAGCTTCAGGGCGTCCGCCTGCAGCGTGTTCCGGTAAGCCATGTAGACGACCTTGACCGGGCGGGTCTGCCCGATGCGCCACGAGCGGCGTGAAGCCTGCCGTGATACATACACACTGTAATCCGTCTGTAAGGTAGGCCGCCAGCGAGGTACCTCTGACCGAAGCCAGAGGCCCTTTTCCAACGGCCCCCTTCCGAACCGGGCGTGCACCTTTCAGCGCACCCGGCTCTCTGATAGCTATTCCGAGAGTTTCCGGCCGTCGTACTTGCCCGCATGGATCTGGTCGTGACAGGCCCCGCAGGTGACCAGTGTCTTTCGCCTGCGGGCCGCCATGACTTCCATCCAGCGGGGTCGTGGCCGCTGGCCGTTTCTGTTCAGGTCTTTGAGGTGGCGAACATGGTGGACTTCGACCTGGCTGGTCGATCCACATAGCTCGCACGTATCGGCTAAGAGTCGCTGAAGCAACTCGTTGCGTTCCGTCCTGAACCGTGTTGGACTGTGGTTCTACCACGTTCTCGGACAATGCCAAGGACAGTTTCAGCGTTCCTCATCTCGAGTACCTCTGTCTGTCTTTTGGTATTGGACTATCTGCCCTTCCACCCTTGTCCATGGGGTGGACTCTCACCCTCCTTCGAGGGCTGCCCCTTCGCCGTGTACCGGGCTTTCCCCGGCTCTGACTACTATGGGGGCTCCGTCACCGTAGGACTCTCGTCCCGTAGGTGATCCCGCGTTCCGTCTGACATAGGACGTAGTAGCGCGATGTAGGTGTCCCGTCCGTTTCCTTGGATGTGTTCACTACGCATCACCTCATGCACCGGAAGTTACATGGGCGGTTCGAGGTTCCCATGCAGTGCTGACGCCGGAGTTGCCGGCGGGGGTCATCATTCCCCGGTTGGAAACTGGGATTCAAGCAATGCGGCCTTCACCATGTCGCGCGGGTCTTGCGGGGCCGAACCCCGCTTCGACGGCATGCTGTTGTCCCATTCGGGTTTCCCCGTCCGGTAAGCCGTTGACCCAAGAACGTTCTTCCGAGTTCCTCTCGACTGAATCGAGAATCCTATGCCGCGTACCGCGGCGCACCGAACCAGATCAAGGTTGGGAAGTCGATGAGGTCGAGGCCCGTCTGCACCAGCCTTGGGTGGCAGATGAGGACATCGAGACCCTTCTTCACCCTGTCGGCGACCCAAGCCTCCCGGCGCTTGGGCTCAACGGCGTCGGCCTTCATCACTGCCACGCGGAAGCCGTGCCGGGTGAGGATGTCGTCCAACCGCCCGGTGATGTCGCGCGTTCCCGTGTGCGTTACGTAGACCAGCACCCTTCGGCCCTCCATCCGCTCGGCCGCCACCAGGTCCACCAGCGCCTTCTCCTTCGGGTAGAGCCGCTCCTCCGACAGGGGCGGCACCTGGACGATAACATCGCCCGTCTGTGGGTCGAAGACCGTCTCCCCGTGGGTGCAGCCGTCCGGGTAGGCCAGGAGGCTTTGCAGGTAGGTGGAGAGCAAGCGCTTGGAGCCCCTCTTGAGGGCCTCTGCAAGCTCCTTGCGGAGCTCCTCGAACACCGTGTTATAGGCGGTGCGCTGGCTATACCCCGTCGAGTCCTCCTCCGAATCCATCGAGCACAGGAGCACCTGCTCCTCGTAGTCGGGGAGGCCCGAGGCTACGTCGGAGAGGCGCAGGAAGACCGTGTTGGAGATTATGTGGAAGAGTGCGCTGGGCACGAGCCCCGGCCTCTCCCTCACAGTCTTGCGGTACTTGCGCCTACGGCTGAGTCTGCCGTCCTCGGTCGACTCGTCGTCGGGCTTGCCGATGGTGTGCTCCTCGAAGCCGTAGCGCTTGATCCAGCGGCCCTCGTCTGAGCGCCCGAACTCGGTGCGAATTTCCGGCGAGAACCGATAGAGAAGGTGGAAGATCGTCGAAGCATGTCGGGTAGGCCGCCGGCGAGTTACCCTGATGGCTCAGGGCACTTTTCCGTCGGCCCCCCTCCGAACCGGACGTGACACTTTCGCGTCATCCGGCTCTCCAGTGTCTTGTTGTTCGCAGTTGTGGTACTCAGGCTACCTGTGCGTGCTGCTGTAGCGGGCGTCCAGCATGGATGTCCGCGTGGCATGACGCACAGGCCACAAGCGTCTTGCGACGCCGTGTTGCCATCATCTCCACCCAAACGGGCGGTTTGGCCCGGCCCTTCTTCCGCAGGTCTTTCATTGCTCGCACGTGATGCACCTGAACCTTCACCGTTGAGCCGCAAAGCTCGCAGGCGTTGGCCCGTAGGCGCTGTTCGAGTTCTGTCCGACCGTTGAGTATCGGGGGGTGTTTGTCGATCAGGGTTGCCGTGTTGTCCCGCGCAAGCGAAACGCCGCCCCAGTACGTCACCAGCGGCTCTTGGCCCGGCTCGTTCACTTTCACCATCAGGACCTTTTGAGGCCCGTTGTCCGTCTGAATCGTGGTCTTGTACCGCTTGAACACCTGCGCGACGCTGATTTTCAGCTTGCCCGCGAGCGTCTTGGCGAGTGACATTTCCATGACCCAGCGTAGATGGTTCAGTGCGCCCAGGTTGGTAGCACGCTGGTAGTAGTTGACGACGCCCCTAAACTCGGCCTGGTACTGCTCCACGATGCTGTAAGGCGAGTTGTGAAGCAGTATCCCGCGTTGCTGTGGTTTGCCGTCACGCATGTATGCGGCGCTCTTGGCGCGTACTACGTCTTGGGGAACGCGCAGCCCGATGATGCCGTTGACCGTTCTGCGGCCTCGGGCGTCGAGCTTGGTGTCGCTCCCTTGAACGACGACCTCGTAGCCGAGGAACCGTGCTGCCTTGGTGCGGCCGTGAGTGACCAGGGTCTTGGTTTCGGAGAGTTCCAGCTTGAGGTTATCTCGCAGGAACCTGCCTATCCTAGCCTTGATTTCATCGGCCTCGTCCCTTGGCCCCGTGAAGCCGAGCAGGAAGTCGTCGGCGTACCGTATGTACCGCAGGCGGCGGTAGTCCGGGTCGTGCGTTTCGTTGTAGGGCAACGACCGCATGAGGGGGCGGAGAGCCGCCGCCTCTTTCGCACGTCCAGTCCTCCGAAGGTATTTAGCCTTGTTTTCCAACCTTTGGTATTCGCGGTTGGGCTTCCGATGCCTGCCACGGTTGTAGTCGGGCAAGAGCACTCCCTCCACGAACCTGTCCAACCGGTCTAGGTAGACGTTGGCGAGTATGGGACTCACCACACTTCCCTGCGGGGTGCCACTGTAGGTGGCGTTGAACTTCCAGTCCTCAAGGTAGCCAGCCCGGAGGAGATTGGAGACGAGCCGCAGGAAACGGTTGTCCTGGATGTTCTCGCCAAGTATGTCCAGCAACACCTTATGGTCGATGTTGTCGAAGCAACCGGCGATGTCTCCTTCAATGAACCATGTTGTGCCTGTCCAGGTGCGGGTAATCTCCGTGAAGGCCGTGTGGCATCCACGTCGAGGCCGGAAGCCGTGCGATCGGTCGCTGAACTGCGGTTCGTAGTACGCCTCCAGTAGGAGACGCATCACTTCTTGCAGAATCTTGTCCGACCACGTTGGGAGTCCGAGTGGCCGCCGCTTCCCGTTGGCTTTCGGGATGTATACGCGGCGGGCCGGAGTCCATCGGTAGCGCTCGAAGCGAAGGGCCTCGATGATCGCGTGGATGTCGTCCATCTTCATCCCATCTGCGGTTTCCGGTGTTGCGCCTGGGGTGAGCGCGCCGTCGTTCTTGGCGATGCGCCCGTAGGCCATCAGGTACAGGTTCGGGTTCCAGAGTTGGCGGTAAAGGTCGTTCACGGGCAATCCCCGTGTACCTCTGTTGCGAATGATTCCCAGTATGGTTTCGGCGCTGCGCATCTCGCGCACCTCCTTTTCTGAGTTTCGGTTTGACACCTGCCTCCCTTCGCCATGTGGACGGCTTTCCCGTCCTCGGACTACTACGGAGGCTCCGTCACCATAGGGCTCGCGCCCCGTAGGCGATCCGATGTTCCTTGACAGTTGACGTTCTAGCGCGACTTAGGCGTCTCGTTCGTTTCCTTGAGTGGGGTCATTCCCCACTGCCCACCAGTCGAGAGTTCCCGGTTGCGGCTACAAGGCCGGTCACCTGGTGGCCCCGCGGTATAGGCGTTGTGAGCGGGGGACATCTTCTTGTATCGCTGGAAACTGAGATTCAGGCAATCAAGCTTTCGCCGTATCGCACGGGTCTTGCGGAGCGCTTCACTAAACGCCTTCGATATGGCCTCCGCTTCTCCCACATGCTATTTTCCCCTTTGGCTTTCGCCTCCAGGTAGGTGGGATGACCCAGGGGTGTCATCTCGAACCCCTCCCGTCTGAGACGGGAATCAAACTGCCAAGTACCACCGCGCACAGCCGCCCAAAAGGGTTCCTGTAAGGCTGAGGGACTTCCCGCAGGCGTCGGCCAGGACTCCAGCGGCGATGCCCTGGGCCGACCCGCGCCCCTTAAATTCATGGCACTCGTCGCCAATCAGCAGGTCGAAGAAGCCCTTCATGTGGTGCTTCACGTAGTCGCTGAGGGGGTAGCGCTTGGGACCGGAGTTGTCGGCCTGCCAGAGGGGTGAGCCGCAGGCCGCGCAGACGTGCTTGCGGCGGTTCAGCACCCTTTCCGTGAGCGGCACCCCGTCCTTGTCTACGGCCTGCGCGGTGCAGACCGGGCAGCATGGGACCCGGAACGGCTCTCCCGTCTCCTCCTCCCTTATGAGCCTGCCCCTGGACGTGGTCCACCGCTGGATGACGGCGGCCTTCCAGCGGTAGGACAGCTTCGCTTCCTCCCTGGACATCACGGCGAACAGGGGGCCGGGGCCGATGGAGAGGCGGAGCCGCTCCAGGTCGGTGATGGACTCGACGATGGCGGCGCGTGCGCCCGGCACCGTCATCTCCACCTCCCGCTTCCACTTGGGCACGAGGTAAGGTAGGCCGCCGGCGAGTTACCCCGCGTAAGCGGAGCACTTTTCCGACGACCCCCTTCCGAACCGGACGTGACACTTTCGCGTCATCCGGCTCTCCGGTGTCTATGTCGGTAGAGTATTGACCTCGTATGCAGAGGCTTGACTACTCATCCTGCTCTGCCCTACAGTTGCCCATAGAGGAAGTATGCAGAGAGTTGGCCTGATTTGCCTCTGTGTGGGTGTGGCCTTATGGGTCATTGGCTTCTTGGCTTATGGCCTTGGCGTAAACATGCCCTTGGTCTATCAATCGCAGGAGTGGTCCTTTGGCTTGGTAATGGGCATGTTGCTAGCCTTTGTCATCGGGACAGTTTCCTTGGCCAGTGGCCTCCTCCTGATGGTCATTGCTGTCATAAGGAAGACCGTGACCCGGGCTAAGCACCCTGGGTAGTTGAGACCGTTTCTATCGACGTTTCCTTGTCGGGGTATGCCATCCGGCACGGCCGTATTCCACGTCCATGTGGCACGGATGGCAGAGGACTAGGGTCTTGCGTCGGCGTGCAGCCATCAGCTTGACCCAATCCGGCTTTGGTGAACGCCCAGGCTTGTCAAGGTCGCGCAGCCCCCGAACGTGATGCACCTGGATTCTGTCGTGCGAGCCGCAACGCTCACACGTGTCGGCCAGGAGCCGTTGTTCGAGTTCCGTACGTCCTATCCATGCCTTTGGTGGGTTGTCGTCCAACTTTGCCTTGATGTTTCGCTTGAGCGAGATGCCGCCCCAGTGGGCCACCAGCGTTTTCCCGTCCTCTTCGACCGTGACCCGAAGGCCCTTGTAAGTACCCTCGCGGGTGTGGATGTCAGCCTTGAAGCGCTGGAAAGCCTGTGCTGCGGTAATTCGCAGCTTGGCTGCCAACGTCTTGGCGAGTGATATCTCCATGACCCACTTGAGCCGGTCTAGTTGGCGCAGGTTGTAAGCTAGGCGGTAATACTCCACGACGCCCCGGAACTCCTGCTGGTACGCAGCCACGATGCTGTAAACAGAGTCGTGGATACGACCGTTTCGGTGAATCGGCTTGCCGTTTCGCATGTAGGGTTGGCATTTTGAGCGAACCACGCCTACGGGCATTCGCAGTCCAACGACGCCGTTGATTTGTCTCCGGCCTTGTGCTGTACGCTTGGCGTCGTCTTTGAGGATGTGTACCTCGTAGCCAAGAAACTTGGCGGCTTCCGTGCGCCCATGAGTGATGAGCGTCTTTTCGTCGGATAGCTCCAGCTTCAACGTGTGTCGCAGGAAGTCTCCGACTTGCCGCTTGATCTCGTTGGCTTCTGACCGCGTTCCCAAGTAGCCGAGAAGGAAGTCGTCGGCGTACCGAACGTATCGCAGGCGACGGAAATCCGGGTCGTTGGGAAGCTTAGAGGGTAGGCGTTGCGCCTGCCTACGCAGGGCGCGGGCCTCCTCGTAGCGTCCCTTCTTCCGCAGGTACGTTGCCCTTGACAGTGGCCGGTAGTAGTCCGGGTTTTCCTTGCGCTTGTCTCCTCGGGTGTAGGGCGGGATGAGGGTCTGTTCGACCCACTTATCGAACCGGTCCAGGTAGATGTTGGCTAGCAGGGGGCTGATGATGCCTCCCTGTGGAGTGCCACTCAGGGTGCGGTTGAACCGCCAATCTTCCAGGTAACCAGTCTTGAGTAGGCTGGAGACCAGGTTGAGGAAGCGGCCATCGTGGATTTTCTCTGCCAGTATCCCAAGTAGTACCTCGTGGTCGAGGGTGTCGAAGTACTGGCTGATGTCGCCCTCGATGAACCATACTGTTCCGTTCCACGTCCGGTGCACTTCCCGTAGCGCGGTGTGACACCCTCGGCCAGGTCGGAAACCGTGGGAGCGGGCGGAGAACTGGGGGTCGTAGTACGCCTCTAGGATGAGACGCATCACTTCCTGAACCAGCTTGTCCGACCGGGTTGGGATGCCCAGGGGACGGGTTTTCCCGTTGGGTTTGGGAATGTAGACCCGTCTGACCGGCGTCCACCGATACCGTTCGTAGCGTAGAGCTTCGATGGTGGCGTCGATGTCGGCCAGGGACATGCCGTCCATGGTCTCTGTCGTGACTCCGGGCGTCATGGCACCTTTGTTCCGGTAGATGCGGCCATAGGCGGTCAGGAACAGCTCCCTGTTCCACATGAGCCGGTAAACTCGCTCTAGCGGTAGCCCTCGTCGGCCCCGCTCTTGGATGATTCCCAGTACAGTTTCAGTGTTACGCATCTCGCGCGCCTCCTCTGTTTGGGTTTCTAGACACCTGTCCCCCTTCGCCATGTGGACGGCTTTCCCGTCCTCGGACTACTACGGGGACTCCGTTCCCGTAGGACTCGCGTCCCGTAGGGAATCCCGTGTTTACGCAACCTAGACGTTATAGCACGACTTAGGTGCCCCGTTCGTTCCCTTGGATGGGGTCATTCCCCATGGCCCGCCGGACGAAAGTTTCCGCCAACCCCCATCTGGGTGACGTATTCCGACGGCCCCGAATTACAGGCGTTGTATCGGGGGCTATGCCCTTACAGCGCTGGGAACTGGGGTTCAGGCAATCAAGCTTTCACCGTATCGTGCGAGTCTTGCGGTGCGGGGCCCTAAACGCCTTCGGAGCCACCACCGCTTCGACGACATGCTATTGTTCCCTTCGGCTTTCGCCGTCAGGTAAGTCGTTGACTCAGGAGCTTTCTTTCGAACTCCTCCTCCCTGTGGAAGGAATCTTAGGCTGCGCCTACACGGCGCACATGGGGAGGGCAAATGACCAGAATCCGCTGGAAGCCCGCCATGTACGCGGCGGCCGCGCCGATGAAGCTCTTGCCCGTGCCCATCTCGCCGACCACCGTCGTGCCCCTGTGGGCCTTGAGGGATAGGGCCGCGCCTTTGATGGCGTCGGCCTGCGCTCCCAGGGGCTTCCTGAGCAGCCTGGGGAGCGTGCCGCCGTCTTCCGAGGGCCTGTAGAGCGGCGGGTAGGACTCGACCACCCGCTGGGCTATCGCGTCCTTGAACTTGTCGATAAAGTCTCCTAGGTTCATGTCGTGTCGTCCTCCTTTCGGTTTTTCAGCCGGAGGACGCCGCCGGGACCCGGGCGCAATGCGCCGCCCCGCCGGGGCTTCCGGGTTCCGGCAACGCCCGCGGCGTTTGCTTAGATGAGCGAAGGTCCGCCTGTGGCGGCCTCGCGTCAGCGGCTCGATGCGAGCCGTCGTCTGGTACGTCCTGTGAGGCGTTGCAGCTTTCCTACGCGGCTGCCTTCTCGTGCTGCGCCAGCATCGCGGAGATGGCTGGCATGACGACGGGCGTCATCGACACCCGGCCCGTACCGTCGTACCCTGCACGGTAGGCGTACTCCACGTCGGCGCCCCAGGGCACCGGACCGCCGGTCCGCACGGCGGGACCCCTGGCCGTGCCGTCCTTGCTGCGAGCGCCGCGCACCACCATCCCGCTCCGCTCGCCCTTGCGCCAGCCCAGCACCTTGAGGTCAGCGGGCATGACCCGCTCCTCGGCCTTCGTGTGCCGGAACAGCACCCCGTGGAGTCTCCTGAGAACGTCCGCCGAGGCGTTGGCCTTGCCGTTCATGATGTTGGACAGGTGGGAGGAGCTGATGCCGGCGCGCCGCGCGGCCTCGTTCTGGCTGATCCCGTGGGCGTCCATCCGCTCCCACAGGGCGTTCGGGTCCAGGGCGGCGCACTCGGCGGACGCAATCCGGGCCGGTCCCTCCAGCACCGACTCCAACCGCGCCTGCACCCTCACGCCCATGTTCCTGTGGCCACGGGACACCTGTACAAGGTAGCCGTAGGAGACCCCGACCCTCTCGGCCAGCTCCTTCATCGAAATGCCCAGGGCGCGTGCGCGCTCCCTGATGTAGCAGCTGCCGCCCGAGGCCAGGGTCTCCTGACGGTTGGCGCAGGCGGCCGGGGCGATCTTCGCCGGGGCCTTGAGCGCCGACTCGACCCTCGCCTGTACCTTCACGCCCATGTTTCTGCGGCCCCGGGAGACCTCAGTCATGTACCCGTGGGAGACCCCGGCCCGGTCGGCCAGGTCCCGCATGGTCATGCCCAGGGTGCGTGCGCGCTCCCTGATGAAGCTGCTCTCGCCGGTCACCACTTCGCTCCGGCGGTAGACGGTTCTCTGTCCTGGGACCTCGCCCAGCACCGCCATGACCTTCTCGCGCATCTTCGGGGTCCACGGCCTGCGGCCCGTGGCGACCCGGGACAGGTAGCCCGGGCTCACATCCATCATGGCCGCGAGTTCCTGCATGGTCAGCCCCTGCCGCCTCGCCGCCGCCCTCAGCTCGCTCTCCCGCCCCGCCGCCTCCATCGTTCGATTGGTCGTTGCCGTCGTCATGTCGCTTCCTCCTGTGATGAAGAAGCGGGACGGCCCCCTTGGGAGACGGTCCCGCGTGATTGCACGTCCCGATGGATCGGGACCGTCTCTCTGGGTTGTGTTGTTGCTGCGGCCGAGGGCCGGTGCGGCGTCCCGCGCGTGGGGAAGCCGTGCGCGGCGCAAGCCCCCGGATCAGGTCAGTGGCAGGCGCCGTCGTTTATTCGAGAATGGGATGGGTCGGGCGGGATCAGGTCCCGCAAGCAAGGGTCGGAGCGGGCAAGCCCCGCCGTGGAGGGCGTTGGGTGTCGGGCTCTACCTGGCGGAGAGACCGGCACATGCGGGCAAGCGCAAGGGGGCGGCGCATCGTCGCAAGGACTGCAAGGCCGGATGCGCCGCCGGATTCACCGAAGAGGGATCAAGGGCAAGCCTTCCCCGGGGGCCGTAGGCCCCGGAGGCTGCGCCGCGATACGACCTTGCCGGGTCGCCAGCGCATTCCCAGGACCGAGACGACCTGCAAGGAGCCGTCGTTGCGGGGGACCAGCGCCGCGGCTCGGCCGATGCCCTGGGTATAGAGCGCCACGTCCCGGTCGCCGAACCGCCGCTTCACCAGCTGCTTCCACTCGGAGAAGGCCCATCGGACCTCCTCCGGCGTGGCCTTCGCCACGTTCATGCCACCCAGCATCGCCAGCCCCGCGTCGACGTCGCCCGCCTGCCGGAGCCGTCGCGCCTCGTGGATCGACCGCGCCGCGCTCGGCTCCTCAGTCTCCGTGTTGGCCGAGAACAGCGCATCCATCAGCCGGTCCACCAACTCTTCGAGGCTGCGCCTTTGTCCTACCGTCGTCTCCATCGTCTGATTGCTCATCGTTGCCGTTGCCGTTGTCATAGTCCTCTCTCCTTTCGAGATTCCTTGCTTCCGTGCGTTCCGAACCGATCACCTAACCTCTGCGTCTTCTGCCGCCACCGAACCTCGCGAGCCGCCTGACCACCAGCGCCGCAACGCCGATGCCTGCCGCGTTCAGCACGAAGACCTCCCAGTCCCCGGTGAGCGCCAGCGGCATGACCAGCAGCAGTGCCACAACGACCGCGATCGACAACCTTCTGCGCCGCACTACAAACCCGACGACCCGCTTCAAGAAGTGCATGTCCTTACCTCCTTGGTTCCTGCCATCGAACTGGGACACGTGGAAACGCGCCGACCGCAACGGGGGGCTGTGGGACGGCGTGAGCGAAAAAAGGGCGCAGCTCGGCCTGGGACCTGAGGGGGATGCCAGGGGCTGCGACGGGGGAATGCGAATCGACTGGTGCCGACCGCAGGGCGTAAGAGTTGGGGGGAAGGTGACGAGTCCTGCCAGTGCCGCTGCTGTCGGACTGGGGAGCTGCGTCGAAGGGGGAGCGACCGGACCGCGAACGCTATCGCGGACCGGTGCGTGCGAAGGGGAAGCCTACGGCCCTGTCATTGCCTGACCGTGCCGCAGGCATGAGGAACCGGACGGAGCGGCAGTCCACTCCGACCGAGGGTTCCCGTCTTTCGGTGCGGGGTCGGGAGAGCAGTGCTCGATCCGTCGACCCGCATCACGCAGCGGGAGTGCGCTCTATCCCTGTTGGGCCGGCCGTTCGGAGAGCAGCGCTCAATCCTAGGCGGTCGTTCCCGGGTCTGGGATGGACCCTCCAGGTTTCTAGGGCGGGAAACTCTGGCAAAAGCCTGAAACTGAACCCAGTATCACCTATGAATGGCCCTGCTGGCAACGGAAACAAGCCCAGCGCTCAGAATCACTGCCTGCTATGTGCCCATGATGGACCGATCACGGGCCGCAGATTGACCGGGAGCCTAGTCCCGCCACAGATTGAAGGTCAGAATCCGCCTGATCCTCCGCCTGATCTGCGCCAGGACCCGCTCCTTGTGCACCCTCTCCAAGGTCTGCGTGCGCCAGCGGACCTGCGTCCTCCGGCTCAGGCTGTCCCAGGGGTTGGTGTCGGGAGGCATCGTCAGCCCGTGCTCCCCGACCAACTCGATCTCCAGCTCACGCAGCCGCTCCTCGTCCACCAGCCACGCCACTCCCTTGCCTTGGAACGGGTGGCTCTCCCGCAGCTGCCGCCACTCGTCAACCAGCGGCCACGCATCCCCGAAGACCTCCTCGTCGCCCGGCTGCGGCTCCATCGTGATCACCGAGGGGCTCGTAGTTCTGAACAGCGTTCGAGGGGAGGCCTTCGCTCTGTCCATTGCGTCCGGTGCGCGCTCGTCCCGGGAGCCGGCGTCCTCATCCACGGCCCTGCGCCACTCCGCCATCCGCCGTTCCACCTCTCCCTTGACGGCCTCCTCGATCTCGCCCGCGATGTCTTTCCCCTGGTCCTCAACGGCCTTCACACGGCCCACCAGTTCGTCCAAACGCTCCCCGACCTTCTCGGAGGTCTCCTTCTCCCTCGACAGCAGCACCTTCTCCAGGGCGTCGGACAGCCGGGGAGTCAGTACCCCGGAGTCGAGCGCGGCCGTCAGGGTCTTGTGATTGACCCCCAGGAGCTGGGCGGCCTCCAGCTTTCCCTCCTTCACCAGGTCGTGCAGCAGCGCCGTCAGACGCACGCTGTGAAGGTTCTCCAGGTTGTCCGCGGCGTCACCCGCCAGCAACTTCTCCTCCATCTCTCTCCTCCTTCGAAATCTACTACTCAAGACTTCCGTAGCTGAGAGCAGGAAAACCGGCCACTTCCGAAAACGGAACATTTGAAGCTGGGAAACGGAAGTCGCTCCCCCGAGGGGCCACTTCCGAAAACGGAACTTTCGTAGCTGGCCAACGGAACCGGCGCCGGAAGCTGCACCGGAACCGAAGTGCTTCCTCCGATTGTCCTGTAGGGGGCCTTTCGTCCCGATTCAGCTTCAACATTCCTCCCACTTCCGTTTTCGGAACTAAGCCGTTTTCCTGTACAGCCCCATGACACCACGAGAGCCCCTCGCTTTCCCATGCGTCATAACGGGTGTCACGCACGTCACCGCCATCTCACGTCCAACTCCTTCAGCCGTTGCACGAGCTCCTTCCGCACGTCCTCGACACTCCAAAGCCTCTCCATCAACTCATCCAGAGTGGTGCGGTCGAATTCTTACTGGCAATCTCCAAGGTCCTCCTCGGAGGAGCCAGCATGGGACAGCGCGACCACGTAGTAGACGAGGCTATGCCGCAAGGCACCGCGAGTCGCGCAACGCCCCTGATGGCCTGAGGTGTACAGAGTACCTCGAACAGTTGAAGTCGGTCCGGACGAGATTGGCACCCGGCTCAGGAGTTGCAAGCAGTTCGGAGCTCTCGAAAGAGGAATCGGGCTGTTTGACGAGGGCCGGCAGTGTAGGCAGAATCTGGGGGACGGTCGTCGACTCTAGGCCGCAGGGAGAATGCGTGTGTGGGATCCGGATAGAGACAGAGTAGTTGCAGGCAGAACGGCCGGCGACCAGAAGGCCGCGGAGCTACACGGTATGTCGGAGAAGCGAGAGTGGGGGAAGAGGGACATAATGTTCTTCGCGGGTCTGGCGCTCTTCTTTGTCGGGGCTGGTGTCGCCGTGTGGCTCTCCAATGTCGGAATAGCCATGCTGCTGGTGGGAATACTGGTGGTAGGAATCGCAGTGAACGAGCGGCTCATCTCCTGGGCCGCAGTCGGCGCCCTGAGTCTCTATCTCGCGGTCACTGCATCTGTGCTGCTCTTTCACATGGCGGCAGACGCCGCAGACTTCGGAGTCAGCTGGGTCGACCATGTCTCGTGGTTCTTCCGCGTGGTGGGCGTCACCGTCTCGCTGCCCATATTTGGGTTCCTGTGGCTCATCGTCATTGAGCGCCGCAAGGTCTACTTAGAGCTGTCGTCGGAAAGCCCGCCGAGCGACCTGCCTGCAGCCGCAGTGTCGGAGCTGGTGGACAGGGACGAGCGGCCTCGCACCCCGTTCACGATAGTCATGGAGATGCTGCAAAAGGGCACGCTCGAGATCGCCGTGGAAAGGGGCAGCCCCGAACGCTACCGGATGACGGCCAGACCAGGTCGGAAGCACCAGTGGGAGCAGACGGTCAGCGACGCACTCCCACAGGAGCCGACGTCTCGGTTCGACCTCCTAAAGCGGCTCAACGAACCGGAGCTGGGACTGAGGCAGCAGATACACGAATACCTTCAGTACCGGGGCCTGTTGCATCACGATAGCGTCATAAGGGCCCGGAACATCTGGTTTGCGGCTCTCGCCATTCTTGGATCGGTCCTGATGAGCGTTGGTCTGGCCCTGTGGATAGTACGCCTAGGACCCGCTTGGCCGGTGGGCTTGGCGATGATCAGCGCGGCATACGTCGCCGGGGCGTGGACCGCCTACAGACAGAACGAGAAGCTGAGCGAGGTCACCGCTGCCGGAAGGCTTGAGATAAGGCAGTGGAGGGGGTTTGGAGCACACCTTGTGTCGTCTGCGATGGATGAGGAGCGGGAGGCGGACTTCGGAGCCGTAGACTCGTTGATGCCGTACGCAGTTGCGCTGAACCGTGTACGTCCGTGGAGGCAGGAGCCTCAGGTGTCCGATGAGCCACCATCGGACATGGCCGCGGCCATCGCCGAGTCATGGAGGCAAAGCAAACCTGCTACTGTGATTGGATTCGTTTCAGGGCTCTACATAGGGAGTTATATTTACCCTGGAGAAGGGATCGCAGAGCGCATTTTTGACTTTTCCGAGTTTTCGGCCACTTTCGGCGCCTTCGGCGCATTTCGTGGTGGTGAAGGCGGAGGCGACGCTGGTGGCGGAGATGGAGATTTCGATGGCGGAGGCGATTTCGGCAGCGGGGGGGATGGTGGAGACTTCGACATCAGCTTTTGACCTTAGGATTCTGAGGATGAAGAACAAGGGCCTCGGCTTCGGGCCTGGCGGATAGGCACAAGGTTGGACCTCCTGGGGCTCTTCAGGCCCAAGGCCGAGCTAACCGACGAAGAGCGGGCCAGCGGGCTGCGCGCGACGACGTGGCAGGCCGTGTCGGCCTCCGCGGCGGACGGGTTCGCATCGGGCGGCTTCCTGGTCGCGTTCGCCCTGGTGATGGGCGCCAACAACACCCAGATCGGCATCATGACGGCGCTGCCGTTCCTCATGCAGGCCATCCAGGTGCTCGCGCTCGTCCTCGTCGAGCGAACGGGCCTGCGCAAGGCATACGCCGTCGGTGCATACTTCGTGGCGTACGGGGCCTGGGTCCTGGTCGCGATGGTCCCCTTCGTGCTGTCGGTCCCCCATGCCGGCGCCGTGAGCACTCTGCTGGCCCTGGTGGCCGTCAGGGGAGCGGCCCTGGCCTTCGTGACGACCGGCTGGAACAGCTGGCTGCAGGACCTCGTGCCCAGAGAATTGTTGGGTCGATTTTTCGCCCTACGGCTCAGGATGGCGACCATTGCGGCCGCCGTCTCCAGCATGGCCGCGGCCGCCTACATCGACTTCTGGAAGGGGAGCGTCGCGGCTGACGACGTCATATACGGCTACTCCATCGCCATCCTCTTCGGCGCGATCCTGTTGGGCTGGCCAGCCGTCGGCTTCATGGCCCGCATACCCGAGCCGCGCATGGCACGCCCCGAGGGCCCGCGCAGGTCGCTTCGCGAGACACTCGCCACGCCATTCTCCGACCAAGGCTACCGGCCCCTCATCAACTTCATGTTCCTGTGGAACTTCGCCGCGCAGCTGGCGCTGCCCTTCTTCGCCGTCTACATGCTGGAGAGGCTGGAGCTCCCCTCTCCCTCGTTGTGGGCCTGACCGTCGCGAGCCAGGTCGCCAACGTCCTGTTCCTCCGCGTGTGGGGGCCGATGGTCGACCAGCTGGGCAGCAAGGTCGTCCTTTCCGTATCGACGTCCCTCTTCTTCCTGGTAGTGCTGGGCTGGACCTTCACCACCCTGCCTGACCGCCACGCCCTAACGGTGCCGCTGCTGGTCGTCCTGCACCTTCTGATCGGGGTAGCCACCGCAGGTGTAAACATCTCGACCACGACCATACGGATGAAGATGGCGCCGAGGGCCCAGGCCACCTCGTACCTGACGGCGGCAACCCTGGCAGCGAGTATCGGCGCGGGCACGAGCCCCCTGCTGGGTGGCCTCTTCGCCGACTTCTTCAGCGTGAGGCACCTGCAGGTCGCATTCGAGTGGGAGAGCCCGGGCAGGATCATTGAGTTCCCCGCCGTGTTCCTGACTGGCTTCGACTTCCTGTTCGCCGTGGCCTTCTTGATGGGGCTGGTCACTCTAAGGGTGCTGGCGACGATACGCGAGGAGGGCGAGGTGGATCAGCAGGTCGTGATGGACACGCTGATGGCGCAGACACGGGACAACCTGCGCGTGCTCAACACGGTGCCCGGCCTGGCGATGGCCTCCCGCGTACCGGAGGCGACCGCGCGGTTCGTGCCCCGGTTCGCCGGGCTGGATGTGGCCGCCGGCGTGACCGCCTACCAGGCGGCCGCGTCGGCGCACGACGCGGTGACGGCAATAGCGTGGGGCAGGGAGACCGCCCGAAGCATCTCCGCCCTGGTGAACCGCACGGCAAGCGAGGCGGGTCGGCAGGCCGGGGACCTGGGCGCGCATGGCGTGGGGCTAGCAGTGGGCGCGACGAGGGGCGCAGTCGACGCGGCCCTGGAGTCCGGCGTTGACCTGGACCGAGCCGCCCGGCAGTCGGCCGCCGCGGTGCTGGAGGGCCTTGCCGGGGCAGATGTGGAGGTCGACGACGCGCTGTGGGGCGCCGGGTACGGCAGCGTCCGTGCGGCGATGGACCTTGGCCAAGACATCGGCAACATCGCAGCGGCGGCCATCGCGGGCGCCGTCGAGCAGGCCCAAGCGTTCGGCGTCTCCGAGCACGAGGCCGCAAGAGCCGCGGCCAGAGGAGCGTTGGAAGCGGCCGGAGAGATGCGGCCGGGTCTGGTCAGGGAGTTGCGTGCCACCCTGATGGATTCGCTAATCGCCGTAGACGAGGAGAGCGAGCGCGGCGGGCGCGAACCGGCTGGCGAATAGAGCGATCAACGAGGGCTGAACAAGGCCGGCCGCCTACACGTCGACTTTTCACCAAGCCAGGACGGACCTTCGTCTCTCGCCATGCTTGTAACTGGCTCTGATCGGATGGCATCAGGGTGGGCGGCTCAGCCTCAGGCACCCCCTCCCACAATCTCGATGGCATGGGAAGGCACCCAGCCCTGGAGCTCTCCCCCGGGCAGCTCGATCTCAACCCAGCCGTGGCGATTGTCGGCAACGCGAACCTGCGCGCCGCTGTGGAGGGCGAACTCCCCCGTGTACTGCGGCCCGGGGCCGCTCACCACCTCGACGGCCGCAGCGGTGACGACGCCGGTGCTGTCGTAGGGACTGGCGTATGTCATGCTCGCAACAAGCAGGAACAACAACGTCGCAGCCGCAGTTGCCAAGACGGTTGCGGCTCGCAACGTGCGTCTCAGCGGAAAGGCCCGCCATACTATGAGGGCGCCGATGGCTGTCCCGCTGGCAACCCAAAGCAGGATGGCCCCGATCCCGAGTTCATCCGGTGTAGCCCACCGGTGGCCGAAGTAGGATACGCCTTCGACCAGGGAGCCCCTCTCCGCCGCGACGCCGTCCACGGTCATGCCGCGCGCCAGCTCCAGGTTGTCCCGGATGTCCATGTCACGGGGGGACAACTCCCGGGCGCGCAGGTAGTATAGGATGGCCCGGCCCACATCCCCGCTCTCAAGGTATGAGCTGCCCAGGTTGAAGTAGAGGGTCGCGTCACCGTAACCCTGGTCGACCAGGGCCTCATACTGCTGGGTGGCCTCGGCGTACTCGCCTCGTTCGTAGCTCGTATTGGCCATGGCCATCAGGTCGGTGGCCGACGATTCCTGCGCGGACGCGATGCCGACGACCAGAAGCACGGGGGCCCCAAGAGCGGCCAGCAGAGCTAAAGTGTGCCGCATCAACCTCATATCCCGACAGCTCCATCGAGCTCTGTCATGAGCTCCGCGGCCCGTCTCGTACGGTCCTCCTTGTGTTCCTCGGACGAAGCCTCCGGCGTGTACCTCGCCGCCTCGCCCAATGCCAGGGTGTCGTCGACCTGCTGAGCCAGCTCGGTCGTAACTCCTGCATCTACCAGCCGCTCGACAAGCGCTTCGCGGGTGAGTCCAGTCAGTGACTCTCCGAATCGGTCCGACAGGTATGACGACAAGGCCTCGGCAGAGGCGATTGCATGGTCATCGCCGCTTGCCACGGCGCGTGTGAGCATCGCCGCAGCGTTCGGCAGGGCATTGCACCGTCGTGAGTCCGCGAGTGTGGCTTCCCAGGCGTCGCGCCTTCGGCGCCAGACCGCCGCGCCGGCGATCACGAGCAGCGGAAGGCACCACATTGCCCAGTAGACGACGCTGTCCGTCATCTCCCCGCCTGACTTGCGAAGAGAAGGCGGCACGGCCCTGATGCTCTTCGCTCCGGTGCGCGCGGCCTCATCCTCGACTCTACCGACAGAGGATGGAGGCAACTGCGTCTCGCCATCCCCGCCGGTCACAGATACTGAGATTGGCGACGTCGCGGCCTGAACGTACTCTTCACGGTCGGGGTCGAAGTATGCATACGAGATTTCCGGGACCGAGAGGTCGCCGGGGGTTTCCGGCACCAGGACGCTCTCGTACGTGCGGCTTCCGGCGAGCTGGCCATCGACGACCTCACTGCTGGTGACGGCAGGCGAATGAATCACGCGCCAGCCCTCGAACTCGGGCCAGGACGGATCGGGGAGCGCGTCGATGTTCCCCGAGCCCTGGACCCTCACCGTTAGCTGCACCGACTCGTTCATCCGCGTGGTCGCGGTGTCGACTTCGGCGGAGACCTCGAACCTACCGACCGCGCCCGTGAACCCTGCAGGCGCCCCAGTGGGCAACGGACGCACGTCGACTGTGACGGTGTTGCTCTCGACGACGATCGATTCTTCCGGATCCGGGGCAGTCAATACTCCGGGTTCGATGGTCAGTGTTTCGACAACGCCAGGGAAGAGTATCGTTCGCCGCTCGATGACCCTGTAGTCCCTGGCCTCGATGATCTCGCTGGGCTCATACTCTTCGGTCTCGCCCGGATCCCAGAAGCCGGCAAAGGTGGGAGGCTGGTAGTGGACACTGTGGGGAAAGCCGGAACGCACGTATATCCTGGTGACGTATGTGATCTGTTGGCCGATGTAGGGCCTGTCATTGTCCACGGACGCCGTGATGAACAGCTGCTCGCCGGACGGCAGCTGCTGGGCGCGTACGGGGGCAGCGGCGAGAACCGCCGTCACCGCCACGAGGGCCGAGATGGCAAGGGTTCGCCGTATGATCCCAGTACGCTCCAGAGTCATGGCTACCAGTCGAAATCTGGTGGGGGTTTGGGGGAGACCAGGGTTTGCCCTCGTCGCTCCTGGAGGGTCTGGGCATCCTCACCAACGGCTTCGAGGGCCTGCCTCGCCTGCTCGCCGGTCAACGGCTCGGTCTGCGGCTCCGGCGGCGGAGGTTGGGTCTGAGGCGGAGGCTGGGTCTGAGGCGGGGGTTGGGCCTGCGGCGGGGGTTGGGCCTGCGGGGACGCCTGCTCTTCGGACTGGCTCTCCGGCGGAAGCTGCCTCAGGGCCAGCTCCAGGTTGTGCTTGGCGTCGAGGTCGCCGGGGTCCATGCGCAGGGCCTCCTTGTAAGCCTCGACCGCCTCGGCATAGAGCTCCGCCCTATAGGCGGCGTTTCCACGGTTGAAGAACCCGCTTGAGCGCAGGTCGCCCTCGGCATAATTGAGAGCTTCGTCATACCTCGCAAGCGACTCCTCGAACTCGCCCATCATGTACAGGTCGATTCCCGTGTTGTAGTGCGGCTCGGCCGACATGACCTGATCGTCCGCTGGAGCGCAAGCTGCAAGCCAGATGGCGATGACAGGCAGGGCGATGAGCGCTCTACGACCAGACATTTCCCGCTCTCCCGATAGTCGTCTGCAGGCGTCTCCTCGACGTCAATAGGAGCTTGTCCGTCAAGACCGTGGCCAGGAAGAGCGAAAGGGCGCCCGCGAGTACAAACACCTGGAACCGCTCTACTTTCCTCTCGCTGAGCTCGCTCCGAAGGGCCTCGTCCTGGAAGGCGTCTATTTCGTCGAGCAGGCCACTGACAGTGCCGGGTCCACCGGCCCTGAAGTACCTGCCCCCGCCCACCTCAGCAATGCGCTGCAGAGCTCCTTCGTCGAGCCGGGACAGGACTGGGCGGCCCTCCGCATCCTGCCTGTAGCCGATCACGTTGCCCTGCTCGTCGTACGCGGCGACAGGCACTCCCTCGGGTGAACCGAAACCGACCGTGTATATGACCGCTCCCTCCGCCGCGGCCTGCCGGGCGTCCTCGACAGGGTCGCCCTCGTGGTTCTCGCCGTCCGTCATGATTATGATGACCTTCTGGCTCACCCGCTGATCGTTGAACCCACCCATCGCAGTCACAATCGCCTCTCCGATAACTGTGCCCGGGCGGCTGATCGCTTTTGGACTGGCGACATCCAGATAGGCTCGCGCGGTGGCGTAGTCGGCAGTTATTGGGAATTGGTTGAAGCTGGCCCCCGAGAACAGGACGATTCCAATTGTGTCGCCCTGCAGCTGCGATATCAGGTCCGATATCTCGAGCTTGGCCCGGTCGAGGCGAGAGGGCTTCACGTCCTGCAAGAGCATGCTGCGCGATACGTCGAGTACCACCATTAGCTGCACCCCGCGCTGCTCGACAACCTCGATCTCGGTGCCCCACTGAGGTCGTGCCAGGGCGATGACTACCAGCGCTACTCCGACAAACCAGAGAGCCAGCCGGGCGAGGCGCATCCCCTGGCTGGAGGCGCTCAGGCGCTCAACGAGAGCAGGGTCGCCAATGCGCATCATTGCCGCGGCCCGGCGCGCCAGGACCCACCGGGCGAATAACGCCAGGGCAGGCAGCGCTGCCAGGATGACAAGGAACTGTGGGGATGCGAAGGTCATATCAAGCTCAGGGCAGCCTTCTGAACACGGTGTTCGAGAGGACCAGCTCCAGCAGCAGCAGCGCCAGGGCGGGAACGAGGATCCAGGGTAGTATCTCACGGTAGCGGGTGAAGGTGAGAATCTCCACATCCGACTTCTCCAGGGAGTCGATCTCGTCGTAGATTCCCCTAAGCTCCTCCGTATCGGTCGCGCGATAGTACCGTGCGTTGGTGATGGCCGCGATCTCCCTGAGCGTCTCCTCGTCCAGCGGGTTCTCCTGCGCCGCGGTCCCTGTCTCGGACGCGCCGCCATCTGTGTCTCTCCCTACCCCAATCGTGTAGACCTTGATGCCCACCGCCTCGGCTGCCCTGGCGACCGTTATGGGGTCGAGCTCGCCCGCGTTGTTCACTCCATCGGTGGTCAGGGTGACGAGCTTGCTCTCGGCGCTGGAGTCCTTCAGCATGTTCGCAGCGGTCGCCATCCCGCTGCCAATCGCAGTTCCATCCTCGATCCTCATCTCTTCCGCGAGGTAGACGTCCCTGAGCAGGCGTCCCAGGGCGGGATGGTCCAGCGTGGGAGGGCTCTGGATGAACGCCTCTCCTGAAAACACCACGAGACCGATGCGGTCGTACCTTCTCTCTCCAATGAAGTCGGCGATGATCTCCTTCGCCGCCCCCAGCCGGTGCGGCTCGAAGTCCGTCTCGCCCATGCTGTCCGATACGTCGAGGGCTATCGCAATATCCACGCCCTCGCCCCGGATGACCTCGCGCGCATCGGCCAGCTGCGGCCTTGCGGCGGCGACGATGACCAGGGCCAGCGCCAGGAATCGCAGCACCGAAACGAATGGCATCAGCCTGAGGCGCAGCGACACCCTGGTCTCAGGGAGCAGCCCTGTGTCCGCGTAGCTCATCGTGACCGCACCCATCCGCCGCTTCCACAGGTACGGCAGCACGGCCGGGGCAACAGCCACCGGCAACAGGAGCAGCAACAGCGGGGACTGAAAGGTCAGGTCGCTCACGCCGTCGCCTCCGGCTGCCCAGGGACGTCCTGCCCCGGCCCTCTTGCTGCTGCCGGCCTCGTGCCCTCCAGGAAGGCACGGGCTCGACGGAGGGCCTCGTTCGCCTCGGATTCCGCAGGCGAGTAGTTCGAGAACCTGACGAGATCGGCCTCATTGAGCAGGTCAATGACCAGGCGCGCGTTCTTGCCGTCCAGCGGCGACTTCCATATCGCGCTCACCGTCTCGTCCGTGGTCAACTCCACCGCATCGGCGCCGGTTACGTCCCCCAGGTACATCGAGCGGACGTAGTCTTTCGTCACCGCCGCCACCAGGGTGTAGTGTTCCTTGAAGCGGCCCTGGGCGGGTAGATCGAGGCTCTCGGTCCGGTCGATCTCCTGCACCGCGATCTCCCAGGGAGTGCGAGTTTCGGCCGCCATAGCAGGCTGCTCATGCTGACCCCGGCGGCGACGATGGACGAGGTACGACCCTCCGACCAGGACAACCACAACTGCCAGCGCGGCAGCGGCCAGGGTGACCGGCTGCCTCCATGTCGGCGGAGGAAGTTCGGCGGGAGGGCGGATATCTCTCAGCGTTTCGTCGGAACCGGACAGCACCGAGGCGACAGTCATCGACACCGGCGAGGGAAACACCCGCTCGATGCTGCCGTCCGGACGGCGGACGGATATCGGAAGGTCGGGCGTCTCGTACGTCCCAGGCGCGAATAGCGTGACCTCGATCCGCTGGCTCGTAGTCTCCGTTCCGTCTCCATTAGAGGCTGGCTGCGCCGCGGTCTGCCTTACTACCTCGAACGAGCCCCATTCATTCCCCAGGCGGGGGATCACCGCGACATGGCCAGACGGATGAGTCACCTCCAGCAGCAATGTGGCGAGGTCGCCGACGGTAAGGGTCGATCTGTCGGCAGTGAACGAGACGCGTATGTCGGAGCGGGGTCCGTCCTGCGCGGCGGCTACGCCGGGCGCGATGGCAGCCAGCAAAGCGGCAACTGCCCAGGCAACCCAAGACCGTAGGCCCAGGACGTCGACTACGCCGCTTACCACTCGAAACATCTCATTTCCCAAGTACGGAGCGCTCCCCTTATCGCGACATCCTCTGCAGCCGGTTCTTGAAGAATGCCCCGACCTCCGTGATGTAGTCTCGTTCGGTCGTCAACCGGACGCGGTCTACGCCTGCCGCGGCAAGTACATCGTTCTTCTCAGCGTCCAGCCTTGCCACGCTCTCCGCAAAGTCGCGTCTCCACTGCCTGTCGCCCGTATCCACCAGGCGCTGCCTCCCGGTCTCGGCATCCTCGAGAGCGATGACTCCCACGTCCGCTATCTCGCACTCCAGTGGGTCGCTGATGTCGAATGCCGCAACGTCGTGTCGCCGGCTCGTCACCAACATCGCCTGCCGGTACGATCCAGGGTCGGCAAGGAAGTCCGAGATCAGGAACACGATGCTGCGGCGCTTCAGGAGCACGTAGATCGTGTCCAGGGCCAACCTGATGTCCGTGCCGGTTCCCTCCGGCTCGAACGCCAGCAGGTCTCGCAGCATCCGCAGGACGTGGCTTCGTCCCTTCAACGGGGGGATCAGCAGCTCCACCCTGTCGGTGAAGAGCAGCAGCCCAACCTTGTCGTTGTTGGTCGTCGCGGCAATGGACATGACCGCGGCCAGCTCGACCGCCAGCTCTCGCTTGAACGAGCGCCTGGTGCCGAAGTCTCCGGAACGGCTCACGTCGACCGCCAGCATCACCGTCAGCTCCCGCTCCTCGACGTAGCTCTTGACGTAGGGGTCTCCCGTGCGGGCCGTGACGTTCCAGTCGATGGTGCGCACGTCGTCGCCCGGTATGTACTGGCGGACCTCGTCGAACTCCATGCCGCGGCCCTTGAACACCGAGTGGTACTCACCCGCCAGCCCTTCCTCTACGAGCTTGCGAGTCGTGATCTCGATTCGCCTGACCCTGGCGATTAGCTCGTCGGTCAGCATGGTCAGGGGATTTCCACGTTATCGAGGATGCGCTGGACTATCTGCTCTGTGGTGACATCCTGGGCCTGGGCCTCGAAGGTCGTTATTATCCGGTGCCCGAGTACGTCCGGCGCGATCTGCTTGATGTCGTCGGGCGTGATGTAGCCGCGACCCTTCAGGAAGGCGTATGCGCGGGCCGCAGCTATCAGGAACAGGCCGGCGCGGGGCGAAGCGCCAAAGGCTATCAGGTTCCCAACGTCGTCGAGCCCGGCGACACTGGGATCGCGCGTCGCCACCACGATGTTGAGCACGTAGTCCTGGATCTTCTCGTCGACGTGCACCCTTCGCACGATGTCCCGTGCGTTCAGCACATACTCGGCGTCCACGACCGGCCGCACGTCGGCCGCGCCACCCACGGTGAACCGGCCGATCATCTCGCGCTCCTCGGAATACTCCGGGTAGTCGACGACGAGCTTCATCATGAACCTGTCGACCTGGGCCTCGGGAAGCGGGTACGTGCCCTCCTGCTCTATCGGGTTCTGAGTCGCCAGGACCAGGAAGGGCGCCTCCAGCGGGAAAGTCTCGTCGCCGATGGTCACCTGCTCTTCCTGCATCGCCTCCAGCAGCGCGCTCTGCACCTTCGCCGGCGCCCGGTTTACCTCGTCGGCAAGGATCAGGTTCGAAAAGATCGGCCCCTTCTGCACGCTGAACTCGCCGGTCCTCTGGTTGTATACACGGGTGCCGATGAGGTCCGAGGGCAGGAGGTCGGGCGTGAACTGGATGCGCGAGAACCCGGCCTGGATCGCCTCGCCAATCGTCTTGACCAGGAGCGTCTTGGCAAGCCCTGGCACGCCCTCCAGCAGGATGTGGCCGCCGGCCAGGAGCCCCACCAGAGTGCGCTCCACAAGCCGGTCCTGCCCGACGATGGCCTTCCGTATCTCAGCCAGGAGGGTCTGAACGAACCGCGCCTCCTTCTCGACCATCTCGTTGATCTGCCGAAATCCTGCTATGTCCGTCATGGCGTT
The DNA here is from genome assembly GCA_965116315.1 of Dehalococcoidia bacterium. Lineage (GTDB taxonomy): Bacteria > Chloroflexota > Dehalococcoidia > Lucifugimonadales > CAJWER01. The sequence goes on from OZ220672.1 coordinate 3,994,081, forward strand.
CAGATGCTCCTATGGCGTTCTTGTCAGACTCTGCGAGTTGTGATCTGAGGAGAATCTACGTATCAGTTCTGGTGTAGTTCACGATCACCGCCTGACTGCCACAGTGAGTGAACATCCGCTTCTATTGCAAGCACCGACCCAATAATTGTCGTCGTCGTCAGCGTGTCTATTGCTGTGGTCGGAGTGAGTGTCCGCCAATTCGCTGACAATGCGCTCGCAGTTAAAATGAGGTCCTGGAATCCCAAATCTGTTGACGTTGCAATCGTCCCAAAAATCGTCATGATAAACGACATAGTAGTCAGCGTTGTCGACCGGATCCCAACTGATGCGGATCATCCCATCATTTCCAGTGGACCTCCAAGTTGCGCTCAATGGAGCGGAGGGACGGCTATCAAGGACTGTGGCCGCTCTACTGAGATCGGAACATCCTCCACTGTTGCACGCAGTTATCCAGTAATTGCTCACCTCTTTGTATGGGTCAGAAGAACATCCACTTCGGCTACACATTGTAAATCGATAGTCTCCAGCGATTCCCGACGGACTGGGGTTGAGGAAGGTCGATTTAATGACGTTGCCTTGGATCCTCTTGCATCCAGGAGGGACACAAGAGGCATCTTGACTAGAGTAGATCTCATAGTAGTCGGCACCCGGGACAGGTTCCCAACTTATGCGGTGCGCCGAAACATCCACGTAGTACGCGGGTTTGGTTGGCACCGAGGGCGGAGGCAAAGGCGTAGCCGTGGCGGTTGGCGTGATGGTGGCCGTGGCGGTTGGCGTGATGGTGGCCGTGGCGGTTGGCCTGATGGTAGCCGTGGCGGTCGGCGTGATGGTGGCCGTGGCGGTCGGCGTGATGGTGGCCGTGGAGGTCGGCGTGATGGTGGCCGTGGCGGTTGGTGTGATGGTGGCCGTGGCGGTTGGCGTGATGGTGGCCGTGGAGGTCGGCGTGATGGTGGCCGTGGAGGTCGGCGTGATGGTGGCCGTGGAGGTCGGCTCGGGAGTGTACGTCGGCTGTGGGGTGTACGTCGGCTGTGGCGTCGGGTCTATGATCCTCTCTTCGGGACGGTCGCCGGCACCTGGCGTCTCGGCAGTAGGAGTTGGCGTGAGGATGTTGGTGGAAACGAGCTCGGGTGCGGGAGTCGGGGTTGGGTCGCCCCCGAGAATGCCGCAGGCCATGGTCACTGGCAGAACCAGGACAGACGCAGCCACAAGCGCTGAACTCCAGGTGCTCATGCCTAGATGCCTCCAATACCTGTGCCTAGTCATACTATACGCCACCATCCACAGGTCGGACTACTCGGCGACCACGGTTTCGTATCTGTGCGCGAGAGCCAAGGGTAAGCCTCTGGCACGTCCAGCTCCCATGTGCTGCTGGTCCTGGCCGATATCCTCTTCAGATTCCGATGTTGAAAGATGTCCCAATTGCTCCCCTCCAGACTACACTAGGTCTGGGGATGACGCCCCTGGTACCCTTGCAGGCCAAGTATGGTCAGTCCCATGTATTCAAGACCAAGTGCTGTACAAGGGTCTGTGCGCAGTGGTCCCATGTGAATTTGAGGGCATGCTCTCGGCAGTCTTGCCCGTTGAGTGACAGTGCACCCAGCGCAGCCTGCTTGAGATCAACGTGCAGCGTGCCCACGTCCCCGCCTGAGATGACATCCAGAGGTCCGGTGACCGGATATGCTGCTACCGGCGTCCCAGTAGCTAGAGCCTCCAACAGCACGAGTCCGAACGTGTCAGTTTTGCTCGGAAACACGAACACATCCCCCGATGCGTAGTGGCGCGCCAACTCTCTCCCGTGCTTCTTTCCCATGAAGATGGCTTGCGGGTAGTGTCGTCGCAACCTTCCTAACGCCGGTCCCTCACCCACAACGACTTTAGTACCCCTAATGGCCATTGAGAGGAAGGCGTCCAGGTTCTTTTCTTCGGCTACTCTTCCAACATAGAGCCAAATTGGGCGCTCTAGGCCTGGGAAAAGTGTGCCCTCATGCGGTTCATGCGGTCTGAATAGCTCAGGGTCGACACCGCGCGACCAAGGACGAACGTTCCTAAAGCCACGCTGTACAAGTTCGTTTCGCATCGATTGTGCGGCGACCAACACACTGTCGGCTGGCGTATGGAACCAGCGCAACCAGTTGAACGTCCATGTCTCCGGGATTCCTAGGCGCAACCGCAGGTATCTGGGGAAGTGTGTAGTGAAACTGGTGGTGAAATGAAGCTTCCGATGGACGCAGAAACGGCGCGAGGCCACACCCAAGGGTCCCTCGGTAGCAATGAATATGTAATCCGGCTGCATTCTCTCGATCATCCTGCCGCATTTGGGCCAGGAGTTGAGTGCTAGTCTTATGTCAGGATACGCTGGATGTGGGATGTTGATAAACTGGTCAGGTGTGATCATCTTGACCTGGCAATCCAGTCGACCAAGGCAGTCAATCACATTGCGCAGCGTTCTAACTACTCCATTCACCTGAGGTTCCCAAGTGTCTGTTACGATAAGAAGCTTCATCAGCCTGCTATTCCATTGCCGTAGTGATAACACGCTGGCAAGGCACATCCATTGAGAATCCGGGGCAACATTGTGTGATCACCGCCTCTCCAAATACAGGGGCATCCCGCCCTTTGGTCGCAACGAAATCAAAGGAGAAAAGCCAACCTCTCGCCTTGCGTTCTGGCGCACTCTCCAATGTTGTCCAACTGCGGCCATAATGAGCTTCATCTCCATCCAGGCGAAGTTCTCTCCAATGCAAAGCCGATTGCCACCTCCAAATGGGAAGTATGCGAAATTATGCAGCTGATCTTGAAATGAGGCTGACCAGCGGTGGGGTCGAAACTCGGTTGGTTCTTCGAACCAGCGCGAGTCGCGATGAGTGATGATTGGAGCGATACACAGTAACGCACCTGGCGGGACTTGATAGCCAGCCAATTCAAATGGCTCTAGGACTAGACGGCCGGTCCTCCAAATAGGTGGGTAAAGCCTCATCGATTCTCTGATGATCTGCTCGGTCATTACTAGATCTGGCAAATCGTCCACAGTAGGAGGCCGTCCACCCAGGACACTATCCAGTTCTGTATGAACCTGTTCCTGCAGTCCCGGATGGAGGGACAAGAGATACCATGTCCAAGTCAGTGCTATGGTGACGGTCTCGTGTCCCACTGCGAACATTGTCATGGTTTCATCACGGACTTGTCTAGCGGACATCCGAGCGCAAGCTGGCCCTGTTGCGCTTTCGTCTTCGGCATTTAGCATGAGAGACAGCAGGTCGCCGACTTCTTGCCCGGTTCGCCTGCGTTGTTCGATTATCCCATATACGACTTGGTCCAGGTAAGCCAGGTGGCGCTTGAACCTTAATGTGGACGGCAAGGGCAGGTTGTGCAAGAGATGACGCATGCGTTCGAATTGATTGAAGCGTAAGCTGATGTACTGGTTGCTGTATTCGAAGGCTGCTCCCATGCGCCGTACTTCCGAGGGTATCTCTATGCTGAACAGGGTCTTGGCAACGATGTTTAGAGTGAGCTCGCGCATCTCCCTGTGCATATCCACCCGGGATCCGTCCTGCCATGTCTGAGTGTGGAGGTTGGCGTACCGTGTCATTGTCTCGCCAAAGTCTGCGATTATCCTGCGATGAAACTGTGGCTGCATCATCCGGCGCTGTCTCAAGTGTAATGGCTCATCGGACGTCACCAATCCCTCGCCCATCAGGTATTTGAAGGCCTCTACGTTCCTCCATCGGCCTACCCTCTCATGATTGTTGACCAAGACTTCTTGGATAAGTTCGGGGTGGTTGACCAAGAAGACAAGCCACGGCTTGATGGACATCGTGACCAGATCTCCATACGCCGCGGACTCTTGCATGAGGTCAATCGGCTCACGTACATAGCGCAATGACTGTCCTACGACGGGCCATTCGGGCGGGCCAGGTGGCAAACGATACTGTCTTGAGTCTGGCCTTGGTGGGTATTTCTTTGGAATCTTCAATCCTTGTCCTTTCCCAGGCTTTGCGTTTGATTATCCTTTGTCGACTATTCGCTGGAGCTCCTCATGTATTCCAGCCTAGCATCCTTTGCCTTCCTCATTATCCTGCTGACGGTCCGCTTGAGATAAGGTGGCAACCGTGGGTCTGTAAGCAACACGGGATACGACAAGAAGTAGCAACAGAGAACTGGCGCCCATGCCGCGCCGAAGATAGTCTTGGCTGCAATGAGTCCCCAGTAGTATATGGTGCAGAAGGCAATGCTTGTATTGCGTGTAACCAATAAGACCAGGGCCGTCGGCAGGGTCAAGAGCAGCACTGGTGCGGTGAAGACTGCTCCGAGGACTCCAATGGCAGTAGCAGCGCCTCTCCCGCCGCGGAACCTCAGCCAAATTGGCCAAATGTGGCCGACTACACAGGCAACACCTGCGGCCAAGCCAGGCTCAGAGACGGCCCCCCAATGCTCAACTGGCTCAGCCAGCCGGTAGATTGAGTCGAAAACCGACACTGCCACGAATCCCTTTGCTATGTCCACCGCGCCAACGAATGTGCCCCAGCGAGCTCCGATCAATCTACCTATGTTGGTTGCCCCTACGTTGCCGTCGCCCAGGACGCGGACATCGGCATCCTTCCCCAGAACATGGCGGCCTACCAGCCAAGCGGTTGGGAAGCTTCCGATCAGATACCCTACGGCTACAGCAGTGACAGCAGAAAGATATATCATCGCTACGAAAGGACTCGTCCCACAGTTGCGAGAATCGCGTTGCAGCCCGGTCTAATAGAAGCACGGGTGCCAGACCACCAAGGGGCCGCCTGAGTTTCAGATGTGGGGGCCACTAATCTGAGAACTATGATGACGGTATGTCCCAGGTCAAATGGCATTGATGTCAGCCAGGAAATCGGAATCCGCCATGATGTCAACCTTGGATCGGACCAAGCGTTCAACCAAGACCTCGTTCGTCAGCATGTAGCTGGAAATGCCCAGAGATAATAGAGGGGAAGGCTTGTACTTCGACACTATGTCGAGGACCGTATCCAGGTGAGCATTGCTTTCAACTATCAGATCTTCCATCAGGCCCGAGGTATAGAGCGTCACGAAGAGATCCTGCTCGGAAGGCCAGCCTTCGATACATTCGTAGGAGGCGCCCTCCCGCATTCCAAGACGCGACAGGGCCTCGGTGATGACATAGGACATGTTCCCGTTGCGGTAGTCCTCTCGCCAATCTGCCAGATCGTCCCTTATCTGAATGGCTTGAATCAGGTGTCCGATGGCCTTGTAAAGGTCTGGAATGGCATCTTCCCGTCCGGCTCTCGCGGCTAGCGACCAGAGACACAGCTTGACGGGGGCGGAGCGTCCCACAATCATTTGGACGTCCCTGTCCTCGTCATATGGCTTGAATGTCCAGCGATGGTCTCCCTGTTCCACGAAGTAGGCCAAGGCCAACTCCTGGAAGACCTCGTGAACGACCTCGAGAAAGTCAGGTCTGTGCGGCACAAGTGACTGGAATGACAGTATGCACTTTGCAAGAAGCACATTTCCGCATGCCTCCGTCTGCCAGTCCAGTTCACGTCCATCGTCGATCCGGTTGTCCTGCAGGATCGTGTAGGTTGACCCGGCTACGCAGCCGATCCCCGCCGTAGTGAGGGTTTCCTGATCCTCCAGCCCAAGGGCGTTTCCAACCATGAACGCGCACCATTCGAAGTTAAGTGCGTCTCCCTTTATCGTCTTCGTCATTGGTGCAATGGCATCCCGTAAGGTTGGGTGAAGAGTGTCGAGGTATTGGCTGAAACTCAGGTGCAGGCCGTCCAGGTAGCGTGCATATTCATCCAACCACTTCAAGTACCGGCCAAAGAGCCTGTCGTAGTTGGAAACGAGTAGGATCTTCATCCAATTGGGGACCTCTGCCTGCACCTTGTTCATTAGAGTCCCGTATCCTGGACGTGGAGTCATCCGTTCATCCCCAATCGCCACCCCCGCTCCCGTCCCCTCCACCATAGTCCCCTCCACCATAGTCCCCATCACCAAAGGGTGCATACCAGCTGGAGGCTCCTCCACTACCACTACTACTACTACCTTTGCCTTCTGGCTCGGTCGTCTCCTCCTCAATCCCTTCAGCAAGAACAAGCAGGTCGGAAGCGCTCTTGCCAATCAGATAGGTGCTGAAGATCTTCTGAATCTTCTTCCTGGTTCGCTCATCCAGCCAGCCAACGTGCATGTGGTCATGGTCCTCAGGTTCCGCATCCATGGGCTCCATCACATCACTCTCCTCAGTGGCTGCTCAGTCCTCTCCTCCATGGCCCTAGCAGGACGGTAGTCTCCTCTCAGTGAGGACGCCGTAGCGAATCCTGCTGATGACCAGCTCCTCCAAGCACCGGGCGTTGAGCTTGAGAGAATCGTTCGCACACCGCTGTCCTTGTACAATGCCATAGGCGACGCCGGCCACAAGCCAGACACCTCAGCTGCCTGGCCCGCGGCCATACTCGTTCGGACCTGGATTGCTTGGAAGCACCAAGAAGACCAAGAGCGGAATCCAACCGACGAAGGGTACCAGGATGATCAGCATCCACCAACCGCTTCTCCCCGTATCGTGAAGCCGCCGGGCTGTAACTGCCAACTGTGGAAGAGCCGTACCCAGGCCGTGTATCCATAGCACTCCTACAGAGACAATCTCAAGGGCCGACGAGAACGTACCCAGCACTGCGCCGATGACGACGATCGCAATCTGGATGCCATAGAGGACCAGAGTGAACCACCAGAACTCTGCTCGGCCGGCACGCCCCTCGAAGTCTGCGTATCTTCGGAGCCCTTCGAGGTAATAGCCGAACGTCATCCCCTCGCCCGTGCCGGTCTCAGTCACAGGTAGTTTCCAATTGTCCTCATTGCCGCGAGACGCCGGCTCATATCTCTCAGCACTCGGATCCGATCTGGACACTGCCTTGCCGCAGCTCCCGCAGAATCTAGCGTCGTCGTCGATTTGCGACCCGCAGCCCGTACAATAGCTACTCATATCTCACCTCCTGATTCCTCCAGTGACAACGGTGCTTACTCCTGAGCGCCCGCTTCCAGGAGTATCCGCTCGATTTCGGTATGGTCCCGCCAACGCGCCACGTACAGCATCGATTCTCCATTAGGCCTTCTAGCGTTTACATCGCCGCCCGCAGCTATGAGAATCTTCAGGACCTCCGTCTTCTGCCGCCAAGTCGCGGTGTACAGGAGCGGGTCGCCGTCTGAGCCTTTGGCATTCACGTCCGCGCCACCATCGACGAGAATCTGTGTGATCTCGGGGTGGTCTCGCCATATCGCCGAGTAGAGTAGTGGGTTGCCATCCGTGTCCTTGGCGTCGACATCCGCACCGGCGTCCACGAGGACCTGGGCGACTTCGGTGTGGCCTCGCCATACCGCTTCGTGCAGCAGAGGGTTACCACCCGTGTCCTTGGCGTTCACATTCGCGCCAGCGTCGATCAGCACCTGCGCGACCTCGAGATGGTCTCGCCATATGGCCTCGTACAGGTAGGGATTGCCTTCTGAGTCCCTGGCGTTGACGTCCTCGCCTTGAGTGACTAGCTCCTTCACAGCATCAGGGTCGTTTGTCCAAATTGCGCGGTAGAGGTCCGTTTCTTCAGATGCTGTCTTATCCATAGTCTCTGATGGCGAAGACTGCCTAGTGGCAGACGTTGGAGTTGCCTGAGGCGTCTGAGCGGGTGCGGCCGTTGGGATTGCATTGGGCGCCGGGGTGGGTGGCGCATCATTCGAAGAGATGCCGCACCCAAGAATCGTTAACAGGCTCAGTATGCACAGCATCGGCGTCAACCATAGCTTTGATACCAACTGTACGGTCGTAAGGTGGTTCACATCTCTTCTCCTTGCGGCTAGTACTTGCCTGGTCGGGGCAGGCTTGGTCCGGGAGCTGATGATCTTCCTCCAAGAAGTCACTGTACCCAAACGGTCTCCGAAAATTCAGAGCAACCAGCTTTGTTGCATGCTCTGACCTTGTAGCTTGTCGACTGAAAAGCGCCGTGGAATCTGTTAGGAGAAAAGTCCGTATAGCGAACCTGTGGAGCGCTTACTTCCGCATCGAGGTCAGAGCCTTGATAGACCTCGAAGAAGGTTGCACCTTCCACGGCATTCCAAGTTACTGCAGCATGGTCAGGCCAGAATCGAATTCTAATCTTTTCGCCCTTGACGCCATCAGGAATGGCTGGGACATCGACAGCGCCATCCGATTCCGTCAGTCCGCCCGTTATCGCGGGAGCCGAACAACTGTTGTCATTGCAGCCTCGGACTCTGTAGTAGTATACGGTGCCTGGCTGCAAACCCTCGTCAACATACCGGGAGCTCGTCAGGCGGGAATCTAGCAGGCTGTACTCGCCCTCGCGCGCGAGGCTACGATGCAATTCATAGTACTGTGTACCGAATTTGTAGGAAGTCGCGTTTTGATTGTCTAAGTCCGAGCATCCTCCGCTGTTGCAGGCAGTGACCCAGTAGTGGTTCGTGTCGCTGAAGTCAACCAACCTAACTGTCAGCGAATCAGAAGTCCTATCAATAACTCTGATTGATGGTTTGCGAGGGCTTTGGGCCGATTGGCCAGTGTGCATGTAGGTCGTACCGATCACGTTACCCGCCAACTCCTCGCAAAATACAGGACTGCCGGAATGGCCCAATTTGCATTCCGAGTCGAAGAAGTCGCTGAAGTAGACCTTGTAGTGCGTAGCATCTGCCGAGGAATCCCAGTCGATCCGGAGCGATTCTCCCTCCCTAGAAACCTGTACATTCCCAGGAGCAAGAGGTCTCGAATCGATGAATTGAGCAGGTTTGCTGCTGTCTATATCCGAACACCCCGAGCTGTTGCAGGAGGTTATCCAGTAGTAGTTGCTGTCGTTGTCCGGGCTGGTGTGCGTGTAGCTCGTCCCAATCACGTTGGTCGCCAACTACTCACAGAAGCTGGGCCTGCCGGAGACTAGGCGGCAGTTGGACTCGAAGAAGTCGCTATAGTAGATCTTGTAGTATTCGGCTTCTGGAACCGAGTCCCATGAGACGACTATAGTCGACCCTTCCCAGCTATATCGTTGATTGGCTGGATTGCCGGGTGCGGCCCCGACGGTCACCGTCACCGCCACAGCAAGGGAGCAGTTGTTGGTCGTGTCGGACTCATCGGACGCCGCGTCCACGCAGGCCCCGTAGTAGTACGTGCCTGGCTCGGAGGGAGCGGTGAGGCTGGTCGACTCGTCGCCGCTCCCCGATGCGCCAAGGCCGCTCACCGAGTCTGTGCCGACCTCTGTATCGCCGGCGGTGATCGCAGAATCGGTAGACTGGTAGTAGCGCAGCGTGGTCGGGTCCGATGAGCTGCTGCCCTGGTTACGCACCGTGGCGTTTAGCGTGAACTGCGCTCCAACCGCCGGGGCGCTCTCACTGACCGTGGGAGTGTCCACCACCAGATCGGGGGCGGAAGCGGGAGCCGTTGTCGTTACCGTTACCTGTATGTCCAGCGTCGCCTCGAGGCCACCCGTGTCCTGGGCGGTTACGGTCACTGTGGCCGCGCCCGCAGACACTCCGGCGACCGTCACGTTGTTGCCTGAAGCAGAGGCTGTGACCTTGGTTGCATCCGAGGATGCCGCCGTATAGATCAGCCTGGAGTCGCAAGCGTCAGGATCGCTGAACCAGTTGCCCATGTACAGCGGGCTGCTCTCCCCCACGTCAATGGTCTGGGCGGGGAATGTGCCCGACGACGCCACGGGCGGACTGTTGGAACGCCGGACCGTGAACCGCTGGGCGGCCTCCAGTCCACCACCGTCCTGGGCGGTCACCGTTACGGTCGTCGGATCGCACAGGAGGAAGTCATTCCGCATCGTCACCGTGCTGCCGGACACCGAGAGCTGGTTGAACAGTGAGGGGCTATCGACGGCGTAAGTGAGATCATCCCCGTCCGGATCATCGAAGTAGGGGGAGACATCGATCGTGACTTGTACGCCCTGAGTAATCACCTGCTCCGGGATCGAGCCCACGGCCCTGGGTGCACGGTTGGCCTGGGACCCGGTAGTGGCGTTGGCGGCGTTCGACGCCGTGCCCGTGCCGGCGGAGTTGATGGCCGATACCCGGTAGTGCCGGGTGCTCCCCGCCGTCAGCCCCGTGTGGGAATACGTCGTGCCGGTTGAGCCGGTGTCGGCGACCAGGTCGCTCCAGGACGAGCCGTCCGTCGACACCTCTATGCGGTAGCCGGTGATGACCGCTCCGCCGTCGTCCGACGGCGCCGTCCAAGACAGGTCGATCTGCGTCTGTCCGTCCGCGTTCGCGATCAGGCCGGTAGGCGCCCCCGGTACGCTGGCGGGTGCTCCACCAACAGTGACAGCCACTGCGGCAGAGCAGTTGTTCGTTGTGTCGCTCTCGCCGGACACAGGGTCGACACATGCGCCGTAGTAGTACGTGCCCGGAAAGGTCTCGGCAGTGGTAGTGACCTGTGCAGTACCGGTTTCGGATGGGGCTAAGCGTCTTACGTACTGACCATCGATCCTAGTGTCGCTCGTGGAAATGGTCGCATCGGTCGAACGGTAGAAGGATACGGGCGTCTTTGCTGCCACGCCGGTGCCCTGATTGCGCACGCGGGCATACATTGGGAGGGTCGGGAAGTAGACCTCCGGTATCTCAAAAGACTCGATGACCAGGTCCGCCCCAGAAGCGGAAACAACGGTAACCGATTCTGCCGAGGAACAGTTATTCGTCTTGTCGGACTCGCCATCAACGGGGTCTAGGCACGCGCCATAGTAGTATGTGCCGGCAGTCAAGGGTGCGACCTCAAGCGTCCTGATGTCGCCGCCGTCGAACCGTTGCGAGGCCTCCATGTGCCGCAGCCTCACCATCCCGATTTCCGTATCTCCAGTTGAGATGGTCGCATCGGTGGAGCGATAGAAGCGTGCCGTCGGCGAAAGCGCTCGGGAGTCGCCCTGGTTCTCTACATGGACGCTAATCCAGAAGTCTTCGCCAGCGATCGGGTCCGCAGCGGGAACATTCACCTGGGTAACAACGAGGTCGGGCCCTAGGGCGTCAATGGTTATTGTCCGAGCCGACGAGCAGTTGTTGGTCGTGTCCGACTCGCCGGGCACCGCATCCACGCACGCGCCGTAGTAGTACGTCCCCTTGCTGGACGGTGCGATCAAATCGATTGAGTGTCTGCTGTAGCTGTTAGACCCGCCCAGAGGACCGACAGTACCCGTGCCAACCTCAGTGTCTCCAACGGTGATCAATGCGTCCGTCGAGCGATAGTAGCGCAGGGTAGTCGAGGCCGACGTTGCCCCAGCCGCCTGATTCCTCACCGCAAGGTTGATGTTGAAGCTCGTCCCTGCGACAGAAGTGCCGGTTCCTCCACCCATGTCAACTACCAGGTCAGGACTCGATGAAGGTGCGGCGACGGTAACCATTGCTGCGGATGAGCAGTTGTTCGTCGTATCTGACTCGCCGGACACGACATCCACGCAGGCACCGAAGTAGTAAGTACCGATGGCGGGCAGCCCAGGTAAGACTGTAGACACTACGCTAGCGTCGGAAGCAGGCAGGCGGCCCACGCTGCTTGTGCCCACCGATATGTCAGCAGTCGTTATGGTGGAATCTGTCGAGCGATAGTAGCGCAGGGTCGTCGGTCCTGCCTCTCCGTTACCCTGGTTGCGGACCGTGACGCTCAACGGGAATGATGCGCCTGGCACCGGGTTGGCATTGCTGAGCACAGGCGTGTCCACCACAAGGTCCGGCGCTGGCGCGGCGCCAACCGTCACAGTCACCGCGGGCGAGCAGTTGTTGGTCGTATCCAGCTCACCGGGCACCGCGTCCACACAGGCGCCGAGGTAGTACGTGCCCGGTGTGGATGGCGCGGTCAGCCGGACAGACTCGTCCCCGCTCTCCGATGCGTCGAGCCGGAACACCGAATCCGTGCCCACCTCTGTGTCGCTAGCCGTGATCGTGGAGTCTGTGGACCGGTAGTAGCGCAGCGTGGTCGAGTCCGAGCGACCGTTGCCCTGGTTGCGCACCGTGGCGCTCAGGGTAACGCGCGCGCCCGCCGCCGGAGCGCTCTCGCTCACTGTCGGCGCATCCACCACAAGGTCCGGCGCTGGCGCGGCACCTACGGTAACGGCAACCGCAACGGAGCAGTTGTTGGTCGTGTCCAGCTCACCCGGCACCGCATCCACGCACACGCCGAGGTAGTACGTGCCCGGTGTGGATGGCGCGGTCAGACGGACAGACTCGTCTCCGCTCTCCGACGGGCCGAGTCGGGACACATAGTCCGTGTCGATTTCAGTGTCGCCGGTCGTGATTGTCGCGTCCGTAGACTCGTAGTAGCGCAGAGTCGTCGAGTCCGAGCGACCGTTGCCCTGGTTGCGCACGGTGGCGCTCAGAGTGATGCGCGCGCCCGCCGCCGGAGCGCTCGTGTCCACCGTAGGCGCATCCACCACAAGGTCCGGCGCCGGCGCTGCGCCGACGGTCACCGTCACTGATGCGGAGCAGTTGTTGCTAGCATCGGACTCCCCCGATACCCCGTCCACGCACGCGCCGTAGTAGTACGTTCCAGGACTGCCCGGTGCGGTCAAGCCGATTGACTCGTCTCCGCTATCGGACGCGTCGAGGCTGGTTATGGAGTCCGTGCCCACTTCAGTGTCGCTCGTGTCGATGGTAGCGTCGGTCGACTGGTAGTAGCGCAGTGTGGTCGAGTCCGACCTACCGTTACCCTGGTTGCGCACCGTCGCGCTCAGCGTGAAGGACGCTCCGGCGGTAGTGGCGCTAGCGTCCACCGTGGGCGTGTCCACCACAAGGTCAGGCGCCGGCGCTGCGCCGACGGTTACGATGACCGCGAGCGAGCAATTGTTGGTCGTGTCGGACTCACTCGTCACCGCTTCCACGCAGGCGCCGTAGAAATAGATCCCCGCAGCGTCCGGCGCGGTCAGGCTGATCGACTCCCTTTCGCTCTCCGAGGGGTCGAGCCCGCCCACCGGGTCCGTGCCCAGCTCCGTGTCACCGGTGGTGATCGTCGAGTCGGTGGACTGGTAGAAGCGCAGAATCGCAAGGACCGATGCACCATTGCCCTGGTTGCGCACGGTGGCGTTCAGTGTGAAGGGGGCCCCCGCCGCCGGAGCACTCTCGCTCACCGTGAGCGTGTCCACGACCAGGTCAGGCGCAGGCGCGGCGCCTACGGCAACGGCAACAGCCCCCGAGCAGTTATTGGTCGTCTCGGATTCATCCGTCACGACTTCCACACAGGCGCCGTAGTAATAGGTACCCGCGGCGTCCGGCGCGGTCAGGCTGATCGACTCCCTTTCGCTCTCCGAGGGGTCGAGCCCGCCCACCGGGTCCGTGCCTACCTCCGTGTCACCGGTGGTGATCGTCGAGTCGGTCGACTGGTAGTAGCGCAGCGTGGTCGAGTCCGACCGACCACTGCCCTGGTTGCGCACAGTTGCGCTCAGCGTGAACGAGGCTCCGGCAGCAGGGGCGCTCGTGTCCACCGTGAGCGTGTCCACCACAAGGTCCGGCGTGGGGGCAACGCCAGTTGTAGCATTGGCGATGTTGGACGCATTGCCGGTTCCAGTAGGGTTGATTGCAGATACCCGGTAGTGCCGCGCATTCCCTGCGGTCAGGCCGGTGTGGGAGTAGCTCATGGAAGTGGAGCCCGTATTGGCGACGAGATCGGTCCAGGTAGAGCCATCCTCGGAGACCTCTATGCGATACCCCGTGATGGCCGGACCGCCGTCAGACGATGGTGCGGTCCACGACAGGTCGATCTGAGTCTGGCCGGTGGCCGTCGCCGTAAGCCCGGTGGGCGCGCCGGGAAGTGCGACCGTGCCCGTGGTTGTCCCGGTGACCGTCGCCGACCAGGAGCCGTCCCCGGCGCTGCTGACCGCCCGCACCTGCACGTCGTACTGGGTTCCTCCGGTCAGGCCCGTGACCTCATAACTCAGTGCTCCTGAGCCCGATGTCCATACGTCTTCGACCACGATCCAGTTGGCGTCCACCGTCTCGTCAGCGGAGGTCTCGATGTGGCGTAGGTCGTATGCGGTGACGGTCGAGCCGCCGTCGCCGGACGGCGCGCTCCACGCCACGGTCAGGGAGTCTGCGCCGGGCGTCGTCGATTGAATGGATGGCGAGCCAATTCGCAGTGCGGGAGGTGCGGGGAGCACGACGAAGCCATGCCCCCAAGTGTTGTTGGGATCGGGACTCTCTTGCTGCTCTGCGTTTTCCGTTAGATAGGAGACAACCTGTGCAGGCGTGTAGCTGGGAAACCGTTGGCGCACCAGGGCTGCCAGTCCGGCGATGTGTGGCGACGCCTGGCTGGTGCCACAAAACTGTTTTTCCGAGGCGGATGTCTCTCCGCAATCGGCGCCAACCAGGTCAGGCTTGATTCTGCCGTCGGGTGTTGGCCCCCGGCTGCTATAGGACCCGATGAGTATGGACTGCCAGCTCGCAGCGCCCACCGCCAACATGCCGGGGTTGGCACTCTCAGCGGGGTTGGCAATGCCGGCATCCCGGGTGTTTATCAGCAGTCCCGCCCAGCCCCAGCCCAGCAGCTGAATCCAGTCCGGCTCCCTCCCGGAGTTGTGCGCGACCATTACATTGAAGTAGGTCAGCCCATGACGAAACGGGTCGGGTCTGACTACCTCATACGGATTGTGGCCGACCTCTCCAGACTGGGGATCGATGCTTGCCAGGGCGATCTCAGTCTCCCCTGATCTGACAAGAAGGAGGTCGAGATCGCTGGTTGCTCCCCCCCACGTATCGCCCCATCGCAGTTGGAGCGGCCCCGAGAGATGAAACCGATTCGTGAATGTGGACCCTTCGAAATTGATGACTCTTGTTTCCTCACCACCAATGGTTATGGTGCTGTAGGAGAAAGGGCCGCGCTTGAACCAGGTTTGCCGGCCGTGGTTTCCGGCTGAGCTCACCCATACGATGCCGGAGGCGACAGCCCTGTCCACCACGTTCAGGGGACTTATGGATGATGGGGATGTCCCATCGCCGGGGCCGTCGAACAGCCACCCCATCGAAAAGTTGATGACAGACACTCCCTCGGAAATCATCCAGTCGACCGTATTTTTCAGGTCACTCCGAGTAGGTGGATCGGCTATGTACAACGTAACGTCAGGAGCAATATCGATGAGGGACTCTGCCACCCTTGTGCCGTGATCGGTCCTGCGCTCACAGTCTTCAAGGTTATCTGAATGTGCCCCCAGGGAGCTGTAGCACCTGCGCTGGACGGTTGCTGGCACCTCTGAACCCATGAGACCGGCGAACCCGGCGAATCCGCCGTCGATGACCCCGACCTTGATGCCGCTGCCGGTGTACCCTGCCTGGTTCCAAGCCGTCGAGCCGTGAACCGCGGGCCCGTTGCCCGGGATTCCAGACCCGCCTTGGGACTCTTCAGGAGGTTGAATCGGCCGTATTCGGACGACTCCTGGCCGCTTGGAGGTTTCTGCCAGCAAGAGCACAGGCACATAGGCCTCAATGTAGTCGTCCCCGGAGGCTATGTTGGAGGCACCGTTGGCCTCCAGGAAATTCACTACGTCGTCCACGTTCCCCGTTAGCTGGATGGTCACGGCAACCGACTCCCCCCGATGCAGGGGCGCCTGCTGGGCCGCGTCCTCCGCTGCGATCTCCCCGGCCTCGACTCTGGCGACCAGGTCGTCAAGCATTGACCCGACCTTGGGATGCTTCAATTCGGCCCCTCTGGACAGAGTGAACTGGGTAGCCCCAGTTGAGGGTCCAGGCGACGCGGCAGCTACAGCAGTCGACGTGGGCCCAGGCACGGGGCTCGAGACGACCGGCGTGGCTTCGGTTGACGGCGTAGGTGTTGCCTGGGAAGGGTCGGTTGCGGCCGTCGTGGTGGGCGTCGGGCTAGATGCAGCCGAGACAGCCGTGGCTGCTGGAGTCGCAACAGGTGTCGGCACAGGGGACTCGGCCCCGGGGGGTGGAGTCGGTACGGCCGTTGGAATGGGCGCGGCAGTGGGATACGGCGTGGCAGTGGGATATGGCGTAGCCGTTGGGTAGGGCGTGGCCGTCGGAAGGGGCGTTGCCTTAGGCTCGAACTCAATACCGGTGGCGGGCTCGCTATCCCCTGGAGACCTCTCGCCCGTCACCGAGGGACTTTCGCCAGGAGGCGGTGTTGGCGCTGCCGCCGGGTCGTCCGAAAGGATGCCGCAGCCAAGCGCCACCGGCATGACCAGAGCCGCCAGCGCAGCCCTACGGAGAAGTCCGAATAGCCTGGGTGCGATATGCCGATACCTCAAGATCTGAGCCCCTGACCATAAGGTATGCCAAGCGCCGAACCCGTGGCACTCTCGAGATGTTCTATGCATGTGGTGCGGCCTGACCACGGTCAGCGCCGGTGGGTTCCACACCTGCTAAGTGAAGACCGGCGGCACCCCCAAAATGCTGGGGCGATGATGAGTATGGCTGGGAATCGGGTCGATGTTGTTCAACGGGAAGTCCCCATGATGTTAACCGTAAGGTTAAGACATCGCAGTAAACTAGTACCAAATGCCCTGTTTGGGCAGGGCATTTGCCCTATCTAGGGCAGCAAATGTTCGTGGGTCACCCGCGCCAAGTGCCCTACTCGGTCAACTTGCACCATGCCGACAGGGGAACAGGCACACTGGAGCTTGGCCGCCAATACCTCTGCGAGCCGTTACTGTGGAATCGCTAAAGCCCCGCCCCCGCGCAATCACCCTGAGATATTCCAGTCTGTAGTGGTCAGCATCGGTGACAGGAGACCAAGTAATTCTGGCTGGTCCCGTGTCGCTATCGGTAACCAAGACTTCGCTAGGAGACACAGGTTTATCCACGGGCCCACAGGCCATTGACAAAAAGGGAAATCATTAGCACTATGCACAAGGGGAACGCTGGAACAAAGCTCGGGACTGACGAATTCAGTCTGCCCAAGTCACTTTCCTCCAAGTCCAGTCTCGTCTTGTCTCGGCTAATGTCCAAGGTCTGACTGTCGCTGGTCTAGCCCTTCTTGCGTACCCTGCCGAATCTGCTCTTCGACCTCGGCAACATCTATCATCCTGGTCTTGACCGTCATAGGGGAGACGATGCCCCCGGAAAATATGAGCTGCATGGCATCCGGTACCGTAAGATCCGTGTCCAAGACGTCCTGGGGCGGCATCAGCACCACGAATCCAGAGTTAGGGAGGGGCGCGGTGGGTACGTAGGTCATTATCAGTTTCTCGACGCCATCCGTATCAGTTATCCCGGTTAGGAAGCCAAGGCTCCATGCACCGGCCCTGGGGAATTGCACCAGCACTACCCGCTTGAATCCGGTGACACTAGTTCCCGAAAAGGACTCAATCAGCTGCCGGTTAGCAGAGTAGACCGCCCCGATAAGCGGTATCCGCAGCAGGGAGTCCCGGGCCCAGTTGACCGCAGTCTTGCCGAGTCTGAGAGATACGAGAGCTCCAATCAGGTATACCACGATAACCGCGGCAACGATGCCGGGACCCGGCAAGGACAAGTCAAAACCGAACTGCCCGGCAATCCACTCAACCCAGGGACGAAGGACCCCATCTGCCAGATCGAACACGAAACTGACGATCAAATAGGTCAGGGCGACTGGCAGAAGGAGCAGCGACCCGGTAACCAGAGACCCGCGTATATGTCTAACTAAGGAACTGCCTATTCTGTTCCGCACCACTTTGACCTCCAGGAAACCAGTGTTGACTTCCGGGAAAAATGTCCGCCAGATGGGGCAGCGTTAATGTCCATTTTGGGCCTGGTTTAGAAGTCAGTTATGTCCGACTCCGGCGCTGACGGAGGCGAACTCGCCGGATGGCGGGGGTGGCCCAGCCGATAACAGCGCCATCCCCTTCCTCGTTCAACCCCCAGCAGGCGACGGAGTCGTCAATCCTCACCTGGCAGAGGTGGAACCCGCCGGCACTGACGGAGGCGAAGATCACTGGACCTTCCTCCGACTCCTCGGTAGTATCCCCTGTCTCACCGCCTTCCGAACCGAGAGGTGTAGCAGTTTCAGTCATTGATGTGGAGGAGACGGGCATCGCGGACACATACTCTACAGTCTCTTCGTTGTCCCCGCAGGCTACAAACGCAAAGGTCAGGAGGAAGACTGAAAGAGCAAACATGGCCGGACCCAGTGTCCTGCGATCTTGTTCACAGAGACTCCCCCCATGTTCATCTGGCAGATTCCCATGACACTAGCCACCGTAAGGTCAAGACATCGCAGCAAACAAGTACCAAATGCCCTGGATGGGCCAGGGCATTTGCCCCATCTGGGGCAGTGAATATTCGTGGGTCGCACGCGCCAAGCGCCCTACTCGGTCAAATTTGCGCCGTGCTGGCAGGGGAAAGGAACACTGGGAACTTGGCTGCCAATACCTATTCAGCTACTGTGGAATGGCTAAGCCCCGCCTCGCGGAATCACACACGTCACGGTCGCGCCGCCCATAGCGCCCCTCTCCTCGACGACAAGACGGCCTCCCAATCGCTGGGTGTCCCCGTCCATGTTCGAGAAGCCGTGACCGCGCTGCGCATAGTCGCCGGGAAGCCCTATCCCGTTATCCAGCACCGACAGCCTCACCTCCTCCTTCTCACACGCCAGGTGGATCGCCACCCTGGTTGCCTGGGCATGGCGGTAGGCGTTGGTGAGCGCGTTGTGAGCGAACGAGAAGAGCAGGCCTTTGGTCTCGGTTGAGAGGGACGGTTCGACTCCGGTATGCGTCAACTCGCAGGGCACAGACGTGACGTTGGTGAAACTGGCGGCGTGGGATTTGAGAGTGGAACTCAACGCACGACCCTCGTAGATTCTGCCCATATTGATGGGGTGTCTCAGCTCCCAAGTGGCGGAGCGGGACAGCCGTGAGGTCGCCTCTAGGGTGGCGGCCAGCTCCGGGTTGGTGGCCCCAGCCTGGGCCCTGGCGGTGTCGATGCCAAGCCCGATCATGTACGCCGATTGCGCTGAGGTGTCGTGAATCGTCTGGGAGAACTCGACCCGCTCACGCTGCAGCTCGCGCTCGCGCTCGACGGACTGCCTCCACCTCATTCGCTCGAATCTGGCGATGATGTTGACAATTGCGGCCACCGCATACATGACGAGAATCCGGGCGGCTAGGGTTCTCTCCTCCATCACAGCAGTGTCGATGCCGTCCCCAACGATCAAGCTGACGACAAGATAAAGAGCGGCCACAAAGGTCGCGCAGGCCATCGTCAGCCGGAAGGACGTGAGAACCACCGCGTACCCGGCAAGCTGAGGGTAGTACAGCAGGTGCAAGTACTGCTGACTGAATCCCCCGCCTAGTGCCACAGCATTCGAGAGTATGAACACATCCAGCGTCGCATTTAGGAGAATCCAGCCCCGTGTCACGGCCTTCTCCGTCGCCAGCCGGTAGTGCGTGTATCCGTTGAGCCCTACCAGCAGCAAGAGCCCCGGCAGATACGGCACATAGGTCTCCAGCCAATCCGCAGGCCGGTACACCCACAACATTAGACCGAGGGCGACGATTAACCAGCGCGCCCAGACGAAGGTCCGCGCGAGGAATCTCAACCCGTCCGGGTCGCCGTCGCCACGCTCCCAGCCCATCATGCCCACGGCACTTGCCGCCGACGCGACCAGGTGGACACCCCGGCTGTAGTGGGATCCTCGAGCCGTCTCCATGTCCGAACACCGCTGATTGCCCGGGCGCACAGCCCTAACTCTCCGGGTCATAGTCATCCAGCAGCCCGCTCCGCGCTGTCCATAGCACCAGGCCCTGCATCGACGTTACCCCCAACTTCTGCTGGATGCCATAGATGGCGTTACGCACGGTCGCCGCCTTGACGCCTCTCTGTTCCGCTATCCGGGTGTACGACATGCCCCCAGCAAAGGAGACGAGTATTTCCCGCTCCCTCACAGTCAGCCCGGCGGTATCGGCCGCATCGCCCGCCTCTGTGACACCGCGGACCGCCGCGACCACGCCCCGCACAAGCTCAGCGGGCAAGCGAAGCTCTCCGCAGAATACGCCTCGCAACGTCGAAAGGAGCCGTTCCCTGTCGGTTTCCTTCTGAAGATACCCGGTTGCACCAGCAGCCACCGCCTCCAGCACCGCCGTTTCCTCGTTTGCGACCGTCAGCATGACGACACGCGTCTCGGGGGCGGATTCAATGATATCGCGGCAAGCTTCCACTCCGTCCTTCCTCGGCATCATGACGTCCATCACCACTAGGTCCGGAGACACCTCGGCCGCCACTCTGACTGCCTCCTCGCCGTCCCCCGCCTGTCCCACGACCTCGAACTCGCCAGACTGCTCCAGGACGTATTTCAGCCCCTCCCTAACAATGGAGTGGTCGTCCACCACCAGTACCTTGATGCGTTCGTTAGACTTCATCCCGGCCCCCTCTCAGCCCGAACTCCGACAGGTCCACGCAACCCGACATTGGGCTACCCAGATTGTGTCTTACGCGATACTCTCTTGTCGACGGTGAGTTTGCGAGTACCTGGCTCTGGCTCGCCCTGATGTTGATTCTGGTCCTGCGGATGTGGTCGCGGGACGGCCCGATGAACGAGCTTGTCCTGCCGTCTCTGGTGCCGTCAGTTCTTGCCGGGGCAGTCATGGTCCGAATCATACGCTCCAGCATCCTGGAAGTCCTGGACAGCGAGGACATAGAGCCTCCGCGCGGCGGTGGACTGCCGGCGGGGGCGTGCCTCGTGCGCTGCCTGGGCAACTTCCTGATGTGGGCCCCGATCCTGTTCGGGGGCTTCCTGGCCGGCGCAATCGTGGTCGAGATGGTGTTCGGTGCAACCGGCATCGGCCGGCTGGCGGTCAGCGCCACGTACGATCTCGACTATCCCGTGCTCCAGGCCGTAGCCGTGGTTGCAGCAGGGATGGCGCTGATAGTTCTGGGCCTCAGCCTGGTCGCGGGCTTGCTCGCTCGCCGGCTTAAATACAGGCTTGCGGGTTTCTAGGGCGGGAAACGCTGGAAAAGCCTGAAACTGAACCCAGTATCACCTATGAGCGGGGCCGTTGGCAACGGAAACAGAGCCCCTCGACCGGATCACTGTCTGCTATGTGCCCATGATGGACCGACCACGGGCCCCAGATTGACCGGGAGCCTAGTCCCGCCACAGATTGAAGGTCAGAATCCGCCTGATCCTCCGCCTGATCTGCGCCAGCACCCGCTCCCTGTGCACCCTCTCCAGCGTCTGCGTGCGCCAGCGGACCTGCGTCCTCCGGCTCAGGCTGTCCCACGGGTCCGTGTCGGGAGGCATCGTCAGGTCGTGCTCGCCGACGAGCTCGATCTCCACTTCCCTCAGCCGCTCCTCGTCCTGCAGCCACTCCACTCCCTTCCCTTGGAACGGGTGGCTCTCCCGCAACCTCCGCCACTCGTCAACCAGCGGCCACGCGTCCCCGAAGACGTGCTCGTCGCCCGGTTGAGGCTCCATCGTGATCACCGAGGGGCTCGTGGTCCTGAACAGCGTTCGAGGTGAGGCCTTCGCTCTGTCCACTGCGTCTGGTGCGCGCTCGTCCTGGGAGCCGGCGTCCTCATCCACGGCTCTGCGCCACTCCGTCATCCGCCGTTCCACCTCTCCCTTGACGGCCTCCTCGATCTCGCCCGCGATGTCTTTCCCCTGGTGCTCAATGGCCTTCACGCGGCTCACCAGCTCGTCCAAACGCTCCCCGACCTTCTCGGAGGTCTCCTTGTCCCTCGACAGCAGCACCTTCTCCAGGGCGTCGGACAGCCGGGGAGTCAGTACCCCGGAGTCGAGCGCGGCCGTCAGGGTCTTGTGATTGACCCCTAGGAGCTGGGCGGCCTCCAGCTTTCCATCCTTCACCAGGTCGTGCAGCAGCGCCGTCAAACGCACGCTCTGAACACTCTCCAAGTTGTCCGCGGCGTCACCATCAAGCAATTTCTCCTCCATCTCTCTCCTCCTTCGACATCCGAGACTCGACCCATCCGTAGCTGAGAGCAGGAACATCGGCCACTTCCGAAAACGGAACATTTGAAGCTGGGAAACGGAAGTCGCTCCCCCGAGGGGCCACTTCCGAAAACGGAACTTTCGTAGCTGGCGACTGGAACCGGCGCCGGAAGCTGCACCGGAACCGAAGTGCTTCCTCCGATAGTCCTGTAGGGGGCCTTTCCCCCCGAATCAGCTTCAACATTCCACCCACTTCCGTTTTCGGAACTAAGCCGTTTTCCTGTACAGCCCCATGACACCACGAGAGCCCCTCGCTTTCCCAGCCGTCATAACGGGTGTCACGTGTGACACCGCTGTCATGCACGACACCACGTAGAGGGTCCCATGAGGTCTCAACATCAAGAACGAGGAGACGTGTAGGTTGGCCGGGAAGCTTGCGCACCTTACGGGCGAAACCATGATGGGCGCGATTGTGGTGACGCTCAGGGAGCGCCTGGAGCGTGAGAGGAGCGAACTCAGCTCCGAGGCCCGCGCCCAAGACTTCTCGCACCGGAAGGCGCTGCGCAGGCATGATGGGAGACGGCCCGTCGGCCGTAGAGCACGGCGACTTCCCACATGACGAGCGAGGGCTGCCCAGGTGATTGTAGACAGGTCGGCGGTTCCCGCTGTCCTGTTCCACGAGCCGGACACATAGCGCTATGCCAGGGCCATCACGAAGGCATCGCGCTGCCGAATGTCCGTCGCCACTCTCGTGGACACTACAATCGTTCTGGAGAGTCTCAGCCGCGCTGCACCCGGATATGAGCTCGATGCTTCCTGAAAGACGCGGCGATTGTGTTGGAGCCCGTCACGCCTGCCCAAGCGCAGGCCGCGGGCAGAGCTTGGCGGCGATTCGGCAATGGGCAATCACCCAGCTGGACTGAACTTCGGCGAATGCCTCGCGTATGCGCTTGCGGAATCCGAACGGAAGCATCTTCTGGTCAAGAGACGAGACTTCGAGCTCACCGATGTCGAAGCCGCATAACGCCGGGCTAAAGGCCGTCTCACCGCGATCTTCGGGCGTCACACGCGGTGAGACAGACGGGGTGGGGACGAAGTGGTCTTCGGGTGAGAGTCCTGCGGAAAGGCGCCAATGAAGGAGGCGAACATGGCGAGGACCACCAAGAGGAAGGCAGAACGGGTGGCCATCTTCACCCGCGTTTCGGACAAGAGCCAAGGACGGGGAGGACAAGGTTCCATCTCCTAGCGGAGCAGTCAATCCCTCGAGGCTGGCTGTTGCCCTTCGCTTCAGAACATGGTCGACCAAGAGAGCGGCGCAAGAGCTTAGCGTCGCAGTGACAACCGCTCAGTGGCCAGGCGGTTCATGCTTACGCCAGCCTCAGCGGCGTCCATCACCAGAGCCCGGTGGGTCTCAGGGGGGATTCGAACGGTGATTGTGCCGCGGTAGCGGCGTGTGGAAATTGGCTCCGGGATCGGAACGCCATCCTCATGTAGGCTCTTCACGGCGAAAGCGACCACATCCCTAATGCCGGAGAACGCCTTCTCCGGGGTGTCGTCAAGGTGACTGAGCAATCCGAACTCCGCACATAGGCCCACGTACATCTCATCTTCATCGGACCAGATAACGCGATAGGCGTAACGGTCATGGTTGTTCATGGTGACTCCTCCCCCAGTTTGTCAATTGCCTTGAGCACTTGGCGTACTTGATAAGGCTTGGCCATGCCCTTGATGCTTTGGATATTGACTAGCGGCTCTCCCTGCCAGGGCGTGCTATAGAACAGGTGACTTCCGCTCTGCCTGGGCCGTCCGAAGTAACGGTCACAGACATTGCGGAGATCGTCGAACCGTACATTGCGGGGGTTCTGCCTGATTCTTGATAGCACCTTATCCATTCTTGTATGCTAGCATTATTGTAATCGTTTGTTAAGTGCTTGATCTCAGAGTTTTGGAAGCTACAAGGGGAGGGAGCAATGTCGAGAACCGCTGGTAGGAAGATGGATGGGAATCGAGCGGCGATCTACGCTCGGGTGTCGGACAAGAGCCAGGACGGAGAGGACAAGACCTCGATTTCCGAGCAGATAGGAGATATGGAAGCCCACTGCGAGAGCAGGGGACTCAGCATAGTTGCGCGTTACCAGGAGGTGGGCAGGGGTTGGTCGAAGAAGCGCCCCGAGTTCCAGCGGATGCTGACCGATGCCAGCGAAGGACGGTTCGATGTGATCGTGTGCTGGAAGTCCGATCGTCTGAGCCGTGGGATGTACCCTGCGGCCGCGCTGATGGAAGTGGTCGAGGCTCACGAGCTACGTTTGGAAGCTGTGATGGACGCGATCGACATGAAGACCTTTGGTCTGATGGCTGCGATCGGGAAGATCGAGTTGGACAACTTTCGAGAGCGTTCAGCGATGGGCAAGCGTGGAATGGCCAAGCAGGGACGTGCGCCAACTGGTGGTCTTCCCTACGGGTACCGGATAGGAGCCGATGGCAGGCCGGAGGTGGTGGAGGAGGCCGCGGCGGTCGTGCGGCGTATCTTCGACATGTATGTCCGTGAGGGGATGGGGTCCCACTCGATAGCTGTTCGGTTGACGGACGATGGTGTACCGACGCCGACCGGCAAGCGGTTTTGGTTTCAGTCCCGAGTGCTCCACGTACTGGGGAATGCGACCTACAGGGGCACGTGGGTCTA
Source organism: Dehalococcoidia bacterium (assembly GCA_965116315.1). Lineage (GTDB taxonomy): Bacteria > Chloroflexota > Dehalococcoidia > Lucifugimonadales > CAJWER01. Next base: position 4,018,605 of record OZ220672.1, read on the forward strand.
TGGGAGGTATCGCCATGTGGCGACCGAGGACGGTGTGAAGCTCCACGAACAGCCTAGGGAGTCGTGGATCGAGATACCGATACCGCAGGTGATCGACGATGCGACGTGGGCTCGAGCACAGTCGCTGAAGAAGCAGCGTAGCACGCGGTCGAAGCGTAACACGAAGGTGGTGTACCTGTTGCAGCACCTTGTGAAGTGCGGAGAGTGCGGCCACCGGTTCCATGCCAAGTCTACGTGGGGGACGACGAACGTTCGGAACGGGAAGAGGTACCGTTACGACTATCCGGCCCCTCACCGGTACTACAAGTGCGGTGGGATGCACAGTCTTCGGTTGCGATGTCGAGAGCGGCCGTACATCCGAGCTGAGCAGTTGGAGGAGCCGATATGGGCTGAGGTGAAGCGAGTGATCCAGGACCCTGCGGTGATCGTGGCCGGCATCGACGCCCTCGATAGTGAGGGCGGGGTTGGACTGGAAGAGGAGATCGCTGAGGCTGAGCGAGGCGTGCGGGATATCGAGATGGAAGAGGCCCGTGCGATCAGGTTGTTCGTGTCGGGGAAGATCACGGAGTCCCAGTTGGACGTACAGCGCAAGTTCATCACGGAGCGTTTGGAGAGTGCTAGGGCGAGGGTGGAGGAGTATCGAGCTCGTGAGGCGAGGGGCAGTGAGGAGCGTCGGTTGATGGAGCGAGTACTTGCCTGGTCGAGGGACGTGGGCCGTGGCATAGATGAGCTGAGTGATGCTGAGCGCCGGGAGATACTGCAGACGACCGTGGAGCAGGTGGTGATCGACCGTGAGAACAACGTGGACATCACGCTGGCCATACCCGTTGATGGTGACTCCCCCGAGCCTGAGTCCGCTGCAATTGCCTCCAAAGACGGTTCAGCACAGTATTGGCACGTCTGGGATTGGTCGCCGCCATTCTGGCGACGCTGGTGCTCCTCGCGCCCGTGGCCTTGGCCGCGGATGCTGAATACGACTACCCGGAGAACGGGACGGATCCAATCGACACCTTTACCGCGTCGGATCCTGACGCTGACGCTGACGATCCCGAATGGGAGTTGAGCGGTCCCGACGCGGACCTCTTCGAGATTTCCGACGACGGTGTGCTCACCTTCGAGGACCCGCCCGACTTCGAGGACGCGAAGGACGGGGACGAAGACCCTGATTCCTCTGGCGACCAGGGGGCGGGCGACAACGTCTACATGGTGACCGTGGAGGCCTTGGGCGGCAGCCTGGACGTTGCCGTGACCGTGACGAACGTCAACGAGCCTGGCATGGTGACCTTCACCCAGCTCCAGGCGCAGGCAACGCGGGATCTGACGGCCGAATACGATGATGATGACAACGCCAAGGACCCGACGTGGCAGTGGTCGCGTGGTCCTAGCGCCACAGGTCCCTGGACGGAGATAGACGGCGCGACATCGGCGGACCGCCAGCCAACCGACGACGACGTTGGCAACTGGCTGCTTGCGACGGTCTCGTACACGGACACTTTCGGTGCGCAGACGGCCATGGGGGCCATAGGGCCTGTGGTTGATGAGACCCTGGCGAACGCCGCTCCGTCCTTCGCCGGCCTGGATGATGATGATGATGCGGCCGGGGTGCAGATAGAGCTCGAGTTCAACGAGAACGCGGATGGCGACATCGGCGACCCGCTGGTGGCGAAGGACCCCGACGGCGACCCTCGGCTGTACACGATTACCGGCGGCCTCGACGCAGACTGTTTCGGGATCGCCAAGACAACGGGTCAGTTGAGCCTGGCTGGCGAGCGTGACTTCGAGACTCCGACCGCCGCGTGCAAGACCGGCGGTGATGCTCGGACCGCGGACGCCGACCCCGATGATGATCGGACTGTGGACGGCACCAACGACTACGTGGTGGTGATAACAGCTACGGATCCGTCGGGAGCCACGGGTAGTGCGACGGTGACGGTGTCTATCCAGGACGTGAACGAGGCGGCGGAGTTTGCGACTGCCGCCAAGGCGGATGCGAATATCACGCTTTACATCGACGAGAACGAGGTGGTTGGAACCCTTGGTGGCGGTGCTGATCTGGCTCTGCGCCAGAATGAGGTCGATGCCGACGAGACGGCGGATACTGGCGATAGCAACACCGCTGTTGCTGACTACGCGGCGACGGACGAAGACGCTGGCGACGCTGACACCTCCATAACCTACAAAGTAGAGGGTCCTGACGCGAAGCACTTCACCATTGGTGGGGCTACTGGGGCTGAAGACGCTCTAGGTATCGCCTCAGGGGCTGACCTTCTTGGCACAGATGGGGCGGACTTCGAGGATAAGAACTCGTACTCGATAATCATCGTGGCCGAGTCGGGCGGAAGCGAAACTCCTGTGGCTGACACAGCCACCGATCGTACTGTTGAGGATGTGGATCGGACGCGCTATGCGACGCTGGCCGTGACGATCAAGGTGGTGGACCAGGAAGACGACGGCGAGGTGAAGATCAGTGTGCAGGAGCCCCAGGAGGGCAAGTCGCTGCATGCCACGCTGACCGACGAGGACGGTGGAGTCACCGGAGTGAGTTGGCAGTGGCAGAGGATCGCGGCGCTCATGGCGGATGGTGACGACGAAGGCACTGACCCAGACCCTGTCAAGACGTGCGCTGACGTCGACGACACTCTGACGGACGTTGCGTGGGCTGACATCACTGATGCCACTTCGCCCATCTACACGCCGGATTCGTACACCTTCGACCACGACGGCGACGGCGATGAGGCGACCGACGTCTCCCCTGAGGTCGGGTACTGCCTGCGTGCGACGGCGACCTACACGGACAACATCGCGAATCCTGACGACGACGACACTACCGCTGATGTGGACGAGTCCAAGGACACGGCTATGGAGTCCCCGACGCGTGCGGTGCAGAGGGACGATCCTGCGAACACGGCTCCGGAGTTCGATGACGACCAGGACCCGAACACGCCTGGTGACCAGCCGGTGGCCGAGCGTTCGGTGATGGAGAACACGGAGGGTAAGGTCGGCGAGCCGGTGGTTGCGGATGACAGCGACCTGCTGGTGTACTCGGTTGACGACACTGACAACTTCAAGGTCGACAACATGGGTCAGATCAGCACGGCGGTGGAGCTGGACTACGAGGCGTTGCCTGATGATGCCAAGTACTACATGGTGACGCTGACGGCTACTGACCCGTCGGGTGCGTCCGACACCATCATGGTTAAGATCGCGGTTACCGACGAGGACGACGACGCAGTGATTACCGGGATGATGACGGTCTCCTACGATGAGAACGATGACGCTCCGGTCGCGACGTTCGTTGCTACGGACGAGGACGCTGACGCGGGCGACCCCGAATGGAAGTTGAGCGGTCCCGACGCGGATCTCTTCGAGATTTCCGACGACGGCGTGCTCACGTTCGAGGACCCGCCCGACTTCGAGACCGCGAAGGACGGGGACGAAGACGAAGATACCTCTGGCGACCAGGGCGCGGGCGACAACGTCTACATGGTGACCGTGGAGGCCCTGGGTGGTGATTTGGACGTTGCCGTGACGGTGATCAACCTTAACGAGCCTGGGACGGTGACCTTCACCCAACTCCAGGCGCAGGCAACGAGGGACCTGGTAGCCGAATACGAGGATGATGACAACGCTAAAGACCCGACGTGGCAGTGGTCGCGTGGTCCCAGTGCGACCGGTCCGTGGACGGAGATAACCGGCGCGACCTCGGCTGACCGCCCGCCGGGCGACGACGACATTGGCGGCTGGCTGCTTGCGACGGTCTCTTACACCGACAGCTTTGGTGCGCAGACGGCTATGGCGGCCATAGGGCCTGTGGTGGACGAGGCCCTGGCGAACGCCGCTCCGTCCTTCGCCGGCCTGGATGATGATGAGGACGCGGCCGGGGTGCAGATAGAGCTCGAGTTCAACGAGAACGCGGATGGCAACATCGGCGACCCGCTATTGGCGACGGACGCCGACGGCGACCCTCGGCTGTACACGATTACCGGCGGTCTTGACGCTGACTGTTTCGGGATTGGCGAGACAAGTGGTCAGTTGAGCCTGAGTGGCGAGCGTGACTTTGAGAATGTAGCTGCCGCGTGCAAGACCGGTGGCGATCCTCGGACAGCGGCCGGCTCGGACGATCGGGATGCGGACGGCACCAACGACTACGTGGTCGAGATTACGGCAACGGATCCGACTGGAGCCACGGGTAGTGCGACGGTGACGGTGTCGATTCAGAACGTGAACGAAGCGGCGGAGTTTGCGACTGCTGCCAAGGCAGATGCGAATGTAACGCTGTACATCGACGAGAACGAGACGACTGCTGGCACGGCCCCTGAGCTGTTGGCCCTGCGCCAGAATGAGGTCGACCAAGCTGAGCTCGCGACCCCTGGTACGAACACCCCTGTTGTTGCCTACACCGCGGCGGACGAAGATGATGACGCCACCCTCGACGCTGACGCGAACATAACCTACAAAGTAGAGGGTCCTGACGCGAAGCACTTCACCATTGGTGAGACTGATGGTGTGCTAGCGTTCATGGCGGGCGATGACCTTCTTGGTGCAGATGGGGCGGACTTTGAGGACAAGGATTCGTACTCGATAACCGTCGTGGCCGAGTCGGGCGGCTTTGAAGATGACAGTGACGGCGATCCCGACCGCACTGTTGGCGATGTGGATCGGACCCGTTATGCCACACTGGCCGTGACGATCAAGGTGGTGGACCAGGAAGACGACGGCGAGGTGAAGATCAGTGTGCAGGAGCCCCAGGAGGGCAAGTCGGTGCTGGCCACGCTCAGCGACGAGGACGGTGGAGTCACCGGAGTGAGTTGGCAGTGGGCGAGAATCGCGGCGCTCGCAGCGGATGACACCAACGTGCCTGCTGATGCTGACAGTGATCCAGACCCTGTCAAAGCCTGCGCTGACGTTCTGGTGGTCCCAGGGACGGCGGGCCGTGAGTGGGCTGACATCACTGATGCCAATTCGCCCCTCTACACGCCGGCTTCGTACACCTATGACCACGACGGCGATGATGCAACCGCTGAGGTCGGGTACTGCCTGCGTGCGACGGCGACCTACACGGACAACATCGCCAATCCTGCCGACGACGCGAGCACTACTGACGTGGACGAGTCCAAGGACACGGCTATGGAGTCCCCGACGCGTGCGGTGCAGATGGACGACCCTGCCAACACGGCTCCGGAGTTCAATGACGACCAGGACCCGAACACACCTGGTGATCAGCCGGTGGCCGAGCGCTCGGTGATGGAGAATACGGAGGGCAAGGTCGGTGAGCCTGTGGTGGCTGCAGACGACGACCTGCTGGTGTACTCGGTTGACGACACTGACAACTTCAAGGTCGACAACATGGGTCAGATCAGCACGGCGGTGGAGCTGGACTACGAGGCGTTGCCTGATGATGCCAAGTACTACATGGTGACGCTGACGGCTACTGACCCGTCGGGTGCATCCGACACCATCATGGTTAAGATCACCGTAATTGACGAGGACGACGACGCAGTCATTACGCTGGGACCAGCGGTCAACACCCCGCCGGCATTCGATGAGGGCACGGGTGAAGGGCTGATGGTGTACGAGAACATGCCTGCGGGCACCTCGGTTGGCACAGTGACGGCCACGGATGAGGACGCAAACGACACGATCGAGTACACCCTGGGCGGCGCCAGCGCCGACTACTTCGCAATCAACGGGGCGACGGGCGAGATAACGACCAGCATGGAGCTGGACTACGAGATGATGGCGAGCCACCTGGTCACGGTGAGCGCGAGCGACGGCACGGATATCGAGACCATGAGCGTGACCATCGCGGTCATGAACATGTACCCTGGCTGCACCGTCGAGGGCAACATTGGCCTGAGCAACGACTGCGAGGTCCTGCTCGACGCCAAGGATACCTTGGAGGGCACCGGTACCTCGTTGACGTGGTCGGAAGACACGTCGATTGTCCACTGGCTGTACGTGGTGGTTTCCGGTGACCCGATGCGCGTGACCCAGTTGAGGCTGACCCGCAAGGGCCTCGAGGGTGAGATCCCGGCCTCGCTGGCGAAGCTGAGCGAGTTGACGGAGCTGAACCTGAACGAGAACAGCCTGCACGGCACGGTGCCGGGTGCGCTCGGAGATCTGAAGAAGCTGAGCATCCTGAGGGTGCAGCGGAACGAGTTGACAGGTATAGATGACGGTCTTGGCGGTGCAACCAGCCTGACCCGGCTGTTCGCACAGAACAACCACTTGACGGGCGAGATTCCGAGTGATCTCGGGATGCTCTCGAACCTGGAGTGGCTGAGGCTGGACTCCCCGGCTGGTGACGGTAGTGGCCTCACAGGGTCTATACCGGTTGAGCTGGGTAACCTGAGCAGCCTTACGAACCTGTACCTGCACGGCAACATGGTGACCGGGTCGATACCGAGCGAGCTGGGCAACTTGAGTTCCCTGACGCACATTACGCTGCAGCAGAACGACCTGTCGGGCCCCATCCCCGATCTGAGCGGGCTGACCAACCTGGTATGGCTCGGTCTCTACGGCAACGGGCTGACGGGTGGTATTCCCAGCAGTCTGGGCGCGCTGGTCAACCTGGAGCGGCTGTACCTGCACGGCAACAGCCTGACGGGTGAGGTGCCTGGGTCGATCGGCAACCTGACCGCGCTGACGAACCTGTGGCTGAAGGACAACAGCCTGAGCGGCGATCTGCCGGACACGCTGGACAACCTGGTCAACCTGGAGAGGGTCCGCATCAGCGGCAACAGCTTCACGGGTTGTGTCCCGGCGGCCCTGGCCAACGCGGCCAGCACCGACGTGGACGCGGCAGATGCCTGCGCAAGCGGAGACGGCTCCTAGCACGACACAAACAAAACATAGACCGCGGCTCCCTTCCCCCCGAGGGGGAAGGCTAGGAAGGGGGCTCTCCCTCCCAGAGGGCGGACCCCCCGCCGCGGACAACCAACCGAGACCCAAACAAATAGCGCCGCCGGCACCCAAAACCGGCGGCGCTCCCTTTTCCCCCCTTTCAGTCCCTTCCCCCCGAGGGGGAAGGCTAGGATGGGGGCTGATTCCCCGGCCCGGAGAGGCTCGGTCCCTTCCCCCCGAGGGGGAAGGTTAGGAAGGGGGCTGACTCCCCGGCCCGGAGAGGCTCGGTCCCCCTTCCCCCTGAGGGGGAAGGTTAGGATGGGGGCTGACTCCCCGGCCCGGAGAGGCTCGGTCCCTTCCCCCTGAGGGGGAAGGTTAGGATGGGGGCTGACTCCCCGGCCCGGAGAGGCTCGGTCCCTTCCCCCCGAGGGGGAAGGTTAGGAAGGGGGCTGATTCCCCGGCCCGGAGAGGCTCGGTCCCTTCCCCCTGAGGGGGAAGGTTAGGATGGGGGCTGACTCCCCGGCCCGCAGCGTACAGCAGAATATGAACAGCCCAGCCTCGCTCCCTGGCAAGGCGAGAGCCCCCATCTGTATCTTCCCCCTCAGGGGGAAGAGGTGAGAAAAGATGCGAGACGACAGACAGTCCCTCTACTCCGAGTGGCAGGGCGAGATCGAATCGAGGGAGAGGGCGAGATCGCTGAGGCGTAATGCCACGGATGCCGAGCGCCTGCTGTGGCGGCATCTGCGGAAACGCCAGCTGTCGGGCTACCGCTTCCGCAGGCAGCAGCCTGTCGGCCCGTACATCGTGGACTTTCTCTGTTTCGAGCGGAGGCTGATAGTCGAGGTGGATGGCGGCCAGCACGCCGAGAGCCGTTATGACAGTGAAAGGACGGAGTGGTTGGAGTCGAAGGGCTTCCGCGTATTGAGGTTCTGGAACACGGAGGTGCTTGGGAATATGGAGGGGGTGGGTCACGAGATTGTGGAGGCGCTGAATGGGGAAGGGAGCGAGCCCCCATCCCTTCGACAAGCTCAGGGCAGGCTCTAACCTTCCCCCTCGCCCCGCCGGGGAGGAGCCCCCATCCTAACCTTCCCCCTCGGGGGGAAGGGATTTGGGGAAGGGACCGGGGCCCCCTCCCCTCTTCCCCCTGAGGGGGAAGATACAGAAGGGGGCTTTCCCCTCGCCCCGCCGGGGAAGAGCCCCACAATTAAAGGTCCTCCCTCTCCACCCCCACCACCTCGTACTCCCCGGCCCCCCGCTCCACATACTCCACCACCGCATCGACCACCTGCCACGCATGCCGCCGGCTGTTCGAGACCGCCGCGATCCCGATATCCGCAGCCTGCAGCATGTCGTTCCCCCCCACCTCCGCCGAGGCAACCTCGAACCGGTTCCGGACCCGCGCGCACAGCGACTTCACAACCCGCCGCTTCCCCTTCAAGTCGCGGTTCCCCGGCAAATGCAGACTCACCCTGGCGACAGCCACGTGCATACCCAGGATTTAACCACAGAAAGGGGGTAGTTGTTAGTTGTGGGTTCTTAGTTCTTAGTTGGGAATCTGCGAGGCCCGGATTCTGCTCCGCCCTATCCCTCCCTGTCCCAACTAACAACCAACAACTAGAAACTGGAAACTCTCCCCCCTCCGTGCTATGCTGGAACGAGGTCGGGGTGTGGCGCAGTTTGGGAGCGCACCTGCATGGGGTGCAGGGGGTCGCTGGTTCGAGTCCAGTCACCCCGACCAGCCCCCCTCCCCCCGTAGGGGCGGGTTTGAAACCCGCCCGTCCCCTCTTATGGCTGTCATTCCGACCGCAGGGAGGAATCTAAAGCGGTTGCCCTCACGACGAGCCGAGGCCTGGACAACAAGGTCCGTAGATTCCTCACTACGTTCGGAATGACATGGCCGGCGCGGCTGGTCTCTCCCTCTACCCCCGAGGGGAAGACACAGATGGGGGCTCTCCCCTCTTGTGGCTGTCATTCCGACCGCAGGGAGGAATCTAAAGCGGTTGCCCTCACGACGAGCCGAGGCCTGGACAACAAGGTCCGTAGATTCCTCACTACGTTCGGAATGACATGGCCGGCGCGGTTGGTCTCTCTCCCTCTTCCCCCCGAGGGGGAAGATACAGAAGGGGGCTCTCCCCTCTTGTGGCTGTCATTCCGACCGCAGGGAGGAATCTAAAGCGGTTGCCCTCACGACGAGTTGCGGCTTGGACGGCAAGGTCCGTAGATTCCTCACTACGTTCGGAATGACATGGCCGGCGCGGCTAGTCTCTCTCCCTCTTCCCCCCGAGGGGGAAGATACAGAAGGGGGCTCTCCCCTCTTGTGGCTGTCATTCCGACCGCAGGGAGGAATCTAAAGCGGTTGCCCTCACGACGAGTTGCGGCCTGGACGGCAAGGTCCGTAGATTCCTCACTACGTTCGGAATGACATGGCCGGCGCGGCTGGTCTCTCTCCCTCTTCCCCCCGAGGGTGAAGATACAGAAGGGGGCTCTCCCCTCTTGTGGCTGTCATTCCGACCGCAGGGAGGAATCTAAAGCGGTTGCCCTCACGACGAGCCGAGGCCTGGACAACAAGGTCCGTAGATTCCTCACTACGTTCGGAATGACATGGCCGGCGCGGTTGGTCTCTCTCCCTCTTCCCCCCGAGGGGACCTTTGAACAACCTGTCATTGCGCGCCTATATAGTCGTCGTTCCTGCGAAGGCAGGAACCCAGAGGGGCGGCGCGGTGGGGTGTCCCCTCCCGTCCCCGTTCCGCCTCGTTCGGGGACGTACTTCTACAGGCTCAGCACGAACGACGCGGAACGTCCCGGCGTGGCGCCGGGGACGGGCGGGTTTCAAACCCGCCCCTACGGGGGGAGGGGAGAGCCGCCTTCTCAATCGCAGGAACGACGGGGCTACGAAAACCCCTCGACCAGCGCCGCCCGCACTAGCTCGATGGCGTTGAGGCTCATGCGGGTGCGGTCGGGGCGGCCGCGGCCGGCCATGTTGTACGACCGACGCCTGAAGCCGCGCCCGTCGGTGATGGACAGGACGGTGCGGCCGCGGGCCAGGTTCTCGGCGGTGTCGGCCGGGTCCTGCACGCCGTGGACCGCCAGGCCCAGGTCCGACCCCGACCTCAAGCGCACCGCCCAGGCCAGCTCGTCGGCCAGCGACTCCGCGTCCCACAGCAGCGCCTCGACGTCGTCCGGTCGCCGCGAGTGGGCCAGCAGCCGCCGCAACGCGCCGGGCCCATTCGCCGTCACGCCCTCGACGAACCGGTCGGGCGCCGCCTCGAGCAGGCGCTCGGCGACCAGCCCGCTCGTCAGGTCCTCGTACACCGCGATCGTCGCGCCCGCGCCGGCCAGCTCGCGCCCCACCGCGTCCTCCATCGTCTCGTCGTCGACCGCGAACACGTGCCGCCCCAGCAGCCCGCGCACCTCCGCCTCGACGGGGTCGATCAGCGCCGCGGCCTCCTCCTCGCTCCCAGCCTTCGCCGCGATCCGCACGTCCACCTGCCCGGGGTGCGCCAGCACACCCACCGTCGGGTTCCGCGACTCCGCGATCAGGTGCCCGATGCGGTCGTCCACGGCGCTCTCGCCCATGTCCGCGACCTTCAGCACGCGGTAGGTGATCACCTCGTCCAGCTCGAACGCCTCGCGCAGGTAGGGGATGACCTCGTTGTCGAACAGCCACTTCATCTCGAAGGGCACGCCTGGCAGCGCGATCACCACACCCCTCGCGTCGTGGACGATGAATGACGGCGCGGTGCCGTTCGGGTTCTCGACCGGGATCGCCCCGTCGGGGATGTAGGCCTGCCGCGAGTTGTTGGCGGTCATGACGAGCCCGCGCCGCTGGAACCGCCGCTCGATCTGGTCCAGCAGCCCGCGGTCCAGCACGAGCTCGCGGCCGGTCACCGCGGCCACCGTCTCGCGCGTCAGGTCGTCCCGAGTCGGCCCGAGCCCGCCGCCGGTGATGACGATGTCGGACCGGTCGAGCGCCCGCCCGACGACGGCCTTCATGCGGTCCGGGTTGTCGCCCACGGTGGTCTTGTAGTAGAGGTCGACGCCGACGTTCGTGAGGCGCTGGGCCATCCACGCGCCGTTGGTGTCGACGATCTGGCCGAGCAGCAGCTCCGAGCCGATGGATACGATCTCCGCGCTGGGCATGTCAGCCCTGCCTCTCCCCGTCGATGAGGCCCCGCACGACGGGCAGCAGCTCGTCCGCCGCCCTCCGGCACTCCTCCACGTGCGGGAACCCCGACAGTATGAACTCGTCGATGCCGAGCCGCCAGTAGGCCAGCAGCTCCTCCGCGACCTGCGCGGGCGTGCCGACGATCGCCGTGCCGCAGTTGACCCGCACGGTCGATATGCCGTTCCACAGCCGCTCGCCGACGCGGTGCCCGTCCGCCTCGCGGAGCTGCGCCGCCTGGCCGGCCATGGGCGTGCCCGCAAACACGGCCTGGCGCTGGCCCTTCACGACGGCGTCGGCGCGGGATATGAGGTCGGCGGCGGCGTCCCACGCCTCGCCCTCGGTCGGCCGCACGACCAGGTGCGTCCTGAGCCCGTACGACGGCGCACGCCCAGCCGCGCCGAACTCGACGCGCGCGGCATCGAGCAGCTTCGCGATGGCGTCGCGCGGCTGTATCCAGGCGAGGAAGACGTCGGAGTGCGTCCCGGCCAGGCGCAGGGCCGCGGGCGACGCGCCGCCCAGGTAGAATCGCGGCCCGTCGCCGACCGGGCCCGGCGATGCCATCGCGCCGTCGAGCTTCACGAAGTCGCCGTCGAACACGACGGGCGCGGGCTCGTGCCACAGGGCTCGGCAGGCGGCGATGAACTCGGCGGCGCGCTCGTACCGCGTGGCGTGGTCCGCGGTCTCGCCGAGCCGCTCGAAGTCGCCCTGTATGCCGCCGGGCACGACGTTGACGTCGAGCCGCCCGCCGCTGATGCGGTCGAACGTCGCCGCCATCTGCGCGAACAGCCCCGGCGATATGAAGCCGGGCCTGACGGCGACCAGGAACCGGACGCGGCTCGTGACGGCGGCAAGGGCGGTGGCCATGGTCCAGGTCTCGGCGAGGGGCGCGCCCTCCTCGAACAGGCCGTTGGCGAAGCGGGTGGGAATCAGCAGCGAGTGGAATCCGCACTCCTCGGCCGTCTCCACGACGGAGCGCAGGTAGTCGAAGGTGGGCGGTCGCTCGGCCCTGCGGGTGCCGATGTGCGCGCCGTCGCCGTCGATGGGTATGAACCAGTCGAACCGCGGCTCAGGCCGCTGAATGCTATTCACCGCCGCGAATCCGCACCCTGTCTTCTTCCACGATCCACAGACGCTGGTCGACCTGCTCGGTTTCGAGCAATGGCAGTGCCTGCCTCAGTACTTCCAGCAACTTGGGCTTGCTCTGTTCGGGCACTCTGAACACCATAATGCCTGACGTGCGGTCAGGTTGATAGACCTGTATGTTGGCGAAGTCCAAGTCAAGGGTGACAAGTACAAGGCCCTCGGCGCTGCATACGTCGGCTATCACGTTATCCGGCTCGCCAGCCAGCCCCTGATCTCGTACCCATACCGCTTCGTACCCAGCCTCCCTCAAAACGACTGCGACTTCCTCTGGCAGATTCTCGTCGATTTTGAAGCTAAGTGGCCGGCTCACGTGGTCGTCGTCACAACCCTTTCCCGGGCGAGCTCGGCTGCGTAGGCGATTGCCGCGTGGATGTCCTCTCGCTCGAGGCTTGGGTAGCTGTCAAGTATCTCTTCTACTGGGACCGAAGCCGCCAAGTTGTCGAGGATTACTGACACCATGATCCGCGTGCCACGTATGCATGCCTTTCCGTGGCACACCTGAGGATCGGTGGTAATTCGCTTCAGGAGGTCCATTGCCGGCCCCTCAGCCGTGCTTTTCGCGGAGTAGGGCGGCCCCCTTGCACATGGCGGAGAGCTTCAGGTACGCCTCGTCGAAGTCCATGGGGTTGATGCTCGACGGGGCGAAGCCGCAGTCGGGGTTCAGGGATATGCGGTCGGCGGGCACGTAGCGCATCGCCGCCTGGGCGCGCTGCACGACCTCGTCCGCCGTCTCGACGTGCGTGTCGGTGTGGTCGATGACCCCCAGGCCGAGCACCTTGCCGTCGGGGAAGTCCCTGAGCGAGACGATGCCGCCGGCGTCGGGCGTGGCGAACTCCATGGCGAAGCGCTCGACGCGCATCTCGCCAAGGGCGCCCATGATGATGTCGTAGGGGCCGGAGGTGCCGTGCTTGCGGGCGAAGTGGGCGTGGCAGAGGTGGACGCTGATGGGCACGCCGTCGACGGCGTCGGCGACCTCGTTCACGCACCTGACGGACTGCTCGATCTCGCGGTCGATGTCGGTTACGCCGCCGCGCTTGCGGAAGTCAGCGTCGACGAGTAGGGCCAGCCACGGCTCGTCGATCTGGATGGCGTCGACACCGAGGCCGGCAAGGAGCTTCGCCTCTTCGCGGATGATGGGGATGCAGGCGTCCATGAACTCGTCGCGGGTGCTGTATGCGCCAGCGGAGTGCTCGGCGCTCCACAGCCTGCACGCGACGGTGTAGGGCGAGGGGATGGCTACGATGGTCCTGGAGGAGGTGTGCCGCCGCAGGAACTCGGCCTCACCACCGGCGAGGGGGCGCTTCTGCTCCATGCGGCGTACGACGGCAGGGTATGTCAGAGTGGGAGTCCTGCCGCCGGTGCCGGCCACGAGCAGGTCGTGCCTGAAGCCGTCGACGGCCTCGGCGAAGACCTTGACGTAGCTCTCCCTGCGCCACTCGCCGTCGGAGATGTAGTCGAGCCCGGCCCGTTCCTGCATCCTGATGGCCGACGGGATGGCGTGGTCGAGCATCTCGTCGGCCTGTTCGGGCGTGACGCGGCCGGCCTTGCGGTCCTCGACCAGGTCTCGCACCCAAAGGGGCCGCGGGAGGCTGCCCACGACGAGCGTGGGGAAGGGATCGTCGCCGAAGTTCCTGTAGGTGGCCCGCATCAACGTCCCTACTGGACGGTGATGGTGCCGACCATGCCCTGGGTCTCGTGTGGTATGCAGACGAGCTGGAAGGTGCCGGCGCGGTCGAACTTGAAGTTGAACTCGACGGCCTCGCCCGCGTCGGACGCGGCGTCGATGTCCAGGTCCTCGACGGTGAAGGTGTGGAATTCGGTCTCGGACTCGATGACGAAGTTGATGGAGTCGCCGACGCTGAAGGTCAGCTCGCCCGGGTCGAAGAGGTAGGCCCCGCTGCCCGCCTCGTCCCTGAGTCTCACTTCGACCTGCGTGCCCTCCGGGTCCGGAGGTGCCAGCGTGGTCTCGACGATAGGGGCCGCGTCGCCCGTGACGTAGGAGGCCATGCTGAGGGCCACGAGGTTGGCCGGCGCAGGGCCCGGCGGGGGAGGGGAGTCCGGGAAGGAGACGGAGGTGACTCCGGAGGATGCTGCGCAGCCGGCGAGGATGATGAGCGAGACGGCGGCGACGATCGGAAGCGCCGCTTTGCGGGGCAGGTACTTGAGGGGCCTTGCCAAGGAGGACCTCCACGGGAATTGCGAATTTCGACCAATGGTATTGTAGCGGGAGCGTGCCCTATGTTCAATCAGCCAGGGGGGGCTTAGGCCATCGCCTTGCCCGTGTATGCGGGCGTGATTACAATTGCGCCGCGAACCAGGTGCTGCGGAGGAGACGGCGCGATGAGAATTCTGATAACGGGCGCGGCCGGACTGATCGGGGGCGTGTTGAGAGCGCGGCTGACCGGCCATGAGCTGCGCGGGATCGACACGCGGCCCGTGGAGGGCTTCGAGTCGGCGATAGGGGACGTCTCGGACCTCGCATCGATCCGCCCGCACTTCGACGGCGCCGACGCGGTCATCCATCTCGCCGCGAACCCCTCTTCGAGCGCGCCGTGGGACACCGTGATCACCAACAACATCATCGGGACCTACAACGTGTTCGAGGCCGCGAAGCAGGCGGGGGTGGGCCGGATCGTGTTCGCCAGCTCGAACCACGCGACGGGCATGTATGAGCGCGACCATCCCTACTCTGCCATAGTCGCCGGGCGCTACGAGGGCCTGGAGCCTGGCGGCTATCCGATGGTGGACCATCGCGTGCCGATCCGCCCCGACGGGTATTACGGCGTCGCCAAGCAGTACGGCGAGTCCCTGGGGCGCTACTATTTCGATGAGTTCGGGATCGAGTTCGCGTGCCTCAGGATCGGGACGTTCGCCAGGAGCAACAACCCCCTCGGCAGCATCCGCGCGTTCGCGACGTGGTGTTCCTACGGGGATTTGGCGCAGCTGGTCCAGAAGTCGCTCGACGTAGAGTCGCTGGGGTTCGAGATCTTCTACGGCGTATCGGGCAACACCTGGCGGTTCTGGGACATCGACCACGCCCGCCAACGCGTGGGGTACGAGCCGCAGGACAACGCCGAGGGCTACCGCGCCGAGTTCAACGCGAAGATGTGACGAGTCCTCTATTTGTTGTTACAATTAGGACATTGAGTACGAATGGGATGAAGCGAAGCGGCGCACAAACCTAGCGAAGCATCACGTGGACTTCACGGCTGCTGAGGACTTCGACTGGGACACTGCAGTTGTTGAGTTTGATGATGAATATGACGAGCCGCGATGGACTGCAAGGGGCTTCATCGGGCTCGTCCTGCATTTCATCGTGTTCACTGATCGAGGCCAGCAGGGTTCGGATCATAAGCCTACGGAGGGCAACGCGGAAGGAGGCCCTGGATTATGTCAAGGAACTTGAGGGATGACATAGCTGTACCCACCCCCGAAGAAGACGAAGCAATCCGGGCTGGTATCGCCTCTGATCCAGATGCACGGGAGTATTCGAGTGAAGAGCTCGCCCGTTTCCGTCCAGCTTCTGAAGCCGTGCCGCACATCGTCGAGAGGTATCGCCGGACGCGGGGCAAACAGAAGGCCCCGGTGAAGGAGCAGATCACCATCAGGCTAGATGCAGACATAGCCGCCCACTTCAGAGGGATGGGGAAAGGCTGGCAGACAAGACTAAACGCCGCTCTACGCGAGATCGTGGACGAGAAGGCCAGCACCCACCATAGGTAGCCCATCTATGGTGCACACAATTGCCTCCGGGCCAGTGAGGGACGGCGACCTGTTGTGGGAGCCGTCGGCCGAGCGCATGGCCGGTTCCAACATCAGCCGTTACATGGCTTGGCTCGCCGCCGAGAGGGGACTGCGCTTCGACGGATACGACGACCTATGGCAGTGGTCGGTCGACGACCTGGAGGGGTTCTGGGCGTCGATCTGGGACTACTTCGACGTCGGACCCGGCTCGCCGTATGAGCGGGTGCTCGAAGACGCCGGCATGCCCGGAGCTCACTGGTTTCCGGGTGCGACCCTGAACTATGCCGAGCGTGCCCTGCGGAGGCAGGACGACCACCCTGCGCTCATCGCGGGATCGGAGTCAGGGGCGGCCTCGTCGGTGTCGTACAGCGAGCTGCGCGAGAGAGTGGGGGCAGTGGCAGCGGGCCTGCGGCGGCTGGGCGTGGGCAGGGGCGACAGTGTTGCCGCGCTCATGCCGAATGTTCCCGAAACGGTGATCGCGTTCCTGGCCGCATCGAGCCTGGGGGCCATCTGGTCAGCATGCTCTCCGGAGTTCGGGGTGACGAGCATAGTCGACCGCTTCCGCCAGATCGAGCCGAAGGTGCTGGTGGCGGTGGACGGGTACAGGTACGGCGGGCGGGAGTATCCGCGGCTCGACGCCGTGTCGGAGATACAGGCGGGGCTGCTGGAGCTGGAGCGTACCGTGGTACTCCCACACCTGTCCGGCGCCCCCGATCTGGGTGGGCTCGAGTCGGCGATGCTGTGGGGCGATCTGGAGTCGGAGCCGGGAGATTTGACCTTCGAGCGCGTGCCGTTCGATCACCCACTCTGGGTCCTATATTCATCCGGGACCACAGGTCTGCCAAAGCCGATAGTCCAGGGTCACGGCGGCATCCTGCTCGAGCACCTGAAGGTGCTGTCGCTGCACATTGAGATTGGGCCGGGCGACCGCTTCTTCTGGTTCACGACGACCGGGTGGATGATGTGGAACTTCCTGATCGGCGGCTTGCTCCACGGCGCCACGGCGGTGCTGTACGACGGCGATCCGTCCTACCCCGACATGAACGCGCTCTGGAGGTTTTCGGATGAGGCGGAAGTGACCTACTTCGGGACCGCCGCGCCCTTCATATACGCATGCATGAAGGCCGGAGTGGAGCCGGCCCGCGACTTCGACACGTCGAGGATCAAGAGCTTGGGGTCTACCGGTTCGCCCCTCTCGCCCGAGGGGTTCGCCTGGGTGTATGACAAGGTGGGGCCCGACCTGCTGCTGGGGTCGTTCAGCGGCGGCACGGACCTATGCACGGGGTTCGTCGGCTCCTGCGACCTGCTGCCCGTATACGCGGGCGAGATACAGTGCCGCTGCCTGGGCGCGAGCGTGGAGGCGTTCGACGCGGCCGGACAGGCAGTAGTCGATGAGGTGGGCGAGCTGGTCATCACACGGCCCATGCCGTCCATGCCCATCTACTTCTGGAACGACGTTGGGAGACGCCGGTACCACGAGAGCTACTTCAGCCTGTTCCCCGGCATATGGAGGCACGGCGACTGGGTCAGGGTGACGGAGCGGGGGACATGCGTCATATACGGGCGGTCCGACTCGACGTTGAACCGGGGCGGCGTGCGCATGGGTACGAGCGAGTTCTACAGGGTCGTCGAGGGTATGGACGAGGTGCTCGACAGCCTGGTGGTCGACACGGGCGGAATCGAGGGAGGCGGGCGGCTGCTCCTCTTCGTGGTGTTGCGAGATGGGGTCGAGCTCGACGATGGGCTGCGCACGGCGATTACGAGGCGCCTGCGCTCGCAGCTCTCTCCGCGTCACGCGCCGGACGAGATCTATGGCATCGATTCGGTGCCCAAGACGCTGAACAACAAGAAGCTGGAGGTGCCGGTGAAGAGGATTTTGTCCGGCGAGCCTCCTTCTGCGGCCATCAGCATGGACGCGATGAGCAACCCGGAGTCGCTGGAGTTCTTCGTGGGGCTGGCTGAGGTGGGGCGGTAGGCGATTCGCCGTCTGGCGAGGGGAGGGCGGGTTTCAAACCCGCCCCTACGACCAGATTGGAGGAAGATCCCCCCTCATCCCAACCTTCTCCCGCCAGGAGAGAAGGGTAAGGAGCCCTCCTCGCCGGGGATGGGTTCCCGATTTGTCAGGAGCGGAGGGACCTGCGTCAGGAGACCCGGAAGCGGTCTAGGAGGTCCATGTTGAGCTCGAAGCCTACGCCTGGGCGGTCGGGGACGGTGACATAGCCGTCCTCGTCGGGCTGGAGCCTCGGCTGGAACATCTCGGCCCGGAGGGGGTCGACCTCGGTGGGGTAGTACTCCAGGAACTCGCCGTGGGCGACTCCCGCTGCGAGGGGGAGCTGCAACTCCTGGCAGCCGTGGGGGGCGATCGTCACGCCGCTGTCCCTGGCCATGTTCGCGACTTCGAGGCCGACGTCGTACCCGGGGCATATGGTCACGTCGACGTTCAGGATCGATGCGCCCCGGTTATCGAGGAGCGTTTGGAAGTGGGCGGTCGTGTAGCCGTTCTCACCCGTGGCGATCTTGATGCTCGTGGACTCTGCCAGCCGGCGGTGTCCGTCGTAGTCGTGGATCGGCATGGGCTCCTCGAACCAGTAGACGTCGTACTCTTCGAGAGCGCTCGCGAACCGCAGGGAGGTCTCGAGGTCGAGTGCGCAGTTGGCGTCGACCATGAGCACCACGTCGGGGCCGATGGCGTCCCTGGAGGCCTCGACGCGCTTCATGTCCAGGTCGAATCCCGCGACGGGGTCGCCGATCTTGATCTTGACGGCCGAGGAGTGGAGCTCCTCCACGTTGTACCGGAGCTCGTCCTGCAGCTCGGCCAGGCCCTTGCCCTCGGCGTAGTACCCGCCGGCGATGTAGGTCCTGATCCGCTTCTGTGCGCCGCCGAGCAGACTGTGGACCGACCGGCCCTCGACCTTGCCCCTGATGTCCCAGCAGGCGATGTTGATGGCCGCCAGGACCTGGGTGTTGAGGCCGGCCGGTCCCAGGATCTTGATCTGGTTCTTGCCAAGGGCATCGACGACCCCGGCCGTGTCCAGCGGGTCGCGCCCAACGAGCAGGGGGCGGAAGTAGTCGACGTACCCGGGCATGAGGCCCAGGGGCCTCTCCGCGGCGGTGCCGCCGTTCCAGCCCACGCCGGTGACGCCTTCGTCAGTGAATACGGTGACCTTGTGAAGGCGCCCGGGGCCGTACAGGTGGTTGCCGTTCCAGATGGCCGGCCTGTCCCACTTGAAGACCTCGCTGGTGACGTGGGTTATCTTCACGTGGCTACGCTGCCGGGCGCTTGGCCTTCTGCTTCCTCGGGCGGCCGGGCTTCTGCCGACCTCTCGGGACCTCGAAGTGGGCCCGGACGCTCTGGACGTTGTGGACGGAGCCGCACTGGAGGCACTGCACGTAGTCGCCGTACATGTCCCGGACTCGAATCATATCGCCCTTGCATCTCTCACACGCCTTGAATTGAATCATGACTACCCAGCATCCTCCTTCTAGCGGTCTGGAGGGGGATTACGAATTCCTCCACCGAATTCCAGTGTAACCCACTGTGACGAATTTCGTCAACCACCAAAAAGGGAAGTTTGACCGCGGAGATCGCAGAGGGCGCGGAGAGTATGAGATGGGGATTCCTGGTCATCTGTTTGGAGGTAGTGTTCAAGCCAGACGAGTGGATGTTGCTGCTGTTGTCTCCTGGCATGGTCGAGGCCGACCCCGCCCCAGGTCCTTCGGGTTGCTCAGGACGACATTGGCGGGGTGGCAGATCCTGACTTCACAGTAGTGACCTCGTAGTTGGACGTGCGAGTCATCAAGACAACGAGGAGCCGTCTCGCGTGGTCTGAGCGGTGTGGGGTATCATGGATGCATTGAGACGAGGTGGGTTTCTATTGGATGAAGGGCGGGAGAGACTGCTGATAGCCACCGGCAACCAGGACAAGCTGAGCGAGCTGGCCTCGCTGCTTGAGGGTGTGCCGTTCCGTTGCGTCTCGCTCGACGACGCGGGAATCAGCGATGAAATATCGGAGACCGGCTCGACGCTAGAGGAGAATGCCGCCCTGAAGGCGACCGGGTACGCGCGGCTCGGCGGGATGCTCACCCTGGCGGACGATTCCGGCCTGGAGGTCGACGCGCTGGGCGGGGAGCCGGGCGTCCGGTCTGCCAGATATGCGCCGGGCTCCTCCCAGGACCGGATCGATCTGCTGCTCCGCAACCTGGAGGGAGTGGAACCCGCTGCCATGAGCGCCAGGTTCAGGTGCGTCATAGCGATAGCCGCTCCCGGAGGGACTCCCAGCTTCCACGAGGGAGTGTGCGATGGCAGGATCGTGCGGGAGCAGAGGGGCGACGGCGGGTTCGGGTACGACCCGATCTTCCTCGTAGCCGAGCTGGGCCGGACGATGGCCGAGCTCACGACGGAGGAGAAGAACAGGGTCAGCCATCGCGGGATCGCGGTCCGCAAGGCGGCGGCGGCCCTCATGGCAATGAGTGGAGGGCGTCCGGCGGCATGATCGCAGACACCCTGGGCAGGCCATTCCGCGACCTACGAATTTCAGTCACCGACCGGTGCAACTTCCGCTGTCCATACTGCATGCCGGCGGAGATTTTCGGCGAGCGTTACGAGTTCCTGCCCAAGGCCGAGCTGCTGAGCTTCGAGGAGATGGAGAGGGTCGCCCGAGTCTTCGTGGGCCTGGGCGCGCAGAAGATCCGCATCACGGGCGGCGAGCCGCTGGTCCGCAACGAAGTGGAGAGGCTGATCGCCCGGCTGGCTGCCATCCCGGGCCTCGACGACCTGACCATGACGACGAACGGCTACCTGCTGCCGCAAAAAGCCGAGGCGCTCAAGGAGGCGGGTCTGGGACGGGTGACGGTCAGCCTGGACAGCCTGGACGACGAGGTCTTCCGCGTGATGAACGGGCGCGGGTTCGGGACTGCGAAGGTGCTGCAGGGGATCGAGGCCGCCGAGAGCGCCGGGTTCAGCCCGATCAAGATCAACGCGGTCGTGCGGCGCGGGATGAACGACCACAGCATCGTCGAGCTGGCGCGGTATGCGAGGGAGCGCGGCCACATCATGCGCTTCATCGAGTACATGGACGTGGGCACACTGAACGACTGGAAGATGGACGAGGTCATCCCGGCCGAGGAGATAGTGGCGGCGATCGACGCCGAGATGCCGCTGGAGCCGGTGGAGAGCGCCTACCGGGGTGAGGTGGCCGTACGGTATCGCTACAGGGACGGCGGCGGCGAGATAGGGGTGATCGCGTCGGTCACTCAGCCGTTCTGCGGGGACTGCACGCGGCTAAGGCTCTCGCCGGAGGGGTCGATCTACACCTGCCTGTTCTCGGGCAAGGGCACGGACCTGCGCGGACCGATCAGGAGCGGCGCGACGGACGAGGAGCTGGCGGGCATCGTCACCGGCGTATGGCGGGTGCGGGCCGACCGCTACTCGGAGATCAGGACGGCGATGACGGCGCCCCGCGAGAAGGTGGAGATGTACCACATCGGGGGCTAGATGGAACAGGACTCAACACAGCCGACGGGCCATGGCGTCAGTCGCGGTCGCGCTCCTCGCACGGTCGGGCAAGCTGCCGCGCATCACCCTTTGCCGGCGGGCGCGGGATCCTTGTAGTCGAAGTGGTCAGTCATTCGCTTCGTGGATGCTGGCCCAGGGTATGAGGCGGCCGGCCGATCTGTGCTGGGACTCCTCGCCGCCGTAAGCTACTACCACGTCGCAGGGGATGGAAGAAGCGGCAAGCTGGCCGCCGACACGGACAGCGTCGTGGAAGAGGCTCGACGATGGGGTCTGGGTGAACTTGGCTTCGACCAGGGTGATCCGGGACGGATGCTCGATGACGAGGTCTGCCTCCGCGCCGTCCCTGGTCCGATAGAAGAATAGGCCTCTTGTCTCCCCAAGATTCGTGCGATGCTTGACGATCTCGGAGACTACCCAGGTCTCGAAGATGGGGCCCCGCAGGGGATGCGTCCGCAACTGCTCTGGGGAACGGATGCCTATTAGCCAGCAGACGAGGCCGGTGTCGTAGAAGTGCAGCTTCGGCATCCTGACCAGGCGCTTGCCGAGGTTTCTGTGGAAGGGCGGAAGGCGGAAGATGATGAAGCTGGCCTCCAGTATGCTGAGCCAGGCCTTCGCCGTGGGCTGAGACACGCCGCAGTCGCTCGCCAGCGCTGAGTAGTTCAGGAGCTGTGCCGTACGCCCGGCGCACAACTCCACGAAGCGCTGGAAGGCCGCCAGGTCACCGACCTGGCTGATCGTCCTCACGTCGCGTTCGACATAGGTTGCGACGTATGAGCGCAGCCACTCGGAGGGGTCGAGGGCTTCGTCGAATATGCGAGGGTAGCCGCCGGACAGGATGGACTCCTCCAGGGTTTCCGGGTGCCGGTCGAACCGCACGACCTCGCGTCTGGTCAGGGGAAGGAGGTGGTGGACTGCGGTGCGACCTGCAAGGGACTGGCTCACCGACTCAACCAGCCCAAGGTTCTGCGAACCCGTCAGGACCCACCGGCCCGGCCTTGGGGCCTCGTCGATGTCCACCTGTAGGTATGAGAGGAGTTCGGGGACGCGCTGCACCTCGTCGATGATTGCGCCGTCCGGGTACCGGGCCAGGAAGGCTCGGGGGTCCTCGGAGGCGAAGACACGAACATCAGGGGCTTCCAGGCTGACGTAGCTGTGCTGGGGAAAGACGGTCCTGGACAGGGTGGTCTTGCCGCTTTGGCGCGGCCCGGTGAGGGTTATTGAAGGCGAATTCTGCGCCGCCGCTTTCAACCTGGGCGTGAGGTCTCTGTGGACGGCCATGCACGGACTCTACTACAGGTGCGCGGCTAATTCAAGATCAGATCTTGAATTAGCCGCGCCTTGCCCGTGCATGCCAGCCCGCCCCTCGCCCCTGGGTTCCGGCTCGGGGGCCGGAACGACTGTGCTGCGGGTTCAGCTCTGTGGTTGCGTTGAGCCGGCGGTGTGGGCCCGCACAATGCTGAGCCTGTCGGCAAGGCGGTCTTCGGCGGTCTCCAGGTCGTACTGGTTCTGCAGCCCCATCCAGAACCCGGCTGAGTTACCGAAGAAGCGGGAGAACAGCAATGCCGTCTCGGCCGTGATGGAGCGCTGTCCGTGAACGATAGCGTGGATCCTGCGCGCGTCCACGCCGATGGCCTTGGCTAGCCGATATTGGGTGATGTTCATCGGTCGGAGAAACTCCTCGTAGAGTATTTCTCCCGGGTGAATTGGAGGCAGTCTGTCCTCACGGATATGCGTATGGCCAGTCATCGTCACGCTCCCGTGCTCAGTGGTAGTCAACTATCTCCAATTGATACGCATCGCCTTCGTACCAGACAAAGCAGATGCGCCACTGTTCGTTGATGCGAACGCTGTGCTGCCCATCCCTGTCTCCTGAGAGTGCCTCTAGTCGATTACCCGGGGGCACCCTCAGGTCGTTGATGTCTCTGGCGTTGTTTATCATCATGAGCTTCTGCTGCGCTCGCCGCTGGATATGCACAGGGAATCTCCGAACGCGAAGCCGCTCGGCTACTGCCCGGGTGTCCTTATCCCGGTAGGTCCTAATCACGCCCTAATAGTAGTGCGGTGTACTATTAGTGTCAAGCGCTAGTACCACATGGTGGCCAACGGCCCGCCCGCCCCCTAGCCCCCGGGGTCTTACGGGCGCTCTACGGTGACTTCCTGGCCGTGCTGGGAGTAGTCGGCTTCGATGGCGATGTAGAGGGTGACGTCGGGAGGGAGGTTGAACTCGCTGCCGGCCTGGACCGACTCGAGGCGGACGCGGCGCAGGAGGTTGTCCTCCTGGCCGATCCACAGGTATACCGTGTCGATCGGGAGGTCTGTCTCCACGCTCCCCTGGACCAGCAGCACGGGGACGCCATCCAGGATGTCGTCGGCCACCGTCAGCTCGGAGAGGTTCTCGGGGCCGATCACGGTGAAGTCGAAGAGGGTGGTGAGGATGCCCGGCTCGCCCGTGGGATTCTCGACCCACTGGTTCGTCTGGGGATCAAGCTCGAACTCGGCGCCGTCGACCCTCCTGGACTCGAACGGGACTGTCGCCGAGAAGCCCGAGTCGTTGATCTCGATGGTTCCCGCGGTACGGTTGTCGCCGCCCAGGACGCCGTCGCCCTCGAAGGTCTGCCGCATGACGCTGTCCTCGGCGTCGGGTCTGTCCTTGATGGTGACCTGGCCCACGACGTGGGCGGACCCCGCGGCGGTCATGGCGTCGGCATACGCGATCAGCACACTGTCGTCCGTGAGGGGCGTTCCGGCTTTCGGAGCCGCCTGCGAGACGGACTGGGACGGGGCCTGCAGGGATGGCTGGACCGGAGCGACGATCTCCACGTCCTTGCCGTAGTCGGACAGGGACATGGCCAGCTTCATGCTGCCGATGTCGCCAAGTCCCTGGGTTATCTGACCCTCCGGCGGGGCGATCTTGCCCTCGGCCTCGATTCTCGCGAGCAGGTTGTCAGGCACCCTCACCCAGAAGGTGTAGTCCACCTCGGCGTCTTCCACGTCGGCCCTGGCCTCGATGACGTAGTGCTCGACTCCGTCAATCGTCTCCCTCCTTGCGAGGGACACGCTGCTGAGGTCCCCAGTGTCCAGGTCGATGAATTCGGCGGGATTGGCCACGAGGGAGCTTGAACTCTCGTCTATCGTCCACTCGCCCGTGGTCGGGTCCTTCAGGTACATCTTCTCGCCGGTGTCGACGATCTCGGTCTCGATAGCGAGGAATCCGAGGTTCATGCTCATCTTGGCCTGGACCATGTTCGGTGTCTTCAGGTCGCCTGCGATCTTGATTGGAAGCTCGATCTCGGCGCCCTCCGCCTCGACGGTCAGTACGACTTCCATCTCGAAGTGGAACGCCTCGAGGGCGGAGGTGGAGGTGACGGCGATCTCCAGCAGCTCCTCAGGGCCGTAGAGCTCGTCCGAAGCCGTGCCGGCGGGTGTTGCGGCGGGCTGGGGAGCGGGGACCGGCGTTGCCGTCGGCTCGGGAGTAGGGCTGGGGACCGGGGTTGGTGTCGGAGGGACGGGGGTCGCCGTGGGCGCGACCGTCGGCGTGGAGGTCGGGGCGGCAGTCGGCTCGGAAGCGCCGCCGTCGCTGCCGCACGCGGCGAGCAGGATGACGGCGAGCATCGCGGCAAGGATCAGAAACGCGCGTAGTCCGTAGGATGCCAGGCCGCCACGGTGTTCGCGAAACATGCTCACCACCTCCACCCTCAAAAATGCGTCCAATTCCAGCCTAGCCCCGATTCGAACACGGCGCAACGATAATCGACGTCACGGTTCTCCGAATTCAGGCCGTGACGACGACAGCCCGAGGGAGGCCGGCCAGGTCGCGGCGGTACGAGACGCTTGCCCCGGGGAAGGCGGTTGAGGCTAGGGACGTGACGGACTGGAGCTGGCGCGGGTCGATCTCCACGAGCATCGCTCCGCCGGGCCGCAGCGCCGCTGGGGCCTGCTCGAAGAGGCGGCGAATGACTTCGAGCCCGTCGGGGCCCCCGTCGAGGGCTTGGACGGGCTCGCGGCGGACCTCGCTGGCAAGGTCCTCGATCTCGGCGGTGATGACGTATGGTGGGTTCGACGCGATCACGTCCACCGGCTCACCGAGTGCCTGGAGCAGGTCGCCGTGGACCAGGGCGACCCGGTCCTCGACCTGGTGCATGCGGCAGTTGTCCCTCGCGACACGGAGCGCCGCGTCCGAAGAATCGGTCGCGTAGACGCGGCTGCCGGGCAGGTTGACCGCGGCGGCCACGGCTATCGCGCCGCTGCCTGTTCCCACGTCGGCGATGGCCAGGCCGGGCCGGCTGCGTCCTAGCTCCAGGATGCAGTCGACGATGAGCTCGGTCTCCTGGCGCGGTATGAGGACGGCTGGGGTGACGCGCAACTCGAGCCCGTAGAATTCGCGCCTGCCGAGGATGTAGGCGAGGGGCTCGCGGCGCTCGCGGCGGTCGACGAGGGAGTCAGCGAGGCGAAGAGCGGAGCGGTCCTGCTCATGCTCGAGCGACGCGAAGAAGGCTGCGCGGTCGATGCCGAGCGCGTGGCGCAGCAGTACCTCGGACTCGAGGGCTGCGTCGTCGATGCCTGCTCGCTCGAGCCGTGAGCGAACCTGCACCCAGGCCGAGCGCAGCGTCATTGGGGCCTAAGGGAGCCGGGGAAGGCGGGTTTCAAACCCGCCCCTACATACGGGCCAACGCAGCCGGTCTTCATTGTGGTGACGAAGTAGGTGAATGTGTCGCGGCGGGACAGGGTTCACAGGTTGGACTCGCTGAGCTTGCGGCTCTGCTCGTCGGCGATGAGTGCGTCGATGAACTCGTCGATGTCGCCGTCGCACACGAGGTCGAGGTTGTGGCTCGTGACCGATATGCGGTGGTCGGTGACCCTGTTCTGGGGGAAGTTGTAGGTGCGGATCTTGGCCGACCTGTCGCCCGTGCCGACCTGGGAGCGGCGGGCGTCGGTGATCTCCCGCTGCTGCTTCTCGATCTCCATCGCCAGGAGGCGGGACCTCAGGACGGACATGGCCTTCTGCTTGTTCTTGAGCTGGGACCGCTCGTCCTGGCAGACGGCCACGACGCCCGTCGGCAGATGCGTGATCCTGATGGCGGTGGCGACCTTCTGGACGTTCTGGCCGCCGTGTCCGCTGGAGTGGAAGACGTCGATCTGGAGCTCGTCGGGGTCGATGTCCACGTCGACCTCCTCGGCCTCGGGGAGCACGGCGACGGTCGCCGCGGAGGTGTGGACGCGGCCGCTGGACTCGGTGACGGGGACGCGCTGGACCCTGTGGACGCCGCTCTCGTGCTTCAGGCGGCTGTACGCGCCCTCGCCCTCTATCTTGAAGACTATCTCCTTGATGCTGCCAAGGCCCGACTCGTTGCTGTTGATGACGTCCATGCCCCATCCCCGCCGCTGGGCGTAGCGGTTGTACATGCGGTACAGGTCGGCGGCGAAGAGGCCGGCCTCGTCGCCTCCCGTGCCGGCCCGCACCTCGACAATGACGTTCTTCTCGTCGTTCGGGTCCTTGGGCAGGAGGGCGACGCGCAGGTCCTCCTCCAGCGCCTCCCTGCGCTCCCTCAGCTCGGCCACCTCCTCGCGGGCGAGTGCAGCCAGGTCGCGGTCGGACTCGTCGCGGGCGAGGGCCATCGTCTCGTCTATGGCCTCCGTCACCTCCCTGTACTGGGAGGCGAGGCCGGCGACCTGCTTGAGGGAGGCGTGCTCCTTTGCGAGGACCTGGACGCGCGCGTAGTCGACCGAGACCTCGGGGTCGGCCATGAGCCTCTCGATTTCGTCGTAGCGCCTCTCTACGGAGGCGAGCCTGTCTAGCATCTGCGTTCGCTCGTGGAACCAAGTTAGGAGTGGGGTCAAGTATAGCAGGAGGGGTCGGTATTGATGAAAAGCAAGGGCGACTCAGCGAGTCGCCCCTACGTACATGCGACTACGTACATGCGACGAGCCCGCCATATCATCAAGTCTGTACAGTTACGAGCGAAAGCAACCCGTTGACCAGCCTAGTTGGGCGGCAATAGAATCCGCGGCAACAGAACGGTCAGGAGCACCCATGATGACCAACGAGACGGTGAAGGTTGCGGCGGTGGCGATGCACAGCGAGATGGGGGAGCCGGAGGCGAACCTGTCACGGGTCGAGGAGTGGACCAGGAAGGCCCACGCGGAGGGCGCGGCCTTCGCGCTGTTCACCGAGGAGTGCATAACGGGGTCGATGAACAAGTCGGACCTGGCATTGGAGGAGGTCCACGAGATCGCGCGGCGGGCCGAGGGCATGGCGCTGCCGTTCCTGGAGCGCCTGTGCGCCGAGCTGGATATGACGCTGATCGTGGGGACGATCGAGTCCGTGGGCGGCGGGCTGAAGAACAGCGCCTACATCGTGGGGCCGGAGGGGCACCTGGCGACCTTCTCGAAGGTGCACCTGCCGGGCAGGGAGAACGACTGGTTCATCCCCGGCGACACCCTCCCTGTGGTTACGTCGCAGGGCTGGACGTTCTCGGTCGGCATCTGCTTCGATGCGCGGTTCCCGGAGCTGTTCCGGACGGCGGCTGGCCACGGGGCCGAGTTTTTCCTGCTGGCGGTGGGCTCGAGCGGCATAGACGAGCTGATAGGCCCGGGCGGCGACCAGACCGAGCAGGCGAAATGCCACAGGGATCTTTCGATGAAGTACATGCCTTCGCGTGCGGTGGACAACGGCATGTACATCATCAAGGCGAACCAGTCGGGCAAGAGCGGCAACGCGTGGTTTCCCGGCCTGGCAATGGCGCTGGACCCCGAGGGAGAGCTGATCACTGAGCACCTGCCGGACGAGGGCATGATTGTGGTGGAGGTGTCGCGAGAGGCGATACGGAGGGCACGCGCGTCGATGGCCTGCACGGTGGACACGGCGAGGCCGGAGGTGTACGGCGAGCCGGTGTTGGTCGGGTAACTGCTACACATCATGTTGCGCTGGTGAGCACTGGCCTTCGACCCTTCGTCAGGCTCAGGACAGGCAGGCTCAGGCCGAACGTACTTTGGCTCACGGCAGTTCCTGACCACCCACGCACGGTCCGCGGGCGGGCATAACGCTGCTCAGGGCGAACGATTCTTGTATAGCCCCGTTCGTGCTGAGCTTGTCGAAGCACTCTCTTGAGGTAGTTGCTAAGGTGCGGCCAGGACCTGGAGCAGCTCGTCCCTGCCAAGCTCCTGCTGCTCGCTTCGCGCCAGGTCTCGCAGGGCGAGCTTGCCCGACTCGAGTTCCCGCTCGCCGATGATGACGGCGTGGGTCGCCCGGATGGAGGACGCGTAGCGCATCTGGGCCCTGAGGCTCCGTCCTGAGGGCGCTAGTACCGCCGCGAGGCCGCGCGACCGCATCTCGGAGCTGAGTCCGAACGCGGCCTCCTTTGCCTCGGCGCCCACGTGGGCGACCAGGACCTTCGTCCCTGCAGAGCCGGGGGCGGACACGGCCTGGGCCTGGAGGTTCAGGATGATCCGCTCGATGCCCGTGGCGAACCCGATGCCGGGCGTCGGGGCGCCGCCGAGCTGCTCGATCAGGCCGTCGTATCTTCCGCCGCCGAGGATGGTGCCCTGGCTTCCCCCGCCCTCGGGTACTATCTCGAAGACCGTCCGTGTGTAGTAGTCGAGGCCGCGGGCCAGCCGGCTTTCCAGCCTGTAGGGTATGCCGAGACGGCCGAGCCATCCCAGGAGCTCTCGCCAGTGTTCTGCGCAGTCGCCGCAGAGGTAGTCGACGCTGCGGGGCGCGGAATCGATGGCGGGCTGGCACGGCTCTTCCTTGCAGTCGAGCAGCCTGAGGGGGTTGGACTGGAGCCGCCTGTTGCAGTCCTCGTGCGCCACGCCGCCCTGCTGCGACTCGAAGTAGTCCCTCAGGGCGTCGATATAGCCCGGGCGGCAGGCGGGGTCGCCGATGCTGTTGAGCAGCAGGGTAAGGCCGGTGAGGCCCGCGCCCTTCAGCAGGCTCCATCCAAGCTCGATGATCTCTGCGTCCACGGCCGGGTCGCCGTCGCCGATGGCCTCGGCGCCGAACTGGTGCAGCTCCCTGTATCGGCCCGCCTGGGGGCGGTCGTACCGGTACATGGGGCAGATGTAGTGGAGCCTGACCGGCTGGGACCTGTTGTGCATCCCGTGCTCGAGGTAGGCGCGGCAGACCGGGGCGGTGCCTTCGGGGCGCAGGGAGATGAGGTCTCCGCCCCGGTCCTCGAAGGTGTAGGTCTCTTTCTCGACTATGTCGGTGGTCTCGCCGACGCCCCTGACGAAGAGGCCCGCGTCCTCGAAGGTTGGGGTGTCGATCCTGTCGTAGCCGAACGCCTCGGCGGCTCTCGACGCGACGCCCTCGACGAAGCGCCAGTAGGGCTGGGCCTCCGGCAGCAGGTCGGTGGTGCCCCGGGGAGCCTGGAATGTCCGGTTAGTCATCGTGCCGGGTGCTCCGGAGCGGGTTGATTCGGACAACTAGAGTAGCACACCGGCGGAGCCGGGTTGATGCGCCATGGCAGGAGCCAGGCCCGGCGGCAAGGGCCCCGGGTTCGGGCATAAGGGCGTGCGGGCTCAGATGAAAGGCTGCGTGCCATCGGATATACTGGAACACACCGTGGGCAGAGGAGATGGCCTTGGACCTAGTTGAGAGCCTGATGACACGGGCCTCCGAGTATTTGCCCGAAGAGCGCGTCGGCGACGTGCGCCGGGCATATGCGTTCGCCGAAGCTTGCCATGCGGGGCAGGTGCGGAAGTCGGGCGACTCATTCATCAGCCATCCCCTGCAGACCGCGCTGTACCTCGCAGACATGAAGATGGACGCGGACACGCTGTCGGCTGCTCTCCTGCACGACGTCATAGAGGACTGCGGCGTGGCCTACGAGGAGCTGGACAGCAAGTTCGGCGGCGAGATCGCAAAGCTCGTTGACGGCGTCACGAAGCTCAACAACACCGATCTTCTCTCCGAGTTGCCGGAGCTGGAGCGCCCGGAGGGTTCGCGGGACAACCAGGCCAGGGCGGCCACCGTGCGCAAGATGCTGATGGCCATGGCGGAGGACGTCAGGGTCGTCCTCATCAAGCTGGCCGACAGGCTGCACAACATGCGGACCCTCAAGGCCCTCGACGAGGACAAGCGGAAGGCCATCGCCCAGGAGACCCTGGACATATACGCGCCCCTCGCCCACAGGCTGGGTATCTGGGAGATCAAGTGGCTCCTCGAGGACCTCTCGTTCCAGCACCTGGAGCCCGCGAAGTACATGCAGATAGCCGAACTGGTCAGCTCGAAGCGCAAGGAGCGCGAGGAATACATAGAGCGGGTCAAGTCCACCCTCGAGGCCGCATTGCGGGATAACGGGCTCGACGCGGAGGTGAAAGGGAGGCCGAAGCACTTCCACAGCATCGCTAACAAGATGGCGGCGTACCAGGCACAGAACAAGAAGGTCGACGAGATATACGACCTCTTCGCCCTTCGCATCCTCGTGGAGGACGTAAAGGACTG
Source organism: Dehalococcoidia bacterium (assembly GCA_965116315.1). Lineage (GTDB taxonomy): Bacteria > Chloroflexota > Dehalococcoidia > Lucifugimonadales > CAJWER01. The sequence continues at coordinate 4,049,457 of OZ220672.1, forward strand.
CTACGCGGCGCTGGGAGTGGTACACGCGATGTGGCGTCCCCTTCCGGGCCAGTTCGACGATTACATCGCCAACCCCAAGGACAACCTCTATCAGTCCCTGCACACGGCGGTGCTGTGCGAGGACGCCTCGCCGGTCGAGATACAGATCCGGACGCACGAAATGCACCGGCTTGCCGAGTACGGGGTGGCGGCGCACTGGCTCTATAAGGAAGGCGAGCCGGCGGACGAGCAGTTCGAGAAGAAGATGACGTGGCTGAGGCAGCTGCTGGAGTGGCAGCGGGACGTGAGCGAGGCGGAGGAATTCGTCGAGTCGATGAAGACGGACGTGTTCAAGAACCAGGTGTTCGTGTACACGCCGAAGGGGGACCTGAAGGAGCTGCCGACGGGCTCGACACCGCTCGACTTCGCCTACAGGATTCATACCGAGGTGGGCCACAGGTGCATCGGGGCGAAGGTGAACGGGAAGCTGGTCTCGCTCAACTCCCAGCTCCAGAACGGCGACACCGTCAACATCATGACCAGCAAGACGGTCCGCGGGCCGAGCATGGACTGGCTGAACCCGAATCTCGGCTTCATCAATACGACCTCGGCCCGCGTGAAGGTCCGGCAGTGGTTCAACCGCCAGGCGCGGAAGGCCAGCATCCAGCGGGGACGCGACCTGTTCGTCAAGCAGCTGCGAAGGCTGAGCACGGACCTGGACGACGGGGAAGTCGCCCAGGCGATGGGAATGGACTCCACCGACGACTTCTTCGCCGCGCTGGGCGGCGGGGTCATATCCATATCGGACGTGGTCAACAAGCTGTCCACCCAGGAGGTGACGCCGCAGCAGGACCACCTGGTTGCGCTGCCGGCGACCGGGCCCGCGTCGGGGATCCAGGTGCTCGGGGTGGGCGACCTGCTCACCCGCATGGCGCAGTGCTGCAGCCCGATACGCGGCGACAAGATCACCGGCTATATCACGCGAAACAGGGGAGTGACCGTACACCGCGAGACGTGCCCGAACATCTTGAACGAAAGCGAGAAGGAGCGGTTGGTGGAGGTGACCTGGGGCCAGACGCAGACGCTGTACCCGGTACGAATCACCATAGAAGCTTGGGACAGGGTGGGCCTGCTCAGGGACGTGACCTCGCTGGTATCGGAGGAGCGGGTGAACATCGCCGCATGCGTCTCCGAGGAGTACGACGACATAAGCGTCATCTCGCTGACGGTGTACACTGATGGGATAAACCAGCTCAGCCGGCTGTTCTCCAAGCTGGAGGGCGTCGAGGGCGTGATCCGCGTAGTTCGGGCAAAGTCGCTGTCGCCTGCGGCTGCATCAAGGTAGGCTAACGTAGTACACTGGTATGGAACTCAGGGGAGGGCGGGTTTGAAACTCGCCCCTACGTCGGGACACAAGACGTGGAGGAATAGAGAAAGTTGTCAGCAGACCGTTCAGCGAGAGTATCCGAGAACAGGCGCAGGATGAAGGCGCCCATGCGCTCCAGGGCCAAGACGCTGGTCACCAAGGCCAGGCGCCTGATCGCCGATGACGACATCGAGTCGGCGGAGTCCGTCGTGCACGAGGCCATAGTGGCCCTGGACAAGGCCGCGAAGAAGCGCGCGATTCACCCGAAGAATGCGGCCCGCCGCAAGTCGCGGCTCATGAGCGGGCTGCACAAGGCCGGCTCCTCCAGCTAGCTGCATCCGAGCGGTACATTCTTGCCCCGCCATGCGCCTGGTTGTTGCCCCACTTGACAGGTCCGAGTGGCGCGGCTACCACCCGCACGCATGAGTACACGTTGGCCGCACATGCAGACGCCCCGCTTGCGTTGGGTCAGTATTAGTTGGACGGAACAGGGACGGCTATGAACGCATGGGAGATCCTCGATGCCATCTCGAAGCGCAAGGGGCGCGGGGAGAGCTACTACGAGTTCTTCCGGGACAGGTCCCTTAGTCTTGGGATATACGGGCTTTCGGCCGGGGAAAGCGATCCACAGCAGCCGCACACCGAGGATGAGGTCTACTACATCGTGCGTGGGAGCGGTCAGATGAGGATTGGCGACCGTGACCGTGCGGTCGCGCCGGGTTCAGTCGTGTTCGTCGGAGCCGGGGTGGAGCACCGCTTTCACTCCATAGAGGAGGACCTGGAGGTTCTGGTGATATTCGCGCCGTCTGAAGGATCGAGGGCTTAGGGCACCGCCTATCGAACCGGCATAAACCCGAGCCAAACGAGTTTGGAGCAAGGCCGGTTTGGACATAGGCAGTCAAGGCCGCTCGGCACAACAGTGCCAGGCACCTACCACCAGCGCTGATTGTTGACCTTGCCATGCGTCCGCCACGTTTGAGACGTGATGCCGAATATCCGCCGCCATAGACCCGCGACAGCGAATACGAAAAGCCCTGCTAGGACGCCCGCCGCCATACAGGACAACGGCAGATTCGCCAGCGGCACCCATACCTCAGGGTGCGCCATTGACCTAGTAGACTCAGACCAGTACACCCCTATGGATGCGCCTATTGCGCCTGCAACCAAGGTCAATATGATTGTCTTTCGCATGGCACACCTACCCTGATCTGATTCATCGTATCACCCGCACCACCTTAGACCGCGGGAGTGGAGCCCCAGGGTCGCGAGGGCTCGGACCTTTCAACGCGCTTAGCCTTTCCCTCTCGGTACGCTGTCTTGAGTTGTTCTCTCTTGCCTTCCGTCGAGTGTGGTCCCTTGTAGGAGCTGCGATTTCTCGGCTCTGGATCACTACGGGCTCGCAGGTCCCTCTAGCCTTGTGTCAAGTAGATAGTCCCGGTTCAACAGACCCAACCCCGGCGTCTTCACTGTGCCACAACACACCGGACTTGTTCAGAGTATCCATGACTCCTGCGAGTGGTTTGCGAGGATCGAGCCGCCTCAGACAAGACACTCAAGAGACTGCCCGCGCCGCTGCATTGGGCGAGCGGTCAGTCCCCCGACTCCAGGGCCGACTTTGCCGTGTTGAAGAACTGGTCCATCAGCACGCGCGAGGCGCTGCCTATCAGCCGCTGACCCACCCGCGCGATGAGGCCCGTCACCTTCGCCTCGCCCTCCACGTCCAGCCGGGTGCCGCCGTTTTCGGGGGTGAGGGTGATGAGCCCGGTGCCCGAGGCCGCCGAGCCGGCGCGCTTGCCTTCGCCGGACATCCTGAAGGAGCGCGGCTCGTCGATGTCGCTGATCCTGACGGTGCCGGTGTAGGTGCCTGAGACGGCCCCGATCCCGGCCTTGAGCTTGACGGCGTAGGCGCCGTCGCCGGTCTGCTCCAGCTGTTGGCAGCCGGGGATGCAGCGGGCCAGCAGGTCAGGGCTCATGAGCCCCTCCCATACCCGCGCGGGATCGGCTTCTATGTGATACGTGCCCTCTACCTTCATGGCGTCCTCCTGGACTGGACGGGGACATCGTACTAGGTTTCCGGGTGGCCGGTCATGCCCGGTGGGCAATTGTTCAGGTCGGTGAGGCGTGGATGTGTCGGCTTCGATTCGCTCCCGGCTCAGCGTGGAAGGGCGACTCGGCGAGTCGCCCCCACCAGTGCGACGGGCTTCCCGGCTCAGCAAGTTTGAGCAGGTGCGCCCGGTTGGCGGGCACTTGACCGGAATTGGGGTCGCAGATATAGTGAGGCGCAATCCACCGGCGCGTGGGGCGCTGGTGGTTTCCGTAGCTTGGCTCGCTGCGGATTTCCGCATTTCACATGGATGAGAGGGAAAGGAGGCAAGTCCCGTGAATGTCTTAACGAAGATCAACATCAACGGGCAGGACTACGAGGCCGAAGTCGAAGCCCGAACTCTGCTGGTGCACTTCATCAGGGATGTAGCAGGCCTGACGGGCACGAAGGTCGGATGTGACACGAGCCAGTGCGGTTCGTGCACGGTCCACATGGACGGCGTCGCAGTCAAGGCCTGCACGGTGCTGGCGGCCCAGGCCGACGGCTCGTGCGTGACGACCATCGAGGGCCTGGCCGAAGACGGAAACCTGCACCCGCTGCAGGACGCGTTCTGGGCCAAGCACGGGCTCCAGTGCGGCTTCTGCACGCCGGGCATGATCATGGCCACGTCCAAGCTGCTAGAGTCCAATCCGAGTCCCTCAGAGGAGGAGATCCGGCACGGCCTGGAGGGCAACTTCTGCCGGTGCACGGGTTACCAGAACATCGTTCTGGCGGTGGGTGAGGCCGCCAAGGGGGTGGCGCAATGACAACCAGGATATTCAGCTCCGGAATACGCCGTCGCGAGGACCCGAGGCTCATCACGGGCCGCGCGACTTACACCGACGACGTGGTGCTGCCGGGCATGGCCCACGCGGCCATCCTTCGCAGCCCTCACGCACATGCGAAGATCACGAGCCTGGACACCAGCGCAGCCGCTGCGGCGGACGGCGTGGTGGCCGTCTACACGGGCGCGGACGTGAATGCCGAGCTCGCACCGGTCCCCTGCGCGTGGCTGCTTCCTGACTCCGACCTCAAGACGGTCGAGCATCTCCCGGTCGCCAACGACACCGTGAGATACCAGGGTGACGCGGTGGCGGTGGTGGTTGCCGAGAACCGCTACGCAGCCGAGGACGCGCTGGAGCTCATAGACGTCGAGTACGACCCGCTTCCCGCGGTCGTGGACCCCGAGGAGGCGCTGAGCGCTGATGCTCCGCAGCTTCACGAGGACGCGCCCAACAACCAGGCGTTCAATTGGGTGATGGTGGGCGGCGAGGACTCCGACGAGGCGTTCGCCGGCGCGGACGTGGTGGTCAAGGAGAGGATCCTCCACCAGCGGCTGATCCCGAACGCCATGGAGCCGCGCTCCGCGGTCGCCCAGTACACGCAGGCCAGCGGTGATCTTACCCTCTGGTCGACGACCCAGAACCCACACATCGTCAGGTTCCTGACCTCAGTGGTCTCCGGCGTGCCGGAGCACAAGGTGAGGGTCATCGCCCCCGAGGTGGGCGGCGGCTTCGGCAGCAAGATCCCCTACTACGCCGACGAGGCCATCACGGTATTCTGCTCGATGCAGCTGGGCCGGCCGGTGAAGTGGACGGCGACGCGCAGCGAGGGGTTCCAGTCGACGATCCACGGCAGGGACCACGTCGAGGACGTGGAGCTCGCCGCGGACAGCTCCGGCAAGATCAAGGGCATCCGCTCGACGGTCTACGCCGGCATGGGCGCGTACCTGTCGACGGCAGCGCCGGGCATCCCGACGATCCTGCACGGCCTGATGTACGCCGGGACGTACGAGATACCGAGCGTGAAGGCCGACGTCTACGGCGTCTTCAACAACGCCGTGCCGGTCGACGCCTACAGGGGCGCAGGGCGGCCCGAGGCAATATTCTTGGTCGAGCGGATGGTCGACAAGCTCGCAAACGCGCTGGGCAAGGACCCGGTCGAGGTCCGGCGCGACAACCTGATACCGGCGTTCGAGGACGGGCACGACGTTTCGACGGGCCTGACCTACGACAGCGGCGACTTCGCCACGACGCTCGACATGGCGACCAAGAGGGTCGGCTACGACGACCTCCGCGCGAAGCAGGAGCGTCTGCGGGGCGAGGGCAGGTACATCGGCATCGGCGTGACTTCGTACGCCGAGATCTGCGGGCTCGGCCCGTCGCAGGTCGCGGGAGCCATCGGCTTCCAGGGCGGCCTGTGGGAGGGCGCGATAGTGCGGTTCCACCCGACGGGCAAGGTCACTGTGGCCGTCGGCACCTCGCCGCACGGACAGGGCGAGGAGACGACGTTCGCGCAGGTAGTTTCGGACGCGTTGGGCGTCGAGGTGGACGACGTGGAGGTGCTCCACGGCGACACGGACCAGACGCCGATGGGCTGGGGCACGTACGGCAGCCGCACCACGGCGGTGACGGGCGCCGCGCTGGCCCTCGCGACGCGAAAGATCAAGGACAAGGCGACGCAGCTCGCGGCGCACCTGCTCGAGGCGGCCGTGGAGGACATCGACTACGAGGACGGCAAGTTCTTCGTACGAGGGTCGCCGGACCAGGCCAAGACGATCCAGGACATCGCGCTGATGGCGAACGTGGCCTGGGACATGCCCGAGGGCATGGAGCCGGGGCTGGAGGCGTCGACGTTCTACGACCCGCCGAACTTCACGTATCCCTTCGGCACGCACATCGCCGTCGTCGAGGTGGAGAAGGAGACGGGGGCCATCGAGCTGAAGCGGTACGTCGCGTGCGACGACTGCGGGCCGCAGATCAACCCGATGATCGTGGAAGGCCAGGTGCTGGGCGGCGTCGTCCAGGGCATCGGCCCGGCCCTCTGCGAGGGAGCGGTGTACGGGGACGACGGGCAGTTGCTGACGGGCTCCATGCTCGACTACGCGCTGCCGCGGGCGGACATGTTCCCGCAGATCGAGACGATCAGCAACGTCACCCCATCGCCGCATCACCCGCTGGGTGTGAAGGGAGTCGGGGAGACCGGCACGATCGCATCGACGATTACCGTATACAACGCCGTGATGGACGCCCTGAGGCCCTTCGGTGTCGACAAGGTCGACATGCCCCTGACGCCGGAGAAGGTCTGGCGGGCGATCCACTCGAACGGGAAGGAGTAGCCATGTACCCGGCAAACGTAGCCTATCACCGCGCGAGCTCTGTCGCCGAGGCCATAGAGCTCCTGGGAGAGAACGAGGACGCCAAGCTCATTGCCGGCGGGCACAGCCTTATCCCGCTGCTGAAGCTGAGGCTTGCGGCGCCGTCGGCGCTCATCGACATAGGGCCGATAGACTCGCTGAAGGGGACGAGCTGCGGGGACGGTGTGGTGCGCATAGGCGCGCTGACAACCCACTCGACTCTCGCCTCCTGCTCGGATCTGCAGTCGTGCAGCCCACTCATACCGGAGGCCGCGGCGCTCATCGGCGACCCGGCGGTCCGGAACCGGGGCACCATCGGCGGCAACCTGGCCCACGCGGACCCGGCGTCGGACCTGCCGACCGTGGCAGTGGCGCTGGGCGCAACGGTCCAGGCGACCGGCCCGAACGGCGACCGGTGCATAGCCGCCGGTGACTTCTTCGAGGACCTGATGACGACAGCCCTTGGCGACGACGAGGTGATGACCTCCGTCGAGGTGCCCGAGACGAAGGGCGGGCAGGGGACAGCGTACGCCAAGATGCTGCACCCGGCCTCGCGCTACGCGGTCGTCAGCGCTGCAGCAGTGGTGACCGTCAGCGACGGGCAGTGCACCGGCGCAAGCGTCGCAGTCGGCGGCGTCGAGGCGAAGCCGGCGAAGGCCTGCAGCGTCGAGGCGGCCCTGACAGGCACCTCGCTGGACGCCTGCTCGATCGAGAGCGCGGCGAAGGCAGTCGCAGACGACCTGACGGGCGACGCCATCGACGACGTGTTTGCGTCAGGCGACTACCGGCGGGCCATGGCGGAGGTGTACGTGAGGCGAGCCCTCACATGCGCCGCCGAACGGGCAGGCTAACAGCGCCAGACCCACCGGAAGAAGGACGAATCGGAGCACGAGCCGGGCACGCCCCGGCTCGTGCTCTTTGTTGCCATCGATGCCCAGCGCGGACTCTCCCAAAGTTGATTTGGGGGCTGGGCGACCCTTAGGATACCTTGTGACGTGAGACACCGGAGATAGACATGGAACAGACTATGGCAGCGCCGTCGACGATAGACGAGCTGCAGGAGCTACTTGCAGACCAGCTATACATCACCGACCGGGGGCTGGCGATTTCGATATTCCTGGCGCTGAGGCTGGGGCGGCCCCTGTTCCTGGAGGGCGAGGCCGGCGTGGGCAAGACCGAGGTGGCAAAGGTGCTGGCGTCCGGGCTCGGGCGCGACCTGATCCGGCTCCAGTGCTACGAGGGGCTGGACGTCAACAACGCCGTGTACGAGTGGAATTACGCTCGGCAGCTTCTCGAGATCCGCGTGCTGGAGGCGACAGGGCAGGTGGACCGGGGCGCTATGTCGAAGGAGCTGTTCACCGAGGACTTCCTGATCAAGCGGCCGTTGCTGCAGGCCATCGAGGCGAGCCGCGACAACCCGCCCGTGCTGCTCATTGACGAGATCGACCGGGCCGACGAGGAGTTCGAGGGGTTCCTGCTGGAGCTGCTGTCGGACTTCCAGATCACCATCCCGGAGATCGGCACGTTCAGGAGCGAATTTCCGCCCATCGTCGTGATCACGTCGAACAGGACGCGGGAGGTCCACGACGCGCTGAAGCGGCGCTGCCTGTACTTCTGGATCGACTACCCGGACTTCCAGAAGGAGCAGCAGATCGTCGTCTCGAAGATGCCTGACGCGTCGCGAAAGCTGGCGGGGGAAATCACGGGGTTCGTGCAGGAGCTTCGCGAGGGCGAGCTGTACAAAGTGCCGGGCGTCGCCGAGACGCTGGACTGGACGGCGGCGCTGGTGGCGCTGAACGAGCGGAAGCTGGACCCGTCGGTGATCGACGACACGCTGGGTATCCTGTTGAAGTACCACGAGGACATACAGTCGGTAAGGGGCGAGCAGGTGCGAGCGCTGCTGAACAGATCGGCCAACCGGGGCACGCGCCGGGGCGGCCGCCGGGGTTAGTCGAACAGGTCTGTATGGGTTCCCGTACGCACGAGGGTGAGATCTTCCCCATCGCGGGCTTGGCGCAGCGCTTCCGCAGTTTCGGCATTGGGGACCTTCACGTCAAAGGGCAGGCCGCGATGCATGGTGACCTGCTTGTAGAACAGGGTGATCGCCTCGGTTGTGGAGAGGCCCAGCGCGGAGAAGAGTCGCTCGGCTTCGCGCTTCAATTCCGGCTCGACTCGGGCACGTATCATCTCGGTCTTGGCCATATCGCACCCCCGCAGGGCAGTGTATCACAAATGGGGTACAGGGATAGATGACGAACATGGACTCCGGCGGGCACTTTCTTCATAACCTGCTGCTGTTCGGGCGGGTACTGAAGGAGCTTGGGCTCGACGTGCACTCGGGGCGGATGCTGGATGCGGTGGCCGCGCTGGAGCTGGTGGGAGTCCGCAGGAAGCGCGACTTCCGCAGCACGCTGAGGACGGTCCTGGTGCATCGCCGGAGGGATCTGGAGCTGTTCGAGGAGGCGTTCGACGTATTCTGGAGGCCGCCCAAGGACAGGCTGACTACGCTGGACCTTCGCTCCATCGGTGAGCAGCGGAAGTTCAGGCAGCCGCAGGTCGCGCCTCCGTCTGCAGGGGGAGTGGGCGGGGACGATGCAGATGTGGGGGACGGCCAGGGCCAGCACGTCGATTTGACCCGCACGTACAGCGCCCGCGAGGTCCTGCGCCAGAAGGACTTCGCCGAGTTCACCATCCAGGAGGTGGACTCGGCCAGGCGGATGATGGACGACCTGGTGTGGGAGGTGGGCAGCCGCAAGTCGAGGCGCTGGACGCCCGGCACAGGGCCGAGCATAGACCTGCGCAGGGCCGTGCGGAAGAGCCTGCAGTACGGGGGCGAGCTGCTCGACCTCCCGCAGCTCGAACGGCGCGAGAAGCCCAGGCGCCTCACGCTGATCTGCGACGTGAGCGGCTCGATGGAGCGGTACACGCGGATGCTCCTGCACTTCATCCACTCCCTGGCCGACAACTGGGACGGGGTCGAGGCGTTCCTGTTCGCGACGAGGCTGACCCGCGTCACCGACAGGCTGGCCCACCGGGGCGTGGACGATGCGGTCGGGGAGGTGGCCCGCGCGGTCCCGGACTGGGCGGGAGGAACGCGCATCGGCGACGCGGTCAAGGCATTCAACTACCAGTGGAGCAGGCGCGTGCTGGGCTGGGGCTCGGTCGTGCTCATCATCTCGGACGGGTGGGACCGGGGCGAACCCGAGCTGCTGGGCCGCGAGGCCGCCAGGCTGCAGAGGAGCTGCCACCGGCTGATTTGGCTCAACCCGCTGCTGGGCTCGGAGACTTACGCGCCCCTGACGAGGGGGATGCAGGCCGCGCTGCCGTTCGTGGACGACCACCTGCCGGTGCACAACCTGGCGAACCTGGAGGACCTTGCGGACCGCCTGAACCGGATCCCGCAGCACCGGCCCGCCAGGCGGCAGCGCCCTCCAGCCATAGAGATGGAGGAAGCAGCGCCGGAGCCGACGAGCGCCCACGATCCTCCTGCCGACAGGCCGGACGCGCCGCCCGAGGGGCCGCAGCCCACGTTCCGCCATCCACTCTGGGGGCGCCGTTAGTAGGGTAGATTTCCCTCGCCAGTCCTATAGAGGAACCCTCGCGATGCCTCACCCTTAGGAGCACACCTGAGGACAGGTGCCCTTTGCTTGCACACCTCCCTGTGACCTGCTAGATTCGACTCAGAAGAATCAGACTAGATGCGCGCGACCGGCAGAGGTAGGTCAAGTGGTTCACGAAAACGACGTGGTAGAGCGTTTGGACTCTTTGGGGGAGAGACTTCTGAGGCTTGAAGAGAGCCACCAGAATTCTATCGTCAATCTGGTTGGCCTATGGAATAAGACGGCCAAGGAGCTCAATGGCAAGATTGAGGGCATTGCCACGCAGCTCAATGGCAAGATTGACGGGATGAGGGACGACATGTCGATGATCAAAGGGGCTCATGCTAGGAACGAGGCCCTGCGCGAGCCAGGCAAGATTGCTCATTCTCTCAATAACACCTACGTCCACGAAGTGGGCCAGGATGCCCTTCAGCAATTTGGTGACCGAGCCGCCTCTGAATTGAACGCTAGCAAGAGCGACGCTGAGAGCTTCATCAACGCAGACCTGGTGATGATGGTCAATGACCGGAACTACCACCCGATGTACATGGCGGTCGAGGCGTCGTACACTGTGCATTCCAGGGATGTCGAGAGGGCTGTGCGGAATGCCGACTACTTGCACAAGCTGACCGGTGTCCCATCCCATCCGGTCGTCGCCGGAGTGGAGATGATGCCGGACGCCAAGTCGCTGGCCGCAGATCATAAGGTGGGCTGGTACCAGATACCACCGCGCGACCTGGAGCCGAACTAGCCCGGCAGGGCTGCCCGACGACCCGCGAGGTCCAGCCGAGAGCTGGGCCTCCTGCTTTTTCTGAGGTGGTGGGAGTCCAATAGCACATTCAATCTGAATTTGTCCCTCAGGGTATTGACACGAACTCTCGTTCTGTTCTAGACTTGTTCTAATCACCAGTGATGAGGTGGTGCTATGACCGCACAGACGGTGGCCAGGGAACAGATCGAGATGCCTGGAATGCCTGCCAGGGGTCGCACAGGCAACAAGGTCATGGGAGGCAGCGTGGCGCCCGGGACGGTGGTGCTCTACATGGGCAACGTGCTGGGCGGGCCGAAGTGCGGGGAGCGGGGCGTGGTCAGGCGGTCGGACAGCCGCCGGGTGCTCGTCGACATGGGGCGCTCTGGCAAGTGGCACATCCCGTATTATTTCCTGCGGTCCGTTTCCAGGTCCCAGCCCAACGCCGCCTAGCCGTCTTCCGCCCCTAACCAGCAAGGAGCAAATGCTATGAACATCCTGACGCGTCGACTGGCGGACTTCTTTCCCCGCGCGGACCGTACCCGCGCCGACGCTGACGCGGGGCTGCCCCAGGTTGCTGTAAAGGTCGTCGGCGTCGGGGGCGCCGGATGCAACGCCGTGGTGAGGATGGCGGAAGCCGGCATATCCGACCTGGATCTCCTGGCGGTGAACACGGACATGCAGGCGCTGAGGGCCATCGACAGGGCGGCGACCTTCGCAATCGGGCCGACCGTCACGGGCGGCATGGGCTCCGGCGGGAATCCCGACGTGGGCCGGAAGGCGGTCCGCGAGAACCAGGACCAGGTCTCCCAGATCTTCACAGGCGTCGATATGGTGTTCGTGGCGGCCGGCATGGGAGGCGGCACCGGCACAGGGGCCGCTCCGACCATAGCGGACATGGCCCGCAAGCGCGGGGCCCTGACGGTTGGTGTGGTCACGACGCCGTTCTCGTTCGAGGGCGACAGGCGCAGGGAGATCGCCGAGCAGGGCATCCGGGCGCTCCGCCCGAAGGTCGACACCCTCATCACGATCGACAACGACCGTCTCCTGGCGGGCCTGGACGGGCGGGTGTCGCTGGAATCTGCATTCCACGCCGCGGATGCGGTGCTGCGAGACGGCGTCAGGGGCATTTGGGACCTGATTGCCGTGCCCGGCCTGATCAACGTCGACTTTGCGGATGTCCGGTCGGTCATGCACAAGGGCGGAGCCGCATTCATGGCCATGGGGAGCGGCAAGGGGCCCTCGGCGGCGCACGATGCCGTCCGGGACGCGCTCTCGAGCCCGCTGTTCGACAGCCCAGTGGCTGGATGCTCGGGCGTGATCATGAACGTGCGCGGCGGGAAGGCGATGAGTCTCGAGCAGGTGGACGACGCAGCCGGCCTGATCAGGCACGCGGGCGGTCCCCAGACCCAGGTCATCTTCGGCGTAGTCAGCGACCCCAGGATGAAGGACAGGGTCACCGTGACGCTCGTCGCGACGGGCGTTGGGGAGAATCCGCTGGAGGAGGAGGTCGGGGTGTCGCCCGTGCTGAACGGCGCCGCTGAGCCTCCCGCAGCCAATGGCGCGGCGTCGGTCAACGGGCATGCCGAGGCGGTCGTGGGCGGGATGGCGAGGCTGGTCTAGATCTCCCGGTGGTTGCGGGCCAGCAGGAGCGCCGCTATGGTCTTGGCGTCCCTGATCTCTCCTGACGCGATCATGTCCAGCGCTTCGGCGACGGGCACTGCGACTACGGTGATGTTCTCGTCGTCGTCAGCGGCGAGTGAGCTGTGGCTCAGGTCCCGGGCAACATAGGCGTGCATGAGCTCGTTGCAGAAGCCCGGCGTGGCCCAGAACTCCCCCAGCTTCCGCAGATCACCAGCTTTGCGGCCCACCTCCTCCTGTAGCTCCCGCTGTGCCGTCTCGTCCGGGTCCTCGCCATCTTCGACAACCCCTGCCGGGGCTTCGAGAAGTGTCTCGCCGACGGCGTAGCGGTACTGCCTGACCATCAGGAGGTTGCCGGAATCGTCGATGGGCACGATGACGACTGCCGGCCGGTGGTCGATGACCTCCCGGGTGGAAGTCCCGCCGCCTGGCAGCAACACCTCGTCGACTCTCAACGACACGACGCGGCCCTCGAAGACCGACCTGCTGGAGAGCTGCCGTTCGGCGTCCGTGTTCACGGTGTTCTGGGAGGCGGAACGACCCTTCCGCTCACGCCGAGACGGTGGGTGAGCGTGGCATAGAAGGCCTCCGGGGGGTCCTTCCTCAAGAAGCTGGCGACGTATGGACTCCGCTCGATGACGATGGTCTGGCCGGCCTCGATGGCGTCCGTGGAGCCGTCGACGCTCAGTATGGCGTCCCTACCCCTCTTCAGTGTGAGCTCGACGATTGACTCCTGTGAGACCACCAGTCCGGTCTGGAAGCTCATGTGTGCCGCGAGTGGCTGGATGACGATCTCCTTCGCCTCTGGGTACAGGATCGGGCCGCCGGCCGACAGCGAATAGCTCGTGCTGCCGGTGGGCGTCGAAACTATGACGCCGTCCGCCCTGTAGGTGGTGAGCATGACGCCGTCGACCCTTGTCTCGACGTCGAGCAGCCGCGGCGGCGATCCCCGTGTGACGACCACGTCGTTGAGGGCGTGCAACTCTATGCCGTCGGAGGACCCGTCCGCCTCCTGCAAGGTAGCCTGCAGCATCATGCGATGCTCGACGCGCGCCGAGCCGTCCAGGTATTCGGGAATCCTCCCGGCGGCGTCCTCGACCGAAAGCTCGGTCATGAAGCCGACCCGTCCCAGGTTGATGGCGAGGATGGGCACCCCATGCTGGGCGACCCGGCGAGCGACCCTGAGGATCGTGCCGTCGCCGCCGGCGGTAATGAGGACAGAGGTGCGCCGGAGCCGCTGCAGGTCGAGGTCGACGTCCGATGCCGCCGACACCCATGAACTCTCCCTCAGCCCGAGCTCGTCGACGAGGGAGTCCACGAATCCCGAAGTGCGGGGGATCGTGGGGTTGTAGGCGAAGCCGATCAGGTCCTTCGGAGAGGATGTCGTCATTGCCCTACTCAGGTTGCGGCCATGCCCCGGGCCGCTACATCAGCACCGAGACGGCCGAGCGGGCAAACTCGATCAGCGGCGTCGGGTAGAGGCCGAATGCCAGGATGCCCGCCGTGGTCACCGCAAGCGCGGCGCCCACGGGCAGGGATGCCGTGACCGGGGTCTCGTCCGTGGGAGCGGACAGCACCATCACCTTCACGACCCTCAGGTAGTAGTAGGCTGAGATGACGCTGTTCAGCACTCCGATGACCGCCAGCCACACCAGCCCGGCGTTGACGGCGGCGCCGAATATGTAGATCTTCGCCATGAAGCCCACAGTGGGTGGCACGCCCGTGAGGGAGATCATGGAGAACGCCAGGACCGCGGCCAGGAGTGGCGCGCGCCTGTACATGCCCGCGAACCCTGCGATCTCGTCCGTGCCGGTCCGCGCCGAGACGGCAATCACGGCCGCGAAGGCGGCCAGGTTCGTGACCGCGTATCCGGCCAGGTAGAACAGGACGCCCGAGGGCCCGGCGTCTGCCTCTCCCGAGTCGACCCGGGACGCGACCGCGGCAAGCCCGACCAGGATGTACCCGGCGTGGGCGATGGTGCTGTAGGCCAGCATGCGCTTGATATTGGACTGGGCGATTGCGATAAGGTTGCCGACCGTCATCGACAGGGCGGCCAGCACGGCGAATATGGCGCTCCACTCGATGGAGAGGGACTCCAGCGGGAAGGCCACGTAGAAGACCCGCAGGATCACCGCGAATCCGGCGGCCTTGCTCGCCACGGACAGGAAGGCGGTGATCGAGGTTGGGGCGCCCTCGTACACGTCCGGGGCCCACATCTGGAAGGGGAAGGCGGTGATCTTGAAGCCGAACCCGGCGATTATCAGCACCGCCCCGAGCAGGAGGGCATAGCTGCCGAACGGCAGGTCCACGTCGAGCCCGACCTCGGCGATCCTGGCTGCGATTTCAGGCAGCACCGTGCTGCCCGTGAAGCCGTACACGAGGACCATCCCGTAGAGCAGCAGGGCTGAGCTCACGCCGCTGAGGATGAGGAACTTCAGCCCGGACTCGGAAGAGCGGCCCTCCGGCATGAAGGCGGCCAGGGCGGCGATCGGCAGGGCCGTCAGCTCGAGGGCCACGTATATGGTGATGAGCTCGACCGACGACGCCAGGAGCATCATGCCCGAGGTGGCAAAGAGGACCAGCGCGTAGAACTCCGCCTCGAACCGTCCGCTCCTCCTTGCGTAGGCGCCCGACATGAGGACGACGGCTGCCGCGACCGGAACCAGCAGCAGCTTGAAGAAGAGGCTGAACCGGTCGACCACCAGAGAGCCGGACAGGATGCCGTCGTTGGGAATCGCCCCGGCTCCGTCGAGGTCCAGCCATAGCAGCAGGCAGAGGGCCAGCGGCACGACCAGCCCCACGAACGCCAGGGGGCCCAGGTAGTCCTTGCGGCGCACCACCAGGTCTAGGAGAAGCAGCAGTCCCGCCAGCGAGGCTACGGCTATCTCAGGGGAGAGCAGGTATATGTCGTGTGATGTCATTTCAGTCTAGTTGTTGAGGGCGAATAGCCCCGGGCCCTGCAGAGCTTCAGCGACCGACGCCATCTCCCCTGCGAATACGTCCGAAATGATCGAGGGGTAGACGCCGACGCCGATGACGGCGGCGACGAGCACGAATATCGGCACCATCTCGGCGACTGTGGCGTCTCTGGCGTTGCCGAACCGCTCCTTCGCTGGGCCGAACATCGTCCGCTGGACCATCCAGAGGATGTAGCCCGCGGTGATGACTATGCCGAATGCGGACAGGGCAGTCGCCCAGGCCCACGCCGGGAAAGCGCCCAGGAAGACTAGTATCTCCGCCACGAACCCGCTCGTGCCCGGCAGCCCCAGCGACGCCAGGCCGGCCAGGAGGAACGCGCTGGCGAGCACGGGCATCCTGGTCGCGAGACCCCCGAGGTCAGGTATGTAACGGGTGTGGGCCTTCTCGTACACGAGGCCCACCAGCAGGAACATGAGGCCCGTGATGGTCCCGTGGGTGAACATCTGCATGGCGGCCCCGGTGAGTCCGGTGGACGCCTCCGGGCCGGAAACCGCGGCGATGCCGATGAGCACGTAACCCATGTGGCTGATGCTGCTGAAGGCGATCAGCCGCTTCAGGTCGGTCTGCCTCATGGTGACTACGGCGCCGTAGAGCACGTTGATCACGCCAAGTACGGCGAGTAATTGCGCGGCGTCGGAAATCACGTCCGGGAACATGGTCACGGACACCCTGATCATGCCGTAGCCGCCCATCTTCAGCAGCACGCCCGCCAGCATCACGCTGACGGCGGTGGGCGCGTCGGTGTGAGCGTCGGGCAGCCAGGTGTGGAGCGGGAACACCGGCAGCTTGACTGCGAACGCGATGAAGAGCAGCGTGAACAGGACTCCAATGGGGACTATGGGAGCGGCCGCGGCGATCTCCGCCGGCAGCAAGGTCATGTCGAAGGTGCCCGTCGTGAAGAATACGGCCAGGATGCCGACGAGCATGAACGCCGAGCCCAGGAACGTGTAGATGAGGAACTTCATCGCCGAGTATTCCTTGCGCCCGCTTCCCCATATGGAGATGAGGAAGAACATCGGGACCAGCTCCAGCTCCCACAGCAGGAAGAAGAGCAGGAAGTCGAGCGCGGTGAACACGCCCATGACCGCCGTCTGGAGGATGAGCAGCCAGACGAAATACTCTCGCACCCTGTGCTTGATGCCCCAGGATGCGAATATGGCCGCCATGCCCAGCAGCCCAGTGAGCAGCACCAGCGGGGCGCTGAGGCCGTCGACGCCGAGGAAGTACTGGACCTCCAGGGACTCTATCGGTATCCAGTCCTCTATCCGGTCGACCAGCTGCACGCCGCCCTGCGATGAGTCGTACCGGAGCATCACGACGGCGCTCAGGGCCAGCTCCACCAGCGCCGCGGCCCCGGCGAAGATGCGGACCATCCTGTCGCCCTTCACGAAGACGGCGATGACGACCGCCACCGCGAGGGGGAGGAAGACGACGACGGACAGCAGTCCTGTGAATTCGGTGCTCAACCGCTACCTCAGGAACAACACTACGGCGAAGATTGCTATGACGCCCATCGAAACGACGATGCCGTAGCCCTGTAGCTGACCGGTCTGGACGTGGGCCATCGCCCGGCCCACGTTGCGCCCAAGATCGGCCACCAGGCGGACAACGCCGTCGACAATCGACTTGTCGGCCCAGTCCAGGAACCTCGCGGCGCCCCCGTAGAAGACGCGGCCGGTCAGGACCCTCTCGTATAGCTCGTCGAAGTAGTACTTCCGTAGGAGCAGGATGTATGCGGGTTGCAGCCTCTCTCCCACCCGCTCGGGCTCCACCCTCCTGGCGGAGTACATCAGGTAGGCCAGGGCTATCCCGGCCAGGGCGACCACGGTGGACCCGAGGGCGATCACCACGGAGGGGTCCTCGGTCTTGGCGTGCAGGAAGTACGAGAGCCAGTGGATGGGCACTATCCCAAGGTCGACGATGGGGTTGACGAAGAACCCTGTCACTATGGAGGCGATGCCCAGCACGACCAGGGGGAAGACCATCACGGACGGCGACTCGCCCAGGTGGACCTCACCGTGGGCATCGGCTTCGGGGTCGGCGTCCGAGCCGCCCCGGAACTCGCCGCCGAATGTCATGAACAGGGCCCTGAACATGTAGAAGGCTGTCATGAACACGGCGGCTAGGGCGAGCCAGAATACGAGCTGTCCGACCGCGCTGGAGGAGTGGAACGCGCCGAGGAGTATCTCGTCCTTGCTCCAGAACCCCGCGAGCGGGAATATCCCCGCTAGGCTGAGCGCGCCTATGAGGAAGGTCCTGTACGTCCACGGCATCGCAGTGCGCAGGCCCCCCATGTAGCGCATGTCGAAGGTGCCGGTGGCGTGGTTGACGCTGCCGGAGCCCAGGAACAGCAGGGCCTTGAAGAAGGCGTGGGTGAAGAGATGGAATATCGCCGGGCCGTATGCGCCTACGCCCAGGGCCAGCATCATGTAGCCGAGCTGGCTCACGGTCGAGTAGGCGAGCACCCGCTTGATGTCGTTGGCGACCAGCCCCATCGACGCGGCGAATACGGCGGTGAAGCCGCCGACGATCGCGACCACGGTCATGGCGGTCTCCGAGCTCTCGAAGAGGGGGAAGAAGCGCGCGACCAGGAACACGCCCGCCGTCACCATCGTGGCGGCGTGGATGAGGGCGCTGACCGGAGTCGGGCCCTCCATCGCGTCGGGCAGCCACGTGTGGAGGGGGAACTGGCCCGACTTGCCGACCGCGCCCGTGAATATGCCGATGGCGATCCAAGTCACTACGCCTGACGCCAGGAGCCCCGGAATGGCCACGGCCTTGTGGATGTCCGTGATCTCCAGCGGGTTCAAGCCCTGGGAGGCGAACGCGTCGATGTTGAACACGAGGTACAGGATCGCGAGCAGCAGCCCGAAGTCCCCGATGCGGGTGATGATGAACGCCTTCTTCGCGGCGGCCGCAGCCGACGGCTTGTGGTACCAGAAGCCTATGAGCAGGTAGGAGCACAGCCCGACCAGCTCCCAGAAGACGTAGAGCTGGACGATGTTGCCCGCGAGCACCAGCCCGACCATGCTGGCGGTGAAGAGGGCCATGTAGGCGAAGTAGCGGGCATAGCCCGGGTCACCGTGCATGTAGCCGATGGAGTAGACCTGCACCATGAGGCTCACGCCGGTCACGACGACCAGCATGATCGCCGTCAGGGGGTCCACCAGCGCCGTGACGTTGATGACCACCCTGCCGACCTCGAGCCACTTGTGGGGCTCGAAGACGAGCGAGTCAGGGTCGTTGATGGCAGCTACGAGGACCAGCAGGGAGAGCGCGAAGCTGGCCCCTATCGAGAGCACCGCCATGTACCCGGCGATGGACGGGTCCCGGTTGAAGAACGGCCGGATGACCAGCGCGACGAGCGCGAAGCAGCCCAGGGGCAGCAGGAAGATCAGCCATACGGCCAGCTCGTTGATCATCTGCTAGAGCTTCCTCAGGATCTCGTCGGCCACGTGCTCGCGTCCCTTCGGGACCATGATCCGGTAGGGCACGCGCTCGCCCCAGGTGGTGATGTCGCCCTCGGGCAGGATCTTCGTGGGCAGGCCCTCCCACTCGAGGACGTTCTTCCACATCTCCGCCGTCATCAGGTTGGGGGCCTTCCGGTAGTCGGTGTACATCAGTGCCTCATCTGGTTCGCGTCGGTCACGAAGGCGGTCTGGCGGCTCCGGTAGACCGCAATCACTATGGCCACGCCGAGTGCGACCTCCGCGGCGGCTACCGTGATGATGAAGATGGCGAATACCTGGCCCGTCAACACTGAAGCCTGTCCGGCGGGCACAACGTAATGGGACAGGGCCACGGCGGTGATGTTGACGGCGTTGAACATGAGCTCCAGCGACATGAGCACCGTTATGGCGCTGCGCTTGGAGAGAGCGCCGTACAGGCCGATGGCGAATATGACCGCGCCGACGAGCAGGACGTTTTCGAGGCTCACCCGCTGCCCCTCCGCACGAGCACAAGTGCCCCGACGATGGTCGCCAGTAGGAGCACCGAGGCGACCTCGAATACGAGGACGTAGTCCCGCAGCAAGAGCTCGGCAATCCTGGGGATCAGATCGGGCACGCCGCCGCCGGTTTCGCCTTCCTCGACGGTCGTGTACGCCGTCGTGACTGCGTCGGACTCGGACAGCAGGTTCCAGTCGGTGTTGAGCATGGTGATCGAAGCCACGACGAGGAAGAGGATCGCGAGAATTGCCGCCGGGATGCGGAGCATGTTGGACGGGTTGCCGTGCTCCACGTCCCTGGTGGTCAGGACGGCGAAGATGATCAGGACGGAGATCGCCCCGACGTAGATGAGGACCTGCACCACCGCAAGGAACTCGGCCCTCAGCAGCACGAACAGCCCGGCGATGCTGAGGAACGCCGCGGCGAGGAACAGGGCGGCCCTGAACAGGTCGCGCGTCTGCACCACGGCGATGGACGATCCTATTGCCGACAGTGCGATGACCCAGAAGGCGATGTCGATGATCAGGGGCGTGTCCTGGGTCATGCCGGCGGCTATCTCTTGGCCCACCGTTCCTCCTGGTCGTGAACGCTCGGCTTCTCGTGCCGCCCGGCATCCTGCCAGGCCACGTCCGAGTCCCCGCGCGGGTCGTTATCGCGGCCCTCGAGCTGCGGGCGGAACCAGTTGCTCGGCCGCTTCGAAGAGGAGACGAGGCGGTCCTTGTCTATGACCAGCTCGTTCCTGACGTACCGCCCCTCCTCGAATCCGCTGCCCATGTGCAGGGCGTCGTAGGGGCATGCCTCGACGCAGAGGCCGCAGAACATGCAGCGCCCTATGTCGATGTCGAATACTTCCAGGCCGTAATTCTGGCCCTCCTGCATGGCCTCGCCGCTGGGATCGGTGACGATCTCGATGATCCCCAGGGGGCAGTACTTCGCGCAGCTGGCGCAGCCCGTGCAGCGCTCCTCGTACCAGGTGAACTCCTCGCCGCGGAAGCGCGGGTGCTGCGGGTACCTGTCAGGGATGCTGACCAGGCCGAGCATGGAGCGGAAGAACTGGCCGGGGCTGCCGAGTGCGAGGCCGACGACGTTCGTGCCGTTGTGCCTGGCCAGCCCGATGGGGCCGACCTTCCTGTCCGGGTACTGGTGCAGCGTGAAGCGCCGGCTCGGCAGCACCAGGTTCTTGAGGGTCACGAGCATTCCCTTCACGAGTCCAAGGCCGTACATGGTCAGCTCCCCTCAGCCATGTTCGCCAGGGGAGAGGGCACGGGCTCGGGCCTGCGCAGCCTCCCCTGGCCCAACAGGTGCGCGAATACCACGATGGTAGCGATGGTGACGGCCCAGTTGATGGCCGCCATCACGATCAGCGATTCGTTCGATATGACCCCCGCGTCGTCCTGGAAGATCTGCATCTCGACGGCGATGAGGAACATGTTGAGCAGGGACATGGGGAAGAGGCCCTTCCACGCGAACGCCATGATCTGGTCCACCCGCAGCCTGGGCCAGGTCGCCCTGAACCAGAGGAGGAAGCACACGACTGCAATCGACTTGGCGACGAACCAGACCTGCCCGGGAATGGGGTCGAAGCCCTTCGTCCCCCCGAGGAAGAGCGCCGTCGCGATGACGGCAGTGGCTATCGGCGCGAGGAATTCGGCGAGCTGGAAGACCGCGAACTTGATGCCGCTGTACTCCGTGTGATACCCCGAACCCAGCTCCGATTCCGCCTCGATCATGTCGAACGGGGCCCGGCTCATCTCGGCGGACGCGGCAGTCATGAAGACGAAGAATCCCAGCGGCTGCGTCACGACGAAGAAGATGCTCTGGCCGTCCACGATGTCGCTCAGGGCGAGGGAGCCCGCCGCCAGGGCCACGCCGGTCAGCGCGAGGGCCATGGGCACCTCGTAGCTGATGAGCATCGCGACGCCCCTCATCGCACCGAACAGGGCGTACTTGTTCCTGGAGGCGTAGCCGCCCATGAAGACGCCGAACGTGTTGATTCCGGTTACGCCGACGATGAACAGCACACCGACGTTCAACTGGCCGAGGAAGCTGTTCTCGCCCAGTGGGATGACGGCGAAGACCAGCAGCACCGGTATGGCGAGGAAGAGCGGCGCTATGTGGAATACGACCCGGTCGGCGGGGTCGGGCACCACGTCCTCCTTGGCGATGAGCTTGAGGACGTCGGCGAAGGGCTGGAAGAGGCCGAAGGGACCCCAGCGGTTCGGGCCCAGCCGGGACTGGAACCTGCCGAGCGCCCGCCGCTCGAACCACGTGTAGATCGCGCCGGACATCACCACGCCGTTGATGACCGCGAAGGCGAGTATGCCTCCGGCCACCAGGAAGGCCATCCACTCCAGCCCGCCCGGCGCCAGGCCGACGACGATGTTGTATAGGTTCTCGAAGCTCATCCGGCCCCGACCCCTCCGATACCTGCCCGAACGTGCGCCATTGTACTACGCGCCAGGCTATCCACTAGCGGTCTACCTCGCCCATGACAATGTCGGTGCTGCCGAAGATGATGATCAGGTCGCCCATCTGCCAACCGATCAGCAGCTCCTTTAGAACGTTCATGTTTATGAAGGAGGGCGCCCTTATCTTCATCCGGTATGGCGAGATGCCGCCGTCGCTCACGATGTAGAAGCCGAGCTCGCCCTTGGGCGCCTCGACGCAGGCGTAGGCGTCGCCCACGGGAGGCCTGATGAAGAAGGGCGCCTCCGTCCTCACGGGCCCGTCGGGGATCTGCTCCACGCACTGCCGGATGATGCGCACGCTCTGGCGCATCTCCTGGATCCTGACGATGTACCTGTCGAAGGTGTCGCCGGTCCCGCCGATGGGCACGTCGAAATCGAGCCGGTCGTAGACCTCGTAGGGGTCGGCCTTGCGGAGGTCCCACTTCACGCCGCTGGCCCTCAGCATGGGCCCGGTCACCGAGTTCGCCACGGCGGACTCGTCGGTGAGTATGCCCACGTCGCGGGTCCGGGCGAGCACGACCTCGTTGCCGGTGATCAGCCCCTCCAGGTCGTCGATGTACCCCGGCATGTCCCGGGTGAAGACCGCCAGCGCGTCCCAGAAGTCCTGCGGCCCGTCCTGGGTGACCCCCCCTGGGCGCATGTAGCTGAGCGTGATGCGCGCGCCGCACAGCATCTCGAACATGTCGAGTATGCGCTCGCGCTCGCGGAAGCAGTACATGAGCGGGGTGCCGGCAAACGTGCCCAGCTCCTGCATGAAGAAGCCTGTCGAGACCAGGTGGCTCGCAATCCGCTGGAGCTCCGCGGAGATGACGCGGAGGTACTGTGCCCGCTCCGGCACGTCAATGCCCGAGAGCTTCTCGACCGCGCGGACGTAGGCCTGGTTGTTGGTCATGCTTGCGACGTAGTCGAGCCTGTCCGTGAGGGTGACAATCTGGACGTAGGTGCGCTCCTCAGCCAGCTTCTCGGTGCCCCGGTGCAGGTACCCGAAGATCGGCTCTACGTCCAGCACCTGCTCGCCGTCGAAGGTGACGCGGAGCCGGAACACGCCGTGGGTGCTCGGGTGCTGCGGGCCCAGGTTTATGGTTACCGGTTCAGTCTGGATGGTCATGGCTGGCTGGTTGCGGCCTCTACCTGATGAAGTCCTTCCTCAGGGGATGGCCCGGGAATCCCTCCCAGAGCAGGACGCGCTTCATGTTGGGGTGCCCCTCGAAGTGGATGCCCATGAGGTCCCACACCTCCCGCTCCTGCAGCTCAGCCCCCTTCCAGATGCCCACGACGGAGTCGATTGCGGGCTCGTCCCTGCCGTACCGCCTCATCTTGATGACGGCGCAGTGGTTCTTCCTCATGGAGAGCAGGTGGTAGATGAGCTCGAAGTACTCGACGTAGTCGACTGCGGTGACTGCCCTGAGGGTTGCGAAGTCGAGGTCGGGGTCGTCGTGCAGGAAACTGCCGACGGCGAGCAGGTCCTCCGGCTCGATCCAGACATCGGTGCCGTTCCAGTTAACGGCTTTGCCGGGGAGTGCTTCGTTTATGCGCCGGGCGACGTCAGCGCCGTCGAGCTGCCTCATAGTCTAGTGGCCGGCCGCCTGGCCCTGGAGCCGGTACCGCTTGATCTTCTCGTGTAGCTGCATGATGCCGTAGAGCAGGGCGTCGGGCCGGGGCGGGCACCCGGGCACGTACACGTCCACGGGCACGATGTGGTTGACGCCCGGGACGACGCTGTACGACTCGTAGTACGGCCCGCCGCTGGTGGCGCACACGCCCATGGATATGACCCACTTGGGCTCGGCCATCTGCTGGTAGACCCGCTCGATGGCGGGGGCCATCTTCCACGTCACCGTCCCGGCGACGATCATCAGGTCGGCCTGCCGGGGCGAGGCGCGGAACGCCTCCATGCCGAAGCGCGCCAGGTCGAAGCGCGACATGGCGCTGGCCATCATCTCGAAGGCGCAGCACGCGAGGCCGAATGACAGGGGGAAGACGGACGACTTGCGGCCCCAGTTCAGCAGGGCGTCTATGGACGTGACGGCCAGGTTGCGCTGCAGGTCCTCGGGTACTTCGACGAGGGGCTCGGCGAGCGGCGAGGTGTTGGTCGCCTTCAGGTTGTTGATGTAGTCGCCCTCGGCGCGGTCGACGTCGAGGGTGGTCGTATACAGGGGAATGCCGGCGCCGATGCCGGGTCCTCCGGGTTCAGGCGCCATGCTCAGGCCCACTCCAGGGCGCCCTTGCGCCAGGCGTAGAGCCAGCCGATCAGGAGGATGGCGATGAACACGGCCATCTCCAGCAGGACGAAGATCCCGAACTCACGGGAGAGCACACCGAAGCTGGCGGCCCAGGGGAACAGGAAGACGACCTCGACGTCGAATATCACGAATACGAGGGCGATGGAGTAGAACCGGAAGTTGAAGCGGTTCCACGTGCCGGACATCGTCTCGAAGCCGCACTCGTAGATGCTCAGCTTGACGGGGTCGGGCTTGCTGGGCCTGACCCGGAAGAAGGAGAGGAGCCAGGAGCCGATCAGCATCCCTGCGGGGATTGCCAGTGCCACCGCCATGAATATGGCGAGCAGGCCGTATTGGCGAAAGTAGTCGTCGACCATTCAGATCTTCCCTAAGTCCGCCGGCAGGCTACCCGGCTGGCATGTACTTTACGACACCGCCCATCCGAAAGCAACCGCCGCCCCATTCCTGTGGAACCTGTCCAAGGTTGGTTGGCGCCGTGCAGCGGGTGCAGGGAGGCTTCCACAGATTCGTTCGTCCTGAGCCTGTCGAAGGACAGTGCTATGCAGAGCTGCCCAATAGTTCGCGGCAGTTCCGGTTCCGTGAATCCGAAGCATGAACTTTGCGTGCTCTGCGCCCTCCGCGGTGTGATCCTTGTCTGGGCTACTCGAGCTCGATGTCGCCGCTGGCCCCGCCGGTCTTGCGGACGAGCCGGACCGACTGGATCGTCGTGCCCCTGTCGACGGCCTTGACCATGTCGTAGACGGTGAGGGCCGCGACGCTGACCGCCGTGAGCGCCTCCATCTCCACGCCCGTCTTCGCCGTCGTCGCGGCGGTCGCCTCGATCTCGACCGCCGACTGGGCCTCGTCGATCCGCAGGTCGACCGAGACCTTGTCGATGGGCAGCGGGTGGCAGAGCGGGATGAGCTGGGCGGTCTTCTTGGCGGCCATGATCCCCGCGATGCGCGCCACGCCGAGCACATCGCCCTTCTCCATGGCGTTCTCGCCGACCAGCCGCAGCGTCGCCGGCTGCATCGCTACGGAGCCCCTTGCCACGGCCACGCGCTGGGTGACGGCCTTTGCGCCGACGTCGACCATGCTCGCCTTGCCTTCCGAGTCGACGTGGGTCAGGTGCGAGCCGCCGCCGACCCGCCCGACGAGCCTTGCCTGCTGGGACGCCAGCCTGTCGGCCCTCTCGTTCTGGGGATGGCCCGAATGGCCCCTCACCCACTCCCAGGTCACGTTGCGGGCGGCGGCCTCGCGGTCGAGCTTGGCCCAGAGGTCGTGGTTCTTCCGCCGCTTCCAGTTCATCGTCATGGTGTTGACGACGTACTGGCTGTCGCTGTAGACGGTCACCTCGGACCCCTCCGGCACGAGGGCCAGTCCCTCTATCACGGCGGTCATCTCCATGCGGTTGTTGGTCGTACGGCGTTCCCTTCCGCACGTCTCCTGCACGTACCCGTCCCGGTAGATGACAGCGCCCCAGCCGCCCCTGCCAGGGTTTCCGATGCACGCGCCATCCGTGAATATGTGGATCATCGCCGGGGCCTCCGGTCCATCTGGTTGTAGGCACCATTGTAAGAGATGTGCGGCCTGGCCACATGCCCCGGGTGCGGTTGGGGTATGCTGTAGCCGCGAACAGCATCGGCGGGAGGCGGCGAAATGGAGCAACGGGACCGTGTCCGGTACAACCTGGCCTGGGGCGGCGACGCAACGGCGGCCCCGGAGCGCGACCGCAACCTGTCGGTGGGCGAGTACTTCAGCCGGCGCTATGCGAAGGCGCCGAAGTCGCTCGCCTTCGGCGCGACCTCGCCCGAGGAGATGGACGAGTGGAGGCGGGCATTCTCGGCCAAGGTGAGGGAGTGCCTCGGGCCCTTCCCCGAGTCCTGCTTCATGGACCCGGAGGTGGTCGAGTCGGTCGACACGGGCCCGTACCGGCGCGAGAAGGTCCTGTACAACACCGAGCCCGACATGGCGGTCGTCGCCTACGTCTTCGTGCCCAACGACATCGAGCCCGGCGAGAGGCGGCCCGGGATCCTCGCCTGCCACGGACACGGCAACGGCAAGGACGACCTGGCGAACATCGACCACGGCGAGAGGCTCAGGCGCAACCGCATAGACAGCCACAACTACGACTATGCCCACCAACTCGCGCTGCGGGGATACGTGGTGGTCGCGCCGGACTGGCGGGCCTTCGGAGAGCGGAAACTGGGGGGCGACTTCGGCCAGAGGGACGCGTGCAACGTCTTCTTCCTCAAGGGGATGCTGATGGGCGTGAACCTGCTGGCGCTGAACGTGTGGGACGCCCTGCGCAGCATCGAGTACCTGCAGCTCCGCCCAGAGGTCGACCCCGGGCGGATCGGCTGCGTGGGCCTCTCGTATGGCGGCACCATGACCCTGTACGCGGCCGCCCTCGACGAGCGCGTCAAGTGCGCCGTCGTGAGCGGCTACCTCAACTCCTTCGAGGCCTATGCGATAGGGATGGGCAACACATGCGGCGCGCAGACCCCATACGGGCTGCTGGAGTACGGCGAGTCGTCGGACGTGGGGTGCCTGATCGCGCCGCGCCCGCTGCTGATCGAGTCGGGAGTGGCGGACGACGGCTTCCCCATCGAGGCCAGCCGCGACGCTGCCGCGGCGGTCAGGCGGGCATACGAGGTTGCGGGCGTGCCCGACCGGTTCGACGTGGACGAGTTCGATGGCGGCCACCGGTGGAGCGGGCGCAAGGCCTACGACTGGCTCGACCGCTGGCTCCGCGACGGCGGCGATTAGACCACTGAAGGTCCCTTGCTCAACCTTCGTTCCCACGAGCGGAGACCCCACACAACCGTCGTTCCGGCGAAGGCCGGAACCCAGATGGGCGGGGGGCGGTCTGGACTGCGTCGCTTCAAACCCGTGTCGCCTCGCTCTAAGAGCTACTCAACTGCCCTCCGGTCTGGCACCATAGAAGTATGAAGCAGGCATTCGTGCTGCTGGGCGTATTCGTCGCGGCCATATGGGTCCTGGCCGGGGTCGATTTCCTGATGGATAACCGGCTCGCCGAGTACGGAATCGTGCCCCGCACGATGGACGGGCTGTGGGGCATCCCCCTCGCGCCCTTCCTGCACGGCGGCTTCGGCCACGTCCTCTCCAACACGGTCCCGCTGCTGCTGTTGGGCGGCCTCGTGGCGGCACGGGGCTGGCAGACCCTGGTGGGCGTGACCCTGTTCGTGGTCCTGCTCGGAGGGGCGGGCGTCTGGCTGGTCGCGCGCAGCGCCTCCCACATCGGCGCCAGCGGCCTCGTATTCGGGTACTTCGGCTACCTGGTCGCGCGGGGCTGGTACGACAGGCGCATAGTCTCGATACTCATCGCCGTCATCGTCATAGTTGTGTACGGCGGCCTGATATTCGGCGTGTTGCCCACGGACGGCCGCGTGTCATGGGAGGGCCACCTCACCGGCCTCATAGCCGGCGTGATTGTCGCGAGGTTTGGGAAGCCCAGCCGCAGGGACGATGCGGAGACGCCGGCGGAGGAGCCCTCAGCCTTCTAGCGGCGACGGGCTCAGGTTAGAATGAGACGAGGAGAAGGCAATGACAACCGTGTCGGAGTTGCAAGAGGTCATTCTGAGCCTGTCCGAGGCTGAATACGCTGAGTTGCGGGGCTGGTTGCTCGACGAGGACTAGGAGCGATGGGAGCGCGAGTTCGACGAGGATGTGAGGGCAGGCAAGCTAGACGTCCTTGCTGCTGAGGCGTTGGCGGCCAAGGCCAGGGGCGAACTCAAGGACCTGCAGGACCTTTAAGACGACCAGCACGACAACCGTAAAGGGACGGCAGCCCAACAAGACTAACCAGCAAGGCAATCAATGAAGCCACTACCTGTTATCGTCATCGCGGCCCTTGGCTTGGCGCTGTTCGGCTGCCGCACTGACTCCGCACCATCTCACAGCCAGAGCCACGACCATACATTTCCTGCGGCCCAGGGTTCTTACGTCCTGGTGACCCTCGATGAGCTCAGGGAGGTCTCCCATCTGGTCGTCAGGGGCTCCGTCACGGCAAGCACCGACATACAGAAGGGCCTTACGGATGCCCCTGACTATCCAGATCACCTGAGGCCGTTGCACGATGGGGTGCAGTTGGACATCAAGAAGATGACATTCAGGGTCGACGAATACTACAAGGGCCAGGGGACTGAGGAAATCACAATCATGGTGGACACGACCGGGGGTTCCTATATCAGTTTGGATGTCGGGACATCCTACGTGCTCTACCTGTTCGAAGGCGGGGAGTATTGGGATCACAGCTACTTGGTTCAAGGACTCCAGCAAGGGGTTTGGGTCGTCGATGGAGACAGCGCGACCCGGCAGGACGGCGACGTAGTGACCCTACCCCTGCCCCGCTTCTCAGAACCGCCCAGATCGACCCCCGAAGGCTAGAGGCCAACGGCCCCTAAGGAAGGAGATGCCCTAGCGCCTTCTGGCCCAGAGCATTACTCCCGTCGCCAGGAGCAGCACTAGGATGCCCGCGGCGCCGCCTATGATGGGCAGGAGACCCACGCCGCCTGAGCCGGCAATGCTGCCCTCGGTGACTATCAGGCTGTCGGCGCCCTCAGGCATTATCTGCAGCGTCTTCAGGAACTCCACTACCGCTGCCTGATCGTCGGCTGAGAGGGCGGCGAACGCGTCGCGGGCTTCCTGGGCCTCGCCGCCGTGGGCCAGGATGGCCTCGGAGATCAGCGTCGCCCTGCCGTGGTGGAGGAAGGGCGGCTCGCTGGCGAATCCCCACAGCTTGCGGGTCAGCCACTCGTCGGTCGGCACGCCGTCCTGCACCAGCACCTCGTTGTCCAGCAGGTCGCCCATCCTGTGCCGCTTGAGGTCGGTGAAGGCGGGCACGAGCACGCTGCCGTCCGGCTGGCGCTCCAGGTGGGGGCCGGGCCCGGCGACTGTTAGGTCGACCAGCAGGGGCGAATTCACGTCGGTTGGCTGGAGCTTGCCGCGCGGGTTGAAGGGGCTGGGCTCGGCGAAGATGGGGCTGTCGACCCGCAGCTCCGGGATGTGGCACGAGACGCAGTTGGCGGACGAGAAGAGCTCGCGCCCCTTCTCGACGGCCGCCCTCGCCTCGGGGTCGGCGGGTAGGACCTGCCCCGGCACGGGCAGGGTCGCCTGGAACACGACGAGGGCCGTCATGTCGCCGCGCGTCAGCTCGTCGACGTAGCCGTCGCGGTCGAAGTCCACGCCGTCGCGGAACTGCTCCGATGCCTGCATCCCGAAGTGGGAGTTCATCGCCTTCACGCCGAACTCGCGGAGGGAGACGACGACGCCCTTCTGCTGGAAGGGCCGTATCACCAGGTCCTCGTCCACGCCCTCCAGCTCGCTGAAGTCGATCGTGGCGTCGCGGCGGGCCGTGATGCGCCCGAAGCTGACGCCCTTCGTGACCAGGTCCACGGTGACGTCGTTGCCGGTGCGCCGCGCCTCCTCAATAGCCGCCTCGGCGGTGGCCTTGAGCGCGACCGTCATCTCCCGCGCCAGCAGCTCGATCCAGCCTGATCCGAACAGGCCCAGCGAGCCCCTCTCGCTGCCGCTGCTCATGAGGGTGTGGGTCTCGTTGTTGTCGCCGGGCCCGCCGTCGAATGTGGCGAAGGGCAGCCGGTCGGCCAGCACGAAGACGTTCGCGGCGTTGCCGGCCCCACCGCCGGCGCGGGGCGTCGTGTGGCACTCCAGGCAGGTGTTGGCGTCGGGCGCTGAGATGCGGTTGAAGTTGTCGGGGAACTCGTGCCTGGGGCGCGGGTTGCCGATGCTGACGTTGTTCCTGCGCTCGACGTCGGCCGTCTCGGGCCTGCCAGCGCCGTCCAGGGTATTGAATGGCGCGCTGAACAGCAGCTCGCCGCGCCGGATAATCTCGTCGATCGACAGGTCGCCGCTGCTGATCGCCTTCTGGTCAGTGTGCTCGGCGATGGCCGGCGATTCGCCGATGGTGGGCGGCTCGGCGCCCTCCGCGGCCCCGCACGAGGCCAGGACGACTGCCGCGGCCGGCAGGAGCGCCGCGGCGACTATGTTGCGTGCCGCACGGTCGATCATGACTCCAAGATACCACCAGCGCCGGGAATCCGCCCCAGCGTTTGCGCGTCAGTTCGGCTCGGTTATCGTGACCCTCCGGTTCGGCTCGACCGACGAGACCGTCTGCACCGCGCCGCTGGGCCACTGGACCACGATCTCGTCCACGGTGTCGGCGTCGCCCAGCCCGAAGTGGGGGGCGATCATCGGGTGGCCCATGAAGCTGCGCCCGCTTGCCACCTCCCGGACCTGGGTCAGGCCGCCCGCCTTTACCGTTATGCGCGCGCCGATGCCGTCCCGGTTGCTGGCCGTGCCGACGGTCTCGACCACTAGCCAGTTGCGCCCGTAGTCGCACCGGTTCCTGTACAGGGTCGTCTCGCCGCCCAGGTTGCCGATGTACAGGTCCAGGCACCCGTCGTTCTCGATGTCCAGGTAGCCCAGGCCGCGGCCCACGCCGGGGTCGTCCGCCCCGCTGACCACCGACAGGTTGTTGAACGTGCCGTCGCCCTTGTTTCGCAGCAGGACGTTGTGCTGCTCCAGCAGGTAGGACGGCACGTCGTCGACGCCGGGCAGCCTCAGGTAGCCGCTGACCATGTAGATGTCCTCGAAGCCGTCGTTGTCATAATCGAAAAAGACCGAGCCCCAGGTCACGCGGTCCTCCGTGCCGATCTTCGACACCTCGACCCCCGCGTGGCCCGCCATGTCGGTGAAGGACTTGCCGTCGCCGTTGTTCCTGAGGAGCACCGTCGCGCCGATGTTGGTCATGAATATGTCCAGGTGCCCGTCGTTGTCGTAGTCGCCGACGGTCATGCTCATGCCGTAGATCGGGACGCCCGCGTTGGACTCGCCCGACACGTCGGTGAATGTCCAGCCGCCGTCGTCCGACGGCCCGTCGTTGCGCCACAGCACGTTGGGCTGCACGTTCGGCCCCCAGTCGTTGACGACGTAGAGGTCCGGGTCGCCGTCCGAGTCGTAGTCGAGCCAGCCGGGCTGGAATCCCGCCCCCCACAGGCTGCCTATCGCCTCGCCGTACAGGTTCTTCTTGCGCGGGCCGGTGTCGCCGAGCATCGGCGTCACGTCGGTGAACGAGCCGTCGCCGTTCGCGTGGTACAGGGCGACGATGCCCACGGCGAGGTAGAAATCGCCGCTGACCAGCGTGTCGGGGTCGAGCTCCTTCAGGTGGCGCACCACCATCAGGTCGAGGAAGCCGTCGCGGTCGTAGTCGCCCCAGGCGCACCCGGACGAGCGGAGGCTCCGGTCGGCGTCGCCCACCTCGGCCTGTGCCGTCACGTCGGTGAACGTGCCGTCCCCGTCGTTGCTGAAGAGCTTGCTGGTGCCGTAGTTGGTGAGGAACAGGTCCTTGTCGCCGTCGTTGTCGTAGTCCGCCGCGCACCCGCCGTTCGAATGCCCGTCGATGTCGTCGACGCCGGCGGCCGCGGCCACGTCGGTGAACGTCCCGTCGCCGTTGTTGCGGAACAGGGCGTTGGGCCCGATGGAGTCGGTGACGTACACGTCCTCCAAGTCGTCGTTGTCGTAGTCGAACACGACGACGCCCGCGCCGATGGGCTGCACCTCGGTCTCGACCTCGTGGTGCTTGAAGCGGACGCCCGCCGAGTCGGTCACGTCGACGAAGATGGTCTGCCGCTCGCCCGTCGCCGTCCGCCGCTGCCGGGTCGGGTTCGGCGTGGAGGTCTTCAGGACCGGCGTGGGCGCGACCGTCGGCACAGCCGTCGGCACGGCGGTCGGCTCCGCGCCGCCTCCGCAGGCCATCGCCGCAACCGCAACCGCCGCCGCGAGAGGCAGCCCGACCCACAAGACCGGACCGCGTATTCGACCTAAGCAGAGTCTCATAGTGTAGGATTCTACAACCGGGCGCGCTGGCGTGGAAGGGCCGGGGCCTCGCAGGGGGTATGGAGGCCGCTCCCCGTCTTCCAGGAGGCAGCCCGGGCAGAGCCCGTCATTCCGGCGAAAGCCGGAATCCAGAAGGGGTGGGGTCAGCCTCGCTCGAGCCGATTCGCAAGATTCCCTGGCGGGGCAAGCTTGGAGGTTGCCATGTCACACATTCGTATAGGCAAGGGCTCTTCGAAGGGCGGCTACCTGCTGCCTGACCTCAACTACCGGGCGTGCAAGGCGGTCCGTGCCGGCGACCAAGTCTTCCTGACGGGGGCGACAGGCCTGACGATGGACGGCGGTTTCGTCGGGGAGGGCGACCCGGCCGCCCAGGCGGACAACGCCATGAGGGTCGTGCGAGCCCTGCTGGAGGAGGCCGGCGCTCGCATGGAGGACATCTGCAAGGTGACGACCTACGTCACGGACATCACCCACCGCTGGAAGGTCTACCCCGTGCTCGCCGAGCACCTGCGCGGAGTCAACCCCGTGTCGACCGGGCTGGTCATATCCGGCCTGGCGAGGCCGGAGCTCGACTTCGAGATCGACGTGTTCGCCGTGATACCCCGGGACGGCGGCGAGCACAAGCGCTTCCGCCTGTTCAACACCAGCTCGAAGGACCCCATGTTCGACGGCCTCGACTACGGCCTCGCGAGGGCAGTGCGCGCCAACGACCTGGTCTACCTGCAGGGCCAGACCGGCTGGACCTTCGACGGCGACTTCGTCGGCCTGGGCGACCCTGCGGCACAGGCCGACAACGCCATGCGATGCGTCAGGACGCTGCTCGAGGAGGCAGGCTCGCGCATGGAGGACATCTGCAAGGTGATCACCTACGTGAAGGACGCCTCGAACCGGCAGCTAGTCTACCCGGTGCTGGCCGAGCACATGCGGGGCGTGCGCCCGGTCTCCACAGGCCTGGTCGTCGAGCGATTCGGCCGCCCCGAGGTCGACTTCGAGATCGACGTCTTCGCCGTGGCCTCCTGAGACTGGGAGGATAGGATGCAAGAAGAGCGGCTGGTCTTCACGGGGCTACGGACTCGGAACTACGACAGGATGGTCTGGTTCTACAGAGAGATCATCGGGGTGCCGCTTGTGGAGGACGACCACCCGCCTGAAGGGGTCCACAGCGAGTACTCGTGGCACAACTCGTACCTGCACTTCGCGATCTTCAAGTGTGCGCCCGACCGGGAGCCCACGCGGGCGGAGCTCTCGTTCAGCACCAATGACGTCGAGGCGGTCCACGCGAAGGCGGTGGCTGCCGGGGTACGAGTCCAGCGGGCGCCCAGCCATCGTTCCTGGGGGTTCAGCGCCGACTACCTGGACCCGGACGGCAATCCGGTCGGCGTTACCGAGATGAGGCGCTCGACTTAGCAACTATCTCGAATACCGTGTGCGCTGCTGAGAACTGTCCTTCGACAGGCTCAGGACGAACGGTCTTCCCAGGCCAGGGGTTCGCCGGAGGAGTCTTGAGATAGTTCGCCACCTTGGTCCGTTCCGTCAACGGCCCTCCTCCAGTCTCTTGACCTCGGCGAGCGCGTCCTCGATGTCGCCTGGATCGTACCCCAACTCAAGCGCCTTGTTCAAATCGACTCTTGCCTTTGACGGGTCGCCATGCCACGAATGGGCCAAACCCCGCCCGTAGTACGAATTAGGGTCGCTCTCGTCGAGGGCGATGGCGGCATCGTAGTCTTGAATCGCCCTGTCATATTCGCCCTTCCTGTAGTAGGCCAAACCCCGCCCGTAGTACGGATCAGGGTTGCTCTCGTCGAGGGCGATTGCGGCATCGTAGTCTTGAATCGCCCTGTCGTATTCGCCCTTCATGTAGTAGGCGCTGCCTCTGTCGTTGTAGCGATAGGGATAATTCTCGTCGAGGCGGATGGCAATATCGTAGTCTTGAATCGCCCTGCCATAGTCGCCCTTTTCGAAGTAGGCGCGCCCCCGGCTGTAGTAGGAATCAGGGTCGCTTCCATCGAGGCCGATGGCGGTATCGAAGTCTTGGATCGCCCTGTCATATTCGCCCTTCACGAGGTAAGCCAATCCCCGGATGTAATAGTAAGCAGGGTCGCTCCTGTCGAGGGCGATGGCGGTATCGAAGTCTTGAATCGCCCTGTCATACTCGTCCTTCTTGAAGTACGCCCAACCCCGGCTGTAGTGCGAATAAGGGTCGCTTTCTTCGAGGCGGATTGCGGCATCGTAATCTTGAATCGCCTTGTCATAGTCGCCCTTTTCGAAGTAGGCGTCCCCCCGATCAGCATAATACTGGGACTGATTGGGGTGGTGATGGATGGCGGTGCTATAGTCTTCAATCGCCTTGTCATATTCACCCTTGCTGTAATCGGCCGATGCCCGGTCTATATAAGCTTTAATGTATGGAATGATCGCGATGGCCTTGTCGAAGTCCTGAATTGCCCTGTCGTATTCGCCCAGCGCGTTGTAGATGTTTCCGCGATTGCCATACGCCCACCGAAAATCCGGACTTAGACTAATGACCTTGTCGTAGTCTTGAATTGCCCTGTCCAGCTCGTTCCTCTTATGATATCCGTTTCCCCGGCCGTTGTAGGCATGAACATTGTTTGGGTCTAGGAGGATGACCATGTCATAGTCTTGAATTGCCTTGTCGTGCTCGTCTTTCTGGGAGTGGGCAAGCCCGCGGGCGTAATAGATGTCAGGGTTGCCGGGATCGAGGCCAATCGCCGTGTCGAAGTCCCGAATCGCTTTGTCGAAGTCAAGCCGGAACCAATAAACACTCCCCCGAACGAAGTACGTCTCCGCATTATTGGGCCCCAGGCGAATAGCCTCACTGAGTAGCTCAATCGCCATATCGAAATCCTGGTTGGCTCTGTCTGTCTGCCTCCAGCGGTTGTAGACCGATCCTCGACCTATGTAGGCGTCAGCGCTACCTGGATCGAGGTCGATGGCCCTTGTGCAGTCCTCAACGGCTTGTTCGAGCAGGGCATCACCTTCGCCTCTACGCAGGCGGGGCGGGCCATAGTGGTACATGGCAGTGTAGGCGGCTCCCCGCTTCACGTAGGCGTCGACGTTGGTCGGGTCACTTCGAATGTCCTCGCTCAACGTCTCAATTGCCTCTTCGATAAAGGCCTCACGACCGGCGGGATTCGGCTCAATCAGGAGAACATAATCATGCAAGGTAGTGGGAAAGTCTCGCGAAGGTTGGGAAGCAGGCCCAGGAGCCGACGATGCGGCAGCGGCTATAGGCGTTAAAGGCGCAGATGTGGGTGTTGGCGCCGGGTCGCCGCCACAGGCCGTCATTACAAGAGCAATGGCAGCCCCGGCTAGCGCTGCTCGAATCCATGCAGCCGAGCCAGCGGACACGCTCCACTTAGCAAGCATAATTGGCCCCCTCTACGTCCGCCGCACGGTGATTGCCGCCAGGGCCAGGATCCCGATGGCGAAGGCGCCCAGGACGGCCAGCTCCCGGCCGATGCCGCCCAGCGTCTCGCCCTGGAGCATCAGGGCCTTCAGTCCGTCCACCGCGTAGGTGAGCGGCAGGAAGTGGCCGATGGCCTGGAAGTAGCCGGGGAGCTGCTCGAATGGCAGCACGGCGCCCGACAGGAATATCTGGGGCAGCAGCATGATCGGGATGAACTGCACCACCTGGAACTCGTTCCGCGCGAAGGTGGAGATGAATATGCCCAGGTTCACCGCGACTATGGTGACGACGAACAGGAGCACGAAGATCTGCCACAGCGAGCCCTCGTACTCGATCCGCAGGGCGAAGATCGTGTAGAGGAGGATGACGAGGGACTGCATGCCCGCGAACAGCAGGAACCCCAGCAGGTAGCCCGCCAGGATGTCAGCGCGACCGACGGGCGTGGTCAGCAGCCTTTCGAGGGTGCCCTGCGACCTCTCCCGCAGGAAGCTCACGCCGGTGAGCAGGAAGACGAAGAACAGTGCGAATGCCCCTATCAGCCCGGGGGCGATGCGGTTCAGGATCTCCCGCTGGTCCGCGAAGGAGAAGCCGACCAGCGACATGACGATGATCGGCGCGACGATTATCAGCGCGACGGAGCGGTGGTCGCGCGAGATCTGGCTGACGATCCTCACGGCTATGGCGAGGGTGCGGTCGATGGTCATGATCGCGCCCCCTGCCTGACGAAGTGCAGGAACGCGTCC
Organism: Dehalococcoidia bacterium; assembly: GCA_965116315.1. GTDB lineage: Bacteria > Chloroflexota > Dehalococcoidia > Lucifugimonadales > CAJWER01. Next base: position 4,085,673 of record OZ220672.1, read on the forward strand.
TCGAGCGTGGCGTCGTCACTGGCGGCCTCTCGCAGCTCGTCGGGCGCTCCGAGGGCGACGACGCGCCCATCCTGGATGAAGGCGAGCCGGTCGCAGTGCGCGGCGTCGTCCATGGTGTGGCTGGAGATGATGAGGGTTGCGCCGTCTGACGCCATGCCGCGGAACTGCTCCCAGAACGTGGCCCGCAGCTCGGGGTCGAGGCCGACGGTGGGCTCGTCCAGCACCAGCAGCTCAGGCCCGTGGACGAGGGAGATGGCGAGGCTCACCCGCTGGCGCATGCCTCCGCTCAGCTTCGTGAGGGGGTCCTTCTGGCGCTCGGTAAGGTCGACCCACTCGATGGCGCGATCGACAGCCTCGCGCCGCTCGGCGGACCGGGAGAGGCCGTACATCCTGGCGAAGAAGTCCACGTTCTGGCGGGCGGACAGCTCCTGGTAGAGGGCGCTGAGCTGCGGCATGTAGCCGATGCGCCCGGCGATACGAGTGGACGGCGGTTCGCCGAAGACGCGCACCGAGCCCGAGGACGGCTTCTGCAGGCCGATGAGCAGGCGCATCAGGGTCGTCTTGCCGGCGCCGTTTGCGCCGAGGACGCCGAAGATCTCCGACTCGCTCACGGCCAGAGACAGCCCGTCGAGCACCTTGAGCGGGCCGTAGCTGAATTCGACCTCGTCCGCTTCGAAGACCGGTGGCATTCCTTGTGACCCTCGGGCAGGGTAGCAAGGCGCGGCGTTGACCCGCAACCGGCGGGTTGCCGTCCGGGCGCTGTGCTAGACTACGGCGGCAATTCCAAGGTCGGTGGAGACACCGGAGGAGAGTCCGATGGGCAGAGTCAACAAGGTGATCGAGCTGTTAGAACAGGGCCAGCCCGTAATCTCGACAGGCGCCGCGGGGCTGACGTATGAGGCCGGGCTCGAGCAGGCCCAGACGTGGTCGGACATGATACAGGTGGAGTTCGAGCACCACGCCTTCGACACGATGGGCCTGTACCAGTTCATGAAGGGGCTGCGCGACGGCGGCCCGACGCCCAGCGGCCATCCGACGCCGACCGTCATATGCACGCTGCCGTCCAACTGCATCAGCCCCGAGGAGGTGCGGTACAACGCCTGGCAGACACGGCACGTCCTCGCGGCGGGAGTCCACGGCATCCTGCATACCCACACGCGCAGCGCCGAGGCGGTGAAGTGGTTCGTGGCCACGGCGAGGTACCCGTTCCAGACCATAGGCATAGACCAGGGCATACCCGAGGGACTGCGCGGCGGGGGCGGGCAGGGGCAGCCGGCGGAGATCTGGGACGTGGAGCCCACCCGCTACGTCAGGATCGCCGACCCCTGGCCCCTGAACCCGGAGGGCGAGCTGTTCCTTGGCCTTAAGATCGAGGACAGGCACTGCCTGCCCGACGCCGACAACATCGCCGGCGTCCCGGGCATCTCGTGGGCCGAGTGGGGGCCTGGCGACATGGGCATGTCATTCGGCGACCCCGACGGCCACGACGCGCCATATCCGCCCCACATGGACCAGGCCCGCGCAACCGTCAAGTCGGCGCTGGACAAGGCCGGGGCCGCCTTCTACTGCTCGTGGAAGGACGACTCCATGACGGAGGAGGAGATCGTTCTCTACCTGATCGAGGAAGAGGGAGCGAAGATCGTCCCTGGGCCCAACGCCGAGGTCGCGGACTCCATCCGGAGGAAGTACGGCCGCACGATGCCCTGGTAGTCCATCCGTCGTAGTTGCCCAGGTGTGTCTGTGTTGACGCTAGTGGGCCGCGCGTCATAGAATTGGGCCGCCGTTGCGGGAGGCCGCCAGGGCGTACCGAATGTCCTGTGGCAGCCTGTGACAGGCGGCTCATACGATCTCTCGAGGAGGAGAATCAATGCGACTTGCTCGCTTTCTTGCGCCCGGGTATTCGAGCCCGGCTGTTGGTGTAATCGACGACGACGACAACGTGATGGAGGTCCACGGCTCCGGTGGGGACGTGGGCACACTGCTGCTGCTGGACAAGGAGGCGCTCGGAAAGGTCGCTTGCACGTCCCTCAGGACGCACAAGCTCGGCGACGTGCGACTGCTCCCGCCGGTCGGCCGCCCGGGCAAGATTTTCGCCCTGGCCGGCAACTACCACCCCCACGACTCCCTGCGCGACGTAGACGTGGACGTGGAGATTCCCAAGTTCTTCATCAAGCCCATCACGGCCCTGATCGGTCATGGCGACGACATCCCGAACACCCAGGGCAAGGGCACGATAAACACCGTTGAGGAGATCGAGCTCGGCGTGGTCATCGGCAAGCCCGGCAAGGACGTGTCCCTCGAAGACGCGATGGACCATGTCTTCGGCTACACGATCATCAACGACTTCTCCGGGCGCGACCTGAACCTGAGCCCCGACCGGGAGGCCGCCAAGGATCCCCACGGCGAGGACTGGTTCGAGTGGCTGAACGGCAAGTGGCTCGACGGCTTCTGCCCCGTCGGCCCCTGGATCAGGCTGGCCGAGGACGTGGGCGACCCCACCAACCTGCAGGTCACCACGGTGGTCAACGGCGACGTGAGAGTGGACGGCAACACCAGCCGGATGCTCTTCGACATCCCGCACCAGATCGCCTACATCTCCAAGCTCACGACCATCGAGCCCGGCGACATGATCGCCACAGGCGTCGTTCCCCTTGCCCCGGGCACCGATGACGAGATATTCATCCAGCCCGGCGACCTCGTGGAGGGCGTAGTGGAGGGTGTCGGAACGCTATCAAACAGGGTCGCCAGCTAGGCGGACCCGCGGAAAAGAGGAAGTGCAAAGATGAAACTGGTTCTGTTCAACGACTTCACCCCCGGCGTCCTGAAGGGCGACTCGGTAGTAGACGTTTCGGGCGCGGTGTCGGACGTTCCCCACATCGACGGCCAGACTTGGATGAACGGCATCATCGGGAACTTCGACAGCCTTCGCGGCGGCATCGAGAGCGCCGTGGCCGCGTCCGACGGCGTGCCCATCGACAGCGTGCGCCTGCGGGCCCCGCTGCCCGAGCCGGGCCGCCTCGTCTGCATGGCGGGCAACTACAAGGAGAGCAAGCCGACGGGCCCCTACGGCGACCGGGATGCCTTCCTGAAGTCGCCCTCCGCGATCATCGGCGACGGGGACACCGTCGTCCTGCCCGACTGCCCGGCGCCCCACTTCCACCACGAGGGCGAGCTGGGAATAGTCATCGGCAAGACCGCCGACCACGTCTCGGCGGACACCGCGGCGGACAACATCTTCGGATTCGTACAGTTCATCGACGTGTCGGCCAGGGGCATTGACCCGAACGGCAACAGCAGCTTCTTCTGGGGCAAGTCGTGGGACACATTCGCGCCCATAGGCCCCGCCATCGTCACCGTCGACGAGATCGATGACCCACAGAACCTGGACGTGAAGCTCTGGGTCAGCGGCGATATACGCCAGGACCTCAACACCTCGGACATGGCCCGCTCCGTCTACGAGGTGGTCGAGTTCGTCTCCTGGGTCACGACCGTGAAGCCGGGCGACGTCATATCCGCCGGCACGAACCACCAGGGCCTCGGCCCGATCCAGGACGGCGACGCCATCGAGATGGAGATCGAGGGCTTCGGCCCGAGGCTCAGGGTCAACGTCAAGGACGACTGGAAGCGCACCTGGCCGCGCCAGACCCTGTCGCAGATGACGGCCTTCGAGTCGTCCGTCCGCGCCAAGGTAGGCGGTTAGGGGCTACCGGCCCCGTGGGAACCGTTTTAGGTTATAGTTGCGCAGAGTCTGCCGGAATCGGTCTCAAGAGCCCGGTCAGTTTCGGGACGGGCCTAACTAGGGTTCGTCCTGTTAATGTTGGCTCGCTGGGTATTGACAAGGGATTTCTGCCTAGGCAAGAATTCTAATCATGGGTGGCGCATTTGGATTTGGCGACTGGGACGTAGATGGTCTAAGGGTTACCCTCTTCCGCCCTGGCGGGGGGGGAGTGCCCTCATCACTATGGGAAGAGGTGACGGGGCGCAGCCCAGAGAGTATAGACTCGCGGCCTCAACAGCAGATGACTACCGTGAGGGGTGATGTAGGTGGCAACACATTTACCTTGGCCATTCGACCTGAACGGGCTGACTGGTTAGTACACCCGCGGATAGTTCAAAGTGGCGGCCTGAGTCTCCTTACTCAGCCAGAGTCATCGGTATCGCTCTTAGGAGCAGCTACTGAGTCGTCCCTAAAGTCTCTCGGTCCCATCCATAGGTTGGCGTATGGGGTTTCCCTGATAAGGCTGACAGATAGTGATGAAGCAGCAATTCTCGAACTCAGTAGGTTCCTGACGCACGTAGACTTGAGTGCGGGCGGTTCGGATTTGTTGTTTCAAATCAACAGACGACGGAGACTGACTTCGAGCGTCACCGTGAATCGGCTGGCCAAATGGTCCGTGGGCACGATCGGGGGAATTCAAGTAGATCTAGCTTCTCCGGCGTTGGTAAATGCCCAAGATCCCTTGTATGTCAGAAAGCTGGATTTGGATATGAACACAGTGCCAGGAGCGGCTATTGGCAAAGATCGGGTACCTGAATTGCTTGAAGCCCTAGTGAGGATGGCCGCCGAGATAGCTAGGGAAGGGGACGTAGCATGAATGGCACGGCGCCTGCAGTCGAGCGAACGCAACGAGAAGCGTTTGGTCGTATCTACTCAGATAGCCCTGGGTCTTCACGCCTAGCGGCGACGGTGGTGCGACCTGAGGAGGGGGTAACGCTCATAGCTGTTGTGGCGGAAACCGTCCCCTATGTGAATAAGATAACCACGCAGGAAGTCCGCGAGCTGGCAGCCGATGTGTGGCAAGTGCCTGCTTATGAAGGATTTGTCACTTTCAGCGTGCATGACGACGGGGGTACATTGCTGGTAGACCTTGAGGGGCAGGACCCATTATGGGACCTTGACCAGGACTACCGGCGAGTAGTGACAGAACTGTGGGAGGGAGGTAGGCCCATGGTAGCGGACGAAGTCGTTGAGATGCTCCGCAGCAAGGATCCTGATCTTCCAGAGATTCAATTGTTCTCTCTGGAAGCAATGGCTAGGTTTCTGGTCAGAGAGAAGCAGTTTGAGGATCCGATGGTGGGGCCGGACTCCTACGGCATCATGCAGGCTGAATGGCATATCGTGGGCAATGGGCTTCTGGTAATGGCTTTCGTGGAGCAGGATGTCGTCCATTGCGTAGCGCAGTCGGACGCTACCCCAGGACTCGAGGCGCTGAACGCGAGTGTGCGGCTGCATATGAACAAGGCAATACAGGAGTTTGGTCAGTTTGTCCCAGAACGTTCCCTCCCAGGGTTTGGCTCCTTGCGACCAGCTTTTCGACACGGATGAAGTGAGTCGACGTTGTGGGGTGGGTTTCTATGACCGTAGACGGGGCGAGCCTAAGGTAACAGCGTTCCAGAAGCGGAAGTACCCCGCCGTTTCTGTCAATAGACTTCAGCACTACTCCTCTTGTCGGGATGAAGCAATGAAGGAGATCAGACAGGAATTCTCTGCCGCTGGAGCTGTGCTTGAGGAGGGAGTCTGGTTTGTCGTGTTCAATGTTGGTGAGGCCATACGGGTGGCTCAGAGTCTAAAGTGTCGTTTGGACTTTAGATTCACGCCCAATGACGACTACCCTTCCCATTCGACGATGTCTGGTATGCCTGATGATCCTGACGCCGAGCGCAAAGTTGCCGCTGCGTTGAAGCGTCAACTTACGCTCTACTCGTACCCGGCTCTCTCCTGATCTTCCCTATCTGCCCAATCGGTACCCCGTAGTGCAAGAGGCTCCAAGTTCTCCTGGCTCTCTTAGTTGAGACGCCGGGTATGGCACTTTCCCTGGCTGTCGCTCAGACCACTCTTAAGGCATTGGGTTTCGAATCTCCCAGTGTAATGCCCTGACTCGACCGGCCGAATTCCTTGCCGCTAGTCGAACGTCAGGACGCTCCGGGCGACCTCGCCCTTCCCAAGCGCCTCGAAGGCGGCGTCAGCTTCCTCCAGGGGGTACGTGCGCGTGATCAGCTCGTCCAGCCGCAGCTTCCCGGCCTTGTAGAGGGCCAGCAGCCGCGGGAATTCGATCTGCGGCCTCGCGGTCCCGTACATCGAGCCGATCACCGTCTTCTCCTGCATCAGCTCGCGCGCGTCGATGGTGACCGGCGTCTCCTCCGGCGCGTGGCCGACCCACACGGTGACGCCGCGCCTGCGCGTGCACTGGATGCTCTGCACGAACGGCGCCTCGACCAGCCCTATCGCTTCGAAGGCGTAGTGTGCGCCGAGGCCGCTGGTCAGCTCCATGATCCGCTCGACCGGGTCCTCCCTCGACGCGTTGACGGCGTGGGTCGCGCCGAACTCCATCGCCATGTCCAGCTTGTTGTCGCGGATGTCGACGGCGATGATGGTCGTCGCGCCCGCGATCTCCGCGCCCTGCATGACGTTGAGCCCGACGCCGCCCGCTCCGAACACGGCCACGGTAGTGCCCGGCTGTACGCGAGCGGTGTTGATGGCAGCGCCGACGCCCGTGGTGACGCCGCAGCCGACCAGCGCGGCCTGGCCGAACGGCACGTCCCTGTCGATGGGCACAGCGGCGACCTCCGGGACCGTCGCGTACCCGGCGAACGTGCCGAGCTGGGCCAGGCGGTTGATCGTTGCCCCGTCGCTGCGCCTCTGGTACGTAGGGCTCGGCAGCGGGTTGTAGCAGACGTTCGGCCAGCCCTTCTGGCAAACCTCGCACAGCCCGCAGTTCGGCTTCCACGAAAGGATGACGTGGTCGCCCGGCTTGACGTTGGTCACGCCGGGGCCCGTCGCCTCCACAACGCCCGCCCCCTCGTGGCCCAGCACCGTCGGCAGGGCATGGTGCGTCCACTCGCCCTTCACGACGTGCCAGTCGGAATGGCAGACGCCCGACGCGCCCAGCTTCACCAGCACCTCGCCCTGTGCCAGCTCCTCCATGTCCAGGTCCTCGATCACGACCGGCGTGTTGGCCTCGTACAGTACGGCTGCTTTCATGGCTGCTCTCCTCCTCGCGTCACTCGGTCCGGCTGCGGAAGTGGTCCCACCCGCCGTCCGCCGCCCTCGTTGCTGTCGCGCCCACGACCTCGACCCCTTCCCCGTCGACGATGCGCCCCACCACAGTCACTGGCGTGTCCAGCGCGTCCTTCGCCCTTGCCACGGTCTCGCCCGGCGCGGCGAAGACCAGCTCGTAGTCCTCGCCGCCAGTGAGTGCGAGGTCGGACCAGTCGTCGGGGAACGCCCGCCGCAGGTCCTCACACACTGGCACGCTGTCAGCATCGATGACCGCGCCCACGCCGCTTGCCGCGCACATCTTGCCCACGTCAGCGATCAGCCCGTCGCTCACGTCCATCGCCGCCCCCACGCCGAGCCGCCTCAGCGCGAGGCCCTCCTCGATGCGTGGCGTCGGGAGCAAGTGCCGCTGCGCCAGCAAGCCTCCACGCGCGTCGCGGCCCCCCGCCATCAGCAGGCGCAGCCCGCCCGCCGAGTCGCCGAGTGTCCCGGTGACGGCCAGGACATCGCCGGCCGAGGCAGCGCCCCGGTCCAGCACAGGCCCTTCGATTGTCGTGGCGTCGCCGACCATTGCGACGGTGACGAAGAGCGCGGGCGAGCTCACGATGTCGCCCCCCACGATCTCGCCCCCGTAAGCGTCGCAGGCGTCGAGCATGCCCTCGTACAGCTCGGTCACGACCGAGACGTCGAGGCCGGGGTCGAGCCCGAGACTCACGACCGAGACCCTCGGCTCGCACCCCATAGCCGCAACGTCGCTCAGGTTGACTGCGAGTGCCTTCCAGCCGACTTCGCGCCAGGAGGCAAGGTCGGTCCTGAAGTGGACGCCCTCCACCATTGTGTCCGTCGTCAGGACCCGCGTCCCCGGCCCGCTCTCCCACACAGCGGCGTCGTCGCCGACCCCGCGAACGAGCCTGAACCCGCCGTCTCCCCGCAGGTCCGGCGCAGCCCCGGCCCTCGCCGCGATCGTCCGCGCGATCAGGTCGATAGTCCCGGTCTCACCGATGTCAGCAAGGCGCATAGTAGGGCGATTATATGTTCAGCGAGCCGCCCGCCTCAACGTTCGCCAACGCAGCGTGTACAATGTAGCCGTTTGAGACTCCACGCACACGATCGGGGCGAGCGGGTGAAGGATGGCTGAGTACGACTACGACATGGTGGTCATAGGGTCGGGGCCTGCCGGGCAGCGGGCCGCGATCCAGTCCGCGAAGCTGGGCAAGCGCACGGCCTTGGTCGAGCGCCACGCCGAGATCGGCGGCGTCATGGTCAACACCGGCACCATACCCAGCAAGACCCTCCGCGAGGCGGTGATGTACCTGACCGGGTACAGGGAGCGCAGCATCTACGGCGAGTCCTACCAGGTCAAGCAGGACATCACCATAAACGACCTCACGATCCGCACCAACCACGTCATGCAGCAGAACAAGGACACCCTGCGGCTCCAGCTGATGCGGAACAAGGTGGAGCTCATCACCGCCGACGCGTCCTTCATCGACGCTCACACCATCGACCTGGCGTCGGTGAACGGCAAGGGTCACCAGCCCATCACCTCCGACAAGGTCGTCGTTGCCGTCGGCACGTCCCCGGCCAAGCCCGAAGACATGACGGTCGACGGGCAGCGCATCCTCCTGAGCGATGACATCCTGAAAATGGCCGCCCTGCCGCGCACCATGGCAATAGTCGGCGCGGGCGTGATCGGGCTGGAGTACGGCAGCATATTCGCCACCCTGGGCATCCGCGTCACCCTCATCGACCGCTATCCGAACCTCCTCCACTTCGTCGACCGGGAGCTCGTAGACACCCTCGTGTACCACATGCGCCAGAAGAGGGTGACCTTCAGGCTGGACGAAGAGGTCACGTGGGTCGAGACGTTCGAGGACGAGAGGGGAGAGCGTGTGAGGATCAGGCTGATCAGCGGCAAGCAGATCGTCACCGATTCGGCGCTCTACAGCGTGGGCCGCACGGGCGCGACCAAGTCCCTGAATCTCGACGCGGTCGGGCTGAAGGCGGACGGCCGGGGCCGGCTGAAGGTGAACGAAAACTACCAGACCACCGTGCCGAACATCTACGCCGCCGGCGACGTGATCGGCTTCCCCAGCCTCGCCTCGACCTCCGGGGAGCAGGGCCGCATCGCCGCCTGCCACGCCTTCGAAATGCCCGCGAGCAGCGTGCCCGAGCTCTTCCCCTACGGTATCTACACCATCCCCGAGATCTCGATGGTGGGCAGGACCGAGGAGGAGATGACCGAGGACGTGGTGCCCTACGAGGCGGGCAGGGCGCAGTACCGCGAGATAGCGCGGGGCCAGATCATCGGCGACGACTCCGGGCTGCTCAAGCTGCTCTTCCATGCCAGGACTCGCAAGCTCCTCGGCGTACACATCATCGGCGAGGGAGCCAGCGAGCTCGTGCACATCGGCCAGGCGGTTCTAGCGCACGAGGGCACGGTCGACTACTTCGTCGACACGGTCTTCAACTACCCGACGCTGGCCGAGTGCTACAAGACGGCCGCCCTCGACGGGATCAACCGCCTCGGCTGGTAGCCTGGAGATTGACCGCCGCCGGCACACCCATCTCCCAAGACGCGGCCCCGGCCGGGAGGCCGCTGAACTCCCGGCAGTACATCGCGGAGGCCTGGGAGCCCTGCCGTATTCCCGTGGACGGCGACCTCGTCACCTGCAACTACAACGCCAACCCCGATCTCGGGGGCAGGGCCGCCCTCTGCGTCATTCCCACCCAGGCCCTGGCGGTGGTCGAGGACCCCGTCCGCATGAAGGTCAAGCCCAACGTCATGTCCGAGTGGCTGGACCGCCTGACGGCCAGGGGCGCGGGGATCCTTCTGGTCCACGGCAAGTGGTTCGACAAGATGTGGACGTCCGCGGCGATGGCGACGCGGGGGGTCGACTACTTCAGCCGTATCGAGGCCCGCATGGCGGCGGCCATCGACGGAGCGCTGTCGAGGGGATGGGCGACGCCGGGCCGGGTCGTCCTCATGGGCAGCTCGCGCCACGGCTTCGTGACCCTCGAGGCTATGGCCAAGAACCCGGACGTGTCGGCCGGGGTGGCGCACCAGCCCGTCGTCCACTGGCCCCGCATGAGGGAGTTCCAAGGCATGGAGGGCAACCCCGTCGTCGTGCGCCACTCCCTCTACGACCTGTGCGACAGGTTCGCGCCCAGGCCGCTGTACATTCAGACCGGCTACTCCGACGAGCGCGTCGGGCAGGACTGGATCGAGGCCCTGATCGGCCCGCTGACGGAGGAGTACGAGCGCCGTGGCTGCGCCTCGAAATTCACCCGCGAGCTTATGCCCATCCCGGGGCACGACGGCACCAGGATACCCGTCACCGCGCTGGACTCGGTCGTCGACTGGCTGTGCGAACAGGGCCTGCTGGGGAGCGAGGACGATGGGTAGCCCCGCGCTCGACATAGGCGACACGAAGCAGCTCTTCATCGACGACCGGGTTGTCGCCGCGTCTGCCAATGTGCAAAGGCAGCCGCATCGCCCCGTCCGGCACGGCCCGCCGGTCCTGGTCGCGGACCGGCCGTGGGAGACCGACGGCGGCGGCGTGTACATGTACGGCGGCAGCGTGCTGTTCGACTCGGAGGAGCGCATCTTCAAGATGTGGTACAGGTCGTCGGGCCCCATCTCACGGGACAGCGGCGCGCAGAGCGGCGAGGACCCCGGAGGCTACCGGGCCTGCTACGCCGTCTCCGAGGACGGGCTGGAGTGGCACAAGCCGGACCTGGGCGCGTCGGACTTCGGCGGCAGCACGCGCAACAACCTGCTGCCGCCCTCCGACGACGGGATGCGGTTCATCAGGCGCCCCAACCTGGTCAAGGACTACGACGCCCCCAGGTCCGAGCGGCGCTACAAGATGGCGTACATGGACTACGTGTACGGCGCGTGGGGCCTGTCCAAGGCGTACTCACCGGACGGCATCAGGTGGGCAATGAACGTCGGGACGCCGCACCGGTTCGAGCCGGGCATCGCGCCGAACGGCATCCTGTTCGGGTGGGACCCGCGCCTGGAGCGGTACGTCCACTACCACCGGAAGTCGGACCGCGTCCGGGCCGACGTGGACGGCAGGACCAACCGGCGCAAGGCGGCGGTGATGCGCACCGAGAGCCGCGACTTCGAGACATGGGGCGAGACGACCGAGGCCCTGTCACGCGAGCCCGGGGACCCGCCGAACTGGAGCCCCAGCCACGGCATCGACCTGGCCGGGGTCCTGTACACGGACGACCTCTACGTCGGCTTCGTGGACACGGTCTACTCCCACATGGTCGAGGACGTCGACCCCGCCATGTGGCGCATCCACGCCAGGGAGTTCGCGGAATACCGGACGGAGCTGGTGGTCAGCCGGGACGGGCTCCGCTGGCGGCGGGCGACGCCGTTCTTCGAGTTCATGCGGGCCGGGATGTACGACGCCTGGGACTGCGACCACGTGGCGCTGCACAAGCCGTTGGTGAAGGACGACGTGGTCTACATCTACTACTCCGGCGGCAGCGTCGCAAACAACGCCAACGACCCCGGCCACCCGCAGCACGACTGGGGCCGGCGCGAGGCCATCGGCGTCGCGACCATGAGGCTGGACGGGTTCGTGTCGCTGGACGGCTGCGGCCCCGACTCGTCCGTCACGACAAGGCCGCTCAGGTTCACGGGCGACAGGCTGGAGGTCAACGTCCGCGCCCCCCTCGAGGCGGCGGACGGCACTCGACCCCACGGACGGCTCGCCGTCGAGGTGCTCGACACAAACTCCGTGCCGCTCCCGGGCTACACCCGGCAGGACTGCGACGCCTTCACCGGCGACGACGTGCGGCTCACGGTCACCTGGAACGGCAGCCACCACCTAGGCGGCCTGCAAGGCCTCCCCGTCCGCCTCCGCTTCCACCTCGAAAACGCCGCCCTCTACGCCTTCAGGTTCCGCGCCGAGCCCGACCCGCCCCCCGCCGCCAACCCCCAGGAGCCCGGCTCCCGAGGGTTCCCGTAGGGGGCGGGTAGGTCCTACTCAAACTAAGACACTACCCTCCCCCCAGTGAGAGCAATGCACAACGTCGCCACTGTCATTCCGAACGGAGCGGAGCGAAGGGAGGAATCTAAGGTCCCTGCAATAGGGCTTGCTGATGGACCCACGAGCACCTTAGATTCCTCCCTACGGTCGGAATGACGCTACGTCGGCGCTGTCATTCCGAACGGAGCGGAGCGAAGTGAGGAATCTAAGGTCCCTGCAATAGGGCTTGCTGATGGAGCCACGGACACCTTAGATTCCTCCCTACGGTCGGAATGACGCTACGTCGGCGCTGTCATTCCGAACGGAGCGGAGCGAAGTGAGGAATCTAAGGTCCCTGCAATAGGGCTTGCTGATGGACCCACGAGGACCTTAGATTCCTCCCTACGGTCGGAATGACGCTACGTCGGCGCTGTCATTCCGAACGGAGCGGAGCGAAGTGAGGAATCTAAGGTCCCTGCAATAGGGCTTGCTGATGGAGCCACGGACACCTTAGATTCCTCCCTACGGTCGGGGTGACATGGTATGAAGCGGCCGGAATGACAATGGCAGGAAGCGGTCGACGTCACGCAGCATGAGCCAGGAGGACCAAATTGGACAAGGTTAGAATCGGCCTGATCGGGGCGGGCGGCGTCGCCCGCGCGAGGCACCTGCCGCGCCTCGCGGCAATCGACGAGGTAGAGCTGGCCCTCGTTTGGTCCAGGGACGAGGCGAAGGCCGCCCAGGTCGCGTCTGAGTTCGGCATCGGGCGCGTCGTCGGCGACTGGATCGAGGTCGTGGAGTCGCCGGAGGTCGACGCGGTGATCGTCGCGACGCCGCCGGTCAACCACCTGCCCGCCACGCTGGCGTCCCTCTCGGCGGGCAAGCACGTCCTCTGCCAGGCGCGGATGGCGCGGAACCTGCTGGAGGCGCGGCGGATGCTGGCGGCGGCGCGGGAGTCGGGGCTCGTCACGGCGCTGTACCCGCCCATGCCCGGGCTCAGGGGCGACAGGGTCGTCCGGCGCCTGCTCGCGGACGGCGACTACGTGGGCGATGTGCGGGAGGTCCGCGTGGCCGGGCTCGCCCACCAGCCGCCCGGCGACGACTACGTGTGGCAGATCGACCCTGAAGTGGCCGGGCTCAACACGATGACGATGGGCATGTGGGCCGAGGTGCTGAACCGCTGGGTCGGCCCGGCGCGGTCGCTGAGCGCCACGGCCGCGTCGCACCTTGCGAGCAGGACGACCGCAGACGGCGGGCGCGCGCCGGCCACGGTGCCCGACTCCATCGCCATATCGGCCGAGCTGGAGTGCGGCGCGACGGCGTCCTACCACTTCTCGACCCACGCGGCCTTCGCGCCGCCCCAGGCCATCGAGATATACGGCACGCGCGGCGCAATCCAGTACACGCTGTTCGGCGACGTGGTCAGGGGCGCAACCGCCGGCGACGACGCCCTGCACGAGATCGAGGTACCCGACGACGAGGTCCGGCTCCAGACCACCGACGCCGAGTTCGTCAACGCAATCATCCACGGCGGCCTCATCGAGCCGGACTTCGAGGAGGGCGTGCGCTACATGGAGTTCACCGAGGCCGTCGCCATCTCAGCCCACACAGGCCAGACCGTCACCCTGCCGCCCGAGCCGACTATGGAAGCGTGGGGCCAGCCGCTGGCCTGAGAGAACCCGGAACCGCGAGTGGTGTGTGATGCGAGGAGGGTCCATGCCCACGACCACAAGCACGTAGGTCGAGTTCAAGTCCCTGAAGGAACATCCATCCCGCCGGTAGCCGCTCACCTCAATGGAGTGGGTGTGGGGTTCTGACTCACCTTCCGGACGACGGTGGCGCAGGAGTTGGCGTAGCTGTCACGTCGATCACAATCGGAGTAGTAGTCGCCGTCTCGGGCCAACCGGCGGATTCGGCAGAAGGCGTTGCGCACGGGCCGAAGCCGTCGGCCGTATCGGCCTGTATCCTGGCATCTGTGCACACGTAGGAGCTACTAGGAGGGTCGGCGCAGGCAGCCAGGGCGAGGAGGAGAAGTACGACGAGGATGATTCTCATGAGACCTTTTGTGAGCGCCAGCTCGGACCGCTGTTGGCGGGCGAGAGCCTTATCTCAGTCTTCCCCCTCGGGGGAAAGAGACCAAGCGGCCTCCCCTTGACTCTGAACACTTAAATCGTCGGTAGTAGTCGGATTAGGCCTACCATATTGTACTCAGCATTACTCAGACATTTATTGTAAGGGGCTGTCGCCGCGTTTCGGGAAGGGGTGTCTCGCATGTTCGAATCGAGCATAACCGTCAAGGGCCAGACCACGATACCCAAGGCTGTCAGGGACTCGCTGGAGGTCAAGGCGGGAGACAGAATCCGCTACGTGATCGTGGATGAAGGAGTACTGATAATGCCGGTGCGACCTACCAGCCGCCTGTTTCGCAGCCTGAAGCATGACGGCCCTGCCGTGAGCCTGGAAGAGATGGACAGCGCCGCCGCCGACGGGGCAACCGAGCGATGGAAGCAGTCGACGCTAGCGTAGCCCTGCGGTACCTCGTGGGTGACGACCCTGAACAGGAAGCTGCGGCCCGCACCCTGATCGACGGACTGACGCCTGGCAATCCAGGTTTCATATGCCGGGAGGTCGTCCTCGAGATTGCCTGGGTACTGGAGAGAAGCTACCGCTTCCCCCGAGACCGGGTCGCCGAGGCATTGATAGACCTGACCGCGTCCGACAGCCTAGTGGTGGAGAACTCGGATGACGTGGCTGCCGCGGCGCACCGCTACCGCCAGGGAGGCATCGGCCTGTCGGACCTCATGTTCCCTCGGCTGCCCAGCGACAGGGAGCCACACCACTGCACACCTTCGACCGGAGGCTCGCCCGCATAGAAGGGGCGGTGCTGGTGGGGAACTGACGGGGAACTGACGGGGAGAGTCGTAACTAAGGACTCACAGCCCAACCATGTGACCTGACTCCGTCGCCATCTCGGCGAGCTCGTGTACGGCGTGACGGCGTCGTACCACTTCTCGACCCACGCGTCGCTCGCGCCGCCCCGTCTAGGTATCTGCGACTACTGGGCGAAAGTCCTGTGTGAATACCAGATGAGCCAGCTAGTTAACTTTGCTAGTTCTTGCTTCGAGAGGTAGGGACAGTTGTCTCGACGTTCGAACATCTTCGTTGTTCGAGAAAGCTCTTCGAAACAGGTCCTTGAATTCCTCTTTGTCCCTTGATGCCCGCAACAAAGCGGATACCTCAGCAAGCTGCATCTTGAATTGCTCTATTCCAAGGTCTTCCGATAGGAACTGATGGTGCTTGTACCGGCGCTGGGACTTCTTGCCTGCAGGGTTCTTACGGTCCAAGGCTGGCAGAACAGGTGCCGGCAGTTGACCGTATACATACTGCCGAAGGATCTTGGCCGCGAATCGGGGTCCCCTGGTCGTGTCATCCTTCACCTTCCACCCCCACACGCGATAGATCTCCTTGATGAATTCGACTGGCACAGTCTTTACCCAAGGCCGCTGCTCGGGCAGAACGTAGGCTTCAAGTATCTTCCGCAGTTCATTCTCCGCACGAATCTCCTGATATCCAGTTGCCTCGTCTACAAGCGCAACCATTGCGATATCGCCCAGACCCTCCAACAGAAGTCGTGCCTCTTGAGCGATGTGCCTTTGCGTAGCCACTAGTCGTCCAGCATTGTCGGCGTCGACGTAGACTTTGCAGACTGCCGGCAGCGTACGAGCGTCACAGCCGTACGCAATTCCTCTGTAGCCGTCGGACGATGTGTATCCGCCTTGTAGGGGCCTGAAGATGATGGGCTTGGTCGCTTCTCGCAGTCCGTCGGATATGAAATCGACGAGGTTCCTTGCACGGAGAAACGCAGGAAGTCCATCTGTCGACGCGCCCTGTCCACCCTTCGCGGCGCGGGCTCTTCCGATGGCAGTCAGAACTCCTTGCTGTGTGAGCACCCGTCTCTCGTCCTCAAGAACGGCACAGGCTATCTGCCTATCTCGAAACGTGAGGAAGCCCTCCGCGACCGCCCAAGGCACATTCTCATCGGGGCGATGACCTTCGTTCCAACGAGTTGCCGCAGCGAGACGCGCGCTTGCGCTCCTCGCCTCCTTCGTCATGCGCCGTGCACGCTCACGCCCGCCCTTAGATGCTCCATGCTTCGCCAGCGTCTTCGCCGCGTTCGCCAAGTCTTCAGCCATCGTATGACCATGCCTCCGCACAAGTCCAGATGGATTACAATATACGTTGTCGTGCACGCATAAGTCAATAGCGTAGTCGTGCACGCATCTGACAAGGGTGAGTACCAAGACAATTGTCTCAGTTCAAATTGAGACTCTGCCAATACCAGACAGAGTTGACATTCCCCGGCGGGGATGCCTACACTGAATCCAGACACACATACCGACACAGGCTGAGATCAGGAGTAGTACGTCTCAGGGCGGGGCCAAGAGAGCCGGGTAAGGTGGGAGCCGGCGCCTGACGCGGAGACCGAATGGACCTGGGAGCCTCCAGTCCGAAGCCCAGCGGGGCTGTAGGGCTGGACGGGTTGGGCGCCGTTACCACTGCCCAGGGCATACGCGACATAGGCAAGTGCCCGTAAGAGATGCGGTTGGCGCGGTGCGCCGGCCGTAAAGTAGGGTGGCACCACGGAAGCCCCGTCCCTCGGAGGACGGGGCTTTTTGCGTTGTGTGGGGAACACCCTCACCTCAATCCTCTCCCGTCGAGGGAGAGGAGGAAGAGGGAGAGCCCCCATCTCAATCTTCCCCCTCGGGGGGAAGAAGGGGAACACCCCGCCGAAGATGGGTTCCTGCCTTCGCAGGAACGACGGATGTGAGCTAGGAGGACAGCGATGGATGAGACGCAGGTTGGTCGGAACGGGGCGGTGCAGGCGGAGCGGAAGCGCGTGTTCAGCGGCATACAGCCGTCGGGCGAGCTTCATCTCGGCAACTACCTGGGCGCGATGAAGGGCTGGGCCGAGCGCCAGCACGAGAAGGAGAACTTCTTCTGCATCGTCGACCTCCACGCCATCACTGTGCCGCAGGACCCGGAGATGCTGCGGCGCAGGACGCGATCGGTGGCGGCGATGCTCCTGGCGACGGGGCTCAGCCCTGACCGGTGCACGCTGTTCATCCAGAGCCACGTCAAGGCCCACGCCGAGGGATGCTGGCTGCTCAACTGCATCACGCCCGTCGGCTGGCTGGAGCGCATGACCCAGTTCAAGGACAAGTCCACCGGCGACGAGCGCGTCTCGACCGGCCTGCTCGACTACCCCGTGCTGATGACCGCCGACATCATCCTCTACGACGCCCACGAGGTGCCCGTGGGGGACGACCAGCGGCAGCACGTCGAGCTGGCGCGGGACATTGCCGAGCGGTTCAACCGCCTCTTCGGCGACACGTTCGTCGTGCCCGAGGCGGTGATACCCGACGTGGGCGCCCGCGTGATGGGCCTGAACGACCCTGCGGTGAAGATGGCCAAGACCCACTCGGACATCCGCGGCCATGCCGTCGCGCTGCTGGACGACGCGAAGGAGATCGAGCGCTCGTTCAAGCGCGCCGTGACCGACTCGGGCAACGAGATCGCCTTCTCGGACGACCCGGCCAGGGCCGGCGTCAACAACCTGCTGGGCATCTACAAGGCCGTGACGGGCAGGAGCAACGACGAGGTGGAGCGAGACTTCGGGGACGCGCGCGGCTACGGCGACCTGAAGTCGCGCGTCGCCGAGGTCGTGATCGAGGAGCTCCGGCCGGTGCAGGACCGGTACCACCGGCTGATCGAGGACGTGGGCGAGCTGGACGCGCTGATGGCGCGCGGCGCGGAGCAGGCCGAGGCCGTGAGCGGCCCGAAGATCGACGAGGTGAAGGAGCGCATCGGCCTGGTGCTGCCCGGGAAGGGCACGGGATGAGCACCGGAGCTACGTACCACCCAACCCTGGACGAGATGAGGCGGCTGGCGGGCACCGGCAACATGGCGCCCGTCTACCGCGAGCTGCGGGCCGACGTCGAGACGCCGGTGTCAGCCTACCTGAAGGTCGCCAGGCCGCCGTATTCGTTCCTGCTGGAGAGCGTCGAGGGCGGCGAGAGCGTCGCCCGGTACAGCTTCATCGGCACCGAACCCTACGACGTCATCAGGACGGGCCCCGGCGAGAAGTTCGGCGCCACCGACCCCCTCGTGCACGTGCAGCGGGAGCTGGCGGGCAGGGCGGCCGTCGGCCTGCCGGAGGACCAGCGGTTCAACGGCGGCGCGGTCGGCTACATGTCCTACGAGGCGGTCGGCTACTTCGAGCGGCTGCCCAGCCCCGACGCCGACCCACTGGGGCTGCCCGAGTCGATCTTCATGATGACCGACACGTTCGTCATCTTCGACCACCTGATGCACAAGATCAGGATCGTGAGCTACGCGCGGATCGACGACGACGTGGAGCGCGGCTACGCGAACGCCGTCCGCAGGATCGAGGAGATAGTCGACCGGCTCAACGGGCCGCTGCGGATGCCGCCCCAGGCGTCGGGCCCGCCGCCGGACGGGCAGGTCGAGTCGAACATGTCGCGGCGCGACTACGAGTCGATGGTCGAGGCCGTGAAGGACTACGTCGTCGCTGGCGACGTGATCCAGGCCGTTGTGGCCCAGCGGTTCCGTCGGCCCACGTCGGCCCACCCGTTCCAGATCTACAGGGCGCTGCGCGCGATCAACCCGTCGCCATACATGTACTACCTGGACCTGGACGGCTTCCAGATCGTCGGCGCGTCGCCCGAGCTGCTCGTGCAGGTCGAGGGCGGCGAGGTGGCGACGCACCCCATCGCCGGCACGCGGCCCAGAGGCGACACGCCGGGCGAGGACCTGGAGCTGGAGGCGGACCTTCGCGCCGACGAGAAGGAGCGCGCCGAGCACATCATGCTCGTCGACCTGGGCCGCAACGACATCGGGCGCGTCAGCGTGCCGGGCTCGGTCGAGGTGACGCAGCTCATGGACGTGGAGCGGTACTCCCACGTAATGCACCTGGTGTCCCACGTGAAGGGGAAGCTCGACGCGGACTACAACTGCTACGACGTGCTGCGGGCCTGCTTCCCGGCGGGCACGGTGTCGGGCGCGCCGAAGATCAGGGCGATGGAGATCATCGCCGAGCTGGAGCCCGACAAGCGCGGCCCCTACGCCGGCGCCGTCGGGTACTTCGACTTCATGGGCAACATGGACACGGCGATCACCATACGCACGATGGTCGTCAAGGACGGGGTCGCGTACGTGGAGGCCGGCGGCGGCATAGTATACGACAGCCAGGCCTACCTGGAGTACGAGGAGACCGTGCACAAGGCGTCGGCGGTGCTGCGGGCCATAGAGCAGGCGGAGAGAGCGACATGATACTTCTGATAGACAACTACGACAGCTTCACATACAACCTCTATCAGTACCTGTGCGAGCTGGGCGCCGACGTGCGCGTGGTGCGCAACGACGAGACCACACTGGAGGAGATCGAGGGCATGGCGCCCGAGAAGATCGTCGTCTCGCCCGGCCCGAGCACGCCGGAGAAGGCCGGCATATCCAACGACGTGATCCGCCGCTTCGGCGAGCGTACCCCGACCCTTGGCGTGTGCCTGGGCCACCAGTGCATCGGGTACGCGTTCGGCGGGACCGTCGGCGGCGCGGGCGAGATCATGCACGGCAAGACCTCCATGGTCCACCACGACGGCAAGGGCATCTTTGAGGGGCTGCCGGACCCGTTCGAGGCGATCCGGTACCATTCGCTCGCCGTCTACAAGGACGACCTGCCCGACGACCTGGACGTGACGGCCTGGACGGACGCCGGTATCATCATGGGCGTTCGCCACAAGCGCTATCCGGTCGAGGGGATACAGTTCCACCCGGAGTCGATCATGACCAGCGTGGGGCACGACATCCTGCGCAACTTCCTGGAAAAGTGAGGCACAGCCATGATTAGAGAGGCAATCGCGAAGGTGGTGGAGGGGCAGGACCTGTCCTCCGACGAGGCCGCGCAGGTGATGGGCGAGATCATGGGCGACGAGGCCACGCCCGCCCAGCTCGCGGCGTTCCTGACGGCGCTCCGCGTCAAGGGCGAGACCCTGGACGAGATCACAGGCATGGCGGGCGTAATGCGGAGCAAGGGACTCTCCGTTGACGTCGAGGGCCCGCTGGTAGACACGTGCGGGACGGGCGGCGACGCGTCCCATACCTTCAATATCTCCACGACGGTTGGGCTCGTGGCCGCCGGCGCGGGAGTCAAGGTCGCCAAGCACGGCAACCGCGCGGCGTCCGGCTCCACGGGCAGCGCGGACGTGCTGGAAGAGCTGGGAGTGAACATAGCCCTGGGCCCGGAGGGCGTCGCGCGGTGCATCGACGAGGCCGGATTCGGCTTCATGTTCGCCCAGACCTTCCACCCGGCGATGCGGTTCGCCGCTGGGCCGAGGCGCGAGATCGGCATCCGGACCATCTTCAACACCCTGGGGCCGCTGATGAACCCCGCGGGCGTCACGGCCCAGGTGTTCGGCATGGCCGACCCGGGCCTCGCGGAGACGGTGGCCCAGTTTCTGCATACCCAGGGAGTCGCACATGCCCTGCTGGTGCACGGGCAGGACGGCCTGGACGAGGTCAGCCTGGCCGCGCCGACGGACGTGTGGGACGTGAAGGGCGGCAGCGTATCGACCTACACCGTGACGGCGGACGACTTCGGGCTCGACAGCGTCGAGGTCGACTCGCTGCGGGTCGACAGCCCGGCCGAGAGCGCCGCGACCGTGCGGTCGGTCCTCGGCGGCGAGGCCGGGCCCGCCCGCGACGTGGTCTTGGCCAACTGCGCCGCTGCCCTCGTCGCCGCCGACCGGGCCGGGACGCTGCGAGACGGGGTCGCCCTGGCCGCCGAGTCCATCGACAGCGGCGCAGCCAAGGCCAGGCTCGACACCCTCGTCGAGCTGAGCCAGTCGCTCGACTGAAGCCTCTTGTCCCTTCCCCCCGAGGGGGAAGGTTAGGATGGGGGCTAGTCCCCGGCGTGGGGACATACCCCCTGGTTGCCAAATCAACCAAACCCCACGGAGGAATAGACCATGACCGACACCATGAGCCACCGCGAACGCGTCCTGGCCTGCCTGGCGGGCGACGACGTGGACAGGCCGCCGGCGAGTATGTGGCGGCACTTCTACGCCGAGGAGACTGCCCCCGACACCCTGGCCGAGGCGATGCTGGGGTTCCAGCGCGAGTACGACTGGGACTTCATGAAGGTCAACCCGCGCGCCTCGTACCACGCCGAGGACTGGGGGCTTACGATGCGCGCGGGCGGCGACGGCTCGCCCGAACCAGTCTCGTGGCCCGTGAGTGAGCCCGCCGGCTGGACGAGAATCGAGGTCCTGGACCCGCGCGCCGGCGTCCTCGGCGAGCAGCTGACAGCGCTGAGGCTCATTGGCGATGGCCTGGGGGGCGAGGTGCCGTTCCTTATGACGGTGTTCACGCCGCTATCGATCGCCGCGCGGCTCGTGCCGTCGGAGGAGACGTTCGTGCGGCACCTCCGGGAGCACCCCGACGAGGTACGCCACGCGCTCGAGGTCGTTACCGAGACGTTCTCGCGGTACACCGAGGCGTGCCTGGACGCCGGCGCGAGCGGCCTCTTCTACGCCACGACCTCGTGGGCCACGACCGACTCGCTGAGCCTCGACGAGTACAACGCGCACGCCCGGCCCTACGACCTGCGTGTGCTGGAGGCGGCATCGGACGCGGGGTTCAACCTGCTCCACGTCTGCCGGGACAACAACATGCTGGCGGACCTGGGCGACTATCCGGTGCACGCGTTCAACTGGGACTCTCGCGGCGAGGGCAATCTCTCCCTCGCGGAGGGCCGGGCGACCCTCGCGCCGAAGGTCGTGGTCGGCGGGCTGCCGCACAAGGACGGCCTCGTCGACGCCGCGCCCGAGGGGCTGGCTCGCGAAGTGGCGGCCACGACCGGGGCGATGGGGTCCGGGGGCTGGATGCTGGGGACGGGGTGCACCTTCCCGCCGCACACCCCTGAGGCGAACGTACGGGCGATTGCCCAAGAAATAAGCGCTATTTGAGACAATGGCTTGATTAGGGATTGACAACAGCGTTTGCAAGCCCTATGTTTCTAGTGGTTCCGTAGTGGCCGTGCTGCTCCTGCACGAGCTAGCAGCACAGCTGCGAACATCCTGTGCAATGGAGATGGTTATGGCCGAACTCACCGCATACTCGTTCAAGCTCCGGAAGAGCGTCGTGATTCGCAATCCCAAGCTGGTGATGCTGAAGAACGGGCGTCCCGCCGTTAGGGGTGTGGCGGACGAGGACCCTGACACGTCCGTGTTCCGCATCCTGGGCACCGCCGAGGCCGAAGAGCTGCGGGCGTCGGGAATCGAAGAAGAGAGCTAGAACAAGGTCCTCGCACGAGCTGGGGGCTGGTCTTCGCAAGGCCTCCACAGGGGCTTCTAGGTGAGTCAGCATAGGAGGCGCTTAATGGACGCGTATTGCTTCAAGTGCAGGACGAAGGTTGAGATTGAGAACGCCCAGTCCGTCACACTAAAGAACGGGCGACCTGCCACCCAGGGAACCTGTGGGAAGTGCGATACGAAGGTCTTCAGGATCGGCAAGTCCTCCTAACGATCTAGGCTGCTCCCCCCGCCTGACGCAAATCTGCTTGGAGCCAAGATTAGCCAGTTCCCGGGACTCTCCCCGACAGGGTCGTTGTGGCGCTGTATGGGCACTGCTACTTATCCTTCCTCTCCTCGTGGTGTCCGGATGCACCTCTGACGAGCCTGTGGTGGTCTTCACGTCCGACCGCGACGGCAACCTGGACATATACGCCGTCAAGGTCAGCGACGGCATTGAGACGAACCTGACCCGGAGCGCCGCGGACGAGTATGCTCCGCGAGTCTCGCCCGACCGCAAGCTGGTCGCCTTCCTGGCGGGTCCGGCGGGCAGCCCCACTATCGACGTGTCGACTGTGGCCGGCGACTCCCGGGAGAGCGTAACTTCCCCCGGCGTACACCGTGACCACCGGTGGTCCCACGATTCCTCTCGCCTTGCCTACGTGACGGAGGTCGATGGGCGCGAATCGGTCTACTTCAAGGGCATCGACGGCGAACGGCAGATGTCCCTCACCACGGTCGAAGCCCACGAGGTCGGCGGGTGGTCCCCCGAGGGGACGGCCGTGTCGTTTGTCGTTACGGACGGTCCCGGCATGGGCATATACCTGCGCAATCCCGACGGGGTGAACGAGTTCAGGCTGACCGAGACGCCGGACTCCACGCCCGTCTGGTCGCCCGACGGGGAGAGGCTGGCCTTCATCTCGACTCGCGACGGCACGCCCGAGATCTACCTGATGAACGAGGACGGCACGGGCCAGAAGCGCCTGACCAACAACGACTCGACCGAGTACGCGCTGTCCTGGTCGCCCAACAACCGGACGCTCGTGTTCGTCTCCGAGCAGGACGGCAACGCGGAGATCTACGTGATCGACGCGGGTTCGGGTAGCACCTCGCGGTTGACCCACAACACGGTGCGCGACGACCAGCCGGTCTGGTCGCCCAACGGCAAGAGCATCGCCTTCGTCTCGTACCTGGACGGCGACGCCGAGATATTCGTCATGTCGGCGGACGGCAGCAACCAGCAGCGCCTTACCAGCAACGAGGCGGAGGACACCGAGCCCTCTTGGTGACCGCCGGGGCTACGTCTTCCTGACGGCGTGCCCCCCGAACTGGTTGCGCATGGCGGCTAGCAGCCGCGGCCCCAGCGGCGAGTCCTGCCTGGAGCGGAACCGCGCCTGGAGCGACAGCGCGATCACGGGTATGGGCACGGCCAGCTCGATGGACTCCTGCAGCGTCCACCTGCCCTCGCCCGAGTCCTCAACGTAGGACTCCAGCCCGGACAGGTCCGGGTCATCCTCCAGCGCGGCCGCGGTCAGGTCCAGCAGCCATGACCGAACGACGCTGCCGTAACGCCAGATCTCCGCGATCTGCGACAGTTCCAGCGCCATCTCCTCCTTCGCGGCCATCAGCTCGAACCCTTCGGCGTAGGCCTGCATCATCCCGTACTCGATGCCGTTGTGGACCATCTTGACGAAGTGGCCCGCGCCCGGCCCGCCGACGTGGCCGTAACCCTTGTCGTGGCCAGGGGCGAGGGTCTGGAATACCGGCTCCAGGCGCTCGAACGCCGCCCTGTCACCTCCGATCATCAGGCTGTACCCCTCGGCCAGGCCCCAGACGCCGCCGCTCGTGCCCGAGTCGAGGAGGCTGATGCCCTTCTCGGCCAGCACCTCGGCCCTGCGGATTGTGTCCTTGTAGTTGGCGTTCCCACCGTCGACGATGGTGTCGCCCGTCTCCAGCTCATCCGCGAGAGCGGCGATCGTCGCCTCCGTCGCCTCGCCCGACGGCACCATAGACCACACGGCCCTGGGAGCGTCGAGCTTGGCCGCCAGCTCGGCCAACGACGATGCGCCGGCCGCACCCGCGCTCTCCTGGGCCTCCACGGCCTCCGGATTGGGGTCGTACGCGACCACGTCGTGGCCGCCCTGCAGCAGCCGCTGCGCCATGTTCCCACCCATCCTGCCGAGCCCCACCATTCCTATCTGCATTGTCAACACCTCCATTTCGAGCCGTACGTCTGTATGTCCGTCATTCCGAACCCAGCCGCTGCGTCTGTCATTCCGAACCCACCCGCCATGTCTGTCATTCCGAACGCAGCGGAGCGGAGTGAGGAATCTAAAGCCCTCGTTCCGGAGCACCAGCCACAGGAGACCGTCGCCAGCCCTGCGTAGTCCTAAGTGACAAAAAGAGGATCGTCTTTCGTTATCACCCTGTGCTCGGCCCTCATCGCCGCGCGCAGGTACTTGGGCAGCGCGAACATGCCCGTATGCGTCACCCCGTCATAGTGCCGGAGCCCGCCGATGCCCCTCTCGGCCAGTCTCGCATCTACCCCGGCCGGGTCCAGGGCCGCCGGGTCGCCGTCCAGCGATCCGACGACGAAGCCCCACGTCGCGCCAAAGGACGGCACGAACGCCTCGTAGGCGGACATCGCGGGGAACGCCGAGTCGACCGTGTTCGCCACGGCCGAGAAGCACTGCTCGTAGAACGCCGGGCCCGTGGGGCCTGCCTGGACAACGAGCAGGCCGCCGGGCGCGAGCCTGGCCCGGGCCAGCTCGTAGAACTCCGCGGTGAAGAGCAGGTACGCCGGGCCCTCTTCGAGAGGGTCGGGCACGTCGATCACGGCCACGTCGAACCCGCCCTGGGACTCGTCCAGCACGGCCATCGCGTCGCGGTGGTGAAGCTCCAGCCGCGGGTCGTCGAACGAGCCCTGGTGGAACGCGCCCAGGTGGCGTCGGCACAGGTCGACCACTTGCTCGTCGATGTCGGCCATCACCACTCGCTCGACCGTATGGTGGCGCAGTACCTCCCTCGCCGTTGCGCCCTCGCCGCCGCCCGCGATGAACACCCTGCGAGGCCCCGGGTGGGCGATCATTGCCGGCTGGACCAGGGACTCGTGGTACACGAACTCGTCAGCCTCGGTCGACTGGGTCTTGTCGTCGAGCACCAGGGACCGCCCGAAGCACGCCGTGTCCTGGATCACCACCGACTGGTAGGCGGTCCTGCCCGAGTGGACGACCCGCTCGACCCGCTCGGCCTGCAGGAGGTCGGGCGTGATGTGCTCGTAGTGCCAGCCTTCCCTGGGAGGGTGGTCGACCATCACAACGGGGCCGCGGCGCCGGATCCGACCGGCCCGCGCCTTATGGTGGTGGTGGCTGGGTTGCGGCACCTGAGGCTGCCGATGATCAGCTGGGCGGCCCTGTCGGGCGCGAACGACTCACCGCAGGTGAAGATGTCGACGGCGGCGTAACCGTGCTCGGGCCACGTATGTATCGCCAGGTGCGACTCGGCTATGGCGACGATGCCCGTTACGCCACGCGGGTTGAACTTGTGGAACGACCGGCCCAGTATGCTGGCACCCGCCTCTCGCGCCGCGTCGACCATGGCGGTCTCGATTACGTCCAGCTCGTCGAGCAGGCCCGAGTCGCACTCGTTCAACTCGAGCAGCAGGTGGGTGCCAAGGGCCTCTGGCGGCCCCCCTCCCACAACCGGACCTTCACTCAACTCGTCACCTCCAATTCAGGCAGCGCAAACGATTGTACACACGGCCTCCCGCCCTTTTCCACCGCGCCATCATAGACGTAGGGGCGGACCCATGTGTCCGCCGCCGGGGGGATTTGGGGTCAGGAGGCCGGTTTGACGGCCAACCTGCCTGCCGATACACTCCGGCTGCGAGACCCGAAGGGAGGCGCGTCATGGCAACCGGCGTCGGACTGCTCGGCTGTGGCGCAATAGGCCAGGAGCTCGCCCGGGCCATCCAGGCTGACGAGGCCGGTGACGCTCGGCTCACGGCCATGTTCGACCAGGTGGAGGGACTTGCGGCCTCGGTGGCGGGGGGCCTGGACGGCGAGGTCCTGGGCACCGCCTCGATGCCGGACTTCCTGGGCGCGCCGGGCCTGGACCTGGTCGTGGAGTGCGCCTCGCCCCACGCCGTTCGCGCCCACGCCGAGGCCGTCCTCAACGCCGGCAAGGACCTGCTGATGATGAGCTCCGGGGCCCTGGCCGACGCGGCCCTGGCAGAGCGGCTGGCCGACCTCGCCCAGCAAGAGGGGAGACGGCTGATCGTACCGTCGGGCGCACTGGGCGGCATCGACGCCATCAGGGCCGCGAAGGGCCGCCTCGACCGCGTGACGCTGACCACTACCAAGCCCCCGCGCGGCCTCGCGGGTGCCCCGGGATTCGCCGAGTGGGAGTCCAGGGAGATCTCCGAGCCCACGGTCGTGTTCGAGGGCCCGGCGGTCGAGGCCGTGAAGCTCTTCCCGGCGAACGTGAACGTCGCCGCGACCCTCAGCCTCGCGGGCCTCGGAGCCCAGGAGACGAGAGTCAAGGTCGTGGCCGACCCCAATTCGACGGTCAACGTCCACGAGATCGAAGCGGTCGGCAGTCTCGGCACCCTGCGGTTCCGAATGGAGCTGCTACCCCACGAGCGGAACCCCAAGACCAGCTTCCTCGCCATCGTCTCAGCGATCGAAGCCCTCCGCGCCGCCACCACCCCCGGCATCAGGGTGGGCACCTAGCCGCTAGAGTACCCGCCGCCCCGCTTCCCGGAACCTACCAGGCTGGACATACACACGTTCGCCCTGAGCCTGTCGAAGGGCAGTGCTCATGAAGCGGCTTGTCCCTTCCCCCTCGGGGGGAAGGTTAGAGCCTGCCCTGAGCCTGCCGAAGGGATGGGGGCTCTCGCCCTGCAGAAGAGCAAGGTTTGCCTGTGACTCGGCGGCTGCGGCAATTCAGGCGGTCAGATCCAGGGACCGGGGGCGACGTTGACGCCGTCAGACACTGCTCCGGGCAAAACACCATTCCCCGCGACACTGAGATCGGGAGTGGCCATCGCAGCCAGCCGAGTTGGTGGACTTAGAGACCGCATACGCTGTCGCATCAACGGCGAAGGTGGCCCTCTTCAGTCACCCATCTCTTGCGGAGCACTGCCCTTCGACAGGCTCAGGGCGAACGAATCGACTACCCTGCTGCGGTCCCTTTGGGGGGCTATGCGCCCAGAAGAGCGGCTACGTGCGTGTGCCCTTTGAGCAGCTCGGTGAAGCGGGTTAGCTTGTCGGGGTGGTCGAAGCGGGCCCGCTCGTGGATGCCGTGGAGGGCCTCCATGGCCGGGATGGTGTCCTGGTCGACCAGGATGATTGGGACGTCCTGCTCCTCGGCCTCGTAGTAGACGTACTCGATGGGCTCGATGCCCATGGTGAGCATCAGGCAGGCCATGGGCGTGGTGAGCGCGGCCATCTGCACGTCCGGGCGGTCGCCCCGGATGATGACGGCCTGACGCTCCAGGATGCCGAAGTACTCGCTGCCCCTGTCGAGGCCGAATCCCCCGGCCTGGAAGTGCTCGACAAGCCTGTCCATGCCCTCCACGTCGGTGATGTTTCGTCCACCCAGGTGGGCGGCTATGTCGGCGACGGTCACGCCCAGCATGGTGCGGTCCTCGGGCACCACGCCCAGGACCTTGACCCCTGCCTCCTCGGCTTCGGGCAGCAGGGTCGTCTCGGTGTCGTGGCCCTTGTACAGGGTGCGGCCGTTGATCACCACCCCGGCCAGCCTGCCGCCGTATGTTTCGGCAGCCCAGGCCAGGTCGGAGCCCTGCAGGTCAGGTCTATAGCCGGCGACGCCCACCACGGTCGCGTCCACGGCGTCCACGAGGCTCGCTGAGTCGTTCTGCGAAAGCGCCGACGAGACCTCGACGATCACTACGTCGCTGCTTTCGGCCAAAGTCGCGGCGGACGCCTGAATGGCGGACATGGCATCGTTGAGGGACTCGCCCCCGGCGAGCCGGGCTGCGCCGTTCATCCCCTGGCCTAGAAGCTTCTCGTAGGCCGCCGGGTCAGGGTCGCCGGACGGGCCCACAGGCTTGTAGACTGCTGCCTTCTTCCCGCCGTCGCGCGCCATTCGGGCGAGCGCCGAGGAAACGGCGGTCTTCCCCGCGCCGGGCGAGTCGGATACTACTGCGAGCATGGCCATTCACGGCCTCCGTGTACCCCTCTCCCTCGATGAGAGAGGTTCTGCCTTACCCCCTCTCCCTTGACGGGAGAGGGTTGGGGTGAGGGTGACTCCCGCGGAATCAGCCCCTATCCTAAACCTTCCCCCTCGGGGGGAAGGGAGGTCAGGTGGGGGGAATTATAGCAGAGTCGGCCTCCGGGACGGCCTCCGCGCGGGTGGCCTCGAACTTGCCCTTGCCGAAGGATCCGAACTCGACCTCGCCCGATATGACGCCGTCGGCGAGCAGCCCGGAGAAGCGCAGCGACATCTGGCCCATCGGCCCCGACATCTGGATCTCCCATGACAGGCTCGGCCCCTCGACCGTCCCGCCCGCGAACTGCTGCGTGCCCCGCTCGCCCGACCACGTCCCGCTCAGGGACGAGCCGTCCACGTCGAGCTCCAGCGTGGCCTCGCGCGTGCCGCGGGGCGACTCCAGCTTCACATTCCACGCGCCCGCCGGAGTCTGGGGTGCAGCCGCGCCGTTGGTCGATGCTGTTGCGGCCGGCTCGGGCTCCGCGCCATCGGTAGAGTAGGAGTGGAGGCGGTGGTACAGCCCTCCGCGCTCCAGCAGATCGGCGTGCCTGCCCTCCTCCACGACCTGCCCCTGGTCCAGGACCACGATGCGGTCGGCGTTCCTGATGGTCGATAGGCGGTGGGCGATGACTATCGCCGTGCGCCCCCTGAGAAGCTCGTCGAGCGCCCGCTGGATCAGCATCTCCGTGTACGTGTCGATGTTGGCCGTGGCCTCGTCGAGCAGCAGCACCCGCGGGTCCGCGACCAGTGCGCGGGCGAAGCTGATTAGCTGGCGCTGGCCGACGCTGAGATTCCCGCCCCGCTCCTGCAGGGTGGTGTCGTAGCCGTTCTCCATCTTCATGATGAAGTCGTGAGCGCCCACCGCCGTCGCGGCCTTGACGACGTCCTCGTCCGTCGCCTCTGTACGGTTGTAGCGGATGTTGTCGGCGATGGTGCCCGAGAAGAGGTACGGCTCCTGCGGGACGATGGACATCTGCTTAGACAATGAGTCAAGTGTGATGTCCCGTATGTCCACGCCGTCGATCAAAACGCGCCCCTCCGTCACGTCGTAGAAGCGCATCAGGAGCGACACAATGGTCGTCTTGCCCGCGCCCGTCGGCCCTACCAGGGCGACGGTATTGCCCGCCGGGACGTGCAGGTCCACGCCCTGCAGCACCGGCTCGTCCTCCACGTAGTGGAACTCGACGCCCTCGAACTTCACGTCGCCGCTCACGGCCTCGATGCTCTCGCTGCCGGGTCTGTCGACCACGTCGGGCTCCACGTCCATCAGCTCGAAGATGCGGGCGCCCGATGCCATCGCGCGCTGGAGGGAGCCGTACTGCATGGTGAGGTTGAGCACCGGCTCGAAGAAGCGCTGTATATAGAGCGCGAAGGCGATCAGGACAGCCACGTCGATAGCGTCGTCCAGCACGAGCGAGCCGCCGACGAATACGACCAGGGCCAGGCCGAATGCGGACAGGAACTCGACCGCCGGGAAGAGGACGGCCTGCATCCGGCCGGCCTCGAGGTTTGCGCCGAGATTCTCCGTGTTGGCCGCGCCGAAGGAGCGGATGTTCGCCCCCTGCCGGTTCATGCTCTGGGAAACTCGCACGCCGGATATGTTCTCCTGGAGTCCGGCGTTGACGGCCGAGATGGCCCTGCGTGCCCTCATGAAGGCCCGGCGGGCGAACCTCTGCCAGACTGTCATCATCACGAATAGCATGGGGATGATCAGGAGGGTTGCCACGGCGAGCTGCGCGTTCATGTCGATCATCACGTAGATGATTGCGACGAGACTCAGGATGTCCGCGAAGGTGACCATGACGATGGACAGGAACTCCTGCAGCTGCTGCACGTCGTTCTGCACCCGGGACATCACCCGCCCGACCTCGTTCTTGTTGTAGAAGCTCATGGAGAGCCTCTGGAGGTGACGGAAGAGCTGGACCCGCAGGGTGTAGAGCACCCTCTGGCCGACGAATGCCATGACTCTCTGGTTGGCGTACTGGCTGCCGAACTGGAGCAGCGCCAGTCCCAGGAATATCGGGATGACGAGGTTCAGTCCTGAGACGCTCTGACCGAAGATGTCCAGGCTCGCGAAGTTCAGGCCCATCACACTCAGCTCGGACGGGTCCTCGGTCAGCATGAACTTGACAGTCCTGCCTATCAGCCACGGGATAGAAACCACCGAGCCGGTGTAGATGACTATGGCAGCTAGCGTGAGCAGGAGCCTGGGCCAGTAGGGCAACAGGTACTTCGACAGCCGTTTGACCACGGCGTGGTCGTATAGCTGGCCGTCCTCTTCCTCCTGGTCGAGTCCGAGGCGCCCGGCCATTCCGCGTCCGTAGCTCCCGCTTCCGCCGCGGGCCATCCAACTTCCGCCGCCGCTGAATCCTCCGCCGAACATCATCGGGCTTCACCTCCGAGGGCCGCCGGCACGGCGGCAGGCTCGTCCTCCTGGGGACGTAGCTGCAGGTCGTAGATGCTGCGATAGAAGCCGCCGCGCTCCAACAGCTCCTCGTGTGTGCCGCGCTCGACGATCCGGCCGTCGTCCAGGGCCAGGATCAGGTCGGCCTTGCGGACGGTCGAAAGCCTGTGCGCGATCACGAACGTCGTGCGGCCCCTGATCACCTCGTCCAGGGCCTGCTGGAGCCTGTACTCGGTCGCCATGTCCACGCTCGACGTGGAGTCGTCGAGGATGAGCACCGGCGGGTCGAGGAGAATGGTCCTGGCTATGGCGAGCCGCTGGCGCTGGCCGCCTGAGAGGGTGATGCCGCGCTCGCCCACCCACGAGTCGTAGCCGTCGGGCAGTCCCTCGATGAAGTCGTGGAGCTGGGCGACCTTCGCCGCCTTCACGACCTCGTCCATATCCACGTCGTCGAGGCCATAGGCGATGTTGTCCCTTATGCTCGCCGCGAAGACGAACACGTCCTGCATCACGATGCCGACGTTCTCCCTGAGGGACGCCAGGGTCACGTCCCGGATGTCGTGGCCGTCGATGGTGATGCGGCCCTCCGAGACATCGTAGAACCTGGGGATGACGTGGGCTATCGTGCTCTTGCCTGAACCCGGCCCGCCGAGGAGCGCGACGATCTGCCCGGGCTGCACCTCGAAGTCGATGCTGCGAACGGCGCTTCCGGCCTCGTCGTAGCTGACCGAGACGTCCTCGAAGGTCACGCTGCCCTGGACGCGGGGCAGGGGCTCGGCGTCCGGCTTCTCCGTAACGGGCGATTCGGCGTCGAGCACGTCGTACAGCCGTTGTCCTGCTGAGGAGGCGCGGGAGAAGGTGTTGATCATCCAGCCGCTCATCCTTATGGGCATTCCAAGGAGGGCCATGAGGAAGATGAAGGTTGCAAGGTCGCCGGCGGTTAGCCTGTCGGCCGCAACCTCCCTTCCGCCGAACCAGAGGATCGCACCCGTGGCGGCGGTGAAGATGAAGGTCATCAGGGAGCCCTGGGAGGCGAAGAGCCGGGTGGCCGAGTAGGTGAGATTCGCCAGGGAGTCGGCCTTGGCGTTGAACTTCGACTCCTCGAAACGTCGCGCGCCAAAGGCCTTGACCACCTTCATGCCCGCCAGGTTCTCCTGGAGCACGGTGGTCAGCGCGCCGGTCTCCTCCTGCACCCTCATCCACGTCGGACGGAGCACCTTGGACAGGGCGAGGGCCCTCCAGAGGATGATGGGCACGAAGGCCATGCTGACTATCGTGAGGCGCCAGTTGATCGTGGCCATCATTACTGAGACTGCCCCGAGCATCACGAAGATCGACAGGCCGCGCACCATCCCCATGCTGACGAACATGCGGACCGCCTCCACGTCCTGCGTGGCCTTGGACATGAGGTTGCCGGTCTGTTCCTTGTCGAAGAAGCCGAAGCTCATGCTCTGCAGCTTCCGGAAGAAGTCCTCCCGGAGGTCGTAGGCGCTCCTCTGCGACAGCGACTCCGAGAGGTACCGCTGACCGTAGGAGAACACCCCCCTCAGGAGGCTGAAGATCACTATGATGGCGGCCAGGAGGAGCAGGCGGCTCTGGAGGCCGCTGGCGAGGGCCGTGTCGATGGCTTCCCCCAGCATCCTCGGCACCACCAGCGCCGACAGTGTGGACGCTATCATGGCGACGTACGCGCCGATGAGGTACCACTTGTGCCTGAAGGCATATTTCATCAGACGAAAGACGACTCTCATACGGCGGCCTCCTCGGTCCTGCCCTCTCGGTCCAAAGCGTCCTGTTCGCCGACCCTGTCCCGAAAACCCGGTCTGCGGACTGCGTCGGCCATGATCTCCATCGCAGGGACAACGATATCCAGCTCCTCGGTGGTCAGCACGGAGGCGAGGGCCTCGGTCCTGGCCGCGCGGAGCGACCAGAACTTCTCCACGGCGTCCCGGCCCTCCTGGGTCAGGGAGCAGACGACGGCGCGCCTGTCGGCCGGGTCCTGCTGCCGCTCCACCAGCCCCTTGCCTACGAGACGGGTGATCATCGTGGTGGCAGAGGGCATCTCGACGCCCAGCCGTTCGGCGATGCCGCTCATGCGGCGGGGGCCGTCGGCCAGGTAGAACAGGGTCTTGGCCTGGGGCATGGTCAGGTCCAGCCCCGACCATGCGGACGAGGGCCTGGCCCTCATCCGGCCCTGCCAGCGCCCCATGTGCTCGATCAGCCTTGCGACGAGCTCTTGGCGTTTTTGCATTGGCACACCCTAACTGTTAGCATCACGCTAAGTATTGCACGCCTGCAGGCCGCTGTCAAGTAGGCAACTCAATGCTATATTACGGACGTTTCGCTGTACTCGACGAGGCGGCATAGGATGAACAAGCAGAGGCTCGGCCTGTACCTCAAGTGGTCAGCACTGGTAGCGCTGTTGCTGATTACGACATCGGTCTGCATCACATTAAGGAACTGGATCGGGGACGAGTCGATGTACAAAGATGGCACTGCGTACAGGTTATCTGTCCTCAACGGCATCCTCGGCTTCTACGCATGGTCGGCCTTCTGGACGGGCGCATGGATGCGCTCACGCGGGAAGACGTGGCAGCTCATCGTGTTCAGCGCACTGCTGCTCCTCGGCCTCTTCGTGTTTGCAACATCGATGTACGACGTATTCACGGTAGACAGGTGGAGATGGGAGTAGCGGTTGGAACCAATCATCGAAGGAAGGAATGTAGTGCGAGCGATAGCACGTTTCGTTTGGCTGCCTTTTCTGCTGGCGGCGGCATTGCTGGCGTCCGGCTGCTCCGCTCCGGACGAACCGGACGAGATACCGCTCCGTATCCTGGCCATCAACGACTTCCACGGGAACATCGCGACTTCCTCCGATGCCTTCGAAGGTGTCGGGCGCGCCGACTACCTGGCCGCCAACATCGACGCCGCCCGGACCGAAGTCGAGAACTCCGTGTTCGTCTCCGCCGGCGACCTCATCGGAGCGTCGCCGCTTATCTCAGCCCTCTTTCACGACGAGCCAACCATCGAGGCGATGAACCTCATGGGCTTGGACTTCAATGGCGTGGGCAACCACGAGTTCGACGAGGGCCTCGCAGAGCTCAAGCGGACTCAACAGGGCGGCTCCCACCCGGTCGACGGCGACCTGGACGGCGACCCGTTCAGCGGCGCCGACTTCGAGTTCCTGGCCGCCAACGTCATCGACGACTCCACCGGCGAGACCATCTTTCCTCCCTACGCCGTCCGCGACTACGGGGGCGTGGGCGTCGCGTTCATAGGGCTCACCCTGGAAGGCACCCCCTCCATAGTGTCCCAGGCAGAGGTGGAAGGACTGATCTTCTTGGACGAAGCCGAAACGGTCAACGCGCTCGTCCCCGGCCTGCGGGAGCGGGGAATAGAGGCCATCGTGGTCCTGCTCCACGAGGGAGGTTCGTCGGACGGCGGCCAGAGTGACTGCGGCTCGGGCCTGACCGGCGCCGTCGCCGACATCGCCGCTCGCCTGGATGACGCTGTGGACATAGTCATAGCGGGCCATACGAACGATGAATTCGTCTGCGAGATCGACGGCAAGTGGGTCACCATGGCCGACACCAGGGGCCGCCTGTTCACCGTCATCGACGTTACCCTGAGCCGCGCCACCGGGGACCTCACGGTGAAGGCCGCCGAGAACCGCCCCAATTCCCAGGCCGGGGTCACCCCCGCACCCGCCGTAGCCGCCCTCATCGACCGGTACGACGCACTCTCGGCGCCCCGTGCCAATCGTGTCGTCGGTTCCATAACCGCCGATCTCACCCGCGAGCGGAACGCCGCTGGCGAGTCCGCCCTGGGAGACGTCATCGCTGACGCCCACCTGGAGGCGACGCGAGCCGCCGGCGCGGTGGCGGCCTTTACGAACCCCGGAGGCATCCGGGGGAATATTCTCTTCGACAGCACCGGCCCGGAGTCCGACGGAGAGCTGACCTACGGCGAAGCCTTCTCGGTGCAGCCGTTCGGCAACAGCCTTGTGACCCTTTCGCTCACGGGCGCACAGATCGACGCGCTGCTCCAAGCCCAGTTTCGGGGACCCGCAGACGATACCGGCGACGTGCTCCAGGTCTCGACGGGATTCAGCTACACCTGGGATGCGGCACGCCCCCTGGGCGAGAGGGTCGATCCAAAGACCATCGCCATCGATGGGGTCACGGTCGACCCCGGCGCGACATATAGGGTGACCGTCAACAGCTTCCTGGCCGGTGGAGGCGATGGCTTCGCGGTGTTGACCGAGGGCACGGACCGCACCGGCGGACTGATCGATCTCGACGCGCTGGTCGCCTACTTCTCCGCAGCCAGCCCGGTTGCCCCGGGCCCACAGGACCGGATTACCCGGCGCAACTAACAGGCTGTATCAACCGGCGTCGTTCGGGCTAGGAGCGGGCGTAGTCGTCGTGGTAGCGGACTATGTCGTCCTCGCCCAGGTACCCGCCGGTCTGCACCTCGACGATCTGGAGCGGGTCCTCGGTGGGATTCTCTATGCGGTGCCTCGTTCCGTGGCTGACGTAGGCGGACTCGTTCTCCCGCAGCAGGAACACGTCGTCGCCTCGTGTGACCCGCGCCGTACCTGCCACTACGACCCAGTGCTCGGCCCTGTGGCGGTGCATCTGGAGCGAGATGGACGCGCCGGGGTTCAGCGTCAGCCTCTTGACCTGGAAGCCCGGGCCCGAGTCCAGGATGTCATACGCGCCCCAGGGGCGGTGAACGCGGCGGTGGTTGACGTGCTCGGTTCGGCCCTCCTGCTTCAGCCGGTCGACGATGCGCCTCACGTCCTGGACGCTGCCCTTGTCGGCCACCAGCACCGCGTCGGGCGTCTCGACGATGGCGATGTCCTTCACTCCCACGGTGGCGAGGAGGCGGTGCTGGGCGATCAGCAGCGCGTTCTCGGTCGAGTCGGCGTACACGTCGCCCTGGGTCACGTTGCCCATGTCGTCGTGGTCCTGCTGCTCCCATAGCACTGACCACGCCCCGATGTCCGACCAGCCCGCGTCGAGGGGGACGACGGCGCAGCCGGCGAATCCCGTGCGGGCGTGGGGGTCCGCGTCATTGTCCCGAGCGGCGCCCTCCATCACCGCGTAGTCGATGGACTCGCTGGGGCAGCCGACCAGCTCCGAGGCGCCCGGTCTGTAGAAGAGGCCGTCCCTGTGGCCGTTGGAATATGCCGCCCTGCAGGCGGCGGAGATGTCCGGCCTGTGGTGGTCGATCTCGGCGATCCACGCCGAGGCCCGCAGCATGAACATGCCGCTGTTCCAGAGCCACTTGCCCGACTCGACGTATCCCGCGGCGACTTCGCCGTCCGGCTTCTCGACGAACTCGGACAGATCGAAGCCGCTGCCGGCCCCGTCCATCGCGTCGCCCTTCCTGATGTAACCGTATCCGGTGTGCGGCGCGGTTGGGACGACCCCGAAGGTGACGACGTAACCCCGCTGGGCGAGCCTGGCTGCGCTCCTGACCGCGTCGTGAAACTCCGATTCGTCGCGCATGAGGTGATCGGCTGGCAGGACGAGCATCAGCGCGTCGTCCTCTCCGTTACCCGCCTCCAGCAGGTTGAGGGCCGCAAGGGTCAGGGCTGGGGCCGTGTTCCTCGCGACCGGCTCGATCACCATCTCCGCCCCCTCGACGCCGATCTCCCGCATCTGGTCGAGGGCCAGGAAGCGGTGGGACTCGTTGCAGACGACCACCGGGGCCGCCGTGTCCAGGGGTTGGACGCGGCGCAGGGTCTGTTGGAACATGGTGCCGTCGCCGACGAGGGGTATGAACGGCTTGGGGAGGTGTTCGCGGGAGAGGGGCCACAACCGCGTGCCCGAACCCCCGGCGAGTATCACGGGGTGTATCTTCACTACTGGTCCTCCTTGCCTAGCTCCTCGATCTGCCGCCTCACTTCGATGAGCCGGCGTCTGATGCCCGGGTTCTCGTCCAGCTGTTCCCCGGTGCGCTCCATGTAGCCGTCTATGGTCGCAAGCGCCGCCTCGGCGTCGCCCTCGTGGAAGTGCTGCGTGGCCCTGAGCTCCATGACTTCGATACGACCCGGCGCGGCCTCAGACGCCCGGTCGGTGTGTTCCCTCGCCAGCCTCGTCGTAGCGGCGTTGTCGGGGGACGCACGCTGGTAGATGCGGGCCAGGGCCAGGTGCAGTCGCCACTCGCGCGGCTCGGCCTCGAGGGCGGCCTCGCCCTCGTTCATGGCGACAGCGAATACCGCCTGCCTCTCCTGGGCGGTGAGGTCGTTCCAGGCCGAGTTCAACCCTGTCAGGGTGAACCGCAGCGGGTAGACCTCCAGCCACGGAGCGGCGTCGACGGAGGCCCGCAGGCTCTCCAGCCGCTCCGTTCCCGAACGGTGTTCGGACAGCGCCGTGTTCGCCTCCCGCGACCCTGTCAATGGCCCTATGACGGCGAAATAGGCCAGCACCAGCATCGCAACGCCGCCCGCGACCGCGGCCCCGGTCTTCACGGGCCCCTCGATCCCGCCGAGTCGCTCGAGGAGTCCGGGGGCCGGCCCATTCCCGCGACGGCCCTGACCGAACGCGGCTTCGGCAGGCGTCGTTTCCAGGTAGAGCACGAAGCCCATCAGCAGGTGCAGCTGGACGACCGTGCCTGGCGTGTCGAACAGCAGCAGGTTCTGGACGAAGTACCCCGTCAGCGCCGACCCGATCAGCAAGGCAAAGAGCTGCGCCTCCGGCTGCAGTTCCTTGGTGCGCCTCGCCAGCACCCACGCGATGACGAGCCAGATGGCAAGGTAGACGGCCAGCCCCAGTGCGCCCGTCGTGACCATCTCCTCGATGACCCTGTTGTGGGCCTGGTCGAAGTGGAGGAGGGAGGAGTCGACCGCGCGCTGCTCGGTCAGGTGCAGGTCGTATGCGACGGCGAAATTCTCCGGTCCCCAGCCGAGGACCGGCCTTTCGGCGAATCCCTCCAGGCCCATCAGCGTGGACGTCCACCGGGAGCGTACCGACCGGTCCTCGGGGCCGAGGCTGGCCAGTCGCTGCAGGGTCAGGCTCGACTCGGCGACGCTCTCGAACGCGGCGGTGTTACGGACGATAAGGAACGCGACGACGAGCACAGCGCCCGCCACGGCGAGGGCGATAGACGCTGTCCTGATGGGCCTCAGCTTGCCCCACAGGATGTAGCCAACGACGAACGTGCCCGCCCCGGCGGCCAGCCCGACTATGGCGCCCCTGGTGCCGCTCTGGTAGAGCATCAGCAGGTCCAGCACGATCACCGAGACCCAGAACACGCGCATCAGCGTGTCTGGGGAGGCCCACGCCGGTCGCTCCGAACCGGTCTGCTGCCTGCGGCTCCGACGGCTTCCCCGCACCGCACGACTGGCGGACTCGTCGCCTCCGCCCCTCGGAGCCGCGAGTGAGTGGGCCAGGAACGCGGCGGCGATCAGGGCGTTCACGAGCATGTACGCGCCGACATAGGTGGCGTTGCCGAGGGTGATGCTGATCCTCGGGGCGTCGACCAGGTAGGCGAGCACATCGAGCCCCGCCATCTGGGAGATTCCCAGCAGACCCATCACGAGCCCGACGGCGAGGGTGCCGTTCAGGACAAGCCGCCAGTCCCGGAATGTCCTGAACACGGACGCGAGCATCACGGTGAAGGCGGCGTAGTGGAGTAGGCCAACCCAGCCCTGCATCCGCTCGTACGTCGACCAGAGGCTGCGCTGGAGACTCACGCCCGTGAGCGAAGCGACCAGCACGACTCCGACGTAGATCGCCAGCACCCACACCAGCCGCGACCGGGGAAGCCTGTACGACGGGTGCCACAGCACCAGTACAAGCCACATCGCAAAGGCCAGCTCGATCAGCAGCCTGGTGTAGACCGCCTTCCCCACGACATACGGGAACATCGTCGACGGCAGCGGGTCCGCCATCACAATCAGCGGTGCTGCCAGCACCAGCCCCAGGACAACCCTCACGGCATTGGAAAGCGGCTTCTCCATCTACCTGTGCGTCGCGCGTCCCTCCGTTAGACTGCCGGACATTATATTCCAGCAGGCACAGAGGGCTACTCAGCATCTACGTCAGCTAAGCTTGAGGATCCAGTTCGCAGAGGTCCTACGGCTCCGGCTCGAAGACAAGCTCCGGGACCACGACTTCCCAGCTGTCGCATTGTAGGCGGTCCCGGTACTCGGGCTCCGAACGCTCGCCGTCCCAAGGGGCGATGGCCAGGACCGTGGCGGATGCGCAGCGCATTTTCCGCATGTGCTTGGGGGCCTCGAAACTGCCGGCGAGCTGTCCCACAACCGTGCCTTTGCCGTCGAGAAGCTCCCAGCGGTTCGTCCCGACTCGCACGTCGAGATGGTCTCCTGGCGAGAGCGCGGCAATAGCACGATGCACTGGATGATTGGGATGTCGGTAACCCGCGAAGCTGAGGAAGACGTCACGCAGACGAAGCCGCTGATAGCCGCGGGCCAGCTCCGGCGCTGCCGGTGGAAACTGGACAGGTGTCCTGCGCAGCACCGAGGGTTTTCCCGCAAGGGCATCTTGGAGAATGTGAGGCCCCGGTAGACGGACGAGAGTGAGGGTCTGTCGGGCACGGGTCATGGCCACGTAGTAGAGGCGGCGTGGTGCGTCCGCGTCATCATCCCGGCCGACCTTGTCCCATGCGCCGTCCAGCACGACCACGTGGTCGAACTCAAGCCCCTTGGCGCGATGGGCAGTTGTCAGGAGCAAGCCCCGCTGACGCTGGCGCACGTCTCGCGCCCACTCGGCCAGCCATTCTACGAAGTGGGCCACTGTATTCTCAGCATCGGCCGTCTCCTGCGAGTACTCGTCAATGGCCTCCTTCAGCACTTCAATCCAAGGCCCGGGGTGCTGTTCGACCAGCCAGTCATGCAGGTCGGTGCCCTTTAGCAATTGAGAGTCCCGCTCTCGGAGCCACCTCACCAACGACTGAGTCTCCCGAAGGTGCCAGACCATCGAGAGTTCTTCGTTGGCCATCTGGACCGGGATCCCTTCGAGCTCGCACAGGCTTCGCACGGGATCGAGGTAGCGCCACTCGCGTGCGATAACGGCGCAAGAGGCCCAGTTCCAGTCGGGATCGAGCCCGGCCAGCCGCTTCAGTTCGGCGACGACCGCCTGTGCCTGGAAGATAGGTGTGTCACCCGCGGGCAGCAGTTGGACCCGCCCCCTGGCTACGGGATCGCGCTCGGCCCACACACCGCCCGGCTGCTCCTTCTCACGCGCCCGGTCGACCTGAATGGGGTGCCCTGTCTTCATTCGTTGCCGGGCCGGTTCGATTAGCGTATTGGCTGCGGCGATGATGTGTCCGGTAGAGCGGTAGTTGCCTGTCAGGTATGCGGGCCTGGCTCCGTAGTCGTCCCCGAAACGTCGTATGAATTCGACCGACGAGCCCTTGAATGAGTAGATGTTCTGGTCGTCGTCGCCCACGGCGAATAGGGTGAGCTTGTCGTCCTCGTCAGACAGGGTCCTGCCCGCCAAGGCAGAGATTAGCCCATACTCTTCGCGGCCGATGTCCTGGTACTCGTCCACAAGTATCCAGCGGAATCCTGCCAGCAGCCGCGTCCGGTACTCGTCCGCCTCGTCGGGAGGCAGTCCATCCCCGCACAGGAGGGACTCCGCCCGTCGGAGTATCTCCCGGAAGTCGGCGTCGTCCAGGCGATTCGCACGCCCCTCGAAGCTCGCGCCCACCAGCCGCATGGCGAGCGCGTGGCAGGTCAGCACCATGATTCCCCGTGCGTCGTCGCCGATGAGCTCTGCCAGGCGTCTGCGAATCTCGACGGCGGCGTGCCGGTTGTAGGCGAGGGCCAGAATTCCACGGGGGTTCTCACGTCTTGCGCGAATCAGGTATGCAATGCGGTGCACCAGCACCCGCGTCTTGCCGGAGCCCGGACCGGCGAGCACGAGCACGTTGGTCTGCTCCCGGTCGTCGGCAACTATTCGCCGCTGTACGGGGTTTCTCAGGCTCTCCACGATGGCGCTCCACGATTCCGGGGTCGTCTGGCGCGAGGTCTCGCTGTCCCGGCCCGGCAGCCAGAGATCAAGGAACTCATCCCTGTGAAGAATGAAGTAGTCCATGGCCAGGCGCAGGGCATCAGCTATGGCTGTGAGGCCCCGCTGCACGTACTCGGCCATTACGTGAATCTGCAGTACCTGTTCCCTGTAGTGGATCTCAAGAGGCTTAAAGTCGGCATTTGCGAAACTGCGTCTTCCCGGGCTCAAGCGGATGGTCATGGCAGGACGGAACACCGTCAGCCCCTTGTTGAGCCTGATTACCTCCTGCTCGTGGAGCCACAACAGCGCGCGGTCCCTCAGCCTGGCCATGGCGTCGTCCCTGACATCGGCCCTGATGGCCACGTTGGACTTCAGGGCTGACAGCAGCTTGCCCAGGGTCGTTTCGGCGAGAAGGTCCGTGCCGCGGCTGTCTGGAGGCAGGCAGTTGAGCAGGTGGTCCAGGAGGCACTGGGCAGCCGCACGACGGAGCTCCGCAAGTCTTGCCAGGGCGGTCCAGTCTCGCTGCAACGTCACCTGCAGGGTTTCTCCATCGCGCCCGCGTAGTCCAAGGCTTCCCCCGCCTCCTCCCTCACCCCGGCCGTCGGCGGCAATGCTGCTGACTATCCGCCTGAGGAGCTCCGGAAGGGCGTGTTCGTGGCCGTCGTCCCTGAGCCGTTGGGTGGCGACGCGGAGATGCAGCATGGAGGTATCACCCTCCCCCATGTCGGGATCAATCTCCCGCAGAAGGTCTATAAGTGCCTGTTCCAGCTGCGCCGCCTCCTCGAATCGTCGCCGGGAGGCACGCTTCACCCCCGTGTGCACGAAGGCCGTCAGGGTGGTGTCGTTGCTGGCGATGCCGAAG
This sequence comes from Dehalococcoidia bacterium, assembly GCA_965116315.1. GTDB lineage: Bacteria > Chloroflexota > Dehalococcoidia > Lucifugimonadales > CAJWER01. The sequence continues at coordinate 4,127,502 of OZ220672.1, forward strand.
TGTTCCAGGTCGTTGAGTGCGTTCCTCACTCCCTCGGAGGTCAGCCCAGCCGCCATCATCAGGTCGTCGGTCGAGATACCCTCGTCCGCGTTGGCCTCCATCAGCGCTTCGGCGACTCTCAGCAGGTTGCGGCGGTGGGTATCCGTGATGCGGGCCCTTGCCAGCCGGGTCTTAACCCCGTCCATCGAGCTCACCCGTAGCGATGATGGGAACACCTGCACCCGGTTCTGCTCTCGGGACAGGAGATCGGCATCCTCCAGCCAGGCCACCGCGGTCCGCATCCTGGTGTCGTCGGTGATCGAATCTCGCTCGAAGGCCTTGTCTTCATCCTCTCCCAGGATTTCGCCGGGGGTGGCGACCACCTCGCCGTCCAGCCGTCTCTTCCGGTCCAGGTTCCTGAGCGCCCTCAGGACGCCATGAATCTCGCGGCGGGACAGGCGAGAGCGGGCCGACATGCCGAACTGGCGCTCGACGTCGTCCGTGGTGTAGAGAAGCACGCAGCGAGCCGTCTTCTGGTCCCGTCCGGCGCGGCCAGCCTCCTGCAGGTAGTTCTCCAGTGAACCAGGGATGTCTGCGTGGACCACTAGGCGCACGTCCGGCTTGTCTATGCCCATGCCGAAGGCGTTGGTGGCGGCGATCACCCGCAGATCGCCATCAATGAAGCTCCGTTGGACGTTCTTCTTGATTTCCGGCGACAGCCCGGCATGGAAGTATTCCGCCTCCACTCCTTTGTCCTGTAGGAACCCCGCAACCCCTTCGGTCTGCCGCCGCGTCGCGCAGTAGACGATGGCGCCGCCCTGATCGTCGGCGGGCAGATAGGTCTCTATGAGTTGGTGGATGTGGGCGAACTTCCCCTCGCTGCTCGTCGGCACCACATCGAATTCCAGGTTCCTGCGCCGGGCTCCGCCGTCGAAGACTTTCAGCTCGATGCCGAGCTCATCGCGGAAATAGCTCGCTATTTCGGTCTTCACGTCGGGCTTTGCAGTCGCAGTCAGGCATAACACCGGCGGCACCGGGTCGTCTCCGGCCCGCTCGCGGATGAAGCGCCCCACATACCGGTAGTCGGGCCTGAAGGCGGGCCCCCACCTCGACAGGCAGTGGGCCTCGTCCATGACCCAGGCACCAATCTCTCGTTGTCCCAGGACCCGGCGGACGGAGACGCTTCGGAGCTGTTCGGGAGAGATGATGAGGATGCCTGCATCGCCCAGCCGCACCTTGTCCAGCGCATCTGACCGCTCAGGCATGGACAGGAGGCCGTTGATCGTGACGCATGAGTCGATGTTCCGTGCCTGGAGTCCTGCCACCTGGTCGGCCATGAGGGCGACCAGGGGCGAGATCACAACTGTAAGTGCGCCGGTATTGTGGTATCGAGACAAGGCCGGGACCTGGTAGCAGAGCGACTTGCCGGTCCCGGTGGGCAGGACCGCCAACAGGTGTTCTCCCGCCATCGCGGCCTCTACGATGGACTGCTGCATGGGTCGTCCGGCCTCATTCGCGGGCTTGGGACGGAAGGCGGGAAAGCCGAACCACCGGTCAAGCTCCTTACGGGCGTCGTGATGCTCGCGGCACCATCCGCATGAGGAATCCTTGCAGTCGGTGTCCCTAAGCCGGCGCACCAACTGGCCCGCCTCGGGGAATTGGTGGCGGACCCACGGCGGCATGACCGAGTTGCTCCCGGACACCGACAACCATGCCAGGGCGTAGGCCAGTGACCAGCCGGATCCGGCGGCATCGCCCATGACTTCGCGGGCGTGAGTTTCGCAGACGTTGCCAGCCAGGCGGGCATGAATCGCCTTGTGCGCTTCGGCGTCCGTCGGCCTCGATGACTGCCGCAGCAGTGCAAATACCCTGTCGAACCCGGCGCCGCCGTCCATGGTGGTCAGCCAGTGCCACACCTTCATCAGGTCGGAAGGCGCTTCGCCTAGAGCCTTCTGCTGGTCTTCGAAGACGTCGAGCGTGAGTCTTGCGTCCAGCTCCGGATCGTTGATGCGCCCGCGCTGGAGCTGCCCGTCCTGGTAGACTTTCACCAAGCGGTGGTAGGGGTTGCGCGGGAAGGCGAGGGGATTGAGCCTGAGGGTGTCCACAACGGGCAGCCGCAGCAGTTTCAGGCTGGGATTCGCGGCTTGAAGGTAGGGCAAGTCGTGAGCAATCAGGTTGTGTCCGATGAGGAAGTCCGCGCCCTCGGCAAATCCATCCAACTTTGCCAGGGCCGAACTCAGGTTGCCGCGGGACGTTGCGAACTTCAGGGACTCACTAGTGTCCCCCCGTACTGCAGCTAAGGCGCGGATGCGGTCGCGGCCGTCCAGCTCGAGGTCCAGCGACAGGCAACGGCGCAAGAGGCGGCTGGTGTCTTCAGGCATTTGATTAGGTCTATCCGTACTCACAACTAACGGAGATTCTGGTTTTTGCCGGGCCTTTGTCGTCACCCATCCTAGGGCGAACCGTCACTGGTTAGTGTCTCCTGCAAAAGGGGATATGACGCTGCCTGTAGATGGGTCGGTAGAATAATGTCATTGCGCAATCACTTGGTCAACAATCCTCTCGGCTGGCCTCCGACCTGCTAACCGGATCCACGGACCTCGCATTTGCAAAGTGGGTTGTAGCTGTGTAATCTCTACGGCATGGAAATCCAGCGAATCACTGACTCCCCGTTCCTGTGGGGCGCAGCGGGGCTGATCGTCGGCGCTGCTCTCGGCGTCAGCACGGTGTCGGCCTGGATCGTCGCGATCGTACTGGGCGGACACCTGCTCTACCTGAAGTTCAGGGGCCCGGCCCAGCACGGGAGCGAAGGGATGCTGTTCGCGTCCGGGCCCGCGTTCATGATGGCCTGGATGCTGGGCTTCGTCGCACGCGGACTGATTAGCTGACGGGCGCGGCATCCGCCCTTGAAGGCATCCCTATTCGTCACCTGCGTCGTCGACCAGTTCTACCCGGAGATTGGGGAGAGCGCTGTCCGCGTCCTCAGGCGTCTCGGGGTGGACGTCGACTTTCCCGAGGACCAGACGTGCTGTGGCCAGCCGGCCTTCAACGCCGGCTTTCGCTCTGACGCAAGGCCCCTGGCCCGGCGCTTCCTGGAGACATTCGAGGATGCCGATGCGGTCGTGATTCCTTCAGGCTCCTGCACGGCGATGGTGCGCGTCTTCTACGCCGAGCTCTTCCACGACGACCCCGGGCTGGCCGCCAGGGTGGACGCCGTGGCGGGCAAGACCTTTGAGCTAACGGAGTTCATCGTCGACGTGCTGGGGGTTACGCAGCTTCCCTCTAACTCCGACGCCGCCCGGCGCACTGTTACTTACCACGAGGGCTGCCACCTTCGCCGGGAGGTCGGCGTCACGACCCAGCCGCGCGCGCTGATCGAAGCTGCGCCGGGTGTGGAGCTGGTGGAGATGGAGCATGCCGAGGTGTGCTGCGGGTTCGGCGGGACGTTCGCGGTCAAATACGCCGATATATCCGGGGCGATGCTGGCCGACAAGGTGCGCAGCATTGACGGCACGGGAGCCGAGGCGGTGGTCTCGTGCGACAGCACCTGCCTGATGCAGATCGGCGGCGGGCTGGAGAAGCAGGATTTGGCCGCAAGGCCTCTGCACGTCGCCCAGCTCCTCGACGAGGCCACGGCCTGAGATGGACCTGAAGACCCGGGCGTTCAGGAAGAGCGCTGCGACCGCGATTGCGGACCCCGTGGTCCAGCGGAACATGCAGGGACTGTACGACAACTTCCACAAGGGCCGCGAGCGCGCCGGAGACGCCACGCCCGGCTGGGAGGACCTGCGAGACCGGGCCCGCGCGGTCAAGGCCCACACCATCGAGCACCTCGACCACTACCTGGACATGGCGGCGTCCAACGTCGAAGAGGCCGGGGGAAAGGTGTACTTCGCCGAAGACGCGACCTCGGCGACCCGGTACGTGCTGGACCTCGCGAAGGCCCGCGGCGTCAGGACCGTGATCAAGAGCAAGTCCATGATCTCCGAAGAGATGGGGCTGAACGGGCACCTGGAGCGCGCCGGCATCGAGCCCGTGGAGACGGACCTGGGCGAGTACCTGATCCAGCTTCGCGGCGAGACGCCGTACCACATCATCGCGCCGGCGGTGCACCTCTCCCAGGACCAGGTGTCGGACCTGCTGCAAGAGAAGCTCGGCGGGCCGCGCTACGAGCGTGCGGAGGAGCTGACAGCCGCCGCCCGAGCCGAGCTTCGCGGTAAGTTCATCGCGGCCGACATGGGCATCACCGGCGCGAACTTCCTGGTCGCCGAGACGGGCACGCTGGTGCTCGTGACCAACGAGGGCAACGGCAGGATGTGCACCTCGATGCCCCGCGTACACGTTGCCATCATGGGTATGGAGAAGGTCGTCCCTTCGATGGAGGATATGGGGATGTTCCTGCGGCTGCTGATCAGGTCGGCGACGGGCCAGCGCCTCTCCAGCTACGTGACGATGGTGAACGGCCCCAGGCGCGGCGACGACGTGGACGGCCCGGAAGAGTTTCACCTCGTGATTGTCGACAACGGCCGGTCGAAGATGCTGGCCGACCCGGAGCTGCGCGAGGCCCTCTACTGCATCAGGTGCGGCGCATGCCTCAACGCCTGTCCCGTATACCGCAAGGTCGGGGGCCACTCCTACGGCTGGGTCTACTCGGGGCCGATTGGCGCGGTCGTGTCGCCCATCCTGACGAACCTGCCGGACGCGAAGGACCTGCCGAACGCGTCGAGCCTGTGTGGGGCTTGCCGCGAGGCGTGCCCTGTCAGGATCGACATCCCGCGGATGCTGCTGCACATGCGCAGCGACCTCGCGGAGGGCGGCAGGCACTCGGGCGCCCGCCGCGCATCGCCCGTCGAGTGGCTGATGATGAAGGCGTGGCGGCTCACGGTCGGTCGGCCGTCGATGCTGAGACTGGCGGCGCGCATCGGCAGGGCGGCCCAGAAACCCCTGGCGCGAAACGGCAGGCTCCGAAGTCTTCCGCCGCCCCTGTCCGGCTGGACGCGCCACCGGACGTTCCCGACCATCGCCTCGCGCTCTTTCAGGGAGCGCTGGCAGGACGGGGTTCGCGATGAGTGAGCACACCCGCCATTACGGCGAAAACAGTGCCCTGCGACCCCGCCATGTCGTCCTGAGGAGTCCCCGACGAAAGCCTGCCCTGAGCCTGCCGAAGGGGACCTGGGGTGGGGTCCGCCTCGACCATGCCATGAGAAGATCCACCCAGCTGGGGGTCGAATGACTGACCGCAGCGAGTTCCTGTCCCGGGTCCGCAGCGCACTGGGCCGCAGCATGCCGGTCCGGCCTTCCCAGATCCCTAGCGACACGGCGCTCTCCCAGGATGCGACCGACGTGAGCAGACGTGCGTGGGCGGTGCTCGATGAGGCGTCCGAGCGTTCGGAGGAGTTCCTGGCGGACCTGGAGAGCTCGGCTTCGACGGCGGGTTGGAAGGTCGTCAGGGCAGGCTCGCCCGGGGAGGCGGCGGCGTATGTGAGGTCCGTCGGCATCGACGTGGAGGCCCGGACCGCCGTTAGGTCGGCCCACGACATCCTCGCCCGGATGGAGGTCGACGAGGCCCTGGCCGAAGCGGGCATAGCCACTCACACCATGACCCTGGCGGGGGACGACCCCGACGCCGAGCGCAGCGCCCTGCGGGAAACCGCAATTCACGCGGGCCTCGGCGTGACGGGCGTGGACTACGCCGTGGCCGAGACGGGTAGCGTCGTGCTCCCCGCCCGGTCGGAGGTGAGCCGCCTGCCGGCCCTGCTGCCCCCTACCTATGTGGCAATCGTAGAGCGGGGCAAAGTCCTGCCGTCGCTGGACGAGCTGTTCACGCTGCGCCGCGACGAGTTCTACCTCGACAATCTAGGCAGCTACCTGAACATCATCACCGGCCCAAGCCGTACGGCGGACATAGCCCAGACCCTCGTAACCGGAGTCCACGGCCCCGGCGACGTCCACATGGTCCTGCTGGAATAGCGACCGGCGGAGGCACTGACAGCCTGCGAGGCGGCTCGGCCTCTTCCCCCCGAGGGAGACCTTTGAACAACCTGTTATTGCGCGCGCCCACATAGTCGTCGTTCCTGCGGAGGCAGGAACCCAGAGGGGCGAGGGGAGGGGTCTTCTCCCCGGCGCCACTGCGTTACGCAAGGGTCTCCAAGGGGGAAGATTGAGCCTGTCCTGAGGCTCTCCTGAGCTCGTCGAAGGGTCCGCCGAAGAGCCTGCCTCGTACTCGATACGGGGGATGGGGGCTCTCGCCGTGCCAAGGAGCAAGACTGCCCATCTCACACCCAGTCTGAACAGTTACTATTCGAAGATATCCTTGATGGGCACTCGCCAGCCGGGAACAACGTCGCCGACGTCAAGGGTGTCCGATTCCCCTAGGGCCGCGACTTCGGTATGGGAGCGATGCACCTTCACTGTACGGTTATGCGGATTCACGACAATGACCGCTAGAGTGCCGGCTTCGAGCCAGTCCGCGACCTTCTCCTCCACTTCCGTGTAGCTGTCGCTGGGGGAGATCACCTCGATTGCCAAGTCGGGCGCTCCTGGAAAATAGTCGTCGCGATCCACAACAGACTCCGTGCGCTCACGTCGAACGTAAGCTACACAGGGTGCGCGGACGTGGTCGGGGTCGGACTCCAGCAGGAAACCAGTTCCACCGGCGAAGGCGGTGCCTAGCCGGTTCGCCTTGACGTGAATACCCAACGAGGTTGCGATGGATGCCGAGACCTGCCCTTCGAGGAACCCCCGGTACGGCATCTTCCTCAGTTCGCCTCTGACGAGCTCATGCCGGAAGCCGTCGTCGGGCATCCGCATTAGCTCCTCTGCCGTGACTGGTCGGTTCGTAGTAGCCATCTCTGCTTCCTTCTCAGGGTCCGGCATGCTGCTGGCCGGGCTCTTCACTCGAAGTATGGACTCTCGTCCCCAGCATTGCCCTTACCCTGGGGGCCATCGCAGATTTGGTTGCACTGATGGAGCACTGCCCTTCGACAGGCTCGGGGCGAACGCTCTGCCCCGGTCGGGACTCGTCGGAGCAATGTGAGAGTGTTGTTTCTCAGCGCCTGGCTATCTTGCCGGCGGCGTTGATATGGTGGGTGTCCCAGGTCTTCGCGTCGTTCTTGTCGATGACCTCGCGGATGGCCTCGGCGGCGAGGTGGGGGTCGAGCCGCAGCACCGTTCCTATCGCGACGAACAGCACGTCGACGGCCTCGCTAGCGACCCGCTCGTCCGACTCGCCCTCAATGGCCTCGTGCAGCTCGCGGACCTCCTCGTCCTGGATGAGGATCCGCGCCAGCAGGTCGTCCCTCGACGCCGCGCCGCTGATACCAAAGCGTTCGTGGAAGGCCTGGACGCATCGGGCGAGGTCGGAGATGCGGGCCTCGGGGTCCCCCGCGCTCATCGACCAGCCGCGCCGACCTGGACGAGACGCAATGCCTGCTCGGTGGCGCTGGCGATCAGCTCGGCGACACGGTCCGACGCCTCGTCCAGCGTCATGGGGGCGTGGGTGATGGCTACCGCCGCGGCTATACCGTGCTCGTGTACGTCGGTGAACCCGCTGCCCAGCGAGCCGGAGACTCCGATAACCGGAATGCCTCGCTCCCCGGCCAGCCGCGCCACGCCGATGGGCGCCTTGTTGTAGACGGTCTGGAAGTCCATGCAGCCCTCGCCGGTGATGATGAGGTCCGCCCCGTCGAGGCGGCTCGCCAGGTCGACCGTGTCGAGGACTATGTCGACGCCCGGGCGTAGCCTGCCGCCCAGGAAGGCCATGATGCCCCCGCCGAGGCCGCCTGCCGCGCCGGAACCCGGCACGTCGTTCACGTCCGCGCCCAGGTCGCGCTTCACGACCGTCGCGAAGTTGCCGAGGGCCGCGTCGAGCTGCTCGACCATCTCGGGCGTCGCGCCCTTCTGCGGCCCGTAGACCGCCGACGCCCCCTCGGGGCCGGTGAGCGGGTTGTTGACATCGCAGGCCACCTCGAACTCGGCCTCGGCCGCCCTCGGATCGAGCCCCGACGCGTCTATGCGGTCGAGCCTCGCCAGCGCAGCGCCACCGGGCGGCAGCTCCGCGCCGTCTGCGTCGAGGAGCCGTACACCCAAGGCCTGGGCCATCCCGGCCCCGGCGTCGTTCGTAGCACTGCCGCCGATGCCCAGGATGAAGCGCCGGTACCCTGCCTCCAGGGCCTCCAGGATCACCTGGCCCAGCCCGTACGTCGTCGCGTTCAGCGGGTCGCGGTCCTCCAGGCTGACGAGCGCCAGACCGGACGTGCGCGCCATCTCGGCGACCGCCGTAACGCCGTCGCCCATCGCGCCCCACTCGGCCGAAACGGTCTCGCCCAGCGGCCCGGTCACGTCGGAGTTGATGATGCGCCCGCCCGAGGTCTCGACCAGCGTCTCCAGCGTGCCGTCACCGCCGTCCGCGACCGGCACCAGCACCACCTCGGCGTCGGGCAGCACCCGCCGCACGCCGTCGGCCATGGCCCTGGCGGCGTCCGAGGCGTAGATGCTGCCCTTGTAGCTGTCGGGCGCAATAACGATCTTCATGGGATTCCTCTATTTAGCCGGCGCAATTATATAGCATCGACCCATGCGCTATACTGATTCAGGGTGTCCCCGCCATGACTACGATCAACACGATACATGACCTGAGCCGCATACTTCGCGAGCACCCTGAGTGGCGCGAGGAGCTTCGTCGCATGCTCCTGCCGGAGGAGGTACTCGCCCTCCCACAACGCCTGGCCGAGTACGCGGAATCAACCGACCGTCGCTTCGAAATCGTCGAGCGCCGTCTGGAGTCGGTCGACCGTCGGCTGGACGCCATCGATAAGCAGTTGGCTATGAACACCCGGGAGACCGCCCTAAACACTAGGCACGTCGGCGAGTTGAAGGGAATGTTCATGGAGCGTGACGTTGCCGACAATGCGGCGCTGGTCGCCAGCGACATGGGGCTCGTCTGGCAGAACAGCCTCGACAGGCAGGAGGTCGTCGCGTTGGTGGACGAAGCCGTCCGCACCGGCAAGGCCGAGGGCATCCCCACCAACCACCTGCGAGTTCTTCGGCGCGCCGACCTGATCATGGAAGCGGGCGACCAGCAGGGGAAGCCCGCCTACATAGTTGCGGAGATTTCCTGGACGGCGTCAGAGCGGGACACCGAACGCGCCATACGCAACGCCGGCTATGTCTCACTCTTCACCGGCAGGGCAGCATATGCGGCGGTGGCAAGCGTCCACGTGGACAAAGAGATCGCGGACATGCTGACCCAGGACGCACCACAGCCCCACGGCTCCGCAAAATATGAGAAGGCGTTCCACGCTGTGGTGGACGAGCAGCCTCCGCTAGAGTAGGGGTCTCCGACGCCGCCATTCCGGCCTTGAGCCGGAATCCAGCCCCTCGACACTCGCCAGTCGTCGGTCCTGACTCTTACTCGCCCCTCCTCATGGTAGAATCGTGCCTCCTATCACGGGAGCATTCAATTGACCGTCGACCAGCTCAAGGCCCTTGCCTGCGCGGAGATCGACCGCAGGGGTGAAGAGGCCGTGGGGATAGCGAAGGATATCCTCGTCCACCCCGAACCCGGCTTTCGGGAGGAGCGCACGGGCCGGGTCGTCGCCGACAAGCTGGCTTCGCTGGGCGTCCCCGTCGAGAGGGGCATCGCGCTGACGGGGTCCAGGGCCGTGCTAGACACGGGCAGGGCCGGTCCCACCGTGGCGGTGATGGGCGAGCTCGACTCCCTCATCGTACCAGGCCACCCGAACGCCGACGCATCCACCGGCGCGGCGCACGCCTGCGGCCACCACTGCCAGATCGGCTCGATGATCGCGGCGGCCATGGGGCTGCAGGCTGGGGGCGTCCTGGAAGCGCTGTCGGGGCGCGTCGCACTGCTCGCCGTGCCCTCCGAGGAGTACATCGAGATCGAGTTCCGGGACGAGCTGCGAAGGGCCGGCGGCATCGAGTTCCTGGGCGGCAAGCCCGAGTTCATCAGGCTGGGCAAGCTCGACGACGTGGACATGGCGATGATGACCCACACCATAGCGGCCCCACGGGACGCGAAGTTCGCCATCGGCGGCACGAACAACGGCATGCTCGCCAAGCGCATCGCCTTCAGGGGGACGGCGGCCCACGCCGGCGCCGCGCCCCATGCGGGCGTGAACGCCCTCAACGCCGCCATGATCGCCATGTCGGCCATACACGCCCAGCGCGAGACGCACAGGGACGAGGACACTATCAGGATTCACCCCATCATCACGCAGGGAGGTTCGGCGGTCAGCTCCGTCCCCGCCGACGTGCGCATGGAGACGTTCGTGCGGGGCCGCAGCGTCGAGGCCTTCACCATGGCCGCCCGCAAGGTCGACCGGGCGCTGAGAGCCGGAGCCCTGGCCGTCGGCGGCAGCGTCACGATAACCACGCTGCCCGGCTATATGCCCATCCGCAGCGAGCAGACGATGCTCGACCTCCACAAGGCCAACACCGCGTCCCTCGTGGGCGAGGACAAGGTAGCGCCCCTCGGACATCGCCCGGGCTCCACCGACATGGGCGACGTGTCGCAGATCATGCCCGTCATCCACCCCTACGTCGTCGCGGCGACCGGCAGGGCCCACGGTGCGGACTATGTGATCGAGGACTACGAGACCGCCGTGCTGACGGCTGGCAAGGCCATGGCGATGACGGTCATCGACCTCCTGGCGGACGGCGCCGCGAAGGCCCTCCAGGTCAAGCACTCCTACAGGGCGCCCATGTCCAAGGCCGAATACCTCGCCACGATTCGCAGCGTCACCAGCGAAGAGACCTACGAGGAGTAGCCGCGGATGGTCAATCGTCATCACTATGAAGGCAGCCATCCGACGCCACGCCGTCATACCGGCGAAAGCCGGTATCCAGTCCCCGGCCCCGTGGACAACAGACCAAGCCAGCATGACAGAGAGGCGCCGCTTTCGTCCCCTTACGTGGCCTGCGCCAGATAATGGTGATTCCGGCGAAAGCAGGGAACCTAGAGGGGCGGTGGGCAGGGCATGGCCGCGCGCAAAACGTCCGTGACTGACCTGCACGGCCTGAAGGCCCTCGCCCAGCTTGCGGTGGACGGGCGCAGGGACTGGCTGACCTCCGTGGTCGATGACGTGCTCGCCGCGCCCGAAACGGGATTCCGCGAGTTCAGGACGGCCAAACTCGTCGGCGAGAGGCTGGCGGAGCTGGGCATCCCCTCCCGGAACGGCATCGCGATCACGGGGCTGAAGGCGACCCTGGACGGCGCCCGGCCCGGCCCCACCGTCGCCATCATCGGCGAGATGGACTCCATCATGGCGCCGGGCCACCCGCACGCCGACCCGAGTACTGGAGCCGCTCACGCGTGTGGTCATAACGCCCAGCTTGGGATGATGCTCGGCGCGGCGGCGGCGCTGTCGTCCCCCGAGGTGCTCGGGGCGCTGTCGGGCCGCGTCGTGCTGATGGCCGTGCCCGCCGAGGAGTTCATCGACGTGGAGTACCGCTGGGGGCTCTGGCATGAGGGGAAGCTCGGCCTCCTGTCGGGCAAGCAGGAGTTCATCCGCCTCGGCGCGTTCGACGACGTGGACATGGCGATGATGGTGCACACCTCGTCCAGCCCCGGCGACTCCAGGTTCTCCGGCGGCGGCAGGAACAACGGCCACCTCGTGAAGTACGTCCGGTTCATCGGCAAGGCATCCCACGCCGGTGGTTCGCCCCACCGGGGCGTGAGCGCCCTCCAGGCCGCGATCGTGGCGCTGAACGCCGTCAACACCCAGCGCGAGACCCTGCGGGACAGCGACTCCGTGCGGCTCCACGGCATCATCACGTCGGGCGGCGACTCGGCCAATGCCACGCCCGCCGACGTGCGCTACGAGGGCAGGGTGCGCGGCGCCTCCCTCGAGGCCATCGCCGACGCCTCACACAAGGTCGACCGCTGCCTGCGGGCCGGCGCGCTGGCGCTGGGGGCCGACGTCCGCATCGTGTCGATACCCGGCTACCTGCCAATCCGACACGACCCGGCGCTGATGGGAGTGTTCCGCGACAACGCCGTCGAGCTGGTCGGCGAGTCCGGGTTCGTCGAGCACCGGCGCGACGTCGTTCGCGGCGGCTCCACCGACATGGGCGACCTGAGCCACATCATGCCCGCCATCCACCCGTACACCGGCGGCGCGGTCGGCATGGGCCACGGGACCGACTACGTCGTGCGTGACTACGAGCAGGCCGTCATTCGCCCGGCCAAGGCCATGGCAATGGCCGCCATCGACCTCCTCTCCAACGGCGCAGCGAAGGCCCTAGAAGTACTGGCCAGGAGCAGCCCGCCCCTAACTAAGCAGGCCTACCTCGACCTCCAGGAAAGCCGCCTCAACGACGAGCTATACGAAGGCCGCTAACCCGGCTAGTGATGAACACTGTGGAAGCTGAGGTAGTGCTGACAGCGTGTCATTGCTATGAAAGTGGCGCACCGCCGCCCACCATGTCGTCCCGAGCCTCCTGGCGAGGGACCTGGGGCGGGGTCGGCCTCAGCCATGCCAGGAGGCGACGCCATTCTCATCACCGTGCGCGGCCTTCGCAGGGCCACAGTGATTCCGAACGTAGCGAAGCCCACCATGTCGTCCCGAGCCTCCTGGCGAGGGACCTGGGGCGGGGTCGGCCTCAGCCATGCCAGGAGGCGACGCCATTCTCATCACCGTGCGCGGCCTTCGCAGGGCCACAGTGATTCCGAACGTAGCGAAGCCCACCATGTCGTCCCGAGCCTCCTGGCGAGGGACCTGGGGCGGGGTCGGCCTCGACGATGCCAAGAGACGACGCCATTTCATCCACTCATGTGGCCTTCGCAGGGCCACAGTGATTCCGAACGTAGCGCAGCCCACCAACCCTGTCATTCCGAACGTAGCGTAGCGTAGTGAGGAATCTAAAGACGCTGCCAGCAAGGCAACGCAATCGCCGGGCGGACGCCTCAGATTCCTCGCTGCGCTCGGAATGAGTGGCTAAACTGACGAGCTATGGGGTCCGCTCAAATGTCAACACTGCCTATGGAAGCGAAAATCGTCTCTCTAGCCGTCTCGGACGAGTCGATAACGGCACACCTCGTCGACGGACGAGTGGTCAGTGTCCCCCTATCCTGGTCATGGAGACTGTCCGACGCCACTTCTCAGCAGCGCCAGAACTTCGAGATCATCGGTGACGGCGAGGGAGTCCATTGGCCGGATGTCGACGAGGACATGAGCGCCAGGGGAATGCTGCAGGGAGTCCCCGCGCGTCCACCACGGGTAGTGGCAGATAGAACCAGTGGTGCCTGCTGGATGAATAGAGGTAGGGCAGAGCACCGAATGGAGGAGCAGAGTGACTTTGGACAAGACCAGATACGATGACTTGGAGCGCTCATTCAGGGCCCAGGTTGATAGGGACAGGGCCCATGCCATTGAGCGCGTCGTGCAGGGCTGGGGGGTCTACCTGCCCTGTCAGGAGCCGGAAGACCAAGTAGACTACATTTTCGTTGGTATGGAGCCGAGCTTCAGCTGGGCCGACAGCACCGAGGAAGCCGAACACAAGATAGCTGAGGGATTTCGGAACTTCGGAATGCCCAAGGACGAACGGCAGACACTGGCGCTCTTTAGACACTCCATAGAGCGGTTCCTTTGCAAGGCAGGGGAAACCTATCAACTGACGGACGTGTCCAAGGGTGCCATGCCCGTAGCGGTGGCAGCTCTTGACCGCGACCGCAGGTACGAGGAGTGGTACCCCCTACTGCTGGAAGAGGTCGGTATTGTGGGAAAGCCCGGCGCACCGGTCATCGCCATTGGCACGAAGGTGAAGGAGTTTCTCCAGAAGCATGATCTGGAGAGGGAAACAGGCCGACAACTCTACAGCGTCCTGCACTACTCAAACAACGCTGCCTCCCACCGCAGGCGCGAAGCAGCGAACGATCAGGAGGGCTTTGCGGAGTTCAAGGCTGAGGAGCTTGGTCAATGGCCATCAGGCTTGTCCCCGTCTAAAGAGCAGCTGATATTCACATATAAGAAACAGTTCGAGGCTATTCTGGCTCACTCCCCGAAATAGCCCGCCAGGTCCTCGCGGTTGCGGGCCAGCCAGGCCACGTTGAGCCGCACCGTCTCCAGCGACTGGCTTATCGCCCGGTCGGCGGCCGGCGTCGGGTGCTCGTCGAAGAAGCCCTCCACGTCGTCCAGCTTCTCCTGCGTCGTGAAGCGGGCCGTGATGGCGACCAGCCGTGACAGCGCGAACAGGCCGTCGCTGTAGCGCCTGCTGAACTCCTCCCAGTTGTCCTTCACGAAGTCCCACGCCATGTCCCGGCCCAGCCGGTTCGCGGCCACTCCCGACACCACCTGGATCGTGTCGTGGTAGCGCACCCGGTCCGACAGCGACCGGTCGAGCGTCTCCCCCAGCAGCCCCGTGTCCCTGAAGTTGCCGAGGGCCATGAGGAGGCGCATCTTCTCCTCCTCCAGCGGTGACTGGTCGTAGAGGTCCCAGATCGTGCCGTAGGTCGACCCGTCGCCCCGCTGGGCTGCCAGGTTGAAGACCACGCCGCGTATGTCGGGGTGAACTTCTGCCGGTTCGTCCGTGTATCGCTCGAATAGCGACGCGGCTGTGTCCAGCGTCGCCTCGTCGTCGTACTTGCCTAGCTGGCCCAGGATCGTCGAGCGCATCAGCGCGTCCAGCTCCCTCTCGCCCGGCCGGGCCTCCCAGCCGACGCGCTCGCCGGCCGGGCCGTAGACCGACCGCATCATCGCCGCGAACCTGTCGTAGTAGGGCTCGTCGGCGACCAGCAGGTCGATCTTGCCGAAGTTGGCCGAGACGTCCTCCCACACGATGGCGTTCGTCTCGTTCACGTACGACTGCGCCAGCGACAGGAACTGCGTGACGGGCAGGTAGGCCGCGCGGGCCAGGGCAAAGGCGTCGTTCTGCAGCCCCAGCCGGTCGATGGCCGACACCTCCATGCCCTCGACGGCGGGCCGCAGCCGCTCCCACCCGTCGCCCCCGTAGTTGACCCGGTAGAAGCCCACCTGGTCCGGGTTGACCTTGACCCATCCGCCCGCGTCGGAGGCGAGCCTGATCGTGGCCTGCGGGCCGTCCATCAGCGCCGACGCCGACGCGCCGCCCTGCGCGGCTGCCTTGACAGGCACGTGCCACGTCGTGTCCTCCGTCGCGTCGGGGTCGACCAGGTGCTCGTAGACGAAGCGTGACTGCGACGCGTGGAGCTCGACACCGTCGTCCCCGTGGGCCGCCTCCACGTCGAGCACGGGGTAGCCGGTCTGCTGCACCCACGTGTCCATGATCTCGGCTACCGGCTTGCCGGACGCCTCGCCCAGCGCGTTCCAGAGGTCGCGTGTCACCGCGTTGCCGTACTGGTGGCGCGAGATGTACCGCCGCAGCCCCTCGCGGAACGTCTCCTCGCCCAGGAAGTCCTCGAGCATGCGCAGCACCGAGCCGCCCTTGCTGTAGCTGATCGCGTCGAAGAGCTGCCCGATCTCCGCCGGGTCCTTCACCTCCTGCTCGATGGGATGCGAGCTGCGCAGCCCGTCCAGGCTCAGCGCGCTGTTGGTGTCGCTCGAGACGAACTGCGTCCACATCTCCCACTCGGGGAAGAGCCAGTCCACGGCCTTGTCGCCCACCCACGACGCGAAGCTCTCGTTGAGCCACAGGTCGTTCCACCACGCCATCGTGACCAGGTCGCCGAACCACATGTGCGCCATCTCGTGGGAGATGATCGCCGCGATCCGCTGCCTCACCTGCACGGACGTGCGCTCCGGGTCGACCAGCAGCACCACCTCGCGGTAGGTGACCGCGCCCCAGTTCTCCATCGCGCCCGCCGCGAAGTCGGGGATGGCGATGTGGTCGAGCTTCGGAAGCGGGTAGGGGACGCCGAAATAGTCGTTGAAGAAGGACAGGAGCTTGACGGAAGTCTCCGCGGCGAACTCGCCGTGGGACTCCTTGCCCGCCGTTGCCCACACCCGCACCAGGGTGCCGTTGTCCGCCGTGCGCTCCACGCACCTGATGTCGCCCACGATGAACGCCAGCAGGTACGTGGACATCACCGGCGTCTCCGAAAACCTGACGCGCCTCAGCCCGCCGTCCAGCGCCCACTCCTCGGCGATCATCGTGTTCGAGACGGCCTCGAGGTCCTCTGGGACGACCAGCGTGACCTCGAACGTCGCCTTCATCGACGGCTCGTCCCAGCACGGGAAGGCGCGCCGTGCGTCCGTCGCCTCGAACTGCGTCGTCGCCAGGTGCCGCTCCTCGCCATTCATGTCCGTGTACCGGCTGCGGTAGAAGCCTCGCAGGCGGTCGTTCAGCTCGCCGGTGAACTCGATCTCCAGCCGGGCCGGCCCCACGGGCAGCGCGTCCTCGAACGCAAACGAGGCTGTCTCGGCCTCCTCGTCCAGGGTGGTGCTGCCCGGCAGCGCCTCCCCATCCGCCGACTCGACCCTGCACGACCCGATCTCCAGCTCTGCCGCGTTCAGCACGATGGAGTCAGTCGGCCGGAGCACCTCGATGTCAATGGCCACGCTCCCCGTGAAGGTGAACGACTCCAGGTCCGGCTGCAGCGTCAGCGTGTACTTGCTCGGCCTAACATCCTTCGGAAGCATGACGGCATTCGATTCAGTCATTGTTGTCCTTTCCTGGGCTCGGCCTCTTCCCCCCGAGGGGGAAGATTGAGAAGGGGGCTCTCGCGCTGCCGAACGACAGACCTGCCCACGTCCTATCGACCTGAACAGCTACGGGAGCCTACGAGCGATCAGCTACGGTACGCAGGTATGGTATTGTGCGGTCATGGATATTGCAATCAGCGAGCAGAACCAGGAGCGCATTCGCCGCAAGGTCGAGTCGGGCATGTATCCGTCTGTGGACGCTGTGCTCGCCAACGCTCTCACACTGCTTGATCAACGCGACGATGACCTGAAGAGCGAGCTTGCGGACATGCGCCAGAAGGTGCGAAAGGGGCTGGAGGAGTCGAAGGCCGCCCTGGCGGTCCCGGCGAGCGAGGTCTTCGATGAGCTTCGACGGAGGAATACCAAGGCCACGGTAGTCAGAAGCTGAGACGCCTGTTCCAGCAGTAGGCTACCCTACCTGCCCTTCCAGTTCGGCTTGCGCTTCTCCGCAAATGCCCTCGGCCCCTCGACGAAGTCCTCGGAGGCTGCGGCGGCCTCGTACTCGCTGTAGCTGCCCGACATCGCCTCCTCCAGCGAAGTCTCCAGCCCCATCATCGCCATCTGCTTGCTGGCGCGCACCGACAGCGGCGCGCCGTCGACGATCTCGCCCGCCAGTCGCCTGGCCGCTTCGAGGGCTAGTCCCCTGGGCGCCACCTCGTTGACGAGCCCCCACCTGTGGGCCTCGTCCGCGCCAATGGGATTGCCCGTCAGCAGCATACCCATGCCGATCTTGAGCGGAAGCTGGCGCGGGATCCTGTGCACGCCGCCCGCGGCCGCCACCAGCCCGACGTTGACCTCCGGCGCGCCGAACTGGGCCGACTCGTCCGCGACGATCAGGTCGCACGCCAGCGCGATCTCCAGCCCGCCGCCGACCGCGTAGCCGTTCACCGCCGCGATGATCGGCTTCCAGCACTCGAAGTCGCTGGTGATGCCGCCGAATACCACTTCAGAGGCGCTTGGGTAAGCCTCGCCGCCTGCCCCGTGCTCGGCGTGGTACTTCAGGTCGTTGCCCGCGCAGAATGCCCGCTCGCCAGCCCCGGTCAGCACGGCGACCCACAGGTCGGGGTCGTCGCGGAAGTCCAGGAAAACCCTGCGCATCTCGACGCTCGCCGGTGGGTGAATGGCGTTCAGGCTCCTGGGCCGGTCGATGGTGACGTAGGCGATGCGGTCGCGCTTCTCGTACTTGATGAATTCGAGGTCCATCGGATCTCCGTAGGGGATTGGAATGGGCAGAGTATAGCAGTTAGGGCCCCGATCATAGACGTAGGGCCGGCTCGGCCTCTTCCCCCTGAGGGGGAAGATTGAGATGGGGGCTCTCGCCCTGCCGACGAGCAAAACTGTCCATGTCACGCCAAGTCTGAACAGTTACGCGGACCCACGTGTCCGCCCGCCGGGCCGATGTGTGCCCTGGATGGTCGCCGCGCTGGCCCCACGGCTCGCCGCCGGCCGCGAGAAAAATGTTACCTTGGAAGTAGGCAGCTGGACATGCGCAGCCGCCGCGATTTGGCCAAATCGAAACATCCAAACTAGCTTCAGATGAGGAGGCACCACCGATGTCCAGGATCATAGCCGCACTGATTGTGGCGACCGTAGCCGCCGCGGCCCTGTTTCCCACTTCCGTTCCCGCCGAAGCCCAGGACGCCGGAAACCTGCACCTCACGGTGCGCAACGTCACCGCAGGCCAACCGATCACCCCTCCGATAGCCGTGGTCCACGAAAGCGGCGCGTCGCTGCTTCCGCAGAACGCCGGTACCCTCGACGGTCTGGAAGAGCTGGCCGAGGCCGGCGCGCAGTCTCCCCTGGCGGCCTCCCTTGCGGGCCTCGACGGTGTGAAGGGCGTGTTCAGCCTCGACCCGCCGCCGATTCCGCCGGGCGAGGAGGTCACCGCTTCCATCACCGCGTCTCCAGGCGACCACGTCAGCGTCATCGCGATGCTCGCGTGCACGAACGACGCCATCACCATCGGCACGTTAGTAGTATCAGAGTCGGGGCAGGCCATGTCCTCCGGACGCGTCTATGATGCGGGTACCGAGGACAACACCGAGACGACGGACACGGTCCCATGCCTGGGAGGCGAGAGCGCCGGAGTGTCGGGTCCCAACTCCCCCGACGGCGAGGGCCGTATCGCCCACCACCCGGGCATCGCCGGAGGCGCCGACCTCACCAGGGCCGAGCATGGCTGGGACAACGTTGCCATGCAGCTGTTCCTGTCGGACACGGACGAAGTCCCCACCGCGGTTGAGTTCGGCCTGACAATCGACAACCTGACCCTCGGACAGCCCGTCACGCCCCCGCTGGCCGTGGTGCACGACCCCAACGTCGACGTGCTCGTATACGACAGCCCCGATGAGCTCGAGGGCATCGCTGACCTGGCCGAGGGCGGCGCTCGGGATGCGCTGGCCGCGACCCTCCGCACGCGACCCGGTGTCGTGGCGGTGAAGAACCTGGACGCCGTCGGGCCCATACCGGCGGGAACGTCGCTGATCGCCGACGCGAGCGGCGTCCTGGGCGCGCGCGTGTCCGTCGTCGGGATGTTCGCCTGCACCAACGACGCCTACATCCTCGCTTCCCTCCCGGTGGAGGGCACGGCGGATGAGGTACGACAGGCGTCCGAGGTCGCGGCGGTCATAGACTCGGGTTCCGAGAACAACGACGAGACCGCGGACACCGTGCCGTGCCTCGGCGGCGGCCCGGCGGCGTTCTCGCCAGGGCTGGGCGAGGGCTCCCGGTCGGTCCATACCGGCATCATCGGCGGGGCCGACCTGGACCCGGCACAGCACGGCTGGACTGCTGAGACCACGGCAAGGGTGAGCATCCATGAGCCCGGCAGGGTACAGGCGTTGACCCCTCCGCCGATCCCCGAACAGGTTGCACCGACGCGGCCTCCCGCGACCACAACCGGCCCTGTCCCGTCGCTGCCGGTGACGGGCGACTACACGCTCCCCGCCGGCTTGATACTGGCTGCCGGACTTGCCGGTGTGCTGCTGCTACTCTCGGGCTCCATGCTGGTTGCCCGCCAGCGCATCCGGCGAGACAGGTACGAATAGGCTATGATAGTCGCCTGCGCTGCCGGACGTTACACGGCAGCGCAGGCGTAGGTGTTCAGAGTCGAGGGGAAGCGGCTCGGCCTCTTCCCCCCGAGGGGGAAGATTGAGATGGGGGCTCTCGCCCTGCCAAAGGGCAAAGCTGCCCATGACACACCAACCCTGAGCAGTCACGCGCAGGCGGCTTACGAGAGGGCTAGGCAGTGTCGACACTTGAACGGACCCATGGCTCGTCAGCTAATCATTCCTGTCAATCCGAGCGACCCACACACCCCTGTCATTCCGAACGTAGCGAAGCGTAGTGAGGAATCTAAAGACGCTGCCTGCAAGACAAAGTGGTCGCTGGGCTCACGCCTTAGATTCCTCGCTGCGCTCGGAATGACACGAATGTCAACACCACCCAAGACATTGGCCCGCGCCCGTTGCCCCCATCCCGGGGCTGCAATACCGATGATCCCACGCCTCCTCACTATAGCCGCCTGCATCTCCCTGGCCGTGTCCACCCTCGCCTTGGCGGCCTGCTCCTCGGATTCGAGCCCGGCATCGCCGCCCACCGCCGCTCCCCTCGCCACCGCTCCGAGCGCTCCTGCTAATCCGACGCCCGCAGCCGCCACAGGCCCGCCCGAGGTCGGCCTGGGCCTCGCCACCGTCGACATAGGCGTCGGGCTCAACCGCTTCGCATTTGGAATACGCGACGCGGACTCCCAACCCGTCCGCACTCCGAAGGCCCTGGCGACGTTCATGTTCATCGAGACCACCCCCTACGAGGTCCGCGCGCAGGCCGAGGCGTCGTTCGTGACGTGGCCCACGGGCCGCTCGGGAGTCTACGTCGTCGACGGCGTCGACCTGGACAGGGCGGGGCGATGGGGCCTCGTAGTCGAGGTCGAGACCGAGGAGGGCGTGATCGCAGTCGGCCAGCTCGGCTTCGAGGTCAAGGTCACCAGCTCATCCCCGGCAATAGGCTCCCTTGCGCCGCGAAGCCTCAACAAGACCGGCGGCGACGGCACGGACCTCGAGGAGATCACAACGTCGCCCGACCCGGACCCCGACCTGTACCGGATGACCGTAGCGGACGCCATAGATGCCGGCCAACCGACCGTCGTAACCTTCGCGACGCCCGCCTTCTGCAGCACCGCCACCTGCGGCCCGCAGGTCGAGGTGGTCTCGGCCCTGAAAGACCGCTACGGGGATGAGGCCGGCTTCATCCACGTGGAGGTCTACGACAACCCCGTGGAGATGCGAGGGGACTTCTCGAAGGGCCGCATCTCTCCTGTGCTGGAGGAGTGGGGCCTGATATCCGAGCCGTATACGTTTATACTGGACGGCGAGGGCGTCATCAGATCGAAGTTCGAGGGTTTCGTGACCGAAGAGGAGCTGGAGGCCGCCCTGAAGGAAGTGCTGGGGTAATGGACTTGAACCTCACTAAGCAACGCATTGCGATTATGGCAGTGGCCGCGCTCGCCCTGGCCGCGCCGCTGGCCGCCCCGGCTCCCGTCTTCGCGCAGGACGAATTCGAGGTCCGGCCGAAGTACGAGGGTCAGGTGGGCCCCTTCGAGGTCGTCTTCATCACGGAGCCCTTCCTTACCGCGGTCGGGCAGGTCCACATCACCGTCAAGCTCGCGGAGGCTGCGACCGGCGAGCCCGTGGACGGCGCGATCGTGAAGGTGAGGGCGGACCACGATGAGGAGGAGTCGATAGAGGTCCGCGCCCTGAACACTCCCGAGGATGAGGAGTCCTACAAGGCCAACATGACGCTGATCGAGTCGGGCGTCTGGATGTTCGTCATCGACGTGGACAAGGACGGGCTGGAGCCCATCACGTTCGAGGTGCCGGTGCTGGTGGCCGAGCCCGCGCTGCCTGCCGGCGAGGCGGGGACCTTCGTGTGGATCATCGTCTTCGTGGCCCTGATCGGCGGCGTGCTCTTCCTCTGGAACAAGTCCCGCAAAATCGGCGAGACCGACTCCATAGTCCGCCGCCGGTAGCTCCCCCTCTTCCCCCCGAGGGGGAAGATTGAGATGGGGGCTCTCGCCCTGCCAAAGAACGAAGTTGCCCTAGTCACGCCAACCTGAACATCTACTCGTGAGGCCCGGGCGTCCCCCCGGCCGTGTAGTCCCGTATCTCCCGGATGACCAGCCCCTCGTCCCGCTCCTCGTAGGTCACCACCACCCGGAGGACCTGCACCATGTGCTGCCGCAGGTGCGAAGGCGTTACTCCCCGGTAGCCCCTGCCGGAGAACCGCCACTCCGTTCCCTCTTCGTCCTCGATCGTCAGCACGTCGATCTCCAGCAGCGACCTCGCGCTGACGTCGACCACGTGCCCTGTAACCGTAGGCCCGTCGCTTCCGGGCGGCTCGCACGCGGCGACCGAGAGCAGCGCGAGAACGGCAACGGCGAGGACGCCGCCGCGCCGTCCCAGCCCCAAGCCCGTGAGTCCCGCCGCCGCCAGCCGGTGAGCCATCCTCCATATGATACACTCGCACCAATGTCCACCTACGCCGCGCATACCATCGAAGACCTCACGGACCGCGTCGAGGCTGCGCTGAAAGACGCCTTCGCCGACCGCAGCCTGGGCCTGTACCGGATGATGTCCTACCACCTCGGCTGGAACGGCGCCCACGGCATGGACGCGCCGCTCCCGGTGAGCCCGGACCGCAGCCACGGCGTTGCATGCCTCGTGGCCTGCCTGGCAGCCGGTGGAAACGTGGACTCGGCCCTGCCTGCCGCCGCCGCCGTGGAGCTGGTCGACGGCTTCCTGGAGGTCCACGACGACGTGCAGGGCGGCCAGCCGCAGAGGGACGACAGGGACGCCGTGTGGTGGGTCTGGGGCCCGGCCCAGGCCATCAACGTAGGCGACAGCTTCCACTCCCTTGCCCGGCTCGCGCTGTTCGAGCTCCACAAGAACGGGACCCCCGCGGATGTCACCTTCACGGCTGTGAAGATGCTCGACGAGGCCGCCCTGGACCTGTGCGAGGGGAGGTTCCGCGACATCGAGGCCCAGGAGCGCATAGACCTGGACGTAGATGCCTACATGGAGATGGCCGCGAGCAAGTCCGGCGCGCTGTACGCCTGCGCCATGGGCCTTGGGGCCCTGGTCGCGGGAGCAGGGCAGGACGCCGTAGACGCGATGTCGCGCTGCGGGCGGCAGCTCGGGCTGGCCCTCCAGGTCCGGAACGACGTCCGGGAGCTTTGGGGAGGCGATCTCAGCCCGGAGGTCCTGAACAAGAAGAAGATGCTGCCCGTAGTCCACGCCCTCGGCAAGGCGACCATCGCCGAGAAGCGGCGCCTCGGCGACATATACTTCAAGCGCGTGCTGGGGCCAGAGGACGTGACCGCCCTGCGCGAAGTGCTCGACGATATGGGCTCGAGGCAGTTCTGCGAGGACCTCGCAGCCCGGTGCAGGGCAGATGCCCTCGATGCCCTCGCCCAGGGCGCGCCTGCAGACGACCTCGATCTCGCGACAGACTTCGTGGACCGCCTGCTCGACTGAACGTGTCAAGACTCACCACCCTCGACGACCTCGACCTGGACGGCAAGACCGTGCTGGTCCGCGTCGACTTCAACGTGCCCTTCACGTCGGACAGGTCCGCGATCTCGGACGACTCCCGCATACGCGCCTCGCTGCCGACCATCGAGTGCCTGGTCGCCCGGGACTGCCGGGTCGTACTCTGCTGTCACATCGGCAGGCCGGAGGGCAGGGTGGTGAGCGAGCTGAGCGTCGCACCGGTGGCCGCGCGCCTGGCAGAGCTCCTGGGCCGCCCGGTGCCCGTCTCGCCGGACTGCGTGGGCCCGGAGGTTGAGTCTCAAGCTCGCGCGATTCCCCCCGGCGGCGTGATGATGCTGGAGAACCTGCGCTTCCACTTCGGCGAGGAGGCGAACGACCCGGGGTTCGCGCAAGGACTGGCCGCGCTCGCAGACGCCTACGTGAACGACGCATTCGGCGCGGCTCACAGGGCCCACGCATCCACCGCGGGAGTGGCTGAATTGCTTCCGGCGGCGGCGGGACTCCTGGTGCACCGCGAGGTGGATGTGCTCGGCTCCGCGTTGAACGCGCCCAGGCGTCCCCTGGTCGCGATACTCGGCGGCGCGAAGGTGTCGGACAAGATCAAGGTCCTCGAACACCTCACCACCAAGGTCGACAAGCTGCTGATCGGCGGTGGCATGGGCGCGGCCTTCCTCAAGTCGAACGGCCTCGACGTGGGCGCGTCTCTTGTCGAGGACGACAGCCTCGGCGCCGCTCGCGAGATCTGCGCCGCCGCCGACCGGCGCGGCGTGGATCTGCTGCTTCCCACCGACGTGGTGGTCGCCGACGACTTCTCGGAGTCCGCCGCCCACCGCGCTGTCGACGTCGACTCGATTCCACCCGGCTGGAGGATCATGGACATCGGCCCCGAGACCGCGGCGGCTTATGCGGGGGCGGTGGAGGGCGCGGGCACGGTTGTGTGGAACGGGACGATGGGCGTCAGCGAGTGGGCGCCGTTCTCCCATGGCACCGAGCGCGTCGCCCATGCCTTGGCCGGCCTCGACGACGCGGTGACCGTCCTGGGTGGCGGGTCGACCGCGGAGGCCGTGCAGGCGCTGGGCCTGGTGGATGCCATGACCCACGTATCGACCGGAGGCGGCGCGTCGCTGGAGTTCCTGGAGGGCAGGACCCTGCCCGGCGTGGAGGCGCTGATGCGATGATCGACTTCCCTGACGACATCTTCCAGCCCACCCCCAGCAAGATAGTCCTGCTCGTCGTTGACGGGCTCGGTGGCATACCGCACCCCGACACCGGCATGTCCGAGCTAGAAACGGCCAGCCTCCCCAACCTGGACCGGCTGGCCCAGCGCAGCGCGGCCGGGCTGACGACGCCCGTCGCACCCGGCGTCACGCCCGGCAGCGGCCCCGGCCACACGGCGCTGTTCGGCTACGACCCCCTCAGGTATACCGTCGGCAGGGGGGTGCTCGAGGCCCTCGGCATCGGCGCGGACCTTGCCGGGGGAGCCGTGGCCGTGCGCGGGAACTTCTGCACGGTCGACGAGTCGGGCGCGTTGACCGACCGTCGGGCGGGCCGCATCCCGACCGCCGTGAGCGCCCCGCTGGTCGCGATGCTCGACGAGATCGAGGTGCCCGGAGTCGAGCTTGCCGTTCACCCCGGCAAGGACTACCGATTCGTGCTGGTCATGCGGGGCAATGGACTCGGCGCGGACGTGCGTGACACCGAGCCCAGGCCGCCCAGCCTGAACCCGTCGCCCGCCGAGGCGCTGGACCCCGGCTCCGAGGCCACCGCCGCAGCCGCCAATGCAT
Organism: Dehalococcoidia bacterium; assembly: GCA_965116315.1. GTDB lineage: Bacteria > Chloroflexota > Dehalococcoidia > Lucifugimonadales > CAJWER01. The sequence goes on from OZ220672.1 coordinate 4,152,447, forward strand.
TCACTGCGGAGGCGCGGCGTGTGCTCTCGGGGCGCGACCGGGCCAACATGGTGCTGCTGCGGGGCTTCTCCCAGGCGCCCAACTGGCCCCAGATGGGCGAAGTCTACAAGCTCGACCCCGTCGCCATCGCCGCGTACCCCATGTACAGGGGTCTCGCCCAGATCCTCGGCATGAAGGTCATCCCAACGGGCGAGACCTTCGACGACGAGCTCGCGACGCTGGAGAGCAGCTTCGGCGGCCACGACTTCTTCTTCCTCCACTACAAGCCCGCCGACGCCGCCGGGGAGGACGGCGACTTCGACGCAAAGGTCGCCGCCCTCGAGGAGCTGGACCGGCACATCCCCCGCCTCCTCGATCTCGATATCGACACGCTGGTCGTCGCTGGCGACCACTCCACGCCCGCCGTCCTGGCCGCTCACAGCTGGCACCCCGTGCCCCTGCTTGTCCACGCGCCGCACACGCTGGGCGACGGCGTGGAATCGTTCACCGAGCGGGCGTGCCGCACCGGCTCCATCGGCAGCGTCCCGGCGTCGGCGGTCATGATGCTGGCCCTCGCCAACGCCGGCAAGCTCACCCGGTTCGGCCCGTAGCGGGCCGAGATGTTCGAAGTGACGGGCTGCGACTCAACCGTCGTTCCTGCGGGGGCAGAGCCTGCCCCGTACTCGATACGGGGAACCCAGAGGGGTGGAGCGGGGAGGCTTCCCCTATCTGGGCTCCTGCGCCGTCGACGGGACGCCCGCCTGAGGGCGGCGGAGACAAGGGGCCGGCTCATCGTGGACGACGACGGCGACCTCGTGTTCACCGAGGCTGCCGCGGCGGGCCCGGAGCCGTTCTTGGAGCAGCGCCTCTACCCGCTGGACGCCGTCGACGTGAAGAGCGTCGCGTGGTGCATCATGTGGGGCATAGCCGTCGGCAAGGACCGGACTTCCTACTGGCAGAACCAGCAGCTCGGGGTGCCGCTAAACCCCGCAATCGCCGACCCGACGCCGTTAATGACCGAAGCCGCGCGGCGCCTCGGCATAGAGGTGTTCGCGTCCATCCGAATGAACGACACCCACGACGCCTTCGGCAAACCCCACGGACGCCTCGACTACCCCCTCAAGCTGGAACACCCCGAGTGGCTGCTCGGCGACGAGAGCCGCGGCGTCGACTTCCATGCGGCACCGGAAGCGCTGATGTGGTCGGGCCTGGACTTCGAAATACCGCAGGTGCGCGACGACCGGCTCCGGTGGATCAGGCGCTCGGCGGAGAGCTACGACGTCGACGGCGTCGACCTCAACTTCTTCCGAATGCCCTGGTTCTTCAGGCGCGGCCGGGAGGCCGACGGCGCGCCGCTGATGACCGACCTCGTGCGAGCGGCGCGGCGAGTCCTGGACGAAGTGTCGGAGCAGAAGGGCTCGCCGGTGCTGCTTGGTGTAAGGGTGCCGGGCACGGTCGAGACCTGCGCCCGTGTCGGAATCGACGTCGAGACGTGGCTGCGGGAGGACCTGGTCGACCGCCTGCTGATTGGGGGCGGATACGAGCCCTACTCCAGCCCCTACGAGGAGCTCGTGCAGCTGGGCCACGACCACGACGTGCCCGTCTACCCCTGCATAAACTGCGGCCTGCCGGAGCTGGGGTCCGACGCCGCGTTCAGGGGCGCGGCCTCCAACGTCTACCACGCCGGCGGCGACGGCATCTACCTGTGGAACTACCAGTACAGGAACGCGCCCCGCATCGGGTACGGCCGCCCCCAGCCCGCCGTCTACGAGCTCCTGCGCGAGCTGGCGTCGCCCCAGGCCCTCGCACGCCGCGACAAGCTGTTCGGCGTCGAGAGCGCCGAGCGGGTCGGCCCCTACGCCATCGCCAGCCACCCCACCCAGCTTCCTCTCGACCTCGGCAGCCGGGCCCTGAAGGTCGTAAGGTCGGTCCGGCTCCGCGTCGGCGACGACCTCGCCGCGGCCCACCGCGACGGCACCCTCGACCGCGCCGTCCTCACTCTCGCCCTCGACGGCGTCCGGCCCGGCGACTCCATCGGGGTCCAGGTGAACGGCATAAGCCTCTCGCGGCCCGCGAACCCCGGCTCAGCGCCGGATCCCGCCGCCGACTCCTCGCAAATGCACTGGCACGTGCCCGCCGACGCCCTCAACCCGGGCGACAACACCCTCACCATGTGGATCGACAAGCGCTCCCCACACGCACAGGACGCAGTCACCCTCAACGAAGCCTGGCTGCAGGTGACCTACAGGTGAGAGGGATACGCTGGATGAAGCGGCGCGGCCGTATCGCACTCCAATACTGCTATGAGAACAGCCGCCGGCCGCCCCACAATGTCGTCCCGAGGAGTCCCCGACGAGGGACCTGGGGCGGGGTCGGCCTCGACCATGCCAAGAGACGACGCCACTTCCAACGCTGTCACCCTTGTCGTCCCGAGCTTCGTGGCGAGGGACCTGAGTTGGGAGCCTGCCCTGAGCCTGTCGAAGGGTCGGCCTCGCCCATGCTAAGAGACGGCATTTCCATCACTACAACCTACGCGATATGCCTCCTCTTGATTGCGGCCGTCGCATGCGGCACGTCCGATCCCGCTCCCACTCCCGCGCCCTCCCCAACCCCCACAGCCGAGCCGACCCCTATCCCCACCCCCGCACCCCCAACTCCCACCGCGACTCCCACCGTGACCCCCGCGCCGACCCCGGCCGCCCCAACCACCGCAGGGATCGACATCGACCCGGCGACGGCCGAGGCAACCCTCGTCCAGCTCGTCGACCCCCTCGACGAACCCGAATACTACTGCGTGGACGTGCCCGGCTTCGGCAGGAGCCTGAACCTCCAGTCGGCTCTCATGGCCCACACCTGCAAGCCCGGCGCGGACGACGAGATGTTCGCCATAAACCGCCCCGGCCCCGGCAACCTGTACATGCCAGCATACGACCTGTGCATGGAGGCGGACGACACGGCTTCCCCCGTCCAGCTTTACCTGCGACAATGCTCCGGCTCGGAGATGCAGCGATTCGAGCTCGACTCGGACGGCGGGCTCGTCCTCGCGGGCGCCGGCCTCTGCATGGCCGTGTCGCCCGAGGACGGCGAGCCGACCGGCGGGCCGAGCCATCTGCGGCGCGACCTGTATATGCTCGACTGCGGCGAGGTGGAGACGGCCCTGGGACAGTGGACCTTCCCCGGGCGCTCGCCCGGATGACGAACGGAGAATAGAGATGCGTGACCCTGTAAACATTGGCACCGACCGGCAGCTATTCGTCGACGACTACTGGATCGACCGCATCGACGGGGCGCGGCGCCGCCTCCACAGGCCCATCGCCCGTGAGACGGCCATCGAGATCGACAAGCCATGGGAGCGAGGCGGTGTCAGCTACCTCAACACCTTCCCGGACGAGGGCCGGTACCGCGGCTGGTACAGGTGCGACCCCGTGGGCTTCCGCGGCTCCGACGACGCCTCATTCACCGCCTACGCGGAGAGCGACGACGGAATCCACTGGCGCAAGCCCCACCAGGGGGTGCTGGAGTTCGAGGGCGGAACGGACAACAACCTCGTCTGGACGGGCCCCGGCATCAACCTCGCGCCCTTCCGCGACGCGAACCCCGCCGCGACGGACGACGAGCGGTACAAGGCCATCGTACGCGTGAAGCGCGAGCTGTTCGCCATCGCGTCGCCCGACGGCATCCGCTGGCGGAAGATGCGCGAGGAGCCCATCCTCACCGACTGGCCCTTCGACACCCTCAACATCCCGTTCTGGGACACCTGGCGCGGCGAGTACGTCGCCTACACGCGCGGCGTGGCGGGGACAGGCCCGTTCATCGGCGGCGTGCGCTGGATTCGCCGCACCACCTCCGAGAACTTCCTCGACTGGACCGAGCTGGTCGACATCGACACCGGCGAGACGCCGACCGAGCACTTCTACACCAACTCCTGCGTCCAGTACGAGCGGGCCCCCGGCACCTACCTCATGTTCCCGTCCAGGTTCGTGTACGAGCGCATGCCCACGCCCGACTGGCCCGGCGGCGCCGGAGTCGACGACGCCGTCTTCATGTCCAGCCGCGACGGCCTCAACTTCGACCGCAGCTTCAAGGAGGCGTTCGTCCGCCCGGGCCTCGACCGGGAGAACTGGCACGAGCGCAGCATCTACATCGAGCTCGGCATACTACACACTGCCCCGGGCGAGATGTCGATCTACGGCATGGAGCACAAGGACCTGCCCACCATGCGCATCCGCCGCTACGCCCTGCGCACCGACGGCTTCGTGTCGGTCAACGCGGGCCACTCGGGCGGCGAGTTCACCACGCACCCGTTCGTGTTCGCCGGCTCCGAGCTGGAGATCAACTACTCCACCTCCGCCGTAGGTTCGGTCAGGGTCGAGGTCCAGGACGCCGAGGGACGCCCCCAGCCCGGCCTCTCGATGTCCGACAGCCCCGAAATATTCGGCGACGAGATCGAAGGCACAGCCCGCTGGACCGGCAACCCCAACCTCGCCGCCCTAGCCGGCAAACCCGTCCGCCTCCGCTTCGCCCTCCAGGACGCCGACCTCTACGCCTTCAAGTTCAGCTAGAGCAGAGGATGCGGCTCGCCCTCTTCCCCCCCGATCGGCCTCTTCCCCCCGAGGGGGAAGATTGAGCCTGTCATGAGGCTCTCCTGAGCTCGTTGAAGGGCCTGACGAAGGGATGGGGGCTGTTGCCCCCGAGGCGACCTTTGAATTACCGTCGTTCCTGCGGAGGCAGGAACCCAGAGGGGCGAGGGGATGGGGTCTTCTCCCCGGCGCGACTGCGTTAAGCAAAGGTCTTCCAAGGGAGAAGGTTAGGATGTGGGCTGATCCCCGCAGAGCGACCGGGTGAATCGCAGGTGGGGGGGGAAGGGCTAGGAACCACCTCGTTCGAGGTCCTGGGTGATTTGCGCCTCCAGTTCCTCGAACGCAATCCCCTCTCCCGCTGCGATCTCGCGCTCGCCCCGTCGTATCTGCTCGACCAGTCCCGGGTCGCTCAGCACCTCCACGGTGGCGAGGACTTCTTGGCCCCGCTCGTATGCTTCATGCGACACCATGCTGATGTTCAACTCTACCTGAACTGGAACCCTGCGGCTAGCGCGACGACAACCCCGCAATGATATTGTCGACGTGCGCCACAAACTCTGCCACCAGGTGTATCTGGCTCGACACCCTGCCGTCGTAGGGGAAGCTGTCCGCCCAGCTACCGTCGGTTGACTGCGTATCCGCGAACCAGTCGCCCATGCGCACCGTCCAGTCGCGGTACTGGGTGTCGCCGGTCACCTGGTACAGCAGCGACGAGCCCCACCCTGACTTGCACACCGGCGCGAACGCGAACTGGCCGTCCGTGCTCTCCATCGAGAACCGCATGTACTGCCGGGCCAGCTCGATGTACTCGGGGTTGGGGTCCGACATGTACAAGCGCGAGAGGAACGCCGACGCAATGCCGCCCACCGTCCACCGCTGCATCACCGCGTCCTGGGCGACGACCACGTGCCAGAGCCGCTCCTCCGGCGGGAACTCCCTGATCACCTTCCCGGTCCACCTCGACATGTTGTAGTAGAGCCGGTCCGGAAGCTCGTCCTGCTGCTCCCACAGGCTCACCAGGTAGCCGTACACACCCAGGGCCGACTCCATGTCGCCCGTGGCGATGCAGGCCAGCCCCGCCCCCACGGTGTACGGCACGTCCATGTCGTCGCTCGGCCCGTCAGGCGTCATGTCCTTCGAGAATCCCCCCGTCGCCGGGTCTCGCAGCGTGAGCAGGAACGGCATGCAGCCGGCGCTCAGGTCGTACTGCCGGGCCATATGCGCTCCGTAGATGAAGGTGCCGTTGCGGTAGGCGTAGGCGTCCGTCAGCTTGCGGAGGCCCCGGTCGAAGTCGCCCTCCTCCGTCAGCATGTTCTCGCGCACCCACCGGCAGATGCCGAGGGCCGCCCGCGTCTCGCCCGCCACCATGAACGTCCACGGCAGCCGGTAGAAGAAGAAGCCGTCCTCCACCGGCCCGAACGAGCCGTCCGCGTTCTCGTGCTCCAGGATGTAGTCGACACCCCGCCGCTTGACCTCCTCGTACTTCGCGATCTTGTGCCCCAAGCTCCCAGCGCCCATAGCTACTCCTCTAGCGCGTCGTCTGCCGACAGGACTCGCCTTTCCCTCCCCATAATCTCTTCCCTCAGCGGTCTCTGCGCCCTCTGCGGTTGACCCAGGGTCCCCTAGCTGACCGGGTACAGCACGGCCTTGATGAACCCGTCGGCCGGGATCTCCCCGGCGACCGTCCGGATCGCGCGCTCCGCCTCCTCCACGGCGAAGCGGTGGGACACCACCTCGTCCAGCGGGTAGCGGCCGCTCTCGGCGATGCTGATCGCCTGCTTTACGGCCGGGCTGTCGTGCGTGTTGACACCCCTGATCGTGATCTCCTCCGCAGTGATCCTGTCCGTCATGAGCGGGCTCGGCTGCTGGCCCGCGCCGCCCCCCAGCACCAGCGTTCCCGCCGTGCCGACCAGGTCCAGCGCCAGCGGCGGCGAGTCCGCCGTGTTCGTCACGTCGATGACCACGTTCGCCATCGCGCCGTCCGTGAGCTCGGCCACCACGTCCCGCGCGTCCTCCCGGTCCGCCGCGATGACGCGCGTAGCCCCCAGCCGCCGCGCCATGGACAGCCGCGCCTCGTCACGCGCGAGTCCGACCACCACGACCTCACCCGCGCCCGACTCCCGGGCCGCGACCGTGGCCGCCAGGCCTTGCGGACCCGGTCCCACCACGACCGCAGTGTCGCCGATGGTCACGCCGCCTATCGTGCGCAGCCATCGGACCCCGTTGCCCAGCACCGCGCAGATCAGCACGGCAACATCGCCAGGAAGCTCCTCTGAGATGCGGTGTACACGAGCGGTGGGCGGCAGGTACAGGAACTGGCCGTAGCCGCCCCACAGGTAGGGTGCCTGGTCCGACTTGATAGCGCCGCCGTAACCCCTCGACACGTTGCACACGCGGTACCTGCCCATGCGGCACCGCTCGCACCGGCCGCACCCGAACGTAGTCTCCACGACGACCCGGTCGCCCGCGGCCACACCCCACGCCTGCTGGGCGACCGGGCCGATGTCCGAGACGCGCCCCACGATCTCGTGCCCCAGGATGATCGGCGCGTGGCTGCCGTTGTAGTGGAATACGTCGCTGCCGCAGACCCCCGCCACCTCGACCGCGAGGACCCCGTCGTCCTCACCCGCCTGCGGCACGGGAAACTCCTGCATCTCCATCCGCCGAGGCCCCACCAGCACAGCCGACCGTTCAGTAGCCACCATGTCCTGGGTAGTCCCCCTTTAGATCAGGTTGTGCCTTGAGGAGTCTGAGGAGAATGGATTCGTCCGGAGGCGAGACTAAGGGCTGAACGACGGCGCGGAGGTCTTGGTGAAGGGACCGAGGGCGTGCCCGTTCAAATGCATGCGGGAGCGTGGCTGCACTTGATAGCACGGCGCTCCGGGCAGTGTCAAGCGTCGCGCCAATTGGAGCAGCGCCGTAGGGGCGGGTTTCAAACAGTTTCAAACCCGCCCTCTCCATGCCCTACGAAGACTGACCTGTTGCCAATTGGATCGCTGTTCAGCATTCGCGAGCTTCATGGACGTAGGGGCGGACCCATGTGTCCGCCCGCTCGGTGGCGATGTGTCTGTCGGCCATCTCCATGGCAGGGCTACGCATCCCCTTGCATCCATTTGCACGCTAAACGCAACTCTACTGAAAGATGTGCCAGAATTGACATTAACAGTGGGGCTGACTAAGATATTCCGCAATTAACCCCGCCTTGCACACATTTTTCTGCCGTCCCCGAGCTCCTGACAGTCTTGAAAGGAAGAAAGGAGAGCAGATCTTGCACAAAGCTCTACGACTCATAGGCTTCTTCGTACTCTCGGTGGTGTTGGTCGCCGCATTGGGCTGCAGCGCCGAGCCGGAAGCGGAACCCGAACCCGAGGCTACGGCCGTTCCGGCAGCCAAGACGGATGCGCCGGCGCCCGCCGCCACCGAGGCGCCCGCTACCTCCAAGGCCGTCGCCACCTCCGTGCCCGAAGCTCCCGCGATGGCGGACGATCCGTCCATGGCGTTCGCGTTCAACGGCAGCTTCGACTTTAGTAGCTACAACCTCCCGGCGCCCACCCAGTTCAATGAAGCGCCCATGCTGGCGGCGCAGGTGGCGGCGGGCACGCTTCCCCCGGTCGAAGAGAGGTTGCCCAAGGCCTCCGACGTGCTCGTGGTCCCGGTCGTCGAGCGTATCGGCGACTACGGCGGGACTTGGCGCAGGGCGTTCACCGGCCCCAGGAACGGCCAGAACGCCGACCGCCTGATGAGCGACCACATCCTCCACTTTGACCTGAACGGGATCGAGGTCATCCCGAATGTCGTCAAGGGCTGGGACATCAGCGACGATGGCCTGACCTACACCCTCTACCTACGCGAGGGAATGAAGTGGTCGGACGGGAGCCCTTTCACGGCGGACGACTGGGTCTGGTACAACGAAAACGTGATCTGGAACGAGGAGATCAACCCCGGACGTGAGGGCCAGATAGGCTGGTCCGGCTACCACCCCGCCGTCAACAAGGTGGACACGTACACCGTCCAGCTCATTCTGCCTGACCCGGGGGCGGGCTTCCTGGACATGCTCGGGACCTACCGCACCGGCGGCTACACCCTCCACGGGCGCATCGCCGACGGGCTCTTCGGCCCTTCGGAGTTCCTGAAGACGGTCCACAGGGACTTTGCTGAGGACAAGGACGCCTACGACGCCCAGGTCGAGGCGGCCGGTTTCGACAGCTGGACGCTCTACTTCAAGGAGCGGGGCGACCCCCTTCGCTCCAAGGAAGTCCCAAACCTGGCTCCATGGATCATGACGAGCCCCATCACCTCCAACCTGTTGGAGTTCGAGCGCAACCCCTACTACTACGGGGTGGACCCACAGGGCAACCAGCTTCCCTACATAGACAGGATCCAGATGCAGCTCACCGAGGAGCAGGAGGTGCTGAATCTCCGCGCCATCGCCGGTGAGATCGACTTCCAGCATGCGCTCATCCAGATGGCCAAGGTCCCGGTGTTCCAGGATAACGCCGAGCAGGGCAACTACGAGATCATGTTCTGGGAGACCCAGGGTACTGTCGCCGGAATCACTGCCAACATCAGCTACGGCCTCGGGGACGTCGAATACGACGTGGACCCGGAGAGACAGGCGTTGATGGCCAACAAGGACTTCCGGATTGCGATGTCCCTGGCCGCGGACCGCGACCGGATCAACAAGGTGGTCTTCCTGGGTCTGGGCAAGCCGAAGCAGCAGACCTTCAACTCGGGCCACCCCTTCTATCTCGGCGAGGAGTACGAGTCCAAGTACGTCAAGCAGGACCGGGAGGAGGCAAACCGCCTGCTGGACGGCCTCGGCTACACGGAGAAGGACTCCGAGGGTTTCCGTCTGAGGAAGGACGGCGAGGGTAGGATCAACTTCACAATGGCCTTCCTGCAGGACTACATCCTCGACTTCGAAACCGTGGTCGAGCTGCTGCGCGAAGATCTGGCCGCCGTGGGCATCGAGGTGCTGCCCAAGGGGATGGCTATTGGTCCCTTCAGCGCGATGCGACAGGCCAACTCCCACGAGCTCGTCGTCTACGCCGGAGGGCAGGGTGCGCACCGCTATGCAGCGAACATCCTGGAGTGGTACGACGTAGGGCCGGCCTACAGGAACTGGTACGTCGCTGGCGGCACCTTCACGGGCAACGCGCAAGCCGAGCCCACTAACCCGGACATCCTGCGAATGGTCGAGCTGACCGACCAGGCCAAGAACCTGCGTTACAAGGACCGCGGTGAGAACTACAAGGAGACCCAGAAAATCCTGATCGACAACCAGTGGATCATCGGCCTGGTTGGGTACTCCGGGGCCTTCAACGGCGTCATCGTCAAGAAGAACTACTTCAGGAACGTGCCCGACAAGGCCCCCAACCAGTCCGCACTCCAGAACCCAGGGATCGCGCGGACCCAGCAGTTCTTCATGGAGGGCGGCAAGAACGAGACGGAGTAAGGCCCCCGTAGCTGCATGTGAGTCCCAGATAGACCGGTGGCGCACTCCACGACCAGGGGTGCGCCGCCCCACTTTTCGCCGCTGGTGAATGGAGGCCCAATGCCAGACACCATACCGAAAAACATCCGCCCATCTTTCCCTGTCGAAGTTCCCCGAAGTGAAGTGCCTGCCAAGTTCCGGGAGCTCATAGGCCTCGATGAAATCCCCTCCGAGGCCGACTTCACAGTTGGCTCGACCCGCGAGGAAGACGGGCTCAGCTTCACCGAATGCAGCTTCGCCAACATTCTGGGCGAAACCCTCTCGGCGACCGTACTCAAGCCGCTGGGCGGCGGGAGTAGCGCACTGCCGGGGGTCGTCTGCATGCCAGGGACGAACAGCTCCAGGGAGAATGTCCTCGACGAGCGGATGTACCGGACCAAGCCGCCCGACGAGCATGGCACCCTGCTGGGATGGGGCCGGGAGCTCGCGAAGCGAGGCTACGCGGTGCTCTCCTTCTCGCCCAAGGGAACGGTGGTCCGCCGGGGCACCGTGGACCGGTGGGAAGAGGAGGCGAAGCTCCTCGCTCCCTACGCGCGGCCCCAGATCGGCGTGCTCACCGACGAGGCGTTGAGGGCGTCGCTCGTCCTTGCGGCCATCGACGGCGTGGACCCGGACCGCATCGGGCTCACAGGCATGTCGCTGGGAGGCCTGGCGTCGTGGATGGCCATGGCGTGCGGGTCATGGATCCGCACCGCGGCGCCCGTATGCGGTGTCGTCGGCTCCCTCGAGCAGGTCATCCACTACGGCAACGTCGAGCGCCACAGCTCGTTCCTGTTCATCCCTCACATGCTGCGCTACTTCGACCATCCGGAGATCGTCGCCGCCTGCATCGCCCCGCGCCCCCTGATGTTGGTCGCGCCGACCGAGGACGACGACATGCCGCGAGAGGGCGTCGACGAGCTCATCCGGGTCGTGGCGCCCCTGTACGAGTCCGCGGGGCATCCCGAGCTCTTCAGGGTCCACCGCCCCCCCGGCATCCACACGTTCCTGCCACAGTACTTCGAGTGGGTCGTGGAGTGGTTCGACCAGGTCCTCACGCTGCACTCGCCCTGATTACGTGCAAGTGTTCAGACGCTAGGGGAGGCGGTTAGGCCTCTTCCTCAGGGGGAAGATTGAGCCTGTCCTGAGGCTCTCCTGAGCTCGTCGAAGGGATGGGGGCTCTCGCCTTGCCTCAGAGCAAGGCCGTCGATGGCAGTTTCGCCGTGCCCCCTATGTGGCGTACGGGTCGGCCGCGTCGCGAAGCCCGTCGCCGAAGAAATTGAACGCCAGCACCGCGATGACGACCAGGAACGCCGGTATCATGAGCCACGGGTAGACGGCGATCGTCTGGACATTCTGCGCCGCCTGCAGCAGCACTCCCCAGCTGATCGCCGGGGGCCGCAGCCCCAGTCCCAGGAAGCTCAGCGCGGTCTCGCTGATGATCATGAAGGGGATCGCGAGGGTCGCTGCGGCGATGATGTGGCTCGTGAACGATGGGATCATGTGCCGGAAGATGATACGAAGGTCGGTTGCCCCCGCGAGGCGGGCCGCCATCACGAAGTCCTCCTCGCGCATCGCCAGGAACCTGCCGCGAACGACACGGCCAAGCTCCGTCCAGGTCACCAGGGACAGGATGAGGGTGATGGCGAAGTAGATCTGGACGATGGTCCAGTCCCTGGGCACGGACACCGCCAGTGTGATCCACAGGGGTATCGTCGGCATCGAGCGCGTGATTTCGATGATGCGCTGGACTACGTTGTCGACCCAGCCGCCGTAGTAGCCTGAGATGCCGCCGAGGACGATGCCCAGCAAGAAGCTGATGACCACCCCGACAAGCCCTATGGACAGCGAGATCCGCGTCCCCGTTATTATGCGCGAGTACATGTCGCGTCCCAGGATGTCGGTCCCAAGCAAGAATGGCGCCGCCCGCCCGTACTCCCCCTCATGGCCGCCCTTTATGCCGATCAGGTGGCGGTCCGTCTCGATCAGGCCGAACAGCTTGTACTCCCAGCCGCGTACGAAGAACGAGACGGGTATCTTCTCGTCCGGGTGCGTCTCATAGACCAGCTTGAAGGTGTTGGGGTCGCGGCTTCCCGTGACTCCTTCCACGTAGGGCCTGAACCTGCCCCCGTCGAACCAGTGAATGGTCTGGGGCCGCAGGTAGGCGACGTCGACGTATGAGACCCCTGGGTTGGCGCTGGAGAGAAACTCGGCGCCTGCAGCAAATATGTAGAAGATCGCCAGCACCACTGCGGAGGCCATCGCCAGCTTGTGCTTGCGGAAGCGCCACCACATCAGCTGCCACTGCGAGGCGACGAAGTGGTGCTCCGCCTCGTCGGTCGCGGACGGGACGCCCCGCCGTCTCCCACCTTCGCCTGGTCTTAGGCTCCCGTATTCCTCGACGACCATGGCCCTACCTCACGTAACGGATACGGGGGTCCAGGATCGCCAGCAGGATATCGGATATCAGAACACCAATGACCGTCAGCGTACTCAGGACGAATAGGATGGTCGCTGACGTAAACATGTCCTCTCCTATCAGCGCCTTGAGGAGCAGCGGCCCCTCTGTCGGCAGGCTCAACACCACCGAGACGATGATGCTGCCCGACATGAAGAAGGGAAGCAGGTAGCTCATCTGGCTGACCAGGGGATTGAGCGCTACACGTACGGGGTACTTGAGGACCACTCGCAGCTCGCGCAGGCCCTTGGCACGTGCCGTCACGACGTAGGGTTTGTTCAGCTCGTCCAGCAGGTTCGCCCTCATGACCCTGATGAGGGCTGCCGTGCCCGCCGTGCCGACCACGATGGCCGGGATCCACAGGTGGGACAGGAGGTCCACCACCCGGCCAATCGTCCACGGGTGGACCCTGTACTCCGGTGAGAAGAGACCTCCGATGCTGTGGTCGGGAAAGAGACGGAAGCTGGTCCACAGCAGTAGCAATGCGAGCAGGAAGTCCGGCGTGGCCAGACCCAGGAAGCCGACGAAGGTGACCGTGTAGTCCTCCCAACTGTACCGCCTCATGGCGGAGTAGATCCCTATGGGTATCGACAACGCCCACGAGAGCAACGCCGTGCTCACTGCCAGGATGACGGTCATCAGCAGGCGCTCGCCCACAACCTCCCGCACGGGCCTCCTGTACTCGAGGGAGATCCCGAAGTCGCCCCTGACGAACTTCCACGCCCACTTTGCGTACTGGAAGATGAAGGGCTGGTCCAGGCCGTATTCTTCCCGCAGGGATTTCGCGACGACCTGCCCCGCGGGAGTCCCCATCATCGACGGCCCACCCACCTGGGTCTGTATATAGGTAGTTACGAAGTCTCCCGGGGGGAGCTGGATTAGGATGAACGTGATGATCGAGATCACCCAGATGGTGAAAAGGCCAAGAACAATACGACGGACGAGGTACTGCAGCATCGATGATCCTCAGGAGCGAAATGCCGTTTCAGGATCGTTGCTCAAGGACGAAAAAGGGTCTGCTTGCCCGCGTCCTTGCTCGGAATTGGCCCATCATATCACTACACGGCCAACTTCCGTCAACCTGCCACAGACGGCGCGCCTGCCTGCCACAACGTAGCCCCGGACCCACGTATTTGCCCGCCGCGTGGCGGTAGCTAGCTCAGAATGCGTCCGCGAAAGCCCGGTATCAGCGCGAAGAGCGCATCTGTCGCCCCGACCTCCGCGGTTTAACCCCGCTGGAAGATCTGGAACCGGTGCCGCCGCGACTCCGTGACGTAGAGCCGGTCCTGCTCGTCCACGTGGATGTTCACCGGCTCCCAGAAGAACGGCTCGGTCTGCGACGACGCCCTGTACGGGTCGTTCAGGTGGTCGGGCAGGTCGGGGTACATGTTGGCGATCGCCCGCGTGTCACGCTCGTCGGGGTTCGACTCGAAGAAGTCCACCGTCCACTTCGTGTGCGTCGCCTGCCCGCGCGACAGGTCCTGGTACCTCCCGTCGGGGTCGAACAGCTGCACGCGCTCGTTGCCCCAGTCGGCCACGTACACGTAGCCCTCCGAATCCACCGCAACGTCGGCCGGCCGGTTGAACTTGCCCGGGTCCTCGCCGCTCCCGCTGAGCTGTGAGATGTACTCGCCGTCCGCCGTGAACTTCTGGACCCGGTCGTTGCGCCAGTCCGCCACGTACACGTCGTCGTTCGAGTCCACGTCGATGCCCCACGGCATGTTGAGCTGCCCCTCGCCGTCGCCAAGCCCGCCCCACTCGCCGATGTACTCGCCGTCCCGGGTTAGCTTCTGGACCCGGTGGTTGTGCTGGTCCACCACGTAGGCGTTGTCCTGCGAGTCGAAGGCGATGCCCGACGGCCCGTTGAATTGCCCGTCGCCGCTGCCAAGCTCGCCCCACTTGCCCACGTACTCGCCCTCCGTGTCGAACATCGACACCCGGTGCTGGTGCTCGTCGGTTACGTACAGCCGGTCCTGGCTGTCGAACGCCAGGTCCGTCGGCAGGTAGATCTGGCCGTCGTCCATCCCGGGGCCGTCGCTGAAGCTCCCCAGCCACTGCTCCTCGAAGTCGCACACGCAGATCCGCAGCTGGCTCCGGTTCACCACGTATATCCGCCCGTCGCTGCCGATCGCCAGCGCATACGGCCCAGTGAATCCCCGGCCCGCCGTGAACCGCCCGCCGGCGCTGATCATGCCGATCGTCTTGACATACTCCATCGCGGTCGTCTTCGTCTCAGTGGTCATATCGACAGCCCCACTTGCAAGTGTTCAGAGTCGGGGAGAGGCGGCTCGGCCTCTTCCCCCCGAGGGGACCTTTGCACAACCCTCATGCGCGCGGCCGAGTTGCGGGTATAGCGTCGTTCCTGCGAAGGCAGGAACCCAGAGGTGTGGATGGGCGGGGTTCCCCTCCCGCGGCGTTCTACGGGCCTTCGGAAGGGGAAGGTTGAGCCTGTACTGAGCCTGCCGAACAGCCTGCCCCGTACTCGATACGGGGGATGGGGGCTCTCGTCCTGCCGAAGAGCAAGGCCGTCCATGACACACCAAGCCTGAACGGTCGCCCCCACTTCTCCATTCACCATTCCCAATTCACCATTCCCCACTACGCCATCTGGAACTCGCGCGTAGACCCGATCAGGCCCAGCAGGTCCCCGACGCGCTTGTCCGCGTCGCCGCCCGTCTCCCGGCCGCCCAGGTCGATGTCGCCGTGCCTGCCCGCGTGGGCCATCAGCACCTTCCGCGTGTCGTCCGACACCTCGATCGGGCCGATGACGTCCAGGCACCGGTCGACCAGCTCGTCCGGGCTCATGGTCGCGCCGTTCGAGGCCGCGATGCGCTCGATGATCCGCTGGATGCCCGGCAGGCTGACGTTGCTCAGCTCCTCGGCGACGAAGTTGACCCGCTCGATCAGCGTCCCGCTCTCGATCCACTCCTCGCCCTCGTGCCAGCCCTCCACGCTCGGCGGGCGCATGATGCCCTGGCCCATGAAGTTGCAGACCCCGGCGACCGACTCGATTGCCAGCGACGGCGACTGGAAGTCCCCCGCCTGCCGGATCACGCCCACCACCAGCTCCACCGGGTTCTTGACCCGGGCGAACCTGGCCTTCTCGGACTTGAAGTAGTCCGAGTTGAACAGCGTCCGCAGCACCGACCGCACCTCGTAGCCGTTCTCGAAGTAGGCCTTGGTCATGTCGTCGATGACCCGCTCGCCCTCGTCGTCCACCTCGTCGGCGGTGAAGAACTGGAACAGCCGCGTGCACAGGAAGCGGGCGGCCGCGGGCTGCTTGGCGATGATCTCGACAATGTCCTCGCCGTTGAAGTTGCCCGTCTCGCCCAGGAAGGTCTTGACTCCGTCGTCGTGGTCGTTCGCGTCGTACTGGAAGTGCCACGCGATGCGCCCGAACGGCGAGAACGAGTCCTTGTTCGCCTTCACCCGCATATAGTCTACGTTGCCCAGCGTCCAGCCCGTGAAGGCCCGCGCGGCCTCCTTCACGTCGTCCTCGGTGTAGTTGCCCACGCCCATCGCGAAGAGCTCCAGCAGCTCCCTGCCGTAGTTCTCGTTGACCGCGCCGTCGTGGTTGTCGTTGTTGTCCAGCCAGAAGATCATCGCCGGGTCGCGCGACAGCTCCAGCAGCAGGTCCTTGAAGCTGCCCAGGCCCATCCGACGGAACATCTCGAACTGGTTGAGGATCGACCGCGAGTTGTTGGTCTTGGAGTACGCCGTCGCGAAGAGGCCGTGCCAGAACAGCGGCATCTTCTCCTCGAGCGGGCAGCGCGTCGTGATCATCCGGTAGAGCCACTTGGCCGCCGCGCCCTCCGGCCCCTCGTCCAGCGAGCTGTGCAGCCTGCGGATGATGTCCTCGGGCATTACCTGCGGGTCGACCGGGTTGAGAAGCTCCTCCACCGTAGCCTCGTAGCCCTGCGCCATATACCGCTCCAGCTCGTCCCGCGTAGCGCTGAACCCCGCCCTCCGCATAAGGTGCGCCATCAACGCAATGTCACCACTCATAGCTTCCCTCCTGGGTCTCCCTTATCCCCTCCCCCCGGGGGGGAAGGTTTAGGATGGGGGCTCTCTCCCCGGTCGCCGCAGAGCACGCGGAGGAACACAAACACATTCCCTTACCTCTGTGTCCTCCGTGCTCTCTGTGGTCTAACTCTTGAATATAGGGAACTGCTCGAAGTGCCCGTTCACTATCGGCGCCGCCTCCAGCCCCAGCCACTGCTCCAGGATCGTGCTGTAGGTCATGCGGAAATCGTTGTTGTAATGCAGGTCGCCCTCCAGCAGGTCCTCGTCCTTCAGCGACGGGTACTCGCCGTAGTGCCCGCCCCTCACCGAATTGCCGATCAGGAACGCGGCGCCGCCCGAGCCGTGGTCGGTGCCGGACCCATTATCCTTCACGCGGCGCCCGAACTCCGTGAACATGAAGATCACCGTGTCGTCGTCCAGGCCGTGCTCCACCACGTCGTCCCAGAAGTCCCCGACCGCGGGCGCCGTGTCCTGCCACAGCAGGTCGTGCTTGAAGATCTCGCCCGAGTGCGTGTCGAAGCTGCCGTAGTTGGTGTGGTAGATGCGCGTGCCCAGGTCGGCGAACATCACCTTGGCCGCGTTCTTCAGGTCCTGCGCGATGGGGTTCTCGGCGTACTCGACCGTCGACTGGTACTTGCCCGGCGCCGTCCGGATGATGTCCGCGCCCTTCAGCGCGTTCATCCCCGTCTCGCCCAGGAAGTCCATCACCGCGTCCTTGCCCTGTGCGCCGTACATCATCCCGAAGGACTCGAGGGCGTACTTGCGCAGCTCCTCGTCCTCGATGTGCGGGTACAGCCCGTACGTCTCCAGGCTGCCCACCGACGCCACCGGCACGCCCTTCACGCCCATGGAGCGGGGCAGGCCCCGGCCGAAGTTGACGCCCGTCAGCACGTTCTCGCTCTTCGGGTCCAGCTCCCTGATGACCCGGCCCAGCCAGCCCTCCGTCCCGATCTCCTCCGGCAGCGCCGTGTGCCAGATGTCCATCGACCGGAAGTGCGACCGGTTCGGCTCCGGGTAGCCGATGCCGTGGATGATCGCCATCTTGCCCTCGTCCCACAGCCGCTTCAGCGGCTCCAGGTCGGGCCTGAACGCCAGCTCGTCGTCGATCTTCAGCAGCCGCTCCGGGTCATGGGCAATCGCCGGCCGATTGTCGTAATAAAGCCCGTTCTCGTAGGGCACGACCGTGTTCAGGTAGTCGTTCCCCCCTCCAAGCTGCAGCACGACCAGCGAGCGATGGTTCCCGTTCCTGCCGTTCGTTCCATTGCCGTGAGCCATGTGTAACTCTCCTGGCGCCCGCGTTTCGACGACCCTCGGACGCCTCCAGCCCAATACTATGACCCCCCAGCCCTTCGGTCAATAGGAAAAAGGACGGAGTATGTGCCCAGAGTAGAGGGGAGGCGGCTCCCCCTCTTCCCCCTGAGGGGGAAGATTGAGATGGGGGCTCTCGCCCCGCCAAAGAGCGAAGCTGCCAATGTCTCACCAACTCTAGCCAGCTACGGGACGCGGTAAGTTGCTTGGACTCGGTGAGCTGAATCGCAAGAGCCCCCGCGCTGTCATTCCGAGCCCCGCCTTGCAAGAGCCTCTGTGCTGTCATTCCGAGCCCCGCGAGGAATCTAAGGACCTTGCCATAGAACTGGCCTGGACTCGACGATCGACCGCATGGCGGACATCGTCGTTCACGCAGGCCCAAACGGTCTATTCCAAATTCTAGTGATACGCCGTCGGTGCGCTCCTCAAAACCCATCAAGTCCGAACAGCTACGGCAAGGACTCCCGTCCCTCATGGCGTAACTTCGTACTCGACCCCCGCGATCTTTCGATCACCCGCGTAGACGTATATGAAATAGCGCCCGGCAGCCCACTTCCGGGGCGGGTATGCGCCCACCGAAAACCAACTTGTGGCCCCGATGTATTTCGCCTCGGCGGTGAGGGTGGCGGACCTGCGGCGGAATGTAAACCCGTCCTCGTAGTACTCAACGATGTCGATCTCCACTTCACGCGGGTCGCCCGACACGTCGTACGAGTACTTCAATGTGAGGTAGAACCAGTCAGAGACCTCTTCAGCCGAGAATTCCGATACCGGAGGCCCGTCCGAACTCGTGGTCACATATGCTTGGTCAATCTTTCCGTTGATGCTGGGGAGACTGGGATCGGCCGGACCGGTGTCGAGGCGGGAGAGATCATAGGGCTCGGTGCCGTCGTACCAGCGAGCGATCACGGCCCCAGGGCCGTCGGCCCCTGTGTCAAACGCCTCCCTTAGGTGTGCTACGCCAACAGACGTGCCGCGACGGTTGTCGGCTTCGTCTTCGACTTCCGACGCCAGGTAGAGATTCCGGAACCCCTCCCGGAACTCCTCATCGCCCAAGGTGGCGTACAGGTCCACGAACAGGCGCTCGCCCAGGGCGTAGTTGCATCGAAACTCGGCTGCGTCTCTACTGGCTTCCAGGCTCACCAGGCCGGCGATGTTGTCAGCGTAGGCGCAGGGATAGTTGGCGGTCGCTACGGGATGGCCGGTACGCACGCTCTCACTTGCGGAAGCCATCAGCTCGGCGGCGCCCTCGTCGATCCAGTCCGCGTTGCCGCTCCAGTAGTAGTGGGCCACTTCGTGAGCAATGCTCTGTGCTGCGAACTCTGCCTCGCGGCTGCCGTCGTCCACGTCGTACTTTGGAAGTATGGCGATGTGGGTGCCGAAGTTCGTACCGGCGAAGGAGCCTGAGACGGCGTGCTCGAAGAGCAGGCCGACGTAGTTGGTCGGAAGCTGCACGCCCATGAACGCCTCGGCACCCCTGACCGCGTTCTCCAGGAGGTCCATGGAGCGCGCCGCCCCTGGGCCAGTCCGCATGATCACCAGATCCACGTCACCGGACAGGGGCATTGTGACCGTGCGCTCTTCCAGCCAAACCCTGTTGGGGTCAAGAAGGGTGCCGATGAGGCCGGGGTTCGTCTTTGCGACACCCTCCAGCGTGGCAACCAGTGGAGCCAGCTCGTCTGTCATGCCACTGCTCAGCGTCGGGTGGGACATCGTGCTCTGGAAGAGCTCCGCGTCGAGAGCGGCAAGCTGCCAAAGCGATTCGATGGCCGATGTGTCGGCGGGCTCGATGGACTCTAGGAACGGCATCTGCACGACTCGCTGAGCCGCCGCTGGTTCCCTGTTCGCCAGGTAGGACAGCTGTTGGATGGTCGCGATCTCCATGGCCTCGACACCATCCTGCACCCAGCCCAAGGAGACGACGTACGAAGCAACATCGGCGGCCCTGACGTTGCCTATCCAGTTGATGGCTTCGAGTTCCATGCCATGTATGCCGTCCTGGACCCATTCCAGGGAGGTGGCGGACAGCCCTACGTGTAGATACCTGTTTGCTATGTATGACAGCTCTTCAATAGCCTCTACTTCCACAGCTTCGATGCTGTCCTCTATCCAATCCCAAGAGATGATGGACGCCGCAATCTCCTGGGACTCGATGTTTCCTATCCAGTCGATCGCTTCGACCTCGGCGCCGTCCAGCCCGTCTTGCATCCAGTCCAACGAAACGAGGGACAGGCCGACCTGCGCGTCCCTGTTCGCGATGTAGGAGAGCTCTTCGAGGGCCTTGATCTCCGTACTGTCTACGCCGTCCTGCACCCACTCCAGGGAGACGACGGTAGAGGCAACCTCGGTGGGGGCGATGTTGCCTATCCAGTCGATCGCGTCGATCTCGGCGGTCTCCAGCCCGTCTTCCACCCAGTCCAGCGATGCTACCGATAGGCCGACCTGCGCGTCCCTGTTCGCTATGTACGACAGCTCTTCGAGGGCCCTGACCTCCGCAGCGTCCACGCCGTCCGGCAGCCACTCCAGGGCGACGACAGCGGAAGCAACCTCTGCAGCGCTGAAGTTGTTCATCCAGCCGATCGCTCCGGTCTCAAGCTGGGTCACGCCGTCCCGCACCCAGGACATGGAGACCAGCGACGAAGTGACTGAACGGCTCATGACCGCTATGTAAAGCAGATCTTGGATCGCCTTCACCTCGTTGTCGTCGACACCATCCTTCACCCAGTCCAGGGTCTTGATGGAGTCAGCAAGTCCACGGTGCTGCTGCTCGAGCCAGGCGCCGTTCGTGAAGTCACGAAGGGAGGGCAGGGCGGCGGTCGGCGTTGGCGATGGAGGGGGAGGGGTTGCGGTAGACGTTGGCGCCGCGGTGGCTGCAGGGGGAACGGCGGTGGCAGAAGCAGGCGCAGCAGTAGGAGGAGCCGGCGTTGCTGTGGGCGCGGCGGAAGCAGGTGTGGCAGTGGGGAGAAGGGGAGTCGGCGTTTCGGTGGGTGTGGCGGGACCAGGCGTGGCAGCGCGGGGAGTGGGAGTTGGCGTAGTGACGGGTGCGGCGGGCGCGGCAGCGAGAAGAGGGGGAGCCGGCGCCGCAGTGGGCGGGACCGCGAGAGGCGATGGTGACGGACCGCCTCCTGGAGCCTGTGCTGAGGGGCCCTGAGTGTCACCGGCGGTCGTGGGAGTGGCCGGGACCGCAGCGATGGCGGCGGCTGGACTGGGCCGCGCCATCGCTGCGTTCTGGGCGTCTGAAACCAACGAGGCGATTTCGTCCCGCCCGTACCAGGCGAGGAAAGCAAGTAGCGCGACTGCCGCGATGGCCCACAACCATCCGCGACCGCCGGCCGGCCTTCTGCGGGATCTGCCGGCACGACCTGATGAGGGGCGCTGGTCCCAGAAATCGACCCTGCGAGGCTGGCGGGTGCGGCGAACGGGCCCCCGGGTTCGTTGCTGCCCTGCGGCGCGGTCTCTCTCGCACCTGATGCACGTGCAGGCCGGGGGATGGTTCACGTACCAGTTGGTGCGGTCGGCCATGTGTGTCCGCTCCTCGATTCTGAATGGTATGAAGGTCAGATGCGCCGGTCAACGACGACGTCCTGACTTCCCGACTCTGTGCCCTTCGCGTCCGGAGCCTGCCCTGAGCCTGTCAAAGGGTGGTGAAATCTCCCTCTTGACAACCCGCAGTCCTTCACGCATAATAGCACTTATGTACGAAATGTATTTGCCCATCTCAGAGACAACCGAGGAGGTGAGGGCGAATCTTCCTCCCGTGCCGGTCGTGCTATAATTGCCCGATGCTGATTTGACGAGGAGTAGACTTGGTAGCAGAGCGAATGCGCGAATACGAAATGGTGATGATCCTGAGCCCCGAGGCGACCCGGGACGAGGTCGACTCAACGGTCGAGCGCGTGGACGGGTTGATATCCGGTGGCGGCGGCGCCGTGGCCGGGCACGAGAACTGGGGGCTGAAGCGGCTTGCCTACGAGATCAACGACTTCAGCGAGGGCAACTACGTCCTGACGCGGTTCTCGCTGGACGGGGCGGGCGTCGCCGAGCTGAACAGGGCGCTCACGGCCTCCGAGGACATCGTCAGGTTCCTCGTGACGCGGCAGGACATCCCCGCGCCCAAGGAGGAAGCGGAAGAGGCGGACGATTCCCAGGAGGGCGGCGACGCCGGGACATCCAGTGAAGCCGCACCCGCTCCCGAAGCCGCACCTGCTCCCGAAGCTGCGGCCGCCCCGGCGGCTGAGGCATCCCCCGCGGCTGAGGCATCCCCCGCGGCTGAGACACCCTCCGAAGGAGATGGGGGTGAGCAGTCATGAGCATGAATAAGATGATCGTAATCGGCAACGTAGGCAGCGATCCCGAGATGCGCTACACGCCCAACGGCAATCCGGTCACCTCATTCAGCGTCGCCACCAACAGGCGGTGGAATTCCGCCGATGGCGAGCAGCATGAGGAGACGGAGTGGTTTAGGGTCAGCGCCTGGAACCGCCTGGCAGAGACCTGCAACCAGTACGTGACCAAGGGTATGAAGGTCTACGTCGAGGGTCGGCTGCAGAGCAGGCCCTGGCTTGGCAACGACGGCCAGCCCCGCTCCGGAAACGAGATCAACGCCTTCGAGGTTCAGTTCCTGAGCCGGGCCGGACAGCCCGGTGATGGCGAAGGGCCCGGTGGATCGCCGCCGGGAGACGTCGAAGACCTGCCCTGGTAATCCAGGAGAACGAGGATATCTGAATTGACGACCACACCACCAAGAACGCCGCAATCCGGCCCTCCTTCGGGTCCCGGGCAGAGGCCCATGGGCCAGGGAGGCCCTCCCCGTTCCGGCCCCGGAGGTCCGCCCAGGGGCGGGCCGCGAAGGGGCGGCAGGGGAAGGTACTACACCAGGCGCAAGGTGTGCGGCTTCTGCGCCAATCACGTCGCCCACGTCGACTACAAGGACGTGGACATGCTGATCCGGTACATCTCCGACCAGACGAAGATCGAGTCCAGGCGGAAGTCGGGCGTGTGCTCCAAGCACCAGCGCGAGCTGGCCCGGGCCGTCAAGCGGGCGCGCCACCTGGCCCTGCTGCCGGCAAGCCGCACGCACCTGAAGGCCCCCATGGCCGTCATGTACCGCAGCAGAAGGCCCCGCTAGCCCCCAGCAAGGCGCTTCTATCCTGTAGGGGCGGGTTTCAAACCCGCCCTGTCCCATCGCAGGACGCCTGATTGCGGCAAATTGATACCCTCGGAGGCGCACGTTGCTCCCAAGCTCGCTCGACTCTACTGGTGGAAGAAGTGAAGCTCATGCCGAAAGGCGAGAGCGGCGCTCTTGCAGGCTGACCTCGAGGTCGAGGAGAGAGACTTCTTCCAGGACCCATTCTCCGAGGCGGAGCTGCGCGCTCTCATCGGCGACCGCTCACCCGCCGACATCTTCTCCTGGAAGAGCCCGTCGTTCCGCAAGTTGGGCATCGACCGCGACTCCCTCGATGATGACAGGATGATCGCCCTGATGCTGGAGGAACCCCGGCTCATCAGGCGTCCCATCACCGCCATCGGCGACACCCTCGTCATAGGAGCCGACTCGAAGACCCTCGCCCAGGCCCTCTCGCCGTAGAGCAGCCTTGTCCCTTCCCCCGAGGAAACCTTTGAACAACCTGCTATTGCGCGCGCCCATATAGTCGTCGTTCCTGCGGAGGCAGGATTCCTGCCCCAGGAACCGTCCCCCACCCAGAGGGGCGAGGGGAGGGGTCTTCTCCCCGGCGCCACTGCGTTACGCAAAGGTCTCCCGAGAGGGAAGGCTAGAGCCTGCCCTGAGCCCGTCGAAGGGCAGTGCTCACCAGGGCAGGCAGGCCACGTAGGGGCGACTCGCCGAGTCGCCCGCTTCCCTGCCGCTGTGGTAGGCTTTGCGGCAGCATCCTCACGGTCTAACCCTGTCACCCTAAGCCATGACCGACGGCATACGCCTGGAGCGGCGCGGCAGCGTCGCGACCATAGTCATCGACAACCCCGAGCGCCGCAACGCCATCAGCTACGAAGGCTGGCTGAAGCTCGGAAGCATCGCCCGCTCCCTGGCCGAGGACGCGGGGACCCGCGTCGTGGTCATAACCGGCGCCGGCGGCGATGCGTTCTCGGCGGGCGCGGACATCAAGGACTTCGACAGGTACCGCACCGACTCCCGTCAGGCCCGGGTCTACCAGGAGGCCTTCGATGACGCCGTGGCCGCCATCGAGTCGCTGGCTGTGCCGACGTTGTGCAAGATCAAGGGCTACTGCGTCGGCGGCGGCTGCGAGCTGACCTTGGCCGCGGACGTCCGCATCGCCGCGGGCAATGCGAGGTTCGGCATCCCGGCGGCGAGGCTGGGCATCGTGATAGGCTACGAGGAGATGCGCCGCCTCGTCGACCTGATCGGGCCGGGACGCGCCTCCTACCTACTCATGTCCGGACGCATCGTGGACGTGGAGGAGGCACATGGCTTCGGCCTGGTCGACCAGGTCGTGCCCCTGGGCGAGGTGGACGAGTACGTGTCGAGGCTTGCCGAAGAGATGTCGCTGCTCGCCCCGCTTTCCCACAGGCAGCACAAGCAGATAATGAAGCGTGTGATCGAGGACCCGCGGCTCTCCGGCCTCACGGCGGAAGAGCGAGAGCTGCCCTTCGTGAACTTCGACAGCGAAGACTTCGGCGAGGGAAGGCGGGCATTCCTGGAGCGCCGCAAGCCCATCTTCCAGGGGCGCTGAGTTGAGCGCGCGTCAAGACGGCCCGCTGGCAGGAGTCAAGGTCCTCGACCTGACGCAGATGATGGCGGGGCCGTTCTGCACCATGCTGCTGGCCGACATGGGCGCGGACGTGGTGAAGGTCGAGAAGCCCGACGGCGACGACATCCGGCGGTCGGGGCCCCCCTTCATCGAGGGCGAGTCCGCTGCCTTCCTGGGCATCAACCGCAACAAGCGCGGCATGGTGGTCGACCTCGGCACCCCGGGAGGCGTCGAGGTCGTCCGCACGATGTCGCAGGGAGTCGACGTGCTTGTGCAGAACATGCGCCCGGGCTCGATGGAGCGGAAGGGCCTGGGCTACGATGCCCTTGCGGGCGGCAACCCGGGCCTCGTCTACTGCACCATCTCAGGCTTCGGCACGACCGGGCCATACAGGACCAAGCCCGGCTTCGACCTGGTCGCCCAGGCCATGAGCGGGCTGATGAGCATAACCGGCGAGCCGGGCGGCCCTCCGCTCAGGCACGGCGTGCCAGTGACGGACCTCGCCGCGGGCATATATGGAGCCTTCGGCATCCTTGCCGCCTACGTGGAGCGACTGAAGACCGGGCGCGGCCAGCACGTCGAGACCTCGCTGCTCGAGGCCGGAATCGCCTACACGATCTGGGAGTCCGCCGTATACTTTGCCACGGGGGAGCCGCCGGGACCCGTCGGCTCGGGCCACCTGCTCTCCACTCCGTACCAGGCGTTCCCGACCCGCGATGGCCACGTCATGATCGGCTCGGCCAACCAGCGGAACTGGGAGCGGCTGTGCCGGGCCATAGACCGGGCCGACCTGCTGGACGCCCCCAGGTATGCGGACAACGCGTCGAGGAGGCAGAACCAGGATGCACTCGTTGCTGACCTGGAGGGCACGTTTTCGCAGCGGGACAGCGCGCACTGGCTCAGGGTCCTGGACGAGGCGGGCGTGCCCAATGGGCCGATCAACGACATGCGAGACGTCTATGACGACCCACAGGTTGCGGCACGGGGTATGATGGAAGAGATGGAGCATCCCGTGGCAGGAACGACCAGGCACATCGGCATCCCCCTCAAGCTGTCGGCAACGCCCGGCTCGATCAGGAAGCCGTCGCCGGTACTCGGCCAGCACACCGACGAGGTCCTCGCCGAGCACGGCTTCAGCCCGGACGAGATCGCCGACCTGAGGAACGCTGGCGCGGTCAGGTGAACAGCATGACGACAACCCGCATAGTCGTACCGCTACTGGCCGCAGTCGCCGTCTGGGCGTCCATTGCCTGCGGACAGGCGACACCGACTCCGACCCCCGTGCCGACGCCACTCCCGACCTCCACCTCTACGCCGGCTCCCACCGCCACGCCTACCGCAACGCCGACGCCGGTCCCTCCCACGCCGACTCCTGCCCCCACCGCGACACCGACGTTCGTGCCCGCTGACTTGATACTGCCCTCGGACCCGGTGCCCAGCGTCACTCCGGCGCCCCTCAAGGACCTGTCCTTCCCCGAGCGGCTCGAGGCCATCGGGCTTCGCGTCAACGCCATACGCGACCTGTCGAGCGAGGACTCGGTCGTCGAGCACGAGCTGCTGACCGAGCAGGAGCTCTCGGACCTGGTGCTGGAGCTATTCGAGGAGGACAGGGAGGACATCAAGAAGGAGGAGGAGCTGTTCAAGGTCTTCGGCATCCTCCGGCCCGAGCAGGACCTGTACGAGATCCTGACCGCCCTCTACACGGGCGGCGTGCTGGGGCTCTACAGGGCGGAAGAGAACAAGTTCTACCTCCTGGGCGAGCCTGACGAGTTCGGGCCCCAGGAGGAGATGGTATACGTCCACGAGTTCACCCACGCCCTGCAGCAGCTTCACTTTGACTTCGATGGCAGATTCGACGCCATCGAGGACAACACCGACGCCAGCTTTGCGCTCAGGGCCCTTGTCGAAGGCGACGCCCGGGTCGCGGAGCTCCTCTACATGCAGGAGTTCCTGACCGAGGAGGAGCAGGCGGAGTCCCAGGGGACCCCAACCCAGGCCCTCATAGACGCGTTCCGAGCGGCGCCGTACATCGTCCAGCGCTCCTATGGCTTCCCATACCAGGACGGGGCCAACTTCGTCATCTCCCTGTACCAGAACCTGGGAGGCTGGGACGCCATCGACATGGCATTCGCGAACCCGCCGGCTTCCACCGAGCACATCCTGCATCCTGACAAGTACCTGGCCGGCGACGAACCCGTAGTCATCGAGCTGCCAGACCTCCTGCCCACGCTGGGCGAGGACTGGGAGCTGGTGGTCCGGGACACGCTCGGCGAGTTCTACCTCCGGTCGTACCTCGAGATGGGCGTGCCGCGCGACCAGGCGCAGACGGCGGCAGCTGGATGGGGGGGCGACTCCTACGCGCTGCTCCATGGCCCGGAGGGCGGGGTGTTCTTCGTCCTGTCCCACGTGTGGGACACGGCCCAGGACGCCGAGGAGTACTACGAGGCCTTCGGGGACCTTACGGCGAGGCGGACGGGCCTGGAGTGGAGCCCCCACGAAGCCGACTCGACGTGGTTCGGCAACTGGCGGACCGCCCAGAGGATCGATTTCCAGGCCGGGGGCGCGATCTTCATGCAGATCGACGGCCCCCGAACAGCCGTCATATTCTCCCCCGACGCCGAGCTCCTGAAGCCGGTACTAGCCGTCCTGAAGTAGGCCCAAGTTCACCTGTCCAAGCTCACGGGCGGCACTGTTCAGACTTCGTGAGATAAGGGGGGCTGGGTTCGCCCCTGAGCAGCGTTATGGTTCGGGGAGGTGTTCCAGCCTGGCTATGAACTGCTCGGTGCGGTCGAGGTTCCGCGCAACTTTGTCGGCATCGAAGGTGTTCTCGTAGAAGTTGACGTGGAGACCGTTGGGAAACATGAACAGGTCATGGATTTCCGGGTCCCCGGCCTCGTTGGAGAGCTCCCTGACAGCCACGAAGAGCGCGCGGTGATGGTTATGGGGCCAGCCGCGCTGTTGGGCGGCGGCCTTGACCGTCTGGGCGGCAGCACCCCATCCCTTCTCAGAGGCCTGCCGCAGGTCTCCCGCGTCGAGCTCGGCGCGGGCTTGGGCCAGCAGCCGGCGTCCGGCTTCTTGGTAGGTGGCTGCGGGTGCGGTCATCGGATTCCTCGCTTGGGGCCCAGTATATCATGGGGGCGACGAATCGACGGCGGGCGGATAGGGATGGGTCCCGTTGTCACGGGAACGACGACCGCCGGACTTTGATGGGTTACCTAGCTGGACGGTATGTTGTCGCCTGCCAGCAACCGCCGGACGGCGGCGCTGATGTGGTCGGCGTCGATGCCCGCTGCCGCCATGAGCTCCGACGGTTCGCCTGACGTGGGCAGGCTGCGAACCGCCAACATCTCCAACCGCGGCTTCACACCGGCCCCGGCAAGGGCGGTGAGCACCGCCTCGCCCAGGCCTCCCTCCGGCCAGTGGTCCTCTACCGTGACTATGTGGCCCGTCTCGACCGCCGCTACCACCAGTGTCTCGGCGTCCACCGGCTTGATGGAGTAGAGGTCGATCACGCGGGCCGATATACCCTCCGGCTCCAGCATGTCCGCGGCTTTCAGGGCCTCGTGCAGGGTGATGCCCGCGCCGACGATGGTTACGTCGTCGGCGCCCGACGACCTCACCGTCTTGCTTCCCCCGATGGGGAACTCGCCGCCGGCCGCGTAGAGGATGGGAGTGGGCTCACGGGTCGTCCTCAGGTAGACGATGCCGCTGCGGTCGGCCATCTGCCGAACCAGGTCGGCTGCCTGGTTTGCGTCCGACGGGTAGAGCACCGTGCTGCCGTGGACCGCCCTCATCGACGCCAGGTCCTCCAGCCCCATCTGCGACGGGCCGTCCGCGCCGATGGACACGCCGGCGTGAGAGCCGGCCAGCCTGATGTTCGCATGGCTGACCGCAGCCATCCGGATGAAGTCGTAGGCCCGGGCGAAGAACGCCGCGAACGTCGACGCAAACGGGGTCCAGCCGCGCACCTGCATTCCTATCGATGAGGCGACGAGCTGCTGCTCGGCGATGTACATCTCGAAGAATCGGTCGGGGTGGGCCTCGGCGAAAGCGTCCGCGTACGTCGAGTTGCTCACCTCTCCATCGAGCGCGACCACGTCGCCCCTGGCCTCGCCAAGGGCCGCAAGCGCGTCGCCGTAGGCCCGCCGCGTCGCGACGCTGTCTCCCACCTCGTATTTGGGGGGCTCGTACGGCGCCGAGTCGAATGCGTGGGGGGAGCGGCCGCCCTCGGGCTTCGACACGGCCACTGCCAGGCTGCTCACGCCCCCAAGCTCGGCAACCGCGCCCTCCGCGTCGTCGAGGGGCTTGCCGTGGAACCCGTCCTGGTTCGCTATGGCGGAAACGCCGCTGCCCTTCTCGGTCCTGGCGACGATGACAGTCGGCCTGCCCGTCGTCCGGACCGCCTCCGCGTAGGCGGCGTCGATCTGCTCCAGGTCGTGCCCGTCGATCTCGATAGCATGCCAGCCAAACGCCCTGGCCCGAGCCGAGTACGTGGAGAGGTCCCAGCCGTGCCTAGTCTCGCCCCGCTGGCCCAGCCGGTTAACGTCGATGATGGCCGTCAGGTTGTCGAGCCCGGCATCGGACGCCTGCTCGAATGCCTCCCACATCGACCCCTCGGCCATCTCGCTGTCGCCGCAGAGGACCCATACCCGGTAGGGCAGGCGGTCGAGATACTTGCCGCCCTGCGCGGTGCCCACGGCTATGGGCAGGCCCTGGCCGAGCGAGCCTGTCGCCACGTCGACCCACTCTATGACCGGCGTTGGGTGTCCCTGCAGCCTGCTCCCGAACTTGCGGAAGGTGAGCATTTCGGAGTCGTCGATAGCGCCGGCGGCCTTGTACATGGCGTAGAGCAGCGGCGATGCATGCCCCTTGGAGAAGACGAGGTGATCGTTGTTGGGGTCGTCAGGGCTGTCGAAGTCGTACCGAAGGTAGTCGGAGAGAAGGACGGCCATGAGGTCGGCCCCAGACATGGACGACGTGGGATGCCCCGACCCGGCCGCGTCGCTGGACCTGACCGAGTCCACCCGGAGCTGCCGGCCCAATTCCCGCCAAAGCTCGACATTGCCCATCATGCCCTCCCTCGCGCCGGACGGCGACTTGCTCGCAGCAGTATTCTATGTACCCCGGCTGGGCGTAGCAAGCGGAGCTTGGGTGGAATGCCGGCTACTCTATCCTCGCGGACGAGCGTGACCGCGTGACGGAGGGTTGGTCTCAGTGGTCCTGCGTAAGTGAAACGTCCCGGAGCCATCTGATGGACTCCGTGACGATGTTGCGGTCGTGGGAGAGGGCCAGCGGCGTCAGGCCGTTCCCGGGCGGCTGGCGTGGAGCAGGTGGTCCACGTGGTGGTCCTCCTGACAGGTGGACGCCGTATTCTCCAGCTGGATCGTGACGTGGGCGATCCCGTATTGCTTGTGCGTGATGCTCTGTATGCGGGTGCGTATCAGGTCCCTGCCCCCTTCATACGAGGGGTCCACGAGCACGTGGGCGGTGAAGGCCTCGCTGCCCGACGTTATGGTCCAGACGTGGACGTCGTGTATGAGGGTCACGCCCTCCACCTCTTCGATGTCGTTGCACAGCTTGTATGCGTCTATGTGCTGGGGAGTCCCTTCGAGCAGCACGTTAGTGACTGTAGCCATCAGGTGCCGGCTGCCCCAGAGGATGAGCAGGGCTATGAGCACGCTCAGGATGGGGTCGATCAGGTTCCAGCCTGTGGTCATGATCACTATGGCTGAGATGATCACGCCGACGGAGCCCATCAGGTCGGCCATGACGTGCTGGAACGCGCCCTCGACGTTCATGCTGTGTCCCGAGGACCGGTGCAGCACCCACGCGGCGGCGATGTTTATCAGCAGGCCGCCCGTGCCGACGATGAGCACAGGTATGCCGTCGATGTGGACCTCCTCGGTAAAGGCCCGGTGGTACGCCTCGAAGAATATCCACCCGGCGATCAGCCATAGAGCGATCGTGTTGATCATGGCTGCCAGCACTTCCGTGCGCTGGTAGCCGAAGGTGCGCTCGGCGGTTGCGGTCCTCTCCGCAACCCACATTGCCGCCAGCGCCATCGCGATGGCCAGTGCGTCGGTGAGCATGTGCCCCGCGTCGGCGATGAGGGCCAGGCTGCCCGATACGATTCCCCCTACGACCTCCGCCAGCATGTAGGTCGAGATCAGCACCAGCGCAATTACGAGGTTCTTGCGGCTCGCACTCCTGAAGTCGTGCGAGTGGTCGTGATGGCCGTGATGATCGTGCCCGCCGTGGTCGTGATCGTCATGATCGTCGTGGTCATGCCCGCCGTGGTCGTGATCGTCATGATCGTCGTGGTCATGCCCGTCGTGGTCGTGATCGTCATGATCGTCGTGGTCATGCCCGTCGTGGTCATGGTGGTCGTGTCCACCGTGACCACGGTCGTCGTGCCCGTGCTCGTGGTGCTCGTGGCCGTCGCACTCGTGGGGGTCGTGGACGTGCCCGGGCTCGTCGCCGTGGTGCTCGTGGCCGTCGCACTCGTGAGCGTGATGTCCTGGAGTTGTCACGTCACACCCTCAGTCCTGTAATATGGCTCCGCAAACCGGGCGTACGGTACTACAATCTCAAATGGCACGCAATGCGGTGGCCGCCTTGTTGAGACTCGGCACGGCATGGCGTACGAACACGGGAGGTGGCCAAGTCGTGGGTATGGGAACGGACAGGAGCCAGGTCCTGGAGCGGATGGAGCGGGTGATGGGGCCGCTGCCGGACCGCTCCGGCGCGGGGCCTGTCGAAGTGCAGGTGGCCGAGGAGGCAGACCTGGGAGACGTCCTGCGGCGAAAGGTGGCGTACGCCGCCGAGCCTGGGGACCTGGTGCCGGCCTATCTCATGGTGCCGAAGAACATCTCCGAACCGTCTCCGGCCATGATGTGCCTCCACCAGACCGTGCCCATCGGCAAGGAGGAGCCCGTAGGCCTGGGAGGCAAGCCCAACCTGCGCTATGGCATCGAGCTGGCCCGGCGAGGCTACGTCACACTCTCTCCCGACTACCCGAACTTCGGCGAGTACGTATTCGACCCGTATTCGAACGGCTACGCCAGCGCCTCGATGAAGGGCATCTTCAATCACATGCGCGGCGTCGACCTGCTCCGGTCGATGCCCGAGGTAGACCCTGAACGAATAGGCTGCATCGGCCACTCCCTGGGGGGGCATAACGCCATATTCCTCGGCGTCTTCGACGACCGGATCAATGTCACGGTGTCGAGCTGCGGCTTCACCTCCTTCCCGAAATACAAGGGCGGTGACCTCTCCGGATGGTCGCACAAGGGATACATGCCGAGGATAACCGGCGAGTTCGGCGGCGATCCCGCAAGGATGCCCTTCGATTTCCCGGAGGTCGTCTCGGCGCTGGCGCCCAGGGCATTCTTCACCAACTCTCCCCTGGGTGACGCCAACTTCGACGTGTCCGGGGTGCGCGACTGTATCCGGGCAGCGGGACAAGCCTACGACAGCACGGGAGTGAGAGACCGGCTGGTCGCCGTATACCCGGACGCCGGGCACGACTTTCCGCCCGAGGTGAGGGAGCAGGCTTACGCCTTCATCGACAGCCATCTTCGGGGATGACGCCTGCAAGGGCGCCCGGCGGGTCTTGACCCGTCCCTGCACCCGATTGGGCGGTGGTGGTCGCTACTCCCCTTCCACCCGCGCGATGGTCTTGACTTCGGCTCCCGAGGCGCGCCTGATCAGCAGTAGGATGGCCGCCAGGAACACCGCGCACAGGGCCGCGTAAGCGGGCGCCATCAGGACCCAGTCGGTGACCAGCAGGAACGGAGGCACCGCGCCCCGGCCCGACTCGGTGAAGGACACCGACGCGACCATAAGGCGGCTCATCTGCAGGCCGGCAAGCACGCCAAGGCCGA
Organism: Dehalococcoidia bacterium; assembly: GCA_965116315.1. Taxonomy (GTDB): domain Bacteria; phylum Chloroflexota; class Dehalococcoidia; order Lucifugimonadales; family CAJWER01. The sequence continues at coordinate 4,184,876 of OZ220672.1, forward strand.
TTCCAACGGCTACGACCACGGCGTGCTCGAAGCCCAGGAGACCCACCAGCTGCCTTCGCGAGAGCCCCACGGCGATGAGAGATCCTATCTGTGTCCGCGTCCTCTTGGAGAAGGCCGCGATATAGGCGAGATAGCCCAGGCCGGAGGTCACCACCGCCATCGCCAGCACGAGCAGAACCATGGAGTTCCAGCCCGACGTCGTCAGCGGGTCCCGCCCCGCCGACTCCAGCAGCGAGTCCAGGTAGTGCACGGTCCCCCAGTACCTGAACTCTCTCTCGACCTCGGCCTCGATCGCGGCCTCCGCTCCGGGCACACCCGCGATGAACAGCTCGTTCGGCCTCGTCCCGGGCATGTGGCCCATGATGTTGAGATGGCCCAGCAGCGCGTCCAGGTCGGCCAGGATGAAGCGCCCTCCCAGGGGGTCCATCGTTGGGAAGTAGTCCACTGTCCCTCGCAACACCATGGGAATGAACCGGCCCTCCACACCGGCTACGAATATCTCCCCGTCCCTCAGGAATGTCTCCCGGGCAAAGGCAGTGCTGACTACCACCGGGACAGGTCCGCCCGTCGGGCTCTGGTAGAACCCACGCATCCCGAAGTGGTTCTCCTTGCTGAAGGTGAATACGCCTGCGCGCTGGCCCGTGTGGGCTTCGCGGCCAGTGGTCGTGATTCGCTCCGGAGAGAGGGAGGCGGTGACTATGGGGAACCACCGCCTCTGGCCCTCGAAGTCTTCGATCATCTCCACCTGCCTGCGGCTGTTCGACATGGCGTGAATGCTGTCGAAGAGTATCTGGCCTGGGGTGAGCGATGTGCCGACTCCTGGCTCTGAAATCTGGACCGAGACCAGGTGCAGCGGCCTCGGCAGGCGGCCCGGCAGCTCGGCGGTCAGCAGCGTCCAGTCCTCGCTGCGCGGCGTGCCCAGGGGGATGGACGTAATCGAGCCCCGCGAGTCCTCGACCACCACCCAGACGGTCAGGCCGGGCATGGGGTCCCTGGACTTTGCCCACAGGCCGACGAATGCCGCAAAGTCGGGGATCTCGGCCCGCTCCACCTGGTTCCCGGTGCGCAGGGCCGCCATCAGTGTGCCCAGGTCTGACTCCGAGAAGTCCTCGCGGTACCAGGTGACGCTGGGGAACTCACGGGACTCCAGTGCCAGCACCTGGGCGCTTGAGGCGACGGCGCTGCCCTCGGACCTTAGGGCCACGGTGGCGTTCATGACGCCGGGGATGCGCTCGTACCTGCTCTTGACCGCCTCGGTCGCCCAAAAGACCCTCGCCGGGATGTTCTCGACGCGGATGTCAGCCGCGACCCTGTAGCGAATCCGGTCCTCCTGGTTGCGCTCCAACGTGCCCCCCACCGTGGTCGACAGCACGACCACACCGGAGGCCAGGACGATAAGGAGGACCAGGCCGGTGTACTGGAAGGGGTTGCGCGCCATCTGCCGCAGGCCCATGGAGAGCCATGCGGGCGCGAATCGCCTGGCGGCTTCAAGCATGAAGGCGGCAATCTGGGTAGGCACCAGGAGCAGCAGCCCGATGGATGGCAGGTAGAGCAGGTCCGAGCGGTCCAGGGGCTCCGACACGATGAAGCCGTATACCAGCGCCGCCTGGACCAACAACCCTCCAACCAGGTACCTGGCCCTCTCGGCGCGGGTCGTGGCCCAGTAGGCGAACCCCGCTGACAGGACGAACCCCAGGCTCGTTGCCCAGCCGAGGCGGTCTCCCAGGACACCGGTAACCAGGAGTACTGCACCGGCGCTCGCTACCGACAGCACGGCCAACGAGTGGACCAGGGTGCGGGACTCGCCTCCGAGGAAGCTCACCACGAGGGGAAAGAACCTCATGAACGCCAGCGCGACGGCGAGAAGGAACAGCACGGGCGCCAGCATGAGCGTCTCGTTGACCCCGAACTCCCCCAACAGGCCCCCGGAGACCAGGTGTCCCCGCGACCTCAGCTCCCAGAATACGACCCCGCCGAGTACGACGAGGGCAACGTCCACGTAGTATCTCTGGAAGAACGGCACGTCAGGGGGGCGGCCGGACTGGAGCTTGTGGGCGAGCAGCCCGCCGCGCGATCCAAGCAGGCTGGGCAGGACGATGACCGCCACCGCGACCAAGCCGGCGGCGAGGGCCGCGAGCAGGACGGCCGGGCTGAACCGCGCCGGGAGCAGTGACCCGCCCGTAACGTCCCACAGGTAGGGGAGCAGCCCGGCCAGCGCGACTACGGCCATCGCAGCGAAGGGCGCTGCCACAACCGCGACGACGCTCATGGCCAGCGCCTCATAGAGGCTCAGGCGCGTCATCTCCAGCGGCGCCATTCCCCTGCTCCGGAGCATCGCCACGTCGCCGGACCGGCTCTGCACAAGGTGGGACGAGATGACGGCAACGTAGAAGAGCACTGTGACGACTGTGATCGTGAGCAGGAGCAGGAGCGGCACCCTGGAGAAGAAAACCAGTGCGGCGAACTGATCGACGGCCCGGTTCAGAGCGGCGGCGACCTCTGAGCCGGGTATGCGCCGCGCAAACGCGTCCTCGAACCCGGCCATGCGTCTCTGGATCTCGTCGAGGTCCCACTCCTTGAGCATGTCCTTCTCGACCAGCATGATCCAGATCGAGTTGACCAGGGACGTGGGGTATGCCGTCCCCAGGGCGTCCACCATGGCGTCCTGGGTCACGAAGACGGGGACCGGCGGGTGCTCCTGTGTCTCGAATCCCTCGCCGGGCGTCTCGGATGCAAACGGGGCCGGGTCGAGGAACAGGCTTGGGTTCGGGTCCCAGTAGTCCTCGTCCGGGTCCGTAGGCGTTACGATGCCGACTATCTCGGCGGTCACCCATACGGGGTATCCCGGCTCCGGGGCGGTGGCGATCCGGTCGCCCACGCGCAGATCGAAGGTGCTCGCCGTAGCCTCGCTCACGATTGCTTCCACGCGCGGCGCATCCGGGGCCCCCTCCACCTGGGAGCCTGCCATGCGGCCCTGCAAGAAGGTCACGTGATGTTCGATCTCCGACAGGGACCTGTAGTAGGCGCTGAAGGTGCCGGGGGTGACGTTGCCGAAGAACCAGGCGGGGACCCTGGGAAGCACGGCTGAGTAGGTGTCGGTCAGCAGGTACCGCTGGCGTCCATCGTAGATGGGCTGTATGTGCTCCTCGATTGCCTCGTCCAGGGCGGTGTCGGTCTCCGACAGGCGCTCGTGGGTGAGGTGGAGGTTGAACGCGAAGGTGTTGATGTTCGAGCGGGGCCTGACCAGCTGGTCCAGGACCAGGTCCAGCCCGAGCCTCTCCAGGGACGCCACGTACATCGGAGCGGCGGCGGCCAGGGTGGCGGCCGCGAGGACCCCAAAGAACACGCCCGCCAGGGCGCGCCAGTCTGCGCGCAGGCGCCTGAGCATCAGGGAAGTGAACGATACGGAAGGATCCATGTTCCCCAGCCCGAAGGTATGGGCCTATTATCACCCGCCCGCGCCGTCATTGCGAGTGCGGCAGGGCGTCACCGAATAGTACGGCCCTGGTAGAGCTACGGTTCCCCCGGCAGGTAGCCGCGCTAGTCGCCGGCGCTGCGCCCGGGCATGAAACGAAGCTCGTCCACGACCGCGCGCCGTATGGACTCTACCTCCCAGGCGATGGGAACGCCCTCCCCGCGCAGCCAGAGGGGGAGGATGTCGTCGTAGTGGGGGGAGGCCGGGTTCCCAGACTGGCCGCCCGGTATGGAGAAACGGGAGTCTTCCCACTTCCCGACGTCAATCGCCATCCGAAGGGATGGGATGGCGGCCGGGCCCGCCGTCGGGTCGTCGAGCGAAGGAGCGCCCTGGGATATCGTGTTGCTGTCCCCGCCAAGGGGAAAAGGGCCGCGGTTGAAGGTGGAGGCCAGGGGGCCGAGGGCCCCCGCGGGGTGCCTGAGAACGAGGCTCCTTACCCTGCCCCAAGCCCATGCGTCCCGTTCGTCCCCGTACCGGTCGCGAAGCGACCCGACCGCGGCGTCCAGCGCCCGGCGCATCACCGCGGGCCAGCCCTCCTCGAACCATCCGTCGGGCTGCTCCCTGATGAGCCGCGACGTGTGGCCCGTGCGCCGTGCCGCGAGCAGGGTGTAGGGCACGATGGCGTTCGATGCCCTGCCCAGCGCCCAACCGGCAGAACCTGGGGCCCTGGCTTCGGCTATCGCCTTCGCCATCTCCGCCTGGAATAGCTCGAACACCGTCGCCGCGGGGGAGTCGACGGCTACCCTGC